>CP011077.1 GCA_000963575.1 Klebsiella michiganensis
AGCAGCCCAGAACCTGAATCAGTTTTGTGTGTTAGTGGAAGCGTCTGGAAAGTCGCAGGGTACAGGGTGATACTCCCGTACACTAAAATGCACATACTGTGAGTTCGAAGAGTAGGGCGGGACACGTGTGATCCTGTCTGAATATGGGGGGACCATCCTCCAAGGCTAAATACTCCTGACTGACCGATAGTGAACCAGTACCGTGAGGGAAAGGCGAAAAGAACCCCGGCGAGGGGAGTGAAAAAGAACCTGAAACCGTGTACGTACAAGCAGTGGGAGCCTCTTTATGGGGTGACTGCGTACCTTTTGTATAATGGGTCAGCGACTTATATTCTGTAGCAAGGTTAACCGTATAGGGGAGCCGCAGGGAAACCGAGTCTTAACTGGGCGTTAAGTTGCAGGGTATAGACCCGAAACCCGGTGATCTAGCCATGGCAGGTTGAAGGTTGGGTAACACTAACTGGAGGACCGAACCGACTAATGTTGAAAAATTAGCGGATGACTTGTGGCTGGGGGTGAAAGGCCAATCAAACCGGGAGATAGCTGGTTCTCCCCGAAAGCTATTTAGGTAGCGCCTCGTGAACTCATCTTCGGGGTAGAGCACTGTTTCGGCTAGGGGCCATCCCGGCTTACCAACCCGATGCAAACTACGAATACCGAAGAATGTTATCACGGGAGACACACGGCGGTGCTAACGTCCGTCGTGAAGAGGGAAACAACCCAGACCGCCAGCTAAGGTCCCAAAGTCATGGTTAAGTGGGAAACGATGTGGGAAGGCACAGACAGCCAGGATGTTGGCTTAGAAGCAGCCATCATTTAAAGAAAGCGTAATAGCTCACTGGTCGAGTCGGCCTGCGCGGAAGATGTAACGGGGCTAAACCATGCACCGAAGCTGCGGCAGCGACACTATGTGTTGTTGGGTAGGGGAGCGTTCTGTAAGCCGTCGAAGGTGAACTGTGAGGTTTGCTGGAGGTATCAGAAGTGCGAATGCTGACATAAGTAACGATAAAGCGGGTGAAAAGCCCGCTCGCCGGAAGACCAAGGGTTCCTGTCCAACGTTAATCGGGCAGGGTGAGTCGACCCCTAAGGCGAGGCCGAAAGGCGTAGTCGATGGGAAACAGGTTAATATTCCTGTACTTGGTGTTACTGCGAAGGGGGGACGGAGAAGGCTATGTTAGCCGGGCGACGGTTGTCCCGGTTTAAGCATGTAGGCGGGAAGTTTAGGTAAATCCGGACTTCTGTTAACGCTGAGGTGTGACGACGAGGCACTACGGTGCTGAAGTAACAAATGCCCTGCTTCCAGGAAAAGCCTCTAAGCATCAGGTAACATTAAATCGTACCCCAAACCGACACAGGTGGTCAGGTAGAGAATACCAAGGCGCTTGAGAGAACTCGGGTGAAGGAACTAGGCAAAATGGTGCCGTAACTTCGGGAGAAGGCACGCTGTCGGTAAGTGAAACCCCTCGCGGGTGGAGCTGAAGGCAGTCGAAGATACCAGCTGGCTGCAACTGTTTATTAAAAACACAGCACTGTGCAAACACGAAAGTGGACGTATACGGTGTGACGCCTGCCCGGTGCCGGAAGGTTAATTGATGGGGTTATCCGTAAGGAGAAGCTCTTGATCGAAGCCCCGGTAAACGGCGGCCGTAACTATAACGGTCCTAAGGTAGCGAAATTCCTTGTCGGGTAAGTTCCGACCTGCACGAATGGCGTAATGATGGCCAGGCTGTCTCCACCCGAGACTCAGTGAAATTGAAATCGCTGTGAAGATGCAGTGTACCCGCGGCAAGACGGAAAGACCCCGTGAACCTTTACTATAGCTTGACACTGAACATTGAGCCTTGATGTGTAGGATAGGTGGGAGGCTTTGAAGCGTGGACGCCAGTCTGCGTGGAGCCAACCTTGAAATACCACCCTTTAATGTTTGATGTTCTAACGTAGACCCGTGATCCGGGTTGCGGACAGTGTCTGGTGGGTAGTTTGACTGGGGCGGTCTCCTCCTAAAGCGTAACGGAGGAGCACGAAGGTTAGCTAATCACGGTCGGACATCGTGAGGTTAGTGCAAAGGCATAAGCTAGCTTGACTGCGAGAGTGACGGCTCGAGCAGGTGCGAAAGCAGGTCTTAGTGATCCGGTGGTTCTGAATGGAAGGGCCATCGCTCAACGGATAAAAGGTACTCCGGGGATAACAGGCTGATACCGCCCAAGAGTTCATATCGACGGCGGTGTTTGGCACCTCGATGTCGGCTCATCACATCCTGGGGCTGAAGTAGGTCCCAAGGGTATGGCTGTTCGCCATTTAAAGTGGTACGCGAGCTGGGTTTAGAACGTCGTGAGACAGTTCGGTCCCTATCTGCCGTGGGCGCTGGAGAATTGAGGGGGGCTGCTCCTAGTACGAGAGGACCGGAGTGGACGCATCACTGGTGTTCGGGTTGTCATGCCAATGGCATTGCCCGGTAGCTAAATGCGGAAAAGATAAGCGCTGAAAGCATCTAAGCGCGAAACTTGCCCCGAGATGAGTTCTCCCTGACTCCTTGAGAGTCCTGAAGGAACGTTGAAGACTACGACGTTGATAGGCTGGGTGTGTAAGCGTAGCGATACGTTGAGCTAACCAGTACTAATGATCCGTGAGGCTTAACCTTACAACACCGAAGGTGTTTTAGAGAGATTTTCAGCTTAGTTCAGGATTAGATTGATGGTCACGAAAGTGACGGTCAATGACAGAATTTGCCTGGCGGCCGTAGCGCGGTGGTCCCACCTGACCCCATGCCGAACTCAGAAGTGAAACGCCGTAGCGCCGATGGTAGTGTGGGGTCTCCCCATGCGAGAGTAGGGAACTGCCAGGCATCAAATTAAGCAATAACCCCGACCGAAAGGCCGGGGTTTTTTGCTTATGAGCTGTCCGGGAATTGATTACACGAGCATGGGCATGCGACAAAAGTGCCGGGAGCACTTTTGAACGCCGCCTGCGTCGGCCCCGAAGGGGCGAGTATCAGGATGATACGAGTATTGTAGGGAACTAAACCTCAGCCTGACGGGCAGGAAAGCCCGGCATACAACTGCCAGACACCAAATTAAGCATTAACCCCGCCCGAAAGGCCGGGGTTTTTTGCTTTCTGACGATCTCTAAAAAATGCCGTAAGCGGCATATTTCTCCCCCATTACTGCAGTTTTACCCATTTATGGATGAAATCAGCAATCTCCTCTGCATTATTGAGATCCAATACAGGGACAGATACAGTTAGCGGCACATTGCTGGCTATAGCAACGGCATGCCGATCTATCTCTAATGCTTCAGCTTTATGACCCGTTTCCTCTCTGAATAAGAGGATTTTGGCTACGGATTCGTGTTTAAAACCTTCGACCAGAATCAAATCCAGCTTGCTACCATCCATTCTTGATACAAGATAGTTCAAATCCAGGTCAGGATTTTCGGGGGTTTCCGTCATTAACGCCCAGCGCTTTTGGCTGGCGACAATGGTCTGCGCGGCGCCAGCTTTCCGGAGTTCATAGCTATCCTTTCCCGGTGTATCTACATCCATATCATGATGTGTGTGTTTGATGAGCCCTGGTCTGATGCCTTTAGCGAGTAACAATGGGATCAGTTGCTTCAGCAGTGTGGTTTTTCCTGTCCCGCTCCAGGCCGCAATTGCCAGAAGAGGTGGTGCTATTCGTTTTTCTGCCATCGTGAAAGCTCATCGAGAGTGTTTATATTGGTAAAACAAGTGGCCTGACCATCGAAAGAGGCTGAATGTCCGCCAACGCTAAGTAAAAACTGCATCACTCGCCTTTCGCCAGCGAGCAGATATTCTCTCAATGGCAAACAAAGTGAATGGTGAAGTAATGCTACGCCGGGGTGATCTCGTTGCCCATCATTGACCCAGACTGCCAACGTGTTACCACGCGTTTGCCAAAGTTTCCGGGCAAGGTCGGCGGGAATATTAGGAGTATCGCAAGGGCAAAATAGCAGCCACTCGCTTTCTGTTTGCTCCATAACGGCTAACATGCCGGCCAGTGGTCCTTGGTAGTCGGCAATTGCGTCCTGGATAACCGGAACTCCGCTTTTCCGGTAAATCTCGAGATTCCTGTTGGCGCTGATAACCACATCACCTACCTGTGGTTTTAATACCTTGAGGACGTGCTGGAAAAGCGGCTGGCCGTTTAGCAGGGCTAATCCCTTATCATTGCCGCCCATTCTGCTTCCCCTGCCGCCGGCTAACACAGCGCCGGTGACCTCTGTTAATCGCTGCACGAATATCGCCTCTTTTAATGTGGGTTTGAGCCTGCTAACGTGTTGCCTTTCACATGTGATATGGAACACCAACATGAAATGTAAACGCCTGAACGAACTTCTTGAACTGCTTCAGCCTGCATGGCAGAAAGAGCCAGATCTTAACCTGATACAATTCTTGCAGAAACTGGCCGCGGAGTCAGGTTATCGCGGTGAACTGACCGATCTCACTGATGATGTACTGATCTACCACCTGAAAATGCGCGATTCTGCAAAAGATGATGCGATCCCAGGCCTGAAAAAAGATTATGAAGAAGACTTTAAAACGGCACTGCTGCGCGCTCGCGGTGTAATTAAGGAGTAAAAGAGTAAAAGCTTGTAAGCCGAAACACTTAAGAGGCTTTGAAATGTTATCCTGAAAGCATTCGTATTTACTTCCGGTTACCGGGATGACAGACAGCGCATTTAATTTCCAGACTCTACATCCGGATACAATCCTCGATGCTCTTTTTGAACAGGGTATTCGGGTGGATTCGGGGCTGACGCCGTTAAACAGTTTTGAAAACCGCGTCTACCAATTCCAGGATGAAGAGCGCCAGCGTTTTGTAGTGAAGTTTTATCGCCCTCATCGCTGGTCAGCGGCGCAAATTGAAGAAGAGCATCAATTTGCGCTGGAACTGCAGGCCGATGAGGTGCCTTTAGCCGCCCCTCTTCATTTTGCGGGAAAGACTCTCCTTCATCATCAAGGGTTTATGTTTGCCGTGTTCCCTAGTTTGGGAGGGCGGCAATACGAAACCGATAACATTGATCAAATGGAATGGGTGGGCCGTTATCTTGGCCGCATTCATCAAACGGGTCGTCAGCAGCTCTTTCAGCATCGCCCAACCTTTAGCCTGGATGAATATCTCTCCCAGCCGCGCGAGCTATTTGAATATAGCGAGCTTATTCCCCGTGCCCTTAAGAAAGATTTTCTGGCGGCAACGGACGCGCTGATAGAGGAAGTTAAACGTACCTGGCATACTGATTTTGTACCACTGCGTCTGCACGGTGATTGCCACCCGGGAAATATCCTCTGGCGCGACGGCCCCCTGTTCGTTGACCTCGATGATGCCCGTAACGGCCCGGCCGTGCAGGACATCTGGATGCTGCTAAACGGTGATAAAGCCGAACAGCGCATTCAGTTAGAAACCATCATTGAAGCTTACGAAGAGTTTTCGTCATTTGATACCGGCGAGCTAACCCTGATTGAACCGTTACGCGCTATGCGCATTGTCTATTATCTCGCGTGGCTAATGCGACGCTGGGATGACCCCGCATTCCCCCGAAATTTCCCCTGGTTTAGTGAGGAGGATTTCTGGAGAAGACAGACTGTAACCTTTACAGAGCAGGTCCGGGTTCTACGAGAACCTCCATTACAATTAACGCCAATGTATTAATCAGTAAATTTCAGGAGAGAGTTGATTATGAAGAAGATTTGGCTGGCGCTGGCGGGCATGATCCTGGCATTTAGCGCTTCTGCAGCACAGTTCACCGACGGTAAACAGTACATTACCCTGGATAAGCCGGTTGCCGGTGAGCCACAGGTCTTAGAATTTTTCTCATTCTACTGCCCGCACTGTTACCAGTTTGAACAGGTGCTTCATGTTTCTGACAACGTGAAGAAGAAGCTGCCGGAAGGCACTAAAATGACCAAATACCACGTTGAGTTCCTTGGCCCATTAGGCAAAGATCTGACTCAGGCCTGGGCTGTCGCTATGGCTCTGGGCGTAGAGGACAAAATTTCATCCCCAATGTTCGAAGCCGTTCAGAAAACACAAACCGTGCAGAATGATGCTGACATCCGTAAGGTGTTCATCGATGCGGGTGTGAAACCGGAAGAATACGATGCGGCCTGGAATAGCTTTGTGGTGAAATCTCTGGTTGCTCAACAAGAGAAGGCAGCAGCCGATCTTCAACTGCAGGGCGTACCAGCCATGTACGTTAACGGTAAATATCAGCTGAACATGCAGGGCATGGATACCAGCAGCATGGACATCTTCGTGCAGCAATATGCTGACACAGTGAAATTCCTGGTTGAGAAGAAATAAGATTAAAAAAGCCGGTCATTGACCGGCTTTTTTGCCCTCAGCGTGCAGCGTTTCCAGCTGCTTATCTTTCTCGCTCCACAGCATATTTAGCCAGAGCTGAAAACGGCGCTTAAAGCTTTTATCGTTAACGTAATCCCCGTGAAGCTCTTCGGTAATGGGCACCAAAGAGACCCGGACAACGATTTTGGTCATTTTCCCTGACAGCATATCGTAAAACGGCAAGCGGTTATTCTCCGGATAACACAGCGTGACGTTCAGCATCTTATCAAACTGTTTGCCCAGTACATTCATTGCCATCGCTATACCGGCGGCTTTGGGCGGTAACAGATAGTTAAATGGCGAACGGGTCTGTCCCTTTTTCTCTGCGGTGAAGCGCGATCCCTCAACAAAATTCACAATGGTGGTTGGGTGAGCACGAAACTTCATGCAGGAACGACGCGTCGTTTCGACATCTTTCCCCCTGCGCTCAGGATGGCGCAGTAAATAGGCTCGTGAATATCGCTTCATAAACGGCATATCCAGCGCCCAGCAGGCCAGTCCCATGAAAGGAACCCAGGCAAGTTGCTGTTTAAGAAAGTATTTGTTCATGGGAATATGTTTGCGGAATAACACGCATAGGATCACGATGTCTGCCCAACTCTGATGGTTGCAGATTAACAAATACCAGTTCTTTTTATTCAGCCCCTCTAATCCCTCAACATCCCATTTTAAATAAGGATTGAGGCGTAGCAGCAACGCCAGCCCTTCGCACCAGCAGTACATCATGAAGTCAGCAAATATCGAGATCGAGCGCCAGACAGCCGGAACAGGCAGCACTAGCTTAACGATCCCGGCCAAAATGATAGGAACAGAGCAGGCGATCGTGACCAAAATAGTCAGTGCAATACTTAACACCAATGTGATCGCAGCGAGTAATCTCGACATAGGTAATGTTTTTGCAGGTTAGGGTGTATGGAACGCTGGTATTAACGGCAATAAGAGGCGGATCTTATCAGAAAACCTATAATGACGACTCGCCAAATGAACAGGATTTTCACCTATCGCATTTATGGGGAGAACAAGGGCCTGTTTTTTTTACTCGCCTGAGTATATATCCACATCAAACGATCGTTAGTTAATTCAGTATTGCTAAACTAACATTTGTTTAACTTACTGAAATTAAAATGTATTTAATAAGGATGCGATAAAAATAATGCTATGAAATTAGTTGGTTAAAAAAATATGCACAAAGTTATCCACAAAAACGATCTCACGCAGGATCTCCCGATCCTGGAATTCTTTTCAGCATATTGCGCCCAATAGTTCATGTTTTTGGCCTGGCTATGGCATCCTTTAGCAATACATTAATCACAGGCATGGAACGGAACATTATGGTCCAGATCGCAGACAACCCGCTTATCCTCGTTGATGGCTCCTCCTATCTTTATCGGGCATATCACGCCTTCCCACCGTTGACGAACAGCCGTGGCGAGCCAACAGGGGCGATGTACGGCGTGCTGAACATGCTGCGTAGCCTGATTTTGCAATACCAGCCGACGCACGCTGCCGTGGTGTTTGATGCCAAAGGCAAAACGTTCCGTGATGAGTTGTTTGAGGACTATAAATCGCATCGCCCCCCAATGCCGGACGATCTCAGAGCGCAGATTGAGCCGCTGCACGCGATGGTTAAAGCGATGGGCCTGCCTTTACTGGCCGTGTCAGGCGTTGAAGCTGATGACGTTATTGGTACGCTGGCGCTGGAGGCTGAAAAAGCCGGTCGCCCGGTGTTGATCAGTACCGGTGATAAAGACATGGCGCAGCTGGTGACGCCGGGCGTGACGCTGATTAACACCATGACCAACACCATTCTTGGGCCGGAAGAGGTGCAGACAAAATACGGCGTGCCTCCGGAGTTGATTATCGACTTCCTGGCGCTGATGGGGGATTCTTCGGACAATATTCCTGGCGTGCCGGGCGTAGGTGAAAAAACGGCACAGGCGCTGCTTCAGGGGCTGGGTGGGCTGGATACGCTTTACGCCACCCCGGAAAAAATTGCCGAACTCTCCTTCCGTGGGGCGAAAACCATGGCCGCTAAGCTCGAACAGAGCAAAGAGCTGGCCTATCTCTCCTACAAGCTTGCTACCATCAAGACCGACGTTGAGCTGGAACTGGGCTGTGAACAGCTTGAAGTCCAGCAGCCGGCGGCAGACGAACTGTTGGCACTCTTTAAGCAGTATGAATTCAAACGCTGGATAACCGACGTAGAAGCCGGGAAATGGATGCAGGCTAAAGGGGCTAAACCGACCGCGCAGCCGCAGAAAGCCGCGGAGGTTGACGCTGAACCCGAAGCGCCAGCCAGCCAACTCTCTTATGACAACTACATCACTATCCTCGATGAGAAGGTGCTGGTTGAATGGATTGAACGGCTGAAAAAAGCGCCGCTCTTTGCGTTTGATACCGAGACCGACAGCCTGGACAACGTCAGTGCCAGGCTGGTGGGGCTCTCCTTCGCCACGGAACCAGGCGTGGCCTGTTATATCCCCGTCGCACATGATTATCTTGATGCTCCAGAGCAGATTTCCAGCGCGCGCGCGCTGGAGTTACTTAAGCCGCTGCTGGAAGACGAGAACGCACTGAAAGTCGGGCAAAACCTGAAATACGATCGCGGCATCATGCAGAACTATGGCATTGAGCTACGGGGCATCGCTTTTGACACCATGCTGGAATCCTACACGCTGGACAGCGTTGCAGGCCGCCATGATATGGACAGCCTGGCCGAACGCTGGCTGAAGCACCAAACCATCTCCTTTGAAGAGATTGCCGGCAAAGGCAAAAAACAGCTGACCTTTAACCAGATCGATCTGGAAACTGCCGGGCGCTATGCGGCAGAAGACGCCGACGTCACCCTGCAGCTGCATCTGAAGATGTGGCCGAAGCTCGAGAAGGTTGCAGGCCCACTCAACATCTTTAAAAACGTTGAAATGCCGCTGGTGCCGGTGATTTCACGCATTGAACGCAACGGCGTTAAAATCGACCCGGCTATTTTGCACGCGCATTCTGGCGAGCTGACTAAACGTCTGGCTGAGCTTGAGCTGAAGGCGCATGAAATCGCCGGGGAAGAGTTCAATCTCTCTTCTACGAAGCAGCTGCAAACCATTCTTTTTGAAAAGCAAGGCATTAAGCCGCTGAAGAAAACGCCGGGCGGCGCGCCGTCGACGTCTGAAGAGGTACTTGAAGAACTGGCGCTCGACTATCCGCTGCCTAAAGTGATTCTGGAATACCGTGGCCTTGCGAAGCTGAAATCCACCTATACCGACAAGTTACCGCTGATGATTAGCCCGATAACCGGGCGCGTGCATACGTCTTATCACCAGGCGGTCACGGCCACCGGGCGTTTATCCTCTACCGATCCTAACCTGCAGAACATTCCTGTTCGCAACGAGGAAGGGCGCCGTATTCGCCAGGCCTTTATTGCGCCTGAGGATTACGTGATTCTTTCTGCGGACTACTCACAAATTGAACTGCGCATCATGGCCCATCTCTCCCGCGACAAAGGTCTGTTAAGCGCCTTTGCAGAAGGAAAAGATATCCACCGCGCCACCGCTGCGGAAGTCTTTGGGCTGCCTCTGGAAAGCGTTACCGGAGAGCAGCGTCGCAGCGCGAAGGCGATTAACTTTGGTCTGATCTACGGGATGAGCGCATTTGGTCTTTCCCGCCAGCTCAACATCCCGCGCAAAGAGTCCCAGAAGTATATGGATCTCTACTTCGAGCGTTATCCTGGCGTGCTGGAGTACATGGAGCGTACGCGTGCTCAGGCGAAATATCAGGGCTATGTTGAGACGCTGGATGGCCGCCGTCTCTACCTGCCGGATATCAATTCCAGCAACGGCGCTCGCCGTGCCGGTGCGGAACGTGCCGCGATTAACGCCCCGATGCAGGGTACCGCCGCCGATATCATCAAGCGCGCGATGATCGCTGTCGATGCCTGGCTGGAGACAGAAAAGCCTCGGGTGAAAATGATCATGCAGGTGCACGATGAATTGGTGTTCGAAGTGCATAAAGACGACGTGGAAGCGGTGTCTAAAAAGGTACATGAGCTGATGGAAAGCAGCATGAAGCTCGACGTGCCGCTGCTGGTGGAAGTGGGCAGCGGTAAGAACTGGGATGAGGCGCATTAATACTCAATGCTCAGGTCATGTTTTTGTAACTAAGCAACATAAGTCATAGCTTTTTGTGATGATGCTTCAAGAATGTGATGCAAAAAGTGAAAAAAAACTACAAAAAATGCTTTTTTGAGCGATTAAAAAGGAGTAAAGTTATTCGCGTAGGGTACAGAGGTAAGATGTTCTATCTTTCAGACCTTTTACTTCACGTAATCGGATTTGGCTGAATATTTAGCCGCCCCAGTCAGAAATGACTGGGGCGTTTTTTATTGCGTGAAAGAAAAGAAAAACGCGGCCGGGGCCGCGTTTTGGACAGTGAGTGAACAGACGACCCTTAAGGGACTCATTACTCTTCAGCTGCCTCTTCTTCCACCGCCGGAGGAAGATCGTTGTACCAGCTATCCAGTTTCAGACGCAATTTATCAACGCCGGTTTTCTTCAGGGAAGAGAACGCCTCAACCTCGATATTGCCGCCAAACGCCAGAACCGCTTCACGTACCATATTCAGCTGCGCCTTACGCGCACCCGATGCCAGCTTATCGGCTTTGGTCAGCAGCAGCATGACTTCGATATTGCTGGCTACGGCCCACTGAATCATCTGTTGGTCGAGATCTTTTAGCGGATGGCGGATATCCATCAGCACGACCAGGCCTTTCAGGCTGTTACGCTTTTGCAGGTATTCACCCAGCGCGCGCTGCCACTTGTGTTTGACCTCTTCCGGGACTTCGGCGTAGCCGTAGCCCGGTAAGTCTACCAGGCGTTTGCCTTCGGCAACTTCAAACAGGTTGATAAGCTGAGTACGGCCAGGGGTTTTACTGGTACGCGCCAGGCTTTTCTGATTGGTCAGCGTGTTCAGTGAGCTGGATTTCCCCGCGTTAGAGCGGCCTGCGAAAGCAACCTCAATACCGGTATCAGAAGGCAGATGGCGAATGTCCGGTGCGCTGAGCACGAACTTAGTCAGTTGATAGTTCCAGTTTTTCAAAACGGTTGTCTCCGTCAGGTGAGCATTTGCCGGGGATTATACCTGAACGAGAAGAAAACGCCGTGTTTCTCGCCAGAAGCAGAAGGCTTACAGTGGAGTGGATCGATTTTGTAAGCCATTTGCTATAGCAAATGGCAGATATCCCGGTGAGTCTGGAGAATCATATGTAAAATAGTCGTTTATTTTCAAATGATTAATTTATTTGCCTATCGCGGGGGTTGTCGTGAGCTTGAGCGGCTACCTTGTTAATGACAAGCATAGCGGTAAAGTGAGTGTGTCGGCGAAGGAAGGACAGGGTTGTCTCAAGCTAACATGGAATAAATTGCTCCTTTACGGGGGCCAGAATAAGAAAAAGGCGACAGGTTAACCTGTCGCCTTTTTTCTTTGCTTGCTTTCTGCTAGATTCCGCCGCAATTCTATACTGAATAAAATGGCTTAAGACGACTTATCATGAAGCAACAAAACTCGGCACCACAAGGTAAAAAACCGGCAAAAGCACGCCGTAAATCGCGCGAAGAGATCGATCAGGAAGCGCGTGAGCGTAAGCGCCAGAAAAAACACCGTGGCCACGCAGCGGGCAGCCGCGCTAATGGCGAAAACCAGGCAAAAGGTGGTAAATCATCGGGTCAGGCAAAAGACCCTCGCATTGGCAGTAAAAAACCCATTCAACTGGGCGTGACCGATGCAGCACCGGTCGCTAAACAGCACAAACCGAAGAGCGAGAAACCTATGCTAACACCGCAGGCTGAGCTGGATATGCTGGAAAACGATGAGCGCCTGGATGGGCTGCTGGAACGTCTGGAAGCGGGCGAAACTCTTAGCAAAGAAGAGCAGTCCTGGGTGGATGCGAAGCTCGATCGCATCGACGCGCTGATGGAACAACTCGGCATCGCCTGGGAAGACGATGAAGAGGAAGAAGAAGAAAAAGCGGATGATTTGATGCGTCTGTTGAAAGGCGGTAACTGACGTTTACCTCTATGGGATTACCTGTTCTTATTATGGTTATTCCGCTGGTGTGTTATCTGCTGTGGTTATTCGTTAAACTACGGCGGCTGTCGCGGCTGCAGAATTCGCTGCGGCGAAGGGTTATGGCTCGCGGAACGAGTGGGCCAGCTTCGCCCCGTCGGCGTCGGCGACAACACCGCAAGGAGTGAGTATGTCTGAGCAGTTAATCGACTGGGATCTGGCTCTGATCCAGAAATATAATTATTCAGGGCCGCGTTACACCTCTTATCCAACCGCACTGGAATTTTCTGAAGCCTTTGGCGAGCCAACATTTTTACAGGCGGTAGCCCGTTACCCGGAGCGGCCGCTGTCGCTCTACGTGCATATCCCGTTCTGCCACAAACTTTGTTATTTCTGTGGCTGCAATAAAATTGTGACCCGCCAGCAGCACAAAGCCGATCAGTATCTCGATGCCCTTGAGCAGGAAATTATCCATCGGGCGCCGCTGTTTGCGGGCCGTCTGGTTAGCCAAATGCACTGGGGCGGCGGGACGCCAACTTACCTGAGCAAAGCTCAAATCAGCCGCCTGATGGCGCTGCTGCGCGGCAATTTCCACTTTAATGATGATGCTGAACTGTCCATTGAAGTTGACCCGCGTGAAATCGAGCTGGATGTGCTCGACCATCTTCGGCAGGAAGGCTTTACCCGCCTTAGCATGGGGGTTCAGGACTTTAATAAAGAAGTACAGCGCCTCGTCAACCGCGAGCAGGACGAAGAGTTTATCTTCGCGCTGATCGAGCGTGCGCGTGCGCTGGGGTTTACTTCCACAAACATTGACCTGATTTACGGCCTGCCAAAACAAACGCCGGAAAGCTTTGCCTTCACGCTCAAGCGCGTGGCCGAGCTAAGCCCACATCGCCTCAGCGTTTTCAATTACGCACACCTGCCGACGCTATTTGCCGCCCAGCGCAAGATTAAAGACGCTGACTTACCGAGCGCGCAGCAGAAGCTGGATATTCTGCAGGAAACCATCGCCTCGCTGACGGGTTCTGGCTATCAGTTTATCGGTATGGATCACTTTGCCCGCCCCGACGACGAACTGGCGATTGCCCAGCGCGAAGGCAAACTACACCGTAATTTCCAGGGATATACCACCCAGGGAGATACCGATCTGCTGGGGCTTGGCGTTTCGGCTATTAGCATGATTGGCGACTGTTATGCGCAGAACCAGAAAGAGCCGAAGCGCTATTATCAGCAGGTGGATGAGCAGGGCAATGCGCTGTGGCGCGGGCTGGCGCTCACGCGGGATGACTGCATTCGTCGCGATGTCATCAAGGCGCTAATCTGCAACTTCCAGCTTAATTTTGCCGACATTGAACAAGCATGGTCGCTGACCTTTGCGGATTACTTTGCCGAAGACATGGGTTTGCTGGCGCCGCTGGCAAAAGATGGGCTGGTGGAGATAAGTGGGCAGGGGATCCAGGTGACCGGCAAAGGGCGTCTGCTTATTCGCAACATTTGTATGTGCTTTGATGCCTACCTGAGGCAAAAGGCGCGCCTGCAGCAGTTTTCCAGAGTGATATAAAAAAGGCGGGGTTTCCCCCGCCTTCTCTTTAGCTAAAGAAGCTAACCAGTAACGCGCACATCACCGCGGCTACTGCCGTTTGCGGCGAATGCCCCGCGGCTGCACCAGTCTCAGCCCCACGCGTTACCATATGAATGATGGATTCCAACATAACTGACTCTCCTGCCTGAACGCGCCCGATCATACTTAACCCGGCGCGACAGTAAAGTACAAAATAGCAGCAATTTGCGGGCTAATTTGCTTCTTTACAAAATGGCCGGACGTTACTCCATACCCAGCTCTTTTAGCTTACGAGTCAGCGTGTTCCGCCCCCATCCCAGCAGACGAGCCGCTTCCTGTTTATGTCCCTGAGTGTGTCTCAGCGCGGTGGTCAGCAGCGTGCGCTCCATTTCCGGCTGAGCCTCAGAAAGCAGATCCTGATGACCCGAGCGTAACGCTCGTTCTGCCCACTGCGCCAGCAGCATGGCCCAGCTGTCGGGGTTGGTTTGCGTGATCCCCCCGCTCTCGGCCACCGTCGTTTCAAACAATTCGCTGGGAAGATCCTGAATCAGGACTTCCTGACCTGCCGCCATGACCGTCAGCCAGCGACAGGTGTTTTCCAGCTGGCGCACGTTGCCGGGCCAGGCGAGGCGGGTTAAGGCATTTTCCGTTTCCGGATGCAGCAGTTTTGCTTCCACACCCAGTTCGCGGGCGGCCACTTGCAGGAAATGGCGTGCCAGACGCGGAATATCTTCCCGGCGCTCGCGAAGCGGAGGCAGGTGGACGCGAATCACGTTCAGGCGGTGGAACAAGTCCTCTCGAAACTTACCTTCCTGCACCCGCTGCTCAAGGTTTTGGTGGGTTGCCGCTATGATGCGAACATCCACTTTTACCGCCGCGTAACCGCCCACGCGGTAAAACTGGCCGTCAGCCAGCACGCGCAGCAGACGCGTCTGAACGTCCAGCGGCATATCACCTATTTCATCGAGAAACAGCGTGCCGCCGTCGGCCTGCTCAAAGCGCCCCTGTCGGATCTGGTTGGCGCCGGTAAAAGCCCCTTTTTCGTGCCCGAACAGCTCTGACTCAATTAAATCTTTCGGAATTGCCGCCATGTTGAGCGCGATAAACGGCGATTTAACCCGCGGGCTGTGGCGATGCAGCGCGTGCGCCACAAGCTCTTTGCCGGTGCCCGACTCGCCGTTAATCAGTACGCTGATGGAGGAGCGCGACAGGCGGCCAATAATACGAAATACGTCCTGCATCGCCGGGGCTTCCCCGATAATGTCGGTCGTTGGCCCGTTATCCGGCGCATTTCTCGGCTGCTGCTGTTCCTGATAGTGGCTGATAGCGCGCTCAACCAGCGCTACCGCCTCATCAATATCAAACGGTTTTGGCAGATAATCGAAAGCCCCCTGCTGATAGGCGCTGACGGCCGCGTCTAAATCCGAATGCGCGGTCATTATGATGACCGGCAGCATCGGGTGGCGCTGCTTGATCTGCTTTAACAGGGCAAGACCATCCATGCCGGGCATACGAATATCCGACAGCAGCACGTCCGGGGTTTTGGTCGCCAGCGCGTCCAGTACCTCATTGCCATTTTCAAAGGTGGTGCAGCTTAACCCGGCCCCGGTTAACGCGCGCTCAAGGACCCAGCGGATGGAGCTATCGTCGTCAACGACCCAAACTATCCCTCGTTGCATAAAGACCTCTACTTCCGAATAGGCAGGTAAACCGAAAATTCGGTATGACCAGGCCAACTGTTGAATTCGATTTTCCCCGAATGCTGGTCGATAAGGCTACGCGCTATGGAAAGACCCAGCCCGGTGCCGCCTTCTCGCCCACTGACCATCGGGTAGAACAACGTGTCCTGCAAATGTGCCGGGATACCCGGGCCGTTATCTTCAACATCTATGCGTGCCGCAAGACGATAGCGAGAACCGTGCAGCGTCAGCTGGAAAGCGGTACGGGTGCGTAAGATAATTTCGCCCCCTTCACTACCCAGTGCCTGCAGCGCATTACGAACGATATTCAGTAAAACTTGCTCGATTTGATCAGGATCGTGCGCAAACTCAGGCAAACTTGGATCGTAATCCCGTACAAGGGTGACGTTATCCGGCAGCTCCATCGACACGAGCTTCACCACGCGCTCGGCAACCTTGTGAATACTTTCGGTGACGTGCATTCCCGGCTGCTGAGGCCCTAACAGGCGATCGACCAGATTACGTAAGCGGTCTGCCTGTTCAATAATGACTTTGGTGTACTCCGTCAGCGACGGGTCGGGGAGCGCTTTACTCAACAATTGCGCCGCGCCGCGCAAGCCGCCTAACGGGTTTTTAATCTCATGCGCAAGGCCGCGAACTAAATCTCGCGCGGCAATCTGCTGCGCATGTTGCAGCTGTTCCTGACTCAATCGACGCTGATTATCCATCGGCGCCATCTCCATCAGGATGTACCCTTCCGGCAGCTTTTGCGCCGTCAGGGAAAGAATGTGCGATCGGCCATCAATGACCAGCGTCACTTCGTTGTCGGTAAACCCCTGGCCTGCCATCAGGCTTTCCTGCATGACGCCAATATTCAACGAGAAATAACTCAACAGGTCCGGCAACGGTGTGCCGTATAGCTTGCGTGAACTCTGCGCCAGCAGCTGCTGTGCCGCAGGGTTGGCGTAATGAACCGCCAGCTCGTCATCCACGAGCAGGATGCTGTTGATGAGAGAATTCAGAATCTGCCCAGCATCGGGCAGCGCGCCAGTTGCCATACAGCAGTCTCCGTGCACCGTTTTAGTGCATTATAGTCTTTGAGTGACAAAAAACAGCGTCACAGGGGGATCCGATGGAGAAAAAAGCCCATCCGAAGATGGGCTAAAGTTTCCACGGCAACAAAAACTCCTAACGCCCTTCACGCCACCGCTACGTTGGCTGCCCTCATTCACCCTGGTCACATAGTTCTCTATGCTCCCAGGGATTCACTCAGTTGCCGTCTTGCTGCAACGCGAAATTCGTTGGATTTCTAAATTATTAGACGCTGTAGTACAGCTCGAACTCTACCGGATGCGGAGTCATGCGCACGCGGTCGTTTTCTTCAGTGCGCAGTGCGATGTAAGCATCGATAGCGTCGTCGGTGAATACGCCACCGGCAGTCAGGAACTCACGGTCTTCGCTCAGTGCATTCAGTGCTTCTTCCAGAGAGCCAGCAACCTGTGGGATCTCTTTCGCTTCTTCTGGCGGCAGGTCATACAGGTTTTTGTCCATGGCTTCGCCTGGGTGGATCTTGTTCTTAATACCGTCCAGACCGGCCATCAGCAGCGCTGCGAAGCACAGGTATGGGTTAGCCGCTGGATCCGGGAAGCGCACTTCGATACGACGTGCTTTCGGAGACGCAACAACCGGGATACGGATAGAAGCAGAACGGTTACGGGCAGAGTAAGCCAGCATAACTGGTGCTTCGTAGCCTGGGACCAGACGTTTGTAGGAGTTGGTGGTTGGGTTCGCCAGGGCGTTGATCGCTTTAGCGTGTTTGATAACACCACCGATGTAGTACAGCGCTTGCTCAGACAGGCCAGCATATTTGTCACCGGAGAACAGGTTTACGCCGTTCTTGGACAGGGACATGTGGCAGTGCATGCCGGAACCGTTATCGCCAAACATTGGTTTTGGCATAAAGGTCGCGGTTTTGCCGTAGGCGTGAGCAACGTTGTGCACAACGTATTTGTAGATCTGAATTTCGTCAGCTTTTTTGGTCATGGTGTTGAAGCGGGTAGCCACTTCGTTCTGACCAGCGGTAGCCACTTCGTGGTGGTGAGCTTCAACAACCAGGCCCATCTGCTCCATGGTCAGACACATAGCAGAACGCAGGTCCTGAGAAGAGTCGACCGGTGGCACCGGGAAGTAACCGCCTTTAACGGCTGGACGGTGACCTTTGTTACCGCCTTCGTATTTGGTGCCGGTGTTCCATGCGCCTTCGATATCATCGATAGCAACGTGGGAGCCGGAGATAGAGCTGCCGAAGCGAATGTCGTCGAACAGGAAGAATTCTGGCTCTGGCCCGAACAGAACGGTGTCCGCGATGCCGGTAGAACGCAGGTAGTCTTCAGCGCGTTTTGCAATAGAGCGCGGGTCACGATCGTAGCCCTGCATGGTGCCTGGCTCGAGAATGTCACAGCGGATAATCAGGGTAGAGTCCGCGAAGAACGGGTCAATAACCGCGGTCGTTGGGTCTGGCATCAGAACCATGTCGGATTCGTTGATACCTTTCCAGCCACCAATCGAGGAGCCGTCAAACATTTTGCCTTCTTCGAAGAAGTCAGCATTTACCTGATGAGCAGGGATAGTGACGTGCTGTTCTTTACCTTTAGTGTCGGTAAAGCGCAGATCAACAAACTTCACTTCATGCTCATTCAGCATCGTCAAAACGTGTTCAGCGGACATACTTAAACTCTCCCGGATTGGTGTAGTCGTCGTGGTAACGAGGTAATCAAACACTTCTTAATGTGGCTTTTCGCCATAAAATGTTTAAAGCGAAATCTGTGCCAACTTTTAAATCACCCTAAAAAGGCGCTATCATGCGCACCATAGTGCAAAAGGGCTGCACCAGGATGAATAATTTGCACCAATATAGTGCTTCAGATTAAAGCCTGAGCACCATATTGGTGCAATTTACGTTATGGCTCCCTTTTTAGCTCCGTGAAAGCGATCACAAACCCTTACTTTCTGCATTGTTTGTAAAGGTTCTTTGTGATCCTGTTCTGTCCTTCGATTAATACGTGTACAATAACGCGCTATTTCTAATGCCTGAGGCAAAGTTGTGATCGAAAATCTGCGTAATATCGCCATCATCGCGCACGTTGACCACGGTAAAACTACCCTGGTTGATAAGCTGCTGCAGCAGTCTGGTACCTTCAGTGAGCGTGCTGAAACTACTGAACGCGTGATGGACTCCAATGACCTGGAGAAAGAGCGTGGGATTACCATCCTCGCTAAAAACACCGCTATCAAATGGAATGACTACCGTATCAACATCGTTGATACCCCAGGACACGCCGACTTCGGTGGTGAAGTTGAGCGCGTAATGTCAATGGTTGACTCCGTTCTGCTGGTGGTTGACGCAATGGATGGCCCAATGCCGCAGACGCGCTTCGTAACCAAGAAGGCGTTTGCCCATGGTTTGAAGCCGATCGTGGTTATCAACAAAGTTGACCGCCCTGGCGCGCGTCCTGACTGGGTTGTGGATCAGGTCTTCGACCTGTTCGTTAACCTTGATGCGACCGACGAACAGCTCGACTTCCCAATCATCTATGCATCCGCATTGAACGGTATCGCGGGTATGGATCACACTGATATGGCGGAAGACATGACCCCGCTGTACCAGGCTATCGTTGATCGTGTACCGGCACCGAGCGTTGACCTTGACGGTCCACTGCAGATGCAAATTTCCCAGCTGGACTACAACAACTACGTTGGCGTTATCGGCATCGGCCGTATCAAACGCGGTAAAGTGAAGCCAAACCAGCAGATCACTATCATTGATAGCGAAGGGAAAACCCGTAACGGTAAAGTCGGTAAAGTACTGACCCACCTGGGTCTGGAGCGTATCGAGTCTACCGAAGCTGAAGCCGGCGACATCATCGCTATCACCGGCCTGGGCGAGCTGAACATCTCCGACACCATTTGCGACACGCAAAATGTTGAAGCGCTGCCTGCGCTGTCCGTAGATGAGCCAACCGTTTCCATGTTCTTCAACGTCAACACTTCTCCGTTCTGCGGTAAAGAAGGTAAGTTCGTGACCTCTCGTCAGATTCTTGATCGTCTGAACAAAGAGCTGGTACACAACGTTGCGCTGCGCGTTGAAGAAACCGAAGATGCGGACGCATTCCGCGTTTCCGGTCGTGGTGAACTGCACCTGTCCGTACTGATCGAAAACATGCGTCGTGAAGGTTTCGAACTGGCGGTATCCCGTCCGAAAGTTATCTTCCGTGAAATCGATGGTCGTAAACAAGAGCCGTTCGAAAACGTGACTCTGGACGTTGAAGAGCAGCATCAGGGTTCCGTGATGCAGGCGCTCGGTGAGCGTAAAGGCGACCTGAAAAACATGAATCCGGACGGCAAAGGCCGCGTGCGTCTTGACTACGTTATCCCAAGCCGTGGTTTGATCGGCTTCCGTAACGAATTCATGACCATGACCTCCGGTACCGGTCTGCTGTACTCCACCTTCAGCCACTATGACGATATTCGTCAGGGCGAAGTTGGCCAGCGCCAGAACGGCGTACTGATCTCAAACGGTCAGGGCAAAGCGGTTGCGTTTGCGCTGTTCGGTCTGCAGGATCGCGGCAAGCTGTTCCTGGGCCACGGGGCTGAAGTTTACGAAGGCCAGATCATCGGTATTCACAGTCGTTCTAACGACCTGACCGTAAACTGCCTGACCGGTAAGAAGCTGACCAACATGCGTGCTTCCGGTACTGACGAAGCGACCACCTTGGTTCCTGCGCAGAAAATGACCCTGGAGCAAGCTCTGGAGTTCATCGATGACGACGAACTGGTAGAAGTGACCCCGCTGTCCGTGCGTATCCGTAAGCGCCACCTGACTGAAAACGACCGTAAACGTGCGGGTCGTGGTAGCAAAGAAGCTTAAGTTTCTTTTCTGCAGTCTGCTGAAGCCCTGCCTGTAAAGGCGGGGCTTTTTTATTTGTGCCTCAAAATGCGCAACCTCGCCTTCCTCTGATAGTCAAAGTCAGCCTTTCCCGCTACAGTTATTTCTCCATGTCGGAAAGGAGGTGCGCATGCTGTATATCTTTGATTTAGGTAACGTCATCGTTGATATCGACTTTAATCGCGTGCTGGGTGTCTGGAGCGATTACAGCCGGGTACCGTTAGCCAACCTGCAGAAAAGTTTCGCGATGGGAGAAACCTTCCATCAGCATGAACGCGGGCAAATATCAGATGAAGTGTTTGCCGAACGCTTATGCCACGAAATGGACGTTGCGCTGAGCTACGAGCAGTTTGCCGCGGGCTGGCAGGCGATTTTCATTGGCCTGCGCAAAGAGACGATTGGCGTCATGCAGAAGCTTCGCGGGCAGGGGCATCGCGTGGTGGTCCTTTCCAATACCAACCGGCTGCACACCGGTTTCTGGCCTGATGAATATCCTGAAGTGGCGCAGTCGGCAGATAAAATCTACCTCTCCCAGGAAATGGGGATGCGCAAGCCGGACGCGGAAATCTACCTTAAGGTGCTGCAGGAAGAGGGATTCCCTGCCGATCAGGCCGTGTTCTTCGATGATAATGCCGACAACATTCACGGCGCCCGGGCGGTAGGTATCACGAGTATTCAGGTGATCGACAAGCAAACTATTCCCGACTGGTTTGCTAAACAGGGATGATCAAAAGCGTGCCCCGTAAAACTGCGTATCGCCTCAGGCCGCTCTGGGCCTGGGGTAAACTGCTGTGGCAGCGCATCGATCAGGACAACATGACGACCCTGGCCGGCAACCTTGCCTATGTGTCATTGCTGTCTCTGGTGCCGCTGGTGGCCGTTGTCTTTGCGCTGTTTGCCGCCTTCCCGATGTTTGCTGATATCAGCGTCCAGCTGCGCCATTTTATCTTTGCCAATTTTATGCCCGCAACCGGGGATGTCATTCAGCGCTACATCGAACAGTTTGTCGCGAACTCCAATAGAATGACGGCCGTGGGGGCCATTGGGCTTATCGTAACCTCGCTGTTGCTGATGTATGCGGTGGACAGCGCGCTGAATACTATCTGGCGCAGTAAACGCGTGCGGCCAAAAGTTTACTCCTTTGCCATTTACTGGATGATCCTGACGCTTGGCCCGCTGTTAGCCGGGGCCAGTCTGGCCATAAGCTCTTACCTTCTTTCTCTACGCTGGGCCTCAGAACTTAACAGCGTGCTTGATGAAGTACTGCGCATTTTTCCTCTGCTGCTTTCCTGGCTTGCGTTTTGGCTGCTTTACAGTCTGGTCCCGACGACCAGCGTACGGGCAAAGGACGCCATGATAGGCTCGTTGGTTGCCGCGTTGCTGTTTGAGCTGGGTAAGAAGGGCTTTGCCCTCTACATCACCATGTTCCCCTCTTATCAGTTGATTTACGGCGTGCTGGCGGTTATCCCCATATTATTTGTCTGGGTCTACTGGACCTGGTGTATTGTGTTGCTGGGGGCGGAAATCACCGCCTCGCTGGGCGACTACCGTAAATTGCGACAGGCTGCAGAGCAGGAAGAACTGGAAGAACAATGATTGCATTAATTCAGCGCGTAACCCGTGCCAGCGTCACCGTGGAGGGTGAGGTGACGGGTGAAATTGGTCCCGGACTTTTGGTGTTGCTGGGTGTCGAAAAAGAAGATAACGAACAGAAAGCTAATCGCCTGTGCGAGCGTGTATTAGGGTATCGAATTTTCAGTGACGGGCAGGGAAAAATGAACCTGAACGTCCAGCAGGCGGGCGGAAGCCTGCTGGTGGTGTCTCAGTTTACTCTGGCTGCTGACACGGAACGCGGCATGCGTCCCAGCTTCTCCGGTGGTGCAGCGCCACAGCAGGCAGAAGCCCTGTATGAATACTTTGTCGAGCGCTGCAAACAACAAGGCATCGACGCCCCAACCGGGCGATTCGCCGCCGATATGCAGGTTTCGCTAATTAATGACGGGCCGGTGACGTTCTGGCTGCAGGTGTAACCCTCGCCATCCGGCTCGCGCAACGAGAGAGCAATGTATGTACCACCTTCGTGTGCCACAAACAGAAGAAGAACTAGACCGTTATTACCAGTTCCGCTGGGAAATGTTGCGCAAACCGCTGCACCAGCCAAAAGGTTCCGAGCGCGATGCCTGGGATGCAATGGCGCATCACCAGATGGTGGTAGATGAAGAGGGCAATACCGTTGCCGTGGGCCGCCTTTATATCAATGCCGATAACGAAGCCGCGATTCGCTTTATGGCGGTGCATCCGTCGGTCCAGGATAAAGGCTTAGGGACGCTGGTGGCGATGGCCCTGGAGTCCGTGGCGCGTCAGGAAGGCGTTAAGCGCGTGACCTGTAGCGCACGAGAAGATGCCGTCCCGTTTTTTGCCAAACTTGGGTTTGTGAACCAGGGGGAAATTACCACCCCGCAAACCACGCCGGTACGGCATTTCCTGATGATCAAGCCCGTCGCCACCCTTGACGATATTCTTCACCGGGGCGATTGGTGCGGGCAGCTCCAGCAGGCCTGGTACGAACATATTCCGCTTAGCGAGAAAATGGGCGTGCGTATTCAGCAGTATACCGGGCAGAAATTTATCACCACGATGCCGGAAACGGGTAATCAAAACCCGCACCACACGCTCTTCGCGGGGAGTTTGTTCTCTCTGGCCACGTTAACCGGCTGGGGGCTTATCTGGCTGATGCTGCGTGAACGTCACCTGGGCGGGACGATTATTCTGGCCGATGCCCATATCCGCTACAGCAAACCGATCACCGGCAAACCGGGGGCAACGGCTGACCTGGGATCGCTGAGTGGCGATCTGGACAGGCTGGCCCGGGGCCGCAAAGCCCGCGTGGCGCTTGAAGTGGAGCTTTACGGCAATGAAACGCTCGGCGCGGTGTTTGAAGGCGTCTATCTTGTGCTGCCCGCTAAGCCGTTCGGCCCTCTGGAAGAGGGCGGAAACGAAGAGGAGTAGATCAGGGGCAGGCTACGCGCCGGGAACATCTCCGTTGCGCATAGTCTGCTGAATCTGTTGTCCGCTGGCGCTGGTGGCCTGCAGGGTGCCGTTTACGGTGGGCTTCAGCGCTGTGCCTGCGCTCATCTGGCCGGTCGCCGAAAGCTGCAGGTTTCCGTCCCCTTCGAGCGGCAGAGAAGGCCAGCCCCAGGCGTGTAACACATTCACCGGCACACTCTGGCCTTTCAGGCTAACGCTCACCGCTCGTTGAGGCGTCTGGCTTACGTTTGCTGTGGCTTCCAGTAAGCCTTTACCCGCGAAGGCACTTAGCTCGGTTATCGCGACCTGGCTCTGGTTCGCCGTGAGCGACAGCGACGGTCGGCGGACGTCAACGCGATTAAAGGTGGCCGCCGCGGCATTAAATGATGCATTGCCGGACCAAATTCCCCATTGATGATCCCGTGCCAGCTGGATATTCGTTGCGGAGCCATCCAGCCCGGTGAGCTGGAATGGCCACGCCGGATCAATATCGATAATCAGATTACGGTTTGCCGAAAATTTTTTCACCGTGACGCTGTGCAGCCAGTCAGGGAGCGCCTCCGTCCACAGGACTTTCCAGTTGGATGGAAGCGTGTACTCCAGCCCGCCTACGACCACTTCATCCATCACCGCTTGATTGCCGTCGCGCAGCCATTGCCCGGAAGCGCGAACCAGGCCGCCCTCCCAGCGCGAACTAAATTGCCGGAGCGTGGCGCCGGACGGAGCAAAATCGACGTTCACGATAGGATCCTGCAAATGCAGCGAGCCGTTAATGAATTCGCTGGCGTTCATCGACAGCTGGCCGTCATCGCTTTGCCATCCCCCGTTGGCCAGCGTCAGATTCCGCAGGCTAAGGGCCAGGTCGCTTACCGCCCACTCTTTCCCTTCCAGCCGCGCATCGGTTATTTCAAGGCGATCGATGGTTAACGAGGGAACCGCCGTTACTGGCGCAAGGAAGTCAGTGAGTGATTTTGCGGTTTGCAGGCGAATGTCATTGAGACGCAGGCTGCCAACCTGCCACGAGCCGTCGGCATTGCGGTGGGCATTGCCCGTCAGGGAGCCGCGGGCAACATCCGCCCCGATAGTCGTCAGCGTGACCTGTTCATTATCCAGCGAGCCTTGCAGCAGGACATTGCTGGCGTTAACACCGTTGAGGGTCAGAGAACCTGCGCTGAAAGCGATAGTGGCTTTGTTACCGAGCACTTTGCCGGCCTGAGGCTGCCAGGGGGCAACGCCACCTTCAACGCGCTGCGCGCTGAGATCCCACTCGCTGCCAGGGCTGTTAATAGCCATATCCTGCAATTGCAGTTTATCTGCTTCCAGCGGGAGCGGTACCGCGCTTGCACTGAGATTTAACGTCCCTTGCTGGAGCAAAATGGTGTCAACGTAGAGTGGCTGTGTGAACTGCCGGGTACTCAGGCCGATATCTACGTTCTTCGCGACCAGCGTTGCCGGCTGGCCTGTGCGGCCAAAAGTGACGTTATGGAACATCAGGTGGGTGGGCGAAGACCAGTCATGTTCCATCTCATTGAAAGAGAGGTGGTAGTTCGTTTTTTCATTCACCCAACTGCTGATTTGGCCCGCGCCCCAGCGGGTTTGCAGCAGGATGTAAAAGGCAGCCAGCGCCAGTATGACAAGGCCCAGCAGAATAAGAACCAGCTTTCCGAGGAATTTCATTGCCTTCCACCCCTTTCAGTTTCGCTAAGGGTGTTATGCCCGATTTATGGCTGTAGCTCAAGGAGGGGATTGTCAAAGGAGATTTCGCGCCGGCAAATTTACCGCCGGCGCGTAGGGGGGATTACTCTTTTTCCGGTGGGAAAATCAGGTTCAGCACGATGGCCGTGATCCCGCCGGCAGCAATGCCCGAAGAGAGCAGCGTTTTCAGCCAGTCAGGGGCGAACTGAAGGATCAGCGGCTGCTGGGACACACCAAGACCGACGGCGAGCGACAGGGCGATAATCATAATCGCCCGGCGGTTCAGCGGCTCGCGGGAGACAATACGTACCCCGGAAGCGGCAATGGTGCCGAACATAACAATCGTCGCGCCGCCGAGCACTGGCTCAGGGATATGCTGTACAAAACCGCTGACCGCCGGGAACAGGCCAAGCACGATCAGCATCAGAGCGACAACAAAGCCTACATAGCGGCTGGCAACGCCGGTCAATTGAATAACCCCGTTGTTCTGGCCAAAGCAGGAGTTCGGGAAAGTATTGAACACGGCAGAAACGCAGGAGTTCAGGCCGTTAGCCAGCACGCCGCCTTTCAGACGCTTCATGTACAGCGGCCCGGAAACAGGCTGTTCGGAGACGTCGGAGGTTGCTGTGATATCGCCGATGGTTTCCAGCGAGGTCACCATAAAGACCAGCATCAGCGGGATAAGCAGGCTCCAGTCGATGCCAAGGCCGTAATACAACGGCGTAGGGACCATGATGAGATCGGTGTTAGTCGCCTGGGTCGTGGCTGGCAGCATATCCAGCGCCCAGGCCAGCAGGTAGCCCACGGCCATCGCGATGACCAGCGACGCGACGCGCAGGTACGGATTACGCTGGCGGTTCAACAAGATGATAACCAGCAGGACTGCGCCGGCCAGCAGCAGATTTTTCGGTGCGCCAAACGTGTGATCGGCCATTGCACCATAGCCACCGCCGATAGAAGTGAGCCCAACCTGAATCAGGGACAGGCCGATTATCATCACCACCACGCCGGAAACCAGAGGGGTAATAATACGGCGAGCGAGATGTAGCACGCGTGAAATCAGCATTTCCGTGCAGCTGGCAAGCATCAGCGTGCCAAAGAGTGCCGCCATCATAGTCGGTACGTCAGCGCCGCCATTTTTCAGTGCCATCCCGCCCATAATCAGCGGTGAGACAAAGTTAAAGCTGGTGCCCTGAATCGACAGCAGGCCTGAACCTACCGGACCCCAGGCTTTGATTTGAATAATCGAAGCCACGCCAGAGGCAAACAAAGACATGCTGATAATGTGCTGAGTGTCTGATGCCGGTAACCCCAACGCCTGGCAAATTAACAATGCCGGGGTAATCACCGCCACAAACATCGCCAGCAGGTGTTGGCAGGCGGCAAAAAGGGTTTGTGGAAGCGGCGGGCGGTCTTCAAGGCGATAAATTAGTTCGCTCGGGCGAGTCTGCGCAACCGGTTGCGCACTTTCTGACTCTACGGCATTTACGGACATCAGAGACGATCTCATGGCTGGAAAAGCGCTGATTTTAACGGACTGAACGGTAAAAGCAAACGATTGCCAGCCTAAGATGATAAGAGCGAAATGTCATAAATTGAGTATTAGTTATAACGAAGGCGCATTTTTTGGTTAAAATATGCCGGCTGATTTCATCCATGAAGGAAATAGCAGCGAAGGATAAATAAGCGCGAGTGACGGATGCGCAATAAAAGGAGCTCTGCAATGTTTCATCTTGATACCCTTTCTACCCTGGTGGCCGCCACGTTAGTGCTGCTTCTGGGGCGTAAAATGGTCCATTCGGTCCCTTTCCTCAAAAAATACACCATTCCTGAACCCGTAGCCGGCGGGCTGCTGGTTGCGATAGCCCTGCTTGTTCTGAAAAAAAGCATGGGCTGGGAAATTGAGTTTGATATGAGCCTCAAAGATCCTTTGATGCTCGCTTTCTTCGCAACTATAGGCCTGAATGCGAATATCGCCAGTTTGCGCAAGGGCGGGAAAGTGGTGGGGATTTTCCTGTTTATCGTCGTTGGGCTGCTGGTCATGCAGAACGCCATCGGCATCGGTATGGCCAGTATGTTGGGGCTTGATCCGCTGATGGGGCTGCTGGCAGGTTCGATAACGTTGTCCGGTGGGCACGGTACGGGTGCCGCCTGGGGCAAACTCTTCACTGAACGCTACGGCTTCCAGAATGCGACTGAAGTCGCTATGGCCTGTGCGACCTTTGGCCTGGTGCTGGGCGGTTTAATTGGCGGCCCGGTAGCTCGCTATCTGGTGAAGCACTCTTCTACACCAAATGGTGCCCCCGAAGATAATGAAATCCCCGGGGCGTTTGAAAAACCAGATGTCGGGCGAGTCATTACCTCTTTGGTGATGATTGAAACCATCGCCCTGATTGCTATCTGCCTGACGGTGGGCCGTGTTGTAGCCGGATTATTGCAGGGGACACTGTTTGAGCTGCCGACGTTTGTCTGTGTGCTGTTTATCGGCGTTCTTCTCAGTAATTTGTTGGCGGCCGTGGGATTCTATCGTGTCTTTGAGCGGGCGGTTTCCGTGCTCGGCAACGTAAGCCTGTCGCTGTTCCTGGCGATGGCGCTGATGAGCCTGAAACTCTGGGAACTGGCCTCTCTGGCGCTGCCGATGCTGGCTATTCTGGCGGTACAAACGCTGTTTATGGCGCTGTACGCGATTTTTGTCACCTGGCGTTTGATGGGCAAAAACTACGATGCAGCGGTGCTGGCCGCCGGTCACTGTGGTTTTGGTATGGGCGCCACACCGACGGCGATCGCTAATATGCAGGCGATTACCGAGCGTTTTGGTCCGTCGCATATGGCGTTTCTGGTGGTACCGATGGTGGGGGCGTTCTTTATCGACATCGTGAATGCGGTGGTGATCAAGCTGTTCCTGATGCTGCCGCTGTTTGCCTAAGCGTTAGAGTAACGTTCGGTTTCCGGCATCCAGCGTTCAATCAGCGCCTTCGCCTGTTCAGGGTAGCGTTCGTGAATATGGCGCGCAAGGCGCTGAACCTGCGGGATCATCCCCTGGTCTCGCAGCAGATCGGCCACTTTGAATTCTGCGTTACCCGTCTGACGAGTCCCAAGCAGCTCTCCAGGCCCGCGGATCTCAAGGTCTTTTTGCGCAATAACAAAGCCATCATTGCTGTCTCTCAGAACCTGCAGGCGAAGCTGCGCTGTTTTGGATAGCGGAGATTTGTACAGCAGAACGCAATGAGAGGCCACTGCGCCACGGCCTACGCGGCCACGCAGCTGGTGGAGTTGCGCCAGCCCTAAGCGCTCAGGGTTTTCGATGATCATCAGGCTGGCGTTAGGCACATCCACGCCGACTTCAATCACCGTGGTTGCCACCAGAAGATGCAGTTCGCCCTGCTTAAAGGCCTGCATCACTGCCTGTTTTTCCTGGGGCTTCATTCGCCCATGCACCAGGCCAACGTTAAGCTCCGGCAGCGCGGCTTTAAGTTCTGCCCAGGTCACTTCTGCGGCCTGAGCTTCCAGCAGTTCAGACTCTTCAATCAGCGTACAAACCCAGTACGCCTGGCGCTTTTCGTCGCGGCAGGCGTTACGTACACGTTCGATTATCTCGCTGCGTCGGGTATCCGCTATCGCCACGGTGGTAACCGGTGTTCGTCCCGGCGGCAGTTCATCGATGACGGAGGTGTCGAGGTCGGCATAGGCGGTCATCGCCAGGGTGCGCGGAATAGGAGTCGCGGTCATGATCAGCTGATGAGGGTGGAAGCCCTGAATCTGACCTTTTTCCCACAGCGCCAGGCGTTGGTGCACGCCAAAACGGTGCTGCTCATCAATGATAACCAGCGCCAGCCCGGCAAACTGAACCTGCTCCTGGAAAATGGCGTGAGTGCCGACCACCATCGAGACCTGGCCGCTGGCAATTGCTTCCTGTTGCGCAATTCTGGCTTTCCCTTTTTGCTTCCCGGCCAGCCAGCCTACCTCGATACCTAACGGTGCAAACCACTGACGGAAGTTATTCGCGTGTTGTTCCGCCAGCAACTCAGTCGGCGCCATCAGGCCAACCTGCTTGCCGTGTGCGATGGCGCGAAGGGCTGCTAGTGCGGCAACCAGCGTTTTACCGGAGCCTACGTCACCCTGCACCAGACGCATCATGGGCACGTCCAGCGCCATATCGCGCTCTATTTCTGCGACTACCCGTTCCTGAGCCCCGGTTGGCTTAAAAGGTAGGGCAGCAAGCAGCTGGTTTTTTAGCTCGTCATGGTTGACCAGCGGCAGCGCATGGTAGCGCTGTGCCCCGGCTCGCAGCGCCAGCATACTCAGATTATGGGCAAGCAGCTCTTCAAGGATTAGCCTCTGCTGAGCCGGATGTTTGCCGGTTTCGAGATCGGCAAGTTTCATGTCCGGCGGCGGTCTGTGCAAGGTGCGCAATGCTTCCGGCAGGCTCATCATGCCCTGGCTCAGTTCTGCGGGAAGAAGCTCTGTAATCGCGCAGGTGTCCAGCAACTCAAGCGCCTGATCGGTCAACTTACGCAAGGTGGCCTGGCGGATGCCTTCGGTGGTCGGGTAAACCGGCGTGAGTGTTTCCTGCAGATCAGGGGTGCTGAGATCGCCCTGAATGCGGTATTCAGGGTGGAACATCTCAGCGCCGTATTTACCACGTTTGGCTTCACCGTAGGCGAGCACGCGCTTGCCTACGGAAAGGCTGTTCTTCATTGCGGCGTTGAAATTGAAGAAACGCATCGTGAGAATGCCGGTGCCGTCGCTAATCTGGCAGGTCATCATCCGGCGGCCGCCGAAGGTGATATTGCTGTTCAGCACTTCGCCTTCCACCGTGGCGTACAGGCCAGGCTGGAGGTCGTTAATAGGATAAAGATGGGTACGGTCTTCGTAGCGTAGCGGCAGGTGCAGCAGCAGATCCTGGATTGTGTGCAGGCCTATTTTGGCCAGCTTACCGCTCTGGCTGGCGCCCACTCCGGCAAGCGTGCTTAACGGTATGGCGTCCAGCAGGCGGCCTTTCATGGCTTATTTCGCCGACTGCATCGTTGCCCACCATGCGGCATCAGCTTCTATCTCACCCTGCTGATTGACATGTGGGTACGGTAAGCCTTTACGGCGGGAAACGTTCGCCAGCACCGGATAGCCGCCTTCAAACAGCAACCTCTGCTGCTCAGATTCCGGTAACGTACTGTTTTCACGCTGATACATGCCTGCGTTTTGGCGCTGGCGCTGGGCTTCGTACAGAATCAGCGCGGAGGCGACGGACACGTTCAGGGACTGCACCATACCGATCATAGGAATGATAATGTCCTGGTCCGCAAGCGCGAGCGCCTCTTCGGTAATGCCGGTTTTTTCCTGACCCATCAGAATACAGGTGGGGCGTGTGTAATCTATTTCACGGAAATCGACGGCTTTATCGGAAAGATGAGTGGCCAGAATTTGCATGCCGCTGCTTTTTAGCAGACTGACGGCTTCGCCGATAGTTTTGTGCGTTTTGACTTGAACCCAGGAATTACTGCCTGCGGCGGAAGACGCCATAGTGCGCATCCGGCTTCCCGGCCAAACGGCGTGCACTTCATGCACGCCTACGGCATCGGCGGTACGGATGATGGCGGAGACGTTATGGGGCTTATGCACCTGCTCCATACACACGGTCAGGTCCGGCTGGCGTCTGGCGAGCATCTCGCAAATACGCGCATAACGTTGAGGATTCATAACTCTAGTTTCTGTTGCGGGTCACTTTAATCACATCCGGCATCACGCGGATTTTACGCATGATGTTAGCCAGATGGACACGATCCCGGGCGGTCAGGCGAATGAAGGCGCTGTATACGCGGCCATCTTTCTCTTCGGTATTCAGGCTCTGAATGTTAGAGGCTGCGGTATTGATTGCCGCGGTCAGGTTGGCCAGCGCACCCTGGTGGTTAAACATGTCCACCTTGATCTCGGTGATAAACTCCTGCTCGGTCTCTTTATCCCACTCCACGGCCATGAATTTTTCAGGCTCTTTCTGGTAGCCACGAATATTTCGGCAAGACTCATGATGGATAACCAACCCTTTACCTGGGCTGACGTGAGCGACGATAGGATCTCCCGGAATCGGGCGGCAGCACTTGGCGAAGGTAATCAGAACGCCGTCCGCACCTTTGATTGGCAAGTTGCTGTTATTTGCTGCAGGTGCCGTGCCTGGCTGAGCGGCAACCGGTGATTCCCCTTGCAGATTTTTTGCCACGACGACGCTCATTGCGTTCCCGAGGCCAATCTCGGCCAGCAGGTCGTCAAGCGATGCAAGCTTCATGCGATCCAGTTCACGCTGGAGATTTTCGGCCGGAATTTCAGCCAGTTTACGGCTGCCACCGAGCGCATGGTTGAGCAGGCGACGCCCTAAGCTAACGGAATCATCACGCTTCAGGTTTTTCAGCATCTGGCGAATTTTGGCGCGCGCTTTGGAGCTGACGACAAAATTAAGCCATGCGGCGTTTGGACGCGCGCCCGGTGCGGTGATGATTTCGATAGTCTGCCCGCTGGTCAACGACTGTGAAAGCGGATAAGGCTGGCGATCGACGCGTGCGCCTACGCAGGCGTGGCCGATATCGGTATGTACCGCGTAGGCGAAGTCCACCGGCGTTGCGCCTGCGGGCAGCTCTACAATACGGCCTTCCGGGGTGAAAACGTAAATCTCATCCGGGAATAGATCGGATTTTACGCTCTCGATAAATTCAAACGAACTACCAGCGCTTTGCTGCAACTCCAGCAGGCTTTGCATCCAGCGCTGAGCACGGATTTGTGCAGTCGTGCTGCTTTCGCCCTGCTCCTTATAAGCCCAGTGAGCAGCAACCCCCATTTCCGCCATCTGATCCATGTCTTCGGTACGGATTTGCACTTCAACCGGGACGCCGTGCGGCCCAATCATTGAGGTGTGCAGAGACTGATAGCCGTTCGCTTTCGGAATAGCGATGTAGTCTTTTACCCGACCAGGACGAGGTTTGTAGAGGCTGTGCATCTGCCCGAGGACGCGATAACAAGTGTCCATATCATGGACGATGACGCGAAACGCGTAGATATCCATGATCGAATGGAAACGCTGTTCTTTGAGCGTCATCTTGCAGTAAATGGAGTAAAGGTGCTTTTCGCGACCGCTCACGCGGCAGGCAATGCCGGCTTCCTGAAGACGCCCGTCGATTTCAGAGAGGATTTTTTGAATCATCTCTTTGCGGTTACCTCGCGCCGCTTTTACCACTTCTTTAATGACGCGGTAGCGGTTCGGGTAAAGCGCTTCAAAGCCAAGCTCTTCCAGTTCGGTTTTCAGATGATGAATACCGAGGCGGTGAGCGAGTGGGCTATAAATTTCGAGGGTTTCACGGGCAATACGGCGACGTTTGTCCGGGCGCAATGACCCAAGCGTGCGCATATTGTGCGTGCGGTCAGCAAGCTTGATCAAAATGACGCGGATATCCTGCACCATCGCCATGATCATTTTGCGGAAGTTTTCGGCCTGAGCCTCTTTCTTATCGCGGAACTTCAGTTTGTCTAGCTTAGAAACCCCTTCCACCAGCTCGGCAACGCTTTTGCCAAACAGTTGTTCCATATCCTGGTAGGTGGCCGGGGTGTCTTCAATCACGTCATGCAGAAGCGCTGCCATTAGCGTTTCATGGTCGAGTTTCATCTCGGCCAGGATACAGGCAACGGCGACGGGATGGGTGATATAGGGTTCACCGCTTGAACGTGTTTGTCCCTCGTGAGCATCACGTGCGACAAGGTATGCCTGCCGGAGGCGCTTAATTTGCTCCTCTGGCAGATAGTTTTGAATCAGCTGATTCAGGCTTTCAAACAGATACAAGGGCTACCCGCAGGCTAATTAACGACGACCTTCAGCAATAGCAGTAACGGCCTGCAGTTCTGCGGCTTCCTGCTCTTGCTGTTCCTGGCGCTCACGAACATCGAGAATCTGGTTGGTGATCAACCCTTCTTCGATTTCACGCAGTGCGATAACGGTCGTTTTATCGTTTTCTTCCGGTACCAGCGGATCTTTACCGCCTACCTGCATCTGACGAGCGCGACGCGCGGCCACAAGTACCAGGTCAAAACGGTTACCAATTTTCTCTACAGCGTCCTGAACGGTTACGCGTGCCATAATTAAAATGCTCCACAGGTGAAGAAATGACTGGGCATGATACTGAAACTGGTGTCAGTCTGCCAATAGTTTGCTGATTAAAGCGTCATGTCGCATCTTTTGGCGACCCATTCGTAGACGCTCGGCACGAATGATTATCTTTAAATCAGACAGGGCAGTATCGAAGTCATCATTAACGATAAGGTAATCATACTCCGCATAGTGACTCATTTCCGCAACGGCTTGCGCCATGCGTTTTGCAATCACCTCTTCGCTGTCCTGGCCGCGACCACGCAGGCGGCGGTCCAGCTCGTCTTTTGACGGCGGCAGAATAAAGATACTGCGGGATTGAGGCATTTTCTGACGAATCTGCTCTGCACCCTGCCAGTCGATATCCAAAAATACATCCACGCCGGTTGCCAGTACATTTTCGATCGCCTGGCGCGACGTACCGTAGTAGTTACCAAACACTTCCGCATGCTCAAGGAAAGCGTCTTCAGCAATCATCTGCTTGAATTCGTCTTTACTGACGAAGAAGTAATGTTCCCCGTGATTTTCACCTGGGCGCACACCACGGGTGGTATGAGAGATGGAAACCTGGGTGTCATACAGCGGTTGTGTCTTTAACAAAGCCTGGATGAGGCTGGATTTACCCGCGCCACTAGGAGCGGAAACAATATAAAGCGTGCCTTGAGCCATGAGTTCTAACTTAATCGGTATGCATAAAAGGAAGAGCGTCTACCGGCATATTATACACACCGCTGCCTCAGTACGTAGGTTTTGTCATTATCTGACACGTTTTTTCTCGTGTTTTACGTGATGTTTTCCGCTTTTTTGTCACTCTCAATGCAACGAGGTTGGTTTTTAGGGACGCATCTCGTATGCGGGATCTTTCATGCTCGTGATTAATGCCAGGCCCGGTTATACCTCCCCTGAGAAAAACAATGGGGGCTGCATGAAAGGGACAGTATTAGCATTTATCGTTGTTTTGCTTAGCGCCACGTCCGCTGCTTCGGCATCGTGTCCGGCATGGCCTGATGTCAGAACGCAGAAGGAGATAGAAAGGCTTGCACATCAGCTAGCTCTTTGGGATGACGCCTATTACCAGCAGGGAAAGAGTCTGGTGAGCGATGCCGTTTACGATGATTTAAAGGAGACGCTGTCCACCTGGCGGCGCTGCATTAAACAGAGAGAAGAGGCTGAATCTGCAAGGATGGGAGCGGCAGGAAACTCAACTCACCCCGTTGCGCACACCGGGCTAAAAAAGTTACCGGATAAACGAGCCGTCGAGTTATGGGCAGCAGGCCGTCGGAGTTTATGGGTACAGCCCAAAATTGACGGGGTGGCAATCACGTTGGTCTACCAGCATGGCCGGCTGGTGAAAATGCTAAGCCGTGGTAACGGCATTAACGGAGAGGACTGGACGCACAAAGCTGCCGGTATTAATGCCATACCACTTCATCTGGCCGGGCCTCTTGCGAACAGCGTATTGCAAGGCGAGCTTTTCCTGAAACGAGATGGTCATATTCAAAGCCAGGTCGGGGGAGTGAATGCGAGATCTAAAGTTGCCGGAGAAATGCTTCGTACCGGGGCGGTCAGTGCTCCAAACGCGCTGGGCATTTTTATCTGGGCATGGCCTGATGGCCCCGAAAGCCTTGTTGAAAAAGGAAGAGCATTACGTGACGCTGGTTTTTCATTAACTTCTGAATGGTCGAAACCAGTAATAAATATTGATGAGATTGCTCGCTTACGCGAGAGCTGGTTTCGCCAGCCGCTTCCCTTTGTCACGGATGGCATCGTGATCCGTCAGGCTCGTGAACCTGAGGCTAAATTCTGGCAGCCGGGCCAGGGGGAATGGGCGGTAGCATGGAAATACCCTCCTGCAGAGCAAATCGCTGTGGTTCGTAACGTTGATTTTGCCGTTGGGCGAACGGGTAAGGTGTCTGTCGTGCTTGAACTGGAAGCGGTCCAGCTCGACGATAAACGCGTTCGGCGTGTGAATATCGGTTCGCTAAAACGCTGGCAGGAATGGGATGTTGTGGCCGGCGATAAAGTGAGAATTAGCCTGGCCGGGCAGGGAATACCTCGCATGGACGAGGTTGTCTGGCGTGTCAGTCAGCGAGACAAGTCCGTACCCGAAATGATGGCGTTTACGCCAGTGACTTGCCTCTATGCATCATCCGAATGCGCAGAACAATTTATCGCCCGCCTCACAGGGATGAGTCAAAAGCCAGTTTTGGATTTGGCTGGCGTTAGTCAAAGCACCTGGCGGCATTTGCACATGACGACACGCTTCCAGCACATTTTTTCATGGCTGGATCTGAACAGAATGACGCTGTCTGATTTACCGGGAGTCTCGGTGAAAAAAGCCGAGTTGTTATGGCATCAGTTTTCTTTATCCCGAAAGCAGCCGTTTATTCGTTGGGTATTGGCGTTAGGGATGCCCCTGCCGCGAAGCGCACACGAAACTCTTAAGGACAAAAGCTGGCAGCAGCTTGGGGGCTGGGATGAATCCCGATGGCAAATTTTACCCGGGGTGGGGGCTAAGCGAGCAAGGCAGTTAGTCGATTTTATGAGGCATCCACAGGTGGTTGCCCTGGCCATTTTACTTGGCCAGCACAACATTCCGGGGTTTGAGCGTCAGTGATCGGCGTGCTTGTAATGAAATACAGGCAGCCCAAGCCGCAGGCGCAAGGCCAGTAGCCGAGCTGTGAATCCGAATAGTAAGGTGGCAATCACCACGACGTCATGGCTGCTGACGTAGTGCTGCAGCGCGATATAAAGCACGGCCGAGGCAAAGGCGATACCGGCGTACAGTTCTTTCTGGAATACCAGAGGAATACGTTTGCAGAACATATCCCTCAGCACGCCCCCAAAGACGCCGGTGACAACGGCGGCAATGGTCGCAATAACGGGGCCTTCGCCCATATCCAGAGCAACCTGCGCACCGATGATAGAAAAGACAACGAGCCCCAGCGCATCCAAAACCAAAAAGAGTTTGCGCAGGTGTGGCATTACCGGAGCCATGATGGTTGTAAGTACTGCCGCTACGGCAACAATCACAACGTACTCAGGATGTTTCACCCAGCCTAGGGGATAGTGGCCCAGCAGAATATCGCGGACTGAACCGCCGCCCAGCGCTGTGGCAGTGGCGATAATAATGACGCCAAATGTATCCATGCGGCGACGCCCGGCGGCCAGTGCTCCGGTCATGGCTTCCGCCGTGATACCAATCAGATAAAGGATGTGTAGCAGCATGTTTGTCCCCTCAGAATACCGGCAGAGGGTAACGTTTTGTGCACCACGTCACGATTGAGATTTTCTAAGTCGAATGAAAAAGGATTAGTTTTACTTATTCAAAATATAAGTTTTGTTCTTTATTTATAGGGTTTGATTGATTCTTTTTGGTAGTAATGGATGAGTAAAATTATTCAAAGTGGCGCTGTGGGGGAGCTTGACTGTTCTTCGAGAGCGGTAGCTTTTCAGCTTGAAAAGGTGGATCTCATCACTGCGGAGCAACTGTTGGCGTATAGCTGGTACGGCTCAAAAGAAAAAGCCTGCTGAGCGCAGGCTTATATCTCGCTATTCGATGTTCTGAATCTGCTCGCGCATCTGCTCGATCAGCACTTTCAGCTCGATAGCTGAATTGGTCACGTCGGCATTGATAGACTTAGAGGCCAGCGTATTCGACTCGCGGTTAAACTCCTGCATCATAAAGTCGAGGCGGCGGCCCACGGCTTCTTTCTTTTTCAGGATGTTGTAAGTCTCTTTGACGTGGGCTTCCAGGCGGTCCAGCTCTTCCGCTACGTCAATGCGCTGTGCCATCAGCACCAATTCTTGTTCAAGGCGGTTGTTCTCAAGCTGAACTTCGGCTTCTTCCAGCTTGTTAACCAGGCGCTCGCGCTGCCATTTCACAACTTCTGGCATTTGAGCGCGGACTTTAACCACCTCGGTGCTAACGCCTTCCAGACGTTGTTCAATCAGCGCTTTCAGCGCCTGACCTTCGGTTTCGCGGGCAACAATAAAATCATCCAGCGCGCCATCGAGAGCGGAAAGAATTTCAGCGGTAATGGCATCAAGATCTTGCTCCTGAGCTGCCATCACGCCTGGCCAGCGAAGAATATCAACCGGGTTGATTTCACCTTCATCGCTTTGCATTTTGACCCAGTTAGCGGCTTCAACCAGTTGCTTAGCCAGTTTTTCGTTAAGGATCAGCGACCCTTGCGCTCGAGCATCAGGTTCAAAGCGCAGGTTGCACTCAATTTTGCCGCGTGTGAGGCGGTTGCGAATGCGCTCACGAGCTACGGGTTCAAGACTACGGAACTGTTCCGGCATGCGGATATACGTTTCGAGATAGCGCTGGTTTACCGAGCGTAATTCCCAGGAGGCAGAGCCCCATTCACCTTTTACTTCACGCCGGGCGTAGGCGGTCATACTGCGGATCATAGTACGTACCCGTTTTCAGCTAATGTATGGGGGGATTATAGCCATCAGGGGTCTTGCAGGATAGGAATAAGCGCCTGAAGTCCGTATAATGCGCAGCCACATTCGTTTTAGCCGGAGAGAAGCCCATGCGTCCATCAGGTCGTAGCGCCGAACAAGTGCGCCCAGTTACCCTGACCCGTCATTACACTAAACACGCTGAAGGCTCCGTGCTTGTCGAGTTCGGTGATACCAAAGTGCTGTGCACTGCGACCCTTGAAGAAGGCGTACCTCGCTTTCTGAAAGGCCAGGGCCAGGGATGGATCACCGCTGAATACGGCATGCTGCCGCGTGCAACCCATAGCCGCAATGCCCGTGAAGCGGCAAAAGGCAAACAAGGGGGCCGTACTCTCGAGATTCAACGTCTTATCGCCCGCTCATTACGCGCGGCGGTGGATTTAAAAGCATTAGGTGAATTTACCATCACCCTGGACTGCGACGTTCTGCAGGCCGATGGCGGTACCCGTACGGCTTCTATCACCGGTGCCTGCGTAGCGCTGGCCGATGCGTTAAACGGTCTGGTCGCTTCTGGTAAACTGAAAACTAACCCAATGAAAGGGATGGTGGCGGCGGTTTCCGTTGGTATCGTCAACGGTGAAGCTCTCTGCGACCTGGAATATGTCGAAGACTCGGCAGCCGAAACCGATATGAATGTTGTCATGATGGAAGACGGGCGCATGATTGAGGTGCAGGGCACCGCGGAAGGCGAGCCGTTCTCCCACGAAGAGCTACTGGCGCTGCTGGCGCTGGCTCGAGGGGGAATTGATTCCATCATCGCGTCGCAGAAGGCGGCGTTAGAAAATTAATTTTTTAAAAGCGACTGAGAAGTCGCTTTTTTTATGTCCGTGTCACAATGCTAAGGAGCAAATCCATGAAACCGTATCAGCGCCAGTTTATTGAGTTTGCGCTTAACAAACAGGTACTCAAGTTTGGCGAGTTCACGCTGAAATCCGGGCGTACCAGCCCCTATTTCTTCAACGCCGGGCTGTTTAATACCGGGCGCGATCTGGCGTTATTAGGGCGTTTCTATGCTGCCGCGCTGATGGATGCCGGTATCGATTTTGACCTGCTCTTTGGCCCGGCCTATAAAGGCATTCCTATCGCGACAACGACTGCGGTGGCGCTGGCTGAGCACCATGAGCGCGATGTGCCTTACTGCTTTAACCGCAAAGAGGCAAAAGATCATGGCGAAGGCGGTAATCTGGTGGGCAGTGCGCTTCAGGGCCGCGTTATGCTGGTGGACGACGTGATAACCGCCGGGACCGCTATTCGTGAGTCAATGGAGATTATTGCCGCGAACGGTGCGAGCCTGGCAGGGGTTCTTATTTCTCTCGACCGGCAGGAGCGTGGCCGTGCGGATATCTCCGCCATTCAGGAAGTTGAGCGCGATTATCAGTGCAAAGTCATCTCGATCATCACGCTTAAAGACCTGATTTCTTATCTGGAAGAAAAGCCAGAAATGGCCGACAAGCTGGCGGCGGTGCGTCAATATCGCGAAGAGTTTGGCGTATAAATCCGGCAGTAAAAAGGGCCTGCCGGCCCTTTTTACTAGTAAAGCTGAGCGGCAATCAGCGGCCAGCGGGTATCAAAATCATCCGTGGGCAGATAGCGGAAATCACTTCTCACAAATCGAGACAGCATTCCTTCACAGAAAGCCAGCAGCTGGCTCGCCAACAGGGCCTCATCGGTGCTAAACCCTTCGCCTTCGCGCATTTTCTTTTCACGCATAACCTGGCGCAGTTGAACCTCAATGCGTTCAAAAAGCTGGTTGATACGATCCTGCAGACGGTCCTGTTCAAACATCAGCGCGTGACCGGTGAGAATGCGCGTCAGGCCCGGATTCCGTTCACCAAAACCCAATACCAAAAGCACGATCAACCGCAGGCGAGCCAGGGTGTCTTTTTCATCTTTCAGAATCAGGTTGATACGAGTTATCAGGCTATCTTCGATAAACTCAATCAGGCTATCGAACATTTTCATTTTGCTGGGAAAATGCCGATAAAGTGCGGCTTCCGACACGCCTACGGTTGCTGCCAGTTTAGCGGTCGTAATGCGTTGGCTGCCGTCGCTGGATTCGAGCATTTGGGCCAGAGACTGAAGTATTTCCTCGCGACGATTCCTTTTCGCGGTCTGTTTTTCTGCCATGTTCTAAAATACCCCTGAAAAATACCTTGTCAGGTAAGCACCGAACCGCGCCCGCAAACGCCTGGTTTGCGGTCTGTTTTAACGTTATCTGCGCGGTAGGGTTACGTTGATAAAACGGTATTACTGGCGGCCTGAATGGCCAAAGCCGCCTTCGCCACGGTCGCTGGCGTCAAAATCTTCGACCAGGTTAAATTCGGCCTGCACAACAGGCACAAAGACCATCTGTGCAATGCGTTCACCAGGCTGAATAGTGAAGCTGTCCTGGCCGCGGTTCCACACAGAAACCATCAACTGACCTTGATAATCGGAGTCAATCAGCCCCACCAGGTTACCCAGCACAACGCCGTGTTTGTGGCCCAGACCGGAGCGAGGCAGGATGACCGCGGCCAGGGAGGCGTCAGCAATGTGAATAGCCAGGCCGGTTGGCAGCAGCGTGGTTGCACCAGGTGCAAGTTCTACGGCGTCATCCAGGCAAGCGCGCAGGTCAAGACCGGCAGAGCCGGAGGTGGCGTAAGTTGGTAATGGGAATTGCTGACCAACTCGCGGGTCCAGAATTTTAACGTCGATTTTTTTCATCATAGCGGGTAACGATCTCGTCCAGTAAAAGGTGGCCAAGGAGTGCTTTACGCTCAAGCGGTAAGACTTTGTCTCCCTCCTGCCAGAAAAGGTGCAATGCGTTATTGTCGCTATTAAAGCCCTGATTATTCTGAGATACGTCATTGGCGCAGATCAGATCCAGGTTTTTAGCGGCACGCTTTTTCCGGGCGTATTCTTCCACATTATTTGTTTCGGCGGCAAACCCTACGACATAGGGACGTCCTTCTGAAAGTGCCGCCACTCCCGCAACAACATCCGGGTTTTTGACCATTTTTATCGTAATTTCATCGCCTTGCTTTTTAATTTTCTCGTCCGCAACCACGGCTGCTCGATAGTCGGCAACGGCGGCACAGCCAATGAATATATGCTGCCCGACGGCGCGTTTTTGGACCGCCTCATTCATTTCCAGTGCTGTAGTGACGTCAATACGGTTAACCCATGCCGGAGTAGGCAGATTTACCGGGCCTGAAATCAGGGTGACGTTGGCCCCGCGAGCTGCCGCTGCTGCAGCGATAGCAAACCCCATTTTTCCCGAGCTGTCGTTAGTAATGTATCTGACGGGATCCAGGCGTTCGCGAGTTGGGCCGGCGGTAATCATGACGTTCAGATGTTGCAGATCTTTGACTACGGAGAAATGTTCAACGGCCATATCAACCAGCGTTAGCGGATCCAACATCCGGCCCGGTCCAATATCGCCACAGGCCTGGCTCCCGCTATCCGGGCCCCAAATCAAAAGACCCCGGGCGCTTAGCACGCCCAGATTATGTTGGGTGGCCGCCGCGCGGAACATTTGTTGGTTCATTGCCGGAACAACGGCAACCGGAGCGGGGGTTGCCAGGCAGATAGTGCTGACCAGGTCGTTTGCCATTCCAGCAGCCACGCGGGCGATCAGGTCTGCCGTTGCGGGTGCCAGTATCACTAAATCTGCCCATTTGCCGAGTTCGATGTGGCCCATGGCAGCTTCTGCCGCGGGATCTAGCAAACTGTCGGACACCGGATAACCGGACACTGCCTGTAAACTTAGTGGCGTGATGAAGGCCTTCGCCGCCTCGGTCATTACCACTCGTACATCCGCTCCGCGATCGCGCAGACGACGAACCAGCTCAGGTGTTTTATAGGCAGCAATACCGCCGCTGACACCAAGAACAATTTTCTTGCCGGAAAGTCCCATCATGATTTTTATCCGTTGGAGGTCACAGTCGAATCGCCATTTTATCACAATCCCTGACATGCGCCTTTTTGCAGTTTGCGAGGCGCTACGCAAGAGCAAAACCCGCTGGTCGCCTGACAAGAAAAAAGGCCGCATGATGAGGGTGATAACAGAAGGAGTATGTGATGGACAGGGATCTTGAGATTGAAGAAGCGTATTTACCCAGGGAAAAACTGCTGCAATTTGGTGTCGGTTCTCTCACGGACACAGAACTGCTGGCACTCTTTCTGCGCACGGGCCACCAGGGGATGCATGTTCTTGTTTTCGCCAATATGCTGTTGCGTAAGTTTGGTTCCCTGCACCGTTTGTTGTCGGCAGATTATTCCCATTTCAAAAAAGTGAAGGGGATTGGCGAAGCAAAATACACCCAACTAAACGCGATTGCCGAGCTGGCGAGGCGTTATTATTCATCTCAGGGCGTCAAAGAGCTCTCTTTGCTTACGCCCGAGAAAGTGCGGGAGTATGTTCAGAGTCAGCTGACGACCGAACAGCGTGAAATCTTTATGGTGCTGTTTTTGAATAACCAGCATCAGGTTATTAAATGTGAGCGTTTGTTCGCCGGCACGCTAAGCCACGTTGAAGTTCATCCGAGAGAAATTGTCCGCGAAGCGATGAAATGCAACGCCGGTGCCATTATACTGGCGCACAACCACCCGTCAGGTAAGGCCGAACCCAGTAAAGCAGACCGGGCTATTACGGAACGCATCGTGAAAGTTTGCCTGTTTATGGAAATTCGAGTGCTTGATCATCTGGTTATTGGTCACGGAGAATACGTTTCTTTCGCTGAACGAGGGTGGATTTAAGCCATCAGGCGCGATCCATAGGGATCTTTGTCTGTTCGGGACTTGAGCACATGCCTCACACAGCGTATACTACGCCACCTTTGAGAATCTCGGGTTTGGCATTATGCGCCTGGCACTGTGGTTCACATTGAACCGCCAGGGACCAGGCTTGCAGCCTGACGAGGCGCCTAACCCTATACGAAGCTCGAGCTAATTTGATTTTTGGAGAATAGACATGTCCCGAGTCTGCCAAGTTACTGGCAAGCGTCCGGCGACCGGTAATAACCGTTCCCACGCACTGAACGCGACTAAACGCCGTTTCCTGCCGAACCTGCACTCTCACCGTTTCTGGGTTGAGAGCGAGAAGCGTTTTGTCACCCTGCGTGTATCTGCTAAAGGTATGCGTGTAATCGATAAGAAAGGCATCGATACAGTTCTGTCCGAACTGCGTGCCCGTGGCGAAAAGTACTAAGTACTTAGAGGAAATAAATCATGGCTAAAGGTATTCGTGAGAAAATCAAGCTGGTTTCTTCTGCTGGTACTGGTCACTTCTATACCACCACGAAGAACAAACGTACTAAGCCGGAAAAACTGGAACTGAAAAAGTTCGATCCAGTTGTCCGTCAGCACGTTGTATACAAAGAAGCCAAAATTAAATAATTCTGGTAACTTTGTTGAAGAAACCCGGCTCAGGCCGGGTTTTTTTATGTCTGCTTTTCGGAGGAGAGATGCCTGAATTACCAGAGGTAGAAACCAGTCGACGCGGTATTGAGCCGCACCTGGTGGGTGAAACCATCTTGCATGCCGTGGTACGTAATGCCCGGCTGCGCTGGCCGGTTTCTGATGAAATACATGCCTTGAGCGATAAACCGGTGCTAAGCGTGCAGCGACGCGCAAAGTATTTGCTGCTGGAGCTTCCGGATGGCTGGATAATCATTCACTTGGGAATGTCCGGTAGTCTGAGGATCCTCGCGGAAGAGCTTCCCGCGGAAAAACACGATCATGTCGATCTGATCATGAGTAATGGTAAAGTCCTCCGCTATACCGATCCCCGCCGCTTTGGCGCCTGGCTATGGGTCAAAGAGCTTGAAGGCAGCAACGTATTGGCACATCTTGGGCCAGAGCCGCTGAGTGAGGCATTCAGTGCAGAATACTTGCGCGAAAAATCTGCCAAAAAGAAAACGGCCATTAAGCCCTGGCTGATGGATAACAAATTGGTTGTGGGAGTGGGGAATATCTATGCCAGCGAATCTTTGTTCGCGGCGGGGATCCATCCTGACCGCAGCGCGCAGTCGTTATCAAAAAAAGAGTCTGAAACCCTGGTTGCAGCGATCAAAGCGGTGTTGCAACGCTCAATAGAGCAAGGTGGAACGACTTTAAAAGACTTCCTCCAGTCTGATGGTAAACCAGGCTATTTTGCTCAGGAGCTGCAGGTATATGGGCGAGAAGGAGAGCCTTGCCGTGTATGTGGTACGCCAATTGTTGCCGCTAAGCACGCACAGCGTAGCACTTACTATTGCCGCCGCTGTCAGCGATAGCTATTTAAGCCTTTCGATAAGCGCTTTACAGACATGTTCAGGCAGGAAGTGCGCGACGTCCCCGTGATGGCGTGCCACTTCTTTGACCAGGGAAGAAGAGACAAACGACCACTCTTTCGACGGCATCAGGAAGACGCTTTCCAGTTCGGGCATGAGATGGCGATTCATATGTGCCAGCTGCATCTCATATTCAAAATCTGCCGCGGTACGTAGCCCACGCACCAGGACGTTTGCCTGCTGGTTGCGTGCAAAGCTTGCCATTAAATCGCTGAAGCCCAGAACCTGAACGTTAGGTAAATGTGCAATCGCCTGCTGTGCCAGCGCGACGCGTTCATCCAGGGTGAACAAGGCGTTTTTGCTGGGGCTTGCCGCAATCGCAAGGATCACCTGGTCAAACATACTGGCTGCACGGGTAACGATATCAATATGACCGTTGGTGATAGGATCGAAAGTCCCCGGATAGATTGCCCGCTTTTGCATATCTGACCTTAGTGTGTTTTAGGGGGGAGATAAGGTTCCAGTAGCTGCAACAGGCGCTGTAATGCACCCTGGTTCTGGTAAAGCACTTCCACAGCATGGCGCCCGTAGAAGTTACGATAATCCTCATCTGTGAGCAAAGACGCAATCTCTTTTACTAATGACTGCTCGTCGGTCACGGTGATTAGGCCATCTGCCTTGGACAGACGCGCACAGATATCTTTGAAATTAAAGGTATGTGGCCCCATTAACACTGGAATAGCGTGTGCGGCAGGTTCGAGTGGGTTATGACCACCACGTTCAACTAACGACCCCCCCACAAAGGCCAAATCGGCAATACCGTAGAGCAGCATCAGTTCACCCATTGTATCGCCAATGACGACCTGCGTGCTGGAGGATGGAACTTCCCCAGAAGAGCGAGTGATGAAGCTCAATCCTGCATTTCTGACCAGATTGATGGCGTCAGGGAAGCGTTCCGGGTGACGTGGAACAAGAATCAGTAATAAATTAGGAAACTGCTTTAAAAGCGACTGATGAGCCTGCACGACAATGCTTTCTTCGCCTTCATGCGTGCTGGTTGCTATCCAGACAGGGCGGTGCGGTGCCCACTGGCGGCGAAGTGTGACGGCGCGAGCGGCCAGCTGTGGCGTTACAGAGATATCAAATTTAAGGCTGCCGGTAACCGTCAATTGGCTTCGTTTTGCGCCTAGCGAGATGAAGCGTTCACCGTCTTCTTCGTTCTGCGCGGCGATAAGCGTAATACGCTGCAGCAGCGTTCGGACAAAGTCACCCAGTTTTGCGTAGCCTTTCGCCGAGCGTGCGGAAAGTCTGGCATTGGCAATCACTAGCGGAATATAGCGTTTGTGTAGCGCGGCTATCAGGTTTGGCCAAAGTTCGGTCTCCATAATAAGCACTAGCTTGGGATCGACTTTATCCAGGAAACGGTTTAGCGCACACGGTAAATCGTAAGGCAGATAGACGTGCTGAACGTCTTCTCCGAATGCGGACATGACTCTTTCTGAGCCGGTTGGTGTCATTGTCGTGACGGTAATCGGCAACTCTGGATAGCGGTGACGAAGAGCGCGAACCAGAGGGATTGCGGCCAGTGTTTCACCCACCGAGACCGAATGCAGCATGATGCCGCCGGGCTTGAGCGGCTTTTTATAAAAGCCGTAGCGCTCGCCGATGCGTTTGCGGTATGCCGGAGCTTTACGACCGCGCACCCACAATCGCAGCCAGATGAGTGGCTGTATGAGGTAAAGCAGTATGGTGTAAAGCAATTGGAGCATAGGACACGGCTGGCATTATGAATGTGCTGGGGATTCTATGTATTTAACCTGAGCTTTGCCATTACTTTTGCGGAAATTGGGCGAAAACCGGGTTGATGGGTATCGTCAAAGATATGTATTGCCGGGCAATTATCGGATTGAGGCGTTGTACAAAAATCAAAAGTTGGATTGTCTTGGCGTTTAATGATGTAAATCCATTTTAATTCATCTAGTTATCACTGCGTTGTGTTGGCATTCGTATCCTTCGGAATGGGTGGCGATAAGTGATACACTACACGTAAAAATGAACACGTTGTCAGTGAACAGGTAGCTGTGGAGCCTGGGGCGGTAGCGTGTTTTTTATTTTTCGGTATTGCTGAGATTAAGAGCTGACGGTGAATACGACATTTAAAAGAATTTTGGTGATTAAAATGCGCTTTCACGGCGATATGTTGCTGACAACGCCGGTGATCAGCACCCTTAAGCGCAACTATCCTGAAGCAAAAATAGATGTCCTGCAGTACCAGGATACCCTTCCCATTCTTTCTGGGAACCCAGAAATAAATGCGGGCTACGGTATAAGCAACAAGGGTGTTAAAACAGGAAAGAAAATCAGCAATTTTCTCTCTTTGGTGCGTCGCCTGCGAAACAATCACTATGACCTGATCGTAAATCTGACCGATCAGTGGAGCGTAGCATTGATGGTTCGCTGCCTGGGCCCGGCAGTAAAAATTTCCCAGGACTACGCTCACCGGCAGTCTTCATTCTGGAAAAAAAGCTTCACTCACCTTGCCCCTGTCGTTGGCAAACATGTCGTTGAAGCGAGCCTCTCAGTACTGTCGCCTTTAGGAATTACTGATTTTTGTACAGAAACAGCGTTGTACTACACTCAGGCCGACTGGCAAAAGATCCGTGAAATGCTTGATGCTGAAAATGTTGCAGACAGATATGTTGTTATTCAGCCGACGGCCCGACAGCTATTCAAGTGCTGGGACAATGATAAGTTTTCTCAGGTTATTGATTACTTGCAGGATGAGGAATTCCCGGTTGTATTGACCTCTGGACCGGGTAGTGACGATCTCGCCTGTGTTAATGAGATAGCTCAAGGGTGCAAAAAGCCGCCCGTTGTGGCGCTTGCCGGCAAAACAACTTTCCCTGAGTTGGGCGCATTAATCGATCATGCGGCATTGTTTATTGGGGTAGATTCTGCGCCGGGGCATATCGCCGCGGCGGTAAAAACGCCTGTCATAAGCCTGTTTGGTGCAACGGACCATGTTTACTGGCGCCCATGGACAGAGCAAATCACGCAATTCTGGGCAGGTAACTATCAATCTATGCCGTCTCGTGCCCAGCTAGACCGCAATAAAAAATATATGTCGGTGATCCCTGCTGAGGATGTTATTGCCGCCATTTCTAAAATGCTGCCTGTCGCTGCGGCACGACCACCAAGAGACGAAGCGTGATGACAGTTGCTTTTTGCCTGTATAAATATTTTCCCTTTGGCGGCCTGCAGCGCGATTTTATGCGTATTGCCGGGGCTGTTGCATCGCGTGGGCATAAAGTCCGGGTTTATGTGCAGTCCTGGCAGGGTGAGAAACCTGATGCCTTTGATATTATTATCGTTCCTGTGCGTTCAAAAACAAACCACGGTCGTAATGCTGAATATTATCAATGGGTGAAGGCACAACTGCGCCAGCATCCGGTAGACCGCGTGGTTGGCTTTAATAAGATGCCGGATCTCGATATTTATTATGCTGCAGACGTTTGTTACGCCGAAAAAGTAGCAAAAGAGAAAGGTTTCTTTTATCGCCTGACCTCGCGATATCGGCATTATTCACAGTTTGAAAAAGCCACATTCGAGAAAGGTAAATCAACCAAGTTGTTGATGCTGACTGATAAGCAAATTGCTGATTTTGAAAAACACTATGGTACGGAATCTTCACGTTTTCTGATCCTGCCTCCAGGTATTTACCCCGATCGTCGATTCGACAACCACCCACATGGTAGCCGGGAGCGTTATAGAGAAAAAAACGGCATTGGTGTGAATGACTACCTTGTTTTACAGGTAGGCTCCGATTTCTCACGTAAAGGCGTTGATCGCTCTATTGAAGCACTGGCTGCTTTGCCTGAAGCCATCCGTAGTAGAACCACTCTGTTTGTCGTCGGCCAGGATAAACCCGGGCGGTTTAAGGCATTAGCGCAGAAACGTGGCGTAGAGAGCCGGATTAGTTTCTTCTCCGGAAGAGATGATGTGTCTGAACTGATGATGGCTGCTGATGTTTTGATTCATCCTGCCTATCAGGAAGCTGCCGGTATTGTCTTACTTGAGGCAATAGCTGCCGGATTGCCTATCCTTGTGACGGAAGTTTGCGGCTATGCACATTATATCGCAGACGCTAAATGTGGGGCTGTAATCCAAGAACCGTTTAGCCAGGCTTCGCTTAATGAGACTTTGTCTGGGGTTCTGGGTAATACAGAGCAGCGTCAGGGCTGGGCTGAGCACGCTCGTCATTATGCCTCAACCCAGGATATTTATAGCCTGGCTGAAAAGGCAGCAGATATCATTGTGGGAGAGTCGCGTGGTTGAGTTAAAAGAACCTTTTACCTCTCTTTGGAGAGGTAAAGACGTTTTTGCTGAAGTCAGAAAACTTCAGGGGGAAGTTTTTCGCGAACTGGAAACACGCCGCACGTTGCGTTTCGAGACCGCAGGAAAAAGCTATTTCCTAAAATGGCACCAGGGAACATCTCTCAAAGAAGTGATAAAAAATCTTATTTCACTGCGAATGCCGGTATTAGGGGCCGATCGTGAGTGGAAGGCGATTCATCGACTGAAAGCCCTGGATGTCGATACGATGCAGGGCGTTGGTTTTGGTGAAAAAGGGTTAAATCCAATCAACAAAACGTCGTTTATCATTACGGAAGATTTAACGCCCACGATCAGTCTCGAAGATTACTGCGTTGGTTGGGCGACGAATCCACCTGATGTAAAAATTAAGCGGATGCTGATTGGGCGTGTTGCCTCGATGATGCGTAAAATGCACGGTGGCGGTGTAAATCATCGCGATTGTTACATTTGTCATTTCTTATTGCATCTACCTTTTACTGGTCAGGAAAGCGATCTGAAAATTTCGGTGATTGATCTGCATCGTGCGCAAATTCGAGGAAAAGTTCCTCGGCGCTGGCGGGACAAAGATCTCATTGGACTCTATTTTTCATCGATGAATATTGGGCTGACGCAGCGAGATATTTGGCGCTTTATGATGACGTATTCTAATAAGTCACTTAGAGAAGTGATAGAAATAGAACATGCACTGCTGGCTAAAGCAGAAGATAAAGCAGAAAAAATCAAAGAACGAACGATTAGAAAATCATTGTAGTAGCCTGTGAAGGGCGCCCTTGCCGGTTACAGTCGTCTATTCATCTTAGTCGGATAAGAATCAAAATGTCTCAATTCAGTGATGAAGATATCATCCTTTCGGTTTTCGATTTTAACTACCAGGAAAAGAATGCCACCAATGTTCTAAATATAGCATTTGGTATTGATAAAAATTTCCTTTTCGGGTGTGGCGTTGCAATTTCCTCCGTATTGTTGAGTAATGCATCTGCATTTTTTGAGTTTCATGTATTCACTGACTCATTCAGTGAGGCCGATCAGACTCGATTTGAAGAATTAGCTAAGCAATATAAAACACATATTAATATCTATGTGATTAACTGTGAGAAGCTAAAATCGTTACCGAGCACAAAAAACTGGAGTTACGCGACATACTTCCGTTTTATAATTGCAGATTATCTTTATCACAAAGTTGATAAGCTTCTTTATCTGGATGCGGATATCGCCTGCAAAGGTAGTATTCAGCCGTTAGTCGATTATGTTTTTGCAGAGAATGAAATTGCCGCTGTGGTTGTGGAGAGGGATATCGAGTGGTGGTCGAATCGGGCCACAACGCTTTCGACACCAGAGTTGATGTCCGGTTACTTCAATGCGGGTTTTTTGCTTATAAACATCAATGAATGGAATATCAACAATATTTCTTCTAAAGCAATAGAAATGCTGCGAGATCCCCAGTGGGTAGAAAAAATCACTCACCTTGACCAGGATGTTCTGAATGTCCTGTTGGTAGGGAAAGTTAATTTCATTGAAGGAAAGTATAATACTCGTTTCAGTATTAATTATGAGCTGAAAGATAACGTAGTGAATCCTGTCACTAATGAAACTGTTTTTATTCATTATGTCGGGCCGACAAAACCTTGGCATGACTGGGCCACTTATCCCGTTTCTCTGAGTTTTTTAACAGCGAAAGAAGCTTCACCCTGGCGTAATGTCGAGCTTTTAAAGCCCATAAACAGCCATCAATATCGATACTCTGCAAAACATAAATTCAATCAAAAGCTTTATCTGCAGGGTGTTCTAAATTACTTTAACTATTATGTGGCTAAATTTAAAGAGTAGTTGTGCGTGCTACTGTGTTGCTGGTGTGGAATATTATGGAAGTCTTCGTAATACACAACTAATTGTGATTAAAGGTAATTAACATTGAACTTTAAACAAATCACGAAGTTTAACGATATTATTGTTCTGGATCGACGCCTTGTAAAGTGTGATGAGCGGGAAACTTTCAATATTTCATGGGGCATCGATAAAAATTATCAAGTAGGCGCCGCGATATCGATTGCGTCTGTTCTTGAAAACAATAAACAGTATGATTTTACTTTTCACATTATAGCAGATTATTTAGATAATGAATATGTTGCCCTGTTAACACAGTTGGCAGAGCAATATAAAACGGTCATAAAAGTTTATCATATTGATGATGCGCCGCTGAAATCTTTACCTAAAACTAATATCTGGCCAGTATCAATATACTACCGTTTGCTTTCTTTTGATTATTTTTCTGAGCGTCTTGATAGTTTGTTGTACCTCGATGCTGATGTTATATGCAAGGGATCGTTGAAGTCTTTAATCTCTTTAGAGTTTGATGAAGAGTATGGCGCGGTGGCTATTGATGTCGATTCCATGCAAAATAAAAGTGCAGTACGTTTGCAAAATCCAGAATTTGACGGTAGATATTTCAATTCCGGAGTGATGTACATAAATTTAAAACAGTGGCATAAAGCAAATTTAACGGAACAATTCTTCAGCTTGCTTTCGGATGAGAGTATAGTGGATAAATTAAAATATCCTGATCAAGATATTCTAAATATTATATTTCTTAATCACGCAAAGATATTGCCTAAAGAATACAATACCATTTATTCTTTGAAATCAGAATTCGAGAAGAAAAACCAGAGGTATTACCGGGAGTTTATTCAGGAGAATACAGTATTTATACATTATACGGGTGTTACTAAACCCTGGCATGACTGGGCGAATTATCCATCGGCACAGTTTTTCCGTAATGTATATGATGTTTCACCCTGGAAGAAAATACCTTATCAGAGCGCAGTTAAAAAGCATGAGTATAGAGAGAAGTATAAGCACCTGCTTTATCAAGGTAAGGTATTTGGTGGCCTGTGTGCTGCTGTTAAATATAATTTAATGCAGAGTTGAAAATCATATGGTTGATAAAATTATATTTACTGTCACACCTATTTTCTCTATCCCTCCACGAGGCGCCGCTGCTGTAGAAACATGGATGTACCAGGTTGCGCAGAGAACGTCTATTCCTAACCGTCTCGTTTGCATTAAAAATGAAGGGTACACGGATTTTTCCTCTGTAAATGATAACTGTAGTATCCATCGCATTGGATTTAGCCGAATATATAAGCGCCTCTTCCAAAAATGGACGCGCCTTGATCCTCTGCCATATTCGCAGCGCATACTTAATGTTGCCAAAGATTTTCATATTACGGATGACAGCATTGTCGTTGTGCATAACAGCATGAAGCTTTATCGGCAAATCAGGCAGCGTGCTCCTCAGCAGAAAATCGTTATACATATGCATAATGCGTTCGAGCCAAAAGGGTTGGACCAGGATGTAAAAATGCTTGTACCAAGCATGTTCTTAAAAGATTTTTATCAGAATTTTTTGCCGAAGGCCGATATTAAAGTTGTCGCTAATGGCATTGATTTGGATATTTACCAATCTGCTTACACGCCGGTTTCTAAAGCAGAGCTGGGCATTTCTGAGAATGATAAAGTTATCTTCTATGCGGGGCGCATTGTTCCGGATAAAGGGATATTACTGCTTATGCAGGCGTTTGAAAAACTCGCCAGGCTGCACGAGGATATGAAACTTGTCGTGGTGGGTGATTACCTCGAAGTGAGCAAAAAAGATAACGGTGCTTATCAGCGTGAAGTCAGAGAAATTGCTGAGCGTTTGCAGGGGCGATGCATTCTGCTCGGAAGTATCGCACCAGAACAAATGCACCGTTACTACCCTCTTGGTGATTTAGTTGTCATTCCTTCTCAGTTTCAGGAGCCATTTTGTATGGTGGCTATTGAGGCAATGGGGGGAGGCAAGCCGGTACTGGTTAGTACCCGTGGTGGCATGGTTGAATTTGTCAGGGAAGAAGAGACGGGTTTTCATCTGCGAGAACCCATGACAGCGGACTCTATTGCTCAGGATATAATGAGCACACTGCAAAATTCGGAAATAAATGTCATGGCGAAAGGTGGCCAGAACTATGTTTATAAGCATTTTAGTTGGGCCGGAGTCACCCAGAGATTTGAAGAAGTGATTAATAACTGGTTTCACTAGCTAAAGTCGCTCTTGGCTTTTTCTTTAATTTGAATAATAAAAGGCTACTTGATGTAGCCTTTTTTACTGTGATTACTTATTTTTCATCGCTATCAGTAACCCAACCAATATGCCTAGCAGGTCTAGCTGTATTTGTTCAACATTCCCTCGAATGATGAAATAGCCGATAAATGATAATAATATTATCATGTAGGCATTTATTGGGAATGATTGATTTCTGTTTAAGGCGTTGGCGATACACTCTTTAGCTATCGCTATATAAGTCATCAGTAGGGCAGCTAATCCGAGCAGACCCGTACCGAACCAGACAAATAATGCCAGATTGTGCGGCCCGATAGATTCACGAAAAGTCCAGTCTGGATAATCTACCACACGCTTGTTGTAGACGTCTTTGTAGGCTATATTTCCAAAGCCATACCCAACAACAGGGTTTTCCATAATAAGATCCCAGGCGCTACCTTGAGTACCATTTGTATAGCGATAGGAACTATCGGCCTGTTGAAGTTTAAATATAAGAGTGGTAGAGGCTTGTTTGTGTGTGAATATCAAGGCAAGCGCAACGGCTGCAATAATCGCACCCGTAATCAATAGTTTCCATTGCTTATTAAGTAAAATCCACAGAAGACTAACGATCAGTACGGAAAGCCATGCACCACGGGAAAGTGTGCCCAAAATAAGGAATAAATAGGCAATGCTGAGGATAACAAATGCAACTCTGTATTTAGTTGATTTTATTAGCCACATGCTCAGGAGTGCAGGGAAAAGAAATACCATAGAGTCTGATATACCGCGATGCCGGTAATCGATAAATGGCATCACACCTTGCTTATAATCCTGATAGTAAAGCACGAGTTCTGTTAAGCAGCGCAGGCTCAGTGCTGTAATAAATGAAAAGAAAATGAGTTTAGAAATCAACTCTTTACTTTCATTTCTCAGCAATACTGGAATAACTATTGTACATAAGAGCGTGTTTTCCAGAACCGATCGGCTGATTTGTTTCAGACTTGCTTTGAAATCAGGAGTATGAAACAGAGAAAGCAATACGGCGACAGTCAAAAAAACGATACTGTAGAAAAGTGATGTTTTGAAAACAGATAGGAAGTGCCTTGGTTGCTTGTATAGATATACGATTGTTGTTATCGCCATCAGTATAACAATCAAATGTTTATAACGAGTGATATCACCTAAAAAATAAGTGGCAATAAATAAGAATACAAGTGTTCTATTCCAGTATAAGGTCCAGTTTTTTTTCTCATTAGAAAAAAATAATGTAGGGGCCATCTCTTCTCCGATATCGAAATTCGAGTACTTACAGGCTCGTCGTAAGTTGATTAAATACTGTAGGGGCCGTTAAATCTTCAAGTTTGTTACTCGGTGAGCGACACACAATCTGATTTTTCCCATACCCACCAATAAGACCCGGATCTGTCGGTCCGTAAAGCGTCACATTCGGCCGGTCTAATGCTGCGGTAAGATGGCTTAATCCTGTATCAACGGAAACCACATATTTTGCTCCCGCCAATACTTTAGCCACTTCTTCAAGCGTCATTTTCGGTAAGACGTCGACAAAATCAAACCCTTCCGCCAACCGCTTTGCTCTTGCTTCTTCATGTGGCGCTCCCCATGGAAGCTTAATGCGAACCCCTGAACCATCCAGCAAGCCAATTAGCTCACGCCAGTGCGTCTCCGGCCAATGTTTATCATCTCGCGTAGTCGCATGTAAGAATACGGCATACTGACCATTATCCGCGTTCAGATAGTTCAGGAAATGTGGTGCGATTGCATAATCGCCCTGCCGATCGGATTTGGTATATCCCAGACTCTGAGCAAAAAGCTCACGCACGCGTTCAACCGCGTGTTGCTGCTTAGCCACGCTGTGTCTTACGTTGTAGAACAGACTGGCTAATGGCTCACGTGCGCTGTTCCAGTCCATGCCGTGCTTTATACCATGTGCCTTACGAGTGACCAGCGCCGCACTCTTTACCAGCCCTTGAGCATCGATAATGCAGTCATATTCTCTGGCCTTCAGTGCCTGATAGAATGCTTTGCGTTCGCTGCGTGTTTTAGACGCAAACCAGCTTTTACGCCAGCGACGGATCGCCACCGGGAAGACGGTATCCACGGCCGGGTGCCAGCCTGGGATCTGGGCAAAGCCTTCTTCAACTACCCAGTCGAATTTGATACCTGGAATGGCATGCATCGCATCCGTCAGCGCAGGAAGCGAGTGGAGCACATCGCCCATGGAGGACGTTTTCACGAGAAGCACACGCATCAGTCTTCCTTGCTGCTGGTTAGCAGTTCAGTCAATGTAACCAGCACGCTTTCTGGCGTGATATCGATCAGGCTCTGATGATATCCCTCTGCGGCATCGCCTTTACGGATTTTATGATAGCCACCGATCAGGCGAATAACTCTCGCTTTATGGGAAAGGGGGGGCGTAAAGTCTGGACTGCTCGGGCCATAAAGTGCCACCAGTGGGCGGTCGAGCGCAGCCGCGACGTGCATCAGGCCGGAGTCATTAGTGACTACGCCCTGACAAGCTGCGAGCAAGATAACGGCCTGTTCGAGCTGGGTATCTCCGGCAAGGTTACGGCACCATGCCTGCTGCTCAGCGGTGAGGGAAGCAAGAATCTCTTTACCCGCGTCTTTATCCTTGGCAGAGCCGAAAAGCACCACCTGATAGCCAGCATCAATGAGTTTTGCCGCGAGCGTGGCGTAGTGATAGTGCGGCCAGCGTTTTGCCGGGCCGAACTCTGCTCCCGGGCAGAAACCTATCATCGGGCGCTGTGGCTCAAGGTTAAAGGCAGCACAGGCCTGTGCTTTTTCACCTTCACTGACATGCAGTTGAGGCCAAAGTAGTGGCTGAGGGAGATCCTTAGCCGACTGCATTACGCCCTTGTCGTAACCTAAGGCGACGTAGCGTTCTACCATTAAAGGCCAGGCTTGTTTGTCCAACTTGCGGCTGTCATTCAGCAGGCCATAGCGCATTTCGCCCAGCCAGCCAGTGCGGTGAGGAATGTTGGCAAAAAAAGGAACTAGCGCAGACTTAAAGGAGTTCGGCAGAACGTAAGCACGATCATAGCGCTTATCCCGAAGGCTATGACCCAGCCGGCGACGTTCTGCGATTTGCAGCGCACCGTGGCCCAGCGGCATAGCGATCGCTTCGTTCACTTCCTGCATACGCGATAATAGCGGACGGCACCACGCGGGTGCCATCACGTCAATGATCGCCTGGGGATAACGCGCCTTGAGCGTGCGATAGAGACTTTGCGACATCATCATGTCGCCCACCCATGACGGGCCAATCACCAGAATCTTCATGCTTTCCCTGTGCAGCTTATGCGTCGCGATTTAGCCATGCCATGTATTCCGTAACCCCTTCGGCTACGGTTTTGAACGGCTTGTCGTAGCCCGCAGCGCGCAGGTTGGTTAAGTCAGCTTCGGTATAAGCCTGGTAGCGGCCCTTCAGCTTGTCCGGGAAAGGAATGTACTCGATGCTACCTTTGCTGTGGTACGCCAGCGCAGCGTCCGCCACGGCCTGGAAGGATTCTGCCCGGCCGGTACCACAGTTGAAAATACCGGAAACGCCATTTTGCCAGAACCACAGATTAACGGCGGCCACATCACCTACATAGATGAAGTCACGCTTGAAGCCGTCACTGCCTTCAAAGAGTTTAGGGTTTTCACCGTTATTCAACTGGGTGTTGAGGTGGAAGGCGACGCTAGCCATGCTGCCTTTGTGGCCTTCACGTGGCCCATAGACGTTAAAGTAGCGGAAGCCGGTCACCTGAGAGTTAGCTTCTGGCAGGATCTGGCGAACATATTCATCAAACAGGAATTTTGAGTAACCGTATACGTTCAGCGGTTGTTCATATTCGCGTGATTCGATGAAGTCTTTATTGCGCCCACCGTAGGTCGCGGCGGAAGAGGCATACAGGAACGGAATTTCACGCTCCAGGCAGTAGTGCAGAATTTCTTTAGAGTACTGATAGTTGTTGTCCATCATGTACTTGCCGTCCCACTCGGTGGTGGAGGAGCAGGCACCTTCATGGAAGATGGCGTCGATATCGCCGAACTCTTCCCCGGCCATAATCTGGATCAGGAAATCTTCCTTATCCATGTAGTCGGTGATGTCCAGGTCAACCAGGTTAACAAATTTAGTACCGTCTTTGAGGTTATCTACTACCAGGATATCGCGGTAGCCTTGCTCATTCAGGGACTTAACAATGTTGCTGCCGATCATGCCGGCGCCACCAGTAACGATGATCATAACTGTAGCCTTCAAATTATGGAGTCAGAGACAATCTCAGACATGAATGTGCATAATCATACCATTACATTTGCATCGCTTCAGCCATTTACACTATGCGCCAGGTTAGTCGTCTTGCTGGTTTAATCCAGATTGACATTACCAAGAGCTACCTACTATTTAATTTCATATTAGTTGTATTTTAATGTTTAGCGTGGGATTTTTGTATTAGTAAAAGCTGACCTGAACACAAAGTGTACTGTGTACATAGGGTAAACGAGTGTGATATAATATTTATTTATATTAATGGTTTTTATTAGCGATGAAATCATCTACCACAATTGTAACGGCTTATTTTGACCTCGGTAGAGGGGAGTGGACTGCTAATAAAGGGTTCCGTGATAATCTTGCCCGCTCTGTAGACCTTTATTTTAATTACTTCGAGAGATTGGCCGCTTTAGAAAATGATATGGTGGTATTCACTTCACCCGATCTCAAGGAAAGAGTTGAAGCTATTCGACAGGGAAAACCTACGACAGTTATTGCTATTGATATAAAAAACAAATTTAAGCACATTCGCCGTCTTATTGCTAAAATTCAGCAGGACGATGATTTTACTAATAAATTAGAGACCAGGCAATTAAAAAACCCTGAGTATTGGTCGCCAGAATATGTATTGGTCTGTAACTTAAAATCCTATTTTGTTAATAAGGCAATTAACGATGGGTTAATAAGAACGCCGCTGGTTGCATGGGTTGACTTTGGATATTGCCGAGAGGCTAAAGTAATGCGTGGTTTAAAAGTTTGGGATTTTCCATTTAATAAAAATACCATGCACCTTTTTACCATCAAGAAAGGGTTGAATGTCACGTCGTTGAAACAGGCATTTGACTTTATGATTGGTAACCATGTCTATATTATCGGTGGTGCTATTGTTGGCTCTCAGGATAAATGGAAAGAATTTTATTCTCTGGTAACGCAAAGTCAGAAGATTACACTGGAAAATAATATTGTTGATGATGACCAGGGCATATTTGTTCTCAGCTATTATAAACGCCCTGAATTATTCACCCTGAATTATCTTGGGAAAGGAAAATGGTTCGATCTGTTCCGTTGCTTCAGGCACTCTGCTTTTGGTGCCAGACTGCAGGCGCTTAGAATTTTTCTCTCCAGGAAGTAGCCCTCTTGCTGAAGTGAAAATCATCTGAACATGATTTCAACAGGTTGGGTGGGGGTAGATTCATCTGACCTTTTAATATCGTAAAGAGTTCAATTTTCAATTTACATTCAATGCCTTATCTTTTTTATTCCCCCAGTTAACATACCGTTAAAAGCCCCGGCTGTTCGTGCTTTCTTGCGTGATTTATCCTGCAAAATTAAGAATCCCTGAAGCGTCATCTCGCCTGGTGATATAGGTTTGGGTAATATGTGCCAAAAATTGCCATGTCTGGAGAATCGCGATGCGCGAAGATTTTTACCAACAGCTGACTTCCCAACTCGAAACGGCTCGAGCGGAAGGGCTTTTTAAAGAAGAACGTATCATCACCTCCGCTCAGCAGGCGGATATCACCGTCGCTGACGGCAGCCACGTTATTAACTTCTGCGCCAATAACTATCTGGGCCTTGCAAACCATCCGCAGCTGATTGAAGCGGCAAAGCACGGGATGGATAAACACGGCTTTGGTATGGCTTCGGTCCGCTTCATTTGTGGAACTCAGGACAGCCATAAACAGTTGGAAAGCAAGCTGGCAGATTTCCTGGGAACGGACGATGCGATTCTGTACTCCTCCTGCTTCGACGCCAATGGTGGCCTGTTTGAGACGCTGCTCGGGCCAGAAGACGCCATCATCTCTGATGCGCTAAACCATGCTTCAATTATTGATGGTGTTCGCCTGTGCAAAGCGCAGCGCTATCGCTACGCCAATAACGACATGCAGGAGCTGGAAGATCGCCTGAAAGAGGCTCGCGCGGCAGGTGCTCGCCACGTGATGATCGCCACCGACGGCGTATTCTCGATGGACGGTGTGATTGCCAACCTGCAGGGGGTGTGTGACCTGGCTGACAAGTACAACGCGCTGGTGATGGTGGATGACTCTCACGCCGTGGGCTTTGTGGGCGCTAACGGGCGCGGTACGCACGAATACTGCGATGTCATGGACCGCGTTGATATTATCACCGGTACGCTGGGCAAAGCGCTGGGTGGTGCTTCTGGCGGCTATACCGCAGGACGCAAAGAAGTTATCGAGTGGCTGCGCCAGCGCTCTCGGCCTTATCTATTCTCTAACTCACTCGCTCCGGCCATTGTTTCGGCCTCCATTAAGGTTCTGGAGATGCTGGAGTCAGGTGAAGAGCTGCGTGAACGCCTGTGGTCAAATGCCCGCCTGTTCCGCGAAAAAATGAGTGCAGCCGGGTTTACGCTTGCTGGTGCCGATCACGCCATTATCCCGGTGATGCTTGGCGAAGCGGTTGTGGCGCAGAACTTTGCGCGTGAGCTACAAAAAGAAGGTATTTACGTCACCGGTTTCTTCTACCCGGTGGTGCCAAAAGGTCAGGCGCGTATACGCACCCAAATGTCGGCGGCGCATACCCCTGAGCAAATTGAACGTGCGGTAGATGCGTTTACGCGCATCGGTAAGCAATTAGGCGTTATCGCTTAAGGGAGCGGTCATGAAAGCATTAGCAAAACTGAAAGCGGAAGAAGGCATCTGGATGACGGATGCTCCTAAGCCGGAGATGGGTCATAACGATCTGCTGATCAAAATTCGTAAAACGGCGATTTGCGGGACCGACGTCCATATTTACAACTGGGACGAATGGTCGCAAAAAACCATTCCTGTTCCTATGGTTGTGGGCCACGAATATGTGGGTGAAGTGGTCGGCATTGGCCAGGAAGTGAAAGGTTTTAAGATTGGCGATCGCGTTTCCGGCGAAGGGCACATCACCTGTGGCCACTGCCGTAACTGCCGCGGCGGGCGCACCCACCTGTGCCGCAACACCACCGGGGTTGGTGTGAACCGCCCAGGCTGTTTTGCTGAGTATTTGGTGATCCCGGCATTTAATGCGTTCAAGATTCCGGACAATATCTCAGACGACCTGGCTTCCATCTTCGACCCGTTCGGCAACGCAGTGCACACGGCACTTTCGTTCGACCTGGTGGGCGAAGATGTACTGGTCTCCGGCGCTGGCCCTATCGGGATCATGGCCGCGGCAGTAGCGAAGCATGTTGGTGCGCGTAACGTGGTGATTACCGACGTGAACGAATATCGCCTCGAGCTGGCGCGTGAAATGGGTATTACTCGCGCGGTTAACGTCAGTAAAGAAAGCCTGCAGGACGTGATGAGCGAGCTGGGGATGACCGAAGGGTTTGACGTGGGGCTGGAGATGTCCGGTGCGCCACCGGCGTTCCGCACCATGCTGGATACCATGAATCACGGTGGCCGCATTGCGATGCTGGGCATCCCGCCATCAGATATGTCTATCGACTGGACCAAGGTTATCTTTAAAGGGCTGTTTATTAAAGGTATCTATGGGCGCGAGATGTTTGAAACCTGGTACAAGATGGCCGCACTGATTCAGTCTGGCCTGGATCTGTCCCCGATTATCACCCACCGCTTCTCCATCGATGAGTTCCAGAAAGGCTTTGACGCGATGCGCTCCGGTCAGTCCGGCAAAGTTATCCTCAGCTGGGATTAATCATTAAGCCAGAGGGCATCGCGCCCTCTGGTTTTTCAATCAGGCCTGTTTGCCCCAACCTTGCCACTGATGCTGGAGATATTTCACCAGCGCGCTCTCGGCAATACTTTCGCTGATAACCTTGAAGTAGACGATGGCGTACACCGGCTCGATAGGCTGTTTCGGTTTACACAGCTTCACGCCACGGAATGGGTTACGCGGTGGTGGCAGTTTGCCCGGCTGCGTATTATTTGGCGTCGAGTTATCTACCTGTGGCTCATTAAGCAGGCTGCTCGGGCGCACCAGAGTAATGTCCGGCGGAAGGTTATAGACCATCTGCTGGAGGACGCGAACGGTTGAGGGATGGGGGTGACCGATGGCGATCGCTGATCCGGTTTTGCGAGCCAGCTGGATAGCGCGGTTGAACTGAAAGCGAATATCCGCTTCGTTCTGAGTATCGTCGAGGAATACTTTGCGCTTAATGACTTTGACACGAGTCCCGGCCGCAGCGCGCGTGGCCTGGCTGTTACCGATGGTCATGCTGTCCAGGAAATAGAGATTGTACTGCTCCAGCGACTGCATCACCTTTTGCATACCGAACAGGCTGGAGGTCATCGCGCTGCCCATATGGTTATTCATCCCAACCGCATAAGGGACTTTGTTCACCGCGTCGCGAATAATTCTCTCGATCTCGCTGCTGCTCATGTCCGGGCGTAAAGTATCTTTCTCAAGCGGCTGCTTGCTGAGCGGTGCCATCGGCAGATGGATCAGGACTTCGTGCCCGGCGTTATGGGCTTTAGTGGCCATTTCACGAGCGTGAGGCGCATTGGGCAGCACGGCAACGGAGACGTTAGTCGGCAAGGCCAGTACCTGGTTTTCCTGCTGAGGACGATAGCCAAAGTCATCAATAACAATCGAGAGCTTACCGGCCCATGCGGAGGTTGCCAGCATTAGCCCGCTGGCGGTGGCGAAAAAAACGGTGCGAAACTGAGGCAAAACTTATCTTCCCAACCACGGTTGTGGATTGACTGCCTGGCCCTGGCGACGAATTTCGAAATAGAGTGACGGACGGCCCTGGCCGCCACTGCTACCGACCAAGGCAATAGGTTGTCCGGCACGTACCTGGGTGCCGACGCTGACCAACGCGCTTTGGTTGTAGCCGTAGAGACTCATATCGCCTTTACCGTGTTCAATAACGACCACAAGGCCGTAGCCCTGCAGCCAGTCGGCAAGGATCACGCGTCCATCGGCAATGGCTTTAACTTCCGTGCCTTCCGACGCCGCAATAACGATACCTTTCCAACGTAGTTCACCTTGCAGCTGTTCGCCATAACGATGCAGCAACGAGCCGCGTACTGGCCAGTAAGCCTGCCCGCGTGGCGCTCCCAGGCCACCTGTCCTCGACATCAGCGAACGCTCGCTTTCGGTAGGCTTGTAGGTTGTGCCTTTATTGGAGGCTTCCTGTTGCTTATTGCGCACCTGCTCTGCCTCGCGTGCCTCACGCTCGGCGCGCGCTTTTGCCGCGGCTTCTGCGCGGGCAATCTGATTCTGCAAGCGCGCCTGGTTCTGGCGCATTTCGCTCAGCTTCTGCTGATCCTGCTGAATGGAGGACTCAAGGCCTGCCAGGGTCTTTTTGCGTTCGTTGCGGGCGCTTTCCAGTTTGGCCTGCTGCGCCTGCTGGTCGTACAGCAACGTTTGCTGCTCACTCTGCTTACTTTCCAGCTCGACTTTCTGCTGAGCGGCTTCCGCTTTGGTCTGCTTTAACTCTTCGATAGTCTGCTGGCGCGCAGCGTTAAGATAGCCAAAATAGGCCTGCAGTCGCTGGCCTCGCTGGCTTTCTTCACCGCTGAGAATCAACTGAATACCGGTATGCTGACCCTGACGAAACGCAGCATCCAGCTGAGCGGCCAGGTTACGTTCCTGAGTCGCCTGCTGTTTTTGAAGTTTTGCTAGTGAGTTGTTCAGCGTCGCGATTTGATTGTTTAAATCCGCGAGAGTGTTCTGGGTTTCACGCAGCTTGCGGCTGGCCGCAGAAATTGCTTCTTCCTGCGCTTTTAGCTGAGCGAGTAAAACGGAACGTTGCTGCTGTTGCTGACGTACCGCACGCTCTTTGGCGGCGATATCCTGCTGAATGGATTGCAGCTGCTGCTTGTCGTCAGCATGGCTGGAAAAAGGCAATAACAAGACGCCAGCGCTAAACACGCTGGCGTAGATAACGGGCTTCACAGCCCATGTCTTTGAAAAAATCGCCTTTCCCCTCATGGGGAGGGATTATTCCACGATGAACAGCGGCTTGCCAGTCATCTCGTGCGGGATTTCCATTCCCATCAGGCTCAACATGGTTGGCGCGATGTCAGAGAGCTTGCCGCCAGCGACAGCTTTCAGGTTTTTCTTACCTACGTAGATCAGCGGAACCGGCAGGCTGGTATGCGCAGTATGTGCCTGGCCGGTAGCCGGGTCGCGCATTTGCTCTGCGTTGCCGTGGTCTGCGGTGATCAACAGCTGACCGCCAACGGCCTCAACGGCATTAACCACCTGAGCAACGCAATTATCCAGCGCCTCAACGGCGGAAATCGCAGCATCATAAACGCCGGTATGACCGACCATGTCACCGTTCGGGTAGTTGCAGATGATGGTATCGTATTTACCGCTGTTGATGGCGCTCAGCAGCTTGTCAGTCAGCTCTGCGGAGCTCATTTCAGGCTGCAGATCGTAGGTTGCCACTTTCGGTGAATTCACCAGCACGCGGTCTTCACCAGCGAACGGCTCTTCAACCCCGCCGTTGTAGAAGAAGGTTACGTGGGCGTATTTCTCGGTTTCGGAGATGCGCAGCTGGGTTTTGTTGTGCTTCGCCATCCACTCGCCAAAAGTATTGGTCAGTGAAGCTGGTGGGTAAGCGCAGGCCGTTTTAATGTCTGCGGCATATTCAGTCAGCATCACGAAGTCGCCAAACTGCACCACTTTTTTGCGGCTGAAACCGTCGAAATCGGCGTTAACAAAGGCGCGGGTGATCTGACGGGCACGGTCCGCACGGAAGTTCATGAAAATTAATGCATCGCCGTCATTCATAGCGGATTCGACTTCGCCTGCGGCGCGGATGACCGTTGGCTTAACGAATTCATCGTTTTCATCACGGGCATAAGCGGCTTCGAGACCGGCAACGGCGTTGTCTGCCTGAAACTCACCTTTGGCCTGAGTCATCAGGTCATAGGCCAGTTCAACGCGATCCCAGCGGTTGTCGCGGTCCATCGCGTAATAGCGGCCAATCAGCGTTGCTACACGGCCTTTGCCGAGCTCAGCGAATTTGTCGGCAAATTTCTTCAGGGAAGACTCAGCACTGCGTGGCGGCGTGTCGCGGCCATCAAGGAAAGCATGCAGATAGATAGCTTCTGCTCCTCGTTCTGCTGCCAGCTCTATCATCGCCAGAATATGGTCTTCATGACTGTGAACGCCGCCTGGAGAAACCAGGCCCATGATATGCACGGCTTTACCGGCGGAAACGGCTTTGTCGACTGCACCAGTCAATACCGGGTTATTAAAGAAAGTACGTTCTTTAATTTCAACATCCAGGCGAGTCAGATCCTGATAAACGATGCGGCCAGCACCGAGGTTGACGTGGCCCACTTCGGAGTTGCCCATTTGCCCGTCTGGCAGACCGACTTCCAGGCCAGACGCATTGATCAAGGTATGTGGTCGCTGGGCCCACAGGCTATCCATCACCGGCGTTTTAGCATTAAGAATCGCGTTATCCTGCTGCTCTTCACGGTGGCCATAGCCATCGAGAATCACCAGGACCATAGGTTTTTTAGTAACCGACATTGCAACAACCTCTGAGTCTAAGACAAAATTTGCGTAATTTTACTACAGCCGATCTCGTCGAATAGCCGCAGAAGATCAAAGAAAGAGGCCGGATGGCGATCGGATTTCATCAGTCTGGTTCTTTTTTTTCGTAACAGCCCGCAGAATCCACATAACATTATTCAGACTGGCTGTAATTGCCACAACGCGAAGGTATACTCCCCACCTGGTTTTCTCATCATTACTTAGTCGGGAGTTACTACCCCCCATGCAAGAAATTATGCAATTCGTTGGCCGCCACCCCATACTTAGTCTGGCGTGGGTTGGTCTGCTGGCCGCGGTACTTTTCATGACCTTTAAAGGCCTGGCTTCTAAAGTCAAAGTGATCACCCGCGGGGAAGCCACTCGCTTAATTAACAAAGAAGATGCGGTGGTTGTCGATGTACGCCAGCGTGATGATTTCCGTAAAGGCCACATTGCGAATTCACTGAACGTGCTGCCAACTGAAATCAAAAGCGGCAATTTTGGTGAGCTTGAAAAACACAAAGCGAAGCCCATTATTGTGGTATGCGCTAACGGTGTTTCTTCACAAGAATCAGCGGCTTTGTTGCACAAGGCTGGCTTTGAGCAGGTTGCGCTGTTAAAAGAAGGTATTGCTGGCTGGAGCGGGGAAAACCTGCCGCTGGTTCGCGGTAAATAATCTGGAAAACTGAGGTAAACCATGGCGAACATCGAGATCTATACCAAAGCGACTTGTCCTTTTTGCCACCGTGCAAAAGCCCTGCTGAATGAAAAAGGCGTGGCGTTCCAGGAATTACCTATTGATGGTGATGCCGCTAAGCGGGAAGAGATGATCAAACGCAGTGGCCGCACCACGGTACCGCAGATTTTTATTGACGCACAGCACATTGGCGGTTGCGATGACTTGTACGCACTGGATGCGCGTGGTGGACTCGATCCCCTGCTGAGCTAGTGCGGTTTGTCTGCCGTGTATCGCAGAGTAAGGACGTTTAAATTTAAGGGTTAACAATGTCAGAACAAAACAATACAGAAATGGGTTTCCAGATTCAGCGTGTTTACACCAAGGATGTCTCTTTCGAAGCACCTAACGCGCCGCACGTTTTCCAGAAAGACTGGCAGCCAGAAGTAAAACTGGATCTGGATACTGCGTCCAGCCAGCTGGCTGAAAATGTTTATGAAGTTGTGTTGCGCGTAACCGTGACCGCTACGCTGGGCGAAGACACCGCTTTCCTGTGCGAAGTTCAGCAGGCGGGTATCTTCTCCGTTGAAGGCATCGAAGGCACGCAGCTGGCGCATTGCCTGGGTGCATACTGCCCGAACATTCTGTTCCCGTATGCGCGTGAATGTATCACTAGCCTGGTTTCTCGCGGTACTTTCCCTCAGCTGAACCTTGCACCGGTTAACTTCGATGCGTTGTTCATGAACTATCTGCAGCAGCAAGCTGGCGAAGGTGCTGAAAACCATCAGGATGCCTGATGAACAGCCTTAATGCTTCAATGACTGTTATCGGTGCCGGCTCTTACGGCACCGCTCTCGCTATCACCCTTGCGAGAAACGGCCACCACGTTGTGCTGTGGGGCCATGATGCCAAACATATTGCTACTCTGCAGGCCGATCGCTGCAATGTGGCATTCCTGCCCGATGTTCCTTTTCCTGACACCCTGCATCTCGAGAGTGATTTAGCCTCTGCGCTGGCCGCCAGCCGCAATATTTTGGTGGTCGTACCGAGCCATGTGTTCGGGCAAGTGTTACGCCAAATCAAGCCGCTGATGCGCCCGGACGCACGTATTGTGTGGGCGACAAAAGGGCTGGAAGCTGAAACGGGTCGATTACTGCAGGACGTTGCCCGTGAGGCGCTGGGTGATGATGTTCCTCTGGCCGTTATTTCTGGCCCGACATTCGCTAAAGAGCTGGCAGCAGGTTTACCGACGGCGATTGCGCTTGCGGCGACCGATGACCAGTTTGCGGATGATCTCCAGCATCTGCTGCACTGTGGTAAAAGTTTCCGCGTCTACAGCAATCCCGATTTCATCGGCGTTCAGCTTGGCGGTGCGGTTAAAAACGTGATCGCTATTGGCGCAGGGATGTCAGACGGCATCGGGTTCGGCGCCAACGCACGTACGGCGCTTATTACGCGTGGTCTCGCTGAGATGACGCGCCTGGGCAGCGCGCTTGGTGCTTCGCCGGAAACCTTTATGGGGATGGCTGGCCTGGGCGATCTGGTGCTGACCTGTACCGACAACCAGTCCCGTAACCGTCGCTTCGGCATGATGCTCGGTCAGGGAATGGATGTGGACGGCGCACAGCAAAAGATTGGCCAGGTGGTTGAAGGCTATCGCAATACGAAAGAAGTTCGCGAGCTGGCGGCTCGGGTAGGCGTCGAAATGCCAATAACCGAGGAAATTTATCAGGTATTGTATTGCGGAAAAAATGCGCGCGAGGCAGCATTAACGTTGCTTGGTCGTACTCGTAAGGATGAACGAAGCGGCAAATGAAGGATCGCTTAATACACCGCAATAACTGAAACGTCCCGACCCTGGTGTCGGGCGTTGTTTTTATGTCTGGAGAGAGCAATGTCGTCTGAAGAACTGGATTTGGTGTGGAGCAATATTAAAGCCGAAGCGCGAGCGCTTGCGGATTGTGAACCCATGTTGGCCAGTTTTTATCATGCGACGCTCCTCAAGCACGATAATCTTGGGAATGCGCTCAGCTATATGTTAGCCAATAAGCTGGCTTCGCCGATTATGCCGGCCATTGCCATTCGCGAGGTTGTTGAAGAGGCTTACGCGGCCGATCCGCAGATGATTGCTTCTGCCGCTTGTGACATTCAGGCCGTACGCACCCGTGACCCGGCGGTAGACAAATATTCAACGCCGCTGCTTTATCTTAAAGGCTTTCATGCTTTACAGGCGTACCGAATTGGTCACTGGCTTTGGCTACAGGGGCGACAGGCGCTGGCTATTTTCTTGCAGAACCAGGTTTCAGTCTCTTTTCAGGTAGATATTCACCCGGCGGCAAAAATCGGTTGTGGGATCATGCTTGATCATGCCACCGGGATTGTTATCGGTGAGACAGCGGTCGTCGAAAACGATGTATCTATTCTGCAATCGGTCACGCTGGGCGGTACCGGTAAAACCAGTGGCGATCGCCATCCGAAGATCCGCGAAGGCGTGATGATTGGCGCTGGCGCAAAAATCCTTGGCAATATCGAAGTTGGCGTTGGCGCAAAAATTGGCGCAGGCTCCGTCGTGCTACAGCCTGTTCCGCCGCACACAACGGCTGCTGGTGTACCGGCTCGGATCGTGGGCACACCTGGCAGCGATAAACCGGCAATCGATATGGATCAGCACTTCAACGGCGCAGGCTTTGAGTACGGAGACGGTATCTAACTTCTGAGAACGGCGCCCTGATATCCCAGTTGGCGCCAGGCCTCATAGACCACCACGGACACCGAGTTAGAGAGGTTCATGCTGCGGCTGTCCGGCATCATCGGGATGCGGATCTTCTGTTCAGGCGGCATGGCATTCAGTATCTCCGCTGGCAGCCCACGAGTTTCCGGGCCAAACATCAAATAATCCCCAGCCTGATAGCTTACAGCACTGTGGGCGGGCGTTCCCTTGGTTGTTAAAGCAAACAGGCGCTGAGGCTTTTCGGTTTCCAGAAAAGCGTTGTAGTCACGATGGCGCAGGACAGTCGTAAATTCGTGATAATCCAGACCCGCGCGGCGAAGGCGCTTATCATCCCAGGGGAAGCCCATAGGCTCAATGATGTGCAGGCGGAAACCGGTATTGGCGCACAGGCGGATAATGTTCCCGGTATTGGGTGGAATTTCTGGCTCAAACAAAACGATATTTAACATACAACCCCCATCGACTAGGGGCGCAGAATAGCAAAATTGCTATCGGGCAGAAACGAAAACAGGCTCCGTAGAGCCTGCTATGGCTGGTGGTTACCCTGTTATCAGCGGTGATAAAGCGGTAGCCAGAGCGTCAGACGTAGGCCGCCGAGGGGGCTGTCGTCGGCTTTTACCCAGCCACGGTGTTGCTGCACGGCAGTTTCAACGATGGCCAAACCGAGTCCTGTTCCACCCGATTCTCTATCGCGTGCTTCATCCGTACGATAAAACGGACGGAAGATTTGCTCTCTGTCTTCTGGGCTGACGCCCGGACCGTCATCGTCAACGGTGACGGTAATACCCTGATTATCGACGGAGAAATTCACCGCTATCTTGGTGTGCGAGTAACGCAGAGCATTGCGGACAATATTCTCAAGCGCACTTTCCAGCGCATTCGGGTTACCGTACATTAGCCACGGGCCCGGCGGGTAAGTGACTTCCAGTGATTTGCCCATCTGCTCGGCTTCAAAAGCGGCGTTATCCAGCATCTCTGTCCAGATTTGATTGGCTTTCATGGTCTCGCTAACCAGCGCGTTTTTTTGCTGATTGCGCGACATGACCAGCAGATCATTAATCATACCGTCCAGGCGCTGGGCTTCCGTCTCGATGCGCCCCAGTTCTTTACTCTCTCCGCTGCGCCGACGAAGCAGCGCCGTGCCGAGCTGTAGGCGGGTTAAAGGCGTGCGCAGCTCATGAGAGATATCAGACAGCAGCCTTTGCTGCGCCGTCATCATTCTCTCCAGAGCGGTTACCATCTGGTTGAAGCTCGCGCCAGCGGCCTGGAACTCTTGCGGCCCGGCTTCCAGTTCCGGATGCTGGCGCAGGTTGCCCTGGGCCACTTCATCTGCGGCATTCTTCAGCTTACGCGCGGGTTTCGCCAGGCTCCACGCTAACCAGAGCAACAATGGAGAACTTACCAGCATCGTGACAATGAGCAGTAAGAGAGGGCGGTCGAACAGCAGGTTGATAAAGTCAGATTGCGAGCTGCTGGCCGGTCGAATCAAATAAAGCTGGTAGTTATCTTCGCCGTCACGTACTGAAAATGGCCCCACCAGCTCAACCCGACCATATTTCTTTTTCTGGGGATGATCGGCGTTATCGGATTGACCGATAAAGTTACGGATAATCTGCATTTCGTTGCGTTGGGCGCCAATGACGCGCCCTTCGCTGGTGACCAGCAGCAGACGCTGGCCAGGAGGTGCCCATTTGTCGATTGCACGGAATAAGCGCCGCCACCACATCAAGTCATTCGGTGGGTCGGTTGCCAGTTCAGCTTCGACGTGTTGCTCAATCATGTAGCCCTGACGTTGCTCATTTTCCATCAGCTCGGTCATCTGGCGTGAATCCAGCTTCGGCAACATTAAAACTAACATCAGTACCAGAGCCAGCGTCAGCCAGAAGATGGCAAAAATGCGCGCGGTAAGGCTACTTATCATGAAGCGGAAACCATCAGATAACCACGGCCACGTAAGGTTTTAAACCACGGATGGCCATCTTTGCGATCCGGCAATTTACGACGCAGGTTGGAAATATGCATGTCGATTGCACGGTCAAATGGTGTTAAGCGTTTACCCAAAACTTCCTGACTCAGGTGTTCACGCGAAACCACCTGGCCCAGATGCTGAGCAAGGAGATACAGCAGCGTGAACTCGGTACCGGTTAAGTCCAGCGCCTGCCCGTCGAAGCTGGCTTCCTGGCGGCCAGGATTGAGGCTCAGCCCATCGACTTCTACCGTCGGTGAACTGCTGTCGCTGTTTTGTTGCTGCTCGCTCCAGTGTGAACGTCGCAGGATGGCGCGAATACGGGCGACCAGCTCGCGATCGTTAAAGGGTTTCGGTAAGTAGTCATCGGCACCCAGCTCAAGGCCGAGCACGCGGTCAAGTTCGCTACCGCGAGCGGTAAGCATAATGACTGGTGTCTGGTGTGTCTGGCGAAGCTCTTTCAAAGTATCAATGCCGTTTTTCTTGGGCATCATTACGTCGAGCAATAACAGGTCGATGCTGTCGTCCAGAAGCGTTAACGCTTGCTCACCATCGTGAGCAACAATCACGTCAAAACCTTCCATGTCGAGCAATTCCTTTAGCAGGGAAGTCAGCTCTCGGTCATCATCAACTAACAGGATTTTATTCATTGTGAAATTACCTCCGAGGCAGAAATTACGTCATCAAGGCGCGCTAATCCATGACTTTACGTTGTTTTACACCCCCTGACGCTAGTTTGCAGCGGGAATCGTAGACTGGCTCTCGTTGAATCGCAGCACACACAGATTTTGGGAGCAAGTGATGCGCAATGTTACCGCTGTCGTCATGGCCTCAACACTGGCATTTATCTCGTTAGCCAGCCTGGCCGCTGATTTGCCGACCGGCGTTAACTGCCCACAGAGCGACAATCTGGCGAAACGAAACAACGCTCAGAATCACATGTTTGACGGCATAAGTTTGACTGAGCAACAACGCCAACAGATGCGAGATCTTATGCACCGGGCAAGGCATGATAGCCCACCCGTTAATGTTAGCGAAATGGAGATCATGCATCGCCTGGTCACCGCAGATAAATTTGATGAAGTGGCAGTGAAAGCTCAGGCAGAAAAAATGGCACAAGAACAGGTTGCCCGCCAGGTCGAGATGGCAAAAGTACGCAACCAAATGTACCACTTACTCAGCCCGGAACAGCAAGCCGCTTTAAATGAGAAACACCAGCAGCGCATGGACAATCTCCGTGAACTGTCGGAACTGCAGCAGGGCATTTCGCTGCAGGCCATGAGTAGTAGCAGTACCCGTAGTAACCAGTAACAAACCCTGTTTTCCTTGCCATAGACACCATCCCTGTCTTCCCCGCCTCACCAGGCGGGTTTTTTTTTATCAAAATCTTACAACCAAAATAACGCAACCCGGCGTTGGCGTGCGGTGCTATGCAGGGAAGGGCGTAATATGAATGGTGATACCGAATACGTGGGCAAAGAATCTTAATAGAAAATGATCCGGCCATCTCTTAAACTAAAGTGCGAATCTCATTAGCCGCGATGAAGCGTCCTGCTTATCGGTGAAAAATGTTACTTATATCAGCCGCTACTACACATGCTGTTTGGTTATTTTTGACTTCGCCTTGTCGATAAAATATTTAGACTGAAAATAAATTAATTATGGAGTGATTATGTCTGGGATGGTTTTTTGCCGTGGTTGCGGTAAAGAAATTCACGAGACGGCTAAAGCCTGTCCGCAGTGTGGTGCACCACAGCTAACGCAGGTGCAAGGTAATAAAAATCGTATTGCAGCCGCGCTACTGGCCTTCTTCCTCGGTGGTTTTGGGGTGCATAAATTTTATTTGGGAAAAATTGGTCAGGGATTCCTTTATCTGATCTTCTGCTGGACCTTTATCCCTGCGCTGATTGCTTTTGTTGAATTCATTTTGTACCTGTGCTCGTCTGACGAAGATTTCGCCAGAAAGTATGGTTGAGTGAAGTGCGTTTCTAAAAGAAACCCGCCTATCCCGGCGGGTTTTTTTTGCCTGATGCTCAGAGTAGATCCGCTATACTAGCGGCATTCACCTGCGGGAGCCCCCATGAATCAACAATATGGGCAGCTGGTTAGTCGGGCTGCAATTGCAGCGACCGTCATGGCGTCGCTGTTACTGTTAATTAAAATTTTCGCCTGGTGGTATACCGGCTCGGTCAGTATCCTGGCGGCGTTGGTAGACTCACTGGTTGATATTGCCGCTTCATTAACGAATCTGTTGGTGGTTCGCTACTCGCTGCAGCCGGCGGACGAAGAGCACACGTTTGGTCACGGTAAAGCGGAGTCGCTGGCCGCGCTCGCACAAAGTATGTTTATTTCGGGATCGGCCTTGTTCTTGTTTTTAACCGGTATTCAGCACCTGGCGGATCCTTCCCCGATGAAAGATCCTGGGATTGGCGTTGCGGTGACGATTGTGGCACTGATAAGCACCCTACTTTTGGTGACGTTCCAGCGCTGGGTGGTGCGAAAAACGCAAAGCCAGGCCGTCCGGGCCGATATGCTTCATTATCAGTCTGATGTTATGATGAATGGCGCAATTCTTATTGCGCTGGCCTTATCCTGGTATGGTTGGCACCGTGCGGATTCGCTGTTTGCTTTGGGTATTGGCGTGTACATTTTGTATAGCGCACTGCAAATGGGCTATGAAGCCGTGCAATCGCTGCTTGATCGGGCGTTACCAGACGAGGAACGTCAGGCTATTATTGATATCGTGAATGCGTGGCCCGGCGTTAGAGGAGCCCACGATCTCCGAACGCGGCAGTCAGGGCCGACCCGCTTTATACAGCTTCATATTGAGATGGAAGATAATTTGCCGCTGGTTCAGGCACATGTTGTTGCTGAACAGGTGGAGCAGGCGATTCTGCATCGTTTCCCGGGATCGGATGTGATTATCCATCAGGACCCTTGCTCTGTTGTTCCGACGGGACGGCAGGGGCATTTCGAGCTTTAGTTTTACGTTGGAAAGTTGGCGCTGATTGGCAGTTTTTGCATAATGTACCGCCATTTGGCCTGACCTGAATCAATTCAGCTGGAAGCCGTTGTTATACTATTTGGGCAGCGTCGAAGCTTCGGATTGCCCGCAGCGTTTTCCGGCAACAGGATTAATTTTGCTTTCAAAGTTCAGAGGTAGTCATGATCAAAAAAATTGGTGTGTTGACGAGCGGCGGCGATGCGCCGGGCATGAACGCGGCGATCCGCGGTGTGGTGCGTGCAGCACTGTCAGAAGGCCTGGAAGTCATGGGTGTTTATGATGGCTACTTGGGTCTGTACGAAGATCGCATGGTACAGCTGGACCGCTACAGCGTGTCCGACATGATCAACCGGGGCGGTACTTTCCTCGGTTCTGCTCGCTTCCCTGAGTTCCGCGATGAAAACGTTCGCGCCGTGGCTATCGAAAACCTGAAAAAACGCGGCATTGATGCTCTCGTGGTTATCGGTGGTGATGGCTCTTACATGGGGGCTATGCGCCTGACCGAAATGGGCTTCCCTTGCATCGGCCTGCCAGGCACCATTGATAACGATATCAAAGGCACCGACTACACCATCGGTTACTTCACCGCCCTGGAAACCGTGGTTGAAGCGATTGACCGTCTGCGTGATACCTCCTCTTCACACCAGCGTATCTCCATCGTTGAAGTGATGGGGCGCTACTGCGGTGACTTAACCCTTGCTGCGGCTATCGCCGGTGGCTGCGAGTTTGTGGTGCTGCCGGAAGTTGAATTCAGTCGCGAAGATCTGGTGGCAGAAATCAAAGCCGGGATTGCGAAAGGTAAGAAACACGCCATTGTTGCCATCACCGAGCATATTTGTGATGTCGATGAGCTGGCTAAATACATCGAAACCGAAACCAAGCGTGAAACCCGTGCAACCGTTCTGGGCCACATTCAGCGCGGCGGTTCTCCGGTAGCGTATGACCGTATCCTGGCGTCACGCATGGGGGCTTACTCCATCGAACTGCTGCTGCAGGGCTTTGGTGGTCGTTGCGTAGGTATTCAGAACGAAAAACTGGTTCACCATGACATCATCGACGCCATTGAAAACATGAAGCGTCCGTTTAAAGGTGACTGGCTGGATTGCGCTAAAAAGCTGTACTAAGCCGAGCTGCTATCAGCGAAAACCGGGCATTGCCCGGTTTTTTATTGCCTGTTATATCGCCAAAAGTTATAGCCAATCTTTTTTTATTCTTTAATCCTTGAAATGGTTTCTGGCACGCTGGCTTCATCAAACTTCATAAAGAGAGCGAGCGATGAACAAGTGGGGCGTGGGTTTAACATTACTTTTGGCTTCTGGTGGCGTACTGGCGAAGGACATTCAGTTACTCAACGTGTCTTACGATCCGACTCGTGAACTGTATGAAGAGTACAACAAAGCGTTTAGCGCGCACTGGAAGCAGCAAACCGGAGATACGGTTACCGTGCGCCAGTCCCACGGCGGCTCCGGGAAACAGGCTACGTCGGTCATCAATGGTATTGAAGCCGATGTCGTGACCCTGGCACTAGCCTATGACGTTGATGCCATCGCCGAGCGGGGGCGCATTGATAAAAACTGGATCAAGCGTCTGCCGGATAACTCTGCGCCCTATACTTCCACCATCGTGTTCCTGGTACGCAAAGGCAACCCTAAACAAATTCATGACTGGAACGATCTGATTAAACCCGGTGTTTCTGTCATCACGCCAAACCCGAAAAGCTCAGGCGGAGCGCGCTGGAACTATTTAGCCGCATGGGGTTATGCGCTGCACCATAACAATAACGATCAGGCTAAAGCACAGGACTTCGTTAAAGCCTTATTCAAAAACGTAGAGGTGCTGGACTCCGGTGCCCGTGGCTCGACTAACACCTTTGTTGAACGCGGTATTGGCGATGTGCTGATTGCGTGGGAAAACGAGGCGTTACTGGCTACTAATGAACTGGGTAAAGACAAGTTTGAGATTGTGACTCCGAGCGAATCTATTCTTGCGGAACCGACGGTGTCTGTAGTGGACAAGGTTGTTGAGAAGAAAGGCACGCAGGCCGTGGCGGAAGCCTACCTGAAGTATCTCTACTCACCTGAAGGTCAGGAAATTGCGGCCAAAAATTACTATCGCCCGCGCGATCCGGAAGTAGCAAAGAAATACGAAAAAGTGTTCCCGAAACTGAAGCTCTACACGATTGATGAAGAGTTTGGCGGCTGGACCAAAGCGCAGCAGGATCACTTCTCTAATGGTGGCAGCTTCGACCAAATCAGTAAGCGTTAATCTCTACAAACTGGCGGGCTAAAGGCCTGCCGGGGAGTAAAATAAAAAAGCCCGGTGGCGTCATGCCCCCGGGCTTTTTTATGATATGGGTTCAGATTACGCGACATCTTAAATTCCTGGTGGCTTTTTTTTGATCAAAATCACACTCTCACGTCTTGCCCGTGCATCCCATATTTAAATAATGTGAAATCGATCTAAAGATATAAAAGCATACCTTTATATCTTTTGCCGTTAGCGTACTCTCCTCCCTGACGCTATCCCCGCGCTGTTCGGCTACAGATATCGTTAAAAATTATTTATTTCACGCAGTTATCTCTTCTCTTGTTCGACATTCTTGCGCCCTAAGGTGCCAAAGGAATACCGATATGAAACTGTCAATCGTGGAAAAAGTGGGGTTTGGCGCCGGGGATATGGCGATTAACGTAGTGATTGTGGCCATGCAGCTCCTGTTGGCCTATTTCTATACCGATATCTATGGCCTTAAGGCAGCGGATGTTGGCGTATTACTGATTGTTGTCCGCATGATCGATGCTTTTATTGACCCGGCAATGGGCATGCTAACCGATAAGATATCAACCCGCTGGGGGCGCTATCGTCCGTGGCTGATTTGGTTTGCTGTTCCATTCGGCTTTGCCGTGTACCTAATGTTTATTACGCCGGATGTTGCTTATACGGCAAAACTGGCATGGGCCTATTTCACCTATATCCTGATGACAGTGGTCTATACCGCGATCACCATTCCCTATATTTCGCTGATTGGTGTGATCAGTAACGATCCTGTCGAACGACTGAGTGCCAATGGCTACCGCTTCGTCATGACAAAAATTGCCGCGTTTTTAGTCACTATCGTGGTGCCTATGCTGGCGGTTTGGCTGGGGCAGGGTAGCAAAGCGCATGGTTACCAGCTTTCGATGGGACTGATGGGGGCGATGGGAACCCTTCTCTTTATTTTTTGTTTTTTGACGACTCGCGAGCGCAGCGAACCGGAATTACCGTCGCTGAGTATAAAACAGCAGTTTGCTAATTTACTGCGTAACGATCAGTGGTTGATTCTGGGTGTCGTGATCATGCTGCTGATGTGTGGCTATGTGATTCGTGGTTCCGTCGCGGCTTATTATGCGAAGTATTACCTGGGCGGCGGTGATGCCCTGATATCTCCCTTCCTGACGACTGGCGTGGTCGCTTCTATTCTGGCTATGGTCGCCACCACCTGGGTGACGAAATTTTGGGACAAAATTAAAATGTTCCGTTACACCCAACTGATCACTTTCGCCCTGAGCCTGGCGATGTATTTCTGCGTTGGCCAACAAAGCCTGGTCCTGGCATTCATTTTCTACTTCCTGATCAACTTCTTCTGCGACATGCAAATGCCGGTGTTTTGGTCCTCGATTGCTGAAGCGGTGGATTATGGGGAGAAGAAGACGGGGTTGCGGGTATCAGGCCTGGCCTTCGGTGGCATCCTGTTCTTCCAGAAATTTGGTATGGGCATCGCCGGCGGAGTACTAGGGTTCCTGCTTAGCCACTTTGATTATCAAGCCGACGTTCAGCAAAGCGCACGCTCGCTGGCCGGGATCGCATTGATGATGACGATGATCCCGGCACTGTTCCACCTGGCCGTCGGGCTATTAATGAAAAAGTATCTGATTAATAACCATTACTACCGTGATATTCAGGCCGATCTGGCTCACCGCCAGGCCTGAGGAGGGCTTTATGCATCAACGCAACAAGGTTTGGGTTATTGGCGATGCTTCGGTGGATCTGGTGCCTGAGCAGGTCAATACCTACCTGAAATGCCCAGGTGGCGCATCGGCAAATGTCGCGGTTTGTGTTGCGCGGCTGGGGGGGAACTGCGGGTTTATTGGCTGCCTTGGCGATGATGATACCGGGCATTTTCTGCAGCACACGCTCCGCGATGATGGCGTTGATGTCACGGCATTGCGCCTCGATCCACGACAGACCAGTGCGGTACTGATTGTGAATCTTACGCCTGAGGGAGAGCGCAGCTTTACTTATCTGGTTCATCCGGGGGCTGATGCCTTTGTTTCTCCTCAGGATCTCCCCGAGTTTTCGGCTGAGCAATGGTTCTACTTCAGCTCAATAGGGCTGACTGACAGTCCAGCGCGTGAAGCCTGTCTGGCAGGTGCCAGTCGGATTAAAGCCGCCGGAGGTCATGTGATGTTTGACGTTAACCTGCGCCTCAACATGTGGCGAGACGTAGGTGAAATCAGGCCATTGTTGGCCGAAGCCATTGGTCAGGCGTCTATCTGCAAAGTGTCAGCGGAAGAACTTTGCTGGCTGGGCGAGGTAGAGCATTGGCAGGATGCTCGCCACCTTATTCATGACCTGGGCTGTACGACGACCATTATCTCCCTCGGGGAGCAGGGAGCCCTGCTGATTTCGCCGGAGGGCGAATTTAGCTTCCCTGCCCCGAAAATCACGGTGGTAGACACCACCGGGGCAGGAGATGCCTTTGTGGGCGGGCTGCTTTACACGCTTTCCCGGTCGGGAAGCTGGGATCACCGCCTGCTTGTGGAAGCCATTGAAAATGCCAACGTCTGCGGCGCCATGGTGGTAACGGCAAAAGGGGCAATGACGGCATTGCCTTACCCGGAACAGTTTGCGGCTTTTAAAGCCAGCCATCCGATAAAAATAACCTCAACCCTTCAGGAGTGATGTATGAACGTTGAACACAATAAAATTCTCGGGTGCCTGATTGGCGCCGCTGCCGCCGATGCCATGGGGGCGGCAACCGAGGTGCGGACTCAGCGGCAGATTCGCGATTATTTTGGTGGCTGGGTAACCGGTTTTGAAAAACCGCCGGCCGATACCTTTGGCCGTTGCAACGAAGCAGGGATGTGTACCGATGACTTTATACAGGCAAAATACATCATTGACGCCCTGCTACATCATCAGCGCAAAGTGAGCGATGGTGCAATGCGCGAGGCGTTTCAACGCTGGCTGGATTATCCGTTCTACGCCAACTTTACCGGCCCAACAACCCGGGCTGCGATGAAAGCTATTTTCAACGATAACCGCGCATCTCTACAGGGCGAGCTGGAAGGTGAAAAGCAATCCGTGCAGATAGTGAACAAGGGCAATGCGGAAGCGACCAACGGCGCGGCGATGAAAATTTGGCCAGCGGCGGTGCTACACCCTGGAGACATAGAGGCAGCAATCCAGTCCGCCCTGGACATCACGCGCTTTACCCATAACAACGTACTGGCGATGTCCGGCGCGGCGGCGATGGCGGCCGCGACCAGTGAAGCACTACAAAACGTCACTAGCGCAGAAAGTATTATTGCTGCCGGTATTTATGGTGCAGACCGTGGCTATGCGCTGGCGCAGGAGCAAGGTGCAATGATGGTCGCAGGGCCTTCTGTGGCAAGGCGCATAGAGCTGGCCGTGTCCATCGGTAAGCGTCACCTGAGCTGGGAAACGGCGATTGTTGAACTGGCGGATATTATTGGTTCCGGGCTGCATGTGAGCGAAGCGGTGCCTGCCGCATTTGGTCTGTTCGCTTGTTGTTCGGATTCTGCCGTTGATGCTATTATTTCTGGCGTTAATATCGGCAATGATACCGATACCGTCGCCACCATGGTTGGGGCACTTTCCGGCGCTTTCCATGGTGCTGATGCTTTCCCTGTCGATTATTTGACGACCATTAATCGCATGAACCATTTCGATTTGGCAGAACTCGCCAGGCAGATTACAGGCTAACGTTGTGCTCTGTGGGGCGGTCATGCCGTCCCCGTCTGGCAGACTTTGAGGTAAGCAGCTTGCAGGTTGATAAGACGAGTTTTACCCCGCTATACAAACAGTTGTTTTACATCATCTGTCAGCAAATCCAAAGCGGGGCTCTGCCGCTGGGGAGCCAGCTTCCAACGCAAAAGGCATTGGCCCAAACCTATAATGTTTCGCTGATTGTGGTTAAACAGGCCTGGAGTGAATTGATTGGCGCCGGCATTATCACTTCTCAACGCGGCAGCGGGTCGGTGGTCAGCGCCGTGCCGGAAGGCGTGAGCTACGGGCACACGTACCGCGGCATTACTACCGATCTGCGCGATGCCAGCGTAGCAGTTGAAAACCGCATTCTTGATATCGCCCCGCGTCGCGCGCGTGATGCCCAGGAGGATGGGCTCAGTTTGCCCGCCCACCACCATTATCTCTATATTTCACGCATCCGCAGCCTGAATAACCGTCCGTTTAACCATGAGAAAATCTATCTCGATCTCTCTTTCTTTCCCGGCTTAACGTTGACGGCAGAGGCGCTGGAAAATGCTTCGCTTTACAGCCTGTTGAAGGTGAAAAGTGACTCAGCTATCGAAAAAGTGGATGCGATTTTGCCGGGGGCCGATCTCTGCGAAAAACTGCAAATCGAACAGAATAAGCCGCTACTTTCGGTGTCCCGCCAGACTTTTATGGCCGGAGAAACCCGGCCCTTTGAATATTGCCGCTATTACGTTCTCTCTGACTATTTCGGTGAGATCCATTATCACTAGGAGACAGGTATGTCGCTCTGGTTGTCAGATCCTCTGTTCCTGCCCGGCATTATTATCCTCATCACTATTGTCCTTTGGGCCACGTCTGCGCTCCCGGAATACCTGACTGCACTGTTATTTTTCGCCGCGGCGATGGTGGCGAAAATAGCCCCGGCCGAGGTGATTTTTAGTGGTTTTGCCTCGTCAGCCTTCTGGCTGGTGTTCAGCGGTTTTGTGCTGGGTATAGCGATCCGCAAAACGGGTCTGGCCGATAGGGTTGCGCGGGCGCTTTCTGCCCGGCTGACGGATTCCTGGCTACATATGGTGGGCATTGTCGTACTACTAAGCTATGCCCTGGCATTTGTTATGCCTTCCAATATGGGACGTATTGCCCTGCTGATGCCGATTGCTGCGGCGATGGCGAAAAGAGCGTCCATTGGCGAAGGCACCCGCGCCTGGTATGGCCTGGCGCTGGCCGTGGGGTTTGGCACTTTCCAGCTCTCGGCCACGATTTTACCCGCGAACGTGCCGAATCTGGTGATGAGCGGGGCGGCTGAAGGCTCTTATGGTCTGCATCTTAACTATCTGCCTTATTTGCTGCTGCACACTCCGGTGCTCGGCATTCTGAAAGGATTCGTGTTGATAGGCCTGATTGCCTGGCTCTTTCCCGGCAAGCCTCTGCCGCCAAAGCAAATGGATAGCCCGGGGCCTATGAGCCCCGAAGAAAAGCGGCTGGCATGGCTGCTGGTCGCCGTTCTGGGGCTGTGGGTCACGGAAAGCTGGCACGGGATTGGTCCCGCATGGATTGGGCTGATTGCCGCCTGCCTGACTCTCTTGCCGCGTATTGGATTCATCAGTGGCGAGGAGTTTGCCAGCGGCGTGAATGTGCGTACTTGTTTTTATGTGGCGGGCATTCTGGCTCTGGCCACGACCGTGACGCATATCGGCCTTGGGGCCCTCGTGGGCGAGAAGCTAATGGCTGTCATGCCGCTGGATGCCAGCAGGCCGTTCACCAGCTTTGCGGCGCTAACCGGCATCACCAGCCTGCTCAACTTTATCGTTACCGCTAATGGTGTTCCCGCGCTGTATACCACCTTTGCCGAGAGTTTTTCGCAGGCGACCGGTTTCCCACTTTTGTCCGTGATTATGATTCAGGTGCTGGGGTACTCAACGCCGCTCCTGCCGTATATGGCGTCGCCGATTGTGGTGGCTATGGGGCTGGGAAAAGTTCCGGCAAGGGAAGGGCTGAAGCTTTGTCTGGCGTTGGCCATGGTGACGTTTTTGATTTTGCTGCCGCTGGACTATGGCTGGTTCCAGCTACTGCACAAACTCTAAAAAAAACGGCTCCGCAAGCGGAGCCGTTCATCAAAATTATTCGCGTAATTACGCTTTTTTCGCTTCAGCCGCAGCTTTAACGATAACCGCGAAAGCGTCCGCTTTCAGGGATGCACCGCCAACCAGCGCGCCGTCGATGTCCGGCTGAGCAAACAGCTCTGCTGCGTTTTTATCGTTAACGGAACCGCCGTACTGGATGATCACTTGCTCAGCCACTTTCGCGTCTGCTTTAGCAATGTGGTCACGGATAAATTTGTGTACCGCCTGAGCCTGAGCTGGGGTTGCCGATTTACCGGTACCGATAGCCCAGATTGGTTCGTAAGCGATTACCGCGCCTTCAAATGCTGCTGCGCCCTGAGTTTTCAGCACGGCGTCGATCTGGCGGGCACAAACTTCTTCGGTTTTACCCGCTTCGTTTTCCGCTTCGCTTTCACCGATGCACAGAACCGGCACCAGACCTGCTGCTTTCAGTACAGCAAATTTCTTCGCGATGAACTCGTCAGACTCAGCGTGATAGGTACGACGCTCGGAGTGACCGATGATGATGTATTTAGCACCGATATCTTTCAGCATGTCTGCAGAAACTTCACCGGTAAACGCCCCGGACAGGTTAACGTCTACGTTCTGCGCGCCAAGAATGATGTGGCTACCGGCAGCAGCGTGTTTCGCCAGGTCCAGGTACATGGTTGGTGGGGCGATAGCCACGCCGCAGCCTTCCACGCCAGACAGCTCTTTACGCAGGTTAGCAACAAGCTCGTTAACCATGTGTTTGCTGCCGTTCAGTTTCCAGTTACCCATCACTAAAGGATGTCGCATTTTAATTCTCCACGCGGTAAGCAATAAAAAGAATCACTGCCCGTTGGGCAGCTTGGTCTGTGAAACAGTATAGAGAGTCAGCGGGCGAAAGGCTTTGCTTTTCGTCATTTATTCGCCGCTGTTTAGCGTCTCAGATAGCGTTAGCTTAATCGGTTCAACGGCGAAGGTTAGCCCTTTTTCGCCGTTATCTGCCACAACATAGCGAATAGCACCATCGTTCTGAGCGAAATAGCGTTTATTTTTGCCGTCGCTGAGCAGTTTGGTCAGTTTCTGCTGGCTTTGCGCCTTCGAGAGCGTTGGCGTGAAGCTGCGGATAATCGCGGCCATGTACTCCAGCGCCTTGCCCCGGGCGGCCTTTTGCTCCGGCCCCTGAATGGGTAGCCAGGTTATCTGCATCGACTTAATTTTTAGGGTGCCGAGTTCCAGGGCTGCAGAAGCATAAAGGTTTTCGTTGATCTTGGTGGCGGCGCGGGTCAGGTTGGCTTTGTCGCGGCTCTTCTCCACGGCGCGAAATTCGTTCAGCGGCAGCGACGGATTATCGATATCAAATTTGCCACGGAATTGGGTAATGGTCAGATCGAAAGTGGGCGCGCCGGGCAGCAGATATGGCGCCGCTGGAAGCTGAGAAGCTGCGTCTGACGCAGGATCTGCCCAGCTCACCGCCAAAGGCAGCGCCATCAGCGCAAGGGCAGGCAGCAGGTATTTCATCGACACACTTCTCCTGATGGATTCATCATCCCGATTAAATCGGCAATCCGTTGGCTTGTCAAAACGGGCGGTGATCGGGGTACACTACGCCGCGATAAAATAATAAGGACCTTACCTATGACCATACAGCAATGGTTGTTCTCTTTTAAAGGGCGTATTGGACGCCGCGACTTTTGGATTTGGATCGGCGCGTGGATAGTCGGGCTGATTATTCTGTTTACCCTGGCCGGAGCCGAAATCATGCCGTATTCCACGGCGGGATTTTTCCTCACCGGCTCGCTGATTCCTACTGCGGCGGTGATTGTGAAGCGCCTGCACGACAGGGATAAAAAAGGCTGGTGGGCGCTGCTGTTTATTCCTGCCTGGCTGCTGGTTGCGGGAAACTGGGAAACCTTTGGCACTCTGTGGCAGTGGGGATTAGGGCGTTTTATCCCGACGCTTATTTTCGTCATGGTGCTGATGGACCTGGGGGCTTTTGTGGGCACCCAGGGTGAAAACCGCTTCGGGAAAGAGACCAGCGAAGTTAAATTCCGCTGATTTACCAGTAATGCTCGGCGGTCATATGGCCAGGCCTGCGGCGCAGATGTTTGGCCATTTGCCGGGTATCTTTCAGAAGTTGTTGAGTATCACGCACCATTTGCGGGTTACCGCACAGCATCACATGGCTGGTATCGATATCCATCGGTAAACCAACGGCGGCTTCCAGCTCACCGCTTTCAATGAGGGCTGGAACACGGCCGGTGAGCGATCCTGCGACGGTTTCGCGACTGACTACGGTTTGAATGCGCAGTTTGCCCTGGTAGCGCTCTTGCAGCTCAATCATCAGCGGGAGATAGCTCAGGTCGCTGGCGTAGCGTACCGCATGGAGCAGCACGATATTCTCAAAACGCTCAAGGTCTTTTCCTTCCTGCAGAATGGAAAGATAAGGCCCCAGCGCGGTGCCGGTCGCAAGCATCCAGAGCGTTTTGCACTCGGGGATTTCCTCAAGCACGAAGAACCCGGCGGCTTCGCTTACCAGTTGCACTTCATCGCCTGGCCGAAGTGCATGCAGACGAGGGCTGAGTTTACCTTCCGGAACGGTGACCAGGTAGAACTCGAGATCGGGATTGCTGGGGGCATTCACGTAGGAGTAAGCACGCTGCACGCGTTCACCGTCAATTTCCAGCCCAAGCTTGGTGAATTGCCCGGCGGTAAACGCATGTACCGGCGCGTGAACCGTCAGGCTGAAGAGAGAATCCGTCCAGTTTTGAACCCTGGTGACTTTACCTGTTACCCACTCCGCCATGTTGTACTCCCGTCGTTGCTTTTTACCTATATTCACCAGAATGTGGCAGCATTTCCAGCCCAAACGAGCCGGAAAGCTCGAACCAACAAACGAGAAACGTTACAGAATATGCTTCTGTACCTCGGTATCTTTACGATCGAGATAGTGGATAGACTGAATGCGGCGAATCGTGCGGGACTTACCGCGAATCAGCAGCGTCTCCGTGGTCGCCATATTGCCTTTACGGGTGATCCCTTCCAGCAGGTCACCTTTGGTAATCCCCGTGGCAGAGAAAATCACGTTGTCGTTACGCGCCATTTCATCGAGCTTCAGTACGCGTTCAGCCTCAATGCCCATAGCTTTGCAGCGCACCAGCTCCTGTTCGCCAATACGACGGTTTTCTTCACTGTCGCCTTTTACGTGGTGGCGGGCCAGCAGGCGGCCCTGCATGTCGCCGTCCAGCGCGCGGATCACCGCCGCTGAAACCACACCTTCCGGGGCTCCGCCAACGCCGTAGAGGACGTCAACTTCGCTGTCCGGCATGCAGGTCAGAATAGAGGCGGCCACGTCGCCATCGGGAATAGCAAACACGCGCACGCCAAGCTTCTGCATCTCTTTGATTGTTTGGTCGTGACGCGGCTTGGCCAGGATGGTCACTGTCAGCTCGCTAAGCGGTTTTTCCAGCGCAGCGGCGATGCGGCGGAGGTTGTCCTCAAGACTGAGATTTAGATCGATGACGCCTTTGGCTCCGGGCCCGACAATCAGTTTTTCCATATACATATCGGGCGCATTCAAAAATGTGCCTTTATCTCCCACGGCGAGAACGGCCAGAGCGTTGGCCTGACCCATCGCCGTCATGCGCGTGCCTTCGATTGGGTCAACGGCGATATCTACCGCATCGCCCTTGCCGGTTCCGACTTTTTCACCGATGTAGAGCATCGGTGCTTCGTCGATTTCGCCTTCGCCGATGACGATTTCGCCGTCAATATTGATTTGGTTAAGGACGATACGCATCGCGTTTACCGCTGCGCCGTCGGCGACATTTTTATCGCCACGGCCGAGCCATTTGTAGCCAGCAAGGGCGGCGGCTTCGGTCACGCGGGAGAATTCGATGGCAAGTTCACGTTTCATAGCAGACTCATTTAGCAAACAGAATTGCCGGGGAGTTTAGCACAGGCGGGGAGGCGGGCGGGAAAGGCAGAGACTGAAAGGCCCCTTTTCAGGGGCCTTGTAGCGATTACTTCTCTTCGTGATCTTCCCAGGCAAGCGCGCGTTTAACCGCCTTTTGCCAGCCGGCGTAGCGGTAGTTACGCTCGGTGGTTTCAATCCCCGGGCGGAACTCTTTCTCGATGACGGATTTCTCCTGCAGTTCGTCGAGATTCTGCCAGAAGCCCACGGCCAGGCCGGCCAGGTAAGCGGCGCCCAGCGCGGTGACTTCGCGAACTTCAGGACGCTCAACGCGAGTACCCAGGATGTCTGACTGGAACTGCATCAGGAAGTTGTTGGCTACCGCACCGCCGTCCACGCGCAGCGCATGCAGGCGAATACCGGAGTCTGCCTGCATTGCTTCCAGCACGTCACGAGTCTGGTAAGCGATTGATTCCAGCGTGGCGCGAATGATGTGGTTAGAGTTCACCCCACGGGTCAGGCCGAAGATAGCACCGCGTGCATACGGATCCCAGTAAGGTGCGCCGAGGCCGGTGAAAGCAGGTACAACGTATACGCCGTTGGTATCCTTCACCTTGTTGGCGAAGTACTCGGAGTCGAACGCGTCGCCAATCAGTTTCATTTCGTCGCGCAGCCACTGAATGGATGCGCCAGCCATAAACACGGCACCTTCCAGCGCGTAGTTCACTTCACCTTTCGGGCCGCAGGCGATGGTAGTCAGCAGACCATTGGTGGAGGCAACGGCTTTCTCACCGGTGTTCATCAGCATAAAGCAGCCGGTACCGTAGGTGTTCTTCGCCATACCTTCTTTCACGCACAGCTGACCAAATAGCGCGGCCTGCTGGTCACCGGCGATCCCGGCAATTGGAATACGCGTGCCGCCCTTACCGCCGATGTTGGTCTGGCCATAAACTTCGGAAGACTTGCGCACTTCCGGCAGCATAGCGCGAGGAATATCCAGCGCTTCCAGCATGCGGTCATCCCAGTCCAGCTCGTGGATGTTGAACAGCATAGTACGAGAGGCGTTAGTGTAGTCCGTGACGTGTACACGCCCCTGCGTCATCTTCCAGATGAGCCAGGTATCGACGGTGCCGAACAGCAGTTCGCCGCGGCGAGCACGTTCACGGGAGCCTTCGACGTGGTCGAGGATCCATTTCACCTTGGTGCCGGAGAAGTAAGGGTCCACCACCAGGCCGGTGTTGTGGCGCACGTACTCTTCCATGCCGTTGCGCTTCAGTTCTTCACAGATATCAGCGGTACGGCGGCACTGCCAGACGATAGCGTTGTAAATTGGCTTACCGGTTTCACGCTCCCACACCACCGTGGTTTCACGCTGGTTGGTGATACCGATGGCCGCAATTCCGTCGTAGTTGATGTCGGCTTTCGCCAGCACTTCTACCAGCGTGGAGCTTTGGGTGGCCCAAATTTCCATCGGGTCATGCTCTACCCAGCCTGGCTTAGGATAGATTTGCTCAAATTCACGCTGCGCAACGCTAATAATGTTGGCGTCATGATCCAGGACGACGGCACGCGAGCTGGTTGTTCCCTGGTCGAGAGCGACGATGTACTTTTTTTCTGTAGTCATAATCAAGTCCTGAAGTCAGTATTACAGTGCTTTTTGCTGAGAGGTCACCTTGCTGTCCGGCTTGTCTTCTTCGACAACGCAGACGTCGCATGGCAGGTGGCGACCAATCAATTTACGGTAGCCGAATGCGCCAAGGGATGCGCCGAGAATAGGCGCAAACAGCGGCACCAGGAAGTAAGGAATATCTTTCCCACCGGTGAAGGCGACGTCGCCCCAGCCAGCCAGCCACGCAAAGGTCTTCGGCCCAAGGTCACGCGCTGGGTTCATCGCGAACCCGGTCAGAGGGCCCATTGATGCGCCGATAACCGCGATCAGCAGACCAATCAGCAGCGGCGCCAGCGGGCCACGTGGCACGCCGTTGCCATCGTCGGTCAGCGCCAGAATGACGCCCATCAGGATGGCAGTGATCACCATTTCTACGGCGAATGCCTGAACGAAGTTAATGTGTGGGTTTGGATAAGTGGAGAATATACCGGCCAAATCCAGACTTTCTACGCTACCGCGCACCATATGATGCGTTTGTTCGTAGTCGAGGAACAGATTGTAATATAAGCCATAAACCAACGCGGCGGCGCTGAATGCGCCAAGGAACTGTGAAATAATAAACGGCACGACTTTGCGTCCGTCAAAACAAGCGAACAGCCAGAGTGCGATCGTTACTGCCGGGTTAAGATGTGCGCCGGAAACCCCTGCGGTCATATAGATGGCCATCGCCACCCCTAAGCCCCAGATGATGCTGATTTCCCACTGCCCGAAGGTGGCGCCGGCCACTTTCAATGCAGCTACACATCCCACACCGAAGAAGATCAACAACGCGGTACCCATGAATTCGGCGATGCACTGGCCTTTTAAGGTTGTTGTAGCGGTCTGACTCATAGTGGGGTCCTGAAGGCAAATTGATGATTATTGTTGTTGAGCATCCTTGTCACCTTTATGCCATGTAGGCATGGTGTTAATTTATCGTTAACGAGCAAAAACGAGAAATATCGAACTTAAAATGTGCGTGGTGCGTCAAGAAAATGAGCGTTTTCGCGCTAAAAAATGAACGACGCCTCATGGAGGGACTGGGGAGATTACGCGTTTTGTTAACGTTTATCTAACACTTCGGGTCGGCCTGGAAGTGTAACTTTCGGCATAGGCTGAAAAACGTCATGTTACGCAAAGAGCGCGGTAAGCCGCTGGACACGGGCATCCGGGCTACTTACAATCGAGTTACGCTACGTGTTGCGCATACGTTCATAAAGGCGTCGCCGAAGAATCGGGACGAGGATAGCCATCCATCAACGCCTTGCCATTCAGGAGAGTTCGAAATGTCATTTGAAGTGTTTGAGAAACTGGAAGCAAAAGTTCAGCAGGCGGTTGACACGATTACGTTGTTACAGATGGAAATCGAAGAGCTGAAAGAGAAAAATAACGGTCTGGCTCAGGAAGTTCAGCAGGCACAAAGCAACCATGAAGAGCTGGTGCGTGAAAACAGCAGCCTGAAAGAACAACAGCACGTCTGGCAGGAGCGTTTGCACGCGCTGCTGGGCAAAATGGAAGAAGTGTAACTCCCGCTTCCGACAAAAAAGAACGGGCGCCTCAGGCGCCCGTTTTGCTATCTATCGGCTGGATTATTCAATATCCAGTGGATCTTCAGAGAGAATGATACCGGTATTATCTGCATACAGATGGTCGCCTGAGAAGAAGGTCACACCACCAAAGTTGACGCGCACATCGCTTTCGCCGATGCCTTCGCCCGCGGAGCCAGCCGGGATGGCGGCAATAGCCTGAATGCCAATGTCCAGCTCTTCCAGATCGTCCACCTGACGCACCGCGCCGTAAACCACAATGCCTTCCCACTCGTTTTGCAGCGCAAGACGAGCCAGTTCCGCATCAATTAGCGCCCGGCGTACCGAACCACCGCCGTCTATCAGCAGGACTCGCCCACGGCCATTCTCTTCGAGCAGATCGTACAGCAACCCGTTGTCCTCGAAACATTTCACCGTGATGATTTGCCCACCAAATGACGAGCGGCCACCAAAGTTAGAGAACAACGGCTCAACGACGTTGACCTCTTCCTGGTAGATGTCACAAAGCTCAGAAGTATCGTATTTCATAGGATTAAGGTTCATTTGCTGCAGGAATTGTCAGTATATCTCGTTCTGTTAACTGTTGGCAAAATCATCAATTGTTAATTGATATTTGTCAGTCCTCAGGCGACGGTGCTGAGGACGACGCCCAGAGCAAACAGCAGGTTTGTCAGTAATGCAGCTTTGACGGTACGTTCCAGCATCGGGCGCATCGCAACGGGATCTTGTTCCCGTATAACGTAGGCAACCTGCTTGAGCAGAAGCGGCGCGGCCAGAACAAACAACCATCCCCACAGGCTCTTGAGCCAGATAAGGTTAAACAGCGCGAGACAGACCAAAGCCCCTATGAGCAGAGCGGCATGATAGCGACGCGCAACAATAGGCCCAAGGCGCACGGCAAGGGTATTTTTACCGTTCTCACGATCGCTATCGATATCACGCAGGTTATTGATGTTCAGCACCGCAGTGGCGAGTAATCCACAGGCCGTGGCAGGCAGAATAACCAGTGCTGACAGTGAGTTAGCCTGCAGATACCAGGTGCCCGCCACGCTAATCCAGCCGAAGAACACCAGCACTGAGATATCTCCCAGCCCCATGTAGCCATAAGGGCGGGTGCCGACGGTATAGGTAATGGCGGCGACGATCGACAACAACCCAAGCAGCAAAAAGCCCATGAAGTCGGAGAAAGTGTGGCAGGCGAGAGCGACCAGCGACAGGCCCGACAGACAAATGAGGACAATGGTAATGACCAGCGCACGTTTCATCTGTGCCTGAGTAATCATCCCTTTTTGCATCCCGCGTAGCGGCCCGAGACGGTCTTCTTTGTCGCTGCCTTTGACCGCATCACCATAGTCATTGGCGAGGTTAGACAGAATTTGCAGGAGCCCGGCGGTCAACAGCGCCAGCAATGCCACCGCGGGGTCAAAGACACCTTGCCAGTAAGTCAGGGCCGAACCGCAGACGATTGAAGCAAACGCCAGAGGCAGCGTGCGTGGGCGAAGGCTTTCCAGCCAGGCCTGGGTGACACTTGTAGGTTGCGAATCGCTCATTATTTGGTTGCCAGTTTAGATAAAAAAATGGAGGGCATAAGCCCTCCATTTCAAATGAAGAAAATGCGTTAGCCGGATTATAGGATAAAACGACTCAGGTCTTCATCTGCAACCAACTCATCCAGATGTTTGCCGACGTATTCGGCATCGATCAGGATGGACTGGCCATCTAACTCGCTGGCGTCATAGGAGATATCTTCCATCAGGCGTTCAAGCACGGTGTGAAGGCGGCGAGCACCGATGTTTTCGGTGGACTCATTCACCTGCCAGGCCGCCTGAGCAATACGACGAATACCATCATCGGTAAAGTCGATATTCACGCCTTCGGTCGCCATCAGCGCTTTGTACTGTACGGTGACGGACGCGTTAGGTTCGGTCAGGATGCGCTCAAAATCGTCCACGGTCAGCGCCTGCAGCTCAACGCGGATAGGCAAACGCCCCTGCAGCTCAGGAATAAGATCTGACGGGCTGGCAACCTGGAATGCGCCGGAAGCGATAAACAGAATGTGGTCAGTTTTAACCATGCCATGCTTGGTGGATACGGTGCACCCTTCAACCAATGGCAGCAGGTCGCGCTGTACGCCTTCGCGGGACACATCCGGGCCGGAACTGTTGCCGCCGCGCTTACAAATTTTGTCAATTTCGTCGATAAACACGATCCCGTGTTGTTCAACGGCGTCGATGGCGTCCTGCTTCAGCTCTTCCGGGTTCACCAGCTTCGCGGCTTCTTCCTCTACCAGAAGCTTCATCGCATCTTTGATTTTCAGCTTGCGTGGTTTTTGCTTCTGGCCGCCCAGGTTCTGGAACATGGACTGGAGCTGGCTGGTCATCTCTTCCATGCCTGGAGGAGCCATAATTTCTACGCCCATAGGCGCAGCGGCGAGATCGATTTCGATCTCTTTATCATCCAGTTGGCCTTCACGCAGCTTTTTGCGGAACGACTGGCGAGCAGCAGAAGGTTCCTGCTGGGCTTCTGCCTGGCCCCAGTTATTCTTCGCCGGCGGGATAAGCACGTCGAGAATACGCTCTTCGGCCATCTCTTCAGCGCGATAGCGGTTTTTTTCGATAGACTGCATGCGTACCATTTTCACCGCAGCATCGGTCAGATCGCGGATAATGGAATCCACTTCTTTGCCAACATAGCCGACTTCGGTGAATTTAGTCGCTTCAACTTTGATGAACGGCGCGTTAGCCAGTTTTGCCAGGCGGCGGGCAATTTCGGTTTTACCCACGCCCGTCGGGCCGATCATCAAAATGTTTTTAGGGGTAACTTCATGGCGCAGCTCTTCATCAAGCTGCATACGGCGCCAGCGGTTACGTAAGGCGATAGCGACTGAGCGCTTGGCGTTGTCCTGGCCGATAATGTGTTTATTCAGCTCGCTAACAATTTCGCGTGGGGTCATTTCAGACATGGGAGATCCTTACGCTTTAGACGGTAATTCTTCGATGGTATGGAAGTGGTTGGTATAAACGCAGATATCACCTGCAATATCCAACGCTTTCACAGCGATATCACGCGCGCCCATTTCGGTGTTTTCCAGAAGGGCACGGGCTGCGGCCTGGGCGTACGGGCCGCCGGAGCCAATGGCAATCAGATCGTTTTCAGGCTGGATGACGTCGCCGTTGCCGGTGATGATAAGCGATGCGCTTTCGTCGGCCACGGCCAGTAGCGCTTCAAGCTTGCGCAGCATACGGTCGGTACGCCAATCCTTCGCCAGCTCAACGGCGGCTTTCACCAGGTGACCCTGATGCATTTCCAGCTTGCGCTCAAACAGTTCGAACAGCGTGAAGGCATCCGCAGTACCGCCGGCAAAACCCGCGATCACTTTATCGTTGTACAGGCGACGTACTTTTTTGACGTTACCTTTCATGACGGTATTACCCAGCGTGGCCTGGCCATCGCCGGCAATAACCACATGGCCGTTACGACGTACACTTACTATTGTTGTCACGATCGGACCCCTTTTGCATCAGCTAAACAGGAGCCCTGCGCGGTGCGCAGGGCCTAATGCCATTATAAATGGGGGGCAATTTTGGGGTTTCAACCCCCGGCGGCAAGACGAATACAGCTGGTATGTCCAGCCATCTTCAGCCGATTAATGGTGCCATCAGCATTGTCTTTGCCTTTGATTGGCCCAATAACGACGCGGTTCCAGCCGTTATTGGTGGTAATGCGGGAGTCAAAGCCTTCAAACGCCAGCTGGGCACGAACGGTTTCGGCCTGTTCGCTACCTTTGAATGAACCACACTGCACCATCCAGCGTTTTTCATCTTTTTTCTCCTGAACAGCAGGAGCCTGTTTAGCCACTTCCGGTTCACGAGTAATTGGTGCCGGCTGAGCTTCACGCTGAACTGGTTTGGCTTGCTGTGGCGCCTTTTGCTGGCTGTGCGGCGGCGTTTGCAGCAGATCCTGATAAGGTTGCTGATTATTTGCCGTTGAGGTTTTCGGCGGCTGCTGCACGGTTTTTGGCTGCTGATAAGGCTGCGTAGTTTGCTGCGTGTTGCGCGGCTGCTGGTATGGCTGCTCGGCGACGCGCTGCTGAACCCGTGGCTGCTGCGTTTGCGTATTCCACTGCTGCTGTTGAGCAGGCTGAGTTTGCTGAACAATCTGTTTCTGGCGCTGCAGCGTTTGCTGGCGCTGGGCAGGCGTTTGCTCGTTCCACGGAACTTCATTCAACTGCGTTGGCTGCTGGCGCATATCCGCCTGCATTTGCTCCAGCAACTGGCGCTGTTCGTTGGTTAGCTGGCTTTGATTCATGACTTCACCGCCGGCGGTCGGTTCGGTAGGCGCACGCACGCCAGGCTGGCGGTTCTCCAGCTCTTTGATGTAACGCCAGCGCTCTTCCGGTTTTGGCGGTAAGCCATTGGCGGTCACTTTGTGGCCAGGGAGAGCGTCAATCTCTTCTTTCTTATGGTGAGTAATAAAGTAAAGAGCACCGACAAAGGCCACCACGACTGCGGCCGCAATGGCAACCATCGTTGGAGAGACGGAGGGCAGACTACGTTGCTTTTTGCGGGGTGTACTTTTTTTGCGCCGCGTCCCTGCCGATTGCCCGCGGCTTACATAATCTCGTTGTGCCACTATCGTTTCGCTGTCTTTATTCGTTTATCAGTCCGCCATGTTACTTAAGGGGCGGGGCTTTGACCAGTTTATGCAGTCTTAAAAACGGCTCAATTTCTGCTGCCGGGCGCGGCGGTGCTGCCTCGTTCAATAAGATCGCAGTCCAGCAGGCGTGAGCCGCTGTTAACGTTTTGGCCATTCATGTTGTCCAGCAATAGCAGCATAGCCTCCTTACCAATATCGAAACGGGGTTGTGCGACGGTGGTGAGGGGCGGGTCACAGAACTGCGACAGGGCGATGTCATCGAAGCCCATAATTGATAGATCTTCCGGTACTTTCAGTCCGCTGCGCTTCGCCTGAGACAGCGCCCCCAGTGCCATCACATCGCTATGGCAGAAAATGGCTGTTGGCGGTTCAGGCAGGGCAATAAGCTGTGCCAGAGCAGCGGCGCCAGCTTCATAGGTAAAATCACCGCGTGCAATGTAGTGAGGATCGACGGCGATGCCGTTGCGGCGAAGCGCCTGCACGTATCCCTGCAAGCGATAATGGCAAAGCGGCATTTCTTCGGGCCCGGCGATACAGGCGATGCGCTGATGCCCAAGCTCTTGCAAATAGTAAACGGCGTTAAAGGCGGCGGTCAGGTTGTCGATATGCACCGTGGGCAGCTCCAGCTCAGGTGCAAATTCGTTGGCCATTACCATCGGCGGCAGATTGCGTTGCTCTTCTTTGCTGGCGTCAAATGGCAGACGCGAGCCCAGCAGCAGCATGCCATCAATTTGTTTGGTGATTATCAGGTCGATGAAGGTTTTTTCCTGCTGATTTTGGTGGGCGCAATCGCCAATCAGCACGAGATAGCCGTGTGAAGCTGCGGTAACTTCAATCCCGCGAATGATTTCGCTGAAAAACGGATCGCAAATATCGGGCACGATGACCAGAATAGTACGTGATTCGCTGCGCTTGATGTTACGCCCCAGAGAATGAGGCAAATACCCCACCTCAATCGCCGCCTGTTCCACGCGATTACGGGTGCTTTGTGAAACTTTGTCCGGGTTCATTAAGGCGCGGGATACCGTTGCAGTAGACACTTTTGCCTGCACGGCGACATCTTTCATGGTGGCATTCACCACCGGTTTCTTGGGCTTCACTTCTTCTCCTCACATGCACGCCGCTATCGTCAACACTCCTGTGTGTCTGACAGTCATCACATTCTTAGCAGAAGTTGGCTGTAAGCGGTTACAAATTTTTCACAAGAAATGTGATGAGTATTAGATTTTTCGATCGGCTTCGCATAACCAGCCCGATTGTGCTACCCGTCGATAGGGTCGACATCCAGCATCCATTTCACTTTCCGGGCTTCGGGGAGCGTGTTGATCAGCGTCAGCGAGTGGCTGACCAGCTTTTGCAGGCGCGCGCGCGACGGGTGCTGCAGCAGTATTTGCCAGCGAAAACGACCGCCGCGTTTTGGCTGCAGTGAAGGGACCGGACCCATGATCCAGAGTTGCTCATCGCGCAGCGGGCTGGCTTCCAGCAGATTACGCAACTGCTGCAAAAATAGCGGTGCCTGGTGGTTGTTCTGATCTTCGGCCCGAATCAATACATGGCTGGTGTAAGGCGGTAAAAATACCGTTTTGCGCTCGTTCAATGCCTGGCTGGAAAACGCATCGTAGCCTTTGGTCAGCAGAGTTTGCAGCAAAGGGTGTTCGGGATGATGCGTTTGCAGCAGAACCTCCCCTTGCTTACCGGCCCGTCCCGCCCGACCAGAAACCTGGACATAGAGCTGGGCAAAACGCTCGGCGGCTCGGAAATCCGCGGAGAAAAGCGCGCCGTCTACGTCGAGCAGGGCGACAAGCGTGACATCAGGGAAGTGATGCCCTTTAGCCAGCATTTGTGTGCCGATTAGGATCCGTGCCCCGCCCCGATGAACTTCGGCCAGTTGTTGTTCCAGGGCCCCTTTGCGGCTGGTGGTATCGCGGTCGATACGGGATATCGGTACGTTCGGGAAGAGCGGCTCAAGGCTGTGTTCAAGCTGTTCGGTCCCCATTCCCACCGGAACCAGATGCGTGGAGCCGCACTGCGGGCATTGCTGCGGGATAGCGCGCTGGCTGTCGCAATGGTGACAACGCAGGTGGCGCTGGCCCTGGTGCAGCGTGTAGTAATGATCGCACCGTGCGCATTCCGCAATCCAACCGCATTCGTGACAGAGCAGGGCAGGTGCGAAGCCGCGGCGGTTAAGGAAAAGGATTACCTGGTTATCCGCGGCAAGATGCTCGCCGATCTTTTTGAGAAGTGCGGGGGCTAATCCTGCCTTGAGCTGCTGCCCTTTCAGATCGACAACCTGCTGATGCGCCGGGCGTGCGTTTCCGGCTCGTTTGGTCAGACGTAGCTGGCGATATTTTCCCACCTGAACATTGTGCAGGGTTTCTAACGCCGGCGTTGCCGAGCCAAGAATGATCGGAATGTTTTCAGCATGCGCCCGGTAAACGGCTAAGTCGCGAGCGTGATAGCGCCAGCCTTCTTGCTGCTTATAGGAGCTGTCATGTTCCTCATCGATAACGATGACCCCGAGACGGCAGAACGGCGTGAACAGAGAGGAGCGGGTGCCAATGACGATGGCCGCCTCGCCGCTGCGTGCTTTTAGCCACACGCTGAGCCTTTCGCTGTCATTAAGCCCGGAGTGAAGGACTTCAACCGGCGCGTTAAAGCGCTCCCGGAAGCGGGCGATCGTTTGCGGGGTCAGACCAATTTCCGGTACCAGCACTAAAGCCTGCTTTCCCTGCGCCAGTACGTTTTCAAGCACGCTGAGATAAACCTCAGTTTTGCCGGAGCCGGTGATGCCGGCGAGTAACCAGGCGGAGAAGCGATCGGATTCGCTGTGGATAGCGCCCACAGCGGTGGCTTGCTCCGTATTCAGTCTCAGCCGTTCACCGGCAACGGCATAGTTTGCCCGCCAGTCTTCTTCCGCAGGCGCCGCGCTTTTTAAATCACACAGGCCTTTTGTTCTCAGCGCCTGTAGCCCTGGCTCACTGATTTCCAGCTCGCCGATTTGATGGCGCCAGACAATATTGTGCCGCAGGGCTGCCAGCGCCTGCTGCTGCTTAGGCGCACGTTTAAGACTGTTCAGATCAACGGCTTTGCCTTCTTCCGTAGCAAACCAGTACCAGAGTGGAGCATGATGCGCAGGTTTTCCCTGGCGCAGAAGGATCGGCAGAGCGTGAAAGAGCACTTCGCCAATCGGGTGGTGATAATACTCTGCTGCCCACAGCAGCACGCGCCAGAGTGACGGCGTGAAGAGCGAGCGGCCATCCAGGACTTCGCCAACGGGTTTGAGTTTTTCGAGCGGCAGGTCGCTCGTCTGGCTGACCGCCATAACAATACCGACAGCTTCGCGTTGCTTGCCAAACGGCACCTGCACGCGGCAGCCTGCGCTAACCTGCACGCCCTCTGGCAGCAGATAGTCGAAGGTACGGGCCAGCGGAACCGGCAGAGCAACGTGGGCTACGGGCATGAAAGCATCCAGGCTGAAAAAAATGACGTATTAGTGTACACTGTGCGCTTGCAAAATTGCGGATCAGTTTGCACCGGCTGAGTAATTTCTGTATGATTCGCCGCCTTTGATGCGCAGTTTTGGTATCGAAAAACCTAATTTATTAACATCGCGTGGTGTCTGGCGTTAGGGCTGGAAGAGCGACGCGGCCTTTACCGAGGTTTACCATGAAAAAAGATATCCATCCTAAATACGAAGAAATTACTGCAAACTGCTCTTGCGGTAATGTTATCAAGATCCGCTCCACCGTAGGTCACGATCTGAACCTGGACGTATGTGGTCAGTGCCACCCGTTCTACACTGGTAAACAGCGTGATGTTGCTACCGGCGGCCGTGTTGATCGCTTCAACAAGCGCTTCAGCGTACCAGGCGCGAAAAAATAAGTTTCGCACTCTGGAAAGAGAAAGGCGCCTGAAGGCGCCTTTTTTGTATCTGTTATCCGGTAAAGCAATAAGAAAAGGCGCCCGGAGACGCCTTAACCACAGGTCTTAATATTCCCACGTATCCGGATCGATCCCCAGTTCACGCATGATGACCTTAGCATCTTCCGGGATTTCATCGCTGCGCTCTTTACGCAGGTCAGCATCGTTCGGCAGCGGTTGGCCGGTGAACGCGTGCAGAAAAGCTTCACACAGCAGTTCACTGTTGGTCGCATGACGCAGGTTATTCACCTGGCGACGCGTGCGCTCATCGGTGAGGATCTTCAACACTTTCAGAGGAATGGAAACCGTAATTTTCTTTACTTGTTCACTCTTCTTACCGTGCTCAGCGTAGGGGCTGATATATTCGCCGCTCCATTCAGCCATGAGATACCTTAATCCTCTTAATCTATGAAAACATGCCAAAGCCGGGTAAATCCGCGGCGTTGACGATTATCTCTTTTAGTGTACAGCGTAGGATAACCCTTTCCTGAGCGCGAAACTCAGACATATACACTCTAAAACGCATAATTTTAACGGCTATTTGCCTTTTGCTCAATCTATACGCAAAGAGGTTTAGATGTCCAGATGTATTGACGTCTATACTGCGGTTGTTTACTCTGAGGCCTGACTTTTATTCGACCAGCAAGGATCGGGCACACCATGACGCGTAAACAGGCAACCATAGCAGTTCGTAGCGGTTTGAATGATGACGAGCAGTACGGCTGCGTCGTTCCACCTATCCACCTGTCCAGCACCTATAACTTCACCGGCTTTAATGAACCGCGTGCCCATGATTATTCACGCCGGGGTAACCCAACGCGCGACGTTGTACAGCGGGCGCTGGCGGAGCTGGAAGGCGGCGCCGGGGCCGTAATGACTAATACCGGCATGTCGGCCATTCACCTGGTTACCACCGTATTCCTCAAGCCTGGCGATCTGCTGGTTGCGCCTCACGACTGTTATGGGGGCAGCTACCGTCTGTTCGATAGTCTTGCAAAACGTGGGGCTTACCGCGTTTTATTCGTCGATCAGAACGATGAAGAAGCTTTAAACTCTGCGCTGGCGGAAAAACCAAAGCTGGTGCTGGTAGAAAGTCCAAGTAATCCATTGTTGCGCGTCGTAGATATTGCGAAAATCTGTGCCGCAGCCCGTGAAGCGGGCGCGATTAGCGTGGTGGACAACACCTTCCTGAGCCCGGCACTGCAAAACCCGCTGGCGCTGGGGGCCGACCTGGTTCTGCACTCTTGCACCAAGTATCTCAACGGCCATTCGGACGTGGTTGCAGGCGTGGTGATTGCAAAAGATCCGGCCACGGTCACCGAACTGGCATGGTGGGCGAATAACATTGGTGTGACCGGCAGCGCATTTGACAGCTACCTGCTGCTGCGCGGCCTGCGTACCTTGTCGCCGCGTATGGAAGTGGCTCAGCGTAATGCTTTAGCTATTGTTGAGTTTCTCAAGCAGCAACCGCTGGTGAAAAAGCTGTATCATCCTTCACTGCCGGAAAACCAGGGCCACGAGATTGCCGCTCGTCAGCAAAAAGGGTTTGGCGCGATGCTGAGCTTTGAGCTGGACGGTGATGAGCAAACGCTGCGTCGTTTCCTGGGGGCGCTGTCGCTGTTTACCCTGGCTGAATCGCTGGGGGGAGTGGAAAGCTTGATTTCTCACGCCGCAACCATGACCCATGCGGGCATGGCACCGGAGGCGCGTGCCGCCGCCGGAATTTCTGAGACGCTGCTACGCGTTTCAACAGGTATAGAAGATAGTGAAGATTTAATTGCCGATCTGGAAAATGCCTTCCGGGTCGCTGCCGAGGGGTAAGCATGAGTGTTTCAGCACCAGCAGGGACGCCGGTTCGTCAACTGCACAAGTTTGGGGGCAGCAGTCTTGCCGATGTGAAATGTTACCTGCGCGTGGCGGGTATCATGACCGAATATTCCAGACCGGGTGACATGATGGTGGTTTCGGCCGCCGGCAGTACCACTAACCAGTTGATTAACTGGCTCAAACTGAGCCAGAGCGACAGGCTTTCCGCGCATCAGGTGCAGCAAACGCTGCGCCGTTACCAGAGCGATCTTATTAGTGGCCTACTGCCGCCGGAAGTGGCCGATGGCCTGATTGCCGGGTTTATCCACGACCTGGAGCGGCTTGCCGTTCTGCTGGACGGCAAAATGACCGATGCCGTTTATGCAGAAGTGGTTGGCCATGGGGAAGTCTGGTCTGCGCGTTTGATGGCCGCGGTGCTGAATCAGCAGGGCGTTGAAGCCGCCTGGCTGGATGCTCGTGATTTTATGCGCGCTGAGCGTGCGGCTCAGCCACAGGTTGACGAAGGCCGTTCCTGGCCGCTGTTGCAAAACTTGCTTGCTCAACATCCAAATAAACGCCTGGTCGTGACGGGTTTCATCTGTAGCAACGAAGCCGGTGAAACCGTTCTGCTGGGGCGTAACGGGTCTGACTACTCAGCGACGCAAATTGGTGCCCTGGCTGGGGTTTCTCGCGTGACTATCTGGAGCGACGTTGCCGGGGTTTACAGCGCCGATCCGCGTAAAGTGAAAGATGCCTGCCTGTTGCCTCTGCTGCGCCTGGATGAAGCCAGCGAACTGGCTCGCCTGGCAGCGCCGGTACTGCACGCTCGTACTCTACAGCCGGTGTCAGGAAGCGATATCGACCTTCAACTGCGCTGCAGCTACTCGCCAGAACAAGGTTCTACCCGTATTGAGCGCGTTCTGGCGTCCGGCACGGGCGCCCGGATTGTGACCAGTCACGACGATGTTTGCCTTATTGAGTATCAGGTACCGTCGCATCAGGATTTCAAGCTGGCGCAAAAAGAGCTGGATCTGATCCTCAAGCGTGGTCAGGTGCGTCCGCTGTCGATTGGCGTGCATCCTGACCGCAGCCTGCTGCAGCTTTGCTACACCTCTGAAGTAGCGAACAGCGTGCTGCAACTTCTTCAGGATGCCAGTTTGCAGGGTGAGCTTCGCCTGCGTGAAGGCCTGGCGCTGGTGGCAATGGTCGGGGCCGGTGTTTGCCGCAACCCACTGCATAGCCACCGTTTCTGGCAACAGCTGAAAGATCATCCCGTGGAGTTTATCTGGCAGTCGGAAGACGGGATTAGCCTGGTGGCTGTGCTGCGCGTAGGCCCAACGGAAAGCCTGATTCAGGGGTTGCACAAGTCCTTGTTTCGTGCGGAGAAGCGTATTGGCCTGATGCTGTTTGGCAAAGGCAACATCGGCTCCCGCTGGCTTGAGTTGTTTGCCCGTGAGCAGGAAATTCTCTCCGCTCGTACCGGGTTTGAATTTGTGTTGGCCGGCGTGGTGGACAGCAGCCGTAGCTTGCTCAACTACGAAGGTCTGGATGCCAGCCGGGCACTGGCTTTCTTCAATGATGAAGCTGTACAGCAGGACGAAGAGTCGCTGTTCCTGTGGATGCGGGCTCACCCGTATGATGATTTAGTGGTACTGGACGTGACCGCCAGCGAGCAGCTCGCCGATCAATACCTGGACTTCGCCAGCCACGGCTTCCATGTGATCAGCGCCAACAAGCTTGCCGGCGCGGGGAACGGCCAGAAGTATCGCCAGATTCGCGATGCGTTTGAGAAAACGGGCCGGCACTGGCTGTATAACGCCACAGTCGGCGCAGGCCTGCCGGTTAACCACACGGTTCGCGACCTGCGCGACAGCGGCGATGCCATTTTGGCTATCAGCGGTATTTTCTCGGGGACGTTGTCATGGTTATTCCTGCAGTTTGACGGCACCGTGCCGTTTACTGAACTGGTTGATCAGGCCTGGCAGCAGGGGCTGACCGAGCCGGATCCGCGCGTTGACCTGTCCGGTAAGGACGTCATGCGTAAGCTGGTGATCCTGGCTCGTGAAGCGGGTTATGACATCGAGCCGGATCAGGTTCGCGTGGAATCCCTGGTGCCCGCTGGCTGTGAAGGCGGCTCCATCGATCATTTCTTTGAAAATGGTGATGAGCTGAACGAACAAATGCTGCAACGGCTGGAGGCTGCGCAGGAAATGGGGCTGGTGCTGCGTTACGTGGCCCGGTTTGATGCGAACGGCAAGGCGCGCGTTGGCGTTGAAGCCGTGCGGGCAGAGCATCCGCTGGCCGCTCTGCTGCCGTGCGACAATGTCTTCGCCATTGAAAGCCGCTGGTACCGTGATAATCCGCTGGTGATCCGCGGGCCAGGTGCCGGCCGTGATGTTACCGCCGGGGCTATTCAGTCCGATCTGAACCGCCTGGCGCAACTGCTGTAGTTCTCTTTGCCGCACTCTCCTCCTCCCGAGGAGAGTGCGCTTCCTGTACCCCCTTTCTCTGCCTATCCTGAAAAAAATTCAACTTGAGTGAGAATTCCTCCACTTTTTGTGGTGACATTTTCATTGACGACTTTCGCCTTTTCGGTCATCTTTCTATCTGGACGTCTAAACGTCTGGATAGCAATAAACGCCACCACACGATAATGATGCGATTGACGAGGTAAGGGTATGAGCTTTTTTCACGCGAATCAGCGGGAAGCGCTGAACCAGAGTCTGGCCGAAGTGGCCGGGCATATTCATGTTTCCTTTGAGTTTTTCCCGCCGCGCAGCAGTGAAATGGAACAAACCCTTTGGAAGTCTATCGACAGGCTGAGCATCCTGAAGCCAACGTTTGTTTCCGTGACTTACGGCGCGAACTCCGGCGAGCGTGACCGTACCCACAGCATTATCAAAGGCATTAAAGAACGCACTGGTCTTGAGGCGGCCCCGCATCTGACCTGCGTCGATGCAACGCGTGATGAACTGCGCGCGATCGCGCAGGACTACTGGAACAACGGCATTCGCCATATCGTCGCGTTGCGTGGCGACCTGCCGCCTGGCAGCGGTAAGCCAGATATGTATGCTTCTGACCTGGTGGGGCTGCTGAAGGATGTCGGCGACTTCGATATTTCCGTTGCGGCCTATCCGGAAGTTCATCCCGAAGCCAAAAGTGCGCAGGCGGATTTACTCAGCCTGCGCCGTAAAATTGAAGCCGGGGCTAATCGCGCGATTACTCAATTCTTCTTCGATGTTGAAAGCTATCTTCGTTTCCGCGATCGCTGTGCGGCGACCGGTATTGATGTAGAGATAATCCCAGGCATTCTGCCGGTGTCTAACTTTAAGCAGGCGAAAAAATTTGCCGATATGACCAACGTGCGTATTCCGTCGTGGATGGCGCAAATGTTTGAAGGTTTGGACAACGACGCGGAAACTCGCCAACTGGTTGGGGCGAATATCGCGATGGATATGGTGAAGATCTTAAGTCGTGAAGGCGTGAAGGATTTTCATTTCTATACCCTTAACCGTGCGGAAATGAGCTACGCGATTTGCCACACTCTGGGTGTTCGTCCTACGTTGTAAGCCGTAGTTGAAAAAAAAGCCCCGCTCTGCTGAGCGGGGCTTTTTGTTTTGAGCAAAAGGGTTACTGATTCCCCACCTGCTTGCCGTAAGGCAGCGCGTCGTAATCCCGCAGGGCGTTCTTCTCATACGGGTTGCCAATCCAGCGTGTCGCTTCGACAAACTGTGGGCTGGCGATGGCACGCGTCGCGTCGTAGCCGTCATAGCTTAAACCGGCCAAATCAGACCAGGTATGGATCAGCTCAGAGCTGCTGTATTTACGGTTTATATCTTGCGAGAGGTCACGAGGGTGAGCCTGCTGCCAGGTCGGTGACGTCCAGACAATAAACGGTATGGTGTACATATGCCGCGTTGGGTTGCTTTCGTTACGGCCCTGGGTCTGGTACGGCGGTGTGTCGTACACCTCTTCACCATGGTCAGAGAAATAGAGCAGGAAGCCGTTAGGATCGCTGGCCTTGTAGTCCTTGATCAGCGTGGAAACCACGTGGTCGTTAAACAGGTTGGCGTTATCGTAGCTGTTGTAGGCTTCTTGCTGAGCTTTGGTTAACCCTGCAGGTAAATCATCGGTTTTACCGTCAAACTTGCCCCAGTTTTCCGGGTAGCGGAAGTCGTAGCGAATATGCGTCCCGAGCAGGTGCACGATAATAAATTTCTTCGGTGCCGGATCGGCAAGCACTTCTTTAAACGGCGCCAGGACGTTGGTGTCATACTCGCGAGCGCTCTGGGTGCGCTGCTGGTTCATGTAATATTGCTTGTCGGTCTGCTTCGAGAATACGGCCAGCATGGTGTTGCGTTCGGTCATTGTCTGCTGGTTAGTGATCCAGAAGGTTTTGTAGCCTGCCTGCTTCATCAGGTTCATCAGCGAAGGCTTAGTCAGGTAGAGGTCGGGTTCTTTCTCGTCCGCGAAAGTCAGCGCCTGCTGCAGAATTTCAATGGTGTAAGGACGTGAAGTAACGACGTTATTAAACACCGTCATTTGCGGGTCAGTTTTATGCAGCTCATCCAGTCCCGGCGTTGTCTGGCGGTGATAGCCGTAAAGGCTCATGCGGCCGCGCTGCGTTGACTCGCCAATAACCAGCACCAAAGTGCGCGGGGCGTTACCGGAGGCGTCTTTCAGGTTAGCCAACGGCGGCAGCGCGTTATTGGAGGTTAGCATGTTGTTCAGGCTGTCCAACTGCTGGCGATATTCGGTATAGGCGACGATAAACTGCCAGGGAGCCGCAGGCTCAAGGCGATAAGAAATGCTGGAGAATGACTCCGCGATGCTGCGTTTGTTGATGAGCCACTCTTTGCCCACCGGGTTAAGCACCAGGCCAAATAGAATGGCGAAGGAAACCAGCCAGCGCCACGGGTTTGGAATATAAACCGGGCGCAGACGTGTCCAAAGAAAGATAGCTACCAGCGTATAGGCAACCGCAATGAACAGCAGCTTCAGGCTGAAGTACTGACTCAGGTATTCGCTGGCTTCGTTAGCGTTTGTTTCGAACATCACGAACAGAACGCTTTGTGAGAACTCCTGCCCGTAGACAACGTAATAGCCCAGGGCGGCTATTGAGGCTGCCCAAAGGATAACGCCGATGAAGGCGGCAATAATGCGCGTGCGCTGTGGGAACAGAAATACAGGAATAAACCACAGGGAGCTAAACAGTAAGGAGTCACGAAGCCCCGTTGTACCGCTGTAGCCTGTCGCTAATATGGCAATCTGCAAAACTGAGGAAAAATACCAAAAGTAGAGTAAAACCCATCCAAGGGCTTTAATGCTGAACTTGCGTTCAGACTGTTTCAATGTGAAGTGCATACTCTTGCCTGTGCTATAAAATTATCATTAACCGTAATGAGAAAACCTTAAGTAAGCCTTAGTTATGAACGCTACGGTGGCTTGTACTCACGAAAAAAGTCACCCATAGTTGGGTGACTTTTGCGCACAATATAGGAAATGTGTCGAAATAATGACAGCGGAAATTTGTGCTTGTTCTGGTGCGATTTAAGCTAGCGATTTTTTTAAGCGTTCATTGTCTTTTTATTTAAGAAGAATAAGACGTTAAGGCGAATCGCAATAATGATGAACCTTTTAATTAGCCTGCAATAAAAAACCCCGCCGAAGCGGGGTTTTGATGGAGCTAGAAAAGAATTAACCGGTATTACGCATCCCGGCCGCAACGCCGGCGATGGTGACCATCAGGGCTTGCTCTACGCGGGCATCTGGCGCTTCACCTTTCTCTTCCGACTGACGTGAACGATGCAGCAGCTCGGCCTGCAGGACGTTCAGCGGGTCTGTATAGATGTTACGCAGAGTAATGGACTCGGCAATCCATGGTAAATCTTCCATCAGATGCGAATCGTTGGCGATATCCAGCACGACTTTGATGTCGGCTTCCAGCTGGTCACGCAGCTGTGTGCCTAGCTTCCATAGCTCAGGCTTCACCAGACGCTGATCGTAGTATTCCGCCAGCCAAAGGTCAGCTTTCGCAAACACCATCTCCAGCATGCCGAGGCGAGTAGAGAAGAACGGCCAGTCGCGGCACATTGTTTCCAGCTCGCTTTGTTTTCCTTCTTCCACGACTTTTTGCAGTGCCGCACCTGCGCCCAGCCAGGCCGGCAGCATCAGGCGGTTTTGGGTCCAGGCAAAAATCCACGGAATCGCACGTAAAGATTCTACCCCGCCGTTTGGACGACGTTTCGCCGGGCGAGAACCCAATGGCAGCTTGCCCAATTCCAGCTCCGGTGTGGCGGAACGGAAATACGGCACGAAGTCTTTGTTCTCCCGAATATAGCCGCGATACATTTCGCACGACGTCGCAGAGAGGGAGTTCATGATCTGAATCCACTCTTTCTTCGGCTCCGGCGGCGGCAACAGGTTAGCTTCAAGGATCGCGCTGGTGTAGAGCGACAGGCTGCTGATGGTGATTTCCGGCAGGCCGTATTTAAAGCGAATCATCTCGCCTTGCTCGGTTACGCGCAGGCCGCCTTTCAGGCTTCCCGGCGGCTGAGAAAGCAGGGCTGCGTGCGCTGGCGCACCGCCACGGCCGATGGAGCCGCCGCGACCGTGGAACAACGTCAGGGCGATACCGGCTTTCTCACAGGTTTTGATCAGGGCATCTTGTGCTTCGTACTGTGCCCAGGATGCGGCCATCACGCCCGCGTCCTTCGCCGAGTCAGAATAACCAATCATTACCATCTGCTTGCCCTGGATAAAGCCACGGTACCAGTCAATATTCAGCAGCTGAGTCATGACGTCGTCGGCGTTATTCAGGTCGTCCAGGGTTTCAAACAGCGGCGCCACCGGTAGGGCGAAGGTACAGCCCGCTTCTTTCAGGAGCAGGTGAACGGCCAGGACGTCGGACGGCGTTTTTGCCATCGAAATCACGTAGGCCGCGATAGACCCGCGTGGGGCTTCAGCCACCACTTTACAGGTTTCCAGGACTTCCCGGGTTTCTTCGCTGGGCTCCCATTGACGAGGCAGCAGAGGGCGCTTGGAGTTCAGTTCGCGGATCAGGAAGGCTTGTTTATCGGCCTCTGACCAGCTTTCGTAGTCGCCGATGCCAATATAGCGGGTCATTTCGCCCAACGCTTCGCTGTGGCGCGTGCTTTCCTGACGAATATCAATGCGTACCAGCGGCACACCGAAGCATTTCACGCGGCGCAGGGTATCCAGCAGCTGCCCGTTAGCGATGATGCCCATGCCGCAAGCCTGGAGGGACTGATAACAGGCGTAGAGCGGGTCCCAAAGTTGCTCGTTTTGAATGAGCAAACCTTCCGGTTTCGGCAGGCGCTGGCCTTTAAGGCGAGCTTCAAGCCAGGCCTGGGTGGCGAGCAGCTGCTGGCGCAGGCCTTTCATGATGTGGCGATAAGGTTCCTGGCCTGCATCCGGCCTCGCAAGTTCGCTAAGCTCCGCCGTGCATTCCACCATCGACAGCTCGGAAACCAGCACCGCGATATCGCGCAGGAACAGATCGGTGGCCTTCCAGCGGCTGAGGAGCAGGACGTGGCGGGTGATCTCGGAAGTCACGTTCGGGTTGCCGTCGCGGTCGCCGCCCATCCAGGAGGTAAAGCGTACCGGGACGAAGTCGACCGGCAGTTTGTAATTCAGGTTTTCTTCGAGCTGTTCGTTCAGCTCGCGCAGGTAATTTGGCACCCCTTCCCACAGACTGTTTTCTACCACCGCGAAGCCCCATTTGGCTTCGTCGACCGGAGAAGGACGGTGCTTACGAATTTCGTCGGTATGCCACGCCTGAGCAACCAACTGGCGCAGGCGGCGCATGATCTGGTTGCGTTCGTAGTCGGCGAGATCGCTGTGGTCGAGTTGCTTCAGGCAGCTGTTCACTTCAACCAGTTTGTGAATCAGGGTGCGGCGAGTGATCTCGGTCGGGTGAGCGGTGAGTACCAGCTCCAGAGAAAGAGACTCAACGGCTGCCCGAATGTCTGCTTCACTGATACCCGGCTGATTTTTTAGTTTTTGCAGCGTGTTAGCGATGACTTCCGGGTTGCTGGCCGCTTCGCCCGTCGCGGAGATGCTGTGATACTGCTCTGCGGTGTTGGCAAGATTAAGAAACTGGCTAAAAGCACGGGCGACGGGGAGCAGTTCATCATTTGAGAGGTTCTGCAGCGTGCTCAGCAGCTCCTGACGATTGGCTTCATTACCGGCGCGGGAGGACTTGGATAACTTACGGATCGTTTCTACGCGGTCGAGGATATTTTCCCCCAGCGCATCTTTGATGGTATCTCCGAGCAGTTTTCCGAGCATGCTGACATTACTTCGCAAAGCAGAATAGCGTTCGTTCATATGACTCCAGCCCAATCTATTATGTAACTTAATTTCACCCGTGAAGGTTCAACACCGCCTTTTATAAAGCCACGTCATAAACCATTCGTCAATTGCTACGAAATCGTTTCAGCAAACGAGGAAATGGCGCGAATTTATGAAATTTAATTACCAACTTCGCTCATAAGCAATTCTTATAGGAATAGTGATTATTGCAGATTAAAAAGGGGGTAAAACCCCCTTTTGCCGCGATTAATTAATGCCAACAAAAATGATGCACTACCTGAGTAATTAATTCCCGGGTTGGCTTGATAAAGCGGGTGTCGATGTATTCATCCGGCTGGTGCGCCTGGTTGATGGAGCCTGGCCCAAGAACCAACGTCGGGCACACTGTCTGGATAAACGGCGCCTCGGTGCAATAGTTCACCACTTCCGTTTGCGCCCCGAGCAGTTTCTCAACGACCTGCACGAGCTGGTGGTCCGGCGGGCATTCGTAGCCTGGAATCGGCGGATGTAGTTCAGAGACCGTCAGTCGGCCAGGCCAGCGCTGGCTTACCGGTTCTAGTGCTTCAGTCAGTAAACCGTTCAGATCGTTTAATGTCATGCCCGGCAGCGGGCGAATGTCCATGTGAAGTTCGCAACATGCACAAATGCGGTTTGCCGCGTCGCCGCCGCTAATGTGTCCGAGGTTAAGGGTTGGGTATGGCACAGTGAAGGCATCATGGTGATAGCGATCTTTCAGGGTATTGCGCAGCGCGAGGATGTGGCCGATGGCATCATGCATCAGTTCAATCGCGTTGACACCGCGCGCGGGATCGCTCGAGTGGCCGGACTGCCCAAGAATACGAATGGCGTTCGACAAGTGGCCTTTGTGCGCGCGTACCGGCTGTAAAGATGTCGGTTCGCCGATGATTGCGCAGTCCGGGCGCAGCGAGGTTGTTTCAGAGAAATAGCGTGCACCTGCCATGGTGGTCTCTTCATCGGCGGTAGCCAGGATGTAGAGCGGCTTTTTCAGGGTTGTCACATCTACGTCGCGCAGTGCATCCAGAATAAACGCGAAGAACCCTTTCATGTCGGCAGTACCCAGGCCGTAAAGCTTGTTGTCGTGCTCGGTCAGGGTAAACGGGTCCCGCGTCCAGCGGCCATCGTCAAACGGCACGGTATCGGTGTGCCCTGCCAGCAGCAGGCCGCCAGCGCCCTGGCCACTGCTCGCCAGCATATTGAATTTATTGCGTGTGCCTGGTACGGGCTGAATTTCGACGTTAAAACCGAGGTCACGGAACCAGCCGGCCAGTAAATTGATTAAAGACTCATTGCTTTGGTCCAGCGCGCTGTCGGTGGCGCTGATGGAAGGTGTCGCGATCAGGGCGCGGTAGATCTCGATAAAAGGCGGTAATTTCATCTTCACTGTTGACAGGCCTTAGGTTAGGATAGTATCAATATTCATGCAGTAATTGTGAATAAAAATACAATAACGTTGAGCGTAAAGGAACAGTTAAGCGTTCCGGTGAATAAAAAACCACGCTAACGGACGTGGGTGAAAGCGTCAGGCTGGCACTCTGAGCAGACCGAAAAGACAAGGTGAACGACCCAGATGTTGAATACGCTGATTGTGGGTGCAAGCGGTTATGCAGGCGCAGAGCTTGTAAGCTATTTGAATCGCCATCCTGATATGAACATAACCGCTTTGACGGTTTCAGCGCAAAGTTCAGATGCAGGAAAATTGATATCTGATTTGCATCCACAGTTAAAAGGCATCGTTGATCTGCCGCTGCAGGCGATGTCAGACATCAGCGAGTTTAGCGAAGGCGTGGATGTGGTATTCCTTGCCACCGCCCACGAAGTCAGCCACGACCTGGCCCCGCAGTTCCTGGCTGCAGGCTGCGTGGTGATCGATCTCTCCGGCGCGTTCCGTGTTAACGATCCTGCGTTCTATGAACGTTATTACGGTTTTACCCATCAGCATCCAGAGCTGCTGGAAAAAGCGGTTTACGGCCTGGCCGAATGGCAGGGCGCTGAGCTAAAAGAGAGTAATTTAATTGCCGTGCCGGGCTGCTACCCGACGGCGTCTCAGCTGGCGCTGAAGCCGCTGATCGACGCCGATCTGCTGGATTTGAACCAGTGGCCGGTGATCAACGCCACCAGTGGCGTAAGCGGTGCCGGGCGCAAGGCTGCGATTTCCAACAGCTTCTGCGAAGTCAGCCTGCAGCCTTACGGCGTGTTTAATCACCGCCATCAGCCAGAAATCGCCACCCATCTTGGCGCGCCGGTTATTTTCACCCCGCACCTCGGTAATTTCCCACGCGGCATTCTGGCGACGATTACCTGTCGCCTGAAAGCTGGCGTAACGCAGCAGCAAATCGCGGAGACGTTTACTCAGGCCTATGGCGACAAGCCGCTGGTTCGCTTGTATGAAAAAGGCGTACCGGCGCTGAAAAATGTGGTTGGCCTGCCGTTCTGCGACATCGGTTTTGCCGTGCAGGATGAGCACCTGATTGTTGTTGCCACAGAGGATAACCTGCTTAAAGGCGCCGCGGCGCAGGCAGTACAGTGTCTTAATATTCGTTTTGGCTTCGCCGAAACGCAGTCCCTTATTTAACCGTCGGTCGGGTGAAATGATGAATCCTTTAATTATCAAATTGGGCGGCGTACTGCTGGATAGCGAAGAGGCGCTGGAGCGCCTGTTTACCGCCCTGGTGAACTATCGTCAGTCACATCAGCGTCCGCTGGTGATTGTCCACGGCGGCGGTTGCCTGGTGGATGAGTTAATGAAAAAGCTGGCGTTACCGGTGGAAAAGAAAAATGGCCTGCGTGTGACGCCTGCTGACCAGATTGACATTATTACCGGTGCGCTGGCGGGCACGGCCAACAAGACTCTGCTGGCATGGGCGAAGAAGCATGGGATTAACGGGGTGGGCTTAAGCCTCGGCGACGGGGATAGCGTCACGGTGACTCAGCTTGACGAAGCGCTTGGCCACGTCGGCCTCGCTAAACCGGGTTCGCCAAAACTGATTAATACGCTGCTGGAAAACGGCTTTCTGCCGATTGTTAGCTCCATCGGCGTGACCACAGAAGGTGAACTGATGAACGTCAATGCGGACCAGGCGGCAACGGCGCTGGCCGCAACGCTTGGGGCGGATTTAATCCTGCTCTCTGATGTGAGCGGTATCCTGGACGGTAAAGGCCAGCGCATCGCTGAGATGACGGCTGCCAAAGCTGAACAGCTGATTGAGCAAGGTATTATTACCGACGGCATGATTGTGAAAGTGAACGCGGCGCTGGATGCGGCCCGTACCCTGGGGCGTCCGGTGGATATTGCCTCATGGCGCCACGCGGATCAGCTACCCTCTTTATTCAACGGTGTGGCTATCGGCACCCGGATTCTGGCATAGACAAAGAATAGTTTTAACAAGGACAAGACAATGCAAAATCACGGCATCAAAAAAATCGTTCTCGCATACTCTGGCGGCCTCGACACTTCAGCCATCATTCCATGGCTGAAAGAGAACTACGGCGGCTGCGAAGTTGTCGCCTGCGTGGTGGATATCGGTCAGGATCGTGAAGATCTTAAAGGCGTTGAGCAGAAAGCGCTGCGCTCCGGGGCTTCAGAGTGCTACGTGGTAGATGCGCGTGAAGAGTTTATCAGCGACTATGTTTACCCTGTGCTGCAGACCGGGGCGCTGTATGAAGGCAGCTATCTGCTCGGGACCTCTATGGCGCGTCCGCTGATCGCTAAGGCGCTGGTGGACGTGGCGAATAAAGTGGGTGCAGATGCGCTGTGCCACGGTGCAACCGGCAAAGGTAATGACCAGGTACGTTTTGAATCCACCTGGGCCGCGCTGGCTCCACATCTGAAGGTTGTTGCGCCGTGGCGTGAGTGGAACCTGCGTTCCCGTGAAGCGCTGCTCGACTACCTGAAAGAGCGTGATATCCCGACAACCGCAACGCTTGAAAAAATCTATAGCCGTGACGAAAACGCCTGGCACATTTCTACCGAAGGCGGCGTGCTGGAAAGCCCGTGGAATGCGCCGAACAAAGATTGCTGGGTGTGGACCGTTGACCCGCAGGAAGCGCCGGATCAGGCCGAGCAGGTGACCGTTACCGTTAAACAGGGCAAAGTTGTCGCCGTTAACGGCGAAGCGATGAGCCCGTTCAAGTGCCTGGAAACCCTGAATGCGATTGGTTCTAAGCACGGTATTGGCCGTATTGATATCGTAGAAAACCGTCTGGTGGGCATTAAGTCCCGTGGCTGCTATGAAACCCCAGGGGGCACGATTATTATGGCCGCGCTGCGTGGCGTTGAGCAGCTGGTGCTGGATCGCGATTCCTTCAAATGGCGTGAGCAGCTGGGTCTCGAAATGTCCTACGTCGTGTACGATGGCCGCTGGTTTGCACCGCTGCGTAAATCTCTGCAGGCGTCTGCCGAGTCGCTGGCGGAAGAAGTGAACGGTGAAGTTGTGCTGCAGCTGTACAAAGGCCAGGTGACGGCAATTCAGAAAAAATCACCAAACAGCCTCTACAGCGAAGAGTTTGCAACTTTCGGTGAAGATGAAGTTTACGATCACAGCCATGCCGGCGGCTTTATCCGTCTGTTCTCGCTCTCTTCCCGTATCCGTGCGCTGAACGAACTTAAGAAGTAATTTTTTACCCTCACGTGTTCCCAGGCTGGGAGTGCGTGAGGGGCAAACGAATATCAATATGATGAATGGAGCATGACTATGGCACTTTGGGGTGGGCGTTTTACTCAGGCAGCCGATCAACGGTTTAAGCAATTCAATGACTCTTTACGCTTTGACTATCGCCTGGCTGAGCAAGACATCGTAGGTTCTGTCGCCTGGTCCAAAGCGTTGGTCACCGTGGGCGTGCTGACTGAAGCTGAGCAACAGCAGCTTGAGCAGGCCCTGAAAGTCTTGCTGGAAGAAGTGCAGGTTAATCCGCAGGCTATCCTGGAAAGCGATGCAGAAGATATTCACAGCTGGGTGGAAGGCAAGCTTATCGATAAAGTCGGTGCGCTGGGTAAAAAACTCCACACTGGCCGTAGCCGCAACGATCAGGTCGCAACCGACCTGAAGCTGTGGTGCAAAATGCAGATCGGCGAGCTGCTGGCTGCCACTCGTCAGGTACAGCAGGCGTTAATTGAAACCGCCGAAGCCAATCAGGATGCGGTGATGCCGGGTTATACACACCTGCAGCGCGCGCAGCCGGTCACTTTTGCCCACTGGTGCCTGGCTTACGTTGAGATGCTGGCGCGTGATGAAAGCCGTTTGCAAAGTACTCTACAGCGCCTGGACGTTAGCCCGCTGGGCAGCGGCGCGCTGGCAGGTACAGCCTATGAAATTGACCGTGAACAGCTTGCTGGCTGGTTAGGTTTTGCTTCCGCGACCCGCAACAGCCTCGACAGCGTCTCTGACCGCGATCATGTGCTGGAATTGCTGTCCAACGCTTCTATTGGCATGGTTCACCTGTCCCGTTTTGCAGAAGACCTGATCTTCTTCAACACCGGGGAAGCGGGTTTTGTTGAGCTGTCCGATCGCGTGACTTCAGGCTCTTCACTGATGCCGCAGAAGAAGAACCCAGATGCGCTGGAGCTTATCCGCGGCAAGTGCGGCCGCGTCCAGGGTGCGCTGACCGGCATGATGATGACTCTGAAAGGTCTGCCGCTGGCGTATAACAAAGACATGCAGGAAGACAAAGAAGGCCTGTTCGACGCGCTTGATACCTGGCTCGATTGCTTGCATATGTCCGGGCTGGTGCTGGACGGCATTCAGGTGAAACGTCCTCGCTGCCAGGAAGCGGCTGAACAGGGCTATGCCAACGCTACCGAGCTGGCGGATTACCTGGTTGCCAAAGGCGTGCCGTTCCGTGAAGCCCACCACATTGTAGGTGAGGCTGTCGTCGAAGCGATTAAACAAGGTAAAGCGCTGGAAGCCTTAACCCTTGCCGATTTGCAGAAGTTCAGCGCGGTCATTGGTGAAGACGTTTATCCGATCCTGTCGCTGCAATCCTGTCTTGACAAACGTGCCGCTAAAGGCGGGGTTTCACCTAAGCAGGTTGCCCTGGCAATAGCCGACGCTAAACAGCGCCTGGTCTAACTCCCTCGAAATTTGAACAAAAAAAAGCGGACATACTGTCCGCTAAAAGTTCACGTTGGCTTTAATAATTCGTCAGGTTCAGAGAACAGAGAGTCTCTGCAGCGGCGCATCGTTCCGGGGTAAGTCGGAGCGAGGCGTCTTGCTGTTGCTGGCTATTATTCACCAACACCGCTTGATAGGGATAATCGTTCGTTGCTATGCTATCTATCGCCATGAACTATCGTGGCGCAGGAGGATAGAGAATGAATATTCGAGATCTTGAATACCTGGTGGCGCTGGCCGAGCACCGCCATTTTCGTCGGGCAGCGGATGCCTGTCACGTTAGCCAGCCGACCCTGAGCGGCCAGATCCGCAAGCTGGAAGATGAGCTGGGCGTTATGCTGCTGGAACGCACCAGCCGTAAAGTGCTGTTCACCCAGGCTGGTTTGTTGCTGGTGGATCAGGCGCGAACGGTGCTGCGTGAAGTCAAAGTACTGAAAGAGATGGCAAGCCAGCAGGGTGAGGCGATGTCCGGGCCGCTGCATATTGGCCTGATCCCTACCGTGGGGCCTTACCTGCTGCCGCAAATTATTCCTATGCTGCATCAGACCTTCCCTAAGCTGGAAATGTATCTGCATGAAGCTCAGACCCATCAGTTGCTGGCGCAGCTCGACAGCGGCAAGCTGGACTGTGCCATTCTGGCGCTGGTAAAAGAGAGCGAAGCGTTTATCGAAGTGCCGCTGTTTGATGAGCCGATGGTGCTGGCGGTTTATCAGGATCACCCTTGGGCAAACCGCGACCGCGTGCCGATGTCCGATTTGGCCGGTGAAAAGCTGCTGATGCTGGAAGACGGGCACTGCCTGCGCGATCAGGCCATGGGCTTTTGTTTTGAAGCGGGCGCGGATGAAGATACCCATTTCCGGGCAACAAGCTTAGAGACGCTGCGTAACATGGTGGCGGCAGGAAGTGGCATTACGCTCTTGCCAGCCCTTGCCGTGCCGCACGAACGCCAGCGCGACGGTGTAGTTTATCTGCCGTGTTATAAACCAGAACCGCGTCGTACCATCGGCCTGGTTTATCGTCCGGGGTCACCGCTGCGCAGCCGCTATGAGCAGCTGGCAGAGGCCATCCGCACGCAGATGGATGGCCATTTCGACTCAGCGCTAAAACAGGCGATTTAAGCCGTTAAGCGCCGCTACCCGATAGGCTTCCGCCATGGTTGGGTAGTTAAAGGTGGTGTTAACGAAGTACTCAATGGTGTTACCGCCACCTTTCTGCTCCATAATCGCCTGGCCGATGTGAATAATTTCGGCCGCGCGCTCGCCAAAGCAGTGGATCCCCAAAATTTCTTTTGTCTCACGGTGGAACAGAATTTTCAGCGTCCCAACGTTCATGCCCACGATTTGCGCCCGAGCGAGATGCTTAAACTGCGCCCGGCCCACTTCGTAAGGCACTTTCATCGAGGTGAGTTGTTGTTCCGTTTTGCCCACGGAGCTGATTTCCGGAATGGTATAAATGCCGGTCGGAATATCTTCGATCAGATGACCCGTGGCTTCACCTTTCACCAGCGCTTGAGCGGCGATACGCCCCTGATCGTAAGCTGCTGAAGCCAGACTTGGATAACCAATAACGTCACCTACCGCGTAAATATGCGGCAGCGCAGTCTGGTACATGCTGTTGACCTTGATGAGTCCACGGCTGTCGGCTTCGAGCCCGATATTTTCCAGCGTCAGCGAATCTGTATTCCCGGTACGTCCATTGGCGTAAAGCAGGCAATCTGCCTTCACTTTTTTGCCGGACTTCAGAGAGACAATCACGCCGTCGTCCACGCCTTCAATCTTCTCAAACTCTTCGTTGTGGCGGATGACTACACCGCTGTTCCAGAAGTGATAAGAGAGCGAGTCCGACATTTCCTGATCGAGGAAAGCGAGCAGGCGATCGCGGGTGTTGATCAGATCAACTTTGACGTTCATCCCACGGAAGATAGAAGCGTATTCACAACCGATCACCCCGGCACCATAGATGATCACATGGCGTGGCTCGTGATGCAGGCTTAGGATTGAGTCGCTGTCGTAGATGCGCGGGTGGGTAAAATCCACTTCCGGCGGGCGGTAAGGGCGAGAGCCGCAGGCGATCACAAATTTCTCGGCGGTGTAGGTCTCGACCGACCCATCGTGGCAAAGAAGCTCGATAGTGTGCTCATCCACAAAGTGCGCATCGCCCTGCAGCATCTCGCAGCGGTTACGCTCGTAAAAGCCCTGGCGCATGCGGGTTTGCTGGTTAATCACGCTGTCGGCGTGGTTCAGGATGTCGGCAAAAGAGGAGCGGAGAAGGTGAGTGTGGTCGCTGTATAACGGGTTTTGATTGAATTCAATAATGCGGCTAACGGCGTGGCGGAGGGCTTTCGAAGGGATGGTGCCCCAATGGGTGCAACCGCCGCCGACATTGTGGTAGCGCTCAATCACCGCTACCCTGGCTCCTTGTTTCACCAGCCCCATGGCGGCACCTTCGCCCCCGGGACCGGAACCAATCACTATTGCGTCATAATCGTAGGTTTGTGGCATGGTAAGGCTTACCTGTTTTTATACATAAAGGCAACACGATGGTAACATCAACCAGGAATTTCCCCAATTCTCGTTGTGCTTTTTCCCGCCTGGGTAGGTCAATGTTCCGTAAACAATCATTCACAATACACTATAAAAGCGGTAGCTTGATTCTCTGATATAGTTCCAGCTCTGTTTGAAGGATTCAGGCAATATGATGGGTGTAAGAGCGCAACAAAAAGAGAGAACCAGGCGTTCTTTAGTCGAGGCGGCATTTAGCCAGCTAAGCGCCGAGAGAAGCTTCGCCAGCCTGAGCCTGCGTGAAGTTGCCCGTGAAGCCGGTATTGCGCCAACGTCATTTTATCGCCATTTCCGCGATGTTGATGAGCTCGGTCTCACTATGGTAGACGAAAGTGGCCTGATGCTGCGGCAGTTAATGCGGCAGGCGCGTCAGCGCATTGCTAAAGGCGGCAGCGTGATCCGTACGTCAGTGTCAACGTTCATGGAGTTTATCGGCAATAACCCTAACGCCTTCCGTCTTTTGCTGCGTGAGCGTTCAGGCACATCTGCGGCGTTTCGTGCCGCGGTTGCCCGTGAAATTCAGCACTTTATTGCGGAACTTGCCGACTATTTAGAACTCGAAAATCGCATGCCTCGCAGCTTCACCGAAGCGCAGGCTGAAGCGATGGTCACGATTGTGTTTAGTGCAGGTGCCGAAGCGCTGGACGTTGATATCGAACAGCGTCGCCAGCTCGAAGAGCGACTGGTGTTGCAGCTACGTATGATCTCGAAAGGGGCATACTACTGGTATCGCCGGGAACAAGAAAAAATGGCACTGGCTCATTTATCCGAGGAGTGAAGGAACGAGCAATGAAACAGTTACAAGATAGAGGTACGCTGGCGCTGGCGTTTATCGCTGGGCTGTCGATTAACGGAGCTTTTGCCGCGCTGTTCAGCTCGGTTGTTCCGTTCTCGATGTTCCCTATTATCGCTCTGGTGCTGGCGGTTTATTGTCTGCATCAGCGTTATCAGAACCGTACGATGCCAGTTGGGTTGCCGAGCCTTGCCGCGGCCTGTTTTGTGTTAGGCGTGCTGCTTTATAGTTCAGTGGTTCGCGTTGAATACCCGGCGATTGGGTCTAACTTTGTTCCTTCGATTCTGTCGGTGGTTGTGCTGTTCTGGATTGTGTTTAAAGTTCGCTCCCGCAAATCAGAAGCGGTTGAGTAAGCCCGATACAAAGCAAAAAGGACGCCTCGGCGTCCTTTTTTTATTTGCGAGTGAGCAGTACGCCGCATTCCATGTGATGCGTGTATGGGAACTGGTCAAACAGAGCCAGTCGGGTGATGTTGTGTGTCTGGGATAATACCTCAAGGTTTTCGCACAGTGTCTGTGGATTGCAGGAGATATAAAGAATTTGCGGGTAGGCTTGCACCATTTTTACCGTGTCAGCATCCAGGCCGCTGCGAGGCGGATCGACAAAAATGGTCTCGCACTGATAGCTTTTGAGATCGATTCCCTGCAGGCGGTTAAACTCCCTCACGCCATTCATCGCCTGGGTAAATTCTTCAGCCGCCATGCGGATAATCTGCACGTTATCAATATTGTTGGCCGCGATGTTGTACTGGGCCGCAGCCACGGACGGTTTAGCGATTTCGGTCGCCAGCACGCGGTCGAAGTTGCGGGCCAGAGCCAGCGAGAAGTTGCCGTTACCGCAGTAGAGCTCCAGTAGATCGCCGGTTGAGTTTTCTGTCGCGCTCAGCGCCCATTCCAGCATCTGAATATTCATGGCCGCATTTGGCTGAGTGAAGCTGTTCTCAACCTGGCGGTAAATCATCTCTTTGCCGGCAACCGGCAGACGCTCGTCGATAAAATCCTGGTCCAGCTCAATCTTGGTTTTAGTCGCTCGGCCAATCAGGTGTACGTTGAAGCCACGGGCACGCAGGCTGTCGCGCAGCGCCTGGGTATGCTGCTGCCATTCATCATCCAGTTTGCGGTGGTAGAGCAGAGATACCACGGCCTGATTGCTTAAGGTCGTCAGATAGTCAATCTGGAACAGCTTGTGGCGCAGGGCTGGAATATCACGAACGCAGTCCAGCATGGCTGGCATCAGGGCGTTGATTAGTTCGCTGGCCGCCGGGAAGCTGTTGACCCGGATGCGGCTTTTGGTCTGCTGATCGAACATGATGTGATAAAGGTCGTCACCTTCATGCCAGATGCGGAACTCAGCCCGCATGCGGTAGTGGCTTACCGGTGAGCGGAATACCTCCGGGGCCGGTGCGGCAAAAGGCGCCATCATGCCTTCGAGGCGAATGACTTTTTCCGCCAGCTGCGCGTCGTACTGATCTGTCGGGAGGTGTTCAGGGGTCATGGCTAGCTATCCAGTCGGTCAATGAATACAAACTACGCGGCGATTGTAGGGATTCGACCCGGGATGTCCAGCCCGATCGCGTTAAGAAGTTCAGCCGGAAGTCTGGACACCCATATAAGCCTAACGGTAGCATGGCTTTTCCGGCCTCCTGAGAGTTAAAAGGGAACCCAGTGTAATTCTGGGGCTGACGCGCAGCGGTAAGGAACGGCAAGATGAAAGCATTATGCAGACACTGCTTTCTTATATAAGCGGGAAGTCCTCATCTTATTTAAGCCCCCAAGCCCGAAGACCTGCCGGAATGACGTCGCAAGTGATATGGCTATCGCGTGCTATTTGCCATATCTGCGGCATCCTATTCGAAAGCGGATGCTTATATAAATGATGATAAAGAAGGTTTCGCTGTTGACGGCTTTGTCCGCAACGGCTTTTTCAGTTTGGGCGCAGGATAGCAATACCGACAATACTCTGGTAGTCACTGCGAATCGTTTTCAGCAGCCGGTGAATAGCGTTCTGGCGCCGACGTCGGTGGTCACGCGCGAAGATATCGACCGCTGGCAGTCAAAAGATTTAAACGACGTGATGCGCAGATTGCCGGGCGTGGATATCGCTCAGAACGGCGGCCTTGGTCAAAGCTCCTCGCTTTTTATCCGTGGTACAGAGGCTCGTCATGTGTTGGTCCTGATTGATGGTATCCCGGTGCCACGCTCTGGTATCGTCAATACAATCGATATCGGTCAGATCCCTGTCTCATTGGTGCAGCGCATCGAATATATTCGCGGGCCACGCTCTGCGGTTTATGGTTCCGGTGCAATTGGCGGCGTAGTTAACATTATTACGATGGCGGATAACGAACATTCTCAGGTCAATGCGGGCGTGGGAACGCATGGTTATCAACAGTACGATGGCACCTTTAATCATCGCTTCGGTGATACGGTGGTGACTGCCGCGGGGGCATACCAAACAACAAAGGGCTTTAATATTCAGCCTAACTCTCCATATAGCGGTGACAGCGATCGCGATGGATATAGAAATTCATTGTTCTGGGGCGGTGTTCAGCACAAGTTTAACGATAATTTCTCCGGTTTTTTCCGCAGCTATGGTTACTCGGCGAATGCTGATTACGATCAAGGATCCTGGGGCTATGCTGGTGGCAATGATGAGCACCAGAATGATACTCAATCATGGGATACCGGCCTGCATTTCAACTCTGGCGACTATTCTTCTCAACTGGTGGCCAACTATCAGCGCATCAAAGATTACAACTACAGCAGCCTGAATGGGCGCTATGCGCCAGGCTCAACGCTGGATAATACGGAACAGCGCTATATTCAGTGGGGCAACAATATTGCCGTTGGCCACGGGGCCGTTAGCGGCGGTGTTGACTGGAAGCAAGAGAAGCTTCAATCAAGCGGTACAACCAGCACCGATGTCTACAAGCGTGATACCACCGGGCTGTATCTCACCGGGCAGCAGCAAATAGACAGTGTGACGCTGGAAGCTTCCGGGCGTGAAGACCATGACCAGCAGTTTGGTTGGCACAGTACCTGGCAAACGGCCGCTGGATGGGAATTTGTTGATGGCTACCGCGCGACGTTGTCCTACGGCACTGGTTTCCTGGCTCCGTCGCTTGGAGAGCAATTTGGCGCTGAGCGTTTTGGTATTGCCTCTAACCCTAACCTGAAGCCGGAAGAGTCAAAGCAGTGGGAAGCAGGACTAGAAGGGCTGAGTGGCCCAGTTGACTGGCGTCTTTCTGCGTATCGCTATGAGATTCAAAACCTCATCAGTTACAACAATAATGCTTATTACAATGTCAAGGCGGCGACGATTAAAGGAGTGGAGTGGACGGGTAACGTGACGACAGGTCCGATCGATCACCACCTTACGTTGCAATATGTAGATCCACGAGATGATGAAACTAATAAAGTCCTCTACCGCCGGGCGAAGCAGCAGGTGAAATATGAAGTCACTGGGCAAGTCTACGACTTAGGATGGAATGTCGCTTACCAGTACATCGGGCAGCGCTACGATAACGACTTTGATAATGGACGTGATGTAAAAATGGGCGGGGTTAGCCTGTGGGATGTTGGTTTGTCTTATCCGGTCACCTCACATCTTACAGTTCGTGGTAAAATAGCTAACCTGTTCGATAAAGATTACGAGACGGTTTATGGCTATCAAACTGCAGGACGGGAATACACCTTGTCTGGCAGCTACACCTTCTGATGCACATCCCACCGTGCTGGTTTTTGACTCCGGCGTCGGTGGGTTGTCCGTCTACAATGAGATTCGGCAGCTTCTGCCGGATCTTCATTACATCTACGCCTTCGACAACGTGGCGTTTCCATACGGCGAAAAGAGCGAAGAGTTTATCGTTGACCGGGTGGTCTCAATAGTGACTGCCGTGCAGCAGCACTATCCTTTAGCCCTCGCTGTTATCGCCTGTAATACCGCAAGCACAGTTTCTCTCCCCGCCTTACGTGAAAAGTTCGACTTCCCTGTTGTTGGCGTTGTGCCTGCCATTAAGCCGGCTGCGCGTTTGACGACAAATGGCGTTGTAGGTCTGCTCGCAACTCGCGGTACGGTAAAGCGGCCTTATACCCACGAGCTTATCTCCCGGTTCGCGACCGAATGCAAAATAGAAATGCTGGGGTCCGCTGAGCTGGTGGAACTGGCAGAGGCCAAACTTCATGGTGAGCCCGTGCCGCTGGACGAGCTGCGTAAGATCCTACGCCCTTGGTTGCGTATGTCAGAGCCGCCGGACACGGTTGTATTAGGCTGCACGCATTTCCCTCTATTACAGGAAGAGCTGCTGGAAGTGTTGCCTGAAGGCACAAGACTGATTGATTCCGGTGCCGCGATTGCAAGGCGTACCGTTTGGTTACTGGAGCATGAAGCACCGGATGCAGCGTCCGCAGATCAGAATATTGCTTATTGTATGGCGTTCACGCCTGAAACTGCGCAATTAATGCCCGTTTTACAACGTTACGGCTTTGAAAGGCTCGAAAAACTGGCACTTTAGCGCCTTTTTGAGTAAAAAAACGGCGCTTGAAAGTTTTTTTCAAATTAGGGGTTGTCAGACTCTGAGAACTCCCTATAATGCGCCTCCACTGACACGGCGAAGCGGCTTCAAAAGCGGCTTAACAACCCGGGAGTCAGTCAGATGAAAGCGAAAATAAACGCTTGACTCTGAAAGAGGAAAGCGTATTATACGCCACCTCGAGTTAGCAAGCGAAAGCGACTGACTCACTGCTCTTTAACAATTTATCAGACAATCTGTGTGGGCACTCGCAGGATTGATATCTCAGCATCTTAGGATGCAAACAAATATCAAGTCTTGAAGAGTGACTACTGATTTTATAAACAGTTTTAATTCTTTGAGCATCAAACACTTTTAAATTGAAGAGTTTGATCATGGCTCAGATTGAACGCTGGCGGCAGGCCTAACACATGCAAGTCGAGCGGTAGCACGGGGAGCTTGCTCCTGGGTGACGAGCGGCGGACGGGTGACGTAATGTCTGGGGATCTGCCTGATGGAGGGGGATAACTACTGGAAACGGTAGCTATATACCGCATAACGTCGCAAGACCAAAGAGGGGGGACCTTCGGGCCTCTTGCCATCAGATGAACCCAGATGGGATTAGCTAGTAGGTGGGGTAATGGCTCACCTAGGCGACGATCCCTAGCTGGTCTGAGAGGATGACCAGCCACACTGGAACTGAGACACGGTCCAGACTCCTACGGGAGGCAGCAGTGGGGAATATTGCACAATGGGCGCAAGCCTGATGCAGCCATGCCGCGTGTATGAAGAAGGCCTTCGGGTTGTAAAGTACTTTCAGCGAGGAGGAAGGCATTAAGGTTAATAACCTTAGTGATTGACGTTACTCGCAGAAGAAGCACCGGCTAACTCCGTGCCAGCAGCCGCGGTAATACGGAGGGTGCAAGCGTTAATCGGAATTACTGGGCGTAAAGCGCACGCAGGCGGTTTGTTAAGTCGGATGTGAAATCCCCGGGCTCAACCTGGGAACTGCATTCGAAACTGGCAAGCTTGAGTCTTGTAGAGGGGGGTAGAATTCCAGGTGTAGCGGTGAAATGCGTAGAGATCTGGAGGAATACCGGTGGCGAAGGCGGCCCCCTGGACAAAGACTGACGCTCAGGTGCGAAAGCGTGGGGAGCAAACAGGATTAGATACCCTGGTAGTCCACGCCGTAAACGATGTCGACTTGGAGGTTGTGCCCTTGAGGCGTGGCTTCCGGAGCTAACGCGTTAAGTCGACCGCCTGGGGAGTACGGCCGCAAGGTTAAAACTCAAATGAATTGACGGGGGCCCGCACAAGCGGTGGAGCATGTGGTTTAATTCGATGCAACGCGAAGAACCTTACCTACTCTTGACATCCAGAGAACTTTCCAGAGATGGATTGGTGCCTTCGGGAACTCTGAGACAGGTGCTGCATGGCTGTCGTCAGCTCGTGTTGTGAAATGTTGGGTTAAGTCCCGCAACGAGCGCAACCCTTATCCTTTGTTGCCAGCGGTTCGGCCGGGAACTCAAAGGAGACTGCCAGTGATAAACTGGAGGAAGGTGGGGATGACGTCAAGTCATCATGGCCCTTACGAGTAGGGCTACACACGTGCTACAATGGCGCATACAAAGAGAAGCGACCTCGCGAGAGCAAGCGGACCTCATAAAGTGCGTCGTAGTCCGGATTGGAGTCTGCAACTCGACTCCATGAAGTCGGAATCGCTAGTAATCGTAGATCAGAATGCTACGGTGAATACGTTCCCGGGCCTTGTACACACCGCCCGTCACACCATGGGAGTGGGTTGCAAAAGAAGTAGGTAGCTTAACCTTCGGGAGGGCGCTTACCCACTTTGTGATTCATGACTGGGGTGAAGTCGTAACAAGGTAACCGTAGGGGAACCTGCGGTTGGATCACCTCCTTACCTAATAGATACAACCCGCGTAGTGCTCACACAGATTGTCTGATAGATGTAGAGAAGCAAGGCGTCTTGCGATTGAGACTTCAGTGTCCCCTTCGTCTAGAGGCCCAGGACACCGCCCTTTCACGGCGGTAACAGGGGTTCGAATCCCCTAGGGGACGCCACTTGCTGGTATGTAAGTGAAAGTTGCGTGCCGTTATATCTCAAAACTGACTTGAAAGAGTCACGTTTGAGATATTTGCTCTTTAACAATCCGGAACAAGCTGAAAATTGAAACGACATGTCGTCTCGTTCTTCCGTAATAAAGAATGAGGTTAAGACATGTTCGAGTCTCTCAAATTTTCATAATCTGAAGTGAAACATCTTCGGGTTGTGAGGTTAAGCGACTAAGCGTACACGGTGGATGCCCTGGCAGTCAGAGGCGATGAAGGACGTGCTAATCTGCGATAAGCGTCGGTAAGGTGATATGAACCGTTATAGCCGGCGATTTCCGAATGGGGAAACCCAGTTGTGATTCGTCACACTATCATTGCGTGAATACATAGCGTAATGAAGCGAACCGGGGGAACTGAAACATCTAAGTACCCCGAGGAAAAGAAATCAACCGAGATTCCCCCAGTAGCGGCGAGCGAACGGGGAGCAGCCCAGAACCTGAATCAGTTTGTGTGTTAGTGGAAGCGTCTGGAAAGTCGCAGGGTACAGGGTGATACTCCCGTACACTAAAATGCACATACTGTGAGTTCGAAGAGTAGGGCGGGACACGTGGTATCCTGTCTGAATATGGGGGGGACCATCCTCCAAGGCTAAATACTCCTGACTGACCGATAGTGAACCAGTACCGTGAGGGAAAGGCGAAAAGAACCCCGGCGAGGGGAGTGAAAAAGAACCTGAAACCGTGTACGTACAAGCAGTGGGAGCCTCTTTATGGGGTGACTGCGTACCTTTTGTATAATGGGTCAGCGACTTATATTCTGTAGCAAGGTTAACCGTATAGGGGAGCCGCAGGGAAACCGAGTCTTAACTGGGCGTTAAGTTGCAGGGTATAGACCCGAAACCCGGTGATCTAGCCATGGGCAGGTTGAAGGTTGGGTAACACTAACTGGAGGACCGAACCGACTAATGTTGAAAAATTAGCGGATGACTTGTGGCTGGGGGTGAAAGGCCAATCAAACCGGGAGATAGCTGGTTCTCCCCGAAAGCTATTTAGGTAGCGCCTCGTGAACTCATCTTCGGGGGTAGAGCACTGTTTCGGCTAGGGGGCCATCCCGGCTTACCAACCCGATGCAAACTACGAATACCGAAGAATGTTATCACGGGAGACACACGGCGGGTGCTAACGTCCGTCGTGAAGAGGGAAACAACCCAGACCGCCAGCTAAGGTCCCAAAGTCATGGTTAAGTGGGAAACGATGTGGGAAGGCACAGACAGCCAGGATGTTGGCTTAGAAGCAGCCATCATTTAAAGAAAGCGTAATAGCTCACTGGTCGAGTCGGCCTGCGCGGAAGATGTAACGGGGCTAAACCATGCACCGAAGCTGCGGCAGCGACACTATGTGTTGTTGGGTAGGGGAGCGTTCTGTAAGCCGTTGAAGGTGAACTGTGAGGTTTGCTGGAGGTATCAGAAGTGCGAATGCTGACATAAGTAACGATAAAGCGGGTGAAAAGCCCGCTCGCCGGAAGACCAAGGGTTCCTGTCCAACGTTAATCGGGGCAGGGTGAGTCGACCCCTAAGGCGAGGCCGAAAGGCGTAGTCGATGGGAAACAGGTTAATATTCCTGTACTTGGTGTTACTGCGAAGGGGGGACGGAGAAGGCTATGTTAGCCGGGCGACGGTTGTCCCGGTTTAAGCATGTAGGCGGGAAGTTTAGGTAAATCCGGACTTCTGTTAACGCTGAGGTGTGATGACGAGGCACTACGGTGCTGAAGTAACAAATGCCCTGCTTCCAGGAAAAGCCTCTAAGCATCAGGTAACATTAAATCGTACCCCAAACCGACACAGGTGGTCAGGTAGAGAATACCAAGGCGCTTGAGAGAACTCGGGTGAAGGAACTAGGCAAAATGGTGCCGTAACTTCGGGAGAAGGCACGCTGTCGGTAAGTGAAACCCCTCGCGGGTGGAGCTGAAGGCAGTCGAAGATACCAGCTGGCTGCAACTGTTTATTAAAAACACAGCACTGTGCAAACACGAAAGTGGACGTATACGGTGTGACGCCTGCCCGGTGCCGGAAGGTTAATTGATGGGGTTATCCGTAAGGAGAAGCTCTTGATCGAAGCCCCGGTAAACGGCGGCCGTAACTATAACGGTCCTAAGGTAGCGAAATTCCTTGTCGGGTAAGTTCCGACCTGCACGAATGGCGTAATGATGGCCAGGCTGTCTCCACCCGAGACTCAGTGAAATTGAAATCGCTGTGAAGATGCAGTGTACCCGCGGCAAGACGGAAAGACCCCGTGAACCTTTACTATAGCTTGACACTGAACATTGAGCCTTGATGTGTAGGATAGGTGGGAGGCTTTGAAGCGTGGACGCCAGTCTGCGTGGAGCCAACCTTGAAATACCACCCTTTAATGTTTGATGTTCTAACGTAGACCCGTGATCCGGGTTGCGGACAGTGTCTGGTGGGTAGTTTGACTGGGGCGGTCTCCTCCTAAAGCGTAACGGAGGAGCACGAAGGTTAGCTAATCACGGTCGGACATCGTGAGGTTAGTGCAAAGGCATAAGCTAGCTTGACTGCGAGAGTGACGGCTCGAGCAGGTGCGAAAGCAGGTCTTAGTGATCCGGTGGTTCTGAATGGAAGGGCCATCGCTCAACGGATAAAAGGTACTCCGGGGATAACAGGCTGATACCGCCCAAGAGTTCATATCGACGGCGGTGTTTGGCACCTCGATGTCGGCTCATCACATCCTGGGGCTGAAGTAGGTCCCAAGGGTATGGCTGTTCGCCATTTAAAGTGGTACGCGAGCTGGGTTTAGAACGTCGTGAGACAGTTCGGTCCCTATCTGCCGTGGGCGCTGGAGAATTGAGGGGGGCTGCTCCTAGTACGAGAGGACCGGAGTGGACGCATCACTGGTGTTCGGGTTGTCATGCCAATGGCATTGCCCGGTAGCTAAATGCGGAAAAGATAAGCGCTGAAAGCATCTAAGCGCGAAACTTGCCCCGAGATGAGTTCTCCCTGACTCCTTGAGAGTCCTGAAGGAACGTTGAAGACTACGACGTTGATAGGCTGGGTGTGTAAGCGTAGCGATACGTTGAGCTAACCAGTACTAATGATCCGTGAGGCTTAACCTTACAACACCGAAGGTGTTTTTAGAGAGATTTTCAGCTTAGTTCAGGATTAGATTGATGGTCACGGGAGTGACGGTCAATGACAGAATTTGCCTGGCGGCCGTAGCGCGGTGGTCCCACCTGACCCCATGCCGAACTCAGAAGTGAAACGCCGTAGCGCCGATGGTAGTGTGGGGTCTCCCCATGCGAGAGTAGGGAACTGCCAGGCATCAAATTAAGCAATAACCCCGACCGAAAGGCCGGGGTTTTTTGCTTTCTGACGATCTCTAAAAAATGCCCGGCCCTCCTGACAGAAATAGCCAAATAAACCACTACATTGTTTATAAACGGCATCATTCTCTATCGTCACCCATAGTTCTTAAATGAAACATTTTCACCTTTTCGCTTCAGACTCGACATTGATCCCTAAACTCGGTATCGTCAGCTGTCTGGATGTCTAAACGTTTAAACGTATGCTTTGAGGATATAAGGTTATGCCGATTCGGGTGCAGGACGAGCTACCAGCCGTCAATTTCCTGCGTGAAGAAAACGTCTTTGTGATGACATCATCGCGCGCCAGCAATCAGGAAATACGTCCGTTAAAGGTACTGATCCTGAATCTGATGCCGAAGAAAATTGAGACGGAAAACCAGTTCCTGCGGCTGCTCTCCAACTCTCCACTGCAGGTGGATATCCAGCTGCTGCGTATCGACAGCCGTGAATCTCGCAATACGCCCAGCGAGCATCTCAATAATTTTTACTGCAATTTTGATGATATTAAACACGACAACTATGACGGATTGATCGTCACCGGGGCGCCACTTGGGCTGGTTGAATTCAATGATGTGGCTTACTGGCCGCAGATCCAGCAGGTGCTGGAATGGGCCAAAGATCATGTCACCTCGACGCTGTTTGTCTGCTGGGCCGTCCAGGCCGCGCTGAATATTTTATATGGTATTCCTAAACAAACCCGGGATGAAAAACTTTCTGGCGTCTACGAGCACCATGTTACTCAGCCCCATGCTTTGCTGACGCGCGGGTTTGATGATTCATTCCTGGCGCCTCACTCTCGTTATGCTGATTTCCCTGCGCAACTGATCCGGGACTACACCGATCTGGAGATCTTTGCCGAAACGGAACAGGGAGATGCTTATCTGTTTGGCAGCAGGGATAAGCGTATTGCGTTTGTGACCGGCCACCCGGAATATGACGCGCTGACGCTGTCCGGTGAGTACTTCCGCGATGTCGATGCGGGGCTTCAGCCCGAAGTGCCGTATAACTACTTCCCGGGCAACGATCCGGCGAAAAAACCTCACGCGACCTGGCGCAGCCATGGCAATTTGCTGTTCACCAACTGGCTGAACTATTACGTCTACCAGATTACACCGTTCGACCTGCGCCATATGAATCCGACGCTCGATTAAGCGTTTCAGCTTCCCATCCCAGGCGCTTTCGGCGCCTTTTTTTTATTCTGAAAATCACTTCCCTCCCAGTTCAAACTTTAATTTCATAAATATCAATGCGATAAATCAATTTAAAATCAAAAATGGAAATTGTTTTTGATTTTAAAAATTCATGAAGTAGTCTTAATTCTGTTGCATGAAAACTGCACAGCCGTGCGCGATTCACTTTTGGCCGTCTCGACGGGATAAGACGAAGGAGTAACCGAATGACACAACAGACAGTTAGCGAAGAGCTGGCCTTTAGCCAGCCGTTTGGCGAGCAAGAGAAGCAGATCCTCACGCCGGAAGCCGTAGAATTCCTCAGCGATCTGGTGGGCCGCTTTACCCCACAGCGCAACAAGCTGCTGGCATCTCGCATTGCTGAACAGCAGGCCATCGACGGCGGAAAGCTTCCTGATTTTAATTCGGAAACCGATTCCATTCGTAAAAGTGACTGGCAGATTCGGGGTATTCCTCAGGATCTGCTCGACCGCAGGGTAGAAATTACCGGGCCGGTTGAACGCAAGATGGTGATCAACGCGCTGAATGCTAACGTAAAAGTCTTTATGGCTGACTTTGAAGATTCCCTGGCCCCAAGCTGGAGTAAAGTGATCGACGGCCAAATCAACCTGCGTGATGCGATTACCGGCACTATAAGCTGGACAAACGAGGCAGGAAAAATCTATCAGCTGAAGCCAGACCCGGCGGTACTGGTTTGTCGCGTGCGCGGTTTGCATCTGCCTGAAAAACATGTGACCTGGCGCGGGGAAGCTATTCCGGGCAGTCTGTTCGACTTCGGGCTCTATTTCTTCCACAACGTGGATGCCCTGCTGGCCAAAGGCAGTGGTCCCTATTTTTACCTGCCAAAAACACAGTCATGGCAGGAGGCGGCCTGGTGGAGCGAAGTATTCAGCTTTACGGAGGATCGCTTCGATCTGCCACGCGGCACCATTAAAGCGACTTTACTGATTGAAACGCTGCCTGCTGTCTTCCAGATGGATGAGATCCTGCACGCCCTGAAAGATCACATTGTGGGTCTGAACTGCGGGCGCTGGGATTACATTTTCAGCTACATCAAAACCCTGAAAAACCATCCGGATCGCGTCCTGCCGGACAGACAATCCGTGACGATGGATAAGCCTTTCCTGAATGCTTACTCGCGCCTGCTGATCAAAACCTGTCATCGTCGCGGTGCGTTTGCGATGGGCGGCATGGCGGCCTTTATCCCGAGCAAAGACAGCGCGCGCAATGAATGGGTGCTGAACAAAGTCAAAGCGGACAAAGAGATGGAGGCCAACAACGGCCATGATGGTACCTGGATTGCGCATCCGGGCCTTGCGGACACGGTTGGGGAGGTATTTGGCAAAGCGCTGGGTGAGCGCCAGAACCAGCTGGATATCAGCCGCAGCGAAGATGCGCCCATTACAGCCGCCCAGCTGCTTGAGCCTTGCCCCGGCGAACGCACTGAAGAAGGCATGCGCGCCAACATCCGCGTTGCGGTGCAGTACATCGAGGCGTGGATCTCTGGCAACGGCTGCGTGCCTATCTACGGGCTGATGGAAGATGCCGCGACCGCTGAAATTTCCCGTACTTCCATCTGGCAATGGATCCACCACCAGAAGACGCTGAGTAACGGCCAGACCGTGACGAAAGCGCTGTTCCGCCAGATGCTTGCCGAAGAGATGTTGGTGATTCAGGACGAGCTGGGCGACCAGCGTTTTAGCCAGGGACGCTTCGATGAAGCTGCGCGGCTGATGGAACAAATTACCACCTCAGAAGAGTTAATCGACTTCCTGACGCTGCCGGGCTACCGCCTGCTTGCCTGAACCTAACCCTATAAAAAAATGGAGCATCTGAAATGAAAACCTCTCGTAGCCAACAGATTCAACAAGTACAACAAGAATGGACACAGCCGCGTTGGGAAGGCATTCAGCGTACCTATAGCGCAGAAGACGTGGTGAAACTGCGCGGTTCGCTGACCCCGGAATGTACCCTGGCACAGCACGGGGCGGCTAAACTCTGGCGCCTGCTGCACGGTGAGTCGAAAAAAGGCTACGTCAACAGTCTGGGGGCATTAACCGGCGGCCAGGCCTTGCAGCAGGCTAAAGCCGGCATCGAAGCCATTTATCTCTCCGGCTGGCAGGTTGCGGCGGACGCTAACCTGGCGTCCAGCATGTACCCGGATCAGTCCCTCTACCCGGCTAACTCCGTTCCTGCGGTAGTCGATCGGATCAACAATAGCTTCCAGCGCGCGGATCAGATCCAGTGGGCATCCAATATTGAACCGGGCGATCCACGCCACGTTGACTACTTCCTGCCGATCGTTGCCGATGCAGAGGCGGGTTTTGGCGGCGTGCTGAACGCCTTCGAACTGATGAAGTCGATGATTCAGGCCGGTGCCGCTGCGGTGCACTTTGAAGACCAGCTTGCCTCGGTGAAAAAGTGTGGTCACATGGGCGGGAAAGTATTAGTCCCGACTCAGGAGGCTATTCAGAAGCTGATTGCTGCTCGCCTGGCGGCTGACGTGATGGGGGTTCCTACGCTGCTGATCGCCCGTACCGATGCCGATGCTGCGGACCTGATTACCTCCGACTGTGATGAATACGACCGCGAATTTATCACCGGTGAGCGTACCCAGGAAGGTTTCTACCGCACCCGCGCTGGCATTGAGCAGGCTATCAGCCGCGGCCTGGCCTACGCGCCTTATGCCGACCTGGTGTGGTGTGAAACCTCTAAACCCGACCTGGACCAGGCCCGTCGCTTTGCGCAAGCCATTCACGCTCGCTTCCCGGGCAAACTGCTGGCCTACAACTGTTCGCCGTCGTTTAACTGGAAGAAGAACCTCGATGACAAAACCATCGCCTGCTTCCAGCAAGAGCTATCGGACATGGGCTACAAATACCAGTTCATCACCCTGGCGGGGATCCACAGCATGTGGTTCAACATGTTCGACCTGGCGCACTCTTATGCGCAGGGTGAGGGGATGCGCCACTATGTTGAGAAGGTACAGCAGCCTGAATTTGCCGCCGCTTCCGAAGGCTACACCTTCGTTTCTCACCAGCAAGAAGTGGGCACCGGCTACTTCGACCGCGTAACCACCATCATCCAGGGCGGCGCTTCTTCCGTTACGGCGCTCACCGGTTCGACTGAAGAAGAGCAGTTCTGATCCTAAAATCCCTCTCCTCACCGGGAGAGGGAAAACAGCGGAGATGCCAATGACGCGTGGCCTGGAACTTCTCATTGCCCACACCATACTGCAGGGGTTCGACGCGCAATACGGTCGATTTCTCGAGGTCACCGCGGGTGCCCAGCAGCGTTTTGAACAGGCTGACTGGCACGCCGTTCAGCAGGCGATGAAAAGCCGCATCAACCTGTACGATCACCACGTAGGTCTCGTCGTAGAACAGCTTCGCTGCATTACCGGCGGGCAGAATACCGACGCGGCCTTTTTACTGCGTGTCAAAGAGCAATACACCCGCTTGCTGCCGGATTACCCGCGTTTTGAAATTGCCGAAAGCTTTTTTAATTCTGTCTATTGTCGGCTCTTCGACCACCGCTCGCTTACTCCCGAGCGGCTTTTTATCTTCAGCTCGCAGGCGGGCAAGCAGCTTCGACCGCTGCCTCGCCCGCTGGCAAAAACTTTTTCCCCGGAGCTGGGCTGGACGACGTTGCTCACTACCTTGCTCTCCGATCTCCCGCTGCGTCTGCCCTGGCAGGATGTGGCGAGGGATGTTGGTTTCATCCTCGCCCATCTACATGAAACGTTCGGCGCAGAAACGTTGCGGACGGCCACGCTGGAAGTGGCTAATGAACTGTTTTATCGAAATAAAGCCGCCTGGCTGGTTGGTAAACTGGTTTTGCCTGCAGGAAAAATCCCCTTTTTGTTGCCGATTCATCGCACCGATGATGGCCGGTTAATGGTGGACACCTGCCTGACCAGCTCGCCCGAAGCCAGTATCGTTTTTGGTTTTGCGCGTTCCTATTTCATGGTTTATGCCCCTTTCCCCGCCGCGCTTGTCGAATGGCTACGCGAGATTTTACCGGGCAAAACTACCGCCGAACTGTATATGGCGATCGGCTGCCAGAAACACGGCAAAACCGAAAGCTATCGCGAGTATTTGACCTACATTCACAGCACGGCCGAGCAGTTTATTGAGGCACCCGGCATACGCGGTATGGTGATGCTGGTGTTCACGCTGCCGGGCTTTGATCGCGTGTTTAAAGTGATAAAAGACAAATTCGCACCGCAGAAAGAAGTCACCGCTGAAAGGGTCCGCGCCTGCTACCAGTTGGTAAAAGAGCACGACCGTGTGGGGCGCATGGCGGATACCCAGGAGTTTGAAAACTTCGTGCTGAATAAGCGGCAAATAAGCCCCGATCTCATGGCGCTGTTGCGGGAAGAAGTTCCTGAAAAACTGACCGATCTTGGCGACCGCATTGCCATCAGCCATCTTTACATCGAGCGGCGAATGGTGCCGCTTAATCTGTGGCTGGAGCAGGTAGAAGGCCAGCAGCTAAGGGATGCGGTGGAAGAGTACGGCAACGCGATTCGTCAGCTGGCGGCGGCCAATATCTTCCCCGGTGATATGCTGTTTAAAAACTTTGGCGTGACGCGCCACGGGCGAGTGGTGTTCTACGATTACGATGAAATTTGCTATATGACCGAGGTGAATTTCCGGGATATTCCGCCGCCTCGTTACCCTGAAGATGAACTCTCTTCAGAGCCGTGGTACAGCATCTCGCCGGGAGATGTCTTTCCGGAAGAGTTCCGTCACTATCTTTGCGCGGACAAGCGCATTCGCCCGCTATTCGATGAAATGCATGCCGACCTGTTCCGCGCCGACTTTTGGCGAGCTTTGCAAACCCGCATCCGTGATGGCTATGTCGAAGATGTTTATGCTTATCGCCGCCGCCAGCGCTTTAGCCAGCGGTTTGGGGAAGTGAAGCGAGCGGGCTAACGCCCGCCGCCGTAAGCCAGAGTAATTTCCTTCGCAGCCTTAATGACCAACGCCCCCAGCTCCGTCACGCGGTCATCGGTGATGCGTGAAATTGGGCCGGAAATGGAGATCGCGGCAAAGGCCTCATGGTGTTCATCATAGATGCACGAGGCTACGCAGCGTAGCCCCAGGGCATGTTCTTCATCGTCAAACGAGTAACCACGCTTGCGGGTTTGCGCTAAATCTTCTTTTAAATGCAGCGGCGAAGTCAGCGTTGCCGGCGTGTAGCTGTGCAGGCCTTTGCGGTGCAGCAGACCGGCCAGTTCGTCGTCGTCCAGCTGGGCCAGAAATGCCTTGCCCGCGCCGGACGCGTGCATCGGCAGTTTGCCGCCAATAGGCGCCGACATACGCATCAGCTGCGTGCACTGAACCTGGTCGATAATAATCGCCTGATGATCGCTCTTGTCGAGCACCGCGAGGTTGACGGTTTCACCGGAGGCTTCCATCAGTTTGCGCAGAATAGGGTGCACGATGGCCAACAGGTTACGACTTTGCAGGAAGCTGCTGCCGACGACAAAAGCATGTGCCCCAATCGTCCAGTGGCCCAGGTCGCCCACCTGATGCACAAAGCCTAACTGCTGCATTGTGGTGAGCAGGCGGTGGGTTGTGGAGTTGGGCAAACCGGCCTGCTGGGCAAGCTCGGTAAGCGCCACGCTACCGTGAGATTCGGCAATCCACTCCAGCAGCTTAAGGCCGCGGGTCAGGGACTGCACTTGCCCGGTAGCAGCCGGAGCCGCAGCGGCTGAGGCGCGGGGTTTCTTACCTCGTTTAGCGGGGACTGTAGCAACCATACTGGACTCCTTTTTCGTATCGTGGAAATCATTTTCGTTTTATTTGGCGAATTTGCAACCGCTACTCAGACTGATCGGAGGAGTGATGCTGAACATCTCTCATGTTCCCGACGTGCGGCTTTTACGACCCTATAGATTGTGCAAGTATGGGATGGCATATCCGTCAGGCAGGGAAAACAGGTGGGAGTGAGCGTGAGCAACAACGTAGAGAAGCTGAAGCAACAACTGGGTGAGCGCATTCTGGTGCTGGACGGCGGTATGGGGACCATGATCCAAAGCTACCGCCTTGATGAGAGCGATTTCCGCGGCGAGCGTTTTGCCGACTGGCCGTGTGATCTCAAGGGCAACAATGACCTGCTGGTGCTCAGCAAACCAGAAATTATCGCCGCGATTCACTATGCCTACTTTGAAGCGGGCGCCGACATCGTCGAAACCAACACCTTTAACTCCACCACCATTGCGATGGCGGATTACCAAATGGAGTCGCTGTCGGCGGAAATTAACTACGAAGCCGCTAAGCTGGCGCGTGCCTGTGCCGACGAATGGACGGCGCGCACGCCGGAAAAACCGCGCTATGTCGCCGGTGTCCTTGGCCCGACCAACCGCACGGCATCGATTTCCCCGGACGTGAACGACCCGGCCTTCCGCAATATCACCTTTGATCAACTGGTCGCCGCTTACCGTGAATCTACCAGAGCGCTGGTGGAAGGCGGTGCCGACCTGATAATGATCGAGACCGTGTTCGATACCCTGAACGCCAAAGCGGCTATCTTCGCCGTAAAGGCGGAATTTGACGCGCTCGGGGTTGACCTGCCGATCATGATTTCCGGTACTATTACCGATGCGTCAGGCCGTACGCTGTCCGGCCAGACGACGGAAGCTTTTTATAACTCCCTGCGCCACGCCGACGCGCTCTCGTTCGGGCTGAACTGTGCGCTGGGGCCGGACGAACTGCGGCAGTACGTGGCGGAACTGTCGCGCATTGCCGAGTGTTACGTGACCGCTCACCCCAATGCCGGGCTGCCGAACGCTTTCGGCGAGTACGATCTCGATGCGGAAGTGATGGCGCAGCAAATAGGGGAATGGGCGCAGGCCGGGTTTCTGAACATTGTCGGCGGCTGCTGCGGGACGACGCCTGCGCATATCGCCGCAATGAGCGCGGCGGTAGCAGGCGTTGCGCCGCGCAAACTCCCTGAGCTGCCGGTTGCCTGCCGCCTGGCCGGGCTTGAGCCGCTGAATATCGGCGCGGACAGCCTGTTCGTTAACGTCGGCGAACGAACCAACGTTACCGGCTCGGCTAAATTCAAGCGTCTGATCAAAGAAGAAAAATACAGTGAAGCGCTGGACGTGGCCCTGCAGCAGGTTGCCAGCGGCGCGCAGATCATCGACATCAACATGGATGAGGGGATGCTGGATGCCGAAGCGGCGATGGTGCGTTTCCTGAACCTGATTGCCGGTGAGCCGGATATTGCGCGGGTGCCTATCATGATCGACTCCTCGAAATGGGAAGTGATCGAGCAGGGGCTGAAGTGCATTCAGGGCAAAGGCATCGTTAACTCGATTTCCATGAAAGAAGGCATTGAGCCGTTTATCCATCATGCGAAGCTGGTACGCCGCTACGGCGCGGCGATGGTGGTGATGGCGTTCGACGAAGTGGGCCAGGCGGATACCCGCGAGCGTAAAATCGAGATTTGCCGCCGGGCCTACAAAATTCTTACCGAAGAGGTGGGCTTCCCGCCGGAAGACATCATCTTTGACCCGAACATCTTCGCGGTAGCGACCGGCATCGAAGAGCACAACAACTACGCTCAGGATTTTATCGGCGCCTGCGAAGACATTAAGCGCGAGCTGCCCCATGCGATGATCTCCGGGGGCGTGTCTAACGTCTCCTTCTCATTCCGCGGCAATGAGCCGGTGCGCGAAGCCATTCATGCGGTATTCCTCTATTACGCGATTCGCAACGGCATGGACATGGGGATAGTCAACGCCGGACAACTGGCGATTTACGACGATCTCCCCGCCGAGCTGCGGGATGCCGTCGAAGACGTCATTCTTAACCGCCGCGACGACAGCACCGAACGGCTGCTGGAGCTGGCCGAAAAATATCGCGGCAGCAAAAGCGATGACGGCGCCAATGCCCAACTGGCGGAGTGGCGCAGCTGGGACGTGGCGAAGCGCCTGGAATATTCCCTGGTGAAAGGCATCACCGAGTTTATCGAAGCGGATACCGAAGAGGCCCGCCAGCAGTCGACTCGCCCAATAGAAGTGATTGAAGGCCCGCTGATGGCCGGAATGAACGTGGTGGGGGATTTGTTCGGCGAAGGGAAAATGTTCCTGCCACAGGTGGTGAAATCGGCCCGCGTGATGAAGCAGGCGGTGGCTTACCTGGAACCGTACATCGAAGCCAGCAAAGAGCAGGGCAGCAGCAACGGTAAAATCGTGCTGGCAACCGTCAAAGGCGACGTGCATGACATCGGCAAGAACATCGTCGGCGTGGTGCTGCAATGCAACAACTACGAGATTATTGACCTTGGGGTGATGGTGCCCGGGGAGAAAATTTTGAAAACCGCCCGTGAAGTCGGGGCCGATATCATTGGCCTGTCCGGGCTGATAACCCCGTCGCTGGACGAAATGGTCAACGTGGCCAAAGAGATGGAGCGCCAGGGCTTTACGCTGCCGCTGCTGATTGGCGGCGCGACCACGTCAAAGGCCCATACTGCGGTGAAAATCGAGCAGAACTATAGTGGGCCAACCGTCTACGTGCAGAACGCCTCGCGCACCGTCGGCGTGGTTTCTGCTCTACTTTCAGCAACCCAGCGCGATGAATTTGTCGCCCGCACCCGCAAAGAGTACGAAGTGGTGCGAACGCAGCACGCGCGTAAAAAACCACGCACGCCGCCGGTTACGCTGGAGGTCGCGCGGGATAACGATCAGCCTTTCGACTGGGAAAGCTACACGCCTCCGGTTCCGCATCGGCTGGGCGTGCAGGAAGTGACCGCCAGCATTGAAACGCTGCGCAACTACATCGACTGGACGCCGTTCTTCATGACCTGGTCGCTGGCCGGGAAGTACCCACGCATTCTGGAAGATGAGGTTGTTGGCGAGGAGGCGAAGCGCCTGTTTAAAGACGCTAACGACATGCTGGATATGCTCCACCGGACGAAAACAATGACGCCGCGAGGCGTGGTCGGCCTGTTCCCGGCAAATCGCGTGGGGGACGACGTGGAAATTTATGCCGATGAAACACGGGCCCAGGTTAAAGGCTTCAGCCGCCATCTGCGCCAGCAAACGGAAAAGAACGGCTTCCCGAACTACTGCATTGCCGATTTTGTTGCGCCTAAACACAGCGGTAAAGCCGACTACATCGGTGCTTTTGCGGTCACCGGCGGTATTGAAGAAGACGCGCTGGCGGGGGCCTACGATGCGCAGCACGATGATTACAACAAAATCATGGTGAAAGCGGTTGCCGACCGCCTGGCCGAAGCCTTTGCTGAGTATCTGCACGAGCGCGTGCGTAAAGTCTACTGGGGCTACGCGGCCACGGAAAACCTCAGCAACGAGGAACTGATTCGCGAGAATTACCAGGGCATTCGCCCGGCTCCAGGCTACCCGGCCTGCCCGGAGCACACGGAAAAAGCCGCGATCTGGGCGCTGCTGGACGTCGAAAACGTGATTGGCATGAAGCTCACCGAGTCTTACGCCATGTGGCCCGGCGCGTCGGTTTCCGGCTGGTATTTCAGCCACCCGGACAGCAAGTACTTCGCCGTCGCACAGATTCAGCGCGATCAGGTCGAAGACTACGCCCGACGCAAAGGAATGCCGGTCAGCGAGGTTGAACGCTGGCTTGCGCCGAACCTCGGGTACGACGCCGACTGACTCACAAACCTGTTATCTTTCCTTACAACTTACAAGGCGCTCTGGGGGCGCCTTGTCTCTTTATTGAAGTTAACCCCTTATACTGAAGGATGGTGGCTATTTTTGCCTCAGGAACCCTAAAAACCATAAGGAGAACAAGAATCCGTGCTGACCTTGTTACACCTGCTGTCCGCCGTTTCGCTGCTGGTCTGGGGGACGCACATTGTGCGTACCGGGATCATGCGCGTTTATGGTGCCAACCTGCGCAGCGTGCTTAGCCACAGCGTAGAAAAGAAACCGCTCGCCTTCTGCGCCGGGATCGGTGTTACCGCGCTGGTGCAGAGCAGTAATGCCACCACCATGCTGGTGACCTCGTTCGTTGCCCAGGATCTGGTGGCGCTCGCTCCTGCGCTGGTGATTGTGCTGGGGGCTGATGTGGGTACCGCGCTAATGGCGCGTGTCCTGACCTTCGATCTCTCATGGCTTTCGCCGCTGCTGATTTTCATCGGCGTTATCTTCTTCCTCAGCCGCAAGCAGACCCGTGCCGGGCAGCTTGGCCGCGTGGGCATTGGCCTGGGCCTGATTCTGCTGGCGCTTGAGCTGATTGTGGGGGCCGTCACGCCGATTACTCAGGCGAACGGCGTCCAGGTGATCTTCGCTTCCCTGACCGGCGATATCATGCTCGACGCGCTGATTGGGGCGATGTTCGCCATCATCAGCTACTCCAGCCTCGCGGCGGTTCTGCTGACGGCCACGCTGACCTCCACCGGCGTAATTTCGTTTGATGTGGCGCTGTGCCTGGTTATCGGGGCCAACCTCGGCTCCGGGCTGCTGGCGATGATCAATAACAGCGCTGCCAATGCTGCGGCCCGCCGCGTGGCGCTGGGTAGCCTGCTGTTCAAGCTGGTGGGCAGTCTGCTGGTGCTGCCGTTCGTGCATGTCCTGGCCCGGCTGATGCACCACCTGCCGCTGCCGGAATCTGAGCTGGTTATCTACTTCCACGTGTTCTACAACCTGATTCGTTGCCTGGTGATGGTGCCCTTTGCCGAACCGATGGCGCGCTTCTGCCGTCGGGTGATCGGCGAAGCGCCGGAAGTCGATGCCCGGATGAAGCCGAAGCACCTCGACCCGACGGCGCTGGATACTCCCGCGCTGGGGTTGTCCAACGCCGCGCGTGAAACCCTGAGAATGGGCGACGTGCTGGAGCAAATGCTGGAAACCTGGAGCAAGGTGATGCACGGCGAGCCGCGTCAGGAAAAAGAGCTGCGCAAGCTGGCCGACGACGTGGATGTGCTGTATACCGCCATCAAACTCTACCTCGCGCAGATGCCGAAGGAAGATCTGGCTGAAATGGAATCGCGTCGCTGGGCAGAAATCATCGAAATGTCGCTTAACCTGGAGCAGGCGGCAGACATCATCGAACGTATGGGCAGCGAAGTGGCGGATAAATCTCTTGCCGCGCGCCGGGCTTTCTCGCCGGACGGCCTGACCGAGCTGGATAACCTGCTCCAGCAGCTGATCAGCAACCTGCAGCTGAGCCTGTCGGTGTTCTTCTCGAGCGACCTGGGCAGTGCCCGCCGGCTGCGCCGGAACAAACACCGCTTCCGCATCATGAACCGCCGCTACTCCCATGCCCACGTCGATCGCCTGCACCAGCAGAACGTGCAGAGCATCGAGACCAGCTCGCTGCACCTCGGGCTGCTGGGGGACATGAAACGCCTGAATTCGCTGTTCTGTTCCGTCGCCTACAGCGTGCTGGACCAGCCGGACGATGACGACGAGCGGGATGAGTATTGATCGTTAACCCGGCATCGCTCTATAATTGAACAATGTATGCGCATTGTTATGGGGGTTAATATGCGTGTTGAAGGTGTAGCCGCCAAAAAATCGGTGAATGTCACGCTCGCGCCGGAGATTCTGGATGAGGCCCGTAAGCTGAAGTTAAACATCTCGGCGGTACTGACCGAGGCATTAATCGAGAAATTTCGCGAAAACGCTCGGGCAGAGTGGCTCAGGGACAATCAGGAAAAGATCGCCGTGCTTAATGAGTTTGTTGAGGAGCACGGCTCGTTCAGTGATTTTCAGAGGACCTTCTGATGGAACAGTTTCACGCCTACGAGAATACTGGCGCAGGGAAGAAAACGTATCCTTATCTCATCAATATGCAGCATCCCATTGCTGATGCCTTAAAGCATGCCCTGGTCATTCCCGTTATTGAGCGCGAATTACTGGGGGCCATGCCTCCAGAAAAAATCTGCCCCATCGTGACTATTGAGGGGCGGCCTTGCGTGGCGATGACTCACATGATGGCAGGTATTCCGCTTAAAGAACTCGGTGCTTCGGTCGCTGATTTGACGCATTACAGAGATGAGCTGTGTGGCGCCGTTGATTTTATGATTCAGGGTTACTAACAAGCCCATTTTACGGTTCGCAACGCCCTGCGGGTAAGGTATAGTCCTGGGTTTTCGGAGGAGCCATGCTGACTAATTCATCTATTCGTCTTAACAAATACATCAGCGAGAGCGGGATCTGCTCACGCCGTGACGCCGATCGCTACATCGAACAGGGCAACGTTTTTATTAACGGCAAGCGCGCCAAAATTGGCGATCAGGTTTTTGCCGGCGACAGCGTGAAGGTGAATGGTCAGCTCATTGAACCCCGCAACGAAGAAGACCTGGTGCTGATTGCGCTGAATAAGCCGGTGGGGATTGTAAGCACCACGGAAGACGGCGAGAAAGACAACATCGTTGACTATGTGAACCACAGCAAGCGCGTGTTCCCGATTGGTCGGCTGGACAAAGATTCTCAGGGGCTGATTTTCCTCACCAACCACGGCGACCTGGTGAACAAAATCCTGCGTGCCGGGAACGATCATGAGAAAGAGTACGTGGTCACGGTGAACAAGCCGGTTACCGACGAGTTTATCCGTGGTATGGGGGCAGGCGTGCCGATTCTGGGCACCGTCACCAAGAAATGCAAAGTCAAAAAAGAAGCCCCGTTTGCGTTTCGTATCACCCTGGTTCAGGGGCTAAACCGGCAGATCCGCCGCATGTGTGAACACTTTGGCTACGAAGTGACGAAGCTGGAGCGCACGCGCATCATGAACGTCAATCTCACCGGGATCCCGCTGGGGGAATGGCGTGACCTGACCGACGATGAACTTATTGAGCTGTTTAAGCTGATTGAGGATTCATCCTCAGAGGCTAAACCGGCCAAAAAAGCGAAGCCAAAAGCGGCCAGCCCGGCGGTGAAAAAACCGTTGGTAAGCGGTCCGAAAAGCTCAGCAAAAACGCCCGCTGAGCTTGCCTCGCGTAAACGCTTTGCTTCTCCGGGCAGGAAGAAGAAAGGCCGTTAAGCTAGCGTTTGCCTCGCGTGTGGTTATTGGCTGACCATGAATAGGTGGTCGTGGTATCCGGCTTTAATGCATTCTGTTTCTTCAGCTGGCGAGCTTTCTTAGCCGCCAGCGCACGTTCCGCCATCAGCTTGTCGATGTACTCTTTTTTTACCTGATTAGTCTCTGAGTTGGTCAACGTACGACCGTGGGCAATGCGGGCGCGATCCAGCAGCGTTTTTAGCTCACGCTGTTCGCTTTCCGTCATGTCTTGCTGTGTCAGTCTGGCTGTAGCCATCGTTGCAATCTCCCGGGAAAGGACGTTCAGTGTAAAACAAACCCACCGCGCCGACGAGACAAAAAAGCCTGCATCAGCAGGCTTTTAGCGATTATTTTTTGTCGTCTGGCTTCGGCGTTATCGCTTTTCCAGACCAATAACCGGCCAGCAGAGAGCCCGAAAGATTGTGCCAGACGGAGAACAACGCGCCAGGCAACGCTGCGAGCGGGGAGAAGTAGATTTTGCCCAGCGTGGCCGCAAGACCGGAGTTCTGCATCCCCACCTCGATGGCCAGCGTCCGGCAGGTGGATTCATCAAAGCCAAACAGCCGCCCGCCCCAGTAGCCGCCGAGCAGGCCAATGGTGTTATGCAGAATGACCGCGACAATCACTACCAGACCAACGGAGGCGATGTGTGATGCCGAACCTGCCACAACCGCGCTAATGATGGCGAGAATGCAGAGCATGGAAAACGCGGGCAGCCACGGTTCCACCCGCTTCACCAGGCGTGGGAAAAGGTGATGCACAATCAGGCCAAGGCCAATCGGGATGATGACGATTTGCAGAATGCTGACCAGCATGCCCATCACATCGACTTTAATGTCGGCATCTACATAGAGACGGGTGAGCAGCGGCGTGGCGAAAACGCCGACCAGCGTGGAAACCGATGAGATTGTCACGGAGAGCGCAACGTCGCCTTTCGCAAGATAAATCATGACGTTGGACGCCGTGCCGCTGGCTACGCTGCCGACCAGCACCATCCCGGCTGAAAGATCGGGCGGCATATGGAATAGCATCGCCAGCAGCCACGCCGCCAGCGGCATCACCAGGTAATGCAGAAAAATCCCTGCGGCCACCGGTGCCGGGCGCGACAGCACGCGTTTAAAGTCTTCAAGTCGCAGATGCACGCCCATACCAAACATAATGAGCATCAGCAGCGTGCTGACCCACGGGCCAATCGGCGTAAAGGTTGAGGGGGTATAATACGCAGCGACGGAGAGCAGCAGTGCCCAGAGCGGGAACAGCCGGGTTAGAGTGGCGAACATGTTATTTTCCTTGCGAATGCCTCGTCGCCAGACTGGCCACTATGCGGTGGTAGGCCATGAACGAATCGGCGTTTGTGTTGTGTTGGCTTATTATTGCGGGCCAGGATCGAGCCTGGCCCTGGGTATTGTTTATCGCGGCAAGGAAGATTATTCAAACAAATTATGCGCTTTAGCCGTCGTGGACGCTCTCCCAGCTAAGGTTAAAACGCGCCAGATATTTACGCAGGCGGTCAGCATCATTAGGGTTTGCCTTTTTCAACCGCGAGACGGCAAAGAGTTCGCGTCCGGCCTCGGAAAGCGACTGGGTGCGGCGGCAAACCTCCAGCACGGTTTCAAGTTGGCGCCTATCGAACAAGTCTATATCTGGATTGAGCGTTGTTTCGGGAGAGGCGATTTGCCAGCTCTCTTTAAGCTGCGAGATCTCTTCTTGCACAGTGTCCAGCGCGATCCGCCCTTGCTCGGACAGGGTCGCCATACGTGATACGGACGAGCTGAGCTCGCGGAAGTTACCGCGCCATTGTGCCTGTGCAGAACAGGCAAAATTCAGATAATGGTCCCTGGCCTCTTTATCAAAACGTATCTGCGTTTGTGCTTCGGTAGAGAAGCGTTGCAGTTCGTACTCTACGTTGGGCGCAATGTCTTCCCGCCGCTGCGCCAGACCCGGCAGGGCAAAACTCCACATATTAATCCTGGCATAGAGATCTTCGCGAAAGCGGCCCGCCGCAACCCACTGGCGCATATCCCGGTGGGTGCCTGCAATTAGCTGGAAATCGCTCTGTACCTCTTTATCGGAGCCAAACGGAAAAAACGTTTTTTCTTCGATAGCTTTAAGCAGCATGGCTTGTTCGTCCAGCCCCAGCTCGGCGATTTCGTCCAAAAACAGTACGCCCCCGTCGGCCTCACGTAATAGCCCTGTACGTGCCGTCAACGCGCCGGTGAACGCCCCTTTGACGTGCCCGAATAGCGTGGACATCGCGTTATCACCCCGCAGCGTGGCGCAGTTTACCGCCACAAACTTGCCGCCAACCTGGTGGCGAGCTTGCTTGAGCTGGTAAATGCGTTTTGCCAGGAAAGATTTGCCCGCCCCGGTAGGGCCGGTAAGTAACATGGGGGCCGCGGATCGGAGCGCAACCCGCTCAATGCGATCGATAAGCTGGTTAAAGGTGGCATTTCGCGTGTCGATGCCCGCTTTCAGGAAAGAAATGGACCGTTGCTGCTCGCGCTGAAAGCGACTGGTTAAGGTGGTATAGCGACTTAAATCGAGGTCGATAACCGAGTAAGTTCCTGCGGGAGAGCCTTCTTCTGGGGTGCCTTTCTGGGCCGGGCTGGTTTGCAGCAAGCTGGCGGGGAGGTAGCGCGCCTCCGTTAAAAGAAACCAGCAAATTTGTGCGACATGCGTTCCGGTGGTGATATGCACCAAATACTCTTCATTTTCGGTATCGAAATCGTACCGGGTAGCAAAATCAAGAAAGGCGGCGTACACCTCTTCAAAGTCCCACGGATCTTTGATTGTGACCTGATGCCTGCGTACCTCCGTATCGGGCGAAACACGCGCGATATCGTCTGATAACTGCTCCGTCATGCCGGAATCTCTCGGCTGATAAAGCAGCTCGAGCCGGTCAACGGGGAAGTCCGGCTGCTGGCAAAGGCCAACCGTTGGTCGCCATTTATGGAAACGATTTGCCCGCTTGCCGCGTTTATCCAGCACCGTGCCCAGCACGCCAATCACCACACGCCGTTTTTTCATTTTTATCCTAAAAGATAAATATCGATATTAAAGGATAAAAAATAGCGCTATATCCGACAAGGCTTGAACCAGGGTTTATTTTTAAAATATTTATTAATCATCATATTATGGGATTTATTTATCTTTTTTATTTTCTGGCACGCTTCTGGCAATAACGTAAATGTGTTTAGCACAAAGGGGGTTAAACCCCACCGGCACGCCAGGAACGGTACAGACTGTTTTTCGGGCGTGTTCCGTAGGTGAGAACGCACAGACAAGGGTTCGATTCCCAATTCATAACTGGTTGTTAACGAAGAAAGTCACACAGGAGCCTTGAGCTGTCAGCAAGCTCCGAAGAGGGTCGCCGGTAATGGCGCCGGGCCGCAGGCAAAAAGGAATTCCCCTGCAGTCTCGCTCCCTTACCCGCGCCTGATTTTTAAGGAACAGGAAAATGATGAAGAAAATAACAATACGCAAAGGTCAACTGGGGCTGCTGGCGAAGCAGGGCGATTACTATCAGGTTCTGGAAGCGGGTGAACACCGGCTGCCTTGGTTTAGCCAGCCGGAAGTGCTGGTGGTGAATCTGGATGGCAGCGAAGTTCCTGAAATGCTCGCGCTGTATTTACGTCGTTTCCAGCCCGACTGGGTTGAACGCTACTGCCTGACCGTGGATCTGGCGGATGGCGAAATCGGCGCTTTGTCGGTAAACGGCATTTTGCAGGAAATTTTACCCCCTTTAACGCAGCGTTTGTTCTGGCAGGCCGGGGAGACGTTGACGCTGGCACGCATCGATACCCAAACCGTACAGGTGCCCGCCGAAATAATGAATGCAGTTCTGCAGCCACGTCGAAGCGGCGCGGTGAAAGGGCGAGATGCCATCCTGGTCGTTTCTGTGCCAGCCTGGCACGTTGGCGTCATAAAAATTGATGGTGAAACTCAGGCGCTGTTACCGCCGGGCATGACCGCATGGTGGAAAATAAATCATTTGGTTGAAGCCGAAGTGGTGGATACCCGCCTGCAGGCTCTGGAGGTCGGTGGGCAGGAGATCCTGACCAAAGATAAGGTAAACCTGCGTTTAAACATGGCCGCAAACTGGCGCTACAACGATGTGTTACAGGCTTTTGGCCAATTAACTAAACCAGTAGAGCATTTGTATCGTGAGCTGCAATTTGCGCTGCGAGAAGCGGTAGGGACGCGAACGCTGGACGAGTTGCTGGAGGATAAGCAAGTTATTGATGAGGTCGTCAGCGCACAGGTAAAAAACCGCACAGCCCCGTTCGGTATCGAAATAGCCTCGCTGGGCGTAAAAGACATTGTGTTGCCGGGCGACATGAAAACCATTCTGTCCCGGCTTGTAGAGGCTGAGAAATCGGCGCAGGCCAATGTAATTCGTCGGCGTGAAGAGACGGCGGCCACGCGTTCGCTGCTGAATACCGCAAAGGTGATGGAAAACAACCCGGTAGCGTTGCGCTTAAAGGAACTGGAAACGCTCGAAAGAGTCGCGGAACGTATTGATAAAATTTCCGTATTTGGCGGCCTGGATCAGGTTCTACACGGACTGGTTAATCTCAAAGGATAAGAAAATGCAGAATAACGAATTTCAACTGTTGGCGGCGGAAAACAGCGCGCCGATAAAAATGTGGACCCACGGCGTACCGGTTGAGCCGGAGGCGCGCGAGCAATTGCTGAACACGGCGAAGATGCCGTTTATTTTTAAACATCTGGCGGTGATGCCGGATGTGCATCTCGGAAAAGGATCAACTATCGGCAGCGTTATTCCCACCAAAGGCGCCATTATACCGGCGGCGGTTGGGGTCGATATTGGTTGTGGAATGATTGCCGTGCGCACCTCGCTGGCGGCGGGCGATCTGCCGGATAACCTCAGCGGATTGCGCAGTGCGATTGAACAGGCGGTGCCTCATGGCCGAACCAACACGCGCTCTCGCCGTGATAAAGGCGCGTGGAGCACACCGCCTGAAGAGGTTGACGGGCATTGGTCGCAGCTGGCACCACGATTTAAGCGCCTGACGGACAAATACCCGAAGCTGCTGAAAACCAACAATTATCAACATATGGGGACGTTGGGCACCGGTAACCACTTTATTGAAGTTTGTCTGGATGAGCAGCAGAGAGTATGGGTGATGCTGCACAGCGGATCGCGCGGTGTGGGAAATGCCATCGGGAATCTTTTTATCGCCCTGGCGCAGAAGGATATGCAGCAGCACATGGCCAATCTGCCGGACAAAAACCTGGCTTACTTTCAGGCAGGCAGCCAGCACTACGATGATTACATCGAAGCGGTGGAGTGGGCGCAGGACTTTGCCCGCCATAATCGGGAGGTCATGATGTCTCGCGTGCTGGCCGCGCTGTCGCGTATTGTTAGCAAACCGTTTATGACGCAGCAGGAAGCGGTGAATTGCCATCATAACTACGTGCAACAGGAAACGCATTTTGGTGAGGAAGTGCTGGTCACCCGTAAGGGGGCTGTTTCGGCACAGAAAGGCCAGATGGGCATCATTCCAGGTTCTATGGGGGCCAAAAGCTTTATCGTGCGTGGACTGGGAAACGAACAAAGTTTTTGCTCTTGTAGCCACGGCGCCGGGCGCTCCATGAGCCGAACGGCGGCTAAAAATCGCTTTACCGTTGAGGATCAGATACGCGCCACCGCCCATGTTGAGTGCCGTAAAGACAGTGAAGTGATTGATGAAATTCCGATGGCTTATAAAGACATTGATGCCGTCATGGCGGCGCAGTCTTCGCTGGTGGAAATTGTGCATACGCTCCGGCAGGTCGTCTGTGTAAAAGGATAAAAAATGACTTACAACGGAGTAGATGCCGCAATGCGCGAGCGGGTACGGCATCAATTAGCAGAAGTAGAACGGCGCTTTGGCGTACGGGTGCTTTATGCCTGCGAGTCCGGCAGCCGGGCCTGGGGTTTTGCTTCCCCGGACAGCGATTATGACGTGCGGTTTTTATACGTTCATCTCCCGGAATGGTATCTGCGGGTTGATGCCGGCAGGGATGTGATTGAATTGCCTATTGATGATGAGCTGGATGTCTGCGGCTGGGAATGGCGTAAAGCGCTCGGTCTGTTGAAGGGCGCGAACCCGACGCTTATCGAGTGGCTGGATTCGCCGGTTGTTTATCAGCAGGATGAGGCTGTAATCGCCGAGCTGAAAGCGCAGGTTCCCCGCTGGTTTTCGCCGCTGCGGGCTCGCTGGCACTATTACTCCATGGCGCGTAAAAACTTTCGCGGCTACCTGCAGGGCGATGAAGTGCGTCTGAAAAAGTACTTCTACGTGCTGCGCCCGCTGCTGGCTGTGCGTTGGGTAGAAGAAGGAAAGGGCGTCCCGCCGATGCGTTTTGCTGAATTGCTGGCGGGAAGTAACCTGGATGCGTCTCTGCGTAAGGAAGTGGACGAGCTGCTGGAGATCAAACGGGGCGTCGGGGAAGCGAAATACGGCCCGCGCCGGCCGCTGTTGCATGAGTTTATCGTCTCTGAGCTGGCGCGAGGCGAAATCCCGCCCGCGCTGCCGGACAGCCGCGAGGGCGATAGCCGCGAACTCGACCGGCTGTTGATGAAAACCGTATTGAACACATAAAAAAGGCCCGGTATACGCGATGTTGCCGGGCCTTTTTCTTCTCGGTTATTTAGTTATTCAAACAGGTTGCGGTGCAGCTTCTGCACGACCTGCTCGGCATCATCACCGGGCACCAGGAAGCACAGGTTGTAGCTGGATGCGCCGTAGCAAATCATGCGGATGTTGAACGGATCGAGCACGCCGAACACTTCTTTGCCTACGCCGCAGGCCTGGGACAGCTTATTACCGATGATAGCAACCAGCGCCAGGTTCTCTTCGACTTCTACGCGGCACAGCGATGAAAGCTCGGTCAGCAGCGCGGTGGTCAGCAGGCTGTCGCCGGTGGAGGTAGAGCCGGTGGTGTCCATGGTCAATGCCACGCTCACTTCGGAGGTGGTTATCAGATCCACGGAAATATTGTGGCGAGCCAGAATGCTAAACACTTCCGCCAGGAAACCGCGGGAATGGAGCATATGCAGGCTGTGTAGCGTCAGCAGCGTTTGCTTGCGACGCACCGCAAGGGCGCGGAAAAGCGGCGGATTTTCCGTTTTTTTGCACACCAAAGTCCCGCCAGCGGCCGGATCTTTACTGGAGCCAACAAATACCGGAATGTCGCAGCGTACGGCGGGCAGCAGCGTGGCCGGGTGCAGCACTTTCGCCCCAAAGGTGGCCATTTCAGCGGCTTCTTCAAAGGCGATGCGGTCAATGCGTTTTGCCGCAGGTACCATGCGCGGGTCGGTGGTATAGATGCCTGGCACGTCGGTCCAGATATCCACGCGCGCGGCATTCAATGCTTCGCCGAGCAGCGCCGCGGTATAGTCGCTGCCGCCGCGGCCAAGGGTGGTCGTTCTGCCTTTCTCTTCGCTCCCGATAAAGCCTTGGGTGATCACCAGGGATTCCGCGAGGCGTGGCAGCATCTGCAGGCTTGCCAGTTCAGCTAGCGCGGCGATATCCGGCTCGGCACGGCCAAAGCGATCGTTGGTGCGCATGACTTTACGAATATCGAACCACTGTGCTTCAACCTGGCGCTCGCGCAGGATTTCCACAAACAGCAGGGTGGACATCAGTTCACCGTGGCTAACCAGTTCATCGGTCAGCGCGGTGGAGGTCGCAAGAGAGGCCGCTTCCGCAAGGGTCGTGATGTTTTCAAGCAGGCGGTCGATCTCTTCGCGAATAACGTCTGGATTCGCCAGGCGTTCGACGATGTTGTACTGGATTTTGCGGATGGCATCGAGCTTAACGAAGCGTTCGGTCGCTTCGAGGCCTTCAGCCAGAGCAACCAGCAGGTTAGTCACGCCAGCGGAGGCGGAAAGCACAACCACGCGGACGTGGCTATCGGCCAGCACCACATCGGCGCTGCGGTTCATCGCGTCGAAATCGGCGACGCTGGTCCCGCCAAATTTGGCGACTACGGTTTGAGACATAACTACCTCGTGTCAGGGGCCATTCAACTGGCAAAAAAGTATTCAGCCTTGGCACAAGGGAAGAGCGGTAAACGGGTGGGCGCAGAGCAGGAGAACTACGATATCACCCAGAAGTGCTCCACCTTGTCTATCCAGCCTTTTGAGCCGGATATGAAACGCTCGACTGCGAACGTTTCTGGTGACAACCCAGAGGATTCAGCCCCTGCAGCCGACAATAAGCGTGACCAGCCGCTTTATCATCTCGGCGTTGCTCCCCCTCACGTATCGTCCTTGTTACTGGTTCCTCGGATACGATTTTCTGGGCAACGCGCCTCTTCTGGCCTGCGCACGCGCAGGTAGCGCCTAATAAATAAAGCTTCAGCGAAGGCATGTCAACTGCGGGGTTATGCGGATTTTTCATGTTAAATCCGGAATCAGGAATTTAACTAATATACTCGTCATACTTCAAGCCGCAGGTGCGTTGCCTGCACCCGCTCACCTCAGTCACATAGTTAGCTATGCTCCTGAGGATTCCCGGTCTTGCCGCCTTCCTGCAACTCGAATTATTTAGAGTATAAGAGGGTATTTTTGCCGCTTTTTAGGGGGTTACGGGAAACCCTCCCTTAATGGCATAAAATCAATCACAATTTTTGCCTGCAGGCGCTACAATCGACCGAAGTCACAATTCTCAAATCAGAAGAGTATTGCTATGAAAAACATCAACCCGAAGCAGACCTCTGCCTGGCAGGCACTCCAGAAACACTACGATGAGATGAAAGACGTTACCCTTTCCGATCTGTTCGCGAAAGATAACGACCGCTTCAGCAAGTTCTCCGCGACCTTCGATGATCTGATGCTGGTGGATTTCTCCAAAAACCGCATCACCACCGAAACCCTCGAAAAACTGCAGGCCCTGGCGAAAGAGACCGATCTGCAGAGCGCGATCAAATCCATGTTCGCCGGCGAGAAAATTAACCGCACCGAAGACCGCGCCGTGCTGCACGTTGCGCTGCGTAACCGCAGCAATACGCCTATCGTGGTCGATGGCAAAGACGTGATGCCGGAAGTGAACGCGGTGCTTGAGAAGATGAAAGCCTTCTCTGAAAGCATCATCAGCGGGAGCTGGAAAGGCTACACCGGTAAAGCAATCACCGACGTGGTTAACATCGGTATCGGCGGCTCTGACCTCGGCCCATTCATGGTCACCGAAGCGCTGCGCCCCTACAAAAACCATCTCAATATGCACTTTGTGTCTAACGTTGATGGTACCCACATTGCCGAAGTGCTGAAGAAAGTTAACCCGGAAACCACGCTGTTCCTGGTAGCTTCTAAAACCTTCACCACTCAGGAAACGATGACCAACGCCCACAGCGCGCGCGACTGGTTCCTGCGCGCCGCTGGCGATGAGAAGCATGTGGCGAAGCACTTCGCTGCGCTGTCCACTAACGGTAAAGCCGTCGGTGAATTTGGTATCGACACCGCGAACATGTTCGAATTCTGGGACTGGGTTGGTGGCCGCTACTCTCTGTGGTCCGCCATTGGCCTGTCCATCATCCTGTCCGTGGGCTTCGACAACTTTGTTGAGCTGCTGTCCGGCGCGCACGCGATGGACAAACACTTCTCCACCACGCCTGCCGAGCAAAACCTGCCGGTTCTGCTGGCGCTGATCGGCATCTGGTACAACAATTTCTTCGGCGCTGAAACTGAAGCGATTCTGCCTTACGACCAGTACATGCACCGCTTTGCGGCTTACTTCCAGCAGGGCAACATGGAGTCCAACGGTAAGTACGTTGACCGCAACGGCAACGCCGTGGACTACCAGACTGGCCCAATTATCTGGGGCGAGCCGGGCACCAACGGCCAGCACGCGTTCTACCAGTTGATTCACCAGGGGACCAAAATGGTGCCGTGCGACTTTATTGCGCCGGCCATCAGCCATAACCCACTGTCCGATCACCATCCAAAACTGCTGTCTAACTTCTTCGCACAGACCGAAGCGCTCGCGTTCGGTAAATCCCGTGAGGTGGTTGAGCAGGAATACCGTGACCAGGGCAAAGATCCGGCCACGCTGGACCATGTGGTGCCATTCAAGGTGTTCGAAGGCAACCGCCCGACCAACTCCATCCTGCTGCGTGAAATTACGCCGTTCAGCCTGGGCGCGCTGATTGCTCTCTACGAGCACAAAATCTTCACCCAGGGCGCGATCCTGAACATCTTCACCTTCGACCAGTGGGGCGTGGAGCTCGGTAAACAGTTGGCTAACCGCATCCTGCCGGAGCTGGGCGACGATAAACAAATCGCCAGCCACGACAGCTCAACCAATGGCCTGATTAACCGCTATAAAGCATGGCGTGATTAATTAAACCGCATGATGAAAATATGCCAGCCTTGTGCTGGCATATTTTTTATAAGAGTTATCCCCTTGCCGTCATAATTCTCAATATTGTCACCCTGAGGTTAATCCGAAAAACGGTTTCACCACCTCTGTCTCAGGTCTTTAATTTAAGATTAAATTGAATTTGTTTTTTTCTGTTATTTTTATAATTAATTGTTTTTAGTGAATTTATTTTTTACTTAATACAATTTGCATCTTAATTTTTACTCTTATTCTTAAAATCCCTTCCTTATTTATCACAGGCTAATTCATCACATTGTGTTGTGTATACTCGATCGCGCCTGAAACCTTTTCAGGTAAATCTCCATTCATTCAATGAAGGGAAATTGTAATGAGAAAGACCCTTTATGGCGCTTTAGCCATATTTACGCTGGCAGCCGCCGGCGCGGCGAATGCTGACCCTGTAGCAGTGGGCGACGCGGCCGGCGCGCAGGCAACGTCTGTGTCTGCAGGCAGTTCTGCTGCAACCAGCGCCAGCACTGTTGGTTCTGCGGTCGGTGTGGCATTAGCCGCAACCGGTGGCGGCGACGGTTCTAACACCGGGACCACCACAACCACTACAACCAGCACCACCACCCGTTAACGTTTGGGTGTTTTTAACCATAACCACACTTCGGTGTGGTTATTTTAAACCGGGGAACCACCGTGCAGCGACTCGCAATACTCTTTGTCTGTCTGTTACTCCAGGCGTGCTCAGCCACCACCAGAGGGCTGGGTACCTCGCTTTGGAACAGCATTGCTGGAGGCGGGGGCGTACAGCTTACCGACGATGAAATTGCTGAGATGCGCTACGCGAGCCAATACATGAGTATCAACAACGGCCCTCAGCTGTTCGTGGTGCTCGCTTATAACGAAGACGGCCAGCAGAAGTGGGTGACGCAGGACAGGTCGGTTATCGTCACGCAAAACGGCCGTATTGTGAAAACGTCCGGGCTTGGCGACAACCTCACAGAGGTCACTAACCTCACCCGCGATCCGCTGGTGAACGTGAAGCAGATTCGGGATGGCGCGAGCTGGACCCGGCAGATGGCCTGGACTGAGCACCAGCAGGTTCGCTACGCCACCGCAACGTCCACCTTTGAATTTGACGGCACCGACACGGTGAAACTCGGCAGCAGCGTAACCAAAGTGCGCGTACTTGAAGAAGAAGTGACTGCGCTCGGGAAGCGCTGGACGAACCGCTATTGGGTGGACGATGAAGGGCAAATCCGCAAATCAAAACAGTACCTTGGCCCTGGGTACTGGCCTATCACCACGCTTCTTGTGAAGGCGGCAAAACAATGAAAAAAATCCCCTTTACGTTGCTCAGTCTGCTTTTCACCTGCGCGTTCACTCACGCAGAAAGTACCGTGACGATTTATACCCAACCGCAAACGCAGCCGAGGGTGATTAAAGACGCCGCGCGGCTGGTAGATTTGGTGACTAACCCTACCTTAAGCCGCACCTGGTGGCCTGCGGCGGTGATTAGCTCCCGGCAGGCAAGTGCGGCAGAAGAACAAAAACACCAACAGTTGCTGGCCCGTCTTGCTGAGGTGGCCGCAGACGAAGGTGGGGATGACGGCGCTGCCATTAACGGGCTGCGCCAGCAGCTCAGCGCTATGCATGTGACCGGGCGGCAGTTTGTCAATCTGGACCCCGATTGGGTTCGCCTTCGTCCACAAGCGAACGTGCCGCTTGAGGGAGAGTACAGCCTGTGGGCCGGGCCGCAGCCCACAACGATTACGCTGGTGGGGTTAGTCAGCTCCCCCGGCGTGAAACCTTTTACCCCCGGGCGCAGCGTGGATGACTATCTGGATGACATCAGCCTGTTGAGCGGTGCCGAAAGAAGTTATGCCTGGGTTATTTACCCGGACGGCAAAATCGAAAAAGCGCCGGTTGCGTACTGGAATAAGCGCCATATTGAGCCCTCACCAGGCAGCCTCATCTTTGTGGGTTTCTCCGACCGCCTTTTCAGCTCCACGTTTGATGAGCTGAACCAGCAAATTCTTAATACCCTGACCCATCGGATACCGGATTAATGAAAAAACGTTACCTGTATAGCCTGATTGCGCTGGCGGTGACTTCCGCCTGCCGCGCCGAAACGTATCCGGCACCCGTTGGCCCTTCTCAGGCAGATTTTGGCGGCGTGGGTCTGTTACAAACGCCGACGGCGCGTATGGCGCCTGAAGGCGAATTTAACCTTAACTATCGTGATAACGACCAGTACCGCTTCTACTCCTCTTCCATGCAGCTTTTCCCCTGGATGGAGGCCACGCTTCGCTATACCGACGTGCGGACTCGTCACTACAGTAGCGTGAAGGCATTCTCGGGAGACCAGACCTATAAAGACAAAGCGTTTGACGTCAAATTCCGCCTTTGGGAAGAAGGTTACTGGCTGCCTCAGGTCTCCGCCGGTATTCGTGACCTGGGCGGTACCGGCCTGTTTGACGGCGAATATGTCGTGGCAAGCAAAGCGTGGGGGCCGTTCGACTTCAGCCTCGGTATGGGCTGGGGATATTTAGGCACCAGCGGCAACATCAAAAACCCCCTCTGTGAATACAGCGACAAGTACTGCCATCGTGATAACAGCTACCAAATGGCGGGCTCCTTTAACTTTAGCGGCATGTTCCACGGCCCGACATCGCTGTTTGGCGGCGTGGAGTACCAAACGCCGTGGCAGCCGCTCAGGCTGAAAGTGGAGTATGAGGGAAACAACTACAGCCATGAATTTGCTGGAAAAATAGACCAGCGCAGCAGCGTTAACGTGGGCGCTATCTACCGGGTTACCGACTGGGCAGACGTGAACATGAGCTATGAGCGCGGTAACACCTTTATGTTCGGCGTCACGCTTCGCACCAATTTTAACGATCTTAAGTCGGGCTACAGCGACGCCCGCCGGCCTGAATATCAGCCGCACCCGCAGGACGAAATTCTGCAGCACAACGTGGTGGCCAACCAACTGACCGACCTGAAATACAACGCCGGGCTGATCAACCCTAACATCCAGGTCAAAGGTGACACGCTCTACGTGACGGGTGAGCAGGTGAAATACCGCAATTCCCGCGAAGGTATCGAACGCGCCAACCGCATCGTTATGAATGATCTGCCGGATAATATCCGTACTATCCGCATTACTGAAAGCCGGCTCAATATGCCGCAGGTCACCACTGAAACGGACGTTGCCAGTCTGCGTCGACACCTCGAGGGGGAGCCGCTGGGGCAGGAAACTCAGCTGGTACAAAAACGCGTTGAGCCTATCGTGCCAGAAAGCACCGAGCAGGGGTATTACATCGAGAAGTCGCGCTTCAACTACTCAATAGATCCTATTCTCAATCAGTCCATCGGCGGCCCGGAAAGCTTCTACATGTACCAGCTTGGGGTGATGGGAAACGTGGACTACTGGCTGACGGATCACCTGTTAACCAGCGGCAGCCTGTTTGCTAACGTCGCCAATAACTACGACAAATTTAACTACACTAATCCGCCAACGGATTCTACGCTGCCGCGCGTGCGTACCCACGTTCGTGAATATGTAGAAAACGATGTCTACATCAACAACCTGCAGGCTAACTACTTCCAGTACTTCGGGCACGGGGTCTACGGCCAGGTTTATGCGGGCTACCTGGAAACCATGTACGGCGGTGCGGGGGCCGAGCTGCTTTACCGCCCGGTGGACAGCAACTGGGCGATTGGCATCAACGGTAACTATGTTAAGCAGCGCGACTGGCGTAGCGCGCAGGATATGATGAAATTTACCGACTACAGCGCCAAAACGGGCCATATCACCGGCTACTGGACGCCGCCGTTTGCCCAGGATGTGCTGGTTAAGCTCAGCATCGGCCAGTATCTGGCGCAGGATAAGGGGGGCACGCTGGAGATCTCCAAACACTTTGACAGCGGGATTGTGGTGGGCACCTACGCCACCATCACCAACGTGTCGAAGAAAGAGTACGGCGAAGGGGACTTCACCAAAGGTTTCTACATCAATGTGCCGCTGGATATCTTCTCGGCTTACCCGACCCGGAGCCGGGCTCAGGTGACCTGGACGCCGCTGACGCGTGACGGCGGGCAGATGCTGGGCCGTAAGTTTGACCTGTATGGGGTGACCAGCGATCGCAGCGAGAATTTCCACTAGCGCCGATAAATAAACTAGATCAAGATCACATTTTAGACGTATAACAGCCTCTCAAGACCACAATAATAATGAGAGGCCGTTATGCCTGCGTCACAGCGTTTTGCCTGGATTTCTACCGTCATGCAGACGGTGCTTAATCTGGGACTACTAGCCCTTGGGCTGATTCTGATTATCTTCCTGGGCAAGGAGACCATTCACCTGGCCACCGTGCTGTTTACGCCCGGAGAGGATGCCAGCTCGTATCTGTTCATCGAAGGGCTGGTGGTCTATTTCCTCTATTTCGAATTTATCGCACTGATTGTGAAGTACTTTCAGTCGGGCTATCACTTCCCGCTGCGCTACTTCGTGTACATCGGTATTACCGCGATTGTGCGCCTGATTATCATCGACCATAAATCGCCGATCGACGTGCTGATTTATTCGGCAGCGATTCTGGTGCTGGTCATTACCCTTTGGCTATGTAACAGCCAGCGCCTGAAACGGGAATAAAAAAGGGCGGCCCTGGGGCCGCCTGAATAAAGTGCTAAGGTCAAAGTGAGGGTTGCAGTGGTATGACATCAAGATGAAGCAAATGACTTTCAGGGATAAACGTTAACCTTTCACCCCGCCAGCGGTCAGGCCGCTCACCAGCCAGCGCTGGGCCAGCAGGAACACAACGGTAATCGGTATCGCGGAGAGCACGGCAGCGGCGGCAAAATCACCCCAAAGGTAGTTTTGCGGGTTAAGGTATTGCTGCATACCCACGGCCAGCGTGTAGCTGTCTACGTCGCGGAGCAGCAGCGAGGCCACCGGCACCTCGGTAATCGCGGCAATAAACGACAGAATAAAGACCACCGCCAGAATCGGCACCGACAGCGGCAACAGCACCAGACGGAATGCCTGCCACGGCGTCGCGCCATCCAGCGCGGCGGCCTCTTCCAGCGAACCATCGATAGTTTCGAAATAGCCCTTAATCGTCCAGACATGCAGCGCGATCCCGCCTAAATAAGCAAAAATCACCCCGCCGTGTGTGTTCAGGCCGATAAACGGAATGTACTGACCCAGGCGGTCAAACAGGGCATATAGCGCCACCAGAGACAGCACCGCCGGGAACATCTGGAAAATTAGCATCCCTTTCAGCAGCGTGGCTTTGCCGGGGAAGCGCATTCGGGCAAAAGCGTAGGCACAGGTCGTAGAAAGCGTGACGATACCTATCGCCGTGATCCCGGCAATTTTTATCGAGTTCCACAGCCAGAGCAGAACCGGGAATGGCGGAGGCGTGACGCGACCATCCGCGTGTTCCACGCTAAAGCCCAGCGCCAGCTTCCAGTGCTCCCATGAAACCTGGTCCGGGATCAGACTCCCGGTGGCAAAGTTACCCGGACGCAGCGAGATGGCGATGACCATCAGCAGCGGGAACATGATTGCTGCGATAAACAGCAGCAGCAGAAGGTGCGTGAGGAACAGACGCAGCTTTTGAGATTTGGGTTGCACCATGGCCATCGTCGTCTCCTTAATCGAACTTCATACGGGTGGCTTTCAGGTTCACAATCGCAAGGGCGCCCACCAGCAGGAAGATAAGCGTTGCGATAGCCGCCGCCAGGCCAAAGTCCTGGCCACCGCCGCCTTCAAAGGCGATGCGGTAGGTGTAGCTCACCAACAGGTCGGTATAACCGGCTGGGGTGGTCGTTCCAAGCCTGTCCGGGCCACCATTGGTCAGCAGTTGAATCAGAACGAAGTTATTAAAGTTAAAGGCGAAGCTGGCAATCATCAGCGGCGTGAGCGGCTTAATCAGCAGCGGTAGCGTAATTTTAAAGAAATTCTGGAACGGGCCTGCGCCATCCATGGCCGATGCCTCATAAAGGTCGTCAGGAATGGCTTTCAGCAGGCCCATGCACAGGATCATCATGTACGGATAGCCTAGCCAGGTATTGACGATGATGATCATCGAGCGGGCGGTGGTAGGGTCGCTAAACCAGGCGGGTTTAATGCCGAATAGCGCGCTCAGCATCATATTGATTTCACCAAAGCTTTGGTTGAATAAACCTTTGAAAATCAAAATGGAAATAAACGAAGGCACCGCGTAGGGAAGAATCAACAGCAGGCGATACACCGCCTTGCCTTTTAGCGCTTCCCACTGCACCACGCAGGCCAGCACCATCCCCACCGCGACGGTAAGAATCACCGTCAGTACGGAGAAAATCACCGTCCAGACGAAGATAGCCAGGAATGGTTTTTGGATCCCGTCATCGTGGAAAACGCGCAGGAAATTTTTCCAGCCGATGGTGACGGTATAGCCCGGACTTAGCTGTTCGCCTGCCCAGCTCCCGTCGGCGTTTACCGACTCGTAATAACCGATATGGTCGTTCGGGGCGTATTTTACGCTGGTCTGGTTATTGGTCAGTTCGCCGTTTTCCGCCAGGGTGTAAAGTGGGCGAGTGCCGGAAAACTGGCGCAGCGAGCTCATAACCACCTTGCTTTCATCCGGCAGCACGGCGGTTATCTGGCTCAGCGCCTGGCGGTTTTGGGTGATGACACGTAGGTTGCCGCGCTCGCCTGTCGGCAGCGCTTCTGCTTCTTTCAGCTGGAGTTTTTGTTCACCACCAAAGGTAAACGGGGCCGAGATATACTGTTTACCGCTTTCCCCGTCGGTGAGTGCTAACGTCCATTCATTGCCGTTGGGATAAAGGCCAAAGTTGAACGTTTTGCCTGCCTGGTACTGGCGGTCCATCAGCACCTGTTGCGCGCGTTCAAAGGTTAGCTGGTTGGTGCTGCTGTAGTTAGTAAAAGCGATAGCGATAGTGCAGATCAGCGGAAAGAGGACGAACAGCCCCATGCCGGCCATGCCGGGGTATACGTAGCGCCAGGCATAGGCCTTGCGGTTAGCAAAAATATAGAGGCCAAGCGAGCTTAAAATCAGCGTCATTATGGCGAACAGGTACTCCCCCTGGGCGTACATTAAAACCACCAGATAGCCGACCAGCAGGCCCAATGCCCCGATGACTGACCATTTCAGTCCCTCGTTTTGCCACCAGCGGCTCTTTTTAACTGCATCCATGGGGTTTTCCTCTACAGCGTGTTATTTCCCCTCACCCTAACCCTCTCCCCAGAGGGGAGAGGGGACAGAAAGGGCCAGTTTTCTCACCCCAGCGGAGGGCCGGGCTCAGTCCGAATGCCTTCTCTCCCTTTTGGGTGAGAGCCGGACTCAATCCGAATTCCTTCTCTCCCTTGTGGGTGAGGGCTGGACTCAGTCCGAACTCCTCCCTCCCCCTTGTGGGTGAGAGTCGGACTCAGTCCGAATTCCTCCCTCTCCCTTGTGGGTGAGGGCCGGACTCAATCCGAATGCCTTCTCTCCCTTGTGGGTGAGAGCCGGACTCAGTCCGAATTCCTCCCTCTCCCTTGTGGGTGAGGGCCGGACTCAATCCGAATGCCTTCTCTCCCTTGTGGGTGAGGGCCGGACTCAATCCGAATTCCTCCCTCTCCCTTGTGGGTGAGGGCCGGACTCAGTCCGAATTCCTTCTCTCCCTTGTGGATGAGGGCCGGACTCAATCCGAATTCCTCCCTCTCCCCTTTGGGGAGAGGGTCGGGGTGAGGGGCAAGGTTTACTTAGTGATACGTCCCTGAGCATCCTTCAGCGCAGCATCAACGGTCTGGCGGCCGCTAACGGCGTTGATAACCGCCGTGCGCACGGCATACCAGAAGGCAGACATCTGAGGAATATTTGGCATGATCTCGCCCTTCTGGGCGTTATTCATGGTGGCGGCAATGCGTGGATCTTTGGCCAGCTGTTCCTGGAACGATTTCAGCGCCACGGCACCCAGCGGTTTGTCCTTGTTCACTTCCGCCAGACCCTGATCGGTCAACAGGTAGTTTTCAAGGAACTCTTTCGCCAGTTCTTTATTCGGGCTGGCGGCGTTAATGCCGGCGCTCAGTACGCCCACGAACGGTTTAGACGGCTTGCCTTTGAAGGTTGGCAGCAGCGTCACGCCGTAGTTGATTTTGCTCTTGTCGATATTAGACCAGGCCCACGGGCCGTTGATCGTCATCGCTGTTTCGCCCTTGTTGAACGCGGCTTCGGCGATGGAGTAGTCAGTATCGGCATTCATCTGCTTGTTCTTGATCATATCGACCAGGAAGCCGAGGCCGGCTTTTGCCCCCGCACTGTCTACGCCCACATCTTTCACATCATATTTGCCGTTTTCGAACTTGAAGGCATACCCGCCGTCTGCCGCAATCAGCGGCCAGGTGAAGTACGGTTCCTGCAGGTTGAACATCAGCGCGCTCTTACCTTTTGCCTTCAGCGCTTTATCCAGGGCGGGGATCTCCTCCCAGGTTTTCGGCGGGTTTGGCACCAGGTCTTTGTTATAAATCAGCGACAGCGCTTCTACCGCAATCGGGTAAGCGATGAACTTGCCGTTGTAACGCACGGCGTCCCAGGTGAACGGATAGAGCTTGTCCTGGAAGGCTTTGTCTGGGGAGATTTCGGCCAGCAGGCCGGACTGGGCATAGCCCCCGAAGCGGTCGTGAGCCCAGAAGATAATGTCCGGGCCATCACCGGTTGCTGCTACCTGAGGGAATTTTTCTTCAAGTTTATCAGGATGTTCAATGGTGACTTTAATACCGGTATCTTTCTCAAACTTCTTACCGACTTCGGCCAGGCCGTTGTAACCTTTATCGCCGTTAATCCAGATGACCAGTTTGCCTTCTTCGATTTTTGCCAGTGCAGAGGCGGAAAGCATCATCGTCGTCAGAGCTGACAGAGCGAGGATACGGGCGCCGGTTTTAATTTTCATGTTCCCATCCTTTTGAGTGGTGGTGTGCGCTTCATAGGGTAGTGCAGATTCACGGCGTTAAGTCTGCGGAGATGGCAAGCGCTTCTCATCCTCCTTTGTTCTACGCCCCTGGTCAGTTATCTGTGATCTGCTTTGCATAACTGAGCGTTATGTGTCCTGGCGCACATAAAAACGCAGCGAAAATTGAAACCGCGATCACGAAAATCCCTTATGCCACCTGCAACCGGTTGCAGATACCTCACTCTCATCCTCCCGCCTCCTCCCCCATAAAAAAGCCTTAGGGCGGAGGATTTACCAAATGTAGCTATCCCTCATAGTCGGACACATCTTGAATCACCTGTCCGACGGCAGGCGGCAGTAATGAGGGAGTGGTAATGGCGAGCGTGCAGCTACGGAACGTAACAAAAGCCTGGGGTGACGTGGTGGTGTCGAAAGACATCAATCTCGACATCGATGAGGGAGAGTTCGTGGTTTTTGTCGGGCCGTCAGGCTGTGGTAAGTCAACGCTGCTGCGCATGATTGCGGGCCTTGAAACCATCACCAGCGGCGAGCTGCTGATTGGTGAAAAGCGCATGAACGACATCCCACCCGCTGAACGCGGCGTTGGCATGGTGTTTCAATCGTACGCCCTCTATCCCCACCTCTCCGTCGCGGAAAACATGTCCTTCGGCCTGAAGCTTGCCGGGGCAAAAAAAGACGATATCAACCAGCGTGTGAATCAGGTTTCCGAAACCTTGCAGCTCGCGCATCTGCTGGAGCGCCGCCCGAAGGCACTGTCCGGGGGGCAACGCCAGCGCGTGGCGATTGGCCGGACCCTGGTCGCGGAGCCGCGAGTCTTCCTGCTGGATGAGCCGCTTTCAAACCTTGATGCCGCGCTGCGCGTGCAGATGCGCATTGAGATCTCGCGCCTGCACAAGCGCCTGGGCCGCACGATGATTTATGTGACTCACGACCAGATTGAGGCGATGACCCTGGCCGACAAAATCGTCGTGCTGGATGCCGGTCGCATTGCGCAGGTCGGGAAACCGCTAGAGCTGTATCACTACCCGGCAGACCGCTTTGTGGCGGGTTTTATCGGGTCGCCAAAAATGAACTTCCTGCCGGTAAAAGTGACCGCGACGGCCATTGACCAGGTGCAGGTGGAATTGCCTAACCGTCAGCATGTCTGGCTGCCGGTGGAAAGCCGCAACGTTCAGGTAGGCGCCAATATGTCACTTGGCATCCGCCCGGAACACCTGCTGCCGAGCGACATTGCTGACGTCACCCTTGAAGGGGAAGTGCAGGTCGTTGAGCAGTTGGGACATGAGACTCAGATTCACATCCAAATCCCCGCCATTCGTCAAAACCTGGTTTACCGCCAGAACGACGTGGTGTTGGTAAAAGAGGGTGCCACATTCGCTATTGGCCTGCCGCCAGAGCGCTGTCATCTGTTCCGAGAAGATGGCACCGCATGTCGTCGGTTGCATCAAGAGCCCGGCGTTTAAGCATTCCCATAAAAAAGAAAAGCAATGATCTCAGGAGATAGAATGATGATTACTCTGCGCAAACTCCCTCTGGCGATCGCCGTGATTGCAGGCATCGTGTCTGCACAGGCTGGCGCCGTTGATTTCAAGGGCTATGCACGTTCTGGTATTGGCTGGACAGGTAGCGGCGGCGAGCAGCAATGTTTTAAAGCGACAGGTGCAGGCTCTAAATACCGTCTGGGTAACGAATGTGAAACTTATGCTGAAGTTGAGTTAGGTCAGCAAGTTTGGCAGGAAGGCGAAAAAAGCTTCTACGTTGATACCATGATTGGTTACGCCACCAGCCAGCTGAACGACGTTGAAGACACCGACGGTGGCCCTCGCGTACGCCAGATGAACGTGGTGGGTAAAAACCTGATTGACGCGCTGCCGGGGGCGAACATTTGGGCAGGTAAGCGTTATTACAAACGTCATGACGTCCACATGATCGACTTCTACTACTGGGATATTTCAGGCCCTGGCGGTGGTATCGAAGATATCGATCTGGGCTTCGGTAAAATCTCCCTGGCTGCAACCCGTAATGGTGAAGCCGGTGGTTCAGAGGCCTTTATCAACGGCCAAACCAAAAACAAAGATCTGGCGAACGATATCTTCGACGTGCGTTTAGGCCAGATGCAAGTTAACCCAGGTGGTTCTCTGGAAGTTGGTTTTGACTACGGTCGCGCCAACACCACCAAGCACTACGATTTTGGCGTGCAGGATGCGACTAAAAACGGTTGGTTGGGTACCGTGGAACATACCCAGACCTTCCTTGGTACCAGCCTGAACAAATTTGTGGTGCAGTACGGTACTAACGCGATGGCGCAAACCAACGGTACCGGTCGTCCGGATACTTCCAGAAACAACGATGGCAAAATGCTGCGCATCATTGACCACGGGGCAATCGACTTCAACGATACCTGGGGCCTGATGTACGTGGGTATGTACCAGGATCTCAACCGCGATGATAACAACGGCACCAAGTGGTGGACCGTGGGCGTTCGTCCTATGTACAAATGGACGCCAATCATGAGCACCCTGATGGAAGTTGGCTACGACAACGTGAAGTCTCAGATGACCGACAAGAGCAACAACCAGTACAAAATCACCCTGGCACAGCAGTGGCAGGCGGGTAACAGCATCTGGTCTCGTCCGGCTATCCGCGTCTTCGCAACCTACGCCAAGTGGGATGAGAAGTGGGGCTATTCCTCCAGTGATGCCAGTGATGCTAACTACGTAGCGAACACGCCATCCGGTATTGCTTTCAGTGATACCAGCGCCCGTACCTTCAGCCGTGGCAACGATAGCGAAGTGACCTTCGGTATTCAGATGGAAGCCTGGTGGTAAGTTAACCCGCTGTGCGGGTGCATAGCGCCCGCCAGTTTCAAATGCCTGACCCGTCTCTTTTTTGCCTGAAGGAGACGGGTTCGCTCCGAGGATAAAACAATGAAAAAACATCTTCTTGCGCTTTGCCTGCTTCCCGTTCTGGGCTTAACGTCCGTACCGGCTGCTTTTGCTGCGAACACGGCGATTAACCCACAAAACGTCTCTACCGCACCGTCTATTCCTGCGGACAAATTACAAAGCCTGCCGTGGACTCCGTTGATACCGCCCGTCAGCCAGGACGTAGTGCTGAACGCCTCTTCGGCCAGTATTAACGTCGGGGAACTCACCGGGGGCGTGGCCGCCTTCGTGCTGCCAGCGGATCAGGGTTCACTGGAAATCACGCTATCCAGCGTAGTTAAAGACTTAAGCGTTTATGCGCCCAACGTTCTGATTCTCGACGGGCAGATGCAGCCTTCAGCTTTCTTCCCGAGCAGTTACTTCCAGTACCAAAAGCCAGGCATGACCTCCGGCAATCGTCTGGAAAATGTCATGAAGCTGACCCCGATGATGGGCCAGAAACAGATCTATATGCTGGTGTACACCACCAAACGTGACCTGACGGAAACCACCCGCATGATTAACCCGGCGAAGCTCTATGCCGAAGGGGCAAGTAACGCCATTCCTGACGTTGCCGACCCGGTTGCCCGCCACAGTGGGCAGGGTGCGCTGACGGTACAGGTCAAAACCGAGCAGAACAGCGGCAACATCATGATCGGCAAGATTTTCGGCGGGTCTGATGCGAAACCTGTTGTGGTGGGTAACGTAGCGCCGCCGACGGCTTACTCTGCACCGGCCGCCGCTCCGGCCCCGGTGGCAGCACCTGCGCCGGCACCGGCCGCGAAGAGCGAGCCAATGCTCAATGATACGGAAAGCTATTTTAACCACGCGATTAAACAGGCTGTGGATAAAGGCGACATCGATAAAGCCCTGAAACTGCTGAATGAAGCCGAGCGTCTGGGTTCCACCTCCGCCCGTAAAACTTTTATCAGCAGTGTAAAAGGCAAGGGGTAATCACTTCCCCACGTTGCTGATGCTTGAAGTATTGGTGCGCTCAGGCGCACCTTTTTTTTCCCCGTCATAATTCAAGCCACAGGGGTGTTGGCTGCACTCTGGTTATTCAGCTCATCCATGAGCTTCACCCTTTCAGGGCCGTTGCTGGCTACGTTCAAATCTGCTCCCGGCAGATTTGTCACCCCCGTCACTTATTTATATAAGCCCCTGGGGATTATTCCCCCTACGGGGCCGCAGTAAACTGCGTTCAAAGTCGCTTACGCGAATTTGTCACTCCCTTGCCGCCTACCTGTGGCTGGAATTATTTAGGGGAAAGAGGGGGCAGCATTTCCTGTTGCTCAATTGTTGCGGTATTTGCCGCGCGTGTTGCCATTGTCTGCCCGCATGATGATGTTCTGCGTTACAATGCCTTCAGGTTATGTCTCGGAGAGTGTTCCCATGTCCGACGCGCTGTCGCCGTTGCGCGCCCTGAATTTCTACACGGAGGTCCCGCAAGGGCTAAGCTCCGATTATCTCGACTGGCTGCTGCTGGAAGATTCGATGACTAAACGCTTCGAACAGCACTGTCGAAAAGTCACCGTTCGCATCGTGCGTGAAGGTTTTGTCCCGGCCGGCAGCGATTTGCCCGAAGCTGATTTATTACCTGCCTCTGAGCGTTACTGGCTGCGGGAAATTATTCTCTGCGGGGATGACGAACCCTGGCTGCTGGGCCGCACCGTGGTGCCTGAAAGCACACTTGATGGCCCTGAGCTGGCGTTGCAAAAGCTTGGCGACACGCCGCTCGGGCGCTACCTGTTTAGTTCATCAACCCTGACGCGTGACTATATTGAGGTTGGCCGCAGCGCCGAACTGTGGGGACGGCGTTCCCGGCTGAGACTTTCCGGTAAGCCTTTGATGCTGACGGAACTGTTCCTGGCGGCGTCTCCGCTGTATGAAGAGGAAAAATAATGGAGTGGAGTCTTAAGCAGGGAAAACTTCTGGCTTATCACCGGTTGATGCGTACCGATAAGCCCATTGGCGCTCTGTTACTGCTATGGCCTACGCTGTGGGCGCTTTGGGTGGCAACCCCGGGCTTACCCTCGCTGCTGAATCTGGTTGTTTTTATCGCCGGCGTCTGGCTGATGCGTGCCGCGGGCTGCGTGGTGAACGATTATGCCGACCGCAAATTTGACGGCCACGTAAAGCGTACCGCGCAGCGCCCGCTGCCAAGCGGTGCTGTTTCTGAGAAAGAAGCGAAAGTCCTGTTTGTGGTGCTGGTTGGCCTCGCCTTCTTGCTGGTGCTGACGCTCAACACCATGACTATCCTGCTGTCCGTGGCGGGGCTGGCGCTGGCGTGGGTGTATCCGTTTATGAAACGCTACACCCATTTACCTCAGGTGGTGCTGGGTGCGGCCTTTGGCTGGTCCATCCCCATGGCTTTTGCCGCCGCCAGCGAATCGGTGCCGCTAAGCTGTTGGCTGATGTTCCTCGCCAATATTTGCTGGACCGTGGCGTACGACACCCAGTATGCAATGGTGGACCGCGACGATGACCTGAAGATAGGCATTAAGTCGACGGCTATCCTGTTTGGCCGCAACGACAAGCTGATCATCGGCCTGCTGCAAATCGCCACCATGCTGTTAATGGGCGTTGTGGGCTGGCTCAACGGGCTGGGCGGCACGTTTTACTGGTCAATTCTGCTGGCGGGCGGGCTGTTTGTACATCAGCAGAAGCTGATCGCCAAACGCGAGCGTGAAGGCTGCTTTAAAGCGTTTATGAATAACAACTATGTGGGGCTGGTGCTGTTCCTGGGCCTGGCGTTGAGTTACCTGCATTTCTGAGTATTCAGGCAATAAAAAAGGCGGGTGCATCACCCGCCTTTTTCGTTTTTGCTAAATTAAGAAACCGCGTCCTGGGACGCTGAGCTCTCAATCGTCAGGCGTACATCCGAGGTCACAAGATCGGCCAGCATCTGGTAAACCTTGATGGTTTCGGTTGCGTCCGCGTCGCCGGTATCGCTGATGTAGCCTTCATCGCGCAGGGTAAGCACCAGCGAGGTAAAGACCGCTTTATCAAAGAATTCCGGGGCGTTAATGCCGTGCAGAACGGACAGGCGCTGCGCCACGGTGCGGCTTTCGCGTTCCAGCGTCCCGCGGTTGATAGACGGGGTGGCGCTCAACTGCCAGAAGGTGATGGCATAACGCTGAATTGTCTCGCGTACGCCCGCCGCCAGAAGCTGCAGAGTACGAGAGCGGTTAGGGTTGATCTGCACCTCATCACCGGCAACCATCACCAGACCCTGGCGCTCCATCTCGGCGATCAGCGCGTCAATTTCTCTGCCCAGCTCGCTCTTTTCCCAACGCAGGAACAGCTCGGCTTTCAGCATCGGATAAACCACCTCTATCTGGCGCAGCAGTTCCGCGCGTGAGATGTGGCGATGCTGAGTGATGATGGACGCCATCAGCGACGGCAACACCAGCATGTGCATGATGTTGTTGCGGTAATAGGTCATCAACACGGCCTGTTCGCGTGGCAGAATGATGATGTCGCCGATGGTGTCTTTCTCCACCTCGAACTTGTTCATCTGCAGCGCGTGGTCGATCAGCGCATCGGCGGAAACCGTTGGTGCGGTGGCATCCGGAGAATACGGCACGTTACGCAGCAGGTTCAGGTAGCAGTCGAGCTGTTCAGTGAGCTGCTCACGGGTCAGCGAGCGCTGGCGTGAAGCAAGCAGCGCGGTACAGCACAGGTTCATGGCGTTAGCTGCCCCTGCGTTGTTGATGCGCACCATCAGGGAGGCTGCGATATCGTTCACCGTTGGCGTCAGCCATGCCGGGCGAATCGACTCGATAGGATCGATAGAATCCTTCCATTCCGGCACATGCTGGTTCAGGTAGGTCATCAGCGGCAGCGGTTCGCCGAAGTTGACGTAACCCTGACCTAGGTTACGCAGCTTACTCAGGCCGCGCACCATCTGCATGAAGCTCTCTTTTTCCTTGGTCGCCCCGCGCAGCTCTTTCGCGTAGGTACCCACTTCCATGACGTGCTCGTAGCCGATGTAAATTGGCACCAGAGTAATCGGACGAGTACCGCCGCGCAGCATCGCCTGAATCGTCATCGACAGCGTGCCGGTCTTCGGATCGAGCAGGCGACCGGTGCGGGAACGGCCACCCTCGACAAAGTATTCAACGGAATAGCCGCGGCTGAACAGTTCGCCGAGGTATTCGCGGAACACCGTGGAGTAAAGCTTGTTGCCCTTGAAAGTACGGCGAATAAAGAACGCGCCCAGGCGGCGGAAAATCGGGCCGGCCGGCCAGAAGTTCAGGTTGATCCCGGCGGCGATGTGCGGCGGAACCAGCCCCTGGTGATAAAGCACGTAGGAGAGCAGCAGGTAATCCATGTGGCTGCGGTGGCAGGGCACATAGACAATTTCATGGCCGTCATGCGCAAGCTGGCGCACGCGTTCGGCGTTGTGCACGTTAATGCCCTGATAGAGGCGGTTCCAGGTTAACCCTAAAACGCGGTCCGTCAGACGCACGGCTTCGTAGGAGAAGTTGGCGGCAATCTCTTCCATCAGTGCGACGGCATTTTGCTGCGCTTTCTCATGGGATATTTTCTTACTGCGGGCTTCATCTTCTACCGCACGGGCAATTGCTTTTGATGCCAGCAGCTTGTTGAAGAGATCCTGGCGAACCGGCAAGCGAGGGCCAACGGCGGCAAGGCGCTGACGAGCAAAGTGGGTGCGCGCCACGCGAGCCAGCTTTTGGGCGATAATTTTGTCCGTGCCGTGTTCGGTTGCCATGCGGCGAAGCGAAACCGGCGGCGAGAAGCGCACGAAGCTATCGCGGCCCAGCCACGAAACCGCAAAGAATTTTTGGATGCCGTTCAACGTCCGTAAAGGTGGGTTGATTTCCCCTTTTTCGCGCCCTGGAGAGCGGCCGAACATCACGGAAACCGGGACCATCTGTACATCGAGATCGGGATTGCTGCGGTGCAGATCCAGATAATCGTGGAACAGTTTTACCGACTCTTCTTTTGGCGTGTAATAGGTAAAGACGCGCGGCCCGCCGTGGATAAACACGTAGCGCGGCAGCAGTACGCCGTCAATTTCCAGAGGTTCCAGCGGGTCGGGCAGGTCGTGATCCAGGCATTGGGCACGCAGCGTCAGTAAGTCTGCCTTAGAATTGTAGGGCAGGACGTACATAATGGGGCGTGAAGGGTCCAGACCGAGTTCGGTTTGCGGATCCGCCGGGATAGACTTGCTCTTTACCAGAACACTTAATGGTAAATTCAGTAATTTGTAGTAAATTCTTGGCCAGCCTGACATAAATGATGTAAAGCCTCAGGTTAATAATGCAAATGCGCCGCAAGGATATCAGAAACTCTGGGGAATTTCTGTGGCGCTGCGATTTAGACTCAATGAGCATTGACGCTCAATCTATAAAAAGGTTTCCTTGAATGGCGAATAATACCACCGGCATCACCCGCATTATTAAAGCTGCAGGCTACTCGTGGAAGGGGCTACGTGCCGCCTGGATCAACGAAGCCGCCTTTCGTCAGGAGGGCGTGGCTGCAGTTATCGCTATCGCCATCGCCTGCTGGCTGAATGTGGACCCTATCACGCGTATTTTACTGATTGGCTCGGTTGTTTTGGTGATGATTGTCGAAATCCTCAACAGCGCCATTGAAGCGCTGGTTGACCGTGTGGGCACCGAGTACCACGAGCTTTCGGGACGAGCTAAAGATATGGGGTCAGCCGCCGTACTGATTGCGATTATCCTTGCGGTCGCGACCTGGGCCACCTTGCTTTGGCCACATTTGCGATAACCCTTCCAGAATAGTTTAAGTCGCTGGTTTTTTGCTTAATTTGTGGTTTCAAATTCGCCCGGGGCTGTATATACTCACAGCATAACTGTATAAACACCCAGGGGGCGGAATGAAAGCACTAACTACCAGGCAGCAAGAGGTGTTTGATCTCATTCGGGATCATATCAACCAAACCGGCATGCCACCTACGCGCGCCGAGATTGCACAACGTCTGGGGTTCCGTTCTCCAAACGCCGCGGAAGAACACCTCAAAGCGCTGGCGCGCAAAGGTGTCATCGAGATTGTTTCTGGTGCATCCCGCGGTATTCGTCTGCTGGTTGAAGAAGAAAACGGCCTGCCGCTGGTGGGGCGCGTTGCCGCGGGCGAGCCGCTGCTGGCGCAGCAGCACATTGAAGGTCACTACCAGGTTGATCCATCGCTGTTCAAGCCGAATGCCGATTTCCTGCTGCGCGTAAGCGGCATGTCGATGAAAGATATCGGCATCATGGACGGTGATTTATTAGCGGTACACAAAACCCAGGACGTGCGTAACGGCCAGGTCGTTGTCGCGCGAATCGATGATGAAGTAACCGTAAAACGCCTGAAAAAGCAGGGTAATACCGTGCATCTGCTGCCGGAAAACAGCGAATTTCAGCCGATTGTGGTCGATCTTCGTGAGCAGAACTTTAGCATTGAAGGCCTGGCCGTCGGGGTGATCCGCAACGGTGAATGGCTGTAACATCTCTTTCGGTGGTGCGGTAAATCTGCCGTGCCACCTGCATTAAACACCCCTCTATTTTCCCTCTGGATCATTCTCATGCGATTCTTTTCGTCAACGGATGGTGCGCTGTGGCGTCTTGCGCTGCCGATGATTTTTTCCAATATCACCGTGCCGCTGCTGGGCCTGGTCGATACCGCAGTCATTGGCCATCTTGATAGCCCAACCTATCTTGGCGGGGTGGCTATCGGCGCCACGGCGACCAGCTTCCTCTTTATGCTGCTGCTATTCCTGCGTATGAGCACCACCGGGTTAACGGCGCAGGCGTTTGGGGCGAACGACCCGCAGCGGCTGGCGCGGGCACTGGTTCAGCCCCTGATGCTGGCGCTGATAGCCGGGATCGCTATCGTGGTTCTGCGGTATCCACTGATTAACCTTGCGCTACACGTTGTTGGTGGCAACGACGAGGTGCTGTATCAGGCAAGGCGGTTCCTTGAAATCCGTTGGCTTAGCGCCCCTGCATCGCTGGCTAACCTCGTGCTCCTGGGGTGGCTGCTTGGCGTTCAGTACGCGCGGGCGCCGGTGATCCTGTTGGTGGTTGGGAACCTGATTAACATCGTGCTCGACCTCTGGCTGGTGATGGGGCTGCACATGAACGTGCAGGGGGCCGCGCTGGCCACGGCGGTATCTGAATACGCCACGTTTATCATCGGCCTGCTGATGGTGCGTAAAGTTATGAAGCTGCGGGGCATCAGTTGGGCTCGCCTCAAAACGGCCTGGCAAGGGGATGTACGCAAGCTGCTGGCGCTCAACCGGGACATCATGCTGCGTTCGCTGCTGCTGCAAATTTGCTTTGCTTCTATCACCATCTTCGGCGCTCGTCTCGGCAGCGAAATTGTAGCGGTCAACGCCGTGCTGATGACGCTGTTAACCTTCACCGCCTATGCCCTGGATGGCTTTGCTTACGCCGTGGAAGCCCATTCGGGCCAGGCTTATGGGGCGGGCAATCGTGGGCAATTGCTTGAGGTTTGGGGGCCGCGTGCAGGCAGGCGGGGCTGGTTGCGATAGCGTTTGCGGCTATTTATGCCTTTGCCGGGGAGCAAATCGTCGCGCTGCTTACCTCCCTGCCGGAGCTTCGTATTCTGGCAAATCATTACCTTGCCTGGCAGGTGATCTTGCCGGTCGTGGGCGTTTGGTGCTACCTGCTGGACGGTATGTTTATCGGCGCTACGCGAGGCACTGAGATGCGAAATAGCATGGCGGTTGCGGCATTGGGCTTTGGCGTGACGCTGCTTACGCTGCCGTTGCTTGGTAACCACGCCCTGTGGCTGTCGCTGGCGGTGTTTTTAGCTTTGCGTGGCCTGTCACTCGGGGTTATCTGGCGTCGACACTGGCGCAACAATACCTGGTTTGCCGCGCCGGGCGGGCATTGAGTAGACTCCCCGCACTCCGTTAATCCATCTTCTATCATGCTGATTTCTCGTTTTTAAAATGAGGCGTCAGCATGCCGTCGTTTTTAAAAATGGTTAAAGATTCTGAGTTTTAAATGTAACCCAGAATCCTTGGCTACAATTATCTCTACATCCAGCAGACAGTGGATGTTTTCCGGCAAGACTGCATCCTGCAGTCAGGATGCAAAAACCGAAACCGAACGATGAGGAGATGACTATGAATAAGGACGAAATCGGCGGTAACTGGAAGCAGTTCAAAGGTACTATCAAAGAGAAATGGGGTAAGCTGACCGATGACGATATGACCGTCATCGAAGGCAAGCGCGATCAGCTGGTGGGTAAAATCCAGGAGCGCTACGGCTACGCCAGAGACCAGGCAGAGAAAGAGGTGAAGGACTGGGAGTCAGGTAACAAATATCGCTGGTAACCTCCGCCCCCCTCACATGTGCTAATCAGTAAGACCAATCCTGCCCGGGTACAAGGACGTACCACTCCCTCTTAACGCTTTTTCTTCGGCTGCACTGAATGATCGTGATCGCAGGCGCCGGGGTGGCGACAAGCTTCAACTTCCGAGCAATCAGCGCACAATCCGTGGGCCTCAATTACGTTGTGGCGCAGGGCAAACCCCATTTTTGACGCCAGCTTTTGCATAATATCTTCCACACCCTGAGCGGCTTGCTCTTTCACAGCGCCGCATCTGTCACAGATAAACATGGCGGAAGAGTGGGTGGGATGGTCGATAAAATTGCACAGTACGTAGCTGTTGTTGGATTCCACGCGATGCACAAAACCCTGCTCAAGCAGAAAGTCCAGCGCACGGTAAACGGTAGGAGGCTTAGCCTGTGGCTCGCTGACGCGCAAGAGATCGAGCAGGTCATAGGCGCTTATGGCGCCGGTTTGCTCGGCCATCAGGCGCAAAACCTCAAGGCGCTGTGGCGTCAGGCGTACATTGCGTTGCAGGCAGAGCTTTTCAGCCTGAGCTAACACGTTTTGCGAAGTTATGGTGTCCATCAGCCTCTCCCGGTCATTGACGCAATACTTTACCATAAGGCGTATAAAACGCCGAATCCTGGTACATAATGACCCTATCTACCCAGGAGGAAGTGATGCAAAAACCCGATTGTATTCGTCACTGGCGTGAGCTGGAAGGTGAGGATGACTCAACGTATCCGGACAGCGCGGAGCTGTTTTCTATTGGCGCTCCTCTGGCCCGTCATTTAGGTTTAACTCGCCTTGGTATCCACCACGAGCGCATTCCCCCTGGCCGCAGAACCTCTTATCCCCACGCGGAGAGCAGCGAAGAAGAGTTTGCCTATGTTCTCGAAGGGCATCCTGAAGTGTGGATCAATGGTCATCTCTGGGCGCTTGAGCCCGGCGATAGCGTGGGATTCCCTGCCGGGACCGGCATTTGCCATACCTTTATTAATAATACCGAACAGGATGTGCGGTTATTAGTCATTGGTGAAGCAAATAAAGCTGAAAATAAAATTTATTACCCGCTAAATCAGTCTTACGCCATGCAGCGTAAGGATCGCTGGATAGATCATCCCCCTCAATTCTTTGGTCCGCATAACGGCCTGCCTTCACGAAAGCCCAAGGGTAAACTATAAATTAATTAGCAAGGAAACGATGAGACGCTAACCCTAAGGATATATTTGGGATCCCGATGGTTCAAATATCCATCTTTTTATCGCGCTATTCACAGCAATAGTCTGCCTCTGTTCAGTCATAACTGTCAGGGGCGAATTACTTCATCTGACAATCAGACAGGCGTGCTGTGAATGAATAAAATAAAATCTTCGGTGGCGACACTCGCCGCAACGTTATTTATTGCCCATCAGGCCGGGGCAGCAGGGACCTGGTCCGAAGCGCGAAACGATGCGATGGGGGGAACAGGTGTTGCTTCTGCTAATTATGGCAGCGGTGTATTAATCAACCCGGCGCTATTAGCTCGTGCCCAACCAGATGCCGATATTACCGTTATTCTGCCTTCCATCGGGGCGCAAATTACGGATAAAGACAATCTCCAGGACCGCATTGATGATATCAGCGACAAAGTTGATAACTATAAACAGGCCATTGGGTCGTTAACGCCGCGAGATATTCTTTTAAATCCGAACGGTACGTTAAATCAGTTTCGCAGCGCAGCCGGAGATTTAGCCGGTGAACTTGAAGATTTGCGAGGCGAAACGGCGAATGCCAAAGCTGCCGCGGGTATTGCGGTCAGCATTCCAAATGACACTCTTTCCGTTGCTTTCGTCACGAAGGCTTACGCGCGGGCAAAAGTCAGCTCCTCTATCGACCAAAATGATATCAATTATCTACGCAGTATTCAGAACTCCAGCGCGGTAGCGGGAAGCGTGGCGATTGATGCGGCGTTAAATGGCTCCGACCAGATCACCCGTAACCTGAATTCGACCGCTTCCGGCCGCGCGGCCATCGTTTCTGATTACGGTATTGCCCTGGCCCACAGGTTCGATATTGGTGGCGTGCCGGTTTCCGTTGGCGTCACACCGAAACTGCAGAAAACCTGGCTCTATAACTACACAACGTCCATTTACGACTATCGCAGCGGCGACTGGAAGAACAGCCAGTACCGCAACGATGACACCGGATTTAACCTTGATGCCGGCGTGGCGGCCGATTTTGGCGACAACTGGACGGTTGGCCTGAGCGGCCAGAACCTGGTGTCCCGGGATATCGACACGAAAGATATTCGCATTACTAACGGGCGTACCGGCGAAGTTCGCAACTACAAAGATACTTATCAAATCAGCCCGCTGGTGACCGCCGGCGTAGCCTGGCATAACGAACTGGTGACGTTGAGCGCTGACGGTGACTTGACCGAAACCAAAGGCTTTAAAAGCGAGGCCAATTCCCAGTACGTGGGTGTCGGTGCTGAGGTGAGACCGCTTTCCTGGCTGGCGCTGCGTGCCGGCTACCGTGCGGATGTGAAAAGCAATGACAGCAACGTCTTTACCGGTGGGGTAGGGTTCGCGGCCGGCAAGCACGTTAATATCGATTTGATGGGCCTGTACGGCGAGGACCAAACCTGGGGCGCAGGGGCGCAGCTGAGCGTGGCCTTCTGATACTGAATGCCGGGGCAGCCTGATGCCCCGGCGCTGCTTTATGCTATAGTAGCGACCCTTTTTTAATCGTAGCCTGCGTAAACGTATGTCCTCACAAAGCAACCAGACTCCTTTCCAGCCGCACCGTTTCTCCATTGCGCCGATGCTCGACTGGACCGATCGCCACTGCCGCTATTTCCTGCGTCAGCTGTCCCGCCACACGCTGCTGTACACCGAAATGGTGACCACCGGGGCGATCATCCACGGTAAAGGGGACTATCTGGCCTATAGCGAAGAAGAACATCCGATTGCGCTGCAGCTGGGCGGCAGCGACCCGCAGGCGCTGGCGCATTGTGCGAAACTTGCCGAAGCGCGCGGCTACGATGAAATTAACCTGAACGTGGGCTGCCCTTCTGACCGGGTGCAGAACGGGCGCTTTGGTGCCTGCCTGATGGGTGAGGCGCAGCTCGTTGCCGATTGTATTAAAGCGATGCGCGACGTGGTTTCTATCCCGGTGACTGTAAAAACCCGCATCGGCATAGACGACCAGGACAGCTACGAATTTCTCTGCGATTTCATTGGCACGGTGGCAGGCAAGGGTGAATGCGAGATGTTCATCATCCACGCGCGTAAAGCCTGGCTCTCTGGCCTGAGCCCGAAAGAAAACCGTGAAATTCCGCCGCTGGATTACCCGCGCGTTTATCAGCTCAAGCGTGATTTCCCGCAGCTGACCATGGCGATTAACGGCGGTATCAAGACGCTGGCAGAAGCACAAACGCACCTCCAGCATCTGGATGGCGTGATGGTCGGGCGTGAGGCTTACCAAAACCCAGGCTTGCTGACGACGGTCGATCGCGAAATTTTCGGGGCTGACGTCGTGGACAGCGATCCTGTAGCCGTGGTGCGGGCGATGTATCCGTATATTGAACGTGAACTGGCAAACGGCACCTACCTTGGCCATGTGACTCGCCACATGCTTGGCCTGTTCCAGGGAATTCCGGGCGCGCGTCAGTGGCGCCGTTACTTAAGCGAGAACGCGCATAAAGCCGGGGCGGGCATTGAAGTCGTTGAGCACGCGCTGTCTTTGGTCGCCGATAAACGTCAGCTTTAGTCGTAAACGTATCGGGATAATTCAGGTATTGCGGAGCCGATCACAAGCCTGAACTTAATCCCGCGGGCGTCATTTCTTTTACTTATTAAATCTGCGACTATCCTTCGGCAGTAACAAGAATTCATCGCGCTGTACCCTACATACAGCACGAACAAAAAAGAAAGGGCTTCCTCCGGGAAGCCCTAATTCTTTCCAGATTTTGAGATAGTTACGGAATCAACAGGCTTGAGCCCTGCGTTGCGCGGCTCTCCAGCGTCTGGTGAGCAAGCACCGCGTCCTTCAGCGCAAACTTCTGGTTTTCCGCTACATCCACCTTAATGGCACCGCTGGCGATCAGCGAAAACAGCTCATGGCAGGCTTCATCGAACTCTGCGCGGGTGGTGAGATAGCCGTTCAGAGAAGGGCGTGTGACATAGAGCGATCCCTTCTGGTTCAGAATGCCCAGGTTCACGCCGGTCACCGGCCCGGAAGAGTTACCAAAGCTGACCATCAGCCCCCGGCGCTGCAGGCAATCCAGCGACGCTTCCCAGGTCTCTTTCCCGACGGAGTCATAAACCACCGCGACTTTCTTGCCGCCGGTCAGCTCTTTGACGCGCTCAGAGATGTTTTCATGCTGATAGTTGATGGTCTGCCACGCTCCGGCCTGCAGAGCGCGATCGGCCTTTTGTGCCGAGCCGACGGTGCCAATCAATTTGGCACCGAGCGCCTTCGCCCACTGGCAGGCGATTAAGCCCACGCCACCGGCCGCCGCGTGGAACAGGAAGGTTTCATTGGCTTTGACTTCGTAGGTTTTGCGCAGCAGGTAAAACACGGTGAGGCCTTTCAGGAAAGAGGCTGCGGCCTGTTCGAAAGAGATAACATCCGGGATTTTAGCGACCTTATCGGCCGGCGCATTATGGACGCTGCTGTAGGCCCCGAGGCCAGACTGCGCGTAAACCACGCGGTCGCCAACTTTCAGGTGAGTGACTTTGCTGCCAACTTTGCTGACAACGCCAGCCGCTTCGGTCCCCAGCCCGCTCGGGAGCGCCGGAGGCGGATAAAGCCCGCTGCGAATATAGGTGTCAATGTAGTTGATACCTATAGCTTTATTCTCAACCTGAACTTCGTTCTCCGCCGGATCTTTCGGCGTAAACTCAACGGCTTTCAGTACTTCTGGCCCGCCGTGTTGGCTAAATTCGATGCGCGTTGCCATGGAAACTCCTTGTGTCGAAGAGTGACAAGAATGGTTATACTTCCCGGTCTCTCACTATGAATTTGGTAGCTCCCTCACTATGGCAGGAAATAAACCCTTCAACAAACCGAACGAACCCCGCGACCGTCAGGTAGAAGGGCTGAAAATGCCGCCGCACTCGCTTGAGGCGGAGCAGTCGGTGTTGGGCGGTTTGATGCTGGACAACGAACGCTGGGATAACGTCGCCGAGCGCGTGGTCGCCAACGACTTCTTCAGCCGTCCGCACCGCATGATCTTCACCGAAATGCAGCGCCTGCTCGAAATGAGCAAACCCATCGACCTGATTACGCTTTCGGAATCCCTGGAACTCCAGGGCCAGCTCGAGAGCGTCGGCGGTTTTGCTTATCTCGCGGAGCTTTCTAAAAACACGCCAAGTGCGGCAAACATCAGCGCCTATGCGGATATCGTTCGCGAACGTGCGGTTGTGCGCGAAATGATTGCGGTCGCCAATGAAATTGCCGATGCCGGCTACGACCCACAGGGGCGTACCAGTGAAGACTTGCTGGATCTCGCAGAATCCCGCGTCTTCCAGATTGCCGAAAACCGCGCCAACAAAGATGAAGGCCCGAAAAGCATCGACCAAATTCTGGAAGCCACGGTGTCGCGTATCGAGTCCCTGTACCAGACGCCGCACGACGGCGTAACGGGCGTGGATACCGGCTACCAGGATCTGAACAAGAAAACTGCGGGCCTTCAGCGCTCTGACCTGATTATCGTGGCGGCCCGTCCGTCGATGGGTAAAACCACCTTCGCGATGAACCTGTGTGAAAACGCCGCCATGCTGCAGGATAAACCGGTGCTGATCTTCAGCCTCGAGATGCCCGGCGAGCAGATCATGATGCGTATGCTGGCGTCGCTGTCGCGCGTGGACCAGACCCGAATCCGTACCGGCCAGCTGGACGATGAGGACTGGGCGCGTATCTCCAGCACCATGGGCATCCTGCTGGAGAAGCGCAATATGTACATTGACGACTCCTCAGGTCTGACGCCGACGGAAGTGCGTTCCCGCGCCCGCCGCATCTACCGCGAACATGAAGGCCTGAGCCTGATCATGATCGACTACCTGCAGCTGATGCGCGTGCCGTCGCTGTCCGACAACCGTACTCTGGAAATCGCCGAGATTTCCCGCTCTCTCAAGGCGCTGGCAAAAGAGCTTCAGGTGCCGGTGGTGGCGCTGTCGCAGCTTAACCGCTCCCTGGAGCAGCGTGCCGACAAACGCCCGGTCAACTCCGACCTGCGTGAATCCGGCTCCATCGAGCAGGATGCCGACTTGATCATGTTTATCTACCGCGACGAGGTTTACCACGAAAACAGCGACCTGAAAGGTATCGCGGAAATCATTATCGGTAAGCAGCGTAACGGCCCGATCGGTACCGTGCGCCTGACCTTTAACGGCCAGTGGTCGCGCTTCGATAACTATGCCGGGCCGCAGTACGACGAAGAATAAAAATCCTCGTCATCCTTCAAGCCACAGAGGTGCTGGCTGCACTCACTCACCCGAATCACTTACTTTAGTAAGCTCATCGGGCCGAGTTCTCCTGCCGCCTTGCTGTGACTTGGATGATTTAGAGGATGGGTAGCATTTAATCCAAACACTGAGCAAGGAACGAACATGCAAGCGGCAACCGTCGTCATTAACCGCCGCGCTCTGCGACACAACCTGCAACGCCTCCGCGAACTGGCTCCGAACAGTCGCATGGTGGCAGTCGTGAAAGCAAACGCCTATGGGCATGGTCTGCTGGAGACCGCCCGCACCTTAGAAAACGCCGATGCTTTCGGCGTGGCCCGCCTCGAAGAAGCCCTGCGCCTGCGGGAAGGCGGCATCACGAAACCCGTTCTGCTGCTGGAAGGGTTCTTCAATGCGGAAGATCTGCCGGTGATTGCCACCCAGAACTTCCAGACGGCGATCCACAGCATTCAACAGCTGGAAGCGCTAGAGCAGGCCGATCTCAGCCAGCCCATCACCGTCTGGATGAAGCTGGACACCGGGATGCACCGCCTCGGCGTGCGCCCGGAAGAGGCTGAAGCCTTCTATCAGCGCCTGGTGGCCTGCAAAAACGTTAGCCAGCCGGTGAACGTGGTAAGCCATTTTGCCCGTGCCGATGAGCCTGAGTCCGACGCCACGCCGCGTCAGCTGGATATCTTTAATTCTTTCACCGCAGGCAAGCCGGGGCAGCGCTCTATCGCCGCATCGGGCGGCATTCTGCTGTGGCCCGACTCGCATATGGATTGGGTTCGCCCCGGCATCATCCTGTACGGCGTTTCGCCGCTGGAACAAAAGCCGTGGGGTGAGGACTTTGGTTTCCAGCCGGTGATGTCTTTGACCTCGAGCCTGATCGCGGTTCGCGGCCATAAAGCCGGGGAGCCGGTAGGTTATGGCGGCACCTGGACTGCCGAGCGTGACACCTGCCTTGGCGTGGTGGCCATGGGCTACGGCGATGGTTATCCGCGCAGCGCCCCGTCCGGCACGCCGGTGCTGGTCAATGGCCGCGAAGTGCCCATCGTAGGGCGCGTTGCCATGGACATGATTTGTGTCGATTTAGGGCCGGATGCCGCAGATAAACCGGGCGATAGCGCGGTGCTCTGGGGCGAAGGTTTACCGGTCGAGCGCATCGCCGAACACTCAAATGTAAGTGCTTACGAACTTATCACTCGCCTGACTTCAAGGGTTACAATGAAGTATCTGGACTGAGTGTCCTCGCCTGGTTTACAGTGGAAATCCGCGAACTGTAAACCAGGAGAACCTCACCGTGTTTCAAAAAGTTGACGCCTATGCTGGCGACCCGATCCTTTCCCTCATGGAACGCTTTAAAGTCGATCCGCGCAGCGACAAGGTCAACCTCAGCATCGGCCTCTATTACAATGAAGACGGGGTGATCCCGCAGTTACAGGCCGTGGCAGAAGCAGAGGCTCGCCTGAACGCTCAGCCTCACGGTGCCTCTCTCTATTTGCCGATGGAAGGCCTGAACGGCTACCGCAGCGCCATTGCGCCGCTGTTATTTGGCGCAAACCATCCGGCGCTGGTGGAAGGCCGCATTGCCACCGTGCAAACGCTCGGGGGTTCCGGCGCCTTAAAAATCGGTGCTGACTTCCTGAAAACGTATTTCCCTGATTCCCAGGTGTGGGTCAGCGATCCAACCTGGGAAAACCACGTCGCTATCTTTGAAGGCGCGGGTTTCACCGTGAATACCTATCCGTGGTTTGACAGTGAAACCAACGGCGTGCGCTTTGAGGCGCTGCTGGAAAAACTGAAAACGCTGCCTGAACTCAGCATCGTGTTGCTGCACCCATGCTGCCACAACCCAACCGGCTCTGACCTTACCGACAGCCAATGGGATGCCGTCACCGAGATTCTCAAAGCACGTAATCTGATTCCGTTCCTCGACATCGCTTATCAGGGCTTTGGCGCGGGCATGGAGCAGGATGCCTATGCCATCCGCGCTATCGCCTCATCCGGGCAGCCGATGCTGGTGAGCAACTCCTTCTCAAAAATCTTCTCTCTGTATGGCGAACGCGTAGGCGGGCTTTCCGTGGTTTGCGAAGACAGCGACGCCGCAGGGCGCGTGCTGGGTCAGCTGAAAGCCACCGTGCGCCGCAACTACTCCAGCCCGCCAAACTTTGGGGCGCAGGTGGTGGCGACCGTCCTGAACGACGAGCAACTGAAAGCCAGCTGGATTGCCGAAGTGGAAACCATGCGCGTGCGTATTCTGGAAATGCGCCAGGTGCTGGTGGAGGTGCTGACCAAAGCCGTGCCGGGGCGTAACTTTGATTACCTGGTGAAACAGCGCGGTATGTTTAGCTACACCGGGTTAAGCGCGGCTCAGGCCGACCGCCTGCGCGATGAGTTTGGTATTTACCTGCTGGCCAGCGGCCGCATTTGCGTTGCCGGGCTTAACCACGGCAACGTCCAGCGCGTGGCGCAGGCGTTCGCTGCGGTAATGTAAGTACTCGCTAACTTTGTTTGATTGCTGCATACCCTTTTTCCTCTCCCGTTCGGGAGAGGAAATTACCCCACCGTTCTGTGACCCTGCCTGTTTTATCTGACATAAAATTGAAAAAAACCTTTGTAGATCAGTCCCTGGCAGGTATGGTCGGAAGGCTTTATGGCAAGGCTGCTCATTTTAAAAACGATTAAAAACAGAACATTAAAGGGAAAACAATGCGTAAAATCGCTCTGGCACTCAGTGCCGCCTGCCTGTTGGTAGGCTTAAATCACGCCGCTTTGGCAACCGAATCCGCACCCGCCCCGCTGAATCCCGGCGTCACCGTGGCACAGCTGGCACAGCAGGTGCCAATCCACTGGGTTTCCGTGGCACAAATTGAAAACAGCCTGCTTGGCCGCGCACCTATCGCCGTCGGGTTTGATATCGACGATACCGTGCTGTTTTCCAGCCCTGGCTTTTACCGCGGGCAAAAAGAGTTCTCTCCGGGTAAGCAGGACTACCTGAAAAACCCGGCATTCTGGGAAAAGATGAACAACGGCTGGGATGAGTTCAGCATGCCCAAAGAGGTGGCAAAAAGCCTGATCACTATGCACCTCAAGCGCGGCGACAGCGTGTATTTTGTCACCGGACGCAGTCAGACCAAAACTGAAACCGTCACCAAAACGCTGCAAAGCGACTTCCTGATCCCCGAACCGAGCGTCAATCCGGTGATCTTTGCCGGCGATAAAGAAGGCCAGAACACCAAAACGCAGTGGCTGAAAGATAAGAAAATCAAAATCTTCTACGGCGACTCAGACAACGACATCACCGCCGCCCAGGACGTTGGCGCCCGCGGCATTCGTATCCTGCGAGCTTCGAACTCCAGCTACCAGCCTCTGCCGAAAGCAGGCTCGTTTGGCGAAGAAGTTATCGTTAACTCCGAGTACTGATCCCGGTAAGAAAGACGGCAGCTCATGTAAATGGGCTGCCGTTTTTTTAATCAATTTTCTCGTCTGTTATGCGCTTTTGGCGCACACTTAATGCTGCCGCGAATGCTTCCGGTAAACGTTCAGGACGAGGAAATTAAGATGACCAATTCGGATCTTTTAGAGTACTGCATGAAAAAACCCGGCGCAGAGCAGAGCGTGCATAGCGACTGGAAGGCCACGCAAATCAAAGTGGGCGATGTGCTGTTCGCGATGGTACATGCGGAGAACCAGCGCCCGGCGGTGTCCCTCAAGGCCACGCCCGATCTGGCAGAGCTTCTGCGTCAGCAGCACCAGGACGTGTTCCCCAGCGCCCACTTGAATAAGGCGCACTGGAGCACGCTCTACCTGGACGGTTCGCTGCCCGGCTCGCAAATTTACTATCTGGTGGATGCTTCGTATCAGCAGGCCTTAGCCTTGCTGCCTGAACAGCTCAGGCAGCAATTGTCGGTTTGACTACTTCAGCAACGGCTTGAGGAAACGCGCGGTATGGGAGGCTTCGCAGGTGGCGACGGTTTCCGGCGTGCCGGAGACCAGAATCTCACCGCCGCCGCTGCCGCCTTCCGGCCCCAGGTCCACAATCCAGTCTGCGGTTTTAATCACGTCGAGATTATGTTCGATGACCACAATGGTATTGCCCTGATCCCTGAGCTGATGCAGCACTTCCAGCAACTGCTGGATATCCGCAAAGTGCAGGCCGGTGGTCGGCTCATCGAGGATATACAGCGTCTGCCCTGTGCCGCGTTTAGACAGTTCACGCGCCAGCTTCACGCGCTGGGCTTCACCCCCCGATAGCGTGGTCGCCGACTGGCCAAGCCGGATATAGGACAGGCCCACGTCGATCAGCGTTTGCAGCTTACGCGCCAGCGCCGGAACGGCATCGAAGAACTCACGGGCATCTTCAATGGTCATATCCAGTACTTCGTGAATGCTTTTGCCTTTGTACTTAATCTCGAGCGTTTCACGGTTATAGCGTTTGCCTTTGCACTGGTCGCACGGCACGTAAATATCCGGCAGGAAGTGCATTTCCACTTTGATTACGCCGTCGCCCTGGCAGGCTTCACAGCGCCCACCGCGAACGTTGAAGCTAAAGCGCCCCGGCGTATAGCCGCGTGAGCGCGCTTCCGGTACGCCAGCAAACAGCTCACGAACGGGGGTGAACACCCCGGTGTAGGTAGCCGGGTTGGAGCGCGGTGTACGGCCGATCGGGCTTTGGTCGATGTCGATGACCTTATCGAAATGCTCCAGGCCCTGAACTTCGCGGTACGGTGCGGGTTCGACTATTGTTGCCCCGTTCAGCTGCCGCTGGGCAATCGGGAACAGGGTATCGTTAATCAGCGTCGATTTCCCGGAGCCGGACACCCCGGTAATACAGGTAAACAGCCCCACCGGCAGCGTCAGCGTGACGTCCTTCAGGTTGTTCCCCTTCGCGCCGGAGAGCTTGAGCACTTTTGACGGGTCGGCGGCAACGCGCTGTTTCGGCACCGCAATTTCGCGCTTGCCGCTGAGGAATTGCCCGGTCAGGGACTCCGGCACCGCGATAATATCCTTCATGGTGCCTTCCGCAACCACCTGGCCGCCGTGAACGCCCGCGCCAGGGCCAATGTCGATAATATGGTCGGCGGCGCGAATGGCGTCTTCGTCGTGCTCAACCACAATCACCGTGTTACCGAGGTTGCGCAGGTGAATCAGGGTCTCCAGCAGACGTTCGTTATCGCGCTGGTGCAGGCCGATGGACGGCTCGTCCAGTACATACATCACGCCCACCAGCCCGGCGCCAATCTGGCTTGCCAGGCGAATACGCTGGGCTTCACCGCCGGACAGCGTTTCCGCCGAGCGGGAGAGAGAAAGGTAATTCAGACCGACGTTCACCAGGAACTTCAGGCGATCGCCGATCTCTTTCAGCACTTTTTCCGCGATTTGCGCGCGCTGACCGCTGAGCTTCATGTTCTGGAAGAATTCCATCGCATGGCCGATGCTCATGTCAGAAATCGTCGGCAGCGCGGTGTTTTCCACAAACACATGGCGCGCTTCACGGCGCAGACGCGTTCCTTCGCAGCTGGTGCAAGGCCGGTTGCTGATGAATTTCGCCAGCTCTTCGCGCACGGCGGAAGATTCGGTTTCTTTGTAGCGGCGCTCCATGTTATGCAGCACGCCTTCGAACGGATGGCGGCGCACAGAGGTGTCCCCGCGATCGTTCATATACTTGAATTCGATGGTTTCTTTACCGGAGCCGTGCAGGACGACTTTCTTCACGGTGTCGCTTAGCTCGTTCCACGGAGATTCCACGTCGAACTTGTAGTGCTCGGCCAGCGAACGCAGCATGGTGAAGTAGTAGAAATTACGGCGATCCCAACCGCGGATGGCGCCGCCGGCCAGCGACAGCTCGCCATTTTGCACCACGCGGTCAGGATCGAAGTATTGCTGAACGCCCAGGCCGTCGCAGGTCGGGCAGGCACCGGCCGGGTTGTTAAAGGAGAACAGGCGCGGTTCCAGTTCACGCATGCTGTAGCCGCAAACCGGGCAGGCAAAGTTGGCGGAGAACAGAAGTTCTTCCGCTTTTTCATCGTCCATGTCGGCGACAACGGCAGACCCGCCGGACAGCTCCAGCGCGGTTTCAAACGACTCGGCCAGGCGCTGGGCGATGTCTTCACGCACTTTAAAGCGGTCGACGACCACTTCAATGGTGTGTTTCTTCTGCAGCTCTAATTTCGGCGGATCGGACAAGTCACAGACTTCACCGTCGATACGGGCGCGGATATAGCCCTGGCTGGCCAGGTTTTCCAGCGTTTTGGCGTGTTCACCTTTACGATCTTTAATGATCGGCGCGAGCAGCATCAGACGTTTGCCTTCCGGCTGCGCGAGCACGTTATCCACCATCTGGCTGACGGTTTGTGCCGCGAGCGGGATGTCGTGATCCGGGCAGCGCGGTTCGCCTACGCGGGCGTAAAGCAGACGCAGGTAGTCATGGATTTCCGTGATGGTACCGACGGTAGAACGCGGGTTATGGGACGTGGATTTCTGTTCAATAGAAATCGCAGGGGACAACCCTTCAATGTGGTCGACGTCCGGCTTCTCCATCAGCGACAGGAACTGACGCGCGTACGCCGAAAGAGACTCAACGTAGCGACGCTGACCTTCAGCATACAGGGTGTCGAATGCCAGCGAGGATTTGCCTGAACCCGAAAGCCCGGTGACAACAATCAGTTTGTCGCGCGGGATGACGAGGTTGATATTTTTGAGATTGTGGGTGCGGGCGCCCCGAACTTCGATCTTATCCATTCACCTTTCCCGGAATAATGACTACATGCGCCTGGTACAACCGACGGCCAGAAACGGCTAATTATGACACAATAAAACCTGAATGAATATCCAGTGTTTTAATGAAACGAGCTATACTTAGCCGACATTCTGGAATGTCCCTCGCAGCTATAAACATTGTGGGTGGCATAGTGTAGAATCCCCGGTTTAGACTATTTAAAAACGTTTCAGGAGACACGAACATGGCCAGCAGAGGCGTAAACAAGGTGATTCTCGTTGGGAATCTGGGTCAGGACCCGGAAGTACGCTATATGCCAAATGGGGGCGCCGTTGCCAACATTACACTGGCCACGTCAGAGTCCTGGCGTGATAAGCAAACCGGCGAAACCAAAGAAAAAACCGAGTGGCACCGCGTTGTGCTGTTCGGCAAACTGGCAGAAGTGGCCGGTGAATACCTGCGTAAAGGCTCTCAGGTTTACATCGAAGGCGCACTGCAAACCCGTAAATGGACCGACCAGGCTGGCGTAGAAAAATACACCACCGAAGTCGTGGTTAACGTTGGCGGCACCATGCAGATGCTCGGCGGCCGTCAGGGCGGCGGTGCACCAGCGGGCGGCAACGGCGGCCAGCAGCAGGGTGGTTGGGGTCAGCCTCAGCAGCCTCAGGGCGGCAACCAGTTCAGCGGCGGCGCGCAGTCTCGCCCGCAGCAGCAGAGCGCGCCAGCGCCATCTAACGAACCACCAATGGATTTCGACGACGATATCCCGTTCTGATCCCCTCCGGGTATGAACCTGGACGCGAAGAACAAATAAAACCCTGCCTGGCAGGGTTTTTTTTATTATGGCAGTATGAAACCAGCCGGACAGGCGACCCCTCGGATAAGGAAGATGCCGTGGCATTTTTAGGTTTTGTCAGTGAGAGTGAATCTCAGCGCCAGGCAGACGCCACACCCCACCTGCCTTCGTTTAGCTTTTATGAAAAGCATCTGTCCCCGCCCATTGAGGGGGCACCCGAAGCCATTATTCAGGCCGTTCTGGCGCTGAATATGGAAGAGGATCCGGTTATCCGCCGATTACTCCGTTTGCGCCAGCTGCCTCGCCGCCTGCGCCGGACCTGCTTTAAGTCAGGAAGCGCTGAGCCGGCCGATGCATTTGGGTTTGGATCTTTCACTCTGCTTCACCAAAGCAGCCGCGGAGTCTCATTCGGTTTAGCCGGGCGTTTCTGGAGGCCGTTGCTTGACGTTGCGTCGCTGAAAGATGCCGAAGCCTTCCAGCGTTTTGCCGACTCGCGCGCGGCTAAACTGGTTCTGCGCTTTGATCTCACGCCTGGGCACAATGGCACGACGGTATTACGCACCGAAACCTTTGTCTATTGCCCAACGCCGCGTGTGAAAGCCCTGTTCGCTCTCTATTGGGTGCTTATTCGCCCGGCCAGCGGCTGGATCAGGCGGTGCACGTTACTCTCTGTCCAACGAAAGCTGGCGGCCGTGTTGCCAGCCGGCCAGCAGTAAGAACAAAATCGCGGCCATCGTTGAGACACCCACTATCAATAACCAGGTGCTGAGATAGCCAAAGGTATCGATATAGGCGCCCATCACGGCATACATTGGCATCAGGCCAAAGCTCCTCATGGTGGAAAGTACGCCGCTGATTCGCCCCCGATGGCTGCTCGGCGAGTTATTCGCAAGGTAAACCGATTCTTTCGTGATAAGCAGCACTTCACCCGCGGTCAGGAAGCTCCAGGCCAGAAACTGCATCCCCACGGATTTGTCCGCGAGGACTAAAAGATAGCCCAGTGCAAACAAGAATCCGGCAAGCGCCAGGTTTTTCATATCATCCACTCTGGCGGTCAGGCGTATGATTAATGGCGTGATGATCACCACCAGAATGCTGGCGTAGGTCATCAATTGGCCATATAAAATTGGCCCCTGTTTGCCAAATACATGGCTCAAATAAAGCGGGGTGGTCATGGTTAACTGCTGCAGTGCAAGCCAGAGTAAGGTGCAAAGCACGCCGAAAATAAGTAGCTGGGGCCGCTGCCTGAATACTTGCCAGACGGTGCCATCCACCGCTTTCTCACGGCCTGAAAATGCATTCGGGGCAATATTGTCAGGCGTGTTTTTATCCGCCACGAAGAACAACACAATCACGACGCCGGCCAACCCCGCGAGGCCATTGCCCCAAAATACCCAGGCCGTATGATTCCAGAATAAATATCCGGCCAGTACCGGGCCAATGCCCGATCCCAGGTTATAGGTCAGGTAGCTCAGGGACATGACGGCATTTCTGTTGGCTGGGGATGAGAGATCTGCCACCAGAGCATTACTGGCGGGAAGGGCAATACCGAAAAACAGATAACTGATAAAGAGCAAGATGGGGATAGCGATGTGCCAGTTGGCAAAAAAACCGCTAATTATCAGGATAAAAGCTCCGATCGTCTCCCCCCAAAGCATGACCTTTTTATGTCCGTAGGTATCGGAGAGTTTACCGCCGACAAGATTCCCCAGTAGATAAAGCCCGGTCACTCCCATTGCCAGGCTTCCGGCAACCGTCGTGGAATAGCCTAGTTTTTGCGTTAACAGCAAAATCATAAAAGGAATAATAAAATTGCCTAAACCAAGTACAAATTTAGATAAGGCAATAAAATACACGTCTTGGGGTAAACCACGGTATATCGCGAGCGGAGAGGTCATTTTCATATTAAGAATGGCACTCCTTATCATTATTATCGCGCGCCATTATGTTTGGTTTTGTAGTGAAAGTATCCCGCCAATATTAGCTGGTGGGGGAATGAGAAATCGTGCCGAGCACTTCCTTGCTCCATTCATAAAACGCTCTTACTGCCGGGGAAATATGGCGGCTTTGCGGGTAAACCAGATACAAAGGCATATCGACGGCGTACTCTTCCAGGCAGGAAATTAACGCGCCGGTGGATAAGTAGGAACTCACCAGGTAGCTGGCCACACGAATTAACCCTATTCCCTGAAGACCGGCCTGAATATAGGCGTCGGTATCATCAACAATCAGCGTTTCTTTCATTCTTATGGCGACGTCGCGGCCTTGATTGTCAAAATGCCATTCGGTTGTGCGCCCTGTGGCGTGGGAGAGATAGCCCACGGCGTGATGATGTTGCAAATCGTCCAGGGACTGCGGCGCTCCGTATTGAGATATGTATTGCCCGGAAGCCAGCACCGACCACCTGAAACGCGCTAACGGGCGGGCAACCAGCGTGGTGGAATCCTCTACCGCGCCAGCCCGGATAACGCAGTCAAATCCCTCCTGCACTAAATCCGTAACCCGATCGCTTGAGCAAAGCACCAGTTCCAGCTCAGGGTAGCACGCCATAAACCTCTGTATTTCTGGCAAAATACAATGCCGGGCCAGCGACTGCGGCATACCAATCTTAAAGCGTCCTCGCGGCTGCCCGGTTTTTCCGGGGAAGGAGGATTCCAGGGCGGCAATATCACCGAGGATTTTTTTACATTCGGCGTAATAGTTCTGGCCGTCGGTGGTGACGCTTAGTTTTCTCGTCGTACGCTGCAGAAGCTGCACCGCCAGATAGTTTTCAAGATCTTTAATGATGCGGGAGACGGTTGATCTCGGCAGCCCAAGTAGCTCCGAGGCCCGGGCGAAACTTTGCGTTTCAACCACATGGCGATAGACCCGCATGGCTTCCAGTTTGTCCATTGAATCCTCCGTCAGTTCGGCGAAATTGTGCCATTTTTGCGAATAGTCTAACCCGGACAGGACGGCTTATCGCTCGCTAATCACGCCGGTAGACTCTCCAATAATGTAGCAATTCTGCTGCAAGTAAAGGGCCGGAGAGTGATATGAATATCAATACTGAGAATACAGGTGAGAAGATATTGGTGCTGGGAGTGGGACAGTTGGGCGCGGCAATTCTGGATGCGCTGCAGCCGGCCGTCTCGGGGTTGGGCAGGACGATAACCGCCAGCGTGTCGCCGGGATCGCTCAATGAGCACGGTCGGCCGGTTTCGCTGCGTCACCAAAAGTATGCCGAAGCCGGGATCGAGTTTATCGCGCTGGATATCGCGGCCAACGAGAGCGAGGCTCTGGTGCCGCTGTTTCAGCACTTCGACACCGTCATCAACTGCATGGGGTTTGTCGCAGGCGAAGGTACGCAGCTTAAAATTAGCCGCGCGGTGATTCAGGCTGGCGTCAGCCGCTATTTTCCGTGGCAGTTTGGCGTCGATTACGATGTGGTGGGCAAAGGCAGCGGGCAGCCGGTATGGGACGAACAGCACGATGTCAGAACGCTGCTGCGAAGCCAGAGCGTGACCGAGTGGGTGATTGTCTCCACGGGGATGTTCACCAGCTTCCTGTTTGAGCCCGCGTTTGATGTGGTCAACCTGGAGAAGCAAACCGTCAACGCGCTGGGGGGCTGGGATACCCAGGTTACCGTCACTTCACCGGAAGATATCGGCCGGCTCACGACCGCCATTTATCTTGAACAGCCTCGCGTGGCTAACCAGGTGGTGTTCATCGCCAGCGAAACGCTTACCTACGGCAGACTGGCAGAGATTGTCGAGCGTACCAGCGGGAAGACGCTCAGCAAAGCGGTCCTGAGCCTGCCGGACTTACAGGCCGAGCTTAGCCGCCATCCGGATGACGTCATGCTGCGTTATCGTACCGCCTTTGCCCGAGGCGAAGGTGTCTGGTGGCCAATGGAAAAAACCTATAACTTCAGTAAAAAAATCCCGGTTCAGGATGTGACCCACTGGCTGCAGTTGCATCTGAAAGCATAAATTAAGCACAGGTCAGACGATGAAAGACAAAATTGATGGCGTCCTGCGCCCCGCGCACATTATCCCGTTCCCTCGCTCGATCAGCGATGAGGCACAGGCGGTTCTGCGTCGCCAGGTGGATGAGAGCGGCGTGCCCCATAACGCGCGCTTTGGGATGCCGTCCCACACCGACGGCGAAGCCTGGAAGCAGATTCAGGCCACTTCGGCGGCCTGGTATGCCGAAGCCATGAAGTCCCGGCCAGCGAGCCGCGAGGCGGAACCCCAAACGCTGCAAATTGAGCGGGCCACGGTGCATGTTGCCGCGCCTGGCGTGGCGGTTTCGGAACATCACGTACTGGTGGATCTCCACGGCGGGGCATTTACCTTTGGTGGCGGAGAGGCCTGCAAGGCCAGCGCCAGCACCCAGGCTTTGCAGTATGGGCTCCGCTGTTACAGCGTCGATTACCGAATGCCGCCTGAACATCCTTATCCTGCCGCGCTGGATGATTGCCTGGCCACATACCGGTACCTGCTGGAGCGCTATGCCCCGGAGAATATCGTGATTGCCGGACGTTCAGCGGGCGGTAATCTCGCCGCTGCGATGGTGCTGCGGGCGCGTGATGAAGGCTTGCCGTTGCCAGGGGCGTTAGTGCTGCTGTCCCCGGAGGCAGACCTGACCGAGTCCGGCGACAGCTTCCAGGTGAACCAGCTTGTGGATGTGGTGCTGCCGGGGTCGCTGAGGGAAAACAACCTGCTTTACGCCGCCGGCGCTGAGTTAACGCATCCTTATCTTTCGCCGTTGTTTGGCGATTTTACCCGTGGTTTCCCGGCAACGTTTATTCAAAGCGGCACGCGGGATTTATTCCTGTCTAATGCGGTGAGGCTACACCGGGCGTTGAGAAAAGCGAACGTCGACGCCGAACTGCACGTCTTTGAAGCAATGCCGCACGGTGGATTTATGGGCGCGCCTGAAGACGGAGAGCTGGTTGCAGAGGTGGCGAAATTTATCCGCCGTCAGCTCAGGCTGGCGGACTAAAAGCAATAAAAAAGCCGGTGGCGAAGGCTCGCGACCGGCTTTTATTCATACGTAAAAAATTACGCGTTCAGCAGCGGCTCTGCGGTTTTCTCCACCAGCGCCAGCAGGACTTTGACGTCCTCCAGGGTGACGGTTGGGTTCAGCAGGGTCAGCTTCAGGCAGGTGACGCCGTTATGCTCGGTCACGCCAACGTTCGCACGCCCAGACTCCAGCAGCGCATCGCCGATTTTCTGGTTCAGCAGCGCGATTTCAGCATCGCTGCGGTCAGCCAGACTTGCCGGACGGAAGCGGAACAGCACGCTCGCCAGCTGAGGCTGCATCACCAGCTCCAGAGAAGCGTGGTCAGCCACATAGGCCGCCACATTCTTCGCCATGGTCACACCGTGATCGATGATTTCGGCATATTGCTTCTGCCCCAGCGCTTCCAGGCCCATCCACAGCTTCAGGGCATCAAAGCGTCGGGTGGTCTGCAGCGACTTGGAGACCAGGTTAGGTACGCCTTGCTCTTCGTCGAACTCGGAGTTCAGGTAGGCCGCCTGGTAGCGCATCAGCTCGTAGTGGCGAGCATCTTTCAGCAGGAACGCGCCGCAGCTGATGGTCTGGAAGAACTGTTTGTGGAAGTCCAGAGTAACGGAATCCACCAGCTCCAGGCCGTTCAGATAATCGCGATACTTCTCGGACAGCAGCAGCGCGCCGCCCCAGGCTGCATCGACGTGGACCCAGATCTGGTGCTCTGCGGCCAGCTTCGCGATGTCGCTCAGCGGGTCGATAGCGCCTGCATCGGTGGTACCGGCAGTGGCGACGATAGCCATGATCTGCTCGCCGTTCGCTTTCGCCTGGGCGATTTTAGCCGCCAGATCGGTAACGTCCATGCGGGCAAACTCATCGGTTTTCACCAGCGTAACTGCCTGGTAGCCCATGCCCATCAGCGCCATGTTTTTCTGCACGGAGAAGTGAGCGTTTTCAGAGCACAGGACTCTGATTTTACGGATATCACCGGTCAGACCATCCTGCTGAACAGAGTGGCCCTGACGCGCAAAGTAAGCGTCACGCGCCAGCATCAGGCCCATCAGGTTGCTCTGGGTACCGCCGCTGGTGAACACGCCCGCGTCGCCAGGCTGGTAACCCACCTGCGCACGCAGCCATTCGATCAGCTTCATCTCGATGATGGTCGCCGACGGGCTTTGGTCCCAGGAGTCCATGCTCTGGTTGGTGGCGTTGATCAGCACTTCTGCGGCCTGGCTAACCACCAGGCTTGGGCAGTGCAGGTGCGCCACGCACTGCGGGTGATGCACCAGCAGACTGTCTTTTAAGAAGTATTCAATCGCGCGTTCAATCGCGACCTGGTTGCCCAGGCCCTGAGGATTGAAGTCGAGCTGAATACGTTCTTTCAGCTCGGCGACGGTTTTGCCCTGGTACATCTGGGGCTGCTGCAGCCACTCCACTACGGCCTGGCTGGTCTGGGCGATCGCCTGCTGGTATTCCTCAATGCTCTGGGCAGAGGAGGCCAGAATCGGGTTAGATCGGGACATATTTATTACTCCAGTCAGACAGCTTTTGCGCCAGCGGCTAACAAGGCTTTTTCAAATTTACTCAGGAAGATTTCCAGCTCGTCGTCGCTGATAAGCAGGGACGGCAGCAGGCGCAGCACGCAGCCGTTACGGCCACCGCGCTCCAGAATCAGGCCCGCTTCGAAACATTTTTTCTGGATCAGAGCAGACAGCGCGCCGTCCGCCGGGTAGCAACCCATGTGATCCTGTGCTTCTTCTGGCTTCACGATCTCAATCCCGAGCATCAGGCCCAGGCCGCGAACGTGGCCGATTGCCGGGTAGCGTTTCTGCAGATCGTACAGTTTGCTTTTCAGCCATTCGCCCTGAGCGGCAACTTTGTCAGCGACTTTGTTGTCTTTCAGGTACTTCAGGGTGGTCAGGCCGGTCGCCATTGCCAGCTGGTTGCCGCGGAAGGTGCCGGTGTGGTGGCCAGGTTCCCAGGCATCGATCTCTTTTCTCAGGCCCAGTACGGCCAGCGGCAGACCGCCGCCAACGGCTTTGGACATCACGATGATGTCTGGCTCAATGCCAGCGTGTTCGTAGGCGAACAGCTTGCCGGTACGGGCAAAGCCAGCCTGAACTTCATCGATGATCAGCACGATGCCGTGCTCTTTGGTCACTTTACGGATGCGCTGCAGCCACTCGGCAGGGGCCGGGTTCACGCCGCCTTCGCCCTGAACCGCTTCGAGGATCACGGCCGCAGGTTTGCGCACGCCGCTTTCAACGTCGTTGATCAGGTTGTCGAAGTAATAGGTCAGCGCTTTCACGCCCGCGTCGCCGCCGATGCCCAGCGGACAGCGGTACTCGTGCGGGTATGGCAGGAACTGAACTTCCGGCATCAGGCCGTTGATGGCTGCTTTCGGAGACAGGTTGCCGGTCACGGACAGCGCGCCGTGGGTCATCCCGTGGTAGCCGCCGGAGAAGCTGATCACGCCGCTGCGGCCGGTGTGTTTCTTAGCCAGCTTGATAGCGGCTTCTACTGCGTCCGCGCCGGATGGGCCACAGAACTGCAGGCAGTACTCTTTACCCTGGCTCGGCAGTAAAGAGAGCAGGTATTCTGAGAACTCGTCTTTTAACGGGGTAGTCAGATCCAAAGTATGTAACGGCAAGCCGCTGGTAATGACGTTTTGGATGCTTTGCAGGATGTCAGGGTGGTTGTGGCCAAGCGCCAGCGTGCCCGCACCGGCCAGACAGTCAAGGTAACGGTTACCTTCAACGTCGATGATCCAGGCGCCCTGGGCTTTGGCTATAGCGAACGGTAATTTGCGCGGGTAACTTCTGACATTCGATTCGAATTCAGCCTGTCGTGCCAAATAGGTTTCGTTGGTAGCGTTTGCAGATTTTGCATCTAAAGTATCAATACGGACTTTATCCGTCATCATATCTCTCCTACAACCGTCGGCATGAGCGCAGCGGCTGAATTAAGTAAACTATACTCGTCATGCTTCAAGTTGAAACTCGAATTATCCAGAGTATAAATGTCGTTTAGGGTGCATAAAACGCCGCCAATATATGGCTTTTTACCCCCCCGCTCAATCATTTATTTTTTTCGATTTTTTTAATTTAAAATCAATGTATTGCAGATGCTTTTGACCGGTATCCAGACATCCGATCTGTCAACTATTGGCAAGTGCATGAAAAAAAGCCCCTTTAAGGGACTTATTTACCAGAACAAAATTCGCTGGCCAGACCAGATTTGGCAGGGTTTGGAAACAATTAAGCACAAAATGTTACCTGTTGGGCCTCAGACTGCGAGCGAAGCGGTACCATTTTTTGGGGGGGAGGCTGGGTAAAGTTATGGGTAAGATTGTCGATAGAAACTGATGTTACATCGGAGGCGTTAAACGATAAAAAGCGCCTGGGATAAAGCTGTATAAAAGGGAAGAATTATGTCTTTTGCAAGAACACTGCTTATTACATCACTGATTATTACTCCGGCAAGCCACGCTGCAACGGTTGCGCTTTCAGAAGCGCTGATGCAATGCTCCCCGCAGTTTTTTAAAACGCTCTATCAGCACCGCTCAGCCCTCAAAAAAGTCTCTCCAGTGGAAACAGATAACAAAGGTAACGCTTGGGTAGCAGTAGCGGATAAAGAATCTCATGTGACCTGGTTCAGTCAGCCAGTTCGCGACGGGGCGCTGACGCTGACAGGCTATTATGAGCAACAGTTTGACTTGGGGAAAATGGGGAAATATTACTTTTGGGGGGTGATGATTGAAGAACCTCTGGAAAAGATCAAAGGCACATTCCCTACTGCAAGCTGGCAGAAGAGCGACAATGGCTATATCGCCAACCCACAAATCAAAGTGGACGCTTCTTCGGCCTGGAAACCGAATGTCGCGGCCGCTTTGGGTATTGCGCCTGTGGAAGGAAGCGCGGAAAAATTAGTCATGCTGGAAACCAGCAATGGTAAATCACGCTTGTCCTGTTCGCTGCAAGGCAGCATTGATGAGGCTCTGCTTCACCAGGAACGTCCGGATATTGCTGCGGGAAATAAATAATGAAAAGAGCCTTAATATTGTCGGTCCTTCTGCTGCTTAGCGGCTGCGCAAAGCCGGTTAAACAGCCTGAACCTCGCCCGACTGGAATGATTAAAATCATGGAGGATAAAGATATCACAGCTTACATCTCCATGCTCAGTGTCGCGTTGTACCAGGGAAATCCGCATCTGCGTCAGTTCTACCTTATTAATAATTACGTTAAACCTTCTTTAATGTCCGAAAAGGAAAACCTCTTTGTACGTAGCTCGAGGGCGATTAATGTCGTCAACTGCGAGCGTCCGGAACGGAGCGTTTTTGACCGAGTCTACTTGTCTGAGCTATACGGTGAAGGAAAGGTTGTTGCGAAGACAGATCCAATAGGGCAGTGGCAAACTTTTCCTCAAGACTCCGTTGCAGGGCTGATTCAGAAAACGGTTTGTGCCATCGACCCTGCGTTACTGAAGGACGCGTCATTGAAAGAAACGCGTAAAGCCTGGATGGATTGAGTCGTTGGCAGAAGAGGGGGCTTTTCTACCCCTTAAAATCGCTGGGCGCGGGGGAGTCATCGCTGTATATTTTTATACACAACGATCATAAGGACTCCCGCCGTGAACCGATTTACTCGCCGCCTGACGCTGGGCGCATTATTAGTTCTTTCCCCGCTCGCCGCATTGGCGAACCGCACGCTTACCGACCAGCTTGGCCGCCAGGTCACGATCCCCGATGAGGTTGACCGCGTGGTGGTGCTTCAGCACCAAACGCTCAATCTGCTGGTGCAAATGAACGCCACCGATAAAGTGGTCGGCATTCTGGCGAACTGGAAGCAGCAGCTTGGTAGCGGCTACGCTCGCCTGGCCCCGGAGCTTGAGCACAAAGCCCAACTGGGGGATTTAACCAGCGTGGACACCGAAAAGCTGGTGGCGCTGCACCCGCAGGTGGTGTTCGTCACCAACTATGCGCCGCAGGAGATGATCGACAGCATTAGCAAACTCGGCATTCCGGTTATCGCCATTTCGCTACGCCATGATGCACCGGGCGAGCAGGACAAGCTGAACCCGTCGATGCAGGACGAAGAACAGGCCTACAACCTCGGCCTGAAAGAAGGCATTGAGCTGATTGGCGAAGTCGTTAATAAAGAGAAGCAGGCCAAAGCGCTGATCGACGCCACTTTTGCCGAGCGCAAGCTGGTCAGCGACCGCCTGAAAGATATCCCGGCAGACCAACGCGTGCGTGCCTACATGGCCAACCCTGACCTGACCACCTACGGCTCCGGGAAATATACCGGCCTGATGATGGCCCACGCGGGGGCGCTGAACGTGGCGGCATCTACTGTAAAAGGCTTCAAGCAGGTGTCGATGGAGCAGGTGATCGCCTGGGATCCGCAGGTGATCTTCGTGCAGGATCGTTACCCCAAAGTGGTGGATGAGATCGTCAGCAAATCCGAGTGGCAGCCGATCGACGCGGTAAAAAACCATCGGGTCTGGCTGATGCCGGAATACGCCAAAGCCTGGGGCTACCCGATGCCGGAAGCGATGGCGATTGGCGAGCTGTGGATGGCGAAAAAATTGTATCCCGCCAGATTCAAAGACATCGACATGAAGAAAGTGGCCGACAGCTGGTATCAGCGTTTTTACCGCACCCATTATGAAGGCGTGGAGTAATGACCTTACAGATCCTGGCGGCCGGAAGCCTGCGGCGAGTCTGGCAACCGCTTATGGAAAAATTTGAGCGGGAAACTGGCCTGCTGACTGAGACGCAGTTTGGGCCTGCGGGCCTGCTGAGGGCGCGTATTGAGGCCGGAGAGCCATGCTCGCTGTTTGCTTCGGCAAACATGGCGCACCCGCACACGCTGTTGGAACAGGGCAAAGCGCGAGCGGTTCAGCGGTTTACCGGGAATGCCCTTTGCCTGACGGCGGCAGCACACTGCGTTGATGAGCAAAGTACCTGGCTAACGCTATTGAGCGATCCGGCCTTACGTATTGGCACGTCCACGCCGGGGAGCGATCCGTCCGGGGACTATACCTGGCAGTTCTTTGCCAGATTTGAAGCTGAATTCGGCATCGACCTGCAGCCGCGAGCCTTGCCGCTGGTTGGCGGCCCGGACACACAGGCCGTGCCCGACGGCATGCTCGCGGCTCAGTGGCTTATTGCCAGCGGGCAGGCCGATCTGATGATGGGCTACCGAAGCTATACCGCAGCGCTGAAGGCCCACAGTGAACTGCGGGTGTTTGAGATCCCGGCTCGCTACAATATTCAGGCCGATTATGGGCTGGCGGTGTGCGACGAACGAGCAGCCCCATTGCGTGATTTTCTGATCTCGGATGCGGCGCGGCAGATACTGCGGGATTACGGCTTTGTCACCTGAAAACAAAAAACCGCCGATAAGAGCGGTTTTTCATGTTTCTGCCCGTTAAGGCATCATGGTCGGCCATTCGGCCGGCATTCTGGCGATGATATCGACCAACCCCGCTTTAAAAGACGCCCAGATAACCGGGAAATCGCCGAGCGTCAGGCCCAGTAATCCCATGGCAAACCAGCACGATGCGGCAATACCTAACCCGCTGCTAACCAAGGCTAATGCGCGGTAATCCGAGCGGCGAAACTGAATATTCAGGCTGCTTGCCAAAAACATCAAAACTGCACTGAACAGCGGCCAGCGCATAAGCATGACGCCGGTGGTGATTGTTGCCATGAACCTTATTCCTCAAAAGCTGCAATTTTTTATTTTGTTGCACTTATAGTGTGAAGTGTATCACTTTTGAGCATTTAATCACCAGTCTTGTGGCGTTTTTTTGCGCGTTTTTGAGGCGAGAAAGAGGGCATTTTTAGGGAAGCAAGGGCGGGAATGGCGTGAACATTTTGTTTATCTGACGTTTACCACAATTTCGTTTAAATAATCATTCCCTGCTGCTTTAACCCCAGAAAAACTCATATTAGCGCGGGGGGTTAAATCTTAAGCTAAACAGCATCCCGGTTCCTCTTATCTCATTGTTGCGCAAATTAATTTCCGCAGAGTTAACGGCTGAAGGCTATTGCTAAAGCGGGCTTTATGATGCAACGTAATCGGCGGTCATCAGGTTGTTCCAATAAAGCATAAAAACAGGCGCATAAAAACAGAGACGTGTGAGCATCATGGTGAAACGAGTTTATCTTAAGGCGTTGCGTACTTCAGGTTTTGTCCTGATAGTTTGCCTGCCGATAATGCTGGCAATTTATTTTGCCCATGTTCGTGCCACCAGTGATACCCAGCAGCACCTGCACTCTTTTGGCAAACTGGTGATGGAAAAAACGGAAATCGTCATCAGCCATGTCAATGAAGCGCGCAGCGAGGCGGAACGTTTTTCAGGAGAAATATGCAGCCCCCGGCATATGGAAAATATGCTCGATATTGTGCGTGGTAAACTTTTTATCGCGGATTTAATTTACGTTAGCGGCGATAAACTACTGTGTTCGACCAGCTACAAGCCCTTAAAACCGCTGCCGACGCCGCTCCCTTCTTATACCCGTAAACCGGACGTAGCAATTTATTATTATCTGGATACGCCGTTTTACGCCGGACATAAAATGACCTACATGCAGCGTGGGCATTATATGGCGGTAATTAACCCGCTCACCTGGTCAGAAGTATTGTCCGAAGATGACTCGCTGATTTATGGCGTGTACGACACCGTTACCCGCAGCTTTTTCTCTTTAAGTCCGGGGGCCGACAGCGACCTGCTGCACCGTTTTATTCTGCGTAAAGAAAAAGCGTTTACCGAAGACAATCGTTTTTACGCCGTTGACCAGTCCTCTAAAAGGCCGATTGCGGTGATTGTTTCCACTTCAGAAACCTTGTTTAACCGCCAGTGGTATCACCAGCTTACGTTGACGCTTCCGTTAGGCGTTATTTGCAGCCTGCTGATATTAATTATGTGGTCCCGAACTCGTCAGCAGTTAAATTCACCGCGTCGGATGCTTTTAAGGGCGCTGGCCAGAAAACAACTCAAGCTTCACTACCAGCCGATCATTGACATCCAGAACGGCTATTGTGTCGGGGCCGAAGCGCTGCTGCGGTGGGTGAATTTTAACGGGCAAACCATCAGTCCCGGGACGTTTATTCCGCTGGCAGAGTCAGAAGGCCTGATTCACAAAATATCGGACTATGTCGTTGATGCCGTATTTAAAGATTTTGGTGAATTTCTTGCAGACCACCCGGGGCTTTATATTTCGATTAATTTATCGGCGTCCGACTTTCACTCTTCACGTTTAATCACCGTGCTGTCGGAGCGCATTAAAACTTACAACATGCGTTCGGGGCAGATAAAAATCGAAGTGACCGAACGAGGATTTATTGACGTTGAAAAAACCAGACCGTTTATTCAGGAGTTCCGCAACGCGGGCTTTAAAGTCGCCATCGATGACTTTGGCACCGGGTATTCGAATCTGCATAATCTGCAGTACCTGAACGTCGATATTTTAAAAATCGATAAAAGCTTTATTGATTCTCTCGCCAGCGAGCGGGCCAGCCATTTGCTGGTGGAGCACATCATTGAAATTGCCCACAGCCTGAATTTAACGACGATTGCCGAAGGGGTTGAAACCGAAGCGCAGGTGGCATGGCTGGTGGATCACGGCGTGGAGTATTGCCAGGGCTGGTATTTTGCGAAGGCGCTGCCTCCGCAAGAGTTTATCGCCTGGCTGTATACGCCAGGCGGGATCCCTGTGTCACCTGTTCGCCAGGCTTCAGTTACTCGCGATCCACTGCTTTAAAGGAACGACCCATTCTGGGTTAGGGCGGAAAAATGCCCCGTGCTGCTGGCCGGTAGAGATTTTTATCTCTTTAAAGTGAGCTATCCCCGGACTGTGGTTAACAATCGTCTGGCAAGAACCCACTTCATCTGACGCTTCATAAATGGAAAGCACATTACCGTACAGGCGATTGTGGGCGTCATCCTGAATGGAATGCGTACATCCCGCCAGAATGGCGACGTTGAGTGCCTTATTTTGCAATTTGCTTGCCGCCAGAATGGTAATTTCGCCGCCGCGTGAGAAACCGACAAGCGTAATATTCTTAGCCGGGACGCCCTTTGCAATCAGCGTATTCACATCATGCTTTAGCTTGTCGGCATATTGATCTGGCTGAGTATCTTTGGCCCTATGATAGGCAATCAGGTTGTAGCCGTCATCGCTGAGCTTCTCTTTTACCGCCGGGAAATCGTAAACGCCCCACTGCGGTTTGTTCGGATTACTCGGCCGGTCAGTGTTCCCCTCTAACACCTTGCCATGCGTATAAAAAACGTATTTTTGTTTCGGGTTAACGTTGTCCGGGAATTCGGTATAAACGGTTGCAGCCTGAGCGGCCATTGAGGCAAACCCGATGGCCAAAATGGCGAAACTTAACTTTTTCACTCCCACTCCTGTTGGTTTTTTTATGCCTGATGGCGGTAATCCGTTGGCGTGCGGTCAAACTCACGGCGGAACACGCGGGAGAAGGTTTGCTGCGAAACATACCCGTAGTCCATCGCGATATCAAAAATAGGGCGCTGGGTGGTGCGCAGCTCCGTGGCGGCCATCAGCAGGCGGCGCTGGCGGATGTAGTCACCCAGCGTCTGGTGCATGACGGTACGAAACATACGCTGTAAGTACCACTTTGAATAACCTGATTTTTTCGCCACCACGTCGATGTTCAGCGGCTGGTCAATATGTTCATCAATCCATTCAGTCAACGTATAAATGATGTCCTGGTGAGCCATGAGTCGTCCTCATTTCCGGGTTAGCTAGTTTCATTGCCAGGGAGTATAATTCCTCAAGTTAACTTGAGGTAAAGAGCATTATGGAAAAGAAATTGCCCCGAATAAAAACGCTGTTAACGCCCGGTGAAGTGGCGAAGCGCAGCGGCGTGGCCGTCTCCGCGCTTCACTTTTATGAAAGCAAAGGTCTAATAAAAAGTACAAGAAATGCAGGTAATCAGCGGCGTTATCAGCGTGATGTGCTGCGAACGGTTGCGATAATTAAAATTGCGCAGCGCATCGGCATTCCGCTGAGTACCGTCGGGGATGCTTTTGGCGTGCTGCCCGACGGCCACTCGATCAATAAAAACGACTGGAAGAAACTGTCGTCCCAATGGCGCGAGGAGTTGAACCACCGCATTGCCACGCTGACCGCGTTGCGCGATGAACTGAATGGCTGCATTGGCTGCGGCTGTTTATCCGGGGCAGAATGCCCGCTGCGTAACCCGGGAGATAAACTGGGCGAGCAGGGCACCGGCGCAAGGCTGCTGGAAGATTAAAATTATCTCTCATACAAAAACGAAAGCGCCACAAGGGCGCTCAGGACTGCCGGCACAGAGGGAAAAAGCGTGGTTTATCCCTCGGTGTGATTATCAGCCGAAAAATCCATAAATTGATTTTCCCGGTTTACTGAGGCTGCTCTCAGAACTTCATTTCTCGCCTCATAATCGTCAGTAGCCTCATAAAACTAAAGCGCCACAAGGGCGCTTTAGTTGTTTTCCGGTCTTTGTCTTTCGCTCTATCCCGTTCTGACAGGAGGGTTTCCCCCGACGTCGGCACCCCTCGATAACGCTTACACATACATACGTACACACTTCACTGACTTTGGAGGTTCCGGTTTGCACCGACAATTTAAGTGTAGGCCTGCCCCTTCACTTTGCAAGGTCAATTGTTCTTTTTTTGTTCATTTTTTTGACATGTGATTAGCTGGGGGCTCTCCTATAGTTATTGCATCAGACTAAACAGAGGGTTACCTCATGCTCACGGTTCATCACCTCAATAACTCCCGTTCCCAGCGCGTACTCTGGATGCTGGAAGAGCTGGCACAGCCCTATCAGATCGTGCGTTACCAGCGGGAGCCCACCATGCTTGCCCCGGAAGCGCTAAAAAAAATTCATCCGTTGGGCAAATCTCCTGTAGTAGAAGACAACGGCCATATTCTGGCGGAATCAGGCGCCATTCTTGAGTATCTGCAGGAAACCTACGACAGCGAAAACAGCCTGAAGCCGCAGGAAACTAACGACAAAATCCAGTACCGATTTTGGCTGCATTACGCCGAAGGGTCGCTGATGCCCCTGCTTTTAATGAAGCTGGTGTTCGGCAGCCTCGGCAAAGCGCCGGTGCCTTGGCCGCTGCGCCCGGTGGGCAACGCGCTGGGGAAGGGCGTCCAGAAAGCCTGGCTGAATAAGCAAATCACCACCCATGCCCGTTTTATCGAGGCTCACCTGAGCCAGCACCCATGGTTCGCCGGGCAGCAGTTTAGCGCGGCAGATATTCAGATGAGTTTCCCGGTGGCCGCGCTCCTGGCCAGAGGTGAAGTAAACGATATGCCGCACACCCACGCATGGATGAAAAATGTGCAGACTCGGCCGGCCTGGCAGCGAGCACTAAATCAAGGGGGCCCTTTTGAGATCCCTGGCGCGTGATCGCCGCCGGAACAAAGCGACAGAAAACCAGCCCGGCCTTTTGCGTTTTTGTCGTTAAATTGCGCATTGACGATAACGTTTGCGCACCGCATGGCGATTAATTCATCAGCTGAGCATATTTTCCGCGAAAATCGCAAAAGTTAAGTTGAAAATCCCGTCAGGATGGCTGGATAATCGTTTGCCTTAATTTTGATACACCGATTTGTCTGTGTGGAGTTAAACGATTGCTTTTTTGTGACACCCCTTTTGTCACAATCGTAGCGCAGGGAGACAACGTTTAACTGGCAGCGGGTTGTCCACCACCCTGGCAAACGTCATTCTAAAAATCTCAGGGGATTTTTCACTATGTCTACACCTTCTCCGCGCGCCGGCGGTTCGCTCGACGCCTGGTTCAAAATCTCTGCACGCGGTAGCACCGTGCGTCAGGAAGTTGTCGCCGGTCTGACAACCTTCCTTGCCATGGTTTATTCCGTGATCGTTGTGCCAGGGATGCTCGGTAAAGCCGGATTCCCACCGGCGGCGGTCTTTGTGGCAACCTGCCTGGTGGCGGGCGTGGGCTCCATCGTGATGGGCCTGTGGGCGAACCTGCCGCTGGCCATCGGCTGCGCTATCTCGCTGACCGCCTTCACCGCCTTTAGCCTGGTGCTCGGCCAGCACATCAGCGTGCCGGTCGCCCTTGGCGCGGTATTCCTGATGGGCGTTCTGTTTACCATTATCTCTGCTACCGGCATTCGTAGCTGGATTTTGCGCAACCTGCCAATGGGCGTGGCGCACGGCACCGGGATTGGTATCGGCCTGTTCCTGCTGCTGATTGCCGCAAACGGCGTCGGCCTGGTGATTAAAAACCCGCTGGACGGGCTGCCGGTCGCGCTGGGCCATTTCGCCAGCTTCCCGGTGATCATGTCGCTGATTGGCCTGGCGGTGATCATTGGTCTGGAAAAACTGAAGGTCCCGGGCGGCATTCTGCTGACCATCATTGGCGTGTCCATCGTCGGCCTGATCTTCGACCCGAACGTACACTTCTCCGGCTTTTTCGCCATGCCGTCGCTGAGCGATGACAAAGGCAACTCGCTGATTGGCAGCCTGGATATCATGGGCGCGCTGAACCCTGTCATTCTGCCAAGCGTACTGGCGCTGGTGATGACCGCCGTGTTTGACGCTACCGGGACTATCCGTGCGGTAGCTGGCCAGGCAAACCTGCTGGACAAAGACGGGCAGATCATCGACGGCGGCAAAGCGCTGACCACCGACTCCCTGAGCAGCGTGTTCTCAGGTCTGGTGGGCGCATCCCCGGCAGCGGTCTACATCGAATCTGCAGCGGGCACCGCAGCAGGCGGTAAAACTGGCCTGACCGCGATCGTCGTTGGCGTGCTGTTCCTGTTGATCCTGTTCCTGTCGCCGCTCTCTTACCTCGTGCCGGCTTACGCCACGGCGCCTGCGCTGATGTATGTTGGCCTGCTGATGCTGAGCAACGTCGCTAAAATCGACTTTGCGGACTTCGTGGATGCGATGGCCGGGCTGATTACCGCGGTGTTCATCGTGCTGACCTGTAACATCGTGACCGGCATCATGATCGGCTTTGCTTCTCTGGTTATTGGCCGCGTAGTGTCCGGTGAATGGCGCAAGCTGAACATCGGGACCGTGGTTATTGCCGTTGCGCTGGTGGCGTTCTACGCCGGCGGCTGGGCTATCTGATTTTCAATTCGTGCGGGTTGCGCTCTGTAACCCGCCGCTTTCGCCCGCTTCAGGTATTTCCGGTTCCAATGTGATGCAAAAAGTTGTTTTATTATAAAAACAACCGTTAAGAGTACGCTTTAAATCACACATCACGTTCAGGGAAAACATGGAAATTTTCTTCACCATTTTGATTATGACCCTCGTGGTCTCCCTCTCTGGGGTGGTAACACGTATGTTGCCGTTTCAGATCCCACTCCCGTTAATGCAAATCGCCATTGGGGCGCTGCTCGCCTGGCCGCACTTTGGCTTACACGTTGAATTCGACCCTGAGCTGTTCCTGGTGCTGTTCATTCCGCCGCTGCTGTTTGCCGATGGCTGGAAGACGCCCACCCACGAATTTCTCCATCATGGCCGGGAAATTATTGGCCTGGCGCTGGTACTGGTCCTGGTTACCGTGGTCGGGATCGGCTTCCTGATTTACTTCCTGGTGCCTGGCATTCCGCTGGTTCCGGCCTTTGCGCTGGCCGCAGTACTGTCACCGACGGACGCCGTGGCGCTTTCCGGGATTGTCGGCGAAGGGCGGATCCCGAAGAAGATCATGGGGATATTGCAGGGCGAAGCGTTGATGAACGACGCCTCTGGCCTGGTGTCCCTGAAACTTGCGGTGGCGGTCGCCGTTGGGGCGATGGCCTTTAGCGTTGGCGGCGCATCACTGGAGTTCTTCAAAGTGGCCGTCGGCGGCCTGCTGGCGGGGATTGCGGTCAGCTGGCTGTACGGTAAATCGCTGCGTCTGATGAGCCGCTGGAGCGGCGATGAACCGGCCACCCAAATCCTGCTGCTGCTGCTGCTGCCGTTCGCGTCTTATCTGATTGCTGAACACATCGGGGTTTCCGGCATTCTGGCCGCGGTTGCGGCGGGGATGACGATTACCCGTTCTGGCGTGCTGCGCAGTGCCCCGCTGACTATGCGTCTGCGGGCGAACAGCGTCTGGGCGATGCTGGAGTTTGTGTTCAACGGCATGGTATTCCTGCTGTTGGGCCTGCAGCTGCCGGGCATCCTCGAAACATCCGTTGCGGCGGCCAATGCCGATCCGAACGTTGAGCTGTGGATGCTGTTCCTCGACGTCGCGATGATTTATTTCGCGCTGATTGCGGTGCGCTTCCTGTGGCTGTGGTCGATGAAGCGCCTGAGCCTGCGCTTTTTGAAAAAGCGTCCGCTGGAGTTTGGCTCCTTCACCACCCGGGAACTGGGCATTGCCTCTTTTGCCGGCGTGCGCGGGGCTATTACCCTGGCCGGTGTGCTTTCCATTCCGCTGTTGCTGAACGATGGCACGCCTTTCCCGGCGCGCTATGAGCTGATTTTCCTCTCCGCAGGCGTGATCCTGTTCTCGCTGTTTGCCGGGGTTATCATGCTGCCGATTCTGCTGCGAAACGTTGAGGTCGGGGATAAATCTCTGGCGCGTAAAGAAGAACGGCTGGCCCGTTCCGCCACGGCGGAAGTGGCGATTGTCGCCATTCAAAAAATGGAAGAGCGCCTGGCCACGGACAGCAAAGAGAACATCGACGACCAGTTGCTGAAAGAGGTGAGTTCGCGGGTTATCGGGAACTTACGCCGCCGGGCCGACGGGCGCAATGACGTTGAAAGCAGCGAGCTTGAAGAGAACCTGGAGCGCCGCTTCCGTCTGACGGCGCTGCGTTCTGAGCGCGCCGAGCTTTATCACCTGCGCGCCACCCAGCAAATCAGCAACGAGACCCTGCAAAAACTCCTGCACGATCTCGACCTGCTGGAAGCGCTGCTGATCGAGAAAGAGTAATCCCGCTAGTTCTGGCCGGTTTCCACTTCCGGCCAGAACTCTCTGCAACAATCAATCCACGCCTGCGCGCTCTGCGAAATATAAACCCCTTCACGCCAAATCATCCCTAACTGCCAGCTCAGGTTGCTGTTCAGCGGTAGCCACATCAGCGTGGTGCGGTCGAGCTTGCGGCAAATCGGTTCCGGTAACACGGCAATCCCCACGCCGCCCTGAACCATCGCCGCCAGGAAGTCCCACTGCCCGCTGCGCACCGCGATACGCGGGGTAAAGCCGTTGTCGGCAAACAGCTGCATAAGCTGGCGGCTAAGGGAGAAATCTTCGTTGTAGATAAGCAGCGGGTGCTCCGCCAGTTCTGCCGGGTCGACGCTGGTGCGGCCAATCCACGGGCCGGAGCGGGGCACCAGCACGCAGAGCGGATGGCGGAACAGCGGCATCACCGTCAGCGCGCCTTCGTCTTCGACGGGGATGGCCGTTACCGCCAGATCCAGGTCGCCGTTAAGCACCGCCTGCTGCACCGTCAGGCCACCGAACTCGGAGATCTTGAACTCCACGCCGGGGTAACGATGCTGATACACGCCTATCGGGCCGGTCATCAGCGTGCCGACCATCGGCGGAATACCGAGGCGCAGCACGCCATTGGTGAGTTGCTTGATGTCGCTCAGCTCTGCCTCAAGCTGGCGAAACTCTGCGAGGATGGCCAGCCCGCGCTGGAACACCACCTGGCCGGTATCGGTCAGCAGCAGGCGGCGGCCGTCGCGGATCAGCAGCGTGCAGTTCAGCTCATCCTCGAGGTTGCGCAGCATTTTGCTGATGGTGGGCTGAGTGACAAACATCTTCTCCGCCGCCCTGGTGAAGCTCTGCTGGCGGACGACCTCAACAAAATAACGCAGCGTTCTGATGTCCATAACTATTCCCGTTAACTATACCTGCAATGATTTTAATTCATTTCAGTAGCGATGAACCGCTCTCTATAATCGGGGCTGGTATTTTTTCTGGAGCACCGATCATGGCTTTGGCGTTAGGCCGTTTTAGGCCTGCTGTAATGCATAGCCTGCGTGTCCCCGTGCAGGTTGCCCTGTACGCCGGGCTTTTTGTTTTTGCCGAACAGTTGGTTACGTGGGGGCATCTGCCGCTGCCCGCGAATCTGGTGGGGATGCTGCTGCTCCTGGCGCTCATCGTATGCCGCATTGTGCCATTGAAATGGGTCAGAGAAGGGTCTAAATGGCTACTGGCCGAGATGCTGCTGTTCTTCGTCCCGGCTGTCGTTGCCGTGGTGAACTACTCGCAGCTGCTGATGGTGGAAGGCTGGCGTATTTTTGCCGTGATTGCGGTCAGCACCGTGCTGGTGCTCGGCAGTACGGCCTTCGTGGTGGAAAAAGTCTACCGCTTCGAGCTGGCACGCGAAGCCCGCAGGCAGTCCCGCAATGACTAACTTCCAGCTAAGCTTGCTGTGCCTTGTGGTCACGCTGGTTTTCTACTTCGCCAACAAACGCCTGTATCGCCGTTTTCGCAAACTACCGCTGATGCCGCTGGTCTTTACGCCGGTACTGCTGGTGGGGATGCTTGTCTTCGGCCATATCTCTTACAGCAATTACATGGGGGAGGCGCACTGGCTGCTGTGGCTGCTTGGACCTGCCACCATCGCGTTTGCCGTGCCGGTTTACGACAACCTCCGGGTAATTAAACGCCACTGGATGTCGCTTTCTGCAGGCGTGCTCACGGCCATGGTGGTGGCGGTGACCAGTTCGATTTGGCTGGCCCGCTTATTTACCCTGCCGGACGGCATTCAGCGCAGCCTTGCCGTGCGTTCAATTACTACGCCTTTTGCCCTGGCGGCCGCTAAACCCATCGGCGGCGAGCCGGAACTGGTGGCGCTGTTTGTGGTGATCACCGGCGTGTTCGGTATGGCGGTAGGGGACGTGCTGTTTCTGCGCCTGTCGATCAGGGAAGGGATAGCCAAAGGCGCCGGTTTCGGCGCGGCTTCTCACGGTGCGGGCACCGCTCGCTCTTATGAGCTGGGGCCGCAGGAAGGGGTGATTGCCAGCCTGGTGATGATGCTGTCCGGCGTGGTGACGGTACTCGTCGCACCGCTGGTTAGCTGGCTGATGTTTTAACCTACCGGGGCATAGCCCCGGTAAGTGCTTACTAACTAGTGAGCCCGCCCCTGATCGATGCCGATGCCGGTTTGAGAGCGAATAAACTGCGCGCGGAACTTCTCTCGCTCCAGTTTCCCTTCCGGCGTGTTATCGGTAATCGAGAACAGCCAGATGCCAACAAACGCAATCAGAATAGAGAACAGCGCCGGGTACTCATACGGGAAGACCGCTTTTTCGTGGCCGAGGATTTGCACCCAGATAGTCGGGCCAAGAATCATCAGTACCACCGCGGTCAGCAGGCCAAGCCAGCCGCCAACCATCGCGCCGCGCGTGGTCAGCTTCGACCAGTACATCGACAGCAGGATAATCGGGAAGTTACAGCTTGCGGCAATGGAGAATGCCAGCCCTACCATGAAGGCAATATTCTGTTTTTCAAACAGAATACCCAGCAGGATAGCCACCACACCCAGCACCAGAACGGTGATTTTCGACACTTTCAGCTCATCACGTTCGGAAGCGCCTTTGCGGAAGACGTTGGCGTAGAGGTCGTGAGACACCGCCGAAGCGCCCGCCAGCGTTAACCCGGCCACAACCGCGAGGATAGTGGCGAAGGCAACCGCAGAGATAAAGCCGAGGAAGAGGTTCCCGCCCACCGCGTCGGCAAGGTGAACCGCTGCCATGTTGTTGCCGCCGATCAGCGCGCCCGCCGCGTCTTTAAACGCAGGGTTAGCACCTACTAACATGATGGCGCCAAAACCGATGATAAAGGTCAGAATGTAGAAGTAACCCATAAAGCCGGTGGCGTAAAACACGCTTTTACGCGCTTCGCGGGCGTCGCTCACGGTGAAGAAACGCATCAGAATGTGCGGCAAGCCAGCGGTACCAAACATCAGGCCGAGGCCCAGAGATAGCGCAGAAATTGGGTCTTTCACCAGCCCGCCAGGGCTCATGATCGCCGCGCCTTTCGGGTGAACCGCCATTGCCTCGTTGAACAGGTTGTTGAAGCTGAATCCGACGTGCTTCATCACCATAAACGCCATGAAGCTTGCGCCGAACAGCAGCAGCACGGCTTTGATAATTTGCACCCACGTCGTCGCCAGCATGCCGCCAAACAGCACGTACATCACCATCAGCACGCCCACCAATACCACGGCAACGTGGTAGTTGAGACCGAAGAGCAGCTCGATAAGTTTCCCGGCGCCAACCATCTGGGCGATGAGATAAAGGGCAACGACGACCAGCGAGCCACAGGCCGACAGCGTGCGGATTGGCCCCTGCTTGAGCCGGTAAGAGGCTACATCGGCGAAGGTATAGCGGCCCAGGTTACGCAGGCGTTCGGCAATCAGGAACAGGATAATCGGCCAGCCGACCAGGAAGCCCAGGGAGTAAATCAGGCCATCGTAGCCCGAGGTGTACACCAGCGCAGAAATCCCGAGGAAGGAGGCCGCCGACATAAAGTCACCGGCAATCGCCAGGCCATTCTGGAAACCGGTAATGTTGCCACCCGCGGTGTAATAGTCGCTGCGGGAGCGAACGCGCTTGGACGCCCAGTAAGTGATATACAGCGTCAGAGCGACGAAAATCAGGAACATGATGATCGCCTGCCAGTTAGTTGGCTGGCGCTGCACGTCGCCGGTTATGGCATCGGCGGCGAAGGCACCGGCGGGCAGCAAAGCGGCAAAGACCGCAAGAAAACGTTTCATTTAACCCCCACTTCACGCAGCACTTCGTTATTCAGGCGGTCAAATTCGCCGTTAGCACGCCAGACATAAACCCCGGTCAGCAGGAAGGAAATCACGATAACGCCGATGCCGATAGGGATGCCCCGCGTGACGCTGGTGCCCTCATGAAGCGGGGTGCCAAGCCACGCGGGCGCGAAGGCAATCAGCAAAATAAAACCAACGTAAATCACTAACATAATCAGTGACAGAATGGCGGCAAACCGTTGCCTTTTGGAAACCAACTCCCTGAAATGCGCACTGCTTTCTATCCGCTGATAAATGGTGTCATTCATCACAGAATCTCCAGAGGTTTTGTAGGGTAGGTATTTGTAGTTATTCCCTCTCCCGGAAGGGAGAGGGGGGAGAACAAGGTTACGAAGGTATGGTTAAGGCCTGTTTTTCTTCCAGCAGTTTTTCCACTACGCCCGGATCGGCGAGGGTAGAGGTATCGCCCAGGTTGCTGGTGTCGCCGGAGGCAATCTTGCGCAAAATACGGCGCATGATCTTGCCGGAGCGGGTTTTTGGCAGCGAGTCGGTCCAGTGCAGCACATCCGGGGTGGCAAGCGGGCCAATCTCTTTCCGCACCCAGTTGCGCACCTCGGCGTACAGCTCCGGCGTCGGCTCTTCGCCGTGGTTCAGCGTCACGTAGGCGTAAATCGCCTGGCCTTTGATGTTGTGCGGAATACCCACCACGGCGGCTTCGGCAATCTTCGGATGGGACACCAGCGCCGATTCGATTTCTGCGGTACCGAGGCGGTGGCCGGACACGTTCAGCACGTCGTCCACGCGGCCCGTTATCCAGTAATAGCCGTCTTCGTCCCGGCGAGCGCCGTCGCCGCTGAAGTACATGTTTTTGAAGGTGGAGAAGTAAGTCTGCTCGAAGCGTTCGTGATCACCGAACAGCGTGCGCGCCTGGCCTGGCCAGGAGTCGGTAATGGTCAGGTTGCCTTCGGTGGCGCCCAGCTGCGGATTGCCTTCGTTATCCACCAACGCAGGCTGAACGCCAAAGAACGGTTGAGTAGCGGAGCCCGCTTTCAGCTCGGTCGCGCCGGGCAGCGGGGTGATCATAAAGCCGCCGGTTTCCGTCTGCCACCAGGTGTCCATCACCGGGCATTTCTCATTGCCGATGTGCTTCCAGTACCACTCCCAGGCTTCCGGGTTGATAGGCTCGCCCACGGAGCCAAGAATGCGCAGCGAAGAGCGGTCGGTGCCTTCGGTAGCTTTATCCCCTTCGGCCATCAGCGCGCGAATGGCGGTGGGGGCGGTGTAGAGAATGTTCACTTTATGCTTGTCGACCACCTGCGCCATGCGGTTTGGCTTCGGCCAGTTAGGCACGCCTTCAAACATCAGGGTGACAGCGCCGCAGGCCAGTGGGCCGTAAAGCAGGTAGCTGTGCCCGGTCACCCAGCCCACGTCCGCGGTACACCAGTACACATCGCCCGGATGGTAGTCGAAGACATATTTAAAAGTGGTCGCGGCATACACCAGATAGCCGCCGGTAGTGTGCAGCACGCCTTTTGGCTTCCCGGTAGAGCCGGAGGTATAGAGGATGAACAGCGGATCTTCGGCATTCATTTCCACGGGCTGGTGCTGGTCGCTGGCTTTCTCTACCAGTTCGCTCCACCACAGGTCACGGTTCTGCTGCCAGTCGATTTTACCACCGGTGCGCTTCAGCACGATAACGTGCTCGACCGTTTTCACATTTGGATTTTTAAGCGCGTCATCCACGTTCTTTTTCAGCGGGATGGAGCGGCCAGCGCGCACGCCTTCATCGGCGGTGATCACCAGCCGGGAGCTGGAGTCGATGATGCGTCCGGCCACGGCTTCCGGCGAGAAGCCGCCAAAGATAACGGAATGCACGGCGCCAATGCGCGCGCAGGCCAGCATGGCAACGGCAGCTTCCGGCACCATTGGCATATAAATCGCGACAACATCGCCTTTCTTAATGCCCAGTTCGACCAAAGTATTGGCAAAACGGCAGACATCGCGATGCAGCTCGCGATAAGTGATGTTTTTGCTCTGGGTCGCGTCATCTCCTTCCCAGATAATGGCGGTTTGATCGCCCCGTTCTTTCAGGTGCCGGTCGAGGCAGTTGGCGGCTAAATTGAGCGTACCGTCCTCATACCACTTGATAGAGATGTTTCCCGGCGCAAAAGAGGTATTTTTCACCTTTTGATACGGTTTTATCCAGTCGAGAATTTTCCCTTGTTCGCCCCAAAACGCATCCGGGTCCTGTATCGACTGTTGATACATGGCCTGGTACTGCTCCGGGTTTATCAGGCAACGGTCCGCAATGTTTGCGGGAATAGCGTGTTTGTGTACTTGGCTCATGGCTTTTTTTCTCCTTTTGGATGTTAATAATATGTCACACAAACGTTAATAGTAGGGGTATTGGCAGCTTTGTTTACTTTTTGGGCGGCAGATCACGCATTAAAATAATTGCGCAAAAATTGTTCAAACAGATGAATCATAAGAAATAATTACCTTTGGTACTTATTTCCAAAAACGGGTAATGAATTTTTTTCCATAACAATAAGTTATATTCATAATTCTCATCAAAATCCTGTTTATCTATGCAATGTAAGTGCATAACCCTAAAAATGAAGGGTTGCGCAGCAGGCTATCGGGATGGTACTGATACGGCGCTTTAAAAAACCCCGCTTAACACCTGATGTTTGTCATACCCCCTTTCAGTTTGTGACCTTCTCCTGAGTCAACAGCATGGGAATGGCGTTTTTTTGAGGAACTGTCGTCGTTATGAAAAACTTTAAAATTAGCCTGGCCTGGCAAATATTGCTGGCGCTGGTGCTGGGCATTATCCTGGGAAGTTTTCTGCATTATCAAAGTGATAGCCGTGAGTGGCTGGTCGCTAACCTGCTGTCACCGGCGGGCGATATCTTTATCCACCTGATCAAAATGATCGTCGTGCCGATTGTGATTTCTACCCTGGTGGTCGGGATCGCGGGCGTTGGCGACGCAAAGCAGCTTGGCCGCATTGGGGCTAAAACCATCATTTATTTCGAAGTGATCACGACGGTTGCCATCATTCTGGGTATTACGCTCGCGAATGTATTCCAGCCGGGCCACGGCATAGATATGTCGCAGCTTGCTACCGTGGATATTTCGAAATACCAGCACACGGCTCAGGATGTACAAAGCCATTCTCACGGCCTGATGGGCACCATTCTGTCGCTTGTACCCACTAACATCGTTGCGTCAATGGCGAAGGGCGAGATGCTGCCGATCATCTTCTTCTCGGTGCTGTTTGGCCTGGGATTATCCTCGCTGCCCGCTACCCACCGCGAGCCGCTGGTGACAGTCTTCCGCTCCATCTCTGAAACCATGTTCAAAGTGACGCATATGGTAATGCGTTATGCACCTGTGGGCGTTTTCGCCCTGATTTCCGTGACCGTGGCTAACTTTGGCTTCGCCTCGCTCTGGCCGCTGCTGAAACTGGTCGTGCTGGTGTACGTGGCGATTGCCTTCTTTGCGCTGGTAGTACTGGGTGCCGTGGCGCGCCTGTGCGGGCTGAAAATCATCATTCTGATGCGGATCCTGAAGGACGAACTGATTCTGGCGTTTTCTACCGCCAGCTCTGAGAGCGTGCTGCCGCGCATCATAGAGAAGATGGAAGCCTATGGCGCCCCGGCGTCTATCACCAGCTTCGTGGTACCAACAGGCTATTCGTTTAACCTGGATGGCTCCACGCTTTACCAGAGCATCGCGGCGATCTTTATCGCCCAGCTATACGGGATTGAGCTGTCGCTGTGGCAGGAAATCATTCTGGTGCTGACGCTGATGGTGACCTCAAAAGGGATTGCTGGCGTGCCGGGCGTCTCCTTCGTGGTGCTGCTGGCGACGCTTGGCAGCGTCGGTATTCCACTGGAAGGGCTGGCGTTTATTGCCGGGGTTGACCGTATTCTGGATATGGCGCGTACCGCGCTGAACGTGGTCGGCAACGCGCTGGCGGTGCTGGTTATCGCCAAGTGGGAGCACAAATTCGACCATAAAAAAGCCCAGGCCTATGAGCGTGAGCTTTTTGGGAAGTTTGACAGTAAAGCCAGTAGTTAAGTAAAGCCCCTCACCCCGGCCCTCTCCCGGAGGGAGAGGGGGAGAACATGTGCTTTATCCACTTCCCCCACGGGGACGAGGGGGAAAACATGTGCTTTATCCCCTCTCCCCTATGGGGAGAGGGTTAGGGTGAGGGGATGTATTACCCCCTCGCGCTTTCGCGCAGACGGGCCTTCAGCTTATTGTATTCATCAATCACATACTGCTCGGCGGCCTGCTGGTCGGCGATCGGCTCGACGCGCACGGCGCAGTACTTGTACTCCGGCGTTTTGGTTATCGGGCTCAGGTTCTCCGCTACCAGCTCATTACAGGCGCCAATCCACCACTGATAGGTCATGTACACCGCGCCTTTATTCGGACGCTCGCTGACCGCCGCCCGGGTGATAACCCGGCCTTTACGCGAATTCACCCAAATCAACGCCTCATCTTCAATACCCAACCGGGCGGCATCTTCGACGTGGATTTGTGCATAGCCCGGCTCATCGGCGAGCGCCGCCAGCGCGGCACAGTTCCCGGTCATTGAGCGGCAAGAGTAGTGGCCGACTTCACGCACCGTGGAAAGCACCATCGGGTACTCGTCGGTGACGCGATCGATAGGCGGTGCCCAGTCGCAGGTGAAGAACTGCCCCAGGCCGTTAGGGCGCTCGAACTTGCTCTCATACAGGTAAGAGGTGCCCTGGTCCGCGTCGGAGGTATCCCGGCAAGGCCACTGGATATAGCCCAGTTCCCCCATCTTCTCGTAGGTCGCCCCGTAGAAGTCCGGGCACAGATGACGCAGTTCGTCCCAGATTTCCTGGGTATTGCGGTAGTGCATCGGGTAGCCCATGCGGGTGGCGATTTCGCTGATAATCTGCCAGTCCGTTTTGAGATCCCACTTCGGCTCAACCGCTTTAAAGAAGCGCTGGAAGCCACGGTCGGCGGCGGTGAAGACCCCTTCATGCTCGCCCCAGGAGGTGGACGGTAAAATAACGTCGGCCTCAGCGGCGGTTTTGGTCATGAAGATGTCCTGCACAATCACCAGCTCAAGCCCGGCAAACGCCTGGCGCACGGCTGAAAGCTCGGCGTCGGTTTGCAGCGGATCTTCCCCCATAATATAGGCGGCGCGGACTTCACCGTGCTCGACCCGGTGAGGCAGTTCGCTGATGCGGTAACCGTTAGCTTCCGGCAGCGCGTCCACGCCCCAGGCGGCGGCAAATTTGCTGCGCGTCGCCGCGTCACGAACGTACTGGTTACCGGGGAACATGTCCGGCAGCGCACCCATATCGCAGGCGCCCTGCACGTTGTTCTGGCCGCGAACCGGGTTCACGCCCACGTTAGGCTTGCCGAGGTTGCCGGTCATCAGCGCCAGGCTGGTGAGTGAGCGCACGGTTTCCACGCCCTGGTAGAACTGGGTCACGCCCATGCCCCACAGGATGGTGGCCGTTTTGGCCTTAGCGTACATACGCGCGGCCGCACGGATCTCCGCGGCGCTGACGCCAGTGATTTCTTCCACGGACTCCGGCGTGTAGCCTTCAACGATCTTGCGATACTCTTCGAAGCCCTCGGTACGAGCAGCGACGAACGCGTGGTCGTAAAGATTCTCTTCAATAATGACGTGGCCAATCGCGTTCAGCAGTGCGATGTTCGAACCGTTCCGTAACCTTAAATGCATGTCGGCAATGCGCGCGGTTTCAATTTTGCGCGGATCGACAACGATAATCTGAGCCCCTTTCTGCTTCGCCTTAATCACGCGATTAGCCACGATAGGGTGTGAATCTGCCGGGTTGTACCCGAACACAAAGACTAAATCAGTATCCTCAATCTCGACGATAGAGTTACTCATCGCGCCATTACCGACCGACTGGTGCAGACCTGCAACCGATGGGCCGTGTCAGACGCGTGCGCAGCAATCGACGTTATTGGTCCCAATAACGGCGCGCGCAAATTTTTGCATTACATAGTTGGTTTCATTGCCTGTTCCGCGTGAGGAGCCGGTGGTTTGAATGGCGTTCGGGCCATATTTGGCTTTGATCTCGCTCAGGCGTGAACTGACGTAATCCAGCGCTTCATCCCAGGAAACGGCTTCCAGCTTGCCCCCGCGCTCGCGGCGGATCATCGGGGTTTTCAGGCGCGGGGTAAGGATTTTGGTGTCAGTGATAAAATCCCAACCGTAATAACCCTTCAGGCACAGGTCGCCCTGGTTAGTTTTACCCTGTGCGCCTTCCGCCTTGACGATTTTGCCGTTATCCACCACCAGGTTTATCTTGCAACCTGAGGCGCAATAGGGGCAAACCGTGACGATTTTTTTCATCATGTTGCTCCAGTCAATGCTGTCATTTGAGTGCGGCTATCTGATTAAACCGCCTCGCTGCGCCACTAAATGCATTATCTATGCCACATAGAGTGAGTGGGTAATGGCGTGGGTTTCAGGGGCATCTGGGGAACAGGCTGACGAGAGAAGCAGGATTTCGTCATAAATGACGTGTCGAACTGACGGCCATTTGTGACAGTGATAGAAAATTCCGCACGGATCTGTGTTCTTTCCGCGGCGCTCAATCAACAATCGCTCAAACTAAAAAGAACCTCCTCACCTCCGGAGAAAATAATGAAACCTGCAATCCTGGTGGTGGATGACGACAAGGCCATTTGCGACGTGCTGCGCGATGTGCTCAGTGAACACGTCTTTGACGTGCTGGTGTGCCATACCGGTAATGAAGCGCTGCAGACCGTTGCGGCAGAGCGTTCTATTGCGCTTATTTTGCTGGACATGATGCTGCCGGATACCAACGGCCTGCTGGTGCTTCAGCAGGTGCAAAAACTGCGTCCCTCTTTGCCGGTGGTGATGCTGACCGGCATGGGCAGCGAGTCCGATGTGGTGGTGGGCCTGGAAATGGGGGCGGATGATTACATCGCTAAACCGTTCAATGGCCGCGTGGTGGTGGCCCGAGTCAAAGCGGTGCTGAGGCGTAGCGGGGCGCTGGCGCTGGAAAGCAGCCCGACCAAAACCCGCGGGCTGCAGTTTAACGGCTGGTGGCTGGACACCGACCGCTGCCAGTTAATGAATGCCCGGCAGCAGCAGGTTGACCTGACTCAGGGGGAATATGGCCTGTTGCTTTCTCTGGTGCAGAACGCCAGGAAAGTGCTGTCGCGGGAAAAGTTGCTTGAGCTCACCCACAGCGAAAGCCTGGAAGTGTTTGACCGCACCATCGACGTATTAATTATGCGGCTGCGGCGCAAAATCGAGGTCAACCCGCACCAGCCCACGCTTATTCGCACCATTCGCGGCGTGGGCTATGTCTTTGCCGCTGACATTACCCCCGGCGAGAATAATGCGGTTTAACGTTTATTTCCCGGTCGAAAAGTAGCGGGCCGGTGAAGTGCCAAAGGCATTTTTGAACATATGAATAAAATTGCCCGGCGAGGCATAGCCCAGAAATTCTGACACCTCCGACACCGACATTCCCTGTGCCAGCTTATCCAGCCCGTGGGTCAGCCGGGCCTGCCTACGCCATTGGGCAAAATTCAGGCCGGTTTCCGCAACAAAAAGGCGACGCAGGGTACGAGGCGAAAGCGCCCCGAATGCCGCCCACGCTTCGAAAGTCCGCTCATCGCCGGGGTTGGCCAGCAGCGCAGAGGCCACTTTTTTCAGCCGATGATCTGTCGGCATTGGCAAATGCAGCGCCTCGTGCGGCGCGCGGCAGATCTCATCGTAGATAACGGCGGCTATACGCTGCTGCTCCGGTTCAGGCTCTGCCTGCTTGTCCCATCCACAGGCGCGGCGAGCGAGAGCGTGAAGCACCTCCGAGACGGCAATCACGCAGGGCTTTTCCGGCAACCCCGAGCAGCTTTCAGGCGTAATCAGCAGCGTCCAGCCTTTTACGGCTCCGCTGATGCTGACCTTGTGGGTTACGCCCGGCGGCAGCCAGCTGGCGCGATGGGGAGGCAAAAACCAGGCCCCGTCAGCGGTGTGAACGTGCAGTAAACCGGACTCCACGCAAAAAACCTGGCCGCGCAGATGCTGATGCCAGGCCACCTCCCGCGTGCCGAGCAGATATTCACTTTCAGGGGCGAGACTGCCTGCAAGGGCAATCAGCGCCGGGCCGCTAAGCCATTCGCTGTAATCGGGGGCAGCCGGCTGGGGGGAATTTTTTATCATGGCCAGTTTTCACTATTTATCGTCCGTATAACGTTATCCTTGCGTTGACGAGCCGTGCAACTCTTTTGTGGAACCTAATCAGGCCACAGAGGATGCCTCATGAGTACTTCAAGCGTTGCAATTATTGGTGCGGGGTTGGGCGGGCTGGCGCTGGCTCAGGGTCTGAAAAGCCGTGGCATCAGCGCCACCGTTTACGAGGCGGATTCGGCGTCCGACAGCCGTATTCAGGGCTACCGGATTAGAATCGACGCCCAGGGGCAGCAGGCGCTTGCCAGGGTGTTGCCCCCTGCGCTTTATCAACTCTTTCGACAAACGGCCTCGGTAGCCAGTACGGAAGGGCGTTTTCTGGATAGAGCCGGGCAACAGGCCAATGGCCGTCAGCCTGAAGGCTGGCATCGGGCCGAACAAAACCCCGATCTTGCCCCAGATTTAAGCATTCATCGCCAGACGCTGCGGGAAATCCTGATGTGCGGCCTCGAGGGATCCATCTGCTATGGGCACGCCCTGGAGGGGTACCACCGGGAGAGTGAAGGCCGGGTAGGGCTAAGATTTACACATACGGCTGAGGCAAGCTGCCGGCTTCTGGTCGGCGCAGATGGCGTGAATTCCCGGGTCAGGGCGCAGCTTGCCCCGGACGCTGTGCCGGCGGATTCCGGCTATCTCTGCCTGTATGGGAAAAGTGCTTTAACGGCGGACAAGGCGTTGTACGAAGGCACTAACGTGCTGTTTTGCGACGGGTTCAGCGCCATTGTTGATGAAATGCGTTTTCGCCAGGATTTCACGGCGCTTGCGGCAAAGGCGGGTTGTGACGGCAGGCTCACGCAGGCCGAGGATTATCTTTACTGGGCGCTGATCGGCCCCGGTTCACGGTTAGCCGTCCCTTTTGGCAACCTGTCTCTTCCCCCGGCGCTGCAAAAGCTCATGGAAAGCACGCGGCCGGAGCATACCGCGACGCTGCCGGTCCGCTACGGCAATCCGAATATTGCCTGGCAGCCCGGAAACGTCACGCTGCTGGGCGATGCTGTCCACGCCATGAGTCCGGCTGGTGGTATCGGGGCTAATACTGCGTTGAGAGATGCCGCCGACCTGGCCACCGCGCTTCACGGCAAGGGCCTGTCCGGTATAGCTGATTATGAACGCCTGATGCTTGCCAGAGGCAACGCGGCCGTTGCAGATTCCGCCATAGCGGCCGCGAGGCTTTCCGGCTAGATAAACTGCCGGTACTCATGGCACAAAAGCAGAGCCGGGGCGGCATCTTCGGTAAGGGTGCTGAAGCGCTCCAGAGGCTTTAAAAAGCGATTGTCGTGGTCGTCATCGTTGACCATCGACACTTCGCCGACCAGCACGTCGCCGTAACCGGGTTCACCCCAAAAGCTGTGGTACATCTCGGGCACCAGGCTGATGCTTTCTCCCGGCGATAAGCGCAGTTGGCTGCCTGCCGCGTGCGTCTGGCGACAGCCGTCAATCACTACTGTGATATCCGCCTCATCAGGCTGTTCGAATGGGTCAGAGTGCCACAGTTCGACAATCAAATTACCGCCGCCGCGGTTGATGATGTCCTCCTGCTTGCTCCAGTGGAAATGCATCGGCGTCATCTGGTTATCACGTACGTGCATGACTTTCTCGGCGTAGGATTTGGCGTAGGGCGTGCCTTCCGGGGAGCCATTGCGCAGGGTAAACAGCGTGAGGCCCATGGTCAGGAAGTCGCTGCCGCCGAAGTCGGTAATGTCCCACCCGAGCTTCAGATCGAAGACCTCCTGCCAGCTACGGGGGTTTACCTGCAGCCATTTTTGCGGCGAAAAGCTACCGAACGGCGGCAGTTGCACACCGTGGCGGGCAAAAAACTGCCGGGTTTCATTCAGGTACTGGTTAACCTCGGAGCGTTTCATCTGGCCTTCCTTTGATGTGGAGCCTCACCCTAACCCTCTCCCTGGAAGGGAGAGGGGACTGACGGCGTTCTGAATCTGAGAGGCAACTGACGATTTTTCGCCCTCTCCCCTTTGGAGAGAAGGCCGGGGTAGGGGAAAATTACTTCACCGTCCACCCTTTGTAGCTGCCGATATTGCTCTTATCGATCATCGTCACCGGGATCAGCACCGGGCCTTTCGGCGCGGGTTTGCCCTGCAAAATGTCATAGCCAATCTCGACCGCCTTCGCCGCCATGACCTGCGGATCCTGTGCCGGCGTCGCCACAAACAGCGAGCTGCCGCCGCGCTTCAGGGCTTCTTCACCGTCCGGGCTGCCGTCCACGCCGACAATAAAGAACTCGTTACGCTGAGCCTGTTTTGCCGCCAGATCGGCCCCGATCGCCGTCGGATCGTTGATCGCAAATACGCCGTCGATCTTCGGATTCGCCGCCAGCAGCGAGGTCATCACTTCCAGGCCACCTTCGCGGCTGCCCTTAGCATTTTGATTAGAGGAAAGGATCTTAATGTCCGGGTGTTTTTTGAACTCGGTTTCGCAGCCCTCAACGCGGTTCTGCACGGCGGAAACCGGTGGCCCGTTGATGATCACCACATTGCCTTTGTCTTTCAGACGATCCGAAATGTACTTACAGGCCATTTGCCCGGCCTGGGTGTTATCGGAGGTGATCGTGGCATCGGCCCCGTCTGCCGCAACGTCTACCGCGACAACGACGATCCCGGCGTCTTTCGCGCGTTTTACCGCCGGGCCGATCCCTTTGGAATCTGCGGCATTAAGGATGATCATGTCCACCTTCGCGGCGATAAAGTTGTCGATCTGCGCGACCTGCTGACCAAGATCGTACCCGCTGGAGACCAGCGTCACTTTCACGTTGTCGCCGGCGAGCTTACGGGCTTCCAGCTCGGCGCCTTTGGTGATCTGCACGAAGAACGGGTTGGCGAGATCGCCCACCGTCACGCCGATCGACTTCAACTCTTTCGCCTGGGCAAACGGCGCGCCGGCGATCATTGCACCAGCCAGTAACGCAGTAACTATGGGTTTCAAACGCATGCTGTTTTCCTCACTCGTAGGGTAGGGTTTTGTTGTTATGCACTTTGATTGTGACGGGTACGGTATTTGTCGATCAGCACCGCTATGATGATCACCGCCCCTTTGATCACCAATTGCCAGAAATAGGAGACGCCCATCAGCGTCATACCGTTATTGAGCGTGGCGATAATCAGCGCCCCCACCAGCGTGCCGGTGATGGTGCCAATCCCGCCCACGAAGCTGGTTCCGCCGAGGATAACGGCGGCGATGGCATCCAGCTCATAGCCCACGCCGAGGTTACCGTTGGCGCTGTAAAGACGTGACGCACTCATGATGCCGCCCAGGCCGGAAAGTAGCCCGCTCATGCCGTACACGAACAGCAGTACCATCCACACTTTGATGCCGGTCAGGCGTGCCGCCTGCATGTTGCCGCCTACCGCGTAGATATGAACACCCAGCGTGGTGCGGCGCAGAATGAACCAGCACACCGCAATCACCAGCAGGGCGATAACCACCAGCCACGGCACCGGGCCGAGATAGGCGTTACCAATCCACTCAAAGTTGATATTGGAGTTAATCACCGTCGTACCGTCGGCCAGCAGATATGCCGCGCCGCGCAGCGCGGTATAGGTGCCGAGCGTGACGATAAACGGCGGCAGCCCCGCCCAGGCGACCAGCATGCCGTTAAATAGCCCCAGCCCGGTGCCCATCAGCAGCGCCGCCGGAATCGACAGGCCTTCCCAGCCGGGCATCAGCGACACGACCATCGCCGTCACGGCCGTGGTGCCGAGGATGGAGCCCACTGACAGGTCGATGCCGCCGGTCAGAATGATGAAGGTCATCCCCGCCGCCAGCACGATGTTGATGGACGACTGGCGGGCAATATTGAGCAGGTTAGACTCGGTGAAGAAGTTAGGTGCCACAAAGCCAAATACCGCGATGATCAGTACCAGAATCGGCAAAATACCGACGGTTTGCATCAAATCGCCGAACAGGGCTTTTTTAAGCGAGGCGGATTTTGCCACCGGTTGCGTGCCTGAGTTAGTCATGGTGAACCTCTTTCTTATGGGCCTCGGTCACGCCGGTAGCCAGGGTCATAATATTTTCTTGAGTAATGTCGTGGCGCAGCAGCTCGCCGGCAATGCTGCCTTCGCGCATGACATACACCCGGTCGCTCATGCCCACCACTTCGGGCAGCTCGCTGGAAATCATTAAGATGGCCACGCCCTGGCGGGCCAGCTGATTCATGATGCGATAGATCTCACTCTTAGCGCCCACGTCCACGCCGCGTGTAGGCTCGTCGAGGATCAGAATGCGCGGGCCAATCGCAACCCAGCGGGAAATCAGCAGTTTTTGCTGGTTGCCGCCGGAAAGGCCGCCGGCACGAACCTGCGCGTGAGGGACGCGGATATTCAGCAGGCTGATGGCGTCGTCGGAAATGGTCTGGGCTTTTTTGCGGTCGAGCATGCCGAAGTGGGCGTCACGCTCAAGCGTGGCCATGGTGATGTTGTCCTGCGCGGCCAGCTCAAGGAACAGCCCCTGCTCTTTGCGGTTCTCGGTCAGAAAGCCGATGCCGTGCTGAATCGCCTCGCGGGGTGAGTGAAGAGTCACCGGCTCACCGTCGATCTCAACCGATCCGCCCGTGGCCTTACGCACGCCGAAGATCAGCTGCGCCAGCTCTGAACGTCCCGCGCCAACCAGCCCGGCCAGGCCGACTATCTCCCCGGAACGGACGTGCAGGCTCACCGGCTGAACCTTGTCGTTGTCCGTCAGATGATGAACGTTGAGGCGAGGACTACCCAGCGGGATATCACGCTCTTTGTTAAACAAGTCGCTAAGGGGCCGGCCAACCATCATTTTGACCAGTTCGCTGGCGTTAAGGTTTTCGCGCGTCAGGCTGCCGACGTACTGGCCGTCTCGCAGGACGCTGACCCGGTCAGACAGCTCGTAGATTTCCGCCATACGGTGGCTGATGTAGATAATCGCCATGCCTTCATCGCGAAGGCGGAAAATCAGCTCAAACAGGCGGTGCGTTTCGCGGGATGAGAGGGCGGCGGTGGGTTCATCCATCACCAGGATGCGGCTGTTGCGCTGGAGCGCGCGGGCAATCTCAACCTGCTGTTGCTCGGCAATAGTGAGCTTCATCACGAGGTCGGTTGCTTTGAACTGCGCGCCGAGGCGGTCAATCACCGCCTGCGCCTGTTGCGCCATCTCTTTACGCTGCACGAGGCCGCCGCGCGCCAGTTCGCTGCCGAGGAAAATGTTCTCCGCAACGGTAAGATTTGGCGCGAGCTGCATCTCCTGGTAAATCAGCGTAATGCCCGCATTAAGGGCATCTTTTGGGCCTTTGATGACGTAGGGTTCACCGTCGATCAGCACTTCGCCGCTGGTGGCGATGTAAGCCCCGGCGAGGATCTTCATCAGGGTACTTTTGCCTGCGCCGTTCTCGCCCATTAGCGCATGGATTTCACCGGGAAAGACCGTTAAATCGACGCCTTTTAGAGCATAAAATTTGCCAAATGACTTGGCAATATTGCGCATTTCCAGAATGGGAACTCTGCTCATGGTGCGGCGCCTGGGGTGGTTATCAATAAGCGCCAGTCAACCACACGCCGGTAAATGCAAAATGTCAGCGGCCATTCATATTTGTCATAGAGTTGAATAGTTAACCTGGATCACATTCCCGGTGCGGAAATATTTATCAAAATCCGTGCTCTGCTTAACTGGAGTGCATGTGTGACCCTCACCCCGGCCCTCTCCCTGAAAGGGAGAGGGGGGAAAGACGGCGCGTAATTCTTTGGCCCCAGTTTATATTAGGGAGAGATTGCCCTCTTTTTCTCCCCTCTCCCCTCTGGGGAGAGGGTCAGGGTGAGGGGAAAAACAACCACGGAGCCTCTATGACCCAGCCTCGCCCGTCCTTCTTCGCCAGCGCCCGTGGCCGACTGCTGTTTTTCAACCTGCTGGTAGTGGCGGTCACGCTAATGGTCTGCGGGGTGGCCGTGCTCGGCTTTGAGCACGCCAGCCGCCTGCAGGAACAGGTGCAGGGGCAAACGCTGCTCGACATGTCCGGCAGTATGGAACTGGCGCGCGACACCTCTAACGTGGCGACGGCGGCGGTCAGGCTTTCTCAGGTTGTCGGCGCGCTTGAATACCAGAGCGAAGCGGAGAGCCTGAAACAGACCCAGCTTTCGCTGCAAAACTCACTGTCTCATCTGGCCACCGCGCCGCTGGCCAGGCGCGAACCGCATCTGGTCAGCCGGATCATCGACCGCAGCAATGAGCTGGAAAGCAGCGTCACCAACATGCTGGTGATGGGGCACCGCCGCCATTTGCAGCGCAACCTGCTGCTGAGCGCCCTGTACCAGAACCAGAGCTACCTTGAGCACCTGCAGGACGTTAACGCGCGCGAAGGCTTGAACGTGCCGGATGCGGCGCTGCTGAAAGAAATGGATCGCCTGATCCTGGTGGCGATTCAGTCTTCCTCGCCGAGGCCGGCGGTACGCCAGCTTAGCGAAGTGATGCAGCTTCTGCCCGAGCGGGCATCGTCGCCGCTGGCGGACAGCATTTTGCAGCAGTTCAGAAATGGTCTGCACCAGCTGCCGCCGCTTTCCACCCAGCTTGAGGAGAGCGATCTGGGCATCGCCTGGCATATGTACCACATCAAAGCGCTGGTGGCTTTTCTGAATCAGGACATCAATCTGTACGTGCAAAAGGTGGGGGAAGAGTCCCGGCAGCGAAGCCAGCAAAGTCACCGGGATTTGCAGTCCATCATCGCGTTTATCGGCCTGTTTGCCCTGCTGGCGCTGGTGATCACCGGCTTCGCCGGGCTGTATATCTACCGCAATCTGGGCTCTAACTTAACGGCCATTTCCCAGGCGATGACGCGGCTGGCAAAGGGCGAAAAAGAGGTCAGCGTGCCCGCCCAGCAGCGGCGCGATGAGCTGGGGGAACTGGCCAGGGCGTTCAACGTTTTTGCCCGCAATACCGCGTCGCTGGAGCACACTTCTCGCCTGTTGAAAGAGAAAAGCACCCTGCTGGAAACGACCTTCCATGCCATGCGCGATGGCTTTGCGCTGTTCGACAGTGACGGCTTCCTGGTGGTGTGGAATCAGCAGTACCCGCTGCTGCTGGGGCTTGATCCGCAGCGCCTGCAGCGCGGCCAGCACTATCTCGGGCTGCTCAAGCAGGTCACGCCGCTGCAGGAGCATATGTTGGGTAATCTCTCCCGGCCACTGCCAAAGCCGCAGGAACTGAGGCTGGCGGACGGGCGAACCATCGAGCTGCGCTTTAGCCCGGTGCCGGGGCGGGGCATCGTGAACGTGGTGCTGGAACGCAGCGAGCGAAAAGCGCTGGAAGAGGCGCTGGTGCATAGTCAAAAAATGAAGGCGGTGGGGCAGCTCACCGGCGGCCTGGCGCACGACTTCAATAACCTGCTGGCGGTGATTATCGGCAGCCTTGAATTGACCGCGACCGACTCGCCGGATGCCGTGCGTATTCAGCGTGCGCTTAAGGCCGCCGAGCGTGGCGCACAGCTGACCCAGCGGCTGCTCGCCTTTTCCCGCAAACAGTCGCTGCACCCCCGGGCGGTGGCGATGAAAAGCCTGCTGGAAAACCTCGATCCGCTGATGCGCCACTCTTTGCCCGCCCACCTCACGCTTACCGTTGAGGCCCAGCAGCCCGCCTGGCCCGCGTGGATCGACGTCAACCAGCTAGAGAACGCAATCATTAACCTGGTGATGAACGCCAGAGACGCAATGGAGGGCCGCAGCGGTGAAATTAAGATCCGTACCTGGAACCAGCGCGTGGTCCGCGGCGAAGGGCGGAAACAGGATATGGTGGTGGTGGAAGTGGCTGATACCGGACACGGCATGACGGACGAAGTGAAAGCGCAGGTGTTTGAGCCGTTTTTCACCACTAAGCAGACCGGCAGCGGCAGCGGGCTGGGGCTGTCGATGGTGTGTGGCTTTGTGCGCCAGTCCGGCGGGCGGGTGCAAATAGAAAGCGAGCCCGGGAACGGGACTCGGGTCATATTGCAGCTACCTCGTGCGTCTGCGGAGGTGCAGCCGGAGGCCGTGCCGCTGGCCGGTGAGCAGGCCGATATTGCCGACCAGCTTGTGCTGGTGCTGGAAGACGAACCGGACGTGCGCCAGACGCTGTGCGAGCAGCTGCATGAGCTGGGGTACCTGACGCTGGAAGCCAGCGACAGCCAGCAGGCGCTGCGGCTGATGGCGGAGGTGCCGGACATTAGCCTCGTTGTCAGCGACCTGATGCTGCCCGGCGAGCTCAGCGGCGCGGATGTGCTGCAGCAGGCTCGCCGGCACCATCCTCACCTGAATTTGCTGCTGATCAGCGGCCAGGATTTACGCCGCAGCGAGCAGCACCTGCCTGAGGTGGAACTGCTGCGCAAGCCGTTTACCCGAGTGCAGCTTGCTGAGGCGCTGCGTAAAGCGCGGGCAGGAAGCAGGCGCGGGCTAGCGTAGCCGCCCCCTGGGCGCCGTTAAAGGCTGAGGAAGAGGCGTTAATAAAGCGCACGGCATCATGCGGCAAAGGGTGGCGCAGATAGCGTTTAGTCTGCGCCACCAGCGCCTCACGCGGAAAATCGACCATGTCCATAACTCCACCGCCGAGAATCACCGCATCAGGGTCAAACAGGTTGATGCTGGTGGCGATGGCGCGCGCCGCGTGGTCGAGCAGGGCAACGACAAACGGCTCCTGAGCAGCAAAGGTAAACAACTCGCCAATCTCATACGTTTTCTGGCTGGCGTCGTACCAGCGTTTCAGGGCAATTCCCGAGCACACCGTCTCCAGGCAACCGGCGTTCCCGCAGCCGCAGGTGAGGTGCATATCGCCCTGCGGGATATGGCCCAGTTCGCCGGCAACGCCGTGAGCGCCGGTCCATGGCGCGCCGTTCAGCCAGACGGCAAAGCCCATGCCGGTGCCAAGATAGGCGCCGAGCACCTGCTGGTGCTGCAGGTCATTTTGCGCGACGTCGAAAGAGAGCTGCAGGTTTACATCCCGAGCAAACTCGACCGGGCAGCCGATAGCATCCTCCAGCTTGGCCGCCAGCTCGTTCAGTTCCTGCGCGGAAAGCGGCAAATTCGGCGTGGAGATAACCGTACGCTTGTCTTTGCCCACCAGCGCCGGGAACCCCATCACCATGCCGCGACAGCGGGCGTTAAAGCTGCCTAACCGGTCGTTCAGCAGTTGGGCTATCCCGCAGACCACGCCGCCGACGATAATCTCTGCCGTGCGCTGTTTTTCACAGTGCAGCACCGTGCCGGACTCATCCTGCAAACACAGGCGGATATGGGTGGCGCCCATATCCACTCCGGCCACCACGTTAAGCGGTTTTGGCATGGGGCATAACCTCGTTTTTGGCCGCCAGGATCTGCTCGCTCATCACCTGCCAGGCCTCGTCGATATCCCGGGCGTGGTTAAACAGTCCGGAAGTGCCAACGATAAACACATCTGCCCCAGCGGCCATGAGTCGTTCATAGGTTGCCGCGTTGCAGGAACCGTCAATTTCAATCTCGTAGCTCAGCCCTTCGCGTTCGCGCCAGGCTTTCAGCTCGGCCACTTTTTCCAGCATTTCGGGGATAAACGGCTGGCCGGCAAACCCAGGGTCAACGGTCATCACCGTTACCTTGTCTGCCTTATGAATGTAGTACTTCATCGCCTCGACCGGCGTTTCCGGGTTCAAAATCAGGCCAACTTTCATACCGTGGCGGCGGATCTCTTCGATGAGGCGGAAGGCCTGCCCGTTGATGGTTTCCGGGTGCAGGGTAATTATGTCCGCCCCGGCCTCCGCCAGCGGGACGATGTAATCCTGCGGGCGGGTGACCATCAGATGGCAGTCCAGCGGCTTGCTGGCAAGCTTTCTGACCTGGCCGACGAAGAACGGGGACAGCGTCAGGTTTGGCACAAAGTGACCGTCCATAATGTCGATATGGAAGTAGTCCGCGTGCAGGTCGATAAACTCAATCTGTTCCTGGAATTTTGCCAGATCCATGCACATCAAAGAGGGGGAAATTTTCATTACAAGCTCCAGTAATTCTATGGATTTCTGACAGCGGGTGCGGCTCACGCATCTGCCGTTCGAAAGACGACTAATTTACTTGCTGATTAACCGATCCAGGGCCACCGCGGCGATGATAAGCCCGCCCATCACCACCAGCTGGTAATAGGTTTGTACCTGGAGAATATTGAGCCCGTTGTTGATGGTGCCGATGATCAGGCCGCCTATCACCACCGAGAAAATCCGGCCCTTGCCGCCGAAGAAGCTGGTACCGCCGATAATGGCGCTGGCGATGGCGTAGGTTTCAAACCCCATGCCTGCCAGCGGCTCCGCGGCACCAAGACGCGCGGTAGAGACGACGCCCGCCAGCCCGGCGCAGATGCCGGAGATGATGAACACCACCAGCATGTGGAACTTCACGTCGATGCCGGAGTAGAACGCCGAGTTCTTATTGCCGCCGAGGGCGTAAATGTTGCGGCCGAGGCGCGTGCGGGTGGTCAGGAACCACAGTATCCCGGCGACAATCAGCGAGAAGATCACCGGCACCGGAATGCCGAGCGGCGTGGCGGCGAAGAAATTCACGAAGTCGAACGAGAAGCCGTACACCGAGTTGGCGTCAGAGATAACCAGCGTGATGCCGCGGAAGATGGCGTTGGTGCCGAGGGTGATGATGAACGGATGCAGCCCCGTCCAGTTTACCAGGCAGCCGTTAATTGCGCCGAGCAGCCCGCCGACAATCACGCCGCCAATCAGCGCCGCGAGGAAAGGATCGACGCCCGCCAGCATCAATTTGGCGGTGACCATGCCGGAAAGCGCCAGAATCGCGCCGACCGACAGATCAATCCCCGCGACCAGGATGGCGAAGAATTCCCCCATGCCGATAAGCACGGTCACCGAGCTTTGCACAAAGATGGCGCTGATGTTGCTGGCCGTCAGGAAGTACTCAGCGGAGAGCGTGCCAAAGATGGCGACGATAATCGCGAGGATGAAGAAGGTGCCGTATTTGTCCCAAAACTGGGCGAAATTGAACGGTTTTTTCTCGCTTTCTTCGCGTTTCATTCTTGTGGTAATGCCCATGCCATGATCTCCTCTTCGCTGATATCGTCGCGATTGGTCAGGATTTGCGTCAGTCGCCCTTCGCAGAACACGGCAATGCGGTCGCAGACGGCGATAATTTCGGGAAGCTCAGACGACACCATCAGGATGACTTTTCCGTCATCCGCCAGCTGGCGCATCACTTTGTATATTTCGGCCTTCGCGCCGACGTCGATGCCGCGCGTAGGCTCATCGAAGATGATCACTTCCGGGTTGCAGCACAGCCACTTAGAAATCAGCACCTTCTGCTGATTGCCGCCGGAAAGTTCGGTAATGTTCTGGTCGACGCTGTGGCACTTCAACGCCAGCAACTGGCGCTGATCTTCGGCGGTTTGGCGCTCCTCGGCTTCGTTAAACAGACCCATAGCGCCTTTATAACCGCCGCGCTTGAGGCTCTGGCTGACGGCGATGTTCTGCGCGATGGAGAAGTTGGCGAAGAAGCCGTTATCGCGGCGGCTTTCGGTGATGTAACCCATGCCTTTTTTCAGCGCGTCCATCGGCGAACTGGGCGAGATATTTTTGCCGTTAAGCAGGATTTCCCCGGCCGAACGTTTGTCCACGCCGAACAGGCAGTCCATCAGCTCGGTACGCCCGGAGCCCACCAGGCCAGAGAAGCCCAGGATCTCGCCACGATTGACGCTAAACGAAATATCTTTCACTTTTTTGCGATCACGGCTGCTGACGTTTTTCACTTCAAACACCACGTCAGGCTCAACGTTTCCGGCGCTATCTTTCATCGCGCTAAAGCGGTTTTGCAGCTCGCGGCCGACCATCAGGCGCACAATGTCGTCGTTGGTGACCTCGCTGACCAGGCCGCTGCAGACGCTGCTGCCGTCCTTCATCACCGTGTAGCGGTCGCAGATGCGGCGGATTTCGGCGAGCTTATGGGAGATGTACACCATCGCCGTGCCTTCTGTACGCAGCTGGTTCATGATCAGAAAAAGATAATCCACTTCTTTATTGGTTAAAGAAGAGGTGGGCTCATCCATAATAATAACTTTGGCGTCCAGAATTAATGTTTTAGCAATTTCTAACATTTGCTTGTGACTGATGGATAAATTACCCACCTTTTCATCGAGATCCACTTTTAAGCCAACACGTAAAAGCATCATCGCGGCGCGAATACGCATCTCTTTCCAGTCAACAATATTAATCCCGAAGACTTTTTTGGTTGTGTGGCGACCAATATAAAGATTTTCTAAAACCGTTAATTCATCAATAACGCTGAGTTCTTGATAAATAATCCCAATGCCGAGCTGTGCCGCTAATTTATGATCAAGTTTCTCATAATTAACGTTATTAATCGTAATGGTGCCTGTGGTCGGTTCGTGAATACCCGACAGGACTTTCATCAGGGTTGATTTACCTGCACCGTTTTCCCCGAGCAGCGCATGAATTTCGCCGGGAAATATTGTTAAATCAACCGATTTTAATGCGTGAACCGGACCAAAGGATTTGCCGATCCCCGCCATTGCAATATATGGCGTGACCATGACGAGCCTCAATCATTTTTAGCGAAGGTTTCCCCTCACCCTAACCCTCTCCCCACAGGGGAGAGGGGACGGCACCGAGCTGATGTTGATTTTCTCTCTCGTCCCGGAAGGGAGAGGGAATAACTGCTGCCACTGCTTTTCTTTTAGTACTCTTTTCGCACCTTTGCCCGGGGGCGCAGGCCCCCTTTTTCCACTTTCTCCCTGTATGAGAGAGCTACCCCTTTTTCCACTTTCTCCCTGTGGGAGAGAGCTACCCCTTTTTTCACTTTCTCCCTGTGGGAGAGAGCTACCCCTTTTTCCACTTTCTCCCTATGGGAGAGGGCCACTCCTTCTTTCTCCCTCTCCCCTTTGGGGAGAGGGTCGGGGTGAGGGGATAAAGCCACTCAGACCTTAACTATTTCGTCACCAGCACAGAATCCACCAGGCTAAACTGCGGGGCTTTATCCAACGCAATCACTTTGCCGGTTTTCGCGGCATCCACCAGCAGCTTCAGGCCTGTCGCGCCAATATCTGCCGGGTTCTGGGCCACGGTGGCGGTCATCTGTCCGTCATCCACCATCTTACGGGCTTCCGGGATGCCGTCGGTGCCGACAACCAGTATTTTCCCGGTCTTCCCTGCGTTGGCTACCGCCTGAGCGACGCCCATTGCCATGGTATCGTTCGCACAGTAGAAGGCTTTCAGGTTCGGGTTACGCTGCAGCACGTTGGTGGCTACATCAAGCGCCTTGATGCGGTCCCAGTCGGCAGGCTGACTGGCAACCAGTTTGATCTGGGTGGCTTTCTTAAACGCATCGCTGGCCCCCACGCGGCGGGCTTCACCGGAGGCGTTCCCCGCTTTGCCCTCGATGATGGCCACGTCGCCGCCTGCGGCACCGAGCTTATCGATGATGAAGCCTGCACCCTTCGCGCCGACCGCTACGTTATCGGTAGTGACGAAGGCTTCGACGTTACCGCCGGCTTTTTTCAGGTTATCCATATCGATTTTTTCATCGAGATTGACCAGGTAAATGCCTTTTTTCCAGGCATTAGCAACCGGCACCACGAGGTTTACCGAGGAGAGCGGTGCAAAAGCGATACCTTTGTATTTTTTATTCGTTAAATCTTCAAAAAGCTGTAATTGTGACTGGAAATCACCCTCCGAAGGTGAAGCAAAAATATCTACGCTAACGCCCAGCGTTTTGGCTTCATCTTCAATACCTTTTTTCATATCCACCCAATAAGGGTTAGATAATGTTTTTAATACCACCGCATAGTCGGCAGCCGCAAAAGCGCTGGTGGATAACATCAGGCCCATAGCAGCGCCGCTGAATATTTTCAGATATTTATTCATAATAATATTCTCAGTGTAGGGTACAGTCAGATCCCGCCGATGCGGGATCTCTTTTTTACTTCAGCGCACCAGGTGAAAAGAAATCCACAATAGCGCCGGTTTTTTGCATATTTAATGTTGCCTGTTCAATATTTTGCTGCGCGACTGAAACAAAAAATGCATCGAGTAACGTTAATTGTAATATACGTGCTGAAGCGTTGCGGCCTAATAAAGGTGTCTCGGGTGCTGGTGAGCAAATAATAAAATCAGCCAGCCGTGCAATCGGAGAATGATAACTATGAGTAATACAGATTATTTTTGCGCCATTCTTTTTTGCCAGTTCCACCGCCGCTTTTAAATCACCCGTGCGCCCCGAGTGGGACACCACCAGTACCACATCGCCTTCTTTTAGCAGCGAGGCAGACATCATCATGATGTGGGCATCCTGATAAGCCTGGCAGCGCACGCCGATGCGTAAAAACTTGTGCTGGATGTCGTTACAAATGGCGTTTGACCCGCCAACGCCGTACAAATCCCGCTGTTTTGCCTTCGCGAAGTAGCGTGCCGCGCGGTGGATTTCGTCCACGTTGACGATCGATTGCCCTTCCATAATGGTGCGCAGGGTAATGTTAAACACCTTGTTGACCACATCCTGCGGCGCTTCGTCAAAGGCCAGCTCGGTGGGCAGCACCTGCTCTGACTCGGAAAAGTAGGTAACCAGCGCGCTGCGCAGGTTACGGAAGCCGCTGAACCCCAGCAGCTTCGAGACTTTAACGATCATTGCTTCCGACACCGCAAGGGCTTCGGCAACGTCTTTAATGGCCGGGGCATCGCTCAGATTGCCGGGTTTCAACAACCAGTCGACGATACGGCTTTCGTTGTCCGTCATCCCCTCCTGCTTCATACGCAGCCAGGGGGCAAGGCCGATGCCGAACGGCGGCTGTGAATCAATATCTGACTGACTCATCCTGTTCTCTCGTGTCCGTAGAGTGAAGACGTCACTATAACACCACAGCGTGAGCAGAAAATATGCTGAGCACTTCACAAAAATAATTAATTCATAAAGTTTTACTTTTTGTGAAGTAACGAGAACCGTTAATTATATTTATTTTCATGAAATATAAAGAATTAACTTAGTTTTCCCCGTTAGTGGAACAGGTTTCATGACACAAAAATGGCAAGCTTGTGCATTGTGTTGTGAAGACAATCGGTGTAGAAATGGCCACGAACCCGGCAATTTTGCCGATTAATTGGGCAGTGAACCGGTCTTAAATCACAAGAATTGCCGGGTTCGTAAAGTAACGGTAACGGTGAGGACAAAATGAACAAAATTGCATTTGGCTGTGACCATGTGGGCTTTCTGCTGAAGGCGGAGATTGTGGCGCATCTTCAGGCGAAAGGGATTGAGGTGCTGGACAAGGGGACCTGGTCCGGCGAACGCACGGATTACCCGCTCTACGCCAGCGCGGTCGCTGAAGCCGTGGTAAGCGGCGAAGCCGAGGGCGGTATTTTAATTTGCGGCACTGGCGTGGGGATCTCCATCACCGCCAATAAGTTTCCTGGTATCCGGGCGGTGGTCTGCAGTGAACCTTATTCCGCACTGCTTTCCCGCCAGCACAACAATACCAACGTGCTGGCCTTCGGCTCCCGGGTGGTAGGGCTGGATTTGGCCAAAATGATCGTCGATGCGTGGTTAAACGGGCAGTTTGAAGGCGGGCGACATCAGGCGCGAGTAGAGGCTATTGGCGCGCTGGAATCGCCGAGAATTTGAGATTCCTCCGCTACTGCGCGTAAGGCCGGCTGATTACGCTGAGGCCAGTCCATCCCGGAGACTGACCGATGAAATCTTATGCCGCCGCGCTGCTGCTCGGCACGCTGTACCTGGCCTCGCCGTTCGCGCAGGCCGACGTGATTGATGACGCGATTGGCAATATCCAGCAGGCATTTAGCGATGCTTACAAGCCTGGCGGCGATCGTGTTTATCATGACGACAGTGATGATCCGGCCGATCGGCGCCGGCTCAGCCGTCAGGACGAAGCCCGTTACCGCCAACTGGAGGACAGGCGCCGCAGCCTTGATGAACGTCAGAACCAGCTCGACCGCGAACGCCAGCAGCTGGATGACGAAGAGAGCCGGCTGCAGGACGACGACGATCGCTAGTCCAGCACGATCTCCATCCCGTCAAAACCGGCCTCAAACCCTGCAGGCAGCGTGTGGTGCATCAGCCATTCATCAAACTGGTGGCTAATGTGGGTCAGCACGACCCGCGGGCTGCCTATCTGCTCGTTCAGCGCGATAACCGTTGTTAAATCACAATGATTTTTGGGTGTGTCTGGCCGGGGTTCGCGGCTGCAATCTATCACCACCACTTCCGGGCGGTTGGCGGCAAGAAACTTCAGGGTTTTGTCCGGCAGCCCCGCCGTATCGCTCAGCCAGGCCAGCCGGCTATAAGCCGTTTCAAACAGATAGCCAAACGTCAGCTTGGAGTGCAGCAGCGGCAGCGGCGTTACGCGCAGCGCCTGAAGGGTGAAAGCGACAAACGGCTCAACGGTATGGCTAAAGTCCAGCAGACCGGGGTGCTTAAACAGATCGTCGCAGCCCTGCTCATCCGGCGGGCCGTAAACCGGGATTTTCTCCCCCACGCCCCAGCGCAGCGGAAATAGCCCCTGGACATGATCCATATGGTAGTGGGTGAGTAAAAACTGCTGAAAATCACCCGGCTGCCAGCTATCCATCAGGTCGGGCAGCCCTGCGTCTACCAGCGTCACTGCATCGTTATATTTGACTACCGCGCTGCACGGGCGGCGGCGGTGGGCCGGATTGGTTCGCGCCCTTGAGCAGGCGGCGCAGCGGCAGCCCCATGCCGGGACAAGCTGCGCCCCGCCGGTGCCGCTAAGTGTTAGCGTGAGCGTCATCAGGTGTCTCCACCGGTTTGGTAAAGCGGATGTGGGTGGCGCGGTATCCTTCACGCTCGTAAAAACGATGAGCGTCTTTGCGGCCGGTGCTGGTCGACAGCTCCGTTAGCTCCGCATCGGCTTTACGCGCTTTTTCTTCGGCCCAGGCGAGCAGTTGTTTACCGACGCCGTGGCCGCGGGCTTCTTCCAGCACCACCAGTTCCTGAATCTCGCCGATGCGGCGGGCGTGGTGCAGGTGATATTGCAGGTGCAGGCTTATCATGCCTAACGCTTTGTTCCCCAGCCACGCCAGCTGATAGAAGATATTCGGGTCACGCAGGTTCTCGGTAAAACAGGCGTTAAAGCCGGGGCGGTCAGCCGGAGCCTGCTTTAGCTCGCAAATCATGCGGTAAACGGTGTCGCTGTCTTCGATAGCGGCGGCTTTTAACTTAACAACATCAGACATGGCGGGGTTCCTTGCGGTGAAGAGAGATAACGTTTGAACGGTGCTGGGCTAACAGCCGCATAAATAATGCGGCTGACTGTAGCAGACTCCCGTCGTTGTTGAGTATCAGGCAATTATCCCCTTCCGGCGAATAGAGCGCGGCCCGCTGCAGCCGCTGCTCAATTTGCTCTGCGTTTTCCCGCCCACGCTGCTCCAGCCGCTGACGCAGTACATCCGCGGAAACCTGCAGGCAGATGGGCACCAGCCCATCGCCATAGCGTTCCCGTGCCTGTTTCAGGTGCTGTCGGGAGCCGTTCACTACCACGTCAAATCCGGCTTCGAGCCATATATCCATTTCCACGCCGACGCCGTAGGACTGCTCGTGTGCCTGCCAGCTCAGGGCAAACAGCCCCAGCTGCTGGCGCTGCTCGAATTCTTTTGCGCTCAGCGCAATGTGGTTCTCGCAGCCTGCGTCGGCGGCGCGGGTAATATAGCGGTGCGCCACCAGCAGTCTGGCGTGCTCCTGCTGGCGCAGAGCGCTCAGCAGACTGTCTTTGCCGGAGCCGGACGGGCCCATCAGCCAGATTAGTTTACTCATCAGAACACCCGAATTCCCTGGCGCCAGACGTGATCGACATGGATATGGCCGCCGTGCATGTGCGCCAGCACCAGATCCGCTCGTTTACCTTCCGCCAGCGTTCCCCTGTCGGTCAGATTTAGCGCCCGCGCCGGGTTGCGGGTCACCAGGTTAACCGCCTGCGCCAGCGTGAAGCTGTTGCTGTCATCGTGCGCCACGCGGAAAGCTGCATCCAGCAGACTTGCCGGGTAGTAATCCGAGGAAAGGATATCCAGCAGCCCGGCCTGAGCAAGATGGCTGGCCGCCACGTTGCCGGAGTGAGAGCCGCCGCGCACGATATTCGGCGCGCCCATCAGCACGTTCATACCGTGGCGGCGAGAGGCTTCGGCGGCTTCTTCCGTGGTCGGGAATTCGGCGATCACGCTGCCGATTTCGTGGGACTCCACAACGTGGGCCGTCGTCGCATCGTCATGGCTGGCGAGGGCGATATTGCGGTCGCGGCAGCGGGCGGCAATGGCCTGACGGTTTGGCTGCGACCAGCGGGCCGCCAACGTCAGCTGCTCTTCCTCAAAGCGGTCCATCTGCTCGTTGGTGAGGTGATATTTGCCCTGATAGTAGTCGCGGTATTTAGAGAGCTCCGCGTACTGGCGCTGGCCCGGGGAGTGGTCCATCAGCGAAACGAGAGAGACCAGTTCGCGGTCAACCAGCTTGTCGAACAGAGGCAGCGTGGTGTGGTGCGGCAGCTCGCAGCGCAGATGCAGGCGGTGTTCGGCGCGGTTGAGGCCACGCTTTTGCGTATCCTCCACGGCGTTGATCATTTTTTCGAGGTTTTCCAGGCGGTCGCCGCCGTCGCGCACGTCGCCAATGGCAACGGCGTCGAGCACGGTGGTGATGCCGCTCGCCACCATTAGCGCATCGTGACTGCTCATGGCGGAGTGTGCCGGCCAGTCAACCTTTGGCCGCGGGGTAAAGAATTTATCAAGGTTGTCGGTGTGCAGCTCAATCAACCCCGGCAGCAGCCAGCCGCCGCCGCCGTCGTGTGCGCCCGGCAGCTGGCTTTGGGTCTCGGCAAAGTTGCGAATCACACCGTCGGCCACTTCCAGCGAGCCACTGACCACTTCTTCTTCCAGAACCAGGCGAACATTATTGATAATCATGTTGGGGCTCCATCGCGGACATCGTATGCAGGCGGTCGGCCACCTGTTCACGCACTGCTTCATCGTGGAAGATGCCGACAATGGCCGCTCCACGCGCTTTTGCTTCCTGAATCAAAGCCACCACGGCGGCGCTGTTTTTTGCATCCAGCGAAGCGGTTGGCTCGTCCAGCAGTAAAATGGGGTAATCAACAATAAAGCCGCGGGCGATGTTTACGCGCTGCTGCTCGCCGCCGGAGAAGGTCGACGGGGCCAGGTGCCACAGGCGCTCCGGCACGTTAAGGCGGGTCAACAGGCTGGCGGCTTTTTTCTCACACTCTTCCCGCGGCACGCCCAAATCCAGCAGCGGCTGCATGACGACTTCGAGCGCTGAAATACGCGGAATAACGCGCAGGAACTGGCTCACCCAGCCGATGGTCTGGCGACGTACCGCCAGCACTTCACGCGCCGGAGCCTGCACGATGTCGATCCATTCGTCGGCATGCTTAACCCAGATGTGTCCTTCATCCGGCAAATAGTTGGCGTAGAGCGAGCGCAGCAGGGTGGATTTCCCGCTCCCGGAGTGGCCGTGCAGCACCACACATTCCCCGCCTTTGACTTCCAGCGAGGCATTTGCCAGCACCGGCAGGCTAATGCCGTGCTGATGGTGCAGGACAAAGGTTTTGCTCAGGTTTTCAACCCGTATTCTGGTCATAGCGAGTACCTAATTCTGAAGGACGGAAGACACCAAAAGCTGGGTATACGGGTGATGTGGGTCGTCCAGTACGCGGTCGGTCAGCCCACTTTCCACCACTTTGCCCTGTTTCATCACCAGCAGGCGGTCGGCCAGCAGGCGAGCTACGCCCAGATCGTGGGTAACAATAACCACGGCCAGGTTGAGCTCCACCACCAGGCCGCGCAGCAGATCGAGCAGGCGCGCCTGCACTGAAACATCCAGCCCGCCGGTTGGCTCATCCATAAACACCAGCTTCGGATGGGTTACCAGGTTGCGGGCGATTTGCAGGCGCTGCTGCATACCGCCGGAAAACGTGGTCGGCAGGTCGTCGATGCGGGCCGACGGAATCTCAACTTCTTCCAGCCAGCGCTGGGCGGTGGCACGAATGTCGCCGTAGTGGCGGGCGCCGGTTGCCATCAGGCGTTCGCCGATGTTGCCCCCGGCAGAAACGTGGCGGCGCAGGCCGTCCATCGGATGCTGGTGAACCACGCCCCATTCGGTGCGCAGCAGGCGGCGGCGTTCGCCTTCCGACATTTCGTACAGCGAGCGGTCGAGGTAAATCACTTCCCCTTCCTGGGGCGCAAGACGGGCTGAAATAGCTTTCAGCAGCGTCGTTTTACCTGAGCCTGACTCGCCCACAATGCCCAGCACTTCCCCGGGCCAGAGGTCAAACGACACATCCATAAAGCCTTTGCCGGGCGCATAGAGGTGGGTGAGGTTATTCACCGAAAGTAACGGGCTGGTCATGACTGAGAGGCCTCACTGTTCTGGCGGCAGTAGTCGGTATCGGAGCAGACGAACATGCGGTTGCCCGCGTCGTCGAGCACCACTTCATCAAGGTAGCTATGGCGTGACCCGCAGATGGCGCACGGCTCTTCCCATTCCTGAACCTGGAAGGGATGGTCGTCGAAGTCGAGGCTCTCAACGTGGGTAAACGGCGGTACGGCATAAATGCGTTTTTCGCGTCCGGCGCCGAACAGCTGCAGCGCAGGAGACATGTGCATTTTCGGGTTATCGAATTTCGGGATTGGCGACGGGTCCATTACGTAGCGATTGTTCACCTTCACCGGGTAGGCATAGGTGGTAGAGATATGGCCGAAGCGGGCGATATCTTCATACAGCTTCACCTGCATTACGCCATATTCCTCCAGCGCGTGCATGGTACGGGTTTCCGTTTCGCGGGGTTCGATAAAGCGCAGCGGCTCGGGAATCGGCACCTGATAAATCAGGATCTGATCTTCCACCAGCGGCGTTTCCGGGATGCGGTGGCGGGTCTGCACCAGCGTCGCGTCTTCGGTGCGTTCAGTGGTATTCACGCCGGTCACTCGCTTGAAGAAGTTGCGAATCGAGACGGCGTTGGTGGTGTCGTCCGCACCCTGGTCAATCACCTTCAGCACGTCAGACTCGCCAATCAGGCTGGCGGTAAGCTGAATACCGCCGGTGCCCCAGCCGTAAGGCATCGGCATCTCGCGGCCGCCAAACGGCACCTGGTAACCTGGAATGGCCACCGCTTTCAGCATCGCGCGGCGGATCATGCGCTTGGTTTGCTCGTCCAGATAGGCAAAGTTATAGCCGCTCAGGTTAGCCATTGGCTCGCTCCTTTATCAGGCGGTTAAGCAGCTCCAGTTCGGCCTGGAAATCCACGTAATGAGGCAGCTTGAGGTGAGACACAAAGCCTGCCGCTTCCACGTTATCCGCGTGGGATAACACGAACTCTTCGTCCTGCGCCGGGCCGGCGACGTTTTCGTCGTAGTCGGGCGCCTGAAGCGCGCGGTCAACCAGCGCCATCGCCATGGTTTTACGCTCGCTCATGCCAAACGCCAGGCCATAGCCGCGCGTGAAGTGCGGCGATTCGTTTTCCGGGGCGACAAAGCCGTTCACCATTTCGCATTCGGTCATCAGCAGTTCGCCGATGCTCACTGCAAATCCCAGCTCTTCTGGCACAATTTCGATGTCTACGTAGCCGCTGCGGATCTCGGCGGCAAACGGGTGGTTGCGCCCGTAACCGCGCTGGGTGGAGTAGGCGAGTGCCAAAAGGTAGCCTTCATCGCCGCGCACCAATTGCTGTAAGCGAGCAGAGCGTGAGCACGGATAAACCGGCGGGTTGCGGGTGATGTCGTCCGGCTGGGCGCCGTCGTCTTCTTCGACTTTGGCCAGGCCCTGCTTCGCCAGCATGCTGAAGACATGCGGGGCGGGAGCACTTTGCTCGCTGGCCGGCTCGGCGTCTGGCACTTCGCCATTGGCCAGCAGCGTGAAGTCCAGCAGGCGGTGCGTGTAGTCGTAGGTTGGGCCCAGCAACTGGCCGCCAGGGATATCTTTATAAACGGCGGAGATACGGCGCTCGAGGCGCATCTCTGCGGTGTCCAGTGGCTCACTCACGGCAAGGCGAGGCAGCGTGGTGCGGTACGCACGCAGCAGGAAAATTGCCTCAATCATGTCGCCGCTGGCCTGTTTGATGGCCAGCGCGGCGAGCTCACGGTCGGCGATGCCGCCTTCCGTCATCACCCGATCAACGGCCAGGCCAAGCTGTTGTTCGATCTGCGCGACGCTTAGCTCTTTCAGCGTTTCATCGCCGCGTCTGTTGCGCTCCTGCAGGGCGTGGGCGGCGGAGATTGCCTTCTCGCCCCCTTTGACGGCAACGTACATCAGCACACCTCCACATGGGTGGTCCGTGGGATAGCCAGCAGGCGATCGCCACAGGTCAAAATCAGGTCAATGCCCAGCGGGAACGGGTGTGGGCGTTCGGTCAGTTCGTGCAGCACACATTCCGGCAGCTGTGGGGCAATCATGCGCTCTTCGTTGATCCCGGCGCCGGTCAGGCGAAGCATGCGCCCGCCGCTCAGGCTGGAAACCTGCAGAATCAACGTCGCGCTGGTATCGGGGGCGATGTCGCAGCCCTGGGCCAGCAGGTTCAGCTGTTCGGAAGAGATAGCGTCGCTGGCCACGGCGAACTGCGCGTGGTCGGGCTGTGCACACAGCGGGGCATTGGTATGAAAACGAATGTTCTGTGCGGCAATGTCGTTGCCCAGCGTGTGGTCGATCCATACCGGCGTGTCGTTATCGGCAAGGGTTAGCAGCACGCTGGTGGTGGCAACGTTCAGCGGGAGCCAGCCCTGCTGCAGTGAGGTCAGCGCGACAATCACGCCCGGCTCGCTCATCGCTTTGAGCAGGCGACGAAAGCTCTGCTGGGCATCCTGCACCGGAAGGGTAAAAGCGGTCATTAAAGTCATGCGTTGTCTCCGCGTACCAGCGTGAAGAAGTCCACGCGGCTGCTGTTAACTTCCGCACGGCGAGCGGCAAGACGTTGTTCACGGTTGGCCGCCAGCGGTGCAATGAGGGTTTCTTGTAGCGTGTGAAAATGCGTGGTTTCCTGCATCAGAGCATCGATCACCGCGCAGCATTCAGCGTGCTGTTTGTCTCGGCCAAGCAGGTAGCTGTAGCCATAGGTGCCGCTCGCCAGCTTGACCACTGAACGGGTCAGCGTGGCATCGCCGGTGAAGAAACGTTGGCCGGTGCCACCCATGCGGGCCTGCACCTGAACCAGGCCGATTTCCGGCGCGCGAATGAGCGTGTAATCCGCGTGAATGTTCAGGCTATTCCAGCGCTCAAGAAGCTCCTGCGGCTGGCTGTGTGACAGCACCGCCATCCACTCGCGGCGCTGTTCGGTGTTGAAATGGCTGGTATCCATTTAGTGCTCCATAGTGAATTCAATCATGTCGGCGCGGGTCAGGCTGACGGAGTACTCCGTCGGGTTAGCCTCGCCTTCACGATGATTAAGGGTGCGAACACAGAGCAGCGGCGCCATGTTGGGGATTTCCAGCAGGCGGCTCTCTTTGGCCTGGGAACGACGAGCGCTGATGCGGGTTTGGGCGCGGGTCAGGGCTATGCCTAACTCGTCCTGGAGAAAATCGTGCAGCGATCCGTTGCTGAAAGTTTGTAGCGCGGGCCACCAGGCCTGCTCGGCAAAGTAATGGTCGATGATGCACACCGCGATGCCGTTCACCCGGCGCAGGGTGCGCAGGTGGATAACGTTGTCTCCCTCGGCCAGCCCCAGCGCATCTGCCACGTCCTGAGAGGCCGGACGAATCACCGCCAGCAGGCGTTCGCTGGTGGGGTGGCTGCCCTGATCGAGCAAGTTCTGGCTAAAGCGCGCCTGAGCATTCAGCGGGTAGTCAAACGGGCGCATCAGCACCAGTACGCCCACGCCCTGGCGGCGCTGTACCCAGCCTTTGTTGACCAGCTCGTCAATGGCGCGGCGCAGCGTGTGGCGGTTGACCTCGTAGTAAGCGGCCAGTTGGGTTTCGGCGGGCAGATAGTCGCCGCAGCGGTAGTTATTGCGCAGCTCCTGCTCGAGCCGGGCGGCTATCTCCTGATAGCGGGTTGGGTAACTGGTCGGATGTCTGGACAAGTGCATAGCAGTCAAAGCCTCTCAAATCAGATAAAGCGAATGCGCACGCGCGGCTGCAGGGCTGTGCATGGGTTTTGCTTGATGAGGTGAAGAGTCGGTTGCATCACGGGCCTCCTTCAAAAGTTGCCTCATGGTGCCGGGGGAAAGTGACGGTTTTGTTAATGATTGGTTTCTGTACGATGAAGAGTTGAAGTTTGCGGCCGACACACAGGCCTGTTCTTCGAAGAATCAGGGAGTTGTCTTGAATCACCGAAAAATCAGTGGGAACGGTGGGGAAAGGATAATTACCAGGGGCTGATTTGGAAGAGGGAGACTTACCGGCGATCTGTGAATATATTCTATATTCTCATGACGCTTCGTACTTAATATATTGTCTTATTCCTGAAATAATATGTTTAGCAATGAAATAATTAATTTAGCGTGCGTGCCGACGGCTTCCTGCAGGTTGACTCTTTTTGTCAGGAATAAATTCTCTGAAATGGAATAATAAAATAGCATCAAAAAAATGAATATATAAGTTGCGTTGATTTTCTTGATTTTTTAATCGGCAATGAAAATAAAGGGCCCGGAGTGACGGGCCCAAAAAGAATAATAGAATATGCCGCTTTATCTTTCGACGTTGACCATCCACGGAATGCCGAACTTATCCGTCAGTGAGCCGTAGCCTTTTGCCCAAAAAGTTTCGCTCCAGGGCATGGTGACGGTGCCGCCAGCAGAAAGGGCGTCAAACCAGCGTTTACCCTCTGCCGGGTCATGGCTGGCCAGGCAGAGTGAGAATCCGCTGTGCTGCGGTTTTTCTCCGCTCATGCTGGCGTCGGTCATCATCAAATCGTTACCGGCCACCCGCAAATTCGCGTGCATGATGCTGTCGTCAGCATAGGTGCCGGCGCCGCTACAGCCTTCGGCATTTGTCGCCTCTTTGGGCATTTCACCGAAAGTGATTTTGAACGTCAGTTCGGCGCCCAAAGCGTGCTGGTAAAAGGCGATGGCCTCGGCGCAGCGACCGTTTAATGAGATGTAGGGTCCTAAAGGCATAACCGAATCCTCTGTAAGGAGAGTGCAAAAGAAGTGTAGGTTGTGCGGGACAGGTAAGCCAGGCGGGGCAGGCAGCAGAGCCACCTGCCGGGGGGAGATTAGTTCTTTTTCACAAACTCGGACTTCAGCTTCATCGGGCCAAAACCGTCGATTTTACAGTCGATGTTGTGATCGCCTTCCACCAGGCGAATATTCTTCACTTTAGTGCCGATCTTTAGCATCGAAGAGCTGCCTTTGACCTTCAGATCTTTCACGACGGTGACACTGTCGCCGTCGGCCAGCAGGTTGCCGTTAGCATCTTTTACCACCAGCTCAGCGTCTTCTTCGCTCGCTGCGGCCGGGTTCCATTCATGAGCGCACTCCGGGCAAATCAGCATGCCGTTGTCTTCGTAGGTGTATTCGGAATTGCACTTCGGGCAATGAGGGAGTTGCATTATCTGATCCTCAAGGTGAGATAAAGTAATGAAAAATAGCGATTTGGCCGTAAAAATATGCTGAATCGCGAAAAAGTGCTGAGATTATACATCAAATCCCTACATTTGCAGGGATTATTGCTTTAAACCTAAGCCCGACGGGCTTTCTGGCCGCTGTAAACTGCAAAAAACCTTTCATTCAAAGAAATAAGCACCAAATTTAACTTAAAGTTCAGGCTTTAATTGCCGTTAAATAAGGCTAATTTAACTTAGTTTCACTTCGCTTCGAGCAAGTCTGCCAGCATGGGCTGCTGCGCTATACCTGTTTGAAAAAATAAAAAAAAGCGTATTGCGCTGACACCTCCTGTCACTTGACAGGGGTATGGTTGGGCCTATGGATGTACCGATACAGAGGCAGGAACCGATGAGAATGAAAGGCGCGAAAGTAAAAGTTGCAGATCGACTGGCCGAAATCGTCTTAAGTCTTTATCAGGGGGAAACCCTTTCCGCTGATATTATCCGCCAGCGTTTTGATGTAGATATGCGAACTGCGTATCGTGATTTGAACCGGCTTGGTGCTATTCTGGAGGACGTCGGCGAAGGGAAAAAGCGTCTCTCTTCGCATTTAAAAGGACAGTTTAACGTAAACGACCTGTTACGCATTACTAAACGCGTAGGGCTTGCTGCGTTTTATCCGTGGTACGACATAAAGAGCCATAATCAATATATTACTCTACGAGCTATTCCAGATTTATTGGTTGTAGGGTATGAATATGAAAATAGCCCACAGCGTAAAGCTATTTTTTATCCATTATTTGACGATCGGGATGATCCTGGTGGGGAAAGGGTAAAAACGGAAGTGCTGTTACAGGTTTCGGCTCAGGCGGCCGAACATTTTAAACAGCGCAAGTTATTGCCTTTTCAAAAAACCATCAGAGAGCTTGATAACGGAGAGTTGCTTCTGGCGAGTCATATTGCTTCGCCTGAGCAATTGTTTCCGCTGGTGCAGTATTGGATACCGCATCTCACCATTATTTCCCCGCAGGTCTGGCAGAGTGACTTAAAAGCCAGGATCGCGGCATGGTGTAATGTTAATTAATAAATTATTTTCCTCACGTAATTATAAAAACCGGTATTGCCATGATTACAACTAAACGGTGGCGGAGATAAAACCGGATAATTTGAGTTAAGGAAACATTTTTTATGCACACACAAACTATTTTTGAACTGAGTCAGGAAGCCGAGCGGCTTTTGCAATTAGCGTTGCAAAACCTTAGCGCTTTAAAAGTCGCTCCGCTGGCTTTACAAAATGAACAAAATAGCGCTTTAGCGAACCCTGTGGCCTCGGTACATCCATTGAAATTTAGCCCACGCGGTATTGAATTGCAGAAGGATATGCTGCAAAACGAAAGGCGCAAAATAACCCAACATGAAATGGTTCTGGCGATTGTCGGCACCATGAAAGCGGGGAAGTCGACCACCATTAATGCCATTGTGGGCACGGAGGTTCTGCCTAACCGCAACCGGCCAATGACGGCGCTACCGACGCTGATTCGCCACACGCCGGGCCAGCGCGAGCCGGTGCTGCATTTTCCCTATGTTCAGCCGATAGAGAGCCTGATGGGGGAGCTGCAGGAGAAGTTGCTTATCACCAGCCGGGAAGCGCTGGCGCGCAAGCTGGAAATGGACCGGGATATGGAGGCGCTTATCGCCCGGATAGCCAACGGCACCGGTTTTGAGCGCCATTATCTCGGGGCGCAGCCTATTTTCCACTGCCTGAAAAGCCTGAACGATCTGGTGCGCCTGTGCCGGGTTCTGGATGTCGCCTTCCCGTTTAAAGCCTACGCCGCCATTGAGCATGTGCCGGTCATTGAGGTGGAGTTTGTGCATTTGGCCGGCCTCAAAAACGGCCACGGTCAACTGACGCTGCTGGACACGCCCGGGCCAAACGAAGCGGGGCAGCCGCACCTGCAAAAGATGCTTAAAGAGCAGCTGGCACAGGCTTCAGCCGTGCTGGCGGTGATGGATTATACGCAGCTCAAGTCCATATCCGATGAAGAAGTCCGGGAGGCGGTGCTTGGCGTCAGCAAATCGGTGCCGCTGTATGCGCTGGTGAACAAGTTCGATCAGAAGGATCGCAACGGTGACGATGAAGCTCAGGTGAAGGCGATGATTGCCGGGACTCTGATGAAGGACAGCATTGCGCCGGACAACGTTTTCCCGGTATCGAGCATGTGGGGCTATCTTGCCAACCGCGCCCGCTACGAACTGGCCACGCATGGCCGTTTACCCGATCCTGAAGAGCAGCGTTGGGTGCAGGACTTTGCGGAAGCGGCCCTGGGCCGGCGCTGGCGCAGTACGGATTTGGCCGATATTGAGCATCTGCGCCATGCGGCGGACTTGCTGTGGGAAGACTCCATGTTTGAGTCACCGATTGAGACTATCCTGCATACCGCGCACGCCAATGCTTCTCTGTACACGCTGCGTGCGGCGTGCCACAAGCTGCTGGATTATGCCGAGGGCGCCGAACGCTATCTGAGTTTCCGCTGCCAGGGGCTGCAGGTGGCCAGCGAAAGCCTGCAGGATAATATCCAGCAGCTTGAGCAGGATATTCAGCTGTTGCAGCAGGCTCAGCAGTCGGTGAGCACGGTGATTCAGCAGCAGGTCAGCGATGCCCTGGCGGGAATTGGTGATTTTGTGCAACGCTTCGAAACGCAGATTCATCGTGACCTGAAAACCTATTTCCGGGAAGGGCGGCTGGGCGCAGAGAATCTGCACCCGCTATACCCGCACACGTTGACGCGGAGCGTGGATTTTTCGCCGGGCAGCGACAAGCTGATGGGCGAAGATGAAGCGACGGCGCGCACCTTGCTGCACAAGGTCCGCGCTTCCAGCGAAAGCATTTTATTTGCCGCCCAGCAGACGCTAAGCGGGGAGCTTGGCGCGCTGCTCAGTAATCTTGAAGCGAGCCTGAGTTATACGCTGCAGTCGGCGTTGAAACCCATTGAACAGCGGGTGAGCGACGGCCTGAAAGTGGCCGGATTCCGCGCCCATATTAGTCTGCCTGCGTTCCAGGCCAGCCAGCTGAACTTTAATACCCAATCGACCTTTACCAACGTTATCGAAAGCCAGGAAGTGGCGATGTCGGAAATGCAGCCGCAAAACGGGATGCGAGGCGTGCTGGCGCGCTGGTTAAACGGCGTGGACTGGGGCTGGGAAGACTACGCGGCCACCCATAGCCGCTACGTTATTGACCTGGAGAAGCTTCAGCAAAAGCTGCATGACCATGTGTCGAGTTTCATGGGCCAGATAAACCAGGCCATTACTGCGCAGGTTGATATTTCTGTAACGGCCGGGATGGCAACGTTTTTCGCTGATTTTAGCGGCGCACTGGATGCTATTCACAGCAATTTGCGGCAGAGTCTTTCCGCAAAGCAGCAGAACGACACCGTGCTGTTTTCTCTGCAGAATAAGCTGGAACAGAGTGTCAGAACGGCACGTTACATTCACGAGGATACCCGCCTGTTGCGCGATGATATCCAGACGCTTTTCTCAGCGGAGCAATGATGAGCAGTGTATTAATGGAAGGGCCAATAAGAACCCTCAGCTGTCTTAGCGAAAAATTTGTCGTCGATTTTGCAATGGGGATTGATGTCGCCCGCCAGCCGTGGAGCAGCCCGCAAAGCAAGGCGTTTTATGAGCAGCTTCTGGCGTTGTTCGTCGTCGTGGCGCGGCGGCAGGCCGGGATGGCCGGTATACCACCGCAGGACGAGCTTGAAGCGTCGCTGATAAGCCTCGGCCTGCTGTCGGCAGACCTGGCGAAAAGCTACTTAGCCAACAGCCAGATAAGCGAGAGAATTGCCCAGCTGGAGCCGGTTTCTGCCCGCACGGCGCACCATTCGCCAGCGGTTCGCGAGCGGCTTCAGGCCCTGCGCGAGCAGTTCTCTCAGCGATTGGCCCGGCTAGAAGAAGAGTTTCAGCACAGCGATCTTGTGCGCCAGGGCATGGTCCACTGTGAGCAGATCTTCTCCCGCTGGCGCAGCGGGCACTATTTTTCATTCTCTCCGGCTGCGCGTTGCTACGTCGCACTGGAGGAGCTGCGCTGGGGCACCTTTGGCGATGCCGTACGTCTGGGAACTCCGGAGCAGGCGGAGGCGTTGATTGAGCAGGTACGCGGCCTCGCCATCAGCCGCCTGGCGGAGGAAGTGAATGCTTCCCCCCGTACCCGCCACTATTTCCATGAATGGCTGGCGACGCCAACATCTCCGGGTTTGCTGGAGCATAAAGACGCTTTGACCTGGCTCGGTGACGGCTGCGACATCGAACGCCAGCCGATAGGTTACTCGGTCACCCAGAGCTGGCAGGGCGTGGCGTTGGGGATGCCGCGTATTTGTTCGGCCATGCGCCTCGGCAGCGCGCTGGTCGATGAAGTTTTTGGCTAACTGACTTAGCGTTCTCAGGGAAGAGACAGTTCCATCTCACCGGCATTCTCCCGCATGCTGTCTTTTAATCGCAAATATCTTCCATGAAGGGTCGGCCAAGGTTTTGCTCACCTTAAGCACAACTTCATATGCAGCATCCGCCCCGGTGAACGGCTCGCTTTATGTCCGGCTCTGACTTCAACTGCAACGTCGCTTCTGGCTTTTAGCCTAACCCTCTCCCGGGCAGGGAGAGGGTGAAGGTAAAAACTAGAACGCCGTCTCTAACTCATCCAGCACGTTATACTCGTCGTCCACCAGCAGCAGCGCCTTCCACTTATCAAACGTCAGGCACGGGTGCGAAGTGCTGAACACCAGAATATCCCCAACCTGCACATCCGCGCCCGGCTTGAGTTTCAACATAGCATGCTGGTCCATAATCCCGGTTGCTTCGATGGTTTCTGACGGCGAGGCCAGCGGTTTGCCCTGGCGGTAATGCGCTATCGGCTGCGGCAGACCGGCATCAAAGGCGCTGTCGCGCTTGCCAAAATTCACAATCGCCCGGTCGCTCTCCGGCACCGACTGCACCATAGCCACCAGCTCCAGCGCGGAAACCAGATCGCCGCCGAGATCGCAGGCGATCCGATCGCGCGCCATCAACTGATCCTGGGCTGCCTGATAAATACCGCCGTCGTGAGTGATGTAGCAGCCGGGGCGAATCGCAATGCGGCAGTTGGCCGGTTTTTCTGCGGCGAGCCAGATATTACACACCACGTCGTACCAGACCGAACCTGCACCGGTGAGCAGGAACTCACCGTCTACGTAGCGTTCCATCTGGCAGGCTAGGGCTGCCGCGTCCTGCAGGAGGGCTTCGACTTTGGGCTGTGGATTTTCACCGTGTAGCACGCCTTCGTACAGCTCCAGGCCGCGTAACGTCAGGCCAGGTAATTCTGCCACCAGTTTTGCCAGCGCCAGCGCCTGTTCAGTGCCGCGGCAGCCGCAGCGGCCACCGGGCACGCCAAGCTCAATCAGCACGTCGAGGGTTTGCCCCTGCTGGCTAAAAAAGGCCGACAGGGTGCGGGCGTTTGCCTCGCTGTCCACGCAGCAAATGTAGTCGACGGCGGTATGTTTATGCTTCAGCTGTGATACCAGCGTTATGTTCGCTTTGCCCACCAGCTGGTTAACCATTAGCACCCGCTCAATGCCCGCGGACATCGCGATGCTGGCTTGCCATGCGCTGCCTACGCCGATGGCCCACGCTCCCGCTTTTTGCTGTTGCTGGAAGATCCACGGCGTCATGGTGGTTTTACCGTGTGGTGCCAGCGAAACGCCGCGCGCATTGGCGTAGTCCTGCATCCACCTGATGTTGTTTTTCAGGGCTGATTTTTTTATCAGCGCGGCGGGCAGGCAAACGTCTTCGTTGAGGACATTGGCAGGGGAATGCATGAGGGCGGACTTATGGGGTACGAGGTTAATCTCCTGGTATTTCATAACGTATTTTCTCCGAGGTTGTTCTGTCTTTCAGATTAAGTATCATTTTTAATGCATTGTTATTATTTGGTATTTTATTTTTATTCGATATTTAGTGAATAAAAGTATCATTAATCTATCAGGCTTTTGCTTAGTTTTTCACTGTTTTTGTGGCTTGTAAATGGTTAACTTGCACTCAGATTTTTATTGGCGTGAGGCGCATATGAAGTTTGATTATCTCTTCAGGAATGTCACCGTGATTGATGGTTCGGGCGGTGCGGAATATCTGGCCGATGTGGCGGTGCAGGGCGAGCGTATTGCCGACATCGCGCCGGGTATTACCGGTGAGGCCGTGCATGAGATCGACGGCAGCGGGCGGGTATTGGCGCCGGGGTTTATTGATGTCCACACGCATGACGACATTAACGTGATCCGTTTTCCTGAATATCTGCCGAAAATTAGCCAGGGCATTACCACCGTGATCGTCGGCAACTGCGGCATCAGTGCGGCGGGCGCAACCATTAACGCGCAGGTGCCTGACCCGATGAACCTGTTGGGCGAGGCGCATCAGTTTGTCTATCCCACGGTTGAGGCGTATGCGCATGCCGTGGAGCAGGCTCGCCCGGCAATCAACGTCGGCACGCTTGTCGGTCATACCGCGCTGCGTAATAACCAGATGGATGACCTGTTCCGCCCGGCGACGCAAGAAGAGATTCTCGCCATGCGCGAGCAGCTTAAGCTGGCCCTGCAGCAGGGAGCGTTGGGATTAAGCTCTGGGCTGGCTTATGGCAGCGCGTTCCACTCCACCACCGAAGAGGTGATGGCGCTGGCGGAGGAGCTGGCGGCGGAGAAGGGGATTTACACCACCCATTTACGCTCCGAGTTTGAGCCTATTTTAGAGGCGCTGGATGAAGCTTTTCGCATCGGCTGCCACGGAAATGTGCCGGTTGTGGTGTCGCATCACAAATGCGCCGGGGCGAAAAACTGGGGGCGCACGGTTGAAACGCTAAAGTTGTTCGACAAAGTACGCGAGCAGCAGGATGTCTCCTGTGACTGTTACCCGTATTCCGCCAGCTCTTCAACGCTGGACATGAAGCAGATAACCGATGAATTCGACATTGTCATCACCTGGTCAGAGCCGCATCCGGAAGTGGCGGGGAAGACGCTGCTGCAAATCGCCGAAGAGTGGTCGATGTCACTTCACGAAGCGGGAAAATTACTGATGCCCGCGGGCGCGATTTATTACAACATGGACGAGCAGGACGTTCGGCGCGTGCTGAGCTATCCAGTGACAATGATAGGCTCCGACGGGCTGCCTAACGATCCGATGCCGCATCCTCGGCTGTGGGGCGCCTTCCCGCGCGTGCTGGGACATTACAGCCGCGACGAGAAGCTTTTCCCGCTGACGCAGGCGGTACATAAGATGACGGGCATGTCGGCGGCTCGGTTCCAGCTGCCCGAACGTGGCCTGGTGAAGCGCGGTTATTATGCCGATCTGGTGTTGTTCAACCCGGTAACCGTGCGGGATGTGGCGAGCTTCAGTAACCCGAAACAGCCTGCCGCAGGTATTGAGGCGGTGATGGTGAACGGGGTGATGAGCTACGGGCTGGCGCAAAAAGTCACCGGGCGTGCGGGGCGGTTCCTGCGTCGGCAGAAGTGAATATAGCTTAGCCCCTCACCCCGGCTCTCTTCCTCAGGGAGAGGGTGAGGGTAAACCGATCAATAAGGAGTAATGATGAGCATTAAACGTTATGGCGTTGGCGGCAGTACCGGTACCGGCGGGCAGCACCTGCCTTTTGCCAAAGCTGTGGAAGCGGCCGGCTGGCTGTATGTTTCCGGCCAGACGCCAATGAAGGACGGGGAAGTGGTTGAGGGGGGAATTGTCGATCAGTCGCGGCTGGCGATTCAGAACTGCGTGGACATCATGGCGGAAGCGGGCTACACCCTGGCTGACGTAGTGCACGTAAAGGTTTACCTGACCGATGCTCGCTATTTTCAGTCTTTCAACAAAGTATTTCGTGAATTCTTTGGTGACCATCCTCCGGCCCGCGTGTGCTGCGTTGCGGACCTGGTGGTGGACTGCAAAGTTGAAGTGGATGTCACCTGCTATCGCTCAGACCGGGGCTAATTTCTAAGCCTGTTTTCCCCTCTCAGACAGGAGAGGGGAAATAATGAGAGCAAGATAAAAATATAAAAATTAAAACCAAAACGTAACTGGCATCGTTATTACGGTAGCCAACGGGCTCCCTTTGTATTTTTTCAGGTGCCTGTTCTTTTCACCAATGACTGCTGGAAGTGAATCATGAATAATATTTCATTCCTTATCTGCTTTGGTCTTTATGCCTGCGCGATGATTATTCTCGGCTGGTTTGTTTCCCGTAACCAAAAGAGCGGTGAAGATTTCTTGCTGGGCGGGCGCTCTCTGCCGATGTTTTTAACGCTGGGTTCCACGGTGGCGACGATGGTCGGCACGGGGTCAAGTATGGGAGCGGTGGGTTTTGGCTACAGCAATGGCTGGGCGGGGATGCTTTACGGGCTTGGCGGTGCGGTGGGTATTTTGCTGGTAGCCTGGCTATTTGCCCCGGTACGAAAATTGCGTTTCATGACAATGAGCGAAGAACTTTCTTATTATACGGGGGCCAGCCACTTAATTAAAAATATCGTCGGCCTGCTTATATTTGTCGCCTCTATTGGCTGGTTAGGTGCTCATATTCTTGGCGGTAGCCTGTATTTATCCTGGGCTACAGGAATAGATATGACGGTGGCAAAAATTATTATTGCTCTGGCATTTGCGATTTATGTCGTAATCGGTGGTTATTCAGCTGTGGTCTGGACTGACACTATCCAGGCACTGATTTTGTTCTTCGGTTTTATTCTGATGGCGATACTTGCCGTGATTCACGTGGGTGGCTGGGAGGCTATTCAACAGGCGATGGCTCCTGAGGCGTTGAGCTTCCTTGCCGTCGACAAGCTGGGTGTGGTACCCGCACTCTCTCTGGCGATGGTGATTAGCGTTGGCGTACTGGCGACACCTTCCTATCGGCAGCGCATTTACTCAGGGAAGGATGTGTCATCCGTGAGGCGCTCGTTTGTGTATACCGGCATACTGTATTTATTCTTCTCTATCCTTCCGGCTATTATCGGGATGGCGGCCTTTACCATGAACCCGTCTCTTGAAAACAGCAACTATGCTTTTCTGTTTGCGACAAGTTTCCTGCCGAGCCTGGTGGGGCTGGTGGTGCTGATTGCCGGGCTGTCGGCCACCATGTCTTCGGCAAGCTCTGATGCCATCGCCGCCGTAACGATAGTGATGCGCGATCTCTACACGATAATAACGGGCAGAATGCCGCCGGAAAATAAAGCCATTATGCTGTCCCGCTGGATGCTGGTGCTAGTGATTGGCCTGGCGCTGATCTTTGCCCTGACCTCCAACGACATCATTAGTTACATCACCAAAATGATTTCCACCCTGATGTCTGGTCTGTTTGTCTGCTCGATTCTGGGGCGCTTCTGGCTGCGCTTTAACTGGCAGGGGGCGCTGGCCGCGCTGGCAGGCGGCGCGGGAGTATCCACTGCGGTGTTGGTCCATGACCGCTGGCTGGCATACTGGGGCAACCCCTGCATTCCTTCCGTGCTGGCGAGCCTGGCCGCTGCTGTTATCGTTACGCTGGTCACTCCGGCCAGCAAGATGAGCCGTGAAGAGGCGCTGGAGGTGATTACCCGCGAAAGGGAAAGTCGCCCCGAGTCTGTGCCTGCTCCGCTAAGGAGCGGCAAATGAACGAGAACTACATCGCCGTGGACTGGGGTTCAAGTCAGCTCAGAGCCTGGCATTTTATCGCCGGTCAGCCGGTAGCCAGTCTGGATTTGCCGCTGGGCGTTAGCCGCCTTGAGGCATGTACGCCCGAGGCTGTGTTTGAGCAGCACATAGCCCCGTGGCGTGAAAAGGCGCCAGTGCCGGTCATTATGGGCGGAATGATCGGCAGCGATGCAGGCTGGCAGCAGGTTCCCTATCTGGCTTGCCCCGCTGCTCTAAGCCAGCTTGCCGCCGGACTGAAAGAAGTTGCCGAAAATGTGTGGATTGTTCCGGGGCTAAAAGTGGAAGCCGAAAATGTGATGCGCGGGGAGGAAACTCAGCTGCTTGGTGCCATGCGGCTGGCGCCTACCACGCATTACGTAATGCCCGGAACCCACAGCAAATGGGTACAAGCCGAGGGCGAACGCGTCAGCGCATTTTCTACGGTGATGACCGGAGAACTGCATCACCTGTTGATGACTTGCTCACTGATTGGCAAGGGGCTGCCTGCGCAAATCAATGATGATGCTGCGTTCCGGCAAGGGCTTGACCGGGGGCTGTGTTCGCCCGCATTTGTCGGCGAGTTATTTTACGCCAGGGCGGCGAGAGTGCTGGGCAGCGTGCCAGCATCCTGCGTCGCTGAACTGCTGTCCGGGCTGCTGATTGGCGCTGAAGTTGCCGGGATGATGACGCTCCATGAACCTAAAAACGTCACGCTGGTGGCCAGCTCTTCTCTCTGTCGCCGCTATCAGCAGGCCTTTTCCCTGGCCGGGGTTGAAACCCAATGTGTGGCAGGTGAAGACGCTTTTCAGCAGGGCATAAGGAGCCTTCTCGATGCACGATGCTAATCCACTGATCGCCATTCTGCGCGGGGTTCAGCCTTTTGAGGCGGCCGCGCACGTTGAGGCATTAATTGAAGAGGGCTTCCGTTACCTGGAAATTCCGCTCAACTCGCCGGGTTGGCAGCAGAGCATTGCCGGGGTGGGGGCTAAGTTTGGTCGGCAGGCCTGCATTGGTGCCGGAACGGTACTGAAGGTGGAGCAGGTTACCTGGCTTGCTGACGCCGGCGCCGGGCTGATAGTGACGCCTAACACCGACCCGCGTGTGATAGCCCTGGCAAGAGAGCGCGGCATGCTGGTTTGTGCCGGATGCGCTACCGCAACGGAGGCATTTACCGCGCTGGAAGCCGGGGCACAGTGGCTGAAAATTTTTCCATCTTCGGCATTTGGTCCGGCGTACATTTCCGCGCTGAAAGCGGTATTGCCGCCGGAGACGCCGGTGTTGGCGGTGGGAGGTATTACGCCGGATAACCTTCCGTTGTATCTCGACGCTGGCTGCCAGGGCGCAGGTTTAGGCAGCGATCTCTACCGTGCAGGGCAAGATGTAAAAGTGACCCGGCAGCAGGGAAGACGCTTTATGGACGCCCTCAGGCGGTATCACCGCTAATCCCCCAGCGGCTGCCTGTCAGCCCCGCCGCGATGGCTGTCCAGCGCCAGCTTGATGCGGCGCAGTCGATCCTTCGCCTGGCTTTTGTTGGCCATCGCCAGTTCGGTGGCCAGCACATCAATCATCGCCAGCATCGCGTAGCGCGAAGTGCTCGGCTTAAAAATGTAGTCGTTTTCGCGAATAATCAGCGGCAGCACAATGTCTGCCTGCTCGGCCAGCGGCGTACCCTGCGGAGTAATGGCGATGATCTTTGCACCGTACTGGCGGGCAATGGCCGCGCTCTCCACCACTTCCGGGGTGTAGCCTCCCAATGATAGCGCCACAACCACATCGTTGGAGGCCACCGACGCCGCCATCATCCTCGCCAGCAAGCCATCGCTTTGGCTCACCACCGGCATGCCGAGGCGAAACAGACGAAACTGTAACTCCTGCGCACAAATCGTCGACCCGCCGCCCATGCCCAGCGCCAGAATCTGCCTCGCATTATTCAGCCAGGTCACGGCCTTGTTCAGTGACTCAGCGTTTAGCGCACGGCGGTTGATGTCCAGCACGTTGATGATGGTTTCGTAGATCCCCTGCACGCCTTCCAGGTCCGGCACATCGAGAATAAATCTTTGCCCCACGGCCAGCGACTGGGCCAACTTCACCTTCAGTTCTCGCACGTCCTTGCAGCCGATAGCCCGGGCAAAGCGGGTAATTGAAGCCTGGCTGGTTTGCGTCTGGCGTGCCATTTCCGAAATCGGCAGCGCCGCGGCAGACTGCACGTCGTCCAGAATAAACTGCGCGATGCGCTTTTCGGTGGCGGTCAGCTCAACAAAGCGATCGGTGATGCAGGAGATAATATCGATGGTGTAGCTCATGGCGCGACCCTGGTACTTGTGCAAAAGGAGAAGGTACTTTGTATCATAAATCCGTTACCTGGGGCGCACCATGTGAATTCAGGATGGCTCGCTTATCGCTTCCATACGCCGCTGCCCGATTGTGGCCCGAATAAACGCGGCGATGAAGACCAGGGCAGAAAGCACAACGATGGTCGGCGCGGGGGCGCTGTCGATAAAGAATGAAAGGTAGACGCCAAGAAACGACGTCACGATAGCCTGCGCAAGCGCGACCAGCATCATGCCTTTAAAGGTGCGCGTCAACAGTGAGGCGATAGCCCCAGGAGCGATGAGCAGGGAGATGGCGAGAATGATCCCCACCGCCTTCAGGGCCGCGACGATGGTCAACGAGACCAGGCAAAGCAGGCCATAGTTCAGCAACTTGACGTTCAGGCCGGATACCTGCGCCTGAATAGGATCGAACGCGTGCAGCAGTAAATCTCGCCATTTTAACGCCACAATAATCGCCGTGAGCAGCGCAATGATCCCCGTTTGCAGAATATCACTGCCGCTCACGCCCAGCATGTCGCCGAACAGAATGTGGTCGAGGTGGATATCCGGTTTCAGGTAGACGTAAAGCACTAGGCCCGCGCCAAACATACCGGAAAAGACGATGCCCATAACCGTGTCGCGTTTGATGCGGCTGTTGTCCTGCAGGTAGCCGGTGGCAAAGGCGCAAAATAGCCCGGCCACGAAGGCGCCGAGGCCCAGCGGCAGGCCGACCATCCAGGCGATCACCACGCCGGGGAAGACTGCGTGGCTCATGGCATCGCCCATTAGCGCCCAGCCCTTTAGCACCAGGAAGCAGGAGAGCAGCGCGCACGGGATGGCGACCAGCGTCGTCATGGTCAGGGCATTGATCATAAAGCCAAACTGGAAAGGAGAAAGCAGCGTATCTAACAGGCTCATGGCGTTTGCTCCAGGCTCAGGCGCGCGCGCCGACGGTTAGCCAGCAGGCCGTGTTTGGGGGCAAACACGAAGGTCAGCAGGAAAATAAGCGTTTGCAGCACCACGATAATACCGCCGGTGGCCCCGTCGAGGAAATAGCTAATCCAGGTGCCGAATGCGCTGGTAAAAGTGCCTAACGTGACGGCAATGATCAACAGTTTGGGGAAGCGATCGGTCAGCAGCCAGGCGGTTGCGCCCGGCGTGACCACCATGCAAATCACCAGAAACGCGCCAACGGTTTGCAGCGCCGCCACGGTGGTGGCCGACAGCAGGGTGAAAAATAATCCTTTGAGCCAGAGCGGGTTAAGACCAATGGAGCGGGCGTGATTCTCGTCGAAGAAGGTCACCATCAGGTCTTTCCATTTCAGCAGCAGAATCGCCAGCGAGACAAAGCCGATAATTGCCAGCTGCACGATATCCGACGGGGCGATGGCCAGGATATTGCCGAGCACGATGGTCTGGATGTTTACTGAGGTTGGGTTGAGCGACACCATAAATAGCCCGAGGCCAAAGAACGACGAAAAGATAAGGCCAATGATGGTGTCTTCCCGCAGGCGCGTGCGCTGGTTTAAAAACAGCATGGTACCCGCCGCGAGGCCGCCTGAGAAAAATGCGCCGATGGAAAACGGCAGGCCGAGCATATAGGCTCCGGCCACGCCGGGCACGATGGAGTGGGAGAGGGCATCGCCAATCAGCGACCAGCCTTTCAGCATCAGGTAACAGGAGAGGAAGGCGCACACGCCGCCAACCAGCGCCGATACCCAGATGGCGTTAAACATGTAGCCATAGCTAAACGGTTCGAGCAGGACGGACATTACGGCTCCTCTTTTAACGCCGAACCGTGGATAAACGGCCTTTCGTCGTCGGTGAATACGCTGGTTTCTTTCCCGGTTAAGGTGACGTGACGCAGTACGCCGCTGAAGGCCAGCTCAAGATTTGCCTGGGTAAAGGTGACGTCGGTCGGGCCGCAGGCCAGCACGGTACCTTTCACCAGCACGGTGTAGTCGCAATAGTCGGTCACGGCGCCCAGGTTGTGGGTTGAGACCAGCATCGTGCGGCCCTCATCCCGCAGTTCGCGCAGCAGGCTGATGATCTGCTCTTCCGTTTTTACGTCCACGCCGGTGAACGGTTCGTCCAGCAGAATAACCTGACCGTCCTGGGCAATTGCCCGGGCGAGAAACACGCGTTTTTTCTGCCCGCCGGATAGTTCGCCGATTTGGCGCTGGCGGAAGTCGCTCATGCCGACGCGGGCAAGGGCGTTGTCAACCGCCTGTTTGTCGGCCTTGCCGGGAATGCGTAGCATCCCCATATGACCAAAGCGGCCCATCATTACCACGTCTTCCACCAGCACCGGAAACGTCCAGTCCACGTCCTCGGACTGCGGCACATAAGACACCAGGTTGTTGCGCAGCGCTTTTCGCGTGGGCATATCCAGAATCGAGATGCTGCCGCTGGCAAGGTGCACAAAGCCCATGATGGCTTTAAACAGCGTGGATTTCCCGGAGCCGTTGACGCCTACCAGGGCCGCAATAGTGCCGGTCGGAATTTCAAAGCTGGCCGCCCGCAGCGCGGTGTGGCCATTGCGATAGGTGACGCTGGCGTCCTGAACGATTATGCCGGGACGACGACTCATTTCTTCAGACCTTCATTGATGCCGTTAACGATGGTGCTGGTGGTGACACGCAGCAGATCAAGGTAGGTCGGCACCGGGCCGTTTGCGGCACTCAAGGAGTCGACATACAGCACGCCGCCGTAATGTGCGCCGGACTCCCGCGCCGCCTGGCGAGCAGGCTTGTCGGAGATGGTGCTTTCGCTGAAGATAGTCGGGATTTGGTACTGGCGAATGCTGTCGATCACTTTACGCACCTGTTGCGGGGTGCCCTGCTGATCGGCATTGATCGGCCACAGATAGAGTTCTTTCAGGCCAAAGTCGTTGGCGAGGTAGGAGAACGCGCCCTCACTGGTGACCAGCCAGCGCTTATCTGCCGGAATTTTTGCCAGCTCGTTGCGCAGCGGCTCGATGGTCTGCCGAATTTTTTGTTTGTAGGCTTCAGCGTTGCGCGTATAGGTTGCGGCGTTGTCCGGATCGTATTTAACGAACGCATCCCGGATGTTATCGACGTAGATCAGCGCATTTTGCGGCGACATCCATGCGTGAGGGTTGGGTTTGCCGTTATAAGGGCCTTCGGTGATGCCCGTCGGCTGAATGCCGGTGGTGACGACAACTTCAGGCACGCCTTTCAGGTGCTGATAAAACTTCGCGAACCAGAGTTCGAGGTTCAGTCCATTGGTCAGGATAAGCTGCGCGCCCTGCGCCCGACGAATGTCCCCCGGCGTGGGCTGGTATTCGTGAATCTCCGCGCCTGGCTTGGTGATGGACTCCACATCGGCAGCGTCACCGGCCACGTTCTGAGCCATATCAGCGATGATAGTAAAGGTGGTGATTGCTTTAAATTTTGCCTGCGCCTGAGCGGCACCAAACAGCATCGCCAGAGCGGCGGCGGCTGCGAAAATACTTTGCGTTAACTTCAGTTTCCCGGACATCGTCTTCCCTCACGAGTGATTATAGATTCAGCGTTTATAGCAAGTGCTATAAAACATAGCTGTTGCTATAGCTAAATGCAAACTATTATCATTTGTGTGATTTAAAAGCGGGGAGTCCCCTCACCCCAGCCCTCTCCCCAGAGGGGCGAGGGAGAAAAAACTCTGGGAAACACTGGTTATTGTTTCTACCCAAGGGATGAAGATGAAAACAAAAACTATGGAAAACACTGTTTATTGTTTCTACCCATGAGATGAAGGAGAAAACAACAACTATGGAAAACACTGTTTATTGTTTCTACCCAAGGGATGAAGAGGAAAACAGAAGCAACGGGAAACACCGTTTATTGTTTCTATCCAGGGGATGAAGGAGAAAACAACAACTATGGAAAACACTGTTTATTGTTTCTACCCATGGGATGAAGGAGAAAACAAAAACTATGGGAAACACTGGTTATTGTTTCTACCCAGGGGATGAAGAGGAAAGCAAAAACTATGGGAAACACTGTTTATTCCCTCTCCCTTTTAGGGAGAGGGTTAGGGTGAGGGTCCTACAACCCTAAATCATCAAAATCTGAAGCATCGTGGCGCTCGGCCAACTGCACATCGCCCCAGGTGCGGTTCACGATGCGGCCACGTTTAACCGCCGGGCGGTTAGCCACTTCATCGGCCCAGCGGCCAAAGTGTTTGTAAGACGCCACGTCCAGGAACTCGGCGGATTCGTACAGGCCACCCTTCGCCAGCGCGCCATACCAGGTAAAGATGGCAATATCGGCGATTGTGTATTCATTCCCGGCGATAAAGCGGTGCTTCTCCAGCTGCTTGTCGAGTACATCCAACTGACGCTTGGCTTCCATCGCGAAGCGGTTGATGGCGTACTCAATTTTCACCGGTGCATAGTGGTAGAAGTGGCCGAAGCCGCCGCCCAGGTAAGGTGCGGACCCCTGCAGCCAGAATAGCCAGTTCAGCGCTTCGGTGCGCCCGGCGATGTCTTTCGGCAGGAAGTGGCCGAATTTTTCCGCGAGGTAAAGCAGGATGTTGCCGGACTCAAACACGCGCAGCGGCGGCGTGACGGAGTGGTCAAACAGCGCCGGGATTTTGGAGTTTGGGTTTACTTCCACAAAGCCGCTGGAGAACTGGTCGCCTTCGCCGATGCGAATCAGGTGCGCATCGTATTCTGCTCCGCTGATGCCGAGTGCCAGCAGCTCTTCCAGCAGAATAGTCACTTTCTGCCCGTTCGGCGTGCCGAGGGAGTAAAGCTGCAGCGGATGCTTGCCAACAGGCAGCGTTTTTTCGTGAGTTGGGCCGGAAATCGGGCGGTTGATGCTGGAGAACTGACCGGCTTCGGTCTTGTTCCAGGTCCAGACTTTTGGGGGCTGGTAGTTGTGTTCGGACATCGCGTGATCTGCCTTCTTCTCAGGTTAGTTATCTGATGAAACTATCTTGAAGTGTAGCAAGAGGGAAGAGCCTGCCGGGCTATACCGCCAGAAAAGCGAAAGCCCGGCTCGGCATCAGGCCGGTTTCAGCCCCGGTTCAACGAGACCGTAAACCTGGTGATTAAGGTGGGAGGATTTTGCCAGTTCTGCGACGTGCGCGGCGACATCGGCCCGCATGACCAGACCGTGGATCTCTGCTGCCTGGCTTAGGGCTGCTGTGCCTGTTGGCTCGCCGTGAAGCAGGCCGCCGGGACGCACAATAGCAAAGTCCAGCGTGCTGGTTTGCAGCCAGCTTTCGGCGAGGGATTTTTCCCGCACCGCCTGACCAAAGGCCGCTTTTGCCCGATCGGACAAATAGGCCCAGCTTTCTCCGCAACCTAAAGAGGTGACCAGTACCATGCGTGAGATCCCGGCTTTCTCAGCGCAGTCGATGACGGTGCGGTGCGCCTGGTAATCATGTGAACCGCCCATGGTCGAAATGACGGTTGCGTCCTTGCCCGCCAGGAGGCAGGCTGCTGCGACAGCGTCTGCATCGCAGGCGTCGCCGATAATTACCTGGGCACCCGCCTCACGCAGTTTTGCCGCAGCCTCTTCGTTACGCACCAGCACAACAACGGGGCGGTTCTCCGTCAGTGCCAGACTCGCGGTTAGTGCGCCAACACCTTTGCCTCCGGCTCCAAAAATTAACCATGGCGTCATGCAATGTTTCCCTTAATTGTCTCTGCCAGCGCCCGAAAAGCCGCAAGCTGGTCTGCCAGTAATTGGCGATGATCGTCGCGCCCGATGAAGATTTTCAGCATCGCGCTGCCCGCCTGATTGAAGAACAGAATCGAGGCGGTGTCCATCCCCATAAACTTGCGTTCCACCAAAGCGATGTGGGTGCAGTTGGCCGCTTTGATATGCCCCGTCATGCCTTTTTTGCCGCGCAGGTTGAAATAGCCGTGGCGGTGGAAGCCGGAAGGGAGTTCACCCGAAAATTCAATAATCACATCAGCGGTGTGTACCAGCGTGGTGACGCTGCCCCATTCGACAACGGTATCCCAGACGGTGTCGAACTGCTGGCCGCTGACCAGCGCCAGAGCGGGGAGTTGGGTGACAACATCCAGCAGGGTGACATTATATTGTGCGGCAATAGATTCCAGCGTGCCGTCCGGCTGGGTTTTTAAGTAATCGATGAGGGAAACGGAAGTCATAGCGTTGCTCCTTGCGGTTTTTTGTCCGTTGTTGTTGGGGTATTGAGAGCGGCAACCAGCGTTTGCAAAGACTGGAAAATGTTGCTGGCCCAGAAGCGGCCTTCGTCGGTCAGGCGCAGGCAGGTAGAGTCATCCCGGGTCAGACCGGCGTCGTGCCATTGGGTGAGCAGCGGCTGGAGTAAATGTGCATCGGCGGTTAACTCGTCGAGAGGTACGCGGGCAGTTTCAATCCCTGCCTGAAGACGATGCCGCCAGCGGTAACCCGGGTCGGTGGTGCGGGCCATCATCATCAGCGGCTTTTTCCCGGCGGCGACGGCGGTGTGCCAGCTTTCAAGGTTGCGTTCAACCATCCAGGAATAACCGTTGACCGAGCCGCCCGCACCGGAGCCAAAGGCCAGGCAGTCTGCGCCTTGTTTTATCAGCAGGTTGTAAAGGTTGCGCTCCCGCGTGGTGCGCGCCCAGTGGCTGTTGCTGATGCAGCGCCAGCCGGCGCTGTCCATGAAGTCGCAGCCCTGGAGGTACAGATCCCTGCGTTCGGCCGGAGAAGGCAGCGTGACGCGCCCGTTTTCCACGGCTTTACCCAGAGGCGTTTGCGGCAGCAAATTCAGGGCATAGAGATCGACCCCATCGAGGCCGATATCCCGCGCGATAGCCAGGTCTTCTGCCCAAAGTTGCTGGTCCTGTCCCGGCAGGCCAAACAGCAGATCGCATACCACCGCGGCACGATCGCGTTTGCAGAGGTTTTCCATAAAGCGTCGGGCGGTGGGGCCATCGGAGGTGCGTGCCATTTTCTTGCGGATTTTGCTGTTAAACGACTGAATACCGATGGAGAAGCGGTTGGCGCCCGCGTCGAGGCAGGCGTCGATACGTTCATCGTCAAAATTCAGCACCCGGCCTTCAATGGTTATCTCACAGTCCGGTGCCAGCGGCATGCTGCGGCGCAGGGCGGTAATGATCCGCGCTAAATCTTTGGCTGAAAGCGCCGAAGGCGTGCCGCCACCGAAGTAGATGGCGTGAATCGGAGCCGACTGGTGCAGCGGGCTGTTGGCCTCCAGCTCTATCTCCCTGAGTAGAGCGTTGGTGTAGCGCTCGCAGGGGTCTACCTCATAGCGATTCTGATAGAAGCCGCAGAAGGTACAGTGCGTTGCGCAGAAGGGAATATGGAGATAAACCAGCCTTTTGCCGGGAGGCGTTGGGCTGGCAATCACCTGCTGCCAGGTGTGTTCAAGCTGTTCTTTGGCGACGGGCATTGCGCCGCGCCACGGCATGGTGGCGTGCCGATCTTTAAAGGGTTGTCCGCCGGGGAGTGCAAAGTGCGGCTGGAGATCCAGTTCAGGTATCATGTTCAACATCGCTCATTTCAAAGTAATCCTTAATTGCTCTGGTCGGAATTGGGCCAAAACTGGTGATGCAGCAGCTCCACGGCCTCTGCGATACGTGGCCCCATCCCCAGAATCAAAGCCTGATCGATAATGACTATCCGCGTGTTTTTCCAGGCGGAGGTGTGGGTGATGCCTGGAATGGCTTTCAGCGCGTCGGGGTTGCCCTGCGTCATTTGGGTTGTCGCGACGATGACCTCCGGGTTGGCGGCGATCATCGCTTCGGTGCTGTAGCTCTGGTACTGATGATGCCGGGCGATGTTGTGTGCCCCGGCCATGGTCAGGATGGTGTCGGCCACGCTGCCCGTACCGGCAACCTGGGGCATGCTGCCGCCCGCGGAGAGAATAAACATCGCTTTAACGGGATGCCGTTTCGGCGCCGTACTTTTGGCAATAACCGCCAGCCGCTGCCGAAGGCTGGCAACTAGCGCGTCGCCCTGTGACTGGCGCTGCAAGGCTATCGCCAGGGTTTGAATGTTGGCGTACATCTGTTCGACGGTGGCGGGCACTCGCGGGAGCTGCAGGACATTCACCTTTGTCTTTTGCAACTGTTCTATGACGAGTTGCGGCCCGGCATCCTGCCAGGTAATGAAGCGCCCGGGACGCAGCGACAAAATGGATTCGCTGCTGAGCTGCATCCAGGGACCGATATGCGGCAGCGTTTCCGTTTCCGACGGCCAGGTGGTGGTTTCATCCACGCCCACCACCTGGCTGCCTGCGCCGAGGGCATAAACGAGCTCGCTCAGGGAGCCACCCGCCACCACCAGTCTCTCGCTGGCCTGGCTGGAAAATGCCGTGGCCATCGCCAGCAGCGCGACAAAAAAAATTTTCTTCATCAGAACTTCCACCCAAAGCCAATGGCCGTGTTAAAGCCTGCTTCCGGAATAGATTCATGGGCGGTCTGGTAGCGTTTGTTGGTCAGGTTGTTTAGCGCCAGGTTGACCAGGTACTGGTCGTTGTCACCAAATTTTGCATTCACGGCCAGGTTTAACGTGGCCCAGCCGGGATAGCGTTTTTCGCTGTCGCCGGTGTTTTCTTTGGCACTGGAGGCCGCGCGGATAAATGCGTCGGAGGTGATATTCATGGCGTTGAGTATCAGCGTATGTTTGACACCGAAGCGGCCGTTTAAGGCAGGCTCGCCGGTATCCCAGGTTTTCAGCGAGTCGCTTTCGTACTGGCGACGCAGGAGATTGCCGCTCAGGTAAGGAGAGACTGCCCAGCCGTTATATTCCGCGGCAAGCTCTATTCCGTAGGTTTTGGCCTGGTTGATATTGTTGTAGTAGCGATATGTTGCTCGTGAACCGCTACTGTTGCCCTGACAAACGGTTTGCCCTTCGCAGGCAACCGAAGCGATATAATCTTTCGCCTCGGAGTAGTACACCGTGCCGTCTACAAACCACATGTTGCCCTTATAGCGGGCGCCGATTTCGTAGTTATTGGAACGTTCCGGGCGCAGGTTCTGGTTGCCATAGGTCAGGCCACCACCGGCGGAGGTTTGCATAAACTGCTGCACCAGCGTCGGGAAGACGTAGCCCTGGGCGAAAGCTGCACGCAGCTCGATGTCTTTAAACCCGGAATAGCTCAGGCTGGTGGCACCGACAAACTGGTTATCGCTGGTGGACTTGTCTCCACTCACCGTGCTCGTTGTTACACTGGCCTGCGTTTTTTGTCCGCTGCTGTTGATGAGCTTTGATGACAACCAGTACTGGCGGGCGCCCAGGGTCCACGTCCAGTCATCGGCCAGATTCCAGGCATTCTGGGCAAACAGTGAGGTATTACTTTGCTCCGATTTGTCGTGCGACCGGGTGTGGGTTTCAGTGTTAAAGAACCCTGTTTTCGCCGTCTGGCGCGTGTAGCCGCTGGAGTTCTGATTGACTCTATCGTGCTGATACTGTGCCCCAAGCACCAGGTCATTACCGGCCGGGAGCGAGAAGTTAGTTTGTAGCGTTACGCCCTGGGTGTACTGCTTGTCGTTGGTATGGGTTTGATTTTTTATGCTTAGCGCCTTAATCCTTGGTGAAGGAATAGGCTGCGTAGTCGCCACTTCATTTTCAAACTGGCGTGCAACGGTCTGGTTGTAGGCATCGAGATGGATTTTTTTCAGGTAATCGCCGTCGACGTCAAAGTCGTAAAACAGCCCGATTTTTTCCCGCGTCATCTTCGGGATCCTGACGCTGAAGGCGTCGAACCTACGGCCAGGATCGCTGTACCAGGTTTGCGTGGCGAGGCTGTAGCGGTCCAGAGACAGGCCAATTTTCTGGCGATCGAAGCTGTAACTCAGCCATAGCCCCTGACCATTATTACGGAAGTGCGTGTTATCCAGCCGCCCGTCCGGGGTTTTTCTGTTACCCTGGTCCGAATAACTGCCGTTGATGCGGTAGTCGAACTGGCCGATGCTGCCCCAGGCGGCGGCGGATTCCTCCCACCCCGCCGTGGCGGAGTTCCAGGTCGCTTTAACCAGCCCGGCCAGCGGCTTATCCCCGCCTTTTTTAGTGATAAAATTCACCACGCCGCCGATGGCCTGCGAGCCGTAGAGCACGGAATAGGGGCCTTTAATGACTTCGATACGCTCCAGAGATGATTCATCGACCAGCAGGCCAGCACCGTAGTTTTGCCCGGCGCGTTGCCAGGTGACCTGCTGGCCATCAACCAGAATCAACACGCGTGATGAGGCTTCGCCCCGGATGCGTATTTGCTTGCGTCCGGCCAGCGCGTTATCGGTGATTTCTACACCGGGAATATCTTTGAGGTCGTCTGCAATGGACACGCTGGTTGAGTTTTCCAGCGTTGTACTGTCCACCACCTGGACGGTAACCGGACTGTTCCAGAGGTTGGTTTCCGTGCGGCTGGCGCTGACGATAATCGTGTCATCAGGCGTGGCGTTCGGCTGTGCGAAAGCGGAATCAGGCACGGTAAGAGCGCCGGCAATAATCAGAGGTACGGCTGAAAAGGTCGAGTAGGTTTTGTGTTTCCCTGGCATAAATCCCTCCCTGAGAACATTAATGATAGTTATTATCATTCGCCTTTATATCCAGGGGGATCGCGCATATCCACCGTTTAACCTGCTAATCAGATGCAACTTTGATTTTGGTCAAATTCGCATCTGACTCACGGTCTTTAGGTGTTAAAAGCCTTATAAATGCGGAGGATAAATAAGTAGTTGGCCGCGCGACCCCGGCCCGAGGCCGCCGGGCGTGCCAGGAGAAGATAGCGACCTGTCTCCCCTGGCGCGGCTGGTTTAGATAATGCAAAGGGTGGTCAGAGCTTACAAAGAAGCCTGGTGACGGAGGGGGCGAAATGCCTTCCACAGTTCACAGGCAAAGATCTCCGGTTGTTCGAACGCCGCGAAATGACCGCCTTTTTCGACTTTGTTCCAGTAGAACAAATTGCTCCAGGCCGCTTCAGCCCAGGCTCGCGGGGGGATAAAGGTTTCAGCCGGGAAAAGGCTGGCCCCCATTGGTATGCTTATCCTTTCTACGCCTGAACGGGCGGCAGAGAAAAAATCCGCGCCGCGGATCGTGCTGCCAACGCCTTCCCAGTAGAGCCGGGCGCTGGATACGCCGGTGCCGGTAAACCAGTAAAGGGAGATGTCATCCAACATCTTTTCCCGGCTGAGCGCATCCTCAGGCTTGCCGCGGTTATCGGTCCATTCTTTGAACTTCTCATACATCCAGATGGCGAGCGCGACAGGTGAATCACTTAGCGCGTAGCCGATGGTTTGCGGGCGAGTGTTCATCAGGTTGGCGTAGCCTGCTTTATTTGACACGAATAATTCAATGGCCGCCAGCGCGTTGCTTTCCTCTTCCGTCGGCTGCTCCGGGAGAATGGCCGGTACGACCATCGGCAGGTTTACATGAGCCGCCAGTAGCCCGGCAGGTGCCTGGCCGGCCAGCGCGGTAGTGATTGCTGCTCCCAGTCTCCACCCTGTGCGACCCAGTGCTTATACCCCAGTCGCTCAGTCATCAGGGTGGTCCATGCACGCGCAATGCGGCCCGGATTCCAGCCTGTTTCCGTTGGCTTGTCTGAAAATCCGTAACCCGGAATCGCCGGTATCACAACGTGGAAAGCATCATCCGCCGTACCACCAAAGCGGGTTGGATCGGTTAAACGGTCAATGACCTCAAGAAACTCAATGACCGAGCCTGGCCAGCCGTGCGTGAGCAGGATAGGCGTGGCGTCTTTGTGTGGGGAGCGGGCATGAATGAAGTAGATCCCCACGCCGTCGATTTTTGTGCGGAATTGCGGGTAACTGTTTAACCGGGCTTCAAGCTTGCGCCAGTCGTAGTGATGCAGCCAGTCGTGAATCAAAGATTTTGCCGCATCGAGCGGCACGCCTTGCGACCAGTCCTCTACGATTTCCTGTTCCGGCCAGCGCACGCCGCTGAGGCGCTGGTGCAGGTCTTCAATTGCGCTTTCCGGGATATGCAGGTGAAAGGGAGTGACGGCTTCCGTCGCCGCTGGCAACGTGAAGTGTTCGACTGAATGGATAATGCGGGACATGCTTAACTCCAGGAGTGAGCCCGCCCTGTGAGGCGGGAAGGTAAACGACAAATTACTATTTGTAGCGACCGATACAAAATATCCTGGCGTGAACGCGGGCGTCAATAAAGTTGTAGCAATTGCTACAATTGCTATACTGCGGCCTATGACGAGAAAAATTAACTTTGACTACGAGCAGGCGCTGGATCGTGCCACGGCGCTTTTCTGGCAGCGGGGCTACGCTGAGACTGGCCTGCGCGATCTTCTGAAAGCGATGGAGATTGGTGAAGGGTCGTTTTACAACACGCTAAAAAGCAAAAAAAACCTCTATTTGCTGTGCGTCGATCGCTATGAAGAGCGAATCGTTCAGCGACGCATGGACGCGCTGCGCAGCGCCTCCACGGCGGCTGAAGGAATACGAGCGTTCTTTACTGAGGTGCTAAACACCCTGGATGACCCAACAACGTCTTCGCCGCTTTGTATGGTTGCCGCGATGGTCAGCGATGAGGTGCTGTCTCAACCTGAGTTGGCCGAGCGTGCAAAAGATGGGTTAGCCAAAGTGCAGGACGCCATTTGCCTGCGTCTCAGCAAAGACGAGGCGTGGGGAAATCAGCCTGAGGCTTTGGATCCGCAGGAAACGGCGGCGATTATCACAACCTGGCTGCAGGGGCTGTGGCGTATGGCGCTGATGGATTATCAGCGACCCGTCTTTGAGCGACGGATCGCCACTTTTTTGAAGGCCCTGGGTTTATAGGCCTTCCGCTTTCATGGCCGCCTGAACCTGTGGGCGGCTCGCAATGCGCTGAGACCACGCCTGCAAATGGGTAAACTCGCTAAGATCGAGCCCGGCATGCTGCGCCCAGCCTACCGTCGTAAACAAATAGGCATCCACGACCGAAAATGTTTCACCCATGGTATAAAAGCCATGTTTAAGCTGCCGATCTACCCACCGATAGCGCTTCAGTAATTGCTGCCGGGCGACGGGTTTATACGCTTCTGGGGTTGTGGGCGTAAACAGTGGAGCAAAGCTTTTATGTATTTCAGTGGCTATAAAATTCAGCCACTCCTGTGCCTGATAGCGCGCAAAGGTGCCGGCCGGGGGAATGAGCTCTTTTTCCTGTGCCAGATCGGCCAGATACTGAATAATCGCCGCCCCTTCGCGTAATGTTTGCCCGTTATCCAGCACTAACAAAGGTACGTACCCCAGCGGATTAATGCTGTAGAAATCGTCGCCACTCTGCGTCGTATGGCTTTTGAGGTCGACCCTTATCATTTCGCAGGCAATGCCTGACTCAAGGGCCACAATATGGGGAGAAAGCGAGCAATCTCCCGGGCTGTAGTAAAGCTTCATCGTTTTTTTCCCGGTAGCGAAGAAAACGGGCGCGCTCAGGCGCCCGCTCTTTTAGGCGTGAGTGATGGAGATCGAGCGAATATTGAGGTACGCCTCTACGGCTTCCGGACCGCCTTCTGTGCCATAGCCCGAGTCTTTTACGCCGCCAAACGGCAGCTCTGCTGATGGCGTCATCGGCTGGTTCACCCACAGCATGCCGGTTTCAATGCGCTGCGAAAGCTGGTGGATGGTTTTGGCCGAGCGTGAAAATGCATAGGCAGCCAGACCGTAATCCAGACGGTTAGCTTCGCTGATGGCTTCTTCCAGGTCCGTAAAGCCGCGAATTAACGCGACCGGACCGAAAGGCTCTTCGTTAAAAATACGCGCGTCGAGAGGCACATCATCCAGCACCGTTGGCGCGTAGAAGTTGCCTTCCTGGCCGATTCGTTTGCCGCCCGTCAGCAGTTTTGCGCCTTTAGCTATCGCCTCTTCAACCAACGTTTCAATAGCCGTTACGCGGCGTGCGTTAGCGAGGGGGCCAATCTGAGTGGCATTATCCAGGCCGCTGCCGGGCCGTAATTCTTCTGCCCAGCGAACCAGCCCGGCGGTGAAAGCCGCCCGAACGTTTTCATGCACCAGGAAGCGGGTAGGAGAGATACAGGTTTGCCCGGCGTTGCGGAACTTCGCCGTGCCCAACGCCCGGATAGCCAGCTCAATGTCGGCGTCTTCGGCGATGATAACTGGCGCATGGCCGCCCAGTTCCATAGTGACACGTTTCATATGCTGCCCTGCCAGGCCGGCCAGCTGTTTACCTACCGGGGTTGAACCGGTAAACGTGACTTTGCGTACAGCCGGATGTGGGATTAGATAACCCGAGATTTCTGCCGGGTTGCCGTAAACCAGATTGGCAACACCCGCAGGCACGCCTGCGTCCGCAAGTGCCCGGAACAGCTCTGCCGGGCTTGCCGGGGTTTCTTCCGGGGCTTTGACGATAATTGAGCAGCCTGCCGCCAGGGCCGCAGCAAGCTTCAGAACGACCTGGTTAAGCGGGAAGTTCCAGGGGGTAAAGGCGGCCACTACGCCCACCGGATCTTTAACGACGAGCTGCTGAACGGCGGCATCCCGGGAAGGAACAATGCGCCCGTAGACACGCACGCCTTCATCAGCAAACCATTCGATGATCTCTGCCGCAGCATGAGCCTCAAAGCGTGATTCGGACAGTGGTTTGCCCTGTTCCTGGGTGATGAGTGACGCAATAGATTCGGCTCGCTCACGAATCAACTGCGCGGCGCGACGCAGAATCACGCCGCGCTCGATGGCCGGAATATTGCGCCAGGTCTCAAACCCTTGCTGGGCTGAAACCAGCGCGTCATCCAGATCCTGTCGGGTGGCGTGAGCCACCTGGCCTAGTCGCTGACCGTTTGCCGGATTAATCACGGGCAGCGCGTTGCCATCGGCGGCGTCACGCCACTGGCCATGAATAAACAGTCGAGTCGTTGTAGGGTATTGCATGCGGTTTTCCTCATTTTTAAGAGCTATACGGCTAGCTCAATGGCGAGAATTACAGCACTGCAAGAAAGGCGCAGGTAGACAGGGGCAGGGAATAGCGCTTATTCCCTATGGGAATAGGAGAGGTCAGGACTTCTCTGGCGATGGTTTGCCGAAAACGCGTGCCTCAACGAAAGAGATAAAAGCTTTGGACTTAGCGCTTGCCGCCCGGCCCGCCGGGGAGACGGCCCAGAGATCAATCGGTGGCAGCGTCCAGTCGGTTAAGACCGCCTGAATTTCACCGGATGCAAGTTCGCGGCGGAACATCCATTCAGACATGACCGAAAGCCCGATCCCTGATAGCACCGCTTCCCGGACGGCTTCCATGCCGGTCGTGCGTAACCGCCCCTGAACCGTGACGGGAACGCGCTGCTTGCCCTGACGAAACTCCCAGCTTGAGCCACCCCCGCGTAGATCGTAAATCACGGCCTGATGGTTAAGTAAATCCTGCGGCATCTGCGGCAGGCCGCTGCGGGAGAAATACGCCGGCGTGCCCATCACCAGGCGGGGGTTTTGCCCCAGCCGCCTTGCGGTGAGCGATGAGTCGGCCTGAGCCCCCATGCGTAAAGCGACGTCAATGCCCCCTTCGACTAAATCGATGTTGCGATCCTCAAGGAACATATCGACATCCAGTGCCGGATGCTCTGCCAGGAAGTCGGCAAGGTGCGGCATGATATGCAGCCGCACAAATGTCACCGGTCCGCTAACCCGCAGCCGGCCCGTCAGCGTTGCGCTTAACCCGCGTGTGGAGGTGACGGCCTCATCCGCAGCGCTGAGCGTGCGCCGGGCATGTTCGTAAAAGTTACTCCCCGCTTCCGTAGGGGTAAGTCCATGCGTTGAGCGTAATAAAAGCCGAACGCCAAGCTGACGCTCTAGCTGAGCAATGGTTTTTGAGATTGCAGGCTGACCAATGCGCAGCCGCCTGGCCGCAGCAGAAAAGGAACCGGTATCAACGACCTGAACGTAGGTTTCCATAGCTGAAAGCAGATGCATGACTATTCCCCGGAAGAATGACTACCGGTAGCTTACTCTTGATAGACAACCGCTGGCTATGATTACCGCAGGCAATGCGGTTTGACGGTCCGCGAGCTGCGAACCTTACTATTTCATCAACCCACTACAAATAGTTGCCGTGGATTGATGAAAGGCGAATGCCGTTTATTTGCGGTTGTGTTGGCTCTTTGTAATGTCTTGCTGCGGGGAAATACCAATATCCCGACCGTGTTTCCGATGAGAAATATCCAGAAACAATAAGCCAAGTCATGTAAAGGAGTCATGTTTATATGTTGCAGCGCAAGGACGGGAAAATACTGCTTTTTTTTATTGGTTTCCTTATTGTTTATCTGCTGCCGGGAATATATGGGCATACGCCGTGGAAACAGGATGAAAACTATACCTTCGGCGTGATTCAAACCATGTATGAAACGGGCAATTGGTTAGTGCCTGTAAACGCCGGCGAGCCGTTTATGGAAAAGCCGCCGCTTTATTACTGGACGGCTACGCTGATGGCGCATTTATTTTCCGGTGTCATGCCGCTCCATGACGCCGCCCGAACCGCAACGCTATTGTTTTCTGTCATTAATTTTTCCTTTTTTATTCTGCTGGCGAGAAGAGTGTTCCGCGGTGAAAACCTGGCGGATTATCGAATTTGGCTGGCATTCGCCGTTTATGTCAGCGCGCCGGGCATCTTGCGCCATAGTCATGATATGTTCAGCGATACGGCCCTCACCGCGGGCGCAACCGTGGCGCTGTACGGTATTGTTGGGTTGAACCGTCAGGAAAAAGTCGCTGCTTCAGCGGTATGGCTTTGCCTGGGCACGGCAGGTACTCTGCTATCCAAAGGCGTGTTTATTCCCGGGGTGCTCTGGATAACACTATTTTTGAGTCCTCTATTTTTCGCGCAATGCCGGAGCAAAGTATTTTGGTATCCCGTTATTTGTGCTGGGGCGGTTTCATGTATTTTTATTCTTCCCTGGCCGGTTCTGCTTTATAGCAAACATCCCGACCTTTTTATGGTGTGGTTTTGGGAAAATAATATTGGCCGTTTTTTGGGTTTTTCTGTTGCTAAACTGGGTGCTAAAGCAAGCCTGATGCGAGTGCCTGAGGCCGTTGTGCTTTTTGCTCTGCCATCCGGCATTTTGGCGACGTTTTATTTTCTGCGCCATCCTCTAAAGCGACTTAAGAATCAGGATGAATATGCCATTACTATTTTCCCTTTGTTAGGGGTGATTATTCTGCAGATGTCGGCCACCAGCCGTGCTTTATATTTGATGCCCTTTGTTGCCCCTATGGCCATATTAGGCTCTCAGCTTCTGCCGGTAATAAAAGAAAAAGCGCTGCATTATTTCTCCTGTTTTGCCGTTGCGCTATGGTCAGTTTTGCTGGCGGTGGTTTGGGGTATTTACCTTCTCAAGGTGAGTGGCGATAAAAAAGGGTGGCTGACCCCGTTTGAACACTGGCTGCCGACGAGCTATGAGCTGCATTTATCCTGGCCGTTATTTGTGTTTGCCCTGGCCGTCACCGCGCTGTGGATCTGTCGGGGGCGTTTATGTTTGGCGCTGAATCCGGCATTGCGTGCGGCATTCAGTTGGGGATTAGGTGTGACCGTTGTCTGGAGCGTGGCGTTTACGTTGATGGTGGGCTGGTTCGACTACAGCAAAGGCTACGAAGGGGTGTTTAAGGATCTCAAAAGCCATCTTGCGGGGCAGTATCTGGCGAATGATTGCATGGCCTCTTACCGGCTGGGGGAATCGGAAGCACCGATGCTCTATTATTTTGCCGGGATCCTGCATCAGCCACAAAAGACTTTCAGCAAACCTGATCGCTGCCGCTGGCTGATTGTGCTCGGCGACAAGCTGCAGCCTGCGCCGAAGGGGATGGGCTTTTTCTGGGAAGATAACCGCCCTGGTGAAAAGCGCAACAACCTGGTGGTTTATCGGGATCTCCAGGGGAATAACGACTAAAAAACCCAGCCTGGCTGGGTTCACAAGACTCAGCCAGGCAGGCCCTCAACGATGGTGATCATCGCTTCTGCAACGCTGGCCCTTTCCTGACGAGCGCGCTGGTATTCAGGCGAGTGATAGCAGGCCAGCGCCGTCTCCATATCGGCAAACTCAATCACTACGTGCCGGGTGAAAGCCGCATCGCCTTCTACAACTTCCGCTTTGCCACCCCGGGCCAGGAAGCGGGCGTTATAGCGCGTAAATGCCGCCGGGGATAAATCGATATAGCTTTGGTACTGCTTAGGGTTGTGAACGGTGACGTGGGCAATCCAGTATGCGGCCATGCTTTGCTCCTGTAAGGATGAGTCTGTTTGTCAGCCAATCTAACATAGCGGTGAATGGCCGTGTTGCCGGAAAGAGGCGGCATGTCGGGGGCCCAATCACCCAATTCGACGTTGTACATTTCATTACACGCCGATACCAATCACTCACTGAAGAGTTTGTGCCACACGCCTATAGTTCATTTCAACGGCCCCGCAGTGGGGTAAACACGAAAACAAATTCGAGGATGTCGAAATGAAAAAAGTATTAGCTCTGGTTGTTGCCGCTGCTATGGGTCTGTCTTCCGCCGCTTTCGCTGCTGACACTACCGCTACTGCACCAGCTGCTGCGCCGGCCACTACCGCCGCTGCACCTGCTGCTAAAGCTCCAGCTGCAAAAGTAACGCACCATAAGAAACACAAAAAAGCTGCCGCTCAGAAAGCACAGGCCGCTAAAAAGCACCACAAAAAAGCCGCTAAGCCAGCCACCGAGCAGAAAGCTCAGGCTGCTAAAAAGCACCACAAAAAAGCAGTAAAACCAGCTGCGCAGAAGGCTCAGGCTGCTAAAAAGCACCACAAAAAAGCAGTAAAACCAGCTGCACAGAAGGCTCAGGCTGCTAAAAAGCATCACAAAAAAGCAGTAAAACCAGCTGCACAGAAGGCTCAGGCTGCTAAAAAGCATCACAAAAAAGCAGTAAAACCTGTTGCCCAGAAAGCGCAGGCTGCTAAAAAACATGTGAAAAAACATCACAAAGCTGCTGCAAAACCAGCCGTGAAGCCAGCAGCATAAGTTTAACGGGGCAATCCCGCTAGCTTGAAGCGTTAACACAAACACCCGGCTTGCCGGGTGTTTCTTTCTGGAGTTCAGATAATGTTGCGACGCTACAGTTTCGAATTAATCCTCACCGTGCTGCTGACCTGCGGCCTGATCACGCTGAATTTCTGGCTTCAGTAGATTGCGTTCTTCCTGGGTTCGTAAGAGCTACTAGTCCCTGCTTTACTCAAAAATACAGGCCAGCGCCCCGGTTTGAACATCGTGCGTAATATGCAGGGGTGTATTTATTGGGCTGTGGAAGAAGCGCTGGAAGAGGGCGCCTCTGTCCCGCGCGGCACCGGTTATTTTTAGTCTGTTACAGAGGCCGTATCGCCAAAAGCAAAAAAACCGCCATAGGCGGGTTCTTCTAAAGAGCGGTGCCCGGACTCGGCCAAAAACGTCAGTTCGATGGAGAGGCCGTATCGCCAAAAGCAAAAAACCAGCCCGTAGGCTGGTTCTTCTAAATAGTGGTGCCCGGACTCGGAATCGAACCAAGGACACGGGGATTTTCAATCCCCTGCTCTACCGACTGAGCTATCCGGGCAACGGGCCGCATTAAACCGTAAAGGCCGCCAGGCGTCAACGGCTTTGTCATAAAAATTACCTAAAACTATGCTGATTGCCTGCTTTTCAGTCAAAGGCAGCAAAAAGACGTGCTTCAGGTTAATGCCCCGCCGGTACGGCACAGCGCAAAGCGCAGAATATCTTCCGCAAGGGTTCTGGCCGTGTCGATATCAGTCTGACTGCGCTTCACCAATAGCTTGCTCAGGCAGCCTTCCAGCACCAGCTCCATTTGATGCGCGACCATTGTCGGGTCGTCCACTTCCATTTGCGTCAGCAGGTCGTGAGTGTACTCCCAGGCCGCTTTTTTCTGCTGGTCCGCCAGTTGATGAATCGGGTGCGCGGCATCGGGGTAGAAGGTGCAGGCGGCAATAAACAGGCAGCCGGGATAGCGCTGGTTGCTCTCGCATTCGGTCAGGGCGTGGTAGCGCTTCAGCAGCTTCTGCTCCGGCGTCAGCTCTTCGTCCAGCATCAATTGGCGCCGCCAAACATCCACCTGCGAGCTTAAGTAGCGCAGGGCGTCGTACAGCAGGGCTTCGCTGTCGGGCCAGAACTGGCGAACTTCAGCGAGGGGATAATCGGCTTCTTTCGCCACCATCTCCAGCGTCGTGCTGGCAATGCCTTCACGTTCAAGGACATGCAGGGCGTGCTCCAGAACTTCTTCGCGTTGCATGGGTTTCTCCTTACGTTTCCTAACGGATTTAAGTGTTGTTTACTGGCTACGATTGCGCAAATGCTCGCTGAACGCGGCGGCGGCCATAAAGCCCGTTACGCGGTCTGCCGGTTGTTCAACGCCGTTAGCATCAAAGAATAAAATGGTTGGCAGACCGAGCACCTGTAAATGCTTCAACAGGGCCTTGTCGTCCGCATTGTTTGCCGTGACATCGGCCTGGAGTAAAACGGTGCCAGACAGCGCTTTTTGTACCTGCGGATCGCTAAAGGTGTATTTCTCAAACTCTTTACACGCCACGCACCAGTCGGCATACAAATCGAGCATCACCGGTTTGCCTTTTGCAGCGGCCAGCGCGGCATCGAGCTGCTTGACGTTGGTTATTTTGTTAAAGCTGAGGTGAGGGTGTGCCTGAGCGGATGTCGGAGAGCCAAAAGCCCAGTCCTGCAGCGGACGAGCGGCGACCAGCGCGGCACCCAGCAGGATAATTTGCAGCATGCGGAGCCAAGGTTTCTTTGCCCCAAGACTGGTGATAAATGCCCAGCCGAAGAAGGCTACGCCCAGCAGGCTCCACAGCCTCAGCCCCCAGGTGTCGCCCAGCACACGTTCGAGCAGGAAGACCGGCAGCGCCAGTATCACAAAGCCAAAGGCCGTTTTGATGCTTTCCATCCACGGCCCGCTTTTCGGCAGCAGGCGATTGCCGAAAACGGTGATCAGGATTAGCGGCAGGCCCATGCCCAGCGCGTAAAGGTAAAGCGTGCCGCCGCCGAGCAACATATTTCCACTCTGCGCGATATACAGCAGGATGGCGCTAAGCGGCGCGGTAGTGCACGGCGAGCAGATAAGCCCGGCCAGCGCGCCCATGGCAAATACGCCGCCCGCTGAGCCGCCCTGCTGGCGGTTGCTCATTAGCGTCAGGCGCGTTTGCAGCGATGATGGCAGCTGCAGCGTGAACAGGCCGAACATTGAGGCGGCAAGCAAGATAAAGAGCACCGACAGGCCAATCAGCACGTATGGATGCTGTAGCGCCGCCTGGAACTGGAGTCCGGCGGCGGCAACCACCAGGCCGAGTGCGGTGTAGGTCACCGCCATGCCCTGCACGTAAATAAAGGCCAGCAGCAGCGCTCGGGCGGTGGACAGGCGTTGTTTACCGCCCAGCACGATGCCGGAGATGAGCGGATACATCGGCAGCACGCAGGGGGTGAAGGCGATACCAATGCCGATCAGGAAGGCCCATAGCGCGGAAAAGGGAAGCGACGCGGGGCTGGAGTGGTCTGTGCCCCTCTCCCCGGAAGGAGAGAGTGAGGAATCAACTGCAGAGTCGGATGGCGCCTGAGGGGCTACTGCACTCAACGGCACAACGCGTGTTTCCGGCGGATAGCAGAACCCAGCCTCGGCGCAGCCCTGATAGGTGACGCTGATAGACGCGCCTTTGCTGGCGGCGTTTACCGTAATGGGCAGGTTTAGCCGCTGGGTGAAGATCTCGGTTTTGCCGTAGAACTCATCTTCGTGCCAGGTGCCCCTGGGAATCGCCAGGGGGGCAATGTCCGCGCTGGCGGGCACCACTTTTATCTGCTGGCGGTAAAGGTAATAGCCGGGTTTTATCTGCCAGCCGAGCGTCAGCTTGTGTTCCGCCTGCTGAAAATCAAAGGCAAAGGCCTGGTCTACCGGGACAAACTGCGTTTTATTCTGGGCGTCAAACAGCCCGGCAAAGGCCTGCGAACTGCAAAGCAGCAGGACTAGCGTAATGATGCGTAAAGCCATGAGAGATATTCACTGTTTCCGTGTGCAACTGGCAGAACCAGCAGTTCAGGCGTTTGATAAGGGTGATGGGTCTTCAGGCAGGCAAGCAGGGCCTCCTGGTGCTCCACGTCGCTCTTGAGCAGCATTTGTACTTCGTACTCCTGCTCCAGTTTTCCCTCCCAGTAATAGAGCGAAGTCGCACCCGGCAGCAGCGTCACGCAGGAGGCAAGTTTTTCCGCCAGCGCTTTCGCGGCCAGATCCTGAGCGCTGGCTTCATCCGGGGCGGTACAGAGAACAACGACAGCCTGGGTCATCGACATCGCAAACCTCATTATGGGAGGAAACGGCATCGACTATAGCATGAGGAGGAGAAGACGGGCCGAATAACAACCCGTCTTTGAAGAGATTTACAGCAGCACGCTGCCGAACACAAAGCCGAAGCAGACCGCCAGCACTACGCCCATTGTGCCGGGAATGAAGAACGGATGGTTGAAGACAAACTTGCCGATGCGCGTGGTGCCGGTATCGTCCATCTGCACCGCAGCGACCAGGGTCGGGTAGGTTGGCAGAATAAACAGGCCAGAGACTGCGGCGAAGGAAGCCACGGCGGTTAGCGGTGAGACGTTGAGCGCCAGAGCCATCGGCATCAGCGCTTTAGCCGTTGCGGCCTGAGAGTAAAGCAGCGCCGAGGCAAAGAAGAAAATCACCGCCAGCAGCCACGGATGGCCCTGAATCACGCTACCTGCGGTTTCTTTGATCCAGTCAATATTGGCGGAAACGAAGGTATCGCCCAGCCATGCGACGCCCAGAATACAGATACAGGCGCTCATTCCGGCCTTGAAGGTACTGGAGCTAAGGATACTTTCGGTTTCCACACCGCAAATCACGGTGGTTAAGGTGGCGACCGACAGCATAATAATCAGGATCGCATTAGTGGTATTCATCAGCGGCGTAGCGACAAGGCCGAGACTTGGGCTGTTGATAATGGCGTAGATAACCACGCCAACCACGCCGAGCAGGAAGAGGTACACGGAAGTCTTCGCGCGAGGTTTAATCTCGATTTGCTTGTCGCCACGCAGCTCAATCAGGCCTTCTTCCAGGCGTTTGAGATAAACCGGATCGTTGGACAGCTTTGAGTCGAACAGGATGGAGACCAGGAACGACATCACCAGCACGGCCAGCAGCGTGGAGGGGATCACAACCGACAGCAACTGAATGTAGCTGATACCGTGGCCTTCCATCACCGATGACATGTAAACCACCGCGGCGGAAATTGGCGAAGCGGTAATGGCTATCTGAGCTGAAACCACCGCCGTCGAGAGTGGACGGCAGGGTTTGATACCTTGCTCCTTGGCCACTTCGGCAATCACCGGCAGTGTTGCCAGCGAGATGTTGCCGGTGCCGGCGAAAATGGTCAGAAACCAGGTCACCATTGGCGCAAGAATGGTGATGTATTTAGGGTTCTTGCGGAGCAGTTTCTCGGTTTGGTGAACGAGGTAATCGAGGCCTCCGGCGATTTGCATCGCTGAGATAGCCGCAATGACCGCCATAATGATGGAAATAACGTCGAAGGGAATATTGCCGGGTTTGACGCCTATCGCCGCGAGAACCAAAACCCCCAGTCCACCTGCGTAGCCAATACCTATCCCGCCAAGCCTTGCCCCCAGAAATATCGCTGCTAACACGATGATGAGCTCGATGACTATCATGGTCGCTTCCTTGATGTTTTAATGAGATGAAAATGAAATGTTGTGTTTTCGTATACCGTTAAAATGAAAAAGGCACGTCCGACTGGACGTGCCTTTTGGCGTTTATGCTGATGAATTATTGTTCGCTTTCATCGGTATAGCGCTTAGCTTTGTAGACCGGGTGCATCAGGTTGTGGACGGAGAAGATATCGTCCAGCTCGGCTTCGGTCAGCAGGCCGCGCTCCAGCACGACCTCGCGCACGCTCTTGCCGGTTTCCGCACAAATCTTGCCGACGATGTCGCCGTTGTGGTGACCAATGAACGGGTTCAGATAGGTCACGATGCCGATGGAGTTGTACACGTAGCTTTCACACACTTCTTTATTCGCGGTGATGCCGTTAATGCATTTTTCCAGCAGGTTGTAGCAGGCGTTGGTCAGGATATGGATTGATTCGAACATCGCCTGGCCAATGACCGGCTCCATCACGTTCAGCTGCAGCTGACCCGCTTCGGATGCCATGGTCACCGTGGTGTCGTTACCGATGACTTTGAAGCAAACCTGATTCACCACTTCCGGGACAACCGGGTTCACTTTGGCCGGCATGATAGAAGAACCGGCCTGCAGCTCTGGCAGGTTGATTTCGTTCAGGCCAGCGCGCGGGCCGGAAGAGAGCAGGCGCAGGTCGTTACAAATCTTGGACATTTTCACGGCCAGGCGCTTCAGGGAGCTGTGCACCATTACGTATGCGCCGCAGTCAGAGGTCGCTTCAATCAGGTCTTCTGCCGGCACACAGGCCAGGCCGCTGACTTCCGCCAGTTTCTGTACGGCCAACTGCTGGTAACCATCTGGCGTGTTGAGGCGGGTACCGATGGCGGTTGCGCCGAGGTTCACTTCCAGCAGCAGTTCAGCGGTGCGCAGCAGGTTTTTGGTTTCTTCAGTGAGCAACACGTTGAACGCGTGGAATTCCTGGCCGAGGGTCATTGGGACCGCATCCTGAAGCTGGGTACGGCCCATTTTCAGGATCTCAGAAAACTCAACCGCTTTACGCTGGAAGCCTTCGCCCAGTTGGTTGATAGCGTCGATCAGTTTCACGATGGAGGCGTAAACCGCGATGCGGAAGCCAGTCGGATAAGCATCGTTGGTGGACTGGCATTTGTTGACGTGGTCGTTCGGGTTCAGGAACTGGTATTCACCTTTCTGGTGGCCCATCAGTTCCAGACCGATGTTGGCGAGGACTTCGTTGGTGTTCATGTTGACCGAAGTACCGGCGCCACCCTGGTAGACGTCTACCGGGAACTGATCCATGCATTTGCCGTTGTTCAGGACTTCATCACAGGCCTGAATGATGGTGTTCGCGATGCTCTTAGGAATGGTTTGCAGTTCCTTGTTCGCCATTGCCGCCGCTTTTTTCACCATCACCATACCGCGTACAAATTCCGGTATGTCACTGATTTTACTGTTGCTAATGTAGAAGTTTTCAATCGCTCTCAGAGTATGAACGCCATAGTAGGCATCCGCTGGCACTTCCCTGGTACCCAACAAATCTTCTTCGATACGAATGTTATTTAACATGTGAACCTTCTTAGTAAAGCTGCAGATAAATGCACTGTTTTATTCACACACACGAAATGTGGTTGTGAGCTTAATAGGCCGACGATTATGTCCATATTCGACCGCGTTATCGTGATGATATGCTGATGATAGCGAAAAGCAGTAACCTGGATCACTTATTAAAAGCCGCCATGCATAACAATTATTAATATGTGATATAGGTCAATAGTTGAAAATTTCCAGAAAAAATTCACGTAATAAACATTGATCTTTGTCTACGGCGTCGCCATCTCCCCCCTACGCGTAATTGCTAATCTATTTTTTGCGAGACCATTAACAGGCTCGCCCGATGACAGGAGCGTATAGTGCGCTGGATCCCGCTTATTGCCGTTTTCCTCTATGTTTACATCGAAATTTCGCTGTTCATACAGGTGGCACACGTTCTGGGGGTCTTTATGACCCTGATTCTGGTCATTTTCACTTCGGTGATTGGCCTTTCTCTGGTGCGTAACCAGGGCTTTAAAAACTTGATGCTGATGCAGCAGAAGATGGCGACGGGCGAAAGCCCTGCGGCGGAGATGATCAAAAGCGTCTCGCTGATCATGGCCGGTATTTTGCTGCTGCTGCCGGGGTTCTTTACCGACTTCCTCGGCCTGCTGCTGCTGTTGCCGCCGGTGCAAAAGCACCTGACGCTGAAGCTGATGCCGCATTTGCGCTTCTCCCGCATGCCGGGCGGCGGTTTTAGCGCCGGCAATGAAGGGGGCAATACATTCGACGGTGAGTTCCAGCGTAAAGACGACGCGCCAAAGCGCCTCGACGACCAGCACCGGGACGATCGTTAAATTTTAGTTTTTTTTGTTTTCCCCCCTTGAAGGGGGGAAAGCGCATCCCCATTAATCAGGTCACCAGCTGATTCCCCCTGTGGGACGGCGTTACCTAACTATCTGATACTGACTTTCTCAAAGGAGAGCTATCAATGAGCATTCGTCCATTACATGATCGTGTCATCGTCAAGCGTAAAGAAGTTGAGTCCAAATCTGCGGGCGGCATCGTTCTGACTGGCTCCGCAGCGGGCAAATCAACTCGTGGCGAGATCATCGCTGTCGGTAAAGGCCGCATCCTGGAAAACGGTAGCGTGCAGCCGCTGGACGTGAAAGTGGGTGACATCGTTATCTTCAACGATGGCTACGGCGTGAAGTCCGAGAAAATCGACAACGAAGAAGTGCTGATCATGTCCGAAAGCGACATCCTGGCAATTGTTGAAGCGTAATTTGACGCACGAACCTGAACGAATTTGAGGAACAGAAGAAATGGCAGCTAAAGACGTAAAATTCGGTAACGACGCTCGTGTAAAAATGCTGCGCGGCGTTAACGTACTGGCAGATGCAGTGAAAGTTACCCTCGGTCCTAAAGGCCGTAACGTGGTTCTGGATAAATCTTTCGGTGCACCGACCATCACCAAAGATGGTGTTTCCGTTGCGCGTGAAATCGAGCTGGAAGACAAGTTCGAAAACATGGGCGCACAGATGGTGAAAGAAGTTGCCTCTAAAGCGAACGACGCTGCAGGCGACGGTACCACCACCGCAACCGTTCTGGCTCAGGCTATCATCACCGAAGGCCTGAAAGCCGTTGCTGCTGGCATGAACCCAATGGACCTGAAACGCGGTATCGATAAAGCCGTTGTTGCCGCAGTTGAAGAGCTGAAAGCGCTGTCCGTGCCGTGCTCTGACTCTAAAGCGATTGCTCAGGTTGGTACCATCTCCGCTAACTCCGACGAAACCGTAGGTAAACTGATCGCGGAAGCGATGGATAAAGTCGGTAAAGAAGGCGTTATCACCGTTGAAGACGGTACCGGTCTGGAAGACGAACTGGACGTGGTGGAAGGCATGCAGTTCGACCGCGGCTACCTGTCCCCATACTTCATCAACAAGCCAGAAACTGGCGCTGTTGAGCTGGAAAGCCCGTTCATCCTGCTGGCTGACAAAAAAATCTCCAACATCCGCGAAATGCTGCCAGTGCTGGAAGCCGTTGCGAAAGCAGGCAAACCGCTGGTTATCATCGCTGAAGATGTTGAAGGCGAAGCGCTGGCTACCCTGGTGGTTAACACCATGCGTGGCATCGTCAAAGTGGCTGCGGTTAAGGCACCGGGCTTCGGCGACCGCCGTAAAGCTATGCTGCAGGACATCGCTACCCTGACCGGCGGTACCGTTATCTCTGAAGAGATCGGTATGGAGCTGGAAAAAGCGACCCTGGAAGACCTCGGCCAGGCTAAACGTGTTGTGATCAACAAAGACACCACCACCATCATCGATGGCGTGGGTGAAGAAGCCGCTATTCAGGGCCGCGTTGGTCAGATCCGTAAGCAGATCGAAGAAGCAACTTCTGACTACGACCGTGAAAAACTGCAGGAACGCGTAGCGAAACTGGCTGGCGGCGTAGCGGTAATCAAAGTCGGTGCAGCTACCGAAGTTGAAATGAAAGAGAAAAAAGCTCGCGTCGACGATGCCCTGCACGCTACCCGTGCTGCGGTGGAAGAAGGCGTGGTTGCCGGTGGTGGCGTAGCGCTGGTTCGCGTTGCTGCTAAACTGGCTGGCCTGACCGCTCAGAACGAAGACCAGAACGTAGGTATCAAAGTTGCGCTGCGCGCGATGGAAGCTCCTCTGCGTCAGATCGTTTCCAACGCCGGTGAAGAGCCATCCGTTGTCACCAACGCGGTGAAAGCGGGCGAAGGTAACTACGGTTACAACGCGGCGACTGAAGAATACGGCAACATGATCGACTTCGGTATCCTGGACCCAACCAAAGTAACCCGTTCTGCTCTGCAGTACGCGGCTTCCGTTGCGGGCCTGATGATCACTACCGAGTGCATGGTAACCGACCTGCCTAAAGGCGATGCACCTGACTTAGGCGCTGCTGGTGGTATGGGCGGCATGGGCGGCATGGGTGGCATGGGCGGTATGATGTAATTCGCCTTAGCACCTTGTGTTAAAGAAACCCTCAGTCAGAAATGTCTGGGGGTTTTTTCTTTTGTTCACAGTCTGGTATAAGTGCTTACCGGGCGATAACGGCTCAATACCTTGATTACGGGGAATAACATGCGCATGAAAGTCTCATCAGGAGTGGTTGTGGCAGCGCTGCTGCTGGCAGGATGTAGCACGGGCAATCAGCTTAGCTCCGGCGGCCAGAGCGTTCGTTTTGTAGAGGATAAACCGGGTAGTGAATGCCGTCTGTTAGGCACCGCCACCGGTGAACAGAGCAACTGGCTGTCTGGCCAGCACGGTGATGAGGGCGGCTCTATGCGCGGCGCGGCGAATGCACTGCGTAACAATGCGGCCGAAATGGGCGGCAACGTGCTGTACGGCGTGAGCAGCCCAACCCAGACTCTGCTCTCGAGCTTTGCGCCAACGGCCAGCCAAATGACCGGTCAGGTTTATAAGTGCCCGAACTGATCCAGTAAGTATTCCCCTCACCCCGGCCCTCTCCCTCAGGGAGAGGGAGAAAAACGGAAGTGCTCTTGCTGATAGAGATCGGGGAAAGCTACACGGTTCCCTTTCATCTGGTAAGGGATAAAGCCGTGGGCTTTTTCTGTAGTCGAAGGTAGCACTACACGGTTGCCTCTCCCGGGGGGAGGATTAGGGTGAGGGCGCTATGCTCTCACTTCTGCCGCAATTGCAAATCCAGCGGCGTCTTGCTCGGTTCCCCGCCTATTTCTCTCGCCAGCTTCGGCACCATATAGCCAGAAACCAGCGTCAGCAGCTCTCGCATAATCGCCCGGGCTTCTTCGTCTTCCACCATAAAATGTGCCGCACCCTGCACTCTGTCGAGTACGTGCAGGTAATACGGCATCACGCCTGCATCAAATAATGCATTGCTCAGATTGGCCAGCGTTGGCGCGCTGTCGTTCACGCCGCGCAGCAGCACGCTTTGGTTGAGCAGCGTCACACCCGCCTGGCGTAGCTTTGCCATAGCCAGGCGGAAATCGTCGCCAATTTCCTGGGCATGGTTAATATGGTTAACCAGCAGCACCTGAAGCGATGAGCGGGCGATTCTTGCCGCCAGCCCGTCGGTAACACGCGCCGGGATAACTATCGGCAGGCGGCTATGAATGCGCAGACGCTTGATATGAGGAATGGCTTCGAGCTCGCTCATCAGCCAGTCCAGTTCGTGATCTTTGGCCATCAGCGGGTCGCCGCCGGAGAAGATAATTTCGTCCAGCTCAGGATGTTCGCTGATATACGCCAGCGCCGTTTGCCAGTTGCGTTTGTTACCCTGGTTGTCGGCATACGGGAAGTGACGACGGAAACAGTAGCGGCAGTTTACGGCGCAGCCGCCTTTCACCAGCAGCAAGGCGCGGTTACGGTACTTGTGGAGCAAGCCTGGGACAACGCTGTGCTGTTCCTCCAGCGGGTCCGTCGTGAAGCCTGGGGCGGCTACGAACTCCTGTTTTGCCGTCAGTACCTGGCGCAGCAGCGGGTCGTTAGGGTTGCCTTTTTCCATACGCGCGACGAAAGCGCGAGGAACTCGCAGGGCAAAAAGACGCCTCGCTTCACGCCCGGCGAGCAGTTCTTCATCGTCGGCTACATTTAAAATGTGCAGCAGTTCATCAGGATCGGTTATAACATCGGCAAGTTGCGTTAACCAATCTTCTCTGTGAGGGGGATTTAGGGTTACAATGTGTGCCATTTTTTTGGCTAAGCTACCAGTTAACAAATTCAGAGGGCCTTATGGCGACTTATTCTAGCAACGATTTCCGTGCCGGTCTTAAAATCATGATGGATGGCGAACCGTACGCGGTTGAAGCCAGCGAATTCGTAAAACCGGGCAAGGGTCAGGCGTTCGCGCGCGTTAAGCTGCGTCGTCTGCTGACCGGTACCCGCGTTGAGAAAACCTTCAAGTCTACCGACTCTGCAGAAGGCGCTGACGTTGTCGATATGAACCTGACTTACCTGTACAACGACGGTGAGTTCTACCACTTCATGAACAACCAAACCTTCGAGCAGCTGGCTGCGGACGAAAAAGCCGTTGGCGAAAACGCTAAATGGCTGCTGGACCAGGCTGAGTGCATCGTTACCCTGTGGAACGGTCAGCCAATCTCCGTCACCCCACCAAACTTCGTTGAGCTGGAAATCGTTGAAACCGATCCAGGTCTGAAAGGCGACACCGCAGGGACCGGCGGCAAGCCAGCTACCCTGAGCACCGGCGCTGTGGTTAAAGTTCCGTTGTTCGTACAGATCGGCGAAGTCATCAAAGTTGACACCCGTTCTGGTGAATACGTTTCTCGCGTGAAGTAATTCTCGTGAAGGTTCGCGGCGCGGTGCCTGAGGCTCGCGCCGCCGCTTTCTCAGGGCAGGGAAGATGACCCCTTTGCTGAAACAGATTCTTATTATCTCGCTGCTGGCCGCTGCGCTGTCGGGGTGTAATACCACGCGTGGATTCGGCGAAGATCTGCAGCACCTCGGCGGCGCCATCGAGCGCGCAGCCAATAAATAATAGCCTCCAGTTATCCGAAATCGCCTCGCTTTTCCTTCGTTGCTCAATTTTTTAGCTATGCTTAACGAGCTATACACAAACAACATAGGTATAAGGAAAAGCTCATGATTAAGAAAGCCATTGCTGCGTTTTTCTCTCTCGTCGTTCTTTCATCCTTGTTGACCGCCTGTAATACGACACGCGGCGTGGGCGAGGATATTCAAAGCGGCGGTAAAGCTATTTCTGGTGCAGCAGCAAAAGCACAGGAATAATGTTCTTCGGTACGGTACTTGTGCCGTACCGTTATTCTAAAACGGCTTCAGGGATATTTAAGAAAAGCGAGAGTCTATTGTCAGCCCCTAATTTCAACCTAATGTTGCGCTTATAGGTGTAAACTGTTTTCACGCTTATATTCATTACTCTGGCGATATATTCATTATTCGCTTCCTCCTTCCAGAGTTTTAATATTCTTTCTTCGCGTAATGTCAGTAACGGCGTAATATGACGCTTCACTTCACGGAATGGTGGGCGAGTCGCAATAGTCTGCTGAATTAATGCTGTTAGCGCCGACAATGATAATGACTTATCCCAAATATCGGTGGTGCCTTGTGTCGCGCAGTACTCGGCAATGGTAGGGTGTTGTCCGCTTTGCAGGAGCAACAGGCGTGTTGTATCGCCACAGGCAGAATAAATAGTCGAAAGCTGCTGGATATTATGCAATGCGGTTGAGAAGCTGTTGAAATCGGCTATCACCATATTAGGCTGCCATTTAATAATTTTTTCCCGAGCGAGAAGCAAACTGTCGGTCTCTGAAATACTCACTGCCGTAGCCAGATTATTTTTCTGATTGAGCAAGTGCGTCAGTCCCTGACGGCTGAAGTAACACCTATCAACCAATAATATTTTATACATTTTCACGCTTCACGTTAATCATTACTGCGGCGTTTGCAGGCTGGCAAACCACGTTTTATCATATGAATAAATTTGGCAAAATGAATCACGGAAATGCGCGCGAATTCGCTGTCAATTCCAGGCTTAGCAAAGCCCGGTAAGTGAAACGATTATTTCACTGAATGGCATCTGGATACGGATTTTCAGGTAGCCGTTTGGGTGCTAAAATCGCCTTCTCACCTAAGCCTTACGGGACGACCCGCAAGCGCATCTCACAACGGGGACGGCCCCATTTCTACTGGAGCTGTTATGGCCTGGATCGTTCTGTTTGTTGCTGGATTACTGGAAGTTGTTTGGGCAGTAGGGCTTAAATATACCCACGGCTTTAGCCGTCTGTGGCCTAGCGTTATCACCATCGTCGCGATGGTTGTCAGCATGGCTTTGCTCGCCTGGGCAATGAAAACGCTGCCCACCGGCACCGCCTATGCGGTGTGGACCGGGATAGGTGCCGTTGGCGCGGCTATTACCGGGATTCTGCTGCTGGGAGAGTCGGCTAACCCGATGCGTCTGGCTAGCCTGGCTCTGATTGTGGTTGGGATCGTTGGCCTGAAACTTTCCACGCACTAACTGCCTGGTTGTTTCACCCAAATCAATTTATCCACCGCAAAGCCCTGACGTGCGGCGGTGGCTAATAACTGTTGCTTAAGATCGGGGCTGATGGTTGGCGTGCGGGACAGGATCCACAGATAGCTGAGGTCTGGTCCGCACACCAGCGCATGGCGGTAGTCTTTATCCAGTGCAATAACGTTATAGCCACCGTAGAACGGGCCAAAGAAGGATACTTTTAGCGCGGCGACGCTCGGGTCCCCGGTGAAGTAAGCCTTCCCTTCGGCCTGTTGCCACATCTGCCTGTCCGGATTAAACCCGCGGTTTATCACGCGCAGGCCGCCGTCATCCATAAAACTGTAGGTGGCCGTCACCTGATTCAGGCCGCTTTCAAAGCTATGGTCCATCCGGGCGATTTCATACCATGTGCCGATAAAACGTTTTGCCTCGAAGTTTTGTACGACCGTGACGTTGGGGGGAGGGGTTGGGGTGCTACAGGAGACAACGAATAATGCGACCGCAAGCGCGGTGACAGCTGGCCAAATGCGCATAGCAGATTCCTTCCAGGTTTTTTTGCTAAGTGTAGATGGCGGCAGGAAATAAAGTGTGAGCGAAGCCGGAAATAATAAGACCTGCGTAAAGCAGGTCGTTGTTATCTCTATTTCAGCGCTTCAAGAATGGCGTAAGCAGCTTTTACTCGCTCGGTATTCGGGTAACTTTTGTTTGCCAGCATCACGATGCCAAGCTGTTTCTCCGGAATAAAGGCCACGTAGCTACCAAAGCCGCCCGTAGAACCGGTTTTATGCACCCATGAGGCTTTGACCTTAGAGACCGGCGGCTCAATAAGCGTTGCGGGATGCGGGGCCAGGGCGACCTTGTTGTCGCTGCCGTCAATGACCGTTTTCGCCTTCACCGGCCAGTTCAGCATCTCCCAGCCAAGCCCCTGATACATGCTGCCCACCCGCCAGTAGTGTGACTGAGCGAGCTGAATACCCTGAGCTAACGTTTTGTCTTCCAGGCGATCGGGAGCCATGTTCGCCTGCACCCAATGGGCCATATCTTCGATGCTGGATTTCACGCCATAGGCTTCCGCATCCAGCATGCCCGGCGAGACCCGCACGGCTTTACCATCCCGGTAGCCCCAGGCGTAGTGGCTTTCTTCCGTGGCCGGAACGTTAATCCAGGTATGCGTAAGGCTCAGCGGCTCAAAGACGCGTTTTGACATCGCCTGTTCAAAGCTCATCCCTGACGGCTTCACCATCAAGGCACCAAATAGCCCGATGCTCGCGTTGGCGTAGAGGCGCTGCGTGCCCGGTGCCCATTGCGGTTGCCAGTCCTGGTAGAACTTAAGCAGTGCCTCACTGTTGGTCACGCTGTCCGGCACCTGCAGCGGCAGGCCTCCGGCGGTGTAGGTGGCAAGCTGAAGCAGGGTGATCCCCTTCCACTGGTCGCCATTCAGCTCAGGCCAGTATTTTTGCGCCGGATCGCTAAGGCTAACCTCGCCGCGAGCCAAAGCATCTCCGCCCAGCACGCCGGTAAAGGTTTTACTGACCGAGCCCAGTTCAAACAACGTTTGCTGCGTTACCGGCACATTGCGCTGTACGTCGGCTTTTCCCCAGGTGAAATACAGCGGGTAGCCTTTGTAGATAACGGCCACCGCCATGCCAGGGATCGCCTGCTCTTTCATTAGCGGGGCAATAGTGCGGTTCACGAGCCTTTCAATCTGCGGTGCAGTCAGTTCTTTTTGTGCGGCAAAGCTTGAGCATGAGGCGGCGAGCAGCAGCGTCAGGCAAAGGGATTTTTTCATGATGGATAACCTTCCTTAGAGAGAATGATAGCAGTCCGGGCCCGTCAGACGAGGCAAGTTTGTTGGATTTGACACCCGATGACAAACGATTAAATTTGGCATTAGGTTTAAGATTTTCTAACAGGTATTGTCATGACCCGGAGCTATATCCCGCTTAACTCTCTGCGTGCGTTTGAAGCCGCCGCCAGGCATCTTAGCTTTACCCATGCCGCCATTGAGCTGAATGTCACTCACTCCGCCATCAGTCAGCAGGTGAAAGCGCTGGAAGAACATCTGCATTGTCAGCTGTTTGTGCGCGTTTCTCGCGGATTAATGTTGACCACGGAAGGTGAAAATCTGTTACCTGTCCTAAACGATTCATTTGACCGCATTGCCGGGGTACTGGATCGCTTTTCCGGCACGCAGGCGAGAGAAAAACTGAAGCTAGGCGTGGTGGGTACTTTCGCGACGGGCTTTCTGCTGCCGCGCCTTGAGGCGTTTCGTCGGCGCTATCCGCATATCGATCTTCAGCTTTCGACGCACAACAACCGGGTGGATCCGGCGGCAGAGGGGCTGGACTATACGGTGCGATTTGGCAGCGGAGCCTGGCACGGGACGGACGCGATATACCTGTGTGACGCCCCGCTGTCACCGCTTTGCTCTCCGGCGCTGGCCGCTGAATTGCAGACACCGAAGGATGTACTGAACGCCACGCTGCTGCGCTCCTACAGGCGTGACGAATGGGCCGCGTGGCTACAGGCTGCCGGTGAAGCACCGCCATCGCCAACGCATCTGGTGATGGTTTTTGATTCCTCGATAACCATGCTCGAAGCCGCGCAGGCCGGAGCAGGGGTTGCCCTTGCCCCGGTGAATATGTTCACCCACTTGCTGAACAGCGAGCGGATTGTGCGCCCGTTTGAGACAGAAATCAGTCTGGGCAGCTACTGGCTGACAAAGCTGCAGTCCAGGCCGGAAACGCCTGCCATGCGCGACTTCTCCGGCTGGTTAGCCGGAGAGTGTGAGAAAGCGTAGGGCCTGGTTACCCGGCCCCGACAAGTTAGTTGACCAGCCCAAACAGGTCGTTAAGCGCTTCGCTCATGGTGGGATGCGTGAAGATTTGGTCGCGTAGCGTGGTGTAGGGCAGCCCGGCATCCATTACCGTTTTAATCAGGTTAATTATCTCATGAGAGTCAGGGCAGAGCAGCGACGCGCCGAGGATCTCCTGCGTTGAGGTGTCCACGATGGCTTTGAGCATGCCGCGCGTGTCGCCCATGACTCGAGCCCTCGGAATTGCCGCCGCGGGAAGCGTAACTACCTGAACGGGTTTACCACAGGCCAGGGCTTGTGCCTCGGTCAGGCCAATGCGCGACTGCGGGGGCGTCATAAACACTGAATAAGGGACATTTTTCCTGTCCCCGGTATTGCGTTTACCTTCGCCCAGCAGGCTGTCACGCACGATGCGGAAGTCATCCAGCGAGATATAAGTAAACTGCAGTCCCCCGGTCACGTCCCCCAACGCCCAGATGTTGTCCGCCGAGGTACGCAGGTATTTATTCACCACGATGGCACCGCGAGCATCGACATCAACCCCGGCGTTTTTCAGATTCAGAGGGTCCGTGGCGGGTTTTCGCCCCGAGGCAACCAGCAGCGCGTCAACCTTGTGGAGACTATCACTGGTATGCAAGTGCACGGTGTTGTCATGCGATTCAACGCGCTGAACGTGTGCGTTGAGGATCAGCTCCACGCCTTGTTGCCGCAGTATATTGGCGATGGCGGCGGCTACGTCACGATCTTCTCGCGGCAAGAAATCGGCTGCGGCTTCGAATAGTGTGACCTTGCTGCCAAAGCCTGCAAACATTGAGGCAAACTCAACCCCGATGTAGCCGCCACCCAAAATACCGAGATGAGGCGGAAGGGTGGTCAGATTAAGCAACCCGGTGCTGTCATACACGCCTGGCGTCGTGGTCAGGCCGTCAATCGGCGGCAGAACGGACTGCGCCCCGGTATTGATAAATATTTTCTCGCCGCGCAGTTCAATCGTTTCACCGTTTTGCATCACGCGCACCCTGTGCTGGTCGACAAACTCCGCGTGGCCGTCGATAACGTCCACATTGTCCAGGTCGGCCAGCAAACGGTAGTTTTTGTCGCGCAGGAAGCTGACGACCGAGAACTTACGCGCGATGGCTGTCGTAAAGTCCTGGTGGCGTTCCGCGTCATGAACCAGCGTTTTGGTTGGAATGCAGCCAATGTTAATACAGGTGCCGCCGTACATTGTGGGCGATTGTTCGATGATGGCGACTTTCCAGTTTTGTTTTGCCAGGGTTGCCGCCAGGGTTTTCCCCGCTTTACCGAAGCCAATGATGATTGCCTGATACGTTTGCATGGGTGTTCTCCGTCAGTGAGCCAGTCATTGTGTGGGCGATCTCTATTCTGCTCTAATGGCGGGAACGTGGTTTCTTCAGGTATCTTTAAATCCTGTCTTATCGTCTGATTTGCTGGGGTGGATAATGGATGCTCTCAGTCAGTTGCTGGCGTTCAGCGACCCGCAGGGCTCGATTGATAAAAATTGCCTGCTAAGTGCGGGCTGGAGCCTGCCTCATGCGGCGGGTTCTCTGGCGACCATTCGCTGGCATACCGTTACGCAAGGTGCCGCGTGGCTGGAGTTGCCTTCCGGAGAGACATTCACGCTGCTTCCCGGGCAGGTCATTGTGCTGACACAAAACTCCGCGCACCGGCTGCGGCAGAAAGGACCGGGAGAGACCTGGGTCGTTTGCGGCAGCCTGCAATTATCTTCGGCTTCCCGCCATTTTTTGACGGCGCTGCCCGAAGCTCTGCGGATGGCACCCGAACAAGGCAGCCCCGAACACACATGGCTGCTGGCGGCCGTTGCGCTGCTGCAACAAGAGGCGGAAAAGCCACAGGCTGGTATGGCGGCGGTATGTAGCCAGCAATGTGCCACGATGATCGCGCTGGGTCTGCGCCAGTGGTTGCGCACCCATGCGCAGGATAAAAGCCAGTTGAGCCTGCTGCTGCATCCGCGACTGGGTGCGGCAGTGCAAAGCATGTTGAATGCGCCGCAAATGCCCTGGACTGTGGCCTCGCTGGCTGAGCAAGTGCATATGTCCCGCGCCAGTTTTGCGCTGCTATTTCGCGAAGTGAGCGGGACCACACCGCTGGCGGTACTCACCCGCATAAGGCTGCAAATTTCCGCGCAGCAACTCTCCCGGGAAGCAAGCTCGGTTATCGCCATCGCTGATGCCGTGGGCTACGCCAGCGAATCGTCTTTCCATAAGGCTTTTATGCGAGAATTTGGCTGCACGCCAGGGGAATACAGAAAGAGGGTGAGGGCGCTGGAGACGGAATAAAAAAGCCCGCGCGATGGCGGGCTCATTTGTGTGCCGAGGGCTTAGAGCGTCAGCAGGCCAATAATGGTCACCACCGTCAGAATGGCAGCGAGACCGTAGAACACCCATTTCCCGGCCGGAACGTGGATCTTCAGGTCGTGCATCGCATGGTGGATGCGGTGCAGGCCACACCACAGCGGCAGCACAATCATCAGCAGCAGGAACAGGCGGCCAATCCAGCTGTGGGCGAAGGCATAAACGCGGTCAAAGCTCAGCGCATCGCCCGGGAACAGGCCGAGCGGCAGCATGATACCGACCAGCAGCACGATAACCGGTGCGAAAATCGCCCCCCACATACCGCCTGCGCCAAACAGGCCCCAGAATACCGGCTCGTCGGAACGTTTTGGATTTTGGTTAATCACCTCAGCCTCCTTACCAGAACAGTGCTACAAGCAGCACAACGACAGTCACCAGCGCAGTGACGACCCACAATCCCTTGATGACCGGCTCCGGTCCCATTTTCTCGCCCTTAACGATGACGTTAGCGGCCTTCGGTGCCAGCTCAAACCAGGTTTTGGTGTGCAGCACGGCGGCGGCCAGGGTAACGAGATTGAGGATGATCACCACCGGGTTTTGCAGGAAACCCACAAACCCCGCCCAGCCTTCTACACCGTGTTTTAGCGAGAAAAGGCCGTAAATCAGCACGATGCTGAACCAGACTGTCGGAACCGAAGTGCCTTCACGCAGCATATAAAAACGGTAGAAGCCCAGTTGCCGCCACCAGGTTGGCGCCATGGGGCGGACATAAGGCTTACGTTTCGTGGTCATGGTGCACTCCTTAGCGTGGTTTCAGGGTGGCAATCAAAAAGTCTTTCGAGCTTTCGACTTTGCCCTGCTGGATGGCCGCGGCCGGATCGACGTGTTTTGGACAAACTTCGGAGCAGTAGCCGACAAAGGTGCAGCTCCACACGCCATTTTGCCCGTTGAGCTGCGGCATACGCTGTTTCTTGCCGTGGTCACGGTTGTCCAGGTTGTAACGGTGAGCGAGAGTAATCGCCGCCGGGCCGATAAACTCAGGGTTGAGGCCAAACTGTGGGCAGGCGGCATAGCACAGCCCGCAGTTGATGCAGCCGGAGAACTGATGGTATTTCGCCATCTGCGCGGGCGTCTGCTTGTTTGGCCCCTGATCCGGCGTGCGGGTGTTGCCGATAATATAAGGCTTAATCGACTCCAGGCTTTCGATGAAGTGGGTCATGTCGACCACTAAATCACGCTCAATCGGGAAGTTAGCCAGGGCTTCAACTTTGATGCCGTTGGTGTATTCGCGCAGGAAGGTTTTACAGGCAAGCTTCGGCACTTTGTTGACCATCATGCCGCAGGAGCCGCAAATCGCCATGCGGCACGACCAGCGGTAGCTGAGGTCAGGCGCGAGGTTATCTTTGATATAACCCAGCCCGTCCAGCAGCGAGGTTTGCTCGTCAAACGGCACCTCGTAGATTGCGCTATGCGGCTTGCTGTCCGTTTCCGGGTTGTAGCGCACAATCTCAATCTTCAGGGTTTGCATCTCAGCCATTTGCCTTCTCCTTTTTCTCAGCATCTTCCGCTTCAGCGCCATAGACGCGTTTCGCTGGCGGCAGCGTGGTGATCTTCACATCGCTATAGTCGAGGCGCGTGGTGCCGTCGGCGTCGCGGAAGGCCAGAGTATGTTTAAGGAAGTTGACGTCATCGCGTTCGGTGTAGCCTTCGTCCAGGCGCTGGTGGGCACCGCGTGATTCTTTGCGCGCGAGGGCGGAGTGCGCCATACATTCGGCAACGTTCAGGCCGTGACCCAGTTCAATGGTGTACAGCAGGTCGGTATTGAAGACGCTGGAGGTGTCGGTAATGCGCACGCGCTTGAAGCGTTCCTGCAGCTCCGCCAGCTTGTCGACGGTTTTTTGCATTAATTCCGTGGTGCGGTAAATCCCGCAGCCTTCCTCCATGGAAAGCCCCATCTCGTCGCGAATTTTCGACCAGCTCTCGTTGCCTTCCTGGTTGACCAACTGCTTCAGGCGGCCTTCAACATCGGCTGCCTGGGCGTTCAGCGCGGCATCATTCGCGGGCTGCGCTTGTGCGGCGCGCTCCATTGCCTGTTCACCCGCCAGGCGGCCAAAGACCACCAGTTCTGCCAGCGAGTTAGAGCCCAGGCGGTTGGCGCCGTGCAGGCCAACGGAGGAACATTCGCCCACCGCGAACAGCCCTTTAATACGGGTTTCACACTGGGTGTCAGTCTCGATGCCGCCCATGGTGTAGTGCGCCGTTGGGCGAACCGGGATCGGCTCTTTGACCGGGTCAACGCCCACGTAGGCTTTGGCCAGTTCGCAGATAAACGGCAGGCGCTCAAGCAGCTTTTTCTCGCCGAGGTGGCGCAGGTCGAGGTAAACCACGTCCCCGCGTGGGGTGGAAATGGTGTTGCCTTTGCGCCACTCGTGCCAGAAGGCCTGAGAGACTTTGTCGCGCGGGCCGAGCTCCATGTATTTGTTCTTCGGCTCGCCGAGCGGAGTTTCCGGCCCCATGCCGTAATCCTGCAGGTATCGATAGCCGTTTTTGTTCACCAGAATACCGCCTTCGCCGCGGCAGCCTTCGGTCATCAGGATGCCGGAACCCGGTAACCCGGTTGGGTGGTATTGCACAAATTCCATGTCGCGCAGCGGCACGCCGTGGCTCAGCGCCATGCCCATGCCGTCACCGGTGACGATACCGCCGTTGGTGTTGTAGCGATAGACACGCCCGGCGCCGCCGGTGGCCATCACCACCGCGTTGGCGCGGATCTGTACCAGCTCGCCTTCCATCATGTTCATGGCGACGACGCCGCGCGCCTGGCCGTCATCGACCAGAATATCGAGCACGAAGTGTTCGTCGAAGCGTTGAATTTGTGGGAACTGAAGAGAAGTCTGGAACAGCGTGTGGAGCATATGGAAGCCGGTTTTGTCGGCGGCGAACCAGGTACGTTCAATCTTCATCCCGCCGAAGCGCCTGACGTTGACGCTGCCGTCCGGACGGCGGCTCCACGGGCAACCCCACTGCTCAAGCTGGGTCATTTCGGTGGGGCAATGGTGAACGAAGTAGTCAACCACATCCTGTTCACACAGCCAGTCGCCTCCGGCTACGGTGTCGTGAAAATGGTAGTCGAAGCTGTCGTGATCCTGCGCGACGGCTGCGGAACCCCCTTCGGCGGCAACCGTGTGGCTGCGCATTGGGTAGACTTTGGAAATCAGAGCGATTTTTGCCTGTGGATTAGCCTGGGCCGCCGCAATGGCTGCTCGTAGGCCTGCTCCGCCGGCGCCTATAATGGCGAGATCGGCTTGAAAGGTTTGCACGACATTCCTCCAGATTTTAGTAATTCGCAAAGCTATACGACCAAAGGGTATTCACGGCCTGAAAGGCGGTGGCTGCGAAAGGTGTATCCCTGCTCCTTTTTAGGTAGATGAAGTATAACCGGAGGGATTTTAGGGAAATTTGATTTGTTCGATTTTTTTGCTGATCTACAGGTCGATTAATTACTGCTGTTAATGAATCTCGTCACAAAAATGAATGCTTAAATGGTGTAATGCGAAGACAAAGCGGCGAAAAATAGTCGTCTGTTTTTCGGTTGTTGCGGCCCCGGCTGGAGCACAGAATCTTTCCCATTCTATAAAGGCAGGGGAAGAAAATGAGTTTTAGGCAGATGCATTATCAGCGTACGCCATTGTTGCTGGCTAACGTTTGGGACGTCGCCAGCGCTCAGGCGGCGCAGGCGGCGGGGTATCAGGCGCTGGGTACCTCAAGTGCGGCAATCGCCGACATGCTGGGCTACACGGATGGTGAGGAGATGCCATTTTCTGCACTCCTGGATCTGGTGGCCCGCATACGTGAGCGCGTCAATTTGCCGCTCTCTGTCGATATGGAGGCCGGTTACGGGGAAGATATCGAAACGGTGGTGCGCCAGGCGATTCATCTGGCAGAACTGGGTGTTGTCGGCATTAACCTTGAGGACAGCAAAGTTGAACTGCGGGAACGTCGTTTACTGGATGCCGAACGCTTTGCTGCCCGCTTGAGTGCGTTAAAAGCAGGGCTGGATGCCGCGAAAACACCGCTGTTTATCAATGCCAGAACCGATGTTTTTTTGCTTGGTGAGCAGGATGCACTGAATAAAACTCTCGCCCGCGGCAGGCTATATCAACAGGCGGGGGCTGACGGCTTCTTTGTACCCTGCGTGACCGTGCCGGAAGACATCCAGACGATTGCCAGCGTGGTTGATCTGCCGCTGAATGTTATGTGCATGCCGGGTCTGCCCGACTTTACTCAACTGGCGGCACTTGGGGTAAAACGTTTATCGATGGGGAATTTTGTGCACGCAGCCCTTAACCGCAAGTTACAGCATCTGTTGTTTAACCTTCTCCGACAGGGCTCATTTGACGAGGTCTTTGCCGATGAAAATCCTTGATGCTGCGCAGTGCGATACCTGGTACGAGGCGCTGGTGGCGCGTTCTACTGAGCATGTTGGCGTTTTTTTCGTGGGTGTAAAAACCACCGGCGTGTTCTGCATTTCCAACTGTCGCGCCCGTAAACCTAAGCGGGATAACGTTGAATTTTATGACGATTTCAAGTCCGCGCTTCACGCGGGCTTTCGTCCCTGCAAGATTTGCCGTCCTACCGAAAACGCATTCTCTGCCCCACCGATAGTCGAGCAGGCTATTGGTCTTTTCAGAGCGAGCAGTGAGCACCGGGTCAGCGATGGTGAACTTCGCCAGCATAACATCAGCCCCGAACGTCTCCGCCGCTGGTTTGTGCAACACCACGGGATGACTTTCCAGGCCTGGCAGAGAATGCTGCGCGTAAATATGGCGCTGCAGGAACTCAGGCGTGGGAAAAGTGCTACGGATGCGGCGTTTAGCAGCGGCTACGATTCGCTGAGCGGGTTTGGCTATACCTGCAAAAAACTCACTGGCGATGCCCCCAGCCGGGCGGCAAACATCATCGTCATTCATCGTTTTACCACGCCCATCGGCCCGATGTTCGTGTGTGCCACAGAGCAGGGCGTCTGCCTGCTGGAGTTTGTTGACCGGCGTGCGCTGGAGCGTGAATTCGACGATCTGCAGGCGCGGCTCAACGCCCGCATCATCGCCGGGGAAAACGATCACACGCGGCAGGCGGAGAAAGAGATCGGTGAATACTTTGCCGGAAAAAGGCAGCAGTTCACCCTTTCACTGCATACGCCGGGCAGCGCATTCCAGCAGAAAGTCTGGCAGCAGCTTGATACCGTGCCTTATGGAGAAACCTCCCACTATCAGGCGCTGGCGATAAAAATAGAAAATCCCGATGCCGTGCGCGCGGTGGCGGGTGCTAACGGTGCCAACCGGGTGGCGATTGTGATCCCTTGCCATAGAATTATCGGTAAAAACGGGACCATGACGGGATACGGCGGCGGAATTGCGCGGAAAAAATGGCTGTTGGAGCATGAGAAAAAATTTGCCTAACCCTGGTCGCAAAACGCTCGAAATAAAATTCTCTGCGCAAAATTTGTCTCCTTTCTGTGATGCGGGTAGACTTCTCGGCCTTGCATAAATACGGAGACTTTCTCATGAGCGAAACGGCCACCTGGCAGCCGAGCGCATCCATCCCCAATTTGTTAAAACGCGCCGCCATCATGGCGGAAATTCGGCGCTTCTTCGCCGACCGCGGCGTTCTGGAGGTGGAAACACCCTGCATGAGCCAGGCGACGGTAACCGATATTCATCTGGTGCCGTTTGAAACCCGTTTCGTCGGTCCAGGCCACTCTCAGGGCATGAACCTGTACCTGATGACCAGTCCGGAATATCACATGAAACGCCTGCTGGCGGCGGGCTGTGGCCCGGTGTTCCAGCTGTGCCGCAGTTTCCGTAATGAAGAGATGGGGCGTCACCACAACCCGGAATTCACCATGCTGGAGTGGTATCGTCCACACTACGACATGTACCGCCTGATGAATGAAGTGGATGACCTGTTGCAGCAGGTGCTGGAATGCGGCGCCGCAGAAAGCCTTTCTTATCAACAGGCTTTCCAGCGCCATCTGGATATCGATCCGCTGTCTGCGGACAAAGCGCAGCTGCGTGAAGCGGCGGCGAAGCTCGACCTGAGCAACATCGCCGACAAAGAAGAAGACCGGGACACGCTGTTGCAGCTGCTGTTCGCCATGGGCGTAGAGCCGCAGATTGGGAAAGACAAGCCAACCTTCGTGTACCACTTCCCGGCAAGCCAGGCTTCTCTGGCGCAGATCAGCACCGAAGATCACCGCGTGGCGGAGCGCTTTGAGGTGTACTTTAAAGGCATCGAGCTGGCGAACGGTTTCCACGAGCTGACCGACGCCCGTGAACAGCAGCAACGTTTCGAGCAGGATAACCGCAAACGCGCGGCGCTTGGCCTGCCGCAGCAGCCGGTGGACATGAATCTACTGGCAGCGCTGGAGGCCGGAATGCCGGACAGCTCCGGCGTGGCGTTGGGCGTTGATCGCCTGATCATGCTCGCGCTGGGGGCAGAGAGCCTCGCAGAGGTCCTGGCCTTTACGGTGGACCGCGCTTAACGTGAAAAAATGGCCCCTTCAGGGGCCATTTTTTTAGCCCTTCGTCACGGGCATCTTCAGCACTTCATCCGTGGTTTTAATCTCTGCAAACACGTCCGCTACGCCCGCCAGCGCCGCTTCCTGCAGCACTTTATGATCGACAACTTTGTTATCCCAGGTCGCAAGGTCACGCGTGGCCGTGGCATCTTCAGGAATAATCACCTGATAACCCAGCGGAACCGCATCACGAGCGGTCGAAGAGACGCACATGTGGGTCATCAGGCCGGTGATGACCAGCTGCTTGATCCCTTTGGCTTTTAGCTGGCTGTCGAGCGTGGTGCCCACAAACGAGCTTGGCGTTTCTTTGGTAATGACATAGTCAGCCTTTGTTGGCTGCAGGTCTGTATGGAACTCGGCAAAGCGGCTGCCTTTGGCAAACAGCGGGCCGTTCGCAGGGCCAAGGTGCTGCACGAAGTAAACCGGCATCCCTTCTTTATGGGCAAAGCTCACCAGTCGTTTAGCGTTATCCAGCGCTTTTTTTCCCTCTGGAATGGGCATTTTCCCGCTGAAATATTCGTTCTGGAAATCAATGACAACGAGCGCCGTGGTTTTGGCATCCAGCGTGCGGGTTTTCTCTGCACCACTCATGGTACGGATAGTCGGGGCCCGTTCGGCGGTTTTGGTTTCTGCCTGCAGGCTCAGGCTGGCGGCGGCCATTGACAGGGCTAAGGTGCTACTGGCAATTAATTTTCTCATTTCGCTCTTCCTTGGGTATGTTACTTAGGTGGCGCGGTCTGCGCCGTGGACGAGATAAAGTTTGCCGCGCTAGCCGGATTGAAAATAGCCATCGTGATACCCAAAAACGAGCGTATTGCGCCAAATTGTCGGAGGCAGGATGTCAGCGATTAAAATAGGGATTGTCGTGTTTCCTGACATCATTCCTTTTCACCTCTCGGTGCCCTGTGCGGTGTTTGAAAAAGCCGTCGATGCGGCGGGCCTGCCTTATTATCAGCTTGCGGTATGCGCGACGCAGCCGGGGCCGTTGAGAACTAATGCCGGTTTTACTATAGCCGCTGAACACAGCCTGACGGCGCTGGACGAGATGGACATGGTTATTGTGCCGAGCTGGAGCGATCCCGCCATAGCGCCTCCCGCTGAGCTGCTGGTTGCCCTAAAACGTGCCCATTGCCGTGGCGCAAAAGTGGTGGGGTTGTGCATGGGCGCGTTTGTGCTGGCGGCCTGCGGACTGCTTGATGGCCGCCCGGCGACCACCCACTGGAACTGGATGCAGGCTTTCAGCCAACTTTACCCCTCCGTCGCCCTTGACCGAAACGTACTTTATGTCGATGAAGGTGATGTGGTGACCTCGGCGGGGACGGCGGCCAGTATTGATTGCTGCCTGCATCTGGTCCGGCAACAGTGCGGTGCCGAAGTGGCTAACCACGTTGCTCGCCTGCTGGTGGTGCCCCCGCAGCGGCAGGGCGGGCAGGCGCAGTTTATCGAGCAGCCGGTGTATAACACCCACGGCGGGGATCGCTTTATGCAGACGCTCGGCTGGGCGACGCAAAATCTGCAGGAGGCCATTTCGGTTGATGTACTGACGAGCAGAGCCTGCATGAGCCGCCGGACATTTACCCGCCGCTTCCAGCAAACGACCGGCACAACCGTCACGCAGTGGCTGCTTAATCAGCGCCTGGCGCTGGCGCAGCGCTTTCTGGAAAAAACCGATCAGCCGGTGGAGCAGGTGGCGATGGCGTCTGGTTTTAGCTCCGCGCTTTCGCTGCGCAGGCATTTTCAGCAGCAGTTTAAAACCACCCCTTCGCTGTACCGGAAGGCATTTCAGATCAAAGGGAAGTAGCCCGTCGCCAGGTTATTTCTCCGCCTGCATTTGGTAAACTACGCGTCATGCTAACGATAAAACGAATTACCGACCGCAGCTCCCCGTATTTTGAAAGCGTGGATGAGCTGTATGAAAGCGCTTTTCCACGTCACGAAAAACGCCAGCCAGCCGCAAAGGTCAGCGCGCTTACTCACCCCAATTACAGCCTGCAGGCCTGGTTTGACGGCGAGCAGTTTGTGGGCATGATCGGCGCGTGGGATTTTGGCGACTACGCCTATATTGAGCACCTCGCCGTGAACGGCCAACTGCGTGCGCAGGGCTATGGCAAGCGAATGCTAAGCCAGTTTTTGCAGCTCTACCCACAAACCATCCTCGAAATCGATCCGCTCACCACCGAGATTGCCCATAAGCGGCTGCGTTTTTACCAAAGCCTCGGTTTCTGTGAAAACGACTATTCGCATTTCCACCCGACATACCATGCGGACATTCCCGATCATCATCTGATTGTATTGAGCTATCCCCAGCCCATCGGTGAAGCCCGGTATGGTCGCTTTTTTGACGATCTCTGCCGCGTCGTGATGGAACGCTCACTTTAATTCGAACGTTTTTAAAGTACCCGATGGGCTTTTACCACCGGGTGCTGATGTATTTTTACCAGGACTTGATTGATGGATATCACCACGCTGTTTCTTTACGTCATCGCCGTTAGCGCGGTTATGGTGACGCCCGGCCCGTCGATGCTTTTGGCGCTGAATAACGGGGCAACTTACGGGATGCGTATTGCGGGCTACGGTTTTCTCGGTGCGGTACTGGCCGACCTGCTGCTGATTGGCGCGGTAGGCTGTGGGCTGGGGGCGTTGTTGCAGGCGTCCGAGCAGCTGTTTGCGGTGGTGAAGTGGGGCGGTGCGCTTTACCTGGTGTATCTGGCTTTCGTGCTGTGGCGCGCGCCTGCTAAGGCGCTGAGCGTGAGCGCTTCGGCGGCGGTCGCGACCGGCAAAACGGCTTTTTTACGTTCGCTGATGGTCGGCTTATCCAACCCGAAAGGTCTGCTGTTCTTCTCGGCCTTTTTACCGCAGTTCATTCGCCCGCAGGAGCCGGTAGCGATGCAGTATATGATTCTGGCGCTGGTTAGCGCGATTATCGACTGCATTATGATGACGATTTACGCCTGGGGTGGCCGCCACGCGATGCGTAAGTTCTCTGCCAACGTTATGCGCTGGGTGAACCGCAGCTGTGCGGGAATGCTCGCCGTGCTGGCGGTAGGCGTGGCGCTATATCGGCGCAGTAATTTGACCTGAAAAAGGCCAGAAGAAATTGAGCGCTGGCCGGGGAGAACCCCAGGCCAGCGCTAGCGTCTTAGCTTTCTTGTTCTTCGGCGAGTTCGCGAAGGTAAGAGAAGATCTGACGGTAAGACTTAGGCGGCTTATTGGCCGCTTTTTCTTTTTGCGCATTGCGGATCAGCACGCGCAGCTGCTGGCGGTCAGCCTGCGGATAGAGTCTCAGGACTTCACTCATCGCATCATCGCCTTCTTCAACGAGGCGGTCACGCAAAGCTTCCAGCTTGTGGAACAGAGAAACCTGCTGGTTGTGGCGGTTCTTCAGCTTGTCGAGCGCCTGGCGGATCGGATCCATGTCGCGGGATCGCATCATCTTGCCGATCAGCTGTACCTGGCGGCGGCGGCCTTCCTTCTTGATGCGCTGCGCCAGCTCAATGGCGGCACGTAAATCATCGTCGAGCGGGATTTTTTCCAGGGCGTTTTTGCCCAGTTCCATCAGCTCAACGCCGAGGCGTTTTAGCTCTTCGGCGTCGCGCTTAATCTCACTTTTACTGACCCAGATAATTTCATCATCTTCGTCTTCATTTTCATCATCGGGCACGTCGTCGAGCCAGTCTTCGGGCTGCTTGGTCATATTAGGCTCCTTAAAAAAGTTGACGCGGATATTACCAGCAATGGGCCTGCACTGCGAAATTGTTCTGATCCTGTTAGACTTGAACGACTCACCTTACATTATGGCAGTAGCGATGAAAGTAAACACGCAAGTAGCACAACAACGTCAGGTTCTGGAGCAGGCGGTTTCACAGGCGCTGGAGCTGGCAAAGGGCAAGTCAGACGGCGCGGAAGTGGCGGTCAGTAAAACTACCGGTATCAGCGTCAGCACCCGCTACGGTGAGGTGGAGAATGTCGAATTCAACAGTGATGGTGCGCTGGGCATCACCGTTTATCACCAAAACCGCAAGGGCAGCGCCTCATCCACCGACCTGAGCCCGGACGCGATAGCGCGTACCGTACAGGCCGCGCTGGACATCGCCCGCTATACCTCGCCGGATCCTTATGCTGGCGTGGCGGATAAAGAACTGCTGGCCTTTGATGCGCCGGATCTGGATCTCTTCCACCCAACGGAAATTGACCCCGAGCGTGCCATTGAGCTTGCCGCCCGAGCGGAAAATGCGTCTCTGAACGTGGACAAACGTATCACCAATACCGAAGGCGGCAGCTTTAACAGCCATTACGGCATCAAGGTTTTCGGTAACAGCCACGGCATGCTGCAGAGCTACTGCTCCACCCGTCATTCTCTTTCGAGCTGCGTAATCGCCGAAGAAAACGGTGATATGGAGCGGGATTATGCCTACACCATCGGTCGGGCGATGGAAGACCTGAAATCGCCAGAATGGGTAGGGGCCGACTGCGCGCGCCGCACATTGTCACGTTTGTCTCCGCGGAAACTCTCCACAATGAAAGCGCCGGTGATTTTCGCCAATGAAGTGGCGACCGGGCTGTTCGGTCATCTTGTGGGCGCGATTGCCGGCGGCGCGGTGTACCGCAAATCGACGTTCCTGCTGGATTCCCTCGGCAAGCAAATCCTGCCGGACTGGCTGACCATTGAAGAACATCCGCACCTGCTGAAAGGCCTGGCCTCCACGCCGTTCGACAGCGAAGGCGTGCGTACAGAGCGTCGCGACATCATCAAAGACGGCGTGCTGCAGCAGTGGCTGCTGACCAACTATTCCGCGCGTAAGCTTGGGCTGAAAAGCACCGGTCATGCGGGCGGGATCCACAACTGGCGCATTGCGGGCCAGGGCCTTGGCTTTGAGGAAATGCTGAAACAGATGGGCACCGGGCTGGTGGTAACCGAGCTGATGGGGCAGGGCGTGAGCGGCATTACCGGCGACTATTCTCGCGGAGCGGCAGGCTTCTGGGTTGAGAACGGTGAGATCCAATATCCGGTGAGCGAAATCACCATCGCCGGCAACCTGAAGGACATGTGGCGCGAGATAGTTACTATTGGCAACGATATAGAAACACGTAGCAACATTCAGTGTGGTTCAGTCTTACTTCCGGAGATGAAGATAGCCGGTCAGTAAAGCAATGTGGCGCGCCCTGCCGCGCCTACCTCTAAAAAATACTCTAAATAATTCGAGTTACAGCCAGGCCGCAAGAGAGTAAATCCCCAGGAGCTTACTTGGGTAAGTGACTGGGGTGAGCCAAAGCAGCCAACACCGCTGTAGCTTGAAGTATGACGAGTAGAAAAAAGATAAGGTGAGTGAATGCGTAAGCAACTGATTGCAATGTTAGCCGTATCATCCGTGTTACTGTCCGGCGCTGCGTTTGCCAAAGACGTTGGCGACGACATGGACATTATCGCGAAAAACTACAAGACCGTCCTGAGTACCAAAGACGCCGCCGAGCTGAAAACTTCGCTGGGCAATATGCGTGCAGCGGCTCTGGATGCGCAGAAAGGCACGCCGCCAAAGCTGGAAAATGAAGCCGCCGACAGCGCCAACATGAAAGAGTACCGCCACGGGTTTGATATCCTCGTGGGCCAGATTGACGGTGCGCTGAAGTTGGCCAACGAAGGCAAAGTGACAGAAGCTCAGGCTGCTGCCGCTGACTTCAAAACCACCCGCGATACCTACCACAAGAAGTTTCGCTAAGATTTAAAAACGGGCGGGTTAATCCCGCCCTTTCTCTTTACCGCAGTGCTCCCACCACCTGCTCCAGCGCAGCAATATCGTTATTGCTCAGCAGAGGCTGAATAGCCTGAAAGTGCTCGTCGCTTAGCTGATAAATTTGCAGCTTCAGCAGTCGCTCAATCACCTCGGGTTCGAAACGCAGGGCGATAGGTTTGGCCGGGTTGCCGCCGACGACGCTGTAAGGCGCGACGTCTTTCGTTACCACGCTGCCTGCGGCGATAATCGCGCCTTCACCAATGGTCACGCCGGGCATAATCATCGCTCTCATACCTATCCAGCATCCGTCTGAGAGCGTGGTGTCGCCTTTGGCGCGGTAAGCGTCCGGGATGGTTTCGATAAAAGGATAAAGGGAGAACCAGTCGCCGCGGTGCGTGTGGTTGCCGCCCATCAGAATCACCGCCTCGGCGGCGATACAGACGTAATCACCTACCCATAGCTGGTCAAGTTTGCCAATGGGGGGCCACTCCCGGCTCACCGCGTCACCCTGCAGGTAGCGCACCACGCTTCGTTCAAAACCGTTATCCCAGCAGTCGCTGTAATAACTGTGCCGGCCTTTGATATGAATATTGGGATTGGTCACCGTTTCGTGCAGGTACTCGACCTGGGACCAGTGTTTTTCAGTCTTTGACATGTTTTTTCTCACAACAAAAATGTGCCCACGGAACAACGTTCCGTTTCAATCTGCAGACGGGAATCTGTGTGAGCGCGCTAAGCGATGCAAGGCTGTTTCAGCAAGGGATTGCTGAGCGGTGTAGTGAGTGACATGGCATTAAAACTCATATTTAAGACCCGCCAACCTTAACACCACGAGCCGCAGAGTAAACTTTTTTCCTCTTTGTTCGTCATAAGCAACGCCAATGATGACGGTAAAACAGTCCTCTCATCACACTTTCCAACAAAAAACGCCGCTGGAAAAGCGGCCTTTTATCACTCAGTTATGTGAGCTAATTCACGGTAAGCCAGCGGAAAAGCGCCATTCCGTGGCGTTATGTGGAACAGATCACTATTGCCGCCGCGATTTCCACTTCGAAGTGGAAAACAACTCGCTACAAACCTTTCTCCCCGCCAGGTAGCTTAAAAAACAGATTAGTTAACGAGGTACCCAGGGTGAATAACGGAGCGGTAATGGTTAATGAAGCCGAGGAATTAACGGCGCGTATTCAGGATTTTATTTACGCGCTGTTCAAAAGTAAGCACATCACGCCTAACGCGGTACAGGAACAAATGCTGGCCTCTCACGTTAAGGCAATGATTCATCGCTCTCTGACCGGAGAGCCGTTACCAGAAGTGGAAGAGAGCTTGTTCGAGGAGATCTCCGCGGAGTCGATGGAAATGGCACAGGCGGTGGTCGATCAGTTCGGAAATCTGCCGGTAGAAGAAGCGTGGTTGCTGTCAGTACATTTCGAAGTGGCGAAAGACAATCTTTGAATAATCAGGAGAAAACAATGGAACAAATTACCGTAGTCATTGGTGACCGTCTGGGCAAAGGCCAGAAAGTTGCAGCAGGGATCGAAAAAGCGGGCGGTCGCGCCGTGGTTATTCCAGGCGTCGCCGCCGACATGAAGCTGGGTGACGTGATGAAAGCAGAAAATGCCACCTTTGGTATTTCCTTCTGTGGCAGCGGCGGCGCAGGCGCCATCACTGCACAAACCAAACACGGCTACAAAGCCAAGTACGGGATGCGCTCCGTTGATGAAGGCGTAACCGCGATTAACGAAGGCAACAACGTGCTTGGCTTTGGCTTTATGGACAAAGAAGAGCTGGGTGAGCGCCTGGTGCAGGCGTGGAACAAGAAGTACGGCAGTTAAGTATGAAAGAAAAATTCGCTACCACGGTGCGAGTTAGCGGGCGCGGCGATACCAAAGCCAAAGCCTTTTCCGACGCCCTGAACCACGTTCAGGGCACGGTGCTCAAATCCACCAACCACATTCTTCTGCGCATTGAGCCACAGGACGTGCAGGTTGTTCAGGCGCAGGTCAGGGTGCGCAAAGAAGCTTTTCTGTTCTTCTTCCTGCGCCGGGAAAGGCGGAGCTACAGCGTGGAGCTGGATGTTTCCGTCAACGTGACGGCTCTTAACCTCGATGAGGTGGATTTCGTCTCTAATTAATTCAAACATTTATACCCAATTAGCTGGTGGTGTAGCTAACGCGGCTACGGCGACAGATAAGCAGGGTAGAAAAGGGCAGACTCATGTTCTTAATTATATTAATAAAATCACTCATTATCGGCGGCCTCGTCGGTGTGGGCGTTGGTGCCGGGGCCGCCCGTATGTTCCATGCGCCAACCTCACAGGGCATGGGCGCATTTCGTACACTCGGCGAACTGAACTCCTGCGAAGGGGACCCGGCTTCTCACTTCTCCTTTGGGCTTGGCTTCTTCTTTAACGCCTGGGCATCTTCCGTGGCGGCGGGGGCATTCACTCAGGACGTTGACCACCGCATCATCCCTAACTGGGGCGCGGCGGCACTGATGGTGAAGAACCGTAACGTGGCGGAAACCCTCCACGACCCGAAAAAAATGGCGATCGCCTGCGGCGTCATCGGCATGATCGTGGTGGCGTTCCTGAACTCTACGGCTTCTGCGGTGCCGGCGGCGCTTCAGGTAACGGCAGTCAAAGTGCTGGTACCCGCGGCTAACCTGCTGGTGAACACCGTGATGCCGGTTATTTTCTGGCTGGCGGCTATCGACGCAGGTAAAAAATCCGGCTTCTGGGCAACGATTTTCGGCGGCGCAGCGCAGCTGATCATGGGCAACGCCGTGCCGGGTCTGGTACTGGGTATCCTGATTGGTAAAGGCGTTGAAGAGAGCGGCTGGCACCGCGTCACCAAAGTGATGATGACGGCTATCGTGGCCCTGTTTGTGCTGAGTGCCTTCTTCCGCGGGTTCGACATGAAGATGATCGAGTCTTTCCACATGACCGTGCCGAACTGGCTGGATCTGCTGCATAACTCGCTGAGCGGCAAATAAGGGGATAACGCATGGAACAGAATAAAGGCTTTTGGTACGCGGACTGGTCATTCCCGATCTTTGTCGGCCTGCTCTCCTCCGGCGTATTTGCCGGGACACACATGTACTACCTGTACGGCATTGGCGCCTTTAACGAAGTGGCCTTCGTGGCGATGCTGAAGTCCGGGATTGATACCGGCGTTTACGGCGCTGTGGCGGCGTTCGGCGCCAGCTTCCTGTTTGCCCGCATCATTGAAGGTTCCCTGGTGGGGATCCTGGATATCGGCGGGGCGATTCAAACCGGCGTGGGCCTCGGCGTTCCGGCACTGCTGCTGGGGGCGGGCTTTGTCTTCCCGGTAGCAAACTTTGCGGCATCGCTGGTAACCGGCCTGGTGATTGGCCTCGCCATTGGTTACATCATCATTCTGGCGCGTAAGTTCACCATCAATCAGAGCGATTCGACCTACGGGGCGGACGTCATGATGGGCGCGGGTAACGCCTCCGGCCGCTTCCTCGGGCCGTTGATTATCCTCAGCGCCATGACGGCTTCGATTCCTATCGGCACCGGTTCGCTGATTGGATCTCTGCTGTTTTACCTCTGGGGCAAACCGATCACCGGCGGGGCTATCCTGGGGGCAATGATTTTAGGCTCCATTTTCCCGGTAGCGTTGTAAGCAGTATTTCCAGGGCGGACGGGCTGCGGCTCGCCCGCCAGTTAAGGAGAAAAATATGTTTGACCTGATCCTGCGCCAGGCGCGGCTGGTGGACGATACCGTGATCGATATCGCCCTGAAGGACGGCAAAATTGCCGCCTTAGGCAAGATAACCGGCGAGGCAACTGAAGAACGCCAGCTGAACGGTGGGTACTACGTCAGCGCCGGCTGGATTGACTCCCACGTTCACTGTTACCCCAAGTCCCCTATCTACCACGACGAACCTGATAGCGTAGGTATTGATACCGGTGTGACCACGGTGGTCGACGCCGGCAGTACCGGTGCCGATGATGTCGACGATTTCTATCAAATCACCCGCAGCGCAGTGACGGAAGTTTATGCGTTGCTGAACATCTCCCGCGTGGGGCTGATTGCCCAGAACGAACTGTCCAATATGGCGAATATCGACGCTGACGCGGTGCGCGGCGCGGTGAAACGCCACCCGGATTTCATTGTAGGCTTAAAAGCACGCATGAGCAGCAGCGTGGTGGGCGACAACGGCATCACGCCGCTGGTGCGCGCCAAAGCTATTCAGAAAGAAAACGGTGATTTGCCGCTGATGGTGCACATCGGCAACAACCCGCCGGATCTCGATGAGGTGGCCGAACTGCTGACCAGCGGCGATATCATCACCCACTGCTACAACGGCAAGCCAAACCGCATTCTCAACCCGGCCGGGCAACTGAGAGCCTCCGTGGCGCAGGCGCTTCAGCGCGGGGTGCGTCTGGATGTAGGGCACGGCACTGCTAGCTTCAGTTTTGACGTGGCGCGTGTCGCTATTCAGCAGGGCATTCTGCCGCACAGCATCAGTTCGGATATTTATTGCCGCAACCGCATCAGCGGCCCGGTGCACTCACTCGGCGCAGTGATGTCGAAATTCCTCTCCATTGGCCTGTCATTGTCTCAGGTGATCGACTGCGTGACCGCTCACGCTGCGGATGGACTACGTCTGAAAAACAAAGGTCGTCTGGCCGTGGGGCTGGATGGCGATCTGACCGTCTTTGAGCTGCGCCGTCAGCCAACGATATTTACCGATGCAGAGCAGCAAACGCTGACGGGAGACCAGGCGCTGGTGGCGCTGGCCGCTGTGCGCGCCGGGAAATGGTTTACTACCGAACAAGGGAAAGCTGAACATGTCTTCGATCTATGAAAAATACAATTTAAAGCAGGTAATTAACGCATCTGGCCGCATGACCGCTCTCGGCGTGTCTACGCCTCGCCCGGAAGTGGTGGACGCGGTCACCACCGGCATGAATCACTACTTCGAAATGAAGGATCTGGTGAACAAGACCGGTGCCTACATTGCCGGCCTGCTCGACGTTGAAGCGGCGACCGTGGTGTCTTGTGCATCCGCAGGGATAGCCCAGTCCGTAGCCGCTGTGCTGGTGAAAGACAACCAATGGCTGATCGAGAACCTGCATGCCGTACCGCTGGAGAACAACGAGATTGTGCTGCCTAAAGGCCACAACGTTAACTTCGGCGCACCCGTTGGCACGATGGTGAACCTGGGCGGCGGCAAAATCGTTGAAGCGGGCTACGCCAACGAATGTTCGGCGGACCAGCTGGCTGCAGCCATTTCTCCGCGCACGGCGGCCATTCTGTATATCAAATCCCACCATTCGGTGCAGAAGAGCATGCTCAGCGTAGAGCAGGCCGTGGTGGTGGCGCGTAAACACAATCTGCCGCTGATCGTTGACGCTGCCGCAGAAGAGGATTTGCAGGACTATTACCGCTCCGGGGCCGACCTGGTGATTTACAGCGGAGCGAAGGCTATCGAAGGCCCAACCAGCGGGCTGGTGATCGGCAAAGAGCAGTACGTCGAGTGGGTGAAGCTGCAAACCGGTGGCATCGGGCGCGCAATGAAAGTCGGCAAAGAGGGCATCCTCGGCCTGACCTGCGCGATTGAACATTACCTGAGCGCGGCCAAAGAGAGCGGGGCCGAAATGGTCGCCAAAATGACGCCGTTTATCGATAGCCTGAACACCCTGAATGGCGTAACCGCCCGTGTAGTGTGGGATACCGCTGGTCGTGACATCGCCCGGAGCGAAATCAAGTTCGACGAAGCGACCGTCGGCATCAGCACCGGCGAGCTGGTCAGCGCGCTGAAGCAGGGCGAATACGCTATCTACTTCCGAGGCTACAAAGCCAACGAAGGCATTATTGAGGCGGATGTGCGCAGCGTAAGCGCGGCACAGCTGGAGATTATTTACCGCTGCATCAAAGCGCTGGTAAGCAAGGAGAAATAAGCATGAAACTGACCCCGAATTTTTACCACGACCGCGTGTGTCTGAACGTCCTGGCCGGCTCGAAAGAGAACGCCAAAGAGATTTACCAGGCGGCGGAAGGCCATGTGCTGGTCGGCGTGTTATCTAAAAACTACCCGGACGTAGAAAGCGCGGTTGCCGACATGCGTGATTACGCGGCGCTTATCGACAACGCGCTGTCCGTTGGCCTTGGCGCAGGCGATCCGAACCAATCTGCAATGGTGAGCGAAATTTCCGGCCAGATTCAGCCTCAGCACGTCAATCAGGTGTTTACCGGCGTGGGCACCAGCCGCGCGCTGCTTGGCCAAAGCGATAGCGTAGTTAACGGCCTGGTCTCACCGACCGGTACCGTTGGGATGGTAAAAATCTCCACCGGCCCGTTAAGTTCCGGCGTGCAGGATGGCATCGTGCCGGTCGAAACCGCGATTGCGCTGCTGAAGGATATGGGCGGCAGCTCAATCAAATATTTCCCGATGGGCGGGCTGGACTGCCGCGAAGAGTACCAGGCTGTAGCGGAAGCATGCGCGAAGCATGACTTCTGGCTGGAGCCGACCGGCGGCATCGATCTCGAAAACTACGAGGAGATCCTGAAGATTGCGCTGGATGCTGGCGTCAGCAAAGTGATCCCACATATTTACAGCTCAATTATCGACAAGGCCAGCGGGAATACTCGCCCGGCGGATGTTGCCACGCTGTTGGCGATGACGAAGAAGCTGGTGAGATAAAGCACCCGCTGTTTCCCTCTCTTCCCTGTAGGGAGAGGGGGAAAAGAAAGAGCCCCTCTCCTTTTTAGGGCGAGGGGGACGATGAGGGTATAATCCTCATCAACCACACTTTGAGGACAAACGCATGTCTGCACGCACTCTGCTTGTTGCTTCATTTGCCTTACTCGCCGCCGGCAACAGCGCGGCACAAAGTCACTACGCCTGGGTCGGTACCTACAACCCGAACGGCGAAGGGCTTTACCGCTTCCAGGTTGACGCCAAAACCGGCGCGCTTAGCGAGAAAACGCTGGTCAGTTCGCTACCGAACGCCGCGCAGCTTACCGCATCGCCGGACGGGAAGACGCTGTACGTGGCCAGCGAAGCCGAGAAAGGCGTGGTGGCGGCATTGCGTGTGGGCGATGACGGGAGTGTGACCGAGCTGAACCAGGTCTCTTCCGGGGGCGCTGGCCCGGTCTATTTGTCCCTGACGCCGCAGGGCAAGCACCTGCTGGTGGCTAACTATGTGAGCGGTTCAATCGCCGTGCTGCCGGTTAACCCCGACGGCAGTCTGCAGGAAGCCAGCGATAAGCATCAGGACAGCGGCGAGCCGGGAGCGGCAAAACCTGAAGCCGCGGTAGAAGGCAGCTTCGCCGCCAGCGATCATAACGGTCCGCATGCCCATATGATCGCCGGCGATCCGAGCGGCAAGTTTGTCTTCTCCACCGATCTTGGCCTGGATAGGATCTACCAGTATCGCTTTGATCAAAACAAAGGCGTGCTGGAGCCGAACGATCCGCCGTTTATCGCCGCCTCCTCAAAAGGCGCGGGGCCACGCCACTTTGTCTTTGCCGCAGACGGCGCGAGCCTGTGGTTGATTAACGAAGAAGCTTCTACGCTTACCCACTACAAGCTCGACCGTGAGAAAGGCACGCTGACGGAAGGGAAGACAGTCTCTTCGCTGCCAAAAGGCTATAAGGGCACTAGCTTTGCGGCGGGCCTGGTGCTGAGCCACGACGGTAAGCAACTTTATGTGGCCAATCGCCTGCATAACAGCATTGCACATTTCAGCGTGGGCGCTGACGGCGAGCTTACGCATCAGGACGATATCTGGACGCGAGGCGACTATCCACGCGGCCTGACGCTGGACAGTACCGGCAGACACCTTTATGCCCTGAACCAGCGCAGCGACAATATCACTCGCTTCAGCGTGGCTCCTGGCAGCGGTAAATTAACCTTTATCGAGGATTATACGGCGGTGGGAAGCCCGTCCCAGATGGTCTTCACCCCGTTTAAGTAAAGCAGGACGGGGCGTTTTAGCGCCCCGATAACCAAAGGAAACGGTAGTGAGATTCCCCAATCAACGGCTGGCTCAGCTTTTTGAGATGCTGCAAAACGAAACGCTGCCCCAGGATGAACTGGCGCGGCGTTTGTCCGTTTCTACTCGTACGGTTCGGGCCGATATCACGGCGCTAAATGCGCTGATGTCAGGTTTCGGGGCTCAGTTTACGCTTACCCGCGGCGCGGGCTACCAGTTGAATATTGAGGATGCCGATCGTTACGGCGAGCTGGTTCAGCACCGTCCGCGCCAGCTTCGTATCCCGCGTACTTCGCCAGAGCGTGTGCATTACCTGGTGGTGCGTTTCTTGACGGCGGCATTTTCACTGAAGCTGGAAGATTTAGCCGAAGAGTGGTTTGTCAGCCGGGCCACGCTGCAAAGCGATATGGCCGAAGTGCGAGAGTGGTTTAACCGCTATCACCTGACCATTGAGACGCGCCCGCGTCACGGCATGAAGCTGTTCGGCAGCGAAACGGCTATCCGCACCTGCCTGACTGACCTGCTGTGGCAGCTAACCTTAGAGGACAGCGAAAACCCGCTGCTCACGGAAGAAGTGCTGAACGCGGGTGTACCAGAGCAGCTTGTGGGCTTACTGCATGACTGCTTTACCCGCTGTCACATTCGCCTCACCGATGAGGGCGAGCAGTTTATCCGTCTTTATTGTTCGGTGGCGGTTCGCCGCATCAGCGAGGGCTATCCACTGCCGGAATTCACGGCGGATAACGTTGATGCCCAGGTGAAAGAGGCGGCCAGACAGATTGCCGCTCTCCTTCAGCAACTGGCGGGCAAGCCGCTTTCAGAGGCCGAAGAGCAATGGCTGCAGGTGCATATCGCTTCGCGGCAGGTGCAGGAGGTTGCGCCGAGCGCGATTAGCGCCGACGATGATGAGGCGCTGGTCAACTACATCCTGCGCTACATCAATACCCACTATAACTACAACCTGCTTGGCGACGAGCAGCTGCACGCCGACCTGCTCACCCACATCAAGACGATGATCACCCGGGTACGCTATCAGATAAACATTCCGAATCCTTTGCTGGCCAATATTAAGCAGCATTACCCACTGGCTTATGACATGACGCTGGCGGCAGTCTCAAGCTGGGGGAAATATACCCCGTACGCCATCAGTGAAAATGAAATCGGTTTTCTGGTGCTGCACATCGGCGTGGGTCTGGAACGCCATTACAACATCGGCTACCAGCGCCATCCTCGCGTGCTGCTGGTTTGCGACACCGGGAATTCGACGGTGCGTATGCTGCAGGCCATGCTGTTACGTAAATATCCGCAGGTGGAAGTGACCAACATTATCTCCCTGCGCGACTACGAACAGCTCGAAACAGTGGACGAGGACTTCGTGATTAGCACGGCGCGTATCAGCGAGAAAGAAAAGCCGGTTGTAGTGATGGCGCCGTTCCCGACGGACTATCAGCTCGAACAGCTTGGCAAGCTGGTGCTGGTGGACAGGACTCGGCCTTACATGCTGGAAAAATTCTTTGATGCCGGCCATTTCCGCATTATCGACCAGCCAATGACTCAGCAGCAGCTGTTCCTGACGCTCTGCGAGCAACTGGAACGGGAAGGCGTGGTGGCTTCAGATTTTCACCCGTCGGTGGTAGAGCGTGAAGCCATTGTCAGCACCATGCTTGGCGAAGGCATTGCGCTGCCGCACTCGCTGGGCCTGCTGGCGAAAAAAACGGTGGTTTACACCGTGCTGGCTCCGCATGGTATCAGCTGGGGTGATGAGACGGCGTATGTCATCTTCTTGCTCGCGATTAGCAAAAGCGAATACGAAGAGGCGATGGCGATTTACGACCTGTTTGTGACGTTCCTGCGCGAGCGGGCGATGGTCCGGCTGCGTGAAAGCAAGGATTTTGACAGTTTTAAAGCGGTGGCGATGGAGTGCCTGAGTAAGCTGTAAATGTAGTTGACTCTCACCCAGGCCCTCCCCCTGATGGGGAGAGGGTAGGGTGAAGGGCCGTTATTTCAGAATGGTGAACGCGGTGGTTACGTGCTTCACGCCGCTAACTCGGCTGGCAATATCCGCTGCGGCTTTACCTTCACGTTCGGTCACCAGGCCGAGCAGGAACACTTCGCCATTCTCGGTGGTGACTTTCACGTTCGATGATTTCACCTGGTCGCTGGTGAGCAACTGAGAGCGAACTTTTGTGGTGATCCACGTATCGCTCGACGCTACACCCAGGCCGACCGGAGCCATAATTCGAATCTCGTTATAGACTTCGGTTGCGCCGTCTACGCCCAGCGCAATCTGCTTAGCACGGGAAGCGAGGTCCGGGTTAGGGGACTGGCCAGCCAGCAGGACTTTGCCCTGGTAAGCTGTCACGTTTATACGTGCTTCTTTCTTGATCTGCTCATCCTTGTTGAGCGCACTGTTCACGCGTAATTCAAGCGTGCCGTCATCAACCTGAGTCCCGACTGTACGTGGGTCGGTCGCGGTTTTTGTCGCCACGGCGGCGCTTCCCACAACAACGGCACCGACGCAGCCCTGCAGCAACAGCGCGGAAATAAGAACTGCGAGTGGCGTAATGGCCTTCATGTTCATTCCTTCTCCTTTCTCAAAATTAGCTATTAGCCATCCTGGTGGGGAAATAGCGTATTGTCGATCAGATCGCATAAACAGTTCACCGTCAGCATATGCATCTCCTGGATGCGGGCGCTGCGATGAGAAGGGATTCGGATTTCAACATCCTGTGGCCCCAACAGTCCTGCCAGTTCGCCGCCGTCATAGCCCGTCAGCGCGACGATGGTCATGTCGCGGGTGACAGCGGCCTCAACCGCTTTGACAATATCACGGCTATTACCTCGGGTGGAAATTGCCAGCAAAACGTCCCCAGCGTGGCCCAGCGCACGAACCTGCTTGGCATAAACTTCTTCATGCAGACGGTCGTTAGCGATCGCGGTTAAGACCACATTATCTGCATTAAGTGCAATGGCCGGTAAACTAGGGCGTTCCGTTTCAAAACGATTGATCATGCTGGCAGCAAAATGCTGTGCGTTGGCGGCGGAGGTGCCATTGCCACAACAGAGGATTTTGTTGCCGTTCAGCAAAGACTGAACCAGCGTCATCGCGGCACGGGAGATGGCATCCGGCAGGGCTTCCGCTGCGGCAATCTGAGTTTGAATACTTTCCGTGAAGCAGACTTTGATTCTTTCGAGCACGTTGATTCTACCTGGAGTTTTTTAGATATCGGCGGCAAACGCGTTGGTCAGCCACGCTATTTCATTGCCGGTGAAAGCTAACACATCGAACCGGCAATCTACAGTATCAAAACTTTTACCTTTGCCGCTAAGCCAAACCTGGGCGGCATGCAACAGGCGCAACTGCTTGCTGCGCGTCACACTGGCGGCGGCTCCGCCAAACTTATCGTTCCGCCGGAAACGCACTTCTACGAAGACGACAACCTGCTGCTGTTGCATTATGAGGTCGATTTCGCCGCCGCGAACATGGACGTTCGCGGCCACGAAGCGCAGTCCCTGGCGCTCAAGATAGCGACGCGCCTGCTGTTCATAGCGCGCGCCGCGTTGCCTGCGGCTCAGGATACCGGAACGATCTGGCCCTGACTGAACTGCAGCCAATTTAACTTCCTGTTAATGACGCAGTCCTGGCTGGCGGTCAACTGCCCGGTGTTGCCGTTGACCTGGTAGCCCGGCACCTGGCGTATCTGCGAGAAGTGGCTTGCCAGCGTCCAGGCGTCAACGCCCATGGCATAAAGGCGTGCCAGCGAGTAGTCATTGTTGACGCGGCTTAACGCCTGCTGCATCAGCTGCGGATTGCCGCCGGAAAGCATCGGGATTTCACTAAACTGCAACCCTTCCATTTCCAGGCGATAGTCCGGGCCGTTCACGCCCTGCGAGCTGCGCGAGCTGGCATACAGCTGGGCGCCGCTGCGGCTGCCGGTACGCATCGCAATCATCGGTTTGATCAGCGCCACTTCTTCAGACGTTGCGATGATGTAGACCGCATCGACGTTGCCGCTGCTGCCTGCGGTAATTTGTGCATCAGTAGGCGCTGCGGGAATGGTCAGCCCGCCAATGGTCACGCCCGGAGGCGTATTGGACGGGGTGCTGACCGGGGTACCGGTCAGGGCGATGCCGGAACCGCTGTTAATCCCGCGCTTCAGGTCGCTCACTGAGCCAAATTTCTGCTGCAGTACCAGACCGCCGCCAAGCTTCTGCCATTCGGTGGCAAAGGCTTTCGCTACGCGGTCACCCAGGGCGTTAGCCGGGATCAGCATCAGCGGATTACGATGGCTTTGTTGCCAGATGTGGTCCGCGGCGTCGCGGGCTTCATCTTCTGGAGAAAGTGCGAAATAGCAGATGTTAGGGCGGCTTTGCACGTTTTCAGGCTGGTTAAGCGCCAGAATATTTAACGGGCTGTTGGTGCTGGCCAACTGGTCAACATTGTTTTTTAGCAGCGGGCCAACGACCAGCGTGGCACCGTCCTGCTCGGCCTGAGCCAGAACCTGAGAGAGCGGCTGGCTGCTGGTGTCGTAGATTTTAATTTCCGCTGTCGGGTTCGCGGCAGCGGATGGCGCAGTTTGCACGTCTGACTGGGCTGCAGGCGCTGCGGTTTGTGTTGTTGCGGCCTGTGCCTTCTGGTCCGTCAGGTCGCTGACCGATGCGCTTGCCGGGCTCACTGCCGCATTAGGATCTGCGGGTGCCTGGGACTCTTGGGGCTGAGGCTGTTCTTGAGGTGGAGCAGCCTGTTGTTGTGCATTAGGATCTACGGGCTGAGCCGCAGGCTGAACGGCGGCAACCGGCGCGACGCCGTTGTTTTTCGCCGCTTCAAACCCTTGCTCAATAGCGCGGCCAAACACCGCTGCCTGGCCGTTGAGCGGCAGCAGAAGGGCGATTTTACCGGTTGAGGCGGGTTTGAAGTTTTGAACATTCACCAACTGAGTCGGCAGCGTTTTTGCACCAGGATTATTCGGGTAGCGCTTTTGCCAGTCCTGAATCCCGGCTTTCAACATGTTAGGATCGTTACGGTTGTCGCTCCAGACGTGCTGCAGATCCAGCCATCCCTGCAGGGTATTTTCGTCGGCGTTAATCACCAGGCTGTTCATTTGCTCCGGGGAAAACTGCGACAGAACCTGCCAGGTACCATCAATGTTTTTCTGATGGGCATCGCCTTTCAGCAGCGGTTCCTGAGCAATGTATGCGCGCAGCAGCGCTAAAGACGGGCGTCCCTGAGAAGCGTCAATCACAGCCTGGTAATAACGGCTCTGTTGGCCCTTGTCGAGTGCGCTCGGGTCAATCTTTTCCAGCAGGGCGGATGCGGCGCTGAAATCTTTCTGCGCAATCTTCACTTCCGGCACCAGCAGTTGCTGTTCACGAGCTTGAGCATCGTTGAGCTGCTGCGGCAGTTGGTTATACAACGCCACGGCCTGCTGAGGTTTGCCTTCCTTTAGCAGGGAACGAATGGCGAGTAATTGCCAGTTGGTCTTGCTATCATCTGCACTTTGCTGCATTTGCTGCAGATAGTAAGCGGACCCGGCGGTGGTGTCGCCCTGCAGCAGCGTGGCGGACTGATCCGGCGCCTGCGTTGAGCAGCCGGCAAACATGAGTGCCGCGAGCAACACAGGCAGGCAGCGCCCGGCTTTTGAACGATTCAAGGTTGAGGGTAGCATTCTGTATCCAGTGGTTTTATTTCCCAATGTACAATATTAAATCGGCAATACGGATGAAACAATGAAACAACACGAAACGGCGGCGATTTCAGCCAGTACGCTCTACATCGTCCCGACGCCTATCGGCAACCTCGGGGATATCACCCAGCGGGCCCTCTCTGTGTTGCAAAGCGTTGATCTGATTGCCGCAGAAGATACCCGTCATACCGGACTTTTGCTGCAGCATTTTGCGATTAATGCGCGACTCTTCGCACTTCACGATCACAATGAGCAACAAAAAGCTGAAACGCTACTGGCGAAGCTGCAGGAAGGCCAAAGCATTGCGCTGGTGTCCGACGCCGGTACGCCGCTGATAAACGACCCGGGTTACCACCTTGTACGTACCTGCCGAGAAGCGGGTATTCGCGTTGTGCCGTTGCCTGGCCCATGCGCGGCCATTGCTGCGCTCAGCGCCGCCGGTCTGCCGTCTGACCGTTTTTGCTATGAAGGTTTTCTGCCTGCAAAATCAAAAGGCCGTCGCGATGCGCTGAAAGCGATTGAGCAGGAGCCGAGAACGCTGATTTTCTATGAATCCACCCACCGCCTGCTCGATAGCCTCGACGATATCTGCACGGTGCTGGGTGAATCCCGCTACGTGGTGCTGGCGCGCGAGCTGACCAAAACCTGGGAGTCGATTCACGGGGCGCCCGTTGGCGAACTACTGGCATGGGTGAAAGAAGATGAAAATCGCCGTAAAGGCGAAATGGTACTGATTGTTGAGGGCTTTAAGGCCCAGAGTGACGATGAGCTACCCGCTGAGGCGCTGCGTACGCTGGCGCTGCTGCAGGCCGAATTGCCGCTGAAAAAGGCCGCTGCTCTGGCCGCTGAAATTCACGGCGTGAAAAAGAATGCCTTATATAAATATGCGTTAGAAAACGGCGAGAAGTAGTTTTCTCGAGCCGGCCTCTGGTTTTCACACCGCAACGCGGTTAGCGTTTAAAAAACGAACTCCCTGGTGTTAATTTATGCATGACTGAATGACTTTAAGGGAGTCAAAGTTTATGCCGGTATTGATACCAGGAGATTCGAACATGGTCGTGATGCCTTTTTCCTACAGCACGTCGGCGGGGAAACGTTCTTTCGAGGGAATTGAAGCGCTGACGTTTGCCGGTCGGCATTTCCTTATCATTTTTGACAGGTTGACCCCAAGGGCTGCAATCATTTAGGCCGAGTCAGAAGTGAATGGGAACGATCTCCGACACACCGTAGTGGCCATGCTGGAACTCAAAAATCAAAAGGCGATTGGCGATAACGTTATTTCTGTGGATCGTTTTTGAGAGGATCAACGTGTTTTGCAGGTGGAAGGTGTCTGCGTCAAGAAGCCGCTCCAGGAAGCTGGTTTCGCTACACAGCTCTACGGGGTGCTAGTCCTCAAGTGTGGCGTGATTTTAATGAGCGATACTGTTCACTATGCAGGGGTTAGGCGCTTTGGCAGAAAATAGCCAGAAACTCTGCCCAACTTTCCGTTTTTGTTTTGGATTCTGATTCTGGACGATCCTACCCTTTTGATGGCACGAAGGTCGCCTACGGCGGTACCCGCATTCCGGAGGATAAAATCTGGAGCACGCATCCTGATACAGAGCAGTTTGGCATTGTGCTGATTGCCGAAGATAAAAGACGTGTTGCTGCGCTCATATCCGATCAATAAACCGGGTTAAGGAGCGAAGAGACAATCTGATCTCTTCGCTCGCGAGCAGTTTAGTTTACCGGCGTTGCCTCAATCACCAGCGTTTCCAGCGGTTTCAGCGTCACAACCAGCGGCTGGCTGTAGTCTTTGGCTAATGTCTCGTTCTGGCCGTAAACCTGTTTCAGTGTAAAGCGCGTCGCCTCGCCGTTCGGCACTTCAAAGCTCTTACTCAGGTCGAGATAGTAGCTTTGCGGCTTATCCGACGGGTTACGCAGACCCAATATCGCTTTCTCTTTACTCCACGATGCCCAGCCGTAAACCTCAAGCTGCGTCGGGTCGCCGCCAATCCAGTGGCTGTCGACCAGTACGTTGCTGTTCGCCCGGGACCATTTCGCCGCGTCGGCAAGTGTGTCCCATTTGGCATTGTTCAGCATTGACGGTGTGATGTAGAGCTCCTGTAGCTGCGTGCCGGTGGCGAAGTAGCTCCAGGTCTGGTCCGCAAAATCCTGGTCCGTTTGTACTTTTTCCAGCCCAAAATAGGCATGTTCGGCGCTGACGATGCCGTGGTACATCAGCGAGTTGATTGGGAACAGCGGGCCTTTACGCACGATGGAGCGGTAAGTTTCCGCGTCGCGATAGGTTATCCACTGCTGCACCGGCGAACCTTTACCGTAGACGTTGATATCATCCCCCTGACGCCAGATTGAGTCGGCGTAGAACAGCCAGGACGGGCTGGCGTTGGTGCCGGTCGTCAGGTTGATAAACAGGTCTTTGTTGGCGGCACGCATGTTTTTGATTAGCTCAATGGAGGCATCAAAGTCAGAGGCGTAGGGGCTGCCTTTGATATACGAGTTCGCATTGCCCATGCCGTCGAGCTTAAACGAGGTGATATGTTCGTTTTTGATAAGCCCGATGATTTGCTGATTAAAATTGTGGAAGTAATTTGGGCCTGAGAGCGCAAATTTGCCGTCTACGGTTTCAAAGCCGTTCTCTTTGGCGTGTGAAACGCGTACGTCGCGGGGTTTGTTGTAACCTCCCCACGGTGACAGCCACAGCCCCACGGAAGTATGCAGGCCGTCGGCTTTCTCTTTGATGGTGCCAAAGCCGTGCTTAAACGCCGGGCCAAACAGCCATTTTCCGGTTAAATCATCCCAGCCGTCATCCAGCAGGAAGCCGTCGAGCTTCACGCCCCGCTTGCTTATCAACTCGCTGGCATATTCATCCATGCGGGTCAGCACGTCTTTCTCGGTGTAGGGCGTAAAGAAGCCGATGTCCATCCAACTGTTGTAATGCAGGTAGGGCTGGTAAGGGCGCGGCCGCATGGCGTTGATAAACTCATTAAAGCTTCGGCGGAGCTGGTCGGTGGCTTCGAATGTCCCGAAGTAGACCGTATAGGTCACCGGCGCGTCGGTTTTAATCGGCGTTTTAAGTTCAACGTTCAGGTTGGTGGTGGTCTCGTAGGCGTAAGTATTCACGATCGGCTTTTGCGGCAGCATATAGAAACTGTCCGCCACGATTGGCGAGCTGTTGATGGCGCCGTTGACATAGGGCGCCTGAGACTGGCCTTTGGTCGGGAAGAAGGTGATCTTCGCGACTTCGCGAGGCTGGCCTTTTGCCTGGAGCCTGTAGTCCACCGCCGCGTATTTTCCCTTCAGCAGCTTCAGGGTCACGTTTACCGAGAAATCGTCCCGCTCGTAATCAATCTGAATGGCGTCTGCAGTTTTGCTGACGTTTTTGATTTTAAAGTCGGCGGTATGGATAACTTTTTCGTCCGGCAGCGTCAGGAAAAACAGCTCGACGGGAGCCAGTTTATGGTCGGAGAGTCTGTCTTTTACGACGACCGCTGAGCCTGAATCATCGAAAGAGACGGCAAGGTTAGCGTTTTCCAACTGGTACTGAGCCGCCAGTGCGGCGCTGCTCATGAACATCAGCAGCAGGGAGCTTTTTATTATTGTCTTCATCAGAGGTCCTTACACCGGGGAGTTATAGCGCCGCTTCTGACTCCGGCAGCAATTTATTTGCCGAGCCGCATACCGCGACTTTGCTACGTACGACCTCTTTCATCGCGTCCATGCCAACGCGCATGTAGTAACGAGGATCGTTGCCTTCCGGATGAGTGCCAAACCATTCCTTCACCGCGGCGGCGAAAGCGATTTTTAATTCCGTCGCCACGTTCACTTTGCATACGCCAAGCTCGATGGTCCGGCGAACAAACTCGTCCGGCACATCACTTGCGCCGTGCAGCACCAGCGGGACGCTGACGACGTCGCGGATCTCACCCAGCCGTTTGAAGTCTATTTTCGGACGTTTGGTATACAGGCCGTGCGCGGTGCCAATGGCAACCGCCAGGCTATCGACGCCGGTGAGTTCGACAAAGCGACGGGCTTCCTGCGGATCGGTCAGAAAAGCGCTTTCCTCATCCACGTCCATGTCATCTTCCACCCCGCCCAGGCGGCCCAGTTCAGCCTCGACGCTACAGTCGTTGCGGTGGCAAAACTCGACCACGGATCTCACCAGTTTCACGTTTTCAGCAAAGGGGAAGTGGCTCCCGTCAATCATGGCACTGCGCACGCCCGCGTTAACCTTACGGCTGATGTCCGCCAGGCTTTCGTGATGATCGAGGTGCAGCGCCAGCGGCATGCCGTAGCTTTCGGAATAGGCGTGGCACAGCGCGTAGATCTCTTCAAAAGCGATGTGTTTAAAGGTGCCCGGTGTACCGGCAAGTATCACCGGGGAGTGCAGTTCTTTGCATACTTCAAGAATCGCCTGGATGGTTTCGGCGTTGTGAATATTAAAAGCCGGTACCGCATAGCCTTTGGCCTGCGCGTCCTGAAGCAGATATTTCGTGGAGATAATGCTCATGATGAACCTCTCAGCCTTTCCAGGGATGAATGACGACGCCTTTCACTACGCGATTAACCGTCCCGCTGACGGAAGGTGTGTCCGGCGTAATGCCTGCTTTAACGGAAGAGGTGAGCGCGAAGACCTGGGCATACATCAGGAAACAAAAAGCCTGTTCAACGTCGAGGAACGTGCGGTCTGCGGCAGGCAGCAGGATATGCGGGCCTGATGCTATCTCGGGGCTGGTGGAGGCCGAAATGGCGATTGTCTGCATGGCCAGGCCGTCGCGGCGCAGCTCCGCCAGGAGATCCAGATCGTACTGGCGAGTGTACGGATCGCTTGAGACCAGCACGATCGCCAGCGTCTTATTATTGACCAGGGATTTTGGGCCATGCCTGAAGCCGGTTGGCGTGTCATAAAACGCCGCCAGCTTGCCGGCCGTGAGTTCAAGCACCTTCAGAGAGGCTTCCCGCGCCACGCCCTGCAGACCACCGCTGCCCAGGTAGACCACGCGTTCGTAAGGAAGATCGCCAAAGGGAAGCTCGCTGAAATCTCCCTGCGAGTGAATGATTTGGGCGCAACGGTGCGCGACATCCTGAAATGACTGCGTGTTGATAACGTCCGGGGCGAAAACCGCAAGGCAACTGGCCATCATGGTCGTGATGCTGCTCGTCATGGCAAAACCGCGATCGTGCGTTTCTGCAGGCATCAGCAGCGGCAGTGAACGGTTGTCCTCCAGCGCGCTGCGGTAGAGGCTACCGCCCTCATTACAGGTGATGGTCATGTGATAGCAGGACTTCACGAGCTGGTTGGCAAGTGTCACCGCAGCCACGCTCTCGGGGCTGTTACCGGAGCGGGCAAAGGAAACCAGCAACGTGGGCTGGTCCAGGGAAAGATAATCCAGCGGATTGGTCACCAGATCGGTAGTGGGGATGGCAACAAACTGTTTGCCGGTATGGCGAGACAGCCAGGGGGCAATGATGTCGCCGATGAACGCCGAGGTTCCCGCTCCAGTAAGGATAATTTTCAACTTGTCGGTCGCAAGTATCGGAGCAAGGAAGGCGGCTATCTCGTCGCGCGTGCGGTCGATCTGTTGCAGGGAGCGGACCCAGCTTACGGGCTGCTGGCGGATCTCTCTTTCAGTCCAGGTCGTGTGGCTGCGATCTACGGCAGCGGAAGTTTCACTCATGACTAAGTCCTTAGCATTGCAGCGTCAGGTGTCGGCTTTTTATCGCCATCATCCTTTCGTTTTGTTTCATTTGATGGGGGTTGGTGCTTAATAAAAATGTATAGAAAGGGTTGGGCAAGATCAACATGCAAAATGAAATAAAACGAAAACCATGAGGTGGATCTTTGTTTTGCATTAATGCAATGTTTTTAAAGTGTTTATTAAAACAAGGGGAAATTAAGAAAAGAAAAAGAAAGGCCAGTGGCGGAGCCAGCCACGGGCCAAAGTGATACATAATGAAAGCGGCAGGGGGCGCCGCCGGCATTAAACGGGATTCGAAACCGGGTAGAAATGCCCCGGTTATTTGCCTCAGATACCTTCTTCGCTGGGTTCCGTTGCCCGGTAACGCGCCATTTCGTCGACCAGGCTGGTCAGGCCGCGGTGCCCGCACTCCAGCGCCATCTGGCGAAACTCGCTGCCGTTTAAGCCTTCCCGCTCCAGTACCATTTCCAGCAGTAGCTGCAGATTGATGCCTGTGACTACCTCGCGTCCTGGCTTCTCAAGCGCCAGCGTGGAGGCAACCCGGAACGGCGTACCACCCAGCAAATCCGTCAGAAAGACTAATCCTTCGCGTTCATCAAGCTGGCCGATAGCTGCCTGAAATTGTTCCGTAAGCCGTGCCGTGGAGGAGGTTTCCGGGAAATCGATGGCGATAATCTGCGGCTGTTCGCCGAGGATCTGTTTCATCGCCAGCTCCATCCCGCTGGCAAAACCCCCGTGGCCGCTCAAAATGATGCTCAACATCTGCTTTTCTCCTTAGAGGAAGTGAAGGAACTTCCCGACGACGGCTAAAACGACAGTGATACAAATCAGGCGCAGAGGACTCCAGCCGCGCCGTACCAGGGCGTACATTGCCAGGGTATACACCAGCGGTAAAAACGCAGGCATCAGCTTGTCGATGACGTCAGCCTGAAGTTTAACCACCGCATCCCCGGCGGTAATTTCAAGCGTAGTGGACAGGCGAACATAGGTTGCAACAAGAGCGCCGATAACGGTCATGCCGACAATGGAAGCGGCATGACCGACCTTGCGTGTATTCGCTTTGATTAACGGAATGGCCGCCACGCCCATACGGTAAGCGTAGTGCGCCAGGCCGAAACGCAGGCCCAAATGCACCACGTTAAACAGCACAATAAAGACGATGGCACCGAGTATTGACCCCTGAAGTGCCAGGCTGGCGCCGATCCCGCCGCAGATTGGCAGCAGCGTCAGCCAGAACATCGCATCTCCTATGCCACCGAGCGGTGCGCCAACGGCGATTTTTGTGCTCTGGATGCTGTTCACGTCCTGTTTTGAGCGTTCCATCGCCAGAATAATGCCGATCACAAAGGTGACCAAAAACGGGTGAGTATTGAAGAACCCCATATGCCCCTGCATTGCCCGGGCGAGGTCCCGTTTATTGGTGTGGATTTTTTTCAGCGCAGGCAGTAAGCCGTAGAGCCAACCGCAGGCCTGCATACGCTCGTAGTTAAACGAGGCCTGCAGCAACATTGAACGCCATGCCACGCGGTTGATGTCTTTCCGGGTTAGCTCCGCGCCAATTGTCTGATCTTCATAAATATTGTCATTGGTGATGATGTTCTCAGGCTCAGTGGCCTGTGAAAGGGTTTGGGTATCAGATGCCATCTTCGAATTCCTCTTTCTGGACGCGAGCGGGCTGCGGTGGCGTCGGGTCTTTACGCATCAAATCCATCAGGGCTAGCGCAAGCGCGGCGGCGGCAATCGCCAGCACCGGTAGTTTCAGCCAGGCTGCGCCGACAAAGCCGATGATGAAATAGGGGATATAAACGTTTTTCATCATGATTTTCAGCAACACCGCAAAACCGATAGCCGGCATGATGCCCCCGGCGACGCCAAGCCCATCAATAAGCCGGGCAGGCAGCATATCGATGGCCGTTTTGGCATGTTCGGCCCCAAAATAAATGGGTAAGAAGGCGCACAGAAAATAGAAGATGCCGAGTGCGAGCATCGCCAGGTAGTTAATGCGCTCAATGCCTTTGGTATCGGCGTTCGCCGCCATACGGTCGGCCCGAGCCATTACGCCGGACATCACGGAGAACAGGAAGGTGATGCCCATCTGCACCGCAACCGCAAAAGGCACCGCGACACCAACGGCCACTTCTGGCTTCACGCCGGTGGTAATGGCAAAAGTGGTGCCGACGATGGTGCCGATAATGACGTTAGGTGGCTGTGCTCCGGCGAGGGGGGCCAGGCCCATCCACACCAGCTCCAGCGTGCCGCCGGTTAGAATACCGGTATGTAAATCACCCAGAATAAGGCCAACCAAAGGGCCAAGAACGACGGGACGGTGCATATGGGTCAGGCCGTTGAACATATCCAGACCGGCGACAAAGGCCAGCAGTCCCAGAGCTATCGCTTGCAGTAAGCTGATTTCCATAGCAAATACCTCAGAGAAGTTTATAGAGATCCTGAGCTGATTCCGTCGGTACACCCTGTACAAAACATTCGACGCCGGCCTGCTTCAGACCGGCGAAGGCAGCGATGTCCTGTTCATCAACCGACACGGTTTTAGCAACCTGCTTTTTACCTTCGACGTAGTGCATGTTGCCGACGTTGATGCGCGTTACCGGTACGTTGCCATTCACCAGCGTGAGGAAATCCTGCGGATTTTTGCAGACCAGCAGGATCTTCTGGCGATCCGCCGCACGGTGAATACTGTCGATGACTTTTTGCAGCGGCCAGAAACGCACCGCAATCCCTTCTGCCAGCACCATCTCCATTAAGTTCTGCTGGATGGGATCTTCGGCCACCTCATCATTCGCGACCAGCACCAGGTTTGCGCCGGAAAACCCGACCCACTGCACGCCAACCTGACCGTGGATCAGGCGCTCATCAATGCGGCTTAAGACAATATTTGGCATGGTATTTCCCTTATTATCATTGTGTTAATGAGGAGACAGCTCACCGTGACAGGCCGCGTGATACTGGCGCAGCACATCCTGAATATGGTCGATAATCAGCTCATGAGGTTTAGCGGCCAGCTGTGCCTCTCGCACTTTGGCGTACTGAAGCGGCAGATACTGGCTGATTAACGGCAGTGGAATTGGTTCATGGGCAAGGTTCTTGACCAGCACATCGTAAGCTTCATCGATGTCACGATCTGGCCAGTAGTAGCGCACCCGGTCAGAGTAGCTATAGCCGCGAGCCAGCCGCAGAGCATCGCCGTTCCCGTGATAGTGCTGCTGCCAGTGCTCCGGATGGTCGAGCATGACGCTTTCCAGGACGTCCCTCAGACCGGAGCATTTGTGTGCCGGGAGAAGTTCTCGCTCTATAGCTGAGAGGGAAAAAAGGGCCTCACGCAGAGCAAAAGTCAGGGCCGGGCCGACTTTCAGTATCGCAAAGTGATCTTCCACTAGCTGATGCAGCGCCTGTGTAGTCTGGTAATCCGTTGAATGCGCTTCATAAACCATCGTGGGCGAAGCCTCAATCAGCTGGCTCAGCGCGCGGGCTTTTTCCGGCTGGTAGTCAATCACCTGGGTGTGGTCGAACTCGACGCCGGGTTGAACAACAAGGCCAATAATTCGCGGCCAGATCTCGCTCAGCCCCTGTTCAGAGAAGGCCCGGCGGTGAGCTTCCAGCGTGGTGTTTGCCGCCTGCGGCGTAGTAACGGCGAGTTCCGCAAGGGTTTCATGGGCGCCGCCTGGGACCGGCACCTCGGTACCGATGATGTACACCAGATCGGCATGGCCAAAGTGGTCGATACAGGTTTGCTCGGCAATCAGCGCCAGCCTGGCCGCCCGCCCGGCAACGACGTTATCCGTGAGCGGTACCGGGTCGTCTGCACAAGACATGCTGCAGTCGAGGTGTATTTTCTTGAAGCCTGCGGCGACATAGCTGCGGATCAGCTCTTCTGCATGGGACATCGCTTCTTCGGCTGTCCGGCTTTGCCAGCGGTTAGGGCCAAGATGATCGCCGCCAAGTATTAAGTTGGCATAAGGAAAGCGGTGCTGTTCCGCGAGCTGATAAACGAAACCGCAGAAATCTGCAGGCGTCATCCCCGTATAGCCGCCGTATTGGTCGACCTGGTTAGAGGTCGCTTCAATAAGCAAGCTGGTGCCGGCTTCACGAGCGTGGCGCATGGCTGCTTCAAGCACCAGCGGATGTGCGGAGCACACCGCAAAGATCCCGCGCTGGTTGTTCCGTTTGTGGCTATCGACAAATTCTATCAACTGTTTCACTTTCCTCTCCACGGCGATAGGTTAAAATATTGTCTTTCGATTCATTTCATTTTATCGTGCACGAATGATCTTTGAGAATAAAAAGAAAGATACTGGAATTGGGATCTGTTTCGCAAAAGAAACATAATGAAAGTCATGGGTGAGCGTATAACGCCTTTAGCACGCCGATTCCAGGGGCTTGCTTTCTGCTAAAAGAAAGGTGTTAATAGGCAAATAGAAATGAAACGAAAGATATATTGAAAGGTTACCCTATGAGCAATAGCGATACCGCAACGGACAAACGTATTCCGGGTACCAGCGAAAGACGCGAGCAGATTATCCAGCGCCTTCGCCAGCAGGGAAGCGTGCAGGTTAATGATTTATCTTCTTTTTTTGGTGTTTCTACCGTTACCATCCGCAACGATCTCGCGTTTCTTGAAAAGCAGGGCATTGCGGTTCGTGCCTACGGCGGGGCGCTGATTTGTGAGCCCGGCAGCGTGGTAGCAGAGCCTTCGGTGGAGGATAAAAGCTCGCTTAACACTTCCCTGAAGCGCAGCATTGCGCGCGTTGCAGCGGATTTGATCCAGCCCGGGGATAAGGTAATTCTGGACTCCGGGACCACAACGTATGAAATCGCCCGGCTGATGCGCCAGCATAAAGAAGTGATCGCCATGACCAACGGCATCAACGTGGCTAACGCCCTGCTGGAAGCGGAAGGGGTCGAGGTACTGATGACCGGCGGGCATCTGCGCCGTCAGTCGCTGTCGTTTTATGGCGATAGCGCGGAACAGTCGCTGCAAAATTATCATTTCGACATGCTGTTCCTCGGGGTGGATGCTATCGATCCGGAACGCGGCGTGAGCACCCATAACGAGGATGAAGCGCGCCTCAACCGCAAAATGTGCGAAGTCGCTGAGCGGGTTATCGTGGTGACTGATTCCAGCAAATTTAACCGCTCCAGCCTGCATAAAATCATCGATATCCAGCGCATTAACCGGGTGATTACCGATAAAGGTATTCCGGCGGATAGCCTGAGCGCGCTGCGCAAAAGCGGGATTGATGTGGTGCTGGTTGGCGACTAGCTTTTCGTTTCTGGCGGGCCTGCGTGACAGGGGAGATGAAACCCTCTATACTGCGCGCCGAAGCTGACCAGACAGTCGCCGCTTCGTCGTCGTCCTCTTCGGGGGAGACGGGCGAGGGGGAGGAAAGTCCGGGCTCCATAGGGCAGGGTGCCAGGTAACGCCTGGGGGGGAAACCCACGACCAGTGCAACAGAGAGCAAACCGCCGATGGCCCGCGCAAGCGGGATCAGGTAAGGGTGAAAGGGTGCGGTAAGAGCGCACCGCGCGGCTGGTAACAGTCCGTGGCACGGTAAACTCCACCCGGAGCAAGGCCAAATAGGGGTTCACATGGTACGGCCCGTACTGAACCCGGGTAGGCTGCTTGAGCCAGTGAGCGATTGCTGGCCTAGATGAATGACTGTCCACGACAGAACCCGGCTTATCGGTCAGCTTCAACCATTCAGAAACGCCCCGCACAGTGACAGCTGGCGGGGCGTTTTGCATTCAGAGACAATAAGATGAATGACTGTCCACGACGCTCTTCATAGAAAGAAAGCGGCTTATCGGTCAGCTTCAACGCGGGCTATTTTAGCGTTTTAAGCATACAGATTTCGCAGCTGTTGTGGCCGGTGTTGCCCAGGCTGCCATCGAGGTGTTTGAAACCGAATGCTTCGTAGAGGGCGACCGCTGAGCCGAGTTCATCGAGCGTTTCCAGGTAGCAGTAACGATAGCCGAATGCTTCGGCCCGCGCTATCGCCAGCGCCATCAGGCGTCTGCCCAGGCCCATGCCCGTCACGCCGCTGTCCAGATACAGTTTCTGTAATTCACAATATTCTTCACCTGCGCCCTGCAGGGGGGCGATGCCAACGCCGCCCAAAATTTTGCCTTTGTGTTCAACCACCCAGTAGCCAGAACCGAGCTTCTGGTAGGCGCCGGTCAGGTCATTCAGCGCCGGATCGTGCAGGCTGACGCCTTCGAGATGATCGATTTTGTTATCGCGGAAGCTTTGGCGGATAACTTCGGCGATAGCGAGGTTGTCCCCGGGGCAAATTGGCCTGATCTGAACCTGAAGATCCCGCTGGCGGCGGGCATTTGTCAGCGCGCGAGTGAGCGATTTGACCGACTGATAAATCTGTGGTTTTTAACTGTCTGATGCCAGGGATAGGGCCTGAGCGGTGAAGTCGTTAGCGTGTTCGGTAAGATCTTTAAGTACGGCAGCCCCCTCATGACTCAGGTTGAACACCGCGGCTCTCCCGTCGCTTTCATCCTGTGTTCTTGCCAGTAGATTGGCGTTTTCAAGACCGCGAAGCGTTCTGCTGATGCTGGATTTCTCCACGCATAGCCGGCGCGCCAGTTCGGTTACCCCGGCCGGTTCGCGATCGAGCTCGATCAAAATATGGCTTTGTAACGGCGACAGATCGGTGCCGCTGCTTTTCCGGTTCAGCATGCCGAGCTCTCGCACCATCTCACGCAGCGCGGAGCGGAATTCTTCAATTTCATTGGTATGCATAACAACTCACATCATTGAGGGAAACTTATTTGGTTAACACTGTTAACTAGTTTGTGTATCATACCGAAATTAAGCAGGTGGGCAAGTGACCAGGAGGGCAGGATGCAAAACAGAGAACCCGACACGACGGACAGAAGAATTGTGATCGGCACGATCGTTGCGGTGCTGTGCTTTTATATTGCGGTTGCGGTGGGATCGCTTTGAGCATTTGGCGGCAAACAAGTGCGCTTTACCGGGTATTTGCCATAATGACCCTCAAGTTTCACGGCGGCGAAAAATCATGATCAAATCCCTGTACATCGACAACTACCGTTCCGTACGCAAGCTTTCCATTGATTTGGGCAGGCTGAACGTGGTGTTTGGGCCAAACGGGTGCGGGAAGTCTAATATTTACAAGGCGATCCACCTGATCCACGGCGCAGGGAGTGGACAATTGTCTCACTGGCTTTCTGATGAAGGTGGGATCCAGAAAGCCATGTGGGCGGGAGAACGTGCCCGGGGTTACGCCAGCGCGCCGCGCAGGCTGACGCTGGCGGTAGAAACTGACACGTTTGAATATGAGCTGCAGGTGGGTTTCCCCGAGCCGCTTCCGTACCCGACGATGTTTGGCCTCGACCCTATCGTTAAAGAGGAGCAAATCTGGCTCAGTGGCTACCGGCGGCGCCCTTCTTCGTCGATAATGCAGCGGCGCAATCAGACTGTTTTTCTTAATAACGTCAACGGCGAAAAGGTAACTCACGCCGCCACGCTGTATGAAAATGAATCCCTCTTTGGCCAGCTCGGCGAGCCGCATTTGTACCCGGAAGTCTCCAGTGCCAGGGAGACGCTGCGTAACTGGCGTTTCTATCACGAGTTCGATATTTCCAAAGGGGCTGGCCTGCGGCTGCCGCAGGTGGGCTACCGCTCTCCGATTCTGTCCGGTGATGGCTTGAATCTGGCCGCGGCGTTTCAGACCATCGTCGAAATTGGCGACAGCGAGCTGATGTTTACCGTGCTGGATGAGGCTTTTCCGGAATGTACGTTTTTCTGTGATAACAGCGGCGGACGCTTCCAGATGATGATGAACCGGCAGGGGATTAATCGCCCGCTGGAGTCCGCTGAGTTTTCAGACGGCACGCTGCGTTTTCTCTGCCTGACGGTGGCGCTGCTTAGCCCGAGGCCGCCGCAGTTTATCGCCCTCAATGAGCCGGAAAATAGCCTGCATCCGCAAATGCTCCCGGCGCTTGCCCGTCTGATTGCTGAGGCAAGCCGTTACACCCAGATTTGGCTCACCAGCCATTCGCCCGAACTGGCTACTCTTCTCGAAAAACATACGGCGTTTACGCTATACGAGTTGGGTATTGAGAAAGGGGAAACTACGATGACCCAGCTCGCATAGCGCCTTTTTCCCTTCCCCGTAAGGAGAAGGGAAACGTAACGTTAAAGGCTACCGGCGATGGTGATGTAGTCGGTATAAAGCTGCGGAGCGCCGGAGAACGAAGCCAGTTCGCGCCATTCGTCGTACATCCTTTCGCTTTCCTGATGATCCTTCACGAACTGCAGTGATTTCTCCGTGGAGACGTCCAGTTCCGGGTGGAAAGAGTTCAGTGAGGCCAGGCTTTCTATCTCGAGCATCACCAGATACTGCTCCATGCGGTTGCCCCCGGTGCCTTTCAGCATATGGAATTTCCAGCCTGGATAGTCGTCGATGCGGTGGACGTTGTCGCGGATAAAAGCATCAAAAGTCTGCGCTGAGACGCCCGAGCGCAGTGCCAGATTGTGTAACCCCACGACGCGTTTAATCGGTTCCTGCCCGTCCCGCAGCCGGTAGTTTGGCCCGTCCGGCAAAGAGCTATGTTCGTTTTCAGCCAACTGCTGATAGGTAGAGAAAATCGTTGGCAGCTCGCCAAATGTCGCAAAGGTTTTCCAGGTGTTGATAAGCTCGACGCCCGCAGGATGGTCACGCCAAAAAGCACGAGCCTGCTCTGTTTGTTCCCCCTGGCTATCAATATAGCGTGAGTAGATGTCGGCATTGTCTGCTTCGTACAGCATCAGATATTGGTTCTGACGCTCGCCGCGCAGGCCTTTCAGTAGGGTCCAGCGCCAGCCCGGATAGGCTGGGATCTGCACGCCTTTGGCCTGAACAAAGGCTTCAAACGTCTCTTCGGTTACGCCCTTTTTCAGGTTAAGGCCCACATAGTGAAGACTGAATACTGCCGGTGATGATTGACTCATACAAACTCCTGTTTGATTAACGCTGGCGAGAAATAAACGGCGATCCTGAAGCCACAAGCAAAAGCAGCAACAGCGCACCGCTGAAGGTCAAACTGAGCCCAATGTGATGGGCGATAAAGCCAATCAGCGCAGGCCCTGCGAGCAGGCCGCTGTAGCCGAAAAGCGTGACGGCAGGGATAGCGAAATCCGCTGAAATCCCCGGCTGGTTACCGGCAGAGGTGAAGAGAATGGGAATAATGTTGGCGAGCCCGGCCCCGACCAGGATAAACCCCGGTAAGGTGCCCCAATGGGTGAAGACCAACAGGACAATCCCGGCGCCGGCAATGGCGCAGCCGAGGAGAAGCACGAGTTTGCTACCCAGGGAGCTGACCAGACGATCGCCGCTGAGGCGCCCAAGGGTGACGGTGATGGAGTACAAGGTGTAGCCGAAGCCCGCGAGCGAAGCGCTCATGCCCCGCTCTGAGGTCATAAATACCGCCGACCAGTCCAGCATGGCGCCTTCAAGCATAAAGACAAAAAAACAAAGTACCGCGATGACCAGCACGGGCGGATGGCTCAGGGCACGTAACGCCCCGCCTTTGCCGCTTGTGGCTCCCTTCTGTTTGGGCAAAATGTTCCGGGCAGACGCGGCGAGCAGCAAAGCCAGAAAAATGGCAATGGCGCACACGGCAAGCAGCGGTGTTGCCCCCAGCCACAGAAAGAAGCTGACGCTGCCGGCGCCGGCAATGCTGCCGATGCTGTAAAAGCCGTGAAAGCCGGACATTTTTGCCTGCTCGCTTTCCTGTTCTACCACCACGGCGTGGGCGTTCATTGCGACGTCGAGCATGCCGTTGCAGGTGCCGAACAGCAGCAAAGCCAGCGCCATGGCTTCGCGCTGGTCAAACAGCATCAGCAGCGGTAAATCTGCGGCAAGACCCAGGACGCTGAAGATCATCAGCCGGCGGCAGCCAAATCGTGTAATCAGGCGGCCGGTAAACGGCATGATGAGCATTGAGCCTGCGGCGATGCAGAAGAGCAGCAGGCCTAAAGCGCCATCGTTAATCTCCAGCCGCGCTTTGGCGAAAGGAATAAGCGGGGCCCACGACGACATGGCTAAACCGGCCATAAAAAATATGGCGCGTGTGGCATGCTGTTCCCGCGACTGTACGTCCGCCAGGGTTGGGGTTGAGTTTATGGTCATAGTAAGTTCGTGACTCAGGGTGTGGATTCACTCGCCTGTATTCGTCGTGCCCGGTCCTTCGGGCACGCGCGGTGGCAAGGGTTAATTGAGGCTTGCTGCTACCGAGAGGTAATCGGTATAGATTTGCGGCGACCCGGAAAACGAGGCGAGTTTTTTCCATTCCTCGTACATTTGTTTGGTGTCTCGGTGGGCCCGGGCAAATTTGGCCGCTTCGTCGGTGGCGATATCCGGCTCAGGGTAAAAGACATCCAGCGCCTCCAGACTGGCGATTTCCATCAGCACCACATACTGATCGAGTCGGTTACCGCGCTCCCCTTTTAACAGCCGGAACTTCCAGTCCGGGTAATCTTCAATCCGGTGATGGTTCTCCTCGATAAAGCGTTCAAACTGTTCGGCGCTGACGTTAGGGCGTAGCGCGAGGTTGTGAATGCCAATCACCCGAGCAACGGGGGGCTGTGTCTGGTAGCGGGGGCCAGGCTGGACGGTACTTTTCTGATTTTCGGCCAGCAGACGATAATCGGTGAACAGCGTAGGCAGTTCGCTGAAGGTACCGTAGCGGCGCCATTCGGCCAGCAGCGCTTCGGCTTCAGGATGCTGCCGCCAGAACTCGCGGGCCTGTTCAGTCTGGTTGCCGTCTGCGGCCATATAGCGATCCCGCATTGCCGCATTTTCGATTTCGAACAGCATCAAATATTGCCCGGCACGTTCGCCGCGTAGCCCGCGAAGTAGCGTCCAGCGCCAGCCCGGATAGCATGGAATATGCACGCCTTTGTTTTGCACAAAGGTCTCAAACGCCTGCTGGGTAATGCCCGCTTCGGTGTCGATCGCGATGTAAAACAGGCTGAAAACCGGCGTGGTTGAAGAGTGGTTCATGGCTTACTCCTGCTCCGTGTCGGCTGGGATAAATTGGGTGTTAATGATGGCTTCAACCAGCGTGACGCCGATGGGGGTCAGCGTGACCACACCCTGCTCAATGACCACAAGTTCTTTTGCCTGCAGCTTTTCCAGCGTCGGTTTGATGATGCGGTTTTCAAAAAAACTCTTGCCGTTGAAGCGCCGGGAGAACACGGCGTCATCAACCGGGATTAGCGTGGATAGCGCCATTTTGAAGGCGTTAACTTCGCGCTGTTCCGGCGAGATGCCGTGGCTTTCTTCGATAGGCAGGCGGCCTTCATCGAGGTACTGCTTATATTGCTTATAGCCGGTAATATTGATGGCTTCGGCGCGGGTGCATTTCGAGCTGCCGCCCAGGCCAATGGCTACCTCGGGGTATTGTTTATCGAGGTCCGTAATCAAGCCCTTCCACTTTTCAGCTTCCAGGTGATTCTGGTGGAAATACATCGTGGGGTGTTCGCGATAGCCTTGGTTGAGATATTTTTCGACCAGTTCGCGCATTTGGTATTGCTTGCCCAGCCCAGGGAACGTCATGTTGTTCATGTTGATCAGCCCTTTTTTCTGCCAAAGGCTTTCGCGTTCGCCGGATACGCCGGTTCGCGTTTTCATAAACTCTTCCATGTGCAGCTTGGTGCAGACTACGTGGGAGAGATCAAGCTCCAGAGTGCGCTCCATGTCGTACTTCACGTCATCCACGGTTTGGCCCAGCATGCCGTAGATAAGATCGACGCTGACCCAATCGATGCCCTGTTCCCGTGCGCTGCGAATCGTCTCTTCACACTCAATGGCGGTGTGCTGGCGGCCACAGGCGGCAATAATGGCGTCGTTAAAGGATTGGGTGCCGAAGCTGATTTTGCTGAAGCCCAGCTCTTTCAGAATGCCGATGTATTCGCGGTTTAATGTCCCAGGTTCACCTTCAAAACGGAGCGTTGCCGCCGAGAAATTAAAGTGCGTGTAATAGAAGTCCATCAGCCGGCGCAGTTCCGGCTCCGGGAGCAGGGAGGGCGTGCCGCCAAAGATGTTGAATTCGCCAATTTCCGCTTTAGACAGGCTGGGCACTTTTTCCAGCCACATCTTCGCCTCTTTAATGTTGTAGTCCACCAGATCCCGGAATACGCCTTCCGCCGAAGGCGATTTCGGGTTGAGGATCACCGTTGGATACTGGCAGAAGTGGCAGCGGTAGCGGCAGGTTGGGATATAGGCCCACAGATGGATCTGTTTCGCAGCCCGAATGTCGTGCTCCATATCGGCAAAGAACGACGCCAGCGGGTAGTTCTCAATGTCACCGGGAAAAACATGGCAGCCAAAAGGATCTTTGTGGACGTAGTCCAGAAAAGCCTCGTTCTCCGGCTGGGAGAGGAAGCCGTAAACCGCCGGAACCGGGTAAGCCGGGTCGAGATCTTTTAATGACGCGATAGCTTCGGTATTCATCAGAAAACACCTCCGTTGGCAAAGTAGTTATGGGCTTCTCCGGATTCGCGATCTTCACAGAAGTACCAGACAAAGCGTTCGAAATCGTTTTCCGCAACGTTGTCAAAACAGGCCGGAAGCGGTGGCGCAAAGCCAATGTCCTCCCCGACGGCGTTGCGCAGCGCGGTGAATATCTCGTGGCGGAACTCGAAATAGAGTCGGTAGGCCGGCGTTTTGTAGCTATGAATCGGCTTGAAGTCGATGATGCTCATCTCACGCTTAATGGCGTGAATGCGCTGGTAGAGGCGCTCTGCAACCTGCGGAGAGAAAAAGGCTCGTACCCGCTCGTTCTCCAGCAAAATGTGCGGATTCAGCAGAGCCGGAAGAACGATGTTTTTCGGGATGTAGTCCTTGATGGAGTACTCCCAGCCCTGTTTGGCCTGTTCCTCGGTGAGGTCAATCAGCGTGTTTTTTTGGATTGCGACGTCCGGGCGCACGTCTTTCATGATGATGATGCCGTCGCTGCCGTAGGCGATGCCGTTGATCACATCTTCAATGATGGTGTCTACCCGGCGGCTGTTGATTTCCACAAAGGATTCTTTGGCGTAAACCGGCTTGCCGCCCCAGGCGATGATCTTGATGCCGAAATCCCAGTCGTCGGAAAGGTGCTCGACGAAGCGGCCTTTTTCCAGCTGGTAGAAGATCTCGATGCCGCCAATTTTTTCGTACAGGCCGCGCTCCACGGCGAAACCTTTGCCATCCGGGAAGCCGCCAAACAGCGAGAATGACACGTCGCGGCAGCGCAGGGTTTTCTGAATTTCGCGGAAGAGGTTGGGACGCTGCTGGAATGCGTCGCGGTTGTAGTAGTAATTGCAGGTGCCGAGATCGCCGTTGTCGGCAATCATTTTTTCAATCAGGGTATGCAGCCAGTAAGGGTCCACGGTGCAGTCGGCATCGGCGGAAACAATATAGTGTTTATTGCTTTTGCCGAGCCGGGCATCACGCGCCCTTGAGCGTAGGGCGGCATAATCCATACCGCTTTTACGGGCTGAAGAGACGCCCTGAATTTTCTCCTGAATAATATGCACATCCATCGCCGGATGTTTTTCTTTGAAGTGGTTTATCTTTGCCACGGAATCATCGCGGGAGTTGTTGTCCACGATAATCACTTCATAAGCGTCATGGGTTATCAATCGGCCATGAGTCTGTTGGTCAAATAACGAGGCCAGAACTTCATCTATTCGGTCGCTTTCATTGTAAACAGGCAGCACTACCGAGACGAAAATGTTATCGCGCATATCTACTCCTGGGGCGGTGATATTCAGAATGTCCATCACGTTGTTAGAAAGGATGCTTTTGCCGATGGCGAAGTTTTTGGCGGCTATACGCTCCATTTGAGGTTTGTTGGTAAGCAGCAAAAAGACTTCGTTGATAAAGGCTTCGTCAGGCAGGCCGTCCTGCCCGTCTGAGATAGGCATGACCGGGGCTTCAAAGCCGTGCTGGCCGTAGACTTCCGGGTAGTATTCATAGCGGGTGGTGATGTAGCAGCGCTGGCTGCTGATCGCCTCACCAATCGGGTTACCGTAGCTGTCGTAGTCCCATGAGGTCAGGAACGAAACCAGGTCGCAGGAATGGTAGAGATCCTCGATGGTGATTTTTCCCTGACTCATGGGCATGAAGTTATGGTGCAGCGGGCCAAGAAACTTCACGCAGGGGGCAATATCCAGCTCCTGCGCCAGGTGTTCCAGTTCACCGGCATGTGTGGCGTGCTCTCGGGTATCACCGGCAATCAAAAGCCAGACGGTTTTATCAATATTCTGCTGTCTGAACAGGTGGTTAAGACGTTGAACCAACAGCACATCGCGGTCCAGGCGCTTCTGCGGAATGATGCGCGTCGTTCGGGCAATGACAATGTCCTGGGCGGGAATGTTGAGGGAGGCCCGGATGTTTTTCAGCGCCTGTTGCCCGGTAAAGCTGTAGGTATTTTTCACTACGTGAATATCGACTTCCCGTTGGCACCAGTGTTCCAGCTTTTCTTTGAGGTCGTTATTCAGCGTAACGTAGCTAATAAAAGGGGATTTGACAGGTTTAATGGCATGGTTATACGGCGGTAAACCATACTTCATGATGTTTTTCTCGCTGTTCCACATAAGGTCGTGATCGCGCCAGATAACAAAATTACCTAGCTGGTGACGATGGCCGTATTGCTCGATAGCGAGATAAAGCGCTCGGGTGTAAATAATATTTTCTGGCAGTGTGCCGTTTTCGACAATCACCGTACAAATACGCAGTTGTTCCCATTGAAGTAAAATTCTTTCTGCCAGGTTTTGGGCAGAATATTCAACGGCGGTGATTATTTTTTCTTTTTCTTCAAATGAAACGGAAAGCCTTTCACTGATAAGTACAGCATGCGCTTTCTCAATAAATTCTGGTGAGTAATGGGGGACTGATGTAATCCCGGTGATGCGCGTTAAAGTAAACGCATCGCGATAAATTTCGGGCTCATGATCGTAAGGCTTATTAAAATTCCCTTTGTCGACTTTAATGTCGTACCCAAGGTCGAGATAAGAGTTAATACCTTTTTGTTTAAGGTTTTGTGAAACTTTTAATGCTTCCACCGTAATACCCGATACGGCGACGGCATCAAAAGAGATAAACATTGCATACCTTTGACCATTAACGTCCATGGCGACTACCCCTTTTAAGCGAAACTGCTACGCTTATTTGTTGTAAGCAATTGATACATTCCGAATGACTTCGTTTGCGGTGGCGCTCGAAGTCATTCAGAACCGGCAAAATCAGAAAGCATCGTCAGCGCCCGTGCCGGCGCTGACTTTCAAGTGCTGTATGTATCAAAGTGCCTGCAAGAATAAGCTCGCGGGATAGCTAAACGCAGTGGCGTTTATCAGTGTAATATTTTTATTTATTTTTTAGCCGAGAGTATTCGCCGGTTTTATTAATTTATCCGGTTCGCTTTGTCTGGCATTTTTCTGATTTTTAGTTGTCAGTCATTGATTTTTTTCACTGGTTTCAGATTCCAGATAAGTGGTTCAAAAGACCGGGCAATCTTAAACGTCTCTTTTTTTAGTCGTAAAGCGGGAACGTTCCAGTTGGTGAGCGTTATCACACATTCTGTTTTTGTTTTTAAAGCTGGATTTTTAATAACCGGGTGGTGGTTAATATTTGTTTCAGGCCTTTTAAATAATGAGTTGCGTAAGCGTTTAGATGTCAGTTTTAAAACTTTAGTAAAAATTGGGAATGTTCCCAATTTGGCGCGAGTTTACGCATTCTGAGTCTGATATTTTTACGCTCAGCAAGACTGGGATTTGCGAAATATTTAAGGCGATTTTCCGGTTTAAAATAAAAAAAGAGCGCTCCCAAATATAATGAGCCCTAAATTTTGATCTGGAAAGAGTAAAACTCACACCAGGTCTTCGTAACTCATTATAAATATTGGATTATTATTTAAGTCATGACAAATAGTAGGGGGTAAAGGAAAGGCAGCCATTAAATATTTACTTACCATATGGGGCTTTTACAGAGTCGGAGCCAATAGTCTACGCGCGCGCTGATTGAAAGACTGAATGGCAATTTATCGAAATATTTGAATGAGTTAGTGGTTATGTTCACCGCGCAGATGGCCAGTTGCCGAAGCCATTAAGGGCCGAAACTGACGAGAATATATCGGGGGCGTTATTCGTAGGCAGGGCAATATTTCGCCGTATAAGGTGCGTGGCCAGGATGAGCAGAGGTTTGCATCATTTTCTACAGAATGAATTCAGTGGGGAAATACCCAGGAATGAGAGTGATGCTGCCTCTTTCTGAGGGAAAGAGGCAGAGGGTGAAACTAGACCGGTAAGTCGATCAGCAGGCCGCGCAAAGGCGTGTCTGCCACCAGGGTGATGTTTGCTTCATCACGAATAAACGCGCCGTCACCGCAGGTTAACGCTTCCTTCTCTTCTGCGGAGGTCACAGCATGCACCGTGCCGTGAATCGACTGCAGGTAAGCTCGTGGGCCATGGAGCTGGAAGCTTAACTGCTCGCCTTTTTCCATCTCAATATGGTGGATCCACACTTGCTGGCGTAGTTGCAGGCTGTGATTGCCGCCATCAGGCGAGGCAATCAGCTGATGCGACGATCCCGCTAACGGGATCTTTTGCACCAGCGGGTTTTCACGGTCCGGGCAGGCGTCCAGCCACAGCTGCATACGCGTCAGCGATTTTTCTTTGCTGAGGTTGTGCTCGCTATAGCTGATACCCGGCTGGGTGGAAAGCAGCAGGACTTCGCCGGCGCTGGCCTGGACGTGGTTGCCTTCGCTGTCGCGGTATTCCGCTTCCCCTTCCAGAATCAGGTTGAGGATGTCTACTTTCGGGTAGCCGCGTGGTTGAAACGAGGCTCCGGGGGCCAGCACTTCCTGGTTGAGCACTCTCAGGGAGGCGTAGCCCAGCAGTTTCGGGTCGAAGTAGTGTCCAAAAGAAAAGGTGTAGCGAGCCTGCAGCCATCCGTAGTCAGCTTTACCACACTGTTTGGCTGTTCTTGTCGTAATCATAATTCTTGACCTCTCTTTACACTAAACCCATGTTAAGGGTCTGGACGCTGCATTGTTAGCCAGTTAATCTGCTCGGTATGTTCAAATTTCCTGAATGAGAACGAAATGGCGAAAGAAAGGGCGTTGACGCTGGAAGCGTTAAGGGTCATGGATGCGATCGACCGGCGGGGAAGTTTTGCCGCTGCGGCCGACGAGCTGGGGCGGGTGCCCTCTGCGCTCAGCTACACCATGCAAAAACTGGAAGAAGAGTTGGACGTGGTGCTGTTTGACCGATCGGGCCACCGCACCAAATTTACCAACGTCGGGCGTATGTTACTGGAGCGAGGGCGAGTGCTGCTTGAGGCGGCGGATAAGTTGACGACCGATGCTGAAGCGCTGGCGCGGGGCTGGGAGGCAAACCTGACCATCGTCACCGAAGCGCTGGTGCCGACGGAAAAACTGTTCCCGCTGGTGGATAAGCTGGCCGATAAAGCCGACACTCAATTATCTATTTTTACCGAAGTGCTGGCCGGGGCGTGGGAGCGCCTGGAGCAGGGCAGGGCCGATATTGTTATCGCCCCGGATATGCACTTCCGTAGTTCCTCGGAGATTAACTCCCGCAAACTGTACAAAGTGATGAGCGTTTATGTTGCCGCGCCGGATCACCCGATTCATCAGGAGCCGGAGCCGCTTTCTGAGGTGACCCGCGTGAAGTATCGCGGTGTGGCGGTGGCCGATACCGCCCGTGAACGACCGGTGTTAACGGTCCGCTTGCTGGACAAACAGCCGCGCCTGACGGTGAGCTCTATTGAAGAGAAGCGGCTGGCTCTGCTGGCCGGGCTTGGCGTGGCGACAATGCCGTATCCGCTGGTTGAGCAGGATATTGCCGAAGGCCGCCTGCGGGTGGTTAGTCCTGAATACACCAACGAGATTGATATCATCATGGCGTGGCGGCGCGACAGCATGGGCGAGGCCAAAGCCTGGTGCCTGCGTGAACTGCCTAAACTGCTGAAATAAAAAAACGCGTTGGTTTTTTGCCAACGCGTTTTTGCCCTTCCTCGAAATTACAGGCTGCCAGGCGTTCTGGCGGCTCTGCCCGCGGATTTAATCGTCTTACTGCTACGCTGCCCGCCGAGGCTCTCCAGACGCATCTGGAACGGTGGGAACGGCATCTCGAGGTTGTGCTCGCGGAAGCCCTGCAGAATCAACTGGTGGATTTCGTGGCGCAGCGGCATTCGGTGGCCCATCTCCGCCGCGTGAATACGCAGCTCGAACATCTGGATTCCCTGTTGGAGATCGACCAGGAAAGCTTCCGGCTGCGGTGTATCAAGCACCAGCGTGCAGCGGTGCGCGGCCTCCAGCAGGATTTGGGTGACCTCTTCCGTATTCGCTTCTGTCGGCGCAGGAATGGTGAGCACCACGCGCGTGACCGAGTCCGAAAGCGACCAGTTGATGAACTGTTCGGTAATAAAGGCCTGATTCGGCACGATGATCTCTTTTCGGTCCCAATCGCTGATGGTTGTCGCACGGGTGTTGATTCGCGTGATGGTCCCCGTCAGATCGCGGATGGTTACCGTGTCTCCGATACGTATCGGCTTCTCGAACAGAATAATCAGGCCAGAGACGAAGTTGGCAAAGATTTGCTGTAAACCGAAGCCCAACCCCACGCTGAGTGCCGCCACCAGCCACTGTAGCTTGGACCACTCAATCCCCACCATCGAGAAGCCAACCAGCCCGCCAATCAGCAGCAGCAGATACTTCGTAATGGTTGTGATCGCATAACCGGTGCCGGGCGTTAAGTTCAGGTGCTGGAGAATCGCCAGCTCAAGCAGCGCGGGTAAGTTACGCACCAGCTGCGTGGTAATGATCAGCACCAGAATGGCAATCAGCACCGCGCCAAGCGTTATCGGCTCGATACTTTCCACCCCCTGAACCGTGGAGGTCACGTCCCACAGCGTAATGTTGCCGAGGAAGCCAAAGGCTGAATGAATTTCCGACCACAGAAAGATGACCGACAGCAGGGCGATCAGCGTCAGGATAGAGCGAACCAGACGCAGAGACTGGGCGCTGATGGTATCCAGATCCACTTCCGGCTCGTCCACGGTTTCAACTGAGCCTTCTGTGCTGTTGGCATGCGCCGTATCTTCTTCGCCACGCGCTCGCTGGGCGAGGATTTCGGCCCGGCGGTGTTTAGCGCGGTCAAAGGCCAGACGGCGGCGCTGGATAAGCATCCAGCGGCGGATGATGTGATAAATCACCAGCAGCAGGAACCAGATGGCTACGGAGGTTTCCAGGCGTGCCAGCAGCGCCTGAGCCGTCATCAGATAACCGACGATAGCCGCCAGAATCGCCATCAGCGGAGCACAGAGCAGCAGGTTCCACAGGATGGTGTTGACGATGTTGTCGCCATCGCCCTGCTTGTCGAGATAGAGCGGCAGCCCGGCGCGTTTCAGGCTGAGCGTCACGATGGCAAGCGCCCCGCAAATCATGATGAAGCAAAGCCTGCCCAGCGAGGCTGAAAACTCCCGGTCGTTGAGGTTATCGAACATAATCAGCGCCATGATCAGCGGCACAATCAGACCGATGCTCATGATGTAGTAGCGCATGGCTCGGCCTACGCGCTCGCGCGGCCAGCCGAAGTGCACCACAAACAGCCCGGTAGGGCGGGCAAAGGTCGCGCAGATCATCACCCCCCATAGCAGGGGAACCGTTGCGGTAACGCCGTCGCCAATCGCTACCGCGATAGGGTAAGGCCATGCCTCCTGTAAACCATAGCCGAGAGTTGCCCACAGCACGGGGAGTGGAGAGGCGACCAAAATCGACCAGAACACCGTGCGCAGCGTCAGGCGGAAGTGGTCCTGCGTCACTTTTCCGACTTTGGCGCTGGAGCGTTCCAGGAAGGCGGTAAAGTGGCGGCGCGAGCTAATACTAAACCCGACCAGAATCAGTGCGCCAAAGAACGGCAGGAGGGTCTCTTTGCTGGTCACCATCATGATCGCCGCTTTCCCTAACTGGCTGAAGGTATCCAGCGAAACCAGACGCCGCAGATCCTGGACAATTTCCAGCGGCCAACTGATGCCTATCGGGCTGACGTCAGACGTCCAGAACAGGTAGCGGTGGGTCGCCTCGTTCACTTCTTTCAGCGCATCTTCCAGCTGGCTGTTCGCCACTTTCAGCTTGGTTAGCTCGAGGATCAGGGTATCGCCGCCCTGCAGCAGCGAATTCAGCAGCTCACGCTGGGTGCGAAGCTGCGCCTGCAGGATCTTGTTTTGTTCACACGTTAACGGGCTGCCGTCGGCCTGGCGAACCTGCCGCAGTTGAGCATGTTTATTGAGCAAATCTTCATAGTGCAGGCGCTCTACGCGCAACTGCGCCAGTTCAGTATCTAACTGTTGCGGTTTGGGCATGTCCGGCAGCCGGGCGACCTGGGCGCGAAGCGCTTCGCCCAGAACGTTGGAAACGCCCAGCCACTGGGACTGCTCCCGCAGCGTATTCAGCGCCTGGCGCACCTGCAGCGTTTGGTTATTTGCCTGACGCTGCTGGGAGGCGACGAGATCCATACGCTGGGCTTGCTGATTGAGTGCCTGGGAGAGTTCACGGTTATTTTTGAACTGCTCGACGATTTCCGGCGGCAGGTTGGCACTGGTCTCCGCCAGCAGTTCGGTGCTCTCCAGCGCCTGCTCCGCCTCGCGTTGACGCTGACTATTGAGTTGATTTCTCAAGGCCTGAAGATAGGCATCCAACTGGGTGCTTTGCTTTTGCGCCAGTTCAGCGCGCATGCGGGAAAGCTCCTGGCGATTGTTCGCGGAAAGCTGTGCCAGTTCGAGTTCATCAACCTGAGCCTTCAGGCGTGCGGACTCGGCCTGAAGCAGGAAGTGTTGGGCCTGGGCTAGCGGAGTGCTGCCGCTTTGCTGAGCACCGGCGCGACGCTCAATATCGTTGAGCTGGCGACGCGTATCCGTTTGCTGCTGAGGGAGCTGGCTTAACGAATCGCTGATGTCGCGGGTTCTTTCCTGTTCTTGCTGGGCAAGGCGGCTTTTATCCAGAAGCTGGCTGCTGACCTGCAGGATCTCCTGGTTTAACGCATCGCTGCTCATGCCCGGCGACACCTCTTCAGGTTCATCACTCAGGTTAGTGAGTTGTTTGCGCAGGGTTTGCGACAGCTTAGGGAAATTATCAATAACTTGCTGGTATTGTTCGGCGCGTTCCAGCGAGGCTTTACGTTCGTCTAACGCGTTTAGCGCCGACTGAAGCGCTTCCACAATCTCAGCCTGGTTAGGCGTGTTTTTGGCGGCCTTAGCCTGCTCCAGTTCCTGCGAGATTTGTTTTGCATCGGGAGCCGTTGCTGCGTATGCCCCCAGACTGAGGCACCAGGCCATCAGGAAAGTGATAATCAGGCGCACGTCAGTTACCTATAACGTTGCTGGAAAAGAGGGAAAGCAATGTTTCCCCCTTAGGTGTTTGAGCAGAAAATCAATGAGTTGATTTTCGTGGTTTAGTGCCGTTGTCTTTCAGGCTTTGGGGTTGCCCGTCGCCTGATTTTAGACGTTATTCTGCGGTTTTTGGCTCTTCGGGTGCGTCTGCTTTAGTGTCCAGCACCTCGACAGGGGCTTCGCTCACCGGAACTTGAGGTTCGATGACGGGTTCGCTTGAGATAGCCAGCACTTCGCCAATTTTCGTCGCAGAGAGGCTTTTCAGCTGTTCAGCCAGGTTTACTTTGCCCGGTGCAAACAGGTTAATTACCGTAGAGCCTAGCTTGAAGCGGCCCATTTCCTGGCCCTTCAGCAGCGCAACGGCGCCTTCACTTTCGCCTGCAGGCCATGTCCAGCGTTTGATCACGCCTTCGCGTGGTGGCGCAATGGTGCCCGCCCAGACGGTTTCGATGCTGCCAACAATGGTAGCACCAACCAGAATTTGCGCCATTGGGCCAAACTCGGTGTCGAACAGGCAGATAACGCGCTCGTTACGGGCAAACAAGTTAGGGACGTTTTGCGCGGTCAGGTGGTTCACGGAGAACAGGTCACCTGGCACATAGATCATTTCACGCAGAATACCGTTACACGGCATGTGCACGCGGTGGTAGTCGCGAGGTGAAAGGTAGGTTGTGGCGAAGCTGCCGTTGCGGAACAGGTCGGCCATCAGGTAGTTGCCTGCCAGCAGAGCTTCCAGGCTGTAGTTATGGCCTTTTGCCTGCAGGATTTTATCTTCTTCGATGCGGCCCAACTGGCTTATCACGCCGTCGGCCGGCATCACCAGCACGTTCGGATCGGTATTCACCGGGCGCACGTCATCACGCAGCGGGCGCACAAAGAAGTCATTGAAGGTGCGGTAAGCGGCGGTGTCCGGCTTCTGCGCCTCTTTCATGTCAACTTTGTAGTATTTGACGAACAGGTCGATGACCAGTTTGGTCAGCCAGCCAGCACGTTTGCTCGCGCCCCAGCCCGCCAGGCGAGTCAGCCACAGTTTTGGCAGAATGTACTGCAGCGAAAGTTTAATGTTGTCTAACAAAATAGCCTCCTGGCTAAATGCCCTGTATGTGGGCCGATACAGAAAAGGGGCGATTCTAGCGACGCCCAGCTTAATTGTCAGTTGTCAGTATCAGAAAAGCTTTTACGCGTTTTTACCTGCGCCATGCTTTCCAGAATACGGTGATAGTTTTCGAAGCGCGTTTCAGCGATTTTGCCTTGCTCCACGGCTTCTCGCAGGGCGCAGCCTGGATCGTTGTCGTGGCGGCAGTCGCGATATTTACAACGGCCTAAGTAATCGTGGAATTCGACAAACCCGTGGGTGATTTGTTCAGGTTCCAGATGCCAGAGGCCAAACTCACGCACGCCGGGGGAGTCAATGACGTCACCGCCACCCGGGAAGTGATAAAGGCGGGAAGCCGTGGTGGTGTGCTGGCCAAGCCCGGAGACGTCGGAAACGTCATTAACCAGAATTTGCTTGTCGGTGAAGCCTAACAGGTTGTTCAACAGGCTTGATTTGCCCACGCCAGACTGGCCCGCAAAGATACTGATACGGCCCACGAGTTCGGCCTCAAGATCTTTTAGCCCTTCCGCTTTGTAACTGGACACCATCAGCACGCGATAGCCAATTTTGCGGTAGATATCCATCTGCTCGTTAACGAAGGCGCGGCCTTCATCATCCAGCAGATCGGTTTTGTTCAGCACCAGCAACGGCTCAACGTCGAGAGTCTCGCAGGCAACAAGGTAGCGGTCGATGATGTTCAGCGACAGTTCCGGCAAGATAGCCGAAACGATAATGATTTGGTCGATGTTGGCTGCAATCGGCTTTACGCCGTCGTAAAAGTCTGGGCGAGTCAGAACTGAGGTGCGCTCATGTACGGCCTCCACAATCCCTTTTTTCGAGACGCCTTCGGCGGCCTCTTTCGCTAAGCGCCAGACCACCTTGTCGCCGGTGACCAGCGAACGAATGGTGCGACGAATGTTGCAGCGGTGTACCGTGCCCTCATGCGACTCGACGTCCGCATGCTGGCCAAAGCGGCTGATGACCGTGCCTTCGCGCGGTTCACCAAACTGGGCATCGTCATAGTCGGCTTTCTCCACGGTTTTTGTCAGACGACGCTGGTGGTTCGCGTTGACGCGGCGCTGCTGCCCTTTGGAGAGTTTATTTTTGCTCAAGCGTACTGGCTCCTGGTCGCCCCTGGTGGGCAAAACCTCTATGATACACACTATTTTATACGAATTAACCCATCGTCAAGGGTGGGCGACGCACAAGAAGGGTGGAAAATAGCATGAGTGGAAACGAAAACAATCTGATTTGGATTGATTTAGAAATGACCGGTCTGGATCCCGAGCGGGATCGCATTATTGAGATTGCTACCCTGGTGACCGATGCCAACCTGAACATTCTGGCAGAAGGGCCAACCATCGCGGTACATCAGTCTGATGAACAGCTGGCGTTAATGGACGACTGGAACGTTCGCACCCATACCGCAAGCGGGCTGGTTGAACGCGTAAAGGCAAGTACGCTTGACGATCGCGCTGCGGAGCTGGCAACGCTTGAGTTTCTGAAGCAGTGGGTGCCGGCGAATACATCTCCGATTTGCGGGAACAGTATTGGGCAGGATCGCCGCTTCCTGTTTAAGTACATGCCCGAGCTGGAAGCTTACTTCCATTATCGTTACCTCGATGTGAGCACTTTGAAAGAGCTGGCGCGCCGCTGGAAGCCGGAAATTCTGCCGGGCTTTAAAAAACAAGGGACTCACCAGGCGATGGACGATATTCGCGAGTCCGTGGCGGAGCTGGCTTACTATCGCGAGAATTTTATTAAGCTTTAAAAACAATCCCCTTACCGAAAGGTGAGGGGAAAATAATCAATGGCGACGATAAAATAGTCATCATGGCGATTTAACCAGCAGTCAGACGAAAATCGTGAAAAAAAACGTTTGAGGACTTGCGACAAAAACGAATTCTCGTATAATGCGCCTCCCGTACCGATGCAGAATTTGCAGCGTTACACAGAGCGGGAATAGCTCAGTTGGTAGAGCACGACCTTGCCAAGGTCGGGGTCGCGAGTTCGAGTCTCGTTTCCCGCTCCAAAATTTGATTTGGCTTTTACAGCCTGCACCACCCAAGCGGGAATAGCTCAGTTGGTAGAGCACGACCTTGCCAAGGTCGGGGTCGCGAGTTCGAGTCTCGTTTCCCGCTCCAAATTTTGATCTACAGACTTCTACTGGGGTCTGTAGGTCATTGAAAAAAGGAGCTTCGGCTCCTTTTTTCATTCCAGCGAGTGCCACGGAAATCCACCCACAGCTACCGTTTTTGAGTGACCAAATAAGGCACAAGAATACGGGTGGGTCGGCTACCGGATAGTTGCTGGGGCTGAGCGGGAACCATGACGAGCATAGGGCCTAAGTCATTACTTAGGAGTCTCGAAATGGCGCTCTCTGATCTGACCGTCCGGCAGGCGAAGACCACCGGAAAACGCTACACCCTCTCCGACAACGACTGCCTGGGCCTGATGGTCTCAGCCGCAGGCGGCAAGTCATGGCAATTCCGCTACTACTGGCTGGGCAAGCAAAAGCGCCTGTGCCTAGGCGGCTATCCTGCCCTCAGCCTGCGTGAAGCCCGGACCGAGCGAGACAAGGCCCAGGCCCTGCTTGCCAGGGGGATCGATCCCCAGGTCGAGCGCGACCAGAAACGGCACGCGGCCAAGCTGGCAGGCGAATACACCTTCAAGACCGTCTTCGATGCTTGGGTCGAGCATCGCCGTAAGGAACTCAAGGAAGGCCGTCAGAGCACGCTTTCCCAGATCCTACGCATCTTTAACAAAGACGTGCTGCCCACTCTGGGGAAGATGTCGATCTATGACATTCGCCGCCCTCAGCTTCTGGGCGTCCTGGCGGCGATCGAGAAGCGCAAGGCGTTCACTACTGCGGAAAAGGTCCGCACCTGGTTCAACCAGATGTTCCGTTATGCCCTGGTCATCGCCGAGGGGCTGGAGGTCAACCCGGCCGCAGACCTGGACGTGGTAGCCGAACCCAAGCCCCCGGTAGCCCACAATCCCTACTTGCACCTGCCCGAGATGCCCGAGTTCCTCCAGAAGCTCCGGCTCTACAACCCCCGTGGCTGGCAGACCCAGCTTGGCGTCCGGCTGCTGTTCCTGACCGGGGTGCGCACCGGCGAACTGCGGTTGGCCGAACCCGAACAGTTCGACCTCGACCGCGGCTTGTGGATCATCCCACCGCAGATCGTCAAGCAGCTCCAGGATGAAATGCGCAAGGCAGGGAAGCGGCCGCAGGATGTGCCCCCCTATATCGTGCCGCTATCCCTGCAGGCCATCGAGATCGTGCGCTATCTTCTGGGGGTGATGCGGCCGGCGCAGAGGTACCTGCTGTCACACCGCAGCGAACTCAAGAAGCGCATCAGCGAGAACACTCTCAACAAGGCCGTGCAGCTCATGGGCTATGAGGGGCGCCTGACCGGCCACGGCATCCGCGGCACCATCTCGACGGCGCTCAACGAGATTGGCTACCCGAAGATTTGGGTGGACGCGCAGCTTTCCCATTCCGACCCCAACAAGGTGAGTTCGTCCTACAACCACGCCAAGTACGTTGAGCCGCGCCGTCGGATGATGCAGGACTGGGCCGATCGGCTCGACCTGCTCGAACAGGGCGAAGTGGAAGCCGCGAGCGCGCACCTGACCATCCGTATCGACGGAGTGCCGGCGATGGCGGAAGCGGAGGAAGCGGTGGAGACGGCCCCCACGGTGGCCGAGCCCACTCTCACCAGCGTCTCGCCCGTTGTAGCAACACCCATTGTCGTGACCTCGAATGGCGGCGGGATCACGTTCCAGCGGCTGTCTCAGGTGCCGCCGCCTCCGACGCATGCCCCAGAGCCGGAAGTGTCCGCGATCCAGCGCGAGCGCGAGGAAATGCTGACCATCTACGAGTCTCCAAGCAGCTTGCCGGTCCCGCTGTTCGGCAAGCTGGCCGGAAAGTCCAAGGACCAGATCAACCGCGAACTGAAAGCGGGCAAGTTGCTGTCCATCAGTTTGGGCAATCGGGGGCAGCGTGTTCCCGATTGGCAACTGGTGCCGCTCAAGCACAAGCTGGCCCAGGTGCTCATGAACCAGTGCCCGCACGCGGATTCGTGGGATCTGTACCGCATGCTGACCCAGCCGCACACTGACCTGGGGGATCGCGCGGCCATTGATGCGGTCACGCCGACCAACGTGCCGGCAATCATCCGGGTCATCATGGGCGACTACCAGCACCATGCGGATATGCCCGAGGCCATTGCCCCGTACCCCATCCCCGAGGATGTGCGGCAAAGCGTTCGTCGGCTGGTGGATAGCGCAGTAGTTCTAGACGGAGCATAGGGCTCTCAAACCTTGCAGGGGCCTTGTGGCCCCTGCATTACGCTTGCACCGCCTCCACGAGTTCGCTCAGCGTGCGCGGTGCGGGAGCGAAGAACACGGCGCCGGTGTGCGCCGTCGAGAAATCGAGCAGGCGGTCGTGCATGCCTGGCGGATCGCCGAGGAACATGCGCTCCAGCATCTTCTGCGTCACCCACAGATGCCTGGAGTAGCCGATGAAGTAGGTGCCATATTCGCCCTGGCCGGGGCGGCCGAAGGGCATGTTGTCGCGCAGGATGTCGTGCTCGGTGCCGTCGTCGTCCACGATCGTGGCGAGGGTCTTGTGCGATTTCTGGCCGCTCGTCGCGTCGGGCAATTCGACATTGCTGACGATCTCCCGGCCGATGATCCGCTCTTGCTCGTCCTTGGCGAGCCGAGCCCACGGCTGCATTTGGTGCAGATACTTCTGCACCACCAAGTAGCTGCCGCCGGCGAACGCCTGATCTTCACTGCCGACCAGCGTCGAGGCGCCGATGTCGTGCCCGGTCGGGTTGGCCGTGCCATCGACAAAGCCAAGCAGGTCGCGGGAGTCGAAGTAGCGAAAACCGACCACCTCGTCGGCCACCGTCACGCTGCTGCCCAGTTGGTCCAGCAGCAGGCGCTCGAATTCAAAACAGAGGTCCTCACGTTCGGCACGGATGTGAAAGAACAGGTCGCCGGGCGTGGCAGGCGCGGTGTGCTTAGCACCCTCGATGGGCAGGAAGGGCCGTAGTTCCTTCGGGCGCTTCCCGGTCTGGAAACGGTCCCATAGCGCCGATCCCAGTGCAGTGATACACGACAGCCGGCCGTTGAGATCGCGGAAGCCCACCGTTTTGATCAGGTCGTCCAGCCCGTCCAAGACGCCGGCGACCACCTGAAGGGCCTCGTGGCCCTCGGCGACCGTCAACGTGAGAAACACCGCCGCGCGCGACAGCGGCGCATCGATGCTTTGCGAGTCAATTGGTACTCGGTCCCAACCACTTCCAACCATTCGTGCCTCCAAAGACCATGTTCATTCATCATATTGCCAGAGATGAAAGTGCTATCACTGGCGCGCTAACAGGCGCGTGCCGCTGTAACTACCCGCACGCAGCCTCGGCGAGAGCGGGCTATGGGTTGTTCGAGCAAGCCGCGCTGTCCCTGGCAACCAGCATTGCCCTGTGCTCGAACCGCTCAGAAACAACATTGGCTCGTCCGTGGGGCCGCTGCAGGTATGTCACGATCTCGTAGGGGCCGTCTGAAAGCGGTCGCATAGTGATCCCCCACGCATGGGCACGCTCAATGCGCGATTGCGCGGAGAGCCCCACTCCGTAGCCAGCGGTCACCCAAAGCGCCATCATCTCGAACGAAGTCACATGCTGAATGCTCTGCTGGCTCAACGGAAGAAAGGACAGTCGCTGATCCAGCAGTAGGCAAGTCTCCGCCGGCCAGCGAAACACCGGATAGTCCAGAAGCTCGGCAAGCGTGATCTTCGCCTGGGCAACTAAGGGGGACCCCAGCGGCACTGCAACAGCCACGTTCTCCACCCAGAGCGGTTGGCTTTTCACGGCCGGAGCACCAGCGTTCCGAAGCGACATTCCAGCGTCGTAGCGGCCTTCCTCAAGGCCCGTCAACAGATCATCGGCTGAGGTCTCAAAGAACGTGATGGTGACTTCTGGTTCCTCCGCGCGCTGTAGGGCAAGAAGCGTTGTGAGGCAAGAGGATGGCACTCCGGGCGCGATAGCAAGCCTGAAATGGGAAAACTGGCTGGTGGCGTCATGCATGAGGGCCCCCAATAAGCGATCTGTCCAGAAAGGCAAACCAGCGTTGCAGGAAAGAGTGAAGTTTAACGTCGTTATCTTTAACGTGGTTAATTGTGGCAGATTGTTTGACGCTTCTGCTAATGCAGAAATCAACAATTCAGCCAGGCCGTCCTTCTGGCACATCGACGTATGAATCCGAGTCGGCGTCAGCCTTCGGAAAGGCCGTGCGCGCTGCGCGCGTCGCTCAAGGAGTCGCGCAAGACGAGTTCGCATCTCGGGCAAGCATTTCGCGTTCTCACATGGGTAAGATCGAGCGTGGTGAGCACGTGCCCACGCTTCCGCTCATACTGAAAATTTCTACGGCACTTGGAATAAGCGCGGCTGACCTGATGACGGCGACCGAACGCAATCTGCGTGCCGACACTGATCCCTGAGTGTCTAGCCTGCCAGCTCCGTCAACCGTCCGAAGAGTCGCGAAGGCGAACGATAAAACGCTCCACCGAAGCCGATAAATTGCCGCCGTCGGGCCGAAGCAGGTAGGTGGTGATCACGGCGGAATCCATCGCCAAGGGGCGGATCACCACATCCGGCCGTTGGGAGATGGGAATCTTGGTCGCCGTCATAAAGCCGATGCCGTAGCCGGCGCCGACCAACGTGAGCATCATGTCTAGCGAGGACACTTCCTCGACAACATTCAGCTTGTGCTCCAACGTGTTGAGCAGCCGCTTGAGTTCGCGGCAATAGCCCTCGCATACCTGCGGGTCGCACAGGACAAGTGGATGGCCTTGAAGTTCTTGAAGTGGCACCTCCTTGTAGGTGAGCAATGAGTGACGAGCTGGCACCGCAATCACCAGCGGGTCATGCCAGATTGGTTCGGCAGCGATACCGTCGCCGACATCGGCCGTGTGCGCGAACCCGATCATGAAGTCGCCCGAACGCAAGCCACGCACTTGCTCTGCCAGAGGCACTTCTGACAAGCGTATTTCGATCTCCGGCTCCTCGGCGCGGCAACGAGCCAGAAATGCCGACAGCCGTGGATCGATAGCCCCATCTGATACAGCGATGCGCAGGCTACCGCGCAAGCCCGATGCCACAGCCTTGGCATTTTCACGAGCCTGTTCCAGCACTGTGAATAGACGGCGAACATCTTGCAAGAAGACCGCGCCCGCCGCCGTTAGAACTGTTCCTCGTCGGTTTCGGTCGAAGAGCACTACGCCCAACTCGTCCTCAAGTTCCTTGATGGCTCGTGATAGCGGTGGTTGTTCGATATGCAGGCGCTCAGCCGCCCGCGTGAAATGTAGCTCCTCAGCAAGAACTACGAAGCAGCGAAGATGGCGCAGCTCCATAGGCCACCCTCCCGTTCCGACTTATCCAACACTGTGCTATCTCCCTATAGAAGTGACTGCCATTCTGGCGGCGGCGAGTTCGGCCACATCATTGGAAACTTCTGGCTGAATGAGCCAGGGCTGGGTTGACCGTGCGATGGCCCGAGGCAGGCACAACACCAGGCGAGCCTGATCAAGTCCGTGGGGTGATAAGGATCAGACGAAGGCTATCTCCAGCCACGCACGTCAATGGATGCCGTGCATCGTCCCCGTCTGACCCTTGGCCGATTGCGAACCAAGCGCTTGAACACGCTTGCGGTTGATCATCACCTGCGGATTGCTGAGGCTCTGCTCCTGGTCCGAGCCAAGGCAAGTACCTTGGGGCAGACGGCAAATGCCGGCGAAAATATTCGCCGGCTCAAGTTGCTGCCCGGAGACTGGCGGGACCAGAATGCCTCTCACCAGAAAGTGTGAGACATCCTGATGCTTAGCCCGCGCCGGATGCTTAATGCCGCACTGAACCATGCGGGTCGATGACGTACTTGTATGCAGAACCCGCGTCGAACTCTTTGTACGCGGCGGGCGCGTCTTCGAGCTTGATGAATTTAGTGTTCATCATCGGCGAAAGGTAAGGCATGCGATCGTTCAGTATCGCCCGCATTAACGCGTGGTTGTAGTTGGCCGTCGGAGATTGACCAGCCGACATTCGCGGCGACTTGATCCAGGCGTTGGACCATTCCAGATCCATATGGCCTTTCTTGGCTTTCGGGTCTTTCGAGATCGGGTTTGCGCAGTACACACCGACCGTACTGGTCATTCCGCCGAAGCGGACATATTTGAGCATTGCGTTGGTAACAGCGCTCTCCACGATCTTGTCAGCCTCCGCGCCAAACCCGCGGCAGTCCACACCAACATAGTCGATGACGCGATCCACCTCCCTGTGCCCGGTAATGCGTTCGAGATGCTCCTCGATCGGCACGCCGTCGGAAAGGTTGATGGTTTCCACGCCGTGTGGCTTGAGAAGGTCCAGCCGCTCTTGAATGTAATCGGCAACGATGATGGCGCCTGCACCCAGAAGTCTGGCGCAGGCGGCACCCGCTCTGCCGACCGGCCCGGCACCGAAGATCAGGATGTTTTCGCCGACGACGTAGGCCGGTGCGGCTGGCCAGTCCGGGCCAGCGAACCCATGGAAAGCTGTGGGTAATACGTCAGAGAGAAGGGTCAGGTCGCGGATTTTTTCCATGGCGGCATCCTTGTCAGGGAAGCGAAGGAGATTGAAATCCGCATACGGTACGAAGAGATAATCACCTTGCCCCCCCGTCCAGCCACCGAGGTTGAACCCGTAGGCTCCGCAGTCGATTTCGGGGTTGGTGTTCTCGCATACATCGGAGCGCATATGCTTGCAGTTGTAGCAACGCCCACACCCCACATTGAAGGGAACGGAAACGATGTCGCCCTTCTTCACGACTTCGACGTCTGATCCCACTTCGATCACTTCGCCGGTCATTTCATGGCCCATGGTCATTCCCTTGGGAACAGCAAACGAACCGCGATAAATGTGAAGGTCGCTGCCACAGATATTTGTGGTAACTATTTTGAGGATAGCGCCATGGGGTGCGCTTTTCCCTTGAGGGGTTATCAGCTCTGGAAATTTGAAGGTGTTGACCTTCATTTCCAAGGGCTTCTCGAAAGTCACGATTCGGTTACCGGTCGGAGTCATTTCGTCACCTCTGTGCGTTAATGTTTCCATCTTCTAAATCGAAGTGGGAAACGAGACTTACCGCTGTCAAGAAGAACGATCGTGGTACTGCCTAGCCGTTGGCCGCGTCTCCTTCTGCGGTCTTGACAGCATCGGATCAAGCTCAGAAGTGGTCAAACTGGAATAATCTATGTGCAGATAGGCACGATCTATCTACGCGGGATCGTCGAGCCGTGCTCGTCTCCTAGCCGGGAGAGGGCAACGATCATGGCTACATCGCGCCTCCTAGCTTGATCTAGGAACAGTCAGCTCGACCCAGCGAGACATGAGGAGGCCGCATGCAGCAGGTACTCCTGTCCCCCGAGTTGCCCCTGGACCTGGTGGCCTTCGATGGGTTGCTCAGCACGTGGCGCCTGTTAGCGGCGCACACGGCATGCCTGCAATCTTCGCCTGGTTGAAGCAATACAGAGTTGCTCTTCAAGACTCGCTATTTCAGGGGGCTTTGAGATGAGTCTGCTTTGGGCTGGAACCGACGATGGATCGATATAACGGATTGAAGAGTGGCGGCGAGTTCGGGGGTGTGCACCATTTCGAGCAATGCACGCGATGACGGTGCCTCGAACGCATTTTTCCCGGCAACGAATCCGACATTTGAGTGCGACATTGGTCCATTGATTGCGATTGCGTGGAGATTTGGAATGTGCGCGAGTTGGCCGGCGAGAGATTGCGGAAGAACTGCCGAATATTTTCCTGTCGCCACGTGTGCCGATAGCACGTCAATTGAATCAGTGCGAATAGTCTGCGCGGTACATTGCATCAGCCTATCTTGAATGGGTTCAGGTACTGCCGAGTTCAGCACGCAGAGTTGTCTATTGAGAACATGGTCCCACGTTGTGCTTCGGGGTTGCTGTGTTCTCGCGGCGTGAAAAAGGAAAATGCGTTCACGGTACAGAAGGTGAGTATCGAAGTCTTCCCCTGGGATATCCTCCAAATGCATGAGTGCGATATCCAAATTGTTTTCTCGAATCGCCTGTAGCAGGGAAGAAGCGCCGGAAACCAGAACTGATTGTTGAAGTAAGGGTGTTTTTTCAGCAAGGGCGATGCTTAATGTGGGCGCTACACCGGCAGTTCCTGGGAGTATCCCTAGCCGGAATTGCCCCTCTATACCTCGCCGTAATGCGGAGAGTTCTCGCTCCAGCCCTTTGCAGTCGTCATACATCTGCTGAGCCCAAGACAGTACGCGCATCCCTTCAGAAGTGAGGCCGTCATAGCGTCGCCCATGACGCACGATCTCGACACCCATGTCTTCCTCCAATTGCTTAATGCCCGCGGAGAGTGTCGGCTGAGAAACATTGCAGCTTTTGGCCGCGTTGCCAAAATGGCCTTCACGGTGCAAAGCAAGCAAGTATTCAAAGTTTCTTACGATCATAGATTTTCTTCTGATAAAGTTGATTAGATTTTATACTTTCACGAAAAACCCTGCGCACGCTTCGATCCGCGTCCAACCTTGGGCACGTAGCTGGCACGCATGAAAGGCTGCCGCGCGCAGTGCCCATACTGTAGGTTCGACTCGTCATCGACGGTCAGCACCACAACGCACGGGACAGCCAATAGCGCGAACACAGGTGCTTTGCGCTGTGGGGCGAGTCGTCCTCATGTAGCTTAGCAGTTGGCGCGTTCTGGAAGGGAGTAAGCGTGAGTGGTGAGGCACGCAACCGCAAAAGGCGGTGCTAAGCTCTTGAACTGTTCGGGTCGTGGCCGTTGAAGCGGCGAGAAAATGGAGCCTGCCATGGCCGTTGTGGCGCAGCTAGTACACCATGCCCCCAGCGTTTCCTTAGCTGCGATTGACGGGCATGCCTGGCGGTAGCTCAATAACAGCCATTTATGGATGAAGGAACGAGGGGAATAAGGCAGATGAAAATATTCACGATTGGATTCACTAAGACCTCCGCGCGGTCCTTCTTCACCAAGTTAAGTGCTTCTGGTGCCAAGCGCCTTGTCGATGTTCGCCTGAATAATGTTTCGCAATTGGCCGGCTTCGCTAAACGCGAGGATCTTCGATATTTTTCCGAGGCGTTGTGTGGGATGGAATATGAACATCTACCAGCACTTGCTCCAACCAAAGACATGTTCGAGGAATATAAAATAAAAGGGGGAGATTGGGATATCTACGCCAGGAAATTTCTGGATTTAATGTCGTCCCGAAGGATTGAGTCAATCGATAAAGAAAAGATTGATAACAGTTGCCTGCTTTGCAGCGAAGACAAGCCCCATCACTGCCATCGGAGGCTAGTGGCCGAGTACCTTGCAGGCAAATGGCCGAATGTTGAGATCGTGCATCTTTAGAGGGGCGACGTAGCTCCACGTTTCCAACGCCTCGTCTGGAGGGCTAAGAGAGACAAAGGCGCGTATCGGCGGGAGCCGGCGCCACACATTGGGCGTACAGAGCAACCTCGCCCGCCACGGCTCGATGTCGGCGCTCAACGAGGCGAGTGGCTCTAGGTGCATTGGCAGACGGGCCGTTGGCTGACGTCGTGGCGATCGGCGGATATGCACTGGGAAGCCCGCCCATGTGTTGGGCTATCATGTTGGCGACGCCTGCGCCCAGGTGGGGCGCGGCAGGATCGCCGTCATTTACACCCCAGTTTGGTACTGCTATAGGTCTTCTGAAATAGCCGATACATCAGGACAAATTGAAGTAGCTCAATTAGGAGATATCTAATGTCAACCGGTATGTTTATTCTGCACTCCAACTATACGCCGGCGGGGGACCAGCCAGAGGCGATAGCGCGCCTGCTGTCGGACATAGAAGACGGTGCGACGCACCAGACGCTGAAAGGTATCACCGGCTCAGGTAAGACCTTCACCATGGCCAATGTGATTCATCGTCTGAAGCGGCCTACGTTGATCTTGGCTCCTAACAAGACGTTGACCGCGCAGCTTTATGGTGAAATGAAGCACTTCTTTCCTGAGAACGCGGTCGAGTACTTCGTTTCCTACTACGATTATTTTCAGCCCGAAATCTATATGCCGGGCACCGATCGTTTCATTCCAAAGGACTCGGCCATCAATGACCACCTTGAGCGCCTGCGCCTGTCCACGACCAAATCCTTGATTGAGCGTCGTGACGTGATCGTCGTCGCTTCGGTGTCTTCAATCTACGGCCTGGGTGATCCAGATGCATACCGAGCGCTACAGATCGCTCTGTCCCCTGGGGTCAAACTAAACCAGAGAGAGCTAATTCGTCGCTTGGCTTTGCTGCAATATGATCGCACGGAGCGCACTCTCAAGCGTGCAACGTTCCGCGTCCAAGGTGATGTGATTGACATTTTCCCCGCTGATTCCGAGTACAGGGCGGTTCGGGTGGAACTGTTGGATGACACTGTTGCGTCTGTCCAATGGATGGACCCTGTTACCGGCAAGACGTTGGGAGAGATAGACCATTATTTGGTTTCGCCAAAAACGCTTTTCGCACCGCCCACGAACAAAATAGATTCCGCGTCCAAAAAGATACTCGCTGATATGGAAGAGCGGGTTGCCGAGCTGAACAGGAATAATCGCTTGGTCGAGGCAAACAGGCTGTACGAGCGGATCACGCATGACGTGGAAATGATGCGCGAGGTCGGCTATTGCTCGGGGATGGAGAATTATTCCTGCTACTTCAGCGACCGAGACGCAGCTTCTCCTCCGATCACGTTGCTGGATTATTTGCCGAAAGACGGGCTGCTGTTCGTCGATGAATCTCATGTCATGGTGCCACAGATATCCGCAATGTACCGGGGGGATCAGGCGCGCAAGGACACGCTGATCGATTACGGGTTCCGTTTGCCTTCATCGAAGAACAACCGGCCATTGAACTTTGACGAGTTCGAGAAGGTCAAGCCTCAGACCATCTTTGTTTCCGCTACTCCGGGCGACTACGAGCTGAGGGTGTCGAAAGGCAGGGTTGTCGAACAGGTTATCAGGCCAACGGGACTGCTTGACCCCAAGGTTGAAGTGCGGAAAGCGGATGGATACATAGATGACCTGCTTGCCGAAATATCGAAGTGCGTGAAGAGAAAGAATCGAGTGCTTGTGACTACGCTGACGAAGGTCAGTGCAGAAGAGCTAACGGATTTCTTGACGGACAACGGGATTCGAGCGCGCTACATGCATTCGGACATAAAAGCGGAGGATCGTGTTGAGATCATCAATGGCCTGCGCGCAGGAGAGTTCGATGTTTTGATTGGGATTAGTCTTTTGCGCGAAGGGCTGGATATTCCAGAGGCATCATTGGTTGCCATTCTCGATGCAGACCGTGCAGGGTTCTTGCGTTCGGCCCATGCGCTCATTCAGATGATCGGTCGAGTCGCTCGGAATGAAAACGGCAAGGCGATCTTGTACGCCGACGCGGTGACGCCGGCGATGAAGCAGGCGATCGATGAGACCAATAGGCGCAGGCAGCTTCAAATTGCCTTTAACGAGGAAAATGGGATTTCTCCAGCCTCGTCTGTGCGAAAACTAGCAGGGGAAGAGACGAATACGGAGGAGCCCACCGTTCATTCCGAGGCTTTCTGCGAGAACTTGTCCGACCTTTGCGATCAGATCACTGCCAAGGAACAGCAGCTACTCGAATTTACCGATACCGGTGACGAGCAGCGCGTCGAAGACATTCGTCGTCAGTTGGATGGGTTGTACCGGCAATTCATTTACATCTAATCGTTCGCCGGCATTGGGTTGCATGGCCGACCGATCTGCACCTGGGGCAAGCGGGCAGACGGTCGGCTCATCATTCAACCGGAGGGGTGAGCCGCCGAGGCTCAGTGCCCCGCTTTCCAAGGTGTTTGCCCTACAGCGTCTTGCGACGTGTCAGCGCAAAGCTGGCAACGATCCAACGGCGACCAGCATTTCATCAAATACCGCTCGAACCCTTCCCGGAATGGGGCCACGCTGAGGCCGATAGACGTACAACCCCCATGCCGGAGGTTCTTCGTTCTCCAGCACTCGCACGAGCTTCCCGCTGGCAATGTAGGGGGCGGCCATGTAGTCCGCCAGTTGCGCGAACGCGATCCCGGCCAGCGCCGCTCCCATTTCCATGTCGGCATTGTCGGCGACGAGAGTGGGTGCGGTAGGTGTCCACTGGCGTCCCGCCTTGAAGTGCCAAGGCCAGGGACGGCCGGTATTGATATCCAAGGCCACGGTAACTGGCAGGCTGCTTAGCGCATCGATGTTTGCAGGTACGCCCACTTTCTTGATCAGGCGCGGAGCGGCAACGATGGGGAGTCTCATGTCGGCGGCCTTGCGTGCGACGAAGCGGCTATCGCGCATGAATCCGACCCTGATCCCGACGTCAATCCCTTCGTCAACCGTATTGCTGATGCGATCGGACAGGCGCACATCCAGCGTGATGCCTGGATGACGCGCGGCCACGCGCTCCAGTGCCGGTAGCACCGCTCTGGCGCCCAAGCTGTGCGGTGCGGTGATGCGAACCGTACCGGACAGAGAGGCCTGCTGGTCGGAGCCAGGCGGTCGCCACAGATCCTCGAACCGCTCCAATGCGGGGCGCACTTGGTCTAGCAGCCCTTCGCCGAAGGCGGTGATGCGCACCTGGCGCGTGCTTCGATGAAACAACACCTCGCCGTAGTGTTGCTCCAGTTGCTGGATGGCACGGGTTACACCTTGCGGAGAAGTCCCCAGCCGGACGGCCGCATCGCGAAAACTGCTGCTTTCGGCCGCCACCCGAAAGATGCGCAGTAGTTCCATTTCCTTGTTCATGACGCACGCCTCATGGCCGGTTTCGCTGCTCGTTAATTGTTCCAGATTGTGGAATTATAAAATCGCAACAATTCCATATACAAGGGGAGCGCGGTTGCCCAGACTGACAACACCCCGGAATGCTCCGCTCCGAACAACCCAACAAGGAACGCGAATGAACGCTGAGACTCTCATCACTGCCTACTACGACGCCTTCAACCGCGGCGACCGCGAGGCCATGCTGTCAATGTTGACCGATGACGTCGCGCACGACTTGAACCAGGGCGCTCGTGAGGTCGGTCGCGAAGCCTTCCGCGCCTTCCTGCAGCGCATGGACCGCTGCTATGGCGAGCAACTGCGCGGGATCGTGGTGATGGTCAGCGCCGACGGCCTGCGTGCAGGCGCGGAGTACGTGGTGCATGGCGAATACAAGGTGACGGACGACGGGCTGCCGGAAGCCCAGGGCCAGCGCTACGTGCTGCCGGGCGGCGCGTTCTTCGAGATCCGCGATGGCAAGATCGCTCGTGTCACCAACTACTACAACCTCGGCGACTGGATCGCACAGGTTGGAGGGGACGCCTGAAATGACCAGCGACGTGCAGGTGCTGGTTCGTCGTGGCGCGGACATTGCCGAATGGTTCGATGCCGTGGCAGGCCTGCGGGCGAGCGTCTTCCGCAGCTTTCCTTACCTATACGAGGGCGACACCGAATACGAGAAGCACTACCTCGCCATGTACGCCCGTTCGGCAGACAGCCTGCTGGTACTCGCGCTCGCTGATGATGTGGTCGTGGGTGCGTCCACGGGGTTGCCGCTCGGCGATGCGGAGCCGGCCTTCCATGTGCCGTTCGCCGATCGAGGAATCCCGGTGGAGGCAGTGTTTTACTGTGGCGAATCAGTCCTGCTCCCGGCCTTCCGGGGCCTTGGCCTGGGCCATCGCTTCTTTGACGAGCGCGAAGCGCATGCCCGTTCGTTGGGCGGCATGCAGTGGGCATCGTTCGCGTCGGTGGATCGTGCAGACGACGATCTCCGGCGTCCTTCCAACTACCGCAGTAATGACCCCTTCTGGACCCGTCGCGGCTACGTGCGGCAGTCGGACATGAAGGTTACGCTGCCCTGGAAGCAGGTGGGTGAGCCGAGCGAAACCGAGCAGACGCTCACGATGTGGCTGCACTCCCTGGAGAACGCGAAATGAAAGTAGCAGTTGCGAAATACTCAGTGGGTCAGCCCGCGGACTTCGAGGCATTTGCTGCGCGGCAGCGGCTGGCTCTGGAGGAGGCGCGCCGTGGCGGGGCGGAACTGGCCGTGTTGCCCGAGTATCTATCCCTCGAACTGGCTGCAACGTTCGAGCCTGGCATCCGCCATGATTTCAACGCCTCTCTGGCCGCGCTGCAGGCCTTGCAGCCTGCGTGGCTGGCACTGTATGCCGACCTGTCGCGCGAGTTGTGCATGACCATTCAGGCCGGTACGTTTTTGACCCAGGTTGGATTGGACCGCTACCGCAACCGGGCTTGGTGGTTTGCGCCTGACGGCACACGCGACTACCAAGACAAATTGCAGTTGACGGGGTTCGAGAAAGACGCCGGCGTCATCGAGGGTGGCGACGAACTCAAGGTGTTCGATTTGAAAGGCGTGCGTGCCGGCATCGCTGTTTGCTATGACAGTGAGTTTCCATTGCCCGTGCGAGCCCAGCGAGAGGCGGGAGTGCGCCTGCTGCTGGTTCCGAGCTGTACCGACACCCAAGCAGGTGCAACCCGGGTCCGTGTGGGCTGCATGGCGCGGGCACTGGAGAACCGAATGTTCATCGCGCAGGCCGTGACGACCGGAGCTGCTGACTGGAGTCCGGCGCTGGACACGAATACTGGCGAGGCCACGATCTATGCACCCATGGATCGCGGATTCCCTGAGGACGGCATTCTCGCGACGACGTGCGGCACGCAGGCATGGGCAATCGCAGATCTTGACGTCGATGCGCTCGAACGAAACCAGGAACAGGCCCAGGTTGCCGTCGATCGCGACTGGGACGGCCAGATGTTGCCTGCACTGCGGAAGGCTCGGTACTCGGGTCGTCAGGTCGCCTAGCCGGTCTCATCTTGATAGCTTCAGCTCGATGAGTCGGCTTAGATAGATCATGTCTATCTGCGCATAGATTTTTCCAGTTTGACCAGTTTTGAACTTGCCCCGATGCTGTCGGTACATGCAAGAAATATTCATTGATTTGAATATTTTGCGCTTCTTGGGAACAAACCTGTACTAGCCTGTAAGAGTGCTCGAAGAGCACAGAATTTGTGGCGAAGTTCGGCCGCATATACTATGGGGGAGTATTGTATAATGCGGCGGTGTACCCAAGTTGAGAGGTGTTCGATGCCACATAGCCCGGAAGAAAAGAAGCAAGCCCTGACGCGCATCCGGCGCATCAAAGGTCAGGTCGCGACTCTTGAGCAAGCGCTCGATGCAGGTGCGGAATGCCCTGCAATTCTTCAGCAGCTTGCGGCCGTTCGTGGGGCAGTCAACGGATTGATGGCGACCGTTCTGGAGAGCTATCTGCGGGAAGAGTTTCCCCGTAGTGACATCAGGAGCGATTCGCAGAACAAGTCCATTGACGAGACCATCTCTATCGTCCGCTCCTATCTGCGGTAGAGGCACCAGGGTGCCCTCGGTGAGGGCAAATTTAGTTAGCTAGTAAAGGAAGCGACATCATGAAATCACGTGCAGCAGTTGCCTTCGGGCCAGGAAAGCCGCTGGAAATCGTCGAGATCGACGTCGAGCCGCCGCGCAAGGGCGAGGTGCTCATCAAGATCACGAACACCGGCGTTTGCCATACCGACGCCTTCACCCTGTCGGGCGACGATCCGGAAGGTCTCTTCCCGGTCGTGCTGGGTCATGAAGGTGCGGGTATCGTCGTGGAGGTGGGTGAAGGTGTGACCAGCGTGAAGCCTGGCGATCACGTCATTCCGCTCTACACCGCCGAGTGCGGCGAGTGCCTGTTCTGCAAGTCCGGCAAGACCAACCTGTGTGTCGCGGTTCGCGCAACCCAGGGTAAGGGGCTGATGCCCGATGGTACGACTCGCTTCTCGTACAACGGTCAGCCGCTTTACCACTACATGGGTTGCTCGACCTTCAGCGAATACACGGTCGTCGCCGAAGTCTCGCTGGCCAAGATCAACCCGGACGCCAATCCCGAGCACGTCTGCCTGCTGGGCTGCGGTGTGACCACCGGCATCGGCGCCGTGCACAACACGGCCAAGGTACAGCCCGGCGACTCGGTGGCCATCTTCGGCCTCGGCGGCATCGGTCTCGCTGCGATTCAGGGTGCGCGCCAGGCCAAAGCGGGCCGCATCATCGCCATCGATACCAATCCGGCGAAGTTCGAGCTGGCTCGTACCTTCGGCGCGACCGAATGCCTCAACCCGAAGGACTTCGACAAGCCGATTCACGAGGTTCTGATCGAGATGACCGGCTGGGGTGTCGATCACACCTTCGAGTGCATCGGCAACGTCAACGTCATGCGTTCGGCTCTGGAAGCTGCCCACCGTGGCTGGGGCCAGTCGATCGTCATCGGCGTCGCCGGTGCCGGCAAGGAAATCTCGACCCGTCCGTTCCAGTTGGTCACCGGCCGGACCTGGAAGGGCTCTGCTTTCGGCGGGGTCAAGGGGCGTACCCAACTTCCGGGCATGGTGGAAGACGCAATGAAAGGCGAGATCGATCTCGCCCCGTTCGTCACCCACACCATGGGTCTCGACGAGATCAACCACGCCTTCGACCTGATGCATGAAGGCAAGTCGATTCGCACGGTGATCCACTACTGATCGCCCACTCTCCATTCAAAACCAACCACCAAGGAAATTAACCATGTCCAATCCTGTCATTTCCGGCGACGGCATCTTCTCGCACGTCTTCATCGGCGCCGCCGACGTCCAGAAGTCGGCCGCGTTCTATGACGCCGCTCTGGGTGCTCTCGGCATCAAGAACCTCGGTCCTTTCGGCAACGGATGGGTGCTTTTCGGTCGCGAAAAGCCGGCTTTCATCATCGCCCGTCCGGGCAATGGTGAAGCGCCTTCCAGCAACGGCGTGACGATCGGCTTTGCTGCCGCCACTCCCGCCGAAGTGGATGCCTTCCACGCCGCCGGCCTTGCCGCAGGCGGCACCGACGAGGGCCAGCCTGGCGCACGTGGTCACCTGCCGGGTGCCTATGCGGCCTACCTGCGTGATCCGGCGGGCAACAAGGTCTGCTCGTACACCTTCGTCTGAAAGCTAGGAAGCTGAGGGCGTTCTGAAAGGGTCAGCACAAGCCTCTACACGGCGAGCCTATTAGACGGACCGTGTAGAGCGGTGCCTACTCATGAAGATCGGCCCGCAGCCATGTGCGAAACGCATGGCTGCGGGCATTTGCTTTGAAGCGTGTTTTTCAACCAAGAAGAAATGAGGTCGTTATGAAAGAGCCGGCCAACATCAATACGACGACCGTACAACCTGCCCCGACCGCCACCGTGTACGGCATGCCGGCCTACACCGATCGTGCTGCCGCCGTGGGGGAAGTGCATGCGCGCCCGCATCTCTTGATTCAGGCCCCTCGCGGCATATTGCAGCTCGCTTTCATGACCGAAGGCGACCAGGCCAGGGATCAGATGGCGATGAGCGAGTTGTCTCATCGCTTCGGCGTTGCCGAGCCCGACCATGCTACGCCGCTCCACGGTGTGACATGGGATGAAGGAGACCTGCACTGCGAAAAGCACACCGAGTTCTCGACGTATCTCTGGTGCGCTTCCCTAGATTCCGAGACGGGAGAGCCGTGCGGCGAAAATCCGTTCAAGCATGGATTTGTTCCTCCCGGCCCGGTCGTATCCGGCATCCGTTTGAGACTTCTTCCGTGGACGCCGGAAACGGAGAAGGAGGTCGATCGCTTCGATCCTGCCAGCCTGTGCTACTCGCTGGTGGAGAACGGCTCTGCCGCCATCCTGACCGATTTCCGACAGGATGCGGATGGCCTGACGCAGATCCTCGTCCTGGCCCGCGATTTGACCCCGGCGCGGGCGGGTGCGCTGGCTCAACGTCTGCTGGAGATCGAGACTTACCGCACCTTGGCGTTGCTGTCCCTGCCGTTGACACGATCGATGACGTCGGAACTGCGACGCATGGAGTCGCGCCTTGCGGCGATCACCGACGAGATGTGTACGAGCTTGGTGGAACGGCGCGACAGCGACGTGCTGCTGTCCGAATTGACCGGCCTGGCTGCCGAGCTGGAAGCTGGCGTTGCGGCGAATCTCTATCGCTTCGGCGCCAGCCGTGCCTACTACGAGATCGTCGAGGAAAGGCTGGCAGCGCTTGCGGAAGAGGCCGTATCCGGGTACTGCACCTGGGCGGATTTCCTGCAGCGTCGCATCGCTCCCGCCATGCGGACATGCCAATCCGTAAAGGAGCGCCAGACCAAGCTCTCCGACAAGCTGACCCGGGCCATCGCGTTGCTGCGTTCCTGGATCGACGTCGAGCTTGAACGCCAGAACCGCGATCTGCTGGCTTCGATGAACAACCGGGCCAAGATGCAATTGCGCCTTCAGCAAACCGTCGAAGGCCTCTCGGTCGCGGCAATTTCTTATTACGTCGTGAGTCTTCTCGGCTACTTGCTCAAGGGCATTCCGATGGTTCACGACAGCGTGGCGCCGGTGATGGCGGTTCTGGTGCCTGCGGTGATGCTGACGATCTGGTGGATCGTGCGCAGGATCAGACACGCCCACGGCGACACGGCAGCGGAAGAGAAATCTTCCTGACGAGCTGCCGTCCTGGCGCGCGAGAGCTGCGCCGTTCCTTTGAACATAGGAGAACACCATGGAACGCATCGAACATCACGCCAGCTTTGATGGTTGGCAGGACGTTTATCAGCATGAATCCACGACGCTCGGTTGCACGATGAAAGTCGGCGTCTATCTGCCTCCGCAGGCACAGCACGGCAAGGTGCCGGTGCTGTACTGGCTTTCAGGCCTCACCTGCACCGAGCAGAACTTCATCACCAAGTCCGCCGTCCAGCGCTACGCAGCCGAACATGGCATTGCCGTCGTCGCGCCCGATAGCAGCGCTCGCGGCGAAAGCGTTGCCGACGATCCCGCCTATGACCTCGGACAGGGGGCGGGTTTCTACGTCAACGCCACACAGGAACCCTGGGCTGCGAATCATCGGATGTATGACTACGTCGTGCAGGAACTACCGGCGCTGATCGAGGCCCACTTTCCCGTGACAGCGGAGCGGAGCATCAGCGGCCACTCCATGGGGGGACACGGTGCTTTGGTCATCGCCCTGCGAAACCCGGGCCGTTATCGCAGCGTCTCGGCCTTCTCGCCCATCGTCGCTCCCACCCAGGTTCCCTGGGGACACAAGGCCTTCGAGGCGTATCTGGGTAGCGACCGGGAGGCGTGGAAGCAGTACGACACCGTGGAGCTGATTCGCACCGTGCAGGAGCGTCTGCCGCTGCTGGTGGATCAGGGCTTGGGCGACGAGTTCCTGGAGAGTCAGCTTCAGCCCGATCTGCTGCGCAAAGCCTGCGACGAGACGGGACACCCGCTCACGTTGAATCTGCGCCCGGGCTACGACCACAGCTACTACTTCATTGCCAGTTTCATTGGCGAGCATATGGCACACCACGCATCGGCGCTGAAACGCTGAGAGAGAGGAGATCAGGTCATGACAAAGACCTCCAAAAATCGACATCACTTCGTCATTATCGGAGCGGGCTTCGGCGGGATCGAGGTTGCCAACCAGCTTGCTGGTGCCGAGGTCGATGTGACGATCATCGATCGGCGCAATCATCACCTGTTCCAACCCTTGCTTTACCAGGTTGCAGGGGCGTCACTTTCGACATCCGAGATCGCCTGGCCTATTCGCTATCTCTTCCGCAATCGCCCGGAAGTGAACACCTTGATGGCGGAAGTGGAAGGTATCGACCAGGACGCGCGTCAGGTCATTCTCAACAATGGCTCGCGCCAAACCTACGACACGCTCGTACTCGCGACAGGTGCTACCCATGCCTATTTCGGACACGACGAATGGGGGGCTTTCGCGCCGGGGTTGAAGACGCTGGAAGATGCCACGACCATTCGAGGCCGAATTCTCGCGGCCTTCGAGGAGGCCGAGCGCACGAGCGATCCTCAGCAGCGTGCCGCGCTGCAGACGTTCGTCATCATCGGTGGTGGTCCCACCGGGGTTGAATTGGCCGGAACCATCGCCGAGCTGGCGCGAGACACGCTGGCGCGTGACTTCCGCTCGATTGACCCGAGCACGTCGCGGGTTGTACTGATCGAGGCGGGCCCGCGTCTGTTGTCCGTCTTTCCAGAGGATCTGTCGGCCTATACGCGCCAAGCACTCGAAAAGCTCGGGGTCGAGGTCGTGCTGGGTACGCCGGTCACCGAATGCTCGGCCGACGGCGTGGTGTATGGCGGCAAGCCCCTTTCGGCCAAGACCATCGTCTGGGCCGCCGGGGTCCAGGCGTCTCCCGCGGCCCGCTGGCTGGGTGCTGCGTCTGATCGTGCGGGTCGAGTGGTCGTTGGTCCCGACCTGACGGTGGCCGGCCGCCCGGAGGTCTTCGCCATCGGCGATACCGCCTCGTGCACCATGGCCGATGGGAAGTCCGTACCGGGCATCGCCCCCGCCGCCAAACAGCAAGGCAAGTACGTCGCCAACCTCATTGGACGGCGTTTGAAAGGCAAGCTCGCTGACGGGCCTTTCAAATACCGGCATCAGGGGAACCTGGCCACCATCGGCCGCAGCCTGGCCGTAATTGACATGGGGCGGGTTAAGCTGCGTGGAGCCTTTGCGTGGTGGATCTGGAAGCTCGCGCATATCTACTTTCTGATCGGTACGCGAAATCGTCTCAGCGTCGCGTTGAGCTGGGTATGGAACCATAGCATCGGCTACCGCGGCTCTCGCATCATCATGCATGCGATTAGCGACAAAGAGCCCACGGCGTTGGATAAATCCGGCTCTCTGGATTGAGGTGCCCACCTTATCGGAACGTCAACTATTAGAAATGCCAGGGAGAGGAACTTGACCGATCTATTCACGACAAAGCCCAAGCCTCCCTTGGCCGAACTCCTGCGGCCCAAGACGCTGGATGAATTCGTCGGGCAACGGCACTTGCTCGGCCCCGGCAAGCCGCTTCGTCTCGCGTTCGAGGCGGGCAAGTTGCACTCGTTCATCCTCTGGGGGCCGCCAGGCGTGGGCAAGACCACCTTGGGGCGCCTGGCCGCCAGTGCGACCGACAGCCGATTCATCGCCATCTCGGCCGTGCTTGCCGGGGTGAAGGACATCCGGCAAGCCATCGACGAGGCCCAGGCAGAACTGGACAACCATGGTCGATCGACGGTGCTTTTCGTCGATGAGATCCACCGCTTCAACAAGGCGCAGCAGGATGCCCTACTGCCCCATGTCGAGTCGGGGCTCCTGACCCTGGTGGGGGGGACGACCGAGCATCCGGGGCTGGCGGTCAATTCCGCTCTGCTCTCGCGCGCGCAGGTCTATACCCTCGAACCGCTGTCCGGCGACGAACTGAACCAGCTCTACGAACGCGCACTGCCGCATCTCCAGGGCGTCACGTTGGACGCGGACGCGCTGGATCTGCTCAAGGGCTTTGCCGATGGCGATGGCAGGCGCTTCCTCAATCTGCTTGAGCAGGTGACGAATGCTGCGTCGGGCGCTGGCAAGACCGTGGTCGATGGCGAGTTCGCCAGGCTGTCCACCAGTCCATCGCTGCGCAGGTTCGACAAGGGCGGCGACGAGTTCTACTGGCAGCTCTCAGCCTTCCACAAGTCGCTACGGGGCTCCGACCCTGATGCGGCCCTGTATTGGCTGGCCCGCATCCTCGACGGTAGCGGCGACGTCAGCCAGGTGACCCGCCGCATGGTGGTAGTGGCCAGCGAAGACATCGGCAATGCCGACCCGCAGGCGCTGCAACTGGCGCTCAATGCCGCGCTGGCTTATGAGAGGCTGGGTTCCCCCGAAGGCGAAATACCGATTGCCCACGCAGCGACCTACCTTGCTGCCGCCCCCAAGTCGAACGCTGCCTATGCCGCCTGGAACAAGGCGAAGGCCTTCGTCAAGAACAGCGGCTCCCTGCCTGTGCCTCTCCATCTTCGCAATGCGCCGACGAAGCTGATGCAGCAGATGGGGTATCACGAAGGCTACCGCTACGCCCATGACGAGCCCAACGGCTATGCCGCTGGGCAAAGCTACTTTCCCGAGGGCGTGGCGCGGCCGGGCTGGTATCAGCCAACGGACAGAGGTGTTGAGCGCAGGCTGGGAGAAAGGCTTACTTGGCTGCGCTCGCTGGATGATGGGACGCTGCCAGAGGCGGACGCCTGACCGGTCGCCTCCGAAACCGGCTCATCGCGACTTCACGAACTACAGGAACAGGATAAGAACATGTCAGCCACTTCTTTCGGTGCATCCTCGGCGAATATCAGCCGGGGACGCGTTGCCCGCTATCTGCGCACGGAGTCTGGTGCTGCGGTGCTGCTGGTGATCGTCACGGTCGTGGCGCTGGCGTGGGCGAACTCGCCGCTATCCGATGCCTATTTCGCGTTGTGGCACCTGGACGTCGGGTTTGACTTCGGGCCGCTGGGCCTGCACATGGATCTGCATCACTGGGTCAACGACGGCCTGATGGTGGTCTTCTTCTTCCTGATCGGCCTGGAGGTGCGTCAGGAGTTTGCCCACGGATCGCTCAGGGACCGCAGCCGTGCCCGTCTCGCTCTGATCGCGGGTGTCGCAGGTGTCGTGCTTCCCGCGCTGGTGTATGTCCTGATCGTGGGGCTGGCCGGAAGTGAGGGCCTGCACGGGTGGGGGGCGGTGGTCGGCACCGATACGGCATTCATGCTGGGCACCCTGGCGATCGTCGGCCCGCGGCTATCCGGTCAGTTGCGCGTGTTCCTGCTCACCCTGACCGTGGTCGATGACTTCCTCGCCGTGTCCATCATCGGCATCGTCTATAGCGAGGAGATTCGGATCGTCCCGTTGTTGATCGCCCTCGCCAGTCTCGTTGCGTTGTGGTGGCTAGGGCGCACCCGCCAGTGGCGGGCAATGCCGTATGTGCTGATCGTGATCGTGCTGTGGCTCGCAACCGTGTACTCCGGCATCCATGCCTCTCTCGCCGGGATGGCCGCGGGGCTGCTGATCCCCGCCTACGCGACGCAACGTCACAAGGTCGTCGCGGCAAAACAACTGTTCCGCGACTTCTGGCAGTCTCCGAGTGCCGCATCGGCCCGCGCAGTGGACTGCGGGCTGTCCCGGGGTATCTCGGTGAACGAGCGGCTGCACGAGTTCCTGCGGCTGCCGACAGCGCTGCTGATCGTGCCGGTGTTCGCCTTGGCGAACGCCGGGGTGGACCTGCGTGGTGGGCTGCTCGCTGAGGCCTTCGGCTCGCCCGTGACCTGGGGCGTCATCGCGGGGCTCGTGCTCGGCAAGCTCCTGGGCATCGGGCTCATCACTCTCGCCGCGGTCCGCCTCGGCCTGGGGCGCCTGCCGGCGGGTGTCGGAATGGGGAGCGTGTTCGGTGGTGCGGCACTGTCCGGGATCGGGTTCACCGTGTCGCTGCTCATCATCGGGCTCGCGTTCGGCACGACCTCCGACCTGGGCCGCCGGGCGACGGTCGGCGTGCTCGTGTCGATGATGCTCGCCACGTTGCTCGGGCGGCTCATCTTCAAGGTTGCCGCTCGCAGGTGGGGTGAGGAGACCGCCGATCTGCCGATGTTGCTTGAGCCGCCGGTCGATCCCGAGGTCGATCACATTCGCGGGCCAGAGGACGCGCAGCTCACGCTGGTGGAGTACGTGGACTTCGAGTGCGCGTACTGTGCGCACGCTACCGGTTCTTGGGAGGATCTGCGCGCCCACTTCGGGGACGACCTGCGGTATGTGGTGCGCCAGTTGCCGCACCACCCGCATGGGCCGATCGCCGCGCGTGCGTCCGAGGCGGCATCGAATCAGCGGATGTTCTGGCCGTGGCTGGACTTCGTGTTCACCCGTCAGCATGCGCTGGAGCGCGAGCATCTGATCGGCTACGCCGCCGAGCTTGGGCTCGACGTCGAACGGTTCATCGCGGATCTCGACAGCACCGCGGTGATCGAGCGTGTCGAGCGCGACCTCGCCAGTGCGGTCGCCAGCGGTGCGCACGCCACGCCGACGTTCTTCGTCGAGGGTCGTCGTCTGCGCGGCAGCTACGACGCCCGCACTGTCACCGCGGCGCTCGAAGCCAGTCGCCGCGGCCCCCGAACTCAGGAAGTCCCGTCCTGAGCGGGACGAACTACAGGATAAAAACATGCCAAACAATTCTTTCGGTGAATCCTCTTGTACGGCTGCGGCCAGCGGCATGGTGGAAGTGCGCGGCGCGCGCGAGAACAACCTCAAAGAGGTGGACGTTTCCATCCCGCGTAACGCGCTGGTGGTGTTCTCCGGCGTTTCCGGCTCCGGCAAGTCCTCGCTGGCCTTCGGCACCATCTACGCCGAGGCGCAGCGGCGCTACTTCGAGTCGGTGGCCCCCTATGCGCGGCGCCTGATCGACCAGGCCGGCGTGCCGGACGTCGATGCGATCGACGGCCTGCCGCCGGCGGTGGCGTTGCAACAGCAGCGGGGCTCCAGCAACGCGCGTTCCTCCGTGGGCAGTGTGACCACCCTGTCCAGCCTGGTGCGGATGATGTATTCGCGCGCCGGCGCCTACCCAGCCAACCAGCCGATGCTGTACGCCGAGGATTTTTCGCCCAACACGCCGCAGGGAGCGTGCCCGACCTGCCACGGCCTGGGCCATGTGTACGAGGTGACCGAGGCCATCATGGTGCCCGATCCCTCCCTGAGCATCCGCGAGCGGGCGATCGCCTCCTGGCCCCCCGCCTGGCAAGGCCAGAACCTGCGCGACATCCTGGTCAGCATGGGCTACGACGTTGACCGACCGTGGAAGGACCTGCCGAAGAAGGATCGCGACTGGATTCTGTTCACCGAGGAAACACCGACAGTGCCGGTGTACGCCGGCTTCACGCCCGCCGAAACTCGCGTCGCGCTCAAGCGCAAGATGGAGCCGAGCTACATGGGCACCTTCACCGGCGCCCGGCGGTATGTGCTGCACACCTTTGCCAATACCCAAAGCGCACTGATGAGAAAGCGCGTGTCCCGGTTCATGGAGGGCAAGCCGTGCCCCACCTGCCACGGCAAGCGGCTCAAGCCCGAGGCGCTGTCGGTCACTTTCGCCGGCGTGGACATCGGCGCGTTCATGCAGATGCCGCTGGACCAGTTGGCTGCCTTGCTCGAACCCATTGCCCAGGGCGATTTCCGCGCCCATGCAGCGGGGGAGGCTACGGACAAGGAAGCGACCCGACGCGACCGTGCCGAACGCGCGGCCTCCGGCCGTGCCGTCCATGCGGTATCGCCCGACGTGCGCCGCACCTCCGCGCTGTCGGAAGAAAAGCGCCTCGCCGCGCAGCGCCTGGCCGGCGGTGTGATGGCGCGCCTGCGTCAACTGCGTGGGCTGGGCCTGGGTTACCTGACGCTGGACCGGGCCACGCCGACGCTTTCGGCCGGCGAGTTGCAGCGCCTGCGGCTGGCCACGCAATTGAGTTCCCTGCTGTTCGGTGTTGTGTACGTGCTCGACGAGCCCTCGGCGGGGTTGCACCCCTCCGACAGCCAGGCGCTGTACGACGCGCTCGACCGGCTGCGTGACGCCGGCAACTCGGTGTTCGTGGTCGAGCACGACCTGGACCTGATGCGCCGCGCGCAATGGCTGGTGGATGTGGGGCCGGATGCCGGGGAGCGTGGCGGCCGCGTGCTCTACAGCGGCGAGCCGGACGGCCTGCGCAAGATTGCCGAATCGCGCACCGCCCGCTATCTGTTCGACGAAATCGCCGCGCCGGGAAGCCGGGCACGCGAAGCGACCGGCTGGCTGGAGCTTCAGGGCATTCATCGTCACAACCTGCATGGCGTGGACGCACGCATTCCGCTGGGCGTGCTGACGGCCGTCACCGGCATCTCCGGCTCGGGCAAGTCCAGCCTCGTCGCGCAGGCGCTGCCGGAGCTGGTGCTACTGCACTTGGGCCACGAGCCCGAGGACGACGCGGCCGAAAGCGCCACCAGCGAAGGGCCGGCAGTGATCGAAGCGACTGGCGGTCATCTGGCGGGCGACGTGGACGCCATACAGCGCCTGGTGCAGGTGGACCAGAAGCCGATCGGGCGCACGCCCCGGTCCAACCTGGCCACCTACACCGGCCTGTTCGACCACGTGCGCAAGCTGTTCGCCGCCACGCCCGATGCGCGACGCCGCCGCTATGACGCCGGGCGCTTCTCGTTCAACGTGGCTAAGGGGCGTTGCGAGACCTGCGAGGGCGAGGGCTTCGTCAGTGTGGAGTTGCTGTTCATGCCCAGCGTGTACGCCCCGTGTCCGACGTGCCATGGCGCACGCTACAACGAGGCCACGCTGAAGGTGCGATGGAACGGGCGCAACATCGCCGAGGTGCTGCAGATGACCGTGGACGAAGCCAGCGAATTCTTTGCGGGTGAAGACGCCGTGGCCCGGCCCCTGCAATTGCTGCGCGATATCGGATTGGGCTATCTGCGCCTGGGGCAACCGGCCACGGAACTTTCCGGTGGCGAGGCGCAGCGCATCAAGCTGGCGACCGAGCTTCAGCGCAGCCAGCGCGGCCGAAGCCTGTACGTGCTCGACGAGCCAACCACCGGGCTGCATGCATCGGATGCCGACCGGCTGCTGGTGCAGTTGCAGCGCCTGGTCGATGCCGGCAACACCGTGGTGATGATCGAGCACGATATGCGCGCGGTGGCTCAGGCCGATTGGGTGATCGACGTGGGGCCTGGTGCAGGCGCTGCCGGCGGCAGCATCGTGGTGGCGGGCTCCCCTCAGCAGGTGGCCCGAACGTCTGGCAGCCGAACCGCTCCGTTCCTTGCGCAGGAGTTGGCGCGGGCCGAGTAGCTCAGTTCGCCAAATGTTGCCAGCTTTCGCGGGGTATTGATCGTCGCCAAACGACGGTGGCGATCAATGCCCGAATCGCGTCATCCTTCCTGAGTCAGAGCAAGATAGGGATTGTTGGGCGGTATTTCGGGGAATGCCAAGGACCCATCTTCAAGGAGGTAGCCATGCAGTCGGCGGGACTTCCTCGGGCCCGTGACCTCACAGGTCCAAATGTTCAGGCCATTGGGGTGCTTGCGATGTAGCTGCAGCTTCTCGAAGCGCTTCTGCACCCACTGCCAATCCTGTTGATTCTCCTGCTTGGCGAGCGCGGCCACTTCGGGATGCTCCTGCGCATAGCGTTGGAACACACCCGGGCTGACCAGGTAGGCCGTGTCATTCACCGTATGCACGAGCGCCTTCGCGTCATTGATGATGAGCCGTCGTGAGGTGATTCCCTGCTTCAGCCAAACCATGAACTGTTCCGCGGATGGCTTCGTTGCCGATGACCCAGGCGTAGGCGCGGGTACAGGTGATGGAATGGACGTCGCGGCTGTTGCTGGCGCGGGAGGGTGGAGGAACTCTTCGGCATCCTGACCAACGCCGGCCGACTCACCCAAGCCCACCATCGCGAGCAAGTCCTCCATGACGTCGGGCACGGGCTGGGCCGCGGGCGGTGAAACGATGGTGGTGCTGTCGTCCTCCCAAATTGGAGGCTCTTGACCTCCCTGCGCTGGGTTCACCGAGACGGTTGGCGCGGGAGCCGACATGCTGGCGTCGTTTTCCGCGGGCGTCGCGTCGATCTCTACCGTGCCTGCGAAAGGTGCTGGTCGCTCGCCAGACTCCCAGATCAGCGCGGGAGCGAGACGCAACAGGGTGAACGAATGGGACCAGCCGGTCGTGCTGGTGACGGTCGCGCGCCAGACCGCTTTGCCGTCCGAGGTGGGCTGGAGCATGCCGTGGTCCTGCAGTACGTTGAACACGGCGGTGTTGTTCGCAGGAATGCCATCGATCCCCTGAGACAGGAGGTGTGCGCGCAGTTTGTCCGAGACCGTCTTGCTCACCAGCCACAAACCATCCTCGGTGAGCCAGCCATCGGAGGCTTCCGGCTGGTTCAGCTTCAACTGTTCCTTGAGCAGGTAGCGCAACCCGTCCAGCAGCTTGCGTTGCAGTGCGTGCTTGGGCGCGGCCATGGCGCGCGCCGGATCGCCGCCCAGCTCCTGGGCCACCGACGCCCGGTCTGCTTGCACGACGAGTTCCCCTAGTACACCGGCATGTTCGTACTGACCGGCCAGCACATAGAGCAGCGGTGCCCAGAGAGCCGGATAGTCGCTGAGCCAGTCCAGGACGTGGCGGTCGAGCAGTTGGCGATAGAGCAAGCCTGTTGCAGCGCTGTGCAGGCGGTATTCGCGGTCGTCACGGTAGCGAAATCGGTACGCCTGGTGCAGCGGGCCATGCCACGGATGCCAAGTACTGCCGTCGGCCAGTTCGACGTGTAGATCGACGGCGATCTTGCCAATATCGTGGAGCAGCGCAGCATAGGCGACGGCGGCGGTCCAGGCTTCGGACTGCGCCGCCTGGTCTTCGGGACTGGCACCGATGGGCAGCAGATGGGACTGCCGCAGTTTCAGGCTGTAGGCCACGATCTCCAGGCCGTGGTCGAGCATGCCGCCCGGATAGGCATGGTGATGCGCCTCGGAGGCCGGAAAGGCTTGGACCAGTTCGGCGTAGCGTTCCAGGGGCGTGCGGTACAGGGTGGCGAATTGCCGGTGTGAGAGCGACGTGCGCTGCCAGATGTGCTCCAGCAGCTTCTGCCGGCGTGGGGTGGCCAGCAGCGATGCGGCCGACTCAGGACGCAGCAGCCCTTTCGGGAGGTCGGTGACGGGTGGTGGCGTCGGTGCGGCAGCGACCGGGGGCCGTTTTCGCTGGAACAGGGAGAGCATGTGAGGTGTCCTAATGACGGGCCGACCGGGAGGCCTTTTGGCCTTTTCGAGGTAGGGCCTTTCCCCTTGCACCCCATTCCCTTGCCATTTCGACCCTTTGGCCTTTAACCGTTTCGGTATAGCGGGGCCTGGACCGCGGCTCCACCGTCAATGTGGAACCCGCTCGAATGCATTGGACGGCGACCAGGCGCTGGCCTCGGTCTATGCTGCGAAGGCGCTGCTTCCGCCGGGTACGTTGCTCTCTAGGCGTCAAAGTTGACAAACGCGACAAAGGCGACTAGAGTGAAGCCTGTCTCAAACCTACTCGGGAGATGACCATGCCCACTGCCATTGAATTCATTGCCGACCGTCTGCCGCGCGTCACGGTGGAAGATGTACGCCGCTTCGCGGATACCGTCGAAATCCGGGATGCCACGGCTTTCGCGGCCGAGTTGCAGGCGTTCGTCCACGAGCGCGTGGAAGCGGTGACACTGCCCGCCAACTTGCAGGGGGAGACCGTTGGGCAGGCCCTTGCACGCAAGGCGGCCGCGCTGCGCGCCGACACGCGCTGGGCACCGAATGAAACCGACGTCCAGCGAGGCCGTGCCGTGCTGCTGGAAACCTTCAACCAGCCGCACAACCTGCCGCCCGCGGAGTTCGCCAAGCTGGCGGACAAGTCGCGCCAGCAGATCTACAAGGACATCCTCGCGCGTCGGCTGCTGGCGCTGAACGTGGGGCCACGCGGTCAGAAGCTGCCCGACTGGCAGCTCGACCCGGTGAAACAGCAGTTGACCCAAACCGTGCTTCAGGAGGTCGAGGGTATCGATCACTGGACGATCTACCGCGCACTGTCCGAACCGCTCGAAGGCTTGGGCGGTCGCTCGCCGGTGGATGCGGTGACGCATGGCACGATCGACGACGTGGCCGAGGCCGTGTTCAACGTGCTGGGCGTTCAGGTGCATTGAAGCGAGACTGCCATGAGCCACGAGCTGCCTTCGTTCCTGATCGATGCCGGTGAACTGCTCCAGCATGTGAGCCGCGTCGTCTATCGGGGCAGCCCGCTGTACTATGGTCGCAGCAGCACCAATCGCTACGACGACCCTGCCCGAACCTACGGCGTGCTCTACCTGGGGCGCGACCTGCCCACGGCGCTGATGGAGTCGGTGTTTCACAAGCATCAGTGGCTTGATGACGCGAAGCGCTCGATCGCATTGAAAGAAGTCCAGGGCAGGATGGTGCGCGCCGTAGGGGTGATGGCCGACGTGCTTCTGGCCGATCTCACGGCACCAGGCGTCATGGCGGGCTACTTTGGCCTGAACCTGGAGCAGTTGGCCAGCCGTGGCTACACGCACACGCAGCAGGTGTCCGCTCATGTGCATGCGATGGTCGGCGACGACGGCCAACCTCTGTTTGACGGGGTACTCTATCCGTCGCGCAACAACTATCCCGCCAAGAGCATCGCCCTGTTCGAGCGTGCGGAAACGAAGGTCAGCGTCATCGAGGACATCGATCTGGTTGACCATGTGGACTGGCCGCGTTTCGTTGCCACCTACCGCATCGGCGTGGAACCCGACCCCGGCCCGATAGAACCGGATGACGAAGCGTCCTGAAGCAGCGAGAAGACACATTGGAAGCCCGAAACGGAATGAAGTGGAGCACACTGGAATAGGCATTCCTCAGTAGCAGGAGACGACCATGAACACCACAACCCGCACCAGCACCGCAGAACGTATCGGCCGCGCCTTTGGCCGTGGATGGCGTGCCTATGCGCGTGGCGAACGGCGGGTATCGAATTGGTTGGTGGCCACAGGGGTGCCTTCGGTTGGTGTCACAGTGCTGCTGTGGGCGGTCAAGCTGGCTGTGCTGGGCGCGCTGCTCTACGCCGCCTTCTGGTTCGCACTCGTGTTGCTGGGAGTCGTGGTGGCGGGATGGGCGGCGGCTGCCAATACCTCGGAAGAAGACGAGTGGCCGTTCACCGACCTCACCGAACTGCGCAAGACACCCGGCTACGATCCCAATCTGTACAACGATACGTCGCACGAGTTGTACACCGACGACTGATCGGCACCGCGCTACTTCAGCTTACCTCCGGTAAGGGCCCCAGCGCCCTTACCGCCTGCTTGGCCGGCGCTCTTGCTGCCATCTGAAAGCCCCTGGATGACGTGCCCGGCCCGAATCCCAACCCAGGTAAGGCTCGCAAGCCAAAAGCCCGGCAAGACCAGGAACATCGTGCCCATGACGAACATCAGGAGCAGGTCGCCAAAGGCATTATTCAGCCCCACCAGTGGATCGAAGTTAGTGTGTGGCCGGTTCCAGCCGAAGCCCCACCCATAGAGCGCATCGAGGATGGTGCTGTCGATCCAGCGTGCGAGTTGGAACCAGAAATCGGTGAAGAACAGCGCGAACTGCACGACGCTGACGGTGACGACCGTCTTCAGGTCATAGGTTCCGACGACCAGTACGAGCGGGATGCAGATGACCAGTGCCATCTTGAGCAAGGCAAGCACCATGGGCAGCGCCTGGCGCACCACGTCCATGGCGGGAAATGCGGCAAGTGCCCCGACCGCCATTCCTACATCCCCCGTGGCCCGCGTCACGATGTTCGGCAGGGTCTTGTCGATCTGGCCGCCGTAGTCGGTATAGACCGAACCCTGGTTGAGCTTCTGCTGTCGCGGTGACGCGATGGTACGGACCACCGAATCGTCCACCTCGGTACGGCTCAGGAACCCGGCCCAGCCCGCCAAGCGATTCAACAGGCTGGGGTCCACCTGGCTCAGCAGCCGTGCCCGCAGGCCGTTGCTGCCATCGGCCCACCACTGCCTGCAGGTCGGGTAACCGCCGCCACTGGCCACCTGCGCAAGCCCTGCGTCGCGGGTGTCGTCATAGGGCCATGACTCGCGCGCCGTGCTGGAACGGTAGCTGTCGTAGTAGCCGCCGGTATCCGTGAAAAACCTCGAACCGATCCAGGTCACGTCGTTCATTTGAGCTTCGTCCAGCTCCGGCCGCGCCATGAACAATTTAGCGCGTGCAGGTCCGTAGCAGTCGTGTGTGAAATCGGCCACTTCCTGAGCCAGAACTGGGTCGTTGATGCGGGTAGCGTCGATCTCCATGCGCATCTGTCGTAGGTCTGTCCCGCACGGAATTGCCGCCACCGAGGCGCTGGTGACGGCGCGCGAGAGCGCGTGCATGAAGGCCCACCAGACCGGCACCTTGGCACTCTGGTTGTTGATGGTGCTGAAGGACTGGGACCAGCCGGTATCCGTGGGCTGCGGCACGTTGACCTGGCACTGGGCCGAGCGCGAGCTGTCGTACTGAATGGTGTTGAGATCCACGTCGATGAAGGGGATGCCGGCGAACATCACCACTACGATGGCGACGAACACCCGGTTCTCGATGCGTGCGGCCGAGAGCACGCCCTTGTTGCCTTCGTCGGCACCCTCCGCACGGGCCTTGAGCCATTCCTGCACGATGATCGTCACGAAGGGCAGTGCGAATACCCCGCTGGATACCAGTACCGCCCAGATGCCGTTGTTGACGATCCAGGACACCAGGGTCAGGTAGTACTCCAGGTAGTCGGTCGTGAAAAGCGTCATGGCTCGGCCCTCCCCTCAACCCTGCATCAACAGGCTGGCTTCAAGCGCCACGATGGCAACGACGCCGGCGATCTCGCTGCGCACCAGGCGGCGCCGCGCTTGCGCGTCGTCCTCACGCGCAAGCAGCCGGCGACGCATCCAGACCCAGCCGTAGGCCGTCGCGCCATACAGGCACAGCCGCCAGACCAGGAAGTAGCCCGCTGCTGCCGCCAGCCAACGCTCCCAGCCCGCGACGCTTCCGACGAGGTAGATGCCAACGATGTTGGCGCTCACGGCGACGGCCGCGAGTACCACCGTCCACAGCAGCGCCTTCGCTGCGCGCCGGCTGAACAGCCAGCGCGGGCGCAGCCAGGTCGCACGCATCAGGCTCATGGCCGGCCTCCCGGATTGCCCTTCTGCAACTGATCGAGGCGGTCAGGCACTGGATCGCCTTCGTAGATGCCACGCGAGCCCGCCGCGCGCGTGCCGTGGCGCTGGATGATCGCCATGGGCGAGTTGTTCGCCAGCTCCCGGCGCAGCTCCAGCTCGGTCTTGAGGTTGCGAATCTCGCGATCGAGCGTGTCGCTCTCGTGGTTCACCGCCTCCACGGCGAGCTGGTTGGCCGCCACGTTGGGTTCCTTCTTGCCGGTCAGCAGAGTGCGTTGCAGCAGTAGCGCCTTCTCCAGCACCGACGCCAGCGCAACCTCGGACGCCAGGCGCTGCGACAGGAGGTGCTGATCCGGCTCGTCGCGCAGTGCCTCGACCACGCCGCGCGTGATGGGCAGCGACGCACTGCCGGCCTCCCGCAGGTTTTCGGGCGTCGTGTTCTTCGCCTTGGATACCAGGTCTTGGAGCGCCTGCAGCTTGGCGTCGTACTCCTCCTGGATCAGGGGCGTCAGCCCGACGCCGGGCACCGTCTCCGTCTTGGTGCAGGCGTCGCAGGTGCGCTGCTCCTTCTCGCCGAGCACCCGTGTTGCCCACTCGATGGCCGCCTGCGGCGTGGTCCAGGTTTGGCACGACAGGCTCGTGCAACTGGCCGGAGCGATTGCCGACGTGTCGGTCACCCCGCGGCCATTGACCAGGTTGTAGCCCGCGCGGGTGACGTCACCGACCACCTTGATCGCGGGCTGACCGGAGCCGCCGGCATTGCTTCCCCCGACCCAGGGCACGCCATCGTTGCCACGGCGCGTCTCGGCCTGCTCGATGGCCGAGACGGCATCCGTGCTCGACACTGCATCACGCAACGCCATGCCTTCGGCCATCTGGCTCCAGCCGAGTTGGCCGCCCGCCGTTTCGGCCATCTTTTCGGCCATGGCGCGGCACGTCAGCTTCGAGCGGTCGAAATCCAGCCGCGCTTGCAGAACGCCGTTGGTGAGCAGGTTGTAGAGGCCTGGATCTGCCCGCTGGATGATCAACGCCGGCAGGGACGCCACAGCACTCGTAGCACTCTGGATCACCGAGGACATGATCTGCTGAAAGCCATTGGTGACACCGTTGAGTTGATTCTTCAACGTGGTCTGGATGCTCATGTCGCCGCAGATCAGATTGCTGTTCCAGCCGACACCCACGCCGAGCGAGCGCATGCCGGCTGCGCGACCCATCGAAACGGCGCTGCCGCCGCCGATGGAATACATGACGTCATCGCCGATGACGTTGCCGCTGGTCTGGTAGCCCAGTTGGCCCCAGGCCACGCCGCTTGCCAGAACCAACGCGCCGGTAAGCGCCAAACAGATCCTCTTGCCACGAGCCGGTGGGGAGAACTGCATAGATTCGGAACGCTTCATCGCGACACCTCAAAGGAAATCAACGCTGCCAAGGAACACCTGTCCACGGCGTTCGCAGCAGGCATACGGCCGCCACAGCGCCCAGGCGTAGTCGCCTTGCTGGGCCTGGGTCAGGAAGCCGGTGCGTGGGAAAACCGTGCAGGACGAGGACAGGACGGGCGTGAGTTCCTGCCACTTGCCAGTCGAGGCATCACCCTCCATCAGCGCGCCGGCGGGCCAGTAGCCATCGCGGGCATTGGCAAGCAGCGGCTGGTACACGTGCAACTGCCCGCGGCGCGTGACGACATCGCCCGCACGCTGGGCCACCACGGCTCCCGATTTGTGGTCGTCGGTCTGGTGTAGGAAGCCGCCGCGGGGATACACGTTGCCCCAAAGGTTCATCGTGGTGCGTGCGCCGACCTCGCGCATGCCGGGAATCAATGCCTCCGGGTAGGCCATCTCGGGCACGTTGTAGCGCCAGGCAAGCGTGTCCAAGGTGCTGAGCAGATACGGCATGAATGCCGTTCCCGCGCCCTCGCAGAAGTAGCCCGAGGACGAAACAAACTGGTTGAACACCTCGACGCCGGGATGGCCGATCACGTCGGCGTTCTTGAATTTCGCGAGATTGTTTTCGTGATCCTCGTTCGTCGTTCCATCGCCGCCCGCTTGGGCGGACGGGTTGGCCGTACTCATCGCCCGGACTTCGACCCACGGGTTCTCGCCCGTGTTGCTGTAGCTGGAGACGACCGCATCGGGAATGTAGTGGCGCACCTTGACAGAGGTGCGCACCGTGCAGCCTCCCCAGGTGCAGTAGAGCCAGTAGCAGATACCCACCACCCGGTACTCCAAGCAATCGGGCGAGGCCACCGAGGCAACGATGGCGGTGGTGTTCAAGGCGTAGCTACCCGTGGCGCTGAGCAGCAGCAAGGAAGCCACGCCAGCCCGCATGCGGCGCATAAGGTCGAATGGCCGCTTCATGGCTGGGCCCTCCGACGCTGCTCAATGCGCGCGACGGCGCGCGCCACATCCGGCTCGCCATAGACCACGTAGCGCTGATCCACCACGACAGCCGGGATGCTGGTGATGCCCAGGCTCCATGCGTCGGTGACGCCTTGGTATGCGGAAGCGATGCGGCGCTGTAGGTCGGCGCCGCCTTGGTTCAGCCGACGCTTGACGGTGGCCGCCGCCTGTTCGGGGGCGGCGGGCAGTTCAGCAGAAAGCTCCGCTTCAATCCGGCGGGCTTCGTCCAGCTCGATCAGCCGCTCGCCGCCCATGGTCTTGACCGGGTGGTGGCTGTCGGTGACGACCAATACGTCGGCCGCGAAGATGACGGGGCTGAACACGGCCAGGGACGCCGGCAGCGCCACAACCAGGCCAAGGGTTCGCCAGCCCGACGCGAACGTGGAAAAGGATGCCGGCATGTCGCGTGCCCCGAAAGTTGATCAGGGCCATAGTCAAACGCGAACCTCATGCCACCCCAACAAACAATGCGCATCGCGGGCTGCCCGCATACCTGCTTGTCCCGCGCCAATAAAAAAACGGAGGCCGAAGCCTCCGCGAGGATCAATGAAGCAATGCGACCGTTACAGCAGGCCGGACTCCGCAAAGGAGAACGGGGAACCCTGGCCGACGATGATGTGGTCCAGTACCCGCACATCGATGAGCGCCAGCGCGGCCTGCAGTTGCTGGGTCAGCATGCGATCCGCGCTCGACGGTTCGGAGATGCCCGAGGGGTGCTGGTGGGCGAAGACCACCGCGGCGGCATTCAGCTCCAGCACACGCTGTACGACGACACGTGGATAGACCGAAGTCGCGTTGATCGTGCCCTTGAACAGCGGCTCGTAGGCCAGCACCTGGTTCATGCTGTTCAGGAACACAGCGGCGAATATCTCGTTGGGCTCAGCGACCAGTTTCAGGCGCAGGTAGTCCCGCACAGCGGCCGGTCGGCTGAGGCACGGTCCAGCTTTGAAAACCCGCCTCTCCAGCAGCACGATGGCTTGCTGGATGATCCAGTCCTCGTGTTGGGCAGCGGTGGCGGAAAGCGACTCCAGGCAGGAGTCGTTGACGACGAAAGACATGGCGAACCTCCAGACGGTGAGATCGGAGGGCGCGCGCCCTGGGAGGGCAAGCCCTCCTGGGGAACGAACAAGGTGCATCCATCACCGCGGCAGCGGTGATCGTTCGCGACCAGGATGCGAGGCGAACGGGTTGCGGTCAGCGCAGCGGACTGCGCCGTAGCCATGAAGACCGGGGCTACCTGGGCATGTCGCCGACGACGTCGGCAGGCATTTCGGATGGGGGTGTGCCGGTCGGACCATCAGCCGCCAGCATGTCCATGGCAGACAACAAGGCGTCGCCCTCGATCGGTCCCTGCAGCAGGATGGCCTGGCCCGTCTGGCGATCGAGCAGGCGCAGTGATGGAGTGGCGGTTACGCCGCTCTTGGTGGCTTCCGCAGCCTGGGCGCGGATAGCCGCACTGGGTCTTTCGCTTGACATGCACTGCTCGATGGCTGGCGTCGATTCGGGGTAGCGCAAGCCATCCGGCAAGCCCTGGCCGTCGCTGCGCGTGTGGGCATAGACCCATTCGACCGCCTGCCAGAACGCGGCATGCCCGCCAGATTCGGCTGCGCATTCGGCCAGACGTGCCTCGGCCGACGCAGCCGGCTCGTGCGCGGCCAGCGGCTGGTGGTGCCATTGCAGCGCCACGTCGGCGTTGGTGCCCACCCACCGCTTGAGCTGCGGGAAATACTCCCGGCAGAACGGGCACTCCAGGTCAGCATAGAGCGTCAGCGTGAAACGGCCTTTGGGGTTGCCCATTAGCCAGGGCGGCCCGGCCACCGGTGCCATGCTGACCGGCGTGGGCGGCTGCGGCGGGGATTCGCCGGGCGACCTCGACACAAGCCAGATCAGCAGCAGCGCGACCAGCACAGCAGCCAATGCCCAGGGCCAGCGGGGCCGCCCGTTGCGGCGGCGGAACGCCTGGACCTGCATCGGAATGGAAGGACGTTTCTGTTCCATGGCGTTCTCCGTCTTACGACAGTTCCAGGGCCGGCGACTCGATGCCGCGCGCCTGGTCGATCTTCTCGGCCACCTTGAAGGCCGCTTCCAGTTCGGTGCAGCCGTAGTGCTGCATGAGCTGGTAGCGCTCGGCCTTCTCTTCGGGTTCGGTCTGCGCCAACGCCAAGTACAGGCTGGGCGGCACGGCGCGGAACAGCACTTCCATGCTCTTGGAGAGGATGACGCCCTCGGTGAATTTCCCCGCCTCCTTGCGCGCAGAAAGCATCAGCGCTTTCTGCGCGGGTGAGAGTTCGCGGAAGCGTGCGATCTTCTCGACCTCATCGGGCGGCATCGACAGGCAGATCCACCACTCAATCATGTTGAGCATGGGCTCCGCGGCACGCGGCAGATCGTCGATATTTTGTGTAGCCAGCCAGAACCAGGCCCCTAGCTTGCGCCACATTTTTGTAATTTTTACGACGTAGGGCGCGAGTAGCGGGTTCTTCGTGATGATGTGGCCTTCGTCGGTCACATTGATGATCGGACGGCCCAGGTACTGGTCGCGCTCGGCGATGTTGTTCACCGTGCTGATCAGGCTGATGTAGGCGATGGAGAGCTGCGCGTTGTAGCCCTCCCGAGCATAGGTCGCGAGATCCACCAGCGTGATGTCGGCCTCGGGCCACGGCGTGCCATCGCGATCGAACATCTCGCCGTCCGTGCCTTGGCAGAACATGTCCATCGCGTCCGCCATCTCCAGCAGCCGCACGCGCCGCATCTCGGGCAGCGTCGGGTCCTGGCCGCGCGTGCGCAGCGCGTTGCGCACGTCGCGCGTGAGCACCGTGCGTTTCTCGGCCACGCAGTGCTCGGCGGCATCGAGGATGCACTGGCGGATCAGCGAGCGATCGGCCCGCGTCATCCGAGCTTCTTCCTTGTCCTCGCCGCCTGTGATCATCAGCCGTGCCGTGATCTCCAGTTCACCCAGCACGTCGCGCTGCTCGTCCTCCTCCATGACCGAGGAATCGGCTGGCAATTCTTCATCCAGTGCATCGGCATCAAGCGTCTGCACGTTGCTGGGCGTTTCGATCAGCCGGCGAGCGTCGGCGAACGGCGCCAGGCTGATGCCTGAGCCAGGAGCCAGCTTGACTCGGTTTACGGTCAGACCCAGGCGCTTGGCGAAGTCGCTGAACAAACCGAAGCTGTTGCCGGCTTCCACGATGAACAGCCGCGGCCGGTAGATGGCCGTGACCTGATTCAAGAGGTTGTTGAGCGTTGCGCTCTTGCCCGAGCCGGTGGGGCCGAATAGGAACAGATGGGCGTTCATCTGCCTGTCCAAGCGGTTCAGCGGATCAAACGTGATCGGCCCGCCACCGCGGTTGAAGAACGTGTTGCCCGGATGGCCCGTACCCTGGCTGCGACCCCACGCCGGCGAGAGATTCGCCACATGCTGGGCGAACATCAGTTGGGTGAACCAGTTCCGCCGATCCTGCGCAGGGTTGTAGCAGCACGGTAGCCAGCGCAGGTAGCTGTTGAGCGGCGCGACTTCATCGTCCTCGCGCACGGGCTGCAACCCCGCGTTGAGCATCACGTTGGCGAGGTCCAGGCCGCGCCTGTCAAGCTCGGCTTCGTCGCGTCCGCGCAGATAGAAGGCCAGCGTGCCGCGGTAGAGCTTGTGCGCGCTGCCGATGAGCGAGCGCGCCTCCTGCACATCCTTGAGCGTCTGCTCCGATGCCAGTGTTTCGCCGACAGCCTTCTTAGCCAGGTGATTCAGGTGCGATTCGAGGATGTCCTGGGGCGTCGCCACCATGGTCAGACACATCGTGGTGTCTTCGGGCATCTGATCGAAAAGCGTGTTGATCGCATCCCCCTTGCGGGTTTCGCCAGTCAGGTGTCCCGTACCGGGCGGCATGCGTAGTCGGTCGGTGACCAGCACACGGTGCGGCATGCCGTCGAAGTACCAGGTGCCGTGCCCGGCATCGGAGCGAGGCTGACCGAAGAACAGCCGTTGGCTGAAATCCCGACCACTCGCCAGCTCGATCTCGCCTTCCTCCACCTCGTCGGGATAGCGGGCCAGCGCATAGAAGCGCTCTCGATCCTCAGCGCTTGGCCCGAGCATCGTGGGGCGTGGGTTGAACCACCGCAGCAACCAGTCGTGAACATCGGCCGCGACCATGCGCCGGGCTTGGATGCCGGCGTTCGCCAGGCCGCCGCAAAGGCGATCGCAGACGATGTTCAGCATTTGCTCGGGTGTCTGGCCACGGCGGTTCGCCTGACCGGTGGCCCGGCGATAGACCACCATGCGCACGCGCCGCGTCTGGCCGCGCCAGCGCAACCGCGTGACCACCGTGTCCTCGAACAGGCCGCCGGGCTTGGCCACCGCGCGCAGGTGGTGGCCGAAGAAGCGAAGATAGAACTCGGTGAAGGCCGTGCCGCGAGCGCGCGGCTGCACGTAGTTGCGCAGGGTCTGCATGTACTGGTCGAAGCTGGGTTCGTCCTGGGCGTAGAGCTGGAGCACCCAGGGGTTCTCGTCCAGCTCATCGAACGAATCCTGGAGCGCGTTTTCGAGCGCGTCGCGGGCATGCGCGAGCCAGCCAGGCTCCCGACCTTCGGTGCCCAGCGGGACCAGCTCGTAGAAGGCTGCGACCGATTGCCCGTCCTCCAGCAGCATGGACTTCGACGGCGGCAGGAACTCCACCCACGGCAGCAGCTCCGCGAACGACTGCGCGACGTCGTACAGCGCCTGCTCGTCCGCCACGGTCGCCGGCTTGCGGCCCTGGATCGTCGCTCCGGGTTCGGCGATGCCGGCCTGGCGCAACGCCTCGACGTGGCGCTGCCAGCCGTCCGGCTGCTCGTCATTGCCACCATCGGATGCAGCCAGCTTCGGCCAAGGGAGTTTCCAGCGCATCAGTAGTCCTCCACGCGCTCGCCCGGCATGGCGTACTGCACGCGCTGGTACAGGGGGAAGACTGTCGTGTAGCCCGGAACCGGCACGGGGTCGGTACCCGCCAGGTGCGGGTACACATACATGACAAGGTCGGGGTTCGGCAGGCGGTGGAACTGGCGATAGACCTCGTTTCGCGCCGTGCGCGTGTAGCGCATCTGTTCGGCGGGTGCGGCCTCCACGTCGGCCTCGGTCAGCGGCCGGCGCAGGCTCTGGCGTGCATCGAGCAATTGCCTGCGCGCCACCTGGCCGGCGCCACCGCTGCCGTCGCCGGCGTTCTGCTGCCAGATGTCCATCATCGTGCTATCGCCGTGCGGGAGCAGCTTTTCCTTGCTGGTGGCACAGCCGCCGAGCACCGCGACGGCGAGGGCCAGCGCCAGGCCCTTATTCAAGTTCGAGAGCATGGCTTTCTCCTGCGCGGTGATCGACCTTGCGGCCTTCGGGATCGAAGTCGATGGCAAGCGGCTTTTCGAGGTGGACGGCGACCTTCGCGCCGGGCTGGACATAGACGGCGGCGAAGGCCTGGCCGTATAGCTTGTTCACCCAGTCGGCCATGTCGCGCACGCCACCGGCCAGGATGCGGCCCACGGCTTCATTGCCCGAGATGCCGACGCTGCCGATGGAGCCGTCGGCGCCGACGTAGGACATCTGGCCGCTGTCGCTGTCGATCAGCGAGGCGACGCCGGCACCGGCGGCGGTAATCAGGGCTTGCGAGCCAAGGTACTGCTGGGCGTTGCTGCGACGCTCCCCGCTGACGCAGGGAATGCCGTATGGGTCGCTGATCCAGCCCAGGCCTCCACTTTGAGAGTTCTGCTGCTGGTTGTTCTGCTGGTTGCCGTCGCGGTCTTCGGGGATGGTGCGGATCGTGCCGTCGTGGAAGACGAAGGTGATGCTGCGTACCTGGCCGCGCACGCACGAGAGCGTCCAGTCGCCCGATGCGGTGCCGCTGAACACGGCACCGGCCACGTCGGGAATGTCGATGCCATTGGCGGTCAGGTTGTCCGATCCGACCAACACCTTGAAGGGGTACGGATCGTTGACGGTTCCGTCGATCGGCACGCGGCCGATCAGCGCCGTCATCGCCACCGACCCCATCAGCGTCGAATTGGTCGGTACGGTATAGACCGCCTTGGCGCTCTTCACGCCTGCGGCGCGTGCGCCTGCGTTCGCCACGGTTTCCGCCGTGGTTTCCAACGTGCTCTGTGCGGGGCCGAAGCTCGTCGGGAAGCTCATGCCGCTACCCGTGCCACGACTGCTGTTGCGCCCCTCGACTTTCCTCGCATCGTCGGGTTCGACCCAGCGCACGCCGCCTTCCATGCCGGCCTCGTCGCCGTCACGCAGCCCCAGACCCACCGGCAGGTCGGCATGGCCGCCGCCACGTCCCCCGATACTGTCCAGGCGCCGTTGCAGGTCGGCAAGCAGCCCTTCGGTCTGCTGGCGCGCGCTGGCTGCCTGCTCTTGGTCGCGACGTAGGTTAGTGCGCTCGGAGTCGAGGGCCGAATTGATGCGCTGGTCAATGGAGTTCTCGCGCTGGCGCAGTCGCTGGTTTTCTTCGCGCTGGGATTTGTTGTCCGAGAGCGCGGTCTGAAGCTCGGTGCGCAACTGCTTCACTTGAGCAACGAGCGTCGCCACGGTGTCGCGCGGGGTATCGCCCTCGATGCCCAGCGCCTTCATTTCCGCTGGAGTGAGCTTGGCGCCGGCATCCGCGGTCGGTGGTGCCGAAGTGCTGCCACCCGAGAACAGCCGGATGGCGACGAACAGCACCAGCACGGCAACCGGGATCATCAGCCACTTCAGGAGTCCATTACTGCGCATGGCGGACCTCCTTGCGGTCGGTGCCATCCTGGGAACTGGCTTCCGGTTGTGGGAGATGCACGGCCGGGTCGAAGCGGTTGACCGCTGGTAGCAGCGATTGCGCCAGGCCACGCCCGCGCGTCACCAGGTACAGGACGGTCGTGTCCTCGGGCGTCCCGCGGGGACCAAGCGCCTCGTGTTGGAAGGTGGCGGTGAGGAAATCGCCTTGCAGCACGCGCGGGTCCAGGGTGATCCAGCCGCTGCTGCTGTTGGTCAGGCGCACGGCGGTCACCCACTGGTCTTCCAGACGCCACGACGCGAGCGCGACCGCGCGCACGGGCAGCGTCGGCATCAGCGTGCCGAGGTCGAGGTCACGGCGCAGGTTCACCCGCATGACGCTCGGCAGCGGCTCCACGGTGCGTAGCGGCGCGTAGAGGTTCTGTGCGGCGAAGCGCGTCAGGACAACCGGCACCGGGGTCTCGCGTCGCGCCGCTCGCGCGCCGGCCTGGTCCTGGGCGCGCGCCGGAGCTTCGTTGTCATCGCCGGGCTGATCGCCATAGCGCGCCGGGGTGCTGTTGCCCTCGACGATGCGCACTGGTTCCAGCTCGGCTTCCCCGTCCTTGGCTGGCTCCGCCGCAATGTCCAGCAGGATCAGCGCGCCCGTGTCGGCGTCCTGCAATTGCAGCCGCGTGGGTTCGATCGGCTCGCTGGCGCGCAGGTACACCGCACCGCCCGCGCTCTGCACCCGCAGGCGCTCGCCGACGCCCGCGGGCACGCCCACGCGGACGTTGCGGTCGATAAACACGACGCGCTCCTGGCCGACCTTCAGCGGCAACGCCAGCGGCATGCGTTCCCAGCGCAGGATCTCCACCGCCTGGACAGCGGGAGCCGCGGCCACTGCCAACAGCCCCAGCAACGTGAGTACAGGATGCTTCATGGGATTTCTCCTTGAGGCGCTTGCGGAGACAGGCCGCCAGACGCCGGGCGCGTCGGCTCCGGCGTGCTGATGCGCTGGGGCGCGCCCTCATAGCAGTCGAGCGCCAGGCCGAACGGGTTGCGGGCAGGATCGACGTCCACCCGCGTGACCTTCACGGGATAGCGCACCAGAGCGCGCTTGACTTGCTCGGCGCCGTAGTACTCGTCGGCGGTGATGTCCAGCGTCACTACCCAGTCGCGGTCGGAAACCACGCGCACGCGGGCCGTGGGGTCGTCGCCGTAGCCGCGGCCGGGGATTTCGTAGATACCGCGCACGCGCTGGCGCAGCTCGCCCGTGCTGCGGCGGTAGTCGTAGTCCGCGCGCAGGAAGGCCTGGCAGGACGGGGTGAGGTACGGCGAGAGCGTGTGGAGGTTGCGCGCGTAGTCCTCTTCGCCATTCGTCGGCCAGCGGTTGAGCGTCTGGAACACGTAGAACGTGAACGCATAGACCGATTCGGGCGGCACTTCCCACCACTTCCTGGTACTGCCGGAGCGCAGGTCAGGCGGAACGTGGATGGTCAGATCGCGCGGAGCGCTCCACCAGCCGCCACCCATGACCAGGGCGACGATGATCAGGGCACCAGTCCCCAGGCGAAGCGTCTTGATGTGCGCCTGCAGGTGGGTGATCTCGTTCTTGAAGCGGCTCATCGCGCGCTCCTTCGGGTGGTCCAGAAGCCGGAACGTGAGATCAGCACATGGCCGCCCACCCAACCCGCCATCAGTGGATGACGTGTCGCAATGCGCCATTGCAGTTGCCGATACAGCCAGGTGTCGGGACGCCCGCGCTTGAGGCGGCGGAGAATGCCGCCGCCGATAAACACGCCCAAGGCCACGCCCAGGACGACGAACGTGGGAGCTAGCGCGATCGTGCGGAACACCCACGACAGCGGCGCGCCGACCAGCAGGCCGGCGCCGCCGGACAAGCCGCAGCAGATCCACAGCTCGTCGGCGGTGAGGCCGCGCACGACAACGGGATGGCGGTTGAGCCGGTGCGGAAGGAACGTCACGGTCCCATCCGCACGGACGTGCTGCTGCTCGGACATACCAGCCTCGCTTACAGGATGCCGGTGGCTTCGGTGAGCAGCCAGATGCCGATCACGAGCAGGACGGCGCCGATGGCGACCGTGAGGCCGAACTGGCCCCACGTCTTGCGGCCGGTGTGGATTTCCGCGTAGGTCCCGTAGGCGTGGTAGCAGACGCCGATGAACATCGACGCCACGACCAGGAGGGCCACGAGCATGATGATGTCGTAGCCGTAGTTACGGATCGTTTCCATGATGCCGTTGCCCGTGCCGCGGGTCGGGTTCTCCAACTGCGGCAGACCCTGCGCGAACGACAGCGCGGGCAGCGCAGCGGCGCCCAAGGCCACGGCGGCGCGCTGGGCAAGACGGGAAGTGAGGATGCGGTTGTGCATGGTCATGCCTTTCAGGTCAGGAGAGGAGGAAGAAAGTCAGGACGAGGTACATCGCGACGAATCGGATGCAGACGCCGAGGAACTGGCGTTGGTTGAGGCGGCTCTCGGACCACCCCACGTAGGCCGTTCGCATGGCCCAAACGCCCCAGACGAGCAGGACCGCGAACACGACGCCGACCAGGACGGTCGCCATCGCTGAAGGTGCGATGCCGCTGTTGGCTTGAAATGCCGAGACCTGGGCGCCGTTCATGGCTTGCCCTCCGCGGTCGTCGGCGGTGATGGCGGGACGACCCGCTCCGTGCGGTAGTCGCCGGTCAATTCGGACGGGTCGCGCGGCTGGGCGCGCGACGGTGTGAGATGGGCCTGGATGCCGGCGCGCACGCGCGCCAGGTCAGCCAGCAGCCTCGGGTAGTCGAAGTGGTAGCGCTCGCCCGGCTGGATGGGGGCATGCGCGGCGCTGTCGGTGACCGTGTGCTCCAGCGCGTCGAGTTGGCGCAGCGCTGCGACCAGCTCCTGACGCTGCGCTGGGGACTCGGCCAACGCCATCGAGGACTGGCCCAACACAAGGACCGTCACGAGAAAAGTGGGCACGCCGCGATGCGCGGCGCGCAGCCAGATCGGAGCCAACATCGCGCCATTCCTGTGTGATCAGCAATGGCTAGATCGTGGAGATCAGGGCTGTTTCAGGCCGCAAACAATAGGAACCTGCGGATGACCGGATTGATCGGCTAGAGGTACTTCTTGAAGCTGCCCGCAGTCAGGCTCACGGCCAGTCCCAGCAAGGCGGCGCTCGGCAACAGGATCAGCAATGGATGCACCGAGATCGGCAGTGCCAGGTACGTGATCCACGGCAGCACGGCCAGGGGCATAAGGCTGGCTTTCGCGCGGTGGTAGATGAACCCGGATTCGCGGCCCGCGCCGAACCTGCGCACGTCGCGTCGTACCAGACCATCAATCAGACCGACGAAAGCGGCCGTGAAGATCAGCGGCAGCGTGAGCACCAGGACCAGCAGGCGCACTAGGAAGGTCAGCGTCGTGAAGGCCGCGGCGATCAGGTAGCTCTCGGCCCAGACATAGACTTGGCTGATGTAGTAGCGGAAGTTGCGCGCCTGCTCGTGGCTGGGTGCGCGGACGCGCTCGGCGGTCTGGCTCATGCGCGCCAGCAGCCCGGAGCGAACAAACACCCATTCGTAGCCTGTATCCACCAACTCGTGCGCTGTGCGCCCCGGCTCCTGCACGACCACGCTGCGCGTGAAGTGGCTGGACAGGTGTCCAAGCTCGTACTGCAACATCTGCTGGGAATGGCGCCAGCCCTGGTCCTTCCAGAACAGGTGCATGCCGACGCACTCCACCACGATCGAGAACAGCAGCGAGCCGATCAGCACTCCAAGCAAGCGAAACGGCAAGGTGACGGTGCCGACGATCAGGCCCTGGCGCTGGTTCTGCTCCCGCTGCGCGGTCGATGCGGCGTCCTTCATGGCGCGGCCTCGTCGGCATTGTGGTCGGTGGCGGTGGCCACCGCAGCAGACTCGGCTGGAGCCGCATCATCCAGCAGGTCATCGGGCAAGGCCGCATTCTGCAAGGTCGGGGAACTGGTGAACTCCCACCACTGCGTAGCCTCGCTGTAGCTCTGGCGCATGTACCCCGCCAGTTGTTGCAGGTCCGCCGGCATCACTTCATCCGGGTCTGGTATCGGCAGCGGCATGCGAACCTTCCAAAGCTGGCCGCCCTGCAGCAGCGCGAAGCACTGGCCTTTGGGCAGGCCGACTACGTGCGATGGCTCGATCATCGGCACGCTGGACATGCTGATGCGGTCCTGGGTGTTCGACGTGAAATCCGTCGCGCCGCGGATGTCCGAACTGTCGGTTGCCCCTGAGACGATGGTAGTGGTATAGACCTCGACCTTCGGCAACTGCCGCGTCAGCAGTTCGGCGGTGGCCGTCTCGCGCACGCGCAGCATGAACAGGTTGTTGAAGTTGCCGATCACCTGGCCAGCTTTCGCGCGGTTGCCGATGCGGGCCTCGATGTCCGAGAGGGTCTGCGTGTACGCGGTGACTTGCAGCCCGGCGCCGCCGCCTTTGTTGATAAGCGGCACGAATTCGTCACCCATGAGTTCATTGAATTCGTCCGCATGGACGTTGATCGGCACGCGCGCGCCAGCAGAGGCGTCCGGCAGGCCATCGTCGATCCCGTGCTTGTAGATATGGCCCGCCACCGAAACCAGGTCGGAGAACATGGAGTTCCCGACCGCTGCGGCAACCTCGGCGTCGGACAGCGCGTCCAGTCCCACATAGACGATGGCGCGCTTCCTGATGACTTGCATCCAATCGAAGATCGGGCGCGGGTCGGCCAGGTCGGAATAGTTCGGTGCCAGGAGCTGCGCGATCTTGCCGCTCGTGAGCTTTTCCAACAACGGCAGCAATGACGCGACGATCTTGTCGAAGTAGGTCTTGTCGTACCGAACTGCCGAGCGCAGTCCGTCGAGCACCGGGTCGTAGTTGCGCGCCTGGGAGAGATACTGCTCCAGCGCAACCACGCGCTTCTCGCGCCCGATCATGTTGCGCGGAATGTTCTTCTCGTTGAGCTTGGCCTCGATCTGGACGATCACCTCCCAGGCCTTGGGCTCGGTCTTGGCGAAGTAGTGCTGGGCGTACTCGATAAACAGCGCGTCGATGTTGATGACGTGCCGCTGGATCAGCATGTAGTCCGGGCGCTGTCCCAGTTCCACTAGGGCACGGGCAATGATGTTGACGAAGCGCCACGCGAACTCCCTGAAGGCCGCGCTATTGCCTTCACCGGAGAGTTGCCCTGCGATACGGGTGGCGACTTCCGAGATGCGACCGAATCGGCCCACCGCGTTGTAGCGGGCGCTAATCTCCGGCCAGCCCAAGTGGAAGATGTAAAACTCGCCTTCACGGCCCGCGCGCTTGGCCTCGACATACATGCGCTTCAAGAGGTCCGCATCCCCTTTGGGGTCGATGACGATCACGACTTCGTGTTCGCCGGCAGCGCTCTTGCGGCGGATGTCCTGGGTCACGAACAACTCGGCCAGTCGCGTCTTGCCCACGCGCGTGGTGCCCAGCACCAGCGAGTGCCCGACACGCTCGCCGAGCGGTAGGCTGACGTCCACCTCGTCCGGTTCGATGCCGTGCAGGCGTGGCAGGCCGCCCACAGGCGGCAGCGGACGCACCGGGTTGAAAGGCACATCCCAGCCCGTGAGCGCGGACAGCCGGGATAGCGGGAACGGCGCGAACTCCAGCCGCTCCTCCAGTCGCCGTGCCAGCCGGTAGGCAGGCGTCGGCTCGACGTATCGGCGGAACTCCGGCCGGTACGTCTGCATCAGCCTATGGGTGTGTTTTTGTTCCCACAGGAACCCGCGCCCGATGAAAAGCCGCTGCTGGCTGACGGGCACGTCCTTGCTCGTCATCACGTAGCGCGACAGGCGGCGGATGTTGCGCCGGTAGCGCAGGATCACGCGGGCATCGCGGTAGCGGATCGCGCCATAGGCGCCGAACGCCAAGGCGCTGCCGACGCCCATGGCCGGGCTCAGCGCGAGCGACCATGGGGCCACCAGGGACAGAAACGCGGCGCCTGCACACGCTGCGACGGTGTATAGCTCCACCGCTGGGCGTAGCAGAACCTCGACCGGCTGTTTCCCCGACATGGCTTCATTGCTCGATGCCGGTGGCCGTGATCAGCGCCGGGTAGTGCCGCAGGCCCAGGCGATCGGCCAGGTCGTCTCCGGCTACGGGCGCAAGCGGCACGCCCGGCACCAGGGCACGCAGCCGTGCCAGGCCCTGCGCGGTCTCGACATTGACCACCAAGCCGACCGCGCCGCGTTCGCGCAAAGCAACGCTGCGGCGCTGCAACCAGGCCCGGGAGGCGTCGTCGTCGCCGATGACCACGAACGGCCGCAGGCCGGGCGCTTCGATCACGCGCCGCGCGACGGTGCCGGGCGTGAGCTTGGCGCTGCGCACCGGCAGCATCGCTGTCTCGTCCGCGGGTGTGGCGGGAACCTGTGGCGTCGGAATGGGGGGACGGGCCGGGACATCGGCGCGCGGCTGGAGGTTGAGGGCCTCGTAGTACGGCAGCGCCGACGTGCCACCGCGATCTTCGACCACGATCAGCGGATCGCCGGCACGCGATGCCAGCGGCAGTCCTGCCAGCAGCACAAGCAGGCCCCGCAGGGCCAGATGGGATTTCGTCATGGGGAAGTCTCCTGGCGCGCGGCGAGCACCGCCGCGTTTGGACGTGCGCCCTGCACACGCGCGAGATGGCGCGACACGCTGCGCCGGTAGCGGGCGGCGGGTTCGCCGCCCGCAGGACGGTGGTAGCGGCCGATCGCGAGCAGCCAGTCTTCGCCGGACGTGTGCTGCTCGTTCAGGATTTCAGCGGCGATGGCGAGGTTGCGATACGGGTCCAGCAGGTCACACGCGCTGGTGAAGCGGTGCTTGTGGTAGCCGAGGTTGATCTGGCCCAGGCCTGCATCGATGCGCGTGTGAGGCGTGGCGCGCATTGCCTGTTGCAAGCCCGAGCAGGCATCGGCGCGCGTGGCAAAGCGGCGCGACTGGCCGGCGACATTGAGGGACCACGGCCACGGGACGATGCGCCCGTTGCGTCGAACTCCGCTCTCCTGCAAGGCCACGGCGTAGAGCACGGTCGAGGGGATGCCCGCCCGCTGGGCGGCGAGCTGGTAGGCGGGTGGCGGAATCTCCTGGGCATGGGCGGCGCAGGCGCACAGGCCGGTAGCGAGCACCAGTGCGCGCAAGAGCTGCGAGACGGAGGTGGCCGCTACGGCTGGCGCTGCCATTGGCCGTTCACCTCGCGCACAGTCGCGGGCAAGTCACCGGGCAGGCCCAGCGACAGCCAGCGGCCACCGTCGTGGTTGAGGGTAATGCTGCCGCTGCGCACGCGTGCCGGGTCGATCTGCGCGCGCTTGGCCCAGTCGCGGATGCGTGCGTCGTCCTGGCGGCTGCCCACCATATACAGGTCGAACTCGGCACCCGAGGATTGCAGCCGCTGCACGAGCTGCCCACAGACCGCGCAGCCGTCCTTGACGAACACCGCCATGCGACCGCTGCCGCGCGCGGTGCCGGTGCCCGGCCCGTCGTCGGGCAGGTTCACGCGCTGCATGCCGGGGTTCAGGCGCTGCCAGGCTTCGTCGTAGGCACGTTGGTAGGCGAGCAGCTTCTCGACGCGGCGTGCCTCGACTTGCACCTGCAGCTCTGCATAGCGCCGCCGTTCTTCGTCGGTGCGTGCCTCGATGCCTAGGGCAGACAGCGGGTCCAGGTTGGGCGAGTAGATGCCCAGCGGCCCATCCATCAGCTCGCGGTAGCGCGCCCATTCCTGGGGTTGGAGGCCCCAGTTGCTTGCTACTCGGTCGTCCAGGACGCGGGCGGCCAGCGGGCGCTCCTGGCTCTGCGCATTGCGGGCGGGAGCTGTGGCTGGCTGCTGCGCCCACGCGGGCCACTGGACTGAAGCCAGCAGGAGTGCGGAAAGGATGATCGACGGCTTCATGTCGTGTGCTCCGATCAGGGAATCGCCACGCGACGGGTCTGGTCGCCGGCTTGGAACACCGCGGCGCTGCCATCGATTGCCTGCAAGCGCCATGGACCGACCGCATCACCGGGCAGCAGCACCTGTAGCTGGTCGGGCGTAGAGTTTCCACTGCTCGGCACGACGGACACGCTGAGCTGGCCGGCGCGCAGTTCGGCGCCGACGATGCGGAACGGCAGTGGCGGCGGTTCAGGCTTGGCGGCGGGCTTGCTCGATGTGCGCGGCTGGGTGGGTGTTGCTGCACGCGCGGCGGTCTGGCGCGTCTTGATCTGCTCGATCTCCGCGCGCAGCGCCTGAAGGTCGTCGGCGGCTGCGTAGCTGCTCAATGTTTTCTCAACCTGGGAAGCGCGTGCTTCCAGGATTTGGCGGGTTTCTTTGAGGTCCGCCGCCGTTGCGACAGGCGGACGCTGCTGGATGGTTCCGATGGTCTCAGCCAGGGCCACCGTCTGCGCTTCGAGGCGTTGCAAACGGGAGTCGAGCCGTTTCTCGTCGGCCTGGTCGCTCATCGCCTGGTAGCCGAGGGCCACGATGACGCTGAGACCGAGCAGCCAGAGCCAGAGCAGGCTTTGCATCACCACGGCGACAGCCGGGCGCCGCGAAGATTGGGGAGTGTTCATGGCTGGCCGCCTGGAATGGAGGGCATCAGTGGGAAGGTCTGCACCGCATCGGCGGCGGCCGGTTCGGGCATTGGTTCGATGGCCACGCTGTCGCCGGGCCGCTCGAAGCAAATCTGTCGTGCGCGGTCATCCGCGTGCAGTTCCCAGGCCGGACCAGCCAGGGTGAGCAGCGCGTCGCGCAAAGTCATGGGACCGAGATGCAGGTGCGCCGCCGGCAGCGGCAGTGCATACAACTCGATCACGGCATGTGCTGTTTGACACAGGCTGTAGCCGCTGCGTTTGAGCACATGCCGCAGCCCATCGCCGACCGTGACGCGGGCATCCGCCGGCATCGAAACATCGATGGTCTGCAACAGCAGGTCGCGCTGCGCCGCCGTGGGGGCCAGCTCGACCAACGTGTAGCGCCCGTAGCGCACAACGGGGATGTACTCGGGTGCTTCGGGTTCGGGCGCGGTCGAGACTTCCTCGAAGGCATCGGGTGCGTGCGGTGCAGTCGTTGTCGCGCAGCCGCCAGCCAGTACCAACCAAAGCAGGCCGAGAAATCCCGCCAGCAGGCGGCGTTCGGGATGGTGAAACCACGGTGGAGAGGGGCACATGGCGCGTCGTCCTGAAACATCGAGCCCTCACCATCGCCGCTCGGGTCACGAGCAGCAGCAAACAATGCGAACCAGGCAGCGCCCGATTTCCCGACAGCCTCACTCCAAAGAAAAAGGCCCCCGAAGGGGCCAGTGAAAGCGCAGATCGGACTCTGCCGAATCAATCCCGAGCCAGCTTCAAGCCGGGATCGACCTGTGCCAGTTGGGCATGCGCCCAGCAGCGCACGAGCTGGCCGTTCTCGCCGAGCGGCCGGTCCGCCACCGCCGCCGAGTACTCGTCGGTGTCGCTGGTGTCGTAGCAGACGACCTTGATCTCGCCGGTGTCGCAGCGGATGGAGTGGATCTGGCCGTCGGTCATATCGACCACGACGACCTGCGGGGCAAGGCCCAGTTCGCGGGCGGCCGACAGGATGGGGCCATATTCGGCAGCGTCGAAGCAGACGAACGGCCCTTCGTACCGGGCTTCTTCGGCCAGATCCTTGGCTTTGTAGTAGTGGGCACCCTGATCGTATTCCTCCTGGGTGGTTCTGACCTTGAAGACCGGCATGTCGGGGGTGCCGGAAACATCGACGCAGGCAACAGCGACTTGCATCTCGATCTCGCCGCCGTCTGCGGGTTCGATCGAAGGGGTGTTGGTGTTCATGGAAATCTCCTTGAAATGAAAATGCGTAGCCATGCCCGCGAAGAACACGGGCATGGCTACGAGGTAGGAACAACAGAAAGCCGGCGGCACTAGGCCGGCGATGGCGTGGGGGTCAGGCGGCGACCAATTGCCGGGCCAGTGCGACCTCGACGGAATCACCGTCCTGGTTGAGCACATCCAGCCCCGATTCGGGCACGTCGCCCGAGGTGGACTGCGAGACCATGATCTTCTTGGCCATCAGCTCTAGGCAGGTCATCTGCGAGGAACCGGCGTAGCCGAGGTAGATCACGCGCACGGACAGCTTCTGCCCGATGCGCCAGGAGCGGCGTGCCGCCTGCTGCAGCGAGTACACGTTGTAGCCCGACTGCATGAACACGATCGTCGGAAACTCCAACAGGTCCAGTCCCGTTTTAACCAGCTCGGGGTTGGTGATGAGCACATCGATGCCACGGTCCAGTTGCTCGGCGATCCAGTCCTCGCGACGGCTGGCATCCACGCTTGCGCGCAGCACCGCCACCCGAAAACCTTCTTGCTCTAGCAGCACCTTCAACCGGCTGGTCGTGTCGCGTGTGCCGGTATAGACCGTGTAGGCCAGGACCTTGCGCCCCTGCGCCTTCTCCTCTTTGCAGATGTCGATCAGCTCGCGCTCTTTCGGCGTCAACTCGAACTCGTTGAACTGAGCCGGGACGAACGCCAAGGTGTTGCGCGTGCGCGGATGCACCACGGTTTCCGACCGGAAGCAGCAATCTGGCCAGGCCAGCAGCACGTTGAGCACCACACCCAGCAAAGTCGTATCGCGTCGTGCAAGAGCCTGTTTCAGCTCCGCGGTCAGCCGACCCGCCAGATCGCGGTAGGCCGCGGCTTGCGCCGTGTCCATCGCGACTTCTCGGAACTCCTCGTCATACGGCGGCAGGACGTTGCCGCCGATGTCCTTGAGCTTGAGGAAGATCGTGAACGGCAGGATGCAGCGCAAGACGCCCTTGGGGCCGAAGCCCGGGGCCTTGACCGTGCGCACCGATACCTTGGTGCCCTTGGCCGTCTTGTGCGCCGTGCCGGTGCTCTCGGAGTAGATGTCCTTCAAGACCCCGTGATCGCGCATGAACGCCATCGCGGCCGAGGTCATGCTGCCGCTCGTGGTCGGGCGGTAGCCGTCTTCGATCATCCGCCCCGGAAGGGCTCGGAACAGCAGGTAGAACAGGTCGTCCCCGTAGCCGCCCATCAGCGTGCCAGTCAGCAGCAAGGTCTTGCGAGCCTTCGCTGCCAGCACACCCATGGCCTGGCCTTGGGCACTGCCGCCGTTCTTGTACTCGTGCGCCTCGTCGGCGATGAGCAGGTCGAACGTGCCTTGCGGCAGGTAGTCGGGTAGGGACAGGCCATTGCTGGCCCATCCCCCCCTAAGAACCGTACGTGAGAGTTTCCCCTCATACGGCTCAAGCCTTTCAAAGCCCGCTTTCGCGGACCGGCTTCACCACCTTGAGACCATTGACGTGAATCTGGTTATGACAGTTTGGATGCACCATGATGAGATTGGTGTTCCCATCCTTTCCGCCATCGACCCGCCGAATGATGTGGTGGACATGCCACCCCGTCTCCTGCGTGATCAACTCTTGGCAGATCGGACAACGACGATCCTGTGCCAACCAGAGGTTGATGAGCTTCTTCCTGCCCCGCAGTGAGTTCTGCATCTTGAGGCTTACACGCTCCTCAAAGTACGTCTCCCACGTCGGGTCGAATGGATTGGCTTCCAACTTGATTGGCCGGTGTCGCCGAATGGGCGTATCCGTTGCCTTCCGCAGTGACGACAGGATGGGGTTCCCATCAGGGAACCTTTCACCCGTCGCCGCCGCAAACACCCAGTTACGGGTGCCTACGGAGTGGAAGTAGCGCTGCTTGATCCAGACGCTGCTTTTCTGCGGATGCCGACGAACGGCCCACTGCCACAACACACGCCAAATCTCATGATCGACACGCGCGAACGTCGCTTTGGACACGACGTGCTGGTGATAATTCGCCCAGCCTTGGATCATTGGGTTGAGCATCCGAATCAGCCGAGGCTGATCCAGCGCCTTATTGCCTTTGACCGCCGAGCGCACTTTCTCCAAAAAGGTCGCCACGTTCGCTTTCGACGGCTTGATCAACAGCTTGCCGTTGTACTTGCGCACGTTTTGCCCGAGGAAATCGAAGCCCTCGTCGATGTGCGTGATCTTGGTCTTCTCGGGTGAGAGCGTGAGCCCCCGTTCCCGCATGAAGTCCTCGATGATCGGCATGACCTCCTGTTCCAGTAGCTCTTTCGAGCGTCCTGTCACGATGAAGTCGTCCGCATACCGCACATAGTTGACCATCAAACGGGTCTGTACACCGTTGGCGTACCGCTTTCTTCCGAACGCAGCATCCAGTTTGGCTTCCAGCCCGTCGAGGACGAGATTCGCCAGAGTTGGCGAGATGATGCCCCCTTGCGGGGTACCAGCTTCTGTTGGAAAAAGTTGCCGATCTTCCATGTATCCGGCCTTGAGCCACTTCCTCAGAATCTCGCGATCCGTCGGTACATGACCCATGAGCCAGTCATGGCTGATGTTGTCGAAGCAGCCCTTGATGTCGCCTTCGAGAACCCACTGCGGTGCCACCTTCTTGGACAGTGCCGTGAAGCACTGTTCGATGGCGTCCGCCGTGGACCTCTCCGGTCGGAACCCAAACGAGCGTCCGTCCGCTGTGGTCTCGGCCACGGGTTCAAGAGCCAGCAGGTATAGCGCCTGCATCGCCCTGTCTCTCATGGTCGGGATACCCAGCGGCCGCATCTTCCCATTGGCTTTAGGAATATAGACACGCTTCAGCGGTTGGGGACGATACCCGCGCCGCTTGATTGACAACATGGCTTGAGACTTGGCTTCCGGGGTGGACCATGTGATGCCATCCACGCCCGGCGTCTTCTTACCTTGGTTCTCGGTGACTCGTCTGACGGCCAATGCTTTGCCGCTGAACGAGTGGGTCAGAATCCACTGCAGGGCTTTCACCTTGCCGTGTTTTCCTTCCCGAGTCGCCTTTACGATACGCGCCTGGAGCCTTCGCACTTCACGGTGACACGCAGCCCAGTCGATGCTGTGCCATGTGACCGATTCGTGTGAGGGCGCACCCGCGCAAGCAATTTCTTGCGTAGTCATCTGCAATTCCCTCTTGTAGAAGGTTGGACAAGTTTTCTCGTAGAGAAAGACCAAGTGGAAGTCTGCCCGCTTTCGCGTGGGATGATGTCGCCTTACGGCTCAACCCCTATCCGTCCCATTACAGGACGGCATTCGCTTTCTCCACATTCCTTTACCCGCACCACCAACAGCATTCCTTACGGTCTGCCTGCCCCGAAGGGCAGCGATACGGGCTTACCGTGTTTCGCTTGAGTAACGAGATGGGTTAGACCCTGCCTTTCCACCGGCGGTCATGATGTCCGTGTGCCCCCAAAACGGATAAAGAGCAACCGACCGCATACCTTTTGGTTCAAGCCTGTCAGCATCTTTGGCTTGTCATTCATAACGGTGTTTAACAGCAGTTCACTTGCGTTGGTCATACCACCCAGCCTAGCGCCGTACCCGCATTGATGCTCGCAGGTAACGCCTTGCCTCACGGCAGCGGCGCGGCCCGAAGGCCCAGCTACATTGTCCCGGCAGCTTCACACAAGACCGTTACCAGTCCTGCATGTGCCGGTAGGCTACTGATGACGGAACATCAGGTTCCTCGTCGGGGTTGCCCCCGTTGGAACAATTACTCAGGCGACTTCACGTCGCACGCGTTTGATGAACTCGGACGGCTGGTAGCCGCCTTCGCCAAAGCCGAACTCCATGTTGGCCATCGCACGTTCCATGCGGGTGGCCTGACGGTCGGAAAACACCAGCTCGCCGTTGCCGTCCATGAGATTGATGAACTCATGGATGTTGTCGCCGAGCATCGAGGCCAGGAAGCCGTCTCCGAACTTCTGCATCAGCTTCTGCGCGGTGACTGCCCCGATGGTCGGGATGCGCTTCAAGGCTTTCAGCACGGCCGAGGACTGGTCGTTGCCGGACAGGCTGCGTGGGCGGATCAGCGTCCACAGGGGCGCTGCGCAATGGCTGCACTTCCTGCGGTACTCCTCGGCTTCAAGCGCGACCGGGTTGACCGGCTCGCCGTCGAGGTCGGTGATGACCGTGCCGCAGTCCGGGCAGGCCGCCACGTCGCCGTGGCGGGTGCGCCGCTGGGTGAAGACAGGCTTCCAGTGGAACCCCATTCGCATCCTGACGCGCCCCAGGACAAAGAACTCCTGGCCGGTCGGCTGCACACCCAACTGCTCGCGCAGCTTGATGAGCTTGACCAAGGTATCGGGGCCGTTGAGCACCCAGACCTTCGCGCCCGCTACTGTCTCCTGGATCTCGCGCCGCCACTTGTAAACAAGGTGCGGGGGCGAGAGAACCAAGGTCCGGCGGTAGCCTTCGGCGTTGAGCACAGCTGCCGTGGCGATGCCGACGGTCGTCTTGCCGCAGCCCATCTCGCCATTGACGATCGCGGCGCGCTCGCCACGGTCAATCAGCAGCTCCGCGGCGGCGTGGACGACTTCGGCCTGGGCCTGGAATAGCTTGCGCTTGAGGCTGGCGACGATGAGCTGGCGATGTGCTTGCGGTTGGCCGGTATAGACCGGCGGGTTGGCGCTGTTGAGGGCGTCGAGCAGTTCGTCGCCGAACTCGCCGACGAAATCCTGAAGGCTCAGGGTCAGAGGGGAGGATTCCGCGTCGAGCAGTTCGCCCTGTACGGGCGCGGCTTCAGCGGCATTGGTTTCGAGATCGAGGGACATGGTGATGCTCCAAAGAAAAAGGGGCATGCACCACCCCCAGCGGGGCAGTGGCATGCCCCGTGGTGGGAAGTAAATCGACGCGTGGCCGACGGTGGTTGAAGGTGCTGGCCTGGGTGGCCAGCGGCTGAACCGTGCTCAGTCCTCGGACGGCAGAACGATGACGGTGGCGTGGCGCTCCGCGTCGGTAACGATGCGAATGGCCAGCCCCGGATGGATCACGTAGTGCGATGCCAGCGATGCGCCTGATTGAAGCGCGGTGCTGTTGGCCTGCCATTGCTGGACGTTGACGTCGCCCCAGTCGCCACGGGTGTGGCGCCTGAAGTACGGGATCGGGTCGAGGCGACCCGAGCGGACCAGGCGGTCAATGCCTTTGCTGAAGATAAGCGCCCCGATGGGGAACGCCAGGCTCTGACAGTAGGTTTCGATGCGATGTGATGCCATGGGCTCCTCCTTGATGAGTCATTGAGCCACGACACCCCTGCCGGAGTGAAGTGGCTCCGTCAGGAAAATGAGGATGACGATGTGGGGACGTCAGATCAGGTCCCGCTCTTCGGGAAGCTGGATCACCGTGGTCTCGTGGTCCTCGCTGGTCTTGACGATTAGCGCCAGGTCCGGCGTGATCCTGAACTGCGAGATCATCAGGTTGTCCTGTTGGATCGCCACGTCGTTGGCTTGGCGTGTGGCCTCATCGATCTCGCCCCAGTCCCCGCGCACATGGCGCTGGACATAGGCTAAGGGGTCGATCAGGCCTCTTCGGGCCAGCCAATGCACCTTCTCGCTCAACTTCAACGTACTCGGTGCGAACAACGGTTGCTTGTGCGGCGCTGGCCGCTTGAACGGATTGGGGAACATGGTGTTTCTCCTTCGATGTGGTACAGCAGGACGGCAGCGCGTCCGGTGGATCAGCGGATGGTTAACACCTCGCCCCGTGTCGCGGAGCCAGGCGTCATGTCCCACGCGCGGATGACGGGCACAAACTTGTCGGTGAGGATGCGGGTCTCGGCGATGGAGCCGTCTTCGCGTTCGGTGAATTCCCGCTGGAGCGTCTTGTCCTTGTGGGTGTCACCTTTGACGACGAGCACGCGCCCCGTCTGGGAGCGCACAACGCCGGAGATCGCGCCCGCGGCCAAGGCCAGGGCGAGATGCCAGTGGGACAAGGCTCGCGCCGGTGGACGCAGCGACTGCTGCGCGGCCCCCAAGTGCGTGTCCAGCGACGGCCAGAGGCCTTGCAGCCTGCCAACCTCGTCGGCGAACTGTTCGGGCTCCATCGTCACGCGGAAGAAATGCTCCGGCTCGGCCGGACTGGCGGGGATGATGTATGGCAAGAACGGCCACTCGCTCGGAAGTTCCTCGGCTTCGACTTCGCCAAGCCCAACCTGCAGCAGCAGGCTGCGCACGGCCTTGACGCCATCGGGGGCCTGCTCGCGCTGGCGCACCCTTCGGCCGAAGATCACCACTTGCTTGAACTGCGTCTCCACCGCTCGGTAGATCCGCAGATCGGTGTAGTGACGTGTCAGCCAGCCGACCAGCTCCGCGTCGAGCACGTAGCCGGGAACGATGAAGACCAGCACGCCGCCGTACTGCAACAGCGACAGCGAACGCTGATAGAACAGCTTTTCGAGGCGGGCACGGCCCTGGCCCTGGTATCCGATGTTGCCGTTGACGTCCTTGGACAGGTCGCCATACGGCGGGTTGAGCCAGAGCAACCCGAAGGACTGTTTGGAGACCATCGTGTCCATCAGGTCCGCGTGCAGGCAGTGATCGACCAGACCTCGGGCATGGCGTGCCCGCTCCGCGTCGAACTCGACGGCGAACGCCTTGGCCTGCTCGCGCCCGAGGGCATGGGCGGCTTCGGCGATCGCCACGCCTTCGCCGGCGCAGGGATCGAGGATGCACATCGGCCCGTCGCTGGGCATCAGTGCGTTGAGGGCTCTTTCGAGCGTGGGTTCGTCGGTCGGGTAGTACCCGTTCTTGGCGAAATTGCGGGCGAGCCGCGGGAACATGAGGGCCATGGAAGTCTCCTGGTTGGCGGGGATGAAACACGGAAGCACGCCAAGGCGTGCCTCCGTGGGTGGGTCAGGCCGCTACCACTTCCGGCGTCCAGATCTTGGCCGGGTATGGATAGGCGGTGAGCACGTCACTGCGGATCAGGGAACCCAGCGCCAAGGTCAGCGCCGGCACGTCGATGGCGAGCCGATGGCCTTCCAGCGGCCCGAGGGCGAACGGAAGGCGGGCCAGCATCTCGCGGCTTTGCAGCAGTTCCAGCACGGTCTCGCGCCAGTGGTCGAGCAGCGGCAACGGGCAGGTGTCCCGCACCAGCATCCACAGGCGGTCAAGCCGGTGGGCACTGTCGCGTGGCAGCAATGCCAATGCGCTGGCGTTGGCCTTGTCGGGCTTGACGCAGCGCCGGTCGAACAGCCACACGTTGGACAGCGAACCGAACAGCGTTCGCCGGTAAGCGCGGGTCATGCGCTTTTCCAGGCGATCGACGTTGCCGACGAACACCGGGACGCTGCCGCCCTGATCGGTGATGATGTGGAACTGGTCCAGTCCCTGCTCGTCGCGCCCGAGGGTCAGGCGAGCAAGGAACTGCTGGACGGCGGTGTCGCGCGCCCAGATGGACAGGAAGATCAGGTTGCCCTGGTCATCGCCGACACAGGCGTCGGCCATCACGTCCGGGCATTCGTCGATGCGGTACAGCGTGGAAGAAGTGTTTGCGGGCATGGTGGTGTCCTCGGATGAACGGGAACAGCACCGCCCCCTGGGGCAAGTACTGCCCCAGTGGGAAGAAAATCGCTCAGTCCGGCTCGAACTGCCGGGTGTGCGGGTTGAAGTGAAGCGCCTCGTCCACCGCCGTGATCGGCGTGAAGCCGTCCAGGTAGATGTTGTTGAGGTACTGGTCGCGGTAGGTCAGTGCCTGCCGTGCCTGTTCCTCGGTGAGGCCGTTGCTGATGAAGTACTCCAGCATCTCCTCGTCGGAGGACACTTCGTCGTTGGACAAACTTCCTTCAACGAGTGCCAGCAGCGAGGGTGAGAGCGCAGCCAGGATCGGGTCCATGTTGGTTCCTCCTGGCTCAGGCCATCAGCGTCGCGGCGGGAGCCGTGACAGCCGTGGGTGTGCGTCGCCGTGCGTGGTAGGCGCGAACGCCTGCACGCCAGTCGGCGGACTGCTCCGGTGCGAGGTCCAGATAGGACAGCGGGCACGAGTAGTAGTACGGGTGCATGGACTCTTCCAGCGGCTTGTAGCCCCACTGGTTGCCGCTGCGTTCCAGCAGATCGCAGCGGATGTAGCGCAGGGACTGGCCCGGCGCGAGATCACGATGCACACCCTCGACCTTGGCGGTCATTTCGACCACGGACCACAGCACGTTGCCGCGCAGTGCGTGAGCGATGACCTTCGCGCTGACGCGCTCGGTCTGCTGCGGTGCGATCAATTCCGCGATCAGCTCAGACCGCGATTGGGGAGAGAAATACCAGCCCATGAGAGGCCTCCTGGAAAAAGTAGAGTCGGAGGCCTCCCGCAGGGGGAGAACCCCGACGGGTGGTGAAAAGCCGATCAAGCGGCGATGACGTGTGCCGGACCTCAGTAGTCCGAATCGCAACCGGCCGGGCAATAACCCAGTTCGATTCCGTGCGAGCAATAGCCGTGTTCAGCGTTCCAGTCCTGGGCTTCCTGCCTTTCGGCCGGTGTCGCGTAGTCCCATTCCTGTGCGATCTGCAGCGCTTGTGCGCGTTGGTCTTCGGGCAATCGAGCAACTTGCTCGTCGATCGCGGAACTGAAGCGTTCGACGTAGTAGTCGTGAGACAGTCCGCACCCCTTGGTGGCTTGTGCGGCTTCCGTCTCGCAGAGAGCCCGCCAAGCGGGTTCATCCAGAGCGGAGCGAGGGGAATCGCAAGCGATGGTGGACATGATGGAGACCTCCAAAAAGGAGCCGAGGCCTCCCCCGCATGGGGAAGGAACCCCGGCGGGTGGATGAAGGACACCGCGGATGCGGCGCCCATGGTTACGCAGGTTGCAGTTCGGCCCGGCGGCTCCACTCCTGCGTCTTGAAGTCCAGCGCGTAGCCCAGTTCGTCCAGGCGGGCGATCTGCGCGCGCAGGGCGCGGCGGTCGATGGTCGAATCCAGCTTCACGGACTCGCCCAGCGGCCACAACAGGCCGAACAGTGCGGCGTCGCCATCCTCGGTGCTGCCGGGGGCAGCAGCCGTAGCAGGCGGCGGCGCGTCCACGCCGAAGGGCGTCGTATCGATCAGCGGGTCCGCGGAGGCCTGCACGGGTGCAGATTTGGCGGACCTGGATGCCTTGGAGGCCTTGACCGGCGTTGCCGCAGGCGGCGGCCCTTGCTCTTCATCGAGCGGATCGACTTCCTGTGGGGCGAAGCTATGTGCTTCGGCCTTGCTCAGCTTGTCGATGCCGAAAAGTGTCATGCCGTCCAGGTTGGCGCGCATCTCGAAACGCATGCTGCCGTCGCTGATCGGATAGCCTTTGAGGAAGATGTAGCGGAGGACGAATTCCCCTTGGTACTTGCCCTCGGGGTACTGCTCCAGTTCGGCATCTTTTATCGTGAACTTGCCGAGTTGGCATTCGAGCTTGCCAACGTTGAACTTTCCGTTGCGGCCGTGAATGGTGCGCAGCGCGAGCTGGCCCGGGACGATAATGGGCGTGGCCGATTTCTCGGGTGCCGATGTGACTGCCATGATGCTTCTCCTTGAGAAATAGGAAAAAGGCAAGGCCCCGTGAGGGGCCATGCCGGATCAGAACGAAGCAGCCAATGCCGGCTCCTGCTCCTCGACTTCACCTGCGGGCTCGCGCTCGGCGGACTCGGCAGGCTGCTCGGCAGCGGTGTCGGCAGCGTCCTCGGCTTCGGGCGCGGATGCGTCCTGGGCCTGCGGTGCCTCGGCTTGCGCCTGGCTCGTGGGATAGACCTGGGTGCCATCGATCTTGATCAGACCGATGTGGACCAGCGTCGATTCCAGACTCGCGGCCGGTTCCCCGGCGTGCTCGCCCTTGGTGCGGATGTACGGATCGATCTTCATGTCGTTCAGACGGAAGGCGACCAGCACTTTGCGATCCGCTTCGATGGCCTGCACGCACCGGCGAACCAGGTGCTCGGCTTCAGGGGTGGCGACGATCGTGTCGAAATACCGATACTCCGGTTCATCGACAGGGCCGGTCAGCGCTGCGATGCAGCACGACAGGAAGGGATCACCGTCTTTGGGAGTGACGTCCTTCGGGCGGCTGAGGTAGCCGATGCCGCGGGTGATCAGCTCGTGCTGCTTGATCGAGGCCAGTTCGGCCCGGTCAATCAGTTCGGTCTTGAGCAGCCGGGCCTTGAGAGACCCGCCTACTTCGCCCTTGCGTTCACCCTTGTCGCGGATGAAGGGATCGGCGCGCAGATCGCCAGTACGGAAGCGCACCAGTGGGCGCTGCTTGGGATCGTCAACGCCGATGTAGCGCTGGACGAGCTTCTTGGCCTCGGCACCCGAGACTTTGACGTCGAAGTAGCGGTAGCTGGGGTCCCTGGCAGGGCCGACCAGCGCGGCGATGGTGCATGCCAGGAAAGGCTGCGCTCGGCGGCCGCCCCTGACGGGCACTTCACGGACACGCTGGATGTAGCCGATGCCCGAAGTGTGGAGGTCGAAATACGATTTCTCGTTTGAAGTGGTGTTCATGGTGAATCTCCATAGGGATGAAGCGGAGACACACCAGCCCACGCATGCGGGGAGAGGTGCGTAACCCCGCGGTGGGTTGATAAGGCGAAAGCATCCGCCACCAGAGACTGGTGGCCGCTCGCGAATGGATGCGGTGCGAGCTGGCTCGGTCACGCAGTCGAAACTGCGCCGCAACCTCGAAGACCGATGGTTGCCTGGCATGTCGCTGACGACGTCAGCAGGCATGGGGGCAGCATCGCCGGGCCTCGCGCGTGCGACAGCAATCAATCGGCATCCGGGCGCTTCCCATTTTTTCCAGGCTGCCCAGTTCCGCCCAAAAAGAAGCCCCCAAAATGGGGGCTTCAAAGGGTATGCGGACATTTTTGACTACGCCGATTCCACCGCCGCCAGTGACAGATGCGTAGCGGTGGCGGACAGCTCCAGATCATCTGAGCTTTGCAGAATGCGAGTGAAAACGCTGTCTTTCGGGTCGAAGAACTCGCCGAAGTCGTCGCCTCCAAGTTCGGCGCGTGCCAGTTCCCACCAGTCATCGAACGGGTCGATATCCGGGTTGCAGCCGACGGCATAGGCCAGCAGCTTCACGCGGCCATCGGGGCGGCGCTCTCCGCGCTCGGCGAGGAAGTACACGCCCTGGTCCTTGGCCAGGGCGACGCGGCATTGGTTGGCGATGGCCTCGGCAAGCACGGGGCGCAGGTCGGAGCCTCTGAATCGCAGTGACATGGTTGAAATCTCCTGTATGGATTAAGAAAAAGCCCTCCACCCAAACGGATGGAAGGCTTGTGGGGCAGTCGCCGGTAGGCTATGGACTGGTCAGTCGTGCCGCTGGGCTTCCTGTCTGGCATGTCAGGCTGGAACCGCCTGACGTCGCCGAGGAGCTTTGGCGTCGATCACGCTGACGTCGATCAGGCGCCAGCGCCCGTCGTCGATGAGCCGCTCCAGCACGTCACCGAGCATGTCGAAATACACCTCGTCGTGCCGATCGATCAATTCACCGTCGCGATGCAGCTCCACCACGTAGGTGTCGCCGCCACGGTCGTAGAGGATCGTCACCTGACCCTCGAACTTGGTGGTTGAAACCGTGAAGCTGATCGCCGGCGGGGTCTCGATGATCTTGGAGGGCTTGGGATCGACCCAGACGAAGTCGCGGGCACCTGCATCGACCAGCATGTGGGTGATGCACCGGAACCCGTCGGGCGCGGGCATCTCCTCCAACTGCTCGATGAGTTGGCCCAGTTCCATGCACTGCGGCTCGGGAATGGGCAGCTTGGCGGGCGCTTTGCCGAGGATATGCCTCGTGATGGTGTAAGGCGTGCCATCCGAAGTCTTCTCGGTAACGACTTCCGGGGTGTCCGCGCGCAGGCCGTCGAAACGTCGCCGGGCGTAGGGTTGGACATGAACCTTGGCGCCCTCGCTCGGGACGGTGGTCACCAGGTTGGGGTCGAGCACCGCGAACTCGCTGGGCTTGAGCTTGACGACGATGGCATCGTCATTCGCCGCGACCACCTTGCCGTCGAAGGGTTGGGGATCGATGGCGAAGCCCAGCGTCGAGGATTGCGGCTGATCATCGAACACGCGGTACTTGAACGACCGCACGTTGCGGGGCACATGGCCTGCGACAAGCGAAGGCATCAGGGTCTTGATGAGAGAGCGATCCATGGGAATCTCCTTGAGAAAGAACAAGGGATTCCCCGCCCACAAGGGAGAGGTCCCTTGTGGGTGGATGGACGCGGTACGTCCGTAGGAAGAATCGACCAGCACGGTGTCCCGCACTTGCAGCCTTGAAGGCCTCGGCTGCCAGGGCATGTGTCGGCAACGCCGACGAACATGGAGCAAGGATGGCTCTGAAATGGGCGGCCTGCCCGCAAGAAATCGCACAGCGTCGCACCCGCTTTCCAGCGCTTCGGACAAGAAAAAGCCCCTCGAAAGGGGCTTGGTTGGGTCAGGCTTCGTACACGAAGTAGTGTTCTCGCTGACGTGGGAAGAAGACATGTTTCCATGTATCGCCGCTGGTGTTGCCACCGTCGAAGACGACCATTTCGTAGTCGTCAATGTCGGTGTCCACCAGTTCGACGCTGGCGACATGGCGCATGTGCAGCGTGCCGCTCATGCGCTCGAATACCAGGATCTGGCCGATGGCGTCGTCCTGGCCCATGGCATTGACGCAGGAACCGAGCTGGTACTCGAAGTCGGACGTGCTAGGGATGAGGTTGGGGAACATGAGGTTGCTCCTATGAAAATGAACCAGCCCGGCTCCGGGAGGGAGACGGGCTGGTATGGGGAGAACAAAGAGGAAGGATGTTGTGTCGCGTGGCTGCTAGGACTCGGCCAACGGCAGGCCCAACAGCACGGGTGCGTCGGCGTCGAGAATCAGGATGCGCACATCGGCCTGGCCGGCCAGTTCAATGACGTTCGCCAGGTCATCCGGCATGCCCTTGCTTCGGTGCTCCTGGCGAAGCTGCTCCGCACTGATCCCCTCGACGCGCTCCAGGTTCTTGTCCGTCCAGGGGGTGGAGATCAGCTTGATGCCGATCGCCGGGCTGTAAGGAACCCGGAACGCGATGAACAGGAATGCCTCCGGCGTGGCGAGGTCTGCCAGGTTGGCGAGGTATTGGCCGGTTTCCTCGCTTATGTGTGCACTGCTGATTTCCCAGCACCGGCTGTAGTAGCCGGTCTCGAAACTCAGGCGCTGCACGACTTCCCGTGCCGCTTCAGCCGAATAGGTATCGCCGACGTGGATGGGGCGGCCGTCGAAGTCGTCGCCATGGATGGCATAGACCACGGCGCCGATTACGCCTTCACCGCTGACACCTTCTCCGGCATCGCATTCGGCCAGTACCTCGGCATTCACGGGTTGGGGACCATTTTTGACCACGGCGAAATCGCTGGTGATGATGCACGAGGATGAAATCAGTTCCTCGTCGGAAAAGTGCTTTTGGCTCGCGTGGACGATTCGCCAAACATGCGGGCTTCCGTCCTCGTAGCTGATGCACAGCGTGCGGACGATTTTCAGATTCCAGTAGCCGCGGAGAAATGGATTGGGTTTCAGGGACATGGCAACTCTCCAGATTTGAATAATGGAGCCAATCCCCGCCACCGGGAATTGGACCCGGTGGGTTGAAAGTGGAAAATGCGTCAGTCGGCGCTGATCGTTGGCGTCTGGGCCAGCCGTTCGGCGATGCGATGGCGCACATTCAGGCGGAAATGCTCGTCGGTGATGCCGGCAAGCAGGTTGGCGGCCTCCAGCGCGATCAACGCCGAGGCCTCTTCGATGTCGGTGGCCACGATGGTCTTGCGCAGTTGGTCGCCGAGTTGGAGTGCCTGCGAGGACGTTCTGAAGACCTGGGCCTCGCGGCTCAGGTAGCAGCCGTTGCCGCCGAACTCGAACAGCCTCGGTTTGCTGCAATGCCAGCAACCCTCGAACTGGATGGCGGTCAGGTGATGACCGTCATCGAGGCAGGAGGCGATCAGAAACAAGGCTTCCAGGTCGGCGCTGTCCTCGAACTGGTGGTGCTCGATGAGGTTCTCCAGCTCCCAGTCCTGGTCAGCACCGAAGTGCGCGGCCAGCCGTTCAAGCAGAGGTGGAATCGACAGTTCTTCGTCGTCGGGCATGGGGATGCCGAGTTGTGTGGCCAGGTCTTCCAGGCCATCCAGCACATCCGTCCAGCGCGGGTCATTGGTCTCGGCGATCTGGGCGATGTAAGCCTGCCCATTGCCGGGATGGTTTTCATCCAGCGCAAAGGCGCCGAACAGCGCCTTGATGACGGGAGTAACGCGGTCGAGCACGAGAACGCCCGTGCCTTCGTAGTAGTTGTTTGCCATGGTGGCTCCTTTCGGGGAAGTGAGCGGAGCCAGCCCATGCGGACGATGGCATCCGCGGGAATAGCCCAAGGCCGTTGGCGCCGGGCGATGGGTAAGAAAAATTGAGGGACATGGCCTCATGGGCGCATGTCCCTCACGTGGGATCGAGAGGACAGTGGCGTGCCGGAGACCGGCTCACCAGCCGCTGTAGTTCACCAGCAGGTCGGCGATGACCTTGCGGCGTTCCAGGTCGAGACCGTCGAAGTCCGACAGCCCGTCGAAGTGGCAGCGCTTGAGCATGGCACCGCCCTCGCGCGCGTTGTAGAAGCTGACCATGGCGGACAGGAACATGCGTTCGCCGCTGCTCAGGACGCCGAGGGCATCGTTGAGCCGCAGCATGTCGGGACGCAAATCCCACTTGGTGTTGGCCTGGTTCAGGCCTTCGCGGGTGCCGTCGCCGAACCATTGCGGGCCGGCGATCTCGACACCACGCTTCCAGGCCTCGAAGAAGGCTTGGGGCGCGGCAGCGAAATGCTGCTCTTCCCGCATGATCTGATCGACGACTTCCTGTGGCAGAAGCTGGTTCATGACGTGATTCCTCCAGTTGGATCAGGGCGTGGCGAGCTGGGTCCAGCCGCCTCTTTCGAGCGCACGTTGAGCCGCGGCGTAGCTGCGGAAGTACTCGCGGGATTCCCGCGAAACGGGACCTTCGGTATCGCGCGTGCCGATGTAGTGACCGGCGGCGCTTTGCAGGACTTCGAGCGGCAGGAACTTGCCGCAGTAGGTCGAGGCCAGTTGGCCGAAAGAGGCTTGCTGGGACATGGACGGACTCCTTTGAAAAGCGGGGCCTTGTCCCTCACGGGATGGCAGCTCCCGCACGCGGTTGATAAAAGGCATCGACGTCACGAGGACGCGCGTCCGCAGACTTGATGCGATGCGGACTGGTGGGCAACGCGGGAGGGACCCGCGGCAGCCTGGAACCCTGGCTGCTGGCATGTGCTGACGAATCAGCGAACATGCGGGCAGCTTCGTGCGAGGGCCGCTCGGCGTCAGTGGGAAAACGGCATCCGACCCAGCCCCGATTGATGGGCGCAGAAAAGAAAAGCCCCGCATCGAGTGCGGGGCTGTCAGGAGGGTGCGGTGGCGCTGGGTCAATCGGGCTTGTCGCCCAGGACATGCTGCTTCCACAGGTCGAATGCCTGCTCGGGCGGAAGCTCGGCGAGGATGACGATGGGCTGGGCCTGCCGGGCGCGCAGCGAAGCGAAGTACGCCTTGCGGTCGGCGATGGCCTTGAGCTTGATGCCCTTGATGAACAGCAGTTTGCCGTCCTTGATGAACAGCACCTTGTTGCCGATGTCGCGGTTGAAAGCGGCTCGCACCTTGCGTTCCGCGTGCATGGCATCGGCCAGCTCATCGACCAGGAAGTCGAGCGTCATGTCGATGTAATGGGGGTCTTCACCCTCCTGGCCGAGATCGAGCGGCGCAGGCGGCAGTTCCTTGGCGAAGGCTTCGGCCTGAGCCAGCAGCGTCGTCTTGTTATTGAGCGCGCGGAGGAATGTCGAGCCGCCATGCCCGTCGTTGCGGGCCTCGGCGATGGGAGTGCCGTCGAACACGACGGTCGCGGTGAAGCACAGCGTTTCCTCGCTGGCGAAGTCGGCGACCTTGAGGTTCTTCAGCATGATGCGGTCTTGCTTGGTGATGGTGTCCATGGAAAGTCCTGAAATCGACCGGGTGGCGACATGCCCCTGACGGGACGTGGCGACCATCCCGTGGGTTAGAGAAAGGAGGCATCGATGCCCCGGTGGGCAGCGTTCGCCGGTGAGATGCCGAAGCGAACTGGCGGGTGGCGTGGGCGGAACCCACGGCAGCCTTGACACCCTGGCTGCGGGCTGCTGCCGATACATCGGCAATGCAGGGACGAGAATGGCGCGGCGCGCAGGCTGCGTCGTCGATCAATCCGAAGCGGTCGAGCCCGTCTTGTGCAGGCACTGCACCAGCCGGTTGCCCAGCCAAGCCATGCATGGGACGGCCATGGAGTTGCCGATCGCCTTGTAGCGCGGAGCGTCAGCGGCAGGCTTCCCGCGATACGGGATCAGCGTGTAGTCGTCGGGCATGCCCTGCAGCCGCTCGCACTCCATCGGCATCAGCCGCCGCACCCGCCATTGCGACCAGTCGCCGGGGCCGGGGTCGTTCCAGTCGTAGCGGAAATGGGCCTCGAAGTCGGGGGCCAGCACATGGGGCTTGTCAGCACCGCCGCCGCTGGTACGCAGCGCGGCCGCTACGCTGCCGCCCAGCTCGGCGGCAAGACCCTGCGGCCGTCCCCGGAGGGCAACGCAGGTCACCATGGGCACGCCGTAGCCCGGCTTGCCGTTGGACAGGACGGTGCAAGCTACCTGTCCATGGCCTGACTCGAAGCGCACTTCGCCGCGGTTGTTCTGCGCGAAGGCGATGGCGGGTACGACGCCGGCGTTTGCATGACTGTTGCGATGCCCGCCGGCACGCAGCGTTGGCGTCAGGTCGATCGTGGCATCCGCGCCGCTGCCCTGGGCGGTGAAGGCGATGATCGGCACGCCCTTGCCGGTGCCGTCCTCGCTGCTGCCCTTGCCGTTGTTGGCGGTGTCGAGGGTATGGGCGATGCTGCCGGCGACGGACTGCACCATGAACGTCTCGGTGCGGATGTCGTGCTTGGGACCCGCGGCCATCAGGCATGCCGCAACATCGACGGGGCCGGTGCCGCCGCTGAATCCGAACATCGTGGTGACCTTGCCGTAGGGCTGCGTCAGCCCGGCGAATCCTGCGTATCCGCCTGCTGCTGCAGCACCCGGTTCAGTAGCGCGGGCAGCTTCTTGCCACGGCGCGCGGCCCGCAGAAGAATCCCCGAGCAGGCCTGCGCGCTCAAAAAGTACTTCGGTGGGATCGAGACCATCTCCACCACTTGCCACAAGAAACACGCGCTTGCGGCGTTGGGCGACACCGAAATATTGAGCGTCGAGCACGCGCCAGGCGATGCGGCGGCGGGGTCCAGACACACAACCAGCGTGCGCCCATTTTTCCCCTGGCGGCTGGAGCGCACGGCCTTCGCCGGCCAGTGCGCCCAGGAAATGTCCGAAGGCATTGCTGCGGTCGTTGAGGACGCCGGGGACGTTTTCCCAGACGAGCGTTGCCGGCGGGCGGCGGTCTTGGTGGCGGGTTTGGTCGATGGCATTTGCAAGCTCCACATAGGCAAGGGTCAAGGCGCCGCGCGGGTCATCCAGTCCCTGGCGGGCGCCGGCAACGCTGAACGACTGGCATGGCGTGCCGCCGACCAGGATGTCGGGCGCCGGCACGGTGCCGGCGCGCACCTGACGGGCGATCGCGGTCATGTCGCCCAGGTTGGGCACGTGGGGGTAACGGTGAGCGAGCACGGCGCTCGGGAACGGGTCGATCTCGGCGAACCACGCGGCTTCAAGGCCGAGGGGTTGCCAGGCGAGGCTCGCGGCCTCGATGCCGCTGCACACGCTGCCATACAGCAGTGGCGCGGCCTGGGGCGCACCGCGAAGGGTGCAAGGTTGCGGGTTCATGTCGGGTCTCCTGTTCGTGTGGCCCGGGGCGGGCCGGGACGTTGATAGGCAGGAGAAAGGCGCCGAAGGCCTTGCGGCCTTCGGCTCGGGAGGAAAGAACCACCCGTGGGCTGGTGCAGGCCCGGTCGTCGCTAGAACCGTCTGCTCATCAGCAATCACACCCGGCGCATGTCGTGGTTCGCGCCGGCATCGTCTGGCGCACATCCGCGCACAAAGGGAGCCCGTTTTTGCGCCGGCGGGCACCGGCACCGAATACCGCTGACCACGAAGGGTCTCCGGGTGGCTCGCGCAGCCTGGCAAGCCATCGGGGGACCCTTCGCAGAGGCGGGAGAAATGCAGATCAGCAGAACGCGGGAGGCGGTTCGCGGAGAAGCTACCTTCAGGTCCCGCGGCCGGGGATGACCAAGCGGGACGCGCACACGGACAAGAAGGCGTTGCGCGCTGGGCGTCCCGCAGGGCATGCGGGACACAGGCCGCGCCGCCGATGGCGGGCACGGCTCACGGGGAACGGGGTCGGTCAGGAGCCTTTGCGGCCGCCACTGCGCGGACGCGAGGCACTACGCTTGGACGTGCCGGATTCGACCGGCAGAGTGCCTTTGCAGTCGGGGTAGCGGCTGCACGACCAGAACGGGCCGCTCTTGCCGGTGCGCTGGCGCGTGGGCGCGCCGCACTGCGGGCAAGCCGGCCCTTGGGGAACCTTGATGGACAGGGACGTGTTGCCGTACTGCGCGATCAACTGTGAGATCCATGCAGCCTGCTTGCTGATGAATACGTCCAGCGTGAGCTGCCCAGCTTCGATCATGTCCAGCGCCTGTTCCCAGACGGCGGTTGTCCCTGGGTCGGCAATCGCTGTGGGTACCGCGTCGATCAGGGTGAAGGCCGCATCCGAGGCACGGATGGCGCGGCCCTTCTTCACGAGGTAGCCCCGCGTCAGCAGGCCACTGATGATGTTGGCCCGCGTCGCTTCGGTTCCGATGCCGACCGTATCCTTGAGCTTCTGTTTCAGGCGCGGGTCCGAGACCAGTTTGGCGACGCCCTTCATGGACTTGACCAACTCGCCTTGCGTATAAGACCGAGGGGGCAGCGTCTTGAGCGCCTTCAGATCGACGTCGGCCACCTGACATGCCAGCCCCTCGCGCAGCGCGGGCAGTACCTGGCTGCGCGCCGCAGGGGCGCCATCCTCCTCAATTTGCGGTTCGGCCAGCACCAGGCGCCAACCCTTGACGACGACCTGCTTGCCGGTGGCCGCCAGCGTCTGCTGGCCGCAGGAGAGGTTCGCCACGGTGCGGTCGAACTCGTGGTGAGGAAGGAATTGCGCCAGGTAGTGCGCCCGGATCAGCCGATACACTGCCAGTTCCTTCTCACTCATGGTCGAGAGGTTCGCCGGTTCGAGCGTCGGGATGATGCCGTGGTGCGCGGATACCTTTGCGTCGTTCCAGGCGCGTGAGCGTTGAGTGCGGTCGAGCTGGTCCATGATCGGTCGCAGCGACGGATCGGTCTTGACCAGGCTGTCGAGAACCGTTGGCACCTCGGCGAACATGCTTTCGGGCAGGTATCCCGAATCGGAGCGCGGGTACGTCGTGGCCTTGTGCGTCTCGTACAGGGCCTGAGCAATGTCCAAGGTCTCCTGCACATCCAGCCCAAGCTGCTTGGAACACACCTCCTGCAAGGTCCCCAGGTCGAACGGCAGCGGCGGGCCTTCCCGCACGCGCTCAGTTTCGACCGACACCACCTGGGCGCTGTCCGCGACGCGGATCTGCTGCGCGGCGTGCTGCGCGATGGGCTGCTGCAGGCAGCGGCCGGCGTCGTCGGTGCATGCTTTCGGGGGAACCCATTGCGTGGTGAAAGTCTGGCCACCAGCGGACAGGGACACGTCGATGGCCCAGTACGGCACGGACACGAAGGCGGCGATCTCGCGGTCGCGGTCCACGACCAGTTTGAGCGTGGGGGTCTGGACGCGGCCGACCGACAGCACGCCGTCATAGCCGGCCTGTCGTCCCAGCACCGTGAACAAGCGGCTGAGGTTCATGCCGACGAGCCAGTCCGCCCGAGAGCGCGCCAGTGCCGAGTAGTACATCGGCAGGGTCTCGGCCGACGGCCGGAGCTTGCCGAGCGCGGCGCGGATGGACGCATCGTTGAGCGCCGACAGCCACAGCCGCTCGATGGGACCGCGGTAGCCGCACAGATCGATGATCTCGCGGGCGATCAACTCGCCTTCGCGGTCGGCATCAGTGGCGATGACAAGCTGGGTCGCCTTCGCCAGAAGCGCCTTGACGACCTTGAACTGCGTGGCGGTTTTCGGTTTGACCTCGACCCGCCAGTGCTGAGGAATGATGGGCAACTGCTCCAGCGACCAGCGCTTGAGCGCCGTGTCATAGACCTCGGGGGCTGCCGCTTCGACGAGATGGCCGATGCACCAGGTGACGGTGACGCCGGAACCGTTGAGGCAGCCTTCACCGCGCTGCGTGGCACCGAGAATCCGGCCAATGTCTTTGCCCTGGGAGGGCTTCTCGCACAAGAACAGCCGCATGTCCGTCCATCCCGATTCCCGTTGTTCATGGAGTTGCTGGAATCGAGGATGCCGAGCGCCGCCTGGGGCAGCAGCAAACAAGCCGCATGCGGCGGCGACCGCTTTCACGGGATGGAATCGCTTGTACGGGAGGCGCGCGTGGCCGCAGGTGTGCGGATCGGGAGCCGCGATTTGCGGGAGCGCGTGGAATTCAGTGGACGCTGGTGGAGCTATCCCCTGGGGATAGCTCCACCAGCGCATGGAGGGCGGCGAAGACGTGCCACCGCCCTCCAAGCTGGTTCACTTCCTGCGTTTGGATTCTTTCGGCGCAGCCGGTTCCTGCGCGGCCTGGGGCTTGGGCTCTGCCTCCTGCAGCTTTGGGCTGAGGGTCACGGATTCGATGCGGAACGGCAGGATGCCGACGCTGCGCGCATTGATCTGCCAGGTCTCGCGCGGCTGATCCTCGTTGTCCGTCCAGGGTTCGCGCTCCATGCGGCCGACGACCAGCACGCGCATGCCTTTCTGGTACAGGTCCTTCCAGTGCTCGGCGTCGCGGTGCCAGATTTCCACCGGCGCCCAGAAGCCGCCCCGATCCTCAAAGGTGCCATCCTTCTTGGGTACGGGGTTATCGAAATAGACGTTCAGGCGCAGCAGGCGGCTGGGTTCGTCGTTGCCGTTGGGGAATTCGCGGTACTCCGGTGGCGAGCCGATGTTGCCTTCGCCGGAAAAATGCGTGCTCATGGTGTGATCTCCGTGGTGGTTGAATACCCGTGCCTCGTCGGCGTCGGGAGCGTGCTGGATGCCCGGCGCAATCATCGATCGCGCATTGCGGCGGGAATGGGCGTGAGTCGGCGCAGGTAGGCGTCGTCCGCCTGGGCCGCCTTGCTGGCGCATTCCTGCGCCTGCCTGCCCAAGGTGTGCAGCAGGCTGATCTGCATGTTCAACGTGATGCGCTGCAGCTCGATCGCGTGCAGGTCGGCCAGCAGGTTGACGGGCGTGCTGGTGCTGGCGATCAGCTCCCGCCACAGCGCCACGCCCATGGCCGACCTGTCGTGCCTGCGCCAGCGCAAGAAGACGGTTCCTGCGCCGGTGGTCTGTTGGGCCAGTTCGATGGACAGCAGGTGGAAGGGGTGCCCGCATGCCTGCTCCAGCACCTGTCGCTGTGCCAGGGCAATCAACTCGTCGCGCATGGCGAAGCACTGGCTGGCCCAGGCCTCGAAGTCCCCTTTACCCTTAAAAGGCTTTAAAAGGCCTTTTAGAGAGGCTGCGTGTTCCAGCCGCATGAAGGCACCCTGTTGCAGGCCTCGGAAGTAGCGGGTCGGTTGGTTCGGATCGCTCATGCCGGCTCGTCCTCGTCGGCTGCGGTTTCGGGCGGCTCTGCGGTGGTGGCTTCATCTCCGGGCGGAGGTGCTTCGGCAGGACCGTCGCTGCGCTGCTGCAGGCCACGGCGCACGATGGGCGGCGCAAACTTCGAGCGGCGAGTGCCTTCCAGCACGTCCTGCGGCAGTTCGCCGTACTTCTCCAGCGCGGCCCGCGCTGCGGCATTCTTCGACGCGAAATCATCGCGTGTGCAGCCCGAATAGCGGTACTGCTGGGCCAGCGAGAACAGGCTGCGCAGTGAATGTGCGCCCTCGTTGAGCCAGCGTTCCAAGGTGCTGCGGTCAATGAGCGCGGTGTGATGGGCGAGGATCAGCTTGCGGGCGATGTCGTCGTAGTCGGCCAGAAGATAGACCGCGGCAAAGCCGAGCTGCGCGTTGACGAAGAGCGGCAGCTTGACCGGCTGCACGTTGAGGTTTTCGCCCAGGCTAAGCGCTGGCGGCACGCTCGCCAGCGCCTGGTCCACCTGCTCGCGCAGCGATTGCAGCGTGGCCTTGGTGTGGTCGAGCTTTTCCTCGATGCGCAGCATCCAGAAGTCGCTGTACGGGTCGTCCTGCTCCGAGCCCCGCCGCATCTTGTTCATCTGAGCGATGTAGCCGTTCAGGCCGACGATGCCCGGTCGCCCCTCGGTGGCGGCGCGGCCGTGCCAGATGCGGGAAGCGTGGTGGGTGTGCAGGGTCAGCGACATCGCACTGCGCAGGGAGCCGAGATTCAGTTGCAGAGGTTCATTGGTTGCCATGGTGTCCGCTCGTTGTTGGAAAAGGAGCGGCCAGCTTCGGCAGGAAGCGGAAGGCAGTCAGTCAAGAATCCGAATCCCGGCCGGCCCCGGTTTAGGGCGTGGCGGTTGCATGCGGCATGAGCTATCCCCTGGGGATAGCTCCATGGAGCGCCAACGAACGCTGCACGCCGGGATCAGGGGGGACAACACCGATGCTGCGGCAGAGGGTCGATCCCAGGCCTGCGACAGCCTGGTGTTGTGCCCAGCAGCGGAACTATCCCCAGGGGATAGCTCTACTGGCGGCCATGGACATCTACTTTCACCACCTTGCATGCCGACTCAATTGCTGGCGAGCAGATTGCGTAGCCGCTCGATGTGCTGCTTGGCGACTTCCGGTGGCACTGGCTTACCCTGCGGCTGAGGTGGCGGTGCTGGTGGTGGCCGCTCGTTTGGCGGGACGGATGCCGATGGCGCGTCTTTCTTGGCCCAGGCATTGAACTCGCCATGGATGGCGCGCTGGATGATGCCGAACAGATACCCCGCAGGATTGCGGATGCCATGATTGCTGCATCGTGTGGCCCATTCGTCCAGCACGGCCTGTCTCAGCGCGGCATCGACCTGCTGCAATGCCACCCTGGCACCTGTCTGCTGCTCTGCCTTCAGTTCCGTGAAGCGCTTGGGCCATTGCAAATCGCCCAGCGCGCGCGCCTGCGCGGTAGTACGTACTTCATTAATACGACTACTACGTACTGTACGGGCCTGCTTCGGATTCCGAAGAGAGGCGTCTGGCGCGGGTTTCGCCCCTGCTTCGGATTCCGAAGATGGGTCATCCGCATTCCGAAGAAGGCTCGATGCTCCTTCTTCGGATTCGTGGGCGGCATCCTCCTGTGGATAACTCTCGGCGGCCGTGATGCCTTGGCTGGCGAGGCGTTCTGCCAGGACTTGCAGCCGCGACGGCAGTGTGCGCCCAGAGAGCAGCGGATCTTCCGCGATCTCCTTGAGGGTGTTCAGGCCGACCATCTGGACGGCCTTGGCCGAATGGCCAAGGGACTGGCTGACCAGTGCCAGGTAGTCGGCGTCGAGCTGCATGGCCTCGAAGGGCGTCAGTGGTTCGTCGTGCAGAACATAGAGGTTGCCGAGGATGCGGCCGGTCTTGGGGTCACGCCGTCGCCGCACCAGGCTCAACCATCTGGTGAGGCGCAACAGTGTCAACGCTCGGGCCACGGTTTCATGCGAGGCCTGCCCGGCGCAGGGCATCGACGCCAGCCAGGGGCGAAGCTGCTCATAAGTCGGGAAGGCGGTCACGCCATCGTCGTTGAGCATCAGCCGGAACACCTGCCAGGCGTTGCGCTCCAGCGGCGTCAGGCGACGGTCGAGGAACAGCCGCCGCGGCACGGTCTCATGCCGGTTGCCGCTGAAGAGGAAGGCATCGCCGGACGTGGCGGGCGTCGGCGCAGGCATGGGTGCTGGCGCACTGGGGCTGGGCTTGGGCACGAGGTCTTTCAAGGCGGCGTCGAACAGGTCCGCGAGTGCGACGGGGCCACGGCGTGGTGTGGTGTTGTCCACGGCCATGGCTCAACCCAATCCCTGATCGACCCAGCTCTTGATCGAGGCCCAGACCACCGACAGAGGCAGCGACATGCCTTCGGCCAAGTCCATGGTGGCGTCGAGGATGGAGGTTTCGTCTTCGAGATCGACATTTCTGCTGCCGGTCACGGCCTTCCATTGCCGCCACAGCTCCGTGTCCTGTTTCTCATCCAGCACGGGGTGGCGGCCCTTGCGCTTCGGCAGGCCGAGGATTTCGCGGCGAAGCGCCACCTCCTGATGGGTCAGGCCATAGAACCGACTGACCATCTCGGTGCTCGCGCCCAGCCTGAGCATGCGATCGACCGTGGCGATTTCCTTCTCCACGTCCTGCGCCTGCTTGAGCAGTCGCCGGAGCACTTCGCGGTTGACCGTCACCGAGCACCAGGAGACGTTAGCGTTGGCGAGCACGCTGATCAGCGCGGGATGCTTGAGGGCGTCCAGTTCTTCCTCGCCAAACCCCATCAGTTTGCACCGGCGCAGTTGCCCATTACGCAAGTCATAGAGGGCCTGGGCGATGACGGCCTGGTTGAGTGGGTGTGGTGCGGACATGCTGGCCTCCCTCGCTCAAATTCCAACGCCTGCAGCGCCGGCTTCAAGGTCGAGCAGGTGCCGGGCCAACCGCAGCAGCCGGAACAGCTTGACCAGCGAGGTATCGCTCAATCGCTGGGCCGCATCACCCTGGCCGTGCAGCAGCGCCGGCAGTTCGATGACGATTTGCCCGTCGTGCAGGCCGACGTCGGCGGGCCGCTGACCGGCCAGGCACGCTAACAGCGCGAGGACGGCACGGCCCAGCGGCGCCGAGCTTTGGGTGCGGGCCCGGCAGACGAAACCGATACCCTCTGCACGGTCATCAATGCACTCGTCCAGGTCTGCCTCGCCCGCGATTTCGCGGGCGAACTGTGCGATGTGGATGCGCAGGCGCTCGGCTGTGTCCAGGCCGGGATCGATGTACCAGACATCGGAGATCGGATAGAGCCCGCCAGCCTGCACAGGGATGGACTGCAAGACGCTCACCGAGAAGTCTGGCGGCAGCGCATCACCCAACTGGTCGGCGACCATACGCTGAATGGACTGGAGCCGTTCGGTCGTCGGTGCCGGCGAGACGATGTGCTCCCGAAGCAGATCGCCACCCACCGCAGGGTTGGCCGGACTTGCCTGACTGGCATCCGTGTCGCTCTCGCGCGTCGAGGGCGTTGCCGCAGGTCGGCCTGCAGGCGGCGCTGCGGATGCAGCCCCTGCGATGGGTGGCGCAGTGTTGGCAGGTGGGCGCGCGATGGTTCCCGGCTCCGGCAACGCAGGCGGCGTCGAGGGCGGCGTTGGGTCGCTGACCAAGGCGCGCTGCCGGCTCTCGGATTCGGTCATGTCCAGGGCGAGCACGTCGTAATCGACACCAAGCATCTCGGCCATCTGGCCGATCAGCTCGTCCTGTACACGCTGCGCGGAGAACTCGTCGGCCTGGACGTCGAATTGCGACAGCACGTCCTGGAAAAATTCGTCGAAGTCCTGAACCAGTGGGTGGCCCTTGGCGTAGCGCTCCCACGCGAGCATGCAGGCTTTGCGCATGACCGACAGGCGTTCGACCTGATGGCGACCGAGACCGCCATAGAGCACGGTCGGGATCGCGGGCAGGAGATACTGCACCGCGTCGTTCATGCGGCTGATGTGCGACTGTTGTACCGGGAAGCCATCGGCGGCGAGGCGGCGGGCCAGCTCGGACTGGCTCAAGGCAGTGCCGCTTTCTTGCTCGTAGAACTCGCGCGCCTTCTCGACGCCGAGGGCGCGCTCGATGAACGTGAGGCCCCCGCGCAATTCGTTCTCGGCCAGGTGGCCGGTCAGCATGACGACTTCGCCGCGGCTGGGCCACGGCCGGAACAGGCACGATACACGGAAAAACCGCTCGTCCTTGGTCTCTGACCATAGTTCGCGCAGGATCGCCAGCCGCGTATTTCCGCCGTTGCGAATGATGTAGTGGTCCTCACCTGGTCGGCGAGTGATGGCCGGCGCCGCGTCCAGACCGCGCTCGCGGATGGACGCCTTGATTTCCTCGTAGGCCGGGTTGCGTTTTTTCCTGGGATCGTGGTCGTAGGGGCGCAACTGATCTAGGGTCACGACCATGGGTGTGTCGGCGATCGGGTCGCTCAAGGTCGAGGCTGACGGGCCGCTACGCTCGAACCCGGCCGCGAGCAGCTTGCCGGCCATCTGCTGGGAGGTGATCTCAGCCATGGCCGCCTCCCTGCGCTTGGTATCGGGCCTCGCGCTCGGCGCGGCGGATTTGCGCACGGGCATTCAGGGTCGCCCGGTGGTCGCTGGCCGTCGAGCTGGTGTAGATCGCGGCGCAGCCAGGCTTGGTGAACTTGAGGTGGCCGCCAGGCGTGCGTTTGACGTGCCAACCTTCGCCAACCGCGAACTCGATCAGGGCGCGAAGCCGCTTGTGGCCACGGGCAAGCTCATGTGCGTTCGCCATGGGACCTCCCGGCATCAAGAGGGTGTGGCGGACGGCCGGACACCATGGCAAATCGGTGCCGCCATTGCGGAAATAGTTCGTCTGCGAGGCCGCGCATGGTGTCGAGCGCGGCGGGGGCGACTCTGCCCGGCGGCTGGCGGTATTCGACCCGATGCACTGGCAATCCGCGCGTAGCTGCACGCGGATACGCCTCGATGGCCGGCACGTCGGTAGCCAGCACGCGGATGCCGGCGTGGTCCTGGAAAAGATCGCGCAGGGCCTGCTGGATCAGCCGTGCATTGGCTGACACAGGGTGGACACGATTGATGAGCAGATGCAGAGGTGGAGGCTCGATGCCCAGGTGCCGGTAGGGCGCAATGTCTTCGAGCAACTGCATGGTGCCGCGCCGCAGCTCGCGCGCCGCGAGAATTTCCGGGGTCACGGGCGACAGCGCGAGGTTGGAGGCGAGCACCGCCATCTCCAGCAGCACCGAGCGCGCACCTTGGGTGTCGATCAGCACCAGGTCATAGAGAGGCGCCAGGACCGGCAAGAGATGGCGCAACCGTAGGCGCCCATCCGGCGCGTGCAGCAGCAAAGTGTTCAGCTCGCCTCGGTGGTCGTTGGAGAGCACCAAGTCCAGGCCCTCGATGATCGTGCGGGACACAAGCAGCCCGAGGTCGCGCTCGTTGAAGGCCAGCAACTCGTAGATGCCACCAGGTGCGCGGTGGCCTAGCTCGTAGTACGAGGACAAGGTGGGCTGCACGTCGAGGTCGAGCAGCAGTACACGCAGCCCCGCGTCCGCGGCAAGCCCGCCGAGGTTCGCGGCCGTGGTGGTCTTGCCGACGCCACCTTTGGTTGAAATGATGGATACGACCTGCATGGCGTTCTCCGTGTGAGGATGGGAAGTCCGCTGGAGAACGGGTCAGGCCCGGTTGTTGACGCGCTCGGCGATCCACTGATCGATCTCGATGGAGTCCCAACCGACCGCGCGCACGCCCAGGCGCAGCGCCTTCGGGAACAGGCCTTTGCGCATCAGGTTGTAGATGTGGGCGCGTTTGAAACCCGACTTGGTTTCGACTTCATCAAGCCGCAGGATGCGGCGCTCGCTTGCGGGCAGTGCAGGTGTTTGCGACATGGCGGTCACTCCTGAACGCTCAGTGGCGTTTGTTGGCGTGACCTCCATTCAATAGACATGGATGGGAAAAGACATTGCAAATGCAATCTCCGCGATTGCACATACAAGATGGAAAACCTCAGACTGTTGCGCTACGCAGCCGGCGTCTGGCCGTGGCGAACTTGCCGTTTAGCGTCCGCTCCGCGATCCCCATTGCGCCGCTGTGATGGGCGACCAATGCACTGACCACCGCCTCCTGCGTCTTGAAGCTGGAGTACGGCACGCCCGAAGGCGACTGGCCGAGCATCAGGTCCAGCATGCTGCCGATAATGTTCAGGTAGGTGGCTTCGGCGCGATCACTGATCAGGCACTGTGCGCCAGTAGAGGGCGCCATCTGCTTGAGAAGCGCCCCGTGCTTTTCCTGCAACTCATGCAGTTGGCGTTTGTACTGGTCCAAGGTGGACTTCAGGGCCAGGCGCTCGACTAGCATCGCCTGCCCAGTTTCCACCGAGATGAAGGGATGGGCGATGCGCTCGCTCCGGGAGAAGAGGAAGCACGGTCGTTGCTCGGGATAGTGCTGGCGCATCCAGCTCTTCAGATCGACGTGGCGCACCGTCAGATCAGGGGAGTCGATCAGCGCGGAATCGCGCGTCGTGATGCCGTTCCGTCCGAAGGGCAGTTCTCCATTGAGGATGCCGTCGAAGATGCGTTCGGTGCAAAGCCGCAGCTCGTCACAACGTGGACAGTCCAACGACTGCGGCAGGCGCCTTGGCGACGAAATCGAAGCCAGGATCACCTGCTCGTATCGCAGCAGCCCGGCCCAGCGGATGGACGCTTCGATCGGGCGATAGAACACCTTTGATGTTGGTGCATCATTCTTGTTCTCGTGCATGCTCCGTCTCCTTCCAGGAGAAGAACTACATGACCGACTCCTTTGTCGCCGACCTCATGGTCGGCCTGTCGCTTGTGTAGGAAGTGGGTCCCGAAGGCCGCTTCGTCATGTGGTTTGAATACTTCTCACCAGTTCGCGCAACTGGTAGTCGTCGTGTGTTCGATGTGCAAAAATCATCGATTAGAAGGTCGAGCATCGGGACGTAGGCTCGACAGCGACGCTCACGCTATCAGGGTCGTGAGAAGTTACGGTTTCTGCAAAACCGTCTAGGTATGACCTGATATGCCAGCGGTCTTAGGAAGCGCGAGGGGGCCGCAATCGTCGCCCAATGTCCAGCCGGACGCAGCAAACCCGCACCTGTCATGCTTGCCCCGTCATCCTGATATATCGATAAAGAATCGTGTGTGGGAACGCGGTGGCCAGCGTGAGCGTTCTTCCAAAGGAGCTTGGACAGAAGGTCGCCTGTGAGTTGTGGTGCTGGCGCTTCCAGGTGGCATCCGACTTGTGCCATCACCAGAACCATCTACCTGGGTTGTCTTCGCGATGATGGATGCGGGCAGACAACCGGGCGTGGGTGATGAGTTCGAGGCAGTCGCCTACGACGATGTACCGATCGTGGGTGTGGTGTGCTGAGTGCAGCTCTATGGACGTCCGTGGAACTCTTTGGACGAATTTGTTGCCGAGGACGAAAAACAAGGCTACAATTGAGGTCTTCGCTGGCCAGCCCAACGAAGAAAGTGTTTGGGAAACAACGACTTACTGTCCTAGTACACGTCTCGTTTCCCGCTCCAAAATTTGATTGGCTTTTACAGCCACGCACCACCCAAGCGGGAATAGCTCAGTTGGTAGAGCACGACCTTGCCAAGGTCGGGGTCGCGAGTTCGAGTCTCGTTTCCCGCTCCAAATCTTCCTTTCAAGTACAAATTATCCACAGCGCTCAGCAAGCGTCGCTGGTGGTATTTTGCTTTCCTGCAATACAACTATAAACAGACTTATCCACAGCTATCTGCCCGTTCACTCGCCTTCTACAAATGTAATGTTTATTACATCAATATTTTAATTATTTGATAATTAATAAATTAATTTAATGTCAAAATATTAATGTAATGCTTGCAGAAATTTTGACACTTGAATGACAACGTGTTTTTGAATGTTATGCACACGCTGTGGACATATCAGGCGTCCCGCGGAAGCCCTTTCTCGATCACCCTCACCAGACGCTGTTTCTTCGGTAACTGAACTTCGACGGCCTGTTCGTTTCGTCTGGTTAATTGTTGCGCAATCGCCCATTCAATGTGCTCGTCCAGAAGTGGGTGCTCACCTTTTCTTTGTTCGAGCGCGGCCAGGTTCGCCTCATCCCAGGGCGCATTGCCCAGGGCAACGGCGATATTACGCAGCCAGCGGAGGTGGCCGATACGGCGGATCGCTGAGCCTTCGGTCACGCGCAAGAAATACTGCTCACTCCAGGCAAACAACTCGGTCAACGGCGGAGAATGGAGCGCCTTCCGCGGGCTGAAGTCATCTTCTTCGCTAAGCTGCGAGTAGCGGTTCCACGGACAGATAAGCTGGCAGTCATCGCAGCCGTAGATGCGGTTACCGATTAGCGGCCTGAATTCTTCCGGGATTGCGCCTTCGAGTTCTATGGTCAGGTAGGAGATACACCGCCTGGCGTCCACCGTGTAGGGCTCGACGATGGCGTTTGTCGGGCAAATTGTCATGCAGGCTACGCAGCGGCCGCAGCCCTCCTCGACGGGGGAGTCAGTCGGCAGGGGAATATCGACCAGCAGCTCGCCGAGAAAGAAGAACGATCCTGCCTCGCGATTAAGGATAAGTGAGTGCTTACCTGTCCAGCCCAGCCCGGCTTTTTCGGCCAGCGGGCGCTCAAGAAGCGGCGCGGAGTCGACAAAAGGTCTAAAATTCAGCGTGGAGCAGTGGGACTGAATCATTTCCCCAAGTTTTTTTAAGCGGTTACGCAAGACTTTATGGTAATCACGGCCCAGCGCGTAGCGGCTGACGTAGCCTAGCTGCGGGTTTTTCAGCGTTGAGGCGAAGGCGGCGTTGGTTGGAAGGTAGTTCATGCGAACGCTAATGACCCTGAGCGTACCGGGCACCAGTTCGTGCGGGCGGGCGCGCATCATGCCGTGCCGGGCCATCCAGTCCATTTCACCGTGATACTGCTTGTCGAGCCATTCCTGCAGCTGTGGCTCGCTGGCGGTGAGATCGGTATCGGTAATGCCGACCTGCTGGAAGCCAAGATCTTTGCCCCATTGTTTAATGTTTTGCGCTAACTGATTGTAATCGAGGGGCTGTGACATGACGGACCATAACCTGAAAAAGTACGCCAAAAGTATACCACATTCGGTCTGGCCGGCGGACTGGCTGCGTAAAGCCGAAAGGGAAGCGGCCGACAGCCTGGGCATCACGCTTTATGAGTTGATGCTGCGTGCCGGTGAGGCGGCATTTCAGATTGCCCGCATGCGTTATCCGCAGGCTCGCCACTGGCTAATCGCCTGTGGGCATGGAAATAACGGTGGGGATGGTTATGTTGTTGCCCGGCTGGCTCAGGCCGCTGGCCTTCAGGTGACGCTGCTGGCTGTCGAAAGCGATAAGCCTTTACCCGAAGAGGCGAGTCAGGCCCGCGAAGCGTGGCTTAATGCGGGCGGCGTTCCGCACGATCCCGGGAAAGCCTGGCCCGCGGGCGTTGATTTGATTGTTGATGCCCTGCTCGGGATCGGCTTAAGCAGCGCCCCGCGCGATGACATCGCTGAGCTTATTGGGCAGATGAACGATCACCCTTCGCCGGTTGTCGCATTGGACATTCCTTCTGGCCTGCTGGCAGAAACGGGCGCCGTGCCCGGGGCGGTGGTTCAGGCGGCGGATACGGTGACGTTTATCGCGCTCAAGCCTGGGCTGCTCACGGGGAAGGCGCGAGATGTTGTGGGCAGACTGCACTGTTCCACCCTGGGGCTTGAAACCTGGCTTAAGGGCCAGGTGGCGTCTATTTCGCGCTTTGACACTCAGCAGCTTGCCGGATGGCTTAAACCGAGGCGGCCTACCTCGCATAAAGGGGATAACGGGCGGCTGGTGCTGATTGGTGGCGACAGCGGCACCGCCGGTGCAATTCGTATGGCCGGCGAAGCGTCGCTTCGTGCAGGCGCTGGCCTTGTTCGGGTACTTACTCGTGCTGAGAATGTTGCTCCACTGCTTACCGCTTGCCCCGAGTTAATGGTGCATGAGCTTACGCCGCAATCGCTTGATGAGGCTCTGGAATGGGCGGATGTCGTGGCGATTGGCCCGGGGCTCGGGCAGCAGGCATGGGCCAGGAAAACGCTGCAAAAAGTCGAAAACAGCCGTAAACCGATGCTTTGGGATGCGGACGCGCTTAACCTTCTGGCAATCAACCCGGATAAACGTCAGAATCGCGTGATTACGCCCCATCCTGGCGAAGCGGCAAGGCTGCTAAATTGCGCTGTGTCACAAATTGAGAGCGATCGCTTACTTGCAGTCAGACGTTTGGTTAAACGTTATGGCGGAACCGTGGTCTTAAAAGGTGCCGGCACGCTGGTTGCCAGCCACGATCGGCTGGGCATTATCGACGTTGGCAATGCCGGGATGGGAAGCGGTGGAATGGGGGATGTGCTGTCGGGGATCATTGCCGCATTGCTGGCACAGAAGCTTAACCCTTATGATGCTGCCTGTGCAGGCTGCGTGGCCCACGGCGCTGCGGCTGATGTATTAGCTAGCCAGCGAGGCACGCGCGGTATGCTGGCGAGCGACCTGCTTTCAACGCTTTACCTGTTTGTTAACCCGGATTTGAATACCTGAAGCCATGATGAATCGAGTTATTGCATTACCTGAAGAAGCGGCAACGTTAGCGCTGGGCGAACGCCTGGCACAGGCCTGTGAAGGCGCGACGGTGATTTACCTTTATGGCGACCTCGGCGCGGGCAAAACCACCTTTAGCCGCGGCTTTTTACAGGCGCTGGGGCACAAGGGAAACGTTAAAAGCCCAACCTATACACTGGTTGAGCCGTATCAGCTTGATAACCTGATGGTTTATCACTTTGACTTGTATCGCCTGGCTGACCCGGAAGAGCTGGAGTTTATGGGGATCCGTGACTATTTCACCAACGATGCAATTTGCCTGGTGGAGTGGCCACAGCAGGGGACAGGTGTGCTCCCGGACCCGGATGTCGAAATTCACCTGAGCTACGAGGCGCAAGGTCGCGAAGCGCGAATTGCCGCCGTTTCCTCATCTGGTGAAGCGTTACTGGCGCGGTTAGCCAAATAGCAAGGATGACGGGATGATCTATCGCGTGAAAGGTTGGTTGATGGCCGGGTTCCTGCTGCTGTGCTGTGTACAGGCGGGAGCGGCGGCGCTGTCGGATATTCAGGTTTCTAACGGTGAAAATCAGGCGCGTATCACTTTTAGTTTTATGGGCGACCCGGAATATACGTTTTCGCAGGACAACAAGCGAAGCGTTGCGCTGGATATCAAACAAACTGGCGTGATTCGCGGGCTACCCCTGCAGTTTAGCGGCAGTAATCTGGTGAAAAGCATCAGCTCCGGGCAGCCAAAAGACGATCAATCCCTGCGCCTGGTTGTCGATTTAACCCAGCCCGGTAAAACGCGTGCAGTGAAACAGCAAAACGGTGCTAACTATACCGTTATTTTTACGATCAACGCTGATGCGCCGCCGCCGCCGCCGCCGCCTCCTCCTCCTCCGGTTGTGGCTAAGCGCGTTGAGCCTGTTGCGCCGGTCCAGGCTCCAGATCCGGCCCGTAATCCCTTTAAGCCTCAGCAGGTCACCGGCGTCATAGGATCGAATACCGTGACTCGCCCGGCGGCTCGTGCGAAAAACAGTGGCCCGTCGGATACCGTTGTGGTCGCCATTGATGCCGGTCACGGCGGCCAGGATCCCGGGGCGATTGGTCCCGGTGGTACTCAGGAAAAGAACGTCACTATTTCTATCGCGCGGAAGCTGAAAGCCCTGTTGAACGATGACCCGATGTTCCGTGGAGTACTCACCCGCGATGGGGATTACTTTATCTCGGTGATGGGGCGTTCCGACGTGGCGCGCAAGCAGAATGCAAACCTGCTGGTTTCAATTCATGCGGATGCCGCGCCGAACCGTGATGCTACCGGCGCGTCCGTCTGGGTGCTGTCTAACCGTCGAGCGAACAGCGAAATGGCGGGCTGGCTGGAACAGCATGAGAAGCAATCTGAGCTGCTGGGCGGGGCCGGGGATGTGCTGGCAAACAGCCAGGCCGATCCTTATCTAAGCCAGGCGGTACTGGATTTGCAGTTCGGTCATTCTCAGCGTGTCGGGTATGATGTGGCGACCAAAGTGCTGGCCCAGCTTCAGCGCGTAGGCTCTTTGCATAAACGCCGCCCGGAACATGCGAGCCTGGGCGTGTTGCGCTCACCGGATATTCCTTCATTGCTGGTTGAAACGGGCTTTATCAGCAACAGCTCCGAAGAGCGTTTGCTTGGCAGTGACAATTACCAGCAGCAAATTGCGCAGGCCATTTATGAAGGGCTGCGTAACTATTTCCGCGAGCACCCGCTGCAGTCTGCTCCGTCAAATGAGCAAACGGCTCGTGCCCAACTGGGTTCACCGCAGCAGGTCGCGGTGACCAACTAAGGAGACAATATGCCGATTCAGGTTCTGCCGCCGCAGCTTGCGAACCAGATCGCCGCTGGCGAGGTTGTAGAGCGCCCTGCGTCGGTAGTAAAAGAGCTGGTTGAAAACAGCCTTGATGCCGGCGCCACGCGGATCGACATCGATATTGAACGCGGTGGCGCAAAGCTTATCCGTATTCGGGACAACGGCTGTGGCATTAAGCAGGAGGAGCTGGCGCTGGCGCTGGCTCGCCATGCCACCAGTAAAATCGCTTCTCTCGACGATCTGGAGGCCATTATCAGCCTCGGGTTCCGCGGTGAAGCGCTGGCGAGTATAAGCTCCGTCTCCCGCCTGACTCTGACTTCACGTACGGCAGAACAAAACGAAGCCTGGCAGGCCTATGCCGAAGGGCGCGATCAGGCTGTGACGGTGAAGCCCGCAGCGCATCCCGTTGGGACGACGCTTGAAGTTCTCGATCTGTTTTACAACACGCCCGCGCGCCGTAAGTTTATGCGCACTGAAAAAACCGAATTCAATCATATTGATGAAGTGGTGCGCCGCATTGCGCTGGCGCGCTTCGACGTTTCTATTACGCTCAATCACAATGGAAAAATGATCCGCCAGTACCGCGCAGTGCAAGACGGTGCCCCGCGCGAGCGTCGTCTAGGGGCAATTTGCGGTACGCCGTTTCTTGAACAGGCGCTGGCCATTGAGTGGCAGCACGGCGATTTAACGCTACGAGGCTGGGTGGCTGAACCTTCTGCAACCACTTCGGCATTGGCGGAGATCCAATATTGTTATGTTAACGGGCGCATGATGCGTGACCGCTTAATTAACCATGCGATTCGCCAGGCCTGTGAAGACAAGTTGGGGGTGGATCAGCAGCCGGCCTTTGTACTGTATCTGGAGATAGACCCTCATCAGGTGGACGTTAACGTTCACCCGGCCAAGCACGAGGTACGTTTTCATCAGTCACGTCTGGTACATGATTTTATCTATCAGGGGGTGATTAGCGTGCTTCAGCAGCAGGGTGAGAATGCCCTGGCGCTGGAAGAAACGGCGGAAACCCCCGCTGAGCGCTGGCAGCCGGAAAACCGTGTTGCCGCCGGGCGCAACCAGTTTGCCACGCCGGCCGTCGCGCGGGAGCCTCGTGATGCTTCGCCAGGCAAGGCTTCGCCATCACCGGCCAGCGGTGGCCGTCCTGCCGGGGCCGGGGGGACGCCGCTTTGGCCACACGCAGCGCCAGGCTATCAGAAGCAGCAGGGCGTACTTTATCACCAGTTGCTTGAGACGCCTGACGTCGAGCCAAAGCCTGCCGTTCGCGCTGAAGAACCCGCGGCGTTAGAGGGCCACTCGCAAAGTTTTGGCCGGGTGTTAACGGTTTTACCTCCGGATAAGGCTTTACTGGAACGGCAGGGCAAACTTTCTCTGCTTTCTCTGGTGGTTGCCGAGCGGTGGCTAAAACAGGCTCAACTGGCGCCAGGGAGTGAAGGTCTTAGGGCTCAGCCGCTGCTGATACCTCTGCGGCTGAAAGTCAGTCGCGAAGAGCACGATGTATTGGTTAAATATCAATCGCTTTTGAAAGAAATGGGCATTGAATTTGATACCGATGCCCGGCAGATAACAATTCGCACGGTACCTTTACCTTTACGGAAACAAAATTTACAAATCTTGATTCACGAACTGCCAGGATACCTGGCGCAACAGGCGGACGTTTCGGCGGGCCAGCTGGCTTTGTGGATTGCTCGTCATTTGGCAAGCGACCACGAACAGTGGAGCCAGGCTCAGGCCATTACTCTGCTGGCAGACGTTGAACGTCTTTGCCCGCAGTTGGTGAAATCGCCCCCGGGCGGTTTGCTACAACCTGTTGATTTACAATCGGCGATGAACGCCCTGAAAGATGACTGAAGATAAAAAAAGGCCACAGGCGATTTTTTTAATGGGGCCCACGGCCTCAGGCAAGACGGCACTTGCTATTAATTTGCGTAAAACTTTGCCGGTAGAGTTGATAAGCGTGGATTCGGCCCTCATCTATCGTGGAATGGATGTCGGGACCGCTAAGCCAACGGAACAAGAGCAAGCCCAGGCACCGCATAGGTTAATGGACCTGCTTGACCCGGCTCAGGCGTACTCAGCGGCAGATTTTCGCCGCGATGCCCTGGCCGAGATGGCTGACATTACCGCCGCCGGGCGTATCCCGCTGCTGGTCGGTGGGACTATGCTCTATTTTAAAGCGCTGCTGGAAGGGCTTTCGCCGCTCCCGTCGGCGAACCCGGACGTCAGGGCACAGATAGAGCAACAGGCGGCAGAGCAAGGGTGGAATGCGCTGCATCGTCAACTGGAAGAGATCGATCCGGTTGCCGCTGCCCGGATTCATCCAAATGATCCGCAAAGGCTTTCCCGGGCACTGGAAGTTTTTTTCATTTCGGGTAAAACTTTAACGGAACTGACGCAAACGTCAGGAGAGGCTCTGCCGTATCAGGTGCATCAGTTCGCCATCGCCCCGGCGAGCCGTGAACTGCTCCATCAGCGAATTGAGCAGCGTTTTCATCAGATGTTGGCTTCAGGTTTTGAAGCAGAAGTGCGGGCGCTTTTTGCTCGCGGAGATTTGCATACGGAGATGCCTTCCATCCGTTGTGTGGGTTACCGCCAGATGTGGTCTTATTTGGCAGGTGAAACGTCATACGATGAGATGGTTTATCGAGGTATTTGCGCGACACGTCAATTGGCTAAGCGCCAGATGACCTGGCTGCGTGGCTGGGAAGGTGTTCACTGGTTAGACAGTGAAAAACCGGAACAGGCATACAGCGAAGTGCTACAGGTTGTTAGTGCGAAGCATGGGTGAATGTGTACAATTGAAGCGTCAGCGTGCGCAAATTTTTACGCAGTTTTTCAGAGCTAATCGCTCTTGAGTGACAAACAACAAACATATAAGGAAAAGATAGAATGGCTAAGGGGCAATCTTTACAAGATCCGTTCTTGAACGCACTGCGTCGTGAACGTGTTCCAGTTTCTATTTATTTGGTGAATGGTATTAAGCTGCAAGGGCAAATTGAGTCTTTCGATCAGTTCGTGATCCTGTTGAAAAACACGGTCAGCCAGATGGTCTATAAGCACGCGATTTCTACCGTTGTTCCGTCTCGTCCGGTTTCTCATCATAGCAATAACACCGGCACCGGCGGTTCTGGCGGCTACCATCACGGCGGCAGCGCGCAGGCTGGTTCTGCGCCGCAACAAGACAGCGAAGAAACCGAATAAGGTTGCTTGCTGTTTTCCCGGTCGGGGGACCAGTTCAACTGCGTTCCCCGCTGGTCTTTTTGAGAGGTTATACGCTTGTTTGACCGTTATGATGCCGGTGAGCAGGCGGTACTGGTTCACATCTATTTTTCGCAAGACAAAGACATGGAAGACCTGGCGGAGTTTGAATCCCTGGTCTCTTCAGCCGGTGTCGAAGCACTGCAGGTGGTAACCGGTAGCCGCAAATCCCCGCACCCAAAGTATTTCGTTGGTGAAGGCAAAGCCGTTGAGATTGCCGAGGCCGTTAAGGCCACTGGGGCGTCGGTTGTGCTGTTTGATCATGCGTTATCCCCCGCCCAGGAACGTAACCTGGAAGCCCTGTGCCAGTGCCGTGTTATTGACCGCACCGGGTTAATTTTAGATATTTTTGCCCAGCGTGCACGTACCCATGAGGGTAAGTTGCAGGTTGAGCTAGCCCAGCTTCGCCATTTGGCTACGCGCCTGGTACGCGGCTGGACCCACCTTGAGCGCCAGAAAGGCGGGATCGGTTTACGCGGTCCAGGGGAAACCCAACTCGAGACTGACCGTCGCTTGCTGCGCAACCGTATTATGCTGATCCTCTCGCGTTTAGAACGTGTAGAAAAACAGCGCGAGCAGGGGCGACGTTCACGTAATAAAGCAGATGTGCCGACGATTTCATTGGTGGGCTACACCAACGCCGGTAAATCCACGCTATTTAATAGAATTACCGCGGCCGATGTTTATGCCGCGGATCAGCTATTTGCCACGCTCGATCCTACATTGCGACGTATTGACGTCGCCGATGTGGGCGAAACCGTGTTGGCGGATACTGTCGGTTTTATTCGCCACCTGCCGCATGACCTGGTAGCCGCGTTTAAAGCCACTTTGCAGGAGACTCGTCAGGCCACGCTGTTGTTACACGTGATTGACGCAGCCGATTTCCGGATGCAGGAAAACATTGCCGCAGTCGATACCGTACTGGAAGAGATTGAGGCGAATGAAATCCCAGCGCTGTTGGTCATGAATAAAATCGATGCACTGGATGAGTTTGAACCGCGCATCGATCGTAACGATGAGAATGTGCCGATCCGCGTCTGGCTTTCCGCACAGACCGGTGCCGGTGTCCCACTGCTTTTCCAGGCTCTGACGGAGCGTTTGTCTGGTGAAATTGCGCAGCATACGCTGCGTTTACCCCCTCAGGCAGGGCGTTTACGGAGCCGTTTTTATCAGCTTCAGGCAATAGAAAAAGAGTGGACAGAGGAAGACGGCTGCGTGGGGCTAGAAGTCCGTATGCCTATCGTGGACTGGCGTCGCCTTTGTAAGCAAGAACCGGCACTCGCGGATTACATCGTTTAGATGTCATCAAACCGGTTCAAATACCGTCAATAATTCGAGTTGCAGGCAGGCGACAACGCCGAGAGTTCCCAGGAACATAGCCTAACTGTGTGTCTGGGGTGAGCGGGCGGAGCCAACGCACCTGCGGCTTGAAATATGACGGGTATAAATGTCCTGAAGACTATTTCCCCCTAGGGGGATATCACCGCACAACAAATATGGAGCATAAACATGGCGTGGAATCAGCCCGGTAATAACGGACAGGACCGCGACCCGTGGGGAAGCAGCAAGCCTGGCGGCGACTCTGGGGGTAACAAAGGAGGGCGCGATCAGGGGCCACCTGATCTGGATGATATCTTCCGCAAGCTGAGTAAAAAACTCGGCGGCCTTGGCGGCGGGAAAAGCGGCGGCAGTGGCGGTGGTAATGCATCGCAGGGGCCGGGCAATCCTATTGGCGGTCGCGTGGTGGGTATCGTTGCCGCTGCAGCGGTCATTATCTGGGCAGCAACCGGGTTCTATACCATTAAAGAAGCCGAACGCGGTGTTGTGACCCGCTTCGGTAAATTCAGCCACCTGGTTGAGCCGGGTCTGAACTGGAAACCAACGTTTATCGACAGCGTTCAGGCAGTGAACGTTGAATCGGTACGTGAGCTGGCGGCGTCCGGCGTGATGCTGACCTCTGACGAAAACGTAGTGCGCGTTGAGATGAACGTGCAGTACCGCGTTACCGATCCACAGCGTTACCTGTTCAGCGTGACCAGTGCGGATGACAGCCTGCGTCAGGCCACCGACAGCGCGCTGCGCGGTGTTATCGGTAAATACACCATGGATAAGATCCTCACTGAGGGTCGTACCGTGATTCGTAGCGATACCCAGCGTGAGCTTGAAGAAACCATCAAGCCTTACAACATGGGCATCACCCTGCTGGACGTCAACTTCCAGACGGCGCGTCCGCCGGAAGAGGTGAAGGCCGCATTTGATGATGCTATCTCTGCTCGTGAAAACGAACAGCAGTACATCCGTGAGGCTGAGGCATACACCAACGAAGTCCAGCCGCGCGCTAACGGCCAGGCTCAGCGTATTCTGGAAGAGGCTCGTGCTTATAAAGTGCAGACCGTGCTGGAAGCGCAGGGTGAGGTTTCTCGCTTTGCCCGACTGCTGCCGGAATATAAAGCCGCACCGCAAATCACCCGCGAGCGTCTGTATATCGAAACTATGGAAAAAGTTCTTAGCCACACCCGCAAAGTGCTGGTTAACGACAAAGGTGGCAACCTGATGGTGCTGCCGCTGGATCAGATGTTGAAGGGCGGCGCTCAGCAGCCGGCCGCGAAGGGCGATAACAGCGCAGCGAGCAATCTGCTGCGGTTGCCACCAGCGTCCAGCTCAGGCAGCAGTGCCAGCACCTCTTCGTCCTCCTCGAGCGGCGATATCATGGATCAGCGTCGTGCCAACGCACTGCGCAACGATACCCAGCGCGTAGGGAGTGAATAACGATGCGTAAGTCTTTCATTGCAGTAATTATCATCGTGCTGGTCGTGATCTACACCTCGCTGTTCGTGGTGCATGAGGGCGAGCGCGGCATTACATTACGCTTCGGCAAAGTCCTGCGTGATGACGAAAACAAACCGGTAGTGTATGAGCCGGGTCTGCACTTCAAGATCCCGTTCATTGAAACCGTGAAAACCCTGGATGCGCGTATCCAGACGATGGACAACCAGGCCGATCGCTTTGTGACCAAAGAGAAGAAAGACCTGATCGTTGACTCCTACATCAAGTGGCGCATCAGCGACTTCAGCCGTTACTACCTGGCCACCGGCGGTGGCGATGTTTCTCAGGCGGAAGTGCTGCTGAAACGTAAGTTCAGTGACCGTCTGCGTTCTGAAATTGGTCGTCTGGATGTGAAAGACATCGTGACCGATTCCCGTGGTCGCCTGACGCTGGACGTCCGAGACGCGCTGAACTCCGGTTCAGCGGGCACTGATGATGAAGTGGCAACGCCGGCAGCGGATGATGCTATCGCTTCCGCAGCAGCGCGTATTACCGAAGAGACCAACGGCAAAGTGCCGGTGGTTAACCCGAACAGTATGGCCGCGCTGGGTATTGAAGTCGTCGATGTGCGTATCAAGCAGATCAACCTGCCTACCGAAGTGTCCGAGGCTATCTACAACCGTATGCGCGCCGAGCGTGAAGCGGTTGCCCGTCGCCACCGTTCACAGGGTCAGGAAGAGGCTGAAAAGCTGCGCGCTACCGCTGACTACGAAGTGACCCGTACGCTGGCAGAAGCTGAGCGCCAGGGCCGTATGACTCGTGGTGAAGGCGATGCAGAAGCCGCGAAGCTGTTTGCCGATGCGTTTAGCCAGGATCCAGACTTCTATGCCTTTATCCGTAGCCTGCGTGCTTATGAGGCCAGCTTCCAGTCTAACCAGGACATCATGGTTCTGAGCCCGGATAGCGACTTCTTCCGCTACATGAAAACGCCAGCAAATAGCTCACGTTAACTGCTGAACAGTGTAAAAGAGCCGGTTTACCGGCTCTTTTTTTATGCCCGAAAAGGATGATTATGAATTCAACAATCTGGCTGGCGCTTGCGCTGGTGTTGGTACTCGAAGGCCTGGGACCGATGCTTTATCCGCGGATCTGGCGGCGTATGATTCTGGCTATGGCGCAATTGCCGGACACTCTGTTGCGTCGTTTTGGCGGCGGTCTTGTGGTTGCTGGCATCGTGATCTACTACATGTTGAGTCGGGCTAGTAGCTGAGTGAAATTTATCCGGCAGAAACTGATTTTGTATACTAAAAGGGCTGTTCATCTGAGAAACCGATGGTAGAATCCATTTTTAAGCAAACGGTGATTTTGAAAAATGGGTAACAACGTCGTCGTACTGGGCACCCAATGGGGTGACGAAGGTAAAGGAAAGATCGTCGATCTTCTGACTGAACGGGCTAAATATGTTGTGCGCTACCAGGGCGGTCACAACGCAGGCCACACTCTCGTAATTAACGGTGAAAAAACCGTTCTTCATCTTATTCCATCAGGCATTCTTCGCGAAAACGTAACCAGCATCATTGGTAACGGCGTTGTGCTGTCTCCAGCTGCGCTGATGAAAGAGATGAAAGGTCTGGAAGACCGCGGTATTCCGGTACGTGAGCGTCTGCTGCTGTCTGAAGCTTGCCCGCTGATCCTTGACTACCACGTTGCGCTGGACGTTGCGCGTGAAAAAGCTCGCGGTGCGAAAGCTATCGGCACTACCGGTCGCGGCATCGGGCCTGCTTACGAAGACAAAGTGGCTCGTCGTGGCCTGCGCGTTGGCGACCTGTTCGACAAAGCCACCTTTGCAGACAAGCTGAAAGAAGTGATGGAATACCATAACTTCCAGCTGGTGAACTTCTACAAAGTTGAAGCCGTTGACTACCAGAAAGTGCTGGACGATGCGATGGCGGTTGCCGACATCCTGACCAGTATGGTTGTTGATGTCTCCGATCTGCTGGATCAGGCGCGTAAACGCGGCGACTTCATCATGTTTGAAGGTGCCCAGGGTACGCTGCTGGACATCGACCACGGTACCTATCCGTACGTAACCTCCTCTAACACCACCGCTGGTGGCGTTGCGACCGGCTCCGGCATCGGTCCGCGCTATGTGGATTACGTTCTGGGTATCATCAAAGCTTACTCCACTCGCGTGGGTGCAGGTCCGTTCCCAACTGAGCTGTTTGATGACATCGGCGAATTCCTGTGCAAGCAGGGTAACGAATTCGGCGCTACCACCGGTCGCCGTCGTCGTACCGGCTGGCTGGATGCGGTTGCCGTGCGTCGTGCCGTGCAGATTAACTCCTTGTCCGGCTTCTGCCTGACCAAACTGGACGTCCTGGACGGCCTGAAAGAAGTGAAAGTCTGCGTGGGCTACCGTATGCCGGATGGTCGCGAAGTGACCACCACCCCAATGGCAGCGGATGACTGGGAAGGTATCGAACCGATTTACGAAGTGATGCCAGGCTGGTCTGAAACTACTTTCGGCGTGAAAGAGCGCAGCGGTCTGCCGCAGGCAGCGCTGAACTACATCAAGCGCATTGAAGAAGTCACCGGCGTGCCGATTGATATTATCTCAACCGGCCCAGACCGTACTGAAACTATGATTCTGCGCGATCCGTTCGACGCATAATGATGTCACGGGGTGTGGTATCACGCCCCGTTTTGTTTTCTTCCCGCCGCTTTATTCATCATTCCAATCAAATAAATTAGCTGGCAGCCATATGGCTGGTTTATCATCAATATGTACCTGCTTTAAGGTGCAACTTGCCTTGCGCAAAGCGTTTCCCCTCCCACCCATGAGGTTGATGTGCAGTTAACGAGTTTTACTGATTACGGTTTACGTGCTTTGATTTATATGGCTTCTCTTCCCGAAGGGAGGATGACCAATATCTCTGAAGTCACAGAGGTGTACGGTGTGTCCCGTAATCACATGGTGAAAATCATCAATCAACTCAGCCGCGCGGGCTATGTCATGGCCGTGCGAGGAAAAAATGGCGGCATTCGTCTTGGTAAGCCTGCGGAAACGATCCGCATTGGCGACGTGGTGCGCGAGCTGGAGCCGCTCTCATTGGTGAACTGTAGCAGTGAGTTTTGTCATATCACCCCCGCCTGCCGACTCAAACAGGCTTTGGCTGAGGCGGTGCAGAGTTTCCTTCAGGAACTGGACAAGCACACGCTGGCCGACCTGGTGGACCAAAACCAACCGCTCTACAAATTACTGCTGGTGGAATAATCACGATTCCACCTGCGGATGACAACGGAGGACCCGAAATGTCAAAAGATCCTTTTCAGGAACGAGAAGCCGAAAAATACGAAAACCCGATCCCAAGCCGGGAGTTTATTCTCGACCATCTCTCTAAACGTGAAAAACCGGCCAGCCGCGAAGAGCTGGCGGAAGAACTAAAAATCTCCGGTGAAGAACAGCTTGAAGCTTTGCGCCGTCGCCTCCGCGCGATGGAGCGTGATGGCCAACTGGTATTCACCCGCCGTCAGTGTTACGCGCTGCCGGAACGCCTGGATTTGCTGAAAGGTAAAGTGATCGGCCACCGCGACGGATTTGGTTTCCTGCGCGTAGAAGGGCGTAAAGACGATCTCTATCTCTCATCCGAACAGATGAAAATGTGCATGCACGGTGACCTGGTGCTGGCGCAGCCGCTCGGTGCTGACCGTAAGGGCCGTCGCGAAGCGCGTATCGTGCGCGTGCTGGAGCCAAGAACCGGGCTGATTGTTGGCCGCTACTTTACCGACGCTGGCGTAGGTTTTGTGGTGCCGGACGACAGCCGTCTGAGCTTCGATATCCTGATCCCGCCTGAAGCGCTGATGGGCGCCCGTATGGGCTTTGTGGTCGTGGTCGAGCTGACCCAGCGTCCAACGCGCCGTACCAAAGCTATCGGTAAAATTGTTGAAGTGCTTGGCGACAACATGGACACCGGCATGGCCGTGGATATGGCGCTGCGTACCCATGAAATCCCGCACGTCTGGCCGAAAGAGGTTGAAGCTCAGGTTGCAAACCTGAAAGAAGAAGTGCCGGAAGAGGCCAAGATTGGCCGCGTTGATCTGCGAGACTTGCCGCTGGTGACCATCGACGGCGAAGACGCGCGTGACTTTGACGACGCCGTATTCTGCGAGAAAAAACGCGGTGGTGGCTGGCGCCTGTGGGTCGCGATTGCCGACGTAAGCTACTACGTGCGTCCGCCAACGGCGCTGGATAACGAAGCCCGCAACCGTGGGACATCGGTTTACTTCCCGTCGCAGGTAGTACCGATGCTGCCGGAAGTGCTTTCAAACGGCCTGTGTTCCCTGAACCCGCAGGTTGACCGCCTGTGTATGGTGTGTGAGATGACCATCTCCGCCGCGGGGCGTCTGACCGGCTACAAATTCTATGAAGCGGTGATGAGCTCCCATGCGCGCCTGACCTATACCAAGGTCTGGCATATGTTGCAGGGCGACCAGGAACTGCGCGAGCAGTATGCACCGCTGGTTAAGCACATCGAAGAACTGCATAACCTCTATAAAGTGCTGGAAGTTTCTCGTGCCCAGCGCGGTGGGATCTCGTTTGAAAGCGAAGAAGCGAAGTTTATCTTCAACGCTGAGCGTCGTATTGAACGTGTGGAGTAGACCGTGCGTAACGATGCACATAAGCTCATCGAAGAGTGCATGATCCTCGCTAACATCTCGGCGGCGCGTTTTGTCGAGAAGAATAACGAGCCCGCGCTGTTCCGCGATCACGATCGCCCAAGCAACGATGCGATCACCGCGTTCCGTTCTGTGCTGGCGGAGCTGGGCCTGGAATTACCCGGTGGGCAAAAACCAGAGCCGCGTGATTACGCCGATCTGCTGGAATCAATTGCCGATCGCCCTGACCACGAAATGCTGCAAACCATGTTGCTGCGTTCGATGAAGCAGGCGATTTACGATCCGGAAAACCGCGGCCACTTCGGTCTGGCGCTGCAGTCCTATGCGCACTTTACTTCGCCAATTCGTCGTTACCCGGACTTGTCCCTGCACCGCGCCATTAAATACTTACTGGCGAAAGAACAGGGACATACCGGGAACAGCACTGAATCCGGCGGCTGGCACTACAGCATGGAAGAGATGCTGCAGCTGGGCCAGCACTGCTCAATGACCGAACGCCGCGCCGACGAAGCGACTCGCGACGTAGCGGACTGGCTGAAGTGCGACTTCATGCAGGATCAGGTCGGGCAGGTGTTCAACGGCATTATTGCCAGCGTAACCGGCTTCGGTTTCTTCGTCCGCCTGGACGATCTGTTTATCGATGGCCTGGTTCACGTCTCGACGCTGGATAACGACTATTACCGCTTTGACCAGATTGGTCAGCGCCTGATAGGCGAATCCGGTGGGCAGACTTACCGCCTGGGCGACCGTGTTGAGGTGCGGGTGGAAGCCGTGCACATGGACGAGCGTAAAATCGACTTCGCGCTTATCTCAAGCTCACGCGCGCCGCGCGGCGCAGGCAAAACGGCAAAAGACAAAGCGAAGCGAGGCGGGAATGGTGGCGCACCGTCTAAGCGCCGTCAGGCAGGCAAGCGCGTAAACTTCGAGCCTGACAATGCTTTCCGTAAAGAGAAAGACGGAACAAAAGCGAAGAAAGAAAAGGCCGGAAAGAAACCGAAGAAAGCCAAAGCGCCGTCGGATAAAACCCGTAAAATAGCGGCAGCAACGAAGGCGAAGCGCGCGGCGAAGAAGCAGGCGAGCTGATATTACCCTCACCCTGATGTATTTTCTCCCTCGCCCCTGTGGGGTGAGGGCCGGGGTGAGGGGCTAAATCCAGACCATGAACAAACCAACACGGGCGACCCCTCGTCCGCAATGAGTGACATCAATGAGTGAAATTATTTACGGCATTCACGCCGTCCAGGCCCTGCTTGAACGTGCTCCGCAGCGTTTCCAGGAAGTCTTTATCCTGAAAGGCCGCGAAGACAAGCGCCTGCTGCCGCTGATCCACGCTGTGGAAGCGCAAGGGATCCCGGTGCAGGTGGCAAATCGCCAGTGGCTCGACGAGAAAGCCGAGGGCGCAGTACATCAGGGCATCATCGCCCGCGTGAAGCCGGGCCGGCAGTATCAGGAAAACGATCTGCCTGACCTGATCGCCGAACACGAACGTCCGTTCCTGCTGATCCTGGACGGTGTAACCGATCCGCATAACCTTGGCGCCTGCCTGCGTAGCGCTGACGCCGCCGGCGTTCATGCGGTTATCGTCCCGAAGGATCGTTCCGCGCAGCTGAACGCGACGGCAAAAAAAGTTGCCTGTGGCGCAGCGGAGAACGTGCCGCTGATCCGCGTCACCAATCTGGCCCGTACCATGCGTATGCTGCAGGAAGAGAACGTCTGGATTGTCGGCACCGCCGGTGAAGCGGACCATACTCTGTTCCAGAGCAAATTCACCGGCCCGATGGCGCTGGTGATGGGCGCAGAAGGTGAAGGTATGCGTCGTCTGACTCGCGAGCACTGCGACGAGCTGGTCAGTATCCCAATGGCCGGTACCGTTTCTTCTCTGAACGTGTCCGTTGCCACCGGCGTTTGCCTGTTTGAAATCGTGCGTCAGCGCGGTTAAGCCGCGTTATCTGAATGGGGTGGAAACACCCCGTTTGTGATCCCCCTCCGCGCAGAACCCGCATCTCCGTCCATACTTACTGGCATTGCCACAGATGGAGGGAACAGCATGCGCTGGCAAACTCACACCGTTTTTAATCAACCCAAACCCCTCAGCAACAGCAATCTTTTTCTTTCAGACATTCCGTTGCGAGAAGCCGTAGTCCGTGAGGGCGCTGGCTGGGACGTCGAACTGCTGGCCAGTATCGGCCAACAGCTGGGTTCTGCAGAATCTCTGGAGCTAGGCCGGCTGGCAAACACCAATCCACCTGAGCTGCTGCGGTTTGACGCCAGCGGAGAGCGCCTGGACGACGTTCGCTTTCATCCCGCCTGGCATCTGCTGATGCAAGGCTTGTTTGCTAACCGGGTGCACAACCTGGCCTGGCAAGAGGACATGCGGCAGGGAGCCTTTGTCGCGCGCGCCGCCCGATTCATTCAGCATGCCCAGGTGGAAGCCGGAACCCTTTGCCCGATTACTATGACGTTTGGGGCAACGCCGCTGTTGCTCCAGCATTTACCCAGGGTGTTTGAAGCATGGCGTCGGCCCTTGCTGAGCGATCGCTATGACGCGCACCTGCTGCCGGGTGCCCAAAAACGTGGTTTGCTGATTGGCATGGGGATGACGGAGAAGCAGGGCGGTTCTGACGTGCTGAGTAACACCACGCGCGCCGAACCGCTGGCAGGCAGAGGGGCCGGTGAAGCTTACCGGCTGGTGGGGCACAAATGGTTTTTCTCCGTGCCGCAAAGTGATGCCCACCTTGTCCTTGCTCAGGCTAAAGGAGGACTGTCGTGCTTCTTCTTGCCGCGTTTTTTGCCGGACGGCCAGCGCAACGCCGTTCGTCTGGAACGACTCAAAGACAAGCTGGGTAACCGTTCCAACGCCAGCGGTGAAGTAGAATTCTGTGAGGCTACCGCCTGGCTTATTGGTGAGGAAGGCGAGGGCGTTCGCCATATCCTGAAGATGGGGGGATTTACCCGTTTTGACTGTGCGCTCGGCAGTCATGGCCTGATGCGACGTGCGCTGTCGGTGGCCTTGTGCCACGCCCTTCAGCGACAGGCTTTTGGCAAGACGCTTATTGAGCAGCCGATGATGCGCCAACTGCTGGGGAAAATGGCGCTGCGGCTTGAAGGTCAGACGGCCTTTCTCTTCCGCCTGGCGCGGGCGTGGGAGTCGCCGGGGGACGCTGAACAGCTGGCCTACAGCCGCTTGTTTACCCCGGCCGCGAAATTCAGCCTCTGCAAAGCGGGGATCCCTTTTGTGGCCGAAGCAATGGAAGTCCTGGGCGGCGTGGGCTACTGCGAAGAGAGCGAGCTTCCGCGGCTGTATCGTGAAATGCCTGTGAACAGCATTTGGGAAGGATCGGGCAATATTATGAGCCTTGATGTGCTGCGCGTGCTCGCCAAACAGCCTGCGGTGATGGAAATGCTGTCCAGGGAGTTTGATGAGGTTAAAGGGCAGAGCCGACATTTCGACCGCAGCTGGCGACAGCTACAGCAGCGTTTGCGCAAGCCCCTGGAGGCGCGGGGCAGAGAAATCACGCAGCAACTGGCGAATCTTGCCTGTGGGGCGCAATTGCTCAAATCAATTTCACCACCGGCAGCAGAAGCCTGGTGTCGCATGATGCTGGACGAACGGGGAGAATCGCTTCTGCCCGAGCAGGTCATCAATGATGCGCTGCTGCGGGCAACGGGAGGCGTGGCTTAATAAAATGGCAGGCCTTTATGCGTAAAGAATGGCCTGCGCTCGCCAGCTATCTGCCAGAGAGTTTTCCTGCATCTGAATAATGCGGTACCAGGAAGCACCTTGCTCGTCAGCTTTCAGCGCGATCATACGTTCGACATCCTGCGGGCTGCCGGCAATGTCATTTACCGAAATTAATCCGATTTCATTAAGGCCCGTTACGCAGTCCGCGCTGGCAAACTCGGCGGACTGCGCCAGAGTCGGAATGAGGCCAACAGATAACAGCAGTGTCGTTAAGGCAAGAGATCGTTTCATTGTCAGTTCCTTATCATTTTACCCCGAAGTTACAGGGCAATCCTTCGCTTACTCAAAGCTGACCCCGCTTCCTGAGGGCGAGGTCCATTGTGCATAAGAAACGATCAAGCGGCGAAAAGCTGTGTAAATATCAATAAATAACGGCTATCGGACCGGGCTATTTTCGATACAAAATAGCCTGCGAATACCATTGGCCCGGGATGACCGTCTCATCATTCATAATGATGAGATAATAATCGGCTTTCGCTGCTGCGGCTTTCTTCTTAATAATGGCTTCTGAGTCCATTGGAGAGCCACGTACCACGGCGGTCACTGTACCTATTTTTGTTAACTCCGCAGTCTGAGAGCGCTGTACTTCCTGCGGGTAATTCGTCGGCGACGGCGCTGGCTGCGGTGTGCCCTGAAGCACGCTGCAGGCGCTGAGTAAGGCCGCCAGAAATAGTACGGATAGCCGGGGCATGATGGTTTCTCGTTTCTTGACAATCATAGTGTAGTTCCGGGGTTGGCTCTGCAAAGGGGGAATGTTCCCGATTTGTTATCTCAGGCGCGCTTTTGGCTGACTTTCGAATGAAAATCGCTAACTAGATCTCATCGTTACAATAATCCCTAATTTGCGTTACTTTCCCTGATATTTCACCGGAGGAGAAGAGAAGATGATCGAAATTTATACTGAGCGGTTAGCCGATGTTGAAGTGCTGCACGCGGTGCCTGCCGGAATGAAACAATCCCCGCTGCCGACGGTTATCTTCTACCACGGGTTTACTTCTTCAAAGCTGGTATATAGCTATTTCGCTGTGGCGCTGGCGCAGCAGGGATTTCGCGTTGTGATGCCGGACGCTCTCGATCATGGCGCCCGCTACGGCGGCGATGCGCCCGCCCGCCTGCAGCAGTTCTGGCCGATTTTAAAAAACAGCATTGATGAATTCCCGGCTCTCTGTCAGGCATTAAGAAACACCGGCGGCGTTGCCGGCGACAGGCTTGCGGTGGGCGGGGCTTCCATGGGGGGCATGACGGCGCTGGGGATTATGGCGCGGCATCCTGAAGTGCGGTGCGTCGCCAGCCTGATGGGATCGGGCTATTTCACAACGCTCGCCCAGACGCTGTTCCCACCTCCGGTGGATGTGCGTGAAAAGGTGATTGCCGGGCTGGTGGATTACGACGTCGGTAAACAGCTTGAGCGGCTGGGCGACAGGCCGCTGTTGTTGTGGCACGGAGAGGATGATGACGTTGTGCCCGCCGTCGAAACGTTCAGGCTGCAGCAGGCGCTGGTGGCTAACAAGCTGGACCAAAACCTGACCTGTGTATGGGAAGCGGGCGTTAAACACCGCATTACGCCCGAAGCGTTAGAGGCCACGAGTCAGTTTTTTGCCCGGCACCTGTAAGCGAAAAAAAGCCCCCGCAAGCGGGGGCAAGTCAAACATGGATTTTTAGGTCGTGGTGTCTTCTCTGGTGTTTACGCGTACTCTCAAGCTACCGGTAGATATCAGCACTGACGTGCATATTGCCGTTGCTGCCCGGTTCTCTCATGATTATCGTGTGGTAGAACTTCGCGTTGTGTTGGTCAGCATCCTGTTGGATGGCCGATTCCGCTTCAGAAACGGTGGCGAAGTTATGGTTGATGTAGATAACGCCCAGGCTCTGAACATCGTCCATATTTCTGGCCTGGCGGGCGTCGATTTTTATAGCTGCGGCCGCATTTGCGCTAAAGAGCAGTACAGCGGCAAGGGCAATAACGATATTTTTCATGATGCGCTCCACTACAACAAACCTGTAATCCGTGGTCGTCGCTCCTGTTAATGGCTGTGGCGGCCTGTTATCAATAAGTGTAATTCCTGATGGCTGAATAAAAAGTGACCATTTCTGATGGTCTCTTTCAAAATATTTTGGCAATCTGCGGGTTTGTTTTGAAATTCACAGGCTTAGCTATTCCCCCTGTCACAAAGATAATTTATTTGCTTGCGGCCTTGAGTTTAGCGGCCTGGGTAAGTATGATTACGCGTCAATTTTTCAGCCGCAATTCAAACACGTTCCTTGCTTCCATGGGCCGCGGCTGACCCTGACAGGAGGCTGAATAATCCGTAAGGAGCAATTCGATGCGTCATTACGAAATCGTTTTTATGGTCCATCCTGACCAGAGCGAACAGGTTCCGGGCATGATCGAACGTTACACTGGTGCAATCACTGCAGCAGCAGGTACGATCCACCGTCTGGAAGACTGGGGCCGCCGTCAGCTGGCTTACCCGATCAACAAACTGCACAAAGCTCACTACGTTCTGCTGAACGTTGAAGCTCCGCAGGAAGCGATCGATGAGCTGGAAACTAACTTCCGCTTCAACGACGCCGTTATCCGCAGCATGGTTATGCGCGTTAAGCACGCGGTTACCGAAGCATCTCCAATGGTTAAAGCGAAAGACGAGCGCCGTGAGCGTCGCGATGATTTCGCTAACGAAACCGCTGATGATGCAGATGCTGGGGATTCTGAAGAGTAATTCTGATGATGGCCAACCGCCTGGCGTTGTCTGGCACTGTGTGCAAGACGCCCCTTCGCAAGGTCAGCCCCTCAGGAATTCCTCACTGCCAGTTCGTGCTTGAGCACCGTTCTGTGCAAGAGGAAGCCGGTCTTAACCGGCAGGCGTGGTGTCGAATGCCAGTGATTGTTAGCGGGCACGCGAACCAGGCCATTACTCACAGTATAACGGTCGGTACGCAAATCACGGTTCACGGGTTCATTACTTGTCATCAGATGAAAAATGGCCTGAACAAAGTGGTCTTGCATGCCGAGCAGATTGAATTGATAGATTCTGGAGACTAGCCATATGGCACGTTATTTCCGTCGTCGCAAGTTCTGCCGTTTCACCGCGGAAGGCGTTCAAGAGATCGACTATAAAGATATCGCTACGCTGAAAAACTACATCACCGAAAGCGGTAAGATTGTCCCAAGCCGTATCACCGGTACCCGTGCAAAATACCAGCGTCAGCTGGCTCGCGCTATCAAACGCGCTCGCTACCTGTCTCTGCTGCCGTACACTGATCGTCATCAGTAATCGGTCACGGTCCATTAATACGACTTTGAGAGGATAAGGTAATGCAAGTTATTCTGCTTGATAAAGTAGCAAACCTGGGTAGCCTGGGTGATCAGGTTAACGTTAAAGCGGGCTACGCTCGTAACTTCCTGGTACCACAGGGTAAAGCTGTTCCTGCTACCAAGAAAAACGTTGAGTTCTTCGAAGCACGCCGTGCAGAACTGGAAGCTAAACTGGCTGACGTTCTGGCTGCTGCTGCAGCTCGCGCTGAGAAAATCAACGCACTGGAAACCGTAACCATCGCGTCCAAAGCTGGCGACGAAGGTAAACTGTTCGGTTCCATCGGTACTCGCGACATCGCTGACGCTGTAACTGCAGCTGGCGTTGCTGTTGCTAAGAGCGAAGTTCGTCTGCCGAACGGCGTTCTGCGCACCACCGGTGAGCACGAAGTGGACTTCCAGGTTCACAGCGAAGTATTCGCTAAACTGACTGTAAACGTTGTAGCTGAATAAGTTTTTATTCACTGCTCGTAAAAACGCCAGCCTCGTGCTGGCGTTTTGCTTTTATGAGGCAGGACGGGTTTACTGCGCGCGAATAAAGCTGCCGTTCGGCTGGCGGGTAAACAGCACCTGCTGATCGTTACCGATATCAATGGTTAAGCCCGTCACTACGCCGTTGGCATTTTGCCTGATCTGCACCATCTGCCCGGTTTGCAGGTTGCTCAGCGGCTTACTGTCACCCTCTACCTGCGCCATGGAGTAGACGTCTGCTGGCGGCAAATTATGATCGCGGAACAGCTGGGCCATCGTCTGGCCGGCCGCTACACGGTAGGAACGCCACTGCTGCTCGATATCATTGTTATCGTGGGGGACGGGGGCCTGAGTTTGCTCTTCTACACGAGGAGGCTCAACCGGCGTCGCGGGGACATTGCTATTAGCCGAAGGCGTCAGCTCGGCCTGCATCGGAGACTGGGATTGTACGGAGAGCTGAGCATCGCGCGTGACCGGGCGACTCTCGTTATCTGCCCCCGGCAGGAGAAAGCCGAGAATCACGCACGCAAAGCCAAGGATAATGCCTCGGCGGTGCAGGGGAGGTAACGGATCCATCAAGCGGAAATGATCCGGTGCATGCCAAATCCGCGTAAGCCATGGTTTAACTGCGAATTGCATGGGCAACCCTCCTCAAAAGAATACTTTCCAGTATAGACTCGTCATAGTTCAAACCGCAGGTTGTTGCTGTAACTCGAACTATGTAGAGTGTAAACGCTAACTGTCTGATGCCTTAAGCAATCCTGGTTTCCGTGACGGTAAACCGCAGTTTTGCGCCCGTTTAAGCTATTGTTCCCGTTTCGTTTGCATTTGTCACCTTTCCTCCATTGTCATTTACCCTGCGGATTGACGCTGTTATGCTTCGGGCTTGCTTTTAAACATCATGAAAGGAAAATCCATGACAACCCCTTCTTTTGACAGCGTCGAAGCACAAGCAAGTTACGGTATTGGTTTACAGGTAGGCCAGCAGCTGAGCGAATCCGGCCTGCAAGGTTTACTGCCAGAAGCGCTGGTCGCTGGTCTCCGTGATGCGCTGGAAGGGAATGCCCCGGCCGTTCCTGTTGACGTTGTTCACCGCGCTCTGCGTGAAGTTCACGAACGTGCGGACGAAGTGCGTCGTGAGCGTCAGAAAGAGCTGGCCGTAGAAGGTCAGAAATACCTGGCTGAAAATGCAGAGAAAGAAGGCGTGAGCAGCACCGAATCTGGCCTGCAGTTCCGCGTTATCACTCAGGGCACTGGCCCAATTCCTGCGCGTAAAGATCACGTTCGCGTGCATTACACCGGCAAACTTATCGATGGGACTGTCTTCGACAGCTCCGTACAGCGTGGCGAGCCGGCAGAGTTCCCGGTAAGCGGCGTTATTGCTGGCTGGATCGAAGCGCTGACCCTGATGCCAGTAGGCTCCAAATGGGAACTGACTATTCCACACAACCTCGCTTACGGCGAGCGCGGTGCCGGTGCCTCTATCCCACCATTCAGCACCCTGGTCTTTGAAGTCGAGCTGCTGGAAATTCTGTAAAGAATCCCGAACCCCGCCAGGTGCGGGGTTTTGCATTGCCTAATAATAAACTAGCGTGATTTTATCTTGCATTAACCTGTTTTACGGGTATTTTTGTGAGCCATATCCCGCTGTGAATGCGATTTCACACTCAAATTAAACAAAAAATTAACATTACCCTTGTGCTTATTATTTATCCCGCCGATTCTTACCTCGTATCACACAAAACAACATCACGTAAAAACAGTTCACGGGCCAGTAGAGCCTGAAAAAACAGACAGGTACAGGAAAATACAAACATGGTAGATCAGGTCAAAGTCGCGGACGAAGCTCAGGCTCCGACCGAGCAGTCGCTGCGGCGTAATTTAACAAACCGTCATATTCAGCTTATTGCCATTGGGGGTGCCATCGGCACCGGCTTGTTTATGGGGTCAGGAAAAACCATCAGCCTTGCGGGGCCGTCCATCATCTTCGTCTACATGATCATCGGCTTTATGCTGTTCTTCGTGATGCGTGCGATGGGTGAGCTGCTGTTATCGAATCTGGAATATAAGTCGTTCAGCGATTTTGCCGCAGATTTGTTGGGGCCATGGGCCGGGTATTTTACCGGCTGGACGTACTGGTTCTGCTGGGTGGTGACCGGCATGGCGGACGTAGTGGCGATAACCGCCTATGCCCAGTTCTGGTTCCCCGGACTTTCCGATTGGGTCGCCTCTCTGGCCGTTGTGCTGGTGCTGCTGAGCCTGAACCTGGCAACCGTGAAAATGTTCGGTGAGATGGAGTTCTGGTTCGCGATGATCAAAATTGTCGCCATTGTCGCGCTGATCGTCATCGGCCTGGTGATGGTTTTGACCAGTTTCCATTCCCCGTCCGGCGTTGAGGCCTCCTTCAATAACCTCTGGAACGATGGCGGCTGGTTCCCGAAAGGCATCAGCGGTTTCTTTGCCGGGTTCCAGATAGCGGTCTTTGCCTTCGTGGGTATTGAGCTAGTGGGCACCACCGCCGCGGAAACCAAAGATCCTGAAAAATCACTGCCGCGGGCGATTAACTCGATCCCGGTGCGTATCATTATGTTCTACGTGTTTTCGCTGATAGTTATCATGTCGGTGACGCCGTGGAGCTCCGTTGTGCCAAACAAGAGCCCATTCGTAGAGCTTTTCGTGCTGGTTGGCCTACCGGCGGCGGCGAGTATCATCAACTTTGTGGTGCTGACTTCCGCCGCTTCCTCTGCCAACAGTGGCGTGTTCTCCACCAGCCGTATGCTGTTCGGCCTGGCGCAGGACGGTGTGGCGCCTAAAGCCTTCGCTAAGCTTTCCAAACGTGCGGTACCGGCGAAAGGGTTAACCTTCTCCTGTATCTGCCTGCTGGGCGGCGTGGTGATGCTTTATGTCAACCCGAACGTGATTGCGGCTTTTACTATGATCACGACGGTTTCCGCGATTCTGTTCATGTTCGTCTGGACCATCATTCTTTGCTCATACCTGGTGTACCGTAAACAGCGTCCTCACCTGCATGAGAAGTCGATCTATAAGATGCCTCTGGGCAAGCTGATGTGCTGGGTGTGCATGGCATTCTTCGTCTTTGTGATTGTCCTGCTGACGCTGGAAGATGATACCCGTCAGGCGCTGATAGTGACGCCGCTGTGGTTCATTGTGCTGGGTGCTGGCTGGCTGTTCGTGGGCAAAAAACGCCTGGCGAATATCGGCAAGTAAGCGGGCAGTGTATACGTGAAAAAATGCCCTCTCCCCAAAGGGAGAGGGCATTTTTGTAAGGCCAAGTGCTTATTTTTCCCCGCCCAACGCCCGTGGAAACAGGACATTATTCTCCAGGCTGATGTGGTTCATCAGATCTTCAATCAGTTCATTAATCCCGTTATACATCGCTTTCCACGTCGTGCAGGCTTCCGGCGGCGGCGTTACGTTATTGGTGGTGTGCTTGATCACTTCCAGCAGTTCGCCCGCATCATCATGCTCGCTTTCCATCACGCTAATCGGGCCACCCGCCTGAGCGCCCATGCCCTGCTTAATCATCGGGAACAGGATCTGTTCCTCTTTCATCATGTGGCTGCTCAGTTCCTGATGTAGCATGGTGAGATATTTCGCCAGCCCTTTCGGCACATTGGGCTTATCGGCATGGACGCGCTCGACTTTGGTTGCCTGCAGAATCAGCTCCGGCAGTTGCTCGCGATGGCGGTCGTGGAAGCGCACAATGATGTGATCGATGATTTCTGCCAGCGGCGCAGCACGCCAGTCTTTCTCTGCCGGTTCTGTGGCCAGGGCGGCCAACTGAGCTTCAATCTCTTCCAGATCCAGTTCCTTACGCGTTGCCGCGCGCAGCAGCGTTTGTTTTCCGCCGCAGCAAAAATCTAAATCCAGTTTACGAAACAGCGCGGAAGCGCGTGGAATAGTCAGCGCCAGTTCACCTAAAGGTTGATCGCGGTAGGCCATAGCTTGATTCCTCACAATGAAATATAAGATGTATTCTAAATGCATCTTTATGTGCGCACTATAACCCTTTCGGGGCAGCGATCATAGCGAGATGTAGATCACAAAAAATGTTTTCCACTTAACATACTGAATGATTACAAAAAATCCCCAAAAATGGTGGTTTTTGGTGGACGAAGCATAAATAACCAGGAGGCGCTGCCGATAGTTAGACGTCGGACAATATCTGCATAATAAAGGGCTATATATGTTTAAAAGAATGAAAGTTATCACCTTACTGGTTTCCGTGTTGATTGCGCTAGGGCTCATGCAACTGCTGTCAGCCACGGTTTTCATCAATGCCCTCAATAACGATAAGAACAACTTCACTGTCTCCCAGCTCTCCAGCCAGAATGTGGCCGAATTTACCGATGCCTGGATCGGCCTCAACCAGGCTCGCGTCACGCTGAACCGCGGCATGCTGCGTATTCAGGGCAGCATGGCGAATCAGATTAACGGCGGCCAGCTCCAGGAGTTAGTCGCCACGGCTAATTCGCTGCTGGCGGAAGCCCAAAGCCATTTTGAAAAGTACCGGGCGTTACCCGATACGCCTGGCTTACGGCCGCACCTGAGCGATGAACTGGAAGCGCAGTACCATAACTACGCTTCTACGCTCAGCAAAATGAACACCTTCCTGGCCCAGAGCGACCTGGAGCAAATGTTCAAGCAAAATGCGGAACAAAAGCAGGTGGCGATGCAGAAGGTTTACCGCGAATGGCGCGATGAGCAGGCCGAACTCTCCAGCCAGGGCGTTCGCGATAACCAGGCCGACTACCAGCGGATTTTGTGGACTCTTAGCATCGTCATGCTTGGCGTAATCGGCGTGATTGTGGTGAGTTGGGTAGCGATGCGTCGCGTCCTGCTGATGCCGCTGCGTGATGTGATGGATCATATTCGTGCCATTGCCGCAGGCGACCTGACCCGGCCCATTGAGGCAGAAGGCAAAAACGAAATGGCCCGGCTGGCTAACAGCGTGAAAGAAATGCAAACCGCACTGGCGAATACCGTCAGCGTGGTACGCGATGGGGCCGATACCATTTACACCGGCGCCGGTGAAATTTCTGCCGGCAGCAACGATCTCTCTTCCCGCACCGAACAGCAGGCGGCTTCGCTGGAAGAAACGGCGGCCAGCATGGAACAACTGACGGCCACGGTGAAGCAAAACGCCGACAACGCGCGCCAGGCTTCTCGTCTTGCGCTGGACGCTTCCACAACCGCGAAAAAAGGCGGCAATGTGGTGGCCGGCGTGGTGCGGACGATGGATGAAATCGCCACCAGCTCAAGCAAAATCGCCCAAATCACCAGCGTGATTGACGGTATTGCCTTCCAGACTAACATTCTGGCGCTGAACGCAGCGGTAGAAGCGGCAAGAGCGGGTGAGCAAGGCCGCGGGTTTGCGGTGGTCGCTGGGGAAGTGCGTACGCTTGCCCAGCGCAGCGCCCAGGCGGCAAAAGAGATTAAAGCTCTGATCGATGATTCCGGCGAGCGTGTCAACGCGGGCTCGGACCTGGTGAATGAGGCCGGTAAAACGATGGCGGAAATCGTCAGCGCCGTAACCCGGGTTACCGATATTATGGGTGAAATTGCATCCGCATCGGACGAGCAAAGCCGGGGTATCGATCAGGTTGGACAGGCCGTGGCGGAGATGGACCGCGTCACCCAGCAGAATGCCTCGCTGGTCGAAGAATCTGCGGCAGCAGCGGCTGCGCTTGAAGAGCAGGCCTCGCGCCTCAATGAAGCGGTAGCGGTGTTTAAAATCCACCGCCGCGCGCAGGCACTGGCAAAAGCCACGCAGGTACAAACGCCGCAGTTGAAAACAAAACCGGCAATGCCGGTTTCGGATGCAAACTGGGAAACTTTCTAAAAAAATCCCGGCTATATTAGGCCGGGATCTCATTCTCTCAGGCCGGGCTAAGCCCCGGCTTTTTTACGCTTCGGAAACCTGAACCACTGTCTCTTTTTCTGGTTTAGAGCGCACCGCCAGCACCACCCCAGTTGTCAGGCATAGCACTCCGCACAGCGTCAGCAGCGGGGGCCAGTTTTGGCGAATCATAAAGGTATAAGCCAGGCCAGCTAAGGTCTCAAAGACAATCAGCGGACCGACAATTACCGTCGGCAGGCGCTGGCAGGCAATGTTCCAGCACAGATTCCCCAGCCACGAACAGAGAATGGCAATGGCCAGCATCAGCGTGATAAACACCGCCGGGCGTGGGCCAAAGGGCAGGGTAAAGCCCGCATCCTGACTCCCCATCCAAATGCACACGCCGATATAGCCGATCAGCGAGAAAGGCAGCGTGGAAAGCCCCTGAACCGTCGCCCACATCATCGGGTTTTTGTCCGGGTTCTCCCGCAGCCAGCGGGCGTTGCGCAGGGCATACCAGGCCCAGCAGGCGACCGAAACAAACGCCAGCAGGATGCCGCTGACATAGCGCCACCAGCTAAAATCGGCCTGCTCACCGCGCAGCTCGGCGGTATTCACCATGATCAGCCCGGCGGCAATCACTACCAGCGCTGGGGCGAGGCGGCGCCACGGCAGCTTCCCATCCCTTTTGCTGTACAGCAGGTTAGCAAAAATAGGGATCACCACCGGCAGTGTGCCGATGATCATCGTCGCAATAGGCGCGCCGGTACGCTGAATGGCACTCGCCAGGCAGACGTAATAAATCAGATTCCCCACGCTCGAAAGCTTTAGGGCGGTAAACCAGTCCTGGCGGCTCAGCTCGCGCAGGCGTTTTCGCCCAAGCCAGGCGATGGGAAGGGCAATCAGCCCGAGGGCCAAATAACGCCCGGTCGACTGCAGGGCCGCCGGGTAATCCGGAACGATGATTGGCCCAACGAAAATTAATCCCCACATTAGCCCCGCCAGCAGAGCATACAGCACACCACTTAACATCTTCATTTCCTGCAACAGCACAATTTAGCCGCAGTGTAGGGGGGCAGCGCGGCAGAGTATTGTACGAGGTTGCTGTCTTGTTAGCGGGTAACCTGCTTTTGGTAACGCACGGGGGTAATGCCGTAGCGCTGGGCAAACGCACGGGTCAGGTGCGCCTGATCCGTCAGGCCACTGGCGGCGGCAACCTGGGCGGCCGGCATGCCGCTGGTGAGGAACTGTTTGGCGTGCCACAGGCGAATCGCCATCAGCATCTGGTGGGGAGTGACGTGGTAGCAGGCTTTAAACTGCCGCTGGAAATGGTAAGGGCTAAGGGAGACCAGCGCCGCTAAATCTTCAAGGGTGATGGTATGCATATAGTTGTCGTAAAGGTATTCGCGCACGAGAGCGAAGCGGTTTGCCGCCTCGTGAAGCCCAGGAAGGTGACGGGCGTAGGGGCGAAAAGCCTCGACGAGATTTAGCAGCAGCCCTTGCTGGGTGAGCGTGTCTTCGGCTTGCCAAAGGCCCGCGATAAACTGCGAAACCTGGCGGGCGCGGGCGGGGTCGTGATTGACGGCGGCGTTAAACCACCAGCTTCTTTCCCCGGTCAGCGATTCCAGCAGATTAGGATCCAGGTAAATCATGCGGTACTGCCAGCCATCTTCGCTGGCGGCTTCGCCGGTATGCAGCTCGTCCGGGTTCATCAGCACCAGCGAGTCCGTGGGGGCAACCAGCTGTTCACCCCGGTAGCGGAAGCGCTCTGCGCCCCAGGTTATGGCGCCGATGCCGAAGGCTTCGTGGGTGTGTGGCTCAAAGGCGTATTTCGCAATATGGGCATGATAAAGCTCAACGCCCGGCAGGTGCGGCAAATGCCGGAACTGGGCGCTGTCTCTCTCATCGCTAAACTGCTCGGGAACTCCCTGCACGCTTTCTCTCCACGCGGATACTCCCGTTATTATAGAGATGTCCGCGTACAGGGCTAGTTATTAACCAGTTTTTAACAATTAAAGGGCGCTTTTCACGCTGTCGCGAAGCGAGGTGGTTGGGCGACCAATCAGCTTGCTAAGCTGGTGGCTGTCGTCAAACAGTCCGCCTTTTTCCGCGCCTGCATCTGAGTTCGCCAGCAGCGCGGCGAAGCCCTCCGGCAGGCCAGCACCCTGCAGGGCAGCTTTAAAATCGGCCTCGTTCAGGTTCTGATAAACCACGGGCTTGCCGCTTTGCTGGCTTACTTCCGCCGCCAGTTCTGCGAGCGTCCAGCCGTGGTCTCCCGCCAGCTCATAAACTTTGCCCGCCTGATTATCCAGCGTCAGCACTTTAGCGGCCGCCGCCGCGTAATCAGCCCGCGTTGCTGAGGCAATTTTGCCTTCACCGGCGCTGCCGATAAACACGCCGTGCTGAATTGCAGGCGGCACGCTGGCCAGATAGTTTTCGGTATACCAGCCGTTACGCAGCAGCGTGAACGGAACACCGGAGGCCTTGAGCTGTTGCTCCGTGACAATGTGCTCTTCGGCGAGGGCCAGAGGCGATTTATCGGCATGCAGCAGGCTGGTATAGGCGATGAGTTTCACGCCCGCAAGCTTCGCCGCGGTAATAATATTGCTGTGCTGAACGGCGCGCTGGCCAACTTCGCTGGAGGAGATGAGCAGCACTTTTTCCACGCCGGAGAAAGCTTTTGCCAGCGCAGCTACATCCCCGTAATCCGCCGCACGAACCTGTACGCCACGGCTGGCAAAATCGTCAACTTTGGCCGGGTTACGCACAACGGCCACGATCTCTTCGGCTTTCACCGTTTGCAATAAATTTTCAATGACAAGGCGGCCCAGTTGGCCGGATGCGCCGGTAATCGCAATCATGATCAATCTCCTGAGTGATGTTTCGAACAAGTTGTGCCACACTAGCACCCTAACTAACTTTTAGTAAGTACGTACAAAAAGGTAAGTATTAAATGAGTGAAATCATCGAAGCGCCCATGACGCTGAGCGAACAACTGCGCAACGGCAATCTGTTCAGCGAAAAATGTCCCTCCCGGGATGTGCTGAAACATGTGACCAGCCGCTGGGGTGTCTTAATTTTAGTGGCATTACAGGATGGCACTCATCGTTTTAGCGATTTAAGGCGCAAGATGGGCGGCGTGAGCGAGAAAATGCTGGCGCAGACGCTGCAGTGGCTGGAGGCGGACGGCTTTGTGGATCGCAAATCTTACCCGGTTGTGCCGCCTCACGTGGAGTACACGCTGACGCCGATGGGCCATGAAATTGCCGATAAAGTGGCCTCGCTAGCCGACTGGATAGAAGAGAATTTGCCGCAGGTGATGGCGTCCCGAGAGAAACGGGACGCCTGAGAGAGTTACTTGCTTAAATCAAGCTGATAGATAGCAAAACCAATGTCGTCGTTAGCGACTTTTTTCATTGGGTATTGGCCTTTTTCTTTGATAAAGGCGGCGGCTTTGTCGCCAGGGGAGGTTTCAAAGCGGATATCCAGCGGCTGCTGGCTGGCGATGGGGGCCAGACGCCAGTTGTTGTCTGCCGCTGGGTGAATTTCGCCCTGGGCGCCTATCCAGTTGGCCAGTACCGCGCGGTTCTCATCTGGTGAAGCAAAAGCGATGTGGCTGTCGCCGGTTCCGGCAAACTTGCCGCCGTAAGCGCGATAGTTATTGGTCGCGACCAGGAAGATGGCGTTCGGGTCGATAGGTTTGCCCTTGAAGGTGAGATCTTTGATGCGCTCTGCCTTCGGGTTCACCATCTGGCATTCGCCGTCGTAGCGGGCCGGCTGGCTGACGTCGATCTGATAATTTACGCCGTCGATCACATCGAAGTTATAGGTACGGAAGCCGTCCCAGTTGATTAATTCCTGAGGCTTGGTGCTGTTTACGTCGATCTGGTTGAACTGCCCGGCGGAACATTCCAGCCACTCTTTGACCTCTTTACCGGTCGCTTTCACGACCACCAGGGTGTTCGGGTAAAGGTAGAGATCGGCGGCGTTGCGGAAGGTCAGTTGGCCTTTTTCGACCTCAACGAAGCTGGCCGGATCGTTTTTACGTCCGCCCACTTTGAACGGGGCGGCGGCGGAGAGCACCGGCAGATTCGCAAGGTCCGGGTCGCCCTGGATGTATTTCTCAACGTAGGCTTTCTGCGCATTATTCACTACCTGAACGGTTGGGTCGTCCTGCACCAGCGCCAGATAGCTGTACATGTTATCCGCCGATTTACCGATTGGCTTGCTGACAAATTCGCGGGTTGCGGTGTGATCGTGCTCCAGCACTTTCTTCAGGTTCTGGTCTTCTGCCGCCAGGGATTTTTTGGCTACGCTGTCATAAATTGGCCGTGCTTCTGCCTTGCTGCTGGTGACTTTCCAGCTGCCGGAGTCGTTGCTCAGCACCAGATCTACCACGCCAAGGTGGTCGCCCCACATGCCCGGCATCACGGCAGGCACGCCGTTCAGGGTGCCTTTTTCGATATCGGCCCCTTTAATGTTGGCAAAATCTTTCCCAGGGAATACGGCGTGGGCATGGCCGAACATAATGGCGTCCACGCCTGGCACCTGGCTGAGGTAATAAACGGAGTTTTCGGCCATCGCCTGATAAGGCTCGCTGGAAAGCCCCGAGTGGGCAATCACTACCACCACATCCGCACCCTGTTGGCGCATTTCCGGCACGTATTTCCGCGCAGTTTCGGTGATGTCGTTCACCGTCACTTTGCCGCTCAGGTTGGCCTTATCCCAGGTCATGATTTGCGGCGGTACAAAGCCGATGTAGCCGATGCGTAGCGTCTGGGTTTTGCCGTCTTTGTCTTTGACTTCGGTTTCTTTAATCAGGTACGGCGTGAACATCGGTTTTTGGGTTTTTACATCGATGATATTGGCGTTCACGTACGGGAACCTGGCACCTGCCAGGGCTTTATGCAGGAAGTCGAGGCCATAGTTGAATTCGTGGTTGCCCAGGTTGCCAACGGTATAGTCGAGCGTATTCAGCGCCTTATAGACAGGATGGATTTCCCCGGCTTTCAGCCCCCTGGCGGCGGCATAATCGCCCAACGGGCTGCCCTGGATAATATCGCCGTTATCCACCAGCACGCTGTTGGTGACTTCACCGCGCGCGGCATTGATCAAACTTGCGGTGCGTACCAGACCGAACTTCTCAGTAGGCGTATCTTTGTAGTAATCGAAGTCCATCATGTTGCTGTGCAGATCGGTCGTTTCCATGATCCGCAGGTCAACGGTGGCCGCATTGACGCTGGCGGCTATCAGCGTCGCCAGAAGCGTTGCGCTAAACTTAATCATGTTTAAATGTCCTTTTTAGAGGTACGCCACAAAGGGCAATGTATATACAGACTGTTGCTTACAATTTTGTGAAGTCTGCCAGAAATTGAGTCCGGTAAACCAGAAATGCTTCACAGATAGCGCATCGTGGTGCAATGAGATATAAGTAAAACAATAAGTTATTCGCTCGATGTAGCGCTGAGACACAACACGAGGTGGAGAATGTTAGAACAAATTTGCCAGCTGGCCCGCGAGGCCGGGGCCGCTATCATGCAGGTCTATGAGGGAGAGAAGCCGCTTGAAGCGACGCATAAGATTGATGACTCTCCGGTGACGGCGGCGGATCTCGCCGCCCACGACATTATTTTGAAAGGGCTGAAGACGTTGACGCCGGATATCCCCGTCTTGTCAGAGGAAGATCCCCAGTCGTGGGATACCCGTCAAAGCTGGCAGCGCTACTGGCTGGTCGATCCGCTGGACGGCACAAAAGAGTTCCTGAAGCGTAACGGCGAGTTCACGGTGAATATCGCGCTCATTGAAGGTGGGAAAGCGGTGATGGGCGTTGTCTACGCGCCGGTGCTGAAGATTATGTACAGCGCCGCAGATGGGAAGGCCTGGAAGGAAGAGTGCGGGGTGCGAAATCAGATTCATGTCCGTGATGCCCGCCCACCGCGCGTGGTGGTTAGCCGGTCCCATGCCGCCAACGATAGCGAGCTGAAAGAGTATCTCCAGCAGATGGGCGAGCACCAGACCACGGCCATTGGCTCATCGCTGAAGTTCTGTCTGGTGGCCGACGGCCAGGCCCAGCTCTATCCACGCTTTGGGCCAACCAACATTTGGGACACTGCGGCAGGACACGCCGTGGCGGTCGCTGCCGGAGCGCACGTTCATGACTGGCAGGGTAAGCCGCTGGACTATACCCCGCGCGAGTCGTTCCTGAATCCCGGTTTCCGCGTTTCTATTTACTGAGTAACCCCTGCAGCAGGCTAATCACCTGCTGCACTTCCTGTTGGGTTAACGGGCCATCTTTGGCGAACTGAATCCTGCCTTCTTTATCCAGCACCACAATAGCTGAGCCGCCCTGCTGCAAGTGCCAGGCTTTCGCCGCTACGCCGTTGCTGTCGACGATAAACTGCGACCACGGAAACTCTTTCTTATTACTTTCGATGCTGCTGCGCACGAACATGCTGGTGCCCACAATCGCGTCGTCGGTGTTCACAATGGTGGTGGTCTGGTACTTGTCGTGCGGGAATTTTGCCGCTTTGATGGCTTCGACCATGGCCGCATTTTCTTCTTTGGCACTCGAGCGGCCGGCAATATGCTGCAGGACTCTCACTTTCCCAGGGAGCTGCGCGCTATTCCAGTTTTTATAACTAAACTTATTGTTATCCAGCACCAGCTCGCCCTTGTCGGTTATGCCAATAGGGGAAACTCGCTGGTTATTTTCAAAGTTATGGGCTGAGGCCATGAGCGGCAGCAGCAGCAAAGACAGCGCCAGCGTTTTGCGCAGGGTCATCGGTGACTCCTTATTGTTGTTAGCAGGTGATCCGACCACTTGGGTCGATGTTTTAAGCATATGTGCTGAATAAGCATCTGTCCCGCAAGCAAAGTGCCAGTTTGCGGGCTGACGCACATAACCCTGAAATTTGAAGGCTTACGCTGCCGTTTTTTACAATTAAAAATATTGTTCTGCAACTTTGTAATCTTTTAGTAAAAAAACTTCTACACACTAGGTGACCTTCGATATCTGGACTATAGTTTTCGAGCACCAAACTTTTTCGCCTCATTTTGTCGGGCCAAATGTAGCTCGCAGAGGCGTTAACATGCAGGAGTAAAGAACAATGAAAATTTTCCAACGTTACAACCCCCTTCAGGTGGCGAAGTACGTGAAGATCCTGTTCCGTGGACGGTTGTATATCAAGGACGTTGGCGCTTTCGAATTTGATAAGGGCAAAATCCTTGTCCCGAAAGTTAAGGATAAGCAGCACTACTCGGTGATGTCCGAGGTTAACCGCCAGGTAATGCGCTTACAGGCGGATATGGGTTAGGCCCAAAAGTTGTAAAAAAAACGGCCCCGAAGGGGCCGTTAGTGTTTCTGCAGCTAGCTTACTGCTCCTGAGGCTCTTCGCCATCAGGCAGCTTTGGCGACAGCGCGACAGGCTTATTGTCGATACGCGTCACCAGCAGCTGGTCGATGCGGTAGTTATCAATATCCACCACCTCGAACTTATAGCCGGAGAACTTCACCGAGTCGGTGCGTTTCGGGATTTTACGCAGCATAAACATCATGAACCCGCCGATGGTTTCATAGTTACCGGACTGCGGGAACTCGTCGATATCCAGCACGCGCATGACGTCATCAATCGGCGTGCCGCCTTCCACCAGCCATGAGTTTTCATCACGGGCCACGATTTGTTCTTCCATGCCCTGGCCGACCAGGTCACCCATCAGCGTCGTCATCACGTCATTCAGGGTAATGATGCCCACCACCAGCGCGTATTCATTCATGATGACCGCGAAGTCTTCCCCGGCGGTTTTAAAGCTTTCCAGTGCTTCGGAGAGCGTCAATGTGTCCGGTACAATCAGGGCGTTACGCAGATGCACGCCGCTGTTCAGCGCCATGCTCTGGTTGCCCAGCACGCGGTTCAGCAGCTCTTTGGAATCAACGTAGCCAACGACGTGATCGATATCGCCGTTACAGACCAGGAACTTGGAGTGCGGATGTTCGGCGATGGTGGACTTCAGGCTTTGTTCGTCGGCATGCAGGTCGAACCAAATCACGTTTTCGCGGGAGGTCATGGAAGACGGTACGGTACGGGATTCTAGCTCAAAGACGTTTTCAATCAGTTCGTGTTCCTGCTTACGCAGCACGCCCGCCAGCGCACCGGCTTCAAATACCGCGTAAACGTCGTCAGAAGTAATGTCGTCCTTACGCACCATCGGCAGCTTGAAGATGCGGAAAATAACGTTAGCCAGGCCGTTGAAGAACCACACCAAAGGTCTGAAAACAAACAGACAGAAGCGCATCGGGTTGATAATACGCAGAGCGACCGTTTCAGGCGCAATCATACCGATGCGTTTCGGCGTAAGGTCAGCAAACAGAATGAACAAGCTGGTCACGAGGGTGAACGACAAAATAAAGCTGAGCTGATCGGCCAGCTCCGGCGACAGGAAGCGCTCCAGCATCGTTTTAAACGCTGGAGAGAAGGCCGCATCCCCGACGATACCGCCGAGAATTGCCACGGCGTTCAGGCCTATTTGCACCACGGTAAAGAAGGTGCCCGGCGTTTCTTGCATCTTCAGCACGCGCTGCGCGTTTACGTTGCCTTCATCGGCCAACAGCTTAAGTTTGATTTTACGAGAGGCGGCAAGCGAGATCTCAGAGATTGAGAAAAAGGCACTAATAGCAATAAGGATAAGTATTATCAAAATACTGTTTAACATAATTTATCTGGCTGTTGTGGCCAGGTCCTCGGAAGGGAAAAGTGGATAAATCTAAGGGGTCAAACACAAGAAATGCTGGCCGCTTTTGTGAACGAGCCAGCAAATTCAAGGAGTAGTATAGCGTAAGGATGGGATGTGCTACCAGAGGTTGTAATTTAACCGGCGGTAAGCCGCCTTTTAACTGATCTGTTTTTTGATTAATGCACTTAACGTTTGGCGTGCTGTATAAGCTGTCTTGCATCTTTTTATCCCCGGAACTTTTCTTCTCTTTTGGCCACTCACCTGACCGGTTAGCCCACTATCAGGAGAGCGTTCACATGGTCAATTCCGTTACTTCCGCGCACAGGCATGCGGCGGAACTTCCTCCATTACCGGAACACAGCGGTCAGCGGCCTGCGTCGATTGCTTCCCGCTCATCTGTGGCCACTTCTGCCGCCGTAAGCGCGCATGAAAGCCTGCATTTTGTGGGAGACAGCGTTTATGGCTCGGCCAATGAAGCCGCTATTCATCATCAGCTTGGGGCGTTATTCGGCAAGCACATTAACGGCGATAACCATGCTGAAATGCATGACCTGATTGAGTCGAGAACCCGGGAATTACATAAAATGGGGGAAACGCCGGCCTCCGTTGAGGCGGTGCTGACGAAAGGGCACCAGCTGGACAGGCTGGGACAAATCGCACGAGGGGCGGTAAGAGCGATTCCGTTTGCTGCCGCTTCGGTCGCCTACGATAAAGTCCCGCTGTTGAGCGCCTTTGCCCACACAGCGGCGGAAATTGGCCTCCATGCTGGCCTGCAGTCCAGCATCGCCGACACGATAGGCACCACGCTGCTTAACCGCGCCACGGCAACTAATCAGTGGCTGTCCGCCAAAGACAGCGACCTGCATCCGGCCATGCGCGAAGCGGTAAAAGAGGTAAAAGCGAGCTTGCTGACGACGGTGGCAGAAACCGGGTTAGCCATCCAGACCTATTCGGCCCGCAATCTTGCGCGCCTGGCGACGGCGGCAACATTGACGCATTTTGCCGGGGCGAAAGTGGCCGGTGAAGCCGATACGTGGCTGTCTGCGGCGGGTGGGCTGGTGGCGGGCGGCGCGATGAGCGCCATTTTGCATGCGGTGGATGAAAGCAAAGGCCGAACCGGGCCGGAGTTTTTACTGGGGCGCCATGACTGGCAGTCGCGGTTCACGGAGTTAAAAAATACGCATGTGGTGGGCGATACGCTAAAAAATGCGGCTCAGCGCGTGGCAAAACTGCCCCTGGATATTGCAACGGACAGCCTGAAAGCGACGGCCAGCGTTCTCTCTGCGCCGAGCCTGGGAAAAACGGCGATGCTGGCCGGTGGTTTTGCCGGTGTGATAAGCCTGCGCAGCGCCATTAGCGGCGCTGTGGCGAGCGCCTTTCCAAGAGTGAATGCCGCTTCGCTAAGCGCCATCAGCCATGCGACCAACGTGGTGGCTTCTGCCCCGGTGTTTTTCGCCGTTCCTGCGGCAGAAATTCTCGCTGACTCGGTGGCGGATAAAATGACGCAAACGCTGCAGGAAAGCGTTCCGGCGGCCGTGAACTCCGCGGCAGGCTGGATAGGGCATCAGCTCCAGGCGGCCTTAAATCGTCGGCCGGTAACCACCCTTAATGCCGCTGAGCAGCAGGTGTAAAGGAACCGATAGGGGAGTTACGGCCACATACTGGCAGTTTATGTCGGAGCCTGATTATGCATATTAATTCTACGGCGGCGCGGCCTTCGGGCATGCCGTCTCTTACCAGCACACCTTCAACGGCGTCGGTTCAGGTCGCTTCCTCTGGCCTGCACGCCAGTGATTTACACGGCGATCTCAAAAATTGGGCCGCGGCGGCTCCTTCGGCGGAAGAAAGCAAGGCCAGGGCGGCTGCCAGCAGTGAAATAATGAATAACTTTCAGTGCCGGGGGGAAACATTAGATCTGAGCGAACGAGGCCTGACGGCGCTGCCCGAATCGCTGGGCGCGCTGACGCATCTCAAACATTTGAATGTGTCCGGCAACCCGCTGCAGACCTTTCCGGCCAAAGCGCTTTTACAGCTGGGTTCCCTGCAAACGCTGCAGCTGGCGATGAATCAGCAAAACCAGGGCGTGCCGTTCCGTCGTTCACACGAGCGTTTTGCGGATGAGGGATACAAACTGCAGTTTTTTGCCCAGGGCAATAACCGTGCGCAGGTGATTCACCAGCCGCCTCGCCAGAAAACCGCATTGTTCACAACCGATCTGGCACCTTGCCTGGCGGCGATGATTGTCCAGGATGGGAAAAGCCTGGCGCTGCATATGGATAACCCGCAGCGCAGCGGCTCAGGGGGAATTCCTCTGGAGGATATGCTGTCCCGGCATTTGCATCCGTCAGCGCATAAAACCGAGGTGTTCCTGGTGGGGGCTAACGATCAGGGGGCGGCGGGTAACGTGCGGGCGATGCTGGCGGCGCTGAACAAGCATGGCGTGGCAAATAACATCTGCATGGCAAGTCTCGGGAATGGTCATACTTCCGCGACGCTGGATGTGAATAATCAGAGAGCCTGGGTTGGCTTTGGCTAACGGTGCCAAAGAAAAAGCCAGTCGGTTGACTGGCTTTTAGGGAGCGCTTACTGGGGCGGGAGGCAAACGCCGATGCCGCCAATGCCGCAGTAGCCGTGCGGGTTCTTGAACAGGTATTGCTGGTGGTCGTCTTCCGCGTAGTAGAATGGACCTGCGTTGGCGATTTCAGTGGTGACCTGACGTTTATCACCGGCGGCATCCATTGCGGCCTGGAAACGCTCCAGGCTGGCGCGGGCGGCTTTGTCCTGTTCCGGCGTTAGCGGGTAAATTGCCGAGCGGTATTGGGTGCCGACGTCCCCGCCCTGGCGCATCCCCTGAGCCGGATCGTGATTTTCCCAAAACACCTGTAAAAGCTGCTCGTAGCTAACGACTTTCGGATCATAAACGACGCGCACGGCTTCCGCATGGCCGGTCTGGCCGCTGCAAACTTCACGGTAGGTTGGGTTTGGCGTGTAGCCGCCGCTGTAGCCAGCGGCCGTGCTGTAAACGCCAGGGATCTCCCAATACAGGCGCTCGACGCCCCAAAAACATCCCATCGCAAACAGCGCGATTTCCATCCCATCTGGTACATTTGTCATTGAGTGTTCGTTAACCGCGTGAAGCGTGGCGACGGGCATCGGCGTGTTGCGGCCGGGCAGGGCATCGGCCTGCGTCACAGTGTGAGTTTTGTCGAAGAATGACATGGTGTTGGATCTCCCGAAAATCGGCAAAAAAGCGAGCGGTTGTCATCAGACCTGCAATTGCAGACAATACATCCGAGTTACAGACTACATTACATATAAGAAAGATTTAGGCTAGTGAGTTATTTTCAACCCTAGATGTTAGGGTTTTGTTAATCCGCGGAGCGGTAATGACGTTTCCTTCCAGGGGTGGGAACAAGGATATTCAGGAGAAAACGTGCCAGGAATCCGTACTTTATGTATCACAGGCCTGTGTGTGGCGAGTACATGGGCAAACGCCGCGAGCGTGCGCTTGCAGGTTGAAGGACTCAGCGGCGAACTGCAAAAAAACGTACGTGCTCAGCTTTCAACCATCGAAAGCGATGAAGTGACGCCGGATCGTCGCTTCCAGGCGCGCGTTGATGATGCTATTCGCGCAGGGCTAAAAGCGCTGGGCTACTACGAGCCAACCATCGGTTTTACGCTTAAACCGCCTCCGCAGAACGGAGGGCGGCAGGTTCTGCTGGTAAAAGTCGATGCCGGTCAGCCGGTGTTAATTGGCGGCACCGACGTGATTTTGCGCGGCGGCGCACGGACCGATAAAGACTATCTGGCGCTGCTGCCCAAGCGGCCAAAAATCGGCACCGTGCTCGATCACGCTGACTACGATAACTTCAAAAAAAGCCTCTCCAGTATTGCGCTGCGTAAGGGTTACTTTGACGGCGATTTCCGTAAGAGCCAGCTAGGCGTCTCTCTGGAAAGACATCAGGCATTCTGGGATATCGACTACGACAGCGGGGAGCGCTACCGCTTTGGCGCAGTGACTTTTCAGGGCTCCCAAATTCGCGAAGAGTATTTGCAAAACCTTGTGCCATTTAAGCAGGGGGACTATTACCAGTCGAGCGACCTGGCCGAGCTGAACCGCCGCCTGTCCGCCACCGGCTGGTTTAATTCCGTGGTGGTAGCGCCCGAGTTTGATAAATCACGCCAGACCAAAGTGTTGCCGCTACAGGGGGTGGTGACGCCGCGCACCGAAAACACCATTGAAACCGGCGTGGGCTACTCCACGGACGTAGGGCCGCGAGTGAAGGCTAGCTGGAAAAAACCGTGGATGAACTCCTACGGCCATAGCCTGACAACCAGCACGAGCCTTTCTGGCCCTGAACAGACGCTCGACTTCAGCTACAAAATGCCGCTGTTGAAGAGCCCGCTGGAGCAGTATTACCTTGTGCAGGGCGGTTTTAAGCGAACCGATCTTAACGACACCAAATCAGACTCCACCACCGTGGCGCTGTCCCGCTATTGGGACATGTCGAGCGGCTGGCAACGCGCGGTTAACCTGCGCTGGAGCCTCGACCACTTTACTCAGGCCGACGTTACCAACACGACAATGCTGCTTTACCCTGGCGTTAGCCTGAACCGTACCCGCTCACGCGGGGGCCTGATGCCAACGTGGGGTGACTCACAGCGCTACTCAATCGATGTTTCTAATACGGCCTGGGGTTCTGGCGTCGATTTCGGCGTTTTCCAGGCACAAAACGTTTGGATCCGTTCGCTGTATGAAAAACACCGTTTTGTGGTGCGCGGCAATGTGGGGTGGATCGAAACCAACGACTTTAAAAAAGTGCCGCCGGATCTGCGTTTCTTCGCCGGGGGCGACCGCAGTATTCGCGGCTATAAATACAAGTCGATATCGCCGGAGGACAGCAACGGCAAGTTAACCGGGGCCTCCAAACTGGCGACCGGCTCGCTGGAGTATCAGTACAACGTGACCGGCAAATGGTGGGGCGCGGCGTTCGTTGACTCCGGTGAAGCGGTGAACGACATCAAACGAAGCAACTTCAAAACCGGCGCAGGCGTTGGCGTGCGCTGGCAGTCCCCGGTTGGGCCTATCAAGCTCGACTTCGCGGTACCGGTGGGTGACAAGGAAGAGCACGGTTTACAGTTTTACATCGGTTTGGGGCCTGAACTATGAGTCGCTGGAAGAAAATAAGCCTCGCGGTGCTGGCTGTGATTGTGCTGCTGATCGCGGCAGTCGGTTTCCTGGTGGGGACTACGCCTGGCCTGCATTTACTGTTTAAAGGCGCTAATCGCTGGGTACCGGGGCTGAATATCGCTCAGGTTGACGGCGGCTGGCGCAATCTGACGCTGAAAAACCTGCGCTATGAGCAGCCTGGCGTCGCGGTACGTGCGGGTGAGGTTCACCTTGCCGTGCAGCTAAACTGCCTGTGGCACAGCAGCCTGTGCGTCAATGATTTCTCGCTGAAGGATGTGGATGTTGCGGTCGACACGAAAAAAATGCCGCCGTCTGCCCCGGTGCAGGAAGAGGACAGCGGCCCGCTGAACCTCTCCACGCCGTACCCGATAACCCTGAGTCGCGTGGCGTTGAACAACGTCAATGTGAAAATCGACGATACCACCGTCTCGGTGATGGACTTCACCAGCGGCCTGACATGGGAGCAGCGCAATCTGACGCTGACCCCGACATCGCTGGAAGGCTTGCTGATTGCGTTGCCAAAAGCCGCGCAGGTGGCAAAAGAAGAGATTGTTGAGCCGAAAATTCAAAACCCTCAGCCGGAAGAAGCTCCGCTCGGGGAAACGCTGAAAACGTTGTTTGAGAAGCCGCTGCTGCCGGAAATGACCGACGTTAACCTGCCGGTGAATCTGAATATTCAGGAGTTTCGCGGCGCGCGCCTGCGCCTGACCGGCGATACGGATTTGATGGTCAACTCGCTGCTGCTGAAAGTGAGCAGTATTGACGGCAATCTCAAGCTGGATGCGCTGGATGTGGACTCCTCTCAGGGGCTGGTGAACGCCACCGGCAGCGCCCAACTGCGCGACAACTGGCCGGTTGATTTAACGCTCAACAGCACACTGAACATCGAGCCGCTGAAAGGCGAAAAAGTGAAGATGACGGTTGGCGGCGCATTGCGCGACGAGCTGAAAGTGGGCGTCAATCTTTCGGGGCCAGTAGGCATGCAGCTTAATGCCCAAACCCGTCTGGCCGAAGCCGGGCTGCCGTTGAATGTTGAGCTGGACAGCAAGCAGCTTTCCTGGCCGCTGACCGGCGCGAAGCAGTATCAGGCCGACGATCTTAAACTGCGCCTGACCGGCAAAGTAACCGACTACAAACTCGCCTTTAGCACCGCCGTGAAGGGCGACCAGGTACCACCTGCCACCATCACGCTGGACGGCAAAGGCAACGAACAGCAGTTTAGCCTCGATAAGCTGCGCGTGGCCGCGCTGCAGGGCAATACTGACCTGAAAGCGCTGGTGGACTGGAGCAAAGCCATTAGCTGGCAGGGCGAATTAACGCTTGCCGGAATCAACACCGCGAAGCAATTCCCGGACTGGCCTGCGAAACTGGACGGCAATATCAAAACCCGCGGCAGCCTGTATGGCGGCAGCTGGCAGCTGGATATTCCCGAGCTGAAGCTTGCCGGTAATGTGAAGCAGAATAAGGTTAATGTGCAGGGGACGCTGCAGGGCAACAGCTATATGCAGTGGAAGGTGCCAAACCTGCATCTGGAACTGGGTCGCAATACGGTGGAGGTGAAAGGCGAGCTGGGCGAAAAAGATCTTAACCTTGATGCCAATATTAATGCGCCGAATCTGGACAACGCCCTGCCGGGACTCGGCGGCACGGCGAAAGGTATCGTCAAGGTTCGCGGCGACGTGAAAGCGCCGCAGCTGCTGGCTGACCTGACCGCAAATGGCCTGCGCTGGCAGGAGCTGACGATTGCCCGTGTCCTGCTGAAGGGCGATGTGAAATCGAGCGACCAAATTGCCGGGAACCTTAACCTGCGCGTAGAACGAGTGGCTCAGCCGGGGGTGAAGGTTGACCTTGTGACGCTCGACGCCAGGGGCGATGAGAAACAGCACCAGCTTCAGCTGCGCGTTCAGGGCGATCCGGTTTCCGGGCGTCTGAACCTGAGCGGCAGCTTTGACCGCAACGAAGAGCGCTGGCGCGGCAAGCTAAGCGACACCCGCTTTGATACCCCAGTGGGGCCGTGGGCGCTTACCCGTGAGCTGACGCTGGACTTCCGCAACAAAGAACAGAAAATCGCGATTGGCCCGCATTGCTGGGTGAACCCGAACGCCGAGCTTTGCGTGCCGCAAACTATCGACGCCGGGGCGAAAGGCCGGGCGCTGGTTAACCTCAACCGCTTCGATCTTGCCATGCTGAAACCGGTGATGCCTGAGGAGACTCAGGCTAGCGGCGTGTTTACCGGCAAAGCAGACGTTAGCTGGGACAGCGAAGCCGGCGGCCTGCCGCAAGGGCAGGTGACGCTCAGCGGGCGCGGCGTGAAGGTAGCGCAGGTAGTCAACGGTAATACCTTGCCGGTTGCCTTCGACACGCTGAACCTCAATGCCGAACTGAAGAATAACCGTGCCCAGCTTGGCTGGCTGGTTAAGGTGGCCAATAACGGGCAGTTTGACGGCCAGGTTCAAATCACCGATCCGCAGGGGCGACGGAATCTTGGCGGCAACGTCAATATTCGCAACTTCTCCCTGGCTATTGCCAACGCCATCTTCTCTAAAGGTGAAAAGGCAGACGGTACGCTGAACGCGAACCTGCGCCTCGGTGGCAACCTCGAGCGGCCGCAGATGTTCGGGCAAATGCAGCTTAACGGCGTAGACGTTTCAGGTAACTTTATGCCGTTCGACATGCAGCCGAGCCAGATTGCCATGAACTTCAACGGGATGAACTCCACCCTGCAGGGCGTGGTGCGCACGAAGCAGGGGCAGATTGTGTTAAGCGGCGATGCCGACTGGACGCAAATCGACAACTGGCGGGCGCGTATAGCCGCGAAGGGCAGCAAAGTGCGCATTACCGTGCCGCCGATGGTGCGCCTGGACGTTTCCCCGGATATTGAATTTGTGGCAACGCCAAGTCTGTTTACCCTGAACGGGAACGTCGATGTACCGTGGGCGCGTATTGTGGTGCACGATGTGCCGGACAGCGCCGTGGGCGTCTCCAGTGATGAAGTTATGCTGGATAAAGATCTGAAACCGGTGAATCCTAAGTCAGCCGGGATCCCTATCAACAGCAACCTGACTATTCATGTCGGCAACAACGTGCGGCTTGATGCCTTTGGCCTGAAAGCGCGCCTGACCGGCGACCTGAAAATGGTTCAGGATAAGCAAGGGCTGGGCCTGAACGGCCAGATAAGTATCCCGCAGGGGCGTTTCCACGCTTACGGCCAGGATCTTATCGTCCGCAAAGGCGAGCTGCTGTTCTCCGGTCCACCGGATAACCCGTATCTGAATATTGAAGCTATCCGTAATCCAGAGGCGACTGAAAATAACGTCACGGCAGGCGTGCGTGTGACCGGCCCTGCCGATGAGCCAAAGGCTGAGATATTCTCCGATCCGGCGATGTCGCAGCAGCAGGCCTTGTCCTACCTGCTTCGCGGCCAGGGTTTAGACACTTCCGGCAACGATGGTGATGCAATGACGTCAATGCTTGTGGGCCTGGGGGTTGCACAAAGTGGTCAGGTTGTGGGTAAAATCGGCGAGACGTTTGGCGTAAGCAATCTGGCGCTCGACACCGCGGGGGTGGGTGATTCCTCTCAGGTGGTGGTCAGCGGCTATGTACTGCCGGGTCTACAGGTTAAATATGGCGTAGGTATTTTTGACTCTCTGGCGACGCTAACTTTGCGTTATCGTCTGATGCCTAAGCTATATCTGGAAGCGGTGTCTGGCGTAGATCAGGCACTAGATCTGCTCTATCAGTTTGAGTTTTAGCAATGCGAATATTTGTTTACGGCAGTTTACGACGCAAACAAGGCAACAGCCACTGGATGACCAACGCTCAGTGGCTGGGCGACCACACGCAGGAAAACTACGTGTTGTATAGCCTTGGGCATTATCCAGGCGCCGTGCCGGGTGATGGCGTGGTCTCGGGTGAAGTTTACCGGATAGACGCCTCTACGCTCTCTGAGCTCGACGCGCTGCGCACCAAAGGGGGAGAGTACAGCCGTCAGCTGATTCAGACCCCATACGGCGGCGCGTGGATGTATGTGTATCAGCGTCCTGTCGAGGGGTTAACCCGTATCGACAGCGGGAACTGGCTGGATCGAGAAAAGTATTAAGTACACCCAAGCGGCCACGCCAACACGTGGCCGTTTTTTTGCCTGCCTGCCGCCTGGTGAGGTGAGAGGCAGAAACAAAAACACCGCCCTCAGGCGGTGTTTTTTTCTTTCAGGCGAGCTAACTTACTTCTTAGCAGCGCGTTCGAAAGAAGAGATGATTTCAGCTTTAGCTGCTTCGGCGTTATCCCAACCGTCAACTTTCACCCATTTGCCTTTCTCGAGATCTTTGTAGTGCTCGAAGAAGTGAGTGATCTGCGCTTTCAGCAGTTCTGGCAGGTCGTTCACATCTTTAATGTGATCGTACTCTTTGCTCAGTTTGGTGTGCGGAACCGCAACCAGTTTTGCGTCTTCGCCAGATTCGTCGGTCATTTTCAGAACGCCAACTGGACGGCAACGGATCACGCTACCTGGCTCCAGCGGGTATGGCGTTGGAACCAGCACGTCAACCGGGTCACCGTCCAGAGACAGGGTGTGGTTGATGTAGCCGTAGTTGCACGGATAGAACATCGCGGTAGACATGAAACGGTCAACAAACAGCGCGCCGCTCTCTTTGTCTACTTCGTATTTGATTGGATCGGCGTTAGCAGGGATTTCGATAACAACGTAGATGTCTTCCGGCAGATCTTTACCCGCAGGGACGTTGAGTAAGCTCATGTCTGTTTCCTTTAACCTGGTGTATTTCAAGTGCCCGATATTATAGCCAACTGCGGTTAAATGTCTTTTGCTGTTTTTTGAACGCTAGCCCCCCGATGGGCCAAATGTCCTGCTTTAGGCTATTCAAATCTTGAGTCATTTCATTGTCATAATTGGGTTAAACACCACGGCAACAAGCACTTAACGAACGTAAATAACGCAAATTGATTAAACATTTTCCGAAAATTGCCGATAACACGCTCACTACTTTATTCATGAGCCATCGTTAAACCGGGAATTAAGCATGTTGAGAAATTTGTCGATTCGCACGGGGCTGCTGACGCTGTTAGCGGTTATGACGTTCTTGCTGTTGGTTGTAAGCGGCATCGGCATTTATGCCCTGCAGCAAAGTTCCACCTCTCTTGAGCGCATCAACCGCCTGCAGGGGGAGCAAATGGTGCGTATTAGCGATGGCTATATTTTGCTGCTTCGTGCCCGCAACGAGGCAAGCCAGGCGGTACGCCAGATGGAAATTGGCATGCTGGACGACGCGACAAAAGCCACGCAGAAGATCGTGGGTGAAGTTGGGCTGGCGCAGAAAAACCTGAAGTCCGTTATCGACGGCGGCGTAAATGACGACCAGGGCAACGCCCTGCTTGCTGGCCTGGCGCAAAGCTTTGGTGCCTATCAGACGCAGGGTATTACGCCGATGTTAGCCGCGCTGCAAAAACAAAGCCCGGACGACTATTACGACCTGCTGGAAAAAAGTCTGATCCCGCTGGGGCTGAAGTTTGATAATGACGTGCAGGCTTTCCAGCGCTGGGGTGAAACGCGCGGTAATAGCGAAGTGGCCGCCGTTCAACTGCACAAGAAAATTGTCCTGGGCTTTATTATTCTCGCTGCGCTGCTGACCGCCGCGATTATTGTGCTGGTCTGGCTGGCGCTGCGTCACCTGCTGTTGAAGCCGCTGGATGAGGCGATTCACCAACTGGAGTACGTGGCCGATGGCGACTTAACCCAACCGCTCCCTCAGACGGGTAACAACGAATTTGGCCGTCTTGCCAGCGCGATTGTGGCGATGAGAACCTCCCTGGTGGAGTCGGTCAGCCGCGTGCGGGATGCTTCTTCCCAGATTGATACCGGCAGTCGTGAACTGGCTGCAGGCAACCTTAATCTTTCCCAGCGCACGGAGTCTACGGCAACCTCGCTGGAGGAAACTGCGGCCAGCATGGAGCAAATTACCGCAACGGTGAAACAAAACGCTGATAACGCCGAGCAGGCGCACAAGCTGGCGAAAGTCGTCTCCGATACCGCCGACCGCGGCAGTGAGATGGTGTGCTACGTAATTGAAAAAATGCGTGATATATCCGGTAGCGCAGGGCGAATTGCTGATATTCTGAGCGTTATCGACGGCATTGCGTTCCAGACTAATATTCTGGCGCTTAATGCTTCGGTAGAAGCCGCTCGCGCGGGTGAGCAAGGCCGTGGGTTCGCCGTGGTTGCCGGAGAGGTTCGTACTTTGGCAAGCCGCAGCGCCGAAGCGGCAAAAGAGATCCGCACATTGATTTCCGATTCGCAAACTCATGTGGGTGAGGGCAGCGAGCTGGCGCAGCAGGCCGGGGAAACCATGGATGAAATCGCCGAAGAAATTATGCGCATGACCAAACTGGTTCGCGAAATTGCCAACGCGTCTAACGAGCAAAGCCACGGTATTGAGCAGGTGAATATTGCGGTAAGCCAGATGGATGAGGCGGCACAGCAGAACGCGGCTTTAGTTGAGCAGTCCACCGCGGCAACGCACTCTCTCGAAGAGCAGTCGCAGCAGTTGGTCGCAGCCATGGCCTCCTTCCGATATTAATCAGCGGGCATTCGTAGCGGTGAACGGCCGTCTGGCGTCGCCGCTACCCATTTGAGCGGGGGTGTTCCATCTCCCCGTTTCGCTTTAACATAAAAAACAAACCGATAAAAATCTTCAAGGATAATTGAGAGGGATCTATGGCTACCTGTATTCAATGCGATAACGAAGCGATAAAAGGCAGTGATTACTGCCCTGCGTGTGAAGAGAAAGAGTTTAAACGCATCCGTGGCTGGCTTTATGTCCCGGCGCTGGGTTTGGTGCTTTCGGTGCTGTTTAACTTTATCGCTTTCGTTAATACACTGAAAATATTGATAAATAATTATAGTGTTTTAACCGGGGAAGCCTGGTGGACCGTGCTTTTCGAGGTCGTAGGATTTGCGGGGTTGTTTGTCGCGGCCATTTACGTTTCCAGCCTCTTTTTCCGCAAAAAACGTCAGTTACCACGTTACTACATTGTTTTTATGGTGGCTGGGATCGTTTTCCAGGTATTGGATCTCTATCTCGCCAGAGTTTTATTCGATGTGCCGTTCGATTTTGACAACGCAAAAGCGCTGATGCGTAGTTTCCTGGGGGCTTGTATCTGGGTGCCTTATTTCTGCGTTTCAGAACGCGTTAAGCGCACTTTTGTTCGTTGATTTTCAGCGTGCCGCTACCGGGGTTGCGGCACGCTGTTCTCATCAGGCGTCCGGGTATTCGCGAATAAAACGCTCTACGTCATCGACCATGTGTTTCGTGCCGACGAAGAACGGGCGGCGCTGGTGCAGCGTGGTTGGGATGATATCCAGAATTCTCTCTTTCCCGTCGCTGGCTTTACCGCCGGCCTGTTCCGCGAGGAACGCCATTGGGTTGCCTTCATACAGCAAACGCAGCTTGCCTTCCGGGTGGCTGGCGGTGCTTGGGTAGAGATAAATCCCGCCTTTCAGCAGGTTGCGGTGAAAGTCCGCCACCAGGGAACCAATGTAGCGTGAGGTGTAAGGACGCTTGCTGGCCGTATCTTCTTCCTGGCAGAACTTGATGTACTTCTTCACACCGTTCGGGAATTTAATGTAGTTGCCTTCGTTGATGGAGTAGGTGTTGCCTCTCTCCGGGAAGCGCATACGTTCCTGGCTCAGGCAGAACACGCCGAGAGAAGGATCGTAAGTGAAGGCGTGTACACCGCAGCCGGTGGTGTAAACCAGCATCGTGGATGAGCCGTAAACCACGTAACCGGCGGCAACCTGCTGATTGCCAGGCTGGAGGAAGTCTTCTTCGGTGACCGGCGTGCCGACCGGCGTAATGCGGCGGTAGATAGAGAAAATGGTGCCAACGGACACGTTGACATCAATGTTAGAAGAGCCGTCAAGCGGGTCCATCAGCACGACATATTTTGCCTGCTCGGCACCCTCAAAGACCACGATCTCGTCTTCTTCTTCGGAGGCGATACCGGCCACAATACCGCGTGCTTTCAGCGCTGCCTTCAGTTTTTCATTCGCGAACAGGTCGAGTTTTTGTTGCTCTTCGCCCTGTACGTTTTCGGCACCGCTCGCCCCCAGGATATCGACCAGTCCGGCCTTATTGATATCGCGGTGGATGATTTTAGCGCCCAGCTTTATTGCCGACAGTAAAGCCGTGAGCTCACCGGTAGCATGAGAAAACTCATGCTGTTTTTCGACAATAAATTCACCTAACGTTTTCATAACACTTTCCCTGCATCATTATGTTGGATAAAGCGATCGCAACAATCTTAACAAATTTTCAAATTGTCGCGCACAGGTGAATCGCGCCAGCAAGATAAGGAATATCCTGAAATGCGTTTCGCCTCCGCAGTCATGCGGTTAGAATGTGCGCCAAACAAAGAAAGGATAGTTTCGTATGCGCATTCATATTCTAGGGATCTGTGGCACCTTTATGGGCGGCCTGGCGATGCTGGCACGCTCTTTAGGGCATGAAGTGACTGGCTCGGACGCCAATGTTTACCCACCGATGAGTACGCTGCTCGAAGAGCAGGGGATCTCGTTAATCGAAGGTTATGACGCAAGCCAGCTCGACTCACACCCGGATCTGGTGATCGTCGGTAACGCGATGACGCGCGGTAATCCGTGCGTGGAAGCCGTTCTGGAGCAGGGCATTCCCTATATGTCCGGCCCGCAATGGCTGCATGACTTTGTGCTGCGCGACCGCTGGGTGATTGCGGTGGCGGGGACGCACGGGAAAACCACAACCGCCGGTATGGCGACCTGGATCCTTGAAGCCTGTGGCTATAAGCCTGGCTTTGTCATCGGCGGCGTACCGGGCAACTTTGAGGTCTCCGCGCGCCTGGGCGATAGCCCCTTCTTCGTCATTGAAGCCGATGAATATGACTGCGCGTTCTTCGACAAGCGTTCCAAATTTGTCCATTACTGCCCGCGGACGCTGATCCTCAATAACCTTGAGTTCGATCACGCGGATATCTTTGACGATCTGAAAGCGATCCAGAAGCAGTTCCATCACCTGGTACGCATTGTCCCGGGTCAGGGCAAAATTATCTGGCCGGAAAATGACGTTAATCTGAAACAAACGCTGGCAATGGGCTGCTGGAGTGAGCAGGAGCTGGTGGGCGACCAGGGGCACTGGCAAGCGAAGAAGCTGACGACCGATGCTTCGCAGTGGGAAGTTTATCTGGACGGCGAATGCGTGGGCACCGTGAACTGGCAGCTGGTCGGTGAACACAACATGCATAACGGGCTGATGGCGATTGCCGCGGCTCGCCACGTTGGCGTCACGCCGGCTGATGCTGCTCAGGCGCTGGGTAGTTTTGTGAACGCTCGTCGCCGTCTTGAACTGCGCGGTGAGGCGCATGGCGTCACCGTTTATGACGACTTTGCGCATCATCCGACGGCGATTCTGGCGACGCTTGCTGCTCTGCGTGGGAAAGTGGGCGGCACCGCTCGCATTCTGGCCGTGCTGGAGCCTCGCTCTAACACCATGAAAATGGGCGTCTGCAAAGACGATCTTGCTCCTTCTTTGGGACGCGCGGACGAAGTCTTTCTGCTTCAGCCGCAGCACATTCCGTGGCAGGTCGCAGAAGTGGCCGAAGCCTGTGTGCAGCCGGCCCACTGGAGCGCAGACGTGGACACGCTCGCGGAGATGGTCGTGAAAACGGCGCAGCCTGGGGACCATATTCTGGTTATGAGCAACGGCGGTTTCGGCGGTATTCATCAAAAACTGCTGGATGGCCTGGCAAAGAAAGCAGAACAGCAGAGTGAACATGCGCTTTAAGCGCAGAGTCTGATGAGAAAAAGGGCGTGCCTTACGGTACGCCCTTTTTGTTTAGTAGAGCTCAGGGGCTTTAGGATCTGGCCCGAAGCGATTGGTTGCCGGCGTGCCGTCCTGGCAGTTGAATGCCAGAATAATCAGCCAGCCGACAATCGGGATTAACAGCAGCAACAGCCACCAGGCTGAGCGGTCGGTGTCGTGCAGGCGACGAAACTGGACTGCCCAAAGCGGCAGTAAAACCAAAACGGTATAAATCGTGGTGAGCGCCCCTTCATCCTTGGCGATGTGCAGCCCAAGGATTTTATCCAGCACGCTCAGCACACCCGCCAGGATGAAGTTCACCAGATGAAACATCCAGTACTCTTTGCGGCGGGCTCGCCCACCAAACCCAATGTAATTTCTTAATACTTTGAAATACCAATCCATTTAAGGCCTGCCTTGATTATCCGACAATCACCTGAACGGTAAGCGATCGATTCAAGAATAGTCGTGAATGCATAGGCCGTAAATCGTTGTTGTGCTGAATATTCTTAACTCTTCCTAAACCGCTCATCGCGCCCGTGCGGCTCGTCTAAATCTTGTGCAGGGCCGATGGAAATAATGCCGGTTGGGTTGATCGTTTTGTGGCTGCAATAATAGTGTGTGCGGATATGCGGGAAACTCACTGTTTCACGGATGCCGGGTAACTGATAGATATCGCGCAGGAAGCCGTAAAGATTAGGGAAGTCGCTGATGCGGTATTTATCGCACTTAAAGTGGGTGACATACACCGGGTCAAAACGCACCAGAGTCGTCCACAGGCGGATGTCTGCCTCGGTTAGCTGCGGGCCGGTTAAGTAGCGATGTTGACCAAGAATTTGCTCCAGACGTGCCAGGGAGATAAAGACTTTTTCAACGGCTTCATCGTAGGCTTCCTGAGAAGTGGCAAAGCCCGCTTTGTACACGCCGTTATTTACCGTGTCGTAAATCCAGCCGTTTAGCTCATCAATCTCGCGCTTTAGCGCGTCAGGGTAAAAGTTTCCGCTTCGTGCGCCAAGGGCATCAAAGGCCGTATTAAACATACGAATGATTTCGGCGGACTCGTTGCTGACGATGGTCTGGTTTTTCTTATCCCAAAGCACGGGGACCGTCACACGGCCGGTGTAATGAGGATCGGCCCGCAGGTAAAGCTGGTAGAGGAACTCATGGTGGTAAAGCGTGTCGCCGGTTGCGTCCGGGAAATCCTCCGCAAACGTCCAGCCGTTTTGCAGCATCAGCGGGTTAACGACGGATACGGAGATAAAGGGCTCGAGGCCTTTCAGTTTACGCACGATAAGCGTCCGGTGCGCCCAGGGGCAGGCGAGAGACACATACAGATGATAGCGATCTTTCTCTGCGGCGAATCCCGCTTTTCCTGAGGGGCCCGCTGCACCGTCGGCAGTCAGCCAGTTGCGGAAGGCGGATTCAGAGCGTTTAAAGCGGCCGCCGGTCGATTTGGTGTCGTACCAGACGTCATGCCAGACGCCGTCGATGAGTTGTCCCATTTTTTCTCCTCCTCAATAGCAAAAAAGCGAAGACGGTGTCTTCGCTTTCTCAGTGTTCATCAGTATAGAACGCTTACCATTTTTTATTCAGTACACGGTCAAGACTGATTGCGCCTGGGCCGAAGACCGCCAGCAACAGGTAGCCACCCGCGATGGTGAAGTTTTTCATGAACATAATGGAGTTCACGCCTTCCGCAAAGTTGCTGTGGAACAGGAACGCGGTCAGCACGGTAAACAGCGCGGTAATCAGCGCGGTCGTGCGGGTCAGGAAGCCGAACAGAATGGCCAGACCGCCGCCGAACTCAAGCAGAATGGTCAGCGGCAGCAGTGCTCCCGGCACGCCCATCGCTTCCATGTACTGCTGTGTGCCTGCATAACCGGTGATTTTGCCCCAGCCAGCGGTAATAAACAGGATTGGCATCAGAATACGAGCAACCAGTACGCCAACATCTTCTAATTTTTTCATTTTACTCTCCAGCGGTTCTTCTTTTCCGGCTTACTCGGCCAGGGCTTAAAAGGTGCGCAAACTCCAGTAATTACCGATGTTTGCTGTCGATGGGGAGGATAATAGACGGGGTGGAAAAAGATTGTTAGCAAGGAAAACTGTCTAAGTTCTTCAAATATCCTGAGCGAACTAAGTGGGAAAAGTAAAAACACGAGGTTTTGAAGGGCGGCGTCAGCAAATAAAAACACCGCCAGAGGCGGTGTTTGAACATTAGCGTACGGGTGGGTTAAGCGTATTGCGAATCAGCCGCCAGGTGCTCCAGGCGCCAAATCCTCGTTTTGCCCAGCGCATAAGCTTACCGGGATGCTTCACCGTCCAGATAGCCAACACGCTGCTGGCTATCATGGCGTAGCTACGCAGGCTGACTAAGGTGTTCCAGCCGCGATCGTAGGGGCTGGTGACTTGCAGCCAGTCGCGTTTTGCAGCGCTTAAATCGAGCCGCTGCTGCTGAACCTGGCTGAGCAGATACGCTTTACGTTTGACACGTTCTGCGTCGCTCATCGCTTATCCTCTTCCAGCAGAGCCCTGTCGTTTTCCAGCTCACGCCGGGTGTGGCGCAGCAGGGTTGATTGACGGGACTTCCGCAGCGTCCAGATACCGCCAATCAATGCCAGCGACAGCAGGACGGCCGTGGTAGCAATCATGGCGTTAAGACGATACTGCGGATCAACGGCCCAGATAATCAGCACCATCAGGCTCATTAAGCCAAAGGCGGCGAACAGCATGGTCAGCCCAAGCATCAGCAGCAGCTGAACGATGTGTGCTTTTTCCTCTTCCAGTTCGACAACCGCAAGACGCACACGCGTTTCGACCATGCCGACCAGAATAGTCACCAGCCGTTGGCCAATGCCGAGCACGCTTTTGCCCGGCCCCTGGCTTTGGTGAGAGTCTGCCATCTTAACGACGTGCCAGCAGCACACCCAGTACGACGCCGACCGCCGCACCAATGCCTACGCCGGTCCACGGGTTCTCGCGAACATAATCATCCGCTTTAGCGGCCGCCTCACGGGTTTGTTTGGCTATGGCCTCGCTGGTTTCACCCAGGCGATCGCGGCTCTCTTTTAGCGTTTTTTCCGCTTTGGCACGCAGTTTGTCCAGTTCAGTTTTTGACTTATCCGTGGACGCACTCAGGACTTCTTCAAGCGTATCTGCCAGGGATTTCAACTCAGCGCGTAAATGTTCTGACGTAGTATCTTTTGACATAGTTCTCTCCGAGTGTTTGAGGTGGATCCTTAAAGTCTGCGACTACACAATCAGTAATCACGCTTCTCTAAAGCTTTGAGGCTATCTTCTGCTTCCGCAAGTTTCTTCTCGCGTTTGGTGATTTTGTCCGGATCGCCCTTCTGACGGGCCTGGATCAGATCGGCTTTACGCTCTTCGACTTCAGCTTTTTGTTTGGCTATCTTCTTTTGGTGTTCAGCGCGCAGGCCAGCGTCGCTACAGTTTTCATGCACTTCACTCAGGGCTTTTTTCAGGCCATCAATACGGTGCTGATTATTGTGTTTTTCCGCATAGCCAATCTCGCGTTGAATATCCTGCTCTTTCTCGCTACACAAGGTGTTTGCCTGTGCGACAGAGGTTAGCGTGAGTAAAGCAAGTGCCAGTACGGTGCGGTAATTCATGGTTAAAGCTTCCATTGTAAGACGAATCATAAAAGTATCAGGCGATCATACTCCATGCGTCGTTCCTGAGTGTCGAAAAAGCGCAGATAGAGAGTGCTAAAAACAGCTAAAGCATAGTCATGAATCTGCTAAAAACCCAGAAGATGATAGCAAATTCAGACTGAAAGAAGGGGATTAACCCAGGTGGTTGTGGTCTGGGCGAAGAATAGAAAGCCAGGCAAGCGCGTCTTTATCACCCTCCTGCTGGGCGATGACATACCCCTGGGGCAGGGTGCGATTGAGGACTTCTTTTGCCGCCTCACTCTGCGCGCTGGAGTCAAACGTGACCAGGAGCGTGTTATTGAGCGGCGTAATGCTTTTAAAGCGAATACCGTTAGCATCCAGATGGTGCCAGACATAAAAGCCGTCGGGAATACTCCCGCCCTGCCGTGAGGCACGAATTTCGAGAGTGGAATCCTTATTCTGCATGCCGGACCACACCATCAGCGACGCAATCGCCAGGGCACCAACAAGCAGCGCCGCCCTGAGGCGGCGGGTGAAAGCTAATTTCATCGAATCCCTCTAGCGACTTTGGCTGCGTTTTTTACGCCAAAGCACGATTAACGAACCGACCAGACCGATGACCAGGAGCACCACCGGGATCAGCATCAGGCACGACATCAAAGCGTCTTCATACTTCAGGAAGACCGGCGTTTTGCCCAGCAAATAGCCCAGGGTCGTCAGAATCAATATCCACAACAGGCCGCTCATCCAGTTGAAGAACTGAAAGCGTGCGCTATTAAGACCTGATAATCCGGCAATAGTTGGTAGCAGGGTACGAACAAAAGCAATAAAGCGGCCTACGAGCAGCGCCGACAGCCCGTGCTTATGGAAAAGCTGGTGTGAGCGCTGGTGATAATGGGCCGGCAGGTGTGAGAGCCAGTTTTGGACGAGGCGGGTATTTCCCAGCCAGCGCCCCTGGATATAGCCCAGCCAGCTGCCCAGGCTTGCGGCTATGGTCAGCAGCGCGATGGTTTCCGGAAAACCCATCGCGCCTTTAGCAATCAGAACGCCAACCAGCACGAGCAAACTGTCGCCGGGTAAGAACGCCGCCGGCAGTATGCCGTTCTCAAGAAATAAAATCATGAACAGTACAAAATAGAGCATGCCAATCATCGACGGATTGGCGAGCGTTTCAAAATCCTGGCTCCAGAGAGCGGAAAGCAGTTGAGTCAGTAGTTCCATTCAGGGTTCCTGGCACTTCGTTTGGGCCGCCGGTGAAACGGGTGAGCAGAATGCAGCATTGTTTTTATTCTCATTTGCTGGCTACAACCCACTGCCCGTGCTGCTGTATCGGACTAACATTATGTGAAACGGCAGCGGGAGAGCGCTGAGCCCACACAGGCGGTGAAATTGCATCTAATTGTAACAAAACTACGCGTTACACGTCATAGTATTTGCAGTTTGTTGAGCAATGATTTTGCTTACTGGGGGGGAGGCTGGCGAGGGTATTTACAAACGCTGACACTATTTATGGTTTGCTTACCCTCGGCCGGAAAAATGACTATTTTTGACCGTTTGCGGCTGGATCAAGGTGAATGACGGGATTTTCTGCAAAAAAATAGCGGTCGGCATTGAATTCGAAATCATCGCTGGTGGCGTTAAACAGCATTTGGCGGGTGTTTTCGAGATGCTGCCACATCGCCAGTTTGGCTGCATGTGGGTCTTTACGAATTAGTGCCTTGAGAATCTGGTCGTGATCATCACACCAGTTGTCTACCGGGCGCATATCAATGTGTTCGTGCAGTTTTTTCCAGTACGGGTTGTAGATGCGGTGGCTCCACATTTTTTCGACGATGGTGGCCAGTGCGCCGTTCTGCGTCGCCAGCGCAACATGAACGTGAAACTGTAGATCCCACTCAGAATCACGGTAAGTTTGCTCTTTTCGCGCTTTTTCCTGGATCTCCATCAGTTTCACAATATCCTGCTTGGTGACCTGGGTTGCGGCGAACTCTGCGATATTACTTTCAATAAGCTGCCTCGCCTGCAGCAGCTCAAAAGGGCCATAATTGGCGAACTCAAAGCGCTCATCCGGCACGGTCATGTATTTTGCCTGGTTAGACATAACGTGAATGCCTGAGCCCTTACGAACTTCAACGTAACCTTCAACCTCCAGCATGATAATCGCTTCGCGGACCACGGTGCGGCTGACATTTTTCTCTTCTGCGATAAACCGCTCCGCAGGCAGTTTTTCCCCGACCTGATAAACACCGGATTCAATACGCTGTTTTAATTCGGCGGCAAGCTGCTGATAAAGGCGGCGGGGTTCTACGGCATCCATAAGTTGCTCCGGGAGAAGGCTGTACGTGAATAAATTTGTTATACCACTTTTCCCGGTAGCGCTCTAGCAACCCAAGTGAGAATTGCCGCCCGAAGGCGGCTTTTCCTTCAAGACTGTGTCACGGCATTTGGGGCGGGGGCAACGGCTGCGAGTTCGCTGGCAGACTGGTTTTTCAGCACCGTCCAGATAACTATCGCGCCCAGAAGATCGAACACGGCAAGCGCCGCGAAAAGCGGACTGAAGCCCATCGTGTCAGCCAGGGCACCAACGACCAGGGCAAACAACGTGCTGGCAGTCCAGGCCGCCATGCCCGTCAGACCATTGGCGGTGGCGACCTCATTCCGGCCAAAAACGTCGGACGACAGGGTAATTAATGCTCCGGAGAGCGCCTGATGAGCAAACCCACCGATACATAACAGAGCGATAGCCACATAAGGGCTGGTAAACAGGCCTATCGTGCCCGGCCCAATCATCAGGATGGCTCCCATGGTGACCACCAGTTTACGCGAAACAATCAGATTCACACCGAACCAGCGCTGGAACAGCGGAGGTAAATAGCCCCCAAGGACGCAGCCAAAGTCGGCGAACAGCATGGGCATCCACGCGAACATCGCGATTTCTTTCAGATTGAAGCCGTAGGCTTTAAACATGAACAGCGGGATCCAGGCATTGAACGTCCCCCACGCGGGCTCGGCCAGGAAGCGCGGCAGGGCGATGCCCCAAAACTGGCGATTGCGCAGGATCTTCCAGGCCGACATCTTTTTCGTGTTATCGGTCTGATGCTGGGCTTCCTGCCCGCTAATGATGTACTCGCGCTCTTCACTGGAGAGCTTTTTCTGGTCACGCGGATTTTTGTAAAACCACAGCCATACCATTGCCCAGATAAAACTCAGCACGCCGGTTAACATAAACGCCATCTGCCAGCTGTGCATCACAATGGCCCAGACAACCAGCGGGGGAGCAATCATCGCCCCGATGGAAGAGCCGACGTTAAAGTAGCCCACCGCAATGGAACGTTCTTTGGCTGGGAACCACTCGCTGCTGGCTTTCAATCCGGCGGGGATCATCGCTGCTTCGGCAGCACCCACGGCACCGCGGGCAAGTGCGAGACCGCCCCAGCTGCCCGCCAGCGCAGTTGCTCCGCAGAAAATTGCCCAGGCGACAGCGAACACGGCATAGCCAATTTTGGTACCCAGCACATCAAGCAGGTAGCCCGCAACAGGCTGCATAACGGTATAACAAGCCGAATAGGCGGCGATGATCCACGAGTATTGCTGCGTGGTGATATTCAGTTCGCTCATCAGAGTTGGGGCCGCAACGGCCACCGTATTGCGGGTCAGATAGCCCAGCACGGTGCCCAGCGTCACCAGCGCTATCATGTACCAGCGTAAACCTTTTATTTTTCGCATTTCTAACCCCATCCCGTCTTTATTGTGAACGTTGTTCCCGATAAACCGGCTTCCGTTCCTTCTCTTGTCACCCATAGGCCTCGGCGCACGCTGCCGGGCGAGAGGGACTTCGACGGCTTGAACGATAACTTGTCATACAGCTTTATAAGTTGAGTGATATCACAAAAGCATTTTCGCGTAATGCCGGGCGGTACCTTGCTCTCAGGCCAGTATTGGCGCGGGGTTTAGCCCGTTTTATGTGCATGTAGGAGATGATTACGTGTTGGTTTTGTGACCACTGACGCAAAATTGAGGTCGTTGCATAAAAATTGGTGTGATAACTTTGTGCAATTATGATTCGAATACCTGGTGCCGTTATCTGCAGAGGATGCCCCTATGACCCCCTTTATGACTGACGATTTTCTTCTGGATACCGAATTCGCTCGCCGCCTGTACCATGACTACGCGAAATCGCAGCCCATTTTTGATTACCACTGCCACCTGCCGCCGCAGCAAATTGCCGACAACTATCGCTTTAAAAATCTGTATGACATCTGGCTGAAAGGGGATCACTACAAGTGGCGTGCGATGCGGACTAACGGCGTGGCCGAACGGCTTTGTACCGGTGACGCCAGCGACCGTGAAAAGTTTGATGCCTGGGCCGCCACCGTGCCGCATACCCTCGGCAACCCGCTCTATCACTGGACGCATCTGGAGCTGCGCCGCCCGTTTGGCATTACCGGGAAGTTGCTCTCGCCGGCAACGGCGGAGGAGATCTGGCAGCAGTGCAACGCCTTGCTGGAGCAAGATGCGTTCACTGCCCGCGGCATCATGCAGCAAATGAACGTGAAAATGGTCGGCACCACTGACGATCCGGTGGACTCTCTGGAACACCACGCCGCCGTAGCCAAAGAGGGCGGCTTCGACATTAAAGTGCTGCCGAGCTGGCGGCCGGACAAAGCCTTTAATATCGAGCAGGCGACATTCAGCGACTACATTTCGACGCTGGCCGCCGTGTCTGATACCGATATTCGTCGCTTTAGCGACCTCCAGGCGGCGCTGAGCAAAAGACTCGACCATTTTGCTGCCCACGGCTGCAAGGTTGCCGATCACGCTCTGGACGTGGTGGTGTTTGCCGAAGCGGATGAAAAAACGCTGGATACCATTCTTGCCCGACGCCTGGCGGGTGGCTCGGTTAACGACACCGAAGTGGCACAGTTTAAAACGGCTGTGCTGGCCTGGCTCGGCACCGAATATGCCCGTCGCGGCTGGGTGCAGCAGTACCATATCGGGGCGTTACGCAATAATAACCAGCGGCAGTTCCGCCTGCTGGGGCCGGATGTAGGCTTTGATTCCATCAACGATCGCCCGCTGGCCGAGCCGCTGTCGAAGCTACTGAGCAAGCAGAATGAAGAAAATTTGCTGCCGAAAACCATTCTCTACTGCCTCAATCCGCGGGACAACGAAGTGATTGGCACCATGGTCGGGAACTTCCAGGGGGAAGGCATGCCGGGCAAAATGCAGTTCGGCTCCGGCTGGTGGTTTAACGATCAGAAAGACGGCATGGAGCGGCAGATGACTCAGCTTGCCCAGCTTGGGTTGTTGAGTCGCTTCGTCGGTATGCTGACCGACAGCCGCAGCTTCCTCTCCTACACGCGCCACGAATACTTCCGCCGTATTCTGTGCCGCATGCTTGGCCACTGGGTTCAGGCGGGGGAAGTGCCTGCAGATATCCCGCTGCTGGGTGAGATGGTGAAAAACATCTGCTTCAACAACGCCCGCGACTACTTTGCCATTGAGCTGAACTGAGGCCGGGATGCGATATATCAGGATCCATGCGCTGGATAACGTTGCGGTCGCGCTGGTGGACCTTGCGCAGGGCGAAGAGGTGAGTGTTGCGGCGGAAGCCTTCAGGCTGCGACAGCCTATTGCCCGTGGCCACAAGTTCGCGATCCAGCCGATTGCCGAAGGGGCAAACGTCGTGAAGTATGGCTTGCCCATTGGACACACGCTTTGCAATGTTGCCGCCGGGGAGCACCTCCACTCCCATAATCTGCGCACCAACCTTAACGATGTCGATGAATATCGCTATCAGCCTGAAGTTGTGCCCGCGGCGAAATCTTTCGGCGACCGTGAAGTCAGCATCTATCGCCGCAGCAACGGCGCGGTTGGCGTGCGTAACGAGCTATGGATCCTGCCGACCGTCGGCTGTGTGAACGGCATTGCCCGGCAGATGCTGAGCCGCTTCCTGCAGGAAACCAGTAACGCGCCAGATATTGACGGTGCCTGGCTGTTCAGCCATCAGTTTGGCTGCTCCCAGCTGGGGGATGACCATCTCAACACCCGCACCATGCTGCAAAATATGGTGCATCATCCGAACGCAGGGGCTGTGCTGGTGGTGGGGCTGGGCTGTGAGAACAACCAGATTAGCGCGTTCCGCGAAACCTTAGGGGAATACGATCCCGGTCGCGTCCACTTCATGGCGCTGCAGCAGCAGGACGATGAAATTGAAGCCGGGCTTGAGCATCTGCGTGCTTTGTATGAGGCCATGCGCCACGACAGGCGCGAACCGGGCAAACTGAGCGAGCTGAAATTCGGGCTGGAATGCGGCGGTTCGGACGGCCTGTCCGGCATTACCGCGAACCCGATGCTGGGCCGGTTCTCGGACTATATGGTGGCCAACGGCGGCACGACCGTGCTGACGGAAGTGCCGGAAATGTTTGGCGCGGAGCGGCTGCTGATGAGCCATTGCCGTGACGAAGCCACGTTTGAGAAAACCGTGGCAATGGTCAACGACTTCAAACGCTACTTTATCGAACACCGGCAGCCAATCTATGAGAATCCTTCCCCGGGGAATAAAGCGGGCGGGATCACCACGCTTGAGGAGAAATCCCTCGGCTGTACGCAAAAAGCCGGTGAAAGCCAGGTGGTGGATGTTCTTCGCTATGGCGAAAGACTAAAACAGGCCGGCCTAAACCTGCTGAGCGCACCGGGCAACGATGCGGTGGCCACCAGCGCCCTGGCGGGAGCGGGCTGCCATATGGTGCTGTTCAGCACCGGGCGAGGGACGCCCTACGGCGGCTTTGTGCCGACGCTAAAAATCGCCACCAACAGCGAACTGGCCGCGAAGAAACCGCACTGGATAGACTTTGACGCGGGCAGGCTGCTGCATGGCAGTACCATGCCCGAGCTGCTGGCGCAGTTTATTGAGACTCTCGTTGAGAAAGTGAACGGCGCGCCAACCTGCAACGAAAAAAATGATTTTCGCGAGCTGGCGCTGTTTAAGAGTGGGGTCACGCTATGAATTCCCGGCCTCACCCTCTCCCTTTTAGGGAGAGGGTGAGGGTAAAAACCAGAAACGATGCTGTGGCTTAAGCCTGGGCCGAACACACAGCGGGGCTCGTTAATATTAGCCGCGTAACAAATCGGTCTTCGCCAGGCGAGCATCCTCTGCCTGGCAAACGGCAGCGGTAAAGATAACGTCGGTAGAAGAGTTCAGCGCGGTTTCACAGGAATCCTGCAATACGCCGATGATAAAGCCGACCGCCACCACCTGCATGGCAATCTCGTTCGGGATACCAAACATGCCGCAGGCCAGCGGGATCAACAGCAGCGAGCCACCCGCCACGCCAGAAGCCCCGCAGGCGCAAAGTGAAGCCACCACGCTCAGCAGCAGAGCGGTCGGGAGATCCACCGGCACGCCCAGGGTATGAACTGCCGCCAGCGTCAGCACCGTAATGGTGATGGCTGCCCCGGCCATATTGATCGTTGCCCCCAGCGGAATCGACACCGAATAAGTATCGCGATCCAGGTTCATCTTCTGGCACATGCTCATGTTGACCGGAATGTTGGCCGCGGAGCTGCGGGTAAAGAACGCGGTCACGCCGCTTTCGCGCAGGCAGGCCAGCACCAGCGGATACGGGTTACGGCGAGTGGTTATAAACACCAGCAGCGGGTTGATTATTAGCGCCACGCCGAACATGCAGCCCAGCAATACCAGCAGCAGCTGGGCATAGCTCCAGAGCGTGGAGAAACCGGTGGTGGCAAGCGTGGAGGCGACCAGGCCAAAGATCCCTATAGGGGCGAAGCGGATCACCACCTTCACGATAAAGGTCACCGCGTCAGACAGGTCGTTCACCAGGTTTTTGGTCGTTTCGTTTCCGTGGCGCAACGCAAAGCCCAGGCCTACCGCCCAAACCAGAATTCCGATGTAGTTGGCGTTCAACAGGGCGTGTATCGGGTTGGCAATAGTGCTCATCAGCAGGCCGTGTATGACTTCGACGATACCTGATGGAGGCGAAATGTCCGTGGCGCTGCTGGTCAGGTGAAGCGTGGAGGGGAAGATAAAGCTAACGACGACCGCGGTCAGCGCGGCGGAGAAGGTCCCCAGCAAATAGAGCACCAGGATTGGGCGGATATTGGTTTTTTGGCCGTGCTGATGATTGGCGATGGAAGCCATCACCAGCGTGAGTACCAGCACCGGCGCCACGGCTTTCAACGCACCGACGAACAGCGTGCCGAGCAGGCCGGTTGCGATAGCAGCAGGTTTTGAGACCAGCGCGAGCAGAATGCCCAGCACCAGGCCAACGAGAATTTGTTTTACGAGGCTGCCGCGGGCAAAGCGCTGCAGTAGTCCAGAAGCTTGCGAACTCATGAATACCTTCCTGTGTTTCAGTGATGTCGTGCTGTGCCGCGTGCGTAGTGGGCTACGTCTTTGCGGTTGTAAGAAAATGTGTTTGCCCGGTGAGTATAAGGAAAAGTGGTGAAGGAAAAAGCATTTCAAGCTGGAATTGCGTTCAGTGTTAGATTTCGTAACTGATCATTAACATTCTTGTGACATATTCAGCAGTTTGATGCGATGGCGGATTGCCAGAACGTAAAAGGGGCATTACGCCCCTTTTTTGGTGGTGAGATGTTGGCTTATTCCGCCGACTTCTTCTGGTCGTTACGGTGGTTCACCCAGGCGTTAATAATCAGCGTGCCCGCCAGAATACCGCCCACCACGCCCAGCGAAACGGCGATAGGAATATGGTAGAAATCGACTATCAGCATCTTGATACCGATAAACACCAGAATCACCGACAGGCCATACTTCAGCATCGAGAAGCGCTCCGCCACGCCCGCCAACAGGAAGTACATGGCACGCAGGCCGAGGATCGCGAACAGGTTAGACGTCAGCACGATAAACGGATCGGTGGTGACCGCGAAGATCGCCGGGATACTGTCGACTGCGAAAATTACATCGCTCAGCTCGACCAGAATCAGCACCAGCAGCAGCGGCGTCGCATACAGCAGGCCATTCTGACGCACGAAGAAATGCTCGTTCTCAATCTTGTCCGTCATTCGCAGATGGCCGCGCAGCCAGCGGACCAGCGGCTTATCACCGATGCCGGTATTATCCTCTTTTGCCAGCGCCATTTTCACACCGGTGAACAGCAGGAAAGCCCCGAACACGTAAAGCAGCCACTCGAACTGGGTAATCAGCCAGCTGCCGCCGAAGATCATGATGGTTCTGAGAATGATTGCGCCCAGCACGCCGTAAACCAGCACCCGCCGCTGCAGCGCCGCAGGCACGGCAAAGTAGCTAAACAGCATCAGCCAAACGAAGACGTTATCGACCGCCAGCGCTTTTTCAATCAGGTAACCGGTGAGGAAGGCCAGCGCCTGGGTATCGGCGACTTCGCGCCCGGCGGTGCCGCTGAGGTACCACCAGAAGGCGAGGTTAAACAGCAGAGAAAGTGAAACCCAGACCAGCGACCAGACGGCTGCCTGTTTCATTGACATGGTTTGCGAGCCACGGCGGCCCTGAACCAGCAGATCGATCGCCAGCATAATGGCGACCACGACGGCGAAGCTGCCCCAGAGCAGCGGAGTACCGACAGTATGCATAATGAGATTCCTTGAAAACAAAAACGGCCAACATCAGAAGACGCCAGCCGCTTTCGCTTGCAACAGGGATCTCGCCTTCCGGCAAGGTCTCACTTACGACGTTTTCACGTCGCCCGGCAACCGGATGCTTGCGCATCGTAATGACGATTAACCGGCAATGAAGTTACTCCCCTTTGCAGGTAACAAAATATGACAAGCAATAGCTTTGGTCAATATCTGCCACCTGGTTTTCTGCAAAATACCTTATGCCGTGGCCGGCTGGCCCACATCGTCAGCCGGGAACTTAACCCCTGTCTGGCGGCGAATCTCGGTCGCCAGCGCCGACGTGATGCATGAGGTCACCAGCCCGGGGTGATTGACCGCATTCTCTTCCACCAGGCGGGCAAACGTCTCCGCTTCGTACAGCATAGTATTGATATGCTGCGGCTGGCTCAGATCCTGAGGTTTGCCGCCGCGCGGGATAAAGGTTACCCGCTGGCATTCGGATATTTTTTCGATCACCAGCGATCCGGCTTCGCCCTGAATTTCGCTTGGGATCGTTGAATCGCTCACTTTGGAATGCATCAGGGTGACGTCAAAATCACCGTAGTTCAGCTGAACGGTGCCGTGGGCGTCCACCCCGCTGTCCAGCAGGGAAGCCGTGGCGTGAACGGAGTGCGGTTCGCCCCACAATGCGGCCGCCGAGGCCAGCACGTAGAAACCGATGTCCATGATCGAACCGTTAGAAAACGCCGGGTTAAAGGTGTTTGGGTTTTCGCCGTCCAGGTAGCGCTGGTAGCGGGAAGAATACTGGCAGTAGTTGAGCAGCACCTTGCGGATTTGACCCACCTTCGGCAGCGCCTGCTGCAGGGCGATAAAATTCGGCAGACTGGCGGTTTTAAACGCCTCGAACAGCACCACCTGATTTTCGCGGGCGCAGGCGATGGCCGCTTCAACTTCCGCAAGATTAGACGCCAGCGGCTTCTCGCAAATGACGTGTTTTTTGTGGCTCAGAAACAGCAGGCTCTGCGGGCCGTGCAGCGAGTTCGGGCTGGCGATATACACCGCGTCGATAACATCGCTCTTCGCCAGCTCATCCAGCGAAGTAAACAGATGTTCGACCGGGTAATCGTTGGCAAAGCTTTGCGCCTGCTCGAGGCTACGGGAGTACACCGCAGTCAGCTTATATTTGCCGCTCTCATGGGCGGCATCCACGAACTGGCGGGTGATCCAGTTGGTTCCAATCACAGCGAAACGTATCATAAACGGGTGCATTCTCCGGAAGTCGATAATCAATAAATCGGGGGCATTATCAGGCCGTGCCGCTAAGCGCCAGCTGCGTAAGCCAAAGTCGTGTATCGAATTCTAACTGGTGATACTGCGGTTCCATATGACAGCACAAGGAGTAAAACGCTTTGTTGTGATCCTTCTCCTTAAGATGCGCCAGTTCGTGGACCACTATCATGCGTAGAAAGGCTTCAGGGGCGGTGCGAAACACGGTCGCTACGCGAATTTCCGCCTTGGCTTTTAATTTGTTGCCCTGCACGCGAGAAATCGCGGTGTGCAGCCCCAGCGCGTTATTCAGAACGTGGATCTTGCTGTCATAAGCGACTTTATTTATCGGTGGGGCATTGCGCAGAAACTGGTTTTTCAACTCCTGAGTATAGGCGTAAAGCGCTTTATCGGTCGCGATGTTGTGCCCCTGCGGGTAGCGTTTTTCCAGCACCGCGCCGAGGCGCTGCTCGCTAATCAGGGTACGCACCTGCGAGAGCAAATGCTCCGGATAGCCGCTTAAATAAATCAGTTCGCTCATGCTTGTCTCAGGTTGAAGGAAAAAAAGGTATACTCTCGCCCCCGCTATGGGGATATCACCAAACTTTACCATCCAGGAGGGCCGATGAGCCAATTAGACAACGGTTTTCGTTCACTGACGCTGAAGCGTTTTCCGGAAACGGACGACGTAAACCCGCTGCAGGCGTGGGAAGCGGCAGATGACTACCTGTTGCAGCAGGTAGACGAACTTGAGCCAGTCGGCCCCGTTCTTGTTTTTAACGATACGTTCGGTGCGCTGGCCTGCGTGCTGGCCGAACACAAGCCTTACAGCATTGGCGACTCGTACTTAAGCGAGCTGGCCACGCGGGAAAACCTGCGCGAGAACGAAATTCCGGAAAATAGCGTCACCTTCCTCGACAGCACCGCGGCTTACCCGCAGGCGCCGGGGCTGGTGCTGATTAAAATTCCTAAAACGCTGGCCTTGCTAGAGCAGCAGCTGCGTGCGCTGCGTAAAGTGGTCACGCCGGAAACCCGCATCATTGCGGGCGCGAAAGCGCGGGATATTCACAATTCCACGCTGGAGCTTTTTGAAAAGATTTTAGGGCCAACCACGACCACGCTGGCGTGGAAAAAAGCGCGCCTGATTAACCCGACCTTCACCAGGCCAGACCTGGCGGACGTGCCGGAAACGCTGAGCTGGAAGCTGGAGGGAACCGAGTGGACGATTCACAACCACGCGAATGTCTTCTCCCGCACCGGGCTGGATATCGGCGCGCGCTTCTTCCTTGAAAGTTTGCCGTCAGATCTGGAAGGCGAGATTGTCGATCTCGGCTGCGGTAACGGCGTGATTGGCCTGACGCTGCTGGAGAAAAACCCGCTGGCGCAGGTGGTGTTTGTGGATGAGTCGCCGATGGCGGTGGCCTCCGCGCGCCTGAACGTTGAAACCAACCTACCGGGCGACATCGACCGCTGTGAGTTCATGATTAACAACGCGCTGTCCGGCGTGGAGCCTTTCCGCTTTAATGCCGTACTCTGCAACCCGCCGTTCCACCAGCAGCATGCCCTGACGGATCAGATCGCGTGGGAGATGTTCCATCACGCTCGCCGCTGCCTGAAAATCAACGGCGAGCTGTACATCGTGGCCAACCGCCACCTGGACTACTTCCGCAAGCTGAAGAAGATCTTCGGCAACTGCACCACGGTGGCAACGAACAACAAGTTCGTGGTGCTTAAAGCGGTGAAGTTAGGCCGTCGCCGCTAAATCTCCAGCGCTAAACGGGTGCCCTGCGCAATCGCGCGCCGGGCATCCAGCTCCATTGCCACATCGGCCCCGCCAATCAAATGCACGGTTTTACCCATAGCCTGTAAAGGCTCAGCCAGTTCGCGACGCGGATTCTGCCCGGCACAAATAATCACGTTATCCACCGCCAGCAACTGCGGTTCCCCGCCAACGGTGATGTGCAGCCCGGCATCGTCAATACGCTCGTAGCTCACGCCCGCTATCATTTTCACGCCGCGCGCGGCAAGCGTAGTACGGTGGATCCAGCCCGTGGTTTTCCCCAGGCCTTCGCCCGGTTTGCTGGTTTTACGCTGCAGCAGGAAGATACTGCGCGGGCTTTTATGCAGATGCGGCCCTTCCGGGCGCAGGCCGCCTGAAGTTTGCAGGCTGGTATCAATCCCCCATTCCACGCAGAACTCGGCGATGCTCTGGCTGGTGGATGCGCCCTCCTGGCTCAGGTACATCGAAGTATCAAACCCAATCCCGCCCGCGCCAATGACAGCCACGCGCTTGCCCACCGGGGCTTTGTCGCGCAGCACATCGACATAGCTCAACACCTTCGGATGCCCGATGCCGTCTATCTCCGGCAGGCGCGGCTCAATCCCGCAGGCCAGAATAACTTCGTCGAAGTCGTGCAGCATCTCCGGGGTGGCGTACTGATTCAGGCGAACGTCCACGCCGGTGAGGGTCAGCTTCCTACGGTAGTAGCGCAGCGTTTCGAAAAACTCTTCTTTGCCGGGGATCTGCTTGGCGATATTAAACTGCCCGCCGATCTCCGCCGCAGCGTCAAACAGCGTGACGCTATGGCCTCGCCCGGCGGCGTTGACCGCAAAAGCCAGCCCGGCGGGGCCGGCGCCAACCACCGCAAGGCGTTTCGGTTGTGCTACGGGCACAACCGGCATTGTGGTTTCATGGCAGGCGCGCGGGTTGACCAGGCAAGAGGTGACTTTGCCCACGAATATCTGATCCAGGCAGGCCTGGTTACAGCCGATGCAGGTATTGATTTCATCGCCGCGGTTCGCGGCGGCCTTAGAGACAAACTCAGCATCAGCCAGGAAAGGACGCGCCATCGACACCATATCCGCATCGCCGTCGGCCAGGATCTGCTCGGCGGTTTCCGGGGTATTGATTCGGTTGGTGGTTACCAGCGGGAGCGCAACATGACCTTTCAGTTTTTTGGTTACCCAGCTAAACGCGCCGCGCGGCACGGAGGTCGCGATGGTAGGAATACGGGCTTCGTGCCAGCCGATGCCGGTATTAATCAGCGTTGCACCCGCTTTTTCTATCGCTTTGGCGAGCGTGACGGCCTGCTCAAAGTTGCCGCCGCCTTCGACAAGGTCGAGCAGCGACAGGCGGTAAATAATAATAAATTCTTTGCCAACGCGTTCCCTTACGGCGCGAACGACTTCGACGGCAAAGCGCATTCTGCGCGCGTAGTCCCCGCCCCATTCGTCATCGCGCTGGTTGGTGCGCGCGGCCAAAAACTGGTTTATCAGGTAGCCTTCCGAACCCATGACCTCTACGCCGTCATACCCGGCCTCCCGCGCCAGGCTGGCGCAGTGGGCAAAGTCTTCAATCAGGGTGAGAACTTCTTCGTGACTCAGTTCGTGGGGTTTAAACGGGTTGATCGGCGCCTGAATGGCCGACGGGGCGACCAGCTTAGGCTGGTAGCTGTAGCGCCCGGTATGCAGGATCTGCAGGGCAATCTTGCCGCCTTCGCGGTGCACCGCCCCGGTCACAATCTGGTGATGCGCCAGCTGGCTTTTGTCGTTCAGCACCGCGCCGTGGGCGACGGTGACCCCGGAGGCCGAAGGGGCAATCCCACCGGTCACAATTAGCGCCACGCCGTGTCGGGCGCGCTCGGCATAGAAAGCGGCGAGGCGCTCAGCGCCGTCCGGCAGCTCTTCCAGCCCGGTGTGCATCGACCCCATCAGCACGCGGTTTTTCAAAGTGGTAAAGCCAAGATCCAGCGGGGCAAGCAGCGACGAGTAGCTCATGATTGTGTCCAAAATGTAATTTTATTGTTATGTGGTCGGATGAGTTCTAATTTAGCCGTCGCGGGGCAAAAGGGAAAAGGGGAGTGCGGCGAATGTGATGAGAGTCATATTCCCGCCTCCCCGGAAGGTGAATCAGGCGCGCGCCTCTTTCAGCAGCCTCTGAATAACCTGCTCCTGCTGTTCATAATTACCCTCGCCGAAAGAGACATTGCGTAGCTGCCCGCGAGCGTCGAAGTAGTAATGCGCTGGCCAGTACTGATTTCCGAAGGCATTCCAGATCTGGTAGTTATTGTCGGTGACGACCGGGTACGGCAGTTGCCATTTACCTACCGCCTTTTTCACCGAGTTGAGATCTTTTTCCCACGGGTACTCCGGCGTATGCACGCCAATCACCACCAGGCCCTGATCTTTATACTTGTTGGCCCATTCCCGGACGTGCGGCAGCGCGTGCTGGCAGTTAATGCAGTCGAAGGTCCAAAAATCGATAAGCACGACTTTGCCTTTCAGCGACTCTGGCGTCAGCGGCGGGCTATTAATCCATGCGGTTCCCCCGGAAAGTGGCGGCATTGCGCTGGTGGGCGCGGGATCCACAATAGGCTGCAGCTTCGGGGCTGGCGTGGCGGTGGGGGAGAAGGCCAGCAGATGCTGTTCCAGCTTCGCGCCGAAGCCGTTGGCGTTTTGCAGCACCGCCGTGGTGCCGGAGGCGATAAACGCCACCGTGGCCAGCATTGCCACGCCCGCCGCGCGACGAAGCTGCGCCATCAGCGCCATTTTCTCACGCAGGCTGGCCAGCAACCGGTGACCGCAGAACCACAGCAGCGCCAGCATCAGCGCGCAGCCGCTGCCGTAGGCCGCCAGCAGCACGCCGGTGGTGACTGCCGAAGGGCCGGACAAACCAATGCCGAGAATAGCCCCCAGAATCGGCCCCGCGCAGGGCGACCAAAGCAGCCCCACCGCAAGCCCGGCCAGAAAAGCCGACAGCGTGCCGTGAGTGCGGTAGCTTTGATTGTTGATTGCATTCCCCACCTGCACCGCCGGGCGCATCAGCCGCTCGGCAAGCCCGGGGAAGATGAGCGTGAGCGCGGCAAGTGCCAGCATCGCCAGCGCCAGCCAGCGGCCAACCAGCGTGGCGCGCACGATCCATTCCCCGGCAGCGCCGACCAGCAAAGCCACGGTTGTGAACATCGTCACCATGCCGGCAAGCAGGGCGAGGATTTGGCGTTTTTTGCCACGAAATGCAGCGAAAAGCAGAGGAATGACGGGCAGCGTACAGGGGCTTAATAAACTGAGAATACCGCCAAGAAAGGCAATCAGAACGGGCATAACACACCTCACGGTTACAGGATGATTTCTGGCTATTTAACCCGCCTGATGTGTTCGTGATGTGTGGGAAAACCGTCCTGATTGTCAGTTTGTTTGTCGGCTACCTGGCCGCATACAGAGCGATACAATCAGGCTACGGGCAGCGTGATGCTGGCTTTCAAACCGCCCTGCGGCCGGTTGGCCAGCGTTAACTTTCCGCCTAACTGGCCGACAAGCTGGGCGGCAATCGCCAGACCAAGCCCGGTGCCCCCGGTGTCGCGGTTTCTGGAACTTTCCACGCGGTAAAAAGGCTGCAACACGGCGTCCAGCTCCTCTTCGGGGATCCCCGGCCCGTTATCGCCAACTGCCAGCGTTATCTGGCTGGCCCCTGCAGTCAGGCTGACTTCTGCGGCGGAGCCGAATTTCAGGGCGTTATCCAGCAGGTTAGTCAGGATGCGGCGCAGCGCCTGGGGGCGGGTTGAAAGCGGAAGTGCTACCTCCGGCGCGGCAAACGTCACCGCTTTACCGACGTCCTGGTAGTCACAGGTAATGCTGTCCACAAAGGCCCGAAGCTCAATACGCTGCACTGTTTCTTCCAGATTTTCTGACGACCGCGCATAGGCGATCCCCTCGCGGACGAGGTGCGTCATGTTGTCCAAATCCTGCATTAGTTTATCGCGCAGTTCCGGCTCATCGCTCATCTCCAGGCGCAGTTTCATGCGGGTGATGGGCGTCTGCAAATCATGTGAAATAGACGCCAGAATTTGCGTGCGTTCTTTCAGGTGCCCCTGGATTCTGGCCTGCATCGCGTTAAAGGCTTTGGCCGCATGCTCCACCTCAACCGGGCCGCTTTCCTGCATGTCCACGGGGCTGGAGCTGGCGGGCTCCAGCGCTTCAACGGCGCGGGTAAAACGGGTAAATGGCAGCACCACCTGGCGCACGGCAAACCACGCGCAAAGCGCCAGCAGGACAAGTTGAATAGCAATGACCACCGGTAGCCAGCTTTCAATCGGTGGCATGCGCGGCGTAAGATCGATGGTCAGCGGCGAGCCGTCAGCCAGCGTCAAATGAGCCTGAATATGGGAGCGCATACCGGGAATGGCGGTGAAAGTCAGGCTGTAGCGCTCGGCCAGCGCCTCTTTCAGGGACGCGATGGCATCTTTCGAACGTTCGTCGGCAGGCGGTTTGCCCGGCGTACCTGACCCAAGAATGTAGTGATAATTTTCCCGGGCGAGCCGGTCCAGCCAGGCCGGGCGCTCGGCGGCCGGCAGCTTGTCGAGTATCGCGACGCTGGTAGAGACGTTGTTTTGCAGGTTATCCAGCATCACGCTGCGGGCGCTGTTCATTCTCTCAAGAGTGGTTAGCGCCAGGGTCAGGCCGTTAGCCAGCAGCAAGCCGACAAGAACGATAAGAAACAGGCGGGAAAGCAGGGAGCGGGGCCACAGCCTCATTCTCTCGCCTCGACGATCGTCACGGGAACGGAAAGCACATAGCCTTCGCTACGCACGGTTTTGATGTAGGCCGGGGTGCGGGCATCTTCGTTTAAACGCTGACGCACGCGGCTGACCAGCAAATCGATCGAGCGCTCAAACAGCTCGGCATCGCGGCCCTGCGTCAGGTTCAGTAGCTGATCGCGGGTCAGCACGCGCTGCGGATGATCCAAAAACACCCGCAGCAGGCGGTATTCCGCGCCGCTCAGGGCGACGATCGTGCCCTGTAAATCAATCAGATGCCGGGCCGACGTATCAAGCTGCCACTCGCCAAAAGCGATGATTCTGCCGGCTTCGGTCACCTGCAAATTGGGCGGCAACGCGCGGAAGCGACGAAGGATCGCCTTGATCCGCGCCAGCAGTTCGCGGGCGACAAAAGGTTTTACTACGTAGTCGTCCGCGCCCATTTCGAGGCCCAGGATCCTGTCGCTATCTTCGTTTCTGGCGGTCAGCATCAAAATAGGCAGATCTTTGTGCTTATCGCTGCGTAACTGGCGGCACAGCGTCAGCCCGTCGTCGCCGGGCATCATTACGTCCAGTACCACCAAATCGACGTGCTGCTTATCCAGAACCGAGCGCATCTCCTTGCCGTTGGCTGCGCCGCTGGCCCGATAGCCGGATTTTTCCAGATAGCTGACGATAAGCTCGCGAATATCGCGGTCATCGTCCACCACGAGAATATGATCGATATGTTCCACCTGGGGCTCCCGGCGCTAAAGTGAAGGGTAAAACTAGCATAGCCGCTCGTGAGTGAACGGCTATGCCTCTTTTTTTACTACAGCTTACCCGCATCTACCACCGCCTTCACAAAGGCTTCCGGCGCTTCCTGCGGCGGGTTATGGCCGATATTTCCGCTGAAGGTTCGGTGTTCATATTTGCCGGTAAATTTTGCAGCATAGGCCGCAGGTGCAGGGTGTGGAGCCCCGTTGTTGTCGCCTTCAATCGTGATGGTTGGCACGGTGATGTTCGGCAGTGCGGCCAGCTTTTTCTCATCTGCCGCATACTTCTGTTCGCCGTTTTCCAGCCCCTGCCGCCAGCGATAGTTACTTAGGGTAATGGCGACGTGGTCCGGGTTATCCAGCGATTTGGCGCTGGTGTTAAAAGTTTCATCGCTGAACTTCCAGCCCGGTGAAGCCTGCTGCCAGATAAGTCTGGCGAAGTCATGCGTGTTCTTCTCGTAGCCCGCCGCGCCGCGTGGGGTCGCGAAATAGAACTGATACCACCATTGGAGCTCGGCCTGCGGCGGCAGCGGTTTTTTCCCTGCTTCCTGACTGCTAATCAGATAGCCGCTGACCGACACCAGGGCTTTCACGCGTTCAGGGTGCAGAGCAGCCACGATATCCGCCGTGCGCGCTCCCCAGTCATAGCCGGCGAAAATGGCCTGTTTGATGTGTAACGCATCCATCAGCGCAACCGTATCCTGAGCCAGCGCGGCAGGTTCGCCGTTGCGGGGCGTGGCAGAGGAAAGGAAGCGGGTGCTGCCGAAGCCGCGCAGGTTAGGCACGATAACCCGGTAACCTTGTTTTGCCAGTTCAGGCGCCACCGTATCAAAGCTGTTGATGTCGTAAGGCCAGCCGTGCAGCAGAATAACCGGCTGCCCGTCTTTCGGGCCCATATCGACATAGCCGACGTTCAGCACGCCCGCGTCTATCTGTTTTATTTGCCCGGCATCAAAGCCCGCCGCTTCAGCCTGGCAGGCGAAGACCACCGAGAGGGAAAGAGGGGCTATCAGTGCAGACCGAGTCAGTTTGTTGAACATGATGTTTTCTCCGAAGCCATTAGAAAATGTTCGGGTATCACATCACGGGATTGTAGGCGGGGTGTTTTCCAAACCGCCTTTTTTGCATGGCGGCGTATCTGGAGGTGTTGCAGATACAGTGTGATACAAAGTGGCTTGTTTGAGCCTCACCCTAACCCTCTCCCTGGAAGGGAGAGGGGATAACAAATATTCCGAGCTGTTTGTTTTCTCCTTGGTTTTCAGCGAGAGCGGATAACAAATATTCCGAGCTGTTTGTTTTCTCCTCGGTTTTCAGGGAGAGGGGATAACAAATATTCCGAGCTGTTTGTTATCCCCTTGGTTTTCAGGGAGAGGGGATAACAAATATTCCGAGCTGTTTGTTTTCTCCTCGGTTTTCAGGGTGAGGGGATAACAAATATTCCGAGCTGTTTGTTTTCTCCTTGGTTTTCAGGGAGAGGGGATAACAAATATTCCGAGCTGTTTGTTTTCTCCTCGGTTTTCAGCGAGAGGGGATAACAAATATTCCGAGCTGTTTGTTTTCTCCTTGGTTTTCAGGGAGAGGGGATAACAAATATTCCGAGCTGTTTGTTTTCTCCTCGGTTTTCAGGGAGAGGGGATAACAAATATTCCGAGCTGTTTGTTTTCTCCTTGGTTTTCAGCGAGAGGGGATGACGAATATTCCAGGTTGTTTGTTTTCCCCCTCTCCCCTCTGGGGAGAGGGTCGGGGTGAGGGGGAAATTACCCTGCCACTCTCGGTGCAAGCCCCGGTGCCTGCCACATCGACGTCGTCAGGCCGCTGTCCACCAGCGTTAACTGGTCGGCATACACTTTTTGCCATTTGTGCTTCATCTCGTCGTAAAGCTCGCGGTGCGCCGGATTCGGCGTGAACTCTCGCTGCCACTGCACCAGACGCTCGCCGGTATTGGCCAGCGAATCAAAAAGCCCGGCGCCAACGCCAGCGGCAATGGCACAGCCCAGCGCCGTCGCTTCTTTTACCACCGGCACCCGCACCGGCAGGCCGGTTACGTCGCTAAGAATCTGGCTCCACAGCGCGCCTTTTGATCCTCCCCCGGCAAAAACGAGCGAGTCGAACTTCACGCCAGAAAAGCCGGAAATTTGCTCCAGATTACAGGCGGAGACAATCGCCGCATTCTCCTCTAAGGCACGGAATAACGTCGCTTTGTTGCACTTCTCAGGGTCAATGGAAAGATTAATGAACGATGGCGCGGCGTGATACCACTGCTTGAAATGCATGGCATCAGAGAAAATAGGCATCACCCCGTGGGAGCCTGCGGGTACGCGGCCCGCCATCTCTTCCATCAGCGCGTAGGTATCCACGCCGAGGCGGTCGGCCAGCAGCTTTTCTTCCGCGCAGAAGGCGTCCCGGAACCAGCGCATCGTCAGGCCGGTGAAGAAGCTAATGGACTCCGCCTGCACCATGTGGTGAATGACGTGTGGGTTAATGCGGATATTCATGTCCGGGTCGGTTTTGATTGCCGGCAGGTTCACCACCTGCTGCCAGAATGTGCCGCCCAGTACCGCCGTCTGCCCGGCCCTGACGATGCCCAGTCCAAGGCAGCCAAGCTGTACGTCGCCACCGCCCATCACCACCGGCGTGCCCTTCAGCAGCCCGCTTTCTTCGGCCGCCTGCGGGGTTATGCCGCCCAGCACGGTGCCGGTTTCTTTGACCGGAGAAAGAATGTCGGCACGTAATCCCGCCATATCCAGCAGAGCAGGGCGCCAGTCGCGGGTTGCCAGGTCCAGCATGCCGGTCGTGCCGGCGTTAGACGGGTCAACCGCCAGTTCGCCGGACAGTTTAGCCGCCAGCCAGTCGCTGATCATGGTGATGGTGGCGGCTTTGCGGTAAATGTCCGGGCGATGGTGCGCCAGCCAAAGCAGGCGCGGCATGGCGCTCAGCGCCAGCGTCTGGCCTGAAACGTGGTACACCTCGGACTCGAACTGGAAGTCGTGGATCTCTTTCAGCTCGCTGACTTCACGACTGGCGCGGGCATCCACGTTTGCACAGGCCCAGATAGGCTCGCCGTGGCGATCGTAAAGCACAATCCCTTCACGCATAGAACAGCAGGAAACGGCGCTAATCGCCGAAGAGGAGAGGTTTGCCTTGTGCAGGGCCTCACGGATGCAGCGGCAGGCGAGCTGCCAGTTAACGGCGAGATCGAACTCCATCGATCCCGGCACGTCGGCCACGCTTAAGTGCTTCCATTCGGCCTGGCCAACGGCTATTTGCTGGCCTGAAGTATCGAAGATTACGGCGCGGATACTGCCCGTTCCGGCATCCAGTGCAAGTAGATAACTCATCGCCTTTCCTCATTGTGAGCGCGGTCGGCGACGGGTTAAATCTAACTCGCCAGTTTCAACACCGCCCGCGCGGTCTCTTCTTCCGTCACCAGGCCGTTAATGTGGCGGCCCAACAGTGCGGCGTAAATCGCCTCTGCTTTATCCTCTCCGCCCGCGACGCCAACGATGGTGGGCAATTGCGCCAGATCGTTAAGGCGGACCCCAAGCAACTCGCGGTGGATCTCCAGGCCTGCGACCATCTCGCCATTGGCCTGCATGAAGTAGCCGAGAATGTCGCCGACTGCACCTTTGCGTGAGTACATCAGCTGTTCGCCTTCGCTGATGTAGCCGGAGCGCATGATGGTGGCGTCGCGCTTCTGATTGATCGCGCCGATCCCGACAACCGCGACATCTGCCGCCATCGCCGCAAGGATCACGTCCCGCACGCTGGACTCCATCCTTAAAATCTCAGCAACCTGCGGCGAAGACACGCGCAGCGGCGCCGGGATCAGGCTGACGTTACAGGCGGCATCCAGCTGCCCGATGCCGGTCATATACGGCCCTACGCCGCCGGAAAGCGTGACCAGCCCAATCTGCTGAGAACTAATAAAGCCGCTCAGGTGCTGCAGACAGCTCATGGTGGTTTCACCGAATCCTACGGCTAATAACTGCCCCGGCGTTAACAGCCCCATCAGCGACTGTGCGGCGCCAATGCCCAGACGCGTGCTCATTGGCGGCGCGCTATGGGCCGGCAGGACACGCGCTAACTTCAGGTTAAAGCGCGACTGCAGCTCCGTTTCCAGCGCCAGGCAGCCTTCATAGCGGGAGTTTATCTGGACGCGAATCACCCCGGACTGGCGGCCCTTCTCCAGCAGGCGCGAGACTTTGAGCCTCGGCAGCCCCAGCCGCTCGCCGATATCATTCTGAGTCAGGCCGTCGTGGTAATAGGACCAGGCCACTCGCGCCAGCAGCTCTTCTTCCGCCATCGGCAGCCCGGAGAACTGACTTTCTTCTGTCGAACGTTTCTCGCTCATAGATGAACTCTTATTAAAATTTAGATCAGATGTTCGCGGTCACCCGGAAATAAAATGTGAAGCGCCCGGCAAAACAGATCATTTATTACTCCCGGATGATTTAGCCGATCTATTTAAAAATTTTGTGATCGCCGCCCGGTTGTAATCATATATCCCCGTCTACGCTTTTGAACATTATTAATTCAATTTCTCTTTTGTTCAAATGTGGAGTCCCGATGCCAAACGCCACGCCGCTGCTGCAGGTTCATCAGATCCGGAAACAATTCTCCGGCGTTAGCGTATTGAAAGGCATCGACTTTACGTTGCTGCCCGGCCAGGTGCACGCCCTGATGGGAGGCAACGGCGCGGGCAAATCGACGCTGATGAAAATTATCGCCGGGGTTGAAACGCCCGACGGCGGCGAGCTTGAGCTGCACGGCAAGCGCTATGGCAGGCTGAAGCCCGCTCAGGCGCATGAGCTGGGTGTATACCTGGTGCCGCAGGAACCGATGCTGTTTCCTAACTTAACGGTGCAGGAAAACATTTTGTTCCGCCTGCCTCGCACGGACAGCCTGCTGGCAAAACTGGCGGAAAAAATGCAGCAGCTGGACTGCACTATCCCCCTCTCTGCCGCCGCGAACACGCTGGAAGTGGCCGATCAGCAGATGGTGGAGATCCTGCGTGGCCTGATGCATGAGGCCAAAATTTTGATCCTCGACGAGCCCACGGCTTCTTTAACTCCGGGAGAGACGGCGCGTCTTTTTCGCCAAATCAGCGCCCTTCAGGCGCTGGGGGTGGGCATTATATTCATTTCCCACAAGCTGCCGGAAATCCACCAGATTGCCAGCCATATCTCCGTGATGCGGGACGGCGCGGTCGTGCTGCAGGGAGAAACGCTGGCGTTTACCGACCACGAACTGATTACGGCGATGACGCCGGGCAGCCGCGAGCACACGCTGAGTGATACCCAGAAGCTTTGGCTGTCGCTCCCCGGAAACCGTCGCACTCAGCCGCAGGACTTTCCGGTGCTGCGCGTGGACGGGCTAACCGGGGAAGGCTTTATCGACCTGAGCTTTGAGATTTATGCCGGAGAAATCGTCGGCCTTGCGGGGCTGGTTGGCTCCGGGCGAACCGAGCTGGCGGAGACGCTGTACGGCCTGCGCCCGGCGCGAGGGGGGCGAGTTTTTCTCGAAAACACTGACATCACCGAAAGCGGCACGAAATCTCGGCTCGATCGCGGGCTGGTTTATTTGCCTGAGGATCGGCAGGTTTCCGGACTATTTCTTGACGCCCCCATCCGCTGGAACACGGTGGCGTTAAATGAACCCGGGCTCTGGCTTCAGCCGAAGCGTGAAGCGGCTGTGGTGGAGCGCTACCACCGCGCGTTGGGGATCAAGCTGAACGACGCCGATCAGGCTGTACGCACGCTGTCCGGCGGCAATCAGCAAAAGGTGCTGCTGGCCCGGTGCCTGGAGGCTAATCCTCTGTTGCTGATCGTGGATGAACCGACGCGGGGCGTTGATGTGGCGGCGAGGGCGGATATTTATCAGCTGATCAAAAGCGTGGCGCAGCAAAACGTGGCGGTGTTGATGATCTCCAGCGATCTGGATGAGTTTGCGCCGCTTGCAGACAGAGTGCTGGTGATGCATCAGGGGGAGATCGGCGGGGAAATCCGCAGGCCGGCGATCAGCGTGGATCGCATGATGAATATGGCATTTGGCGGGGGGAAACCATGAGGAAACTGCTGAAAAACCGCGAACTAAGCGCTCTGCTGGCGATCCTGGCGCTGTTTGTGGGGCTGGTGACGCTAAACCACGCCTACTTTAGCCTGCAAACCGTCAGCATGATCTTTACCAGCGCGCAGATCCTGATCCTGCTGGCGATGGGGGCTACGCTTGTGATGCTGACGCGAAATATTGATGTTTCCGTGGGCTCAACCGTGGGGCTTTGTGCGATTGCCGTCGGTGTGGCGTTGAACGCCGGTTACAGCCTGCCGCTGGCTATCCTCTTTGCTCTGGCGATGGGCGCGGCGGCGGGCTTCTTTAACGGCGTGCTGGTGGTCTGGTTACGTATTCCGGCGATTGTTGCCACGCTCGGCACCCTGGGGCTGTATCGCGGAGGCATGCTGCTGTGGACGGGCGGGAAGTGGATTGAAGGGCTGCCGGCCACGCTCAAATCGCTGTCTGAACCGATTGTTCTCGGCGTTTCTTTCTTTGGTCTGCTGGTTATCGCTCTGCTGGCGTTCGGCTCGTGGGGGCTGGCGAAAACCGCGTTCGGGCGTGATTTTTACGCCGTGGGGGACAACCTCGCCGCCGCCCGGCAACTTGGCGTGTCGGTGAATCGTACCCGACTGCTGGCCTTTACCTTCAACGGGGTGCTGGCCGCGCTGGCCGGGGTGCTTTTTGCCTCTCAGATAGGCTTTGTGCCCAATCAAACCGGCAGCGGCCTGGAGATGAAGGCCATTGCCGCCTGCGTGTTGGGTGGCATCTCGCTGCTCGGAGGCACCGGCACCCTGATAGGCGCGTGCCTGGGGGCTTTCTTCCTGACCCAAATCGACACCGTGCTGGTGCTGTTTAAGCTCCCGGCCTGGTGGAACGATTTTATCGCCGGGCTGGTACTGCTGGGGGTACTGGTGCTGGATGGCCGCCTGCGGCAGGCGCTGATGCGCCACCAGCGCGCGCAGAAATATGCGCGTTTTGTTCCTCCTCCGCACGGGGGTAAAAACGTGGCCCCCTTTCCTCCGCGTAAAAAGAAAGAGGTCGCTTAAATGAAGCTGCGTCTTAGCTGGGAAAGCGTTTTACTCCTGCTGCTGGTGGCAGAAATCCTGCTGTTTGGTGCTCTGAACCCGCGGATGCTGGACATCAACATGCTGCTGTTCAGTACCAGCGATTTTATCTGTATTGGCATCGTCGCCTTGCCGCTCACGCTGGCTATCGTCAGCGGTGGGATTGATATCTCACTCGGGTCAACTATCGGGCTATGTGCTATCGCGCTTGGGGTCATGATGCAGGCGGGGCTGCCCGTACCGCTGGCCGTGGTGCTCACGCTGGCGCTGGGGCTGCTGTGCGGAGCCCTGAACGCGGCGCTGATCCACTACACCGGCATTAGTCCGCTGGTTATCACGCTGGGCACCCTCTACCTCTACGGCGGCGGAGCGCTGCTGCTTTCCGGCATGGCGGGGGCGACGGGCTATGAAGGCATAGGTGGTTTCCCGGACGCTTTCACTAACTTTGCCAACCAAACGCTGTTCGGGCTGCCGGTGCCGCTGGTGCTATTCGCGGTGATTACTTTGCTGTTCTGGCTGCTTGCGCACCGCACTCGCTTTGGCCGCCACGTCTTCTTAATCGGCCAGAACCCACGCGCGGCTCGGTATGCAGCTATGCCGGTCAACGGCATGTTGTACGGCGTTTATGGGCTGGTTGGGCTGGCCTCGGCCATCGCTGCGGTGGTGCTGGTTTCCTATTTTGGCTCTGCCCGCTCCGATCTCGGGCGGGATTTATTAATGCCGGCCCTGACGGCGGCGGTTTTAGGCGGCGCGAATATTTACGGCGGGTCAGGTTCGATGTTGGGAACCGCCCTGGCCGCGCTGCTGGTGGGGTATTTGCAGCAGGGATTACAGATGGTTGGTATCCCCAATCAGGTATCGAGCGCGTTGTCCGGTGCGTTGTTGATTGTGGTGGTGATTGGCCGTTCGCTGAGTTTACACCGCGAAATGATCCGGGTGACCTGGCGTCGTCTGCGCGGGCAGAAAAAACTAACGGGGGTTTAAGTATGAAGCATGCAACAACACGCATCCTGCAGCTGAGCGCGCTGGCGCTGGTGCTTAGCGCCGCTGCGGCTCAGGCGGCAGACCGTATTGCCTTTATTCCAAAATTGGTGGGCGTGGGCTTCTTTACCAGCGGCGGTAACGGTGCCCAGCAGGCCGGGAAGGATCTCGGTGTGCCGGTGACCTATGACGGCCCGACCGAGCCCAGCGTGGCGGGGCAGGTGCAGCTGATCAACAACTTCGTCAACCAGGGCTATAACGCCATTATCGTCTCCGCCGTTTCGCCGGACGGCCTGTGCCCGGCGCTGAAGCGCGCGATGCAGCGGGGCGTGAAAGTGCTGACCTGGGATTCAGACACCAAGCCGGACTGCCGCAGCATCTATATCAACCAGGGTACGCCCCAGCAGCTTGGCGGCATGCTGGTCGAAATGGCGGCAAAACAGGTCACGAAACCGGCGGCTAAGGTGGCCTTTTTCTACTCCAGCCCAACGGTGACTGACCAGAACCAATGGGTCAAAGAGGCGAAAGCGAAGATCGAAAAAGAGCATCCGCAGTGGCAAATCGTGACCACGCAGTTTGGCTATAACGATGCCACCAAGTCGTTGCAAACCGCCGAAGGGATTTTAAAAGCTTACCCGGATCTGGACGCGATTATTGCGCCGGATGCTAATGCGCTGCCCGCCGCGGCTCAGGCGGCAGAGAACCTGAAGCGCAGCGATGTGGCCATTGTTGGATTTAGTACGCCGAACGTAATGCGCCCGTATGTTGAGCGCGGCACGGTAAAAGCTTTTGGCCTGTGGGACGTTGTGCAACAGGGCGAGATTGCGGTCAACGTCGCCAATGCGCTGCTGAAGAAAGGCGATCTTAACGTCGGGGACAGCGTGGAAGTGGCGAAAATCGGCCCGCTAAAAGTCGAGCCAAACAGCGTGCAGGGCTACCAGTATGAAGCGAAAGGCAACGGGATTGTGCTGCTGCCGGAGCGCGTCGTGTTCACGAAAGACAATATCGGTAACTACGATTTCTGAGGGAGGAAACCATGGCAGATCTGGATGATATTAAAGATGGAAAAGACTTCGGTATTGGCCAGCCGCAGGAAAACCGGGCGTTTTACCTGAAGGGAAGCGGAGCCCTGGACTGGGGCATGCAGTCTCGCTTGGCGAGGATCTTTCATCCCAATACCGGGCGCACCGTAATGCTGGCCTTCGACCACGGCTATTTCCAGGGGCCGACCACCGGGCTGGAGCGCATTGATCTCTCTATTGCGCCGCTGTTCCCTGAAACCGATGTGCTGATGTGTACTCGTGGCATTTTGCGCAGCGTGGTTCCGCCCGCGACCAACAAGCCAGTCGTGCTGCGCGCCTCCGGCGGTAACTCGATCCTCAGCGAACTCTCACGCGAAAGCGTCGCCGTAACGATGGAGGATGCTTTACGCCTCAACGCCTGCGCGGTAGCCGCGCAGATTTACATCGGCAGTGAGTATGAGCACCAGTCAATCAACAACATCATCAAGCTCGTGGACGAGGGGACGCGCTACGGCATTCCTACGCTTGCGGTCACCGGCGTGGGCAAAGAAATGGCCCGGGACGCGCGCTACTTCTCGCTGGCCAGCCGTATCGCCGCCGAGCTTGGGGCGCAGTTTGTAAAAACTTACTTTGTCGAGGAAGGGTTTGAGAAAGTTGCCGCCAGCTGCCCGGTGCCGATCGTTATCGCCGGAGGTAAAAAGCTGCCCGAGCAGGAGGCGCTGGAGATGTGCTTTAAGGCGATAGACCAGGGTGCGTCCGGTGTGGATATGGGGCGCAATATCTTCCAGTCTGAAGCGCCACTGGCGATGCTGCAGGCGGTGAAGAAGGTGGTGCATGAGAATGTGTCTGCCCGCGAGGCTTATCAGTTCTGGCTTGAAGCGAAACATCAGGGAGGTAAGGCATGAACGTAACGCTGGTGGAGATCAACATTAAGCCCGAACGGGTCGATGAGTTTCTGGGCGTGTTTCGGGCGAATCATGAAGGCGCCATCAAAGAGCCGGGTAATTTACGTTTTGACGTACTGCAGGACCCGGATATTTCGACGCGATTTTTTATTTATGAGGCATATCAGGATGAGGCTGCGGTGCTGGCGCACAAGAAAACGCCGCACTATCTTGCCTGCGTTGAGAAGCTGGATGAGATGATGTCTGAGCCGCGTAAGAAGCAAAATTTTATTGGGCTGCTGCCGTAGGGATTGCCCCTCTCCCTTTTAGGGAGAGGGGAGGGTTAATCAGCTTTCCTGCGCCTCTGCCGTCTCAGTCTGCGTCACTCTCAGCCTGTAAAGCGCGCGCCTGGCGCACTCAAGCACATGCTCACACTGCTCAATGGTCAGCGTCAGCGGTGGCTCCACGCGAATAGTTTTCGAGTTATTCAGCGTCCCGGCCACCAGTACCTGCTGGCGGAACATTTGGCTGGCAAAGTCGTAGCCAATGTCGTTATCGCGGAATTCAATCGCCATTAACAGCCCCTGGCCGCGCGCCTCAACAACAAGGTCCGGGAACTCACGGGCAAGCGCCCGGAAGCCATCCAGCAGCAACTGCCCTTTTTGCGCCGCCTGCGCAGGCAGGTTTTCTTCCAGCAGGTAATGAATGGTCGCCAGCGCCGCCGCACAGGCTAGCGGGTTGCCGCCAAACGTGGTGGTGTGCAGGAACGGGTTATCGAACAGAACGGAAAACACCTCTTCCGTCGCGACCGTGGCGCCAATCGGCATCACGCCGCCGCCTAACGCTTTGGCAAGGCAGAGAATGTCTGGCTGCACGTTTTCGTGCTCGCAGGCAAACATCTTGCCGGTACGGCCCATCCCGGTTTGCACCTCATCCAGAATCAGCAACACGCCAAATTCATCGCAAAGCTGACGTACCGCAGGCAGGTAGCCCGCAGGCGGCAGAATCACCCCACCTTCCCCCTGAATAGGCTCCAGGATCAGCGCGGCGACATCATCACCGGTTTTGCGACATTCGCTGAACTGCGTGCGCAATGCCTCGATATTGCCAAATGGTACGTGGCGGAAGCCCGGCAGCAGCGGCATAAACGGCTTGCGGAAGGTGGATTTCGCCGTGGCGGAAAGTGCACCCAAAGACTTGCCGTGGAATGCGCCACTGGTGGCAATAAAGGTAAATTTCCCTCGTGGTGACTGGTACGCCTTTGCCAGTTTGATGGCCGCTTCGACGGACTCGGTGCCGCTATTGCTAAAGAAGCTGTATTTGAGTTTACCCGGGGTAAGTGTGGCAAGCGTTTTGGCAAGCATCGCCCTCAGGGGGTCGAGCAGTTCCTGGCTGTGCAGGGGCTGCTTTTCTAGCTGATGCTGGACGGCGGAAACAACGACTGGATTACGGTGCCCCACGTTAAAGATGCCGAACCCACCCAGGCAATCAATGTACTCTGTCCCCTGGGTGTCGACAAGCGTATTCAGGCTGCTCGCTTGCCACTCTACGGCTCCGTAATCCCCGCCGGCGGTAACGGACTTGCGGTACTCAAGAAAACCTGGATTAACATGCTGCTGGAAGCTATCCACAACCTCCCGGTTTAGCGCCTTCATCTCCTCATGGGTAAGTGACTTCTTTTCGATAATGTTCAGTGCGTGCGCCGTACAGGCAAGGGCCGAGGCGCTGGAAGGTAACCTGTTCAAAATGTGCTCCTGGGTGTGGCGTATCACGCGATACACAAAATAAGTATTGCAGGGATTGCGCCAGGTAGCGCTCCGTAAGTGAAATCGGGATAAACGCCCGCAGGACTGCATCTGTGCAATAATTAATCACAATAGATTACATTTTGCGTGTTTTAATGCTGAAGGCCCGTCGGATGAGCACCGCCTGGCTGAAAAGAGTCGTGCACCGTTTTGGGGCGAAATGTTTCCCTCTGGCGCAAAAGGAAAATAAAAGCGGCACATATTATTGTTTAATATTTCTTAATGGTTAATAGATGCTTATTTATTGCGGCTAGCCTGTGGCAATAAATGTCTTTAATCGTAAAGTTTTTAATATGAGCTCTCCGTTTATGATTCGTTTAAGTTATAGTCTGGCGTGAAAATTAACCCTGGATGTTCGTTATCATCAGGTGGTGGATATTAACTTGACCCGTTAAACATAAGGCGAGCACAGCGTGACTATCAATATAAAGGACATCGATAGCTCTTTATCAGAGCTGAATATTGCCATCCGCGATCATTATAACTGGGCAAATAAATGCCTGCGTCTCAGCCTGCTGGGCGGTGAGCCCGATAAAGAAATAAACGATTCACACTCCCACCGGCATTGTCGCTTCAGCCGCTGGCTGAACCAGCGTATGCAAGGTGCGAGCCTGGACCGGGAGTTGATTCTGCAGATCGATAAATATCACACGGCTATGCATGATGCCGCCCGGGCATTAATGTTATCTATTATCGCCAGACAGGTTAGCGAAGAATTACTGAATCATTACAATGAAGCGCAACAAAAGTTTATTTCCAGTATCGATCAATATAAAGAATACCTTTTTTCCTACCGTAATTTGTACGACGCTTTAACGGGCCTGCCGCTCCGACATTTAATGTACCAGGAGTTTCCACTAATACGCACCCGCTGCGAACGGGCGGAGCGCAGCCTTTATTTGCTGATCATGGATATTGACCGATTCAAAACGATCAATGACACCTGGGGCCACAACGCCGGCGATGATGTGTTGCGTAATGTTGCCTCCATTCTAAAAGAGGCCACGCGCAACGAAGAGCGCATTTATCGCTATGGAGGCGAGGAGTTCATCATGCTGCTTGAGGCGACCAGCCGCGAGCAGGCCGAGCGGGCCGGGCTACGCATTTGCAGGCACTTAGCCAGCCACCCGGTCAGCGTGGACGACCAGGCTATTCGCGTGACGGTGACCGGTGGGTTGACCCTCGTCAGTACCGACGACTCCCTGCACAGCGCTATTGGTCGGGCAGACAAAGCCATGTACTACGGCAAAAACACGGGTCGTAATCGCTGTATTCTGGCCTTGTCTGATGCAGAGATGGTGACGCTGGAATAATACGCTACGCGTGCGCCATTCTGTGTTCGCCGTTCACCAGCGCAGCACGATCGAAGCTGCGCTCAATCACCCCGTTGGCCATAAACGCCGCCCGGTCTGACATATGCGCAATCACGTCGGCATCGTGGCTGACCAGTAGATAGGTCATGCCGTGCTGCTGTTTCAGGCGGTTAAGCAGGTTGAGGATCTCAGCCTGTACCGACATATCCAGCGCGGAGGTCGGTTCGTCGAGCAGCAGAATCTTCGGGCGCAACAGCAGCGCACGGGCAATTGCCACTCGCTGGCGCTGACCGCCGGAAAGCTGGTGCGGGTAGCGTTTCGCCGCGTCTGCCGGCAGCCCGACCTGCCGTAAGGCTTCCGCCACACGGGCTTCAATCTCGCTTTCGCCGTGAATTTTCAGCGGCTCGGCCAGCGTGCGCCAAATCGTATGGTTGGGGTGCAGCGAAGCGTACGGATCCTGAAAGACCATCTGCACTTCGCGGCGGAGCGCCCCCTGGAAGCGTTTCCCTGCTGCAATGCTATTGCCCAGCAGTTCCACGTCACCTTTCCAGTCACGCTGTAGCCCGGCAAGCACGCGCAGGATGGTCGACTTTCCGCAGCCGGAAGCGCCAATCAGGCTAAATGTTTCGCCCTGTTCAATGGCGAAACTGGCCCCGGCGACGGCGGTTTTGACCCCGCCTTTGGCGGCAAACTGCACGTTCAGAGTATCAACCTTAACGATCGCCATGGGTTTCTCCTTGCTGGAATTCGCCGCGGTTCAGCGTCGGCAGCATCTGCCCGTAGGTGCCGGCATTTGGACGGCAGGTCCAGAGCGTGCGGGTGTAAGGATGCGTGGCCTGTGCCAGCTCGCCTGCGGCCATTTCATCGACTTTTTGGCCCTGGTACATCACCAGCACGCGGTGGCAGTGCTCAGCCACCAGCGGCAGGTCGTGGCTTATTAGCAGCAGTGCCATTTGCCGCTGTTCGCACTGCGCCACCAGCAGCTCAAGGATTTGGTTGCGCAGGCGGGCGTCCAGCGCCGAGGTAGGTTCGTCGGCGATCAGCACTTTGGGATTATTGGCAAGAGCAACGGCTATCATTACGCGCTGGCCCATGCCGCCGGACAGCTCGCCGGGGTAGCGCTGTAGCACTGAGTCCGGTAAGCCAACGGATTGCACCAGTTCGCGGCAGCGGTTACGACGTTCGGCGGTGGACAGCTTCTGGTGCAATCTAAGCGCTTCATCAATTTGTTGCAGCACGCTTTTTACCGGGTTTAGCGCATAGCGCGGGTCCTGCAGCACCATGGCGATATCGCTGCCGCGCAGCTGGTTCCAGCTTCGGGCATTCATCTCCAGCAGATCGTGACCCATCACGTTGAGTTGCTCTGCGCTCACTTTGCCCGGTTTACGCACCAGCCCCATCAGCGCGCGGGCCGTCATGGATTTGCCTGAGCCGGATTCCCCGACCAACGCCAGACGTTCATTGCCCAGCGTGAAGGAGAGGTTGTTAACCACGCGGCTGCCGGGGTAGTCGATATTCAGTCCGGAAACGGTAATTCTGTTAGTCATGTTGCGGCTCCAGCACGTCGCGCAGGCCATCGCCCAGCAGGTTAAAGGCCAGGCTGCTCAGCAGAATCGCGGTGCCCGGGATGGCGGCAATCCACCATTGATCAAAAATCACCTGCATCCCGTCGGCAATCATGGCGCCCCATTCGGACATTGGCGGGCGGGCACCTAAGCCCAGGAAGCCCAGGCCGGCGGCGGCAAGAATAATCCCGGCAAGATCCAGCGCCAGGCGCACGATGGCGGAAGGCAGGCACAGCGGCAGGATGTGGCCGACCAGCAGCCGGAAGCCTTTAATGCCCATCATTTCTGCGGCGGCCAGGTAATCGCTGTGGCGCAGACGCTGTATTTCACTTCTAGCCTGGCGGGCATAGGCGGGCCAGGTGGTCAAAGCCAGTGCCAGCGCGCCGTTAACCAGCCCAGGGCCAAGCATCGCCACAAAAGCAAAGGCCAGAATCAGGCGTGGCATCGACATCACCACGTCGGTAAAGCGCATCAGAATGCGCTCCAGCCAGCCACCATAATAGCCGGACAGAATACCAATCAGCAGCCCAACCGGCAGCGTAATAACGGTCACCAGCAGCACCAGGCCCAGCGCCGGGCGGGTGCCGTAGAGCAGGCGAGAAAGCAGGTCGCGGCCATAGCTGTCGGTGCCCAGCAGGTGATGGGCATTGGGGGCCTGCAGGCGCGCGGCGGCATCCTGCCAGTTAGGGTCGAACGGGGCCAGCAATGGCGCAAACAGCGCGATAAGCACCAGTCCGGCAATGATAATCAGCCCGCTAAGGGCGGCCGGGGAGCGCAGCATGCGTCGCAGAAAAAGAGAAGACGGCATCAGCGGATCCTCGGGTCGGTGGCGCGCACCAGTATATCGGTCAGGTTATTGATCAGCACAAACGACACGCCAATCAGCAGTGTACCGCCCATGATCGCGGTGGTATCACCCGCAAACAGCGCTGTAGTGAGATAGCGGCCAATGCCCGGCCAGGAAAAGACGGTTTCCGTCAGCACGGCGCCTTCCAGCATGCTGGTGTAGGCCAGGGCTATCACGGTGAACAACGTGCCGCGAATGTTTGGCAGTACATGGCGCAGCAGAATCGTCATGTCCCCTGCACCCTTCGCGCGGGCCAGCGTAATGTACTCTTTGTTCATTTCGCTCAGGCATGCCGTGCGGGTAAGGCGGGTGATGCTGGCGAGGGAATAATAGGCCAGCAGCAGCACCGGCAGAATCAGGTGGTTAATGGCGTTGAGAAACGCGCCTTTATCGCCGGACAGCCAGGTATCAATCAGCACGAAGCCCGTTTTGGCCTCGACGCTGTACTGGTAAATATCGTCGAGCCGCCCAGGACCGGCGCTCCACTGCAGGCGGGCATAAAATAGCGCCAGCATCAGCAGACCGAGCCAGAAAATAGGCACCGAGTTACCGAGCAGGGTAAACGTGCGTACCGCGAGATCCAGCGGCGAACCGGCAAACCGGGCACAAAGCACACCTAAAAACACGCCAAGCAGGCTGCCGACGATCAGCGCGAGGGTGGCAAGTTCCAGCGTGGCGGGGAAAGCCGAGAGCAAATCATGCAGCACTGGCTGGCCGGTTGAGCTGGCTATGCCTAAATCGCCGTGGGCGAGATTGACCAGATAATGCCAGAACTGCACGGGCAGCGATTGATCCAGCCCGAGCTGGTGGCGAACCTGATCGTAAGTTGACTGGCTGGCGTGGTCGCCAACGATTTGCAGCACCCTGTCCACCGGGGAAAGCGCGGACAAAGCAAAGGTAATCAGCAGCAGGCCAATAAGGGTCAGGGCAAGGGTAAATATTCCCTGAAGCAGGGTGAGCAGCGGACGCCGCAGACGCTGCGACGAAGGCGAGACTTCGGACATGGGTAACTCTTTTATGCGCTAATGGTGATTAACCCCCCGACCCGCTTCTTTCACAACGGAAAGGGCGGGGCGAGGGGCCGTTCAGTTATTTCGTGACGTTATCGTAATACACCATATCCGCATTCAGGCCCTGCTGGTAGCCTTTGATGTTATCGCGCACCACAACCTGGGTTTTACCCTGGTCAATAAACACATACGGGGAGCTACGCTGCAGCTCTGCCTGCAGTTTGGTATAGAGATCTTTGCGTTTGGCCGGGTCGGCCTCCGCCACGGCAGCAAGCGTTTGTTTGTTCAGTTCCGGGATCTGCCAACCGTTCAGCCCGGCTACGGTGCTGGCTTTGCCGTCGTTATAGGCGAAAGCGCTGGCGTTGGAGTGGGCGTCGAAGTAATCCGGGATCCACAGGCGAATGGCGGCCTGGTGCTGTTTAGCGCGCACTCGGGCATAAACCTGGCTACCGGCGGCTGGCAGCAGATCCACCTTCACGCCGCCCTGGGCAAAGCTCGCCTGCATAGACTGAGCGATGGTGATAAACGGCGGTTTATTTTCCACATCCAGCGAGAAATGCGCGTCTTTGATGCCGGCTTTCGCCAGGATTTCTTTCGCTTTCGCCGGATCAAATTTGAACGGGGTGTTTTCCAGTGCGCCCGCGAAGCCGACCGGCAGGAAGCTCTGGTGAACGAAATACTGGCCTTTCAGCAGATCTTTAGTGATGCCCTGATAATCCACCAGATAGCGAGCCGCTTCCCACAGCGCCGGGTTTTTCAGCAACGGGTTGGCATTATTACCGACGTTAAACACCAGATAGTTCTGCTCGGCAGAAGGGATGCTCAGCACCTTCACGCCTGGTTTGCCTTCCAGGGCGCTGGTCTGGTCAGATCCTAAATCACGGGCGATATCGGCGTCACCCTGCTGAATCAGCAGGCGGCGAGCGGCCGGATCGGGCACGTTTTTAATAATAATGTTCTTCACTTTTGGCGCGTCACCCGGAGATGTCGGGTTGGCATCCAGCACGATAGCCTGATGCGGCTGATAAACGCGCATTTTGAACGGGCCGCTGCCGGCAGAGTGCATTTTCAGCCATTCGTTGCCGAAGTCACCTGCTTTCACGTTTGGCTCAACCGCTTTTTCATCGACGATAGAAGCTATCGGTGTGGAAAGAATATTCAGCGCAACCGCCGGGCTAACGTCCGCGGTCCAGCGCACTTCCAGCGTGTGGTCATCCACTTTCTTCAACTGGCTGGCGATGTTATCCGGCTGCCAGCCCAGCACGTTCAGGATAAAGGCCGGGGATTTGTTCAGCGTTACCGCGCGGGTGTAGGAGAAGATCACGTCTTCCGGGCGCAGCGGGTTGCCGGAGGCAAATTTAGCGTCCGGACGTAGCTTGATGGTCAGCTTCTTATTGGCCGCATCGCCCTGCCAGCTTGCCGCCAGAATGGGTACCACTTTGGCCGGATCCGTGCGGTCTGCCTGCACCAGGCGCTGATAAAGGCTTGGCACGGTCTGAATACTTGAGAGCTCGTTGGCTTCAGCCGGGTCAAGGCTGACGATGTCATCCAGCCCTTGGGCTACCACCAGGGTATCCGGTGGCGTTGCAGCGTGGGAAGCTGCAGACAGCGCAGCCAGCAGCAGTAATGGCAGAACTTTTTTTTGCATGTGTGTACCCTGTAATTGTGTTTTTTATCGACTTTTCTCTGTGTATTTACGTTAGGTGAGTTATCTCAATTCACAAAGTCAAAATTGCGCTTTGCATATAAATATACGATATATTCAATGCGATAAAGTGATGAAAACTTGGGGGGCGGGGGCGTCTTCTGAAAGAGAAGGCAGATATCCTCCATGCAGCTCTGGCTAAGGTTCCGTTCACCCGCAGATCTATTTTCCCTGGGACGTTCATATGCTTTGTAGCGGCATATAAAAAGGGCTGGAAGTGAGCGGAATCTCATCCGCCCCTGCATTATCGTGGCTATTGGCCACGCAGAGGCAGAACCGGAAAAAGAGCAAAAAAAAGCCCCCACCTGGCGGTGAAGGCTCTCTATTTATCCCCCCTCCCTCAGCGGAAAGAGGGGCAGGGTGAGGGAGATAACTACTCGTTAATCCTCGGGTGCTGATCGACCAGCAAGGCACGTTTCTTCTGCAGATCCTCGATTTCCTTATCCAGGTCCTCAATTTTCTGCTCGATATTGTCGTGGTGCTCCTGAACAATTTCACGCGCTTCCGCGATGTCCGATGCCGCCGGTGTCGCGCCTTTCAGCGGTTTGTTGGCGGTTTCTTTCATGGTGATAGCGGTAATAAAGCCGATGATCGCCACCACCATCAGGTAATAAGCCGGCATCATCAGGTTTTGCGTAGTCTCAACCAGCCATGCGGCAAGCGTTGGGGTCAGGCCCGCAATCAGCACCGAAATATTGAAGGCGCTCGCCAGGGCGCTGTAGCGGATATGGGTCGGGAACATCGCCGGTAAGGTCGATGCCATCACGCCGATAAAGAAGTTCAGCACTACCGCCAGCACCAGCAGCCCCGCAAAAATCAGGCCAATAACGTTACTGTTTATCAGCATAAACGCCGGGATAGAGAACAGGAACAGACCGATACTGCCCAGGAAGATAAATGGTCGACGGCCAAAGCGGTCGCTCAGCAGGCCAATCATCGGCTGCACAAACAGCATCCCCACCATAATGGCGATGATGATCAGCACCCCGTGCTCTTCCGAATAATGCAGGTTGTGGGACAGGTAGCTCGGCATGTAGGTCAGCAGCATGTAATAGGTCACGTTGGTCGAAATAACCAGACCGATACAGACCAGCAGGCTGCGCCAGTGCTTGGTGGCAATCTCTTTGAACGAGACTTTTGGTCCTTCGGTCAGACCTTCGCGATCGCCTTGCTCCATTTTCTCAACGTGCTGCTGGAACGCCGGCGTTTCTTCCAGCGCGTGGCGCAGATAAAGCCCGATGATACCTAACGGCAGCGCAAGGAAGAACGGAATACGCCAGCCCCAGTCGAGGAAGTTTTCTTCGCCGACGATAGCGGTGATAAGCACCACCACGCCCGCGCCGCAGACGAACCCGGCAATCGAACCGAAGTCCAGCCAGCTGCCCATAAAGCCGCGCTTACGGTCGGGCGAGTACTCCGCCACGAAGATAGAGGCCCCGGTGTATTCACCGCCTACCGAGAAGCCCTGGGCCATTTTAGCCAGCAGCAGCAGGATAGGTGCCCAGATGCCGATAGTGGCGTAGGACGGTATCAGCCCGATAGCAAACGTACTGAGCGACATGATGACGATGGTGATAGCCAGGATTTTCTGACGACCGTATTTATCCCCTAGCATCCCGAAGAACAGGCCACCGAGCGGGCGAATCAGGAAAGGAACAGAGAAGGTCCCCAGCGCGGCAATCATCTGCACGCTTGGACTGGCATCGGGGAAGAAGACTTTACCGAGTGCGTAAGCAACAAAACCGTAAACACCAAAATCAAACCATTCCATCGCGTTGCCGAGTGAAGCGGCCGTGATGGCTTTTTTCAGACGCGCATCGTCAATGATAGTGACGTCACTGACCTTGATCGGTCTGACTTTCTTTTTCCTTTTTAACATTTTTTATCCTCGTGTTTTCCTTGCGGGGGTAAAAATTCCCTCTGTAAGTGTAGTGCGCCGCGCAATAAGCGCTGGTGAAAACTGCAGCACTCAGTTGAGGCGGCAATGGTGCGAAGTGAAAAGTAATAACCAATTGAAACTATGTGAAATGCAATGCTTAAACTAGTCTCATAAATTATGTGGCTAATACTTAGAAGTGTGATCAATATCAAATTTTTTAACTAAAGTAAAATTTCAGCACGCCGAAATAACATGCATACCACCAAAGAATTAACATCTGGATAACCTCTCAAAGGGAGTTGCTATGTCCGCCCATGTGCCGGTCACCCAGCGTGAATACACGCTTGATGACGATACGACCCTGATGTCCACCACCGATCTGAAAAGTTACATTACGCACGCTAACGATACCTTCGTGCAGGTCAGTGGCTACTCGCTACATGAGTTAAGCGGCGCCGCACACAACCTCGTGCGTCATCCCGATATGCCAAAGGCGGCCTTTGCCGATATGTGGTTCACCCTCCAGCAGGGCGAGCCGTGGACCGGCATCGTGAAAAACCGCCGCAAAAACGGTGACCATTACTGGGTACGCGCCAACGCGGTGCCGGTGGTACGTCACGGTAAAACCACCGGCTATATGTCTATTCGCACCAAAGCCTCGCCGGAAGAGATTGCCGCCGCTGAGCCGCTCTACAAGGCGCTGAACGAGGGTCGCAGTAACAAAACCGTTTATAAAGGCCTGGTGTTGCGTAAAGGGGTGTTTGGCAAGCTGCCGACCATGTCCCTGCGCTGGCGTATCCGTGGGTTAATGAGCGGTTTGTTTATTCTGCTGCTGGCCTCTGCGTTCGCTCTCGGGCAAAGTCCGCTGCAAATGCTCGCCATCGCGGCATTTACCGCCCTCGCTTGCGTCTTGCTGGAGTGGCAAGTTGCCCGCCCGCTGGAAAACGTTGCCCGTCAGGCGCTGGAAGTGGCAACCGGCAACAGCCACCGGGTGAAGCACCTCCAGCGTAGCGATGAAATTGGAGTGATCCTGCGCTCTATCGGCCAGCTTGGGCTGATGTGCCGCTGGCTTATCAACGACGTCAGCAGCCAGGTGGCGAACGTACGCAGCGGCAGCGAGGCGATGGCCAAAGGGAACGACGATCTGAATGAGCGTACCCGCCAGACGGTGGTTAACGTGCAGCAGACGGTGGCCACTATGAATCAGATGGCGGCGTCGGTACAAACCAACTCGGAAACCGCATCGGCGGCGGACAAGCTCTCCAGCTCCGCCAGTGATGCGGCGGCGCAGGGCGGACAGGCGATGGAAACCGTGGTCACCACCATGGACGACATTGCGGACAGCACCCAGCGCATCGGCTCGATCACCAGCCTGATCAACGATATCGCTTTCCAGACCAATATTCTGGCGCTCAACGCAGCGGTAGAAGCGGCTCGTGCCGGTGAGCAGGGCAAAGGGTTTGCCGTGGTGGCCGGGGAAGTGCGTAACCTCGCGCAGCGCAGCGCCAGCGCGGCCAACGATATCCGCAAGCTGATTGACGCCAGCGCCAGCAAGGTGCAGTCCGGCACGGTGCAGGTTCATGAGGCGGGGCGAACCATGCAGGATATTGTGGCTCAGGTGCAGAACGTGACCCAGCTTCTCGGGCAGATAAGCCACGCTACCTCAGAGCAGGCGGATGGCCTGGCGGACATTACCCGCGCGGTGGCGGAGCTGAACGCCATCACGCAGAAAAATGCCGCGCTGGTGGAAGAGAGCGCGCAGGTGTCGGCGATGGTTAAACACCGCGCAACTCGCCTGCAGGATGCGGTCACGGTTCTGGGTTAAGGCGTGCAAAGCGGGCAGTATGCACTGTCCGCTTAGCTCCGCTTATACAGGCGGCGGGGATGACCAATCTTGCCGTACAGCATTTCGACGCTGAGAAAGCCTTTCTCGACGCAGTGTTCCAGGTAGCGGCGGGCGGTGGTTTTACTGAGCTTTGTTTCGCTAACCACATCGTCTACCGAAAAACAGCGCTGGGCTTCGCCTTCGCGAAACAGACGCTGGACCAGCTCCAGCGTATTCTCCTCAATGCCTTTGCTGCCCGCGTCCAGCGGGGCGTTGCGCGCCTGTAGCTCGTAAAGCTTGTCGACGTTCTGCTGATCGACCACCTTCCATTCGCGCTGCTGCTGGCTGAACTGGACAAAGCGCTCCAGCGAGTGGCTCAGGCGCTTCCAGGATACGGGCTTGAGAATGTAGTCAAACGCCCCGCTGCGGATAGCCTGGCTGCAGGTGTCCATATCGCTGGCGGCGGTGATAAAAATAACCGAGCAGGCGTGCTGCTTGAGCAGGTCGCTGCTGAACAGCGTGATGCCTTTTCCGTCCGGCAGGTAGTTATCCAGCAGGATCAGCTGCGGCTGCTTTTCCTGCATCAGGCGCTGCGCGCTCGCCAGACTGTTGGCTATCCCGACCAGGTGAAGGTGGGGGTGCTTATCAATCAGTTCGGCGTGGAGTTCGGCAAGTTCGCTTTCATCCTCCACGATAAGCACGTTAATCATTTCATTTTGCATACTCAAAGCCTTACGTTGGGTTGAGGTCGCTCCCCGGAACGACAACGTCTGGAATAAATACCGAGAACACGGTCCCGCTCGGCAGGTTATCTGAAACCTCCACGGTGCCCTTCGCCAGCGCTACGTAGCTGGCAATGAGGTGCAGGCCGAGCCCGTGGTCGCCGTGGGTTTTGGTGGTGACGCCCGGCGTGAAAATATGGTCGCGCAGTTCAGGCGCGATACCGACGCCGTGGTCGGCTACTTCGATAACCAGCTCCCGGTCGTTTATCACGATATAAACTTCCACCGGCTGGTGCTCGCCTTCGGCCCGCTGCGTAGCCTCGATGGCGTTATCCAGCAGGTTACCGATAATCGAAATTAGCTCTGATTCCGGCACGTTAGACGGCATTCTGGTCATGCTGCAGGCCGGATCAAACGCCAGCGACACGCCTTTCTCTCGTGCCCTGGCGTATTTCCCCAGCAGCAGGCCGCACAGCGTGGCGGAGCAGAAGCGCGCGGAGACAAAATCCAGCACTTCCTGGGCGTGCTCGGACTGCGCCTTGATATAGCGTTTGGCGTCATCGTAGCGGGCCATATGCAGCAGCCCGGCAAGCGTTGCCATGCGGTTGAGCTGCTCGTGCCGCATGATGCGCAGGTTATCCACGTAGCGCTTAACCTGGCTGAGCTGGAAGCTCAGGCTATCAATGTCTTTCCGGTCGCGGAAGGTGATAACCCAGCCCTGCAAAACGCCCTCAAGTTCAATACGAACCCGGCTGGCGAGCACGCTAAGATCGTTAAAGGCGCAGATTTCATCGTGGGTATCACGCGCCAGCATCACCTGGGGATCAAAAAACGTTACCGGCTCGATCACCGCGGAGATCTGCTTGCCGCGGATCTCGCGCGAAGGCTGCTCCAGACCAAGCAGTTTCTTCGCTGCTTTATTGATAACTTCGATCTGCGAGCGGCTGTCGATGGCGATCACCCCCTCGTAAATCGACTCCATCATCGCTTTTTGCTGGCGCACCAGCAGGCTGATTTGCCGTGGCTCCAGAGAGAACATCTGCTTTTTGATGCTGCGCGTGAAGTACCAGGAGAAAACAAACAGCGCCAGCAGCAGGATCACCGCCGCCAGCAGAATGTTGATCACCTTACCGGACGTGACGTCATCCAGGTAGCTCTTCAGGTAGCCCACCGACACAATACCAATTACTTTACCGTGCTGGTCGAATATCGGCGCTTTGCTGCGCAGCGACAGGCCAAGGCCGCCCTTACGCAGCGTGGTGATGCTTTTGCCCTGGAGCACTTCCTCGTTATCACCGCCGACCAGGGTTTTGCCTACCCGGTCGGCATGCACGGAATGATAGAGGTGGATACCGTGTTCGTCGCCGATGACGATAAAGCTGGCATCGCTATGAACAACCAGCTTTTGCATAAAGTTGTGGATTGCCGGAATATCTTTTTTTTCCACCGACTCCTGCAGGGTAGGAATTAAGGCAATTTCTTCCGCCTGAATTCTCGCTCGGGTGCTCATTTCCTGATAAAGCTGGCGGCCAACGTCGAAATAGTAATAGGTTCCGAGCATGGCAAAGAGCACTGAAAAAAAGGCAACCAGGTAGATAAATAAGCGTATCTGAAAGGAAACTTTCATAGGGCAGGCGTGTATTCAGTGAGGCAAAACGGCAGCTTAACACCGATAACCCGCTGGCTGCGCGGCTTTGGCCGAAAGTTTGAACAACCTCACGCAACGGCACTTTTCGTTAATTCCAGCAAATTTTTCGTTCGCCCTTAAGGTTTATCTAAGCCTCGAATAAAAACCATAAAAACCACGACAGAATAAAAACCATTAACGTCATAGATGCCTTTAAATTAACGGTTTTAATCTGCTATCCCTCACATTACATAGGTATTTAATCTTTTAGTCTGCCCCGACAAATTAAAATAAGGGGCTTGAACATGAGCACGACCGATGATTCCTACAACATCATTCCTGAATCTATTGATATTAATAAGCCGACGCTCAAGGAGCGCTGGTGGCATATTCTCGACAGCTGGAAGGTCGGCATCATTCCGCTGCCGCTGTTCGTGCTGGCAGGGGCGCTGATAGCCATCGACTGCCTCGGCGGCAAGCTGCCGAGCGATATCGTGGTGATGGTGGCGACGCTGGCCTTCTTTGGCTTTGCCTGCGGTGAGTTTGGCAAGCGCCTGCCGGTGATTGGCAAGATGGGCGCCGCCGCCATTTGCGCCACCTTCATTCCCTCCGCGCTGGTGTATTACGGCCTGCTCCCGGATGCGGTAGTGGAGTCCACCACCAAATTCTATAAATCAACCAACATTCTTTACCTCTACATCTGCTGCATTATCGTCGGCAGCATCATGAGCATGAACCGCACTACGCTGATTCAGGGCTTCCTGCGCATTTTCTTCCCGATGCTGTGCGGCGAAGTGGTTGGCATGGTTGTCGGCATGGGCGTTGGCCTGGCGTTAGGCCTTGAGCCGTTCCAGATCTTCTTCTTCCTGATCCTGCCGATTATGGCCGGGGGCGTGGGGGAAGGGGCTATCCCACTGTCTATTGGCTATGCCACGCTGCTGCACATGGACCAGGGCGTGGCGCTGGGGCGCATTCTGCCTATCGTGATGCTGGGTAGCCTGACGGCTATCGTTATCTCCGGCTGCCTGAATCAACTGGGTAAACGCTTCCCGCACCTGACTGGCGAAGGCGAGCTGATGCCGGGCAAAGCCAGCTCCGGTGAAAAAGAGCAAACCGCAGCCCTGTTCAGCGGTAAAGCGGATGTGACCACGATTGCTTCCGGCGCGCTGCTGGCGGTGCTGCTCTACATGGTGGGTATGCTGCTGCATAAGCTGATTGGCCTGCCTGCACCGGTCGGCATGCTGTTTGTGGCGGTGCTTATCAAGCTCTGCCACGGCGTTTCTCCGCGCATGCTGGCGGGCTCTCAGGTGGTTTACAAATTCTTCCAGACTGCCGTGACCTACCCGATTCTGTTTGCCGTGGGCGTGGCGATCACCCCGTGGAACGAGCTGGTTGACGCTTTCACTATTACCAATCTGCTGGTCATCGTCAGCACCGTCAGCGCGCTGGTGGCGACCGGTTTCTTCGTCGGTAAAAAGATAGGCATGCACCCTATCGACGTGGCCATTGTCTCCTGCTGCCAGAGCGGGCAGGGCGGGACCGGCGACGTCGCCATTCTTACCGCCGGCAACCGTATGTCGCTGATGCCGTTCGCCCAGATTGCTACCCGCATAGGCGGGGCGATCAACGTCTCGGTGGCACTGCTGGTGCTTGGCAACTTTCTTGTCTGATTTTTGATTAACCAGGAACTGTTATGAAACTCGCAAGTTATTTACTTCAGGGTCAGCGAAGCTACGGCGTGGTTACGCCGGAAGGCATCATTGACCTGGGGCGCCGTTTAGGCTCGCGCTTTGCCGACCTTAAAGCGCTGCTGGCGGCGGACGCGGTGAATGAAGCGCTGGCGTTTGCCGGGGTGAAGGCCGATGTCGCGCTCGCAGATGTCCGCTGGCTGCCGGTCATTGAGCGCCCTGAAAAAATCCTCTGCGTGGGCATGAACTACGCCGACAAGCGCAAAGAGTTCGACCAGCACAACCCCGCCCCGACGCTGTTTGTACGCTTCGCTGATTCCCAGACCGGGCATGATTCCCCGGTGCTGAAACCTCATCATTCGAGCGAATTCGACTACGAAGGCGAACTGGCGGTGATTATCGGCCAGGGCGGCGTAAACATTTCCGCAGCGGATGCGCTAAGCCACGTAGCCGGCTACAGCTGCTACATGGACGGCTCGGCGCGCGACTGGCAGCACTCGTGGTTTACCGCCGGGAAAAACTGGCCGCAGACCGGCGCTTTCGGCCCGTGGATGACCACGGCGGATGAAATTAGCGATCCGCACGATCTGGCGATCCGCACCTGGCTGAACGGCCGCATGGTGCAGGAAGACAACACCAGCAGCATGATCCACAAAGTGGCTGAGTTGATCGAATACATCTCGACCTTCACCTCGCTCAGCGCGGGGGACGTGATCATTACCGGCTCTCCGGGTGGGGTTGGCAAAAAACGCACGCCGCCTCTGTTTATGAAGCCAGGCGACCGCATCGAGGTTGAAATTGAACGCATCGGCCATCTCAGCAATGTGATCGCTGAGGCCCGCGTGCCGCAGACTTCCGGGGCGGTGGCCCACTAACGCTATGTTCCAGTCCAACCCTATCGAGTTCAGCACCGTCGATCCGCAGCGCCAGCCGCAGGCGCTGGCGGCAATACGGGATCTGCTGGGGCGCAACCAGCTCGGGCTGGACGGCGATATTCAGCTGTTCGTCGTGGCGCTTTCAGGGACGAAGATCGTCGGCTGTGCCGGACTGGCGTGGCGGACTATCAAATGCGTGGCGGTGGACGAAGCCTGGCGGGGGGATAACCTCAGCGTGCGCCTGCTGGGCGAAATTCAGCATATCGCCATGGAGCGTGGGCAGGCGCATCTGTTCCTGTTTACCCGCCCGTATAACCTCGACCGGTTTCGCCAGAGTGGCTTCTGGCCGCTGGTGCAGGTCGACGAGACGGCCGTGCTGATGGAAAACACGCCCGTCGGCATCAGCCGCTACTGCGCCGGGCTGGAAAAATTGCGGAAACCGGGCAACCGGATCGGTTCCATCGTGATGAACGCTAACCCGTTCACCCTCGGGCACCGCTATCTGGCCGAACAGGCGGCGGAGCGCTGCGACTGGCTGCATCTGTTTGTGGTACGCGAGGACGCTTCGTTTTTTCCGTTCGAGGAACGGTGGGAGATGGTTCGCCAGGGAGTGGCCCACTTGCCTAACGTGATTGTGCATCCTGGGTCCGACTACCTGATTTCCCGCGCCACCTTTCCGGGGTATTTCCTGAAAGAGAGCGGGCTTATCGACAAAACCTGGAGCGCGATGGATCTGATGATTTTCCGTGACTACGTTGCCCCGGCGCTGGGCGTGACGCACCGCTTTGTCGGCAACGAGCCGTTCTGTGCGGTCACCCGGGAATACAACCAGGCCATGCGCTACTGGTTGGAGGTGCACCGTCACCACAGCGCAGCCTCGATCCAGGTGGTTGAGCTGCCGCGAAAATGCCACGCCGCCGGACGAGAGATTTCCGCCTCAGAAGTCCGGGCTTTACTCAAGAGCCAGCAAATGGCCCGTATCCGGGACATTGTCCCGGACAGTACCTTTAGCCATCTCCAGCGGCATTACGCGCGGGATGTGGCCTGATTTCTTTAACCAGGACAAAGCCTTATGAGAATCGTAAAGCAAGCCTTAGCCGGGACGCTGGAGTCCAGCGATCTGCTGGTACGAGTCGCCCCCGCAGAAGGCGAGTTCAGCCTGATGATACACAGCGAAGTACAAAAGCAGTTTGGGGAACAAATTCGCCGGGTGGTGGAGCAAACTCTCGCTCAGCTCGGCGTGAAAGAGGGGATTTTTATTCTGGAAGACAAGGGCGCGCTGGACTGCGTGATCCGCGCCCGGCTGCAAAGCGCGGTGCTGCGTGCCGCCGATGCCGAAAAAATTGACTGGGAAAAATTACAATGAAAAAACTCCGTCGCAGCATGCTGTTCCTCCCCGGCGCCAACGCCGCCATGCTCTCCACCGCCTTTATTTACCGCCCGGACTCAATCATGTTCGACCTGGAGGACGCCGTGGCGCTGCGTGAGAAAGACACCGCCCGCGTGCTGGTGTTCCACGCGCTGCAGCATCCGATGTACCGCGACATAGAAACCGTGGTGCGCATTAATCCGTTGAACACGCCGTTTGGCCTGGACGATCTTGAGGCCGTGGTACGTGCCGGTGTGGACGTGGTTCGCCTGCCAAAAACCGACACGCCGGAAGATATCTTCCTGCTGGAATCTCACCTCGAGCGCATTGAAAAAGCGTGCGGGCGTGAGCCGGGTTCCACCAAACTGGTGGCGGCGATTGAATCCGCCGTGGGTGTGATTAACGCCGTAGCCATCGCGCGTTCTTCACCACGTCTCATCGGTATTGCGCTGGCGGCCTTTGACTACGTGATGGATATGCAAACCGAGCGCGGGGACGGAACCGAACTGTTCTATGCCCGCTGTGCGGTGCTTCATGCCGCGCGCGCCGCCGGCATTGACGCGTTCGATGTGGTTTGGTCTGACGTAAATAACGAAGCCGGGTTCCTGCGGGAAGTCGAGCTGATCCGCAAGATGGGCTTCAACGGCAAATCACTGATCAACCCCCGCCAGATAGAGCTGCTGCATAACGCCTACGCGCCAACGCAGGACGAAGTCGACTATGCCCGCCGGGTGATTGCCGCCGCCGACGAAGGGGAGCGCAACGGCCTGGGCGTGGTTTCGCTCAACGGCAAGATGATCGACGCGCCAATCATTAACCATGCGCAGGTTGTGCTTGAGCGCGCCGCGGCTTCGGGCGTGCGTCGCTAAGGATAAAAACAATGAGCAATATGACCGAACTTTTACACCTTGAGTACCCGCACCTTTCCCATCTGAGAAGCTTTGACGGGGCGCATCAGACCACCCCGTGGCTGGCGGATGCCGAAGCGAAGAAAACCCGCAAGCTCTGCGAATCGCTGGAGCAGGCGATTGCCCAAAGTGGCCTGAAAGATGGGATGACCATCTCCTTCCATCATGCTTTCCGCGAGGGCGATCGGGTGATCAACCATGTGGTTGCTACGCTGGCCCGTCTCGGTTTTAAAAATCTGACCCTCGCCTCAAGCTCACTAATGACCTGCAACGAGGCGCTGATCGAGCCTATCCGCGATGGGGTGATTAGCCGCATTTACACCTCCGGGATGCGCGGCAAGCTGGCGGAGGCGATTTCTCACGGCCTGATGGAGGAGCCGGTACAGATTCACTCCCACGGCGGGCGCGTGAAGCTGCTGCAGGACGGGGAGCTTAAAATTGACGTCGCGTTTCTCGGCGTGCCGTGCAGCGACGAATACGGCAACGCCAACGGCACCTACGGTAAATCCTGCTGCGGTTCGCTGGGCTACGCCAAAGTGGACGCCCATTTTGCCCGCAAAGTCGTGCTGTTAACCGAAGAACTGGTGCCGTTTCCCAACATGCCTGCCAGCCTGATGCAGGATGAGGTGGATTACATCGTCAAGGTCGATACCGTTGGCGACCCGGCGAAAATCAGCGTCGGCGCGGCTCGCGTCACCAATAACCCCCGGGAGCTGATGATTGCCCGCATCGCGGCCGAAGTCATTGAACATTCGGGCTACTTCCGCCACGGCTTTTCCATGCAGACCGGCTCCGGGGCGGCGGCCACCGCCTGCACGCGCTTTATGGAAGAAAAAATGGAGCGCAACGGCGTGGTGGCCCGCTTTGCCCTCGGCGGGATCACCGGCAGCCTGGTTGATCTTCATGAGAAGGGGCTTATCGAAAAATTGCTCGATACCCAGTGTTTTGACGGCCAGGCGGCGGCCTCGCTGGCGCGCAACCCTAACCACGTTGAGATCTCCACCAACGTCTATGCCAATCCCGGCGCGAAGGCCACGAGTTGCGACCAGCTTGACGTGGTGATCCTCAGCGCACTGGAGATAGACACCGACTTTAACGTCAACGTGATCACCGGATCCGACGGCGTGATGCGCGGCGCATCGGGCGGGCACTGCGATGTAGCCAGCGCGGCAAACCTGACTATCGTGGTTGCTCCACTGCTGCGCACCCGCATTCCTACCGTCGTCAAACGGGTGACCACGCGCGTCACGCCCGGTGAAAGCATTGACGTACTGGTGACGGATCACGGCGTGGCGGTCAACCCCGCTCGGCCGGAGATCCGCGCGCGGCTTGAGGGCGCGGGAATGAAGATAGTTAGCATAGAAGATCTTTATCAGCGCGCTATTTCCCTGACCGGCGAGCCGAAGCCGATCGCCTTTACGCCGCGCATCGTCGGGGTGATCCGTTACCGCGACGGCAGCGTGATCGACGTGGTGCGCCAGGTCAAAGAGGAGTAAGCCAAATGAGTGAAACGCTTCTGGAAGCGGAGGGGATCACCCTCGCAGCCCTGCTTGAGGCCAAAGAGCGGCGGGCGCACCGGCAGCACGAGTGGCTGGTTAAGCACCGCCAGCCGGTGCTTTCCCTGACGCTGGTGACGCCCGGCCCGATAAAGGACAGCATTCGCTACCGCAACTGCATGGCGGTAGCGCTGCAGGCCTGCGACCAGCTGCTGTGGCGCGCCCGCTGGCCGGTTATCGAGCGGCAGGTGTTGTGGCTGCCGACCGGAGCCGAAGCGATGTGGAGCGTGGCGCATTCCGCCAGCGAACTTAAAGCGGCAGCGGTCGGGCTGGAGCAAACCCATCCGCTCGGCAGGCTGTGGGATGCGGACGTGATTTGTCCGGAAAATGGCCCGGTCGGGAGGACTTCGCTGGATTTGGCGGGCCGGCGCTGCCTGGTGTGCGACGAGCCAGCGCACTGCTGTGCACGCTCCCGCCGCCATCCCATAGATGCCGTGACCGCGCGGGTTGAGGAGCTAATAGATGGCTGGTTTGCCAGGGATTAATCCGGCTTCTGCCGCCGTCCCGGATGTACCCCATCTGGTGCGTCAGGCGCTGCTGGACGAAGTTTGGTTGACGCCAAAGCCGGGGCTGGTGGATAGCGCCAACAACGGCTCGCACCGCGATATGGATCTGCCGATGTTTCTCGGCAGTATCGCCGCGATTGGCCCCTGGTTCAGCACGTTCCACGCTCTTGGGCGTGAACATGCTGGGCGCGGAGCCTGCGAGATGTTGAGGCTGATCCGCCCGGCGGGCATAGCCTGCGAGCAGGCTATGTACCAGGCCACCCAGGGTGTGAATACGCACAAAGGCGGCGTGTTTTCGCTGGGGCTGCTTTCTACCGCCGCTGGCCGCCTGCAGGGGCAGGGCAGAGCGCTCACCGTGGCAGCGTTATGTTCCACCGTGAGCGAGGTATGCAGCGGGATCGTGGAGCGTGAGCTGATTACCGCCCGTAAGGCTTCGTCGGTCGGTGAAAGACTCTATCAGCAGTTTGGCCTGACCGGGGCACGCGGCGAGGCGGAAAGCGGATTTCTGACGGTGCGCCAGCATGTGCTGCCTTACTGGCAGACGGAGAGTTGCCCCAAACGTCGTCTGCTTAATGCGATGCTGCGCCTGATGGCTGCTAACCCGGACACTAATCTGGTTTCGCGCGGCGGGCTGGCCGGACTGCGCTATGTGCAACGCTATGCTGCCCGCTTGCTGCAGCAGGGCTGGCACGAGGACGATCTCCGGCAGATGGATGCCGATCTTATCGCCCGCAATCTCAGCCCCGGTGGAAGCGCGGATCTGCTGGCGGTCAGCGCTGTTTTAGCGGAAATTGCGGCGTAACTGCTTTCCAGCACGAATTTCATGCTAATGCGGCGGGTTTTTGTCTAGGCTGAGGTTTTCACTCTTGAAAATAAAAGGAGTACCTCATGGCTCAGACCGCAGATAAAAACCGTCGCTTTGTGCTGGCGAAGCGCCCACAGGGAATGCCGACCCGCGAAGATATCCACCTGGAAGAAGTGGCTGTTCCAACCCCCGGCAAAGGCGAGGTGCTGCTGCGCACGCTTTTCCTCTCCCTCGACCCGTATATGCGCGGGCGCATGAGCGACGCCAAATCCTACTCGGCGCCGATTGCCATCGGGGAAGTCATCGTCGGCGGAACCGTCAGCCGCGTGGAAAGCTCCCAGCATCCTGATTATCAGCCGGGCGACCTGGTGCTGGCTGATTCAGGCTGGCAGGACTATTCGATTTCCAACGGTGAAGGCCTCCAGAGACTGGATAAAAATATGTCTCACCCTTCGTGGGCACTGGGGCTGCTCGGGATGCCAGGCTTTACCGGCTATATGGGGCTGACCGATATCGGTAACCCGCAGCCGGGTGAAACCGTGGTGGTTGCCGCGGCCAGCGGCGCGGTGGGCTCCATCGTCGGGCAAACGGCTCGCCTGCGCGGCGCGAAGATCATCGGCATTGCCGGGGGCGAAGAGAAATGCCGCTATGTGAAAGAAACCCTGAAGTTTGATGCGTGCCTCGATCACCGCGCCAGCGATTTTGCCGAGCAACTGGCCAAAGCCTGTCCGAACGGCATTGATGTCTATTTTGAAAACGTCGGCGGCGCGGTGTTTGACGCGGTGTTCCCTCTGCTGAATACCAAAGCGCGCATCCCGGTTTGCGGCATGATCAGCCAGTACAACGGCGGCAACAGCGCTTTCGAACACGATCGTTTGCCGTTGCTGATGGCGACTATCCTGAAAAAACGTATGCGTGTGGAAGGGTTTATCATCAGTCAGGATTACAGCCACCGTTACGAGGAGTTCTTTAAGCAGATGAGCGAGTGGATTGCCGCCGGAGAGATTGCTTTCCGCGAAGATATCGTGGACGGGCTGGAAAACACCGTGGAGGCGTTCCAGGGGCTGCTGTCCGGGAAGAATTTCGGCAAATTGATTGTGAAGGTGGCGGAGTAAGATTGACCCTCACCCCGGCCCTCTCCCTGGAAGGGAGAGGGAGAAATCAGAAATGGTGAGGTTCTTTGTTCCCTCTCCCCCGTGGGGAGCTATATGAAATGGTGGGGTTCTTTGTTCCCTCTCCCCGTGGGCATCTATATGAAATGGTGAGGTTCTTTGTTCCCTCTCCCCCTGGGGAGCTATATGAAATGGTGAGGTTCTTTGTTCCCTCTCCCCGTGGGGAGCTATATGAAATGGTGGGGTTCTTTGTTCCCTCTCCCCGTGGGGAGCTATATGAAATGGTGAGCTTCTTTGTTCCCTCTCCCCGTGAGGAGCTATATGAAATGGTGAGGCTCTTTGTTCCCTCTCCCCGTGGGAGCTATATGAAATGGTGGGGTTCTTTGTTCCCTCTCCCCCGTGGGGAGAGGGTTAGGGTGAGGGGAAACCATGCCCCCTTAAATGAGAATTTTTTTTATTTCCCTGCTGCGCTTGCTAAATGACGGCGGACGTGAGAGATTAGCACTCGGTTTGGAACACAGACCTTATGAAAGCAGTTTTAGTAAAGCAGTCCTCAGTTCAAGCGTTATCTTAGATATCCCTTCTTCTCGAGTCTCCTCCTAAGTGCCCGAATAAGTCCAACTCTGCTGAACAGACCATGTTCGCCGCGTTTAGTGGCTCAAGAAATTCTATAAGGTAATCGCTATGTCTAACAAAATGACTGGTTTAGTAAAATGGTTCAACGCTGAGAAAGGTTTCGGCTTCATCTCTCCTACCGATGGCAGCAAAGATGTATTCGTACACTTCTCTGCAATCCAGAGCGACAGCTTCAAAACTCTCGACGAAGGCCAGAAAGTTGAGTTCTCTATCGAGAACGGCGCTAAAGGCCCAGCTGCTGCTAACGTTGTTGCGCTGTAATCCAGCCTGACGTTTCAGAAGTGAAGAAACCCGCTACGGCGGGTTTTTTTGTGCCTGCAGTTTATAGATGTCCTATAGCTTTTGGGCTTTTTCGCATGATGCTGTGTGTTAAATTGTGATTTTGGTTAACCAATTGTCCCTTCTGGATTGACACGCTCACCGAATTGGCTGAACTTAGACGCTATCTTATGCACACAAAACGGTGCTTAATCATTATTGTCTATTGGTCAACCAATTTGAACTGTGAGGGGACATTATGAAGCAAACCTGGCGCTGGTATGGTCCAAACGATCCGGTCACTCTGGCCGACGCCCGGCAGGCGGGGGCGACAGGGATCGTCACTGCGCTGCACCACATTCCTAACGGTGAAGTCTGGCCGGTTGAAGAAATACTGAAACGCAAAGCCGTGGTGGAGGCTGCCGGGCTGGTCTGGTCGGTGGTGGAAAGCGTACCTATCCATGAAGAGATCAAAACCCACCGCGGGCAGTACGATTTATGGATCGAAAATTATCGCCAAAGCCTGCGCAACCTGGCGGAATGCGGCATCCACACCGTGTGCTATAACTTCATGCCGGTGCTGGACTGGACGCGCACCGATCTGGAATATCCGCTGCCGGATGGCTCCAAAGCGCTGCGCTTTGACCAAATCGAATTCGCCGCTTTTGAACTGCATATTCTGAAGCGCAAAGGGGCAGAAGCTGACTACAGCCCAGAAGAAATCGAGCAGGCAAACCGGCGCTTCGCTGAAATGCGCGAGGATGAAAAAGCACGGCTGACCCGCAATATCATCGCTGGCCTTCCTGGCGCGGAAGAGGGCTACACGCTCGACCAGTTCCAGGCCCAACTGGACACCTACAAAGATATCGACAAGGCGAAACTGCGCGAAAACTTTGCCTACTTCCTTAAGGCAATTATCCCCGTTGCTGAGCAGGTCGGTATCAAAATGGCGGTTCACCCGGACGATCCTCCGCGCCCAATCCTTGGCCTGCCGCGTATTGTTTCGACCGTGGAGGATATGCAGTGGATGGTGGACGCGGTGAACAGCCCGGCGAATGGCTTTACGATGTGCACCGGGTCTTACGGCGTGCGGGCCGATAACGACCTGGTCGGCATGATTAAACGCTTTGGGCCGCGTATCTACTTCACCCATCTGCGCTCAACGCTGCGGGAAGACAATCCTAAAACCTTCCATGAGGCCGCGCACCTTTACGGTGATGTGGATATGTATGAAGTAGTGAAAGCGATCGTGGAGGAAGAGCAGCGCCGTGAGGCCGCAGGGCAAAGCGAGCCGATTCCGATGCGTCCGGATCACGGCCATCAAATGCTGGATGATCTGAAGAAAAAGGTGAATCCCGGCTATTCGGCGATTGGGCGCCTGAAAGGACTGGCTGAAGTGCGCGGCGTTGAAATGGCAATCCAGCGTGCGTTCTTTGGTAAATAGCACAAGCCAGACGAGGAAATGGGTCAACCAATCATGCTATAGTCCGGCCCATTCCCTGCCTGCTGTGAGTCAACATGAAACCACAAATTCAAGAAAAACCTTCTGCTCAGCCGCAACGGCCTTATCAGGAGGTTGGCGTGATGCTCCGCGACATGATTGCGCGGCAGCAATATGCCCTGGGGGACAGACTCCCGCCGGAGCGTGAAATCGCAGCGTTGCTGTCGGTTAGCCGCACCGTGGTGCGCGAGGCCCTGATCATGCTGGAGATTGAAGGGCTGGTTGAGGTTCGCCGTGGCGCGGGTATTTTTGTGATTGCCATGCCGGATCGGGTGGCTAATACCCCGGTAAGCACCAGCCAGTGCAACGATGCCGGGCCGTTTGAGCTATTGCAGGCGCGCCAGTTGCTGGAAAGCAACATCGCGGAGTTTGCCGCCCAGCGGGCCACGCGGGAAGATATTCTGAAAATGCGCCAGGCCTTGCAGATAGAAGAGCAGGAACTGGTTTCCGGGGATAATGAAAGCGGCGACAGGCTGTTTCACCTTGCCGTGGCCGAAGCCACCCACAACAGCATGCTGGTGGAGTTGTTTAAGCAATCCTGGCAGTGGCGAGAAAACAACCCGATGTGGATCCAGCTGCACAGCCATCTGGAGAACAATCACTATCGGCAAGAGTGGCTCGCCGACCATAAACAAATCCTCGCCGCGCTGATTAAGAAAGACGCGAAAGCCGCCAAGCACGCGATGTGGCAGCATCTGGAAAACGTCAAAAACCGGCTGCTTGAGCTGTCCGATATCGATGATATTAACTTCGACGGTTACCTGTTCGAGTCCTGGCCGCTGAACGAGCCCGGGCGTTAATTCTCGATAAAGCCAGCTAATTAGCTGGCTTTTTTATACCCTGATACATCTGATGAAAAGTAAGAGTCGTAGTCTTTTTTGTAAAAATAATGTTGATCTGTTGAGTGGTTCAATATCAATAATTCACGCATGATTAAAAAGTGGATATTAGCTTGGTAAATTGTTTTTAGATTCTAAACACATTCGAAACAAAGCAACTTGCATTTAATTGATGAAGTTATTTTATATCAGCATCATAGAGAAAATAAAATACTTTCATTTACATTCTCTTACATTAAATCATTTTTAATGCCATTTTTCATGTGTGATAACCCAATAGCGCATTGTGCAAAAAACGTACACACAACAAAAATGCATAGAGGGATTTTATGCCTGAAATCAAGGGACTAAACGTTGAAGAGATCGCCATGGTCAGCAGCGGCAATGCAAACAGCAACTATGAAGGCGTGAGTTCGCGGACAGGTCGTAGCCGTAATAGAAATAACGCGGGGGCAGGTAATTCAGGTGGACGCAGCATTTATAATGGTGTGGACTCTTGTGGGGCAGGAATCATGGGAGGGCTGGTTGTTGGTTCTATTGGGGGCCCTCTTGGTATGGCTTTAGGGATCGTTGGTGGAATGATAGCTGGCCAGTGCACAAAAGACGGCTTTAGCAATAAATCAGACAATGGCAGTAAAGACAAAGCAAATAATTTTTCAGGCCAATGTCGATGGTAATAAGTAGTTAGTCCCACTGTCCCACTTAAATTGCCTTTGTTGATAATGTTAGAACATTAATTGATAAGATGATGTTGTCATAGTGGGATTTCATCATATGGTTTTAAATCACTACCCCTTGGATGCAAAAGGATCTTTCATGAAAAAAGTAATTTATTCTTTGGTTTATTTGTTTCTTTTTATAATTGGCTTCACTATTTTAAATTTTGCAAATATTCTTGACATGAATACACCATCGCGGGGCGAGAGGATATCTAAATTTATCGTCATGATAATTGTACTCATTGCCACAACTCGGTGGGGGCTCAGGATCTATAACCTACTGACAAGAGATAATAATAACTTAAAGTAAGAAAATTGATTTCGACTTACTGTCTCCTCAAACTCAAGTCATATTGCCCATTCAAAGGATGCATGAAAAAAAGGATGCGCTGTGAATTCAATAATAAAAATCATTACCTGTATTGTACTGGTTTCTTTTTCAATTGCCATTACTGCACTTCCTCTGGTGACAATGAAATGGATTGGGTTTGAAAATTCATTGTTTTTAATGTACACACTTGAGTTTCTACTGGGGATTATAGCCGTTTTGTTTATTTACAGAGGGGAGTGGAGGTTTGGTAGTAATGATGTTTTTTTCAAATGTTTGTTTTTTATTTTTGTGATTCAAACTGCCATCTTTATTATTAAAGATGGAAACGTTAAAAGTTTCCAATTGTCCGCAGAGTATATACTTCCATTTTTGTTCGTTACATTTTTAGTTCCTTTTTACGAAGAGTGCATTTATAGAGGTTGTTTGATCGACATCTTTCATCATGTTTTTAAAGGCAGCATTGTATTGCCTGTAATTTTATCGTCGATTATTTTTTGTGGGATGCATGCACAATATACAAGTCCTATCGATTTTATTACATTATTTTTAATGTCTTTAATATTTTCCTTCGCCAGAGTTAAATCAGGAAGTTTATTACCTTCCATGCTATTGCATTCGATAACGAATGCTTTCGTCTTTTTCTTTAATGTTCTCCTGTCTAAATAAAATGACTCTATTCAGAAAGGAAGCTGTAGATCATCAGAATGACCCCGCTTTGGGGGAAATAATAATCCCCACGTCGGCCGGATTCACACTAAGCGCCCTGTTGACGCGGACATCATGCGATTATCAGACCCTGGTTGGTGAAACGGGGGGAACGCTTTCAGGGGGGCAGAAGCAACGGATCCTTCTGGCGCGGGCATTGTACAAACGGCCCGGTTTTCTACTGCTTGATGAGGCAACCAGTCATCTGGATGTGGAGAGTGAAATCCTCATCGGGCAGACGCTCCGGGCCACCGGGACGGCTGTTCTGCTGATAGCTCACCGCCAGGAAACACTGGCCTCGGCCGATCGCGTGCTTTACATGGATGGTGGTAAATTTGTGCTCCAGGTAGCAGGGCATGAACCAGAGCTAGTGCATCCTGGCGCCAATTAAAAGCAGCATCTGGAAAACGTCAAAAACCGGCTGCCTGAGCTGTCCGACATCGATGATATTAACTTCGACGGTTACCTGTTCGAGTCCTGGCCGCTGAACGAGAGGGAACGTTAACCCGGGCTTAATTCAAACGACCTGCTGCTGCAGCCGTTCTCCACTCTGCTGTAAATCCTGCTGTGGGTTGCGGCCTATCAGCACATATTCATATCCTTTGCTGCGCCACCAGACCAGGTTCAGGCCACGGCGAACCTCGTGCTTCAGCGTGGGGCTGTCGTCGGCCTTGCTGCGGGAAATACACAGCGCCATCGGCCCGTAGCTGGCGTGCAGGTAGGCAATCTGCGCGATGGAGGTGCTGTCATAGCGTAGCATTCTCACGCTTTTTAGCTCGGCGTCCGGGATCTCAACTTCAGCCTGCTGAAGCCTGAGGCCGATATCCTGCTGCATACGGTTCAGGCCGTTTTGCAGCGCCAGGGGCGTGACGTTGATATCCGCCAGGGTTTCTGCGCTGTAGAGCGACATGTACTGCGCAATCAGGTCGCGAATCTCAGGTTCTCCGCTGAGCTTTTGTTCCCCGGGGCGAATAAACCGCCCGGCTATTACGCCCACGGTGAGGAAACTGAGCGACGCGGCTATCAGGCTGCGGCGGCTAACCCCCTTCGACTGCGGCTGTGCGTTCACCGGCTGATGAAGCAGCACGTTAAGTTTGGCCTGCATGCGGTGCATCGGGGCTTCTTCCAGAAGCGGGGCGAAAGCCTGTTCCCAGGGCTGATTGCTTTGCATGAGCTGTTCAACGCGGGCGGCCAGGGTGGCATCGTCATTCAACTGCTGCTCAAAGGCGTGGCGTTCATCGCCGCGCATTTCGCCGTCCAGCCAGGCCACGATAGCCTCATCGCTCCACGGAGCGGAGAAGGATTGACGCGTCATTTGAGCTCCTTCTTCATCGTCGGCATCAGGTGTTTGGCCAGCGTCAGGCGAGCGGCGGCCAGGCGGCTCATCACGGTGCCAATGGGAATGGCCAGCGTGTCGGCGGCTTCCTGATAGGTAAAACCTTCGACATAAACTAAAAACACGGTATTGCGCTGGGCTTCAGGCAGTTCGCTAACCTGTAGCAATAGCGCGTGATACTGATGTTTGTCTTCGGTACTTTCGCTGTCTGCCAGCTGGCTCAGTTCGTCGCTGTCGACAAAGCCCTGGCCCTGGCGAACGCGCAGGGCGCGAATTTCGTTGATCCAGATAGAGTACAAAATCGCAAACAGCCAGCGGTCTATTCGGGTGCCGGACTGAAACTGGTTACAGCGCTCCAAAGCGCGCACGCAGGTGGACTGAACCAAATCTTCAGCCACATCGCGATTGCGGGACAGCACCATGCCGTAGCGCCAAAGGCGGGCAAGGTGCTGGGCCAGCTGTAACCGAACTTCGTTGACGGTGATTTTTATGTCCTCAACCTTCGGACTCCGGGTGCCCGTCAATGGCGGCTTTTAAATCGCGATACTCCTCGCAGCCGGTTCCGCAGAGCGTTTTAATGGTAGCCAACTGGGCTTTCGCCAGGTCAGGGCGGCCCTTAATCATCCACGCTTCGCCAAGGTACTCGCGCACTTTGGCATAGTGCGGATCCAGGGCGATGGAACGTTGATAATAGCCGATCCCTTCGTCGGTGCGCCCCAATTTTCTGGTGGCGTAGCCCCGGTAGTTCCAGGCTTCACGCGTGTTAGGCTGCTGCAGGGTATCCAGCAGGTTTAACGCCTCCTGATAACGGCCAGATTTTGCCAGGTGGTAAGCATATTGCGTCTTATCGCCGTCGCTTAACATGCTGCTCTTTTCCACGGTACAGGTTTTGGTTTTGCTGTCGTACACCTGGCCTTTCGGGCAGTCCGGCGTTTTAGAGTCATCGTCGCCCATGGCGCTGGCGGCGGCGGAGTAGAAAAGTCCGCTGGCGACCAGGCACAGCAAAGGCAGCAGTTTACGGCTTGAAGGCATGTTCATGGTGTCGTCCTGTAGGTTAGCGAGAGTTGCCTTTGCAGGCGGGGAGCATGCGGCGCAGCGTGCCGTCACGCAGAACATAATGGTGAAGCAGGGCGGCGGCGGCGTGCGCGCCCGCCAGCAGGATCAGCGCCCAGGCCACATTGTTGTGTAGCATCGCCAGGGTATGGCGCAGCGTCGGATCGATATTGAACACGTCCGGGACTTCAAAGAGGTTGAAGAACCAGAAAGGCTCGCCCTGCGCCCAGCGGAACATAAAACCGAGCGTGGCCTGGGTTAGCAGCAGGATGTAAAGCACGCCGTGTGTGGCATGGGCGGCAAGACGAAATGCGCCCGGCATCGGTACTTTTTCAAGCTTTCTCGACGATGAAAAAGCGGCGCTAATACGCCACACCAGGCGGACCACAATTACCGCGCCAAGCAAAATGCCGAACGAGATGTGCAGAGATTGCAGGCCTTTGCGTAACGGAGTGCCGCGTTCAAGGGCCTCCCAGATGTGCGCGCTGGCGAACAGAAATATCACGCAGAAAGCGGTAACCCAGTGAAGGGCCATGCTAAAGGCGTCGTAGCGCTTGCGGGGCGACCGGGTTTCGGTGGGCAGGTAACTCATGATTGTTTCTTCCTCAGGTTCTTGTAAGGAGTAAACAATCGGGGCGGGGAAATTATTCGGCGAAAATGAAAAAAAAGTCAGGCTCCCAAAGAAGCCTGACTTGAGAAGGGGGACTGGCGGCTTACAGGGCCTTTTCCCACACGGACTGAGGCAGTAAATAAACCGCTTTTTCAGCGTGCTGCCCGTCGGTCACGATGTGTTTAATGCCGCTCGCCATCACTGCCAGCGTCACGTCGAAAGCGTTCAGGCTGTCGCCGAAGCCCGCGGTCAGGTTAAGCATTGAGCCGTTTGCCATCAGGTAAAGCGTTTTGCCATTAAGGTGGTACGCGTTGATAAACGGCATCACCTCTTCGGTCGGGTATTGCTGCAGATAGCCGCAGTCGATCTCTTCCGCAACGTGACCCACGTTCAGTACGAACACGCCGTCTTTGGCTTTATCCAGTACCGCCGCGCTGACGACTTTTTTCGCCCCGGTTGCGGTAGCAATCACGTCGGTGGTGGCAATCACGTCATGAATATCAACCACATGCCAGCCATCATAGGCGGCCTGCAGGCGGCGGGCGGGGTCCAACTCGGCAACCATTACCTGGCCACCGTAGGCTTTGGCGGCGGCGGCAACGCCCTGGCCCACCAGGCCATAGCCAATCACCAGCACTTTCTTTTCGTGCAGGGTGAGGTGAGTGGTCTGGAAGAAGGTCTGCCAGGCGGTGAGGCCAACCATGTGGCGGTTATGCAGGCCTTCCTTTACCGGCAGATCGTCCCAGTTAAAAATCGGATAGCCGGGGCGCAGATCCGCGAGGCGGTTGACGCCGGAGCCGGTGGCTTCCAGGCAGGCAACCACGTCGCCAAATTCGCCGCGCTGGTGCAGCAGCGTGGTGATGTCGGCGCCCATTTCGCACAGATGAGTTGGGCGCCAGGCAATGGCTTTTTCCCACGAGTCGCGCCAGTCGGTGTCGCTCATATTGCGCCATGCGCAGGCCTCAGCTCCGGCGGCGACAAGGTAAGCGACGACGTCATCCTGGACGGTGGTTGGGTTGCAGGTGGTGAGAAAGACCCGGGCATTTTTCTTCAGCAGGCCTTCAACCAGTGGGATCATTTTCAGGTCGAGATGCATATTGCAGGCGATACGAACGTGGCTTAAGTCGGGCAGCGCCTGAACCTGTTTGAGGGTGCGAACCATGTGGCGGGTTGACCACGCAATTTCTCTGTTAAACATCTCGCTCTGGGTGCTCACGTCTTGTCCTTATTAATTGTTTTTGCTGTTTTTTGTAGAATATATCATCACGTTAACGGGCGTCAGAATAGCAAAATGGTGGCCGGTTGTTAACCGCTGAGGCCGGCGTGCCGGGCGTGACGTCTGCTTACCAATGTTTTGTTTTTTCCCAGGATTTCTTCTCTATAGTAAAAGCTTCATCCCCTGATAAAAACGAGAAAAACATGATCAAGAAAGCGCTTGTTGTGTTGCTGAGCGGTGCCTTATTGACCCCGATGATAGTGAAGGCCGACAGCACGATAGTATTCCTGCGCCACGGCGAGAAACCGGCTAACAATAGCGGGCAGCTTACCTGCAAAGGGCTGAACCGCGCATTGCAGCTGCCGTCGGTGCTGTTAAGTCAGTACGGCAAACCGGATGCTATCTACGCCGCCGCCCCCAAAGAGAACAAAACTGGCAGCTCGCTGCGCCCGCTAACCACCATCACGCCGACCGCCATCCGCCTTTCTCAGGCCATCGACCTGCATTACCACGCGGAGCAGACGGACGAGCTGGCGGATGATTTACTGAAAAATCAAAGCAGCGGCCGCCTGACTTTTGTCTCCTGGGAGCACAAAAATCTGGTGATAGCGGCACAAAAGCTGGTGAAGAAAACCGGCGGTGACCCCGCGGTGGTGCCGAAATGGCCGGGCAGTGATTTTGATTCGCTGTACATCATCAAACTGGACGATCAGCGGCGCTTTAAATCCTTCACCCATGGCGCAGAGGGGCTGAATAACGTACCGGATAGCTGTGCGGGTGCCAGCTGAATGAAAAAGAAAACCCCGTCTTTGCAGACGGGGTTTTTAGACGCCTAGCGGCAGAGAGTTACCACCACACTTCAGCCTGAACGCCAGCCATAAACTCGTTTTTGCTGTTTTCGTTAAAGCGGAAGCCTGACAGCTCGTTATCCAGAATATTCAGGTACGTGCCGTAGAAACGAATCTCAGGCCGCGAGCCGAGCAGGCTTGGGCCAACCTTCAGCGCGTGATAGAGCGTGGTTTTGTAACCCGATTCTTTCAGGTTTACGCCCTGTTCGGTTTTGTTTTTCTGGGTAAACCAGCTCAGCTCCAGGCCGGTCTGGTTCCAGGTATCCCAAATCCATGCGGGGCGAATCACTGCCCGAATGCTGCTGAAGTCACTGTGGGCGCCGCTCTCATAGCTATAAACATCGTTACCCTGGGAGTAAACCAGCGCGTTGGCCATGATTATCCTGTCTGCAAGGTACATTTCCCCCTGCGAAATCAGACGCCAGGCCACACCGTCCGTCTGGTCACCGTAGTAATAACGGCCCGGTGCCATGGAGTTGCTGGCCCCAGAGAAGTTCGCGAAGCTGCTGGCATAAGAGTTATTGGCCACCTGCAGGGTGAACTCGTTAAAGGTGTCGCGCGGCAGATCCTGACGGACGATGGCCGTTGCCATCCAGGTATCCTTCAGCTTGAAGAAGGAGCCGTTATTTTTATTGTCTTTCTGGTCGTCGGTTTTATTCGCAAAGGCATATTTACCCATCAGTGACAGGGAGCCATCTTCCCACAGCGGAATGTTGCGGTAGCGCAGGTCAACCGAGTTGGTGTTCATCTGCGTGGTGTGGCTAAAGTCGCGGGAGTAAACGTCGACGTCGTTCCGGCTAAGAGAAGCGTCGAGCTGGCCGACACCCAGGTTCCAGTTTTGAATACCGACGGCGGCCGCAACCTGGGTGGTTAATGATTTCCAGTCGAGCATCTGGATTTCGTACTCAGGCAGCTTGTGTTTCCCAACCCAGAAGTCCGCTTCCGGCGCAAACGGCAGGAAGCCTCTGGTGGTCAGGAAAATATCGCTGAACTGCATGATATTTTCGTTGCCGTTGTTATCGCCAAACCAGGCGTCGTTATACTGCTCCCCAACGTTACCGTCGTAGGTCACGATGGCGTTGGCGGTTTTACCGTCCTGGTTGTAAACGCGCTGGTTCAGCGTTAAGTCGAACCAGCCGCTCATCTCGTTCCCGAAGCGCCCAAGCGACCCGGCGGCGTAAGTTTGTGCCGACCCACGGTTTGCCGCAGCCCAGCCGGAGCGGAAATAACCTTCGTAGCTAAAGCCAATATCATCTTTAATGTATTTGCTGATGTCTTTCAGGGTGACATTTTCTACGGTTGTCTTGCCGCCTTCGTTATTGACGACGGCAACTTTTTGCGTGCCTTTCACCGGCGTAGGGGCCGGTTTAGTGTCGAGATGATTATTTTCATTCTCGATATTATCGGCTACCGGAGAATAGACCGTCTGATTGACCTGTGCCGTTCCGGACTGAACGTTGTTACCGGCTGGCTGCAGTTGAGCGACCTTATCTTTATAAATGGCCAACTCTTTCTGTGTTTTGTTTAATTCAGACTTGTTTTCTGATAATTGTCTTTCAAGTAATTCCAGACGCTGCTCAACCGTTAATTTTGCTGCCATTACGCTGGTTGAGGATAACGCCAGAAGGATGGATGAAGACAATAAGCTAACCTTCAATAAACTTGAATTCATAGAATGTCCCAGAAGTATAATTATTATTTGCCTCCGGTTTAAATAACCGGAGGCGGGTGGAAATTACATTGCTATCATTAGTAGAGTATTTACTGCGCCGCCTGCGCTGCATTTACCTTATTGGCGGCCATAACGAACGGTAAATAAATTAACGTGGAGATGGCAAGGCACAGCAGGCCGACAACCAACGCCATCCAGTTCCCTCCGGTGCCGAAGAAGGCGATGAGCGGCCCCGGGGTTGTCCACGGTACGGCGTAGGCAATCGGCGGAATGATCTCCAGAGTCACGAAGGTGTAGCCCACCAGAGAGTTCACGAAAGGCACCATAATAAATGGAATGATCAGAATCGGGTTCAGGACGATGGGCAGGCCAAAAATCACCGGTTCATTGATGTTAAACAGGCCGGGCACGAAGGCCATTTTTGCCAGGTCGCGGTAGTCGGCGCGGCGGGAGGCAATAAAGATAGCCAGCAGCAGGCCAAGCGTCATTCCCGAACCGCCATAGTTGGCAAAGGCGTCGTTGATGCTTCCCCAGGTAATAGGGTATGGCGCGCCCCAGGTGGTGCCGTTGGAAGCGGCAAAAGAGAGGTTTTCGAGGTTAGCTTCGGAGAAAATAGTCTCGCGAATCGCCGCCGTGGTGTTCGGCCCGTGAATGCCCAGCACCCACAGGAAGTTGGTGACCACGCCAAGCACCAGCACCGCGACGATATTGGTGCCCATGTTTTTCAGCGGCGCCTGAATCAGGGTATAAATCAGTTCGTTCAGGCCATTCGGGGAGATTTTCGTCAGGCAGTAGTTCAGCACCGAGAAGAAAATCATCACGAAGAAGATAGGAATCAATACCTTAAATGAACGGGCAACCGCCGGTGGCACGGCGTCTGGCATGGTGATGGTGATTTTCGGGTTACGCGCCAGGCGGCAGAATATTTCCCCGGTAATCAGCGCGACAATCACCGCGACAAATAGCCCCTGTGGCCCCAGATATTGCGTGGTCAGATACGACTGCCCGCCCATCATTTGATAAGGGGTATACACCACAAAGAACGCGCCAATAGCGGTCAGGCCGCACAGCAAGTCGTCCTGCTGATAGCTAATGGCAATATTACGTGCGACCAGGAAAGCAATCATGATCGACATAATATTCACCGACCCGTTCATGACCGGGGAGAATATATTTTGTGCTTCGGCTAAATTAGGGAACAAGGTGCCAAGATGGAGCAGTGAAGCAATAAAACCATCCGGAGAAAGAATGGCAAAGTTAATCAGCACGATCAGCGAACTGGCCATGACGATAGGGAATGACAAAATAAAAGCATCGCGGATGGCCGAGACGTGTATCTGAGAATTTAATTTAATCGCAATAGGAACCAGAAGCTTTTCCATACCGCGCTCAAAGGCATTCATTATACTCATGATGCGCCCTTTATCATTAGAGAGATATTGAATGGTGATTTAAGTTTATCGACGAAATATTTTGTCAATACTAGACTGAGTGACAATAAACTTAATCAATTACCCATTGGGTTATTATTTTGGCTGGAAATGCTTAATGGCCGCCAAGCAAATTCAATGCTGAGTCAAGAACTGATTTTCCGTCCATCTGCCCATAAAATTTCATGTCAATCACTGCCACTGGGATTTTTCCCTGGGTTATTTCCTCTATCTCACTCTTTTGAAAACGAACCTGAGGCCCGAGCAGGACAACATCCGCTTCATTTCTTTTTATTCTCTCTTTTGCCTCGGCAATCGCCAGTGCGTTAATATTGACCGAAATATTTCCCGCTTCGGCGTGATCCTGCATTCTTTTAACCAGCATGCTGGTAGACATTCCGGCCGCACAAACCAATAATATGTTCTTCATTTTTACCCTTAACGCTTTGTAGATAATCAACCAGCGGCTAACTTAATGAATATCAATGCCTCCATCTGCCATTTCGATCACAGTTAGTCACCGCCGAGTGGTGCAGAAAGCAGAGTTAAAATGAACCTGTATTACGCTTTTAATATGAATGGAATGGTAATTGACTGTTTTTTAATGAATTAAGGAGGTTCAAAAGTGGTGTACAAAGATGTTGTTAACTTACTAAAAAGCCGGATCAGCAGCCCAACCTATCATATCGGCGACATACTCCCTTCGGAGAAAGAGCTGGCTGAGTTCTATAATGTGTCACGCAATACCTTGCGTAAGGCATTGAAAGTACTGGAGGATGAGGCGCTTATTGAGCGCAGGCATGGGTCTGGGACTTATGTGCGAAATAAACATTTTCAGGCTTCGGTTACGCACCTGGACAGCTTCACTGAGATTGCCAAAAGTGAAGGGAAAAAACCGTCCAGCCAGGTACTGAGATTTGAGCTGCAGCAGGCGTCGGAAGACATTGCGAGCCGCCTGCAGCTGGCCATCGGCGAGCCGGTCTATTACGCCAAAAGGCTACGCCACATCGACAATGTGCCGATGCAGCTGGAAGAGACCTGGTTGTCCGTGAACCGTTTCCCCGACCTGACGGTTAATCACATGAAGCGTTCGAAATTTTCCTACATTGAAGACGAATGCGGGGTCAAAATTCACGGCTGCTACGAGGCGTTTCAGCCCATTCTACCGTCAACCGAGATTGCCAAAATGCTGCACATCAGCACTCGCGATCCGATTATCCGCATGGAAACACAGTCCGTTGACGCGAGCCACAGCCCGATTGATTACTCGATCCTCTACACCAACGTGTTCGAGTTCCAGGTGAAGTACTTTTTACCTCGTAAGGCTGGCTAACCGCTGCGACAGGCCGTGCATTCGCAATGTCTGTCACAGTTCCGGCCGAAAAAGAGGTTCAGTAATGCTCAGAAAAGTGAACCTGTTGCCTTTGTAATGTGAACAACTAAGTTAACTCACTGTATATCATGCCTTTTAACAGGTTCATAAGTTGTTCAATGTGTTATTCCTCATCTATTGCCTGATACGCTTCCCATTGATTAAGATTTTCTTCGTTTTCAGAACTGACAATTAAAAATTGAACTCGTCAATTTTTGTATTCCTTTTACCAGGCATGAATATGACCGGTGCGAAATAATTTCTGTGTTTTAGTAGAAATAAACGACGTGCCGGAAATATGCAGGAGGAATTAACCTATGAATATCGCCGCATTTGATATCGGTGGTACCGCCTTAAAAATGGGGCTGGTCAACTCGCAGGGCGAGATACTGGCCAAAGGCAAAGAGACGATCAACGACAGCGACGGCGAGCAAATTCTACGGGCCATTTTAGCGTGGATCGCCGTCCATCCAGGCTGCGAAGGGGTGGCGATCAGTGCTCCTGGCTATGTCAACCCGCATACCGGCTTTATCGAAATGGGTGGGGCAATCCGCCGTTTTGACAACTTTGCCATCAAAGAGTGGCTTGAAGAGCGCACCCAGCTCCCCGTTGCCATCGAAAATGACGCTAATTGCGTCCTGCTGGCCGAACGCTGGCAGGGGAAAGCGGCGCAAATGAGTAATTTCCTCGTGCTGACCATCGGCACCGGCATCGGTGGGGCAATTTTCTGCAATAACCAGCTGGTACACGGCGCACGCTTCCGGGCGGGAGAGTTTGGCTACATGCTGACCGAACGCCCAGGCCCGCGCGATGTTCGCCGCTACACCATGAACGATACCTGCACCCTGAGAACCTTGCGCAAAGACTACGCGGAGTATGTCGGCAAGCCGCTTGAGGAGGTCAGCGGGGAAGAGATTTTCGACCGCTTTGACGCGGGTGACGTGGCCTGTCAGCGCATGGTCACCGCATTTTTCAACGACCTCGGCACCGGCCTTTATAACCTCGTCAATCTGTTCGACCCGGAAAAAATTCTGCTCGGCGGCGGCATTGTTGAACGCCCTGGCTTCCTCGAACTGCTGCGCGAACACTTAGCCTGGTTCACCATCGACGACTATATCGACACCGTCAGCCACGGCAACGATGCCGGACTCATTGGGGCGGTCTACCATTTTAATCAGCACTATCGGTCGCAGCATGCGATCTCTAATTAAGGGAGAGAATATGTCTGGATTCAAAGAAGGTTTTCTGTGGGGTGGCGCGGTTGCGGCGCACCAGTTGGAAGGTGGCTGGAAAGAGGGCGGCAAAGGGGTTAGCGTCGCGGATGTGATGACGGCTGGCGCCCACGGCGTCCCGCGTGAGATTACCGATGGCGTGCTGCAGGGAAAAAATTACCCAAACCATGAAGCGATCGATTTCTATCACCGCTACAAAGAAGATATCCAGCTGTTTGCCGAGATGGGCTTCAAATGCTTCCGTACCTCCATCGCCTGGACGCGTATTTTCCCGCTGGGCGACGAGCTGGAACCGAACGAAGCTGGCCTGCAGTTCTACGACGACCTGTTTGATGAGTGCCTGAAGCACGGCATTGAGCCGGTAATTACGCTGTCGCACTTCGAAATGCCTTACCACCTGGTTACCGAATACGGTGGCTGGCGTAACCGTAAGCTGATTGATTTCTTCCTGCGCTTCTCGAAAGTGGTCTTCACGCGCTATCAGCACAAAGTGAAGTACTGGATGACCTTTAACGAGATCAACAACCAGGCCAACTACCATGAAGATTTCGCGCCGTTCACTAACTCAGGCCTGAAGTATCAGCCGGGTGAAGATCGTGAGCCGGTGATGTACCAGGCGTCACACTATGAGCTGGTTGCCAGCGCCCTGGCGGTGCGTGCGGCCCGTGAAATCAACCCTGCGCTGCAGGTCGGTTGCATGATTGCCATGTGCCCAATTTATCCGCTGACCTGTGCGCCAGGCGACATGATGATGGCGATGAATGCGATGCACCGCCGCTACTGGTTCACCGATGTGCACGTTCGCGGCAAATACCCGCAGCACCTGCTGAATTACTTCGAGCGCCGTGGTTTTGAGCTGGATATCACCGACGAAGATCTGGCGGCGCTTGCCGAAGGCTGCGTCGATTACATCGGCTTCAGCTACTACATGTCCTTTGCGACCAAAGCCAGCGCCGACAACCCGCAGTTCGACTACGACGAATCAAAAAGCCTGGTGTCTAACCCATACGTGCAAAAATCCGACTGGGGCTGGCAGATTGACCCGGTAGGCCTGCGTTATTCCCTGAACTGGTTCTGGGATCACTATCAGCTGCCGCTGTTTATCGTGGAAAACGGCTTCGGGGCGATTGACGTGGCCCAGGGCGACGGTTTTGTCGATGACCAGTACCGTATCGACTATCTGTCTGCTCACGTCGCGGAAATGAAAAAAGCGGTGGTGGAAGACGGTGTGGACCTGATGGGTTACACCCCGTGGGGCTGTATCGACCTGGTGTCCGCCGGGACGGGCGAAATGAAAAAACGCTACGGCTTTATCTATGTCGATAAAGACAACGAAGGCAACGGTAGCCTGAGCCGCAGCCGCAAGAAGTCGTTCCAGTGGTATAAGGACGTGATTGCGAGTAACGGCGACAAGCTCTGATAACGCCCGTGGCTGACTGAACGCTGGTTTAAACACCAGCGTAAGGTTACTGACTAAGAGGGAAAAGCGTGGTTTTTCCCTCTTAGTGGTTATCAGCCGAAAATCAACGAATTGATTTTCCTGTTTTTTTAACAATCTGTCCGACGCTGGTTTAAACACCAGCGTTTTTTATTTCAGTTTACCCAGCAACTCGGCGGAGTTGACCACAAACCCGAAGCATTGCTGCACGTTATACAGCGTGGCCTCCACGCAGTATTTCGGTGATGTTGTGGCGCTGCAATCTTCCAGCAGCAGGCAGTCATAGCCGTGGAAGTTGGCATCCTGCAGCGTACACAGCACGCACTGGTCAAGATTCACGCCTGCAAAGAGCAGGGTCGTGACGCCGAGGTTCCTCAACACGCTGTCCAGCACGGTGTCCTGAAAGCCGGACATCCGGTATTTATCAATGCGAATGTCGGCGGCGGCAGGCGTCAGCTCTGCCACGACTTCCGCAGACCAGCTTCCCGCCTGAAGCACCGGCGCGCCGGATTCCGGCAGCGGGTCGCCGAGGCCCGTTTGGGTGCCATCCGGGTTATAAACGTGCAGCAGCGCGGGGCTGAGATTAAGCCTGTCCGGGCGGTTGCCCCAGTTCAGCCAAATCACCGGCACATCGGCCGCCCGCAGCGGCGGCAAGAGTTTACCCAGGGGGACAATCGGCGCCCGTGCGGGAGTCACGTCCACGCCAATGTGCGCCAGCCAGCCCCCGGGGTGACAGAAATCATTTTGCATATCGATGACGATCAGCGCGCTGCGTTCCAGATCGAACGAGATCTCGCGCCCACGGCTTTCCAGAGATACCGGCCTTGAGGGGCGGCTGGTCCGTACCATATTCACGCTTTTTCTTGTCACCAGCCACTGATTGCGCGGGGCGCTGCCGAGGGAATAGTCAGCCATTACTGCGCTTCCCCTTGCAGTACGCGGAGATCTTCTTCGTCCAGGGAAACGGGGATCCCGCGACGAATCAGTTCGGCGAAGCCTTCGTTGGGGGTCATCACCGTCAGCGTGTATAGCTTGCCTGCGCCGGTATTGCGTATGGCGTGTTCATTGCCCGGGTGCAGCAGAAGCGCATCCCCCTGGCGAATGACCGTTTCTTCATCGTTGCAGCGGGCAATGCCTTCCCCGGCAAGCACGTAGAAAAACTCGTGCGCCTCGGCGTGCACATTTGGAGGCGTGGCGCCGCCGGGAGTAAAAATTTCAACCACAAACACGTTTTCAATGCCGTCCTGATGCTTGTCGAACAGCACGGCAAAGTAGTTGGTGTCCGTCGGGCTGATGCGAAAAGCCTGGGCGCTGGACACGTCGGTAAGGCGGAAATGTTTCATCGGTTATGACTCCTTGCGGTAAGGCTGCGTCAGGGCGCGAGGCTGAATGGTTCGCCCCACCACGCCGGACATCGCCAAAATAGTGAGCAGGTACGGCAGCGCCAGCAGAACCTGTGGCGGCAGAGAACTTTCGAAGACCTGCAAAGAGAGCTGCAGCGCATCGGCAGCGCCAAAAATAAAGGCGGCCAGCAGGGCTTTGAGCGGGCTCCAGCGGCCAAAAATCACGATAGCTAAGGCGATAAAGCCCTGGCCGCTGACAACATTGTCGCGGAACAGGCCGATTTGTGCGGTGACCAGGTAGCTGCCGGCAAGCCCGGCCCCCAGGCAGGAAAACAGTACGCCCCAGGTGCGTAATTTCAGTACGTTAAGCCCGGCGGCATGGGCCGCTTTTGGGTTTTCACCCACGGCGCGCAGCGCCAGGCCAAAGCGCGTATGGAACAGGCCAAAGTGAGCGATAAACACCAGGCTAAGGGTGAGATAGAGCGGCCAGGGCTGAGTAAAAAGCACCGGGCCGATAAACGGCAGGGATGACAGAAACGGCAGGGGCCAGGCGGCAAACATCGGGATCGCCGCCGCCCCGCTAGCCCCGATGGTCAGGGAATAAATCCATGAGGCCAGGCCCGCGGCCAGGATATTAAAGACAATCCCCACCACAATCTGGCTGGCGTGCGCGCGTAAATACAGCGCGGCCAGCAATATGCCGACCAGCAGGCCGCCCGCGCCGCCCGCAAAGAAGCCGATCAGCGTTGAGCCGGTATACGCGGCCGCAAGATAGCTGCTGAGTGCGCCCAGCAAAATAGTGCCTTCCAGTCCGATGTTGAGGACGCCCGCACGTTCGGCGTAGATCTCGCCGAGCGCAGCAAGTAAGACCGGGCCCGCAAGGCGGATAGCTGCGGCCAGCCAGCCGATGAAAAAGGCGGTATCGAGGTGCGTCATGGCGCTCATGATTTTTTCTCCACTAAAGCATCCTGAGTCACGGGGCGGGCTGGCAGGCGGAGGCGGTAATAGCGCAGGACGTCGCCCGCCAGGATCATTAGCACCACCAGACTTTGCAGAATCAACACGACCGAAGTGGGCAGGCCGGTTTCTCGCTGCATGGCACCGCCGCCCACCTGCAATCCTCCGTACAAAATGGCGGTGGGGATCACCAGCAGCGGGTTCAGCCGCGCCAGCAGCGCCACCACCACGCCGATAAAGCCGACGCCGCCGGAAATGCCGTCCATCAGCCGGTGCTGTACGCCAAGTACGGCGCACAGCCCGGCGAGAGCCGCAAAACCTCCGCCCAGGTAAACCGCACCCATTTGGCGGCGGGCAACGTCCACGCCGCCATAGCGAGCCGCTTTTGGATTCAGCCCGGCCAGGCTGATTTCGTAACCCGCAGGGGTACTGCGCATAAGCCAGCAGGTAAACAGCGTGGCAATAATGGCGATGGCGATGCCCCAGTGGGTTTTCATCCCGCTGAGAACAAACGGCAGCCATGTGTCCTGCGGCAGGCGGGGCGTTTGCGGCAGATCACCCGGGGCGCGCATCGGGCCGGACACCAGGTATTGCACTAAAAAGATGGCGACGTAATTTGCCATCAGCGAAATCAGAACATCGTTGCCGCCAAAGCGAACACGCAGGGCTCCCACCCAGCCAGCCCAGAGCGCGCCGGCGATAAATGTCACCAGCAGCACAAGTGGCCAGTAAAGTTCGATCGGCAGCTTCCAGGGGAGGCCCTGCGGCGTGCCTGAAAGCGCTATCCAACTGGCGGCTGCTGCGCCGACCAGGAAGCAGCCTTCAAAGCCGATATAACCCAGCCCAGCCCGCCAGATAACAAGCGTTGCCAGCGCGATAAGCATCAGCGGCGTGGCCTGTACCAGACTCAGGCCGAAGCCGCGCGTGGAGCCGAAGGCCTCGCTAAACAGGACGCCATAAGCGGTGAAGGGATCCGCGCCGAAGGGTAAAAACAGCAGCCCGCCGACGATAAACGCCGCAAGAATGCCGCCGAAGCTGGTCAGCGCCAGCGCCGAGGAGGATTGTGCCGGAGAGAGGCGTCGTTCAAGCCACTTTGTCATGCTTCGGGTCCGCTTGAGTCGGGCTGCCACCGGCCATTAGTTCAGAAAGGAGAGCCGGCGTGGCGTGTGCCGTCTCCATCTCGCCCGCGATTTGGCCGTTGTACATCACGGCAATGCGATCCGAGAGGTTGAGAATTTCTTCCAGTTCAGCGGAGATCAGCACGATGGCGCAGCCGCTGTCCCGTGCCGCCAGCAGACCCGCCCAAACGGCTTCAACCGCGCCGACGTCCAGCCCACGGGTAGGCTGCTCAACGATCAGCAGTTTGGGGTTCCGGGCGACTTCACGACCGAGGATCAGCTTTTGCAGATTGCCGCCTGAAAGCTTGCCGGCTTCGAACTGGGCATCCGGAGCACGAACGTCAAAGCGGGCAATGATCTCTTTGGCGTGGCGGGTGATTTTCAGGCGATCCAGCAGCCAGCCTTTGGCTTTGGTAAAACTGCGCTGGGAGCCGAGCATCGCGTTTTCTTCCAGCGAAAGGGTGACAAACGAGCCGACTTCCCGGCGGTCAGCGGGAATAAAACCGATGCCTTTTTGGCGACGCTGAGCGGGCGTGGCGTCGGAGATGTCTTCTCCTGCCAGCAGAATACGTCCGGCTTCTATCGGCATCAGGTTGAGCAGGGCGCTTGCTAGTTCCGACTGGCCATTACCTTCCACGCCGGCAATGCCCAGTATTTCGCCCGCGGCGACTTTAAGCGACGCGCGCCAGATTTTTTGCTGCCCGGTTTCGTCGCGCAGGGCAATGCTGTCGACGTGCAGCACGTTGCGCCCTGGCCGACAGGGCGTTTTCTCGACGCGCAGCACAACATCACGGCCAACCATGCGGCGAGCCAGATCGGTTTCGGAGGTGTCAGACACCGCCACGGTTTCCACCATTTTTCCGGCACGCATGACGGAAACACGGCGGGCGATGGCCATAATTTCATAGAGCTTATGGGTCACGATCACCACGGATCGCCCTTCGGCACAGAGCGATTTCAGCGTGGCAAACAACCCTTCTTTCTCTTTCGGCGTGAGCACCGCCGTAGGTTCATCCAGGATCAGAACCTGCGCATCACGATAGAGCAGCTTGAGGATCTCAACCCGCTGCTGTACGCCAACGGAGAGGTGCTGTACCTGCGCCCAGGGATCGACGGCCAGGCCGTGCTTATCCGACAGCGCCTGCAGCCTGGCGGCGGCGGCCTTCAGGTTGAGCACGCCGCTGGCGTTTTCTTTCAGGCCGAGCACCACGTTCTCGACGACCGTCATCGGCTGCACCAGCATAAATTCCTGGTGAACCATGCCGATGCCGCAGGCAATGGCGTCGCTCGGATCGCGAAACTTTACGCTTTCACCTGCGACGATGATTTCCCCCTCATCGGCCTGATACAGGCCGTAGAGGATTTGCATCAGGGTACTTTTTCCTGCGCCGTTCTCGCCCAGAAGAGCGTGGATCTCACCGGCTTCGATGGTCATCGAGACGTTGTCGTTGGCGGTGACGCGGGCAAATCTTTTAGTGATGCGATTTAACGCGACCCGCACCTCTGGCGCAGCTATGTTCATCTGTTGGCTCCGGGTCAGGCGGGGGTGGATAACGCGCCGGTATCAAGCTGCTGCCAGATTTTCTGGAAGGCTTGCCAGGCGCCATCGCTCACTAAGCTGGCGTTGTGGGATGTTCCGCCATAAATAACCGACCAGGCTTTGGCGACGCTGGGCGCCCACTCTTCGCCGCCTTTAAAGGCGTGGCCTGCGGCTGCGCTGCCGACCTGTTCCACAACCCAGTCCACGTTTTGCTTGAAGCTGCAGGCGATGTGGGCCGGGGAGACATCTTTCTGATCGGTGTAGCAGCCGATGGCTTTGACGTTCGCGGCAATCGCGCCCTGCAGCGCGCCCAGGCCGGTGACATCGGCGGCATGCCAGATAACGTCTGCGCCGTTGGTGATCATGGCCGTGGCGGCCTCACGTCCTTTTGCCGCGTTGCCGTAATCGCCGGTGACAACGCCAAGTCCCTTGATGCCAGCCCGTGTTTTTTCAGCCCCGAGAATAAAGGCACGCATCATGCCCTGCTGAGTCGGATTATCGCCGCCGCCAACAAAGCCCACGGCTTTTCCTTTCTCCGAAATCAGCGCCGCCAACGCGCCTGCGGCATAGGCGGCCTGAATGTAGGCCAGATTAATGTATTCGACGTTCTTCGGTGCGGCCTCCGCAGGTTTAAAGGTGGAGGCAAAAAAGTCGGTTTCAGGATAGTCCGGCGCAATTTCAGTGAACGCCGCGCCGTACTCGAAGCTATGGCCGATAATCAGGTTGTAGCCATCGTCCGCATAGCCGCGAATCGATTGCTCCATTTGTGCCTGCGGCACGCTTTCACTCCAGGCCACTTTGATGCCGGATTTTTTCAGGCTTTGCAGGCCCTGATAGGCCAGAGAATTCCAGCCCCCGTCGGAAATCGTCCCCGGCAGCAGCAGCGCCACTTTGAACTCTTTCGCCGCCGCCAGGGCAGAGCGTGACATGACGGGGGCAAGGACCGGTAATACCACGGCGCCTGCCAGCATTTTTGCAAAGTTTCTGCGGGTGATACCTGCCATTTTTCTCTCCCAAAAGGGTTGATGGAGAATTACTGATGGCTTCAGTTATGCCGCGCTTAGCGATATCTTAAAAGCACGTATTTTCGTACTCACCGATGCCTTTTAGGCAACGCAGGAGCCCTGATGCTGAAATATCGTTTACTGGTTTATCTTGATGAGGTGGCGCGCAGCGGCTCGATCCGTAAGGCCGCAGAGCGCCTGCATATTTCCGCTTCGGCGATCAACCGCCAGCTGTTGGCGCTGGAGGAAGAGCTGGGCACGCCTTTATTCCAGCGTTTGCCGCGTAAAATGATCCTCACCGCTGCGGGGGAAACGCTCATTCACCATGTTCGCCAGAGCTTTAAAGAGCTGGAGTGGGCGCAGATTAAAATTGAGGAGTTAAAGGGACTGCGGCGTGGGGAAGTGACCGTGGCAATGATGAGCGGGCTCGCGGCTAACCTTATCCCTCGTGCGGCAGCCGATTTCCGCCGCGCCAACCCACGGGTAAAGCTTCATCTGCAGCAAATGACCCGCGGAGAGGATATCACCGGCGCAGTGGCCTCCGGTGACGCAGATTTAGGGATTGGTTTTGATTTTGAAATGCGCTCGGCGCTGCGCAGTATTGCCAGCGTGACGGGGCGGCTCGGGGCCGTTGTTGCGCCAGGGCACCCGCTGGCGGACAAAAGCAGCCTGCGGTTAAGCGACTGCATGCCTCATCCGATGGTCATCGCCGATGATTCAACGGTGATCCGCCCCTATCTGAACGACGTATTTGCTCGCGCGATGGTGGCGCTGCAGCCGGTGATTGAAACCAATTCCATCGAGGTGATGCGCCAGTCGGCAATGATGGATCAGGCGCTGACGTTTCTCACGCCGTTTGATATCGAAACCGATTTACGCAGCGGGCGGCTGGTGTATATCCCGGTGCGTGAGCTGGGCCAGCAAACGCAAACCCTGATGCTTATCGGCCACGACCGGGGCACCAGCGCCATCGGCAGCGTGCTGGCCGAAACGTTAAAAGGCATGATGCTGCAGATGGCGTAGTGCCCGACCTGACGTCGGGCGGCATATTCAGCGGCTAAAAGCGGTATGTGGGGTCAGCAGGCTGAGATCGGCCCGGCTGACCTCTTCAATTAACTGCAGCAGAGCGCGGGCGGCGCGTTCAACTTCAATGCTGCCTCGTTCAGCATCGGCGGCGGCTGCATTCCCCGTTGTGCCTGAAGGGTGCAGATCCTGGGCCATCCAGCCAAAGCTGACGCCGCCTTCCGGCGTGAGGATGCCGCCTTGGGCTTCCATCGCTACCGAAGCCGAGACAAAATTATCGGCATGCTGCATGTGAACTAAATCAGGGTGAAGATGCAGCATCACGCTGGTTTCTGATTCTCCTCCGTGAATGCCGTGCTGCCGCTCTGCTTCGCTGTAGAGATCGGCCGTATCAATGGTGCGGAACCAACTGGCGCCAACGGCCAACATCCCCAGTTCCACGCGGAGCCTGCGGCAGACGATTTCCATCAGTTGGGGCTGCCCACCGTGAGAATTCCAGAAAATGAGCTTGCGGACGCCCGCGCGCCATGCGCTTTTAGCCACTTCAAACCATACCTGGCCCAGCACGTCATAGGGCAGCGTGAGCGTGCCGGGGTAAGCCAGGTGTTCGTCAGACTTGCCAATGGGTAAAGCGGGCATAAACAGCGCGGGCAGACCAGCGGGGAGATGCTCTACCGCGCGCTGGACAATACCGGCATTAATGGCGGCATCGACCCGCACCGGCAGGTGGGGGCCATGCTGTTCCACGGCGCCAATGGGCAGCACCGCGACAATATTGTGCATCTCCAGCTCGCTGAATTCGCGGGTGGAAAGATCCCACCACCAGGGGGAAGAGGGCATTTTCATAGGGCATCTCCTTTTTCTTCAAGCTGCCATACCTGACGGTATCGTTAAAGCAGCAAAAATGGCGCATTGTGTTGCCTTTTTGAGAACGGAGTTATTGCTGGAGAACCTCGTGAATAACGTTTTTCGCTGGTCGTAAGCTAAATTCTGGTTAACACTGCCGGTATTTAGCTTATTTAGTTCTTAATCATGCCTTTTTAGCTTAACGGTAAGTGAGTTTGTGCTTTTTCTTTAAATAAAGAGCAGCAGGAGAACGTTATTTTTGACCTGAATCATTTTCTTTATTGATATTTAATTTATTAACTAAATAAACTTGCCGTGTGTGATATTGACGAAGTTGATTGCCTCTGATGTACTAACCCGGAATTTTGTTTTTGTCACGGTGATTTATCCATCGAAAAATCGCTGGCTGAAATTAACTCTGGACACGATTATGAAAAAAATAACACGGATTATGCTGGCCACTGTAGGTTTGCTTGTTTCAATGTCAGGACATGCCGAAGCCACAAAGACAGATGCCAGTGAACACCGTATTCCAGCGGTGAAATTGATTAACACGGCTGATAATCACTCTGCATTTGTAAAAGGTTCAATTCCCTCTCTGGCAAAACTTTCCTCTGAAGACCTCTATTTCAGTAATACCTTTGAAGAGTGGCAGAAAGGTGTCCATCCTGCACCTAAAAAACAGTATGTGGTTACCCTGAAGGGCAAGCTGAAGTTTAAGGTTAGCGATGGCTCCACATTCATCATCGAGCCAGGCACGGTGCTGCTTGCGGCCGATACCGCGGGCGAAGGGCACAGCTGGGATATCGTTGACGGAAAGGAGTGGGTACGCGTTTATATCCCGGTGGGTGATGACGATCACTTCATCGCAGATAAATAATTCCCGCAGAGAGAAAGCGTCAATTTCAGCCCCGTTAACCACAGAATGGGACGGGGCTGCCACTCCTAAAGATAGTAGTTTTAATTTAATTTGAAATATTAATCCGCTCATTATTTGTCATCTCATTGTCATTATTTCATGTTGATGGAGTCATTATAAATAATGACTAAAGAAGTCTCTCAGGCTGCCGATAAAAAATCCGATAATTTCAAAGATACCGTCGCAACCGTTGATGTGATTTCTACTGATTACCTCCTCTTATTGCCTGCGATATAACCATTAAAGCTCAGAGGGATTTATGAACAAACTGAAGAATATGCGCCTTAGTACCATGCTGGGGGCTGGCTTTGCGCTGGTCATCGCCATTGGGTTCTTTGTCGCATTATTTGCCAGAATGCAGTTAGTTTCTGTTGGAAATAACCTTAATTATGCCGCCAATGTTCGCCTGGTGAATTTACTGTTGATTGTAAAGATTAAGGATAATATTACGGATAATGCCCACGATATTCGTGATATGGCGTTGTTCACCACGCTGCCGCATACCGAAGCCGAGAGCCGGGACTACATTACAAAAACTAACCAGGTACTCGAAAAGCGCATTACGGATAACAACGTCCTGTTGAAACAGCTGGATAAGGCGTTGAAGCTCAAGCGCTCTCGCGAGTTGTTCGACAACCTGAACAATGTTCGCCCGGCCTATTCTCAGGCGCTTCGCAAGGTGATGAGCGTCAGCGCGGCGGGGCAGTACGACGCCGCTCGTGCGCTGGTCATCAGTGAAGTGGTTGGCCCGCAGGCCAGGGTGCTCGATGCGCTCAGCGAGATGATTAGCGATCATTCCGGTAGCACGGTGAGCATGGCCCGTGGCTATGTTGAGGAAGCACACTTTGCCGGTAACCTGCTGTTGATGATTACGATTATCAGCGCCGTGATTGGCTCTTTGATTGCCTGGGGTATAGGGCGGGCGGTGAAAGGCCAGTTGGGTGGTGAGCCGGTTTATGCTGTCTCCGTAGCCAAACACGTTTCTGAGGGCCAGCTCAATACCGCCGTTGAACTCAAGCCAGGGGACACCAGAAGCCTGCTCGCGGCTATGGATGACATGCGTAGCCGTCTGCTCGGCGTCGTACGTGAAGTGCGAGACAGCAGCCATTCTATCTCCGTTGGCGCCAGCGAGATTGCGGCTGGCAGCACCGATCTCAGCCAGCGTACCGAGGAGCAGGCCGCCAGCCTGCAGGAAACAGCCGCTTCTATGGAACAAATGAGCCAGACAATTCAGCAGAATGCCGAGACGGTGCGCACCGCCACTCGCCTGGCCAATTCGGCCAGTGAAACGGCCACACAAAGCGGCAATGCCGTTAATAATCTGGTGCTGACCATGCGTGAGATTAGCGAAAGTTCGCAGAAAATTGGCGACATCATTAGCGTTATCGATGGGATTGCCTTCCAGACGAATATTCTGGCGCTGAATGCTGCCGTTGAGGCCGCTCGTGCAGGGGAATCCGGGCGCGGTTTTGCGGTAGTTGCCGGGGAAGTGCGCTCGCTGGCGCAGCGCTCTGCTTCCGCGGCCAGTGAGATCAAAGCCCTGATTGAGGACAGCATGCGTACTGTAACAAAAGGATCGGATATGGTGAGTTCGGCGGGAACGACGATCGATGACCTGGTGCAGCAGTCCCACCGCGTGGCCGGGCTGATCGCTGAAATCGGGGTGACGACGGAAGAGCAGGGGCAGGGTATTGCGCAGATCAACGTGGCTATCACTCAACTGGACCAGGTCACGCAGCAGAATGCAGCGCTGGTGGAGGAGTCTGCCAGCGCCGCTGAGAGCCTCAGCGATCAGGCCACTCGGCTGGTGCAGTTGATGAGTATCTTCAATACCGGGCAGGCAATTGCCGCGGCTAACGCGCGGCAGGCTAAATCTGCCCCAGTGTCCACGATTCGCCAGCCTGCGCTTGCCCCGAATGCTGGCAGCGCAGATAACTGGGAACAGTTCTAAAGGGCTGCTACGGGCTGTTTTAAAACTCAGGCCCGGGTTTACTCGGGCCTTACCGTTTTAGGTTAAATTCAACCCGCTCTGCAGCCTGACATGACCCTGGCAGCCGTTAAATCCAATATTATATTTGTCACAAATAGACATCTCAAAATCCTGACGGCGGTTGATAAAAACAGGTGGGTGGGATATCTTTATTTTTAACATGCAATAGCTTTATAAATGTTGAGAATATGAAAAGCGAATTATTTAAATTTACTGAAGAGAATAATAATGGTTATACCTTCAGGTGGACAAAGAAACATTATGAATATTGTGCAGATAATAATATCTTTTTAGGCCACAAGGGCCGGAAAGTTTATAAAGAGAGAAATCTATTTCGTTTCTCTAAAGGCGATAAAGTAAAAATTGATGATAATGTTGTTGCCGAAGAGTATTCCACAATGCCGGTTCGTAATTTCTCCAGCGTGGGCGCGTTTTCATTTCCAAGCTGCCATTTTTCTGGCAATACCATTATCGGCAGGTTCTGCAGCATTGCTTCGCATGTGAAGGTTATGGGGGGAAATCATCCGATGGATAGGTTTACCACGCATATGCTCACCTACAATGGGGGATTTGATAAATATGCCAGGACTGAATTTAATCGAGAGTGGGTATTGAAGCCGTTTGATACGACTCAAAAAAATCCTGTCATAGGTAATGACGTCTGGATTGGTAATGATGTGGTTTTGAAAGGGGGGATTACCATTGGTGATGGCGCAATTATTGCCGCAAACTCGGTGGTTACAAAAGATGTGCCTCCTTACTCGGTTGTTGCCGGTGTGCCTGCCAGGGTAATTAAATACCGTTTTAATGCTGATGTGATTAAAGAATTGTTACTTTTAAAATGGTGGGAGTATAACTATCCTGATCTGCCTGATAATAATAAATGTGATGATATTGATTATTTTATTAAAGAAGTTGGCGATGGGGTTACCAGTGGAAGATTAAAGAAAAAAGAGTACAAGAAATTCGATCTTTCTAAGGATTTTAGGACGCTTTAATTTGAGGTTTTCATTGCATGAAACTCAAGTTTTTGTTCCTGCGATCTTTATGGAGCACGCATTAATTATTACCTTCCTGGCAGGTTTTACAGGCTGGCAAGTCCGGCATATCGGCTTTGAACGATAAAACCATTGAGGGCAGGGCCGGCGGTAAGCCAGGGAAAATATTTACTGGGCATAAAACGTGACTGACCCTGAAAAAATGAAGTTTGATTAATGGTACATTTGATCTCGCGTGTCACAGTCTTATTTATTAAGCGGTTGATTTTAAGGATAAATTATGACAACAGCGATTGATAAAGCATTAGACTTCATTGGCGGTATGAACACCTCGGCCTCCGTGCCGCACCCTATGGATGAAAGCACCGCGAAGGGAATGTTTAGGTATCTCAAGCAACTCGGCGTCCCGGCTACCGCAGCTGACGTCACGGCTCGTGGTGTCCAGGAGGGATGGAACACCGACTTCACGAAAAAAGTTGCCGGTTGGGCGGACAAGGTTGAGTCCGGTAACCGCCTCGTTATTAAAAACCCTGAATATTTTTCTGCCTATATGAAGGAAGAGCTCCGGGCTTTGGTGTGAGCTGACTACTTTGTCGCCCGAATAAGCAATAAGGCTGACGATTCCTCGTCAGCCTTTTTTGTCTGGTGGCCCCTGCAGGGCTTGAGCCAGGGGTCAGATCGGGTTCATAGTTTGAGCTCCGTTGGCATTGTTTGGGAGGAGGGTTTATCGGATGAACCCCTGTTGTTGCAAGGTGGGTACTCAAAACCTAACCCCCCGGTTTCTTTGCTTGCCAGCGTGACAAACATCGAATAGGTGGCATCGTTTTTCTTGCTCTTAAAACCTTTTATCTCGCCGCTTTTCCCTTTGCTGATAATGGTTTTAATCTGTTTTTGGGTGAGCTTTTTACCGCGCAGTTTCAGCCGGATTTTGAATTTAGAGCTGATGCAGGCGCAGGTTTTGGGTGCCATCACGAGCGGAGAATCGCAGTCCGGACAATTGACGGACAGGCGCGAAGACTCTGTTTTTTGGCAGGGTTTTCCGCTGCGCTGATGTTGATATCGGCGCTTTCCACCTGGCGGGAAATTTCCCCGTAAAGCTCGTCGATAAACGTTTCGAGGGATATTTCACCGGTTTCAATGGCCGCCTGTTTCTTTGCCCGGACCGCGGTCATATCCGGCTGTGTAACGGCGTCGGGGAGGGCACCAATCAGCCTATCCCTGCTTCGGTGGCTACAAACTTTCCTTTTTCCACGCTGATGTCGTTCTGCTTTTTCAGGGGGGCGATAATTGCCGCTCGGGTGGCCGGTGCGCCGGCCGCAAATGCTTTACCCAGCCAGGACGCAAGAAAAAAGGCCGTTAAACGCCCTTTCGCCCTTGCCATAAAAAAGGCCCGCATCAAGCGGGCCTGTGGGTAATTGAGAAGTCTAAAAGGGGTACTCCGCCGTGACTGGATCCTTCCGTATTCAGTCACGGCGGGCTGTCACACAAACAACCGGTTGAATGACAATCATTAAAACAACTATTTTCACGCTAAAACTTGTTACATAACCCGTAATTTATTCAGTGCTATGCAAGTCAGATGATTTTTAGCGTTGGTGACGGAATTTTTTAGGATTCCGGCGTAAAACCCTCTAAAAGAAGGATCAGAATGACCAGCGCAGGTTGGCGTTAACCGAATTAACGCGGGTATCGGCGCCGAATTGCCCCTGATAGCCGACATCCAGCGTCGCAGCGCGCGACAGCTTCACACTCACGCCGATATCGCCCACCATCACGTTGTCATCCACGGCCTGGCCCTGAGTGACGAACACATCGCTACCGGCAAACGCCATGCGCGATGAGGTGTTCTTATCGCCGTAGGCGTGCTGCCAGCCGAGCGAGCCGTAAAGGCTGACGTTCTTCGGCAGTTCGGTCACGCCGCGCACCCCGAGAGTTGAGTAGAAGGTGTTCATCGTTTCATTGCGCACGCTCAGCGCCGCCGCGCCTCCCGACTCCTGGAAGCTGTCGGTATGCAGGCGGATGTAGCTCAGGTTAATGAACGGTTCGACGTTCATTCCCGGCTGGCCGAAACGGTAACCCGCTTCGGTAAACGCCAGCAGCGAGTTCGCGTCGTAATCCGACTTCAGCCGATCGGAGAAGCCGCTGAAATCGACGTTGCGCTTGCCTTCGATCTTGTGCCATGTGTAACCCAGCGCGCCGCGCAGCGAGAACGCATCCTGCTGCCCTGCCGCATACAGACCAAGGTGGTAGCTGTCGGTATCGGTCCTGGAGCGGCGGCTGTCGACGTCATAATCGCCGCGACTGTAACCGAAGTAGCCGCCGATGCGCACGTTATGGTCAGCCAGCTTGCGATCCGCGCCCAACAGGAAGCCGGTGGTATTGCCATCCAGCTTGCCCACGTTGCCGTCGCCGCTGTTTCTGCTCCAGGAGCTGAAGGTCTGCCCCCAGACGCCACTGTTTTGCGCCTGCGACGGTTGCACCAGCGACATCGCCAACGGCGGCACCGGCAGGCTGTCGTTATCGAACACGCGCAGCATGCGTTGGTTAAGCACGTTGAACAGCTGGGTGCTGCCGGCGATCAGGTTAGACTGCATAGAGGGATAGACTTCGCCGGACAGCTGATTGAACGACTCGCGCGCTTCTGGCGCGCTCAGCAACAGCAGAGAGTTGTACAACGCCAGTGATGGGCCGTGCTGCATCAGCGTCGAGAGCGCACCGGCGGTATTCCATTGGTTACTGCTTTCGGCCACAGTTTGGAAAATGCCCGGGTTTTCGCCCCCCGGATTTTCGCCCCCTGGATTTTCGCCCCCTGGATTTTCGCCCCCCGGATTTTCACCCCCTGGGTTTTCACCCCCTGGGTTTTCACCGCCCGTGTCTTTCTGCGCGATGGTCAGATCCACGGCGTTGGCGCTGTGACTCAACGCCACATCGAGAAAGGCAGACCTGGAGACCGCCGCCGCGAACTGGCCATCAACGCCGCCGTCCGAGGTCAGAATGCGGTAGCTCTGGCCGGTTTTATAGCTGGTTTGCGGATCCAGCGTCATGACCTGCACTTTGGCCTGATCGCTGATGGTGGTTTTACCCGCCACCAGCAGTTGGTCGCTGCGGCCGTCACCGGCGATATCGACGTCGTAGAAAGATTCACCGATAAAGTTCAGGTAGCGTTTCAGCGTCAGCGTACCGATATTGCCATCGCCAGGCGAGATATGGCCACCGGACAGGATCTCGGTCTGGCCCAGCGTGCCGTTACCGCCCAGCGTGCCGCCAGCCTTGATCGATGCGGCGCTGCTGTAGCCTTGCCCGTTATTGACGTCGGAACCCGCCGTTGCGTTGAGGATCAGCGTGCCGCCATTCTCGGCGCCGAGGGTTTGAATGTCGAAGATGTTGTCTTCTTCCTGGGTATTGATGTCGCTGGCGATAATGAGTTTGCCGCCGCGCGCGGTGACGTTCGCCTGCAGCTCAGTGAGATCGCCGTTCAGCGTCGTGTGCCCGGCGGTGTTGATCACCTCGCCTTCGCCGCTCATCTTATTGCTGAAGACGTAATTGTCGGCTGTATGGTTAAAGTACACATAGCTGCCGAACAATCCGCCCCGCAGGCTGATCGCCGTCTGGGCATTGATGGTGCCTGGGGCGCCTGCCACACCGAGCGTCGGCTCGGTCAGCCCGGTGCCGGTGTCCATATTGCCGCGGCTGCCGATAATCAGCGCGCCGCGGTTCGAGCCGGAACCGGTCGCGCCCAGCACCAGTTGGTTACCGCCGGCGGAGAATGTCCCGCCGTCCATGACCGCTAACACGCCGTTGCCGTAGTCGCCGACGTTGACGCTGCTGCCGCTGGTAACGCGTGAGCCGCTACCGGCTATCACCAGCTCGGCGGTTTTACGCGCGCCTGAGACGCCCGCCACCTGAACGTTACCGACGTTGACCACACCACCGTTCAGCACGTCCAGATCGCCGTAGAGCGTGAGCGTTCGGCCGACGTCCCACTGGGAATTGGCCCCTGTAACCGTGGCTTTAGGGCTCAAATTGTCGGTCTCCCCCGGCCCGCTGCCATTGCCGATGCGCGCGTCATAGACCGTGTTTAACACCGCACCATCCTCGATCGACAGGGTCGATCTGGCCCCCAGATCGGTGCCGACGCTGAGGAAATTGCTGACTACGCGAGAACCGGCGCCGGTGGCGATAAGGTGACTGTCATAACCACGGGTGGTACCGACCACGATCTCTTTCGCGCTGGCCAGCGCGCCGTCTTCAACCCGCAAAATGCCCAACCCCAGGTTCAGACCGCCTCGCAGCACGGATTGATCGATCACCGCGGTTAGCTCGGCGTTCGGCCCGCGGACAGTGACCAGGCTGTCGTGAATTTGTCCGTTGAACATCCGTCCGATATTGATGTTATAGGCGCTGATCTTGCCATTATCGATCAGCAGGTTGCCGTTTTGATTACGGCCGACGTAAACATCCCCGGTGTAGACCAATGATTCAGTAATTTCTGAGTCGCCGTCAAAAATAGCATCGTCAGCGCGAGCAATATCGGTGGGGGCCAGCATCAACAGCGGCGCGGAAAATAGAGCGAGGTAAAGTTTGGAAAGCGGTGTTTTAACCGCTAAAGGGTGCGGTGTCTTGTCATTCACAGGCTATCTCCGTGCTCGTTAGCGTGATGTCGCGGAATGTGTTGTGGTAGGGAAACTCAATGCGCTAGAGGAGGTATGAGGCGTTATTCCTCGCACGCCGGCTTATTGATCGTCGAAGCAAAAGATTATTGCTCCCCGGCGTTGGCGCTCCGACGATGGAAAATCAAGAAGCGGTAATACCGCCTCCAAAGCTAATTATTTATGGGTGACTACTGGTGTACAGGTCGGCGCGCTCAGCGACGGCGAGGAACCTAAAATCCCCGGCATCATCATCGACGAACAATCGAAAATACGGCCCTTTTCCGTGGTTGCGCGATAAGAAAGTTTTTGGCCGCCCAGTGCATCCGGCTGCGCGCCATTGACATTGGTTACGGTAATTTCGTCCGATGAAGCCAGACCCAGCATTTTGGCTGTTTCTGCCTGCAGCAGTGGAATGGCCTGATCGGTTTTCAGGGTGGAACAACCGGCTAGCAACATCGTAACGGTTAAAGCGATAAGCGGTTTCTTCATAAATCATCTTTTATAACCAATTAGTTAAATTTATTGATTGGCTTTATGTTTTCTCTTATCCAAATCCTCGAATAATATATTTCCCTTTCCTAAATGAAAAAACCCTCCTAAAGTAGGGAGGGCTGATAATAATTCATCTGACCTATCTGATATTTGAAGGCGAAAGGAGAATCCTTTGAAACAGAATTATGCGTTGGTCGTTGATGACCATCCATTGGTAGCAAGCGGAATCGCTAATTTTCTCAACACGCATTGCCGGTTCAAACAGGCGAATGTGGTGGATAATGAAGAAAATTGCTACCGTCATATAAGGGAAAATGGCCCACCGCGTTTATTGGTGATCGATTTTTGGCTTTCTTCTGGTACAGCGTTGAAATTACTAAAAGAAGTTAAGCAACGTTATCCCCAGGTGCGGATTTTGGTTGTTAGCGGAGATGAGAATAACGATATCTGGCAGAAAGTGTACAATGCCGGTGGGCATGGGTTCATATTAAAAAACGAACCTCCAGAGTTATTCGCCAAGGCGGTTTTTGCGCTGAAGGATAATCAGCAGTGGTTTCCTGATGGAAATGAGTTGGCCGCTAAAAGCAACCACGAACACTTAAAGAAATTTAATTTAACGCCGCGACAAATTGATGTATTAAATATGATGATGCGCGGCCTGCCAAATAAAAGGATCGCCGCACAACTTTCTATTTCAGAACCCACTGTCAAAGAACACATCAGTAATATCTTAAAAAAAATCGGCGTCAACAGCCGGGTGGAAGCCATTACGTTGCTGCACGGCAAACGGGAGCCGTCGTCATGAGGTTTTTCCAGAACTTACAAAATGATGGCATCTCACCACGCGCACAGATCTGCCTGCTGGACAACACCTTCATGCGGTTGGTGTTCAGCTTTACTGCCGTGCCTTTCGTCGGCATTCCTTTCGCCATCTGGATTTATTTGCTGGGTGATGAACTCGGCCCAACCATTGCCTGGATCATCGTTTACCTGTTATGTGCCATAGCGATCCGAATAGGGTATCGGCGCTATCTGCGCGAGGCCAAAGAAAATGATGAAGACGCCGTGCTGCGCCGCTGGCTGCCGCGTATTAATAAGGTGGCCTTTATTCACGGGCTGGGGATCTCCTCACTCTATTTAATTACCCCGCAGACCCATAACTTTGACTTTTTCCTGCTGCTCAATATCAGCATCGCCGCGATCGTCGCCGCCAACGCAACGCACCTGACGCCCGTCATCAGCACCTTTACGCGTTTTTTCTTCGCGTCCTGGGGGCTGCTGAACCTCGGGATCATCTGCCGGCTGGAAGACGTGATGTTCATCGTGTTGATGCTGAACTTGCTGTACGGTTTCGCCATTTACCGCCACGCGTTAACCTCGCATGAGTTCTTTATTCAGCAAGCGCTGCTTGAAGAACAAAGCTCGCGCCTGGCGGAGCAGTTCCGCCAGGCCAAAGAAGAGGCGGAGCAGGCGCTACTGGACAAGAACCAGTTCCTGACCACCGCCAGCCACGATCTGCGCCAGCCGGTGCACGCCATGGGCTTTCTGATCGAAGCCATCATCCACAAGAATCGGGACGGCAGCCTGACGCCGCAGTTGCTGGATCTGCAGCAGAGCGTGCGTTCAGTGCATCTGATGTTTAATTCGCTGCTCGATCTCAGCAAGATAGAATCCGGCAACGTGCGCACCGCAGCCACCCATGTGGACATCGGCGGCCTGCTAGACTCGGTGATCACTCTGTTCCGCGAAGAGGCCAACAGCCGCTCGCTGGCGCTGCGCACCTGGCGACCCAAACGGCGCATCAGCGTGATGGGTGACCCGCTGCTGGTGCGGCAATCGCTGATCAACCTGATCCAAAACGCTCTGCGCTACACGCCACAGGGCGGTGTCCTGATAGCCATCCGCCCGCGCGGCACCGAGTGCCTGGTGGAAGTATGGGACACCGGCGTGGGCATCGCCGACGAAGAGAAAAGCAAAATCTTCTCCCCTTACTACCGCCCCGAACTGGCGTGGAAGATAGACAGCGCCGGGCACGGGCTGGGGCTGGCAGTGGTGGCGCGCTGCGCCAAGCTGATGAAGGTGAAGTACGGCATGCACTCCGTCGAAGGCAAAGGCTCACGCTTCTGGATGCGCTTTGCGCAATACCGTGGCGAAGACAAAGCGACGGAGATCGCGGCGAGGTACGACAACACCGCCCCCCCCATCCGCTACGCATCTCTGCGGGGTTCCTGCCTGGTGGTGGACGACGATCCTTTGGTGACCTCCGCCTGGGAGAGCCTGATGAGCACCTGGGGCATCACCGTGCGCTGCGCGGCCTCCGCCGAGGAAGCCTTCGCCATCATCGACGACGGCTTTACGCCGTTCGCCGTGCTGTGCGACCAGCGCCTGCGCTCCGGTGAGAGCGGTTTCGACATCCTCAAAGCGCTGTTCGAACGCCTGCCGGACGTGAGCGGTGCCATGGTCAGCGGCGAGTTCAACTCGCAAATCCTGCTAGAGGCTGCGCAGGAAGGCTATCTGGTGTTGCACAAGCCGCTGGAGCCGGCCAGGCTGCATGCGCTGCTGACGCAGTGGGGGGCAAGTTAAATACGTCGATGTCGCTCGTTACCCGAAGCAATAAAGGCAGACTTAATGAATAAAGTATTAAGCCTGCCGGGTCGTGAAGCAGATTCAGTGATAATGGTTGATTGTCAGGGTCAGAGCCAGGAGAGAGATTTATTGTTACCTCCGGCAATATAAACCATGCTCCCCCGCATCGATCGCCAGGCTCCACATCGGGATGTAAAAGAACCCGCCTTGGCGGGTTTTTTACGTCTATCAGGGCGGTGGCGTTAAATATCTATCGCCATTTCATCGCCACTGAATGTCAGAAACAAAAAAGCCACTTCGTTAAAAGTGGCTTAATAATATGATTTTAAAGCTAAAATTTGGTGGCCCCTGCTGGACTTGAACCAGCGACCAAGCGATTATGAGTCGCCTGCTCTAACCACTGAGCTAAGGGGCCGTGGCGCTGAATTATAATGTAACTGTCGATGGCAATCCAGCGCTTAAATGACGTGTGCTTATTTTATAAACAATGGCTAATCAATCCCTTATACTTCCCATTCGATTCATTCAGCTGAGAAATACAATGGTTAGCGATATCCTTCAGCCTGACCTTCGGGTCGTGTTCTGCGGCATTAACCCGGGAAAATCATCCGCCCATCTGGGCTTGCCTTTTGCTCATCCAGCCAATCGCTTCTGGAAGGTGCTCCACCTGGCGGGCTTTACCGACCGGCAGCTTAAGCCTGAGGAGGCCCAGCTGCTGCTTTCCTATGGCTGTGGCGTGACGAAACTGGTGGAGCGGCCTACGGTTCAGGCAAACGAAGTGGCACTGCAGGAGCTGCGCGCCGGTGGGCGAGAGCTGATTACAAAGATGCAGGAGTACCAGCCGAGAGCGCTGGCGATTCTGGGCAAGCAGGCGTTTGAGCAGGCTTTCAGGCAGCGTGGTGCGAAATGGGGCCGGCAGGAGGTTACCCTCGGTGATACCGAAGTGTGGATTTTACCCAATCCGAGTGGCTTAAGCCGCATTACGCTGGATAATCTAGCGGCGGCCTATAAAGAGTTGAATGTGTCGCTGGCGGCGCGTGGGCGGTAACAAGGTGGGGCCCTCACCCCGGCCCTCTCCCGGAGGGAGAGGGGGAATGAAAAGAGGTGCCGGGAGGGAGAGGGAGAATGAAAAGAAGTGCAGGGAGGGAGAGGGGGAATGAAAAGAGCTGCCCGGAGGGAGAGGGGGGAATGAAAAGAGATGCCCGGGGGGAGAGGGAGAATGAAAAGAAGTGCAGGGAGGGCGAAGGGATAAACCACAAATTCAAGGCAAAAAAAAGCTCCCAGGCGGGAGCTTTTCAATTTTTGAAACCGATTAATCGTCCAGGAAGCTACGCAGGACTTCAGAGCGGCTTGGGTGGCGCAGTTTGCGCAGCGCCTTCGCTTCGATCTGACGGATACGTTCGCGGGTAACGTCGAACTGTTTGCCCACTTCTTCCAGCGTGTGGTCGGTATTCATGTCGATACCGAAGCGCATACGCAGAACTTTCGCTTCACGCGCGGTCAGGCCAGCCAGAACGTCGTGCGTTGCGGAACGCAGGCTTTCGGAGGTGGCAGAATCCAGCGGCAGCTCGAGGGTGGTATCCTCGATGAAATCACCCAGATGCGAATCTTCATCGTCGCCGATTGGCGTCTCCATGGAGATAGGCTCTTTGGCAATTTTCAGCACTTTACGGATTTTGTCTTCCGGCATCAGCATGCGCTCGGCTAACTCTTCCGGCGTCGGCTCACGGCCCATCTCCTGCAGCATCTGGCGCGAAATACGGTTGAGCTTGTTGATGGTCTCAATCATGTGCACCGGAATACGGATGGTACGCGCCTGGTCGGCGATGGAGCGGGTGATAGCCTGACGGATCCACCAGGTTGCATAAGTCGAGAACTTATAGCCACGGCGGTATTCAAACTTATCAACGGCTTTCATCAGGCCGATGTTGCCTTCCTGAATCAGGTCGAGGAACTGCAGACCACGGTTGGTGTATTTCTTGGCGATAGAAATAACCAGACGCAAGTTAGCTTCAACCATCTCTTTCTTCGCACGGCGCGCTTTCGCTTCGCCGATAGACATGCGGCGGTTGATGTCTTTGACTTGTTCGATGGTCAGGCCGGTTTCTTCTTCAATCTGCTGCAGTTTCTGCAGGCTGCGGTGAACGTCTTCGGAGACTTCGTGCAGTTTCTCAGACCACGGCTTGTTCATCGCAATGGCCGCGTTGAACCAGGTTTCGCTGGTTTCGTTGCCGGTAAACAGCGTGATGAAGTTTTTCTTCGGCATTTTGCACTGCTCAACGCACAGCTTCATGATGATACGTTCTTGGGTACGAACGCGGTCCATCATGACGCGCATACTGTTGACCAGGTAGTCGAACTGCTTCGGCACCAGGCGGAACTGTTTGAACACCTCAGACAGCTGCAGGATCTCCGCGGCGGCGTCAGCGTGGCTACGGCCCTTCGCTTTGATGGTGTCGCGAGCCAGTTCATACTGCTTACGCAGTTCGCCAAATTTTTCGCGCGCCAGTTCCGGGTCGATGCTGTTGTCATCGTCGGAGCTGTCGTCGTCAGACTCTTCGTCTTCGTCCTCATCGTCGTCCATCTCTTCCTGAGAGAGTTCGGAGCCGACGTGGGTGGCCGTTGGCGCGAGATCTTCTTCCGCGTTCGGGTCAACAAAGCCGGTGATAAGGTCGGACAGGCGTGCTTCTTCAGCTTCGACGCGATCGTACTGCTCCAGCAGATAGGTGATCGCTTCCGGGTACTCGGCAACCGAGCACTGCACCTGGTTGATGCCGTCTTCGATACGCTTCGCGATATCGATCTCACCCTCGCGGGTTAACAGCTCAACGGTCCCCATTTCGCGCATGTACATACGCACGGGATCGGTGGTACGTCCAATCTCGGACTCCACGCTGGACAGTACCTGAGCAGCGGCTTCTTCCGCGTCTTCATCGGTGCTGTTAGAGTTTTCAGCAAGCAAAAGATCATCGGCATCAGGGGCTTCTTCCATCACCTGAATGCCCATGTCGTTGATCATTTGGATGATGTCTTCGATCTGATCGGAGTCGACGATATCTTCCGGCAGATGGTCATTGACCTCGGCATAGGTCAGATAGCCTTGCTCCTTACCACGTTGGACAAGAAGCTTGAGCTGTGACTGCGGGTTTTGCTCCATAAGACGGTATCCACACTTCAGTATTAGGGTTGTGTCGGTAGGCGTTGCCGCCAACAATAACGTACGAGGGCTGATTTATTTGTATGCCGCAGCCCGTCCGTGCGGCGTTCGGGGGTGACCCGATCAATGTTCGGCAGCTAAGCCGCGAATCTATTTTTTGGCGCGCGACTGCGTGATCACGCGAACTTCTTCACGCTCCGCCGGGGTGAGCCCGGTCGTTCTGGAACGTGCCATTAATTCTTCAAACCTTAGCTCCAGCGCCGACTCAAAAAGATGGTCCAGTGAGTCGGTGAACGTTTTTTCAGCAATGTCCTTATCTGCTATATCGTCCCACGCCGAGAGTTTTTCAAGGGTAGTGGCCTCATTTGTGCCACGATATTGTTCCAGTAGCTGCCCGGTAGTCAGGCCAGGATGCGCCAGACAGGCGTCAACCAGGCTGCTAAACAGCGTTAAACCCGGCAGCTTTGTGGCATCCAGCCCGCTTAGTGGCGGGACCAGCGGAGCCAGTTCCGGATTCTGTACCAATAACCCTATCAGTATACGCATGGTTGTGCGTTTTAGCTGAGGTGCCGGACGAGGTGTCGCACCTTCGGCCTGTTTAGGCATCAGCTTTTCAAGCTGGCTGTCGTCCAGAATGCCGAGCTTATTGCCCAGCTCCTGGCGCAGATAGATACGCAGCGTTTCGCCGGGTACCTGGCTAATCAGCGGCAGAGCCAGCGTACTTAGCCGCGCTCTTCCGTCTGGCGTACTCAAATCAACCTGCGGTAGCAGGCTGTTAAAAAGGAACGTGGAGAGCGGCTGAGCCTGCTCCATCCGCGCTTCAAACGCGTCCTTTCCTTCTTTGCGCACCAGCGTATCCGGGTCTTCGCCGTCGGGCAGGAACATAAACCGCAGCTGACGACCGTCCGTCATATAAGGTAGCGCAGTTTCCAGCGCTCGCCATGCGGCGTCTCGTCCAGCGCGATCGCCGTCATAACAGCAGACGACGTTATCTGTAACCCGGAACAGCAACTGAATATGATCGGCGGTTGTGGAGGTGCCCAGAGAAGCGACGGCGTAAGAAATGCCGTACTGCGCCAGCGCCACCACATCCATATATCCTTCGACTACCAGAAGGCGTGCCGGTTCCGGCTGGCTCTGCTGGGCTTCATACAGGCCATACAGCTGGCGGCCCTTGTGAAAAATGTCGGTTTCCGGGGAGTTCAGGTACTTCGGCAGGGCATCGCCCAGCACGCGTCCACCAAACCCGATGACCCGGCCGCGTTTATCGCGAATCGGGAACATGACTCGCTCGCGGAAGCGGTCATAACTGCGGCCCTGGTCGTTGGTGACCAGCATTCCCGCATCCGTCAGCGCCTGGCGGTTTTCGCTGTTGCCGCCAAAGCGTTTAAGCGCATTATCCCAGCCGGGTGGCGCGTAGCCGATGGCGAAATGGCTAATGACCTCATCGCTCAGGCCGCGCTTGCCCAGATACTGGCGCGCCGGTTCTGCGGCGGGCTGCTTCAGGGACTGCTGATAAAAGGCGTTCAGGCCGTCCATCAGTTGATACAGGCTTTGGCGCTGATGTCGTTCGATCTGGCTTGGGCCGTTGCCAGCTTCGTACGGCACTTCAAGGTTGTGCATGGTCGCCAGTTCTTCAACGCTTTCGACAAACTCAAGCTTGTCGTAGTTCATCAGAAAGTCGAGGGCGTTACCGTGTGCGCCACAGCCAAAGCAGTGGTAAAACTGTTTATCACCGTTCACGGTGAAAGAGGGGGTTTTCTCGTTATGGAATGGACAGCATGCGTGGTAGTTCTTGCCCTGCTTTTTCAGCTTCACGCGAGCATCGATCAGGTCGACGATGTCGGTGCGAGCGATCAGGTCATTGATAAAAACACGCGGGATTCGTCCAGCCATAGGCCCCATGCTATATCCGTCATCTCTCAGGCGGTGGCCTAAAAGCTCAGGGATATGTCAGTTTATAAACGAGAATAAGCCGCGCATTCCTTTCGGAAGCACGGCCTTATAACTACTACTCAGTCTGAAGTTGAGGAGTGAATCCTCAGAAGATTAGTACAGACGAGTGCGGCGTGCGTTTTCGCGAGCCAGTTTCTTCGCGTGGCGTTTCACAGCAGAAGCTTTAGCGCGCTTACGTTCGGTCGTTGGTTTCTCATAGAACTCACGACGACGGACTTCCGCCAGAACGCCTGCTTTCTCGCAGGAACGCTTGAAGCGACGCAGTGCTACGTCGAACGGCTCGTTTTCACGTACTTTAATTACCGGCATGTAACTCTCACCTTTAATAATTCGGTTTGCCGCTGGCATACAGGCCAGCTTAATTCAAAATGGTGCGGAATTTTACTGCAACTCTTGCTGCTTTGTAAAGCACCGAACGACCAGAAACCTGGCTTTTAGGGCCGGTATCTTCCAGGGCCGCAGATTATACACCATCAGGCGGGGTATAGGGCAGCAAAGTTTTACTCCTCGTCATCCTTTGAGCCGCAGCGGCCCCGCCTGCACTCCCTCACCCCAGTCACTTACTCCAGTAAGCTCCAGGGGATTCACTCCCTTGCCGTCTTGCTGCAACTCAAATGCTATAGGGTATACAAAGGAAGCCACCGGGATTAAACTTCGCGCCGGGCCAAAGAGGTAAAACAAGCCATGCGTGTACTGGGAATCGAAACATCCTGTGATGAAACCGGCATCGCCATTTATGACGATGAGAAAGGGTTATTAGCCAACCAATTGTATAGTCAGGTGAAACTTCACGCTGACTACGGCGGCGTGGTGCCGGAGCTGGCCTCCCGCGATCACGTTCGCAAGACCGTGCCGCTTATCCAGGCTGCGCTGAAAGAAGCCGGATTAACCGCCAAAGATATCGACGGCGTGGCGTACACCGCCGGTCCTGGTCTGGTTGGCGCGCTGCTGGTTGGCGCCACCATTGGCCGCTCGCTGGCGTTTGCCTGGGATGTGCCTGCCGTGCCGGTACACCATATGGAAGGCCACCTGCTGGCGCCAATGCTGGAAGATAATCCGCCGGCGTTTCCGTTCGTCGCGCTGCTGGTTTCCGGCGGTCATACCCAGTTAATCAGCGTCACCGGCATTGGCCAGTATGAGCTGCTGGGCGAATCTATCGACGATGCGGCAGGCGAAGCCTTCGATAAAACCGCTAAGCTGCTGGGGCTTGACTACCCAGGCGGGCCGCTGCTTTCCAAAATGGCGGCTCAGGGTACGCCGGGGCGCTTTACCTTCCCACGTCCAATGACCGATCGCCCCGGCATGGATTTCAGCTTCTCTGGCCTGAAAACCTTCGCCGCAAACACCATTCGCGATAACGACGCTGACGATCTGACCCGCGCGGACATTGCCCGCGCCTTTGAAGACGCGGTGGTGGATACGCTGGCCATTAAATGTAAACGTGCGCTCGAACATACCGGCTTTAAACGTCTGGTCATGGCGGGCGGCGTGAGCGCCAACCGCACCCTGCGCGCTAAGCTGGCCGAGATGATGACCAAACGCCGCGGCGAAGTGTTTTATGCCCGGCCGGAGTTTTGCACCGATAATGGCGCAATGATCGCCTATGCCGGGATGATTCGCCTGAAAGCCGGCACCTCCGGCGAGCTGAGCGTTAGCGTGCGTCCGCGCTGGCCGCTGGCAGAATTACCCGCCGCCTGATAAGCAAACTAAAAAGGAGCGTTTCACCGCTCCTTTTTTGTCTCTGAAGCCCATCCCGCCTGGTAATACTCTGCAACAAACGAAAGCGGAATTTGCCCGGTACTTTCGACGCACAATCCGGCACTCTATCGCGATACCCGACTGAACCTGGAGAAGATTGTGTCCGATATCCTCAGCAAAATTATCGCCGTTAAGCATGAAGAAATTGCCGCCGCCAAAAAAGCGATTTCCCTGAGCCAGCTTGCCGAGCAGGCCGCAGCACAGAACCACCGTGATTTTGTGGCAGCACTTCGCCACAAGCGTGACGCTGGCCTGGCGGGGGTAATTGCCGAAGTTAAAAAGGCGAGCCCATCGAAAGGGCTGATCCGTGAGAATTTCAATCCTGCGGAGATTGCTATTTCTTACCAGCAGGGCGGCGCAGCCTGCCTGTCGGTGCTGACTGACGTACAGTTTTTCCAGGGGAGCGCCGCTTACCTGCAGCAGGCGCGGGCTGCCTGCCAGCTGCCGGTTTTACGCAAAGATTTTATGATCGATCCGTGGCAGGTTCTGGAAGCCAGAGCGATGGGCGCGGATTGCATTTTGCTCATTGTCTCCGCCCTTGAAGACAGCCAAATGCAGGAGCTTGAGGCGCAGGCGCACGAGCTGGGCATGGCGGTGCTGGTAGAGGTGCACGACGCCGAGGAGCTGGCTCGTTCGCTTCGGCTGACTACACCGCTTATCGGGGTGAATAATCGTAACCTGCGCACCTTCGAAACCACGATCGAAACTACCATCAGCCTGTTGGCTCAGCTGCCGGCGGATCGCATGGTTGTTACCGAGTCTGGTATCGCTACGCGCGAGCATGTGGTTCGTCTGCGCGAAGCCAATGTGAATAATTTCCTTGTGGGGGAAGCTTTCATGCGGGCGGATGAGCCGGGCAGAGAATTAGCCGCGATGTTTTTCCCGGAGCGTTAAACGGCCTGGCGTTTGTTAAACCCTGCCTAATGCCCGCTGAGATAGCGGGCTTTTTTATTGATTTTTGCCAGGATTATGTTGATAAATGTCGAGCACTTAAAGTGCATAATAAATGCAATTTATACAATAACGATAATGAGTGGGACAATATGAGCGATAAATGGTTAACAACGCTGGTAACGAACGATCCGCAGGCAGGGTATGAACTGGCGGTAACGCTGAGCCGTTGGGGAGTGAAAACCGTACAGCCAGACCCGGAAGTGCTGAAAAAGCTGCGTCCGGTTTACGCGAATGATGCTGACGCGCTGATTGCGTCATCCCAGGTCATCGCGATCCATTTCCAGACCATTGCGGCGGCGAATAATTACTGGAAGGTGTAGTTTTAATCGACCAGCCTAAGAAAAAGGAGTGATTTATCACTCCTTTGTTGTAACTGTGGGGCGCATATCAGACGGGATTATTCAGGCTCGTCTTTTTTCTTTTTCTTCTTAAACCGCGCCCAGATTTTCGTTTCCTGGCCACGCCACAGGCGCTGAATATTGTCGTGATGGCGCATCAGGATCAGGCAGGAGAGCATCGCCACCGGGAAGGTAAACTGCGGTTTGAACCACCAGACATAAAACGGGGCGATCAGCGCGCTGATAATGGCGCCGAGGGAAGAATAGCCGCTTAACAATACGCTCAGCAGCCAGGTACCCGCCATCACGCCGGTTAAATCCCAGCCGATAGGCGCAATAGCGCCAAAAGCCGTGGCGACACCTTTACCACCGCGGAATTTAAAGAACACAGGCCAGATATGACCCATGCAGGCGGCAATAGCAATCAGGCCAAGCCAGAAGGGGGTAACACCCAGAGCCCAGGCCGCCCAGACCGGCAGCATGCCTTTCAGTACATCAAAAATTAGTACCGCTACGGCTGCACCTTTACCGCCAATGCGTAACACATTGGTTGCTCCTGGGTTACCGGAGCCGCTCTCGCGTGGATCGGGGAGACCGGCAATGCGGCACACCAGAATGGCGCTAGAAATCGAGCCGCAAAGATACGCGAGGAGAATCATACCAGGCGCGATTGCACTCATAACGCTGTTCCATGTTGAAAGTGTCGAAGTCTTCTTTGCATCTGTGGATAATACGCATATTTCGCCGGAAGTGGTATCCGGCATGACTAAAAACCGGGCAGGGCGTGATGGACATTGTATTTATAGAGCAACTTTCGGTAATCACCACTATCGGTGTTTATGACTGGGAGCAAACCATTGAACAGAAGCTGGTGTTCGATATCGAAATGGCCTGGGATAATCGCAAAGCCGCGGGCAGCGATGATGTTAAGGATTGTCTCAGCTATGCGGATGTCAGTGAAGCCGTTTTGCAGCACGTTGGCGGCGGGCGTTTTGCGCTGGTCGAGCGAGTGGCCGAAGAGGTTGCGGAACTGCTGCTGACCCGCTTTAATTCTCCGTGGATTCGGCTGAAGGTCAGTAAGCCTGGCGCCGTCGCACAGGCCGCCAACGTCGGCGTCATTATCGAGCGTGGCAGTAATCTGAAACACAGTAAATAATAGCCCGAGCGTTAAACCAAACGGCGACGGGCTGGTCTTATCAACGTATCTTTTGCGGCAGACGTAATTCGTGTGCCGTTTTTTGTGTTCGTTTTTCGGGATGAGGGATAAGTGATGAGCGATTTACCAACGTTGGCGATTGCCGCCATTCTTGGCGTTGTTGAAGGGTTAACGGAGTTTTTACCGGTTTCGTCTACCGGGCACATGATCATCGTCGGGCATCTTTTAGGCTTCGAGGGGCAGACGGCAGAAACCTTTGAAGTGGTTATTCAGCTTGGTTCTATTCTCGCCGTGGTCGTGATGTTCTGGCGTCGTCTGTTTGGTCTGATTGGCATCCACTTTGGTCGTCCTCCCGAGCATGAAGGGGTAGGCACTGGCCGTCTTTCTTTGATCCATATTTTGCTTGGCATGATACCGGCGGTAGTGCTCGGCCTTGTTCTTCACGATGCGATTAAATCGCTGTTTAACCCGATTAATGTGATGTATGCCCTGGTGGTTGGCGGCGTGCTGCTGATTGCCGCCGAGTGCCTGAAACCAAAGGTACCGCGTGCCGTGGGCGTGGACGACATCACTTATCGCCAGGCGTTTATGATTGGCTGCTTCCAGTGTCTGGCGCTGTGGCCGGGATTCTCTCGTTCTGGGGCAACGATTTCCGGTGGGATGCTGATGGGCGTTAGCCGCTATGCGGCCTCTGAGTTCTCATTCCTGCTGGCGGTGCCGATGATGATGGGGGCGACGGCGCTTGATCTCTATAAGAGCATCGGCTTCCTGACCATGGGCGATCTGCCGATGTTTGCCGTGGGCTTTGTCACGGCGTTCATCGTGGCGCTGATCGCCATCAAAACCTTCCTGCAGCTCATCAAACGTATTTCGTTTATTCCGTTTGCTATCTACCGCTTTGTGGTTGCTGCCGTGGTGTTCTTTATCTTCACCTAGCCCTACTTGCCCTCAGCCTTGCGGCTGGGGGCAATGCGCTTCCTTCCAGGCCGCAACGGCCTTAATTCTCCGCTTCGTTAGCTCTTCACGAATCGCCGGGCCGCTGAAGCCAGCTTCAATCACTTCTTTATTCGTTACGCTTTGCGCCGCAATCCAGGCCGCGCGTAGCATTCTACCCTGAGGGTAATCACTGGCCTCAAAACCGGTGCGTCCGCGAGCATCCGCCTCGCTGGTTAAGGCAATTTGCTCCACGCGCTGCGGCTTGCGCCAGGCATCAATAGCGTCGAACAGTTTGATCACCGTCTTTGGCTGCAAAATCGGGAAGGTGTGAATCAGGTCGTGGAACTCGGCGACCAGTTTGGCCAGGTCACGAATCTCGTTTGGCACCCGTAGACGGGCGCAAAGTTGCTCCACAAGCTTAACGCCCGCCGGGCCGTGGCCGTGGTGGCTTGGCCATTTTTCTTTTGGCGTCAGCCCTTTCCCCAGATCGTGACACAGCGTGGCGAAACGAACGTCCACCGCCGGGCTAAGCTGCGCGGCAATAGACAGAGTCATCAGGGTATGAATACCGGTGTCGATCTCCGGGTGCCATTTTGCCGGCGCCGGAACGCCGTAGAGTGCGTCGATTTCCGGGAACAGGACTTTCAGGGCTCCGCATTCGCGCAGCACGGCAAAAAAGACCTGTGGATTGCGGCTGGTTAGCGCATTCTCCGTCTCTTTCCACACGCGCTCGGCGGTGAGATGCGCAATTTCGCCGTTGTCCGTCATTGCCCGCATCAGGGCGAGAGTTTCTGGTGCTATCTGGAAACTCAGGTGGGCATAGCGGGCAGCAAAACGCGCCACGCGCAGCACGCGCAGCGGATCTTCATTGAAAGCCGGTGAAACATGGCGAAGCTGGCGACGCTCAATATCGGCAAGGCCGTTATACGGGTCGATAAGTTCGCCATTTTCGTCCTGGGCAATAGCGTTGATCGTCAGGTCGCGGCGCAGGAGATCCTGCTCGAGCGTGACGTCCGGTGCGGAATAGCAGGTAAAGCCGGTATAACCCTGGCCCGATTTTCTTTCGGTGCGGGCCAGCGCATACTCTTCGTGGGATTGCGGGTGCAAAAACACCGGGAAGTCTTTCCCGACCTGTTCGTAGCCTTCGTCCAGCATTTGCTGAGGCGTTGCCCCAACCACAACCCAGTCTTTATCCTTAACCGGCAGTTTTAATAACCCGTCACGAACCGCCCCACCGACCAGATAAATCTTCACGCTTAACACCCCAGGCACCATGATTGAACCACGAATGGTAAGTGTAGATGCGAGGGGGAATCAACGGCTAATGTGTCGCCGTTAGTTCATCCAGCGGTCTTTCTTCTTACGGCTGGGGATCATGTGAGGAAGCAACAGGCCAATCAGCAGGCCAAATCCTGCCACGCCGCCGCCGTACATAAACCACTGCATGATGATGGCGCGCTGTTTGTCGTCGAGCTGCACATTGGCGGCATTCACCTTTTTCTGGGCGACGATCAACTGGTTCTTAAGCTGTTGATTTTCATCCTTCAGACCCTGGATAACGCCGTCGCTCTGGGCCACTTTCTGCTGCATTTCAGCGGTACGCTGGTTCCAGGTTGTGTCGATGTTGTTTAACTTGTCGGTCAGCGTTTTGACCTGGTTTTCCAGGTCGGGCACGCGGGTACGCAGGCTTGGCGTGGTGCTTAGCTGCGCGAGGGGAATCCAGGAGGTACGCCCGTTGCTGTCACGCACCTGGCCGTATTTGGTTTCTTCGTTGCTTTGCAGCAGTGTGACTTGTTCCCCTGCGTTGACGGTGCCAACGAGGCGGTAGTTATCGCCCGGGCCGCTACGGACCCAGGTGTTTAATTCATCAGAGACATAACGTTTTTCTTCGGCATGAGCCACGACGGAAACGCTAAGGGAGAGCAAAGTGAGGCAAATCAGGCGTAATTTCTGCATTATTTCGTCGTTATTTTCATAAAGTGTGGAACGATAGTAGTGGCAACAGTCTGACGGCGCAATCCGTAAACCTGAATGAGAATCATCCTGATGTCAATTTGACCATCCGGCGTTCCCGCACTACCGCAAATTCGCTACCCGACGGGGTATTTTGTCGTACTATTACAGACCTAATCGACGCTATTTAGTTCGCCAGGAGATCGCCTGGTGTGACGTAAACCTAAGTAAAGAAGACATGGCCCAGGAAATCGAACTCAAATTCATCGTTAACCCTGCGGCGCTTGATGCGCTGCGTGACAGATTAAATGCCCTGCCGGGCGAGCACAGCGACCCTCGTCAGTTGCTCAATATTTATTATGAAACGGCAGATAACCAACTGCGCCGCCACGACATGGGGCTGCGTATTCGCGGTGATGCCGGGCAATACGAAATGACGATGAAAATCGCGGGCCGCGTGACCGGCGGGCTGCATCAGCGCCCTGAATACAACGTGGCGCTAAGCAAGCCCGAGCTGGATTTGGCTTTGCTGCCGGCGGAAGTGTGGCCTGAGGGTCTGGACGTTACGGCTTTACAGGCCGAGGTTAAGCCGCTGTTCAGTACTGATTTTGCGCGTGAAAAGTGGGTGGTTACTCACGGTGAAAGCCGCATTGAACTGGCATTGGATCTCGGTGAAGTGAAGGCCGGTGAGCTTCAGACTCCTATCTGCGAGCTTGAACTTGAGCTGCTGAGCGGGGAAACGGCAGATTTACTGGCTCTGGCGGATAGCCTGGTCACCGAGCCAGGCCTGCGTCAGGGTAGCCTGAGCAAGGCGGCGCGGGGGTATCACCTGGCACAGGGCAATGCGGTGCGTGAAGTGAAGCCGCTGGGCGTGCTGTATCCGCCTGCCAAAGCCAGCGTTGAGCAGGGGCTGGAAGGGGCTCTGGAACTGGCGCTCGCCCACTGGCTGTACCATGAAGAATTATGGCTCAGCGGCGTAAAAGCGGCTAAGCAGCAGGTGATTGATGCCGTTGGTCTGGTGCGTCATGCCCTCGCGCTTTTTGGCGGCATCATTCCAAGAAAAGCGAGTACCCACTTACGTGAGCAACTGATTGCGCTCGAAGCGCGCTTTGCCAGCGACGAAAAAGCCGACGTGATTGTATATAGCGCGCAGGCAAGCAGCGCTAAGCTGGCGCTGACCCGCTGGCTGGTAGAACGCCAGTGGCTGCCGTTCATTGATGAGAAAGGGCGCACCAAACTTGATAGCTCCTTCAAGCGTTTCGCTGATACGCATCTTTCCCGCCATGCGGCGGAGCTAAAAGACGCGTTCCAGCGCCCGCTGGGGGATGCATACGCAGACCAGTTGCCGCGCCTGGCGCGCGAAACGGATGCGATCCGTCTGCTGGCCGGGGTGTACAGCGATGCGCAAACCCAGCCGTGGCTGGAAAACTGGCAGGGGTTGCGTCATGCCATCGTCACCCGCCAGCGGATAGAAATAGAGCATTACCGAAACGAAGCGATCTCGCAGGCGCCTTTCTGGCTGCACAGCGGGAAATAATAGACTGGTAACGGATACCCACCATGATGGCGCTGACCCCTTTATTACAGCAGCACCTGCAGGCGTTTTTGCCGCGCCTGCCGCAAGAGATTGATTCCCTGACACTGAGCGAAGAGGCTCGCGCGGTGCTGGCGATAAGTGATTTTGTTGGTGACAGCGTGGTGGCGTATCCCGCCTGGCTGCAAACCCTGCAGCAGGACGCCCCCACGGCAGACGAATGGCGTCACTATGCCGCCTGGCTCCAGCGGGAGCTGCAGGATGTGCATGACGAAGCGGCATTGATGAAAGCGCTGCGCTTTTTCCGCCGCCGCATCATGGTGCGTATCGCCTGGGCGCAGGCGCTGGAGCAAGTGGATACGCAAAGCACGCTGCAGCAGCTGAGCGTGCTGGCGGAAACGCTGATTGTCGCCGCCCGCGACTGGCTTTATGCCGCCTGTTGTCGCGAATGGGGTACGCCCTGCAACGCAGCCGGTGAGCCGCAGCCGCTGCTGATCCTTGGCATGGGTAAGCTGGGCGGCGGGGAACTGAATTTCTCTTCCGATATCGACCTGATTTTTGCCTGGCCGGAAAACGGTTCAACCCAGGGCGGGCGACGTGAGCTGGATAACGCCCAGTTCTTCACCCGCATGGGGCAGCGCCTGATTAAAGTCCTCGACCAGCCGACGCAAGACGGCTTTGTGTACCGCGTGGATATGCGCTTGCGCCCGTTTGGCGACAGCGGTCCGCTGGTGCTGAGCTTTGCCGCGCTGGAAGATTATTATCAGGAGCAGGGGCGCGACTGGGAACGCTACGCGATGGTAAAAGCCCGCATTATGGGCGATAACGACGATGCCTGGAGCCAGGAGCTACGTAACATGCTGCGGCCATTTGTGTTTCGCCGCTACATCGACTTCAGCGTGATTCAGTCCCTGCGAAACATGAAAGGCATGATAGCCCGCGAAGTCCGTCGCCGTGGGCTAACGGACAATATTAAGCTCGGCGCCGGCGGTATTCGCGAAACCGAGTTTATCGTGCAGGTCTTCCAGCTCATCCGCGGTGGCCGGGAGCCTTCGCTGCAGTCTCGCTCGCTGCTGCCTACCCTTGAAGCTATTCAGCAACTTCATCTGCTGCCTGAAGAAGATGCGCAGAAACTGCGGTCGGCTTACCTCTATCTGCGCCGGCTAGAAAACTTACTGCAAAGCATCAACGACGAGCAGACGCAAACCCTGCCCGGCGACGATCTTAACCGTGCCCGGCTGGCGTGGGCGATGCAGGCGGCTGACTGGGCAGCCCTGCAGCAAACGCTGCAGCGGCACATGAACGACGTGCGACAGGTCTTTAACGATCTGATTGGCGACGACGAACCGGAAGCCGGCGAGGATAAAGTTTCTGAAGGCTGGCGTGAGCTATGGATCGACGCCCTGGACGCCGATGAAAACACGGCTGTGCTGAGCCATTTAACCGCTGAAGCGCGGACCGAATTACTTAAGCAAGTTAGCCATTTCCGTCAGGAGATCGACAGGCGCACTATTGGCCCGCGTGGGCGCCAGGTGCTGGATCAGCTTTTGCCACACCTGCTGAGCGAAGTGTGTTCCCGGGCCGACGCGCCGCTAACGTTTTCGCGTCTGACGCCGCTGTTGTTTGGGATCCTCACCCGCACGACCTACCTGGAGCTACTCAGCGAATTCCCCGGCGCACTTAAGCACCTCATCACGCTGTGTGCGGCTTCGCCGATGATTGCCGCGCAGCTTGCCAGCTATCCGCTGCTGCTGGATGAGCTGCTCGACCCCAATACGCTGTATCAGCCCACGGCAATGGACGCTTATCGCGACGAACTGCGTCAATATTTGCTGCGCGTCCCTGACGAAGATGAAGAGCAGCAGCTGGAAGCATTACGCCAGTTCAAACAGGCGCAGATGCTTCGCGTGGCGGCAGCGGATATCGCTGGCACCTTGCCGGTAATGAAAGTCAGCGACCACCTGACCTGGCTTGCGGAAGCGATCCTGGATGCGGTGGTGCAGCGTGCCTGGGCGCAAATGGTGGCGCGCTACGGCCAGCCTCGCCATCTGCAGGACCGCGAAGGGCGCGGCTTTGCCGTGCTTGGCTACGGCAAACTGGGCGGCTGGGAGCTGGGCTACAGTTCCGATCTGGACCTGGTCTTCCTGCACGATTGTCCGATGGAAGTGATGACGGACGGCGAGCGTGAAATCGATGGCCGCCAGTTTTATCTGCGCCTGGCGCAGCGCATCATGCACCTGTTTAGCACGCGTACCTCGACCGGGATCTTGTACGAAGTTGACGCTCGCCTCAGGCCATCCGGCGCGGCAGGCATGCTGGTAACCACCGCGGAATCTTTTGCCGATTATCAGAAGAATGAAGCCTGGACCTGGGAACATCAGGCGCTGGTACGCGCCCGCGTGGTGTACGGTGACCCGGCGCTTAATCGCCAGTTTGATGCCATTCGCCGCGAGATCCTGTGCACGCCGCGGGAAGGAGAAGCCTTGCAGGTTGAAGTGCGCGAAATGCGTGAAAAAATGCGCGCTCATTTGGGCAATAAGCACCGCGATCGCTTTGATATTAAAGCCGATGAGGGCGGGATCACCGACATCGAATTTATTACGCAATATCTGGTACTGCGCTACGCCAGCGAAGCGCCGAAGCTAACCCGCTGGTCCGATAACGTGCGCATCCTGGAATTAATGGCGCAGAACGACATTATGGACGAAGCCGAGGCCAAAGCGTTGACCCACGCCTATGTCACTCTGCGTGATGAATTGCACCATCTGGCGCTGCAGGAATTGCCTGGAAACGTTGCGCTGGACGTCTTTGAGAAAGAGCGCGAGCAGGTGCGCCGGAGCTGGCAAATCTGGCTTGGCGAGCCGCAAACGCACGCGGGGGCGTAATTATGTTATTATCCCGCGCAAAATTTTATCCCTCGCTGGAGAGTCAGGAATGAAAGTAACGCTGCCCGAATACAGCCGTGCAGGCGTCATGGTGGTTGGTGATGTGATGCTGGATCGCTACTGGTACGGCCCAACCAGCCGTATTTCGCCGGAAGCCCCGGTGCCGGTAGTGAAAGTGGATACCATCGAAGAACGCCCCGGTGGCGCGGCTAACGTAGCGATGAACATTGCTTCGCTGGGTGCGAACTCTCGCCTGGTTGGCCTGACCGGTATTGACGATGCGGCTCGCGCGCTCAGCCAAAGCCTGGCCGGGGTTAACGTGAAGTGCGACTTCGTTTCTGTTCCGACTCACCCGACGATTACCAAGCTGCGCGTACTGTCCCGTAACCAGCAACTGATTCGCCTCGACTTCGAAGAAGGGTTTGAGGGCGTCGATCCTGAACCACTGCACGAACGTATCAGTCAGGCGCTGCCGCAGATTGGTGCCCTGGTGCTTTCCGACTACGCCAAAGGCGCCCTGGCGACCGTGCAGCAGATGATTCGTCTCGCTCGCGAAGCCAAAGTCCCGGTGCTCATCGACCCGAAAGGCACCGACTTTGAGCGCTATCGCGGCGCAACGCTGCTGACCCCGAACCTTTCAGAATTTGAAGCCGTGGTTGGCAAGTGCAAAACCGAAGCCGAGCTGGTGGAACGCGGCATGAAGCTTATCGCCGATTATGAACTGTCGGCACTGCTGGTGACGCGCTCCGAACAGGGCATGACGCTCCTGCAGCCGGGCATTGAGCCTTTCCATCTGCCAACTCAGGCCCAGGAAGTTTATGACGTAACCGGGGCCGGGGACACGGTGATCGGCGTGTTGGCGGCAACGCTTGCGGCGGGGAACTCGCTGGAAGAGGCCTGTTACTTTGCGAATGCCGCAGCCGGCGTGGTTGTTGGCAAACTGGGGACGTCTACCGTTTCTCCGGTCGAACTGGAAAACGCGGTACGTGGTCGCGCAGAAACAGGCTTTGGCGTGATGACCGAAGCCGAGCTGAAAGTTGCTGTTGCCGCAGCCCGCAAGCGCGGTGAGCGTGTGGTCATGACCAACGGCGTGTTTGATATTCTGCACGCGGGCCACGTTTCCTATCTGGCAAATGCCCGCAAGCTGGGCGACCGTCTGATTGTCGCAGTAAACAGCGATGCTTCAACCAAACGCCTGAAAGGGGAAACCCGGCCGGTCAACCCACAGGATCAGCGTATGATCGTGCTGGCCGCGCTGGAAGCGGTGGACTGGGTTGTGCTGTTTGAAGAAGATACGCCGCAGCGCCTGATTGGTGAAGTCCTGCCGGATCGCTTAGTGAAAGGCGGTGACTACAAACCAGAACAAATTGCCGGGAGCCAGGAGGTCTGGGCCAACGGCGGTGAGGTGATGGTGCTGAATTTCGAAGATGGTTGTTCCACCACCAATATCATCAAGAAGATCCAGAACAACGGCTAAATTAGCCACTTATGGCTTATTGATTAATAAGCTACTTGCCCGACAAATTGTACGGGTAGAAATAGAAAGACCGGAATTTGGTTGTTTACCAAATCCCGGTTTTTTTTTAACCTGTTACCCTTCAAGAGTTAAAACGGCAGTTCAGAATATTCTCTTGCTTCGATGGTAGGTATTTAAAGGATCTCTATGGATAAGAAAACGATAGGAAAAACCCTCGTGGGAGCTATTGTATTTGCGATTGCAGCGAAATTCAGTGCGGGATATTTTACTAAGTCTGAGGCTCCGATTCACCGCGATAATGTCATGCTGGATGAAGTGAATACCAATACGAAAGGATACCAAAAACAAATTGATGATATGAATAATGTGCTGACAAAAATACAGCGGGAAACATTCACTGCAGGCCAGAGAACGCGCTGTGATATTGACTTCCCGGAATATGCGGACGCTAAGGCCAGAACATTTTTCGAAAGCGTTGGTGTTAATAAAAAAGACATGATGCCGGGTACGGAACTCCATAAGCAAATTGTTATCATCCGTAACATGAACACTTTAAACTGTTATCTCGGAGCGTCAGACAAAGCACGTGGTAGTTATTCAGAAGACATAAAGGAAAAAAAGAGTGTTTATGCTGATGCTAAAAATAAGGCAACAACTGCGCGTGAAAGAGGTGGGGTGATGGGAATGGGATTAATGCTTGATGCCTATGATGCCGGTTTTAATGCTAACTAAAAGATTAAACTGGCGGCAGTTATTTTACTCATTGAAAAAGCTCAATGCGAGCACTGAGCTTTTTCATTTCTACTGGCTGCCTGTGATTAATGCTTCACCAACGTGGCGAAGTAGTAAACCAGCGGAATGGCCAGCAGGTATAGCCCCACCGGGATTTCACGCCATTTACCGGCAATCACTTTAATGATGATGTAGAACAGCAGGCCGCCGGCGATCCCGGTTCCGAAGCTGTTGGCGATAAGCGTGATCATCACCATCATCAGTACCGGCAGACCTTCGGTGAAGTTACCCAGATCCACCTTGCGCAGGCCGCTGAACATGTTCAGGCCGATAAGGATCAGCGCAGGTGCGGTAGCCTCTTTCGGAATCATCAATGCCACCGGGGTAAACAGCAGCATCAGCAGGAACATCACCGCTGCCGCCAGCGCGGTCAGGCCGGTTTTACCGCCAGCTTCTGCTGCCGCCGAAGACTCAATCAGCGCCGTAGCTGCCGGAATACCGACCCACGGACCAAGCGCTGCAGCGATGGAGTCCACCATAAACGGACGGTTGATGTGCGGCATGTTGCCGTGCTCGTCCAGCAATCCGGCTTCGCCGCCCACCGCCAGGGTCGTGCCCATGGTGGAGAAAAATTCCGAAGCAAAGAAGACAAACAGGAACGGCAGGAAAGCGATGTTCAGCGCGCCGAGCATATCAACGTGACCCAGTACCGGCGCCAGTGAGTGAGGCATTGCAATAAAGCTTTGTGGCAGGTGTGTGACACCCAGCGGAATGCCCACCAGAGTGGCAAACAGAATCGCCCATAAAATGGCCCCCGGTACGCGGCGAGCCTGAAGCGCAATCGCCAGGAACAGGCCGCACAGCGCCACTATCGCCCCGGCAGAAGTAAAGTCGCCGAGCGCCAGCGCGTTGGTTTTGGCGTTGGCAAGCACTAGCCCGGCATTGCGGAAGCCCAGCACGGCAACAAACAGGCCGATAGAGGCCGTAAGCCCAAGCTTGATCGACTGTGGTACCGAGCGCGTGACCACTTCACGCAGGCCAAGACGGGTTAGGGCAAAGAACAGAATACCGGACCAGCAGGCGATGCCCAGGCCAATTTGCCAGCCAATATGCTCGCTCCCGGCAAGCGTCACGCCCACCAGCACTGAACCGCCGATGCCCGGCCCGACAATAAACGGCAGGTTGCCGTAAAACGCCATCAGCAGCGTGCCGAGGACAAACACGATTATCGTCCCGGTCGTTGCCGCGCCTTTATCCATTCCGCCCACGGCCAGCAGGCCGGGGATAACAACCAGAAGATAGGCGGCGGCGAGAAAGCCGGTGACGCCCGCGAGGCATTCGGTTTTCACTTTGCTTTGGCGGCTGCGAAGCTGGAATCGCCGCTCCAGCCAGCTTTCACTGGCGGCCTGAGACACTGAATTTTCGGCCATTATTTGGCTCTCCGGATTAATGTGTTGTGTGTGCGTCTGCCGGGTGTTCGTGGCATTCAATAAGCGGGTCGACGATCTGGCGAGTACTGCCATCCGTCAGTCCCAGATCGGTCAAATGTGGCCCGGCGTTACAGGCCAGGCAGGTGCCTTCGATGGCCTTGAACACGCGGTACGGCGGCTCCCAGTCGGCGACTTTATTACTCAATTCACGGAGTTGAGCAAACTGCTGCGCCAGCTCGGTGGCAGGAAGGTCTGAGAGCATTCCGGCGATCGGCATTTCTACCTTAGCCAGCATCTGCCCGTTCTGGCTGAGTGCCATACCACCTCCGCAGGCGATCAGCTCGTTAGCGGCGAGCGCCATGTCCTGCGGATCTCTGCCGAGAACCACGAGGTTATGCGAGTCGTGTGAGTATGTGGTGGCTATTGCGCCGCGCAGTTCTCCCCAGCCTTCGAGCAGTGCCAGCTGAGGTTTTGCGTCATGGCGGCCATGGCGGTGCTGAACCCAAATCAGGCTAAAGCCATCCGGCAGCTGAACTTCGCCGTGTCGGACTTCCACCCCGACTTCACTCCACTGGGTGAAACGCGCGCCCTTGATATGGCGCAGGCGTGCACGTCCATTGTTCACCGGCACTTTGAGAACAAAATCGTTTGGGCTCAGCGGCTGCAGTCGGACAGTATCTCGCGGGGGAACAATAGACGGTGCCGCGACGGGCTCCAGCATTTTTCCCTGTTCGGCGACGAGCTTACCGGCGACATAAACGGTTCGGGCGCTCAGTTTTTCCAGCGAATCGAAAACCACCAGATCGGCGGTGCGGCCCGCGGCAATCAGGCCAAGGTCCGGACGCTGCAGGCGCAGAGAGGCGTTAAGCGTGGCCAGGCGCAAAGCATCCTCGGCCTTCATGCCGTGCTCAATCAGCAGGTTAAGTAGGGCAACGATACCGCCTTTTGCCAGCAGCATGTCCGGCGGCACGTCGTCGGTGCAGACGGTGACCTGCGATGACAGATGCGGCAGGCCGTTCAGCGCGGCGACAATCTCCGGCAGCAGGTACGGATGTGAACCGCGAATTTCCAGGGTCAGCCCGGCGCGCAGTTTTTCCAGCGCGTCGGCTGCGGAGGTCAGTTCATGGTCTGACGTCACGCCAGCGGCAAGGTAGGCCTGCAGGCCCGCACCGTTCAGGCCGCGGGCATGTCCTTCAATCAGTTTGCCGCTTTGCAGGCCGGCGTTAAGAATTTCCAGCATTCTTTCGCTGCCGTTAAGCACGCCGTGCATGTCCATCACTTCGGCGACGCCCGCCACTTCCGGCCACGAAAGCAGGGTTTCCATCTCTTTCCCGGCAAAATCTGCGCCGGACATCTCCAGACCCGGCGTTGAAGGCACGCTGGACGGAGCCGCGCAGATCACGCGCAGTGGCAGGTTGCGGCTGGCGTCAACGGCGTAACGCACGCCTTCAATACCGAGCACGTTCGCCAGCTCGTGCGGGTCCCAGAAAATAGTTGTAGTGCCCTGGGCGACGACGATTTCGGCATAGCGCGCGGGCGGCAGGTGGGAGCTTTCAACGTGGACGTGGGTATCCATCAGCCCTGGGCTGAGATAGTTTCCGGCGAGATCGTGAGTCTCTGCGGCATCCGTGCGGCTGCCGCGTGGATGTACGCTGGCGATGAGCGTGCCGACAAGGCCGACATCCGCCTCACGGATTTCACCGGTTGCCATATCCACGACCCGCCCATTGATGAGCAGCAGGTCGAAAGGCGTTTCGCCGAGGGCGGCTTTTACCGCGCGGCGACGTAAATCAGCAGAGGTCATGACAGGGTTCCAAAAAAGGGGCTCTGACGGCTACTCTAGGCAGGGGAACACGCTTTGCCCAGATGATTTAATTTATCAGCCGATAAGAAACGTTTATCCTGTGGCAAACGTTTACCTGGCAACCCTGATACTCCAATGGCTGAACCCTGGCAGCGCCTTCCCGCACTCTCGTTAAAACAGATCCAGTATTTTGTGACGCTGGCCAAACTCCGTCATTTTACCGATACCGCCCACCGGCTGGCCATTAGCCAGCCGGCGCTAAGCAGCGCGCTACGGCAGATTGAGTCCGTGCTGGGCGGGAAGCTGGTTAACAGAACCGCCGCAGCGGTGACGCTGACGGACCTGGGGGCAGCGCTATTGCCCCATGCCGAACGCGTGCTTAACGTCGCGCAGCGCGCTTTTGACGACATGCAGAGAATTGTTCAGGACGGCGGCGACGGCACACTGCGGATAGGCCTGGTGCCCTCGGTCGGGAGCCTGCTGTTTCCCGATATTCCTCAGCGTATCGCAGACGCTTTTCCTCGCCTGCGCGTTGAGTTTCACGATCGCACCAATGATGCGCTGATTGCCCAACTTGAAAGCGGCCAGCTGGACTTCGGCCTCGGCGCGCTGGACAGTTCGGTGCCTGAAACGCTGGAGATTTATCCGCTGCAGGAAGATCCCTTTGTGGCGGTAGTCAATTGTCACGATCCTCTGGCAGGATCCAGCCACGCCCCGTGGCGAAGCCTGGTAAAGCGGGACATTGCGGTGTTTTCGAAAGGCAACATCAGCCGGCTGGTAGCGGCGATGGCGGAAAGCCAGCGCCTGACGCTCAATACGCGCTATCAGGTCGATTTTATTGAAACCCTTTATGGGCTGGTGCGTTCGCAGCTGGCCGTGGCTATATTGCCGCAGCTTTACACAACCTTTTTGCAGGACCCTGAGCTGAAAGTGATTCATTTGCAGCAGCCATCTCTGAGCCGTACCGTGGCGCTGATGCGCAGCACCGAGCCGTTCGCGCCGCAGATAGAAGCCTGCTTCCAGCTTATTGTCCGCGTATTACAACAACGAAAAGTGCTCTGACTTTACAAGGAAAACCTGACATGAAAAAGATCCTGCGCGTGGTGGTTGTGCTGCTGATTTTGCTGGTGGCCGCCGTCGCTATTCGCCTGTGGCTGCTGCATCGCCACAGTGATGCCCTCTGGAATATCATCAGCCAGCAGTGCATTCCCAATCAGCAGCAGAACAACTCGCCTGCGCCTTGTCTGAAAGTCGATCTGGCCGGGCGCTACCTGGTGTTCAAAGATGCAAAAGGCCCGCTGCATACGCTGCTGATGCCGACGGACAAAATTACCGGCATTGAGAGCCCGAAGATCCTCGAAAGCGGGGCGCCAAACTACTTCCTGGACGCGTGGGACAATCGTCATTATCTGCTGGATGAAACCACAAAAGCGGTGAGAGATGATGATTTGGTGCTGGCGATCAATTCCCGCTACGGACGTTCTCAGAATCAGCTGCACATTCACTTGTCCTGCCTGCGCCCCGAGGTCTATCAATCCATTAACCAACTTGCTGACAAAGTGGATGATCGGTGGCAGCCGTTTGGGGCGGAGATCCTCGGCCATAAATATCTGGCGAGAAAAGTCCCGGCAGATGCTAACCCGTTCATCGTGCTGGCGGAGTACGTGAAGGCTCAGGGGGATGAGATGGAAAACTTTGGCCTGGCGCGGGTTGTAACGGCGAAAGGGGATGTGGTGCTGTTAGCCAACCCTCGTCAGCTGCTGGGGGGTAACCAGGGTTCGGCGGAAGAGATGCTGGACTACAGCTGCTCGCTGGCAAACTAAAGAAAAATGGCCTCTTAGCAGAGGCCATTTTTTTGTGCCGTTACGACAGGTAATTCATACCCTGTTTGAGCACCAGATCGCAGGCCTTGGTTTTTACCTTTTCGGCCAGCGGGGAGTTGCCAATGCTGTTCAGGTCTAGCTTCTGGCCATTGGCCGTATTCAGCAAGCCCATTAACCCCTGATTGTAGTCCTGTTTTTCAGCTGGCTTGGTGCTGTTTTCCAGCCCCAGTTTGGTCATTAGCTGGTTTTTGATGTTATCGGTATTGGTGACAGAAGCCAGTTTGTTCTTCGCGCAGTACTCTATGATGCCGGCCGCATTGGTCATTGTGCCTGAGCTGAGAGACTTGTTGTTGCCGTTCAGCAGGCTGGTCAGTGAAGAGAGAGAAAGACCGCCGTTCTGAGTGCCGCTGCCGGTGGTTGCACTGCCGCTTTTGCTCAGTTCATTGGCGGCGCTGGAAAGTTGTTCCTGCCAGTTTGCTGCCGAAGCCTCGCCGGCGAAAAAGGCTGCTGCCAGCGCCATTGCGCAGAGCGTTTTATTCCTTGCTTTCATCTTGAGATACTCGCTTTGTTTGCCTGCGGTGCAGGAGATTTCAGGCGAGAGTATAGCGCTTAGAGGGGAAGCAGGGGGATTGAGAGTTGTCTTAAACCGGGCAGGGGGCAAATAAGCCGGATTTCCACGGCTGCAAACGGCTGATAAACCCACAGTGACAGAAGAAATACCGGACAGCATGATTAAAATAAACAAGGAAAATCAATTCATTGATTTTCAACTGAAAACCACGAAGAGGGAAAACTACGCTTTTTCCCTCTTTGTCAGCAACTATTAGCCGGGTTTCCCCGGCTTGTCACATCAGTTGATGATGTTCAGGGTCACATCGATATTGCCGCGGGTTGCGTTGGAGTATGGGCAAACGATGTGTGCCGCATCGACCAGTTTTTTCGCTTCGGCTGCATCCATACCCGGCAGGTGAATGTTCAGCTTCGCTTCGATACCGAACCCGGTTGGCAATGGCCCGATGCCGACTTCCCCTTCGATGAAAGCGTCGGACGGCATGGCGATTTTGTCGCGGCCGGAGACAAACTTCATCGCGCCCAGGAAGCATGCAGAGTAACCCGCAGCGAACAGTTGCTCAGGGTTGGTGACTTCACCGCCTGCGCCGCCCATCTCTTTTGGCAGGCCCAGCTTGACGTCCAGCACGCCGTCGGAGGAGGTGGCGCGACCTTCACGGCCACCGGTAGCTTTGGCTTTTGCGGTATAAACGACTTTTTCTAAAGACATGGCAGGTTCCTCATCTTACATTTGGTATGTGCTATAAAATAGCGTGCGATTTATATGGTGTTTTAAAAATCGCCGATAATATCGACGATTAATTATTACGTATTTAAATTACTGCGCAAGGTTTCCAACTGCGCCTTTAGCGCCAGCATACTGTCCACGCTACAAGCGGAAGCGCAGCGCACGGAGTCTGGAATACCCAATGCTTTTTCCTGCAGTGCCTTGCCTTCCTGAGTCAGCGTCACGGCAACCTGACGCTCATCTTCGCGAGAGCGCTGACGTAATAAGAGTCCGGCGCTTTCCAGGCGTTTGAGCAGAGGCGTTAAGGTGGCTGAATCTAAAAACAACCGTTCGCCGATTTGCGACACCGTGACATCGTCCTGCTCCCACAGCACCAGCATCACCAGATATTGCGGATAGGTGAGCTGCAGCGGCGCAAGCAGCTGGCGGTAGAGCTTGTTCACCGCCAGGTTGGCGGAGTAGAGCGCGAAGCAAAGCTGGTTGTCCAGTAGCAGGGCGTTCGTTTCGGTTGATGTCTTCTTCATGTTTCTCAATATAGGTAGTGCACGATTAAATAGCAAATTTTATTTTGTGCATTTTTGTCCGCGCGATCATACCCGGGGCTTCTTGCGATAAAGCCACAGTCCCGGCAGCGAGAGGCCAATCGACAGCGCCCCCACAATAAATGATGCCTTCAGGAAGTTGGTCACCAGCTGGATCATCAGCGGATCGCTGTAGCCAAAGTGCGTTAGTTTTACCGCCGAGATCATCGCGGTGTAGGCGTAGATCCCCGGAAACATGGGAATGACGGCCGCAACGGTGAAGACTTTAGGATGAGCCAGATACCAGCGCGACCACTGAATACCAATGATGCCGACCAGAATTGACGCCAGAAACGTGCTCCATTCGATGTTCAAACCTGCCGTCATCATCGCCATACGCGAGCCGTGGCCGATGGCGCCGAGCAGGCCACACCAGGGCAGGGCGCGCTGAGGCACGTTAAAGACTAACGCAAAGCCCACCGCCGGAACGGCAGACAGCGCCATATCCTGGAGCAGGGCCAGAACAAACTCGATTACGCCCATCCTCTTAGCCCCCATATCGCCATTGCCATCACCACGCCAATGCATGTCGCCAGCGTCAGCAGGCTGGCCATCGCCCAGCGAGCCAGCCCGGTGTTAACGTGGCCTTTGAACATGTCGGCCACGGCGTTGATCAGTGGGAAACCTGGGACGAGTAATAGCACGCTTGCGGCCATAGCAATATTGGATGTGGCGGCAAACGGGCCTTTGGCGATAAGTAGCCCTGAAACGCTGGTGGCGACAAACGCGGTGATGCAAAAATTGATCTGTGGATGAAGCTGGCGATGGGTGAGGAGCTGGCGCACATACATCGCCAGCGAACTGGCGATAAAGGCGACCAACGCCCCGTCCCAGCCACCGTTGTTCAGTTTACAGAAGCAGCCGCAGGAGAGGCCCACCATCAGGACGACCAGCCAGCGCGGGTAGCGCAACGGTTTGATATGTTCGAAGCGCTTAAGAACGTCCCTGGCATCCAGCAGTTTGTGTTCGGTGAGGATCACGATGTGCTGTACTTCGGTCACAACGTGCATGTTGATCCCGCGATCGTTATTTTTGCGGGTGGTGGTCAGGCACTGATTGTCTTTAATGGTGCTAAGCACAATGGCGTTAGCGGAGATTGAGCTTTCCACGCTGTCCATCCCCAGCGCTTTGCCAAGGCGGGTTGAAAGCTCCTCTACCAGCGCGCTTTCTGCCCCGTGCTGCAGTAAAAAGAGCGCGCATTGAATACATAAACGAGTGACGTCCCGCTGGGAAGTAACATCTGACTGCATGCTTGATCCTGACCAAAGAGAATGAAATACGCTTAACGTTTATCCATTTAACATGAGCGCATCGCTTCATTAGGCGCGTCAGATCAAGCTTTGATTCACTATCCCCGGCGATGAAAGACTATTACTTTTTCCAGCCATTGATTGCAGCTCACGCAGACAATGCCGCCGATGACGAAAACCGATCCCAGCAGAAAACCAGAGTTTATCTTTTCATTTAGTAACCAGGCGCCAAACACCACCCCGAGCAGCGGCGTCACAAAAGAGAAGGCGCCGAGTGCAGAAGCCTGGTAGCGCCTCAGCAACGCAAACCAGATAAGCAGGCTCAGGAAGGAGACAACCACCGACTGAAAGACCATATTGGCAAGCAGCAGCGGCGTTGGGTTAAAGCGGGTTTGCCCTAACAGGAACGAAGCGACAAGCAGCACAATAAAAGCCCCCGCAAGCTGGAACAGCGTCGTTTGGGCGGCGGAAACCTGGGCCAGGCGGGAGGTACGAACTAACACGGTGGTTGCGCCCCATGAGGCACCGGAAGCCAGGCAAAGAAGATCGCCGAAAAGTGATGAATGGCCACCATCAGGGGCTGAAAAAGTGACAACCACACCGATAAATGCCAGGACGATCCCGAACCATTGTACCGGTGTTAAACGCTCAGAATGCAGCGTGAAGTGCAGACCCACGGCGGCAAATAGCGGCGCAGTATAGAGAAATACTACGCCGTGCGCGGCGCTGGTGTAACCCAGGCCAATACCTAAAAATAGATACTCCAGCGCAAACAGCAGTCCGGCCCCCGCGCCGGCAAGCCAGGGCAGAGACACGTACTGGATTTTCTCTCTCCTGAGCAGGATAAAAAGTGCTACCAGCCCCGCGCCTATCCCGGAGCGTATGGCAATTTGTAAGATGGGGCTGGCATCCCCAGCCGTAGCTTTCAGCCCCGGCTGCTGCAAACTCCATATCAGACAGAGAGTGGCCATCCCGGCGACGGCCAGGCGATCTATTGTTTGGTATCTGGACATGCGTTTTCTCCCGAAAAACGCATTATCAGTCCGGTCGATATGATTGATATAGTGAGAAACCGCCATGCCATTGTGCGTTTCGGTCAATCTTTTGTTGACGACTTTGAAGGCTGACATCCGTGCCAAAGAAAACACCCAGCATACTTATCGCGCCTTTTACCGGCGAACTGCCGGCCACGCTGTACTTCCGCAGCGCGCCGATGCCCGCGCACGGGTTGTATCTGGAACATAGCCACCCCTGGGGGGAGTTTGTCTCGGCGGTAAGCGGCGTCGTGGAGGTGCAGTATGCCGGTGGGCACTATGTGGTGCCGTCTCAGTACGGTATCTGGCTGCCGCCGGACACGCAGCATCTTGCGCAAAATCGGATGGAGGCGTGGCACAGCTCCGTATATGTCAGTGTCGCTGAGTGCGCAGCGCTTCCGCAGCAGGTTACCGTTATGGCTATCACGCCCCTCGTCCGGGCGATGCTCGAGCATTTGCACCTTAACCCGCCGGGTATCCCTCCTTCTGAAGAGGAGTCGCGGTTCCTGCGTGTGCTGGTTGATAGGCTGATTAAGGCCGAAAGGGTGGGAAACTATTTGCCCGGATCGGACGATCCTGTGGTTCAGCGGGTGCTTAACGTCCTGGAACAAAACCCAGGCGATAGCCGCTCCGTGGCGGCGTTGGCGGCTTTTGCCAATACCAGTGAGCGAACGTTGATGAGACGTTGCCAGCGGGAGCTGGGTATGACGCTGGCGGAGTGGCGGCAGAGGTTAAGAATTGTGAAAGCGATGCCTTTGCTGGCCGAGGGATGGACCGTGGAGAATATCGCCTTTGAGCTGGGGTACGGTAGTTCATCGGCGTTTATTACTATGTTCCGCCGCTTAACCCAGGAAACGCCGGATGAGTATCGCAAGCGTATCACCGGGCTGGAGCGTTAACTGAGCCGAAAGTCTTTTGCCTCCGGCTGCAGCAAACTTACTGACAAACATCCACCCATTTGGCGTGGGTGAGTTCGGCCATACGTTCAGGTGAAATGCGGACGGCGCTGTGGATGGCCCCTGCGGCGGGCAGTACTTCATCGTACTGGCGGAGTGAGATATCGCAGAACACCGCCAGCGGGTTTTCCAGCCCGAAAGGGCAAACGCCTCCCACCGGATGTCCGGTCCAGTTCACCACTTCATCGCTGCTGAGCATACGTGCTTTGGCGCCAAATGCTTCTTTAAGTTTCTTATTATCAAGGCGTGCATCGCCCCTGGCGACGATCAGAATTATGTCGTTTTTGACCTTTAATGAGAGCGTTTTGGCTATTTGCCCGGGGGCCACATTGTGGGCGGCAGCGGCAAGAGCGACGGTCGCGGTGCTTTGGCTTAGCTCGATGATATCAATATCGGGGGCATGGTCGGCGAAGAATTGCCGCACGGACTGCAAACTCATGATTTTCTCCTGATCCAGGTGGCAAATAATTTCGCATAAGCTTGTGCTTTCTGTAAACCGCTTATACTTATCTCATACCCGCCTTGTCAGAAATTTCTGGATCTCCTTCACAATCACTGAAACCGGTTACGGTAACCGGTTGCAGTAATAAATTCCGCGAGGAATACTGCATCCTGTAACCACCCCCTGTACCTAATAATAAGAGTCGTCTATGAAACGTATCCTTTTATGCTGTGCCGCTGGTATGTCTACCAGTATGGTCGTGAACAGGATGAAACAGGCCGCCCAGGATCAACAGATTGAGGTTGAGATCAAGGCGGTGGGTATCGAAGAGTTCACGGATGTTATGCCTGAATTTGATTGCTGTTTACTCGGTCCGCAGATCAAATACCGTCTGGAAGATTTTAAGGCTCAGGCCGCCCCCAAACGGATCCCGGTCACGGTCATTAACTCTATGGATTACGGAATGATGCGCGGCGACAGAATTCTCGCCGATGCACTCGCGTTGATAGCCTGACAGGAGAGCCACTATGTCTTCCAACCATGCTGCATTTAATTTAATTTTTCGTTTTGTTGAGAACTACGTTAGCCCGATAGCCGGCCGCATTTCTTCACAGCGTCACGTGATGGCCATTCGCGACGGCTTCATTTCCGCGATGCCGTTTATGATTGTCGGCTCGTTCCTGCTGGTTTTTGCTTATCCGCCGTTTTCGCCAACCACCACCTGGGGCTTTGCCCGCGCCTGGCTCGATTTGGCGAAGCAGTTTGAGGGGCAGATTTTAACGCCGTTTGATATGACGATGGGCATCATGTCTATCTACATTTGTGCGGCGATTGCCTACAACCTCGGCAAACACTACGTGAAATCGCACGGGCTTGATCCTTTCATGTGCGCGATGCTATCGCTGATGGCTTTTCTGGTGGTTGCTGCTCCGAAAACCAAAGGCACGCTGCCGGTGGATAGCCTTGGTGGGACCGGGATCTTCACCGCCATTTTGGTGGCGATTTACTGTGTAGAAATGATGCGCTTTCTGAAGGCCCACAACATCGGCATAAAACTGCCGGACCAGGTACCACCGATGATCAAAAACTCCTTTGATCTGCTGATCCCGGTACTGGTCGTGGTGCTCACGCTGTATCCGCTGAGCCTGTTTATTCAGTCCCAGTTCGATATGCTGATCCCACAGGCAATTATGGCGCTGTTCAAACCGCTGGTGTCCGCCGCGGATTCTCTGCCGGCGATTCTGCTCGCGGTGTTAATTGCTCACCTGCTGTGGTTTGCGGGTATTCACGGGGCGGCGATTGTTTCCGGGATGCTGCAGATGTTCTGGCTGACTAACCTGGGCCTTAACCAGGGCGCGCTGGCTGCCGGGGCACCTCTGCCGCATATCTTTATGGAAGCATTCTGGACTTTCTTCATTGTGGTCGGCGGTTCCGGGGCAACAATGGGGCTGGTTATCTGCTATCTGCGCAGTAAATCTGCCCACCTGCGCTCTATTGGCCGTCTTAGCATCGTGCCAACCTGCTTTAACATTAACGAGCCGGTTATCTTTGGTACGCCGATTGTTATGAATCCGGTGTTCTTCATTCCGTTCCTGCTGGCGCCAATGGTTAACGCCGTGCTGGCCTGGGGAGCGATGAAGCTGGATCTGATTGGTCGCGTGATCTCCGTTGTACCGTGGACGGCTCCGGCGCCAATTGGCGCAGCCTGGGCGCTGGGCTGGGACTTCCGGGCGGCAATTCTGGTGATTCTGCTGGCCTGCGTGTCGTCCATCATCTACTTCCCGTTCTTCAAAGTGTACGAGAAGCAGCTGCTGGAGCAGGAAAAAGAAGAGGCACAAAGAGCAAGTGAGGAAGGAAGCCAGCAGCTGGCTTAATGGTTGAACTAAAGTATGAACGGCGGGGAAACCCGCCGTTTGCTATTTCAGGGTGCAGTCGCCGCAGGGCTGGACATCAGGCAGCTTATAGCGCTGACAGCAGGTACGCCTCACCAGAATCCCTTCACGCGAAATAACCGTCCGGTAAAGCGGATTTTCTCTGCCGCATGACAGCTGTTTTTCAAAGAAACAGGCTTGCACCAGTGCCGCCAGACTCTGTTCATCCAGCAGCGGCTTCAACTCCCCGAGGAACCAGTTTACCAGGTAGCCAGTGTTGCTCCAGATAAGCCGGGCATTGATCTCTCCGCTGGCCTCCAGCGCTGCGACAATGGGCATCAAACCGTCAACGATGAACTGCTCCAGCCGCAGGTGGAGCGGCAGTTTGCTTGCCTGGCAATCTTCAGCCACCTCAATCCAGAAACATTGCGCCCGGCCCGTTGTGTGGAACTCAACCCGCATCTGCTGAGGAGCGATGTTCAGCGCTTTAGGCTGGGTCAGCAATGCCATCATCACCGGCGGCACTAACAGGCCGATGTACCATTGTGCCCACAGGGACTTCAGCGGCTTGTGCTCGCGGGAAAGTTGAGGCTGGTTACGATAGATATGGTCGCCGTAGGCCGCCAACAGAGATGTTAGCGTGGCGGGGCGTTGCCACTCACTTAGCGTCATTGCTGTGACGGGAACCGGTTCGTTTAACTTTATGATGTCGTTGAAGTACGGGCGATGAGCGGCAAAATACTCGCGCAGAGACTCTGCCAGCGGGCTTGCCGCAGGGGACCAGGGAGGAACAAAGCACCCGCTGTCATGGCTGAGCCGGGGGGAGTGAAGCGCCATACTCTCGTCAGTACTTAATCTAAATGATAATGATTAGCAATACTAACCGTGGCAAAAATCTCTGGCAAGGTGATTTCAACGCCACCGCTGAGCGATGGCGGTTTTTGCGATCCAGGGACTATTTGGCGGCGAATTTATATGCCGTTTTGCCGTCCGGGAAGAAGGAATAGGTGACAAACATCGGGATAGTATGACCACAGGCGTCAAAATTCCACGCCTCTTTAGCGGAGCCCGAAATCAGCGCCGTTCCGGCGGCATTGGTGCGGATGTCCTCTGATTTACTGACCAGGGCGACCGCGACGGATTTAGGTTTCTCTCGGCACCCGCTGGTTATCGGCAGCATAGGGATGAGGTGCTGCAGGACATAGGCCGGATCGCTGGTTAGCGGTTGGCCTTTGACCTGCAGCCTGCTGGCGTTATTGCTGGCGCAGGCGGTAAGCAAAAGTACGGGAACTACGATGAGAGCAGGGAAAACATTAGCCATTATTATTCCTCAGAGATATATAACATTGCCGTTAGCGGCATCTTGTTGTTGTCTGAAATATGAACAACAAGCTGACCGTATTCAACCACGTTATTTTTGAGGAAAAGATTAGTTCACGGCGATCGTTTCGGTCGTCAGGATGCTATTTCGCCCGCGATTTTTCGCCTGATAAAGGGCTTTGTCTGCGAGGCTCAGGGCATCGTCTACGCTGCCTTCGACGAAGGGGGCAAGTCCGATACTGACGGTAACGTTGGTGGCGACCTGGTTATTAAACATATGCGGAATGTCCAAATCGAAAACGCGCTGGCGGATCCTTTCCGCCGACTGCATGGCACGTTCAGCATCGATGTTGGTGAGCATAATCATGAACTCTTCCCCGCCGTAGCGCGTGACAATATCCCTTGAACGCACGGCATCGCGAATTGCCGCCGAAACGCGGATCAGGGCCTGATCGCCCATCGCATGGCCGTAGTGGTCGTTGTAGGACTTGAAGTGGTCGATGTCCAGCAGCAAAACGTAGTGGCTACCGTGACCGGACGCCTGAATATGTTCGAGGCGGTTTTGAAAGCCGCGGCGGTTGTACAGGCCGGTTAAAGGATCGAGCATGCTGAGGTCGGTCAGCGTCTCTTTTTCTTCGAGTAATTTATTCATCAGCCGCTGGGTGAAACGGTCATTACGCTTCTGAATAATATGCTGAATAGTGATACCGATGGCGGGCAGAGCAATGGAATAAATCACTCGGAGCCATTGGTCAACGTTGCCCAGCCAAAGTACGACCAGCGCAACGGGCAGACTGTGCAGCAGGAAAGCCACGATATTATTAATAAATGAAATGGCGCCAATAAAAAGCACCGACATCAGGCTAATCACCAGAAATGAGGTGTCCAGATCCCCGATAGCCGCGTTTTTAATGAAAATATGCATGGCCCAGAATAACCCGAGAAATAAAGAGACAAAATTCAGGTTAATCAATTGCTTTTTGTTCATCATCTGCCAGCCAAGCAGCGTCAGGCTGATGAGCAGAATGGCGACAACGGCCGGCGTTATGCGCCCTGCCGAATGGAGCGGAAAGAGCATCGAAAAAGCGGCTGCCAGGGCATTGAGCAGCAAAAATAAACGTAAAGAAAGCTGCTGCTTTGCTTTGAGTAAGGCTCGCCAGGTTTGGGCTGTCATAGAACGATTGTGTCTTGGGTAAGGGCGTCAGGTGTTGTGTGTGTCGTATCAATGAAAAGCGAGTTATCGGCTTTTCTGGCAACTATTGGAATTTTTATAAGGCAAACTAAAGCCGGTGCTCAATCTATCACCTTACTGAAAATCTGTCATTAAATGACGCGTCAACCTTGGCTATTTCAACCATAGGCTGCACACGTTTTCACGCTGACAATTGAGAAAATCTATCATATGATATTGGTTATCATTATCATTGTGGGGCGTGAAGATGCTGCAAAGACGACTCGAAGGTGGCTGGAGTATAATGGTGGCTGGGCTTGCCGTGGCGCTGCTTGCCTGTTTGGATCTCAGTTTCAGCCAGTGGCGCGGGCTGGTGGTCGTAGGGCTGTTGGCAACGGCACTGATGCTGTATCACAAGACATTGAGACACTTTGTTTTGCTGCCATCGTGCGTAGCATTTGCCAGCGGATTGCTGTTGATTATAATGAATTTTGGATCGATGAGATAAACAAGCAGGGGAAGATAAGGAGAGTCACTTCATAAGAAGTGGTGCGAAGAGAGGGACTTGAACCCTCACGTCCGTAAGGACACTAACACCTGAAGCTAGCGCGTCTACCAATTCCGCCACCTTCGCACAGTTTTCAGATTTGCATCTGAAGAGTTTTGATATCGCCTTCGCATTGGTGCGAAGAGAGGGACTTGAACCCTCACGTCCGTAAGAACACTAACACCTGAAGCTAGCGCGTCTACCAATTCCGCCACCTTCGCGCAGTGCGAACGATATCTTTCGTGGTTGTGTTGGTGCGAAGAGAGGGACTTGAACCCTCACGTCCGTAAGAACACTAACACCTGAAGCTAGCGCGTCTACCAATTCCGCCACCTTCGCATACCTGTAATACCGAAGTATCACAACCACGGAGGCGCATTCTAGATGTTTTCTGAGCTTCGTCAACACTTAATTTGGTGCCGCTTTCCTGACTGATGCAAAAAGCGGCACCTTAACGCGTTTAGCGCTTTTTACCCGCTCGGGTCAGCACGGCGCGGTAGACTTTAAAGCGGCCGGTTTGAGCAATAACTTCATGGCTGCCAAACACTTCGTCCAGCACGTTCGGGTACGCAAGGAAGGCGTTTGCCACGATGCGCAATTCGCCGCCCATATTCAAATGACGGGCCGCACCGCGAATAAGCTGGTGCGCCGCGTCGAGGCTTGTCTGCATCCCGTCGTGGAAAGGTGGGTTGGAGATGATCATGTCGAAACGGCCGTTGATTTCCGAGTAGACGTTACTGGCGATCACTTCCCCTTCAATGCCGTTAGCGGCAAGGGTTGCACGGCTGGCGGCCACCGCAGGCGCGCTGACGTCGCTCAGCGTGAGGCGAACTTTTGGTGAGTGGCTGGCGAGAGTAATCGCCAGCACGCCCGCGCCGCAGCCAACGTCCAGCACTTTGCCTTTGGTGTGCGGCGTCAGCGTGGAAAGCAGCAGTTTGCTGCCGGTATCCAGGCCGTCGCGGCTAAAGACGCCCGGCAGGGTTTTCACCGTCATCCCTTCATGAGGGTATTCGCCCCACCAGCTGTTTTCATCAAATGCCGGTTGCTGTTCAAGGCGGCCGTGGTACAGACCGCAACGGCGCGCGCTGTCGATTTTTGTCAGCGGGCAAACTTCAGCCAGGATTTGTTCTGCGCTGCGAACGCCAGAGCGGTTTTCGCCGACGACAAAAACGTCGGTGCCAGCCGGCATTAGTGACAGAATATTCATCAACTGGAACTGAGCTTCCGGCTTGTTTTTCGGCCAGTAGTAGATCAGCGTATTGCTGTCGGCAACGTCATCCGCACCGGCCAGCAGGCCATATCGTGCGTTCTCACCCATCTGCGCGCTTAATACCTGCCAGTGGTGGAATTGCTGGGTGTGGGCGCGGCTGGCGGCGGTGTCGAAACGCGCCGGCAGGTCGTCTTGCATGTCACCGGCAAACAACACACGGCTCTCGGTAAAATCATCGCTGTGGCGCAGCAGTACTTCACTCGCCGGGGTAAACGCACTCATCAAATTGCTCCTGGAAAATCAGAGCGTGGATTATAGAGCTTTAATGGCGTGGATTCGATGAATTTGCTATATTTGCCGCCCGAATTACGCTCTCGACAGGTTTCGCTATGACTTCCCCTTCCCGACGCGACTGGCAGTTACAGCAACTGGGTATTACCCAGTGGGTGCTGCGTCGTCCGGCGGCTTTACAGGGTGAAATTGCGGTCTCTTTGCCCGCGGGCGTGCGTTTGGTGATGGTCGCCGAGACGCCACCGGCCTTGAACGATCCTCTGGTGAGGGACATTTTGCGCAGTATGGCGTTAAGCCCTGAGCAAGTGATGCAGCTGACGCCGGATCGCGTTGCGATGATGCCGTCCGATAGTCGCTGCAATAGCTGGCGCCTTGGCGTTGAGCAGCCCTTAACGCTGAACGGCGCTCAGTTGACGTCCCCGGCGCTTGATGAGCTTTATCACAATGGCAACGCGCGACAGGCGCTGTGGCAACAGATTTGCGAACATGAACACGATATCTTCCCTGACGCCGAATGACATAGCTGCGGCGTATGCCATCGAGCTGCGCAGTCACGCTTTTCCCTGGAGTGAAAAAACCTTTGCCAGCAATCAGGGCGAGCGCTACTTCAATTTACGGCTGGACGTTGATGGCCAGTTTGCCGCTTTTGCAATAACGCAGGTCATTCTCGACGAGGCCACGTTGTTTAATATTGCGGTCGATCCGGCATATCAGCGGCAAGGGCTTGGGAAAGCGCTGCTTGAGCATCTCATTGCTGAGCTTGAGAAGCGGGATGTCTTTACGCTGTGGCTGGAGGTTCGAGCCTCTAACGTTGCGGCGAGGACGCTATACGAAAACCTGGGCTTTAACGAAGCGACGGTGCGTCGCAATTATTATCCTGCAAAAGAAGGTCGGGAAGACGCGATAGTTATGGCGCTCCCCCTCGGTTAATTTTTAAAAGGTGTGTGGATGAACTGGGACTGGATTTTATTTGATGCGGACGAAACGCTGTTTACTTTTGACGCGTTCGGCGGTTTGCAGCGCATGTTTCTCGATTACAGCGTGACCTTTACTGCAGATGATTTCCAGGAGTACCAGGCGGTAAACAAGCCGCTGTGGGTAGACTACCAGAACGGGGCGATTACCGCGCTGCAGCTGCAGCTCAGGCGTTTTGAGGACTGGGCAGGGCGGCTGAATGTGCCGTCAGCTGAGCTTAACGACGCCTTTTTATCCGCCATGGCCGAGATTTGCGCCCCGTTGCCCGGAGCCGTTTCTCTTCTGAACGCGCTTAAAGGCAAGGCCAAACTTGGCATCATCACCAACGGTTTTACCGCACTCCAGCAGATCCGCCTTGAGCGTACCGGCCTGCGTGACTATTTCGATCTGCTGGTGATTTCCGAGCAGGTTGGGGTGGCAAAACCCGATCGCCGCATTTTCGACTATACCTTCGAGCAGATGAAACAGCCTCCGCGCGACCGCGTTTTGATGGTCGGCGACACGGCAGAGTCCGACATTCTTGGCGGCATGAATGCCGGGATAGCAACCTGCTGGCTTAACGCCCACGGGCGCACCGCGCCGGAAGGGATTGAACCGACCTGGCAGGTCACCTCGCTAAGTGAACTGGAGCAACTGCTGTGTAAGCCATGATTGTTGATTGTTAAACCCGCAATGATGGGTAAAATAGCCGCCAAATAACGTTCACTCGCCGCGTGGCTCAAGGCCGCGCGCACTTACAGAAGATGTAATTATGACTTTGTCTCCTTATTTGCAAGAGGTGGCTAAACGCCGCACTTTTGCCATTATTTCTCACCCGGATGCCGGTAAAACGACCATCACCGAAAAGGTACTGCTGTTCGGACAGGCGATCCAGACCGCCGGGACGGTAAAAGGCCGTGGCTCAAGTCAGCACGCTAAATCCGACTGGATGGAGATGGAAAAACAGCGTGGGATCTCGATCACCACCTCGGTGATGCAGTTCCCGTATCGCGACAGCCTGGTAAACCTGCTGGATACCCCGGGACACGAAGACTTCTCCGAAGATACCTACCGTACCCTGACAGCCGTTGACTGCTGCCTGATGGTTATCGATGCCGCAAAAGGGGTAGAAGATCGTACCCGTAAGTTGATGGAAGTCACCCGTCTGCGTGACACGCCGATCATCACCTTTATGAACAAACTGGACCGCGATATTCGCGATCCGATGGAAGTACTGGATGAAGTTGAGCGCGAGCTGAAGATCGGCTGTGCGCCAATCACCTGGCCAATCGGCTGCGGCAAGCTGTTCAAAGGGGTTTACCATCTTTATAAAGATGAAACCTACCTCTATCAGACCGGTAAAGGCCACACGATCCAGGAAGTGCGCATCGTGAAAGGGCTGAACAGCCCGGAACTCGACGCTGCGGTGGGGGAAGATCTCGCTCAGCAGCTGCGCGACGAGCTGGAACTGGTGCAGGGCGCTTCCAACGAATTCGATCACGAGCTGTTCCTGGCCGGTGAAATTACCCCGGTATTCTTCGGGACCGCGCTGGGTAACTTCGGCGTTGACCACATGCTGGATGGCCTGGTGGAGTGGGCGCCGGCCCCGATGCCGCGTAAAACCGACACTCGTCTGGTGGAAGCTGCGGACGAGAAGTTCACCGGTTTCGTCTTTAAGATCCAGGCCAACATGGACCCGAAACACCGTGACCGCGTCGCTTTTATGCGCGTCGTGTCCGGTAAGTATGAAAAGGGCATGAAGCTGCGCCAGGTACGTATCGGCAAAGACGTCATTATTTCTGACGCACTGACCTTTATGGCCGGGGATCGTTCTCACGTGGAAGAAGCTTATCCGGGCGATATTATCGGCCTGCACAACCACGGCACGATTCAGATAGGCGACACCTTTACCCAGGGTGAGATGATGAAGTTCACCGGCATTCCGAACTTCGCCCCGGAACTGTTCCGCCGCATTCGTCTGCGCGATCCGCTTAAGCAGAAGCAGTTGCTTAAAGGCCTGGTTCAGCTGTCTGAAGAAGGTGCCGTGCAGGTGTTCCGTCCTATTGCCAACAACGATCTTATCGTTGGCGCGGTCGGGGTTCTGCAGTTCGACGTGGTCGTTGCTCGCCTGAAAAGCGAATACAACGTGGAAGCGATTTACGAATCGGTCAACGTGGCGACGGCGCGTTGGGTTGAAGGGAACGACGTTAAGAAGTTTGAAGAATTCAAACGCAAAAACGAAGTTCAGCTGGCGCTGGATGGCGGCGACAACCTGACCTATATCGCACCAACGATGGTAAACCTGAACATTACTCAGGAACGTTACCCTGACGTTACCTTCCGTAAAACGCGCGAGCATTAATTGTCAGTCAGAGCGCGGCGTTCGCCGCGCTCTTCTCACTTTCCCTGTCTTTTGAATCCCTTGCAGAATCCTCTTAATTTCCTGCTAATCCTGCGTCATTGCTGCTTTTTCCATCAACACGTCATGCACTTTTATGATTGTGATCTATATTTAACAAAGTGATGACATTTTTATTGGACGAAAGCTCCGGGAATTAATCATTTTCTGGTGTCTTGTTAGCGTTTCCTCAGGTCATCTCAATATTAATAGCTGATTTTTTCAGCTTACGGGAAACGAGAAAGCTCAAATGATGAGCAAACCTACAGGAATTAATCGATGACTACGACTAAGATTTCAAAAACTCTGCTGGCGGTTGTGTTGGGTTCTGTACTGGCAAGCACCAGCGCCTTTGCCGAAGACACTCTGCTCAATAAAACGGAATCCACCGCTGATAGCGCAGGGAAAAAAATCGATAGCTCAATGACTAAAGTCGGTAATTTCATGGACGACAGCGGCATCACAGCGAAAGTTAAAGCAGCACTGGTTGACGATAAAAACATCAAAAGTACCGACATTTCGGTCAAAACCGACAATAAAGTGGTCACCCTGAGCGGTTTTGTCGAGAGCCAGGCGCAGGCCGAGCAGGCTGTCGCCACGGCGAAAAAAGTGGAAGGCGTGACCTCGGTTAGCGACAAACTTCACGTTCGCGACGCTAAAACGCAGTCGGTGAAAGGTTATGCCGGTGATGCGGCCACAACCAGCGAGATCAAAGCGAAATTATTGGCCGACAGCATTGTGCCGTCCCGCCATGTAAAAGTGGAAACCACGGACGGAGTGGTTCAGCTGTCCGGTGAGGTGAAGTCCGCCGCCCAGTCTGAGAAGGCTGAAAGCATTGCCAAAGCTGTCGAAGGCGTAAAAAGCGTTAAAAACGATCTGAAAGTGAAGTAAAGCAGCACCCGAAATGGCTTCCTGGACTCGTGCCGGGAAGCGATAAGCACCACCCTTATACATTATCGCCTGCGGGTGAGCCATTCGGCGCTCGTGAAGAAGCGATAAGATTCACTATGGTTAAGGAGAGTCTATGTTTCGTTGGGGCATTATTTTTCTGGTTATAGCTTTGATCGCTGCGGCCCTGGGCTTCGGTGGTCTGGCGGGTACCGCAGCAGGTGCTGCAAAAATCGTCTTTATTGTCGGGATCATTCTGTTCCTGGTCAGCCTGTTTATGGGGCGCAGACGTCCTTAGCAACAGTCATTAAGTAACATGCCGATACAAAAGCCAGTCCCCGTGACTGGCTTTCGCCGTTTTACTTAGCGCGCTATGGGTATAGGGTAGAAACTCATAACAACAGAATTCAGGAAAGCAGGGTGGGAAATCGTATACCCGTTACGCTCGGCAATATTGCGCCGCTGGCGAGCAAACCTTTTCGTCCTGGAAAACTCGCACTGATTTGTGAAGGGGGCGGGCAGCGCGGGATCTTTACGGCCGGGGTTCTGGACGAATTTATGCGCGCGGAATTCAACCCCTTTGATCTGTTTCTGGGCACCTCAGCCGGGGCGCAGAACCTCTCAGCCTACGTTTGCAATCAGCCGGGATACGCGCGCCGCGTCATTACGCGCTTCACCACGACGAGGGACTTCTTCAATCCGCTACGCTTTGCGCGTGGAGGTCACCTGATCGATCTCGACTGGCTGATTGAGTCGACCTCGGCCAGATTGCCCCTGTCGATGTCCAGTGCTGACCCGCTGTTTGAGCAGGGAAAAGAGTTCTTTATGTGTGCCTGCCGCAGCGATAACTATGCGGCGAATTATTTTTCGCCGACCGCGGATAGCTGGCTTAATTTGCTGAAAGCCTCCAGCGCCATTCCCGGTTTTTACCGCTCAGGCGTGGACATTGACGGCGTCAGCTATCAGGACGGGGGCATCAGCGATGCGGTACCGGTGCGGGAAGCGGTCAATCGCGGGGCGGATACGCTGGTAGTCATTCGCACCGTACCTTCACAGATGTACTACACGCCGCAGTGGTTCAAACATATGGAGCGCTGGTTGGGTGACAGCAGCCTACAGCCGCTTTTGAACCTGGTGCAGCATCACGAAGAAAGCTACCGTGAGATCCAAAGTTTCATTGAGAAGCCGCCCGGTAAACTTCGAATCTTCGAGATTTATCCGCCGAAAGCGCTGCTAAGCAGCGCGCTGGGCAGCCGCTTGCCCTCGCTGACGGCGGATTATCAAACGGGGCGCTTGTGCGGGCGCTATTTCCTGGCCACCATTGGCAAGCTGCTGGTGGCGAAGCCACCGTTAAGGCGTCATCTGCCGCGTATTAATACGCCTGGCCCATTGGTCATTTCTCCCACGGCGGCGGCAAACGAATCGCTGGTTAAGCCGATAGATCCTGGCCTGCAGGCGAATGATGCCGCGTTTGATAATGAGGATCTTGCGTGAGTTTTACGTTCTACGACACCCATTGCCACTTTGATTTTCCTCCCTTTACCGGGGATGAAGAGCACAGTCTCGCGCTGGCCGCTGAGGCCGGGGTGCGTAAAATCATCGTGCCCGCAATAGAAGCCGGACGTTTTAATCGCGTACTCGCGCTTGCGCAGAAGCACCCGGCGCTTTATGCCGCCCTCGGTATGCATCCGATTGTGATTGAAAAGCATGATGAAGCGGGGCTTACCGCGTTAGAGGATCTTTTGCGGCAAAAACCGGCGAAGCTTATCGCCATCGGGGAGATTGGGCTGGATCTTTATCGCGAAGATCCGCAGTTCGACAGGCAGGAATTTATCCTCGGCGAGCAGCTAAAGCTGGCGAAGCGTTACGATCTGCCGGTGCTGCTTCACTCCCGTCGTACCCACGACAAGTTGGCGCTGCACCTGAAGCGCCATAATTTACCCAGAACCGGCGTGGTGCACGGTTTTGCCGGTAGCTTGCAGCAGGCGGAACGTTTTATAGCGATGGGCTATCGGATTGGCGTCGGCGGCACCATCACCTATCCGCGAGCCAGCAAAACCCGGGATGTGATGGCCCGTCTGCCGCTTTCATCGCTGTTGCTGGAAACCGATGCGCCGGATATGCCGCTGAACGGCTGGCAGGGGCAGCCCAACCGCCCGGAACGCGCGGCGAAGGTCTTCGACACGCTGTGTGAATTACGCCCCGAGCCAGCAGAAATCATTGCTAATGCCTTGAAAAACAACGCAGACGAATTATTCGCCTTCTAATGAGTCACGCTCAAAGTGTGACTTCCATCACCTTGCTATGTAAATGTTTCTATACATTTCGTCCTATACGTGATTGCTCCGGCACTTTTCCCATGCCTGTGGTTATAATCCGCGCGCTAAAAAGGGGCTGCTAAAGCCCGAATCTTTCCAGTTGATACACAGGGATACTGTATGCAAATACTCATGGGATTGATCGGCATGGTGGCATTGCTGCTGATCGCCGTTTTACTCTCCAGCAACCGCAAGGCGATCAACCTGCGCACAGTCATTGGCGCGTGGCTTATCCAGATCGGTATCGGGGCGCTGATCCTTTACGTTCCCGTCGGGCGTAAAGTCCTGCTCGCGATGTCTGAAGGGGTGGCGAACGTCATCGCCTACGGCAACTCAGGGATTTCCTTCCTGTTTGGCGGGCTGGTTTCTGACAAAATGTTTGAAGTCTTTGGCGGCGGCGGCTTTATCTTCGCGCTGCGAGTACTGCCGATCATCGTCTTCTTCTCCTCGCTTATTGCCGTGCTTTACTACCTCGGCGTGATGCAGTTAGTGATCCGCATCCTCGGCGGCGGTTTACGCAAGGTGCTAAAAACTTCGCGTACCGAATCCTTGTCAGCAACCGCGAATATCTTCGTCGGGCAAACTGAAGCCCCGCTTGTGGTTCGGCCTTACATCTCGACCATGACCCGTTCTGAACTGTTTGCCGTGATGTGCGGTGGCCTTGCCTCCGTGGCGGGCTCCGTGCTGGCGGGTTATGCACAAATGGGCGTGCCGCTGGAATACCTGATAGCCGCGTCATTTATGGCCGCGCCGGGCGGGCTGCTGTTTGCCAAGATCATGCTGCCTGAGACAGAAACGCCGAACGACACGCCGGAGCTGGAGTCGATGAAAAACGATCCCGACCGCCCGGCTAACGTTCTGGATGCGGCGGCGTCTGGCGCAGCCTCAGGGATGCAGCTGGCGCTGAATGTCGGGGCGATGCTGCTGGCGTTTGTTGCGCTAATTGCCTTGCTGAACGGTATGCTTTCCGGCATCGGGGGCTGGTTCAACTATCCGCAACTTTCGCTGGAATTGATGCTCGGCTGGGTGTTCTCACCGGTAGCCTGGCTGATTGGCGTGCCGTGGAGTGAGGCGACAGTAGCCGGATCGTTTATCGGCCAGAAGCTGATCATCAACGAGTTTGTCGCCTACCTGAACTTCGGCGCTTACCTGAAGGATGATGCCGAAGTGGCTGCGGCGGGCCTGCAGGTGCTTTCTGGCCATACTAAGGCGATTATCTCCTTCGCACTGTGTGGATTTGCTAACCTTTCTTCTATCGCCATTCTGATCGGCGGCCTGGGCAGCATGGCGCCAAACCGTCGGCATGATGTGGCTCAACTGGGCATGAAGGCCGTGGCGGCGGGGACGCTGTCCAACCTGATGAGTGCCACTATCGCCGGGCTTTTCCTGGCGCTGTAATCTGCAACAGAAATGTTATAATAATAACATTAAGCGGTAACCGATGGCTGGCGCCCTGCCAGCCATTTTCTTGCTTCCCGGCGCAATTTAGCGCGTTATTTTGTTTCTTTAATCACATATACTCTATGAAATCTTGCAATTCCCGCTTTGGCTTTTGTGAGGCGAGACACAAAATTGCATCGGTGGTGAGTGTTAGAATTCTAACATTGCAACCGGCAATGTGCGGTGAGAAGGATCTCAATGTGAGGGGAACCCTGGTGACCACTCTTCTTCAAGGAACCAAGTCCGCTCCAACGTGTTGAGTTTCCAGGCCGGAGACTTATTTACCTTTTGTTGGAGAGCGTTATGACCGATTTAACCCAAAGCAGCCTGCGTGCACTGAAACTGATGGATCTGACTACCCTGAACGAGGATGACACTAATGAGAAAGTCATCGCTCTGTGTCATCAGGCGAAAACGGCCGTCGGTAACACCGCTGCAATCTGTATCTACCCGCGTTTTATCCCAATTGCCCGTAAAACCCTGAAAGAGCAGGGTACGCCGGACATCCGCATTGCGACCGTTACTAACTTCCCGCACGGTAACGACGATATCGACATCGCGCTGGCAGAAACCCGCGCCGCTATCGCTTACGGCGCAGATGAAGTGGACGTGGTCTTTCCATACCGTGCGCTGATTGCCGGTAACGAGCAGGTAGGTTTCGACCTGGTGAAAGCGTGTAAAGACGCCTGCGCCAGCGCTAACGTACTGCTGAAAGTGATCATCGAAACCGGAGAGCTGAAAACCGAAGAACTGATCCGTAAAGCTTCTGCCATCGCGATCAAAGCCGGGGCCGACTTCATCAAAACCTCGACCGGTAAAGTACCTGTTAACGCCACGCCGGAAAGCGCTCGCATCATGATGGAAGTGATCCGCGACATGGGCGTGGAAAAAACCGTAGGCTTCAAACCGGCCGGTGGCGTTCGTTCTGCTGAAGATGCTGCGCAGTTCCTCGCTATCGCGGACGATCTGTTCGGTGCCGATTGGGCCGACTCCCGCCATTACCGCTTTGGGGCGTCCAGCCTGTTAGCCAGCCTGCTGAAAGCGCTGGGCCACGGCGACGGTAAAAGCGCCAGCAGCTACTGATTACTCGTCATACTTCAAGCCGCAGGTGCGTAAGCTGCACTCCCTCACCCCAAGGGGCCAGTGCAAGCGTGGTTCAAAACGCTAAGCGTTTTGTCCTGCGACTCGAATTATCCTGAGTATTCTTTCTTTGCGGCGGGTTTTCCGCCGCCTTTCACCCGCATTTCTTAGGGGGTTGCCGTGTTTCTCGCACAAGAAATTATTCGTAAAAAACGTGATGGCCTGGTACTGAGCGACGAAGAGATTCGTTTCTTTATCAACGGGATTCGCGATAACACTGTCTCTGAAGGGCAAATTGCTGCCCTGGCGATGACCATTTTCTTCCACGACATGACCATGCCGGAAAGGGTGTCGCTGACGATGGCGATGCGGGATTCCGGCACCGTGCTGGACTGGAAAAGCCTTAATCTCAATGGGCCGATTGTAGATAAACACTCCACCGGCGGCGTGGGTGATGTCACTTCGCTAATGCTTGGCCCAATGGTGGCGGCCTGCGGTGGCTATGTGCCGATGATTTCAGGCCGTGGCCTGGGGCACACCGGCGGGACGCTGGACAAGCTGGAGGCGATTCCGGGCTTCGATATCTTCCCGGACGACAATGGCTTCCGGGACATTATTAAGAACGTCGGGGTGGCTATCATCGGCCAGACCAGCTCGCTGGCACCGGCGGACAAACGTTTTTATGCCACCCGCGACATTACCGCGACGGTGGATTCCATTCCGCTTATCACGGCTTCCATTCTGGCGAAAAAACTGGCCGAGGGGCTGGACGCGCTGGTGATGGACGTGAAAGTAGGCAGCGGCGCATTTATGCCGACTTACGAGCTTTCAGCACAGTTGGCAGAGGCTATCGTTGGCGTTTCCAACGGCGCGGGCGTGAAGACCACCGCACTGCTGACTGATATGAACCAGGTACTGGCTTCCAGCGCGGGCAACGCGGTAGAAGTTCGCGAAGCGGTGCAGTTCCTGACGGGGGAATACCGTAACCCACGTCTGTTTGATGTGACGATGGCGCTGTGCGTGGAAATGCTGATTTCCGGCAAGCTTGCTAAAGACGAAACGGAAGCCCGCGCGAAGCTTCAGGCCGGGCTGGACAACGGCAAGGCAGCCGAAGTATTTGGCCGCATGGTTGCCGCACAGAAAGGCCCGAGTGACTTCGTTGAAAATTATGCGAAGTACCTGCCGACGGCAATGCTGAGCAAAGCGGTGTATGCCGAAACGTCCGGTTTTGTTTCCGCGATGGATACCCGCGCGCTGGGCATGGCGGTGGTGTCGATGGGCGGCGGTCGTCGCCAGGCTTCCGACACTATTGATTACAGCGTCGGCTTTACCGATATGGCGCGTCTGGGGGAATCAATCGACGGCGAACGTCCGCTGGCGGTGATCCACGCGAAAGACGAAGCCAGCTGGCAGGACGCGGCGAAGGCGGTGAAAGCGGCAATCAGGATTGACGAAAAAGCACCGCAGGAAACACCAACGGTCTATCGCCGAATCACTGAATAACGGTATACTGATCTGATCCCTATTTTATAGAGCACAAGGTACGGAGAATAATATGAAACGTGCGTTTATTATGGTGCTGGACTCGTTCGGCATCGGTGCTACCGAAGACGCAGAGCGCTTCGGAGATGTCGGCTCTGATACCCTCGGTCACATCGCGGAGGCTTGTGCCAAAGGCGAAGCTGACAAAGGCCGTAAAGGTCCCCTGAACCTGCCTAACCTGACTCGTCTTGGGCTGGTCAAAGCTCATGAAGGCTCCACTGGCAAAGTGGCCGCAGGTATGGACGGTAACGCAGAAGTTATCGGTGCCTACGGCTGGGCACACGAACTTTCTTCCGGCAAAGACACCCCGTCTGGCCACTGGGAAATCGCCGGCGTGCCGGTTCTGTTCGACTGGGGCTACTTCAGCGACCACGAAAACAGCTTCCCTCAGGAACTGCTGGACAAACTGGTCAAGCGTGCCAACCTGCCGGGCTACCTCGGCAACTGCCACTCTTCCGGGACCGTGATTCTGGACGAGCTGGGCGAAGAGCACATGAAAACCGGGAAACCGATTTTCTATACCTCCGCTGACTCCGTGTTCCAGATTGCCTGCCATGAAGAAACCTACGGCCTGGATAAGCTTTATGAGCTGTGCGAAATCGCCCGTGAAGAGCTGACCGAAGGTGGCTACAACATTGGCCGCGTTATCGCGCGTCCGTTTGTGGGTGATAAAGCCGGCAACTTCCAGCGTACCGGCAACCGTCACGATTTAGCGGTTGAACCGCCTGCCGCCACCGTGCTGCAGAAGCTGGTTGACGAGAAAAACGGCCAGGTAGTTTCCGTGGGTAAAATTGCGGACATCTACGCCAACTGCGGTATCACCAAAAAAGTGAAGGCAACCGGCCTGGATGCATTGTTCGACGCGACCATCAAAGAGATGAAAGAAGCCGGCGACGAGACTATCGTGTTCACCAACTTCGTAGACTTTGACTCCTCCTGGGGCCATCGCCGCGACGTGGCAGGCTACGCGGGCGGCCTTGAGCTGTTCGACCGCCGCCTGCCGGAGCTAATGTCGCTGCTGAAAGAGGACGACATTCTGATCCTCACCGCGGACCACGGCTGTGACCCGACCTGGCAAGGTACCGACCATACTCGCGAGCACATTCCGGTGCTGATTTACGGCCCGAAAGTGAAAGCCGGTTCTCTCGGCCACCGCGAAACCTTCGCCGACATCGGCCAGACGGTAGCGAAGTACTTCGGTCTTTCCGACATGGACTACGGCAAAAACATGCTGTGATCCCTTTGGGCGGGCGTTTGCCCGCCCGATTGCTAACTTTTTAAATCAAGGAATACACAATGGCTACGCCACACATTAACGCAGAAATGGGCGATTTCGCTGACGTAGTACTGATGCCGGGTGACCCGCTGCGCGCTAAGCACATCGCGGAAACCTTCCTGGAAGACGTGCGTGAAGTGAACAACGTGCGCGGCATGCTCGGTTTCACCGGGACTTATAAAGGCCGCAAGATCTCCGTTATGGGTCACGGCATGGGCATCCCATCCTGCTCCATCTACGCGAAAGAGCTGATCACCGACTTCGGCGTGAAGAAAATCATTCGCGTGGGTTCCTGCGGCGCGGTTCGTGCAGACGTTAAGCTGCGCGACGTGGTTATCGGTATGGGCGCATGTACTGACTCTAAAGTTAACCGTCTGCGCTTCAAGGATCACGACTTCGCGGCTATCGCGGACTTCGATATGGTTCGCAATGCGGTTGATGCGGCAAAAGCGCTGGGCGTTGACGCTCGCGTGGGCAACATCTTCTCTGCAGACCTGTTCTATACGCCAGATCCGTCCATGTTCGACGTGATGGAAAAATACGGCATTCTGGGTGTGGAAATGGAAGCCGCCGGCATCTACGGCGTTGCCGCTGAGTTCGGTGCAAAGGCGCTGACTATCTGCACCGTGTCTGACCACATCCGTACTCACGAGCAGACCACCGCCGCTGAGCGTCAGACCACCTTCAACGACATGATCAAAATTGCTCTGGAATCCGTCCTGCTGGGCGACAAAGAGTAAGTTTTTCTTCTCGTTTAAAAGGCGCCTGAGGGCGCCTTTTTTATGGCGAGTATCTATTCATTTTATTTCTCATCTTAAGTAAATAGCCTTTGTCCGACCACCCGCTCGAGCTAACGCCGGTCTACGATATGCTGCCGATGGCGTGGGCACCGGGCAGTTCGGGCAATATGCGGGCAGGTTGCATTGAGATTAATATTGATGCCGACGTCCCCGGCGAAGCGTGGCTCGAGGTGCAGCCATGGGCGCAGCGCTATTGGTGCGAGCTTAGCCTTAATTTGATGCTGAGCGAGCCATTCCGGCAAATTGCGGCGGGAATGGCTGAGCAAGTAGGCCTGTTAAGCGAGCGGCTCAGGCGGCTGGCCTAACGTACCGCCTGAGCAATCCAGGCTGAGAGTTCCCGCAGTTCGGCTTCCTGTTCCGGGAAGCTGTAAATCAGCGTTTCACACTCCTGCTGCAGCAAAATACTGCGGTACAGGCAGCCTTTTAGCCGTGTGGCCAGCGCCTCAAGCGGGGCAGGGTTCAGGCTATCGGTGAAGACCTGTGCCCGGGTGATATGGCCTTTCTCGACGTCAAAATGCAGCTCAACGCCACCCCAGCTAAAGCGGTTGTCCAGCAGATGTGTAAAGGCCGGAGCCTGACCAAAATTCCACTCCCAACTGCTCTGGCGGGCGAATGTATCGGCAAAACCCGGGAGGTCAGGCAGCGCTTCGGGAGAAATATGCTCTGCTTCAACGCGCTCGCCATAATGGGCGAAAAACGCTTCCGTTATCGCCTCGGCTATCTGCTCGTGGGTCAGCCCAGGCTTGATATCACTGAGATTAGCGACCCTGCCTCTCACCGAGGTAATGCCCTTAGCCTGCAGTTTTTTCGGATCGGGATTGAGGTAGTTGGCCAGGCGGCTAAGATCGGCATTCAGCAGCAGGGTGCCGTGGTGGAATCCACGATCCATGGTTTCGCGGTAGGCGGAGCCGGAAATTTTACGCGTTCCCTCGGCGGTTTCGACTTCAAGATCGTTGCGCCCGGAAGCGGTGGCATTAAGGCCAAGGCTTTCCAGCGCGTTCAGCACGATAGCCGTGGAAATGCTCTTGTCGTATTCCGGCTTGCCGGCCATAAACGTGAAGCAGGTATTGCCGAGATCGTGGAACACCGCGCCACCGCCGCTGCTGCGCCTCGCCAGCCGGACGTTGTCCTGCTCCATACGCCCGGTATTACACTCCTTCCATGGATTCTGGGCGCGGCCAATCACCACCGTATCCGCATTACGCCACAGAAACAGAACCCGCTGAGTGGCGGGCATCTGCCGAAAAATAGTCTCTTCAACGGCGAGGTTAAACCACGGGTCGTAAGAGTCAGAGATAAGCAAACGCAAAGTCGACATAAACAAGATCCTTGTCCCAGAAGAAGGGCATCATCTTACCATGCGGTCAGCGCGGCGAATTTACCGCGGGAGCTTTACCTGGTGTCGTCTTCTTCTTTGACCTTCGTATTGGCGGTCAGCAGGAAAGGCGATTGCTGCCAGCGGGTACGTTTGCCGTGCAGCAGCGTTCGGGTCAGCACAATACCGATAGCGACGGCGAGGAGCAGCATCAGGCGTAGAATATTGGTGGTGTTGTCCACCTGCTTGGCTTCGGTGGCAAGGGTGTGGGTATCCAGGGTGATGCGCAGGTAGCCGATAGGCCCGCTTTTATCGGTGATAGGCTCGACGATTTGCTGATTGAAGTAGCTGCCGGCTTTTTTGCCGTCCAACGCCAGGCGATCGCGAACCTCTATGTTTTCCCCCGCCCGCGCAATTTGGTCGCCTTCGCTGTCGTACACGGCGGCATCCAGAATACGGCTATCCTTAGTCAAAAGGTTAAGCACGGTTGAGATGCGTTTTTCATCCGGGTTCTCAGTTTTCATTACCGGAACCAGATTAAACGCGACCTGGCGGGAGAGAGTACGGGCCAGCTCTTCCAGTTGAACGTTTCGCGCCTGCTGACTGCCCCGGCTGAACCAGGATGCGCCCTGCATTAGCGCCACCAAAAGTGCGAGGCAGAACAGCACAATCACTGCGCGGTGGAGCCGAAATTTAAATTTTACCCGAACCATGATGCACCTTTGGAAAATTGCGTACTTTAATGTTGCCAGAAGCAAGGCGGACAAGGTAGCCTCATGCGTTGTTTTTACCCGGATACCCTGCATCCTTCAAAGGGCAGAAGCTCAGGCTTTACGCCTGCGTGAGGAGAATGATCCCTTGCCATCAGCCCGCTAACCGACTGCGAAAGGGTATGTTTACTTGATTCTGGAGCCGCAATGCCAAACAGTTTGACCTGGTGCGATTTGCCTAACGATGTTTCACTTTGGCCTGGGTTGCCGCTTTCCCTGAGCGGCGACGAAGTGATGCCGCTGGACTACCGCGCCGGCCGCAGTGGCTGGCTCCTGTACGGGCGTAGCCTGGATAAGCAATGCCTGACCAAATATCAGCGCAAGCTGGGTGCGGCGATGGTGATTGTGACCGCCTGGTGCGTGGAAGATTACCAGGTTATTCGCCTGGCCGGTTCTTTAACACCGCGCGCGACCAAGCTTGCCCATGAAGCCGGGCTGGACGTGGCGCCGCTGGGCAAGATCCCTCATTTAAAAACGCCTGGGCTGCTGGTCATGGACATGGACTCCACCGCCATTCAGATCGAGTGCATCGATGAGATTGCCAAACTGGCTGGAACCGGTGAAATGGTGGCCGAAGTCACCGAACGTGCAATGCGCGGCGAGCTGGACTTTACCGCCAGCCTGCGTCAGCGCGTGGCAACCCTGAAGGGTGCGGATGCTAATATTCTGCGCCAGGTTCGCGATGAGCTACCGCTGATGCCGGGGCTAAAATCTCTGGTACAAAACCTGGATACGCTGGGCTGGAAAGTCGCGATTGCCTCAGGCGGGTTTACCTTCTTCGCCGAATACCTGCGCGATACATTGAATCTGACGGCGGTTGTCGCCAACGAACTCGAGATTTGCGACGGCAAGCTGACCGGCGAAGTGCTGGGGCAGATTGTAGATGCGAAGTTCAAAGCGGTCACCCTGAAGCGGCTGGCTGAAAAATATGAAATCCCCGCCGCGCAGACGGTTGCTATTGGCGACGGGGCCAATGACTTACCAATGATCCATGCCGCAGGCCTGGGCATTGCCTATCATGCTAAGCCGAAGGTGAATGAGAAGAGTGAAGTCAGTATCCGTCATGCGGATCTGATGGGCGTGTTCTGTATTCTGTCCGGCAGCCTGATTCAGGAAGAACGTTAACAAGAGGTATAAAGGTGGCGAAAGCTCCAAAACGCGCATTTGTTTGTAACGAGTGTGGTGCGGATTACCCGCGCTGGCAGGGGCAGTGCAGCGCCTGCCACGCGTGGAATACCATTACCGAAGTGCGCATCGCCGCTTCTCCACAGGTTGCCCGCAACGAACGCCTTTCCGGCTATGCCGGAAGCGCGGGCGTCAGCCGGGTACAAAAGCTTTCGGACATCAGCCTCGAAGAGCTGCCGCGCTTCTCCACCGGTTTTAAAGAGTTCGACCGTGTGTTGGGCGGCGGTGTAGTACCGGGCAGTGCCATTCTGATTGGTGGTAACCCGGGGGCCGGGAAATCAACGCTGCTGCTGCAAACGCTTTGCAAGCTGAGCGAACAAATGAAAACCCTGTACGTCACCGGTGAAGAGTCACTTCAGCAGGTGGCGATGCGCGCGCACCGCCTGGGCTTGCCGACGCAAAACCTGAATATGCTGTCGGAAACCAGCATCGAGCAGATCTGTATGATCGCCGAGGAAGAACAGCCGAAGCTGATGGTGATCGACTCGATCCAGGTGATGCACATGGCGGATGTACAGTCTTCGCCGGGCAGCGTGGCGCAGGTGCGTGAAACTGCAGCCTACCTGACGCGCTTTGCGAAGACGAAAGGCGTGGCAATCGTGATGGTGGGGCACGTCACTAAAGACGGCTCTCTGGCGGGGCCAAAAGTCCTTGAGCACTGTATCGACTGTTCAGTCATGCTCGACGGTGATGCTGATTCCCGTTTCCGCACTCTGCGCAGCCATAAAAACCGCTTTGGGGCGGTGAACGAGCTGGGTGTGTTCGCGATGACCGAGCAGGGGCTGCGCGAAGTCAGCAACCCGTCAGCTATCTTCCTGAGCCGGGGCGATGAAGTGACGCCGGGCAGCTCGGTGATGGTAGTCTGGGAAGGGACGCGCCCGCTGCTGGTTGAAATTCAGGCGCTGGTGGATCAGTCAATGATGTCCAATCCACGCCGCGTGGCCGTTGGCCTGGAGCAAAACCGTCTGGCGATTTTGCTGGCGGTACTGCACCGTCACGGTGGCCTGCAGATGGCCGATCAGGACGTGTTTGTGAACGTGGTTGGTGGCGTGAAAGTGACCGAAACCAGTGCCGACCTGGCGCTGCTGTTAGCGATGGTTTCCAGCCTGCGCGACAGAGCCTTGCCGCAGGATTTAGTGGTGTTTGGTGAAGTCGGGCTGGCGGGTGAAATTCGCCCGGTACCCAGCGGCCAGGAGCGTATTTCCGAAGCGGCTAAACACGGCTTTAAGCGCGCGATTGTGCCGCAGGCCAACGTACCGAAAAAAGTTCCTGAAGGGATGCAGGTCTTCGGCGTGAAAAAACTTGCTGATGCGCTTTCTGTATTCGACGACTTATAATTGAGTAACTTGCGGGAACCGTTCCCGCTCCGGCAGGAGGCAGCGCGTGTCGTCATTCGACTATATTAAAACGGCTATTCGTCAGCAGGGCTGTACTTTACAGCAGGTGGCGGACGCCAGCGGCATGACTAAAGGCTACCTGAGCCAGTTACTGAACGCGAAAATCAAAAGCCCAAGCGCGCAGAAGCTTGAAGCGCTGCACCGTTTCCTTGGGCTGGAATTTCCGCGTCGTGAAAAGAAAGTCGGCGTGGTGTTCGGCAAGTTTTATCCGCTGCATACCGGGCATATCTACTTGATCCAGCGCGCCTGTAGCCAGGTGGACGAGCTGCATATCATCATGGGCTACGATGAGCCCCGTGACCGCGCGTTATTCGACGATAGCGCGATGTCCCAGCAACCAACCACCGGAGACCGCCTGCGTTGGCTGCTGCAGACCTTCAAGTACCAGAAGAATATCCGCATCCACTCCTTTAATGAGGAGGGGATGGAGCCTTATCCGCACGGCTGGGACGTCTGGAGCCGGGGGATTAAGGCGTTTATGGACAGCAAAGGTATTTCCCCTGACCGGATCTACACCTCGGAAGAAGGGGACGCCGCGAAGTTCACTGAGCACCTCGGGATCGAAACGGTGGTTGTCGATCCGAAGCGAACCTTCATGAACATCAGCGGCACCCAAATCCGTGAAAACCCGTTCCGCTACTGGGAATACATTCCTACCGAGGTAAAACCGTTCTTCGTGCGCACGGTGGCAATACTCGGGGGTGAGTCGAGCGGCAAATCCTGGATGGTGAACAAGCTCGCCAACATCTTCAACACCACCAGTGCCTGGGAGTACGGGCGGGATTACGTCTTTTCTCATCTTGGCGGGGACGAAATGGCGCTGCAGTATTCTGACTACGACAAAATTGCCATCGGCCACGCGCAGTACGTCGACTTTGCGGTGAAGTACGCCAATAAAGTGGCGTTTATCGACACCGACTTTGTGACCACTCAGGCATTCTGCAAGAAATATGAAGGCCGGGAGCACCCGTTTGTACAGGCGCTGATCGACGAATACCGATTTGACCTGGTTATTTTGCTGGAAAACAATACGCCGTGGGTGGCGGACGGTTTACGCAGCCTCGGCAGCGACGTGGACAGAAAATCGTTCCAGAACCTGCTGGTGGAGATGCTCACGGAGAACAACATCGAGTTTATTCACGTTGAGGAGTCAGACTATGACTCACGTTTCTTGCGCTGCGTGGATCTGGTGAAAGAGATGATGGGCGAGCAGCGATAAAGAATGGGCTGTGGGGCTTGATGCCCTCAGTCCTGTGCTCTCGTTTGAGGCTGTCGATTAGTCTCGAATTCCTACGGTTATGCAGGAGTGGTTTTGATTCCGTTCACTCGTACATTTGTTACCCCTGCATGTTCAGAGCACAGTGACTGCATATAAAACAGGGCTGGAAGTGAACGGAACCTCTGCCGGGCCTGGCATAATTTCGGGTATTTGTAATTAAGAAACGGCTCCCATGAAGAGGGTGCCAGGCATAAAAAAGGCACCGTGAAGGTGCCTTTCGCATTTACTTGGTGACGCGCTTGTACTTGATGCGTTTTGGCTCCAGGGCATCTGAGCCAAGGGTACGCTTCTTGTACTCTTCGTATTCGGTGAAGTTACCTTCGAAGAATTCGACTTTACCTTCATCCTGGTAGTCCAGAATGTGGGTAGCGATACGGTCCAGGAACCAGCGGTCGTGCGAGATAACCATTGCGCAGCCCGGGAACTCCAGCAGGGCGTTTTCCAGCGCGCGCAGGGTTTCGATATCCAGGTCGTTGGTTGGTTCATCGAGCAGCAGAACGTTGCCGCCTACCTGCAGCAGCTTCGCCAGGTGCAGACGACCGCGCTCACCACCGGACAATTCGCCCACGCGTTTGCCCTGGTCGACGCCTTTAAAGTTAAAGCGGCCCACGTAGGCACGGCTTGGCATTTCGGTATTACCGATACGCATAATATCCTGGCCGCCGGAGACTTCTTCCCACACGGTTTTGCTGTTATCCATGGCGTCGCGGAACTGGTCAACGGAGGCCAGTTTCACGGTTTCACCCAGGGTTATAGAACCGCTATCAGGCTGTTCCTGGCCGGACATCATGCGGAACAGGGTGGATTTACCCGCGCCGTTCGGACCGATAATGCCGACGATGGCACCTTTTGGTACGGAGAAGCTCAGATCGTCAATCAGCAGGCGGTCGCCGTAAGATTTGCGCAGGTTGCTTACTTCCACCACTTTATCCCCCAGGCGTGCGCCAGGTGGAATAAACAGTTCGTTGGTTTCGTTACGTTTCTGGTATTCGGTGTTGTTCAGCTCTTCGAAGCGCGCCAGACGGGCTTTGCCCTTAGACTGACGGCCCTTAGCCCCCTGACGAACCCACTCCAGCTCTTTCTCAATGGATTTACGGCGAGCCGCTTCCGTTGAGGCTTCTTGTGCCAGACGCTGATCTTTCTGCTCCAGCCAGGAGGAGTAGTTACCTTCCCATGGAATACCTTCCCCACGGTCAAGTTCGAGGATCCAGCCGGCGACGTTGTCGAGGAAGTAACGGTCGTGGGTGATAGCCACAACGGTGCCTTCGAAGTCGTGCAGGAAGCGTTCCAGCCATGCCACGGATTCTGCATCCAGGTGGTTAGTTGGTTCGTCGAGCAGCAGCATGTCTGGTTTTTCCAGCAGCAGGCGGCACAGCGCAACGCGGCGGCGCTCCCCCCCGGACAGCTTCTCGATTTTTGCATCCCAGTCTGGCAGGCGCAGGGCATCAGCGGCGCGCTCCAGCTGCACGTTCAGGTTATGACCGTCGTGCGCCTGGATAATCTCTTCATACTTGCCTTGCTGTGCGGCCAGCTTATCAAAGTCCGCGTCCGGCTCGGCGTATTTGGCGTAGACTTCGTCCAGGCCTTTCAGGGCGTTGACCACTTCGGAAACCGCTTCTTCTACGGACTCACGTACGGTGTGTTCCGGATTCAGCTTAGGTTCCTGCGGCAGATAGCCGATCTTAATGCCAGGTTGAGGGCGGGCTTCACCTTCGATATCGGTATCGATGCCGGCCATGATGCGCAGCAGGGTGGATTTACCGGCACCGTTCAGACCCAGCACGCCGATTTTGGCGCCAGGGAAGAAGCTGAGCGAAATATTTTTCAGAATATGTCGTTTCGGCGGGACAACTTTGCCGACACGATGCATGGTATAAACGAATTGAGCCACAGTGCGACTTTGCCTCTTTTATCGTGATGTAAGATGGTACATAACAAAGGCGAAGTGTAGCGGTTTTCACGGTCTAATCCCAGCGGGGTATCGTGCTTCTGCCGCGCAGGGCGCCTTTATACGTTTAATGACCAAAATATACCTTCCTGACATGGCGTATTGTGTCTCCCCTGGTTAGCATGAATGCATTCGCTTTTTGCAGCGCAGGCATGATGCCGTCAGGAAAATAATGAGGAGAAGGTGTGGTAAAAGCCAAACAAGTCGTATGGCAGTTGCTTGCCGCGGGCGTTAGCCTGGTGATGTTAAACGGCGCAGTACGTGCGGACTCTCTCGATGAGCAGCGCAACCGCTACGCGCAAATTAAACAGGCCTGGGATAACAAGCAAATGGACGTGGTGCAGCAGTTGATGCCCACGCTGCAAACCTATCCTCTTTATCCTTACCTCGAATACCGCCAGCTCACCGACGACCTGATGAACGAGCCGGCCGTTGCAGTGGCCCAGTTTATCCAGGCGAACCCAACCCTGCCTCCGGCGCGTACCTTAAGCTCCCGGTTTGTTAACGAGCTGGCAAGGCGTCAGGACTGGCGTGGTCTGCTGGCCTTTAGCCCTGAGCCACCCGCCACTAACGAAGCAAAATGTAATTACTATTTTGCCAAGTGGAATACCGGGCAGGCGGATGCCGCCTGGGCCGGAGCGAAAGAACTGTGGCTGACGGGAAAGAGCCAGCCGTCGAGTTGTGATGCGCTGTTCTCCGCGTGGCGAGCTTCCGGCACGCAGGATCCTCTGGCTTATCTCGAACGCATCCGTCTGGCGATGAAAGAGGGGAATACCTCGCTGGTGAACGCGCTTGCGAACCAGATGCCAGCGGAATATCAGACCATCTCCAGCGCCCTTGTCAGCCTGCAAAATAATCCCGGCACAGTGCTGACCTTTGCCAATACGGTAGGGGCCACGGACTTCACCCGCCAGGCGGCGGCTATCGCCTTTGCAAGCGTCGCCCGGCAGGATGTAGAAAATGCTCGCCTGATGATCCCGTCCCTGGCCCAGGCGCAGAAACTTACCGAGGAGCAGGTGCAGGAATTGCGTGACGTTGTGGCCTGGCGATTGATGGGCAGCGACGTGACGGATGAACAGGCCCGCTGGCGGGATGACGCTATTATGCGTTCCCAGTCCACCTCGTTGATTGAACGGCGTGTGCGTATGGCGCTGGGCGCCGGCGATCGCACGGGATTGAACACCTGGCTGGCGCGTTTGCCGATGGAAGCCAAAGAGAAAGACGAATGGCGCTACTGGCAGGCTGATTTACTGCTGGAGCGGGGACGCGAAGACGAAGCGAAAGGGATCCTGCGTACTCTGATGCAGCAGCGTGGTTTCTACCCGATGGTCGCCGCACAGCGGCTTGGGGAAGAGTATCCTCTGCGCGTGGATAAAGCTGAGCCCGTGAACCCGGCGCTGGTGCAGGGGCCTGAAATGGCGCGTGTCCGCGAGCTGATGTACTGGAACATGGACAACACCGCGCGAAGCGAATGGGCAAATCTGGTCACCAGCCGCAGCAAGCAGGAGCAGGCCGGGCTGGCGCGCTATGCTTTTGAGCAGGACTGGTGGGATCTTAGCGTGCAGGCAACCATTGCCGGCAAGCTTTGGGATAACCTGGAAGAGCGCTTCCCGCTAGCTTATAAAGGCACCTTTGCCCGCTATGTTAGCGGCAAAACTGTTCCGCAAAGCTATGCGATGGCGATTGCCCGTCAGGAAAGCGCCTGGAACCCGAAAGTGCGTTCCCCGGTGGGGGCAAGCGGGCTGATGCAGATCATGCCGGGTACCGCCACCCATACCGTGAAGATGTTCAGTATTCCAGGCTACAGCAGCCCGGTGCAGCTTCTGGATCCTGACACCAACATCAATATCGGCACTAGCTACCTGCAGTATGTATTCCAGCAGTTCGAAAATAACCGTATTTTTGCTTCCGCCGCCTATAACGCCGGGCCGGGACGCGTGCGGACCTGGCTTGGGAACAGCGCGGGGCGGATTGATGCCATTGCATTCGTGGAAAGTATTCCGTTCTCAGAAACGCGTGGCTATGTGAAAAACGTGCTGGCCTACGATGCCTATTACCGCTATTTCATGGGGCAGCCTGACAAAATTCTGTCGGACAGCGAGTGGCAGCGGCGTTACTGATTGCGCGGAGAGTATGTTATGCTGCCGTACTAGTTAAAGAGTATGGTGGCCTGACATGACTCAGCTCTCTCAGTATTCGGCGGAACAGGCCGAACAAAGTAATAAAGAGTGGCTCCGCTTTGTGGGGCTATTGCAGCAAGCTTTTGGGCAGGAGCTTCACATGCCTCTGCTGACGCTGCTATTGACGCCGGATGAACGTACTGCGTTAGGCACGCGGGTACGGATAATCGAAGAGTTATTGCGCGGTGAGCTTAGCCAGCGTGAGCTGAAAAATGAACTGGGCGCGGGTATCGCAACCATTACCCGTGGTTCTAACAGCCTGAAAGCCGCGCCGACTGAGCTACGGGCATGGCTTGAAAAAGAGCTGCTGCAAAGTGGCAGCTCAAACCGCTAAATAGGTTCCCGGCGGTAAATCTCGTTATGAAACGGGCTTAACGCCAGAATCACCGCCTGATGGTAAACGCTGCTACGCGTGAGCTTTCCGGCGGTGAACACCCCAATGGCACCCTCTTTACGACCAATCTTATCGATACCCGTATAGTCCGACATCACCGGCCCCAGAGCGTTTCCGGCGCTAACTTTCTGCAGAATAATTTCTGGGAGCGGTAGAGTGGCCGAACGGGCTTCGCCGCGCTGGTGGCGATTTTCGATCACTACCCAGCTGAAGGTGCTACCTTCGTCGATACCGGCCTCAATGGCGACCCAAAAGTCGGCATCTGGTCTGATCTCCCGGGCATTAGCAACCCTGCATCGTGCGCCACTTCGCGTTTCCTGATTGCCGAAGGGCTGCTCCGGCACGCCACTATCGACGACCACGGGCTCAATATGGCAGGATCCTTCACCATAAATCTCGCTAAACGCCTGCAGAATCGCCTGAATTTTGGCGGGATTGGTTGTTGCAGCTACGACATGGTTCATAATAAGTCAGAACTCTCGATATTTCGTGACCGGAGTATAACGGAAAAAACGCATGTTACAGGTATACCTTGTTCGTCATGGCGAAACGCAGTGGAATGCAGAACGCCGCCTTCAGGGGCAGTCAGACAGCGCGCTGACTGAAAATGGAGAACGTCAGGCCTGGCAAGTGGCCGAACGAGCCAGAGCCCTTGGCATCACTCATATTATCAGCAGCGATTTAGGTCGTACTCGCCGCACCGCAGAGATCATCGCCGAAGCCTGCGGCTGCGAGATTATCCTGGATCCCCGCCTGCGCGAGCTCAACATGGGCGTGCTTGAACGCCGCAAAATGGACTCGCTGACCGAAGAGGAAGAGGGCTGGCGCCGTCGTCTGGTGGACGGTACGCCGGACGGACGTATTCCTGAAGGCGAAAGCATGCTGGAACTGAGTAACCGCATGCACGAAGCCCTGAATGCCTGCCGGGAGCTACCGGCCGGAAGCCGGCCATTGTTGGTGAGCCACGGTATGGCGCTGGGTGGGCTGGTGAGTACGATTCTTGGCTTACCGGCGTGGGCTGAACGTCGCCTGCGTCTGCGCAACTGTTCGATTTCCCGCGTGGATTATCAGCACAGCCCGTGGCTGGCGTCTGGATGGGTGGTTGAAACAGCAGGAGACATCTCGCATCTTGATGCCCCTGCTCTGGATGAAATCCAGCGTTAACGGCGAACCGGGATCAGGTATTCACAGCGGATATGCATCGGCACATCCTGATCCCGCGTTTCATCCTGAGGATAGAAACGTTCGATGTCCTGACCTTTACGACGCGTCAGGTTGAGCGACGGCATACAGGTGCCATAAACCGTCAGGATAAAATCCTGCAGCCCGGTGCCCAGTCCCTCATAGTTAAACTGCACATAATCCCCACCCTCCAGCACCACCGGATGCGAGTCCGGCAGGAAACCATTCGCCAGCTCCGGCGTGAGCGCCGTGGTGTAAAAGACTTCCTGTTCGTCATCTTTTTCCGAGCTTGGACGAGGCTCATGCAGGCCATACAGCACCCGTGGAATTGTCGGTGAGTTCCCCAGGAACTGTGTCCAGAACTGGATGCGCATCTCATTGCGGAAGTCGGAGATTTGCTCCAGCGTGCAGCTGTAGCTTTGCGTCACCCCAACCAGATGCGTTTCTGGCATCGTGATGAAGTGGGCCTGTGGAGGCGTAAATTCGCCGAGACGCAGCGGTGGGCGCATACCGAAAGCACTCCAGTCAGGAGAACGACGGTAGAGCGCCGGCGTTTGAGCAAACTGCTTTTTAAACGCCCGGGTAAACGTCTGCTGCGAGTCAAAGCGGTACTGAAGCGCAATGTCGAGAATTGGGCGCGCAGTCAGGCGCAGAGCAACGGCGGATTTGGAGAGTCGGCGGGCGCGAATATAGGCACCAATAGCGTGCCCGGTAACCTCTTTAAACATCCGTTGTAAATGCCACTTGGAATAACCTGCCTTTGCCGCCACATTATCAAGGGCGAGAGGCTGGTCGAGGTGGCCCTCAAGCCAGCTAAGAAGATCGCGAATGATCCCAGCCTGATCCATAAAATATCCTCATCCATACAAGCGAATGCCTGTTTACTAAGGTAGCGGATGATAGCATTTTTGTAGTTTATGCATTCACCGTTTTTATTTAACAAGTTGTGCCAAACTTGCCGATTATGGAGGCAGGTTTGGCTAATAATGTGATATTCAACGATTTTTTGTCCAATTGTTGAATAGTCCCATAGGGTGATTTTTACACAATGGTAACAATATGAAATATAAAGCTTTAGCACTTTGCAGTGCGCTTTTGGCCGTGAGCTACGGTGCGAGCGCGGAGCAGATCGGATCGGTGGATACCGTATTTAAAGTTTTTGGCCCCGACCACAAGATTGTAGTCGAAGCGTTTGACGATCCCGATGTGAAGAACGTGACTTGTTATATCAGTCGCGCAAAAACCGGTGGAATTAAGGGGGGGCTGGGATTAGCGGAAGACACCTCTGATGCAGCAATTTCCTGCCAGCAGGTTGGCCCGGTTGAGTTGAGCGACAAGATCAAAGCAGGTAAAGCACAGGGCGACGTCGTCTTCCAGAAGCGCACGTCGCTGGTGTTTAAAAAGCTGCAAGTGGTGCGTTTCTATGATGCGAAGCGGAATGCACTGGCCTATCTGGCCTACTCTGACCGGGTGGTTGAAGGATCGCCGAAGAACGCCATCAGCGCGGTGCCGATTATTCCGTGGAGTAAATAATCTGCTCCACCGGCGCTGAACGGATGCGTCCACGCGTGGCCTTCATGAGAAGCCTGAGGTATTTCTGATGCATCAGGCTTGTCAGTTCTTGCCTTCCTTATTAGTGTGTTATGACCGTGCCGTTGCCTTTTAAGGCTTCTTTAATGCAGATCGAGCCTCTACCGCCCCTTAATACCCTTATCGCCTTCGAATGTGTGGCCCGCTATGGCAACATTTCTCGTGCGGCGGAAGAGCTTAACCTGACGCAAAGTGCCACCAGCAGGCAAATTCTGCAGCTGGAAGAGATGCTCGGCTGCAAGCTTTTTACCCGTACCCAGCGGCGGGTACTGCTTACGCCACGCGGTGAAGCCTATGCCGAGCGGGTCAGGCAGCAGCTGGCGGCGCTGTCGCATGCCACGGCGGAAGTGATGGGCTGGACCGGGCTGCCACAGGTCACTATCGCTTGCACCAGCGCCATGAGTTCTCTGTGGCTTTCATCCCGGCTTTCTGCCCTGCATCGTGAGCTGCCGGATTTGCAGATTCGTATGAAAATTACCGATAATTTCTCCGAATTGCGCTCCTCGGAGTTTGATCTGGCTATTTTTTACCTGCGGGACGTGCCCATCGGCTTTCACGCTACGCCGCTCTTTGATGAAGTCTGCTACCCGATGTGCTCCCCGGCTTTTCTGTCACGCATTGGTTCGGACGCACCGGCGGAAGCGCTGCTGCAGCACACGCTGCTGATTCAGGACGATCCCCAGCGGGAGTGGACCGGATGGAGTAACTGGTTTGCCTCGCAAAATGTTTTGAGCTTTGTGCCCCGGCAAACCTGGCGAGCCAATAACTATCCGTTTTTAGTGGAGGCGGCCGTACGCGGCGATGGGATATTACTCGGCTGGGAAGGGCTGGTGCAGGATTACCTTAACCGGGGAGAACTTGTCGCGGCGCACTCTGGAAAGCTGGCGGCCGCCAGTAAATGTTTCCTGCTTATTCCTCAGGATCGCTACATGAAGCCGGTGGTTCGCCATGTGATGAGCTGGCTGCAGCGACAGCCTTTGGCGGAATAAGCAGAAAATAGATGTAAATCACAAAAGATAATTATTTTATTATTTTGGTCATCAATAAATCATCTGCTTATTTCATTGGCCATAACGTTTTCTTATATAACGTGACGGGAAATAACTGATGAATCAATTTTAATCCTTTGGTTTATTTATCGTCTCTAAGTCCAGCGGCGGTATTTTATTTTTCAGCGCACCGCGCCGGCGATAAGAAGTATGCATACCTATAAGCGTAAAAACCAACCACATCGACTGTGATATTACCGACGCTAAATTAAAATCATGGCTGAGCGAATACAGCCCACCCACGCAGCCTGCGATGTTAAGGCCGGCATAACCATTTGAATCTATAGACAGCTTTCGCATCTGAACCAGTGCGTAGGCCAGCAAATAACAAAACACGCCAATTAAGCCTACAAGGGTATGCAGTTCCACTTTTTCTTTCCTGATGTGACTCCGTGAACGGGAAATTATCTTTTTTGCTGTGGTTCTGCCGTGCATTTTTTTCATAGTCTGATACGAAAAACTCATGCCTCAGTGTTTAGCTGTTTTGATATAAATCATAAATAGATGTGCTATGGCATCTGGCCGGTGGTCAGAAAAACAAATAATAACGGAGAAAAATAAATGAAAGACGATCGTTCAGACGAAAAAAAATACCTGCAAGGCGTGAGTATGAGCCGCCGTTCATTTATCAATACGGCGGCGCTGATTGGTATGGGCAGTGCGTTATCGCTGTCACCACTTGCGGGCTTTGCTGCCGAAGCTACGCCTAAAAAAGGTGGCGTTCTGAAGTTGGGCATGTCGGGCGGCAATACCAGCGACTCTCTGGATCCCACGCTCTTTAGTGACTGGGTGCCGCTTAACCAGGCATACATGTTGATGAACGGCCTGGTGGAAATTGATGAGAATAACCAGGCCACGCCGGAGCTGCTGGAAAGCTGGGAGGCGAAGCCGGGCGCGCAGGAGTGGACCTTTAAAGTGCGCCAGGGCGTGACCTTCCACAACGGTAAGGCGCTTACAGCGGACGACATTCTTTACTCGATTAATCTCCACCGTGGCGACCAGTCGCGCAGCGCCATTAAAACGCAGCTGGCGGCTATCAAAGATCTGAAGAAAAGTGGTGAGAACGAAATTACCCTGACTCTGGACAGCGGCAACGCCGACTTGCCGTTCCTGCTGGCGGACTACCACCTCGTTGTAGTGCCGGACGGCTTTACCGACTGGAAACACCCGATTGGTACCGGCGGCTTCGTATTTGATCAGTACCAGCCGGGCGTGCGTTCCTACTTCAAGCGCAATCCGAATTACTGGAAGCCTAACCGCGCCTTTGTGGATGCCGTTGAAGTGCTGGTTATCAATGATGCTACCGCCCGCACCAACGCCCTTATCTCGGGCCAGGTACACGCCATCAACCGCGTTGACTTTAAAACCGTCGATTTTCTGAAACGCAGCCCGGCACTTAACATCGTGCGTGCGGCCGGGGGGCAGCATTTCACCTTCCTGATGGATTGCCGCGTGGCACCGTTCAATAACAATGATGTTCGTACGGCTATCAAATACGGTATCGATCGTGAGAAATTGCTGGCTACCGTGCTGCGGGGCTACGGCACGCTTGGCAACGATCATCCCATCCCGAAAACCGACCGCTTCTTCAATAAAAGCCTGGAGCAGCGCGCCTACGATCCCGATAAGGCGAAGTTCTTCCTGAAAAAAGCCGGGCTAAGCGCGCTGCCGCTCGAGCTGTCGTCATCTGATGCCGCATTCGCCGGGGCGCTGGATGCCGCCGCGCTGTTTCAGGGTGAAGCCGCTGCCGCGGGGATTCAGGTCAGTATCAAACGCCAGCCGGCAGACAGTTACTGGGATGACGTCTGGATGAAAGCGCCGTTTAGCATGGGCTATTGGGGCGGTCGTCCAACAGCGGATCAGATGTTCTCCACCGCCTGGCAGTCCACCGCTAAATGGAATGATACCCACTGGAAGAACGACAAGTTTGACAGTCTGCTGATTCAGGCCCGATCGCTGCTTGATGACCAGAAGCGTGCAGAAATCTATGGCGAGCTGCAAAGCATTGCCCGGGATGACGGCGGCGCGATGATCCCGCTGTTTGGCGACTACCTGGATGCCACCAGCAAAAAAGTCGGCGGCGTGAAACCCCATCCGCTGTTCAACTTTATGGGTGGCCGCCTGGCCGAACGCGTCTGGCTGGAGTCGTAATGAAAAAACAGATCCTTCATCGCTTATTGCTTGGCGTGCTGACGCTGTGGCTGGTTTCGGTTCTGATCTTCGTCGGCACCGAACTGTTGCCCGGCGACGTGGCGAGCGCCATCCTCGGTCAGAACGGCACGCCGGAAACCATTGCCGCGCTGCGCCTGCAGCTTGGGCTGGATCAGCCGGCGGTGTATCGCTACCTGCACTGGCTGTCCGGCGTCTTGCACGGTGACTTAGGCACTTCGCTTGCCAACAACCAGCCTATCGGTGCCGAGCTGCTGCCTCGCCTGGCGAACACCCTGTTTCTCGCGCTATATGCCGCGCTGATTGCGATTCCGCTGGCGGTTGTGCTGGGGATTGCTTCGGCGGTATGGCGGGGCTCCTGGTTTGACCGCCTGGCGAATACGCTGACGCTGATGAGTATTTCGGTGCCGGAGTTTTTTGTTGGTTACGTGCTGGTTATTTTCTTTGCCATTCGCCTCGCCTGGTTCCCAAGTCTGGCGCTGGTTGACCCGGATGCCAGCCTTCTCGACAGGCTCTATGCCTGCACGTTGCCGATGCTGACGCTGGTGCTGGTGGTGCTGGCGCATATGCTGCGCATGACGCGGGCTTCAGTCGGGGCGGTGATGTCCAGTAGCTACATCGAAACGGCGCTGCTAAAAGGGCTTTCCCGTTGGCGTATTGTGCTGAGCCACGCCTTGCCGAACGCGCTGGCGCCGATCATCAACGTGATTGCTTTTAACCTGGCGTACCTGGTGGTGGGTGTCATCCTGGTGGAGGTGGTCTTTGTCTATCCGGGCATCGGGCAACTGATGGTGGATGCCGTGACAAAACGCGACTTACCGGTTGTGCAGGCCTGCGGATTGCTGTTTGGCGGGACTTATATCCTGCTGAATACGGCGGCAGATCTGCTGGCTATCTGGTGTAACCCACGACTGCGGCATGCGAGGTAGGCCATGAAAAATATCAAAATTCGTACGGTACCGCTGTCGGCAATATTGGGTTTGACCATCATTGCCGTCAACTTGATTGCCGCGCTTTTTGCGCCCTGGCTGGCACCGCACAGCGAAACGGCACAGGTGGGTGACATCTGGATGTTGCCGTCCAGTTCAATGCCGTTTGGCACCGACAGCCTGGGGCGTGACATGCTGTCGCGTATTCTGTTTGGCGCCCGAACCACCATTGCGATTGCGCTGGCGATCACCGCCATTTCGTTTGTCGTGGGCATCATTACCGGCTTCACCGCCGCGATTTACGGGCGCTGGGTGGATGTGGTGCTGACCCGTATTGTGGATACGCTGATGTCTATTCCGGTGCTGATCCTGGCGCTGATCGTCCTGTCCGTGCTGGGGACATCTATTCCGGTGCTGGTGGGAACCATTGCGCTGTTGGACGCGACTCGCGTTTTCCGTCTTGCCCGCCTGGTCGCGCAGGGGATCGTCTGCCTTGAATACGTTGAGGCGGCACGCCTGCGTGGGGAAGGGCTGTGGTGGATTGTTCGCAAAGAGTTTCTGCCTAACGCCATGCCGCCGCTGCTGGCGGAATTCGGCATGCGCTTCTGTTTTACCTTCCTGTTTATTGCCGGGCTTAGTTTCCTTGGGCTGGGCATTCAGCCACCCTGGGCGGACTGGGGCAGCATGGTGCGCGACAACGCGCAGGCTATCAACTTTGGTCAGTTTGCTCCGCTGTATCCCGCCGCAGCGATTGCCCTGCTGACGATCGGCGTCAATCTGGTAGTTGACTGGCTGCTGGTGCGTAACAACCTTTCGCTGGGAGAAGAGGGATGACACAACCGATTTTACAAATGCGTGATTTACGCATTGAAACCGAGCAGGGGCTGCCGCTGGTGAAAGGTGTCTCTCTCAGCCTGATGCCCGGTGAAGTGCTGGGGCTGATTGGTGAGTCCGGCGCGGGAAAATCAACCATTGGTCTTGCGGCCCTGGGCTATGCCCGACCAGGCTGCCGGATTGCGGGTGGCGAAGTGTTGGTGGCCGGGAAAAATATTGTGACGCTGTCCAGCAAAGAGAAGCGCGAGTTTCGCGGTAAACGGGTGGCCTATGTGGCGCAGAGCGCTGCGGCGGCGTTTAACCCGGCGCTAACCATCGGTAAGCAGGTTTGCGAAGGCCCGCTCCGCCATGGCCTGATGAACCCGGCAGAAGCGCAAGCCTGGGCCGTGACGCTGTTTAAAGCGCTGGATCTCCCGGAGCCTGAAACTATCGGTCAGCGCTATCCGCATCAGCTCTCGGGCGGGCAGCTGCAGCGAGCGATGGCGGCGATGGCAATGTCCTGCCAGCCGGATATCCTCGTACTGGATGAACCGACCACCGCGCTGGATGTGACCACGCAAATCGAAGTGCTGGTGATGCTGCGTAAACTGGTCCGCGAGTTTAATACCGCTGCGCTTTATATCACCCACGATCTGGCGGTAGTTGCGCAGATTGCCGACCGCATTATGGTGCTGCGTCAGGGGAGTGAAGTGGAATGCGGCAGCACCGCCGATATTCTGCAAAACCCAGCTGAAAGCTACACGCAGCGGCTGGTTTCCGAACGCGCCCACGCTTTAACGCCGGTTCATGCCGAAAGCAAACCTGAAGGCCAGCTTCTGGCGCTGAACAACCTCTCTACGGGCTATAACGGCAAGACGGTCGTCCACAACGTCTCTCTCAGTATTGCCAAAGGGGAAACGATGGCCATTATCGGCGAGTCCGGGAGCGGAAAGAGTACGCTGGCTCGGGCGTTGTGCGGCCTGCTCACTGACACGAAAGGCAGCGTCACCTTTGCCGATAAGGTGCTGGCCAACCGCTATCAGCAGCGTGATAAAGAGACGCTGCGGCGTATTCAGATGATCTATCAGTTGCCCGATGTGGCGCTTAACCCGAGGCAAACCGTGCTAGAGGCGATTGGCCGCCCGGCTGCGTTCTATTTTGGCCTTGATAAACAGCAGGTTCGCGCGCGCGTTCTCGAACTGTTGAAACTAACTGAACTCCCCGATTACCTCATTGACCGCTATCCCGGTTCGCTTTCCGGTGGCCAGAAACAGCGCGTGTGTATTGCGCGAGCGCTGGCCGCGAAGCCCGATCTGATTATCTGCGATGAGGCAACCTCCGCCCTTGACCCGCTGGTGGCGGAAGAAGTGCTGAAATTGCTGAGAAACCTTCAGGAACAGCTGGGGCTGTCTTACCTGTTTATCACCCACGATTTGAGCACGGTGAAGCGCATTGCCCAGCAGGTTGCCGTGATGTACCAGGGCAACGTCGTTGCACAGGGCCCGACCGGGCAGGTATTCAGCGCCCCGATGCACAGCTATACCGAAAAACTGCTGACCTCCGTGCCGGAAATGCGCCCCTCCTGGCTGGATGAGGTGCTGGGTCAGCGTCAGTTAAACGCGATGGCAGGAGCCTCATGAAAACTCTGATAACCCAATTTCCCCACAGCGTGAGCGTGACGGAACACCTGTGGATCGTTCTGAAAGACGGGACTCGCCTGGCCGCGCGTATGTGGCTGCCTTTGTCGGCTTCGCAGCAGCCGGTGCCCGCAATTCTGGAGTACATTCCCTACCGCAAGCGCGACGGAACACGCACCCGTGATGAGCCGATGCACGGCTATTTTGCCGGCAATGGCTATGCGGTGCTGCGGGTAGACATGCGCGGCAGCGGCGATTCCGACGGGCTGATGGCCGATGAATATCTTCTGCAGGAGCAGGAAGATGCGCTGGAAGTGATCGACTGGATCAGCCGTCAGGCCTGGTGCAACGGCGCCGTGGGAATGATGGGAAAATCCTGGGGTGGTTTTAACTGCCTGCAGCTGGCGGCTCGCCGCCCTCCGGCGCTGAAAGCCATTATCACCGTTTGCTCGACGGACGATCGTTACAACGACGATATCCACTACAAAGGGGGCTGCCTGCTGAATGACAATCTTTGGTGGGGCGGCATTATGCTGGCCTACCAAAGTCGACCGCAGGACCCGGAGCTGGTCGGGGAGGGTTGGTATCAGGCCTGGCTCAATCGGCTTGAAAATATGCCTTTCTTCCCGGCGTTGTGGATGGCGCATCCGCTGAAAGATGCTTACTGGAAGCATGGCTCCGTGGGGGAGGACTGGCAGGCCATTACCTGTCCGGTGATGGCGGTGGGCGGCTGGGCGGATTCCTACAGCAACGCGGTTTTCCGCCTGATGGACAACCTTAACGTCCCGCGTAAGGCGATTCTTGGCCCGTGGGCGCATATTTATCCTCAGGATGGCTCGCCCACGCCGGCCATCGGTTTTCTGCAGGAAGCGGTAAGCTGGTGGGATCGCTGGCTGAAGCAAATCGATAACGACGTGCTGTCTGGGCCACGCGTTCAGGCCTGGCTTAACGACAGCCAGCGGCCTGATTCGCAGCGGCCGCAGGCCTTTGGGGAGTGGATTGCCATTGAGAACGATACGGATGCTGAAACCTTCCCTCAGCGCTGGCATTTGCAGCCCGGCCGACTGGCGACCTCGCCGTTACCCGATGCATACCGGCAGGATATTCGTAGCGTCCAGAACCACGGGCTTTTTGCCGGGGAGTGGATGGGGGCTGGCGTGCTGGGGGAAAGCCCGAGCGATCAGCGAATGGATGACGGGCTGGCAGAAAGTTTCGACAGCCCGCCGCTGAATGAAAGCCTGGCAATTTATGGTTTCCCGCAGTTTGACGTTACGCTTTCCAGCGATAAGCCTGCCGCAATGCTGTATGTAAGACTGTCAGACGTTGCCCCCGATGGAGCTTCGACCCGCGTTAGTCACGGCTGGGTGAATCTGAGCCACCTGCAGGGGCAGGAGCAGAACGTCGCGCTGGTGCCCGGCGAGAAAGTTAATGTGACCGTACAGTTGGATGGCATCGCCTGGCGCTTTGCCGCCGGGCACCGGTTACGGATTTCTCTCGCGACCACCTTCTGGCCGATGATTTGGCCGATGGCCGAAAACGCGACGCTAAGCGTTGATCTGGCCAGCGCCCAGCTGCAGCTGCCTGTTTGTCGGACAGTGAAGTCGATTGCTGGCCCGAATCCTCATCCTGAAACGGCGGCCAATACGCCGCTGACGATCCTCTCTCCGGGGCGGGTCGATCGCGAGCTGCGCTATGATGTGGTGAAAGATAGCTGGCAGAGCATCACTCAGGGCGTGGGCGGTGTTTTTGGCGAGGGCGTGTACCGCTTTGACGATATCAATACCACCGTCGATCATAGCCTCAGACGTCAGTTGACCGTGCAGAATGCCGATCCGCTTTCAGCGCATTATCTACTGACCCAGAACATGAAAATCGGCCGGGAAGGCTGGTGGACGGACACGGATATTGTGCTGGAGATGCGCAGCGACCTGACGCATTTTATGGTCAGTGGAAAGATGACGGTTCAGCATAATGGGGAAGAGGTCTTTACCCGCAGCTGGAATGAACGCATTTCCCGCTGAAAACGAGGCATAAAAAAGGGCTGACATATGTCAGCCCTTTTTGTTATCTCTAACCGTTTATTCCTGCAGATCGCCGCAGAAACGGTAGCCTTCACCGTGGATGGTCGCGATGATTTCTGGCGTATCCGGGGTGGATTCGAAATGTTTACGAATACGACGGATAGTGACATCGACGGTACGGTCATGCGGCTTCAGCTCGCGACCGGTCATTTTCTTCAGCAGCTCAGCACGAGACTGAATTTTGCCCGGGTTTTCACAGAAGTGCAGCATCGCACGGAATTCACTGCGCGGTAGCTTATACTGTTCACCGTTCGGGCTAACCAGAGAGCGGCTGTTGATGTCCAGCTCCCAGCCGTTGAATTTGTAGCTTTCAACGGAACGACGTTCTTCGCTGATGGCCCCTAAGTTCATGGTACGGGACAGCAGGTTACGTGCACGAATAGTCAGCTCACGCGGGTTGAAAGGTTTGGTGATGTAGTCATCCGCACCGATTTCAAGACCGAGGATCTTGTCCACTTCGTTGTCACGACCCGTCAGGAACATCAGCGCCACGTTAGCCTGCTCGCGCAATTCACGCGCCAGCAGCAGGCCGTTTTTACCCGGCAGGTTGATGTCCATAATGACCAGGTTGATGTCATTATCGGCAAGGATTTGATGCATCTCTGCGCCATCGGTCGCTTCAAAAACATCATAGCCTTCCGCTTCAAAAATGCTTTTAAGCGTGTTGCGTGTTACTAATTCGTCTTCGACGATAAGAATGTGCGGGGTCTGCATGTTTGCTACCTAAAATTGCCAACTAAATCGAAACAGGAAGTACAAAAGTCCCTGACCTGCCTGCTACATGCCATAAATTAACATGCCGGGCTTAACATGACTAAAGTACGTAATTGCGTTCTTGATGCACTTTCCATCAACGTCAACAACATCATTAGCTTGGTCGTGGGTACGTTCCCTTTGGACCCGACGGTGTCAAAAACGGCTGTTATCCTAACCATTTTAACAGCAACATAACAGGCTGATGCGCCTTAGACACCTGATAAAACTACGCTTCGTTGACATATATCAATTTCAATTGTAGCACGTTAACACTTTCATTAAATCATCGTAGCTCAATGCTAGCTTTTGTCACAACTTTTTAATAATCAAGATCGTAAAGCGTTAAAAAAGTAAGCTGAATCTGGCCTGCGGCGGCAATGAGCTTATGGAGAAATAAACCATGCTAAACAAGTGGATATATCCCGCCTTTACCCCATGCTCATAGTATATAATCATGTAAAAGCATAAGGTTAAGTTATAAGTTAAGCAGAAGCCGTTACCACAATATATGTTGCAACAAAGTAAATTTGCGATGCGTATTATCCAAATTTGTGCATCACTTCGCACGTTTTAACGAATTTTAGAAGAGAGTTCCAATGCGTTTGCCAATTATCCTGGTTTCACCGGCCAGAGCAGAGAACGTCGGGGCCGCTGCCCGGGCGATGAAGACCATGGGATTTACGGAGATGAGGATCGTCGCCAGCGACGCGCATCTCCAGCCCGCTGCGCGCTGGGTGGCGCACGGTGCCGGCGATATCCTCGACGGTATTCGCCACTACGACACCCTTGCCGAAGCCCTGAGTGACGTAGATTTTTCCATCGCAACAACGGCCCGCAGCCGGGCGAAATTTCATTACTACGCGACGCCGCAGCAGCTGGGACCGATACTTGAAGAGAAACGCCAGTGGGTGGGATGTGCGGCGCTGGTATTTGGTCGTGAAGATTCCGGGCTGACTAACGAAGAGCTGGAACTGGCGGATGTGTTAACCGGCGTACCGATGGTTGCAGATTACCCGTCGCTCAACCTGGGCCAGGCCGTGATGGTTTATTGCTACCAGCTTTCCACTTTGATGCAGCAGCCGCCTGTGGAAAATGTGAATGGTGACGGGCAGCAGTTGAATGCGCTGCGCTTGCGAATGACATCGCTGTTACATCGACTTGAGGTCGCGGACGACCAAAAAATGGTCGATTGGGTTCAGCAGCGTTTGGGGTTGCTTGAACAGAGAGACACGGCGATGCTGCATCGTTTGCTGCATGACATCGAAAAAAAGTTACCAGAATGAAATGTCTTTTAATTTCTCTTTTTTGAGACTTTCCTCTAACTTTTTGCGCTATTTTTACGCTTTTACTCCCATTTTTGGTGAGTTTTCCAGCGCGACCGAACAAGGTAATTTTTTGTGACAGAACTAAAAAAAATTGACTTGGTAAAGGGATTGCTTTAACCAATAGAGCTATTACAAATTTAGAGCACACAACATCCATGTTTCGCTTCAGCCTGATTACCACAATTATCACAACCACCATTACCACAGGTAACGGTGCGGGCTGACGCATACAGGTAAAAATGAAAAAAGCCCGCACCTAAACAGTGCGGGCTTTTTTTTCGGGAAAAAATCAAGGGGTCACAACAATGCGAGTGTTGAAATTCGGCGGTACTTCAGTGGCAAATGCGGAGCGTTTTCTCCGCGTTGCCGATATCCTGGAAAGCAATGCCAAACAGGGGCAGGTAGCGACCGTGCTGTCTGCTCCGGCAAAAATTACTAACCACCTTGTGGCGATGATTGAGAAGACCATTGGTGGCCAGGACGCTGTGCCGAATATCAGCGACGCCGAGCGCATTTTCGCTGAACTGCTAAATGGCCTGGCAGAGGCGCAGCCGGGCTTCCCGCTGGCTGAACTGAAAGGGTTAGTGGATCAGGAATTTGCTCAGCTTAAACATGTTCTGCACGGGATCAGCCTGCTGGGTCAGTGCCCGGACAGCATCAATGCGGCGATCATTTGCCGGGGTGAGAAGCTGTCTATCGCCATTATGTCCGGCGTGCTGCAGGCCCGTGGCTACCCGGTTAGCGTTATCGATCCGGTCGAGAAACTGCTGGCGGTGGGGCACTACCTGGATTCCAGCGTGGATATCGCAGAGTCTACCCGCCGTATTGCCGCCAGCCGCATTCCTGAAGATCACATGATCCTGATGGCCGGGTTTACCGCCGGGAACGACAAAGGCGAGCTGGTGGTGCTGGGCCGGAACGGTTCCGACTATTCTGCCGCCGTATTGGCTGCCTGTCTGCGCGCCGACTGTTGTGAGATCTGGACTGACGTCGATGGGGTTTATACCTGCGACCCGCGCCAGGTTCCCGATGCCCGACTGCTGAAGTCGATGTCTTACCAGGAAGCGATGGAGCTTTCCTACTTTGGTGCCAAAGTCCTTCACCCCCGCACTATCACCCCGATTGCTCAGTTCCAGATCCCTTGCCTGATTAAAAATACCGGAAACCCACAGGCGCCGGGCACGCTCATTGGCGACAAGAGCGATGACGAAGGGCTGCCGGTTAAAGGCATTACTAACCTGAACAACATGGCGATGTTCAGCGTCTCAGGCCCGGGAATGAAAGGCATGGTTGGCATGGCCGCGCGCGTGTTTGCTGCCTTGTCCCGTGCGGGGATTTCCGTGGTGCTGATCACCCAGTCCTCTTCCGAGTACAGCATCAGCTTCTGCGTGCCTCAGGCTGATTGCGGTCGCGCTCGTAAGGCGATGGAAGACGAATTTTATCTCGAACTGAAAGAAGAGCTGCTGGAGCCGATGGCAGTGACCGAGCGTCTGGCGGTTATTTCTGTCGTGGGCGACGGCATGAAAACGCTGCGCGGTATCTCCGCGAAGTTCTTTGCCGCGCTGGCCCGCGCGAATATCAACATTATCGCTATCGCTCAGGGCTCTTCCGAGCGCTCTATCTCCGTTGTGGTAAATAACGACGATGCCGTGACCGGCGTGCGTGTAACGCATCAGATGCTGTTTAACACCGATCAGGTTATCGAGCTGTTTCTGGTGGGCGTTGGCGGCGTGGGGGCGGCTCTGCTGGAGCAGGTTAAACGCCAGCAGGCGTGGCTGAAGGAAAAGCATATTGACCTGCGCGTTTGCGGCGTGGCGAATTCTAAAGCCCTGCTGACCAACGTTCATGGTCTGGATCTCGAGAACTGGCAGCAGGCGCTGGAGCAGGCCAAAGAGCCGTTCAATCTTGGCCGCCTGATTCGCCTGGTGAAAGAGTACCATCTGTTGAACCCGGTGATTGTGGACTGTACGTCCAGCCAGGCCGTGGCGGATCAGTACGCTGACTTCCTGAACGAAGGGTTCCATGTGGTGACGCCAAACAAAAAGGCCAACACCTCGAGCATGAATTATTACCACCAACTACGCCATGCCGCGGAGAGTTCGCGCCGTAAGTTCCTCTACGACACCAACGTGGGGGCGGGTCTGCCGGTGATCGAAAACCTGCAAAACTTGCTGAATGCGGGCGATGAGCTGCAGCGTTTTTCCGGCATTCTTTCCGGGTCGCTTTCTTACATCTTCGGTAAGCTGGATGAGGGAATGAGCTTCTCGCTGGCGACCAGTACCGCCCGTGAAATGGGGTACACCGAACCGGATCCGCGGGACGATCTTTCCGGTATGGATGTCGCACGTAAGCTACTGATCCTGGCGCGTGAGACCGGGAGCGATCTGGAACTGTCCGATATCGCTATCGAATCCGTACTTCCGGAAAATTTTGATGCGAGCGGAGACGTCGAGTCTTTTATGGCACGCCTTCCACAGTTGGATGATGAGTTTACGGCTCGTGTGAGGAAGGCGCGTGACGATGGGAAAGTGCTACGCTACGTCGGTATTATCGAAGACGATGGCAGCTGCAAAGTGAAGATCGACGCTGTAGACGGCAACGATCCGCTGTATAAGGTGAAAAATGGCGAAAACGCCCTGGCCTTCTACAGCCACTATTATCAACCGCTGCCGCTGGTTCTGCGCGGCTATGGTGCGGGTAACGACGTTACCGCAGCCGGTGTCTTCGCGGATCTGCTTCGCACCCTGTCATGGAAGTTAGGAGTTTAAGATGGTTAAAGTATATGCCCCGGCTTCCAGCGCCAATATGAGCGTTGGTTTTGATGTGCTGGGCGCGGCGGTGTCGCCAGTTGATGGCTCACATCTGGGCGATTACGTCACGGTTGAAGCGGCGGACAGTTTCAGTCTGACCAACCTTGGGCGGTTTGCCAGCAAGCTACCGGATGAACCGCGCGAGAACATTGTTTATCAGTGCTGGGAGCGTTTCTGCCAGGAGATTGGCAAAACTATCCCGGTGGCAATGACGCTTGAGAAAAACATGCCTATCGGTTCCGGGCTGGGGTCCAGCGCCTGTTCGGTGGTGGCCGGCCTGATGGCGATGAATGAATTTTGCGGCAAGCCTCTCAGCGACACGCGCCTGCTGGCGTTGATGGGCGAGCTGGAAGGGCGTATTTCCGGCAGCATTCACTACGATAACGTCGCGCCTTGTTTCCTCGGCGGTATGCAACTGATGATCGAAGAAAACGGCATCATCAGCCAGCAGGTGCCAGGCTTTGATGAGTGGCTTTGGGTGCTGGCGTACCCGGGCATTAAGGTTTCAACCGCCGAAGCGCGCGCGATTTTACCAGCCCAGTACCGCCGTCAGGACTGTATTAGTCACGGCCGCCACCTGGCCGGTTTTATTCATGCCTGTCATACCCGCCAGCCTGCGCTTGCCGCGAAGCTGATGCAGGACGTGATTGCTGAACCTTACCGCGCCAAACTGCTGCCGAAATTTGATGAGTCCCGTAAAGCCGTGGCGGATATTGGCGCGCTGGCCAGCGGGATCTCGGGTTCTGGCCCGACATTATTTGCACTGTGCGATAACACCGATACCGCGCAGCGCGTGGCTGACTGGCTCAGCCAACATTATTTGCAGAACCAGGAAGGTTTTGTACATATTTGCCGTCTGGATACGGCTGGCGCACGAGTTTTGGGATAAGACATGAAACTGTACAACCTTAAAGATCACAACGAGCAGGTCTCCTTTGCACAGGCGGTTACCCAAGGGTTGGGTAAGCAACAGGGCCTGTTCTTCCCGCATGACCTGCCTGAGTTTGAACTGACTGAAATCGACGCCATGCTGGAGATGGACTTTGTCACCCGCAGCAGCAAAATTTTGTCCGCGTTTATCGGCGATGAGATCCCGGCGGAGATTCTGGAAGAGCGCGTGCGAGCTGCCTTCGCGTTTCCTGCGCCGGTGAACATGGTTGAGCCGGACGTAGGCTGTCTGGAACTGTTCCACGGCCCGACGCTGGCGTTTAAAGACTTTGGCGGGCGCTTTATGGCGCAGATGCTGACTCACATCAGCGGCGACAAGCCCGTGACCATACTGACCGCAACCTCAGGCGATACCGGTGCGGCGGTGGCTCACGCGTTCTACGGCCTTGAGAATGTGCGCGTCGTTATTCTTTATCCGCGTGGGAAAATCAGCCCGCTGCAGGAAAAACTGTTCTGTACCCTCGGTGGGAATATCGAAACCGTGGCGATTGACGGTGATTTTGATGCCTGCCAGGCGTTGGTGAAACAGGCATTTGATGATGAAGAACTGAAGGTGGCGCTGGGGTTAAACTCGGCGAACTCCATCAACATTAGTCGCCTGCTGGCGCAGATCTGCTACTACTTCGAAGCGGTAGCCCAGCTGCCGCAGGAAGCCCGTAATCAGCTGGTGGTTTCCGTACCGAGCGGTAACTTTGGTGACCTGACGGCCGGCCTGCTGGCAAAATCCCTCGGCCTGCCGATTAAACGCTTTATCGCGGCCACGAATGCCAATGACACCGTTCCACGCTTCCTCGCAGAAGGCCAGTGGGCACCTAAAGCGACCGTGGCTACTCTTTCCAACGCAATGGATGTTAGCCAGCCGAACAACTGGCCGCGCGTGGAAGAACTCTTCCGCCGTAAGATCTGGCGTCTGACCGATCTTGGCTATGCCGCCGTGACCGACGAAACCACCAAAGAGACGATGCGTGAGCTGAAGGCGATTGGCTACGTTTCCGAACCGCACGCGGCCATTGCTTACCGCGCTCTGCGCGACCAGCTGCAGCCAGGTGAGTTCGGGTTGTTCCTGGGCACCGCACATCCGGCGAAGTTTAAAGAAAGTGTGGAAGACATTCTGGGTGAAGCGCTGCCGTTGCCGCAGGAGCTGGCGTCTCGTGCCGATTTGCCGCTGCTGTCCCACAATCTCCCGGCTGATTTCGCCGAATTGCGTAAGTTTATGATGGTTAAAGCTTAATTCTGAAGCCCCATTTTGATTGTCAAACTGGGGCGTTTTCCCTGTGAATCAGGGAGAAAATAAGCAGGAATTTCGCAGGGAAAAAGGAGAAGTTCCCATAAAATGCGGATGCTTAGAGATTAGGATTGCGGAGAATAACGCAGGTGTGATTTCCGACATAAGCTCATCTTAACGGGCCCAATGGGCCGGCTTGAGAAGTAAGGAGCAAGTTATGTTGAAATCCATTTTTCTGGCGTTGTCCCTGCTGGTGGTGACGCCGCTGGTGGTACAGGCGGGAGAGATCACGCTGGTGCCTGCCGTGACGCTGCATTTTGGCGATCAGGATAACCACGGGCGCTACTGGGACGGCCATTACTGGCGAGATCACGACTGGTGGGCAAGGCACTATGAGTGGCGCGAACACCGCTGGCAGCGCCATGCCCGGTTCGATGGCCCGCCACGGTATCATCATGATAATCGCTGGGATAGATAACCGGCGCGAGTTCTCAGTAAAACGCCAGCTTAGCGCTGGCGTTTTTTTTACTGCTCGTGGCGCTTAAACACCAGTTCGTTTTTCTGAGAAGCTTCCGCATCAAAGAAATAGCCGTCGGTGTTAAACGTTTTGAGTTGTTCAGGCTTAGTCAGTCGATTTTCAATGATGTAGCGGCTCATCAGCCCACGCGCTTTTTTCGCGTAGAAGCTGATGACTTTAAACTTGCCGTTCTTTTCATCGAGGAAGACCGGCTTGATGATGTCCGCATTCAGCTTCTTCGGCTTAACCGCTTTGAAGTATTCATCAGACGCCAGGTTGACTACGATATTGTCGCCCTGGGTTGCCAGCACCTGATTCAGCTTCTCGGTAATCGTATCGCCCCAGAAGTGGTACAGATCTTTGCCTTTCGGGTTTTCCAGGCGAATGCCCATTTCCAGCCGGTACGGCTGCATTAAATCCAGCGGACGCAGCACGCCGTACAGCCCGGAAAGCATGCGCAGGTGCTGCTGGGCGAAATCAAAGTCCGCTTCGCTAAACTCTTCGGCCTGCAGGCCGGTATAGACGTCACCTTTAAAGGCGAGAATAGCCGGACGCGCGTTTTGCGGCGTGAACGCCGGGTGCCACTCATGGAAACGGGTTTCGTTAAGAGAGGCCAGCTTATCGCTGATGCTCATCAGGGAAGCAATTTGCGGTGCGCTAAGCTTGCGGGCAACGCTAATTAACTGCTGTGAGTATTCCAGCAGTTCCGGCTGTGTATAGCGGTCCGTCGGGAGCTCGCTTTGGTAATCCAGCGTCTTGGCAGGTGAGATAAGAATTAGCATGTCCACTCCTTGCATAGTTTGGCCGTTACTTTAGCAAATTTCCCGCCTGTCGCGGCCTATGGCTGCAATTAGCTAAGGTTTTTTTTCCATGTCTCTGTCCCAAACGCCGGGTGCAAGCTGGCTCTTAATCTCCGGGAAACGGTTGGGGTTGAAAATGGGTGAGATCCCCAGCTTTTGCTGGCGCAGATAATCCGCCGCTATCGCTTTCACCACCGGGGAAAGTAACAGAATCGCCGTGATATTGGTTATCGCCATAATAGCCATCGCCACGTCTGCCAACTGCCAGACTAGCGGCAGCGCGGCCTGCGTACCGAACATCACCATAGTGAGTACCATGAAGCGCAGTAAAAATTTCAGAGCGCGGCTGTCCTGGTTCAGGAACAGCAAATTGTTCTCGGCGTAGGTGTAATTCGCCATGATAGACGTAAAGGCGAACAAGAAAACGATTACCACGATAAAACCGCTGCCCCAGCCGCCCACGGCTGCACTGAACGCCTGCTGAACCAGAATAATGCCGCTGCGTGATGTTTCAATACCATCCATCATGCCGGACATCAGCACAATGGCGGCGGTCGCGGTGCAGATGACTACCGTATCAATTAACACACCAAACATTTGCACCACCCCCTGAGTGGCCGGGTGTGGGGGCCATGCGGCGGCGGCGGCGGCGGCATTCGGCGTGGAGCCCATGCCCGCTTCATTTGAGAACATCCCGCGCTGAAAGCCATTGGTGATGGCCTGGCTGACGGTATAGCCCAGCGCGCCCGAAGCGGCTTCGTGCCAGCCAAATGCATGGCTGAAAATCAGCCTGATGACGTCCGGGAAGCGTTCAATATGCAGTCCCACAACATACAGGCTCATGCATACCCAAAGTAAGGCCATCATCGGCACCAGCCATTGGGTGAGGCGGGCGATAGTCCGCATCCCTCGCCAGATAACCAGCGCGGTAACCACCACCAGGAAAAGACCCACCCAGATTTTCGGCACGTCAAACGCATAGTGAGTGGCAATAGCGATGGAGTTAGCCTGCACGGCGTTAAACACCATGCCGAAAGCAACGATCAAAAAGACGGAAAACAGCACGCCCATCCAGCGCATGCCAAGCCCACGCTCCATATACCAGGCCGGGCCGCCGCGGTAGTTTCCTTCTTTGTCCCGGGTTTTATACAGTTGGGCGAGGGAGCATTCTGCAAAGGCGGTGGCCATGCTGAGCACTGCGGCAACCCACATCCAGAACACCGAACCGGGGCCACCTGCGGAGATAGCAAGCGCGATGCCCGCAAGGTTGCCGCTGCCGACGCGGGCGGCCAGGCTGGTGCAAAGTGCCTGGAATGAGGATATTCCGGAAGGATCCGGTGAGCCGCTGTTGCGCAGGAAAAGGCGCAGCCGGGTAAAGTAACGGAACTGGACAAAGCCGCTGCGGAAGGTGAACCAGATACCCGCGCCAATCAGCAGCCAGAGCAGCACCGAGCCCCAAAGCACCTCATTGATAAAGAATAAAAAATCTGTCATTAACGTCCCTCTTGTTAATGCGTGATGGCGGCGAGGTTGACGGACCCGGGCCATACAATCCATTACGTTACAGATAAATTGGCGGTCGAGTTTAGCATATTCTCGCCCACTGGACGGACAGCACTTGTCGCGGTTGCACCTGATGGGCGGCGTGATATCATCAAGCCAGACCGGTTACATCTCCCTAACAAGCTACACCTGAAGAGAAACACTCATTATGACGGATAAATTGACTTCTTTGCGTCAACTGACCACCGTGGTTGCTGACACCGGAGATATCGCGGCAATGAAGCTGTACCAGCCGCAAGATGCTACTACCAACCCTTCTCTGATCCTTAACGCTGCGCAGATCCCTGAGTATCGTAAACTGATTGACGAAGCGATTACCTGGGCTCGTGGCCAGAGCAACGATCGCGCTCAGCAGGTGGTTGACGCTTCCGATAAGCTGGCTGTGAACATCGGCCTGGAAATTCTGAAGCTGATCCCTGGCCGTATTTCTACCGAAGTAGATGCTCGTCTGTCCTATGACACCGAAGCCAGCATTGCTAAAGCCAAGCACCTGATCAAGCTGTACAACGACGCGGGCATCAGCAACGATCGCATCCTGATTAAACTGGCTTCTACCTGGCAGGGCATCCGCGCTGCAGAGCAGCTGGAAAAAGAAGGCATCAACTGTAACCTGACCCTGCTGTTCTCCTTCGCTCAGGCTCGTGCCTGTGCTGAAGCCGGCGTGTTCCTGATTTCTCCGTTCGTTGGCCGTATTCTTGACTGGTACAAAGCTAACACCGACAAGAAAGAGTACGCCCCGCAGGAAGATCCAGGCGTGGTGTCCGTGACCGAAATCTACCAGTACTACAAGCAGCACGGCTATGAAACCGTGGTGATGGGTGCAAGCTTCCGTAACGTCGGCGAAATTATCGAACTGGCCGGCTGTGACCGCCTGACCATCGCTCCTGCGCTGCTGAAAGAGCTGGCAGAAAGCGAAGGCACAATCGAGCGTAAGCTGAGCTACACCGGTGAAGTGAAGGCGCGTCCTGAGCGCATCACCGAGTCCCAGTTCCTGTGGCAGCATAACCAGGATCCAATGGCCGTAGATAAACTGGCGGACGGTATCCGTAAGTTTGCTATCGACCAGGAAAAACTGGAAAAAATGATCGGCGACCTGCTGTAATCATTCTCGTGGCCGGCTTCCTGTCGGCCACGCTTTTCACCGCTTTCCCTGTCTGCAACGCCTTTCCCCGTGTATCATTCTACCCAGACTTGCTGATTTCCGGGATTGATATGAATACCTTACGCATTGGACTCGTGTCCATTTCAGACCGCGCTTCTAGCGGCGTTTACCAGGATAAAGGCATCCCTGCGCTACAGGAGTGGCTTGAGCACACGCTGACGACGCCCTTTAAAATAGAAACCCGTCTGATCCCTGATGAACAATCCATCATTGAACAAACGCTTTGCGAGCTGGTGGATGAAATGGGCTGCCATTTGGTGCTAACCACCGGCGGAACCGGGCCGGCGCGCCGTGATGTGACGCCGGATGCCACACTGGCAGTTGCCGATCGTTTAATGCCGGGTTTTGGCGAGCAGATGCGTCAGATCAGCCTGCATTTCGTTCCGACGGCGATCCTCTCGCGTCAGGTGGGGGTTATTCGCAAACAGGCCTTGATCCTCAATCTGCCGGGGCAGCCAAAATCAATTCAGGAAACGCTGGAAGGCGTGAAAGATGAAAATGGTAAGGTTGTGGTGCCGGGTATCTTTGCGAGTGTACCATATTGTATACAGTTGCTGGACGGGCCCTATGTTGAAACAGATGCCCATGTGGTAGCAGCTTTCCGTCCTAAAAGCGCTCGTCGCGAGACAAAACCCTAAATAATTGGCTTTTGTGACATAAGATCGAATTGGTATGGAGTGTTAACGGTTAATCGTTATAGTAATTTTGGCTTTACAGCTAAACGGAAATAATAATTAACACTCCTCTTTACAAGCGGTCACCTATGTCAAAACAGCACGCCAGACCTCTTAACCGCCAGGATTACAAAACCCTGACGCTTGCCGCCCTCGGCGGTGCCCTTGAATTCTACGACTTCATTATCTTCGTCTTCTTTGCGGCGGTGCTGGGGGAGCTTTTCTTCCCGGCCGATATCCCGGAGTGGCTGCGTCAGGTGCAGACATTCGCTATTTTCGCTGCGGGTTATCTTGTGCGTCCGCTGGGCGGGGTTGTGATGGCGCATTTTGGCGATTTGGTGGGCCGCAAAAAAATGTTTACCCTCAGCATTCTGCTGATGGCGGTGCCGACTTTGGCCATTGGTTTGCTGCCTACGTATGCCTCGTTAGGCATTGCGGCTCCGCTGTTGCTGCTGCTGATGCGTATTCTGCAAGGTGCGGCAATCGGCGGTGAAGTTCCGGGGGCCTGGGTGTTTGTCTCCGAGCATGTGCCGGAGAAGCGAATTGGTATTGCCTGCGGCATTTTGACGATGGGGCTGACGGTCGGCATTCTGTTGGGCTCCGTGGTGGCAACCATTATTAATACTTCCATGACCCAGCAGGCGATTCATGACGGCGGCTGGCGCATTCCTTTCTTCCTCGGCGGGATTTTTGGCCTGGTGGCGATGTACCTGCGCCGCTGGCTGCGCGAAACGCCCATCTTCCTCGAAATGCAGCAGCGTAAAGCGCTGGCCGAGGAGCTACCGCTTAAGTCGGTGGTGGTTGAGCATAAAAAAGCGGTGGTCGTTTCTATGCTGCTGACCTGGCTGCTCTCCGCCTGCATCGTGGTGGTGATTTTGATGTCGCCTATCTGGCTGCAAAAACAGCATGGAATTGCCCCAGCGTTAACGCTGCAGGCAAACAGTATTGCCACTATTATGCTGTGCGTGGGTTGCCTGTTAGCCGGGCTTGCGGCCGACCGCTTTGGCTCAGGGAAAACCTTTACCGTTGGCAGCGTTCTGCTCGCCATCTGTAGCTGGATGTTTTATCACCTGAGCGGGACTCATCCTGAGCATCTCTTCTTACTCTATGGCCTGGTCGGGCTGAGCGTGGGCGTAGTTGGCGCGGTGCCATTTGTTATGGTGCGGGCGTTTCCGGCACAAGTGCGATTTACCGGGATTTCGTTTTCTTACAATCTGTCCTATGCCATTTTTGGTGGCCTGACGCCGATTGCGGTCACCATGCTGATGGGCGTTTCCCCCATGGCCCCGGCCTGGTACGTGCTGGCGCTTGCCATTGTGGGATTGGTGATGGGAATTTGGCTAAGAAAGGATATTCATCATCAGGACAAGATAGAGGAAAGGGCATTCACGCCATCCTGAATAAAAAAACGCGGAGCACTGCTCCGCGTTTTACTTTCCACTAAAGGAGAATTAGTGCTTTTCGCCGATAGGCAGCACGGTGCGGCCAAACTGCTCGTTCAGCACTTCACCCATCGCCAGGTAGATGGCGCTGGCGCCACACACCAGGCCTATCCAGCCAGCGACTTTCACGATGCCTTCGTTATCCGCCAGGTGGCCAATCGCCAGCAAGGCGAACAGCACGGTCAGGCTGGCAAACACGAACTGCAGCATACGAGGTGCTTTCAGGGTGCCGAAGAACATGAACAGGGTGAATACGCCCCACAGGCCCAGGTACGCGCCAAGGAAGTGGCCGTTGGCCGCATCGCTAAGGCCCATTTTAGGCATCAGCAGAATTGCCACCAGCGTCAGCCAGAAAGAGCCGTAAGAGGTGAAGGCGGTTAAACCGAAAGTGTTCCCTTTTTTAAACTCCAGCAGGCCCGCGAAGATTTGCGCGATACCGCCGTAGAAAATCCCCATCGCGAGGATAGTAACGTCAAAACCAAAAATACCTGCGTTATGCAGGTTGAGCAAAATGGTGGTCATGCCGAAGCCCATTAAGCCCAGGGGAGCTGGATTAGCCAACTTAGTGTTGCCCATAGTTCCTCTGAAAAATTCATTTGAAATGTAGTGTTAATTAACGCCCCGCAGCCGGGAGTCCGGTTGTGGGCGCGGCATAATAATCAGGCAGCACGTCGGCGTCTATGATCTGAGCGGGTGGAAAGCGGAAAATTTTTTTTCACCTGCCCCTTGATGGCAAGCGTTGCGACCCCATCTTGTATGCAACCGCAGTTGGCGGACCTGAAAAAAAACGCTTCGGGCAGTTGAAACAGACGCTTTTGCCCGCATAACAGGTTCACAACCACATGATGACGAATTTTTAGTGGAGACGTTTAGATGGGTAAAATTATTGGTATCGACCTGGGGACAACCAACTCTTGTGTCGCGATTATGGATGGTACAACTGCTCGTGTGCTGGAGAACGCCGAGGGCGACCGCACCACGCCTTCTATCATTGCTTACACGCAGGACGGCGAAATCCTGGTAGGTCAGCCGGCTAAACGTCAGGCAGTGACTAACCCGCAAAACACTCTGTTTGCGATCAAACGCCTGATTGGCCGTCGCTTCCAGGACGAAGAAGTGCAGCGTGATGAAGCCATCATGCCTTACAAAATCATCGGCGCTGACAACGGCGACGCATGGATTGACGTAAAAGGTCAGAAAATGGCACCGCCGCAGATCTCTGCTGAAGTGCTGAAGAAAATGAAGAAAACTGCTGAAGATTACCTGGGTGAGCCGGTAACCGAAGCCGTTATCACCGTACCTGCATACTTTAACGATGCTCAGCGTCAGGCAACTAAAGACGCCGGCCGTATCGCAGGTCTGGAAGTGAAACGTATCATCAACGAACCAACCGCTGCTGCTCTGGCTTACGGTCTGGATAAAGAAGTTGGCAACCGTACTATCGCGGTTTACGACCTCGGTGGTGGTACTTTCGATATCTCTATCATCGAAATCGACGAAGTTGACGGTGAAAAAACCTTCGAAGTTCTGGCAACCAACGGTGATACCCATCTGGGTGGTGAAGACTTCGACAGCCGCATGATCAACTACCTCGTTGACGAGTTTAAGAAAGATCAGGGCATTGACCTGCGTAACGATCCGCTGGCCATGCAGCGCCTGAAAGAAGCGGCAGAAAAAGCAAAAATCGAGCTTTCTTCTGCGCAGCAGACCGACGTGAACCTGCCGTACATCACTGCAGACGCGACCGGTCCAAAACACATGAACATCAAAGTGACCCGTGCGAAACTGGAATCCCTGGTCGAAGACCTGGTCAACCGTTCTATCGAGCCGCTGAAAGTTGCCCTGCAGGATGCTGGTCTGTCCGTTTCTGACATCCAGGACGTTATCCTGGTCGGTGGTCAGACTCGTATGCCAATGGTGCAGAAAAAAGTTGCTGAGTTCTTCGGTAAAGAGCCGCGTAAAGACGTTAACCCGGACGAAGCTGTTGCTATCGGTGCAGCTGTTCAGGGCGGCGTGCTGACCGGTGACGTTAAAGACGTACTGCTGCTGGACGTTACCCCGCTGTCTCTGGGTATCGAAACTATGGGTGGCGTGATGACTGCGCTTATCAGCAAAAACACCACCATCCCAACCAAGCACAGCCAGGTGTTCTCTACCGCTGAAGACAACCAGTCTGCGGTAACTATCCATGTGATTCAGGGTGAGCGTAAACGTGCATCCGATAACAAATCACTGGGTCAGTTCAACCTGGATGGGATTAGCCCGGCTCCGCGTGGTATGCCACAGATCGAAGTCACCTTCGACATCGATGCTGACGGTATCCTGCACGTTTCCGCGAAAGACAAAAACAGCGGTAAAGAGCAGAAGATCACCATCAAAGCATCTTCTGGCCTGAACGAAGACGAAATCCAGAAAATGGTTCGCGATGCCGAAGCTAACGCCGAAGCTGACCGTAAGTTCGAAGAGCTGGTTCAGACCCGTAACCAGGGCGACCATCTGCTGCACAGCACCCGTAAGCAAGTTGAAGAAGCAGGCGACAAACTGCCAGCTGAAGACAAAACTGCTATCGAGTCTGCGCTGACCGCGCTGGAAGCGTCCCTGAAAGGCGAAGACAAAGCGGACATCGAAGCCAAAATTCAGGCTCTGGCAGAAGTTTCCCAGAAGCTGATGGAACTGGCTCAGCAGCAGCACGCTGAGCAGCAGGCTGGCAATGCCGCAGATGCAGGCCACGCTAACGCTGGCAAAGACGACGATGTTGTTGATGCCGAGTTCGAAGAAGTTAAAGATAAAAAATAATCGCCCTGATGCAGGGTAATTAACCGGCACGGGCGCGGAGTTTACTCCACGCCCGTGCTCGTATGTTAAGGGCAGAAAAAAGAGATGGCGAAGAGAGACTATTACGAGGTTTTAGGCGTTCCGAAGTCAGCGGAAGAGCGTGAAATCAAAAAAGCTTACAAGCGCCTGGCGATGAAGTTCCATCCGGACCGTAACCAGGGCGATAAAGAGGCCGAGGCGAAGTTCAAAGAGATCAAAGAAGCCTACGAAATCCTTACCGACGATCAAAAACGTGCGGCCTACGATCAGTACGGCCATGCAGCGTTTGAGCAGGGTGGTATGGGCGGCGGTGGCGGCTTTGGCGGCGGCGGTGCGGACTTCAGCGATATCTTTGGCGACGTATTTGGCGACATTTTCGGTGGCGGACGCCGTCAACGTGCGTCCCGTGGTGCAGATCTGCGCTACAACATGGACTTAACGCTTGAGGAAGCGGTTCGTGGCGTCACCAAAGAGATCCGCATCCCTACACTTGAAGAGTGTGAAGTTTGCCACGGTAGCGGCGCGAAAAAAGGTTCTTCTCCGCAGACCTGTCCAACCTGTCACGGACAGGGCCAGGTGCAAATGCGCCAGGGCTTCTTTACCGTGCAGCAAAGCTGCCCGCACTGTCAGGGCCGCGGCACCATCATTAAAGATCCGTGCAATAGCTGTCATGGTCACGGCCGCGTAGAGAAAACCAAAACGCTGTCGGTGAAAATCCCGGCGGGCGTGGACACCGGCGACCGTATTCGTCTGTCTGGCGAAGGTGAGGCGGGTGAACACGGTGCACCATCAGGCGATCTGTACGTTCAGGTTCAGGTGAAACAACACCCAATCTTCGAACGTGAAGGCAATAACCTGTACTGCGAAGTGCCGATCAATTTTGCAATGGCTGCGTTGGGTGGGGAAATTGAAGTCCCAACTCTGGACGGTCGGGTTAACCTGAAGGTTCCGGGCGAAACTCAAACCGGTAAGCTGTTCAGAATGCGCGGTAAAGGCGTGAAATCCGTACGCGGCGGTGCGCAGGGCGATCTGCTCTGCCGTGTTGTTGTTGAGACGCCGGTCAGCCTGAACGAAAAGCAGAAAAAACTGCTGCGTGATTTAGAAGAGAGCTTCGGTGGCCCTACGGGGGCGAACAACAGTCCGCGCTCGAAGAGCTTCTTCGACGGCGTGAAGAAATTCTTTGATGATTTAACTCGTTAATTTCTTCCTGTTGTTATGCTTTAAAAAACCTGAACTGCTTCATTAGGTTCAGGTTTTTTTATGTCTCCTGATATGGATCGGTTTTATCGATCCTTTTTTGCCATATAAGCTGTTTTTAACGATGTGTCATTATCGCTATGCTGGCTACCCTATTAGTATTCAGGATGAATAAGCTACTAAGAGAGTTGGGTGAGAGAATGACTAAAAATCTGCAACGTTTTTTTCAGAATGATGCCGCGGGCGGTATTTTTTTGATTGTTGCCGCGGCACTGGCAATGCTACTGGCAAATATGGGATCGACCAGCGCTGGCTACGAGGCGTTTCTTGCCACGCCTGTTGAAGTGAGAATCGGGCCGCTGGATATCAGTAAAAACCTGCTGCTGTGGGTGAATGACGCCCTGATGGCAATTTTCTTTCTGATGATTGGCCTTGAGGTGAAGCGGGAAATGGTTATCGGCTCATTGGCCGACCGCCGTCAGGCTTCATTCCCGGTCATTGCTGCCCTGGGTGGGATGGTTGTGCCGGCGCTGCTTTATCTGGTTTTCAACTATGCTGATCCTGTAACGCGAGAGGGCTGGGCGATCCCGGCGGCAACTGACATTGCGTTTGCGTTGGGGATCCTTGCGCTTTTAGGCAATCGTGTTCCGCTGGCGTTGAAAGTCTTCCTGATGGCGTTGGCAATCATTGATGACCTGGGCGCAATTGTCATTATCGCGCTGTTTTATACTCACGATCTCTCAATGATGTCGCTGGGCGTTGCGGCTGCGGCTATTGCTGTGCTGGCATTGTTGAACCTGTTTAATGTGCGCCGTACCGGGGTTTATATCCTGGTAGGCGTAATATTATGGACGGCAGTACTGAAGTCGGGCGTGCATGCCACGCTTGCGGGCGTGATTATTGGTTTCTTTATCCCGCTGAAAGAACAGAAAGGGCGTTCCCCGGCTCAGGATCTGGAGCATGTGCTGCATCCGTGGGTGGCTTTCTTGATCCTGCCGCTGTTTGCCTTTGCCAATGCCGGTGTTTCCCTCAGTGGGGTGACGGTACAGGGCCTTACGTCGCTTCTGCCGCTGGGTATTATTGCCGGGCTGTTCATCGGCAAGCCGTTAGGTATTAGCCTGTTTTGCTGGCTGGCGCTCAAATTTAAATTGGCCTCTTTGCCGGAGGGAACGAGCTTCAGGGATATCATGGCGGTAGGCGTGCTGTGCGGTATTGGGTTTACGATGTCTATCTTCATCGCTTCTCTGGCATTTGGCGACGTTGACGCGGAGCTTATTACCTGGGCGAAACTGGGGATCTTACTGGGCTCGTTGCTCTCTGCCGTCGTCGGTTTCATGATGCTAAAAGCACGTTTGCCTAAGGCGACTTCATGATGTTACTGGCTGCCGGGTCATCATCAGATGACCCGATAATGGATTAAATCTCAGGGAGTGAAGGGCATGTCCCATATCAATTACAATCATCTTTATTATTTCTGGCACGTTTGCAAAGAAGGGTCAGTTGTGGGGGCCGCAGAGGCACTGTTTCTGACCCCACAAACAATAACCGGGCAAATAAAAGCGCTTGAAGAGCGTCTGCAAGGGAAACTTTTCCGCCGTCAGGGAAGGGGACTGGTACCTTCGGAACTGGGGCAACTGGTGTTTCGCTATGCCGACAGAATGTTTACCCTGAGCCAGGAAATGCTGGATATCGTTAACTACCGCAAAGAAGCTAACATCCTGTTTGATGTCGGCGTGGCGGATGCGTTATCCAAGCGCCTGGTCAGCGGCGTGCTAGATGCGGCCGTCGTTGAGGATGAGCAAATCCACCTGCGTTGTTTTGAATCGACCCATGAAATGCTGCTGGAGCAGCTTAGCCAGCATAAGCTGGATATGATCATTTCTGACTGCCCGATTGATTCTACTCAGCAGGAGGGACTGTTCTCGGTCAAGCTCGGCGAATGCGGCATCAGTTTCTGGTGCAAAGGGCCAAAGCCAGAGCTGCCTTTCCCGGCCTGCCTTGAAACTCGCCGCCTGCTTATTCCCGGACGTCGCTCAATGCTGGGGCGAAAGCTGCTTAACTGGATTAACATTCAGGGGCTTAAGATTGAAATTCTTGGTGAATTTGATGATGCCGCGCTGATGAAAGCGTTTGGTGCTGCGCACAACGCTATCTTTGTGGCACCAACGCTGTATGTGCGGGATATCTACAGTGATGACGACATCGTCGAGATAGGCAGAATGGATAGTGTTCTGGAGGAGTACCATGCCATTTTTGCCGAACGTATGATTCAGCATCCTGCGGTGCAGCGTATCTGCAGCAAAGATTACTCGGCGCTCTTCAAGGTGGACTGAATGACAGGCATAAAAAAACCGGCGTTAGCCGGTTTTTTTATCAAAGCTTACAGCAAAAAGGCGATTAAGCCAGTTTGTTGATTTGCGCAGTCAGGTTTGCTTTATGACGCGCAGCTTTGTTTTTGTGGATCAGACCTTTAGCAGCCTGACGGTCCACGATTGGTTGCATTTCGTTAAATGCTTTCTGTGCAGCAGCTTTATCGCCAGTTTCAATCGCTGCGTATACTTTCTTGATGAAAGTACGCATCATAGAGCGACGGCTTGCGTTGTGCTTACGAGCCTTTTCAGACTGTACGGCACGTTTCTTAGCTGATTTGATATTAGCCAAGGTCCAACTCCCAAATATGATCTATGTGGACAATTCAAAGGCCGAGGAATATGCCCCGTTAGCCTTCTTTTGTCAATGGATTTGTGCAAATAAGCGTCGTTAAATTTCCGACACCTCTTACGTGTGATGGCGCGGATTCTACCAGCATCAGGCTTCGGAATACAGTCTTTCGCATCAAAATTCGTCAAGACAAATGCGAAGTTTGTGCAAAGCCCTTTCCAGTACAATGAATTCATTCAAGCTTTACGTTAAAGGCCGTAATCGTCGGTTAACCTTAATCGCGGTAGTTGGTATAATCCGCCAATTTCCACTGTTTTGAGCCAGCCATGAAGCTGATACGCGGTATACATAATCTGCGCCGGGAGCACCACGGGTGTGTACTCACCATTGGTAATTTCGACGGCGTACATCGTGGCCATCAGGCGCTGTTAAAGGGCCTGTGCGAAGAAGGGCGTGCGCGCAACCTTCCGGTAATGGTCATGATTTTCGAGCCTCAGCCGCTCGAATTGTTTGCACCGGAAAAAGCCCCGGCCCGGCTGACTCGCCTGCGAGAGAAGCTACGTTATTTGGCTGAGTGCGGTGTGGACTACGTCCTGTGCGTGCGCTTTGACCGCCGCTTCGCCGCCTTGAGCGCACAAAACTTTGTGAGTGACCTTCTGGTTGACCGTCTCGGGGTGAAGTTCCTCGCGGTGGGGGATGATTTCCGCTTTGGCGCTGGTCGCCAGGGGGATTTCTTGTTATTACAGAAGGCTGGCCGCGAATACGGTTTTGATATCACCAGCACCCAAACGTTTTGCGACGATGGGGTGCGTATCAGCAGTACCGCCGTGCGCCAGGCACTGGCTGATGATGACCTGCTGCAGGCCGAAAACCTGTTGGGGCATCCGTTCATGATCTCCGGGCGTGTCGTACACGGAGATGAGCTGGGGCGTACCATTGGCTTCCCGACGGCAAACTTGCCGCTGCGTCGCCATGTTTCCCCGGTAAAAGGGGTTTATGCGGTGGAAGTCACAGGCCTTGGTGAAAAGCCAATTGCCGGCGTGGCAAACATCGGTACTCGCCCTACGGTGGCGGGAATACGCCAGCAGCTTGAAGTCCATTTATTGGACGTTGTAATGGACCTTTATGGTCGCCATATAGAAGTAGTGCTGCGTAAAAAGATACGTAATGAGCAGCGATTTGCTTCACTCGATGAGCTGAAGGCGCAAATCGCCAGAGATGTGGTGTCAGCCCGAGAATTTTTTGAGTCAAATGCCTGAAAGGCTAACCGAAATACGGAACCGAGAATCTAATGAGTGACTTTAAATCTACCCTAAATTTGCCTGAAACAGGGTTCCCGATGCGCGGCGACTTAGCCAAGCGCGAACCGGGTATGCTGGCGCGTTGGAATGATGACGATCTGTACGGCATCATCCGTAATGCGAAAAAAGGCAAAAAAACCTTTATTTTGCATGACGGCCCTCCTTATGCGAACGGTAGCATTCACATTGGTCACTCAGTTAACAAGATTCTGAAAGATATTATTATCAAGTCCAAAGGGCTCTCCGGCTTCGACTCGCCGTACGTTCCGGGCTGGGACTGTCACGGCCTGCCTATCGAGCTGAAAGTTGAGCAACTGATCGGCAAACCGGGCGAGAAAGTGTCCGCCGCCGAGTTCCGTGCCGCGTGCCGTAAATATGCCGCCGAGCAGGTTGATGGCCAGCGCGAAGACTTCATCCGTCTGGGCGTGCTGGGCGACTGGTCTCGTCCGTACCTGACAATGGACTTCAATACTGAAGCCAACATCATTCGTGCGCTGGGCAAAATTATTGGCAATGGCCACCTGCACAAAGGTGCTAAGCCGGTTCACTGGTGCGTTGACTGCCGTTCTGCGCTGGCGGAGGCCGAAGTTGAGTATTACGACAAAACGTCCCCGTCCATCGACGTGACGTTCAATGCCGTTGATGCTGATGCGGTAAAAGCTAAGTTTGGTGCCGCCGCCGTTAATGGCCCGGTATCTCTGCTTATCTGGACCACAACACCATGGACCCTGCCTGCTAACCGGGCTATCTCTTTGGGCGCTGAGTTCGATTATGTGCTGGTGCAGATTGAAGGCCAGGCGCTGATCGTGGCAAAAGATCTGATGGAAAGCGTGCTGAAGCGCGCCGGGGTAACTGATTATCAGGTTCTCGGTACCGTGAAAGGCGCTGAGCTTGAGCTGCTGCGCTTTAAGCACCCGTTCATGGGCTTTGACGTTCCGGCTATTCTGGGCGATCACGTTACCCTGGATGCGGGTACCGGGGCGGTACACACCGCCGGTGGCCACGGCCCGGATGACTACACCATCAGCCAGAAATACGGCCTTGAAATCGCTAACCCGGTTGGCCCGGACGGCAGCTATCTGCCGGGGACCTATGAAGGTCTGGATGGTGTTCAGGTGTTCAAAGCGAACGATCTGATCGTTAACATCCTGCGTGATAAAGGTGCCCTGCTGCACGTTGAAAAACTGCTGCACAGCTACCCGCACTGCTGGCGCCACAAAACGCCGATCATCTTCCGTGCAACGCCGCAGTGGTTTATCAGCATGGATCAGAAAGGCCTTCGCGCGCAGTCTCTGAAAGAGATCAAAGGCGTGCAGTGGATCCCTGACTGGGGCCAGGCGCGTATCGAATCCATGGTGGCGAACCGCCCTGACTGGTGTATCTCGCGTCAGCGTACCTGGGGCGTGCCGATGTCTCTGTTCGTGCACAAAGAGACCGAAGAACTGCACCCACGCTCGCTTGAGCTGATGGAAGAAGTCGCTAAGCGCGTTGAGCAGGATGGTATCCAGGCGTGGTGGGATCTCGACCCGCGCGACATCATGGGTGACGACGCAGACAACTACGTTAAAGTGCCGGATACCCTGGACGTTTGGTTCGATTCAGGATCGACTCACTCTTCCGTTGTCGACGTGCGTCCTGAATTCCACGGCCACGCGGCGGACATGTACCTGGAAGGCTCGGATCAGCATCGCGGCTGGTTCATGTCTTCTCTGATGATCTCCACGGCGATGAAAGGCAAAGCGCCTTACCGTCAGGTGCTGACCCACGGCTTTACCGTGGATGGTCAGGGCCGCAAGATGTCCAAATCTATCGGTAACACCGTTAGTCCACAGGACGTGATGAACAAACTCGGCGCGGACATTCTGCGTCTGTGGGTGGCATCAACAGACTATACCGGTGAAATGGCCGTTTCCGACGAGATCCTGAAACGCTCCGCTGACGCTTACCGCCGTATCCGTAATACCGCCCGCTTCCTGCTGGCCAACCTGAACGGCTTCAATCCGGAAACCGATATGGTGAAACCGGAAGAGATGGTGGTGCTGGATCGCTGGGCCGTTGGCTGTGCGCAAGAAGCGCAGGCGGATATCATCGCCTCTTACGAAAGCTACGACTTCCACGAAGTTGTGCAGCGTCTGATGCGCTTCTGCTCCGTGGAAATGGGCTCGTTCTACCTCGACATCATTAAAGACCGCCAGTACACCGCGAAAGCGGACAGCGTCGCGCGTCGCAGCTGCCAGACCGCGCTGTACCACATCGCTGAAGCGCTGGTTCGCTGGATGGCGCCGATCATGTCCTTCACCGCCGATGAGATCTGGGGCTACCTGCCTGGTTCTCGCGAGAAGTATGTCTTCACCGGCGAATGGTACGAAGGTCTGTTTGGCCTGGCGGAAAGCGAAGCGATGAACGGTGAGTTCTGGGACACGCTGCTGACCGTTCGTGGCGAAGTGAACAAGGTTATCGAGCAGGCCCGTGCGGATAAGCGTATCGGTGGTTCTTTGGAAGCGGCAGTTACCCTGTACGCTGACGCTGAGCTGGCGGCGAAGCTGAACAGCCTGAGCGATGAATTGCGATTTGTCCTGTTGACCTCCGGCGCTGCCGTTGCCGATTATGCGGAGGCGAGTGAAGACGCTCAGCAGAGCGAAATCCTCAAAGGGCTGAAAGTAGCTCTGCGTAAAGCCGACGGTGAGAAATGCCCGCGCTGCTGGCATTACACCACTGATATCGGTCAGGTAGCGGAACACGCAGAAATTTGCGGCCGCTGTGTCAGCAACGTAGCCGGCGACGGCGAACAACGTAAGTTTGCTTGATGAAACCCATTTTCTCTACCGGATTGCGCTGGCTGTGGCTGGTGGTGGTAGTGCTGATTGTGGATCTGGGCAGTAAATATCTGATCCTCCAGCATTTCATGCTGGGGGATACGGTGTCTCTGTTCCCTTCACTGAATTTGCACTATGCCCGTAACTATGGCGCGGCGTTTAGTTTTCTGGCCGATAAAGGCGGCTGGCAGCGCTGGTTCTTCGCGGGTATCGCTATCGGTATCTGCGTGGCACTGGTGTGGATGATGTATCGCGCTAAGGCCAGCCAGAAGCTGAATAATATTGCCTATGCGTTAATCATTGGTGGTGCCCTCGGCAATTTGTTCGATCGTCTGTGGCACGGCTTTGTCGTCGACATGATCGACTTCTATGTCGGCGACTGGCATTTTGCCACCTTCAATCTGGCCGATACCGCAATTTGTATCGGCGCGGCGCTGATTGTGCTGGAGGGATTCTTTGTCTCCTCCGACAAGCCCGCGAAGCAAAAAGGGTAATCCATGGCTGAGTCCGTACAAACCAACAGCGCGGTGCTGGTGCACTTCACGCTAAAGCTTGAGGATGGCTCCACCGCGGAGTCAACTCGCGCTAACGGTAAGCCTGCGCTGTTCCGCCTTGGGGATGAGACGTTGTCCCCGGGTCTGGAAGATCAGTTGGTTGGCCTGAAAGCCGGCGATAAAAAAGCGTTCTCGCTAGCGCCAGAGGCGGCTTTTGGCATTCCAAGCCCGGATATGATCCAGTACTTCTCGCGCCGTGAGTTTGTTGAGGCGGGCGAGCCGGAGCCGGGCGCTATCATGCTGTTTACCGCAATGGATGGCAGCGAAATGCCGGGCGTGGTGCGGGAAGTTAACGGCGATTCGATCACCGTCGACTTTAACCATCCGCTGGCCGGGCAGACTATCCATTTTGATATTGAAGTGCTGGAAGTTGATCCGGTCCTGGAGGCGTTGAATGCAGATCCTGTTGGCTAATCCCAGAGGCTTTTGCGCTGGGGTCGACCGCGCTATCAGCATTGTCGAAAACGCGCTGCAGATTTACGGCGCGCCAATCTACGTTCGCCACGAAGTTGTGCATAACCGCTATGTCGTGGATAGCCTGCGCGAGCGCGGGGCGATTTTTATCGAGCAAATTAGCGAAGTGCCCGATGGCGCTATCCTGATTTTCTCCGCGCACGGTGTATCTCAGGCGGTGCGTAACGAAGCTAAAAGCCGTGAGCTGACGGTCTTTGACGCCACCTGTCCATTAGTGACTAAAGTGCATATGGAAGTGGCTCGTGCCAGCCGCCGTGGTGAAGAGTCTATTCTGATTGGCCATGCTGGCCATCCGGAAGTTGAAGGTACCATGGGCCAGTACAGCAACCCGAAAGGGGGGATGTACCTGGTGGAGTCACCGGATGATGTCTGGACGCTTGAGGTTAAAGACGAAAGTAATCTGTCGTTTATGACCCAGACCACACTTTCTGTAGACGATACTTCGGATGTCATTGACGCTTTGCGTCAGCGCTTCCCGAAAATTATCGGCCCGCGCAAAGACGATATTTGCTATGCCACGACCAACCGGCAGGAAGCCGTTCGTGCGCTGGCCACGGAAGCCGATGTTGTGCTGGTGGTAGGGTCCAAAAACTCCTCGAACTCCAACCGTCTTGCCGAACTGGCACAGCGGATGGGAAAAGCAGCCTGGCTTATCGATGATGCATCTGATATTCAGGAAGCATGGCTTAAAGGTGTGAACTGTGTCGGTGTGACTGCCGGCGCTTCTGCGCCTGATGTGCTGGTGCAAAACGTCATTTCTCGCCTGCGTGAACTGGGCGGCAGCGAAGCCCAGGAGCTGACCGGTCGCGAAGAGAACATCGTGTTTGAAGTGCCGCGTGAACTGCGCGTGGACATCCGTGAAGTCGAATAGCGTCGTCAGTTTCCGTTTATGAGAAGATGCCAGCTGGTGTATACCCGCTGGCATTTTTTATGGAGAACAGCATGACCAGAACCCCGATTATTCTTGATACCGATCCTGGTATCGACGATGCGGTTGCCCTTGCCGCGGCTTTATTTGCACCTCAGCTGGATTTGAAACTGATAACGACCGTGGCCGGAAATGTCTCAGTGGACAAAACCACGCGTAATGCCCTCCAGCTTCTGGAATTTTGGCAAAAAGAGACGCCCGTGGCGAAAGGGGCTTCTGTCCCGCTGCTGCGCCCGTTGCGGGATGCGGCCTACGTGCACGGCGAGTCGGGGATGGAAGGGTATGTTTTTACCGAAACGTCTCATCGCGAACTGCCGGTGCCTGCATTCCAGGCCATGTACGATTGTCTGAAAAGCAGCGATGAGCCGGTGACGTTGGTCACCATTGGCCCGCTGACTAATATCGCTATGCTGCTGACGCAGTACCCTGAATGTAAGGCACGAATTAAACGCGTGGTCATGATGGGGGGCTCTGCGGGGCGAGGCAATTTTACGCCAACGGCCGAATTTAACATGGCCATTGATCCTGAGGCCGCGGCACGCGTTTTTGAAAGCGGGCTGGAAATTGTCATGTGTGGGCTGGATGTGACAAATCGCGCAATGCTTGCGCCGGAGTTTTTGGCTCAGTTGCCGGCATTGAACCGCACCGGGAAAATGCTCCACGCGTTATTCAGTCATTATCGCAGCGGCAGCATTGAAACCGGGCTGCGGATGCATGATTTAACGGCTATTGCATGGCTGGTGAAGCCTGAACTGTTCCAGACTTTCTCCTGTTTTGTGGCGGTGGAAACACACGGCACTTATACCAGTGGAACGACGGTGGTGGATCTGGAACACCGGCTTGAACGTCCGGCAAACGCTCAGGTTGCGCTGGATATCGATGTGCCTGGTTTTCAGGCGTGGGTCTCTGAGGTGCTGGCGTTGGCACCGTGAAGCAGGGTGATAATTCGGTGCGACTCTCCCTTCCGGCTCCAGGAGTGTGACTGTGCTCTCAAGTGTGTTCACTCACTTGTAGGTTAATCGATTAATCTGCTAGTGTGGTGAGGCAGTTGTTCTCCTCGGGCCGGAGAAAAACATGACACTTTCTACTCTCGTGCCACCCCATGTGGCATGGCAAACGGGTGCGCTGAAAAATGGCGCCGTTATTCGTAAAACCACCGACATAGCCGCGCTGGCCGGCGTTTTTTCCGACACAGAAAGCTGGCAACGATGTGAACCTCGCCAGGCTGTCTATGAAGTTGAAGTTCTGCAAACTGAAACTTGCGAAGGCGCGCTTTTTACCGGCGTGACGCACTTACAGCCGGGCAGGGTTGGGGATGAGTTTTTTATGACTCGTGGGCATTTTCATGCGCGCCGGGAGCAGGGCGAAGTCTATTTCGGCCTGCGCGGCAGCGGACTATTGCTGCTGCAAAACGAACGAGGTGAAGCCCGTGTCGAAATAGTTACCGCCGGCTCTGTGCATATCATTCCCGGGTATACGGCGCACCGGCTCATCAATACGGGCGACGATATTCTTTCCGCTCTTGCTGTATGGCCGACGGTTGCGGGGCATGATTACGCGTCTCTGTCAGACGGATTTGCCGTCAGGATCAAGGCCGACGGTACTGGCTGGCGCGTGGAGAATAGCCATGACTGACAGCGTAAAAAAATACGGCCTGGATATGCTGATTCACCACCAGCCTATGGGGTTCAGCTATGGTGAAGAAACGCTGGGGCCTCTGCCTGAAATCCGCACCCTGGATCAAATCCGCGCTTCTCTGCGGGATCCTGAATGCACCGGGCCGGAACAGGTGTATGCGATTGCGATGGACGTCGCCCGGATAAGTGATATTGCAGAACTGAAGAAGCGAATGCTGCTTTTTGGCGTGGTGACCTATGCGTCCGGGCGTTTGGGGGAAGAACCGATTCGCAGCCAGGGACACATTCATCGCGTCAGCGCGCACAGCGGCTGGTCGCCGCCGGAACTGTATGAAATCTGGCAGGGCAAGGCGATTATCTACATGCAGGAATTTGTGGCCGACGATCCGGGCCGCTGTTTTGCCATTTTGGCTGAAGCTGGTGATAAGGTGCTGGTGCCGCCTGGCTGGGCACATGCCACCATCTCCGCTTCACCGCATGAGCCTTTAACTTTTGGGGCGTGGTGCGACAGGGAATACGGTTTTGAATATGAGGCAGTGCGTGCCTATAAGGGGCTGGCATGGTATCCGATTTTGCAGGATGAGCATGTTGCCTGGCTGCATAATCGACATTATATGCCGGGGCGCCTGCAAACGACTTCTCCGCGTAAATACCGGGAATTTGGGATTACAGATGAACCGCTATACCAGCAGTTTGTGGACGATCCTGCTCGTTTTCAGTTTATTTCAAAACCGGGAATGGTTGCCGAGAAATGGGTGAATTTTCACCCCTGAGAACTGCCCCCTCTTCCTGGCGGAGGAGGGGGTTAACCTTAAGCCGCAAATAAACCAGCCGCAACGCCCAGCGCCGCAAGAACCAGCAGCATCAGCATCGCCTTAACCGGCGACAGGCCACGTTTTGCCATTAAATACCAGGTCCCCAGCACCACTACCAGCGGTAAAAGCTGCGGGAAAATACCGTCCAGCATTTGCTGTAAATGGATATTCACCCCGTCTTTGGTGATGAACTCCAGCCCGGTGCCCAATTTGACGTAGCTCGCGGCTACGCCGCCCATGACAAATACGCCGAGCAGAGAAAGCGCTTCGCGTAACCGGTTTGATTTGCTGCTGACCAGCATCTCAACCGACGTTGACCCCATACGGTAGCCTTTGAGAAACAGGAACCACGAACCGGGCACAATGATTGCCAGCCAGGCAACGCAGTAGAAGAGCGGTCCAAGAATATTGCCGCCCGCCGCCAGCGCCATCCCAATGCTCAACAGGATAGGAATCAGCATGCCGGGAATCATGGAATCACCAATCCCTGCGACCGGCCCCATCAGCCCAACCTTCAGGGTATTGATGGTTTCACCGTCGATCGGTTCACCGTTGGCGCGTTTCTCTTCCAGACCCAGCACCATGCCGTTAACGATAGCGCCCAGCTGAGGCTCCGTGTTGTAAAACGACGCATGCCGTTTGAGCATCTCCTTACGCTGCTGAAGATCCGGATAAAGCTTCTTCGCCACGGGCAGCATACTCAGGCAAAAGCCGAAAGATTCCAGGCGTTCGAAGCTCATTGAAGAAAGGTTATACATCATCCAGCTGCGCCAGCAGCGACGCAGATCCTGGCGGGTGAGTTTGCGATCTTCCATCAGAATTCATCCTCGTCATCGACCGGTTTCACCGTATTTGCTGGCTGTGGTTCCGGCTTGTAGTTGTAATGGATCAGGGCTAAAAGGCTGCCGACAATAACCAGCGCCACCATATTCAGCTTCAGGAACACGATGCAGATAAAGCCCACCAGGAAGTAGATCAGCATGCTGTAGTTCTTGATGATTTGCTTAAGCAGGATGGCGATACCTACCGCAGGCAGAATGCCGCCGAGCACGCTCATCGTCGACAGCACGACGTGCGGCAGGCTATCCATAAATCCATTGATGTATTGTGCGCCAAAGTAAACGGCGATGAAGGTCGGTACGAAGCGCATCAGGAAGTTGGTGGCCTGTGGCCAGATGGCGCTATTGAGGTAAATACCGCGCTCATCACCTTTTTCCAGCGCTATGTCCGCCCGGTGATTCCACCAGGAGTTCAGCACCAGCATGGCGTTAAACAGGACCGTGCCCGCAATGCCGATGGTGGCGGCAAGTGCTACGGCCACTTCCGGTCCTTTATTCGATAAGATCCCCAGCGCGATCGCCGGGAAGGCGACAAAGTTAAGGTCCGCCGGCATTGATCCTCCGGGGGTTACCATCGCAATGTAGACCGCCTGAACGGCGACGCCGATGATAATCCCGGTTTGCACATCGCCGAGGATAAACCCCACCAGCATCCCTGAAACCAGCGGGCGGGTGATCAGATACCAGCCGCCGGTAAGCCCGAGTAGCCAGGGGCTACTGAGCGCACCGAGGTAACAGAGAATGCCGATTAATGCAGCTTCAAAAGCCATGATGCACTCCTTATTTTATTTTTTGACGGGCATCTTGCCAGCTGTAGCAGCTTGCGTCCGGCACCAGACGAAACTCAATCTGATGCCCACGCTCTGCCAGATAGTCGAATGCCGAGGCTTCTTCTTCGCTGACTGCCTGGTTTGGCCCAATGGTGGTGGTGTTGGCGCGGGCACTCATTGGCCCAACGTTAATTTTACGGTTCGCATTTTGCAGGCTAATGCCTGCCTCCTCGATGCGTTGAAGCGTGATCGGTGATTTGCCAATTACGAAATATCGCTTCTCGCTGGCGATTATTTTTGGCAACTTTTCAATGGCGGTGGCGGTATCGAACAGCCAAACTTTAGTATCCTGCACCGCACCTTTCATCACTGAGGAAAGCAGCGGGTCGGCGGCGACGGCGTCATCAATTGCCACGATACCGTCGCAGGGCAGCTCTTTTGCCCATCGGGTTATCAACTGGCCGTGAATTACCCGGTCGTCAATGCGTACAAATGAAATACTCATCGTGCCCCCTTAAAAATCATCAGATTGCTGGGTTTCAACCAGGTGAGCCTGAACAACCGCGTCTTTAGTTTGTTCAAGCAGCCCGGCGGCAGCTTGTTCTACGTCGGTTAGCGTTTTTAGCTCGTCGGTGAGCAGCAGCATCGGGAAGTTCACTCCGCCCAGGACCGCTATTGGCGGCGTCGTTGAGGGTGCGAAAGCGTGGTGGCAGGCGACATTCCACGGCGTACCGCTCTGTAAATCGCACAGCACCAGCACGCCGTCAGCATCCTTGCTCGCCTGCTGAAGTACACGAGTAAAATCATCCTGGAAGCCGCTTATGCCCTTAGTTTCGCTCAACATAATTGGATATACGTGCGGCAGTTCGCCGTAGACCATGCGCGCGGTTGCCAGCATCGCCTCCGCTAGCGGACCGTGTGTTGCAAGAATAACGTTAATCATGATTTACCCCCTTACCCAGGCTTTCATCGTGGCAAGCTGCTGCCCGATGCCCTCGCCATAAGGTGAGATTCGGTACTCGCCCACGGCAGCCGGAACGATAAAGGTTTCTGCGTAATGAACAACGAAAGGTTCAAAGGCGTTAGTTGGGCTTTCCACCAGCGCTTCGCTGCCCTCCACCAGATTAAGCACGTTCACGCCACCGTGAGTGTGGTGGATTACCGGCTTACTGAACCAGTGACGGCGGGTTTCAATAAACTCACGCTCATGAAGTCCTGTACGCTCTTCGCGCCAGCCATCTCCTTCGGCTATCGGCTCGAAATGGTTTATCAGATGCTGTTCGACCCAGCGCGTATCCCTCTGCCAGTCGATAACTTGGGCACCGTGCTCCAGGTGCACAGGACGAGGTAAACCATCCAGCCCCACTCGTCCCCAGTCCCACAGTTTGAAGGTGAAGATGTAAGGCGTGGCGCTGATTTCCAGCACCATGGCGCCTGAGCCAGAGCAGTGAACGGTCCCGGCAGGGATCAGGAAGTGATCGTGCTTACGGGCCGGGAAACGGTTAACAAACTTCTCGTCATCAAAGGCTTTCTCACCGCGCTGAGCGGCGGCAAGATCGTCCAGCATCTCCCGCGGGTTGATGCCGGTCTTGGTCCCCAGATAGACCTCTGCTCCCGGCTCGGCTTCCAGCAGGTAGTAGCTTTCATCCTGGGTGTAATGCATGCCGAAATGCTGCTGGATGTACTCGGTCAGCGGATGAACCTGGAAGCTGAGATTCTGACCGCCGATGGTATCCAGAAAATCAAAGCGGATCGGGAACTCCGCGCCAAAACGAGCATGAACTTTTTCGCCCAGCAGCGGGCGAGGGTAGAGCAGTACCAGGTCCTGAGAGGGGATCTCGATCCGCACGTCACCAATACGCAGTAACAGGCTGTTTTCCTCGGGCACACAGTCAAAACACCATGCGTAGTTTGGCTTCGAGGGATCGAGATCGAATTTTTCTTTCATCCACTGCCCGCCCCAGACTCCTGGGTCAAAGAAGGGCACGACGCGGAATGGCTGTCGGGTCGTTTGCTGTAACGCCTGGCGCAATGCCTCCCCCGTCACAAGTGCCGGATTATCCTTCTGATTGGTATCCAGCAGGAAATGCGCGCGCTTCAGCAACGGCGTTTTATGGCGGTCGAACACGCGCCACTCAATAAAGAAGGCGCGTTTATAGCGGCGCAGTATATCTTCCTGCTGATTCTCCGTACCCCAGTTGCCCAGCTCGCCGCTGCGGAAGCGCTGCTGGATCTCCCAGCGCGCCAGGTCGGCATACACCAGCACATCACCTTGATGAACCAGAGCTGCACCGGGGCCGTAAACCACTACCAGGCCAGCATCCATTTCCTCTATTTCATGCTGCATCTGTGCCAGCTTCTCAGTGTCGAAAAATTCGATGAGCTGGTGGCACGAGAGGACGCCAAACACGCGATCGTCGGTCAGGTTTCCGGCCAACAGATCGTGCAGATGTTGCTCGCTGTGGCGTGCCTCTTCGACATTAATTGTTCTTGCCGGACATAACTCATCAATGAACCGCTGGCGCAACTCGTCCAGGCGTACGCCGGGATAGCAATCGATCACCAGCACGGTTTTTCCGCTTTGAGAAAACGTCGACTTAACCTTTCGGGCGATCGACTCCCAGCCTTGCCAGGCATGGCCGGCATACCCGGCAACCCGGACTTCAGGAAATTTGTTATACGCTGCCTGTTTCATACGCACCCCTGTTTTCATTTAAAGTAAGATTAATCGATTAACCTTTTTTGAACAGGGTGGTAAACATGATTAACCCGCCATTTTTCGCAATAATGAGGGTTTTTACAGGCTAACTGTGATGGATTTCACATAGAAAGATGCAAGTTTTAGGTTATTCGATTAATCTTTTACGGAATTGATTTCAAGGAGGGCCGATGACTTCTGTAACTCTTGCTCAGGTCGCTGAGCGGGCGGGTGTCTCAACCGCAACTGTATCGATGGTGCTACGAAATCGTGGGCGTATTTCAGATGCGACACGGCAGCGGGTATTACTGGCGCTTGATGAGATGGGGTATGTGTATAACCAAACCGCCGCCAATTTGCGTAACAGAACCAGTAATCAAGTGGGGCTGTTGCTGCATGACATCACAAACCCTTTTTATGGCGAGATGACCGCGGGGCTGAGCCACGAGATGGAGCGTCACGATCTGCTGCTTTTTCTGGCGAACAGCGAAGAGTCCTGCGAGCGTCAGCAGAAATTTGTCGACTCCCTGATGCGTAATAATGCCTGCGGTATGGTGCTTTGTGGGGCGAGAGAGACGCCACCGCTGTTCTTTGAAACGTTGAGAAGAAGGAACATTCCGGCAATTATGGTGGTTCGTCCCTTTGAGGATGTCGATTTCGACTTTGTCGGCACCGATAATTTCCTGGGAACTCAGTTAGCCACTCAGCATCTGTTACGTCTCGGGCATCGACATATTGCTTTTATCGGCGGGAGTAACGGCTCAACCAGCCGGGCGCAGCGTATTGGCGGGTATACAAGCAAGCTGCTGGAGCACAATATTCAGCCTGAAAGTGAATGGCTGGTAACCTCGCAGGCTTCCCAGAGTGACGGCGCCAGAGTCGCAGAACGGCTTTTTACGCGTTTCCCGCAGATTACCGCGGCGGTGTGTTATCAGGATATTGTCGCCCTGGGGGTAATGCAGACGCTACGCAAGATGGGGCGGGTTGTCGGTAAAGATTTTGCGCTCGTTGGGTTTGACGACGTGACCGAAGCATCGCTGGTGCAGCCCGCGCTTACCACGGTCTCCGTAGCTGCTAAAGAGATTGGTCGTAAAGCGGGTGAGCTGCTTTATAGCCGCATTCAGGGAAACGATGAGCCGGTTAAAAGAATTATTCTGCCGCCGACGCTTATCGTCCGTGAGTCATGCGGTTTTGGGCAGGATTAAGCCAGGAGAGGAACATCGTCGGATACCCATCACTGACTGCCTACCCTACCAGGTATAAGGCCGGGACGTTGATCTCATAGGCTCAGGACAATGAATGGACTGGCCGATGATGACGGTGGGCTGGGTCAGTAAGGGCTGGCTGCGTGGGATCGAGGTGTCCGGAGTGGTGTGAGAAGCTGCCAGGAAAAATATCGCGGCCTGCGGTCGCTAAAAAACAGAACCCCATGAAAAGTATGGGGTTAGTTATCAGTCTCAGGGGCATCTTTCGATGCGTCTTGTCTATAGCGAAAAGTCTGCCAGAAACGCATCCAACCGTTGATTGTCTTCCTGGGTCAGCCCCCACCCAGGCCTGCGGCAATAGTCACTGGCGATAATCCCCCGCCGTTGCAGAAGGGTTTTCTCTACCTGAATGATGTATTCACAGTGGCCCATCCAGCGCTGAATGTAAGGTAACAGTTTTTGATGAAGCGCTTCGGCCTGATGGTGTTCACCGTTCTTCCAGTGCCGGTAAATACGGACATAAACTTCACTAAACGAACAGCCGGGCATGACGCCTTTACCCCCGGCGGCCAGCATTTGTAGCATATACAGACCGGCGTAGCCGTTAAGGACGCAGGCTTCCGGCGCCAGTGACAAAAACTCGCGGGTATAATCAACGGGCGGATTGCACTCGATTTTAAACACCGCATGAGGGAAGCGCTTGCTTACGCTGGCCAATTGTTCCGGCGCTATGGGCAGCCCTGTTTCCCCCGGTGCGTACTGCACCATGACCGGTATAGCCACGGCGTCAAGCACGGCGAAGATGTGCTCCTGAATAGCCTGCTGACTCGGCTGGAGGAAGAAAGGAGGCAACAGCATCAATGCGTCCACACCGAGGGACTCATAATACCGGGCACGCTTCACGGCTATTTCCGTACAGTGGTCTGTAACAGATATCGCCCGGTACAGCGGGCTACCTGCCAGCGTTGAAATAAACAGTTGCGCAAGACGATCGCGTTCACGATCGCTAAGCTTCGGAAACTCACTGGCAATACCAAACAGCGTTGTTCCCTGTACTCCACTGTTAGCCAGATGCTCCAGCAGGTGAATAAAGCTCTTTTCATCCAGCCCGCCGTGCCGGGTAAAAGGCATGGCGGTAATCGGATTTACTCCGACTATATCCTGTGCGCTATGGCGCTTGTCCATTAGTCCTCCTCCCTGTCTGCGAGGACTGCACCTTGTGCGGCGGGCAATGCCCACCGACGATAAAGACGCAGAAAGCCGCGCGGAACTTCTTTATTCACTGGCGCCCAGCTGTCCCGGCGTTTAGCGAGTAGCTGATTCTCGACGTGCAGTGTCAGGGTACGGGCAGGAATATCGATGGAGATTTCATCACCGTCCTCTATTAGGCCCAGTTCGCCACCGTCCACTGCCTCCGGTGATATGTGACCGACGAACAGTCCGCGGTTAGAGCCAGAGAACCGACCATCGGTGATCAGCGCGCAGGTATCGGATAAGCCCATCCCCTCCAGCGACTTCATCGGTTTATACATTTCCGGCATTCCCGGCCCGCCTTTTGGCCCCTCGTAGCGCAGCACCAGCACACTGCCGGGCTTTATTTTCCCGGACATAATGGCCTCGATGGACTCCTGCTCGCTGTTAAAGACCACCGCAGGGCCGCGGAATACCATCAGGTTGTCGGGAACGGCAGCTGGTTTCACCACGCAGCCAAGCGGGGCAATGTTGCCGTGCAGGACGGCCACGCCCGCTTCGTTACGCACTGGAATAGCCAGAGTGTGAATGACCTCCGGACGACAGCTCCGTTTCACCTGGGCCAGCATTTCTGCTTTGGTTTGCCCGGTAACGGTCAGTGCGTCGAGATTCATCAGTTTCTGGATTTCATACTCCACTCCCTGCACGCCGCCGGATCGCCAGAAGTCGATCATGTCGTGCTCGGAAGCAGGGTAGAGAGAGGCGACAAGCGGTACGTGGTGACTTAACTCATCGAAGGCGGAAAGGGGGAGGTGCCCCAGTTCGGCTTCGTAATGAATGGCCTGCAAATGAAGAATGGCATTGGTCGATCCTCCGGTTGCCAGCAGATAGATCATCGCGTTGCGAATAGATTCAGGAGTAATTATCTGACGGGCATTCACGCCATCCAGTACCAGCCTTACTGCCTGACGGCCTGTCTCAACGGCACATTCGCGGCGTTCTTTTGAGACGGCGGGCAGGGTGGCGCTGCCGGGTAGGCTTAAGCCCAGTACCTCACCGATGCAGCACATAGTATTCGCAGTGCCGTACATAGTGCAGGAACCAGGGCCAGGTTCGGCGATGTTTTCGATATGGGCAAACTCTTCTTCGCTGATTTCGCCGCGTTTTTTCCAGCCGATAGCTTCGGTGACAATATTTCCGTCCCAGTGTTTACCTTTATATTCTGCCGGGTACATTGGCCCGCCGTTAACCATTATCGCCGGGACATCCAGCCGTGCGGCGGCCATCAGCATCGCCGGAACGATTTTGTCACAGGAGCCCAGTAGCACCATGCCGTCAAAACGGTGGGCGCGCATCATCACCTCAATGGACGCAGTGATAACTTCCCTGGCGGCAAGGATATACCGCATTCCCAGGTGCCCCTCGGCAATGCCGTCACAGGGGGCAATAGTGCCAAATACCATGCCCACACCACCTGCTTCTTCAATCCCCTCAAGGACTTTTGCTGTTAATTCATTGAGGTTGACATGGCCTGCCGTCGCATTGGTATAGCTGTTCACTACGGCAATCACCGGGCGACGAAGCTGCTCGTCGGTGTGGCCCATTGATTTGTACAGCGCACGTTTGAGTGCGCCGTCATCACCATCCAGGACTGGGTTGAAATGCGTGCCACAGCTGGCACATCCTCCGCATCCGCTCATAGCTACCTTCTTTTGTGTTAACGGTGGGTCGTTGAGTCCAGGGAAGTCGCCAGAGTGGCTGGTTTATCCGTAGATTCAGGGGCGACAAGAGTTCTTTTCGGGTTTGCCAGCCGGGCAGGCAGCGCCAGAATCAGCGGGGCGCAAAGCAGTAAGAAGCCCGACAGAATGTATAAACCAGCGTCAGTACGACCGGTGGTGTCTTTCAGCCAGCCGAGAACGGTGGGACCAAAGAAGCCGGCAAGGTTGCCTACGGAGTTGACTATCGCAATGCTCGCGGCGGCGGCGGTGCCGGAAAACATCGCGCCAGGCAGGCTGATATAGGTAGGGATCAGCGCCAGCGTGCCGGACATTGCAAGGCAAATCCAAGCCATCATCCAGAAGGTCGAACCGCTGCAATAGGCGCTTAACGCCAGCCCCACGCAGCCGACCATTGCAGGTATCGCAATGTGCCAGCGGCGCTCCTGCTTAAGATCCGAGTGGCGGCTATTCCAGACCATAAAGGCCGCGCCGAAGACGTAAGGCAGCGCTGCCAGCAGGCCTATATGGAAGTCGTCGATGACGCCAGAGGTTTTAATGATCGACGGTAGCCAGAAATTAATTCCGTAGTAGCCGATGTTAAAGCTGAAGAACACCAGCGACAGAAGCCACACGTAGCCGTTGGAGAACACCGCTTTCAGGCTGCTGTCTGGCTTGCCGTGGCTTACGCGTTCGCGGTTGGCTGCATCTTTTGCCAGATCATCAAGAACCCGCTGTTTTTCCGCGTCGGTCAGCCAACTGGCAGACTTTACGTCGTTATCGAGGAAACGCAGAACCACGAAGGCCAGCACGAAGGACGGTATTGCTTCGATAATAAATAACCACTGCCAGTTATGCAGGTTGCCGACATCTTCGAACAATTTCAGGATCAGGCCGGAAAGTGGGCTGCCGATGATGGTGGATAATGGCGTAACGAGAATAAACAGCCCCAGAGTCCGGGCTGCGCGCCACGACGGGAACCACAGGGTGAGATAGAAAACGATACCGGGAAAGAAACCGGCTTCCGCCACGCCGAGCAAAAAGCGCAATACGTAAAACTGAGTCGGGGTGGTGACAAACATCATTGCGCCTGATAGCACGGCCCAGGTGGCCATAATCCTTGCTATCCAGAAGCGGGGGCCGAAGCGCTGCATCAGCAGGTTGCTCGGTAGCTCAAAGAGAAAATAGCCAATAAAGAAGATACCCGCGCCCAGTCCGTAGACCGTATCGCTGAAACTCAGTGCATCCTGCATGTGCAGTTTGGCAAAGCCAACATTGACGCGATCGAGATAAGCAAAGAAATAGCAGAGAATTAAAAACGGGATCAGGCGGCGCGTAATTTTACGGTAAACCTGAGATTCACTGGCAGGAAGGGCCGATCCTTGTGTGCTCATTTTATTCATCATTCTTCTCCAGGGGAAAACAGCCTGATGAGGCCAAAAGGTAAGGGCTACGCCACGTAATCTCTCCATGCCTGTCGATAGGCCTGTGCACGTTCGCGGAGCAGCGTCATGGGCATATTTTTTTGATACAGACCGCCACCCAGCCCAAAGCCGTTAGCACCTGCGGCGAGGTAACTTTGCATCTGGGCGACATCGGGCTGGATACCCCCTACCGGTAGCAGGGAGATCTCGGCGGGAAGCACAGCTCTGTATGCTTTGAGAGTGGCTGGCGTAATTTGCTCCGCCGGGAACAGTTTCAGCGCGCAGGCTCCGGCCACTATGGCGTTAAATGCTTCGCTGGGGGTCATTACTCCAGGGAGACTTATTAGCCCCAGTTTTTGTGAATGGCGGATAACATCAGGGTCGCAGTTAGGCGAAATGATTAACTGCCCTCCGACTCTGGCGACTTTATTAACCTGCTCGACGGTTAATACAGTGCCAGCGCCGACATAGCCTTCGTCACCGACGACATCGCGCATCAGCTTTATAGACTCATAGGGCGAGGGACTATTGAGGGGAACCTCCAGGTAGCGAAAGCCATTGTCTCGCAGGATCCCAGCGGCTTCGCTGGCTTGCTTTGGCGTAATGCCGCGCAGGATGGCGACAAAAGGCAGAGGCTGCGCCTGCCAGCGTTGGGAAAATTGTTCCGGTGTCATGAGTCCCGTCCTTTAAACAGAGAAGTGGCAATATCGCCAAGGCCGCACAGGAAACAATCATCTCCATCTGCGGGATAAAGGCGCTGCTTCATCACGCCAGCTGCGAGCTGATAGCGCTCGATCAGTGATGGGTTACCCACGATCCAGATAGGCTGGTCACCAGGCAAAGTGCGTAGTTCATAGCCAATCAGCAGGCCGGAGAGGTAGCTGTGGATCCAGCTATCGGCAATATCTTTATTAAGGCGGCGGGTGCGTGCAGAAAAGATCAGATGGCTAAAGGGGACGTCGTGCAGAGCGGTGTCGACCCCTTTAAGAAAAGCCGCCTGTGAATCCTGCTGGGCTGGTAAAGCCCGTCCCAGCAAAGAGTGCTGGGTCAGTACCGAGAACAATTCCCCGGTCATGAAAGTGGAAAAAGCGGTGATCGCGCCATTTTTAAGCGTGGCGTGTTTACTGTGTGTCCCGGGAAGCAAGGCAAAATGTGAGTCTGCGGGACAGCGTTTTGCCAGGCCAAGCAGTTGTACTTCTTCGCCTCTCATGGCGTCCGGCTGTTCAAACTGACTTATGGTGGAGAGGCCTGGCACGATCCAGGTTTTACTCCCCCAGCGGGTGGTGAAGGTGTGAGCCAGAGCTGCAAGGGTTTCTCCCTTACAGGGAACCTTGGTATAAGGCACCTCTTTCCAGCCCTGTTGCGATCCCACCATCCCGGCCATCACAACGGCCAGTGCGCCATGAGTATCCAACCAGGGCCGCAGCAGCCCTTCCAACGTTGCTTCGAATTGGCTGCCCGTGACATTAAGCAACCCGCAAGGCTGGCTAATCTGAGCTGTTTTACTCCCTTGCTGCATCAGAAATGCGCGGAAGTTTGAGGTGCCCCAATCAATCGCAATCCAGTCTCTGTTCATATCAGGTAATACAAATCATGTTATCTTGTAATACAAGAATGCTAGGGCAAAATTACCCCACGGTCTGTGAGGTGGATCGTTAAATCGAAAATGAATTAGCTGAGGTAGTCGGGAATATCCGCGCGATCCTGCCAGACGTTTTTACGTGCGGCGTTAATCAGAATGACGTGCATCTGACTTTTTGCTTTTTCCATATCTTTCATGCGGATAGAGTTATAAAGCAGAAAGTGATCATCCACGGCAGCTTTGGTCTGCCGCATGTCTTTTTCCAGTGTCTGGCGAAAAGAAAGCGCCATGGCAGCAGAGAGGGCGTTACCGAGGGCCATCAGAAAAGGATTATGGGTCGCACGCAGCAAAGCCTGGTGAAAGGCCATGTCTCCCTCTTCAAACAGGGCGCGCTCGTCCTCTACCTGGCCCTGACGCATTTTTGTCAGCGCGTCTTCCATTACCGCCAGATCGTGACCCGAGGCATTCATCGCCGCAAGCGTGGCTACGTTAGGTTCAAAGATAAGTCGCGTAATCATCAACTGCTCGACCAGTTGTTTATCGACTTTTCCTTCCGCCAGCCAACTGAGTACGTCCATATCCAGCAAGCTCCACTGCTCACGCAGGTTCACGGTGCTGCGTTTTTTCGCCTGAATAGTAATCAGCCCTTTTGCTGCAAGTATCTGCAGCGCATTGCGTACTGAAGTTCGGGACACATCATATTCGGTCGCCAGCTCGTTTTCACCCGGCAGAGAGAGGCCCGGGGCCAAATCGCCGTGAATAATACGCCGGGCAAGATGCTGGGTTACGGATTCAGAAATGCTGGCCTGCGGGGTTTTCATCGCGTGTCTCAATGGATGAATACAAACGGATAGCCCCATAGTAAGCTAATCCCCTAATTTTGGCATCATTTTACCTTCCAGGGACCGCCTCCAGGAAGAAGGTAACGCTTGTTTGCCGTGGGGGATTTTTTAGGGTTTGTTATTGGTTTTACTGATAATCCCGGCGTTGTGACAGTTATTTCTAATTATGGGGGGTTTCGGCTGGCGGCCCGGCAAGGGGCTGGTTAACCTGAGACCGTTTCTACGATTTTTTAACCAAAGAGTAATGATATGCATGATGCACAGATTCGCGTAGCCATCGCTGGCGCGGGCGGTCGTATGGGGCGCCAGTTAATTCAGGCCGCTTTGCAGCTGGATGGCGTTCAGCTTGGGGCTGCGCTTGAGCGCCCGGGCTCTTCCCTGGTCGGTAGCGATGCGGGTGAACTGGCCGGCGCAGCCAAGACTGGCGTGCTGGTAAGCGATAGCCTGGATGCGGTAGCTAACGATTTCGACGTCTTTATTGATTTTACCCGCCCGGAGGGGACGCTGGCTCACCTCGCATTTTGCCTCAAACATGGCAAAGGCATGGTTATCGGTACGACTGGTTTCGATGAAGCCGGCAAGCAGGCCATTAACGATGCGTCGCGTGAGATCCCGATTGTTTTCGCGGCAAACTTTAGCGTGGGTGTGAACGTCATGCTGAAGCTGCTGGAGAAGGCGGCAAAAGTCATGGGCGATTACACCGACATCGAAATCATCGAAGCGCATCACCGTTACAAAGTGGATGCTCCGTCAGGCACGGCGCTGGCGATGGGGGAAGCTATTGCTCAGGCGATGGACAAAGATCTTAAAGATTGTGCCGTTTATGCCCGTGAAGGCCATACCGGTGAACGTGTGCCTGGCACAATCGGGTTTGCTACCGTACGCGCAGGCGATATCGTCGGGGAGCATACCGCGATGTTTGCCGATATTGGTGAGCGGATTGAGATTACCCACAAGGCTTCAAGCCGCATGACCTTTGCTAATGGTGCAGTTCGTTCGGCTTCGTGGCTTAAAGGTAAAAAGAACGGTATTTTTGATATGCGAGACGTGCTTGATCTCAATAATTTGTAGTTAAATCTATCCTTATAAATGTGGTTTTTTATTTTTAATTGATTGATTTTAGGGTGATTAATTTCACCCTTTTGTTTTTTTTAAGGGTTTGGTTTTCATGGGTTGATGTGCTTTATTTAATTTGCAGTTATGGTGCGTTTTTGTGTTGTTGTTATGTTAATTTTGACCATTTGGTCCACTTTTTTACTGCCGCTTCGCTGTTTTTCCAGTATTCATAGCCGGCAACCGATTACTTTCCCCATGTTAGATGGTTATTTTGACCTTCAAATCAGATCTTTTTACTCTGAGCGTTAAAATAGACATGAAAACTTCGTCTTAAGGTAGACTTTTACCTGGCTTGTCTCTAGAATGCCGCCGTTTGCCAAAAATCCGTAGGGCAGACGCTTTTTGCATTTGATTCAAGCGTTAGTTTTGAATTAATATGCGAATAAATTGAATGTTTATTCCCTGGAGGACGTTTTGATTAAGTCAGCGCTGTTGGTTCTGGAAGACGGAACCCAATTCCACGGTCGGGCCATTGGGGCATCGGGTACGGCAGTGGGTGAAGTCGTTTTCAATACCTCATTGACCGGTTATCAAGAAATCCTCACTGATCCTTCCTACTCCCGCCAGATCGTCACTCTTACTTATCCTCATATCGGCAATGTCGGCACCAATGAAGCCGACGAAGAATCCTCCCAGGTCCATGCGCAAGGCCTTGTCATTCGTGACCTGCCGCTGATTGCCAGCAACTTCAGAAGCCAGGAAGACCTTTCTTCTTATCTTAAGCGCCATAACATTGTGGCGATTGCCGATATCGATACCCGTAAGCTGACCCGTCTGCTGCGTGAAAAAGGTGCTCAGAACGGCTGTATTATCGCGGGCGATAACGTAGACGCAGCTCTGGCGCTGGAAAAAGCGAAAGCCTTCCCGGGCCTTAACGGTATGGATCTCGCTAAAGAAGTGACCACCAAAGAAGCTTACACCTGGCAGCAGGGGAGCTGGACACTTGAGAACGAGCTGCCTGAAGCGGCAAAAGCCGAAGACTTACCTTTCCACGTAGTGGCCTATGACTACGGCGCGAAACGCAATATTCTGCGTATGTTGGTGGACAGAGGTTGCCGCCTGACCGTTGTTCCTGCGCAAACGCCAGCGGAAGACGTGTTGAAGATGAACCCGGATGGCATCTTCCTTTCTAACGGCCCTGGTGACCCGGCTCCGTGTGACTACGCCATCAGCGCGATTAAATCCTTCCTGGAGACAGAAATCCCTGTCTTTGGTATCTGCCTTGGTCACCAGCTGTTGGCTCTGGCCAGCGGCGCCAACACCGTGAAAATGAAGTTTGGTCACCACGGTGGCAACCACCCGGTAAAAGACCTGGATAAAGACTGTGTGATGATCACCGCGCAGAACCACGGTTTCGCGGTTGATGAGGCCACGCTGCCTGCTAACCTGCGCGTAACCCACAAATCACTGTTCGATGGCACCCTGCAGGGGATCCATCGTACCGATAAAGCGGCGTTCAGCTTCCAGGGGCACCCTGAAGCGAGCCCGGGGCCACACGACGCCGCGCCGCTGTTTGACCACTTTATCGATTTGATTAAGCAATACCGTTCTACCGCTAAATAATCAGGAGCGAAATAAAATGCCAAAACGTACAGATATAAAAAGCATCCTGATCCTCGGTGCGGGTCCGATTGTTATCGGCCAGGCCTGTGAGTTTGACTACTCTGGCGCTCAGGCTTGTAAAGCGCTGCGTGAAGAGGGTTACCGCGTTATTCTGGTGAACTCCAACCCAGCCACCATCATGACCGACCCTGAAATGGCGGATGCGACCTACATCGAGCCGATTCACTGGGAAGTCGTACGCAAAATCATCGAAAAAGAGCGCCCGGATGCGGTGCTGCCAACCATGGGCGGCCAGACCGCGCTGAACTGTGCGCTGGAGCTTGAGCGCCAGGGCGTACTGGAAGAATTCGGCGTCACCATGATAGGCGCGACCGCGGATGCCATCGACAAGGCTGAAGACCGTCGCCGCTTCGACATCGCGATGAAAAAAATCGGCCTCGATACTGCTCGCTCCGGCATTGCTCACAACATGGAAGAAGCGCTGGCAGTGGCAGCAGACGTCGGTTATCCGTGCATCATCCGCCCATCCTTTACCATGGGCGGCACCGGCGGCGGTATCGCTTATAACCGCGAAGAGTTTGAAGAGATTTGCGAGCGCGGCCTCGACCTTTCCCCGACCAAAGAGCTGCTGATTGATGAGTCGCTTATTGGCTGGAAAGAGTACGAGATGGAAGTGGTGCGCGATAAGAACGACAACTGCATCATCGTCTGCTCCATCGAAAACTTCGACCCGATGGGGATTCATACCGGTGACTCTATCACCGTCGCGCCGGCACAAACGCTGACCGATAAAGAATACCAAATCATGCGTAACGCCTCGATGGCGGTACTGCGTGAAATCGGCGTGGAAACCGGCGGCTCAAACGTTCAGTTCTCCGTAAACCCGAAAACGGGCCGTCTTATCATCATCGAGATGAACCCGCGTGTGTCGCGCTCCTCCGCGCTGGCGTCTAAAGCAACGGGCTTCCCGATTGCTAAAGTAGCCGCGAAGCTGGCGGTGGGTTACACCCTCGATGAGCTGATGAACGACATCACCGGGGGCCGTACTCCGGCTTCCTTCGAGCCGTCCATCGACTACGTTGTGACTAAAATTCCTCGCTTTAACTTCGAGAAATTTGCCGGTGCAAACGACCGCCTGACCACCCAGATGAAATCCGTGGGTGAAGTTATGGCTATCGGCCGCACCCAGCAGGAATCTCTGCAGAAAGCGCTGCGCGGCCTGGAAGTGGGCGCCACCGGTTTCGACCCGAAAGTCAGCCTGGATGACCCGGAAGCACTCACCAAAATCCGCCGCGAGCTGAAAGACGCAGGCGCGGAGCGTATCTGGTATGTGGCTGACGCATTCCGCGCGGGCCTGTCCGTGGATGGCGTCTTCAACCTGACCAACATCGACCGCTGGTTCCTGGTGCAGATTGAGGAGCTGGTGCGCCTGGAAGAGCAGGTGGCTGAAGTGGGCATCACCGGCCTGAATCACGACTTCCTGCGTATGCTGAAGCGCAAGGGCTTTGCGGATGCGCGCCTGGCTAAACTGGCTGGCGTTCGTGAGGCTGAAATTCGCAAACTGCGCGAGCAATATGACCTGCACCCTGTCTACAAGCGTGTGGATACCTGTGCGGCGGAATTCGCGACCGACACCGCTTATATGTACTCCACATATGAAGAAGAGTGTGAAGCGAACCCGAACAACGACCGCGATAAAATCATGGTGCTGGGCGGCGGGCCAAACCGTATCGGCCAGGGTATCGAGTTCGACTATTGCTGCGTACACGCCTCGCTGGCGCTGCGCGAAGACGGTTACGAAACCATCATGGTTAACTGTAACCCGGAAACCGTCTCTACTGACTATGACACCTCCGACCGTCTCTACTTTGAGCCTGTCACCTTTGAAGACGTGCTGGAAATCGTCCGCGTTGAGAAACCAAAGGGCGTTATCGTGCAGTATGGCGGCCAGACCCCGCTGAAGCTGGCTCGTGCGCTGGAAGCGGCAGGCGTGCCGGTTATCGGCACCAGCCCGGATGCCATTGACCGTGCGGAAGACCGCGAACGCTTCCAGCACGCCGTTGAGCGCCTGAAGCTGAAGCAGCCCGCTAACGCCACCGTAACGGCTATCGAGCAGGCGGTTGAGAAAGCCGTACAGATTGGTTATCCGCTGGTGGTTCGTCCTTCCTACGTATTGGGCGGCCGCGCAATGGAAATCGTCTACGACGAAGCAGACCTTCGCCGTTACTTCCAGACCGCAGTTAGCGTCTCTAACGACGCGCCTGTACTGCTTGACCGCTTCCTTGACGATGCGGTTGAAGTGGACGTGGATGCCATTTGTGACGGCGAAACCGTGCTGATTGGCGGCATCATGGAACACATCGAGCAGGCGGGCGTTCACTCCGGCGACTCCGCATGTTCTCTGCCAGCTTACACTCTGAGCCAGGAAATTCAGGATGTTATGCGCCAGCAGGTACAGAAGCTTGCCTTCGAGCTGCAGGTTCGTGGCCTGATGAACGTGCAGTTTGCGGTGAAGGATAACGAAGTTTACCTGATTGAAGTGAACCCGCGTGCTGCGCGTACCGTGCCGTTTGTTTCTAAAGCGACCGGTGTGCCGCTGGCGAAAGTTGCCGCTCGCGTCATGGCAGGCAAAACGCTGGTTGAGCAAGGCGTCACCAAAGAAATTATTCCGCCTTACTACTCGGTGAAAGAAGTGGTCCTGCCGTTCAACAAATTCCCGGGCGTAGACCCGCTGTTAGGGCCAGAAATGCGCTCTACCGGGGAAGTGATGGGCGTGGGGCGTACCTTCGCAGAAGCTTTCTCTAAAGCGATGCTGGGCAGCCAGTCCACTATGCGTAAGCCAGGCCGCGCGCTTCTCTCCGTCCGTGAAGGGGATAAAGAGCGCGTAGTAGACCTGGCCGCGAAGCTGCTGAAACAGGGCTTCGAGCTGGATGCGACCCACGGCACAGCGATTGTGCTGGGTGAGGCAGGGATTAACCCACGTCTGGTGAATAAAGTGCATGAAGGTCGGCCGCACATTCAGGACCGTATCAAGAATGGCGAATACACCTACATCATCAACACCACTGCGGGCCGCCAGGCGATTGAAGATTCCAAGCTGATTCGCCGCAGCGCGCTGCAGTACAAAGTGCATTATGACACCACGCTGAACGGCGGTTTCGCCACCGCGATGGCGCTGAATGCTGATGCCACCGAGAAGGTGATTTCGGTGCAGGAAATGCATGCACAAATTAAGGGCTAACCTTTCACGACCTGAAAGAATATTCCGAAAATAATGCCAACGGCCTCTGAAAAGAGGCCGTTTTACTTTTAACCCAGCGAGATAGTCTACAGTTAACCTGCACACAACTGAAAATGACTAAACACGCTGGGAGAACACCATGCAGAAACATACCTTACTTGCTTCCCTTTTCGCTGCCGTAACGCTGCTGACCGTGGCGGGCTGCTCATCCAACCAGGCGGTTAAAACTAACGACGGTAAAACGATCGTGACCGATGGTAAACCACAGGTCGATAAAGACACGGGCCTGGTATCGTACAAAAATGCCGAAACGGGCAAAACTGAGCAGATCAATCGCGATCGGGTGAAAGAGATGAGCGAGCTGGATAACTAGTTAAGAAATATCCAACAACACGCTCAGCAATATTGACTGTTAGCCTGTCAATTAACTGACTAAACTCACTGTCATTAAAGGCAGTAGTGAAGACAGGCTTAACAATGATTCTTATAATTTATGCGCATCCCTATCCCCAGCATTCCCATGCCAACCGGCAAATGCTTGAGCGTGCGAAAACGCTCCCGGGGGTAGAGATTCGCTCCCTCTATGAACTTTATCCCGACTTCAATATCGATATTGCCGCCGAGCAGCAGGCGTTAAGCCGCGCTGATTTGGTTATCTGGCAGCATCCCATGCAGTGGTACAGCATGCCGCCGCTGATGAAGTTGTGGATAGATAAAGTGCTCTCGCACGGCTGGGCATACGGCAAAGGCGGGAATGCACTGCACGGTAAAGAAGTGATGTGGGCCGTCACAACCGGCGGCAGCGAAAAACATTTCGAACTGGGCGATCACCCGGGATTTGAAGTTCTTGCCCAGCCCCTTCAGGCAACGGCGCTCTACTGCGGAATGCAGTGGCTTCCGGCCTTCGCGATTCATTTCACCTTTGTTTGCGATGAATTTACGCTTGCCCGCCAGGCGGATGACTATAAGCAGCGCTTAATTGACTGGCAGGAGGCTCACCGTGGATAGCCATAGCTTAATTCAGGCATTGATTTATCTCGGTTCGGCCGCGCTGATCGTGCCTATTGCCGTGCGGCTCGGATTAGGCTCTGTTCTGGGCTACCTGATTGCCGGCTGTATTATTGGGCCGTGGGGGCTGGGGCTGGTCACCGATGCCGAAACCATTTTGCACTTTGCGGAAATTGGCGTGGTGCTGATGCTCTTTGTTATCGGACTGGAACTTGATCCTCAGCGGCTATGGACCCTGCGTGCCTCAGTGTTTGGCGGCGGTTTTCTGCAAATGGCGGCCTGTGGGCTGGCGCTCGGCGCGTTTTGTATCGGGATGGGGCTCGACTGGAAGATAGCCTTACTTATTGGTCTGACGCTGGCGCTCTCATCAACCGCGATTGCCATGCAGGCGATGAACGAACGCAACCTGACCGTCACGCCAATGGGGCGAAGCGCTTTTGCTGTGCTGCTGTTCCAGGATATCGCGGCGATTCCGCTGGTGGCTATGATCCCGCTGTTGGCCAGTAGCGGTGGGACAATGACCTTTGCAACCTTCTTAATTTCCGCGCTTAAGGTGGCGGCGGCGCTTGCTCTGGTTGTGCTGCTTGGGCGCTATGTCACCCGGCCAGTATTGCGATTTGTGGCGCGCTCCGGGTTACGCGAAGTGTTCAGTGCCGTTGCACTCTTTCTGGTGTTTGGGTTTGGCCTCCTGCTAGAAGAGGCCGGCCTGTCGATGGCGATGGGGGCGTTTCTTGCCGGGGTACTGTTAGCCAGCTCCGAATACCGTCATGCGCTGGAAAGCGATATTGAGCCGTTCAAGGGCCTGCTGCTGGGGCTGTTCTTTATCGGCGTGGGGATGTCTATCGACTTCGGGACCTTACTCGAAAACCCACTGCGTATTCTCATGCTGCTGGTCGGTTTCCTGGTCATCAAAACGCTGGTGCTCTGGCTGGTCGCTAAGCCGTTAAAAGTGCCCCGCAGGCAGCGCCGCTGGTTTGCCGTTTTACTGGGCCAGGGAAGTGAGTTTGCCTTTGTTATCTTCGGTGCGGCCCATATGGCGCAGGTGCTGGACGACGACTGGTCGAAATCTCTGACCCTCGCCGTGGCGCTATCAATGGCGGCCACGCCTTTACTTCTGGTGTTGCTGAACAGGCTCGAGAAAACGGGCAGCGAACAGGCCGGAGAAGCCGACGAGATTGATGAAGAGCAACCCCGGGTCATTATTGCGGGCTTTGGGCGTTTTGGGCAGATTGCCGGTCGTCTGTTGCTGAGCAGCGGGGTGAACGTGGTCATTCTGGATCACGATCCAGACCATATTGAGACACTGAGAAAATTTGGTACTAAGGTCTTTTACGGCGACGCCACCCGCGTTGACCTGCTTGAGTCTGCCGGGGCAGCAGGAGCCGAAGTGCTGATCAACGCCATTGACGATCCCGAAGCAAATATGCAACTGACGGAACTGGCGAAAGAGCATTTTCCACATCTGCAGATCCTTGCCCGTGCGCGCGATATTAATCACTACATCCGCCTGCGCCAGGCGGGGGTCGAGATGCCGGAGCGTGAAACGTTCGAAAGCTCGCTGAAGATTGGCCGTCGTGCGCTGGAGGGTTTGGGCGTGGGCAAATATGAAGCGCGTGAGCGGGCCGACCACTTCCGCCGTTTTAACCTGCAAATGCTTGAAGAAATGGTGCCGACGGACGACAAGACCGCCGAGCGCGCAGATGTCTTTAAGCGTAACAGCGCGATGCTGACAGAGGTTATTAACGAGGATCGTGCGCACCTGCACGTTATCCAGCGCGATGGCTGGCAGGGAACGAAAGAGGGGCTGCACAGCGGTAAACTTTCCGATGAGCCCCCTGTCAGGCCAGCAGAGTGAACTCGCTGAAAAATATTTACTTTTCCTTATTGTGAACGGGGGTTAATGCTAACCCCTTGTTCCATATCCCGCAGTTGAAAATCAGGGCGCGACAGCGGCAGCAGAATAAAAAAAATTCTCGTTACGCGCCTCGCCCCCTGTCGACGAAAGATTGCGCTTTCCGTATAGTGGCGGCAATTTTTTTCATCATCCTTAGGTTATATAAATGATCAGTCTGATTGCTGCTTTAGCGGTGGATCGCGTTATCGGCATGGAAAACGCCATGCCATGGGATTTGCCTGGCGACCTGGCCTGGTTCAAGCGCAATACGCTAAATAAGCCCGTTGTTATGGGCCGCCTGACCTGGGAGTCTATTGGCCGCCCGCTGCCTGGTCGTAAAAATATCGTGATCAGCAGTAAAGCCGGAAATGACGATCGCGTTGAGTGGGTGAAATCGGTTGAAGAGGCTATCAAAGCCTGTGGTGATGCCGAAGAAATCATGGTGATTGGCGGGGGACGCGTATACGAGCAATTCCTGCCAAAGGCGCAGCGCCTCTACCTGACCCATATTGATGCGGAAGTAGAAGGGGACACGCATTTCCCGGATTACGATCCGGACGAGTGGCAGTCAACCTTCAGCGAATTCCACGATGCCGATGAGAATAACTCCCACGGCTACTGCTTTGAAATTCTGGAACGTCGCTAAGATTTACCCCTCTCTCGCCAGAGAGAGGGGTAACTTTTAAGAGGCGGCGGCGGCCTGACCTTCCTCGTTATCCTGCTGGCGATTTGAAGGCTGTATGAACCAGGTTTTATCTTCCCAACGCAGGCAGGTCAGATCTCCTCCCCAGCAGCATCCCGTATCCAGCGCATAGATCCCTTCCGGTGTGCCTTTCCCTTCCAGCGATGCCCAGTGACCAAAGGCCACAGAATATTCGGCGGTAACGGGGCCCGGAATTGCAAACCAGGGCTTCAGCGGCGAGGGCGCTTTGTCCGGCGTGTCTTTGCAGTACATATCCAGCTGGCCATTGGGGAAGCAATAGCGCATGCGGGTGAGCGAGTTAGTGATGAAACGCAGGCGAGCCAGGCCGGAGAGATCGCTGGACCAGTTATTGGGCATATCGCCATACATTGCATCCAGGAACAGCGGGTAGCTGTCGCTGGATAAAACGGCTTCTACATCGCGCGCGCAGGCCAGCGCGGTGTTGATATCCCACTGGGGCGTGATCCCCGCATGTGACATAACAAGCTTTTTCTCTTCATCCACCTGAATGAGCGGCTGGCGACGAAGCCAGTTGAGAAGCTCGTCGGCGTCAGGCGCCTCCAGCAGCGGCGTAACGCGGTCTTTAGGCTTGTTTCGGCTGATGCCGGCAAAGACGGCCAACAGATGCAGGTCGTGGTTACCGAGCACCACTCGTACGCTTTCTCCGAGGCTGCGAACATAGCGCAGTACTTCCAGAGAAGCCGGCCCGCGAGCCACCAGATCGCCCGTCAGCCACAGCGTATCTTCTTCAGGGTTGAAATTAACCTGCTGCAGCAACGCGATCAGTTCATCGTAGCAGCCGTGAATATCGCCAATCAGATATGTAGACATTGTATCAGTGAATGAAAGTTGGAATGGCAAGACGGAAAACCGGGATCTCGACCCTAAAGGCCTCTCCCTGTGCATCGACCATTTCATAATGGCCTTGCATGGTGCCGAGCGGCGTTTCGATAACCGCTCCGCTGGTGTACTGGTAGTCGTTACCCGGTTCAATGTGCGGCTGCTCGCCGACAACACCTTCGCCCTGAACCTCGGTTTCGCGGCCGTTACCGTTGGTGATTAGCCAGTAACGGCCAAGTAGCTGAACTGCTGTTCGCCCCAGATTGCGAATAGTGACGGTGTACGCAAAGACGAAACGCTCTTCATCCGGTGAGGATTGCGATTCAATATAAACACTTTGCACCTGCACGCATACACGGGGCGAATCAAGCATGGTTTAGCTCTCCGATGGCTGTTGTGGGTTGTCAGCCAGATAATTTGCAAGCTTACAGTACTGCTCAACGGAAATGTTTTCCGCACGCAGTGTTGCATCGACGCCAAGCTCCGCCAGCACTTCGGCACTGAACAGATGGCCGAGGCTATTACGGATAGTTTTACGGCGCTTATTAAATGCTTCTGTAGTGATACGGCTCAGCACGCGCAGGTCTTTCACCGGGTGCGGTAAAGTCGCGTGTGGTACCAGACGCACAACGGCAGAGTCCACTTTTGGCGCTGGCGTAAACGCCGTTGGCGGTACTTCCAGTACCGGAATGACGTTGCAGTAGTACTGCGCCATCACCGACAGGCGGCCATACGCTTTACTGTTTGGCCCGGCGACTAAGCGGTTAACCACCTCTTTTTGCAGCATGAAGTGCATGTCTGCAATGGCATCAGTATAGCTAAAGAGATGGAACATCAGCGGTGTAGAGATGTTATACGGCAGGTTACCGAAGACGCGCAGCGGCTGGCCGATTTTCTGCGAAAGATCGCCGAAATCCATGGTCATGGCATCTTGCTGATAAATCGTTAGCTTAGGGGCCAGGAACGGGTGCGTTTGCAAACGGGCGGCAAGATCGCGGTCCAGTTCGATAACGGTCAGTTTATCCATGCGCTCACCCACGGGCTCGGTCAGTGCGCCGAGGCCCGGCCCAATTTCGACCATCGCCTGGCCTGGCTGTGGGTTGATAGCGGAGACAATACTGTCGATAACGAACTGGTCATTAAGGAAGTTTTGTCCAAAACGTTTGCGGGCAAGGTGGCCCTGGTGGACTCGAGTATTCATTGACTATTTACAATCATTTTAATGGCGAGATTAAGCGCCGTAATAAAACTGCCGACGTCGGCTTTCCCCTGGCCTGCCAGCTCAAGAGCTGTGCCGTGGTCAACCGAGGTACGGATAAAAGGTAACCCCAACGTGATATTTACCGCGCGGCCGAAGCCCTGGTATTTCAACACGGGCAGCCCCTGATCGTGATACATCGCCAGTACGGCGTCAGCACTATCGAGGTATTTAGGCTGGAATAGCGTATCTGCCGGTAATGGGCCAGAAAGGTGCATCCCTAAAGCGCGCATCTCATTCAACACCGGGATAATAGTGTCTATCTCTTCGGTGCCCATATGGCCACCTTCCCCGGCGTGCGGGTTGAGACCGCAAACCAGAACATGCGGCTGCGGGATACCAAATTTGGTTTGCAGGTCATGATACAGGATGGTGACAATCTGGCGTAGTAAATCCGGCGTAACGGCGTCAGAAATTGCTTTCAGCGGCAGATGCGTTGTGACAAGCGCAACGCGGAGCTCTTCCGTGGCCAGCATCATCACCACTTTTTCGCTGTGTGAACGCTCTTCGAAGAACTCGGTATGACCAATAAACGGAATACCGGCATCGTTGATAATGCCTTTGTGCACCGGCCCGGTAATCAGGGCGGCGAATTCACCGCTCAGACAGCCATCACAGGCACGGGCGAGCGTCTCAACCACGTAAGCGCTGTTACGCACATCCAACTGCCCTGGCACGACCGGCGCGCGCAGCTCAATGGGCAGCACGGTCAACGTACCCGCCGCCTGCGGTTTTGCCGGTTGATCTGCCTCGAAAGGCTGGAGCGTCAGGGGGAGGCCGAGCAGAGAAGCTCTGGCGAGTAGTAATTCAGGGGAAGCGCAGACGACCAGTTCAACGGGCCAGTCGCGTTGCGCTAACGCGACGACCAGGTCGGGACCAATCCCGGCGGGTTCGCCGGGAGTGATGGTCACACGAAAGATGTTAGCCATTGCTGCCTATGATTTTCACGTAAGCGCTGGCGCGCTGTTCCTGCATCCAGGTTTGCGCTTCTTCGGCGAACTTGCGGTTGAACAGCATGCGGTATGCACGGTCTTTCTGTGCCGCATCGGTTCTGTCGACTTTGCGGGTGTCCAGCAGTTCGATCAGGTGCCAGCCGAAGGAAGAGTGCACCGGGGCGCTCATCTGGCCTTTGTTCAGCTTTTGCAGTGCGTCGCGGAAGGCAGGATCGTAAATATCCGTTGCCGCCCAGCCAAGATCGCCCCCCTGGTTCGCTGAACCAGGATCGTCAGAGAACGATTTCGCTGCTGCAGCAAAGGTGGTTTTCCCGCTCTTAATGTCTGCGGCAATTTGCTCCAGCTTCTGGCGGGCCTGGGTATCGTTCATGATAGGCGACGTTTTCAGCAGGATGTGGCGGGCGTGAACTTCAGTCACAGAAATATTCTGGTTCTGACCACGCATGTCGTTAACTTTCAGAATATGGAAGCCAACGCCTGAACGGATAGGCCCGATAATGTCGCCTTTCTTCGCCGTGCTCAATGCCTGGGCAAAAATAGAAGGCAGTTCCTGAATGCGGCCCCAGCCCATCTGACCACCTTTCAGCGCCTGCTGATCGGCAGAATAGCTGATAGCGAGCTTGCCGAAGTCCGCCCCGTTACGTGCCTGATCGACAACGTTTCGTGCCTGTTTTTCTGCATCGTCAACCTGAGCAGAGCTTGGGTTTTCTGGCAGCGCAATCAGGATGTGGCTCAGGTTCAGTTCCGTACTGCTGTCGTTCTGGTTACCGACCTGCTGCGCCAGGGCATCAACTTCCTGCGGCAGGATTGAGACGCGGCGACGAACTTCATTGTTACGCACTTCCGAAATCGTCATCTCTTTACGGATCTGAGTGCGGTAGGTGTTGTAGTTCACGCCATCATAGGCCAGACGGCTGCGCATCTGATCCATGGTCATGTTGTTCTGTTTTGCGATATTGGCGATAGCCTGATCGAGTTCATCGTCGGTGATCTTCACGCCCATCTTCTGGCCCATCTGCAGGATGATTTGATCCATGATCAGACGTTCAATGATTTGATGGCGAAGGGTCGCGTCATCCGGCAGCTGTTGCCCCGCGTCGCGTGAGTTCATTTTGACGGACTGCATTAAGCCGTCAACATCGCTTTCAAGGACTACGCCGTTATTGACTACGGCAGCTACTTTGTCGACAACCTGCGGGGCTGCAAAAGTCGTGTTCGCCACAAGTGCGACACCAAGAAGCAGCGTTCTCCAGTTCTTCATACTTTTTCCATTTTACTTAGCCGCAAAGCGGATTATTTAGAGTATTCGTCAAAGTGAATTACATCGAGCTTTGGTACGGCAGAATGTTTGAACGCAACATCTGCGGGATACCCAGACCATAGTTTGAACTCAGGCCGCGTAACTCGATGTTAAAGCCGATTACGTTATCGTATTTGCTTTGGTTATTTTCCCAACCGTTGATTTTACGTTCGACGCCAACGCGAATGGCATAACAGCAAGAGCTGTACTGCACGGCGAACATAGAGTCAGCGGATTGTCGGGCATTGGTATCGTAGTAGTAGGCCCCTACAACTGACCAGCGATCCACGATTGGCCAGCTGGCGGCCATACCAACCTGCGAGATCCCTTCTTTATACTGATCTGCGGTTGAATATGCTGGCAGCGTTGCCTGAATATACTCCGGGCTGGCATAACGATAGGTCAACTGTGCCATACGATCGGCATCGCGGCGATACTCGATGGCACCGCTGCCGTTAGCCACGCTGCCCAGACGAGCATCATACTGAACGCCGCCACGCAGACCCCAACGATCGGTCATACGCCAGTAAGTATCACCGGCCCAAAGCATAGAGCCCGTTTTCTTATCTTTCTCCCAGTTGATGTTGCCATCCCCGGTACGGGACTGGGTGAAATAGTAGATTTGACCAGCGGACACGTTAAAACGTTCAACGGAAGCATCATCATAAACGCGAGATGTTACGCCGGTCGTCATCTGATTGGCGGAGGCAATACGGTCCAGACCACCGTAAGTACGGTCGCGGAACAACCCGCTGTAGTCAGACTGCAGCAGCGATGAGTCGTAGTTGTTGATGGCACTTTGGTTGCGATACGGCACGTACAGGTACTGAGCGCGTGGCTCAAGGGTCTGAGTCCAGCCAGCAACGGAGTCCATATCGCGATCGAAAATCAGCTTGCCGTCCATTTTAAACTGCGGCAGCGTACGGTTGACCGTGCTTTCTAAGGTGCTGGCACTATTGATATTCTGTTTGTATTTATCAAGATTGTCCTGCTGATAATGGGTCATCATCAGCTTGGCTTCGGTATTCAGGCTTGCCCAGCCGTTGGACAGCGGCAGGCTGATGATCGGTTCCAAATGCAAACGCGTAGCGTCTGGATAATTGGAGTTCACGTTAGTGAACTTAACCGCCTGAGCATAGACTCGGGTATCGAACGGGCCGACGTCGTTCTGATAGAAGTTGAGGTCCAACTGAGGTTCTGCGCGGTAAGAGCTGGTCCCGCTGTTAAGCTGGTTAGCAAAGACCTGGAACTGTTTAGTCGACAGGGTGGCATCGAAGTTTTCAACCGCATAGCCGACGCTGAATTTTTGCGTGGCGTAGCCGTCGGTACTGCTACCGTACTGCGAGCTAAAGTCGTTGAAGTAGCGTGAGTCACTAACCTTGGTGTAGTCGACGTTGAAGCGCCATACCTGGTCCATGACCCCGCTATGGTTCCAGTAGAACAACCAGCGGCGATCTTTTTCACCCGGCGAAACGCCCGCCTCGTTTTTGTACTCGTCATCCGACGGCAGATAGTCAAACTCCATCAGACCTGAGCCTGCCTGAGTCAGGTAACGGAATTCGTTCTGCCACTGAATACCACCCCGCTTATCAATGTAGTGAGGCGTGATTGTGGCATCGAAGTTCGGCGCAATGTTCCAGTAATACGGCAGTGCGAACTCAATGCCGTTGTTGGTGCTGTATTTAGCGCTGGGGATCAGGAAGCCCGAACGGCGTTTGTCGCCAATAGGAAGCTGCAGATAAGGGCTGTAGAAGACCGGTACCGGGCCCAGCTTAAAGCGGGCATTCCAAATCTCCGCCACTTCTTCCTGCCGGTCCTGAATCACTTCACTCCCGACCACGCTCCAGGTGTTGGAGCCGGGCAGGCATGAGGTGAAAGTCCCGTTTTCGAGAATCGTGTAGCGGTTGTCGCCGCGCTGTTTCATAAGGTCTGCGGTACCGCGACCCTGACGGCCAACCATCTGGTAATCACCGTTCCAGACGTTAGTATCTTTAGTGTTTAAATTTGACCATGCTTTCGGACCTTTCAGGATGATCTGATTGTCGTCGTAATGCACATTACCTAAGGCATCCACGGTGCGGACAGGGTCGGGCTGACCGTCGACCTGCTTCTGGTGAAGCTGAACTTCGTCAGACTGCAGGCGGCTGTTACCCTGCTGAACGTCAACATTCCCGGTAAAAACGGCATTGTCCGGGTAATCACCTTTGGCGTGATCGGCCTGAATGGTCACCGGCTGGCTATTACCGTCGTCCTTAACTAATGGACGATTGTAGCTTGGGATACCCAGCATACACTGCGAGGCAAGGTCAGCAGCCATACCTTGTTGGCTATAAAGGGCTGAACCAATCAGGGTGGCCAGCAAGGTGGGAATACGTTTTTTCATACGTGTTATTTGTTGTTCCGTCATCAGGGTATAGCGAAGGCAAACGGTCAGAGACTAACGTACTCATCACCACAGCGCTAGTGTTAATCCAGCCCATTAGCAGTATGCCGTTAGGCAGCGCTATCAATGGCGGGTATGATAAAGCAAATTCTAGACGACAGCATGACGATTTGGGGAGTATATGCAGTATTGGGGAAAAGTACTCGGTGTTGCCTTAGGTTTAATTTCGGGCGGCGGCTTTTGGGGCGTGGTGATAGGTTTTCTTATCGGCCATATGTTTGATAAGGCTCGCAGCCGTCGTGGGGCCTGGTTTGCTAACCAACAGCAGCGTCAGGCGATCTTTTTTTCTACCACTTTTGAAGTGATGGGGCATCTCACCAAATCAAAAGGCCGGGTAACAGAAGCTGATATTCAAATAGCTTCTTTGCTGATGGACCGAATGCAGCTTCATGGTGAAGGCCGCGCCGCAGCCCAGCGAGCATTTCGCGTGGGTAAAGAAAATAACTATCCGCTCAGAGAGAAGATGGGGCAGATGCGAAGCGTCTGCTTTGGCCGCTCTGACTTAATTCGGATGTTTCTGGAAATACAGATTCAGGCTGCGTTTGCGGATGGCTCGCTGCATCCTAACGAGCGGCAGGTGCTGTATGTGATTGCTGAAGAACTGGGGATCTCGCGTGCCCAGTTCGACCAGTTCCTGCGCATGATGGAGGGCGGCCAGCAGTTTGGTGGTGGCCAGTACCAATATCAGCAATCGCAGGGAGGCTTCGCACAGCAGCAAAGGGGCCCGACGCTGGAGGACGCCTGTAAGGTGCTTGGGGTAAAAAGCAGCGATGAGCCGACGGTTATCAAGCGCGCGTACCGTAAGTTAATGAGCGAGCACCACCCGGACAAGCTGGTGGCAAAGGGGCTACCGCCGGAAATGATGCAGATGGCGAAGCAAAAGGCCCAGGAGATTCAGGGCGCTTATGACCTGATTAAAACGGCAAAAGGGTTTAAATAGAAAAAGCCTCTCAAATGAGAGGCTTTTCTTTAGAAGTCGGCCGGAGCCTTGAACGTCATTGGCGTGCCGTAACTCGGGTGCGTTATGGTGAGCATCTCGGCATGAAGCTGAAGACGCTGCGCCATGGCAAGTGCTTCTGGCGTCGCGTAGAAGCGGTCGCCGAGAATGGGATGCCCAAGCGCCTGCATGTGCACGCGAAGCTGGTGTGAACGCCCGGTAATCGGTCTGAGCTGCACACGAGCGGTGTTATCCGCCGCGTATTCCAGCACCTGATACTCGGTCTGCGCGGATTTCCCGGTCTCATAGCAGACCTTCTGCTTTGGCCTATTAGGCCAGTCGCAAATCAGCGGCAGATCGACCAAACCCTCATCCGGCTGCGGGTGGCCCCAAACGCGAGCCACATACTGCTTTTTCGGCTCGCGTTCACGAAACTGGCGCTTCAGTTCACGCTCTGCCGCTTTGGTCAGTGCAACCACGATCACACCGCTGGTCGCCATATCAAGCCGATGGACCGATTCCGCCAGCGGGAAGTCGCGCTGAATACGCGTCATCACGCTGTCTTTATGCTCGTCAAGACGGCCCGGGACGGACAACAGGCCGCTTGGCTTGTTAACCACCATGATGTGCTCATCCTGGTAAAGAATAACCAGCCAGGGATCAAGAGGCGGATTGTAAGGTTCCATCAGCATTTACTCTGCATCCTTCAAGCTGCAGCCGCGTTGGCTGCTCTCACGCATCCCAGTCACTGAGTAGTAAGCTCCTGGGAATTCTCTCTTTTGCCGCCTTGCTGCAACTCGAATGATTTGAGTAAAGCGACGCATATTTACTGGTGCGTGACGACAATCAGGCGCAGGGCATCAAGACGCCAGTTAGCCTGGCTCAGCGCTTCCATCACCTGCTGGCGATTGGTTTCGATAGCCGACAGCTCGTCATCACGAATGTTAGGATTCACGGCCTTCAATGCTTCCAGACGGGACAACTCAGCGCTTAGCTTCTCGTCGGCTTCATTACGGGCCGCGTCGATCAGCGCCTGTGCCGCATCGGCAACCTTCTCTTCCGCCAGTTGCAGAATAGCGTGCACGTCGGATTGCACCGCATTCACCAGTTTGCTACCGGTATGGCGGTTAACCGCGCTGAGCTGGCGATTGAAACTTTCAAACTCCACCTGAGCCGCGAGGTTGGTGCCGTTTTTATCCACCAGCATACGCACCGGCGTAGGCGGCAGGAAGCGGTTGAGCTGCAGTTGCTTAGGCGCTTTGGCTTCGACAACGTACACCAGCTCAAGCAGCAGGGTACCTACAGGCAGCGCTTTGTTTTTCAGCAACGACAGGGCACAGCTACCGGTGTCACCCGACAGGATCAAATCCAGGCCGTTGCGGATGATGGGGTGTTCCCAGGTAACAAACTGCGCATCTTCGCGGGACAAGGCTACGTCGCGTTCGAAGGTGATCGTACAGCCGTCTTCCGGCAGGCCCGGGAAGTCAGGGACCAGCATATGATCTGACGGAGTCAGAACGACCATGTTGTCGCCGCGATCGTCCTGGTTAATGCCGACGATATCAAACAGGTTCATGGCAAAGCTAACGAGGTTGGTGTCGTTATCTTGCTCTGAAATGGCTTCTGCCAGCGCCTGCGCTTTTTCACCGCCGTTGGAGTGAATCTCCAACAGACGGTCACGGCCCTGCTCAAGCTGCTGCTTGAGGGCATCGTGCTGTGAGCGGCATTGTTTGATTAGCGCATCGAAGCCTTCGGTATTTTCCGGGGCGGCGAGATACTCAATCAGTTGCGGATAGACGCTGTCATAAATGGTGCGACCGGTCGGGCAGGTGTGTTCGAAGGCATCCAGCCCAGCATGGTACCAGTCCACCAGGACCGACTGCGCGGTTTTTTCCAGATACGGAACATGGATCTGAATATCGTGCGCCTGGCCAATACGGTCGAGACGGCCGATACGCTGTTCCAGCAGGTCGGGGTTAAACGGCAGGTCAAACATTACCAGCTGGCTGGCGAACTGGAAGTTACGGCCTTCTGAGCCAATTTCAGAACACAGCAAGACCTGAGCACCGGTATCTTCTTCAGCAAACCAGGCCGCGGCACGGTCGCGTTCAATGATCGACATACCTTCGTGGAAGACGGCTGCACGAATGCCTTCGCGCTCACGCAGAACCTGCTCAAGCTGAAGCGCCGTCGCCGCTTTGGCGCAGATCACCAGCACTTTCTGCGAGCGATGGCTGGTCAGGTAGCCCATCAGCCATTCAACGCGTGGGTCGAAGTTCCACCAGGTGCCGGTGTCGCCTTCGAACTCCTGATAAATCTGCTCCGGATACAGCATATCGCGGGCGCGATCTTCCACGGACTTACGCGCGGCCATAATACCGGAGACTTTGATCGCTGTCTGATACTGGGTTGGCAGCGGCAGGCGAATGGTGTGCAGTTCGCGTTTCGGGAAACCCTTCACGCCGTTACGGGTGTTACGGAACAGCACGCGGCTGGTGCCGTGCCTGTCCATCAGCATGGCGATCAGCTCCTGGCGTGCAGTTTCGCTGCCTTCGCGGTCGCTGTTAGCGGTTTGCAGCAGCGGCTCGATATCCTGCTCGCCAATCAGTTCACCCATGGTATTGAGTTGCTTATCGGTCAGACGGTCACCCGCCAGCAGCAAAGCAACGGCATCCGCAACCGGGCGATAATGCTGCTGTTCTTCCACAAACATGGCGAAATCATGGAAGCGGTTTGGGTCCAGCAGACGTAAACGGGCAAAGTGGCTTTCCATACCCAACTGCTCAGGCGTGGCGGTCAGCAACAGAACGCCAGGAACATGCTCGGCCAGCTGTTCAATTGCCTGATATTCACGGCTTGGGGCGTCTTCGCTCCACACCAGATGGTGAGCTTCATCGACAACCAGCAGATCCCATTCCGCTTCGCAGAGGTTTTCCAGGCGTTGTTTATTGCGGCGCACGAAGTCCAGGGAGCAAATCACCAGCTGTTCGGTATCAAACGGGTTGCTGCTGTCATGCTGGGCTTCCGCGTAACGTTCGTCATCAAACAGCGCGAAGCGCAGGTTAAAGCGGCGCAGCATTTCTACCAGCCACTGATGCTGCAGAGTTTCTGGCACCACAATCAGTACGCGCTCGGCGCTGCCGGCCAGCAGTTGCTGATGGATAATCATCCCGGCTTCAATGGTTTTACCCAGGCCCACTTCATCCGCGAGCAATACGCGGGGCGCATGGCGGCGGCCGACATCATGAGCGATGTTTAGCTGGTGAGGGATCAGGCTGGTGCGCATCCCGCGCAGGCCGCTCCAGATCTGGCGAGATTGTTCGCTCTGATATTTACGTGCGCGGAAACGCAGGGCAAAGCGATCCATACGGTCGATTTGTCCGGCAAACAGACGATCCTGTGGCTTGCTGAAGACCAGCTTGCTGTCAAGGAACACTTCGCGCAGCAGAACCTCTTGTTCTTCGGTATCGAGACGAGTACCGAAGTAGGCGAGTAAACCCTTTTCTTCCTTAACTTCATCAACTTTCAGCTGCCAGCCTTCATGGCTGGTAATCACATCGCCTGGGTTAAACATCACGCGGGTGATCGGGGAGTCATTTCTGGCGTACAGACGATTTTCACCCGTTGCCGGGAAGAGCAGGGTGACCATACGCGCATCCAGCGCTACAACAGTTCCCAGTCCCAGTTCGCTTTCAGTATCGCTGATCCAACGTTGACCAAGTGTAAAAGGCATAAGTTTTCGGCTCTATTTCAGTGACTTAAATTTGCAGGCAATAGCATGGCAACCGCGCACAGGCGGCGCAGTTGTTTAAAATTGGGTCTAAGGATTCGAAGAAAGGGCGCTATGGTACTGGATGGCAACGGATTCGTCACGTACTCGTCATTCTTCGAATTACAGCGGTGTTGGCTGCACTCAGTTTATTCAGCTCATCCCTGAGCTTCGCCCTTTCAGGGCCGTGGCAGGCATTGAACAACGCTGCTCCCGGCAGAGTTTGTCACTCACTTACCGCCAGACTGTAAGTCGAAGTTTTGAGCGTGTTTTCAAAATAGCCCCATCTGCCCCGTCATCAGTGTAGCAAAGTCGTCTTCGAGGAAGGGTAAAATCCCCTCGGCGACCGGCTGCAGCTGGCGAGTAAGGTAGTGGTCATAGTCCAGCGGAGCTTGTTGATAATCAACCGGTTCCGGGCCGCTCATGGTCATGACATATTTTATCGTGCCGCGGTTCTGGTATTGCGCGGGCCTGCCCAGGCGCTGGTTATGCTCATCGGCAAGCCTGGCCGCCCGAACGTGAGGCGGCACGTTTTTCTGGTACTCGCTTAACGGTCGGCGCAGGCGTTTACGATAGATCAGCTGTGAATCCAGTTCACCCGCCATCAGGCTGGCAATGGTCTCGCGGATGTAGTCCTGATAAGGTTCGCCGCGGAAAATTCGCAGATAGAGCGTTTGTTGAAACTGCTGAGCGAGAGGCGTCCAGTCGGTGCGCACCGTTTCAAGCCCTTTAAATACCATGCGCTGTTCATCGCCTTCCTGAATGAGCCCGGCGTAGCGTTTTTTACTGCCCTGGTCTGTTCCCCGGATGGTGGGCATCAGGAAGCGGCAGAAGTGCGTTTCGTACTCAAGTTCAAGGGCGCAGTCGAGGCTCAGCGTGGTTTTCAGGTGTTTTTGCCACCAGTTGTTCACGTACTCAACCAGCCGCCTGCCAATTTGCGCGGCGTCCTCTTCGCTGTGGGCCTTTTTCAGCCAGACAAAGGTTGAATCCGTATCGCCGTAGATAACGTCATAGCCCTGGGACTCAATCAGTGCTTTTGTCTGGCGCATGATCTCGTGGCCACGCATGGTGATCGACGAAGCAAGGCGAGGATCGAAAAAGCGACAGGCGCTGGTGCCCAGCACGCCGTAAAAGGCATTCATGATGATCTTGAGCGCCTGAGAGAGCGGTTTGTTGCCGTGGCGTTTTGCCTCGTCGCGGCCGTGCCAGATCTGGCTCACTATCTCCGGCAGGCAGTGTGTGTCGCGGGAGAACCAGCCGCCAATAAACCCCTCAACGGAATGCGTAACGTCCGGCTGGGCTGTGCCTTCGACGAGGCCGACCGGGTCAATTAAGAAGGTGCGAATAATCGACGGATACAGGCTTTTATAATCGAGTACCAGCACGGAGTCATACAGCCCGGGACGCGAATCCATCACGTAGCCGCCGGGGCTAGCCTGAGGCGGAACCTCGCCTAAGTTGGGGGCTACATAGCCGGCACGATGCATACGCGGGAAATAGAGGTGGCTGAATGCCGCAACCGAGCCGCCGTGTTTATCCAGCGGGAGCCCGTTGACCGTCGCCCGTTCCAGCAGGAAGGGCATCAGCTCTGTTTTGTGGAAAATACGCGTGACCAGCTCGCAGTCTTTGAGGTTATAGGTGGCCAGCGCGGGTTTGTCTTCGGCAAAACGGCGGTCAATCTCATCCATACGATCCCAGGGATTATCAATCGATTTCCCTTCACCGAGAAGTTCGCGGGAGACAGTTTCCAGTGAGAACGAGGAAAAATTCCAGAACGCCGATTTTAGCGCTTCGATGCCGTCAATAATCACCCGGCCTGCAAGCTGGGCAAAGAAAACACCCTGCTTAAAGCCGTGTTCACGCCATTCTAACAGGCTGTTTCCCCGCCCTAAACGGAGCGGGACCTGATAGCGTTCGGCCATTTTTTGCAGCACGCGCAGGTCAAACTGCACGACGTTCCAGCCGATCAGTACGTCGGGATCGTGCTCGGCAAACCAGCTATTGAGCTTTTCCAGCAGCAAAGGGCGGCTGGCGACATATTCCAGCGTAAAGTCCAGGTCAGTAGCCACGCCGTTTTCAGGCCCCAGCATATAGACGTGACGCTGCCCGCAGCCTTCAAGCCCGATGCAATACAGCTCTCCGTGTCGATTCGTTTCGATATCCAGCGAGACCCATTTCAGCGGCGGGCGATATTCCGGGGCGGGCTTCAGGCGGGTATCCAGCAGTACGTCGCCATGGGGATGGCCGCTAAACCAAACCGGTGCGGTAATAAAGCGTTCCATCAGGAAGCGCTCCGGCGGGCGAATATCCGCCTCATAGACCGTCACGCCGCCGTCACGCAGCAGTTTCTCCAGCCGCATTAACTGACGGTGCTGCTGACAATACAGGCCCGCCACCGGCTGGCGATGAAAGTCTTTAAGTTCCAGGGGCGTGAGGCGAAACTGGTTTTCGCCAGCGAGCAGGCGCTGGGCCTGGGCTAGCTGCGATTGGGGAATAAAAGCGACGGATTCCTGCAGCGGCAGGCGCACCTTAAGCGGGCCATCGTCCGTGGCCAGCCAAAAATCGACTTCGGTACCGCGCGGGGTGTCTCGCCAGTGCCTGGTCAGCAGAAACCCCTGACGAGCTTGAGACACGCTGCATTCTCTCTCAGGAAAAGTGTTTGGATTATAGCGCAAACAACCGTTATTTACTGCATTTATATACAGTGTTGTTGGCAAGGCGTGCGAATTGTCCGGAACTTTACCGTCTATTCTTTATTCATAGAAATGAGACCTTGACGCCCAACACGTTAATTCTGGAGAATCGCCCGCTCGCTCATCGACGGAAAGCCTATGGAAGCCTTGCTGGAACACTTTATTACACAGTCAGTTGCATATTCGCTTATCGCGGTGATGCTGGTGGCTTTTCTTGAGTCACTGGCGCTGGTGGGGCTTATTCTACCCGGTACGGTGATGATGGCCGGGCTTGGCGCGCTGATCGGCAGCGGGCAGGTCAATTTCTATTATGCCTGGGGGGCAGGAATCGTTGGCTGCCTGCTGGGAGACTGGATTTCGTTCTGGCTTGGACAGCGCTTCAAAGGGCCGCTTCACCGCTGGTCATTTATGAAGAAAAATAAGGCGCTATTGGATAAAACTGAACACGCGCTGCATCAGCACAGCATGTTTACCATTCTTGTTGGACGCTTTGTTGGCCCTACGCGTCCGCTGGTGCCTATGGTCGCCGGCATGCTGGATTTACCCCTGAGGAAGTTTTTGCCGCCGAATATCATCGGCTGCCTGTTCTGGCCGCCGCTCTATTTTCTGCCCGGCATCCTGGCCGGCGCGGCCATTGATATCCCGGCGGACATGAAAAGCGCCAGTTTCAAGTGGCTACTTTTAGCGGTGGCTTTACTGCTTTGGCTGGCCGCGTGGCTGTGCTGGCGCTGGTATCGTAGCGGCAAACGCGGCACCGATCGTCTGACGCATTATCTGCCACAAGCGCGGCTAAACTGGCTGGCTCCGCTGGGGCTGGTGGCAGGTATTGGCAGTTTTGTGGCCTTGCTGCAGCATCCATTGATGCCGGTTTACTGGAAAATCCTGTGGAAGGTGCTGTCGCACTAATGGCCGATCCCCAACAGCGCTGAGGCACTTGCCTCGCCGCTGAGTAATCTGCCCGTCTCACCGTCCCATGCAATGCGCCCGTCTTTAATCACGATGCTGCGGCTGGCTATGCGAGCGGCATCTTCAATGCTGTGAGAAACCATCAGCAGCGTCAGGTGCTGTTCCCGGCATAGCTCATCGAGCAATTGCAGCATCTCTTTTCGCAGCGCCGGGTCGAGCGCCGAGAAAGGTTCGTCCAGCAGTAAAACGGGCTGCTGGCGAACCAGGCAGCGGGCCAGGGCGACGCGCTGCCGCTGGCCGCCGGAAAGCTGCGCTGGCAGGCGATCCAGCATGTCTGCTAGCCCAACGCGTTCCGTTATCTGCCGCAGCCGCTGTTTCTGGGCTGCATCCAGTTTCATGCCCGGGTGCATGCCCAGGGCGATATTCTGCCCAGCAGTCAGATGGCTAAACAGGTTATTTTCCTGAAATAGCATAGAAACCGGGCGGGCTGAAGGCGGTGTCCGGGTGTGATCCACGCCGTTGATGACGATGCTGCCGCTGGCAGGTGCCAGGAATCCGGCAACCAGGCTCAGCAACGTACTTTTCCCCGCGCCGCTTGGCCCCAGGATAGCGATTTGCTCGCCCGCCGCAATATTCAGGGAAAAGCGCATGGGTAAGTGCTGGTACAGCCAGGTTACATCAGTCAGAGTTAGCATCTTGCCCCGGAAGTTTTTCAATCAAGGTAAACAGCATAAAACAAAGCAGCAGCAGAAGTAGCGCCGTAACCGCGCCGTCCTGGCTCCGGTAAGAGCCAATTTGCTGATACAGCCAGAAAGGCAGCGTGCGGAAGTCTTCATTGCCGAACAACGCCACCACCCCGAAATCGCCAATCGACAGAACGCAGGCAAACGCCAGCGCCTGAGCTATCGGGCGTTTTAGCGCTTTTAATTCAATGAGCCTCAGGCGATTAAAGCCGTGGATATCCAGCGACTGGCAAAGCTGAGTGTAGCGCTCTGCGACATCGCGCATGGGGTTTTCGAGCACCTTAAGGGCGTAAGGAATCGCCATCAGCGCGTTGGTAAAAATAACAATGCCGTCAGCGGATTGGGGGAGACCCACGGTATTGTTGAGCAGCAAGAAGAAACCCGTGGCGAGAACAATGCCCGGCATCGCCAGAATCAGCATGCCGCTAAGTTCAATGGCCTGCCCGGCGAAGAGACGGTTACGAAGTCGCAGCTCACGCGAGCTCCACAGCAGCATTAGCGTTATGGTCACGCTGATGAGCCCGGCGGCAATAGCAATTCGCAGTGAAGTCCAGAGCGCGTCCCACAGCGCGGTTTGCTGCAGCACGCTGCCCATGCTGCCGTTAATTCCGTCGATTATCACGGCCAGGAGCGGTGGCAGCAGGAGAAGCAGGGCGAGCAAAATGAGCAGGCCATCGCTAAGTTTTCGACGCAGAGAATCCTGCGGATCGCGCCAGCCCTGAAGCTGGCTGACGCCGACGGGAATCGCCTTACTTAATTTCTGGCTCAGCAGCACCAGGCCAAGACAGCACACCATCTGCAGCAGGGCCAGCAGCGCCGCTTTAGCCGGATCGTAGTCGTAGCTTAGCGCCTGAAAGATGGCCAGTTCGATGGTGGTCGCCTGCGGGCCGCCCCCCAGTGAAAGCACGGTGGCGAAGCTCGCGAAGCAAAGCATAAAAATCAGGGCGCCGACCGGGAGTATCTGTCGGTGCAGCCAGGGCCATTCGACAAAACGGAAGAAATGCCAGCCTTGCATCCCCAGCTGCGCCGCCAGCTGGCGCTGTTCAGAAGGGATATTATTCAGCGCCTGAAGCAAAAGGCGAGTTGCCATCGGCATATTAAAGAAAACGTGCGCCAGCAGAATCCCCTGCAGGCCATAAGGGGAAAAGTGCCATTCAAAGCCGAGCCAGCCGCTGAGCGTTGCCAGCCAACCTTCTCGCCCATAAACGGAAAGAATGCCGAAGACGGCGACCAGCACCGGCAGCACCAGCGTCATGGCACAAAGCCGCAGCAGCGTAAGCCGGCCGGGGAAGCGGCGGCGGTAGAGCGCACGCGCTAAAAATATTGCCGGGAAAACGGAGAGCGCTGCGGAAAGAAATGCCTGCCAGAAGGAGAAACGCAGGACGTGCCAAAGATAGCTGTCCTGCAAAATGGCGAAGACATCCGTTTGTGGGGCATTAAGCCACAGCGCCAGAAAAGCTGCCAGGGCTACCGCCACGACCAGCGTCGCGGCAAATAGCCCTGGATACAGCCAGCCCGGTATTAGTGGCTGACGGCGCGTTGCCATTCATTAATCCATGCTGCGCGCTGGGTGGCTACCTGCTGAGGGGTAAATTCCAGCGTGGTTTGCGGTTTCACCAGGCTGCCGAAGCCGGCAGGTAACGCCACGTTGGTCACCGGATACATCCAGTTGCCGGTCGCCACGGTGTTCTGGAAATCTGGTGTGGTAATGAATTTGATGAATTTCTCAGCGAGTTCAGGCTGCTTGCTGTTCGCCAGCCGGCCCGCGACTTCAACCTGCAGGTAATGCCCTTCGCTGAAGTCCGCGGCAGCGTAGTTGTCTTTCTTCTCTTCAATGATGTGGTAGGCCGGTGAAGTGGTGTAGCTCAGCACCAGATCGGCTTCCCCTTTCAGGAATAGACCGTAAGCTTCGCTCCAGCCTTTAGTGACGGTAACGGTCTTTTTCGCCAGCTTTTGCCAGGCTTCCGGGGCCTTATCACCGTACACTTTTTGCATCCACAGCAGCAGGCCAAGTCCCGGGGTGCTGGTGCGCGGATCTTCGTAAATCACCTTCCATTTTTGGTCACTTTCAACCAGCTCTTTCAGGCTCCTGGGCGGGGTTTTTAGCTTGTTTTTATCGTAAACGAAAGCGAAATAGCCGTAATCGTAAGGTACGAAGGTGCTGTTCTTCCAGCCGCCGGGCACCTGAAGGGCATCGCTTTCGACGTTGGAAGGCGCGAACAGTTTGGTTTGCGTAGCGGCTTCTACCAGGTTGTTGTCCAGCCCCAGCACGACGTCTGCTTTGCTGTTCTTACCTTCCATACGTACGCGGTTCAGCAGGGAAACGCCGTCTTCCAGCGCCACAAATTTCAGCTCGCAGTTACAGTCGGCTTCAAAGGCTTTCTTCACCGCCGGGCCTGGGCCCCAGTCTGCGGCAAATGAGTCGTAGGTGTAGACGGTTAATACAGGTTTGGCGAAAACTGGCATGGCGGCCAGCGCCAGCAGCGGCAGAAATTTTTTGAGCACTTTGCACCTCAGTAAAAGGGGGCAAAGGAATTGAGTTGAGTGTCTCAAATCCCTTCGCCGGCGTTATCCGGATCAGGTTCGACGGGTATTATCTCAGCGCGGACAAACTGTCCTGGCACCCCGTTGAGCAGGGAGGATTCTACTGATTTCCTTTGAGTTACGGAAGCTATGTGACGAAAGCGTTATGGGCCAGGAGGCGCAAACCAGGCTGACTTGAAATCAAACCAGCCTAATGTGTTCATCCGCACCCCGCGCATGCTGCGCTGGCCTTCAATACGTAACCAGTGATGAATCAATGGGATAACGTCATTGCGTTCCAGCATTTGCTTGCACCACTCCGGCAGCGCCAGCGTTTTGCTGTGCCAGCGGCGGGCATCTCCCTGCCAGTCGATGGGGATGCATTTTTGAATCAGCGGGACTTCATACAGCTGGGCAAACAGGGAATATTCCAGCGGCATAGTAAAGTTCACGCTGTTCAGCCAGATATCGCTCTCAGCTTCGCCCTGATGCCACTCAGCATAGTCTATCTCCTGAACAATCAGCTTCACGCCAAGCTCTGCCAGCAATTCGGTCATGATGCTGCTGATCACCCGGTGCTCTACGTGGTCGCGATAATAGGTGAGGGTGATGCTCTCCAGTCCGGCGGGTTTTGCACGCAGCGGCCCGGGGCGTGAATGGTGCCAGCGCGGGAGTAAACCATAGGCGGGGAACCAGTATTGCTGGTATTGCTCGGTAGCCCGGTAGATAAGGTTGACGGGGGACAGAATGTGCCCAATCCACTGGCGCACGCTTTCGTCAACGCCAAGGCTGGATCGGCTGTCAAACAGCAGATAGTAGCAGCCTTCTTCCGGGCGGCTTTCCACGGCTTTTTCACTGTCGGGCATCCCCTGCAACTGCACGCCGCAGCTGGATTCCTCGCCAACTTCTGGCAATACCCAAAAGTTGACCTCGTCAATAAGCGCCCGAAAGCCAAAGTAATCATCAAAGGCGTGGATCTTTAGCTGGTTACGGTTGTTTCGAGCCACGGAATAGGGTCCGGTGCCGATAGGCTGGCTGGCGAAATTTGTCATCGTTGTCCATTCCCGCGGCAGGATCATGGCGTTGACGCTGCCCAGCAGCCACGGCAGCCAGTCATCCGGCTGACTGAGGTGAATATCCAGCGTCCAGAGCGTCGGGGAGGTGATTTGCGTGATATGGGCAAAAAGCGGCAGGGCGTTGATGCGCTGCAGGGAAGAGATGATATCCAGCATGTCCAGCTCACGGCCGTGATGGAAGTGGATGCCGGGGCGCAGGAAGAAGCGCCAACGTAAAGGGGAAATTTGCTGCCAGTGGTGAGCGATATCCGCTTCGAGTTCCCCATTTTCCTCATTTATCCGCGTCAGGCCGCTAAAAATTTGGCGGGCAATGTGGGTTTCGGAGCGCCTAAGCGCCGAGCCGGGCAGCAGATTCAGCAGCGGGCGATAGTAAAGGACGCGCAAAATATGTCGGCCCTGGCGGAAGCTACTCCCGAGGTGAGAGATGAGCATTTGGCGGACCGCCGCCTTATCGCCGACGATCTGGACTAGCTGATCGATACGATCTTGTTCCAGCAGATCTTCCGCCCGCTGCTGCTGAAGAGCCAGCCCGGTATAGAGGAAAGTGAGTTGTGAACGTTTTCCTCGTCCGGCTTCCGCCTGCCAGCTTAGCCAGCCTTTTTCCTGCATCGCATTAAGAAGCGTACGCATATGTCGGCGAGAACAGCTAAGCAAATCCGCTAAATCATTCAGCGTGGTGGCCTGAGGTTTACCTTCGCAGCATTGCCACAGGCGGATGAATTGTTGTTGCAGGCGAGACGAAGACATAAAAGAGGAACTCCTGGCGGAAACTCATCAATTTAACTTTCCCTATATTACGCCAATAATCACTCTCGATGAAGCGAGGAGGTGTTTATGAAACGGTCATCACCTGCGAAGTTTTTCCAACAGTACTTTGCCGCAACACAGTTTGTTTGCTCTGGATGGCTGGCTCGCCTGACGGTGGAGCAAAGACTAAGGATGCTCGAAGACTTGATGCAGTGGGAGGTTACAACCCCGATGCCCGAGAACGCCAACACGCCGACTCATGTGTGACTGAGTATTGGTGCTTTTCACCCGCCAGCAGCTGTTTACTGCTGGCTTTTTTCGTTTAATCTTTATGCATTTAGCGAATAACCTCTGATTACATCTCCTTTTAAGGACACTCCATGCTCTGGTTTTTGACCCGCGCACGCCGTTTTAATCCTGTATACGCCGCCTTTATGGCCGTCTCTTTTATGATTGGCGTGGCCGGGGCGCTACAGGCTCCGACGCTTAGCCTCTTTTTAACTCGTGAAGTCGAAGTCCGGCCGTTTTGGGTTGGCCTGTTTTATACCGTTAACGCGATTGCCGGGATCGGGGTAAGTCTGCTGCTGGCTAAAAGATCTGATAGCCGGGGCGACAGGCGAAAACTGATTATGGTTTGCTGTGCGATGGCGGTGGCAAACTGCGTGCTTTTTGCCTTCAACCGTCATTATCTGACGCTGATTACGCTTGGCGTTATGTTTGCGTCGATAGCCAATACAGCCATGCCGCAGATCTTTGCTCTGGCGCGGGAATACGCCGATCGTTCCGCCCGTGAAGTCGTGATGTTCAGCTCGATTATGCGTGCGCAGCTTTCTCTGGCGTGGGTTATCGGGCCGCCGCTTTCCTTTATGCTGGCGCTGAAATATGGCTTCACCACGATGTTTCTCATCGCTGCCGGAATATTCGTCATTTCACTGGCGCTGATTATTTTCGCGCTGCCGTCTGTTCCGAGAGTCGAGCAGCCCGCTGAGGTGGCGATAACCCAGGTCAGCGGCTGGAAAGACAGCAACGTGAGGATGTTGTTTTTCGCTTCGATGTTAATGTGGACCTGCAATACCATGTACATCATCGATATGCCGCTGTGGATAAGCCAGGATCTCGGATTGCCGGATGAGCTGGCGGGTTTACTGATGGGCACTGCGGCAGGGCTGGAGATCCCCGCGATGATCCTCGCCGGTTACTACGTGAAGCGTTTTGGAAAACGTAACATGATGGTGGCAGCGGTAGCTGCGGGCGTGCTGTTTTATCTTGGACTGATCCTGTTTCACTCTAAAACGGCGCTGGTGCTCTTGCAGCTGTTTAATGCGGTGTTTATCGGGATCATCGCCGGGATAGGAATGCTGTGGTTCCAGGATTTGATGCCGGGAAGGCCAGGGTCTGCGACGACGCTATTCACCAACAGTATTTCAACGGGGGTGATTCTGGCGGGGATACTGCAAGGCGCGCTGGCTGAAGGTCTTGGTCACTATTCTGTTTACTGGCTGATGGCGGCGCTTGCGGTGGTCGCGCTGTTCCTTACTAGCCGGGTAAGAAACGTTTGATTTGAGCCGCTATTGGAGCGGCTTATCAAGTAAAAGCAAAAAGGAAAACGATATTGCATTGTTTAAGCCGTGCAAAACTATTGGCACAATCAGGCTGCCAGAGTAAACCCGGGCCAGGCAAAGAATCACTGAAAAGATAAACAGGCTAATGAAGGTCGTTGCGTTCTGATATTGCGAGTGGCTGAAGGCAAAAAGAGCGGATGCCATCAACATAGCGACGTTTTTACCCACTTTGCCGTACCCTTCGCCTGCATTTAACAAAAAGCCTCTAAAAATAACTTCTTCTGCAATGGGAACCAGCAAAGTGGCTGTTAGTGCTAACAGCACTAAACTGAGCACAGGTAGCCGCTCGATGCTTTGCATCCAGGGTTCAGGAGAGCCTGTAAATTGTTGAATAATAACCAGCATAAATAATGCGATTGCCGGAAGTATCAATCCAGAGAGGGTGACTTTCCCTAAAGGCAACGTCCCATAATGATTTTGATAGTGTCGCCAGATAATCAGGGTGTACGGCAACCAAAAACAGACGACCAGCGCGGGTATCGCCATTCCAGACCGGAAGAGACCTGCAAAGCCCGGCAGCATTGCTGCGAAAATGGATAATGCATACCAGCCGATCCAGGCTCCGATACAGATAAGTAAGTGAAGTAGCCTGTCCTGATTTTTAAGCATAGATCCGCCATCGTTGCTGTAAGTGATAAAGGGAACAGACGGCATTTCTTGCTGGCTCATCCGTGGCTAATTAAAGGCGTGTCGTTATAAATAACGCTTTAGCATTATGCACTTAGTACGGAAAAAGTGAATGTCTGGCGGGTGTTAAGACTGAAATAAAAGGGGCGCAGAGGAGGCGCCCCTTTTTTATTACTGCATAAATGCCGGTAATTTTTGCTCGTAGCCTGAAATAGCGGCTTCGTGCTGCAGCGTCAGGCCGATGCTGTCCAGGCCGTTCAACATGCAGTGACGGCGGAAGCTATCCAACTCAAACGAATAGCTTTTCTCACCTGCCTGAACCGTCTGTGCTTCCAGATCGACGATGAACTTAATGCCGGGCTGGGCATCGACCAGCTTAAACAGTTCATCCACCTGCTCATCGCTCAAGATAACCGGCAACAGCTGATTGTTAAACGAGTTGCCGTAGAAGATGTCTGCGAAGCTTGGTGCGATCACCACTTTGAAGCCATAGTCGGTTAATGCCCACGGCGCGTGCTCGCGGGAAGAGCCGCAGCCGAAGTTTTCGCGCGCCAGCAGAATAGAGGCGCCTTTAAATTCCGGGTAGTTCAGCACGAATTCCGGGTTAGGCACTTGCCCGGCATCGTCCAGAAAACGCCAGTCGTTAAACAGGTGCGCGCCAAAACCGGTACGGGTTACCTTCTGCAAAAACTGCTTCGGGATAATGGCATCGGTATCGACGTTCGCTGCGTCCAGCGGAACGACCAGGCCGGTATGTTGGATAAATTTCTCTGCCATGGTGGTTCCCCTTATTTCAGTGTACGAATATCGGCAAAATGACCGCTAACGGCAGCGGCGGCGGCCATTGCCGGGCTGACCAGATGAGTACGTCCGCCGCGGCCCTGCCGGCCTTCGAAGTTACGGTTACTGGTGGAGGCGCAGCGCTCACCAGGGTTCAGGCGGTCGTTGTTCATGGCCAGGCACATGGAGCAACCCGGCAAACGCCATTCAAAACCGGCTTCGATAAAGATCTTATCCAGCCCTTCAGACTCAGCTTGAGCTTTTACCGGGCCGGAGCCTGGCACAACCATTGCCAGCACGCCTGGCGCGACTTTGCGGCCTTTGGCGACTTCAGCCGCAGCACGCAGGTCTTCGATACGTGAGTTGGTGCAGGAGCCGATAAAGACCTTATCGATAGCGACCTCTGTCAGTGGAATACCGGGCTTCAGACCCATATAGGCCAGCGCTTTTTCCGCCGATGCTCGTTCCACCGGATCGCTGAAGGACTCCGGGTTAGGAATATTATCGGTAACAGAAATAACCTGACCCGGGTTGGTTCCCCAGGTGACCTGTGGAGCGATGTCCGCAGCGTCTAACGTGACGGTAGTGTCAAACTTCGCGCCTTCGTCCGTGCTGAAGGTTTTCCAGTACTCGACGGCTTCATCCCAGTCAGCGCCTTTAGGGGCGTGCAGACGACCTTTCACATAGTTGAAAGTGGTTTCATCCGGCGCAACAATCCCGGCCTTGGCCCCCATTTCAATCGCCATGTTACACAGCGTCATGCGGCCTTCCATGCTCAGGGCACGGATAGCGTCGCCGCAAAACTCAACAACGTGACCGGTGCCGCCTGCGCTGCCTGTTTTGCCGATGATTGCCAGCACGATGTCTTTGGCCGTGATCCCTTGGGCTGCTTTGCCCTGGACTTCAATTTTCATGGTTTTCGCGCGACCTTGTTTCAGGGTCTGCGTAGCCAGGACGTGCTCAACTTCGGAAGTACCAATCCCGAAAGCCAGCGCGCCGAAAGCGCCATGGGTGGCCGTATGGGAGTCGCCGCACACGATGGTCATGCCCGGTAGGGTGATCCCTTGCTCAGGCCCCATGACATGAACGATGCCCTGATAGGGGTGGTTCAGATCGTACAGCTCAACGCCAAACTCTTTGCAGTTCTTCATCAGTTCCTGCATCTGAATACGGGCCATCTCGCCGGAGGCGTTGATGTCCTTGGTTTGGGTCGACACGTTGTGATCCATCGTGGCGAAGGTTTTCCCCGGCTGGCGAACCGGGCGGCCGTGGGCGCGCAATCCGTCAAATGCCTGCGGGGAAGTCACTTCATGCACCAGGTGGCGATCGATATACAGCAGCGGTGTCTCTTCCGGGGCTTCATACACGACGTGGGCATCGTACAACTTCTGATATAAGGTCTTGGCCATGATTATTTCCCCTGAGCGATGTAACGGGCAATGATGTCGCCCATTTCGTCGGTGCTGACTGCGTGACCATCGCGGGCTAAATCACCGGTGCGGTGGCCTTCTTCTAACGCGCGGTTGATGGCGCTTTCGATAGCCTGAGCGGCCTCTTCAGCATCCAGGCTATAGCGCAGCAACAGCGCCAGAGACAGGATCTGCGCGATAGGGTTGGCAATGTTCTTCCCGGCGATATCCGGCGCGGAGCCGCCCGCAGGCTCGTATAAGCCAAAGCCTTGCTCGTTGAGGCTGGCGGAAGGCAGCATGCCCATAGAGCCGGTGATCATGGCGCACTCGTCGGAGAGAATGTCGCCGAACAAGTTGGAGCACAGCAGAACATCGAACTGGGATGGATCTTTAATTAACTGCATGGTGGCGTTGTCGATGTACATGTGGGACAGCGACACGTCCGGGTATTCTTTCGCGATTTCGTTAACGATTTCGCGCCATAACAGAGAAGTTTGCAGCACGTTTGCTTTATCAATAGAGGTCACTTTGCTGCGGCGCTTGCGAGCAGATTCAAAGGCGATACGCGCAATTCGCTCGATCTCAAAGCGGTGGTAGACCTCGGTATCGAAGGCTTTCTCGTGCATGCCGCTGCCTTCGCGGCCTTTCGGCTGGCCGAAGTAAATCCCGCCGGTCAGTTCGCGAACGCACAGAATGTCGAAGCCGTTTGCCGCAATGTCGGCGCGCAGCGGGCAAAACTCTTCCAGCCCCTGATACAGACGCGCAGGGCGCAGGTTGCTGAAGAGTTTAAAATGTTTACGCAACGGCAGCAGTGCGCCGCGTTCAGGCTGTTCCGCAGGCGGCAGATGTTCCCACTTCGGGCCACCTACTGAGCCGAACAGAATCGCGTCAGCCTGCTCACAGCCTTCAACCGTGGCCGATGGCAGCGGGCTGCCGTGGCGATCAATGGCGGCACCACCGACATCATAGGTGCTGGTGCTGATGCGAATATCAAAGCGATGGCGAATTGCATCCAGTACTTTCAGGGCCTGAGCCATTACTTCCGGGCCAATACCGTCACCCGGCAAAACTGCAATATGGTAATTTTTCGACATTACACGGTTTCCTGATTTTGTTCTTTATTCTGATGTTGAGCTTTGCGTTGCAATTCTTTTTCGACTTCACCGGCACGCCAGATGTTGTTCAGCACATGCACCATGGCTTTGGCCGATGACTCGACAATGTCAGTTGTCAGACCCACGCCGTGGAAGCGACGGCCGTTGTAATCCACCACGATATCTACCTGGCCCAGCGCGTCTTTGCCCTGGCCTTTGGCGGTTAAGCTGTATTTCACCAGCTCAATGTTGTATTCGGTAATGCGGTTAATCGCCTGGTAGACGGCATCGACCGGGCCGTTACCGTTTGCTGCCTCAGCTTTGATTTCTTCGCCGCAAACCAGCTTCACGGACGCAGTCGCGATGCCGTTAGAACCAGACTGCACGCTGAAATAGTCCAGGCTGAAGTGCTCCGGCTCTTCCTGCTGCTTGTTGATGAAGGCCAAAGCTTCCAGATCGTAGTCAAACACCTGGCCTTTTTTGTCCGCCAGCTTCAGGAAGGCGTCGTACAGGTTATCCAGGTTGTAATCGGCCTCTTTGTAGCCCATTTCGTCCATGCGGTGCTTCACGGCCGCACGACCGGAGCGAGACGTCAGGTTCAGCTGTACCTGATTCAGGCCGATAGATTCCGGCGTCATAATTTCGTAGTTTTCGCGATTTTTCAGCACGCCGTCCTGGTGAATACCGGAGGAATGGGCGAAGGCACCGGTGCCGACGATAGCTTTGTTGGCCGGAATCGGCATATTGCAGATTTGACTAACCATCTGGCTGGTGCGCCAGATTTCCTGATGGTTGATGTTAGTGTGCAGGTTCATGATGTCCTTGCGCACTTTGATAGCCATGATGACTTCTTCCAGTGAACAGTTACCGGCCCGTTCGCCGATGCCGTTCATCGCGCCTTCAACCTGGCGGGCGCCCGCGTGAACTGCGGCCATTGCATTACCTACGGCCAGACCCAAATCGTCGTGGGTATGCACGGAAATAATCGCTTTATCAATGTTCGGTACGCGCTCATACAAACCGGTGATGATATTGGAGAACTCAAACGGCATGGTGTAGCCGACGGTGTCAGGAATGTTAATGGTGGTTGCGCCTGCGTTGATCGCGGCTTCAACTACCCGAGCCAAATCAGCAATCGGAGTACGGCCAGCATCTTCACAGGAAAACTCTACGTCATCGGTATAATTGCGGGCGCGTTTAACCATATAAATGGCGCGTTCAATCACTTCGTCCAGCGTACTGCGCAGCTTGGTGGCGATGTGCATTGGCGAGGTGGCGATGAAAGTATGAATACGGAAGGCTTCAGCGACTTTTAAGGATTCAGCTGCAACATCAATATCTTTCTCAACGCAGCGGGCCAGGCCGCAAACACGACTGTTTTTGATATTGCGGGCAATAGTCTGTACAGATTCGAAATCGCCTGGGGAAGAGACAGGGAAACCGACTTCCATGACGTCAACGCCCATGCGCTCCAGCGCCATAGCGATCTGCAATTTCTCTTTTACACTCAGGCTTGCCTGTAAAGCCTGTTCGCCGTCGCGCAATGTAGTATCGAAAATAATGACTTGCTGGCTCATTGTTCGGTCCTTTATCTGTCTGGGCGCCTTCGCGACGAGCATAAAAAAACCCGCGCATTGGCGCGGGTTTTTTCTGTCTGAAGGCTTGAATCAATACTGATTGTCGCCCACCAGTCTACCGCGCAAATAAGATGCGTTTAGTAGTAGACCAAGTAGGCGGACGGTGCGATTCATGTTTCAAGCCCTGTGCAATTTCGTGATGTATTTATTGGTACTTGATCTCAACGCAGGTGTCAACCTTTAGGCGGGGAGTGAGATCTCAGGAAGGATGAGCAGGTGGTGTTTGCTCAGTGAAAAACACTGTTAACGTAACTTTTCTTAATATATTAATTAATAGCAAATGAAATAATATCACCTGATAATATGTTGGGTTTTTGAGGTTCATCATTATAAATATGACCAAACTCACGGTTTGTCCCTTGTTCGACGGGGATCTTAATTTTCGTTAGATACCGTGAATCTTTATATATAGATCCTTGGGGGATGTTTCGTTACCGTCAATAATAAGCGCACTGGCCACGCCTGTTGTTAAAAATGAAGTAGGGCAGGAAATACAAAAAATGAGCTTCGAGTTTGTGTCTTGTGCAATAGACTCCCATTCATTACTGGAGTGAAAAATGGATTGCAGAATAAATAAACGTCGGGAGGCGCGGGATACCATACAGCCACGGCGACATAATCTGGACTTAAATTTACTGACTGTTTTTGATTTGCTACTGAGAGCTTGCGCTCAGCCACGCTGTGACGCGACTGTAAACGACCTTCAGTGATGAGCTATTTGTCGGTAACGGGCGAACTATACAAGCCGCGGCCAGAGTGCTTCAGTTTGATGACGTCATTCGTGATGCCTTACAGATGGTCCGGAATGAGCCACGAGCAGCGAATCAAGCGTCAGTTTACGCTTTGCGTCGCCACGCCTTTGGACAGTTAAATAATGTCGTGGGCTTTAGACGCAATTAAATATACCGCGCCGAATGCTTAATGAATTTTTAAGTTTTATTTTCATGGCGATATTGAGCGGCAACCACGTTATCTGGCCGGGGACTTTTTATGATGAAACCATGCGCCCTGAATTTAGAAAAGTCTCTTTATTTGAGAGGGCAAAGGTTTTCGTCACAGGCAAAGAGCAGCCCGGCTTTTGTTCTCCATTCACGGTGCCTGATTGCTATAGTCAGAGGCATGCGGTGGCTTCCACTCGCCAGGGGACGGCACGTTGAATATGCTACAGGCGATTGCCTGTCAGGGCCCCGTAGTGTCCTGCGTCTTAAACCTGGTGCCACACACAGCCGGCGGCCTTTGCGCCACGCTGGCTTGTTGGTAACACAACTATTATATTGAATTTTAAGTTTTTTAATGTGCTTTCCATCAAGAGGGCGCGCGGCTGCTATGTATCGTGGTATTGCCAGGCGGGGTTAGGCAAGGGGCATTTGTGGGTGCAAAACCAGATAGCAAAAAGCTTATGCCAATAACGTCAGTAGTATTTTGGATTGTTGGGTATAAACAGTACGTTTCCACTTTTCTATATAAAAAAGGCAGTATTTTCTACTTTAGCATTTTCTGACGGCCGCCTCCTGGCAGCAACATCATGCTAAATTAATACATAACACACTGTGTTTTTCCGCATCTTTGACATATTCGTTAATAGTCACCGCTCGTATTTAGTCGATCGCTCCGCCATGCACGATTTTTATAGAGGTGAGCGCAATTTCTTCTTTCCGGCTTGCCCCGGCAGGCAATTGCCTGACGGATCTTGAGCGGTTATGTTAATGGGCTAAACCTATAAAAACGATACAGGCAGAGACACAACCTGTCGCAACGACGGCGAGAAATGATTTCTACGCGCGGTCAAAAACGTGAGCCTGGAGGCAAAACCATGGAGATGTTGTCAGGAGCCGAGATGGTCGTCCGGTCGTTAATCGATCAGGGCGTAAAGCAAGTATTCGGCTATCCGGGGGGCGCAGTACTCGATATTTACGATGCGCTTCATACTATGGGCGGAATCGATCATGTGCTGGTGCGCCATGAGCAGGCTGCTGTGCATATGGCCGACGGCCTGGCGCGTGCTACGGGGGAGACCGGCGTGGTGCTGGTGACGTCGGGGCCTGGCGCGACAAATGCCATTACCGGCATCGCAACCGCCTATATGGATTCTATTCCTATGGTTGTGTTGTCCGGGCAGGTCGCAACTTCATTGATTGGTTACGACGCCTTTCAGGAATGCGACATGGTCGGTATCTCACGGCCCGTCGTTAAACATAGTTTCCTGGTAAAGCAGGTCGAGGACATTCCGGGGATCATTAAAAAGGCTTTCTGGCTTGCTTCTAGCGGCCGTCCGGGGCCGGTGGTGGTTGATTTACCCAAAGACATCATGAGTCCGCTGAATAAGCTGCCGTATAGCTGGCCTGATGCCGTCAGTATGCGCTCTTATAATCCAACGACACAGGGCCATAAAGGGCAGATTAAACGCGCTCTGCAGACCTTGATTGCGGCTAAAAAGCCGGTGATGTACGTAGGCGGTGGGGCTATCAATTCAGCCTGTGAGGCAGAATTATTAACGCTTGCCGAAAAGCTCAACATTCCGGTTGTCTCTTCGCTGATGGGGCTAGGCGCGTTCCCGGCCACGCACCGGCAGTCGCTAGGTATGCTGGGTATGCACGGCACCTACGAAGCCAATATGACGATGCATCATTCGGATGTTATCTTTGCCGTTGGCGTGCGTTTTGATGATCGAACCACGAACAACCTCGCAAAATACTGCCCGAATGCGACGGTACTGCATATTGATATTGACCCTACCTCTATTTCCAAAACCGTGGCGGCGGATATCCCGATTGTGGGCGATGCACATCAGGTTCTGACCCAAATGCTGGACTTACTTGCCCAGGAAGAGACTCAGCAATCGGGAGATGACATCCGCGACTGGTGGCAACAGATTGAACAGTGGCGGGCTCGTCAGTGTCTGGAGTTTGACCGCAGCAGCGAGGCCATCAAGCCGCAGGCGGTTATTGAAACCGCTTATCGTCTGACTAACGGCGATGCTTATGTGACTTCGGATGTAGGCCAGCACCAAATGTTTGCCGCGCTCTACTACCCATTCGATAAGCCACGTCGTTGGATAAATTCAGGTGGCCTGGGCACGATGGGCTTTGGCCTTCCTGCGGCGCTTGGCGTGAAGATGGCGTTGCCGGATGAAACGGTCATTTGCGTCACCGGCGATGGCAGTATCCAGATGAATATTCAGGAGCTTTCTACCGCACTGCAGTACGGCTTGTCGGTTCTGGTTTTGAACCTGAACAACCGGTACCTCGGCATGGTGAAACAGTGGCAGGATATGATTTACTCTGGTCGTCATTCTCAGTCTTACATGGAGTCTCTCCCGGACTTTGTTCGTCTGGCTGAAGCTTATGGCCATGTGGGAATTAGCATCACTAAGCCTGAAGAGCTGGAAAGCAAACTTGCCCAGGCGCTGGAAACCGTACGCGGTGGACGGCTGGTGTTTGTCGATGTGACGGTTGATGGTACAGAACACGTTTATCCGATGCAGATTCGCGGCGGCGGAATGGATGAAATGTGGTTAAGCAAAACGGAGAGAACCTGATTATGCGCCGGATATTATCTGTCTTACTGGAAAATGAATCAGGTGCGTTGTCCCGGGTCATTGGTCTGTTCTCTCAGCGTGGCTACAACATTGAAAGCCTTACCGTAGCGCCTACGGATGATCCCACGCTTTCTCGTATGACTATCCAAACCGTTGGCGATGAGAAAGTGCTGGAGCAGATTGAGAAGCAACTGCATAAGCTGGTGGATGTACTGCGCGTCAGTGAACTGGGGCAGGGGGCTTATGTTGAGCGTGAAATAATGCTGGTGAAGGTGCAGGCCAGTGGATATGGACGCGAAGAGGTGAAACGCAGTACGGAAATTTTCCGTGGGCAAATCATCGATGTGACGCCAACGCTTTACACTGTCCAGCTCGTCGGGACCAGCGATAAACTCAACGCGTTCCTTGATACGATCCGCGACGTTGCGAAAATTGTCGAAGTGGCCCGCTCGGGTATTGTTGGCGTTTCACGCGGCGATAAGATCATGCGTTAGTCACGAATGTGATCTAATTCACATGCCCGGTAATCACTGCCGGGCTTTTTTTTGCAAATAAGAAAACAACCTCCCGCAAAAGCGGTTGCTGAAGTTATTATTCTGCGTTTAGATGTGAATGTCGTTAACCATAGCCAGGGTATGGTTATGGATCACCTGGAGAGTAAGGGGCTACAGTGAAATTGGATGAAATCGCGCGTCTGGCTGGCGTGTCGCGCACCACGGCAAGCTACGTCATCAACGGAAAAGCAAAACAGTATCGCGTCAGCGATAAAACCGTTGAGAAAGTCATGGCGGTGGTACGTGAGCATAACTACCACCCTAATGCGGTAGCCGCCGGGCTACGTGCTGGACGCACGCGTTCTATCGGTCTGGTGATCCCTGACCTGGAAAACACCAGCTACACTCGTATAGCAAATTACCTTGAGCGTCAGGCTCGCCAGCGCGGCTACCAGCTGCTGATTGCCTGCTCTGAGGATCAGCCTGACAACGAAATGCGCTGTATTGAGCACCTTCTGCAGCGGCAGGTTGATGCCATTATCGTGTCTACCTCTTTGCCGCCGGAGCATCCTTTTTATCAGCGCTGGGCAAACGATTCGTTCCCTATTATTGCGCTCGATCGTGCGTTAGACCGTGAACATTTCACCAGCGTTGTCGGTGCTGACCAGGATGATGCAGAAATGCTGGCCGATGAACTGCGCAAATTCCCGGGTGAAAATATCCTTTACCTGGGCGCTTTACCTGAACTGTCAGTCAGTTTCCTGCGCGAACAAGGGTTCCGCACGGCCTGGAAGGATGATCCCCGCACAGTCAATTACCTCTACGCCAACAGCTATGAACGTGAAGCCGCCGCTCAGCTTTTTGAAAAATGGCTTGAAACTCACGAGATGCCGGATGCGCTTTACACAACCTCCTTTGCGCTGTTACAGGGGGTTATGGATGTGACGCTGCGTCGTCAGGGGCGGTTACCTTCAGAACTGGCCATCGCCACCTTTGGCGATCATGAACTGCTGGACTTCCTTCAGTGCCCGGTGTTGGCGGTAGCACAGCGCCACCGCGACGTTGCCGAACGCGTCCTGGAACTGGTGCTGGCAAGCCTTGATGAGCCACGTAAACCGAAGCCAGGGTTGACCCGTATTCGCCGTAATCTTTATCGTCGGGGTAGCTTAAGTCGTTACTGATAAAGAGATCATTATCAGCCACTTAATCTTAATTAAGATTTTTCCCGTATATTTACCCTTATTTTTTAAGGCAATTAATTAGGCGGGAAAAATCAGGTAAAAAACTCCCCATCGAGAAATAAATCTCTTCTTTGTATTATTTTGTTACACACCAGCAGTTAAGAAATGTTGGATTATTAATCATTAGCAACCTCTCTTTACTTCTGTCCTGCGCAGAGCCAGTGCCAGACGGGGATCTGGCGCTGTTCACCCGCCTTGAAATACCTTAAAATGCCGCCCGCGTCGCAAACTGGGTACTTAATATTTATCCAGACATGTATTCGGTTGTTTTAACGCTGTAGATGTTTATTGGTCTTTTTCTTTCAAATATTCATAACGTTAATTTTGCCTCGCCAATGCGGGCTTTTTCACGCCAGCCATTAATCAATCGCTTAGGCGCGGGAATTTATTCCCGTAAGCAGCCTGGCTGGCTTGACAAGGTTTTCCTCCCCTCCGTAAACTCCTTTATGTGGGAATTTGTGGGTTAAAGTGGTGAAATGGGTCATTAAAGGGTGAGGCTGGCATGTTCCGTGGGGCAACGTTAGTCAATCTCGACAGCAAGGGGCGGCTCGCCGTACCTACCCGTTACAGGGAAAAGCTGATCGAAATCTCTGAAGGTCAGATGGTTTGTACCATCGACATCCATCACCCCTGCCTGCTGCTTTATACCGTTCCTGAGTGGGAAATCATTGAACAAAAGCTTGCCCGTCTGTCGAGCATGAACCCCGCAGAACGCCGCGTTCAGCGCCTGTTATTGGGACATGCCAGTGAATGTCAGATGGATAGCGCCGGGCGGTTGCTGCTGGCGCCAGTTTTACGGCAGCACGCCGGGCTTACCAAAGAAGTCATGCTGGTCGGCCAGTTCAATAAGTTTGAGCTGTGGGATGAGGCGACCTGGCATCAACAGGTCAAGGAAGATATCGACGCTGAGCAGGGTTCGACAAACACCTTGTCGGATCGTCTGCAGGACTTGTCACTTTAGAAATGATGGAAAATTTTAAACATACTACGGTGCTGCTGGACGAGGCCGTGAACGGCCTGAATATTCGTCCTGACGGCATCTACATTGATGGCACTTTTGGTCGTGGTGGTCACTCACGCCTGATTCTGTCCCAGCTCGGTGAGCAAGGACGGCTACTGGCGATCGACCGCGATCCGCAGGCGATCGCCGCGGCTGCCGCTATCGATGACCCACGCTTCTCCATCATTCATGGCCCATTCTCTGCGCTGGCAGATTACGCTCGTGAGCGCGAACTGGACGGCAAGATCGACGGCATTTTGCTGGATCTCGGCGTCTCTTCACCGCAGCTGGATGATGCAGAGCGCGGTTTCTCATTTATGCGTGATGGGCCGCTGGATATGCGTATGGACCCAACCCGGGGCCAGTCTGCTGCCCAATGGCTGATGACGGCGGAAGAAGCCGATATTGCCTGGGTGATTAAAACCTTTGGTGAAGAACGTTTTGGAAAACGTATTGCACGCGCCATCGTTGAGCGTAACCGCGAAGAGCCGATGACACGTACCAAAGAGCTGGCGGCCGTCGTGTCTGCTGCGATGCCAGTTAAAGATAAATTCAAGCATCCGGCGACCCGTACGTTCCAGGCCATCCGCATTTGGATCAACAGCGAGCTGGATGAAATTGAGAAAGCGCTGAATGGCTCGCTGGAGGCGTTATCTCCTGGCGGTCGTTTATCGATAATCAGTTTCCATTCTCTGGAAGACCGCATCGTTAAACGCTTTATGCGTGAAAACAGCCGAGGGCCACAGGTTCCGGCCGGTTTACCGATGACGGAAGCTCAGCTGAATAAGCTGGGCGGTCGCCAGTTGAAAGCGTTAGGTAAACTGATGCCGGGCGAAGAAGAAGTGGCGGAAAACCCGCGTGCCCGTAGTTCTGTTTTGCGTATCGCAGAGAGGACTAGCGCATGATCAATCGGGTGACAGAAACCCTCAGCAGAATGACGCAGCTCGGCAGCAACGAGCGCCATGCTTTGCCTGCCGTGATTGGCGGCGATCTTCTGCGTCATGGGAAACTGGCACTTTGCTTGTTCGTCGCCATCATAGTGACCGCAGTTTCCGTGGTCACTACGGCACACCATACCCGTCTGCTTACCGCACAGCGTGAGCAGATGGTACTCGAACGTGATGCGCTGGATATTGAATGGCGCAACCTGATTCTTGAAGAAAACGCGCTCGGCGATCACAGCCGGGTAGAACGGATCGCCACGGAAAAGCTGCAGTTGCAGCATGTCGATCCTTCGCAGGAAAACATCGTAGTTCAGCAATAAGGAATAGTGCGACAGATGAGAGCAGCGGCAAAAGCGCTTAAACCAAAACGTCAGGAAGAACAGGCCAACTTTGTCAGTTGGCGTTTTGCGTTGCTTTGCGGTTGCATTCTGTTGGCGCTGACTTTTCTGCTTGGTCGTGTTGCCTGGCTGCAGATAATCAACCCGGACATGCTTGTACGTCAGGGTGACATGCGTTCACTGCGCGTCCAGGAAGTCTCAACCTCCCGCGGCATGATAAGCGATCGCGCGGGACGTCCTCTTGCGGTTAGCGTACCGGTAAATGCCGTATGGGCCGATCCAAAAGAGCTGCACGATGCTGGCGGCGTGACGCTGGATAACCGCTGGAAGGCGCTGGCAGATGCCCTAAAAATTCCTCTCGACCAGCTTTCATCCCGCGTGAACAGCAACCCAAATGGGCGGTTTATTTATCTCGCTCGCCAGGTTAACCCGGATATTGGCGACTACATCAAAAAGCTCAAGCTTCCGGGGATACATCTTCGCCAGGAGTCTCGTCGCTACTATCCATCAGGCGAAGTGACTGCTCACCTTATCGGTTTTACTAACGTGGACAGCGAAGGGATCGAGGGGGTGGAAAAAAGCTTTGATAAATGGCTCACTGGCCAGCCCGGCGAACGCGTGGTGCGTAAAGATCGCTACGGGCGCGTTATCGAAGACATTTCCTCTACCGACAGCCAGGCCGCCCATAACCTGGCTTTGAGCATTGATGAACGCCTGCAGGCGCTGGTCTATCGCGAACTGAATAATGCCGTTGCCTTTAACAAAGCCGAATCGGGCAGCGCCGTTTTAGTTGACGTGAATACTGGTGAAGTCCTGGCAATGGCGAACAGCCCGTCCTACAACCCGAATAACCTGACCGGCACGGCAAAAGACGTGATGCGTAACCGCACCATCACCGACGTCTTCGAGCCGGGTTCCACCGTTAAGCCAATGGTGGTGATGACCGCGCTGCAGCGTGGCGTGGTGAATGAAAATACCGTGCTGAATACTATTCCGTACCGCATTAATGGTCATGAGATCAAAGATGTGGCGCGGTACAGCGAATTGACCCTTACCGGGGTTCTACAGAAGTCGAGTAACGTCGGTGTTTCTAAGCTGGCGTTAGCGATGCCCTCCTCAGCGTTAGTAGATACTTACTCACGTTTTGGACTGGGAAAAGCGACCAATTTGGGGTTGGTCGGGGAACGCAGTGGCTTATATCCTCAAAAACAACGGTGGTCTGACATAGAGAGGGCCACCTTCTCTTTCGGCTATGGGCTAATGGTAACCCCGTTACAGTTAGCGCGAGTCTACGCAACGATTGGCAGCTACGGCATCTATCGCCCGCTGTCGATTACCAAAGTTGACCCGCCGGTTCCCGGCGAGCGTATCTTTGCTGAATCTACCGTACGCACCGTGGTGCACATGATGGAAAGCGTGGCGCTGCCCGGCGGCGGCGGCGTGAAGGCGGCCATTAAGGGCTACCGTATTGCTATTAAAACCGGTACTGCGAAAAAAGTCGGGCCGGACGGTAAGTATATAAACAAATACATTGCTTACACCGCAGGCGTTGCGCCAGCCAGCCAGCCGCGATTTGCGCTGGTGGTGGTTATCAATGACCCGCAGGGCGGTAAGTATTACGGCGGTGCCGTATCTGCACCTGTGTTCGGTGCCATCATGGGCGGCGTACTGCGCACCATGAACATCGAGCCGGATGCGCTGGCAACCGGTGAAAAAAGCGAATTTGTAATTAATCAGAAAGAGGCATCAGGTGGCAGATCGTAATTTGAGCGACCTTCTTGCTCCGTGGGTAGCCGGACTACCTGCGAGAGCGCTGCGAGAGATGACACTCGACAGCCGCGTGGCGGCTGCGGGGGATCTTTTTGTGGCTGTGGTCGGTCATCAGGCGGACGGGCGTCGTTATATCCCGCAGGCGATAGCACAGGGTGTGGCTGCCGTGATCGCAGAAGCGGACGGTGAAGCGGCGGATGGCGAAGTTCGCGAGATGCACGGCGTACCGGTCATTTACCTGAGTCAGCTGCATCAGCGACTGTCTGCGCTGGCAGGCCGTTTCTATCACCAGCCTTCTGAATCCTTGCGGCTGGTCGGCGTCACCGGCACCAACGGCAAAACGACAACCACTCAACTGTTGGCGCAGTGGGCGCAGTTATTGGGTGAAACCAGCGCCGTGATGGGCACCGTGGGCAATGGCCTGCTCGGGCAGGTTGTGCCGACTGAAAATACCACAGGCTCTGCGGTAGACGTACAGCACGTCCTGGCGAGCCTGAAGGGGCAAGGCGCAACCTTTGGCGCCATGGAAGTCTCATCCCATGGCCTAGTTCAGCACCGCGTCGCGGCGCTGAAATTTGCCGCGTCCGTGTTTACCAATTTAAGTCGCGATCACCTTGATTATCACGGCGATATGGCGAATTACGAAGCCGCTAAGTGGCTGTTGTTTTCCGAGCATGACTGCGGCCAGGCGATCATTAACGCCGATGACGAAGTGGGTCACCGCTGGTTGATGCGCCTGCCAGATGCCGTTGCGGTCACCATGGAAAATAACCTTGAGCCGGGGGCGCATGGGCGCTGGCTGAAGGCTGACGAAGTGATTTATCACGACGGTGGGGCGACGATTCGCTTCAGTTCATCGTGGGGTGAAGGCGAGATCGAAAGCCGTCTGATGGGCGCGTTTAACGTAAGCAACCTGCTGTTGGCTTTAGCCACGTTGCTGGCGCTGGATTACCCGCTCAAAGCATTAATTGAAACTGGTCCACGTCTGCAGCCTGTTTGCGGGCGAATGGAAGTGTTCAGCGCCGCCGGCAAACCGACCGTGGTGGTGGACTATGCCCACACGCCGGATGCGCTGGAAAAAGCGCTGCAGGCGGCCCGGCTGCACTGTTCCGGCAAGCTGTGGTGCGTGTTTGGCTGCGGCGGCGACCGCGACAAAGGTAAGCGGCCTATCATGGGCGGTATTGCCGAGCAATACGCCGATGTGGTGGTGGTGACCGATGACAACCCACGTACCGAAGAGCCGAAGGCCATCGTCGACGATATTCTGACCGGTATGCTGGACGCAGGGCGGGCGCATGTTGTGTTGGGGCGTGCAGAAGCGGTGACCAACGCGATTATGCAGGCCAAAGAGAATGATGTCGTTCTGCTGGCAGGTAAAGGGCACGAGGATTATCAGATTGTCGGTAACCGTCGTCTGGATTACTCCGACCGCGTAACAGCGGCTCGTCTGCTGGGGGTGGTGGCATGATCCGCGTCTCCCTGAAGCAACTGGCGTCCATTCTCAATGGACAGCTACATGGCGCAGATGCTGACATTATCGATGTCACAACGGATACCCGTAAGCTGACGGCTGGTTGCCTGTTTGTCGCGCTGAAAGGCGAACGTTTTGACGCCCATGACTTTGCTGCCGATGCGGTGCAGGGCGGTGCAGGCGCGCTACTGGTTAACCGTAAGCTGGATATTGATGTGCCACAGCTGGTTGTGGCCGATACTCGTCTTGCTTTTGGCGAGCTAGGCGCGTGGGTTCGCCAGCAGGTGCCCACTCGCGTTGTTGCCTTAACAGGCTCTTCCGGCAAAACCTCTGTGAAGGAAATGGCGGCTTCTATCCTGCGGCAGTGTGGCAATACACTCTATACCGCAGGCAATCTGAATAACGATATCGGCGTGCCGATGACGCTACTGCGTCTGACCCCAGAATATGATTATGCCGTTATCGAGCTGGGGGCAAACCACCAGGGCGAAATCGCATGGACCGTAGGCTTAACGCGGCCCGAAGCTGCGCTGGTGAATAACCTGGCGGCCGCGCACCTTGAAGGCTTTGGCTCACTGGCCGGCGTTGCGAAAGCGAAAGGCGAGATCTTTACCGGCCTGGCGGCAAACGGTACGGCGATCCTTAACGCCGATAATAACGACTGGCTGAACTGGCAGGCTATCATTGGCGATCGCAAAACCTGGCGCTTCTCACCGAATGCCGCCGGGAGTGATTTCACCGCGACGAATATCCATATTACCTCCCACGGCACTGAATTTACGCTGCATACGCCTCAGGGCGATGTTGATGTCGTTCTGCCGCTGCCGGGTCGGCACAATATTGCTAACGCGCTGGCGGCTACCGCGCTGGCGATGGCCGTCGGCGCAACGCCCGAAGCCATAAAAGCGGGGCTCGCGGAGCTTAAAGCCGTGCCAGGCCGACTGTTCCCTATTCAACTGGCAGAAAATCAGCTGCTGCTGGATGACAGCTACAACGCTAATGTGGGCTCAATGACCGCGGCGGCGCAGGTGCTGTCAGAAATGCCGGGCTACCGCGTGATGGTGGTTGGCGATATGGGGGAGCTGGGTGATGAAGCTGAAGCTTGTCATCGTCAGGTTGGCGAAGCGGCAAAAGCTGCGGGCATTGACTGCGTTCTGAGCGTCGGCGTGTTAAGCCAGACGCTCAGTGACGCATCAGACGTTGGTGAACATTTTACCGATAAACAGGCCGTGGTGGCGCGTTTGAAAGCGCTTATTGCGGAACACTCAATTTTAACCATTTTGGTGAAAGGTTCACGTAGTGCGGCCATGGAAGAGGTGGTTCGCGCATTACAGGAGAAACAAGCATGCTAGTTTGGCTGGCCGAACATTTGGTCAAATATTATTCCGGCTTTAACGTCTTTTCCTATCTGACGTTTCGCGCCATCGTCAGCCTGCTGACCGCTCTGTTTATCTCCCTGTGGATGGGGCCGCGGATGATCGCGCGTTTACAGCAACTCTCCTTCGGGCAAGTTGTGCGTAACGATGGCCCTGAGTCGCACTTTAGCAAGAAAGGGACACCAACCATGGGCGGGATCATGATCCTGACCGCCATTGTGGTATCCGTGCTGATGTGGGCTTATCCCTCCAACCCTTATGTCTGGTGCGTGCTGTTTGTCCTGATAGGCTTCGGGATCGTTGGCTTTGTCGATGACTACCGCAAAGTGGTCAGAAAGGACACCAAAGGGCTGATTGCGCGCTGGAAATACTTCTGGATGTCGGTGATTGCGCTGGTAGTGGCTTTCACGATGTATGCCGCCGGGAAAGGGACGCCTGCCACTGAACTGGTTGTGCCGTTCTTCAAGGACGTCATGCCGCAGCTTGGTCTGTTCTACGTGCTGCTTGCCTACTTTGTCATTGTCGGTACCGGTAATGCGGTAAACCTGACCGATGGTCTTGATGGCCTGGCGATTATGCCTACGGTGTTCGTGGCTGCCGGTTTTGCGCTGGTGGCATGGGCTACGGGGAACATGAACTTTGCGGGTTACCTGCACATTCCTTACCTGCGCCATGCGGGGGAACTGGTTATCGTCTGTACGGCGATTGTCGGCGCAGGTCTGGGTTTCCTGTGGTTCAACACCTACCCGGCTCAGGTCTTTATGGGTGACGTAGGCTCTCTGGCTCTCGGCGGGGCGCTGGGGACTATCGCGGTGCTGCTGCGTCAGGAGTTCTTGCTGGTGATTATGGGCGGTGTGTTCGTCGTTGAAACGTTATCGGTGATCCTGCAGGTAGGCTCGTTCAAGCTTCGTGGGCAGCGTATTTTCCGCATGGCACCGATTCACCACCACTATGAATTGAAAGGCTGGCCGGAGCCGCGCGTTATTGTGCGCTTCTGGATTATTTCGCTGATGCTGGTGCTGATTGGCCTCGCTACGCTGAAGGTTCGCTAAACATGGCAGATTACCAGGGTAAAAAAGTTGTCATCATCGGACTGGGCCTTACGGGCCTGTCCTGCGTGGATTTCTTCCTTGCGCGCGGCGTTACGCCACGCGTAATGGACTCCCGCATCTCCCCTCCTGGTCTTGATAAACTGCCTGAGAACGTTGATCGCCATATCGGTTCGCTGAATGAAGACTGGCTCCTGGCGGCGGATTTGATTATTGCCAGCCCTGGCGTGGCGCTTGCGACTCCAGCCCTGAGCGCCGCGGCGGATGCCGGCATCGAGATTATCGGCGACATCGAGCTGTTTTGCCGTGAAGCCCAGGCCCCGATTGTCGCCATTACCGGCTCCAACGGCAAAAGTACCGTGACCACCCTGGTGGGAGAGATGGCGAAAGCGGCGGGTGTGAACGTGGGCGTGGGCGGAAATATTGGCCTGCCGGCATTGATGCTGCTGGATAAAGGCTGCGAGCTTTATGTATTGGAGCTCTCCAGCTTCCAGCTGGAAACCACGCATAGCCTGAAGGCTGCGGCGGCGACCGTTCTGAACGTGACTGAAGATCATATGGATCGCTATCCGTTCGGGATGCAGCAGTACCGCGCGGCAAAGTTGAGTATCTATGAAAATGCGAAAGTTTGCGTGGTCAACGCGGACGATGCGCTGACGATGCCGGTGCGTGGCGCGGACGAGCGCTGCATTAGCTTTGGTGTCGATGTCGGTGATTACCATCTTAATCGTCAGCAAGGGGATACCTGGCTGCGGGTCAAAGGGGAGAAAATCCTCAACACCAAAGAGATGAAACTGGTCGGGCAGCACAACTACACCAACGCTCTGGCGGCGCTGGCGCTGGCGGATGCGGTGAATCTTCCCCGCTCCAGCAGCCTGAAAGCACTGACTACCTATACCGGCCTGGCTCACCGTTTCCAGTTGGCCTGGGAACGGAACGGCGTGCGCTGGATCAACGACTCCAAAGCAACCAACGTAGGCAGCACCGAAGCGGCGCTTAACGGCCTGCATGTTGAAGGGACGCTGCATCTGCTGTTGGGTGGCGATGGTAAATCTGCTGATTTCTCACCTTTAGCCCGCTACCTTCAGGGCGACCGCGTGCGCCTGTACTGCTTTGGTCGTGATGGAGCTGAACTGGCCGGGTTACGTCCGGATATTGCCGAGCAGACAGAAACCATGGAGCAGGCAATGAAGCTTGCCGCCGACCGCGTGGAATCCGGCGATATGGTGCTGCTCTCTCCAGCCTGCGCCAGCCTCGATCAGTTTAAAAACTTTGAACAGCGCGGCGATATGTTTACTCAATTAGCGAAGGAGCTCGGCTGATGCGTTTATCTCTCCCTCGCCTTCGCGTCCCCCGCATTCCAGGGTTTGGTATCCTGGCCTGGGTCGCTTCGGCGTTAAAAGGGTGGGTAATGGGCTCCCGCGAGGCGGACGCCAACAGCATGGTGCTGTACGACCGCACGCTACTCTGGCTGACCTTCGGCCTGGCGGCGATTGGCTTTATTATGGTGACCTCTGCGTCAATGCCGGTGGGCCAACGCCTGGCTAACGATCCCTTCCTGTTCGCAAAACGCGACGGGTTATACATCATCGTTGCATTTGTGCTGGCTATGGTGACGCTGCGTTTACCGATGGATTTTTGGCAGCGCCACAGCACGGCGATGCTGCTGGCTTCGATCGTTATGCTGCTGATTGTGCTTGTTGTCGGTAGCTCTGTTAACGGGGCATCACGCTGGATTGCCTTCGGCCCGCTGCGTATTCAGCCCGCTGAATTCTCCAAGCTGTCGCTGTTCTGCTATCTCGCAAACTACCTTGTGCGTAAGGTTGATGAAGTTCGAAACAACCTGCGTGGCTTCCTGAAGCCAATGGGCGTGATTCTGGTGATGGCCGTTCTGCTGCTGGCCCAGCCTGACCTCGGTACCGTGGTTGTGCTGTTTGTCACTACGCTGGCGATGCTGTTCCTGGCGGGTGCTAAGTTATGGCAGTTCATTGCGATCATCGGAATGGGGATCTCGGCAGTTATTCTGCTGATCCTCGCCGAGCCTTACCGTATTCGCCGCGTAACCTCGTTCTGGAACCCGTGGGAAGATCCATTCGGCAGCGGCTACCAGCTAACGCAATCGCTGATGGCTTTCGGGCGCGGTGAACTGTGGGGGCAAGGGCTGGGGAACTCGGTTCAGAAACTGGAATATCTGCCTGAAGCACACACTGACTTTATCTTCTCGATCATCGGTGAGGAGCTGGGATATATCGGTGTGGTGCTTGCACTTTTGATGGTATTCTTCGTCGCTTTTCGCGCGATGTCCATCGGCAAACGCGCGCTGGAATTGGATCAGCGTTTTTCCGGCTTCCTGGCATGTTCTATCGGGATCTGGTTTAGCTTCCAGGCGCTGGTTAACGTGGGTGCTGCGGCGGGCATGTTGCCAACTAAAGGCCTGACGCTGCCGCTTATCAGTTACGGCGGTTCCAGCCTGCTGATCATGTCCACGGCGATCATGCTGCTGTTGAGAATAGATTATGAAACGCGTCTGGCTAAAGCTCAGGCGTTTACACGGAGTGCCAAATGACGGGCAAAGCGAAGCGATTGATGGTGATGGCGGGTGGCACCGGTGGGCATGTTTTCCCGGGGCTGGCGGTTGCCCATCATCTTCAGGCGGAAGGATGGGACATTCGCTGGCTCGGTACTGCGGATCGTATGGAAGCAGATTTGGTGCCAAAAAACGGTATTGAGATCGACTTCATTCGCATTTCCGGTCTTCGCGGCAAGGGCGTAAAAGCCTTGTTGATGGCCCCTGTGCGTATTTTCAACGCCTGGCGGCAGGCCCGCGCCATCATGAAGGCGTGGAAACCGGATGTAGTGCTGGGCATGGGCGGGTATGTTTCCGGACCAGGTGGCCTGGCCGCGTGGTCTCTTGGCATTCCTGTTGTCTTGCATGAACAGAACGGCATTGCCGGTCTGACGAATAAATGGCTGGCGAAGATTGCTACCAAGGTAATGCAAGCCTTCCCTGGCGCATTCCCTAAAGCCGATGTGGTCGGCAACCCGGTGCGGACCGACGTGCTTGCATTACCGTTGCCACAGGTGCGTTTTGCCGGAAGAGAAGGTCCGGTTCGTGTGCTGGTTGTGGGGGGCTCTCAGGGCGCTCGCGTGCTGAACCAAACCTTACCGCAGGTGGCTGGACGTTTGGGTGAGGCCGTGACTATCTGGCACCAAACTGGAAAAGGTGGTCAGGCGGTTGTGCAGCAGGCTTATGCTGAAGCCGGCCAGCCTCAGCATAAGGTGACCGAGTTTATTGATGATATGGCCGCGGCCTACGAATGGGCCGACGTTGTGGTTTGCCGCTCCGGGGCGTTAACCGTGAGTGAAATCGCGGCTGCGGGATTACCCGCATTGTTCGTTCCGTTCCAGCACAAAGATCGGCAGCAATACTGGAATGCGTTGCCGCTGGAGCAGGCGGGTGCCGCGAAAATACTGGAGCAACCGCAGTTTACCGTGGATGCCGTTACCCGTACCCTGGCCGGGTGGGACAGAGCAACGCTGCTGGCAATGGCCGAGCGGGCGCGCGCTGCTTCCATTCCTGATGCAACTGAACGTGTAGCAAATGAAGTCAGCGCCGCAGCGCGCTCGTAATACTTGTGGGTGGCAAAATGTCGCCCGTAAATTTGATGTAATGGCGGCATGCCGCTTGCAGGTTTAGAGAATGAATACACAACAACTGGCGAAACTGCGTTCAATTGTGCCCGAGATGCGTCGCGTCCGGCACATTCACTTTGTTGGCATCGGCGGCGCCGGTATGGGCGGTATTGCTGAAGTATTGGCTAACGAAGGTTACCAGATCAGCGGTTCCGATCTGGCGCCGAACCCGGTTACGCAACAGTTGTCGGCACTGGGTGCCACGATTTATTTCAACCATCGCCCGGAAAACGTGCGTGATGCAAGCGTGGTTGTTGTTTCTACAGCAATTTCTGCGGATAACCCTGAGATTGTTGCGGCCCATGAAGCACGTATTCCGGTCATCCGCCGTGCTGAAATGCTGGCTGAACTGATGCGTTTCCGTCACGGCATTGCTATTGCCGGTACGCATGGCAAAACCACGACGACGGCAATGGTGTCCAGCATTTATGCCGAAGCGGGCCTGGATCCCACGTTTGTCAATGGTGGTCTGGTAAAAGCGGCTGGTGTACATGCTCGCCTGGGGAACAGTCGCTACCTGATTGCTGAGGCTGATGAAAGTGATGCTTCGTTCCTGCACCTGCAGCCGATGGTCTCAATTGTGACCAATATCGAAGCCGACCACATGGATACGTACCAGGGCGACTTCGAAAATTTAAAGCAGACGTTTATTAATTTCCTGCATAACTTGCCGTTTTATGGACGAGCGGTGATGTGCGTAGACGATCCGGTGATTCGCGAACTTCTGCCGCGCGTGGGTCGTCAAATCACGACGTATGGCTTTAGCGACGACGCCGATGTACGCGTTGAAAATTATCAGCAGAAAGGCGCTCAGGGCTTTTTCACCATAGTGCGCCAGGACAAGCCTGAGATGCATGTGGTGCTGAATGCACCCGGCCGGCATAACGCACTGAATGCGGCTGCCGCGGTTGCCGTCGCGACGGAAGAGGGCATCGAAGACGACGCCATTTTACGTGCGCTGGAAAGCTTCCAGGGAACGGGGCGTCGTTTCGACTTCCTGGGTGAATATCCCCTGGCTTCGGTCAATGGTAAAGCGGGTACCGCTATGCTGGTGGACGACTATGGTCACCACCCAACGGAAGTGGATGCCACCATTAAGGCGGCGCGTGCCGGTTGGCCTGATAAAAATCTGGTGATGATTTTCCAGCCGCATCGCTATACGCGTACGCGTGATTTGTACGATGACTTTGCTGGCGTGCTGTCACAGGTCGACTCTCTGGTGATGCTGGAGGTCTATCCTGCCGGTGAGGCGCCAATTCCGGGGGCCGATAGCCGCTCTTTATGCCGCACCATTCGCGGCCGCGGAAAAGTTGACCCAATTTTGGTTTCCGATCACGCTGAGGTGGCGGAAATTTTGGCCCCTGTTCTGACGGGAAATGATTTGATTCTCGTTCAAGGTGCCGGGAATATCGGCAAAATCGCCCGAAACCTGGCTGAAATCAAATTGCAGCCTCAAACTAAAGAGGAAGGGCGTCATGGCTGATAAGATCGCCGTTCTTCTCGGAGGTACCTCCGCTGAGCGTGAGGTTTCTCTGCAATCCGGCAGCGCGGTGCTGGCGGGGCTCAAAGAAGCTGGGATTGATGCGCATGCTTTTGATCCACAAAGCGAGTCTGTACTTGAGCTGAAGGCCCAGGGCTTTGACAAAGTTTTTATCGCGCTGCATGGTCGCGGTGGTGAAGACGGTACTTTGCAAGGGCTGTTGGAGTTCCTTGGACTGCCATATACCGGCAGCGGCGTGATGGCCTCAGCGATCACTATGGATAAGCTGCGCAGCAAACTGCTGTGGCAGGGCGCAGGTTTACCCGTTGCTCCATGGGTTGCCGTTAATCGTCAGGATTTCGCGGCAGGCCTCAGCGCAGCGCTGGTTGAGCGTGTTACTGCCTTAGGTTTACCGGTTATCGTCAAGCCGAGCCGTGAAGGTTCCAGCGTAGGCATGTCTAAGGTGGAGAGCGCAGATGCGCTGCCAGCCGCGCTTGAACTGGCCTTTGAGCATGATGAAGAAGTGCTGATTGAAAAATGGTTGAGCGGCCCGGAGTACACGGTTGCGATTTTAGGTGAGGAAATTTTACCGTCTATTCGCATCCAACCCGCTGGAACCTTCTATGATTATGAAGCGAAGTATCTGTCTGATGAAACTCAATATTTCTGCCCTGCCGGATTAATTGAGCAAAGAGAGCAGGAATTGCAGGCATTAGTTCTGCAGGCCTGGCAGATTCTTGGCTGTAGCGGCTGGGGGCGTGTCGATGTGATGCAGGATAGCGACGGTCAGTTTTACCTGCTAGAAGTGAACACTTCTCCGGGGATGACCAGCCATAGTTTGGTGCCGATGGCGGCTCGCCAGGCGGGGATGAGCTTCTCGCAGCTGGTTGTACGTATTTTGGAACTGGCGGACTGATATGTCGCAGGCTGCACTGAATGCGCGTAATCGTGCCGAGGAAAATGCCAGCTCTCGGCGCAGCAACGGGTCCCGTCTGGCAGGGATGATTTTCCTGTGTGCGGTACTGTTGAGCGTGTTTATCGGCGGTTGGATAGTGGTGGGCTGGATGGAAGATGCCCAGCGTTTGCCACTTTCCAGGCTGGTGGTGACCGGGGAGCGGCACTACACGCGTAATGATGATATTCGACAGTCTATTCTGGCCCTGGGGCCACCTGGGACTTTTATGACCCAGGATGTGAATATCATCCAACAACAGATAGAGCGTTTGCCCTGGATCAAACAGGCAAGCGTTAGAAAGCAGTGGCCGGACGAATTGAAGATTCATCTGGTTGAATATGTGCCGATAGCACGCTGGAATGACCAGCATATGGTTGACGCAGAGGGAAATTCCTTCAGCGTGCCAGCAGAGCGCACCAGTAAGCAGACTTTGCCGATGCTTTCCGGCCCGGAAGGCAGCGAAAACGAAGTTCTGCAAGGTTACCGTGACATGGGCGTGGTGCTGGCAAAGGATAAATTTACGTTGAAACAAGCGGCTATGACCGCTCGCCGTTCCTGGCAGTTGACGCTGAATAACGGGATTAAGCTCAACCTTGGTCGGGGCGATACGATGAAACGTCTGGATCGTTTTGTAGAACTGTACCCGGTTCTGCAACAGCAGGCGCAGGCTGACAACAAACGGATCAGTTATGTTGACCTGCGATACGATTCAGGCGCCGCGGTGGGTTGGGAGGCACTTCCTCCTCCGGTACCTAATCCGAATCAGCAACAGAATCAGGCACAGGCAGAACAACAATGATCAAGGCGACGGACAGAAAACTGGTAGTTGGACTGGAGATTGGCACCGCGAAGGTTGCCGCTTTAGTAGGGGAAGTTCTGCCCGACGGTATGGTCAATATTATTGGCGTGGGTAGCTGCCCTTCGCGCGGTATGGACAAAGGCGGAGTAAACGACCTCGAGTCGGTGGTTAAATGTGTTCAACGGGCGATTGACCAGGCTGAATTGATGGCAGACTGCCAGATCTCTTCAGTCTACCTGGCGCTGTCCGGTAAGCATATCAGCTGCCAAAACGAGATAGGCATGGTGCCGATTTCGGAAGAGGAAGTGACGCAGGAAGATGTTGAAAATGTGGTGCATACGGCAAAATCTGTGCGTGTTCGTGATGAACACCGGGTTCTGCATGTGATTCCACAGGAATACGCTATTGATTACCAGGAAGGGATCAAGAATCCAGTAGGGCTATCCGGCGTCCGCATGCAGGCGAAGGTCCATTTGATTACCTGCCATAACGATATGGCGAAAAACATTGTTAAAGCCGTTGAACGTTGTGGTTTAAAAGTTGACCAATTAATTTTTGCCGGCCTGGCCGCAAGCTATGCGGTATTGACCGAAGATGAACGCGAGCTGGGTGTCTGTGTTGTGGACATCGGCGGTGGTACCATGGATATGGCGGTCTACACCGGCGGAGCGCTGCGCCACACCAAAGTTATCCCTTATGCAGGGAATGTGGTCACCAGCGATATCGCCTACGCCTTCGGGACACCACCGAGCGATGCGGAAGCAATTAAGGTTCGCCATGGTTGTGCGTTGGGATCTATCGTCGGTAAAGACGAGAACGTTGAAGTTCCGAGCGTTGGTGGACGACCACCACGCAGCCTTCAGCGCCAGACGCTGGCTGAAGTGATTGAGCCTCGCTACACCGAGCTGCTCAACCTGGTCAATGAAGAAATTTTGCAGTTACAGGAACAGCTTCGCCAGCAGGGTGTTAAACATCACCTGGCGGCGGGGATTGTGTTAACCGGCGGCGCGGCACAAATTGAAGGCCTGGCAGCCTGTGCTCAGCGTGTGTTCCATACGCAGGTGCGTATCGGCCAGCCGTTGAATATTACTGGCCTTACTGATTATGCCCAGGAGTCGTATTACTCGACCGCAGTAGGGTTGCTGCACTACGGGAAGGAATCACATCTCAGTGGTGAAGCAGAAGTGGAAAAAAGGACCTCTGTTGGCTCATGGTTTAAGCGACTGAACAGCTGGCTGAGAAAAGAATTTTAATTTTTATAAGAGACCGGAGACAATTAGCGGTCTCAGGCGACAGGCACAAAACGGAGAGAAACTATGTTTGAACCTATGGAACTGACCAACGACGCGGTGATTAAAGTCATCGGCGTCGGTGGCGGCGGCGGTAATGCCGTTGAACATATGGTGCGTGAGCGCATCGAAGGCGTTGAATTCTTTGCGGTTAACACTGACGCTCAGGCACTGCGCAAAACTGCAGTTGGCCAGACGATCCAGATTGGTAATGGGATCACTAAAGGTCTGGGCGCGGGCGCAAACCCAGAAGTGGGTCGTAACGCTGCGGAAGAAGACCGCGAAGCTTTACGTGCTGCGCTGGACGGGGCAGACATGGTGTTTATCGCCGCAGGTATGGGTGGTGGTACCGGTACCGGTGCTGCACCTGTTGTTGCTGAAGTGGCTAAAGATTTAGGCATTCTGACTGTTGCCGTCGTGACTAAGCCTTTCAACTTCGAAGGCAAAAAGCGTATGGCTTTCGCTGAGCAAGGCATCGCCGAGCTGTCCAAGCACGTTGACTCCTTGATCACTATCCCGAATGACAAGCTGCTGAAAGTGCTGGGTCGTGGCATTTCTCTGCTCGACGCATTCGGCGCGGCAAACGACGTACTGAAAGGTGCCGTGCAGGGTATTGCCGAGCTGATTACGCGTCCGGGTCTGATGAACGTCGACTTCGCGGACGTGCGTACCGTGATGTCCGAAATGGGCTACGCCATGATGGGCTCCGGCGTGGCTAGCGGCGAAGATCGTGCTGAAGAAGCGGCAGAAATGGCTATCTCCAGCCCGCTGCTGGAAGACATCGACCTGTCTGGTGCTCGCGGCGTGCTGGTTAACATCACCGCTGGCTTCGACCTGCGTCTTGATGAGTTCGAAACCGTGGGTAACACCATCCGTGCGTTCGCCTCAGACAATGCCACCGTGGTTATCGGTACTTCTCTGGATCCAGAGATGAACGACGAACTGCGCGTTACCGTAGTTGCTACCGGTATCGGCATGGACAAGCGTCCTGAGATAACCCTGGTGACTAACAAGCAGGTACAGCAGCCGGTAATGGATCGCTACCAGCAGCACGGTATGGCTCCGCTGACGCAAGAGCAAAAGCCGGCCGCTAAAGTGGTTAACGACAATACACCGCAGACGGCGAAAGAGCCCGATTATCTGGATATTCCAGCGTTCCTGCGTAAGCAAGCTGATTAAGAATAAACCGGAAGTTGGGAATATTCGCTCTTTGTGCTAAACTGGCCTGCCGTTAGTGATATACACTCTCGGCTAGCTTAGTAATTTGGCGGGATTATACGATGATCAAACAAAGGACACTTAAACGTATCGTTCAGGCGACTGGCGTCGGTTTGCATACCGGCAAGAAAGTCACACTGACGTTGCGCCCTGCGCCGGCAAATACCGGGGTCATCTATCGTCGCACCGACTTGAATCCTCCGGTAGATTTTCCGGCTGATGCCAAATCCGTGCGGGATACCATGCTCTGTACTTGTCTGGTAAACGAGCATGATGTACGGATTTCTACCGTAGAGCACCTCAACGCTGCCCTGGCAGGGCTGGGTATCGACAACATTATTGTTGAAGTCGATGCGCCAGAAATCCCTATCATGGACGGCAGTGCGGCGCCGTTTGTTTATCTGCTGCTTGATGCAGGGATCGACGAACTGAACTCGGCCAAGAAATTTATACGTCTGAAAGAGACGGTTCGCGTGGAAGATGGCGATAAATGGGCTGAAATGTCACCGTTTAATGGTTTCTCGTTGGATTTCACCATCGACTTTAACCATCCGGCGATTGATGCAAGCACCCAGCGCTACACCATGAACTTCTCTGCTGAAGCATTCATGCGTCAGATTAGCCGTGCGCGTACCTTCGGTTTTATGCGTGATATCGAATATCTGCAGTCCCGCGGCCTGTGCCTGGGCGGCAGCTTCGATTGTGCCATCGTTGTTGACGATTATCGCGTATTGAACGAAGACGGCCTGCGTTTTGAAGATGAATTCGTTCGTCACAAAATGCTGGATGCGATCGGCGATCTGTTCATGTGTGGCCACAATATTATCGGCGCATTTACCGCCTATAAATCGGGTCACGCGCTGAACAACAAACTGCTGCAGGCTGTTTTGGCTAAGCAGGAAGCCTGGGAATGGGCGACCTTCGAAGACGAAGCCGAACTTCCGCTGGCGTTTAAAGCACCTAACCTGGTGCTGGCGTAACGCTTAAGTTATCTATTACGACTGGTTTTGCTGGTACCCTCTCCGGCCAGTGAAGCCAGTCGTTCTATTGTTGCTCTTAATTTCTCCGGGCTACGTTTAGCCACCTCTCTCAGCGCTTCCGCACTCTGCTCACTCAGTTGGCGATTCACTTCGTATTTATCAGACCCTGTCTGAGTGGTGTTTTCTTGAACAGATTCCTGCCCTTTTACCGCCAGCGATGGATTAATCCTGATGTCGATTGATGTCAATGATGGTAATATTTGGGCGCGTAATGCACTCAGCAGCGTGGCTTGTTCATAGCGTAAACGCATCAGCCAGCTGGCATTTGCAGTTTCAAGTACGAGAATGCCCTGACGAAAGTTGGCCACCCGGCACCAGGGATGCAGTGGAGCAGGCAAAATGCCTTTCACTGCCCGGTTAAGGCGTAACAGAGCGACGGCACGTTGCTGCACGTTTTGCAGCATGCTTTCCTGACCGGCTTCGTCAAACAGATTTTCTAAAGATTGCGGGCGACTGTCGCGCATACATTAAGCTCCGGCGGAAAAAGTGATTGGTATTCTAAATCGTTGGCGACAATTTGGCAGACGTTATTTCTGGCCGCATCTCCTGTTGGGGATGGTCGCGGCGAGTTTTGGCATGCCTGCGCTCAACGGTAACACAGAAACCGGTGTTCCCGCTGAAGCTTCCGCCAGCCGCCACGATTCGGTGCGTCAGCTGCGTTTCGATAGTCTTGTTCAGCTGCAAGAAAGCACCCGCCGTCCTTCCTTTAGTGTGGACTATTGGCACCAGCACGCAATCCGCACCGTTATTCGTCATCTCTCCTTTGCTATGGCACCTCAGGCTTTGCCCGTGGCTCAGGAAAGTGTGCCGCTTCAGGCACAGCACCTTGCTCTGTTGGACACGCTTAGCGCGCTGCTAACGCAAGAAAGTAAACCTCCCGTTATTGTGCGCCAGACTGCGTTCCGGACCTCCCCGGCGGGAGAGGTTTTCAGTACCGTGGCGTGGATCCGTCAGGTGCAGGGCATCCGCGCAGGCCCGCTTCGCCTCAGCTAATTCATCTTCTGAACTAACAACAATTTATTGACCGCACTGACGGCAGGCGTTTGAGAATTTATTATGCTAATCAAATTATTAACTAAAGTTTTCGGTAGTCGTAACGATCGTACCCTGCGCCGTATGCGCAAAGTTGTTTCCGTGATCAACAGCATGGAACCGCAGATGGAAAAGCTCTCTGACGATGAGCTTAAAGCTAAAACCGGTGAGTTCCGCGCGCGCCTTGAAAAAGGTGAAGTGTTGGAAAACCTGATCCCGGAAGCTTTCGCCGTTGTTCGTGAAGCGAGTAAGCGTGTCTTCGGCATGCGCCACTTCGACGTGCAGCTGCTGGGCGGCATGGTACTGAACGATCGCTGCATCGCGGAAATGCGTACCGGGGAAGGTAAAACCTTAACTGCAACGCTGCCTGCCTACCTGAACGCGCTGAGCGGAAAAGGCGTGCACGTTGTTACCGTGAACGACTATCTGGCCCAGCGTGACGCCGAAAATAACCGTCCTCTGTTTGAATATCTGGGCCTGAGCGTAGGTATCAACCTGCCGGGCATGCCGGCTCCGGCTAAGCGTGAAGCTTATGCGGCAGATATTACCTACGGTACCAACAACGAATACGGGTTTGACTATCTCCGCGACAACATGGCTTTCAGTCCTGAGGAGCGCGTGCAGCGCAAACTTCACTATGCGCTGGTGGATGAGGTTGACTCCATTCTGATCGACGAAGCGCGTACGCCGCTGATCATCTCCGGCCCGGCCGAAGACAGCTCTGAACTGTACAAACGCGTGAACAAAATCATTCCGCACCTGCTGCGCCAGGAAAAAGAAGACTCCGACACCTTCCAGGGTGAAGGTCACTTCTCCGTGGATGAAAAGTCTCGCCAGGTAAACCTGACCGAACGTGGTCTGGTACTGATTGAAGAGCTGCTGGTGAAAGAAGGGATGATGGAAGAGGGCGAGTCGTTGTACTCACCGGCCAACATCATGCTGATGCACCATGTGACCGCCGCCCTGCGTGCCCATGCGCTGTTCACCCGCGACGTTGACTACATCGTTAAAGATGGCGAAGTTATCATCGTGGACGAACACACTGGCCGTACCATGCAGGGTCGCCGTTGGTCAGACGGCCTTCACCAGGCCGTTGAAGCCAAAGAAGGCGTTGAGATTCAGAATGAAAACCAGACGCTGGCGTCTATTACCTTCCAGAACTACTTCCGTCTTTACGAGAAGCTGGCAGGGATGACCGGTACCGCAGATACCGAAGCGTTTGAATTCAGTTCCATTTATAAGCTCGATACTATCGTTGTGCCGACTAACCGCCCAATGATCCGTAAGGACATGCCGGATCTGGTCTATATGACCGAGCTGGATAAAATCGGCGCCATCATTGAAGACATTAAAGAGCGTACCGCAAACGGCCAGCCTGTACTGGTGGGTACTATCTCCATTGAGAAGTCAGAAGTGGTTTCGCATGAGCTGACCAAAGCGGGTATCAAGCACAACGTACTGAACGCCAAATTCCACGCTAACGAAGCGGCTATTGTTGCTCAGGCGGGTTATCCTGCGGCAGTGACCATCGCCACTAACATGGCGGGTCGCGGTACGGATATCGTGCTGGGCGGAAGCTGGCAGGAAGAGATTGCCGAGCTGGATGAGCCAACTCCAGAGCAAATTGCCCAAATCAAAGCGGACTGGAAGGTTCGCCACGATGCGGTACTGGCTTCAGGTGGTCTGCATATTATCGGCACCGAGCGTCATGAATCCCGTCGTATCGATAACCAGCTGCGTGGTCGTTCTGGCCGTCAGGGGGATGCTGGTTCTTCCCGCTTCTACCTGTCGATGGAAGATGCCCTGATGCGTATCTTTGCCTCAGATCGCGTATCCAACATGATGCGTAAGCTGGGCATGAAGCCGGGCGAAGCTATCGAGCACCCGTGGGTGACCAAGGCCATTGCTAACGCACAGCGTAAAGTAGAAAGCCGTAACTTTGATATTCGTAAACAGCTGCTGGAATACGATGACGTTGCAAACGACCAGCGCCGTGCTATTTATACCCAGCGTAATGAGCTGCTCGACGTTTCCGACGTGAGTGAAACCATCGCCAGCATCCGCGAAGATGTCTTCAAAGTCACTATCGATGCGCATATTCCGCCTCAGTCCCTGGAAGAGATGTGGGATGTGGAAGGTCTGGAAGAGCGCCTGAAAAACGACTTCGATCTCGAGATGCCAATCAAAGAATGGCTGGATAAAGAGCCAGAGCTGCACGAAGAAACCCTGCGTGAGCGTATTCTGCAGACGGCAATTGAGCTTTATCAGCGCAAAGAAGAAGTTGTCGGTGCTGAGATGATGCGTCACTTCGAAAAAGGCGTGATGCTGCAAACGCTGGATTCCCTGTGGAAAGAGCACCTGGCGGCAATGGATTACCTGCGTCAGGGCATCCACCTGCGTGGTTATGCACAGAAAGATCCGAAGCAGGAATATAAGCGCGAATCCTTCTCTATGTTTGCCGCGATGCTGGAATCACTGAAATATGAAGTGATCAGCACCCTGAGCAAAGTACAGGTACGCCTGCCGGAAGAAGTTGAAGCGATGGAACAACAGCGCCGCGAAGAGGCTGAACGTCTGGCACGTATGCAGCAGCTCAGCCACGTAGATGACGATACTCAGGCCGCACAGTCGCTGGCAGCAGAAACTGGCGATCGTAAAGTGGGAAGGAACGATCCTTGCCCATGCGGTTCCGGTAAAAAATACAAACAGTGCCATGGCCGTCTAAGCTAAGGTCTGACAAAATCGAAGAGGCGCAGCTTGCTGCGCCTTTTTTACGCATGGAGTTTGAGAATATGAAGCAGCTGCAAATCGCCGTCGGCATTATTCGCAACCAGCAGGGCGAAATTTTTATCACGCAACGCGCACCCGATGCGCACATGGCGAATAAATGGGAATTTCCCGGCGGGAAGATTGAGGCCGGCGAGTCCCCGGAACAGGCGGTTATCCGCGAACTACAGGAAGAAACCGGTATTCTGGCGCAGAAGCCACAACTGTTTGAAACCCTGGAGTATCAGTTCCCGGATCGTCATATTTCCCTGTGGTTCTACCTGATCGAGAGTTGGGCAGGTGAGCCCTGGGGCAAAGAAGGGCAGCCCGGGCGTTGGATTGCTCAGGGGGAGCTCATCGCCGACGAGTTTCCGCCTGCCAATGAGCTCGTCATTTTAAAGCTGCTAAACGTTTAGCGTTCCAGCTCTTCGCTCCAGTCATCGCTCTCAGAAAGATCGCCGCTGCTCGGAATACGTTTTTCCTCAGCGGCCCACTCGCCCAAATCGATAAGCTGACAGCGTTTACTGCAGAAAGGCCGGTAAGGGCTGGTCTCGTTCCAGATAACCGCTTTGCCGCAGCCGGGACAATTAACGATGGTTTCTTCGCTCATAGTATTCCTTTTAGCAGCAGGCAAGTTCGAAATCGAGGCGTTCAGGTACTAGCCCATTTTCCGAGTCCAGCGGCATAAATCGAATCGCAAAGCGACTTTTGTGGCCGGATATCTGCGGATAAAGCTGGTCGCCAAGGCTAAGGTGAAGACGCAGCAGATCGGCATCGTCTCCGTTGTCCTGATAGAATCCATTGAGGCTGGTTTGTTTACGGAAAGGCGCAGAATTGCGGATAATGTCCAGCAGCAGGTCGAGCGACTGTTTTACCGGTTCGAGACTGTTTAGCCAAAAATTAACTTGAGCATCGCGTTGTTCCTGCGGCAGATAAAGCCAAATGTGCAGGGTAGGCAGGTCGAAGCTACAGCAGCCGCCGGGGATGCTAAGACGCTGGCGTACCAGCGCAATAAGACGATCTTCACGCAGTATTTGCCCGATGCGCGGCGCAGCCATTAACACGCTGCCGCAGCTCTCCAACTGGCTTCGCAGTGAGTCGATTCGCTGCATATCAACCCCCGGAACCTCTGCCCAGCTCAGCAGTTTACGCTGCTGTCGGCCTATCTCTTTGAGGATTTCGGTGCGAATTTCGCCCCTCTCAAACACATCCAGCAAGTCACCGACGTTACGAAAAAAATGCAGCGCCTTTGCGCTGTCATTGATCGGAAGTGCTGATTGCATCTGTTGAATCAAAAACTCAATACGCAGCCATGTGCGCATTTTCTCATTTAGTGGGTGTTCGAAAAGAACCTGAGTGTTCATTATTCTGCTTCCTGTTGTGCGGCCAGACCAGCCAGTTTCAGGTACTGGCGATGCAGGCGGTCAACATGCACGACAACGTCCTGGGGGCTGCCGTCATTATTAATTACATCATCTGCCACGGCGAGACGAGCTTCCCGGGTCGCCTGAGCGTCCAGGATTTGCTGTGCGTGCTCGCGGGAAACATTGTCCCGCAGCATAGTACGCGTAATTTGGGTCTCGGGGGAAACATCCACCACTAAAACCCGGTCCGCCTTTTGTTGCAGATTATTTTCTACCAGTAGCGGGACTACCCACAGCACATACGGTGAGGTGGCGCGGGCAATTTCATCACGGGTTTGCTGCTGGATAATGGGATGCAGCAGGTTATTAACCCATTGCTTTTGCTGCGGGGAGCTGAAGATTGTTTCTCTCAACGCCCGACGGTTTAAAGAACCATCTTTCAGAAGGATCTCTGGGCCAAAATGTTGAGAAATGAGAGCTAACGCACGTTGGCCAGGTTCAACAACCTGCCGGGCAATCACATCTGCATCGATGACGGTGACTCCAGCGCGGGAAAAGGCTTCGGCAACGGTACTTTTACCACTACCAATACCGCCCGTAAGTGCAACCGTGTAAACCATAGATAACCGATCCTGATGCTTTATGTATCAATGAGATAAAAGCCTTTTTGCAACGTGACTTTTGGTGAATTTGCATCACATAAAAATCAAAAAAGCGTCGCCTGTTAGCCTTTTACCATTTACCAGGTAAATTTAAACGATTGTAGCGTAAAAAAGTCGGTTTTCGCAGTCTTGCGGAGTCATTATTACTGCGTATGATAGCGTCACTGGAGTTGGCTGTTGTTTGCTCATTTTACTTTAGGCCACAGGTACGTTTACCGTGCATGCTCACCCCAGTGTCTGATGTCAGTTAACCTGGAGTTAGGGCTTGCCGCTGTTCTGTGTCATTGAGTAATGAAGAGCCTACCGCCGATCGCGTTCATCGCCATTCGACCCAGGGATTCGCATCATGCGTATTGAAGAAGATTTGAAGTTAGGTTTTAAAGACGTTTTAATCCGCCCAAAACGCTCCACCCTCAAAAGCCGTTCAGACGTTGAGCTGGAACGTCAATTCACATTCAAGCATTCCGGTATTGCGTGGTCTGGCGTCCCTATTATTGCTGCCAATATGGACACCGTAGGCACTTTCGCGATGGCGCAGGCGCTGGCCTCATTCGATATTCTTACCGCCGTGCACAAGCACTATTCTGTAGAAGAGTGGAGCAACTTTATTCGCTCCGTGCCTGAAAGCCTGCTGCGTCATATCATGGTCTCAACCGGCACTTCTGATGCAGATTTTGCCAAAACTAAGCAGATTCTGGCTCTGACCCCCGCGCTGAAATTTATCTGCATTGACGTGGCAAACGGCTACTCTGAGCACTTCACCCAGTTCGTCAGCAAAGCCCGCGAAGCGTGGCCTGATAAAGTTATCTGCGCCGGGAACGTGGTTACCGGTGAAATGTGTGAAGAACTGATCCTGTCCGGAGCCGATATCGTGAAAGTCGGGATCGGCCCTGGCTCTGTGTGTACCACGCGAGTTAAAACCGGCGTGGGTTATCCTCAGCTTTCCGCTGTTATTGAATGTGCGGATGCCGCGCATGGCCTGGGCGGCCAGATCGTCAGCGACGGAGGCTGTACTGTGCCGGGGGATGTGGCTAAAGCTTTCGGTGGTGGCGCTGATTTCGTGATGCTGGGCGGTATGCTGGCAGGGCACGAAGAAAGCGGCGGTACCGTTGTCGAGCAGGATGGCGAGAAGTTTATGTTGTTCTACGGCATGAGCTCCGAGTCCGCCATGACCCGCCACGTAGGTGGCGTTGCGCAGTACCGTGCCGCAGAAGGGAAAACCGTTAAACTGCCTCTGCGCGGGCCGGTGGAAAATACCGCTCGCGATATCCTGGGTGGCCTGCGGTCTGCCTGTACCTATGTAGGCGCCTCTCGTCTTAAAGAGCTGACTAAACGCACGACCTTCATCCGCGTAGCGGAACAGGAAAACCGCGTCTTCAATAGCCTCTGATGAGCATCAATGACGCAGCTCAGGCTGCGTCATCCTCCTCCGCTCATGGCATCCCCCATCTGGAAAATAGGCAGATACATGGCTATCACCAGAGTACCAATGATCAAGCCAATGACCAGCATCATGACCGGCTCCAGGGTGGCGGCCAGGTTTTCGGCCAGCTCCTGCGTTTTCTCATAATGCCAGCCCGCTAAGCGTTCGAGCATCAAATCAAGTGAACCGGACTCTTCACCAATGCGAACCAACTGTTGGCAAAGCGGTGTGAAATGCCCCGACTGCTCCAGCGCCTGCCATAGAGGATTTCCTTCGGAAACCCGATCGCGCACAGCAGCAATTTGCCGTTGCCAGAAGGTTTGGGCCAGCGTTTTTTCAACCGCATCAAGTCCCTGTAGCAGGGGGACGCCAGAGTGCTGAGACAGCGTTAGTACGGTAAATATTTGGCTGAGTAACTGACCCCGTCTTAATGGTGCAATTACTGGAATTTTTAACAGCAGCAATTGTTCTTTTTCCCGAATGCCGGGCCGGGTGCGGCGAAGCCACCAGCCGATAACCGCAAGGACAATCGCCGCTAAAACCCACCATCCACCCTGGGACGTTACCCATTCTGAAAGCGTCATTACGGCCTGGGTAATGGCGGGCAGAGGAGCATTAAAAGAGCTGTAGATGTTGGCAAACTCTGGCAGAACAAACCCAACCATGCCCACAGTTACCAGCAGCGCGACAGTCAAAATAAAGACCGGATAGCGCAGGGCTTTCATGACCTTTTTGGTGAGTCGGTACTGTTGTTCTTGTTGTTCGGCCAGCCGGCGGCAGCATTCAGCAAGCCTTCCGGTCAGTTCTCCGGTATGCAGTAATGCAATAAACAGGGGCGGGAAGATGTGGGGCCATTGCTTAAGCGCCTCCGAAAACGGTATACCTTGCGCTACCTGTCGCTCTAAGTGCTGTAATAATGCAGACCATGCAGGTTTTGGGTGCTGGCGTGCTATGAGCAGCAGAGCATCAGTTAAGGCGATGCCTGCATGGAGCAGCGCTGCAAGTTGCCGGACAACGTCAATTTTGTGCTGAATATGCCAACAGGATCTTCCTGACAGCGATGTTTTTTTAACGGATATAAGCTGGAGCTGCTGCTGAGCAAGCTCCTCTTCAAGCAAAGCGCGCTCAGCGGCGAGCGATTCACCACGCTTTAACTGGCCCTCGTTGTCTATGGCTTCCCAGCGCCAGAGCAGAGGCTTAGGCATTTGGCACACCTAGTACACGATAAACCTCCTCCAGCGTCGTATGGCCCTGCTCCACGGCTACGCAGCCACTTTCGAAAAGCGTACTCATCCCTTGCTCTTTGGCGAGCTTTTCAATGTTACCTGCGGGTTCGCCTTGCGTGATGGCTTGCCTTAGATTGGTGGATAGCGGCAGGATTTCGAATAACGCTGTTCGCCCATAATATCCTCCGTAGCAACGTTCACATCCTGTCGAATGCCAATTGGGCAGCGCGGAAGGCCAAATGTGTCCAGGCAATGTTATGGCTGGTTCGTGATGTGTCCTGCAGTGAGGGCAAAGCTTTCTCACCAGTCTTTGAGCCACGATGATATTCACGGCAGACGCAATCATCCAGCGAGCAATAGCCATTTGCTCCAGGCGGACAAGCGTTTCAACGGTGGAGTTGGTGTGCAGCGTGGATAAAACCAGATGCCCGGTCTGAGCCGCCTTGATGGCAATTTCTGCCGTTTCTCCATCCCTGATTTCGCCGACCATAATGACGTCAGGATCCTGCCTCAGTAACGCACGCAGGACGTGCTGAAAGGTGAGCCCTGCCTTAGGGTTTATCTGCGTTTGATTCAGTCCTTCCTGTGGAATTTCTATCGGATCTTCTACGCTACAGACGTTGATACCCGGCTGGTTAAGCGCCGTCAGGGCGCTGTAGAGCGTAATGGTTTTCCCGCTACCCGTTGGGCCGGTTACCAGAATCATGCCCTGCGGAGCCTGGAGCGATTGCCCTAGTTGTCTGGTTTCACTCGCTGACATACCCAGAGAGTGAATGTCCATATGCAGCTTCCCTTGCTGGAGAAGCCTCAGAACAACCTTCTCACCATAGCGGCAAGGCAGCGTCGAGACACGAAATGAAGCTTTCACGTCCTCGGTGAGATAATCCATTTGCCCGTCCTGCGGCAGCCGTTTTTCTGCGATATCCAAGTTAGCCAGAATTTTGAGTCTTGCCGTGACGGGAGCGGCCATCGCCAGAGGCAGTAGCGGCTGGCAGTGCAGCACGCCATCAATCCGAAATCGGATACGGTAGGCATTCTCGAAGGGTTCAAAATGGATATCGGATGCACGCTGCTGAATGGCGGCGGCAAGGGTTGTATCCAGGAGTGCGACCACCGAACTGCTGCGATCGTGCTCTGGGGGCTGTGAGGGTTCCCGCGTTTGCCATTTTTCCATCCGCTCAATAGGCCAGATCTCTACATCAATGTGCTTATCACAAAGAAAACGTAGCGCTTCGTACATTTGCTCGTTTGGGGAATCCGCGGCGGCAATTCGCACCGTGGTGCGAGTTTCCTCTACCAGTATGGCGTTGTAGTGCTGGCAAAGGGCGTTAAGCTGCTCTTTTGTACTCATTTACCGCCCCTCGTTTGCGTTTCGTTAAAGCGGAATACATCTTCACAGGCTTGTTTCAGCGGCGACCCGTTTTCTGTATGGCAGATTCTTGTCCAGCCGGTTATACCGTTGGCATCGCTCCACTGTGGGGTGAACGTTACCGTCAGCCCGTTCAGGGATTCCTGGCCATTTAGCGTCACAATTCCGCTGGACACGCTCATGGCGCTGACGTAACGCGTCGTTTTGGTTTCAGCGATGCCGTTACTGCCGGCATTGCAACCGGAGATCCCCCCGCGCTCGATAGCACAAAGTTCGACGGCGGTACGATAGGGCAGAAAGGTTTGCAGCATATCGGTCAATGCTGCTTTACGGAGGTAGTTTTGATACCCAGGAATGCCGATGGCGCTAAGAACGGCGATGATGCCTATCACCACCATGAGCTCGATTAGCGTAAATCCTTTTTGCTTGTTCATCTGTCGCTCCTTTTGGTTAGAGAGCAACACTGTGCTGAACAGACTACGCAATAGCGATCCGGGAAACTGGAATGCGGGAAATGGCTTCCGCGTTAGTTAACGCAGTTGTATGTAACGGCAATCAAAATGGAAGTCGGCACGCAAAAAGCGGGCACAGCACTGGCTGGCCCGCCGTTGTGGTGCGTTAGCGGAAGCGCATAGACAAGTCGAGCGCGCGTATGTGCTTAGTCAGGGCACCTACGGAGATGTAGTCCACGCCGGTCTCAGCGAATGTTCTCAGCGTCTCTTTGGTTACGTTGCCTGAGACTTCCAGGCGTGATTTCCCTTGAGTAAGTGCCACGGCCTCACGCATTTGCTCCACGGTGAAGTTGTCCAGCATGATGATGTCAGCCCCGGCGTTTAGCGCCTGCTCCAATTCATCAAGTGACTCAACTTCAACTTCTACCGGCACGTCCGGGTGCATCCAGAAGGCTTTCTCCACGGCCTGACGAATGGAGCCGGAGGCAATAATGTGGTTTTCTTTGATAAGAAAAGCATCGGAAAGGCCCAGGCGATGGTTACTGCCACCGCCACATAGCACGGCATATTTCAGCGCAGTGCGCAGGCCCGGAAGCGTTTTACGGGTATCCAGCAACTGCGTTTTAGTGCCCTCCAGCAGCGCCACGTAGCTGTGAACTTCGCTGGCTACGCCGGACAGTGTTTGCACGAAGTTCAACGCCGTTCTTTCTCCGGTCAAGAGAATACGTGCCGGGCCATCAAGCTCAAATAACGGCTGGTTGCTGGTAACTTCTGCGCCATCTTCAACATGCCAGGTCACCTTCACATCCCCGCCGAGCTGAATAAACACCTCTTCTACCCAGCGTTTACCGCAAAAAATGCCATTTTCGCGGGTAATAATGACCGCATGCGACGTGCTTTCTGGGGGTAACAATTGTGCCGTGATGTCGTTGTTCGGGTCGACCTCACCGCCCAGATCTTCCCGCAGCGCTTGCGATACGGCGAGAGGAATATCGAGGGTAATTCGTTCGAGCAGCTCGTCACGTCGGCGGTCAGGGTTATAACGGCGGGGCGGCATGATTAAACTCCGGAATGAATAAGTTAGTATCGTTTCATGCTACTCTGAAGCGACTTCAAGTACCACTCTAAGGAGAACCTCTCATGCAGCTTAAAGACGGCTGGCTGGTGGGGGTAAAACATCTGCCATCCCCGCATTTTGACGGCCGACCGGAAGAGGAAAATCCCTCGTTGCTGGTGGTGCACAATATTAGTTTGCCGCCGGGGGAGTTCGGCGGCCCATGGATTGATGCGTTATTTGCCGGAACGCTCGATCCTGAAGCGCATCCTTATTTTGCTGGTATTTCGCATTTGCGCGTCTCAGCCCATTGTCTGATCCGTCGGGACGGCGAAATTGTTCAGTACGTGCCTTTTGATAAACGAGCATGGCATGCGGGCGTCTCAAGCTACCAGGGGAGAGAAAAGTGCAACGATTTTTCCATCGGTATTGAGCTGGAAGGCACCGATACTCTGGCTTACACCGATGCACAATATGAACAACTCACCGTTTTAGCTAACTTACTGATTCAACACTATCCTGATATGGCGAAACACATGACGGGCCACAGTGATATTGCGCCTGGTCGGAAGACCGATCCTGGCCCTTCGTTTGACTGGCCGCGCTTTTTGGGTGCGGTCAAAGAGGCTACTGACAAGGAGAGCACATGACCCTGTTTACTCTGCTGTTAGTCCTGATGGGCGAGCGATTGTTCAAAATGGGCGAGCACTGGCAGTTAGATCATCGTCTTGAAGTCTTGTTTGGGCGGGTTAAGCATTTTTCTCTGTTGAGAACGCTGCTAATGACCGCTGCATTTATGGCCGTAGTTTTCCTGGTTCTCCGCGCTCTGCATGGGCTGCTGTTTAACGTTCCGCTCCTGGTGTTCTGGATTGCGCTGGGCGTACTGTGCATCGGAGCCGGGCAGGTCAGGCTGCACTATCATTCGTACCTTAAAGCTGCGAGCCATGACGATGAACATGCCCGTGATGCGATGGCCGCGGAACTCACATTGATTCATGGTGTTCCGCCTGAATGCAGCGAGCGTGAATACCTGCGCGAGCTGCAAAACGCGCTGCTGTGGATTAACTTCCGTTTCTATCTTGCCCCGCTCTTTTGGTTTGTGGTGGGCGGAGCATGGGGGCCGGTGACGCTCGCGGGTTATGCTTTCCTGCGCGCCTGGCAGACGTGGCTTGCCCGACATCATACGCCGCACGAGCGCTTGCTGTCGGGGATTGATGGCATTCTGCATCTCCTGGACTGGGTGCCTGTTCGCCTGGTTGGCGTCGCCTATGCCCTGCTGGGCCACGGCGAGCGGGCTCTTCCCGCATGGTTTGCATCCCTTGCTGACAGGCATACTTCTCAGTACCAGGTGCTGACGCAACTGGCGCAGTACTCGCTGGCAAGGGAACCTCATCAGGATAAGATGAAAACGCCGAAAGCTGCGGTTTCGCTGGCGAAGAAGGTTTCGCTGGTTATCGTGGTTGTCGTGGCGTTGCTGACGATTTACGGCACGCTGGTCTAAAGAAAAAGCCCCGCATTGCGGGGCTTTTTTTATCAGGCTTTCACGGCCTTCAGGTTCTTCTGCTTCAAGAAATAGCCCACGCCCAGAATCGCAATCCAGACTGGGATCAGATAAACCGAGATGGCCATCTCCGGCGTTATCAGCATGATAACCAACACGCCAACCATAAACAGCAGGCAGACCCAGTTACCCAGCGGATAGAACAAGGCAGGGAAGCGAGTTTTAACCCCTTGCTGCTGTTTGGCGCGGCGGAACTTCATGTGCGCCAGGCTGATCATCGCCCAGTTGATCACCAGGGCAGAGACGACCAGCGCCATCAGCAGGCCGAAAGCAGACTCCGGCGCCAGGTAGTTAATCAGCACGCAGAGGGCGGTAAAGCCCGCGGAAACCAAAATTGTGTTTACCGGTACACCGCGCTTATCAACGCTTTTCAGCATCTTAGGCGCGTTGCCCTGCTGTGCCAGGCCAAACAGCATACGGCTGTTGCAGTAAACACAGCTGTTGTAAACAGACAGGGCAGCGGTCAGCACCACGATATTCAGGGCGTTGGCAACAAAAGTATCGCCCAGCTCATGGAAGATCAGCACGAACGGACTGGTGTCCGCGGTGACGCGCGTCCACGGCAGCAGAGACAGCAGAATCGCCAGCGAACCCACATAGAAAATCAGAATACGGTAGATAACCTGGTTGGTTGCTTTTGGAATGCTGACTTCCGGGTTGTCTGCTTCAGCAGCGGTAATACCGACCAGTTCAAGCCCGCCGAAGGAGAACATGATGATAGCCATCATCATCACCAGCCCTGTGATACCGTGCGGCAGGAAGCCGCCCTGATCCCAGAGGTTACTGACAGAGGCCTGCGGGCCGCCGTTGCCGCTAAACAGCAGCCAGCCGCCGAACAGAATCATGGCGATAACAGCCACCACTTTGATGATGGCGAACCAGAACTCCATCTCACCAAAGACTTTAACGTTAGTTAAATTGATGGCGTTGATAGCAACGAAGAACACTGCCGCCGTGGCCCAGGTAGGGATCTCCGGCCACCAGAATTGGATGTATTTGCCGACAGCCGTCAGTTCAGCCATGGCGACCAGAACATAGAGTACCCAGTAGTTCCAGCCCGAAGCGAAGCCCGCAAAACCGCCCCAATACTTGTAAGCAAAATGGCTGAATGACCCGGCTACAGGCTCCTCAACGACCATTTCGCCCAACTGGCGCATAATTAAAAAAGCGATAAACCCGGCGATAGCATAGCCGAGAATAATTGCCGGACCTGCGGACTGGATGACGGATGCGCTGCCCAGAAACAGGCCCGTCCCGATAGCTCCACCCAGCGCAATAAGCTGAATATGGCGGTTTTTGAGACCGCGCTTCAGCGTGTCGCCGTGCTGTTGACCTTCCATCATGTAACCTCGTAGTGGTTAATGTCTGCGCTACATTGACGCGGATGTAATTGTTGTATTCCGTAATGTGTAGTCTTTTTTTTACGGCTATCAATTATGAATTTTGCGGATAGGGCTACCGCATCGCAAAGAATAATGTTAAGCGCATGCCTTTGCACCTGCTTTCTGTCACTGCTCTGACGAGTTGGGCAAAAAGAAACCATTTGTAAAAAAGGGGGGAGTGGAATGTGGGGCCGGAATACTTCTTGAGCTGTCGTTTTGCGTCACAAAAATGACACACCTTCACCGCCTCTCTCGGTTGTTTTTGAAAAATATATCGTTTCATAAACGTTAACTTACCGCTTTGTGGGTAAACGCAAGTTGGTGCCCAGGTTATGGTTTTGAAAAGCCCTTCTTTTGTTATTGTTAAAATGTGCCTGCTTTCATGATTTCAATCAAAACCAATATGGACAGAAGGTGAATACTTTGTTACTTTTAGCCTCACGAACGTGAAATTGGTCTTACCAATTGACTCCGGGTTAATGGCAGAGATAGGGAACGATGGCCTACAGCAAAATCCGCCAACCAAAATTATCCGATGTGATAGAGCAGCAGCTGGAGTTTCTCATCCTCGAGGGCACTCTACGCCCAGGCGAAAAACTTCCACCTGAACGCGAACTGGCGAAACAATTTGATGTTTCCCGTCCTTCGCTGCGCGAGGCCATCCAGCGTCTCGAAGCCAAGGGTTTGCTGCTTCGTCGCCAGGGCGGCGGTACTTTTGTCCAGAACAGCCTTTGGCAGAGCCTGAGCGACCCGCTGGTCGAACTGCTCTCAGACCATCCCGAATCCCAGTTTGACCTGTTAGAAACCCGCCATGCTCTTGAAGGCATTGCAGCCTATTACGCGGCGCTGCGCGGAACAGAAGAGGATCTCTCGCGCATTGGCGATTGCCATATTGCCATCCAACAGGCTCAGGAGTCCGGTGATTTAGACGCCGAAGCCGATGCCGTCATGCAGTATCAAATTGCCGTAACCGAAGCCGCGCATAATGTTGTACTGCTTCATTTACTGCGCTGCATGGAGCCGATGCTCGAACAAAACGTTCGCCAGAATTTTGAATTGCTCTACGCGCGCCGCGAGATGTTGGCGCAAGTGAGCAGCCATCGCGCCAGCATTTTTGCGGCGATTATGGCTCGCCAGCCGGAGCAGGCGCGAGAAGCGTCGCACCGTCACCTGGCGTTTATTGAGGAAATATTGCTGGATCGTAGCCGTGAGCAGAGCCGCCGTGAGCGTTCTCTCCGTCTCCTTCAGCAACGTAAGGATTAAGCGCCAAACTTTAGAGCGCGGCAACTAAACACAGAACCTGTCTTATTGCGTTCTTTTATTCAGTTGCCCTAAATAATTCGCCTTGCATCGCAGCGGCAAGCGTTGGAATCCCCTGGAGCTTACTTTAGTAAGTGACTGGGGTGAGGACGTGAAGCCAACAATGAGGCAAGCCGAAGTATGACGGGCAAGAGCGCAATGGGACAGGTTCCAGATAATCAACGTATTAGACAGATAAGGAATACCCCCCATGTCAGAACGTTTCCCAAATGACGTGGATCCGATTGAAACTCGCGACTGGCTACAGGCGATCGAATCGGTTATCCGTGAAGAAGGTGTTGAGCGTGCACAGTATCTGATCGATCAGCTGCTGTCCGAGGCTAGCAAAGGCGGCGTGAAAGTTGCTGCTTCAGCTGGTGCTCGCAACTATGTAAACACCATTGCCGTTGAAGACGAACCGGAATACCCGGGCAATCTGGATCTGGAACGCCGTATTCGTTCAGCTATCCGCTGGAACGCCATCATGACCGTTCTGCGCGCATCCAAAAAAGATCTGGAACTGGGCGGCCACATGGCATCCTTCCAGTCTTCTGCGACCGTTTACGAAGTGTGCTTCAACCACTTCTTCCGTGCAGCTAACGAGAAAGACGGCGGCGATCTGGTGTACTTCCAGGGCCACATCTCTCCGGGCATCTATGCACGCGCTTTCCTTGAAGGCCGCCTGACCGAAGAGCAGATGAACAATTTCCGTCAGGAAGTTCACGGTAAAGGTCTGTCTTCTTACCCGCACCCTAAACTGATGCCAGAATTCTGGCAGTTCCCGACCGTTTCCATGGGGCTGGGCCCAATCGGTGCTATCTACCAGGCTAAGTTCCTGAAATATCTGGAACACCGTGGTCTGAAAGATACCTCCGAGCAAACCGTTTACGCCTTCCTGGGCGACGGTGAAATGGATGAGCCAGAATCTAAAGGTGCGATCACCATCGCGACCCGCGAGAAGCTGGACAACCTGTGCTTCATCATCAACTGTAACCTGCAGCGTCTGGATGGTCCGGTCACCGGTAACGGCAAGATCATCAACGAACTGGAAGGCATCTTCAGCGGTGCTGGCTGGAACGTTATTAAAGTGATGTGGGGCGGTCGTTGGGATGAGCTGCTGCGTAAAGATACCAGCGGTAAACTGATCCAACTGATGAACGAAACCGTTGACGGTGACTACCAGACCTTCAAATCCAAAGACGGCGCTTACGTTCGTGAGCACTTCTTCGGCAAATACCCTGAAACCGCAGCGCTGGTTGCAGACTGGACTGATGAGCAGATCTGGGCCCTGAACCGCGGTGGTCACGATCCGAAGAAAGTCTATGCTGCACTGAAAAAAGCGCAGGAAACTAAAGGTAAAGCGACCGTTATCCTGGCCCACACCATCAAAGGTTACGGCATGGGCGATACCGCAGAAGGTAAAAACATCGCTCACCAGGTGAAGAAAATGAACATGGACGGCGTGCGTTACATCCGCGACCGTTTCAACGTTCCAGTAACCGATGAGCAGGTAGAAAACCTGTCTTACATCACCTTCCCTGAAGGCTCTGAAGAGCACAAGTACCTGCACGAACGTCGTCAGGCGCTGAAAGGCTATCTGCCAGCTCGTCAGCCAAACTTCTCCGAAAAACTGGAACTGCCTGCGCTGGAAGACTTCTCTCAGCTGCTGGAAGAACAGAACAAAGAGATCTCCACCACCATCGCCTTCGTTCGTGCCCTGAACGTGATGCTGAAGAACCCGTCTATCAAAGACCGTCTGGTTCCAATCATCGCCGATGAAGCTCGTACCTTTGGTATGGAAGGTCTGTTCCGTCAGATCGGTATCTACAGCCCGAACGGCCAGCAGTACACCCCGCAGGACCGTGAGCAGGTTGCATACTATAAAGAAGACGAGAAAGGCCAGATTCTGCAGGAAGGGATCAACGAACTGGGTGCTGGCGCATCCTGGCTGGCTGCTGCGACCTCTTACAGCACCAACAACCTGCCGATGATTCCGTTCTACATCTACTACTCCATGTTCGGTTTCCAGCGTATCGGTGACCTGTGCTGGCAGGCTGGCGACCAACAGGCTCGCGGCTTCCTGGTCGGCGGGACTTCCGGTCGTACGACTCTGAACGGTGAAGGTCTGCAGCACGAAGATGGCCACAGCCATATTCAGTCTCTGACTATCCCTAACTGTATCTCTTACGATCCGTCTTACGCGTACGAAGTGGCTGTCATCATGCACGACGGTCTGACCCGTATGTACGGTGAAGCGCAAGAGAACATTTACTACTACATCACCACCCTGAACGAAAACTATCACATGCCGGCTATGCCAGCAGGTGCCGAGGAAGGTATCCGTAAAGGTATCTACAAACTCGAAACCGTTGCAGGTAGCAAAGGTAAAGTTCAGCTGTTGGGCTCCGGTTCTATCCTGCGTCACGTTCGTGAAGCAGCACAGATCCTGGCGAACGACTACGGCGTGGGCTCTGACGTGTACAGCGTAACTTCCTTCACCGAACTGGCTCGTGATGGCCAGGATTGTGAGCGCTGGAACATGCTGCACCCAATGGAAACTCCGCGCGTTCCGTACATTGCTCAGGTGATGAACGACGCTCCAGCGGTAGCTTCTACTGACTATATGAAACTGTTCGCAGAGCAGGTTCGCACTTACGTACCAGCTGATGATTATCGCGTACTGGGTACCGATGGCTTCGGTCGTTCTGACAGCCGCGAAAACCTGCGTCACCACTTCGAAGTTGATGCTTCTTACGTGGTTGTAGCAGCCCTGGGCGAACTGGCTAAACGTGGTGAAATCGATAAGAAAGTGGTTGCAGACGCAATTACCAAATTCAACATCGATGCAGAAAAAGTTAACCCGCGTCTGGCGTAAGAGGTAAAGAGACAATGGCTATCGAAATCAAAGTACCAGACATCGGCGCTGATGAAGTTGAAATCACCGAGATTCTGGTCAAAGTTGGCGACAAAGTTGAAGCTGAACAGTCGCTGATCACTGTAGAAGGCGACAAAGCCTCTATGGAAGTTCCGTCTCCACAGGCTGGCGTCGTAAAAGAGATCAAAGTCTCTGTCGGCGACAAAACCGAGACTGGCAAACTGATCATGATTTTCGATTCCGCCGAAGGTGCAGCAGCCGCTGCACCTGCTAAGGCTGAAGAGAAGAAAGAAGCCGCTCCGGCCGCAGCACCTGCTGCAGCGAGCGCGAAAGACGTTAACGTGCCAGACATCGGCGGTGACGAAGTAGAAGTTACCGAGATCATGGTGAAAGTGGGCGACACCGTTGCCGCTGAACAGTCTCTTATCACCGTAGAAGGCGACAAAGCCTCTATGGAAGTACCTGCTCCGTTCGCGGGCGTGGTTAAAGAGATCAAAATCAGCACCGGCGACAAAGTGTCTACCGGCTCTCTGATCATGGTCTTCGAAGTGGCGGGTGCTGCACCTGCCGCCGCGCCTGCACAGGCTGCAGCTCCGGCTGCTGCTGCACCTGCGTCTACCGGCTCTAAAGAAGTTAACGTACCGGATATCGGCGGTGACGAAGTAGAAGTCACTGAAGTGATGGTTAAAGTGGGCGACAAAGTTGCCGCTGAGCAGTCACTGATCACCGTTGAGGGCGACAAAGCTTCCATGGAAGTGCCTGCGCCATTCGCCGGTACCGTGAAAGAAATCAAAATCAGCACCGGCGACAAAGTTTCCACCGGTTCCCTGATCATGGTCTTCGAAGTGGAAGGCGCTGCGCCTGCTGCGGCTCCGGCTGCTGCTCCAGCCGCTCCAGCTGCCGCGGCACCAGCCCCGGCTGCTAAAGCTGCTGCACCTGCTGCTAAAGCAGAAGGCAAATCTGAATTCGCTGAAAACGACGCGTACGTTCATGCGACACCGCTGATTCGTCGTCTGGCTCGTGAGTTCGGCGTTAACCTGGCGAAAGTGAAAGGTACAGGCCGTAAGGGTCGTATCCTGCGCGAAGACGTTCAGGCATACGTGAAAGACGCTGTTAAGCGCGCTGAAGCAGCTCCGGCTGCAACTGGCGGCGGTCTGCCAGGCATGCTGCCATGGCCGAAAGTTGATTTCAGTAAGTTCGGCGAGATCGAAGAAGTGGAAATGGGCCGTATCCAGAAAATCTCTGGTGCTAACCTGAGCCGTAACTGGGTGATGATCCCGCACGTTACCCACTTCGACAAAACCGACATCACCGATCTGGAAGCGTTCCGTAAGCAGCAGAATGACGAAGCCGCCAAGCGCAAGCTGGACGTGAAGTTCACCCCTGTGGTGTTCATCATGAAAGCCGTTGCTGCTGCGCTGGAGCAGATGCCTCGCTTCAACAGCTCCCTGTCCGAAGATGGTCAGAAGCTGACGCTGAAAAAATACATCAACATCGGTGTGGCGGTTGATACCCCGAATGGTCTGGTTGTTCCGGTCTTCAAAGACGTGAACAAGAAGAGCATCACCGAGCTGTCTCGCGAACTGATGGCTATCTCCAAGAAAGCTCGCGACGGCAAGCTGACCGCTGGCGAAATGCAGGGCGGCTGCTTCACCATCTCCAGCCTGGGCGGCATCGGGACAACTCACTTCGCGCCGATTGTTAACGCGCCAGAAGTGGCTATCCTGGGTGTCTCCAAGTCTGCGATGGAGCCGGTCTGGAACGGTAAAGAGTTCACGCCGCGTCTGATGATGCCAATGTCTCTTTCCTTCGACCACCGCGTAATCGACGGCGCTGATGGGGCTCGCTTTATCACCATCATCAACAATATGCTGTCTGATATTCGCCGCCTGGTGATGTAATTGAAAAGCCGGCCAATCGGCCGGCTTTTTTCTGGTAATCTCATAAGGTTTATGAGGTTATTGGTGAAAGCGACAATTCGTGAGCCGTTTGTTGTTTCAAAATTGTTAACAATTTTGTAAACTGCGGGCGGATAGAACGACCCGGTGGACGACGGGTATAAATTAAGAGGTCATGATGAGCACAGAAATCAAAACTCAGGTCGTAGTACTTGGGGCAGGCCCGGCAGGTTACTCCGCAGCATTCCGCGCCGCGGATTTAGGTCTGGAAACCGTCATCGTAGAGCGTTACAGCACCCTTGGTGGTGTTTGTCTGAACGTCGGCTGTATCCCTTCTAAAGCGCTGCTGCACGTTGCTAAAGTTATCGAAGAAGCAAAAGCACTGGCCGAACACGGCATCGTTTTCGGTGAGCCGAAAACCGATATCGACAAAATTCGTACCTGGAAAGAGAAAGTTATCACTCAGCTGACCGGCGGTCTGGCGGGTATGGCCAAAGGCCGTAAAGTGAAAGTGGTAAACGGTCTGGGTAAATTCACCGGGGCTAACACCCTGGAAGTGGAAGGCGAAAACGGTAAAACCGTGATCAACTTCGACAACGCTATCATCGCGGCGGGTTCCCGTCCGATCGAGCTGCCGTTCATTCCTCATGAAGATCCACGCGTGTGGGATTCCACAGATGCGCTGGAGCTGAAATCCGTACCGAAACGCCTGCTGGTTATGGGCGGCGGTATCATCGGTCTGGAAATGGGCACCGTGTACCATGCGCTGGGTTCAGATATTGACGTGGTTGAAATGTTTGACCAGGTTATCCCGGCTGCAGACAAAGACATCGTTAAAGTCTTCACCAAACGCATCAGCAAGAAATTCAACCTGATGCTGGAAACCAAAGTGACTGCCGTTGAAGCGAAAGAAGACGGCATCTACGTTTCCATGGAAGGCAAAAAAGCCCCTGCAGAACCTCAGCGTTACGACGCGGTTCTGGTGGCTATCGGCCGCGTGCCGAACGGTAAAAACCTTGATGCTGGCAAAGCCGGTGTTGAAGTGGACGACCGTGGCTTTATCCGCGTTGATAAGCAGCTGCGCACCAACGTACCTCACATCTTTGCTATCGGCGACATCGTCGGTCAGCCAATGCTGGCGCACAAAGGTGTTCACGAAGGCCACGTTGCCGCAGAAGTTATCGCCGGGATGAAGCACTACTTCGACCCGAAAGTGATCCCATCTATCGCTTACACCGAGCCAGAAGTTGCATGGGTTGGCCTGACCGAGAAAGAAGCGAAAGAGAAAGGCATCAGCTATGAAACCGCCACCTTCCCGTGGGCTGCTTCTGGCCGTGCTATCGCTTCCGACTGCGCGGACGGCATGACCAAGCTTATCTTCGACAAAGAAACTCACCGCGTTATCGGTGGGGCGATTGTCGGGACCAACGGCGGCGAGCTGTTGGGCGAAATCGGTCTGGCTATCGAGATGGGCTGTGACGCTGAAGATATCGCGCTCACCATCCACGCTCACCCGACGCTGCACGAATCTGTTGGCCTGGCGGCTGAAGTGTTCGAAGGTAGCATCACCGACCTGCCAAACGCCAAAGCGAAGAAAAAGTAACTTTCTGCGTTTGATAAAGCGGCCCTCCGGGGCCGTTTTTTTTTGGTCTGTAAAAAGGCCGCCCTTACGAGCGGCCAGTAGCTTAATTGCCCAGGTTCAAAACGAACTGAACGCTAATGTCTGAAATATTCCAGCCACCCTGGCTCAGCGAAAGCTGTGAACCTAACAACAGGAGCAGCGCGTACAGCAAACGCATTTCCATTGCGTGTATACCCTTTTGGGCTACGGCGATTCCTTCTTCCCCGGGAAAGGCAGAATCAGGCAAGTGTACGGGACTTACCACGTAGAGCGGTTAGGCTGCTCCCGAACCCGATGACTGGCTGCTACACCAGCGAAGCAGGCCGTCGTCGAATGTAGGATAAAAGAGTGCGCCCAGATATGGAGATTTTAAGTTTGCAGTGGCTTACATCCTCTTTTAGAGGGTTGTTCGCAAAATGAGCAATATACCTTGCAACCACAAACTCATAAGGGCATTATCGTTCTCGTACTGGACTTGCCACAAAACATCTCCTGTCATCGTGTGCTACCACTTTGTCAGGGCAAACGAACCGCCGAAAGGCGGTTTTTTTGTGTCTGAAGGTCATATCAAAAAGTAATCTATTCCCCCTTAACGATTCAGCAAGGTTTTAATGTTGCTTTTTTGTAAACAGATTAACACCCCCTAAAAATCCTGCTATGCTGCCCGACGCGGTACCGGGCATTTACCCTACAAACTGCTGTCTCACAGGAGCGTGAAGAGAGAGATCCGGTAGCGCCAAATGACAATGAGAGCGAGGAGAACCGTCGTGCTAGAAGAATACCGTAAGCACGTAGCTGAACGTGCCGCAGAAGGGATTGTTCCAAAACCCTTAGATGCCACCCAAATGGCCGCACTGGTTGAGCTGCTGAAAACCCCACCAGCAGGTGAAGAAGCATTCCTGTTAGATCTGATTACTAACCGTGTACCACCGGGCGTTGATGAAGCCGCCTACGTGAAAGCCGGTTTCCTTGCTGCCATTGCCAAAGGCGATGCTACTTCCCCGCTGATCTCCCCTGAAAAAGCCGTTGAACTGCTGGGCACCATGCAGGGTGGCTACAACATTCATCCGCTGATTGACGCGCTGGATAACGAAAAGCTGGCGCCGATTGCCGCCAAAGCGCTGTCCCACACGCTGCTGATGTTCGATAACTTCTATGATGTAGAAGAGAAAGCCAAAGCGGGCAACACCTACGCTCAGCAAGTGCTGAAGTCCTGGTCAGAAGCCGAGTGGTTCCTGTCTCGCCCTAAACTGGCCGAGAAAATCACCGTTACCGTCTTTAAAGTCACCGGTGAAACCAACACCGATGACCTGTCCCCGGCGCCGGACGCATGGTCCCGCCCGGACATCCCGCTGCACGCCCTGGCGATGCTGAAAAACGCCCGTGAAGGCATTGAGCCGGATCAGGCTGGCGTGATTGGCCCTATTAAGCAGATTGAAGCGCTGCAGAAAAAAGGTTTCCCGCTGGCCTACGTAGGCGACGTTGTGGGCACCGGTTCTTCCCGTAAATCCGCCACCAACTCCGTGCTGTGGTTCATGGGTGACGATATCCCGAACGTGCCAAACAAGCGCGGCGGTGGCGTTGTGCTGGGCGGAAAAATTGCGCCAATCTTCTTCAATACCATGGAAGATGCCGGTGCGCTGCCGATCGAAGTTGACGTAAATGATCTGAATATGGGCGATGTGATCGACATTTACCCGTACAAAGGCGAAGTGCGTAATCACCAAACCGATGCGGTAATCGCCAACTTTGAACTGAAAACCGACGTGCTGCTGGACGAAGTCCGCGCCGGGGGCCGTATCCCGCTGATCATCGGCCGTGGCCTGACGACCAAAGCGCGTGAAGCGCTTAGCCTGCCGCACAGCGACGTTTTCGTTCAGGCGAAAGACGTTGCCGCCAGCACCCGTGGTTACTCGCTGGCGCAGAAAATGGTTGGTCGTGCCTGTGGCGTGGAAGGTATTCGCCCTGGCGCTTACTGCGAACCGAAGATGACTTCCGTAGGTTCCCAGGACACCACCGGGCCAATGACGCGTGACGAGCTGAAAGACCTTGCCTGTCTTGGTTTCTCCGCGGATCTGGTGATGCAGTCCTTCTGTCACACCGCCGCTTATCCGAAGCCGGTGGACGTCACGACTCACCACACTCTGCCTGACTTCATCATGAACCGTGGCGGCGTGTCCCTGCGTCCTGGCGATGGTGTCATTCACTCATGGCTGAACCGCATGCTGCTGCCGGATACCGTTGGCACCGGCGGTGACTCCCATACCCGTTTCCCAATTGGGATTTCCTTCCCGGCGGGGTCTGGTCTGGTGGCGTTTGCCGCGGCAACCGGCGTTATGCCGCTGGATATGCCTGAATCCGTGCTGGTTCGCTTTAAAGGCGAAATGCAGCCGGGCATTACCCTGCGTGATTTGGTACATGCGATCCCGCTGTATGCCATCAAACAGGGCCTGCTGACCGTTGAGAAGAAAGGTAAGAAAAATATCTTCTCTGGTCGTATCCTGGAAATCGAAGGTCTGCCGACGCTGAAAGTTGAGCAAGCGTTTGAGCTGACCGATGCTTCCGCAGAGCGCTCTGCGGCAGGTTGCACCATTAAGCTGGATCGCGAGCCGATCGAAGAGTACCTGAATTCAAACATTGTGCTGCTGAAGTGGATGATTGCCGAAGGTTACGGTGACCGTCGTACGCTTGAGCGTCGTGTTCAGGGCATGGAGAAGTGGCTGGCAGATCCGCAGCTGATGGAAGCCGACGCCGACGCAGAATACGCGGCAGTGATCGACATCGATCTGAACGATATCAAAGAGCCTATCCTCTGTGCGCCAAATGACCCGGACGATGCTCGTCTGCTGTCCGACGTGGCCGGTGAGAAGATTGACGAAGTGTTTATCGGTTCCTGCATGACCAACATTGGTCACTTCCGTGCGGCAGGTAAACTGCTGGACAGCCACAAAGGCCAGCTGCCAACTCGCCTGTGGGTGGCGCCGCCAACCCGTATGGACGCGGCTCAGCTGACGGAAGAGGGGTACTACAGCGTGTTCGGTAAGAGTGGCGCGCGTATCGAAATTCCAGGCTGCTCCCTGTGCATGGGTAACCAGGCTCGCGTGGCGGATGGTGCGACGGTGGTATCGACTTCAACCCGTAACTTCCCGAACCGTTTAGGGACCGGGGCGAACGTCTTCCTGGCGTCTGCGGAGCTGGCGGCTGTTGCTTCCCTGCTGGGCAAGCTGCCAACCCCTGACGAGTATCAGACCTTCATGACTCAGGTTGATAAAACGGCTGTAGACACTTACCGCTACCTGAATTTTGATCAGCTTTCTCAGTACACCGAGAAAGCGGACGGCGTAATCTTCCAGACCGCTGTTTAAAATCTAAATCCCCTCACTCTGTGTTCACCCTCTCCCTGTGGGAGAGGGGCGGGGTGAGGGCATCCCTGCACTGTGCGTTTCTCCTTTTTATTTCTCGTCCTTCTACTCGTCACGCTGTTTTCCCCCAACTTTACTGCGATAATTAAGCCTATAGGCGTGGGTGAGGATTTCCCCCGCGATGTAGAGGAAACAGCGATGGACTATGAATTTCTGCGTGACATCACCGGTGTGGTGAAGGTGCGTATGTCAATGGGGCACGAGGTTGTCGGCCATTGGTTTAATGAGGAAGTGAAGGGTAACCTGGCGCTTCTGGATGAAGTCGAGCAGGCCGTGCTTTCAGTGAAAGGCAGCGAGCGTCAATGGCAGCGTGCCGGGCATGAATATACCCTGTGGCTGGATGAAGAAGAGGTGATCGTCCGCGCTAATCAACTGGAAATTTCCGGGGATGAGATGGAAGAGGGGATGAGCTATTACGACGAAGAGAGCCTGTCTTTTTGCGGCGTAGAGGATTTCCTGCAGGTGGTACACGCTTACCGGGAATTTCTGCAGCAGCGTTAACCCGCGTGGAGCCGTTAGCGCTCCACGTTGTTCGGGCTCTGAGACAATGACCGTGGTTGCACGGTCAGTATGTCCGCCCCGGGGGGTAAAGCGTTATTTAACGTAGGCCAGCAGGCTTAAGGAATCGCGCGCCAGAGATTTGCATTTTGTTGCCGTGGGGATGGCAATGCCGCTTAAATCTTTGTAACTGTCTTCACCCAACGCTTTCATGTTCCAGCTATCGTAGTTGCTGAGATCCCATTGATTTTGTTGGGCAAAAAATACCAGAGCGCGTCGGATCTGGCCGTTAGGGAGATTTTGGTAGCCACAATCATTTTTCAAGAACACAAATACCGCAGTCAGATCGGCCATATCTTCTGCTTCAGACTCACTCAGCGCCAGGCTGCTGGTAGAAAAAGCCAGCAAAATGCCCAGTAATAACGCCCTAACTCCCATCTTCATCACGTCTACCACTTTTTCTTAGATACGAAACGTTAACACAGTTAAACAGGCGTCGACGATATTTATTATGAGCTTAAAACTTGACCTTACCGTTAGGGAAAGGTTTATGCTCGGCCACAAGTATGCCACCTAAAGGAACTGACTATGCATCGCCGTAATTTTTTAAAATATACCGCGGCGCTGGGGGCTTTCAGCGCGCTGCCGCTCTGGAGCCGTGCCGCGCTGGCTGCCGATCGTCCGGCGTTGCCTGTCCCACCTTTGCTTGCTCCTGATGTTAAAAATAGCATTCGCCTCACCGTAAACGCAGGAAAGAGCGTTTTTGCCGGGAAATCGGCCACAACCTGGGGCTACAACGGCACTTTGCTTGGCCCGGCGCTAAAACTAACGCAAGGCGAAGCGGTCACGGTTGATATTCATAATAACCTGGCAGAAGAAACCACATTGCACTGGCATGGACTTGAAGTCGGCGGCGAAGTTGACGGCGGTCCTCAGGGCGTTATCGCGGCGGGCGCAAAGCGGAGCGTCACCTTCACGCCGCAGCAGCGCGCGGCGACCTGCTGGTTCCACCCGCATCAGCATGGTAAAACCGGGCATCAGGTGGCCATGGGACTTGGTGGTCTGGTGTTGATTGAGGATAACGAAAGCGCCCAACTGATGTTGCCTAAGCAGTGGGGCATCGATGATATTCCGCTGATTATTCAGGACAAACGTTTTGGACAAAACGGTGAGATTGACTACCAGCTGGATGTGATGAGTGCTGCCGTAGGTTGGTTTGGCGACACGCTGCTGTGTAACGGCGCCGTTTATCCCCAGCATACCAATCCGCGCGGCTGGCTGCGTCTGCGCTTACTTAACGGCTGCAATGCTCGTTCACTGAACATCGCTGCCAGCGACAATCGTCCGCTCTACGTCATTGCCAGCGACGGCGGGCTGCTGGCAGAGCCGGTCAAAGTCACTGAGCTGGAAATTCTGATGGGCGAACGGTTCGAAGTGCTGGTGGATACCCGTGACGGCAAGCCATTTGATATCGTCACGCTGCCGGTGAAGCAAATGGGGATGACCGTGGCGCCTTTCGACAAGCCAGCCCCGGTGGTTCGCATCCAGCCGCTGATTATCGCGGCCTCCGGCACGCTGCCTGACAAACTGGTCGACGTGCCTGTGCTTCCGTCGCTGGAAGGCGTAACGGAACGCTGGCTCCAACTGATGATGGACCCAATGCTCGATATGATGGGTATGCAGGCGCTAATGGATAAATACGGCATGCAGGCCATGGCGGGAATGTCGATGGACAGCCACGGTGATATGGGCGGTATGGACCATGGCAATATGAAGGGGATGGGCCACGGCAGTATGGGGCACATGGATCATGGCGGCATGAGCCACGGATTTGATTTCCACAACGCCAATAAAATCAACGGCAAAGCTTTCGATATGGCGACCCCGGCGTTTGCCGCGCAAAAGGGGAAGTACGAAAAATGGACGATATCAGGGGAAGGCGACATGATGCTGCACCCGTTCCATATTCACGGCACCCAGTTCCGTATCCTGTCCGAAAACGGAAAACCAGTGGCGGCACATCGCCAGGGTTGGAAAGACACGGTGAAGGTAGAAGGTGCACGCAGCGAAGTGCTGGTGAGGTTCGATCATGCTGCACCAAAAGAAGCGGCCTACATGGCGCACTGTCACCTGCTGGAGCATGAAGATACCGGAATGATGCTCGGTTTTACCGTCGCGTAAAAGAAAGTGCGGGTGGCCTGAGCCACCCGCAAGGCGTTATTTCGCGTCGTCCGGCAGAGCGTACGCCACAATATAATCCCCCATCTTCGTGCCGAAGGAGCCATGGCCACCTGCGGAAATCACCACGTACTGCTTACCGTTAACTTCATATGTCATTGGCGTAGCCTGTCCACCCGCCGGCAGACGCGCTTCCCACAGCTGTTTCCCGTCACGCATATCAAACGCGCGCAGGTAGTTATCTGCGGAGGCACCAATAAACATCACGTTACCGGCGGTGGAGATTGGGCCACCCAGCATCGGCATCCCCATGCGGAATTTCATTGGAATACCGGTTGGGAACGGCATGCTGTCTTCCACGGTACCAATACGTTTCTTCCACACGATTTCGTTGGTTTTCAGGTCAACGCCGGAAATGTAGCCCCAGGCCGGCTGTTTACACGGCAGGCCAAGCGGCGACAGGAACGGATTGAGCGTCACGCCATACGGGACGCCGTACTGTGGCTGAACGCCGGATTCGGTGCCTGAGCCTTTTGCATCTTTCGGTGGTTCCATTGGGTTGCCCGGCCCGCGTGGAATCAGCTTAGACACGAACGGCAGTGCCATTGGGTTAGTCATTGCGACCTGATTATTCGGGTCAACGGAAATCCCGCCCCATTCGAACATGCCCAGGTTGCCCGGGAAGACCAGCGTCCCTTTTTCTGAAGGCGGGGTAAAGATGCCTTCATAGCGCATACTGTGGAACATCACGCGGCAGACCAGCTGGTCAAACATTGTTGCGCCCCACATATCCGCCCCGCTCAGGTCTTTCTTCGGCCTGAAGGTCAGTTCGGAGAACGGCTGAGTCGGGGAAACATGGTCGCCTTTAGCTGCCCCTTGTGGAACAGGTTGTTCAGGCGCCGGCACCACTAACTTACCGTCGCGGCGATCCAGCACAAAGATGTTGCCGGTTTTAGCCGGGGCGTAGACAACCGGTACTTTATTACCGTTCTTGTCGGTGATATCCGCCAGCGTTGGCTGGGCAGGCATGTCCATGTCCCACAGATCGTGATGAACGGTCTGATAGAACCAGGCCAGTTTACCGGTAGTGGCATTCAGCGCCACGATGCTGCTGGCGTAGCGCTCCTGCTCAGGCGTGCGGTTGCCGCCCCAGATATCTGGCGTGGTCACGCCCATCGGCAGGTAAACCAGATCCAGTTTTGCGTCATACGCCGCCGGAGCCCACGAGTTCGGGGAGTTGAGCGTGTAATGATGTTCGTCATCCGGGATAGCGTTTGGATCTTTTGCGCCTGGGTCAAACGCCCACAGCAATTTACCGGTATTAACGTCAAAACCACGAATCACGCCAGAAGGCTCGCGAGTGGAGAAGTTATCGGTCACCGCCCCGGCAATCACAATGACCTTGTCGGTCACGATCGGCGGTGAGGTTGGCTCATACATCCCAGGCGTGGTCACCGGCTGGTTGGTTTGCAGGTTCAGGATGCCTTTGTTCGCGAAGCTCTCACACAGCTTGCCGGTGTCGGCGTTCAGCGCGAACAGGCGACCGTCGTTCACCGGCAGAATGATGCGGCGAGGGCAGTCGGCGACGACGTCCGGAGAGGCGTTATCCGCGGTGGCTTCGTGGTAAGAAACGCCGCGGCAGGTGACGTGCTGGAACGAAGGGTCGGTATTTAACTGAGGATCAAACTTCCACTTCTCTTTCCCGGTAGAGGCATCCAGCGCGAACAGTTGCTGGTGGGCAGTACACAGGTAAAGCATGTCGCGGATTTTGATTGGGGTGACTTCGTTGGTGATTTCACCCGGGTCAGTCGCACGCTTCACGTCACCGGTCTGGAAGCGCCAGGCTTCCTTCAACTGGCCCACGTTTTGCGTGGTGATCTGCTTGAGCGGGGAGAAACGCTGCCCTTCCTGATTTCGGCCATAGGCGGGCCAGTCGGCATCAGGAATGGAGGACTCCGCGGCAGTGGCTGTGTTATCCAGATTCAGCGTACCGTTGATCTCTTGCGGGTCGTTGAAGCCCGCCCAGACCAGCACGACGGCGGTAATCAGCAGGGAAACCACCAGCGATGCTGCCGCGCCGCTTGCCGGGATCGCCAGGCGACGATACACAAACGGCAGCAGAAGCCAGACGCCGAAGAACACCAGCACGTCGCAGCGTGGCGTCAGCGCCCAGAAGTCGAAGCCGACTTCCCAGACGCCCCAGGCCATAGTACACAGCAGCAGGGCAGCGTAAAGCCAAAGCGCGGAGGCTTTGCTTTTCCACAGTAGCCAGGCGACGCCGAGCATCACCAGGCCGGCTATCGGGTAGTACCACGACCCGCCGATAGCCACTAACCATATTCCGCCAAAGAGTAAATAGAGCCCGCAAAGAACGGCAAAGAGGGCTGAGAGGGTCACAAATAGTTGCGATCCGGTTTTATTTGTTTTCACAATTATCACACTCATAAAGGTTTGATAGCATTTAATTATAGTTATTAACAAGTGTGATGGTTGTCACATTTATGGCTTTTTTTTGAAGTGCGGATGTGAAGGCCATTTGCTGGTATACTCCTCGCCTCAATATTTTGTGTTGGCTGCAGGTTCACCAGCATTAAATGATTTGTTTTTAAATCATATGGTTAGAGATATGAAACATACTGTTGAAGTGATGATCCCGGAAGCGGAGATCAAAGCCCGTGTCGCTGAACTGGGTCGTCAAATCACCGAACACTATCGCGACAGCGGCAGTGACATGGTGCTGGTAGGTCTGCTGCGCGGTTCATTTATGTTTATGGCCGATCTGTGCCGTGAAGTGCAGGTGTCCCACGAAGTCGATTTTATGACCGCTTCCAGCTACGGCAGCGGCATGTCCACCACTCGTGACGTGAAGATCCTGAAAGATCTGGATGAAGACATTCGCGGCAAAGATGTGCTGATCGTCGAAGACATTATCGACTCCGGCAATACCCTGAGCAAAGTGCGTGAAATCCTGAGCCTGCGCGAGCCAAAATCTCTGGCCATTTGTACGCTGCTGGACAAACCAACCCGCCGCGAAGTGAACGTTGACGTTGAATACGTTGGCTTCTCTATTCCGGATGAGTTTGTGGTGGGCTACGGCATCGACTACGCCCAGCGCTATCGCCACCTGCCGTTCGTCGGCAAAGTGGTCATGCTGGACGAGTAAAAGTCGCTAGCTAACAAACCTCTGACGAGAGAAGAAATATCAGAGGGTTTGTTAAAAAAACAGGAAAATCAATTTATTGATTTTCCTGTTTTATTTTGTGGTGTTTCTGTCGCATCTGTGGATATTGACGCGGATCGGAAGTATTAAGGGCCTTAAAAGGCCCTTTTTGCTATCCACTTTTACCGGGATTACTGCGAAGCTGCGCGATTCCGGTGGCTATGGTGGGTATTCTTCAGGTTGGAAATGCCGCTGCGGTAACCCTGCTCGAGGGACTCGCGGCTGGTGGCCGTCACTTCAAGATCGCGCAGGCGTCCGTCGTGAATACCATAGACCCAGCCGTGAACCGTGACTTTCTGGCCGCGCTTCCAGGCAGACTGCATGATGGTGGAATGGCCGATGTTGTACACCTGCTCCATGACGTTCAGTTCACAGAGCGTATCCATCCGCTGTTCCGGTGCCAGTTCCCCTAAGAGCGAACTATGCTTGAACCACAGGTCACGAATGTGCAGCAACCAGTTGTTAATTAATCCCAGCTCCGGGTTTTCTACCGCAGCCTGAACGCCGCCGCAGCCGTAGTGGCCACAGATAATAATGTGCTCAACCTCAAGGACGTCTACGGCGTACTGAACAACGGAAAGGCAATTCAGATCGGTATGAACAACCAGGTTCGCCACGTTGCGGTGAACAAACAGTTCGCCTGGCTCAAGGCCAGTAAGACGTTCAGCTGGAACGCGGCTGTCGGAGCAGCCAATCCAGAGAAAGCGAGGTTTTTGTGCCTGGGCAAGTCTTTCGAAAAAACCGGGGTCTTCCTCAACCAGCATTTTTGACCAAAGTTCATTATTGCTGATAAGGGAATCAATGTCTTTCATGTGAGGTTAACGCCTGTCACCCGAGAAGTGCGATGGGGTAATATAGGGTAACTCAACGAATTTTTAAACAAGTACCGAATAAGGTAAGCGAATACCCATGACAATTGCATTGGAACTGGAACAGTTAACGAAAACCTATCCCGGTGGCGTTCAGGCGCTGCGCGGCATAGATCTTCGTGTTGAGGCGGGCGATTTCTATGCGCTGCTCGGCCCTAACGGTGCGGGAAAATCCACCACCATCGGTATTATCAGCTCGCTGGTGAATAAAACCTCCGGCCGCGTGCGGGTGTTTGGCTACGATCTGCAAAAAGATGTGGTCAACGCCAAACGCCAGCTTGGTCTGGTTCCCCAGGAATTCAACTTCAACCCGTTTGAAACGGTGCAGCAAATTGTTGTGCACCAGGCTGGCTACTACGGCGTTGAGCGCAGCGAAGCGATAGCCCGGAGCGAAAAGTATTTAAAACAGCTCGATCTGTGGGAAAAACGCAACGAACGCGCGCGTATGCTCTCCGGGGGGATGAAGCGTCGCCTGATGATTGCCCGTGCGTTAATGCACGAACCGAAATTGCTGATTCTGGATGAGCCTACCGCAGGCGTGGACATTGAACTGCGCCGCTCTATGTGGGGCTTCCTGAAAGATCTTAACGATAAAGGCACCACCATCATTCTCACGACCCACTACCTGGAAGAGGCCGAAATGCTGTGTCGTAACATCGGCATTATTCAGCGCGGCGAGCTGGTGGAAAATACCTCGATGAAGTCACTGCTTTCCAAACTGAAATCGGAAACCTTTATCCTGGATTTGGCCCCTAAAAGCCCATTGCCTAAGCTGGATGGCTACCAGTATCGGCTGGTGGATACGTCCACGCTAGAGGTCGAAGTTCTGCGCGAGCAGGGCATTAACAGCGTCTTCAGCCAGCTTAGCGCGCAGGGGATTCAGGTGCAGAGTATGCGTAACAAAGCTAACCGTCTCGAAGAGCTGTTCGTGACGCTGGTAAACGGTAAACAAGGGGATGAGGCATGATGCAGCTGTACTGGGTGGCGCTGAAAAGCATCTGGACCAAAGAGGTTCACCGCTTCGCCCGTATCTGGGTTCAGACGCTGGTTCCACCGGTCATTACCATGACCCTCTACTTTATTATCTTCGGTAACCTGATCGGCTCGCGCATTGGTGAGATGCACGGCTTCACCTACATGCAGTTTATCGTGCCGGGTCTGATCATGATGGCGGTGATCACTAACGCCTATGCAAACGTCGCGTCATCATTTTTTAGCGCGAAGTTCCAGCGCAACATTGAAGAGCTGCTGGTGGCTCCGGTGCCAACGCATGTGATAATCGCGGGCTATGTTGGCGGCGGCGTAGCGCGTGGTCTGTGCGTGGGCGTGCTGGTCACGGCGGTGTCGCTGTTCTTCGTTCCGTTCCAGGTACATTCCTGGCTGTTCGTGGCGTTGACGCTGGTGCTGACGGCTATCCTGTTCTCGCTGGCCGGCCTGCTGAACGCCGTCTTTGCTAAAACGTTCGATGATATCAGCCTGATCCCGACCTTCGTGCTGACGCCGCTGACCTACCTTGGTGGGGTGTTTTACTCCCTGACCCTGCTGCCGCCGTTCTGGCAGGCGCTGTCGCACTTGAACCCGATTGTCTACATGATAAGCGGCTTCCGCTTTGGTTTCCTGGGCATTAGCGATGTGCCATTGGTGACTACCGTCGGCGTGCTGGCAATCTTCATCGTCGTGTTTTACCTACTGTGCTGGTATCTCATCCAGCGCGGTCGCGGGCTGCGAACCTGATACCCCCTTCTCGAATCCCCCTCTTGAGGGGGATTCGACGTTGCTAACAAAGAGGGAAAAAGCGTGGTTTTTCCCTCTTTGTGGTTATCAGCCGAAAATCAATGAATTGATTTTCCAGTTTTTTTATCAGCCGCGTGAAATTTCTTTTTTCGTCAGCAGGTTGTCAGCGGTCTGGATCCCCCTCTTTAGGGGGATTTTTCTTACGCCAAATTGATACGCATCAGACTACTTATTCATCGTTCTGGCACACTGTCGCTCCATAAACAGGAGAGACTTTATGCTTGGCTGGGTCATTGCCGGACACGACGACTACGCACAAAAGATATTGGATGCTCTCGAGCAGCGCTTTGGCCCCCAGCCTCAGTGCTGTGCGGTTAATTTCTGGCACGGGTTAAGCACCAATATGCTCAGCCGAATGATGTGCGATGCCCTTCACCATTGTGATTCGGGCGACGGCGTTATTTTTCTGACCGATGTTAGCGGGGCGGAACCTTACCGGGCGGCGGCATTGATGAACCACAAGCATGAGCATTGCGAAGTCATCGCCGGGGTAACACTTCCGCTGCTTTTAGTGATGCGGGAGCTGCGGGAAAATATCTCCAGCGAAGCCTTTCGGCAGCTAATTGTGGAGCAGGGTGGGGATGCGGTGACCAGCCTTTGGCATCAGCAGCAAAAGAATCCACCGTTTGTATTGTTACACAAATATTAAGGGCATCTGTTTATTCGGGTTGGTATTCACCCGTCTTTTGCTAAACTAATGACTTCCTTCCGTCTTTCCGACAAAAACTGATTAATTTGCCATGTTAACTCGCCTTGTTTATTGCGTGATGCTGGTCATCAGCATCGGGTCTGCCCAGGCTAGCCTGCTCAGTAGTCACGACACGCCAGCTCAGTATATGCAAACCACCGAAGATGCCGATATCTGGGCGCAGGTTGGGGATAGTGTGATTTCCGTTGGTCGTATTGGCCAGGGCCAAATCCTGGCGGTGGTGCCGACGCCGGCGGATTACTATGAGTTTAATTTTGGCTTCGGCACCGGGTTTATCGACAAGGCGCATCTTGGCCCGGTAAAGGGCAAGCAGCGAGTGGAAGACCGACTGGGCGATCTCAACAATCCGTTGAGTAACCAAAATTTGATCACCTTCCGCGATGTGGCTATCTATAGCGAGCCGGCAACTTCGTCAGCGGTGTTCGGCACGCTGGCAGATAATCTGCGTTACCCGATCATCGGCAAGCTGAGGGATCGCCTGAACCAGACCTGGTACCAGATCCGCATCGGCAATCGCCTGGGCTATATCAGCAGCCTGGATGCGCAGCCGGATAACGGCATTCCGGTTCTGACCTATCACCATATTCTGCGGGATGAGGAAAATACGCGTTTTCGCCATACGTCCACGACGACCTCGGTGGTCGCGTTCAGCAACCAGATGACCTGGCTGCGTGATATGGGCTACACCACGCTGACGATGTACCAGCTGGAAGGCTACGTGCGTAACCGTATGAACCTCCCGGCTCGCTCGGTGGTGATCACCTTTGATGACGGGCTGAAATCGGTCTATCGCTACGCATATCCGATTCTTAAGCAGTATGGCTTTAAAGCGACGGCATACATCATCTCGTCGCGCATCAAGCGCCATCCGCAGCCGTGGAATCCAAAGTCTCTGCAGTTTATGAGTATTTCTGAGCTGGAGGCGATTCAGAGCGTGTTCGATATTCAGTCCCACACGCATTTTCTGCATCGCGTGGATAACTACCGCCGCCCGATTCTTCTGAGCCGCAGCTACCACAATATCCTGTTTGATTTTGAGCACTCGCGCCGTGCGCTGTCACAGTTCAATCCGCACGTGCTGTATCTCTCTTATCCGTTCGGTGGCTATAACGATATTGCGGTGAAAGCGGCGAACGACGCCGGGTTCCATATGGCCGTAACCACGGTGCGCGGGAAGGTGAAACCGGGAGACAACCCGTTCTTGCTGAAGCGGCTTTATATTATGAGGACGGATTCGCTGGAGACGATGTCGAGGACGATTACCAATCAGCCTGAGTCGTAAGCTAGCTCTGGTTCCGTAAGGCGTGAACTCAAGTGGGGCTGGCGAATTTCCTCTCCCCGAAGGGGAGAGGTTTACAGCCAGAGGTTACGCGACCTGAACCGGGACGGCTTTCGCGAGACGCTTCATCTCATTCTCACCGTCAAAGTAGGCCACTTTCGGCTGCCAGCTACGCGCCTGCTCATCCGGCATGGTGACATAGCTGGCGATAATCAGAATGTCACCGACGTCAGCACAGTGTGCCGCCGCGCCGTTAACGGAGATGATTTTAGAGCCGCGCTCACCGGCGATAGCGTAGGTAGAGAAACGCTTCCCGTTGGTGACGTTGTAGATATCGATGGCTTCATATTCCAGAATGCCTGCCGCCTCAAGGAAGTCCTGATCGATGGCGCAGGAGCCTTCGTAATGCAAGTCCGCCTGAGTCACTTTGACGCGGTGTAACTTGCCTTGCAGCATGGTGCGAATCATAAACTTGAACCTTTGTTACTGGGCTTAAAAAGCGTGGGCATCACCCACGCCGTGGATATTCGAGGCAGTATTGCCCTTTTTATTTGGGCTGTCTACTGCGCCAGACTGACGGTGACGTTATCAATCAGCCGGGCCTGACCAAGCCAGGCTGCCATCAGGATCACCGCACTTTTGCTTTCTGCTGACAGCTCCAGCAGCGTGTCCGCATCGCGGATTTGCAGGTCATCTGAGCGGAAACCTTTCTCGTTCAGTTCGGTCGCCGCGAGAATCAGCATCTCTTCGGTATCACGATCGCCGCCGCGCAGTTTGTCGGCGAGACTGTTCATCACTTTGCTTAGGCCAGGGGCGATTTTACGCTGTTCTGCAGTCAGGTAGCCATTACGAGAGCTGAGCGCCAGGCCATCTTTCGCGCGCACGGTCGGCACGCCAATAATCTCAATGTCGTAACCCATATCGACGACCATTTTGCGGATCAGCGCTAGCTGCTGATAATCCTTCTGGCCAAAGCAGGCGACGTCAGGCTGAACGAGGTTGAACAGCTTGCTGACGATGGTGGATACGCCACGGAAATGCCCAGGGCGACTTGCGCCTTCCAGCATGGTGGAGATGCCCGGCACGTCGACAAAGGTTTGCGTGTCGAGACCCTGAGGGTAAACGTCAACCGGTGCCGGGGCAAAGACCATATCCACCTTGCGGCGGTTCAGCTTTTCGCAATCTTCCTGCAGGGTGCGCGGGTAGCGGGCTAAGTCGTCAGGTCTGTCAAACTGCATCGGGTTGACGAAAATACTGACCACCACCACATCAGCAACGGCTTTGGCTTCTTCAACCAGCGTCATATGCCCATCGTGCAGGTTGCCCATGGTCGGCACCAGGGCGATGCGTTTCCCTTCCTGGCGCCAGCGGCGAATCTGCTGACGCAGCAGCGGTAACGTTTCGATAATCAGCACAACCTATCTCCTGTCAGTAAAAACTGTGTTCGTTGCCCGGATAACTGCCGGATTCGACTTCACTCATGTACTGGCGCACCGCGGCGCGAATATCGCCGGTCTCAGCAAGGAAATTCTTCGCAAACTTAGGAATATGACCGCCAGTAATCCCGAACGCATCATGCATCACCAGGATTTGCCCGTCCGTGACGTTGCCCGCGCCGATGCCAATCACTGGGATAGAAAGCGCTTCGGTTACGCGCTTAGCCAGCTCAACGGGAACGCACTCCAGCACCAACAGTTGGGCGCCAGCGGCTTCCAGCGCCAGAGCATCGTCCAGCAGCGTTTGCGCGGCCTGTTCGTCACGGCCCTGAACTTTATAACCGCCAAAAATATTTACCGACTGCGGCGTTAACCCCAAATGACCACAAACCGGAACGGCGCGCTCCGTCAGCATTTTTACCGTGTCAGCCAGCCAGCGTCCGCCCTCGATTTTCACCATGTTAGCCCCGGCGCGCATCACCTCCGCGGCGTTGGCAAACGCCTGCTCCGGCGTGGCGTAGGCCATAAACGGCAGGTCGGCCAGCAGCAGGCAGCCTGGTGCGCCGCGGCGAACAGCGCGGGTGTGGTAGGCAATGTCTTCCACCGTGACCGGCAGCGTAGAGTCGTGGCCCTGAACCGTCATACCCAGCGAGTCGCCAACCAGCAAAACGCCGACGCCTTCGTCAGCAAACAGCTTAGCGAAGCTAAAGTCATAGGCGGTAAGGGTGGCGAATTTCTTTTTGTCCTGCTTGAGCTTACGCAGGGTGGAGGTGGTAGTGGGTTTCATCATCATCCCCGGAGAAAGGTTAGAACAGGATACGGGCGCGCTGTTTACCAGCGGGTGATGCCCTCCTGAGAGAGGCTAGCCAGTATCGCGGCAACAGATTGCCCGTCGGGAAAGCGGCATTCCGGTGCTATTTCCAGTAGAGGAACCAGCATAAACGCGCGGTTCTTCATGTCGTAGTGAGGCACGGTCAGGCGCTCGGTGTGTATCACCTCATCGCCAAACAGCATAAGATCGAGATCTAACGTTCGCGGCCCCCAGCGCTCTTCTTTGCGCACGCGGCCATGCTCAAGTTCAATACGCTGAGTATGATCCAGAAGGGCTTCGGCAGACAGGTCGGTGTCCAGCACCACGGCAGCATTCAGATAATCTGGCTGATCCTGCGGGCCTAGCGGGGGAGTGCGGTAAAACGAAGAGGTGGCCACCATTCGACTTTGTGGAATGGCGGCCAGGGCGTCAAGGGCAGAAGAGACCTGCTCCAGCGGTGACGCCTGGTTACTGCCCAGCGCGATATACGCGAGGGTCATGAATTACCTTCACGGCGTGGCGCACGTTTGCGCGGGCGACGCGTTCGGCGGCGAGCTGCAGGCTCATCGCCCAGGTCATTAAGCATATCTTTCTGCATTGGCGGCGCAGCCACCTGGAACTCGCCCCACCATTTGGTCAGACGCAGCAGCTCCTGATTGTTCTCGACTTCGGCGCGCAGTGCCAGCAGGTCGTAGGAAGCTCGGAATTTTGGATGCTCCATAAGCTTCCAGGCGCGTTTACCCTGGCGGCGGGACAGGCGAAGCTGCAGGCCCCAGATATCACGCACCAGCGTAGTAATACGTTTTGGAATCGCCAGCGCGCGGCAGGCTTCATCCAGTACCTCATTCATCGCCAGCGCAAAGGCGTCGTAGTATGCGAGGCCGCTTTCCTGGGCGATCTTTTGCGCCATTTCCAGCTGTGGATACCAGAACATCGCCGCAAACAGGAACGCCGGGTTCACGCGCATATCGTTGTGAATGCGGTTATCGGTGTTCTTCAGCACCAGCGCAATAATGCGCTCCATCGGGCTGTCGCCCTGCTCGGTGAAGTAGCGGGTGATGATCGGGAACAGCGGCTGGAAGAGCTGATATTCACGCAGCAACTGGTAGGTTTCAAACCCGTACCCGGCCTGCAGAAGTTTGAGCGACTCTTCAAAGAGACGCGCCGGTGGCACATCGTTGAGCAGCGTGGCGAGGCGAGGAATCGGTTCGCCGGTTTCCGGGCTGATGGTCATATTCAGCTTGGCGGCAAAGCGCACGGCGCGCAGCATTCGCACCGGATCTTCGCGGTAGCGCGTTTCCGGATCGCCAATCAGTCGAATAATCCCTTTGTTCAGGTCGTTCAGGCCGCCGACGTAATCCCGTACGGAGAAATCGGCCACGCTGTAGTAAAGACTGTTGATAGTGAAGTCGCGGCGCTGGGCATCTTCTTCGATAGAACCAAAGATGTTATCGCGCAGCAGCATGCCGTTCTGGCCACGCTGCGAGGTCTGACGGTCGGCAGACTGTTGCTCTTCATGATGGCCGCGGAAGGTGGCCACTTCGATGATTTCTGGCCCAAACATGACGTGAGCCAGACGGAAACGGCGGCCAACCAGGCGGCAGTTACGGAACAGTTTGCGAACTTGTTCTGGGGTCGCGCTGGTGGTGACGTCGAAATCTTTCGGTTTTTTGCCCAGCAGCAGGTCGCGGACGCCGCCGCCGACGAGGTAAGCCTCATAGCCTGCTTTGTTTAAACGGTAGAGCACCTTGAGGGCATTTTCACTGATATCTTTGCGGGAAATAGCGTGCTGGTCACGCGGGATAACAGTAATGTGCGGGAGAGTTTCGCTCTCCTCGACCACGACGTCATCGCGGTTAAGCACCTTGCGGCAAAAATTAGCGACTCGGGTAAAAATAGTCCACCTCGGCAGTGTCAATCATAGGGACAAAAAAAACAGCGGCTAATCATAGCTCAGTGTGGGGCATTTGAGAATGATGTATTCACCGGCACATTATTAAGCGACCAGTTCATTACGGCTTGCTCAAGCAGCCTTTCCAGCGTCAGATCCTGCCAGCCGTCCGCTACTTGTTGATTTAAAAAGCGCAACGCGTCAACCAGCATTGGGCGGGGATCGCCCTGCGGCAGCGCGGGGGCATGATTCTGCTTCGAAAGCTTGGAACCCTGCTCGTTAAGCGCCAGCGGCAGATGAATATAGCCGGGGACGGGCCAGCCAAACTGCCGGTACAGCGAGATTTGCCGCACCGTCGGCTCAATCAAGTCCGCGCCGCGGACTATTTCCGTCACGCCCTGAAAATGGTCATCCACGACGACAGCAAGATTATAGGCGAACAGGCCGTCGCGGCGGTGAATGATGAAATCTTCTCGCGCCAAAGCCTCATCGGCATGTAATTGCCCGCGCAGGCCGTCCTGGAAGCTCAGTACCGGGTTGTTTTGCACCAGACGCATCGCGGCGTTTTGTGGCCCGTTGCCAAGGGTTCTGCAATGCCCATCGTAGAAACCGCCGATCTGCTGGATACGGCTGCGGGTGCAGGTGCAGTAATAACTCAGCCCCTGCTGCTGTAGCCAGGCCAGCGCGGCGCGATAGGCATCCTGGCGATGAGATTGCCACAAAACGTCGCCATCCCAGTGCAGGCCGTAGTGTTCAAGCTGCTTGAGGATGGTGTCGGCGGCGCCGGGCACTTCACGGGGAGGATCGATATCTTCGATGCGTACCAGCCAGCGGCCCCGTAGAGCGCGAGCCTGAAGGTAGCTGCCGAGAGCGGCAATCAGTGAGCCAAAATGCAGTTCCCCGGAAGGTGAGGGAGCAAAACGGCCAATGTAGAGTTGAGCTGACATTTTTTGGGTGCAATAAAGTAATATGGCGGGAGAGTCTCCCGCCATAGAGGTCTGGCATTTCCGAGAGCCGTTAGCCGGCCATCTGTTTTTCGCGGATTTCTGCCAACGTTTTGCAGTCGATACACAAATCAGCGGTCGGACGTGCTTCAAGGCGACGAATGCCGATTTCTACACCGCAGGATTCGCAGTAGCCGAAATCTTCGTCTTCCACTTTCTTGAGCGTTTTTTCGATCTTTTTGATCAGTTTGCGTTCACGATCGCGGTTACGCAGTTCGAGGCTGAACTCTTCTTCCTGGGCCGCACGGTCAACCGGGTCCGGGAAGTTAGCCGCTTCATCCTGCATGTGCGAAACGGTGCGATCTACTTCATCCCTGAGCTGATTACGCCATGCTTCAAGAATAAGCTTGAAGTGCGACAGCTGGGCTTCGTTCATGTACTCTTCGCCCGTTTTCTCCTGGTATGGCTCCACCCCAGCGATGGCGAGAATACTCAGGGACGACGTTTTACGCTTTTGCCCTTCTTGCATGTTGCTTCTCCTTAACACGCACTTATCGGTCCCCTGTCGGGGTAAAATCAGGCCGCTATAAATAGCAGATGCTTTTCAGGTTGGCAATTATATAAACTCCTCTCTTGACAACCGTGTGAAGAAAAGCTTATTTGCGAAACGACCCGACTATAAAAAAGACAATACGTTATCTGTCCTTAACCAGATGCTGATCATAAATAGACAGGCAACGGCGTAGTTAGAGTCATCCCCTCGGCAGAAAGTTCTGCTTTCCAGGCGATAATTTCAACCCCACACTGCTGTGCCTCGGTTAACAGCCGCGCATACTTCTCATCAATGTGGCGAGCTGGCGAGACGCTATTTATAGCAGAATGTAAAACCGCAAACAGTAGCACCGCGCGCTCTCCTTGCTGAACCACATTCATCAATTCTCTTAAATGCTTTTGGCCGCGCAGGCTAACGGCATCGGGAAAATAACCTTTATCCTGCTCGAGCAACGTGACTGATTTCACTTCAATATAGCAGTTAACCTTGTTACTCGCTTGTAACATAAAGTCAATTCTGCTGCGTTCTTCACCGTATTTTACCTCGGCCTGAAGGCCGTCATAGCCCGCAAGTTCTGCCGGAGGTGAGGTCGTCAGCATCTCCTTGACCAGGGTGTTTGCCCGTAACGTATTGACGCAAATAATCTCATCTTTTTGCGTTTGAGTAAGCTCCCAGGTATGGGGGTATTTGCGCGTTGGGCTGGCGGACGTGGAGTACCAGACCGTATCACCTGGTGTGGCACAGCCGGTCATTGCGCCAGTATTGGGGCAATGCAGCGTCATGGTGTCGCCTTGGGCGGTCACCACGTCCGCCAGAAAGCGTTTATAGCGTTTAATCAGCGTGGCGGGCTGCAGCGCGGGTGAAAACTCCATTTACTCTTCCTTATTAGTCAGCGACCAGTGTTCCAGCGCCTGATAGCGGGTTCTGCCTTGTTCAAAAAGGGACTCGTACAGTGAAAATTCATTAACCTGAAATTGCCAGCTAAAGCCCGGTGCCGGGATTGCCACGGAACGTATTGCATTGCGATATAGCGTCACATGGGGATGAAACGGCTGCGGAGACTGATAGCAGCCGCTGCGTGCGGCCTGGGAGCGTAACATATTGGCCAACTGCAGCAGGCCGCGTGGCGCCTGGCGTGGCCCCAGCCACACGACGCTTGAGCGCAACCATTGCCCCGCATCGTCCAGGCGCAGCGTAAAGCCTGGCTGGCGAATTCTTCCCGCGAGGCGGCACAGGGCCTGGCGTTTTTCGTCGGAGACATCTCCTAAAAACGCCAGCGTGAGGTGCAAATTGGCCGCGGTTACCGGTCGGCCAGCATCCGCCGGGAACTGGGCTGCGCGCCAGTGAATAATTTGCTGCTGAACCTCGGACGGTAACGTCAGGGCAAAAAACAGGCGTCGATTTTCGGCCATGGTTGTCTCTCGGTTATGGTTTGGCAGGATGCTACAATGCGCGACTGCCGATGTTAACCCTTTGGAGCCGTTTGTGTCCTCATTACCGGTTGCGGCCGTACTGCCGGAAGTGCTGAAAGCGCTCGAGTACGCCCCGCAAGTTCTGCTCAATGCCCCTACCGGCGCAGGTAAATCTACCTGGCTCCCGCTGCAAATCCTTCAGCAAAGCCCGCTGGAAGGCCGCATTCTACTGCTTGAACCTCGTCGCCTTGCCGCCCGCAATGTTGCTCAGCGGCTGGCCGAATTATTGGGTGAAAAGCCGGGTGAAACCGTCGGTTACAGGATGCGCGCTGATAGCTGCGTGGGGCCAAATACCCGGCTTGAGGTGGTGACGGAAGGGATTTTAACCCGTCTGATCCAACAGGATCCTGAGCTTAACGGTATTGGGCTTGTGATCCTCGATGAGTTTCACGAGCGAAGCCTGCAGGCCGATCTCGCCCTGGCACTGTTGCTGGACGTGCAGGCCGGACTGCGCGATGACCTTAAGATCCTGATTATGTCTGCGACGCTGGATAATCACCGCCTGCGGCAATGTCTGCCGGATGCGCCGGTGATTATCTCTGAAGGCCGCGCCTTCCCGGTTGAGCGCCGCTACATGGGGCTGCCGGCGCATCAGCGCTTTGATGAAGCCGTTGCCGCCGCCGTGACTGGGCTGCTGCGTGAAGAGTCAGGATCGCTGCTGCTGTTTTTACCGGGTGTGGGTGAAATTCAGCGCGTGCAGGAGCAGCTTAAAGAGCGAGTGGCGAGCGATGTCCTGCTTTGCCCGCTGTACGGCGCTTTACCCCTGAGCGAGCAGCGGAGAGCAATTCTGCCCGCCGAGGCGGGAACGCGTAAGGTGGTGCTGGCGACTAACATTGCTGAGACCAGCTTGACCATTGAAGGCATTCGCCTGGTGGTTGATGCGGCGCAGGAACGCGTGGCTCGTTTTGACGCTCGTACCGGGCTGACCCGGCTGGTTACGCAACGCGTGAGCCAGGCATCAATGACCCAGCGCGCAGGACGTGCCGGACGCCTGGAGCCGGGTATTTGCCTGCATCTGATCGCCGCCGACCAGGCCGAACGCGCGGCGGCACAGAGCGAACCGGAAATATTACAAAGCGATTTATCCGGCCTGCTGCTGGAGCTGTTGCAGTGGGGGTGCCAGGACGTGCGTCAGCTCACCTGGCTTGATGTGCCGCCGGAGGTAAACCTCGCGGCGGCTCAGCGCCTCCTGCGCCAGTTAGGTGTCGTTGACGAGCAGCAACGCCTGACGGCAGAAGGGCAAAAAATGGCGCAAATGGGCAACGATCCGCGCCTGGCTTCCATGCTGGTGGCGGCCAAAACCCCGGATGAACAGGCCACTGCCGCGTGGCTGGCGGCTATCCTTGAGGAGCCTCCCCGCACTCAGGGGGGCGGGGATTTGCGGTCGCTTTTCGACAGCAGAAACGGTAACTGGCGGCAGCGCTCCGCTCAGTTACTGAAAAGAATGCATGCCCGCGGCGGAGAGCCGGATATCTCGTTAGTCATGCCGCTGCTGGCAAGCGGGTTTGCCGACCGTATCGCCCGGCGGCGCGGGGCTGAGGGCCGCTATCAGCTAGCCAACGGCATGGGCGCGATGCTGGAGCAGGATGACGCCATGACCCGGCATGAATGGCTGATAGCGCCTCTTTTGCTGCAGGGCAGCCAGTCGCCGGATGCCCGCATTTTGCTGGCGCTGCCGCTGGATATTGATGAGCTTGTCGCCCACGTCCCGCACTTGCTGACGGAAAGTGACTCGGTGGAGTGGGATGAAGAGCGGGGATCGCTCAAAGCGTACCGCCGCCGGCAAATTGGCAGACTGGTGGTGAAAACCCAGCTGTTAGCCAAGCCTTCCGAAGAGGAAATGCAGCGGGCGATTTTAAACGGTATTCGCGAGCGCGGGCTTGGGCTACTTGAGTGGTCCGTGCCGGCTCAGCAACTGCGGTTGCGCCTGGCCTGCGCCGCGCGCTGGCTGCCGGAGCAGAAATGGCCTGCCGTAGACGATGAGTCCCTGCTGGCAGCGCTCGAAGAATGGCTGCTGCCGGAAATGCACGGTGTGCATTCGCTACGTGCGTTGAAAAATATCGATCTTAGCCGGGCGCTTAGCAACTTGCTTGACTGGCCAATGCGTCAACGGCTGGATAGTGCCCTGCCAACTCATTACACTGTGCCGACCGGAAGCCAGATTGCGATTCGCTACGACAGCGAAAATCCGCCGGTGCTGGCGGTGCGTATCCAGGAAATGTTTGGTGAAGCACAGACGCCTTGCATCGCCGAGGGGCGCGTTCCGCTGGTGCTTGAGCTATTATCTCCGGCGCAGCGGCCGTTGCAGATCACCCGTGACTTAACGGCGTTCTGGAACGGTGCCTGGCGTGAAGTGCAGAAAGAGATGAAGGGGCGTTATCCGAAGCACGTCTGGCCGGATGACCCGGCGAATACTGCGCCGACGCGTCGGACGAAAAAGTATTCCTGAGGGCGCTGGCAAGGCTCCCTCACCCAGCCCTCTCCTAACGCGAGAGGGCGCAAACATGAAAAGACATTCTTGATAAGAATGTCTGGCTGTTTTTTTGAGAGATTTCTTCTTTCGCATTGCGCGGAAGAACGGAGAATCGGGCCTTTGCGCCTGAACTTTTGTGGAGAAGATGCATGGCGGGGAATGACCGCGAGCCTATTGGACGTAAAGGAAAACCAACGCGTCCGGCGAAAGAGAAGGTGAGCCGTCGTCGACTCAAGGAAGAGGAGTATGACGACGAGTACGAAGACGATGATTACGAGGACGAGGAATCCATGCCGCCACGTAAGGGAAAAGGTAAAGGGAAAGGCTCGGGCCGCCCGTCGAAAAAACGCCGTTTCTTCTGGCTTTTAGTGAAGCTGGCGATCATCTTCTTTGTGGTGCTGGTTATTTACGGCGTGTACCTCGATCAGCAGATCCGCAGCCGCATTGACGGCAAAGTCTGGCAGCTTCCGGCGGCGGTCTATGGCCGCATGGTAAACCTTGAGCCGGATATGCCTTACAGCAAAGCGGAGATGGTGAAGCTGCTGGAAGCGACACAGTACCGGCAGGTGTCGAGCATGACGCGTCCGGGCGAGTTCACCGTGCAGGGGAACAACATCGAGCTGATCCGCCGCCCGTTTGACTTCCCGGATGGTAAAGAAGGGCAGATTCGCGCGCGTCTGGTGTTTGACGGTGGCCATCTGGAATCTATCCAGAACATGGATAACAACCGCAGCTTCGGTATTTTCCGCCTCGACCCGCGCCTGATCACCATGCTTTCTTCGCCAAACGGCGAGCAGCGCCTGTTCGTGCCGCGTTCCGGCTTCCCGGATCTGCTGGTGGACACGCTGATTGCTACCGAAGACCGCCATTTCTACGAGCATGACGGGATCAGCATTTACTCCATTGGCCGCGCCGTTGTCGCTAACCTGACGGCCGGGCGAGCGGTGCAGGGCGGCAGTACGCTGACTCAGCAGCTGGTGAAGAACCTCTTCCTGAGCAACCAGCGCACGCTGTGGCGTAAAGCCAATGAAGCCTACATGGCGCTGATCATGGATGCCCGCTACGACAAAGATCGCATCCTTGAGCTGTATCTGAACGAGGTGTACCTTGGCCAGAGCGGCGACGATCAGATTCGTGGTTTCCCGTTGGCTAGCCTCTATTACTTCGGCCGTCCGGTGGAAGAGCTTAGCCTCGACCAGCAGGCACTGCTGGTGGGGATGGTAAAAGGCGCCTCGCTGTATAACCCGTGGCGTAATCCTAAGCTGGCGCTTGAACGTCGTAACCTGGTCCTGCGACTGCTGCAGGAACAGAAGGTTATCGATCAGGAGCTGTATGACATGCTGAGTGCGCGTCCTCTGGGCGTGCAGCCTCGCGGGGGCGTGATTTCTCCTCAGCCTGCCTTTATGCAGATGGTGCGTCAGGAGCTTCAGGACAAGCTGGGCGACAAGGTGAAAGACCTGTCCGGCGTGAAGATTTTCACCACCTTTGACTCCGTGTCTCAGGATGCGGCAGAAAAAGCGGTGACCGAAGGTGTGCCGGTGCTGCGTGCATCCCGTAAGCTGAACGATCTGGAAGCGGCTATGGTCATCGTTGACCGCTTTACCGGTGAAGTTCGCGCGGTCGTCGGCGGCGCAGAACCGCAGTTTGCGGGCTTTAACCGTGCGCTGCAGGCTCGCCGTTCCATTGGCTCGCTGGCAAAACCGGCGACTTATCTCACGGCGTTGAGCCAGCCGGATAAGTTCCGCCTGAACACCTGGCTTGCTGATGCCCCGATTGGTATCAAACTGTCGAATGGCCAGGTTTGGTCGCCGCAGAACGATAACCATCAATATAGCGGGCAGGTGATGCTGGTGGATGCGCTGACGCGCTCGATGAACGTGCCAACCGTAAACCTGGGGATGACGCTGGGCTTGCCGGCCATTACCGATACCTGGACTAAGCTGGGTGTACCAAAAGACCAGCTTAATCCGGTGCCGGCGATGATTCTGGGGGCGCTGAACCTGACGCCTATCCAGGTTGCGCAGGCGTTCCAGACTATTGCCAGCGGCGGTAACCGCGCCACGCTTTCCGCGTTGCGTTCGGTGATTGCTGAAGACGGCACCGTGCTGTATCAGAGCTTCCCACAGGCGGAACAGGCGGTGCCTGCGCAGGCAGCTTATCTGACGCTGTTTGGTATGCAGCAGGTAGTGGCTCGCGGTACGGGGCGTGCGCTGGGCGGGAAATACCCGAATCTGCATCTGGCCGGGAAAACCGGGACCACCAACAACAACGTGGATACCTGGTTTGCCGGGGTTGATGGCCGTGAAGTGACCATTACCTGGGTAGGGCGCGATAACAACCAGCCAACCAAGCTGTACGGTGCCAGCGGCGCAATGTCGCTGTACCAGCGTTATCTGTCAAACCAGTCCCCAATCCCGCTGGATCTGACCCAGCCGGAAGATATCGTGGATATGGGCGTCAACAGTGCAGGCTACTTTATGTGTAGCGGCGGCGGGGATCGTGTTCTGCCGGTCTGGACGACGAACCCGAGTGCGCTCTGCCAGCAAAGCCAGCAGGAAGAGCAGTCGGCTAACCCGTTCAGCCAGACGCCAGCAGGCCAGCAGCCGCAGCAACAACCGCAGCAGCAGCAACCCGCTCAGGAACAGAAAAGCGATGGCGTTGCAGGCTGGATTAAGGACATGTTCGGCAGTAATTAAGCCTCGCTTCACTCATAAACCTCTCCCTGAGCGGGAGAGGTTTGATGTTGCTGACAAAGAGGGAAAAAACGTGGTTTTTCTCTCTTTGTGATTATTAGCCGAAAATCAATGAATTGATTTTCCAGTTTTTTAACGAGTCGCCTGGTATTTATTTTTCGCCAGAGGCTTGTCAGCCGTCTGAGACCTCTCCCTGAGCGGGAGAGGTTTTTTTTCGCCTTTTTTACCCGCCAGTGCGCGTTCCTTATCTTAAATTTCACACCCGGATAACACCCTATAAACCATCAGGTTATTTCTTATTCTCTTAATCAATCTGAGGGTGTGAGGCGCTTGCTATGCAGTTAGCGTTTCGTCTATTATCCTGCGGGCATAATAATAATTATCGTTTACGTTATCATTTACCATTTCACCAGAGAAAATATCATGGCGCGTTCACTCCCTGGTCAGCCAGCCAAAAACCCTGTCCGTAAGCTTGCCCTGTTTGTGGCGGCGGCGGTGGGCACTGTCAGCGTTAACAGCTTCGCGGCGGACACCGGCACGACAAAAAAAGAAGACACTATTACCGTTTCAGCTACCGCAGTGCCTGCCGAAAGCGCATGGGGGCCATCGCCAACCATCGCCGCTAAACGCAGCGCCACGGCGACCAAAACCGATACCCCAATTGAAAAGACACCACAGTCTATTTCGGTGGTGACTCGTGAAGAGATGGATACCCGGCAACCTCAGACAGTGAAAGAGGCTCTTGATTACACGCCAAGCGTGTTTTCTACTCGTGGGAGTTCTTCAACTTACGACGTTGTATCTATTCGTGGTTTCACCACGTCTTCTACTGTAAATACGAACCAATATTTGGATGGAATGAAGCTGCAAGGAGATAACTACTCTGAAGCTTCTATGGACCCTTACTTCCTGGAACGTGTTGAACTGCTACGTGGCCCTGTTTCTGTACTTTATGGCAAAAGCCATCCTGGCGGCGTAGTTAGTATGGTTAGCAAACGCCCTACGACTGAGCCGTTGCACGAAATTCAATTTAAAATGGGTACCAACAACCTGTGGCAGACGGGTTTTGATTTCAGCGATGCGTTGGATGATAACGGTGAGTTCTCCTACCGTCTGACTGGATTGGGCCGTAGCCAAAATGCTCAGCAAGATATGGTTAAATCCAATCGCTATGCTATTGCTCCATCCTTTAGCTGGCGCCCTGATGACAAGACAGATTTCACTTTCCTGAGTAATTTCCAAAGCGACCCTAACGCGGGCTATTACGGCTGGCTTCCTCGTCAAGGAACTGTTGTTCCTTACGTGGATGCCAATGGCAACTCTCACAAATTACCAACCGATTTCAATGAAGGTGAAAGAGATAACAAAATGTCTCGTCGCCAGCAAATGGTTGGATATAGCTTTGCACACGAGTTCAACGATACGTGGACCGTTCGCCAGAATCTGCGCTACACACGCATCCATACGCTTTATGATTCCGTTTACGGAAATGGCTATATCGCACCAGGACAGATTAGCCGGGCTTACGTTCGTTCTGACGAAGACCTTAGTAATTTCTCAGTCGATACTCAGGCACAGGCTAAATTTGCCACAGGAAATGTTGACCATACTCTGCTAACCGGTGTGGATTACATGCGTATGCGTAACGACATTGATGCATTATACGGTTCTGCAAACCCACTCAACATGAGCAATCCGCAGTACGGCAATGCAAATGTTGTGGCTAACTTCCCTTATGCGGTCATTAACCGTCAGCAGCAGACTGGGCTTTACATGCAAGACCAGGCGGAATGGAACAAGTTCGTTCTGACGCTGGGGGGGAGATACGATTTTGCTAAAACTTCTACCTTTACTCGTTCCTCAGGAACTCTAGCCGAAGTTAGCGATAATCAGTTCACGTGGCGTGGTGGCCTAAATTATCTGTTTGATAATGGTATTTCTCCTTACGTTAGCTATAGCGAATCCTTTGAACCAGTTTCAGGCTCTACTAAACAAGGTAAGCCGTTTGACCCGTCTAAAGGTAAACAGTACGAAGCTGGCGTGAAATATGTACCAAAAGATATGCCAGTTACCGTCACCGCTGCCATTTACCAGCTGACGAAAGATAAAAACTTAACTGTAGATCCAAACGATAATGCCTTTAGTGTTCAGGGCGGAGAAATTCGTTCTCGTGGCTTTGAACTTGAAGCTAAAGCCGCTGTTAACGCAAATATCAATCTAACTGCCGCTTATACATATACTGATGCTGAATATACGCATGACACACTTTACCAAGGTAAACGTCCGGCAGAAGTTCCACGTAACATGGCCTCTCTTTGGGCTGATTACACCTTCCACGAAACTGCACTGAGCGGGTTCACCTTCGGGGCTGGTGCTCGTTATGTTGGGGCGACGTCGAGCTTTTACGCTTCTGGTCCACAGGTCAATAATACCTTTAACGTGCCAAGCTATACCGTTGCCGATGCTATGGTTAAGTATGATCTGGCTCGATTGGGTTTACCTGGTTCTTCCGTCGCTTTAAACGTCAACAACCTGTTCAACCGTGAGTATGTCTCAAGTTGCTATCGTGACTATGCATGCTATTGGGGCGCTGAGCGTCAGGTGGTTGCTACCGCGACCTTCCGTTTCTAACTTGTCTCCTGGGCACGGTTCGCCGTGCCCTTCACTAAGATGGCAACCATGCAGGATAAACAACTTCATCCCGACACGACTTTCAGCCTCACCGATGTCACGTTCCGCGTGCCAGGCCGCACGCTACTCCATCCGCTGTCTATCACCTTCCCGGTGGGCAAAGTCACTGGCCTGATTGGGCACAACGGTTCCGGTAAGTCGACGCTGCTGAAAATGCTGGGTCGCCACCAGAAGCCGTCGGACGGCGAGATCCTGCTTAACGCGCAGCCGCTGGATAGCTGGGGCAGCAAAGCCTTTGCCCGCCAGGTGGCCTATCTTCCCCAGCAGCTTCCTGCCGCTGAGGGTATGACGGTGCGTGAGCTGGTGGCGATTGGTCGCTATCCGTGGCATGGGGCGTTAGGGCGCTTTGGCGTGGCTGACCGTGAGCTGGTGGATGAGGCCATTAGCCTGGTGGGGCTGAAGCCGTTTGCGCATCGCCTGGTGGACAGTCTGTCCGGCGGCGAGCGTCAGCGGGCATGGATAGCCATGCTGGTGGCGCAGGATAGCCGCTGTCTGCTGCTGGATGAGCCAACTTCTGCGCTGGATATTGCCCATCAGGTGGACGTGCTGGCGCTGATTCACCGTCTTAGCCAGGAGCGCGGCCTGACGGTGGTTGCCGTTCTGCACGATATCAATATGGCTGCGCGGTATTGCGATAATCTGGTGGCACTGCGCGGCGGCGAAATGATTGCTCAGGGTACGCCGGATGCGTTAATGCAAAGCGATACGCTGGAGCATATCTACGGCATTCCGATGGGCATTCTGCCGCACCCGGCGGGGGCTGCGCCGGTGAGTTTTGTTTATTGATGAGCCGTATGAATGACTTTCTGTTGACCCGTCGCCGCCTTCTGGCGGCGATGGCGCTTTCACCGCTGCTGCTAAAATTACCTGCGGCGCAGGGGGCGGTGCCGGATGCAAAACGCATCATCGCCCTGGAGTGGTTGCCCGTTGAGCTGATGATGGCGCTCGGCGTAACGCCTATGGCCGTCGCCGACATTCCCAATTACCAAATCTGGGTGAACGAACCTAAGCTGCCGGAAGGGGTGATTGACGTTGGCCTGCGGACCGAACCTAACCTCGAGCTGATGGCACAGCTAAAACCGTCTCTGATTCTCTATTCCGCGGGCTACGGCCCTTCGCCAGAAAAAATCACCCGTATCGCGCCCGGACTGGGGTTCAATTTTAACGATGGCTCCGGCAAACCGCTGGAGATTGCGCGTAAATCGCTTATTCAGTTGGGGGATACGCTGGGTATGCCGCAGGCCGCCAGCCGGCATCTGGCTGAATTTGATGCATTCATTGCCAACATGAAACCCCGGTTTGCCGCGCGCGGCAACCGCCCGGTACTGCTGATGTCATTTTTGGATAATCGCCATGCGCTGGTGGTAGGCAAGCACAGTTTATTCGAGCAGGTGATGGATCTGCTGGGGGTAAAAAATGCCTGGCAAGAAGAGACGAACTTCTGGGGGACGGCGGTCGTCGGGATTGAACGCCTTGCGGCGATAAAAGACGCCGATGTGCTGTGCTTCGACCACAAAAACGAAGCGGTAGCCCGCCAGGTGGCGGCCACGCCGCTGTGGAAAGCAATGCCGTTTATCCGTCAGAACCGTTTTCAGCAAGTTCCTGCCGTCTGGCTTTATGGCACGACGATGTCGGCGATGCACTTTGCCCGCGTGCTGGACGATGGCCTGAGGAGCCTGGCCTGATGAGACGTCACGTTATTTTCCCTGCCAGCCTGCTGCTGGTTCTCTTTGTCTGTGCGCTTTGGCTGACGCTGCATAACATGAATGGTGTCTTGCCCTCCTCGCAGTGGCGCAGCGCCCTTGCCGGGCCGGACGTCGACAATGTTCCACAGATGCTGTTTCACTTCAGCCTGCTGCCGCGTCTCGCGATATCGCTTTTGGTGGGCGCCGGGCTGGGGCTTGTCGGCGTGTTGTTCCAGCAGGTGCTGCGAAATCCGCTGGCGGAGCCGACAACGCTTGGTGTTGCTAGCGGCGCTCAGCTTGGCGTCACGGTCGCCACGCTTTGGGTGCTTCCGCTGGCTGTCCAGCCGTTTGCGGCGCTGACAGGTGCCGCAGCGGTTGGCCTGCTTGTCTTCGGCGTTGCCTGGGGGAAGCGTATGTCACCGGTCACGCTGATTCTTGCGGGTCTGGTGCTGAGCCTTTATTGCGGGGCGGTCAACCAACTGTTGGCTATCTTCCACCATGACCAGCTCCAGAATATGTTCCTCTGGAGCACCGGGTCGCTCAATCAGCAGGACTGGAGCAGCGTTGAAAGCCTGTGGCCACGTTTGCTGGGCGGCCTGCTGTTAACGCTGCTGTTGCTGCGCCCGTTGACGCTGATGGGGCTGGACGATGGCGTGGCGCGTAATCTTGGCCTGGCACTTTCGCTGGTCAGGCTGGCGACGCTGGCGCTGGCGATTGCGATCAGCGCCCAGTTGGTTAATGCGGTCGGGATCGTCGGTTTTATCGGGCTGTTTGCGCCGCTGCTGGCAAAAATGCTGGGCGCCCGACGACTGGCTGCTCGTTTGTTCCTGGCCCCGCTAATTGGGGCGCTGATCCTCTGGCTGTCTGACCAGGTTGTGGTCTGGCTTTCCAGCGTGTGGGGCGAAGTCTCTACCGGGACGATCACCGCGCTTATTGGCGCACCTATCTTGCTGTGGCTGTTGCCGCGCCTGCGTACCAGTGGTGCGCCGTCCATGAGCGCCGGAGACCACGTTCAGGCTGAACGCCAGCGTGTATTGCTTTGGGTGGCGGCAGGTTTTGGCATTCTGCTGCTGGTAATTGCCGCCGCGCTGGCGCTGGGGCGTGATGCTCATGGCTGGCGATGGCTAAGTGGCGCACTCTTTGATGATGTCTTGCCCTGGCGCTGGCCACGCGTCATGGCTGCTTTGACCGCGGGCGTCATGCTGGCGGTTGCGGGCTGTCTGATCCAGCGGTTAACCGGCAACGCAATGGCAAGCCCGGAAGTGTTGGGCATTAGCTCCGGGGCGGCTTTCGGTGTCGTGCTGATGCTGTTTATTGTGCCGGGGAATGCGTTTGTCTGGCTGCTGCCAGCAGGCAGTCTTGGGGCGGCGGTAACGCTGCTTATCATCATGATTGCTGCCGGGCGAGGCGGTTTTTCTCCTCAGCGTATGCTGCTGGCCGGGATGGCGCTCAGCACCGCCTTTACCATGTTGCTGATGATGCTGATGGCGAGCGGGGATCCGCGTATGGCGACGCTGCTGACCTGGATTTCTGGCTCTACCTACAACGTCACCGGCGAGCAGGCGGTCAGAACCCTGGCAGTTATGCTTGCTCTGTTAGCCATCACGCCGCTGCTGCGCCGCTGGCTGGTGATTTTGCCGCTGGGTGGGGCCACTGCACGGGCGGTGGGAATGGCGTTAACGCCATCGCGCTTTGCGCTGCTGTTGCTGGCGGCAACGCTTACCGCCACGGCAACGTTAATCGTCGGCCCGCTGAGCTTTGTCGGGCTGATGGCGCCGCATATTGCGCGTATGCTTGGGTTCCGCCGGGCAATGCCGCAGATAGCAATGGCCGGGATTTTTGGCGGGATGTTAATGATTCTGGCTGACTGGTGCGGCAGGATGATTTTGTTCCCGAATCAGGTGCCGGCGGGGCTGCTGGCGACGTTTATCGGTGCGCCTTATTTCGTTTATTTGCTGAGAAAGCAGGGGCGCTAACCCCTTCCCTGAACCCTCTTCCCACAGGGAAGAGGGGATTGCATTGAGCATAAATCAGCTATTTTCCCCCTCACCCTGCCTGGGTGAGGGAAAAGATTACAGCTTCGCGAACACGCGGCGCGCGGCGTCGATGGTTCGCTGAATATCTTCCTTGCTATGTGCCACGGACATAAAGCCTGCCTCAAACGCTGACGGCGCAAGGTATACGCCTTCTTCCAGCATCAGGTGGAAGAAGCGCTTGAAGCGCTCAACGTCGCACGCAACCACGTCTTTATAGCAGGTCACGGTTTCGGCATCGGTAAAGAACAGGCCGAACATGCCGCCGACGTTATTCACCACCAGCGGGATGTGCTCTGCTTTCGCTGCATTCAGCAGGCCATTAGCCAGCATTTCCGTCAGTTCGGTCAGGGTCTGGTGAATGCCAGGCTGCGATACTTCGGTCAGGCAGGCGAAGCCAGCCGCCATAGCGATAGGGTTACCGGACAGCGTACCCGCCTGGTAAACCGGGCCGGTTGGGGCCAGCGCGTCCATGATTTCACGGCGGCCACCGAAGGCGCCGACCGGCATCCCGCCGCCGATGATTTTACCGAGGCAGGTCAGGTCTGGCTCTACGTCGTAGTAAGACTGAGCGCCCGCCAGCGCCACGCGGAAGCCGGTCATCACTTCATCAATGATCAGCAGCGCACCGAATTCGTCGCACAGCGTGCGCAGACCCGGCAAGAAGTCCGCGTGCGGAGGGATACAGTTCATGTTGCCCGCGACGGGTTCAACGATGATACAGGCCACATCCTGAGGATATTGCTCAAAGGCTTCGCGCACGGAGGCCAGATCGTTATAGGTGCAGGTCAGCGTGTGCTTCGCAAAGTCGGCCGGTACGCCCGGAGAGTTCGGCTGGCCGAGGGTCAGTGCGCCGGAACCGGCTTTAACCAGCAGGCAGTCTGCGTGGCCGTGGTAGCAGCCTTCGAATTTAATGATTTTGTCCCGGCCCGTGTAGCCGCGGGCAAGCCGGATAGCGCTCATGGTGGCTTCGGTGCCGGAGTTCACCATACGAACCATGTCCATGGTTGGCACCAGCTCGGTAACCAGCTCCGCCATTTTCACTTCCATCTCAGTGGGCGCGCCAAAGCTCAGGCCGCGCTCAACGGCTTCGATGACCGCATTGCGAATCGCCGGGTGGTTGTGGCCGAGTACCATTGGGCCCCATGAGCCAACGTAATCGATATAGGCTTTACCGTCTGCGTCATACAGGTAAGCCCCGTCCGCACGCTCGATAAACAGAGGCACCCCGCCTACGCCGGTAAAGGCGCGTACCGGAGAGTTAACGCCGCCGGGAATGACCTGGCGGGCTGCGGCGTACAGGTTTTCAGACTTACTCATGAATCGGCTCCTGATTCGTGGAAATGGTGACAGCGGGCTATTCTATGTGAAACCTGCCCCGCGTTGAAATATTTGCCCAAATCAAACGTTACGGTTTATTAGCTAATTTAATAAGACGAAGGTCTTTTCTGTGGGTAAAATGCCCGCCTTATTTGTATGACTAAACGGTTCGAACCCATGAATTTAGCCCATAATTCTCTCGATCAGGCGCAAAGCGTCAAACAGCGTCGCGGGGCTATTCTGCGCCGCCTGATTGGCCAGGATAAAATGCCGCTAATGATTTTACTGATGGCCGCGGTGGTAGGCACTCTGGCGGGCCTGGTCGGCGTGGCGTTTGAAAAATCGGTTAATTGGGTGCTTCAGCACCGCATCGGTATGCTGGCACAGGTCGCGGACAGCGCCTGGCTGGTGTGGCCGCTGGCGTTTATCAGTTCGGCGCTGCTGGCGATGGTGGGTTACTTTCTGGTACGCCGTTTTGCGCCTGAAGCCGGTGGTTCGGGCATTCCTGAAATCGAAGGGGCGCTGGAAGATTTGCGGCCCGTGCGCTGGTGGCGTGTGATCCCGGTGAAGTTCATTGGCGGGATGGGCACGCTCGGCGCGGGAATGGTACTGGGGCGCGAAGGGCCGACCGTTCAGCTTGGCGGCAATATAGGGCGAATGGTGACGGACATCTTCCGCATGAAAGGTGCTGAAGCCCGTCATTCGCTGCTGGCAACCGGTGCTGCTGCCGGGCTATCTGCGGCGTTTAATGCGCCTCTGGCCGGGATCCTGTTTATCATCGAAGAGATGCGCACCCAGTTCCGCTACAACCTGATTTCGATAAAAGCAGTGTTTATCGGGGTGATCATGTCGAGCATCGTGTTCCGTATCTTCAATACCGAAACGACGGTGATTCAGGTCGGCAAGCTGGCGGATGCGCCGGTCAACACGCTGTGGTTGTATCTGATCCTCGGCATGATCTTTGGCATTGTCGGCGTGGTGTTTAACCGGCTGGTGATCGGCGCTCAGGATATGTTCCAGCGCATTCACGGCGGCAATATTAAGAAGTGGGTGCTGATCGGTGGGCTCATTGGCGGGCTTTGTGGCGTACTGGGGCTTATCCAGCAGGCGGCATCCGGCGGCGGATTTAGCCTTATCCCGATTGCGGCCGTGGGGAATTACACCATCGGCATGCTGTTGTTCCTGTTCGTGGCCCGCGTCATCACCACTTTGCTCTGTTTTTCCTCCGGCGCACCGGGCGGTATTTTTGCCCCGATGCTGGCGCTGGGTACGCTGCTTGGCACGGCATTTGGTACGGCTTGTGCGGCCTGGTTCCCTGCGTATCATCTGGATATGGGCACCTTTGCGATTGCGGGAATGGGGGCGCTGCTCGCGGCCTCACTGCGCGCTCCGTTAACGGCTATCGTGCTGGTGCTTGAGATGACGGATAATTACCAGCTCATTCTGCCAATGATTATCACCTGCCTTGGGGCGACACTGTTGGCACAATTTCTGGGCGGGAAACCGCTATACTCGGTGATTCTGGCAAGAACCCTGGCAAAACAAGAAGCTGAGAAAGCGCGAGCGGGCGAGCAGGCTTCCGCCGGGCAGAATACTTGAACGAATTACTCGGGTATTAGATAATGCCGCAAAAGTGCGGGTTGTTTTCTGCCCGACTTGTTAATTGTTGGGAGCAAAAAATGAGTGATGACGTAGCGCTGCCGCTGCAGTTTACCGAAGCAGCAGCCAATAAAGTGAAAAGTCTGATTGCAGACGAAGAGAACCCTAATCTGAAACTTCGCGTCTATATCACCGGTGGTGGTTGCAGCGGCTTCCAGTATGGCTTTACCTTTGACGACCAGATCAACGACGGCGACATGACCATCGAGAAGCAGGGCGTTGCTCTGGTTGTGGATCCGATGAGCCTGCAATATCTGGTCGGTGGCGCGGTGGATTACAGCGAAGGCCTGGAAGGCTCCCGCTTCGTGGTGACTAACCCGAACGCGAAAAGCACCTGCGGGTGCGGTTCCTCCTTCAGCATCTGATGAGTTGCTGAAATAAAAAAGCCGCGTTTGATACGCGGCTTTTTTTATCGCTATTGTCGGTCAGTTAGCGCAAAGGTCGGCAGTTTTAGATGCCAGCGGATGGCCGCGAGGCGAATCGCCAGCGTAACCACCATACCAATCATGCTGGCTTGCTCGAGTGGAACGTTAAAGGTGTGATAGGCCGTCGCGTGAACAATGCCGCCGATAATACAGGCGGTGGCGTAAATCTCGGTACGCAGAATCATCGGGACTTCACGGGCCAGTACGTCACGAATAATCCCCCCACCTACGCCGGTCACAACGCCCATGCAAATCGCCACTAGCGGGCTGGCATGCGCCAGAAACGCTTTATTGACGCCGATACCAACAAACACCGCCAGGCCGACGGCATCCAACACGGGAAGCACCCATTTAGGTAAACGTCGCGGCTGGCGCACCAGGACTATAGTCAGCATGCAGGTCACCATGGCGACCACAAGGTCCGTGGGATCTTTCACCCAGAATACCGGACCGTTGGCCAACGCCATATCGCGGATCGTTCCTCCGCCTACCGCGGTAACCACCCCAAGAACCAGCACGCCAAAGGGATCCATCCGCAGCTTCCCGGCCAACAAAACGCCGGAAATAGCGAACACGGCGGTACCGACAATATCCAGCCAATAGACCAGCATTTATGACCCTCAGAGCGTGACGTTAAGCTTTCGCCAGCTCTTCGCAGAGCTGTTTTGCGGCGAGGATAATACGCGGGCCTGAGCGAGTAAACCAGTCATCATTCACGGCAATAACCGGAACTTTCAACTGATTACTCCAGAACTGCTGTACCGACGGAATATTGCTCGCATCGCCCGAAATAATAATAGCCTGTGGCTGGCGCGTCAGAACCTGTTCGCGACTGACCTGCGGCCAGGGAACCCGGCTGTCGGCAAAAATATTGCGGCCACCGCAAAGCTCAACCACTTCGTTCTGAATGGAATCTTTGCTGGTAGTAAACAGTGGCTGCTGGCTGAACTGGAGGAACACTTTTTTGCTTTGGCTATGGCCGTAGCGAGCTTTTAGCGCGGCGAACTCGCTGGAGAGTGTGTCAGCCGCTTTGATTGCCTTTTCGGGCGTGGGGCTTAGCGGCGCGAGCTGGCGCAGTGCGGCCTCAACGTCGGCGACGCTTTTAGGATCGAGCCAGATGACCTTAATGCCCAGCGAAACCAGTTGGTTCACCTGCCTGTCCGGGTTACCTCCGCGCCAGGCAAGTACTGCGTCCGGTTTCAGGGCGACAATGCGCTCGAAATTCACGCCCTGCCAGTTAGCTAACTGTTCAATCTGTTTTGCCTGTGGCGGGTAATCAGAGTAAGCGCTCACCGCAACCGGAGTGATACCGGCCGCGAACGCCAGTTCAGTATTTGCGGGGGAGAGCGAGATAACCCTAGGCGCCGCAAAAAGCAGCGCCGGGAGGCAAAGGAGCAGGGCAACACCCCCGCGCCATGAGGCGAACTTAGCCACGAGCCAGATGCTGAACCAGTTTTTCCACCATCAGGGTGGATTGTTTCGCGGCAACGGCCAGGAACTCTTCAAAGCTCAGGTGAGATTGCTGATCGGCCACGTCGGAGATGGCGCGCACAACCACAAACGGCGTGTTGAAGTTTTGGCATACGTGACCGATGGCCGTCGCTTCCATTTCAACCGCAACCGCCTGCGGGAAGTTGTGGCGAATTTTTGCCAGCGCTACGGAGCCGTTAATAAACGCATCGCCGCTGACGATCAGGCCGCGAACCGCGTGCAGATCAAGCTCTTTAATGCAGGTTTCTGCTGCCTCGATAAGCTTTTTATCGGCAACAAAAGCCGCCGGGCAGCCCGCCATCTGGCCATACTCGTAACCGAAAGCGGTGACATCGGCGTCGTGATAACGCACTTCATCGGACACCACGATATCGCCCACTTTCAGCGTTGGCGCCAGGCCACCGGCTGAACCAGTATTGATTATCACGTCCGGTTTGCAGTGTTCCAGCAGCAGCGTAGCACCCATGGCCGCGGAAACTTTGCCGATGCCGGACTTCAGCAGCGCCACTTCAACGCCGTTCAGCGTCCCGGTATAAATTTCGCAACCGGCGATGCTCAGAGTGTGACGGTTTTCGATTTTGTCACGCAGCAGCGTAACTTCTTCTTCCATTGCACCAATAATGCCTGCTTTCATAGAGATACTCGCTAATGTGGTGGAACATGACTCGATTTTCGGGGCATAGTCTATCATGGCAAACAGTCTCCTTATCAACGGAACAGGAGTGGGCATGAGCGAAATAGACTTCCGCAAAAAAATTAACTGGCATCGACGCTTCCGCTCGCCCGAAGGAGAGAAGAGCGAACTTGAGATCTTGCGTATCTTCGAAAGCGATCGCGGCAGGATCATTAATTCTCCCGCAATCCGCCGCCTGCAGCAGAAAACGCAGGTTTTCCCGCTTGAGCGTAATGCCGCCGTGCGCACCCGTCTTACCCATTCGCTGGAGGTGCAGCAGGTCGGGCGCTACATTGCCAAGGAGATCCTCAGCCGCCTGAAAGAGCAGAAGGCGCTGGAAAAATATGGTCTCGATGAGCTAACCGGCCCGTTTGAAAGCATAGTGGAAATGGCCTGCCTGATGCACGACATCGGCAATCCGCCGTTTGGTCATTTTGGCGAGTCGGCGATTAACGACTGGTTCCGCCAGCGCCTGCAGCCGAAAGATAGCGGCGGGCAGCCCCACAGTGACGATCGCTGCAAAGTGGATGTGCTCCGGCTACGTGAAGGCGAAGAGGGGTTAAATACCTTACGCAGCAAAGTTCGCCAGGACTTGTGCCATTTTGAAGGAAATGCGCAAGGCATCCGGCTGGTGCACAGCCTGCTGCGCATGAACCTGACCTGGGCACAGGTCGGCTGCATCCTCAAATACACCCGCCCGGCCTGGTTTGCACAAACCCCTCCGGCAAGCCACGCTTATCTCATGAAGAAGCCGGGCTTTTATTTGTCGGAAGAAGGGTACATCGGCCGCCTGCGTAAAGAGCTGAACCTGGGTGAGTACAGCCGCTTTCCGCTGACCTGGATCATGGAGGCGGCGGACGACATTTCCTACTGCGTGGCGGATCTCGAAGATGCCGTTGAGAAGCGTATTTTCAGCGTCGAGCAGCTTTATCAGCATCTTAGTGAGTCCTGGGGCGAGCGGGAAAAAGGCGATCTCTTTGAACTGGTGGTCATCGATGCCTGGGAAAAATCGCGTACCAACCAAATGCGCCGCAGTGCGGAAGACCAGTTCTTCATGTACCTGCGCGTTAATACGCTAAACAAACTGGCGCCGTATGCCGCCCAGCGTTTTATCGATAATTTACCGGAGATTTACGACGGCGAATTTAATCATGCATTGCTGGAGGACGACAGCCCGTTTGCCCGGCTGCTGGAGCTTTACAAGCAGGTGGCCGTGCGCCAGGTCTTTAGCCACCCGGATATTGAACAACTGGAGCTGCAGGGCTATCGGGTTATTAGCGGTTTACTGGATATTTACAGTCCCTTACTCGAGCTTTCAACGGAAGACTTCACGGAGCTGGTGGATAAGGAAAGCCTGCGCCGTCTGCCTATTGAATCACGACTTTTCCACAAACTTTCAACTAAACATAGGCTTGCTTATGTGGAAGCGGTGAACGCTTTGCACCCGTCAAGCCTTGATTTTTCGGTGTGGGAATACTATTTCCGTGCAAGGCTTATTCAGGATTACATCAGCGGAATGACCGATTTATATGCCTGGGATGAGTATCGACGCCTGATGGCGGTGGAGTGAGTTTTCTCGGGAGTTTTGTAAAGATGGACAATAAATTTTTACTTTTTCCATGCACTTAAGCGCTGAACTTAGCGCGTAAACTTCACTCTGAATGGTGTACCAACACAGCAATTTTGCGTTATTTGAAAGTTGAGATGATTCCATGAAAAAAACCACGTTAGCAATGAGTGCGCTGGCTCTTAGTCTGGGTTTGGCGCTGAGTCCGATGTCTGCCTCCGCCGCTGAGACGGCCTCTTCCGCATCTGCTGCGCAGCCGCTGCCGAGCCTTGCGCCGATGCTGGAGCAGGTTATGCCTTCAGTGGTGAGTATCAACGTTGAAGGGAGCACAACGGTAAATACTCCGCGTATGGGGCGTAATTTCCAGCAATTCTTCGGTGATAACTCACCGTTCTGCCAGGACGGTTCGCCGTTCCAGAGTTCACCTTTCTGCCAGGGCGGTGGCGCTCAGGGCGGGGGTGACGGTGGCAGCCAGCAGCAGAAGTTTATGGCCCTGGGTTCTGGGGTAATTATTGATGCTGCGAAAGGCTATGTCGTGACCAACAACCACGTAGTCGATAACGCTAACGTGATTAAAGTTCAGCTGAGCGATGGCCGTAAGTTTGACGCCAAAGTGGTGGGTAAAGACCCGCGCTCCGATATCGCGCTTATTCAGCTGCAGGATCCTAAAAACCTGACGGCGATCAAAATTGCCGACTCCGACGCGCTGCGCGTGGGGGACTACACCGTAGCCATCGGTAACCCATATGGTCTGGGCGAAACCGTGACCTCCGGTATTGTTTCTGCGCTGGGCCGTAGCGGCCTGAACGTGGAAAACTACGAGAACTTTATCCAGACCGATGCCGCTATCAACCGCGGTAACTCCGGCGGGGCGCTGGTTAACCTGAACGGCGAGCTTATCGGTATCAACACGGCGATTCTGGCCCCGGACGGCGGTAACATCGGTATCGGCTTTGCTATCCCGAGTAACATGGTGAAAAACCTGACCGCTCAGATGGTGCAGTACGGTCAGGTCCGTCGCGGCGAGCTGGGGATTATGGGCACTGAGCTGAACTCCGAACTGGCGAAAGCGATGAAAGTCGACGCCCAGCGCGGCGCGTTTGTCAGCCAGGTTATGCCTAACTCCTCCGCAGCGAAAGCGGGCATTAAGGCCGGGGATGTGATTGCTTCCCTGAATAATAAGCCTATCAGCAGCTTTGCGGCGCTGCGTGCAGAAGTGGGTTCTATGCCGGTGGGCAGCAAAATTTCGCTGGGCCTGCTGCGCGACGGTAAGCCAGTTACAGTGAGTCTGGAACTGCAGCAAAGCACTCAGAACCAGGTTGATGCCGCCACTATCTTCACCGGTATCGAAGGCGCCGAGATGAGTAACCGCGGTGGTAAAGATCAGAAAGGTGTGCAGGTCACCAGCGTGAAGCCGAATACCCCGGCAGCGCGTATTGGCCTGAAAAAAGGTGACATCATTGTTGGCGTAAACCAGCAGGCAGTGAACAACATCGCTGAGCTGCGTAAGGTGATGGACAGCAAGCCGTCGGTGATGGCGCTGAGCATTCAGCGTGGTGATTCGTCGATTTACCTGCTGATGCAGTAATCTCTGTGTAGCATTAAAAAGGGCCGCAAACGCGGCCCTTTTTTTATGGCTTTCTGAACTACTTGTTGCGGGTCAGTTTTTCCAGATCGGATTCAATTTCGCTGATCTTGTTGGTCACCACGGATTCGAGGTGGCGCAGATCGTCGAGGATCTTACGCTTCAGATCGACTTCGGTGCGATCGCGCTGGCAAAGCTGATCGAGTTCATCGATGACATAGCGCAGGTTGGGGCTTATCTCCTGCACTTCTTTGTAGCCCTGGCCTACGCCATCGGCAACCACGGTTTTGCGCTGGCGTGGGTATTTAAACTTCACGCTTTTGGCAAAAAACTCGCCCTTATCCTTCTGGAAATAGACTTTCAGGATATCGTTGTTGGCTTCCTGCCGGAGGCTGTAACGATCGATTTCATCAGGATTGGTAATACCCAGACTTTTTAAATTATCGTACATAAGCGGTACCCTTAAATATCAATAACCATTAGAGAGTTAACGGAAAATTCCTTTTCCGCTAGTGCCAGATGCAAAAAAGGCGGGATAACCCGCCTTTTGGTGCAAAAAACTTAGTCGATGGTGCGCAGCAGTTCGTTGATGCCCACCTTACCGCGGGTTTTGGCGTCTACTTTCTTCACAATCACCGCACAGTACAGGCTGTACGAACCGTCTTTCGAAGGCAGGTTGCCAGAAACGACAACGGAGCCTGCTGGTACACGGCCATAGTGGACTTCACCGGTTTCACGGTCATAGATACGGGTGCTCTGGCCGATGTAAACGCCCATGGAGATAACGGAACCCTCTTCAACAATCACGCCTTCAACCACTTCGGAACGCGCGCCGATGAAGCAGTTGTCTTCAATGATGGTTGGGTTGGCCTGCAGCGGCTCGAGCACGCCACCAATGCCGACACCGCCGGACAGGTGAACGTTTTTACCGATCTGCGCACAAGAGCCTACGGTCGCCCAGGTGTCGACCATGGTGCCTTCATCCACATAAGCACCGATATTCACGTAGGAAGGCATCAGCACGGTGTTACGTGCGATGAACGCGCCCTGGCGTACTGCCGCCGGTGGCACAACGCGGAAACCTTCTTTCTGGAAACGCGCTTCGTCGTAGTCGGCGAATTTCATCGGGACTTTATCGAAATAGCGGCTTTCGGCGCCTTCGATCACTTTGTTGTCGTTAATGCGGAAAGAAAGCAGTACCGCCTTCTTCAGCCACTGGTGGGTAACCCACTGGCCATCAATTTTTTCAGCAACGCGCAGCGCACCGCTGTCGAGCAGGGCAATCACCTGATTTACCGCTTCGCGGGTCACGGTATCAACATTTGCCGGGGTGATCTCGGCGCGACGCTCGAAAGCGGATTCGATTACATTTTGTAGCTGCTGCATGATGAACATTTCCTGATTGTGACTTACCTTTCACCTTTTGGGCGACAATCAACTTGACTGTCGCTCGCGGGCTAAAAAGGTAAAAAATAAAAGACCGTTATTTATCGTTTGGATTAAGGGCCGCTGTCAACCGTTGCTGCACTTCCTGCTGGAGCACATTATTAAGTGCACGCCGGTCTGCGGTCGCGATTATAAATAAATCTTCTACTCGCTCACCAATTGTCGTAATTCTCGCCCCATAGAGCGAAATACCGAGGTCGGCGAACACTTCGCCCACCCTTGCCAAAAGGCCTGGCTGATCGAGCGCAATCAGCTCAAGGAATGTTCGTCTGTCGGTGTGCGTTGGCAGGAAGTTAACTTCGGTATCGACGGTAAAGTGGCGCAGTTTTGCCGACTGGCGACGCGGCTGCGGTGGCTGCCAGGTCGTCTGGGTGATCGCTTGTTCGAGGCTGTGGCGAATAATATTGTGCCTATCGACAGACAGCGGGCTGCCGTCGGGCTCAAGCACGATAAAGGTGTCCATCGCCATACCGTCGCGGGTGGTGAAGATCTGCGCATCGTGAACGCTGAGGTTACGGCGGTCGAGTTCGGCACAGACGGCGGCAAACAGATAAGGCCTGTCGGGGCTCCAGATAAAGATCTCTGTGCCGCCGCGCGTTGCCTGCGGGCTAAGCAGGATCATCGGCTGGCTGAGATCGTGCTTCAGTAAGTGCCGGGCATGCCAGGCTATCTGGTTTGGCGTATGGCGAACAAAATAGTTCGCCCGGCAGCGTGCCCAGATGTGGTGCAGGGCTTCCTCATTAATGTTGTCCATCCGCAGCAGCGCAAGCGCCTGAAGCTGATGGTGACGAACGCGTTCGCGCATATCCGGACTGTTTTGCATCCCGCGGCGCAGCTGTTTCTCAGTGGCAAAGTACAGTTCACGCAGCAGGCTCTGCTTCCAGCTGTTCCACAGCGTTTCGTTAGTGGCACAGATATCCGCCACCGTCAGGCAAACCAGATAACGCAGACGGTTTTCGGTCTGAACCTCTTCGGCAAACTGCTTAATGACTTCAGGATCCTGAATATCACGGCGCTGGGCCGTGACGGACATCAGCAAATGCTGGCGGACCAGCCACGCAACCAACTGGGTTTCCCGGGAGTTCAGGCCATGAAGCTCGGCAAACTTCAGCACGTCCTGCGCGCCCAGCACGGAATGATCGCCGCCACGCCCTTTGGCGATATCGTGAAAGAGGGCGGCGATTAAGATCAGCTCAGGATGGGAAAGACGCGGCCAGAGATCGACACACAGCGGGTGCTTCGCGCGCGTTTCTTCTTTCGCGAAGCTTTCCAGCTTTTGCAGAACGCGAATAGTGTGTTCATCCACGGTGTAGGCGTGGAACAGGTCAAACTGCATCTGGCCGACAATGTGCGACCACTGCGGCATATAGGCCCACAGCACGCTATGGCGATGCATCGGCACCAGCGCACGGCTTACCGCGCCGGGGTGACGCAGCATCACCAGAAACAGCTCGCGGGCTTCTGGAATGTAGCACAGCGGTTGGGTCAGGTGACGGCGGGCATGGCGGAGGTGGCGCAGCGTTGTAGAGTAAATGCCGGTAATGTCGCGGTTACGCACCATCATGTAAAACATGCGCAGAATAGCCTGCGGCTCGCGCATAAAGAGGGTTTCGTCCCGCAGATCAATCAGCGTGCCGCGCAGCTGGAAGTCATCATCCAGCGGGCGCGGTTTTTCGCTGGCGTCCAGCGCCAGGATGGCTTCGTCGAAAAGCTGCAAAAGCATTTGATTCAGTTCACCCACGCGGCGGGTGACGCGGTAGAAGTCCTTCATCATGTGTTCGACCGGCTCGTTGCCTTCGCCGCTGTAATGCAGGCGCTGAGCCACGCTAAGCTGGCGATCAAACAGCAGCCGGTTGTCGTAGCGATTGACTTCCAGGTGCAGGGCAAAGCGAATGCGCCACAATAAATGCTGGCATTCATCAAGCTCTTTGCGCTCCGCTTCGGTCAGGAAGCCAAAGTCTACCATTTCGCCCATGGAGGTTGCGCCGAAGTGACGGCGGGCAACCCACTGCAGCGTGTGAATGTCACGCAGGCCGCCGGGGCTGCTTTTGATGTCGGGCTCAAGGTTGTAGCTGGTGCCGTGATAGCGCTGGTGACGCTCGTTTTGCTCTTCAACCTTGGCGGCAAAGAACTTTGCTGATGGCCAGAAGCCCTCGCTGAAGATATGTTTCTGGAGCTCGAGGAACAGGGCGACGTCGCCAATCAACAAGCGAGATTCGATGAGGTTAGTGGCGACGGTCAGGTCTGATAAGCCTTCCAGCAGGCACTCTTCCAGCGTGCGTACGCTGTGGCCCACTTCCAGCTTCACGTCCCAAAGCAGGGTCAGCAGCTCACCGATACTCTGCGCCTGGGCGTCCGTCAGCCGTTTTCGGCTCAGGATCAGCAGGTCGATATCCGACAGCGGGTGAAGCTCTGCGCGGCCGTAGCCGCCCACGGCAACCAGCGCCGCTTCTGGAACATCAGCAAAGCCGTAGGCAATCCACAGCCGCTGGAGCAACTGGTCGATAAATTCGGTGCGGGCTTCAATCAGCCGTTCAGCGGAAACGCCGCTATCGAAGGCCTTACCCAGCCATTTCTGGAAGGTGTCTAAGTGCGACTTGATGTCCGCGCAATTAAGTTCGGCTTCCTGCCAGCTGTTTGGATAGTCCGGCTGGCCGGAGATCTCGGGTTCGGTGGTGTTGGCAAACTGCTCTGGCAAAGCTGGACTCATTGTGCGCTACCCATAAAAAAAGCCGGCTCAGGGCCGGCTTAGATTGCTGACTGACGTCAGGGCATCATTCGTTGTGCGAAATTACTGCTGGGATGGTGTCATCTTTACGCAGGGTCATAATCTCGCAGCCGTTCTCCGTCACCACAATAGTATGCTCGTATTGAGCAGACAAGCTGCGATCTTTGGTTTTCACCGTCCAGCCGTCTTTCATGGTGCGAATGCGGTAATCACCGGCGTTGACCATCGGTTCAATAGTGAAGGTCATGCCCGGCTGAAGAACAACGCCGCCGTCGTCTGCATCATAGTGAAGTACCTGCGGTTCTTCATGGAACACGCGGCCAATGCCGTGGCCACAGTACTCACGCACTACGGAGAAACCTTCTGCTTCAACGAACTTCTGAATTGCCGCGCCAAGGGTGCGCAGGCGGATACCTGGTTTCACCATGCGCAGCGCCAGATAGAGGCTTTCCTGGGTGATGCGGCAGAGACGCTCGCCGAGAATCGTTGGTTTGCCCACGATGAACATTTTGGAGGTGTCGCCGTGGTATTCATCTTTGATAACGGTAACGTCGATGTTGACGATATCGCCGTCTTTCAGCGCTTTTTCATCGTCCGGAATGCCGTGGCAAACCACTTCGTTGATGGAGATGCAGACGGATTTTGGGAAGCCGTGATAGCCCAGGCAGGCGGAAATGGCCTGCTGTTCATTCACGATGTAATCATTACAGATGCGATCCAGCTCGCCGGTGGTAATGCCCGGTTTAACGTGGGATTCGATCATTTCCAGCACTTCGGCAGCCAGGCGGCCAGCGACGCGCATTTTTTCGATTTCTTCAGGTGTCTTAATTGAAATTGCCATATCAGATCCGCAGATGTCGATAACGTCGACATGAAATGAGCAGGGAAGTTGCCGTAATGGTATCAGGGGGGGCGTCTCCCTGCAAAATTGAGAATCATCAAGTGCGTATCACGGCAACAACTATTGGAGTCTGAGCGCCGTTTATGGTATAAAGCGCGCCGGACTTGTATTCCGATTTTTCGGGTACAGCCAAATACGCTCACTTTGTGTAAATAACACACACGTATCGACACATATTCCGGGGTGCCCTTTGGGGTCGGCAATATGGGATACGTGGAGGCATAACCCCATACTTTATATAGAGGTTTTAAAACATGGCTACTGTTTCCATGCGCGACATGCTCAAGGCTGGTGTTCACTTTGGTCACCAGACCCGTTACTGGAACCCGAAAATGAAGCCTTTCATCTTCGGCGCACGTAACAAGGTTCACATCATCAACCTTGAGAAAACTGTACCAATGTTCAACGAAGCTCTGGCTGAACTGAACAAGATTTCTTCTCGCAAAGGCAAAATCCTTTTCGTTGGTACTAAACGCGCTGCAAGCGAAGCGGTGAAAGACGCTGCTAACAGCTGCGATCAGTTCTTCGTGAACCATCGCTGGTTGGGCGGCATGCTGACTAACTGGAAAACCGTTCGTCAGTCCATCAAACGTCTGAAAGACCTGGAAACTCAGGCTCAAGACGGTACTTTCGACAAGCTGACTAAGAAAGAAGCGCTGATGCGCACTCGTGAGCTGGACAAGCTGGAAAACAGCCTGGGCGGTATCAAAGACATGGGCGGCCTGCCGGACGCACTGTTTGTTATCGATGCCGATCACGAGCACATCGCTATCAAAGAAGCAAACAACCTGGGTATCCCAGTATTTGCTATCGTTGATACCAACTCTGATCCGGACGGTGTTGATTTCGTTATCCCTGGTAACGACGATGCTATCCGTGCTGTTAGCCTGTACCTGGGCGCTGTAGCTGCAACCGTTCGTGAAGGCCGTTCTCAGGATCTGGCTTCCCAGGCGGAAGAAAGCTTCGTAGAAGCAGAATAATAAGGCACGCTCATTAGAGCCCTTATTTAACCAGGTAGTATCTAGTTTGGTTAGGGGCCTTTTTATGGCCCCTTTTTCACTTTTAAGCCCGTCTGGCCAACGTGCCGGGCAGGCAACATCTCCGAGGATTTTAGAATGGCTGAAATTACCGCATCCCTGGTAAAAGAGCTGCGTGAGCGTACTGGCGCTGGCATGATGGATTGTAAAAAAGCGCTGACCGAAGCCAACGGTGACATCGAACTGGCAATCGAGAACATGCGTAAATCCGGTGCTATCAAAGCGGCTAAAAAAGCAGGCAACGTTGCTGCTGACGGCGTGATCATCACTAAGATCGACGGCAACTACGGCGTGATTCTGGAAGTTAACTGCCAGACCGACTTCGTTGCTAAAGACGGCGGTTTCCAGGCGTTTGCTAACAAAGTTCTGGACGCAGCAGTAGCTGGCAAAATCACCGACGTTGAAGTTCTGAAAGCGCAGTTCGAAGAAGAGCGCGTTGCACTGGTTGCTAAAATCGGTGAGAACATCAACATCCGTCGCGTTTCTTCCCTGGAAGGCGAAGTTCTGGGTTCTTACCAGCACGGCGCACGCATCGGTGTTCTGGTTGCCGCTAAAGGTGCTGATGAAGAGCTGGTTAAACAGCTGGCAATGCACATCGCTGCAAGCAAGCCTGAGTTCGTTAAGCCTGAAGACGTTTCTGCAGAAGTTGTAGAGAAAGAGTACCAAGTTCAGCTGGACATCGCGATGCAGTCCGGTAAACCAAAAGAAATCGCAGAGAAAATGGTTGAAGGCCGCATGAAGAAATTCACCGGCGAAGTTTCTCTGACTGGTCAGCCGTTCGTAATGGACCCAAGCAAAACTGTTGCTCAGCTGCTGAAAGAGCACAACGCTGACGTGACTAACTTCATCCGCTTCGAAGTGGGTGAAGGTATCGAGAAAGTTGAGACTGACTTTGCAGCAGAAGTTGCTGCCATGTCCAAGCAGTCTTAATGGTTTAAAAGGAACCGCCAACCGGCGGTTCCTTTTTATCCAGCCTTACAGTTTCAGAGCGCTCCGTTAGGCGAGCGGGCTGAAATGCGACAGAATGTCGCCAGAATTAACCATCCCCCATTCGTTGACTGTTCTCAGGAAAGAAACATGGCTACCAATGCAAAACCCGTCTACAAACGTATTCTGCTCAAACTGAGCGGCGAAGCTCTGCAAGGCACAGAAGGCTTTGGTATTGACGCGAGTATTCTGGACCGTATGGCTCAGGAAATTAAAGAGCTGGTGGAACTTGGCATTCAGGTCGGGGTGGTAATCGGCGGTGGCAACTTATTCCGTGGTGCAGGTCTGGCAAAAGCCGGCATGAACCGCGTCGTGGGCGACCACATGGGCATGCTGGCGACCGTAATGAATGGCCTGGCGATGCGCGATGCGCTCCACCGCGCCTATGTGAACGCCCGCCTGATGTCCGCTATTCCATTGAATGGCGTTTGTGATAACTACAGCTGGGCAGAAGCGATCAGCCTGCTGCGTGCTAACCGCGTAGTTATCCTGTCTGCCGGTACCGGTAACCCGTTCTTTACCACGGACTCTGCGGCCTGCCTGCGCGGGATCGAAATCGAAGCAGACGTGGTACTGAAAGCCACCAAAGTGGATGGCGTGTTTACCGCCGATCCGGTGAAAGATCCTGCTGCGACATTGTACGAGCAGCTGACCTACACTGAAGTTCTTGATAAAGAGCTGAAAGTTATGGATCTTGCCGCGTTCACCCTTGCTCGCGACCACAAATTACCGATCCGCGTGTTCAACATGAACAAGCCGGGGGCGCTGCGTCGTGTGGTGATGGGTGAGAAAGAAGGCACTTTAATTACTGAATAATTTCAGTTGCCCTGTAATCAGGGTAAGATTTGGCTTTATCTACAGCCAGGAATAAACAGGGCTATACTTAGCCTGCAGCGTCATAGCTGCAGAGAATAAGCGTGGTCTGCCTTAAACCAGTTTTCAAGGATTCGTAACGTGATTAGCGATATCAGAAAAGATGCTGAAGTGCGTATGGATAAATGCGTCGAAGCGTTTAAAAACCAAATCAGCAAAATCCGTACCGGCCGCGCTTCTCCAAGCCTGCTGGACGGCATCGTCGTAGAATACTACGGCACGCCAACGCCGCTGCGTCAGCTGGCCAGCGTCACCGTTGAAGATACCCGTACCCTGAAGATCAACGTGTTCGATCGTTCCATGGGCCCGGCGGTAGAGAAAGCGATCATGGCTTCTGACCTCGGTCTGAACCCAAGCTCTGCGGGTACCGATATCCGTGTTCCACTGCCACCGTTGACCGAAGAGCGTCGTAAAGACCTGATCAAAGTGGTACGTGGCGAAGCCGAAGGCGCACGCGTTGCAGTACGTAACGTTCGCCGTGACGCTAACGACAAAGTTAAAGCTCTGCTGAAAGACAAAGAGATCAGCGAAGACGACGATCGCCGTTCTCAGGACGACGTGCAGAAGCTGACCGATGCTGCCATCAAGAAAGTGGATGCGGCTTTGTCTGAAAAAGAAACCGAGTTGATGCAGTTCTAATCCACATTTCTTATGTGTATATACTCTGGATAATTCGAGTTGCAGGACAAAACGCTTGCTCGTTTTGAACAGCGCTGGTGCTGGCCCCGAAGGGGTGAGGCATAAGGCTGAATCACGCGGCAAAGACGGACATCTTCAGGAGCATAGCTAACTATGTGGCTGAAATGGACGTATGCAGGTCACGCACCTGCAGCTTGAAGTATGACGAGTATAACGCCGTTCAGTAAGCCCTCGCGGATTGCGAAGCGTTTACTGGCGGCGTTTTGCTTTATAAAAACCTCAAGTAAAGGCGTAGACAACGGGCGCTATGCGCCGCAAACTATTGCGCCATTAATCCTTCATTTTACGACCCTGAGTACCTCATGAAGCAGCTCACTATTCTTGGATCCACCGGCTCTATTGGCGTCAGCACGTTGAGCGTCGTTCGTCATAATCCTGAAAAATTTGCCGTTACGGCTCTGGTTGCGGGCAGCAATGTCGGGAAAATGGTTGAGCAGTGCCTGGAATTCTCGCCGAAGTATGCGGTTATGGCCAGTGAGTCTGCGGCAGCTGAAGTACGACGTACCCTGAAAGAGCAGGGGAGTAAAACAGAGGTAATGGCAGGTGAGCAAGCGGCTTGTGAAGTCGCTGCGCTAGGGGAAGTGGATCAGGTGATGGCCGCTATCGTTGGCGTGGCAGGGCTGTCGTCAACGCTTGCCGCTATCTCTGCGGGCAAGCAGGTCCTGCTGGCGAACAAAGAGTCGCTGATTACCTGTGGCCGGCTGTTTATGGAAGCTGTTACGCGCAGTAAGGCGCAATTGTTGCCTATCGATAGCGAACATAACGCAATTTTTCAGAGTATGCCGGAAACAATCCAGCGTAACCTGGGATACGCTAATCTCGAAGATAATGGCGTGTCGTCTATTATCCTTACCGGATCTGGTGGCCCGTTCCGGGAAACGGCTTATGCAGACCTGGCGGCGATGACGCCGGATCAGGCTTGCAGTCACCCGAACTGGTCGATGGGGCGTAAGATTTCCGTCGACTCTGCCACCATGATGAACAAAGGTCTCGAATACATTGAAGCCCGTTGGCTGTTTAACGCTTCAGCTGCACAAATGGAAGTGCTGATTCATCCTCAGTCTGTCATTCATTCTATGGTGCGTTATCGCGATGGCAGCGTGCTGGCCCAGCTTGGGGCGCCTGACATGCGTACGCCTATTGCACATGCGTTGGCTTATCCGGCACGCGTTGAGTCTGGCGTCGCGCCGCTTGATTTCTGCAAAATCGGCTCACTTACCTTCATGGAACCTGACTTCGTTCGCTACCCATGCCTTAAGTTAGCTATTGATGCGAGTGCGCAAGGGCAGGCGGCGACAACCGCGCTTAATGCGGCAAACGAAGTCGTCGTTGAGGCTTTCCTGAATCAGCAAGTGAGATTTACCGACATCGCAGTGCTAAATCGCAGCGTGCTGGATCACATAAACATAACCGAGCCGCAAAGTGTGGATGAAGTGCTTCGTGTGGATGCAGTTGCTCGTGAAATAGCCAGGAAACAAGTGATGCACCTCGCAAGCCGGTGATAATTCATCCGGCTGAAGTGCCGCCATTTGTTCGCTTTGTGCTTCAGTGATATAGTCTGCGCCACTTAATCGCCAGATGTGACTGAGCGTTAAGTGGAAAGCCGTGTCACAACACGGCTTTTTTATGCACCAGGCTTCAATATTCCTGAGTACCGCTTAATTTTTTTCAGGGAATCATTACGCGTTATGTTGTCTGCTAATCAACAATTAAGCGAATCCTTAACCACGCATGGTGCTCGCCATGTTGCCATCATTATGGATGGTAACGGCCGCTGGGCTAAGCGTCAGGGAAAAATGAGGGTTTTCGGTCATAAAGCTGGAGCAAAATCGGTTCGCCGTGCTGTGACTTTCGCAGCGAATAACGGCATCGATGCGCTGACGCTTTACGCTTTTAGCAGCGAGAACTGGAACCGCCCCGCTCAGGAAGTGACCGCATTGATGGAGCTGTTCGTCTGGGCATTAGACAGTGAGGTCAAGAGCCTGCACCGTCATAATGTCCGCTTACGAATTATCGGTGATACCAGCCGATTTAACCTCCGCCTGCAGGAAAGAATCAAAAAAGCAGAAGCTTTAACCAGTGAGAATACTGGTCTGACGCTCAATATCGCCGCGAATTATGGCGGGCGTTGGGATATCATTCAGGGAGTGCGACAGCTTGCGTCGCAGGTGCAGGAAGGCTTATTGCGCCCGGATCAGATAGATGAAGAACTGCTCGGTCAGCAGATCTGCATGCATGAACTGGCTCCCGTAGATTTAGTAATTAGGACAGGGGGAGAACATCGCATCAGTAATTTCCTCATCTGGCAAATTGCCTATGCGGAACTTTATTTTACCGATGTTCTTTGGCCTGATTTCGATGAACAAGACTTTGAAGGTGCGCTAAATGCTTTTGCAAACCGAGAGCGTCGTTTTGGTGGCACAGCACCTGGTGGTGAATAAGCCTGTTGGGGGTCACTTTTGCTGAAGTATCGCCTGATTTCCGCGTTTATTATGATTCCCGTTGTAATCGCGGCGTTGTTTTGGCTTCCGCCAGTAGGATTTGCGATTGCTACGCTGGTGATTTGTATGCTGGCAGCATGGGAATGGGGGCAACTCGCTGGCTTCGTGGCGCGTTCACAGCGCGTCTGGCTGTCGGTGCTTTGTGGTCTGTTGCTTGCCGTGATGCTGATTTCGTTGCCGGAGTATCGGCATTCGGTGCATTTGCCGATAATCGAATTCTCGCTTTGGGCATCGCTAGTGTGGTGGGTAGCTGCGCTGCTGCTGGTTCTGTTCTATCCGGCCTCTGCGGCGCTATGGCGCAATTCAAAACCGCTTCGTCTGGTCTTTGGCCTGCTCACCATTATTCCTTTCTTCTGGGGCATGGTCGCGCTGCGCAGCTGGCATTATGATATCAACCACTACAGCGGCTCAGTCTGGCTGCTGTATGTGATGTTCCTGGTGTGGGGCGCGGATTCCGGCGCTTATGTATTTGGGAAAATGTTCGGTAAGCATAAACTTGCGCCAAAGGTCTCGCCCGGCAAGACCTGGCAGGGGTTTATTGGCGGTCTTGCAACTTCAGCCGTTATTTCGTTGTTGTTCGGGATGTGGGCGGATTTGAACGTGGCCCCCGTGGTTCTGCTAACCTGTTCCATTGTTGCCGCGCTGGCTTCCGTTTTGGGTGATTTGACCGAAAGTATGTTCAAACGCGAAGCAGGTATTAAAGATAGTGGTCACCTTATCCCGGGACATGGTGGTATTCTTGACCGTATTGACAGCCTGACAGCGGCGGTGCCGGTGTTTGCGTGTCTGCTGCTTCTGGTATTCAGGACGATTTAACGGAAGGTTTTATGCTGAGCATACTCTGGAATTTGGCTGCGTTTATCGTTGCACTGGGTGTTTTGATTACCGTGCACGAGTTTGGCCATTTTTGGGTAGCTCGCCGCTGTGGCGTTCGTGTGGAACGTTTCTCTATCGGGTTTGGTAAGGCGCTTTGGCGTCGTACCGACCGCCAGGGAACCGAGTTTGTTATCGCGCTTATCCCGCTGGGTGGCTACGTTAAAATGCTGGATGAACGCGTTGAGCCGGTGCTGCCGGAAATGCGTCATGCTGCGTTTAACAACAAAACGGTTTCTCAGCGAGCGGCTATCATCGCCGCTGGCCCCGTCGCTAACTTCATCTTCGCAATTTTTGCTTATTGGCTGGTGTTTATCATTGGCATTCCCAGCCTGCGCCCGGTTATCGGTGAAATAACCCCCAACTCTATCGCAGCGGAAGCACAAATTAGCGCCGGCATGGAACTAAAAGCGATAGATGGTATCGAAACGCCTGATTGGGATGCTGTTCGTTTAGCTTTAATCGGTAAGATTGGCGATGCGAGCGCGAGAGTTTCTTATGCGCCGTTTGGGACCAATCAAACGCGTGATGTAACCCTTGATCTAAGCCATTGGCAGTTTGAGCCTGATAAGCAGGATCCGGTCGTATCACTTGGATTCAGGCCTCGTGGCCCGCAGATTGAAAACGTGCTGGACGAAGTTCAGCCGCAGTCCGCAGCCAGTAAGGCAGGTTTGCAAGCCGGGGACAGGATCGTTAAAGTCAACGGACAGCCGCTCCTTCAGTGGAGTGCGTTTGTTAACCTGGTTCGTGACAATCCAGGACAGCCGCTGGCCGTAGAGATTGAAAGACAGGGTAGCCCCTTGTCTTTGACGCTGATACCGGATACAAAACCGGGTAAAGCGAAGGCTGAAGGGTTTGCAGGGGTAGTGCCTAAAATTATCCCGCTGCCCGATGAGTACAAAACAGTGCGTCAGTATGGGCCGTTTACCGCTGTAGCAGAAGCCACGGATAAAACCTGGCAACTGATGAAGCTGACGGTCAACATGCTGGGGAAATTAATAACCGGTGATGTAAAACTGAACAACCTCAGTGGGCCAATCTCCATAGCTCAAGGGGCAGGTATGTCGGCGGAATATGGGTTAATTTACTTCCTGATGTTCCTGGCGCTTATCAGCGTCAACTTAGGGATCATTAACCTGTTTCCACTTCCCGTCCTTGACGGCGGGCACCTGCTCTTTTTGGCGGTTGAGAAACTGAAAGGCACTCCGGTTTCCGAGCGAGTTCAGGACTTCAGTTATCGCATTGGCTCTATTTTGCTGGTGCTATTAATGGGGCTTGCACTTTTCAATGATTTCTCTCGTTTATAGAGAGAATTAGGTTAGGAAGAACGCATAACAACGATGGCGATGAAAAAGCTCCTCATAGCGTCGCTGCTGTTTAGCAGCGCCACCGTATACGGTGCAGACGGGTTCGTGGTGAAAGATATTCATTTTGAAGGCCTGCAGCGAGTCGCCGTCGGTGCGGCCCTCCTCAGTATGCCGGTTCGCGTAGGCGATACCGTCTCTGACGAGGATATCAGTAATACAATCCGCTCACTGTTTGCTACTGGCAACTTTGAAGATGTACGAGTTCTGCGTGATGGCAATACGCTGCTTGTGCAGGTCAAAGAGCGTCCAACCATTGCCAGCATTACCTTCTCCGGCAACAAGTCGGTGAAAGATGACATGCTCAAGCAGAACCTCGAAGCTTCAGGCGTGCGCGTGGGGGAATCCCTTGACCGTACGACCCTGGGCGATATCGAGAAAGGGCTGGAAGATTTCTACTACAGCGTCGGTAAATACAGCGCCAGCGTTAAAGCTGTCGTTACGCCGCTGCCGCGTAACCGTGTTGACCTGAAACTGGTGTTCCAGGAAGGCGTCTCCGCGAAAATCCAGCAGATCAACATCGTCGGTAACCATGCGTTTACCACCGATGAGCTGATTTCCCGTTTCCAGCTGCGTGACGAAGTGCCGTGGTGGAACGTCGTCGGCGATCGCAAATACCAGAAGCAAAAGCTGGCGGGCGACCTTGAAACCCTGCGTAGCTACTATCTGGATCGCGGCTATGCGCGTTTCAATATTGATTCCACGCAGGTGAGCCTGACGCCGGACAAGAAAAGCATTTATGTGACCATTAACATCACCGAAGGCGAGCAGTACAAGATCGCTGGCGTAGATGTGAAAGGCAATCTGGCCGGGCATTCTGCAGAAATTGAGAGCCTGACCAAGATGCAGCCGGGTGAGCTATACAACGGCACCAAAGTCACCAAAATGGAAGACGACATTAAGAAACTGCTGGGTCGCTACGGTTACGCCTATCCGCGCGTACAGACGCAGCCAGAAATTAATGACGCTGACAAAACGGTGAAGTTGCATGTGAACGTCGACTCCGGCAACCGTTACTACGTGCGTAAGATCCGTTTCGAAGGCAACGACACCAGTAAAGATTCCGTTCTGCGCCGTGAAATGCGTCAGATGGAAGGTGCGTGGCTGGGCAGCAACCTCGTTGATGCTGGTAAAGAGCGTCTGAACCGTCTGGGTTACTTCGAGACCGTCGATGTAGATACCCAGCGCGTATCCGGCAGCCCGGATCAGGTTGACGTTGTCTATAAAGTTAAAGAGCGTAACACCGGTAGCTTCAACTTCGGCGTTGGCTACGGTACCGAAAGCGGCGTTAGCTTCCAGGTCGGCGTGCAGCAGGATAACTGGCTGGGTACGGGTTACTCGGTTGGTATCAGCGGCACCAAAAACGATTACCAGACCTACGCGGAACTGTCAGCAACCGATCCGTACTTCACGGTTGACGGCGTTAGCCTTGGTGGTCGTATCTTCTTCAACGACTTTAAAGCTGATGACGCGGACCTGTCTGACTACACCAACAAGAGCTACGGCGTAGATACGACACTGGGCTTCCCGGTGAACGAATACAACACGCTGCGTCTCGGTCTGGGTTACGTGCATAACGATCTGTCGAATATGCAGCCACAGATAGCCATGTGGCGCTACCTGGATTCTGTGGGGCAGCACCCAACTCAGAACGCCAACGACAACAGTTTCTCGGCAGATGACTTTACTCTGAACTATGGTTGGACATACAACAACCTTGACCGCGGTTACTTCCCGACGGATGGTTCTCGCGTCAACCTGAATGGTAAAGTTACCATTCCGGGTTCTGACAACGAGTTCTACAAAGTGACGTTAGATACGGCGAGCTACTTCCCGATCAATGACGATCACACGTGGGTTGTGCTGGGCCGTACTCGTTGGGGTTATGGCGATGGTCTGGGCGGTAAAGAACTGCCGTTCTACGAGAACTTCTATGCCGGTGGTTCAAGCACCGTGCGTGGTTTCCAGTCGAACAACATTGGTCCAAAAGCCGCTTATTTCGGTCCGAACCAGCGTAACTGTGGAACCGGTGCCGTGTGTAACTCTAACGATGCGGTGGGTGGTAACGCAATGGGTGTAGCCAGCCTTGAGCTGATTACCCCGACGCCGTTCCTGAGTGAGAAGTACTCAAACTCTGTTCGTACTTCTCTGTTTGTCGATGCAGGTACCGTTTGGGATACCAAATGGGAGAACACCGACGCGACCAGAGCGGCAGGTATACCTGATTACAGCACGCCAAGTAACATCCGTATGTCTGCAGGTATTGCGCTGCAGTGGATGTCGCCTCTGGGGCCGCTGGTCTTCTCTTATGCTCAGCCGTATAAGAAATATGATGGAGACAAGGCAGAACAGTTCCAGTTTAACATTGGTAAAACCTGGTAATTTGTTCTGCGCGATGGAACGCAACAGCAGTGAGGCGTTGCACCTGTTAACCGCTTAGTCAGTTAGCCGGTGCTCGCAAAAAACAGTGTCTTCGGACGCCTATGGGATGGTAAGGAGTTTATAGTGAAAAAGTGGTTAGTTGCCGCAGGTCTCGGGATTGCTATGGTTGCTTCAGCCGGCGCTCAGGCTGCCTCCAGCATCGCAGTAGTTAACATGGGCAACCTGTTCCAACAGGTCGCACAAAATACCGGTGTTTCTAAAACCCTGGAAAATGAGTTCAAAGGCCGCGCCAGCGAACTGCAGGGAATGGAAAACGATCTGCAATCCAAAATGCAGCGCCTGCAGCGCGATGGTTCAACCATGAAAGCTTCAGATCGCAGCAAAATGGAAAAAGACGTCATGGCTCAGCGCCAGTCCTTCTCCGAAAAAGCGCAGGCTTTTGAGCAGGATCGTAACCGTCGCTCCAACGAAGAACGCAGCAAGCTGGTCACTCGTATCCAGGCCGCTGTGAAGAAAGTTGCAGATGACAAAGGTTATGATGTCGTTCTGGATGCAAACACCGTTGCTTATGCAGGTAACGACGTTAAAGACATCACTGCAGACGTACTGAAACAGGTTAAATAAGTAATGTCTTCAATTCGACTGGCTGAATTAGCCCAGCAGTTGGATGCAGAATTGCACGGTGATGGCGATATCGTCATCACCGGCGTCGCATCTATGCAAACTGCCCAGTCTGGCCACATTACGTTCATGGTTAACCCTCGCTATCGTGAACAGCTGGCTGTCTGCCAGGCTTCTGCCGTCGTGATGACCGAAGCCGACCTTCCATACGCTAAGAGCGCGGCGCTGGTAGTGAAGAATCCCTACCTGACCTATGCCCGTATGGCTCAAATTCTTGATACCACGCCTCAGCCTGCAAGCAACATTGCGTCAAGCGCAGTGATCGATGCGACGGCGAGGCTTGGCCAAAATGTTTCTGTCGGCGCAAATGCCGTTATCGAATCTGGCGTTGAGCTGGGTGATAACGTGGTGATTGGCGCTGGCTGCTTCGTAGGCAAAAATACCAAAATTGGCGCAGGTAGCCGTTTATGGGCAAATGTCTCCATCTATCACAACATTGAAATCGGTGCTCAGTGCCTGATTCAGTCCAGCACGGTGATTGGTTCCGACGGTTTTGGCTACGCCAACGATCGTGGTAATTGGGTGAAGATCCCTCAGCTCGGCCGGGTGATTATTGGCGATCGCGTTGAGATTGGCGCCTGTACGACTATCGATCGCGGTGCGCTGGATGACACGATCATCGGCAATGGTGTTATCATTGATAACCAGTGCCAGATTGCACATAACGTTGTGATTGGCGACAATACTGCGGTTGCGGGTGGCGTTATCATGGCAGGCAGCCTGAAAATTGGCCGTTACTGCATGATTGGTGGTGCCAGCGTAATCAACGGCCATATGGAAATCTGTGACAAGGTGACCGTGACCGGAATGGGAATGGTGATGCGTCCTATCACTGAACCGGGGGTTTACTCCTCGGGTATCCCGCTCCAGCCGAACAAAGCGTGGCGTAAAACCGCCGCCCTGGTGATGAACATCGATGAGATGAGCAAACGCTTAAAAGCCATCGAACGTAAGGTCAATCAACAAGACTGATCGTCGCCTGCTCCCTGCGCTGCCGTGTTTCCGGCCATTAGGGCTGGAGCGTGAGCCGCGCTTTTTGATTTGCGGCCTGCTGGCTTTCTTTGATTGCCGCAGGCCGTGTTATTATTGTCATTTAGAATATTTAGACAGGAAGAGTATTTTGACAACTGACACTCATACTCTGCACATTGAAGAGATTTTAGAGCTTCTGCCGCACCGTTATCCGTTCTTGCTGGTTGACCGCGTGCTGGATTTTGAAGAAGGTCGTTTTCTGCGCGCAGTAAAAAATGTCTCTGTAAATGAGCCGTTTTTCCAGGGCCACTTCCCTGGCAAGCCGATTTTCCCGGGCGTATTGATCCTGGAAGCGATGGCGCAGGCTACCGGTATTCTTGCGTTTAAAAGCGTAGGTAAACTTGAGCCGGGTGAACTGTATTACTTTGCTGGTATTGATGAAGCGCGCTTTAAGCGCCCTGTCGTGCCTGGCGATCAGATGATTATGGAAGTGACCTTTGAGAAGACTCGTCGTGGTTTGACGCGTTTCAAAGGTGTTGCAATCGTTGACGGTAAGATCGTCTGCGAAGCAACCATGATGTGTGCACGCAGCCGGGAGGCATAATACGTGATTGATAAGTCCGCCTTTATTCATCCAACAGCCATTGTGGAAGAAGGCGCCATCATTGGTGCTAACGTTCACATTGGTCCGTTTTGTCTCGTAGGTCCAAACGTTGAAATCGGCGAGGGCACGGTTCTGAAATCTCATGTTGTCGTCAATGGCCACACTAAAATTGGCCGTGATAATGAGATCTACCAGTTCGCGTCCATCGGTGAAGTTAACCAGGATCTGAAATATGCGGGTGAGCCAACTCGCGTGGAAATTGGCGATCGCAACCGCATTCGCGAAAGCGTCACCATCCATCGCGGTACGGTGCAAGATGCTGGATTAACGAAGGTGGGAAGCGATAACCTGCTGATGATCAATGCGCACGTTGCGCATGATTGCCAGATTGGCGATCGCGTTATCCTTGCGAACAACGCAACGCTCGCGGGTCACGTACAAATTGGGGATCACGCCATCATCGGCGGAATGACCGCGGTGCATCAGTTCTGCATCATCGGCGCTCATGTGATGGTTGGCGGCTGTTCCGGCGTTGCTCAGGACGTTCCACCTTACGTTATTGCGCAGGGCAACCATGCGACGCCGTTTGGTGTGAACATTGAGGGCCTGAAGCGTCGCGGCTTCAGCAAAGAAGCGCTGCACGCTATTCGTAACGCCTACAAGATCCTCTATCGCAGCGGCAAAACGCTTGAAGAGGCGAAGCCGGAAATTGCTGAAATTGCTGCTCAGCATCCGGAAGTGAATGCATTTATTGAATTCTTTGCCCGCTCAACGCGCGGTTTGATTCGTTAAATGAAGCCTGGCCGTCCCCTCACGATTGCCCTGGTCGCCGGAGAAACTTCCGGCGATATTCTTGGTGCCGGACTTATTCGTGAACTGAAAGCTCGCGTGCCTGATGCCCGCTTTGTTGGCGTGGCCGGGCCGCTCATGCAGGCCGAAGGTTGTGAAGCCTGGTATGAAATGGAAGAGCTTGCGGTCATGGGCATCGTTGAAGTGCTCGGCCGTTTACGTCGCCTGCTGCAGATCCGCAGCGATCTCACTAAGCGCTTCACCGAGCTGCAGCCCGATGTGTTTGTCGGCATCGACGCGCCGGATTTCAATATCACGCTCGAAGGCAACCTCAAGAAGCAAGGGATTCGTACGATCCACTACGTCAGCCCGTCCGTTTGGGCATGGCGGCAAAAACGCGTTTTCAAAATTGGCAGAGCGACCGATCTGGTTCTGGCTTTTCTGCCTTTCGAAAAAGCGTTTTACGACCGGTTTAATGTGCCGTGTCGCTTCATTGGGCATACCATGGCGGACGCCATGCCGCTCGATCCTGATAAAAAGGCGGCTCGCGCGACGTTAGGCATTGCGGCAGATGCAAAATGCCTGGCGCTCTTACCCGGCAGCCGTGGCGCTGAGGTCGAAATGCTGAGCGCCGATTTCCTGAGAACCGCTCAATTGCTTCGTAAACGTTGGCCTGCGCTGGAAGTTGTGGTGCCGCTGGTGAATGCAAAGCGTCGCGAGCAGTTTGAAAAAATTAAGGCTGAGATAGCCCCTGAGCTGCATGTGCATTTGCTGGATGGTAAAGCACGCGAAGCGATGATTGCCAGTGACGCGGCGCTCCTGGCATCGGGCACCGCTGCGCTTGAATGTATGCTGGCGAAATGCCCTATGGTCGTTGGCTATCGCATGAAGCCATTTACTTTTTGGCTGGCAAAGCGTCTGGTGAAAACCGATTACGTTTCCCTGCCTAATCTCCTGGCGGGCCGCGAGCTGGTTAAAGAGCTGCTGCAAAACGAGTGTGAGCCTATCGGGTTAGCGTGTGCGCTGGAGCCGCTGCTGGAAGACGGTACTACCAGCCATCAAATGCATGACACCTTCCGGGATTTGCATCAGCAGATCCGTTGTAATGCGGACAAACAGGCGGCGGACGCCGTGCTGGAGCTGGCCCAATGATGGAATTTATTTACCCGCATACGCACCTTGTCGCCGGTGTGGATGAAGTCGGGCGTGGGCCTTTGGTCGGCGCCGTTGTCACTGCGGCAGTGATCCTCGATCCGGCAAAGCCGATTATTGGGCTGGCGGATTCGAAAAAATTGTCGGAAAAACGCCGTCTGGCGCTGTATGACGAAATTATCGAAAAGGCATTAAGCTGGAGTCTGGGCCGTGCCGAGCCGGAAGAGATAGACAGCATCAACATTCTGCATGCCACGATGCTGGCCATGCAGCGTGCGGTTGCGGGCCTGAGTGTGGTGCCTGAATACGTGCTGATTGACGGCAACCGTTGCCCTGCGCTGCCTATGCCGTCGCTGGCGGTAGTAAAAGGCGACAGTAGGGTGGCTGAAATCAGCGCGGCATCAATACTTGCCAAAGTCACGCGCGATCGTGAAATGGCCGAGCTGGATCTCAGCTTCCCACAATACGGTTTTGCTCAACATAAGGGCTACCCAACCGCTTTTCATCTCGAGAAGCTAGCCGAGCATGGTGCCACCCAGCACCATCGCCGCAGCTTTGGCCCCGTCAAACGCGCGCTTGGGCTCGTCTCCTGAGCGCGAGTAGCTGATACAAAGTAATTGGTGAGAGATGGCTGAACCACGTTTCATTCACCTTCGGGTGCACAGCGACTATTCCATGATTGATGGGCTGGCTAAGACCGGGCCGCTGGTAAAAAAAGCCGCGGCGCTGGGGATGCCTGCTCTCGCTATCACCGATTTCACCAACCTCTGTGGGCTGGTCAAATTCTACGGCTCCGGCCACGGGGCTGGCATCAAGCCGATCATCGGTGCGGACTTCAACGTGGCCAACGAGCTGTTGGGCGACGAGCTTAGCCATTTGACGGTACTGGCCGCCAACAATGAAGGCTATCAAAATCTCACCTTACTGATTTCTCGGGCCTACCAGCGCGGCTACGGCGCGGCTGGCCCGATTATCGATCGTGAATGGCTGGTTGAGTTAAACGAGGGGCTGATCTTACTGTCCGGCGGACGCATGGGAGATATAGGCAAAAGCCTGCTTCGTGGAAACCAGCCGTTGGTCGATCAATGCCTGGAATTCTGGCAGCAGCATTTTGCCGATCGCTTCTATCTGGAGTTGATTCGCACCGGCCGCGTGGACGAAGAGAATTACCTTCACGCCGCCGTGGCGCTGGCCGATGAACGTGGGCTGCCGGTTGTGGCAACCAATGACGTTCGTTTTATTGATGCCGGTGACTTTGATGCCCACGAGATCCGCGTCGCGATCCACGATGGCTTCACGCTGGACGATCCTAAACGCCCTCGCAACTACTCCGCTCAGCAGTATATGCGCAGTGAAGAGGAGATGTGCGAGCTGTTTTCGGACATTCCGGAAGCGCTGGAAAATAGCGTCGAGATAGCTAAGCGCTGCAATGTTACTGTGCGCCTGGGCGAGTACTTCCTGCCGCAGTTCCCGACGGGAGAAATGACCACCGAAGACTTCCTGGTCATGAAATCTAAAGAGGGGTTAGAGGAACGTCTTGAGTTCCTGTTCCCGGACCCGGAAGTTCGTGCTCAAAAACGCCCAGAGTACGATGAGCGTCTGGACATTGAGCTGCAGGTTATCAACCAGATGGGCTTCCCCGGCTACTTCCTCATCGTGATGGAGTTTATCCAGTGGTCGAAAGATAACGGCGTGCCGGTCGGGCCAGGCCGCGGCTCTGGTGCTGGTTCACTGGTGGCCTATGCGCTCAAAATCACCGACCTTGACCCACTTGAATTTGACTTACTGTTTGAACGCTTCCTTAACCCGGAACGTGTTTCGATGCCTGACTTCGACGTCGATTTCTGTATGGAAAAACGCGACCAGGTGATCGACCACGTTTCCGAGATGTATGGGCGCGAGGCCGTTTCGCAGATCATTACCTTCGGTACAATGGCGGCGAAGGCGGTTATTCGTGACGTAGGTCGCGTACTCGGCCACCCTTACGGCTTCGTCGATCGCATCTCGAAATTGATCCCGCCCGATCCCGGTATGACGCTGGCAAAAGCCTTTGAGGCGGAGCCGCAGTTGCCTGAGATCTACGAGGCCGATGAAGAAGTTAAAGCGCTGATCGACATGGCGCGCAAGCTGGAAGGCGTCACGCGTAACGCCGGTAAGCACGCCGGGGGCGTGGTTATTGCGCCAACCAAAATTACCGATTTTGCGCCGCTTTATTGTGACGATCAGGGGCAGCATCCGGTTACCCAGTTCGACAAGAACGACGTTGAATATGCGGGTCTGGTGAAGTTTGACTTCCTCGGGCTGCGAACGCTGACGATCATCGACTGGGCGCTGAAAATGATCAACCCGCGTCGGGCAAAACAGGGGCTGGAGCCGATTGATATCGCTGCCATCCCGCTCGACGATAAGAAAAGCTTCGACATGCTGCAGCGATCGGAAACCACTGCGGTCTTCCAGCTTGAATCTCGCGGCATGAAAGACCTGATAAAGCGTCTGCAGCCCGACTGCTTCGAAGACATGATCGCACTTGTGGCGCTGTTCCGCCCTGGTCCGCTGCAGTCAGGGATGGTAGATAACTTCATCGACCGTAAGCACGGCCGTGAAGCGATTTCTTATCCGGACGTAGAGTGGCAGCACGAAAGTCTGAAGCCGGTACTGGAGCCAACCTACGGCATCATCCTGTACCAGGAACAGGTCATGCAGATTGCCCAGGTGCTTTCCGGTTACACCCTCGGCGGCGCGGATATGCTGCGTCGTGCGATGGGGAAAAAGAAACCGGAAGAGATGGCCAAGCAGCGCGGCACCTTTGAAGAGGGCGCGATCAAAAACGGCGTCGACGGCGAGCTGTCGATGAAAATCTTTGACCTGGTAGAGAAATTTGCCGGGTACGGCTTTAACAAATCTCACTCCGCCGCCTATGCTTTGGTTTCGTACCAGACGCTGTGGCTGAAGGCGCACTATCCGGCAGAGTTTATGGCGGCCGTTATGACCGCCGATATGGATAACACCGAGAAAGTGGTAGGCCTGGTGGATGAATGCTGGCGCATGGGGCTGAAAGTTCTGTCGCCGGACATTAACTCTGGCCTGTATCATTTCCACGTTAACGATGACGGGGAAATTGTTTACGGCATCGGGGCGATAAAAGGCGTAGGTGAAGGCCCGATTGAAGCCATTATTGAGGCGCGTAATCAGGGCGGGCATTTCCTCGATCTCTTCGATTTATGCGCGCGCTCCGATATCAAAAAGCTTAACCGCAGGATTCTGGAAAAACTTATTATGTCCGGGGCTTTTGACCGCCTTGGACCGCACCGTGCTGCACTGATGAACGCTTTGGGTGATGCGCTGAAAGCGGCCGATCAGCATGCGAAAGCGGAGGCTATCGGCCAGGCGGATATGTTCGGCGTACTGGCAGAAGAGCCAGAGCAGGTCGAAAAATCCTACGCCAGCGTTATCCCATGGCCGGATCAGGTCGTACTGGAAGGGGAGCGGGAAACGCTTGGGTTGTATCTAACCGGCCACCCGATTAACCAGTACCTGAAAGAAATTGAGCGTTATGTCGGTGGCATGCGCCTGAAAGAGATGCACCCGACAGAACGTGGTAAAATGACCACGGCTGCGGGTCTGGTGATTGCTTCGCGGGTTATGGTCACCAAGCGAGGTAATCGCATCGGCATCTGTACGCTGGATGACCGCTCCGGTCGTCTGGAAGTGATGTTATTCACAGATGCGCTAGAAAAATACCAGCATCTGCTGGAAAAAGACCGTATCCTGATCGTCAGCGGACAGGTCAGCTTTGATGACTTCAGCGGAGGGCTTAAAATGACGGCCCGCGAGCTGATGGACATCGACGAAGCCCGTGAAAAGTACGCGCGTGGGCTTGCTATCTCGCTGACGGACAGGCAAATTGATGACCAGCTTTTAAACCGTCTCCGTCAGTCTCTGGAACCCCATCGTTCGGGGACAATTCCAGTACATCTCTACTATCAGAGGGTGGATGCACGAGCCCGGTTGCGCTTCGGTGCGACATGGCGTGTTTCCCCTAGCGATCGTTTACTTAACGATTTGCGAACGCTGATTGGTTCGGAGCAGGTGGAACTGGAGTTTGACTAAAACAGGAATATTATGAGTCTGAATTTCCTTGATTTCGAACAGCCGATTGCAGAGCTGGAAGCGAAAATCGATTCCCTGACGGCCGTTAGCCGCCAGGATGAAAAACTGGATATTAATCTGGACGAAGAAGTGCAGCGTCTGCGCGAGAAAAGCGTTGAGCTGACCCGCAAGATCTTCGCTGATTTAGGCGCATGGCAGATTGCGCAACTGGCGCGCCATCCGCAGCGTCCGTACACCCTGGATTACGTTCGTCTGGCTTTTGATGAGTTCGACGAACTGGCCGGCGACCGTGCCTATGCCGACGATAAAGCTATCGTGGGGGGTATTGCTCGTCTGGAAGGTCGTCCGGTGATGATCATTGGTCATCAGAAAGGGCGTGAAACCAAAGAGAAAATCCGTCGTAACTTCGGTATGCCGGCACCAGAAGGTTACCGTAAAGCGCTGCGTCTGATGGAAATGGCTGAACGCTTTAACATGCCGATCATTACCTTCATCGATACTCCGGGTGCTTATCCGGGCGTTGGTGCCGAAGAACGTGGTCAGTCTGAAGCGATCGCCCGCAACCTGCGCGAAATGTCCCGCCTGAAAGTACCGGTCATCTGTACCGTTATTGGTGAAGGTGGCTCCGGTGGTGCATTGGCCATTGGTGTGGGTGACAAAGTGAACATGCTGCAGTACAGCACCTATTCCGTTATTTCCCCGGAAGGCTGTGCGTCCATTCTGTGGAAAAGCGCGGATAAAGCCCCGCTGGCTGCAGAAGCGATGGGGATCATTGCTCCTCGCCTGAAAGAGCTGAAGCTTATCGATACCGTCATCCCTGAGCCTCTGGGCGGCGCGCACCGCAACCCGGAAGTGATGGCTGCTTCCCTGCGAGCACAGCTGCTGGCGGATCTGGCTGATCTTGACGTGCTGAACAAAGACGAGTTGTTGAACCGTCGTTATCAGCGTCTGATGAGCTACGGCTACGCCTGATTTTATGCTGTACAGTAGCGATAAGGGTCGGATTTTCCGGCCCTTTTTGCATTTATCGCTTCATGGAAAACCCCATTGCGCTATGCTTAGCCAAGTGATTTTCCAGGAGGTGAACATTGAATACTATTGCGATTATGGGGCCGCACGGCGTTTTCTATAAAGACGAGCCCATTAAGGAACTGCATCGCGCGCTGGAGCTACAGGGCTTTCAGCTCATCTACCCGACCAACAGTACCGATTTGCTTAAGCTGATTGAGCATAACCCTCGTATCTGCGGCGTCGTCTTTGACTGGGACGAATACAGTCTCGATTTGTGCAGCGAAATCAACTTGCTGAACGAAAACTTGCCTCTGTATGCGTTTATCAATACGCATTCTTCTTTGAACGTTAGCGTGAATGAAATGCGCATGGCGCTGTGGTTCTTCGAGTATGCGTTGAGCGCGGCCGACGACATCGCCCTGCGTATTCGCCAGTACACCAACGAGTATCTGGATACCATTACGCCGCCGCTGACCAAAGCGCTGTTCACCTACGTAAAAGAGGGAAAATATACCTTTTGCACGCCGGGGCACATGGCCGGCACCGCCTACCAGAAAAGCCCGGTCGGGTGCCTGTTTTACGACTTCTTTGGCGGTAACACGCTAAAGGCGGATGTGTCGATTTCGGTGACGGAACTGGGCTCATTGCTTGACCATACCGGCCCTCATCTTGAGGCGGAGGAGTATATTGCCCGCACCTTTGGCGCCGAGCAAAGCTATATGGTGACCAACGGTACTTCGACGTCGAACAAGATTGTTGGCATGTATGCCGCGCCTTCCGGTAGCACGATTCTGGTCGATCGTAACTGCCATAAATCACTGACCCATTTGCTGATGATGACCAACCTGGTGCCGATCTGGCTGAAGCCTACGCGTAACGCGCTGGGGATACTGGGCGGCATTCCACAGCGTGAATTCACTCGCGAAAATATCGAAAAAAAGGTTGCTGAAACACCGAATGCGCATTGGCCAGTGCATGCGGTTATCACCAATTCAACCTATGACGGGCTGCTGTACAACACCGATTTCATCAAGAAAACGCTGGATGTACCGTCGATTCACTTCGACTCCGCCTGGGTGCCTTATACCAACTTCCACCCTATTTATCAGGGGAAAAGCGGCATGAGCGGTGACCGGGTGCCAGGGAAAATTATCTATGAAACCCAGTCAACCCATAAACTGCTGGCGGCGTTCTCTCAGGCTTCGCTGATTCACATTAAAGGTGATTACGATGAAGAGACTTTCAACGAAGCCTACATGATGCATACCACCACATCCCCGAGCTACCCGCTGGTGGCCTCGATTGAAACTGCCGCGGCGATGCTGCGCGGTAACACCGGTAAGCGGCTGATTAACCGCTCCGTTGAGCGCGCGCTGCATTTTCGTCGTGAAGTGCAGCGCCTGCGTGAAGAGTCTGAAGACTGGTTCTTCGATATCTGGCAGCCCGATCATGTTGATGAGGCTGAGTGCTGGCCCATTGCACCCGGTGAGGAAGACTGGCATGGCTTTAGGGAGGCCGATGCGGATCACATGTATCTCGATCCTATCAAAGTCACTATTTTGACGCCGGGCATGAGCGAGCTGGGGGAGATGGCAGAAGAGGGGATACCGGCGGCGCTGGTGGCCAAGTTCCTCGATGAGCGAGGCGTTGTCGTCGAGAAAACGGGCCCGTATAACCTGTTGTTCCTGTTTAGCATCGGTATCGATAAGACAAAAGCGCTAAGCCTGCTGCGTGGGCTGACGGAGTTTAAGCGCTCTTACGATCTTAATCTGCGGGTGAAGAACATGCTCCCGGATCTTTATGCGGAAGATCCGGACTTTTATCGAAATATGCGCATTCAGACGCTGGCGCAGGGGATCCACAAGCTGATTAAGCAACATAATTTGCCAGACCTGATGCTGCGAGCTTTTGATGTTCTACCAGAAATGCGTATGACGCCGCACGAGGCTTATCAGCAGCAGGTGAAAGGCAACGTCGAAACGGTAGAGATAGAGGAACTGTTGGGCAGAGTATCGGCCAATATGATCCTGCCTTATCCGCCTGGCGTGCCGGTGGTGATGCCCGGAGAAGTGATCACCAAAGAGAGCCGGGCGGTGCTCGACTTCCTGCTGATGCTGTGCTCGGTTGGGGAGCATTATCCGGGCTTTGAAACGGACATCCATGGAGCAAAACTCGGTGAGGACGGCGTCTACAGAGTACGAGTCTTAAAAGAGGCTTGAGCGCTTGCTTTGCAGGGAAGCGATGATTACCTTGCCTGAAGTGACTAAGGAGATTTTATGCTGGGCTTAAAGCAAATTCATCACGTCGCGATTATCGCGTCGGACTACGAACGAAGTAAGCAATTCTATTGTGATGTGCTGGAGTTTACGCTCGAAGCGGAAGTTTACCGCAAAGAGCGGGACTCCTGGAAAGGCGATCTGGCGCTGAATGGCCAGTATGTTATTGAACTGTTCTCCTTCCCGTTTCCTCCCGTACGTCCAAGTCGACCGGAGGCCTGCGGGCTTCGTCACCTGGCATTTAGCGTGGAAAACATCGACCAGTCGATTACGCATCTGGAAAGCCACGGAGTGAAATGCGAGCCTATTCGCATCGATCCCTATACCAATAAGCGCTTCACGTTCTTCAGCGACCCCGATGGCCTGCCGCTGGAACTTTATCAGCAGTAGACCTTGCCAGCGTCACGAATGCCCGGTAATTTGCCGGGCAAATCCTTAGTAACGACGAGCCATGACTATCCGTGAACTTCAGTCTTTTCTGCATCCTCACCGCCAGTTACTGGTGGCGTTTAGCGGTGGGCTGGATTCGACCGTGTTGCTGCATCAACTGGTGACTCTGCGCGATACCCTGCAACCCGAACTGAATATCAGGGCAATGCATATCCACCACGGACTAAGCCCGAAAGCAGATAGCTGGGTAGAGCATTGTCAGGCGCTGTGTGCGAAATGGCGCGTACCCTTTGCAGCGGCTTATGTCCAGTTACCTTCTGGTGGACAGGGGATTGAAGGAGAGGCGAGGGCCGCTCGCTATCAGGCGCTTTCTGGCTCGCTTTTGGCAGACGAAGTATTACTGACGGCGCAGCATCTGGACGACCAGTGTGAGACCTTCCTGCTGGCGCTTAAGCGCGGCAGCGGTCCTGCCGGGCTGGCGTCGATGCCTGCGATTTTGCCTTTTAGCGACACATTATTACTGCGTCCACTGCTGACGACGTCCCGTGCACAGCTCGAGGAGTGGGCCTGTGCTCACCGGCTAAGCTGGATTGAAGACGAAAGTAACCAGGACGATAAGTATGACCGGAATTTCCTGCGTCTGAGGATTGTTCCTCTGTTGCAGCAGAGATGGCCCCATTTTTCCCGCAGCGTTGCCCGCAGCGCGGATTTATGCGGTGAGCAGGAACAGCTTCTTGATGAACTGCTTGCCGAGCAGCTGGGGCAGTTAATGTCGGAGCAGGGCGCGCTGCGTATTGACCCGATGCTGACGATGAGCGATGCCCGGCGATTTGCCCTGCTGCGACGCTGGCTGGCCCACCATCGCGCTGCGATGCCGTCCCGGGCTTCTCTGCAGCGTTTATGGCAGGAAGTCGCTTTAAGTCGGGAAGATGCAAACCCTCGCCTCCGCCTGGGCGAGCATGAAATCAGGCGCTTTCAGGGGGAACTGTATTGGGTTCCGCTGCTGAACATCGATCGGGAAAAAAGCTATTTATGGCCTGCGCCTTACCGCCCGCTGCATCTCCCCGGGGCAGGAACGTTTTCTCTCAGCGATAAGGGAATGGCGGTACGCGCACCAGCAGAGGGCGAAATTGTTAGCCTGCGTTTTAAGGCTCCGGGTTTGCTGCATATCATCGGCCGGGATAAAGGGCGAACGCTAAAAAAAATTTGGCAGGAGCTACGTATTCCTCCGTGGGAGCGTGACGCCACGCCGCTGCTGTTTTATGGCGAGCAACTTATCGCTGCACCGGGCATTTTTGTCACTCGCGAAGGGCAAGCTACGGAACATTCATGCTGGCACATAGACTGGCAAAAGGGAGTTGAGCAATGAAAAAAGTCGTACTGCTGCTTGGGCTAACGGCCTGCAGTTTATCCGTTCTGGCGAAAGGCGATCCACAGGCCGGGGAAGCAAAGGCCATGACCTGCGTTGCCTGCCATGGCATGAGTGGGAAAGCGTCTGCGCCGCTTTATCCGAATATTGGCGGGCAGAGTGAAGCCTATCTGGAGCATTCGCTTCAGGCTTACAAAAAAGGGGAACGGAGCGGTGGGCAGGCTGAAATCATGAAGGCTTACGTCAGCGGGCTTTCAGACGAGGATATCAGTAATTTAGCGGCGTACTACGCCTCAATGAAGCCCTAAACAAAACGGGCAGCCATGAGGGCTGCCCGTTTTGTTTGAGATGGGGTGACCAGATTTATTCGACGCTCACCACGATAGTGCCAATTTCGGGGTGGCTAAAGCTGTTAATTTTATCGAGGCGTAACTCACGCGTGGCGCCGGCATTATCGACAATCAGATATTCGACGTTTTTACGAGAAACCAGATCGCTCGCTTTGGCTTTCAAAACCTCCCCGTCTTTTAGCTCCAGCGTCAGTAACAAATGATGCTGGCAGGCGAGCTCGAGATTGTCATAATCATCACAGTTGATGGGTTGATACGCATCATTCATTGACATAATCGCTCACCAGTAAGTTCGCGGCAGCATAAGCCGCCTGTTCCCTGACCGACTCTGAGACGGCCTCGCTGGAGGCAACTTCGTTCAGAGCCTTCAATACGCATCCTAAGGCATCAGGAATATAGCCTAAATCACCGCTGGCAATTTCCGCGTAGCGTTGCCGAACTAATTCACAATAATTTTCCATATACCCTCCTCTCAGAGTCCCGACTTCAGACCTACTCGTGGGGTCAAGTCTAAGCCTACGAAGATAAACTCTGTTTAGCAAGGTGACTATACCACAGCAATGTAACCGATATCAGCCACGCAAATATACCCGTCATACTTCGAGCCGCAGGTGCGTTATTTCGCTACAATAGCGCGTAATTGTGTATGGAGAAGTATGATGGCGTTAAAAGCGACAATTTATAAGGCGACGGTGAATGTGGCCGATCTCGATCGTAATCGGTTTCTGGACAGCAGCCTGACGCTGGCGCGTCATCCTTCGGAAACGCAGGAGCGTATGATGCTGCGCCTGCTGGCGTGGATTAAATATGCGGATGAGCGACTGGAATTTACCCGTGGCCTCAGCGCTGAAGACGAGCCGGAAATCTGGCGCAAGAACGATCACCTTGGCATCGATTTGTGGGTAGAGCTAGGGTTACCGGAAGAACGTCGGGTGAAAAAAGCCTGTAGCCAGGCGGCTGAGGTGGCATTGTTTACCTATAATAGTCGTGCGGCGGAGATTTGGTGGCAGCAAAACCAGAACCGCCTGAGCCAGTTTAAAAACCTGTCCATCTGGTATCTGGATGACGCACAGCTGGCGAAGTTAAGTGAGTTTGGCACCCGCACCATGAACCTGCAGGCGACAATTCAGGATGGCGCAATCTGGCTGTCTGACAGCGAGAATAATCTGGAAATTCACTTTACAGCCTGGCAGCAGCAATGATTTTCGTGTCGCGAACGGTAATTATCCCGGACAATGAGGTGACGATTACCGCGATTCGCGCCCAGGGGGCTGGCGGGCAGCATGTGAATAAAACCTCAACGGCTATTCATTTGCGCTTTGATATCCCTGCCTCTAGCCTGCCAGAGTCGTATAAGATACGTCTGCTGGCGGTAAGTCACCATTTAATTACCCCTGAGGGTGTGGTGGTGATTAAAGCCCAGGAATACCGAAGCCAGGAGATGAACCGCGAAGCGGCGGTGGCTCGTCTGGTTTCACTGATACAAGAACTCACCGTAGTGCAGAAGAGCCGCCGGGCCACAAAGCCGACGCGGGCTTCTAAAGAGCGGCGTCTGGCCTCGAAGGCACAGAAATCGACAACCAAAGCACTACGTGGCAAAGTTCGTCGTCATCCGGAGTAGCGACGAACGTTAGGACAACGGCATAAGGAATAAAGCATGAAGAAGAGTCTTCTGGCAGCGTTGGCAGCGCTCAGCCTGTTCACGCTATTTGGCTGTAATAATCGTACGGAAACGCAAACCTTGATCCCCGCTCAGGCGGCGGAACTCAAACCGATGCAGCAGAGCTATCGCGGCGTAGTACCCTGTGCGGATTGTGAAGGGATTGAAACCTCGCTGTTCCTGGAAAAGGACGGCACCTGGGTAATGAATCAGACCTATCAGGGAAGGGGAGCCTCATTTGCCAGCTACGGTAAATGGGCGCGTACTGCCGACAAGCTGGTCTTAACCGACAGCGAAGGCGAGAAGCAATATTTCCACCCTAAAGGCGACAGCCTGGTGATGCTGGATCGCGAAGGCAATCCGATTGAATCGCAGTTCAACTACACGCTAAAAGCGGTGGATGCGAAGCTGCCGTCAACGCCAATGCCGATGAAAGGCAAGTATAAATACATGGCTGACGCGGCGGTATTCCAGGATTGTGCGACCGGTAAAACCTTTGCCGTTGCGGATAACGCCGAGCTGGAAAGAGCCTATGCGGCAGCGCGCGGCAAGGACAACGCGCCAATCCTGCTGGTGGTAGAAGGGCACTTCACCCTACAGGCCTCTCCTGACAGCGGGGAACTACAGAAAGCGCTGGTGGCCGATAAAGGCGCGAAGTTTAAGCCCGGCAAAGAGTGTAACGACTAAAACAAAAAGCCCGTCCAGATGGACGGGCTTTTTTATGGTCAACGGCGAATTAGCCTTTGATCTGCTTCACCAGGAAATCAACGATCTCGCTGGTTTTGATCATCTGCTTCTCACCGGCGCGGCGATGTTTGTATTCGATCTCTTCGTTGTCGAGATTGCGGTCGCCAATAACGATAGTGTGAGGAATGCCAATCAGTTCCATGTCGGCAAACATCACGCCTGGACGCTCTTTACGGTCATCCAGCAGCACATCGATACCCTGCGCGCGCAGCGTCGTATACAGCTCTTCGGCCAGTTGCTGGACGCGGAAGGACTTGTGCATGTTCATTGGCAGAATCGCAACGTGGAACGGGGCGATAGCATCCGGCCACAGAATACCGCGGTCATCAAAGTTCTGTTCAATCGCGGCAGCGACCACGCGGGTTACACCGATACCATAGCAGCCCATAGTCAGCGTCTGGTTACGGCCATCTTCGCCCTGAACCGCGGCTTTCAGCGCTTCAGAGTACTTGGTGCCCAGCTGGAAGATGTGACCCACTTCGATGCCGCGTTTGATCATCAACGTGCCTTTGCCATCCGGGCTTGGGTCGCCGGCCACCACGTTACGGATATCCGCGACTTCCGGCAGCGCAACATCGCGTTCCCAGTTAATGCCGATAAAGTGCTTGCCGTCGATGTTTGCGCCAGCGGCGAAATCGCTCATTGCGGCAACGCTGCGGTCAATCACAACCGGAACTGGCAGATTGATTGGGCCCAGGGAACCAGGACCGGCTTTCACGATGTCGCGAATTTCTTGTTCGGTGGCGAACGTCAGCGGGCTTGCTACCTGCGGCAGCTTCTCAGCCTTCACTTCGTTAAGCTCGTGATCGCCACGGACCAGTAAAGCAACCAGCGGGTAAGCGCTGCCTTCGGTGGCTTTCACCAGCAGAGTCTTAACCGTTTTCTCGATTGGCAGGTTGAACTGCTCGACCAGCTCGGCGATGGTTTTGGCATTCGGGGTGTCGATCTGGCTCATTTCAGCGGTTGGCGCTGCGCGGCCTGAGGCAGGTGCTAACGCTTCTGCGAATTCGATGTTTGCCGCATAATCTGAGCTGTCAGAGAAGATCACATCATCTTCCCCGCTTTGTGCCAGTACCTGGAACTCATGGGAAGCGCTGCCGCCGATGGAGCCGGTATCCGCCTGAACGGCGCGGAAATCCAGACCCATGCGGGAGAAGATCTTGCTGTAAGCCTCATACATTTTGTCGTAGGTTTCCTGCAGGGATTCCTGAGACGTATGGAACGAGTAGGCGTCTTTCATCAGGAATTCGCGGGAACGCATAACGCCAAAGCGTGGGCGTACTTCGTCACGGAATTTGGTCTGGATCTGGAACAGATTCAGCGGCAGCTGCTTGTAGGAGCTGAGCTCATTGCGAATCAGGTCGGTGATCACTTCTTCGTGGGTTGGACCCAGCACGAAAGGACGTTCGCCGCGATCAACAAAGCGCAGCAGCTCCGGGCCGTATTGCTCCCAACGTCCACTCTCCTGCCACAGGTCAGCGGGTTGAACCACCGGCATGCACATTTCGATAGCACCGGCGTTGTTCATTTCTTCACGCACGATGTTTTCGACTTTCTTCAGGACGCGCAAACCGGTCGGCAGCCAGGTGTATAAACCGGAGGCCAGCTTACGGATCATCCCGGCGCGCAGCATCAGCTGGTGGCTGACTACTTCAGCGTCGGCAGGTGTCTCCTTCAGAGTGGAGAGCAGGTATTGGCTAGTACGCATGTTGTTACGGTTCCATTTGAACGGCAGAGCGCAGGCCACCGGCGGCCTGCTTCAAAAAAAGTGGTTTAGTTTACCAGTGTGGCAGAGATGTCAAAAGAGAGAGGGCTAAATTAACTCGCTTCGAGGGCGAACACTTCAAAACCTTGCTCTGTGACGCGCCAGCGAACATTAAAATCCAGAAGCAGAACGGCATAACTCTTCCCGACATCCTCACCTTTACGATAGGCAGGTCGAGGGTCCTGGGCAAGCACCTGACTGATAAAACGCGCAATATGCGGATAGCGTTTTTCGAGCCCTGTTAACTGGTGCTGAACTTCTGGCGTAAAAGTAACGAGCATGTCTGCCTGCGGAGCCTGTTGCGCATAGCCAGCACTCGCGTTCGGCACGGCTTCTGCAAAGGGCAGGTACGGTTTGATATCCACAATGGGTGTCCCATCCACCAAATCCAGACTGCCAAGCTGTAAGATCACTTCGTCTTTTTGGCAACGGATGCCTTTGAGTTCAACCAGCGACATGCCGACAGGATTCGGGCGAAATGTAGAGCGCGTAGCGAACACGCCCATTCGCGCGTTTCCTCCCAGCCGAGGAGGGCGAACGGTTGGTCGCCAGCCGCCTTCCATCGTTTGATGGAAGACAAACAGCAGCCACAGGTGGCTAAATTCTTCCAGCCCGCGCACGGCATCGGCCTGGTTGTAGGGCGCAAGCAGATGCAGTTCACCGCCGCCATCTTTGACCAGACCGGGCTGACGCGGGACGGCGAACTTTTCTTTATATGGGGATCGAATGACGCCTATTTGCGCAAACTGGAATTCGGTCATTGCGCCGAAACTTGCAGCGCGGAGCCAACACAGACGGCCTGACGGTAGCACCCAGGTGTCCCGGTGGTGATATCACAGCTGTGTTGCAGAACCGCATTGGCTTTCATTTTAGAGGCATTAATCTGCATGCGTTTACGTGCGGTCGGGATATTCGGAGGAGAATCCTGATTGCTTGCCTGACAAGACTCGCCGCTGACTTCGCCTAAATCACGGAACGGTTTACCCACTAAGTCTTCTGCGTTGGTGTAGATTCTGACCGGAGCAGGGCGAGGCGCTTTAGGTTTCTCGGTTTCTGTCTTCGGCGCAGCTGCCGTGCTTTGAACGGGTTCTACTGGGGATCTGCTTAGCATTGAACAGCCGCTCAGCATGAATGCTAATAAACAGATCGGTAAAGCACGCATAATATTTCCTCAATGAATGTAAATCGGGGAACATTGAAGCAAGCTCGAACCAAAATAACAAGGCGGGCTTGCGCCCGCCTTTAATTATTTACGTAAAACTGAAGAATGGAAACTTACCAGCCTTTAACCGCGCCACCGTTAAAGACTTTGTTAGCTGCTTCGTTAACTTCATCAGACTGGTAGGCCTGAACGAATTTCTTCACGTTCTCTGCATCTTTGTTGTCTTCACGAGAAACGATCAGGTTCACGTAAGGAGAGTTTTTGTCTTCAACAAAGATACCGTCTTTCGCTGGCGTCAGGCCAATCTGGCTGGCGTAAGTGGTGTTGATGATAGCCAGAGCAATCTGTGCATCGTCAAGAGAGCGCGGCAGTTGTGGTGCTTCCAGTTCGACCAGTTTCAGGTTTTTCGGGTTCTCGGTGACATCCAGTACGGTTGGCAGCAGGCCAACACCGTCTTTCAGTTTGATCAGACCTTCTTTCTGCAGCAGCAGCAGAGAACGGCCCAGGTTAGTTGGGTCGTTTGGTAGTGCTACCTGAGAACCCGGCTGCAGTTCAGCCAGTGATTTGATTTTTTTGGAGTAACCGGCGATTGGGTAAACAAAAGTATTGCCTACGGAAACCAGTTTATAACCACGATCTTTGATTTGCTGATCCAGATAAGGTTTGTGCTGGAAGGCGTTAACGTCGATATCGCCTTTGCTAAGCGCTTCGTTTGGCAGGACATAGTCGGTAAAGGTCACCAGCTCAACATCGAGGCCATATTTCTCTTTAGCCACTTTCTGCGCGACTTCGGCCACCTGCTGCTCAGCGCCGGCGATCACGCCGACTTTAATGTGGTTTGGATCTTTTTCTTCCTGACCGCAACCCACCAGGGCCAGAGAGCCAATCAGAGCGCCGACCGCGGCGAACGTTTTAAAGTTAAAAGCCATGTCCTTTTCCTTGTATGAATGCAGTTGTGTTTATTTGTGTGTAACAGCCCGGACGATACGATCGCCAGAGAATTGAATTAAGTAAACCAGCACGACCAGAAGAACCAACACGGTATTCATTACTGTAGCGTTGTAACCGATGTACCCGTACTGATAACCAATCTGCCCCAGACCGCCTGCACCGACGGCACCGCCCATAGCAGAATAGCCCACTAAAGTAATAAGGGTAATGGTCGCGGCATTGACCAGGCCCGGAAGTGCTTCCGGGAGCAGCACCTTGCGAATGATTTGCAGCGGCGTCGCACCCATGGCGCGTGAAGCTTCAATCAGACCGGTTGGGATTTCCAGCAAGGCATTTTCAACCATACGTGCAATAAACGGTGCTGCGCCTACGGTCAACGGAACGATCGCTGCCTGCAGGCCGATGGAGGTTCCCACAATCGCGCGAGTAAATGGAATCATCCATACCAGTAAGATAATGAACGGAATGGAGCGGAAAATATTTACCAGAGCAGAAATACTGCGGTATAGCTTCGCGTTGGCGCTGATTTGCCCCGGGCGAGTGATGTATAGCAGCACACCCACCGGCAGGCCAATCACAAATCCGAAGAAACCGGAAACAAAGGTCATGGCCAGCGTTTCATAAACACCGCGTACCAGTAACCAAATCATTGCTTCAGACATAACCCAGCACCTCTACTTTCACGTGTTGCTCCTGCAGCCAGGCAATAGCCGCTTGCGTATCTTTTGGCTCGCCGTGCATTTCGCACAGCATGATGCCGAATTTCACGCCACCGGCATAATCCATCTGCGCGCTAATAATGTTGCTATTCACGTTAAAGGTACGTGCTGTTTCTGAAAGAAGTGGGGCATCGACCGACTGGCCAGTAAACTCCAGGCGCAATAAAGGTACTGCACTTTCTTTATGCTCTGCGCTTAGGCGCTGGGCGTAATCTTCCGGCACGTCGAGGTGCAGCGTGGACTGAATAAACTGCTGCGCCAGAGGCGTCTTCGGATGGGAGAACACTTCGCTCACCGTATCCTGCTCAATAAGCTCGCCGTTGCTGATCACGGCCACACAGTCACAAATACGTTTGACTACATCCATCTCGTGGGTGATGAGCAGGATGGTCAGGCCGAGGCGACGGTTAATGTCTTTCAGCAGCTCCAGAATGGAACGGGTCGTGGCTGGGTCCAGCGCGCTGGTGGCCTCGTCACACAGCAGTACCTTTGGGTTGCTGGCAAGGGCACGAGCAATCGCTACGCGCTGCTTCTGACCGCCGGAAAGGTTTGCAGGCCAGGCATCGTGCTTTTCACCTAAACCCACTAAGTCCAGCAGCTCGGTAACGCGACGTTTAATCTCTTCTTTTGGCGTGTTATCCAGCTCAAGTGGCAGAGCAACGTTGCCGAAAACGGTACGCGAAGAGAGCAGATTAAAGTGCTGGAAGATCATGCCAATCTGGCGACGGGCTTTGGTTAACTGGGTTTCAGAAAGCGTGGTCAGGTCCTGGCCGTCAACCAGAACTGAACCTTCAGTTGGGCGCTCAAGCAGGTTTACACAGCGGATCAGGGTACTTTTCCCCGCACCGGACGCGCCAATCACGCCATAAATTTGTCCGGCAGGCACATGCAGACTGACATTATTCAATGCCTGTATGCTGCGGTTACCCTGCTGGAACACCTTGGTGATATTTGAAAGTTTAATCATTGAGTTATTTATTATCGTATATGTATTAGCCGTGGAATTTTCTGCTACCAGTAACCAAAGTTACCGTAATCGATATGGATGTTAAGGCATCCAGACGTCTAAATCAATCAGGGAGTGAAGGACTGTTCTCTCCTTATTACTAAATCATGCGATACTAAGCGCAATTAACCCGTTTCAGGAGTTCTCAAGTGGCACAGTCCGTACCCGCTATTTTTCTCGACCGCGATGGCACCATTAATGTCGATCATGGCTATGTATATGAAGTTGACCGATTCGAGTTTATTGATGGTGTTATAGAAGCAATGCGTGAATTAAAAGAGATGGGCTTTGCTTTGGTACTGGTAACTAACCAGTCCGGCATTGCGCGCGGGATGTTCACCGAGGCTGACTTTGAAAACCTGACCGAGTGGATGGACTGGTCGCTGGCGGACCGTGGTGTCGATCTCGACGGCATCTATTATTGCCCTCACCACCCTGAAGGGAGCGTGGAAGAGTTTAGCCAGACCTGTGACTGCCGCAAGCCGCAGCCGGGCATGCTGATTTCCGCACGGGACTTCCTGCACATTGATATGGCTTCTTCTTATATGGTCGGCGACAAAATTGAAGATATGCAGGCCGGTGCTGCCGCTATGGTGGGGACTAAAGTGCTGGTTCGGACCGGTAAACCTGTGACAGAAGAAGGTGAGGCGGCCGCAGATTTGGTCATTAATAGCCTTGCTGACCTGCCAAAAGCCATCAAACAGCGCCAAAAATAAGCGTTACGATTAAAAAACGCGCGGTCAGAAAGTTTTTTCAAATTAGGGGTTGTCAGACTCTGAGAACTCCCTATAATGCGCCTCCACTGACACGGCGAAGCGGCTTCAAAAGCGGCTTAACAACCCGGTAGTCAGTCAGACGAAAGCGAAAATAAACGCTTGACTCTGAAAGAGGAAAGCGTATTATACGCCACCTCGAGTTAGCAAGCGAAAGCGCCTAACTCACTGCTCTTTAACAATTTATCAGACAATCTGTGTGGGCACTCGCAGGATTGATATCTCAGCATCTTAGGATGCAAACAAATATCAAGTCTTGAAGAGTGACTACTGATTTTATAAACAGTTTTAATTCTTTGAGCATCAAACACTTTTAAATTGAAGAGTTTGATCATGGCTCAGATTGAACGCTGGCGGCAGGCCTAACACATGCAAGTCGAGCGGTAGCACGGGGAGCTTGCTCCTGGGTGACGAGCGGCGGACGGGTGAGTAATGTCTGGGGATCTGCCTGATGGAGGGGGATAACTACTGGAAACGGTAGCTAATACCGCATAACGTCGCAAGACCAAAGAGGGGGACCTTCGGGCCTCTTGCCATCAGATGAACCCAGATGGGATTAGCTAGTAGGTGGGGTAATGGCTCACCTAGGCGACGATCCCTAGCTGGTCTGAGAGGATGACCAGCCACACTGGAACTGAGACACGGTCCAGACTCCTACGGGAGGCAGCAGTGGGGAATATTGCACAATGGGCGCAAGCCTGATGCAGCCATGCCGCGTGTATGAAGAAGGCCTTCGGGTTGTAAAGTACTTTCAGCGAGGAGGAAGGCGTTAAGGTTAATAACCTTGGCGATTGACGTTACTCGCAGAAGAAGCACCGGCTAACTCCGTGCCAGCAGCCGCGGTAATACGGAGGGTGCAAGCGTTAATCGGAATTACTGGGCGTAAAGCGCACGCAGGCGGTTTGTTAAGTCGGATGTGAAATCCCCGGGCTCAACCTGGGAACTGCATTCGAAACTGGCAAGCTTGAGTCTTGTAGAGGGGGGTAGAATTCCAGGTGTAGCGGTGAAATGCGTAGAGATCTGGAGGAATACCGGTGGCGAAGGCGGCCCCCTGGACAAAGACTGACGCTCAGGTGCGAAAGCGTGGGGAGCAAACAGGATTAGATACCCTGGTAGTCCACGCCGTAAACGATGTCGACTTGGAGGTTGTGCCCTTGAGGCGTGGCTTCCGGAGCTAACGCGTTAAGTCGACCGCCTGGGGAGTACGGCCGCAAGGTTAAAACTCAAATGAATTGACGGGGGCCCGCACAAGCGGTGGAGCATGTGGTTTAATTCGATGCAACGCGAAGAACCTTACCTACTCTTGACATCCAGAGAACTTTCCAGAGATGGATTGGTGCCTTCGGGAACTCTGAGACAGGTGCTGCATGGCTGTCGTCAGCTCGTGTTGTGAAATGTTGGGTTAAGTCCCGCAACGAGCGCAACCCTTATCCTTTGTTGCCAGCGGTTCGGCCGGGAACTCAAAGGAGACTGCCAGTGATAAACTGGAGGAAGGTGGGGATGACGTCAAGTCATCATGGCCCTTACGAGTAGGGCTACACACGTGCTACAATGGCGCATACAAAGAGAAGCGACCTCGCGAGAGCAAGCGGACCTCATAAAGTGCGTCGTAGTCCGGATTGGAGTCTGCAACTCGACTCCATGAAGTCGGAATCGCTAGATAAATCGTAGATCAGAATGCTACGGTGAATACGTTCCCGGGCCTTGTACACACCGCCCGTCACACCATGGGAGTGGGTTGCAAAAGAAGTAGGTAGCTTAACCTTCGGGAGGGCGCTTACCACTTTGTGATTCATGACTGGGGTGAAGTCGTAACAAGGTAACCGTAGGGGAAACCTGCGGTTGGATCACCTCCTTACCTAATAGATACAACCCGCGTAGTGCTCACACAGATTGTCTGATAGATGTAGAGAAGCAAGGCGTCTTGCGATTGAGACTTCAGTGTCCCCTTCGTCTAGAGGCCCAGGACACCGCCCTTTCACGGCGGTAACAGGGGTTCGAATCCCCTAGGGGACGCCACTTGCTGGTATGTAAGTGAAAGTTGCGTGCCGTTATATCTCAAAACTGACTTGAAAGAGTCACGTTTGAGATATTTGCTCTTTAACAATCCGGAACAAGCTGAAAATTGAAACGACATGTCGTCTCGTTCTTCCGTAATAAAGAATGAGGTTAAGACATGTTCGAGTCTCTCAAATTTTCATAATCTGAAGTGAAACATCTTCGGGTTGTGAGGTTAAGCGACTAAGCGTACACGGTGGATGCCCTGGCAGTCAGAGGCGATGAAGGACGTGCTAATCTGCGATAAGCGTCGGTAAGGTGATATGAACCGTTATAGCCGGCGATTTCCGAATGGGGAAACCCAGTGTGATTCGTCACACTATCATTGCGTGAATACATAGCGTAATGAAGCGAACCGGGGGAACTGAAACATCTAAGTACCCCGAGGAAAAGAAATCAACCGAGATTCCCCCAGTAGCGGCGAGCGAACGGGGAGCAGCCCAGAACCTGAATCAGTTTGTGTGTTAGTGGAAGCGTCTGGAAAGTCGCAGGGTACAGGGTGATACTCCCGTACACTAAAATGCACATACTGTGAGTTCGAAGAGTAGGGCGGGACACGTGGTATCCTGTCTGAATATGGGGGGGACCATCCTCCAAGGCTAAATACTCCTGACTGACCGATAGTGAACCAGTACCGTGAGGGAAAGGCGAAAAGAACCCCGGCGAGGGGAGTGAAAAAGAACCTGAAACCGTGTACGTACAAGCAGTGGGAGCCTCTTTAATGGGGTGACTGCGTACCTTTTGTATAATGGGTCAGCGACTTATATTCTGTAGCAAGGTTAACCGTATAGGGGAGCCGCAGGGAAACCGAGTCTTAACTGGGCGTTAAGTTGCAGGGTATAGACCCGAAACCCGGGTGATCTAGCACATGGGCAGGTTGAAGGTTGGGTAACACTAACTGGGAGGACCGAACCGACTAATGTTGAAAAATTTAGCGGATGACTTGTGGCTGGGGGTGAAAGGCCAATCAAACCGGGAGATAGCTGGTTCTCCCCGAAAGCTATTTAGGTAGCGCCTCGTGAACTCATCTTCGGGGGTAGAGCACTGTTTTCGGCTAGGGGGCCATCCCGGCTTACCAACCCGATGCAAACTACGAATACCGAAGAATGTTATCACGGGAGACACACGGCGGGTGCTAACGTCCGTCGTGAAGAGGGAAACAACCCAGACCGCCAGCTAAGGTCCCAAAGTCATGGTTAAGTGGGAAACGATGTGGGAAGGCACAGACAGCCAGGATGTTGGCTTAGAAGCAGCCATCATTTAAAGAAAGCGTAATAGCTCACTGGTCGAGTCGGCCTGCGCGGAAGATGTAAACGGGGCTAAACCATGCACCGAAGCTGCGGCAGCGACACTATGTGTTGTTGGGTAGGGGAGCGTTCTGTAAGCCGTTGAAGGTGAACTGTGAGGTTTGCTGGAGGTATCAGAAGTGCGAATGCTGACATAAGTAACGATAAAGCGGGTGAAAAGCCCGCTCGCCGGAAGACCAAGGGTTCCTGTCCAACGTTAATCGGGGCAGGGTGAGTCGACCCCCTAAGGCGAGGCCGAAAGGCGTAGTCGATGGGAAACAGGTTAATATTCCTGTACTTGGTGTTACTGCGAAGGGGGGACGGAGAAGGCTATGTTAGCCGGGCGACGGTTGTCCCGGTTTAAGCATGTAGGCGGGAAGTTTAGGGTAAATCCGGACTTCTGTTAACGCTGAGGTGTGATGACGAGGCCACTACGGTGCTGAAGTAACAAATGCCCTGCTTCCAGGAAAAGCCTCTAAGCATCAGGTAACATTAAATCGTACCCCAAACCGACACAGGTGGTCAGGTAGAGAATACCAAGGCGCTTGAGAGAACTCGGGTGAAGGAACTAGGCAAAATGGTGCCGTAACTTCGGGAGAAGGCACGCTGTCGGTAAGTGAAACCCCTCGCGGGTGGAGCTGAAGGCAGTCGAAGATACCAGCTGGCTGCAACTGTTTATTAAAAACACAGCACTGTGCAAACACGAAAGTGGACGTATACGGTGTGACGCCTGCCCGGTGCCGGAAGGTTAATTGATGGGGTTATCCGTAAGGAGAAGCTCTTGATCGAAGCCCCGGTAAACGGCGGCCGTAACTATAACGGTCCTAAGGTAGCGAAATTCCTTGTCGGGTAAGTTCCGACCTGCACGAATGGCGTAATGATGGCCAGGCTGTCTCCACCCGAGACTCAGTGAAATTGAAATCGCTGTGAAGATGCAGTGTACCCGCGGCAAGACGGAAAGACCCCGTGAACCTTTACTATAGCTTGACACTGAACATTGAGCCTTGATGTGTAGGATAGGTGGGAGGCTTTGAAGCGTGGACGCCAGTCTGCGTGGAGCCAACCTTGAAATACCACCCTTTAATGTTTGATGTTCTAACGTAGACCCGTGATCCGGGTTGCGGACAGTGTCTGGTGGGTAGTTTGACTGGGGCGGTCTCCTCCTAAAGCGTAACGGAGGAGCACGAAGGTTAGCTAATCACGGTCGGACATCGTGAGGTTAGTGCAAAGGCATAAGCTAGCTTGACTGCGAGAGTGACGGCTCGAGCAGGTGCGAAAGCAGGTCTTAGTGATCCGGTGGTTCTGAATGGAAGGGCCATCGCTCAACGGATAAAAGGTACTCCGGGGATAACAGGCTGATACCGCCCAAGAGTTCATATCGACGGCGGTGTTTGGCACCTCGATGTCGGCTCATCACATCCTGGGGCTGAAGTAGGTCCCAAGGGTATGGCTGTTCGCCATTTAAAGTGGTACGCGAGCTGGGTTTAGAACGTCGTGAGACAGTTCGGTCCCTATCTGCCGTGGGCGCTGGAGAATTGAGGGGGGCTGCTCCTAGTACGAGAGGACCGGAGTGGACGCATCACTGGTGTTCGGGTTGTCATGCCAATGGCATTGCCCGGTAGCTAAATGCGGAAAAGATAAGCGCTGAAAGCATCTAAGCGCGAAACTTGCCCCGAGATGAGTTCTCCCTGACTCCTTGAGAGTCCTGAAGGAACGTTGAAGACTACGACGTTGATAGGCTGGGTGTGTAAGCGTAGCGATACGTTGAGCTAACCAGTACTAATGATCCGTGAGGCTTAACCTTACAACACCGAAGGTGTTTTTAGAGAGAGATTTTCAGCTTAGTTCAGGATTATATTGATGGTCACGAAGTGACGGTCAATAACAGAATTTGCCTGGCGGCCGTAGCGCGGTGGTCCCACCTGACCCCATGCCGAACTCAGAAGTGAAACGCCGTAGCGCCGATGGTAGTGTGGGGTCTCCCCATGCGAGAGTAGGGAACTGCCAGGCATCAAATTAGCAGTAATGGTCAGTAATACGAGGCAGTTCACTACTCTCAGAGAGTAGGACTGACGAACCGAAAGGTGAGTCTGAACGCTGCGAAGCAGCGGCCCGTAGGGTGAACGGAAGTTCATCAACTGCCAGGCATCAAATTAAGCAGTAAACCGGGGCAACAAACCGGTAGTTGTAGAAAAATTCGGTGGAGCGGTAGTTCAGTCGGTTAGAATACCTGCCTGTCACGCAGGGGGTCGCGGGTTCGAGTCCCGTCCGTTCCGCCACTTATTTAAGCCCTGAGTCTTAGACTCAGGGCTTTTTTGTCTTTTAAATTCCATCATCAACCGCGACATTGTTGCTGATTTAGCAAAAATCTTCTGCATTTATCCGTCTTTTTAACCAAAGTGCTCCCCGGCATACTCAGCCTCATACAAACGCACATCCTATAATGAGGTTAATAATGGCAATTCCTGCATTCGGTCTGGGCACTTTCCGCCTGAAAGACGACGTCGTCATCGCATCGGTTAAAACTGCACTGGAGCTGGGCTATCGCGCGGTAGATACTGCACAAATCTATGATAACGAGGCGGCCGTTGGCCAGGCTCTGGAGGAGAGCGGTATTCCACGCGGTGAGTTGTTTATCACCACCAAAATCTGGATTGAAAATCTTAGCAAAGACAAACTGATCCCAAGTCTGAAAGAGAGTCTGGCGAAACTGCGTACTGACTATGTCGATCTGACCCTGATCCACTGGCCATCGCCAAACGATGCCGTACCGGTCGCTGAATTTATGCAGGTGCTGTTGGCAGCGAAAGAAGCTGGTTTGACTCGTCAGATTGGTATTTCAAACTTTACCGTTGAGCTGATGCAGCAGGCCATTGACGCTGTTGGCGCTGAAAATATTGCGACGAACCAGATCGAACTGTCGCCATACCTGCAAAACCGCACCGTTGTTGAATGGGCTAAACAGCATAACATCCACATCACGTCCTATATGACGCTGGCGTATGGTAAAGCACTTGCGGATGAAACCATTGGCCGCATTGCACTGAAACATCAGGCCACGCCTGCACAGGTGATTCTGGCATGGGCGATGGCTCTGGGTTACGCGGTTATTCCTTCTTCCACCAAACGTGCGAATCTGGAAAGCAACCTGCAGGCGCTGAACCTAAAGCTGGATGCAGAAGACATGGCGGCCATTGCTGCCCTGGAATGCAATGACCGCCTGGTAAGCCCTGAAGGCCTGGCTCCTGAGTGGGATAACTAAACCAGATTACGGCCCTTCAGGGGGCCGTTTTACCGCTTCGCTTAGAAAATCGATAAAGGCCCGGATACGGGTACTGACCGCACGGTCGCTGTAGTACACCGCGCTGAAAGGCATATTGACCGGTAAAAGCTTATCGGCAAGCACCTCGACAAATTCTCCGCTCTCAATCTCTCTATCAATCATAAAATCCGACAGGCAGGCGATGCCGTTCCCCGACAGGCACAGCTGTTTAAGCGTTTCGCCGCTATTCGAAGATAACCCTGGCTTTATCTCAAAAAGCTGCCCATCCGCCTGTGAAACCGGCCAGCGGTTAAGGGAGGACGGTTCTGTAAAGCCGAGGCAGACGTGATTCACCAGATCGGCGGCACTCTCCGGCGTGCCGTGAGCCGCCAGATACTCAGGTGAAGCAATAATCTTGCGATAGCTGCTAAAGAGCGGACGAGCACGTAGGCTCGAGTCGGTTAAATTGCCGACGCGAATCGCCACATCGACTTTACGTTCAATGAGGTTAATGAACGTTTCTGAAGAGACAAGCGAGAGCGTCATTTCCGGGTAGCGTTCGCGGAACGGTTTTATCAGCGGCATCAGTAAATGCAACATTACCGGCGTTGCGGCATCGATACGCAATAATCCCCGCGGCGTCTGTTTGCTTTCCATCACTTCATTTTCGGCGGCGGCCATCGCCTGCAGAATCTGCTGCACATTACGGAAGTAGCGTTCGCCTTCCTCCGTCAGGCTTAGCTGCCGGGTTGTGCGGTTGAGTAGGCTCACCCCCAGCTTCATCTCCAGCTTTTTAACCGTTCTGCTCACCGCCGAGTTGGCTTGCCCCAGTTGCTCTGCTGCACGGCTGAAGCTCCCGCTCTCTACTACGGCAACGAAAATCGCAAGTTCTTCCGATGTAGCCTTCATTGTTGCTCCACAAGCAAAATTCTATTGAGATTTTACATATTTTTGTTATTTAAGCATCCCGCCATACTGCGTGTCATCAACAGACACCCGTTATGGAGTAAATTATGCCTCTGGCGCTTCTTGCACTGACGATCAGTGCTTTCGCAATCGGCACCACCGAATTTGTTATTGTCGGGCTTGTACCGACCATCGCTGAACAGCTCGCTATCTCTGTGCCGTCGGCAGGATTGCTGGTTTCTATCTATGCCCTGGGCGTCGCAATAGGTGCGCCCGTTCTCACCGCTGTAACGGGCAAACTTCCGCGTAAGCAGCTGCTTATCGGACTGATGGCGCTATTCACCGTGGGTAACGTCATCGCCTGGCTGTCGCCTAATTATGAGACTCTGGTCGTGGCTCGCCTGTTAACCGGTCTGGCACACGGTGTGTTTTTCTCCATTGGATCAACGATTGCGACAAGCCTTGTGCCTAAAGATAAAGCCGCTTCAGCCATTGCCATTATGTTTGGTGGCCTGACGGTAGCGCTGGTGACCGGGGTACCATTGGGGACCTTCATCGGGCAGCATTTTGGCTGGCGCGAAACTTTCCTCGCGGTATCGGCCATTGGCGTGATCGCGTTAATAAGCAGCATGATCCTTATCCCGAAAGATATTCCTAACCGCGCGATGGCGGGGATAAAAGAACAGTTACAGGTACTAACGCATCCGCGTCTGGTGCTTATCTACCTGGTAACAGCGCTGGGCTACGGGGGCGTGTTTACCGCCTTCACTTTCCTTGCTCCAATGATGCAGGATCTGGCCGGCTTCTCACCTTCTGCAGTTAGCTGGATCCTGCTGGGTTATGGCGTATCTGTGGCCATCGGCAACATCTGGGGCGGAAAACTGGCGGATCGCCACGGGGCGGTCCCGGCGTTGAAATTTATCTTTGCCGCGCTGGCTGCGCTGCTTCTGGTCTTCCAGTTTACCGCGCATTCGCATGTTGCTGCCTTGCTGACGATTCTGGTGATGGGCGTTTTTGCTTTCGGCAATGTGCCGGGACTACAGGTTTATGTTGTCCAAAAGGCTGAGCAATACACGCCAAATGCGGTAGATGTTGCCTCCGGACTCAACATTGCAGCATTTAACGTCGGCATTGCCCTGGGCTCCATTATTGGTGGCCAGACCGTACAAAACTTTGGCCTGGCACAGACGCCGTGGATTGGCGCCGTGATCGTTGTTCTGGCGCTGCTGCTGATTGGCATAAGTGGCCGACTCGATAAGCAATCACGCGTTGCTATCGGTTAAATTTTATCTCTCCGGAGCGTGACCGTTTACGCTCCGGAAAGGCAATGGTTTGTAATGGTCGTTGAAAGTCTGCGCTAAAGTCCCTATAACTGAAAGATAGTCTGCGAACTGCAGGCAAGTTGAGTTACTGAGGTCGTTAGCCAAACGTGCACAAGAATACCTATGCCATGCGATATGTAGCCGGACAGCCAGCAGAGCGAATTCTGCCTCCTGGCTCGTTTGCGACTATCGGCCAGGCATTACCCCCCGGTGAGCCTTTACCCGGTCAGGACACAATACGCGTTCTGGTGTGGAATATCTTTAAGCAGCAGCGAGCCGACTGGCTTTCGGTGCTGCAAACCTTCGGCAAAGACGCGCACCTGATGTTGTTACAGGAAGCGCAAACGACGCCTGAACTGGTCAGGTTTGCGACCACCAACTATCTGGCTGCCGACCAGGTTCCTGCCTTTGTTTTACCTCAGCATCCTTCTGGCGTGATGACGCTGTCTGCTGCTCATCCTGTTTATTGCTGCCCGCTGCGTGAACGCGAGCCTATCCTGCGCTTGTCTAAATCAGCCCTGGTCACGGTCTATCCGCTGCCAGACGGGCGCATGCTGATGGTGATTAATATCCATGCCGTTAATTTTAGCCTCGGTGTTGATGTCTACAGTAAACAGTTAGGGCCCATCGGGGATCAGATAGGACATCACAACGGGCCGGTGATCATGGCCGGTGATTTCAATGCCTGGAGCCGCCCGCGCATGAACGCGCTGTTCCGCTTTGCCCGAGAGATGACGCTGCGCGAAGTGCGCTTTACCGACGATCACCGCCGCCGGGCGTTTGGTCGCCCTCTTGATTTCGTGTTCTATCGTGGCCTGAACGTTACCGAGGCTTCGGTGCTGGTGACCCGTGCATCAGACCATAATCCGCTACTAGTTGAATTCCGTCCCGGCAAGCCTGAGCTGAAATAAGGTTCGTCAGGTCTGCCGTTGGGCAGACCTGTGCGCTGCCCTTTTTCTCACTTAACCGCAAGGACATAACGATGACAACGCAATCCCATCACGACAAAGTTGGCCAGCAGTTTGGAGCTCAGGCCAGCGCCTATTTAACCAGCACGGTTCATGCTTCCGGGCGCGATCTGGAGCGGCTCAGCGCACGGCTGAATGACTTCCCCCATGCTACGCTCCTGGATATGGGATGCGGGGCAGGGCATGCCAGCTTTATTGCCGCGGCTAAAGTGAAGTCTGTGATAGCCTATGACCTGTCCGAGCAGATGCTGGCGGTAGTTGCTGAGGCGGCAACGACTCGTGGAATAGCGAACATTGCAACACGCCAGGGATATGCGGAATCTCTTCCGTTCGACGACAACACCTTTGAAGTGGTGATTAGCCGCTACTCTGCACATCACTGGCACGATGTCGGCCAGGCGCTGCGCGAGGTGAAACGTGTGCTTAAGCCCGGTGGTATCGCTATCTTTATGGATGTTACCTCGCCAGGCCATCCGGTAAAGGATATCTGGCTGCAGACGGTCGAGGCCCTGCGCGATACCTCGCATGTGCGTAATTACTCCAGCGGAGAGTGGCTTAGCCTGTTCAATGATGCGGGCCTGGTAACGCACAGCGTGTTGTGCGACAGGTTGAATCTTGAGTTCACCAGTTGGATCGCCAGAATGCGTACGCCGATAGTGTTATCGGACGCGATCCGCGCCTATCAAAAAAGCGCCTCGGACGAGGTGAAGCAATACTTCGAATTACAGCGAGATGGCTCGTTCACCAGCGATATCATCATGCTGGAAGCGCGAAAGGCGTGAGGTAAAAAAGAAAAGGCACCCTAAGGTGCCTTTTTTGTTCTGTCTATCAGGTTTCCGGGGCGTTGTTGCCGCTGACAAACAGCGTCAGACGGTCACCCGGTCTCAGGTCATCGGTACCGCTGTTCCAGCGCATCACATCTTTGATGTTCACGCCGTGACGTTTAGCAATACTCGACAACGAGTCGCCTTTGCGCACCTGATAAGTGATGCTGCTGTTATCGGCCAGCTGCGTTGCGCCACCTTTCACGCTGAGCGTCTGCCCAACTTTAAGGTGCGAACCGCGCAGGTTATTCCAGCTCTGCAAATCTTTAGCATTCACACCGAGGCGTGAAGCAATGCTGGACAGAGTATCCCCTGAACGCACTTTGTAAGATTTGTTGCCGCCAGCGTTGAGGCGGTTATCCGCCACCAGCGTTGGTTGTAAAGCATCGATCTCGCCTGAAGCCAGAGAGGCTTTCAGCTGATCGGCATGCTTCTTCGGCACCATCACATAGCGCTGATTTTTTCCAACGGTGGTGCTTTTCACCCCGGCGTTGAAGGTCTTCAGGTTGGTAAGCGACATGCCTGCCATTTCGGCAACCTGCGTTAACTCAACCGGATTGCTCACTTCAACACGCGCCAGCGCGCGGCTTTCATCCGTTGTTGGCAGACGTACGCCGTACTTCTGACTGTTTTTGAGTATGTCACTCAACGCCAGCATTTTCGGTACGTAGATCTTTGTTTCACGCGGCAAAGTCAGCGACCAGAAATCGGTAGGTTTACCCCGCGATTTGTTCGCTTTAATGGCGTTCAACACGCGGCCTTCACCGCTGTTATACGCCGCCACGGTCAACAACCAGTCGCCGTCAAACATCTTGTTCAAACGCTGCATCATATCCAGTGCTGCGGTGGTGGAAGCCACTACATCACGGCGTGCATCGTACGCTTTGGTCTGCTTCAGACCGTAATTGCGCCCCGTACTTGGGATAATCTGCCAAATGCCTGCGGCATTCGCGCTAGACGTCGCGTGGGGGTCAAAAGCGCTCTCCACTATGGGTAGTAGTACTAGTTCCATTGGCATGTTGCGTTTCTTAACTTGCCCGGCAATCCAGTACATATACGGCTCTGCCCGTAATGTTACATCGTGGAGATAGCTCTTATTACTCAGGTACTTCTGTTTCTGTTCGCGGATACGGACGTTTTCCGGTATCCCCATCTTTAGCTCGTTGCCGATGAAGTTCCACAGGTTTTGATCTTGCGCGAGGAAGGTTCCATCATCCATCCATCGCGCGGAGGTCGCTCGACCCGTGTACTTTCCTGCTTCACCTTGACCAGCTGCAGACAGACTCTGTGCGTGCTGTTGAATGTTGGCATCATGCTTTGACGCCTGGCACCCGACAAGCAAGACAGAGGCGAGTAGTATCGCTTTTGCCTTCATGTGTGTGTCAATGGTTGCTTAAAAGACGAGCGATGATACCGTCGCCTTTTCGACAACACAACCAGAATATTCAGAAGCTGTCCTTCTTTGTCCTTAACCAGGCGAATATCTCATGGGGTTGTTGCAAGTTTGTTTCTTTTTTAATTTCTTCTTTTAAAACAGCATCTTCAGTGCGTAAAAAAATATTTATTTCACGTTCTGTTTGCAGAGAAGACGGCAAGGTTGAATGATTTTTTGCGCGTAACTCCTTAACTTTTCGATAGTATCCCTCTAAATGCTCATCATTGGGCAGAATACTTAAGGCAAACTTTATGTTTGATTCCGTGTACTCATGTGCGCAACAAATCAGTGTATCGGCGGGGAGCTCATTAAGCTTTTGAAATGAATTAAACATCTGATCTGCTGTACCTTCAAAAAGCCTTCCGCAGCCGCCTGAAAACATAGTGTCGCCGCAAAATAGATAAGGAAAACTAAAAAGAGAGATATGTCCTAAAGTGTGACCAGGTGTTGCTATCACGCGAAATTCACGCCCAAGCAGACTAAACTTATCCCCTTCGCCCACGATCTGAGTGGCGCCTTTTTGCCGGGTTTCCTCCGGGCCGTAGACCTCAATCTTCGGAAATTTGTCCTTTAATTGCTGAACGCCGCCCACGTGATCGGCATGATGATGGGTCAGCAGAATAGCGTCCGGCTGCCAGCCGTTTTCCTCTATTGCCTTCAAGACCGGCTCGGCGTCGCCTGGGTCCACGATCACACATTTTCCCTGCTCGTTATTAAGCACCCAGATGTAGTTATCCTGGAAGGCGCGAATACTGTTAAGATTCATAGTTCAACCTCTCTATGGCCATTAAGAAGGTAGTGATGAAACCGGCAAGGATACCTGAGATTATCACTTCCCCCCATCATTGGGCGCAGCTGCGATGGGGAGAACACTATCGGGATGCGCTCGAAGAGCAGCTCCGCCCCTGGCTGGCTAAAATGTTCGGCTTTCATTTATTGAAAATCGGCAACCTGAGTGCGGAAGTGAACACGGAAGCCTGTGCAATTTCGCATCAGGTTAATGTGGCACTGCAGGGCGAGCATCTGCAGGTTAACGCCGATCCTCTGCACTTGCCGTTTGCGGCGAAGTCGGTGGATGCCTGTCTGTTGGCCCGCACCTTGCCCTGGTGCCCAGATCCCCACCGCCTGCTGCGAGAAGTTGATCGTGTCCTGATCGACGATGGCTGGATCGTGCTCAGCAGTTTTAATCCCATTAGTCTGCTGGGGCTGGGCAAAACCGTCCCGTTCCTGCGTAAGCGTGCGCCTTATAATAGCCGAATGTTTACCCCAATGAGGCAACAAGACTGGCTGTCGTTACTGAATTTTGAAGTTATGTACCGGCGCAGTTTTCAGGTTCTGCCCTGGCATAAGCAAGGGGGACGTTTGCTGAGTGCTCATCTGCCGGCGCTGGGCTGTATGCACGTTATCGTGGCACGTAAACGCACGTTGCCACTGACGCTGAACCCAATGAAAAGCCGCAAAGCGAAAAATCAGATTCGCTCGGCGGTAGGGGCAACGCGGCAGTACCGCGAAGCCGTTGTTAAGGTGCCGCCGAGTCCGGCTGATAACCCACATCCTCATGAGTAGGACGGGAGGCAGCGTTGCGCGCCAGTTCGTCGCAGCGTTCGTTTTCCGGGTGGCCGGCATGCCCTTTGACCCATTCCCACTTAATCTCATGGTGGCTGAGGGCGGCATCCAGTCGCTTCCATAAATCGACGTTTTTCACCGGCTTTTTATCCGCCGTCTTCCAGCCACGTTTTTTCCAGTTGTGAATCCACTGGGTAATGCCCTGGCGGACGTACTGGCTGTCGGTGCTGAGTACCACATCGCAGGGTTCAATCAGCGCTTCAAGCGCGACGATAGCGGCCATCATCTCCATACGGTTATTGGTCGTGAGGCGAAACCCTTCGCTGAAGATTTTCTCATGCTGCTTGTACCGCAAAATCGCACCGAATCCGCCCGGTCCAGGATTTCCCAGACAGGAGCCATCGGTGAAAACTTCTACCTGTTTACGCATCTCTGGTAGACTTCCTGTGATGAAAAGGTCAAGTCTGACACAAACGAGCGCGATGAGCACAGCTATATGATTTCTACCACCACCAGACAAATAGTCCTCGATACCGAAACGACCGGTATGAACCAGATCGGTGCTCATTACGAAGGGCACCGCATTATCGAGATCGGTGCGGTTGAAGTGATTAACCGCCGCCTGACGGGCAATAACTTCCACGTCTACCTGAAGCCCGATCGGCTGGTGGATCCGGAAGCCTTTGGCGTGCATGGTATTGCGGATGAATTCCTGGCCGATAAGCCAACATTTGATCAGGTTGCAGACTCATTCCTCGACTATATTCGCGGGGCCGAGTTGGTCATTCACAATGCCTCGTTTGATATCGGCTTTATGGACTACGAGTTCAGCAAGCTGCGGCGCGACATTCCCAAAACGGACACCTTCTGTAAGGTAACCGACAGCCTGGCAATGGCCCGTAAGATGTTCCCGGGCAAGCGAAACAGCCTCGATGCGCTCTGCTCGCGTTATGAAATAGACAACAGCAAACGTACGCTGCACGGCGCATTACTCGATGCCCAAATTCTGGCCGACGTCTATCTGATGATGACCGGCGGGCAAACGTCGCTGAAATTCTCTATGGAGGGTGACGTGCAGCAACAGCAGGGCAGCGGTGGTATTCAGCGCGTGGTGCGTCGTGCATCAGGCATGCGTGTGATCCACGCCAGTGATGAAGAACTGGTGGCCCATGAATCCCGTCTTGATTTGGTGCAGAAGAAAGGTGGTAGCTGCCTCTGGCGCAGCTAAAAAAAGCCAAAATGAGTTAAAAATCGCCACTCAGGTGATTTTTACGGCAAACGGTTAATTTTATGATAAAAATCGTTGACGGTTATCGGGGCAATCCGTAATATCCGCTTCGTTCCCGACGGGGAACAAAACGCGGAGCGGTAGTTCAGTCGGTTAGAATACCTGCCTGTCACGCAGGGGGTCGCGGGTTCGAGTCCCGTCCGTTCCGCCACAATTCAGAAGGCCTGAGTCAGCAATGACTCAGGCCTTCGTCGTTTATCCCTTTCGTAAAATTCGCCTTCCCCCCGCGCGGCACTCGCGCGAGGGCTGGTTGACGTTATCTCTAGTGCCTGCTGGCCAGCGCCACCCCGATCAAAATAGTCGCAATTCCGATGATATGGAAAAGATGCAGCGTTTCGCCGAGAAACACCAGCGACAGCACCACGCCGAAGACTGGAATCAGGTGAATGCTAAGCCCGGCGCGTGCGGCGCCGACGGCTTCCACGCAGCGTCCGTACAGCAGGTAGGAAACAAAAGAGGGGAATGCGCCGAGGAACACGACCGCCGAAATCGTCATGGTATTCCAGTGCGGCACTGCGCCGGTGCTCATTTCATGCAGCCACAGCGGCAGCGTCACCACCAGTGCGATAGCCACCTGAACGCCCAGCAGCCCCATGCGGCTAATATCGGAAGGGATTTTTCGGATCCACAGCGTATACAGAGCAAAACAGGCCATGGCCGCCAGCAGCATCAGATCACCCGATGAAAATGCCATTTGCAGCAGCCCGTGAATATCGCCCTTAAAGATAATAAACAGCACGCCGCAGCAGGAAATTGCCAGGCCCACCACCTGCTTAACGCTGAGCTTGTGGCCAAAGAACAGCGCGCCAAACAGCATAATCAACACCGGTATACAGGAGTTAAGCAACAGGGCGTTAGTACTTGAAGTGTGGTGCAGGCCGATATACACCAGCAGGCTGAAACAGACGATACCCGTCACCGATACTGCGACAATCCAGCCCAGATATTCCCGGTAACGACGAAAGTCTCTTTTTATATAAGGGAGCGCAAACGGCAAAATCACAATGAGTGCCACCAGCCAGCGCATAAAGGTGAGCCCCACCGGTGGAATATCGTTGCGAACGGCTTTGCCGACGATGTAATTACATGCCCAAAGCAGCGGCGGAATGGTGAACAGGAGCAAAACATACCAGGCCGATGGTTTATGGGGGGCAGCCTCTGTGGCCGACTTCTTACTGCTGAGCAAGGGACTCTCCTTTGACACGGGATTTTGCTGGGAAGGGCGAAGGGAGAATATATTACTCGCTGCCGGGCCAGCCGTCGTCGTGGAGAAGAAAAAGAGTATGTCAGGAAATGAAAAAGCCTGAACCCCTCCGGGCCCAGGCCTCAATATTTACTCTTTTGAGGTGGCTACGTGGCCAGCAAAACCGGCAGCAACGCTTGTCTTTTCACTACGCGCCAGCCAGCGGTAGCAGCTCAGGCCGAGGAATACACCGATAAACCAGCTAAAGTTGGCGACTTCATGCAGCGAAGGAATAAAGCTGATGGTCAGGCAAACGGCAACCGAAGGCACCAGGGCGATAATCGCTTTTGGGTTAAAGCCATTGCTGTACCAGTAGCGGCCTTTTGGCGTGTCGTTAAACAGATCGTCGACGTGAATTTTGCCTCCCTTCACCAGATAGAAGTCCGCCAGCAGGATGCCGAACAGAGGCCCAATGAACGAGCCCAAAACATCCAGCGTGTAGTGGATAAGCTCCGGGGACTGGAACAGGTTCCACGGCGTCAGCAGGACGGAACCCACGGCGGCGATCATCCCGCCCGCACGGAAGCTAATCTTTTGTGGCGAGCAGTTAGAGAAGTCGAACGCCGGAGAAACAAAGTTCGCCACGATATTGATCCCGATAGTTGCGGTGATCATCGTCAGCAGGCCAATCGCCATCGCCAGGCTGTTACCGATATGGCTCACGGTTTCGATAGGATCGGTGATCATCTTGCCGAACAGTGACTGAGTGCCGGAAACAATCACCACCGTCACAATAGAGAACAGCAGGAAGTTAAACGGCAGGCCCCAGCGGTTGCCGCGGCGGATCTCATTCATGCTTTTACCGTAGCGAGAGAAGTCACCGAAGTTCAGCAGCGGGCCGGAAAAATACGAAACAACCAGCGCGGTGGTGGTGATCATCTGCCACACCTGCTCGCCGGAGCTAAGCTGTTTGCTGGCTAAGGTAAAGGAGATGCCATCGAAGCCGGTCTGATAAACGATCCAGCCTGCCAGCGCCATCATCACGATGTAAACGGCGGGGCCCGCGATATCAATAAAGCGCTTAATGGCGTTCATCCCGTGCCAGAACACCATCGCCTGCAGCACCCACATAATACCGAAGCAAATCCAGCCGAGCTGAGACAGGCCGAGGAAGCTCACGCCAGTCATTGGCGCCAGCGTCGGCCAGAACTTCAGTAATACCAGCATTAACGCATTAGCGGCCAGATAAGTTTGTATCCCGTACCAGGCGAAGGCGATGAGCCCGCGGATCACCGCTGGAATATTAGCGCCGAAAACACCGAAAGCCTGGCGGCAAATCACCGCATAGGGCACGCCCGCCATCTGGCTGGGTTTGGCGACCAGGTTGGCGCAAAACTGCACGATACAAATTCCTGCCAGCAGACAAATCAGCACCTGCCAGCTGGCAAGCCCGAGCGTAAAGAAGCTGGCTGCCACCACATAGCCGCCCATGCTGTGTACATCAGACATCCAAAACGAAAAAATATTATACCAGGACCAAGTCTGGTGGCGGGTTGGGGCCAGGTCATCGTTGCACAGGCGCGGGCTGTAGCCGGCGTTGGCACTCTCTTTCATGGCTGTTGCGTTGTTCTCTATACCTGGCATGGGATCTGCTCCTATAAAAACAGAAGATGGATTATGTCTGCCATAGGTATTGCAGGAACCAGGCCAGGTTTGCATTTCTTGTATTCAATTATCAGTGATATTGTATACAAACCAAGGGTGCCTGGTGCTAACAGGAGAGGTGAATGAAACGTGATTTCGGGGTGACAGCCCCAGCAGAACTGCATGATAAAGAAGCCGTTATCTGGCAATCGCTGATGACGGCGATGGTCGAACATCAGCTGCCACCGGGCAGCAAACTGCCGGAAGAAGCGCTGGCGGAAGTTTTTGGCATTAGCCGAACCGGGATCCGTAAAGTCTTAACGCGCCTCGCAACGGTGCAAATGATCACCATGCTGCCCGGGCGTGGTGCATTTGTGGCGATGCCAGATGTCGAAGAATCAAAAGCGATCTTCCAGACCCGTTCCGTCCTTGAGTGCGCCAACCTGCCTTATGTGCTCGAGCATCTCCAGGCGCCACACCTTGCCGCGCTGCGTAAAATCATCCAGCAGGAAGAAAAAGCGCACCGCGACGGAGACGGGCCCGCGGCAATTCGTTTCTCGGCGGCGTTTCATATTCAACTGCAGGCCATTTCCGGCAATGCCGTGCTGACGGAAATGGTCACCAGTTTGACGCACCGCTCATCGCTGGTTATCGCCGCGTGGGGCGCGCCGTGGCAGCGCGGCTGCCGCTGCGACGATCATGAACATCTTATCGATCTGCTGCGTAAAAAAGACATTGAGCCGTTGACCCTGGCGATGCAGCATCACTTCGAGCACATTGTTTCCAGCCTGCATTTTGAGCGCAGCGGTGAAACCACCCCAGACTTCGCCCGCATCTTTGGCGCCCGACAGGAATAACCATGCCCCAGCCTATTATTCAAGTGATCAACCCCAACACCAGCCTGGCGATGACGCACACCATTGCTGAAGCCGCGCGCAGCGTTGCCGCTCCCGGCACGCAAATCCTCGCGACCTGCCCGGAGCAGGGCGTGGAATCAATAGAAGGGCACTTTGATGAAGCCATTGCGGCCATCGGCGTGCTGGAACAAATTCAGCAGGGCAAGGCGCAGGGAGCAAACGGGCACGTCATCGCCTGTTTTGGCGATCCTGGACTGCTGGCGGCGCGCGAGATAGCCAGCGGGCCGGTGATTGGCATTGCCGAAGCGGCTATGCATATGGCCACCATGGTCGCGACCCGCTTCTCTATTGTGACCACGCTGCCGCGCACGGTCATCATCGCCCGCCATTTACTGCAGCAATACGGGTTTGAGCATCACTGCGCGGCGCTGCATGCTATCGATCTCCCTGTACTGGCGCTGGAAGACGGCACCGGGCTTGCCCAGCGCATGGTGCGTGAACGCTGTATTCAGGCCAAGAAAGAAGACAACAGCGGGGCGATCGTGCTGGGCTGCGGCGGCATGGCGAACCTGGCGAAAGAGCTGACTGAAGAGATCGGCATCCCGGTAATCGACGGCGTAACTGCGGCGGTGAAGCTGGTGGAGTCGCTGGTTGCGCTGGGCATCGGCACCAGTAAATTTGGCGACCTCGCTTATCCAAATAAAAAGCCGCTTTCCGGCACCTTTGCCCGGCTGGGTTAAGGTTGAAGAGGCCAACTATGACGGAAGAACAAAAGCGTAATCGCTACTCTTTTACCGACAACTACCCGCGCGATCTTGCGGGTTACGCCGGCAATCCTCCCCATGCGCAGTGGCCGAACGGCGCGCGCATAGCGGTCCAGTTTGTCCTGAATTTTGAAGAAGGGGCGGAAAACAACGTCCTGCACGGCGACAGCGGTTCGGAACAATTTCTCTCCGATATCATCGGGGCGGCCAGCTTCCCGGACCGCCACATGTCGATGGACTCTCTGTACGAATACGGTTCCCGGGCAGGGTTCTGGCGTATCCACAATGAGTTCCAAAAACGAGGCCTGCCTTTGACGGTGTTCGGCGTCGCCATGGCGCTGGCCCGCAACCCGGAAATTGTGGCCGCAATTAAAGCCGCCGATTACGACGTGGTCAGCCACGGCTGGCGCTGGATCCATTATCAGAATATGGACGCCGCCACCGAGCGACAGCACCTGCACCAGGCGATGGAAATCCTGGAAGATCTGTTTGGCTCCCGCCCGCTGGGCTGGTACACCGGGCGCGATAGCCCCAATACCCGCCGGCTGGTGGTTGAGCACGGCGGCCTGCTGTATGACAGCGATTACTACGGTGACGATCTGCCTTTCTGGAGCAAAGTGGCCTGCGAAGATGGCAGCACCAAACCCCATCTGATCGTGCCCTACACGCTGGATACCAATGATATGCGCTTCGCCACTGCTCAGGGATTCAATACCGCAGAGCAATTCTACACCTACCTGAAAGACAGCTTCGACGTGCTGTATGAAGAAGGCGACACGGCGCCGAAGATGATGTCCATCGGCATGCACTGCCGCCTGTTAGGCCGGCCGGGCCGCTTCCGGGCGCTGCAACGCTTCCTGGATTATATCCAACAGCATGACGGGGTGTGGATTTGCAGAAGGCAGGACATTGCCGAGCATTGGCTGAAGACGCATCCGTATGCTGAATGATGTTATTGGCCCTTCCCATTCTTTTGTGGAGGCCATTTTTATACAGATATGTCTTTGAAGATATTTGTCACTTTGCTGTTGTTCCGTTCACCCGTATCTCTGTTTCCCCTGACACGTTCAGAGCACGGTGAACGTGTCAGGGGGCATTACGGCATACCCCCTGACAACCCCCGGCGCCGGCGAGCTCATCGCCGCTGAAGCGGTAAATCCACCGGCTATCACCCAAACATTCAGGGTCGTTGAAAAATAACCGGGAACGCGTCTTCCCCTCACCCCGGCCCTCTCCCCAGGGGAGCGAAGGAGAAAACACCAGGTCAGAACAGAACGCAATCTATTCCCTCCCCTTTCCCGGGAGAGGGTTAGGATGAGGGTAAAAAACCAGCAGTGATGCTGCGGTTTAAGTCAGTGCTGAACGTAAAGCGAGGCACGGTTCCGGCTTAAATCGCCTCCGTTTTCTCTCCGACTGGCCAGGGTCTAGACGTCGGGAACGGCCGGAGGCTGAGAGCGTCGGGAACGCATCTCAGCCGACCCAGGACTGGGAGATAAAACGGAGGTCTGCCGCTTCAGCGGTCGATTTATTTGGCCGGGAGTCCGGGTTCTTAGGGGAGTGACGGTGACTCCCCTAAGACGTTCACCGGTATGGTGGCAACATATGAAGCTGTATTTGAGGTGAACGGAACACGGCATGGGCTTTCATAAACAGAAGGTCTTTATGGTGAAGAAACAGACTATCACCCCATTAAACTCACATGTGCCGCCACAATCTTCCAGCCTGACGCAAACCGGACCCAGGTCTGCATCTGGCGGCCAATCTTGTCGCTGCCTTCTCGGGTAAATTCTGTGCTCGCTACCGCCAGATCGTCACTGAAGGTGGTGATGACGGTATTTCTCAACTGGCGATCCAGCCCTTTCGGTGAGCGCCCGTTGCGGAAGTCGCGGATCTGCGCAATGCCATAAAGGTTTTCCGTGGCGCCAAAACGCACGGTGCGGGCATCCTCCCAAAACAGCTCATCCAGAACGGCGACATCGTTGGTAATAAGCGCCTGCTCATAGCGATAAAATGCCGCAGTCACTTCATTTAAAATGGCCGGGCGGTCGATATTATCTCGCATCATTTAACTTACCTTCGTCTGTAAAATACCCTGAATTTCCAGCTGTCGTGCGGCCTGCAGGCAAACGTCTTCCCGCCACGGCGCGGCAATTAGTTGCACGCCAATTGGTAAACCGCTGGCCGCGATCAGCGGGGCGCTGACAACCGGCAATCCGAGGAAAGAAATAGGCTGGGTCAGGATCCCCATACTGGCTTTGACCGGGATCTCCTGGCCATTTATGTGCATAGTTTGCTGCCCGATAAGCGTGGCGCTGCAGGGTGTGGCTGGCGCAATAAGCAGATCAAAATGGTCAAACAGCGGCAGCGTGCGATCGCGAAACCAGGCCCGGAAGCGCTGGGCCTGGGTGTACCAGGCCGATGGCGTCATAGCCCCGGCCAGCAGGCGTTCGCGCGAATTCGGTTCAAAACGTTCAGGACGGGTACGCAGGGCAGGCAGGTACTGGTTGCCCCCTTCGGCGGCGGTGAGCAAAAAGGCCGCCGAACGGGCGAGCTCGGCTTCCGGCATAGAAACCTTTTCCGAGGCCTGGAGCGCTTTGGCTACCCGGCTAACGGCCTCTTTGGCATCCTCGTCACACCAGGTCTCAAAGAAGCCATCCAGCACCGCCACGCGAAGCGGCGTATCGCTGCCCAGCGCCGTGTAAACAGGCTCAATGGCGCGGGAAGCCTGAAAAGGATCGCTGCCGTCGTAGCCTTGCAGCACATCGTAAACCGCCGCGACATCCTCTACGCTGCGAGCCAGCGGGCCGATATGGTCGAGACTGGCGACAAAAGGATGGCTGCCGCCGCGCGACAGGCGACCAAAAGTAGGCTTCAGGCCCACAAGTCCGCAAAGAGAAGACGGGACGCGAATAGAGCCGTTGGTGTCGGTGCCAAGGGTAAAATTCACCAGGCCTGCGGCGACTGCCGCCGCTGAGCCGCCGGACGATCCGCCCGCAATACGTGACAGGTCGTGCGGGTTTTTGGTGGCGCCGTAATAACTGTTTTCCGTGGTGAAGCCGTAGGCATAGGCATCCATATTCAACGCCCCGCTTAGCATCCCCCCCGCTTTTTGCAGCCGCGTAATGGCAAAGGCATCGTCGGCAGCCGCGGGTTGCCCGGCAAACAGCTCCGCGCCTGAAAGGGTTGTTATCCCTTTAATATCGAAAAGATTCTTTACCGCGTAAGGCACGCCCGCGAGCGCAGGCAGAGGGCTGCCGCTGGCAATCAGTTGGTCAACCGCGGCGGCCTCTTTCAGCAGACGATCCTGAGTGACTTCGGTAAAGGCATTAAGCTGCGGGTTTCGCTGCTCAATCTTTGCCAGCGTTTGTTGGGCCAGCTCGGCGGCCGAAAAAGCCTTGTCCCGCAGCCCCTGCTGGATCTGGCGGATAGAAAGGGCGGTCATAATGTATAGACTCCGGCGGTTTCCTGGCGATCGGGCAGCGGGAAGGCCATTAGCGGTTCAGCCATGGCCGCAATGCGTGCCAGCTGAAACTCCAGCTCTTTACGGCGTTCGTCGGTCAGCGGCACGGCAAGCAGCTGCTCCATCAGGGCAATGTAGTGCGGCCAGTCAAAAGAAGGTTGGTTCATTCGCATTTTCCTCAAAAGCCTGCGGCGCTGCCGTTGCTGCGCGGATCCCACGCACCTTCCAGCATGCCATTGGTATGTCTGACGATGGCGCCGGCGTGGCCGACGATCTCGCTGAAGGCGGAGACTGTTTCTACCTCGTGTCCCAGGGCTTCAAGCGCGGTTACGGTGTCGGGGCTGAAGCGACTTTCAAGCTTAAGGCTGTCGGAAACCTGCCCCCAGGTACGGCCCAGCAGCCAGCGCGGGGCACAGATTGCCTCCTGTAAATCGACACCCTGAAGCACATAGCGGGTAAAGATTGTCGCCTGCGTCTGCGGTTGACCGTCGCCGCCCATTGAGCCGTAAACCAGCGTCCTGCCGTCGGCGAGCCTGGCCGCGGCCGGGTTCAGGGTGTGGAAGGGTTTTTTGCCCGGTACCAGCGCCAGCAGATGCTCTGGATCGAGGCTGAAAGAAGCCCCGCGGTTTTGCCACAGCACGCCACTTTTGGGCAGCACAACCCCGCTACCGAACTCGTGATAAATACTCTGGATAAACGACACCGCCAGGCCGTTACCGTCGATAATGCCCATCCAGACCGTGTCGCCTGGGCCTTTGCCTTTTCCCCACGGGGCGGCGCTTTGGTCGTCGATTTTCGCTGCCAGCAGATCCAGCGCTTCGGGATCTAACAGGTTTTGTGTCGAGGTAGCGATCAGGCGCGGATCGGTGATGTGCGTGTCCCGTAGCGCAAAGGCTTTTTTAGTGGCCTCCACGATGCGGTGTACGGTCTGAACCTCACTGGCGTTTGCCATCGACAGACGGTCAGTGATGCCGAGGATCGCCAGCGAGACCAGCCCTTGCGTCGGCGGCGCGAGATTAAAAATCTCGCCGGCCTGGTGCTCAAGCCGCAGCGGTGTGGTGCGAGTTGCCCTGTGTGCCGCCAGGTCGGCGGCTGTGACAGGTAGCCCCAGTTCGGCCAGCTCGTCGGCAATAACTGAGGCCAGCGGGCCGCGATAGAAACTGTCCAGGCCTTCAACCGTCATTCGCGTCAGGGTCGCGGCCAGCCGGGGCTGGGTGAAACGACTCCCGGTGACGGGCACTTCGCCACGCTGCAGGAACGTGTCGGCAAAACCTGGGATATCGACCAGCTCGGCGTATTTGCTTTGCGTCGCGTTCGCCTGAGAGGCGGTGACCGGGATCCCGTCTGCCGCATAGCGAATAGCATCGGCCATCAGGCGGGAAAGCGGCATCTGCCCGCCGCCAAGCTCCGATGACACTTTCAGCGCTTCTGCCCAGCCGCTCAGCGTGCCGGGCACGGTCAATGCAGCGCGAGTGCCGCGATGGGGAATGGCGCCTTCTCCCCGGTAGAAATCCAGTGATGCCAGTGAGCCGGCAGCCCCGCTGGCGTCAATGGCAACAGGTTCGCCCTGGGGCGGAACAACCAGCCAAAATCCGTCCCCGCCGATGCCGTTCATATGCGGATAAACCACCGCGATAGTCGCGGCGGCAGCGACCATTGCTTCAATGGCATCGCCGCCGTGGCGCAGGACGGAGAGTGCGCTTTCAGAGGCCAGATGATGGGGCGTCACCGCCATGCCACCGGGGGCCATATTGCTTTGCATATTTTTCTTCTCTTGCAGGAATTCCGCTCGGGTAGGGAAATCAGAAGCAAGAGATGTTCCAGGTTGACGGGGATCGTTTCACTGTGTCAGGCTTCGATGAAACAAAAGTTACAGGAGCCAGCATGAAACAGTTAGACGAGCGTTTACGGGCGTCATGGGCGCTCTTTTCCCCGCAGGAACAGCGCGTGGCCTCGTTCATCGTTGACCATTTTGATGACTTGATCAGCTACAACAGCGCAGAGCTGGCTCGGCTTTCAGGCGTCTCCAAGGCTACCGTGAGCCGCCTGTTCAAACGCTTAGGCTACGAGCGCTACAAGGATATGCGCGAAGAGTTGCGCACCCTGCGCCAGAGCGGCATGCCGCTAACGGAAAACCGTGATGCTGTGCAGGGCAATACGCTGCTGGCCCGCCATTACAAGCAGGAAATGGCTAACCTCACTCAGCTGGTGAATCACCTGGAAGCGGGCCCGTTTGCCGAAGTGGTCAATGCGCTTGTGAACGGGAAGCGTCTATTTATCATTGGGATGCGAAACTCCTGGCCGGTGGCGATGCACTTACGCCAGCAGCTTTTGCAGGTGCGCAGCGGCGTACATCTGCTCCCGCAGCCGGGGCAGACGCTGGCGGAAGAGCTGGTGGATATCAGCCCGGAAGATTGCGTGGTCACCGTGGCGTTTCGCCGCAGGCCGCGCATTATCAAGCCGCTGCTTGCCAGCTTGCAGCAGCGCGGTATACCGCTGGTGCTGCTGAGCGAGCCCGCTTCGGCGGGACTGGCCGCCTGGTCTGGCTGGCATTTGAGCGCGCCCCTCGATAGCGTTTCGGCGTTTGACAGCTACAGCAGCGCCATGAGCCTGGTCAATTTACTGGCTAACGCAGTGCTGCATGAATCATTGACCAGTGGACGTCAGCGTATCCATAATATCGCTGAATTGTATACAGAGCTGGACGAGCTCGAACAGCGCTAATGCTCCTCATCGGTGCAACTGCACATTCCGGGTGAGCCAAAATAGTTCATCGTTTTTACCCAACCCTGTTTTTCCGCGCTGGCTTAAGCCTGCCAGCCGGAAAAAAATTTGCCTGCGGCTGGCACATTAGTTGCAAAAGAGGCTTATAAGAATCTTTTGTTTCAATCTCAGACTCAAGGAATCGCCATGTTTGATATTCAGCAGTTTTCCCAGATCAACCCGCCGCACCGTTTACTGATGGGGCCAGGCCCGATCAATGCCGATCCGCGAGTGCTGCGTGCTATGGCGAGCCAGCTTATCGGCCAGTATGACCCGGTGATGACGGGTTATATGAATGAGGTGATGGTGCTGTACCGGGAGCTTTTCCGCACGGAAAACAAGTGGACGATGCTGGTGGACGGCACTTCCCGGGCGGGGATTGAGGCCATTTTACTGTCGGCTATTCGCCCCGGCGATAAAGTTCTCGTCCCGGTGTTTGGTCGCTTTGGTCACCTGTTGTGTGAGATTGCCCGTCGCTGCCGCGCCGAAGTGCACACCCTTGAAGTGCCGTGGGGCGAAGTGTTCAGCCCGCAGCAAATCGAAGACGCCATCAAATCGGTGAAACCTCGCTTGCTGCTGACGGTGCAGGGCGACACTTCTACCACGATGCTGCAGCCGCTGGCCGAACTGGGCGAGATCTGCCGCCGCCACGGCGTCCTGTTCTACACCGATGCCACGGCGTCGTTTGGCGGGAACGAACTGCTCACCGATGCCTGGGGGCTGGATGCCGTTTCTGCCGGGTTGCAGAAGTGCCTTGGCGGGCCGTCAGGCAGCTCACCTGTCACTCTTAGCCCGCAAATGGAAGAGGCTATCCGCCGCCGTAAATGTGTGGAGGAAGGCATTCGCACCGCCGCTCATCAGGACGGCGACGAAGAGATGATCTATTCCAACTACTTCGATCTGGGCATGGTCATGGATTACTGGGGGCCGGAACGCCTGAACCACCACACCGAAGCGACGAGCATGCTGTTTGCCGCCCGGGAGTGCGCCCGCGTTATCCTGGAAGAAGGTCTGGACGCCGGTATTGCCCGGCATGAACTGCACGGCAGGGCGATGGTGGCAGGCATTCAGGGGATGGGGCTGGAAACCTTCGGTGATCTTGAAAACAAGATGAACAACGTTCTCGGCGTGACTATTCCGGCTCAGGTTCACGGCGAAGAGGTCCGTAAACTCCTGCTGGAAGACTTCCATATTGAGATAGGCACCTCCTTTGGCCCGCTGCAGGGCAAAATCTGGCGCATCGGCACCATGGGCTATAACGCCCGGAAAGACTGCGTGCTGCAAACGCTTACCGCGCTGGAAGCGGTGCTTAACCGCCTCGGGTTCAAAACCGTGCAGGGTGAAGCGATGCAGGCGGCGTGGAACGTTTACGCGCAGGGTACCCGCTGATGGCCGCGCCGCGTATGGATGTGAATTATGCGGAGGTTGCCGCCCAGCGCGTGATGGACAGAGCTGACCAACTGGCAGCCATCAGCGAAAGCGCAGGCCAACTGACCCGGGTTTACCTTTCGGTGCAGCATCTGCGGGCGAATCAACTGGTGGCCGGCTGGATGGAACAGCTCGGCATGACGACCTGGCAGGATGCGGTCGGTAATATTTGTGGGCGTTATGAGGGCAGGCAAGAAGGCGCGAAGGCTATCCTGCTGGGTTCTCATCTTGATACGGTTCGCAACGCGGGGCGCTACGATGGGATGCTCGGGGTGTTGTGCGCCCTGGAAGTTGTGGCGTATCTCTCTCAGCACAATATCCAGCTCGAACAGGCCATCGAAATTGTAGGCTTTGGCGATGAGGAGGGCACCCGTTTCGGCGTCACTCTGCTGGGGAGCCGGGGTATCACCGGCAGTTGGCCAGAGCACTGGCTGGGCTGTGAAGATGCCGGCGGCGTGAGCGTGGCGCAGGCGATGACGATTGCCGGCCTGGATCCCACCCGAATTGCCAGCGCGGAGCGGCCAAAAAGCGATTTCAGCGCCTACCTGGAACTGCATATCGAACAGGGGCCCGTGCTGGAAGAGCAGGGGCTTGCGCTGGGCGTAGTCACGGCCATTAATGGCGCCCGTCGCCTGAACTGCAGTTTTACCGGCCATGCGGGCCATGCGGGGACGGTGCCGATGGCGCTGCGTAAAGATGCGCTGGCCGCTGCCGCCGAGTGGATGACCTTTATTGAATCCGCCACGCGCCACCGCGGCCCCGACGAAGTCGCCACCGTGGGGACGTTAAGCTGTGCCCCTGGCGCGGTGAACGTCATCCCCGGCGACGTTCAGCTTACCCTGGACATCCGCAGCCCGCGTGATGAAAGTCTGGGGAGTTTACTGGGCCAGCTTCTTGCCGAAGGGGAAGCCATCGCTGCCCGTCGCGGCATGCAGTTTAGCGCAGAAGCCTACTACGCTATTCCGGCCACGCCGTGTGACGCGGGGCTGCAGGCAACGCTAACCCAGGCGGTGAACGAAGTTCAGGGCCGGAGTCTGTCGTTACCAAGCGGAGCAGGGCACGACGCGATTGCTATCGCCGAACGTTGGCCGAGCGCCATGCTGTTCGTTCGCTGCGAGAAGGGAGTCAGCCACCATCCGGCGGAATCGGTGACTGAAAGCGATGTGGCACTTGCTGTCCAGGCTTTTACTCGCGCCGTCACGCTGCTGGCGGAATAAAAAAACCGGCCTGAATAGGCCGGTTTGTGGTTATCCGCCGAAAATCAATGAATTGATTTTCCTGTTTTATTAGCGAGCCGTCTGGTCTTTTTTCTCTCGCCAGAGGTTTGTCATCAGTCTGAAACCGGCCTGAATGGGCCGGTTTTTTCGCGCTTTCACTCTCAAAGGCTGAAAGGATCGGCATCCTGCCAGGCCGGGAATTTCTCCCGGTACTCGCGCAGCGCGATCAGCGAAAGATCGGCATCCAGCCTTGCCGCCTGATGCGGTTCACAGTTGGCGAGGATCTCGCCCTGCGGGCTGATGATTCGGCTATCGCCACGGTAATGGTGGCCGTTGCCGTCGGTGCCCACGCGGTTGCAGCCTGCCACATAAGCCTGGTTCTCAATGGCACGCGCCTGCAGCAGGCTTTGCCAGTGCAGCGACCGCGGGGCAGGCCAGTTGGCAACATACAGGGCGAGGTCGTAGTCGTTGCGGTTGCGGGACCACACCGGGAAGCGCAGGTCGTAACAAACCAGTGGTAAAATACGCCAGCCCCGCCACTCAATAATCACGCGTTCTTCCCCGGCCTGGTAATGATGATGCTCATCGGCCATGCGGAACAGGTGGCGCTTATCGTAGAAGTGAACTTTGCCGTCCGGCTGAACCAGCAGGAAGCGGTTTACCGGCCCGCGTTCGGTTTGCAGGGCGGCGCTGCCGGCGATCATCGCCTGCGTTTGCTGGGCTTTGAACTGCATCCAGTCAATAACTTCCTGTTCCGGCATCGACTGCACGGCGGCTTCCATCGCAAAGCCGGTGGTGAACATTTCCGGCAGAATAATCAGGTCACGCCCGCGCACGCCCTCCAGCAGTACATCAAAGTGCCGCAGGTTCGCGGCACCATCCATCCAGACGAGCGGTTGTTGCAGAACGGAAACTTTCAGACCAGACACCATCGGCAGCCTCTTAGCAGAATATTTCTTCCACTGTAGCACGAGAAAACGCGCTTTTGTTGGCAATAAAAAACCCCGCTTTCGCGGGGTTAATGATTATGCGGCTTCAACCTTTCTGTGCTTTTCCGGCACCTTCACCGGCTGTGTTGCCAGCGCCTCCGGATCAAACTCATCCACGTTGATACTGCGCAGGCGGCTCGCTTCAGCCTTGGTCAAAATCGCTGCTTCATCAGCGGTGATCTTGCCTTCACCCAGCAGCTGTTTCGCCAGTTCATCCAGACGAGTGAACGGCAAATTGCGCTTCAGCTCTTTGCAGACGCGCTGGTGGATAGGCTCAGCGGCCATAATATCCAGCAGGGCGGCCTCCAGCAGGCCAGCAGGGTTATGCTCGCTCGGCGTCAGGTACTGACCGCGGCCAATACGGGTACGGGTTGCCGACGGCACCTGCAGGATTTTCGCCAGCTTGTGGTCCAGGGCATCGGACGGAGCATCGTAGCGACGGCCCAGCGGGAAGATAACCAGGCGCAGCGTGCCGGCCACAAAGCGGTTCGGGAAGTTGCGCAGCAGGTCATCGATCGCCTGTTCAGCCTGATACAGCGCGTCCTGCACGCCCCAGTGAACCAGCGGCAGATCCGCTTCGTTACGGCCTTCATCTTCGTAGCGCTTCAGCACCGCCGTCGCCAGATAAAGCTGGCTCAGTACATCGCCCAGGCGAGCGGAGATACGCTCCCGGCGCTTCAGGCTACCGCCCAGCACGGCCATGGAGACATCCGACAGCAGCGCCAGGTTTGCGCTCAGGCGGTTAATGTACTGGTAATAGCGTTTAGTCGCATCGCGGGTTGGCGTGCTGCTGCCCAGGCCATTGGTCAGGCCCAGCCACAGGCTGCGCATTTTGTTGCTGCCTACGTGGCCGATGTGTTTGAACAGCAGTTTATCGAAGGCATTCACGTCGTTATTCTGCGCCGCGGCCATCTCTTCCAGCACGTACGGATGGCAGCGAATTGCGCCCTGGCCGAAGATAATCATGCTGCGGGTCAGAATGTTGGCGCCTTCAACGGTGATAGCAATCGGCGCCCCCTGGTAAGCACGGGCCACGAAGTTACCGTCACCGAGCATGATGCCTTTCCCGCCGACGATATCCATCGCATCAAGAATGGCGCGCTGGCCGCGGTGGGTACAGTGGTACTTAACAATCGCAGAGAGTACGGCAGGTTTCTCACCGAGCACGATACCGTAGGTAATTAAAGAGGCAGCAGCATCCATCACGTAGGCGTTACCGGCGATACGCGCCAGCGGCTCTTCAATCCCTTCCATTTTACCGATAGAGATCTTGAACTGACGGCGGATGTGAGCGTAGGCCCCTGTAGCCATCGCCACGGTTTTCAGACCGCCGGTGGCGTTAGATGGCAGAGTGATGCCGCGACCCACGGACAGGCACTCAACCAGCATGCGCCAGCCCTGGCCGGCCATTTTCGGGCCGCCGATAATAAAGTCGATAGGCACAAAGATGTCTTTCCCACGGGTTGGGCCGTTCTGGAACGGCACGTTCAGCGGGAAGTGGCGTTTACCGATTTCCACGCCCGGCGTGTGGGTTGGGATTAGCGCACAGGTAATACCGAGGTCTTCTTCGCCGCCGAGCAGGCGGTTCGGGTCAGACAGTTTAAACGCCAGGCCCAGCACGGTGGCGATCGGGGCCAGCGTAATATAGCGTTTGTTCCAGGTCAGGCGCATACCAAGCACCTGTTCGCCCTGCCATTCGCCCATGCAAACCACGCCGCTGTCCGGGATTGCACCGGCATCGGAACCGGCTTCCGGGCTGGTCAGCGCGAAGCAAGGAATTTCCAGACCGCGCGCCAGGCGTGGCAGGTAGTGATCTTTTTGCTCTTCGGTGCCGTAGTGCTGCAGCAGTTCACCCGGGCCTAAAGAGTTAGGCACGCCGACGGTAATCGCCAGGATCCCGGAAACGCCGGACAGTTTTTGCAGGACGCGAGCCTGCGCATAGGCAGAAAACTCGAGGCCGCCGTACTCTTTCTTAATGATCATCGCGAAGAAGCGATGCTCTTTCAGGAAGGCCCACAGCTCAGGAGGCAGGTCTGCCAGCTCATGGGTTATCTGGAAGTCGTTCGCCATGCGGCAGGCTTCTTCCACCGGGCCATCAAGGAACGCCTGCTCCTCTTCGGTCAGCTTTGGCTGCGGGTAGTTATGCAGCTTCTGCCAGTCCGGCTTGCCGCGGAACAGATCGCCTTCCCACCAGGTTGTGCCGGCGTCGATGGCTTCTTTTTCGGTGCGGGACATCGGCGGCATCACTTTACGGAAGCCACGGAAGACAGGGGCGGAAATCAGTGATTTACGCAGCGGCGTCACCAGCAGCGGCACCAGAATCACCGCCAGCGGAACCAGCACCCAGAAAGACCAAATGCCAGCGAAGCCCAGCGCGGCGGTCCACGCGAGCAGAATCACGCTGCTAAGCAGCAGATTTGCCTGGTGATAGAACAACACACCCAGCAGAACAACGGTAAGGACAATGCTTAAAATCAACATAAAGAAAGCTCCCTTGCTTGTAGGAGGTCTGACCACTTGTGATGTATTGGTTGTAGTGGATGTTGCTTTCTTTAGCAATGTGTTTACAAAATAATTACAACCTTGCTCACATTGTTGTCGCACTTCCCGGGAAAACCCCGGCTTAACACGCGGGGTTACGCTTCTCGCTTTCGGCGCTATCCGGTACACTGCGGGATGTGAAATTCACTCAAACCTCAAGGACCTCCTCATGTACCAGGATCTTATTCGTAGTGAGCTAAATGAAGCGGCGGAAACGCTGACTAACTTCCTTAAGGATGAAGCCAACATTCATGCCATCCAGCGCGCAGCGGTGCTGCTGGCAGATAGTTTCAAAGCGGGCGGCAAAGTACTGTCCTGCGGAAACGGTGGCTCACACTGCGATGCTATGCACTTTGCGGAAGAGTTAACTGGCCGCTATCGTGAAAACCGCCCGGGCTACCCGGCGATCGCGATTTCTGACGTGAGCCACATCTCCTGCGTCAGCAACGATTTTGGCTACGACTATGTCTTCTCTCGCTACGTTGAAGCCGTTGGCCGCGAAGGCGACGTGCTGCTGGGGATCTCCACTTCCGGCAACTCCGGCAACGTCATCAAAGCGATTGAGGCTGCCCGCGCGAAAGGCATGAAAGTCATTACCCTGACCGGCAAAGACGGCGGCAAAATGGCCGGCACGGCGGACATCGAAATTCGCGTGCCGCATTTCGGTTATGCGGACCGTATTCAGGAAATTCACATCAAAGTGATCCACATCCTGATTCAGTTAATCGAAAAAGAAATGGTTAAAGCTTAGCCCGTAGTGCTCCCTGCTCCTCCCGGAGCAGGGGCATTCGTTGTGGGAGAGAAGAGATGTGCGAACTGCTCGGGATGAGTGCCAACGTACCGACGGATATCTGTTTTAGTTTTACCGGACTGGTGCAGCGCGGAGGCGGAACAGGCCCCCATAAAGACGGCTGGGGTATTACCTTCTACGAAGGAAAAGGCTGCCGCACGTTTAAAGATCCGCAGCCGAGCTTTAATTCGCCCATCGCCCGCCTCGTCCAGGATTACCCGATTAAATCCTGCTCGGTTGTGGCACATATTCGCCAGGCGAACCGCGGCAAAGTAGCGCTGGAAAATACCCATCCGTTCACCCGCGAACTGTGGGGCCGCAACTGGACTTATGCCCACAACGGGCAGCTAAAAGGCTATCGCACCCTGGAGACGGGGACGTTCCGCCCGATTGGCGAAACGGACAGCGAGCAGGCGTTCTGCTGGCTACTACACAAACTCACGCAGCGTTACCCGCGCACGCCGGGCAATATGGAAGCGGTGTTCCGCTATATTACTGAACTGGGTGCAGAGCTGAGAGAAAAGGGCGTGTTTAACATGCTGCTGTCGGACGGGAGCTACGTGATGGCGTTTTGCTCGACGAACCTGTTCTGGATCACCCGCAGAGCGCCGTTCGGCGTAGCCAAGCTGCTGGATCAGGATGTGGAAATTGATTTTCAGGAAGAGACCACACCGAATGATGTGGTCACGGTCATCGCGACTCAGCCGCTGACGGCCAACGAAACCTGGCACAAAATTGAGCCAGGCAAGTCGGCGTTATTTTGCCTCGGTGAGCTTATAGTTTGAAGCCAGCTGTGGCTGAACTGGCGTCATCACGGCAGGTTTGCTGATGACGTAGTTCCCGCTGACCACGGCCACGCCCGGTGGCTGATGGTTGGCCGCGAAGTAGTCATAACCAGGCTTCAGCTCTTTCCAGAAGTTGATGTAGGTGGAGTACTTGTGGCGTTCCATATTGGCATCGGTCATGCGGAACGGGAAGATACTGACCTGCACGCGCGGCTGGCCAAACACCAAAGCCCCGGTCACAAACTGGAAGATTTCGTCGATACCGGAGTCGGTCATGGCATAGCAGCCAATGGACACGCAGGCTCCGTGAATCATCAGGTACTTCCCTTCATAGCCGTGAGCACGGTCAAATTCATTCGGGAAGCCAATATTAATGGCTTTATAGAAGCGGCTGTCCGGTTTTAACTGACTGCGATCAACGCTATAAAACCCTTCCGGGCTTTTAAAATCACCCTGGCGCTGTTTTGGCCCCAGGCCGCCGGAATAGTTACAGATGCGGTAACTGTTGAGGAGCTGATACTGCTCGCCCATCTTCACCCACAGTTCCAGGGTCCGCTCTTCTTTAAAGATTTGAATATAAACCGGGGAGCCCATTAGCTGCTGTCTGCTATCTTTGCCGACAGGGGCGGCGACACCGCCGCTATTAAGCAGGCTGGCGAAAGAGAAAAACGGCATAGAGAGCATCGCAATAATCAGTGCGATCTTACGCATACTGCTTGATTCCTTGATAAACCTGAAACTAACAGCCAGGACGGCTAAAGGGACCCGAAATCAGAAAATTCTGTACAGGATTGCGCTCACATTAGCATCGTGGCTAATTTTCGCAAGCGCCAGACGCGGGCGTTTACACATTTTATTGGAATCAATTGGAGTTTTTGCAGTGCGTCACTTTATGCCCGTGGTGACGCCGTTCCCTCGGCCGTTATTCGTCGGCCAGCGGCAGTTTCCCCATCCTGAAAATTAGCTGTATACTTATCCAGTGATATTTTTCTGGTTGAGTGGATATGCGTAAAATCATTCATGTCGATATGGACTGCTTTTTTGCCGCCGTTGAGATGCGTGATAATCCGGCCCTGCGCGATATCCCGCTCGCCATTGGCGGCAGCGCCCAGCGGCGCGGCGTGATCAGCACGGCGAACTATCCAGCCAGAAAATACGGCGTGCGCAGCGCGATGTCGACCGCAATGGCGTTGAAACTGTGTCCGCACCTTACTCTGCTACCGGGGCGGTTTGAGGCCTATAAAGAAGCCTCCAGCCATATTCGAGAAATCTTCGCCCGCTATACCCCGCTCATCGAACCTTTGTCGCTGGATGAAGCCTATCTGGACGTGACCCACAGTGAGCACTGCCAGGGCTCGGCCACGTTGATGGCCCGAGAAATTCGCCAGGCCATCGCCGACGAACTGAACCTGACCGCCTCAGCCGGTATTGCGCCGATTAAATTTCTGGCCAAGATTGCCTCCGATCTCAATAAACCCAACGGCCAGTATGTTATTACGCCCGAACAGGTACCGGACTTTTTAGCGACGCTGCCGCTCGGGAAAATTCCCGGCGTGGGCAAAGTGACGGCAGCGAAACTCGAAACCCTCGGCCTGCGAACCTGTGCCGACGTACAAAATGCCGACCTGGCGATGCTGTTAAAGCGCTTCGGGAAATTTGGCCGGGTGCTTTGGGAGCGCAGCCAGGGCATAGATGAGCGGGAGATCAGTAACGATCGTCAGAGAAAGTCGGTGGGGGTAGAGCGGACGCTGGCCGAAGACATACATGAATGGCACGAATGCGAAGAGATTATTGAACGTCTGTATCCTGAACTTGAGCGGCGGTTGGCCAAAGAGCGGGCCGATCTGCGCATCGCCCGGCAGGGCATCAAGCTCAAGTTTAACGACTTCCAGCTGACGACCCAGGAACATGTCTGGCCGAAGCTGAATAAAGAAGACCTGATTGCCACCGCCCGGAAAACCTGGCTGGAGCGGAGGGGAGGGCGCGGCGTCCGGCTGGTGGGGCTGCATGTGACCCTGCTCGACCCACAGCTGGAGAGGCAGTTACTGCTGGGGTTGTGAACAAGACCCTCATCCCGGCCTTCTCTCTGGAAGGGAGAAGGAGAAAAACACGTTATTGCTGAAAGTAAGGCAGACAAAGAAGATCCTCTCGCCATGTGAGAGAAAGCGTCAGGGAGAAAGAAGAAAGTAAGGCAGACAAAGAAGATCCCCTCTCCCTTTTAGGGAGAGGGTTAGGGTGAGGGTAAAACTTACTTCGCCGGAATCGCCTTCAGCAGCTCGGTCAGCAGCGTCCAGTACTGGCCAACGCTCTCAATATGTACCTGCTCGTCCGGGGAGTGCGGGCCGGTAATGGTTGGCCCGATGGAAACCATGTCCATCTCCGGGTATGGCTTTTTGAACAGACCGCATTCCAGACCGGCGTGGATAACCATGATGTTTGGCGTCTGGTTGAACAGCTTCTGGTAAGTCTCACGCACCAGGCCCATCACCGGAGAGTTAGCGTCCGGCTGCCAGCCAGGATAGCTGCCTTTGGCCACGGTTTTTGCCCCGGCCAGTTCACCCAGGGACTCCAGCACGCTAACCACGTAGTCTTTACCGGAATCGATCAGGGAACGAATCAGGCAGATAATTTCTGCGCTGTCGTCGCCCATGGTCACAACGCCCGCGTTCAGGGAAGTCTCAACCACGCCTTTCACTGCGTCGGAATTACGGATCACGCCGTTTGGCGTCGCGTTCAGCAGGTGCAGGAAGGTATCGCGAGTTTTGGCGGTCAGCGCCTGTTTATCAGAAGCCGTGGCCTCAACCAGAACGGTAAGGTTCTTCTCTACTGCAGACAGCTCGTTTTTCAGGACGGCCAGGTAGTCGTTGGCCGCAGACTTCAGCTCGGCTGCTTTCGCCGCAGGCACGGCCAGCGTGGCGAAGGCTTCACGCGGAATCGCGTTCCGCAGAGTACCGCCGTTCAGATCGAGCAGGCGTGCATCCAGTTCCGCTGCATGAGCCAGCAGGAAGCGAGCCAGCAGCTTGTTGGCGTTCCCCAGGCCCAGATGAATATCTGCGCCAGAGTGGCCGCCTTTCAGCCCTTTGATGGTCAGCTTGAAGGTGTCAAACCCAGCAGGAACGGCTTCACGCTGCAGCGGCAGCGTGGTGATGAAGTCGATCCCGCCCGCGCAGCCCATGTAGATCTCACCTTCGGTTTCGGAGTCGGTGTTGATCAGGATATCTGCCTGCATCCAGCCCGCCTGCAGGCCAAATGCGCCGTCCATCCCGGCTTCTTCGGTCATGGTCAGCAGCACTTCCAGCGGGCCGTGCGCCACGCTGTCGTCAGCCAGCACCGCCAGCGCGGATGCCATACCGATGCCGTTGTCTGCGCCCAGAGTGGTGCCGCGCGCTTTTACCCACTCGCCGTCGATGTACGGCTGAATAGGATCTTTAGTGAAGTCGTGAACGGTGTCGTTGTTTTTCTGCGGCACCATGTCGAGGTGCGCCTGGAGCGCCACAGGTTTGCGGTTTTCCATGCCCGGGGTAGCAGGCTTGCGAATCAGGATATTTCCCACCTGGTCACGTTCGACGTGCAGGCCTTTTTCTTTTGCCCAGGACAGGATGTGTTCCGCCAGCGCTTCTTCATGATAGGACGGATGCGGAATAGAACAGATTTTGGCAAAAATATCCCACAGCGGCTGTGGCGATAATTGAGACAATTCAGACACGTTGAGTCTCCCTGGAGTCGTTTTTTTGGCTGACCGGTTATGTTTTTGGCCGGGTTCAGATACACCACAAGCACGGCTTGCGCGATGTCCTGAGAATACCACTTTCTTTTGTTGCGTGAAGGCTGAATACGAGCAAAATCCGCTGCCAATGGCCCGTGGCACTGGTTTTTAGTGCGTCAGATCTCTATAATCTCGCGCAACCAAAACTCCTTCGAATACTTTTTAAGCCGTTATTTACAGGCCGGGACACTTCACATGAGCGAAAAATACGTCGTCACCTGGGACATGTTGCAGATTCACGCCCGCAAACTGGCTCAGCGTCTGCTGCCAGCCGAACAGTGGAAAGGCATTATTGCCGTTAGCCGTGGTGGCCTGGTGCCGGGCGCGCTGCTGGCTCGTGAACTGGGTATTCGCCATGTTGATACCGTTTGCATCTCCAGCTACGACCACGACAACCAGCGTGAGCTGACCGTGCTGAAGCGTGCGGAAGGCGACGGCGAAGGCTTCATCGTGATCGATGATCTGGTAGACACCGGTGGCACCGCGGTGGCGATTCGCGAAATGTATCCGAAAGCTCACTTCGTCACTATCTTCGCCAAACCAGCCGGTCAGCCGCTGGTGGACGACTACGTGATTGATATCCCGCAGGACACCTGGATTGAGCAGCCGTGGGACATGGGCGTGGTGTTTGTGCCGCCGTTGGCTGGCCGTTAATCCCCCAGAATTTGCATTGAGTTACGCCCGGCATAGCCGGGCGTAATCGTTTTGACACAGAGGAAAAAAACGTGGTTTTTTCCTCTGTGTGATTATCAGTTGAAAATCAAAAAATTGATTTTCCTTGTTTATTGTTTTGCATCCTCCGCAGCATCTTCACTTATTTGAGCTTTGTCATTTATTTGGCGCCCGACATCGCCGGGCGTTTGTGTTATTTCGGCCGTATCAGGCTACAATAGCGACGTTTCTCGTATTCATGGAGGCAGTGAAACGATGTCGCAGGCCAACCTCAGCGAAACTCTCTTTAAGCCCAGATTCAAACACCCGGAAACGTCCACGCTTGTCCGTCGCGCGCGGCATACCGCTACGCCTGCGATTCAGTCCGCGTTGGATGGCAAAAACGTGCCCCACTGGTACCGCATGATCAACCGCCTGATGTGGATCTGGCGAGGAGTCGATCCGCGTGAAATCCTCGAAGTACAGGCCCGGATTGCCTGCACCGAGGCTGAACGTACCAATGACGATCTGTTTGATACCGTGATGGGCTACCGCGGGGGGAACTGGATCTACGAATGGTCGAAGCAGGCGATGCTCTGGCAGCAGCGTGCCGGCCAGGAAACGGACGAAGAGAAAATCGGCAAATGCTGGCTGCAGGCGGCGAACCTCTACAGCATTGCGGCTTACCCGCACCTGAAGGGGGATGCGCTGGCGGAGCAGGCTCAGGTGCTGGCTAACCGGGCTTACGAAGAGGCGGCTCCCCGGCTCTCGGGCGGGCTACGCGAGCTTGAATTCCCGATGACCGGCGGCGGTACCATCAGCGGCTTCCTGCATATGCCTAAAGGGGCAGAAGGGCCATTCCCGACCGTGCTGATGTGCGGCGGCCTGGATGCCTTACAGAGCGATTATTACAGCCTGTTTGAGAAATATTTTGCCCCGCAGGGCATCGCGATGCTGACTATCGACATGCCGTCAGTGGGCTTCTCCTCTAAGTGGAAACTGACTCAGGATTCCAGCGTGCTACACCAGCACGTACTCAAAGCGTTGCCCAACATTCCGTGGGTTGACCACACGCGTGTCGCAGCATTTGGCTTCCGCTTTGGCGCCAACGTTGCCGTGCGCCTGGCCTACCTCGAAGCGCCACGCCTGAAAGCTGTGGCCTGCCTTGGGCCGGTAGTTCACGCCCTGCTGAGTGACCCGCAGCGCCAGGCCAACGTGCCGGAGATGTACATTGATGTGCTGGCCAGCCGCCTGGGAATGACCAGCATCTCCGATAGCGCGCTCAGCGTGGAGCTGAACCGCTACTCCCTGAAAACGCAGGGCCTGCTGGGCCGCCGCTGCCCAACGCCAATGCTGTCTGGCTTTTGGGAGAACGATCCGTTCAGCCCGGAAGAAGAATCTCGTTTAATCACTTCGTCATCTGCCGACGGCAAATTACTCCAGATCCCGTTCAAGCCGGTGTATCAAAACTTTGACAAAGCGCTGCAGGAAATTACCGGTTGGGTGAAGCAAAGATTACGTTAAATATTTGCTAAATTTCGACGGTTTGCTAAAACAGTTTCTTCACAACAGGAGATTGTAATGACGTTACCGAGTGGACACCCGAAAAGTAGACTGATCAGAAAGTTCGCCTCGCTTGGCCCGTACATCCGGGAAGAGCAGTGTGAAGACAACCGTTTCTTCTTCGATTGCCTGGCGGTGTGCGTTAACGTAAAGCCCGCGCCGGAGAAACGCGAGTTTTGGGGATGGTGGATGGTGCTGGAAGCCCAGGAAAAGCAATTTACCTACACCTGGCAGTTCGGCCTGTTTGATAAAGACGGCAAATGGACGGCAACCCCGGCAAAAGATAAAGAAGTGGACGAAAAACTGGAGCAGACGCTGCGCGGTTTCCACGGACGCCTGAAAGATTTACTCGCCAGCCTGGAGCTTGGGCTGGTGCCTGCCGAGAACTTTGCGGAAAAACCGCTTAAACTCTCCGCCTGAAAATAAAAAATCCCCGTCAACCTGACGGGGATTTTTTTATCCGCAGTATCGCGAATTAGAACTGGTACACCATACCTACCGCAACAACGTCGTCGTTGTTCAGCTTCAGCTTGTTGTTGTCGCTCAGCTGGTTGATTTTGTAATCAACGAACGCTGACATGTTTTTGTTGAAGTAATAGGTGGCGGCCACGTCGATGTATTTCACCAGATCCGCATCACCAATGCCTTCGATGTCTTTCGCTTTGGACTGCACATAGCCCAGGGATGGACGCAGACCGAAGTCGAACTGGTACTGAGCGATGGCTTCGAACGCCTGGTTTTTGTTAGCAAAACCAGACACGCTGCTGCTGGTGCCCGCCAGGGAACCCGGGACGCTGATTGGGTTCATGTTACGGGTTTCAGCGTAGATAGTTGCCAGGTAAACGTTGTTTTTGTCGTACTTGATGCCGGTGGTCCAGGCTTCAGCTTTATCGCCTTTGCCGTAAGCGGACGCTTTCTGCGCATTAGTACGGTTAGAGTTGGCGTATGCTGCGCCCACGCTCAGGCCGGTGTCAGCGATGTCGTAAGACAGGCTGGTACCGAAGCCGTCGCCGTTCTGACGAGAAGTATCGGTGCGGGTGTTCGCGCTGTCAGCCCCGTTTTTGCCCTGGTATTGCAGAGCCAGCTTCAGGCCATCAACCAGACCGAAGAAGTTGTTGTTGCGGTAAGTCGCCACGCCGGTCGCACGGCCGGTCATAAAGGTGTCGGTTCTGACGAAAGAGTCATCGCCGAACTCTGGCATCATATTGGTGTAAGAGGCGATGTTGTACAGCACGCCGTAGTTACGACCGTAGTCGAATGAGCCGTAGTCACCGGCTTTCAGGCCCGCAAACGCCAGGCGAGTTTTGGTGCCGGTAGAGTCGTTTTCTGCTTTGTTACCCGCAATCTGGTATTCCCACTGGCCGTAACCGGTCAGCTGGCTGTTAATCTGAGTTTCACCTTTAAAGCCCAGGCGAGCGTAAGTCTGGTCGCCATCGGAACCGGTGTTATCGCTGAAGTAATGTTCAGCTTTTACGCGGCCATAGATGTCAACCTTGTTGCCGTTTTTGTTATAAACTTCGGCTGCCTGAGAAGCAGAAGCAGCCACGATGCCCATTACCACTAATGCCAGTGTGCTCTTTTTCATTTGTTATCCCAAGAATGATGAAAGCTTGCAAAATTGATCCAGGAGTCGGGCTCCTGCTAAAAACAGGAAGGGTTTTATCGTTCTCAGATTAAAGATTTATGACAATTTAGGAGAAAGATTAAATAAACGTAATAAAGTTTAAATGTCATAAAAATGTAAAATATATCCGCTATGGTCAGCGATCCTTTCTCGCTTATTAACCCTTTTCCCACGCCGCCTGTTGGCAAGCCGCGCGACTCCTGTTACAACGTCATCTGGCTTTTTAATTTCCCCTTATTCGTAGAAACGGCAGAGAATCATGAGTGACAGCCAGACGCTGGTCGTAAAACTAGGCACCAGCGTATTAACCGGTGGCTCCCGCCGCCTGAACCGCGCCCATATTGTTGAACTGGTTCGCCAGTGTGCCCAGCTGCACGCGGCGGGGCATCGTATTGTGATTGTGACCTCCGGGGCGATTGCCGCCGGACGTGAACACCTCGGCTACCCCGAACTCCCCGCCACCATCGCGTCCAAGCAGCTGCTGGCCGCGGTAGGGCAAAGTCGCCTGATTCAGCTCTGGGAACAACTGTTCTCTATTTACGGTATTCACGTCGGGCAGATGCTGCTGACCCGCGCCGATATGGAAGACCGTGAACGCTTCCTTAATGCCCGCGACACGCTCAGAGCGCTGTTAGATAACAACATTGTGCCGGTCATTAATGAAAACGATGCCGTGGCGACGGCGGAAATCAAAGTCGGCGATAACGACAACCTGTCCGCACTGGCGGCGATCCTGGCCGGGGCCGACAAGCTGCTGCTGCTCACCGACCAGCAGGGCCTGTACACCGCTGACCCGCGTAACAACCCGGCAGCGGAACTGATCAAAGAAGTGCACGGCATTGACGATGCGCTGCGCGCCATTGCGGGCGACAGCGTTTCCGGCCTCGGTACGGGCGGCATGGGCACTAAACTCCAGGCGGCCGACGTGGCCTGCCGCGCGGGTATCGACGTCATCATCGCCGCGGGCAGCAAGCCTGGCGTTATCGGCGACGTGATGGCCGGCAATCCTGTGGGCACGCGCTTCCACGCGCAGCAGTCGCCGCTGGAGAACCGTAAACGCTGGATCTTTGGCGCTCCACCGGCCGGTGAAATCACCGTGGATGACGGCGCCCTGTCCGCTATTCTGGAACGCGGTAGCTCGTTACTGCCCAAAGGCATTAAAAGCGTGAGTGGCAACTTCTCCCGCGGGGAAGTGATCCGCATTCGCAGCCTGGAAGGGCGCGACATCGCCCATGGCGTTTGCCGCTATAACAGCGACGCGCTGCGCCGCATTGCCGGGCATCACTCCCAGCAAATCGACGAAATTCTCGGCTATGAATACGGCCCGGTGGCCGTGCATCGCGACGACATGATTGTTAATTAAGGAGCAGATCAATGCTTGAACAAATGGGCAAAGCGGCAAAAGAGGCCTCTTACCAGCTGGCACTGCTCTCCGGCCGCGAAAAAAATCGCGTGCTGGAAAAAATTGCCGACTACCTTGAAGCGCGCTCGGAGCAAATCCTGACCGCGAACCAGCAGGACGTGGACGAGGCGCGTAAAAACGGCCTCAGCGACGCCATGCTTGACCGCCTGCAGCTCACCCCGGCCCGCCTGAAAGGCATCGCCGACGATGTGCGTCAGGTGTGTAGCCTCGCCGACCCGGTCGGGCAGGTGATCGACGGCGGGCTGCTGGACAGCGGGCTGCGCATCGAGCGCCGCCGCGTGCCGCTCGGCGTGGTGGGCGTTATCTATGAAGCCCGCCCGAACGTTACCGTGGACGTCGCCTCTCTGTGCCTGAAAACCGGCAATGCCGCGATTCTGCGCGGCGGGAAAGAAACCTGGCGCACCAACAACGCCACGGTGGGGGTGATCCAGCAGGCGCTGGAAGATTGCGGCCTGCCGAAAGCGGCGGTTCAGGCGATTGAAAACCCTGACCGCGCGCTGGTCACTGAGATGCTGCGTCTCGATCGCTACATCGACATGCTGATCCCACGCGGTGGCGCGGGCCTGCATAAACTTTGCCGCGAACAGTCGACGATCCCGGTGATCACCGGCGGGATTGGCGTGTGCCATATCGTGGTGGACGACACCGCCGAGATTGAACCGGCGCTGAAAATTATCGTGAACGCCAAAACCCAGCGCCCGAGCACCTGCAACACGGTGGAAACGCTGCTGGTGCACCAGGCGATTGCCGACCGCTTTCTGCCTGCACTGAGCAAGCAGATGGCTGAGTCTGGCGTGACGCTGCATGCTGACGAGAAGTCGCTGCCTGGGCTGCAAGCCGGCCCGGCTGTGGTGGAAGCGGTGAAAGAGGCGGATTACAACGACGAATGGCTGTCGCTGCACCTGAATGTGAAAGTAGTGGCCGATCTCGATGCTGCCATCGCCCATATTCGCGAACACGGCACCCAGCATTCGGACGCTATCCTGACCCGCACGCTGCGCAACGCGAACCGCTTTATTAACGAAGTGGATTCCTCGGCGGTGTACGTCAACGCCTCAACCCGCTTCACCGACGGCGCCCAGTTCGGGCTGGGCGCGGAAGTGGCGGTCAGCACCCAGAAGCTGCACGCCCGCGGCCCGATGGGGCTTGAAGCTTTAACCACCTACAAATGGATCGGCTTCGGCGACGACACTATTCGTGCGTAATTGAAGATGGGGTGATGCAAAAACCAGCAGTCAGTTTGATAAGTGGTTGACGCATCACCCAATCTTACTTACCCTTTTACACCGCAGTCACGCTCGTGGCGCGGTCTGAAAGCCGATATAGCTCAGTTGGTAGAGCAGCGCATTCGTAATGCGAAGGTCGTAGGTTCGACTCCTATTATCGGCACCATCTTTTATTGTAAAATCATTGAGTTAATATTGCAGTGTTTTGCTTTGTTCAACACTAATGTGCATTTTTGCGCGTTGTAGGTGTGGCAAGATTGTGGCAGGTACAGTGAGATTTTTTGTGGCTCAATGCAAGGGTATGCTAACAGCATGTGTTACCTTTTAGCTCCCGCCTGTCTTGTCTTTTAACAATATTGCTATTTGATAGCTGCTGGTTACGGATGTTGTCAGTCTAGTTCACTGCCTGCACGGATGGGTCGAAAAGATGTTACTACAAAAAAATACATTCAAATACGTTTAGTCGACTATTTGGGTATTTGCATTCACTTGACTACCCACTTACATTTTACTTGGTCATCCCTAACAAAAAATGCATCCAATACCCTGCTATTGACAGGCAGCTTTGAGCGAGAAGCGGACGTTAAAAGTACATCGACAAGAAAACTGGCTCGATGTAAAACTTAAATATCTAGTTCTCCATAAATGAATGACGAAGGTTGTTTCAATGATAAGTCGAGGTCCGTATATTGGAATAACATCATTAGAATGGGAAATATAATTGTGTTTAGAACCCTCACTTTAACCTTACTGTTTCTGTCCCCAACAATCTGCTTCGCTGCCTCACATGAAGAGGTTTTACGTTTAAATGCTGAACAAAAGGCAGGTAGCGAGGTTGTTTGTCATGCTCCACTCAATATTATTGTGGACCAGAAGCCTGTCACGTTGGATTTTAAAAACAACATGACCGTAATTTCTAATAAAGGTAACAATAGATCCTTTCAGGTCACCACAACGTTCATACCTTCTGGCACATCTACACCACTTATCACTCAACGCTATCATCTCGACGTCATTACAGACGAAACAGGTCAAACACATAAAATCGATCCAAATAGCGTCAGCGTAACAAGTCCTTACTCCTCGGAGTTGGCTCAAAAAAATGAATCTCAGCTTCGCAGTGCCCCTGAAAGTTATCAATCTGACAGCATGGTAACCGTGACTGATTTCCCTAACTTCATCATTCAGGGATATGAAAATGGTCCTGTCACTCGATGTTCTATATCGACTTTAAACGGTAATGGGTAATGGGTAATGGGTAATGGGTAATGCCGTTATGAAGTCTATCGGCACCTGACATACCGTTTAGGATGTATGCCGTGAATCCAGTATGTCAGAAGCCAACTGTTACAACAGTTAAGCGAAATATGGTGGGATAGAAGCGGCTGATATTAAAAAGATCAAAGGTCTTGAAGACAAGAACCGGTGGCTTAAATAGATGTTTGCCGACCTATGTCTGGAAAATTACGAGTCAAAAAATTTAGTATAAAAAAGCTTTGAAATCAGTTGTAAAGCGGGAGCTCGCCAGCTATCAGATAGCACAATTTGCCATGAGTATCCGTCAGGCCTGCAGGACATTATCGCTGAGCAGGACGATATATTTTTACTAGGCCGAGACCCGCCGAGATGAACCGGTGATCTAGGCGATGACCGAAATGGCAGAAAGCTATCTGTTATACGGTTTTAAGAAGCTATTTCAGGTATTCCAGATAGTGCTGCTGCTGGAATCATAAGCGTGTACACCGGGTTTACTGCCTGCTGAAACCAAATTTTCGTCGAAAAGGAAAGCGAGGTATGCTGGTGTGTAATCCGACTCCGTTGGTAACACCTGAATCGCTGAACCAGTTCTGACCTATCGATTTTATGCAGGATGCGTTTGTCTGCGGCAGACGCTTCCGGATCTTCAATGTGGTGGATGATTTTCATCGTGAGGTGCTGGTGATAGAATCGTTCTGTATATCCCTGCTCAGCGTGTCATTCGGGTACTGTATCGGGTAAACTTCTTGTATTTTTATCAGTTCAGAATACTGCACGAGGTCTGGACATCACAGAGTACTGGTCGACAGAATACAACAGCGAGCGACTTCATGAATCCCTTAATAATCTGATATCGAAGGAATATCGGCTGATAGCTGAAAAAATGGAAGTCGCAAAAAATGCATGGAAATAAAATGGATAAGCTTACACCTAATGTGATTCTCATTGGCTTAGTCAGGAAGTTAATATCTAATAAATCAGTCCATTCAATATGAGGTGTGAATATTTTACATGAACTACTTCTGGATTACGCAAAGGCCAAAGTCACAAAAAAAAGAACTTGAGAATGGCTGGATCAGTGCAAGGCCAGCAAAAAAACACAACCATTATAGAGAAATAGTTAAAACAATTAAGAAAGGCGACCTCATTTTTTTCTGTAGTCGTGGGGTAATAAATTATGTGGGGTTTGCGCTCACCTCGTTTATATCAGAAACTGACAAAATAGGTGAGCTCTGGAAGGTAAAGATTAAATCTTATCGGTTAGAAATGCCTATAAGGATTAGTAATCATAGAGAATATCTTTTAGAGAAAAGAACGGGAAAGTATTCGCCAATCACGTATTTAGGTACAGCGCACCAAGGCTACTGCTCCGTAATTAGTAAGGTGATTGCATGGTATTTACTTTCAAGGGCTGGAGTATATTATAAAAATAACAGTATAGTTGAATTGGAAAAATCGATAGGATACAGGGATACGAAATCGGTAAGTTATAGAGTTTCCAATTTGAATGCTTTGATGTCTTCTCTTTCTAGAGAGAATGTTTTAGAAGCACTGGGTAATTTTGATGGGTTGATATATTCTGATTTTAAATACCAAAAATCAACAACCTATGACCTTGAATATCATGGGGTTAGATATCCACCTAAAGTCATTTTTGGTATTTCAGCTATTGCATTGATTAATAGACCGTTGTTTGCTGATGAATTTAGCGGAGGAGTGAATTCACCTTGTTTTGATATATTAGATAAACTTGGGTTTAACATCGTTAAAAAGAATAAAGCTAATGATGACTATGAGTTTGAACATATTGATTTTCTAATCAATGATATTGAAATGATTGAAAATGACGATTCAATCTCGGTAACAGAACGTGAACAACTTATAGCCGCACGTAAAGGTCAGGGGAAGTACAGGAAAGAATTAGTTAAACTATATGGAAAATGTATCGTTACTGGTATTCCGTATGAATTTATGCTTAGAGCAAGCCATATCAAGCCTTGGAGATCATCAAATAATAAAGAACGACTTGATCCTTTTAATGGTTTGTTACTTTCTTCAAATATAGATATTTTATTTGATAAAGGATTGTTGAGCTTCAAAAATAGTGGTGAATTAATTTTATGTAATGAGTTAAACAATGAACACACGCTTCATCTTTTGGGGATCGACTTACACAAAAAAGTGAAGATATCATCAAACACTTTCCAATATCTAGATTGGCATCGTAAAAATGTTTTTGGACGATACAAAGGGAAGTAAATTAAAGCTCAGTGCTTTTGAGTCAGTATATATTAAAAATATACTGACTTGATTATGTCTGAACAAAATACTGCTTTAGAATTTTGACTGATTTGATTTTTCATAACATTTTTTTAGAGGTGAGGCCTCGTTATCCGTATAGGTAATGCTTGTTAAAATTACTTTGAATATTGAATTACGAACACTAAAACCTTTACTTTCCTAGAGCGAGAGTATAAGGTTCACTATGGAATTGAAGCTCTACGGTATTGATGTAAATGTTGTTTGCGGATATACATAAATTATTTTCTATTAACGCATAAAATTTGCCATCTTTATTTAAAATAAACTCATCATGTTTTGATATAGCCATTTGTAAGTGTTCATTGGCAGCTTTTAAAGCAACTTCTGTTTTCAATATCTTGTAACTGATGTCTTTGTTTTCTTATTTTAATTTTTCACCCTCTAAATACAAATAATTCAATCTATTTCTTTTGTCTATTTTTAAATTAATAATTCAACTTATTTGTTTATTTTAATAAAGTCTCAGATGGTTTCCATTCATTTGACCATTCATATAATGAAGTTTGATTTTTTTAAATCATTTATAATTTTAGAATAGATATAGTCAAAAAATGTCCAAAGATCACCTGACCCTGACGTGTAGGTACATCTGTCTTAGTTCCACGCACTTTTTGAGATTTCTGGGTTTTCAGCCATCAGCCGGTATTCTTCCGGCGTCAGATTATTCAGGGATTCATGAGGTCGCTCGCTGTTGTATTCATTCCGCCAGCACTCCGTGATTTCCCGTGATTCATTAAGTGTCCTACTCAGCGATAATGTCCTGCAGGCCTGACTGATGCTCATGGAAAATTGTGCCGTCAGATAGCTGACGAGCTCCCACTTTATCGCTGGTTTTAAAGCTTTTTTTTCGATAATGTCTTTTAGTGCGCGATTTTACAGGCTCAGGTCGGCAAACATCTTTTTGATATCAGAGGCTTCCATACCGCCGTGCTTTGCTTTCCAGTTGTAATACGAGGCCTCCGATATTCCTGCTTCGCGGCAGGCATCTTTGACGGTGCGTCCAGCTTCGACAGACTTCAGAACGGTGATCATCTGGTACCCGGTGAATCGGGCTTTGTGCATGACGCTCTCCTCAGGGGACATGAACAGTATGTCGGAAGACCTCTAAAAGTGAATGGTGCGTTTTGCAGGGATGCTTACAACATCAGCAGCAGCGTCTATAATCCGGGCTGAGATTTGTTCTGCGAATGCCGTGGCTAATCGTCTATTGAGATAGCATAAAACCTTGCGACATCCGGGTTCCGGGTTGCCGTGAGCGACCTACATTCACAAAGGTTAATATGAAACAAATTACGTTCAGCGATCTAGAAAAACAAAGCGAGCAAGCCGCAAACTCCCCTCGCTTACGTGCCAATCGTAATCTCCATCCTGAATTGAGCGATCCTGTTCAGCGCCTGGCTATTGCTATGGAACCGGGCACCTATGTTCGCCCGCACCGCCACCCGCACACCTTTGAGCTGCTGACATCCCTCAGTGGGCGCTTTTTGGTATTGAATTTTGATGACAACGGCAACGTGACCCACCGCGTTGTGTTAGGTGAAGACTGCAAGGTGCTGGAAACGGATGCCGGGACCTGGCATGCGGTGTTGTCGCTGGATAAAGGTGGGGTTATTTTTGAGGTAAAACATGGGGCGTACCAGCCTGTAGCTGAGCAAGATATGGCCCCATGGGCACCCGCTGAAAATGAGCCGGGAGCGGCTGAGTTGATGAGATGGTATGCCGTGGCTCAAGTGGGAGATGGCGGTTTTTCCCTGTAATATTACCGCGCCCTGTCATACTCTTTCCTGGCCTGGCGAAATAAACGTAAAGCCGTATAAACGGCTTTAGCCCGTTCTTATCTCGTGTTTTGAACTTTACCCTGATTATGTCCGGATCATCTTCGGGGTCAGGATCAGCAATCTTTCGATCGCCAGAAATTAATCCGCTCACACAGCCTATAAGACAACCAGAGGCATAGCGTTGAATTCAGCTGCTATGCCTCCGTGTCACATTAAATCTTCGGGCCTTCCAGGTGGCATTGGTATGCGGTGCCGCCGTGCTCGGCCACAAACCAGTCAACTGCGCCGCCCGTCAGGCGGTTGATTTCCACATTGGAAACCAGGCCCCAGGTTTTTTGGTCGCGTGAACCTTCGATTTTATAGGCGATCTCTTTGTCATTGACGACCGGCCGCACCACCCGGAACCAGGTGTCGTCGCGGCCCTGCGGTTCACCGCCGATGTTCACGATCACCGCTTCAGTCATCCACTGGATTGTCTGGCCGTTACCCACGCAGGTGCTGTCTTTATCTGCCTGCATATTGAAACACAGCTGGTGGTTATCCAGATAAGGCGCGGGCCAAATCTCCGAGGACGTCGTTGAACTCTTATCTTGTGGCTCGCAGACAATGAGCGAAGTCGAGGTATTTGCGTTTCATTACCAACAACCCATATTCGTAGTAAAAGAGGGAACTGACATCAATGCCGTTAATTTAGTGAGAGATGTAGTCTTAAGCAACAAGATTATATTGCTATCAAATAACAACCCAGGTGCTCTATAATCCCCGGCACTAAAAATACCTCTGGGAATTTATAATGAAGTCTATTCTTGCTGGCAGCGCCATCGTTGGGGCTGCGCTTATCGTTTCATCCTTAATTAGTTCCGGCCCGGTTTTATTTAAGAGTGAAAATATTATTTCCGTCACCGGCGGGGCAGTGAAGCTGGGTAACATCTACGATGAACACAAAGTTGTCTCTGTGAAAATGATTTTTGACGACAACGTCGCGAATCAGGAATTTTTGGAGCAGGCTAATGCGGATGATTATAAAGTCGCCTTTAAAGGCAAGCTCACCGAGCTGGCGGATTTAATCAATAAAGGCCGCAAAGAAGACGAGAAAACGACGGCAGAAAGCCTGACGCTGACTAAACCTGCAAAATTAGAAATCACCACCGCAGTAAGGTACCGCAGCGAATACCAGCCGGTATTCACCCTGGGGCTGGGCACGAAAACGGTTGATTTACCGGTTGGCACTCATCTGTACGCAAAATCTATTGAATCTGTGGATGCTTTCCTGAAGGAGCAGAAACCGCAGTTTGACTCAGCGCTGTACCTCAAAAAGTAGTCCTTCCGTATGAAAAAGCCCGCTAAAAACGGGCTTTAATCCAGCTTTTCGCTCTAGCTTCTAAACCCATTGCTCTTGCAAATCTGCGTGCTGGTTCTCAGGGTAAAGGCCAGCTTATCGGCGTAGTGGCTGTAGTAGTTGTGCTCTTCCTCCAGGCCCTTATCCTGTGCCAGCTGAACGGTTTTTAGCGAACAGGTGCGATAAATCAGGTCTTTTTGCATTGTCGTTTGTGTTTCCAGCTGTTTGGCTGGCGGCATGGCGGCCCATTTTTCCGACAGGGAATAATCATAAACCACCTTATTCCCTTTGGCCCGGATCGCCTCGACGGTAATCACCTCATCCACTCTGAGGCGATCCTGGCCGCGCATCCGTTTTTTATCTTCGGCAGCGGCATATGCGGCCAACGCGTTGACGTCCATCCCCTGAATTTTCTGTTTATAGGCTTGGACATAGGCGTCTGGCTGAGCGTAATGCGTGGCGTAAAGCTGCCTTATCTGGGAATCACTGGCGCTGCATCCGGTGATGATCACCGGCAGCAGAGCGATTAATTTTCTCTTTATCATTGTTTTATCCATCGTTACGAAGAGATTGTCAGCCAGTCAGCTTAGACCATTTTTCATCAGTGAATGCCGTTATTCACCGCAAAGTCCTCATCAACGTCACTGGTGAGGCCTATCCGGCGGTGGCCGGAATTAACCTGTACCAGCCTGCGGCAATGAATGAAGACAGCAGGCTGCTTAGTTATTCATTATATATGCATATACCGGATGGTTTGTTAATCACCGGCCTGCCAATAAATAAAAGACCTGTGACAGAATATTTTATTTCTGTCCGTCAAATAAATGCGAAGTCTGGAGGCGTTTTAATAGGCTGAATAACATCATTATATACGGGGGTTATTGAAGTCCGCGAAAAACTAATGCATCTAACTCCTCGCGTAGCACCGGCTTTGAAATATAATATCCCTGAAATAAATTGACGCCCATTTGCTTTAGCATGATGAATTTTTGCAGACTATCAACACCTTCGGCGATGCACTGGCTGCCTGTCACGCTGGCATAATAGATTAAACCATCGATCAGATTTTTATCATCCCGGCAATTCATAAAAGTTTCTACAATGTAGCGATCAAGTTTATAGCTATTAAATTTGATCTGCCTGATTGGAAACGCGACGCTATTTTTAGCGAAGCAGTCATCCAGCGCAAGTTTCACGCCCAGCCCGGGAAGCTGATTTAATATGTTAACCGTTTTAGACTCATAGCTTAAATCCACATTTTCGTTGATATCCAGCACCAGGCAGCGTATCCAGGCCTGATCAAGCAGCTGAGCCCTGGCAGTTTCAACAATTTTAAACAGGGCAGAACTCTCCGTCAGGGCGCGTGGAATATTGACCGAAAATTCCAGTTTGCCTGCATAGTTATTGATGTTCACTACGGCTTCTCTGATGATGTAGGCCGTGAGCATGATCCACGTTTCTCGCGTCCTGATCTCATGAAAAAAGTCCTTAGGTAACAATACTTTGCCATTGGTGTACCAGCGGCAAAATATTTCAAAACCGACAATCTGCATCTCACTGTCTACGATGGGCTGAAAGACGGGGAAGATCAGACCATGCTGCAGAGCATGGGTGATTTTTCTCTCCTCGCTGCTTAGCATTCTGGTCGTTAAGCCTCTGGGCCTCGACTGGCGCTGTGCTTTACGATGCCGCCCCGGCAACAGTCTGGCCATCATCGGGTGAATGGCCGCCAGTTTCTTTAACCCGCTTGAGCGCAGATTATAGAGCGTCTTAGTACTGAAGCTTTTTATTGTTGAAGCATCCTCCTTGTCCGGAGCGCTGAAAAGCTCAAGCAGCGTATTCACTTCATGAATGGTGAGGCCTTCGTGGCGTAATCCCCCGTTTCTTTCCTCTTGTCTGGCAACCGAGACGAGGGTGGGAATACTTTTAATATCCTGATGAAGCGTGCTTCTGAGCTTGATCACGCTTGTATAAATGCTGACTACCCTGATAGTGCTGAGATTCGTGTTTCGTGGCATAACGTTTTTAAAATAACTAAACAGCCACGAAGACGGCAGCCCACTAATGATCAGGATATTTATCTTGTGATGATGCACCTGTAATAGCAACATCAGGCTCTTCAGCGTCATCAGCATGTGGAAGGGATCTTCAGGAATAAAGACAATCAAATAGTTAAAATCATCTTTGTCGTTTTTTTTAGAAAGCAATTGGCTGTTTTTTTCCGGGCTGATCAGTTTTGCGTTCATTCCATTTTCATGAAGCAATGCAGAAAGACCTGTTGCAGAAAAATGACAGGCAGAAAGTATGTGATAAACAAACTCAACGTGGGAATGTTGAGATGGCACAGGCAATAACGGTGAGGTTATATTCATATCAATATCCATTAGTCATTATTTTCTATACCCGGTGCAATAGGTTTTATTGCCTGGTATATCCTCGCCAGAGGTATTTTTGATATGTGAAAGCCCGGCCGGCGCAGCATGAAAATTGTCTGCGTCAGGTGTTACAGTTTTAATGTGCAAACTAAGATTTGCTGTGTGATGCCTGATTAACTTTGCATATTAAGTTCCTTTTAATAAACGCCACTGGAGGGAAGTTACCTGTAATATTAATGATAAATTCAATACAATTAGTGTTTTATAATTATTTTAAGCGAAAACATCCCTGCTGTTTTTGGGTTTAGCCTGTTCTTTGAATTTAAGGGAACGTTCCTGTATTGCCTCTAGTTTCTTTACAGCGTCTGGAATGTCAATAGAAATTAATTTCAAAATCGTGATTGAGAATAACCTCAGGGAAAATTCCTAATAGGATGAAATATAAAAAACATTTAAAATCAATGCAATGTGATGATATTGATGTTTTGTTAAATATAATTTCAAAAACGATTTAAGATACTTTATTAATATTTCATCCCGGCTCCCCACCAATATTGAGAGGGTAGCTCTCTTAGGGGCGAGCTTATGTGAATAGGCGATCGTTTCGTGAAGCTGAAACATAGGTCTTATGGAAGGCATAGCGACTGCCGGTTCTGATTCGTTTTAATGAAATTGTTTAAAGGAATAAATTATGAAAATCAAAAATCTGGCTCTCGTTGTACTGTCAGCCCTCTCTCTGAGCTCGGGAGCGGCATATGCCGTTACGGTTAACGGCGGCACCGTTCATTTCAAAGGTGAAATTGTTAACGCGGCCTGCGCCGTTGATGCAGGGTCGGTAGATCAGACCGTTCAACTGGGCCAGGTACGTTCTGCCCGACTGGCTGCGGAAGGCAACACCAGCTCTGCGGTAGGTTTCAACATTAAGCTGAATGATTGCGATACCACCGTTTCCACCAAAGCTTCTGTTGCGTTCTCTGGCGTTGCCGTGACCGGCAAACCCGATACGCTTGCTATTCAAGGGGCTGCGGCGGGTGGCGCAACTAATGTGGGGATTCAGATCCTCGACAACACCAGCACCCCGCTGGCACTGGATGGGGCAACTTTCAGCGCCAAAACCACGCTGAATGATGGCACCAATATTATTCCTCTGCAGGCCCGCTACATCGCGCTGGGTGCGGCGACTGCCGGTACCGCTAACGCGGACGCGACCTTTAAAGTTCAGTACGAGTAATCAGTCAGTCATACAGGGAAATCACTCGGGGCCAGGGACGGCCCGTCATCTACTACGGATTTGAAGGTGATAATGATGAGAGGAATCAAGCTGGTTCTATTGAGCGTTCTTCTGCCATCTCTGGCGCTGGCTGGTAATCGAACGCATGTGATGCTGCCGGGAGGCAATATGCGCTTCCAGGGCACGATCATTGCCGAATCCTGCCGCGTAGAGGCGGGTGACCGTCAAATGACGGTTGAAATGGGCAGGGTCAGCAGCAATCGCTTCCATGCTCCAGGCGAAGACAGCGACCCGGTGCCTTTCGCACTCCACCTTCAGGACTGTAATACCAACGTTAGCCGGCACGTTGGCGTGGCGTTTATGGGCGTTGCAGACGGTAAAAATCCGGCGGTACTTTCGGTGGGCGAGGGGCCAGGCATGGCCGAAGGCGTGGGCGTTGCTCTCTTTGATGCCGAAGAACGGCAAATCCCGCTGAATGCCCCGGCAAAGACCTGGACCCGGATATACCCTGGGCCAACCACTCTCCATTTTATCGCCAAATATCGCGCCACCGGGCATCAGGTCACCGGGGGGCTGGCGAATGCCCAAGCCTGGTTTGCTTTGACCTATTTATAGCCGAAACCCAGGCGTAGTGGACACAAACAACAACGACAAGGACAAAGGTGCGAGCGTGACAAAAAGCTTACTAAGAGGTCGCGGTTTTCTGGCGGCGATGATGATAGCTGCGGCAATGGGCTTTATGGCTCGCGCGGAGGCTGGAGTGGCGCTAGGCGCGACTCGCGTTATTTATCCTGAAGGGCAAAAACAGGTTCAACTGGCTGTGACCAGCAACGATGAAAAAAGTACTTACCTTATTCAGTCGTGGGTAGAAAACGCCAATGGTGACAAAGACAGCCGTTTCGTGATTACTCCGCCGCTGTTCGCCATCAAAGGGAAGAAGGAAACCACCTTACGCATTTTAGATGCGACCAATAACCAACTGCCGAAGGATCGGGAGAGCCTGTTCTGGCTGAACGTAAAGGCCATCCCTTCCATGGAAAAATCAAAGCTGAATGAGAACACGCTCCAGCTGGCGATCATCAGCCGAATCAAACTTTACTACCGCCCGGATAACCTGGCGCTTGCCCCGGAGAAAGCGGCAGAAAAACTGACCTTTAGCCGCGGCAATGGCCAACTGATCCTGAACAACCCCACGCCGTATTATCTGACGGTGACGGATATTAATGCCGGCAGCCGGGGTCTGGACAATGCGCTTGTCCCGCCGATGGGAACAACCTCCGTGAAGCTACCGGCCGATGCCGGGACCAACATTACTTACCAGACAATCAACGACTACGGTGCGCTGACGCCACGGATGCAGGGCGTTATGCAGTAATTCAGGACGGGCCGTCCTGCGTTAAATAACAACCAAGAACTGACTGCCGGGCGAATGCGGACCGGAGGGACAATGTCACATCTAAAATATGGATTAGCGCGTTTCGGCTCCCGCCGCCCACGGCGCAAATTGGCTTCTTTTTTTACTCTGGTACAAACGCCGCTGGCGCTTTTAATCGCTATGCAGGCCTGTTCCGCCCATGCGGATCTGTATTTTAACCCGCGCTTTTTAGCCGACGATCCCTCGGCCGTGGCTGATTTATCCAGTTTCGAAAGTGGACAGGAAGCGCCGCCGGGGACTTACCGCGTCGATATTTATCTCAACGAGGGGTTTGTCACCACGCGGGACGTTAAATTCGATGCGGCAAAGAACAGCGGTGGCCTTGCTCCGTGCCTGACGCGTGAGCAGTGGGCCGGGATGGGCGTTAACGTGGCGGCCATTGCCGGCATGAATGCCCTGGCGTCGGACGCCTGTGTGCCGATGACCGAGCTTATCCCGGAGGCTACCGCCGGGTTTGATGTTGGCCTGCAAAGGCTGAACCTGACGGTACCGCAGGCGTTTATGGGTAACCGGGCAAGAGGGTACATCCCGCCTGAGCGCTGGGACAGCGGCATTAACGCCGGCCTGCTGAATTACAACTTCACCGGCAATAACGTGCAAAACGATCGCGGTGGCAGCAGTAATTATGCCTGGCTGAACCTGCAGAGCGGGATCAACCTCGGGGCGTGGCGGCTGCGTGACAACACCACCTGGAGTTACAACAGCGGTGGCGGCACCTCGGCGAATGAAAATAAATGGCAGCACGTTAACACCTGGCTTGAGCGGGATATTATTTCCCTTCGCTCCCGGTTAACGCTGGGCGACAGCTATACAGACAGCGATGTTTTTGACGGGATAAATTTCCGCGGGGCTCAGCTGGCCTCCGACGACAATATGCTGCCCGACAGCATGAAAGGGTTTGCGCCGGTGATTCGCGGCATTGCCCGGGGCACGGCGCACGTCATCGTCAAACAAAATGGCTATGAAATTTATCAGGGCACCGTGCCGCCCGGCCCGTTCACGATTAACGATCTCTACGCTGCCACCAGCGGCGGCGATCTGCAGGTCACCATCAAAGAAGCCGACGGCAGCAGCCAGATCTTCAGCGTGCCCTGGTCATCCGTGCCCGTTTTACAGCGCGAAGGGCGCACCCGTTTTTCTCTGACCGCCGGCGAATATCGCAGCGGCAATCGCCAGCAGGAAGAGCCTAAGTTCTTTCAGGGCACGGTGTTGCAAGGGTTGCCCGATGGCTGGACGCTTTATGGCGGGAGCCAACTGGCCGACCGCTACCGTAGCTTCAACCTCGGCGTAGGGAAAAACATGGGCGTGTTAGGGGCGCTGTCGATGGATGTCACCCAGGCCAACGCCAAACTCCCGGATGACAGTGAGCACCAGGGGCAGTCGCTTCGCTTCCTCTATAACAAATCGTTGAATGAACTGGGCACCAACGTCCAGCTGGTGGGCTACCGGTATTCAACCAGCGGCTATTTTACGCTTGCCGATACCGCCTACAGCCGGATGAGCGGCTACAGCGTGGAAACGCAGGACGGTGTGATTCAGGTTAAGCCCAGGTTTACCGACTACTACAACCTCGCCTACAACAAGCGCGGCAGGGTGCAGCTTAGCCTCACCCAGCAACTGGGCAGGACGGCAACGCTTTACCTCAGCGGCAGCCACCAGACCTACTGGAACAGCAGCAGCGCCGACGAGCAGATGCAGGTGGGGCTGAACGCTGCAGTGGATGACATCAACTGGACGGTCAGCTACAGCCTGACGAAAAACGCCTGGCAGGACGGGCGTGACCAAATGCTGGCGGTAAACGTCAACATCCCGTTCAGCCACTGGCTGCGTTCCGACAGCAAATCCGTCTGGCGCAATGCCAATGCCAGCTACAGCGTGTCGCACGATCTTAATGGCCGGATGACCAACCTGGCCGGGCTGTACGGCACGCTGCTGGAGGACAATAACCTGAGCTATAGCGTGCAGACCGGCTATGCGGGCGGTGGGCACGGGAACAGCAGCAGCACCGGTTATGCCGCACTGAACTACCGTGGCGGATACGGCAATGCCAACGTGGGCTACAGCCGCAGCGACGGCCTGAAGCAGCTTTACTACGGCGCGAGCGGTGGGGTACTGGCGCACGCGGATGGCGTGACCTTCAGTCAGCCGCTGAACAGCACGGTGGTGCTGGTAAAAGCTCCCGGTGCCGGTGACGTAAAAGTCGAAAACCAAACCGGGGTTCGTACCGACTGGCGCGGTTATGCCGTGCTCCCGTATGCCAGCGATTACCGCGAAAACAGGATCGCGCTGGACACCAACACGCTGGCCGACAACGTTGATCTTCAGGATGCCGTTGCCAACGTTGTGCCAACCCACGGAGCCGTTGTTCGCGCGGAGTTCAAACCACAGGTGGGGGTGAAAATGCTCATGACGCTGACCCACAACGGAAAACCGGTTCCCTTCGGGGCCGTTGTAACCGCCGAAGGCCTGCAGGCGAGCAGTATTGTGGCCGATAGCGGGCAGGTGTATCTCAGCGGAATGCCGCTGGCGGGCAAAGTGCTGGCCAAATGGGGAGACGGGCCGGACGCCAGCTGCGTGGCTGACTACCGTCTGGGTGAAGAGAGCCAGAAGCAGATGTTGAGCTCGCTTTCGGCGCAGTGTCGCTAAGGAATAAGCATGACTAAATCTCTTTATATCGTCGGTATCGCCCTGTCACTGTTTGCTGCCGCGGCAGAAGCGGCAGACAGCACGATCACTATCCGCGGCAACGTCCGGGACAACGCCTGCTCGGTTGCGGCGGAGTCAAAAGATTTCACCGTCGACCTGCTGAATAACTCGGCCAAACAGTTTTCTGCGGTGGGGGCCACAACCCCGCTGGTGCCTTTCCGCATTGTGCTTTCCCCGTGTGGAGGCCTGGCTACCGCGGTGAAAGTGGGGTTCACCGGCGTGGCGGATGGCGTAAACACCAGCTTATTGAAGCTGGACAGCGGCGCGGCGGCGGCGGCGGGCATGGGAATACAAATCCTGAACAGCGCCCGGACACCAATGCCAATCAACGCGGGGTCGTCGGCGATTCAGTGGACTACGCTGGTGCCCGGCCAGACCAACGTGCTTAGTTTTTATGCGCGCCTGATGGCCACGCAGTTGCCGGTCACCGCCGGGCACGTTAATGCGACCGCCATATTCACACTTGAGTTTCAGTAACCGGAGGCAGACATGAAATGGATTCTACCCGGGAGGGTGCTTGCCGGGGTGCTGATAGTGATCTCGTCTGCGGCAAAGGCGGATGACGTCACCATTACCGTGAACGGCAGAGTAGTGGCGAAGCCCTGTACGATTTCGACCCCCACGGCCACGGTCGATCTGGGCGATCTTTATACCTTTAACCTGATACAGGCTGGCGCCTCATCCGCCTGGCATGATGTTGTCCTGAATTTGACCAACTGCCCGGTCGGGACCTCTAAAGTGACCGCGACGTTCAGCGGCACGGTGGATGCGACGGGTTATTACGCCAACCAGGGCACGGCGCGTAACCTCCAGCTCCAGCTCCAGGATAACGGCGGCGCGACGTTGAATAACGGCGCCAATAAAACCGTTCCGGTGGATGCTGGCAGTCAGGCGACGAGTTTTCCTCTGCAGGTCAGAGCGTTAACGGTCAATGGCGGGGCAACCCAGGGAACAATTCAGGCGGTGATCAATGTCACTTACACCTGGTCCTGATCGCAAGGAGGATGGAATGAAAAAAGTCATCATGCTATTGGCCGCGCTCGCCGGTATGGGATGGTCAACCGTAAGTCAGGCCTTTACCTGCCAGTCGCTCGGCACCACCATCAGTGGCTCCGGCACCGTTACCGTCAGGGTCAATCTTGTGCCGTCCATTTCGGCGGGGCAAAACCTGGTGGTCGATCTTTCCCAGTCGATTCAGTGTAAAAACGATGCGCCATCGGTCTACCTTGACCCGGTGAGGATCAGATCGGGTTCCGCGTATCAGGGCGTGCTCTCTGCTTTCAGGGGAACATTGGGCTATTTCGGAGTGCAATATCCTTTCCCGACAACAACGGAAACCGCATGGGTGAACCATACCTGGGGGGATTACCGTGGCTGGCAGGCGGTGCTGTATTTAACGCCTATCAGCACCGCCAGCGGCGTCGTCGTTAAAGCCAACACCATGATTGCCCAGCTTATTCTGGAAAAAGAAGACTCCCTCAATGGCAACCGCCAGATCATCAACTGGAATATCTACGCCAACAACGATGTCGTGGTGCCAACCGGGGGCTGTGACGTATCTGCCCGCAACGTGACGGTGAATCTGCCGGATTACCCGGGCACGGCACCCGCCCCCGTGACAGTGCGTTGCGCACAAAATCAGAGAATTGGTTACTTTTTGTCAGGGAACACCCTGGGAACCGATAACGCCATATTCACCAATACGTCGGCCAGCTCACCCGCCCAGGGGATTGGCGTCCAGCTGCTGCGGAATGGCGCAGCCTTGAAGGCCGGCAGCGCCAATACCGTTTCGCTGGGAACGGTGGGAACGACACCCGTTAACCTGGGGCTGACGGCGACCTACGCGCGAACCACCGGGCAGGTTACGGCGGGTAATGTACAGTCGATAATCGGAGTGACGTTTGTTTATCAGTAGCGATGCACCCGGAAAGGAGCGCGAGCATGTGAACTACATTCTCTCTCCCTGCAACATGATGGCCTGCGGGCTGGCAAACTTGTTAGCCGCAGGTCAGGGAGTGGGGGAGGAAGTCGCGCGGGAAGAGGCCGGGGCGCGGTTCGTGGTCTATCTGCCCGATCAGCCGTACTGGTTACTGGTCGTCTTGCGGCAGGTGGCGCAGCTGCTCGACAGCCACGGCGGCCAGCTGCCGATGCTTATTCTGAGCCGAAGCTCAGCTTCATGGATCTGGCGTTCGCTGCAGAAGTTAGTGAAAAAAGAAAGTTATCTTAGCGGCGTGCGAGTGGCCCCCTCCGATCTGCCCAGCGCCAGCCTGGCAGCGCTACTGCGCGGGGACTGGGATAACAGCGTGAGCCTCAAAAAACACGCTCTTGAAGAGGAAATGGTGAGCCAAATCCGGTCAGAAGGTTTGACCCGAAAAGAGCTTGATGTGCTGGTGGACTCCCTGGCCGGGCAGACGATTCAGGAGCAGGCGAAACAGCGGGGCGTCAGCCATAAAACGCTGTATGTACAGCGAATGTCCGGGCTAAAGAAAATGGCCCATCCGCTGCTGCATGAGAAAGCGCCGGTGGCGAGTAACCAGCAGAAAAAAAGTGCCTCAAGCGGGATGGTGGCGGCCCTTTCCCCTTTCGAAAGAGAGTTGGCTTATGCCATCCACAACCGCCAGGTTTACCCGGTGTTCCAGCCTATTGTGAATGGTGGGCTGCAGCTAAAAGGGCTCGAGATCCTGGCCCGCTGGCACCGAAACGGGCAAACCATGCAGCCCGCAGAGTTCCTGCCGCAGATCCGGTCCAGCTATACATGGCGGTTGTTAACGGCCTTTATGCTGCAAGAGGCGGTGGGGGGCATTAATCAGTATCAGGGGGAGTATTATTTTGCCGTTAATATTCCGGCCGCGGTTTCAAACAGTGAGAGCCTGTTCGGCATCATTAAGCAACTGAGTACCCGGCTGATAAACCCGTTCTGGACGGACAGGCTGGTGCTTGAAATCTCAGAAGAGCTGAATTTGCTGCAGCATCAGGAGAGCCGGTTTTTCATTACCCAGCTTCAGCATCAGGGATACCGGGTCATGCTTGATGATTGCTTTTCCCAGAGCAGCGTTTACTTCCCGGTGCGGGCGGTGCGGTTTAGCGATTACAAACTGGATCGCAAAGTCGTGGAGGACGCGCAGTATGAACCTCATGCGCTGGCGCTGATCAAAAGCCTGGCGTATTACTGCGAACTAACGGGAAGTTACTGCGTTGCCGAGGGCATTGATAGCCGTGAGAAATTAAGGCTGCTTCTGGCGTCCGGAGTACATCTCTTTCAGGGGTACAGTATCTCTCAGCCCGTTTTCAAGTTTGAACTCCGGCAGATGATCGACGCCTTGAAAAGAAGAGAGACGGTGCAGCCCATCGCCTGAGCCAGCGCTTCTTCCCCTCCCCCTGGCAGGGAGAGGGGATAAAAATTTTCCGTCGCTCGTTTTCCCCTCGCCCTAAAGGGGAGAGGGAATAAAAAACGCGGCGCTACTTGTTTTCTCCCTCGCCCCTTTGGGGAGAGGGCCGGGGTGAGGGGCAGAATAGTTCCCGAATATTTGCGAGAAAACCGGTCGGTTCAGCGCCTCAGCGGTTCTCTTCAATATAACGCGCCAGATCCGCCGGGGTTTTCAGCACGCTTGCGACTTCCGTCGGCGGGATCATGCAGCCGTACACGTCCTGCACTTCCAGCACCAGATCAACGGCCAGAATTGAGTCGAGAATATCGGACTCGATCAGCTCATCGTTAAAGCCGACCTTGCGGGATAACACTTTTTCAAACAGGGCGAGAATCTCTTGTTCCATCTTTTTTTCCTGGGTCATTAATTCGTGCGAGCCTGGGTATCCAGCAGCTTGCGGTCGATTTTGCCGTTAGGGTTCAGCGGCAAAGCGTCTTTAATAATGATTTGCGAAGGCACCATATAAGGCGGGATCACCTTCGCGAGTGAGGTCTTGATTGCCTCCGGCGCCAGGCCGGTTACGCAGAACGCCGCAATGCGCAGCACGCCGCCGCCGGATTTCATCAGCGGCAGCACTACGGCTTCGCTAATGCCGGACATCGCCAGCAGGCGGTTTTCAATCTCGTTGATTTCAATACGGTAGCCGTTCAGCTTGATCTGGCTGTCGTTGCGGCCCTGGCAATACAGTAGCCCGTCTTCGTAGCCGAGGTCGCCGGTTCGGTAGCCGCGGTACTGCTCACTTTCGCGGTGCAGCAATTTCGCGGCGTTTTCCTGCGGCAGGCCGAGATAGCCACGCATGACGTTTTTCCCCCAGATGATCAGCTCACCTTCCGAGGTAATTTCCATTCTGGACTCCGGCATCATGGTGCCCACCGGCAGCACGTCATTTTCGCTGTGCAGGATCTCGTCGGTAATTTCAATCACCGTGGTGGCGATGGTTGCTTCCGTTGGGCCATAAGAGTTCAGAATTTTGGCCTGCGGGAAGCGACGGCGCAGCTGCCTGACCAGCGCTTTGTTCAGCACTTCTCCAATGAACACAAACACGCTCAGCGCGGGCAAATAGTCGGCGCTGAACTGCGGGGACAGCAGTTTCTGGTAGGCGAAAGAGGGCGTGGAAACCCAGGCCGAAACCGCGTTAGTTTTCAGGCGTTCAAGCCAGTTTTCAGCGGCAATATCTTCCTTGGCGTTCAGCACAATGTGCCCGCCGGTGGCGAGGTTCGCCAGCAGAGGAATAAGGGAAAGGTCGAAGCTGAACACCGCGTGGTTCATCAGCACCGGCACCTCCGGCAGCGCAAAGTCCTCGCGCACCCACTTCATAAAGTGCCACAGGCTCTCGCGGCCAATCTGCACGCCTTTTGGTTTCCCGGTACTGCCTGACGTAAACATGATGTAGGCCAGATCGGGCTCGGCCAGCACGCTGCCGGTTTCGCCGGTCGCCACAAACTGCTTCGTCACGACGTCGTAATAATAAGGGGCGCTGGCAAGCTGGCAGATCTCTTTCAGCCGCTCCTGCGGATAGATGCAGTCCACCGGAATATACGGGATGTTGTGCAGCAGGCAGCTGTAAATCGCCACGGCAAATTCGGCCTGCTGGTGCCCGTATAAAACCACCGGCGTTCCGGCGGGCTGCTGGCACCGCGCGTAGCGCTGCGCCCAGTCGGTTGCGGCGACGGAAAGCTGTTGCCAGGTCAGGGCGGTATCGCTGCCGCTGATGGCTAACTGGTTTGGGCGCGCGGGGTCGAGTAATGCCGCGCGCAGAAAATCCTGCAGTTCCTGAAGCTCTGAATGAAGGTTCATAGAGGTGACATTCCACTAAAGATGTAGAGGGAGGCCGCGGCGCTTGCCAGCGTCAGAATTCGTCCAAAAAACGCGATAACCGGATGGCGTAACCCGTTACTCAAGGCCGGGCTGCGTTTGGCGAACCAAAGCAGCATGTTATGGGCAACGGAAATGGCGCCGAACAGCGCGCCGCTGATGACGTAGTGTCGTTCAAGCCCGTTCCAGGCCCCCATGCAAAAGAGCGTGCAGAAGATACCGACGTTCTGTGCCAGGGTTTTATTTTGACGGAAGAAATCGAGCTTCATCAGATTCATGTAAATCGGCATAAAGACTACGTCGCGCAGCCACTCAGACAGGCTGATGTGGAACCGGCGCCAGAAGTCCTGCGGGTTTTTAGCCAGAATCGGCATATTGAAGTTGGCCGGAATATTGAGGCCAAACAGCCGCCCGGCGCCGATAGCCATATTGCTGTAGCCCGCAAAATCAAAGTAGAGATAGGCGCTGTAGGCTATCGACATCACCACGCCCACGGTGAGAGTGAACGGCCTGTGGCTCCAGGACTCAATCACCAGGTTGTCGATCAGCATCGCGAACAAAAACTTCTGCACGACGCCGGTGACGATTTGTTCTACGGCCAGTAAAAACTGTTCGCGGGTAAGCCTGAATACCGGCTTATTAATATCGCCGACCCACGTTCTCCAGCGGTACATCGGGCCCGCGAGAATAATGAACGGCATAAACAGATAGCAGAAATAATGCAAAAAGTTCCGGCCATCTTTTTTGCTGCGGTAAAGCAGCACATCAATGGCGCGGAAGGTCATAAACGACAGGCCAATCATGCCCCAGTGATTATTCAGGTGTAACTTCACCAGCAATAGCGGCAGCAGCGTGAGGGTGACCGCTTGCCAGGTTTTTAACCAGCCTTTCTCTTTCAGCGTGACGAGAAGATAAAACGCAAAGAATACCGCCACCGGAACAAGATAATCGCCCTGGAAAATATATCCCCAGGCCAGCGCGGCGATCGCGGTAAAGGCCGCTAAATAGGTTAGCCGGTAATGCAATACGCGGTTAACCAGCGCAAACAGCAGTGCCGATGAAAACAGAAAGAAAAAAAATGCCCCGGAGCTATACATCATTCATCCTTCAGAATTTTTGGTATTCAAAGTGCACTTTGATATTCATGCTGTCGTCCACGGAAGACCACGCCACCACGGTGATTGCCAGCAAGAGGTAAAGCACAAACAGGCGAACGGCGGTTTTCATCGTGTATGCCCTAAAGAATTCGAGTTGCAGGCAGGCGGCAAGGCGGAGAGTCCCCGGGAGCACTGACTCACTATGTGACCGGGGTGAGCTGGCGCAGCCAACGCATCTGCGGCTTGAGATATGACAGGGATAAAACTCTCGGCAATAAAGCGGTCCATAGCAACCCACGCCAGCTCTGTGGGGTGCAGGCGATCCCAGTTCCAGCCGTTCTGATAAGGCTGGGCGTACATATCGAAATAGCGCACCTGATTTTGCTCGAGATACGCCCTTACCTGCCGGTCAACGGGCTGGAATTTTTGGGTATTTTTCAGCGCCCAGGGGTTAAGCGGATCGACTATCACCACAAACTGGGCGTGGCGAGATTTGAGCAGATCGATAGTGGCTTTGAAGGCTTCCATCTGGCGGTTTACCACCGGCGTTTCATACCACTCTTCCGCTGTTTTTCCGTCTTCGTAAACGCTTTTGTCCATCCACAACGTGGCGGCGCTTTCGTGGCGGCTCTGGTTCAGCACGCTGGCATGAGTCAACTGCTGGTTCCAGTCCGGGGCGGCGTACTTTTCGGCGGGTGCCGGCCACGGGCGATGCGGTTCAGGCACAATACGCAGCAGCGCCAGCCAGTGGTTTTTTACCAAAGTACAGAAGTTAGCAAACTCATAATTAACGGACTGCCAAATAACATTCGGATGCCAGCCGTATATTTTCATTTCGCCCAGGGTTAAATGGCTAATGTCCTCTTCATCAATATGGTGTAAGTAATTGACCAGGAAAGGACGGGCTTTTTCATCCGCCATCAGCGGGTTAAAAATAGCGGCCGGAAAATGATCGGCAAAAATAGCCGGAGGAATGGTGTCGAAATAAAAACTGTCCGGGGCAAACAGCAGAACGACTTTACTGTTTGCATTAAGATCGTTTTTAAAACGTGAAAGCAGCAGGAACTGTGTGATGTTATCGACATAACTATCCCCGTAGGCCACTACCGGCTGATGTAATTGCTTATTAAAGTAATTATATACAGCGTAATGTTCATCTTCGGATGTCGAAACCTCGGAAGCACCGAGGAAAAATAACGCATTGCCTTGTAATGCATGGGAAATCGTGGCTATTTTCTCTTTTTGCTCTTTCGCCGTACCTTCCATGGTTTTAATCAACGGCTGGAATGTTAGCGGCGTGGAGAAGCCCGTCACCAGGGCCGGAACGCATAAGACCAGAACGGCAAGCAGCGCCATCAGGATATGTAGGCAGAGAGTATTTTTGATTTTCATTATTAATGTAAGGTTACATAACGACCATTTGTTTAAAATTTGTTATTTTGTCTCAACACAACAAATCATCCCTGTGTACCGCTGCACTATATACCAGCCTTCCCCCCGATGATGAGCGTTGCTGTGTAACGGTATGTACAATGAACTTAGCCCGGTAATAAAAATCTGTGCGGCTATGCCAGAGTAAACCAGGGCAGACAGTGGGGATTCTTCCGGGGGCTTATGTCAGATGGCCTAACTTTCCTGTGCGGGTTTATTGCAACGTAAATCGACGCCCAGCGGATAAGCAAGCATGAGGGAAATAATTTCTTTACGGGGTGAGGAACTTAATTGTTTATTTCTAAGTGATTTTGTTGAGTAATATTTTAAATATTAGTAAATAAAATAAATTCTTAAGGTTAATTTAATATATTGATGCTTTGTGAGTTATTAATAGCATTGATTTTATTGAGTTTTGTTTTCATAGCACAGCTGTCTACCCGCCATGGCAGAGAGGAAGAAAATAAAGCTGCATTTTATCGGCCGGAGGAGCAATATACTTATCCTGTCCGCCATCCGTTGCCTGAAACCCTTACCGTGAGTTAATGCCATGAGTTTGAAAATACGTAGAGCAAAGCCGGAAGACGTGTCGCTTCTGGCGGCGCTGGGGAGTACAAGCTATCGCTATCACTTTGAACAGTATTGGGTTTCCGGGGAAGAACTTCGGGCCTTTATTGAGCAGGAATACGGGCAGGAAACGCTGGCCGAAAGCCTGGCCGATCCGACGGTTAGCTGGTTTATTGCTGAGGCTGAAAAGCTGGTAGGGTTTGCCAAAATCAGCTGGCATCGCCCGGTGCCTGAGCAGTCGTTTTCGGGCGCGTTGCTCAACAAACTCTACCTTGCTCCCGGAGAAACAGGTAAAAACTATGGCCGGCTGATTTTTGACGAAATGCTCCAACTGGCGCAGAAACGAGATCAGAATTATTTCTGGCTGGAAGTGCTGGAGGGTAACCTCGGCGCAAGGCGTTTTTACGAGGCCCAGGGCATGCGCCACTTAACCAGCGAAACATTTTCCAGCGCCACCCAAACCAGCACCATACATATTCTCGGCAAGAGTATTTAAACGTGATGAAGTCTGCTCTGCAGCCTGCTTTTTCGATTGCCCTCCTGGGGGCAGACTGGTTTTTTAGCCGGGAAACCAGTGCGCAAGAACGGTTTGAATTGAGTCCATTTCATCTGGAGTGGATGGCGACATGTAACAAAAATAGGTCAGTTCACGCGAATCATAAAAGCAATCAGTCGGGCGATAATGCATTCACTCTCAACGCATAAAACAATACCAACAATGTTTGTCGGCGGCATGATATATCAGCTCTGATACCCCTCGTCCAAAATCAAGGTTCATGACCATGCAACACTGTTGTCGCTGAGGCTCCCCACCAAAAAAGGTAGTTTCCGCGTTTCGGGATTGATTTTAATTACCAGAGATATAAGGATGTGGCGTTGCAGAATATTCTTATTGACGTTTTTTCGTCAGCTCTGGGTCGTAGTTTAAATAAATGATAAGAATTACCCGAACCGCTGAGCCTGGGGCTCAGGGTCAGTGGGCTATTGCTAATTATCCCGAGTTGATTTCTCTGCTTGGGCAGCATCTTCCCGTAAATATGGCGAATTTATTTGCCAGGCCTTCTGCCGCCAGTGACGGCGCGATTGAGTGGTACAGCGAATTGAATGGCAAACCTGTGCCGCTCGCTGAACTCTCTCAGGTTGAGGCCGGGCGTCTGGAGATGCTGCTTAAAGAAAAGCTGGCGGTGATAGCCGAGCTCTACGCTAAATTGCAATCACAAGGCAAGCTGTCCGCAGACACCTTGGCGTTATTATTCACGGCTTCCACAATGCCGGATCGTAACAATATATGGTCCGTCGGCGGCGTACCAGTGATCACCCTTTGGCCGGTGAATCGTGTGAGTAATACACCCGCGGCTGTTGTTACCAGGCGCCTTTGGTGGCCCTGGCTGTTAGCCTTTTTATTTATTGTTGCCATTGTCCTTTTCCTGTTACGTGGCTGCATGACGCAAACGGCTGAGCCTGCCCTGGTAATACCCACCCCATCACCGGGGATGACGCCTGAACAATCGGTTAAAAAACTCTGTCCAGCTCAGAGAACTGCGCAGCAAGCGCCTGAAGTCGTTGTTATTTTTGATGCGTCCGGCTCAATGTCTCTTAGCATGGACGTTACGCCTGAGGAGCTAAAACGCTGGTCTGAACAAAAGCCGGTAGCCAATATTGAGCGTGAGCCGCGGCGGATTACTCTCGCTCGTTCATCTGCCAATCAAATCATTGATTCTCTACCAAAAGACATGAACATTAGCCTGATTGCCGCGGAAAGCTGCAATCGTGTGACCACAACACCGCCATTCCCATGGGCGCAGCGGGCGGCTTTAAAAGCAAGTATTGACGCCATTGAACCCGTAGGCAAAACGGCGCTTGCAGAGGCACTGACTAAGGCGGGGAAAATGGTTGATGGCGTGAAGCGTGATGCCATTATTCTGTTGATTACTGACGGCGACGAAACCTGTGGGGGCGATCCCTGCGCGGTTGCTCAGGCTTTAAAGCAGGCGAAACCTCGTTTGCAGATTAACGTTGTTGATATCATGAATAGTGGGGCCGGGAACTGCATTGCCAGCAATACCGGAGGCAGTGTATTTGCCGTGAACAACACGAAAGAATTTAGCTCGATGATGAACAAAGCTCTGGATGAATATATTCCCGAGGGCTGCGAGTGATTGTGAAAGGCACGGTGTTTTTTTCTGTAATAGTTTCATTACGGAATGAATTTTCTGTTCTTAATGTTCCGGAGAATTTAATTTAGGGCTGAATTTTATTATCGCAGTGCCGATAACAGCTTCAGTATTTTTATAAAAATTATTCTCTGTATTGAGAAGGGACAAGTCTGCCTCCGAGCCGTGCGTTGATGCTGATAAACATCAATGTTCTTCACTCTTTTAATTAACCGCAAGGGCATGCAAACGTGAAAGAAATGTTCCTGTATAGCGACAGGCTCGAAAAGTTTCAGTCGATGGGCGAAAACGGACAGGCGGTTTATATTTCCGCGCTTCAGCTCAGAGAAACGCTGCGTTTACGTCGGCACGCCGCTATTGCTGACATGCTGGCTATTCCCCAGGTCAGCGAACAGGGGGACCGTATTGACTGGTATGCCCCGTTTTCCGGGGATGTTATTCCGTGGTCTGCGGCGACTGAAAGCGAAAAACAAACTGCCCTTAGCCAGCTTGAGCTTAATCACGCCTCGCTGCGTAAATTCAGCGAAGAGCTGGGTCAACACAAGCTTCCCGAGCAGCGGTTATTTGGCCAACTGCTGAATAAAGCTCTCCAGTTTCCAGATAACCAGCATGTCTGGCTGGTAGACGGTAAACCGGTGGTGAGTTTTTGGGGGTTCGTTAATGCTCGCCACCAGATGCGTCTCGACCCGCTGGATTGTCTGCGCCCGACTGTTTCACCGCCTTCTCCTGCCTTGCCGTTTTCCCCTGTCACACCGGTAGCTGCTGTGCAGACTGAGCCTGTCAATACCTCTGTGGCCCCGCTGCGGCGTGGGTGGTGGTGGCGTTTCCCCGCCTGGTTACGCTGGTTGCTACCGCTGCTACTGCTGCTCCTTATTGCACTCTTTTTCCTGCGTAGCTGCGTGCCGGGGGCCACCCTTCCAGGGCTTAACGGCCTGAATGGATACATCTCTCAACCCGTCTCTTCTGAGCCTACGGTTGCACTTCACCCAGCCTCCGGAGGCGTGTCCGCGTCGGGAGGAGTCCCTATTCATGCACAGGTTTCTGAAACCGCCGCAGGCGCAGAAATTACACCGGAGGCGGGCGTCGAATCAGCCTCACTGGTTCCTGATCCTGAACAACACGCTGGCAATGAGCCCGTGCAGCCTTCAGAGCCATTGGCTCAGGCAGAAGCTCCGGCTGCTGAAGTTCAGCCCGCGCAGCCTGAGAACGCCGAACCGGCAAACAATGCGGTCGCCAAAACGCCGCTATCCATCCCGGGAAGCGCCCTGGCGCAGGGAAATACTGATTTTCTGAACGGCCGCTGGCATGCCGGCTCGGGGATTCAGGATCGGCGTACTGGCAAGCCGCTCAGCCTTAACTATCAAATTAAAAATGGCCAGGGCGAGGTGCAAATGACTCGCGGCGATGGCGTTGACTGTCGGGGTGCCGTGAAAGCCGCGATTCAATCCGGTCAGTTGGTTATCAATAACCAGGGCGAAGCGCAGTGTTCTGACGGCTCGGTTTACCAGATGCCTGAAATTCTTTGCACCCCAGGCGCGCAGAGCGTTGCTGACTGTAAAGGCCGTTACGATGCCAAAACCCTATTCCCCCTTTCGATGAAGCAAGAGGCAAGTCATGCTGGCTGAAATCACTGATTTTAAAACACAAGTAAAACTGATCCGTGACAGTGGGATTCAGTTCCTCGACTTCGCTTTCAACCTGCCTGCCCGTAAAGAGTACGGTGAGTTTCTGCGCCAGCAGGGGGAAGGCCCTGTGATGCGCCTGATCTACCGGGAACGTGAGGATAAATTCCAGATCCCAGGGCCGGATAATGTGCCAGCCAAATATGCCGAGTCTGAATATTCTCTTTCAACGGAAGAGTCGCTGCGCCTGCTGCAAGGCGTCTGGTTACCGCTGCCGTTTTTCCGCTTCAGCCCGCCTCGCGCTTTTGCCCAGGGACCAACAAACTGGGTGCGTGTCCAGTTCCATGAACTGGCCGAGCCCGATGAAAAAGGCAATTGCTGGCGTGCGGTTGTTATTTTCGATACCCGAATTTTGCCTAACCACAGTAACACGCAATATCTTGCGCCAGGTGAAGACGATGTTCGTTCCGGCACTGGGTTTGCGCTCGCCCGGCATAACCATGAAATGGGGGAGTTCCTCGCGCTACCGTGGGTGGATGAGTGGCTGCGTGATGTTTACACCACGCAGGCAAAAGAACGGTTGAAGCAGCATTACGAAGACAATGAGGAAAAGCTGCTTCTCAAAGAGCATCAGGCGCATTACCTCAATTTGTTAAGCGTGCTGGATAAGGATATCAAGCTGCCGGAAGTCCAGGTCAACGATGTCAAAATACGCGATACCGCCATCCCGGTGGATTTGGTTCTGGATATCGGTAACTCGCGCAGCTGCGGCATTTTGATTGAAGAGCATCGCGATGATAACAAGGGGTTGTCACAGCTTTACCAGCTCCAGCTGCGCGACCTCAGCCTGCCGCAATATGTCTATAACGAACCTTTTGACAGCCGACTCGAATTTGCCCAGGCAGAATTCGGCAAGCAGGACTTCTCGCTGAAAAGTGGGCGTAGCGAGGCATTTACCTGGCCGACCATTGGCCGGGTGGGCGGGGAGGCGTTCCGTATGGCGTCGCAGCGTCTGGGAACGGAAGGTTCAACAGGTATCTCCAGCCCAAAACGCTACTTGTGGGATAACCATCCGTATTCTCCCGGCTGGCGTTTTAGCCAGGCGTTTGTTAAGTCGGATCGTGAACCTCTGGCCACTGCGGCACCGTTGCTTTACATGCTCAACGATCAGGGCGAGCTGCTTATCAATTTGCATGAAGATCGGCGTATGCCGGTGTTTTCACCGATTTATACCCGTAGCTCGTTGATGACGATGATGCTCTCCGAAGTGCTGAGCCAGGCGTTGATGCAAATCAACAGCCCGGCACAGCGCCTGAAGATGAACCACGCCAGCACGCCTCGCCGACTGCGCAATGTCATCATGACCGTGCCGCCGGCAATGCCAAAACCGGAGCGGGCTATTTTCGAACAAGGTATGTGTGATGCCATTCGCCTGGTCTGGAAAGCGCTCGGCTGGGAGGAAATGGACTACGAAGGGGACGATATAAATCAGCTTAAGCACCCGCATCCCGGCGTCCATGTGAAGTGGGACGAGGCAACCTGCGGGCAGCTTGTCTATATGTACAACGAAACCCAAAACTACTTTGGCGGGCGTACCGACGAATTCTTTGCCGCCACGCGCCGGCAGGATAACCAGCAGACAAGCCAGGACAAGCGAAGCCTGAAAGTGGCCTCAATTGATATTGGCGGTGGCACAACTGACCTGGTGATTACCCGCTATACCCTGGACGATGGGCAGGGCGTTAACGTGCGCATTACGCCGAAGCAGTTGTTCCGCGAAGGGTTCAAAGTCGCCGGGGACGATATCTTGCTTGATGTCATCCAGCTGTATATCCAGCCTGCGGTAAAAGCGGCCATCATGAAAGTCGGGCATAGCGATATGGCGGCTGAGTCAATGATGTCCCAGCTTTTTGGCAGTGAAGCTATTGATGCCGGTAAACAGGTTCTCCGCCAGCAGTTGACGCTGCAAATCTTCGCCCCGCTGGCGCTCGCTATTCTCCATCGCTACGAAGATTACCTGCCGGAAAATGGTCGTGAAGTGCTGAATTATCGCTTCCGGGAAATGCTGCCTGAAAGCCAGCCGACCGCCAAGGTGCAGGAGTATGTCAACGAACTGGTGCGCGTTGGTCAACTTAGCGATGTCGCGCCATTCTCTATTCTCGATGTGCCGCTTGAAGTGGATATCTCTCAGTTACATAACGAGTTTATCGACCCCCGCAACGGGCGGATGAATATTTGCCACAGCCTGCGGGCGCTTTGTGAAGTGCTCTGGCACTACAAATGTGACGTGCTGTTGCTGACCGGACGACCTTCTCGCTTGCCGGGCATTCAGGCCTTGATTCGTCAGTTGCAGCCGGTTCCACCTTCCCGCGTGCTGCCACTGCATGGGTATGAAACCGGAGGCTGGTATCCGTTCAACAAGAAAGGCTGCATTGACGATCCGAAATCAACTGCGGTGGTCGGGGCAATGCTATGCCTGCTGGCGGAAGGCTCGCGGCTCAATAATTTCTATTTCCGCACGGCGAATTTCCAGCCGTACTCCACCATCCGCTATCTCGGCATGTTGGACAGCAACAATGTCATTAAAGACGGCAACGTCTTTTATCGGGACATTGATCTCGATCGGCCTGATTTTGAGCTCGACCAGAATCAGAGCTTTGAGTCCAGAGGTGAAATGCGGATCGGTTTCCGTCAGTTGGATAACGAACGCTGGCCTGCCTCTGCGCTTTACACCCTGAAAATTACCAATTCCAAACTGGCCGCCGAACTGGCGGGGGATGCGGTGATCAAGATGCAGCTTATTGCCGAGCAGGGAAAGCCTCGGGGTGGTGAAGAGAGCGTCAGCCCGGAGAAATTCAAACTTGAACAGCCGACGCTGGAGTTTGGCTCTGGCCGCGGCATCAAGAAAGATGACGTGGCATTCCAACTGAATACCCTGGTCGGTAATGGCCTTGGTGAAACCCATTACTGGCTGGACAGCGGGAGTATTAAAAGCTGATGAGTACTTTTACATCTGAACAAATTATTCAGGGCTGGCAGGACGTAGAGGCGGGCGCGGGCGAGGCTATCGAGTGGATTGCTTCCGTACGTCAGGATGCCCCAAAGCTGAATACCGAGGCAGACCGGTTGACCCTTAAGCTGCGCCGTAGCCGGAATAAAGCCCGCCGCCTGGCAATCGCCACGGCTAAGCCAATGACTATCGGCTTTTTTGGCTTATCACAGGCAGGAAAGTCTTACCTGATCTCTGCCCTGGCGGCAGGCGAGAGTGGCAAGCTGGAAACCCGGCTTGGCGGCAAACTGCTTGATTTTCTCATCCACATTAACCCGGCGGGCGGTGGGAAAGAGGCCACTGGGCTGGTGACGCGGTTTAGCCGCCATCAGGGCAGCAATGATGAACAATGGCCGGTCACGCTGCAGTTATTTAGCGAAATGGATATGGGCAAAATCCTCGCTAATGCTTTCATCCATGATTTTAACCAGGAAAAATTTGAATGGGACTGTGATGAGAAACGTGTCAATGACCTGCTGTCCACTCTGGACAAACGTCGACGCCCGAGCCGCGTAGCTGGCGTCAGTGAAGATGACGTGGTTTCACTCTGGGATTATGTGGTCCGTCACGCGAGCAAGAGCCAGAAATCACTCAATACCCATTACTGGCCGCAAGCGGTAGCCCTGGCACCGTGGCTGACCATTGAGGATCGCGGCAGGCTGTTCTCTGTGATTTGGGGACAAGTCGAAGACTTAACCCAAGCCTATATTCATTTTGCCCACACGCTGCAAAAGCTGGCAGGGGCTCAGGAAGTTCACGCCCCTTTGACCACGCTGGTGTGCGAGGAAAATGGTCGCCTGGTGCAAAAAGACAGCATTATGAACGTGGATATGCTGGAGCGTCTTAACCGCGAAACCGATTGTCAGGTTGAGGTGTGCCCGGTTATCAATGGGCAGACGCAACCTCCGGTTAGCTTGTCGCTGGCCGAGCTTACTGCGTTGACCGTTGAGCTGCATATTCCGCTGTCCGCTAAACCCCGGGAAGAGATGTTCGAAGAGGTCGATCTGCTGGATTTCCCCGGCTATCGAGGGCGTCTTGGCGTTGAGTCCATGGATGACGTTCAACGTGAGGTGAATAGCGAAGACAGTAACCCGCTAGCGCAACTGATCCTGCGCGGCAAAGTCGCCTATCTTTTTGAACGCTATACCGAAAACCAGGAAATGAACGTGCTGGTGGTCTGCACCGCCTCAACAAAACAATCTGAAGTGAAAGAAGTCGGCGACGTGCTTGATGAATGGATCGGGTATACCCAGGGGCGTACCGCGGAAGAGCGAGAGGCCCGTTTACCAGGTCTTGTCTGGGCGTTGACTATGTTTGACCTGCGAATCAGTCAAAATCTGCCGCACGATGAAACGCTGCTGCGCCAGTCCTGGGGCCACGGCGGGATGATCAAAATGGCCATGACTGAACGCTTTGGCAAGTATAAATGGATGCAGGAATGGCGACCTGGACAGGCATTTAATAACACTTTCCTGGTGCGTAAGCCGCGCCACCAAACTCCGTTTATTCGCCTCAGTGGCGGAATAGAAAGCGAGTTTGATAGCGAAAACCGCGAAAAACTCGATTTGATGCGTAAAACCTTTATTGAGGATGAGGCGGTGAATCGCTATATCGCAAAACCAGACGAAGCCTGGGATGCGATGCTTGGCCTGAACGACGGTGGCATGAGCCGTATGGCGGAGTATCTCAAGCAGGTGGCGCATAAAGAGATGAAGCTGGAGCGTATCGCCAAACAGCTTCAGGATCTGCGCCATGAGCTGGTGGAGGGCAGCCTTGGCAACTGGTATCAGCCCGAGGGTGACCAGGACGTAGCGAAAAAAGCGCGTATTGCCGAAGAGATCCTTGAAGTTCTCAAAAAACGCAGTGGGATGCATGGCGAACTGCTGGCGCGTCTGGTGCCTTCCCGTAAGGCTCTGCAAGAGTTGTATATGCAACAAACCGTTGTGCCGGTAGAGGCCGTGGAGCAAGAAGAAACGTCGCTCTTTGACATCGGCGTCGAGGACGCTTTTGGGACAGAGAAACCGGCTGCCACAACTCACAGCCATGAACTCTCCTTTGCTCGCCATGCGCTGCAACACTGGATCAATCATTTACGTGCACTGCCGGAAAATCCGGCGGTACTGAATTATATCAAGTTGCCGCTGCCGGTAGTCGAAGCCCTGGTGGATGAGCTCATCACCAGCCTGCTGCGCCTGCGTGTCGAAGCGCAGCTCGAAAGCGTGATGATGAATACCGAGCAGGCCGGCGTACGCCGCGAAAAAATGGTTGAGCGGCAGGTATCCCGCGTGCTCCACGTCATGAGTGATTTTGTTACCTGGCTTGGTTATCAAAGCCTGGCCGAACATAAACGTCCCGCTCGTCCGAATCAGCCTGACCAACCTATTTTCACCCTGCCAAAGCAGTGTGAAAGCGTGGCATGGATGGGCGATGAGAGGTTGGTGCGCCTGACACCTCAGCAAATTAACTACAGCGCTATTTTCATTATTGACTGGCTAGTGGGGCTTGAAGAGCTGATCAAAGAGAACGCCGGACATTCTGCTGGTCGCGAAATTAGCGCTGCGCAGAACGAAAAACTGGGCGCCATTATCCACCTCATTAACCGTGCTCAGGAGTAGCCCGACGTGATCAAACCAGAATTAAAGCCGTTACAACCCGTGCTACCGGGGTACGCCCAACTGCTGCTCAAGGGCTGGGACGGCGAGCAGGAAGATGTGTTCGTTTCCATTCAAAGCAACCAGGGAAACCAGTTCCTGGACGGCAACGGCATGTGGGTCAACAGTGAGGTTTACCTGGCGCTGCCGTCGCTGAGCGTTGAGCAGGATGTTACTCAGGTGCAGGTCGGGCCTTCACTGGTTGATGCCCTGCTGGCAAACCGCCAGGCAGCCTATCGATTGACGGTAAAAGATGGAGAGGGGCTCAAGGAGTTTGGCGTTTTAACTCTGCATGACGGGCTGCTCAGCTCCCAGGCGGGGGGAGAAAATCTGCCACTGGTTAATACCCACAAACTTCAGGATAGCGTGCCTGAACCCGTCCTTGAGGTGAGTGAGCCGGCGCCAGAGCCGCTCGCTGAGCCAACGCCGGTTGCCGAGCCTGAAAGCGCGCCGGCTCCGGCCAAAAGCAAGACGCTGCCGTTGATTCTCGTCGGCATTGTCATTCTGGCTCTGTTGGGAGGGGCTGCCTGGTGGTTTACCCGTACGCCTGCGGAGCCTGTCGCAGCCGCGCTGACGACCAAACTCACACCCAAAACCGAAGCTGCAGGTCCCTGTGGGGACGACTTGATGGGCAAAGGCAACGATCTGGAGTTCGTCAAAGGGTGTCTGCGAAGCCAGCCAAGTAGCGCTCAGCTCTTGGGCATTATCGAAAAGGCCAAAGCTGAAAAACGCTGTGACATCGCCCAGCGCCTCTACGCCTATAAAGCGCAGTCCGGCGATACCCAAATGGCGCTGCACTACGCCCAGGAATATGACCCGAAAACGGCCGTTGAAGGCAGCTGTTTTGCCGCCGATCCACAAACAGCCCTTTATTGGTACGAAAACATTGTTAATCAGGATCCTCAGAATACCGAGGCCAAAAACCGCTTAGCCGAGCTGAAAAAATAGGAAAGCGACATGAAACAGAATCATTGGCTCAGCGGACTGCTGTGCTTCGGCGCACTGGTTTTTCAGGCGCAGGCTGCGGATCAAAAACCCTTATTGCAGGAAGGAAAGCATGCGCTTTATCAGCGCGTGTTGACCTACCCAGGCTGTGAGCTGGCGAAAGATGTGGGGAAATCAGGCAAAGAACAGCCCGCGTTCAGTCGCTTTTATGTCTACCAGCGAAGCCAGAACGGCAATGATGAATGGCTGCAGGTTGGGCCGGACAGCTTCGGTCACGTCGCAGGCTGGCTGAAAGCTAGCTGCACCGTGGACTGGAAAATGCAGCTGACCTTAGCCTTCACTAACCCGGCTGGCCGTAACCCGATGCTGTTCTTCCGCGATAAAGCGGATGTGGAGAAAATCCTTAATAGTCCAAAACCAGCGACGATACTGGATCCGCTGCTGGCAAACTTGAAGAGCCAGAAACCTACGCCGGAAGTGCTGGCTCGTGAGCCTGACTATATGGTCGATCAGCTTAAAAATTTCTATTTATTGCCGGTTCTTGGGTCGGACGATGTCTTTACCGACACGGGTTTTCAGGTACGGCTGCTGAACGTGGCTTCGGTTAGCGAAAAAGCTAAAACCGGTAACGCCGCGACGGGCGATGAGAAAAACATGATGAAGGGTTTTTCCGCTTCTGTCGTGTTTGTCATCGACTCCACTGTGTCGATGGGGCCCTATATTGATCGTACAAAAGCGGCTATTGAAAAGGTTTACCAGAGGATTGAAAAAGAGCATTTGCAGGATCAGGTGAAATTTGGGTTGGTGGCATTTCGTTCTAATGTTAAAGCCGTGCCTGGGCTGGAATACGACAGCAAAATGTTCGTTGATCCTAATAAAGTCAAAGACGGCAAAGATTTCCTCGCTAAAGTCCACGATCTGAAACAGGCAACGGTATCCAGCAGCAAAGTGGATGAAGATGCTTACGGCGGCGTCATGCTGGCGCTGGATAAAGTCGACTGGACGCAGTTTGGTGCACGTTATGTCGTGCTTATTACTGACGCTGGCGCGCTGGAAGGAACGGATAAACTTTCTTCTACCCACCTTGATGCCGCTCAGATTCGCCAGGAAGCCGCTTATCGTGGCGTGGCGCTCTACACCCTGCATCTGAAAACCCCGAGCGGTGTTAAAAACCACGCTTCGGCGGAAGCACAGTACCGCGATCTGTCCATGAACCCGTTCCTGCATAAGCCGCTTTACTATCCGATTGACTCCGGGGATGTGAATAACTTTGGGGTAATGGTGGATAGCCTGGCGAACGCTATCACTGGGCAAATCAAAACGGCCTGGAGCGGTGAAGAGACGGCCGGCAGTGCCTTAGGGGCCGATCCTAAATATGCCAGTAAGCAAGCAGCTCCGCTGCTTAGTGATGCAGATAAGCTGAGTAAAGCGATGCGCCTGGCTTATCTGGGGGAAAAGCAGGGGACTCAGGCACCGCCGGTATTCAAATCCTGGATTAGCGATCGTGACCTGGTAAATCAGAACGTTCCGGCTACAGAAGTGCGCGTGCTGCTGACGAAAAGCGAACTCAGCGACTTGAGCGATGTAATGAAAAAGATCGTTAATGCCGCTAACGAGGGCATGATCTCTCCCGACGACATGTTTGCCAGCCTGCGTTCTCTGGCGGCAACAATGGGTAACGATCCGACTCAGGCAAAAGGCAAAAGTGCGACTCGCCTGGCCGAAATGGGGTTACTCGGTGAATATGTCGAAGGGCTGCCATACCTTAGCGAGGTGCTAAGCCTTGACGAAGAAACCTGGAAAAGCTGGGACGGCCTGGAGCAGGAACGTTTTATTCGACGCCTGAATACCAAACTGAACTATTACCAGCGCTACAACCAGGATGTGGATCGCTGGATTGCTTTGGCCCCAGACAGTGACCCGCGTGACAACGTTTACCCTGTTCCGCTGGAAAACCTTCCTTGATGCTTACTATTCAGCAAATGGAGGTGCGGCGCGGCGGTGCTGATGGCTTTACTGTCACGCTGCCATCGCTAGCGTTAGCCCGCGGTGAGGTTGCCGCGCTAACGGGGCAAAGCGGCTGCGGCAAAAGCACGCTGCTTGAAATGATAGGGGCTATTTTACGCCCCGATACGCTAGGCGAGTATCGACTTCATCAGCCTGAAGTTGATATTGCCGCGCCGTTAATGGCGGCTAATGAAGTCGCAATGTCGGCTATTCGGGCGCGGGAGCTGGGGTTTGTCTTACAGCATGGCGGCCTGCTGCCATGGCTGACGGTGATTGATAACATTGTGCTGCCGCGCCGGCTGGCTGGTATGGACATTCATTCCCATTGGCTACGTGTGGCAATTGAGCAACTCGGCATCGCCCGGCTGTTAAAGAAAATGCCTGCCCAGCTCTCCATTGGCGAACGACAACGAGTGGCCTTTGTGAGGGCGATTGCCCATCAGCCAAGACTTCTGCTGGCTGATGAACCTACCGCAGCCCTTGACCCGGAAAATGCCAGACGGCTTTTTGCGCTGATTGTCGACATGGTTCGTGCTCTGGATATGGTGGCAATCATTGTCAGTCATGACTCGCAGCTCGTTGGTAGCTTTGGGCTGCATCGCTATTGCGCCTCTATCTCGGAGGGACGTAGTGTCTTCTGTCCAGTCTGAAACTCGTGCCTCTGGCCGTTTGCTTCTTCATATGGCGCTGCGCGATCTGCTGCACGATCGAAAAGTCGCGCTGTGCATTGTGTTCTCATTAGTCGCCGTTATCGCGCCTCTGCTGCTGCTGTTTGGGCTTAAAAACGGCATTGTTAGCCAGCTTCGCCATGACCTGCTAAACGATCCGCGAACGCGTGAGGTCAGAATGCTGGGCAATAGCAGTTATGACCGGGGATGGCTTGAAAAGCTCAGCGAGCGCCCGGAGGTGGGGTTTTCGATTCCGCTGACGCGTTCCCTTAATACTCAGGCAGATCTGGTTCATGATGGTCAGCATTTTGCGGCAGGCGCTGAAGTTATTCCCACGGGTAAAGGCGACCCTTTGTTGGCTGAGGTTACGCTCCCCCGGCTTGACGATGAAGTGGTATTAAGTGCCAGCGCAGCCCGGCGGCTAGCGGTAAACCAGGGGGCGACTTTCCGCCTGTTTGTGACCCGTAAACTCGGCGGGGCAGAACAGCGGGTGGCTAAAAGCGTCAGGGTTGTTGGCGTTCTGGATGAAGCCAAATTCTCTCGCCCGGGAATGTTTGTAACGCTACCGCTTCTGGTGGCGCTGGAAGATTATCGGGATGGCTTCCAGGTCCCTCTGTTGGCGGTGGCGGAAGGCCAGCCCAGCCGCGAACGCAGCCGTTTTTCTCGTGCACGCCTTTATGCCGCCACGCTGGATGATGTTGTTCCGCTAGCGAACTGGCTTGAATCACAACATATCGAGACCGTCACCCAGGCTGCACAAATAGAGTCGGTGCGCGCCATTGATTCCGTTCTCGGGATTATTTTTGCCGTGATTGCGTGGATCTCAACTTCCGGTTGTATCGCCTCGCTGGTGGGGGCGTTTATCGCCAATATTGACCGCAAACGCAAGGATATGGCGGTGCTGAGACTGTTGGGGTTCCGACGCCATGCGGTGACGGTATTTATCGTTATTCAGGCATTTTGCCTGACTGGCCTCGCTTTTGTTATTGGACTACTGCTTTATCTGTTCGGCAGCCTGACGTTTAACCACCTACTGGGCGCCCGCCTCCCGGCACAGGCGTTTGTTTGCCGCCTTGAGCCAATACATTTTATTACTGCGTTATTTAGCCTGCTGATTGTTGCCCTGGCTGTCGCGGCAATTGGCGCATTACGCGCATTGAAGATCGATCCTGCGGAGAGTTTACGTGAAATCTAATTTACTTCCTGGCCTCATGGTTCTTGGGATGGGCTGCTCTTTTGCCGCTCACGCGACCTGGGATGAAAAATTCTGGAACCCAAAACCGCTGCCGGATGACGTTATTCTCCCGATGCCCTGCGATGGCGCGATGGCATTTCGAAAGATCGCTATTCCCATGAATAAACCCCTGCAGGATTACAACATCACACTGGGACAGGAAGGTGATGAATGGGGATATCTGGAACAATCTCGTCAGGAACATATTGCCGGTAGCTTTGCCGAAGGTAAGCAGGGGAAGAGCCGTTATTACCTGATGGCGAAATATGAGCTGAGTGACCTGCAGGCCAGCGCATTGACGGGTAACTGCGTGAAGCCAGAGATGAAAGGGCGCCTGCCGAAGGTCAATATCGGCTGGATGGACGCAATGGATATTGCCAACAAATACAATCTCTGGCTGCGGAAAGAAAGCCTGGCCTCTCTCCCGACGGATGATGGGCAGCCTGGTTTTCTGCGGCTGCCAACGGAAACTGAATGGGAATTTGCGGCCCGCGGTGGACTGGCCGTCTCGCCCGCGGAATTCAGGGATGTGCACTTCCCGATGCCAGACGGTATTAACAACTACGCCTGGTTCTCCGGCACTCAATCTGCCAATGGAAAATTACAGCTGACCGGTTTGTTGAAGGCTAACCCACTTGGGTTGCATGACATGCTGGGCAATGCTTCCGAAATGATTTTCGAACCTTTCCGTCTTAACAAACTCGATCGCCAGCATGGTAAAGCGGGCGGGTATATCGTGCGAGGCGGGAGTTTTCTCACGCCGCAGGCTGATATGCGCAGCGCGATCCGTAGCGAAGAGCCTTATTACTCCGGCACGGACGAGAATGCCAATAAAGCGATTGGTATGCGTTTAGTCGTCGTGTCGCCCACGCTGACCTCTCGGGATCGTATCAAAGAGATTGAAAAAGAGTGGCAGGCTCTGGGCACTGAGAAGAAGCCTGAAGCAAAAAATGCCGTCAAAGACTCACTGCAAAACCTGAATGCAATATCCGAAAAGGTCCAGGATGACGGGCTTAAAAAACAGCTTGAACAGCTGCGTGGAGAGCTACGGGCGAATAGTCAACTGCGTGATGAGCAGCGGGATCAGGCGGTGCGTACTTCGCTCCAGCTCGGGGCTTTCCTGTGCACCAAGATGAAAGATGACGGCGAATTTTTCGACCGCCTCAACCAGCTGTATGAGAAAACCTGTGCCGCCGGGAGCCAGTTGGATGCGAACTGTTCCCGCCGTCAGGAGCAGTTGGGTCAGCATAAAAAAGCGCTGGATTTTATCTCTAGCTATTACGCCGACACCCTGGTGGATATGGGCACGACCTACAACAGCGCGTTAATTGCGCCACAAATTGCCGTCGTCCAGCAACAGATGGCCGCGCGCGGTAAAACGAACCTCAACGGGTATCTGGATACCTACTGGAACAATCTTCAGGGGTACTGGAAGGATGGCAAAGTCGCGCGTGAAGCGTGGCTGGCTGCATGTAAGAAAAATAACTAAACGGAAATCAGGAGAAGTAAGTTAATGATGACTTTCAAAGCATTACGCACAGCGCTTGTCGCCGGATTGATTATTGTCCTGGCTGGCTGTCAAAGTACGGGCGGCACCTCTGGAAGCGGTGACGTAGATCCGCGCCTGAAAAACAACCAGGACATTGAGTTCTTTAGCAAATCTGGCTGGCAAGCTTGTGCTGCCGGGGCCGCGGTGGGGGCACTGGCCTGTGCAATAAGTAATTCAGGGAATAAAGCGGTTTGTATCGCGGCGGCGGCGGTAGCCGGCTGTGGCGTTGGGGTGGGCGCAAATGCTTATCTGGATAATCAGCGTAAGAAATATGCCTCTAAAGAGCTGCAGCTGGATGCAACGATTAAGGATGTCCAGGCTGAAAACGTGCGCATTCAAAATGTTACCAACGTTGCGAAATCAGTTATCGCGAATGACAAACAGACGCTGGAAAAATTGAATAAAGAGATTGCGGCGAAAACCGTCAAAAAAGATGAGATGCAAAAGCAGCTCAAGGGGATCGATGCCAACATTGCTTCGTTGCGTAAAACGATCGAAGGGCAGAAGCAGCATGAGAAACAGTGGCAAGATATCGCTCAGGATATGAAAAAATCCGGCAGCGATACCGCAACCCTGGATGCAGAAATTGCTAAAACGCATCAGAAAATTAGCGCTCTGCAGCAGGAGATAGACAGCCTGTACGATCAGCGTACTGCCCTGAAAGTCAGCTAAGGAGAGGCGAATGCGCTACTTATTGCCGCTGATCGGTGCCATTTTGCTGACGGGATGTGCCACGGATGCTCGCCAGTGCGACCCGAGGACAGGTGACGTTAATATTATCACCAAATTCAACTGTAATTACTCAGGGACCTGGGATAAGCGCGTTGAGGAAAAACAGCAGACCTTGCAGCATGAACAGGCGATGAATAACGAATTTAACGCCGTTTATGCAGCGATTGAGCAGGAAAAGGCGCAAAGTAATGCGAGCGTGGCCAGTCAGCGTAAGACTCAGCAAACCCTGGATCGCTCGCTGAGTACCCTGGTTGCCCAGCTGAAAACGAAAACTGCAGGTAAAGCTGCAGCGCAGAAGCAGCTGGCGGCGCTCGAGAAAAACATAAAAGAAGCTCAAAGCAGGCCGGCAGAATCGGTTATGCAAAAGCAACTTGAACTGCAAGAGCTGCAGGGGCAGTTAAGCGAGCTGCAAAGCACTTTATCTTCTCAATAACGTTTAATGCCCGTCAGTTGACGGGCATATTTTTCAGGAAACCGATAATGAAAATAAATATTCTCCTTTTCACCCTCTTTGCGGCCGTATTGGGAACAACTGCCTCTCAGGCGGCTATTCCAGAACCAGAGCTTGTTTTTAACTGTGAGCTTGAAAATGGAAAATATGCGCTCATTCGGCTGAATGAGCAGGTGCCGACCTATTATTATGGGCCTCTTGAAAAAGTTGAATTAACGTTGCCGAAAACCGCCGGAGACAAAACTCAGGTACGCGCGGGGAATATGGCTTTCGCCGGTGGTGGAGCGACCTATTACCGTTTTATCAACGGCAATTATAGCTATGTGATTTATAGTGGGATCGGCAGAGGATGGGATTTTACCGGGCTTAAAGTTTATCAGGGGAAAAAGCTGATTATGAAAAAAGCCTGTATCAATGGCGGCTTTATCAATAATGGCTACACCGGCGCGAATTTGGTTAATGAAGCCGATACCGGAGATGATGATACTTACGGGTATGCTGATCAATAACCTTCAGAGAGAGAATAATGCGTAAAATTGTTGCTTTATTATTCAGTCTGATTGTCGCACTGTGTTTTATACCTGCCGGCCAGGCTGAGAATCAGCGTTATATCAGCATCCGTAATACCGATAATGTATGGGTCCCCGGCAATATTTGTGCGCTGCAATTCCGGCTGGATAACGGCGGTAGCGGGGAAGGGTTTCATCGGCTTGAAATCACTCTTAGGTTGAAAGATAAAGCGGGCAAAGTTATCGGTGAAGGGGTGATGGAGGTTGCGCCTTTTGGTGACAGCGAAGCCAGCCGTTCGCAGAATAGTTTTATGGAAAGTGAGTGTCATGAGTCACTAGACAAAATTGAGGTCATCGCGGCAAATGAAGACGTTAATGGCACCAGGGTTCCGCTAGATCTTTCTATTTTCGATCCACAGTATTATAAACCGCTGCCGATAGATGTTGCCGATAAGTGATCTTTATCCGTTGGAACTGACAATCGATCCCGCCGGCCCAATGCCCGGCGGAGGCTAAATATCGACATATTTTGTTATCTCTTAAATATTCTCTGATACAAAGGTCTTCTTCCCGGACTTTGCTTCTGCTGCGTAAACTGGCCACAGATAAAGAAAAGAGCCCAAACTATAAAATGATTACCCTTTGGTTGAAAAGCATCCTCCTGGCTATCATCCTTAGCCTGCCGGCTGTCGCCATAGCCGCCCCGGACGTTCAGGTTGGCTTTTCGCCGGAAGGCTCGGCCCGGACGCTGGTGCTGCAGACGCTCGCCGGGGCGCAAAAATCTATCCGCATGATAGGTTACTCCTTCCAGGCACCCGATATTACTCAGGCGCTGGTGGATGCGAAAAAGCGAGGCGTTGAGGTGCGTGTGGTGGTCGATAAAAAGCGCAACCAGAACAAGGCCAGCCTGAAGGCGATGAACTTTGTCGCGGCCAACGGCGTGCAGCTGCGCATCGACGGGCATTATCACATCCAGCACGACAAAACGATTATCGTCGATGAACAAACCGTTGAAACTGGGTCATTTAATTACGCCCCTTCAGCGGAAACAGAAAACAGTGAGAACGTGGTGGTGCTAAGCAATATGCCAGACATCGCCAGGCAGTATGTTTCCCACTGGGAAAGCCGCTGGGAGCTGGGCGTGCCTTTTCAGGCCACTCCGTGAGCGAGTTTACTTATCTTAAATAAACGATATTTTGCTGAGATAAAAACAGAGATAGCGCCCGATGAGGCGCTATCTCTTTTGCTATTTAACGCGTGGGTTAAGCGATTAAATTTTATGGAATTTATAGTTTAACCAGACCATGCCTTCTTCCAGTTTCTCAACGGACAACAGCTCAAGCGCCTGGCCCGCAGCCGGGAGATCGCCCGGTTTGCCGTGGAATTCAAAGATGGACGGCATGCCGGAAAGCCCGTCTACGCCAGGGTAAATCAGCAGGCTCAGGGCATCGAGCAGACCCGCTTTCAGGAAGGTACCGTTGATGGTGCCGCCGCCTTCAAGACGCAGTTTTTTGAAGCCAAAATCACGGCCTAAAATCTCCATCGCCCCGGCTATATCCTGGCCTTCGGCACCGCTAAACAGATACGACACGTTGCATTCGCGCAGGTGGGCGAGGTAGCGGTCAGACACCTTTTCACCCAGTATGGCAATAAAGTCATACTCGCTGTTGGGCTGGTATTTCACCTTTCCGCGCGGGTCGGTGACGATGAAAATTCGCTTCCCGCGACGCGGGGCATGAAACGTTTTTGCGGCTTCGGTTGGCGCTTCGTCGCCGTGTTCGAACGTTTCAAGAGACAGAAATTCCTGCAGCGTTACGCGGCCGAGAATAGTGGCCTCGCCGCCGACCTGTTCAGCCACCTTGAAATAGATATCCAGCACCTCTTCCGCCGACTTCCCGTTAAAGGGTTTGCTATAGCGGGTGGTATCCAGGCGACCATCGACGGTGGATTCCATATGGACGACAATTTGTGGTTTCATCATTCAGCCCTTAATTTCACAAAAATGGCGCGCGCCGCATCGGTGTTCAGACGTTAAACTCCGGCATTGCGCAGATTAAATCCCCTCGGCACTAGCAGATATTGCCTTTCATAGCTCATTTACCGGGTGGTTTTACTGAGGCTTATCCTAGCCCTGAGGCGTAGGTATGTAATGCTGGATGCTATCGCATTATTGCCTAATACTCGCATTGTCTTAAAATAGCGATGGGCGGATTTCACCAGGGGAAGATATGGAACAGCGTTATGCCGAGTTAAGAGAGAGGCTGCTTCGCCTTCTGCCGGGCACGCAGAAAACCGCGACGGCGATAGGCGGGCTGGGACTTATTCGCCGTGACAGGCCGGTGCGGGATGAAAGCTGTATTTACCAGCCGATGATCGAATTTATCATTCAGGGGCAGCGAAAAACGGTTATCGGTAACCAGCACCTTGAATATGGCGTGGGCCAGTTTATGGTGGCGGGGGTGGATACGCCCTGCCTGCTGAGCGACGTCAAAACCGACGCTGATGAGCCTTTTCTGTGCGTGAATCTGGAGCTGGATCTCGCGCTGATTACCGAACTGGCCGTCGAGCTTGAGGTTGGCGGTGTACCGGACAGCGGCGACCATAAAGGCATCTGTATTACCCCTTGCACGCCGGACCTGGTCGATGCTTTGCGACGGCTGCTTCAACTGCTGGAGCGCCCCGGTCATATTCCTTTTCTGGCGCCTTTGTTTATCCGTGAAATGCATTTTTATCTTCTCGCTGGTCCTCTGGGAGAGTATCTGCGAGCGCTTGCAACGGAAGGCAGTCACAGTCAGCGTATTGCGCAGGCCGTACACTGGCTGCGCGGCAACTATCTTGAACCGTTGAAAATCGAGTGGCTGGCCGACTGTGCCCATATGTCGGTGTCCACCTTTCACCGGCATTTTCGAAAGGTCACCTCCTTCAGCCCGCTGCAATATCAAAAACGTCTGCGTTTATACGAAGCGCAGCGTCTCATGCTGGCTGAGCACCTGGATGCCACCACCGCAGCTTTTCAGGTGGGCTATGAAAGCACCTCGCAGTTTAACCGGGAGTACAAGCGCGAGTTCGGCTCCCCGCCGCTGCGTGATATAGAGCGAATGCGTGCCGGCGGCATTGATTGACCTTGCGGCATTATTCTATTGAATTGATATTTGTTATGTTATAACGTTTCTTTTTTCGTGTAAGGAATACATAGAGGAACATTATGATTATGAAAAAATCGGCGTTTATTCTGGGCATGGGCGTGTTGCTGGCAAGCAATTCGGCGCTGGCGCACGGTCACCATCACGGCAAACCGCTCACGGAAGTGGAACAAAAGGCGAGCGAAGGGATCTTTGACGACGTTAACGTGAAAGATCGCTTGCTGTCTGACTGGGAAGGGATCTGGCAGTCGGTCAATCCCTTACTGTTAAGCGGGGACCTCGATCCGGTGCTGGAGAAAAAAGCCAAAAAAAGCGGCAAAAGTCTGGAGGAATATCGGGCGTATTATCAAAAAGGCTATGCGACAAATGTGGATACGATCGGGATTGAGAATAACGTGATCGAATTTCACGTCGGCAAAGAGGTACAAAGCTGCCACTATGACTACGCCGGGCATAAAATCCTGACCTACGCCTCGGGAAAGAAGGGCGTTCGCTACCTGTTTGAGTGCAAAGACGCCCAGTCCAAAGCGCCAAAGTTCGTGCAGTTTAGCGACCACATCATCGCCCCGCGTCAGTCGCAGCATTTCCATATTTTTATGGGCAATGACTCTCAGGCCACGCTTCTGAAAGAGATGGATAACTGGCCGACGTATTACCCGTACAACATGGACAAAGCGCAGGTTATCGATGAGATGCTGCACCACTAACTAAGCACAAGGGCGGCATATTTGCCGCCCTTTTCTTTAATGTTTAGAACAGGTAGCGAGTACCAATAGTGAACTCGCTGGAGGCCAGGCGAGCCTTCATCTGCTCATCCTTCAGGCCGCGCACGTTACCGAAGGTGTTATAGCCGCTTTCAACTTTCCCCATATCCACGTAGCGATAGCCCACGTCGAAACTCAGACGGTCGATGGGCGAGTAGCTGATGCCGGCGCCCAGCGAATAAGCGAGATTGTTTTGCGTGCTGTCGGCGTATTCCCGGGCGGCGTTGCCCTGCCAGCCACCGGCCTTCACTTTCGCAATGCCCACGCCAGCGGTGCCAAACAGCGACACGCCGTAGCCCAGACTGTAATCACGATAGACGTTCAGCATCAGCCGCTCGGTATTCAGCTTCAGGTGGTTCAGGCTGGTCGGGAAGGTGGTTGAGCCGCTGGTGAATTCAGTTTTCTGGCGGAAGGTGTATTCCCCTTCGGTACGCCAGCCGTTGCCGTACTGGTAGCCCGCCGCCAGTGAAGCGCCGCCGAGCCTGTCTTTCTCTTTGCCGCCAACAAACTGGCCGACGCCGGGACGACTGCTGGTGTCCTGGTCACTGGCACGCTGCTCGCTGTGTACGTATTTCGCCGAAGCGTAGTAGCCTTCATCGCCGGTGGCTGCGACGGCATGGCCTGCGCTCAGCAGCAGAAGCGCCAGCGTCAGTAAGCTTTTCTTGTGATTCATGTGTTGGCTCCTTGCCGCGTTAGCCCGCGTTCAGTTCTTTATCAATGCTTTTTAAGCCTGCCAGGGCACAGGCCTGATCCAGATGGCCACCCGGGGCGCCGCCGACGCCGACGGCCCCAATCACCTGTTCACCGGACTTCACCGGCACGCCGCCGGCCAGCAGCAGGAAGCCCGGAATATCACGCAGATTGGCCGCGCCCGCATTGGACTGGGAGCCTTTCATCACGTTGTCGGTTGGGTTTTTGGTGGTCAGCGAGGTGAAGGCCTTCATGCGGCTGGCTTCCACGGTGTGCGGCCCGGCGTTGTCCATGCGCTTCATGATAAGCGGCGTGCCGGCGCGATCGACCACGGTGACCGCCACGTTGTAGTTATCTTTGGCACAGGCCTGAAGGACGCTTTGCGCCAGCTTATCGGCGAGGTCGAGGGAGAGATTTTTCTGGCTCAGCACGCCGGTGGCGGCGCTGGCCGTTGAGACGATGCCACCCAGCAGCAGGGCGCTTAACAGAATACGTTTCATGATATTGCTCCAGAGTTGTTGGCTATGGGGCAATACTATGCAACGCAAGACTGGCAGGAAATTAGCGCGAACACCTAACTTTCCAGGTAGTTTTACTTAGTCTCTTTGGCGATGTCGCCGTAGGTTTTCAGTAGTTTCGGCAGGGAGTTGACTTCCAGCTTCGTGAAAATATTGGCGCGGTGAGCTTCCACGGTGCGCGGAGAGAGCGAGCACTGCCGCGCGATCTCTTTGCTGGAATAGCCCAGGATCAACTGCTCCAGCATCTCTTTCTCCCGCGCGGTGAGGGTGGCCAGTTTTTCCTGCAGTGGCTGCCATTGTTGCCGGGCTTCAACCTTCGCTTTCTGCTGCTCCATCGCGCTACCCACGACTTCGAACAACAGGTCGGCGTCTACCGGTTTGGTCAAGAATTCAAAGGCACCATTCTTAAACGCGCGGCGGCACAAATCGATGTTGCCGTGCCCGGTCATGATGATCACCGGCAGCGCCAGCCCTTGCTGTGTCCACTCCTCCAGCAGCGTTAGCCCGGTTTTCCCCGGCATACGGATATCGAGCAGCATACAGCCGTCGAGCTGGCTGAGATCGCCCGCACTTTGCTGAAACGACCGGGCGCTGTCAAAAGCCTGCGTTTGCCAGCCGACTGTGGCCAGCAGGAGGCTCAGCGAGTCGCGAATGGCGGCGTCATCGTCAATCAGCCAGATGCACGGGGGCATGATTACTCCTCATCCTTAAGCGGGAACCAAAGGCGGAAGCAGGCCCCGCCTCCGGGCGTGTTGCTGGCCTCAATGGTGCCGTTCAGGCGCTGTACCAGCGTGTCGGCGAGCGCCATCCCCAGCCCGACGCCCTGCGACCGGGTGGTAAAGAACGGGATAAATACCTGCTCCAGAGCAGCCTGAGAAAGCCCTGGCCCGCCGTCGGTCAGCGTCAGCGCGATGCCATTATTTTCTGGCCTCGCTTCAAGGTGTATCCAGCCGGTGCCTTCGGTTTGCGCCTGAATCGCGTTGCTGGCGATGTTATGCAGGATTTGCTCAACCCACAGCGGCGGAGCGGTGATCGGCTGCAGGTCGTCGGCAAAATGGCTGGTCACGCGGATTTTGCCGTTGCTCAGTTCGTTGTCCAGCAGTTTGCACACGCGCTGCCAGAGCGGCTGGAGAGCAACCCGCAGGTACTCGACGCGTTCGCTGGTGAGCTTCTGGCGGAATTGGCTGAGCAGGGCGTCGATGCGCTTTATCTGCAGCACAGAGGCGTCCAGCAGATCCGGTACCTGGGCCGGATTATCCTGTTTAATTAGCCGGCCCGCCGCCTGGTTATAGCTCATGATGGCGGTCAGCGGCTGGTTTAGCTCATGCATCATACCGGCCGCCAGTTCTCCCATCGTATTGAGGCGCGTCAGCTCGGCATAGCGGGCGCGCAGGTCGGCAATGTCCCTGCGGCGTTTGTTCGCCTGATATTGTGTTAGCCAATAGATAACCAGCGCCCAAAAGAGCGCCGGAGAAGCTATCAGCCACCAGGGCAGCGTTGCCCATTCCGGGCTGTCGCTGACCGAAACTAAAAACGGCTGCGTCGGGCTGGCCACCGTTTTATCCCACTGCCAGTAACTCGCGGTGCTGCTGCCCTGTTCGCAAAGGACGGTGTTATTCCACCTGATGCTGAGGTGTTGAAACGTCTTTTTCTCCCCCAGCGTGTCGAGCAGCGTCGGGATATCAATCAGCAGTGAGAGGTTAGGGCGGTTCAGCCAGTAGCGGCCGTTTGCTTCCGGCACAATCGCCATGCGAGGCTCAAGGTTGTTATGCCGCCGCCACAGGACAATCTGCGGCAGGATTTTCTGCACCTCATTGGCGTCCTGACTGGCCGGCAGCAGCGGGATAATGGCATCGTGCTGGGACAGTTTGACCGTGATTTCACGATAAAGAATGCGGAAGTCGGCGGACTTCTCTTCGTACTGTTGCTGTAAAAACCACGCGCCAAGCCCCGCGCAGCTAAGCAGCGTGAGCAGCAGCCAGCTGATTATCCTTAACATGCGAGGTCCTTTTATCGGCGACGGGTGAAAATGTGGGTTTCAGTATGGAGTAACTTTTAGGCAAAAAAAAGCGGGCACCGTAGCGCCCGCCTCAGTTCAGCTTGTAGAACAATCAGGGCTTGTTACAGCCCGCGCACTGTTTGTTCTGGATCTGCTGGAAGAAGTCGTTGCCTTTGTCATCCACCAGGATGAACGCCGGGAAGTCTTCCACTTCGATTTTCCAGATGGCTTCCATACCCAACTCAGGGTATTCCACCAGTTCAAGGCTCTTGATGCTGTTTTGCGCCAGCACCGCAGCCGGGCCGCCGATGCTGCCGAGGTAGAACCCACCGTGTTTGTGGCAGGCGTTGGTCACCTGCTGGCTGCGGTTGCCTTTGGCCAGCATTACCATGCTGCCGCCGTTAGCCTGCAGCTGATCCACATAGGAGTCCATACGGCCTGCGGTGGTTGGGCCCAGGGAGCCGGAAGCGTAACCTTCCGGGGTTTTAGCCGGGCCAGCGTAGTAGATCGGGTGATCTTTCACGTACTGCGGCAGTTCTTCCCCGTTATCGAGACGTTCTTTCAGCTTCGCGTGGGCGATGTCGCGCGCCACGATGATGGTGCCGCTGAGCGACAGGCGAGTGGACACCGGGAAGTCGGATAGCTGGGCAAGGATCTCTTTCATCGGGCGGTTCAGGTTCACTTTCACCGCTTCGCCTTCCCCGGCCTGGCGCAACGCTTCCGGGATGTATTTGCCCGGATTGCTTTCCAGCTTCTCAATCCAGATGCCGTCTTTGTTGATTTTGGCTTTGATGTTGCGGTCGGCGGAGCAGGAAACACCCATGCCGATTGGGCAGGATGCGCCGTGGCGCGGCAGGCGAACGACGCGGATATCGTGGGCGAAGTATTTACCGCCGAACTGCGCGCCCAGGCCGAGTTTCTGCGCTTCTTCCAGCAGTTCTTGCTCGAGCTGCACGTCACGGAATGCCTGGCCATGCTCGTTACCTTCGGTTGGCAGGCCGTCGTAGTAGTGAGTGGATGCCAGTTTCACGGTTTTCAGCGTTGATTCTGCGGAGGTGCCGCCAATCACAAACGCGACGTGGTACGGCGGGCAGGCCGCGGTGCCCAGGGTGCGCATTTTCTCAACCAGATAATTTTTCAGCTTCGCCGGGGTGATAAGCGCTTTGGTTTCCTGGTAGAGATAGGTCTTGTTGGCGGAGCCGCCGCCTTTGGCGACGCAAAGGAATTTGTACTCGTCGCCGTCCACGCTGTAGAGGTCAATCTGCGCCGGCAGGTTGGTGCCGGTGTTCACCTCTTTATACATATCCAGCGCGGCGTTCTGGGAGTAGCGCAGGTTGTCTTCGATGTAGGTGTTGTACACCCCCTGAGACAGCGCCGCCTCATCACCGCCGCCGGTCCAGACGCGCTGGCCTTTTTTGCCCATGATGATGGCGGTGCCGGTGTCCTGGCAGGTCGGCAGAATGCCTTTGGCCGAGATGTCTGAGTTACGCAGGAACTGCAGCGCGACGTATTTATCGTTCTCGCTGGCTTCCGGGTCGCTCAGGATGTCCGCCACCTGCTGCTGGTGCGCCGGGCGCAGCATAAACGCCGCATCGTGAAACGCCTGCTGAGCGAGCAGGGTCAGTGCCTGTGGCTCAACTTTAAGAATGGGCTGGCCTTCGAATTCACTGACGGAAACGTGGTCGCGGGTTAACAGGTAGTATTCGGTGTCGTCATGCGCCAGCGGGAAGGGGTTTTGGTAAACAAAAGGTTTGTTCGACATAGCTCGTTACTCCATAAAAATAAACCGCCGGAGGTTGCCCTCCAGCGGCTTTAAATCAGAACATCAGGGACATCCACGGATAACCAATCACCAGCAGCGCGACCAGGAACAGGCCGCCGAAGATGGTGCCCAGGCGCCAGTAATCTTTGGTTGGCAGGTAGCCGCTACCGTAGTAGATAGGGCTTGGGCCGGTACCGTACGGGGTGATGATGCCCATGATACCCAGCGAGGTCACCATCAGCAGACAGAACACTTCCATATTCATGCCCGGAATGGTGGAGGCGATGGTCAGCATCGCCGGCAGCAGCGCGGTGGTGTGCGCGGTGGTGCTCGCAAACAGGTAGTGCAGCAGGTAGAACGCCAGCAGCAGGACAATGGTCGCGGTGCCTGGGGCGATACCGGTCATCAGCGCGCCGCCTTCTTTACCCAGCCAGGAGATGAAGCCGGTAGAAGACAGGCCATCGGCCAGGGCAACCAGGGTGGCGAACCAGACGAAGGTGTTCCACGCGGCTTTGTTATTGGTGATGTCATTCCAGTTCAGGACGCCGGTCCACAGCATCAGGACGATAACCAGCAGGGCCGCAAGCGCAGGTTCAATCCAGCTTGCCGCGAAGATCCACATCACCAGCGCGGAGCAGACGAACACCAGCAGCAGGATTTCGTTGCGGGACAGTTTGCCCAGTTTTTCCAGTTCACGGCTTGCCCATTTAGGCACTTCGTCGTTCACTTTCACTTCAGGCGGATAGAGCCAGTAGGCCAGCAGCGGCATGGTCAGCAGTAACAGCAGGCCAAGCGGCAGGAAGGCGAGGAACCACATACCCCAGGAGATGTTGATCCCGACAATGCTTTTCACCAGCGCCAGAGCCAGCAGGTTAGGTGCCAGCGCAGAGAGGAACATTGAGCTGGTGATACAGGCTGCGGTAATAGCCACCCACATCAGGTAAGAACCAATTTTACGCGCGCTTGGATCGTTAGGTTTAGAGCCGTACAGCGGCGGCAGGTTAGCGATAATCGGGTAGATGGTCCCGCCGCTACGTGCGGTGTTGGACGGGGTAAACGGCGCCAGCAGCAGGTCGGCGAAGGCAATGGCGTAGCCCAGCGTCAGGCTGCGGCGGCCAAGGTATTTCACCAGAATCAGCGCCAGGCGGCGACCAAACTGGGTTTTATCGTAACCGGCAGCAAACATAAATGCGCCGAAGATAAGCCAGACGGTGGAGTTACCGAAGCCGCTGACCGCCCATTTAAAGGAGGCGCCCGCCAGCTTGAATTTCGGGTCGGCCATTTGCTCGGGACTGAACAGAAGCCACTGGCTGCCGAGCGAGATGACGACGATCCCGGTCAGGCCGATAACGGCGCCCGGCAGCGGTTCGAAGATAAGCCCTACGATGACGCCGACGAAGACAGCAAAGAAGTGCCAGGCGTACGGCGGCAGGCCGTCCGGGACCGGAACCAGCATAAGCAACAGTGCCACAATGATGGGCAGGGCCATCATCAGCCAACGTTTGTTGCTGCCTGCTTTTTTAGTGCTCTCTTTGAGCGGCGGTAGATTGGTGGTTATTACACTCATAATGACACCGTTATAAGGAGTTAAGGATTCTGTTTTTATTTCCGCTTACTTTAGTTTTTAAACTTTCTTTATTAATTAAATGTTGGTTTCTGGTTGCGGCGGAAATAACCATTCATCGCTTTTTATCTGCGGTGAATTAAATTCTTTGGATAATTATATATTGCGCTTTCGGGGTATATGACAATTGATCGGGATCAAAAAAACAGATTCTGTTTATTCTTTTCTTAAAAAATAATAGTTCGCATTTTATCAGGGTTATTTCCGGCAAAAAGTTATCAGTTTGATCATTAAAAATGCGGCCTTCAGGTCATTTTTGATGGTTGCTGCTGACTCGATTCCGCTCCGCGCAAGGCCTGGCGTGTGTTTGTGTTGTATATCGGCCAGGTAACTAAAATGTTATATTAATTTAATAAGCTGTTATCTTTTGTATTTTAATTAATAACACGTTATGAGTAATTGTGTTATTACGGTTCTTTAATAGTTTTTAAACTAACGTAAATAGTTTGGTAACTAAAAATAGTCTTATATTGTTGATATGCGAAATGGCCAATAACCAGAACGAAAATAGTGCCAGCAACCAAATTCTCAGTTTTAAATTTTAAAGTTTGGAGTCGACATTATGAGCACCGACAAACACATGTTAAGCCCATTTACTTTACCTAACGGTACGGCGTTAAAAAATCGCCTGCTAATGGCACCGATGACCACCTGCACCGGGTATTTTGATGGCACCGTGACCGAAGAGCTGGTGGAGTATTACCGCGTCCGTGCCGGGAGCATCGGCACCATCGTGGTGGAATGCTGCTTTATTGACGATTTGGGCCTCGCTTTCCCGGGCGCTATCGGGATAGACACCGACGAAAAAATTGCTGGCCTGGCGAAAATCGCCGCCGCGATTAAAGCTGAAGGCTCCAGAGCCCTGCTGCAGATTTACCACGGCGGCCGCATGGTTGACCCTAAACTTATCGGTGGCCGCACGCCGGTTGGCCCAAGCGCGCTGGCCGCACCGCGCGATGGCGCCGCAACGCCGAGTGGCCTGACCACAGAAGAAGTGGCAGGCATGGTCACTAAATTTGGTGACGCCGTTCGCCGTGCGATTCAGGCTGGTTTCGACGGCGTGGAAATCCACGGCGCCAACACCTACCTTATCCAGCAGTTCTACTCCCCGAACTCAAACCAGCGCGATGACGAATGGGGCGGCAGCCGCGATAACCGCGCTAAGTTCCCGCTCGCTGTCCTGGATATCACCCATCAGATGGTGCGCCAGTACGCCGACGATGCGTTTATCATCGGCTATCGCTTCTCCCCGGAAGAGCTTGAAGTCCCCGGCATTCGCTTCGACGACACCATGTACCTGCTGGAAAAACTGGCCGCGCGCGGTCTGGACTACCTGCACTTCTCCCTGGGCTACTCCCTGCGTCCGTCTATTAACGACACCACCGACCCGACGCCGCTTATCAACAAATATTGCGAAATGCGTTCCGACGCGCTGGCGCAGATCCCGGTGATGGGCGTGGGCGGTATCGTGAATGCCTCTGACGTGGAAACCGCGCTGGAGCACGGCTACGATCTGGTGGCCGTAGGCCGCGCCTGCATTGCCTACCCGGACTGGGCTGCCCGCATTGCCAACGGTGAAGTGCTGGATCTGTTTATCGACAGCACCAAACGCGAAGCGCTGACCATCCCTGAACCGCTGTGGCGCTTCTCGCTGGTCGAGGCGATGATCCGCGACATGAGTATGGGCGGTGCTTCTAAATTTAAACCTGGTATTTTCGAAGAAACCGTCAGCGACGATGTTAACCAACTGGTGATTAACGTCAGCCTCGATAGCGATCGCATCGCCGATATCGCCCTGGCTTCTGGCCCGCAGGACGACGTTGAATTCACCACTCATTTCGAAGAAATTCGTACCCGCATCCTGACCGCGAACTCGCCGTTTGTGGACGCCATTTCCGGCGCGACTTCCCAGAGCGAAGCGGTGAAAAAAGCTGTTTCTAAAGCGATGGTGAAATCCAGCAAACAGCAGGCATTTGAAGAAAGCGGCGGCGTTAGCGCGCCACAGAGCTACGATGTTGTTGTCGTTGGTAGCGGTGGTGCGGGCCTGGCGGCGGCGATTCAGGCCCATGACGAAGGTGCCAGCGTGCTCATCGTTGAGAAAATGCCGTCTATCGGCGGGAACACCGTTAAGGCGTCTGCCGGGATGAACGCGGCGGAAACCCGCTTCCAGCGCGTCAAAGGTATTTTCGACAGCAAAGAGCTGTTCTATGCCGAAACGCTGAAAGGCGGCTACAACAAAAACAACCCCGAGCTGCTGCATCGCTTTGTGGAAAATGCCCCGCAGGCGATTGAGTGGCTGGCGGATCGCGGCATCATGCTGAACGACATCACCACCACCGGCGGGATGAGCATTGACCGTACCCACCGTCCACGCGACGGATCGGCGGTTGGCGGCTACCTGATAAGCGGCCTGCTGCGTAACATCAACAAGCGCAGCATCGATGTACTGATGGAAACGGCGGTCACGGAAATCCTGTTTGACCAGGGCGCGGTCAGCGGCGTGGCGCTGCTGACGGATGAAAACGAAGCGCTGACCATCCACGCGAAAAGCGTGATTGTGGCGACCGGCGGCTTCAGCGCCAACAGCCAGATGGTGGTGAAATACCGTCCGGATCTGGAAGGATTTGTCACCACTAACCACAAAGGTGCAACGGGCGGCGGCATCGCGCTGCTGGAAAAACTGGGTGCCGGCACCGTGGATATGGGCGAAATTCAGATTCACCCAACCGTGGAGCAAACCACCTCGTACCTGATTTCCGAGTCCATTCGCGGCGGCGGCGCCATCCTTGTGAACCAAAAAGGCAGCCGCTTCTTCAACGAGATGGAAACCCGCGATAAAGTGTCGGCGCAGATTATCGCGCTGCCGGAGAAATACGCGTACATCGTGTTCGACGAGAACGTTCGCGCCAAAAACAAAGCGGCAGACGAGTATATCGCCAAAGGCTTTGTGGTCAGCGCCGAAGGTCCACGCGAACTGGCGGAGAAACTGGGGATGGATTACCACACCTTCCTCGCCACGCTTGAGCGTTACAACGGCTTCGTGGAAAATCAGTACGACGAAGATTTTGGTCGTAAAACCGCGCTGCGTAACCCGATTAAAGATGGCCCGTTCCACGCCATCCGTATTGCCCCAGGGGTGCACCACACCATGGGCGGCGTGACCATCAATGCCGAAACCGAAGTGCTGGATAAACAGCATCAGGTTATCCCTGGCGCATTCGCGGCGGGTGAGGTGGCCGGTGGTATTCACGGCGGTAACCGCATCGGCGGTAACGCAGTGGCGGATATTATTGTCTTTGGTACTCAGGCGGGCCATCAGGCGGCAAGCTGGGCAAAACGCTAACAGTCTCTCTACAGGCTATCTTATTTGCCATTTTGGCCCCGGGCTGTGCTCAAAATCCTCACGTACCGCGTGTACGCTCCGGTTTTTCCGCGCAGTCCTGGGTCAAACTGTCAGCAACGATTACGCCTGTTGGTATAGACTAATTGACCCGTTTTTTGCTTCTTAAGAGGAGCCGCTATGTCACAACCCGAAGGCGTTTATGGCTACTCCGCCGTTTTAATGGGCTCGCCCATCCTCCTCAAGCTGTTCAAACCCAACGAGACGCTCGCCTCCCAGGTGTTCCGCCTGATCAAACAATACGAAGATCTGCTCACCGTGAACCGGGCCGAATCCCAGGTGATGAGCATCAATCACGCCGCAGGTAAGCACCCGGTCACCGTCAGCCGCCCCGTGTTTGAGCTAATCAAATGCGCCAAAGCCGCCAGCCAGTTTCCCGACAGTATTTTTAATCTGGCCATTGGCCCACTGGTGAAGCGCTGGAAGATTGGTTTCAAGGGCGACAGCGTTCCACCGCCACAGGATATCGCCGCTCTGCTGCCGCGCACGCAGCCGCATCAGGTGGTGCTGGACGAAGCCGAAGGCAGTGTTTATCTGGCGCACAGCGGGATGGAGATCGATCTGGGCGCGATAGCCAAGGGCTACATCGCCGACCGCGTACGCGACTTCCTGCAGCGGCAGGGCGTGGAGCAGGGGCTGATTAACCTCGGTGGCAACGTGCAGACGCTGGGCTCGCCGGATGGCGGCTGGTCCATCGGGCTGAAAAAGCCGTTTAGCGGGCCGGAAGAGATGCTGGGCGTGATTGAGGTGGCGAACAAATCGGTGGTGACATCCGGCGTCTACGAGCGCTATTTCGAGCTGGATGGCAAGCGCTATCACCATATTCTCGACCCGCGCACCGGTTACCCGCTGGACAACGACCTGGATAGCGTGACAATTGTGTCTACCGACTCCCTCGACGGGGATATCTGGACGACGTTGATTTACGGGATGGGAGTCGAAAAGGGCTGTGCGGCGCTGGCAAATCGCCCCGATATAGAGGCGATTTTTGTGACTAAACAGCGAGAGATTATTCTCTCTTCCGCCAGCCAGTTCTGCTTTACGTTACTGGATGACAGCTACCGGCTGGTTACTGGCAGTACTGCTTGAGCAGGCCAAGCTGTTCGGCCTGCAGGCGATAGCGGTACACCGGCCGGCCCGTCATGCCGTAATGAATACTGGTAAACAGAATATTGATCTGTGCAAGCCAGATCAGATACTTACGGCAGGATACGCGAGAAATATTCACCGCCGCCGCCAGTTCATCGGTGGAAAACTCTTCCGTCGGGTGCGTGTCTATCCACTGGCAAATGGTGCGCAGCGTTTGCGGCGTCAGCCCCTTCGGCAGGCGCTTGGCGTCCGCCACCACCGGGGACCCTCCGTGCAGCAGTCGGTCAACGTCTGCCTGCTCGTAGTATTTGTGGGTGCCCATCAGGTTTTTCTTTTCACGCCAGTTGGTTAACGCTTCTTCAAAGCGCGGGAACTGGAATGGTTTAATCAGGTAATCCACCACGCCATAGTGCATCGACTTCTGGATAGTGGCCGCGTCCGCCGCCGACGAGATAACAATCACATCGATGGTTTTCCCCGCTTCACGCAGGGTTGGCAGCAGATCCAGGCCGTTGTCCTGCTGCATATAAACGTCCAGCAGGATCAGATCTATTTTTAGCTCCGGGTTGCCGACCATCTCTCGCGCCTGTTTCAGCGTGGAGGCGGAACCGCAGCAGCTAAAGCCCGGGATTTGGCTGACGTAGGCGCGGTTAAGCTCCGCGACCATCGCATCATCATCAACAATTAAGACATTAATCACGCATTGTTCCTTTCACTATCCCAGGGTAACTGCACAAAAAACTGGGTGAAGACACCGGGTTCTGACTCCACCTGAATGCTGCCGCCAAGGCGCTCAAGTTGCTGCCTGGCGAGGAACAGCCCCACGCCACGCTGCTCGCCTTTGGTGGAGTAGCCTTTGTCAAAAATAGACTGAATGTGGTCCGGATCGATGCCCGGCCCGTCGTCGCTGACCTCGACGCTTAGCACGCCGTTCTGGTAGTGCAGCAGGACGCCCACTTCACCATCGGGCTGGCCTGCCATTGCGTCCAGCGCGTTTTCTATCAGGTTGCCCAGCGCGGTAATCAGCGCCATCACCTGAAGTTCGTTCGGGTTGTCCGGGAGCTGGCATTCTTCGGCCAGCGCCAGATGGTGGCCCGCTTCCCGCGCGCGGTTAATCTTGCCAATCAGGAACCCGGCAATCACCGGCGACTTAATTTTGCTCTGCAGCGTGCCGATTTCCGTCTGGTAATTGCTGGCGGTTTGCAGAATGTACTCTTCAAGCTTGTCGTAATGTTTAAGCTGCAGCAGGCCAAGAATGACGTGCAGCTTATTCATAAATTCGTGTGAGCGCTCGCGCAGCGCGTCGACATAATTCACCATGCCATCTACACGCTGAGTCAACAAATTGATTTCAGTCTTGTCGCGGAAGGTGCTGATGGCGCCGATCACCTGATTATTTATACGAATTGGGACCGCATTACACAAGACCAGGCGGCCGTAGCTGATAATTTGCCGATCCTGAATCGACGCGCCGGTATGAAGCACTTCGCACAGCGTGGCCACCAGCGGCCCCGGCGGCACGGTTTTGCCGAGGCGGAAATCGTCCGGGGAGAGCAGCATTTTGCGCGCCGCGTGGTTGATGAGCGTCACCCGGCCTTCGCGGTCGACGGCGATAATGCCCTCTTTGACGGACTGCAGCATCGCCTGGCGCTGCTCGAACAGCGCGGAGATTTCATACGGCTCGAAGCCGAACAGAATGCGTTTTAGCACGCGCACCAGCACCCAGGTGCCGAGTGAACCGAACAGGGCGCTAAATAACACCGTCCACAGCACGCTCCAGCGGCTCTTGCTGATCTGTTCATCCACTTTGCTAAGCGAAATGCCGATGGCGACTACGCCTATCTGCTTATGCTGCTCGTTATAGACCGGCGTAAAAACGCGCAGGGCTTCCGCCAGCACGCCGTGGTTGATTGAGACATTCTCTTTGCCCTCCAGCGCCGGGAAAATGTCGTCGCCAATAAAATGCGAGCCGATATTGCCGGGCTTGGGGTGCGAGTAGCGAATGCCGTTCATGTCGGTTACCACCACGAACAGTAGGTCGTTACGCTCCTGCACGCGGGAGGCCACGGGAGGAATGATGTCTTTGCTGTGGGGCTGCGTCAGTCCGTATTTGATGGTCGGATCATCGGCCAGGGTTCGCGCCACCGCCAGCGCGGTATCTTTCAGGCCGCTGCGGGTGGCGTTGCTTATCTGGATAAAGTACAGGGCGTAAACCACAAGCAGCACCGAGCCGATAACGGCGCACAGCATCAGCGTCACCGAGGTGCTGAGTTTCATCGGGCGTTTTGCCGTCGTTTGCGGGGGCTTTGTGTCGCTCATGGGTGTTCCGGTCCGGGGCGCAAACGGTGATTATCGCCGATGGAACCGGATTGTAAAAGCCGTGTCAGAGATAGCGGCCAATATACCTCTGCGGGGAAACGCCCAGCTTTTTCCTGAACATAGCGATAAACGCGCTGCTGCTGGCGTAACCGAGGGTGCTGGAGAGATTGCTAATGGTGGTGCCGCGGGCAAGGTGGCAGACCGCTTCCACCAGGTGCATTTGCTGCCGCCATTCGGTAAAGCTGAGCTGCGTCTCTTCCCGGAACAGCCTCGCCAGGGTTCTTTCGCTCGCGCCCACCTGTTTGCCCCACCAGGCCAGAGTTTCCCGCTGGGAAAGGTCGCTGCACAGCGCATCGCAAAGCTGGCGAATACGCCTGTCGTGGGGGAGGGTGATATGGCACAGGGCAATATCCTGCAAGCGAAGTAGCTCGTTGTGCAGCAGGTCGTGCAGCAGTTGGCTACGCTGAATGTCAGCGGTTTTTTCCAGACCAGCGGCGGTCAGGGACTGAAACAGCGGCGTGACGGCCAGGCTGCGGCTGTGGCGGCTGAACGCGGCAGAAGCGGCAGGCGTCATGTAGAGATTGTGGGTGACCACGTTGCCGATGGCTTCCAGGCCGTGAGGCAGGCGCCCGGGGAGCCAAAGTGCGTGGCCAGGGGCCACCACCCAGACGTTTTGCTCGCTGCGTATTTTTGCCACACCGCTGACCGGGTAAATCAGTTGGCCCTGTTCGTGCGCGTGAAACGGCTCCTGGCTTCCTGCGCTATAATGGAGTTCTCGTACTTCCAGAAACGCTTCCTGCGGACTCTGCTGTGTGAATTGCTTTATCATGTGTTGCCTGCCGTTCGTCCGATTCTCGCCATTTCATGATGCAGTAGCGCGTTAAGACAATCTCTGTCCGCTTTGCGATATATCCCCATCAGGTCGCGCTATTCTGCCACGGGTGCTCTTCTCTTTTAAAGGTGAATAATTATCATTTCGATCCTCTTCTTATAACATGATACGGTCGATATGAAACAGGGCGGATGGGTAAACGGGAACATGCCTTTAAAGGCGTTAAGTTGTGCGGTCTTTGCGGCGTGCGCGGGCTTTGCCCATGCAGCGGACAAACCGGCGGCACAGGACAGCACGATGGTAGTCACGGCCACAGCGCCTTCTTCTTCCGGGCAGGAAGATGAAACCAGCGTGGTGGCACACGACGCGGTAGCGGGGACGAAATCCAGCTCGCTGATTAGCCGCACGCCGCAGAGTATTTCGGTGGTGACGCAGGCGCAAATCGCGGCTATGGCGGCAAAAAACATTCCCCAGACGCTGCGCTATGTCGCGGGCGTCTCGTCGGAAGATGCCGGCCCGGATACCCGTTTTGACACTATCATGGTGCGCGGCTTTGAAGCCGACGAATATCTGGACGGCCTGCGCCTGCCGCGTGAAGCCTGGTGGAGCCGTCCGGCGTGGGACCCGTTCCTGCTCTCCCGCATTGAAGTGGTCAAAGGGCCAGCCTCGGTGCTCTACGGCCAGGCGAACCCCGGCGGCGTGGTGAACCTTGTCAGCAAAACGCCGCAGGCCCAGCCGGGAGGCCAGGTTTACGTCAGCGCCGGGAATAACAGCCAGTTTGGCACCGGCTTTGACGTCACCGGCCCGCTGACCGACAGCAAAGAGTGGCTGGGCCGCGTCGCGGGCACCTTCTTCGACACCAAAACTCAGGTCGATCACACCCGCTACCAGCACTACGATATTGCCCCGTCCGTGACCTGGCAGCCAAACGACCGCACCAGCCTGACGCTGCTGGCGCAGCTGCGTCAGGATCCCGATACCGGCTTCTACAATATGCTGCCGATGAAAGGCACGCTGGTGAACAACCCGAACGGCAACATCAGCACCCATTTCTACGGCGGCCAGCCGGGCTTTGATACCTACACCCGCAGGCAGGGCAGCATCGGCTATCAGTTCCGTACCGAGCTGAACGACAACGTCACGCTACGCCAGAATGTGCGCTACATCAGCAGCAGCGCCGACTACCGTATGGTGTATCCGTTCGGGACTTACCCAACCCAGCCGCTGGTTGACCGTTACTCCATGAACCTCACCGAGACGATGAGTAACTTTGCGGCAGATAACCAGGCTGAATTCCGCTTCGATACCGGCCCGGTGTCGCACACCGCGCTGCTCGGCGTGGACGTGATGCACTCCTCGGTGCGCAGCCAGGCGGGCTACGGCGACGCTTCGCCGCTGAATTACCTCAACCCGGATTACAGCACACCGGTGGAGATCCCGGCGTTTACCAGCAACAGCCATTCGACGATGGATCAAACGGGGCTTTATCTGCAGGATCAGATGGCGCTGAACAACTGGATGCTGAGCCTGGCGGGGCGCTACGACAGCGCGCAAACCAAAGCCACCAACCTGCTGGACGGTACTCACCAGACGCGCAACGACTACGCCACCACCGGCCGCGCGGGGCTGCTGTACCACTTTGATAACGGCATTGCGCCGTATATCAGCTATTCCACTTCGTTTGTACCGAGCGCCGGGACCGACTTTAACGGCAATGCGTTTAAGCCAACCAAAGGCAAGCAGACCGAAGTCGGGCTGAAGTACGATCCGGTCGGAATGGACGCGCTGTTTACCCTGGCGCTGTTCGATCTGCGTCAGACCAACGTCGCCACGCCGGATCCCGATCACGTGAACTACAGCGTGCAGACCGGGGAGATCCGCTCCCGTGGGATCGAACTGGAAGGCAAAGTGAACGTCACGCCAGCCTGGCAGATCCTCGCCTCTTACTCGCTGACCGACCCGGAAGTGCTGAAGGCGAACGACGGCAGCGAAGGCAAGCACCCGACGGGCATTTCCCGCAACCTGGCTAAGCTCTGGAGCCAGTACGCGTTCAGCGGCCCGCTGGATGGTTTCTCCCTCGGCGGTGGCGTGCGTTATGTCGGCCCAAGTTACGCCACAACCGATAACTCGCTGCAGGTGCCGGGCGCTACGGTGTATGACGCCCGCATCGGCTGGCAGTATCGCCAGTGGCAGGTCGCGCTTAACGCCGCCAACCTGACGAACAAAACTTACCTCGCCGCCTGCCAGAACAACGGCTGTGAGTACGCGGTTAAGCGTCAGTACGTGGCTACCTTAAGCTACCAGTGGTAAGCGAATGCTCTCCCGCAGACGTTTCCTGACCTTCGCGCTGGCCGCTCCGTTTATCGGGGCGGCTGGTGCCGTTTCCGGGCCTCCGCAGCGCCTGGCGGTGCTGGACTGGGGGCTAACCGAGCTGATTCTGGCGCTCGGCGTGACGCCGCAGTCGGTATCGGCACCCGACTGGTACCGCAAGCTGATAGGCACGCCGGAGCTGCCCGCCAGCGTGGTGGATATTGGCCTGCTGTTTCAGCCAAACCTCGAAACCCTGTACGCCCTGAAGCCAGATCTGATCGTTATCACACCGGGCCACGCGCTGCTTAAGCCGCAGCTGGAGCGCATTGCCTCCACGCTAACTCTGCCCACCGGTAGCCTTGCTGAATGGCAAATATCCCTCAATAAGCTGGCTGCTGTACTTCATCGCGAAGTACAGGCTCGTGAGATTACGGCTGCTTTTGAACAGGCTGCGCTTCATGCCCGGGACTCTGCCGTGACTTATCCACGCCCGCTGTTTATCGCCACGCCGGTAGACGCGCTGCATATGCGGCTGTACGGCACAGGCAGTCTCGCCGGAGATGTGCTGACCCGCTGTGGTTTCAGCAATGCCTGGCGCGGCGGCGTTAACGCGCAGGGAGAAGCGATGGTCGAGTTAACGCGCATTGGCGCAGATAATGCCGGGCTGATTCTTTTGCCGGAGGACGGGCAATGGCCGCTGATCCAACGCTGGCAAAGTTCGCTGCTTTGGCAGCGGCTGCCGCTCACGTCCCAGCCTGAGATGGCCTTCCCGGCGCAAAAATTCAATTCCGGCGGCGCGCTGGTGACGGCCACGCGCATTGCCGAGGCGCTGGGACAAATTGTGGCGGGGTGGCGGCATGGCTGAGACGGGAAAAACGATGGCCTCCTGGCTGCTGATTGTCGTGCTTTGGCTGGCGAGCATCGTCCTGGCGCTGCAAAGCGTGGCGCAGCACGGCGGGCTTATCCCCGGCCTGAAAGTGCTGTTTAGCTCGCAAATGCCGGACGCGCAGGCGGTGATCCTGCATTCCATGTGGTTCCCGCGCCAGGTGATGGCCTGGCTTGGGGGCTCGGGGCTGGCGCTCTGTGGCTGGCTGATGCAGCGGGCGCTGCGTAATCCGCTGGCGGAGCCGATTACGCTCGGGATGACCTCCGGCGCGACGCTGGCTTTAGGCGTGGCTTCGATGTGGTTCCCGGCGGCGCTGCTGTCGGCGCGAACCGGGGTGGTGATTGCCGGGGAAGTGTCTGCTTTGCTGCTGGTTGTGCTACTTTCCTGGCGGCAGCGCCTGTCGCCGCTGGTGATGATTCAGGCGGGGATGCTGGTCAACCTGTGGTGCGGCTCGCTGACCATGATAATGGCGGTTATCAACGACCGTTTTCTGCTGTCGGTGCTGATGTGGGGCGGCGGGTCGCTGGCGCAGCAGGACTGGGGCGGCGTGACCGCGATTCTGCCCTGGCTCGGGCTGTGTGGCCTGGCTGTGCTGCTGTTGCTGCGCCCGCTGGCGCTGCTCAGGCTGCCGGAGGCGATGGTAAGCAGCCTGGGCGCATCTCCGCTGCTGATCCGTTCGGCGGCGATGGCGCTGGCGCTGGTGATGAGCGCCTTAATCATTAATAGCGTCGGGGTGATTGGTTTTATCGGTCTTGCCGCCCCGCATCTGGCGCGCCTGGGCGGGGCGCGCACCACGCGGCAAATGCTCTGCCACTCGCTGCTTATCGGCGCCGGTTTGCTGTGGTTCACCGATCTGTGCGTCAGCCGTATCACCCTGCTGGACGGGCAGTTGCTGCCGGTGGGCATGTTAACGGCCCTGACCGGCGGGCCGCTGCTGATCCTGCTGGCGGGCAAGGCCCGGCATCAGGTGCTGGACACCACGCCTTCGGCTTACGAAGGCGAAGCGGGCGGCGGGCGCTTCCCGGCGGGCACGGCTTTTGTGCTGCTGCTGGTGGCTATTGTGCTGTCGCTGTTTGTCGGCCAGGGGCTGCACGGCTGGCACTGGACAACTCTGGCAGAACAACCCGCTCTGCTGCCCATGCGCCTGCCGCGCCTGCTGGCGGCATTGAGCGCCGGGGCTTTGCTGGCGGCCGCGGGCGTATTGATGCAGCGCGTCAGCGGCAACCCGCTGGCAAGCCCGGAGATCCTCGGCATCGGCGGCGGGGCGGCTATGGGCGTGACGGCATTTCTGCTGCTGTTCCCTACGGGCGGGACGGGGCTGATGATCCTCAGCAGCGCCACCGGGGCATTAATTAGCCTGCTGGTAACGCTGTGGAGCAGCCGCCAGAGCGCCTTTAACCCGCAGCGGGTGCTGCTGAACGGCCTGGCGCTGAACGCGCTGTTCCAGGCGATAGCCAGCATCGTGATGCTCAATAACCGGCAGGCCAGCTCAATGCTGTTGCAGCTGATGACCGGCAGCACTTACTACGTTAATAACGGCATCGCCATCGGTGTGTTCTTCGCCATGTTACTGCTGCTGGCGGTTTCTCCGCTGTGCAAACGCTGGCTGCTGCTGCTGCCGCTCGGGCAGGTAAGCGGCTCGCTGGGCGTGAACGTCGCCAGGGCAAGGATTAGCGTGCTGGCGCTGGCCGCATTGATGACCGGGCTTGCCACGCTGATCGTCGGGCCGGTGTCGTTTGTCGGGCTGCTGGGGCCACACCTGGCGCGTAAAGCCGGTGCAAAACGGCCCATGGCGCAGTTGTTCACCGCCGCGCTGCTGTCCGCGCTGATTATGGTGCTGGCGGACTGGATGGGCCGCAATTTTCTTTATCCGCGTCAGCTACCCGTTGGGCTGGTGGCGTCGCTGGTTGGCGTACCGCTGTTGGTATGGCCGCTGATCCGTAGCCGGGCGCATACACATCAACAATAGCGCCGGGAGAGTAATGTCGAAAAGGAAGCAACAATGTCTCTGTTAATGATGCTGTTCCGCCTGGTGGGCGGCTGGCTGGTGCTGGCGGCGTCTGCCAGCGTGGTCAGCGGGTTAAGCAACGCCTCGCTGCTGGCGGTGATTAACCATAGCCTGACGCTGCCGCCCGGCGGGCTGGCCGACGTGGCGCTGAAGTTTGTGCTGCTGGCCGCCTTAATGCTGGGCACCCGCGTACTGGCAGAAACGCTGTTTATGTGGCTCGGGCAAAAAGTGAAGGCCACGCTGCGTAAACAGGTGGTGAACCACGTCAGCGAAACCGCCTGGGCCCAGCTGGAGAAAACCGGTATGGCAAAGGCGGTGTCGATACTGACCCAGGATCTCGACACGCTGGTGGTCTTTTTCGTCAGCCTGCCGGGGCTGCTTATCTACGGGGCGGCGATTGTCGGCTGCCTGATCTACCTGGGCACGCTGTCGTGGCAGGTTTTGCTGTTGGCGCTGCTGGTACTTGCCCTGGGGGCAATGGGCTACCGCGCCGCCCACGGCAAAGCGCTGGGGCTGCTGCGTAGCTCGCGGCAGCGGGAAGATACGCTGATTGCCCAATGTAAAAAACTGTTCGACGGCGGGCGTGAATTTCGCCTGAACCCGCCCCGCCGGCGGCATTTCGTCGACGGGCCGCTGAGCGAGAACATAGAGGCGGTTCGCATCGAGCGCACTCGCGGGTATGTTTTTTACGGCCTGGCGAAGAGCTGGGGCAGCGTGCTGTTCTTCGCGTTTATCGGCGTGGTGCTCTACTGGCTGCGGGAGTCGCTGGCGCTCAGTTCGGCGGTGATGACCGGCTACACCATGATTTTTCTGTACATGATTGTGCCGGTGGAAGGCGTTTTGTCGGCCCTGCCGACGCTGACCAGCGCCCGTATCGCGCTCCAGCGAATCGCCCAGCTTAAAACCGATCTGCCGCAGGAAAAGCTGCTGCCGCTGAAAAGCCCGCCCCGGTTTGACAGCCTTGAACTGGCCGATATTTGCTACGAATATCAGGGCGAAGAGGGGGAGCGTTTTACCCTCGGGCCGCTTAATCTTCGTTTCACCCAGGGCGAGCTTGTGTTTCTGGTGGGCGGCAACGGCAGCGGGAAAACCACGCTGGCTAACCTGCTGGTTGGCCTTTATCCCCCGGACAGCGGTGACCTCCGGCTCAACGGCAGGCCGATAACGCCCGAGCAGCGTGAAATCTACCGCCAGCACTTCGCCGTGGTGTTTAATGATTTCTTCCTGTTTGATGACGTGGATAACGTTCACGAGCGCACGGCGGATCAAGTAGACAAGCTGCTGCACCTGCTGAAGCTGGATCACAAAGTGGCCTTCCGGGACGGGCGTTTCTCAACCACGGCGCTGTCTCAGGGGCAGCGTAAGCGCCTCGCGCTGCTGCAGGCCTGGCTGGAGAACCGGCCTTTTTACCTGTTTGATGAGTGGGCGGCGGATCAGGATCCCGGCTTCAAAGAAGTGTTCTACAAAGTACTGTTGCCGATGCTGAAAGCGGAAGGGAAAACGGTGCTCGCCATTACCCACGACGACCGCTATTTCCCGCTGGCGGACAGGTTGATTAAGCTGGAGTCCGGGCAAGTGGTGGCAGACAGCGTGCTCAGGCCGCTGTCTGCCTGAATCGCAGCGCTAAACCAAATGACACGCGACGCGGTGAGCGTCGCCCACTTCACGCAGCCCCGGGACTTCCTGGCGGCATCGGTCGGTGACCTGCGGGCAGCGCGAGGAGAAGCGGCAGCCGGAAGGTGGGCGAGAGGGATCGGGGATTTCGCCCTGAATAGCGGCCACTGGCTCGCTGTCCGGATCCAGCGTCGGGACCGCGGCCAACAGCGCCTGTGTGTAAGGGTGCAGCGGTCGGCTGAACAGTGTATCGCGGCTGGCGGTTTCCACCAGTTGACCGAGATACATCACCGCCACGTCGTCGCACAGGTGCTCCACCACGCCCAGATCGTGCGAGATAAACAGGAACGTCACGCCGCGTTCATCACGCAGATCGGAAAACAGGTTAATGATCTGCGCCTGAATGGAAACGTCGAGCGCCGAAATGGGTTCGTCCGCAATAATAAAATCGGGGTTAAGGATCAGCGCGCGGGCGATGCCAATGCGCTGACGCTGGCCGCCGGAAAACTCATGCGGGAAGCGGTTGTAGTGCTGCGGCGCCAGGCCGCAAATCTTCATCACTTCCAGCACTTTGTCCCGCAGTTCTGCGCGGGTACACAGCTTGTGCTCCAGCATCGCTTCGCCAATGGCATCGCCCACGCGGATGCGCGGGTTTAGCGAACTATAAGGATCCTGAAATACCAGCTGGATTTTAGGGCGCAGCGCCCGCGACGCCTTGGCGCTCAGTTCACTCAGTTCTTGGCCGCGGTACTTCACGCTGCCGGCGGTTTTGTCATACAGGCCGAGCAAGGTGCGTCCGACGGTGGTTTTCCCGCTGCCTGACTCGCCCACCAGGCCGAAAATGGTGCCCTGGCGAATGTGAAAGCTAACGCCGTCGACTGCGCGCAGCTCGCCGGTTTGCTGGCCGAACAGGCCGTCGCGCAGCGGAAAATATTTTTTGAGTCCTTCGACTTCAATAACGTACTGAGTGTTCACGATACGGACTCCGCTAACTCACTGTGAAAACAGGCGGCCTGCCGCTGCTGGCCGAGCAGTGCCGGAATGCCCCGCCGGCAGCGATCGGTGGCGCGTTCGCAGCGATCGGTAAAGGCGCAGTAAGGCGGCAGGGCGGCTAAATCAGGCACCTGGCCGGGGATGGAATAGAGCCTGCGGCGGCGCTCGCCGGGGACGGGCCGGGAAGCGATCAGCCCTTGGGTATACGGGTGCAGCGGATGGCGGAGTACCTCCGCCGTGGGCCCCTGTTCGACGATACGTCCGGCGTACATCACCACGACGTGTTCCGCCATCTGGGCAATTACGCCGAGATCGTGGGTGATCAGCATCAGCGCCATACGGTGCTGACGCGCCTGATCCCGCAACAGGCGTAGGATCTGCGCCTGGACGGTGACGTCGAGCGCCGTCGTCGGCTCATCGGCGATCAGCAGCTTTGGGCGGCAGCTCAGCGCCATGGCGATCATCACGCGCTGCAGCATCCCGCCGGAAAGCTGGTGCGGATAGCTGGCCATCAGGCTTTCCGCTCGCGCCAGCCCGACGTCGGTCAGCATTTGCATCGCCAGATGCCAGGCGGCTTTGGGCGTTTCGCCCCGGTGGCGGATCAGCGGCTCGCAGAGCTGATCGCCGATAGTCAGCACCGGATTCAGGGCGGTCATCGGCTCCTGGAAAATCATCGCCAGCTCGTTGCCGCGTAAATCTGCCATTTGCGCAGGCTTAAGGCCGAGCAGGTTTTTCCCCTGAAACAGGATCTCGCCGCCGTCAATCCGCGCCGCCTGCGGAGGCAGCAGCCCCATCAGCGACATGGCGGTCACGCTTTTACCGCAGCCGGACTCACCGACGACGCCGACGGTTTGCCCGGCGCGAACGGTAAACGACACGTCCTGCACGGCACGAACGCGCCCCTGCTCTCCGGCAAAGGAGAGGGAGAGATGGTTAAATTCAATCAGCGCTTCGTTCATTTTGCGCCTCGTTTCATTTTCGGATCCAACGCATCGCGCAGGCCATCGCCCAGCACGTTAATCGCGATCACGGTGATAAAAATAGCGATACCCGGCGGCATCCACAGCCACGGGCGGCGCTGGAAGTCGATCAGGCTGTTGGCGCTGTCCATCATGTTGCCCCAGGAAGGGGTGGGCGGCACGACGCCGAGGCCAAGGTAGCTCAGGGCGGACTCCATCAGAATAGCGTTGGCGACGGCCATGGTTGCCATCACCACCAGAATTGGAATGGTATTCGGCAGCAAGTGCCCGAACAGGCGGCGGCGGGCAGAAAGGCCCAATACGCGTGTCGCCAGCATAAAGTCGCGCTCGCGCAGGGAGAGGATTTGCCCGCGCACCAGGCGCGCCAGCTTTGGCCACTCCAGCAGGCTCAGCATGATAACCACCATGTAAATGCGTGAGTCCGGCGAGAAGTCGAGTTCCGACAGCATGGCGCCCGCGACGATCAGCAGCGGCAGGCTGGGGATGGTCATCACCAGGTCTGCCAGACGCATAATCAGCTTATCGGCCCAGCCGCCGAGATAACCTGAAACCGCCCCGAGCAGGTAGCCGAGGGTGACCGAGAGCAGCATGGTCAGCAGGCCGATAATCAACGAGATGCGCCCGGCCAGCAGCAGGCGGGTGTAGACGTCGCGCCCGAGGAAGTCGGTGCCCAGCCAGTGTATTTCGCCCGGCGGTTTGTTGATCATCAGGGCGTCGGTGGCGTCGTCCTTCCACGGCGACCAGAGCGGCCCAAACGCGCACCACACCGCCATTACTATCAGCAAAATCAGGCACAACATCGCCAGGCGGTTGCGCCGAAGCGCTTGCCAGGCCTGACGCCACGGTGAAGGCGTGACCTGCGCCAGCGCCGGGATTTCCGCCTTGCGCAGACGGCGGTTTGTCGAAAACAGAGAGCTTAACATCACGACCTCACCCGAATGCGCGGGTCGGCCCACGCGTAAAGCACATCGGCAATCAGGTTGCCGAGGATGGTCAGCCCCGCCAGAAACAGCGTGAAGCCCATCAGTACCGGGTAATCACGGGCGGCGAGGGAATCAATGTGAATGTGGCCGGCGCCCGGCCAGTTAAAGACCTTTTCGGTAATGATCGCGCCTGAAAACAGCCCCGGTAGCTCAAAGCCCAGCAGGGTGATAATCGGCAGCAGCGCGTTGCGCAGGGCGTGCTTGAGGATCACGGTGCGCTCGCGCAGGCCTTTGGCCCGGGCGGTGCGGATAAAGTCCATTTTCACTACGTCCAGCATGCTGGCGCGGAAGTAGCGCGTCAGGCTGCCCGCCTGCAGCATCACCAGCGCCAGGACCGGTAGCACAAGGTGCGCGGCAACCTGAATGATATAGGCCCAGCCGGTGGCGTCGCTGCCGGTAGTGGTCATGCCGCCAACCGGCAGCCAGTGCAGATCCACCGCGAACCATTTGATAAGCAACAGGCAGAGGAAAAAGGTCGGGAAGGACATGGCGGCGAACACCAGCACGCTCACCAGGTGGTCAAACAGCGAATTGGGCCTCATGGCCGAAACAATCCCCACCGCCAGGCCAATGCCCCAGTAGAACACCAGCGCGATGGAGGCCAGCAGGAAAGAGTTCCAGATGTACTGGTTCAGCAGCTGGCTAACGGGAATTTGGTACTGCAAAGAGAAGCCCAGGTTGCCGGTCATAAGCTGACCAAGCCAGTGGATATAGCGGGTGAACAGCGGCTGATCGAGGCCGTAAATGGCCTTTAGCTCGGCGACGCGGGCGGCGGTCAGCGTAATATTGCCGTCGATAAAATCGCCGGGCGTTTTCGCGAACAGCATAAAGATAATCAACGAGGTGAGCAGCAGCATCGGCAGGGTTTGCAGCAGGCGGCGCAGAATAAAATTTTTCATTACGTTCTCACTGCCGCCGCCCCGGTAAAAGGGCGACGGCGAGGGTTACTGCGTTACTTAACGATTTTCACATCCGGCAGGCTGCCGGTCAGGCCGTTGTAGATGTCCGGCTTAAAGCCTGTGACGCGGGCGCTGCTGGCGGACAGGATTTTGCGGTTGCCGAGCAGAATCGCCGGTGGATCCGCAGCCAGCACCTTATACAGCTCGTGGTAGATAGCTTTACGCTTCTCTTCATCCAGCGTGGCGTTGCCTTCGTTTATCAGCTTATCGACCTGCGCATTGCTGTAGCCGGAGGCTTTCGCTTCATTGCTGTAGAAGTCCCAGACGCCGTCGTGCGGATCGTTCAGCGTGCTGGTGCTGAAGGAGGCCAGATCGTAATTGCCCGCTTTGCGCTGGGCCATCAGGGCGTTGAAATCAACAACCTGCGGCTTCAGCAGGACGCCGATTTGCTGCCAGTTTTCTTTGGCGATAGGGATCAGCGCGTCGTTCAGCACTTTTTTGCTGACCAGCAGCGTCAGCTCCAGACGCTTGCCGTCCTTCACGCGGATACCGTCCGGGCCAGGTTTCCAGCCGGCTTCATCCAGCAGCTTTTTCGCCTGCGTCGGATCGAATTTATACGGGTTCACGCCTTCCGGGTTATAAGCCCAGGAGATAGGCGAGATGGGTTCGTTGGCGACCGTGCCGTAGCCCTGGTAAACCACGTCGATCAGCTTCTGGCGATCCAGGCCATAGATCAGCGCCTGGCGAACTTTTACGTCCTGCAGCGCCGGGCGGCGAACGTTGAATTCAACTTTGCTGTAGTCGCTGGAGCCAAAGAGATTGATATTGGCGAAGCCCAGCATTTTCAGCTGCTCGATATCGTCCGGGCGGGAAGTAAAGGCGTCGTAATCCGTCTCACCCGTCTGGAACAGCTGGAAGTTGGTGGCCGGGTTAGTCACGCGGTAGATAAAGCGCGGCGTTGGCGGCGTGCCGCGGTAGAAATGGGTGTTGGCGTGGAAACGAATTTCCTGGCCCGGGATGTATTTCTCATAAACATACGGGCCGTTGCCCAGCGGTTTACCGTGCAGGGTACGCAGGTAGTCCAGGTTGCCGCGCTGGTAGCCTTTGCCGTAGTACGCCTTCGACAGCACCGGGCCGCCAATCTTGCCCAGCGTGGTGGCGCCCGGCTGGGTGGTGGTGACCTGCAGCGTGAGCGGATCGATAACTTTCAGGCCGCTGACGCTGTCGGCTTTCCCGGCTTTGTATTCGGCACCGCCCGCGATGTTGGCAAGCGTAATGTCGGTATCGCCGTCATATTTCGGGTCATACAGCACGGTGAGCGTGAACGCGACGTCTTCGGCGGTGAGCGGGGAGCCGTCGCTAAAGGCCAGGCCAGGGCGCAGTTTGATGGTATAGACTTTGCCATCCGGGCTGATTTTCCAGCTTTCGGCGAGGCCGGGAACCAGATTGCCGTGGCTGTCCCAGTCAATCAGGCGCGAGAAAATGACGTTGGTGACGTTTTCATCCCAGCCGTTAACAAAGAAGTAAGGGTTGAAGATCCCCTGAGGTTCAGAAATCCCGGCGACCACGGTGTCTTTGCGCAGCTTAGCCGTGGCCGGGATTTGGCTGGCGTCGGTGGCGGGGGTAATGCCCTCTTTTAAGATGTCATCTGCCGCCGCCGCGCCGGAGAAAGCGACCACGCTGCTAATCAGGGCCGCCTGTAATGCCAGGCGAAAGCGCGTGGGTTTTGTTTGTAATGCGTCAAGTAACCTGGCCAATAGCATTCCCTCAAGATTTTTTGCTGTAAAATTTACAAATCATGACGAAAGATAAAAGCCGCGATACTGCCTGTCTAACAACGAAACGCTATGCCATATAGCGATTTGTTCCTTTGCCCTGAGAAAGGGTATTAGTTGTGCTGAAGCAGATCCCAGCGGTTGCCGTAGATATCCTCAAAGACGGCGACCGTGCCGTATTCTTCCTCTCTTGGGACTTCGCAGAAATGCACGCCGTTGGCCGTCATCATGGCGTGATCGCGCCAAAAATCATCGGTATGAAGGAAAAGGAAAACCCTGCCGCCGCACTGATCGCCAATAGAAGCCAGCTGGCGTTCGTTGGTGGCTTTGGCCAGCAGCAGATGGCAATCGCTTGCCGGGTTTGGCGTAACCACTACCCAGCGCTTTCCCTCCTGAGGGATGTCTTCTACGAGCGTAAAGCCCAGTTTTTGGGTGTAGTATTCAATGGCTTTGTCGTAATCATCAACGACGATAGCCACGCAGCCCAGCGCCCGTTTTTTCGTTTTCAATGCCTGCTCCTTTCCTCTGGTGATAAACGGGCGTGAGCATAACATTCACCAGGGATTATTTCCGAAGTGTAACCATTCCTTGCCACTCTTAGCTTCAGGTGTTAAAAGGTGCCCCTTTGACAAATCACAAAGGAGCAGGGCGTGAAAAACACGTCAGTCGCCTCTGAGCCACAGGGCCAGGGTGCGGGGCCGGAGGATGGCCATCAATTACAGCGCGGCTTGCAGAATCGCCATATTCAGCTGATTGCGCTGGGCGGTGCGATTGGCACCGGACTCTTTCTAGGCATTGGTCCGGCGATTCAAATGGCGGGCCCCGCCGTCCTGCTGGGCTACGGCGTGGCGGGGATCATCGCATTCCTGATCATGCGCCAGCTCGGTGAGATGGTGGTTGAAGAGCCGGTCTCCGGGTCGTTTTCGCATTTCGCTTATAAATATTGGGGCCCGTTTGCCGGCTTCCTGTCCGGCTGGAACTACTGGGTGATGTTCGTGCTGGTCGGCATGGCGGAGCTGACTGCCGGCGGCATTTATATGCAGTACTGGTTCCCGGACGTGCCGACCTGGACGTGGGTGGCGCTGTTCTTTGTGGTGATTAACGCCGCCAACCTCGTGAATGTGCGTCTCTATGGCGAAATGGAGTTCTGGTTTGCGCTGATTAAGGTGCTGGCGATTGTCGGCATGATTGGCTTCGGCATTTGGCTGCTGGCTTCCGGCCACGGCGGCGAACGCGCGGGCGTCAGCAACCTCTGGCAGCACGGCGGCTTCCTCGCGACGGGCTGGCACGGGCTGATTTTGTCTCTCGCGGTGATCATGTTCTCCTTTGGCGGGCTGGAGCTTATCGGCATTACGGCGGCCGAGGCACGTTCGCCACAAACCACCATTCCAAAAGCGGTAAACCAGGTCGTATATCGCATTCTGCTGTTTTATATCGGCTCGCTGGTGGTGTTGCTTTCGCTCTACCCGTGGCTGGAAATTAAGTCCAGCAGCAGCCCGTTCGTGATGATTTTCCACGAACTGAACAGCAATGTGGTTGCCTCGGCGCTCAACTTTGTGATTCTGGTAGCTTCTCTGTCGGTTTATAACAGCGGCGTGTATTCCAACAGCCGGATGTTGTTCGGCCTGTCCGTGCAGCGCAATGCGCCAAAATTCCTCGCGAAGGTCAGCCGGGGCGGGGTGCCGGTCAACTCACTGCTGCTGTCCGGGGCCATTACGTCGCTGGTTGTCGTCCTCAATTACCTGCTGCCACATGAAGCCTTTGGCCTGCTGATGGCGCTGGTGGTGGCGACGCTGTTGCTGAACTGGATCATGATCTCGCTGGCGCACATCAAGTTCCGCCGCGCGATGCGCCGCCAGGGGCATGAAACCAGCTTCAAGGCGCTGCTTTACCCGTTCGGTAACTATCTGTGCATCGCCTTTATGATGATGGTGCTGGCGCTGATGTGCACTATTGACGGCATGCGTCTGTCTGCGATGCTGCTGCCGGCCTGGATAGTGTTCCTGTTTGTCGCCTTTAAGCTTCTGCGGCGTAAGGCCAGCTAAAGTCCAAAAATAACGCCAACGGTTTTTAATATGGTTGGCGTTATTTATCTTAAATTTTAAAAGACCGCTTAATTTGCCTTTGGGAAATAGAATCTTTCTGCCATAACAAAATAAACTACAGTGCTTTTACAATTAACGCCTAATTTAATGACAAATTAGTTTTCATTTTCATTGCTTATCAAATAGTCCTTTCTTATTTATTGCATTCGGCAGAATATATCGCCGCACACTGCAGCGCATCGCGCCAATAAATAACAACATCGCATACCTTTTGCCACGCTCGCTGGCACTCTTCTCTTTTACAGCTTGGGATTTATATGAGAGTTAACAACCCTGTTACGCAGCAGGAGCATCTTCTCAGGGACGGAGAGGCGTTGATGTCGACAACCGATATTCATAGCCATATTACTTATGCCAATTCTGCTTTTATTAAAGCCTGTGGTTTTACCGAACAAGAGTTAATGGGGGAGGCGCATAATCTTATTCGCCATCCCGATATGCCGCCCGAAGCGTTTGCCGATATGTGGGCCACTTTACAGCAGGGAGATAGCTGGACCGGCATGGTTAAAAATCGCCGAAAAAATGGTGACTTTTATTGGGTGCGCGCCAACGTTACCCCGGTTTACCACGGCGGTGAACTGACCGGGTATATTTCGGTACGGACGGTGCCGGAGCGGGAGGAAGTGGCGGCAAGCGAAGCGTTATATCGCGCCGTCAGAGAGAAACGTGCCGGGCACCTGCGCTTCTTTAAAGGGCTGGTTATTCGTCGCGGCTGGAAAAGCGTGCTGTCGCTCTTTCAGCGCCTGTCATTGTCTCATCGGCTCTTCGGGGCTCTGGTTACGGTGGCGCTGGCCGTTGGCGTGATGCCGCTGGGGCGTTTGAACGGTGGCTGGCAGGCCGCGTTGACGTGCTTACTGCTTGTCGCGCTGGGAGGATTTTTGCAGCAGCAAATTGTCCGGCCGGTAAAAATCATTGTCCGGCAAATGCAGAAAATTGTCTCCGGGCAAAAGACCGGGCTGATTCAGCTTAATCGTGTGGATGAGATTGGCTTGATGATGCGCCTGGTAAACCAGTCGGGGCTTAACCTGCGATCGCTGGTGGATGATGTGGGCGGCCAGGTCAGCGGTATCGGCGGGATAAGCCAGCAGCTGGCAGGCAGCAGCAGGGCGATGAGTGAACGAACCGATGAAACCTACGCCCAGCTACAGCAGACGGCGGCGGCCATCGAAGAGATCTCCGGCGCGGTTGAGCAGACCGCGGACTCCGCCGCGCAAACCTCTCAAATGGCAGACAGGGCCAGCCAAAAGGCGCTGAAAGGCGAGCAGATGATGAAACGCACGCTGACGATGATGGAGTCGATGGCGGAAACCAGTGAGCATATTGTCGAGATCATTAGCGTTATCGACAAAATTGCTTTCCAGACCAATATCCTCGCGCTTAATGCGGCGGTAGAAGCGGCAAGAGCGGGCGTTTCCGGGCGGGGATTTGCGGTGGTGGCTGCCGAAGTCCGTAACCTGGCGCAGCACTCTGCTTCGGCGGCGAAAGAAATTAAGACGCTTATCGACCTTAACGCGGCCGGCGTCAGTTCAGGCGTTGCCGAAGTGAAAAATGCGGAAAAGCACATCAGCGAAATGGCAACAGAGATAGTCAGCATGGCTGGGTTAATAAGAGAAATTGACGATGCAACCCGGGAGCAGACCAGCGCCCTTGGGCTCATTAACCATTCGGTGGAGCAAATCAGCACCATGACGCAGAACAATGCCGATATGGTGGTCCAGGCCGGCACGATCGTTGAAAACCTCAATCAACGTGCGCGGCGTTTAACCAGCGCGATTAACGTCTACGGTAGTTAATTTTGCTATGCCGGACGTTGACGACAGCGATGTCCGGCACCTTATCCTTCAGGATTTACGCTATCATGCTGGCCTAAATTAAGCGGAAGTTTGAAAGGGCAGGGCAATGAGCGTTAGTCGGAAAGGGATGCTGTATGTATTGTTTGCGGCGGTGCTGTGGGGCAGTTCCGGGGTGTGTGCCCAATACATCATGGAGCAAAGTCATATTTCCTCGGCATCGTTGACCATGCTGCGGCTGCTGTTTTCCGGCCTGATCCTGCTGATGCTGTCGTTTATGCACGGGGATAAAATCTTTGCCGTGTTTAAACAGCGCGACGACCTGATTTCCCTGCTGATTTTTACGCTTTGCGGTGCGCTGACGGTACAACTGACCTTCCTGTTAACCATCGAACAGTCCAATGCTGCGACAGCGACGGTGCTGCAATTCCTTTCGCCGACCATTATCGTCGCCTGGTTTGCCTTTGTGCGTAAAAAACGCTCCGGCAAACTGGTCTATGCGGCGATCGGCACCTCGCTAATCGGGACTTTTGTGCTGGTGACCCACGGCAATCCGGCCTCGATTACGATTTCCGGCAGCGCGCTCTTCTGGGGAATCGCTTCCGCGTTTGCCGCTGCGTTCTACACGACCTATCCCTCGAAGCTGATTGCGCGCTACGGCACCTTACCCATCGTGGGCTGGAGTATGCTACTGGGCGGCGCGGCGCTGCTGCCGTTTTACGCCAGCCAGATAGGCAGTTTCACCGCGACCGGCGGCACGCTGCTGGCCTTCTTCTATCTGGTGATAGTCGGCACGGCGATTACCTTCAGCCTCTACCTGACCGGGGCACAAATGATAGGCGGGCCAAAGGCCAGCATTCTTAGCTGCGCGGAGCCGTTAAGCAGCGCATTGCTCTCGGTGCTGCTGCTGGGCATTAGCTTTACGCTGCCGGACTGGCTGGGGTCGCTGCTGATTATCTCTTCGGTGGTGCTTATCTCTCTGGATTCCCGGGGAAAGCTGCATTCACACTAAGTCGCTACATTTTGCAAGGTTTAATTACCGCCAGAAATATCATATTTTGAGGGCTGGAAGTTGCCGTTGTGATACGGTAAAAAGTGCGCTTCCCGGCGCAAGTCTGCACCTCCGATAAAGGTATTTCAGTGTGATGATTGATAATCTAATTGAGCGTATCTCTTCCGCCTTAGACGCCGAATACACCCTGGAAGGTTTGGTCAGACAGCTGCTGGAAATGCTGGAGCTGGTGACCAATATGGAATCCACCTACCTGACCCGCATCGACGCGGAGGGCAGCCAGCAGCATATTGTTTTCTCCCGCAATACCAAGGCGATGAATATCCCGGAAGGACTCTCTGTTCCCTGGGAAGACACGTTGTGCAAACGCGCTTTAGACGAAGGCCGCCGCTACACCTGCGATGTCGCAAGCGTCTGGGGTGACTCTGAAGCGGCAAAGGCGCTGGGGATTGTGACCTATGTCAGCACGCCTGTGACCCTTGCCGATGGCTCACTCTACGGCACGCTGTGCGCCGCCAGCTCCGAACAGCGCGTGCTGACCGATCATAGCGAACAGGTCTTACAGCTGTTTTCTCAGCTGATTGCCCAGCAGATCCAAAATGAGCAGTTGATGAAAAAGCTGCAGCAGGCCAACGTTGCGCTGACGACAGCCAGCTACACCGATGAATTAACCGGGCTGCCTAACCGCCGCGCGGTCTTCGATCAGTTGCCTCGTTTGTTCTCCCGCGCCAAAGATGACGCCCGGTACGTGCTGGTGGCTTTTGCCGATCTGGATGGATTTAAGCAGATAAACGACATACACGGTCATGAAACCGGAGATGACTTCCTTTGTGCCATCGGCAAGCGGCTGAAAGAAGGCGTCAGGGGGGATGAAGTGTTAGGGCGTCTGGGGGGCGATGAGTTTATCGTTGCCGGGGCGGGGCCGGCTGAATACGGCGAAGCCCTGCGGGCAACCAGCGCTTTTCGCGACAGGCTGTCAGAGCTGTTGAGCGGAGAATATCAGCTAAAATCCTGCGTGATTGATTATGCTGGCCCTAGCATTGGGGCTATCGCTATTAATCCGGCTATAACAACCCCGGACGATGCGCTTCGCGAGGCGGATACTCTTATGTATGTTGATAAGAAACGCCGTAAAAGCAGCGCGACGATAAGCTAAACGCCGCGCGCAATTATCAGGATGCAGGCGTTACTGCGGCCCCGTTGCCGCTGAGTTCAGTCACCAGATCATTCACGCCGTCGCTCATGTTAACAAAGCGGGTCAGCGGCGAGCGTGTGACCACCACAAAAACCCCCACGTTATTTTGCGGCACCATTGCCATGTAGGTGATAAAGCCGCCGCCGCCGCCGGTTTTCTGAATAATGCCCGGCCGGCCCTCTTTCGGCGACATCCATACCCAGCCCATGCCCAGCGCGTCGGCTTTCCCCGGCACGTCCATGCCAATGACCTTATGCAACTGGCTACGCTGATAAATCAGGGTTTGCATTCTGTCTGCCTGACTGCCGCGATGATGGAAGTCGGAAGAGAGGAACTGCTGCATCCAGCGCATCATGTCGCCCGGCGTAGAATAAACGCCGCCGCTGCCAACCGCCGCCAGCGTGTTATCGCAAGGGCTGGCGCCTTTTTCGGCGATCATCAGGCGCTTGCACTGGTCTGGCGAAGGGGTAAAGGTGGTGTCTTTCATGCCCAGCGGGCGGGCGATTTGCTCATCGAACAGGTCGGCATATGGCCTGCCGGTTGCTCGTGACAGGGCATCGGCCAGCAGGTCAAACGCCAGGTTTGAATAGGCGGCAACGGTGCCTGGGGCGGCCTTAAGCGTGGCCTGTGAGAGCCAGTTCCAGCGTTGATCCCGCGTTGGCCAGGTAAACACCGTGCGGTGCGCTGCGCCACCGGGCTGTTCACGCGGCAGGGAGCTGGTGTGAGTGGCAAGGTTAATCAGCGTAATTGGCTGGCCGTTAAAGGTCGGTACCCGGGCACCGGGGGGGGCATATTTGCTGAGCGGATCGTTGAGCTGGACCTTCCCCTGATCGAGCATTTTTACCAGCATTTCGCTGGTCATTAGCTTTGTCAGCGAGGCTATGCGGATAACCGAATCCAGCTGTGGGCGCACGTTATTGCCCGGTCTGGTGTCGCCGAAGCTGCGAAACACCCGCTGGTTACCGTCGATGACCACGATGGCCATGCCGGTTGCACCGCTGCCGTAATAAATATGGTTGGCATAGCGATCGACAACGTCGGCGGCGAATTCTGGTGCCGGTGACGGTTGCGCAAAACTGAGCGCCGGAAGCAGGGCTGCGGCCAGCATAAGAAGACGAGGAAGACGAGTTTTCAACGCAAAAATCCAGTTAGAAAAATAAGGCGGTATTGCAGGTATTTATACTACTCTGCGCCCTTATGCAAAGCGTCAATTAAGCGATTGTGGCCTGAAAAGCGTAACCGTGCGTTACATCACCAGATGACGTACAAAAGTTTGCCAGCCGGGGCTTAATGCCGCATTTTTTGTCTGTTTGTTAGCCGGTGCTCAGGGCCGTACGCAACCCCCTTAAAGAAAGATCTTAAATAAGAAGAAAAACTGACAATTTCACTACGCTGCTTTAGCAAAAAGTGCGTATTATCCTGCGAGTTATTTATTGCGTCGCTGCAACTATTTTCCTTACGCAGCATCTTAGTTATAGCCCCAGGCGTACCGCTACTGATTGAGTTCTTTATGCGATACATAACCCTCTCGCATAAAGAAGTGAATATGTCTACTAAACCGCTGTTTTATAAGTGCCTCCTGCACCCTCGCTATTGGCTGACCTGGTTTGGACTGGGTGTGCTTTGGCTATGGGTTCAGCTCCCGTATCCAGTATTGATGAAAATGGGCGACCTGATTGGCCGCTTCTCAATGCATTTTCTCAAGCGTCGGGTCACCATCGCCCGCCAGAATCTTCGCCTTTGCTTCCCTCATTACAGCGAGGCGCAGGTTGAAATTATTGTGCAGAATAACTTTGGTTCGCTCGGTATGGGGCTGATTGAAACCGGCATGGCCTGGTTTTGGTCAGATGAACGAGTGCGTAAATGGTTTGACGTGCGCGGCCTGGAGCACATCAACGCCGCCTGCGACAAAGGCAAAGGCGTGATGGTTATTGGCGTACATTTTATGTCGCTGGAGCTGGGCGGGCGCGTGATGGGCTTATGCCGCCCAATGATGGCGATGTACCGGCCGCACAACAACAAAGTCATGGAGTATGTGCAAACCCGTGGGCGGTCGCGTTCCAACAAAGCGATGCTCGACAGGCGCAATCTGAAAGGAATGGTGAAGGCGCTGAAATCCGGCGAGGCGGTGTGGTTCGCCCCGGACCAGGACTACGGCCCGAAAGGCAGTTCCTTTGCGCCTTTCTTTGCGGTTCAGCAGGCGGCGACAACTAACGGTACCTTTACCATTGCCCGCCTGGCAAAACCCGCCATTCTGACCACTGTTCTGATCCGCAAAACCTGTGGCACGGGCTACCAGCTGGTTATCGAGCCGGAGTTTTGTGATTATCCGGGCGAGGATGAGCAGGCTGCCGCAGCCTATATGAACCGTAAGATTGAGCACGAAATTATGCGCGCGCCGGAGCAGTATCTGTGGCTACACCGCCGCTTTAAAACCCGGCCTTTCGGCCACGCCGGACTTTACACGATTTAATCTGCAGGCAGGTGTGCTACGCTTTTTTCTTCTTATTTGAGGAGAGCCCGCATGCCTGCATCGCGCGTTGTTATGGTCATCGATATGCAAAACGGTGTCTTAGCATCCCCCCGTCGCGCCCGCGAACAAACCGCCGCCAGAATTAACCAACTCATTGATGCTGCAGATAACGTCATTTTTATTCAGCATAATGAAGCCGAGCTCCAGGTTGGCAGCGAAGCCTTCGACATTATTCCTGAACTTCACCGCCCGGCTGGGGCGCTGTATGTGACTAAAACGGCGTGTGACGCGTTTTACCGCACCGAACTGGACTCTCTTTTAAAGCAGCATGGGATCAATGCGCTGGTGGTGTGCGGCTGTGCCACGGATTACTGCGTGGATACCACCATTAAAAATGGCGTCAGCCGGGGCTATGCGGTGACGGTAGCCAGCGATGCCCATACCACGGCGGACCGCGCCTCGGTGAGCGCCGAAGCGCTGATTAATCACCACAACGAGGTTTGGGCCAACCTGTCGATTCCGGGCAATACGCTGACGGTGAAAACCACCGCGGCCATTCTCGACAACTGGCGCTAAGTTATGTAAGCCTCTCTCACTCCTTGATACAACATTCAGCAAGCATTATCGTAGAACGTTCGCTATAACCAGCAGATATAACAACAAAAAGTCGTATCAGGAGTGCTGTAATGTTTAAATCTTTCTTCCCGTCGCCGAAGCTGTTTTTTCTTTCGGCGGCAATATGGGGACTACTCGCAGTCATATTCTGGCAGGCCGGCGGCGGCCTGTGGTTAGAAAATCTTGCGGGCGCGAGTCAGCAGGTTCCCCTCAGTGCAGCCCGCTTCTGGACGCTAAAATCCTTTGTTTTCTATGCTTTTTATGCCGTATGTGTGGGGCTTTTTGCCGGGGCATGGGCGCTGATAAGCCCGCATCCATGGCAGCGCTGGTCGGTGCTTGGCTCCTCGCTCATCATTTTTGTGACCTGGTTTTTAGTCGAAGTTGGGGTTGCAATAAACGCCTGGTATAACCCGTTCTATAACTTGATCCAGACGGCGCTTAGCGCACCGAACAAGGTCTCAATCAGCCAGTTCTATAGTGAAACGGGCGTGTTTCTTGGTATTGCTCTGATAGCGGTTCTAGTCTCCGTGTTGAATCTCTTTTTTGTCAGCCACTATGTCTTCCGCTGGCGCACCGCGATGAACGACTACTACATGGAACACTGGCAGAAGCTGCGCCATATCGAAGGGGCGGCCCAACGTGTGCAGGAAGACACCATGCGTTTTGCCGATACGCTCGAAGGCCTGGGCGTAAGCCTGCTGCAGTCGGTGATGACGTTGATTGCCTTCTTGCCTATTCTGGTGTCGTTGTCTCCGCACGTTAAGGAGTTGCCGATTCTTGGCTCGGTGCCTTATGGCCTGGTGATTGCGGCAGTTATCTGGTCATTAATGGGGACCGGGTTGCTTGCCGTGGTAGGGATTAAGCTTCCCGGCCTGCAGTTCAATAATCAGAAAGTGGAGGCCGCCTACCGTAAAGAGTTGGTGTATGGCGAAGACGATGCTTCAAGAGCCACTCCGCCGACGGTAAAAGATCTTTTTAGCCATATTCGCTATAACTACTTCCGTCTCTATTTCCACTACACCTATTTCAATATTGCCCGCGTTCTCTACTTACAGGTTGATAACGTCTTTGGCCTGTTCTTGCTGTTTCCGTCGATTGCTTCCGCCGCGATCACCCTGGGTTTGATGACCCAAATAACAAACGTCTTCGGTCAGGTTCGCGGAGCTTTCCAGTATCTTATTGGCTCGTGGAGCACGCTGGTTGAATTGATGTCTATCTACAAACGTCTGCGCAGCTTCGAGCGAACGCTGCAGGATGTGCCGGTGCCGGGCACCGAAGAAGCCGTCTAAGGCATAAAAGAAAAGGGATGGCGCGATGCCATCCCTTTCAGGTGGGTGACAAACTCTGGGGATAGAAGAAATACCAGACAGCTTGTTAAAAAATTAGGAAAATCAATTCATTGATTTTCGGCTGATAACCACGAAGAGGGAAAAACCACGCTTTTTCCCTCTTCGTCAGCAACCGCATAGGGATGGCGTAACGCCATCCCTTTTTTGATCAATGCCCTGCGGAAGGGGCTCCCGGCGCACCGGCCCGCACAAACGGCGGGCGGGCAAACCAAATCACCACAATCAGCGCCATAAAGCCCCAGCCCAGCAGCCAGAAGTAGTCGATGGTTGACATCATGTAGGCCTGCTGCTCGATGGTTTTATCCACCACGGCAAGGTGCTGCTGCGTGGCGCCGCCCATCTTGTGCAGGTAATCCACCGCCGACGGATTATAGGCTGACACGCTCTCCGTCAGGTTGGCATGGTGATAAACCTCGCGGCGGGACCAAATCCAGGTGGTCAGCGACGAGGCAAATGACCCGCCAAGCACGCGGAAGAAGGTGGCCAGCCCGGAGCCCTCCGCGACTTCAACGCCGTGCAGGTTCGACAGCACAATGGTGGTGATTGGCATGAAGAAGAATGCCACGCCAATCCCCATAAACAGCTGCACTTCGGCAATGGTGCGGAAATCCACGTTGGTATTAAACTGCGCGCGCAGCAGGCACGAAGCGCCCATGGTCAGGAACGACAGCGTGGCCAGCAGGCGCATATCAACCTTGTTGGCGTAGCGCCCGACAATCGGCGTCAGCAATAGCGGCAGCACGCCCATTGGAGCGGCTGCCAGCCCGGCCCAGATGGCGGTGTAGCCCATCTGGGTTTGCAGCCACTGCGGCAGAATAATGTTGATGGCGAAGAACGCCGCGTAGCCCAGCGTCAGCGACAGCGTCCCGATAGCAAAGTTACGGTCGGCGAACAGCCGCAGGTTGACTATCGGGTGGCGCTCGCCCAGCTCCCAGATGACAAACGACACCAGAGAAACCGCTGAGATTACCGACATGGTGATGATCTCCGGCGAGGCGAACCAGTCGAGATCGTTCCCCTTATCCAGCACCACCTGCAGCAGCCCGACGCCCAGCACCAGCAGGGCAATCCCGATGTAGTCGATAGGGGCGATGGTGGTCGTTTCCTCACGCTCGCGAAGCTGCGTCCAGACCACGATGGCGGCAAAGATCCCGATCGGCACGTTGATGTAGAAGATCCACGGCCAGGAATAGTTATCGGTGATCCAGCCCCCGGTGATAGGCCCGACAATCGGCGCAACAACCGTCACCATCGACAGCAGCGCCAGCGCCATACTTCGCTTGCTGGACGGGAAGATAATCAGCAATAGCGTCTGGCACATCGGGAACATTGGCCCGGCGAAAAAGCCCTGCAGCGCGCGGAAGATAATCAGCTCGGTCATGCTGTGGGCAAAGCCGCACAGGAACGAGGTGAGGGTGAACAGCGCCACGGAACCGACGAACAGCTTGAGCTGCCCGAACCGGCGGGTAAACCAGCCGGTCAGCGGCAGGGCGATGGCGTTACACACCGCGAAGGAGGTGATAACCCAGGTGCCCTGGTCGGCGCTGACGCCGAGATTACCGGCGATAGTCGGCAGCGCCACGTTAGCGATGGTGGAGTCCAGCACCTGCATAAACGTCGCCAGCGACAGTGCGATAGTCGCCAACAGCAGGCTGGGAGGCGTAAACGCCGCCTTATCTTGCATAACGTCTCTCTTAGCGGTTGGCTGACGCTACCGGCTGGCTGTTGTCATGAAGGATTTTCGTGACCAGTTTGTCGGCTTCGTCCAGCGCGTTCTGGTAAACGTCGGTGGTGAAGCGCGGCGCGGCGACGGTTTTTTGCGGTAACAGGTGGCCGTCTGCATTGCGAATATCGACGCGAGCGAACATCGACAAACCTACCCGCAGCGGATGTTTCTGCATGTCGTGTGGGTCAAGCGTGATGCGGACCGGCAGGCGCTGAACGATTTTGATCCAGTTGCCGCTGGCGTTCTGGGCCGGCAGAAGCGAGAAGGCGCTGCCCGTGCCGATGCCGAGGCTTTCTATGGTGCCGTGGTACTCCACGTCGTCCCCGTAGAGATCGGCGGTGAGCGTCACTTTCTGCCCCAGGCGCATAGCCTGCATCTGGCTCTCTTTGAAGTTGGCGTCTACCCAGACCTGGTCCAGCGGCACAATTGCCAGCAGGGTGGTGCCGGAATCCACGCGCATTCCCAGCTGAACGGCGCGTTTAGCCACAAAGCCGCTCACCGGCGCAACGATGGTGCTGCGCGCGTTGTCGAGGAAGCGCTGGCGCAGCGTGGCCACCGCGCTTTTAATTTCCGGATGGCTGTCGATAACCGTGTCATCCACCATCGCTAAATTAGTGCGTAATGCCTGCTGGGCGGCGGCGAGATCGCTTTGCGCGCTGGTGACGGCATCGCGGTAGTGGGCCAAGTCTTCAGCGGCGATGGCGCCGGTGGCAAAAATTTTCTGGCGACGAGCGTAGTCACTTTGCGCGGTTTGCAGCGCAACCTGCTTCGCGGCAACCTGGGCCCGGTAGTTATCCGCAGTGCTATAAAGTCCACGAACCTGACGCACGGTATTCGCAAGGTTGGCTTCCGCCTGCTGGAGTGCGATTTCGGTGTCGCTCGGGTCGAGCTGCACCAGCGCCTGCCCTTTTTCGACGTAGTCCCCTTCGTCGACGCTGACCTGCGTCACCGTGCCGCCGATTTGCGGCGTCAGCGTGACCTGGTTGCCGTTGACGTAGGCGTCGTCGGTTGTTTCGTAGTAGCGTGCGTACAGCATGTACCACGCCACGCAGCCGGCGCCGATCAGCAGCAGGATGATGAGAAAGATGGCGAAGTTACGCTTGCGTTTGCTCGGCGCGCGTTCAACCTGCTCGGTAGAGGTTTGCATTTTTTGTGGCCTTAATCAGAAAGCTTAGAGGTGGCGCTCGGTGATCTCATCCGGCAGCATTTTGATCAGCAGTTCATTGAGCTGCTTTGATTCTTCAGGCGTCAGGCGCTCGGTAAGGGTACCGATGATCGACGCCAGCGCGTCGTTCTGGAAAGCTTCACATAGCTCTTGCCCTTTCTCGGTCAGCGCCAGAATGACCTGACGTTTATCTTCGGGGTTCACGTTTCGCACGATCAGATCTCGCTTCACCATTCGTTCAAGCATACGGCTCATGGCACCGGTATCCATCACCAGATTTTTGCTGACTTCAACCGGGCTGTTGAAGCCCTTAAAGATACTTATCAAGACTTTAAATTGCGCACCGGTAATGCCCATCGGCGAAAAATACTGGGTGATGAGCTGGTCTTTGAACTGGTTCGACAGATGAATCAGCAGGCCAAGGTGCAGTTTGGAAGAGGGATTACCCGCAGTATTACTCATGTTATTTGCCTGGTCAGTAGTTGCAAATGAAATTACTGACCAGGCATCTAATTGTCAACGTTATGTCAGGATGAGAGCACGTTTTGTCAGCCGACCAGCCAGGACTGGGCCTCTTTTTTCATCGCTATTTCAAGGTCTGAACCCTGAGTTGCAAACACGCGTTGTACAGGAAAGCCTGATTTTTCCAGCAGATATGCGAGTGGGGCGTAGGCTGCCGGGTAGCGTTTTGCCGCCTCTTTATCAATGTCCACGGGGCCAAACGGGAAGTCGAATGAGCCAAAATCGTAAACCACCTGGCGGCGCAGGATTCGCCAGACGCCCTGGCGTTTTTCCAGCATGTCATAGAAACGGTTATGGCAGGTGGCGCCCATTTCTAACCTGTGGTTTTGGCCAATAATCATGGCATTGGTTTCAGAGATCGCTTTGTCTTGCGTGCTATTGAAGCTGACGACCGGCGTACCAATCAGGTGTTTGGTGCTGATGTCGGACTTGCCCATCCGCATCGAGCCTTGGATAAATTCACTGGCAAGGCCCTCAAACCAGGTGACTTCGATAGTGCCTTCCGGGTGGAAGAGCGCCGATAGCTTGTCCCACTGGGCAAGATCCCGGTGCATCCAGCCGTTGATTAAGTCGTTGATGGCGAGGCGGTCCTGCAAATAGTCACTGTTCATATAAGGCTCCTGTCAAGGTGAGGAGCCCATTGTTGCTCCGCGTTATTGATAAATGAAATATATTGATATGATTACTCAATCATTAAAATTGATGGCTGATAGGCATGGAATTAAGACACCTTCGCTACTTCGTGACGCTGGCCGAAACCGGTCATTTTGGCCAGGCCGCAGCGCGGCTGCATATTGTCCAGCCGGCGCTAAGTATGCAGATTCGCACGCTGGAAGACGAAGTCGGCGGGCCGCTGTTTACGCGCACCAGCCGTAAGGTTGAGCTAACGGAAGCGGGAAGATTGCTGCTGCCGGAGGCGAGACGCACGCTTGAACAGGCAGAGCACGGTAAAAATATAGTTCAGAGAGCGCTGCGGGGCGAAACCGGCCTGGTGAGAATTGGCTTTGCCGGTAACGCCGTGGTTTCCGGGTGCTTAATGAATGACGTTCGCGCTTTTCGCCGGCTGCTGCCGGAGGTTGAGATTCAGCTTCAGGAAATGTCCCCCCTCGCGCTCGGCGAGGCGCTCAGGCAGCGGACTGTCGACGTGGCTTACACGCCGCTGATGGGCGAGCTTGCCGAAGAGATTGAGGCGGTGAAAATTGCAGAATGGCCGATGATGGTCGCGGTGGCGGAAGGCAGCCCGCTGGCGGCCGAAAAGAGGATCACGCTTGAGATACTGGCGCAAGTTCCTCATATTCAGTTCGCCGCCGGCGAGGGGGACGAAGCCCTGGAGCTGGTTCGTGAGCGGTGGGGCAGTGAAGCCCCCGCGCCGCTATACCGGGCATCCAGCACGCTCGGCGCGCTGGCTATGGTGGCATCCGGTTTTGGCATTGCGCTGCTGCCGCATTCTTTTACCCACATGGCTATCCCGCACCTGGTTTATCAGCCAATTTCCGATCGGCGACTGACGGCTGAGTTGCTATTGTTAAGTCGTCGCGATGAAACTCAGGGGGCCGTGAAGGCCTGGGTTCGTCTGGCCCTGAAAAATAATCACAACGAAACGCAATGAGGATGGCTTTATTGAACAGGCAGCATGGATTGATGGCGCTCTCTCTGGGAGCCTTGTTGGTATTGACTGGGTGTACAACCAAAGGCAGCACGCCGGCCTCAACAACAACTGCGGCAGCTAAACCAATAGATATCGAAACCCTGGCCCAGCGCAAAATCCCCGATGGGGTGAAAGACAGGGCGGGACTGGCAAAAGACCTGCTGACGACCCTGAAGAGCCAGAACCTGGATCAGAGCGAAGAGAATATTTGTTCGGTGCTGGCGGTGGCGCTGCAGGAGTCTAATCTTCAGGCCGATCCGGCGGTGCCGGGTTTGAATAAAATAGCCTGGAAAGAGATCGATCGTCGTGCGGAGAAAATGCACATTCCGCCGCTGCTGGTGCACACCGCGCTACGCATTAACTCCCCTAACGGCAAAAGCTATAGCGAGCGGCTGGATAACGTCAAAACCGAAGGGCAGCTCAGCGCCATTTTCGATGATTTTCTGACCATGGTGCCGATGGGGCAAAAGCTGTTCGGTAGCTTTAACCCGGTTCGAACCGGCGGCACGATGCAGGTCAGCGTGGCTTTTGCCGAGAAGCATACCGATGGCTACCCGTGGAAAATAGAAGGGACGGTGCGCCAGGAAGTTTTCACCCGCCGCGGTGGGCTTTGGTTCGGGACTTACCATTTGTTGAATTACCCGGCTAATTACACCAAGCCTCTTTATCGCTTCGCCGACTACAATGCCGGCTGGTATGCCAGCCGCAATGCGGCCTTCCAGAGTGCCGTGAGTAAGGCCACAGGCGTGAAGCTGGCGCTGGACGGAGATCTGATCCTCTACACCAGTGATAAGCCGAGCAGCACCGAAATGGCGGTGCGTAAGCTGTCTAAACAGCTGGATATGAGCGACAGCGAAATCCGCCGGGCATTACAAAAAGGGGACAGTATTGGGTTTGAAAAAACCAGCCTTTACAAGCAGGTCTTTGCGATAGCAGAGAAAAAGGCGGGGCAGCCGTTGCCTAAAGAGGTGCTGCCGGGCATTACGCTTGAAAGCCCTAAAATCACCCGTAATCTGACCACGGCCTGGTTTGCAAAACGGGTCGATGACAGACGAGCAAGCTGTATGCAGCGTTAACGATGGCAGGCGGAAGCCACAAAGCTTCCGCCTTTTTGATCAGTAAAACCAGGTTGAGTGGCGGCGGTTTCTCAGGCGCAGCGCCAGGGCGACAATCCCGATGGCGACAGCGCCAAGCAGAAAGGGAATAAGCCCAAACACGGTGCTGACCGCCAGGCCCATCTCAATGCGCGGGCGGCTGGCATCATTGCCTTGAGCCAGGTATTCCAGCAGGCCGGGAGCCTGCACGATAAGATTCAGCATTTGGGTGGCCACCCAGAAGCAAAAGAGAACGAACAGCGCATAGGCAATGTTGCCCGGCACCGATCTTTCTGATTTTGCAGTCATTATGACCCGAGTCGCCGGAATAACGGCTTTCGATAATGAAATATCAGGCATCATGACCTCCCTTAAAAACGCAATCTGAACCGAATGTGTGGCATCTCATAGCGCGAATTTTGGCAGGTGATACGCGTTGTCAATATCAGATTGCTGGTAATTTGAGGGCCAGAATCCTCCTGGATTTTCATTTCTTGCTCAGCATCACATTTTTGTAACCTAAGTGGAATTTTATTAACATTGTGCTGGCGGAGTGCGGAGTAACCGCGCGTTTCCCTGCCGCCGATGTGCGACAATGCCGCCAGGCTTATTTTTGAATGCGTGAGGCGGCTATGTTAACCCTGAAAATGCGTCGTGACTGGCATTACTATGCGGTGGCGATTGGGCTGATTTTTATTCTGAATGGCGTGGTCGGCCTGCTGGGACTGGAAACTAAGGGCTGGCAGAGTTATGCGGTGGGGCTGGTGACCTGGGCGATCGGTTTTTGGATAGCAGGCTTTATTATCCGCCGTCCCCGGGAAGAGTTTGAAACGGCGGAGCCTTAAGCATTATGAAGTAATTGAGCTTTTCAGCGCGCAGTCCTGCTGGTGGCGTTCCAGGGCGAGCTCAATCAGGCGGGTAATCAGCTCCTGATAACTGATGCCGCTGGCCTGCCACAGCTTGGGATACATGCTGATGTTGGTAAAGCCAGGCAGCGTGTTGATCTCATTGATGATCACGTCGTTATCTTCGGTCAGGAAGACGTCAACGCGGGCCATGCCGCTGCACTCCAGCGCCTGATAAGCGCGAACCGCAATTTTACGGATTTTGTCGTTAACGTCTGCTTCAAGCGCCGCCGGGACGACAACCTGCGCGGCCTGCTCATCAATGTACTTGGTGTCGTACGAATAGAACTCGCTGTTCACCACTATCTCGCCGCAGGTGCTGGCCTGAGGGTAATCATTCCCCAGTACGGCACACTCGATTTCACGGCCTTTAATGCCGGTTTCTACCACTACTTTATGGTCAAACTCGAAGGCTAACGCTACCGCCGCGTGGTACTGCTCTTCGGTGCTGGCTTTGCTGACGCCGACGGAAGAACCCTGGTTGGCAGGCTTAACAAACAGCGGCAGACCCAGCTGCTTTTCGACCTCTGCGAAGCTGATTTTGGCGCGGTTAGCGCGAGTTAGAGTGATGAACGGGGCGACGTTAAGGCCCGCATCGCGCAGCAGGCGTTTGGCTACGTCTTTATCCATACTGACCGCTGAGCCCAGCACGCCGGAGCCCACAAACGGCAGATTGGCCACGCGGAGCATGCCCTGCAGGGAACCGTCTTCACCCAGCGTGCCGTGAACAATCGGGAAAATCACGTCGATTTGGGAAAGCTGTTCTGCGGTGCTGGTTTCAATGAGCTGATGTTCGGTCTGGCCGGGGACCAGCGCCACATTTTTCTCTGACCGATTCAGGGCGATAAGCGCCGGGTTGTTGGCGTTCAGCAGGTAGCTGGACGCATCGTTGATATGCCACTGGCCCTGTTTATCAATGCCCAGCAATACAACATCAAACTTCGACTTATCAATGGCGTCGACGATATTTTTTGCCGACTGCAGCGACACCTCGTGTTCTGCCGATTTTCCACCAAACACGATACCAACCCGCAGTTTTGCCATGCCTTTAATCCACCCATAAACTTTACGAAAGAGGACAACATAGCACGCTCATAACGGGGATTCATGTGGTTCCTGCATCAACAGGCCCGGTCGGGCAGGATATGTGCTTTAGTAAGCAATCATTTCTGGATCGTAATGGTCGTGCCGGGGAGCTGACGGCAATATTCATTAGTGTGATAAGCTTTCCAGAAATCGTTCTATTCTGGTTGCATCCCCCTTGAAAAAGCGCGCTATGGAGTCCTGGAAGGTCAATCTCATTTCGGTCTGGTTCGGCTGTTTTTTTACCGGCCTTGCGATCAGCCAAATTTTGCCTTTTCTTCCGCTCTATGTTGAGCAACTGGGGGTCACTTCCCACGAAGCCCTTTCGCTTTGGTCCGGCCTGACCTTCAGCGTCACGTTTTTGGTCTCGGCCATTGTTTCCCCGATGTGGGGGAGCCTGGCCGATCGCAAAGGGCGCAAGTTGATGCTGCTCCGTGCCTCGTTTGGCATGGCGGTGGCGATACTTCTCCAGGCCTTTGCCACCAACGTCTGGCAGCTCTTTTTGCTGCGGGCGGTGATGGGGTTAACCTCGGGCTATATCCCTAACGCTATGGCGCTGATTGCCTCTCAGGTGCCCCGGGAACGCAGCGGCTGGGCCATCAGTACCCTGTCTACCGGGCAAATCAGCGGCGTGATTGTAGGCCCGCTGCTCGGGGGTTTTATGGCGGACCACCTGGGACTGAGGCCCGTTTTCTTTGCCACCGCCGGGCTGCTGATGGTCAGCTTCCTGGTGACACTGCTGCTGATTAAAGAGGGCGCCCGCCCCAAAATCAGCAAGGATGAGCGCCTGACCGGGAAAGAGGTATTCGCCACGCTGCCCTACCCGTGGCTTATCCTCAGCCTGTTTATTACCACGCTGGTGATCCAGCTCTGTAATGGCTCTATTGGCCCCATTCTGGCGCTGTTTATCAAACAACTGGCGCCGGACAGCAACAATATCGCGTTTATGAGCGGGTTTATCGCCGCTTTGCCGGGAATTTCCGCGCTCTTTGCGGCGCCAAAATTGGGCAAACTGGGTGACCGGATTGGCACTGAACGTATTTTAATGGCCACCCTGGTGTGTGCGGTGGTGTTATTCCTGGCCATGTCCTTTGTCACCTCTCCGGTGCAGCTCGGCATATTGCGTTTTTTGTTGGGCTTTGCCGACGGAGCGATGCTGCCGGCGGTGCAGACGCTGTTACTCAAATACTGCAGCGACCAGGTCACCGGGCGAATCTTCGGTTATAACCAGTCGTTTATGTATTTGGGGAATGTCGCCGGGCCTTTAATGGGGGCAGGGGTATCCGCAATGGCCGGTTTTCGCTACGTTTTTGCGGCAACCGCCGTCGTTGTGCTGCTCAATGTCTGGCAACTGGCGGTTGCTTTTAAGCGCAAAAATGCCCGCCAGGCGATGGCCGACAAAAGCACTTAACCGCCAGCCTGTTTATCTGTATGTGATATTAGTGAGCGAAATATGAAGATTGATTTCGACTTATTATTCATTTAGTTCGCAGTTGGAGATTTAGAGAATAATATTCCATTATTCTTTTTTTGTGGTGCAAAAAATTCGTCCGCGGGATTATTATCAGACAGAATCATTTTAATATTGCTGCTATTTGCTATGACGCACATATTTAACCTGGGATATTGCTCTCAGGTGGATCTGAGTGTTAACGTCATGTCTTAACCCCGCAGGGACTGAGAAAATGAAAAATCTTATTGCAGAGTTATTGGTTAAGCTCGCCGAAAAGGAAGAAGAATCGAAAGAGCTGGTTGCTCAGGTTGAAGCGCTGGAAATAGTGGTGACAGCCTTATTGAGACGCCTTGAACAGGGAGAACGCTCCGCACTGGTTGCCAGCATTGAAGGGGCGTTAGATGATGCCTCCCCAAAGACGGCAGTGCCGGCCCAGGATACCGAATTACTCCGACAATATTTAAAAAAGCTCCTTATCCATCCCCGTAGTTGAATCAAAATTTGCTGTCATATTAGTGTCATAAGCCATTTTTATACTCGCTCTGTTTTTATTTATATTCAGTAGTTACTACATGGAGAAAATAAAGTGAAACAGAGCGTAATTATCGCCAGCCTGCTGCCTTTGCTGCTTGTCAGCGCCCCATCAAAATCACAAGAAACATCCTCTTCCCCTCTGGAAAATCGCGCCGCTCAGGGAGATTTAACTCAGCCCGGTGGCGCTCGCCGTATTACTGGCGATCAAACCGAAGCGATTCGCGCCTCGCTCAACAATAAAACAGCAAAGAACATTATTCTGCTGATTGGTGACGGCATGGGCGATTCGGAAATTACCGCCGCCAGAAACTATGCTGAAGGGGCCGGTGGTTTCTTTAAGGGGATTGATGCGTTACCGCTGACCGGGCAATACACCCATTATTCTTTAGACAAGAAAACGAAAAAACCGGATTACGTGACTGATTCTGCTGCTTCCGCCACGGCGTGGAGCACCGGTGTGAAAACCTATAACGGCGCGCTGGGCGTGGACGTTGACGGGAAAGACCATGTGACAATCCTCGAACTGGCGAAGGCGGCCGGTAAGGCGACGGGCAACGTTTCAACGGCAGAAATTCAGGATGCCACGCCAGCGGCGCTGGTTTCCCACGTCACGGGCCGTAAATGTTATGGCCCGAGTGCGACCAGCGAAAAATGCACCACTAACGCGCTGGAAAACGGAGGCAAAGGCTCTATTACCGAGCAGCTGCTAAACACCCGTGCCGACGTCACGCTCGGCGGTGGGGCAAAAACCTTTAGCGAAGTGGCAAAAGCCGGCGAGTGGAACGGTAAAACACTGCGCCAGCAGGCCGATGCCCGTGGCTACCAGTGGGTGGACAATGCCGCTGGCCTTGCGGCGGTGACAGAAGCCAACCAGCAGAAACCGCTGATTGGGATGTTCGCCGACGGCAATATGCCGGTACGCTGGGAAGGCCCGAAGGCAACCTACCACGGAAACATCGATCAACCCGCAGTAACCTGTACGCCAAATCCGAAGCGTGATTCCAGCGTGCCGACCCTGGCGCAGATGACCGAAAAAGCTATCGATCTGCTGAAAGGCAATGAAAAAGGCTTCTTCCTGCAGGTCGAGGGCGCTTCTATTGACAAGCAGGACCACGCCGCTAACCCGTGTGGGCAGATTGGTGAGACGGTCGATCTCGATGAAGCCGTGCAAAAAGCGCTGGAGTTTGCCCGCAAAGATGGCAATACCCTGGTGATTGTCACCGCGGACCACGCCCATTCCAGCCAGATTGTGGCGCCGGATACCAAAGCCCCTGGTCTGACTCAGGCGCTGAACACCAAAGACGGCGCGGTGATGGTCATCAGCTACGGCAATTCTGAAGGCGAGTCTCAGGAGCATACCGGCACCCAGCTCCGCGTGGCGGCCTATGGCCCACATGCAGCCAATGTCGTGGGCCTGACCGACCAGACGGATCTGTTTTACACCATGAAATCGGCGATGGCGCTGGAGTAAAGGCGTGCATACGTAACGAGGAAGAAAAAAATGCGGCGGAAACGTCGCATTTTTTTTGCCTTAGGCCAGACTTTAAACGTCACAATAAAAAAGGAATAAGGTATGAAATTTTCATTATTAGCGGTGTTACTGGTAGGGCTGGTTGGATCTGCAACGGCGGCGGATAAAACGATGACGCCGCAGCAGCAGCGTATGACGACCTGTAATCAGCAGGCGGCTTCGCAGTCTCTGAAAGGAGATCAGCGTAAGAGCTATATGAGTAGCTGTCTTAAAGGGGAAGCGCCGGCGGCAGCGGGGAAAACGCTGACGCCTCAGCAGCAAAAAATGAAGGACTGTAATGCGGACGCCGCGAAGCAATCGCTGAAGGGCGACGCCAGAAAAACCTTCATGAGTAATTGCCTGAAGAAAAAGTAAGCTGTTTTAAAGCTTACTCACCCCGGCTCTCTCCCTGAAAGGGAGAGGGGGAAACCGTAGGTTTATGCTCTATCCAATCCCGTCTTCCTGGTGGAGAGGGGAAAAACGTAGATGTTAGCTCGATCCAGAGCCCTCTCCCCGTGGGGAGAGGGCTTTTATTCGATCAGCCCTTTTGGGGGGCGGTGGGGGGAATGGATGAGGGGTTATTCCAAAATCAGGACTTCCCGAGCAGTTCCGACTTCGCCATACACTTCACCATCGCTTCCATCACGGCGGCACGGAAACCTTTCTCTTCCAGCACTTTGACCGCTTCAATGGTGGTGCCGCCAGGGGAACAGACCATGTCTTTCAGTTCCCCCGGATGGGTACCGGTTTCCAGTACCATCTTCGCAGAGCCCATCACCGCCTGAGCGGCAAACTGATAGGCCTGTTTACGCGGCATACCGCCCAGAACGGCGGCATCGGCCATAGCTTCGATAAACATGAAGACGTAGGCCGGTGCAGAGCCGCTGACGCCTACGACCGGGTGGATCATCGCTTCGCTGACCACTTCTGCCTGGCCAAAGCTGCGGAAAATGCTCACCGCATCGGCAATATCTTCGGGGGTAACCAGCGCGTTTGGCGTTACCGACGTCATGCCGGCGTTCACCAGCGCTGGCGTATTCGGCATTGCGCGGATAATTTTACGGTCATGGCCCAGCACTTTGGCCAGCGTTTCCAGAGTGATACCTGCGGCAATGGAGATAATAACGGTATCTTTATTCAGGTCAGAATTAACTTCGCTGAGCACTTTAAGCATGATGTTTGGCTTCACGGCGCCAAAGACGATGTCGGCTATCTGGGCGACTTCCTGTGCGCTCTGCGCCGAATTAATGCCATATTCTTCACACAATGCCTGAACTTTGTCCGGTGACGGGGTGTAGACCCAGATATTGCCCGCAGGCACAAGGCCGCTGGAAATCAGGCCGCCGAGGATAGCCTTGCCCATGTTACCGCAGCCAATAAACCCTATTTTCTTGTCCATAGCGTTACTCCATGGTGATGTGTTTTGTCATTTGATGGTAATAGCTTAACGCGCTTTTTACCGCTTAGGCTATGTTTGCACTCCACGGCGAGCGGGCCGGGGTGGAAACAGATAAATTTTGCCATTCGGCAAAACCACGGCAAAATCGCCCCCATTCCCACCGAAAGTCAGGAGCCATAATGCAAATTTGGGTGGATGCCGATGCGTGTCCAAAAGTCATCAAAGAAGTACTGTTTCGGGCGGCAGATCGTGCTCAGGTTATGGTCACGCTGGTGGCCAATCAAGGGATGAAAACGCCGCCGTCGCGCTTTATCCGCAGCCTTCAGGTTGCCTCTGGATTTGACGTAGCGGATAACGAAATTGTGCGTCGCTGTGAGAAAGACGATCTGGTTATCACCGCCGATATTCCGCTGGCGGCGGATGTGCTGGAGAAAGGGGCCGTGGCGCTGAACCCTCGGGGGGAGCTGTATACCCCTGCAACCATTCGTGAACGCCTGACGATGCGTGACTTTATGGATACCCTGCGTGCCAGCGGTGTGCAAACCGGCGGGCCGGACAGTCTGAGCCAGCGCGACCGCCAGCAGTTTGCCAATGAGCTGGAGAAATGGCTGCTGAAGGTCGCGCGGGCGCAAAAGTCTTAGATAAAGCTATCGTCGTCGTCGCCGTAATCGTCGCCGCCAAAATCATCGTTACCGTAATCGGCGTTGTCCTGCGACTGCCAGCCGCCCTGGTTCAGGAACTGACGGTCGTCGACCTGACTGTAGTCGTTGACCGAGTCAAACGAACTGTTGTCAAAAGTGGGCGCCGGTTCATTGATAATATTGACTATCTCTTCCGGCTGGCTGCGGTGGAACATGCTGGTCAGCATCTCAGCCACTACAACGCCCCCGGCTACGCCGGCTGCGGTTTGCAACGCACCAGAAAGGAAACCGCCTCCGGCCCGAGGTGCGCTGGCAGGTGCCGCCTGTGGCGCACCATAACCGGCAGGAGCACCGTACCCGCTCTGTTGGGGGGCACCGTAGCCCGGCGCTGAAGAGGCGCCATAGTTCTGGCTGCCCGGAATTGGATCGGAGCCACGAGCCGTGTTATTGCTGTTGCTGCCGCCGCCGAACAATCCGGCAAGGAAACCGCCGCTGCTTTGCTGCTGTCGGGATTTCTGCTCCAGCTCGCTCACCTGTGCTTCCAGAGCCTGAATTTTGCCGTTCAGCTGCTTCATGGCCGCTTCCTGAATCAGGATCGTCTGGGTCATGTAGTAAGCGGCACCCGGCTGCTGGCTGAGGTGTTGCGCAATCCGCTGTTCTGCGGCCGCATCGCGAGTGGCACTTTGGCTTTCGGCCTGTTTCAGACGGTCAAAAAGCCCGTCAATAAGACGCTGCTCTTCAGATTGCATGGTTCATACCTCTGTCATGATGAAGTCTTAAAACGAGTCTGGATCAAATTCAGCGTAGGTGAAACGCCTTAATCGTAAAGCTAACCATAAATGTGTTACCGAATCTCAGATTAAGGGTTGTCATTGGCCTGGCGTTTAAAGTATTGTGGCGCTGTTAGCAGGTGGTGGATTTAGTTTACACTTGTTGCATATCAGTTAATGCCGTTATGACTGGGTTTTAAGCGACAGATTTCAATATTGTAATCATAAGTTTACACTTGTCGCGTACTAGTTTAATGGTATTATCGCATTCTGTTTTTCTGCTTTTGCCCCCAGTGGCTTCAGGCCCGCATTTCCGAGGATTATCTCTGATGACTCAACCCCTGTTCTTAGTCGGCGCGCGCGGCTGTGGTAAGACGACCGTCGGTCAGGCATTGGCGAGTACGCTGGGTTACGCCTTTGTTGATACCGATAGTTTTCTGCTGAACCACACCGGTAAAAGCGTGGCGGAGATTGTGGCCGAAGAGGGCTGGGAAGGGTTTCGTGCGCGTGAGTCCGATGCGCTTCAGCGCGTGACTGCCCCGGCGACCGTTGTGGCTACCGGCGGCGGCATGGTGCTGGCGGAAAGAAATCGTCAGTTTATGCAGGAAAACGGTATCCCCGTTTGGTTACATGCCCCGGCGCAGGTACTGGCTTCACGCCTGATAGCTTCTCCGGAAGAAGGGCAGCGCCCAACGCTTACCGGTAAAGGCGTTACCGATGAAATCGTTGACGTGCTCGCCGCCCGCGAAGGACTGTACCGCCAGGTTGCCCGCCACATTGTGGACGCTACCCGTTCCCCGGATGCCGTGGTGGAAGCTATCCTCCGCGCATTACAAATGGCTCGTGCCAGTTAGCCTATACTTAACGCTCATCCATAAGAAATTAAGGACGAGCGATGGCAACTCAACCTCCTTACCCCCGTGAAGCCCGAATTGTTGAAGTGCAGAAAGGCGTGCCGGGTTCAGCCGTAACCTGGTACCAGCTGCGAGCGGATCACCCTCACCAGGACACGCTGATAAGCGAACACGAAACGCATCAGGAAGCTCTGGACGCAAAACAGCGCTATGAAGACCCGCAGAAATCCTGACCGTTCTCTCCAGGCTCGCGCCATGAATGTTTCATTTTTGATTAGATAAACTTTTATCTCATTCATTTGGCTAAAATATATCCATTTAGAGATGTTGCTCAGTAGTTGATGTTTCGTTAAGGATTTCGATATCGCTCTGGTTGTATGCTGCGGATTACGGCGAGCAAAAAACGATCGACCCCGGCGGAGTTATTTCATAGCGGACGTGGAGCAGTGCAGCGAAAAGGGCGGTGACTGAGTAATAGCGGAGCGAAGCATGAAACCAACTGTAGCCATTCTCACCGTCGGCAAAGTGTCAGTCAGTGAGGTTTTACCTTTTTTAACCGAACATATCTCTGAACAGCAAATCTCACAGGTCAGCCTGCTGGGCAATCTCTCCTCCGATGAGGTTCGCCTTCAATTTTCCCCATCCCCCGGCGAAGAGCCGCTGCTCACGCTGCTGGCGGATAACATTATTACGCCAGTCGGGCGCGACAAAATTTCCATTGCGATGCAGGGGATCATCGAAAAGTTGGATAACCAGGGCTATGAGGTCATCCTGCTGATGAGTACGATGCCGCTGACGGGGCTCCGCGCACGTAACGCCATCCTGCTGGAGCCAGAGCGCATCATTCCTCCGCTGGTGGCTTCGATTGTCGATGGCCACCAGGTGGGGATCATTCTGCCAATTGCCGAAATCATTAAGTCCCAGGCCTTGAAGTGGCGCAAGCTGACCCATCCGCCGCTTTACGCGCTGGCTAACCCGATACACGGCAGCGAAGCCGAACTGCTGGAAGCCGGAAGAAAACTGATGGCCGAAGGGGCGGATGTTCTGGTCCTTGATTGCCTCGGCTACCACCAAAAACACCGGGATTTACTGCAAAAGCAGTTGGATGTGCCGGTGCTGTTATCCAATGTGCTGGTGGCCAGATTAGCGGCGGAATTGCTTATCTGAACGGAATTAACAATTTGCGTGACAGGCCGGAGAGTTCGCCTCTATAGTGGTTTTTTCACTAATGTCGATAAAGGGCCTGTCCATGCTTCAGAGTAACGAGTACTTCTCCGGTAAAGTAAAATCCATCGGTTTTACCAGCAGCAGCACTGGCCGTGCGAGCGTTGGGGTGATGGCGGAGGGAGAATACACCTTCGGGACCGCCCAGCCGGAAGAGATGACAGTCGTGAGCGGCGCATTGCACGTTCTGCTGCCGGGGGAAACAGAGTGGAAAACTTATGCTGCGGGCGAAGTCTTTAACGTCCCAGGCCACAGCGAGTTTCATCTGCAGGTTGCCGAGCCAACGTCCTACCTTTGCCGCTACCTGGCAGATAAATAACTGAGTTTAAAACCCCTCGTTTACGGCGAGGGGTTATCTATTGCGTCAGCCGCAGCAATTAACGCTGCGCTTCTCCGCCCAGGGCTTCTACCAGATTAGTAATCAGCGCCGACAGTTCGCCGGTCATCAGAATAAAATCGGCATCAAAACGCTGGCCAAAATCTTCCCGATCGATATCGTCGTTCTGCTCGCGCAGGGTATCGGCAAACTTCAGGCGTTTGACGGAACCATCGTCCGCCAGTACGAACTGAATCCGCTCCTGCCAGTCCAGCGCCAGCTTGGTGACCACTTTGCCGGTTTCAATGTGCGCGGCGATTTCGTCACACACCAGCTCCTGCTGTTTGCAGCGGATCACGCCGCCGCCTTCGAGAATAGCCTTAAGTTCGGCTTCATCCATCAGCGCAAAGCCTGCCGGAACATCCCCTGAGCGCACCCACTCCGTCAGCGTCAGTTCGATAGGTGTTTCCAGCGCCAGCGGTACTACCGGCAGAGAACCCAGACTTTTACGCAGCAGCGCCAGCGTATCTTCCGCTTTCTTGGCGCTGGCGCAGTCAACCATAATCAGACCATTAACCGTGTCTATCCACATCATTGTCTGGCTGAAGCGGCTGAAAGCGCGCGGCAGCAGAGAGTGCAGCACTTCGTCTTTCAGGGAGTCCTTCTCAGTCTTCTTCAGCTTGCGGGCCTGTTCTGCTTCCAGCTTATTGATTTTGGCTTCAAGAGCCTGTTTGATGACCGGGGCGGGCAGAATTTTTTCTTCTTTACGGGCGCAAATCACAATCTGGCCGTTGGCAACATGGGTTAATGCATCGCTGTGCGAGCCCATCGGCGACACCCAACCGGTCTTGGCCATGTCCTGGCTGCCGCATGGGGTGAAGGTGAAGGCGGCTAACTGTTTTTCCATTGCATCCGCCGTCAGCGTGATGTCACGGCTTAAACGGTAAACCATTAAATTTTTAAACCACAGCATGATTCTGTCCCAGGTTGTCAGTTAAACGCAGCGGGCATGATAACGAATTGACGGCCTCGTTTCATTGTCTTTGCTTGGCCTGCATTTTAGGTAGTTGATAATTATCACCAAATGAGGAAGTTCTTGTGCGCATAGGTATCGATCTCGGTGGGACTAAAACAGAAGTGATCGCGCTGGCTGACGACGGTAAACAGCTCTACCGCCACCGTTTGCCAACGCCAAAAAACGACTACCAGGCCACCATCAAAAACATTGTTGAGCTGGTGCGGCTGGCGGAAGATGCTACGGGCGAGACCGGTACGGTAGGGCTTGGGATCCCGGGGTCAATATCCCCCTATACCCGGGTCGTGAAAAATGCGAATTCGACCTGGCTAAACGGGCAGCCATTTGACAAAGATCTTAGCCTGGCCCTCAAGCGTGAGGTCAGGCTGGCTAACGATGCTAACTGTCTGGCGGTATCGGAAGCTATCGACGGCGCTGCCGCAGGGGCACCGATCGTTTTTGCGGTGATCATCGGCACCGGCTGCGGCGCGGGCGTGGCGATCAATGGCCGAAGCCTGATAGGCGGCAACGGCACCGCGGGCGAGTGGGGACATAACCCGTTGCCGTGGATGGATGAAGATGAGCTACGTTTCCGGGAAGAAGTCCCGTGCTATTGCGGCAAGCAGGGATGTATTGAGACCTTTATCTCCGGCACCGGTTTCGGCACGGACTACCGGCGCCTTAGCGGAAAAACGCTAAAAGGGCATGAGATCATCAGCCTGGCGGAGCAGCAGGACCCGCTGGCTGAGTTGGCTATCAGCCGCTATGAGATGCGCCTGGCGAAGTCGCTGGCGCATATCGCCAACATTCTGGATCCGGACGTGATCGTGCTGGGTGGCGGGATGAGTAATGTGGATCGTTTATACCGAACGGTGCCGCAACTGATGAAACCGTGGGTGTTTGGCGGCGAGTGTGAAACGCCCGTTCGCAAAGCGGTGCACGGGGATTCCAGCGGCGTTCGCGGTGCGGCGTGGCTGTGGCCGATAGAGGACTAAATCGCCCCTCACCCTAACCCTCTCCCCATGGGGGAGAGGGGATTAAAAGAGAGCGCGGTTTTCTGTCTCTGTCTCAGTTGGGTCTTAGTCACAAATATGTTCTATGAAGGATCGACTAAGGTTCCGTTCACTTCCAGATAAACTTCATATGTAGCCACCGTAACGGTGAACGACTCGGGGAAGTCACCGTCACTTCCCCGAGACCCCGGACTCCCGGCCAAATAAATCGACCGCTAAAGCGGCAGACCTCCGTTTTATCTCCCAGTCCTGGGTCGGCTGAGATGCGTTCCCGACGCACTCAGCCTCCGGCCGTTCCCGACGCCCGGACCCTGGCCAGTCGGAGAGAAAACGGAGGCGATTTAAGCCGGAACCGTGCCTTGCTTTTTGTTCCCAGCCACGCTGAACATCACTGTCGCTTCAAGACTTACAACCATGCCCTTGTCCCCGGCTCTCATCGCCCCCGGTTATGACCCAACTCAGGCGGGGTTGAGCTGCCGGGAGCAGCGAAAGAGAGCGATCGTCGGGAACGAATCGCGAACGACCCCGAATGTTTGGGTGATAGCCGGTGGGTTTACCGCTTCAGCGGCGATGAGCTCGCCGGGCGCCGGGGCTGTTCGGGGGATGGCGTGATCCCCCGGACACGTTCACCGTTATCTGAACGTGCAGGGGAAACAAATGTACGAGTGAACGGAATAACTGCGGATCGAAAGACATCTCTCGGAGGATTTGAAAGGAAAATGTGACTACCAGACACTTCCCCGGAAGCGAGCCGGGGCGAGTTTCAATCCACCACAAAAGCCTTATCCAGCCGGCTCACGCCAAGCCCGTTAATCTTCTTCACCTTGATTTGCACCGGGATCCGCTCCTTCATTGCCTCAACGTGGCTGATAACGCCGATGGTTTTGCCGCTGGCGTTCAGCGTATCCAGCGCATCGAGGGCGGTATCCAGCGTTTGCGCATCCAGGGTGCCAAAACCCTCATCCAGGAACAGGGAATCAATACGGGTTTTATGGCTGACCAGATCGGATAACGCCAGCGCCAGCGCCAGGCTCACCAGGAAGCTTTCGCCGCCGGAAAGCGTGCGCGTATCACGCACCGCATCAGCCTGCCAGGTATCGACAACCTGTAATTCAAGCGCTTCGCTGTCTTTACGCTGCAGCAGGTAGCGCCCGTGCAGGCGATTGAGCTGATTGTTTGCCAGCCAGACGAGGTTATCCAGCGTCAGGCCTTGGGCAAACTTACGGAATTTATCCCCTTCTTTGGAGCCGATAAGCGCGTTGAGATAGCCCCAGTCTTCTACCTGCGCTTCACAGGCTTTTATCTCCTGCATCAGCGCCTGCTGGCGGACCCGGTTTTCCTCGTCGTGACGCAGCTGTTGGACGATTTGTCCCTGGCGAGAAGCATTGTCACGTAACTGGAGGCTGAGCGAGGCTGTCTGCGCCTCCAGCACGCTGAGATCGGTTTCTTCATGCAGATTTTCTGGCCGCGCCGATAAGTGCTGAGCCAGCGCACTTGCCGCCTGTTCCAGCAGCGTAGTCTGCTGGTGCTGCTGGCGTTCCAGCTGCTGTTTACGCTGTTCCAGCTCAAGGCGCTCGCTCTCTTCCAGCAATGCGCCGCGGAAGTCGGCCTCGTCACTGAACTGGCTGGCTGAAAGCTCACTGCTGAACTGTGCCTGTGCCGCGCTGGCCTCCGCCTGGCTGTGGTTCAGCTGCTGCTCTAATGACTGGCGCTGCCCTTCCAGCAGGTTGCAGTCGTTATGCAATGCCTGCCAGTTTTGCAGTGCCGCCTGATGTTCATGTTCATCCAGCGGCAGCGGTGTGGAGCCATCGTCCGCAAGGGTCGAGAGCAGCATATCGAGAGCGGAAAGCTGCTGGCGAAGCTGGGGCAGTTTGTCCTGCTGATGCTGCCATTGCTGAGATTCCTGTTGGCGAGCCTCAAGCCAGTGTTGCTCGTCGCCCGGTTCAGGACGCTGAAGGCCAGCCTGCTCCAGCGACGATTGTAGCGAAGCGCGCTGCGCCATGACGTCTGCGTTCAGCTTTTCGTGCTGCTGGCTGTCACGCTGATATTGCGCCTCCAGCGCCAGCCGGTCGCTAAGCTGGCGCAACTGCTGTTCGCGCTGCTCCTGCTCGTCAAGCCAGGCGCTGACATCGTCCTGAGGCGTTAACGCAATAGCTAGGTCCGCGCACTGTTGCTGCCAGCGGGCCGACAGCGACGCTTCTTCGGCCTGAAGCGTCGCGCTTGCCTGTATCAGCTTTTCGCGCTGCTGGCGCCGGGTATCAAGCTGGCCCTTAAGGGCAAAGCCAAGCTCGGCGAGTTTAGCCACTTCTTGTTTAAGGGCGGCCAGGCGCTGTTGGTTCTCCCCGGGCTCGAGAGCCTGATACGCCTCCACCGCTGGGTGTTGGGTTGAGCCACAAAGCGGACACGGCGAATCAGGCTGCAGGCGTGCGCGCTCGGCCTCAAGGCTTTGAATGCGCTTTTCCTGTTCGACGACTTTTTCCAGATCCGCTTCGTGCTGGCGTTTGTCTTTGTACTGTTGGCGCTTTTGCCCCAGTTCAACGTCACACTCTGCAATTGATTTATCCAGCTCGGCAAGCTCGCGCAGCTGCTCGATTTTGCGTTTCTCAAGCGCGGCAAACTGCGGCTGCAAAGTGGCCAGCAGCTGGCGAGCTGGCCGGGTCGCCAGCATTCGCTGTAAATGAGCGCTCACTTCATCGGGAGAAAGGCCGAGTTTTGGCGCCGGCAGTCCCTGCAGCTTTTGCCGACTGGCTTCTAACGTCTGGTTTAGCTCAGCCAGCTGTTTGTCGTCGCGCTGCTGCTGCGTAAATGCCATGCGCCAGCCCGCCAGTTCTGCGGCCCAAAGGCGATAGCGGTCATTCGCCGCGAGCCAGTCTTCGACCTGCTGTGCTTCACTCTTCAGCCGCTGAGCCTGGCCGGTGGCCAGCATCCGGGTTTGCTGCCGGCGGACGAAAAGCTGCTGTAAGCGGGTATTCACTTTCTCCGCCGCCTCGCTGTTTTGCTTCAGCGACAGCTGCTTTTCCTGCAGCCGCTGCCAGTGAGGGCGAAGTTTTTCGGCGGGCAGGGCGCGGGTGAGTTTCGCCAGCATTGGCTCTGCGTCTTTGAGAGCCTGATTGGCGGCGTCCAGCGCATGCTGCTTTTGCATTTTATCGGCTGAAAGCCGGGTACGCTGAGTGAGCCATTGCTGGTGTTGCTGCTGCCGGTGATGCTCAGCGGAGAGCTTTTTCTCTTCAAGAGTGAGCGCCTGCAAACTCTCTGTAAGCTGCTGTTGCTGCTCTGCGGTTAATAGCGCGACGCCGGAGGCCTGAGCCAGCAGGTTTTCAAGCCGGCTTTTGATTTGCTTATGATTTTCAAAGACCGCCGCGGAAACCGTGCCGTAAATCTCCGTGCCGGTCAGCTCTTCAAGCAGCGAGGCGCGGTCGTTGGCATCGGCGTTTAAAAAGGCGGCGAACTGCCCCTGGGAGAGCATCATCGAGCGAGTGAAGCGGTCGTAGTCCAGCCCGGTAAGAGAGGCGATAATTTCCAGTTTGTCTTTGATTTTATCCGCCAGAATTTTGCCGTCACTGATTTGGGCCAGCTCCACGCGGGGTGCCTGAAGATTGCCGTTTGCCGCATTGCGGGCGCGGGTCTGGCTCCAGAAAGCGCGGTAGCCCGTGCCTTTTACCTCAAACTCGACTTCGGCCAGGCATTCCGCCGTGTCCCGGGTCATCAGGTCGTTTTGCGACTGCGACACGGTGTTGAGGCGCGGCGTCTTGTGGTAAAGCGCCAGGCAAATAGCGTCCAGCAGGGTGGTTTTGCCCGCGCCCGTGGGGCCGGTGATGGCAAACAGCCCGTTGCTGGCGAAAGGCTCCCGGGTGAAATCAATTTTCCACTCGCCTTTCAGGGAGTTAATGTTTTTTAACCGAAGGCTGAGGATCTTCATGCCTGTTCCTCCTGCTGGTGCAAGTCTGACAGCGTTTGCGCAAACAGCGTTCTTAGCCGGGCAGCCCGTTCCTCGCTGGTTTCTTCCTGACTCAGCCGCCGCTCAAAGACCTCTTCAACGCTTAATTCGCTCAGCGTCTCTTTATGCTGGCTGGCCATCACCCGCTCGCGCTGTTCGCGGCTGCGGCGCAGCAGGACGACTTCGACCGGTAAATCTTCGGTGAGCGCCTGCACCTGGCGCTGCATGTCGTGCAGATATTCGTCGGTGGCTATTTCAATATCCAGCCAGACTTTGGGCTCGGCCGGGGCGTTTCGCCACTGCTCTAGCTGCTGCTCGATGTCACGCAGCGACCCTTTCACGATAGCCAGCGGCTGACTGGTGGGAACTTCAAGCGGCTCGACGCTTGCCAGGGCGCCCTCGCGGAAGGTCACCAGGAAAACGGTTTTCGCTTTGCCGGTTTCGTCAAAGCTCAGCGGAATCGGCGATCCGCTGTAGCGAATATGTTCCGTACCGCCAATTTTTTGCGCACGATGAATGTGCCCGAGCGCAATGTAGTCGGCGGGCGGGAAGTGCTGCGCCGGGAAAGCATCCAGCGTGCCGATATAGATATCGCGCACCGCGTCGGATTTCGTGACGCCCACGGTAGTGAGGTGCCCGGTAGCAATAATGGGCAGCGGCTGATCACCTCGCAGCGCCACGGCGGCGGCATAACATTGCTGATAGTGTTCGCTGATGGCTTCCATTAAAGAGCGCTGTTTTTCATGGCCGGACAGCCCGGCCTGGCTGCTTTGTATATCCCTCGGGCGCAGGAAAGGAATAGGGCACAGTATCGCCCCCGGCGTGCCGTCTTTTTGGTTGAGTGTCAGCGCCTGTTCGTCTTTGTTGTGGCGTGCGCTGGCAATGACTTGGGTATTCAGGCAGGCCAGCAGCTCGCGGGATTCATTCAGGGTGGCAACGGAATCGTGATTCCCCGCCAGCACCACAAGCTGGCAGCCGGTGGCCTGCAGCTGAACGACAAAACGGTTATACATTTCACGGGCGTAGCTCGGCGGTGAGCCGGTATCAAAGATATCTCCCGCGACGATGATGGCATCCACCCGATGTTCGACCGCGGCGTTTAATAGCCAGCCGAGAAAGGCCTGATGTTCAGACGCCCGGCTTTTGGTATAGAAGTTTTGGCCGAGGTGCCAGTCTGATGTGTGGAGAATGCGCATAACCTGTCCCATGGCAAAGAGGCGAATCACCGATTATAAGCTATTGAGCTGGCAGCGTAACCGTCAGTAAAAATCAGTTGCTGTCATAATTCAAAAAGGTGAAATATCTGGCCGTCATCTTTTTCATAAATCTGTCACAAATCTGACGCATACTGGCGCACAATTAATGAGAGATGGTCTCTTTTCAACAGGGTAAATCATGGCGAGACGCATTTTAGTCGTAGAAGATGAAGCTCCTATTCGTGAAATGGTGAGCTTTGTGCTCGAGCAAAATGGCTTCCAGTCGGTAGAGGCGGAAGATTATGACAGCGCGGTTAACCTGCTGATCGAACCTTTCCCCGACCTGATCCTGCTGGACTGGATGCTACCTGGTGGTTCCGGGATACAGTTTATCAAGCACCTTAAGCGTGAAGCGCTGACCCGCGAAATCCCGGTGATGATGCTGACCGCGCGTGGCGAAGAAGAAGATCGTGTGCGAGGACTTGAAGTCGGTGCCGATGACTACATCACCAAGCCGTTCTCCCCGAAAGAGCTGGTGGCTCGTATCAAAGCTGTGATGCGCCGTATTTCCCCAATGGCGGTGGAAGAAGTGATTGAGATGCAGGGGCTGAGCCTCGATCCGTCCTCACACCGCGTAATGACCGGCGAAGATCCGCTCGACATGGGGCCAACTGAATTTAAGCTGTTACACTTCTTTATGACCCACCCGGAGCGCGTTTACAGCCGTGAACAGCTGCTCAATAACGTGTGGGGGACTAACGTTTACGTTGAAGACCGTACCGTAGACGTGCATATTCGTCGCCTGCGTAAAGCTTTGGAAACAAGTGGTCATGACAAAATGGTGCAAACAGTTCGCGGCACGGGTTATCGTTTTTCAACCCGTTTTTAATATGCTGACAGGAGCGTGACGCGTGCTGGAACGGCTGTCATGGAAAAGGCTGGTACTGGAGCTGATGCTCTGTTGTATGCCAGCGGCAATTCTCGGATTGATTTTTGGCCACCTGCCTTGGTTTTTACTGGCGGCAGTGACCGCCCTGTTAAGCTGGCATTTCTGGAATTTACTTCGTCTTTCCTGGTGGCTGTGGGTTGACCGCAGCATGACCCCGCCGCCCGGGCGGGGAAGCTGGGAACCTCTGCTGTACGGGCTGCACCAGATGCAGTTGCGTAATAAAAAGCGCCGCAAAGAGTTAGGTAACCTGATCAAACGCTTTCGAAGCGGAGCCGAATCTCTGCCCGATGCGGTTGTGCTGACCACGGAAGAAGGCACTATTTTTTGGTGTAACGGCCTGGCACAGCAGCTGCTTGGTCTGCGCTGGCCGGACGACAACGGCCAAAATATCCTCAACCTCCTGCGTTACCCTGAATTCTCGCAATACGTGGCGAAGCAGCAGTTTGGTCGCCCGCTGACGCTGGTATTGAACAATGGCCGTCATCTTGAATTCCGCGTGATGCCCTACGCCGACGGGCAGTGGCTGATGGTGGCGCGTGACGTCACGCAGATGCATCAGCTTGAAGGTGCTCGCCGTAACTTCTTTGCCAACGTTAGCCATGAGCTGCGCACACCGCTGACTGTGTTACAGGGTTATCTGGAGATGATGCAGGATCAGACTCTGGAAGGGCCGCTGCGGGACAAAGCGCTGCATACCATGCGCGAGCAAACCTCGCGAATGGAAGGGCTGGTGAGGCAATTGTTAACGCTGTCGCGTATAGAAGCCGCACCCACGCTGTCGATGAATGAGAAAATTGACGTGCCGCTGATGCTGCGCGTGGTGGAGCGTGAAGCGCAGACGCTGAGCCAGCAGAAGCAAACGCTCACTTTTAACGTTGAGCCCGGGCTTCAGGTTTACGGCAACGAAGAGCAGCTGCGCAGCGCTATCTCGAACCTGGTTTATAACGCGGTGAATCACACGCCTGCCGGGACACACATTACCGTTACCTGGCGCAGGCTGCCTCACGGGGTTGCGTTTAGCGTTAAGGATACCGGGCCGGGGATCTCCGCCGAGCATATTCCGCGTCTGACGGAGCGTTTCTACCGCGTAGATAAAGCGCGTTCCCGGCAAACAGGGGGCAGCGGGCTTGGCCTGGCCATCGTTAAGCATGCCCTTAGCCATCATGATGCGCGGCTGGATATAGAAAGCCTGCCGGGGCAGGGATCGACGTTTTCGTTCATTCTGCCCGAGCGCCTGATTGCCCATGAGTCCGCGGTGGCAGCACATTAATTCGCCGTAACCGTCAAGTATGCTTTCCACAGGCCAGTTTTCTGGCCTTTTTTGTTTGTATTTCCACCACTCGTTAAGTGCTGAATATCGAATTGATGCTTTTTTGTCCGAATGATAAGCCATAACAAAAGCGTATAATCAACTTTATTCACTGGTTATGCGCATTTTTAAAGGATATATTTCTGGTTTCCCGATCCCTTCTTGTCTTCAAACGCTATAAGCGTTTTAATTGCCCCCCTGCTATTACCAGACCGACTGAAATTGCGTGGTAATTCGACTAACTATTCTTCGCCACCGATATGGAGAAGCATATTCCGCTGTCGTTACCGGTAATAGCCGCGTTTTTACCGAACGTTATTTGGACTGAGCGTCGGTTTAAAAATTTGAGCATTTTCAACACCACACATCCACAGGCTGCTTTATTTTATGACCTATCATTTGAAATCTCGTGACATCATCGCTCTGGGCTTTATGACCTTTGCGCTGTTTGTTGGCGCGGGCAACATCATTTTTCCTCCTATGGTTGGCTTACAGGCCGGCGAACACGTCTGGACGGCGGCGCTTGGCTTCCTGGTGACGGCGGTAGGCTTACCGGTTCTGACCATCGTGGCGATTGCCCGCGTGGGCGGCGGTATTGACAGCCTTAGCTCACCGATTGGCCGCCGCGCAGGTATTTTGCTGGCGACCGTCTGCTACCTGGCCGTAGGGCCGCTGTTTGCCACGCCGCGTACCACCACAGTTTCCTTTGAAGTGGGGATTGCCCCGCTGACCGGCATGGGCGATATGCCGCTGTTTATCTACAGCGTGGTGTACTTTGCGCTGGTGATTGGTATTTCTCTTTATCCGGGCAAGCTGCTGGATACCGTGGGCCACGTACTGGCGCCGGTAAAAATCATCGCGCTGCTGATCCTGGCCGCCGGTGCGGTGCTGTGGCCGGCTGGTGGTCTGAGCACGGCAACTGAAGCTTACCAGAACGCGGCGTTTTCTAACGGCTTTGTGAACGGCTACCTGACGATGGATACGCTGGCGTCGCTGGTGTTCGGGATTGTTATCGTGAATGCCGCGCGCTCCCGTGGCGTGACGGAATCTCGCCTGCTGACCCGCTACACTATTTGGGCTGGCCTGATTGCCGGTATCGGCCTGACAATTATCTACCTGGCGCTGTTCCACCTCGGTTCCGATAGCGCGAACCTGGTCGATCAGAAAGCCAACGGCGCGGCTATTCTGCACGCTTATGTGGCTCATACCTTTGGTGGGGCCGGGAGCTTCTTCCTCGCAGCGCTGATTTTCCTGGCCTGTCTGGTGACTGCCGTTGGCCTGACCTGCGCCTGCGCAGAGTTCTTTAGCCAGTATCTGCCGCTCTCTTATCGCTCGCTGGTGTTTATCCTGGGCCTGTTCTCGATGGTGGTGTCCAACCTTGGTCTGAGCCATCTGATTCAGATTTCGATCCCGGTGCTGACGGCTATCTACCCACCTTGTATTGCCCTGGTGGTGCTGAGCTTTACCCGCCCGTGGTGGAACAATTCCACCCGCGTTATTGCGCCGGCGATGCTGATAAGCCTGTTGTTTGGTATGATTGACGGCATTAAAGCATCGGCCATCAGCGACATGCTGCCTGGCTGGGCAGCGAAGCTGCCGCTGGCGGATCAGGGGCTTGCCTGGCTACTGCCGACCGTTGCGATGGTGGTTATCACCGCTATCTGGGATAAGGCAGCAGGGCGCCAGGTCACCTCTGCCGCCCACTAAGTTTCTGATTATTATGTAACCACGGAGTCCTCCTCCGTGGTTTTTTTATTGTAAAGCGTGGTACTTGGATTAATGGAAAACACCAACAAGCTCAAGCGCGGTTTGAGCACCCGGCACATTCGGTTTATGGCGCTGGGGTCGGCGATTGGCACAGGGCTGTTTTACGGTTCGGCGGACGCTATCAAAATGGCGGGGCCGAGCGTTTTGCTGGCGTATATCATCGGCGGCGTGGCGGCCTATATCATCATGCGCGCGCTGGGCGAAATGTCAGTGCACAACCCTGCTGCCAGCTCGTTTTCCCGCTATGCCCAGGACAACCTTGGGCCGCTGGCAGGCTACATTACCGGCTGGACTTACTGTTTTGAGATTTTGATTGTTGCCATCGCCGACGTGACCGCGTTCGGGATCTATATGGGCATCTGGTTCCCGGCGGTGCCGCACTGGGTCTGGGTGCTTAGCGTGGTGCTGATTATCTGCGCCATCAATCTGATGAGCGTGAAGGTGTTTGGCGAGCTGGAGTTCTGGTTCTCGTTCTTCAAAGTGGCCACCATCATCATCATGATCGTTGCCGGGATTGGCATCATCGTGTGGGGGATTGGCAACGGCGGCCAGGCGACCGGCATCCATAATCTGTGGAGCAATGGGGGCTTCTTTAGCAACGGCTGGCTGGGCATGATCATGTCCCTGCAGATGGTGATGTTTGCCTACGGCGGGATTGAGATTATCGGCATCACCGCCGGTGAAGCAAAAGATCCGCAAAAGTCTATTCCACGCGCCATTAACTCCGTGCCGCTGCGTATTCTGGTGTTCTATGTGGGCACGCTGTTCGTCATCATGTCCATCTATCCGTGGAACCTGGTGGGCACCGAAGGCAGCCCGTTTGTGATGACCTTCCAGCATATGGGCATCACCGCCGCAGCCGGTATTCTGAACTTTGTGGTTATCACCGCTTCGCTCTCGGCGATTAACAGCGATGTGTTTGGCGTGGGCCGTATGCTGCACGGCATGGCCGAGCAGGGTAGCGCGCCCAAAATCTTCGCCAAAACCTCTCGCAACGGTATTCCGTGGGTCACCGTCGTGGTGATGGCTTGCGCGATGCTGCTGGCGGTGTACCTGAACTACATCATGCCGGAAAACGTCTTCCTGGTGATTGCGTCGCTGGCAACGTTTGCCACGGTTTGGGTATGGATTATGATCCTGCTGTCGCAGATTGCCTTCCGCCGTCGCCTGTCGCCGGAAGAAGCGAAGGCGCTGAAATTCCCGATCCCCGGCGGCGTGGCGACGACCGTGGTTGGCCTGGTGTTCCTGGTGTTTATCATTGGGCTGATTGGCTACCACCCGGAAACCCGTATTTCGCTGTACGTGGGCTGCGGCTGGATTGCGCTGTTGCTGATTGGCTGGCTCGTTAAGCGCCGGGTTAAGGCGCAGTCACTGCCGGTTTAGTGGCTGATTTGGTTAAAATGTGTTTCTGGTTTTACCCTCACCCTAACCCTCTCCCTGGAAGGGAGAGGGGATAAATAGCGTTCTCCGCTGCTTCTTTTTCCTTTTGCCGGAAAGGGAGAGGGGATAAATAGCGTTCTCCGCTGCTTCTTCTTCCTTTTTCCTGGAAGGGAGAGGGGATAAATAGCGTTCTCCGCTGCCTCTTTTCCCTTTTTCCCAGCAGGGAGATGAGATAAATAGCGCTATCCTCCCTCATTTTTCCCCCTCGCCCCTCTGGGGAGAGGGCCGGGGTGAGGGGAATAATTTCTCCCGTCTCCACCCCTGCTGTCCTCCCCCAAATTAACCCGGAATGATGAGTGATAAAGCCTTATGCTGTGGCAAGGTGGCGTCATTTTTAAGCGATGGGAAAGTTACTATGTTGAATGCCTGGCACCTGCCGGTGACACCGTTTATCCAGAAACGGGAACAAAGCCTTGTCATCACCCTATGGCTGGCGGGGGACGACCTGCCGGAAAAAGTGATTCTGCGCGGCGAAAAAGATAACGAAGAGATTTCCCTGGCCATGACGCGCCAGAAACACGCTCCCCTGGAGGGCGTGGTTGCCTGGAAAGTCACCCTCGATACCGGCGAAGGGCAACCGCGCCGTCGCTATAGCTTTAAGCTGCTCTGGCAGGACAGGCAGCGCTGGTACACGCCCCAGGGCTTTCAGAAAACACCGCCGGCTCGCCTGGAACAGTTCGCTTTCGATACGCCGGATGATGGCCCGGACTGGGTGCAGGATCAGGTGTTTTATCAGATCTTCCCGGATCGTTTTGCGCGAGGATCGAATCGCCAGCCGGGGCAGGATAACGTTTATTTTCATCATGCGGCCGGGCGGGAGATCGTCCGCCGGGAATGGGATGAGCCTTTAACCGGAGAGGCAGGAGGTTCTACCTTTTACGGGGGCGATCTCGACGGCATCAGCGAAAAACTGCCGTACCTGAAAAAGCTCGGCGTGACGGCGCTTTATCTGAACCCGGTTTTCACCGCGCCCAGCGTGCATAAGTACGACACTCAGGATTACCGACAGGTGGACGAGCAGTTTGGCGGTAACGCCGCTTTCCTGCGGCTGAGGGAAAATACCCGCAGGCAGGGCATGAAGCTTATGCTGGACGGCGTCTTTAACCACAGCGGCGATACGCATGCCTGGTTTGACAGGCATCAGCAGAGCGACAGCGGCGCCTGCCATAACCCACAGTCACCGTGGCGCGACTGGTACAGCTTCTCCGATGAGGGGCTGGCGCTCGACTGGCTGGGCTATTCCAGCCTGCCTAAGCTGGATTATCGCTCCGCCACGCTGGTGGATGAAATTTACCGGGGCGAGCAAAGCATTGTGCGGCACTGGCTGCGTGAGCCCTGGGGTATCGACGGCTGGCGGCTGGACGTGGTGCATATGCTGGGCGAAGCGGGCGGGGCGAAAAATAACCTGCTGCACGTCAGCGGCATTACCCGGGCGGCAAAAGAAACCAAACGGGATGCTTACGTCCTGGGCGAGCACTTTGGCGATGCCCGGCAGTGGCTGCAGGCCGATGCCGAAGACGCCGCCATGAACTATCGCGGTTTTACTTTCCCGCTGTGGGGATTTTTGGCAAACACCGATATCTCTTACGAGCCGCAGGATATTGACGCCCAAACCTGTATGGCGTGGATGGAAGAGTATCGTTCGGCGCTTTCCCATCAGCAGCAGCTGCGCATGTTTAACCAGCTCGATAGCCACGATACCGCCCGCTTTAAGTCGATTCTTGGCAAAGATGTTGCCCGCCTGCCGCTGGCCGTCATCTGGCTGTACGCCTGGCCCGGCGTGCCTTGTATTTATTACGGCGATGAAGTGGGGCTGGATGGCAACAACGATCCTTTCTGCCGCAAGACTTTCCCGTGGAAGCCGCAGGATCAGGACTCAGACCTGCTGGCGCTCTATCAGCGTTTAGGCAAACTGCGGAAGCAAAGCCGGGCGCTCCGCCAGGGCGGCTGCCGGGTTATTTATGCGGCAGGAGATGTTGCGGTATTTGTTCGGGCTTATCAAAACGAGCGCGTGCTGGTGGCTATAAACCGCGGCAGCGAGGTTCAGGTCACGCTCCCGTGGGATGCCCTGCTGAGCGGCAGGGCCTGGACGCAGCTCGAAGGCAAAGCCGGGCTCGATAACCGCGAATTGACGCTGCCTGCCGTCAGCGCTGCGGTCTGGCGTAGCCTGTAGCCTGGAAGCTCCGGCGGGTGGCGGTTTAGCTATCCGTCGGGAGCTGATAAAGCGAATTCACTAAATCCCCTTCGATGATCTTCTCTCGCCACCAGCGAGCGGCCAGGCCTTCGCCCCGGTTGTGCCAGCCGATGTAGGTCACGTCCGTCTGGCGGAACGATACAACCGGTTTTTCAATCAGTTTGCCGCTGTTCAGGAGCGGCTGAGCGATGTGGCGCGGCAAAAATCCACAGGCCAGCCCGGCGGCCAGAATCGCGACCTTACTCGGGAAGTCGTACACCACCACGCGTTCTTGCTCTTCAATGTAGTTGGTATTAATGGGATGACAGTAACGCGCCGTATCGCCGATGATGGCGGCGCGATGGCGGCAAACTTCGTCGCTGGTAAGCACATGTTCCGATTTTGCCAGCGCGTGGTCGGGAGAGACGACAAACACGTTGTCGAGCGTGCCCAGCATCTTGTAGGAATACTCAGAGGAGGTCGGCGGCTCGTTAATGGCGCCGAGAATGATATGGGCTCCGTTGTGGGTCAGCTCTTCCCATGCGCCAGCCAGCGTATGGTGGGTAAAATTAAGCGTGGTTTGCTGGTCGAGGGCGTAGAATTCGTCCATTAGTGGCAGTAGCAAATGAAACGGAAACGATCCGTCCAGGGCAATGGTGAGCGTTTTTTCCCAGCCGGAGGTTGAGCGCAATGCCTGGCTTTCCAGATCCTTCGCGGCGCTGAGCACCATGCGCCCTTTTTCCAGCACAATCCTGCCGGTATCGGTGAATTTAGCCCGATGGCCTGAGCGATCCAGCAGTTTAATATTCAGATCGTTTTCCAGCTTCTGCACCATATAACTTAATGCGGCCGGGGTTTTAAACAGCGACTCGGCGGCCGCGGCAAAACTGCCGTGCTTGTCTAAGGCATCAAGAATAAGCAGAACATCTAAATTCACGCGCATAGTCATAGTCCGTTCGGGGCCTGGTCCTTACAAAAGTCTATCACCAAAAAATTAAATAAGACGTTAGAAAATTCCGGCTATCAACCCCGAGCCTGTATGCAGAGAATAAGGGCGTCATCCAGAGATGGATACCTTAATAACTCATTGATAGCTGAGGGAATAAAATGTCTATTCGTGAATTGATTGATCCAGAAAACTCCGCCCTTATTTTTATCGATCACCAGCCGCAAATGGCTTTCGGCGTGGCGAATATCGATCGCCAGACCCTGAAAAATAACACCGTGGCGCTGGCGAAGGCGGGCAAAATATTTAAGGTGCCGACGATTTATACCTCCGTCGAAACCAAAAGCTTCAGCGGCTATATCTGGCCTGAATTATTAGCCGTTCATCCGGAAATTAAGCCGATTGAGCGCACTTCCATGAACTCCTGGGAAGATAAAGCGTTTGTTGAGGCGGTGAAGGCGACGGGCCGTAAAAAACTGATTATTTCCGCCCTGTGGACCGAAGTGTGTCTAACCTTCCCGGCACTGATGGCGCTGGCAGAAGGCTTCGAAGTGTATGTGGTGACCGACACTTCTGGCGGGACTTCTGTGGATGCCCACGAGCGCGCTATTGACCGGATGGTGCATGCCGGTGCTGTGCCGGTGACCTGGCAGCAGGTTCTGCTGGAGTACCAGCGTGACTGGTCACGCAAAGAAACTTACGACGCGGTGATGAACCTGGTTCGTGAGCACAGCGGGGCTTACGGCATGGGCGTTGACTACGCTTATACGATGGTTCACGGTGCGCCGGAACGTAAAGCCTGATGAATCACACTCGGGGCGGGTTCACCGCTCCGTTTCCCTCCCCATTCTGACTCAGGAATTGCGGCATGGCCGACAATAATACCGTTACGCTGGTGATCACCCACGCAATCCGGCCAGGCGAGGCCGCTCGCTACGAGCAATGGCTGGAAAAAATTATGCCGACCGCCGCCCGTTTCCCCGGCCACCTTGGGGTACATGTGATTCGCCCTACGACCGGGAACGACACCTATAACGTGGTGATTCGCTTCGACACGCTCGAGCATCTCAACGCCTGGACTGACTCCCCTGAACGCCATCGCCTTGTGGAAGAGATTAAATCCTCTCTTGCCGATGACGACAAAGTGCAGGTTCACACCGAAACCGCCTTCTGGTTTACCCCGGAAAGCGCGACGGTAAAACGCCCGCCGCAGTGGAAGCAGTTCCTGATAACTCTGCTGGTTATCTTCCCCAGCACCAACCTGGTGCCGTGGGTGACGGGCATGCTGTTCCCTGGCTTACGCGGCACGCTTCCCGGGCACCTGCTGAACGATGCCTGCGTGGTGGCGCTGGTGGTCTGGCTCTGGATGCCGACGGTGACGAAGCTGTTTGCCGGTTGGCTAAAAAAAGCATGATTTCTCAGGAGTACCTGATTATGTCTCAACATGCCTCACTAATTTTGACTAACGGCCAAGTCCACACGCTGGATAAAGAGAATCCTCTGGCCGAAGCGGTAGCGATTAAAGACGGTAAAATTCTGGCGGCGGGCAGCACTGCTTATGTGATGAGCTTTGCCGGAGAAGGTAGCCAGGTCGTCGATTTGAAAGGCCACACGGTGATCCCCGGCCTGAACGATTCTCACCTGCACCTGATTCGCGGCGGGCTGAACTACAACCTTGAGCTGCGTTGGGAAGGTGTGCCTTCGCTTGCTGATGCCCTACGGATGTTAAAAGAACAGGCGCTGCGCACGCCATCCCCCCAATGGGTTCGCGTGGTGGGAGGCTGGACGGAGTTCCAGTTTGCCGAACGCCGCATGCCAACCGTTGAAGAGCTTAACGAGGCCGCGCCGGATACCCCGGTGTTCGTGCTGCACCTTTATGACAGGGCTTTACTCAACCGTGCCGCGTTGAAAGCGGTGGGCTACACCAAAGAGACGCCGAACCCGCCGGGCGGTGAGATTGTTCGTGACGGCAACGGCAATCCGACCGGAATGCTGGTGGCAAAGCCTAACGCAATGATCCTTTATTCCACCCTGGCTAAAGGGCCGAAACTGCCGCTGGAGATGCAGGTGAACTCTACGCGGCAGTTTATGCGCGAGCTGAACCGCCTGGGCGTGACCAGCGCGATCGACGCGGGCGGTGGTTTCCAGAACTACCCAGAGGATTACCAGGTCATCGATGAGCTGCACGGCAAAAAGCAGATGACGGTGCGCATTGCCTACAACCTGTTTACCCAGCGGCCTCAGCATGAGCTGGAAGATTTTGAAAAATGGACCGATATGCTGACGCCGGGGCAGGGGACTGATTTTTACCGCGCCAACGGGGCCGGTGAAATGCTGGTGTTCTCGGCGGCGGACTTCGAGGACTTCCTGCAGCCACGCCCGGATTTGCCGGACGGTATGGAGCAGGAGCTGGAGCGGGTGGTGCGCCATCTGGTTGAACACCGCTGGCCGTTCCGCCTGCATGCGACCTACAACGAGTCCATCAGCCGCATGCTGGACGTGTTCGAAAAGGTGAACCGTGATATTCCGTTCAGCGGCCTGCACTGGCTGTTTGACCACGCGGAGACGATTACCGAACGTAATATAGACCGCGTTAAGGCGCTGGGCGGTGGGATTGCGGTTCAGCACCGCATGGCTTTCCAGGGGGAATATTATGCGGAACGCTACGGGATTGAGGCGGTGAAACAAACCCCGCCGGTGGCGAAAATGCTTGCCGCTGGCGTGCCCGTAGGCCTGGGCACCGACGCCACGCGCGTGGCCAGCTACAACCCGTGGACGGCGCTTTACTGGCTGGTGTCCGGGCGCACGGTTGGTGGGATGCAAATGTACGACGAGAATAACCGCATGTCTCGCGACGTCGCGCTTGAGCTATGGACCGCAGGCAGCGCCTGGTTCTCTAACGAGCAGGGCAAGAAAGGGCGGATTCAGGCGGGACAACTGGCCGACCTGGTCGTGCTGTCTCAGGACTACTTCAGCGTGCCGGAAGAGGCTATCAAGGGCATTGAATCGGTAATGACCGTAGTGGATGGAAAAGTGGTTTACGCGACCGGTGCCTTTACGCCTCTGGCTCCGCCTGCCATTCCTGTTCTGCCTGACTGGTCGCCTGTGGTGAGCGTGCCGGGGCATTACCGTTCTGCCCCGCCTGCGGCGGCAAAAGTAGGGATGATGGCAACGGTTCATCAGTGCTGCGGCAGCTGTAACGTCCACGGGCATCAGCATGATGTGGCGCGTAACTCCTCGATTCCCGTCGGCGATGAGACCGCATTCTGGGGCGTGATGGGCTGCTCCTGCTTCGCCTTCTGACAAAAACAAAAAAGGGCCAAAAGGCCCTTTCAGACTGCTGACAAACCTCTGGCAAGAGAAGAAATACCCGACGGCTCGTTAAAAAAGCAGGAAAATCAATTCATTGATTTTCGGCTCATAACGACAAAGAGGGAAAAACCACGCTTTTTCCCTCTTTGTCAGCAAACTTAAAAGGCCGCAATTGCGGCCTTTTCTTCGAGTTTGCTTAGCGATTACAGCTTAGCAACGTTCTCGCTCAGGTACTTAGCAACGCCGTCCGGAGACGCGTTCATGCCTTCTTTCCCTTTTTCCCACTGAGCCGGGCACACTTCACCGTGCTCTTCGTGGAACTGCAGCGCGTCAACCATACGCAGCATTTCGTCGATGTTACGACCCAGCGGCAGATCGTTCACAACCTGGTGGCGAACGATACCGGCTTTGTCGATCAGGAAGGAGCCGCGCAGCGCAACGCCCGCTTCCGGGTGTTCGATACCGTAGGCTTGCTGGATTTCACGTTTGATGTCAGCAACCATCGCGTATTTCACTTCGCCGATGCCGCCTTTATCAACCGGGGTTTTACGCCATGCGTTGTGCACGAACTCGGAGTCAAAAGATACACCAACGACTTCTACGCCACGTTTCTGGAATTCTTCGTAACGCTTGTCGAACGCGATCAGTTCAGACGGGCAAACGAAGGTGAAGTCCATCGGCCAGAAGAACACAACGGTGGCTTTACCGTTGGTGTGTTTTTTGAAGTTGAAGTTTTCAACGATTTCGCCATTGCCCAGGACGGCAGCAGCGGTAAAGTCAGGGGCTGGACGAGTAACCAGGACCATATGTACTCCTGTTAATTTTGTTAAAGTGAATGTTAACGCAACGGGGGGAGTATAGGGGCTCCATTCCATGTAGCTCAATGGCATCTTGCCAATCAATCAGATAGGTTTTGGCTATCAAAAAGACGCATAACTTGATGCCGGTAACCAAGATAGCCCTTTTTTCGAAAAGGGCAAGTTGTTCTAACGTGAACCGGGAACGATCACAAACTTTTTTGCTCCGCCATCGCCATCATGCGCGGGTAGAACTGCCAGAACAATTCCTCCAGTTGGTCATAATGGGCGTCGAGGTCTTGCCAGGAATCTCGCAAGGCATCAAGTTTTGGTCTACGGCTCGCCATCCCGTTGAGAACGTTAGCAATAAAGTCCATATCCTGATAACGCTCCAGCCAGCGTTCGCGCCATAAATAGTTATTAAGATTAATGAAACGCGGCGGTGTGTCATCGAGCCTGGGCACAATCTGCCCGCGAGCATAGGCGACAAAATCCTCAAGCCCGATATCAGGGCAGACTTTATGCCAGTGGCGCGACAGGAAGTGGTCCCACATCACATCCAGCGAAATCGGCGACACCCGTCGCGTCTTTGGGCTGAACCAGCCGCGGGCGAGGGCTACTTCCGGCAGTCCGTCCGTCAGGGCATCGACTCTGCGGTGCATATAAATGCCTGCAACCACCTCGGGCGAAAAGCTGTCGTCCGGGCTGCCGCGCACGAAATCCGCCAGCAAATTTCCCAGCAGTGAACTTTGGGCCAGATGCGCCAGATGCAGATGGGCGAGAAAATTCATCGAATAGTTATTCCATTTATGGCTTTAAAACGGCCCCGGCGGGGTAAACGTGTTGCAGGGAAAGCCCCCTGCCACTAGACTAAGCCGCCTGTTTTTAAGTCTGAGTGCTATACCATGCGCGTTGCTGATTTTTCCTTTGAACTGCCTGAATCCCTGATTGCTCATTATCCGCAAGCCGAGCGCAGCAGCTGCCGCTTGCTGTCGCTGGACGGGCCGACGGGCGCATTGGCGCATGGCACTTTCACCGATTTGCTCGACAAGCTCAACCCCGGCGATCTGCTGGTGTTCAATAACACCCGCGTTATTCCGGCTCGTCTGTTTGGCCGTAAAGCCAGCGGCGGGAAAATTGAAGTGCTGGTCGAGCGCATGCTGGATGATAAACGCATTCTGGCACATATTCGCGCCTCTAAAGCGCCAAAACCCGGCGCCGAGCTGCTGCTGGGCGATGATGAAAGCGTACACGCCACCATGGTTGCGCGCCACGATGCGCTGTTTGAAGTCGAGTTCAACGACGAACGCGCGGTGCTGGATATCTTAAATAACATCGGCCATATGCCGCTGCCGCCGTACATCGACCGCCCGGATGAAGAAGCCGACCGCGAGCTTTATCAAACGGTTTATAGCCAGAAGCCGGGTGCCGTTGCTGCGCCGACCGCTGGCCTGCACTTTGACGAGCCGCTGCTGGAAAAACTGCGTAATAAAGGTGTTGATATGGCGTTCGTCACGCTGCACGTTGGGGCGGGGACGTTCCAGCCGGTGCGCGTGGACAGCATCGAAGACCACATCATGCACTCTGAGTATGCCGAAGTGCCTCAGGACGTTGTGGACGCAGTGCTGGCCTGTAAAGCGCGCGGCAACCGCGTTATTGCGGTAGGGACAACGTCGGTTCGCTCCCTGGAAAGCGCCGCTCAGGCCGCGCAAAACGATCTGATCGAGCCGTTCTTCGGCGATACCCAAATCTTTATCTACCCGGGCTATCAGTACAAAGTGATCGACGCGCTGGTGACGAACTTCCACTTGCCAGAGTCTACGCTGATTATGCTGGTCTCCGCGTTCGCCGGTTATAAAAACACGATGCACGCTTACCACGAAGCGGTGAAGGCGGAATATCGCTTCTTTAGCTACGGCGATGCGATGTTCATTACCTGTAATCCGCAGGCGATCAACGAACGCCCGGGGGCGTGATTGCCCCTTACCTAACTCTCTCCCCCGCGGGGAGAGAGGATAATGAAGGGCGACCTCCCCTCTGTGGGATAGAATAAACTGGAACTCATTATTCTCCCTCTCCCTTTTAGGGAGAGGGTCGGGGGGAGGGTAACCTCCCCCAGCTTATTCCGCCGTGAGCCCCGCCCACGGCGTTAATTGACTCACCAGACTGTTTCTCTGGTGCTGGAGGAAATGTGAAATTTGAATTAGATACCACCGACGGCCGCGCACGACGCGGTCGCCTGGTCTTTGAACGCGGCACCGTCGAAACCCCGGCCTTCATGCCGGTGGGCACTTACGGCACTGTAAAAGGGATGACGCCGGAAGAAGTTGAAGCCACGGGCGCGCAGATTATCCTGGGCAATACCTTCCATTTATGGCTGCGTCCTGGTCAGGAAATCATGAAACTGCACGGCGACCTGCATGATTTTATGCAGTGGAAAGGCCCAATTTTAACGGACTCCGGCGGTTTCCAGGTGTTCAGCCTGGGTGACATCCGCAAGATCACCGAAGCGGGCGTGCATTTCCGCAACCCGATCAACGGCGATCCGATTTTCCTCGATCCTGAAAAATCCATGGAAATTCAGTACGATCTGGGTTCCGATATCGTGATGATCTTCGACGAATGTACGCCGTACCCGGCGGACTGGGATTACGCGAAGCGCTCCATGGAAATGTCCCTGCGCTGGGCGCAGCGTAGCCGCGATCGTTTTGATTCTCTTCAGAATAAAAACGCGCTGTTCGGCATTATTCAGGGCAGCGTTTACGAAGATTTACGAGATATCTCGGTAAAAGGTCTGGTAGAGATTGGCTTTGATGGCTACGCTGTCGGCGGCCTGGCGGTAGGCGAGCCGAAGGAAGACATGCACCGTATTCTGGAGCATGTCTGCCCGCAAATCCCTGCCGACAAACCACGATACCTGATGGGCGTAGGTAAACCGGAAGACCTGGTGGAAGGGGTGCGTCGCGGTATCGATATGTTCGACTGCGTCATGCCAACTCGTAATGCGCGTAACGGTCACCTGTTTGTGACGGACGGCGTAGTGAAAATCCGCAATGCTAAGCATAAAGATGACACCGCCCCGCTCGATGCCGAGTGTGATTGCTATACGTGTCGCAATTATTCACGCGCTTACTTGCATCATCTTGACCGTTGCAACGAAATACTGGGCGCGCGTCTCAATACCATTCACAACCTGCGCTATTACCAGCGTTTAATGGCTGGTTTACGCCAGGCCATTGAAGAGGGTAAATTAGAGCACTTCGTGACGGATTTTTACGAGCGGACAGGTAAGCCGGTTCCACCTTTGAACGTTGATTAATTTAATAATGAGGGAATTTTAATGAGCTTTTTCATTTCTGATGCGGTAGCTGCAACAGGTGCTCCATCGCAGGGTAGCCCGTACTCTTTGATTCTTATGCTGGTGGTGTTCGGTCTGATTTTCTACTTTATGATCCTGCGTCCGCAGCAAAAGCGTACCAAAGAGCATAAAAAACTGATGGACTCCATCTCCAAAGGTGATGAAGTGCTGACCAACGGTGGTCTGGTTGGCCGCGTGACTAAAGTAGCTGAAACTGGCTACATTGCTATCGCGCTGAACGATACCACCGAAGTGGTTATCAAACGTGATTTCGTAGCTGCCGTTCTGCCGAAAGGCACCATGAAGGCGCTGTAATTTTCGTTTTCCCTAAGGGAACTACACGTGTTAAACCGTTATCCTTTGTGGAAGTACATCATGCTGATCGCCGTGCTGGCGATTGGCCTGCTGTATGCGCTTCCCAACCTGTATGGTGAGGATCCGGCAGTTCAGTTAACTGGCGTGCGCGGTGCCGCCGCCAGTGAACAAACGCTGATCCAGGTCGAAAACACCTTAAAACAAGAAAATATCACCGCTAAGTCCGTGGCGCTGGAAGAGGGCGCCATTCTCGCTCGCTTCGACTCTACGGATACCCAGCTGCGTGCGCGTGAAGCGCTGATGAGCGTGCTGGGCGACAACTATGTCGTGGCGCTTAACCTTGCTCCTGCCACCCCTCGCTGGATGTCGACTATCGGTGCGAACCCGATGAAGCTCGGCCTTGACCTGCGCGGCGGCGTCCACTTCCTGATGGAAGTCGATATGGACACAGCGCTGGGCAAACTCCAGGAACAAAATATCGATGGCCTGCGCAGCGATCTGCGTGACAAGGGCATTGCTTACACCAACGTGCGTAAAGCGGACAATTACGGCGTAGACATCGTCTTCCGTGATTCAAGCGCCCGCGACGCTGCAAGAGATTACCTCTCCTCCCGCCATCGCGATCTGGTGTTCTCCAACCAGGGTAGCAATACGCTGCGTGCCGTGATGAGCGATGCTCGCCTGAGCGAAGCGCGTGAGTACGCGGTCCAGCAGAACATCAATATCCTGCGTAACCGTGTGAACCAGCTTGGCGTCGCCGAACCGCTGGTGCAGCGCCAGGGTGCTGACCGTATCGTGGTTGAACTGCCGGGTATTCAGGACACCGCTCGCGCGAAAGAAATTCTGGGTGCGACCGCGACGCTGGAATTCCGTCTGGTTAACACCAATGTGGATGCCTCTGCTGCAGCCTCTGGCCGCGTGCCGGGTGACTCTGAAGTGAAGCAGACTCGCGAAGGTCAGCCGGTTGTGCTGTACAAGCGCGTGATTCTGACTGGGGACCACATCACAGACTCCACGTCCAGCATGGATGAATACAACCAGCCACAGGTAAACATTTCCCTGGACAGCGCTGGCGGTAACATCATGTCTAACTTCACAAAGGACAACATCGGTAAGCCGATGGCGACCCTCTTTGTGGAGTACAAGGACAGCGGTAAGAAAGACGCGAATGGCCGTTCTGTTCTGATGAAAGAAGAAGAAGTTATCAACGTGGCGAACATTCAGTCTCGCCTGGGTAACAGCTTCCGCATCACCGGGATCAGCAACCCGAATGAAGCCCGTCAGCTGTCTCTGCTGCTGCGTGCCGGTGCGTTGATCGCGCCAATTCAGATTGTTGAAGAACGTACCATCGGTCCAACGCTGGGTCTGGAAAACATCAAGCAAGGCCTGGAAGCATGTCTGGCGGGTCTGGTGGTGTCCATCATCTTCATGCTGTTCTTCTATAAGAAGTTTGGCCTGATCGCGACCACGGCGCTGCTGGCTAACTTGGTGCTGATTGTGGGGATTATGTCTCTGTTGCCGGGCGCAACGCTGACCATGCCGGGTATCGCGGGGATCGTCTTAACCCTTGCGGTTGCGGTGGATGCCAACGTGCTGATCAACGAGCGTATCAAAGAAGAGATCAGCAACGGGCGTTCGGTCCAGCAGGCGATTGATGAAGGCTACAAAGGCGCGTTCAGCTCCATTTTTGATGCCAACATCACCACGCTTATCAAAGTTATTATCCTGTATGCCGTAGGCACCGGGGCAATCAAAGGCTTTGCTATCACCACCGGTATTGGTGTCGCAACCTCGATGTTTACCGCAATTGTCGGGACTCGTGCCATTGTGAACCTGTTGTACGGCGGCAAACGCATCAACAAGCTGTCTATCTGAGGAGTGCGTTGTGGCACAGGAATATACTGTTGAACAATTGAACCACGGCCGTAAAGTCCACGACTTTATGCGCTGGGATTACTGGGCCTTTAGTATCTCCGGTATCCTGCTGATCCTTTCCGTCGTGATTATCGGCGTGAAAGGCTTCAACTGGGGTCTGGATTTTACGGGCGGAACGGTAATCGAAATCGGGCTGGAAAAACCGGCCGATCTTGATGCGATGCGTGCTTCCCTGCAGAAAGCAGGCTTTGAAGAGCCGCTGGTGCAGAACTTCGGCAGCAGCCGCGACATCATGGTGCGCATGCCGCCTGCCAAAGGTGAAGCAGGTGGCCAGGTGCTGGGCAGCAAGGTTGTGAGCGTGATTAACGAAGCGACCAGCCAGAATGCCGCGGTGAAACGTATTGAGTTTGTTGGCCCGAGCGTCGGTGCGGACCTGGCTCAAAACGGTGCGATGGCGCTGCTGGTAGCGCTGATTTCCATTCTGGTTTACGTTGGGTTCCGCTTTGAGTGGCGCCTGGCAGCCGGTGTGGTTATCTCGCTGGCGCACGACGTGATTATCACGATGGGCGTGCTGTCGCTATTCCACATCGAAATTGACCTGACTATCGTCGCGTCGTTGATGTCGGTTATCGGCTACTCGCTGAACGACAGCATCGTGGTTTCGGACCGTATTCGTGAAAACTTCCGCAAAATTCGTCGCGGGACGCCTTACGAAATCTTTAACGTCTCCCTGACCCAGACGCTGCACCGTACCTTGATCACCTCAGGCACCACGTTAGTGGTTATCCTGATGCTGTATCTGTTTGGTGGGGCACTGCTGAAAGGCTTCTCCCTGACGATGCTTATCGGTGTCACCGTCGGTACGGCTTCTTCTATCTACGTCGCCTCTGCGCTGGCGTTGAAGCTGGGCATGAAGCGCGAGCACATGCTGCAGCAAAAGGTAGAGAAAGAAGGGGCGGATCAGCCGTCCATTCTGCCGTAATCGCGTTAAGCGTCTGATAAAACCGCAGCCTTAGAGCTGCGGTTTTTTTTCGCCCGGTGTTTTTCTCCTGACAGTATGGTGTCAGGAGGGGGGCAGTAGACTCGTGGTTACTGACAACACAGGAGAAAAACAATGAGCACACTCATCAACTGGTTTGAAATCCCCGTTACCGATATGGAGCGCGCGGTCGCTTTTTACCAACGTGTACTGAACGCTGAATTTCGTCGTGAGACGATAGCCGGCGTAGAGAATGCCGTATTTTCGTATGACCAACCTGCCACCGGAGGCTCTTTAGTTAAGGGAGAGCGGTTTGTTCCTTCTGATACAGGCGCGGTGATTTATCTTTATACGCCCGATCTCACTAAAGCGTTGCAGCAGGTAGAAGCGGCGGGTGGCCGTCTGGATTTTGGCCCGCAGGCGCTGCCCTATGATATCGGCACGATTGCGTTAATGATCGACAGCGAGGGCAATCGCGTTGGCTTGCATCAGCCGGTTTAAGCCTCAATACTGACACTAAAGCCTGCCGCTTGGGCAGGCTTATTTTCCCCGGTAACCCCATGAGTAGAAGAGCCGACCGATTATTTCAGATAGTGCAAATCCTGCGCGGAAGGCGCCTGACGACGGCTGCACAGCTTGCTGAACGACTGGAAGTCTCAGAGCGAACTATCTACCGCGATATTCAGGATCTTTCCCTATCCGGCGTGCCGATAGAAGGGGAAGCGGGCTGCGGCTATCGCCTGCTGGCCGGGTACGATCTTCCCCCACTCATGCTGACAACCGGGGAGGTGGAGGCGGTCATTGCGGCGTTAAGAATGGTACAAACCTGGAGCGGAGAAACGCTGGCGAAATCTGCTGAGTCCGTGCATGAAAAACTCCTCGCCGTGCTTACGCCGGAAAAACGCCGGGTCGCCGAACGCAGCCGCATTATCTCGCCAAATTTTAACAAGTTTCCGCAGGTGAAAGCCCGATTCGATCAGCTTCATTCCGCCATCGATAAATGCCGGGTTGTTCATTTGCTTTACGAAGATGAAAAAGGTGAATTGACGGAGCGAGATGTTCACCCGCTGGGGCTGTCATTTTGGGGAGAAGTCTGGCTGCTGGTGGCCTGGTGTGAAGCGAGGGATGATTACCGCAGTTTCAGGCTGGATCGCTGTCGGGATATTCTTGTCACCGGACGGGTGTATCAGGAACGTCACGATCGCTCTCTGCAGGCTTTTATTGCCCTTCAGAAGGCTAAAGGCTACCTGCCTGAGAAATAAAAAACCGGCCAGTTGGCCGGTTTTTTATTTGCAGCGACGGTTAGAAGTTGTAACCGACAACCACGTAGTAGCCGAAGCCGGTGGACTTCACGCGCTCGTTCATGAAGAACGGCTGATCGCCATCTTTCCACTGGCCGCCGTTATGGAAGTAACGAGCCACGAAGGAGTAGTGCAGGTGATCGTAGTTCAGCGACAGGATGTGGCTGGACGCGACGGAGTTATTGGTACGGTACTGCTCGTTGCCCAGATCAGAGTCCCAGTCCACGTTGGTGAAACCGATATAGCTCAGTTTACCGCCCCACAGGGAGGTGATTGGCACGAAGTATTTCACCTTGAAGCGGTAGCCATCCCACTCGTTTTCGTTAGACGCACCGTAGTTCTGCCACTGGTACTTGGCATACACGTTCATCGACAGGCTCATTGGCAGGCCAGTGTCGATATCGGTACCCAGACCCATGTACCAGGTACTCTGGCGGTTAGCCTGGTTACGACCCATGTCGTAAATGTAGTTGTTCGCGAAGTACCACTCTTTGAACGGGCCAAAGCTCAGGTCGGTCCCGGTCAGCTTATCGATGGAGAAGCGAGGTTCGATTTCCATAAACAGTGGGGAGCCGTGGTTCCAGATCCCTTTCGCCTGAGTGTTACCGCCGAAGAAGACTGGCGCATCCACGTAGCCGTAGAAATCGAACCAGTCTTTTTTGGCGAACGCTTCATATTCCAGGTAGGTATCGTTGCGCAGCTGCGGCCCGAAACGGGTGTGGTAGCTGCCGACAACGTTAACGCTCTGGTGCCACCAGTCGGAGAGGTATTCGCTGTTTTTTGCTTCTTCTGCGCTGGCAGAGAAAGAGCTGGAAAGCGCCAGAACGGTGCCGGCTGCCAGAATAATTTTTTTCATATTTTTAGCCACTGTTTACGTAATTTTGGTGCGATGCGGATGTGAGATGTCATCCCTGGCCGCGGGTCTCAGGGGAAGGACCATTGCAGCGCGACTATTATAGAAATCCCTGCTCACAAAAATATGTTCTATTTCACATTCTTCTCATATGCGTAATCGATTGCGTTCACGTTTGCGCACATTAAAAACGGCGTGATTGTACCTGCTTCGTCAAATTACGCAAACGTATGCCGGGTTGTTACATGTAAGTGTGATTTGGATCACGCTAGTGCCGGGGTGGTAACGGGGGATTTGCTTCACATATTGTGCGGGGGGTGTGAGAGAGTGTGACAGGCTCTGTTGCCGGGAAATGTCTCTGAGCTACCTTTTCCTTTCAAACCTTCGGCATGAGAGCGGGGGGATTTCACCCCTCACCGCTGCCCTCTCCCTGAGGGGGAGGGGAAAAACGACGGCAGGTAACACGCTCTATTCCTTCCCCCAACTGTCGCGCGGGAAAAACATATTCAGAGGGTTTGATTTATCCCCCCACCCTTTCTGGGAGAGGGGAAGAAGAGAAGCTGCGGTTGAAGTCTGCGCCGGGCAACGGGGTGGCAAGTTATTGCGCGGGGGCTGGCTGTGCGGCAGCAGCTGGCTGAATATCGTGCACGCGCACAAAGCCTAACCTATCGGGCGTGATGCCGGACAGGCGAAGCGGAATCGACACATCGCTCGGGGCGAGAATGCTGGCCGGAGCGTCAATGGGCTGCGTCTGCACGTTAACTTCCTGGAAGTTGTCCGTGGTGCCCTGAATCTGCCCCCATTCTACTTTGCCGCTGAAGGCTGGCAGCGGATCGTTAGACTCCCCTTGAATCAGCAACGTGGCGCGGGTGCCGTTGGCCTCCGCCGCAACGTTCGTCAGCGACATTTTCAGGTTACCAATCTGGCTATTCAGGCGTGCGGCTGTGTTTGAACCCGGCAGCAGGTAAACACCGCTGGTCGACTTCGCATTCAGGGCATTTTGCTGGGTAAGCTTCACCGTTTGTTGGCTAAGTTTGGTCATTTCCTGATTTAACGAACCAATTTGACTGCGCATCTGACGCACTTCAGTTTGCTGGGCGCAAGCGGTCAGGCTCATCAGACTTGAAACCAGGATAATTCTTAAGTAAGTCTTTGTCATGGTTAGTTTTTCCTTGTTAGGGTTCGCTGATTTAAGCGTAGTTCTCCGCGCTTGAAAAGTCATATTTGATGTTGCAGGGTTGGCGCTGTCTTTGTACTCCCGCAACTTCGCGGTAAACTATTGTTCATCTTTATAATCCCAGCAGGAAACGCCATGCATTGCCCATTCTGTTTCGCCGTGGACACCAAAGTTATTGACTCTCGCCTGGTGGGTGAAGGTTCCTCCGTACGCCGTCGGCGCCAGTGCCTGGTTTGTCACGAACGCTTCACGACTTTCGAAGTTGCGGAGCTGGTGATGCCGAGAGTTGTGAAGAGCAATGAAGTGCGCGAGCCGTTTAACGAAGACAAACTGCGCAGCGGCATCCTGAAAGCGCTGGAAAAGCGTCCGGTCAATTCTGATGACGTCGAAATGGCCATCAGCCATATTAAGTCGCACCTTCGAGCAACCGGCGAACGCGAAATCCCGAGTAAACTCATTGGCAACCTGGTGATGGAGCAGCTCAAAAAGCTGGATAAAGTTGCCTATATTCGCTTTGCTTCGGTTTACCGTAGCTTTGAAGATATCAAAGAATTTGGTGAAGAAATCGCCCGTTTACAGGATTAATGCCGATGTCTCTTGATGAACAGTTTATGGCTCGAGCGCTTGAGCTGGCAAAGCGCGGGCGTTTTACCACGGCACCGAACCCAAACGTCGGCTGCGTGATTGTCAAAGACGGCAAAATTGTGGGAGAAGGATTCCACTTTCGCGCCGGGGAACCTCATGCGGAAGTTCACGCTTTGCGCATGGCGGGTGAGCAGGCCCGAGGCGCAACGGCCTATGTCACGCTAGAACCTTGCAGCCACCATGGCCGCACGCCGCCGTGCTGTGATGCCTTAATTGCCGCAGGCGTGTCTCGCGTTGTTGCCGCCATGCAGGATCCTAACCCGCAAGTTGCCGGCCGGGGTCTATACCGCTTGCAGCAGGCGGGTATCGACGTCAGTCATGGCCTGATGATGAACGAAGCCGAAGCGCTTAACCGCGGATTCCTCAAGCGCATGCGCACCGGTTTCCCATTCATCCAGCTTAAACTTGGCGCTTCGCTGGACGGCCGTACCGCGATGGCGAGCGGAGAGAGTAAATGGATTACCTCTCCACTGGCGCGTCGCGATGTGCAGCGCCAGCGCGCCCAAAGTGCTGCGATTCTTTCAAGCGACGCTACCGTATTGGCAGATAACCCTTCATTAACGGTACGCTGGGATGAACTGGATAGCGCCAGCCAGGCCATTTATCCTCAACAGGATTTGCGCCAGCCGATTCGTATTGTGCTGGATCGTCAAAACCGAGTGACGCCGCAGCATCAAATTATTGCTAACCCGGGCCAAACCTGGCTTGCCCGCAGCCAGGCAGATGAACAACACTGGCCGGATGGCGTGGAGCAACTGCTGGTGCCTGAACATAATGGCCACCTTGATTTGGTTGTGTTAATGATGCAGCTTGGCAAACGCCAGGTGAATTCTGTCTGGGTTGAGGCAGGGGCGACTCTCGCCGGCGCGCTGTTGCAGGCAGGGCTGGTGGATGAGCTTATTGTCTACGTGGCACCTAAATTATTAGGCAATGACGCTCGCGGTTTGTGCGAGCTTCCAGGCCTTGAAAAACTTGCTGATGCGCCGGAGTTCAGCTTTAGCGAAGTCCGTCAGGTCGGCCCTGATTTGTGCCTGCATTTGACGCCCATTTACGGACGCCAGTAAAACGTAAGCAGTCACGAAAAGATTATGATAAAATCCGCCCCCCTGCGGGGCTAAACAGAACCCGTAAAGGAAGATTATGAACATTATTGAAGCTGCTGTTGCTACTCCTGACGCTCGCGTCGCCATCACCATCGCGCGTTTTAACAACTTCATCAATGACAGCCTGCTGGAAGGTGCTATCGACGCCCTGAAACGCATTGGCCAGGTGAAAGACAAAAACATCACCGTAGTCTGGGTGCCGGGCGCTTACGAGCTGCCACTGGCCGCTGATGCACTGGCGAAAACCGGTAAATACGATGCTGTTATCGCGCTGGGTACCGTGATTCGCGGAGGCACTGCACACTTCGAATACGTTGCCGGCGGTGCCAGCAACGGTCTGTTAAGCGTAGGCCAGGACAGCGGTATTCCCGTTGCCTTCGGCGTGCTGACCACTGAAAGCATTGAACAAGCCATCGAACGCGCTGGCACCAAAGCCGGTAACAAAGGTGCAGAAGCTGCACTGACCGCGCTTGAAATGATTAATGTATTGAAAGCCATCAAGGCCTGATTTTTGTAAGGGGAAATCCGTGAAACCTGCTGCTCGTCGCCGCGCCCGTGAGTGTGCCGTCCAGGCGCTCTACTCCTGGCAGTTGTCTAAAAACGACATTGCTGATGTCGAATACCAGTTCCTGGCGGAACAGGACGTCAAAGACGTTGACGTTGTCTACTTCCGTGAGCTGCTGAGCGGCGTGGCTACTAACAGCGCGTATCTGGATGGGCTGATGAAGCCTTACCTGTCCCGTCTGCTCGAAGAGCTGGGCCAGGTGGAAAAAGCGGTGCTGCGCATTGCGCTGTTTGAACTGTCCAAACGTGATGATGTGCCATACAAAGTGGCCATCAACGAAGCGATTGAGCTGGCGAAAACCTTCGGTGCCGAAGACAGCCATAAGTTCGTTAACGGTGTTCTCGACAAGGCCGCTCCCGCTATTCGTCCCCACAAGAAGTAATCTCCTGGCCGGGTTTTCCCGGCCTTCTTTTTTCTGCAACTGACATTCCTGAGGTATCACGCATGGCATGCGGTGAGTTTTCCCTGATTGCCCGTTACTTCGATCGCGTTACAAGTTCTCGTCGTGATGTGGAAGCCGGTATTGGCGACGACTGTGCGTTGCTGTCGGTACCCGAAAAACAACTGCTGGCTATCAGCACCGATACGCTGGTTAGCGGCAATCACTTCCTGCCGGATATCGACCCGCGCGATCTAGGCTACAAGGCGCTGGCGGTGAATTTAAGCGATCTGGCTGCAATGGGCGCTGATCCCGCCTGGCTTACGCTTGCGATAACGCTCCCTGAAGTGGATGAACAGTGGCTGGCGGCATTCAGCGATAGCCTGTTTGAGCAGCTGGATTATTACGATATGCAGCTCATTGGCGGCGATACAACCCGTGGCCCACTTTCTTTGACGCTGGGTATTCACGGCATGATCCCGGCAGGCCGGGCGCTGAAGCGCAGCGGTGCAAAAGCCGGGGACTGGATCTATGTCACCGGGACGCCGGGCGACAGCGCGGCGGGTCTTGCCATCCTGCAGGAGCGTCTGCAGGTTGCGAATGCACAGCATGCGGATTATCTGCTTAAGCGGCACCTGCGCCCAACGCCGCGCGTTTTACACGGCCAGGCGCTCCGCGATCTGGCCAATAGCGCTATCGATCTTTCAGACGGTCTGATTTCTGACCTCGGCCATATCCTAAAGGCCAGCGACTGCGGGGCACGTATCGATCTCGATTTGCTGCCGTATTCCGAAGCGTTGCGTGAGCACGTAGAGCCGGAGCAGGCGCTGAAGTGGGCGATGTCCGGGGGCGAAGATTATGAGCTGTGTTTCACCGTGCCGGAGCTAAATCGCGGGGCGCTGGACGTGGCTATCGGGAATCTGGGCGTGCCTTATACCTGTATCGGGCAGATTGTTTCTGCGTCTGAAGGGTTGCAGTTTACCCGTGAAGGGAAGCCGGTGACGCTGGAGATGAAGGGTTACGACCACTTTTCGTAACCGCTGACCGTGACCCTCACCCCAGCCCTCTCCCTAAAAGGGAGAGGGGGCTTAAAGCGGGAAAAGGTTTTCTCCCTCTCCCTTAAAGGGAGAGGGGCTTAAAATGGGAAAAGGTTTTCTCCCTCTCCCTTAAAGGGAGAAGGGCTTAAAGCGGGAAAAGGTTTTCTCCTTCTCCCTTAAAGGGAGAAGGGCTTAAAGCGGGAAAAGGTTTTCTCCCTCTCCCTAAAAGAGAGAGGGGCTTAAAGCGGGAAAGGTTTTTCTCCCTCTCCCTAAAAGGAAGAGCGGGCCTAAAACGGGCAGTGGTTTTCTCCCCCTCCCTAAAAGGGAGAGCGGGCCTAAAACGGGCAATGGTTTTCTCCCCCTCCCTAAAAGGGAGAGCGGGCCTAAAACGGGCAGTGGTTTTCCCCCTCTCCCTAAAAGAGAGAGGGGCTTAAAGCGGGAAAGGTTTTCTCCCCCTCCCTAAAAGGGAGAGCGGGCTTAAAACGGACAGTGGTTTTCTCCCTCTCCCTCAGGGAGAGGGGTGGGGTGAGGGACACTATTTATATCCTGCCACCGGATGACGCTGATAAAGCGTCTCCAGCTCGGCAATCTCCTGCGGCTTCAGCGTTAAATCTACCGCACCAAGCAGGTCGTCCAGTTGCTCCAGCCGCGAAGGCCCGACAACTGGCGCGGCAATGCCCGGCTTGCTGAGCAGCCAGGCCAGCGCCACCTGTGCGCGCGAAGCATCTTTATCGGCCGCGACATTTGCCAGCCGCTCGGCGATAAGCGCGTCATTTTCGTTATTGGTCTGGTACAGCGATTTTCCCACTTCGTCCGAGACAGATCTTGCCGTGGTATCTCCCCACGGGCGGGTAAGCTTGCCGCGCGCCAGCGGGCTCCAGGGGATCACCGCGATTTTTTCTTTGTAACACAGCGGCAGCATCTCCAGCTCTTCTTCGCGGTAAATCAGGTTGTAGTGATCCTGCATGGTGACAAACCGCGCCCAGCCTTCGTGAGACTGCAGGGCGAGAGCCTGAGCGAACTGATCGCTGCGCATTGAAGAAGCGCCGATATAGCGTGCTTTACCGGCCTTAACCACCTCGTTAAGTGCCTCTAGCGTCTCTTCAATGGGCGTGCTGTAGTCCCAGCGGTGGATTTGTAGCAGGTCAACGTAGTCGGTGCCGAGCCGTTTCAGGCTGTCGTCAATCGCACGCAGGATCTGCGGACGGGAAAGCCCCTGCGGGAGATCGCCGACTTTGTTGTAAACCTTCGTGGCAACCACAACGTCCTGACGGCGAGCGAAATCACGCAGCGCACGGCCCAAAATTTCTTCACTGCTGCCGTCGGAATAGTTATTTGAGGTATCAAAGAAATTAATCCCTTTTTCCAGCGCGTGGCGGATTATCTCCCGGCTGCTCTCTTCGGGCAGCGTCCAGGCGTGGCTGCCGCGATCCGGTTCGCCAAAGGTCATACAGCCGAGGCAAAGGCGGGAGACAGTAAGGTCGGTGGTGCCTAACGGATTGTATTGCACGATGTCGCTCCTGCTTATGTTGTAGGGTTATCCTAAAAGCATAGCAGGCTGTACTCGTCATACTTCAAACCACAGCGATGTTGGCGGCGCTCTCATACCCGAATAGCTTACCTGAGTAAGCTCATCGGGATATGTTCACTTGCCGTCGTGCTGTGGGCTGAATTATTTACTGTACGGTTGAAGTTAACTTACCCAGCTCCGGATCTTAGCTTCGATCCCCGCCGCATCCAGGCCGATTGCCGCGCGCGCTTCTTCCTGAGTGCCCTGAGGAATGAAGAAGTCAGGCAGACCAAGGTTAAGTACCGGCACCGGTTTGCGGTGCGCCATCAGCACTTCGTTCACGCCGCTACCGGCGCCGCCCATAATGGCATTTTCTTCAATCGTTACCAGTGAATCGTGGCTGGCGGCAAGGTCCAGAATCAGAGCTTCATCCAGAGGCTTAACAAACCGCATATCGACCAGCGTGGCGTTCAGCGTTTCGGCCACCGCTGCGGCTTCCGGCAGTAAGGTACCAAAGTTGAGCAGCGCAATTTTTTCGCCTTCGCGTTTTACAATGCCTTTACCAATCGGCAGCTCCGCGAGAGGTTCCAGCTCGGCGCCGGTTCCGCTACCCCGCGGATAGCGCACGGCGCTTGGGCCTTCGCTATAGTGGTAGCCGGTATGCAGCATCTGGCGACATTCGTTTTCGTCGCTTGGGGTCATGATAACCATGTCCGGAATGCAGCGCAGGAAGGAGATATCAAAAGCCCCCTGGTGCGTTTGGCCGTCAGCGCCGACAATCCCTGCCCGATCGATGGCGAACATCACCGGCAGCTTCTGGATCGCCACATCGTGAATCACCTGGTCGTAAGCTCGCTGCAGGAAGGTGGAGTAGATTGCGACAACCGGCTTATAGCCGCCAATTGCCAGGCCAGCCGCGAAAGTCACCGCGTGCTGTTCGGCAATCGCCACGTCAAAATATTGGTCAGGATACTGGCGCGAAAACTCTACCATGCCGGAACCTTCACGCATGGCCGGGGTGATGGCCATCAGCTTGTCATCGTGAGCTGCGGTTTCGCACAGCCAGTTGCCGAAAATCTTCGAATAGCTCGGCAGCCCGCCGGTGCTTTTCGGCAGCGTCCCGCTCTGTGGATCGAACTTCGGTACCGCGTGGAAGCTGATCGGATCTTTTTCCGCCGGCGCGTAGCCACGCCCTTTTTTGGTCATGATATGCAGGAACTGCGGGCCTTTCAGGCTGCGCATGTTCTTCAGCGTATTCACCAGGCCAATCACATCATGCCCGTCGATGGGGCCGATGTAGTTAAAGCCGAGTTCTTCAAACAGCGTGCCCGGCACGACCATGCCTTTGATATGCTCTTCGGTGCGCTTTAGCAGCTCTTTAATCGGCGGCACGCCGGAGAAGACTTTCTTGCCGCCTTCGCGCAGCGTGGAGTAAAGCTTGCCGGACAGCAGCTGCGCCAGGTGGTTATTCAGCGCGCCAACGTTCTCGGAAATCGACATCTCGTTATCGTTAAGCACGACCAGCATGTCCGGGCGAATATCCCCCGCGTGGTTCATCGCTTCGAAGGCCATACCGGCGGTAATTGCGCCGTCGCCAATCACGCAGACGGTTTTACGGTCTTTCCCTTCTTTTTCTGCGGCAACGGCGATCCCGATACCTGCGCTGATAGAGGTCGAGGAGTGACCCACGCTCAGCACGTCGTACTCGCTTTCCGCCCGCCATGGGAACGGATGCAGGCCACCTTTCTGGCGAATGGTGCCAATCTTATCGCGGCGGCCGGTCAGGATTTTGTGCGGATAGGCCTGGTGGCCTACGTCCCAGATGAGTTGATCAAACGGCGTGTTATACACGTAATGCAGCGCCACGGTCAGTTCGACCGTGCCGAGGCCGGAGGCAAAGTGCCCGCTGGAGCGGCTTACGCTGTCGAGCAGATAACGGCGCAGCTCATCGCAAAGCTTAGGTAAGCTCTCCTTAGGCAGCACTCGCAGATCCGGGCTGGCATCAACCAGAGCGAGGGTCGGGTATTTGGCGATATCAAAACTCATCAGAAATCTAAACTCATCGTTGTTATACGTTATTTATCACGGTGGATAATGTAGTTGGCTAACGCTTCCAGTGCCGCCGTGTCCAGCGACAGCTCAGCAAGCTCGGCCAGAGCCTGCAGTGCTTCCTGATAAAGATCCTGCGCTTTTGCCTGCGCCTGTTCAAGCCCCAGCAGCGCCGGATAAGTACTTTTGCCCAACTGCTGGTCGGCGCCCTGGCGTTTGCCCAGGGTGGCGGTATCGCCGATCACGTCCAGAATGTCATCCTGAACCTGGAAAGCGAGGCCGATGCTTGCGGCATAGCGGTCCAGAACTGGCAGGGCTTTACGGCCTGCTTCACCGGCGCTTAGCGCGCCCAGGCGAACGGCTGAGCGAATCAATGCTCCGGTTTTATGGCGGTGAATGCGCTCCAGGGAGGCAAGATCAACCTGCTTGCCTTCGGCTTCTAAATCCAGCGCCTGGCCGCCACACATCCCGGCAACGCCGCTGGCAGTGGCAAGTTCCGAAACCATAGCCAAGCGATCGGCAATGGCAACGCCGGGCATCGGTGCATCACTCAGTATAGAAAACGCCAGCGTTTGCAGGGCGTCTCCGGCCAAAATGGCATTCTCTTCGCCAAATTTAATGTGACAGGTCGGCTGCCCGCGACGTAAATCGTCGTTGTCCATGGCCGGTAAATCATCGTGAATCAGGGAATAGGCGTGAATGCATTCCACTGCCGCCGCCGGGGCGTCGAGTGCTTCATCGGCGACGCCGAACATTTCGCCGGTGGCGTACACCAGGAACGGACGCAGGCGTTTGCCGCCCAATAATGCGCCATAGTGCATCGCTTCAACCAGTGGACTGTTCTGAAACGGCTGCGGAGCCAGGAAACGCGCAATAGCGTCGTTAACCCGCACAACATGGGCCTGAAGCTGTTGATTAAAATCCATATTACTCGGCGTCCGGGGTAAAGGGAGTCAGAGGGGCGTCTTCGCTGTCGCTCAGTAAGATCTGTACGCGCTGCTCTGCCTGCTGGAGTTTCACTTGCCCCTGGCGAGCGAGCTGTACGCCGCGCTCAAATTCGTTTAACGCTTCTTCAAGGGCGAGATCGCCGCTTTCCAGACGAGTAACTATTTGCTCCAGTTCGACCAGCGCGGTTTCGAAGCTGGCCGGAGATTCAGTTTTTTTCGGCATGGTGAATGTCTGACTCTGTTTTAATTCGACGCCGACATGGTAGCGGAGTCAATGTGATTATCAAGCTAGCTCGTGCAAGTCGGTTAAGGTGCGCAGTCTTTGTGGGATGGTGGTATACTTCCGCGCCTTGGATGCAGGTGGCATGACGCCGCTGCAAGTACTTCTTTTTATGCCCGCGTGCTGCGCAGCCAGCCCGGCTGACTAAACGAACCCTTACCGCCATGAAGTTTATCATTAAATTGTTCCCGGAAATCACCATCAAGAGCCAATCTGTGCGCATACGCTTTATTAAGATGCTCACCGGGAATATTCGTAACGTTTTAAAACACTACGATGAGAGCCTGGCGGTTGTTCGCCACTGGGACAACATTGAAGTTCGCGCCAAAGATGAAAACCAGCGTATCGCCATTCGTGAAGCGCTGACCCGCATTCCGGGTATCCACCACATTCTTGAAGTTGAAGATGTGCCGTACACCGACATGCACAATATCTTTGAGCAGGCTCTGGAGCTGTACCGCGACAAGCTGGAAGGGAAAAGCTTCTGCGTGCGCGTAAAACGCCGTGGAAAACACGAATTTAGCTCCATTGAAGTCGAGCGCTATGTTGGCGGCGGCCTGAATCAACACATCGAATCCGCGCGCGTTAAGCTCAACGATCCGGACGTCACGGTTAATCTTGAGATCGAAAACGATCGCCTGCTGCTGGTTAAAGGTCGCTATGAAGGCATCGGCGGTTTCCCAATCGGTACTCAGGAAGATGTACTGTCGCTGATTTCTGGTGGTTTCGATTCCGGTGTTTCCAGCTACATGCTGATGCGCCGCGGCTGCCGCGTGCATTATTGCTTCTTCAACCTGGGCGGTGCCGCCCACGAGATCGGCGTGAAGCAGGTGGCACACTACCTGTGGAACCGCTTCGGCAGCTCCCACCGCGTGCGCTTTGTCGCGATTAACTTTGAGCCAGTGGTCGGCGAGATCCTGGAGAAAGTGGAAGACGGGCAGATGGGCGTGGTGCTGAAACGTATGTTTGTGCGTGCCGCCTCTCAGGTTGCCGAGCGCTATGGCGTTCAGGCTTTGGTGACCGGCGAAGCGTTAGGCCAGGTGTCCAGCCAGACCCTGACCAACCTGCGCCTGATCGACAACGTCTCCGATACGCTGATCCTGCGCCCGCTTATCTCCCACGACAAAGAACACATTATCGATCTGGCGCGTGAAATCGGTACCGCGGATTTTGCCCGCACCATGCCGGAGTACTGCGGCGTGATCTCGAAAAGCCCGACCGTAAAAGCGGTGAAGGCGAAGATTGAAGAAGAAGAGCAGAAGTTTGACTTCTCGATTCTGGATCGCGTGGTTGCCGAAGCGACCAATATCGATATCCGCGATATTGCGACGCAGACGCAGCAGGAAGTGGTGGAAGTCGAAACGGTTAATGCGTTTGGGGCAAACGAGGTGCTGCTGGACATTCGTTCCAACGACGAAGTCGATGAGAAACCTTTTGCGCTGGAAGGCGTTGAGGTCGTGGCGCTGCCGTTCTACAAGCTGAGCACCCAATTTTCCTCCCTCGACCAGAGCAAAACCTACCTGCTGTGGTGTGAGCGTGGGGTGATGAGCCGCCTGCAGGCGCTGTACCTGAGCGAGCAGGGCTTTAAGAATATTAAGGTTTATCGCCCGTAAAGGACTGACCCTCACCCCGGCCCTCTCCCTAAAAGGGAGAGGGAGAATTCTGGTTAGCTCGCTTCCTCAAAGGATAGGGGGGACACCGTTCTGGTGCCCTCGCTCCTTTGGAGAGAGGACGAATTCTGGTTAGCTTGCTTCCTCAAAGGAGAGGGGGAACACCGTTCTGGTTCCCTCGCGCCTTTGGGGAGAGGGTTAGGGTGAGGGGCTCTTACTGATAATCCCTGAAGCTGTAAATCCCTGCCGCCAGCACCAGCTGCTGCGACACTTCATGAGCCTTTTCGCGGCTCACCAGCAAATCAATAATCTTGAGCGCAAAATCAATGGCGGTTCCCGGCCCCTGGCTGGTGAGCAGGTTCACTCGTGGGTCCCAGACGACGCGTTTATCCTGCCATTGCCCTTCGGGAATGGTGTCCTTCAGGTCTGGAAAACCTGTCATATTGCCTATCGGGAACAGTTCGTGCGGGACCAGCACCGTGCCTGCTGCTGCGCAAATGGCGGCAACGATACGGCCAGACAGGTGAAACTGGCGCACGGTCTCGATCAACAGCGGACTGTCGCGGAAGCATTCGGCACCTTTCAGGCCGCCGGGGAGCACCACGATATCGAAATCGCCGTCGGCCACTTCAACCAGCGGCGCGTCGGCCAGTAATTTCACGCCGCGTGAGCAAACAATTTTCAGGTCGCCATCGGGGGCGACGCTTGCCGTTGTCACCTTGATCCCGGCGCGAACCAGCAGATCGATAGTGGTGACAGCTTCAGTCTCTTCAGTGCCAGGTGCCAGGCAGACCAGCGCTTGTGCGCTCATATTCATTCTCCTTACGTTTAACCCGCTCATAGAGCCGGGCGTTCACCGGGACAGGGACGCCGTGAGCTCTCGCTCTGCGCAGCAGGTAGCCGGTGATATAGTCAATTTCCGTGTGGCGCTCCAGGCGGATGTCCTGCAGCATTGATGAGGTGTTTTCTGCCGTGCTTTCAATCACCTGCCCGACATAATCCAGCAGGCTTTCGGGCGAGGTATGATGGCCCTCGCGCGTCATTACCTGCGCCACTTCTTCACAAATGCTGGTCACCTCATCAAGATGATTCTTCAGCTCGCCGTTAGCGCAGTTGTACAGTGCGGTTAGCGGGTTTATCACGCAGTTTACCGCAAGTTTGTTCCAGCTGGCTGGCTGGATATTGTTATGCCACGCCACATCGGGCAGGGCAGCCTGCAGCATATCAGCGAGGTAGCTGTAGTCGCTGGCTTTGGCGTTACCTGGCCCAACGTGAGTGATGCCGGAAGCGACGTGAACAATAACATTCCCGTCTCTTTTGGCTGCCTGAGTGGTTAACCCGAGCAGCAAAGGTTGGCGCAGGCCGCTTAGCTCATCCAGCGTCCCCATCCCGTTATGCAGCAGCAATATCGGGCAGCCTGAAGGGAGCTTTGCGGCCAGGGTGCGCACGGCATCGGAAACCTGCCACGCTTTGAGCGTCACTAACAGGAGGTCGCTGTTGGCAAGAAACTCGGGGTCGTTAGCGGTAAAGGAGTCGTTAAAGACGCTGCCATCGGTATTATCGAGCAGATTGACGTGGCAATACGGCTGCGGCACTCGCAGCCAGCCCTGAAGCTCATGCCCTTGCTTGTGAAGTGCGGTCAACCATAGCTGACCCAGCGCACCGCAACCCAGCACGGTGATTTTCATTATTGCCTCCCCATTCGCACACTACGCGAATGCTAAACTTACTTTCTATTATAGCGTTATCGGCTTTCCGGCTCTTTAACAGGTTGTTTTGCGCAGCCCAGCGGGTATTATGCAACGCAAACCAGAGAGGGAGAAAACACATGCCATCTTTTGATATCGTTTCTGAAATCGACCTGCAGGAAGTGAACAACGCGGTAGAGAACGCCGAGCGCGAGCTGGCGACCCGTTTTGACTTCCGTAACGTGCCGGCGAGCTTTGAGCTGAATGAAAAAAATCAGACCATCAAAGTTGCCAGCGAATCTGACTTCCAGGTAAACCAACTGCTGGATATTCTGCGGGCCAAACTGCTGAAGCGCGGCATCGAAGGCAGCTCTATCGATGTGCCTGAAGAGTTTGTTCACAGCGGCAAAACCTGGAGCGTGGAAGCTAAGCTGAAACAGGGTATTGAAGCAAGCGTTGCCAAGAAAATCATTAAGCTGATTAAAGACAGCAAGCTGAAGGTTCAGACCCAGATCCAGGGCGAAGAGATCCGCGTGACGGGTAAAGCTCGCGATGATTTACAGGCCGTAATGGCGCTGATTCGTGGCGGCAATCTGGGGCAGCCGTTCCAGTTTAAGAACTTCCGCGACTAACGGTTAGGGGCGTTTACGCCCCTTTCACCACCTGTTCAATTTCATATCTGTTCGTCAGCTTGCTGTCGATTTTCACATACGCGCTGCGTTCTTCCGGAATGATATTCGCTTCACTCACGCCCGGCTGAGCCAGAAGCCTTTCACGCAAATGCCTATCGTTCACGCTGCTTTCCGGCAGCTCAATACGCAGACTGCTGACATACGGTGGCTCCTGCATTGTCCAACTGACGAATAGCCAAACCATCGCCAGCACCGCGCCCGCGAGAAACACGGTTTGCGAATCAAACAGCCCGTTCAGCCAGCCGCCGAGTGACCCGCCAATGGCCACGCCGATAAACTGGCTGGTGGAATAGATGCCCATTGCGGTGCCTTTGTAGCCCGCCGGAGATTCTTTGCTGATAAGCGAAGGCAGAATCGCTTCCATCAGGTTAAAGGCGAGGAAGAACAGCTGCACGCCAATCACCAGATCCCAGAAGTGCGGACCCGCGCCCCAAAGCACGATCTCAGCAATCAGCAACACCGCCACGCAGCCCACAAAGACGTGCTTCATGCGGCGCTTAACTTCGGCATAGATGATGAACGGCACCACCGAAACAAACGAAATCAGCATGGTGCAAAGGTACACTTTCCAGTGCTGAGCGGCCGGAAAGCCCGCCTGTTCAAGCTGGCCTGGCAGGGCGACAAAGGTGGACATCAGCATGATGTGCAGGCACATAATGCCGAAATTCAGCTTTAGCAGCTTCGGCTCCATAATCACTTTGCGGAAGCAGCCTTTAACCATCCCCGATTCGCGGTTTAGCACATGCGTTTCGGTATTCGGAACCAGCCAAATGGTAATCAGAATGCCGCAGGTGGCTAAGACGGCAATCATCCAGAACAGCGCCTGCAGGCCAAGCGCCTGAGTAATTATCGGGCCGAGTACCATCGCGATGGCGAACGTCACCCCGAAGCTGACGCCGATAAAAGCCATAGCTTTGGTTCGGTTCTGTTCGCGGGTCAGGTCGGAAAGCAGCGCCATTACCGCGGCTGCGATTGCGCCGGAGCCTTGCAGCGCACGGCCTAAAATTACGCCCCAGATGGTGTCGCTCAGGGCGGCGATAATGCTGCCGAGCACAAAGATAGCCAGCCCGCCGACGATAAGCGGTTTGCGGCCAATACGGTCAGAAAGCAGGCCAAAAGGAATCTGGAAGACGGCCTGCGCCAGGCCATAAATACCGATTGCCAGGCCGATGAGCGCTTCGCTTGCGCCCTGCAGCGCCATACCCCAGGTGGTCAGAACCGGCAATACCATAAACATACCCAGCATACGCAGGGAAAACACGGTGCCTAAACCCCACGTCGCACGCAGCTCGACGGGCGTCATTTTGTAATCGTTCATTACCACCTCAGATAAAAAGTCGGCCTTAGTGTAGTGCGAGGGCAGGGGAGGGTAAATCGATAGTTATTTAACAGATATTACAGGGCGGGTGCTTTGATGATACTGATAAAAAAGGGCACCGAGGTGCCCTTTTATGCTTTTCGCGACTTACCAGACGTAAGTCAGCAGATTATGCGAGTCTGGCACCATAAAATCGACCGACATCATGACGCTCAGCGAGGTAATGGCCACGATAGAGAAGATGAACAGCTTGCGCGCCCACACCTTATCGTCTTCCACTTTATAGCCTCGTAACGCCATGCCCAGCCACCAGACGCTGACCGCCGCGGCGACGATCAGGTATTTGTATCCGGCATAGCCGCCCAGAGAAAGCATCAGCGTCGCCACCGCAAAAGCGATGATGTACAGCGTGATGTGGTTCTTGGCGACAGAAATGCCTTTTACCACCGGCAGAACCGGAATATTGGCGGCCTGGTAATCTTTAAAGCGGAAGATGGCAATCGCATAGGAGTGCGGCATCTGCCACAGACTAAAGATAGCCAGCAGGATAGCGGCGCCGGTATCGAACTCGTTGGTCACAGCGCAGTAGCCGATAACCGGAGGAGCCGCACCGGACAGGCTGCCGATGAGCGTGCCGTAGACCGAGTGGCGTTTCATGTAGAGGCTATACACCCCGACATAAACCACGAAGCCCATCACGGCCAGCCACATCGCCAGCGGATTAGCACCAAACCACAGCAGCATGAAGCCAGCAATACCCAACACGGTGGCGTACACCAGCGAAATTTTCGGTGAAATCAGGCCTTTAACCAGCACCCGATTTTTCGTTCTCTCCATTTTCTGGTCGATATCGCGGTCGATAAAGTTGTTATAGACACAACCTGATGCGACCACCAGTGATACGCCAACCAGCGTGTAGAGGAACAGCGGGTAATTAATGCTGCCCTTCGAGGCCAGTAAAAATCCCCCAATGACAGAAATTAAATTACCGAAAATAATTCCTGGTTTCGTTACTTGCAGGTATTGCTTAATCATACATGCCGCTCTTAGTGAACCATCATGTTCAGGTTGAGGTTCCACATAATCCAGATCGAGCCGACCACCAGAATGGCAATAATCAGCACCGTAAAGGCAAATGCCACCAGGTTCCAGCGCTCACTCGAAGAGGTGTTCAGATGCAGGAAGCACACGAGGTGCACCAGAATCTGGACGACTGCAGTCACCAGGATCACGGCAAGCATGGTGCCGTGAGAGGCCGTGCCTTCCATTACAATCCAGAACGGGATAGCCGTCAGGATGATAGACAGGATAAAACCTGTCATGTAGGTCTTCACGCTACCGTGGTGGGCGCCGCTGTGTTCAGTTGAATGACTCATTACATCGCCCCCATCAGATAGACTACAGAGAATACGCAGATCCACACCACGTCAAGGAAGTGCCAGAACAGGCTCAGGCACATCAGACGCGCACGGTTGGTGCTGGTCAGGCCGCGACGGGAAACATGAATCATCATGAATGCCATCCATACCAGACCAGAGGTTACGTGCAGACCATGGGTACCAACCAGCGCGAAGAACGCTGACAGGAAGCCGCTGCGATCCGGACCGAAACCTTCTTTGATCAGGTGATGGAATTCATAGATTTCCATCCCGACGAAGCCCGCACCGCACAGGAAGGTCAGCGCCAGCCAGGAGATAACCTGGCTTTTGTTGCCTTTGTTCATGGCGATGATCGCCATGCCGTAGGTGATGGAGCTCACCAGCAGCAGGGCCGTTTCAACGGCCACGAACGGCAGTTCGAAGATGTCTTTCCCTGCCGGGCCACCTGCGGTGCCGTTCACCAGAACGGCATAGGTCGCGAACAAGCAACAGAACAGAATGCAGTCGCTCATCAGGTAGATCCAGAAACCAAAGACCTTATTGGTTCCCGCATCGTGGTGCCCATGCTCCGCGGCGTGGGCGTTATTTACAGTCTCAGTTGCCATTTTTCAGCCCTGCTTTGGTGATTTCTTCGAAATGCTGATTTTCCAGTTTTTCGACTTCAGCCACCGGAACATAGTAATCCACATCTTCGTCGAAGCTTTTCGCAATCCAGGTGATGATGATGCCGGCAAAGCCAACAATCGCCAGCCACCAGATGTGCCAGATCATGGCAAAGCCAAACACGGTGCTGAATGCAGCGATGATGATACCGGCTGCGCTGTTACGCGGCATATGAATCTCTTCATAGTGCGCAGGCTGTTTGTACGCTTCACCTTTCTCTTTCATCTCCCAGAATGCATCACGCTCGTGAACGTGTGGCAGGTGGGCGAAGTTATAGAACGGAGGTGGAGAAGACGTTGCCCACTCCAGCGTACGGCCACCCCATGGGTCACCGGTCAGATCGCGGTTCTGCTCGCGGTCACGGATAGAGACGTAGAACTGAATCAGCTGGCAAAGAATGCCCAGAGCGATCAGCGCCGCACCACAGGCTGCAACAACCAGCAGGGTGTGGAACTGTGGATCGATCTGCTGGCTCAGACGACGGGTCATGCCCATGAAGCCCAGCACGTACAGCGGCATAAATGCCACGAAGAAACCGATAATCCAGAACCAGAAGGCGCGTTTGCCCCAGGTTTCGTTCAGCGTGAAGCCGAACGCTTTTGGCCACCAGTAGGTCAGACCTGCGAAGCAACCGAAGACCACGCCGCCGATGATAACGTTGTGGAAGTGTGCAATCAGGAACAGGCTGTTGTGCAGCACGAAGTCCGCGCCCGGTACCGCCAGCAGAACGCCGGTCATCCCACCGATAGAGAAGGTGACGATGAAGCCAATGGTCCACAGCATCGCAGAGTTAAAGACGATGCGGCCCTGATACATGGTGAACAGCCAGTTGAAGATCTTCACCCCGGTAGGGATGGCGATGATCATGGTGGCAATACCGAAGAAGGCGTTGACGTTCGCACCGCTGCCCATGGTGAAGAAGTGGTGCAGCCAAACGATGAACGACAGGACGGTAATCGCGATGGTCGCCCACACCAGAGAGGTGTAACCGAACAGACGCTTTTTAGAGAAGGTTGCAACCACCTCAGAGAACACACCAAACACCGGCAGCACCAGGATATAAACTTCCGGGTGGCCCCAGGCCCAGATGAGGTTGATGTACATCATCATGTTGCCACCCATATCGTTGGTAAAGAAATGGGTGCCAAGGTAGCGGTCAAGGGTCAGCAGTGCGACGGTCACGGTGAAGATTGGGAACGCGGCGATAATCAGTACGTTAGTACACAGCGAAGCCCAGGTGAACACCGGCATTTTGAACATAGTCATACCCGGGGTACGCATGTTCAGAATGGTCACGAAGAAGTTAATACCGGTCAGTGTCGTACCGATACCGGATAGCTGGAGACTCCAGATCCAGTAATCGACCCCGACGCCCGGACTGTACTCAATCCCCGATAGCGGTGGATAAGCAACCCAGCCGGTCTGAGCGAATTCGCCCACGCCCAGTGACAGGTTAACCAGCACCACGCCGACAACGGTGAACCAGAAGCTCAGGTTGTTCAGGAATGGGAAGGCAACGTCACGCGCGCCAATCTGCAACGGCACAACCAGGTTCATCAGGCCGATAACAAAAGGCATCGCCACGAAGAAGATCATGATAACGCCGTGGGCGGTAAAGATCTGATCGTAGTGGTGAGGCGGGAGGAAGCCTGCTTCGCCGGCGGAGGCTAGCACCTGCTGGCTACGCATCATTATCGCATCGGCAAAGCCGCGCAGCAGCATAACGATAGCGACGATAACGTACATCACGCCGAGGCGTTTGTGGTCAACGGAGGTTAGCCACTCTTTCCATAAATATTCCCACTTACCGAAGTAAGTGATAGCCGCAAGCAGCGCCAGTCCCCCGACGATGATTGCCGCAACCGTAACCATGACAATTGGCTCATGGTACGGGATTGCATCCAGTGTAAGTTTTCCGAACATCGTATTATTCCTCGGCCCCTTAGTGAGAGGTTTCCGCGTGACTCATGTCCATGCCTTCCATACCTTCCATGCCTTTCATATCGTCATGGGAAGCCTGTTCACCTTCCGGCTTGGCCATGTGCATGCTCCCGTGCCCCATAAATTTGTTAATAACGTCTTTAAACAAATCAGGTTTAACACTGGAGAAGTATTCGACTTTGTTGTATTCGCTTGGCGCGGCCAGTTTCTCGTAGGTCGCCATATCGTTCATGGCTTCAGGAGACTGTTTCGCTTTGGCAACCCATTGGTTGAAGGTATCCATGTCCGGCGTGGCAATAGCCTTGAACTTCATGCCGGAGAAACCTTTACCGCTGTAGTTTGACGAAATACCGTCGTAGGTGCCGGCTTCATCTGCAATCAGGTGCAGTTTGGTCTGCATGCCTGCCATTGCGTAGATTTGGCTACCCAGGCGCGGAATAAAGAAGGAGTTCATCACCGAGTTAGAGGTGATTTTGAATTCCACTGGGGTATTGGCCGGGAAGGCGATTTCATTCACCGTTGCGATACCCTGCTCCGGATAGATGAAGAACCATTTCCAGTCCATGGCGATAACTTCGATGGTCACCGGCTTCGCTTCATGTTCCAGCGGGCGGCTAGGTTCAAGAGAGTGAGTGGTTTTCCAGGTCAGTACCGCGAGGAAGATAACGATAAGGATAGGAATCGTCCAGACTACAGCTTCCACTTTGTTCGAGTGCGACCAGTTAGGGCTGTATTTGGCGTCCTTGTTGGATGCCCGATACTTCCAGGCAAAACCGATAGCCATTGCAATTGCAGGGATAACGACAATCAACATCAGGCCGATGGCCGTCAGTATCAGTGAACGTTGTTCCAGTCCGATCTGTCCTTTGGGATCCAGGAGTGCAGAATCACAGCCACTGAGTAAAAATGCGCCTGCGATTAATGACAACCATCCCAAACTTTTATTGTATTTCCTGAGTCTCATTTAACGACCTCAATTCCAGGGAGCTCTATTGTCGTTTAAAGTGTGCCGGCATTTTACGGGAAGGTTACATTACTGTAAACATGAATGGCTCAGTGTCAGTAGGGTGTTACCGGGTTCTGCCTACGATGTCACACAGAATGCAACAAACTGTAAAATCTAGCGTTGGTGCGCGGGCCCCGCAGGTTATAACGAAAACCTATGTTGGCGGAAATAGTCCGGGTAAATGGGTATAACCAGTCAAATTGAAATACATTTAATTAACAATGCGGCAGCATTTGTCACATGTTTCCAACAAATATTAATTTCTCACCGGGCTGAATCGTTAAGGATAATCTTTTAATGCTTATTGAACAAAGTAATTAAAGAAAACTGTATTTAATTACGATAAATAGTCCTCGACGGTAACACTTAATGGACTGGGTAATTAATAGACAAAAAAAGTAACTGTCCGGTATTAATTACATTTTCTTGCTTACAAAAGCCGGTGATAACGGCGGGGTTAAGGGCGCTGAATAGCCATTGTATTTATCAGGGATAATTTCATGACAGGACATATTTCACCCATTATTGGTATCGATCTCGGCACCTCCAATAGCGCCGTGGCCTGGTTTAGTGACGCGGGTGCTGCTTTAATTTTGGGCCGCAGCGGTGAGCGTTTAACCCCTTCCGTTGTCGGACTGGATGATGATGGGCATCTGCTGATTGGCGAGGCGGCCAAAGCCCGACTGGTTAGCCATCCTCATCTCACGGTAGCCAGTTTCAAGCGTTATATGGGCACCGATAAAATTTTCACTTTGGGCCCGCAGTCATTTCGTGCCGAAGAGCTTTCCGCCTTAGTGCTGAGAAAATTAAAAGCGGATGCCGAAGTGGCGCTTGGCCGCAGCGTCACGCGCGCGGCCATTACCGTGCCGGCTTATTTCAATGACTCCCAGCGCAAAGCTGTTAAAGCCGCAGGGCAGATGGCCGGGCTGGAGGTTGAACGCCTTCTCAATGAGCCCACTGCGGCAGCGCTGGCCTACGGGCTTGCCGACAGCCGCGAGCAAAAATTCCTGGTCTTCGACTTAGGCGGCGGGACGTTCGATGTCTCCATCGTCGATATGTTCGAAGGCGTGATTGAAGTTCGTGCCAGCAGCGGCGATGCCTGGCTCGGCGGCGATGATTTTACCGAAGCCCTGTGTCAGTGGATGCTGAGCCATTACCCTCAACTGACGCTCGATGACCCGACCTTTGCCGCAGAACTGACGCGCCAGGCCGAATCGCTAAAACAACAGCTCAGCAGTCAGGACAGAGCCAGCGCTAAGCTGGTTTATGCCGGGGAAGAATTTAGCTGGGATCTCAACGAAGAGACTTTCCATACGTGCTGCGGCACTCTACTGTCCCGGTTGAAAAAACCGGTGGTTCAGGCGTTGCAGGATGCACAGTTCGACGTTGCGCAACTCGATCACGTTATTCTGGTGGGCGGCGCAACGCGTATGCCGCTGGTTCGCCAGCTGGTGACCCGCATGTTTGGGCGCTTCCCGCGCAATGAACTGAACCCCGACGAAGTGGTGGCGCTGGGTGCCGGCGTGCAGGCCGGGCTTATCGCGGAAGACAAAGCCCTGGACGATGTGGTACTCACCGATGTGATGCCTTATTCACTGGGGATCGAAGTTGCCCGCCGTCACGGCGACAGAATAGAAGAAGGCTTTTTCGCGCCGCTGATTGAGCGCAATGCCTTCGTGCCGGTTAGCGTGATGCAGACCTTCAGCACCGTAAATGATAACCAGCGGAAGATCGAGATTGAAGTTTACCAGGGAGAATCACGCAAAGTAAGCGACAACCTGCGGCTGGACAGCATGTCTATTCAGATCCCACCCCGCAAAGCGGGGGAGTTGAGCGTGGACGTACGTTTCACCTATACCCTCGACGGTATCCTGGAAGTGGAATGCAAAGTCGACGGGGAGCAAACCGCCTCCACGATGGTAATTGAAAAATCGCCAGGCACGCTCAGCGCCGAGGAAATTGCAAAACGCTTAAAACAGCTGGACGCCCTCAAACAACATCCACGGGATGTGCCGGAAAATCGCCAGCTGGCTGCCGAAGCGGCAAAACGCTATGAGCAGACGCTGGGAGACAGACGGCAGATTATCGATCATTACGCCACGCAGTTTGAACGGGCGTTGGGTAGCCAGGATCTGCGGATTATTGCTGCCGCGCGGGACGAACTGCGCCGGGTGTTAGACCAGCTTAACGACGGACTGTAAAGATGGCGACGATATGGGATGTACTGGGCATTAAGCCTACAAGAGATGAAAGCGAAATTCGCCGGGCTTATGCCCGGGAGTTAAAGCTGCGGCGGCCGGACAAAGACCCGAAGGGCTTTCAGGCACTGCGCGAGGCATTTGATAGCGCCAAACGCTATGCCAGTTCGACGCCAGAAACGCTCTGGATAGACGCGCGGGATATCGTGTTAGTCGATGAGCCTGGCCCTGAGTTTATGGAGGAAGTCGCCCCGCCTTCTGCACAAGCTGACGTGCCGGAGGAAGGTTGGAATAGAAATGAACTCTGGCAGCAGGCGCAGGCGTTCGCCGCGCTGTTAGTCAGGGATGAAACCACGGGTTTTGGCGAGTTACACCACTACCTTGAGCAAGAGATTCCCGATTCACTGACGGCCGGGAAAACCTTTAGTCTGATGCTTGCCGAAGCGCTCAGCGAGCAGCCCTGGCTTTACCGCAGCCTGCTGAATGAAGCCTCTGCGATTATGGGCTGGCAGATTGATAACTACCGCTCATCTCAACTGCCTGACTGGCTGATACACGCTCTCGACGCCCAAATTGCCAATACCGACCGAGAAAACTACTGGTTAATTCTGAGCCGGCAATACGATGGCGGTAAGCTGGCCCAACTTAAATGGCGATTGTTAACAGAAAAGGGGGCCGGCATCCCCTGGTGGGCGTGGCTGGTACCGGATTTTATTCAGCAATTAAGAAATCAGGTTATCGAAGTGCGGCAGCAGTTTCCTTTATTACAGGAGAGGCTTAACCCTGTACTGCTCGAGGCGGTTGATAAACCCAGACTGGTGCTCAGTTGGGAAACCATTATTACCGTGGTTTTCTGGGGGTATACGGCCTGGTTACCGGGTCAGGAGTCGTTGAAAATGGCCGCGCATGCCGTGGCTATGTTGGGGATTGTGGCTCTCTATCTCTGGGGATATCCGGCTTTGATGCGCCTTTGTAGGCAGCACCCGGGACGATTAGAGAGGGTTGAGTCCTACTTTTGGCTGATTTCGTTAGTTATTCTGTTGTTCCCCTTTTATAAACTGTTCCATCACTTGTATTACTTAGATAACAAAGTCAGTTCAGGTCTGACGCGTGTGCTGATGATGGCTGCTATTTTGCTGGTTCCACTGGATTTTACTCTGTGGGAAAAACGCAGCCGCTGGAGGACGCTCCCGCAGAGCATTGTGAAGGCTATTATCGTTTTCCCTGTCAAAGCCATTCGCGGCCTGCCGCCGTTGGTTAATGTGCTGGCTGCGATATTGCTGCCTATGCTTTACGGCATCATTATCAAAATGGTCTACTTCATAAAATAAAAAAGCCCCCGGCGTAAACCGGGGGCTTTCACATCAAACGTCGGGCATCAGAACATCAACACCATCCATGGGTAGCTGATAAGCATCAGCGAACACAGGAAGATGGCGCCAAAGATGGTGCCCATTCGCCAGTAATCTTTGGTCGGCAGATAGCCGCTGCCGTAGTAGATCGGGCTTGGGCCAGTGCCGTACGGGGTGATGATCCCCATTACGCCGAGCGAGGTCACCATCATCAGGCAGAAGACCGGCATGTTAATCCCCGGAATAGACGCGGCAATGGTCAGGGTCGCTGGCAGCAGGGCGGTGGTGTGCGCCGTGGTGCTGGCAAACAGATAGTGCAGCAGGTAGAACGCAACCAGCAGCATCACCGCCGACACCTGCGGGTCGAAGCCGTGCAGCAGCGCGGCACCTTCTTTCCCCAGCCAGGCGATAAAGCCCACGCGGGCCAGACCATCGGCCAGCGCGACCAGGGTGGCAAACCAGGCAAAGGTATTCCAGGCCGGTTTATTGCTGATAATGTCGTTCCAGTTCAGAACGCCGGTCCACAGCATCAGGATGATGACCAGCAGGGCAGCCATCGCTGGCTCAATCCACGCCGCGGCAAAAATCCACATTAGCAGGGCGCTACACACGAACAGCAGCAGCAGGATTTCGTTGCGGGATAGTTTGCCCAGTTTTTCCAGCTCTGCGGCAGCCCATTTCGGCACTTCGTCATTCACCTTCACTTCAGGCGGATAGAACCAGTAGGCCAGCAGCGGCATGGTCAGGATCAGCAGCACGCCCAGCGGCAGGAAGGCCAGGAACCACATGCCCCAGGAGATCTCAAAGCCGATGATGCTTTTCACCAGCGCCAGAGCCAGCAGGTTCGGTGCCAGCGCGGAGAGGAACATTGAGCTGGTGATACAGGCGGCGCTGATAGCCACCCACATCAGGTAAGAGCCAATTCTGCGCGAGCTTGGGTCGTTCGGCAGAGAGCCATACAGCGGCGGCAGGTTAGCAATAATCGGGTAGATAGTGCCCCCGCTGCGCGCGGTGTTAGACGGCGTGAATGGAGCGAGCAGCAGGTCGGCGAAGGTAATCGCGTAGCCCAGCGTCAGGCTGCGTCGGCCCAGATACTTCACCAGAATCAGCGCCAGTCGACGGCCAAACTGCGTTTTGTCATAGCCGGCGGCAAACATAAAGGCGCCGAAAATCAGCCAAACGGTGGAATTGCTAAAGCCGCTGACCGCCCACTGGAAGGACTGGCTGGCCAGCTTAAATTTAGGGTCTGCCAGCTCCGCCGGGCTAAACAACAGCCATTGGCTGAATAGCGCAATAACCACGATGCCCGTCAGCCCGATAACTGCCCCCGGTAACGGTTCGAAGATCAGCCCGACAATCACGCCGACGAAGACGGCGAAGAAGTGCCATGCGTAAGGCTCTAGCCCCGCAGGAACCGGGAGCAATAATATAATGATGCTGATCAGGATCGGTAAAAATAGCAATATCAAGCGCTTTTTATTCCCCGCATCTGGGGGCGGTGCTTTCGCAGTCGCGCTTATTGTCGAGGTGTTTGTCATAGCCTGTGCCTTAAAGTTATCATGATGAATTCGATTAATATTCCCTGCAAAACCTGTTTCCCAACTTTTATTTCCACCTCATCTTTTATAGGCAGAATTTTATACATTCATGATAGTTTTTTTAACCGGTGCAAATCTGACCGCTCATCGCACCCGATCCCAGTCTCCATTTAACCTTATATTTACTGAGTGATAGATGATTGTTTCTTGAATCCTTCATCATACTGAAACAATGGGACATTATCCCTTCTTTTGCGCTCCACCTGGCCGTGCCAGGTATTTGATTTTGGTTTCTGTATAGCGAAAAGCCAACGATTTTATTTAACTAAAAAATTTGCTTCATTTATACCCATAGTCTTTGAATGGTTAAAGATCAAATCGTAACCTGATGTAAATAAGCCGCTTCGCTAATTGCCACCAACTATTCAGTAGCAGCAAAGCGATATAAAACCTTTTGTTATTTAAGGTTATTATTTGTATTTGCTTTTTTTAAGACGTTGACTAACATTCGAAAAAATATTCCGCAAAATTGCCGTTTCTGTTTACTAATTCAAATTACGTTACTCCCTGATAATTGTGTTGCCTGCCGGGGCTATTCATTGAGTGCCGGACAATGTCGACCTCACCTGCTGGAATGATAAAGAATGAACTCCAAAACTCCGATCCTGAAGCCACTCACCTTGCCCAACGGCGCGGTGCTGAAAAACCGCCTGATCATGGCGCCCATGACCACCTGTACCGGTTTTTACGACGGTAGCGTACCGAGCGATTTGGTTGAGTATTACCGCGAACGTGCGGGCACAATCGGCACCGTGATTGTCGAATGCTGCTTTATCGATCCTAAAGGCCCAGCTTTCCCTGGCGCCCTGGCTATCGACAGTGACAACAAAATCCCTGGCCTGGCGCGGATTGCCAGCGCGATTAAATCCCGCGGCTCTAAAGCAATTCTGCAGATTTACCACGGCGGTCGAATGGTTGAGCCGGAGCTGATTGGCGGCAAGAAGCCCGTCGCGCCAAGCGCCATTGCCGCACCGCGTGAAGGGGCCACCACGCCTGAAGCCCTGACCGCCGAAGAAGTGGATGTGATGATCACCAAGTTCGGCGATGCCGTTAACCGTGCCATCAAAGCCGGATTCGACGGCGTGGAGATCCACGGCGCAAACACCTACCTGATCCAGCAGTTCTATTCGCCAAACTCCAACCAGCGTGACGACAAGTGGGGCGGCAGCCGCGACAACCGCGCGCGTTTCCCGCTGGAAGTGCTCGAAATTACCCACAAAATGGTCAGCCGTTTCGCCGATGCTTCCTTTATTATCGGCTACCGTTTCTCGCCGGAAGAGATTGAAGTGCCGGGTATTCGCTTTGACGACACCATGTACCTGCTGGAAAAGCTGGCGGAAAGGGGCGTTGATTACCTGCACTTCTCCGTGGGCTATTTCAAGCGCGCTTCGATAGTCGATACCCAAGATCCCACTATGCTTATCAACAAGTACCTAGCAATGCGTTCTGAAACGCTGGCGAAAGTGCCGGTTATCGGGGTGGGCGGGGTCGTTAACCGCAGCGATGCCGAAGAAGCTCTGGGCTTGGGTTACGACCTGATTGCCGTCGGTAAAGCCTGTATTGCTTACCCGGACTGGGCCGATCGCGTACTGAAAAATGAAACGCTGGATCTGTTTATCGACAGCACAAGGCGTGAAGAGCTGTTGATCCCCGAGCCACTGTGGCGCTTCTCGCTGGTCGATGCCATGATCCGCGACACCAGCACCGCGGGCCGCAAATATAAAGCCGGGGTCTTCCAGGAAAAAGTGGAAGCCGAAGCGCTTAAACTCAAAATCAGCGTTACGCTCGACACTGACCGTATCACCGACATTACCCTGGTGCAGGATGATTCGGTGGATGTCGACTTCACCCCAAGCTTCGAAATTTTGCGCTCGCGTATGCTGGTGGCAAACAGCCCGTATGTGGATGCGGTCACCGGGGCAACGGCACAAAGTGAAGCCTTGAAGAAAGCGGTCTCCCGGGCGATGACCACCTCCAGTAAAGAACACGTTATTGAAGAGGGCGGCAACCCGGATGCGCCTCAAAGCTACGACGTGGCGGTGATCGGCAGCGGGGGCGCAGGCCTGGCGGCGGCTATTCGTGCTTCTGACGCCGGTGCCCGCGTAGTGATCATCGAGAAGATGCCAACCATCGGTGGCAATACCATCAAAGCTTCCGTGGGCATGAACGCGGCGGAAACGCGTTTCCAGGCGATGAAGGGCATTAAAGACAGCAAAGAGCTGTTTTACGATGAGACGCTGAAAGGCGGTAAATTCAGAAACAACACCGAACTGCTAAAAGAGTTCGTTGAGCGTGCGCCGGGTGCTATCGACTGGCTGGCAAGCCTGGATATCGTTCTGAACGACATCACTATCACCGGCGGGATGAGCATCGACCGTACGCACCGCCCGGCAGACCGCTCGGCCGTCGGCGGCTTCCTGATAAGTGGCCTGGTCAACAACGTAAACCAGCGCAGCATCGACGTTCTGCTGGACACCACCGTGGAAGAGATCCTGCATGAAAATGGTGTGGTCACGGGGGTTAAGGTCGCTAACGAATATAACGAACACCATATTCTGCTGGCGAAAAGCGTGGTTGTCGCTACCGGCGGCTTCAGCGCCAACCGTAAAATGGTGGTTCACTACCGTCCTGAGCTGAAAGGTTTTGTGACCACCAACCATAAAGGCGCCACCGGGAGCGGTATTGCCCTGCTGGAGAAGATCGGCGCCGGTACGGTGGACATGGATCAGATCCAGATCCATCCGACCGTGGAGCAAACTACCTCTTATCTTATCTCCGAGTCCATCCGCGGCGGTGGGGCTATCCTGGTCAGCCAGGAAGGGCAGCGGTTCTTCAATGAACTGGAAACGCGTGACAAGGTTTCCGCGGAGATAATCGCCCTGCCGGAGAAAAGCGCCTGGATCCTGTTTGACGAGCAGGTGCGCCAGAACAACAAAGCGGCGGATGAATACATTGCCCGTGGGTTTGTGCTCAGCGCCCCGACTGCGGAAGAGCTGGCGGTGAAGCTGAATATGGATGCTCACGCGCTGCAGCAAACGCTGGATCGCTACAACGGCTTTGTGAAGCAGAAAAAGGATGAGGACTTTGGGCGCACCACCGGGATGCGTTTCCCGCTGGACACCGGGCCATATTACGCGATCCGCATTGCGCCAGGGGTTCACCACACAATGGGCGGTGTCACTATCAATACCAGCGCCGAAGTGGTAACCGAACAGCATCAGGTTATTCAGGGAGTCTGGGCCGCAGGTGAAGTGGTGGGCGGTATTCACGGTGCAAACCGCATCGGCGGCAACGCCGTCGCCGATATCATCATCTTCGGTACGCTCGCCGGACAAAACGCGGCGGCACACGCGCTGGCTTAAGGCGATAAAAAAGCCGGAAAGGGTAACCTTCCCGGCTTTCTCAGACCGGGCGATACCTTGCCCGGTTTTTTTATTCTTTTTAAATAAGCGCCGTTTTACGCAGGGCAAGGAAGTCCAGCACGCCGCCAAACAGAATGCCGCCGATGGCAAGCAAAGCGCCCCATTCCAGAAGCTGTAATCCAAACGCCCACTCGGTCAACCCCAGTGCATTGCTGATAATCACCAGCAGCCACGCCGCCAGCAGCAGGCAGCCAAAACCCAGAATACGCAGCGCCAGGCGATAGGCCGGAGCAAATTCGCTGCGTGACATAAAGGTTTCGGTTTGCTGGGTGAATTCCAGCGTTTGCTTACACACCAGCAATAACAGGATCCCCGGTACTGCGGCGACCACGGAGAACAGATAGAAGGTTGGCCAGCCGTGGGCTTCCACAAACCAGCCGGCAATCGGGCCGACATACACGCGGCCAACGGCGGAAAGCGCGGAAAGCAGCGCGAACTGAGTGGCCGAAAATGACTTATTGCACAGCGTCATCAACAGCGCCACAAAGGCCGCAGTACCCATGCCACCGCACAGGTTTTCAAAGAACACCGCGCTCGCCATGGTAATCATGTCTTTATCCGTCACCGACAGCAGCCAGTAACCGGCGTTGGACACGCCCTGCAAAATGCCGAAGATCAGCAGCGCGCGGAACAGCGTCAGCTTTTGCATCAGCATCCCGCCAAGCAGCGCGCCGAAAATAGTGGCGCACAGCCCAAGGGTTTTGTTCACCACGCCAACTTCACCGGCATCAAAGCCAACGCCGCGGATCAGGAATGTGGTGGTCAGGCTCATGGCAAAGGCATCGCCCAGCTTATAAAGCACAATCAACAGTAAAATCAGCCAGGCATTGTTGCGGCCAAAGAAGTCGCGCAGCGGCTCAACGACGGCACGTTCCAGACTCTTAGGAACGGGAACGGCATCGGTAGGTTCCGGCGCTAAAAGCGTGGCAATAATACAGGGCACAAGCAGGGCAGCCATTAGCCAGTAAGTAGCCTGCCAGCCCAAATAGCGATCCGCCAGCCAGAGCGCAAGGCCGCCGGAAACCAGCATGGCCAGGCGGTATCCCAGCACGCTGATGGCGGCCCCGGTACCGCGTTCTTCGGCAGACAGAACGTCAGTTTTCCATGCATCAAAAACAATGTCCTGGGAGGCAGAACAGAAGGCGATGATCACCGCCAGAGCAGCCATCCAGCGCAGCTGCGAGGACGGTTCCAGGAACCCCATAGCGGCAATCGCCACCAACAACAGAATTTGCGTAATTAACAGCCAGCCACGACGACGCCCGAGCAACGGCGGGGTGTAGCGGTCCATTACCGGCGACCAAAGAAACTTAAAGACGTAGGCCTGGCCCACAAGCGAGAAGAAACCGATGGTTTTCAGGTCGATATTTTCGACGGTCATCCAGGCCTGAAGCGTACCTGAGGTCAGGGCTAAAGGCAGGCCGGATGCAAAGCCCAGAATCAGTAAAATGGCTGATTTAGGCTGCTGAAAGATGCGCAGATAATGATTGGACATAGGGGAATTGTGCAAACTCTGTTGTTGGCCCGCGCGAGCAGGCCAACGGGGTAAAAATTAACGAGCGTTCTGCTTAACGAAGTCGTGAACGCTGGTGTCCTGAGCCATATCCGCAATGGTATCGGTCAGCACGGAGTTAACCGCGTCAGCGATATTCTTATTGGTGGCCTGGAACGCGCCTTCGACGTTATAGCTGGAGCGGTAGTTCTTGGTCATCTTGTTGCCGTTTTTCGCGGTAGCAATGATGGAGATGTCCGCTTTGGTAGCAATGTTGTAGCGCACGTTACCCTGGGAAACGTCGGCATACAGCTGGTTAACGATGATCTGCAGGTCAACCGGGCTGTTCGGCCCAATCATATAGCCACGAGCGGTCATCTGCTTCTCCAGCACTTCCTGCAGCAGGAAGCGCAGATCGCGGGATGGCGTCAGCGTGACTAGCTGATTGTCGCGGGTCACTTTTGCCAGTGCCTGGCTGGTACGCTGATCGGCACCGTTGATGCTTAGCGTAACGCCCATCAGGCTTGGATCCTGCTGTGGCAGGGTGATTTTTGGCGACACTTCAATGGTGGTTGGCGGTGTTGCACAGCTGGCCAGCATAAACATGGCAACCAGCGGGAAAAGTAATTTTTTTAACATGTTCGCTTTCTCAATGTACTCAAAGGGCAGGCTGATAAAAAATCACGCCATCATAACACTGCGGCCGTTCAGGGGAAGTGCTTAACGCACGGAATTTCATCGCGTTGCCATTTTTCCGGGCCTCAGCAAAACCTTCTGACACTTTTCCGTCGGTTTAGTGCCTTAAGCCTATGAACGTTCTGATAAGCGGGTGAAGAAAGGCCCGTGAAAGTTAAATTTTTGTTGTGTTCAAAGCAAAATCTGGCTAAAAGCGGCTAACATTTAAAGGGATGAGTGGCATCTCTACGTTGTCGAGGAGAAAGTTCATGCTGATACGCGAGCAGATAGAAGAGAAGTTAAAAGCCGCCTTTACCCCCGCGTACCTGGAAGTCGTGGATGAAAGCTATCGTCACAATGTCCCGGCGGGCTCTGAAAGCCATTTTAAGGTTGTGCTGGTTAGCGACCGTTTTACGGGCGAACGCTTTTTAAACCGCCACCGCATGATTTACGGCACATTGAGCGAAGAACTGGCGGGTCCGGTGCATGCGCTGGCGCTGCACACTTACACCGTTAAAGAGTGGGAAGGACTGCAGGATACGGTGTTTGCGTCCCCGAACTGTCGTGGCGCGGGCAGCATCGCCTGATTTACCGCTAAGCGTTTGCAACTAAGGGAACTTTTCCGTTATGTTGCGGTATGTATACTGCGTTTCCAAAAACGGCCTGCGGGCCGTTTTGTTTTGCCTGTCTCTCCGGGGAGGCGGGCAAAAAAGAATAAATGACAAAGAAGTGTGAAAAAGGCCGCAGCCGTGGGCTATTGCCGTTCTCGACTCACCCCAGCGATGCCGCTATAATGCTGCGTCTTATTTTTTGAATGTCTTCGGGATGATTCTGACGACAGGGAATGTGTTTCTGATTCAGAGAACATCCTGGTTCTGTGAAGCCACCAGGGCTTCCAGAGTTGACCGAGCACTGTGATTTTTTGAGGTAACAAGATGCAAGTTTCAGTTGAAACCACTCAGGGCCTTGGCCGCCGTCTCACGCTTACCATCGCTGCAGACAGCATCGAAACCGCTGTAAAAAGCGAGCTGGTCAACGTGGCTAAAAAAGTACGTATCGACGGCTTCCGTAAGGGTAAAGTGCCGATGACCGTAGTTGCTCAGCGTTATGGCGCATCTGTACGCCAGGACGTGCTGGGTGAACTGATGAGCCGCAACTTCATTGATGCGATCATCAAAGAGAAGATCAATCCGGCTGGCGCACCTAACTACGTGCCGGGCGAATACAAGCTGGGCGAAGACTTTACCTACGCGGTTGAGTTCGAAGTGTACCCAGAAGTTGAGCTGCAGGGTCTGGAAGCCATCGAAGTTGAAAAACCGGTTGTTGAAGTGACCGACGAAGACGTTGATGCAATGCTGGACACCCTGCGTAAGCAGCAGGCGACCTGGAAAGACAGCGACGCTGCAGCGACCGCAGAAGATCGCGTGACCATCGATTTCACCGGTTCCGTTGACGGCGAAGTGTTTGAAGGCGGTAAAGCCTCTGACTTCGTGCTGGCAATGGGTCAGGGTCGCATGATCCCTGGCTTCGAAGACGGCATCGTTGGCCACAAAGCTGGCGAAGAGTTCACTATCGAAGTGACCTTCCCGGAAGAATATCACGCTGAAAACCTGAAAGGGAAAGCAGCGAAGTTCGACATCGTGCTGAAGAAAGTTGAAGCGCGTGAGCTGCCAGAATTCACCGAAGAATTCATCAAGCGTTTCGGCGTTGAAGATGGTTCCGTAGCTGGCCTGCGTACCGAAGTCCGTAAAAACATGGATCGCGAACTGAAAGGCGCAGTGCGTAACCGCGTTAAGTCTCAGGCGATCGACGGTCTGGTTAACGCCAACAACATCGACGTACCAGCTGCGCTGATCGACGGCGAAATCGACGTTCTGCGCCGTCAGGCTGCACAGCGTTTCGGTGGCAACGAGAAGCAAGCTCTGGAACTGCCTCGTGAACTGTTCGAAGAGCAGGCTAAACGTCGCGTTGTTGTCGGTCTGCTGCTGGGCGAAGTGATTCGTACCCACGAGCTGAAAGCTGACGAAGAGCGTGTTAAAGGTCTGATCGAAGAAATGGCTTCTGCCTACGAAGATCCGACTGAAGTCATCGAGTTCTACGGTAAAAACAAAGAGCTGATGGACAACATGCGCAACGTTGCGCTGGAAGAGCAGGCTGTTGAAGCCGTTCTGGCTAAAGCAAAAGTGTCCGAAAAAGCGACCACTTTCAGCGAGCTGATGAACCAGCAGGCGTAAGTGCTTTTTGGCTGATTAGCCAAAAAACGCAGCATCGGGCCCGTCACCTCTTGGTGGCGGGCTTTTTTTATCGCTAAATCACACGATAAGCCATCAATAAAACCCCATTTCAGGGTTAGCGTAACAACAAAAGGTTGTTATGCTTGAAACAGGGCAAATCATCCCCATTATTCGGGTGAGGTTCCATTAACAATCCCTGACTGACTCCGTCCAGAATCGGCGCAAGGAACATAGTCAATATCCTGCGTCTCAAGTAGAATCAGTACAGTAGGCTTAATTACTCCAGGAGACGGACATGTCATACAGTGGCGAACGAGATCAATTAGCACCCCATATGGCCCTGGTGCCGATGGTTGTTGAACAAACATCCCGCGGCGAACGTTCATACGATATCTATTCTCGTCTGCTTAAGGAGCGCGTCATCTTCCTGACCGGTCAGGTAGAAGATCATATGGCTAACCTGATTGTGGCGCAGATGCTGTTTCTGGAAGCAGAAAACCCGGAGAAAGATATCTATCTTTACATCAACTCTCCGGGTGGCGTAATTACGGCCGGGATGTCGATTTACGACACCATGAAGTTTATTAAGCCGGACGTCAGCACCATTTGTATGGGCCAGGCTTGTTCGATGGGCGCATTCCTGCTGACCGCAGGGGCAAAAGGTAAGCGTTTCTGCCTGCCTAACTCCCGCGTCATGATTCACCAGCCGCTGGGCGGCTATCAGGGCCAGGCGACGGACATCGAAATCCACGCTAAAGAGATCCTGAAAGTGAAGGCACGTATGAACGAGCTGATGGCAGAACATACGGGCAAATCGCTTGAACAAATCGAGAAAGACACCGAGCGCGATCGTTTCCTCTCCGCAAGCGAAGCGGTAGAGTACGGTTTAGTCGATTCGATCCTGACTCACCGTAACTAATGCCCGAAGCATTGGGCCGCTATACTATAGTCAAGTAGCGGCCTGACTGAACGCTTCACTATCGGCTGCGCCGTAGAATGGCACTTGTGCTACCGGTGGTAGCACACAGAAAAGAGAAGAGGTTTTACTGATGACAGATAAGCGCAAAGACGGTTCAGGCAAACTGCTGTACTGCTCTTTTTGCGGCAAAAGCCAGCATGAAGTGCGCAAGCTGATTGCCGGGCCGTCAGTGTATATCTGCGATGAGTGTGTCGATTTATGCAACGACATCATTCGCGAAGAGATTAAAGAAGTTGCGCCGCACCGTGAACGCAGCGCGTTGCCAACGCCGCACGAAATTCGCCACCATCTTGACGATTATGTTATCGGCCAAGAGCAGGCTAAAAAAGTGCTGGCGGTTGCGGTTTACAACCACTACAAACGTCTGCGCAACAGCGACACGTCCAACGGCGTCGAGTTGGGGAAAAGTAACATCCTGCTGATCGGCCCGACCGGTAGCGGTAAAACGCTGCTGGCAGAAACGCTGGCTCGCCTGCTGGATGTGCCATTTACCATGGCGGATGCAACCACGCTGACCGAAGCAGGTTACGTGGGCGAAGACGTTGAAAATATCATTCAGAAGCTGCTGCAGAAATGCGACTACGACGTACAGAAAGCCCAGCGCGGTATCGTGTACATCGATGAGATCGATAAAATCTCCCGCAAATCTGACAACCCGTCCATCACCCGTGACGTGTCCGGGGAAGGCGTGCAGCAGGCACTGCTGAAACTGATTGAAGGCACCGTGGCTGCGGTTCCACCTCAGGGTGGGCGTAAGCATCCGCAGCAGGAATTCCTGCAGGTTGATACCTCCAAGATTCTGTTTATCTGCGGCGGCGCATTTGCAGGCCTGGATAAAGTTATCGCTAATCGCGTAGAAACGGGCTCTGGTATCGGTTTTGGTGCAACGGTAAAAGCGAAGTCTGAGAAAGCCAGCGAAGGCCAGCTGCTTGGCCAGGTTGAGCCAGAAGATCTGATCAAATTTGGTCTGATCCCTGAGTTCATTGGCCGTCTGCCGGTTGTTGCGACGTTAAGCGAGCTGAGCGAAGACGCGCTGATCCAGATCCTGAAAGAGCCGAAAAATGCCCTGACCAAACAGTATCAGGCATTGTTCAATCTGGAAGGCGTAGAGCTGGAATTCCGTGATGAAGCGCTGGATGCGATTGCCAAGAAAGCGATGATCCGTAAAACCGGTGCTCGCGGCCTGCGTTCCATCGTGGAAGGTGCGCTGCTGGACACCATGTACGATCTGCCATCTCTGGACGACGTGGAAAAAGTGGTCATTGACGAGTCCGTCATTGCCGGCCAGTCCAAGCCGCTATTAATTTATGGTAAGCCGGAAGCGCAGCAGGCCTCCGGTGAATAATTCGCCAGAATAACCAGTCAGTTAATAAGAAAATGGGGGATTTTATCCCCCATTTATTTTTCCTGCATTCCCACAGTTGAATGTCCGGGAAACAGCCCCATATACTGATTTACTTGTTGGTGGAGCGGAAGCGTTCACCAAATCACCTGGCGGACATTAAACTAAGAGAGAGCTCTATGAATCCTGAGCGTTCTGAACGCATTGAAATCCCCGTATTGCCGCTGCGCGATGTGGTGGTTTATCCGCACATGGTTATTCCACTGTTTGTCGGGCGTGAAAAATCCATTCGCTGCCTGGAAGCTGCAATGGACCATGATAAGAAAATCATGCTGGTGGCGCAGAAAGAGGCTTCGACGGATGAGCCAGGTGTTAACGACCTGTTCACTGTAGGTACCGTTGCTTCAATTCTGCAGATGCTGAAACTGCCTGACGGTACGGTAAAAGTACTGGTGGAAGGGCTTCAGCGCGCACGCATCACTACGCTGTCTGACAACGGCGAGCACTTCTCAGCCCAGGCTGAGTACCTGGAATCGCCGGCGATTGAAGAGCGCGAGCAGGAAGTGCTGGTTCGCACCGCAATCAATCAGTTTGAAGGCTATATCAAGCTGAACAAAAAAATTCCACCGGAAGTGCTGACGTCGCTGAACAGCATCGATGACCCTGCACGTCTGGCCGATACCATTGCCGCCCATATGCCGCTGAAGCTGTCGGACAAGCAGTCAGTGCTTGAGATGTCCGATATCAACGAGCGTCTCGAATACCTGATGGCGATGATGGAGTCGGAAATCGATCTGCTGCAGGTTGAGAAACGCATTCGCAACCGCGTTAAAAAGCAGATGGAAAAAAGCCAGCGCGAGTACTATCTGAATGAGCAAATGAAGGCGATTCAGAAAGAACTGGGCGAAATGGATGATGCACCTGACGAAAATGAAGCGCTGAAACGTAAAATTGACGCGGCGAAAATGCCGAAAGAAGCGCGTGAGAAAACCGAAGCCGAGCTGCAGAAGCTGAAAATGATGTCGCCGATGTCTGCGGAAGCCACCGTGGTGCGCGGCTATATTGACTGGATGGTTCAGGTTCCGTGGAACGCCCGCAGCAAGGTCAAAAAAGATCTGCGTCAGGCGCAGGAAATCCTCGATACTGACCATTACGGCCTCGAACGTGTGAAAGATCGCATTCTGGAATACCTCGCAGTCCAGAGCCGCGTGAACAAACTGAAAGGGCCAATTCTTTGCCTGGTCGGGCCGCCAGGGGTAGGTAAAACCTCTCTGGGCCAGTCCATCGCTAAAGCCACGGGCCGTAAATACGTGCGCATGGCGCTGGGCGGCGTGCGTGACGAAGCGGAAATCCGCGGTCACCGCCGGACTTACATCGGCTCTATGCCGGGTAAACTGATTCAGAAGATGGCAAAAGTCGGGGTGAAAAACCCGCTGTTCCTGCTGGATGAAATCGACAAGATGTCTTCCGACATGCGTGGCGATCCGGCGTCTGCTCTTCTGGAAGTGCTTGATCCAGAACAGAACGTGACGTTTAACGATCACTACCTGGAAGTGGACTACGATCTCAGCGACGTGATGTTTGTGGCGACCTCTAACTCCATGAACATCCCGGCGCCATTGCTGGACCGTATGGAAGTGATTCGTCTGTCGGGTTACACCGAAGACGAAAAACTGAACATTGCCAAACAGCACCTGTTGCCGAAGCAAATCGAACGCAACGCCCTGAAAAAAGGCGAGCTGAAGGTTGATGACAGCGCCATTGTCGGCATTATCCGCTATTACACTCGTGAAGCGGGCGTCCGTAGCCTGGAGCGTGAAATCTCCAAGCTGTGCCGTAAAGCGGTGAAACAGTTGCTGCTGGATAAATCGCTCAAACACATCGAAATCAACGGCGATAACCTGAAGGATTACCTTGGGGTGCAGCGCTTTGATTACGGCCGTGCCGACAGCGAAAACCGTGTAGGCCAGGTGACCGGGCTCGCGTGGACGGAAGTGGGCGGCGACCTGCTGACCATTGAAACCGCCTGCGTACCGGGTAAAGGCAAGCTGACTTATACCGGCTCTCTCGGTGAAGTCATGCAGGAGTCCATCCAGGCTGCGCTGACCGTGGTTCGTGCCCGTGCGGAAAAACTGGGTATCAACGGTGACTTCTACGAAAAACGTGATATTCACGTTCACGTACCGGAAGGGGCTACGCCGAAAGACGGTCCAAGTGCCGGTATCGCAATGTGTACCGCGCTGGTGTCCTGCCTGACGGGGAACCCGGTGCGTGCCGATGTGGCAATGACCGGTGAAATTACCCTGCGTGGTCAGGTGTTGCCGATTGGTGGTCTGAAAGAGAAGCTGCTGGCGGCACACCGGGGCGGCATCAAAACAGTACTGATCCCGGACGACAACAAGCGCGATCTGGAAGAAATTCCGGACAATGTGATTGCCGACCTGACTATTCATCCTGTGAAGCGTATTGAGGAAGTTCTGACCCTTGCGCTGCAGAATGAGCCTTCCGGCATGCAGGTAGTCACCGCAAAATAGTGACCTGACGCAAATACAGTCAATAAAATTAGGGCTGGTAAGTGAATTGTCACTTGCCAGCTTTTTTTTGTGTCGCTAATTTAGTTGCTGGCTGAGCTTATCGTCCACAACTCCTGTTGTAAGGGCATGACGAGCCTGTTATAACTGCTGCGCGGTCGCGCCTGAGGGATATCAGGTGCGATATAAATTATAAAGAGAGGAAGAGAAGAGTGAATAAATCTCAACTGATAGACAAAATTGCCGCAGGTGCTGATATTTCTAAAGCCGCGGCTGGACGTGCGTTAGATGCTGTTATTGCTTCTGTTACTGAATCTCTGCAGTCCGGGGAAGACGTAGCACTGGTAGGTTTTGGTACCTTTGCTGTTAAAGAGCGTGCTGCCCGTACTGGCCGTAACCCTCAAACCGGTAAAGAAATCACCATCGCCGCAGCAAAAGTACCAGGCTTCCGTGCTGGTAAAGCGCTGAAAGACGCTGTTAACTGATTTATTAGCCCCGACTGACTGGGGTGTATGGTGTCAGGTATCGCAGGGGCGCATCATTTGATGTGCCTTTTTTATTGCCTGAAGCCGAATTTTACGCAGGTGTTGATGATTTGCAGCGGGTTTCTTGTCACAATACGCCCTTGCGCGCAGCACAGGGCAGCTTGAGTCACTAAGGATGCCAGCTTAGCGCCTGCGCAGGTTTACCAAGTCATACTACAGCGGAGTGTTGTTACACCATGATGGACAATTTACGAGCGGCGGCTAACCATGTCGTGCTCAAGATCATTCTGGGTTTGATTATCTTGTCATTCGTTCTGACTGGCGTGGGTAGCTACCTGACTGGCGGTAACAATAATTATGCCGCAAAAGTAAATGGCCAGGAGATCGGCCGTAGCCAGTTCGAAAATGCGGTGGCTAACGAGCGTAATCGTCAGCAGCAGCAATTGGGCGATCAGTTCTCCGTCCTCGCGGGCAACGAAGGCTACATGAAGCAGATGCGTCAGCAGGTGCTCAACCAGCTGATTGATGAGGCGCTGCTCGATCAGTACGCCAAACATCTGGGCCTCGGCATCAGCGACGAGCAGGTGAAAATGGCCATCTTCAGCCAGCCTGCCTTCCAGAATAACGGTAAGTTCGATAACGCTCGCTATAACGCAATCATCGGCAATATGGGACTGACGGCCGATCAGTACGCACAGGCGCTGCGTAATCAGCTCACCACCGACCAGTTGATTAAAGCCGTGGTTGGTACCGACTTTATGCTCAACGGTGAAACCGACGAGCTGGCGGCATTGGTTTCCCAGCAACGCGTAGTGCGTGAAGCCACTATTGACGTGAAAGCGCTGGCCGCGAAGCAAGAGGCTTCCGAGCAGGAAATCAACGCCAACTACGAGCAGAACAAAAGCCGCTACATCACTCCGGAACAGTTTAAAGTCAGCTACATCAAACTGGACGCCGCTTCCATGCAGGAAGAGGCCAGTGATGCGGACGTTCAGGCTTACTACGATCAGCACAAAGATGAATTCACCCAGCCGCAGCGCAACCGCTACAGCGTGATTCAGACCAAAACTGAAGATGAAGCGAAAGCGATTCTTGACGAGCTGAACAAGGGCGGCGATTTTGCCGCGCTGGCGAAGGCCAAATCAGCTGACATTATCTCTGCCCGCAACGGCGGTGACATGGGCTGGCTGGAAGCCTCCACCACGCCTGATGAACTGAAAAATGCCGGTCTGAAAGAAAAAGGCCAGCTGTCGGGCGTCGTCAAGTCTTCCGTTGGTTTCCTGATTGTTCGCCTGGATGATATCCAGCCTGCCGTTGTGAAGCCGCTGGCGGAAGTCCGTGACGGCATCGTGGCTAAAGTTAAGCAGGAAAAAGCCGTTGACGCTTACTATGCGCTGCAGCAGAAAGTGAGCGATGCCGCTAGCAACGATAACGAATCTCTGGCAAGCGCCGAGAAAGTTGCAGGCGTTAAAGCCGTTGAAACCGTCTGGTTCGGCCACGACAATCTGCCGGACGAGCTGAACTTTAAACCGGTTGCCGACGCTATCTTCAGCGGCGGTCTGGTGGGCGAAAACGGTTCACCGGGCAGCAACTCTGACATCATCACCGTCGACGGCGATCGCGCTTTCGTTCTGCGCGTTGCCGAGCATAAAGCCGAAGCGGTTAAACCGCTGGCAGAAGTGCGTGACCAGGTGATTGCCGCCGTGAAGCAGCAGAAAGCTGAGCAGCAGGCGAGGCTGGATGCCGACAAGCTGCTGAACGCGCTGAAACTGGGCAAAGGTGCTGATGACATGAAAGCCGCTGGCCTGAGCTTCGGCGAGGCGAAAACCCTGAGCCGCACCGGACAGGATCCTATCAGCCAGGCTGCCTTTGGTCTGCCTCTGCCGGCGAAAGACAAGCCGAGCTATGGCGTCGCCAATGACATGCAGGGCAACGTTGTACTGCTGTCTCTGGACGAAGTGAAAGCGGGCTCTATGCCGGACGAGCAGAAAAAAGCGATGGTGCAGGGGATCACCCAGAACAACGCCCAGATTGCTTTCGAAGCGCTGATGTCCAACCTGCGCAAAGAAGCGAAGATTAAACTGGGCGATATCATCGACCAGCAGCAGTAATCCTCGCAAATTTTTGCAACGCAGTGTAACTCCAGAAGGCCGCTTTCGCGGCCTTTTCCATATCTTCAACCCGGCGTTTGTCGCTGATTTTTATCCTCGCTATGGTGAGTGGGCTGTCAACACACATGGAGGACACAGCATGACATCAGGAATCAAAGCATTTTCACTCTCCCTCGTACTGGCCGGTTTACTTGGCTGCGCACCGGCATATTCTGCCGCAGAAAAGGCGGGTTCGGCCCCGGTCAACACCTCAGCGGCGCAGCCTAAAACGGCCCCAGCCAAAGCGGCGGAGCAAGGGGAGGGGCTGGTGAGTCTCAATAGCGCCCCGGCAGAAGAACTGGCTCAGAAGATGAACGGCGTGGGGCTGAAAAAGGCGCAGGCCATCGTGAGCTATCGCGATGAATTTGGTCCTTTCAAAACACTCGACCAGCTGCATGAGGTGCCTGGCATTGGCGCATCGCTGGTAGAACGTAACCTGGCTCGCATAAAACTTTGAGTTTACGTGCTCAGGCTTCCACCTGAAGAAGAAAGTTTGCTACGCTGAGTTAGAGGTCATACCAGTTGGTGGGGTATGGCCTCGCTTACCTTCACCTGATGACAACAATAAACAGTACAAGGGTTTCGCGCTATGCAGACACATATCAAAGTTCGTGGATACCATATGGATGTCTACCAACACGTTAACAACGCTCGTTATCTCGAGTTCCTCGAGGAAGCCCGCTGGGAAGGGCTGGAAAAAACAACGGGCTTCCAGTGGATGACGGAACACAACATCGCTTTTATCGTGGTGAATATCAATATCAGCTACCGCCGCCCGGCGGTGCTTGGCGACCTGCTGCGTATCGAAAGTTCGCTTCAACAGCTAAACGGTAAAAGTGGGGTATTAAGCCAGGTGGTGACGCTCGAGCCTGAAGGCGAAGCCGTCGCCGATGCGCTGCTGACCTTTGTCTGCATTGATTTAAAAACGCAAAAGGCCGTTCCGCTGGAGGGTGAACTGCGTGACAAGCTCGAACAGATGATGAATGCCTAAAATTGCTGACAAAGAGGGGAAAAGCGTGGTTTTCCCCTCTGTGTGATTATCAGCCGAAAATCAATAAATTGATTTTCCGGTCTTTTTTACGAACCGTCCGGTATTTCTTCTATCGACAGAGGTTGGTCACCACGCCGTTATGTCTTATTTGAGGCCAGTCTTTTGCTGCATCGCGGCCATTACTGCGGGTTTATTGGCCAGATAGTGGTTCAGGCCGTTAGCACGCAGGTTGCAGGCGGCACATTCTCCACAGCCGTCGCCCTGAATGCCGTTGTAGCAGGTTAGCGTCTCCTGGCGCACCGTTTCCAGGCTCTGCCAGTAATCGGCCAGCGCCCAGGTTTCCGCTTTGTCCAGCCACATCAGCGGCGTTTCAAACCGGATGTTTCTTGCCATCCCGAGGCTTACCGCGTGATTGAGCGCTTTGACAAACTCATCGCGGCAGTCCGGGTAGCCAGAGAAGTCCGTTTCACAGACGCCAGTTATCACGGATTCCGCTTCAACCTGGTACGCGTAAATCGCCGCCAGGGTCAGGAACAGGATGTTGCGGCCCGGTACGAAAGTGCTTGGAATGCCTTTATCCTCGGGGTTATAGCCCGGCACCGGAATGCTGTCTCGCGTCAGGCTGCTCACCGCCAGTTCGTTCAGCAGGGTGACATCCAGGACTTTATGTGCGCGGGCGCCAAGCTTCAGAGACAGCTTTTGGGCCACGTCTATTTCTGCCCGATGCCGCTGCCCATAATCAAAGGTCACGCAGTGCACTTCATCGTATTGCTGTAAAGCCTGAATCAGGCAGGTGGTGGAGTCCTGTCCGCCGCTGAAAACCACGACTGTACGTTTCATTCTCTATCCTGTCGTTCACAAGGGTGTCTGGAAAAGGGGTATGGTAACGCCCCGCCAGGGCGCGGGCCAGCTTCTTCACGCCATTCCTGGCGGCGGCAGCCAGGCTTCACAAAAATCAAACCAGCCCCAGGCATTCAGTTCAATGCCATTTACGCCGGGTGGGGCGCTAATCTGGTAGCGATAATTAAACAGCGGCGTGACCACGGCCTCCCGCATCAGGCCGTGAAAGACTTCTTTCAGGCCTTCATTACGCTCAACAGGAGGAAAGTAAGCCTGCACGGCATCCAGCGTGGCCTGCAGGTGTGCGTAATGCCCGGCGCTTAATAAATTAGGCCACAGGACATCGCTGCGAAGCCATTGCTCAAGGGTGTATTCCGGGGCTTCCCCAATCAGTCTGTCGCCCATCACGATATCGGCCTGGGCTAAATCCTCGCAGCCAGCCCAGGTTTTGGCATCGTGAAAAATGACCGTCAGTTCACAGCCGCGCTCTGCCAGATAGTGCCTGAGCTGCAGGGCCATGGCATGAAGCTCAACCGGCAAATGGTAAACCAGCGTGAGTTTTTTCGGTAACGCTACGGCTGTGTGGGTATCCCAGCCGGGAATTTGCCAGCCGGGGATCATCTCCCGATTGGAGGTGATAAGCTCGCTGTTAAGCGGCAGCGTGGCGATCATCTCCGGCTCCCGGACAATCTGCATGATTGTTCTGGCCTGTGCTGCGCTGAGCCTCCCCTGCGGCCTGATCCCCAGATAGCAAAAGCCCAGGCTGATGCTATTGCTGACCGGGCGCAGATTCTCCAACTCATCCTGCTGGCCGATGGCGATTTGTACCGGATGCAGGCAGCTTGTGCCGAGTGTGGTTTCGAAGAGCTGCGGGGTTATCCAGTATTCAATGGCTTTCAGCAGCGGGTGTTTCAGATGGTAGCTTTCAAAGCTTTCCAGCCGCACCAGATTCGGCTTGAAGCCGACTATGCGGAATGGGCCGCAGCCCAGCTGAGTATCCTGCGGATGGGCCAGGCGGCTGCAGTAGCTCGCCAGGCGGTGCGCGAGCCAATAGTCAGGCCGATGCAAAATAAACCGCAGACACTGCGCATGGGGGATCTCAATCCGTTTTATGCTGATGAACAGCCGCCGCAGAGCAGGGAGTTCCAGCAACATCATCAGCCGGTGCTGAAGCTGATGGGTTTCTACAGGTTCACCGTTGTGCCAGTGCAGGGTGGAGCGGATAAAAAAGTCCCAGCACAGGCCGTTGTTTGATATTTGCCAGTGGTGGGCGAGGTCAGGCTGGGGCTCCGGGCTTTCACGGGTAAACCGCGTCAGGCCGGAAAACACCTGCCCGGCGAGGTGCTGCTCGGCCCGGCCCGGCAGAAAACCTGGGGCGACGGGATCGAGCGGGCGGTAATAAGGGATGCGCAGCGTCGGGACATCGTTTTGCCACTGGCCGCCGAGGAACGGCTGTAATAGCTGGCGAAGCTGCTCCGGGGCGAGCTGGGCCAGCTCCAGGGCGTTCTGATGCTGACCCTTATCTAAAACCTGCTCCATCATGCCCGAACGGACATGTTCCGGTGAAACCAGAAAGGTGAGGTCACCGCGTTTACCGCGGCCAGACTGCGCGCGCCAGCGCAGCCAGCCCGCATCTTCAAGCTGGTTAAGCAGCGTCCTGACGTGACGATCGCTGCAAAAGCAGCGCTCGGCCAGCTCGGCAACGGTCACCTGCTGCGGTTCTCCGCCGGAAGGCTGCCATAAACGCTGGAACTGATTGAGCCGATTCAGAAGTCGCATAATAAACCCGGAACATTTTTTACCAAGTATTCACTATTAGTTCCGTATATTCCAGAGGATACTTTTAGCTGTCACGATCACTTCTGGAGTAACCATGGCTCGTCTGGCTGCATTTGATATGGACGGCACGCTGCTGCTGCCCGACCATCACCTTGGGGAAGCAACCCTGAATACGCTGAAGCGCCTGCGTGAAGAGCGCCAGATAACCCTGGCCTTTGCTACGGGTCGGCACGAGCTGGAGATGCGCCATATCCTCGGCAAGATCGATCTGGAGGCTTTCCTTATCACCGGGAACGGCACGCGCGTTCACAGCATGGAAGGTGAGTTAATGCACCGCAACGATCTTTCGCCGTGGGCGGTAGAGACGGTGCTGCACGGCCATTGGGACACGGAAGCGAGCATGCATGCATTTAACGATTCAGGTTGGTTAACCAGCCATGAAATCCCGGAAATGCTTCATGCGCACGTTTATAGCGGTTTCCGGCCGCATATCGTCGATCTTCGTACTCTACCGGCTCACGAAGTCACTAAGATCTGCTTCTGCGGCGATCACGACGATCTCTGCCGCCTGCGTATTCAGCTCAATGAAGCGCTGGGCGATCGCGCATTTATTTGCTTCTCGGCAATGGATTGCCTGGAAGTGCTGCCGGTGGGCAGCAACAAGGGGGCAGCGCTTGGCGTACTGAGCACCCACCTAGGTTTCACTCTGCAGGATTGCATGGCATTTGGCGACGCGATGAACGACCGCGAAATGCTCTCGGCGGTAGGGCACGGCCTGATTATGGGCAACGCCATGCCGCAGTTAAAAGCGGACTTACCCCATCTGCCGGTTATTGGCCATTGCCGTAACCAGGCGGTCTCGCACTATTTGACGCACTGGCTGGACACTCCACATCTCACCTATTCCCCCGAATATTGAGACCTTACAGCACCGGGCATTTAGCCCGGTTTTTTTATACCCGCCTATACACGTCATACTTCAAGCCGCAGGTGCGTTGACGGCCGGCTTATTCATGAGCCTCACCCCTTCGGGGCCAGCGCAAGCGCTGTTCAAAACGACCTGAAAGTCTTTTTGTCCTGCGACTCGAATTATTTAGGGGATTGATATGAGTCGGGCAATCTCAGCCTTAAACGGTGAGAGATCGCCGATATGATCGTTGACCCAGGCAGAATTGTAGTAGGACTCAAGATAGCGTTCACCGCTATCGCACAGCAGCGTCACGATAGAACCACTCCGGCCTTCCTCGCGCATTCTGGCGGCAAGTTGCAGCACACCCCACATATTGGTGCCGGTTGAGGCACCCACTTTCCGGCCAAGCTGGGATTCCAGCCACAGCATGGTGGCGACGCTGGCTGCGTCCGGAACGCGCATCATTTCGTCAATCACATCGGGAATAAACGAAGGTTCGCAGCGTGGGCGGCCAATACCCTCGATTTTGCTGCCAACTTCGCTTTTCAGGCCACAATCGCGCTGATGCCAGTAATCAAGAAACACCGAGTTCTGCGGATCGACAACGGTGAGCTTAGTGTCATGGCCCTGGAAGCGAAGGTAGCGCCCGATAGTGGCCGATGTGCCGCCAGTACCGGCGCTCATCACGATGTAATCCGGTACCGGATGCGGCTCATGGGTCATCTGGCGGAAAATACTGTCGGCGATGTTGTTGTTACCGCGCCAGTCGGTTGCCCGCTCGGCGTAGGTGAACTGATCCATATAATGGCCGTTTAGCTCACGGGCAAGCATTTCCGAAGCGGCGTAAATTTCGCAGGCGCTTTCTACAAAGTGGCAGCGGCCGCCGTAGAATTCAATTTGTTCAATTTTACGTTTTGCGGTGCTGGCGGGCATCACGGCAATAAACGGCAAACCAAGCAGACGAGCAAAATAGGCTTCAGACACCGCCGTTGAGCCAGAAGAAGCTTCGATAATCGTGGTGCCTTCTTTAATCCAGCCGTTACACAGCCCGTACAGGAACAGTGAGCGCGCGAGGCGGTGCTTCAGGCTGCCGGTCGGGTGCGTGCTCTCATCTTTCAGATACAGCTGAATACCCGGAAAAGCGGGCAAAGTCAGGCGGATAAGATGCGTATCTGCAGAGCGTTGATAGTCGGCGTTGATCTCGCTGATGGCGTTAGTCACCCAGGTGCTGGTCATGGAAAATTCTCATTTATCAATTTGTGCTTAGCGTAATCCAAAGCAAGGATAAAAAAGTTGCCATTTTGTCTTTTTAGCGCTTCCATTAGAGAAAATATTTCTCCCCGGTGGCCTTGTGATAGATAAAATTGACCGAAAGCTGCTTGCGATGCTGCAGCAGGACTGTACCCTGTCTTTGCAGGCGCTGGCGGATGCCGTTAATCTGACCACCACCCCGTGCTGGAAACGCTTAAAACGCCTGGAAGACGAAGGCTATATTCGCGGCAAAGTTGCGCTGCTGGATCCGGAAAAACTCGGCCTTGGTCTGACGGCGTTTGTGCTGATTAAAACCCAGCAGCACAGCAGCGAGTGGTACTGCAAATTTGTTTCGGTGGTGGAAGCCATGCCCGAAGTTCTGGGGTTCTGGCGCATGGCCGGCGAATATGACTATCTGATTCGGGTTCAGGTGGCCGATATGAAGCGGTATGACGACTTTTATAAGCGGCTGGTGAACGGCATCCCGGGATTAAGCGATGTCACTTCGAGTTTTGCCATGGAACAGATAAAATACACCACAGCATTACCTCTAACTTCCTGATTCCGCACTGTGCGGAACAGTAGCCTCTACTCTTTTGCCCTGGCCGGCAGGCAGCATTTCAGGATCTAAACTTCGTGCGATTATTTGCTCAATTAAGCTGGTACTTCACCCGCGAGTGGCGACGCTACCTCGGCGCGGTGGCTTTGCTTATTATCATCGCTATTTTACAGCTCGTGCCGCCAAAAGTGGTGGGCGTGATTGTGGATGGCGTAGTACAGCAGCGTCTCTCCTCTCAGCAGGTGCTGATGTGGATTGGCCTGATGCTGCTTATTGCCGTGGTGGTTTATCTGGTGCGCTATGTCTGGCGTGTCCTGCTGTTCGGGGCGTCTTACCAGCTTGCGGTTGAGCTGCGGGAAAACTATTACCGCCAGTTAAGCCGGCACCACCCTGAATTTTATCTCCGTCACCGTACCGGCGACCTGATGGCTCGCGCCACCAACGATGTCGATCGCGTTGTATTTGCCGCGGGGGAAGGGGTGCTAACGCTGGTGGACTCGCTGGTCATGGGGCTGGCGGTGTTGATCGTGATGTCGACTCAAATCAGCTGGCAGCTCACTCTGCTGGCCCTTTTGCCGATGCCCGTCATGGCCGTGGTTATCAAACGCGACGGCGCCCGTTTGCACGATCGCTTCAAAGTGGCGCAGGCCGCGTTCTCAGCGTTAAACGATCGCACTCAGGAAAGCATGACCAGCATCCGCATGATCAAGGCGTTTGGCCTTGAGGACAGGCAGTCGGCGTTGTTTGCCGCAGAGGCCCAGGATGCGGGGGCAAAAAACATGCGCGTCGCGCGCATTGATGCGCGTTTTGATCCCACCATTTATGTGGCGATTGGGGCCGCAAACCTTTTAGCCATCGGTGGCGGAAGCTGGATGGTTGTCGACGGCACGTTGACTCTGGGGCAGCTCACCAGCTTTGTGATGTACCTCGGCCTGATGATCTGGCCGATGCTGGCGCTGGCCTGGATGTTTAATATTGTTGAGCGTGGGAGTGCGGCCTACAGCCGTATCCGCGCGATGCTGGAAGAAGAGCCGGGCGTGGTTGACGGCGATAAAACGCTGCCGGAAGGGCGGTCTGAGCTGGTGGCGTCGATTCGCCAGTTCCACTATCCGCAGACTGCGCAGCCCACGCTGCAGAACGTCAATTTCACCCTTAAACCTGGGGAAATGCTGGGCCTGTGCGGGCCAACAGGGTCAGGGAAAAGCACAATCCTCGCGCTTATCCAGCGTCATTTCGACGTGGACCAGGGCGACATTCGCTACCACGATATCCCGCTGACGGCGCTGAAAATTGACGGCTGGAGAAGCCGCCTGGCTATCGTAAACCAGACGCCATTCCTGTTCTCTGACACCGTTGCCAGCAACATTGCGTTGGGTAAGCCGGGTGCCACCCAGGAGGACATTGAGCGCGTGGCTCGCCTGGCCAGCGTTCATGAGGATATCCTGCGCTTGCCTCAAGGGTACGACACCGAAGTGGGTGAGCGTGGGGTAATGCTTTCCGGCGGGCAAAAACAGCGTATCTCCATTGCCAGGGCGCTGCTGCTGGATGCCGAAATCCTGATCCTGGACGACGCGCTTTCCGCCGTGGATGGCCGCACCGAACACCAGATTCTGCATAACCTGCGCGAGTGGGGCGAACACCGCACGGTCATTATCAGCGCGCACCGCCTGTCTGCGTTAACGGAAGCCAGCGAGATCCTGGTGATGCAGCACGGGCATATCGCCCAGCGCGGCAGCCATGACGGGCTGGCGTCCCAGCCGGGATGGTATCGGGATATGTACCGCTATCAACAGCTGGAGGCCGCGCTGGACGAGGCTCCGGAGCAGGAAGAAGTCAGGGAGAGCGCCAATGAGTCGTAAACAACAGTGGCCAACCATTAAGCGCCTGCTGGCTTACGGCTCGCCGTGGCGTAAACCGCTGGGCGGAGCGATGCTGATGCTGTGGGTCGCGGCGGCTGCCGAGGTTTGTGGCCCGGTGCTGGTGAGCTATTTTATTGATAACCTGGTCGCTAAAAACCAGATGCCGCTTGGTCTTGCGGCCGGGCTGGCGGTGGCTTATATCCTGCTGTCGATTAGCGCCGCGGGGCTGCACTATCTTCAGGCGCTGTTGTTTAACCGTGCGGCGGTAGGTGTGGTGCAAAAATTGCGTACCGACGTGATGGATGCTGCGCTGCGCCAGCCGCTGAGCGCGTTTGACACGCAGCCGGTGGGGCAGCTTATCTCTCGCGTGACGAACGACACCGAGGTGATCCGTGACCTGTATGTCACCGTTGTAGCAACGGTGCTGCGCAGTGCGGCGCTGATTGGCGCGATGCTGGTGGCGATGTTTACGCTCGACTGGCGCATGGCGCTGGTGGCGATAACCATCTTCCCGGCGGTGATCGCCGTGATGTTTATCTACCAGCGTTACAGTACGCCGATTGTGCGCCGGGTCCGCGGCTATCTGGCGGACATCAACGACGGGTTTAACGAAGTTATCAACGGCATGAGCGTGATTCAGCAGTTTCGCCAGCAGGCCCGCTTCGGCGAACGCATGGGGCAGGCAAGCCGTTCTCACTATCTGGCGCGGATGCAAACCCTGCGGCTCGATGGCTGGCTTCTGCGGCCGCTGCTTAGCCTGTTTTCGGCGATGATTCTGTGCGGCCTGCTTATGCTGTTCGGCTTCACTTCTCGCGGCACCATCGAAGTTGGCGTGCTGTACGCCTTTATTAACTACCTTGGCCGACTGAACGAACCGCTGATCGAGCTGACGACCCAGCAGTCGATTCTGCAGCAGGCGGTGGTTGCCGGGGAGCGCGTGTTTGAGCTGATGGACGGCAAACGTCAGGACTACGGCAATGATAACCGGCCCCTCGCCAGCGGCGCTATCAGCGTCGACAATGTCTCATTTGCCTACCGTGGCGATCGCCTGGTGCTGCAGGACATTAATCTGGAAGTACCTTCGCGCAGCTTTATTGCCCTGGTCGGGCATACCGGCAGCGGAAAAAGCACCCTGGCCAACCTGCTTATGGGCTATTACCCGTTAACGAAAGGTGAAATACGCCTCGACGGCCGGCCGCTGGACTCCCTCAGCCATGAAACGCTGCGCCGCGGCGTGGCGATGGTGCAGCAAGATCCGGTGGTGATGGCCGATTCGTTCTTTGCCAACGTAACCCTGGGGCGGGATATCAGCGAAGAGATGGTCTGGCAGGCGCTGGAAACGGTGCAACTGGCCGAGCTGGCGCGAGCGCTGCCGGAAGGGATCCACACTCGCCTGGGCGAACAGGGCAACAATCTCTCCGTTGGCCAGAAGCAGTTGCTTGCCCTGGCCCGTGTGCTGGTTGAAGCGCCGCAGATCCTGATCCTCGACGAAGCCACGGCGAACATCGACTCCGGGACCGAGCAGGCCATCCAGCGGGCGCTGGCGGCGGTGCGTCAGCACACAACCCTGGTGGTGATTGCCCACCGTTTGTCCACCATTACCGACGCCAACACGATTCTGGTGCTGCATCGCGGCCAGGCCGTGGAACGAGGTACGCACAGCGAACTGCTGGCGCAGCAGGGGCGCTACTGGCAGATGTATCAGCTCCAGCTGGCAGGTGAGGAGCTGGCCGCCTCAGCACAGGAAGAATCCCTGACGGCCTGATGCACCACAACCATGCAACAGACCGCATAAAAACCATCGCCTCTCCGCGTTGGTGCAAAACGAAAACGCATCCTGCACTGCAGTGGTGCGTTTTTTCTTTTCAGACTAATCCCGCCCGATCTCACTCCCTGACCCGGCTTTCCGGTAACCCGCCTGAATCCTGAAAACGTGCTGAATCACGCTGGTTTTTTATTCCTGGCATGGGCTTTGCTTTGCTCTCTACGTGCAGGTAACGACCTAATTCTGAGTGGAGAGAATTTATGAAGCTGGTAACCGTGGTAATCAAACCGTTCAAGCTTGAAGACGTGCGTGAAGCGCTCTCTTCAATCGGTATTCAAGGGCTCACCGTTACTGAAGTTAAGGGTTTCGGTCGCCAGAAAGGCCATGCGGAGCTTTACCGTGGCGCCGAGTACAGCGTCAACTTTCTGCCGAAAGTAAAAATTGATGTTGCTATTGCTGACGACCAGCTCGATGAAGTTATCGACGTGATTAGCAAAGCCGCCTACACCGGCAAAATCGGTGATGGGAAAATCTTCGTTGCAGAACTGCAACGCGTTATTCGTATTCGTACCGGCGAAGCCGACGAAGCCGCTCTGTAACTGCTGGCAAGCCTTGATTGGGATGGGAAAAATGAAAAAATTAGCTGCACTCCTTGGTTTAGGCGCACTGGCATTACTGCCGACGCTCGCCTTCGCTGCGGACGCGCCTGCGGTCGCGGACAAAGCCGACAACGCCTTTATGATGATATGCACCGCGCTGGTGCTATTTATGACCATCCCAGGCCTTGCGCTGTTCTACGGCGGTCTGATTCGCTCCAAAAACGTGCTGTCGATGCTGACGCAAATCTCCGTTACGTTTGCGCTGGTTTGCGTGCTGTGGGTCGTCTATGGCTACAGCCTGGCGTTTGGCACCGGGAACAACTTCTTCGGCAACTTTGATTGGGTGATGCTCAAAAACATCCAGCTGAAAGCGCTGATGGGCACCTTCTATCAGTACATTCACGTTGCCTTCCAGGGCTCCTTCGCCTGTATTACCGTTGGGCTGGTCGTGGGGTCTCTCTCCGAACGCGTGCGCTTCTCTGCGGTGGTGATTTTTGCTGCCGTCTGGCTGACGCTATCCTATGTGCCGATTGCGCACATGGTGTGGGGCGGCGGTATCCTGGCCACACATGGCGCCCTGGACTTCGCGGGCGGCACCGTGGTGCACATTAACGCCGCTGTTGCAGGCCTGGTGGGTGCTTACCTGGTAGGCAAACGCGTAGGGTTCGGCAAAGAAGCGTTCAAGCCGCACAACCTGCCAATGGTGTTTATCGGCACCGCAATCCTGTACTTCGGTTGGTTCGGTTTCAACGCCGGCTCTGCAAGTGCGGCCAACGAAATCGCTGCTCTGGCGTTCGTGAATACCGTTGTGGCTACTGCCGGGGCTATTCTCTCCTGGGTCTTCGGCGAGTGGGCATTGCGCGGTAAACCTTCTCTGCTGGGTGCCTGTTCCGGTGCTATCGCGGGTCTGGTTGGTATCACCCCGGCGTGTGGCTATGTTGGTGTGGGCGGTGCGCTGCTGATTGGTCTGGTGGTGGGTCTGGCCGGCCTGTGGGGCGTGACGACGCTGAAAAAATGGCTCAATGTTGACGACCCATGTGATGTGTTCGGCGTGCACGGTGTCTGCGGTATCATCGGCTGCATCATGACCGGTATCTTCGCGGCCACTTCTCTGGGCGGCGTGGGATATGCTGAAGGCGTGACCATGGGGCATCAGCTTCTGGTTCAGCTTGAAAGCGTGGCTATCACCATTGTCTGGTCTGGCGTAGTGGCGTTCATCGCGTTCAAGATTGCTGACCTGACCGTAGGTCTGCGCGTGCCAGAAGAGCAGGAGCGCGAAGGTCTGGACGTGAACAGCCACGGCGAAAACGCGTACAACAACTAATTCGTTTCCATCACCTCGCCCGGCCGGGTGAGGTGATGAGTCTTCTCTGAAAACCACCCGCTTCGCGGGTGGTTTTTTTTCTTCAGCGTTCGCTACCCGCGATGGCGCATCACGCCTTCCTGAACCGTGGACGCTACCAGCACGCCATCCTGCGTATAAAACTCCCCGCGCACAAAGCCGCGAGCGCTCGATGCGGAGGTGCTTTCCACGCTGTACAGCAGCCACTCGTTCATGTCGAACGGACGGTGGAACCACATTGAGTGATCGATAGTCGCGACCTGCATCCCCGGCTCCAGGAAGCCTACGCCATGCGGCTGTAAGGCGACCGGCAAGAAATTGAAGTCGGAGGCATAGCCGAGCAGATACTGATGCACCCGCAGATCCTGCGGCATATTGCCGTTCGCGCGGATCCAGACCTGGCGAGCCGGTTGATCGACGTGGCCTTTCAGCGGGTTGTGGAACACCACCGGGCGAATCTCCAGCGGTTTTTCGCTCAGAAACTTCTCTTTCGCCTGCGGCGGCAGGAATTTTTCCAGCGAGCGGGCAATGTCTGTTTCGGACACCAGCCCGTCCGGTTTCGGGGCAGGGGGCATCTCTTTCTGGTGCTCATAGCCAGATTCCGGTGCCTGGAATGACGCGGTCATGTAGAAAATCGGCTTGCCGTTCTGCACTGCAGCCACGCGACGGGCGCTAAAACTGTTGCCGTCGCGCAGGGTTTCTACGTCATAAACAATGGGCTTTTGGCTGTCGCCCGGGCGTAAAAAGTAGCTGTGGAAAGAGTGAACAAGGCGGTCTTCCGGCACGGTTTCCTTTGCCGCGTAAAGCGCCTGGCCCACTACTTGCCCGCCAAATACCTGGCGCAGACCTAAATCCTCGCTTTGGCCACGAAACAATCCCTCTTCGATTTTTTCCAGGTTAAGTAACGCCAATAAATTGCTGAGCGCCTGACTCATAAAATGTCCTCAATAAGGGGAAATGTGGCAAATTTCCACGATTATAACATGCCCGTAAACGGCGTATTTGATGAGCCGATGCTGGGAACATTCCTGGTTTTGAGCAGAATTCAGTGATCTGTGCCACACTTAAAGCCTTAAGCGCGTTTTTCAACGGGGTTCGTCCCCGGCGCTACATTGATAATAAGGAGAAAAAATCAATGAAACTTGTGCCTATGTTAAGTGCTTTGGCCATCGCGGTTGCTGTGGCAGGTTGTTCGCATAAGAGTGCTGATGTGCCTACGCCTGCGCCAAGTGCATCCGCCGGGGCTGCATCTGCCCAGCAATCAAACATCGCATTACCTAACGTCTCCGGTACGGCATGGATCCGTCAGCGCGTTGCTCTGCCGCCAGATGCGGTGCTGACAGTCACCGTCTCCGATGCTTCACTGGCCGATGCCCCTTCTAAAGTCATTGCCCAGAAAGTAACGCGTACCGAAGGTAAACAGGCGCCTTTCAGCTTCGTGATCCCGTTCAACCCGGCTGACATTCAGCCGAACGCGCGGATCCTGCTGAGTGCGGCCATCACCGTGGACGGTAAGCTGATGTTTATCACCGACACCTTCCAGCCGGTGATAAACCAGGGCGGGACGAAGGCCGACCTGACGCTGGTCCCGGTACAAAATACGGCTATTCCGCTTCAGCAAGGCGGTGGGGCGGCGAGCACGATGCCATCCACCTCGCCGACTCAGGTAACGCCATCTTCTGCGGTGCCTGCGCCAACAACGTACTAAAGCGAAACGCCCCCGAATGGGGGCGTTTTAATATTTCCAGCGGTAACGCAGCATATCGATATGCCCGTCTCCTGACACCATAACCCCCTCAGAAAGCAGCGCCTGGCGCTGACGCTGGAGATCGGGCCCTGTCAGTGAAATGATACCCTGCCGGTTCACCACCCGATGCCACGGTAAACGGCTGCCTTCCGGCAGGCGCTTGAGTACGCCCCCGACCTGGCGGGCAGCTCGGGGCGACCCGGCAAGCGCGGCAATTTCGCCGTAGGTGGTCACGTAACCTTCGGGAATGGCGGCGACAATTTGGTAAACCCGCTGCGGAAAGGAATCGTGCTTATCCATAGAGAACTCCTGACAAAATCGCTTCTAAGGATAATCGGCGTCGGAGAAAGCACCAAGTTAAACCGTTGATGCGCAATAAACCAACACCTGACCGCCACCGGCTTGCAATTCGCGGGGGGGATGTGGATAATGCGCCAGCGCGTTGGATAACAACGCTCTCAATGGGGGCCCTGTTGGTTCTCCCGCAACACTAACTTGTGAACTCGGTCAGGTCCGGAAGGAAGCAGCCGCAGCAGGCGACGTGTGTGCCGGGATGTAGCTGGCAGGGCCCCCACCCATTTCTGGCTTACCCTTTCGCCAGCACCGTTTTAGCCCCGCGCTTTTCTCCCCATCCTAAGTTGATCCCCGCTGCAGCCAGCAAAATCATTGCGCCGCCGATAAACTGCACTGGACTCAGGCTGTGATTAAACACAAAGCGATCCACGACCACCGCCACAATCGGGTAGATAAAAGAGAGCGAGGCGGTAATGGATGTCGGTAGCTTTTGAATCGCGCCGTACAGCAACTGGTACATAATGCCGGTATGAACAATGCCCAGCATGGCCACAATCCCCCAATGTGTGAACGTCATGTGCTGCTGGAAATCTACCAGCGGCAGCAGCAGAAGCGTGCCGACGGCTACCTGGACGAGTGCGATTTGCTGCGGAGGTATGCCCCTCAACTGGCGGGTGATAAGCGCCGTCAGGGCATAAAAAAACGCGGCGCCCAGCGCCATCACGATGCCCAAAAGCCAGCCGCCGTTACCGGCATGGTTAAGCCCGCTCGATAACACAAGCAGCATGCCGACAAATGACGCTCCCAGCCACAGCCACTTGCTGCGGCTGACTTTCTCTTTCAGGATAAAAACGCCCATTCCGACCAGCATCAGCGGCTGCGTGTTGTAGAGTACCGTGGCAAGTCCAATGGACGTTCGTGAGTAGGCGGCGAACAGCAGCAGCCAGTTCACAACCAGCGCCACGCCGCCGAGGGCGGCTATCAAAATAACCTTGCGGTTCAAATGACTGCGCCAGTTGCCGCTAATCAAGCCCAGTATGAACAGTGTGATGGTCGCGAAAACGCAGCGCCAGAATACGACATTGGCGATAGGCTGCTGAGAAATCACCACGAGTGCGCCAATGGTGCCGGAGATGAGCATCGCCGCAATCATTTGCAGGCTGCCGGTTCTTATCTCACGAGTCATTTTGTCTCTCCAGAATAAAGAGCTTTATTCTGAGCACTGCGGCGGGCCTGTTGAAGTGTTAAAATTAGGTTATAAAATACTTTTACCTTTATAAATGAGATAAAAATGAACGATTACCTTCCCGATGATATCGACAGGCATATTCTGACTATTCTTGCGGCAGATGCCCGTATCTCCCTGAAAGTCCTGAGCGGAAAAATTGGTCTCTCTTCCCCGAGTACCGCAGAACGGGTAAAGCGGCTGGAGGAGCGCGGCGTGATCAACGGCTACACCATGAATGCCAATCTGGCGGCCCTGGGTTACACCCTGCAGGGACTGGTTCGCATGAAGCCGCTACCGGGCATGCTGCACAAAGTGGAGAAGATGATTCAGGCGATTCCCGAGTGTATAGAATGCGACAAAATTACCGGTGAAGACTGCTTTATCATCAGGCTGGTGATCCGCTCTATTGAGCAACTGGATGAAATCCTTGATGAGCTGGCCGAGTTTGCCCAGTGCAATACTTCTATCGTCAAAAGTACACCGGTGAAACGTAGGCTGCCGCCTTTGTAAAGAAATAATCCGGATATATTTTCCGGGTATTTGAATTATGACAGAAATATTAAATTTACCGCACTGACTGGATCTTATTTATTCTCTATAGTATTAAACACAAACCTCTGTTTAAGCATTAAGGATTTGCAATGACGACGGCTACGCTGAATGTAAAAATAAGCATCGAGTTAAAAGAGAAGATTCGTCACTATGCGGAAGAAAATAGTGAAACCCTGGCAAGCGTAACGGAGCGACTTCTGTCCAAAGCCTTTGATAATCTTGACGGTGATGTGGGCGTCGATGAAGATGATGTGGACAGCCAGCATACTTCCGAGGCCCGCGTGACGCCATTAAACGATCGTGAGATCAAGGCATTACGTAAACTACTGAAGAAGAAAAAATGAACGCCGGTACGGACAGTACCGCCTACAACTATCAGCAAGCCTGTGAGTTATTACGTTCAGGCTACCTGAAAAAAGTGAAGCTGGGCTGGAATATTGGCAGCGATGAGTTTTTCCGTATCGCTTCAGACTGGTGTGATACCGGGGCCAGTATAAAAAAAGAGGGTGAACATTTCACCATCACCCTAAAAGGGTTCGCGATTCCCAGAATTTCACAAAACTAATTTATTGCATCGCCGTATTGCTATCCTTGCAGAATAATATTTCCCTCTTTTATTTTAGAGGGAAATATTTCTCTTTCTAAAAGACCATTCCCCTGAGACTTTCATATCGCGTTGCCGCCAGATGCTGCCATAGCGGCTGCAGCCGCTGCAGGGCCAGCTGCATCTCTGCGGGCTCAAGGCTGAAGGGGAGGCGTAAAAAACGCTCAAAAGCCCCTTCGACCCCAAACCGCGGCCCGGCGCCAATGCGAATGCCCTGGCTCTCGGCGGCGGCGGCAAAAATCGTGGCCAGCGGCTTCGGTAATTCCACCCACCATGACAGCCCGCCTTCCGGGGGCGACGTTTGCCAGTCCGGGAACAGCGTTTGCATTGTGGCGAAACTGGTTTCGCAGCGTTGGCGAAGCATTTCTCTGCGCTGAGGCAAGAACTGCGCCGCATCGTTAAACAATTGAGTGGCGGCCAGCTGCTCCAGCAAAGGCGTTCCTAAATCGAAGGTATTGCGGATTTGTATCAGCGAACTGATGGTTTTGCCTGAAGCCCTTATCCAGCCGAGGCGCAGCCCGCCCCAGAAACTTTTCCCGGCGGAGCCCAGCGAAATGGTGTGTTCCTCGGGGCCAAAAGCGGCCAGGGGAGGAGGCGGAGGTGCGTCAAACCAGAGATCGGCCATCGTCTCATCCACAACCAGCGTTGTGTGGCTGCGGGCAGCTATCTCATTCACCCGCTGGCGCGTGGCCGCATCCATGCAGCGGCCGGTAGGATTATGAAAATCAGGAATTAAGTAGGCCAGCCGGGGAGAAGTCTGGGCGATAGTCGCCGCCAGACCGTCAACATCCCAGCCGCTCGCGGGCAGGCTGACCGGCACAGGGCGACAGGAGGCTCCTCGAATGGCCGCTAACGCCATCGGGTAAGTGGGATGATCAACCACAACGCGATCCCCCGGGCCGGTGAATAGCCGGAGGATCAGCCCCAGCCCGCTGACGGCGCCGTTGACCACCATAATTTGGTCAGGCGTTGTGGGGAGCCCCCGTGACGCATAATGGTGCGCAATCGCTTCTCTCAGTTCCGGCAAGCCTTGGCTGTCATAGCCGGTGGAGGATAAATGTTCCGGCAGGAAAGTGAGCGCGGCGGAATAGGCCCGATGAATTTCCGGGCCGGCGCTGAGGGCGGCGGTAGACAGATCCAGCCCCGGGGCATGCCCGGGCAAAGGGGAAATGGCCGGGCTGCTCTCGGGCAGCATGGTGACGGAGCCAGAACCCTGTCGGCTGAGCAGATAGCCTTCCTCACGTAGCTGAGCCAGCGCGGAGGCCACCGTGGTGCGGCTCACGCCCAGTGCGCCAGAGAGCTCTCTTTCCCCCGGCAGCCTGCTGTCGAGCGGCAAGCGGCCATCGAGGATCAGCAGCCGCAGCCCATCCGCCAGCTGGCGATAAACCGGCGAACGGGATGACGCCTGATGCCAGTGGCCCAGCAGGCGTGTTAAAGATGAAATTCCGATTCTGCGCAGCGTCATAGCAGTCCACTTTCTGGTAACTGGACCTTAATACTAAGTCCATTTTGCGAGAGGGTATAGCCATAAAAACACAATGAGGATCTTGTCATGATGGCTCGTCGCCTGCTGCAGCTTTATACCGGCCTGGTTTTTTACGGCATTTCAACCGCCATGTTTGTTCGTGCCGATTTGGGGGCCGATCCGTGGAACGTTTTCCACCTCGGCGTGGCGAGACTGTTCTCGCTCAACCTTGGCCTGGTGATGATTATTGTGGGGGCGCTGGTGCTGCTGCTGTGGATCCCGCTGCGTCAGCGTCCAGGGCTCGGCACCATCAGCAACGTGATTGTTCTGGGGCTGGCGGCGGATGCTACGCTGGCGCTAATGCCGCTGCTGGAGTCGCTTCTCGCTCGTTCCATTTTGCTGGTCGGCGCTTTGGTGGTGAACGCCCTGGCAACGGGCATGTATATCGGCGCGGGATTTGGCGCCGGGCCACGAGACGGACTGATGACCGGGATCCACGCCAGAACGGGCTGGTCGGTGCGCAGCGTGCGAACCGCCATTGAAGTGACCGTGCTGATCTCCGGCTGGTTGATGGGCGGCAGTTTTGGCGTGGGCACCGTGCTTTATGCTCTGGCCATCGGACCGCTGATCCAGCTTTGCCTGCCGTGGTTTCGCGTTAAGCCGCTGAATAACACAATAGCGGCTGCACCGGAAACTACATCCTGACTCTCTGACTGTGCTACACAGTATCTTCCGGAGAACAATATTCGCTGAGCGGAAGAGAGCATGCGGCACGAGATTGTGAGTAAACCAGCGCTGAACTGGAACAGCTTTCAGCTGGCAGAGATATTAACCCACTGTTTTGAACAGTACGTGGTGCCTTTCCGTCTGGAAGGCGAAACGTTCGGCTGGCGTTTTGCCTCTGAAGATTTTTTCCCCGGCGACAGCCCCATCTGGCTTTACCGTGGGGAGCCCAAAGCGATGGCGCTGGTCACCCGGCGCGGGCAAACTTGTCGCCTGGCCGCGTTTGCGATTCGTCCGGAACTGCGCGGCCAGGGATTAGGCAAAATATTCATTCAGCAACTGATCGACGCGGCGCGAGCCCGTGGCGATAAGCAATTTTACCTGGAAGTGATTTTGGGCAACGAGGGCGGGCTGGCGCTCTATGAGCGGATGGGCTTTGTGCCTCAGCAAACGCTGCTGGGCTTCCAGTCTTCTGGCGTGCCAGAGGGAGAAGCCGACGGCAACCTGCAGGAGGTCGATCCTCTGCATATGGCCCGGAAAATGATGGCCGCTGACGATGAGCCACTGCCGTGGCTTTGCGCGGCTGAAACACTGTATAAGCTGCCCGGTAAGGCTTTGGTACTGGATGAAGTGGCTTATGCGATGGTCGTTCCCGGTGAGATACCGAAGCTAAGAGGGCTGTTTGTTGAGCCGCATGCGCGGCGGTCGGGGAAGGCAAAAAAACTGCTGCTGCTGCTTCAGCGCCGGTTCCCCGGGCTGGTAACGATTCCCGGCCTGCCTGAAGCCGTTGCGCCAGTGTTTTTAAGCAGTGGTTTTACCCAGGATAAGATCCAGCAGTACGAAATGAAGCTTACTCTGTAGCCTGAGAAGGTGAGGGCGAATGCCCTCACCAGACAAATTACAGCACGCCCTGAGCCAGCATCGCGTCCGCAACTTTCACAAAACCGGCGATGTTCGCACCGCGAACGTACTGGGTTTGTTTTCCTTCGCCGCCGTAATCCACGCAGGCCTGATGAATATCAAGCATGATGTGGTGCAGGCGAATGTCGACCTTTTCGGCCTTCCAGCTCAGACGGGCCGCATTCTGCGCCATTTCCAGCCCTGAAGTGGCCACGCCGCCAGCGTTTGCCGCTTTACCCGGCGCGAACAGCACGCCAGCGTCCACAAACAAATCCGTCGCGGCAATCGTGGTCGGCATATTTGCCCCTTCGGCTACGGCTTTCACGCCGTTAGCGATAAGCGTTTTCGCGGCGTCGACGTCCAGTTCGTTCTGCGTTGCACAAGGCAGAGCGATATCGACCGGGACGCTCCACGGCTGCTGGTCTTCCAGATAAGTCAGGCCAAATTCGCGGGCATAATCCGCTACCCGGCCATCGCGGCTGGCTTTGATTTCGCACAGGCGGGCCAGCTTCTCCGCGGTAAAGCCCGCTTCATCCACTACGGTACCGTTGGAATCGGATGCCGTGACCACGCGAGCGCCGAGCGACATGGCTTTTTCTATCGCATACTGAGCCACGTTGCCGGAGCCGGAAACCGCCACGCGCATGCCTTCAAAGCCCAGCCCGTGTCGCTGTAGCATGGCATCGGTGAAGTAGATCAGGCCGTAGCCGGTGGCTTCCGGGCGGATCAGGCTACCGCCGAACGATAGCCCTTTGCCGGTAAACACGCAGGCGGTGTTGTTGGAGAGCTTTTTCATCATCCCCGCCATGTAACCGACTTCGCGACCACCCACGCCGATATCCCCCGCCGGGACGTCGGTATCGGGCCCAAGGTGGCGATAAAGTTCAAGCATCAGGGCCTGGCAAAAACGCATGATTTCGCCTTCGCTTTTACCCTTCGGATTAAAGTCGCTGCCGCCTTTGCCGCCGCCCATTGGTAACGTGGTGAGGGCGTTTTTAAAAGTCTGTTCAAACCCAAGGAATTTGAGGATCGACAGATTAACGGAAGGGTGGAAGCGCATTCCGCCTTTAAATGGGCCAATGGCCGAGTTGAACTGCACGCGCCACGCCCGGTTGACCTGCACCTGATTGTGGTCATCCACCCAGGCAACGCGAAACTGGATCACGCGCTCAGGCTCCACCAGGCGTTCGAGCAGCGCCTGCTGGCGATATTGCGGATTATTTTCCAGAAACGGCCACAGCGTGCTCATCACTTCGCGAACCGCCTGAGCGAATTCTACCTGGTGCGGGTCACGGGACTGGACTGAGGTTAAAAAGTCTTCGAGAGATAGTGCTTGAGCCATCAGAGGTAACTCCTTGTTGAAGATTGTGTTGTCGGTCTTTTTTTGGGTTATTTTTCGACTATAACATTTTCTTATGAACGGGCATCAAGCGATTTTTTCACCAGAAAGGCAATAAAGAAGGGAAGCGTTTAGTAAGGCTATTTACCCTAAAAAAATCTAAACTCCGGTCTAATAACAGGCAATAAATTCTGTTCTCTGGTGGATCCCTGGCGACCGAAAACCACGATTTTCGGCCGTTTGAAATCAATTTGGGAGGCTAATTAGCCTCCCGGAAGGGGTTAGAAGTGCGTGTTGACGCTCATGTAATACGTGCGACCTGCTTCGTTGTAGGTCTCCGCGCCAGCGCCGTACATGTAGGATTTGGTGGTGTCGTTCCCGGTGGTTTGTGCATTACCCGCGCGCCAGTGGCGCTTATCCAGCAGGTTATCGATCCCGGCGGTAAAGCTGACATTTTTAGTCGCGTCCCAGGTCGCGCTCATGCCAAGAATACTATAGGGGCTGACCTCGTTGGTGTCGCTGCCGGTGACCGGGTCTCCCTTATAGTTGTACTTCTTCGGTGCCTGTTTGCCGTACCACGTCAGGGTGCTTTGCAGCGAAATGTCCGGGCGAACCTGCCAGCTCAGCGTGGAATTAATCGTGTACTCAGGGATGATCGACAGACGATCGCCGGTTTCCTTGTTTTTGCTTTGCAGCATGTAAGTCAGGTTGTTATTCCAGCTTACGGTCTCGGTCAGCGGCAGATTGATGGTGCCTTCCAGCCCTTCCACAACGGCTTTAGGCACGTTGCCCCACTGATAGATATCGGTTTTCTTGCTGTTAGAGGCGATAGGCGAATAGCCGGATTCAATTTTGTTGCGATAGTCGTTACGGAACCAGGTGAGTCCGACCTGATAGCCTTCGTGTTTGAACTCCAGGCCAATCTCTTTGTTGACGCTGGTTTCGGCTTTCAAATCCTCATTGCCCATCAGATAACAAGCCCCGGCACTCGCGGCACAGCCCTGGCCACGGCTATAGAGAATGTAGTTTGGGTTGGTCTGATACAGGCTTGGCGCTTTGTAGGCGCGGGCAATACCAAGTTTCAGCGTCAGATCTTCAACTAACTCCTGGCTCAGGTTCAGCGACGGGCTCCAGTTATCCCCCACGATGGAGTGATGATCGAAGCGCAGCCCCGGCGTCAGCATGGTGCTGCTGGTTAACTCCATGTTGTTTTCAGCGAACAGGGAGAAGATTTCCGCTTTGGAGTATGGGCTCCGGCCAGTGGATGAAATGCCAGGAATCGCCCCGCCTTCGCTTAACGACTGGGTATTGGACGACCCGTCTTTCATGCGCTGCTGATTCCATTCGCTGCCGACGGTGAGATTTTGATTCACCAACAGATTAAACGGGATGCTTGCTTCGCTGTGCAGCATGACATCGCTGAGATCGATATCCGAGAACTGGTTGTTGGAGAAGATCCCCTCCGTGCCGCCAGCCAGGCCTTCGTTCATGCGCGAGTTGCGGGTGTGTTCGTATTGCGCGTAAGAGTTGGTGGTGACGCCGTTATCCCAGCCGCCGGTCCAGGTGACGGCATAAGTCTGGCGGTAGAGGCGGTTGGTCTCTTTGCCGTAGTTATCCTTCACCAACTGACTGGTGTTTGTATTTTGTGTATCGCCTGAGTAGAGGTTACCCTGGCGGCTGTAGCCGGTTTCAAACTCCAGCGCCTGCATAGGGGCAAATTCCCAGCGAATCATTCCGTTCAGGTCTTTATGGATAACGCCTTCGCGGCCAGCAGGTAGCGTGTTGGCGTAAGACCCGGTGCGCAGCGACTGGTGCCCCTGGTTGATGTCCCAGGCGTCCGCCTGCGTTTTATCGAGGTTGCCGTAGAGGCGGAAACTCACGTCGTCACCGAGCGGCCCCGTCAGGCTGAAGTTGGTGCGTTTCGTCGCGCCTTCATCTTTATGTTCCGGGGCATTGAAATAGGTATTCCAGCTGCCGTGGAACTCGTTGCTGCTGCGTTTGGTGATGATGTTCACCACGCCGCCCGCCGCACCATTGCCGTAGCGGGCCGCTGCCGGGCCTCTCAGGACTTCAATACGCTCGATCATCTCCGGTGGAACCCAGGATGCGTCCCCGCGGGTATCGCGCTCGCCGCGCCAGCCAAGGCGTACCGAGTTGCGGCTGCTAACCGGTTTACCGTCGACCAGGATTAATGTGTTTTCAGGCCCCATACCACGAATATCGATTTGGCGACCGTTGCCGCGCTGCCCGCTGGTGGAGTTCCCGGTCAGGTTCACCCCCGGCATGGTGCGAATGATTTCAGAGACGTCGCGTGCGACAGGGTGCTTCTTTAGTTTTTCAGAGGTGATAACCGATACGCCGGGTGCCTGCAGCGTTTGCTGGGCCGCGGTGACGACCAGCGTGTCTTCATTTTCTACCGGGGCCGTCTCTGCCGCCGCCGTAAAGGTAGTGCCGTAGAGGCCCAGACTCACCAGTGTGGCGAGGGAGTACGATAATGTATTGTTCATTATTTATCCTGAGTGTCACCGCCTGCGTCCCTTAAGCTCCTTTCCCAAACGAGGAAGGACGCGGCAAAAGTGCCTGGAGTTGAAAGTGCGGAAACACGCTATCGCAAATAAAAATAATTATCAATATCTTTATCAATTGTGTCTTTGAACCCATTAAATCCGCTAATTAATCAGGTCTGGTTATCATTCCTCGCATTAACTATTCATCAATCTGATACTCCACAGTTGACCTGTCGCCGTTACGGTTGCGATACATATTTAGGTGATCTCATTAACAAACTGAGGTAAATGCCCGCCGTTTTGTCCGCTTCAGATTGTGAGAAAAGCCATTCCAGGCTAGAAACAAAATGTAACAACTCTCGGTATCCACTTAGAAAACGGACAAAATTGATGGATAAATTTGGGAAACACCTCATCTGGGTCGTGCTTGCTTTGATAGGCGCATTCGCCCTCGGCTATATCGCACTGAATCGTGGTGAACAGATAAATGCACTGTGGATTGTTATTGCCTCAGTCTGTATCTACCTGATCGCCTATCGTTACTACGGTTTGTTTATCGCTAAACGCGTGCTGACGGTGGATGCCACGCGCATGACGCCGGCCGTGCGAAACAATGACGGTCTTGATTACGTTCCCACGGATAAAAAAGTACTGTTTGGCCACCACTTTGCCGCTATCGCCGGGGCTGGCCCGCTGGTGGGGCCGGTGCTTGCCGCGCAAATGGGTTACCTGCCGGGTATGCTTTGGCTGCTGGCGGGCGTAGTGCTGGCGGGCGCCGTGCAGGACTTTATGGTGCTGTTTGTCTCCACGCGCCGCAACGGACGCTCGCTAGGGGAGTTGGTTAAAGAAGAAATGGGCAACACCGCGGGGGTTATCGCGCTGGTGGCCTGCTTTATGATCATGGTGATTATTCTGGCCGTGCTGGCGATGATCGTCGTGAAGGCGCTCACCCACAGCCCGTGGGGCACGTACACCGTGGCCTTTACCATCCCGCTGGCGCTGTTTATGGGCGTCTATATTCGCTATTTGCGCCCGGGGCGCATCGGCGAAGTTTCGGTCATTGGCCTGGTGATGCTGGTGTTTGCCATTATCTCCGGCGGCTGGGTGGCCGAGAGTGAAACCTGGGCTCCGTATTTCGACTTTACGGGCGTACAGCTGACGTGGATGCTTGTGGGCTATGGTTTTGTGGCCTCGGTACTGCCGGTGTGGCTGCTGCTAGCCCCGCGTGATTATCTCTCCACATTCCTGAAAATCGGCACCATCATCGGGCTGGCGATCGGCATTCTGATCATGCGCCCGACGCTGCAGATGCCTTCATTAACAAAATTCATCGATGGCACCGGCCCGGTGTGGAGCGGGGATCTGTTCCCGTTCCTGTTTATCACCATCGCCTGCGGGGCTGTTTCAGGCTTCCACGCGCTGATTGCTTCCGGGACCACGCCCAAAATGCTGGCGAACGAAAATCAGGCCTGTTTCATTGGCTACGGCGGCATGCTGATGGAGTCCTTTGTGGCGATCATGGCGCTGGTGGCGGCCTGTATTATCGACCCGGGCGTGTACTTCGCGATGAACAGCCCAATGGCCGTACTGGCTCCAGCGGGCACGGCGGATGTCGTCGCTTCTGCCGCGCAGGTGGTGAGCGGCTGGGGCTTCCATATCACCCCTGAAACGTTGACCAATATCGCCAACGAAGTGGGCGAACAGAGCATCATCTCCCGCGCCGGTGGGGCACCAACGCTTGCCGTGGGCATGGCTTATATCCTGCACGGTGCGCTGGGTGGGCTGATGGACGTCTCGTTCTGGTACCACTTTGCCATCCTGTTTGAAGCGCTGTTTATCCTGACGGCGGTGGATGCCGGGACTCGTGCGGCGCGTTTCATGCTGCAGGATCTGCTGGGCGTTATCTCGCCGGGGCTGAAACGGACGGATTCACTGCCGGCCAACCTGCTTGCCACCGGGCTTTGTGTGCTGGCCTGGGGTTACTTCCTGCATCAGGGCGTGGTCGATCCGCTGGGTGGCATTAACACGCTGTGGCCGCTGTTCGGTATCGCCAACCAGATGCTGGCGGGCATGGCGCTGATGTTGTGTGCAGTGGTACTGTTCAAAATGAAGAAACAACGCTATGCCTGGGTTGCGCTGATGCCGACCGCCTGGCTGCTGGTGTGTACCTTAACCGCTGGCTGGCAGAAAGCGTTCAGTTCGGATGCAAAAGTGGGCTTCCTCGCCATCGCCAACAAGTTCCAGGCGATGATCGACAGCGGCAATATTCCGGCGCAGTACACGCAGTCGCAGCTTAGCCAACTGGTGTTCAATAACCGTCTGGACGCGGGGCTGACCATCTTCTTTATGGTGGTTGTGGTAGTGCTCGGCTGGTTCTCGCTGAAAACTGCGCTTAAGGCGCTGAAGTCTGACCAACCAACGTCGAGCGAGACGCCGTACGAGCCGATGCCTGAGAATTACCAGGAGATTGTGGCGCAGGCGAAGAGCGTGCATTGATTTTTACCCTCTCCCTGGAAGGGAGAGGGGAGCAATTGAGCTTCACCTTAGCCTTGAGCGGAGAGGAGATTGGTCTTTATCTTTTCCCGCTCTCCCCTTTGGAAAGAGGGCCGGGGGGAGGGGCAACTCACTGGAGACACCATGTTCGATAATCTCGCTAAAGCCGGGAAATACCTCGGCCAGGCCGCAAAACTGATGATTGGCGTACCCGATTACGACAACTACGTGCAGCACATGCGCCAGACCCACCCGGAGCAAACGCCCATGACCTATGAAGAGTTTTTCCGCGAGCGTCAGGACGCGCGCTACGGCGGCAAAGGCGGCGCTCGTTGCTGCTAAAGCAGGGTATTGGCGTTTGATTAACTGTGACACTTCACTCGTTTTTTAGCGGACAGCAAAAATCCTGTTGTGCGAAACCGGCGAGTGTGATTTTATCAATGACGACTTTTAAAACAGATTCAGGAAACCCATGACCCATTCCCTGCAGACTTCGACCCTACTAGTTACCGCGCTACCAGCCGCGGTGGTCGTCGTGCGTGTGGTGGTGGTCGTCGGCAATGCGCCGTAGGGACTGAATCAACGCATCGATTCCAAACCCCGCCGGCGCAAACCGGGCGGGGTTTCTTGTTTTAAGTGCCTGCCCAGAAGCGAACCGGCTAATTAGAAGGACTGGAGCATGGCAATTTCGGACACACCCTCACAACGCATCACTGGTGCTCAGCTGATTGTAAAAATGCTGGAGCATCACGGGATTACCACGGTCAGCGGCATTCCAGGTGGCACCGTTCTGCCGCTCTACAATGCTCTGAGCCAAAGCACCCGCATTCGCCACGTACTGGCGCGCCACGAGCAGGGCGCGGGATTTATGGCGCAGGGCATGGCGCGTACCAGCGGCAAGCCGGCGGTCTGCATTGCCTGTAGCGGGCCGGGCGCTACAAACCTTGTCACCGCCATTGCCGATGCGCGCCTCGACTCCATCCCGCTGGTTTGTATCACCGGCCAGGTACCAACCTCGATGATTGGCGCCGATGCTTTCCAGGAAGTGGACACCTACGGTATTTCGATCCCAATCACCAAACATAACTACCTGGTGCGCAGCATCAGCGAGCTGCCGCAGGTGATTACCGACGCCTTCCGCATTGCGCAATCTGGCCGCCCTGGCCCGGTGTGGATCGATATTCCAAAAGACATTCAAACCGCTGAAATCGACATCGCCGAACTGCCGGCGGTGGCCGCGCCTTCGGCAGCTCCGGCCTTTGACCATCAGGACATCGCCCGTGCGGCGGCGATGATCAACGAAGCCAAACGTCCGGTACTTTATCTGGGGGGTGGCATCATCAGCGCTGGCGCGGCCGAACAGGCGCGTGAACTGGCTGAGCGTGCCGGGCTGCCGACAACCATGACGCTGATGGCGCTGGGCACGATCCCCGCGCAGCATCCACTCTCCCTGGGAATGTTGGGGATGCACGGGGCGCGCAGCACCAACTTTATCCTTCACGAAGCGGACCTGCTGATCGTGCTTGGAGCTCGCTTTGACGACCGCGCGATTGGCAAAACCGAAGAATTTTGCCCGAATGCAAAAATTATCCACGTCGATATCGATCGCGCCGAGCTGGGCAAAATTAAGCAGGCGAATGTGGCTATTCGCGGCGACGTGCGTGAAGTCCTGAGCCAGCTTATTCCGCAAACCAAAGCCTCACGGCGCGGCGAGTGGCTGCAAACGGTGAGCGATTTGCAGCGCGAGTTCCCGTTTGCCACGCCGGGCGCGGACAACCCGCTGATGCCTTACGGGCTGATCAAAGCTGCGGCGGCGTGCGTGGATGATGAAGCTATCGTGACCACCGACGTAGGTCAGCACCAGATGTGGGTGGCTCAGGCTTATCCGCTCAACCGTCCTCGTCAGTGGCTGACCTCTGGCGGACTTGGCACCATGGGCTTTGGCTTACCGGCAGCGGTAGGTGCGGCGCTGGCCGAGCCTGGCCGCAAGGTGCTGTGCTTCTCCGGCGACGGCAGTCTGATGATGAATATCCAGGAGATGGCGACGGCGGCGGAAAATAATCTTGATGTAAAAATCATCCTGATGAACAACCAGGCATTGGGGCTGGTGCACCAACAGCAGACGCTGTTCTACCAGCAGAATATCTTTGCCGCGACTTATCCGGGTAAGACGGATTTCATTACCATCGCGCGCGGTTTTGGCCTGGCGACCTGCGACCTGAACCAGGCGGAAGATCCGCACGCCGCGCTGCAGGAGGCGATTTCTCGCCCCGGGCCTTGCCTGATCCACGTTCGCATCGATGCGGATGAAAAAGTCTACCCAATGGTGCCGCCGGGTGCCGCCAACACTCAGATGATTGGAGAGTAAGTCATGCAACAATCAATCGCTAAACAATCAACCGTCATTCTGGAGCTTACGGTGCGCAACCACCCGGGCGTGATGTCACATATTTGCGGCCTGTTTGCCCGTAGGGCATTTAACGTGGAAGGCATTCTCTGCCTGCCGCTGCCGGAGGGGGATCAGAGCCGCATCTGGCTGCAGGTGGGGGACGACCAGCGGCTGGAGCAGATGGTCAGCCAGGTCGATAAGTTAGAGGATGTGGTGCAGATCATTCGCCACGCCGATGATCCGGGTATCTTTAACCGCCTGAGCGCATTTGTGCAGTAAATAAAACCGGGGCTTTCAGGCATATTCTTGAAAGCCCCGGGCCCGGGTGCATAAACCCCGGAAGCCGTGCCGCAATCCCCGCTTTGTGATGAACAATTACCCTCAATTTCTCTCAATAATTCGCTAGCCTGCCCTGAGAAAAATAAGCACGACTAAATTTTGTTCGTGCTTGTGTGTTGCTTTTAAGCTACATTCGGGGAGTCAAAGATGAACATAATTACGTTCTTCGAAACGGAAGAAGGAAAAACGCCGTTCAAAGATTGGCTGCGTGTGCTAGAGGATGCGAGAGCAAAAACCAAAATAGTGATGAGGGTGGACCGCCTTTCTTTTGGTAACCCCGGCGAGAGTAAACCCTGCGGGCAGGGCGTATGGGAAATGCGCATCGATGAAGGACCGGGTTACAGGGTGTACTACGCCCAGGATGGCAAAGCAGTCTGGCTGCTGCTGGCGGGGGGAGATAAACGCAATCAACAGGCGGATATCGAACGTGCAAAAAAATGGTGGCTTGAACACCAGGGGAGAAAAAATGAAATTTAGCGAATTTGATCAAACGGTTATTGATATGCTCCGCGACGATCGTGCCTTCGCCGTGGAGTACCTGAAAGAAGCTTTTATTGGGCTGGACGGTGACGACGGCGAAGCGGTGTTTCTGATTGCCATGCGCCGACTGGTAGAAGCCAGAGGTGGCTTTACGGAGATTGCCAGAGTAGCAAATCTAAACCGCGAAACGCTTTATCGCACGCTGTCCGAGCGCGGAAACCCCACCATCAAAACCACCAAAAAGGTTTTGCACGCGGTGGGGATCCACTTCTCTGAGATTGCGGGCTAGCCGCAAATCAGAAGCCCTGGCGCACCAGCAGGTCAGGCGTAATTTCGGCAATAGACTTCGCGCCGGTCAGCGTCATCGCCACGCGCATCTCTTTCTCAATCAGGCTTAGCAGGTTGCTGACGCCGGCCTCGCCGTGGGTGGCCAGCGCATACAGGAAGGCTCGTCCCAGCAGTACGGTGTCGGCGCCCAGGGCAAGCATACGCACCACGTCCAGGCCGTTACGGATGCCGCTGTCCGCCAGAATCGTAATGTCGCCTTTTACCGCATCGGCGATGGCGGGCAGGGCTCGCGCGGAGGAAAGCACGCCGTCCAGCTGGCGGCCGCCGTGGTTAGACACCACTATCCCATCGGCGCCAAAACGCACCGCATCGCGCGCATCTTCCGGATCGAGGATCCCTTTAATTACCATCGGGCCGTCCCAGAATTCACGGATCCACTCCAGGTCTTTCCAGGAGATTGACGGGTCAAAGTTATTCGCCAGCCAGCCGATGTAATCTTCCAGCCCGGTCGGTTTGCCGAGGTAGGCAGAGATATTGCCGAGATCGTGAGGACGGCCGTTTAAGCCGACATCCCATGCCCACTGCGGGTGCGTTACGGCCTGAAGATAACGGCGCATTGCCGCGTTAGGGCCGCTCATGCCTGAGTGGGCATCGCGGTAGCGAGCGCCGGGCGTGGGCATATCGACGGTGAATACCAGCGTAGAGCACCCGGCGGCTTTCGCACGCTCCAGCGCATTGCGCATAAAACCACGATCTTTCAAAACATAAAGCTGGAACCACATCGGGCGGTTAATCGCCGGCGCGACTTCCTCAATTGGGCAAACGGATACCGTTGACAGGGTAAAAGGAATACCTTTTGCTGCGGCAGCTTTTGCGGCCTGCACTTCACCCCGGCGCGCGTACATGCCACAAAGCCCCACGGGGCCGAGAGCCACCGGCATGGAGAGCGTTTCGTTAAACAACCGGGTTTCCAGACTCAGCGCCGACATATTCTTCAGTACGCGCTGCTTGAGCGCCACCTGCGTCAGATCTTCCACGTTGCGCTTCAGGGTATGCTCGGCATAGGCCCCGCCGTCAATGTAGTGGAATAAAAATGGCGGCAGAATGCGCTCGGCGGCGGCACGGTAGTCGGTTGCTGCGGAAATAATCATCGTTTCTTTTCCCTTATTTCATCACTTGCTTCGTCCGGGAGGCGGGTAATACGTGCCTGACGGGCTTCGTCTTCCTGCAGAGTCTTGATGGTGGCGTGAACGTAGCCGAGGTGCGACTGGGCGGCTCGCCTTGCGCGCTCGGCGTCTCCGGCCAGAATCGCCTGCAATAATTCGTCGTGTTGCTCGGTCAGCCCGGCAAAAATGGCCGGGACGGTGTACATGCGCTGGCGGCTGTGAAGCACCGAAGATTGCAGCAGGTCGAAGAACCCGCGCATGGTCTGGAGCAGCACGATATTGTGGGAGGCTTCGGCGATTGCCAGGTGAAAACGAACGTCGGCCTGCGCGGCGAGATCCGGGTCGTCGCTCTCTTTAAATTTGAGCGTGGCATCAAAACAGGCGATCAGCTTTTCTTTGTCAGCCTGCGTCGCCCGCATTGCCGCGTACCAGGCCGTACTGCCTTCAATGGAATGTCTCGCTTCGAGGATATCTAACTGGTAATTAGGATCGCCCTCAACCAGCGTTTTCAGCGGCTGCACGATGCGCTGTTCCGACCATTGCTCGGTCTGGTAGCGCAGATAAGTGCCGCCGCCGCGTCGGCTGGCGAGCACGCCTTCGCCAATCAGCTTTTGAATCGCCTCACGTAAAATCGAGCGTGAACAGCCCAGCTCGGCGGCCAACTGGCGTTCGGCGGGCAACCGCATGCCCGCCTCCAGGTGACGTTCTTCAATCAGCGTCTTAACACGCTCAACCATCTGGTCGGCAAGGCGTGGAACAGCTTGGGTCATGGGATCATCCAGGTTAAAACGTAAGCCTGCAGCGTGGTAATCACCCCCACCATGCAGGTAAAAATCAGGCTGTGCTTCACGGTAAAGCGGAACAGATCCGACTCTTTACCAACCAGCCCCACCGCCGCACAGGCAATGGCAATCGACTGCGGCGAAATCATCTTTCCGGTCACGCCGCCGGTGGTATTGGCCGCCACCAGAAGCAGGTCTGAGACGCCAATCTGCTGCGCGGTCGTGGCCTGCAGTGCGGCAAAGAGCGCGTTAGACGAGGTGTCCGATCCGGTCAGGAACACGCCCAGCCAGCCAAGGAACGGCGAGAAGAAAGTGAAGGCGTGGCCGGTATGTGCCAGGGCCAGGGCCAGCGTCGCCGACAGCCCGGAATAGTTGGAGATAAAAGCAAACGCCAGCACCATGCCAATGGAGTAAATCGGCAGCGCCAGCTCCTTGAGCGTCTCTCCAAAGGTCACCAGTGCTGCTTTCGGCTTCATGCGCAGGTAAACGATTGAGATCAGCGCCGCGACCAGGATTGCCGTACCGGTGGCTGACAGCCAGTCGAACTTAAACACCGCCGCGTAAGGTGCGCTTGCGGCAACGACCGGCGGCATTTTGGCGACCAGGTTATCCAGGAAAGGCACCGGGAAATTATAGACCCAGTCGGCCATCGCGCCGCCTTTGGCGAACAGCGCTTTAAACGGCGGAATACTCCACAGCGTGACCGTGGCCGTTAAAAACAGGAACGGCATCCAGGCTTTGACAATCTGCCCGGTCGTGTATTTCTTTGACGACTGCTCGTGCAGGGTTGCAGCCGCCCCCTCGCTATCAAAGCGGAAAATACGTCCTGGCTTCCAGACCCGCAGGAACGCCGTCAGGCACACCAGCGACACCAGCGAGGAGATGATGTCCGGCAGCTCGGGGCCGATAAAGTTAGAGCTAAGATACTGGGCGATAGCAAACGAGCCGCCTGCGACCATCACCGCAGGCCATGTCTCTTTGATGCCGCGCCAGCCGTCCATAATTGCCATGATCCAGAACAGCACAATAATCGTCAGGAACGGCAGCTGACGGCCCACCATCTGGCCGATTTCGAAGCTGTCCAGGCCAGTGACCTGTCCGGCGACGATAATCGGGATCCCCATTGCGCCGAAGGCCACCGGCGCAGTGTTCACTATCAGGCACAAGCCCGCGGCATAAAGCGGCTTGAAGCCAAGGCCAACCAGCAGCGCAGCGGTAATCGCGACCGGCGCACCAAACCCGGCGGCACCTTCCAGAAACGCCCCGAAAGAGAAACCGACGATCAGCATTTGCAGGCGCTGATCCGGCGTAATCGACAGGATGGAGGAACGAATAATGTCGAACTGTCCGGTTTTGACCGAAATCTTGTAGACAAACACCGCGGCAACAATAATCCAGGCGATGGGCCACAGGCCATAAAAGAACCCATACACCACCGAGGCAAGCGCGCGATCTACCGGCATGCGGTATAAAAATAAGGCAACCAGCAGGGCGATAAATACCGTCAGCGTTGCCGCTTTGTAGCCCTTCATCCGTAGCTTAATCAGCGCGAAGAAGAAGAACAGAATCGGGAGCGCGGCAATCAGACTCGACAGCCAGATATTTCCAAGCGGGTCGTAGAGTTGGGGCCAGACTTGCATGCAGGTGTTCTCCAGGGTGAGGCGTTTATCGTTTTTTATTTGATTGGTAGGACCAATTTTGCTTTGTAGAGCAAATGATGGCTAATGGTTAATCTTGTGTTAACGATTGGCAACGCCCCGGCGAGTGTTTATCGGCGTTTTGTAGAAAAGGGCACGTTTTTAGTCAGATTGGTAGGACCAAAAAACTCTCCTCCGGGCGGAGGAGAGGGATAAATGTTAAAGCTCCTGGCGGGTAGGGCGGAACAGAATTTCGTTAATGTCGACCTCTTCCGGTTGGCTGATGGCGAAGGCGACCACGCTCGCAAACGACTCGGCGGAGATCGCGACGTCGTCGTAGAACTGTTGGATGTTTGCCGCCACGTCCGCCTCGGTAATGCTGGCGACCAGCTCGCTCTCAACGGCACCCGGCGAGATGATGGTCGTGCGGATGTTGTAAGGTTTTACCTCCTGACGCAGCCCTTCAGATATCACCCGTACCGCGGTTTTGGTGGCCGCGTAAACCGCGCTGCCTGGGCGAACCTTGTGCCCCGCGACGGAAGAGGTATTAATGATATGGCCGCTTTTTTGCCGCTGCATATAAGGCAGGGCGGCGGCGATGCCGTACAGCACGCCCTTAAGGTTGACGTCTATCATCGCGTTCCAGTCATCAAACTTTTTGCGTTCCAGCAGCGAATGGGGCATCAGGCCCGCATTGTTGACCATCACATCGACTCGCCCATACAGCGCCACGGCTTTATCGACCAGCGCCTGCACCTGCTCAGGCTGAGTCACATCGGTCTGCACCGCGGCCTCAGGGTTCAGGTTCAGATCCTGCGCCAGCTTTTTTAACCGCTCGAGTCGGCGCGCGCCCAGTACCAGCTTAGCGCCGTCTTTTACCAGCCGGCGCGCCAGAGCCTCACCCAGCCCGCTGCTGGCGCCGGTGATAACGACAACTTTGTTTTCAATACCCTGTACCATGTCACCTCCGTCGCTATTTTTTGTACTGCTCATCGCTGACTTTTTCCAGCCACTCCACGGGGCTGCCGTTTAAGGACTCGGCAATGGCGATATGCGTCATTGCCGTATCCGGTGATGCGCCATGCCAGTGTTTTATCCCTTCGGGTATCCAGGCGATATCGCCCTGATTCAGCTCCTGAATCTCCTCCCCCCATTCCTGTAGCCACCCGCGCCCCTGAGTCACGATCAGCGTTTGACCCAGCGGATGCGTATGCCAGGCCGTGCGTGCGCCGGGCTCAAAGGTGACTATGGCCCCGCCAACGCGGGCGTTGTCTGTGCCGCTAAAGGGCGAATCAATACGTACCTTGCCGGTAAAATAATTCTCTGGCCCCTGCTGTGAGGGCTGTGAGCCGCTGCGGATAATTTTCATCAAATGCTCCAGTCGAGAAGGTCATCATTCGTCGTCATACCGTAGCCCCGAACAGCGCAGCGGACTAGTCGGGGAAAAGTACAAGAGCTTATGAATTCAGCTCATGAATCTCGCTATACTGAGGATAGTCTGTGGCTGAGTAAGGCGCGTATAAGCATGCTGAAAGAGAACTTCAACGATCTAATGTCATTTATGGCGGTGGCTCGCGAGCGCAGTTTTACCCGCGCGGCGGCCAAGCTTGGCGTTTCCCAGTCCGCCCTTAGCCACGCGATTCGTGGACTTGAGGAGCGTCTTCAGCTGCGTTTACTTACCCGTACCACGCGCAGCGTCGCCCCTACAGAAGCCGGTGAAAAGCTGCTTGCCAGCCTGGCGCCTCGCTTTGCTGACCTTGAAAATGAACTGGTTACGCTGAGCGAAATGCGCGATCGACCGGCAGGTAATATTCGCCTGACCGCGGCCGAACACAGCATGCAGTCGGTTTTATGGCCGGTGCTGCGAACTTTTCTGGTCGATTACCCGGACATAAACATAGAAATCAGCGTGGATAACGCGTTGACCGATATCGTCAGCGGGCAGTTCGACGCCGGTATTCGGCTCGGCGAGCAGGTGGCTAAAGATATGGTGGCCGTGCGCCTGGGCCCGGAACTCAGTATGTCGGTTATTGGTTCCCCGGCCTATTTTGCAACACATAGCCACCCGATGACGCCGCAGGATCTCCAGCAGCACAATTGCATCAATATGCGCCTGCCTACCCTGGGAGGGCTCTATGCCTGGGAATTTGAAAAAGACGGCCGCGAACTGAAAATTCGCGTGGACGGGCAATTAACGTTCAATAGCCTGCGTCAGCGCATTGATGCGGCGCTGCATGGCCTCGGCCTGGCGTTTGTGCCGAGCGACACGGTGACTAACGAGATTGCCGAAGGGCGACTGGTTCGGGTGCTTGAGGCCTGGTGCAAACCATTCCCCGGTTATTACCTTTACTACCCCAGCCGTAAGCAGCACACGACCGCCTTCTCCCTGCTGGTGGATGCGCTGAGATATTCGTCCTGACCGGCAGATGATGAACGGAGCTTACTCTTGCCGCAGGCGAGGCGCGCTAAAATTACGCGCCGCGCCTGCCTTACCCTCAGGCTAGCTTCAGCACTCTGTCCAGCGACCAGCGGCCTGCGCCGCGGGCGATAATCAGCAGCAATAACCCGCCCCAGATCAGGTGCGTGGGCCATGCGTCCGGGTAGACAAAAATTTCAATCACCAGGGTCATAAACAGCAGTCCTGCGGCCGCGAAGCGTGAAAGCAATCCCAGCACCAGCAGAACAGGGAAGGTATGTTCGGCCAGCGTGGCCAGGTGCGCGGCGATGTCATAGGGGATAAGCGGCAGCGCGTATTCGGTGCGGAACAGTTCGTAGGTGGACGGTTTTAGCGTCATGAACCCCGTCACTTTGGTGCGGCCGGAGAGGAAGAACACGGCGGCTATACCCACTCGGGCTACCAGCAACAGCACGTTGTCGCCAATGCCTCTCTGGATCCGACCCCAGAGTCTGTTCCACAGAGAGCATCCCCCCTGCGTAGTCATTTTTTGTTCAGATACTTTCATCATTTAGCCTCAAAGAGTGTTATTCACATGCGGCGAATACGCCGCTGCTGAGCAGGTGGCTGAAAAAAGGGCCGAGGGCGAGAGTGGGCTCGGCAACCAGCGCCTGTTCACTGGCCTGGTCGAGGGTTGCCCCCTGGCCGCAGGCGGTCAGAAAGGCCGAGCCGCCCTGGCTTAAGGGGTCGGCAAAAATGTGCCGCTGGCGGCGAACCAGCAGGGCGCCTTCCCCCTGCCAGTGAATCGTCTCCGGCGCAGCTTTTTGCTCGCGGTTGAACGCCCAGAGCGTGAACACCGGCAGCGTGGGGTGCCAGTACCAGCGAACGCTGTCCCGCAGCCGTAATGATGTGGTTCCCAACGAGTCTGCTGCGGTATTGGCCAGGGCATGAACATCCAGCGGAGCCGAGGCCGGGGCGCAAAACACGTCCAGCCACAGCTTGTCCAGCTCGGCCACCGCGCTTAAATACGGCAGTTCTCTGGCCGGCGGGTAAGCGCTAATGAAGGTGGGAAAGGCATCGCCGTAGCGAACCAGTTCGCCTCCGTGTGGAGGCCGTTCCAGCGCGTAGCCGCGCGCCATTTCGCGGAAAAAGTCGCTGCCGGTAAGCCGCGAAACGCTGGGGAAGTTAGCTTCCAGGGCGTCAACGCAGGCTTTGATCACGCCGTTGCGGTAAACGGCAAGGCCGGGCTGCGGCTGGAGATGACTAAGTTCGGGGCGTGCTTCGCCATACAGCAGGCCAATAAATGCCTCGTGGTAGCGACTTAACTGAGTGCTCATTCGGCGGCTCCCATTGTGTCGATGATGCGCTGAGCGCGCTGCTGCTCGGCCAGCAACACGCTAAACGCGGGCAGGTTGTCATCCCGTTCGATAAGCGTGGGCTTTGCCCCCGCTCGCTGAATCAGGTGCGTATACAGCAGCCAGACCTCCTCGGAGATCGACTGGTCGTGGCTGTCGATCAGCAAAGAGCTGCCGCCTTCGTCGACGCTAAAGCCCGCCAGATGAATCTCCGTGACGCGTTCGACCGGGAAACGGCTCAGCCAGGTTGTGGCCTCAAAGCCGAGATTGTGGGCGCTAAGCCAGACGTTGTTCAGATCCAGCAGCAGGCCGCATCCGCTCCGACGGCTGACTTCGTCGAGAAATTCGATTTCTTCCCACTCATGTTCCGGCATCTGCAAATAATGCGTGGGGTTTTCCAGTGAAATCTGGCAGCCAAGCGCGTCCTGGGTGCGGGTAATGTTATCGACAAGGCGGTGCATTAATCGCGTAGTCCTCGGCACCGGCAGCAGGTCAGGGTAATAAATGCCGTTCCAGCGCGACCAGGCCAGGTGCTCTGAAACAAGGGCAGGTTTAAGGTCGGTCACAAGCGCTCGTAGCTGTGAGAGCAACTGCGCATCCGGCGGCGCGTCACTCGCCAGCGAAAGCGATACGCCGTGCAGCGAGATCTGGTGCTGCTGGCGGATGGCCGCCAGCCACTCTCTGCGCGGGCCACCCGCCATGAGATAATTTTCACTGTGAACCTCGAACCAGAGTGTTGATGGACTGGCCCAGGCGTCGGCGTAATGCTCGGGCTTAAGGCCTAATCCGGCGCCTAAATGGTGCGTCATCGTCATGGGAGTGGCCCTTTTATTAACCTTCGGTCAGCGAGCCGTGGCCATTTGGCGTTTGGATCGCTGTGCAGGTGCCCGCCGGCACCATCTTGTAGGCATTTTTCTGGTAATCGACCTTAGAAGTCCCTGCGCAGGTGGTGCCGGCGCCGGCTTTGCAGTCGTTATCTGCAGCTTTGGCTATTCCAAAGCAGCGCTCAAGGTTTGGCCCGGTTAATTCGGCGGCAAAAGAAGCCGCGCTGAAAGACACCAAAGAAAGGGCAATAGCGGACATAGCAATACGGTTCATCGTGTTCTCCAGATAATTAAAATGAAATTAGGGGGCGGTAAATAATCGACTAATTATTGAGAGCGTTATTTCCTCCTGACTGAATAAGGCGAGTTAATTCCCCGAAGTAATATTCACGGCTTTAAATATCGTGCGTGCGACATTTCTCGGGTCATACAGCATCGGCACATGGCTGACCGGCAGCTCGGTGACGTGTGCATGGATTTTCTTCGCCATTGCCCGCTCCAGGTCCGGGTTAATCATCCGGTCATTGCTGCCGACCAGGAACCAGCTTGGCTTCTGCTGCCAGGCAGCGGTGGTCACTTTTTCGGTGAAGCTTGCGGCGGCGATCGGCATCTGGGTGATGCCGATAATGTTCTGCGCCTCAGGCGTCGCATCCTGAGCAAAGTCGGTGGCCACGGCCTTCGGGTCGAGGCTCAGGAAGCCGTCCTCGCCCTTGATGATTTTTGCGCTGCCGGGCGGGGCGGGGAAGCTGTTGGCCAGGTCTGCCGTCGACTGACCCGGCGATGGCGCAAAGGCGTTGATGTACACCAGCCCTTTAACTTTCGGGTCATTGCCGGCCTCGGTAATGACCGTGCCACCCCAGGAATGGCCGACCAGAATAACGTCGCCTTTAGCACGGGCGATGGCGCGTTTGGTCGCCGCTACGTCATCTTTCAGCGATGTGAGCGGGATTTGTGCGGTGATGATTTCGTAGTGGCGCGTTTGCAGCACCGGGATCACCTGCTCCCAACTGCCGGTCGCATCGGCGAAGGCACCGTGCACTAACACGATGGTGTGCTGCGTTTCCGCCTGGGCGGCAAACCCGGTCATCAGGCCAGCCGCAGCCAGCGCCAGCAGCGTTTTACGCGTGGGTTTCATCTTCTTTTCCTGTTTTAAAAGGGACGGGGTTAATTAGCGGTAAATATCGGCGCTGCCAAAGAAGCTGTTGTTGCCGCCAGCGGAGACGACTCGCCAGGCGCTGGCTCCGGCTTTTTCAGCTTTTTCAGCCAGTTTTTCATTAAGCTGGTCGAGGGACAGGGTGGTGCTGCTGCTTTCTGAGACGGTGCCAATTTTGACCAGGCCCTGGGCGCTATGGACTTCTTTGGCAGCAAAAGCGGGCGCTACAGCAGCGGCAAGGACGAGCGGGAGAATAACGTTGCGGAACAGTTTCATCATAAGCCTCACATATCAGGTCGTGGAACACGTTGCCGCCGGAAGGTGGCGGATGCGCTTATTTAACGCCTGGTTTGTATGTGGGCTGTGTCAGAGGAAAGGGGATTTGTTTTGTTGTTTAGCAGCAGGGGATGTGGATACAAAACAACACAATTCTTTTGTTTCTTGCTGAGGTAACCCCTCTCCCCGGGCGGGAGGAGGGGTAATGGGCGGCTACTTGATGCCTTCCCGGTTCTCTTTTTTGGCTTCTTCGGCCTCGATGGCGCGATACCAGCGCGGATGGTGCTTCTTCGCCCAGCGGCGGCTGACCTTACCGACGATCATGCCCTTAATCGACCCTTTCACCCAAAATGCCATGTACATATGGATCAGGATGGCGTGAATCAAAATAATGGCTGCCGCGGCGTGGACCAACAGGCTGTAGCGAATCATCCACATCGGGAAGTAGTGCGCAAACCAGGGCCGCCAGATGATAATCCCGGTCACCAGCAGCACGAAGATCATGCTCATAATGCTCCAGAACATCATCTTCTGCCCGGCGTTGTACTTGCCCACATCCGCCACTTTATGCTCGTTGCCTTTCAGCACCTCAACGATCCCCTTCAGCCAGGGTAAATCCTGCTTATCGGGAATGTTGTGATGCACGAAGCGCCCGAACATAAACATCAGCGCCACAAAGATAGCCACGCCAAAGAACGGGTGAAGAATACGCCCCATCTGCGGCGTGCCGAAGGTTTCCGTCAGCCATTGCAGCGTCGGGAAGAACAGGGCAATGCCGGATAGCGACACGAGGAAGAAACAAATCACCACCGTCCAGTGGCAGGCCCGGTCGATGAATTTCGTTCTGAGGATCATCTTACTCATGCTTATCTGCCTCGTCTTCGTCCACCTCTTCGTTTGGTCCGATCCCGACATAGTGGAAAATCAGGGCCGCGAAGGTGGCAACAAACCCTGCGGCTGAGAGCGGCTTCAGAATGCCTTTCCACAGGTTGATTGGGGTATCAATTTTTGGCTCTTTCGGCAGGTTGTGGTACAGCTCCGGCTGGTTCGCGTGGTGCAGCACGTATATGACGTGCGTGCCGCCCACGCCCTGCGGGTTGTAAACGCCCGCCTGCTCAAAGCCGCGTTTTTTCAGCTTCTCAACGCGCTGATCTGCCATTTCCAGCATTTCTTTGCGAGTGCCAAAGCGAATCGCGCCGGTGGGGCAGGTTTTCACGCAGGCGGGCTCCTGGCCCACGCTCACGCGGTCAACGCACAGGGTGCATTTATAAACGCGGTTATCGTCTTTGTTCAGGCGAGGAACGTTGAACGGGCAGCCAGCGATGCAATAGCCGCAGCCGATGCAGTGCTCGGACTGGAAGTCCACGATGCCGTTGGCGTACTGAATAATCGCCCCGGCCGACGGGCAGGCCTTGAGGCAGCCAGGATCTTCGCAGTGCATACAGCCGTCTTTGCGGATCAGCCATTCCAGCCTGCCGTTTTCACGGGTTTCCGAAAAACGCATCAGCGTCCAGGACTTGGCGCTCAGGTCGGCGGGGTTGTCGTAAACCCCCACGCAGTGGCCTACTTCGTCGCGAATGTCATTCCACTCCGAGCAGGCAACCTGGCAGGCTTTGCAGCCGATGCAGCTTGAGACATCGATGAGCTTGGTGACCTCTTCCTTGAAGTCACGCGCCCGCGGCGGCGGCGTGAAGCCGTTGGTCGCCGAGCGTTTGATAATATCCTGAGATTGCATGGACATTGTTTTCTCCCTTACGCCTTCTCAATGTTGACCAGAAACGCCTTGTACTCCGGCGTTTGCGAGTTGGCGTCGCCTATCGACGGGGTCAGGGTGTTGGCGAGATAGCCCTTGCGGGCCACGCCTTCAAAGCCCCAGTGCAGCGGAATACCGATGGTTTCGATTTCCTGGCCTCCCGCCCGCAGGGTTTGCAGGCGCGGCGTCACCACGGCCACGGCTTTAATAAAGCCGCGCTTGCTGCTGACTTTCACCCGGTCACCGTGCGCAATGCCCTTCGCCTTCGCCAGCCCTTCGCTTATTTCAACGAACTGTTCCGGCTGCACGATGGCGTTAAGCCGCGCGTGCTTGGTCCAGGTGTGGAAGTGCTCGGTCAGGCGATAAGTCGTGCCGACATACGGGAACTGCTGCCTGCGGCCCATGCGTTTAGCGTCCGCTTCGTACAGGCGCGCCGCCGGGTTAGAAACCACGTTCGGGTGCAGCGGGTTAGTCCCCAGCGGCGTTTCAAACGGTTCGTAGTGCTCAGGGAACGGCCCTTCGGCAAGCTTGTCGAGGGCAAACAGGCGCCCCAGACCTTCCTGCTGCATGATGAATGGCCCAACGCCGCTGTCGGGGGCGGCGGAGCTGAAGTCCGGAATATCGTTCCCGACCCATTTCGTGCCGTTCCACTCAATCAGCATGCGCTTCGCATCCCAGGGTTTGCCCTGCAGATCCGCCGAGGCGCGGTTATACAGCACGCGGCGGTTCATTGGCCACGCCCACGCCCAGCCCAGCGTATTACCCAGCCCGGACGGATCCGCGTTATCGCGGTTTGCCATCTGGTTGCCCTGGCGAGTCCAGCTCCCGGCGTAAATCCAGCAGCCGGAGGCGGTGGAGCCGTCGTCGCGCAGCAGCGCGAAGGAGTCCAGCAGCTGGCCTTTCTTCGCCAGCAGGTTGCCGCTGGCGTCAAACAGATCATCCAGCGCGTAGCCGTTGCTCTCTTTGGCTATCTCTTCGGACTCGGGGCGATCGGGCTGGTGGTAGTGCCAGCGCATTTTCATCAGCGGCTCAATGCCTTTGCCGCCTTCGGCCTGGTACATCTGGCGCAATTGGTGGTAAAGCCCGGCAAGAATTTCGCCGTCGTTAAGCGCTTCGCCCGGCGCGTCCGCGCCTTTCCAGTGCCACTGCAGCCAGCGGCCCGAGTTGGCGATGGAGCCATCTTCTTCCGCAAAACAGGTGGAAGGCAGGCGGAACACTTCGGTCTGGATTTGCGCCGGATCAACGTCGTTCATCTCGCCGTGGTTCTGCCAGAAGTTGGAGGTTTCCGTCACCAGCGGGTCGATAATCACCAGGTACTTCAGCTTGCTCAGGCTGGCGACCACCTTGTTTTTATCCGGGAACGAGGCGACGGGGTTAAAGCCCTGACACAGGTAGCCGGTGACGAGATTGCGATCCATCATGTCGAAGTACTTCAGCACGTCGTAGGCCTGATCCCACTTCGGCAGCCAGTCAAAGCCCCAGCCGTTTTCCTGCTGCGCCTGGTCGCCGTAGAAGGTTTTCATCAGGCTGACGAAGAACTTCGGATAGTTACTCCAGTAGTTCACCTGGCCCGGCAGCGTGGCTTTTGGCGTGTTGGCGGCGAGGTAGCCGTCGAGCGTGGTTTGCTTATCGGACGGCAAAGAGAGGTAGCCCGGCAGACTGGTGGACAGCAGGCCGAGGTCGGTCAGACCCTGAATATTGGAGTGGCCACGCAGCGCGTTCACGCCGCCGCCCGCCATACCCATGTTGCCCAGCAGCAGTTGGATCATCGCCATCGTGCGGATGTTCTGCGCGCCCACCGTGTGCTGGGTCCAGCCCAGCGCGTACAGGAACGTGGTGGTTCGATCCACCGCGCTGGTGGAGGCCAGCACTTCACAGATTTTCAGGAAGTCTGCCCGTGGCGTGCCGCAGATATGCTCGACGACGTCCGGCGTATAACGGGATACGTGCTCTTTGAGCAGGTTCCAGACGCATCGCGGATCGGTTAGCGAGTCATCACGCTTTGCAAAGCCGTTTTCGTCAAACTGGTAGTTCCAGGTGGTTTTGTCGTACTGGCGCTTTTCTTCGTCGTAGCCGCTGAACAGGCCGTCTTCAAAGGTAAAGTCTTCGCGCACCAGCAGGGCCGCATTGGTGTAGTGTTTGACGTACTCGGCGTTGATTTTGTTGTTGGAGATCAGGTACAGAATCACGCCCGACAGGAAGGTAATGTCGGTGCCGGAGCGAATCGGCGCGTAGATATCTGCTACCGATGCCGTGCGGGTGAAGCGCGGATCGACCACAATCAGCGTGGCGTCGTTGTTATTTTTGGCTTCCATCGCCCAGCGGAATCCGACCGGGTGGGCTTCAGCGGCGTTGCCGCCCATCACCATTACCACGTTAGCGTTTTTGATATCAACCCAGTGGTTGGTCATCGCACCGCGACCAAATGTTGGAGCAAGACTTGCTACCGTTGGTCCGTGTCAGACGCGCGCCTGGTTATCTACCGCCAGCATGCCCAGCGAACGGGCAAACTTCTGGGTTAACATGCCGGTTTCGTTACTGGCCGCCGAGGCGCACAGCATCCCGGTGGAAAGCCAGCGGTTAACCGTCACGTTTTGCTCATTCTTCTCGATGAAGTTGGCGTCACGATCGTCTTTCATCAGGCGCGCAATGCGTGAGAATGCCTCATCCCAACTGATGCGCTGCCACTTGTCTGACCCCGGGGCGCGGTATTCCGGGTAGCGCAGGCGATTATCGCTGTGAATGTAGTCGAGCAGCCCGGCGCCTTTCGGGCATAGCGCGCCGCGGTTAACCGGGTGATCCGGATCCCCTTCGATATGGAAAATACTGGATTTGGCGTTTTTCGAGCCATCTCCCAGGCTATACATCAATAAACCACAGCCAACAGAACAGTAAGTACAGCTATTGCGAGTCTCTTTTGCACGCAGCAGCTTGTAGTTGCGCGTTTCCGCCAGCGCGGCTTTTGGGGCAAAGCCCAGCACCGCCGCCGTTGTACCTGCCATTCCGCCGGCGCAGATTTTGAAAAACTTCCTGCGACTGACGTTCATCGTCACCTCATTGTTACGACGTTTTTAGTGCGGGCGAAAATAACAGCTATAGCCATTCAGATATTGCGTGAAATCAATTCGATAAACATTGGGTAGGCGATTACCCCTTTGGTGTTAGTGGTTATCAGGTGGGGATAATACCGGCGTGTGCCTGAGGAAGATAAAAGGGGAGTAAAGCGATGCGGTCAGAAGCGGTGCCGTTTATCGGGGAAACGGCACGCTGAAGACTTTGGGTCAGATACGGGTAATCGAGAACCAGCGACGCCAGATAAAGCGCAGCAGATAATACTCAATGGTGCCCAAAACCAGGAACCAGATGCAGAACAAGATCACGTAGAGCTGGCTGAGGTCGACCAGGTGGAAAGTGTCGATGAGCTTTTGTGCCAGCGTCAGCGTTAACGCCGGGGCCGGGAGCAGCAGGCATGAAAGAAAGGCCAGCAGCAAAATGCCGCCCGCGCTTAGCAGCGCTTGATGTGGATGGTTCATGACGTTGTTAGCCTGAGGTTAAAAGGCTATTGTCCAGGAAAGTGTACCCGGGTGTAAACCATTTGAGAAAAGAGGGAAAGCGGCCCCTGAGAACAGAGGCCGCTGCGAGTGCTGACAAAGAGGAAAAAAGCGTGGTTTTTCCCTCTTTGTGGCTATCAGCCGAAAATCAATGAATTGATTTTCCTGATTTTTAACTAACCTTCTGGTATTTCTTCTCTCGCCAGAGGTTGGGCAGCAGTTTGAGCGGCCCCTGAGAACAGAGGCCCTGAGCATCAGTTAAAAACGTTGTGCAGCAGCGTGTACATCTGGGTGAAAGCGCGTTTTGACACTTCCGGGTGGTATTTCGCCACGCCTTCAACGTCCGCACCCGGGTCGGTGAATGAATGCACGGCGCCGGCGTAGCTCACCAGCTGCCAGTCTACCGATGCGGCGTTCATTTCACTGACAAACTCGCTGAGCTGTTCGCGCGGCACCAGCGGGTCTTCCGCGCCGTCCAGCACCAGAATAGAGGCTTTGATCTCTCCGGCGGCATGCGTTTTTAGGGTGTTGAGCGTGCCGTGGAAAGAAACCGCCGCTTTGATATCCGCCCCGCTTCTTGCCAGTTCGAGCGCGCAGTGCCCGCCGAAGCAAAAGCCTGCGACAGCCAGTTTACTGCCGTCGACGGCTGCGGTTTTCTGCGTGGCAAGCGTGTCCAGCGCGGCCTGCATGCGGCCAACCTCTGCCGGGGTATCCTTCACACCCATCATCAGGGCACCAGCTTCATCGGCGTTGGTCGGGCGCTGACCCTGGCCGTAAAGATCGGCAACCAGTACCACATAGCCCTGGGCGGCGATCCCTTTAGCCTGTTCAACCGCGCCGGTACTCACGCCCATCCAGTTGGGGGCTATCAGAATACCTGGCCGCGCAGCGCTTTGGTTTTCCTGGTAGACCAGTGCGCCTTCAAAGGTTTGATTCTCGACTTGATAAGTAATGGGTGTTGAAATAATTTCTGACATCAGAATTAACCCCTAAATAAAATTTATTGGTCTGCAGGTGAACGCTAATTAATTTCATATCGATAAAGGATTAGCAATTTATTAAATTTACAAGCGCATGAATTGCTATTTAATAGAATTAAAAAAGCGTTTATTTGTTAGTGATAAATAATTTCTGTGAATAATTGTAATTGATAGTGCTAAAACAGGGCGTACCCGCTTTTTCTATAAGCCTTTACTCATATCAAGGCATCGCCTTGAGTAATGGGTAAAAGGCGAGAATCTTCCAGCGCCGCCGCGCGATGGCCAATTCCCTGGAGATACGCCTCATTGTCCGCAAAAGCCAGAAAAGCCGCCTGGCTATTTTGCCGCACGAGCATGACGCAGTCCCAGCGCTCATCCGGCGGGCCAATCAGCCAGTCCCCAGCGCTGCCAAGAAAAGTAATATCCCCGCCGCTCTGGCGTAAAAAAGGCAGCGTGTGCTGTATATAACGCTGAAAAGCTTCCGCGCCGCTAACGGGCCTGAGCGGCATTAACTCTGGAGTAGCCGAATAATCCGCAATTTCCCGAAAACGCAGGAGGTTAAGCATATAAACCTCCCCGGGAATTTTTTTCATAATAAAATTGCGTCCGGCCTCCTGGGTTGGCTGCAGATAAGGTGCTGCGTTTGAGGACGTGGCCATAATCATTCCCGTTATTTCCCGATAGCGAAATGCGCGAGAAGCAGGGAGGCCACTTCTTCTTCCAGCGCGGGCGGGATTTCATGGCCCATGCCTTCAATGAGCTGCAATTTTGCGGCGGGGATTGCCCTGGCAATGTCCTGCCCGGCCTCTACCGGGAAGAGCGGATCGCGCGTGCCGTGGATCACCAGCGTGGGGGCTGCGATCCGGTTTGTCTCCAGGCGGAGATCGCCGGTGGCCGCCATGGCCGCAATCTGGCGCAGCATACCGGGCATCGAACTGGCGCGCGCCAGCGAGGTTGTTAACAGCGCCGTGTAATACTGCTCGTCAAACGGGATGTGCGTGGAGGCAATCCGCCTGAAGAAAGCGAGCTGCTGCTCAAGCCAGGCGCTTTGATGTGAATGCGGATCCGGCTTCGGCCCGATTAGCATGGCCATCACATCCGGGGCCGGAGGCGGGAGCTGCGGATTGCCGGTGCTGGACATGATGGCGCACAGAGACCGCGTTTTTTGCGGATACCGCGCGGCAAAAAGCTGGGCAATCATGCCGCCCATTGAGCGGCCAACAATGTGCGCCGCCGGAATACCGGCGTTGTCCAGCGTGAGGGCAACGTCTGCCGCCATGTCCCGGAGCGTATAGGCGATGGGGATGCTTTGGCCCTGGGAGAGCGCCTGCAGATTGGGTACGCCCGCGTGGTTCATCATGGGAGACAGCCCGCAGTCGCGATTATCGACCCGTAAAATGAAGAACCCGGCGTCGGCCAGGCGCTGGCAGAAGCCCTGAGACCAGCTAATGCTCTGGCTGCCCAGGCCCGGCAATAGCACGATGGCCGGGTGGGTTTTTTCGCCAAAGGCGTCGAAGTAGAGGGAGACCGGCAGGTTAGTAGCAGTGCTCATGGGCGATCCTCAGTTTTTGCTGCCAGGTTTCCAGCAGCTTCTCCAGCGCGGCGTTCACGTTTTGCTCGTCCGGTTTTACTCTTTCGAGCACGGTGAACTCGAACGCGGGCTCACCGTATTGATTCCAGGCGTGCTGCAGCGCCTTATTGCGGTGCTGCCCGAATTTCAGTTCAAACAAATGGCGGTTTAACACGCCCTGTGCGTTTGCGGCGCTGGCCAGCAGCTTGTGGCCGGTTTGCGTATTGGCGATCAGGTAAATTCCGGCCGTTGTGGGGCTGTCTTTATAGCTCTGCTTCAGGTCTTTTTTATTTATGGCTTCAGTCATTTTTGGGCTCCTGTTTACCGAAAGCTAACGTTGCCGCATAGCGGCGAATATCCTGCGGCCAGTCCGTCATCGCGGCATTAAAGGCCGTTTCGTCATCGGCAAACAGCGCGCGCAGGCAAGTTTCATACTCGGGCAGGTCGCCCGCCACCTCATGCATAAACTGGTAGGCGCTTTCGTGCCTACGGCGTTTGTTGTCCGCCGGCTCGCTGGCTTTTCTGGCCTGCTCGATCAGCCGGCGCAAGGTCGCAGAGGCACCGCCCGGCTGCGTAGCCAGCCACTCCCAATGGCGCGGCAGCAGGGTGACCTCCTTCGCCGATACGCCAAGTTTTGGCCTGCCGCGAGTTTTAACCGTGGCGGACTCTTCGGGTTGCTGTTCGGCCAGTTCCGGGTAAGCCGTCAGGGCGCTGGCTTCGTCCCCGTGGGGGTGGATATCCAGCCGTTTACCGGTTTGATCGTTGAAGATAAAAACCGACTCGTTGCCGATTGGCGTGGCCTTTATCTGCTGCAGGATTTCACTCAGGTTGCCGTGGGCAATCTGCCGCCGCTGTAGAAAGGCGGTGAGGGTGACTGGAGGCATGGGTAGCACCTATTTTATCCGGGTAAAAATAACAGCCTATCGGCAGGCGTTAACCTTGTCAATTATACCCGGGTAAAATAGTCCGATGAGTTTAGGCCTGGTGCATCAAATCCTGGTACAACGCTGCCAGAACGCCACCGGGACGAAATTGCTTTTTGATCCAGCGGGTGACCTGCCCCGTCGCCGCGTGCTGGGTAGCAAGTAACATGCGGGAATGCTGGCGCGGGTTATGTACCTGGCGGATCGTCAGCCGGCCGTTTTCTACCTCGCTACGCACCATGTAATCCGGCAAAAAACCGATGCCTTCGCCCAAAATCTGACACTGGCATTTGGTCGGGAAGTCCGGCACTACCACGGTTTCCTGGCCATGCAGCAGCCAGCCCACTTTTTTATTTATGGTGGAGGCGGTGTCTTCCACCATGATATTGGTGTACAGCCTGAGCTGGCTTTCGGGGATGGGTTCCTGTGCCGTGGCGAGAGGGTGATCTGGCGCGACGGCGAACGCCCAGTGGATGACGCCAATCTCCGTGTAGTCAATCCCGCCCCCGCCCAGCAGCGAATCCGGTGCGCCGATCGCAATATTCACCTGATTGTTGAGCATCGCGTCCCAGACGCCGTTGTACACCTCGGTGGTGATGGCAATCTGGCAGCCGGGGAACTGCTGTTTCAAAATATTCAGCAGCCTCGCCGTGTGGTGAGGCGTGTATAGCAGGTGGTTAATGCAAATCCTGACTTTGGCTTCGATCCCCTGCGAAATAGTCTCAATACCCCGGCGGATCCCTTGAAAATCATTCAATAAGTCGCTGGCCTTCCGGTAAAGGTAGAGCCCGGATTCTGTCAGTTCAATACTGCGGGTATTGCGGATAAACAGTGGCGCACCGAGCCAGGTTTCCATGCGTTTTATGGTGTAGCTGATGGCGGAGGTGGTCACGCCCAGCTCTTCGGCCGCACGGCTGAAGCTGCCGTAGCGGGCGGCACAGGTAAAGGCCTGCAAATTCTCTTCGGTAAAGATGGAGTTCATTCCGTGCTCCCTTCGATGACGCGTGATGCGGGGAGTTTGACACATTCTGAAAAGGATTATTGAAACGCATTCAACAATAGCGACATTAGCGATGAATCTTTTTTAAGCGGATGTTCATCCCGGCAGGGCGTTGTTATTCTCGAATTTCAGCATTAACCGCGAACGACAGGAGAACATTATGTCTGACAAAGAACGGGTTACCGGGTTTCTGACGGCGGCTTTGAACGGAGACGCGGCAACGCTTAGAACATGCCTGGCGCAGGGCGTGGATGTTAACGCCACCAACCGGCAGGGCAGAACGGCTATCACCATTGCCAGCCTGAACCAAAAATATGACTGCGTGGCGCTGCTTATTGAGGCCGGTGCGGACATTAATCACCAGGATGAAACCTGCTTTAATCCCTTCCTGATTAGCTGTCTGAATAACGATCTTGAACTGTTACGCCTGCTGTTACCCGCGAAGCCTGACCTGACTCGCTTAACCCGCTTTGGCGGGGTAGGCATTACGCCTGCCAGCGAGAAAGGGCACCTTGAGATTGTTCGCGAGCTGTTGGCGCGCACCGAGATTAACGTCAACCACACTAACTTCCTCGGCTGGACGCCGCTGCTTGAGGCCATCGTGCTGAACGACGGCGGCAAAAAGCAGCAGGAGATTGTCTCCCTGCTGCTGGAACACGGTGCCAGCCCGCATATGACCGATAAATACGGCAAAACGCCGCTGGAATTGGCTGAAGAAAAAGGCTACCGCGCAATCGCTCAGCTACTGAGAGACGCGGGCGCATAGCCGCAACATCCCTGACAACCACCATCACACTCTGGGTAGAAAAATAATAATGACTGAGATTGAAAAAAGCCGTCGCGATTTTATCAGCGGGGGCGGCAAAGTCGCCGCCGCCTGTGCGCTGTTTGGGGCTACCGGCACCGCAGCCTGGGCCGCAAAAACACCCGCCACCGCTTGTGAGAGCAGCCGCCAAATGAATGCCATCAGCGAAAAACATTACTACCTCGACAATGTGCGGCTGGAAACCGGGTTTAACTATGAAGGCGAAACCGCCGTCAGCACCCGCACCGAACTGCACACGTTAGAAATCAAAGACGGCAAAATTGCGGCAATTAGCGCCAACAAATTGCATCCTGACAGCGCGCTTCACGCGTATGATGCGGGCGGTAAGCTGCTGCTGCCGGCAATGCGTGATATGCACATCCACCTGGACAAGACGTTCTACGGCGGCCCGTGGCAGGTACATAACCGCCCGGAAGGCACCACCATCATGGATATGATTGCCTACGAGCGTAAAATTCTGCCTGAGCTGCAGCCCTACACCCGCGAGCGCGCCGGAAAGCTCATCGATCTTATCCAGTCCAAAGGCTCAACGATTGCCCGCAGCCACTGCAACATCGAGCCCGTTTCCGGGTTGAAAAACCTTGAAAACCTGCAGGCGGTGCTGGCAGAGCGAAAGTCAGGCCTGAACTGTGAAATTGTTGCGTTTCCACAGCACGGTTTGCTTCTGTCAAAATCTGAACCGCTGATGCGGGAGGCGATGCAGGCGGGGGCGCACTACGTGGGCGGCCTGGATCCCACCAACGTGGATGGCGCGATGGAGAAATCGCTCGATACCATGTTCCAGATAGCGCTGGATTACGACAAAGGCGTGGACATTCACCTGCACGAAACCAGCCCGGCGGGCGTAGCGGCGGTGAATTACATGGTGGAAACGGTAGAGAAAACGCCGCAGCTTAAAGGCAAACTGACCATCAGCCACGGCTTTGCGCTGGCTACCCTTACGCCACAGCAGGTGGATGATATTGCAACGCGTATGGCCGCCCAGCAGATTAGCATCGCGTCTACCGTCCCCATCGGGACTTTGCATATGCCGCTGAAGCAGCTCCAGCAAAAAGGCGTGCTGGTGATGACCGGCACCGACAGCGTGATCGATCACTGGTCGCCGTACGGCCTGGGCGACATGCTGGAAAAAGCCAACCTCTATGCGCAACTCTACGTTCGCCCGAGCGAGCTTAGCCTGTCGCGTTCGCTGGCCATTGCCACCGGCAATATTTTGCCGCTGGACGATAAAGGTAAACAGGTGTGGCCGAAGGTGCAGGACGAGGCGAGCTTTGTGCTGGTGGATGCATCCTGTTCTGCGGAAGCCGTGGCGCGTATTTCGCCGCGTACCGCCACCTTCCATCAGGGCAATTTAGTCTGGGGAAGCGTGATTTAATGCGGGACAAAATAGCCTGCGAAAGCAGGCTATTTATGGGCATTTTACCGCACAACAAACACCGGGAAACGGGCGTGGCGAATAATGCTGGAAGCGTTGGAGCCGAGCAGGTGAGTAGAAATAGACGGATTCTTCGAACCAACAATAATCACATCCGCATGAATTTCCTGCGCGACCTCGTTAACTTCATCCCGCACCGAGCCGTAGCGAATCTCCAGCACCACTCGCTCTTTAGGCAGTGAGAAATGCCCCCGCAATTCTTCCATTTTTTCTTCGGCGTTTTTCTTCAGATACTCGTCGAATTTACGGATGTCAGAGGAAAAGCCGTGGGTATTAAACAGCGGGGATTTAGGCAGAACGTACAGAAGGTGGATAGTGCCCTCAGACTCTTTCGCCAGGTATTCGGCATGGCGAATTGCTTTATCCGTGAGCTCCATTTCAAAAACATCCACCGGCATTAAGATGGTTTTATACATCGTTCATCTCCTTTTGGTCACGTTTCATTCATCCTGGCATTAACGATGCTGTTTCGCCGTGATCTGGCGGGGAAATAAGGCATTTTTTCGTTTTCACTCTTTTGGGATGAAGACAGGGGGAGGGGCTATTTGATTCTTTATGCTGGATTGAAGCCGGAACCAGGGCCTCGCTTTTAACCCGGGACTGACTTCACCCACCGCATTGCGGTTTCCCCTCACCCTAACCCTCTCCCGGAGGGAGAGGGAATAAAAAAACTCGCCACCGCTTGCTTTCTCCCTCTCCCCTTTGGGGAGAAGGGATAAAAAACTCGCCACCGCTTGCTTTCCCCCTCTCCCCTTTGGGGAGAAGGGATAAAAAACTCGCCACCGCTTGCTTTCCCCCTCTCCCCTTTGGGGAGAGGGCCGGGGTGAGGGGGAAAACCAGAAACGATGCTGCGGTTGAAGTTCGTACCAGACATACAGCGGGGCTAAAACGGAGGTCTGCCGCTTCAGCGGTCGATTTATTTCGCCGGGAGTCCGGGTTCTCAGGGGAATGACGGTGATTCCCCTGAGCCGCTCTTTCATAGCGGGTATTTGTGACCAAGCACAGCCCATACGGGAGAAGGAAAGTCGTACCTAGTTGCGACCTGCCATCACGCCGCCGTCAACGTCCCACAGCGCGCCGGTCACCCAGGTGGTATTGTCGGACAACAGGAAGCTAACCACTCCTGCGACGTCGCGTGGGGTGCCTACGCGGCCGATAGGGTGGAAGCTATCAAAGCTGCCCATCACGTCCGCCACATCCTCTTTCGGAATAAAGCCTTCGTAAATTGGCGTATGCACCACGGCAGGAGAAACCGCATTGACGCGGATGCCGTGAGAACCCAGCTCAATGGCAAGATTCTTCGTCAGCGCATGTAAACCGGCTTTTGCCATCGAGTAGGCTGAAGATGGCGTCGCGCCGATGGCCTGCTGTGCCCACATGGAGCCGATGTTGACGATTGAGCCTTTGATCCCGGCGGCAACCATGTTTTTCACCACTTCACGGGTAATGAAGAAGGTTGCGCGGTTAATGTTCATGTACATGTCGTAATCCGCTTCTTCGTGTTCGGTAAAGGCTTTCGGGAAGAAGACCCCGGCGGCGTTTACCAGCAGGCTGATGTCGCGGTGTTCGGCGTTAATCGTGTGCATCACTTTGTGCATCCCTTCGCTGCTCATCAGGTCCGCGACGATGACGGATCTTCGCCGAGGGCAGACAGCGCCTGGCGTGCCTGTTCAGCTTTCTCGGCGCGATTCCCGACCAGCACAACTTTGCCGCCGTTTTCCAGCACCTGACGGGCGCTTTCCAGACCCATACCGCTGGTGCCGCCAACAACTAAAAGTTTCTTACCTGCGAATGATAGAGACATGATGACCTCGTATATTTGAGTTTAATAAGATGAAGCTGCCTGCTGCGACGCTTCACAATGGCGACAGAATGCCAAAACCATTTGTGCCTGACGAAGCATAAGAACTTGCATATCGAGAAAGAAAAACTATCTTGTCGGTATGTCGCCCTTTGCGGAAAAGAAAACATGAGATCGCTAAATCGCCTGAAATGGCTGCACGCTTTTGAAGCCACGGCGCGCCACGGCAGTTTTACCGGCGCGGCAGAAGAACTGGGGGTCACGCCAGCTGCGGTGGGCCAACTGGTGCGCTCGCTGGAGGAATGGGTCGGCCATCCGCTGCTGCACCGCACCCGCAGCGGGAAAGAGAGACTTACCTTAGTGGAAGAGGCGAAGGAGGCGCTGCGGGACATTACCGTTGGGCTGGACAGCCTCGAGCTGGGGCTGAATAAGCTGCGCGGCGCCAGAGCCCGCGCCGTGGTGGTGATAACCGCTTCTCAGGTACAGATGATGAACTGGCTGATGGAGCGCCTGAACCGCTTTTCCGAACAGTATGACAACATTGACCTGCGCCTTAACGTCACGGAAAAATTGACCGATGTGCTGCACGGCGAGGCCGACGTCGGCATACGCTGCGGCCCTGGCAACTGGCCCGGTTTGCAGTCAACGTGGTTAATGGATGAAGAGGCGGTAATTGTCTGCAGCCCGCAGCTGCTGACCGGCGTCACCGAAGCGGACTGGCTGTCAAAACAGAAGCTTATCTACGATGATACGCCGCATCCCGGGGCGAATTTCCCGGACTGGGAAACGATTTCCCGGAATATCGGCGTAGCGTTATGCGAGCAAAATGGCCTGCACATTAACTCTACGTCAGCTGTTATTCTGGCGGCACTTAGCGGGCGTGGTGTGGCGGTTGTACGCCGGGCGCTGGTGCAGCAACTGATCGACCTCGGGCAGTTGCGCCAGCTTTTCCCGCAGCACAAATGGCCGCTGACCTGGTCTTATTTTATTGTTCGTTCAGAACGATCCAGCCGCCGCCCGGAGGTCACGTTGTTCCATGACTGGCTGGTGGCAGAGACGGGCGCTACGCTTAAATAATGGAAAAACTCACCGAATTAAAGCGCGCCAAACGGCTGGCACTCTCACTCTTACTGATTGCTGCCGCGACGTTTGTCGCGACCTTATTTTTGCCTCCCAATTTTTGGATAAGCGGCCTGAAAGCTATTTCTGAAGCGGCGATGGTCGGTGCCCTGGCGGACTGGTTTGCGGTGGTCGCATTGTTTCGCCGCGTGCCGATCCCCTTTATCGCCCGTCATACGGCCATTATTCCGCGTAATAAAGACCGTATCGGCGAGAATCTTGGCAAGTTCGTGCAGGAAAAGTTTCTGGACACTCAGTCGCTGATTGACCTGATCCGTCGCCATGAACCGGCGCAGATGATGGGAACCTGGTTCCGTCAGCCCGAAAATGCTCAGCAGGTAGGGCGGCACTTGCTCAGGGTGATGGAGGCGTGGCTATCGTTGACGGACGATACGCGGATCCAGGGGCTGATTCGCCGGGCGGTGCATAAAGCCATTGATAAAGTCGATCTCAGTTATTCCAGCGCGCTGCTGCTGGAAAGTCTGACCAAAAATAACCGCCATCAGGCGCTGCTGGACTCGGTGATAGCTCAGTTGCTGGCGCTGCTGGAGAAACCGGCCAGCCGGGAATTTATTGCCCGCCAAATCGTCCACTGGCTGGAAACGGAGCACCCGGTTAAGGCCCGGGTGCTGCCCACCGAATGGCTGGGCGAGCAAAGCGCAGATCTGGTGTCCGACGCCGTTAACTCTCTTCTGGATGACGTGAGCCAGGACAAGACGCATCAGCTTCGTCGGGCGTTTGACCGTGCCGTGCAGCGACTTATCGACAGCCTGAAAAATGACCCGGAAATGGCTGCCAAAGGGGAAACTATCAAAAGTTACCTGAAGGAGGATGAGAAGTTTAATCTCTACCTCGGCGAGCTTTGGAACGACCTGCGGGGCTGGCTGAAAACAGATATCGCCAGCGATGACTCGCGGGTGCAACAGCGCATTGCCGAAGCGGGGCAATGGCTGGGAGAAACGCTAATGGCCGATGCTTCGCTCCGGGCCTCGCTGAATGAGCACCTTGAGCAGGCCGCCCGGCATATTGCGCCGGATTTCTCTGCCTTTCTCACCCGGCACATTAGCGACACGGTAAAAAGCTGGGACGCAAAAGACATGTCTCACCAAATTGAACTGAACATCGGTAAAGATCTGCAGTTTATTCGCATTAACGGCACGCTGGTTGGCGGATCGGTCGGGTTGGTGCTCTATTTGCTTTCACAACTGCCGGGGGTGATTGAGGGCTGGGGGCTGCGGTTTTAATGCACGGGGCGGCAGGCCCCGTGCAGCGTGGCTAGCCCTGATGGGGCATAAGTTTTGGGTCTCCTGCGAAAGCAGGTTTGCTGCTGCTTAATGCCTGTTCGTCAGCGCTGATTGAGCCGCTGTTGTCCGCCCAGACGCCTTCCTGTGTTTTGCTGATGGCCTGGTGCTGGCCGTTAAGGTTTTGCCCCATGGCGGCGATGTGCTGGCTTTCGGTTCCACCGCTGTTGTCGGCCCAGGGAATCACGGGGTCGGCCGCTGCGGCGAATAAAGGCAAGCAAATCGAGCTGGCAAGCAGCATTTTGATGGCTTTGTGCATGTTATTCACCTGCTGACATAAGCGTTTTGGGGGCCAGCTCCATAAGGAGGTGGCGGTACCGTTAAGTCTACTGCGGTGTGAAGCGGGCGCGGGCGGGGAAAAGTAAAAGAGCGTGTCATCTGCCACAATTACTTGCGGGCGATCCTTGAATATTCAATAAGATACAAATCCACTTTGTTTCTAATGAAATAATTAATCAGCTAACTATTTTGCGGAGCTTAGTCGGGAAACCTGAGGTGTAAATGGCACATTTCACGCCCTTTTAATTTAAAGTTTTCGCAGCCCTTCATCCGGCATTTTTCAGACGCAAAACCATCATGGGCAAGAATGGCGAGAAACTGTTTTGCGGCGTTGATCTCCGTCACGCCGGGCTCTGCGTCAGATATCAGCTTTAAAGCAAACAGGGGAAAAGATGTCTGTTCAGGTGCACACTCGAAATACCATTGTTGGCCACATTCCAGGCAGAGATATTGATTTTGTGAGTAGTCCAGAGCCGGAGAAAAATGCTCGCTATCGGGAGGCATGAAATAATCTGCATGCAGATGTTCCCCGATAAACTGAAATCTATTTTGCCCATAAGAAATATCAGCGACGTAGGCGGGGAGCGCCTGGCAATTGCACATCTGTTCGTTTACTCCAGTATAATTTGCACCCAATCATCCCAGCTCTCACAGTTCAGCGCTGACTCTACGGTGCCGGGCCGGGATGCTATCCACCATGCTTTGACCTCACCATATTCTGCTTCATTCAGGGAAAAAGGTCGCCACGGCGCCATTCTTCCGTCCTGGTCGCAGGGATCGCTCCCCGCCATAAAAAAGCTATTCAGAAAGGCTAATGGGGGAAAATAACCCGAGGTATCAATCATGCCAAAAATGCCGTAAAGCACCTGAGTGTTTTCCGTCAGGACTTGCTTTGCTTTGGAGACGTTATCCTGGGGCGGCTTTTCTTCACGCAGGCGCTTTAGGAGCCTGTAAAATTCCATCATGGTACGTACCTTACTTGCCGGGGTGACGCAGCGGGTAGGGTGTCCGCAGGCTGCCATGCCGCCATTTCCATTGGTTGCTCAGAAGTATTGCATAAAACACAATCCTGACGGGATGTTTGTTGGCTATACTGCCGCACTTTCTTTGATTGTAGGCCCGACGGCTATTTTAATGACGCTTAACCATTTCTGTTATTTTCTTCTGGCGCTCGCCGCTGCGGGCAGCGCTTTTATGCCTCACTCTTTGGTGATGTGGTTTTTGCTGGGGAATGTGCTCACGCTGCTGGTTTACGGGGGTGACAAGCTGGCTGCGGTAAAAGGCTGGCGGCGCGTGCCGGAGGCAACGTTGCTTATCTTCGGTCTGGTGGGGGGCTGGCCGGGGGCTATTTTTGCTCAGCAGGTCTTTCGCCACAAAACGCAGAAACAGCCCTTTAGACGCTGGTTTTTTATAACCGTGATAATAAACGTAATTTTCACTCTCGCCGTTATCTATGAGTTTTATTTATCTCGCTGATATTAATTGTAAAAGGCGGGTGGCGCCATGGGGCGATATCCAGTCCCCGGAGAGACGGCGGCCCGCGTATGCAAGCCAGAATGGAGTATTTATCCTTCGGCTGAAGAAGGCTGAGCGGCAGACGCTCAGGCAAATCTTGTCCGAATTCAGGCCGCAGGTGAACTGACCGCCGCAGCTTTCCCCCTACGTGACGTTTCGCGTCTTTCTTTTTGGCTTTTGTTGCCGCTCCGTTCAAAGAACGATTGTTTTAATGCAACTTAATAGCGCCCAAAGTGGCGCGTTTCTTTTCTTTTTGGCTTTGCCTTCGCATCACTCGCCGCCCGCTTTCAGCGGGGGGATTACTGCTACGTGAAGGATTTTAGCTATGAACAACATTTTACCTAAAAGCGGCGCAGAAAAAGACGCGCTAAAACATGAGATCAAAGCACTCTACGGCGTTCGGCCTTCTCTCCCAATCTACGAGCATGTGTTAGACGAATATCGCGCGCTCTTCATCGCCGACAACTACGGGTGCAGCGATGCCCCGCCGCTATATCACCCCTATTTTGATGTGACCGCGCTGACAGCCGCTCGCCGGTTGCGCCTCCTGTCTGTTCTGCCGTACATCGAGCGCTGCGACGTTACCGACTTTCTGAAAGCACAAGGCGAGAGCGATCCGGGCAGGCGCGCCGTTTTCGAGGCCGGGAAAAAGGAACTCCTGCGCCGGTGCATAACCTCCGGGCATAGGTCAGGCTCCCCGGAGCGGCTGTGTGAGGTGCTCAGGCATATTGAAGGGAAGCTAATTAACGACCTGGTCGCTAACGACGCCGTTAACGCCTACTCGGCGCGTCTGGCGGATAACGCCGAGTACATCAGGCAAGCGCTTGGCCGTGAGCCTCAGGAGCTGGAATGCCTGACCTACACCGCAGAGATTGAACAAATTCGACACCATGTTATTAACGAAGGGCTCGCCCGGCTGAATTCCGGCACGCCCGCCGCCGACGTGGCCGACTACTTGCGGAGTGGTCTTGTTCTTTGCCCTGGCGCTGGGGGGATTAAATGCAATTGTGGAGGAAAATTAGAGTCTTGCACTAGCCGGTGTGCGCGAGCAGATATGCGGCTTAGCTACGTCACTTGCCTGTTCTGCGGCTATAGCGGCGAAGAGAAGCTGTATAGCCTCAAAAGCGGTGAGTTGCTGGAGGAAGGCGAGAAGGCGACGGAATGGTTTTACGAAGCTGCCGAGAAGTCGGACATCCTTCGCCGGGGCGGGGAGTGATGTGCATTTGTGGTGGCTACATGCGCCGGCAAGATGCACACCACGGGCAAGGGCAAGGGCAAGACAGGCTAACCATCTCCTGGCGGCAATGCGTCGAATGTGAGCGCATCGGGTGGGAGAGGCTCTACGGCGTTGACGGCGGGTTACTCGACACGGGTAGCCCGGCGCGCAGGTGGTTTAACGAGGCGAGCGAGGGCGTTTTGCCCCAGCCGCCGCGCGTATCGGCTACCGCTCACCTTATCCCGCAGCAGCCACTAAAGAGAGCACCCGAGAGGCGTTTTTCTGTGCTCGAATACTTTATTTTCCCGGTGCTGTGGGGAGTGCTTGCTTTGGCTTTGGTCGAACTGCAGTTCGTCAGCTAGTTAGCTTTTCCGGTGTGGCTTCATCCAGCCGAAAACGCCTTTAGGCTGCGGCTTTGCTAGCGTGGTCTTTAGGTCGGCTATCTCACTGGTTAGCTCGTCGATCTGCTCTTGCATTTTGGTCAGTTGCGCTAACAGCTTTCCGACGTATACCGGCGGTTCGTCCTCTGCCTCTTGCGGCTCGCCATAAACCCGGAGAAGCTCAGCCGTCTCTATCTTTGTGTGTTCGTCGTCGGTGACGGCAGCGGAGAGTTTGCCACTCTCAAGATGGCGGTAAATTGTCTTGCGGGATACACCTGCCTGCTGCGCCGCCTCAATTACGCTAAGTAGCGCCATGTTTCACCGTCCTTATGCTTAAAAAAAGTCACAACAGTAGCGAGATTAATGCTTCATTACACCTGGTATTTAGATTTTTAAACCAACATTTTTAAAATATGTGGTAGGATTTTTCTTAACTTTTCTATTAAAGGGAAATTTATGCTGGGAAAGTACCTTTTGAATAATCTGATCGTATTCGATACCGATGCGCGAACATTGACGCTTATCGGCGAGCCACCGAATCCGGAAAAGCAAACCACCGAGCAAGTATTACTCCACACCCCCACCAGTAGTTGCCTGGAGCTGCTAATAGAGAATCAGGGCACTATCTTGCCGCAAGATGAACTATTAGATCGCGTCTGGAAGCAAAAAGGGATGCTCGTTTCTACGCATACCGTTTACCAGAACATTAGCCTCATACGCCGGGCCTTTACCCAGTTGGGGCTGTGTGACGACGTTGTCGTCACCATCCCACGCCGGGGCATGACGCTGGCCCTCTGTATCAAGGTCACGCGGCTCGATGAAGAACCTGTCAGCGATAACACCGACTCACTTAATCAAAAAAACATACCTGAAACCTCAGAAGCCTCAGATGTACCGGAAGCCTTAGAAAACCCGCCGAGTGATGAGCTCTCCAAAGCCAGAACCAAGGTCATTTTTGCTATTGCGGTGTCTTCTATGGCCTCGGTCGTCGTCCTGTGGGCAATTGCCTTCACCTTTGGCCGCTACAACACGCCAAACTACATGGAAAACTACGAACTTGCCCCAACAAGCGCGACAGGGTGCAAGGTTTACATTAACGCCAACATGCCTCGAAAAAGGCTGGAGCAGATCTTAAAAAATGGCCTGTTAGAGTGTGACCAGCGGGCATTTAACTACGTCACTGCCTACGCCGGCGTTAACCGTTTTTCGGTGATCAGCTGCGTGGCTAATATTGCCGGGAGCAAGCCGGGCTGCCGCTCTAAATTCTTTCTGGAAAGTGCAAAATGAAAGTTCGTTTGTATGCCATCTGCACCGCCGCCTTTGTCGCTGTAGCCGCCACTGGCTATTTTTTTGGGCATGAAAGCGCCCCCGCTGTAGTTAATGATATTTCGTGCAATGCAGATTTGAACATTTCAGTCGATGACCTTTACCTGACCGGAGTAATGAAGTTTCGCGCCGCCAACGGGCACGGGGTTATGCTGATAAATGGGAGTTACCCCCGTACAGCCGGGGGCTCTGGGGTTATAAACCGTAAGGTGTTTTTTGGTTATTCTCATTACGGGATAACGCTCAATCTCACTTCGAATAAGGTAGACGTTTTGCCCTCAGACACTGCGAATGAGAGAGAGCTGGCCATACTACTGCCGAAGTTTTTTTATACTCCCGATATCTCGCATAACTTTGGGGTTTACAGGCAGGGGCAAGGCTATATTTTCGCCGGCACTGCTGTCCCCTTTGTTTTTTGTTTAAAAAGCTAGCCCTCTCTTTACGCATCACTGCGGCTTCAAGGGGGGGAGAGGGCTAGCAAACCGTTAGAACTGCCCGTCCACATCGGGGACTAAACCGGAGTCTCCTTGAGTGTTGGCCGTCCTGCATATTTTCATCACACCGCCGCCCTCGACGGCGGTGGAAACCTCATCGCTACCGCGCTGGCGTCGTGGAAAGAACCGTTCCTGAGAAAGAACCCAGATGCCCCCGGCGCCACTGGCTGCGGCATCTTTTACATAATCTGCGCGAGTTGGTGTATTTCTGCCCTGGCCGTTGCGTTATCGGCGGCGTTTTGCGCTTTACCTGCGGCGGGAGTGACTCCGTCCGCGGTGGGCTGTGCCTTGTCTACTGCTTTTTTGCTATCACTAATCGCCGTATTTGCTTTATCAATCGCCGCTTTTTGTCGGCCATGTTTTTCGCGCTCTGATTAACTGGTGCTTTTTTACCGGCAGCCTCTTTAGTGTCCGGGTCAGTCGCCGTTTTGCGACTGTCGATTGATGCCGCGCTATCTTTAGCGACCCCGGAGCCGCTCTCACCTGCCGGAGGAACGGCTGGCGGGCTATCACCCGCCGCTATGCTGTCACTCCCGTTAGCCTCCGGGCGCTCGACCCCGAGCGCAATTGAGGCATCACCTGTTGCCGTGGTACGAGCCCCCTCCGTGACTGCGGGGCTGGCTACTGTGGCGGCAATCCCTGTGCCAGCCACTCCGATTGCTAGCGCCACAGCAAGCACGGTGTGTTTAAATTTTCGCGTTGTCTTTTTCATCTCGTTACATTTCCTGTGTCAGAAGCACCGCGAACATTTATGTAAGAAGCCCTGCGAACGTAACGGGGGATTGCTGGAAGCCCTATTAAAGTAATTTCATTTTATTTAACGTCGCTGCTTTAGATAAAACCTACTAAAACACTCAAGTTTAAAGTGCGGTAATTCTTTGCCTGTCGCTCTCAATCAAGATCCTGCGTCATCACACCCAAATACGAGGGTAATATTATTTTTCTTAAAAGAGAGAAATATCGGCGGCGCTCTCGTGTGTCTTTTGTGTGTGACACTCTGTGTCATATTAATTGGCGTTACTCTGTGGCTGGCAGTGTATTTCCCGGTAGAGCGGGGTTTTCATGGAGAGAGGAGGCCATGAAGTGCGGTAATGATTACGTTCAGGTGACACACGCGGCCACAATGCGTGCACTTATGGCTTTATCTACGCCAGCCTCAGCGGGCGAGGGCGAAATAACGCCTCCAACGAAAAACTGACGTCAGAAATAATGACCGTGAGCTATCTAAAGCACCTCATTTTTCTATAAGGCCCCGTGGCCGTTGAGGTAATGTTTATATTTCAACTTGCAGGCTGTGACTTACCTTATGTCCAGGAGTTACAAGATGAAAAAAATTATCATCCTTACTTACATTGCAGCTGTTGGTTTACTCGCTTTCACTATAGAAGGTCAGGCTGCAGACGAACTAACCGGCTGTGCGGCAAAGCGCGACGAGATCCAGCGCCAGATTGACTACGCGAGGGCTCATAATAACCAGCACCAGGTCGCCGGGCTGCAGGCGGCACTCACTGAGAACGCCACCCATTGCACCGAGGCGGGGTTATTGCGTGACCGCCAAAATAAGGTCACGGAGAAAGAGCGCAAGGTGGCCGAACGCGATGCGGAGGTGCGCAACGCGAAAGAAACCGGCAACGCGAAAAAGATTAAGCAGAAAGAGAAGAAAGCTGCCCAGGCGCGCGACGAACTGGCGGAAGCGGAAGCCGAACTACGCCGGTAAGCAGAAAATCTCTGCAGCTAACCAGCAAGGCGACCTGTGAGTTACCTGGTATAGTGGACATACACTATACCAGGTAATGTGCCGGGCCATCGTTTAATTTGCCTGGGTGACGGCAATCTGCAGTTAATTTTTTATTTCCTTCAGAAAAACACTATGAACATTTTTAATTACGCTGGAATTCCCGGTGCGGGCGTCATGGAATAGTTATGACCAATGATATTATTCCTTAAATATTAAAGGTGATCTGAATGGGGAAATGATTGGTTGTGGCGTTAATTATTACGCGATTAACTAAATTCAACCAGTGAGCTTGCATTGTGAGTAAATTGCAAACAGGAAGTATGCGGTAGATTTTATTATTTGTAAGATGCTGTTCGTTTTGCTCGTTCAATTAAATAGTGTTTATGTTTTCTGCTGATGCTTATTGTTCTTATATAGAGATATCGCATTCCGTAATTAATTTTACTCACCATTAACATTATCCCTGCTTGGGGATCTGCTGGTAATGCTGAGTTTTTTTATCCTTTGTGGAAAAATAATATGAAATTTATACACAGACCGAATCTGTATACAGAAGCTTCTATTTCCCCGGGGTTACGTCGTTTTGCCTGGCTTAATGTTTCCATACAGGCAGCCTTGCCACTTTTGATGGCCTTCTCGCCGGTCATGGCCAGCCCAGGTGAGCAACAATTCAGCCAGCACGCCGAACTGAAACAAGCCGCGTCAGCCCCGGCGAGCGATGACCATGGGCCACAGGCAAAGAAGATGGCCGGATACGCTTCACAGGCCGGGAACTTGCTGGCCAGCAAAGCCAATGGCGAGGCGGTGGCCTCAATGGTCAGAGGAAAGGCATCCGGGGCTGCCAGCGATGAAATACAGCAGTGGCTAAGCCGTTTCGGCACCGCCCGCGTACAGCTGGATGTGGACCAAAACTTCTCCCTGAAAAACTCACAGCTGGATCTGCTGATCCCTTTCTACGAACACATGGACACCCTGGCCTTTACCCAGGGCAGCCTGCACCGCACTGACGGGCGCACCCAGGCTAACCTGGGCGCCGGCCTGCGCCACTTCACGCCGACCTACATGCTCGGGGGCAACCTGTTCGGAGACTACGATCTGTCCCGGGGCCATATACGCGCGGGGGTAGGGGCGGAATACTGGCGTGATTTCCTGAAGTTGGGTGCCAATGCTTACCTGGGCCTGACGGGCTGGAAAGACGCTCCGGACCTGGCGGGGTACCAGGCCCGGCCGGCCAGCGGCTGGGACATCCGGGCGCAGGCCTGGCTTCCGGCCCTGCCGCAGCTTGGCGGGAAGCTTATTTATGAGCAGTATTACGGGAACGAGGTCGGCCTGTTCGGGGCGAAGAATCGCCAAAAGAACCCGTATGCCTTCACGTCAGGGCTCAACTATACCCCGATCCCGCTGGTCACCCTGGGCGCAGAGCAGCGCCAGGGCCAGTCAGGCAAGAGTGACACCCGCTTCACCCTGGATTTGACCTACCGCCCCGGTGTGCCGTGGCGGCATCAGGTTAACCCGGCTGCGGTGGCGGCGATGCGTAGCCTGGCAGGCAGCCGGCATGACCTGGTTGAGCGCAATAACAATATCGTGCTGGAGTACCGCAAAAAGGCAGACATTCGCCTGCGGGCGGCGGGCCTGATTACCGGCTATGCCGGCGAGCCGAAGTCCCTGGGGGTCTCGGTCACCAGCACGCACGGGCTGGCCCGTATCGAGTGGGAGGCCGCGGAGCTGATGGCTGCCGGAGGTCAAATTGTGCAGAGCGGGGCGGATTATACGGTGCATTTGCCGGCCTGGCGTGCCTCCCCGCAGGGGGGAAACACGTATGCGGTGCATGGCGTGGCGGTGGACTCAAAGGGTAACCGCTCCGGGCGGAGCAATACGCAGGTCACGGTTCTGTCGGCGGCGGGGCTGGTGCACCAGCAGGTGTCCTCCTTCACGCCGGCAAGCAGCGTACTGCCGGCGGACGGGACGAGCACGCAGGTCCTGACCCTGTCACTGAAAGACGAGAATAGCCAGCCGGTGGATCTCGATGTGAAAGAGATAGGCCTGACCAGCAGCGCGCTGAAAAGTGCCACGCTGTCCGGGTTGACACAACAATCCCCGGGCGTCTACACCGCCACGCTAACCGCGGGGGTGGACGTGGAGACGGTGACGTTAACCCCGGCAGTGAACGGCATCGCGCTGGCCCCGGCCAAAGTCACGATTGTCCGTACCCTGCCGGATGCCGGGCAATCTCTGTTCACGGTGAGCCAGGGGAGTATTCCCGCCGATAACGTAGCGGTCTCGACGCTGACGCTGGTTATGAAGGATGCCCAGGGTAACGCCGTGACAGGCCTGAAAGACAGCCTGGCGTGGGTGATACAGGACGCGGGCGGGAATACGCCTGCCGCGGGGGCCATTACGGCGAGCGCTGTCACCGAGAGCAGCACTCAGGGGACGTACACGGCCAGCCTGCAAGGCACCCTGGCGGGTAAATACGTGGTCGTGCCCTGGTACAACGGCTCAGCCATTGGCAGCCTGAGCGCGGAGGTGACGCTGTTGGCCGGCGCTCCGGATAATTTAGCGTCCACCTTCACGCCGGGCCCGGCGACGATCCCCGCCGATAACGTAGCGGTATCTACCCTGACGCTGGTTATGAAGGATGCCCAGGGTAACGCCGTGACAGGCCTGAAAGACAGCCTGACGTTGGAGATAAAAGACACCCTCGGCAATACGCCTGCCGCAGGGGCCATTACGGCGAGCGCTATCGCGGAGAGCAGCACTCCGGGAACTTACACGGCCAGCCTGCAAGGGACCCTGGCGGGTAAATACGTGGTCGTGCCCCGCTACAATGGCGCAACCATCGGCAGCATGAGCTCGGAGGTGACGCTGTTGGCCGGTGCTCCAGACCAGGCAATGTCCGGCATCAAGGTGGACAAAAGTGGTTATACCGCCGGAGATGAGATGACCATTACGGTGACGGTGAAGGATGCCCAGGATAACCCAATATCCGGGGCTTTAACCAGGCAGGATCTTAATACTAAGCTTGTTATTGATGGTGTCCTCGACTCCGCCGTGCGCTCCTTTAAGGATAATCAGGATGGAACGTATACGATAAGGGTACAGGTCACAAAAGCCTTAGGGTACAAATATGATAAGAGGGATCTTCAGAAGGTTGAACTGAAGCTCAATGGCTGGATTCAGACTGCGAACTTTGATGTGGAGCCTGGTCGTACAACTTCTTATAACTATTCTCTCAATCACTATAGATATGTCGTTGGCGAAGAGATAACCGCCACTCTGAGGCCGGTGGATATATACAAAAACCCAACGCCATGTCAAGGGGCTGTCGAGGTGCTATCGTCATTCGTAACTGTTTCTGGCCAAACTTGCTCGAAAAATCAGGGGGCTGAGTTTATTATTTTAAAAGCTGTAACGCCAGGAGCAAACCGGACGCTAAGTTTCCGCGTGCATGGAATAACGAAGGTTACATCCGCTACGAAGTTTGACATTGTCGCTGCCACGCCCTAACTGACAATGCCCTGACCTGATGCCCCCAATAAACGCTTTATTGGGGGCATCATCAAAATGGAAGCCATACCGGGAAGGGAGCAATTCTGTTGCGCTTCAGCGGATCTTCTTCGGAGTGGTATCTATGGAGTCTGCTTAGCCGGGGATATAGGTCTATTCGGCAGGTGGCTATTGAGGCCTGCGTAAGATCAGTCGCAGTATCCCCCGACAGACATGACAACTTTTTCTTTGGGTTTTGCAGTATCAATCTGTCGTGCATTTAGTGGCATAAGGAGCCCCTCATTTCCATTGAACGAGATGAACCCCCTCAAAGGCACCCAGCACCCAGATTCGGGGGTATAACTGAGCTGGCCCCGAGAGCGCTCGTGACAGAAAAACTCAGTAGACCACTTCACAGTCCCTTGATATGCAAATTAAGGCCCTCAAGGAAGCGCTGATAATTATGGAACAGTAGCCGAACCATCAAACTCGGGATAAATTTTTGCCAGATTCTGGAACTGATTGAAGCGATTTTCATCCCGCAATAGCTCGGCCTGGCGGCGTTTCTCCCGGGCATCTAGCCTGAATGAGATACGCACGGTGCCCGGCAACACGGCCTGCTGATTCAGAACCTGTAGGCGATCGCGCTGCAGGGCGGTGAGTCGGTTTTCCTGTGCCCTGAGGAAGTCCATAAATATAAAAAGTGCCCTCAGAAATGCCCATCTTTCTGCAGACTTCCCCGACGCGAGGGGCGGTTTCGGCCTGTTTCAGCGCAAACCCGATCTGTTCTTCGGCATCACGGGGCTTTTTCATGGAGATATGCCTCCTTTGGGATGGAAGAAAGACCGGTGACTTCAGTTTAGACTAGCTCTGTTTTCAGAGAGGAGAAAAAATATAAGGAACTAAAACGTGTGTGCTCATGCAACGCTATAAATCAGCGTTTGAAGTTTAATGTAATATAAAGTAAAAATAATTAAAGATTGTGAGTAAAATATGGAGATATAGATTTTATCTGAAATGCTTTCACGGTATTAACAAAATTTAATTCTCACTCCGATTGGCTAGATCCCCCAGATTCAGGCCAATTAAGGCGACAGAGTGCGTGCATAAGAAAGTGAAATTATCAATAATTACCGTTTCATAAATAATGATTTTTTTTCAATGCGTTACCATTCTCTGGAGTTGGAGGAAAGCCAAGCTATCTCTAATTATATCTCCTATTTATCATCACCTTATGCATAGTTTATTTTTGCAATCCTTAATGATAATCATAATGATTATCAGTGTGAGTTGCATTATGTTATGTGTGTATGCTAAAAGTCACAGGCGGTGTTTAATTATTATCTCTGGAGATACAAGGATGAGTATTGAGTTTTTAAATAGAAAATTAAAAGCAGGTATATTTATTCCTGTTATGAGTTTCAGTGTCCCTGCTTTCGCAGACGATGAGATCTCAATGAATAGCGATGATATAATGGTGGTCACTGCCTCTGCCATTGAGCAGAGAATCAAAGATGCCCCAGCCAGTATTTCTGTAATCACATCCCAAGAACTTCAGCAGAATATAGGTAAATCTTCCACTGACCTTGCAGATATTCTTAGCCGGGTTACGGGTGTATCAAAAGCAATTGGCGTCGACGTCAGCTCCGGTATTCAAATTCGAGGTATGCCTGGAGCCTATACGTTGTTGCTTGTAGATGGTAAGCGTATTGGCTCCAGCAACGGCATTAAATCCACACAGCAAAACTATTTCGACGATATCAACTGGTTACCGGTAGAATCTATCGAACGTATCGAAGTTGTCCGGGGCCCAATGTCTGCGCTGTATGGCTCAGATGCCATGGGTGGCGTGGTCAACATCATTACTAAGAAGAATGCTAAAACTGACTGGCATGGATCGCTAACCGCCGGCACCCGACAGCCCAAAGATTCTAAGCGGGGTGATACCAATACCTGGACCGGCACGGTGGGTGGGCCGTTAGGATACGGTTTTGATCTACGCATGAATGGCTCCTGGAACAAACGAAACGCAGATATCAGCGATACCGGAGCATTACGTTGGGGTAGCGGCCTGGAAGGGAAAAAGCTCTACAACTATGGTGCGGAGTTGGGCTGGGACATCAATGATAATCATCGCCTCTCTGTTTCAACGCAACAGGGTATAGAGGAAGGTATTCCTGGCACAAATACCAACGGCGATTCCATCGGATTGCGTGGTATAAATAAGCTTGAGCGTGAAAACTACTCCGTAGATTACCGCGGCCTGTTTGATTTTTTCTCCGCCAAAATTGCCGCTTATCAGAATACTTATAAAAATGCTGCAAGTAATGTTCCTGTAATTAGTGGCGGCGTGGCCGTTGGTACTCAGGACACAAAACTATGGACCCGAGAACGTATTGTGGAGGGCGATTTCAACCTGCCATTCGAATTCGTGCTGCCACAAAGCCTGACCATCGGCGGACAATGGAAACAAGAGGAACTGAATAATCCCCGTTCACTCGGCGTCACTGCTATTTCACAGGATACTTATGGTATTAACACCGGTAAGGCCACGACTAAAGGCCTATTTGTTGAAGATCAGATAAACCTGCTAGATGACCTGACGCTGACATTTGGTTTTCGTCATGACTATACGGATTACGGCAACAAAACTACACCTCGCGCCTATCTGGTTTGGCACACAACAGATTATTTAACCTTTAAAGGCGGCTATTCTGAAGGCTTCAAGACCCCCGGGATACGTCAGGCAAGCCCAGGATTTATCGAAACATCTCAAGGGGCAGCTTGTAATGGCTATGCCGAATATACGGGTGGCGGTTGTTACACTATGGGGAACAACAGCCTCAAGCCTGAAACATCTGATAACTGGGAAATCGGTGCCTTGTTTGATTATGAGGGCTGGAGTGCCGGACTTACCTTCTTTGACAGTCGTTTCAAAGATAAAATTGCCACATCCCCGTTGGGATACACATATGGCCCAGGCAACGGGTTTTGGCTGGAGCGCGTTAATCTTGATAATGCCCATACTCAAGGTGTTGAGGGTTCACTAGCTATCCCTCTGATCAGTGAACCCAAGGGACAATGGCTACAGAAACTCTCACTAAGCAATAACTTCACCCGGATGATTAAGGCAGAAGATTCACGGGGTGTGATGCTGGTAACTACACCCAGATTGGCCACCTGGTCATCCCTTGACTGGCAGGTAACTAACGATCTGAGCTTGGCATTTACCGCCCAGTATTACAGTAAAATGCTGGGGTTGGGTAGTGAGGCAGATCAAGCATCTCGTGGTACAACTGCCACCGCACGTATTCGCGATGCCTATACAATCTATGGGCTCTCTGGACAGTATGTGGCAACTAAAAATCTGAAATTTAACGCCGGAATAGACAACCTGTTTGATAAAAACCCGACCCCTTCAGAGCCTTCCGGGAGTACAATCAGTGGTAATAACTACTATGTACCTGGTCAGACGTTTTACGCCTCAATGACAGCATCATTCTGAAAGAATGATGCTGTCCTGCCGTGTGTTCACCGGTGCCTCCTTGTGAGGCACCAGATAGCGAGAAACGTCGCCTACTCATCTCAGTCTACTGCTTATTCAGCCGGGGGAGAGTGCGACAGCAGGCCACCATATCATCGGCTTTGTGGCCTGGGCGCCTGGTCCCTCTGATGAGTTTGTCACCGAAGCTGAGCGGCCATGCTGCGATGACCAGCCATTTCATCATCCGGAATGACGGTAACGTCTACCAGCGGGAAAGCACTGCTGTAGAGTTTGCCAGCCAGCGTTGGATCATCAAACTCATCCAGCCACAAGGTGGAATTAGACAGAATTGATTTATGCAACGCAGGATCGTGCGGGGCATAATAAAACTCAACGAAAGTCTGTTTTCCGCTGAATTTACTCACTTCGACCCAGGCAACATCGGTAGGATCACTATCCTGCAGATTATCTCTCTCTACCATCAGGAAGGGTGTCATCAAATTCCAGCGATAAATGTTCCCTGGATGAGGCGTATATGAGGCAGTCTGCAACCTGGCTTTTGGGATGATTGATATAGAAAGATGCCACTTCCGGATGTGTTCCCATTTTACCCAGATCCACGCAACCGCTTAAACACAGAGTGGGGGAAAAGAATAAGAGGTTTATTCATGAAGCGACACCTCAATGCTTAATGCCAATTGCGATGGTCAGTCATCAACGCGCGTTAAAACGTACCACCGCTACATAACAGATCGTTTACGTCCAACAAATGTCCAGCGCAGGTAGTCGTAAAGCCAGTTAAACAGCAGGGTGTATGGCAGGAAAAACAGAATCAGACCAACCTCCACAAAAAAAGCTTCAGTCATTGTTAAATCCAGCATAACCATCGCGACAGGGATTAATGTGATGATAAGTCCGGCTTCAAAACCAACCGCATGGATTGCCCGCACGAGAAAGGTTCGTTGAAAGCGGTATTTTTTCTGCAGCGCGTCAAAGAGTTTGTTAAACACAAAATTCCAGGCCGTCGCGGTAAGTGCTGATATCACGGACAAAGAACCCGACTGGAGTACCGACACGTTCATCAGCCAGGCAAGCGACAGCGCGGTGATAACGTTCGCTGTCACTTCGAAAATGACAGCATGGAAGATTCTCTCTTTAAAACTTTTATCCAGTTCAATTTCCATTTGCTTGGGAAGCTTATTTCAAAAGCTGAAGTATATCATACATATTTCTACCACCTCTAAACGGGCAGGTTGGGTTGAGGTGGAACGACGTGACAGGCAGTCCGACGAGCACTGTTGCAAAGTTAGTGATGAGGCAGCCTGATCCTGACCCCGAATATGCTCCAGTCATAATCAGGAATAACCGGCTTCATGTTGGTTGCATGTTCTGGCAACCGGCAGACTTTTCAGCAAATTCGGACGGGGTCATCCAGTCCTGCTCAGAATGAGGGCGTCTCTGGTTATAGTGTATGCGCCAGGCTTCGATTTTGTACCGGGCATCCTCCAGCGACATGAACCAGTTTTCGTTCAGGCACTCCTGCCGCAGCCTGCCGTTGAACGACTCCACGGTCGCATTGTCCGTGGGTGTTCCCGGGCGTGAGAAGTCAATCCGGAAACTCCTTTCATACACCCATTTGTCCAGCATTTCCCTACAAATTCAGAGCCGTTATTGGTTTTCAGCCATTGTGGTAAGGGGTATCTGAGCGCAATGGCGTTCAGCATCTCTGCGACCTCCGTTGAACGCAGATTCTGACCCACGCAAATCCCCAGACATTCGCGCGTGTAGAGATCAATGACCGTCCGCAGACGTAGCCGGCGCCCGTCAAATAAGGCGTCAGAGACAAAATCCATGCCGCAGACATGATTTGGATACAACCCCTGAGGCTGGGGCTGTCGCCGCTGTGCCGATTTATTTCGGCGTGGGCGGTTTGAGACGCAGGGACAGACCCTGCTCGCGATAGAGTCGGTAAATACGTTTAGGGGGCTGACGGCTAATCATGCAAAAAACCACGTTAAGAGATTAATTCGTTGTTTTTGAACGCACGGTCTTCCTGTATTAACTGGGCTTAAGACCTTTAACTCGGCAAAACGCATAAAGTTTCCCTGCAATCTTGCTCATCATAATTGTATCCTTTTTAATTATCACGATAGACAACCGCGCAAGACTAAATAGATTACGTTATTAAATAATGTTATCCACAGTAGTTGTGTGAATATTTTATGACCAGAATGTCGAACTTATATCTGACGCTGACTGAACTGATTGTCGTGACTATTTATTGTCTGTGCATTCAAAGTGAAGAACGCCGTTAAACCGAATGCGCTGCTTTTTTGTCTGCGACTCATCGTTCTCCCTTTTGCAGGGCAGCATACAGGGCTGTTTTGCTCACCCTGAACCCTGAACCCTGAACCCTGAAGCGGCCTCGCGGACATTTAGACCGGTGGCAATATATTCACGCGTCCGCTGCAACTTGTCAGCGGTGACAACTGGCTTTCGCGCTCCCTTGCGACCGCGAGCCGCAGCAGCGGCCAGACTGGCACAGGTGCGTTCGCGGATCAGATCGCGTTCTAATGGTTCTGTTGCATTAAGGGGGTGATAAGATAACATACTGTTTTTATTTGATGTTTCTTGCTCATGTCTCTTATTCGAAACGCCTTCAACGCTTGCATTTGGGGTTGTTTATTGCCAGGGCGATTTACAAGAACCGGCGCTTTTATTTCTGGATGAAGCCACCAGTGCATTGGATAAGGTAAGTGAAAGCGCCGTCAATCATGCGATCAAAGGGCTTCATATTACGCGGATCTTTATCGCACACGGAGAGTCGGCAGTTGCTTCAGCAGACCGGGGCATTACACTAAATCCAGCAGGTACAATGTAAAAAAAACCCTGCACCTGAGTGCAGAGTTTGTTTTACGTGTTCAGGCTACTTGCGAATGAGAAATACTGTCAAAGAATCCACCAATGGCACCTTCAATGACTGCACCGGCAGTATGGCCTGTCACGCTTCCAAGACCCGCTCCAATAGTTCCGCCGATACCAGCGCCGGCACCACCGCCGATAATATTTCCGACAACGGGTATAATAGTACCTACTGCAGCACCAGCCAGCCCTGCGGCAGTTGAGCCGATAGCGGTACCAATGGCTTCGCCACCCCATGTCAGAACATCCTGAATGATGCCCGCACCGCTGACATCCTCAACTTCATGAATAGTTAATTCACGCATATCTGTTCTCCTTGAAATTCCATTTAGAAATTATCGACCAAAGATACCGCTGACAAAGGATGACACACCTTTGTATAACTCATTAACAGCATTTGTGGCCGTGTGGAACCCCTGTACAGCGAGATCTCCAGCAAAAGCACCGATTGCCGAGCCGATTTGTCTGGCAGGGGCATCAAGTACCCCATTGATCAGGTCGGTGACCTCGCCAGCACCACTGACTTGCTGAATATCTTTCTCGCTTAGTTCTCTCATTTCTTACCTCCTTGGTTTGCACTGAATTAACCACTATTGGCTAATGACGATATTCCGTTAAAACTGAAGAGTTAGAATAATAGTTAGATTGATTTATGTACCATGTCAATAAAATATGATCACTTAAATTTTCATGAGGGGGTTCTACGCAGGATTCAATATTTTTCTTGGCGACATAAATTACTTCCGTTTCAGCAGCTTTATATCGTTTTCTCGCAGTTGACCATCCGGGGGAATGTGTCGGTACAGATTTTGTCGGGTAAACTCTGGCTCCTGACAAAACGTACTGACTTTCGTCTCTGGCCGTTCCGCTATTTATAAAATTTTACGGGGTGAGAAAGGCGCAAGTCGAGCGCTGAATGAATGTCACAACAAACTGATAATAAATTATTTTTTAGTAACAGAAATAGTTTATTGAAGAAGAATGTGCCGCCCTTATAACAGAAAAAATATTTTTTATAACAAATAAAACTTTACCCATGGTGGGTTGGGTGTTATTTAAATGTTTGTGAGGTGTTAAACACTGCACTTCACTTCCGGAGATAGTATTATGTAGGGATACAATTTAAATCATACACGTAAGTGCTCTATCCCTTAATTATTACTGCCCCGGGAACATGTTTATCATTCTAATTCTCAGGGGGTTTTATGAGAGAACTGACGGTTGTTGAACTTAACGAAGTAGTCGGTGGTATTGGGCTGGGTTTCGGACAGGAAGCCGGTTCATTACTGGGCCAAGGAATTGGTGCTGTTGTTGACTGGTCCAAAGGCTCCACAACAGCCACTGCACCAGGCACAGCTCTGGGTGCGGGGATTGGGGCTACGGTAGATGCCGGCGTAGCAAGCCTTACATCCCTGGCTGAATGGGGCGTTAATCTTGGCGGGCATGCTGTTGATACTGCCACATCATCAATTGGCAAAGGGATTACAAATATCGGTGGCGCTATCATCGGTCTGATTAATCCTCTGAACCTGCTGAGGTAACGATTCAGGGTCGCCTACGGGCGGCCTTTTTATTTGGTTTTCAGCACTAAAGGGATTTCTTTATCAGTCAGTTGTGTTTTACCGGAGTGTTTATCCTGGACTGATAACAGAACAGGCTGCTGTTGCAAAGTTATTATATCTGCACACTCCTGTTTTCTCTGGCTTTAATTTTTACACGGACATGCGGCCATTAAATTAATTATCTGGTAAATCCGGATGGAATTTATCTCCGCGTAATGTTTTGAATAAAGGAGGTAATTTTGTTTCGCAAGGAGGCCGTTAAAAATCAGAGAATGAGATGGCGGGGGAAAGCGCTGCTGCTGCCCGGACTTCCGGTGTGGCTGATTACCGGATTCTGTACTTTTTTCCTCATCAGCTTTCTGCTGTTCATCATCACCGGCACCTATACCCGGCGGGTTAACGTTACGGGAGAGGTGATAACAAATCTCAGGCCGATCACTATTTACTCCGGGGTTCAGGGATTCGTCGTCAAAAAATTTGTTAATGAAGGCCAGTATGTCAAAAGTGGTGATCCCCTTTATCAGATTGATGTCAGCCGCAGCACCAGTAGCGGTGTTGTCAGTGATAATCTGAGAAAAGATACAGAAAATCAGCTTTTGCAGATAGGCCATATTATTGCCCGTATTGAAAACAGCAAAGAATCAACGCTTGCGGCGCTGAAAAAACAAAAAACACAGTATATTGAAGCGCTTGAAAAATCTTCTGATATCGTCAGACGAGCAGAAGAAGGCATAAAAATAATGAAAAAAAATATGGAGAATTACCGGCACTATCAGCAACAGGGACTGATAAACAAGGATCAACTGGCCAATCAGACCGCACTTTATTATCAGCAGCAAAATAACTTACTGAGTCTTATCGGACAAAATGAACAGAACGCCCTGCAGATAACGAACCTGGAAAGCCAGATCCAGACACAGGCGGGTGAGTTTGACAACCGGATTTATCAGATGGAGCTGCAGCGTTATGAGCTTAAGAAAGAGCTGGCTGGTACCGACGCCAGCGGGGAAATACTCATCCGGGCACTATCAGACGGAAAGATTGATTCTCTCAGCGTAACGGTCGGACAGATGATCAATGCTGGCGACAGCCTGTCACAAATGATACCCGCAGGGATCAGTAACTACCAGATGGTTATCTGGGTGCCGAATGATGCCATCCCCTACATCTCAGCGGGGGACAACGTTAACCTTCGCTACGAGGCTTTTCCTGCTGAAAAGTTTGGCCAGTTTGCCGGGGAAATCGAGATGATTTCCAGAACACCCGCATCGCTACAGGAAATGCAGACGTATCCGGGGGCACCTAAAAACAGCCTGGCTGTTTCTGTCCCCTGGTACAAGATCATTGTCAGGCCTGAAAAACAGTTCATTTTCTATGATGGAAAAACATTAAGTCTGGATAACGGAATGAAGGCTCAGGCAACCCTGTTTCTGGAAAAAAGAAAAATTTATCAGTGGATGCTTTCTCCTTTCTATGACATGAAACACAGTGCAACAGGACCAGTAAATGATCAGGATGTCATTCAGAACTCTCATCAGTAAGCTCGATACCGGTTTACACCATCGCGTGCCCGTCATTCATCAGACCGAAGCGGCAGAGTGCGGGTTAGCCTGCCTGGCAATGATCTGCGGGTATTACGGGAAAAATATTGATCTGATTACCCTGCGTCAGCAGTTTAATCTTTCCGCCCGCGGTGCCACGCTGGCCGGCGCCAGAACCATAGCCACTCAGTTGGGTATGGCTACACGGGCGTTCTCTCTGGATCTGGATGAGGTCGGTGTCCTGAAAAAACCCTGCATACTCCACTGGGACTTTAATCATTTTGTGGTGCTGGTGAGTGCCGGACGACAGCGGTTTGTGATCCATGATCCCGCCAGAGGCCGCCTTACGGTAGGCCTGTCCGAAATGTCTGAACATTTTACCGGTGTGGCGCTTGAAGTCTGGCCGGACAGCGACTTTACCGCGAAAACCGTCAGGAACAGGCTCAGCCTTTCCACGCTCATCAGCAGCGTACACGGCATCAGGGGAGCCCTGCTTAAGATATTCAGTCTGTCAGTGGTGATTGAATCCATTACTCTGGTTATGCCGATAGGCACGCAACTGGTCATGGATCATGCCATCCCGGCCGGCGATCGCGGCCTGCTGACGCTTATCTGCGTAGGGCTGTTGTTTTTCATTTTGCTACGGGCGGCGACTGGTATGGTGCGGGCCTGGTCATCCCTGGTCATGAGCACTCTCATCGGCGTTCAGTGGAAAAGCGGTCTGTTTTCTCATCTGATGCGTCTGCCCCTGGGCTATTTTGAACGGCGTAAGCTGGGCGATATCCAGTCCCGCTTTGGTTCGCTTGACACACTGCGATCCACATTTACGGGCAGTGTGGTCGGTGCCATCATGGACGGTATCATGGTGCTCGGTGTTCTGGTGATGATGGTACTGTATGGCGGATACCTGACCTGGTTTGTGCTGGGGTTCACTCTGGTTTATGTTTTCATTCGCCTTTTCACCTACAACTATTACCGACAGCTTTCAGAGGAAGCGCTGGTCAGGGCGGCCAGAGCCGGGTCTTATTTCATGGAGACGCTGTACGGAATAGCCACCGTCAAAATGCAGGGAATGACGGAGAGAAGAAGTGCCCACTGGCTTAATCTTGAAATTGATACCGTTAATACGGGTATCAAAGTGACTAAAATGGATTTGCTCTTCGGGGGGCTGAATACGTTTATTGCCGCCTGTGACCAGGTCGTCATTCTGTGGCTGGGCACTTCGCTGGTTATCGATAACCAGATGACCATCGGGATGTTTGTGGCCTTTGGCGCTTTCCGGGAACAGTTCTCCGGCCGTGTTGCTTCGCTGACCAGTTTTCTGCTTCAGTTGCGGATGATGAGCCTGCATAATGAACGTATCTCTGACATCGCACTTAATGAAACGGAAAGCAAAAAGCCGGATATTCCCTGTCATGCCGGCATGAAACCGGTATCGCTGGAAGTACATGGCCTGAGCTTTCGTTATGACAGCCAGTCACCGGCGATTTTCAGCCAGTTGAACATGACAGTGAAGCCAGGAGAAAGCGTGGCAATAACCGGCCCATCCGGGGCCGGAAAAACCACGCTGATGAAAGTCCTGTGCGGATTATTTGAACCGGAATCGGGGAAAATTATCGCGGATGGTCTTGATGTCCGACAGCTCGGGATAAACAATTATCATAAAATGATCGCCTCCGTCATGCAGGATGACAAACTGTTTTCCGGCTCAATCAGGGATAATATCTGCGGATTCGTGGAGGATCCTGATGATGTCTGGATGACTGAATGTGCCAGAGCCAGCCATATCCACGATGTTATTATGAAAATGCCGATGGGATATGAAACCCTGATCGGTGAGCTAGGAGAAGGATTATCGGGCGGGCAAAAACAACGCATTTTTATAGCCCGTGCGCTGTACCGCAAACCGGGGATTTTGTTTATGGATGAGGCTACCAGTTCTCTTGATAAAGAAAGTGAGAGCTTCGTTAATCAGGCGATCAGACAGTTAAATATCACCCGGATCATCATAGCGCACCGGGAAAGCACGATAGCCTCGGCAGACCGGGTGATTACCCTCGGGGCAGTGAATTAACTCTAATTCAGGGGCTCGCGCGATTTTATCCTCATTATAAACAATAAATTACGCTCTTAGCGGACGTTCTCGTTCCATTGGCCCTCAAAGGCCCCCAGCACCCAGATACGGGGGTATAACTGAGCTGGTCCCGACATCGCTCGTGACAGAAAAATTCAGTAATTCTTGGGGAATGCGGAGCGTAAAGGAGATAAAAAGAATTCAGTGGCGGTGTGCTAACTTCGAAATGGTACGCCCTACAGGGTTCGAACCTGTGACCTACGGCTTAGAAGGCCGTTGCCGAAGTATGCAGCAGAAAGTGCCGGTTCAGCGCAGCATTCGCACGAATTCTCTCCTCAAAATCCCGCTTGCCTGGGGTTTCGGTGCAGGCAACCAGTGGCACGCCCAGAGAAGCCATCCAGCACTCAAACGAATCATCTTGCTGATTAAATATGATCCCACGGTGGCAACGGTAACCGTCGGCGGTACCGCTTTTTTTCAGTATGAAATGCCGGGCCATTCTGGCACGCAGCCCCAGAGAAAATGAGCCAACCGTGCTGCTTCGCTCGTAGGTATAAAGGTATGCGTGATGAGCGGACAGATCCTCATGGCAGCTCATTGTGCCTGACGCACCGGCCTCACGCAGGAGTGCCGCATGGGACATAAGCAGTCGGCCCTCACGGGTCAGCAGGAGGCGGCGGGAAAATCCACGGTTGGTATCATGCCCCTGAGCATTTCCCCGGCAGCCGTGCGAGAAGCCGAAGGCATTGACCAGCGGCAGCAGGCTGAAGGCACAGTGCATGAAATCCGGTGGATGATTCTGCTGTAAAAAGCGCAGGCACCCCCAGACACCGGCTGGCTCCTCGCCGTGAAAACCCGCCACAACCAGCCGTCGGAGTGTATGCGGCAATGCGGGCTTACCCTGATATAACATCAACGGTTCACCGCCGCTGAAACCGAGGACGGTGGGCGCTAATTGCCAGCAGCGTGCCTGCCGCTGCCATTGCTGTTGAAACGCCCTGAGATCGCATGTCAGCAGCGGGCTATGCCGGTGCTGCCAGAGAAAGCCCGTTTGCACCATCCCGTTCTCCGATGAAAAATTTGGCTTATGTAGTTATGCCGTCAGTTATAGGTCATGGTGAAGGTGGCGGAGGTGTTAGTGGTTCCCCCTGCGATGTGTGCCGCCGTCTGATAGTAGCGAGCCGTCAAAGGTAACTGGACTGACCCCCCGACAGTAGACAAATTCTGTCCTCACTATGAGGCCTGTTCAAAGGCCTCCGGACTGACTGTGACGCCTGACCCGGTTATACAACACTTCAATGTAATCGAAGATATCCGCCTGGGCCAGCACGCAGGATAATATCTGGAACTGTTTTCTGGGAGAAAATTAATTCCAGCAGAAACAGTGACATTAACACTCATTTAAGCTGGCGGCATACAAAGTACAGTTTCTTTCCGACTTTTTGATTCCTTCCCGACCCGATCCAATCGACTTGTCGAACATGCACAGTTGCTGTTAAATACAGATGTCGCGAAAAACGGCTGGCCGAGGTTTGCATACTAACCAGGCATGGCCGCGTACATCCTCTCGTGCAAGGGCACGGTTGGCTAGCGTCTCCGAAAAACTGACAGTATCGAACGATGCTGCGATACATGGAGCGCATCTATGCGACAGACTATTGCTATTATTGGCGCCGGCCTTAGCGGCCTCATGCTTGCCCGTGTGCTTTATCGACACGGGATAAACTCTACGATCTACGAAGCCGAACCCTCACCCTATGTCCGCAAGCAGGGAGGGCTACTCGATATTCACGCTGAGAGCGGCCAACGCGCTCTTGAGATTGCCGCATTGAGCGATGATTTTCTGCGTCTCGTCCGGCACGGTGAAGATGCCAAGCGTGTAGTGAACAAGGATGGTGACATTCTGTTTGATCGCACCAGCAACGCATCTTCGCTCCGCCCGGAAGTTGATCGCGGCGAGCTTCGGGCAATGCTAATCAGCTCGCTTCCCAGAGGAACAATCCGTTGGGGTTGCAAGGTTACGTCCCTGAAACCGCTTGGAGATGGTCGGCACCAAATCGACTTTGTTGATGGAGCCAATACCGTCGTGGATTTGCTCGTCGGCGCGGACGGAGCCTGGTCCAGGGTTCGGCCGCTTCTCACTGATGCCAGGCCTCTTTACTCGGGCACCTGCTTCATCGAAATTGCGCTTACTCGAGACGATGCGCGTCACACAGCAAGTATCTTAGCGATAGGCACGGGTACGTTGATGGCGGTTGCTCCTGGCCGGGGTATCATTGCCCACCGTAACAAGGATGGCAGTGCTAAAGGGTATGTCGCGTTGAACAAGTCAGAGGAATGGATTCGGTCCGTTAATTTCGGCAACGTTTACGCTGGCCTGGCAGTCATTGCGGAGCAGTTCACGGGGTGGGCACCTCATCTCCTGGATTTCATCACCGACAGCATCGCCGAACCGATCCTCCTGCCGATCTATGCGCTTCCTGCCAACATCCAGTGGTCACGGTGTGAAGGTGTGACCCTGATTGGTGACGCAGCACATCTCATGTCGCCATTTGCTGGCCAGGGTGCCAACCTTGCTATGTGGGACGGTGCTGAGCTTGGTCAATCGATTGCCGCGAGCCCCGATGATTTGGGTGCCGCTATTACAGCCTATGAAACGGCTCTTTTTCCCAGAAGTCAGGACATAGCGCAAATGTCTGCGCGAAACCAGGAACTGTTTTTCGGTGATTTCGCCCCTGGTAGCGTGGTCGATATGTTCACTGGTCTCGGCAGAGACTAACCAAGAACGAGCCGGTCGCCATATTTTAGACCGGCTCTATGTGCACATACAGTGTATTCCTGACAGAGAGGTATGCATTAATCGGGATTGTTTTCGTCTTTACGCAGTGTTAGCACTTCAAACCCGTCGGCGGTAACAACTACAGTATGTTCCCACTGAGCCGAAAGTTTTTTATCTCGGGTGACTACTGTCCAGCCATCTTTTTTAGTTTTAATTTTTCTGTCGCCCTGATTAACCATAGGTTCGATGGTAAATACCATCCCCTCCTTTAACTCGACGCCTGTACCAGGTCTACCGTAATGGAGCACCTGCGGCTCTTCATGCATCTCCGCGCCAATACCATGTCCACAATATTCTCTTACAACGCTATATCCGTTGTCTTCCACATGTTTTTGAATCGCATAGCCTATATCTCCAAGCCTGGCTCCCGGCTTCACAGCTTTAATACCAAGCCACATAGCTTCCCAGGTTATTTTTACTAATCTACGGGCTACTGGAGAGACCTCTCCGATAAGGTACATTTTGCTGGAATCGGCAATCATGCCATCTTTTTCAAGAGTTATATCTACGTTAACAATAGTTCCGGCTTTTAGATATTCAGTGGTTTTAGGAATGCCGTGACAAACTACCTCATTTACAGATGTGTTCAGTACATAAGGATAGCCGTATTGCCCCTTGCTGGCTGGACGAGACTTCAGCTCATCAGTGATGAAAGCTTCTACCCGATCATTTATTTCCATGGTGGTGACGCCGGGAATAATAAACATGTCCAGCATATCAAACACAGAAGCGAGCAATGCTCCTGCATGGCGCTGGCGTGCAAGTTCATCGGCAGTTTTAATGTGAATTGATGGCATCTATCACCTCCAGTAAGCGGTCAGAACTGGATTTCAGCATCATCATTTTAATCTGGTGATAGTCCAGGTGCGGATAAAGTTCACATATCATGCCCAGGCGGATCCAGTATTCCGCCTGCGCGTTTACAGATCGCGACATAGCTTTGCTGGCATCACGAATGTCTTCATGTAATAAATCAGAAATTTTTACAATGCCCATAGTATACGTTCCATTACATTTCGTATATGAATCATATATAGGTAATTGATAAATGTCACGTCAGTCTCAGTGGTCATTATTGAAGCTCACTTTTGATCGTGCTGACCCTGACACAACATCCTGCGCCTGCAGTGGTTTACTAAATTTGGTCACCTGAACAGAGGCGATATTCTCGCCTCAGAACAACACGGGGGCTCCAATGAAAAGAAGAAATTTCAGTCCAGAATTAAAACGCGAATCCGTTCTGCTGGTTGTCGATCAGAATGACACCGTCTCTGACGATGCTAAGGCCATAGATGTTGGTCTTTCCACGATGACAACGTGGGTCAAGCAATTGCGTGATGAGCGTCAGAGAGAAACGCCAAAAGCCGCCCCGATAACCCCAAACCGAATTGAAATACGTGATTTCAGAAAAAACACAACGTATTGAAATAGAAAGTGAAATAATAAAAAGGCCACCGCGCTTTTGATGTCGGACTCCCTGAACTGTTCTCGATAATCGGGAAGCTCAGGACGCGTTATTCTGTGGCTACTCTCTGCCATGTAATTGTGGTTCATCGCGGCATGGAAAATCATCCAGGAAAGCCAGACGGCAGACGGGGTGTATTACGGAGTCAGGTATAGAATCAGCCAATTAATTGAATTTCAGGCATAAAAAAAGACATCGGTTGATGTCTGTTAACTTCGAAATGGTACGCCCTACAGGGTTCGAACCTGTGACCTACGGCTTAGAAGGCCGTTGCTCTATCCAGCTGAGCTAAGGGCGCACTGAGTAATGCAGAGTAACATTACGGTCTGATGCGGGGTGGATTATACGGTCAGCACCTTTCGAGTCAATGGCTTTTCAACCACCTGCGCGACAATTGAGCATAAACCCACATCAGTGCCTGACAGCGGGCCGCGCATCTGACAAAATAGCAGCAACCCCCTTCCTTTAAGTTTACAGATGGAATTCTCTCTCTGATGGCAGCAAAGATTATTGACGGTAAAACGATTGCGCAGCAGGTACGGCTTGAAGTTGCTGAAAAAGTAAAAGCCCGAATTGCCGCAGGAAAACGTGCCCCTGGTCTGGCCGTTGTATTGGTGGGAGCGAACCCTGCATCCCAGATTTATGTCGCGAACAAACGCAAAGCCTGCGAAGAGGTCGGTTTCGTCTCCCGCTCTTATGATTTGCCAGAAACCACCAGCGAAGCTGAGCTGCTGGCGCTGATCGATGCGCTTAACGCAGACGCCGAGATTGACGGCATTCTGGTACAGCTGCCGCTGCCTGCCGGGATCGATAACGTCAAAGTTCTCGAGCGTATCGACCCGGACAAAGACGTGGACGGCTTCCATCCGTACAACATCGGCCGCCTGTGCCAGCGCGCGCCGCGCCTGCGCCCATGTACCCCACGCGGTATCGTGACGCTGCTTGAGCGCTACAACATTGATACCTACGGCCTGAACGCGGTGATCATTGGCGCGTCCAACATTGTGGGCCGCCCGATGAGCATGGAGCTGCTGCTGGCCGGCTGTACTACCACCGTGACGCATCGCTTCACCAAAAACCTCCGCCAGCACGTTGAGAACGCCGACCTGGTGATTGTCGCCGTGGGTAAACCGGGCTTTATTCCGGGCGAGTGGATTAAAGAAGGCGCTATCGTCGTGGACGTCGGCATCAACCGCCTTGAGAGCGGGAAAGTGGTCGGGGACGTAATTTATGATGAAGCCGCCGCCAAAGCCTCGTATATTACGCCGGTTCCGGGTGGCGTTGGCCCAATGACGGTTGCCACCCTAATTCAGAATACCTTGCAGGCCTGCGAGGAATATCATGATGTTGATGGAGAGTAATAATGGCGACCTTCTCACTAGGTAAACACCCTCACGTTGAACTGTGCGACTTGCTCAAGCTGGAAGGCTGGTGCGAAAGCGGTGCACAGGCAAAGGCGGTGATTGCCGAAGGCCTCGTGAAGGTGGACGGTGAAGTTGAAACCCGCAAACGCTGCAAAATTGTGGCGGGCCAGACCGTAAGCTTTGAGAGCCTGAGCATTACCGTTCAGCCTTAATCCAGCGCTGCCCTGTTCTGAACGGAGAGGGCAGGCATCAACTCTCCTTGCCGTTTGAGTGAAGGATAGTTGAAGATCCTTTTCACACCTCAGATTCAAATCTCCTTCTCTGCGCCCGGCCTTAAAACCTGCGCCACTTCAAATATTCGATAACAATATGGCAACAACGCAGATTTCAGTTGCGGGCTAAAAATCGTTTCGGCACTCTAGGTAGAACGTTCTACTAGAACGTTCTACCTACCATAAAAACGCGTGAACAGACAAAACGCGGTTACTGCGTCTGCACCGGGGGAAACGTCCATGAGTCTGTTGTCCAGTGTTGTTAAATCGTTATCAAAGCTTTCCATGATTGGCCGCGCGTTAATGCTGCCTATCTCTTTGCTGCCAGCCGCAGGCTTACTGCTCGCATTCGGCGATAAGTTTCACTTACCGCTAATGATGAATGCGGGCGGGGTTATCTTCGATAACCTGCCCATGCTGTTCGCGATTGGTTCTGCCGTGGGGCTTGCCGCGGAATCGGGTATTGCCGCGCTGTCTGCGGCGGTGTCGGTGTTTATCATTAACATTACCATTGGCACCGTAATGCACATCACGCCGGAAATGGCCTCTGCGGGCGGGAAATACGCCATGGTGGTAGGTATCCCGACGTTACAAATGGGCGTCTTTGGCGGGCTTATCTCCGGCATCCTGGCGGCGTGGTGCTACAACAAGTTCCACACCATGCAACTGCCTGAATTCCTGGGCTTCTTCTCCGGCAAGCGCTTTGTCGCCATCGCGACGGCATTTCTTTCCTTCCTGCTGGGGATGGTGCTGCCGTGGGTGTGGTCGTACATCCAGTCCGGCATCGATGCCCTGTCCGTGGTGGTTAACGGGGATAATCAGGCCGTATCGACCTTTATCTTCGGCCTGGTTGAACGCGCGCTTATCCCGCTGGGTCTGCACCACATCTGGTACCCGTCTTTCTGGTACTCCTTCGGGGAATACACCACCCACACCGGGCAGGTGATCCACGGCGACCAGACGATTTGGTTTAAAATGCTGGAAGAGGGCGTCAAGTCCTTCAGCAGCGACAGCTACCAGAATGCCGGTAAATTCATGCAGGGCGAGTTCCCGCTGATGCTGTTCGCGCTGCCCGCAGCCTGTCTGGCGATGTACCATGAAGCCAATACCCGGAATAAGAAAATTGCCTCCGGCATTCTGTTCTCTGCGGCGCTGACCTGCTTCCTCACCGGGATCACCGAGCCGGTTGAGTTCACCTTCATCTTCGTTGCCCCGATCCTGTATGTGTTCAACGCGGTGATGGCTGGCCTGTCTTATATGTGTATGTATCTGCTGCATGCCCATATTGCCAAATCCTTCTCCGCCGGGATGATCGACTACATCTCCTTCGGTATTCTGCCGTCGTTCAACGGCTACCAGACTAACTTCCTGATGGCGGTGGTAGTTGGCGTGCCGATGGCGCTGATTTACTACTTCACCTTCCGCTTCGTTATTCGCCGCTTCGACGTGAAAACGCCGGGCCGTACCGAAGTGACCGCCAACGCGGGAGATAAAACCGACACCGAACTGGCGGGCGATATTATCGGTCTGCTGGGCGGGGCGCCAAACATTAACTCTGTAGGCTCCTGCATTACTCGTCTGCGCCTCGAGGTGGACGACAGTTCGATGGTCGACAAAGACGGCCTGAACAGCCTGGGCGCACGCGGCGTGGTGTTTGTCGGCGATTCAGGCATCCAGGTGATATTTGGTGCCAGAGCGCAATTTATTGCACAGACAATGTCGACGATGATCGGTAAATAATGTAATACCTTTCGGCCTCCTGTATGTTTCAGGGGGCTGAAATTTATGGATGTGCGGTTGCAGGGGTGGAATGAAAAAGGTCAACATCATTGATGTCGCTGAGCTGGCGGGCGTATCGGTCTCGACGGTTTCTCTGGTTCTGCGCCAGAAGGGCAAAATTTCTGAGGCGACCATTGATAAGGTCAATGCTGCTATCAAAACCCTGGGCTACGTGCATAACGTTGCCGCCGCCAACCTTCGCTCCAGCACCTCTAACCTGATCGGCCTGATTATTCGCGACTTCAACAACTCTTTCTCCGTCAACGTGACCGCGAGCGTTGTCCAGCAGTTGGAAAAACAAGGCTATATGGTCTTTCTCGGCCAGCCGCGCGATGGCGAACAGCAGCTACGCAACTGCCTGACGTCGTTTAGCCAGCAGGGCGTGGCCGGCGTGATTTATCTGGCTGCCGACTGCCACTCCGCGGAGGTTCCCCAGGCCATTACCGACTGCCCGCTGCCGACGGTGGTCATCTCTGAATCAACCATTACCAGTACGCGCGATGTGATTGGGCGGGACAATCGCCAGGCCGGTAACCAGGCCACGCGCTTCCTCATTGAGCGCGGCCACCGTAACATTGCCTGGCTGGGCGGCACAAAAAGCTGCCTGATCCGCGCCGAGCGGCTGTCGGGCTACCGCAGCGCCTTGCAGCAATATGGCCTGCCGTTCAGAGAAGAGTGGGCGCCGGAATGTGCAGACGACACATCGGCTTCGGCGTTTGCCACGCGCCTGATGCTGGAAAAGAGCAACCAGATTACCGCCATGCTGTGCCATTCCCCGGCGGCGATCATCGGCGCCATCACCGGCATTCAGCAGGTGGGCCGCACCGTCGGGAAAGACGTTTTCTTAACGCAGCAGGTCTCGCTGATTGGTTTCGAAGATATGATGTACATTAATCTGACCTCGCCGAGCTTTACCTATGTCTCCGCATCCAGCGAAGAGACCGGCCGGCAGGCTGCTTCTCTGATTGTCAGCAAAATCAAAGAGCCTGGATTACCGGCACAGCGCATTATTATTTCCGGGGAGCTGGTGCCGCGTGAATCGGCTTAACGTTAATATTAATCATTTCGCATTGGTTAATATGTTATTAATTTCATCATAATTATTTTTATTTTATTAACGCATTATTCTCATTTTAATTTCAATTAATCATGAAATCAGTTTGAGATTGCAAGTTGAATACCTTCTGGTCAGAATGCTCGTCTCTGATTAGGACTTTTCTCTTAAAAATGCTCAAGCGAATCCTTTCTCTCTTATTGCTGATGGCGGGGTTTTATACCGGCAGCGCGATGGCCGTCAATTGTCAGCGTGCCGCTACGCCACTCGAAAATACCATTTGCAATAATGACACCCTGCACTGGCTCGACAGCACGATGAGCGTGATTTATCGCGCCATGCTGGTGAAATACGATGCTCCCTCGGTACATAAAGAGTATCGGGAATGGGAGAAATCACTTGAAAGCTGCACCTCGGATGGCTGCATTGAGCGCGCCTACTATGAGGGTATTAGCCGAATCTCCGGCGTCAGAGAGGACTTTGACTGGCAGGGGCAGTGGTGGAATACCGTGGCGGCAAACCGCAGCGGCGGCACCTTAACCTTTAGCCGTAATGCGGAATGGTCGTTAACCGTTGATATCAGGGCCTGGGCAGGGGTGAATCGCGACGACTTCACGGCGGAAGCCCGGAAAATCTACGGCATTGCGGTGGTGGAAAAAGTGCAGAACACCAGCAACTGTAAGCTGCTGCTTATCCCGCGCCAGGATGGCTCAATCCAGGTGCATACCAACGCAGAGTGGGGCTGTAAATTGTCGATGCCGACGGGCGTCTTTATTGACGGGCGTTACGTTAAAAGCGCCACGGATCCGCGCCCGAAGGCCACGCTGCTTTCCATCGGTATATTTCCGGATACCGAAACCGACAACCGTTTCAGAGAGATGGTGGGCAACGACTATCAAAACTTTGTCGATGCCGCGAATGTCTATATCTATCAGGATGATATAGACAATATCGGGGCGAAGGTGATTGCCATGTGGGTGCGTGGAGAAGCCAACCGCCACACGGCAATTATCATGTATACACCGGAAGGTAAGATGTGGGCGGCACGAACGCTGCCGGGTAAGAAGGGCGTTCAGGAAGCGAAATTTTACCGCTCGAAGGAGAATGAAGCCGATCCCCTGCCGCGCACTATCCAGGGCTGGAAGCTGCGGTTTTTAGATAAGTAGTGGTAGCTCCCGAACTTGTGCCCGGCCAGCTAAACCACCGCGTCGGGTCTTACCCTCACCCTACGGGATAGCCCCGGGGTGAGGAGAGAATCACGCCAATGTCCCGACAATCTTCAAATCACTGTCGTCAGGCACCTCGTTATAAGACAGCACGTTCAGACCGGCACTAAACAGGCGGCCATAGCGCGCCAGAATAGGGCGGAGCTGCGGGGTGACCAGCAGCAGCGGCGGCAGGCTTTTGGCCTTCATCTGCTCGTAAATCATCGGCATGGTATTTTGCAGCTGCGCCAGAATATTGGGGTCAACCGGGAAACTGTCCAGCGCAACTTTCCCCGCCTGCTGGGCCTGGTTCAGGGCGTTTAGCAGCAAGTTTTCCAGCTCATTATCAATGGTGTAGGCGGCAAGCTGTCTGCGGTCGCCGTTGATGTTATGCAAAATAGCGCGACGCAGGGCGTAACGCACATCGGCACACAGCAGCTGCGGATCTTTAGTCACCGCGGCGCTTTCCAGCAGCGTCGCGGCAATGGTGACAATGTCTTTCAGCGACACCTGTTCCAGCAGAAGCTGGCGGTACACTTTCAGCAGTTGGCTGAAATTCAGCGCAGAATTTAAGTCTTCCGCAAGCTTGGGGGCCTGCAGCGCCAGGCGAGCATGGAGATGGGTAATATCGTCATAGTTAAACAGTTCGGGCAAATGCTGACGCGCCACTTTGTTGACGTGCGTCGCCACCACGCTGGCGCAGTCCACTACCTGATAGCCAAGGTTTAATGCCCGCGCCTTTTGGTCCGGATCAATCCAGACAATGGCCATGCCGTAGGCCGGATCGGTATCCAGCACGCCGTCGATTTCGCCGTACAGCTCGGTGCCGGGGATAGCCATTAATTTTTCCGCGTTCACTTCCCCCAGCGCCACCCGAATACCATTGATGTGGATGGCGTACTGGGCGGGCTTGAGGCGGAAGTTTTCACGAATGCGGATCTCCGGCAGCAGCACGCCGCAGGTTTCAGAGATAACCTGGCGCGCCCCGCGAATACGCTGCGAAAGCGGGCTGCCCTTGGCGGTATCAACCAGCGAAACCAGCTTGTAACCAAGATTGAGGCCAATCGGCTCTACCAGCGGAATGCTGTCCCAACTGACGGTGGGGTCCGTGTCGGGGATGAGCGCTTCCTGAATCGCCATGATGTCGTCATCCTGCTGCTGCGCAGGCTGAACAACTTTGCTCTGCCGCCAGGCGGCAAACAGCAGCAGGGCGGTGAAACTCAGGAAGGCGACGTGCGGCATACCCGGCACGATGGCCAGGATAAACATCACAAACGCGGCGGTATAAAGCACGTTCGGGCGAGCGAGCAATTGCGTTTTAATTTCGTGGCTAACGTCGCCCCCGTCGCTAACCCGGGTCACGATAATGGCCGCCGCGGTTGCCAGCAACAGCGACGGGATTTGGGCCACCAGGCCGTCACCGATGGTCAGCAGGACGTACTGCTGGAAGGCGTGGCTGGCATCGAGATCGTATTTAAAAATACCAATACAGATCCCGCCGATCACGTTAATGATTAGCACCATGATCCCGGCGATGGCATCGCCGCGCACGAACTTCGAGGCACCGTCCATCGCGCCGTAAAAATCAGCTTCGTTGGCAACGTCTTTACGCCGCGTTTTGGCCTGCTGCTGATTAATTAAGCCGGCATTAAGATCGGCATCAATCGCCATCTGTTTGCCCGGCAGGGCGTCGAGGGTAAAGCGGGCGGAAACTTCAGAAATACGTTCGGCGCCTTTGGTGACGACCACGAAGTTGATGATCATCAGAATGACGAACACCACGAAGCCGACCACAAAGTTGCCGCCAATAACCACCTGGCCGAAGGCCTCGATCACTTTCCCGGCGGCACCTTCGCCTTCGTGACCGTGCAGCAACACCACTCGCGTGGAGGCCACATTAAGCGTCAGGCGCATCAGCGTGGTGATCAGCAGCAGCGTTGGGAAGACGGCGAAATCAAGCGGCCGTTTGCTGTTCACCGCGACCAGCAGCACGATGACCGCCAGCACGATGTTGAAGGTAAACAGAATATCCAGCACCAGCGGTGACAGCGGCAGAATAATCATTGCCAGCACGCTGAGCAGCAGCACAGGCACGCCTACGTGCGTCTGCCTCAACAGGCTTACGGCCTGGGTTAACTTACTGTTCGCCATCGGCTTTTAATACCTCTTTTGGAATGTCTATTTGCCTGTTAAGGCGGGGTTTTTGCTCAACGTTTCCCGCTCGCCAGGCTTTCACCTGCATCACGTAAGTCAGGACATGAGCAATGGCGCGAAACAGCTGCGCCGGGATCTGTTGGTTAACGCGCGTGGTGTAGTACACCGCGCGAGCCAGCGGCGGGAACTCAACAATTTCCACGCCGTGGTTCTGGGCGACTTCACGAATAAACATCGCCACGTCGTCAACGCCTTTCGCCACGATGTAGGGCGCTTCCGCCTTGTTTGGATCGTACTTGAGGGCCACGGCGTAGTGGGTCGGGTTGGTGACAATCACGTCCGCCGAAGGTACCGTTTTGTTGATTTGCCCCATCGCCATCTGGCGCTGAAGCTGGCGGATGCGCCCTTTAATCTGCGGGTTACCGTCGTTGTTCTTGTGCTCTTCCTTCACTTCCTGCTTAGTCATGCGCATTTTTTTGGTGAACATGAATTTGCTAAGCGGCACGTCCAGCAGGGCGAAAATCACAATGACCGCGACAAAGTAGCTGATAACGTGATGAAAAATATCAAAGCCGCGGCTAATGGCCTGGGGCAGGTAAAGCTGCTGCAGGTAAAGCAAGCCTGACAGCGACTCATGCACCATGGTGTAGAGCACGGCAAGGATCACCCCGCATTTCAGCAGCATCTTGCCAACTTCGACATAGTGGCTGCCGGAGACCATGCGCTTAAACCCGCTTATCGGGTTGATTTTTTTGAAGTCCGGCAGCAGCTTGTTGGGGGTGAAAATCCAGCCGCCGGGGATCAGGCTTGCCCCAATACAGGCCAGCGGAATCGGCACCAGCGTGGCGATAAACTTGAGGATAACCAGCGCATTAAGCAGCATAAACTGGCTCAGCGCGCCGCTGTCATCCAGCCGCCCGGCCATGCTGCCGACGGAGAGAAATGACTCGCTTATCAGCGATTTATACCAGGGGAAGAAGCTGCCAATGGTGACAAACGAGGCGACTAACCCCACCGCCATGGTCAGGTCTTTGGAACGCGGAATATCCCCTTTCTGACGGGCTTTTCGCAGCTTGCCCGCCGTCGGTTTTTCGCTCTTGTCTCCGCTTGAAGATGACGACATTACTGCCCCCTCATGGCGTCGAGCCGGGCGAGGATCTCATTGGTCAAATTGAGATAGTGCTCCGGGATATGGGAAACAATCATCGTGATGCACAGCAGGCCAAACAGCATGCTGATAGGAAAGCCGAGTGAAAACAGGTTCAGCGTCGGCGAGACGCGGTTCAGCAGGCCAAAACCGCCCTGCACAATCAGCATCACAAAGGTCGTAGGCAACGCAATCAGCGTGGCGGCAGACATGATCCAGCCGAGGCTTTGCGCCAGCTGTTTCAGCGTCGGTTCATTGATGGCCTGGCCGATAGGCCAATAGGTGAACCCCTTTACCAGAATGGTGACCACCAGCAGATGGCCGTCCATAATAAAAAAGAGCAGGGCGCAAAAAACAAAGATGATTTGTGAAATCACCGCCGTCGAGCCGCCGTTCACCGGATCGTTCATCATTGCCATGCCGAGGCCCATATTCATCGACAGAATATGGCCCGCGGTCTGGAGCGCAACGAATACAAGCTGCATCGTCATGCCGAACAGTAACCCCCAGAGCAACTGTTCACCGATAAGCAGTATTGCCCTCATCGACATCAGTTCGTTAAGCACCACGTTGTGGGGCAGCATTGGCGTAATCAGTACCGTTAGCGTCATTGCGGTGGCGATTTTAATGCGGCGGGAAAATGCTTTGTTATCCAGCACCGGGCAGAAATGCACGAATGCCAGGATGCGTACAAACGGCAGGATCATCGCCAGCAGCGGATTAAGCAGATCGTGAATGTTGATGCCCATGCGTCAGCCAACCAGCGAAGCGGCCTGGTGGAAAATACCCGTCGTGAAGTCCACCAGTCGGGTCAGCATCCATTTGCCGCCAAAAATCAGCACCAGCAGCGTGACCACCAGGCGAGGCAGGAAGCTCAGGGTTTGTTCATTAATCTGGGTGGTGGCCTGAAAAATACTGACGCACAGACCCACCAGCAGGCTGGGCACGATGGCCACGGCGGAAATCAGCAGCACCAGCTGAATGCCGGCAGCCATGATGTCGCCGGCGGTATCCATGTTAATCATCGCTACAGCCCCTGCACGCTGGATGTCAGCGTACCCACGATCAGCGTCCAGCCGTCGCACAGCACAAACAGCATCAACTTAAAGGGCAGCGAGACAATCAGCGGGGACAGCATCATCATCCCCATTGCCATTAAAATACTGGCAACAATCAGGTCGATGACCAGGAACGGGATGTAAATCATAAACCCGATCTGAAAGGCCGTTTTCAGCTCGCTGAGCAGGTAAGCGGGTGTGACGACCGTCAGATCCTGTTCGCGCGCGTCTCCTGACACGCCGGCAATGCTCATCATCTGCGACATGGCTTTGTTGTTGGTTTGCGCCAGCATGAACTTCTTCAGCGGCACTTCGGCGGTAGCCAGGGCCTGGTTCAGCGTGATTTTGTCGTTCTGGAACGGCACCACGGCGTCGTTGTACACGGTGGTCCACACCGGGCGCATCACCAACAGCGTCAGGGCCAGGGCGATCCCGGTCAGGATTTTATTGGGGGGGCTTTGCTGCAGCCCCAGCGCCTGGCGCAGAATCGCCAGCACGATGATAAAGCGCGTGAAGCAGGTCATCATCAGCACCATGATCGGCAGCAGTCCGAGCAGGGTCATCAGAATTAGGATTTCAATTTTGACGTTGTAATCCTGGCCCGCGTCGGTGTCGTTGGCGCTAAATAAGGTGACCTCGCCGTTGGCGGCAAACAGCAGCGGTGAGAAACACAGGCCGAACATCAGCAGCGCCGCCAGGCCGCTCTTTTGGCTCGTTACGCCACGCAGCAGGCTGTTCATCCCGCCAGTTCGCCCAGGTTTTTGTTGTTAAACTCGGTAATGCGCAGCCCGTACTTATCGTTTAGCACCACCACTTCGCCTTTACCAAACAGGATGCCGTTAACCTTTATATCCAGAGGCTCCCCGGCGAGTTTGTCCAACTCAATCACGGAGTCGTTGGTGACCGACATTAAATCAGCCAGCGAGATTTCCACCGAAGCCACTTCCAGCGTCAGGGTGACGGGAATACGACTGAACAGCGACATTTTGCGGATCTGATCCATAGGATTTGTGCGCGAGGCGTTCTCCTGCAGATCCAGACGGATGTTGCCTTCCACCGTCTCTTCCTGCGGAGCATCACCGAAGTTCAGGTCATCCAGATCCAGCGTTTGGTTCAGGTCTTGTTCAATTTGACTCATAGTGATTCTCCCCCGTCTTATCGTTAAATTCGCTCAGCAGCAATTTGCCGCGATCTTCCGCAATGTCAGCGGTAAAAATTTGTTCTTTGCCGATAAAAACCGGGACAGGTTGATTCAGCGAAATGGGAATAATATCCCCAGGCTCAATGTCTGCAATTTGCGCGACAGTGAGGTTCAGCGACGCCAGCCGGCCATTCAGCTTTAGCGGCAGGTCGTAGAACAATCTTTCTATTTGCCCGGTGCTTATGGCGGATTCCCGCTCGCTGTCCCCGCCGTCCGGGGCGCGCAGCGTGGCCAGCATGCGATCCACATGCAGGGGGTCGAGCAGGATGGTAAATCCACCTTGCTCGTACCCTTCCAGGCTAAACGTAATGCACCACGCCCACTGGCTAATGACCGTGGAATAGTCATTCTTGATTTCCAGCTCCTCGCCAAAAGTTTCTTTATTGACGATAAGCGCAGTCAGTTCCTGGCCTAATTTATTTTTAAGCCGCTCTTCGGTTTTTGAAATTGGCTGAGATAAATCCGGCACCACCTGCGCGCTATCTTTACTCAGGCCATAGTAATCGTGAAGAATATTAAGCAACAAAATACGATCAATATCGAAACCGAGATTGCCGTAAGCGGTAGAAAATATCTGCGTGTTTTTATAATGTTTATCAATAGCAAATGTCATATTTTTTAACATGACGTTCACTCTGAATTTTTTAAGGAAATAAATGCTGAGTCTTGCATCAAGAATATCGAAGCAATCATTCATTATTTTAGGCAGCTTATGCCACGGACGGCCAAGCTTATTTACTTCCAGTTTCACCAGGTCGGGAAGCCGATCGCGGTGATGGATTCTGAGTCGTTGTAATACAGGCTGCATAATTCTTCCGCATAACCATGGTGTCTGGCGATGTTGGTGATGAGTTTCATTATTGATTCATCGCTCGCCAAAGAAAAATTTTACCTGATATTTAAGTTTCTACTATGAGATGACGCTCTTTATTCGTCGACACGGGTTGATAATTTCAAACATCTCATCACTTTTTTTCAGGAAGGTGATTAGACTCTCTTCTGTTTGTTGTTGCAATAGCCACAGGCTTATTAATCTATTATTTAATTGCACGCATTGATGATTAATGTGTTTCATAACTAATTGTATTTAAAAGATTAATGTTTTAATACCCATTAAAAATGAGACAAATGAATCGCCTTAAGTATACTGGCGCTCATCGATAACCGTGGTGCTGAAATGCTGACGGTCAAATAATCTGGCGACTGACGCTGAATTTAAACGGTCTTAATGCTTTCTTTCTTCTTGATGATTAAAGAACATGTTAAGTCGGTTTTGCTGTCCTCGTTAGTTAGAATTTACTCTAAGTGGGTGATGCATCATGAATATATTTATGGACCATAGCACAGGAAACCTTAACGGCTTTGTGGCCAGTGCACCTGCCAGCGTGAGTGTATTTTCGCTTGCGCGCCGTGTGGCGAAATTTAATGTTTCTGTGCTGGTGACAGGTGAAACTGGTACGGGGAAGGAATGCGTAGCTAAATATATTCATGAGCATGCTGCGGGCAATGATGCCCCCTATGTTGGGGTTAACTGCGCGGCGATTCCTGAAAGTATGCTGGAAGCTATTTTATTTGGCTATGAGAAAGGTGCCTTTACCGGTGCAGTGGCCAGCGTGGCCGGCAAGTTTGAGCAGGCCAATGGCGGGACGTTATTACTCGATGAAATTGGTGATATGCCGCTGGCGCTTCAGGCAAAATTATTAAGGGTTTTGCAGGAGCAAGAAGTTGAGCGCTTAGGTAGCCATAAAAAAATCCCGCTTGATATTCGCCTTATTGCTTCTACAAATAAAGATCTGCAGCTTGAAATTGCTGAAGGCCGTTTTCGCCAGGATCTCTTCTACCGTATTTCCGTAGTGCCTATTCATATTACGCCGCTGCGTGAACGTCAGCAGGATATCATCCCGCTGGCCCAGCGCTTCATTGATAAATACCACGCATTCCACCAGGGCAAAATTAAGCTCTCTGAAGATGCCTGCCAGACGCTGCTGAGCTACGACTGGCCGGGGAATGTCCGCGAGCTGGAAAATGTTATCCAGCGCGGGCTGATTCTCTGCAACGGCAGCGAAATCACCGCCAAAGATTTTGGCCTGACGCCGGTGGTACAGGCGCAAAGCGCTGCCGTGGGTTTTATGCCCGCCTGGCATGAAACCCCGCATCAGGCTGAAAACGGTACCTCGGCTGCTATCCGTAACGTGAAACTGCACGGACGCATGGCCGAGTACAAGTACATCATCGACCTGTTGAAACGCCACCAGGGCAACAAATCCAAAACGGCCCAGTTCTTAGGAATTACTCCTCGTGCGCTGCGCTATCGGCTGGCTTCGATGCGCGAAGAGGGCATCGATATTGGATGTTACTCCTGAAAAGAGGAAGGAAACCGCAATGGATAAGATTTCAGGATTAGGCATGCCGGCGGGGCAGCAAGAAATGTTGATGCGGCTGCAGCAGACGGCGGCGAGCGCCGGATCTGGCGCTATTTCAGCCGCGCCAGTGCTGGCCTCAACGGGAACGGGGGCGGCTACGCCGGTATCGTTCGGCAACGTCCTTACCCAGGCGATTAACAACGTTGACCAAATGCAGCACGCCGCCAGCGCCCGTCAGGCGGCCATCGACACCGGGCAGAGCGACGATTTAACCGGCGCGATGATCGAAAGCCAGAAAGCCAGCGTGGCGTTTACGGCGATGATGCAGGTGCGCAACAAGCTCACCACCGCGCTGGATGAAGTGATGAATATTGCGCTCTAAGGGCCTGACCGTGTTAAACAAAATTAAAACTCAGCTTGCGGCGATGCCGTTGGTGCAGGGAAAGCATAAAAAATGGTTTATGGGCGCTGCGGCCGTGGTGCTGACCGGCGCTATTGTGGCCTCACTGTGGCGCAGCGGCGGCGGCTATGTCGCCCTGTATGGCGCCCGGGAAAATCTGCCAACCGGCCTGGTGGTTGAAGCCCTGGGCGCAGAGAACATTGCCTACCGGATTAACCCGGACAACGGACAAATTCTGGTGGCGGAAAACAAACTGTCGAAGGCGCGTATGGCGCTGGCGGCGAAGGGCATCAGCGCGGTACTGCCGGAAGGCTATGAGCTGATGGACAAAGAAGAGATGCTCGGCAGCAGCCAGTTTGTACAGAACGTGCGCTACAAGCGGAGCCTTGAAGGGGAACTTTCAAAAAGCATTATGGGCCTGGAGCCGGTGGAGCTGGCGCGCGTTCACCTTGGGCTTAGCGAAGCCAGTTCCTTCGTGATGAGCAACAAGCCCGAGAGCAGCGCGTCGGTTATCGTCCAGCTTCATCACGGCAAAACCCTCGATGAATCGCAGGTCGCAGCCATTGTTCAACTGGTTTCCGGCAGCGTGCCGGGGATGAAGGCCAGCAGCGTGCGCGTGGTGGACCAGGCCGGCAATTTGCTTTCCGAAGGGTTACAAAACGGCAGCAGCCTGGCCGGTATTCGTCAGGCCAATGACGTTGTGCAGCGCATGAAAATGGACACGGAGAAGAACATTTCCGGGCTACTGACCTCGCTGGTGGGCAGCAACAACTTCCGCATTAGCGTAGCGCCCCAGGTTGACATGAGCAGCGTGGAAGAGACTCAGGAGCGCCTGGGGAAAGACGCCCGGGTCAGCGATGAAAATATCAGCCAGGAAAACGTCACTAATGAACTGGCCATCGGCGTACCGGGCTCCCTCAGTAACCGCCCTGTAAACCCGCCGGCTGCGGCGGCGAACGCGCCCGCCAACGCTAACGCGACTCAGCCCGCTAATCCGCAGTCCCTCAGTAGCCGCAACTCCGAGCAGCGTAAGTACGCCTACGACCGCGATATCCGCCATATCCGCCACCCGGGCTACCAGCTTGAGAAGCTGCGCGTGGCCATAGCCCTGAACCAGACCGCGCCTGCGCTGGCGAAGATCACGCCGGAAAAACTGGCTGGCCTGACGCGGCTGGTAGAGGACGCGGCGGGCATAGACAAGGCGCGGGGTGACTCGCTGACGCTTGATGTGATGGCCTTTACTGAACCAGAAGCGACGGCGTTCCCGGTGCTGAAATGGTGGCAGGATCCGCACATGCAGTATTGGGGGCAAACCGGCGGCATTGGCCTGCTGGCGCTGTTGACCCTGCTGTTTGGCGTGCGCCCGGTCGTACAGCGCTTCAGCCGCCGCGAAGTCGTCGTTGCTGAGGCGGCAAATGAGCCAGCGCTGGAAAGCGGCTCGTTGCTTGAAAACGAATTAATGGCGACCGATGAAGGCCTGGCGCCGGGGCTGCCTAAATCGTCATTCCAGAACGATGACAACCTGCCACCGCAAAGCTCCGGCCTTGAAACGAAAGTCGAATACTTACAGATGCTCGCCCAGAGCGAAACCGAGCGGGTGGCGGAAGTACTGAAACAGTGGATCAACAGCAATGAGCGAACCAACAGTAAGCAAGAGCAGTAAAAGCAGCGCAGGCAACGGGCGCTCACGCATAGAACAGGCGGCGATTCTGCTGCTGAGCGTAGGCGAAGACGCCGCCGCTCAGGTGATGCAGAAGCTGAGCCGGGAAGAGGTGATTTTGCTCAGCGAAACCATGGCGCGGCTGCACGGCGTGAAGGTAACGCAGGCGCGCCAGGCAATGAACAATTTCTTTCAGGATTACCGCGAGCAGAGTGGGATTAACGGCGCCTCACGCACCTACCTGCGCAGCATTCTCGAAAAAGCCCTTGGGGGCGAAATTGCGCGCAGCGTGATTAATGGCATCTATGGCGATGAGATTCGCTACCGCATGGCTCGCCTGCAGTGGGTGGACGTGCCTCAGTTGGCGGCGCTTATCGAGCAGGAGCACTTGCAGTTACAGGCCGTGTTCCTTGCTTTCCTGCCGCCGGATGTGGCGGCCAGCGTGCTGAGCGTGCTGGCGCAGGAACGCCAGGATGAAATCGTCTACCGGATAGCCAAACTGGATGACGTTAACCGCGACGTTATTGATGAGCTGGACAGACTGATAGATCGCGGCGTGGCGGTGCTCTCAGAGCATGGTTCCAAAGTCACCGGTATTAAACACGCCGCCAATATCGTCAACCGCATCCCGGAAAACCAGCAACTGCTGCTGGACCAGCTTCGCGAACGTGACGAAGACGTCGTGGACGAGCTGAAAGACGAAATGTACGAGTTCTTCATCCTCAGCCGGCAGAACCAAAACACGCTCCAGCGCCTGATGGAAGAGATCCCAATGGAAGAATGGGCGGTGGCGCTGAAGGGCACTGAACCGGTGCTGCGGCAGGCCATCTGCAACGTGATGCCAAAGCGTCAGGTGCAGCTGCTGCAAAGCACCACATCGCGCCTCGGCCCGGTGCCGGTCAGCCGAATTGAGCAGGTGCGCAAAGAGATCATGGGCACCGTGCGCCAGCTGGCGGAAGATGGCGAAATCCAGGTGCAACTGTTCGCGGAGCAGACGCTGGAATGACCATGTTTAAAAATGCCAAAGCCGCCACGCTGGGCAGCCTGACTGCCCGTCGTCAGGGCGTGATTAAGCCCAGACTGCATAAATTCCCCCCGCTGCGTAAAAGCTGGCAGCAGACAAGCCTCGAGCAGTCGGGCCAGGCCTTCGATCCGGAAGCGTACCAGCAACAACTGGTTCAGGGTTTCCAGGATGGCCTGAACCGTGGCTTTGCCCAGGGTATGGAAGAGGGGAAGGAAGAGGGGTATCAGGAAGGCGCCCGCCTCGGTTTTGACGAAGGGATGCGTAAAGGGCTGGAAGAAGGAAAGCTGCACGCTCGTCAGCTGTTTTTGGCTGCGGCTGAGCCGCTGGACGGCGCCGCCCAGGAGCTGCGCCAGTATCTCAGCGCCTACGAGCAGCGCCGTCGCGAAGAACTTCTGCAATTGGTGGAAAAAGTCACCCGCCAGGTGATTCGCTGCGAGCTGGCGCTGCATCCTACCCAGATGCTGACGCTGGTAGAAGAGGCGCTCCAAGGCCTGCCGCAAATCCCCGAACAAATTCGCGTCTTGCTCAGCGCTGAGGAATACCAGCGCGTCAGTGAAGCCGAGCCAGAGAAAGCCCGCCAATGGGGGCTGGGCGCCGACCCGGATCTCGACGCCGGTGAATGCCGTGTCGTCACGGAGACCAGCGAAATGGATATCGGCTGTCAGCATCGCCTTGACCAATGCATGGCTGCGCTAAAAGAAAACCTGCTGCCGGAAACGCAAGATGAGTGATCTGGATTTCGAACAGGCGCTGCGCTCTATCGAAAACATCAACCTTGCCCGCGTGGCGGGCAGGCTGGTGCGTGTGAACGGTATTCTGCTTGAATGCGTCGGCTGCAGGCTGGCGGTAGGGCAGATGTGTCGGGTAGAAGGCGCCGACAGCGAACTTATTGATGCCCAGGTCGTGGGATTTGACCGCGATCTCACCTGGCTGATGCCGTTTAAACATCCCACCGGCTTAATCGCCGGGGCGCGCGTTTTTCCGGCAGATAAACAGGAAGGGGTGATGATCGGCGACCGCTGGCTTGGCCGCGTGGTCAACGGGCTGGGCGAGCCGCTGGACAACAAAGGCAAGCTTGTCGGCGACACGCCGCTACCGCAGCATTTACCCCAGGTTCATCCATTGACGCGCCAGGGCGTGGCGGAGCCGCTCGACGTCGGCGTGAGGACGATCAACGGCCTGCTGACGATCGGCAAAGGCCAGCGCGTCGGGCTGATGGCGGGCAGCGGCGTCGGCAAAAGCGTGCTGCTTGGCATGATAACCCGCTACACCCAGGCGGAAGTGGTGGTGGTCGGGCTTATCGGCGAGCGCGGACGCGAAGTGAAAGAATTTATTGAAAACTCGCTGCAGGCCGAGGGGCTGGCGAAGTCGGTTATCGTGGCGGCCCCGGCCGACGAGTCGCCGCTGATGCGTATCAAGGCCACTGAACTGTGTCACACCATCGCCAGCTACTACCGCGATAAGGGTAAAGATGTCCTGCTGCTGGTGGATTCCCTGACGCGCTACGCAATGGCCCAGCGCGAGATTGCGCTCTCTCTTGGCGAACCGCCCGCCACCAAAGGTTACCCGCCCTCGGCTTTTGGCATGATCCCTCGCCTGGTGGAAAGCGCGGGCAACAGCACCGGACGCGGCACCATGACCGCGATTTATACCGTGCTGGCGGAAGGGGACGATCAGCAGGATCCGATCGTTGACTGCGCCCGCGCGGTGCTGGATGGGCACATCGTCCTTTCCAGGCATCTCGCCGAAGCCGGGCATTATCCGGCCATCGATGTGGGGCAGTCCATCAGCCGCTGCATGAGCCAGGTAACGGAACGTCCTCACCAGTTGGCGGCCAGAACGCTGAAGCAGCTATACGCCGAATACCAAAATATCAAGCCGCTGTTGCCGCTCGGCGGCTACGTTGCCGGGGCCGACCCGATGGCTGACCGGGCGGTAAAACTGGCCCCGGCGATCGCGCAATTTCTTCAGCAAGAGGTGCATGAACCCGCGCCGCTGGTCAATACCATCCGTGACTTATGCCTGCTATCGCAGGCGGGATAATCGGCCATGAGCAAACTGATAACCACGCTTGAACAGCTACATACGCTCCGCAACCGGGCGGTAAAAGAGACCGGCGCCCGGCTGAATGCTCAGCAACAGCTGTGCCAGCGCTATGAAAAGAATATCAGTACCCTGACATCCCTTGCCGCCGGACTCGGCCCGGAAACAGGGACTTCGGCGCTGCAAATGGTGAACCACTCCGGGTATAAGCGCACCCTCCAGCGAGTCATCGACTGGCAGAAGCAAGAGCAGGCGCTGGCCGAGCTGGAGGCGCGCCAGCTACAGGGCGCTTTGCTGCAGGAAGCGAAGCGTGAAAAAAGCCTTGAGGTGGTACTCGAGGCAAAACGCAGCGAGCGTTATGCAGAACAGGCGCGAGGCGAGCGGAAGGCTACGGATGCCGTGTCCGCTCAGTGCTGGCTCCGTCAGCGGCTCGCTCATCGCTAAGAGTTACCTCATGAAACCAACGCGTAACCGCAACACTTTGCTCGATAACCTTTTAAAGCGCCAGCGCGCGGCGGTGCCGCCCCGGACGCCCTTTGTCAGCGTGGTTTGCCCGACCTGGAACCGGCGTGAGTTTCTGCCGTACCTGCTCTACATCTACCAGTATCAGGACTACCCGGCGGATAAACGCGAGCTGATAATTCTGGATGACTCAGAGCAGAGTAATCAGGATCTGATCGAGATGATGGTCGATTCGGCGCTGCATAACGTGCGTTATGTTCACAGCCCGGAGCGCCTGCCGCTTGGGCGAAAACGCAATATGCTCAACGAACTTGCTCTCGGGGAGTACATCATCAGCTTTGACGATGATGACTACTATCCGCCGGAGAAAATTTCACACCAGGTGGCGGAAATGCAGGGCCACAACGCGCTGTTTTCCGGCTGCGACCAGATATACGTTTGGTACAGCCACCTTGATAAAATGTACCTCAGCCACCGCTTTGGCCCGCATCATGCGCTAAACGGCACTTTTGGCGTGCATCGCAACCTGTTGAAGAAAAACCGTTATCAGGACGATATCGCGCTGGGAGAAGAACGAACCTTTCTTAATAACTTCACCACGCCGGTGCTGCAGCTTGCCCCCGAGAAGTCCATTGTTTGCATTTCCCACAGCCGCAACACCTACGACAAAGACTTCGTCATGGGGAGCTGTATCCCGGTAGATTTGCGCCTGGAAGACCTGGTAAAAGATGAAAATCTGCTGGCACATTACCGGCGCTTAAGCCGGGCGCCGCTAAACCAAAAAGTGGCATGGTCGGTGTTCCACAAGGTCGCGGTTATCTACGCTCCTGGGCAGGAAGCGGCGCTTGAGGAACAGTGCCGGACGCTTATCGATTTTGGTTTTAGCGCCGGGCAACTGTTGCCGGTGGCGCTTCAGCGGGAAAACGATCCGGCGCTGGCGGAGCTGAAAACCCACTGCGCTCTGCTGGAGCAGGCCCGCCAGGAGGGCTGGCACAACCTCTTGCTGCTGGATGCGGCAGTGCACTTTGTGAAGAAAGAAAATTCGGTACAGCAGGTTAATGCGCTGCTGACCCGGCTGGAACACATCGACTGGCAGGCGCTGATGCTGGGCGGAAAATACCGCGAACTGCGTGGAATGAAATCGCTGTCTGGCGTGGTGCGCGTGCGTGCGGCGGAAAACGGCTGCGCCTATGCCGTGCATGCTAACTTTTATTCCTCGCTGATTGCGGCCTACCGCCAGGCCATCGCCGGGGGACAAACCCGCGATGAGGCCTGTCAGACATTATTTGAACAAAGCTGCTGGCTTGGTTTTTATCCCAGCTTCGCCTTTATCCAGCAAACGCTGGACAGGCAGACCGGCCAGCCGGTCGATTGCACCCACTGGTTTTTCCGTAAACATCGATAAGTCAACGGAAGGCGCTATTCCATCCTGGAGAAAGAAATGGATATCATCGAACGTTATCAACCTGAATTTGTTCTTCGCCATGCGGCCCTGGATCCGGTATGCGAGTGCCCGGCCTGCTGCCGTGCCCCCGAAGGCTGGCCGCGCATCAGCGTAAACCTGGCGACCCAGGTTCGCGAAAGCCTGGACCCCGGCTGCGAAAGCGTTGCCCGCGAGCTGTTGCTTAATCCGCAGGCGTTTGTGTTGCACATGTCGGAGGGGGAATCGCCAGCCGCTGGTGAACTGAAGGCGTGGGACAGTACGCTCAACCAGCAGGGGATTCATCTGGCGGTGCATCCGGCCCTTTCCCTGGAGGAGAGCCTGTACGCCCTCGGCGTGCTGTTAAGCAAAGCGCAGCAGGATCTTGCTGACGATAACTGCGATCCCGCGCGGCTGGTTTCTATGGGCGAGCAGCTTGCTCACCTGGCGGAGCATGGCGTGCTGGCACAACAGTTGGCGATGCTGCCGCCCATTGAAGAAAACGCCCTGGCCGCGCTAAAAGCGATGGGCGCCATGCGTCTGGATCTCAACCTGCCGATCGCGGAGAAAATGAGCGTGATGCTGAAATTGAGCGAATTAGGCGTCATGCCCGCCAGTCGCCTCAGCGAGCGTTTACTGGAGCTGCAAGCCGGCCTTCAGCGCTGTGAATGGCTAACGACACAGCCACATATCTTACGTAATGTACTGATTTACCGCCTGTATCACGACGTCTTCCCCGGTCCTGGCTGCGAAAACTACGGGGCCGCCATGTTCTCGCTGGCGCAGGACTTCTTCCAGTTAAAAATGTTGTTCGCCATCGGGAGCGAGGCAGAGGAAAGTTTGACGGAGAAGACGATGATTGCGCTGTTTAGCGCGTGGTATCGCTGGCGTCAGGCCAACCCGACGGTGACGCACAAAGAAAACAGTGCGGACTACAGCCTGCTTTGCGGACTTTCGCTGCTGTAAAGCAAAACCCCCCGCTGCCGCCTGAACGGGAACGGGGGAAGCTGTCAGGCTGATCTAAAAATAACGTTAAGCCGGCTGATAAAGCCAGTTTTCCGGCTCGCTGCTGTTCACCAGATTCTCAAGGATTTCCTGCTGCATCCCCAGCAATAACCCATTTCCTTCATTTGCTGTTTGACAGCGCATGGCCTGAATTTCCAGGTCGGCCCAAAGGGCGTTCACTTGCCCCTGATGTGACGCCGGCAGACAAGCAAGCAAGGCTTTAATCCCCTGCGGACCGGCGGGGATGCCCAGCCCGGCAAGCGTGGCATAACGCTGCTGGCTATGGGCGGCCAGGCGTTCATAGATTTGTATCAGCTTGCCGTTAAGCTCATCCAGCCTGGCGGACTGATGGCCCACGATAAGCTGGCGCTGCTGCTCCAGCAGGGTGTTAAGCTCGGTGTAGTATTGACGGTCAGCAATCATGTCTGCAATTAACTGCTTAACGCCCTGGGCTGCATTGCTCATCACTTACCTCTGATAGTATTTCTGCATCGCGCCGGTCAACTCATCCAGATTGAGGCTGATTTTCCCTGCGCTGATGGCTTCTTTCATCGCTTCGACGCGCGCCATATCCACTTCCGGCATCGCGGCCATGTTCTGCTGTGCCTCGCCCAGAACCGGATCCACCGGGCGAGCCTTTTCGGCGCTGCTGCCTTCTTCCGCCTGGGGGCGAGTCTGCTGAGCCGCTTTGCTGTTAAGCGGGGCAACGGCTGGGCTGTACTGGGTTGAATTGACTTTCATCGCTGTTCTCCGGTGGTTCTATGGTTCTGTTTTTTATTGCGTTGCAGGGTGATTCCATCGGGGAGGAAAGTCGCTTTCCTGTTCCCTTACCGGGGTAAGGCGACCCGGTAACAGCGAAACTTTAATAGCAAAATTAAAAATTATTTTGTCTCGGCGTGGAGCATACGCACGACGCCCGCCTCGGCCACCACGGCGCTAACCACGCGTTGGCTGCTTTCATTCTTCACTTTAATCATTTCGCCTTTTCGCCCCTTTTTCATCGCTTCCCCAACGGTCCTGGCTTCAATCCCGTCCTGCATGGCCACCATCAGCACGCGCTGCCCGCGCTCAACCAGCACCGGTGACTCGAGGTGGGCGCGGGTAATGGGCTGGTCTGCACGGAGGTGTCGCTTCAGCGTCATGCCGAGAGCGTCTTTGGGATTTGTCAGGTAGCTGGAACGCGATCCGGAAACCGGGCGTGTTTTGAGCTGAAGATCTGCCCCGGTCAACACATGCCCACGTTCCAGCGCGTGCTTCGCGGCGACCACGTTCTGCTCGGCGGCATAAAGTGCAGGCGTCAGCGCGAGCAAACTCGACAGCGTCGCAACCCGGAAGAAGAGGGGGAAGTTTGCTTTCCCTTTATACAGGTGTGGCTTGGTAAAATTCTTGATATTCATGATGTTATAACTCTGGCACGGTAATTGCTAAACAAGGGTGAGTTAGCGATTTTTGGCCGTTGTTTTTCATCACGAGGATGTGGGCTGTGAGTATTTCTTTTGACAAAGCATTGGGTGTTCATCCGCAGGCAGTAGCACTTCGACTTTCCCGAGCAGAGTTGCTATCCGCCAACCTGGCTAACGTCGACACCCCAAACTTCCAGGCTAAAGATATTGATTTTGCCGCGGAGATGCAACGTTCAGCGTGGAGTTTTTCAACTGCCTCTTCGCCGCAGGAAAAATATCGCGTGCCATATCAGCCCGCTTCCGATGGCAACACGGTCGCCTTAGACGTGGAGCAGGCTGAGTTTTCAAAAAATGTGCAGGACTACCAGGCAAGCCTGGCCTTTCTGAACATGAAATTTGTTGGCCTGAAAAAGGCTATCGAAGGGAAATAACGGACTCAGGTAAGCATGCAAGATGGCATTTAACAATATCTATCGTGTTTCAGGCTCAGCGATGACGGCACAAACCGTTCGCCTGAATACCATCGCCAGCAACATGGCAAACGCTGACTCGCCCTCGGCGACAGAAAACGGCGTCTACAAGGCGCGCCGCCCGGTGTTTGCCTCGGTTTATCAAAATGATGAGTTGATGGGCAACCGGGCGCTGACCGGGGCAAGAGTGCAGGTGATGGATGTCGTTGAAACCGGCAACGCGGTGCAGCGCTATGAGCCTAACCACCCGATGGCGGATGACCGCGGCTACGTCTATTACCCGGACGTTAACGTGGTGGAAGAGATGGCGGACATGATGTCGGCCTCACGCAGTTTTGAAACCAGCGTGGATGTGCTTAACAGCGTGAAAAGTATGCAGCAAAGCCTGCTGCGCCTTGGAGAAGTGTGAACATGAATGTGAATAACGACGCCAGTAATTTTAGCGCCAGCGGCAACAATGGCGTGGCGAACAATGGCAGCGCAGCCGGTATGAACAGCCTGTTTATGCAGCTTCTGGTTGCGCAAATCCAAAACCAGGACCCGCTAAACCCAACGGACGGCACCGAATATGTCGGCCAACTGGCGCAATTGACCCAGGTGCAATCGATGGAAACCATGTCCCAGTTGATGGCCAACAACGCCGTGCTGATGGACAACCTGCAAACGCTCAGCACCGGAAACCTCGTCGGACAGAAGGTGATGGTGCAGAGCAGTAGCTTTACTTCCGACGGGACGACGACCGTAGACGGACGGTTGACGCTGGAACATGCCGCAGGCGTCGTGACCGTGATCGTTAAGGATTCCGCCGGTACCGAGCACAAAATCGAGCTGGGCAAGCAGGACGCCGGGCAGGTGGATTTTACCCTCGACCCGGAAACAATGGGGCTGGCAGAAGGGAAATACACGCTCAGCGTGGTGACCGATACCGGGGAAGAAACCGTGCCGATTGAGCTGGGAGGCATCATCAACAACGTGCGCATTCCTCTGGACGGCAGCCCGACCATGCTCAACATTTCGGGCCTGGGCGAAATTGCCTACAACTACATCAGCCAATTTGGACAATCTGCCCCTGCCGGCAAGGCATAAATCAGGGTTTGCAGAATTAATCAGGAAGACATTATATGAGTTTTAGCATTGCCACCTCCGGCCTTAACGCCATCACCGAACAGCTGAATGCGATTTCTAACAACATTGCCAACTCCGGTACCGTAGGGTTTAAATCCGGCCGCGCGGAGTTTGCTGCCCTGTATGCCCAAAGCCAGCCGCTTGGCGTGGGCGTCACCGGCATGACCCAGAGCATTACCCGTGGAGGCGCTATCAATGCCACCGGTAATGGCCTGGATTTGGCTATCTCCGGCAACGGCTTTTTCGTGGTGCGCGATAGCGCAGGCACAACGGCCTATACCCGCGCGGGCTATTTCGGTACCGACAACAACGGCAACCTTATCAACAGCTCCGGCATGAACCTGCAGGGTTACCCGGTTGACGCCAACGGCGTGCTGCAGGTGGGCAGCATCGGCAATCTGACCATCAGCAGCGGTTCCATCCCTGCGAAAGCCACCGAAAATATCGATTTCACCGCCAACCTGGATGCCCGGGCGGAAAAACCCGTTACCGCTAAATTCGATCCTAAAGACAACACCTCCTACAACAATACTTACGCGACGCAGGTCTACGACTCGCTGGGCCGCGAACACACGATTAATCAGTATTTCGTTAAGACCGACGAAAATACCTGGGAAGTTTACTACTACATGGACGACCAGCCGCTGACGAACCCGGCGAGCAAAACCATGACTTTTAGCGATCAGGGCATTTTGAGTGAGCCAAACGGAGCCGTGAAACTGACCATTGATATTCCCGGCGCACAGGCGATGGATGTCGACCTGAGCTACACCGGCACCACCCAGTACGGCTCTGATTTCTCCGTCAGTAAAAATAAGGGGAACGGCTACGCATCCGGTGAAAAAACGGGTCAGCAAATTGACGAGGACGGATCGGTGTATGCCACGTTTTCCAACGGCGAGCGCATGCTGCAGGGACAGCTGATCCTGGCCAACTTTGCGAATCCGAACGGGCTGGCCGCACAGGACGGCACCACCTGGATGCAGACCGCCGCATCAGGGACACCGCTGACCGGCACCCCGGGAAGCGGCCTGCTCGGCCCGGTTAAAGCCGGGGCACTGGAAGCCTCTAACGTTGACCTGACGTCCGAACTGGTGGGGTTGATGAGCGCCCAGCGTAACTACCAGGCGAACACCAAAGTCATCAGCACCAACGACAGCATGATGAACGCGCTGTTCCAGGCCGTGTAATGGATCACTTAATTTATACCGCGGTAAGCGGCGCAAACCGCAGCCTGTCCCAGCAGCAGATCCACGCCAACAACCTGGCTAACGTCAATACCCATGGCTTTCGTAGCGATCTGGAAAGCGCGCAGGCTCAGCAGATCGAGGGCGCGGGCTACGACTCACGCTATCTGGTGCAGCCGACTAGCGGCGGCGTTGACATGACGCCGGGGGCGATGAAGCAGACCGGTCGCGATCTCGACGTTGCCCTGCGCGGAAACGGCCTGATCGCCCTCGGCAGCGGCAACCGCGAAGTTTATACCCGCCACGGTCAAATTGACGTCGGCCCTGAAGGCGATCTGACGATCGGCGGCTTGCCGGTCGAAGGTGACAACGGGCCTATCGTGCTGCCGCCATTTTCACACATCTCCATTGCTCAGGACGGGGTGATAAGCATTGTGCCGGATGACGGCGGCCCCGCCGTACCGGTGGAAATCGATCGCCTCAAGCTGGTGGATATCCCCGCCGGGCAGTTGCGGAAAAACAGCGCCGGGCTCCTCGTCACTAACGCGCTGAACAACCCGCGTAATGAAGACGTGATGGTGGCCTCCGGGCATCTTGAAAGCGCTAACGTGTCGGCCATCAGTGAGATGGTCTCCAGCATTGCGCTGAACCGGCAGTTTGAGGCGCAGATCAAGATGATGAAAGCGGCAGATGACCTGGCCACGGCGGGCAATCGCCTGCTGCGCGGCAGTTGATGACAAGGAAAGAGAACGATGAATCCAGCTTTATGGGTAAGTAAAACCGGGCTTGCGGCGCAGGATGCCAAAATGGGCGCGATTTCTAACAACCTCGCCAACGTCAATACCTCCGGGTTTAAGCGCGACCGCGTGATGTTCTCGGATCTGTTTTATCAGAACCAGCGCGCCCCGGGCGGGCAGCTCGATCAGAACAACACCGCACCCACCGGCATCCAGTTCGGCAGCGGTGTGAAAATTGTCGGCACGCAGAAAGAGTTTTCCACCGGCAACATTCAGAACACCGGGCAGGAACTGGACGTGGCGATTACCGGGCAAGGGTTCTTTCAGGTCGAAACGCCGGACGGCGAAATCGCCTATACCCGTGCGGGCAACCTGCAGCGCAATCAAGAAGGGGTGATTACCAACGCCGCAGGGCTGCCGTTGGTGCCGCAAATTGAGCTGCCGGCGAATACCAAACAGCTTCAGATAGCGAAAGACGGCACCGTGATGGCGCTGGTGGGCGGCGAAGCCGATCCCGTTGAGCTAGGGCAGATTACCCTGGTGAACTTCGTCAATCCGGCCGGTCTGGAAGCCGTGGGCGGCAACCTCTACCGCGAAACGGCCGCCAGTGGTGAAGCCGTCGAAGGCATCCCCGGCGAAGAGGCTTTCGGCCAGCTGGAGCAGGGCTCACTCGAGGGGTCTAACGTGCAGGTCGTCGAGGAGATGGTGGACATGATTACCGTTCAGCGCGCCTACGAAATGAACGCCAAAATGGTGTCCGCCGCCGACGATATGCTCAAGTTTGTCACCCAGACGATGTGATGATGGGTTAATGAAGTGAAGAGAGTCATGAAAAAGCAGTGTTTTATCGGTTTACTGGCATTGATGCTGGCCGGGTGTGAAAGCCCGGCTTTGCTGGTGCATAAAGACGATGCGGCCTTTGCGCCGCCGGAAGATTTCATCATGCCGGACACGGCGGTGCAGGGGGGCGGGGTCTATAACGGCGGCTATAACTGGTCGCTGACCCAGGATCGCCGGGCCTATCGCGTGGGCGATATCCTGACCGTGCGTCTCGATGAGTCAACCCAGGCCAGTAAACAAGCCCGCACCAACTTCGGCAAGAAAAACGACGTCACGCTCGGCGTGCCGCAGGCATTCGGCCACTCGGTCGACAAGCTAAGCGGTTCCGTGGACGGCGAGCGCAACTTCAACGGCAACGCCAGTTCCCAGCAGCAAAACAGCCTGCGCGGCTCCATTACCGTTGCGGTATTCAAAGTGCTGCCAAACGGCGTGCTGGCGGTGCGCGGTGAGAAATGGCTCACCCTCAATCAGGGGGATGAGTACATGCGCGTCACGGGCCTGGTCCGTGCCGATGATGTCGAGCGGGATAACACCGTTTCTTCCCAGCGCATCGCTAACGCCCGCATCTCGTATGCAGGCCGGGGGGCGCTGAGCGACTCGAATGCGGCGGGCTGGCTGACGCGTATCTTCAACCACCCGCTGTTCCCTATCTAACCGGAGTTGACGATGCGTAACGTAGCGCTTTTCCTCTCGCTCCTGTGGAGTACCTGTGCGTTGGCTGAAACGCTGGGCAACATCGTGGATATTCAGGGCGTACGCGGCAACCAGCTAGTGGGCTACAGCCTGGTGGTTGGCCTGGACGGTTCCGGCGATAAAAACCAGGTGAAATTTACCAGTCAGTCGGTGACCAACATGCTGCGTCAGTTTGGCGTGCAGTTGCCTACAAAAATTGACCCTAAGGTGAAAAACGTCGCCGCGGTAGCCATCAGCGCCACGCTACCGCCGGGCTATGCTCGCGGGCAGTCTATTGACGTGACGGTTTCTTCTATTGGCGACGCAAAGAGTTTGCGCGGAGGCACGCTGCTGCTTACCCAGCTTCGGGGGGCCGACGGCGAAGTCTATGCCCTGGCCCAGGGCAATGTAGTGGTGGGCGGCGTGAAAGCGGAGGGCAACAGCGGTTCCAGCGTGACCGTGAACACGCCAACGGTAGGGCGAGTGCCGAACGGCGGCTCTATCGAGCGCGAGATCCCAACCGATTTTCAGGACAACAGCCAGGTGATGCTTAACCTGAAGCGTCCAAGTTTTAAAACCGCCAATAACGTAGCGGTCGCGCTGAACAGCGCCTTTGGAGCAAACACCGCCGTCGCGCAAAGCGCGACTAACGTTGCGGTGCGTGCGCCGATGGATCCCGGCGAGCGCGTGCGTTTTATGTCGATGCTGGAAGATGTGCAAATTAACGCCGGGAAGCAACCGCCTCGCGTGGTGTTTAACGCCCGTACCGGCACGGTAGTTATCGGTGACGGTGTGGTGGTACGTGCCGCGGCCGTTTCTCACGGCAACCTGACGGTGACCATTCGCGAAAGCAGCAATGTCAGCCAGCCGGGCGCATTCAGCCAGGGCCGGACCGTGGTGACGCCGGACAGCGACGTTAACGTTAATCGCGGACGTGGTCAGATGGTCACCCTTCCCGCTGGAACCAGCCTGCGCAGCATTGTTAGCACCATTAACAGCCTCGGGGCAGCCCCGGACGACACCATGGCCATTCTGCAGGCGCTGCATGAGGCCGGGGCGCTGGACGCCGAGCTGGTGGTGATTTAAGGAACCCAGATGATCAATCCGATTAACCGGCAACAAACCGTGCTGCCCGGCGATATGACCGGCCAGGTCAAGCCACAAAATATTGAGCAGGCAGCCGAACAGTTTGAAGCGATGTTCCTGCGTTCGATGATGCAGCAGATGCGTAAAGCCTCGGATGCCATGGCCGCCGAGGACAGCCCGTTTAACAGTAAGCAGCAGCGCATGATGCGTGACTTTTACGACGATCGCCTGGCCTCTGAGCTGGCGTCGCAGCGCAGCACCGGCATTGCCGGGATGATTATCGCTCAGCTGGCGCCTGCCGGGGTTAAGGCCGGGATGAAAAGTGCCGCTTTAACACAGCAGCCAACAGAAATAGCCACCCCGGTCATCCCCGTGATGCGTCGCGGTCAGGAGTCATAACAGATGAGCATGATTAATATTGCCTATAGCGGTATTCAGGCCGCCCAGACGGGGATGAGCGTCACCTCGATGAACATCGCCAACCTGCTGACGCCGGGCTACAGCCGGCAGGGGCTGCTGCAAAGTGCAGTTGGGCCTATGGGCCAGGTCGGCCTATCCGCTGGTAACGGCGTACAGGTGGACAGTATCCGCCGTATTTCCAGCCAATACCTGGTGAATCAGGTCTGGCAGACGAACACCAAAGCCAGCTATTACACCTCAGGGCAGCAGTATCTCGGTGCGCTGGAGGAAGTGATTGGCACGGATTCAACCAGCCTGGGCAAAGGGCTGGATGAGTTTTTTGGCGCCCTGAGTGCGATGACCACGCAGCCTGAATCCCCGGCGCTTCGTCAGCAGTTGTTAAACCAGGCCAACTCGCTGGCGACGCGTTTTAACAGCATGAATGATTTTATCAACAGCCAGAAAAGCTCACTTTCTACCCAGCGTAATGCGGCGGTGGATAGCATCAATTCCCTGAGTTCTGGTATCGCCAGCTATAACCAGAAAATCATCGAGCTGGAGTCCACCGGCGGCAACAGCAGCGTGCTGCGGGATCAGCGCGACGAACTGGTGAAAAAGCTGAGTGAGCTGGCGGACGTGAAAGTGACTGAAGACGGAACCGGCAGCTACACCGTGGCCCTGAAAGGCGGCCAGCCGCTGGTCAGTGGCAAAACGGCGGGCGAAATGAAAGCGGGTGTAGATGCCAACGGCAACAGCACCCTCAGCCTGAAGTTTTCCACCAGCGAATTTAGCCTCAACCCATCGGCAGGCGGGCAGCTTGGCGCGCTTTACGACTATGAAACGACCACGTTGAAAGAGATGCAAAGCGCGATTCAGGGCATGGCGGAAGCCGTCGCTGACCTGTTTAACACTCAGCTGGCGCAGGGGTTTGATCTCAATGGGAACCCCGGCAAGCCGCTGTTTGTGTTTGATCCGAGCAACAGCGCGGGGATGCTGCAGGTCACTGACCTGAAACCGGATGAGATTGCGCTGTCAGGGACGGATGATGAACCGGGCAACGGCGATAACCTGCAACAGCTTATCGACCTAAAAAACAGCAAAACGAACATTGGCGGCCTCGGCAACATGAGCCTTAACGAGGGGGCCGCGGCGATCATCTCCCGCGTGGGGATTGCCAGTCGCCAGAATAAAACTGAACAAGAAGCGGCTATCTCCGTAGCCAATCAGGCCCAGACCCAGCGCGATAATCTCAGCGCGGTCAACGAGGACGAAGAAGCGATCAACCTGCAAATTTATATGCAGTCCTACCAGGCCAACCTGAAAGTCATCGCCACGGGCGACCAGATTTTCAGCGATCTGCTTAATCTGTTCTAACGAGGGTTGGAGAACACTTTATGAGAATCAGTAGTCTGTATAACTCTTCACAGATGCTTAGCCAGTTGGGCAGCAACAGCGAGAGCATCAGCAAGCTGATGCAGCAGCTTGCCACGCAGAAGAGAATCAACGTCCCGTCGGACGATCCGGTGGCCGCCAGCCGGCTCGTGCAGCTTAACCGCGAGCAGTCGGCAATTCAGCAGTACCAGAGCAACATCACCAGCATCAGCGGGACGCTGGCCAGCCAGGAGTCTCACCTGCAGGCGATGAACGACCAACTGCTGGCACTGAACGACAAGCTGCTGGCGGCGGCTAACGGCACCAATAGCCAGAAGGATATGGCGGGTTACGGTGCAGAGCTTGAGTCAATGCTCGATTCGCTGGTGGCATCCATGAATGCGCAGAATGAAAACGGCAGCTATTTGTTTGCCGGCACCAAAACCGGGACTAAGCCGGTGCAGTGGGATGAGGCCGCACGGACATTTGTGTTTGCCGGCAATGATGGCTCGCGCGAAACCACCGTGGCGAACGGCGTTAACATTAAAGAAAATACTAACGTGGCCAGCGCATTCTCGTCCGGGAGTGACGATCTGGACATGCTCAACAAGCTCAAGGCGCTGGCGCAGAAGATGCAGGATCCGGCCGTTCCGGTAGCGGATTACCAGAGTGAGATAGACGATATGCTGAGATCCACCACCGCCACGCGGGACAGCGTGTCGGCAATCTTTACCGACGTGGGCGGGCGGCAGAACCGCTTAACTCTGCTGAGCGACGCGCATACTGATGTCAGCGCGGCAAACGAGCAGGTGGTCCGCGATCTTTCTTACAGCGACCCCGCGACGGCGACGGTGAACCTTCAATTGTTTATAAATTCGGTTCAGATTTCCAACCAGGCTTACAGCATGATCAGTAAGCTCTCCTTGTTTAGCGTGATGTAGCCATGCAGGTTGGTTTAACCACAACAACATCTTCACATGCCGCCGCGCTGAGCCGCGGCAATATTGATGCCCCGCAGGCCGTCCAGCGCCGTAAGGTTGACGAAGCTACGGCATCCCGCAGCCCGTTTCCTGAAGCGGCGCTGCTCTCTACTCGCCCGCTGCGCTACAACGTCCAGCTCAATCAGCAACTGACGGCTGTGCAGCAGGCGGACAGCTACCTTTCCAGCGCCGAAACGCAGCTTTTGCAGTTGCGGCATGCGGCGAATCAGGGGAAAGCTCAGGCGCCGGCGGCAGGGCTTGAGCGTCTGTTATCACGGCGTACTCAGCTTTCCGGCGGGACGGTTGATCGCCAGTTTAACGTCCGGCTACAGAGCCAGTCGCAGGTGAATTTCACGCTGCCCGGCAGTGACAAAATCCTGACTTCACCCGGCGGGGAAACGTTAGTCTTTATGCTGGGCGGCGCGAAGCGAGAGCTGGCTGCGGTCGCGCTGCCGGAAGAAGGTTCGCCCCGCACGGTCTTAACCCACCTCAACGTTGGCCTGGGGCGAATGGGGATCCACGCGAACCTCGACAGGAGTGGACAGGTTAGTTTCAGCGTGGATGAATCGCGCTGGGAGCAGGTCAGCCAACAGCTCAGCGTGCGGGGGGAAGGGCATAACTTCCCGTCCGATGCGTTTACTCTACTGGCGGTCCAGGCGGAAAAGGCTCAGCAGGAAGATCTGGTGCAACTGGCTGCGCGCCCGGGCAGCAGCCGGGAAGGGCAGTCGCATTTGCAGCAGGCGCTGGAGCAGATAACGCTGCAGCGCGGTAAGCTGCGGGCACATCAGGAGCGCGTCCGGTCGCGTATTGATGAGATGGCCACGCCGTATAGCCCGCAGCAGGCGCAGGACACGGCGCAGGCGCTGGGCAGCGTGCTGGAGAAAAGCGGCGACAGTTTTACCACGCTTAACCGCGCGCTGGGGGCGCAGGCGAACGTGCAGCTTGCTACGGTGAAAAATTTGCTCGGGTAGGGCTATGTTTACGCACTCTCAGGCCCTCTCCCCAAAGGGGCGGGGAGGGAAAAGAGGTCGCGGGATATGGGGTTTATTCCCTCTCCCTTTCAGGGAGAGGGTTAGGGTGAGGGTAAAAACCAGAAGCGACGCTGCGGTTTAAGTTACAACCCGACAGACAGCGAGCCGTTCACCAGGGCTGCGTATACCGCAGGACTCAAAGTGAACGGAGAGGGAAGTGCTAGTGTGAAGGATAAAGAAATATAATCCCGCTTTGCCCGACGACCAGCGGCTGCCCCGCGAGTGTGATCGGCTGCATCCAGATGTCCATATTCATCATTAAATCCACCATACCGTCAATCATTAACCCCTTGTTGGGGGCGTTGTAGTAAATGGGAGACCAGGAAAACCACTGCTGGCGTTGATGGGTGCTGATTTGGGTGAACTTTCCTTTCAGGATAAAACGGGGATCGTCCGGGCTGGTAATGGTCGTCAAAATTGTATGGTTGACCATTTCCATATGGGTGTCATAGGTCTCTTTTCGCCGCGACATCAGATCGTAAAAGCCTATTTGGACATCTACGTTAGCCTGTTGCTCGGGGGGCGTGGCACCCTGCGGCCAGTTGTAAAAACCGAACAAGCCGATCAGCAGAAGGGCAATTACTGCACTCAGAAGCCATTTAACCAATGCGGCACTCCTCCATTTCAGCGATTTTTCTTCGTGTTTCTCTCAGGATCAGGTTGTTTAGCTGGCTGATGTCGATCCGCCAGTGGTAGATGGCCATGGCCAGTTGCTTACTGTCGCAGCGGCTTTTCAGCGAAAACGTATAGTTGAGCGTTTGATCGATGCTCTGATAATAAACATTCATCATGATCGACTGCCCTTTCAGGAGTTGATTCATTTGATAGAGGGTGTCTTTCAGCTCGCTGTAAAACCGATCTTGATTGCCGTTCAGATGGCCCGCCGGGTAAATCTCGAACAGATGAATGTTGCTGTAGACGTTACTCTCCTGCTCCTGGTACTGCAGGAGATGGTGGGCGTGCTCAAAATAGCGCCATGTTGCAAAGGCAGTGACGATCAGAGCCACGGCGGCAATTAAGGCAATAGTCGGAAAACGTTGCCACCGGGGAGCGCGAGCCATCGCTGGGGCGGGTTTCTGCGTGTCCGCTGTGCCACTTGCGGGCTCAGGTGAGAAGGGGAGCTCTGCCATCTCATCCGTTTTCGGAGGCTGCGGGTTATCAAAGAGTACGGCCTCGCTGAGTAGCGCATCGTCCGATTTATCCGTGACTTCATCTTCTTCTTTTTCAATCACGCTGCAGTAATCAGCTTCCAGCACATAACCTTTTCGAGGGATGGTTTTGATTATCTTTTGCTGTTTGCCATCATCTTCCAGCGCCGTGCGCAGCGCATGAATAGCGTTTGGCAAACTATTATTGCCAATCACTCTATGCTCCCAGACAAGCGTGGTCAGTTCTTCTCTGGTGAGGATCTTGCCCGCATGCTGAGTCAGCGTATCCAGCAGTTTTAGCTGATATTCTCCGAGGCGTTTACGTTCCCCGCTGGTTAAATGGAGAATCGAACCGGAGCTAATATCAATCAGCCAGTTATTTACAGCACAATAGCGTTTATTCATTTTTGGCTGCAGCCATTCCTATAATAATTAACGGATATCGTGAGGCCATACGTGAGCGTCACGAATACATTCGTCATCATTAAGTCCATTTAATCTTCATTACTAAGCGGTTGCTCGTTGCTGAGGGAACGAAAAAGCAACCTGCCTCTATACCTTTGTACAGATTTGTTCGTCTGTGGATGGTGAAAGGTGTGGCTTAAAGGGGTGGAGATAGTAATGTCATCTTCCTTGCCTCTTTTTTACGCTATAAAAATGTGATTATCAATATGTTTTAAGGCGGTTTTTGTGGTGTTTTATTAAATAAAATAATGAAAAGTTAATGATTGTGAGTGCGAGTGGGCGATGTTGTAAAAATTATTTTTGATGTGAAAATAATGTTCTCAATAATGTGAGTTATTAACTTTATTTTCTTTTTATTAAAAATGGCGCAACGCATTTTTTATTTATTTTTTTTATTTAAGATTTATCTCAAAAGTGTCGCTTTGAAATGTTTTTTATTCATCCCTCTCTCGTTTATATTGAATGAGAATGATTGTTTGTAAAATAAAGATGTTTTATCAGGCTGCGGTTCAGAGGGGGCATAAATAAATATGAAAATAGATTTAATCTTAAAGAGTGACGTGTCGTTTTATCTCTGTACAACAGTCAGGAGACTGAGCATCAGGTTCATCAAGGAGAATAAACATGTCTTTATCTATTTTCACCAGTGGCTCTTCCATGGCGTCGATCAACGCGCTGAATAAATCCAACAGCATGCTGTCCACTGCGATGGAACGCCTGGGCACCGGCAAACGCATTAACTCTGCGGCCGATGATGCGGCTGGCCTGCAGATTGCCTCCCGCCTGCAGGGGCAGAGCAACGGCATGGCCGTCGCGCAGCGCAATATCTCAGACGCCACGGCGATGCTGCAGACGGCGGAAGGGGCGTTCGACGAAGTGAGCAACATCATGTACCGCATGAAGGACCTGGCCACCCAGGGCGCGAACGACACCAACACCACGGAAGACCGCGACGCGATCAACTCTGAGCTGGGCGAACTGCAAAAAGAGCTGGGCAACATCATGAGCAACACCTCCTACGGCGGTGAAAAGCTGTTTGCTGCGGCCGGCAAGCTGACTCAGGACATGAACTTCCAGATTGGCTCGAGCGCGGACGAGAAAATGACCGTCAGCCTGTCGGCTTCCCTCGGGGATGCCAACACCGCCATTAATGGCCTGTCTGGCTCCACTATCACCGATGCAGCCAGCGCCCAGGATCTGATGTCCGATCTGGAAGACAGCCTGGCGGCAGTGGGCACCATTCGTTCAAGCCTGGGGGCCAACATCAATCGCCTGGGCCACACGGCGGCCAACCTGGCGAACATGAAAGACAACACCGAACTGGCGCTGGGCAACATTCAGGACGCTGACTTCGCGAGCGAAGCGTCTTCCATGACGCGTAACCAGATGCTGGCGCAGACCAGCATGTCGATGCTGAAGCAGTCCAACAGCATGTCCGGCATGGTGATGTCCCTGCTGGGCTAAACCGCCGCGTACTGAGCCGACAAAAAGCACCGCCTTCGGGCGGTGCTTTTTATTTATCGGCAGAAAAATGCGTTTTTTTCATCGTACCGTTTAATTTTGCCTGCCCGCGTGCCGCCTTGATTGAGTAACGAAAGCTACACAATACGAACTGAATCAAAAGGATTGATTATGTCTTTATCTATTTTCACTAACGGCTCTTCCATGGCGTCGATCAACGCGCTGAATAAATCCAACAGCATGCTGTCCACTGCGATGGAGCGCCTGGGCACCGGCAAACGCATTAACTCTGCGGCCGATGATGCGGCTGGCCTGCAGATTGCCTCCCGCCTGCAGGGGCAGAGCAACGGCATGGCCGTCGCGCAGCGCAATATCTCAGATGCCACGGCGATGCTGCAGACGGCGGAAGGGGCGTTCGATGAAGTGAGCAACATCATGTACCGCATGAAGGACCTGGCCACCCAGGGCGCGAACGACACCAACACCACGGAAGACCGCGACGCTATCAACTCTGAGCTGGGCGAACTGCAAAAAGAGCTGGGCAACATCATGAGCAACACCTCCTACGGCGGTGAGAAGCTGTTTGCTGCGGCCGGCAAGCTGACTCAGGACATGAACTTCCAGATTGGCTCGAGCGCGGACGAGAAAATGACCGTCAGCCTGTCGGCTTCCCTCGGAGATGCCAACACCGCCATTAATGGCCTGTCTGGCACCACCATCACCGATGCAGCCAGCGCCCAGGATCTGATGTCTGACCTGGAAGACAGCCTGGCGGCAGTGGGCACCATTCGTTCAAGCCTGGGGGCCAACATCAATCGCCTGGGCCACACGGCGGCCAACCTGGCGAACATGAAAGACAACACCGAACTGGCGCTGGGCAACATTCAGGACGCTGACTTCGCGAGCGAAGCGTCTTCCATGACGCGTAACCAGATGCTGGCGCAGACCAGCATGTCGATGCTGAAGCAGTCCAACAGCATGTCCGGCATGGTGATGTCCCTGCTGGGCTAAGCCGTCACGCACTAAGACGACAAAACACACCGCTTTAGGGCGGTGTTTTTGTATCTGCCTCTCGCGTGTCACCTTCCTTCTGTGCGGAAGCTTTTCTTCCGCGTGTTCATCTAATGCATTGATTAATTTGAAACTTAAAACATGGCACGGTAATTGCTAAACAATGCTCAGCGGCGTTTGACTTGCCTTACGTGCCCGTATTTCTGGAGATAAAAATGTCTGATTTGACCAGCCTGGATCCGCAAACTCTGGCCACGCAGCTAGCGGGGTATGACATCGCCGCTATGCAGGCGGCGCTGAAAAAACAGACCAGCTCTTTGACTGCTCAAAAAGCGGCATTGACGGCGCTTCGCACGGCTTTGAGCGACTTTCGAAGCGCATTAACCGGATTGAATAAAACCGACAGCGGGATGCTGCAGAACGTGGCCACGACGAATGTTGAAGGCGTGGCTAACGTGACCGCAGGGAGCGGTGCGCAGAAAGGCGCTTACAACCTGTTCGTGCAGCAGTTGGCTTCCGCGCACCAGATTGCGTTCGATGATATGACCGACGAGTCGATCAAAAATGCGGCCGGAACCATGACCATCACCATCAACGGTAAGTCGATGGATATCGAGATGGATGGCCTGGAGTCGATGTCGGATCTGACCCGGAAGATCAATAGCAATAACGATAAAGACGCGCCGAAAGTGACCGCCTCGCTGATTCGTACCGACGGTAAAGTCAGCCTGATGCTGAGCAGTGATGAAAGCGGCAAAGACAACATTGTTGAGGTCAATGCCAGCGGTCTGGATCCGGCTAGCGCGCAAAAATTTGGCGTGTCAGAAACCATCACCAAACCGCGTAACGCGGAGTTTAAGCTGGGTGAAAGCGATAAGGTCTATGAAAGTAGTTCTAATACCCTCGATAAGCTTATCGACGGCGTCACCATTGAACTGACGAAAGCGCAAAAGGACGGCGATGAGCCGCTGCGTATCAATATCGGGGTAGATAACACCGCCACTAAAGAGCAGATACAGAGCTTTGTGGATGCGTTTAATACGCTGAAAACCGAGCTGGGTAAGCTCACCAACAGCGGCAGCGACGGGAAAGATCGCGGCGCCTTTGCCGGTGATGCCGGGATAGCCTCGCTGGAAAGGGATCTGAATAACCTGTTGCGTCAGACTTTCGGCGAAAAAAATATGACCGACTACGGTATCACCGCCAGTCGGGACGGCACGTTATCCATCGACAGTACCCGCCTCGATAAGGCTCTTCAGAACGATCCCCATGGCCTGAATGAACTGTTTAACGGCAATAGCGGGCTGATTAAAAGCATGGATAAGTCGCTGGATAAATACCTCAACACGTCTAACGGCCTGCTGAAAGGGCGCCAGGAAACGCTGGATCGCCAGCAAACGGAAATCGACATCAAAACGGACAAAATCCAGGCGCGATATGACACCTCATATAACCGCTACCTGAAACAGTTTACCCAACTGCAGTCCATCATGACGCAGATGAATAACACCATGAGTATGTTTGGCCTGGCCTAAGGGAAAGTAAGTTATGTATGGAAATGAGCAGGAGGGCCTCGGCCACTATCAGCAGTCCGATCTGGCCATTCAGGCCGCAGCGGCGAGCCCGCATCAGCTGGTACTGATGTTGTTTAACGGCCTGATGGATGAGTTAGTCCGCGCGAAGAGCCACATTGCTGCTCGCCGTTACGAGCGCAAGGTGCAGAGCATTAACAAGTGCATCGACATTCTTAACGCGCTAACCAGCGCCCTGGATTATGACAAAGGGGGCGATTTGGCGTTAAGCCTCGCCAACCTTTATGACTACTGCGTGTATCGCCTGTATGACGCGAGCCACAAACTCTCCGTTGAGTACGTTGATGAGGTGGAAAAGATCCTCGGCAACCTGCAGGACGGGTGGCAAAAAATGGGCCAGCAGCATGAATGATATTCAGGTCATTCGCTTCCTGACGCGCGCGCTTGACGTGGCGGCAGAGAACGAAAATTGGTCTCAGGTGCAGGAAGTAGACAAGCAAATCGCTTCGCTACTCGCTTCATTAGCGGGGGAGCCCCTTAGCGATGAGAAGCGTGTTGCCCTGGAGGCGCTGCGGCGTATGCACCGGAAAGTGAACGACAGGTGTCGCCAGAAAAGCGAAGAACTGGAGCGAAAAATGGCGCTACAGCGTCGCAATCAGGAGGGGATTGCGGCCTACGCAGCTTTTATGGATGAAGGGGACATTCGATGATGAAGATGGTCTCCTCACCTTTGGGGCTGGCTGATGCGCCGGGCTTACAGAATGCCGTCACGCCGCACAGCATTGCGCCTGCCATCCCGGGATTGCAGCCCGCGGTATCCACTCCATTGCCTTTTACGCTTTCGATGCTGAGCGTGATGCAAACCGGGCCTGGGGATGATGTCGGACTGGACGATGCCGGGACAACTCTCCATGGGCCTGAAGAGGAAGACGGAGACTCTGCGCTACAAGCCGGAGCGCCCGTGATGTTGCTTCAACAAATGCTGGATGGCTTGCTGGCGGCAAGGGACTCACTGGCCGCGCCGGTTAACGCGGCCCCGAGCCTGATAGCTGATGCGACTCCGCCAGCCCCGGTGAGAGAAGCGTTGTTCTCGCCCGTAAGTTTGCCAGGCTCAGGTTCGCCGGCCCTGGCACAAGCGACAACGCTGACTGACGCCGGCGCACTGCCAGCCATGCCGTCGATGGCGATAAAAAACATTGAGATTACGGCACCTGTGGCCGGGTTGAATGCCGGTGACAGCGTGGCTGTCTCAACCTTGCGCCCTGTAATACAGCCTGGCGCTGTGGGGAGTGAAACCCCGCTTGCTTCGGCGACCATCAAGCTTGCGCCCGACTCTTCACGCTGGACTCAACAGCTGCAGTCCGCGCTCGGCGAACGGTTACAGGTGCAGATTAAGGACCAGATCCAGCACGCGACCATCCGGCTCGATCCGCCGGAGATGGGCAAGATAGACATTGCCGTGCAGATCGAAAACGGACGCGTGCAGGTCACGATTAATGCAAGCCAGGGGGAGGTTTACCGTGCGCTTCAGCAGGTCAGTAATGACTTACGTCAGAGTCTGACTGAGCAGAATTTTGTGCAGGTGAATGTCCAGGTTTCCTCTCAGAACGGGCAGCGCGATGGCGGGCAGCAACAGGCGTCACGCGAGCAACAGCAGGATGTTATCGCCGCCTTAGACCTCGAGGCGCAAGCCACCGAGCGGCGTGAAGATGCCTCCGTTCTAATGACCGTTTAATAACAGAAAATTATGACAGTAAAAACGTTTTCTCTGGGGCTGTTAATCGCCCTTATTGCCGCCGCGTTTGCGGCGGTGTTGACCATAGTGGGTACTCACGTTCTGAGCAGGGATGAGGGCGGAAGCGGCATGCTGACCTCGTTGTTCAGCTCCACGGATGAACAGCGCGTTGAGTTTGTCGAAATTAAAAATGTCGTTATCACTCTGCAAAGCAACGGGAGTAAAGAACGTTACCTGCTGCTGGAGCTGGCCTTAGCGACCAACGATCCTGGTAGCGTGCAGAGGATTAACGACATGTCCCCGGCGGTACGCGGCGCCACGGTGAGCCTGCTCTCCGACATGCACTATGACAGGGTGCGTGCTATGAGCGTTTCCGAGCTGAAAGCAGAGCTAATGAAGGCCTATGGCGAACGCTTCAGAAGCCTCAACAGCACCATACCGTTTCAGGATGTGATCATCAGCAAGATGGTCTTTCAGTAAGTCACCACGGCGGTAAGGGAAATGATGGATTTTATTGCTGATGATGCGCTGACGCCTGCGGAAGAGTCACATTATGTGAATGCTTACTTACCGCTGGTGCATCGGGTTGTGAAGCAGCTTTCATATCAGGCGAGCAGCGTGATGGACAAAGAAGACATGGAGCAGATTGCCCTGATGGGGTTGCTCAGCTCTTTGCGCCGCTATGGTCATCCTGATGAACAGTTCGGGGCTTATGCCGTGCACCGCATTCGAGGGGCCGTGCTGGATGAGCTTCGTCAGCTCGACTGGCGTCCTCGCCGCCTGCGGCAAAAGACCCACAAATTGAACGACGCTATCCGGGAGGTTGCCCGTGAGCTTGGCCGTCCGCCCAGCTTTTCAGACCTTGCCGGGAGGCTGGAGATCGATGCCGAAGAGTATCAGGAGTATCTGCTGCTGGACTGCGCGAAGTCGATGGACAGCCTGGATGAATTGCTCAGCAGCGAAACGCATTCTGTTTCATTGAATGGCAGAAATTTAGAAGAAGAAGTGATGGTGAGCCGCACGCTGAAAACCGCGCTGGCAAGCCTTGATGAACGTGAACAAATGATTTTGACGCTTTACTACCAGCATGAAATGAGCCTGAAAGAGATAGCGCTGGTGCTGGGGCTGACGGAGGCTCGAATTTGCCAGCTGAATAAAAAAATAGCGCAAAAAATTGAGCAGTTTTTTTAGCAGTTTTTGAGAAGTGGAAACTCATGCAGAAATTATTAGGTTTAGTGATTATTTTCGTCTGTGTTGTCGGCGGTTTTATTATGTCCGGCGGGCGGCTGGCTTCGTTCTGGCAGCCTGGTGAAATCATTATCATTTTAGGGGCCGGTTTTGGGGCGCTGGTGCTGGCTAACCCTAAAGCGGTGCTGGCCGAAATGTACCGCCAGTTTCGCGGCGTGATGCGCAAAAATGAGTATACCGATGAGTATCAGCGCCAGCTGCTGATGCTGCTTTTTGAGCTGCTGGAACTGGTGCAGGACGGCGGTCTGAAGGTGCTGGACGAGCATATTGAAGTGCCGGAAAGTAGCCCGCTGTTTCAAAAGTACCCGCTGATTCTGCGCGACAAAGCGCTGATTACCTTTATTTCGGACAATTTCCGCCTGATGGCGATGGGCAAAATCAACGAGCACGAGCTGGAGGGGATCCTTGAGCAGGAGCTGGTGGCGATGGAAGAGGATCTGCTGCTGCCGTCCCGCTCGCTGCAGCGTATCGCCGAGGCCATGCCGGGGTTTGGGATTTGCGCCGCGGTGCTCGGAATAATCATTACCATGCAGTCTATCGATGGCTCCATCGCCGTTATCGGCGTGAAAGTAGCGGCCGCGCTGGTGGGGACTTTTCTTGGGGTCTTTTTCTGTTACTGCCTGATGGATCCGGTAGCAAACGCCATGGAGCAGCGCACCAAGAAGCAGATGGCGGTGCTCGAGTGCGTGCGAACCGTGCTGGTGAATCACGTTGCCGGTAAACCGACGCTGCTGGCGGTGGATGCCGGGCGAAAAATGCTGCCGCTGGACTCCAAACCCACGTTTGCCACACTCGATGGCTGGGTAAACCAGATGACGGGTGAAGCGTAATGCGTGGCAAAGCAAAGGGGCCTACCACCATTATTAAGCGCGCTTCACGCAGAAGCCATGACGCTGTTCATGGCGGCGCGTGGAAGGTGGCGTTTGCTGATTTTACCCTGGCCATGATGGCGCTGTTTATGGTGCTGTGGATTATGGGGGCGGTCACCGAAGAAGAGCGTAAAGAGATTGTCTCGTTGCTTAACAGCGACTCGCTGTTTGACGGGATGTCCGCGACGCCCATAACCCAGCCAAACGGCTCCGGGGGGAGCGTGACCATCCTGGCCGGGAAATCGAAGCCGGATGACGCCAGCCACGATATTCAACAGGATGTCGCCGCCCTGCATGCATTGACTAAAACGGCAAGCCAGAGCGAAAGGCTGGAGGACGTGAACCGCCGCTCTGAGCAGGAAATTGAAGATTTGGCCCGGGTGATCATGAAGATCACCTCTGCGTATGATGCCCAGTCCAACTTGCAAATCGAAATCGTGCCGCAGGGGCTGCGTATTTTGGTGCAGGATGACCAAAAAAGAGAAATGTTCCAGCGTAGCAGCGCCATTCTGACCCCCTTTTTTAACCGCCTGCTGACGGAGTTTGCTACGGCGCTGAACTCCATAGATAACAAAATCATTATTACCGGGCACACCGACTCCACGCGCTTTCGCGATCAGGAGCTTTACAACAACTGGAACCTGTCTGGTGAGCGCGCCATGCAGGCACGTAAAGCGCTGACCAAGGGCGGGTTGGCTGACGGGAAAGTGCTGCAGGTGAGCGGGATGGCGGACCAGATGCTGCTCGATCCTGAGCATCCTCTCAGTTCGGCCAACCGCCGGATTGAAATTATGGTGTTAACCCATTCCGCGAGCGCGTCGCTATATCAGTTCTTTGGCCAGCACGGGGAGAAAGTTCTTAAACCTCTGGCCGAGCGCGTCGCGCGGCAGCCCTCCACGGCACGATAAGTTTTCAGGTATTGGTTTTGTTCATATCGATTTCTACCTCAATTGTCTCCACTTTTCCGCCTGCGTCCGAACTCTCCCGGCGCATGGCGGGATTTTTTTTTCTGCTGCTTTTTGTTCTGTTTTCTTCACAAGCCTGGGCTTCACCCGCTAAGAAGCCGAAAGCCGGAGTGAAGCGCCCCCAGGTCGTGCAGCCGCAGAGTAAAGAAGCTCGCGAACGGATGAAGAATCGCGCGAGGTTGCTCGCGAATGCCCGGCCGCGCCTCGCCGTTGTCCCGCCTACGCCTGAACAGAAAAAGCGCCAGGCCGCGGAAAAACTAGCCGCCCGGGCTCTAAACCGTGAACAGCTTGCCATGCACATTCGCTGGCGACCTGGGTTGATAGGCGGTTCTGAAGCTTTGTGGCCGCTGGCGACCGAAGCGCTTATGGCTGAGATGAGCAGCCCGCGGGTTGAAGCCACCCTCCACAAAGTGATCGCCCGCCTCAAGCTCCAGCTGGGTAAACCCTATGTCTGGGGCGGGCAGACGCCGGAACAAGGGTTCGACTGTAGCGGGCTAATTTATTACGCCTATAACCAGCTGCTCAGCCAAAAGCTTCCGCGTACCGCCAACGGAATGTTCCAGGATAGGCGCATCAAGCGAATCAGTCAGCGTGAGCTTCGGCGCGGCGATCTGGTATTTTTCAGTATCAAAAGCCAGGGCAGCGCCGATCACGTCGGGGTTTATTTAGGGGAAGGGCAGTTTATCGAAGCGCCCAGAACCGGGCTAAATATTCGCATCAGCCAGTTGGCAGACAATTACTGGCAGGATCATTATCTGGGGGCGAAACGTATTTTGACCGAGGAGGCGATTTTGTAAGGCTACTCCTCACCCCGGCACTCTCCCCTCAGGGGGCGAGGGGGAAGGTAAAAGCCAGCAGCGAAATGCTGGTTTAAATCAGTACCCGGACATAAAGCGCGCCGTTCCCCGGCGCGGTGGCTGCATATAAAGCCGGGCTGGAAGCCAACGGAATAATCGCTGCGCTTCCATAATCGTGGGGGCTTGTGGCTAACAAGCAGCCCCTCCCGGAAGAGAGACCGCCCCGGCGAATCGAATTAACGGTGAAGCTCACCGGCGGCTTCCGGCTGGTAGTGCAACGCCAGCACTTCAAGGTGAGTCTGGCTGCCGTTTGGCAGCGCCCAGTTGATGCTATCACCTACACGCAGGCCCAGCAGCGCGGCACCTACCGGGGCCATAACGGAAAGCTGGCTGTCGCTGTCGGTCAGGTTTGCCGGGTAGACCAGCGTGCGAACGTGGACTTCCTGAGTGCTTAAATCGCGGAACTCTACGCGACTGTTCATGGACACCACATCCGGTGGCATCTTCTCCGGGCTGCACATCTCCGCGCGATCGAGTTCGGCGTTGAGCGCCTCTGCCACCGGGGCTTTGGCGTACTGCGGCTGTTCCAGCAGGCGGTCAAGGCGTTCGGCGTCTAGTTCGTTGATGATGATGGCAGGTCTGGACATAGTTCTCTCCGTGTAAAAAAAACAGGGCACTCATGTGCTGAAATCGTACAAAGAAAAACCCCCACCGAAACCGGCGAGGGTTGTTCATGTTGGAACGATGATACTGAGCTTGGCCTTCAGTTGAAAGCGAGATAAGTCACATTTTGACTTTACCCGTGCCGCTTACAAAATCACGCTTCCCAGCGCCGCCAGCAGGAAGGCGATGGTGCCGATCAGCGTTTCCATCACGGTCCAGGTTTTCAGCGTCGTTTTCTCATCCATTTCCAGGAAACGCCCCACCAGCCAGAAGCCTGAGTCATTTACGTGGGACAGCACGGTTGCTCCCCCGGCGATGGCGATAACGATAAAGCACAGGTCGAACTGGCTGAGACCGGTGGTGGCTTCGACCATCGGTGATACCAGCGCGGCGGTCGTGGTCAGGGCAACAGTGGCTGACCCTTGAGCGACGCGAAGCGCGGTCGAGATAACAAAGGCGGCAACGATAACCGGCATGCCGGTGTCCGAGAGTACGCCTGCCAGCGCGTCGCCGATGCCGCTGGCGCGCAGCACGCCGCCGAACATACCGCCGGCGCCGGTGACCAGGATAATGCCGCAAATCGGACCCAGCGCACCGTCACAAATTTTTTCAAGGTGCTGACGGCTGTGCTTGCCGCTGAAGACAATCAGCGCAAAAAAGACGGTGATCAGCAGCGCAATCGGCGTTTTGCCCAGCATACGCAAGAAGTTCACCAGCGTATTGTCGGCGCCGACCCAGCCGAGCACCGTGGCGGTGTTGAGGCCGGTATCAAGGAAAATCAGCACCAGCGGCATCAGTAAAATGGCCATCACCATCCCAAACGACGGTGGCTGGTGATTTTCGTCCACTTCGATTTTGCCGAGGAAAGAGGTTGGCAGAGGGATGTCGAATTTCTTTCCAGCATACAGCCCGAAGAGATAGGCACCGATATACCAGGTCGGAATGGCGATAATCAGCCCCACTACCACCAACAGGCCGATGTTCGCGCCCAGCAATTCACTGGCGGCCACGGGGCCTGGGTGTGGCGGCAGAAGCGCATGCATTACCGCAAAGGCGCCGGCTGCCGGGAGCGCATATTTCAGGGTTGAACCGCCAAATTGCTTAGCCACGCTGAAGATAATCGGCAGCATGACCACCAGGCCCGCGTCGAAGAAGATCGGGAAGCCAAACAGAAGTGAGGCGACGCCGAGCGCGAAGGGCGCCCGATGAGCGCCAAAGGTGCCAATCAGCGTATCCGCCAGCACTTTTGCGCCACCGGAAATTTCCAGCAGGCGGCCTATCATGGCGCCTAGCCCAACCAATAAAGCGACTCCCGCCAGGGTGCTGCCGAAGCCGCCCAGAATCGTGGGCACAATTTTGTCGAAGGGCACGCCCGTGACGAGGGCGACAATAACGCTGACCAGGGTCAGCGCCAGAAAAGCATGCACGCGAAAGCGCATGATCAAAATGAGCAGGAGCACGACGGAACAGGCGGCAATACCCAGCAGGCTTCCTGCGCCTAAACTTGTTGTTATTTCAGTCATTTTATTTCCCCAGTGGCAAATTCTAAGATGAATGCACCAAAAGCTTATTATCTGGTGATGTTGATACCGGTAACATGATATCGGTAACATCCAGCTGTCTGTAAATGAACTCTGTAATGTTTGTTAACATTTTGGGATGAAGTTCAAACAATCAAAATAATCAGCGCGAAAGGTGAGCGGGAGAATTGTTTGGCCGGAGAAAATCTGACATGCGCCTGTGCCGGGTTTGGTTCGCCGACAGAGGATGTGGGGGATAGGAAATATTCAGTTGTCGGGCAGGCAGTAGCGTGACTGTGTTTTTATTATTTTTTCTGGCAGTAATACTTTATGGGTAATTTATTTCAACGGGGCGGAAAATTCTTGTGTTTATTTTCACGCCGGCTAAAATCCACGCCCGCTGAATATCAGTGGGAAATGCAGTTTCTTTGTATTTTTTTAATCTGGCTAATTGCTATTGTTGGTATTAACTTCTTCATGGATGGTTCTATGCTTAAAGCAGTTTTTTTCTCTACGGCGTTACTGCTAACCGGCTGTACGGCCTCGGATTTCATCAGCGCGACGGGTGAAATATTAAATGCCAAAGACTCGCATGATAAAAATATGAGAAATGAAAGAATTAAGGCTGCTAATAAAGCCGCGGGTTATTAATTAAGGCTCGTCGTTCGGTTATACCGTTGCAGAAAGGATGTTTTTACGAATTATTGAACGACCGGGCCACCGATTTATGCGCTGGCCCGAGTGGTATTAACGAACATTGTGCTCCGCTATCGGCAGCAGAAGCTCTTTGAGAATGTCATAGCGCTCCTGCGGCGAGAGCCAGATAAATCCCAGCAGTTTTTGCCGACTGCCTTCACTCTCGAACTGTGCCTTCAACTGCAATAAATACCGTTTTGTTCTGCTCATGGTGACCTCCAGTTCCGTTACCTGAAGGCTATAACCAAAAAACCGGAACAAATAGTGATGCGATTAATTTTTGACTTCAGTATTTATTCAATCAGTAGCCAACTGCGTCCAGACGGAAGCTCTTCCCGCAGTTGCCCGGGTGTTTTTGCGGGGCAAAGGAGGCAGTTTGCAGCGGTTGGTTGATCTTATCTGCCAACAGGGAGATCTGCATCTCCGTGAGGTAGCTGGGGTTGCCGTCGCAGGTGAGTTTGATAGCGTCCACTGCGTCGCTGCCCCAGGTTTGCTTCACGGCTTTGTTAAACGCTTTACGCGTCACAACCTGGCCGTAGTTCTGAGCCAGAAACTGGCCAAAGGCGCTTTGTTTCACTTCTCCGTTCAGGCGTACCATCGTGCCGAAGTAATCGTCGGGGTTAAACCCAAAGCAGACGCCGTGTTTGGCGTACTCATAGCGTTCCAGGCAGGATTGCCCCCCGGCGCCGGGCATTACGCCCGCCAGCTTTGACGCCATTTCAACGGAAAGCCCGGTGTCCGGCGCGGCGCATTTGTTTGAGGCCCTGGCTTCAGCCATATTCGGTATCGGGCGGGTGGCGCAGCCGTAGCGCATCCAGCGTTTTTCATCGACGCCGCGCGAGGCGATAGATTTTGGCAGGCCCGGCCAGAGGCCGTGGACGGTCAGAAAAGCGCTTTTATCCGCCTGTTCCTGTTGGGCTTTGCACTCCGCGGGTTCGTTGCGATTGCGGTCGTGCATGCTCTGACAGAAGCCGGTTTGCCAGGAGAGCGCTAACACGTAGCGATCAAAATCCCCGTACTGGCTGGGTTGAAGGGCGTCGGCAAAAGCCACAGGGCTGAGGAAAAGCGGGGTGCAAAGCAGTAAATATCGCGGTGTGAAATTCATCGTTATTCTCTTATCTGTCCTGGAGGCGGGCTTATTATAGGCATAAAAAAAGCGCCTGTTGCAGGCGCTTGAAACGATGATGCCTGCCTGTTAGTGAACGATCGCTGCGGCAGGGACCAGAATCTCCGTGGCGATAATCACCACAATAAGGCCGACGGCCACCGGCACGGAAGTGCGCTTCACGACTTCGAAAGGCGAAATTTTTGCCATCCCGGCAACGGCTACCACGACACCGGAAACCGGAGAAATGGTGCGGCCCAGGTTTGAAGCCTGCAGCATCGGAATGGTCAGGTAAGCCGGGTTAATTCCGGAAGAGTGAGCCAGTTTTGGGATCATTTCGACAAAGGCATAGAACGGCGCGTTACCGGAGCCGGTGGTCATGGCCGCCAGCATGGTCAGCACCACCAACACCAGCATCAGAATAATGCTCGCCGAGCCAAACGAGGTGGCAATGGAAATCAGGCTTTGAATAAAGCCGATGGTGCTTAACCCTTGGGCAAATACGCCGGCGGCAACCAGCAACATCACCACATTGGCAAAGGCGTCCGCCATGCCGCGGTAGCACACTTCCATCCCGGAGAAGACGTGCTGCGTATTGAAGCTGCGGAAAAACTCAATCAGGGCGGCAATCAAAATACATATCACCAGGATGGTAATGATATGCAGCTGCGGGCCCCATTTGCCGTCGAAAATCAGCACGCCGACGATCGGCGTAAACGGCAGGATGGCGTAGAAAGAGGGCGCAGAAGTCTGGATTTCACTCACGTCCAGCATTTCATGGTTGATGTGCTCTTTCTTGTCGAGGTAGCGCTGCCAGAAGAAGTGCGCAATGGCCATGCTGATGATGGCGGCGATGGAGATAGGAATGGTCGTTTTAAAGGCAAAATCCACCAGCGACATTTCAGAGGCCTGAGCTGCCAGCACCACGTCCCCGGAAGTAGGCGCCAGAATAATCGCCGCCGGAGAGGCACAGATGGCCGCTGCAGCGCCACGACTGATGCCGACGTTGACCATGACCGGGAACAGCGTCGCCATTAACAGCACGCCAAGCCCGGTTGCCGAAGATACCGCCAGCGACATCAGGCAGGCGACGAAGTAGGCCGCAATCATCAGAAGGTAAGGCGAGTTAATGAATTTCAGTGGCTTAGAGGCCAGCTTGACCACCACATCGTTGGCGCCGATGTGGGTCATGTAGGCCGCAAAACCGCAGAGCATCATGATCATCATGCCCAGATCGCCGCCGCGGCTCATCAGCAGGATTTTGACGTATTCAAAAATGTCCGTAGCGGTGTAGCCGGTGCTCTCCGCGCTGGCGGGCAGCACTTTATGCCCCATCAGCGCACTGACGATAAGTAACAACAACCCGCCGACGAACAGCACGCCGGTGGCTGAGTAGCCTTTGATGATGTAGCGGGCAACGCCCACAATCACCACTACCCCAATAATAAGTTCCAGAATGGTAAGCATGATATCCCCTGATACGTTAAGGCGCTCTTCGGCGTCCTCACGCTGGCGGCTAAAAGTGGTTTTCTCTCAGAAAATTAAAATAGTGATTTTTTACAGTCGGCTGTAAAGGGCTAAGAATTTGCCTCAGAACCCGTTTGGAGTTTCTGATGAGCATCAATTTTCGTTGCAACGGATCAACTTTAGGCAAAGCTTTTGTTAGCTGCATTACGTTTACCGTCGCGGCTGATAAAAAATAAGGCATAAAAATCGTGCGGATTTTGGCGGTAAAAACGACGATTTGTTATGTGAAAACAATGATTACTTTGCTGGATTGTTAACAAGTGGCTTTTTCGTAAAGCAGTTAAAAAAAACTTTTAAACGCCACAGGCTGCCGCCTATACTGCCGATCTCTTTTATGTCGGGGTTTTTATGCTGCACACCTCCCTCTGGTCGACAAGCCGCTGGCGCTTTATCAGGAAGCATCTTTTGATGCTGCTGTTGGCGTTGGGCTGGTTTTTTGTCAACAGTCAGGTGGCGATAGCATCTTACGATTGCCCGGTTGAAATGACGGCTGGCCCAATGGCAGCCCCGCATAGCGACACCATGCAGATGCCTGATAAGGCTATGCAGGCGAAACTCAGCAACCCGCTGTGTGAAAAACACTGCGTGCCGGACGTCATGCAAAAAGACAACGGGCACAGTTCGCTGGTGGCGCTGCCGGTTGCCGATACCCTCGCGCTGGTCTCGCCTCAGTGTTCCGCGGCCGTTGAATCCGCCCCTTACCTTACTCCTCCCACAACAGGACCGCCGGCAACCATTCGTTTTTGCCGCTTTAGAGAATAACTCCAGCACCGTCAATGCATTGGGGCTTTGCCCATTCCCTTTTTGACTGTGTTTTGGAGATAAATCATGTTTAACGCTATTCGTTCTGCTGCCGCCTGTGCGCTGCTTGTTGTTGCCGCTTTCCCTGCTTTTTCCGCTGAAACTTCCCACGATATGTCCTCCATGAAGGGGATGTCTGATATGCCTGGTATGGCGATGTCTTCTCAGGCTTCACCCTCTGCTCAGGTTTATAAAACCGAAGGCGTAGTGAAGAAAATCACCGCCGATACAGTGTCTATTGCCCATCACCCCGTCGCCGAGCTTGGCTGGCCAGCCATGACCATGACGTTCGCTTTGCCGAAGGACGGTTCACTGCCTGCGTTAGCGGTGGGAGAGAAGATTGCTTTCTCATTCGCCCAGCATGCAGCCGGGTACCAGTTGGTTTCCGCCACCCCGCTGAAATAACCGAGGTTGCCATGAAACGACACACCCTGAGCCTCTGGCTTGGCGGGGTGCTGTTGACTGCGTCTGTCTCCGCCGCTCAGGCGGCGGAGCTCAGCCTGCAACAGACTCTGCTGGCCGCCGAGCACTATTCTGCGGCGCTGTCCGCCAACCGTAACCAGAGCGATGCCCTGAACGCGATGGCCGACTCTGCCCGGCAGTTGCCCGATCCAAAGCTGAAGTTTGGCATCGAAAACGTGCCGGTGCAGGGCAGTAATAACCATCGTTTTAGCCGCGACGGCATGACCATGCAGCGCATCGGCATCATGCAGGACTACGTCAGCGAAGAAAAACGCGATCGCAAAGCGGACACCATCCTGGCTCAGTCGGCCAGCAGCCAGGCGAAAGCCGAGGTGATTCGCGCCAATCTGCAACGCGACACCGCACAGGCATGGCTGGATCTTGCCTTATCTGAACGCGTGCTGACGGCCGCTCGTAAACTGGTGAGCGAAACCGAGCGGCAAATTGGCGTTCAGAAAGCCACCGTCGCCAGCGGCAGTTCACCCGCCTCTGGCGTAGTGGATATCCGCATGACGCTGCTGACTATGCAGGACAAAGTTACGCTTGCCGAGCGCGATGTCACGCTGGCGCAGACGCGGTTGCTGCAGTTGACCGGCCAGACGGTAGATAGCGTGGTTGGCACGCTGCCCCGCTACCAGCGATTACCTGCCGATCCGGCGGTGCTTGAAGAAGGCGTGATGCAGCACCCGGAAGTGGTTGAGGCTGCCCGCGAAGCCGATGTGGCTCGCGCAAAGTCGGCGCAGTCTGCCGTGGCGGCTAAACCGGATGTTGGCATTGAGGTGTATTACGGCCGCCGGGCGGAAGGGTACGACGATATGGCGGGGGTGATGTTCACCGTCGACTTACCTCTGTTTAAATCCCAGCGCCAGGATAAAGACTACTCCGCCGATGTTTCCCGTGCGATGGAAGCGAACGATCAGCTGGCGCTGGCTCGCCGCGAGCGTATCGCCCTGGTTCACAGCCTGGTGGCGAATTATCAGGCTGCACAAAGCGTCTGGCAGCGTCAGCAGGAACAAGCGCTGCCGCTTCAGCGCCAGCGTCTGTCTTTGCTGGAGTCTCAGTATCGTGCCGGGCAGTCCTCTCTGGCTGAACTGCTGGCCGCCCGCCGGGATCTTCTGGACAGCGAACTGACCGCCAGCAGCGCGGAAAAAGCCGTGGCCACCAACTGGGCTGCCATCCGCTACCTCACGCCACAGGATGTAAACTAATGAAAAAATCACTCACTTTTTCCCTGCTGGCGGTGGCGGTCGTTACCGCGCTGGCCGCGGGATATTACGCCGGGAAGCAGCAAACCGCCCAGCAGAATGCCGAGGTTCAGCCCCAACAGGAAGGCGGCCGCAAAGTGCTTTACTGGTACGATCCTATGGTGCCGGGCCAGCGGTTCGACAAGCCGGGAAAATCGCCGTTTATGGATATGGCGCTGGTGCCACGCTATGCGGATGAAGTGGCCAACGATGGCGGCGTGACGGTCAGCAGCCGGCAGCAGCAAAACCTGGGCATTAAGACGGCCAGCGTTGAGCGTAAGGCCCTGAGCGTGCCGTTCGCCGCTTTTGCCACCGTGACGCTGGACGAACGCAGCGTCCAGATAATCCCGGCCAGCGCTAACGGTATTGTGGAAACGCTGTATGTCAAAGCCCCGCAGCAGTACGTGAAGGCCGGAGAACCGCTGGCACAGCTTTGGTTCCCGGAATGGACCGCGGCGCAACAGGAGTTTCTGGCGGTACGCAAGCTGGGAGACAGCGCTTTAACCGCTGCGGCCAGAGAGCGACTGCAGCTGCAGTTTATGCCCGCCGAGGTCATTCGCCAGGTTGAGCGCAGCGGCAAGCCCCAAACCCGCGTTACCCTGCGCGCGAAGCTTGCCGGGTACGTGAATAAGCTGGAGGCGCGGGAAGGGCAGCAGGTGACCGCGAACGCTCCGCTGTTCGAAGTGGCAAGCCTTGCGTCGGTGTGGATTGTGGTGGATTACCCGCAGTCGCAGGCTCAGGCATTGCAGCCGGGCAGCGAAATTGTCGCGACCGCAGACAGCTGGCCTGGGGAGGTATTCCACGGGCGGGTAAGCGAACTGCTGCCGAACCTCGAGACCACCACCCGCACGCTGAAGGCGCGCATTGTGCTGGATAATCCGCAAATGAAGCTCAAGCCCGGCATGTATCTCAGCGTGCATCTGGCGAATCAACAGCCTCACGCCGCCGTTCTGGCTGTACCCGAGGAGTCGCTGATTGAAACCGGAAGTCAAAGCCGCGTGCTGGTTGCCGAAGACGGCGGCCACTTCCGCCCGGTGAGCGTGGTGCCAGGCATCAGCGATAAAGGCTGGGTGGAAATTCGTTCCGGGCTGAATGAGGGGGAGAAAGTGGTCACTTCCGGCCAGTTCCTTATCGACTCAGAGGCGAGCCTGCGCAGCGCTTTGCCGGAGCCGGAAGGGCAGCCTAAAGCTCCGCCAGCAGCAACAACCTACGATGGAGAGGGCGTGGTCAAAGCGGTCAGTGCGGATGCTATTACAATTGCTCATCATCCAATCCCCGCGCTGAACTGGGGGGCGATGGTCATGCCTTTTGCGCTGACATCGCCCACCGGCCTGAAGCCGGGCGATACGGTAATGTTCAGCTTTACGATGGATGACGAACATGGGGCCGTTATCACTCACCTGATGCCAATGGCGGGGGCGCATAAATGATTGCCGCCGTTATTCGCTGGTCGCTTAAAAATCGTCTGCTGGTGGTGCTGGCCGCCATTATTATGGCGGCGTGGGGGCTGTGGTCGTTGCAAAAGGCCCCGCTGGATGCGCTGCCAGATCTCTCTGATGTGCAGGTGATTGTGCGGGTCAGCTATCCGGGCAAAGCGCCGCAAATCGTTGAGGACCAGGTCACGTATCCGCTGACCACCACTATGCTGTCCGTCCCGGGCGCTAAAACGGTGCGTGGTTTCTCCATGTTTGGCGATTCCTATGTCTACATTCTGTTCGATGACGGGACCGATCCTTACTGGGCGCGTTCCCGGGTGCTCGAATACCTGAGCCAGGTACAATCTCAACTACCGCCGGAAGCCAAAGCCTCGCTGGGGCCGGATGCTACCGGAGTTGGCTGGGTGTATGAATATGCGCTGGTGGACAGAACCGGGAAACACAGCCTGGCCGATCTGCGGGCCCTCCAGGACTGGACGCTGAAGTTTGAGCTGAAAACCGTGCCTAACGTCTCCGAAGTGGCAAGCGTAGGCGGCATGGTGCGCCAGTACCAGATTGTGCTCGACCCGGAGCGCATGAAGGCGCTGAATATCACCCATGAACAAGTCATCAATGCGGTAAAAAATGCCAATCAGGAAGGGGGCGGGTCGGTGCTCGAAATGGGAGAGGCCGAGTACATGGTGCGTACTTCTGGCTATCTCAAAAACCTGGATGACTTTAAGCAGGTCGCGATCGCCAGCCGCGACGGCGTGCCGGTGCTGCTTTCCGATGTTGCTTCCATCAGGCTGGGGCCGGAAATCCGCCGGGGCGTCGCCGAGTTTAACGGGGAAGGCGAAGTCGCGGGCGGCATAATCGTGATGCGCTATGGCAAAAACGCGCTTGAAACGATTAACGCGGTGAAAGAGAAACTGGCCCAGCTACAGAAAAGTTTGCCGGCGGGCGTTGAAATTGTGCCGGTCTACGATCGCTCTCACCTTATTGAAAACGCAATTGAAACGCTTTCCCACAAGCTGCTGGAAGAGTTTATCGTTGTTGCCATTATTTGTTCGTTGTTCCTGTTCCACTTCCGCTCCGCGCTGGTGGCGATCATTACTTTGCCGCTGGGTATTCTGGGGGCGTTTATCGTCATGCATTACCAGGGCGTGAATGCCAATATTATGTCGCTGGGCGGAATCGCGATAGCCATTGGCGCGATGGTTGATGCGGCGATAGTGATGATTGAAAACATGCACAAGGTGCTGGAGCAGTGGCGGCACGATCATCCGGGAGAACAGCCGCGCGGCGAGGATTACTGGCAAATATCCCAACAGGCGGCGGTAGAAGTGGGGCCGGCGCTGTTTTGTAGCTTGCTGATTATCACCCTGTCGTTTATTCCAGTTTTCTCTCTTGAGGCGCAGGAGGGGAGAATGTTTTCGCCGCTGGCTTTCACCAAAACCTATTCGATGGCGGTGGCCGCGGGGCTGGGGATAACGCTGGTACCGGTGCTGATGGGCTGGTTCATTCGTGGCAAGATCCCCGATGAAAAGGCCAACCCGATTAACCGCTGGCTGATTGCGGCCTACGAACCCATTTTGGAAAAGGTGCTCGACAGGCCGAGGACAACGCTTGCGGTAGCCGGCGTGCTGTTAGTGGCTACGCTGTGGCCGCTGAGCAAACTGGGCAGTGAGTTTATGCCGCCGCTGGATGAGGGGGATCTGCTGTATATGCCGTCGACGCTGCCGGGGATCTCGACGCGTGAGGCAGGGCGGCTGCTGCAACAGACCGATCGTCTGATCAAAACCGTGCCGGAAGTTGAAACCGTTTTTGGTAAAGCCGGACGCGCCGAAACGGCCACCGATCCTGCGCCGCTAACGATGATAGAAACCACCATTCGCTTTAAGCCGCGCGACCAGTGGCGGCCGGGAATGACGATGGACAAGCTGGTGAACGAACTGGACAACGTGGTGAAGGTGCCGGGCATTGCCAACGTGTGGGTGCCGCCTATCCGTAACCGGCTGGACATGCTGGCCACCGGGATCAAAAGCCCGGTTGGGATCAAGGTGAACGGCAATAATATTGCCGCCATCGAGTCGGTGGCCGAGCAGATTGAGCATGTGGTGAGGCAGGTGCCTGGGGTGACGTCTGCGCTGGCTGAGCGCCTGGGCGGCGGGCGCTATGTGGATATCGACATCGATAGACGTAAAGCGGCGCGCTATGGGGTTTCGGTTAAAGAGCTGCAGTCGCTGGTTGCCACGGTTATCGGAGGGGAAAACATCGGTGAAACCATTGAAGGACGCGAGCGTTTTCCTATAAATGTGCGCTATCCGCGTGAACTGCGCGACAACGTGCAGAAATTGCGCGATTTACCGGTTATTACCTCAAACGGCAGTCAGGTGGCGCTTTCTGAACTGGCAAATATTGCGATTACAGAGGGACCGCCGATGCTGAAAAGTGAAAATGCGCGTCTTTCAAACTGGATTTATGTCGATCTGCGTGGCCGTGATTTGAAATCCGCCGTTGAGGATATGCAGCGTGCCGTGGCCGAGCAGGTGAAATTACCTGAAGGCGTTTCCCTTTCCTGGTCAGGGCAGTTTGAATACCTGGATCGCGCGACGGCGAAATTAAAAATCGTCCTGCCTTTTACCTTGTTAATCATATTTGTACTGTTATATGTCACCTTCTCACGAGTAAAGGATGCGCTATTAATTATGGGGACTTTACCGTTCTCATTAATTGGCGGCGTGTGGCTGCTCTATCTGTTGGGATATAACCTGTCGGTTGCCGGAGCCGTTGGTTTTATTGCCCTGGCAGGGGTTGCGGCTGAATTTGGTGTGATCATGGTGCTTTATTTAAATCAGGCGCTTACCAGGCATCAAAAAACCGATGACGTGCAGGATGATGGCATACTGCGGCGTGCTATTCATGAGGGCGCTGTGCTGCGCGTCAGGCCAAAGGTGATGACGGTTGCCACCATTATGGCGGGTTTGCTGCCGATTATGTGGGGCAATGGTACCGGATCAGAGGTGATGCGGCGAATTGCCGCGCCGATGATTGGGGGAATGGTGACGGCGCCGCTGCTGTCGATGTTGGTTATCCCGGCGGTATATATGCTTATCAAAAAACGGAAATAAGTTCCATCGGCCGAGGCGTATATAGTTATGCGCTTCGGCCTACAACCTTATTCATAATTGTCTGATAGCTATTTGAGAAATCAGCGTGTTGAGCACGAATGCTGGATAATTTTCTTTACAAGTCATGTGCAGATTTAGCTTTCATTGAGATATAATTCAGTAAGCTAACTGTCGAATTTTAATATGGTAATAACGACGTGACTTACACGAATAAACTGTTCTCAATTTTGATTTTTGTTTGCACGCTTGGGTTGAGCACTTCTGCTGCTGCGGAAGGCGGCTTTTTCAGCAATGCATGGGACACCTTCTCTGGCCAGGTTTCTAAAACCTGGCACGAGCCAGAACATTATGATCTTTACGTGCCGGCGATTACCTGGCACGCCCGCTTTGCCTATGACAAAGAGAAAACCGATCGCTATAACGAGCGGCCGTGGGGTGCAGGTTTTGGTCAGTCTCGCTGGGATGAAAATGGCAACTGGAATGGCATCTATTTGATGGCGTTCAAGGACTCCTTTAATAAGTGGGAGCCTATCGGCGGTTACGGCTGGGAGAAAACCTGGCGACCGCTACGCGATGATAATTTCCATTTAGGTCTGGGGTATACCGTCGGTGTCACTGCTCGCGACAACTGGAACTATATTCCTATCCCGGTGGTGCTGCCGCTGGCTTCGATTGGCTATGGTCCGGCGACTTTCCAGATGACCTACATTCCGGGTACCTATAATAACGGTAATGTCTACTTTGCCTGGATGCGGTTCCAGTTCTGATTTTGTGCGCCTGAAGCCTGTGAAAACTGAGGGTTTTTATACCCCTTAAAAAACAAGGTGTAATGCGCAAGCTAGTAAAAAGTTAGCGACTTTTATCACTTTTTAGCAATTCTGGACTGGACAAAAGCCACCACAATTGTTGTACTGATGCCCGACACAGCATTTGTGTCGTTTTTTCATGTAAAGGTAATTTTGATGTCTAAGATTAAAGGTAACGTTAAGTGGTTTAATGAATCCAAAGGCTTCGGCTTCATTACTCCGGAAGATGGCAGCAAAGACGTGTTCGTACACTTCTCTGCAATCCAGAGCAATGGTTTCAAAACCCTGGCTGAAGGCCAGCGCGTTGAGTTTGAAATCACTAACGGTGCCAAAGGCCCTTCTGCTGCAAACGTAATGCCTATCTAAGTCATTACCAGTAGAATATAAAAACCCGCTAAGGCGGGTTTTTTTTTGCCTGTGATTTCTCAGGCAAACAGATACGTTTTCAAAAACAGCCCGACGATGATGACGCTTATCAGCACGCTCGCCCAGCCGGTTATTTGCTCTTTCATTGCCTGTTCCCCCAAAGATATGGCAGGGATAGTGGCAGAGAAAAATTAAGCTAACATTAACGCAGCCGGCTTATTGGGTCACGAAAAGAGAAACCAACCAAAATGCGAGCGCGGTCATCATAAATGAGCCCGCAAGGTTGAGCAGGACGTTCATGCTTGCCCACATCAATCGCCCATCCTGTAGCAGTAAAACGACTTCCGCAGAAAACGTCGAGAACGTCGTCAGGCCGCCGCAAAAACCAGTGGTGATTAATAGCTTCCACATCGGGTCGACATTGCTGAAGCGGCTAAACAGCGCCAGCCCAAGGCCGATGATAAATGCCCCGGTCAGGTTAGCGATTAGCGTCCCGATGGGGATCCCCATGTGCAACGGATTGAACTTCATACTGAGAAACCAGCGTGCTACGCTGCCCATCCCGCCGCCGATAAAGACGGCGAAAAGCATCTGAATCACGATTAATCCTTATTAAACATCAGCAATGGAAAAAGTGTAGCGTTCAGCGCGGGAGATTTATACCCAATGTGCTGTAATTAATCCTTTGAGCGGTGAGGCGAATATGAAGGTTGCTGTGGGGCAGTTCGTTGTAGGGCCAGTCTGGCAGGAAAACGCGGCAACCTGCGTTAGCCTGATGGCGCAGGCGGCGGCGAAAGAGGCCGATTTGTTAGTCTTACCCGAGGCGGTACTGGCCCGGAGTGATAGCGATTCGGATTTGTCAGTCAAGTCAGCGCAGAAGCTGGATGGCGGCTATGTGCAACAGCTGCAGGCTGAAAGCCGGAAGAACGATATGACAACGGTGCTAACGCTGCATGTCCCTACCCAAGAAGGGCGGGCGGCAAACACCTTGCTGGCAATCCGCAGCGGCGAGATTGTGGCGAGCTACCAGAAAGTTCATCTGTACGACGCTTTCAGCGTGCAGGAGTCCCGGCTGGTGGACGCCGGGGCAAGCCTGGCCCCCTTGATTAAGGTTGCCGGGATGAACGTGGGGCTTATGACCTGCTACGACCTGCGTTTTCCTGACATGGCGCTGAGCCTGGCACTTAGCGGGGCAGAGGTTCTGGTTTTGCCCGCGGCCTGGCTGAAAGGCCCGCATAAAGAGGCTCACTGGGCAACGCTTCTCGCCGCGCGCGCGCTGGACTCGACCTGTTACGTGGTTGCTTCCGGGGAGTGCGGCAATAAGAATATTGGCCAGAGCCGAATCATTGATCCGCTGGGAGTGACCGTTGCGGCGGCAGCAGAGTCCCCGGCGCTGATTTTTGCCGAGATCGCAGCAGAGCGTGTGGCGGCGGTCAGGCAAATGCTGCCGGTGCTGCTTAACCGGCGTTTTGCGGTGCCGCAAATGCTATGATGTTTTTTTAATCAAACCTTGATTCACCTTGTTACAGATTGCTATTGTGTCGCGCGGACAAATGTCCGTTAATGCAATCAGGTCTTTTATTCGCCGTTGTCACGGCACGCATCACAAAAGAAGGTAGGTATGGGAGAGATTAGTATCACTAAGCTGCTGGTTGTCGGCGCGCTGATCGTATTGCTGTTTGGTACCAAGAAGCTGCGCACGCTGGGCGGCGATCTCGGTTCTGCCATCAAAGGCTTTAAGAAAGCGATGGCTGAAGACGACAGTGGCAAAAAGCCCGATACCGAAGCTGAAGCCTCTGCAGAACAGCGCATCGTTCACAAAGACTGAATGACGACTGCAAAATAAAAAACCGGCTCATAATGGCCGGTTTTTTAATGTGTGTCAGTTTAAACGTAACAATATGTAACTCTTGTTACTTCACTTCCATCCCTTTTGCCTGCAGATCGGCGTGATAGGAAGAGCGAACAAACGGGCCACAGGCGGCGTGGGTGAAGCCCATTGCCAGCGCTTCGGCTTTCATCTCTTCAAACTCATCCGGGCTAACATAGCGCTGTACCGGCAAGTGGTGACGGCTTGGCTGGAGATACTGGCCCAGCGTCAGCATGGTCACGCCGTGACGGCGCAGGTCGCGCATCACTTCGATGATCTCTTCGTTGGTTTCGCCCAGGCCTACCATCAGACCGGACTTGGTAGGGATATCCGGATGGGCTTCTTTAAAGCGTTCAAGCAGCTTAAGTGACCAGTTGTAGTCTGCGCCTGGACGGACGTTGCGGTAGACGCGCGGTACGTTTTCCAGGTTGTGGTTGAACACGTCAGGTGGCGTTGCCGTCAGAATGTCCAGCGCGCGGTCCATACGGCCACGGAAGTCAGGCACCAGCGTTTCAATTTTGATGGTTGGGTTTTTTTCGCGGATAGCACGGATGCAGTCTGCGAAGTGCTGGGCACCGCCGTCACGCAGGTCGTCACGGTCAACGGAGGTAATCACGACGTAACGCAGGCCCATATCGGCTATGGTTTGCGCCAGTTTTTCGGGTTCATTGGCATCCGGCGCAACGGGGCGGCCGTGGGCGACGTCGCAGAACGGGCAGCGGCGGGTACAAATGGCGCCCAGAATCATAAAGGTCGCGGTGCCGTGGTTAAAACATTCCGCGAGGTTAGGGCAGGAGGCTTCTTCGCAAACGGAGTGCAGACCATTTTTGCGCATCGCCGCTTTAATGCCCTGGATACGGGTTGAGTCAGACGGAAGTTTAATTTTCATCCATTCTGGTTTTCTCAACAGTTCCTGGCGCTCTGTCACCACGTTTTTAACCGGGATCAGAGCCATTTTATCGGCGTCGCGGTATTTAACGCCGCGTTCCATCACAATGGGTTTGCTCATAGGGTGCGTATTCCAGTTGCGGATAATGAAGTCAGGCTAATTCAAGCTAAGTTAGGATCTATCAACTATTTTTGAATTAATGGCCGGGAGTATATCATCACGGCCAGGGAGAATCAGTATACCCCAACATGAAATGGAGAAAGAATTGTAAATGGGTTGTTGTTTTGTGCTAAATGCGAGGTTAACAGGCATGGTGTTCACCTCTGAAACGTCCGGTAAGAGGTGAAAACCACTGGGGATCAAGCGAACTCGGTGCGAATGGCTTTGATTATCTCCTGCAAAACCGTATCCCGGATGCTTAGCTTGTTAAAATGCATGCTGGTTTCCATCGCCTTGTCGGCAAACAGATCGCAGTCGACGGCGCGGAGATTCCACGTCTCTTTAAACATTTCGTACAGCCGCCAGGGCATGAAGCCCAGCAAATCACTGCTGCCAAGCAGTGAGGACAGCGTGACGTAGTTGTAGCTGCTAAACGCTATCTGTCTGTTGGGAAGCCGCTCGCTGATCTCCTGGCGCAGATCGCGCAGCAGGTCATCCTGCATGATCAGGAAGGTGTGCTCCATATTTTGCAGATCTTCGCGAGTCAGCCGCTGTTCAAGACAAGGATGACCTTCCCGGCAGACCACGGCGATACTTTCCTGATACAGCGGTACGCTGGTTATTGTGCGCGCGTAGTGGCGGCTGGTGTCGATAATCAGGTCGGTCTGAAACTGGCTTAGCTGTGACTCGCCGTCATTAATCGGCACGTTACGAATAAGCAGGTTTGGATTAACTTTGCGGATCGCAGAATAGACTTTAGGGATAACTAAAGCCCCTATGGACGGCTGGGTGGCAATTGTGATGGTACGTTGCTGATCGTTGCTGCTGTTAAAGTCCAGAGCGCCAAGAATTGATTCCAGGCCCTGGCTGATATATTCGTGCAGGTGTGCCGCATACGCCGTCGGCGTGACGCCCTGGCCTTTACGAATGAATAATGGGTCGGGAAAAATATAGCGCAACTTTTGGATAGACTGGCTGATAGCCGAGGGCGTGAGGTTAAGCACTCTGGCTGCATTGACGATGCCTTTATGAATGTAAACGGCCTCAAAAATTGTCAGCAAGTTTAAATCTATGTTGCGTAACGTCTTGAATACGGGATAGTTGTTTTCACCATCACGATCCACGATTTTTTTCTCAGACAGTGGGTTTTGCCCCATGTCAGATCTCCGCTAAAAAAATAAAGAATATTATATTTATAGATACAAATAGAGCATTTGGGGGAATTAGCGTAGTTATTTTGCCAACCCAAGCACGAATGAGAAAAATTAAGCCACAGAAGCCCATTCTGGACTGTCATATTATTTAAATAATGACGTTACTGAATTATCCAATTGGTGATTATAACTGATGGATGAGAAAGTGATAAAAAAACAATGTCAGGCCTGCAGGAGGCCTGCCTGATGTTTATTCTGCGTCAGGATATTGGTAGGGCGGGTGGTTTAGCAGGGCGATAAAGTTTTCCACCAGTCGGGGTTGGATATCATGCACGGTGATACCTTCGACAAAGTGACTGACCTGTGTCATCTCCAGCCCGGCGTAGCCGCAGGGGTTAATACGCAGGAACGGGGATAGATCCATGTTGATGTTTAGTGCCAGACCGTGGAAAGAACATCCCTTACGAATGCGAAGCCCCAGAGAGCAAATTTTGCGTCCGTCGACATACACGCCCGGCGCGTCGGCGCGGGGGTAAGCCTGGATATCATATTCTGCCAGCGTGTTAACCACGGTTTGTTCCAGTATGGTTACCAGCTCCCGCACGCCAAGCTTACGACGTTTTAAGTTCAGCAGCAGATACATAACCTGCTGGCCCGGGCCGTGAAAGGTCACCTGACCACCGCGATCGCTTTGCACAACCGGAATATCCCCCGGCATCAGGACGTGCTCGGCTTTACCGGCCTGGCCCTGAGTGAAAACCTGAGGATGCTCAACCAGCCAAATCTCGTCGGCCGTCGTGTCATCACGGGTGTCGGTAAAGTCGTGCATTGCCTGCGAGACAGGTTCATAAGGCTGCAGGCCAAGGGTGCGAATCAGGATAGTGTCTTGAGACAAAACAGCGTCTCCGGGAGAAAAGGGTGGCTGGAAGTATATCACAGTAAAAACCCGGTCTGAGCCGGGTTAGAGGCTGCAAACAAAGTTAATTGATTTAAAAAACTTGCGCCTTGATCTAATCAAAGCAATGAATGCTGTGCCCAGGTTTGCCCCAAACAGGCGAAAACCACGATTTTCGACTGTTTGTCATCAAGCTAAAACCCGGCCTGAGCCGGGTTATCGGATTACAGCACCATACGAACGATTTCGATGTTGCCTAATTCTTCATACAGGGTTTCAACCTGCTCAATGTGTGTGGCATTGATGGTAATAGAAACCGAGTGGTAGTTACCTTTGCTGCTTGGTTTAACCTGCGGCGTGTAGTCACCAGGGGCGTGGCGCTGCACCACCTCAACGACCAGGTCAACCAGCTCCGGTTTCGCCAGGCCCATTACTTTGTAAGTAAAAGAGGTTGGGAATTCGAGCAGTTCGTTAAGTTTGGTTTTCATGGGAGCTCCAGCGTTACGGCAATAAAAATAATAACTCCCGCCAGCGGGCGGGAGTTGCTTTGATGCTAAGTATATGGGGTCAACTTCGACACTTTCAAGTGTTCAATAATTAACCGAACCAGTGGTGGAACATCAGTTTGATGTAATCAATGATTCTGCTGAAGAAATTCCCTTCCGGCATTTCCTGCAGCACAACTAACGGACGCTGCTCGATGGTTTTACCGTCCAGCTGGAAGTTAATAGTACCTACAACCTGGTTTTTCTGCAGCGGCGCGTGCAGTTCAGATGTTGTCAGGACATAGCTGGCTTTCAGGTCTTTCATGCGGCCGCGAGGAATGGTCAGATAAACGTCTTTATCCACGCCCAGGGATGCACGGTCGTTATCGCCAAACCACGCTGGCTCAGAAGCGAACTCTTTCCCGGCTTTCAGCGGAGAGACGGTTTCAAAGAAGCGGAAGCCCCAGGTCAGCAGCTTTTTGCTTTCTGTTTCACGGCCCTTGTAGGTGTGTCCGCCAAGTACCGCGGAGATCAGGCGCATCTGGCCTTCGGTAGCAGATGCTACGAGGTTATAGCCTGCTGCATCGGTATGGCCGGTTTTAATGCCGTCCACGTTGAGGCTGGTATCCCATAGCAGGCCGTTACGGTTGGTCTGGCGGATATTGTTGAAGGTGAACTCTTTTTCTTTGTAGATAGCGTATTCGTTCGGTACATCGCGGATCAGCGCCTGGCCGATCAACGCCATATCACGCGCGGAGCTGTACTGGCCTTCGGCGTCCAGGCCGTGCACGGTCTGGAAGTGGGTGTTTTTCAGGCCCAGGGCTGAAACATAGCCGTTCATCAGGCTCACGAAGGCATCCTGGCTACCGGCGACGAAGTCGGCCATCGCCACGCAGGCATCGTTACCTGACTGCAGGTTGATGCCGCGAACCAGTTTGTTGACCGGTACCTGCATACCCGGCTGCAGGAACATCAGCGAGGAGCCTTTAAACACCGGGTTACCGGTTGCCCAGGCATCTTTACCGATGGTGACCATAGCATTGTCGTCGAATTTACCGGCTTTCATCGCCTGGCCAATAACGTAGCTGGTCATCATCTTGGTGAGGCTGGCCGGGTCGCGACGTGCGTCGGCATTTGATTCGGCCAGCACTTTGCCTGAGTTGTAGTCAATCAGGATGTACGCTTCTGCATCAATCTGCGGGACGCCCGGGATCATAGTTTTAATATTGAGGTCGTCAGCTTGAGCAGAGGCCATAGCCGCAAGAGCGAAAGCCGAGGTGAGCGCCAGGCGCTTAACAAAACGTGCAGAAGGAGCTGTATTCATGATGGAACTACGACGTCCGTGATGGAATTAAAAAAAGTGCCTTACTATAGCAAAAGCATTTTTGACTGGCATCTGACTTTGCGCGTGAGTTTGTTAATGGTCTTTACACAAATTTACGGGAAAGAAACAGGCCAGTCACGGCTTTACATAGCGGGAGCGTTAGTCACAAATGACTGCTGTTGCGCTTCCGACATCAGGCGCTGCTGCAGGGCTGTGGCTTCATTGCGGCTGCTGAACGGGCCAAGCTGAACGCGGTACACGGCGCCGTTATGAGACACTGCGCCTGGGACACCAAACTGCTGGCTGAGCTTCTGCTGCCACTGGCTGGCGCGCGCGCCGTCGCTGACTGCCCCAACCTGAACAACATAGCGCCCGCTGCTGGCCGGCGCACTTGCTGCAGCCGCACTGCGCTGGACGTGGCCTTGCGTCGAACCTGGCGCGGTTACTGGGGCAGAAACGGCAGGGGCCGGCTGCTCAACAATCGGGGCCGGTTGTGGGGCTACAGGCGGCGTGGGCGCTGCGGCGGCTGCCGCTGCAACAGGCTGTTGTGTCGCGGGGGTTGCCGCCGCCGTGGCTGCGGTATCTTGCGTTTCTATCACGCCTGCCGCAAGTGGCGTAGGGGCGCCCAGAAAACCGCTGCTCTGAACCGGCGCGCCAGTGGTATCTGCGCTTTGCAGCGTCGAGTTGCTGATAGCGCGTACGTCACCCTGTGGTGCCGCTGGCTGAGCCGGGGAGGAGGCGCTGCCCATGCCGCCGCTAAGATCCGGCCGGGCCGGCAGCGCATAGGTCTGCTTGGCGATAGTTGTACAGGCCGTACCCGGGCCAGACATTGTGCCGTCCTGCGCAACAATGATGGGGTCGATACGGACTTTGGTATTGTTCGAGGTGTTCAGTCTGTCTGCCGCCGCGCGGGAGAGCGAGATAGCCCGGTCGTTGCCGTAGGGGCCGCGGTCGTTGATACGGACCACAATCATGCGACCATTCGCGAGATTAGTGATTCTGGCGTAGCTTGGAATAGGCAGCGTAGGGTGCGCTGCGGTCAACGCATTAGGATCGAACGCCTCGCCAGAGGCGGTCAGATTGCTACCGGGCTCAGCGTCGTAGATAGCCGCGAAACCAGCCTGGCTGAAGTTTGCCGGATTCTGAACAATTTTGTAGCTTTTGCCGTTGTTCTGGTAATCCTGGTTAACTGATGGATTCAGCGGTTCGTAGCGTGGCTCAGCGCCGCTGATTTCCACGACTGGGCCGTTGCACACGGCCGGCTGTGGCGCCTGATTAACCGGCTGCTGACTCTCATCATTTGACGAACATGCTGCCAGTAACGCTGCTGCGATGCAGACGCCAGCCCACCGTTTTTGCTTACCCATTGCGCACCTCATCCAGTTACACGCTTTTTGATAACATTTTTCTGTGAGTATGTATCGACATGACGATACCAAACCCGGCCATCAGCACGATTAACGCTGACCCCCCGTAGCTGACAAGCGGCAGCGGTACGCCGACCACCGGTAAGATACCACTAACCATGCCAATATTTACAAATACATAGACGAACAGGATCAACATCAGTCCACCAGCCATTACTCGGCCAAAGGTGGTCTGCGCGCGGGCGGCAATAAACAGGCCGCGCATGATCAGCAGCAGATAGAGCGCCAGCAGCACCAGAATGCCTACTAAGCCTAGCTCTTCCGCAAGCACCGCGAAAATAAAGTCCGTATGGCGTTCGGGCAAGAATTCAAGCTGCGACTGTGTGCCATGCAGCCAGCCTTTACCGCGCAGTCCGCCGGAACCGATAGCGATTTTGGACTGAATAATATGATAGCCCGCGCCGAGCGGATCGCTTTCCGGATCTAACAGCATCATCACGCGCGCGCGCTGGTAGTCATGCATCAGGAAGAACCACAGGATTGGCACGAAGGCCGCCACCAGCAAAACGGCAACCAGAATAAGCCGCCAGCTCATGCCGGAAAGGAACAGCACAAACAGGCCCGATGCGGCGACCAGAATGGATGTCCCCAGGTCAGGCTGGGCGGCAACCAGCAGCGTAGGCATGAAGATAAGCACCAGCGCAATGCCGGTATTTTTCAGCGTGGGGGGGCAAACGTCGCGGTTAATAAAGCGGGCCACCATCAGCGGGACGGCAATCTTGGCGATTTCCGAAGGCTGGAAACGCACGAAGCCCAGATCCAGCCAGCGCTGTGCCCCTTTTGAAATTGCCCCGAAGGCGTCAACCGCAACCAGCAGAATAATACAGAAAATATAGAGGTAGGGCGCCCAGCCTTCGTAGACGCGAGGCGGAATTTGCGCCATGACCACCATGATCACCAGCCCCATCAGGATCTGGCCGATTTTACGCTCCATCATGCCCATATCCTGCCCGCTGGCGCTCCACACCACCAGGGCGCTGAACACCAGCAGCGCGAGGATGGTCACCAGGAAGGTTGGGTCGAGGTGAACCTTATCCCAAATTGTTTTTTTATTAGGATTGTCAGTCATGCTTATTGATCCTCAGCGGCCGAGGCGGCCGGTGCTTCCGACGGCAGTACCGTGTTGTTATCCCCCAGCATCAGATGATCGAGGATCTGGCGCATGATGGTCCCGACTGCCGGGCCTGCGCCACCGTTCTCCAGAATCATGGTCACGGCGTACTGTGGGTTGTCATACGGCGCAAATGCCGTCATCAGCTTGTGGTCACGTAGACGTTCAGCAATTTTATGCGCGTTATAAGTTTCGTTGGCTTTCAGGCCAAAGACCTGTGCGGTACCGGATTTCGCCGCCACTTTGTAAGGCGCATTCGCAAAGAACTTATGTGCGGTGCCGTTTGGTCGGTTTGCGACGCCATACATCCCGTCTTTGGCAATTTCCCAATAGCCAGAGTGGATATCGCCCACCGGCGCTTCGGTCGGTTGCTGCCAGGGAACCTGCTTGCCGTTTTCGGTGGTGCTCATCAGCAGATGCGGGACGCGAACGATGCCGTCGTTTATCAGGATCATCATCGCCTTGCTCATCTGGATTGGCGTGGCTGTCCAGTAACCCTGGCCGATACCGACCGGGATGGTATCGCCCTGATACCACGGTTTTTTAAAGCGCTTCAGTTTCCACTCACGCGTTGGCATGTTGCCCGCGCGCTCTTCTGAAAGGTCGATGCCGGTCAGATGACCGTAGCCGAACTTACTCATCCATTCGCCAATGCGGTCGATCCCCATGTCATAGGCGACCTGATAGAAGAAGGTATCCGCCGATTCTTCCAGGGATTTTGTGACGTTCAGGCGGCCATGGCCCCATTTTTTCCAGTCGCGGTAGCGTTTTTCCGAACCGGGCAATTGCCACCAGCCAGGGTCAAATAGCGAGGTATTGCGGGTGATCACTCCGGCGCTCAAGGCGGAAACTGCCATATACGGTTTCACGGTAGATGCCGGAGGGTACACGCCTTGCGTGGCGCGGTTAATCAACGGCGTATTCGGGTCGTTAAGCAGGCCCGAGTAGTCCTTGCTGGAGATACCGTCGACGAACAGGTTCGGGTTGTAGCTCGGCATAGAAACCAATGCCAGAATCCCGCCCGTACGCGGATCGGTGACAACCACCGCGGCGCGGCTGCCCTCGAGCAGGGTTTCGATATAGGTTTGAAGTTTCAGATCGAGGGTCAGATAAATGTCATGCCCGGCCTGAGGCGGTACTTCTTTTAGCTGGCGAATGACGCGCCCACGGTTGTTAACCTCAACCTCTTCGTAGCCCGTTTGCCCGTGTAACACATCTTCGTAATAGCGTTCGATACCGAGCTTGCCGATGTCGTGGGTCGAGGCGTAGTTGGCCAGCTTGCCTTCTTTATCCAGGCGTTCAACGTCTTTATCGTTGATTTTAGAGACATAGCCAATAACGTGGGTCAACGCTGAGCCATAAGGGTAGAAGCGGCGTTTGTAGCCTTTCACTTCCACGCCAGGGAAGCGGTACTGGTTTACCGCAAAGCGGGCAACCTGAACTTCCGTCAGGTTAGTTTTGACCGCAATGGATGTGAAGCGGTGCGAGCGGGCACGCTCTTTCTTGAAATTCGCAATATCGTCATCCGTCAGGTCAACCACCGGGCGCAGCGCCTCCAGCGTTTCCTGAACGTTATCGACTTTCTCCGGCATCATCTCGATTTGATAGATGGTGCGGTTCAGCGCCAGCGGGGTGCCGTTACGATCGTAGATAATGCCGCGGCTGGGCGGAATGGGAACCAGCTTGATACGGTTTTCGTTGGACCGCGTCTGATAGTCGTTAAAGCGAACGATCTGCAGATTATAAAGGTTGGCGATCAGCACGCCGGTAAGCAGCAAAATGCCGATAAAAGCGACCAGCGCCCGGCGCACAAAGAGCGCAGACTCAGCAGTGTAGTCGCGAAAAGAATTCTGTAATTTCATTCGCTGCTTAGTATTACCCGCTCAGGTTTACTCACGATGGTAAGGGTGGTTGGTAGTAATGCTCCACGCCCGATAGAGGCTTTCCGCCACCAGCACCCTGACCAGAGGGTGAGGCATGGTTAGCGCGGAGAGCGACCAGCTTTGCTCGGCTGCGGCCTTGCAGGCTGGCGCTAATCCCTCGGGACCACCAATTAACAGGCTGACATCACGGCCATCCTGCTTCCAGCGCTCAAGCTGTGTGGCAAGCTGCGGGGTATCCCACGGTTGACCGGGAATATCCAGCGTCACGATTCGGTTACCTTTGCCCGCGGCGGCCAGCATCATTTCACCCTCTTTTTCGAGGATACGTTTGATATCGGCATTTTTGCCGCGTTTTCCAGCCGGAATTTCTACCAGCTCAAAAGGCATGTCTTTAGGGAAACGACGCAGGTACTCGGTAAAGCCGGTCTGCACCCAGTCAGGCATTTTGGTTCCAACGGCCACCAGTTGCAGCTTCACCCGTTAGCTCCAGAGTTTTTCCAGTTCGTACAGCTGGCGGCTCTCTTCCTGCATGACGTGAACGATAATTTCGCCCAGATCGACAACAACCCAGTCAGAAGCGTTAATGCCTTTCACGCCCATTGGCGACAGGCCAACTTCACGGGAGGACTGAACAACGTGCTCAGCAATAGACATGACGTGACGGTTAGACGTCCCGGTGCAGATGACCATGCAATCGGTGATGCTGGATTTGCCTTTAACATCAATCGCGATGATGTCCTGGGCTTTGAGGTCGTCGATTTTATCGACAATGAAATCCTGAAGTGCTTTACCCTGCAAGTGTTCCCCCTGAGAGAATGAGAGTGTTTGGTTTAGCCCGTAAAAACCCTGGACCAGCAGGGCAGGCGGCTTTGGCTGAAAAATTGGCCCGCCAGCGCGAAGCGCGGGCTATCATCCCATTGCGCGCCAGAGTTTGCATTGCCATTTTTGTAAAACTATTTCAGAAAAGCCGGATTACGGGCAGGAAATTATGGCAGCGGAGCATAACAGCCTGAGGAGTGGTGTCAATGGCTGCGGCTTCCGGTAAAACATAATAGCCTAAAGCCGGGCATTTCACTGCCGTTCTCCCAAGTGATTCAGCGCTGGCCTGGCCGCTCAGCGGTACAACCCTTGCTGAACAATAAACGTCAGCACGTCCGGGGGGAGCAGATCGTCACAGGATTGGTGGTTCTCAAGCCGGTGACGGATAGTTGTCGCGGAGATGTCGTAGAGCGGCGTCTGGGCAAGAAAGACTTTGCCGGCGGGCTGCTGGTGCAGTGTTTCAACGGCGTCAGTCACGTTTTCATCAAGCCATGCCTGCTGTTCGGGCGTTTCCATGGTTAGCGGATAGCCGGGGCGTTGGGTGACCAGCAAATGGCACAGCGTAAGCAGCGTTTCCCAGCGGTGCCAGCGATGAAGGCTGAGCAATGAGTCCTGGCCAATGATAAACGCCAGCGGCTGTTTTGGCCCCAGCTCAGCGCGAAGCTGCTCCAGCGTTTCCACAGTCCAGGACGGCGTGGTGCGGGTCAGCTCGCGGTCATCCAGAGTGAAAAGCGGGTGATTCGCGATGGCCAGCTCAATCATCTCTTTGCGTTGCGCGCTGCTGGCTTCCGGCTGTGGGCGGTGCGGAGGCACATTATTGGGCATGATGGTGACGCTTTTTAGCTTCACCAGCCTGGCCAGGGCTTCCACGGATTTCAGATGACCGTAATGGATAGGATCAAAGGTGCCGCCATACAGTGCCAGCAGAGATGAATCAGACATCAATAAAGATTTCCGGTAGGGCTTTATGGCAGATAAGCAGGGAAAGACCTTCGAGATCGTCCCAGACCGACTGCCCGTAGTCCTGTTTCAGCGTCAGTTCGATGCGCGTCAGTAAACGAACGGCCTGATAAAGCTGTTCCGAAGAAACACGATTGAGCGCTTCAGTGACCAGCTGGCGACGGTTTTGCCACACGCGTTGCTGATCGAACAGCATCCGTAAGGGCGTCGTTGCCGACTGGCGTTTGAGATTGACCAGTTGCAGAAGCTCACGCTGCAGGGTTCGCAGCAAAATGACCGGCTCGCTGGCTTCCAGGCGAAGCTGCTGCAATATATGCAGCGCGCGTTTGCTCTTACCTGCGAGCAGCGCATCCACCCAGTGAAAAGGCGTAAAATGGGCGGCATCATTCACGGCTTGCTCAACGCGCGGCAGCGTCAATTTCCCGTCCGTCCAGATTAACGACAGCCTTTCCAGCGCCTGAGAAAGCGCCAGCAGATTGCCCTCATAGCAGTAGCAAAGCAGCTGATTGGCGGCGTCGTCCAGCGTCAGATTCATCTGTTTTGCGCGCTGAGACACCCAGCGCGGCAGATTGGCCTGTTCTGGCGTCTGGCAGGTAACCAGCACGGCGCGGTTTGCCAGTTGGGTAAACCAGGTGGCATTTTCCTGCGCTTTGGTCAGCTTATTACCGCGAACCAGTAACAGAATATCGTCGTGAAGCAGGCTAACCAGCGTCTCCAGTTGAGCATTTATCGCGGCGTTAGGACCGTTTTCCGGCAGCAGTAAGAGCAGCGTCTGGCGGCTGGCAAAAAGACTGAGGGCCTGGCAAATTGAAAACAGCGCCTGCCAGTCCGTGGAGGCTTCTATCTGAACGGTGTGATGTTCTTCAAAGCCGTTTTGCTGGGCGTGTTTACGCACCGCATCCTGGCTTTCCTGTAATAAGAGGGGATCGTTACCTAACAGCAGATACGCCGCGCGCAGCCCTTCATTGAGCTGCGCGTGGAGTTGCTCCGGATACAGTCGGATCATTGGCTACCAGACGTTGCTGGCAGAGTGGTGGACACCCGGCCTGCGGCTTCGGCTGGTTTCACCGCGTTAACCGGTTTTTCCTCGTCTTTTGTTGCTTCGAGGTCGGCTGTATGCACGGCGAGTAGCTTGCGAATCAGCTGTTGGGCCACGTTGGTGTACATCTCTTTGATGATCAGATCCTGCTCGGCATCTTTCGCCAGGGCAGTCAGCGGGTTATCAAAGAATGAACGGTATGTCTTCGCACTGATTGGGTAAATATCGTGCCCCGGGATCAGTACCTGAGCGTTGACGGTCATGACCATCTGATATTCTGCTGTCTGGCCGTTCTGGAACACTGAAGCCGTGTCCTGGCTGAGGCCTAAAGCGCCCACGCGCAGGGACGGGATATCCTTACGTACGCCCGTGCCGGTATCGTCAACAATCGTTACGCCGTTTAAGCGCAGCTGTTTACGAATTTCACGCGTTAGCGGACCGTTAGGATCGCCAGAGTTGAGGATCAGCGTCTTCATCTCTGAAGGAACCTGCGTGTTGCCACGCAGGTGAAAACCACATCCTGCGGTGACAAGCACCGCCAGGGTTACTAACAGGGTGACAAAGGGATGTCGCACGCTTCCTCCTGCGCTTAGCCCACTACCAGGTTGAGCAGTTTACCCGGGACGTAAATCACTTTACGTACGGTTACACCCTCAAGATATTTCGCGACCAAATGTTCCTGACCGGCGCGCTCGCGCACTTGTTCTTCAGTGGCATCGGCAGGCACGGTGACTTTACCGCGTACTTTACCGTTAACCTGAACCACGACCAGGCGAGAGTCTTCGACCATTGCCTGCTCGTCAGCCTGTGGCCACGGTGCGTTATCCACATCACCTTCACCGCCCAGCGACTGCCACATATCGAAGCAAACGTGCGGGGTGAACGGATACAGCATGCGTACAACGGCCAGCAGCGCTTCGTTCAGCAGCGCACGATCCTGCTCGCCGTCCTGCGGAGCTTTTGCCAGTTTGTTCATCAGCTCCATGATGGCAGCGATGGCGGTGTTAAAGGTCTGACGGCGGCCGATATCGTCGGTCACTTTAGCAATTGTTTTATGAACATCACGACGCAGCGCTTTTTGATCTTCGCTCAGGGCGGCAACGTCCAGCGCTGGTGCCCCGCCACGGTTGGTGTGTTCGTAGACCAGTTTCCAGACGCGTTTCAGGAAGCGGTTGGCGCCTTCTACGCCTGATTCTTGCCACTCAAGCGTCATATCTGCCGGTGAAGCAAACATCATAAACAGACGAACGGTATCCGCGCCGTAGCGCTCAACCATAACCTGCGGGTCGATGCCGTTGTTTTTCGACTTCGACATTTTGCTCATGCCAGCATAGACCAGTTCACGGCCTTCTGCGTCACGGGCTTTGACGATGCGGCCTTTATCATCGCGCTCAACGATAGCGTCTACCGGAGAAACCCAGTTACGCTCACCGTTAACGCCGGTGTAATAGAAGGCGTCCGCCAGCACCATGCCCTGACAAAGCAGCTGTTTGGCCGGCTCGTCGGAGGTTACCATGCCCGCATCGCGCATCAGCTTGTGGAAGAAGCGGAAGTAGAGCAGGTGCATGATGGCGTGTTCAATCCCGCCGATGTAGATATCTACCGGCAGCCAGTAGTTGGCGGCTTTAGAGTCCAGCATGCCTTTGTCGTACTGCGGGCAGGTATAGCGCGCGTAGTACCAGGAGGACTCCATAAAGGTGTCAAAGGTGTCGGTTTCACGCAGCGCAGGCATCCCGTTTACGGTGGTTTTTGCCCACTCAGGATCGGCTTTAATTGGGCTGGTGATGCCGTCCATAACCACGTCTTCCGGCAGAATAACCGGCAGCTGATCTTCCGGGGTTGGCATCACGGTGCCGTCTTCCAGGGTAACCATTGGGATTGGTGCGCCCCAGTAACGCTGACGGGAAACGCCCCAGTCGCGCAGACGGAAGTTCACTTTACGCTCGCCCACGCCTTTCGCGGCCAGCTTATCGGCAATGGCGTTAAACGCCTGCTGGAAGTCCAGTCCGTCAAACTCGCCAGAGTTAAACAGCGCGCCTTTTTCGGTCATTGCGGAGGCGGAAAGATCCGGCTCGCTACCGTCGGCGTTCAGGATTACTGGCTTGATTTGCAGGCTGTATTTTGTGGCGAATTCCCAGTCACGCTGATCGTGGCCTGGAACGGCCATCACGGCACCGGTGCCGTATTCCATCAGCACGAAGTTGGCCACCCAAACCGGAACGCTTTCACCGGTCAGCGGATGAATGGCGTTAATGCCGGTGGCGACGCCTTTCTTCTCCATGGTTGCCATGTCGGCTTCGGCCACTTTGGTGTTGCGGCATTCTTCAATGAATTCGGCAAGGGTAGGGTTATTTACCGCCGCCTGCTGTGCCAGAGGGTGACCGGCAGCAACGGCCAGGTAAGTTACACCCATGAAGGTATCTGGCCGGGTAGTATAAACGGTCAGCTTCTCGGCGCTGTTTTCCACGTCGAAGGTGATTTCCACGCCTTCGGAGCGGCCAATCCAGTTGCGCTGCATGGTTTTAACCTGATCCGGCCAGTGATCCAGCGTGTCCAGGTCGTTCAGCAGTTCGTCAGCGTAGGCGGTGATTTTGATAAACCACTGCGGGATCTCTTTACGCTCAACTTTGGTATCACAGCGCCAGCAGCAGCCGTCGATAACCTGCTCGTTCGCCAGCACGGTCTGATCGTTCGGGCACCAGTTAACCGCCGAGGTTTTTTTGTAAACCAGGCCTTTGTTGTACAGCTGAGTGAAGAACTGCTGTTCCCAACGGTAGTATTCAGGCGTACAGGTAGCCAGCTCACGGCTCCAGTCGTAGCCAAAGCCCAGCGTCTTCAGCTGGTTCTTCATGTAATTGATGTTGTCGTAGGTCCACGGAGCTGGCGCGGTGTTGTTTTTCACCGCGGCGCCTTCAGCCGGCAGGCCGAAGGCATCCCAGCCAATCGGCTGCAGGACGTTTTTACCCAGCATACGCTGGTAGCGTGCGATAACGTCGCCGATGGTGTAGTTACGGACGTGGCCCATATGTAGTCGGCCGGAAGGATAGGGCAGCATGGAGAGGCAGTAGTATTTCTCTTTGCCTTCGTCTTCGGTCACTTCAAAAGTACGGTTCTCTTGCCAGTGTTGCTGGACGTTGGATTCTATCTCTTCCGGGCGGTATTGCTCTTGCATGGCAGCCAGTAGTCCTGTTAATGAAAGACGGCTACGAAACGTAGCCTTTAATGAATTCGAGTTTAGATCGCCATAGCATAGCCGATTCGACAGCGGCAAAACAGCCTTTCGACGCCCTCAGTGGCCATTTCACCGTTCTGTAACCCTTGCAGTTTTTTACCCAGGGTGTGGTTAATCTAACAAAGCGCGGGCGGATTAACGTCTATTATTAGAATCAGTTACCACGCCGCAAATGCGGGAATCCTTCAAGGAGGCAGGCTAACGATGAACAAGGTTGCTCAATTTTATCGGGAACTGGTTGAATCGCTGAGTGAACGGCTGCGCAAGGGGGAGCGCGATATTGACGCGTTGGTCGCAAGCGCCCGTAAGCAGATGAATGACACCGGCGAGCTGACCAGAACGGAGATAGAGGAGGTAACGCGTGCGGTGCGCCGTGACCTTGAAGAGTTTGCTCGTAGCTACGGTGAAAGTCAGGATGAGTTTACCGACAGCGTGTTTATGCGGGTGATTAAAGAGAGTTTATGGCAAGAACTGGCGGACATTACCGACAGAACGCAGCTTGAGTGGCGGGAGGTGTTTAAAGATCTCAGCCATCACGGGGTGTATCACAGCGGTGAAGTGGTAGGGCTTGGAAACCTGGTGTGCGAAAATTGCCATCATCATATTGCGATTTACACGCCTGACGTGCTGCCGGTTTGCCCGAAATGCGGCCATAATCAGTTTCATCGGCGGCCGTTTGAGCCTTAAAAAAAGGCCTTCCCAAACGGGAAGGCCTTTTACTTTTATTGTGCGGTTCGTTTAATGCAGGATCTTCGCCAGGAAGTCTTTGGCGCGTTCTGACTGAGGATTATTGAAGAAATCATCTTTGTTTGAGTCTTCGACAATCTTGCCTTCATCCATAAAGATCACGCGGTTAGCCACTTTACGGGCAAAGCCCATTTCGTGGGTTACCACCATCATGGTCATGCCTTCATTGGCCAGCTCAACCATCACGTCCAGTACTTCGTTGATCATTTCCGGATCGAGTGCAGAGGTCGGCTCATCAAACAGCATTGCGATAGGATCCATGCACAGGGCGCGGGCAATCGCGACGCGTTGCTGCTGGCCGCCAGAAAGCTGTGCCGGATATTTATCGGCATGGGCTGCGAGCCCTACGCGCTCGAGTAATTTTAACCCTTTGGCGCGGGAGGCGGCTTTATCACGCTTCAGCACTTTGACCTGGGCAAGCGTCAGGTTTTCGATGATCGACAGGTGAGGAAACAGCTCAAAGTGCTGGAACACCATACCAACGTGGGAGCGGAGCTGCGCCAGATTGGTTTTCTTATCGTTCACCTGAGTACCGTTTACAAGGATTTCACCTTTTTGCACCGGCTCGAGGCCGTTGACGGTTTTAATCAGCGTGGATTTGCCGGAGCCGGAAGGGCCGCAAACGACGACAACTTCGCCTTTCTTCACTTCGGTGGAGCACTCGGTCAGCACCTGAAAGTGACCATACCATTTAGAAACATTTTTCAGGGTAATCATTACACAGTCCTTTTCTTCAAGTAGCTGACCAACAGCGATGCACTGAGGCTAATCACAAAATAGACCAGGCCGGCAAACAGGATCATCTCGACCTGTGTACCGTCACGCTCGCCGATGGTGGAGGCGGTGCGGAAGAAGTCTGCCAGGCTTAAAACGTACACCAGCGAGGTATCCTGGAACAAAACGATACCCTGGGTTAACAGCAGGGGCACCATGGCGCGGAAGGCCTGCGGCAAGATGATGAGTTTCATCGACTGCCAGTGGGTCATACCCAGCGCCAGGGCGGCATTTGACTGCCCTCTGGAAATACTCTGAATACCGGCGCGAATGATTTCTGAATAGTAGGCGGCTTCAAACATAGAGAAGGCGACCATCGCGGAAATCAGGCGAATATCGGTTTTCGGCGACAGGCCAAGTACCGACTGCAGGAAACCCGGCACGACGAGGTAGAACCACAGCAGCACCATCACCAGCGGCACGGAACGGAATACGTTCACGTAGACGGTGGCAAACCATGCAATCGGCTTGAAGCTCGACAGGCGCATGACCGCCAGCAGTGTGCCCCAAAGAATGCCGATCACCACCGCCGTAACGGTGATTTTGAGGGTAATAACCAGCCCTTGCATTAAGAAAGGCAGGGCAGGCAGAATCGAACTCCAGTCAAAATCGTGCATTATTTGCCTCCCATATTGCCCGGCAGGCGAATTTTACGTTCTACCACATACATCACGCCCATGATGATGGCGTTGATAAGCACGTAAGCCAGGGTAATCGCCGTGAAGGATTCATAGGCGTGCGCCGAGTAATCCAGCAGCTTGCCTGCCTGTGCAGCCATATCCACCAGACCAATGGTTGAAGCGATGGCCGAGTTTTTCACCAGGTTCATCATTTCGGACGTCATTGGCGGCACGATGACGCGATAGGCGTTAGGCAGCAGCACATAGCGATAGGCCTGCGGCAGCGTTAGCCCCATTGCCAGGGCCGCGTTCTTCTGCCCACGAGGCAGGGATTGAATTGCGGCACGCACCTGTTCGCAGACGCGAGCGGCGGTAAACAGCCCCAGACAAATCATTGACGAGAGGAAAAACTGAATATTGGGATCCAGCTCGGACTTAAACCACATGCCGATGCTTTCCGGCAGCAGTTCAGGCACCACCAGATACCAGGTAAAGAATTGGACTATCAGGGGAACGTTGCGAAACAGTTCAACGTAAAGCGTACCTAGCCCGGACAGGAATTTGTTAGGGACCGTACGCAAAATACCAAACAGAGACCCTACCAAAAAAGCAATGATCCATGCGGTTATTGACAGGGCGACGGTGACCTGGAAGCCATTCCAAATCCAGCCCAGATAGGTTGTGTTGCCGAACGGGGCGGGCTGTAAAAAGATTCCCCAGTTCCAGTCTATAGACATAACTTACTCCGAGATAAAAAAAAGAGGGTAGCGCAGGCTACCCTCGAAGATTGATGAGAAGCCGGTGCCTTGAAGCAGATCTTTGCCTGCGTTTTTTGGCACCTTCACGCCGGTGGGGGAACGACCCACCAACGCATAGTCTGTCCTGGCTTCAGTTCGTCAATCGGGAGGGCGGATTTTTCCGGCCCCTGTGTTTCTAATTAGTTGAGAGCTTTGTCGTTTGGTTCCTTGAACAGCGCTTTCATTTCGTCAGAAAGATCGAAGTTCATGTTGAGGTTCTTCGGTGGAATTGGTTGTTTGAACCATTTATCAAACCATTTCGCGGCTTCACCGGAAGTTTGTGCCTGAGCGATGGTGGTATCCATCAGCTTTTTAAACTCTGAATCATCTTTACGCAGCATACAGCCGTAAGCTTACTGAGACTGCGGCTTGCCGACGATCTCCCAGTTATCCGGCTGTTTGGCTTTCGCGCGTTCACCGGCCAGCAGAGCATCATCCATCATAAAGGCAACGGCACGACCGCTTTCCAGGGTACGGAAGGAGTCCCCGTGGTCTTTGGCGCTGATAATACGCATGCCCATTTTCTGCTCGTCGTTCAGCTTGTTGAGCAGAATTTCGGAAGTTGTGCCGGAGGTAACAACAACGGTTTTCCCTTTCAGATCAGGGAAGTCCTTAATTGGGCCACCTTTTTTCACCAGCAAGCGGGTGCCGACAACGAAGATTGTGTCGGAGAACGCGGCTTGTTTTTGACGTTCCACGTTGTTGGTGGTGGAACCACATTCAAAATCGAAAGTGCCGTTTTGCAGCAGCGGAATACGGTTCTGAGAGGTGATTGGGATCAGTTTCACCTGCAGGTCAGGCTTATTCAGCTGCTTTTTCACCGCTTCTACGATGGCGTTAGAGTAGTCCTGGGAGTAACCAACCACTTTCTGCTGGTTGTCGTAGTAAGAGAAAGGTACAGATGATTCACGGTGGCCGACCACGATAACGCCGTTGGCTTTGATTTTATCCAGCGTTGACTGCTGAGGCTTAGCGTCTTCTGCATGAACCATTGTTGCGCTCATGCCCATCACCAGCATTGCCGTGGCCAGTTTACGTAATTGCATATCCAACTCCTTAATCTTAGTGCCAGAGGAGGCACCGGTATCCGATGTGAGTGTTGTGTTTTGTTGTTTTTTCATGCTGCGAAAAGCGTCATGTCATGCTCTTTTGTTAGCATCTAACCTAGCTGAATGTAAAGAAATTGCTAATAAGATGTTTATTTTTGCGAAGCGCGCCGCACCGTTTAAAGGCAAAGATATGCCCGTGCACTATATTGGTGCTTGCCGTGTCGCTTTTTGGTGCATGCATTTTTTACTGCCCGATACGGGCAGGCCGCAGGGCGGCTTTTCGCCAGCTATTTGATTTCTACTATTAATCTCTAGCAAAGCTTGTGCCAGAAATGAAAAAGGCCAGCAAATTTGCCGGCCTTTATGGGCGAGAAGGGCGTGTTACTTTTTGTGGCGGTTACGCAGGCTCATCACCAGAGCGGTGAAGCCGAATAACGCGGTAATCAGCCACAGCGGCCAGAAGCCGAAGCGTGCATAAGGCGTTAAGCCAGTGGTTGGCGTGACTTTCGCCTCCAGCACTTCGCGAGTGAACTGCGGAATAATATTAGTGATATCACCTTCGGCGTTGACCACCGCGGTTACGCCGTTGTTGGTGCTGCGTAGCAGAGGGCGCCCCAGCTCCAGCGAACGCATACGCGCCATCTGCAGGTGTTGCCATGGGCCGATAGATTTACCGAACCAGGCATCGTTGGAGATAGTCAGCAGGAAGTCCGTATCCGGCCGGAAATTGTCCCGAACCTGTTCACCCAGGATTATCTCGTAGCAGATTGCTGCCGTCAGCTTAACGCCGTTTGAGAGCAGCTGCGGCTGAACATACGGCCCACGGCTGAACGATGACATGGGCAGATCGAAGAACGGTGCCAGTGGGCGCAGAATCGATTCAAGCGGCACAAACTCACCGAATGGCACAAGGTGATTTTTGTTGTAGCGATTACGGCTGGTGTAGCTGTAAGGGCTACCCTCCCCGAGCGTGATAATGGTGTTGTAGGTGTCGTACCGGTTTTGCTTGTTAAGGCGGGCATCAACGATACCGGTAATTAACGAGCTGTGTTTGGCCCGCAGCAGATCGTCCATCATGGTCAGGAACTGCTGCTGATTAATTTCCAGATCGGAGATAGCCGATTCCGGCCAGATGATAAGCTTCGCTTTGCCCATCTCCGGTTCTGTTTTATCCAGATAAATTTTCAGCGTGTCCAGCAGCTGGCTTTCATTCCATTTCAGGGACTGAGGAATGTTGCCTTGTACCATTGCCACGTCAACGGAACGCTCTGCCTGTGGCTGGAACCACTGGATGCTGCGCAGCGGCCAGGGCAGAAGCAGCAACGCGGCGGATACCGCGGCGGGCACCCACTTCCGCGCCTGCAAGGCATAAACCAGAAGGCCACTGATGATCATCAGCAGGAAGGTGATGGTGTCGACCCCAAAAATCGGCGCAATGCCTTTCAATGGGCCATCTATCTGGCTGTAGCCAAACTGCAGCCACGGGAAGCCGGTCAGCACCCAGCCGCGCAGGAATTCGGTAATTTGCCAGACGACCGGAGCGGCAATGGCCACGCGCCACCAGGTTGTTTTCGGCCAAAGCTTACTGAGTACGCCGGCGAACAGACCGGTATAGAGCGACAGATAAGCGGCCAGCAGTACGACCAGGAATACGTTCACCGGGCCCGGCATACCGCCAAACTGTGCAATGCTCACGTAGACCCAGTTAACGCCGCTGCCGAACAGCCCAAGACCCCAGAAGAAGCCAATCGCGGCGCTTTGCACCGAGCGACGGTTTAGCGTTAGCCCCTGTAAACCAGCCAGCGAGACAATGGCCGCGGGCCAAAAATCATAAGGGGAAAAAGCCAGCGTTCCGCAGGCCCCAAAGAAAAGCGCCAGCAGCAGGCGAATGCGCTGGCGTTGAAGAAGTTGAGCTATAGCCATAGCTGAGTTATTCGTCCAGTTTAGGTTGCGGCGAGTCGTCCGGAATTCTGACATGAACCTGAATAATACGACGGCTATCGGCCATGGCGACTTTGAACTGGTAACCATCTATTTCAATGGTTTCGCCCCGGGCCGGCAGATGCCCAAAGGCTTGCATCACCAGGCCGCCGATGGTGTCGACTTCTTCATCACTAAAGTGCGTGTCGAAGGTATCGTTGAAGTCTTCAATAGAGGCGAGGGCGCGGACCGTCCACGTATGACGGCTCAGCTGACGGAAATCGCCGTCTTCCTCGTCGTCGTATTCGTCTTCGATTTCCCCGACAATCAGTTCGAGAATATCTTCGATAGTCACGAGACCTGAAACACCGCCAAATTCATCAATCACAATCGCCATATGATAGCGCTGCTGACGAAACTCTTTCAGCATGCGGTCGACCCGCTTGCTTTCAGGCACGACAACCACCTGACGTAACACTTTTTCCATGCTGAAAGGCTCAGAGTCGCTGCGCATAAACGGCAGCAGATCTTTCGCCATCAGAATCCCTTCGATGTGATCTTTGTCTTCGCTTATGACCGGGAAGCGGGAGTGAGCGGAATCGATAATAACGTCGAGGCACTCGTCCAGCGTCTGGTTGTGTTTGAGCGTGACCATCTGCGAACGAGGGATCATGATGTCGCGGACACGTTGGTCGGCAATATCCATCACCCCTTCGAGCATGTCGCGGGTGTCCTGGTCTATCAGAGAGTTTTGCTCAGAATCACGAATAAGCGTCAGCAGATCGTCACGGTTTTTCGGTTCACCGTGAAACAGCTGGTTGAGAATGAGGGAGAAGAATCCCTTTTTGGCTTCCGGCGTGTCACTATTCTGTGAATTGTCGTCGCTCATGGCGTTAGGTTTTAGGCCTCATATAAATCAAATACTAACAGGCAGCTTTGTGGTGCGCTGCCTGCGCGTGAGGGCGGCAAAGGGAAAGCCCCGGGCCGACTACTCTTTCTCGGCAATGTACGGATCGGCATACCCAAGAGCAAGCATTATCTCTGTTTCCAGCGCTTCCATCTCTTCGGCCTCATCGTCTTCGATGTGGTCGTAGCCAAGCAGATGCAGGCTACCGTGTACAACCATATGTGCCCAGTGGGCGTCCAGCGGCTTCTCTTGTTCTTTGGCTTCCTGTTCAACCACCTGACGGCAGATGATCAGGTCACCCAGCAGCGGGAGCTCAATTCCCGGCGGGGCTTCAAAGGGAAAAGAGAGCACATTGGTGGGTTTATCTTTACCGCGATAGGTCAGGTTCAGGTTGTGGCTTTCGGCTTCATCCACCAGACGAACGGTGACCTCTGACTCTGGCTGAAACTGAGGAATCACCGCATCCAGCCAGCGCTGAATTTGTGCTTCATCCGGCAGGCCGCTTTCTGCCTCGCAGGCAACCTGTAAATCTAGAATAACCTGACTCATTTGCTCTCCTGAGCGCTGGCCTGCAGGGCAAGGGCTTCGCGTTTACGCTCGGCGGCAAGCTCATCTTTGCGTTTTTGATCGGCGGTTTCCCAGGCTTCATAGGCGTTAACGATACGAGCCACAACCGGGTGGCGCACCACGTCTTCACTGTTAAGGAAGTTGAAGCTGATTTCATCCACCTCGGACAAGACGTCGATGGCATGACGTAAGCCGGATTTGAGGTTACGCGGCAGGTCAATTTGCGTCACGTCGCCGGTGATAACCGCTTTGGAGTTGAAGCCAATGCGGGTCAGGAACATTTTCATCTGTTCTGTGGTGGTGTTCTGGCTTTCATCGAGAATGACAAAGGCATCGTTCAGGGTACGGCCGCGCATGTAGGCAAGCGGCGCCACTTCGATAACGTTGCGCTCAATCAGCTTTTCGACTTTCTCAAAGCCCAGCATTTCAAAAAGTGCGTCGTAAAGAGGGCGCAGGTAAGGGTCAACCTTCTGGCTCAAATCCCCCGGCAGGAAGCCTAATTTTTCACCGGCTTCAACCGCCGGGCGGGTCAGCAGAATACGGCGGATCTCCTGGCGCTCCAGCGCATCAACCGCGGCGGCAACGGCAAGATAGGTTTTCCCCGTTCCTGCAGGCCCAATGCCGAAGGTGATGTCGTGGTCGAGAATATTCGCGATGTACTGCGCCTGATTAGGCGTGCGTGGCTTAATCACGCCGCGCTTAGTTTTGATATGGATAGCTTTACCGTAATCCGGCACGCTGTCGGCCGTTTGCTCCAGCACCCGGCTTTCTTTAATAGCCAGATGAATTTGCTCCGGATCGATATCCTGGCTTTGGCCACGCATTGGCGCGGTGTCTACGTACAGATGGCGCAGAATATCCGCAGCGGCGTTAACGGAAAGCTCACGACCGGTGAGCCGGAAGTGATTGTCACGACGGTTGATTTCAATCCCCAGTCGGCGCTCCAGCTGTTTGATATTGTCATCAAAAGGGCCGCACAGACTAAGCAGACGGGCGTTATCCGCCGGTTCAAGCGTTAATTCATGTGTTTCGATATTCAAACTTATCCTCTGGGTCACTCGGGGCCAGTTAGAGTAAAACAGTCTCGCATAGCCGAAAATACGGCGCGGCTACAGGGAAATTATTTATCCCGCAGCGCGATGGCGCAAGCGTCGGCATTGATATTTGGGTGATGTCTTCATAATGCAAGGGCAAACAATGAGACTGCCTGCCGGAACCTGAAAGTCGCATTCCGGCAGGTAGTGAAGAAGATTAAGGCTGGTAGGTCCCTACTCCAATGTCATTCTCTTTGCGGGTACGAGCAATGACGGATGCCGGGGTTTCAGCAATACGCAGGCCCATTTCGCTTTCCGTGCGCACCAGCTTCGCCCGCAGGGAATTGGTCAGGACTTCGGTGATTTCAACATCCACGAATTTCCCCACCATATCCGGCGTCCCTTCGAAGTTCACCACGCGGTTATTCTCGGTGCGGCCGGACAGCTGCATAATGCTTTTACGCGAAGTGCCTTCTACCAGAATGCGCTGCACCGTGCCCAGCATTTTACGGCTCCATTCCATTACCTGCTGGTTAATTCGATCCTGCAGGATATAAAGGCGCTGCTTTTTCTCATCTTCCGGGACGTCATCTACCATATCCGCCGCCGGGGTGCCTGGACGAGCAGAGAAGATAAAGCTAAAGCTGGTGTCAAAGTTGACATCGGCAATCAGCTTCATGGTCTGCTCGAAGTCCTGGCTCGTTTCACCCGGGAAGCCCACGATAAAGTCTGAGCTGATCTGGATGTCCGGGCGCGCAGCGCGCAGCTTGCGAATAGTCGATTTATACTCGAGGGCGGTATGCGTGCGGCCCATCATATTCAGCACCCGGTCGGCACCGCTTTGAATAGGCAAATGCAGGAAGCTGACCAACTCTGGGGTATCGCGATACACTTCGATAATGTCATCGGTAAATTCAATCGGGTGGCTGGTGGTGAAGCGAATGCGGTCGATGCCGTCAATCGCCGCGACCAGGCGCAGAAGCTCGGCAAATGAGCAGATCCCGCCGTCATAAGCCGCGCCGCGGTATGCGTTAACGTTTTGGCCCAGCAGGTTAACTTCACGCACGCCCTGTTCCGCCAACTGAGCGATTTCAAACAGAATATCGTCGCAAGGGCGGCTAACTTCTTCCCCTCGCGTGTACGGCACCACGCAATAAGTGCAGTATTTGTTGCAGCCTTCCATGATGGAGACGAAGGCGGTCGGACCTTCGGCTTTCGGTTCAGGCAGGCGGTCAAATTTTTCGATTTCCGGGAAGCTGACGTCCACCACCGGACTGCGGGTGCCGCGAACCTGGTTGATCATTTCTGGCAGGCGGTGCAGGGTTTGCGGGCCAAAAACGATGTCCACATAGTGCGCCCGCTGGCGGATCTTTTTCCCTTCCTGAGAGGCAACGCAGCCGCCGACGCCAATGATCACGTCCGGACGTTTAGCTTTGATATGCTTCCAGCGCCCCAGCAGGTGAAACACCTTTTCCTGTGCTTTTTCGCGAATCGAACAAGTGTTCAGCAGCAGAACGTCCGCCTCATTCGCGTTATCGGTCAGCGTAAAGCCGTGGGTGCTGTCCAGCAGGTCGGCCATCTTGGATGAATCGTATTCGTTCATCTGGCAGCCCCAGGTTTTTATATGGAGTTTTTTTGTCATCGACTTGCCATTGCTCAAGGTGAAGTCAGGAATTAAGCCGGATAGTGTAATGCTTTGCTATGGATGTGACCAGCCTGGGAAAAGCCAGTAGAATTGGCAAAGATGAATGAAGGAAAGAGACTTATGGCAAATCAACCAATTGAAGTAGCCGTTGTCGGCGGTGGTATGGTCGGCGCGGCGGCAGCGCTGGGGCTGGCGCAGCACGGTTTTCGCGTGACGGTGATTGAACATCACGCGCCTGAGGCCTTCGTTCCCGACAGCCAGCCGGATGTCCGCATTTCTGCCATTAGCAGCGCATCGGTTGGATTGCTCAAGTCTCTTGGCGTCTGGGACAGGGTGCTGGCGATGCGGGCGCATCCTTATCGGCGGCTGGAAACCTGGGAATGGGAGAGCGCGCACGTTGGTTTTGATGCCGCAGAGCTGGGCTTACCCGAGCTGGGTTTCATGGTAGAGAATAACGTGCTGCAGCGCGTACTTTGGGAGGCGCTGGAAGCTCATCAGAATATCACCCTATGCTGCCCGGCGAGGCTGCGGCAAATCCATCGCCAACCCACGGGCTGGGCGCTTGAGTTTGATGAGAGTGACATACTGAATGCTGAAATGGTGATTGGCGCAGATGGCGCGAATTCCCAGGTCAGAAAATGGGCGGGGATTGGCGTGCATGCCTGGCAGTATCGTCAGGCCTGTATGTTGATTACCGTGAAATGCGAATTTGAGCCGGGCGACAGCACCTGGCAACATTTCACCCCGACCGGGCCGCACGCTTTCTTGCCATTATTCGATAACTGGGCCTCGCTCGTTTGGTATGACACCCCGGCGCGTATCCGGCAACTGCAGGGGATGAATATGCCACAGCTGCAAAAAGCGATTACGGCAGCTTTCCCTGCGCGCCTCGGGGCGGTTACGCCGGTGGCCAGCGGGGCATTTCCACTGACTCGCCGACACGCTTTGCAGTATGTCCAGCCAGGGCTGGCGCTGATAGGGGACGCGGCGCATACGATTCACCCTTTGGCGGGGCAGGGCGTAAACCTCGGTTATCGCGACGTGGATGTTTTGCTTGAGGTTCTGATCAATGCCCGTAGCCACGCTGAAGTCTGGGCGAGTGAGGCTATCCTGAAACGTTATCAGCTGCGCCGTCAGGCGGATAACTTCCTGATGCAGAGCGGAATGGATCTGTTCTATGCGGGATTCAGCAATAATCTTGGGCCGCTTCGGGTGGTGCGTAATATCGGACTGATGGCGGCGGAAAGAGCGGGTGGCCTGAAGCGAAAAGCGCTGAAATACGCCCTCGGATTATAGTGAAGACGCGCAGGGCGGTTTACCGCTCTGCTGATGCTGACTAAATAGCAGATAGCAAAAAGCCCGCTTGCGCGGGCTTTTCATTGTGTGGCTGGGGTGCAGGGATTCGAACCCCGGAATGCTGGTATCAGAAACCAGAGCCTTACCGCTTGGCGACACCCCAATTGCGTTAAACAAGCTGCTTAACGACTTTAAAATTGGCTGGGGTACGAGGATTCGAACCTCGGAATGCTGGTATCAGAAACCAGAGCCTTACCGCTTGGCGATACCCCAACAATTTTTTTGGACTTATCGAATTTAATCAATAATTCCTTTGTATGGTGGCTACGACGGGATTCGAACCTGTGACCCCATCATTATGAGTGATGTGCTCTAACCAGCTGAGCTACGTAGCCAGACCTTATCATATTCTTCGATGGCTGGGGTACCTGGATTCGAACCAGGGAATGCCGGTATCAAAAACCGGTGCCTTACCGCTTGGCGATACCCCAATAACCGTCGCGGTAAACCGCTTGTATCGAAAAATAATGGCTGGGGTACCTGGATTCGAACCAGGGAATGCCGGTATCAAAAACCGGTGCCTTACCGCTTGGCGATACCCCATCCGTGCAACGCGAGAGATAAATGGTGCGGGAGGCGAGACTTGAACTCGCACACCTTGCGGCGCCAGAACCTAAATCTGGTGCGTCTACCAATTTCGCCACTCCCGCATAAAAAAGATGGTGGCTACGACGGGATTCGAACCTGTGACCCCATCATTATGAGTGATGTGCTCTAACCAGCTGAGCTACGTAGCCATCTTTTTACGCGCTACCTTATCGGCGTTGCGGGGCGCATTATGCTGAGTTGACTCTACAGCGTCAACTAGTTTTTTCCCGAAAACCCGCTCAGAATGCTCGTTTGAATGACTTGCGAACAGCTTGCTTGAAATATCGACAATAACGTACGTTTTTGTTTTTAATTCCGGTTAAAAACAGGGATAAAGCTGCGGCAGGAATACAGAAACGACAACGGGCCATAAGGCCCGTTGTTTTAAGCTAAATCAGCGATTAATAGGCGGCCTGGTGCACACCAACCGCGCGTCCTGAAGGATCGTTCATGGTTTTGAACGACTCATCCCATTCGATGGCTTTTGCAGAAGAACAGGCCACCGATGGGCCGCCCGGCACACATTCAGCCGCGCTCTGCAGCGGGAACAGCTCTTCGAAGATTTCGCGGTACAAATACGCCTCTTTAGAGCCCGGCGTGTTGTACGGGAAACGGTAGGCTGCGGTGGCCAACTGCTGGTCGCTAATCTGCTCAGCGGCCACTTCTTTCAGAGTATCGATCCAGCTATAGCCGACGCCGTCGGAGAACTGCTCTTTCTGGCGCCATGCCACGCTTGCCGGCAGGTAGGATTCGAAGCACTCACGCAGGACATGCTTCTCCATTTTGCCGTTGCCGCACATTTTATCCTGCGGGTTAATGCGCATTGCCACATCGAGGAACTTTTTATCCAGGAACGGCACGCGGGCTTCAACGCCCCAGGCGGACATCGCCTTGTTGGCGCGGGCGCAGTCAAACATGTGCAGGGCCTGCAGTTTACGCACGGTTTCTTCATGCAGTTCTTTGGCGTTTGGCGCTTTGTGGAAGTACAGATAACCGCCGAATACCTCATCAGAACCTTCCCCGGACAGCACCATCTTGATCCCCATCGCTTTGATTTTACGCGACATCAGGTACATAGGTGTTGAAGCGCGGATCGTTGTCACATCGTAAGTTTCGATGTGATAGATAACATCGCGGATTGCATCCAGGCCTTCCTGCACGGTGAAGTGGATCTCGTGGTGAACCGTGCCCAGGTGGTTGGCGACTTCCTGCGCGGCTTTCAGGTCAGGAGAACCTTCCAGACCGACGGCGAAAGAGTGCAGCTGTGGCCACCAGGCTTCGCTGCGTTCTTCATCTTCTACGCGGCGCGCGGCAAACTTCTTGGTGATAGCGGAGATAACGGAAGAGTCCAGCCCGCCTGACAGCAGTACACCATAAGGTACGTCGGACATCAGATGGCTTTTTACGGAATCTTCCAGCGCCTGACGCAGCGCGTTTTTATCCGTTACGTTGTCTTTTACTTCTTCATAGCTGAACCAGTCACGCTGGTAGTAGCTGCGAATTTCGCCGTCTTTGCTCCACAGGTAGCTGCCCGCAGGGAACTCTTTGATGGTGCGGCACACCGGCACCAGCGCTTTCATTTCAGAAGCGACATACAGGTTGCCGTGCTCGTCGTGGCCCATATACAGCGGGATAATGCCAATATGGTCACGGCCAATCAGGTAGGCGTCTTTCTCGCTGTCGTAAAGCGCGAAGGCAAACATCCCCTGCAGATCATCAAGGAATTCCGGGCCTTTTTCCTGATAGAGCGCCAGGATGACTTCACAGTCTGAACCCGTCTGGAAGGTATAGCGGTCGCCGTATTCGGCGCGCAGAGCCTGATGGTTGTAGATTTCGCCGTTAACCGCCAGGGCGTGAGTTTTTTCAGTGTTGTACAGCGGCTGAGCGCCCGCGTTGACGTCAACAATGGACAGACGTTCGTGAACAAGAATTGCTTTATCGCTGGCGTAAACACCTGACCAGTCCGGGCCACGGTGGCGCATCAGGCGTGATAATTCCAGCGCTTTTTTGCGCAATTCAACTGCATCGGTTTTGATATCCAGAACGCCAAAGATAGAACACATATAACTTCTCCGTACACTTGCCTGAGCGATTTGAGTTGTGGTGCTGCGTTGCCGATGTTTTGCTTTTCCTGCGGCTTTGCTGCGTTGCTTAGTAATGAAAATGCTCAATCGCTGAAGGGAATGCAAGGGTTTTAGCTTTCAGCTAATAAATAGTGCAGTGAGGATTGCTGATTTATGAAAAATGATGATGTTTTGGGCGTGAAAATTAACGGATCGTCAATTTTTAACAATTTGGACTGAAGTTTGCTTCGTCTACGCGGCGATTTTTTATCGATACATAAAAATGCCGGCTCGGGGCCGGCATTCTGAATTAGAAAATATCGATTTCAGCAACCGAAGGATAAATCCAGCTTGGCCGGAACGGCATATCATCGACGTTGTTCAGGCTGGAGACGCCGGACAGAACAAGGATGGTTTCAAGGCCGGCCTGGAAGCCCGCGAGAATGTCCGTACGCAGGTTATCGCCGACGATAACGGTTTGCTCGGAATGTGCCTGCATTTTGTTAAGCGCCGCGCGAATAATCCACGGACTTGGTTTACCAACATAAAACGGCTCGCGACCGGAGATTTTCTCAATGCCAGCGCAAAGCGCGCCGCAGGCCGGGCTAAAACCGTGACCGTGGCTGTCAGGGTTGGTGGCAATAAAACGCGCCCCGTTCGCCACGAAGTAAGCGGCTTTATGCATCATTTCCCAGTTAAAGGAGCGGGTCTCACCCACGATAACAAAGTCAGGATTGATGTCGGTAATGGTAAATCCAGCTTTGTAGAGCTCGTGAATCAGCGCCCCTTCCCCGACGACGTAGGCTTTCTTACCTTCCTGGCGTCGGAGGAAATCGGCCGTGGCCATGGCCGAGGTGTAAAACACGCTCTCCGGCACGTCGATGCCCGCGGAGGCAAAGCGGTTGGCAAGATCCTGGCTGGTCTGAGAAGGGTAGTTGGTTAGCAGCACCAGCGGCATTTCTTTTTCAAGAATACGTGCCAGAAATTCATTAGCGCCCGGCACGGCGACGTTGTCGTGCATCAGCACGCCGTCGATATCACAAATTACGTTCTGGATGGTGGTCATTAACAACTCTGGCTCACGGAATGAAGTCGGTAACTATAGCGTAAAATGCTGCCTGGGCAGCATTAACTTTCCAGCAAATGCTGAAGTAAGACGCCGTTTAGCATTGAGCGCTTAACCAGCGCAAAGGCCCCGATGGCCGAGCGATCGTCCAGCTTTGAGCAGACGATGGGCAAGTTTTTACGGAAGGCATTTAATACCTGGGTGTTGATGCAGCCCTCGATGGCCGGCAGAAGCACTTTTTCGGCTTCGATTATTTCGCCGGCCAGCACGACTTTTTGCGGATTAAACAGGTTAATGGCTATGGAGATGGCTTTCCCCAGATGGCGGCCTACGTGTTCCAGCACTTCACAGGCCAGCGCATCGCCTTTATTGGCCGCTTTGCAAATTGCCTGAATACTGCAATCTTCCAGCGTCAGGCGGCTGTTGTAGCCTTGCTCCAGTAGATGGCGCACGCGTTTTTCAATGGCGGCGTTCGCGGCAATGGTTTCCAGACAGCCAAAGTTGCCGCAGTGGCAGCGCTCCCCCAGCGGATCTACCTGGATGTGGCCAATCTCGCCTACGTTCCCGTTGCGACCGATAAAAATCCGCCCGTTTGACAGGATGCCCGCCCCGGTGCCGCGGTGAACGCGCACCAAAATAGAGTCTTCGCAGTCGTGGGTTGCACCGAAGTAGTGCTCGGCTAACGCCAGGCTGCGAATATCATGGCCGACAAAACAGGTCACCTTGAAACGTTTTTCCAGGCTGTCGACCAGCGCCCAGTTATTGACGGCGATGTGCGGCATATAGCGGATCACGCCACTTTCGGGGTCAACCAGCCCGGGCAGGATGACAGAAATAGCGATAAGTTCGCGGGTCTTACGCTGCCAGGTTTCAATAAAATGGCTGATGGCGTTGAGCAGCGCGTGCTCGAGCGTTTCCTGCGTGCGTTCCGGCAGCGGATAGTGTTCTTCGGCGATGGATTTCGCGCTCAGGTCGAACAGGGTGATAGTGGCGTCGTGGCGCCCAAGTCGCACGCCAATGGCATGGAAGTTACGTGTTTCGGTGGTAATGGATATAGCGCGGCGGCCGCCGGTGGAGGCCTGCTGATCGACTTCTTTGATCAGGCCGCGCTCAATAAGCTGACGAGTAATTTTTGTGACGCTGGCGGGCGCAAGCTGGCTTTGTTCGGCAATCTGGATGCGCGAGATAGGACCGTGCTGATCAATCAGGCGGTAGACCGCCGCGCTATTCAGCTGTTTTACCAGGTCAACGTTACCAATTTGGGCTTGTCCGCCAGTCGTCATGCTATTTACTCAGTTACGACCTCGTTACCATTAACGATGGTCTTGATAATTTTATAGTCGCGGGTAAACACGGTCAGGTTAGCCACTTTACCGGCTTCGATTGCACCCAAATGTTTATCCACGCCCATGGCGCGAGCAGGGTAAAGCGTTGCCATACGCAGGACTTCATCCAGCGCGATGGCCGCGTGTTCTACCAGATTACGAACGCCTTGAATCATTGTCAGTGCAGAGCCGCTCAGCGTGCCGTTCTCATCTACGCACAGACCATCGCGGTAGTATATTGTTTTACCAGCAAAAATGAACTGCTCGATGTTGGCGCCTGCCGGAGCAGTTGCGTCGGTAACCAGGCACAGTTTATCGCCCTTCACGCGTTTTGCGGTGCGGATGTTCGCATAATCCACATGCAGACCATCAGCAATGATGCCACAGTAAACGTCAGCTTCATCAAAAATTGCGCCCGCAAGGCCCGGTTCGCGGCCGGTAATATACGGCATCGCGTTGAAAAGGTGGGTTGCGAAGGTGATCCCGGCGCGGAAGCCAATTTTGGCTTCTTTAATCGTTGCATTGGAGTGGCCTGCCGAGACGATGATGCCTGCCGCAACCAGCTTCTGAATCACTTCTGGCTCAACCATTTCCGGCGCGAGGGTGATTTTGGTGATCACATCGGCATTCTGGCAGAGGAAATCAACCAGCTTCGCATCCGGCTTGCGGACGAAACCTGGGTTGTGCGTCCCTTTCTTCACGATATTGAGCCACGGCCCTTCGAGGTGTAAGCCCAGTGCCTGATGGCTGTATTTCGCCAGATATTCGCGCATGACTTTCACGCCCTGCATCATCAGCTCGTCGCTGGTGGTGATAAGCGTTGGCAGGTAGCTGGTGCAGCCTGAACGTTCGTTCGCTTTCTGCATGATTTCCAGCGTTTCAACAGAAACGGCTTCTGCGGTGTCGTTAAACTGCACGCCGCCGCAGCCGTTCAGCTGAACATCAATAAAACCGGGGGCAATGACGGCACCGCCCACATCGCGCGTTTCAATACCTGCTGGCAGTGCATCAACAGGGCAAACTCGCTCAATCAGGCCATCGGCAATGACTACCGCGTGGTCATCCAGAATTTCGTGGCCGGTGTAAATCCGACCGTGGATTAATGCATACATATCCTACCCCCGGGAGTAACGTCGTGCTTTAAGACTGTAAGATCGCTAATAAAGAGGAAAAGCCGAAACACCTTCCTCTTTATGACTGACGCTGGAAAACCAATACATTGATTTTCCGGGACTACTGACGCCCTTGCGGTTAGCGCTTGAGGCGCGCCAGTGGTCTGCCAGGCCTTAAAGGCCTTTGATGTTTTCTGCTTCCAGCTCGTTGAAATACTTCAACGTTTTCACTTTCAGTTCCATGGTGGACGGCTCATCACACACGATCACAGCCTTCGGATGCAGCTGCAGGCAGGTAATCGTCCACATATGGTTAACGTTGCCTTCAACGGCGGCCTGCAGTGCCAGAGCTTTGACGCCGCCCAGCACCAGAATCATCACTTCTTCTGCATCCAGCAGGGTGCCTACGCCAACGGTCAGCGCGTATTTAGGCACCTGAGTCACGTCGCCGCCGAAGAAGCGGGAGTTTGCCACGCGGGTGTCATGGGTCAGGGTCTTAATACGGGTGCGGGAAGCCAGAGAAGAAGCGGGTTCGTTGAACGCGATGTGACCGTCGTTGCCCACGCCACCCATGAACAGGTGAATTTTGCCGTAGGAGCGGATTTTCTCTTCGTAGCGGCGGCATTCAGCATCAACATCTTCCGCATTGCCGTTCAGCAGGTTGATGTTTTCTGCTGGGATATCAACGTGATCAAAGAAGTTACGGTGCATGAAAGTATAATAACTTTCTGGATGTTCCTTCGGCAGACCGACATATTCATCCATGTTGAACGTAACGACGTGCTTAAAGCTAACCTGGCCTGCTTTATGCATCTCAACCAGTGCTTTGTAAGCTTCCAGCGGCGTGCCGCCGGTTGGCAGACCCAGAACAAAAGGGCGGTCCGCGGTAGGTTTGAATGCATTAATGCGATTTACAATATGGCGAGCTGCCCATTTGCCGACTTGTGCCGGGGTTGCCAGGGGAATCAGTCTCATCATTCACCTCATAGTTTAAGAGTAAAAATAGGGTTAGCTGAATCGATCTCGATAAGCATAAGGGTAAACCACTTTTATACTGAACCGACAGGGATCAATCCGTCTTGATTTTTTGAATCATAAAATAAGTTTTCGGAGATAGCCAGTGAAGGGGGAGGGTTGAAGCGATATTTGGTGATAAATATCACAAAAAAGGTGCGTTTAATTTGCGGTACGAATTAATTTTTTTCACACTTCACCGTGTGATGTGAATCGTCGCCGTGTATTCAATGTAAGTAAGACAATAAAAACACTGCTTGAGCGAGCCTTAACGGGGTCTCATAGGGGGAATAAAGTGAGTATTCTAGGTTATCTACAGCGCGTGGGCCGGGCACTTATGGTGCCAGTGGCTACACTGCCAGCAGCAGCAATATTAATGGGGGTTGGTTACTGGATTGACCCAGTCAGTTGGGGTGGAGATAACGCCTTTGCTGCACTGTTGATCAAATCCGGTTCCGCCATTATCGATCACATGTCCGTGCTGTTCGCCATCGGCGTCGCTTACGGCATGTCCAAAGACAAAGACGGTGCCGCTGCACTGACCGGCTTTGTTGGCTTCCTGGTTCTGACCACCCTCTGCTCACCGGCAGCGGTTGCGATGATCCAGAAAATTCCGGCGGACCAGGTTCCGGCGGCGTTTGGCAAAATTGAAAACCAGTTCGTCGGTATTCTGGTGGGTATCATTTCTGCAGAACTCTACAACCGCTTCAGCGGCGTTGAGCTGCCGAAAGCGCTGTCGTTCTTCAGCGGCCGTCGTCTGGTGCCTATCCTGACCTCCTTCGTGATGATTGCCGTTGCCTTCATCTTGATGTACGTCTGGCCGATGATCTTCGATGCTTTAGTTAACTTCGGTGAGCACATCCAAAAACTCGGTTCTGCAGGCGCAGGTATCTATGCCTTCTTCAACCGTCTGCTGATCCCGGTTGGTCTGCACCACGCCCTGAACTCCGTGTTCTGGTTTGACGTGGCAGGTATTAACGACATTCCTAACTTCCTGGGTGGCGCTCAGTCCATCGAAGCAGGTAAAGCGGTTGTCGGTATCACCGGTCGTTACCAGGCGGGCTTCTTCCCGATCATGATGTTCGGTCTGCCGGGTGCAGCGCTGGCCATCTATCACTGTGCACGTCCTGAAAATAAAGCGAAAGTTCTGGGTATCATGATGGCCGGTGCTTTCGCCGCGTTCTTCACCGGTATCACCGAGCCGCTGGAATTCTCCTTCATGTTCGTTGCGCCGGTACTGTACGTGATCCACGCCGTGCTGACCGGTATCTCCGTATTTATCGCGGCAAGCATGCACTGGATATCTGGTTTTGGCTTCAGCGCAGGTCTGGTGGATATGATGCTTTGGGTGCGTAACCCATTGGCAACCAAATGGTACATGCTGATCCCTCAGGGCCTGGTGTTCTTCGTTATTTACTACGTGGTGTTCCGTTTCACCATCACCAAATTCAACCTGCTGACCCCAGGCCGTGAACTGGCTGTTGCCGGTGACGAAGCTGATGGCCAGGACGTGAATGTGAGCGGCGATGCGAACCAGGACGTTTCAGGTCTGGCTCGTCAGTACATCTCTGCGGTAGGTGGCTCTGCCAACCTGACCGGTATTGATGCCTGTATCACTCGTCTGCGTCTGAGCGTGAAAGACTCTTCCGTAGTAAACGAAGCGCTGGCTAAACGTCTGGGTGCGACGGGCGTTATTCGCCTGAACAAAACCAGCGTGCAGATCATCGTTGGCTTCGCTGCAGAAAAAATTGCTAACGCAATGAAAACCGCGGGTACTGTCGAAGCAGCCGCGCCTGTTGCGGGTGCAGCCCCGGCCCCAGCCGCTAAACCACAGGCTGTACCAAATGCGACCAGTACGACTATTGCTGCCCTGGTTTCTCCGGTAACCGGTGACGTCGTTGAGCTGGACCAGGTGCCTGACGAAGCTTTCGCCAGCAAAGCCGTTGGGGATGGCGTCGCCGTTAAGCCGACTGACAAAACCGTGGTTTCTCCAGCCGCCGGGACTATCGTAAAAATCTTCAACACCAACCACGCGTTCTGCCTTGAAACAGAAAAAGGCGCTGAAATTGTGGTTCACATGGGCATCGATACCGTTGCTCTGGGTGGCAAAGGCTTTACGCGTCTGGTGGAAGAGGGGGCTGACGTGGTCGCCGGCCAGCCGATTCTGGAAATGGATCTTGATTTCCTGAACGCCAACGCTCGCTCCATGATCAGTCCGGTAGTTTGCAGCAACATCGATGACTTTAGCGGTCTGGTTATCCAGGCGAAAGGTCAGGTGGTCGCGGGTCAAACGCCACTGTATGAGATTAAAGGCAAGTAATCGCTCCTGAGTAAGCATTTGTGCCTTGAGCGGCTGGCGTATATCGTCAGCCGCTTTTTTATTGTCGGTCAGCAGACAAATATGGATAACCCTAATTTATGCAACTAAAGGTTGTTTCCCGAGGCTGCTTATTAGATCATGCACCGTTAACTAAGGTATACGCTTTGAGGAACCCGCGATGAGTGAGGCTGAAGCCCGCCCAACTAACTTTATTCGCCAGATTATTGATGAAGACCTGGCGAACGGTAAGCACACCAGTATTTGCACCCGTTTTCCGCCTGAGCCGAATGGCTATCTGCATATTGGCCACGCCAAGTCTATTTGCCTGAACTTTGGTATTGCCCAGGATTACCAGGGACAGTGCAACCTGCGTTTCGATGACACAAACCCGGTAAAAGAAGACATCGAATACGTAGAGTCCATCAAACACGACGTTGAATGGCTGGGCTTCCACTGGTCCGGCAACGTGCGTTATTCGTCCGACTATTTTGATCAGCTGTTTAACTATGCCGTTGAGCTGATTAATAAAGGGCTGGCGTATGTTGATGAGCTGAGCCCGGAACAAATTCGTGAATACCGTGGCTCCCTGACTGCACCAGGCAAAAACAGCCCGTTCCGCGATCGTAGCGTTGAGGAAAACCTCGCGCTGTTCGAGAAAATGCGCAACGGTGAGTTCGCCGAAGGTACCGCCTGCCTGCGTGCTAAAATCGATATGGCCTCGCCGTTTATCGTCATGCGCGATCCGGTGCTGTACCGCATTAAGTTTGCCGACCACCACCAGACCGGCAGCAAGTGGTGCATCTACCCGATGTACGACTTCACCCACTGTATTTCTGATGCGCTGGAAGGCATTACGCACTCGCTGTGTACCCTGGAGTTCCAGGACAACCGCCGCCTGTATGACTGGGTGCTGGACAACATCACGATCCCTGCTCACCCGCGTCAGTACGAGTTTTCTCGCCTGAATCTCGAATACGCCATCATGTCCAAGCGTAAGCTGAACCTGCTGGTAACCGAGAAGATTGTGGAAGGCTGGGATGACCCGCGTATGCCGACTATCTCCGGCCTGCGTCGCCGCGGCTATACCGCAGCATCCATTCGCGAGTTCTGTAAGCGCATTGGCGTTACCAAGCAGGACAACACCGTTGAAATGGCTTCGCTGGAATCCTGCATCCGTGACGATCTCAACGAGAATGCACCGCGTGCAATGGCCGTTCTGGATCCGGTAAAGGTAATTATCACTAACTACCCTGAGGGTGAGGAAGAGACGGTCACCATGCCGAATCACCCAAACAAACCTGAGATGGGTAGCCGTGAAGTGCCGTTCAGCCGTGAAGTCTATATCGATCGGGCTGACTTCCGCGAAGAAGCAAACAAGCAGTACAAGCGCCTGGTGCTGGGCAAAGAAGTTCGCCTGCGTAATGCCTATGTGATTAAAGCCGAACGCGTAGAAAAAGATTCAGAAGGCAATATCACCGAACTGTATTGCACTTACGATCAGGAAACCCTGAGCAAAGATCCGGCGGATGGTCGCAAGGTGAAAGGCGTTATTCACTGGGTGAGCGCTGCACATGCGCTGCCGGTTGAAATTCGTCTTTACGACCGCCTGTTTAGCGTCGCGAACCCAGGGGCTGCGGAAGACTTCCTGTCTACCATCAACGCAGATTCCCTCGTTATCCGCCAGGGCTTCGTTGAGCCTAGCCTGCAGAATGCGGAAAAAAGTAAGGCATATCAGTTCGAGCGTGAAGGTTACTTCTGCCTGGACAGCCGCTATGCGACGGCAGAAAAACTGGTGTTTAACCGCACCGTTGGCCTGCGTGATACCTGGGCTAAAATCGGCGAATAATTGCCGCTAACAGCCTGGTAAAAGCGCCGCGCAATGCGGCGTTTTTTCTTTCTGCTAACTAACCATTAACCTTACGTACACATTCGCGATGCGAATTAATTCTCATTTACATCTTTGTGAGAGTTCCCTTACATCCAGTAATGTCTTCCCCGTAATCTCCTGATGCTTATAATGAAAGCGCTCTCAAAGAAATTTTATTCTTAAAATCAGTCTTAATCAGGATTAATAATCTGCTGCGCAATTTTGTTACAAATGCACATAGATTATGTGCTCTCTGTCATACTCCAGGAAATCTCTGATACAAAGTCATTGATAATTCGCGTCGCGAAAAATAGTCTATGAGCAGCAGTAATGCGGGTGTGTTAGGCAAAAACCGCTTTTAGCCGTCAGGCAATTTTACTTTTTTCGTCAATGGCGCTTTTCACGTCAGACGATGATTTTTACGTCAAAGAGGAATTTAACTATGCGTACGTTTAGTGGCAAACGTAGTGCGCTTGCTCTTGCTATTGCAAGCGTTACCGCTCTTTCTGGCTTTGTAGTGGCTCCGCAGGTTAGCGCCGCGGGCTTTGTTGATGACTCTACGCTGACCGGCGGCATTTATTACTGGCAGCGTGAACGTGACCGTAAAGACGTATCCGACGGTAAGTACAAAACTAACCTGTCGCACTCAACCTGGAACGCCAATCTCGACTTCCAGTCCGGCTATGCGGCCGATATGTTTGGTTTCGATATTGCCGCCTTCACCGCCATTGAAATGGCCGAAGACAGCGCCAGTGGCCACCCGAACGAAATCGCTTTCTCCTCTAAAAATAAAACCTACGACGAAGACTACTCCGGCGATAAAGGCGGCATCAGCCTTTATAAAGCAGCCGCCAAATTCAAGTACGGCCCGGTATGGGCGCGTGCAGGTTACATTCAGCCAACAGGCCAAACGCTGTTAGCGCCACACTGGAGCTTCATGCCTGGTACCTATCAGGGTGCTGAAGCCGGTGCTGCATTCGACTACGGCGATGCCGGTGCGCTGAGCTTCTCCTACATGTGGACCAACGAGTACAAAGCGCCATGGCACCTGGAAACCGACAAGTTCTACCAGAACGACAAAAAGACCAAAGTTGACTACCTGCACTCCATCGGCGCGAAGTATGACTTTAAAAATGACCTGATTCTGGAAGCCGCATTCGGCCAGGCCCAGGGCTTTGTTGACCAATACTTTGCTAAAGCCAGCTACAAATTCGACGTTGCAGGCAGCCCGCTGAGCACCAGCTACCAGTTCTACGGTACTCGTGATAAAGCCGCGAATAACACCATCAACGATATCTATGACGGTACCGCGTGGCTTCAGGCGCTGACCTTTGGCTATAAAATTGGCCAGGTTGATCTGCGTCTGGAAGGGACTATGGTGAAGGCAGAAGGCCAGCAGGGTTACTTCCTGCAGCGTATGACGCCAACCTATGCTTCTTCCAACGGTCGTCTGGATGTGTGGTGGGATAACCGCTCCGACTTCAACGCCAACGGCGAAAAAGCCGTGTTCTTCGGCGCAATGTATGACCTGAGCAACTGGAACCTGCCGGGTTGGGCTGTCGGTGCTTCTTACGTCTATGCGTGGGACGCCAAACCATCCACATGGGCGCTGGATGCTTCCGGCAACCGCCAGGATCTCGCTTCCAACAAGATCAAAGAGTCTTCCTACAGCCTCGATGCCATGTATACCGTGCAGGAAGGCCGTGCGAAAGGCACGCTGTTCAAACTGCACTTCACTCAGTACGACAACCACTCCGACATCCCAAGCTGGGGCGGTGGTTACGGCAACATCTTCCAGGATGAGCGTGACGTGAAATTCATCGTGATTGCTCCGTTCACCATCTTCTGATGCGAAACCGGGCGCGTAAGCGCCCGTTTTTTATAAGGAACCGAACATGAAAAAGATTCTGCTGGTTACCGCCGCTGTTTTCACGCTGTCTGCCTGCGTTCAACCCCCGGCGCCTCCGGAAGATTCACGCCTGAAGCAGGCCTATAGCGCCTGTATCAATACGGCGGAAGGTAATCCGGATAAAATCGAAGCCTGCCAGAGCGTGCTGAACGTTCTGCGCCAGGAAAAGCAGCATAAAGCGTTTGTTGAGAAAGAGACGGTGAACGTGCTGGATTACCAGAAATGCATTCAGGCAAGAAAGAGCGGAAATGATGAGGCCGTGAAGGTGCGTTGCGATAAGATTTGGCAGGAAATTCGCGCCAATAACAGCTGATCTCATTTTTCAGTTAATAAAAAAACCGGCAAGGGAAACCTGCCGGTTTTTGCGTTTAAACGCCACCGAAGCAGCGTTTGTTAATGCGGATTACTTATTTAGGATCGTGGGCAGTGTCATCTTCGCGGCAGTCACCTTCGGCACAGTGTCCGTACAGATAGAGACTGTGGTTGGTCAGACGAATACCGTGGCGCGCGGCAATTTCACGCTGGCGAGATTCGATAGAATCATCGCTGAACTCGATGACTTTTCCGCAGTCGAGGCAGATAAGGTGATCGTGGTGATGTTGCTGGGTCAGCTCGAAAACGGATTTGCCGCCTTCAAAATTGTGGCGGGTTACGATCCCGGCATCATCAAACTGGTTCAGTACGCGGTAGACCGTCGCCAGGCCAATTTCTTCGCCCATGTCGATCAGACGTTTATATAAGTCTTCCGCGCTGACGTGATGATTTACCGGCTCTTGCAGCACTTCGAGGATTTTTAATCGCGGAAGCGTGACTTTCAAGCCGGCCTTCTTTAATGCGGTATTGTTGTCAGTCATGCGGAAATTGTCCTGTTGCTTAACGATTCGCTCAAACTGCAGTGAGCGTTAAGAGTAATGCGTCTCATTATAGAACTGCTACTTCTAAATGGAAACCGCAAGTATGGTGCAAAATAAGGCTGAAAAATCGTGGCGGAGTCGCCATTTACAGTAATTATCAGCCAAGCTATCAGGCAGACATTGTACAGGGATGTACGAGAAAGTTACAAACTTGTAGCAATTATTTTCATTGCCGCAAGCTATCAAGATGGCGCAAATGCCGCATTTGCGCCAGAGAAATCAGGCGTTAATGATATCGGCCAGATTCAGTTCTTCAGAAACTTGTTTAACCCACTTCTCAACGCGTTCAGCGGTCAGCTCTGGCTGACGGTCTTCGTCGATAGCCAGGCCGACAAAGTTGTCGTCATCCGCCAGGCCTTTGGACGCTTCAAAGTGGTAGCCAGCGGTTGGCCAGTGGCCGACGATCGCTGCGCCGCGAGGCTCGATGATGTCGCGAATGGTGCCCAGCGCATCACAGAAGTATTCCGCATAGTCTTCCTGGTCGCCGCAGCCGAACAGCGCCACCAGCTTGCCGTTGAAATCTACTTCTTCGAGGGTAGGGAAGAAATCATCCCAGTCGCACTGGGCTTCACCGTAGTACCAGGTCGGGATGCCGAGCAACAGAATGTCGAAACCTTCGAGATCTTCTTTGCTGCTTTTAGCAATGTCATGCACCTCAGCAACGTCTTTACCGAGCTGTTTTTGAATCATTTTCGCGATATTTTCGGTGTTACCGGTGTCGCTGCCGAAAAAAATGCCTACGATTGCCATGAGTAAAATAACCTCTTGAAACTTAATAGTATGCTGGCCGTTCAATGCCCACGTATAGGGCAATCATAGCAGAACAGCTCCAGCAGCGGAAACAGCTATCACGCCCGGGTGCACAGTCTGCAACATGGTTTAGCTCACCCTTTTGAGATTTCGGATAACCCGCAGGGCGGCTAAAAGTGTTACCCGAGGTTTTTAAGCTGCTCGAGCAGCATCTCTTCGATCAGTTCGCTGCGGCTGATGTTACGGGCGTCAGCAAGCTGGTTGAGGGCGTCGACCGCATCATTGTTCAGTTTTAGCTCGACCCGCTTCAAACCACGCACTTTGTCGCGCTTAAGCTGATTGCGTTTATTGATACGCAATTGCTCATCGCGCGAGAGCGGATTGGTTTTCGGCCGCCCGGGGCGACGCTCGTCCGCGAACAGATCTAATGTAGTACGGTCCGTTTGTTCTTTTGCCATGATTAGAATACTGACAGGAAATTCTGGCTGCAGGGGCAGGGTGCCGGTGCAATTAAGCGCGCCATCATACATCAGCGCGCCACTCCCGCCAACGCGTTAGCGACTTCTGCTGGCTGGTCGTTCTGTTTTTAATCAGTTTTTCGACTCGGCATCGATAAATCGGTGAATCGCGCGTAAAACAGCGTCCGGTTTTTCCGCATGAACCCAATGACCCGCGCCAGCGATAACGTGAGCACGGGCCTGTGGGAACTGACTTAACAGCGCCTCGCGGTGGCTTTCATCAACATATGGGGAATTCCCCCCGCGGATAAACAGCGCCGGATGAGGCCAGGCCGGTACAGGCTGCCAGCCGACGATACTTTCATATTGTTGCCAAAGCACGGGCACGTTGAACTTCCACTCACCGTCAGCGAAGGATTTCAGCAGAAACTGAATGACACCTTCTTCTGCTACATGTTTACGCATGATTTGCGCCGCCTGCTGGCGAGTTTCAACCCCTGCTTCAGTGACCGCGCGAATCGCCGCGAAAATCTCGTCGTGACGGCGAACCTGATAGTTAACCGGAGCGATATCAATCATCACCAGCTTATCGATGCGCTGAGGGGCAAGAGCCGTCAGCGCCATCACCACTTTGCCGCCCATGGAATGGCCAATAAACGTGGCTTTCTCGATGCCGTATTCGTCCAGCGTGTCCAGCACGTCGCCGGCCATTGCGGCATAGCTCATGTCATCACTGCGCGGAGACAGCCCGTGGTTACGCAGATCTATTTGCAGCAAGGTATGATCTTTACCCAGATCCCGCGCCAGCACGCCGAGATTATCCAGGCTGCCAAACAGGCCGTGAATCAGGACGATAGGGGAATTGCTATTCGATTGTTGCGCAGTTTGCAGGCGAGCATTTAATTTCATGGCAAAGTTCTTTATTTTGGTTCGTTTGGTTAGGGTATCATGTTGGCATTCCTGCGGGCGTGCGGCAAATATTCAGTTTACTCTGACTTTGAGTCGCCCCTCCTGTTCGCTGTTGGGATTTGACCCTATACTCCCAACGACTTGTATTCAGAAAAGATATCGTACTGGATTAAGATGAAAACAATCGAAGTTGATGACGAGCTATACCGCTACATTGCCAGCCAGACTAAGCACATTGGTGAGAGCGCGTCAGACATTTTACGGCGCATGCTTAAATTTACCGCCGGGCAAACACCAGCAGCCACTCCTACGCCAGCTGCGCCTGAGCGCGCTGCGGCTCCCGTTGTTGAAGAAAAGCCTGCGAACACCGCCCGCAACCGCGTGCGCGCCGTTCGTGAGCTGCTGCTTTCCGATGAATATGCCGCTCAGAATAAGGCCGTAAACCGCTTTATGATGGTGCTGTCCACCCTGTATCAGCTGGACGCGAAGACTTTCGGCGAAGCGACTGAATCCCTGCATGGCCGCACTCGCGTCTATTTTGCTGGCGACGAACAAACGCTGCTGGCGAACGGGAACCAAACCAAGCCGAAACATGTTCCGGGCACCCCATACTGGGTGATCACCAATACGAATACTGGTCGTAAATGCAGCATGATCGAACACATCATGCAGTCAATGCAGTTCCCTGCGGAGCTGATTGAAAAGGTTTGCGGCACTATTTAAAAACCTGGCGTCAGTAAGGAAGAGCCAATGGCTAACCACGATCGTGCGGGCCAGCCTGCACAACAGAGCGATTTGATTAACGTAGCCCAGCTTACGGCGCAGTATTACGTGCTGAAGCCTGTGGTGGGTAATAGTGAACACGCGGTGAAATTCGGGACTTCCGGCCACCGCGGCAGTGCGGCACGTCATAGCTTTAACGAACCTCATATTCTGGCGATAGCGCAAGCTATTGCTGAAGAGCGTGCGAAGAATGGGATTACCGGTCCGTGCTATGTGGGCAAAGATACCCACGCGCTGTCCGAACCTGCGTTTATCTCCGTGCTGGAAGTGCTGGCCGCCAACGGCGTGGACGTCATTGTGCAGCAGGATAACGGCTACACTCCAACGCCGGCGGTTTCTAACGCCATTCTGGTGCATAACCAAAAGGGCGGCGCTCAGGCTGACGGGATTGTTATCACGCCATCCCATAACCCACCGGACGACGGCGGGATCAAGTACAACCCGCCAAACGGTGGCCCGGCTGATACCAACGTCACCAAAGTTGTCGAAGATCGCGCTAACGCGCTGCTGGCCGACGGCCTGAAAGGCGTGAAGCGTATCTCTCTGGATAAAGCCTGGGAAAGCGGCCACGTTCAGGAGCAGGATCTTGTTCAGCCGTTCATCGAAGGCCTGGTGGATATCGTGGACATGGCCGCGATTCAAAAGGCCGGCCTGAAGCTGGGCGTTGACCCACTCGGCGGCTCCGGGATCGAATACTGGCACCGTATTGCGAAGCACTACAACCTGGACTTAACTATCGTTAACGATCAGGTCGACCAGACCTTCCGCTTTATGCACCTCGATAAAGACGGGGCTATCCGTATGGACTGCTCTTCCGAATGTGCGATGGCGGGCCTGCTGGCGCTGCGCGACAAATTCGATCTGGCGTTTGCCAATGACCCGGATTACGACCGCCACGGCATCGTGACGCCTGCTGGCCTGATGAACCCAAACCATTATCTGGCCGTGGCTATCAACTATCTGTTCCAGCATCGTCCGCAGTGGGGCAAAGATGTGGCCGTCGGTAAAACTCTGGTCTCTTCCGCGATGATTGACCGCGTGGTAGAAGACCTGGGCCGCAAGCTGGTGGAAGTCCCGGTTGGCTTTAAGTGGTTCGTTGACGGCCTGTTCGACGGCAGCTTTGGCTTCGGTGGCGAAGAGAGCGCCGGGGCATCGTTCCTGCGCTTCAACGGCACCCCGTGGTCGACCGACAAAGACGGCATCATCATGTGTCTGCTGGCGGCAGAAATCACCGCCGTGACGGGTAAAAACCCGCAGCAGCATTATGACGAGCTGGCGGCACGCTTCGGCGCACCGAGCTACAACCGTATTCAGGCGCCGGCGACCTCCGCACAGAAGGCCGCGCTGTCTAAACTGTCGCCAGAAATGGTGAGTGCAGACACGCTGGCAGGTGACCCGATCACCGCACGCCTGACGGCAGCTCCGGGCAACGGCGCTTCCATCGGCGGCCTGAAGGTAATGACCGAGAACGGCTGGTTTGCCGCTCGTCCGTCCGGCACCGAAGACGCCTACAAAATTTACTGTGAAAGCTTCCTGGGCGCAGAGCACCGCGAACAGATTGAGAAAGAAGCGGTAGAGATTGTCAGCGAAGTGCTGAAAAACGCGAAGTAATAGGTAAAAAGGCTCCTGCGGGAGCCTTTCTCTTTTAACCCAAAGCCACCATCAGCGCGCCGCAGGTGATAAGCGCCACGCCTATCCCGGCAATCAGCGACACTTTCTCACCAAACAGAATCACCGCCAGAATCACCGCAAAGACTACGCTCAGCTTATCGATAGGGGCGACCTTCGACACTTCCCCGTTTTTGATTGCCATAAAATAGAACAGCCAGGACAGCGCCCCGGCCACGCCGCTCAGCAGAATAAACAGCAGCGCTTTTTTATCGGCAAAGACCGTGCTGATGAGGTTCAGTTTTCCCTGAACGACAACCACTCCCACTAAAAATAACGCCATGACCACGGCACGTACGGCCGTGGCGGTATTGGCATCCAGATGCTGCAAACCAACCTTACCAAAAATGGCGACCAGCGCTGCCGTAGCGGCAGACAACAGGGCGTAGACTAACCATGCGCTCATAACGGGCTCCTCTTGAACGAGCCAGAGATTACTCCTTCAGAGCATAAAACGGTAGCCGATCCCGGTTTCGGTGAGCAGATGGCGAGGGCGGGCGGGGTCGCTCTCCAGCTTCTGGCGCAGGTGGCCCATATAAATACGCAGATAGTGACTGTGCTCCACGGCATTTGGGCCCCAGACCTGATTGAGAAGCTGGCGCTGGGTTAGCACTTTGCCGTGGTTATTCAGCAGGGTCGCCAGCAGGCGAAACTCGATAGGGGTCAGGTGAATTTCTTCTTCGCCGCGAGTAATGCGGCGCGAAGAGAGGTCGACCCGGATTTCAGAAAACTGGTACACCGGATCGGGCTGAACGATGCTGGCGTGGCGGCGCAGGGCAACCCGAAGCCTGGCCTGCAGCTCGCCGATGCCAAACGGCTTGCTGAGAAAATCATCCGCCCCGGCATCCAGGGCGGCAATCTTCGCCTGTTCGTCACTCCGGGCTGACAGGACAATGACCGGCGTCTGGCTCCACTGGCGGAAGTCACGAATAAAATCGATGCCGTCACCGTCCGGCAGGCCGAGATCCAGAATCACCAGATCCGGCTTGCGGGTGGCGGCTTCAATCAGGCCGCGCTGCAGCGTTTCGGCATCGAACACGCGTAACGATTCATCTTCCAGCGCGGTGCGCAGAAAGCGGCGGATCTCTTTTTCATCCTCAATTATCAGAACCGTTGTCACAGCACCTCAATCATTTCAGGGAGTTCGGGGGGAGGCGATAAAGGTAGCACAACGTGGAAGCTGGCACCGCCTTCCGGGCGGTTAAGCGCGTAAATTGTGCCGCCGTGAACTTCAACAATCGCCCGGCAGATAGCCAGCCCAAGCCCAACGCCTGGAATAGCTGATTCTTTGTTACCTCGGGCAAATTTATCAAAAATCAGCAGCTCTTTACCAGCCGGAACCCCCGGGCCGCTGTCCCAAACTTCCAGGTCCAGTTTATCTGCCGTCGATGTGGCCTTTATACCAATCTCGGCTTTATAACCGGCATATTTCACCGCATTTTCCAGCAGGTTGATCAACACGCGTTCAAACAGCGGGCCGTCGACTTCAATCAGCATCAGCGGATCGGGCAAATTAAGGGCGATATGGCGGCCGCCGAGGCCCGGCTCAAGCATTTTCAGCGCGCTGCCGACGACTTCTTCCAGCGTCAGCCATTCTTTGCGAAGGTTAAAGCCGCCCGACTGAATGCGGGCCATATCCAGCAGATTATTCACCAGTCGGGTAGTGTTCAGCACATGCTGACGGATTTCGTTGGCCTGCGGGGCATGTTTTGACCCTTCGCTGGCCAGATCCAGCGTCAGAATTTCTGCCTGGCCGAACAGCACTGTCAGCGGGGTGCGTAAGTCATGCGAAAGCGCGGCCAGCAGCGAGTTGCGAATTTGTTCGCGCTCGCTGGAGAGCCGGGCCTGCTCTTCGCTGGCGGTTAACAGCAGTCTGTCCAGCGCGGTAGCCACCAGCAGAGTGAAGGTTTCCAGCAGACGCTGCTGCTCGGGGATCATCAACTGGCGCAGATTTTCCGGCTCAACCACCAGCAGGCCCAGGGTTCTTTCCGTGGTGCTGAGCGGCAGGATGCGGTAGGGCACGCCCGGCAGCGTATCCGTCCCGGCGCCGGCAGGCTGGCCTTTATCAAAGCTCCAGCGGGCAATGGCTTCGTCCCACTGCGCGGGTTCCCCTTCGGCCGCGATGCGGCTGAGCTTCCCGTGTTCGTCCGGGAGCAGCAGCAGGCTGCGGGCCTGGAAGGTGTTGTTGATAAACTGCACGCTGGTGGCGGCAACGTCCTGTGGGGTCCGGTCATCGGCCAGCGCTTTAGACATCTCATACAGATGACGGGTACGCTGTTCGCGGTAGCGGGCAATGCGCGCCTGGTAGCGCACACCGGCGGTCAGATTACCGATCACCAGCCCCACGGTAAGCATCACCCCGAAGGTTAGCAGGTACTGAACATCCGACACGGCGAGCGTGCCTCGCGGCGCAATAAAGAACAGGTCGAAGCTGATAACGTTAATGACAGTCGCAAGGACGGACGGCCAGCGGCCATAAAACAGCGCCACCATCACCACGCCAAGCAGGTAGATCATCACCAGGTTGGCGGCATCAAAGGCCACCAGCCACTGATTGGCGATAAAGGTAATAAACGCACAGAGCACTACCGCCACGGCACAGCCGCGCAGCTGAATACGCCATTTCTCGCTTAGCGTTCTGGTGTCCGGTGCCCTGGCCGGGGAGGGGAGCGGCTTTTCATCCAGCGCGACAATCACCAGATCGAGGTCCGGCGCGCGTTTGGCTAACCGGTCGGCAAAAGAAGTGCGGTGCCACCAGCGGCGCGTGGTATGGCGGCCAATAATGATTTTGCCGAGATTGTGCTCTCGGGCGTAGCGCAGTACCGCTTTTTCTTCATTAGGATCGGCGAGCGTGGCGGTTTCCGCCCCCAGCTCCTGAGCGAGCCGCAGAGCGCTTAAAATGGTCCGCCGCTGATGTTCCGGCAGGCGGTGAAGCTGCGGCGTTTCAACGTAAACGGCGTGCCAGACGCTGCCGAGCTTAGCGGCAAGGCGAGCGGCGGTGCGAACCAGTTTTTCATTCCCGCTGCTGTGGCCGATGCACAGCAGAATGGCGTCACGCGTGTGCCAGACTTTCTCCTGGCCCTGGTTGTCGCGCCAGGCGCGCATCTGATCGTCAACGCGGTCTGCAGTGCGCCGGAGCGCCAGTTCGCGCAGGGCGATAAGGTTACCTTTGCGGAAGAAGTGCTCGATGGCGCGCTCGGCCTGGCCGGAGATGTAAACTTTGCCCTCGTGCAGGCGCTGGCGAAGATCGTCCGGGGGCAGGTCAACCAGCACAACCTCGTCGGCGGCGTCGAAAATAGGATCGGGGACGGTTTCACGGACCTGAATTCCGGTCACGCCGCCCACCACATCATTCAGGCTTTCCAGATGCTGAACGTTAACCGAGGTGAGGACGTCGATTCCGGCTTCCAGCAGTTCTTCCACATCCTGCCAGCGCTTGGGGTGACGTGAGCCTGGGGCGTTACTGTGCGCCAGTTCGTCCATCAGAATCAGGGCAGGATTGCGGGCGAGGGCGGCATCGAGGTCAAATTCCTGAACCAGACGCCCCCGGTGATGAATACGCCGAGGGGGCTGAATCGTCAGCCCCTTCAATAGTTCGGCAGTTTCCTGGCGGCCGTGGGTTTCCACCACGCCCACCAGCACATCGAGGCCCTGCGCCCGCAGACGCTGCGCCTCCTGAAGCATCGCGTAGGTTTTCCCGACGCCCGCACAGGCGCCGAAGAAGATTTTCAGTTTCCCACGCGGCTGGCGGTTTACTTTCTCCAGCAGCTTATCGGGGTTGGGGCGCAGCGGCTCCTCGGTCATAACGCGTCCTTTTTACTTCGCCTGGAGATGGTCCAGCGCCAGGTTCAGCTTAACGATGTTCACTACCGGCATGCCGATAAAATTCACCAGCGGCGTGGTGGTGTTTTCAGCCACCAGACGAGCGATTTGCTCCACCGGCAGGTTTCTGGCTTTAGCCACCCGTGGGATTTGCCACGCGGTCGCTTCAGGAGAAAGCTGTCCGTCCAGGCCGCTGGCGGAGGTGGTGACTAAGTCAACGGGAACCGCTGGATTTGCCTCCGGATTAGCCGCACGCAGTGCGCTAATACGAGCCTTAACCTCTTTGTCCAGCTCCGGGTTGCTGGCCGCAAGGTTGCTGCCGCCGGATGCCATTGGATTATAGGGGCTATCCGAGGTGGCAGAAGGGCGGCCCTGGAAATATTTTGCGTTCGTGAAGTCCTGACCAATCAGTTCTGAACCGCGAACCTTGCCGTCTTCAACGATCAAGGAGCCGTTGGCCTGGGCCGGGAACCACCATTGCCCCAGCAGCGTGGCAATGAGGGGATAAACCCCTCCGGTAATCAGCGTCAGGATAATCAGCAGTAATAAGGCGGGGCGTAACGTAGCCATGTTCTTTTCCTCTTAGACCAGACCGAACACGGTCAGGATAACGTCAATCACTTTGATACCAATAAACGGCACGACGATACCGCCCAGGCCATAGATCCACAGATTGCGACGCAGCATCGCGGCAGCGCTCAGCGGCTTATAGCTAATGCCTTTTAGCGCCAGCGGGATGAGGCAGATGATGATCAGCGCATTGAAGATCACCGCGCTCAGAATGGCCGAGGCAGGGGAGTGCAGGTGCATCACGTTCAGCGCATTAAGCTGTGGATAGGTCACTGCAAACGCCGCCGGGATAATGGCGAAGTATTTCGCCACGTCGTTAGCGATACTGAAGGTAGTCAGCGACCCGCGGGTCATCAGCATTTGCTTCCCGATGTGAACCACTTCAATCAGCTTGGTCGGGTTAGAGTCCAGGTCAACCATGTTGCCGGCTTCTTTCGCCGCCTGAGTCCCGGAGTTCATCGCTACCGCCACGTCCGCCTGTGCCAGCGCCGGGGCGTCGTTGGTGCCGTCGCCGGTCATGGCTACCAGACGGCCTTCGGCCTGATACTGGCGAATCAGCGCCAGTTTGGCTTCCGGCGTGGCTTCTGAAAGGAAGTCATCCACCCCGGCTTCAGCGGCAATCGCCGCGGCGGTCAGGCGGTTATCCCCGGTAATCATCACCGTTTTGATGCCCATCTGGCGCAGCTGTGCAAAGCGCTCTTTAATGCCGCCCTTAACGATGTCTTTGAGTGCGATCACGCCCAGGACGTTAGCGCCTTCGGCCACCACCAGCGGCGTACCGCCCTGGCGAGCCACACCTTCAACCAGGGTGTCTACCTGCGTCGGGAAATGACCGTTGTTCACCTCTACGTGGCGACGGATGGCATCCACGGAACCTTTACGGATCATGCGGTCCTGAATGTTGATGCCGCTCATACGAGTTTGCGCGGTAAACGGCACAAACGTTGCCTGCAGGTTCTGCACGTCGCGCTCACGCAGATTAAAGCGCTGTTTTGCCAGCACCACGATGCTGCGGCCTTCTGGGGTTTCATCCGCCAGCGAGGCCAGTTGCGCGGCATCGGCCAGCTCTTTTTCATCCACCCCAGGGGCAGGGAGGAAGGCCGAAGCCTGGCGGTTACCGAGCGTGATGGTGCCGGTTTTATCCAGCAGCAGGACATCGATATCCCCGGCGGCTTCTACCGCCCGACCGCTGGTGGCGATAACGTTCGCGCCCAGCATGCGGCTCATCCCGGCCACGCCGATGGCGGAAAGCAGGCCGCCGATGGTGGTTGGGATCAGGCAGACCAGCAGGGCTACCAGCACGGTTACGCTAGCCGCCTGGCCGCCGTAGGCAGAGAACGGCCACAGGGTCGCGGTCGCCAGCAGCAGGACAATCGTCAGCGCCACCAGCAGGATAGTCAGGGCGATTTCGTTCGGCGTTTTACGACGCTGGGCGCTTTCCACCATGGCAATCATGCGGTCGAGGAAGGTTTCTCCCGGGTTAACGCTGCACTGGATGACCAGCCAGTCGGACAGGATGCGTGTCCCGCCGGTTACCGAGGCAAAGTCGCCGCCGGATTCACGGATAACCGGGGCGGACTCCCCGGTGATGGCGCTTTCATCCACCGACGCGCCGCCTTCGAGGACTTCGCCATCGCACGGGATGATATCCCCGGCTTCAACCAGTACGACATCGCCTTTACGTAGATCGGCGGCCGGAATATGGTCCACCTGAGCATCGTGCTGCGGGCTGCGCAGTTTGCGCGCCCAGCTGGTTTTTTTCACCCCTTTCAGGCTGTTGGCCTGGGCCTTGCTGCGGCCTTCCGCCAGCGCTTCCGCAAAGTTGGCGAACAGCACGGTAAACCACAGCCACAGGCTGATAGCGAGGGTGAAGAGGGCATCCCCCTGCTGTAAGCCGGTGAACATCGCTATCCCGAGCAGGGTAGTGATAATGCTCCCCACCCAGACGATAAACATCACCGGGTTGCGCCACTGCACCTGCGGGGCGAGCTTTTTAAAAGAATCAATTAGCGCCTGACGGATCAGACCAGGTTCAAACAGCGCCTGTTGCTTGCGACTCATGGAAGCCTCGTAATCAGAAATTAACCAGAGAAAGGTGTTCCGCAACCGGGCCTAAAGCGAGGGCGGGGATAAAGGTCAGGGCGCCAACCAGCAGCACTGTCCCAATCAGTAAACCGATAAACAGCGGGCCATGCGTCGGCAGCGTACCGATGCTGACGGCCTGGGATTTTTTCGCGGCCAGGGAGCCGGCAATCGCCATCACCGGGATAATCACCCCGAAGCGGCCAATCCACATGCACACGGCCAGCAGCATGTTCCAGAACGGCGTGTTGGTGCTCAGGCCTGCGAAGGCGCTGCCGTTGTTGTTGGCGGCGGAAGACACCGCGTACAGCACTTCGCTGAAGCCGTGAATCCCTGGGTTTGCTATCCCACTGCGGCCCGCCTCCGTCATCATCGCCAGGGCGGTGCCGAGCAGCACCAGGGCCGGGGTGATAAGAATGGCCAGCGAGGTCATTTTCATTTCCGGCACGTCGATTTTCTTACCCAGGTATTCCGGGGTACGGCCAATCATCAGCCCGGCGATGAACACCGCCAGCAGCACGAACAGCAGCATGCCGTACAGGCCTGCACCGACGCCGCCGAACACCACTTCGCCAATCTGCATCAGCCACATGGGCACCATGCCGCCCAGCGCCGTAAAGGAGTCATGCATGGCGTTGACTGCCCCGCAGGATGCGGCGGTAGTAATGACCGCGAACAGGCTGCTGTTCAGAATGCCGAAGCGGCTCTCTTTCCCTTCCATATTGATGCTGCTGTTAGCGCCCAGCTGGGTGAAGTGCGGGTTACCCTGCAGTTCGGCCCACATCACCACCACCACGCAGACCACGAAGATAATGGTCATCGCCCAAAGCAGCGCGCGCCCCTGACGACGGTCGCCTACGGCTTCACCAAAGGCAAAGCAGAGCGCAGCCGGGATCAGGAAGATGGAAATCATCTGCACGAAGTTAGTCAGCGCCGTAGGGTTCTCAAACGGGTGAGAGGAGTTCGCGTTGAAGAAGCCCCCGCCGTTGGTACCCAGCATTTTTATCGCTTCCTGAGAAGCCACTGGCCCCATTGGCAGCAGGTGCTGAACGCCTTCAATGGTGGTGTAAGGCTGGTAAGCAGAGAAGTTCTGCAGCGAGCCCTGGCTAATAAAGAACAGCGCCATCACCAGTGAGATCGGCAGCAGGATGTACAGCGTGACGCGGGTTAAATCGACCCATGCGTTGCCCAGCGTGCTGGTGGAATGGCGAGAGAAACCACGGATCAGCGCAAAGACCACGGCAATACCGGTTGCGGCGGAAACGAAGTTTTGTACCGTCAGGCCCACCATTTGGCTGAAGTAACTCAACGTGCTTTCGCCGCCGTAAGACTGCCAGTTAGTGTTGGAGACAAAGCTGACGGCAGTGTTCAGCGCCAGATGCCAGGACAAGCCAGGCAGATGCTGCGGGTTAAGCGGCAGACTGTCCTGGAACAACAGCATCGCAAACAACAGGATCAGCCCGAAAACGTTAAACGCCAGAATCGCCATCAGGTAGCGTTTCCAGCCCATTTCTTCGCCCTTGCTGCCCATCATCGACCACAAAAACGGCTCAATGCGGCCCACGATCGGCAGCGGTTCGCCATCGATCAGTCGTGCCAGCACGGTTCCCAGCGGTTTCGCAAGGACAAAGAGCACCAGCAGAAAGCTGGCGATCAGTAAAAATCCGGACGCAGCCATTAAAACGCCTCCGCTTTAATCAGGGCATAAATCAGGTAACCCAACAGCAAGAAGACCAGCACGATGCCGGTTATGACGCCTGCACTCACAATCCACCTCCAACGGTGCGTTAAGCATTTCGCGGCAGAATAGGATTTCGGGTGAAAAGATGTCGTAAAAGTCCGGGGGCGGGGTGTAAAAAAAGTATAAAAATGGCAAAAGCCATTAGTTAACTAATGGTTAGTATTTATTTAACCATTCTGTAACTTAATTACATGGGAAAAGATAAGCAGCGCACAAAAAAGTGCAATTATCTGGTCGGAGGAGTAGTAAACTTTCAAACAATGAGATAGTATTTTGACCAGATAACAAGTTTTGATTTTCCGACATGCGGTGTCGGTCACACATTATGAGGAGAAGCCTATGTCTTTATACAAAGAATACCCTGCGCATCAGGTCATCCTGCGTCGCACCTTCGCCGTGGCTGCCGGCGTGCTTGCCCTGCCGGTGATGCTGTTCTGGAAAGATCGCGCGCGTTTTTACAGTTACCTGCACCGCGTGTGGTCCAAAACCAGCGACAAGCCGGTGTGGATGGCACAATCCGAAGCTGGCGCCTTCGACTTTTACTAAAAGCTGAATCGATTTGACGAAAGCTACCTCCGGGTAGCTTTTTTGTTGCCTGCGTCTTGCTACACTTAGTTAACAACTTAGACGCGGGCAGTTAGCGATGTCACCTAACCTGGCATTGACCTTCTTCTGCTGCCCGGAATAACTTCCAATGTTGAACCACCGCCGAAGCGCAAGGGCGGCGGTCAGGTAATTAATCCAGGGAGAGTTATGACCACCCATCTGGTCTGGTTTCGCAACGATCTACGTATTCACGATAACTACGCCTTACACGCCGCCTGCCGTAACCCCGATGCAAAAGTGATCGGGGTGTTTGTTGTGACGCCCGAACAGTGGCGGCAGCATGTGATGGCGCCAAAACAGGCTGAATTTATCTTTGAGCATTTACGGGCTCTGGGCCATGCCCTTGCCGGACGTGGGATTGAGCTTCACATCCGGCAGGTCGCGGATTTCGCCGCGTCGGTAAACTGTATAAAAGAGTTTTGCGCTGAACAAAAAGTCGATGCGCTTTTTTACAACTACCAGTATGAAGTCAACGAACGTGCCCGTGATGCCGCGCTGGAAAAAGCCCTGGAAGTGGACGTTACCGTGCAGGGATTTGATGACAGCCTGCTCCTTGCACCGGGCAGCGTTACTACCGGCAACCACGAGATGTATAAAGTTTTTACCCCGTTCAGCAAGGCGTTTATTCGGCGTCTGCAGGAAGGATTGCCGGAATGCGTGCCTGCGCCCAAAGCCCGGGGAGAGTCTCGCTTCAATGAACGCTTTGCGTTCGATATGCCCCGGGAAGCGTTTGACCATACGATTTTCCCGGTGGGGGAGCAGGAGGCTATCGGCATGCTGCGTAAGTTTTGCCTGCAGCCCGCAGCCGACTACCCGGAGCAACGGGATTTCCCGGCGACAGAAGGCACCAGCCGGCTGTCGCCTTACCTGGCCACTGGCGTTTTGTCTCCGCGCCAGAGCCTGCACCGCCTGCTAAAAGAGCACCCCAGGGCGCTGGAGGGTGAGGCCGGGGCAACCTGGCTCAACGAACTCATCTGGCGTGAATTTTACCGCCATCTGATGGTCGCGTACCCGAAGCTTTGCCGCTACCGGCCGTTTATCGCCTGGACTGATAACGTTCGCTGGAGCGGGAATGAGGCGTGGCTTGAAGCGTGGCAGCAGGGCCAAACCGGCTACCCGATTGTTGATGCGGCGATGCGCCAGTTAAACAAAACGGGCTGGATGCATAACCGTTTACGCATGGTGGTGGCAAGCTTCCTGGTGAAGGATTTGCTGATCGACTGGCGGCAGGGTGAGCGCTATTTTATGTCGCAGTTGATTGACGGCGATCTGGCTGCGAACAACGGCGGCTGGCAGTGGGCGGCCTCTACGGGCACCGACGCGGCGCCTTATTTTCGCATTTTTAACCCGACCACTCAGGGCGAGCGTTTCGACGCCGAAGGGGATTTTATTCGCCACTGGCTGCCCGAGCTGAAAATGGTGCCCGGGAAGCAGATCCATACGCCGTGGGTCTGGGCCGATAAACAAAAGCAAACGCTGGACTACCCGCGCCCGATTGTCGACCATAAGCAGGCCCGACTGAATACGCTTGCGGCCTATGAAGCTGCAAGAAAATAACCGAAGAGAATAACGATGAAAAACAGTGAACTGGAACGCCTGATTAATGACAAGCTGAACAGCGCGGCAATCAGTGATTACGCCCCGAATGGCCTGCAGGTTGAAGGCCGGGAAGCGATCCGCAAGGTGGTCACCGGCGTAACCGCCAGCCAGGCGCTGCTGGACGAGGCCGTGCGCCAGCAGGCCGATGCGGTGATCGTACACCACGGTTATTTTTGGAAAAACGAATCGCCGGTGATCCGAGGTATGAAGCGTAACCGCCTGAAAACGCTGCTGGCGAACGACATCAACCTTTACGGCTGGCATTTGCCGCTTGATGCCCATCCTCAGTTGGGGAATAACGCCCAACTTGGCGCGCTGCTGGGGATCGAAACGAAAGGGGAAGTTGAGCCTCTGGTTCCGTGGGGCGAGTTCCCGACACCGCTTTCCGGCGTGGAGCTGGCTTCCTGGATTGAAATGCGCTTAGGGCGCACGCCGCTGTGGTGTGGCGACACCGGGCCGGATCAGATTCGCCGTGTGGCCTGGTGCACCGGTGGCGGTCAGGGCTTTATTGATAGCGCGGCGCGCTTTGGTGTGGATGCGTTTATTACCGGTGAGGTTTCCGAGCAGACGATTCATTCCGCCCGGGAACAGGGGCTCCATTTCTACGCCGCGGGCCACCATGCCACCGAACGCGGCGGGATTCAGGCGCTCAGCGACTGGCTAAACAGCGAAACCGATCTCGACGTTATCTTTATCGACATTCCAAATCCAGCCTGATACCGGAGGGCCTGTGCAACGAGCTCGCTGTTATTTATTAGGTGAAAAAGCGGTGGTTCTGGAGCTGGAGCCTCCCGTCAGGCTTAACAGCCAGCAGCGCATTTGGGGGCTGCTGCAGCGCCTGAATGCCTCTGCTGAGGTGAGCGAGGCCATTCCGGGCATGAATAACATCACCGTTGTACTAGAAGATCCTCAGCGGCTGGCGCTGGATGGCATTGAATGGCTCCAGCGCTGGTGGGAAGAGAGCGAGGCCGTCATACCCGCGCCACGCCGGGTTGATATTCCGGTGGTTTACGGCGGTGATATGGGGCCCGATCTTGATGTGGTGGCTCGCCATAATGGCTTAACCCCTGAGCAGGTGGTCGCCCTGCATTCAGGCGCGGAATACGTGGTCTATTTCCTTGGCTTTCAGCCAGGGTTTGCCTATCTCGGTGGACTGCCCGAAATCCTCGCCACGCCGCGCCGCGCTGAACCCCGGCTGCAGGTTGCCGCCGGCTCCGTAGGGATTGGCGGTAGCCAGACCGGCATCTATCCCCTCGCGACGCCGGGGGGCTGGCAAATTATCGGCCAAACTCCGCTCAATTTGTTTACCCCCCACGACCCGTCACCCACATTATTGTTGCCCGGCGACAGCGTGCGTTTTGTGCCGCAGCAGGGAGGTATATGCTGAATATTATTCGCGCCGGTATACATACCAGCGTGCAGGATACGGGCCGTGAAGGGCTTCGCCAGCTGGGCGTGAGTCGCTGCGGCGCGCTCGACACGCCCGCCATTTCCGTCGCCAATTTGCTGGTCGGGAATGCGCCTGGCGCCCCCGCGCTGGAGATCACGCTTGGACAGTGCGTGATTGAGTTCGGGCGTAGCGGCTGGTTTGCGCTTACCGGTGCGGGCTGCCATGCGGAGCTGGATGGCAAACCCGTGTGGACGGGCTGGCGGCTGCCGGTCAAAAAAGGCCAACGGCTGACGCTGAAAAAACCTGCGCACGGTATGCGTAGCTACCTTGCGGTCGACGGCGGCCTGGATGTTCCGGAGGTGATGGGGGCTTACAGCACCGATCTTAAAGCCGGAATAGGCGGCCATCAGGGGCGTTTGCTGCGGGATGGTGACCGTTTAGCCTGGCATAAACCTCAGCGTAAGTTTGAGCGCTCGCGAGGCGTCAAACAATTGCTCTGGGGAAACCGCATTCGCGCTTTAACCGGGCCGGAATATCAGGAGTTCAGTCCGGAGTCACAGGAGAGTTTCTGGCGGCTGGCGTGGAAAATTAGCCCTCAGAGTAACCGCATGGGCTATCGGCTTCAGGGGCCGGAGCTGGAGCGAACTACCCAGCGGGAAATGTTGTCCCATGGCCTGCTGCCGGGCGTCATTCAGGTGCCGCACAACGGCCAGCCGATTGTGCTAATGAACGATGCCCAGACAACCGGCGGCTACCCTCGCATTGCCTGCGTGATCGAGGCCGATCTTTACCATCTGGCTCAGGTCAGGCTCGGGGAACCCATTCATTTTATGCCGTGTACGCTGGCAGAGGCGCTAAAAGCTCGCCGCGAACAGGCGGTTTATCTGGAACAGATCGCCTGGCAACTGGCGCAGGACGCGTAACATTTCAGGGAGTTTAGTATGCCGGAAGGACCGGAGATTCGCCGCGCGGCGGACAAACTTGAAGCCGCCGTGGGCGGGGAGCCGTTAACCGAAGCCTGGTTTGCTTTTGAAGAGCTAAAGCCGTTTGAGGCGATGCTGGTGGGGAAAACCATCGATAGTATCGAAACCCGGGGGAAAGCGATGCTGACGCATTTTTCCAACGGTTTAACCTTGTACAGCCATAACCAGCTGTACGGTGTATGGCGAGTCGCTGATGCAGGTAAAATAGCAGAAACGAACCGTGTGCTGCGTGTCAGGCTACAAACGGCCAAAAAGGCCATTCTGCTTTATAGCGCTTCGGACATCGAAATACTGGATAAAGGTCAGCTTGAGCAACATCCTTTCCTGCAGCGTGTGGGGCCGGATGTTCTGGACGAGACGCTGACAGTAGATCTGGTCAAAGCGCGCCTGCTGTCGCCGCGTTTCCGCCGTCGCCAGTTCAGTGGATTACTGCTTGACCAGGCTTTTCTTGCCGGTCTGGGGAATTACCTGCGAGTGGAAATCCTTTGGGAGGCGGAGCTGGCGCCGCAGCACCGCGCGGAGGATTTAAGCGAAGCTCAGGCCGAGCGTCTGGCGACTGCTTTGCTGGCTATTCCACGGCTTTCTTATCAGACGCGGGGGCAGGGAGACGAGAACAAACACCACGGGGCAGTTTTCAGCTTCAGGGTGTTTCATCGGGCCGGGGAGCAGTGCGAGCGCTGCGGAGGAATTATTGAAAGAACCAACCTTTCTTCAAGGCCGTTTTATTGGTGTCCTGCCTGTCAGAAATAAAAAAAACGCGCCATACGGCGCGTTTTTTACTCAAGAAGTGAAAATATTACTTTTTGAGATCGGATTTGAAATCACGTTTGTCGTAGCCGGTATACAGCTGACGTGGACGGGCAATTTTGATGCCGTCGTCGTGCATTTCGTTCCAGTGTGCAATCCAGCCCACGGTACGCGCCATCGCGAAGATAACGGTAAACATGGAAGAAGGGATGCCCATCGCTTTCAGGATGATACCGGAGTAGAAGTCTACGTTCGGGTAAAGTTTCTTCTCGATGAAGTACGGGTCGTTCAGCGCGATGTGCTCCAGCTCCATCGCCACTTCCAGCAGGTTGTTATCCTTCAGGTTCAGTTCTTTCAGCACTTCGTGACAGGTTTCACGCATCACGGTGGCACGCGGGTCGTAGTTTTTGTACACGCGGTGGCCGAAGCCCATCAGGCGGAACGAGTCGTTTTTATCTTTGGCGCGACGGATGAATTCCGGAATGTGTTCCACGGTGCTGATTTCTTCCAGCATCTTCAGCGCAGCTTCGTTCGCGCCGCCGTGAGCCGGTCCCCACAGGGAAGCGATACCCGCCGCGATACATGCAAATGGGTTAGCGCCGGAAGAACCTGCGGTACGCACGGTTGACGTCGATGCGTTCTGCTCGTGGTCGGCATGCAGGATAAGAATCCTGTCCATTGCGCGTTCCAGAATTGGGTTAACTTTGTACTCTTCGCACGGCGTGGAGAACATCATGTTCAGGAAGTTAGCCGAGTAGGAGAGGTCGTTGCGTGGGTAAACGAACGGCTGACCAATCGAATACTTGTAACACATTGCCGCTACGGTTGGCATTTTGGAGAGCAGGCGGAATGCCGCGATTTCACGGTGACGTGGGTTATTCACGTCAAGGGAGTCGTGGTAGAAGGCCGCCAGCGCACCGGTCACGCCGCACAGCACGGCCATCGGATGCGAGTCGCGACGGAAGCCGTGGAACAGACGGGTGATCTGCTCGTGAATCATTGTGTGGCGGGTAACGGTGGTTTTGAATTCGTCGAACTGCTCCTGAGTCGGTTTTTCACCGTTCAGCAGGATGTAGCACACTTCCAGGTAGCTGGATTCGGTGGCCAGTTGGTCAATCGGGAAACCGCGGTGCAAAAGAATGCCTTCGTCACCGTCGATATAAGTGATTTTGGATTCGCAGGATGCGGTAGAGGTGAAACCTGGGTCAAAAGTAAATACACCTTTAGAACCAAGACTACGGATATCAATTACATCCTGACCTAGCGTGCCCTTTAGCACATCAAGTTCGAGAGCATCGTCACCATTTAGGGTGAGGTTTGCTTTAGTATCAGCCATTTACGGTCTCCTTAGCGCCTTATTTCATAAGACTGCCGGGCGTCCGATTTGCATTCGAACCCACAATGGTTGGTTACCAGTTTTTTAATTGGCTCGCGGCTCTGTTTAGAGGAGTACAACCAGGGTACAGAGCGATGGGCGCTTGCAGGTAACACTCGCTTTGAGGGCGAAACTACAGCAAATCAGCGTCTTAGCAATCAGTATCATTCAAACCTGTATATCACTAATAACTGTCCTGATCACTTGGGTCAATACCCATCCACTGTTACATAACTATTACTCAGGTGAAAGGCTGACCCTATAACTTTTGCGAATTATACGGCTTTTCTGGCCCTGTTTGTAACAATAATGTTTAACTTTTGTCAAATCAGATGATTAAAATTTAAAATAATGTTGTTATCGTGATCCTGCTCACTGTTCCGAGCAAAACCCTTCAAACATTATGTGGGTTAATTGTAATGATTTTGTGAAGAGCCTATACTGCCGCCAGGTCTCCGGAACACCCTGCTACCGGGAGCCACCCAGCGTTGTAGCCAGATCTCTGGCCTCTGGATGTAGCTGTTTTTTGCATGACGCACAGTTATAGAAAGTTAGCGCTGTCTGACCCCGAATGCAGATCCGGAGGAAGGAAACAATAAGAAGAGCATGTGGGCGCTATTCATGATAAGAAACGTGAAAAAACAACGACCTGTCAATCTGGACCTGAAAACGATCCGGTTCCCCGTCACTGCAATCGCTTCCATCCTCCACCGCGTTTCCGGCGTGATCACATTTGTGGCGGTCGGCATTCTGCTTTGGTTGCTGGGACTGTCACTCTCCTCCCCGGAAGGTTTTCTGACCGCTTCCGCCGTGATGAGCAGCTTTATCGTTAAATTCATAATGTGGGGCATTCTGACGGCTCTGGCCTATCACGTGGTGGTCGGTATTCGCCATCTGCTGATGGACTTTGGCTATCTGGAAGAGACCTTTGTAGCGGGCAAACGATCCGCACATATCTCCTTTGTTATTACTGTCGTGCTTTCAATTCTTGCAGGAGTCCTCGTATGGTAAGCAATGCCTCCGCATTGGGTCGCAATGGCGTGCACGATTATGTGCTGGTTCGCGCTACCGCCATCGTACTCACCCTGTACATCATCTACATGATTGGCTTCTTCGCTTTCACCGGCGAGCTGACCTACGACGTCTGGCACGGCTTCTTTGCCTCTGCCTTCACCAAAGTTTTCACCCTGCTGGCACTGTTCTCTATTTTGATCCATGCCTGGATTGGCATGTGGCAGGTGTTGACCGACTACGTTAAACCGCTGGCGATTCGCCTTCCTTTACAGCTGCTGATTGTTGTCGCGCTGTTGGTTTACGTCATTTATGGATTCGTTGTGGTGTGGGGTGTGTAATGAAACTGCCAGTCAGAGAATTTGATGCTGTAGTGATTGGTGCCGGTGGCGCAGGTATGCGCGCGGCGCTACAGATTTCCCAGAGCGGCCAGACCTGTGCGCTGCTTTCTAAAGTGTTCCCGACCCGTTCCCATACCGTATCTGCTCAGGGTGGTATCACCGTGGCGCTCGGTAATACCCATGAAGATAACTGGGAATGGCACATGTATGACACGGTAAAAGGTTCCGACTACATCGGTGACCAGGACGCCATCGAATATATGTGTAAAACCGGCCCGGAAGCGATTCTGGAGCTGGACCACATGGGCCTGCCTTTCTCCCGTCTGGAAAACGGCACCATTTATCAACGTCCGTTCGGCGGCCAGTCGAAAGACTTCGGCGGCGAGCAGGCGGCACGTACTGCCGCAGCCGCTGACCGTACCGGTCACGCCTTGCTGCACACGCTGTATCAGCAGAACCTGAAAAACCACACCACAATCTTCTCCGAGTGGTATGCGCTGGACCTGGTGAAAAACGCCGATGGCGCCGTCGTGGGCTGCACCGCGCTGTGCATTGAAACCGGGGAAGTGGTTTACTTCAAAGCCCGGGCAACGGTGCTGGCGACCGGCGGTGCGGGACGTATCTATCAGTCCACCACCAACGCCCATATCAACACTGGTGACGGCGTTGGCATGGCTATCCGCGCTGGCGTGCCGGTGCAGGATATGGAAATGTGGCAGTTCCACCCAACCGGCATCGCCGGGGCAGGGGTTCTGGTCACAGAAGGCTGTCGCGGTGAAGGCGGCTACCTGCTGAACAAACACGGCGAACGCTTCATGGAGCGTTATGCCCCGAATGCGAAAGACCTTGCGGGTCGTGACGTGGTGGCGCGTTCCATCATGATCGAAATCCGTGAAGGCCGCGGCTGTGATGGCCCGTGGGGCCCACACGCCAAGCTGAAACTCGACCATCTGGGTAAAGAGGTGCTGGAATCCCGCCTGCCGGGCATTCTGGAGCTGTCCCGTACTTTCGCCCACGTCGATCCGGTGAAAGAGCCGATTCCGGTTATCCCAACCTGCCACTACATGATGGGCGGTATTCCAACCAAAGTGACCGGTCAGGCGCTGACGGTGAACGAACAGGGCGAAGATGTCGTTATCCCTGGTTTGTTCGCAGTGGGCGAAATCGCCTGTGTTTCCGTACACGGTGCGAACCGCCTGGGCGGCAACTCCCTGCTTGACCTGGTCGTGTTCGGGCGTGCTGTGGGTCTGCACCTGCAGGAATCTATTGCTGAACAGGGCGATCTGCTTGACGCAACTGAAGCTGAAATCGACGCCTCCCTTGAGCGCCTGAACCGCTGGAACGGCAACCGTAATGGTGAAGATCCGGTGGAGATCCGCAAAGCGCTGCAGGAATGTATGCAGCACAACTTCTCGGTGTTCCGTGAAGGTGACGCGATGGCCAAAGGGCTTGAGCAACTGAAAGCGATCCGTGAGCGCCTGAAAAACGCCCGTCTGGACGATACTTCCAGCGAGTTCAACACCCAGCGCGTTGAGTGCCTTGAGCTGGATAACCTGATGGAAACCGCTTATGCCACTGCGGTGTCGGCAAACTTCCGTACCGAGAGCCGTGGCGCGCATAGCCGCTTCGACTTCCCGGAGCGTGATGACGAAAACTGGCTGTGCCATTCCCTGTATCTGCCAGAGACGGAATCCATGACGCGTCGTAGCGTCAATATGGAACCGAAACTGCGTCCGGCGTTCCCGCCGAAGATTCGTACTTATTAATGCGGAGACAGGACAATGAAACTCGAATTCTCAGTTTATCGTTATAACCCGGATGTAGACGACGCTCCGCGCATGCAGGATTACACCCTGGAAGCGGAAGATGGTCGCGATATGATGCTGCTTGACGCTTTAATGCAGCTGAAAGAAAAAGATCCTAGTCTGTCGTTCCGTCGCTCATGCCGTGAAGGCGTTTGTGGCTCTGACGGCCTGAACATGAACGGTAAAAACGGGCTGGCCTGTATCACGCCAATTTCGGCGCTTGGCAACGGCAAACAGAAGATAGTCATCCGTCCTCTGCCTGGCCTGCCGGTGATCCGCGATCTGGTGGTAGACATGGGGCAATTCTATGCTCAATATGAGAAGATTAAGCCTTACCTGTTGAATAATGGGCAAAATCCACCCGCTCGCGAGCATTTACAGTCGCCTGAGCAGCGTGAAAAACTGGATGGTCTGTACGAGTGTATTCTTTGCGCTTGCTGCTCGACTTCCTGCCCGTCGTTCTGGTGGAACCCGGACAAGTTTATCGGCCCGGCCGGTTTGCTGGCTGCGTATCGCTTCCTGATCGACAGCCGTGACACCGAAACGGACGCCCGTCTGGACGGCCTGAGCGATGCTTTCAGCGTATTCCGCTGCCACAGCATTATGAACTGCGTCAGTGTCTGTCCTAAGGGGCTGAACCCGACGAAAGCTATCGGCCATATCAAGTCGATGCTGTTGCAGAAGAGCGCTTAAGTAATAAGAGGGGAAGTGCAGTTCCCCTCATCCTGTTCCCTTTCCTCTGTAGGGAGAGGGAACAGATTGCAGGAAATCTTTAAAAACTGCCCTACAGATCCTGTATAGAGACAGTTTTTAAAGGTTCCTTCGCGGGCCGCCCTCCACGGCAACAGGCTCGAAGAAAGTGAACCCTGGAACGTATACCTGTATACCCTACGGTGTGCGTTATAGTTATCCACGGCGAAATAAGCATAAATTTGCTTAAGGGATCACGATGCAGAACGGCGCGATGAAGCCCTGGCTGGACTCTTCCTGGCTGGCGGGCGCAAACCAGTCCTACATAGAGCAGCTCTATGAAGACTTCTTAACCGATCCTGACTCTGTTGATGCGCACTGGCGCACGATGTTCCAGCAGTTACCTGGCACCGGAGCCAGACCGGATCAATTCCATTCAAAAACGCGTGATTATTTCCGTCGTCTGGCGAAGGATGCCTCACGTTACTCCACCGCAATTACCGATCCTGACACTGACGTTAAGCAAGTTAAGGTTCTGCAGCTGATCAACGCCTGGCGTTTCCGCGGGCATCAGGCAGCAAACCTCGATCCGCTTGGCCTGTGGAAGCAAGAATCCGTTCCCGATCTGGATCCGGCTTTCCACAACCTGACGGATGAGGATCTGCAGCAGAGCTTTAACGTGGGTTCTTTTGCCGGCGGCAAAGAAACCATGAAGCTTGCGGATCTGATTGACGCTCTGCAACAAACCTACGGCGGCTCTATTGGCGCCGAGTACATGCACATTACCAACACAGAAGAGAAACGCTGGATCCAGCAGCGCATTGAATCTGTGGTGGGCCAGTCAACCTTTACGCCGGAAGAGAAAAAACGCTTCCTGAGCGAGTTGACTGCAGCAGAAGGTCTGGAACGTTACCTGGGTGCCAAATTCCCTGGGGCGAAACGCTTCTCGCTGGAAGGCGGCGATGCGCTGGTGCCGATGCTCAAAGAGATGATTCGCCACGCCGGTAAGAGCGGCACGCGCGAAGTGGTGCTGGGTATGGCGCACCGCGGTCGTCTTAACGTGCTGATCAACGTGCTGGGTAAAAAACCGCAGGATCTGTTCGACGAATTTGCCGGTAAACATAAAGAGCACCTCGGCACCGGTGACGTGAAGTACCACATGGGCTTCTCCTCCGACGTGGAAACCGAAGGCGGCCTGGTTCACCTGGCGCTGGCGTTTAACCCGTCTCACCTCGAAATCGTTAGCCCGGTGGTTATTGGTTCCGTGCGTGCGCGTCTGGATCGTCTGGACAAGCCAGGCAGCAACCAGGTATTGCCGATCACCATTCACGGTGATGCCGCGGTAGCCGGGCAGGGCGTGGTTCAGGAAACCCTGAACATGTCCAAAGCGCGTGGCTATGAAGTGGGCGGTACCGTGCGTATCGTTATCAACAACCAGATTGGTTTCACCACCTCTAACCCGCTGGATGCGCGCTCCACGCCGTACTGTACCGATATCGGTAAGATGGTGATGGCGCCGATTTTCCACGTTAATGCGGACGATCCGGAAGCCGTTGCCTTTGTGACTCGTCTGGCGCTGGACTTCCGTAACACCTTCAAACGCGATGTGTTTATCGATCTGGTTTGCTACCGTCGCCACGGCCATAACGAAGCTGATGAGCCAAGTGCAACTCAGCCAGTGATGTACCAGAAAATCAAAAAACATCCGACCCCGCGTAAGATTTACGCCGACAAGCTGGAGCAGGACAAGCTGGCCACGCTGGAAGATGCCACCGAAATGGTGAATCTGTACCGCGATGCGCTGGATGCGGGCGAATGCGTCGTCAACGAATGGCGTCCGATGAACATGCACTCCTTTACCTGGTCGCCGTACCTTAACCATGAATGGGACGAAAGCTATCCGAACAAGGTTGAGATGAAGCGCGTGCAGGAACTGGCTAAGCGCATCAGCACCGTGCCAGAAGCCGTAGAAATGCAGTCCCGCGTGGCGAAAATCTACAGCGACCGTCAGGAGATGGCGAACGGCAACAAGCTGTTCGACTGGGGGGCGGCAGAGAACCTGGCTTATGCAACCCTGGTAGATGAAGGCGTGTCCGTGCGTCTGTCCGGTGAAGATGCTGGCCGTGGTACCTTCTTCCACCGTCACGCGGTTATCCATAACCAGACTAACGGTTCTACCTACACGCCGCTGGCGCATGTTCACAACAGCCAGGGTATCTTCAAAGTCTGGGATTCCGTGCTGTCTGAAGAAGCGGTTCTGGCCTTTGAATACGGTTATGCGACGGCAGAACCTCGTACTCTGACCATCTGGGAAGCTCAGTTCGGCGACTTCGCCAACGGCGCTCAGGTTGTGATTGACCAGTTCATCAGCTCCGGCGAGCAGAAATGGGGCCGTATGTGTGGCCTGGTGATGCTGCTGCCGCACGGCTATGAAGGACAAGGGCCTGAGCACTCCTCCGCGCGTCTGGAGCGTTATCTCCAGCTGTGCGCCGAGCAGAACATGCAGGTTTGCGTCCCATCAACTCCAGCTCAGGTTTATCACATGCTGCGTCGTCAGGCGCTGCGCGGGATGCGCCGTCCGCTAGTGGTGATGTCACCGAAATCTCTGCTGCGCCACCCGCTGGCGGTTTCCAGCCTTGACGAACTGGCCAACGGCGCTTTCCAGCCTGCCATCGGCGAGATTGATGAACTGGATCCGAAAGGCGTTAAGCGCGTAGTTCTGTGTTCCGGTAAGGTTTACTACGACCTGCTGGAGCAGCGTCGCAAGAATGACCAGAAGGATGTGGCGATTGTGCGTATCGAGCAGCTCTATCCGTTCCCGCACCAGGCGGTACAGGAAGCGCTGAAGCCGTTCGCACACGTACACGACTTCGTCTGGTGCCAGGAAGAGCCGCTGAACCAGGGCGCCTGGTACTGCAGCCAGCACCACTTCCGCGAAGTGATTCCGTTTGGGTCCGCTCTGCGTTATGCAGGTCGCCCGGCCTCCGCCTCTCCGGCGGTAGGGTATATGTCCGTTCACCAGAAGCAACAGCAAGATCTGGTTAATGACGCGCTGAACGTCGAATAAATTAAAGGATAAATAATGAGTAGCGTAGATATTCTAGTTCCTGACCTGCCTGAGTCCGTAGCCGACGCGACAGTGGCAACCTGGCATAAAAAACCGGGCGACAGCGTCAAACGTGACGAAGTGCTGGTTGAAATCGAAACTGACAAAGTGGTACTGGAAGTACCCGCGTCTGCGGACGGCGTTCTGGATGCGGTACTGGAAGATGAAGGCACAACCGTGACCTCTCGTCAGATTCTGGGCCGCCTGCGTGAAGGCAACAGCGGCGGAAAAGAAACCTCCGCAAAAGCTGACGCCAAAGAGTCTACTCCGGCTCAGCGCCAGCAGGCTTCTCTGGAAGAGCAGAGCAATGATGCCCTCAGCCCGGCTATCCGCCGCCTGATCGCAGAAAACGACCTCGACGCCAGCGCCATCAAAGGCAGCGGCGTAGGCGGCCGTATCACTCGTGAAGATGTTGAAAAACACCTGAGTGAAGCGAAAGCAAAACAGCCTGCACAGGCAAAAGCCGCCGAAGCCACTCAGGCACCGGTTGCGCCACTGGCTGGGCGCAGCGAAAAACGCGTGCCAATGACCCGTCTGCGCAAGCGCGTGGCCGAGCGTCTGCTGGAAGCGAAAAACTCTACCGCCATGCTCACTACTTTCAACGAAGTGAACATGAAGCCAATCATGGAACTGCGTAAGCAGTACGGTGAAGCGTTTGAAAAACGCCACGGCGTGCGTCTGGGCTTCATGTCCTTCTACATTAAAGCGGTTGTTGAAGCGCTGAAACGCTATCCGGAAGTGAACGCTTCCATCGACGGCGAAGACGTGGTTTACCACAACTACTTTGATGTCAGCATCGCGGTGTCCACCCCGCGTGGCCTGGTGACGCCTGTGCTGAAAGACGTTGATACCCTGGGCATGGCTGACATCGAAAAACGTATCAAAGAGCTGGCAGTGAAAGGCCGTGACGGCAAGCTGACCGTGGAAGAGTTGACCGGCGGTAACTTCACCATTACCAACGGCGGCGTCTTCGGTTCTCTGATGTCTACGCCAATCATCAACCCACCTCAGAGCGCGATCCTGGGTATGCACGCCATCAAAGACCGCCCAATGGCGGTTGACGGTAAAGTAGAGATCCTGCCGATGATGTATCTGGCGCTCTCTTACGATCACCGTCTGATCGATGGCCGCGAGTCCGTGGGTTACCTGGTAGCGATTAAAGAGCTGCTGGAAGATCCAACTCGTCTGCTGCTTGACGTGTAGTCGAACAAGACTCTGGCGGGTGCTATGACACCCGCCCCTACAACCGAATCTAACCTTACCCCGAGCATTAATGCTCTTTATCTGGATGGATAGAACTCATGAACTTACACGAATATCAGGCGAAACAGTTGTTTGCTCGGTATGGTTTGCCGGCACCCGTCGGTTACGCCTGCACCACACCGCGTGAAGCGGAAGAAGCCGCCTCTAAAATTGGCGCGGGTCCTTGGGTGGTGAAATGTCAGGTTCATGCCGGTGGCCGCGGTAAAGCGGGCGGTGTGAAAGTGGTTAACAGTAAAGAAGACATTCGTGCTTTTGCTGAGCACTGGCTGGGCAAGCGTCTGGTAACCTACCAAACGGACGCCAACGGCCAGCCTGTACACCAGATTCTGGTGGAAGCTGCAACCGACATCGACAAAGAGCTGTATCTGGGCGCGGTGGTTGACCGTAGCTCTCGCCGCGTAGTCTTCATGGCCTCCACCGAAGGCGGCGTGGAAATTGAAAAAGTGGCGGAAGAAACTCCGCACCTGATCCACAAAGTTGCGCTGGATCCGCTGGCTGGCCCAATGCCTTACCAGGGACGTGAACTGGCGTTCAAACTCGGTCTGGAAGGTAAACAGGTTCAACAGTTCACCAAGATCTTTATGGGTCTGGCGACCATCTTCCTTGAGCGCGATCTGGCGCTAATCGAAATCAACCCGCTGGTGATCACTAAGCAGGGCGATCTGGTCTGCCTCGACGGCAAACTGGGGGCCGACGGCAACGCGCTGTTCCGCCAGCCTGATCTGCGTGAAATGCGCGACCAGTCTCAGGAAGATCCTCGTGAAGCTCAGGCTGCACAGTGGGAACTCAACTACGTTGCGCTGGACGGCAACATCGGCTGCATGGTTAACGGTGCGGGCCTCGCAATGGGCACCATGGACATCGTTAAGCTGCACGGCGGCGAGCCGGCTAACTTCCTTGACGTGGGCGGCGGTGCAACCAAAGAGCGCGTAACCGAAGCGTTCAAAATCATCCTGTCAGACGACAAAGTAAAAGCCGTTCTGGTCAACATCTTCGGCGGCATCGTACGCTGCGACCTGATTGCCGACGGCATCATTGGCGCGGTAGCCGAAGTGGGCGTTAACGTGCCGGTTGTGGTGCGTCTGGAAGGTAACAACGCCGAACTGGGTGCGAAAAAACTGGCAGATAGCGGCCTGAACATCATTGCAGCGAAAAGTCTGACGGACGCAGCACAGCAGGTTGTTGCTGCCGTGGAGGGGAAATAATGTCCATTTTGATCGATAAAAACACCAAGGTAATTTGCCAGGGCTTTACCGGCAGCCAGGGGACTTTCCACTCCGAGCAGGCGATTGCATACGGTACGCAAATGGTTGGCGGCGTGACGCCAGGCAAAGGCGGTACTGAACATCTGGGCCTGCCGGTATTCAATACCGTGCGTGAAGCCGTAGAAGCTACCGGCGCGACGGCTTCCGTTATCTATGTTCCGGCTCCGTTCTGCAAAGACTCTATCCTGGAAGCGATTGATGCGGGCATTAAGCTTATCATCACCATCACTGAAGGCATCCCTACGCTGGATATGCTGACCGTGAAAGTGGCGCTGGATGAAGCAGGTGTGCGCATGATCGGGCCAAACTGCCCGGGTGTTATCACCCCAGGCGAATGCAAAATCGGCATCATGCCGGGCCACATTCACCTGCCGGGCAAAGTAGGCATCGTTTCCCGTTCCGGGACGCTGACCTATGAAGCCGTTAAGCAGACGACCGACATCGGCCTCGGCCAGTCAACCTGCGTTGGTATCGGCGGTGACCCGATCCCTGGCTCCAACTTCATTGATATCCTGAAGATGTTCCAGGCAGATCCAAAAACCGAAGCCATCGTAATGATCGGTGAAATCGGCGGGAGCGCAGAAGAAGAAGCGGCGGCCTATATTAAAGAGCACGTCACCAAACCTGTAGTGGGCTACATTGCCGGCGTTACAGCGCCTAAAGGCAAGCGTATGGGCCACGCGGGCGCCATCATTGCGGGTGGGAAGGGGACTGCGGATGAGAAATTCGCTGCTCTGGAAGCCGCTGGCGTGAAAACCGTTCGCAGCCTCGCCGACATCGGCGATGCGCTGAAAGCAATTCTGCCGCAGTAAGCAGATGCCCCCCGCGCAAGTGGGGGAGACAGTAATAATAAGTGTTCGACATGGTTGGCCACCCTGGGTGGCCTTTTTTTATGTTTCTCTCTTGATATCCTGGCGCCTCCTTGCGCTGCGTCGCGCACTTCCTCGCCTTTATTCTTTTCCGGGATAATTTCTCTTCGCAATATTTTCCCCCTGTAACCTTATAAAAAATAATGATTTGTTAATTTAATTTACGCTAAAAGTGAATTATTTGTGAAAATTAAAGGAGGGACGCTAAAAAGACGAAAGTGACGCGGCATAAATAGTGTAAAGATGGCCTGGCTGGCACGGGGCGAATTTAAGCTTCAGGTTTAAATATCCGCTTAATGTTGAGAATAAGCGTCATGATATTAACCTCGAGCGAAGCGTTAAAACATATCGTTAACAACAAATTCACGATTAATTCTCTATTGAAAAATAATTAACATTGCCAGTGTAAATTGTTTTGGATCAATGTTTAAAGCTGGCGTTGCGGGGTATAAAGGGGCAAAATTGCTGCAGATCAAACTGGCCGAATAACGGTGTTTTAGCTATAAATTGATCGCCGTCGTAAAACGTAAAAAACATTAAGAAAAAACTGTTTATTGTAAGGGAATTGCAGGGTAATATAATTACGGGTTATTTTTGATTTAATTAACGTGTTTGTAACCTTTTACCTTTTGATTTCACATTTGAATAAAGTGGGCGAGAAAAAGGGGACTGGAAGCGAATGTATTTGTATTAGGGCATGCTTGTGAGAAACCTCCCGGTGAACCACAGTCGAAGTCTTCATACGAAGAGCAAGGAGTCAAGATGTTTGATATTGTCGAACTGTCGCGCTTACAGTTTGCCTTGACCGCGATGTACCACTTCCTGTTTGTGCCATTAACGCTCGGTATGGCGTTTTTGCTGGCCATCATGGAAACGGTCTACGTCCTGTCAGGTAAGCAGATTTATAAAGATATGACCAAATTCTGGGGCAAGTTGTTTGCAATCAACTTTGCGCTGGGGGTGGCAACCGGTTTGACCATGGAGTTCCAGTTCGGGACTAACTGGTCTTACTATTCTCACTATGTCGGGGATATCTTCGGTGCGCCGCTGGCTATCGAAGGCCTGATGGCATTCTTCCTCGAATCTACTTTCGTTGGTCTGTTCTTCTTTGGCTGGGATCGCCTCGGCAAAGTCCAACATATGGCCGTCACCTGGCTTGTCGCATTAGGCTCCAACCTCTCCGCGCTGTGGATTCTGGTTGCTAACGGCTGGATGCAGAACCCTATCGCTTCCGACTTCAACTTCGAAACCATGCGAATGGAAATGGTCAGCTTTGCCGAGCTGGTCCTGAACCCGGTAGCGCAGGTTAAATTCGTTCACACCGTAGCGTCCGGCTATGTCTGTGGCGCGATGTTCGTTCTCGGTATCAGTTCTTACTACCTGCTGAAAGGCCGTGACGTCGCTTTTGCTAAACGTTCCTTCGCGATTGCCGCGAGCTTCGGTATGGCCGCTATTCTCTCCGTTATCGTACTGGGCGATGAGTCTGGCTACGAAATGGGTGACGTGCAGAAAACCAAACTGGCTGCGATTGAAGCCGAATGGGAAACTCAGCCAGCGCCGGCAGCGTTCACCCTGTTTGGTATTCCCGATCAGGATAAGCAAGAAAACCGCTTCGCTATTCAAATCCCTTACGCGCTGGGCATCATTGCTACCCGTTCGGTGGATAAGCCAGTAACCGGCCTTAAAGAGCTGATGGTGCAGCACGAAGAGCGTATCCGTAACGGGATGAAGGCTTACAGCCTGCTTGAGCAGCTGCGCGGTGGTTCAACCGATCAAAGCGTGCGTGATAACTTCAACCACGTTAAGAAAGACCTTGGTTATGGTCTGCTGCTGAAGCGCTATACGGATAACGTCACTGACGCGACCGAAGAGCAGATTCAGAAAGCGACCAAAGACTCCATTCCTCGCGTAGCGCCGCTGTACTTCGCGTTCCGTATCATGGTGGCCTGTGGCTTCCTGATGCTGTTCATTATCGCGGTGTCGTTCTGGACCGTGACCCGTAACGCCATTGGTTCGAAAAAATGGCTGCTGCGCGCCGCGCTGTACGGTATTCCACTGCCGTGGATCGCTATCGAATCCGGCTGGTTTGTCGCGGAGTACGGGCGTCAGCCTTGGGCAGTGGGTGAGGTTCTGCCAACCGCCGTTGCGAACTCCTCGTTGAGCGTGGGTGACCTGCTGTTCTCCATGATACTGATTTGCGGCCTTTACACGCTGTTTATGGTGGCGGAACTGTTCCTGATGTTCAAATTTGCTCGCCTTGGGCCGAGCAGCCTGAAAACAGGGCGCTATCACTTTGAGCAGTCCAACGTGGCTTCTCAGCCGGCACGCTAAGACAGGAGTCGTCAAATGATCGATTATGAAGTATTGCGTTTTATCTGGTGGCTGCTGGTTGGCGTTCTGCTGATTGGCTTCGCCGTCACCGACGGCTTCGATATGGGCGTGGGCATGCTGTCACGCGTGATTGGCCGGACTGATGTTGAACGCCGCATCATGGTTAACTCCATTGCGCCGCACTGGGACGGGAACCAGGTTTGGCTGATCACCGCTGGTGGCGCATTGTTTGCCGCCTGGCCAATGGTTTATGCCGCTGCCTTCTCCGGCTTCTATGTCGCGATGATTCTGGTGCTGGCTGCCTTGTTCTTCCGTCCGGTAGGATTTGACTACCGCTCGAAGATTGAAGATACCCGCTGGCGTAACATGTGGGACTGGGGCATTTTCATCGGTAGCTTCGTGCCGCCGCTGGTAATCGGCGTGGCGTTCGGTAACCTGCTGCAGGGCGTACCGTTCCACGTTGATGAATACCTGCGCCTTTACTACACCGGTAACTTCTTCCAGCTGCTGAATCCGTTTGGTCTGCTGGCGGGCGTTGTCAGCGTGTCGATGATTGTGGCTCAGGGCGCAACCTATCTGCAGATGCGTACCGTGGGTGAGTTACATCTGCGTGCTAAATCGGCTGCTCAGATTGCTGCGCTGGTGATGATGGTTTGCTTCGCGCTGGCCGGTGTCTGGGTTATCTACGGCATTGATGGCTATGTGGTGACCTCCGCTCTGGATCATCATGCTGCTTCTAACCCGCTGACCAAAGAAGTAGCGCGTCAGGCTGGGGCCTGGTTGGTGAACTTCAACAATACGCCTGCGCTGTGGTTGATTCCTGCTCTGGGCGTTGTGCTGCCGCTGCTGACCATTCTCATGTCTCGTCTGGAGAAAGGCGCCCTCGCGTTTATCTTCTCCTCGCTGACGCTGGCCTGTGTGATCCTGACTGCCGGTATCGCGATGTTCCCGTTCGTGATGCCTTCCAGCACCATGATGAACGCTAGCCTGACCATGTGGGATGCGACATCCAGCCAGCTGACGCTGAATGTGATGACCTATGTCGCTATCGTGTTCGTGCCAATCATTCTTCTCTACACCACCTGGTGTTACTGGAAAATGTTCGGCCGTATCACGAAAGAACACATCGAAAGCAACTCCACCTCTCTGTACTAATAAGGAGCTGATTATGTGGTACTTTGCATGGATTCTGGGCACGCTTCTCGCGTGTGCATTCGGGATTATTACCGCGCTGGCTCTCGAGCACGTTGAGGCGAGCAAAGCCGGAAAAGAAGAGCACTAATGGAATACGTTATCGCGAAGCTGTACGCGGTAATGGATAAGAGCCCCTTGCGGGCTCTTTCCTTAGTGATGGCGCTGGCCCTGGCCGGGTGTATTTTTTGGGACCCGTCTCGTTTCGCCGCAAAAACGAGTGAGCTGGAGATTTGGCATGGCTTCCTGCTGATGTGGGGCGTTTGTGCCGGGATCATTCATGGCGTGGGTTTCCGCCCAACCAAAGTTCTTTGGCAGGGCGTTTTCTGCCCGCTGATTGCCGATTTAGTGCTCATCGCTGGACTGCTGTTTTTCTTCTTCTGAATGCCTGCGTGCATTCCCCCGCCTGAAACAGAAATTATGGGCTTTAACAAGCCCATAAAAATTTACTTAACGTTTAAAACAATCCATTCCAAACCCTCATGCTCTTGCGTATAGTAAGCAGCGTTAAATTGCATTACCGGGATGTAAAGTGAGTACAACGCTGTTTCGATGGCCGGTTCGTGTTTACTACGAAGACACTGACGCCGGTGGTATGGTTTACCATGCCAGTTATGTTGCTTTTTATGAAAGAGCACGCACAGAGATGCTGCGCCAGCACAACTTTAACCAGCATTCCCTGTTGGCGGAGCGTGTCGCCTTTGTCGTACGCAGGATGACGGTTGATTATCTTGCGCCTGCCCGACTCGACGATTTACTCGAAATCCAAAGTGAAATTACATCGATGCGCGGCACTTCTATGGTGTTTACGCAGCGAATAGTCAACGCTGAAAATCAGTTGCTTAACCAAGCTGAAGTGCTGATTGTTTGTGTTGATCCACACCTAATGAAGCCTCGTGCGCTTCCCAAGTCTATTGTCGCGGAGTTCAAGCAGTGACTGACATGAATATCCTTGATTTGTTCCTGAAGGCAAGCCTTCTGGTCAAATTTATCATGTTGATTTTGATTGGTTTTTCCATCGCATCATGGGCAATCATCATTCAGCGAACGCGTATCCTTAATGCCGCCGGCCGTGAAGCCGAGGCGTTCGAAGACAAGTTCTGGTCCGGAATCGAACTGTCTCGCCTGTATCAGGAGAGCCAGGGCCGCCGCGACAGCTTGAGCGGTTCTGAGCAGATCTTCTATTCCGGTTTTAAAGAGTTCGCGCGTTTGCACCGCGCCAATACCCATGCGCCAGAAGCCGTGGTTGAGGGCGCATCTCGAGCGATGCGTATCTCGATGAGCCGTGAGCTGGAAACGCTGGAAACCCATATTCCTTTCCTTGGCACCGTCGGTTCCATCAGCCCGTATATCGGCCTGTTTGGTACGGTGTGGGGGATCATGCATGCGTTTATCGCTCTGGGCGCGGTGAAGCAGGCAACGTTGCAGATGGTTGCGCCAGGGATTGCTGAAGCGCTGATCGCGACTGCGATCGGCCTGTTTGCTGCTATTCCGGCCGTTATGGCGTACAACCGTCTTAACCAACGCGTGAACAAACTGGAATTGAATTACGACAACTTCATGGAAGAGTTCACGGCTATCCTGCACCGTCAGGCTTTTACCAGCAGCGAAAAGCAGTAACAAGGGGTAAGTCATGGCCAGACGCGGACGTGGTCGTCGTGAGCTGAAGTCAGAAATTAACATCGTTCCTTTGCTGGACGTGCTGTTGGTGCTGCTGCTGATCTTTATGGCAACGGCGCCAATCATCACCCAAAGCGTCGAGGTGGATCTGCCGGATGCGACAGACTCTCAGACCGTCAGCAGTAACGATGAACCGCCGGTCATTATTGAAGTGTCCGGGGTAGGGCAGTACAGCGTAGTGGTTGAGAAAGATCGTATGGATCAACTGCCGTCAGAGCAGGTTGTGGCCGAAGCGCAGCGTCGTCTGCAGGCAAACCCGAAAACGGTATTTTTGATCGGCGGTGCAAAAGATGTTCCGTATGACGAGATCATCAAAGTGCTGAATCTGTTGCATCAGGCGGGCGTGAAGTCCGTCGGTTTGATGACGCAGCCAATCTGATCCATCTCGCTTAAAACGTTTGGGAACCGATAGTGTCAAAGGCAACAGAAGAGAACGCTAAATTAAAACGAGCGATCATCGTTTCAGTGGTGCTGCATATCATTTTGATTGCCATCCTGATCTGGAGCTCGTTTGATGAGCACATTGATGCATCCGCTGGCGGTGGCGGTGGTTCTTCTATTGACGCGGTGATGGTTGACCCGGGTGCGGTAGTGGAAAACTACAATCGCCAACAGCAGCAGCAGGCAAGCAGCAAACGCGCCGCTGAACAGCGCGAGAAACAGGCGCAGCAGCAGGCCGAAGAACTTCAGCAAAAACAGGCGGCAGAACAACAGCGCCTGAAAGAGCTGGAGAAAGAGCGTTTAGCCGCTCAGGAGCAGGCAAAAGCGCAGGCTGAACAGCAGAAGCAGGCTGAAGCGGCCGCGAAGCAGGCTCAGGAGCAGCAGAAGCAGGCAGAAGCTGCTGCGGCTGCGGCGAAGGCAAAAGCGGATGCTCAGGCGAAAGCCCAGGCTGACGCGCAGGCAAAAGCTCAGGCTGATGCCCAGGCGAAGGCTGCGGAAGAAGCCGCTAAGAAAGCTGCTGCGGATGCTCAGAAGAAAGCCGCTGAAGAAGCAGCCAGAAAAGCCGCCGACGCAGAGAAAAAGGCCGCCGCTGACGCTGCTGCTGCGGCGAAAAAAGCTCAGCAGGATGCTGAGAAAAAAGCTGCAGATGCTGCCGCTAAGAAAGCTGCGCAGGAAGCGGAGAAGAAAGCCGCCGCTGAAGCAGCCAAGCAAGCCGCAGCCGAAAAAGCAGAAGCGGCTAAACAGGCTGCTGCCGACAAAGCAGCGGCTGAAAAGGCCGCCGCTGACAAAGCTGCCGCCGCGAAAGCCGCAGCAGATAAGAAAGCAGCCGCAGACGCGAAGAAAAAAGCTGCTGCTGAGAAAGCCGCTTCTGACAAGGCTGCAGCGCAGGGCGTAGACGATTTGTTCGGTGATTTAAGCTCAGGTAAGAATGCACCGAAAACAGGCGGTGGGGCGAAAGGTAATGCCGCAGCCGCCGCTGGAAAAGGGAATAATAAAAACAACGGCGCAAGCGGGGCAGAGATCAACGGCTACGCAGGTCAGATAAAGGCAGCGATCGAGAGTAAGTTCTATAACGATCCTTCGTTTGCCGGTAAGACCTGTTCGCTGCGGATCAAACTGGCTCCGGACGGCCTTCTGCTTGATATCAAGCCAGAAGGTGGCGATGCAGCACTTTGCCAGGCTGCCGTTGCGGCAGCGCGTCTGGCGAAGATTCCTAAGCCGCCAAGCGAAGCTGTTTATGAAGTCTTCAAGAACGCACCGATCGACTTTAAGCCTTAACGCGGTTTTCCCCGCCACGGTGGGGAAAGCACACTAAGCTGAGTTACAGGGTTTTGGTAGTTTTGTGTATTTGGGTTTGTTAACATTCTGCTAAATTATCGTGGGCTTTCCGCCCGGATAAGGGAGATATGATGAAGCAGGCATTTCGTGTAGCGTTAAGTTTCTTAATGCTGTGGGCAGCGGTGCTGCACGCAGAAGTTCGTATCGAGATCACCCAGGGTGTCGACTCCGCTCGTCCGATTGGTGTGGTTCCGTTTACCTGGGCCGGCCCTGGTGCTGCCCCAGAAGATATCGGTGGCATTGTTGCCGCTGACCTGCGTAACAGCGGGAAATTCAATCCACTCGACAGATCTCGTCTGCCACAGCAGCCGGGTTCTGCTCAGGAAGTTCAGCCAGCGGCTTGGACTGCTCTGGGCATTGACGCCGTGGTAGTCGGTCAGGTTACACCAAACGGTGACGGCAGCTATACCGTTGCTTACCAGCTGGTAGACACCTCTGGTGCGCCGGGCACGGTGCTGGCGCAGAACTCCTACAAAGTGAACAAGCAGTGGCTGCGCTACGCCGGCCATACCGCCAGCGACGAAGTGTTTGAGAAGCTGACCGGGATTAAAGGCGCATTCCGTACCCGTATTGCTTATGTAGTGCAGACCAATGGCGGCCAGTTCCCTTATGAGCTGCGTGTTTCTGATTACGATGGCTACAACCAGTTTGTGGTTCACCGTTCTCCGCAGCCGCTGATGTCTCCAGCCTGGTCTCCGGATGGCAGTAAACTGGCTTACGTGACCTTCGAAAGCGGCCGTTCTGCTCTGGTTGTGCAGACGCTGGCTAACGGTGCAGTGCGTCAGATTGCTTCGTTCCCGCAGCACAACGGTGCGCCGGCGTTTTCACCGGATGGTTCTAAGCTGGCGTTCGCGCTGTCTAAAACCGGCAGCCTGCAGCTGTACGTGATGGACCTGGGTTCTGGTCAGATTCGTCAGGTGACTGAGGGTCGTAGCAACAACACCGAACCAACCTGGTTCCCGGACAACCAAACTCTGGCCTACACCTCGGACCAGGCGGGTCGTCCACAGATTTATAAAGTCAGTATTAATGGCGGTGCTCCGCAGCGTCTGTCCTGGGAAGGTTCTCAGAACCAGGATGCCGATGTCAGTGCCGACGGTAAGATTATGGTAATGGTCAGCTCCGCGAGCGGTCAGCAGCACATTGCCAAACAGGATCTGGTAGCGGGTGGCGTAACAACTTTATCGTCAACGTTCCTGGATGAAACGCCAAGTCTGGCACCTAACGGCACTATGGTAATCTACAGCTCTTCTCAGGGGATGGGATCCGTGCTGAATTTGGTTTCAACAGATGGGCGTTTCAAAGCGCGTCTTCCGGCAACTGATGGACAGGTCAAATTCCCTGCCTGGTCGCCGTATCTGTGATAACAATATTGATTATTAAAGGATCAAAGAAATGCAACTGAACAAAGTGCTGAAAGGGCTGATGATTGCTCTGCCGGTTATGGCTATCGCGGCGTGTTCTTCTAACAAGAGCGCCAACAATGGTCAGAGCGGTGAAGGTATGCTGGGTGCCGGCACTGGTATGGACGCTAACGGCCACGGCAACATGTCTTCTGAAGAGCAGGCTCGTCTGCAGATGCAACAGCTGCAGCAGAACAACATCGTTTACTTCGGTCTGGACAAATACGATGTTAGCTCTGAATTCGCTGCAATGCTGGATGCGCACGCTAACTTCCTGCGTAGCAACCCGTCTTACAAAGTGACCGTAGAAGGTCATGCGGATGAGCGCGGTACCCCAGAGTACAACATCGCACTGGGCGAACGTCGTGCTAACGCTGTTAAAATGTACCTGCAAGGTAAAGGCGTTTCTGCAGACCAGATCTCCATCGTTTCTTACGGTAAAGAAAAACCTGCAGTACTGGGTCATGACGAAGCGGCTTACGCTAAAAACCGTCGTGCCGTACTGGTTTACTAAGAGAATCGCATGAGCAGTAACTTCAGACATCACTTGTTGAGTCTGTCGTTACTGGTTGGCATAGCGGCCCCCTGGGCCGCTAATGCTCAGGCGCCAATCAGTAGTGTCGGCTCAGGCTCGGTCGAAGACCGTGTCACCCAACTCGAGCGTATTTCTAACGCTCACAGTCAGCTTTTGACCCAACTCCAGCAGCAACTCTCCGATAACCAGAATGACATTGATTCCCTGCGCGGTCAGATCCAGGAAAGTCAGTATCAGCTGAATCAGGTTGTGGAACGTCAAAAGCAAATTTTGCTGCAGATGGATAGCCTTGGCGGCGCTGCCGCGGGAGCAGGGCAACAGCCTGCTGCCGGTGCCTCCCAGACTGCCACGCCGGACGCTGGGGCCTCTAACGCGGCTCCTGCTGCCCCGGTGCAAGGCGGTGACGCTAATAGCGACTACAACGCTGCTATCGCGCTGGTGCAGGATAAATCGCGTCAGGACGATGCTATCAACGCGTTTCAGTCCTTTGTGAAGAAGTATCCGGATTCAACTTATCTACCTAACGCCAATTACTGGCTTGGTCAGTTGAATTACAACAAAGGCAAAAAGGATGATGCGGCGTTTTATTTTGCCTCAGTGGTGAAAAACTACCCGAAATCCCCTAAAGCACCGGATGCCATGTTTAAGGTTGGCGTGATCATGCAGGACAAAGGCGACGCCGCAAAAGCGAAAGCCGTATACCAGCAGGTCGTTAAACAGTATCCCAATACTGACGGTGCAAAGCAGGCTCAAAAACGTCTGAATGCGCAATAATGCTTGCGGCCTGACCAGATATCGTCGTTTTTCTGGTCTCGCCGTGCGAAACATAAGCAGTTGAGCGATCTGCGTCAAAATTATTGTTGCGTCAAAATCTTAAATCAGTAATATATGCCGCCGTTGCCAAGGGATACGAAACAAACCCAAAGTGACGCAAAAGTGGGTCGTTAGCTCAGTTGGTAGAGCAGTTGACTTTTAATCAATTGGTCGCAGGTTCGAATCCTGCACGACCCACCACTTTAAAGTAAGAAGCTGTAGTCAGGCGTGAAGGGTTCGAACCTGCAGCAGGTTTGAGTTAAGCGAAAGCGAAACAACGTTGTGATAGCAACGGCCCGGAGGGTGATAATCATCCTGCACGACCCACCACTTTAAAGCAGAAGCAGTAAAGAAGTTTGCAGTAAGCCGCACAGCGGGTCGTTAGCTCAGTTGGTAGAGCAGTTGACTTTTAATCAATTGGTCGCAGGTTCGAATCCTGCACGACCCACCACTTTAAAGTAGCAAGCTGTAGTCAGGCGTGAAGGGTTCAAACCTGCAGCAGGTTTGAGTTGAGCGAAAGCGAAACAACGTTGTGATAGCAACGGCCCGGAGGGTGGTAATCATCCTGCACGACCCACCGCTTTAAAGTAAAAAGCAGCAACCGCATACAGCGGGTCGTTAGCTCAGTTGGTAGAGCAGTTGACTTTTAATCAATTGGTCGCAGGTTCGAATCCTGCACGACCCACCAATGTAGAAAGGCGCCCTAAAGGCGCCTTTTTGCTATCTGCGATTCGGGCAGGGTTCGAGCCTGCAGCAGGTTTGAGTTGAGCGAAAGCGAAACAACGTTGTGATAACAACGGCCCAAAGGGTGATAATCATCCTGCACGACCCACCAATGTAGAAAGGCGCCCTAAAGGCGCCTTTTTGCTATCTGCGATTTGAAATCCTGCTTTTTATCCTGTTTAACACCCCCCGTTTCTCTTTCTCTCAGTTCATCGGGCAATAACCCACGACATCCTGATTAAATTTCGCTATCTTGTTTAGCATATAAAACAATGAGTGCGGGCTATGGCGTAAATTACGCTTTTTAAGGCCTGTAATGTTAAGTCAGTAAAACGAGATTGCATGATGAGCGTAATGTTTGACCCGGAAACCGCGATTTATCCTTTCCCGCCTAAACCCACTCCCCTGAACAGGGACGAAAAGCAGTTCTACCGTGAAAAAATTAAGCGCCTGCTTAAAGAGCGGGATGCGGTGATGGTGGCGCACTACTACACCGACCCGGAAATCCAGTCGCTGGCGGAAGAGACCGGCGGGTGTATTTCTGACTCGCTCGAAATGGCTCGCTTCGGTGCCAACCACCCTGCGTCCACGCTACTGGTAGCCGGGGTTCGTTTCATGGGGGAAACGGCGAAAATCCTCAGCCCCGAAAAAACAATTCTAATGCCAACCCTGAATGCCGAATGTTCACTGGATCTCGGCTGCCCGATTGAGGCGTTTAACGCTTTCTGCGACCAGCACCCCGATCGCACCGTGGTCGTCTATGCTAATACCTCTGCTGCGGTAAAAGCCCGGGCTGACTGGGTTGTGACGTCCAGTATTGCGGTAGAGCTGATTGAACACCTGGACAGCCTGGGTGAGAAAATTATCTGGGCACCGGATCGCCACCTTGGCAGCTATGTTCAAAAGCAGACCGGAGCCGATGTGCTGTGCTGGCAGGGAGCCTGTATTGTGCATGATGAATTTAAAACCCAGGCCCTGGCGCGCATGAAGGCGCTTTACCCGAACGCAGCCGTCCTGGTACATCCTGAGTCGCCGCAGGCGGTGGTTGATATGGCCGATGCCGTGGGCTCGACGAGCCAGTTGATTAACGCCGCTAAAACGCTGCCTCACCGGCAGCTTATTGTGGCCACGGATCGCGGGATATTTTATAAAATGCAGCAGGCGTGCCCGGATAAAGAGTTGCTGGAGGCGCCGACTGCAGGAGAAGGGGCAACATGCCGCAGCTGTGCGCATTGCCCGTGGATGGCGATGAACGGGCTTAAAGCAATTGCAGAGGGGCTGGAGCAGGGCGGAACTGCACACACGATAGAAGTGGATGCTGCGCTACGTGAGGGCGCACTGATTCCGCTTAACCGCATGCTCGATTTTGCGGCTGAATTGCGTCGGACGGTTAAAGGCAACGCGTAAAGACATTACGCTCAGGGGAACACATGGATTTTTTTAGCACGCAGAACATTCTCGTCCACATCCCAATCGGAGCCGGCGGGTATGACTTATCATGGATTGAGGCCGTGGGAACGCTGGCGGGATTGCTTTGTATCTGGCTCGCAAGCCTGGAGAAGATTGGAAATTACGCTTTCGGGTTAATTAACGTCACGCTGTTTGCCATTATTTTCTTTCAGATCCAGCTCTACGCCAGCCTTCTTTTGCAACTGTTCTTTTTTGTGGCGAATATTTACGGCTGGTATGCCTGGTCACGGCAAAGCAGTAATAATCAGTCGCTGCTGCAAATCCGCTGGCTGCCTTTGCCAAAAGCGATTGCCTGGCTGGTGATTATTATCGCGGCAATTGGGCTGATGACGCTGTTTATCGACCCGGTCTTTGCCTTCCTGACCCGGGTTGCCGTGACGGTGATGCAGAGCATGGGCCTGAACGTTACCCTGCCAGAGCTGCAGCCTGACGCTTACCCGTTCTGGGATTCGTGCATGATGGTGCTGTCGATTGTGGCGATGATCCTGATGACCCGTAAATACGTGGAAAACTGGCTGCTGTGGACAATCATTAACGTGATCAGCGTGGTTATCTTTGCCCTGCAGGGGGTTTACGCGATGTCGCTGGAGTATCTCATTCTGACGTTCATTGCGCTGAATGGCAGCCGGATGTGGATCAAAAGCGCGCGACAGTCCGGTTCGCGCGCCTTCTCCTGATCAAGAGTGATGATGGGCATGGCCGGCGTGGTGGTCATGCTCATTCAGGTCGCAGTCTGGCCCGTGGCAAACCTGATACTCCATTTGTACCGTGGCGTGCTCTATCTGGTACTCGTGCGCCAGGAAGTGATGTATGCACTCCAGCAGGGCATCGTGATCGTGGGGCGGCACGACCTGAACATGCAGCGTCATCAGCGGCTTTTCGCCAACCAGCCAAATATGAACGTGATGCACGTTCCGCACTTCCGGTATTGAGCGAGAAAGATTCCGTTTCAGGGCGGCAATGTCGATGGCGCTCGGCGCACCTTCCAGTAACTCATTGACGCTCTCTTTCAGCAGACTCCAGGCGCTGCGCAGTACCAGGCAGGAAACCAGCACCGAAAGGATCGGGTCAATAGGTGTCCAGCCGGTCCAGAGAATCACCACCGCCGCTACAATTGCCCCCACAGAACCCAGCAAATCCCCCAGCACGTGCAGCGCCGCTGCGCGAACGTTGAGGTTTTTCTCTCCGCCGCCGCTATGCAGGATCCAGAAAGAGACAAGGTTGGCCAACAGCCCGGCGACCGCAATTGTCAGCATGGCCCAGCCGGCAATAGGCTGAGGATTTGAGAAGCGCTGAATCGCTTCCCAGACGATAAGTATGGTAATCACCACCAGAGCAATGGCATTTACAAATGCTGCAAGCGTGGTCAGGCGCAGCCAGCCAAAGGTATGCCGGGCGTTGGGTGGGCGACGGGCAAAATGTACGGCCAGCAGGGCAAACAGCAGGGCGGCTGCATCGGTGAGCATATGTCCGGCGTCAGCCAGGAGGGCCAGCGAGCCGGAAAGCAGGCCGCCAATAACTTCGGCAACCATGAAAATCGCCGTGATGAGGAAAGCGAACAACAGGCGTTTTGCGTTACTGTCGGAAGGTGTGTGTGGGTGTGAATGCGCCATAATCTCTCACAAATATCAGTCGCGGTGAGCTAATTATAACCGCTTCCTGACGTCAACTTGTTGAAAGATGCCGATAAAAAAAGAGAGCCGTCTGGCTCTCTTCTCATGATTTTTTATGAGGGAACTACTGCGAGGTTCCGTCGACTTTTTTGTTCACCTCTTGCCCGCTGCCGGTCTCAACTTTTTTGTTGGTGTCCGGACAGCGCCCATCTTTGCACATGCTGTTTTTGTGCACTTCGCTTTTGCTCATTTTATGGTGAGAACCGTTTATTTTGTCATTGCTGACGCCGTTTGGAGCCACTTTCTGATGTGCGTCAGGTGCGACCTGTCCCGCTTCGGCGCTGGCGTTTGCCTGCCCGTTGTTTGCGCTCGACGTTGAGTCTGCGGCATATACGATTCCGCTGCCCAGAGTCAGCGTGGCGGTTAATAGCAGCGTGGTTAATTTTTTCATCTTGTGCTCCTGTTCTGGTCGTTATTGCTGGATAACTTCTTCCAACAGTGCAGTGCAAAATGCTGAAAAATCCTGCAGGGCAGCTGTCTGCACCGGGCTTTAATTTTCAAAATAGTATTACATATTGAAAATTTAATATTTTTCAGCGTTAACAGTTGGGAAGTGTAGTTAACAGGAGCGTGTTCACCACGTTTTCACTGTTTTTTTCGAGTTTTCAGGATTAATCTGTGAGAAGTGTAAAAGCCCGTTTACACTTGTGGTTATGCGAGTTAGATTGAAAGGATTGCAACGAAGAAAAATATCAGGATGACCCCGGAACTATCATGAATTATCAGAACGACGACTTAAGAATCAAAGAGATCAACGAGCTTCTCCCCCCTGTAGCGCTGCTGGAAAAATTCCCCGCCACTGAAAAAGCCGCCCACACCGTCTCTCAGGCCCGCAAAGCGATTCACAAAATCCTTAAAGGCAGCGACGATCGTCTGCTGGTGGTGATCGGCCCTTGCTCCATTCACGACACGAAGGCTGCCAAAGAGTACGGCGCGCGCCTACTGGCATTGCGTGAGGAACTTCAGGGTGAGCTGGAAGTGGTCATGCGTGTCTATTTTGAAAAACCACGCACCACGGTGGGCTGGAAAGGCCTGATTAACGATCCGCACATGGACAGCAGCTATCAAATTAACGACGGCCTGCGCATTGCGCGCAAGCTGCTGCTGGATATCAACGATTCCGGCCTGCCTGCCGCAGGGGAATTCCTTGATATGATCACCCCTCAGTATCTGGCGGATCTGATGAGCTGGGGAGCTATCGGCGCGCGTACCACTGAATCACAGGTGCACCGCGAGCTGGCTTCCGGCCTGTCTTGCCCGGTCGGCTTTAAAAACGGTACCGATGGCACTATCAAAGTTGCGATTGATGCTATCAACGCCGCAGGGGCGCCACACTGCTTCCTGTCCGTGACCAAGTGGGGCCATTCCGCCATCGTCAACACCAGCGGGAACGGTGACTGCCACATTATTCTGCGCGGCGGCAAAGAGCCTAACTACAGCGCGAAGCATGTGGAAGAGGTGAAAGCGGGCCTGGTGAAAGCGGGTCTTGAACCACAGGTGATGATCGATTTCAGCCACGCCAACAGCAGCAAACAGTTTAAAAAGCAGATGGATGTTTCTGCCGACGTTTGTGGCCAAATTGCCGGTGGCGAGAAGGCTATCATCGGCGTGATGATTGAAAGTCATCTGGTGGAAGGCAATCAAAGCCTGGAGAGCGGCGAGCCGCTGGTCTACGGCAAAAGCGTTACCGACGCCTGCATTGGCTGGGACGATACAGAAGTGGCGCTGCGCAAACTTGCCGCTGCGGTAAAGGCACGTCGCGGCTAACGGCCTGATTTGATCAATAAAAAAGGCGTGGTACTTACCACGCCTTTTTTTATGGGCGGCGAATTACTTCGCTTTACCCTGGTTGGCTACTGCTGCGGCTTTCGCTGCGATTTCGTCAGCGTTGCCCAGGTAGTAACGTTTCAGCGGTTTGAAGTTCTCATCAAACTCATAAACCAGCGGCACGCCGGTAGGGATGTTCAGCTCGAGGATCTCATCTTCGCTCAGGTTATCCAGGTATTTAACCAGCGCGCGCAGGGAGTTACCGTGAGCAGCAACGATGACGCGCTCGCCGGATTTCATGCGTGGCAGAATGGACTCATTCCAGAACGGTGTTACGCGGTCGATGGTCAGCGCCAGGCTTTCGGTGGTTGGCAGTTCGCTGTCGGTCAGTTTTGCGTAACGTGGATCGTGGCCAGGGAAGCGCTCGTCGTCTTTAGACAGCTCTGGTGGGGTGATCGCGAAGCCGCGACGCCACTGTTTAACCTGCTCGTCACCGTATTTTTCAGCGGTTTCAGCTTTGTTCAGACCCTGCAGCGCGCCGTAGTGACGCTCGTTCAGTTTCCAGGATTTCTCGACCGGCAGCCAGGCCTGGTCCAGTTCATCGAGGATATTCCACAGGGTGTGGATGGCACGTTTCAGCACAGAGGTGTAAGCGAAGTCGAAAGTGAAGCCTTCGTCCTTCAGAAGCTTACCGGCAGCTTTAGCTTCGGTACGACCTTTATCAGACAGATCAACATCATACCAACCAGTGAAGCGGTTTTCGTTGTTCCACTGGCTTTCGCCGTGACGAACCAGAACCAGCTTAGTAACAGCCATGATTTACTCCTTAATGAGCCTGGGATTAATGATAACAATTATCATTATATTGCCGCGCCATAAGCCACGGCAATGATAAACGTTTAACATAGCGAAAAAGCGCGTGGAGTGTAAGGTGGTTGTAAAAGGTTGTTATATTTTTGGCGCGATCTGGCGGTAAAGTCAGCGATTTGGTGAGGAATTGCCCTTAATGAAAAGGGCAAGGGGCTTTAGCTGGGCAGAAACTGGTATTGCGTGACGGTCAGGTAGGTTTCTTCTGGCTTTAACCAGCAGTCGGGCTGTGGCCATTCAGGATGATTTGGGCTGTCCGGCAGGAAGCCGCTTTCCAGCGCCAGGCCATTCCAGTCACTGTAGCTTGCTTTATCGCGGGCAAGCGTGCCCGCCAGATAGTTCCCGCTGTAGAACTGTAACGCAGGTGCCGTTGTGAACACTCGCATTTCCAGCGCACCGTCGGCGGACCAGACCCGTGCAACCGGCTGACTAAGATCGCCCTTAGCCTGCAGCAGAAAAGCGTGGTCATAGCCTTTGGTAGCTTGCTGATCGGTATCGGACAGAAAATCTTGCGCAAGTGTTTTGGGTTCACGGAAATCAAAGCTGGTGCCGGCCACGTTTTTCAGGTCACCCGAGGGCAAGCCGCTGGCGTCGACCGGCAAATAGCTGTCGGCCAGCAGCTGAAGTTTATGCTGACGCACATCGCTTTGAACGGTGTCGAGGTTGAAGTAGGCGTGATTGGTGAGACTGACCGGGCACGGCTTATCGACGGTGGCACGGAGCTCGATGCTGATGCGGTTATCTTCCGTCAGCGCATAGTGCGCCGTGGCGCATAATTTACCGGGAAAACCCTGATCGCCGTCGCACGAGTCCAGTTCGTAAATCACTTCCTGCTCATTTTGTATGGCAATGCGCCAGCGGCGTTTGTCGAAGCCCTCCGGCCCGCCGTGAAGCTGATTTGCGCCCTGGTTAATCTCAAGCTGGAGCGTCTCACCGCCAACGGTGAGTTTCCCCCCCGCAATACGGTTAGCGTAGCGTCCGACAGTTGCGCCCATAAAGGCACTTTGCTGCAAATAGTGCTCTGGGGAAGCGCAGCCCAGTAACGTTTCCCGCACGCTGCCGTCTTTTAGCTGTACCCGGCAAGAGAGCAGGGTCGCGCCCCAGTCCATCAGCGTGACCACCATCCCCGCGCCGTTGCGCAGGGTGGTAAGGCGAAAAGGCTGGCCGTCCGGCGCCAGCTTCGGCGTCTCTTTTAGCATTGACCCGCTCCTTCGGAGGCTTTGCAAACGTAGAACGTCTCTTTAATGCCTGTTTTGCGCTCGTACTGCTCCTCAACCGCCTGTTTAACGGCCGGAACAAGATCTTCAGGCACCAGCGCGACAATGCAGCCCCCAAATCCGCCGCCGGTCATACGTACGCCGCCTTTCTCACCAATGGTGGCTTTAACTATCTCCACAAGGGTGTCGATTTGCGGCACGGTGATTTCGAAGTCATCGCGCATGGAGGCGTGAGATTCGGCCATCAGTTGGCCCATACGCACCAGGTCACCTTTGGCAAGTGCGTCCGCCGCCTCCACGGTGCGGATATTTTCGGTCAGCACATGACGAACTCGTTTGGCAACGATCGGATCCAGCTCATGCGCCACCGTATTGAATTTTGCCAGCTCAACGTCGCGCAGCGCTTTCTGGCTAAAGAAACGAGCGCCGGTTTCACACTGTTCACGGCGGGTGTTGTATTCGCTCCCAACCAGCGTGCGCTTGAAGTTGCTGTTGATTATCACCACCGCAACGCCTTTTGGCATAGAGACGGCTTTCGTTCCCAGGGAACGGCAGTCAATGAGCAGGGCGTGGTCTTTCTTGCCAAGGGCGGAAATCAGCTGATCCATGATGCCGCAGTTGCAGCCGACAAACTGGTTCTCTGCTTCCTGGCCATTGAGCGCCAGCTGCGCGCCATCAAGAGGGAGATGATAAAGATGCTGGAATACTTTACCTACTGCGACTTCCAGCGAGGCGGAAGAGCTCAGCCCGGCGCCCTGCGGCACATTGCCGCTGATCACCATATCCACGCCGGAAAAATTTTTATCGCGTTTTTGCAGGTGCTTCACCACGCCGCGAACGTAGTTAGCCCACTGTTGAGTATCGTGCGAGACGATAGGGGCATCGAGGGAAAAGCTGTCCTGCTGATTGTCATAATCGGCGGCAACAACCCGCACAATGCGGTCCTCCCGTTTGGCGCAGCTAATAACCGTCTGATAATCAATGGCGCAAGGCAGCACAAAACCGTCGTTGTAATCGGTGTGCTCGCCAATCAGGTTTACGCGGCCCGGAGCCTGAATAGCGTGGGTTGCCGGGTAACCAAATTGCTCAGCGAACAGACGCTGGGTTTTCTCTTTCAGACTCATAATGGCGCTCCTGACTGGCGGAAATGGATATCGCTAACGGCACGCAAGCGTTCTGCGGCTTGCTCTGCGGTTAAATCTCGCTGGGTTTCGGCCAGCATTTCATAGCCGACCATGAACTTACGCACCGTAGCGCTGCGCAGCAGCGGCGGGTAGAAATGCGCGTGAAGCTGCCAGTGCTGATTGCTCTCCCCGTTGAACGGCGCACCGTGCCAGCCCATTGAGTAGGGGAAGGAGCACTGGAAGAGGTTGTCATAGCGGCTGGTGAGTTTCTTCAGGGCTAACGCGAGGTCAGCGCTTTGTTCTGCGCTTAGGTCGGTGATACGCAGAACGTGGGTTTTGGGCAGCAGCAGGGTTTCGAACGGCCATGCTGCCCAGTAGGGGACGACGGCCAGCCAATGCTCGGTTTCAACCACGGTGCGGCTACCGTCCGCCAGTTCACGCTGCACATAGTCGAGCAGCATAGGGGTGCCCTGGTGGGCGAAATATTCACGTTGTTGGGCATCTTCACGGGCGACCTCGTTGGGCAAAAAGCTGTTTGCCCAAACCTGTCCGTGAGGATGTGGGTTGGAGCAGCCCATGGCCGCGCCTTTATTTTCAAATACCTGAACCCACGGATATTTTTGCCCCAGCTCAGCGGTCTGCTGCTGCCAGGTTTGTACGACTTCTTCCAGAGCGGGAAGCGTGAGCTCTGGCAGCGTTTTGCTATGATCGGGAGAGAAGCAGATAACCCGGCTGGTACCGCGCGCGCTTTCGCAACGCATCAAGGGATCATGGCTCGCTGGGGCATCAGGCGTGTCCGTCATCAGCGCCGCAAAATCGTTGGTAAAAACGAAAGTGCCGGTGTACTCGGGGTTTTTATCCCCGGTTACGCGCGTATTCCCCGGGCAAAGAAAACAGTCCGGATCGTGTGCCGGAAGCTTTTCTTGTGCAGGGTTTTCCTGTGCACCCTGCCAGGGGCGTTTCGCCCGATGCGGTGAAACCAAAATCCATTGACCCGTTAGCGGGTTATAGCGGCGATGCGGATGATCGACCGGGTTAAACTGCTCCATCACATATCCTTAATCTTCATAACCTTGTGGATGGCGTGATTGCCAGCGCCAGGTATCGTCTGCCATTTCCTGCAGCGAACGGCTGACACGCCAGTTGAGTTCTTTGTCTGCTTTGGTGGCGTCTGCCCAGTAGGCCGGCAGGTCACCGTCACGGCGCGGGGCAAAGTGGTAGTTCACCGGTTTGCCGCAGGCTTTGCTGAAGGCGTTCACCACGTCGAGCACGCTGCTGCCGACGCCTGCGCCCAGGTTGTAAATATGCACGCCAGGTTTACCGTTCAGCGCCTGCATAGCGGCGACGTGGCCGTCGGCAAGATCCATTACGTGGATGTAGTCACGCACGCCGGTGCCGTCTTCGGTTGGGTAATCGTTACCAAAGATAGCCAGCGAGTCGCGGCGGCCTACGGCAACCTGCGCAATGTACGGCATCAGGTTATTTGGAATACCCTGAGGATCTTCCCCCATATCGCCTGACGGATGGGCTCCGACCGGATTGAAGTAGCGCAGCAGAGCAACGCTCCAGTTAGGTTGCGCTTTTTGCAGGTCGGTAAGAATCTGCTCAACCATCAGCTTGCTTTGCCCGTAAGGGCTGGCTGGCTTACCGGTAGGGAAGCTTTCTACATAAGGGATTTGCGGCTGGTCGCCGTAAACGGTGGCGGATGAGCTGAAGATGAAGTTAGTCACGTTTGCTGCCCGCATCGCGGCGATAAGCTTCAGGGTGCCGGTCACGTTATTGTCGTAATACTCCAGCGGCTTATTGACCGATTCACCGACGGCTTTCAGGCCGGCAAAATGGATAACGGCATCTATACGGTGGTCGTGGAAAATTTCTGCCAGCAGGGCTTCATCGCGGATATCGCCGTTGATAAACAGAGGATGCTTGCCACCCAGCCGTTCAATTTCCGGCAGTACGCTGCGTTTGCTATTGCATAGGTTATCGAGGATCACTACGTCGTGACCGCTTTGCAGCAATTGGACGCAGGTATGACTTCCAATGTAACCGCTACCACCCGTAACTAAGACTCTCATTTTTCGCTCCATATAGCCTATGGGTTAAGATAACCATAGCATAACAGATGGCTGAAAAATGTGATATACGCCGGATTAGTGGTATCGTTTACACAGCGTCCTTAATACAGTTAAAGAAGTATACAAGGCATTGTAAAACAAATAGGTAGAATAAAAGTGTACGGCTATTCCGAAAGTCAGGTCGGGAATAGCCGTCGCAGTTTGAGTGATTAGGTGGGAAGAATATTTTCCAGCTGGTAGCCGTATTTATCGCCGTCCGGTACGAACGTCAGCCGGTGGGTAATGCACTGCGGCGCATCTTCGGCGTGGTGAGACACAAACAGCAGCTGCGTTTCTCCCTCGCCAATCAAAATATCGACAAAGCGGCGTATGAGCTGCCGGTTCAGGGGATCCAGCCCTTGCAGAGGCTCATCGAGGATCAGCAATGTTGGATGCTTAACCAGCGCGCGGGCGATCAACGCCAGGCGCTGTTGGCCCCAGGACAGGCTGTGGAAAGGTGCATCGGCGGTGGCGTTATCCATTCCCAGCATATGCAGCCATTCGCGGGTCAACTTTTGTTGGCGATCTGAAACCGCCTGGTAGATCCCGATGGAGTCGAAATAGCCTGACAGAATAACGTTTCGCACCGTGGTGCTGACCCGGTAATCCAGGTGCAGGCTGCTGCTGACGTAACCAATATGTTTTTTGATATCCCATATTGTCTCGCCGCTGCCCCTGCGGCGGCCAAACAGCGTCAGGTCATTACTGTATCCCTGCGGATGATCGCCGGTGATCAGGCTCAGTAACGTTGATTTTCCGGCTCCGTTCGGGCCCACAATTTGCCAGTGCTCACCGGGATTCACCGACCAGCTGAGTTTGTGCAGGATAGGGCGATCGTTGTATTCCACTACGCCATCGTTGAGCACAATACGAGGCTCGTTTTCCGGCAGGGTATAGCGGGCGGACGGATCGTCAGCTTCCGGAAGCGCTACCCCCGCCAGCTTCTCGCTGTGGGCTAGCTGTGCAACCAGCGCTTGTTCGAGTAGCGCCTGCTTTTCACCGCTTTCCGTCAGCGTACAGTCCGCCAGCACGCCGGCAAATTGCACAAATTCCGGGATCTCATCGAACCGGTTGAGTACCAGTACAAGGGTGTAACCCTGGGCGCTAAGCTGCGCCAGCAGACCGGCCAACTGCTGGCGAGATTTTACATCCAGCCCGTCGAACGGCTCATCCAGGATAAGCAGCTCTGGCTCCGACATCAGCGCCTGGCAAAGCAGCGTTTTACGCGTTTCCCCCGTCGACAGATATTTAAAGCGGCGGACGAGCAGATGTTCAATGCCAAACAGCGCGGCCAGCTCGCCACAGCGGGCTTCATTGCTCACCTCTGCCTGGATAATTTCTGCGGTGGTGCGGCCGGTGTCGTCCTCGTCGGGGCTAAGCATATCGGTGTTATTGCGCTGCCACTCATCGCTGACCAGCTTTTGCAGCTGTTCAAAAGAGAGATGAGCAATCCGGGTAAAGTCGCAGCGGCGCTCGCCCTTCATTATGGGCAGGCTACCGGCCAGCGCACGGGCAAGAGCGGATTTGCCGCTGCCGTTCGCCCCAACAAACGCCCAGCTTTCTCCGGCGCGAAGGGTAAGGTCGTTCAGGGTAAGGGTTTTTATGTCGCTAAGGTGAAACGTACCTTGCGAAATTTGCAACGCAGACATGTTTTATCCCATTTTTTGCAGCGATAAAACTACAGAAATACGGCCTGTCTGCGTTGATGTCAATGAGAAGCGGACTTTTAGCAGAGTGTGGCGACAATCACCCTGTCCGCATTGAAATATGCTGTGATCTTAGCACCTTCTACCAGCGCCTGTTGTTCTACATGAGTATTCGGCAGGGTGGCACACAGCGTCTGGCCATCGGCTAGTTGAACCAGCACTTCACTTTGTTCTTTGCCTTGCTCAATGCTGCTGATTTTCCCCGGCAGCTGGTTATCGGCATTGCCCGCTGCATGAGCATCTGTCGTGACGTCTATCCACGGTGCTTTGATGAGCACCAGCACTTCTTTGCCTTCGTCCAGCCCCAGCCGCTCTGCGCTTTGGCGGGTAATCGCTGCTTTCAGGCGCGTTTCGCCGTCAGCCAGCAGAATATCGACGTGCTGCTGAACCTGTTCGTCATCGCGCTTTAGCACGGTACCAAACAGCTGATTGCGGGCGCTGGTTTGCAGCGAAAAGCGGGAGATGGCGGCGAGCAGGCTGTCCAAAGGCAGAGCATCATCCTGTAGGACATCAAACGCTTTTTGCTGAATCTGCGCTAGCAGATCGTAGAGCTGAATTAGGCGCTCACCGTAACGGGTGAGTACGGCGCCGCCGCCGCCTTTGCCGCCGGTGGCGCGATCAACCAGGCTTGATTCTGCCAACTGGTTCATTTCGTTAATCGCATCCCAGGCGCTTTTGTAACTGATGCCTGCCAGTTTCGCCCCCTGGCTAATAGAGCCCGTGTGGCGAATTTGTTTAAGCAGCGCAATGCGTCGCGGGTCGGCGAACAGCCGTTGCTGGAGTTTCAGCGTTAACAAAATTTCAGCTTGCATGGTCTCTCCGTGCCAGAAAAACCCTTATTTTCCTCTATTGTGCCGATCCGGGCAAATGGCACAAAAGGAGAGTGCGTTTTTCTCAACTGCCGCTAGAATAATCATTCTCGCTTTTGCCGGAGGCAACTATGTTCGAGTTATTGAAAAGCCTGGTGTTTGCTGTGGTCATGGTGCCGGTTGTGATGGCAGTGATCCTCGGTCTCATCTACGGATTGGGTGAAGTGTTTAACGTCTTTTCAAAAGTGGGTCATCGCGACCAACAGCCGAAACAGCATCACTGATTCCCTGAAGGCCCGGCATTTGCCGGGCTTTCTCTTTCTTCTGCCTTCTCCAGTAAACGCGCGCTTTCTCTTGATCCTCGTCAAGAACTTTAAAGCCCTTCTTTTTTCTGCCGATAAATTCTGTATCTTCCGCATTGCAATCGTTATATTTCAGGTTACATAACGAAACAAACGGAGTGAAAACATGAATCAATGTTGGGTTCGCCTCGCCCTGGGTGCGGCTTTATCGGTTTCTCTGGTCGGTCAGGCACTGGCTGAAGGCAACAAAATTACCGTCTTTGCGGCAGCATCGTTAACCAATGCGATGCAGGATATTGCCACGCAATATCAGAAAGAGAAGAACGTTGAGATCGCTTCTTCTTTTGCCTCTTCTTCCACGCTGGCTCGCCAGATTGAAGCGGGGGCACCAGCCGATCTGTTTATTTCTGCCGATCAGAAGTGGATGGATTATGCTGTTGAGAAAGACACCATTAAAACGGACACCCGCGAAACGCTGCTGGGCAACAGTCTGGTCGTCGTCGCACCGGCCGCCAGCAAGCAGGGCGACATCGCCATTGATGCGAAAACTGACTGGGCATCGCTGTTAAAAGGCGGCCGTCTGGCCGTGGGCGATCCCGATCATGTTCCGGCGGGCATTTACGCCAAAGAAGCGCTGCAAAAACTGGGTGCCTGGGACAGCTTATCCAGTAAACTTGCTCCGGCCGAAGACGTTCGTGGTGCCCTGGCGCTGGTTGAGCGTGATGAAGCTCCGCTGGGCATCGTTTACGGCTCTGACGCCGTTGCCGGAAAAGGTGTGAAAGTGGTGGGGACCTTCCCGGAAGATTCCCACAAAAAAGTGGAATACCCGATTGCGATTGTTAAAGGCCACGATAACCCGTCAGTGACCGCGTTCTATAGCTATCTGAAAGGACCGGAAGCGGCGAAAGTCTTCCAAAAATACGGATTTACGACGAAACAATGATATTGAGCGATCCCGAGTGGCAGGCAGTACTGCTAAGCCTAAAAGTCTCATCCATTGCGGTACTGTTCAGTCTTCCTATCGGGATCTTCTTTGCCTGGGTGTTGGTTCGCTGTCGTTTCCCGGGCAAAGCCTTGCTCGACAGCCTGATTCATCTTCCCTTAGTCCTGCCGCCGGTCGTGGTGGGGTATCTGCTCTTGGTGGCCTTTGGCCGCCGCGGTTTTATTGGCGCCTGGCTGTATGACTGGTTTGGCATTACCTTCGCGTTTAGCTGGCGAGGGGCGGTGCTGGCGGCGGCCGTTATGTCTTTCCCGCTGATGGTTAGGGCGATCCGCCTGGCGCTGGAAGGGGTTGATCTCCGTCTTGAGCAGGCGGCCAGAACCCTGGGCGCAGGCCGCTGGCGCGTCTTTTGCACTATCACTTTACCGTTAACGCTGCCGGGCATTATTGCCGGTACCGTGCTGGCCTTTGCCCGTTCGCTGGGGGAATTTGGCGCGACAATCACCTTTGTTTCCAACATTCCCGGGGAAACCCGAACGCTGCCTTCGGCCATGTATACCCTGATTCAAACCCCCGGCGGAGAAAGCGCCGCCGCACGTTTGTGCCTGATAGCTATCGCGCTGGCGATGGCCTCGCTACTGGTGGCTGAATGGCTGGCGAGAGTCAGCCGTAAACGTATGGGGGCAAACTGATGCTTGAACTTAACTTCGTGCAAACGCTGGGTACGCATCGGCTGGAAATCAATGAAACCCTGCCGGGCCAGGGGATCACTGCAGTTTTTGGCGTCTCGGGCGCAGGGAAAACCTCACTAATTAATGCGATTAGCGGCCTGACTAAGCCTGAGCAGGGGCGTATCGTGCTAAACGATCGCGTTCTGAGCGATGCTGAAAAACAACTTTACCTGCCGCCGGAAAAGCGCCGGGTAGGCTATGTGTTCCAGGATGCGCGTCTGTTCCCGCACTACCGTGTACGGGGGAACCTGAAATACGGCATGGCCAAAACGATGGCCGGGCAGTTCGATAAGCTGGTGGCATTGCTCGGCATCGAAGATTTGCTGGAGCGTTTTCCCTGGAGTCTTTCCGGCGGTGAAAAACAGCGCGTTGCCATTGGGCGAGCTCTTCTGACCGCGCCGGAGCTGCTGCTGCTGGACGAACCGCTTGCCTCGCTGGATATTCCCCGTAAACGCGAATTATTGCCTTATCTCCAACGGCTCGCCCGCGAGATCAACATCCCCATGCTGTACGTGAGCCACTCGCTGGAGGAGATCCTACATCTGGCGGACAAAGTACTGGTGCTGGATGCGGGAAACGTGAAGGCGTTCGGCAACCTTGAAGAGGTTTGGGGCAGCAGCGTGATGCACCCTTGGCTGCCTAAAGAGCAGCAAAGCAGCGTGCTGAAAGTCACCGTACTGGAGCACCATCCTCATTACGCCATGACGGCGCTGGCGCTTGGCGATCAGCATCTGTGGGTGAACAAAATCGACAAACCGGTGCAGGCTCCGCTGCGCATTCGCATCCAGGCGTCTGACGTCTCGCTGGTGCTTCAGCCGCCGATTAACAGCAGTATTCGTAACGTGCTGCGGGCGAGGGTTGCCCAGTGCTTTGACGACGAAGGGCAGGTGGAGGTTCAGCTAGAAGTAGGTTCCCGCACGCTGTGGGCGCGCATCAGCCCCTGGGCCAGAGACGAATTGGCGGTAAAACCAGGCCAGTGGCTGTATGCGCAAGTGAAAAGCGTGTCGATCGCAACCTGATTACAACACGTACTTATAAAGCGTTTCGGCGATCCCGGTTTCCAGATTTGTGCCGATAGTCATATTAGCGCGAGATTTTATCGCGTCGTCGGCATTGCCCATGGCCACGCCCATTCCGGCGCTTTCCAGCATACTCAGATCGTTGTAGTTGTCGCCAAATGCAATCACCTGATCCATTGCCAGCCCCTGAGATGCCACCCACTGGGCCAGGCGTGCGCCCTTACTGTTGCCGCGCTGGGCGACATCAACCTGATCGTGCCAGGACCATTCGCAGGCGAGATCCAGTTCGCGCTCTACCTCAAGGGTAAATTGCTTGAGCTTAGGAATGTCTGAATCCGTCAGGGCGAATTTCCAGATAGACCCGACATTCTGAGCCGCCTCTTTCAGTGAGGGCACGCTGCGGAAAACGGGACGCTGGTGTTCAGGTAATGATTGCGCCCAGGTTTGGGTGCGGGCGACGTGAGCTTTGACGTGTTCTGAGCTTTCGAGATAGAGCATCGCATCGTCGACGTACATCAGGCCATGTACGCGGTGAGCGGTCAGCAAATCGACCATTTGCGTCGCCTGCTCCGGACGAAGAGGATCGGACGCCAGAACCTTTTTTGCATGATAATCATACAAATAAGTGCCATTACAGCAAATTGCAGGTGTATCCAGAGCCAGTGCCTGATAAAAAGGATGTATGGCGACATGATGGCGACCCGTTACGATAACCACTTTCACGCCCGCTTCGCGAGCTTGCTGAAGGGCCGTAATGGACTCCGGGAGAATAGTTTTTTGCGGGGTCAGCAGGGTGCCATCGAGATCGAGAGCAATTACGCGATAACTCATTTAGGGTTCCAGTCATTATTCATAAGGTTCGTTCCGATGGTACACCGCTCACGCTGTAGCGCAAAATAGCCCGAGCCGTGAGCCGGCCTTATGATGCTTACTTACGACGTCAGGAGGAAAGTAAAGTCATGAAACAGACAGTCTATACCGCCAGCCCGGAAAGCCAGCAGATCCACGTCTGGACGCTGCACGCCAGCGGCGAAATGACCCTTGTGCAGGTGGTTGATGCCCCGGGGCAAGTACAGCCGATGGTCATCAGCCCGGATAAACGCTTCCTGTACGTTGGCGTACGCCCTGAGTTTCGCGTAGTGGCTTACCGTATTACGCCGGATGATGGCTCTCTGACGGAAGCCGGCGTGGCGCCTTTGCCAGGCAGCCCAACCCATATTTCTACCGATCGTAAAGGCCGCTTCCTGTTCAGCGCTTCATACAACGCGGCAAACGTGGCGGTGATTAGCCTTGAAAATGAGGGGCTGCCGGGCGAAACCGTTGACCTGGTCGAAGGGCTGGACGGCTGCCACTCGGCGAATATCTCCCCGGATAACCGCACGCTCTGGACGCCGGCCCTGAAGCAGGATCGTATTTGTCTGTTCACGCTGTCCGACGACGGCAAGCTGGTGGCACAAACGCCTGCTGAGGTCACGACGGTTGAGGGCGCGGGCCCACGTCATATGGCGTTTCACCCGAACCAGCAATATGCGTACTGCGTCAACGAGCTGAACAGCACCGTTGATGTCTGGGAACTGCGCGACCCGCACGGCAAAATTGAATGTGTTCAGACGCTGGACTTTATGCCGCCAGGTTTCACCGGTACCCGCTGGGCTGCCGATATCCACATCACACCGGACGGTCGTCATCTTTATGCCTGTGACCGCACCGCCAGCATTATTACCGTATTCAGCGTATCAGAAGACGGTAGCGTGCTGAACATCGAAGGCTACCAGCCGACGGAAGAGCAGCCTCGCGGCTTCAATGTTGACCACAGCGGTAAGTACCTGGTGGCCGTCGGGCAGAAATCCCATCATGCCGCAGTGTACAAAATTAATGGCGAGCAGGGACTACTGGAAGAGAAAGGTCGCTACGCGGTCGGGCAGGGCCCAATGTGGGTTGTGATTAACGCGCACTGATTGTCAGCCATAAAAAAACCTCGCCGCGGCGAGGTTTTTTCTTACTGAGTTTAAAATTACTTCTCTTCGACGACCGGGCTGCCTACTCCGCGGTTATTGAACTCCCACATGCGGTTGAAGCTCGGGTCATTCAGATCGCGTTTGATAGCGCCTTTATCGTCTTTGGTGCCAACGTTGCCAGCGAACGGACGCTTAGACTCCAGCGCATCGCCCCACGGCTTAGCCGTATTGAAACCTTCGTTAATCACGCTGTCGCGGATCACAACCTGGCCATTCGCGGCCTGGCCGTTTTCACCGGCTAAATCCCATGAGCGACCCAACTGAGCGTCACCGGCTGCGGTAAAGCGGCTGTTAATCGCCAGGAAGCCATAGTAGATGTTCGGCAGAGTGGCTGGCGCGAACACGGAACCTTCTTTGGTGCGGCTGTTCACCAGGCGGAAATCGGTATTGTCGAACACCACGGCACCGCGGCCTGCTACCACATCCACATCGCCTTCAATATAGCTGTTGGTTACCAGCGTGCGCGGCTGACGGTTGGTCAACATGCGGTTCTGAACGTCGCTGTTGGTGACGAAGAATGTGTTCTGACGGCCCAGCAGGTGAACGTTATTCAGCTGTACTTTATCGCCATCGCTGCGCAGTGCAACGGCCTGGTGATTACCGGCATCCACGCTGTCGCCCAGGGTATTCTGGATGGTCAGGTTCTGGAGCTGCAGGCCATTATTCTGTGACCAAACGGCTGCGGAACACATCACGCCCACGGTCGCGCCGCGGCGGCTCTGGCAGTTATCAAACATGTACCAGGCTGGTTTCCCTGGCATGTATTTTCCGCCCGGATTAACGGTGCGACGCCAGGTTGTCGGGTCGGTTTCAGAGTCCAGCGTCAGGCCGATTTTGACATCGTCCGCGTTGCCAGAAGTGCCGTACAGCGTCACGCTGCCGGAAGCCGCAGGAATATAAACCGTACCTTCATATTGACCCGGCATAATGGCGATATACAGGCGAGAGCTGCTGTGCTTAATAATCGCTGCGTCCACCGCGGCCTGGACTGATGTGTGGGTGACGCCAGGTGTACCGGCAGGGCCCACCACGAAATCAGGCTGCTGAGGCGTGCGAATCGAGGACGGTGTCCACGGGGCTTCATTTGGGTTCATCGCGGTGAAGTAGCGCGCTGCAACAAAATTCTGTGCTTCGTCAGCCGCCAGGATCGGGCGGGACTGGGTTCCCGGCGCCGCCTGAGTAGACGGTTTGTCCTGGGGTGGGGTTGAGCTACATGCACTCAGCGCCATTGCGAAAGCCAGGGCTGCGGCGCGACGAGAAACCGATAATGTGTTCAAGGTTGCTCCTTGCTGTACGGTGGAATAGAGGGTTATCTCAAAGCCTGACTTTTTATACTAAGTTGAGCGAAACGGGAAGCCGATTGTGCAAATCGGCTTCAGAAAGGGGGAAGTGAGTATTTTCCGGCGATGAAAAAGCGTTTCGTTATTCTTTTTCTACAGAGTACTGGCCGTTCTTTTTGCGAATAATATATTTGTGGTCATCATCGCAGGAGACGGTAAGTGAACCCCCGAATGCGGCAGGGTAAACGCTGTTCACGGTATCGCACTGATAACCCGCCTGGCGAATCACTGACTGTGACTCCGCCTTTAGCTGGGGCGAGCCGGTATCGGCAAAGGCACTGCCTGCCATCAGGCAGAAGCTGAGTACAACGGTTCTCTTCATTTCTGTCTCTCTGTGATGTGGGTCTGGTGAAACGTTAATCGGCAGCGAGACGGGAAGGGATTAATAACTTAACCGGATTTATTTGTGTAAATTAATTTCAGAAATCGATTAGCGAAGGGCAGACCAGGCCGGCAAGCGATGCCGGCCTGGTCTGGGCAGAAGCTAGCGGAAAAACGCAGGGTTTTTTACCGCGTGCGTGACGGCCATAATCAATTTATTCAACTGCTCAGGGCTGATGATGTAAGGCGGCATCAGGTAGATCAGGCGGCCAAAGGGACGGATCCAGACGCCCTGTTCGACAAAGAAACGCTGTAAAGCGGCCATATCGACAGGTCTGCGTGTTTCCACCACGCCAATAGCACCCAGCACGCGCGCATCGGCTACGTTTTCGCTCGCGGTGAGCGGCAGCAAACCTTTCCGAAGTTGATGTTCAATCGCCTGAACCTGCTGCTGCCAGTCTCCTTGCGCCAGTAGCGCCAGGCTTTCACTGGCAACCGCGCAGGCGAGCGGATTCCCCATAAAGGTTGGGCCGTGCATAAAACACCCGGCTTCACCGTCGCTGATGGTTTCCGCGACATGGCGGGTAGCAAGCGTCGCGGAGAGCGTCATTGTGCCGCCGGTCAGCGCTTTACCGAGACACATAATGTCCGGTGAAATACCTGCATGGTCGCAGGCAAACAGTTTCCCGGTGCGGCCAAAGCCTGTAGCTATCTCGTCGGCAATCAGCAGAATCCCCTCCCGGTCGCACATGCGGCGGAGGCGGCGAAGCCATTCAGGGTGGTAAAAACGCATCCCGCCCGCGCCCTGGACGACAGGCTCCAGAATCACGGCGGCAATCTCTTCGCGATGTGCGGCCATCAGGCGTGCAAACGGCACGATATCCATCTCGTTCCACTCATCCCCAAAGCCACACTGCGGCGCCGGCGCAAAAAGATGTTCAGGCAAATAGCCCTGCCACAGGCTGTGCATCGAGTTATCGGGATCGCAGACCGACATCGCGCCAAAAGTATCGCCGTGATAGCCGTTACGGAACGTCAGAAAACGCTGACGCGGCTGGCCCTTTGCGTGCCAGTACTGCAGCGCCATTTTCATGGCGACCTCAACGGCTACCGAACCGGAATCCGCCAGAAACACACATTCCAGCGGGGCAGGCGTCATCGCTACCAGTTGGCGGCACAGCTCAACGGCCGGCGGATGCGTGATACCGCCGAACATGACGTGCGACATGCTGTCAATCTGGGCCTTCATTGCCTGATTCAGACGCGGGTGATTGTAGCCATGGATAGCCGCCCACCAGGAAGACATGCCGTCGACGAGCATACGCCCGTCAGCCAGCTGCAGCTCACAGCCCGCCGCGGCAATAACGGGATAAACCGGGAGCGGCTGGCTCATTGAGGTGTACGGATGCCAGATATGTCGCTGGTCGAACGCTAAATCAGCAGGGGTCATAGGGTAACTTGTAAACCATTTGAAAAACATTTAGGTTTACAAGTATAACGTCAATCGATTTCCCATAACACCCTTTTTGGAGAGGCCCCATGGCTCACCACGCACGCTGGACAATGTCGCAGGTCACTGCTTTATTTAAAAAACCTTTGTTGGATTTACTGTTTGAAGCCCAGCAAACGCATCGCCAGCATTTCGACCCCCGGCAGGTACAGGTCAGTACCTTGCTGTCGATCAAAACCGGCGCTTGCCCGGAAGACTGTAAATATTGCCCGCAAAGCGCCCGCTACAAAACCGGCCTGGAGGCCGAACGCCTGATGGAAGTTGAGCAGGTGCTGGACTCCGCCCGCAAGGCTAAAAACGCAGGTTCGACCCGTTTTTGTATGGGGGCCGCCTGGAAGAATCCGCATGAGCGGGATATGCCTTATCTTGAGCAGATGGTGCAGGGCGTTCGCGCTATGGGGCTGGAAACCTGCATGACGCTCGGAACGCTGACCGAGGAACAGGCGCAGCGTCTGGCCTCCGCAGGGCTGGACTATTACAACCACAATCTGGACACCTCCCCGGAATTCTACGGCAACATCATCACTACCCGAACCTATCAGGAACGTCTGGACACTCTGGATAAAGTCCGTGATGCGGGAATCAAAGTTTGCTCCGGGGGGATTGTCGGGCTGGGTGAAACCGTCACCGACCGCGCTGGTTTGCTGCTGCAATTAGCGAATTTGCCCACGCCGCCAGAAAGTGTACCTATCAACATGCTGGTGAAAGTCAAAGGCACACCTCTGGCGGATAACGAAGACGTGGATGCCTTTGATTTTATTCGTACCATCGCGGTGGCCCGTATCATGATGCCAACCTCATACGTGCGCCTTTCCGCAGGCCGTGAGCAGATGAGCGAGCAGACGCAGGCGATGTGTTTTATGGCCGGGGCAAACTCCATTTTCTACGGCTGCAAACTGCTGACGACGCCGAACCCGGAAGAGGACAAAGATCTGCAGCTATTCCGCAAGCTTGGGCTTAATCCGCAGCAAACCACCACCGAAATGGGCGACAAAGAACAGCAGGAGCAGCTTGCCGGGCAGATCCTTAACGCAGATACCGACAATTATTACAACGCGGCGGCGGTATGAGCTGGACGCAGCGAATCTCCGGGGCTTTAAGCGAACGGCGAGCCAGCGCAAGCCTTCGCACCCGGCAGGCCAATACGCTCGGTAACGGGCGTATTTTTTCGGCCAACGGCCGGGAATATTTAAACTTCTCCAGTAACGACTATCTGGGGCTGAGTCACCACCCGCACATCGTGGAGGCCTGGCAAAAAGGCGCGATGCAGTTCGGCGTTGGCAGCGGCGGGTCTGGCCACGTCACGGGGTATAGCCGCGCGCATCAGGAATTTGAGGCACAGCTTGCAGACTGGCTCGGCTTTGAGCGAGCGCTGTTGTTTATCTCCGGCTACACCGCGAACCAGGCTGTTATCTCCGCGCTGGCGCAAAAAACGGACATGCTTATTGCCGATAAACTTTGTCATGCCTCAATGATGGAAGCGGCAATCCAAAGCCCGGCTCAGCTACGCAGATTTCATCACAACGACGTTCAGGCGCTTTCGGCGCAGCTTGTTAAACCGCATGAAGGCGAGCGGCTCGTCCTTACCGAAGGTATTTTTAGCATGGACGGGGACGCCGCGCCCTTACCTGACATTGCACGGGCGACAAGACAGGCAGGCGGCTGGTTGATGGTCGACGATGCCCACGGTATTGGTGTCCAGGGCCTGGAGGGGCGAGGCAGCTGCAACCTGCAAAAAATCAAACCAGATATTCTGGTCGTGACCTTTGGGAAAGCCTTTGGCGGCAGCGGCGCGGCGGTATTGTGCCGCGAAGATGTGGCAACTTATCTGCTGCAGTTTGCCCGACACTTGATATACAGCACCGCCATGCCGCCGGCGCAGGCCGTCTCGCTTCAGGCCGCGTTAAAGGTGATTCAACAGGGAGATGAACACCGAGCAAAACTTGCTGAAAATATTCAACGTTTTCGACAGGGGGCCGCCCGACTCTCGCTGAATCTGGCGGATTCCGGCAGCGCTATACAGCCGCTGATAGTGGGTGATAATCAGCGCACGCTGGATCTCGCCTCCCGCCTGAAAGAGCGGGGTTTCTGGTTAACCGCCATTCGCCCGCCTACCGTTCCCCCCGGAAGCGCCCGCCTGCGTATCACCCTCACGGCGGCCCACACCTCAGGCGACATAGACGCATTGCTGGAGGCGCTCCATGACTCAGCTTGTTGATAAAGTGGCCGTTGCCGCGGCGTTTAGTCGGGCTGCCGGCAGCTATGAGCGCTTTGCCGAGTTACAGCGTGTCTGCGGCGATAACCTGCTGGCAGAGGTGACAAACCGCCCCGCAGCCAGCGTGCTGGATGCGGGCTGCGGCACCGGCTGGTACAGCCGAATCTGGCGGGATAGAGGAAGCGAAGTTCTGGCGCTGGATATTTCGAAAGCGATGCTTGAGCGGTGCCGGCAAACCCAGTCGGCGCATCGTTTCCTGGAAGGAGATATTGAGTCTGTTCCGCTGGACGATGAGCAGGTCGACCTGGCGTGGAGCAATCTTGCCGTTCAGTGGTGTGGCAATCTGCAGCAAGGTTTATCCGAGCTTTACCGCGTGACAAAACCGGGTGGGTGCGTTGCATTTACTACGCTTGCGGCAGGTTCACTGCCTGAACTGCATGAGGCCTGGCGTGGGATCGATACACGGGCGCATGCCAACCAGTTTTTATCCTTGACCGAGATAGAACAGGCGTGTCGACCGTGGCGTTGCGTATTAGCCAGCCGCACGGTCAGCCAGCGCTTTCCCGACGCCATGAGCGCTATGCGCTCGCTGAAAGGCGTAGGCGCCACCCACCTGCACGATGGTCGCAAAAATACCCTGCTGACGCGCGGGCAGCTGCAGCGGCTGAGCGCAGCGTGGCCCCGGCAAGACGGGCAGTACTCTCTTAGCTGGCAGATAATTTTTGGAGTAATTGAACGTGATTAAAAAATGGTTTGTGACCGGCACCGATACCGAAGTAGGAAAGACCGTCGCTAGCTGTGCGCTGCTGCAGGCGGCGAATACTGCCGGTTATCGTTCCGTGGGCTATAAGCCCGTGGCCTCTGGCAGTGAAATGACGCCTGAGGGCATTCGCAACAGCGACGCGTTAGCGCTGCAGCGCAATAGTGCGGTCAAACTGCCGTATGAGGAGATCAATCCGCTGGCTTTTCTTGAGCCGACCTCTCCGCACATCATTAGTGCTGAAGAGCAACGCCCGATTACCTTTTCTGCTATGTCCGCAGGGCTGGAAAAACTGGCTCACAAAGCCGACTGGATTCAGGTTGAGGGAGCGGGAGGCTGGTTTACGCCGCTATCAGACACCACGACATTTGCCGAATGGGCCATCAGCGAGCAGCTGCCGGTCATTCTGGTCGTGGGCGTGAAGCTTGGCTGCATTAATCATGCGATGCTCACGGCGCAGGCGGTGCTGGCGGCCGGGTTGCCGCTGGCAGGCTGGATAGCAAACGGCGTTCAACCAGCCGGAAAAAGGCACGCAGAATATCTTGCCACCCTCAAACAGCGGCTGCCGGCCCCGCTGCTGGGAGAGATTCCCTGGCTTGAGGATATCGGCGATCAAACCGCGCTTGGCCACTACCTCAATCTCACCGTTATTACGGCCTAAGCCGCAAGGCGACTGCAACAAAAGCCACGCCCGCAGCGAAGCCTCGGGCTGGCTCCCGCTTTAACATTTTCCCTAAAGACAAGGATTCTTTCCCGGTAGCAACGTCGATAGAGTATTTCATGATTTCAGTTGTCATGTGACAACCTTTATGAGATGCTTTTTTAGCCGGAGGAGATATGGCAAGAAAACGGCACCCGCAAAAAGAGATAGAGGCGGCATTAAGCTACGCAGAATGTCAGGGCTGGCGGGTGAAAGAGGGCGGCTCGCATTGCTGGGGAAAACTTTATTGCCCATGGAATGATAAAGCATGCCGGTGCGGGGAGTTTTGCATCAGCTGTGTCTGGGGCACGCCTCGCAGCGCAGAGAACCATGCCAGACAAATTCGCAGGCTTGTGGATGGATGTGCAAATATGGCCCCACGCAGCGCCCTGCATTAACAAGGAGAAGGCCATGGCGGCATACACGTTTACGCTTATTTTTACGCTACCCAAAGGGCAAAAAGATCCGGAGAAGTGGGTTGGTGCGCTGGGCGCCGGGGGGTGTGATGATGCTCTGGTTGGTATCGGTGTGACGGGGCGTATTGCCCTGAATTTCATCCGCGAGGCCGACACCGCAGAAGATGCCTTGCTCAGCGCGCTGAAGGACGTTTCAGGCATTATTCCTGGCGCTTTATTGGCTGAGGCGGCTCCTGATTTGGTGGGGTTGAGTGACGTAGCGGAACTGCTGGGCGTGTCCCGGCAGTATATACGCAAGATCATGGTTTCCCGGGAGGCATTTCCAGCGCCGGTACATGACGGGAAAACCGCGCTGTGGAATCTCGAGGCGGTTTTACGCTGGATGAACAGCTCAGGCGTGAAGGCCATACCTTCGCCTTTGCTGGATATCGCAAAAGTGACCCGGCAGTGCAACCTGCATCGCGCGATGGCGGATCTCAATCCAGCATTTCAGACCAAGCTGAAAAACCTCTAGCAGAGACCTTGCTCAGGGTTCAAGCCAGCCTGCAACGAGATTGTCGTCCAGCTGCGAAACATTCCCTTGTGCGACATTTCGGCCTTTATGCAGCAGGCAAAACTTGTCCGCTACCCGGCGTATAAACGGCAGTCGCTGTTCAACCAGCAGAATCGTCAACCCGAAATCGCGGTTTAAGCGCCGAATCAGGTTGCCCATTTCCGTAATAAACCGATGCCCTCCGCCGAGAGTGGGCTCATCCAGGATCAGCAGCTTAGGTTCTAAGACCAGCGCCCGGGCAAGCGCTAACTGCTGCTGTATATCTCCGCCGAGTTCGCCACTTTTCACCTGTCGCAGGCTGTAGAGTTCGGGAAACAGGTCATCAATCAGCGCAGGAATGACCCGGGGTGACTGATGACCCGCCATCATCGCTATCTGAAGGTTTTCCTCAACGCTAAGCTGGGAGAAGATGCGCCTGTCCTGTGGAACATAGCCGATACCCAGCGCAGTCCGGCGCTCAACGGGTTTATTGACCAGCTCCTCCGGCGGCTGACCCGCCTGTTGCCACAGCATGCTGCCGCTTTGTACCGGCAAATAGCCGGTAATGCAGTTTACGAGCGTGGTTTTTCCCTGGCCCGGCGCGCCAAGCACGCAGGTGCATTCTCCCGGGGTCAGTTCGAGGTCGAGGTTCCACAATATGTGATTATCACCGTAAAACTGATTAACAGCGTGTAAGCTAAGCATGGCTCATCTCCAGGGTTGGGGAGTCGTTTCCCCCCTTGATATGCTGCAATTAGCTTGCCAGCTTGGTGATAACACCTGAAAGAACCTCTCAGTTCAGGATAAAACTGAGTATTGCTTCCCGGTAACGGTGAAAGAGACATGCAGGCGTTAACTTTACTGCACCTGGCAGGTGCTAAAAAGAACGAATTTGGTGCAATAAAACGCCGTTTAACCTCAGGATATATCTTCATTTCGGGATCTTGCTCAAAGCGCCGGGGTATAGCGAAATCGAATGAATAAAAGCAAAAAATTTAGCAAAATTTTTTTTTTGCCCCCAACACAGAAAGATCAGGGATTTTTCCGAGTGGCTAAGCAAAAGGGCTTGATGCAGTTATCCACCATTCCTGTGGATAACCTTGTGTATTAGAGTTAGAAAACTTGAAGAAAGCGAGAGCGGACGCGGCCTGCGGGCAAATTGACGCGAAACCGGTCTTTGCGAAATATTCATTTAAATTCAAGTTGTTAAATAAAAGCAACCACTGCAATAAAACTGTCAAACATTAGCCAGAGGTTTCCTTACCTCGCTTGACAAATGTTAAAAGACGAAAAAATTTGGGGATAACCGCTAGCGGCTGGAGATTTATCTGCCTAAGGAGCAAATTGTGGGCAAACAACGCGGTAAAAACGGTCGTTAGCGGGCGTAGTAAAAATGATAACTGGTGTTTTATACAGTTTTCTACTGGCAAAAATCGTGCTGCCGGGTAAAATTACTCTCCGGCCCGCTCGTTTCTTCATCAGGTAGCCCGTTCATGAGTAAAGCGTTCAAACTGAATTCCGCATTTAAACCTTCTGGCGACCAGCCGGAAGCAATCCTTCGCCTGAAAGACGGGCTAGAAAATGGGCTGGCACACCAGACGCTGCTGGGTGTAACGGGGTCAGGCAAAACCTTCACCGTGGCAAACGTAATAGCCGACCTCCAGCGTCCAACGATGGTGCTGGCGCCGAACAAAACCCTGGCGGCGCAGCTTTACGGCGAAATGAAAGAGTTCTTCCCGGACAATGCGGTTGAGTTTTTTGTCTCCTATTACGACTACTATCAGCCTGAAGCCTATGTGCCCAGCTCTGACACCTTCATTGAAAAAGATGCCTCGGTGAACGAACACATCGAGCAGATGCGTTTGTCGGCGACCAAAGCGCTGCTCGAACGCCGGGACGTCATCGTGGTGGCATCCGTGTCGGCTATCTACGGTCTGGGCGATCCTGATCTGTACCTGAAGATGATGCTTCACCTGACGAAGGGCATGATCATCGATCAACGTTCGATCCTGCGTCGCCTCACTGAATTGCAATACACGCGTAACGATCAGGCGTTCCAGCGCGGTACGTTCCGCGTCCGAGGGGAAGTGGTCGATATCTTCCCGGCAGAATCAGACGATCTTGCGCTGCGCGTGGAGCTGTTTGATGAAGAAGTTGAAAGACTGTCGCTGTTTGATCCGCTTACCGGGCAAATCGATCAGACCATTCAGCGTTTTACCATCTACCCTAAATCGCACTACGTGACGCCGCGCGAGCGTATTGTGCAGGCGATGGAAGACATCAAAGTTGAGCTGGCGGACCGTCGCAAAGTGCTGCTGGCCAACAACAAGCTGCTGGAAGAGCAGCGTATTACGCAGCGTACTCAGTTTGATCTTGAGATGATGAACGAGCTGGGTTACTGCTCGGGGATTGAAAACTACTCTCGCTTCCTGTCCGGGCGAGGGCCTGGCGAACCGCCTCCGACGCTTTTTGACTATCTTCCGGCCGATGGCCTGCTGGTGGTTGATGAGTCTCACGTCACCATTCCGCAAATTGGCGGCATGTATCGCGGTGACCGCGCCCGCAAAGAAACGCTGGTGGAATACGGTTTTCGCCTGCCGTCGGCGCTGGACAACCGGCCGTTAAAATTTGAAGAGTTTGAAGCACTGGCGCCGCAAACCATCTACGTGTCAGCGACGCCGGGTAACTACGAGCTGGAGAAATCCGGCGGTGACATAGTTGACCAGGTTGTTCGTCCGACGGGGCTGCTTGATCCGGTGATTGAAGTTCGTCCGGTGGCAACGCAGGTAGACGATTTGCTTTCAGAAATTCGCAAGCGTGTGGCAATCAATGAACGTGTGTTGGTGACGACCTTAACCAAGCGGATGGCGGAAGACCTGACCGAATATCTGGAAGAGCACGGTGAGCGCGTGCGCTACCTGCACTCGGATATCGACACCGTGGAGCGCATGGAGATTATCCGCGATTTACGCCTCGGTGAGTTTGACGTCCTGGTGGGGATCAACCTGCTGCGAGAGGGTCTTGATATGCCGGAGGTGTCGCTGGTCGCGATCCTTGATGCCGATAAAGAAGGTTTTCTGCGCTCCGAACGGTCGCTTATTCAGACCATTGGCCGTGCGGCGCGTAACGTTAACGGTAAGGCGATTCTCTACGGCGATAAAATAACGCCGTCGATGGCGAAAGCGATTGGTGAAACCGAACGCCGCCGTGAGAAGCAGCAGCGCTATAACGAAGAAAATGGCATTACGCCGCAGGGCCTCAATAAGCGAGTCGTGGACGTCCTGCAGCTTGGCGAAGGCATGGCGAAAACCAAAGGGCGGGTTAAAACCAAAGCGCGCAGCGTGATTGAAGATGATGAAGTAGTGATGACGCCGAAAGCGCTGCAGCAGAAAATTCACCAGCTCGAAACCAAAATGCTGGAGCACGCGCAGAATCTGGAGTTTGAAGAGGCGGCGCAGATTCGCGACCAACTCCACAAGCTGCGCGAACTGTTTATCGCCGCGTCATAATCGACAAAGCTTAACCGAGCTGCTGCACGGCTTGTTCGAGGGCCGCTCGCAGCAGTTGGCGGTCGTGGCGATACCGGATGTCGCTGGCTTCCAGCGGCTGCTGAATTACCAGCCGGTCGCCCACTTCGCTGACGTCTACCTGCGGGCCAACCAACAGGGCATCGATAACGCGTTTTCCGATGTGTTGTTCCATTAATTCAAGTTTTTGGCGCAGGGAAAGGCTGGCTGCAGCCGGGCTGAGCTCTTTGCCCAGGTTCCCGATATACACCATTGGGGCTGGCGTGCGGCGCAGCGCCTGATCCATCTCTTCCAGCAGCAGTATCGGCATCAGGCTGGTGTAAAAACTGCCGGGACCAATCAGAATTAAATCGGCCTCGGCGATGGCCTCTAAGGCTTCACGCGTGGAGGGAACTTTCGGGTAGACCGCCAGATCCTGTGGTGGATTGAGCAACTGGTCGATACTCACTTCGCCGTAAACGGTGTTGCCCTGATCGTCGGTAGCCATTAAATCGACCGGATGTTCCGACATTGGAATCAGCTGTGCATCCACCTTCAGCAGATTACGAATTAAATTGATTGCCTCCAGGGGGCGCACGCTGAGGTGATCCAGCGCCTTTAACATCAGGTTTCCGAGGTTATGTCCTGAAAGTTCGCCGTTACCGCTAAAACGGTACTCAAACATTGTTGATGCCACGCTTGGTTCGGTGATTAGCTGGTTCAGGCAGTTGCGCATATCTCCCCAGGCAATCCCACCTTCAGAGCGTCGAATGCGTCCGGTTGAGCCGCCGTTGTCGGTAGTGGTGACAATGCCGGTTAAACGTGAGCCAAGAGAGGAGAGGGATGACATTACGCGACCCAGGCCGTGCCCGCCGCCCAGCGCGACAACCCGATCAAGATCTGCAAGCGTGCGATTACGCATAGAAAAGATAATCCTTAAGAGGCATACAGGCGCTTAAGGTAGCGTAAAAGTGCCAAAAAGACGATTCTTGCTCTGTGGATAATGATGCATATCAAAGTAAAAGTTAGCTTTTTAAGTACTCTGTAGCGAAATTAAGCAATCATCTCGTTATGTATGGATTTATATAGCGAAAACTGATATAGCGCGAAGCAAGATGTCGCGCTACTATCGCAGTAACACACACTCAAGCCCTGGTACCTAAGTCACAAGATAAGGTGCCCTGGCCGCAGCCCTTGAGGTTGCCAGGGTGCAGGAAGAAATGACTGCATCTCCCGTATTTGGAAAGGTGTATTCAGTGTCCCAGCTTACCGATGCTTTTGCGCGTAAGTTCTATTACTTGCGCTTATCAATTACCGACGTCTGCAACTTTCGCTGCAGCTATTGCCTGCCCGACGGCTACAAGCCACACGGTGTGGCCAATAAAAGCTTCCTCAACGTCGATGAAATCCGCCGCATAACCCGGGCTTTTGCCGCCCTGGGAACAGAAAAGGTGCGCCTGACCGGCGGGGAACCCTCTTTGCGCCGCGACTTTACCGAGATAATCGCCGCGGTGCGCGAAAACGCGTCGATTCGCCAGCTTGCAGTGACGACCAACGGCTATCGCCTGGCCCGGGATGTGAACGCATGGCGTGATGCGGGGCTTACCGCCCTTAACGTGAGCGTCGACAGCCTGGATGCCCGCCAGTTTCACGCCATCACCGGCCAGGATAAATTTCGGCAGGTGATGGAAGGGATTGACGCCGCTTTTAGCGTGGGGTTTGAGCGAGTAAAAGTGAACACCGTGCTGATGCGCGACGTAAACCACAATCAGCTCGAGACCTTTCTCGCCTGGATTAAACCTCGTCCTATTCAGCTCCGCTTCATTGAGCTGATGGAAACCGGCGATGGCGGCACGCTTTTCCGTAAACACCATATCTCCGGCAAAACGATTCGTGACCAGCTGCTTGAACGCGGCTGGGTGCATCAGCTTCGCCAGCGTAGCGATGGCCCCGCCCAGGTCTTCTGCCACCCCGACTATAAAGGGGAAATCGGGCTCATCATGCCGTATGAGAAAGATTTCTGTGCCAGCTGTAACCGGCTGCGCGTTTCGTCCATCGGCAACCTTCATCTTTGCCTGTTCGGCGAGCAGGGGATTGCGCTTCGCGATCTGTTAGCGGATGACGCCCAGCAAAGCGAGCTGGAAGGGCGTATTTCTTCCGCGCTGGCGCAGAAAAAGCAAACCCATTTCCTGCATGACGGTAATACCGGCATCACCCAAAATCTGTCGTATATCGGCGGCTAGAGCCTGCCCACAAGGAGAATATCGATGAGTCAGGTAAGCGCAGAGTTTATCCCGGCACGTATTGCTATTTTGACGGTGTCCAGCCGTCGTGGTGAAGATGACGACACCTCGGGCCACTACCTGAGTGAGGTTGCCACGGAAGCGGGGCATCAGGTGGTAGACAAAGCTATCGTCAAAGAAAACCGGTATGCCATCCGGGCCGCAGTTTCACAGTGGATTGCCGATGAGCAGGTTCAGGTGGTGTTGATTAACGGCGGCACCGGATTTACCGACGGAGACCAGACCCCTGAGGCGCTTCTTCCGCTTTTTGATCGAGAAGTTGAAGGTTTTGGCGAACTGTTCCGTATGCTCTCCTTTGAAGAGATTGGCACATCCACACTGCAGTCTCGCGCCGTTGCGGGCATGGCTAACAAAACGCTGATTTTTGCCATGCCGGGCTCAACCAAGGCCTGCCGAACGGCCTGGGAAAATATCATTCAGCCTCAGCTGGATGCCCGTCAGCGCCCGTGCAATTTCCACCCACATATTAAGAAGTAAGTTATGTCGCACTTGACCCATATTAACGCCGCCGGGGAAGCGCACATGGTGGACGTGTCCGCCAAGGCTGAAACGGTACGTGAAGCCCGCGCCGAAGCGTTTGTCACCATGCTCCCGGACACGCTGGCGATGATTGTAGATGGCAGCCACCACAAAGGTGACGTTTTTGCCACCGCGCGTATCGCGGGGATCCAGGCCGCTAAACGCACCTGGGAACTGATCCCGCTTTGCCATCCGCTTTTGCTAAGCAAAGTAGAAGTACAGCTCGAGGCTCAGACCGAGCACAGCCGCGTTCGCATCGAGTCCGTATGCCGCCTGACGGGAAAAACCGGTGTAGAAATGGAAGCATTGACTGCGGCCTCCGTCGCCGCGTTGACCATTTATGACATGTGCAAGGCCGTGCAAAAAGACATGGTCATCGGCCCGGTACGCTTGCTTGAAAAAAGCGGCGGAAAATCCGGCGATTTTAAGGTGGAAAACCATGCTTAATGTCCTGTTTTTTGCCCAGGTACGTGAACTGGTTGGCTGCGACAGCCTGACGCTGGATGAAGCCTACGGCGATGTGGAGCAGTTGCGCGCGGCTTTGGCCGACAAAGGCAGCCGTTGGGCGCTGGCGCTGGAGTCCGGCAAGCTGCTGGCCGCGGTCAATCAAACGCTGGTGAGCTTCGATCATCCGCTGGCGAAGGGCGACGAAGTGGCCTTTTTCCCACCGGTGACCGGAGGTTAAATGGACAGCACCCGAATCATTGTTGGCCGCGAGAATTTTAACGTCGGCGAAGAGTATCAGTGGCTTTCGCAGTGCGATGAAGATGGCGCGGTCGTGACCTTCACCGGTAAAGTTCGCAATCATAACCTCGGCGATAGCGTCAGTGCCCTGACGCTTGAGCATTACCCGGGAATGACCGAAAAAGCGCTGGCGGAAATTGTGGCCGAGGCCAGAAGCCGTTGGCCGCTGCAGCGTGTGACGGTGATTCACCGCATCGGTGAGCTGTGGCCTGGGGATGAAATCGTCTTTGTGGGCGTGACGGGCGCGCACCGTAGCTCGGCGTTTGAAGCCGCCCAGTTCATCATGGATTACCTGAAAACCCGCGCCCCGTTCTGGAAACGTGAGGCGACCGCCGAAGGGGATCGCTGGGTCGAAGCCAGAGACAGCGATAAGCAGGCGGCTAAACGCTGGTAGTCTACGCGGTTTGTGGGATGTGTTAATCTTAAAGCGGGTGAGCCAAACAGCTCGCGTTAGAAGCTTAATTCACAACACAGAGGAAGCATCATGGACCGATTCCCGCGTCCCAATGAGACTATCGTACAGCGCGCCAATACGGGTCTTCAGACCTTTATGGCGCAAGTATACGGCTGGATGACCTGCGGTCTACTTTTAACCGCCTTTATCGCGTGGTACGCGGCGAATACCCCGGCGGTTATGGAATTTGTCTTCTCCAGCAAAATCACCTTCTTTGGTTTGATTATCGTTCAACTGGGGCTGGTTTTTGTGCTCTCCGGCATGGTGCATAAGCTTAGCGCCGGCGTGGCGACTTCGCTATTCATGCTTTACTCGGCGCTGACCGGGTTGACCATGGCGAGCATTTTCCTGGTGTACACCTATTCGTCTATCGCCAGCACGTTTGTGGTGGCCGGTGGGATGTTTGGCGCTATGAGCCTCTACGGCTATACCACCAAACGTGACCTGAGCGGCTTCGGCAACATGCTCTTTATGGCGCTGATCGGCATTGTTCTGGCTTCGCTGGTTAACTTCTGGCTGAAAAGCGATGCGCTCATGTGGGCCATCACCTACATCGGCGTGGTGGTGTTTGTGGGCTTAACCGCTTATGACACGCAGAAACTGAAAAACATCGGCGAGCAAATTGATACCCGCGACGCGCAAATGCTGCGGAAGTACTCGATTCTGGGTGCCCTGACGCTGTATCTCGACTTCATCAACCTGTTCCTGATGCTGTTGCGTATCTTTGGCAATCGCCGTTAATATGCCCCTCCCTCTCCTTCGGGAGAGGGGTTTTCCCCGCAGTTTTGCATTTCCTCCCGGTACTTTTGCCTGTCTGAACGGAAATATATTGCAATATCTGTCACAAAAAGGGGGCGTATTGAGGAAATTTCCGTACACTTGCGTACTCTGATTAACAGGAAGAAATATTCCAGGAGATAAAGCATGAAGTGGCAACAACGTGTAAGAGTGAGAACCGGACTGGGTTGCTGGCAGATTATGCTGCATCTTGCGGTGGTCGCTGCGCTGCTCGTTGGCTGGAAAACCGCGACCCTGATCCCCGTGGGCGTGGGGCTGTGCCTGCTTTATGTTGCCACCGTGGTGATGATGTTTATCTTCCAGCGTTTTCACACCGGCCTGCTGCGCGACATTGGTGATTTCCTCGAAGAGTTGACCACCACCTGGTATTTTGGCAACGCGATGATTGCATTGTGGCTGCTGTCACGCGTGGTGCAGAGTCACCTGATTCTGGCGCTCGCCGGCCTGGCAATGCTCGCCGGACCGGCTATCTTCTCCCTGCTCGCGAAAGACAAGTCACGCAATCTTTCGCCTAAACATCCAGTACGCCGCTGATCCCGTTGTGGCCGCAATGACCAGGAGCGGCCACAGACTCTGCCAGACAATCCCAAAGCTCGCATCCTTCAGGTAAATCTGCTTGGTAATGTCGGTGAAATGACGAATGGGGTTTATCCACGTTAAATCCTGCAGCCACACCGGCATGTTTTCCACCGGTGAGACATAGCCGGAAAGTAGAATCGCCGGCATCATAAAGACAAACACGCCAATAAACGCCTGCTGCTGGGTTGCGCAGAGGGCGGAAATCAGCAGCCCAAACCCCACCAGCGACAGCCCATAGATAATCATCGTGAAGTAAAACAGCAGCAGCGAGCCGGAGAAGGGGATGTGATAACCCCAAATACCCACCGCCAGCACAATGGTGGCCTGTACCAGCGCGACAATCTGGGCGGGAACCGCTTTGCCAACAAAAATTTGCCAGGTAGCCAGCGGGGAAACCAACAGCTGATCGAGCGTGCCTTGCTCGCGTTCGCGAGCCACCGAGAGGGAGGTCACAATCATCACCCCGATGGTGGTTATCATCGCAATCAGCGACGGTACCACAAACCATTTGTAATCGAGGTTAGGGTTATACCAGTTGCGGATTGTCAGCTCGCTGTTGTTGGGTTCAGGCATGCCGGCCATCAGCTCTTGCTGATAGTTATTGACGATTTGCTGGAGGTAATTCGCGGCAATCTGCGCGCTGTTTGAGTTACGCCCGTCGAGCAGAATTTGCAGTTTCGCCGGATTCTGACTGGCAATATCCCGCGAAAAGTTCGCCGGGAAGCGAATCAGCAGAAGCGCTTTTTGGTTGTCTATAGTCGGCTGTATCTCCTGAGGGCTTTTTAGCAGCAGTACGTGGCTGAAGGCGCTGGCGCGAGCAAAGCGCTGGGTTAGCTCAATCGAGTGGTTGCCGTTGTCTTCGTTATAGATAGCGATGGTGGCATTGGTCACCTCAAGCGTGGCGGCAAACGGGAACAAAAGCACCTGAATCAGCACCGGCAAAATCAGAATGGCGCGGGTCTGAGGCTCGCGCAGCAGCGACTGCAGCTCTTTGCGAATTAACGTCCATAAACGATAAAACATGCTTTCTCCCTTAATCGAGCCGGCGTTTGGTTTTCAGCGCCGTGAGGCCGATAAACATCACCGCCGAGGCAATCAAAAACAGCGTATTGACGATCAGCACTGAGGTGATATTCCCCGCCAGAAACAGGCTTTGCAGGGTACTGACGAAGTAGCGCGCCGGGATGACGTAGGTCACTGCCCGGATAATGGCCGGCATGCTGTCTATCTGGAAAATAAAGCCTGACAGCATAATAGAAGGTAAAAATGCGGCGTTCAGTGCGACCTGGGCGGCGTTGAACTGGTTACGCGTAATGGTGGAAATCAGCAGCCCCATGCCCAGCGTGCTGAGTAAAAACAGGCTGGTTATCAGAAACAGCAGCACCAGCGAGCCGCGCCAGGGGACACCGAGGATAAACACCGTCACGAGCATGCAAAGCAGCATGGCTAACATCCCCAGCACATAATAGGGCACCAGCTTGCAGAGCAGCAGTTCAGCCCGCGTAACTTGGGTGGAAAGCAGAGCCTCCATGGTGCCGCGCTCCCATTCCCGAGCCACCACAAGAGAAGTCAGTATCGCGCCAATGACCGTCATGATGATGGTCACCGCGCCGGGAATAATAAAGTGCTGGCTGATGGCGGCGGGGTTAAACCAATAGCGCAGCTGCACGTCGATTAAGGGTTCAAAATGCTCCCCGCGATCTTCTGCCCGCTGCTGTTGCCAAAGTTGCCAGATCCCCTGCATATACCCCTGAACAAAGTTAGCCGTATTGGGCTCGCTGCCGTCGGTGATCACCTGAATCGGGGCCGTTGCGCCGGGGCGAGCCATATTCTGCGCAAAATCGGGAGGGATAGTCACCATGCCGCGAATCTTTCCGGCCTGCATCAGCTGAATCAACTGCTCACGGTTATCGCTGATGGTGGGCTCAATAAACGGCGAGGCGCTAATGGCGTGGGTGAAGTCCAGCGCGTCTTCGCTCTGCTGCTCAATCAGCACGCCGACGTGGAGGCGACTGGAGTCAAGGTTAATGCCGTAGCCGAAGATAAACAGCAACAGAAGTGGGATAACCACGGCGATTAACCAACTGCTGGGATCGCGCACGATTTGCCGGGTTTCTTTCACACACAGGGCGCGCACGCGGCGCCACGATATCCCTGGGCTATGTTCGCTCATCGCTGTGTTCCTTATCCCATTCGTGAATCAGCCCAATAAACGCCTGCTCCATGGTAGGGTCTGGCGTCTCGCTATCCGCCACCTGCTGCTTCAGATCGTCCGGCGTGCCGCTGGCAATCAGCTTGCCGCGATACACCAGCCCGATGCGGTCGCAGTATTCGGCCTCATCCATAAAGTGAGTGGTCACCATCACAGTCACGCCTTTCTCAACCATACTGTTGATATGCAGCCAGAATTCACGGCGGGTAATAGGGTCCACGCCGGAAGTGGGTTCGTCGAGAAACAGAATATCCGGTTCGTGCATCAGCGAGCAGGCAAGCGCCAGCCGCTGCTTAAAGCCCAGCGGCAGCGAATCCGTGGTGCTATTGGCGATAGGCTTCAGCGCAAATGCTTCGCTCATGCGGGCAATTTTATCCTGCTGAGCACGTCCGCGAAGGCCATACACCCCGGAGAAGAAACGTAGGTTTTGCGCCACCGTCAGGTTGCCGTAGAGGGAGAATTTTTGTGCCATATAGCCCAGACGCTGGCGCGCCTTTCCGGAACTGGTCTTCAGGTCCATATCCAGCACCAGCGCTTTGCCCGAAGTGGGGACTAACAAACCGCACATCATCTTGAAGGTGGTGGATTTGCCGGCCCCGTTGGGGCCAAGCAGTCCGAAGATTTCTCCCCGCTTAACGGCAAAGTTAACGTGGTCGGTTGCTGCAAAGTCGCCGAATTTTTTGGTTAACTCTTCGGCCTGAATCACCGTCTCCCCGGACTCGCCGTCAATGGTATGAAGAATATCGCCGAGCGGAGATTCGTTCGCGGCGGCCCCTCCCAGCAAATCAATGAAGGCGTCTTCAAAGCGTGGATCGGTCTCTTTCAGGCCAGACTCGGGCACGTTCAGGGCGGTAGCCAGGTCACTCACGCTTGCCTCTTTGGCAAGGATCAGCCGCACCGAGCGCCCCTGAATCACGCCGTCGCTGACCTGCGGTAGCTTCAGAGCGCGCTGAAGAAGCTGGCGGTTATTCTCCTGCTCATGGCTGACCAGCAGCGAACGCCCGGCCATCTTCTGCGTCAGCGCTTTCGGCGCCCCGTGGTAAAGCAGCTCGCCTTCGTTCATCAGCAGAATTTCCCGGCACTGCTCGGCTTCATCGAGATACGATGTGCTCCAGAGGATCAGCATGCCTTCGCCCGCCAGCTCGTGCACCATTTGCCACAATTCTCGCCGGGATATAGGGTCTACGCCCACACCAGGCTCATCCAGCAACAGTACTTTCGGCTGGCCGACAAGGGTACAGGCGAGGCCTAGCTTTTGTTTCATCCCCCCCGAGAGCTTGCCCGCCAGCCGTTCGGTAAATGGCCCCAGTGAGGTGAATTCCAGCAGCCGGGCAAATGTGCTCTTACGTTGCTCTCCGGTAACGCCCCGCAGGTCCGCATAGAGGGTGAGGTTTTCCATGACCGTTAAATCTTCGTACAGGCCAAATTTCTGCGGCATGTAGCCCAGTTCGGCATGCAGGGCACGATCGTCTTTAATCGGATCGAGGCCGATAACTGAGGCGGTGCCTTCGCTCGGCTGCAGCAGCCCGGCAAGCATCCTCATGAGCGTCGTTTTCCCCGCGCCGTCTGGGCCTACCAGTCCGGTGACAGCCCCGGCGTGAATTTCGCAATCCAGGCTGGCGACGGCCGGTTTTTCAAGGCCAGGGAAACGCTTAACCAGCCCCTGCAGGCGAATGACTGCGTCATTGCTGCTCATGCTGGGTTCCACCGTTGAATTTCACCGTAACGGGCATGCCCTGACGCAGTGCGTCATCTGCATCGGTAACAATAATGCGTAGGCGATAGACTAAATCGGTGCGCAGATCCGGGGTTTCAACAGTTTTGGGGGTGAACTCCGCCGTCGGGGACACAAAGCCCACCTTGCCGTGGTAAGGCTTGTTCGGGCGGCCATCGGTATAAATCAGCAGTTCGCTGCCGGGTTTGGCCTGCCCCAGATTGGTTTCGTCAATATAGGCGCGAACCCACACCGGGCGAGTGAGTGAAAGGGTGAGCACCGTACTGCCCGCATTAAGCATGCTGCCTGGCTCAACTGCCCGGGTGAGCAACGTGCCGTCAGAAGGGGCGAGCAGCGTGGTGTCCTGCAGATCAAGCTGCGACTGAGCCAGCTGCGCTTTGGCTTGCTGAAGGCTGGCCTGCGCCTGAGCAATTTCCTGCGGGCGATTGCCGCTGCGGTACTGGCTGAGCTTATCCTGGGCCGCTTTCAGCGTGGCTTTTGCCTGGTCGCTTGATGAACGGGCGTTGGCTAAATCATTCGCCGAGATGGTTTTGGTCGCCCACAGTCCCTGCTGGCGCTGATAGAAGTTTTGCGCATAATCATAGGCCGCCTGCGCCTGGTTAACCTGCGCCGCTGCCTGGGCTATTTCTTCGTCGCGGTAGCCCGCAATAATTAAATCGTATTTGGCCTGGGCGGCCGCAACGTTGGCCTCGGCCTGACGCAAAGCATTTTCATACGGCGCTTTATCTATCAGCCCAAGGGGTTCACCGGTTTTGATAGCATCGCCTTCATCGACCTCAAGCGCCGCGAGTCGACCTCCCACGCGGAAGCTGAGGTTAACGGTGCGAATATCCACGTTGCCGTAAAGCGTTAGCTCGCTGTTTTGCTGACTCTGATACCACTTCCAGCCGCCAAACGCCGCGGCCACGAGCGCTATTATCACAATGACGGCAATCACCGGCTTCTTATTGTTCATCACTAGCGTTTCCTCTGTTTACGGATAATCCCTGCAGGATGAAATCAACGTGGCTCAGCACCACGCGGCTTATTTGCTGCACCTTTGCCTGGTCAAACTGAGGCCAGCCGGTACGCAACAGGATGGTTTCTCGCCCAAGCCGGAAGGCCAGCACCTGGCCGAGCAGCGTGTGGGTATGCAAGATGGTGTCGGTATCAAAAGGATCCCGCCCGGTGTAATGCGCCACCAGCGTGGTTAGCAGGGAGTGCATCGGGTCGATAACCTGCTGGTGAATAAGCTGATAAGCGGCGGTGGGGGAAAGCTGTTCGCGGGAAATAAATTTACTCAGGTTGAGGGTATCGTCTGCGGTCAACAGGGCTAGCATTTGCCCGAGCGCGGTATGGATCAGATGCCGTATTTTCTCTTTGTCGGGGGCGGGCTGGCACAGCAAGGCTTCTGCGGCCGCAACATGCTCGTGAAAGTTACCGCTGATAAAGTCAGCAATCCACTGCGCGGAAGCCATATAAAGCGCTTCTTTGGAGCCAAAGTAATAGGTTATCGCGGCTATGTTTTGCCCGGCCTGTGCGGCGATATCTCGCGTTGTGGCGTGCAAGCCGTACTCGGCAAATTGCGCAATGGCGGCGCTGATTAGCGTATTTTTAGCCTGTTCGCCCCGGCTGGTGACGGGCGTCGGCGAAGGTGTCATACCGACCTCTTAAAATATTAATCAATCGATTGATTAAGAGTAAGCAAAGTTATCAACCCTGTCCAGCGCGAGGCTTTATTCTGCCGGTGGCACAGAAAGTGAGAATTTATGCGGAAGATCACAAAAACTGCTACACTGCTCGCGAACGGCGCCGTGGTTTGCGCCTCCTCTCTTCGCCAGCTTAGCGCTGGCGCGTGATGTTCCCCCTGGAAACTACACCGCACAATGCGGTCAGGGCGGTTCTGGAGTTCCTATGTCTTTTGATTCTCTCGGCCTGAATGCCGATATTTTGCGTGCGGTGGAAGAGCAGGGTTATCGTGAGCCTACCCCAATCCAGCGGCAGGCAATCCCGGTAGTCTTATCAGGCCGTGACCTGATGGCCAGTGCCCAAACCGGTACCGGCAAAACCGCAGGTTTTACCCTGCCGCTGTTACAGCGTCTGACCGACAGCGCACCTCACCAGAAGGGCCGTCGCCCTGTGCGTGCGCTGATCCTCACCCCAACCCGCGAACTGGCGGCGCAGATTGGTGAGAACGTCCGCGACTACAGCAAATATTTAAATATCCGCTCGCTGGTTGTTTTCGGCGGCGTGAGCATTAACCCGCAGATGATGAAGCTGCGCGGCGGCGTGGATGTGCTGGTGGCAACCCCTGGTCGTCTGCTGGATCTTGAACACCAGAACGCCGTAAAACTCGATCAAATCGAGATCCTGGTGCTGGACGAAGCCGACCGTATGCTGGACATGGGCTTCATTCATGACATCCGTCGCGTGCTGGCTAAACTCCCTGCGCGCCGCCAGAACCTGCTGTTCTCCGCCACCTTCTCCGACGACATTAAAGCGCTGGCCGAAAAGCTGCTGCATAACCCGGAAGAAGTGGAAGTGGCTCGCCGCAACACGGCGTCTGAGCAGGTCACCCAGCATGTTCATTTTGTGGACAAAAAGCGCAAGCGGGAACTGCTGTCGCAGATGATTGGCGAAGGTAACTGGCAGCAAGTGCTGGTGTTCACCCGCACCAAACACGGCGCTAACCACCTTGCGGAGCAGCTGCAAAAAGACGGTATTACCGCGGCGGCTATCCACGGCAACAAGAGCCAGGGCGCCCGTACGCGTGCATTGGCTGACTTCAAAAGCGGTGGTATTCGCGTGCTGGTGGCGACCGATATCGCGGCTCGTGGCCTGGACATTGAAGAACTTCCGCACGTTGTTAACTATGAGTTGCCGAACGTACCGGAAGACTACGTGCACCGTATTGGCCGTACCGGTCGTGCGGCGGCCACCGGCGAGGCACTGTCTCTGGTGTGCGTGGACGAGCATAAGCTGCTGCGCGACATCGAGCGTCTGCTGAAGCGCGAGATCCCACGTATCGCCCTGCCTGGTTTTGATGTTGATCCGTCAATTCCGGCTGAGCCAATCGTGAATGGCCGTCAGCAGCGTGGCGGCGGTGGTCGTGGTGGTCAGGGCGGTCGCGGCGGTCAAAGCCAGGGCCAGGGCCAGCGTCGCGGTGGTAACGGCGGGAACGCAAATGCCGCCGGGGAACGTAACAACGCTCCGCGCCGCAGCGGTAAACCGCAAGGTGAAGGCGCAGCGAAGCCGGCAGGGGATAATGCCCGTCGCCGCCGTCCACCGCGTAAACCAGCGGCTGCGCAGTAAGTTTCATACCCTCACCCTAACCCTCTCCCTGAAAGTGGAGAGGGGATTAAAGGCGCCCTGTATTTCTTCTTCCCCGTTAGGGGCGGGAATTAGCTGAGTCCCATGTTTTCCCTCTCTCCCCTAGGGGAGAGGGTCGGGGTGAGGGGATAACAACACAAATATTATCGGATGCGTCATGCGTGTTCTTCTTGCCCCGATGGAAGGCGTTCTCGACTCTTTAGTCCGCGAACTTCTTACCGAGGTTAATGACTACGATCTCTGTATCACCGAATTTCTTCGCGTGGTCGATCAGCTTTTACCGGTTAAATCCTTTCTCAAACTTTGCCCCGAGCTTAATCACGCCAGCCGCACACAGTCTGGAACGCTGGTACGCGTCCAGCTTCTGGGACAGTACCCACAGTGGCTGGCTGAGAACGCGGCTCGTGCGGTCGAGCTGGGGTCCTGGGGGGTGGACTTAAACTGCGGCTGCCCGTCAAAACTGGTCAACGGCAGCGGCGGCGGTGCGACTTTGCTCAAAGATCCCGAGCTCATTTACCGCGGCGCGAAAGCCATGCGTGAAGCTGTGCCCGCGCATTTACCGGTCACGGTAAAAATTCGCCTCGGCTGGGACAGTGGGGCACGGCAGTTTGAAATTGCGGATGCAGTACAGCAGGCAGGGGCTACAGAGCTGGTGGTTCACGGGCGGACAAAAGAAGACGGCTACAAAGCCGAGCTGATTAACTGGGGCGCCATCGGAGAAATTCGCCAGCGGCTGTCGATTCCGGTCATCGCTAACGGCGAAATCTGGGACTGGCAAAGCGCGCAGGATTGCCTGGCGGCTACCGGGTGCGATTCGGTGATAATTGGGCGTGGGGCGCTGAATGTGCCGAACCTGAGCCGGGTTATTAAATACAACGAAGCGCGGATGCCGTGGGCCGATGTCGTTACGTTATTGCAAAAATACAGCCGCCTGGAAAAACAGGGCGATACCGGGCTGTATCACGTGGCGAGGATTAAACAGTGGCTCGGTTATTTGCGTAAAGAATACGTTGAAGCAACGGCGCTGTTTACTGTTGTTCGTACATTAAAAACCTCCGGTGAAATCGCCAATGTTATTGGCGCGTTAAAATAAAGTTTTCGACAAAAACCGTTAATTTATCTTTTAATTGACGGTTTTTTTGTTGAGCTATTTCCTTTCTTGCATTCAATTCTGAATCAGCTTCACAATTTTTAATCTTTCTATTATTTAAAGCTGGAGCTTATTTCCGAGTGATGACAGTATGACGGCATAAATTACATAAAGGATTGTTACTGTCTAACAGGCAAAACCTAAGTTTTCTCTCCGGTTGTCGGGGGTGAAACTTAGGTTTTTTTTTGCTTGTTTTTTATTAAAACAAGGGACTTTTACCATGTACTCACACACAAAAATAACAGGCGGCGTGATACTGCTGCTGAGTTTTGCAGGCATTTCCGATGCTTTGGCGGATGATTCCCGTTATGACGGCGGGCTGCTCACGGACAGCCATCTTGATGCCACGCTGAAAAATGTCTGGATGCTCAATACCACGGATGCTATGTCAGACCAGGGCATTGGCGATCAGAATGCCTGGGCTCAGGCGCTCCATCTGGATTGGCAAAGCGGCTGGCTGTGGGATCACGTTGGCGTCGATGCGTCGTGGTATGGCGTAGCGAAGCTGTATGCCAACGATGCATTTTATGGCAGAGACTTACTGCGGGATAAAAACGGCAAAGCGCAGGGCTTCAACAAGCTTGGGCAGTGGTATGCCAAAGCGCGCTGGGGCGATCCGCAGCGGCACCTGTTCCTTTGGGCTGGCTGGCGGCAGCTCTATAAATTTGCAGCGCTAAATGTGACCCGTAGCCGCGCGGCACCAAGCACCTGGGAAGGGATCAGCTCTGAACTTGCCTGGGATGATTTTGGTGCCAGGGTGGCCGTCGTTAACCGCTTTTCGGAACGAGATGAGCCGGAAAAACGCCGTTTCAGAACCCTGAAATCCAACAAGCAGATTGACTATATCGCGACCGGCGAGCTGAGCTGGGTGCCCGCTCAGGGCAGTAAAATCAGCTATATCGCCGCCGAAAGTGACAGCTATCTCCTTCGCCATGGGGTCGAGGCCAATGCCGTCGTGCCGCTGGGCGAAGATGTCAATCTGCTGGCAAGAAGCACCTACTATTACGCCCGTGGGCTCAGCGAATGGGAGGGCGCTCGTGGGTTTAGCCGCAGCGCACAGCACCTGTTTGCCCTGGTCGGCTATCAGTCCGGGCGGTCTGAATCCGGGGTTGGCTGGTCGCATACGCGAGCGCCTCTGGACAGCGGTCTGGGGCATTTTTACTGGCACTTTGGTAAAAACACCCGCGGCGCATTTAATAGCAAAGCCGACGGTGAAGGCAACGATTATATCAATGACGGTGAGCAGATGCTGTATTTATACAGCCAGTACCAGTTTATGCCTGAGTTATTAATTGGCCTGTATGGCAATTACGGCTTTGGCATGGAATATAAAGGTGTGAGTTTAAAGGAGTGGGAATATGGCGGCTATTTCCTCTGGCATAGCCCGCAGCTAAAAGGCCTGAACGTATTCGCCGGGTTTGGGCCGAGCTATAGCTGGAAATTAACCTCTGCCAAAATGCCTTCTCTCGATGAGAATAACCATAGCTTCCGTCGCGCGAAAGGCGTGGGGGGAACCGTGCGCGTTGAATATCGGTTTAATTTATTCTGATGACGTTATAAATAAGGAGTGAACATGAAAAAGAACATTATCGCCGGGCTGCTGCTTACGTTAATGGCGGGCTCTGCCTTTGCCGCAGAGCGCCCAATGCGCATTCTGCTGGTCAATGACGATGGCTGCCAGTCCGTGGGCACAACCTCATTACAGGAGAAGCTGGCGGCGAAAGGATATGATGTCTGGATGGTTGCCCCTGCCACCAATCAAAGCGGTATTGGCTCCGCCATTACCTTCAAGCCGAATAAAATTTTCGACGTCAAAAAAGTGGCTGATAAGCGCTACTGCTTCCCGGGTACGCCAGCGGACGCACTTGATTTTGGCGTGCTGGGCGTAATGAAAGAGACGCCGCCGGACCTGGTCATTTCCGGCGTTAACGATGGCCCTAACACCGGCGTGGCGCAGCTTAACTCCGGCACCATCGGCGCCGCCGCTCGCGCGGTTCGCTATGGTTACCCGTCGATTGCCGCCAGTATTGGCTATATTCTCAGCGAGCAGGAGATGAAGTCCGGCTGGCCAAGTACCCATAAATACTGGCCGGATTCCGTCGATTATGTGGTGGGCCTCGTGGATACGCTGGCAAAAACCTGGCAGCCGGGCCAGTCGGTTCTGCCTGCGGGGTCTGGGCTAAGTATCAACTATCCGCCGCTGGAGAAGAAGGCCGTTAAGGGCGTGAAATTTGTTGAGAACGAGCGTAACCCGGTACCGCAGCACTACTACAAGCTGCTGCCGGACGGCAAAGCCCAGCAAATCATGAGTGAAAAAGTGCTGACGCCGGTGGACTCAGATACCGATACCGGCTGGCTGAACCGGGGGTACATTACCTGGACTGTGTTTGACGGGGAGTGGAACGCGACGCAGTTTGACGACCAGTACCGCAAGCTTTTTGCTGCGGAGGTTAAAACTCAATAGCAGCGATCGCTATCACGCTTTTCGCCTTGGTGGCTTGAGGGATATATCCTCCGTGATAGAGTGTAAAGGTTGGATTGTTACTGCACATCGCAGGCAAAACCTGATTATCTGGCTCTGCCAGGGGTCAGGTTTTTTTGTTTTTGGGGTAACCATGGAAATCACCAGGATACTGAACAACAACGTAGTGGTTATCCTCGACGAGCACCAGCGCGAGCAGGTGGTGATGGGAAAGGGGCTGGGCTTTCAAAAACAGCCGGGAGACAGCCTCGACCGCAGCAAAATAGAAAAGGTTTTTGCCCTGCAGAGCGACGAGCTGGTGGCGAGGCTAAGCGAGCTGCTGAACCAGATCCCGCTGGAGGTGATGACCACCTGCGACAGGATTATTCAACTGGCGCGCGAGCGGCTGGGCAAGCTGCAGGAAAGCCTCTACATTTCGCTTACTGACCACTGCCATTTTGCCATTGAGCGACAGAAGAAAGGCATGGCCATCCGCAACGTGCTGCTCTGGGAGATCAAGCGCCTGTATCCAAAGGAGTTTGCCCTGGGCGTTGAGGCGCTTGGCATTATCGACCGGCGCCTTGGGGTACGGCTGGCGGAGGATGAGGCAGGGTTTATTGCGCTGCACCTGGTCACCGCCCAGCTCGAAGGGGAGATGCCGGAGGTGATGGACGTCACCCGCGTAATGCAGGAAATCCTGCATATCGTGAAGTACCAGCTCCAAATCGAGTACCAGGAAGAGAGCCTGAGCTACCAGCGCTTCGTGACGCATTTAAAATTCTTTGCCCAAAGAATGCTGAACCGCACCACGGTGGCAGATGACGACGAGACGCTGCATGCGGCGGTGAAGGACAACTACCCGCTGGCGTGGCGCTGTGCGGAGAAGCTTCAGCGGCACCTGGCAAAAAGCTATCAGCGTGAGCTGACCAACGAAGAGATCATGTTCCTCGCGATTCATATTGAGCGAGTGCGTAAAGAGAGCCGTAAGGCTTAAACAACAAGACGGATTGTTACTGCTTCGGCAGGCAAAACCTGAGCGTTAGCTCCCCTTGAGGGCGGCTGGCTCAGGTTTTTTTTTTACCTTACTCAGCACATTTCGCCTGCGGGCGTGACGTAGAAGGAAAGCGGTTATGGACTATAAAGGGCTGGCGCAGGAGATCCTGAGGCATGTCGGCGGGAAGGAAAACATCGTCAGCCTGGTGCACTGTGCTACCAGGCTGCGCTTTAAGCTGAAAGACAACGCCCTTGCGGATGCCGGGTTAAAGAACAATCCCGGGGTGATTATGGTGGTGGAGAGCGGGGGGCAATTTCAGGTAGTCATTGGCAATCATGTTCACGATGTTTATACCGCAGTGTGTCAGGCGGCGGGCATCAGCGAAGAAGCTACGCCCCAGGAAGGTCAGGGGGAAAAAAGTAACCTGCTTAACCGCCTGATTGATATCGTTTCGGCGATCTTTACGCCTTTCCTCGGGGTGATGGCCGCCTCCGGTATTCTCAAAGGGATGCTGGCGCTCAGCGTGGTTTGTGGCTGGCTAAATACCGAATCAGCCACTTATAAGATCTGGTTTGCGGCCAGCGATTCACTGTTTTATTTCTTCCCGCTGGTGCTCGGCTATACCGCAGGGAAAAAATTTGGCGGCAGCCCGTTCCTCACCATGGCCATCGGCGGCGCCTTAACGCATCCGCTCATCACCCAGGCCCTGGAAGTTACCGCCCAGCCTGAACGCTTTTTGGGCATACCCGTGACCTTCATCAACTACAGCTCCTCGGTGATTCCGATTATCTTCGCCGCCTGGGCCAGCTGCTGGCTGGAAAAGCGCTGCAACAGGATATTCCCGTCGGCAATGAAGAACTTCTTCACTCCGCTGGTGTGTCTGGGAGTAGTGGTGCCGCTGACCTTCCTTATCATCGGCCCGGCGGCTACCTGGCTTAGCCAGATGCTGGCGTACGGCTACCAGGCCATTTATGCCTTTGCGCCGTGGCTTGCCGGAACTGTGATGGGCGCAATCTGGCAGATCTGCGTGATCTTTGGCCTGCACTGGGGGCTGGTGCCTATTATGATCAACAACCTCAGCGTGCTGGGCTACGACACGCTGATGCCGCTGCTGCTGCCGGCGGTGATGGGGCAGGTGGGGGCTGCGCTGGGGGTATTCCTCTCCACAAGAGACGCCAAACTTAAAGTGCTGTCCGGCTCGGCGGTCACCGCCGGGATCTTCGGCATCACCGAGCCCGCGGTGTATGGTGTGACCTTGCCCAATCGCCGTCCCTTTATCTTCGGCTGTATAGCCGGGGGGATCGGCGGGGCTATCGTCGGCTTCAGCCAGAGCAATCTTTACTCCTTTGGTTTGGCGAGCATTTTCAGCCTTGCGCAGATGCTTCCGCCGGGCGGCATGAACAGTACGGTGTGGGGCGCGATTATCGGCACCGGGCTGTCGCTGGTGCTGGCCTGCGGATTGACCTGGGCCTTCGGCCTGCCGCGCAGCGCACAGTCCGCTTCATTACCAACGGCAATTGCCGGAGACGAAGACATCCTGGCGCCGATGAGCGGCACCGTGCTGGCGATGGATCAGGTCCCGGATGCCACGTTTGCTGGCGGACTGCTGGGGAAAGGTGCGGCCATCATTCCGCTGAACAACGAAGTACGCGCGCCGTTTTACGGTGAGGTGGCCTCGTTATTCCAGACTCGCCATGCTATTGGGCTGCTGAGCGACAGCGGCATCGAAGTCTTAATCCACATTGGGATCGACACTGTAAAGCTGGACGGGCAGTACTTCACCGCCCACGTCCGGCCCGGAGACAAAATTAAACCCGGCGATCTGCTGATTGAGTTTGACCGCGAGGCAATTCTTGCCGCCGGTTACGATCTGGCCACGCCGGTAATCATCAGTAATAGCGATGATTACCGGGACGTTACGCGCGTGACGCAGCAGCCCACCATCAATTCAGGTACGCCGTTCCTGGCGGTAGAACGTTAAGCAAAGGAGAGTGACATGACAGCATTTCCGAAAACATTTCTGTGGGGCGGTGCCATTGCCGCAAACCAAGTTGAAGGGGCATGGCAGGAGGACGGGAAGGGAATTTCAACCTCGGACGTCCAGCCACAGGGCGTCTTTGGCCCGGTGAAAGAGCGCGTACCGGGAGACTGCGGACTAAAAGATATCGCTATCGATTTTTACCACCGCTACCCGCAGGATATTGCGCTGTTTGCCGAAATGGGGTTCAGCTGCTTACGCGTTTCTATCGCCTGGACGCGTATCTTCCCGCAGGGTGACGAGCTTGTACCGAACGAAGCCGGGCTGGCGTTTTACGACAAACTGTTTGATGAGCTGGCGCGGCACGGGATTCAGCCGATGGTGACGCTGTCTCACTACGAGATGCCGTGGGGGCTGGTTAAGCAATACGGTGGCTGGGGCAATCGTAAAGTTATCGACTGCTTTGAACGCTATGCCCGCTGTGTGTTCACCCGCTATCAGCATAAGGTCAAGCTGTGGCTGACGTTTAATGAGATCAACATGTCGCTGCACGCGCCGTTGACCGGCGTTGGGCTCGAAGGCGAGCCGGAAAAAGGTGCAATTTATCAGGCGATTCATCATCAGCTGGTTGCCAGCAGCCTGGCGGTTAAGGCCTGCCATGACATCATCCCGGACGCCAAAATTGGCAATATGCTGCTGGGCGGCCTGATGTACCCGCTCACCTGCAAGCCGGATGACGTGCTGGAAACGCTGCAGGAAAATCGCAGCTGGCTGTTCTTCGGCGACGTTCAGTGCCGGGGCAGCTATCCGGGCTATATGCTGCGCTACTTCCGCGACAACGGTATTCAGCTTGAAATTAGCGAGCACGATCGTGCGATCCTGAAAAATACCGTCGATTTTATTTCGTTCAGCTATTACATGACCGGCTGCGTCACGGCGGATGAAGAGCTTAACGCGAAGGCGCGCGGCAACATTCTTAGCATGGTGCCGAACCCGCATCTGGCAAGCTCCGAATGGGGCTGGCAGATTGACCCGGTCGGGCTGCGCATTTTGCTCAACACCCTGTGGGATCGCTACCAGAAGCCGCTATTTATTGTTGAAAACGGCCTTGGGGCAAAAGACAAACCCGAAGGTGACGGCACGATCAACGATGACTATCGCATCAGCTACCTGAACGACCATCTGGTACAGGTGGGTGAAGCGATTGAGGACGGGGTAGAAATGATGGGTTACACCAGCTGGGGGCCAATCGACCTGGTCAGCGCCTCGAAGGCTGAACTGTCGAAGCGCTACGGGTTTATCTATGTTGACCGTGATGACCAGGGAAATGGCTCGCTGTCGCGTTCAAGAAAGAAAAGCTTCCACTGGTACAAAGAGGTGATTGCCACCAACGGCGGCAGCCTGAAGCCCTAAGCCGTAGCCACAGGAGGGAAAACACGTTTTCCCTCTTCATCTTGTCTCCTGCTAAGCCACATTCACCAGCCGCTGAATAAACCCGCGCAGCCACATCAGCGCGGCGTCGCTGTTATGGCGCTGGTGCCACAGCAGGGCGACCTCAAACGGTGGCACCTCAACGGGAACCGGACTCGCAGTCAGTCCCCAGGTTTTCTGCCAGCCTTCTGACAGCCCCTCAGGTACAGTGGCCAGCGCAGGCATCTGCATCAACAGGCCCGGCAGGGCGGCAAAATGCGGCGTTGTGTAGCTGATGTGGCGCGTCAGCCCAAGCTTCGCCAGCAGGGTGTCTATCTGGCTGCTGTTGGCTTCACGATAGCTGACCAGCGCGTGCTGGTGGGCTACATAGGCTTCTAACGACAGCGGCGCGCTGGCTTCGATTTGCTGCGGTTGCCAGAGCGTCACAAAATTCATGCTGGTCAGCACCTCACGCTCCAGCCAGCGGGCGCTTTGGTTCGCCACGCTTATCGCCATATCCAGCTCGCCGCCTTCAAGCCTTTGCGCATCGGTAAACGGATCGCTTGCCACGACGTTAATGCGCATGCCCGGCGCGTCCTGTTTTAGCGCGGGAATGAGTTTTGGCATCAGCCACATTTCAACCCAGTCGGTCATGCCGATAGTGACGGTTGCTTTGGCGCTGGCCGGGCAAAATTCCGCCTGCTGGAAGAGGGCGCTTTGCAGTTGCTCCAGCAGGGGCATCAGTTCGGTGTGCAGCTCGCTTGCGCGGGCGGTGGGCTGCATGCGGTGACCGCTGCGAATAAATAGCGGGTCGTCGAACATATCCCGCAGCCTTGCCAGCGCGCCGCTGACCGCCGGCTGCCCGAGATGCAGCTTGTCGGCGGCCAGCGAAACGCTTTGTTCGCGGAACAGCACGGCAAAAGCGATCAGCAAATTAAGATCGATCTTGCGGAAATCATTTTCTTTGATAGTCATTATTTCTCCAATCAATTGGCGTGATGATACGCCCGACGGGATACTGGCGGCAAGTTGAACACCTGCTCGGGGAATAAAATGAAAACTTTGCTCATGCTTCTTACGCTTTTAAGCGGCGCGATTTCCACTCCTGTTCTGGCCAGGACTCAGGCTATTACACAGCAGCAATCGCCTGGGTATTACCGCATGATGCTGGGGGACTGGCAAATTACGGCGGTGTCGGACGGCACCGTGGTGGTGCCGCTGGATAAACTGCTGACGCATATTACGCCGCAGAAGTTACGCCAGCGTATGGCGGAAGACGCGATGACGCCCGCCGCAGAAACGTCGATTAATGCCTTTGTCATCAACACGGGAAGTGAGCTGATTCTGGTGGATACGGGGGCCGGGCCGCTATTCGGCCAGGCGGGCGGACACCTGCTGGAGAATCTGCGGGCGGCGGGGATTGCCCCTGAGGATATTTCTCTGGTGCTGCTGACCCATATCCACGCCGACCACTCCGGCGGAGTGGAATACGGTGGCAAGCCCACCTTCCCCAATGCGACGGTTCGCGTTGAGCAGAAAGATGTCGATTTCTGGCTCAACCCCGCGCATCTCAGCGACGTTGAGCCGGGCCAGCGTCACACCTTTGCGGAATCCGAACGCTCGCTGCGCCCGGTTATTGACGCCGGTAAGCTAAGCACCTTCCATGCCCCGGCTGAAATCCTGCCGGGCATCGAGGCCATTCCTGCCGCGGGGCACACGCCGGGCAGCGTGATTTATCGCCTCAGCCGTGGCGGGCAAAACATGCTGATGTGGGGCGATATTATTCATGCTAAAGCGGTGCAGATGCCCGATCCTGAGGTGGCGATTCATTTCGACGTTAACCAGCCCCAGGCGATTGCCACGCGTGAAAAGGTATTAAAACTGGCGGCTCAGGAAGGTGACTGGGTAGCGGCGGCGCACATTGCTTTCCCGGGGTTTGGCCATGTGAAAGAAGAAGGGAAAGCCTGGCGCTGGGTGCCGATAAATTACAGCAGTCAGGCCGGAAAGTAGAAACAGGCGCCACATCAACGTGGCGCCAGCGCAGTTAAAAGATCATTTTGAATACGCCGGTCACCACCAGCAGCCCGATGAGGAAAATGATCAGAATGGCCCATAAAATAATTTTCATTAGCGCTCCTTACCTTTTAGTTGGTTCTTTTTGAGTATAGGCAAGGATGAGCGGACAGGGGGGAGTTGCCTCCCCGTAGACGGAATAATCGATAAAAGGGTGAAGCTGAGCTTAACGCTGTGGTTTACCGGCCGCGAGCAGGAAGATCATTGGTCGCTCGGCCTCTTCTGCCAGCGCTGGGTTGAGGGCGATTTGTTCAGCCTCCGGGCCCCATTCGTCGAGCTTTTCAATTACAAAGCCGCTTTCAATCAGGGCATTAATCCAGGTGGCCAGCCTGCGGTGCTGCTTCTTCACGCCTTCTGCAAACCAGTTGCTGAGGCGTTCGCCTTCTTGTTGATAATGATTGACCGGCCAGCTGCGTTGCCCGGTCCGATCCTGTAACCAGGCCTGCTCCAGCGGTGCGGTATAGATCGGGTGTTCGGCGGTAAACACCAGCTTGCCGCCCGGCACCAGCGCCTGCTCAAGCGTGGCAAACAGCGGATGAATGTCCTCCAGGTAGTGAAGTGCCAGCGAACTGTAGGCGACGTCGATGCTGTTTGCCGGCAGCCGCAGCGTGGAAAGATCTTCCCGTCGGTATTCAATCCCTGGGCCATCAGTCATTTCACGGGCTTTGGCGAGCATCAGAGTGGATACATCCAGCCCGACCGTTCTGGCCGCACCGGCATCTCTCGCGTAGCGGCAAAACCAGCCGTAGCCGCAGCCTAAATCCAGTACCTGCTTGCCCGCCAGCGGCGGCAGCATTGCCTGAACTTTTGCCCACTCGGGGGCGCCATCCAGACCTTTTATCGAGCGGTCCAGCGTGGCATAACCGGCAAAAAAGGCCGGGTCGTCATAGATATTTTGCGTCATAAATCCTCCGCATTTGTCAGGCCATCATTGGCCAGCAGGAATTTTAGACGCGACGCCGCCGGAAAGAAAACCGACTCCGGCGGCAAAACCGTTAAAAACCGAAATGACTTAGTTCAGGATGATCGTCCGGGCGGCGGCCCAGCGGCCAGAAGAAGGCGCGTTCGCTCTCTTTGATAGGCGTGTCGTTGATACAGGCGTGACGGTTAATCATCAGGCCCTGTTCGTCAAACTCCCAGTTTTCGTTGCCGAAGCTGCGGAACCAGTTGCCGGAATCATCGTGCCATTCGTAGGCGAAGCGTACCGCAATACGGTTTCCGTCGTGCGCCCAGATTTCTTTGATTAGCCGGTAGTCCAGCTCTCGCTGCCACTTGCGCGTTAAAAAGCCGACAACAGCCTCACGGCCATCAACAAACTCAGCCCGGTTGCGCCAGTGGGTATTCAGGGCGTAAACCTGCGAGACGCGTTCAGGATCGCGGCTGTTCCAGGCGTCTTCCGCCAGGCGAACTTTTTGTTTTGCCGTTTCGAGCGTAAAGGGGGGAACCGGGGGTTTTATCGTCATGATCTGCTCCTGTAAATGTGTAGACAGGTCTGTCTACTTAGCTAAGCTATCCTGGGTAGACAGATTTGTCTACATACGGCATGATAGTTTTTTGACAGGAGAGATCATGCCTATTGCGACCCCCGGCGCCCGCGATCGCATTTTGCACACCGCGCACGATTTGTTTTACCGCGATGGCATTCGTGCCACCGGTATCGACCGAATAATCAAAGAAGCCTGCGTCACTAAAGTGACCTTCTACCGGCATTTTCCGGCAAAAGATGACCTGATCCGGGCCTTTCTGGATTATCGGCATCAGCGCTGGATGGCGTGGTTTGGCCGCACGCTTGAAGCGCAAATCGGTGAGCGTAAAGGGCTGGCGGAAGCGTTAGCGGCTACTTTGCAAAACTGGTTTGACGACGAGGCGTTTCGCGGCTGTGCGTTTATCAACTCGGCGGTGGAAATGGCCGAGGCGCTGCCGGAAACGCTGCCGATCGCCCGCGCCCACAAGCAGGCGATGGTGCAATGCCTGGCCGGTTATTTGCCCGATAATGCAGGCGGCCGGCGGCTGGCGGAGATGCTGGCGCTGGTGATTGACGGGGCGATAGTCAAAGCCCAGCGCGATGGTGATGGCGAAGAGGCACTGCTTCTGCTGCGGGCATGGCTGGCGTTGCTGCCCGCGGCAGAAAGTTAGTCGTCTTTTTGCCGGTGCTTAAACCACAGGCGGATGCCCACGACCAGCCCCACGGCAACAATAAGCCAAATCCAGTGGCGCAGATGCGCATCCAGGCTGTGCAGCCAGGGGCCGACGACTTCGCCGCCCAGATAGCCCAGCGTCGTAAACAGCGTGGCCCACAAAATGGCGCCGCAGATATTCAGCGGGATAAACAACTTTGGCGGCAGCTTGCTGGCGCCGATGATAATCGGCCCGACGATGCGAAACCCGTACATAAAGCGGCTGCCAATCACGAATAAATACGGATGGCGGTTGATCAGGGCCTGTGCTTTGGCCACTTTCTTTTGATGCTTTTTAAACCGAGCCAGCAGGGCACTGCCGAAATGCCTGCCGACCAGGAACAGAACCTGATCGCCAATCATGCCGCCAAGCGCGACAGACAGCACCACCAGTGGGAAGGTCAAAAGCCCCTGATGCGCGGCCACGCCGCCTAGCAGGGTAATGGTTTCCCCCTCAGCCATGCTGCCGATAATCAGCGCGGCGTAGCCGTATTGTTCTATTAAGCCATTGATATCCATTAAGTTGGACTTTCCTCCATGCATATCCGTCATACTTCAAGCTGCAGGTGCGCTGGCTGCACCCAGTTTATTCCGCTCATCCTTGAGCTTCGCCCTTGCAGGGCCGATGCAAGCAGCATTCAAATCTGCTCCCGGCAGATTTGTCACTCCAGTCACATAGGTATCCATGCTCCTGAAGATTACTGAGAGGCACCCTGTCTCTCACCGCCGGCTCGCCTTTGGCGATTCAAATTGGTTCCTGACGAATTTGTCCCGGCCTTGCCGCCTGCCTGCAACTTGAATTATGTAGGGATGAAACGTTTTCTTAAAGCATACAACTCATCGCCGCCGGGCTGGCACAGAATCGGAGATTTTTTTCGCCTGGTTAAATAATAACCTGAAGGTGAATTATACTTGGAGTATCGCAAGCATTTGCGCCGCAGGTCCGGAGGTTGTATGAGCCATGTCTGGGGATTGTTCTCCCATCCTAATCGGGAAATGCAGGAAATTAAGCGCGAGAACGAGTCCGTCTCGCATCACTACACTCACCATGTGCTGTTGATGGCGGCCATCCCCGTCATCTGCGCGTTTATCGGCACCACGCAAATCGGCTGGAACTTCGGGGACGGCACCTACGTTCAGCTCTCTATGTTTACCGGCCTGTATCTGGGCATTGTTTTCTACGCCCTGATGCTGGGCGGCGTCGCGGTGATGGGGCGGGTTATCTGGTGGATGGCCCGTAACTATCCGCAGCGTCCGTCGCTTGCCCGCTGTATGGTCTTTGCCGGCTATGTGGCCACGCCGCTGTTCTTAAGCGGGATTGTGGCGCTTTATCCGCTGGTCTGGCTGTGCGTGGCGGTAGGTGCCCTGGCGCTGGTCTACACCGGCTATCTGCTCTATGTCGGCGTGCCGGACTTCCTTGGCATCGACAAAGAAGAGGGGATGAGTTTTTCCAGCTCAACCCTGGCCATTGGCGTGTTGGTACTGGAAGTTCTGCTGGCCGTCGCGGTTATTCTTTGGGGCTACGGCTACCGTTTGTTCTGACGAGTCAAATTGACGGACACTTTTGATATAACGTTACGATTCTTAACTGGCAGTCAAGCGGGGCGGCGGAGTATGATTCCGGCGCCCCGCACGTTTATGTCATCCTGATGACGATTAGCGGTGAGCCTCTACTTTTCCGGAATCATTACAGAAGTGTCACCATGCCGACAAAAATCCGTTTATCGTTGTTCAGCCTTGCGCTGATGATGACTGTGCCTTTTGCCCCGCAGGCAGAGGCCAGTAAGGTCGCCACCCACGCGGCCAGCGCCGGCCAGGAGATTGCCTCCGGCAGCGCCATGATTGTCGATCTGCAAACCAACAAGATTCTCTATTCCAGCCATCCGGATCTGGTTCGTCCTATTGCCTCCATCACCAAGCTGATGACAGCGATGGTGGTGCTGGACGCCCATCTGCCGATGGATGAAATGCTGAAAGTGGACATCAGCCACACGCCTGAAATGAAAGGCGTTTACTCTCGCGTTCGTCTGAACAGCGAGATCAGCCGCAAAAATATGATGCTGCTGGCGCTGATGTCGTCTGAAAACCGCGCGGCGGCAAGCCTGGCGCACCACTATCCTGGCGGCTACGACGCGTTTATCCGCGCGATGAATGCGAAGGCGAAGTCCCTTGGCATGACTCATACCCGCTATGTGGAGCCGACCGGCCTGTCGATTGAGAACGTATCGACCGCGAGCGACCTGACTAAGCTGCTGATTGCCACGCAGAAGTATCCTCTGCTGGGGCAACTCAGCACCACCCATGAAGATATGGCAACCTTCCGCAACCCGGCTTATACGCTGCCGTTCCGTAACACCAACCACCTGGTGTACCGCGAGAACTGGAATATCCAGCTGACGAAGACCGGTTTTACCAATAACGCAGGCCACTGCCTGGTGATGCGCACTGTGATCAACGGCCGCCCAGTGGCGCTGGTGGTGCTGGATGCGTTCGGGAAATATACCCACTTCGCCGACGCCAACCGCCTGCGAAACTGGATGGAAACCGGTAAAGTGACCCCGGTTCCGGCGGCGGCGTTAAGCTACAAGCGCTCTAAAGCGGCGCAAATGGCAAGTAACACCGCAGCAGGTTCAGAAGAAGAGTAATCAGTCCGGCAGCGTCCCGTCTCCACCGTTGAGGGGGCGCTGCATCATCACGGTATCCCGCCAGTCCCCCAGCTTAAACCCGACGCTTCGCAGCCGTCCGACGGTTTCAAACCCGTTCTGGCTATGTAATTTGCATGATCCGGTATTGTTTTCCCCGTCGCCAATCACCGCAATCATCTGCCGCCAGGGCCCTTTTTCACAGCGTGCGATTAGCTCACTCAGCAGAGCCTTGCCAATGCCACGCCCAGTCATACTGGCGTCGATATACACCGAATCTTCTACCGTATAGCGGTAGCCGGGGCGAGGGCGATAAATCGTGGCGTAACAGTAGCCAACGACTTGTTTGTTAATCACCGCAACCAGCCACGGCAGACCATAACTGCGAACTGCCGCGAGGCGCTCGGTCATCTGTTTTACATCAGGCGGGGTTTCTTCAAACGATCCTTTGCCGTTCAGTACGTGCCAGGCATAAATCGTTGTAATGGCAGGGATATCGTCGGGTGTCGCTTCCCTGACCAGGACTAAAGGGAGAGGCAACGTTTCTACTGCGGACATCTTTCGCTCCTTGGGCAGAAAAAAGGGTGAAGTTACTCTTCACCCCGTTGCACTAATCTATGCCCAAAAAAGTGTGAAACATAGATTGCCCGTCATAGGAGAAACTTATCTCTGTCAGCCGGGCTTATGAACGTTATCGTCCTCGGCCCAGCCTTTACGACGTGTTGTTTTGCCAATACCCGGGTTCATACTGTTGGTCGGATCGTTGGTCTTGTAGAACTGCTTCAGCGTTTCCGGGGCTTTGTAGAGATGACCGACGTTATGCTCAGCGGGATACTGCGCCCCGCGTTCGTGCAACAGCGCCAGCATCTGCTCTTTCAGCTCGTGAACGTCCACGCCTTTTTTGACGATGTAATCCTGGTGGAAGACATGACACATAAAATGGCCGTAGTAGAGGCGGTGGATAAGCTTATCGCCGATTTCCGGGGGCAGCTCTTCGAACCAGTCTTCGTCGTTGCGGCGCAGCGCGATATCCAGCGCCAGGATATCTTCCACCTCATCCGCATGCACGGCGTGATAGCGAATGGCGGCCCCGGCAGCGGCAAAGCGGTGCAGGAAGGCTTTGCTGCCTTCTTCCGCGGTACAAACGAAAAAGTCACCTTCGGCGGTTTTAAAATATTCGCTCAGCCACGCCTTGGCCTCATCGATCCCGTCTCCGGCCATTTTCAACAGCAGGTGGTGAGGATATTTATCCCGCCAGGATTTCATGCGTTCCGGCAGGTGAGCCGGGAAGACGCCGCCAAGCTTTTGCATAAAGCGGTCGGTAAAGTGCGGCTTAAACAGTGAAACTTTGTCCAGCATCGCATCGGTGCGCCCCTTCATGGTGAAGAAGAACGGCATTTTGTCGGTGCCGAGTTTGTCTATCATCAGGAACGTGTCTTTGCCGTATTTCTCCGCGATGTCGTAAATGTCGCGGTGCATGTACTCCCCGGCGACCGGCAGATTTTCGAAGCTGGCCAGAATGTGCCGGCGGATTTCGGTCAGTACGCTGGGCTGGTTGGTGCCGATGTAAAATACCTGTTGGCGCTTTTCCGCCGGGAAGGTGTCGAGGCGTACCGCGAAGACAGCTAATTTTCCCGCGCAGCCGGAGGATTCGAACAGGCGGTCGGGGTCAGCGTTATAGCGCGCGGGCGTGTCGGCCTCAACGTCGCGCACGCGGGTTACATAATCGTGGTCGTGAGCGTGGCGGCCATCGTGCTGCACGTCGCTGTCTTTCAGACGCTCGTCATCCAGCGCGCCGAGAATTTGTTCCGGCGTGGTGCCGAGGTTAATTCCCAGATGGTTAACCAACTGCAGCTTGCCACTTTCATCAATGCGTGCGAAAAGCGACATTTCGGTATAGGCCGGGCCGCGCTGTACCAGTGAACCGCCGGAATTATTGCAAATTCCGCCGATAACTGACGCCCCAATGCAGGAGGAGCCAATCACCGAATGAGGCTCACGCCCGAGGGGCTTAAGCGCTTTTTCCAGCGAGTAGAGCGTGGTGCCAGGGTAGGCCAGTACCTGCTCACCTTTATCCAGCAGGTGCAGCTTGTCGAGGCGCAGCGTACTGATAATCACAATATCGCGATCGTAGTCGTTGCCGCTTGGCGTAGAGCCTTCTGTCAGGCTTGTGTTGGCGGCCTGCATAATAATGATTTTATCGGCCGTGACGCAGGCGCTTAATACGCGCCACAGCTCCAGCAACGAGCCGGGGAACACCACGGCCAGCGCTTCCCCCTGGCCGGAACGGAAGCCTTTGCGGTAGCGGGCCGTTTTAGCCGGGTCGGTTAAAACATGGTGAGAGCCAACGTGGCGAGAGAGTTCGTTTATCAGCGTTTTATTATCGGAAGTCATCAAAACAGACATGGATCCACTCCTTGTGGTGGCATCAAAAGCTTGCCGTTAAGCATAGCGCTGAAAAACGTGAGCGTAACGAGGAAATCTCCACGAAATCAGAAGCCAGGCTTTGCTACGCTCTTCTTACCGTGGTGGCGATGTGGCAAACTGCACGCCTTAACAAAAGCTTGTGAGAGTGAATCCGATGAAATGGCTCTGTTCTGTAGGGATTGCCGTAAGCCTGGCGCTGCAGCCTGCGCTGGCCGACGAAATGTTTGGCCCGCACCCTTTAACGCCGGAAGCGCGTGATGCCTACGTCACCGACCTGCTGAAAAAAATGACCACCGATGAAAAAATCGGTCAGCTACGTTTGATAAGCGTCGGCCCGGATAACCCGAAAGAAGCCATCCGTGAAATGATCAAAGCCGGGCAGGTGGGGGCCATTTTCAACACCGTCACCCGCCAGGACATCCGCACCATGCAGGATCAGGTGATGCAGCTCAGCCGCCTGAAAATTCCTCTCTTCTTCGCCTACGATGTGGTGCACGGCCAGCGCACCGTTTTCCCGATAAGCCTTGGCCTGGCGTCCTCTTTCAACCTTGATGCGGTCAAAACCGTGGGTCGTATTTCCGCCTATGAAGCCGCAGATGACGGCCTGAACATGACCTGGGCGCCAATGGTGGATGTCTCGCGCGATCCGCGCTGGGGCCGCGTGTCCGAAGGTTTCGGGGAAGACACTTATCTGACCTCGATTATGGGGCGGACCATGGTTGAAGCGATGCAGGGCAAAAGCCCGGCGGATCGCTATTCGGTGATGACCAGCGTGAAACACTTCGCGGCCTATGGCGCAGTAGAGGGCGGGAAAGAGTACAACACCGTCGACATGAGCCCGCAGCGGCTGTTCAACGACTACATGCCGCCTTACAAAGCCGCGCTGGACGCGGGCAGCGGCGGCGTGATGGTCGCGCTGAACTCCCTGAACGGTACGCCTGCTTCCGCAGACAGCTGGTTGCTGAAAGATTTGCTGCGTGACGAATGGAAATTCAAAGGCATTACCATTTCCGACCACGGGGCGATTAAGGAACTTATCAAACACGGCGTGGCCAGCGACCCGAAAGACGCGGTGCGCATTGCGCTCAACTCCGGCATCAACATGAGTATGAGCGATGAGTACTACAGCAAATACCTGCCGGAGCTGGTGAAGAGCGGCGCGGTGCCGATGAAAGAGCTGGATGACGCCACTCGCCACGTACTGAACGTGAAATACGACATGGGGTTGTTCAACGATCCGTACAGCCACCTCGGGCCGAAGGACTCTGACCCGGTGGATACCAACGCCGAAAGCCGTCTGCACCGTAAAGAAGCGCGTGAAGTGGCGCGTGAAAGCATGGTACTGCTGAAAAACCGTCTCCAGACTCTGCCGCTGAAAAAGACCGCCACCATTGCGGTGATTGGTCCATTGGCGGACAGCAAGCGTGATGCGATGGGCAGCTGGTCTGCCGCAGGCGTGGCCGCGCAGTCCGTGACGCCGCTGGAAGGTATCAAAAATGCCGTTGGCCAGCAGGGCAAAGTGGTGTTTGCGAAAGGCGCTAACGTTACCGATGAAAAAGACATCGTCGAGTTCCTGAACCAGTACGAACCCGCCGTTACCGTTGACCCGCGCACGCCTAAGGCGATGCTCGATGAAGCGGTGAATACGGCGAAAAATGCCGACGTAGTGGTGGCCGTAGTGGGTGAAGCTCAGGGTATGGCGCACGAGGCCTCCAGCCGCACCAACCTGACGCTGCCGCAGAGCCAGCGTGACCTGATTGCCGCCCTGAAAGCCACCGGTAAACCGCTGGTGCTGGTGCTGATGAACGGGCGTCCTCTGGCGCTGGTGAAAGAAGATCAGCAGGCGGACGCGCTGCTTGAAGCCTGGTACGGCGGTACCGAAGGCGGCAACGCCATCGCTGACATTCTGTTCGGCGACTACAACCCGTCAGGTAAACTGCCAATGTCCTTCCCACGCTCCGTGGGGCAAATCCCGACCTACTACAGCCACCTGAATACCGGTCGCCCTTACGATCCGGAAAAACCAAACAAATACACCTCGCGCTACTTCGATGAAGCGAACGGGCCGCTGTATCCGTTTGGCTACGGGCTGAGCTACACCACCTTTAAAGTGGGGGACGTGAAGCTTTCTGCACCAACCATGAAACGCGACGGCAAAGTAGAAGCTTCGGTGACCGTCACCAATACCGGCGACCGCGAAGGGGAAACCGTGGTGCAGATGTATCTGCAGGACGTGACCGCTTCCATGAGCCGCCCGGTGAAAGAGCTGAAAGGCTTTAAGAAAGTGGCGCTAAAAGCAGGTGAAAGCCAGACGGTCAGCTTCCCAATCGACATCAGCGCCCTGAAGTTCTGGAACGCGAAGATGAAGTATGACGCGGAACCGGGCAAGTTCAACGTGTTTATCGGCCTGGATTCCGCCCGCGTGAAGCAGGGTGAGTTTGAGCTGAAATAAGCCGGTTATCGTTAAATAAAGCCACCTCCAGGGGTGGCTTTTTTCACACTCTAACGCTTTCAGAAGCAGCGTAAGCCCTGTATTTAACAGAGGTTAACGTTTGCGGGTAATTTCATTTTTCATCAAGATAGAAAGTCATTTATTAATAACAATGGATTTTCGATGAGTGAAAGCCAGGTAGCTGTAATAGCCGCGGTATTCGCCCATGCCGGACATGCCTGTGCCGCCGAAGGGCAAGTAAGGGGACGTTGCCTGCTGCATTACGCCATTTATTATGGCATCTCCTGACGGGATTCGGGATATTATTTCTTTGCCTTGTTCGATGTTATTGGTAAAAACGTAGGCGGCTAAAGGTTTGGGGTGATATTGATTAATGGACTCCACGGCATCGTTAATATCAGTAAAAGTCAGAACTGGAAGTATTGGGCCAAATAACTCACTACGCATTAATTCATCATGCCAATTTACTTCGGTAACGACCGTAGCCTGCATATGTCGGGTTGCTACATTTGCCTGGCCGCCAAAGATTATTTTTCCTTGGGTATGCGTCAGCATCCCGGTTAAATATTCTACCTGTTTTTCTGATACCAGTTTTCCAATAGCGTCGATGCCTGGAATTGTCGTTTTTATTTTTTCAAGAAGTTTGCTCAGCAGCATGTCCTTGATGCTTTCATCGGCCAAAACATAGTCTGGAGCTACGCATGTCTGGCCGCTATTAGAAAATCGGCCAAACGCCAGCATGTTAACGGTACGGTCGATATCGGCATCGCTTAACACAATAAATGGCGATTTACCCCCTAACTCGAGAATGACAGGGGTGAGATTCTTTGCGGCCGCGGCCATGACAATTTTCCCGGTAGCAGGGCTGCCGGTGAAAAATATAAAATCAAACGGTAAGCTAAGAAGATAAGTATTTTCATCTTTACCCCCTTGTATTACCGCGATGTATTCTTCGTGAAAAGTGGATGCAATGATTTTTTCGATAACTTTGGCGCTCTCAGGGGTGAGATCTGAAGGTTTTATAATCGCCGTATTACCGCCCACAATGGCACCAAGTAATGGGCAAAAAACAAGATTTATCGGGTAGTTGAAAGGGCCGATAATATAGCTCACGCCAAATGCTTCATGCTCAATAAAAGCCTCTGAAAAAGTGGTTCCTGGATACTCAGGAACGGCTTCCGGGCGTGCCCATTCATCAAGGTGGGCAAGCATAAAATCGAGTTCTGAAATGACCCGGCCAATCTCTGTGCGGTCAACAAGATCTTTTGATTTCCCCAGATCTTTGTCGAGTGCGAGATATAAATCCTCGGCGTGATTGAGGATAGACTGCCTAAGCCTTTGTAAACTCTCTTTCCTGAATGAAATGCTTTTTGTTGCGCCCGTTTTGAAAAAATATTTTTGCGCATTAAATATTCTATGAATCGTGGCGTTGTCGGTTGTTAACATTCTTTTTCGATGCTTGAGGTTGATTGATGTATGGTGGCTCATTGTGGTTCTCAGCTTTGCGCTATGGCCGGATTCAGTTCGTTCAGCACAGGCGCTACTGAATAGAACGACCCGCAAACAACGATAACATCGCCTGGATTGGCATCACTTTTGGCCGCATCCCAGCCGGATAAAATATCCGGGAAAAGTTTTGCCGCCGGTAAATATTGCGCAGTATCCTCCGCCTTAGAGCTTCTCGGGCCGGCCTGAATGCCACAGCAATACCACTCCTCGGAAAGGTCTTTTAAATAATCGACGGTGCCTTTAATGTCTTTATTAATAAGCATGCCAATAACAAAGAGATATTTTCCTTTTTTAGGGTAGTTACGCAACCTTTCCGCCAGGTACGCCGCAGCGTGAGGGTTATGCGCCACATCTAAAATCACGGCAGGATGATGGTCAATTATCTGAAAACGGCCGGGTAAATTGGCCTCATGGATAACGTCATGCAGCGCCGCCCGTTCAAATTTAAGCCCGCTGACACGCAGCGCGGCGATTGCGGTAGCCACGTTATCGCGCGGCATTTTAGGTGGGCTTAACGGGGTGATTTCGCCGAGTTTATCGCTAAACGCCCATTCATCTCCACTCTCTGTTATGTGCCAGTCCACGCCATTTTGATGGGGAATAGCCCCTATTTGCTGTGCATGACGAAGCATTGATTCCGGGGCCTGGTGTTGCCCAATCACCGCCGGACGCCCGCTGCGGAAGATGCCGGCTTTGATCTCACCGATAGCTTCGGTGCCTTTGCCTAACCAGTCTTCGTGATCCAGGGCGACGTTGGTGATAACGGAGACGTCGGGGGTGAGAATGTTTGTTGCATCGTCCCGGCCTCCCATGCCAACCTCAATAATGGCAACGTCTACCTGAGCCCATTTGATCAGGCAGAATGCGCCCAGGGTATTGAATTCGAAAGGCGTAAGCGTCGTGGCCTGGCGTGCTTTTTCTATTTCAACAAAAGCGGCGATGTGGGCCGCATCCGACAGCTCCTTGCCCTGAATGCGCACGGTCTCTGTATAGTGAATCATGTGGGGTGAACTGAATACGCCCACTTTGTATCCAGATTTCATCAGAACTTTTTCAAGGGTATGGCAGGTGGTGCCTTTACCGTTGGTCCCGCCCACTAAAAACACGAAAGGAGCGGGCTTCAACACTGCGAGTTTCGCGGCGACGTCTTTTATTCTGTCTAAACCCATATCAATGACCTGCGAGTGAAGGCTATCGATATAAGCAAGCCAACGAGGTAAATCAGAGGTGAGATCGGGAATGCTTGTGCTGTTGCTCATGAAATATTCCTTGGTTAAACATCTACGCTATCTGAACAATGTGCCTACGCCAGGTTATAGTACTCATAGAAGAAAAAATAAGATGCTGTAGTTGTAAGAAACAAATAATGCACTTTTGAAGCAATATTGAATATTTATCTCACTGAGTTATGGGCTGGCAATCTAAGGATGTTTTCAACATCGAGAACACTTTGCCTGTTAAGCCAGAATATGTGGTGTGGGTTTTTGAAATAGTGATATTTTTCAATGTCATTGCGAGTGTGTAGTGTTTTTCTCTCTATATTTCTGCCTTTCATTTTAAGCATCTTTTTGGTTGTGAATGCCGGATGAGGAACGTTGCTGGACGTCTAATGCCAGCCCTGTAAATTATTTAATCCACTTGTTTAGAGTAACCTTTGCTTACAACTAGCCAGACGCCAACGAGTTTAAAACTATTAGAAACCCTATTATCTTTCTGCCTGGTAGTTAAGTAAGTGTTAAGGCAAGTCTGGCGAGGGGAAATATTATTTTCTTTCTCTTTATTTACCGTTGTCTGCTGCGGTTATATGACCCGGCGTATTGGTACAGTGTGGTTTATATGCATATTTATAATGTTAAAACGTTATCGGTATCTCATGCTACCGTCATCATTAGCGTCGCATATGATGACTTTACCCACCACTTCGAATCGCTGACAGGGCAATTTGATGAGGAGAAAATTCGTTCTGTTTCCACGGAAGATATTCCTGGTGAGATAGCCAAAATGGAAGGGGAGGAGGGGTTTATGATATTCGGAAAGCAAAAACATGGCGCGCTTTTCCCCGTGAGTGAGGAAAGAAAAAAAGCTTGTCGATACTATATTGGTAATCCACTGATATTGTCTTCAATGAACCAGTATGATATTCGTGCCGGGCTGTCAGCTCCGCTAACAGTGTTAATGTATGAAGTCGATAAAAGTGCGTTAGCCGTTGAGTTTGATTTGCCAACGTCTATTTTCGGCAGCTATAACGTGCCTGAGATTACCGTGGTTGGGGAAGTTTTGCATGCCCGTTTGCTTCGCCTGATTGACAAGACGACTAAGCAGGTCAAGCAATCCCGGTCGTCTCAAACAATGCATTAATTTAAAATCAAACTGTCTGCGCCGGGTATTTAATACCGGGTTACCGATGCCAGGAGGGCAAGGAATGTTTTGTAATGGATAAACCGCTGCTGTGAGTCATTCGGGGCAGCGGTTTTTATTTTCTCGAGAGAAAAATATGCGGTCTTTTATTTAACTTTAGCTGACCGGGTTCAGGACAAAGTTGAAGTCCAGGGTGCAGAAAGGTTGCGGACAAATCGTACCGTCAGGGGCAATGCCCGGCTCGTGTTTAACCCAGTCGGCAATCAATGACGTTCGTACCCCAAAAACGCTATCCGAATTGAGGTGGTCGTCATCTTTATTGAAGATATGCGTAATTAAACGCTGGTATCCCTCCGCATTGATCATGAAATGTAAATGCGCCGGGCGCCACGCCCCTCTCCCCTGGGCCGCAAGCAGGCTGCCAACCGGGCCGTCGCGGGGGATCTCGTAAGCCTCCGGAACAACGGTTCTAAAAAAGAAGTCTCCCTGTGAGTCTGCTTTCAGGACTCCGCGACACCGAAGCCCGTGAATGCCCAATGCCTGCACATCGTATTGGCCATCGCCGTCGGCATGCCAGATATCAATCGTTGCATTGGCGATGATTTCCCCGCCCAACCCGGTTACTTTGCCTTTTACAAACCAGGGTGTGCCCGGCGCACCCTGTGAAAAATCTTCTCCCGGTGCAAGCTGCGGAGCTTCTGCCACATGAAAAGGCCCAAATACGGTGGATTCGGTGCATCCAATGGGTTTTCGATTATTTTGCGCAATGACCAAAGAAGATAATCCCAGCACATCGGAAAGCAAAATAAACTCCTGGCGCTCGGGGCTGCAGTGTTTTCCCACCTGGGTAAGAAACTCAATGCCTTGCTCCCACTCCTGTTCCGTCAACTGGACTTCCCGGGCAAAAGAATGCAAATGCTCGATCAGGCCAGTAAAAATCTTATGCATACGGTCGTCGGTGGGGATTGAAATTTTGGAGAGAACTTCCTCGGTAATATTTTTATCATCAAGGTTTAACATTTTATTATGTCTCGCTGTCACGAGGTGTAGGGTAAAGGACAAACAATGTGACACCGACTTTTTAAACTTAAAATGTCTTATTCTGGAATTAGTGTAATGAAGTGTATTGTTTTTGGTTTAATTGTTTTTGTGTGGTTATTAAGAAATTAGATGTCTAACTTTGCGGGTTTATCTACTTTTTGTCGTCTCTTGCATAATAAAAAATTCATAAAATAAATATGAATAAAATTCGGCGGTGAAACGTTAGCTGAGTATGTTTGCTAACGGACATACTCCATGCTGCGTATTCTTCTGAAAACAATCCTCGGCCTGCTGGTCAGCCCGTTGCTGTATGCCGCGCCGGAAAATTACAGCATCATCACGCCTCAAACCGGCATTGCGCTCTCGTGGCATGCTTTCGGCAGCACATCGCAGGCACACCTCGACGGCGTTACCGGTTCTCTTTTGCTGGACAGGGGAAACGATTTGCATGACAGCATCAGCGTGCGCATCCCCGTCTCAACGCTTCAGGCGTCCAATAGCGTGTTAACTTATCAGCTGCAGGGCGGGTTATTCTTTGATACGGCACATTACCCGACGCTATCCTTTACCAGCACCAGAGTTGTGGCCCTGGGCCCCGGGCGTTATCGAATTTTTGGCCTGCTGCAGGTAAAAAATGTCCAGCGTCCGGTGATTCTTGACGCCAGCATGGATAACGCTCCCACCGCTGGCGCAGATAAAAAGGCCCTCTCTTTGCGGGCCACAACGGTTATTTCGCGCGCCGCTTTTAATATGGATAAATTTGAGGCTGTGGTGGATGACAGTATTGCGATTGAAATAAAAATCCGTGCGAGGGCTCGGTTGGCTGGCTAGTGGAATATCAACTGCGGCCATCGTACCGGTGAATGTGTCAGGGGAATCACCGTCATTCTCCTGAGTACTCTGACTTCCGGCCAAATAAATTGATCGCTAAAGCGGCAGGCCTCAGTTTTATCTCCCACACTGACTTAAACCACTATGTTGCTTCTTACCCTCTCCCCGGAAGGAAGAGGGGATAAATAGTGCCCCGTCGTTTCTTTCCCCCTCGCCCCTTCGGGAAGAGGGCCGGGGTGAGGGGAAGGATCTTGTCAGGCTCTTCTCGATCCCGAATGTTAGGGGGGCGCCGGTGGGTTCACTGCCCAAAGCGCATAATTCTGACCATTAATACAAACTCTGCGGCGTGAAAATACCGTGATGAGAGGCGCGGAAAGGGATCGCCGTCGCAGGCGCCTGAGCTGGCTCTGCATTGAGTGAATCAAGAAAGGCTCTGGCCCACCACTGGCTGTCATACCTTTCCACTTTGGCCAGCAGCTGCTGGTGCCGGCGTTTCCGCTCATGCAGCGGCATTGTTAGCGCGGAATAGAGCGCATGGCTTGCTTCGTTGGCATCGTAGGGGTTAATCAACACCGCATCCGTCAGCTGTTCCGCCGTGCCGGTCAGAGCCGACAGCATGAGCACCCCGGGATCTTCTGCATCCTGCGCGAGAACAAAGGCTTTGGCCTCAAGGCTCATCCCCTCAGAAAGCGGGGTGAACATCGCCACATGGGCGTTGCGGTAGAAAGCATAAATCAAATCTGAATGGCACAGGTGGTTGCGAATGTAGTTGATGGGGTACCAGGAGGCATCCCCAAAACGGGCGTTAATTTCAGCGCACTGGTGTTCAAGTCGGTCGCAGAGATCGCCTGCCGACCACGAATATCCCCTTGAAGCATCAGAAATTTGTAGCAGGCTGACGTCTCGCAGGTACTCGGGGTGTGTATTCAGGAACGTTTCCATCGTATTCAGGTGGCAATGCACGCCGCTGATATCACTGATGGTGTCGTTGCCGATCACTATCTGGCGAGGGTAGTTGCGCACCGCCTCGGCGTTGGTGTGCGAAAGCGGCGGCATAGTTTTATCTACCCCGCACGGGAAAATCCCCAGTCTGATAGCGTGTCCGTTAAGCTGAATAAGATTGTCCGCCAGCCGTTCCACGCGATAAAACCGTAACGCATAGGCCAGGAAGTTATTCACGTCCCCGCTCGACTGGAAGCCGAGCAGGTCGTAGCTGAACAGGGCCTGCATTAGACCGTCGTGCTCTGGCACAGAGCGCAGCACATCGCCAGGTGGGAAGGGCTGATGCAGGAAGAAGCCGCTGCGGTTGGCATAGCCATCCTCTTTGAGCATCTTGCCGGTGAACAACAGATGATAGTCCTGCACCCAGACGATATCGCCGGGCTCAATTTTGGCGGCCACCCGCGTCTTCACGTCATGGTTATAATTTTTCCAGGTGGTGAAATACTCTTTTTTATAGTGGATCAGGTCCGGGCGATTGTGGAAAACCGGCCACAGTACCTGATGAATATAGCCCTGGTAGAAGTTGTCATACTCGTTGGGGGTCAGCGCCCAGCTGTATTGCTGGTAGCCTGTCTGGCTGAAAAAACGCTCTTTTCTCTGCTTATTCCCTGCGGCTATTTCACCGTTCCAGCCAAACCACAGGCCTGAATGTTTCTTCAGAACGGCATGAAGAACCGGAAGTAAAGGATCGCCACGCTGTCCGCGTTCTGGCTGGCAGCGATTAGACAGCATAATAAGACGAGACATACATCACCTCAGGTTAGTATTCAGGTTGATAGCGCACGGACGTTAGCGGGACAGCACCGCTTCTTGCTGGGTCACAATAGTTTCAAACCACGCCAGTTCAGACAGCTTGTGGGTTACCCACTGCCGGGAGAACGCTTCCCCCAGACTTTCGGTCATGTAATGGCTTTGCTGAAACTCTTCGATCGCGATGTGCTGGAACAGCGGCAGCTCAGGGGCAAACAGCGCCGAATTTTTCAGGGTGTCGCTGTCGATATTTTCCAGCCCGTAAAGCATGCCTGTGAGGATGGTGGCCATCGCCAGATACGGGTTCACGTCCGCCCCGGCGAGGCGATACTCAATACGGCGGTTGCTATCGTCAGAGCAGGGGATGCGCAAGGCGGCGCTGCGCTTGTTGTAGCCCCAGGAGCTGAACAGCGGCTCGTTAAGATTTTTGCGAAGCCTTCGGAATGAGTTTACGTGCGGGGCAATGACGGCCACAGCGGCGGGCATTGTTTGCAGCATCCCCGCAAGGCAGAGCTGGGTCATTTCGTTCAGGGCTTCCGCCGGTGAGGCGAAGACGTTGTCGCCTTTGCGGTCGTTCAGGCTGATATGAAAATGCAGGCCGTTCCCGGCCAGGTGCGAAAATGGTTTAGCCATGAAATTGGCCTGGTAGCCAAACTTATCGGCCACGATGCTGGTCAGGCGGCGCAGCGCCAGCACGCTTTCGCAAACGCCAACGATGTCTTTGCCGTGCTTCAGGTTCAGCTCAAACTGCCCGGCTTCCGCTTCGCAGACGATGCCGCTCAGCGGTAGCTTTTGATCGGCGGCCGCCTGCTCCAGCGCTTCAATAAAGGCGGTGTAATCCGAAGGGACTGGCATATAAAAACAGCCCTGGGCCGGCACGTCCTGTTGGGCCTTACTGACCAGATAAAACTCTATTTCCGGGGCGGCGACCGGGTACAAGCCGTGGTAATGAAACTTCTGCAGGACATTTTCCAGCACCACTCTGGGTTCCAGCGCGTAGCCGCTGCCGTCGCTCTGCTTCATGGTCAGCAGCAGCTGCGCGTTATGCTTCGGATCGTGGGCGCAGGGCCGCAGCGTGCCGGCCACCGGCAGGCAAAGCCCATCGGGTTCGTCGTATTCCACGGCTGCCGACGCCTGGCTAAACGGCTTGCCCTCGTGATCCATCGCGTAAACGGACTGCGGAAAATAGCAGCCGGCAGAGAGCGATAGCAGGCTGTCTACCGCGATGCGTTTGCCGCGAAAAGCACCGTTGACGTCATTGAGGTAAATATCAACGTGCTTTGTTTCAGGGTGACGTTGCAAATAGCGCTGCACCTCTTCGGCAAACTCTCTGGCTCGCTCCTCCGCTGGTTTTTGCCGCACTGACTTGCCGACAGATTCTTCATTTGATGAGGCCTGCGGAAAAGCGAAAAGCGTAAAGATGTTTTTAACGAGTGAGTGGTGAATAAGTGAGTTCATGGCGGTCTTTTTCTAAGCCTCTCGGCGACGAAAAGAGCATATTCACTGGCGTATAAAAAGAAGGTAAAAAAGCCAAAGCGGCGGGTAAAAAAAGTATAAATGGCAATAAGTGTGGGGATTTAGCCCGGCGGTGGGGAAGACTATCCCCATGCCTCTGGCAGCCCGTCTGTTCAAACGAGTTCGCATATCATATACCGCTTAGTGCTTTCCCCAGCTGATTCAAACTCGGCTATTCTTTGTTTACTGCATGATTTTTAAGTAAAGAACAACGAGGAATAACTATGAACTTATCAACACGTTGGGGTTTAGCAGGGTTAGTGATGTTGGCGACAGGCGCGCAGGCGGCTGAACCGGTTAAAGTCGGCTCGAAAATTGACACCGAAGGCTCGTTGCTCGGCAATATTATTTTGCAGGTGCTGGAAAGCCACGATGTGAAAACCGTCAATAAAGTCCAGCTTGGCACCACGCCGGTTGTGCGCGGCGCAATCACCTCCGGTGAACTGGATATTTATCCTGAATACACCGGCAACGGCGCGTTCTTCTTTAAAACTGAAAACGATCCGGCCTGGAAAGATGCCCAGAAGGGCTATGAAAAAGTTAAGCAGCTGGATTACGACAAAAACCACCTGGTCTGGCTGACTCCGGCCCCGGCCAACAACACTTACACCATCGCGGTACGTAAGGATCTGGCGGAGAAAAACCACCTGGTTTCCCTGGCCGATCTTAGCGAATACCTGAAAAAGGGCGGCACCTTTAAGCTTGCGGCTTCCGCCGAGTTTATCGAGCGTTCCGACGCGCTACCGGCCTTTGAAAAAGCCTACGGCTTTAAGCTGGAACAAAGCCAGCTGCTTTCCCTGGCCGGGGGTGACACCGCGGTAACCATTAAAGCGGCGGCGCAGCAAACCTCCGGCGTTAATGCCGCGATGGCTTACGGTACCGACGGCCCGGTTGCGGCATTGGGGCTGGAAACGCTGACTGACCCGAAAGGCGTCCAGGCTGTTTCCGCGCCGACCGCCGTGGTGCGTGAAGCCGTGCTGAAAGAATATCCGCAAATTGGCGACTGGCTGAAACCGGTCTTTACTTCCCTCGACCAAAAAACGCTGCAGCAGCTGAACGCGAAGATTGCTGTGGAAGGTCAGGATGCCAAAAAAGTAGCCGCCGATTACTTAAAGCAAAAAGGCTTTGTTAAATAGCCTGCTGGCGGCGTGTATTGTGCGTAAAAGCCGGAACCCCGGTCTGATACAAGCCATGTATGCTGTGATCTGGTCTGTCTCAAACAGTCGAAAACGTCGGTTTTCGGCTGTTTGTCATCAATCTGCTGGAATAACGTTTGCTAAAAATTCATAACAGGGTACTGCTGCTGCTGGTGTTACTGCTGGCGGCAGCCTGGATGTTACTCCCTATCATCAACAACGCGCCTAACCGCCTGGTTTCCGGTGAGCCGCTGGGCATCACCCAGTTACCCGGCACGCTGCATTACTGGCTGGCGCTTCCCTTCCTGATGCTGGCTGGCCTGACGCTGGCGCCGGGGCGAGCCCTCACTCAACTGGTGATTATTGCGATCGGCGAACTGCTGTTCATTGGCCTGCTGTTACTGCTGGGGCACATTGCGAGCCAGTTTGCCCTGGAGGGCAGTTCCCTCGCGCGGACTTCTCCCGGCAGCGGCCTGTGGTTAATGCTGGCGGTTTGCCTGCTGTTGTGCGCCGATGCGGCTAACCGCCTCACGGCCAACCCTCTGTGGCGGCTCTTGCTGAACCTGCAAATCTGGATAGTCCCCGTCGTGCTGCTGGCAACCGGCTACTTCAGCGATCTTTCGCTGATGAAGGAATACGTCAACCGCCAGGATGTGTTTGACGATGCCCTGAGCCGTCACCTGGCATTACTGGCCGGCACGCTGGTACCGGCGCTGTTGATTGGCATCCCGCTGGGGCTCCTTTGCTATCGCCGCCCGGCCTGGCAATCCGGCGTATTTTCTCTGCTGAACGTGATTCAGACTGTGCCCTCCGTGGCGCTGTTCGGGCTGCTTATTGCGCCCCTGGCCGGCCTTGCCGCCTGGCTGCCGTGGCTCGGGAAAATCGGCGTGAGCGGGATTGGCGTCGCGCCTGCGCTAATTGCGCTGGTGCTTTATGCGCTATTGCCGCTGGTGCGCGGCGTAGTGGCGGGTTTGCAGCAGGTGCCACGCAACATTGTGGAAAGCGCGCTGGGCATGGGCATGTCGCGGGCGCAAATTTTTTGGCGAGCGGAAGTCCCGCTGGCGTTGCCGGTGCTGCTGCGCAGCTTACGGGTGGTCTGTGTGCAGACTATCGGGATGGCCGTTATCGCCGCGCTGATTGGTGCGGGCGGATTTGGCTCGATTATTTTCCAGGGGCTGTTGAGCAGCGCGCTGGATTTGGTTCTGCTTGGCGTGATGCCGGTTATCGCCCTGGCGGTGATCGTCGACGCGCTATTTAAGCTGTTTATTTCTCTGCTGGAGGCAAAATAATGATCGAGTTCGACAGCGTCAGCAAATACTTCCACGGCGAGGCGGCGGTCAGCGATTTGACGCTGAACATTCGCGAAGGGCAGTTCACCGTGCTGATCGGCACCTCCGGCTCAGGAAAGTCCACCACGCTGAAGATGATTAACCGGCTGGTGGAGCATGATGAAGGGCGCATTCGCTTTGCCGGGGAAGAGATCCGCAGTTTTGACCCAAAGGTGCTTCGCCGCCGGATGGGCTACGCCATTCAGTCCATCGGCCTGTTCCCGCACTGGACGGTGGCGCAGAACATTGCCACGGTGCCTGAGCTGCTGAAGTGGCCGAAGGCGAGAGTCGCCGAACGTATTGATGAGCTGCTGGAGCTGTTGGGCCTGGATGCCGCGCAGTTCCGCGACCGTTATCCGCACCAGCTCTCCGGCGGGCAGCAGCAGCGCGTGGGCGTGGCCCGTGCGTTGGCCGCTGACCCGGAAGTACTGCTGATGGACGAGCCTTTTGGGGCGCTGGATCCGGTAACCCGCGCGACGCTGCAGCAGGAGATGATCCGCATTCATCAACTGCTGGGGCGCACCATCGTGCTGGTGACGCACGACATCGACGAGGCTTTGACGCTTGCCGACAACATCGTGCTGATGGACGGCGGCAAAGTCATTCAGCAGGGGACGCCGCTGGAACTGCTGACGAACCCGGCCAACGATTTTGTTCGGGATTTCTTTGGCCGCAGCGAGCTTGGCGTACGGCTGCTCTCGCTGCGTCACGTCGCGGACAGCATTCGCGCCGATGAACGTCTGGAAGGCGAGCCTATCCGGGCAGATATGACCCTGCGCGAAGCGCTCTCACTGTTTATCGACAGGCAGTGCGAGCAACTGCCGGTGGTGGATGCGCGCAATCAGCCCTGTGGCGTGCTGCATTTTAGCGATCTGGTCAGGAGGAGAGAAAATGCGCCTGCTGCGTGATCCTTTGCTGTGGCTTATCGCGCTTTTTGTTGCGCTGTTGCTGCTGCTGCCCTATACCAGCGGGCTGTTTAGCTGGCTATTCCCCCAGCTGACCCGGCCGATGTACCAGCAGGACAGCTTTCTCTCTCTGGCACTGGCGCATTTAACGCTGGTGGGCATTTCCAGCGTGGTTGCGGTGGTGATTGGCGTGGGGCTGGGAATTCTGGTCACACGCCCGGCAGGAGAGGAGTTTCGTTCGTTGGTGGAGACCATTACCGCCGCCGGGCAAACCTTTCCGCCGGTGGCCGTATTAGCCGTGGCGGTGCCGGTGATGGGATTCGGGCAAGAGCCGGCGATCATCGCGCTGGTGATTTACGGCCTGCTGCCGATTTTACAAGGTACGCTGGCGGGTATTGGGGCCGTGCCTGAATCCGCACGCGAGATTGCGCTTGGCATTGGTATGAGCCGCGGGCAAATGCTGCGGAAAGTGGAACTGCCGCTTGCCGCGCCGGTCATTCTGGCGGGCATCAGGACATCGGTGATTATTAATATCGGCACCGCGACGATTGCCTCCACCGTGGGTGCCAATACGCTGGGATCGCCGATTATTATCGGGCTAAGCGGTTTTAATACCGCCTATGTGATTCAGGGCGCGGTGCTGGTGGCGCTGGCGGCAATTGTCACTGACCGCCTGTTTGAGCGCCTGGAAAGTTACGTCACGCGCCATGCAAAATAACGATGTAGCCGACCAGCATCACGCCGCCAATGCCGCCGATCGCCATAACAAGCATTCCGCCCACAAGGGCAATTTTTGACAGTTTCATCCGTTGCTCCGTTTGTTAACGAAGCGATTATAAAGGGAAGCGGGGTTGTTAATGAACCTTTGATTGTGATGAAGAGGGAAAAAGCCCGTTTTCCCTCTTCATCGCCATCAGTCGGCGGGCTGCCTGTGCTCAACGTTACCCAGCGCAAAAACGGGGAGCCCTGCGCTGCGCCACGATTCAATCTGATCTATCTGCCGTTCTCCGGGGCAGTCGCCGCACCAGACCAGCAGCGTCTGCCGGTCAAAAAGCTCTGGTTTCAGACTGCTCAGCGAGTTAGCCAGGACATCAACCCGCCAGCCCTGCTGGCTGGCAATCCACGCCGCCATCCACAGCCGCGTTGTGTCCTGCACGTTCCAGCCCACCACTAAAGCATCCCTGCCATTTTGCTTGCGTGCGGTGGCAATGCACATCGCAATATAGTTAATCAGGGCGCCATCCAGCAGGCTAAGCAGCGCACACAGCGCAATCTGCTGCCCGTAGAGGCGGCGTCGCAGCGGAAGATAGAGATGTTGCACAAGAGTTTGCGCCGGATAGATGCGCCCGATATCGGCTATCCAGGCGCGAAGTAGGTTGGGGTTGCCGCTTTGCAGATGGCGCAGCAGCGTCTCCTGCCGCTCGCCCCAGGCGTGCGCTTTTTCCCGGTTTTCACCGCTGAGCAGCCCTTTGACTTTACTGACCTGTACGCCTTGCTCGATCCAGGTTTGGATCTCACGAATACGCTCGATGTCGGCGGAATCGAACAAGCGGTGCCCGCCGTCGCTTCGTTTAGGTTTTAGCAACCCGTAACGCCGCTGCCAGGCCCGGAGGGTTACCGGATTAATATTGCAAAGCGCAGCCACTTCTCCAATGGAATAAAGCGCCATATTGTCACCTGATACCGTAAGGGGAGCCCCTTATTAACTGTAGTAAGTTCTGGTGAGTTTGGCTTCTTTTGGCGGGATTTCTGCGGGTGCCAGAGCGGTTTCTTAGTCACATTTTCCTTTCAAATCTTCCCCTCACTCCGGCCCTCTCCCCGAAGAGGCGAGGGAGAACACAAGCTGCAGAGAGTTTTTTATTCCCCCACCCTCCGTGTGAGGGGAGGGGAAGCCGCGACGTTGTGCCTGAAGGAAATACCGGACGTACCGCGAGGCGCTGGTTCCGGCTTAAATCGCCTCAGTTTTCTCACCGACAGGCCGCAGGCTAAGAGCGTCGGGAACGCATCTCAGCCCGCTCTACATAATCACGGGTATTTTGACTAAGGGTTAGCCTCCCTGGGGAGGAGCGATGGCTGCCCGCCAAGCTGTTCCTGCCCGGCCGCAGTTAAATCCTGTCCGGTCGCACGACCAATAAAATCCACCTCAAAATCATCCGCGGCGAAATCCGGCGGCGTTTTGCCGTCGACAAATGCTTCCCACTGGCGGGGCAAGTACTCAGCGTTCTTCTCGCACCACGGGGCGGCGGCGATGTACATCACGTTGCTGTCGAACTCGCCGAGGTGTTCGTTCTCGACGGCATGAATCACATCGCAGTGCCAGAAAACGGTATCACCCGGCTCCATATCGGGAATTGAGGAAATCCCAGTCAGTAAAAGGGGATGCCACTCTTTGTTAATGGATAATGCTCTGCCGGGCTTCGCTTCGCACAGCGACTCTTCTGGTACATCGTCCTGCAGCGCACGCAGCAGGATCCAGGCCATTGCGTTAGCCACCGGCAGCAAGTTTAACGTGCCGCCGTGTTTGCGCTGGGGCGTAAGCGCCGTCCAGCCCTGGAAGGTGCGGAACATCGAACAGACGGCAGGAGACGGGAACTCACGCACCTCCGTTCGACCTTCAGCGGCAAACGGATCGTAATCTTTCCAGTTGCCGGAAAAGACGTGACGGTAGACGTGGCGGAAGTTTTCATCCAGCCAGCGCTCAACCGAGCCGCCGTCAACGTGCGGGGAGAGCCCCAGCGAGCCTGAGCGCGGTGGGCGACGGCGCGTGCGGTCCGCGTAGGAAACAACGCGGTCTGGGTCGAAGTGTTGCCTGCCGTGACTCTCCGTTTGCCACAGATTATTGAGGAACACTTGCACTGCTTTCATGCGCTCATGCTGGCGGGCTTCAGTCTGCGGTTTAGACCAGTAAATCCCGTAAATTTGCGGCTTACTGTCGGCCAGCGTGCCGAAATAGTTGTCTTCTGCCGCATTTTTCAGGCGTTCAACAAAGTGGTTACGTTCCAGATAATTGCCGATCTCTTCATTCCAGTTACGGGCTTGTTCCTGGGGGAAAACGCCCCGGATCGTGCAGCAGCCGCGCTGGCGGATCAGCGCTTTTTGCTGCTCACTGACCTGGCCCAGCAGAATGTCGTCGGCCTCAAGCTGCGGAACAGGGTTTTCGCCGCGCGCCATTTCTTCGCGGATCTCCCCGATCTGCTGGCGAATATTGGCCTCGAGTTCGGCAAAGACCGACCGATAGTTGGGCAGATCGCGGCGCAGCTTTTGTTTTATCTCGCGGATAGCTTTTGGCAGATCGTTAATTTCCAGGTGCATAGGTGACTCCATCTTTCAGAGAGTAGGTTACTGAGTTGTTGCTACTTGGTTAATATATGCCCGACATTAAAAATGAAATAGAGATGTCTTTCGTTCGAAACTTCCTGTTTTATGCCATGGAAAAATTATTTTCATTTCCCCCTCGACAGGCGATTTTTATTCAGGCTATTTTCAAAACAGGCCACATCGCGTGGCAGCGTCGCTCGGACGGTCCGGGCGCTCACGTTACTCTGAGGAATTTATGGCTGACTCCAGTCCAAAACGTCGTTTTTCGCGTATCGATCGCTTACCCCCTTACGTTTTTAACATCACTGCCGAACTGAAAATGGCTGCGCGACGCCGCGGCGAAGATATTATTGATTTCAGCATGGGCAACCCGGACGGGGCGACGCCGCCGCACATTGTCGAAAAACTTTGCACCGTGGCCCAGCGTGAAGACACGCACGGGTATTCCACTTCGCGAGGCATTCCTCGTCTGCGCCGCGCCATTTCTCGCTGGTACAAAGATCGCTACGACGTAGATATCGATCCGGAAAGTGAAGCTATTGTCACTATTGGCTCGAAGGAAGGGCTGGCGCACCTGATGCTGGCGACGCTGGATCATGGTGATACCGTGCTGGTGCCGAACCCAAGCTACCCGATTCATATTTATGGGGCGGTGATAGCCGGGGCGCAGGTTCGTTCGGTGCCGCTGGTGGAAGGCGTAGACTTCTTTGCCGAGCTGGAGCGAGCCATTCGCGAAAGTTACCCGAAACCTAAGATGATGATCCTCGGCTTCCCGTCTAACCCAACCGCCCAGTGCGTAGAGCTGGAGTTTTTCGAAAAGGTTGTTGCGCTGGCGAAGCAGTACGACGTGCTGGTAATTCATGACCTCGCCTACGCCGATATTGTGTATGACGGCTGGAAAGCCCCTTCCATTATGGAAGTCCCCGGCGCGCGTGATGTGGCCGTTGAGTTCTTCACGCTGTCAAAAAGTTACAACATGGCGGGCTGGCGTATTGGCTTCATGGTCGGCAACCAGGAGTTGGTGAGCGCGCTGGCACGTATCAAGAGCTACCACGACTATGGCACCTTCACGCCGCTACAGGTGGCGGCGATTGCAGCCCTTGAAGGGGACCAGCAGTGCGTGCGCGATATTGCAGAACAGTACAAACGCCGTCGTGACGTGCTGGTAAAAGGGCTGCATGAAGCTGGCTGGATGGTGGAGTGCCCGAAAGCTTCCATGTACGTCTGGGCAAAAATTCCCGAACAGTACGCGGCGATGGGATCGCTGGAGTTCGCCAAGAAGCTGCTACAGGAAGCGAAAGTCTGCGTTTCGCCGGGGATTGGCTTCGGTGACTACGGTGATACTCACGTTCGCTTCGCGCTGATTGAAAACCGGGATCGTATCCGCCAGGCCGTGCGCGGTATCAAGGGGATGTTCCGGGCTGACGGGCTGTTGCCGCCGTTGCCGAAGAACGCTGCGGAAAGCACCGAATAATGAAACGAAAACAGGAGCCTTTTGGCTCCTGTTCTTTTTGCGCTGCTGTTTGCGACCGCTTATTCAACCATCAGGAAGAAGGTGCCGGCCCACAACACAACAATCACAGAAATACCCATCAGAAAATATTTCACTTCACATCGCTCCGCGCTGACGCGCATCTTAACAGGTACATAATAAGCTGAAGCCGCAAACTGCTTTTATGGTGCAGCTCCATCTGGTATTCGGAGGTAAAACCTTACCCGGACGGCGCTAATGTACTCTCAAATTCAAAATGAAAACAAGTGTCTCAAAATTGTGACAGTTGTCTATTTTTTGAACTTTTGCTGTGTGTGGGTGATACCTTATTTATTTCATTAAAAACATGAGGATATATCTTGTTTTTGGCGATATTTTCCGTCTAAAAATAAGTGTATTTACGCATCATAAAATTTATGAATTTTTATCGTCAGACAGGAGGAAAAATGATCGTTTCAAAAGAAAATGCGGAACACTATCTTTGGGGAGGAGATTGCGATGGGTGGCACTTGCTAAAAGATTCTGCTTTGAGCGTGATTCATGAACGTATGCCGGCGGGGCGGGCGGAACAAAGACACTACCATTCCGTGGCACAGCAGTTCTTTTTTGTGTTATCCGGGGCATTGACGATGGAGCTGGAAGGAGAGCGTTACGTGGTTCCTGCGGGGAAGGGGATCCCGATTCCGTCGCAGGCGAAACATCAGGCCCGTAATGATTCCGATAAAGAGATCGAGTTTCTTGTTATTTCCCAGCCAACAACCCGGGGTGACAGGGTTAACCTGACGATGACCGAGTAACGGTGCTCTTTTCAGAGTTTTGATGCAGTTTAGGCGGCGGTTTAGCAGGTATCTTTACGGTTTCAGCAAACCGCCCGGGTGAAATGATCCCCTTTAATGAAAACGACCATGACAACGACCGAAACCGCTTCATCAGGCTCGCCGCACACGACCTCCGTTCGTCTGCTGTTCGCTGCTCTTATGCTGGTCATGCTGCTGGCCGCGCTGGACCAAACCATCGTCTCCACCGCGTTACCGACTATCGTAGGTGAATTGGGCGGGCTGGACAGACTCTCCTGGGTTGTCACGGCGTATCTGCTGGCCTCAACGATAGTGGTGCCGCTTTACGGTAAATTCGGCGATCTTCTCGGGCGCAAAATCGTGCTGCAAACGGCTATCGTTATCTTTCTGCTCGGCTCCGCTCTGTGCGGCCTCGCGCAAAACATGACGCAGCTTATTTTAATGCGTGCGCTGCAGGGGCTCGGTGGCGGTGGACTGCTGGTGGTCACCATGGCGGCGGTGGGGGACGCGATCCCGCCCGCCGATCGCGGCAAATACCAGGGACTATTTGGCGGAGTCTTCGGCCTGGCGACGGTGATTGGCCCGCTGATGGGCGGTTTTCTGGTTGAGCATTTTTCCTGGCGCTGGATTTTCTATATCAACCTGCCGCTGGGGATTTTTGCTCTGCTTGTTATTGGCGCGGTGCTGAAATCCCAGACCTCGCGGATTCGTCACCAAATAGATTTTCTTGGCGCGGGCTACCTGACTATTTCACTGACCTGCCTGATTTTATTCACCAGCGAAGGCGGCACGGTAATGGCGTGGTCTGACCCGCAGCTGTGGTGCATTTTTGCGTTCTTTGTCGTGACGCTCATTGGCTTTATCTATGAAGAGCGACTGGCGATTGAACCGATGATCCCGCTGTTCCTGTTCCGTAACCGCACCTTTTTATTGAGCTGTCTGATTGGGTTTATCATCGGCATGTCGCTGTTTGGCTCGATGACATTTTTGCCTCTCTATTTGCAGGTCGTAAAGTTCTCTACGCCGTCCCAGGCGGGGATGCAAATGTTACCGCTAATGGGGGGACTTATCCTGACCTCCATCATTAGCGGGCGCATCATCAGTAAAATAGGCCGCTACCGTATTTTTCCCATCATAGGGACGCTGTTAAGTTTTATCGCGATGGCGCTGCTTGGAACGTTAAAGCTGGATACGCCGCTGCCCACGCTTTATCTGTACGTTGGCCTTTTGGGACTTGGGCTCGGTATGGTGATGCAGGTGTTGGTGCTGGCCGTGCAGAACAGCGTGGAAATAAAGCTTATCGGCGTGGCGACCTCAAGCGCGACGCTATTTCGCTCAATTGGTGGCTCAATCGGGGTGGCCGCGTTCGGCGCGGTATTCACCTCCGTTCTGCGCGGCAACCTTGAGACGCTGATCCCGGAAGGGACGCAACTGCCTCGCCAGCTTGGCGCGCAGGCGGTACACGAGCTGCCTGCGGCCATCCGGATCGATTATCTGCAGGCCTTTGGCTCGGCGATTCATTCCGTGTTTATTATTTCGGCGGGCGTTGTGGGGCTGGGTTTTATTCTGGCGCTGTTTATGAAAAATGAGCCGCTAAGAAAATAGCGGTATCAGTGGGTTTGCTGATGCCGTGACCACGCCGCCAGCACCGTGCGCTCCGAAAGTTCCAGATACTCGGCGAGCGTTGCGGCGGCCTGGGCATTATTGCCGTCGTTGAGCAGGGCAAGTATGTGCGCATTTTTTTCGATGTATGGGGCATAGAGCATTTCAGGATCGTTCAGATGGCCGAACGCCAGCCTTAGCTCCGCGGAGATATTGCGGTAGAGGCGAATCAGGCGGTCGCTGTCAGCAAGTTCAACAATCGCGGTATGAAACTTCATGTTGGCCGTTCCCACGCTGCGCCAGTCGCTGGTCTGGCGGTGTTCTCGCGCTTCTTCCACGGCCGCCTCCATTTTTGTGACGGCGGGATGCAGCGGATAAGCGTGGGCTAGCGCATCACATTCAATCAATCGGCGGATACGGTAGATATCGAGGATGTCTGCCATATCCGGGACCGCAACATACACGCCCCGGTTGGGCTCATAGCGCAGTAATCCTTCCTGAGTCAGCATACGAAACACCTCCCGCAGCGTGTTGCGTGAAATATCGAGCTGCTCGCTGAGCGCGGCCTCCGACAGACGCGTACCCGGTACAAGTTCCCCAACGATTATTTTATGGCGAATAGTTTCGGCGATTTTCTCGCTCAGCATCTGAGCGGGCTGCTCTTTGTTCATGGTTTTCCGCGAGTGATCGGGTAAGCGGCAATCTTTACATATTCCCCTGGGGGCAGCAAGACGTTGACGTAGCGGGATTATTTCAAAACAAGCGGCGGGTTATGCACTTTTTTGGTGATTCATTGCGTTTTTATGCACTTATTTGGTGCGCGAGGTTCTTAAAAGATGCCAAAAAGTGATCGGCGTTGGTTTTTTATCATCCACTTTTCGATTCTGTTTGTCTGTTTAATCAACAGTCATTAGCTTATTGTTCAACAATAAATTCATATTTGATTAACAATGTGGCCGTTTACTTCAACGATGGCCTGCTTATTGCTTAACAGACAACGTCATAATTCTAATAATGGAGTGAGTAAGATGGCAGCGCATGAAACTGAAAACCAATCCTTTGTTCAGAAGCGACGCTCATCGCTGATCGCGGCGATATTCCTGATGGCAACCTCAGCCATTGGGCCTGGATTTATCACCCAGACGGCCACCTTTACCGCGACCATGGGCTCGGCCTTTGCCTTCGGCATTATGGCTTCTATTGTCATCGACTTTGTGGTGCAGCAGAACATCTGGCGCGTCGTCACGGTCACGAAAATGCGCGCCTCCGATCTTGCTAACGAAACGCTGCCGGGTAGCGGTTATCTGTTATCCGTGCTGGTCATTTTTGGTGGGCTGGTGTTCAACATCGGCAATATTGCCGGTGCCGGTCTGGGTCTGAATGCCATGTTTGGCCTGGCCCCAAAGTGGGGGGGATTACTCAGCGCGCTACTGGCCATTTATATTTTCTCTTCCCGTCGCGCCAGCACCGCCATTGACCGTCTGATGATCGTCCTTGGCCTGGTCATGATTGCGCTCACGCTGTACGTGGCCTTCGTTTCCGGCCCGCCGGTGGGCGATGCCCTCTACCAGAGTGTCCTGCCGGATCACATTAATTTTGCCACTATTACCACTATCGTCGGCGGTACCGTTGGCGGCTACATCTCCTACGCCGGCGCGCACCGCCTGCTGGATAAAGGCATGGGCGGCGTGGAGAATATTCAGGCCGTCTCCTCCGGCGCGACAAAAGGCATACTGGTCGTTGGGTTAATGCGTTATATCCTGTTCCTCGCCGTGCTGGGTGTGGTTGCCAGCGGCGTCACGCTGGATATCTCCAGTCAGGTAGCAAACCCGGCGCTACAGGCATTTCAGCATGCGGTGGGTTCCTTCGGTGTTCAGCTCTTCGGCTTCATTTTCTGGGCTGCGGCGATTACCAGCGTGATTGGTGCGGCCTACACCTCTGTGACCTTCATGACGGTCTTTAATAAACAAATGGGCGAGCGCCAGCGCAGCATCGCGACGGTCATTTTTATCGCCGTCTCGCTGGTGGTTTACCTGATGTTAGGCACGGCTCCGGCGGCGCTGCTGGTCTTTGCCGGTGGTTTTAACGGCCTGATTTTACCTATCGGCATGACGCTCTTTATCTACGTGGGCTGGAAACGGGCCGATCTGATGGCGGGCTATCGTTATCCTCGCTGGCTGCTATGGATGGGGCTGTTAACCTGCGCGCTCACCTGGTATATGGGGGCGCTCTCCGTCGGCGCAATTTTTGATTTCCTGAAGATTGTCTAAGGAATAAAAGATGTTGAAAAAAATCGATTTAAACAGTGACTTAGGTGAAAGCTTTGGGCAGTGGAGCATGGGGGACGATGCGGCAATCCTCAGGCTGGTAAGCAGTGCCAACGTGGCCTGCGGCTTCCACGCCGGGTCTCCTGCCGGAATTTTAGAAACGCTGAAAGCCGCGAAGGCACAGCATGTGGTGGTGGGGGCGCACGTTGCATACCCGGACCTTGTTGGTTTTGGTCGTCGTAATATGGATGTGGCAAGCGATGAGCTAACCGCCGACGTCATTTACCAGATTGGCGCGCTTCAGGGGCTGGCCCGCGCGGCCGGCACAGAAGTGCGATATGTGAAGCCGCACGGCGCACTGTATAACACCATTGCTCACCATGAACGTCAGGCGCTGGCGGTTATCGACGCAATACTGGCGGTGGATCCGCAGCTACCGCTCGTGGGGCTGGCTGGCTCTCCGGTGCTGGCGTTGGCCCGGCAAAAAGGATTGAAAGTCATCTCCGAAGCTTTTGCTGACCGCGCCTACCATGCGGATGGCTCGCTGGTTTCACGCCGTGAGGCGGGGTCGGTGCTTCACGACGCCGGGCAGGTCGCTCAGCGTATGCTGCAGTTAATCACCGAAGGCGGCGTGGAATCTATCGAAGGGAAATTTACCCCGATAAACGCGGATTCAATTTGCGTACACGGTGACAGCCCCGGCGCTATTGCGATGGCGGCGGAGATCCGCAAGCTGCTTGAATCCCAGGGAATCGCTATTCGCTCATTTGTCCCGCAGCCCTGAGGAGCGTTTATGTCGACGTTAATGAAAGCCAGCAAGGAAGCGATAGCGGTCGCGCGTGAAGCCCGGCTAGCCATCCGCGAAGGGTTTGATAAGCCCACGGCAGGTATGGCGCCGGGAATGACCCAGGCGAATATGATTTGCCTGCCGCGAGAATGGGCGTTTGATTTCTTGCTCTATGCCCAGCGTAACCCGCAGAGCTGCCCGGTACTGGACGTTATTGAATCCGGCGGGCACCAAACCGTGCTGGCGGAAGCGGCGGATTTGCGAACCGATATCCCGCGTTATCGCGTCTGGAAACACGGCCAGCTTGTGGATGAAATTACCGATGCCCGCGCCGTGTGGGAACAGCACCCCGACCTGGTCACGTTTTTAATCGGCTGCAGCTTCACGTTTGAAACGCCGCTGCGCGAAGCCGGCATTGACGTTCGCCATATCACCGACGGCAGAAATGTGCCGATGTACAAAACCAACCGGCTGTGTCGCCCGGCCGGGCGTCTGCAGGGCGAGCTGGTGGTTTCTATGCGGCCGATTCCGGCGCACAGAGTCGCCGATGCGGTCATGATCAGCGGCCGCTTCCCGGCGGTACACGGGGCTCCTGTTCACGTTGGGGAGCCGCACCTGCTCGGCATCAACGATATTTCTCAACCAGACTTTGGCGACCCGGTGCGAATCGAGCCCGGAGAGATACCCGTTTTCTGGGCCTGCGGCGTAACGCCTCAGGCGGCGGTAATGAAGTCGGGCGTGCCTTTTGCCATCAGCCATGCGCCGGGACACATGTTTATCACCGACGTGCCGGATACGGCATGGCAGGGGAAATAACGTGAGATTTTTAGCCGTTAATCTAAGCAGTTTTTTGGTGGAACTCAGCTCGCTCGACGAAACGCTGGCGCTTTTTGATTCCCTGAGCGCCGCGCCAGAAAAAGGCATCGAAGAGATGATTCCTGCCGCCCGCACCTTGCTGATCCGCTTTTGCACCCGAGAAACCAGCCTGGCGACGCTGGCCGAAAAAATATCGCGCCATGCTCTGACCCAGCGTGCAGAACGCCGCAGCCAACAGGTCACAGTCCCTGTGCATTACAATGGCGAAGATTTGCCTGCCGTGGCCGAGCTGCAGGGCATTGAGGTTCAGGCTTTGATTCGCCGCCATCAGGAGTCCGTGTGGAACGTCGCGTTTACCGGTTTTGCACCCGGTTTCGCCTACATGGTGCCTGACGCCGGGGGCTGGCAAACGCCGCGACGCAGTACGCCACGCACCCGTATTCCCGCTGGTTCCGTGGCGCTGGCCGGCGAGTTTAGCGGTATCTATCCGCAGGCGAGCCCCGGCGGCTGGCAGCTAATTGGCCAGACCGAGCTGAAAATGTGGGATCTCTCCCGCGAACAGCCCGCGCTGCTGATGCCCGGCGCACAGGTTAACTTTATCGACGCGGCGAAAATCACAAAAACTATCTCGCTTCCGGCGCGCATCATCCCGCAAAGTCTGCCCGAACGTACTGGCGCAACCCTGGCGGTGCTGGCGACGGGGCTGCAAACGCTCTGGCAGGATGATGGCCGGGCGGGAAGGGCCAGTGTGGGTCTTTCCGAATCCGGGGCGATGGACAAATCTGCGCTTCATGCCGCAAACCGTATTGTGGGTAATCCCGCCGGCTCGCCGTGCCTTGAAATTACGCAGGGCGGCTTCCGCGCCAGGGCGACCGGCGACGTGGTTATCAGCGTGACCGGGGCGCAGTGCCCGCTGACGCTGCTTACGGCAGAGGGCGAACGTTATGCGGTAGACGGCTACCGGCCGCTAAATCTGGCGACCGGTGATGAAATCCATGTTGGGACTCCGGGGCGCGGGTTACGCAGTTATCTCGCAATACGCGGCGGGTTTATCGTGCCGCAGAGTCTGGGCAGCGCCGCGAGCGATACCCTGGCGAAGGTCGGTCCTGAACCGGTGGGCGTGGGCGATATTTTAGCGGTCGGGGCGCACTCACATCCAGGCCCGGTACAGCTGAATGAGATCCCGGCGTGGCCGTTACCCTCGGCAGAAGACACCGTTACGCTGGATATCGTGCTCGGGCCGCGTACTGACTGGTTTACTGCTCAGGCGATTGAGCTACTCACGGCCCAGTGCTGGCGGGTCACCCCCCAATCGAACCGTATTGGCCTGCGCCTGGCCGGCGAGCAGCCCCTGGCGCGCAGCCAGCCTCAGGAGCTGCCGAGTGAAGGCACCTGTAGCGGTTCCATCCAGGTTCCCGCCAGCGGGCAGCCCGTTCTGTTTTTGCACGACCATCCGCTCACCGGCGGGTATCCGGTGATTGCCTCCGTGGCTGAATATCATCTTGACCTGGCCGGACAGATCCCGCCGGGCGCCTCGATCCGCTTCAACGTTATCCGACCTTTTTTGGAAATAGCAGGGAGTAAAGCCAGTGACCACCGCGACGCATAAAGTTCTGATCGCCAACCGGGGCGAAATTGCCGTTCGTATTATTCGCGCCTGCCGTGATTACGGCGTAAAGGCCGTGGCGGTTTACTCTGATGTCGACGCCGATGCGCTTCACGTTCACATGGCCGATGAAGCCTGGGCGCTACCGGGTATCCAGTCCGGCGAAACCTATTTGAATATCCCGCAGCTGGTAGATATTGCTCGCCGCAGCGGCGCGACCATGGTTCACCCGGGCTACGGTTTCCTCTCCGAGAGGGCCGAGTTTGCCCGTGCGGTACAGGCTGCCGGACTTATCTGGATTGGCCCCGAGCCGGAGACAATTGAACAACTGGGAGACAAAGTTCAGGCCCGCAAAATTGCCCTGCAGGTGGGCGCTCCGCTGGTAAAAGGCACGGCCGATCCGGTCAGTGGCGCCGGAGAGGTTGTTGATTTTGCCGCCACGCATGGCCTGCCGGTTGCTATCAAAGCCGCATTCGGCGGCGGCGGGCGAGGGCTGAAGGTGGCCTGGAAGCTTGAAGAGGTCGAAGAGCTTTACCATTCGGCGACGCGAGAGGCGTTAAGCGCCTTTGGCCGCGGAGAATGCTATGTCGAGCAGTATCTCGACTGCCCAAGGCATATTGAAGCGCAGGTGATTGCCGACAAGCACGGCAACGTGGTGGTACTCGGTACCCGCGACTGTTCGCTGCAGCGCCGCAATCAGAAGCTGGTAGAGGAGGCGCCAGCGCCGTTTATCAGCAAGTCACAGCGGCAGGAAATTCATAACGCCGCGCGCGATATTTGCGCTCATGCGGGCTACGTCGGCGCGGGCACCGTTGAATTTTTGCTTAGCCGCGACGGCAAGCTGTCATTCCTTGAGGTCAACACTCGCCTGCAGGTAGAGCATCCGGTGACCGAGGAGACGACCGGGATTGATATCGTCGTTGAGCAGTTACGCATTGCCGAAGGTTTGCCGCTGAGCATTCAGGCTACGCCGGTTCCGCGCGGCCACTCGTTTGAGTTTCGCATTAATGCCGAGGATGCGGGCAAAGGCTATTTGCCTACGCCGGGCAAGATTAGCGTATTTCGTGGGCCGTCCGGAGCAGGGGTTCGTCTTGACAGCGGCGTGGAGGCTGGCTCTTCCGTGCCGGGCAGCTACGACTCTTTGATGGCAAAACTGATCGTGACCGGCAGCAGCCGTGAGCAGGCCATTGCCCGCGCGCGCCGCGCCCTGCGTGAATTCGAGATTGACGGCGTGGCTTCCGTGCTGCCGTTCCATCGCGCGGTGATGGACGATCCTGATTTCATCGAAAGCTTTGCCGTGCATACTCGCTGGATTGAAACGGATTTTGCCGGCCGCATTGCATTTGCCCCGCGCCAGGTTCCCGCTGCGGATGAGGTTCTGACCCGCAGCTGGATAGAACTGGACGGGCGTCGTGTTCAACTGGGGCTGCCGGCAAGCCTGTTGGGCGGCCTCGCCCAGGCGAATACGGGCGGCGCTCCAAAGGCTACACCTGAACTCACCCATGAAGCCGCCATCGAGGCGCCTATATCCGGCGTGCTTCACGGCTGGATGAAAGAAGAAGGGGCGACTGTCGCTCAGGGAGAGGTCATTGGCGTGATGGAAGCCATGAAAATGGAGGTTCAGGTGATAGCCCACCGCAGCGGCAGGCTCAAACAAGGCGTAGAAAAAGGGGCTTCTGTTGAGGCCGGCCAGTCTCTCGGTGAGATCGGCTGAAATCTAAGGCGAGCCAGAACCCGCCTTTCTCCCCGCTGGTATGTCGGTATAAATGTCGGAGAAACTTTCCCCGGAGTAAACCGATGCAGCCCTACCATCCTCCCTTTTCTCTGACTTCCTCTATCCTTAGCCGCACGATTGAAATTGGGGAGCTGCAGCGGTCATCGATCGCCCAGCGAACCTCACCTCTGTTACGCAAAGAAAACCGTATCCGCACTATCCATGCTTCTCTGGCAAGAGAGCACAACAGCTTAGCCGCTCAACAGGGGACTGCGCGTGTGGAGGGCAGGCGGCTTTGGCAGGCGCTGATCCTGAGTGAGTGGCGCGCCGGGCTTGACTGGTTGCCGGTTGAGACGCTAATTCACGACCGACAGGAAGCCTATTATCGGGTGCTCAGGGCGTGTGACCGACGGAGTGGCGGTCCTGCTTTTGTGGAGTTTATGCTGGATATGCTGCCGATGGGACTGAAAGAAGGGGGGGCCCACAGCCGGCTGGAGGAAGCGCCAGCCTCGTTTTTTGCCGGACGGTTGAGCGTAACGGCCGGGCAAATCCTGAATTTAATTGTGGAAGAACCGTCGATAACCATAGCCCGACTGGTGGAGACCGCTGGCTTAACCAGCCGCACCATAGAGTGTAATCTCAAAACGCTTCAGCAAGAGGGTCGGCTAAAGCGCAGAGGTGCCGCACGACATGGCTACTGGCGAGCAAAATGAAGCGACATTTTTCAGGGATGTGGCATCATTTCCACCTTTATTTTATTAACAATAAGATAACATTATATCTAACAAAATTGTGACAAAGCACAATATACATATAACTTAATATGTTTTATAAAATGTAGCCATTGCCTGCAACTATGCCCCCTAAAGAGAAAGACATATGGAACAGACATCTGCTACAAAAAGTACCGATCCACAGCCGGAGAAGGGCCAGCAGTTCAACCGCTCCATCGGCCTGGTATCGAACTTTGCGCTCGGTTTTACCTACCTCTCACCGTTGACCGCCGTGTATTCCCTGTTTGCGCTGGCGATAACCCTCGCCGGGCCACCCGCCATCTGGTGGATCCTGATTGCCGCCTGCGGGCAGTTACTGGTTGCCCTGGTGTTCGGGGAAGTCGCTTCGCAATATCCCATTACCGGAGGCCTTTATCCCTGGGCCAGAAGATTGTGGGGGAAAAAATACGCCTGGATTGCCGCGTGGATATACCTCTGGGCGCTGGTGGTGACCATTACGTCCATCGTTGAATACACGTCGACCTTCGTGGCTTCGCTTTTCCATTACGGTGATACACCGCTTGCGATGCTGCTCACATCCGTGGTGCTGCTCACCATCATGATGGGCGTCAACATGTCGGGGACGAAAAACCTGGCGAGGGTCGCCCGCTTCGGCTTCTGGTGCGAAATCATCAGCGTGATTGCCCTCGGTATTTATTTGCTGATTTTCCACCGCAATCAGCCTTTCTCCGTGGTGTTTGACGCCATGGGCGCGCTGGCGAAAGACGGCAGCTACGGCACGGCGTTTATGTCGGCGTCGCTGATGGGGCTGTTTATGTTTTTTGGCTTTGAAGCCTGCGGTAACGTGGCGGAAGAGGTTAAAAACCCAGGGCGTAAGATCCCGGTGGCGATGATCCTTAGCATCGTCTTTGGGGCTATCTCTGCGGTGATCTCTATCCTGGGTTATCTACTGTCATCCCCGGATCTGATGAACATTGTGAACGGTAAAATAGCCGATCCGATCCCGGCGATTCTGAATGACGCGCTGGGTGAGAAGGGCGCCACGCTGTTTATCGTGATTGCTATTGTGGCAATGCTCTCCTGCATCCTGTCGCTTCAGGCGGCGCTGAGCCGGCTGATCTTCTCGTTCTCCCGCGACAAAATGCTGCCGGGCAGCGAGTGGATGGCGAAAATCTCGAAGCACAGCGTGCCGGATAACGCGATGCTGATAAGCTGCCTGCTGCCGATGGTGATTTGCGTCTGGGTTTACTTCCAGCCTGATAACCTTGCCCGAATCACCGCGTTTGCCGTGATTGGGATTTATGTCTCCTTCCAGATGGTCATTCTGGCTGCTCTGCGCCAGCGGCTCAAGGGCTGGAAGCCTGCGGGAGAGTGGAAACTGGGTTCATGGGGGATGCTGGTCAACGTGCTGGCGCTGGCCTACGGTATAGGCGGGATCTGGCTGCTGGCCCAGCCTGCGGACAGCCCGGACTTTATTGACCGCTGGACGGTGCTGATCGGCCTGGCGCTGGTCATCGGCTCGGGGCTGGTTTATATGTCGATTGCCAGACCTTTTGGTCACTCCGATGCGCCTGAAAATGACGCCATTGAATACGCCAAACGGCTCAATCTTTCTCGCGAGTATTAATCTAAGGGCCTTCGGGCCCTTTTACTTTTGTACTTATTTTAACCGCAACGTTTAAGGGCCTTATGACCCCTTTGTTACCAGCTCATATAACGTGCAGTATTCCGTGTTATAGACTTCAACCGCCTCTGAGGTATTCAGTAATTCACCGACGCGGTATTTAGGATAAGTAGAGAAAATAATCCGCTTGTCTAAATTAGTCAGCATAACTTTGTGGTTATTGAACAGCGGAAGTAATTCTTCCTCTACTTCGCTGACCAGCACATCAATTGCCGCCACGCCGATGAAACGCTGGTGAAAATAAACCGGCATAGCCGACGTTAAGGTATAAGACGTATTACAAACGTAATCGACATAAGGGCCGTGAATATACGCCTGGCCGTTTTCCTGAGCATCTTTAAACCACTCAAAGGTCCTGAAATCCAGCCGCTGTTGGGTGGCCTGATCCAGGTCGAGATTCACCTTTTTTACGCCGTCGGCCTTTTTGTACCACCACTCCAGCAGCCAGTACTCTTTTTCCTCCGTGCTGCCCGCAATGTGGCTGGCAAAACCAGAGCCTGAGCAGTAAGGCGTTTCGTTCAGCGTCTCTTTGATATGTTCCTGGATGGATCGCTTTACCGCAGGATCCAGCAGCAGTTTGTGATCGTCGCCGTGAAATGCCGCCAGCGTGGACTCAACCTGCCCGGCAAGCGCAATGGTTGCCTTGATGGTGGTGGTAATAATGTCGTCAATCTTACGGGTAAAAGGGATGAGGCTTGCAGGTACATTCATGGTGATGCCCGTGTTGTTGTGTCGGTTTTATTTATATTTTAATTTACTTTCAATGAGATAGAGGGTGAAGGTGTCAATTAGCTGCGTGGCTAATCGCACTGCCTCCGGCTCATTATGGGTTTCCAGCGCAGCAATCAATTCGGTATAAACATCAATCACTTCTCGATGAACCGCTTCGTCACGGTAAAGAATGGCCACCAGAGACGCCCATTCGGCCTGCAGCAGCAGCTCCTGGTTGGCAAGCCTTGCTGACTGGGAACTGGCGGAAAGCGCCAGCAGGCAGCGCATATCTGCCTGGGTTTTTAACTCCGGCGTGCTGGCAGATTTCAGCGCTTCAACAAACTCCCGCAGTCGGGTGATATCCGCGCTGGTCATGCGTCTGGAGGCGAGCCTGGCGCTGTGGCTAATTATGGCGCAATGCATTTCGCCGAGGTCTGAAATATAGTCTGAACTGATAGTCTTAAAAGGGTGAAGCGGCGTCTGAAATTCGCCGCTATTTTCGCAAACAAAGCTGCCGCCATTTCTCCCACGAACGGTATGGATTAAATTATTCGCCCGCAGCGTATTTAGGGCTTCACGTATTGTAATGTGGGAAACGCCCATCATTTTGGCAAGGTCGGCCTCATTAGGAAGCTGCTCATTTGCCTCAAGCAAACCAGTAATAATTGCATTTGAAAGCCGCTGCACAATTTGATCGGATCGACTTGCCTGTCCTATAGGTGCGAATATTACTGCGTGAGTAATCATAGTGCTCTCTGATTAAAATTCCCTGAATCAACGGTTATTGATAGCACAGCCCGGGCCTTTAAGAAAGGCATCGACGGGCTACCAGAAACGGCTGTTTTCACGTCTTGCCCGGCATCGCCATGTAAAAATATTGTTAAATTGTGGGGTTGATCATGTTGCTATAAAGCGCAGATTGAAAAGTCGCCAACCAAAAGATATTACATAATATTGTTTATGTTTAATGTGAGGAGAAGGCGATGCAAACCCTGAAGCATTTTATCAATGGGCAATATGTGGCGGGCCAGCCAGCCACGCTGTTTGATCTGGTCAGCCCGGTAAACGGCGAGGTTTACGCTCAATCGCCTGACGGCGGAGCAGAAGAGGTTCGTGAGGCTTACGCGGCGGCAAAAGCGGCGTTCGCAGTATGGAAACATTCCCTGCCTTCCGAGCGGCAGCGTGCCCTGCTGAAGCTCGCCGACGAAATTGAGCGTAACGCCGCGCGTATTGTGGAGGTGCAAAGCCAGGAAACCGGCCAGCTTAAACACTTTATCGAGCGCGATGAAATCGCAGCCTCCTGCGACGCTATTCGCTTCTTTGCCGGGGCGGCCCGCTGTCTGGAAGGCAAAGCTTCCGGGGAATATGCCGCCGGGTTTACCTCAACCATTCGCCGTGAACCGCTGGGGATTGTCGGGCAGGTCACGCCGTGGAACTACCCGTTCATGATGGCGGTGTGGAAAATCGCTCCGGCGCTTGCGGCGGGTAATACCGTGGTGCTGAAACCGAGCGATACCACGCCTATCAGCACGCTGATTCTGGCCGAAATTGCGGCACCTTTATTCCCTCAGGGCGCATTCAACGTGGTGTTGGGCAAAGCGGGAACGGGGTCGCTGGTGGTGTCCAACCCGGAAGCTTCGCTGGTGTCGATAACCGGTTCCGTCCGCGCCGGGCTGCAGGTTGCCGCCTCTGCCGCTGCCAACCTGACCAAAGCGCACCTCGAATTAGGCGGCAAAGCGCCGGTGGTGGTGTTTGCCGATGCGGACATGAACAAAGCTGTAGAGGTGATTACCGCCGCCGGTTTCTCTAATGCCGGGCAGGATTGCACCGCCGCCACGCGTATCATCGTTGAAGCTTCCGCGTATGAGGCTTTCCTCGAAAAGCTGATTCAGAAAACCAAATCAATCACCTTCGGCGAGCCGGATGACCGCGGGGCTTTATACGGCGCGCTCAACAGCCGCAACCAACTGGAGCAGGTGACGGGCTTTATTGACCGGCTTCCGGCCCATGCAAAAATTGAAACCGGCGGCAAAAAGGGCTCGGGCCCGGGCTTCTACTTTGAGCCGACGATTATCTCCGGGCTGAAGCAGCACGATGAGGCTATCCAGCACGAAGTCTTTGGCCCGGTGATGACCATCCAGTCTTTCAGCAGCGAAGAAGAAGCGCTCAGCAGAGCCAACGACGTGGAGTATGGCCTCGCGGCGAGCGTCTGGACCAGCAGCCACGGCCGGGCACAGCGTTTCAGTACCCGCCTCGATTTTGGCACCGTGTGGATCAACAACCACATCCCGCTGTGCGCGGAAATGCCCCACGGCGGATTTAAAAAGTCCGGCTACGGCAAAGACCTCTCGTCTTATTCGCTCGACGAATACACCCGGATCAAACACATCATGTGCGATATCACTGAATAAGGATCTTAGAGATGAAAATAGTCAATGCTGCTGCGCTGTCGCTGTTTTTCTTTTCAGCCCTGGCGCTGGCCGAAAGCACTCCGCTTTCCGTCGTGAAAAATTATATGGCCGCGTGGAATGCCCATAACGCGGGGCAGGCGGCGGAGTATCTCGCCAGTGATATGGTCTATTACGATGCCGCCGTCGGCACGCCGGTGGAAGGGAAAGACAAAGCCGAGACAGAGGTGATTGGCGCGTTTATTAAGGCGGTGCCGGACCTGCACTGGCAGATGACCAGCGAGCCGGTTTACAACCACGACACCATCGCTTTCCGCTGGACGTTCAGCGGCACCAACAGCGGCGAGTGGGGCGGTAGCCCGGCGACCCACAACCCCATCAAGTTTGAAGGCGTGAGCTTTATCAAAGTCAGCCACGGCAAAATCAGCTGGCAGGGCGACTATTACGACTCGAAGAAACTCGACGAAGAGCTCAAGCCGCGCCAATAGCCCGCTGAACGCCGCTTTCTGACCGTTATCAGCGGGCGGCGAGCAGGCCACCCGGTACCAGAGAAGACACTATAGTTAACAGGCTTATCGCGTAGCGAAGCGGCAGGGAGTTTGTTATCATTTGGTTAACAATATGTCTATACCCTAAATAATTCGAGTTGCAGGAAGGCATCAAGGCCGTGAATCCTCAGGAGCATAGATAACTATGTGACTGAGGTGAGCGGATGCAGGTAACGCACATGCAACTTGAAGTATGACGGGTATAAAGGACTGATAAAAAAGGTTATCTATGTCTATTACCCGACGTGACTTTCTTAACGGGATGGCAATTGCAATTGTCTCTGGTTTAACGCCTCTGGAACTGGTGAGGGCAAACGGCAAAGCACCCGGCAGCGCCGTGATTAATGCAGATTACTATCCGCCAGGCCTCACCGGTCTGCGCGGCAATCATCCCGGCTCGTTCGAAATGGCGCACGCCCTGGGCCGCGAGCACGAAAAGTTCGACTTCGCTAAGCTGCCGGTAGAAGAAGAGTACGATCTGGTGGTTGTCGGCGGCGGTATTAGTGGCCTGGCGGCCGCCTGCTTCTGGCGCGAAAAAATGGGGAACGACGCCAAAATCCTGGTCCTCGACAACCACGACGACTTCGGCGGCCACGCCAAGCGCAACCAGTTCAATGTCGGCGGTAAAACGCTGCTCGGCTACGGCGGCAGCGAGTCATTCCAGTCGCCTGACAGCAACTTCAGCCCGGTAGTTCACGGCCTGATGGATTCTCTGGGCGTCAGTATCACGCGAATGAAGAGTAGCTTTGACGCCACCTTCTACCCGGATCAGAACCTGAGCCGCGGCGTGTTCTTCGATAAAAAGAACTTCGGTGAAACCAAAATCGTTAGCGGCGACCCGGGCCGGGCGGTGTCGGACGATATTCCGCCGGACAGACTGAACGGCCGCAGCATCGAAGCCTTTATCAACGACTTCCCGCTCAGCGAGGCAGACCGCAAGGCGCTGCTGGATCTGCACGTCAACCCTGCCGATTACCTGCCAGGCATGACGGTTGAGCAGAAAAGCGAATGGCTGGATACCCACAGCTATCATGAATTCCTTGAGAAGAAAGTCGGCTTAAGCAAGATGGCGCTGATGTACTTCCAGCAGCGTACCAACGACTTCTTCGCCATCGGCATTGAAGGCGTGAGCTGCGGCGACGCCCGGGCCTGTGCGCTGCCGGGTATGGAGGCGATGGGTTTACCGCCGCTGGATGGAGAGGCGCTGGCTGACCTTGAAGAGCCGTACACCTACCACTTCCCGGACGGCAACGCCGGACTGACGCGCCTGATGGTACGCAAACTGATTCCTGAAGCGCTGCCGGGCAGCACGATGGAGGATTCCGTCACCGCAAGGCTGCACTACGAGTTACTGGATCGCCCGGAAAACGGCACCCGCATTCGCCTCAACAGCAGCGTGATTAATGCCGCCAATGCCGATAACGGGGTGGTGGTGAGCTACATCAATAATCAGAGCGGCAAGCTGCACCGCGTGAAGAGCCGCAACGCCATCATGGCGGGCTACAACATGATGATCCCGTATATCGTGCCGGAGGCGCCGGAGCAGCAGAAAGAAGATCTGCGCCTCAACGTCAAAGCGCCGCTGGTCTACACCAACGTGGTGGTCAACAACTGGCGCGCTTTTAAAAACACCGGCGTGCATGAATTCTATTCCCCGGCGGCGCCGTACAGCCGAGTGAAGCTCGATTACCCGGTCAGCATGGGCGATTACCATCACCCGCAGACGCCGGATGACCCGATGTGCATCCACATGGTGTATGTGCCGACTTATCCGGGCAGCAACATGTCTCCGCGCGAGCAGTTCCGCCGGGGCCGTGCGTTCCTGCTTGGTTCTACCTTTGAAGCCCATGAGCAGATGATCCGCTCTCAGTTGCAGGAGATGCTGGGCCACGCCGGCTTTGATCACCAGCGCGATATCGCGGCAATCACGGTCAACCGCTGGGCGCACGGTTACGCCTATTACGCTAACTCCCTGAGTGATGACATGGAGAAAATGCCGGAAATTATCAACCGTGCCCGCCAGCCGATAGGCCGCATCACGATTGCTAACTCTGACTCAGACTGGAGTGCCTACGCCCACGCGGCTATCGACCAGGCATGGCGTGCAGTAAACGAACTTGTGGCGATGGGGTAACCAAAAAATGAAACGAATTTTAGCGGCTATCTCAATCCTCTTTTCTGCCAGCGGCTTCGCTGCCGTGTCGCAAGGTGAGTATGTGGCACGCGCGTCAGACTGTGTCGCCTGCCATACCGTAGACGGCGGGCAGGCAATGGCCGGGGGCAAAAAGTTTTCTACGCCGGTGGGCGATATCTACTCCACCAATATCACGCCGGACAAAACCCACGGTATTGGTAGTTACAGCTATGAAGATTTCGAGAAGGCAGTTCGCCGGGGGATTGCCAAAGATGGGCACGCCCTTTACCCGGCGATGCCTTATCCTTCCTACGCCAAAATGACCGATGAGGACGTGAAGGCGCTGTACGACTACTTTATGAAGGAAGTCACCCCGGCGGCGACCGCTAACAAAGAGAATGACATTCCGCTGCTGCTGTCGGCCCGCTGGCCGCTGCGCGTGTGGAACGGCCTGTTCGTGGATGATGTGAAATCCGGCGGCGAGGTGGTTGAAGCCCACGGGGATAACGCGGAGAAAATCAAACGAGGTGCCTATCTGGTACAGGGCCCAGGCCACTGTGGCGCCTGCCATACGCCACGCGGCATGGCAATGCAGGAGAAAGGCTACGATGATTCCAGCCCTGAGTTCCTGAGCGGAGCGATGATCGACGGCTGGTATGCCCCTTCCCTGCGCGGCATGAATATGTCCACCCAGGAAGTGAAAGATCTGCTGAGCAAAGGCCGCAGCCAGCATCACGCTATTGCTGGCCCGATGGGCGAAGTGGTGACCCAAAGTACTCAGTACCTGACGGATGCCGACCTGGAAGCTATCGCGCTGTATATCGCCAACTTCAAGCCACAAAAAAACGCGGCCACGGCGGTGAATGCTGCCGTGTTTTCGTCGCCGTCCGACGGTAAAACCCTCTACATGCGCTATTGCTCAACCTGCCACAGCCCGGACGGGAAGGGTACGGACTTTAACGTACCGTCGCTGGTGGGCAACTCGGCGGTGATGGCAAAAGATCCGTCCTCTCTTATCCGCGTGATAGCCGACGGGGCGCATACGCCGCAAACCCAGGGCAATATTCCGTTCATGATGCCAGGCTACAAAGGTGTGTTGTCTGATAAAGAGATGACCGACGTGGTGAACTACGTGCGCGGTTCCTGGGGGAACGGCGCGCCTGCGGCAACCGAGGATGAGGTGAAGAAGATTGCCGGTGAGGGTAAATAGCTCAGCCAGTTAAGCATTAAACGGGGCCTTTATGGCCCCTTTTTTGTGGCGGGCGAAGTGGAATTTTTATTATTTTCAGGCCGCGTCATGGGGACGAAAGGTTGCATCACCGCGACCGGCGAGCAGCCCTTCCATCGAGATGTCTTCGTTGAGAGCATCCCAGTGAATACCGCGTGCGCTTAATTCATCGTCGGCGCGCTGCGCCTGGTTTGCATGGAGCAACTTTGGAAACCATTCCAACGGTACGCCTAACGTGCGCCCATCTCTCAGTTCCACCCACATTTTTTGCTCATCAAAGCTCAGATGTTTAGCTGAAATAGCCATACCATGCCTCTGTAAATAATTTCCGGTGATGTTTAACGTAACCTTCCAGTTCGGTAACTTGTCTGGAATTGAAACCATCATTACGTGCAAGCGTAACAAAAGGACATAGCCAGAATTTAGCTTCGGCCTCTGAGTTTCGCACATGAATGTGTTGCGGCTCGAGGGGAGTTCCTTCATTCGAATAGAAGAAGAAACTACCTTAGTATGACAGGCATAAGTCCGCACTCCATGCTCAGGCGTCACGTTTTCCAGAACGTGAAAAAATTATCCGTTCCTGAAATGAGTAGAGCAATTATCAGGCCGGATGGGGGGTCATAATTGAGCAATGCCTCGGGAAATTCGCTATCATCCGCCTCCACTCTCCAGCCGGGCAGCCTGATGTCTACGATTATTGATACTTTTATTGCCCCGCCTTGCTTTGATGAGATAGAGATTCTTTATCAGGACGAGCATCTGGCGTTGATCAATAAACCCTCCGGCCTGCTCAGTCTTTCGGGGAAAAATCCGCAGAATCTCGACTCGGTGCATCATCGGCTGGTACAGATATTCCCCGGCTGCACGCTGGTGCATCGGCTGGATTTCGGCACCTCCGGGCTGATGGTGATTGCGCTTAATAAGACGATCAATGCCTTGCTCTGCCAACAGTTCAGCCAGCGTTCGGTGGCAAAGATGTATACCGCGCTGCTGTGCGGGCATCCTGAAAAAGAGGAAGGGGTAATCGACGCGGCGATTGCTAAAGATCCGTCGCTGTTTCCGCTGATGTCGATATGTTCCGTCAGCGGCAAGCCAGCCCGGTCGCGTTACAAGGTTATGGCGCGTTTTTATCGTGAGCTGGAGAATGGCACACGGCTGCCGTTGACGAGGGTGCAATTTACACCGGAAACCGGACGCACTCACCAGCTACGTATACATGCGCAGTATCTGGGGCATCCGATCCTGGGCTGCGATCTGTATGGTGGCCTTGCGCTGCCGGGCACCGAATGGGCAACGCGGCTGATGCTACATGCCAGCGAACTGCATTTTGTTCACCCCGTCAGCGGCGATCCGATGGCTGCCAGATGCGACAGCCCGTTCTGACGGGGAAACGCGTTGCGGCAGAAATTACTCGTTGCCCCACTGATTGAGAAACTCAGCGATTTCGTCAATGCGCTGTTCGGCAAGGCCTGCCTCAACGGCCATCTCACCCTGCGCTTCTTCGCTGATTTCCTCGTTGTTCATTAAGCGGGTAATCAGCAGCTGGAAATAGCGCGCCACGGCGTCTCGTTCCTCATCAGATACGGGCTTTGCCGACTCCGTCGAGTACTCGTCCGCGATGTCATAGTATTTCAGGTCGATTTCGTTGTTCATTATGGTCTCTGGGTTTGTTAGCCTGGCCGCGATAATAACATTGTTCAGCCGGATTCAGCGCGCTAAGGCGTGACAGAAACACTCGCGGATAAGCCCGCCACTAACTCAATGCCTTCAGGCAGCCTGTCGATATGAATGCGTACCGGCACCCGCTGAGCCAGGCGCACCCAGCTAAAGGTTGGATTAACGTCCGGCAGGCCAAGATCGCCGGTTTCATCATTGCTGTCGCCGATGCCGTGGCCGATACTCTCCACATGGCCGGGTATTACGGGGTCAAATCCCATCAACGCTATCCGCGCACGATTCCCCACGCGGATATGTCGCAGCTTCGTCTCCTCAAAATAACCCACAATCCAGAAGCTCTTTGCATCAATGATGGCGACTTTTGTCACGCCTGCGGTGGCGTAGTCGCCGGGGCTAAGTCTGAGGTGCGTCACATAGCCCGCAACCGGTGCTTTAACGGTGGCATGGGCCAAATTGAGTTGCGCCAGTTCCAGCGCCGCCAGCGCGCCCTGGAAATTGGCCACGGCTACGTTTGCCGCACTGCGGGTTTGCTGTAAATCCTCTTTGGAAATTACGCTCTGGAGCTGCGTGCGTCGCGCGGCGGCGTCCTGGCGCATCAGCATTTCGTGGCGCTTCACTTCAACTTCAGACTGGGCACTGCTGACGGCGAGCTTTAGCCAGCGCGGATCGATGGAATAGAGAATATCGCCGCGGTTCACCCATTGGTTGTCCCTTACGGCAACGCTGCTCACGGGGCCAGAGACGTCTGGCGCAATCTGAACAACGTCGGCGCGAACCCGGCCATCCCTCGTCCAGGGTTTTTGTGATTCATGCTTCCACATCGTAAAAGCCATAAATAGGGCCGTTGCGGTCGCGATAAGCGTCAGCGCGTAGCGGCCTGTGAGAGCAAAAAACGATTTCATACGATAAACCCCAGGGCGTTCAGCCCCTGCATTAGCAGGAATGCGGTGAAAATATAAGCGGCGAAATCAATCAGTGGCCGACAGGGAAGGCGGCGGTAAACCCCGTTGAGCATCAGCAGCGAAAGCAAAAACAGAGTGCAGAGCAGCGCGACGAGCGCGATGACCAGCAGGGCGGGGAGATAAACCCCGCCAATATTTACGTCACCAATCATTAGCCGGCTCCTTAGCTGAAATATTCAGGGCACAATGCAAATCCATTAGCCCGCAAATAAGCCGCCGGGTCAGCTCATCCGCCGCCGGAGAATGCGCGTCTATCAGCGAGAAAACATCTGCCTGTATTTTTTGGACGTCTGTTTCGCAGGCCAGCCGGCCAAGCACCTCATAAATCTGTGCGGCGGTTTCCCGGGGGAGTTGAGCCTGTACCTGCCGCAGATGTAGCGTGGCCAGGCCCGTGCGCAGGTAGTGCAGCATTTGGTTAAGTATTTGCTCTGCGCACTGTTCGTTTCGCGGCAGGCGCGGCAACAGTAATGCCGTTCTGTCGATCATCAGGTTTGTCCAGGACACCTCATCCGGCGTGAAAGTGCCTTTTGCGCTGCGTTTGATGTCGCGGCGGCAGAGCAGAAGCAGGCGATTTATTGCCGCATCGGCCCGCACGGTTTGCAGCAGCCCCATGCCAAACACGGCAAAGCCGATAGCAATGAATAAAGCGGTGGCGGTGTTGAGTGCCACAGCGAAGTCACCGCCGTAGTGGGGGCCCAGTCCGGATAAAATAGGGAGCGTTAAGGTTATCCCCATGGCCATAAACGTCGTCGGTGGCCTGGCCTGCAGCGATCCAGCCAGTAAATAGACGGGGGCGAGTGAGGCGGCCAGCACGCTGAAAGTGGTGATTTGCGGCAGGACCGCAAAGCTGAAGAGCAGGCTTATCGCCACGCCATACAGAGAACCAATAATGTATTTCATAAGGTGGGGCGCGGGGGTGTCGAAGCTGCCAAACAGCGTGCAGCAGACCCCGAGAACCGACACCGCCGTGGCACCGTCCGGCCAGGCCGAATAAATCCACACCAGGCACCCGACTAACACCAGAGTGAAAGCGCCCAGCGCGGTCTTTGCCGCGGGCAGACTGTCGCGATGAAGCACATAGCCTTTGGCTGCCGGCTCGTCTGCCAGCTCCTGGGCTGAATGCGCGATTGCCTCATATAGCCTGTCGCACTGCAGCAGAAGAGTGATGGCTTCATAAAGGTAAGCGGCAAAACTTGCCTGCAGCGCCTCTTCTGGATTAAGCGCCGCTGCAGCCAGCATTTTCGCTAATACCGAGCTTTGTTTTTCCAGCGCTTTGCCCGTGATCCCTTGCTCGCCTGTATCTGCATCATTGAGCCAGCTTTGGACGTCATTCGCCAGCCGGAGCAACTGCGGTTGCAGCACGTTTATCAACTGCCTGCGGTCGTTTAGTTCACTGTTCACCACTAACAGGCGCGCGAGCTTATCGTGCAGCTTATTTCTGGCCTGCCCGACGGGAACGGCAAGGGCAAAGTCAAAAGGAACATGGTGGTTGAGGCTCTGTAAAATCTGAAGCGGCAGGGCCATGTGCAGGTGTTTTGAGCCTGACGACGGCCCGCCGCTCAGCGAGGCCGCCACGGCCTGTCGCGCCGAGCGCAGCGTTTCTGAGACTTTGGCGTTAAACAGTCCGGCGATTCGCTTTGGCAAAACATAGCGGTGGACGAGGCTCGCGCAGAGTATTCCCAGCGAAATTTCCTGCACGCGAGTGATTGCCGTATCGAAAATTGAACCGGGATCGTGCAGGGCGGGGAAGCCTATCAGGCTCGCCGTGTAACCCGCTAACACAAAGGCGTAGGCGCGGGGCGTGCGCTCAAGCAGAGAGAAATAAAGGCACAGGGCTATCCAGCCGGTGAGCACCACGCTGCACAGCACAGGCATATTCACACATGCAGGCACAATCAGAACGGTCGCCGCGGCACCGACAACCGTTCCCGCCAGGCGATAAATTCCTTTGCTTAGCGAGGCCCCAACCGTTGTTTGCGACACAATATACACAGTGACGATGGCCCAGGAAGGCGTCCCCAGCCCGATAGACAAAGCGAGGTAATACGCCAGCATAGCTGCCGCAAAGCTTTTGGCTGAATAAAGCAGGGCGTTAGCATCATTCCGCAGGCCGGATGTAACACGCTTTTCCCATAAAGGGGGAAGGCGGCAGACGTTTATTTTGTTCATAGCGGCCATTATTGCCGCGTTACAGGTAGCGCTAAATATCCTATTCTGTCAAAAAATCCCTAAATGTTGCCAATCAGCATGAAGCCACTGTCCGCCACGACCCTGTACGATCCCGATACCGCACCGGGCCCGGCCATAGCGCGCCGGCTTGATTTTGCCGATTACGGAGAGGAGGTGCCTGTTCACGTCCACCGTAAGGGGCAACTTATTATTGCGCTATACGGGGCGGTAGTTTGCCGGGTGGAAAATGAGATATGGATAGTACCGCCCGACTGCGGCGTCTGGATCCCTGATGGCGTCCCTCATAGCGCCAAAGCAACCTGGAACGCACATCTGGATTATTTGTTCGTGGCGCCCGGTGCAGGAGCGCTGCCTGCGAAATGCTGTACTTTAGCGATTTCACCCCTGATAAAAGCCCTGGTTGGGCGTTTAACCTGCGAGAGCGAGGACTATGCCCCCGACAGCCACGCGGCCCGCCTTGCCAGAGTGACGCTGGATGAATTAGCGGTGATGCCGGAGCAGAATTTCAGCCTGCCCGTTTCGGCTAACCCAAAGATACGCGCGCTGGCCGACGCGCTGGTCAGCCAGCCTGAGGACCGAAGTACCCTAAAAGCATGGGCCAAACGGCTGGCACTCAGCGAACGTTCCCTGGCCCGGCTGATGGTGCGAGAAACGGGGCTGACCTTTGGGCGATGGCGACAACAGCTTCACTTGATTATTGCGCTTAAGGAGTTAGCCAGCGGGGTGTCGGTGCAAAACGTGGCGACAACACTGGGCTATGAATCGGTGAACGCCTTTATCACCATGTTTAAAAAGACCATGGGCAGTACGCCAGCGCAGTATTTTGCCGAACGAAAAGCCGGGGAGAAATAAGCTGTGTTTTGCGAGAGCGGAATAAGAAGATTGCTAAGACGGGGTATATAATGCCGTGTATTTCCAGAGGGTGGTTTTAGCGCGAGGGACGTTATGCCTGACTGTTTATCTACAGACCATGCTGTTGCCTTAGCCTTATCGGCGGGCAATCGAGTTCAAAGTATCACTACGGGGTGGTCGAAAGTTGAAAAAGTTGTGTATATGGCCGACAAACTAACGCCTTCCCTTCGACAGCGAATACAGGCATCAGAGCCGTCTCTGCGTTATCGGCATTCAGAAGCTTCTCCCCATAACCCGCCGGAAGAAGGGTTTATCTGCGAGAAACATAAAATAGCAATCTCATTCCCTAAGTGAACAGGTTCTTAGCGATGGGGGCAGGGGGCGTCGGTGTTTCAATCGCACGGCATCCTGCCCGGCTGTCGTCTGGTTGCGGGGGCCCTATGGTCGACCGTTATATCCGTCCCAGTAAGTCTGAATGGCATTGGTTTTCATGATCTCAACGCGTTTTTCTGGCTGGTCTGCCTCATATGCCCGGTTAATGAACATTGTCTTTTGCTCTTCAGGTGAAAAAGGCCCCTTTCCACTGCTGAAACTGTTCACTCTTTGCTGTGCCTGAACGGTTGTCAGGCCCGAGGCCCGATCTTTTTTACCCATATCGTAAAACTGGCTAAGAAATTGCGCCATCAGACGGGTGTTGTCTGCCGTTAAGGGGGCAGTGTTGGGATCAAAGTGAATTCGTTGTAGCTGAAAGGCCATGTGACGGGCATTTTTTTCTACACTGCCCAGATGGCTGGTACAGGCTACCAGGAAGAAGGGTATCAAAAATAAAAATAGTAAAACCCGAGCTGATTTCATCGCAGACATTCCCTGTGGATATTAGAAGATCATGGTAATTTGATGCTTAGTCAAAGGTAAATCGCCAGCCTGAGGGCAGGACAAACGCTAAGAGAAACGTTAATTAGGGCACAACCCGCTGGGTTTTTTTATTGGCCCACACTCGTTAAAGCCATAAACCTTATAACCTTTACTCTGCATGCAGGCAAAAATTCTTTCATTTCTGCGAACAATTTCTTTCGGCGTTTCATCTCCCTGTGCCGCATTTAATCCCCAGTTTTTATCATCAAGATTTTCGTTTCGATCGACGCCGCAACTGTAGAGCGCTTCCTTTCGTTCGCGAATGTTCGTCTGCCCTGTTGAATCCACTTTTTGAAAGAGTTGTATCCAGGGAACATAGTGGTAGTTAGACGAATCCATATCCGCCACCGCGCAGCCGGTTAAGCTCATAACCCCTGCCAGTAAAAATATCGGTCTAAAGTACATAGCTATCCTTTTGATAATTATATTTTTATATGGGTTTGTGTCTTGTTTCTCTCGCTCTGACCCTGGACATAAATGTGCACAATTTTTCAGCTTCGATATCTGGTGTTCAAAATCTGGTCACGCTAAATTACTCGTCTGGTTCTCAATGGCGGGTGACAAAATGAAGGTATTAAGTATCCTGGGCGCAACATTGTTAGCGACATCATTCCATGCAGCAGCATTCGTTTCCGGTTCCTCTGTTCACCCTGAGCAGGCGGTGAATGGGAACAATAATGCCGCCAACGGGCATGCGATTCCCTCTGAAGCCAACTACGATATCACCAAAATTATCCCAATTGCGGGCTGCAACTGCGCCTTTTGTACCGCTTTGCGTAGCGCGAATTTATAATCCGATCTTACTGTTACAGGCCCGGATTATCGTAACGATAGCGGGCACTGTAAGTGCCTGTCACCTCGCGTTTATCTGCTAGTCATACCACGGTTGCCGATCGCTGGTGGCAATCTCCATGCTGACAATCAGCTCTTCCGGCACGATACGCGTTAACGACAGTTCAGGCAGGTCGTTAATGTCGAAGAAGCCAATATCGGTAGATTCGTGGCTGGTAGCAAGGCTACCGCCAGTTTCTTCACACAGGAAGATAAGCTTGTAGACGTGCCAGGGCAGCGGTGGATGTCCGTGCAGGTTGCGGTCCCACACCCCCAGCAGTTTGATCACCTTCACTTCCAGCCCGGTTTCTTCCACTACCTCGCGGCAGACGGCTGCGGATGGGGTATCGCCCACATCGGCCCAGCCGCCGGGTAAGCTCCACTTGCCATCCTCCGCTTCTTTGACCATCAGCAGCCTGCCGTCACGAATAATAAAGGCGCGGACGTCGGTTTTCGGCGTGGCGTATCCGGATTCGGAGACAGGGGTCAAGGTTTCTGCATCGATGTTAAAACGAGCGCGAAGCAGGTCTTCGGCGATCTGACGGAGGGTTTCGTAGCGTTCCTTGTCAAACACATCTTTGGCGTACGTCAGCCCGTTCTGAGCAATAGCATTGAGTTTCTGAGCGACTGTATGGATATCGGTGTCTTTGATTGCGTCCGGCATTGTTCTCACCTGTGTTATGCAGAAAGAAAAATTCAGTCAGTGGACAAACGTAGCAGTAGAATCAATGGATTGAAATGCGTGTAGGCCAGGGGAAACGAGGCGGTTTCCGGCTAACCCCCTCATTTCTGGCATTATCTTGTTGAGAATCTTTGCGCTAATCTATGCCCACTTTAGGATAATGATGAATAGCAAACTTACCACCAGGCGCACTGTCTCGCTGCTATAACGGCAGTCAGCTCTGCCAGGGTACGAGGAGAACTTAATAAATGGATCATTTATCAGCACTCACTGTCAGTGACTTAGTTTCTTTTACGATCGTAATACTAATTGGTTTCTTCATATTCATCAGAAGGCGCAGAAATAATAGGGTCAAATCCAAAGGCATTTTTATGTTCGCGCTGTTAGCCGCCATATCATTTTCGGAAGTATTCAATAGTATTTACACCACGTATTCTTACCAGCATAATCGTTTATACAACAATGATAAATTTACAACTGCTTTTAATTATGATTTATCGAATATTATTTTTTATACAATAATTATGCTTGTGGCTGTTGTGCTTTTTATTCAGGAGTACCGTATTCGAAAGCGTGCTTGTTAATAGAAACCATGTATGTAAGAGGGAAAAATGCGTACTCGACCATCTTCTCGCTTAATAGTTATTTCACCAGAAAGCCATGTTTTGTTGTTTAATTTCTGCCATAAAGATGATGCTTTGCGTGGCAATGCGTACTGGGCAACGCCGGGAGGCGGGCTTAAACACGATGAATCTTACGAACAGGCTGCTTTGCGTGAGCTGTTTGAAGAGACGGGGTTAACAAGAAAAACCGCAGGGCCGCAGATAGCATCCAGAAACTTTAAAATGATGTTACCCAGCGGGGAGATCGTTCTTGCAGAAGAACGTTTCTTTATTATTCATGTGGATAAGTCAGATATTGACTGCTCGAATTGGACTGACAACGAAAAGAAAGTCATTCGGGATCACCACTGGTGGACAGTGGATGAGCTCAAACAGACCAGTGAAATAATTTTCCCGCGCGATTTGATCATCAGTATGATTGAAAAAAGTTAACCTGGCTGCTGTATCGAACTTGTTCAAAACGCTACTGCGACAAAGCCAGACTTTAGACCGGGCTTAGCCAGAGATAGTCCTGGCGGCCCGGTAACACCAGACCGCCTGAACTCAATCAACCATTACCACATCAAATCATCAGGCACGACGAAGTCCGCGTACGGATCGTCTTCGTCTTTAGCTTCCTGGGTAAGTTCGCTGCTCAATACAATAAAGCTGGCATCACGCTGTTTAATTTTATCGGCAACGCCTGCGGGAATGATGGCGTATTCGCCTTCCGGATTTTTATCTGAAATCAGGCGGGCAATGGCCAGACGGCCTTTGGTCAGCTGAGTCTGGGTCACTTTATCGACGTACACTTTTTTAATTAAGTTATTGTCCGTGAAGTTATAGCCGATATCGCCCTTCGAAATAACAATGCGGTTCATTTCGATCAACTGCTTGATCTGTGCCTTATATTCCTTGGCCAGAGTGGCCTGCTTTTGCTGTTCGCTGAGTTCTTTATCACGCTCAACCTGAGCCTGTTTATTGGCTTCAACGGCTTCCCGCGCTTCACGAGCCTGCACGCGTGATTTCTTCGCGGTGCGCTGCACTTTGGCCACTTTTTTGCTGCTGACGAGGCCTGCTTTGAGCATCTGCTCTTGTAACGTAAGTTTGGTCATGTTCTTTTCGACGGCTGAGGGATCATTGAAGGGATTATATCCTTAATGCTTCCGGTGATTCCATGCTGTGGACATGCAAAGCTCAACCTATTTATAACGTCGGGCAATGATGTCATTCAGTTGATTGACCGGTTCGGGTCGTTTAAAGACTATATGTGCGGTGCCCTTTTGAACATACTTGATTGCAAACACCCGGTCCTCGTAGCCGTTGCTGTGCCGGTGCTCATGAACATGATCGCTGAGGCATCGGGTAACGTCGGCGCCGGTGTCAGGCGCTCAAGGCCAGCCCCAGTGAAACCTGAATCCCCTGTGGCCATATTTGACCAGGCCGCTGACAATAATTTTCTTTCCAGCCTTTCTGAAATATATGCCTGAAAAATGAATGAGTATTTTTAATATTAATATATTGATTTAAATCAATTCAATATCATTTCATTAACAATTCTCCTTGTGCTTTAACTATTACGACATAAATATTCGTTTCGTGTACTAGCGGTAGTTCATTTTACTGACATGTCAGTGTTATTCACTATTAACATTTAGATGAAAATTCCTAAGAATTTACTTAAAGAAGATTAAAGATCGGTAAATTTGATCTCTTGTCGATCATTATTCTATTATCGCTTATAAAGAACTTTCGTTTGAAAAATGTACGCAGCGATAAACCGAGGGATGATGAGATGGCTGATAGTTTCCAGAATGAAGTGCCAAAGGCACGTATTAATTTAAAGCTTGACCTGCATACAGGGGGAGCCAGCAAGAAAACTGAGCTCCCTCTTAAATTACTGGTGGCGGGCGACTTTAGTAATGGTCAGGAGTCTGCACCATTGTCTGAGCGTAAAAAAGTTAACTTGAATAAAAATAATTTCGACTCAGTTCTTTCCGAATATTCGCCAAAAGTGAATATGACCGTTAAAAACACGCTTGCCGGTGATGGTAGCGAAGACAATATCAGTCTTACATTCCAGAGCATGAAAGATTTCACCCCGGAGCAGGTTTCCCGACAAATTCCTCAGCTGAAAGCCATGCTTTCCATGCGTAATTTGCTTCGCGATTTAAAGGCTAACCTGCTGGACAACCAGGCTTTCCGAAAAGAGCTGGAAAAAATTCTGCTCGACCCTGCACTAAGCGCAGAGCTCAGAGCCGAACTCTCGGCCCTGGCCCCGAAACAGCCATAACGATCACGATGATCTAACGGATTAATAAGGAAGATGCTGATGTCTGTGAAAAATGAGAATGCCGCTGGTGGTGAAAGTGTGGTGCTGGAACGTGCTGCGGCAGGTGGGGTTTATGCGTCCCTGTTTGAAAAAATCAATCTGAACCCGGTGTCCGAACTGAGTGCGCTGGAAATCTGGCAGGACGCACAGGCGATGTCAGATGCGACTGCGGATGAACGTTTAACGGCCGGGATGCAGGTGTTCCTGGAGTGCCTGACAAAATCGGGCTCAAAAGTTGAAAAACTAGACAAAAACCTGATTGACCATCATATCGCTGAGCTGGACTACCAGATTAGTCGCCAACTTGACGCTGTCATGCACCACGAAGCTTTTCAGTCGGTAGAAAGTTTGTGGTGCGGCGTTAAATCGCTTGTCGACAAAACTGATTTTCGCCAGAACGTGAAAATTGAGCTACTGGATATGTCTAAAGAAGACCTGCGTCAGGATTTCGAAGACAGCCCGGAAATCATCCAGAGTGGGTTGTATAAAAATACATATATTGATGAGTATGATACCCCGGGTGGAGAGCCGATTGCCGCGCTTATTTCCGCTTACGAGTTTGATGCTTCCGCTCAGGATGTAACGCTGCTGCGCAACATCTCTAAAGTGTCAGCTGCCGCGCATATGCCGTTTATCGGCTCTGCCGGTCCGAAATTCTTCCTTAAAGATTCGATGGAGGAAGTGGCGGCCATCAAAGATATCGGTAATTACTTCGACCGTGCGGAGTACATCAAGTGGAAATCGTTCCGTGAGACGGACGACTCCCGCTATATCGGTCTGGTGATGCCGCGTGTACTGGGCCGCCTGCCGTATGGCCCGGACACCGTACCTGTCCGTAGCTTCAACTATGTCGAAGAAGTGAAAGGCCCGGATCACGACAAATACCTGTGGACCAACGCCTCGTTTGCCTTTGCATCCAACATGGTTCGCAGCTTCATCAACAACGGCTGGTGTGTACAAATTCGTGGCCCGCAGGCCGGTGGTGCCGTCCAGGATCTGCCTATTCATCTGTACGATCTGGGTACCGGCAATCAGGTGAAAATCCCGTCAGAAGTGATGATCCCGGAAACCCGCGAATTTGAATTTGCAAACCTGGGGTTTATTCCACTAAGTTATTATAAGAATAGAGATTATTCCTGCTTCTTTAGTGCCAACTCCACCCAGAAACCAGCCCTGTATGACACCGCGGATGCGACGGCCAACAGCCGTATCAACGCCCGCCTGCCGTACATCTTCCTGCTGTCACGTATTGCCCACTACCTGAAACTCATTCAGCGCGAAAACATCGGCACCACCAAAGACCGCCGCCTGCTGGAGCTGGAGCTCAACACCTGGGTGCGCAGTCTGGTTACCGAAATGACCGATCCTGGCGATGAGCTGCAGGCCTCTCACCCGCTGCGTGACGCCAAAGTGGTGGTGGAAGATATTGAGGATAACCCGGGCTTCTTCCGCGTGAAGCTGTATGCGGTACCGCACTTCCAGGTCGAAGGCATGGACGTCAACCTGTCGCTGGTTTCCCAGATGCCGAAGGCCAAATCGTAAGCTAAGGCAGGAAGCCAATGAAAACGGAACAACCGTTATGGGGCAGGGGCGTCATGATCTCTCCCCAGCACTTCCAGCAACAGGCCGCGTATGCGGCCTGGTCTGCCGAAGGTATCGCCCGGATGGGGTTATCAAAGCCCTGGGGCGTGATAAATGTCGCTTTCGAACCGGAAACACTGAAATTGGGCCGACTGCAGGCCCGCCATCTGCACCTCCGGTTCTCCGATGGCACGCTTATTGATACGGATAACGCCGATGACCTGCCGCCAGTGCTGGCGCTTGAGGGCGAATCACACGAAGTGGTGGTGGTTCTGGCCCTTCCGCTGCTGCGGGCGAATGGTGGCAACTGTCTTAAATCTGATGAGGTGGCGGATCGCCCAGTGCGTTATCGCCAGCGCTGGCGGGATGTCCGCAACACCTTTGGGGACGATACTCGCCAGATTGCGGTGATGCAGCCAGAGCTGACGCTGCGTTTCGCCCATCAGAACAACAGTGATTATCTGACCTGTCCGGTCGCCCGTCTGCAGCAGGATTCACAGGGAAGCTGGGCACTCGATGAAACCTTTCTTCCGCCACTGCTGGCTCTGCAGGGCAGCCGCTGGCTGGTGACCCAGTTGGAACAGCTGATGACGCAACTGCGTGCCCGTCTGAGTCGCCTGATGGACATGCGTCGTGAAAGTAACGAGCGCATGGCCGATTTTGCCGTGGCGGATGTGTCTCTGTTCTGGCTGCTCAATGCCCTGAACAGCGCAGAACCCGTGTTAGGACAGTTTCAGCGTCACCCGCAAAGTCCACCGGAGCGTCTGTACCCGGAACTGGCAAGGCTCGCGGGCAGCCTGCTGACCTTCTCGCTGGAACACCAGGTGAGTGCCATTCCTGTCTGGCAGCATGAGCAGCTGAATAACGTCTTCCCGCCACTCTTTGACCTGCTGGGCGACCTGCTGGAAGCCAGTCTGCCGTCGCGGGTGGTGGCGATTGAACTTGAGCATGATGCCCGGCTTCACTTCTGGCAGGCCCGTCTGCATGACCCACGCCTGCGAGAAGGAGCGGATTACTACCTCTCCGTGCGTTCACCGATGCCGGTGGCACAGCTGCAGGAACAGTTCCCGCGCCAGTGCAAGGTCGGCAGTCCGGATCATGTCAGGAGTATCGTCAATTCTTCACGGGTGGGTGTGCCGCTGACGCCGCTGCGTCATGTGCCGGCCGCTATTCCGCTGCGTCTGGAAAACCAGTATTTCAGCCTCGATGTCTCTCATCCTCTGGCCACCGAAATGCTCCAGGGTGGGACCTGTATGTTTTACGTTCCGGGCATGCTCGGCGAGCCTGAACTTGAACTCTTTGCGGTACTGAGAACATGAGTGAGAGCAAACGCGGCGTGGCCGCGTCCATTGATATTGATGCCCTGCTGCAGGACACCTGGCTGCAGGTGATCAGCCTGCGTCACGGTCCGAAGTTTCAGGATGGAGAAGGGCGCACGTTGTGGGAGCGCTGCATTGCTGATGTTGAGCGTGTACAGCGTGAGCTGAAAGCGAGCGAACTCGATGAAGCCAGCTGTCAGCATATTCTCACAGCACAGTGTGCGCTGCTTGATGAAGCCGTCAAAGGTCGCGGTGTGGAGGATGATGCCTGCGTGCAGTGGTATGACATTCCCCTGCAGGGACACTTCCTCGGCACCATGGATGCCGGTGATACGCTGTGCGATCGGATGCGCGATGTGCTGCGTGAACCGGCGCCTGATCATGCTGTCGTGACCTGCTTCCAGCGGGTCATGATGCTGGGGTTCCTGGGCAGTTTCCGCTCGCTGAACGATCCGGAGCGGCAGAAACTCGTCAACGCGCTTAGGGAGCATGTCACGCCGTTCAGTTATCCGCAAACCCACCCGGTGCTGGCGGAAAGTCCTATCGGGCGTGGAATGGGCAGCTTGCTGGCGTCATGGCCCGTGCGAATTGGCCTGAGCGTGGTGGTGGTTGCCGCGCTGTGGTGGGGACTGAGCCACTGGCTGGATCAGACACTGCTGACCCTGCTGCCGGGAGCAGTGAAATGAGTCCTGCACAACAGCGCGGGCTTGCGCTGTGGGCCGCCCTGCTGAGTGCCGTGGTCTGCCTGGGCTTCCTGCCGGTATCCCGACTGGTTTCTGTGCTTGTTTTGTTGGCGATGCTGGGGCTTATCCTGGCGTTCTGGACTGTCGCCAGTCGTCGTGCGGAGCATGACGTCACCCTGCGTCTGGATGATCTCCCGGAAGCCACTTACCGTCAGCCCGTGGTGCTGGTCTGTGGCGATCTGCCGCTGGCATGTATGCAGCAGTCACCGGTGCTTACGGTCACGCAGGGTTGCTGGATCCGTGTCGAGGAGCATCAGGATCTGGAACAGGCCGCCCGCCAGGTACTGTGGTTGCGACCTGACTGGGGTCGCCAGCTGTCGGTGATGGTCAGCGTCTGCCCGCAGAAACACGCCGACAGCGAAGCGCTTACCAGCCGTCTGCTGGCCCTGCGATGGCAAATCAGCCAGTTGCGTAAAGAAACCGGGCATTCCGTGCCGCTGGTTCTGAATGGCCTGGTTGGCAGCGCGATGACGAATGATCTGCTCTGGCAGGCGGCTATCCCGGGGGAAGGAGTGAAGGTCTGGCGTGAATCTTCAGCGCCGAGTTCAATCGCTGCATGGGTTACCACCGGCGGGTCGCCTGCGATGCAGCAACAGGTACTGATGAACAGCCTAATGAGCTGGTTCCATCAGCACGTCAAAGCTGTCTTTATGGATGAGAATCCCGACGTTCCTGCCATTGCGCCTGCCGCGGTGCTGTGGGGAATGGGACCGATCCTTGCCGGAAGTCTGGCCACATCAGCCTGGACTGCGTGGCTTTCCCGTCACACTGCGATGCAGCAGGTGAAGGGCTGGCAGCCGTCAGGAACGGACAGTACGGTTATCTCCCCCTTCCCGGATTTTATCCTGCCGCTGCTGCCCGAAGGGCGAGGCCTGACGCCGCGTGGGCGAGCCTTCCGTTGTGCGCTCGGGATTTTCACGCTGGCGGCCATTGCTGCGCTGCTCAGCAGTGGCTGGAACAATCGCCAGCTTCTGCAGCGTGTGAGCTTCGATATTGCCCGCTATGACCGTATCCCGATGCATGATTTCGGACCCAAAGCCGATGCTGTTGCTGTCCTGCGTGACGATGCGGCAGAGCTGGATGATTGGGCGCGCAATGGCGTACCGGCGCGGATGGGCCTTGGTCTGTATCAGGGGGAGCGTCTGCGAATGCCTGTGCTGGATGCGATCCGTTCGTATGTGCCGCCGCCTAAACCAAAGCCGAAACCTAAACCGGTACCGAAAACCATTCGCCTCGACAGCATGTCGCTGTTCGATTCCGGCAAATCCGTGCTGAAGGCTGGCTCTACCAAATGGCTGGTCAACTCCCTGGTCGGCATCAAAGCGAAGCCGGGCTGGCTGATTGTCGTGTCCGGCCATACCGATAACACCGGTAACCCGAAACTTAATCAGACGCTGTCCCTGAAACGTGCCGAAGCGGTGCGCAACTGGATGCGTGACACCGGTGATGTGCCGGAAAGCTGTTTTGCGGTGCAGGGCTATGGCGAAAGCCGTCCGATCGCAACTAACGACACCCCGGATGGGCGCGCGCTCAACCGCCGTGTCGAAATCAGTCTGGTACCGCAGGCCAGTGCCTGTCAGATACCGGGCCACACCCCGGCGCCATCGCAGGATGATGGCGCGTCACAACACAATGGAGAGTAATTCCATGGCAATTCCTGTTTATCTTTGGCTGAAAGACGACGGCGGCGCGGACATTAAAGGGTCTGTGGACGTTCAGGACCGTGAAGGCAGCATCGAAGTTGTCGCTCAGGAACATAACCTGTACATCCCGACCGATAACAACACCGGCAAGCTGACCGGCACCCGTATCCACACCCCATTCCTGTTCACTAAGGAAATCGACTCCTCCAGCCCGTACCTGTACAAGGCTGTGACCACCGGCCAGACCCTCAAGTCTGCGGAATTCAAGTGGTACAAAATCAACGACGCGGGCCAGGAAGTTGAGTACTTCAACACCAAACTGGAAAACGTGAAAGTGGTGAAAGTGAATCCGGTGATGCACGACGTCAAGGATCCTTCTTTCGAGAAGCATAACCACCTCGAGCAGATCGAGCTGCGTTACGAAAAAATCACCTGGACCTACAAAGACGGCAACATCATTCATTCCGATTCCTGGAACGAACGCGCCACCGCGTAAGCCCGATGCGGACGGGGTTTCCTGTCCGCAGTTTTTTGCTGAGTGCCTGTATGAAACGGGCTTTCAGCAAAGAAACCCACAAACTGCCAGCCTGACCGTATGCGCTTTGGTCCCCTTCACGGGAAACAGCGATGGGCGGTAGCGTGTCCAGGAACCGACAAAGAGAGAGATTCATGGAAAATCCAGCCATCCTGTTGCGACGTCTGAACCCTTACTGTGCCCGGGCGATGGAAGGGGCGGCTTCGCTCTGCCAGACCCGTGCCCATGCGGAAATTTTGCCGGAGCACTGGCTGTTGAAGCTGCTCGAACAGGGGGAAGGTGACCTGACGGTGCTGGCACGCCGCTACGAGTGGGATATAGATGCACTGTGGCAGGATTTGCTCGGCTGGCTGGATAATCAACCGCGCTCGGTACGCAGCCGTCCACAGCTGTCCGCAGATATTCAGAAACTGATGCAGGAAGCCTGGATGCAGGCCTCACTAGCCGGAGAGGAAAGTATCCGTAGCGTACACCTGCTGATGGCGCTGACGGAAAACCCACGGCTTGCTCACTGCGACGGTTTGTGGCCACTGCTGACGCTCGGGATGAGTCAGCTTTCCCGCCTGCGCCCGCTGCTGGATGCGCAGTCTGACGAGCGCCCGGAAGTGCAGCACGAAGAAGAGCTGGCGCAGAATCATGGTGGTGACGTGGAGTTTGTGGGCCGCCCGGTCGGTGCAGAGCTGAAAGAGGGCGAACTGAACCCGGCGCTGCAGAATGCGCTGGATAAATTCACCCTCGATGTCACCGCCAAAGCCAAAGAGGGCAAAATTGACCCGGTCTTTGGCCGTGATACCGAAATCCGCCAGATGGTGGATATTCTCTCGCGCCGTCGCAAGAACAACCCGATCCTGGTCGGTGAACCTGGCGTCGGTAAAACCGCACTGGTCGAGGGCCTGGCGCTGCGTATTGCCGAGGGCAACGTCCCTGAATCCCTCAAGCCGGTTGTTCTGCGTACCCTCGACCTCGGCCTGTTGCAGGCCGGTGCGGGCGTGAAAGGCGAGTTCGAACAGCGCCTGAAAAACGTCATTGACGCGGTGCAGCAGTCGCCGGTACCTATTTTGCTGTTTATCGACGAAGCGCACACCATTATCGGGGCCGGTAATCAGGCGGGGGGCGCGGATGCGGCCAATCTGCTGAAACCGGCCCTGGCGCGCGGCGAACTGCGCACCATCGCCGCGACCACCTGGTCCGAATACAAGCAGTATTTTGAGCGCGACGCAGCCCTGGAGCGCCGCTTTCAGATGGTGAAGGTGGATGAGCCGGACGACGACACCGCCTGCCTGATGCTCAGGGGCCTGAAATCCCGCTATGCCGAACACCACAACGTCCATATCACCGATGACGCCGTCCGTGCGGCCGTCACCCTGTCGCGTCGCTACCTGACCGGACGCCAGCTGCCAGACAAAGCCGTTGACCTGCTCGACACCGCCGCCGCGCGCGTACGCATGAGCCTCGATACCCTGCCGGAACAAATTGTGCGCCTGAAAGCACAGCTGACCGCCCTGGCGCTGGAAGAGCAGGCACTGCTGGAAGATATCGCCGCCGGCAGCACCCGTCACGGTGACCGCCTGAGTGCCATTGCGCAGCGGCGGGCTGAACTGGATGCGCGTATCGGGGAGCAGGAAGCGCGTTTCAGCACTGAAAAGGCGCTGGCGCAGCAGCTGATGACCTGCCGGCAGGACATCAGCCAGCAGGCTGAGATTTCCGACCTGCGTCAGCAGCTGGAGCAGGCACAGCAGGGCGATGTGCTGGTTCAGGTGGATGTGGATACGCGCACGGTCGCCAACGTGATTGCCGACTGGACCGGCGTGCCGCTGTCTTCCCTGATGAAAGACGAGCAGACCGAACTGCTGAGCCTGGAAAATGAAATCGGCAAACGCGTGGTTGGCCAGGATGTGGCACTCGTAGCCATCGCTCAGCGCCTGCGTGCGGCGAAGACCGGGCTGACGCCAGAGAACGGCCCACAGGGCGTGTTCCTGCTGGTCGGCCCGAGTGGTGTCGGTAAAACGGAAACCGCGCTGGCGCTGGCGGACGTGCTGTACGGCGGCGAGAAGTCACTTATCACCATCAACCTGTCCGAATACCAGGAGGCGCACACGGTGTCGCAGCTGAAAGGCTCCCCGCCGGGCTATGTTGGCTACGGCCAGGGCGGCATTCTCACCGAAGCGGTACGCAAGCGCCCGTACAGCGTGGTGCTGCTCGATGAAGTGGAAAAAGCCCACCGCGATGTGATGAACCTGTTCTATCAGGTCTTTGACCGCGGCTTTATGCGCGACGGCGAAGGGCGTGAGATCGATTTCCGAAACACGGTTATCCTGATGACCTCCAACCTCGGCAGCGACCACCTGATGCAACTGCTGGATGAACAGCCGGAAGCAACCGAAGGCGACCAGCACGAACTGCTGCGCCCGATTTTACGCGACCACTTTCAGCCGGCGCTGCTGGCCCGTTTCCAGACGGTGATTTACCGTCCGCTGGCAGAAGCGGCCATGCGTACCATCGTCGAGATGAAGCTCGTACAGGTGAGCAAGCGCCTGCTCCGTCACTACGGCCTGACCACGCAGATTGATGAGAGCCTGTATGACGCGCTGACCTCCGCCTGCCTGCTGCCGGACACCGGCGCACGCAACGTCGACAGCCTGCTCAACCAGCAGATCCTGCCGGTGCTGAGTCAGCAATTGCTGATGCATATGGCGGCGAAACAGAAACCTCAGTCGCTATGCCTTAGCTGGAGCGAAGAAGAAGGGATTGGGCTGGAATTTGAACTGTCTGAAGGAGGGGGCGCATGAACATGAGCCTGCCGATATTGTTCAGCCACAACCACCACCTGCTGGTGGTCAAAGGCTGTGAGTCCGCCCTCGATGTACTGGCGTTTGAAGGCGATGAAGCTCTGAGCACGCCGTTCAGCTACCGTATTGAATTCACAAGCGCTGACCATGCCATCAGCAAAGAAATGATGCTGATGAAAACGGCCTCCCTGACGCTGCATGCCCCGGTTGACCAGGGCTACGGCATCAAAATGCAGCAGGCCGTGCGAACCCTTCAGGGAGTGGTGAGCGGCTTTGAACGTCTCAACACCTCAAAGGATGAAACCCACTATGCCCTGACGCTGCAGCCACGCCTGGCGCTGCTTGACCGCTCGCACCAGAACGCCATTTATCAGGACATGTCGGTCCCACAAATCGTGGAAAAAATTCTGCGCGAGCGTCACAACATGCGCGGTCAGGATTTTCTGTTCTCGCTCTCAAAAGAGTACCCGCGCCGTGAGCAGGTGATGCAGTACGGCGAGGATGACCTGCACTTTATTACCCGTCTGCTGGGTGAGGTGGGGATCTGGTTCCGCTTTACCACCGATACCCGCCTGAACATCGACGTGGTGGAGTTTTATGACGGTCAGCAGGGGTATGAAAAAGGTCTGACCCTGCCCTCAGTGCCGCCATCAGGACAGCATTCGGAAGGTGTGGACGCGGTCTGGGGCATGGAGAGTCACCATAGCGTGGTGCAGAAGCAGGTCAGCACCCGGGATTACAACTATCGCCAGGCCACGGAGGACATGAACACCCTGGTCGATGCGACCCGCGGGGATGCCACCACCTACGGCGAGGCGTACCACTATGCGGATAACTATCTGACAGCGGGCAGCGCATATGGCCGCAATCCGGCCCCGGAGTCCGGAGCCTTTTATGCCCGCATTCGTCATGAGCGCTACCTGAATGGCCAGACGCAGACTCATGCCATCACCAGCTGCCCGACCCTCTCTCCGGGTCAGGTACTGAAAGTCACCGGCGGGTACGAAGTGGCAGATGTGTTTGCTCAGGGCGTGGTCGTCACGGCGATGCACAGCCATGCGCGCCGTGATGAAGACTTTGGCGTCAGGTTTGACGGCATCCCGGACAGCACGGATTTTAGTTTCCGTCCTGAGCCTGGCTCACGCCCCGTGATGGCTGGCACCCTTCCTGCCCGCGTCACGAGCACCACCGAGAACGACACCTACGGCCACATCGATAAAGACGGCCGCTATCGCGTCAGCATGCTGTTTGACCGTGATAACTGGGAGACCGGGTTCGAGAGCCTGTGGGTCCGCCAGTCCCGCCCGTACGCCGGCGACACCTACGGTCTGCACCTGCCGCTGCTGGCCGGCACCGAAGTGGCGATTGGCTTCGAGGACGGCAACCCGGACAGGCCGTATATCTCGGGTGTGCTGCACGACTCGGCGCACGGCGACCATGTCACCATCCAGAACTACAAGCGCAACGTCCTGCGCACGCCCGCGAACAACAAAATCCGCCTCGATGACAACCGCGGCCAGGAGCATATCAAAGTCTCCACGGAGTACGGCGGCAAGAGTCAGCTGAACCTCGGCCATTTAGTGGATGCGGAGAAGCAGAAGCGCGGGGAAGGTTTTGAGCTCAGAACCGACAGCTGGGGAGCTATCCGGGCACAGAAAGGACTGTTCATCAGCGCTGATGGCCAGACGAAAGCACAGGGCCAGGTGCTGGAAATGCAGCCGGCGCTCGCGCGGCTGTCAGCGGCATTAGTGGAGATGGAATCCCTGGCAGCAAGTGCACAGCAAGCCCAGGCACTGGCTGCCGATGTCAGGCGTCAGCAAAAACTCCTCAAACAGAAAATTGAACAGCTGCATGAAGAGGTCATCCTGGGCAGTGCACCGAAAGGGATGGCGCTGGTGAGTGGTGAAGATATGCAGCTATCGGCCAGTGAGAATCTGACGCTGACAGCGGGTAAGCAACTGGATATCGGGGCCCAGAAGGATTTCACTCTGGCTGCGGGTAAACAACTCAGTCTATACAGCCGTGAGGGTGCAAAACTATTCAGCTCGAACAACGATATTGATATTCAGGCCCAGGGCGGGAATATCACCACCTGGTCCACGCAGGACACGCATATTTCGAGTGGCAAGAAACTGGTTGTTACGGCACAGGATGAGCTGACGCTGATATGCGGTGGAGGTTATATCAAAATCAAAGGTGGAAATGTTGAGATTGGTGGGCCAGGTAAACTGCTCATTAAGAATACGGGCATCAAGAAGGCTGGCTCCGGCAGTATGCAGGGCGTGATGAAATCATTTGAGCCTGAAAGTTTTGATGAAAAATTCATTATCAGAAATGCATTAACCCAAGAGCCGCTGCCAGGAAAAGCCTATAAAATAACTATGCCAAACGGATCAGTTGTCACTGGTATAACAGACGCCTTGGGGGCGACATCACTTAATTCTTCGGATTTAATAGGTGACATGATAATAACAATTACTGGTCGTTAAATAACTTTGAGGACATGCATATGTTAGGATTAGTGCTCTTTATAATATTTTTATATTCTCTTGTGGCTGGAAGTATCTTATATCTATTCGTTGGATTTCTGTGCAAATCTACTGGCGGAGGATGGAAAAAAACAGGGAAATGGATTGTGTGTGTAATATTCTCATACGTCATTATATATATCCTCCAGTCAAATGGTGTCCCAATAATAAGATAAAGACGGTTAATCTAATAGATAATGAAAAGGATGCCACTAATGGACAAAGAAATAGATACAACAAGGGCTTTAGAGTTGAAGTATGATGATAATGGCCGACCTTCATGGCGTTCAAGCCCTTCACATAAAAATATAAAAATCCGTGGGGGATGCGATTTGCCTCCTCATCTCCCTGGCTTAATAATACTTGTTCATGGTGTTAACTCAACGGGAGAGTGGTATCAAAATGCGGAAGAGTCCCTCTGCGGCGGATTAAATGCTAGGTTAGGGCTCAAGGGTACTCTATTCGAGTTGAAGCCGAACAAATATAGTACTGATTCTGTTGGGGAAGGCAATTCATCACCATCATCTTTAACTCGCAGAGAACTTATTGAAAATCATGAGAGATCTCCAATCATTCGATTCTACTGGGGATATTCTTCTGTAGAGGGTGAAGAGGATAAATATGTTATTCCGTTAGCTAATGTGGATGGTGAAGACTATCACCATATGAAAAAAATAGGTATAAAAGCAGATGACATTCGGAGAAAAGGCCCATATATATGGGGAGGTGGGCCATTTCAAAATGGTACAAATAACTTACATTCTCTTTGGAGTAACTATGGATTCGATGAGGATCTGGCGGGAATTCCTGGCGCGAAACTTCAGTATCTTAATGAAGATAAAGATAGACTTTTAACAAACGCCCCGCCAAGAAAATACTATTCACATGCTGCTAAGCGACTAGCAGATCTTTTAGATCTTATCCGAGATAAATATCCTAATGATACAGTTAGTATTATCTCTCACAGCCAAGGGACAATGATTTCACTAGCCGCAGTAACATTAGCAAAAAAAGGACCAGATGCTCTTTTTATATTAAATTCTCCTTATGCAATGCATAATAGCCAGCTTAATGAATTTTCAATTCCTCAGCAAGAGAGAATTTCTCCTAGCGGCCGCGAGAGTACTTTGTCATCAATAATTGAGAAAATTGCAAAGCAAACTTCGCATCTTTCTGCCGGTGGTTATGAAGGGTTGTGTGTAGGTAAATTTACTGATAAATCGAGTTGGAAGCCTGAAGGTGAGAATGTAATAGACGGTGGGAAAATACAAGAGCGTGATAATCATGGTCGAACGTATATTTACTTCTGCCCTCATGACCGAGTTATGGGTTCATTACCTCTTCGCTCAATAGGTTGGCAAGGACTGCCGAATGATAAAAATGGAAATCCACATCCATTAATTCTGAAATTCAAAAATAATTTATACCAAAGGATGTTGGCTAGGAATACACCATGTGGTTCTGATCCTGATAAGCATACACCATTTGGTACATTGCCTGATGGGAAATCATTTTGGGATGATGAAGGTGATAAATATCAAAGCAGTAGTAATACATATCCTAACCCTCCTAAATGGCAAACTGTGTTTGTAAATGCAGAAAGAGTTCCTGAGCCTATTAATTCCGATGAGTTGGCAGGATTTGACCAAACCCGGGTAGGTAAAGAGCATGGCTCAAAACAAGAGGATGGATGGGGTGAAGTGAACCCTAAAACTGGCGAGAAAAATGACAGTACATATGATAATTATATTAATTTATATCCAAACCAAGATGTCGTAATCGGCTATAAAGAGCTTCCAAGTGGTTATGTGCAAGAGATAACAAGGAAGGAAACTTTCGAAGAAAAAAATAAGAGATTGCGGACTTATGTTTCACAACCAACAGATCATAGTACACTACCGGAAAGCGAGAAGTTTATGTCCAGAGTAGTAGCTTATGATTTACCAATAGGCTACTGCGATGCTACATGGGATAAAGAATTTCTTTCTAAACTTCGATATCTTGCAGATTGGACTACTGGTGCTGATCCTTATATGAACACAGGAATTGTTGAAAGTATTAGTGAACCGTCAATGATAAGCCGGGAAACGGGCATCGAGGAAATGATTCGGGAAAAGGCAAAGGAGTACGGTTACTAAATGGGTAGATACGTCGTTGTTTTAGGGGATGTCACTACACATGGCGGGAAAGTCACATCAGCCTCATCCAGTTTCGATATTTCAGGGAAGAATGCTGCACTTTTAAATGACACAGTATCTTGCCCTGAGCACGGCACAAATAAAATTATTGAGTGCGATGTTTCTGCGTATGAAGAAAATGGCCGAGGGATCGTTTTGCATAATTGTAAAACACAGTGCGGGGCGAGCGTTATCGCAAGCATGCAGGATATGGAGGTTGGCTGATGGGATGGTCTCTGCCAGAGGTGCCTGAAACAGTACAAGCCCAGGCACTGGCTGCCGATGTCAGGCGTCAGCAAAAACTCCTCAAACAGAAAATTGAATAGTTGCATGAAGAGGTCATCCTGGGCAGTGCACCGAAAGGGATGGCGCTGGTGAGTGGTGAAGATATGCAGCTATCGGCCAGTGAGAATCTGACGCTGACAGCGGGTAAGCAACTGGATATCGGGGCCCAGAAGGATTTCACTCTGGCTGCGGGTAAACAACTCAGTCTATACAGCCGTGAGGGTGCAAAACTATTCAGCTCGAACAACGATATTGATATTCAGGCCCAGGGCGGGAATATCACCACCTGGTCCACGCAGGACACGCATATTTCGAGTGGCAAGAAACTGGTTGTTACGGCACAGGATGAGCTGACGCTGATATGCGGTTGAGGTTATATCAAAATCAAAGGTGGAAATGTTGAGATTGGTGGGCCAGGCAAAATGCTCATTAAGAATACGGGCATCAAGAAGACTGGCTCCGGCAGTATGCTGGGCGTGATGAAATCATTTGAGCCATCAACGTTTGATGAGAAATTTGTTATTACTCACCCCGTTTCAGGTAAACCTCTGGCAAATCAGAATTATGAGATTCATATGCCGGACGGAAAGATTTTGTCTGGCGTTACAGATAGCTCAGGGAATTCATCATTAATAATGTCAAAAGCGGTTGATGGACTGAAGATCGCACTGAGAAAATAAAGAGGAATAGAGTCATGATGAATTTGATTATACGAATGTGCTTTATATCTGGTGTGCTTTTTCTGAGTGGTTGTGTGACCGGTCCTTATGGCGGAGGCGTTGCCTTGGTGAATCCTTTTGCTGCAATGAGTAATACGCAGTCAGAGCCTAAAAAGAAAAAACAGCAACCTGAGGTTTATGGTCCGCCACAGATAATTTATCGCATTGATAAAGATCGTTACTTTACGCTTGAAGATTACACCCGCTGCGAAAATGGAAAAACCTTCTATAACAACAAAGCGAAAGGAATTCATGCCCAGATAGCACCCTCGTCAGGTTATTTATTTAAAGGACGGCTGTTCTGGTTGTCGACCCGCGATGATTATTTGGCTTTTCCAATAACGGCAAATGATAATAAAGCAGCGTGTAAGGGCTCTGATAAAGGGTGTATGAATGTTGTTTCTGTGACAACAGATGGCGGGAAAACAGTGCGCTCAGTGACTTATGGATCAAATACTCAAGATCCTAATGGTGATACAAAAGACTATGACATGCTGGTGACTGATGATGGGTTTTATATGATTGAATACAAACTTGCTAAGCACTCCCCAACTAGCGCTTATGCGCTAAAATGGACATTTAGTCCCGCAACTAAAACTTCACATCCCGCTTATCCTGGGGTGACTGGTCCGGTTTACCAACCAGAGCTTTCATTCGATGTTTCTCAAGTTCCTCAAGAAAGTATGCAATGTAATCGTAAACCAGAATCAAAATGATAGTCGTAAGGAATATTAGATGAACAACAAAACGACGCCTACACGAAAGGTCGAGTTTTATACTACAGATAATGGCACCCCATTCTCTTACTCTGTGACATCACATAAAAATTTCATGGTCAATGCAGAGGTTCAACCTCCCTTACAATCAACTGGTTTAATTATATTTGTTCATGGTGTGAATTCTGATGGGGAATGGTATAACCATGCGGAGAAAGCTATTTGTTATGGTTTGAATGAGCGGTTGGGGTTATCAACTTTAGATGAGCAATTTCAATTGATGGAGAATAAATATGAAGAGCCTCATTGGAATAAAGAGCACACTTCTTGGGTAATACCTTCTAGAAAAATAATTGATGAAGGCTGCTCCCCGGTTATTCGTTTCTACTGGGGTTATCGTGCAGCGGATAATGAGACTGATAAGTACGCTATTCCGCTAAAAAATAAGCACGGTGATAATTATTACGACCTGACGCCTGAGCAACGGAAAAATAAAGGCCCCTTTTACTGGGGAGGCGGCCCGTTCCAGAATGGCTGTAACCAGCTGGTCAGCTTATGGAGTGATAAAGGCTTTGATAACTGGCCTTCCGCCCTGGGCATTCCGGTGCCATTCAGTACCCAGTTATTGAACGGGGAGCGCGACAGGCTTCTGACTGCCGCTCCCCCACGGCACTATTACGCTCATGCCGCAGGCCGCCTGGCAAAATTAATCAAAACTATCCGCGATAAACATCCTGAAGATACGGTGACGGTGCTGTCCCACAGTCAGGGAACCATGATTGCCCTGGCCGCCGCTGCGATTGAAGCCCCGGATGCGCTGTTTGTGATGAATTCGCCCTATGCGCTGGATAATGAAATAACAACCTATATTTCCTATCCCATGGATGAAATCATCAGTAAGGAAGCCAGAGAGGCGACATTTGCCGATATTGTAAAGAAAGTGGCTGAGAACAAAACACGTTTGCAGCAGCAGGGATGTGACAGATTACTGGCCGGAGCCAGCAGTGACGGTGAAAGCTGGACGCCGGAAGGTAAAACTCATGGCGGTGTGCCGGAGCGCGATAATCATGGAACAACCTGAATCTACTGTAACCCTCACGATCGGGTGATGGGCTCTGCACCTTTGCGCAGTATCGGCTGGCAGGGATTACCCAATACGCAATCCAGCCGCTTTACTGAACCTCATCCATTATTTAAAGCCGCAGGGGAGACATTATATGTTCGTATGCTGGGGCGGAATACTCCCTGTGGGGGTGAACCTAACACGCAAACGAATTTTAGCGATCTAGGCGATGGTCATCCATTCTGGGACAGTACGACATCGATGATGCAAAAAATGACCTGGCCAGCGCCGGTAAAAGAGCAAAAACTGGCGATTAATGCGCCGCGGGTGCCAGAACCGATGACGGCGAAAGAGCTGGAAAGTTTTGACCAGGATTATCGCAGCAAAGAAAAGCAGACAGGAAAAACTGGGTATGGTTACGGGCAAATAGATCCCGATAAGGATATCCCCGTCGATGTCGACTATCGCTATTACATATCGCTCTACGGCTATTTTGACCAGAAAATGAAGCTCAAAGAACCTTCAGGAATTCAATTGCCGGGGCCGGGTTCAAAAGAGGATCGCAATAGATATGAAAAGCAGTCCAGAGCAGAAATGCTGGAAGATGTGCGTACTTATGTGCAGCGCCCGACGGATCACAGTACGTTGCCAATGGATCAACGCTTTATGAGCCGGGTTGTTGCCTATGACTTGCCAATTTGCTATTGCTGGCATTCATGGGACAGAGAAAGTCTTGCTGAATTACGTTACCAGGCTGACTGGCTGGAAAGTGACGACTATTACTGGAGTGGCAAGTTAGCTATTCCCCCAATACCTGCAATTATCAAAGAGATGTTGAGCCGAATGTTGCTGAGCGAAAGGCTGAAGAAGTGCGCGTTCTTTATGCAAAAAGTAAAGTGAGTCATCTGGCTTAATTAATAATTACTCTTCATGATGTTATTCAAATAATAGCCTGTTACTGTGCGATAGTAATTAAGTGTGAATGTGATGGGAGGCGTATTTGGTTTTCCCTCCTGAATCTTATTCAATTAACAAAAATATGGTGGTTTTTTTAATAAATACCCAAGCAAGTTGCTGGATTATAGATCTATGGATAATGCATGGATGTATTTCAGCAGGCTGTAAGTTTTGGTGAGCCATCTAAATTTAAGAAAGATGTTTTTAATTATAAGAGAGGGAATAGAAAATGGGAAAATTTGCAATTGTTTTAGGGGATGCCACTACACATGGCGGGAAAGTCACATCAGCCTCATCCAGTTTCGATATTTCAGGGAAGAATGCTGCACTTTTAAATGACACAGTATCTTGCCCTGAGCATGGCACAAATAAAATTATTGAGTGCGATGTTTCTGCGTATGAAGAAAATGGCCGAGGGATCGTTTTGCATAATTGTAAAACACAGTGCGGGGCGAGCGTTATTGCAAGCATGCAGGATATGGAGGTTGGCTGATGGGATGGTCTCTGCCGGAGGTGCCTGAAAAAGAACAGGCACCGGTCTGGTCGCCGTGGGTTTGCCTGCTGATTGTTATCCTGGGTCTTTTCATTGGGTTGCTTGTAGCAGTAATAAAATCACCAACAACAGGGTTACCTTCGTTAAGCAGCGGGTACTGGTTGCCGCTGACGGCCAGGACATTTGCAGGCATTTCTGCAGCTATTGCTATCTACAGCTTATGGTGGGAAACGATGGCAATTCGTGTCTGGAACTGGAATGAATGGTGCCGTAACACACGTCTGAAGTGGCGCTTACGTGCACACCAACATCACGTCATTCTTAGCCATGTTTTTATCGCTGCCGATACGGGCTTGTTGTCTCGTCTTGCAGATACACAGGAAGGAGATAGCGCGGACACGCCACCTTTAACGTTGCTGCCGGACGCCGCCATTACGCCCGGCATTTCACGTTTTGAGCAGCTACTTCGTCATCTTATTGCTCAGATAACACCTTCGATTCGGCGGCGATATCCTTCTGGCCTGCTCCAGATTATTGTTCAGACCAATGGCAGCGACAAAGATCGTGAATCTCAGTCATTCCATCGTATCTGGACCGCAGGATCCCTTCCCTGGAAAGTCGAGATTTATTTTCAGGACGCAGACTCATCCTTTGATGAATGGAATAAGTTTGTCGGGTCCACAAAGAGAGCAATACTGGTTCTAGCGATGCACTACCGCCAGCCCGACGATGTTCTGCAGGAATTTGCCACTGCGTTATTTTTGATGCCCCCGTCAATGCTGAATCCTGGTGAACAAAAAAATGCATTACGGTTATTCCGGGCAATGCCGCTGAATACGAGTGCGCTCACAGTTGAACTCTGTGAGTTGCGCGATATGGCTGGCCTACCGGCAGGTAAAAAACATCTTGTCTGGTACAGCGGGTTGTCAGATGCACCTCGGCAGTCAATGAGCAGAGTACTGAACGATCTTTCGATCTCACTTTATGACGGTATTGGCACTGGTGGCGTCATTGATTATGACACTGCATGCGCTCGCTATGGCTGTCTTGCCAGCTGGGCCATGGTGGGGGCTGCTGCTGCTATGGCCGCATATGGACCCGCCTGCCAGTGGTTACTGCTGGAAGACGAACATGATGCATGGGCTGTTACGCTTGGAAATACCTCTCCCGTGATTGGGCAAGATCATTTCGTTATCCCGCCCCCCTTTCCCGGGGGCTCTGTTCTGATGGCATTGCTGCTTAATATCGGACTGTACAGCCTGATTAGTCGTTATTTTCCTTCAATGGCATTTTCCTGGTCGGGGATCATTCTCCTGCTGTTGTCACTGGTTGTGACATTACCCGGGATCGCCTTTTTGCTGCAACGTGTTACAGCCCGTCTCCAGCGCCCCTTATTTATCAGGGCTGCACGACAGTCCGGAAAGGAATAACCGGCATGAAAAAGGCCTCAAATCTCCTGGGGGTGGGACTCCTGATCCTGCTCGTTCTGCTTCTGGTACTCTTTGCTCTGGCACAGACAACGGAGTCACCATCCGGAGGCGATGAAAATATGTTCTGGTACGTGGTGGCAGTCTTTGTAGCCCTGACAGCGCTGTTGTGCACCCTCATATTCTTTACGTTGTCCCGACAAAAAAATCCGTCTCCTGTCACGCCTGATGGCGAGAGCAACAGAAATGAAGAAGAAACGACGGATCTGTTTGATTATTCAGCGCTTAATAAATATCTCAGAAGACGTTACACTCTGTTCTGGCGACGTAAAGTGCAGTTGTTGCTGGTCAGCGGTGACGATGCGGCAATCGAACAGCTGGTACCTGGCCTGCAGGAAAACCAGTGGCTTGAAGGTAACCGTACCGTTCTGATTTACGGCGGCAGTCTGACTGCTGAGCCCGATAAGGAAAAATATACCGCGCTGCGCAAACTGCGTCGCGGGCGCCCACTGGACGGTATTGTCCGTGTCATGCCGCAGTCGCTTAATCTGACCCCACAAATCAGCGACAACGATTTACGCGGGCTGGAAAAAATCAGTGAACTGCTCCGTTATTCCGCCCCGGTCTGGCTGTGGCAACTGTGTGACAGCAAGTGGTCGCAGGCAAAACGCACTCAGCAGTCGGTAGGAGCCAGTTTCCCACTGCGTGCCAGGCCTGACGATATTACCCGCCAGCTTGAGCTGATGCTGCCGGCCTTGCGAACGCAGGGGGTGAGTCAGGTCGCTGAGAACAACGGCCACGACTTCCTGTTACGTCTGGGCCAGCATCTCAAAGACGGCGGCATCGCCCGCTGGGCTCAGCAACTGGCACCCTGGCTGGCTGGCTCTCAGCAACGCGTTTCGCTGCGAGGCCTTATGTTCAGCCTGCCGGAGAATAAACCCGCCTATACCGCAGGAGAAACAGCCGGTGCTGCACCTGCCGACGCTGAGAAATATATCCCGGAATCACAACGCCATGCGCTGACCCTGCCGGTGACCTGGCAGGGTATCGTGGATGACTGTACCCGCGTGCGTGGCCGCCGTGTCGGTATGGCGTGGGAACAGACGCTGGCCTGGACACTAATGGCCATTATCGGTGTCTGGGGGGCGGGGACGCTGCTGTCGTTTGCGGTCAACCGTCTGCAGATTGTCTCCGTGGCGCAGCAGGCGCATGCTCTGGTGGAGCATCCTTCCGTATCGGATTACCAGCTGACGGCCCTGCATACGCTGCGTAATGACGCCGGCCGCCTGCAGCACCGTATTCAGGAAGGCGCGCCATGGTACCAGCGCTTCGGTCTGGACCATAATCAGCAGCTGCTCGATGCGATGCTCCCTTGGTACGGCGCGGCGAACAACCGCCTGATCCGCGACCCGGCAAATGCCGCCCTGACGCAGAAACTCAGCGTGCTGGCAGGCTCCGCGCCCGGCAGCGACCAGCGGGCACAGTTGGCAAAACCGGGCTATGACCAGCTGAAGGCCTGGCTGATGATGGCCCGTCCGGATAAGGCCGATGGTGCGTATTACGCTCAGACCATGAAAGCCGTACAGCCGACGCGGATGGGCATTTCAACCGGCCTGTGGCAGAGCCTGTCACCGGACCTGTGGGTATTCTATATTTCCGAATTACCGAAGCAGCCACAATGGAAAATCACGCCGGACACACAACTGGTCAGCCAGAGCCGCCAGGTACTGCTGCAGCAAATTGGACGGCGTAATGCTGAAAGCACTCTGTATGAGAACATGCTCAAATCCGTGCGTCGTAATTTCGCAGATGTGTCTCTGGAAGACATGACCAGCGGTACCGATGCGCGGCGACTGTTCACCACCGAGGAAGTGGTGCCCGGCATGTTTACCCGCCAGGCGTGGGAAGGGGGCATTCAGCAGGCTATCGAAAAGGCCGCAAATTCCCGCCGGGATGAAATTGACTGGGTGTTGAGCGACAGCCGGAAAGCGGTTTCCTCAGACCTGTCGCCGGAAGCCCTGAAAGCACGTCTGACACAACGTTACTTCACCGACTTTGCCGGCAGTTGGCTGAATTTCCTCAACAGCCTGCACTGGAATCCGGCAAACAATATTGCTGACGTTACCGACCAGTTGACGCTGATGAGTGATGTCCGGCAGTCACCACTGATTGCCCTGATGAACACCATCGCCTGGCAGGGGCAGACCGGCCAGCAAAGCGAAGGCCTTTCGGATTCCATCATCAAATCGGCTAAAGACTTGGTAGGAGGGAAAGACAAACCTGCGATTGACCAGTCTGCGTCAGGCCCGCAGGGGCCGCTCGATGAAACCTTTGGCCCGCTGCTGACGCTGCTGGGGAAAAACAAAGGCAGCAATGTGATGTCGGCTGACAACTCGCTGAGCCTGCAGACGTATCTGACCCGCATCACCCGTGTGCGTCTGCGTCTGCAACAGGTTGCCAGCGCCTCTGACCCGCAGGAGATGATGCAGACCCTGGCGCAGACCGTATTCCAGGGCAAAAGCGTGGATCTGACCGACACTCAGCAGTACGGCAGTCTGATTTCGGCAAGTCTGGGCGAAGAGTGGAGCGGTTTTGGCAGCACGATGTTTGTTCAGCCACTGACCCAGGCCTGGGAGACCGTGCTTCAGCCGTCGTCGGCGAGTCTGAATGACAAATGGAGCCGGTCCGTGGTGGCAAACTGGCACACCGCCTTTGACGGACGTTTCCCGTTTGCGGCGAGCAAAAGTGATGCCTCCCTGCCAATGCTGGCAGAATTTGTGCGTAAGGACAGCGGGCGTATTGAGCGATTCCTGACCACGGAACTGAGTGGTGTACTGCACAAAGAGGGCAGCCAGTGGGTACCGGATAAGGTCAACAGCCAGGGGCTGAGCTTTAACCCGGCTTTCCTGCGGGCGATTAATCAACTGAGCCAGCTGTCAGACATTCTGTTCACCGATGGTAGCCAGGGCATCAGTTTTGAGCTGCAGGCGCGCCCTGTACCGCAGGTGGTCGAAACCCAACTGACAATCGATGGCCAGCCGCTGCACTACTTCAATCAGATGGCCGACTGGCAGAGCTTCCGCTGGCCGGGAGAGACTTACAAGCCGGGGACGATGCTCACCTGGACTACAGTCAACGCCGGTGCGCGCCTGTTCGGGGATTACAGCGGCACCTGGGGCTTTATTCGCTGGCTGGACCAGGGCAAGCGCCAGCAGCTTGACCGCAGTCAGTGGATGATGAGCTTCACCGCCCCGGACGGTCGGACCCTGCAGTGGGTATTGCGCTCACAACTCGGAAAAGGTCCGCTGGCGCTGCTGGATCTGCGCGGTTTCACGCTGCCGGATCAGATATTCAGTGTCGACAGTGCAGCCACGGCTCAGGCGCTGATGGCCAACACAGGAAACAGTGACATGGATGGAGTCGAATAATGAGCACACTGCAGAATCTGGTCGCGGCCTGTCACGCTGACGGCACGCAGCTGCGACAACAGGCGCAGGCACGCACGGAAAACTGGCAGCCCTGGCTTGCTCCGGTAACTGACACCAGTCCCACCGGAGAAGATCCCGGCTATGACGATGATTTTCAGCGTATCCGGGAGGAGGTCAATAAGCTTTCTGGCATTGATACCGGGCTGATTTGCACGCTTGCCGAAAAACTGCTGATCAGCACTGCCAAAGATATCCGGATCGCCACCTATTATTGCTGGGCGCGTTTGCACCAGGACGGGGAAACCGGCTTTGCAGAAGGGCTTGAACTGCTGGCGGGATTGCTACAGCGCTATGGAGCACAGCTTCATCCTCAGCGTGAGCGGAGCCGTAAACCGGCCCTGGAGTGGCTCGCAGGCTCCCGCGTTCTGGACAGCCTGTCACTCTGGCCGGAAGTAGCACGCGACGATGCCCTACGCACTGCCGGTGCGCTGTTGCTTATTTGCGACGGTCTGGAGACCGAGCCGGAAGGTTCACGCCCAGAGCTGAATGCCCTGTACAACGCGCTGGAATCTCGCCTGATGAAGGCCGGTGGCGTGGATGCAGTGGTACCGCAGAATGCCAGTAATAAGGCACAGTCACAGACCGCCACGCATACGACCGAGTCTGACGCGCCGGTTCTGAACCGCATTACCTCCGGCCAGGATTTGCTGGCCCAGGCCCGTACACTGACCGGATATCTGCGTGAGCAACCTGATGGCTGGCTTGCCGCTCACCGGCTGATGAAAAGCCTGCGTCATGACACATTGCACAGTATTCCTGCCCCGGATGCACAGGGGAAAACCCGAATCGAACCGCCGCGCGCTGACCAGCGGGCCATGCTGAAACGCCTGTATCTGCAGCAGAGCTGGTCCGAAATTATGGAGCAGGCAGACAGCGCTTTTTCGCGCGGCGCCAATCATCTCTGGCTGGATTTGCAGTGGTATATCCACCAGGCCTTGATGAAATCGGGGCAGGATGTGCTGGCTGATATCATCGCCGCCGACCTGAAAGGGCTGCTGCGCCGCCTTACCGGGCTTGAAACCCTGGCCTTTAATGACGGTACGCCGTTTGCCGATGAGGTCACTTTGAACTGGATAAATCAGAGCGTGCTGGACGATATGTCAGGCTGGAGGGATGAGCCGGTCAGTGCCACCGGTGAGACAGATAACGATATCCTGGCCCTCGAGTCTGAAGCGCTGGAGAAAGCGGACACTGACGGTCTGGATGCCACACTTCACTGGCTACAGACCCGCCCGGGCACCGACTCGGCAAAAGACAAATGGCTGCTGCGTTTGCTGATGGCCCGGGTGGCCGAGCAGAAGGGTAAAAACGAGCTGGCCCTGCATCTGCTGGGTGAGCTCGACAGTGCCGCACAGTCAATCACCCTCACGCAATGGACACCGGCACTGTTGTTTGAAGTGAAATCGCGCCGCCTCAGACTGCTGCGCATGAAAGCCACACGCAGTGAAACCGATAAATCACGGCTTCAGCCTGAGATGGATTTGCTTCTGTCCGGTCTGATTGCACTCGATCCGGCAAGCAGTGCTGTGCTTTGTGGGTAGCCTCCCATCCTCATGTCATGCTTTTAAAGCACCAATAATCAGGTATTTATGGATGATTTAACCCTGCGTTATTATGACGCTGAAATGCGCTACCTGCTGGAAGCCGGTGAAGAGTTCGCCCGGGCTCACCCCGAGCAGGCGGCAATGCTCAATCTCGATAAAGCGGGGGCGCGCGACCCGTACGTGGAGCGACTGTTCGAGGGCTTTGCCTTCCTGATGGGCCGGCTGCGCGAAAAGCTTGATGACGACCTGCCGGAACTGACCGAAGGGCTGGTCAGCCTGCTGTGGCCGCATTACCTGCGTACCATTCCGTCGATGTCGGTGGTGGAGTTCACCCCTGACTGGCGTGAGATGAAAGAGCAGATGCGCATCGTCAAAGGCTTTGAGGTGAACTCGCGGCCGATCGGGGAGAAGGGCACGCGTTGCCGCTACACCACCACCAAAGAGATTACCCTTCAGCCGTTGTCGCTGGAGCACGCCCGCCTGTCGACTGACCCGGACGGGCGCTCGGTCATCAGCCTGCGCTTCAACTGCAGTCATCTTGCCGACTGGAGCCGTGTCGAGCTCAGCCAGCTCCCGCTTTACTTCAACGCTGATGCACCGCTGGCCTGTGCGATGCATGAAGCCTTTACCATGAACACGGCGCGCCTTTGGCTGCGGATGCCGGGTGACATGGACAGAAGACCGCTCGACGGATATTTCACTGCGCTGGGTTTTGGCGATGATGACGACCTGTGGCCGAAGGGAAGCAGCAGCTTTAGCGGCTATCAACTGCTGCTGGAGTACTTCACCTTCCGTGAGAAATTTATGTTCACGGGGCTGCGTGGGCTGGAGACCGTGGTCTTTCCGGCTGAGCTCCCATGGTTCGAAATCGACGTGGTACTGGCAGAGCGCTGGGAGCATGACTTCAGCTTTACCGAAAAGCATCTGCGCCTGAACTGTGTGCCGGTGATTAACCTGTTCCCGCTGGAATCTGACCCGCTGACGCTCAACTCCCTGCAGACCGAATACATTCTGCGTCCGATGCGGGTGCAGGATGGCCATACCGAGATATACGCGGTGGATTCGGTGATGTCATCGAGCCAGCATACCTACGTGCCGTTTTCGAGTTTCCGCCACAAAGGTGGAATGATGCGTCATGAAGCGCCGGAATATTACTACCACACCCGTGTGCGCCGTGGCCCGTCGGGCCTGCATAACACCTGGCTTATCCTCGGCGGTGAAGCCTTTGATAACCATACGGTACCGGAAGACGAGAGCCTGTCGCTGACGCTCACCGGCACCAACGGCCAACTGCCACGACGTGCACTGCAGAGCACGGTGCTCGATACGGTGATGAAAACCACCTCGGCCAGTATCGCCGTGCGTAACCTGTGTGCGCCGACACTGCCCTGTTATCCACCGGCGCAGGACCGTTTCCACTGGCGCGTGCTGAGTCACCTCGGCAGCGGATTCCTGTCGATGATGGATAATGCCGACGTGCTGCGTGGCACCCTGGCGCTGTACGAATGGACCGACAGCGAGATGAACCGCTGCCGCCTGGAAGCCATCATTGACGTGAAGCACAGCGAAACCGAGCGTTTCGAGCAGGGCTACCTGGTACGCGGTGTGCAGATTGAGGTGACGCTGGACAGCCACGGCTTTGCCGGGCGGGGTGATATTTGCCTGTTTGGCGAGATGCTGAGCCGCTTCTTCGCGCTCTACACCGATATCTATCTGTTTAACCGCCTGATTATCATCCTGCAACCAACCGGAGAGCGCCTGGAATGGGAAGAGAAGCACAACCGCCGTATTCCCGGCTGACCCCGCGGCTGGAGGCCGACCTTCACCGCATTAACTTTTATCGTTTATGCCAGCTGCTGGAGAAACGTAATCCGGGCCGGCCGCTGATGGGGTCGACCAGCCATCCGGCGAATGACCCCGTGAGGTTTGCGCCGCATCCGGGGATGGGTTTCCCTGCCAGCGAACTGAAGGCTGTCGAATATGACGAGGATGATGATAGCCAGCCACCACTCATCCGCACGACTTTTATGGGGATGTACGGAGTCGATTCCCCCTTACCAACGGCCTATCTGGATGACATCACCCAGCGCCGCGAAGGGCACGAGGCGCTTCAGAGCTTTCTGGATATCTTCAGCCACCGCATCCTGACGCAGTTTTATCGCATCTGGCGTAAATACTCGTACCCGGCCACGTTTGAGCCCGGCGGCACCGACAGCATTTCGCAGTCGTTACTGGGCCTGGTGGGGCTGGGCATTCCGGGCACCGCAGAACACATTGCCACCCCGGTATCGCGCTTTCTGTCGCTGCTGGGTGTACTGCAGCAGCCAGGTAAAACCGAGGAAGGGATGCAGGCGCTGGTGAGCCTCCTTGCACCTGACACGACGGTGCAGGTGAGCCCGTACTGCCTGCGCCCGGTTGAGGTCAGTCAGCCGCTGGGCTTTTACGCTGATGACGATTTTCTTCTGGATGGCAACACGCCGCTGGGTGAAGAAGCTATGGATGCTAACAGTCAGTTGCTGATTGCGCTTGCGACAGGCAATGAACAGGAATCACTGGGCTGGAAACCGGACGGCTTGCTGTATCAGGACTTTCTGGTGATGCTGCGGGTGTATCTGGGCTGGCGCTTCAAGGCAAAAATTACCCTGACCACCGCCACGCGCCTGCTGGCTGCGCCGCCGCTCGGCGAAGGCCCATTCTGGCTTGGGATGAATGGCGTGTTGGGCGCAGAAGACGAAGACCTTCCGGACGATATCCCGCAGACCTTTACCACCGAACTGGGTTACTACACCGGGCTGGAGTCTGCGACATCACAACAAGGAAACCGAAGTGTTACGTACAAGTTTAACTAAAACAGCCGGCTTATTGTTACCCCTGCTGGCATTCAGTCTGGCGGGCTGCGGGGTGACGCAGGGCATCACCGATGGCACCAAATCGGCATTTAATGCCGTGTTCTACAAAAAGATTAAGGTGCTGCACCTGGATTTCACCGCCCGTGAGGCGCTGAACACCGATTCCCGCGAGAGTAACTCGCTGTCTGAGCCGGTGATTATCCGCGTCTACCAGTTGAAAGACCGCAAAACCTTCGACAAAACGGTCTACCAGCAGTTACTGAAAGACGGGGAGGCTATTCTGAAAGCGGACCTGCTGGCCAGCCGTGATGTGGTGGTGAAGCCGGGCGGAGATGTGAGCCTCAACATGCCCATGGAAGCCGGTGCGCAGTTTGTCGCAGTGGCGGGACTGTTTCGTCACCCGGATATGGTCAACAACACCTGGAAGCATGTAATCCAGCGTGAAGCGCTTGATCCGGATAAGCCGCGCATTCTGGAAGCGGGTAATAACCATCTGACGCTGCAACCGTTCAAGGACGAATGATGCCCCAGGAACCTAACACACCTTCGCTCTATGAAATGCTCATCGGTCATTTCACCGGTGGCCTCGATCTCCACCAGGTCAGCGCGCAGAACCAGGTCATATTGTCAGTGCTTGACAATATGCAGCGTATCCTTAATTGCCGAGCAGGAACGCTGGCGCATCTGCCTGACTACGGCCTGCCGGATATGACCAAAATTCTTCAGGGCATGCCGGGAACGGCCCATGAACTGATGGGCACCCTGTCAGCTGTCTTGCTCAAATACGAGCCCCGCCTGAAAAAAATAACCGTTGTCCTGCTGGAACAGAACGTCCCGGGCGAACTGCGCTATGCCATTGATGCTGAGCTCAAAGGTATTGGCCTGGTTCGCTATGGTACGGAGTTTGCGCCAGAAGGGCGGGTTCTCCTGCGACATCTTAAGCAACAGCAGTATCTCGACACGACAACCCGCCTGTAAGGCCAGGTAACACCATGTCAGTAAAATCACAATTCCTCAAATAACTACAGATCAGGTAACCAGCCCCACTATGTTTATCAGCAAGACTCAGGCTGATATTGCAGAATTTCACCCGCGAATAACGCAGCTTCAGAAGCAGATGGACGCGTGGTTGGTGGGTGCCGGATTGAACGTGGAGACGTTCACCGTTTTTCCTGCGATGGCGCACCTGTTCTTGAAAAGACACTTCACGGCAATCTGACACGCTACCGGATCAACAGGCTCAAACGACGTAAGGCGTTTTTCCAGGCTGAGTTCAGCAAAATTATCGAGGAGGTGGCACAACTGTCTCCGCAGAGTCCCGAATACGCAGCAAGCGAAGCTGCATAAACGATACCTTTCAATAGCTCCTTATACGTCAAACGGACAACTGGTCATGCATGACATTCCCCCACGTAAAATAAAAACCGGTGGCGACCCACGCACGCTGTCGGATTATGCCGCCCTGCGCGATGAGCTCAGTAAGCTAACACATCCGGCTCGCCCGGATGTGAACTGGCGATATGTCGAAAAACTCAGTCTCTCATTGTTTGATCAGAACGGTTTGGAGCTGCAGACAGCGGCCTGGTACACGCTGGCCCGTACACACCTGGCCGGTTTATTTGGTCTCAATGAAGGTCTGGCGATACTGGAAGCCCTGATAAGTCATCAGTGGGGGGCTCTCTGGCCGCAGCCGGTGCATGTACGGATGGAAATCCTCAGCAGTCTGAGTCAGCGTCTGCAGCAACTGATGCGCACGCTTCCCCTGAACTACAGTGACCTCAGTCAGCTTTATCGGGCGGAGCAGCAGCTTACCCGCCTGGGTGAGGTGCTACAGCGTCTGGAACTTAAACATCTGAGTCAGTTTGATGCCTTGCGCGCCATGATGCATAACAGTGCTGCCCGGCTGGAAAGCAGCGATGGCATTCCCAGCCCCGGGGCGGCAATTCAGTCAGATATCATGTTGCCTGCCACCGGGATGAGTGATGCGGCAGCATCCACCAGGGACCTTGCAGGTAGTCTATCTGAAGTTCCTCTGGTGCCACACAGCGCAGTGCAATGGGTCTACGTTGCACAACCGGAACAGCAAGCGAATGTGGAAGTACAGACGGCAATACCCGCTCCGGTAAAAAAATGGAAATTCTTCGCTGCCGGGATGTGTACCATGCTGATGATAAGCAGCGTCGCGGTGTGGGGCTGGCAGTATCTTCACCAGACTGATCCGCTACAGGCTCAGTTTGCAGCCTCACTGGCTCCATTACCTGTGCTTCTCCCGCCTGAAAAGCTGAATATTTTGCGTCAGCAATCTCCGTCATCACAAACAGTGATAGCACAAACACAACAGCAGCTGGCCCGACTGGAGAAATTGCCGCCTGACTGGAATATTACTTACAGCCAAAAACTGACAGAGCAGGCTCAGGCGCTGTGGCCAGAGCAGGGGAAATCCCTGACAGCCCGGTGGCGACAACAGCTTAATGCCGGCGCATTGCCAGTGGAAAATCTGGAGGGCTGGTATCAGGGGATGGTTAAGCTGAAGCAACTGAGCGACCGGCTAAACGGGCTGGATGAGCAAAAGGGAAAATACATGACGGTCAGTGAGCTGAAATCAGTGGTTTTTTCCACCATGCAGTTCTTTAATCAATCTATACCGGCTGAAGAGCAACTGCGGGCATTGTCACAATACCCTGCGGGAGAACCTTTACCTGCTGCTGCCCGGTCTCAATTGGAAATGCATCTGAAACAGCTTATTACCCGATATACACTGCTGACCCGGCCTGAAATACAGCGAGCAATCGATGCTACAAGCAATTCGGATGAATAAAGAGAGAGGTAGTTAGTTTATTCAATCTTGAATATATCCTGATAAACACTCAGTGGAAGTCGCTCTTGAGCCATAAACTGAATATTTGCAGAGAGTTTAATATGATTAATTCGGGCATAAATTGATTGGCGGGCTGAAGCATTACGATGCCGGGCAATACTATGAAATGACTTTTCTGAACTGTACTAAACATCCAGGTAAATATCAGACAGATATTTTTAATTGAGAAGAAACGCTGAGCAGTCTATTTGGCATGCAGAGCGTTTTACAGTAGAGCATATAAATATTTGGATTGTATTATCTTATTCAGGCCTGTTTTTGATTTTCTTTTTATTGATTCACGTTGCAATCTGTAAACGTCAGTTGATGCCGCATGGCCTGGGGAAGAGTTTACTGCTGATTATGATGGGGTTGTATGGATACTGGTAAACTTCAGGTGCGGTGCGTATGGCGTTCCCTGCAGGAATCGAACCTGCAACTAGCCCTTAGGAGGGGCTCGTTATATCCATTTAACTAAGGGAACGCAGCGGGCGTAGTATACCCGCTTTTCGAGGCAGGTTAAGGGGTTGGCAGTCCGTTTGCCTGGAAGATGAGCAATTTACCCGTCACATTTTCCGCTCTTCGCTGAATTTCGGCTCTGTTCTTCCTGTTTCCGCTTCGCCTCGGCCTTCTTCTTGTTGCTCATATCGTTGCGGATTTGTGCATGACTTATCAGTGCGAAAATGAACGTTCCGCCGCAAATATTGCCGGCTAAAGTGGGTAGGGCAAATGGCCAGAAGAACTCGCTCCAGTGCAGCGTGCCGTTGAACACGAGATAGAGAATTTCAACTGAGCCAACCACGATATGGGTTAAGTCGCCCAGGGCAACCAGCCAGGTCATCAGCACGATGACAAAGATTTTTGCCGAGCCTGCGGCGGGGAACATCCACACCATGGTGGCGATGATCCAGCCGGAGATAATGGCATTGGCAAACATCTCGCCGGGCGGATTCTCCATCACCTTCATGCCGATGTCGTCGAAGGCTTTGCGGGTGGCTTCATCAAATATCGGCATATATTCAAAGGCCAGCGCGGCCAGCGCGGTGCCGGCGATATTCCCGAGCAGGACAATGCCCCAAAGCCGCATCAGTAGCCAGAAGTTGCTCGTGGTCGGGTGCTGCATCACCGGCAGCACGGCGGTGACGGTATTTTCGGTAAACAGCTGCTGGCGAGCCATGATGACGATGATAAAACCGAAGGTGTAGCCGAGATTTTCCAGCAGAAAATTGCCCGGTATACCCACGAGGTTAACGTGAAAAATCCCTTTCGCCAGCAGCGAGGCCCCCATAGATAAACCTGCCGCCACGGCAGACCAGAACAGCGCCATGCCGTCGCGCTCCAGTTCTTTTTGCCCATCCTGGCGAATGTGCTCATGAATCGCCATTGCGCCGGAGGGCAGGCGATCCTCGTCCAGTTCTATTTTCTTGCCGCTCGACCTCTCCTCGCTGTCCACTTCCAGTTCATCGGTTTTAGCTATTTTGTCGGGCTCTATCTTATCCATCGGGGTGGTTCCTGGTCAGAAAGCATTCACTTAAGCGTAGCGGTTTTTATCCTTCGGTTTTGCCGAATGGGAATAATCGCCCCTGCTTTGATCTGAGTAAGCCAATTAACTCTAATGGAGTAGCCAAAGACGCCGGGGTAACCTGAAGAAAACCGGGCGATATGATATGCTTAGCGCACCCGAGACAAGGAGCGCCTCCTGATGCTAGAAGCCCGACAACTGACCTGCCAGCGTGATGAGCGCACGCTGTTCAATGCGCTGTCGTTTAGCGTTGAGTCAGGCGAAATGGCGCAGGTGGCGGGCAAAAACGGCGCGGGGAAAACTACGCTTTTACGTATTCTGGCTGGGCTGGCAATGGCCGATGAAGGTGAGGTTTTCTGGCAAAATCAGCCGCTGCGCCGTCAGCGCGACAACTTTCACGGCGATCTACTGTGGATTGGCCATCAGCCGGGCATCAAATCTGTTCTTACTCCCTTTGAAAACCTCAGCTTTTTTCATGCCGATGCGGCCGAAGAGCAGCTTTGGGCCGCGCTGGAGCAAACCGGGCTGCCTGGCTTCGAAGATTTACCCGTCAACCAGCTTTCCGCCGGGCAGCAGCGCCGCGCCGCGCTGGCTCGCCTGTGGCTCTCCACGGCAAAGCTGTGGCTTCTCGACGAGCCATTTACCGCGCTGGACACCGCCGGAATTGAGCGTTTGACCCGGCGTCTGCAGCAGCACGTTTCCACGGGCGGGATAGTTATTCTTACCAGTCACCAGCCGCTGAGCTGTGCTGTGCGCCAAATTCATCTGCAGGACACCGGTTTATGATTAGGCGCATTTTCTGGCGTGAGCTGCAGGTGGTATTTCGTCGCGGAGCCGAAATCGCCAACCCGCTGTGGTTTTTCCTGATTGTGATTACGCTGTTTCCGCTCGGCATTGGCCCGGAGCCGCAGCTGCTGGCGCGCATTGCGCCGGGGGTTATCTGGGTGGCGGCTTTACTGGCTTCTTTAATGGCGATGGACAGGCTGTTCCGGGACGACTTTCAGGACGGTTCGCTGGAACAACTGATGCTGCTGCCGGTGCCTTTGCCGTTGGTGGTGCTGGCGAAAGTGACCGCTCACTGGGTGGTGACCGGGCTACCGCTGTTATTGCTTTCGCCGCTGGCGGCCTTGCTGCTCGGGCTGGATTTTTATGGCTGGCAGGTGATGGCCGCCACTTTGCTGCTGGGGACGCCGACGCTGAGCTTCCTCGGCGCGCCCGGGGTCGGGTTAACGGTAGGTCTGAAACGGGGCGGGGTGTTGCTCAGCCTGTTGGTGTTGCCGCTAACCATCCCGCTATTAATTTTTGCCACCGCCGCGATGGATGCCGCCTCAATGCATCTGCCGACAGAGGGCTATATGGCAATTCTTGGCGCGCTGCTGGCCGGTAGCGCTACGCTAAGCCCGTTCGCTACGGCGGCGGCGCTCCGGGTAAGCGTTGCATAACTTTATTTTTTGTTTTGTGAGCAAAAACTATGTGGAAAACATTACATCAGCTTGCTAAACCCGAGCGGCTTTACCACTTTTGTAGTCGCTTACTGCCCTGGCTGACTATTCTCAGCGCGGTACTGCTGGTGGTCGGCTGCGTCTGGGGGTTTGGTATTGCTCCGGCGGACTATCAGCAGGGGCATAGCTACCGAATTATGTACCTGCACGTCCCGGCGGCTATGTGGTCGATGGGGATTTACGCCAGCATGGCGATTGCCGCTTTTATCGGCCTGGTGTGGCAGATAAAAACCGCCGATCTCGCGGTGATGGCGATGGCGCCCGTCGGCGCAGTATTTACCTTTATCGCGCTGGTCACCGGCTCCGCGTGGGGCAAACCTATGTGGGGGACCTGGTGGGTTTGGGACGCGAGGTTGACCTCCGAGCTGGTGTTGCTGTTCCTCTACGTGGGCGCCATTGCGCTGTACAGCGCGTTTGACGATCGCCGCCTGGCGGGGCGGGCCGCCGGGATTCTGGTACTGGTCGGCGTGGTGAACTTGCCGATTATTCACTTCTCGGTGGAATGGTGGAACACGCTGCATCAGGGCTCCACCAATATGCAGCAGTCCATTGACCCTTCGATGCGCACGCCGTTGCGCTGGACCATTTTCGGCTTCCTGGCGCTGTTTATCACGCTCACCCTGATGCGTCTGCGTAACCTGCTGTTGTTGCAGGAAAGCCGTCGGCCATGGGTGTTAGCGCTTGCTAACGGTAAAGGAGAGAAAGCATGACGTGGGCGTTCACTGACTGGAGCGAGTTCTTCGCCATGGGCGGTTACGCCTTTTACGTCTGGCTGGCGGTGGCCTTCACGCTACTGCCCCTGCTTGGGCTGATTTTTCATACCCGTTACCAGCATCGCGCGATTCTGCGAGCGGTGGCTCGCCAGCAGGCCAGAGAGCAGCGCATCCGCGTCGCTCGCCAGCGCCAGGAGGAGGTTTAAGTGAATCCGCGTCGTAAAAATCGGCTTTATCTGGCCGGGGCGGTACTTGCCGGTCTCGGGCTGACCATCACGCTGGTGCTCTATGCCCTGCGCAGCAATATCGACCTGTTTTATACTCCCGGTGAAATTATCTACGGCAAAGGTGAAAGCCATTTGATGCCGGAAGCCGGGCAGCGCCTGCGAATTGGCGGCATGGTGATGCCGGGCAGCGTGAAGCGCGACAGTCAAAGCCTGAAGGTCAGCTTCAAGCTGTATGACGCGCGCGGCGTAGTGGACGTTACCTATGAGGGCATTCTGCCGGATCTATTCCGCGAGGGGCAGGGCGTGGTGGCTCAGGGCGTGATGGAAGGCGCGACGCTTATCCACGCCAAAGAGGTGCTCGCGAAGCATGACGAAAACTACACGCCGCCGGAAGTGAAAGCGGCGATGGAACAAAATCACCAGCGGGCCCCGGAAGTGTATAAGGATAACGCCTCATGATGCCGGAAATCGGTGGATTCCTGCTTTGCCTGGCGCTCGGCTGGTCATTGTTACTCAGTGTATACCCGCTCTGGGGCGTGGCGCGTGGCGATAAGCGGCTAATGGCCTCGGGGCGGCCTTTGAGCTGGGCGCTGTTTATTACCCTTTGCGCGTCGTTTCTGATTCTGGTTAACGCCTTTGTGGTGAACGATTTCAGCGTACTTTACGTCGCAAATAATTCGAATACCGAGCTGCCGGTCTGGTATCGCGTGGCGGCGACATGGGGGGCGCACGAAGGGTCGTTGATGCTCTGGGTGCTGATGATGAGCGGCTGGACGTTTGCCGTCTCCCTCACCGGGCGCAGTATGCCAACAGAAGATCATGCCCGCGTGCTGGCGGTAATGGGGATGATTAACTTTGGTTTCCTGCTGTTTATTATTTTTACCTCAAATCCGTTTATCCGTACGCTGCCTGACTATCCGCTGGAAGGCCGCGATTTAAACCCGCTGCTGCAGGACATCGGCCTGATTCTGCACCCGCCGCTGCTGTATATGGGCTACGTGGGTTTCTCTGTGGCGTTTGCTTTCTCGATTGCTGCCCTGCTGGGGGGCCGGCTGGACAGCGCCTGGGCGCGCTGGACTCGCCCCTGGACGCTGGCCGCCTGGGCCTTTTTAACCGTAGGGATTGTGCTGGGTTCGGCCTGGGCTTACTACGAACTGGGCTGGGGCGGCTGGTGGTTCTGGGATCCGGTGGAGAACGCCTCGTTTATGCCGTGGCTGGCGGGTACGGCGCTGATCCACTCCCTTTCTGTCACCGAAAAACGCGGCAGCTTTAAAGCCTGGACGGTACTGCTGGCGATTAGCGCTTTTTCCCTTTGCCTGTTAGGGACGTTCCTCGTGCGCTCCGGCGTGCTGGTGTCGGTGCATTCCTTCGCGTCCGACCCGGCGCGCGGCATGTTTATTCTGGCTTTCCTGGTGGTGGTTATCGGCGGCTCGTTGCTGCTGTATGCGGTCAAAGGCAGCAAGGTTCGTTCCCGCGTGAGCAACGATCTCTGGTCGCGCGAGTCTTTCCTGCTCGGCAACAACGTCCTGCTGATTGCCGCCATGTTGGTGGTTCTGCTGGGCACGCTGCTGCCGCTGGTGCATAAGCAGCTTGGCCTCGGCAGTATTTCCATCGGTGAGCCATTCTTCAATACGATGTTTACTGCGCTGATGGCCCCCTTTGCTTTAATGCTTGGCATTGGGCCTCTGGTACGCTGGCGACGTGACGAGCCGGGCAAGCTGCGCAAGCATCTGCTGGCGGCGGTGGCCATCACGCTGATCCTGTCACTGCTCTTGCCGTGGCTGATGCAGGATCGCGTGGAAGCCATGACGGTGGTCGGCCTGCTGATGGCCGTGTGGGTCTTTGTGCTGGCGCTGATGGAAGTTTATCAGCGCGCCACGCACCGCCACGGCTTCTGGGATGGGTTACGCAAAATTCCTGCCAGCCATTGGGGAATGGTCTCCGCGCATCTTGGCCTGGCGGTGACGGTGGTTGGCATCGCCTTTAGCCAGAGTTACAGCGTTGAGCGCGATGTACGCATGAAGTCCGGTGACAGCATTGATATTCATCAGTACCACTTTGTGTTTCGGGAAGTGCGGGACATCACCGGCCCTAACTATCGCGGCGGCGTGGGTGTTATTGACGTTACTCGCCACGGTAAGCCGGAAGCTACGCTGCACGCCGAAAAGCGTTTCTATAACAGCAACCGGGCGATGATGACCGAGGCGGCCATCGACGGCGGTTTCACCCGTGACCTTTATGCAGCCCTGGGCGAAGAGCTGGCCGACGGCAGCTGGGCTGTGCGCCTGTACTACAAACCTTTTGTGCGCTGGATTTGGGCGGGTGGGCTGCTGATGGCCCTCGGCGGGCTTTTCTGCCTGTTCGACCCGCGATACCGCAGCCGTAAAGTTAAGTCGGAGGCCGCAGCATGAAGCGCCGCTATCTGTTTATTCCGCTGGGGCTGTTTCTGGTGCTGGCCTCGTTGCTGCTTTGGCAACTGGCGCGTAATGCGCAGGGTGAAGCACCTACGGATCTCGAGTCGGCGTTGATTGGTAAGCCGGTGCCAGTGTTTCGTCTGGAATCGCTCGACGAGCCGGGCAAAGAGTGGGGTCGGGAAGTGTTGGCGGACGGCAAGCCGCTGCTGCTGAATGTCTGGGCGACCTGGTGCCCAACCTGCCGCGCCGAGCATAAGTTTCTGAACGGGCTTGCCGCGCAGGGCGTACGCGTGGTGGGCATGAACTATAAAGACGATCGCCATAAAGCGATTAACTGGCTACGGGATCTCGGGAACCCGTACATGTTAAGCCTGTTTGACGGGAACGGTATGTTGGGGCTGGATCTTGGCGTATACGGCGCGCCGGAAACCTTTCTGATCGACGGCAAGGGGATCATCCGCTATCGCCACGCGGGGGATCTGAACGATCGCGTCTGGCAGCAGGAACTGCAGCCCCTTTGGGAAAAATACAGCCGGGAGGCGGGCTCATGATGCGCGCAATGCTCTTTCTGATAGGCATGCTGTTTAGCGTTCACGCGGCGGCGACAATTGATACCTTCACTTTTAAAGATGAAGCGCAGGAGCAGCAGTTCCGCCAGCTAACCGAAGCGCTACGCTGCCCGAAATGCCAGAACAATAGCATTGCGGACTCTAACGCGATGATTGCCTCGGATATGAAGCTCAAAGTTTACGAGCTAATGCAGCAGGGCAAGAGCAAGCAGCAGATCGTGGATTATATGGTGGAGCGCTACGGCCACTTTGTTACCTATGAGCCGCCGTTGACGCCGGCCACGGTGATCCTCTGGGTGCTGCCTGCACTGTTTATACTCGGCGGGGCCACGGTGATTGTGCTGCGCAGCCGCAGGCGGCAAAAGATTTCGCTCTCGGAAGAAAATCCCACTTTGAGCCGCGGGATAAGCCCGGGGAAAATCTCGCTGTGGGTCTTTTTGCCCGGGGCTGTGCTGCTTGTGGCGGTCAGCGTTGGCAGTTATCTGAAAACGTCTGGGCTGGCGCAGGTGCACGCCTGGCGACAGGCAACCGCTGAGACGCCGGCGTTGTTAAAACGTGTTCTTGATCCGCAGGCCGCGCCGCTGACTATGGAAGAGATGGCGCGTCTTGGGTTAGGATTACGCACGCGATTGCAGCAACAGCCTGATAATCTTGAAGGCTGGATGATGCTTGGGCGCATTGGCATGGTGTTGAATAACGCCACAACGGCGACACAAGCTTTCGCTCACGCCTGGAAACTTGCGCCTACAAACAGCGAGGCAAAGCTGGGCTATGCTGAAATATTGACCCGCTCTGCCGATGAGCAGGACAACCAGCTTGGTGGGCTTCTGCTCCGCGAAATGTTAAAAGATGACCATACGAATATTCGCGTGCTTAGCCTGTTGGCGTTCAATGCTTTTGAGCGCCAGAATTACCGTGAGGCGATTGGGGCGTGGGATATGATGCTGAGAATTTTACCGGCAAACGACCAGCGCCGCGCTGTCATTGAGCGCAGCATCGATCGGGCGAGGGCCCAGCTTGAACCGGGCACCACTGAAAGCGCAGATAAACAATAATAGGGAGACGCTAATGAATTTCCGCCTGACCGGACTTGCACTGGCAACAACGGTATTAGTGGGATGTGCCAGTTCTGGTAGCCAGCAGCCTCAGGGGCGTTCGGACCCACTCGAAGGGTTCAACCGTTCAATGTTCAACTTCAACTACAACGTGCTGGACCCGTATGTATTGCGTCCGGTAGCCGTAGCGTGGCGTGACTATGTGCCGGTGCCAGCGCGCAACGGTCTGAGCAACTTCACAAGCAACCTCGAAGAGCCCGCCACGATGGTGAACTACTTCGTGCAGGGCGATCCGTACCAGGGGATGGTGCACTTTACGCGATTCTTCCTGAACACCCTGCTCGGGATGGGCGGTTTCATTGACGTGGCCGGCATGGCGAACCCTAAACTGCAGCGCGTCGAGCCTCACCGCTTCGGCAGCACGCTGGGCCACTACGAAGTAGGTTACGGCCCTTACGTGATGCTACCGGGCTACGGCAGCTTCACGCTGCGCGAAGACGGCGGTGACTTTGTCGATACGCTGTATCCGGTGCTTTCCTGGCTGACCTGGCCGATGTCTATCGGGAAATGGGCGGTCGAAGGCGTCGAAACGCGCGCGCAATTGCTGGATTCTGACGGTCTGCTGCGCCAGTCTGCGGATCCTTACGTCACGGTGCGTGAAGCCTACTTCCAGCGCCATGATTTCCTGGCCAACGGCGGTCAGCTTAAGCCAGAAGCGAACCCGAACGCGGCGGCGATTCAGGACGATCTGAAAGATATTGACTCCCAGTAAGCAGGGGAGAAGCAGACAGAAAGCGAGCGCACAAGCTCGCTTTTTTATTGTCATCATATTGACATAAAATGACACATCTTAACGCACCAGCATTTTGTAATGGTATGTTATAAGATAACAATCTAAAAATGCTGCGTATTTCTTGCGCACCTCACATTTAAAACATCATGCCACCTACCCGGTTACCCGAAGCTGAACTGCTGCCTCAATCGCTACCCGCTCGCTATTCGCTGGCCGCCGTGCAGGCCCGGCTCGCCGCACGCGCGGTGTTCGCCTTAACCTTCTTGCTGTTTATGATGCTCCTGCTGGCGCTGACGGTCAGTATTCTGGAGCCGGCTTCACGCTGGGTCGCTTTGCTGTGCAGCAATGCGGCAGCGCTTTTGTTATTGGTCATTTCTCTGCACGCGGCGCAGCGTATTTGCCAGTGGCGAAGCCTTAAGTTTTCCCCATCGGTTCAGCACGAAGAGGTGCCCAAAAACCCGCTTTTAAGCTGGCTTACGGGTCTGGTGCCGTTAAATTTTGCCCGGGCTGAAGCACTATTGAAGGCGGACGGCATCTGGTCCGGGGCGCTTGCCGCGCTGGCGTTCTATATTGCGCTTTCTGGCTGGAGTAGCAGCTACGTTCCACTTTTGGACAATAATAACCGCTGGATTGCCGTGGCCTGCCTGGCGGGTTCGGTCTTTGTTCTATTGGTGGCCGAACGACATCTCAGCGCGGTGCCCAAAGAGGCCTCACCTGAAGCCGGGCCGATAGCGCCGCTGCTGCGCCTGGTGATGGCGGTACAGCTGCTGAGTTTACCTGGACTTGTCTGGCCACAGCTCAATAGTTCACTGGCGATAAATTTACCCGCTGTGCTGGTACTGTTGGTGTCCGCAGAGTTTATGCTGCGCGGGCTGTGCTCTCTGTTTGCCCCGCCTGGAGATGGCACGACAGAACCTGGGCTGATTCCAAAAAGCCAGCTGGCTGCCCAGCTAACCTGGCCCCCGCGCCCGCTCGGTTTTTTACAGCAGGAACTGCACCAGCGTTTTGGCATTGATCTTCGCCAGGTCTGGGCCTTCACCGTTTTAAAGCGCGCGTTTGTTCCGATGGTGACTCTGATGCTGCTTTGCGGCTGGTTGCTGACCGGGCTGCAGCAAATCTCAGCTACCGAACGCGGTGTGTATGAGCGCTTTGGCCGCTCTGTGGCGGTGCTTGAGCCGGGCCTGCACCTGGGGCTGCCCTGGCCGTTTGGTCGGGTACAGTTGACCGAAAATGGCCAGGTGCATGAGTTGGCCGCCGGGGAAGATCCGGCCAGTCAGCCGCCTGTAACACTCGCCGACGCCGAAGGTCCTGCCCCCGCGAGCGCCGACAGACTGTGGGACGCCACCCACAACTTCGACAAAGCGCAAATCATCGCCAGCCAAAGCGGGGATCAGCAAAGCCTGCAAATCGTTAACAGCGATGTGCGCTTTATGTGGCGTATTGGCCTGAGCGATAAAGCCGCGCTGGAGGCGACCTACCGGGCGGTGAACCTGCCGGATCTGGTGCGCAGCACCGCAAATCAGGTGCTGGTCCATCAGTTTTCGTCTTTAACGCTGGACGATGTACTGAGCGAGCGGCGGGACGATTTAGCCGGGCAGATTAACCAGGCCGTGCAGCAACAGCTGGATAGCCTGCACAGCGGCGTGGAAATTCTTTCTACCGTCGTGGAGGCGATTCATCCCCCTGCCGGTGCTGCCGATGCATTTCATGGCGTGCAGGCCGCGCAGATTGCCGCCCAGTCGCTAATCCTGAGGGAGCAGGGAAGTGCCGCAGAAAAAGCCGCGCTTGCCGCGACCAATGCCGTAGTGCGCGAGAACGCGGCGCAAATCAATGCCACTGAAGCGTTAAGCGAGGCTCAGGCAACGGCAACCCGCTTTGCCGCACAGAAAAATGCCTGGCAGCAAGCGGGGCAGGTTTTTATCGACGAACTTTGGTTCAAACAGCTTCAACTGGCGCTCAGCGGCCGCCCTCTGCTGCTCATTGACCAGCGGATTGGCGCCGGTTCACCACCCACGCTCGATCTGCGAGATTTCCCTACTTCTACCGACGCGGCGCGGCGTGACGCGCCCGCTAAACCCGTACAGGAGCTTTCCCGGTGAGCCATTCGCACTCTCATGGACATCATGATCATCACCACGGCCACGGTTGTAGCCATGGCCACTCTTCCGCCCCGGAAGGCGGTAAAAAAGGGGCCTGGAAGCGCATTGCCGCCGCTGCAGGACTGGTCATTATTCTGCTTGCGGCAGCGAGTTTGGTGCAGGTGAGGTCCGGCGAATCGTTGGTTATTACCCGTTTCGGCAAACCCGTCCGCGTGCTGCTGGAGCCGGGGCTAGCCTGGCGTTTGCCGGCCCCATTTGAAACTGCAACGGTGGTAGATTTGCGACTGAGAACGACGTCCAGCGGGCTACAGGATGTTGGCACTCGCGATGGCCTGCGGATCATCGTTCAGTCCTACGCGGTGTGGGAAGTGGACAGCACGCCTGAGCACGTTCAGCGTTTTATGCGGGCGGTGCAAAACCAGCCGGATGAAGCGGCCCGGCAGATTCGCACTTATTTAGGTTCAGCGCTCGAGACCACCGCCAGCGGGTTCACGCTTTCTCAACTGGTGAATACCGACGGCAAGCAGGTTCAACTGGCACAGTTCGAGTCGCATCTTCAGCAGCAAATCAGCCAGCCGCTGCTGCAAAGTTACGGCATCAGGCTGGTGCAAATGGGGACCGAGCGCCTGACGCTGCCTGCCGTTACGCTCAACGCTACGGTTGATCGTATGCGAGCGGAGCGTGAAACCATTGCGATTGAACGCACGGCGGAAGGCAAGCGTGCGGCAGCAGAGATTCGCTCCGCCGCCGAGCGCGATGCTCGTATTACCGAGGCTCAGGCTTCGGTGAAAGCGGCAGATATCGAAGCCCAGGCCCAGGTACAAACGGCTTCAATTTACGGCAAAGCTTATGCCAGTGCGCCGCAGCTTTATAGCCTGCTGCGGCAGATTGATGCCCTCAGCGGGATGGTTAATGCACAGACCCGGCTGGTGCTGCGCACCGATGCAAAACCGTTCAGCCTGCTTGTGGACGGGCCGCAAATGGACAAAGCGGCGGATAAAAAACCATGACCGAAAGGCAAAAACTCGAGCCCGGCGGGCCGTGGACGCAGTCTATTCGGCTGGCGTTTATCGCGATCTTTGTGTTGACGTTGTTTGCCGCAGGGGCCTGGCTGCTGTCAAATGTCCGGCAGATCCCGCCGGGCAGCCGGGCCGTGGTGTTGCGCTTTGGCGCGGAGCAGCGCGTGGCCGAGCCGGGGTTACTGCTCGCCTGGCCCACGCCGGTTAATGAAGTGGTGATGGTGCCGGGCCCGGATCGGGTGATTGAGCACCGGGTGACCGCGCTGCTGCGTTCATCCGAAGCGCAAAGCCTGGATATCAACGGCGGCCCGGGCAATGATGCTGTTTCGGGTTCTGGTTTCTTGCTCACCGGTGACGCGGGCGTTGTTCAGCTGGATATTAGCGTATTTTATCGGGTCAGAACGCCAACCGCTTACGTCTTACAGGGCAAGCATGTCCTGCCGCTGCTGGACAGACTGGTGGAGCGCGCGGCGGTCGCGGTTTGCGCATCCCGCGATCTGGATACCATCCTGGTCGCCCGGCCCGAAATGCCCGGCAACGATATGAACGTTGCCCAGCAGCGCGAACAGCTGCGCAGCGATGTGCAGCGGAATATCGAACAAAACTTGCTGCGGCTTCAGCAGTCGGGGAGCGACGCGGGGATTACTCTTGAGCGGGTCACCGTTCAGTCTGCTTTACCGTTGACGACCGTGGCGGCATTCAACGCGGTCTTGACGGCCAGCCAACAGGCATCAAAAGCGGTCGCGACGGCGCAAAGCGATGCCTCATTAACGCGTCAGAAAGCCGTTCAACAGGCCGATCAGATGCTGCAGGTCGCTCAGGCAAAGGCGCAGGAAAGCGTGGCGAAGGCGCAGTCGGACACGGCGACGATTGCCCATCTGGCCAGCAATCATGACGATCCTGATTTGCTGGGACGCATTTATCGCCAGCGAATAGCCGGGATCCTCTCTCAGGCTGGATCGGTGATTACCGTGTCGCCGCAGGATGATGCACATCTGATCCTGCAGGGTGTAGCGCAAAAAGAGGCGACCAAACCATGACTTCTTCAGGACAGGCCGGCGGGGCGCTGACCCGCCAGGAGCAGCGGTATATTACCCACCAGTTGATGCTGGCGCTGGTGGCAAGTGGGGCACTGATTCTTGGTCTGCTTTGGCGATGGCTGGCACCTCAGCAGGTTGCCGTCGGCGATTTACTTTTGGGCACGGCCTCGGTTGTCGTCGCTGTCCCGGTGCTGCGTCACGCTCTGCATAGCCTGCGTTACCCCAGCCTGCACGGATTGACCGACCAGCTTATCGCGCTGGCACTGCTGGGAGCCTGGGCGACGGGCGATCTTCTGACCGCCGCACTGCTGCCGCTGATCATGATAGTCGGGCATATTCTTGAAGAGCGGAGCGTGATTGGCTCACAGGAAGCTATCGAAGCGTTGAGCAAGCTTACCCGTAGCCGGGCGAGGCGCTTAGGTGCGGATGGCCAACTGCAGGATATTGACAACCACGATCTCGAAGCGGGCGATGTGGTTGAGGTTCGCGCCGGGGATCATATTCCCGCTGACGGTCTGGTGCTGGAAGGTAAGGCCAGCCTGGACACGGCCCCCATTACCGGGGAGTCCGTGCCGCAGGAAGTTGAGCCGGGCGTGGAAGTTTTTGGCGGGGCGATAAACCTGGATGGGCTGCTGCGCATCCGGGTCACCCGTACCGGAGAAACCTCAACTCTTGGGCGCGTGATTGCCCTGATGCAAAGCGCGGAACAGGCAAGCCCGCCAATCACGCGCCTGCTCGAGCGCCACGCGGCGCGTTATCTGCTTTTGGTGCTGATGATTGCCGCCAGTACCTGGTTCCTGACGCAGGATGCCCAGGCGATGTTGGCCGTTCTGGTAGCGGCCTGTCCCTGCGCGCTGGTGCTCTCCGCCCCGGCGTCATCGATTGCCGGACTGACGGTGGCTGCCCGCCACGGCATTTTAATTCGCGGGGCGGCGTTCCTTGAGGAGCTGGCGGAGATCAATGCCGTGGTGGTCGACAAGACCGGCACCCTGACCCACGGCAGGCTGCATCTGCAGGCCGTGGCGCCTTATGGCGATACCGATCCTGATTTGCTGCAAACCCTGGCGGCGAGCCTGGGCGCGACCAGCAATCACCCGGTCAGCCGCGCGCTAAGCGAGATCGTTTCGCGGGAAGCCTGGCTGCCCCTGGACAGCGTGCGTGAGCATCAGGGGTTAGGTGTTTCTGCCACTACGCAGCAGGGAGAAGCGGTGCTTGGCCGCCGCGAGCTGTTGGCCGCCACCTTGACCGACTTACCTGAAGCCCCTGAGCACGATGGCCCGATTGTCGGGCTGGCGCTTGATGGCCGTTTTCTTGGCTGGCTGCTGCTGGCCGATAGTCTGCGAAGTGAGGCGGCAACGGCGATGGCCGAACTGCGAGATCTCGGGCTGAACCGCCAGCTTTTACTGACCGGCGATCGCCAGTCGGTCGCCGACCGGATTGCGCACCAGGTGGGCATTACCGACGTAGTGGCCGGGGCGCTACCCGCGGATAAGCTGACGCAGGTAAAACGGCAAATCGATAGTGGCTATCGGCCTATGGTTATCGGCGATGGCATCAACGATTCGCTGGCTTTGAAGGCTGGCGTGGTGGGCGTGGCAATGGGGGCCGGAGGGTCTGACATTGCGATGTCTTCGGCGGATATTGTGCTGATTGGCAGCGATCTTCGCCGCCTGGGTACCTGCGTACGGCTGAGTCGTCGCTGCCGCCGGACCTTGCAGGTCAACGTGTTTATCGGCCTGGGCTGGACGCTGGCTATTGTTGCGATGGCGGCTTTTGGCTGGCTTGGCGCTTCTGGTGCGGTAGTTGCCGCCCTGCTGCATAACCTCAGTACGCTGCTGGTGCTCGGTAACGCGGGAAGGTTATTGCGGTTTGAAGAGAAGCTGAGCGAGCAGGCATAAAAAAAGCGCCTTCATCAGAAGGCGCTTTACTTTTCGGGGCAGTAACTTAGAACGCGTAGTTGAAGTTAGCGCCGTACAGCCAGGCTTTACCTTCAGATTTGAAGGTGTATGGGCCTTCTTCGATATTGACTTTCTGGCCGTGCATGTAGGAAACGCCTACGTCCACGGACGCGTCTTTGTTGAACGCATAAGTGGTACCGGCGCTCAGCCACATACGGTCCTGATCCGGAATGGAGATAGAACGCTTGTTAGCCGGTACCGGGCTGTCATCGAACGCGATACCGGTACGGAAGGTCCAGTTGTCGTCCATGTAGTAGGTGGTACCCAGCGCGATGCGGTAAGCATCTTTGAAGCCTTCATCTTTATAGAACAGCGTCTGGCCGTTGCTGCCGGTCGCTTTCAGCTCCTGGAACTGGCTCCAGCTGGTGTAGGTCAGGCTATAGTGGATGGCCCATTTCGGCGCCACTTTGTTATAGCCGGACAGTTCCCACATCTCAGGCAGGTGCAGGCTCAGAGAGCCAGGAACGGTTGCGCCGTTGGTTCCGGAAGGCAGACCAAAGTTAGACAGCAGCGGGTTAAACGCCGAAGGCAGGCTGCTCTTATAGTCGCCGTCGAAGTCAATTTTTACTTCTGAGCGGTAGGTAAAGCCGTAGCGGTTGTCTTTATTAATTTCATACAGGATACCGGCGTTCCAGCCGAAGCCCCATTTGTCACCCTTCAGATGGGCAATCTGGGTATCAGCAGGCAGTGTCCCGATAGCCCGGCGTTGAGCCGGAGTCAGTGGGGACGCTGGATTGCCAGCAATTAACTGTGGCAGGTCGCCCGCATAGCGCTCAATCTTCGCTTTAGCATATACCGCGTCGAAACCGAGGCCGAAGCTCCAGTTGCTGTTCAGGCGGTAGGCGCCGCTCAGGTTCAGGTTCAGGGTCGTCAGGTCGGTGGTACCGCCCATTGAGCCTGCTGCATAGTTGTCATTAAATTCGGTGGCCAGGCCATAGTTAGAGGTGACGGATGCACCCCAGCCAAACTGGTCGTTAATCGGCGCAACAAAGTGCAGGTTAGGGACCCATGCTGTTGGCGCGATGTTTTTCGCGTCAAGGCTTTTGCCCGACGGCGAGCGGCCAGAAATATCAACATCCGGGTCAACGAAGATAGCGCCTGCAGAGAAAGAAGGGCGATCGAACATCATGATGGTAGCGGGGTTGCGGCTTGCTGAACCCGCGTTATCCGCTACTGCACCTTCCCCCGAATACGCTCGGCCAAGGCCAGAGGAAGAGAACTCGTTTAATTGAAAGCCGGCGGCGTACGCCTGAGAGGAGACTATTGCCACTGCAACCGCGAGGGCTGACTTTGTAAACAGGTTTTTCTGGCTCATGACCAAAACCTCATTGATTTATTTTTATGCAAACAATGTTACATACCGTAACAGGAGCGCGAATAGTAGGGACTGATCGGGTACAGAGAAATCAGACCAGTGGCGAGAGTATAGGTCTGACCAGCGAGGATGTTGCAAGTTTGTTTCTAAAGTTTTTCATTTTTGATCTTGAAAACGAGATCTGGTTGGCAAATTCAGGGGGAACTTCTCTCCAGATGGGGGATGTTATTTGTTTTAGATCATTTTTAAGTGTGATTTCCGTCACTTGTCGGTTTTGTGAGGATTATCAACTGGAGCAGTGGCAACGGCGGGCGTAAAATGCACGCAATTATTTTAACCATTCTCCTTTTTTAAGCCGCATTACAGAGGAAAGCGTGATGAATAAAAATACCGCCGATGAAACCCCGGTTTGCTGCTGCATTGATGTCGGTTCCATTATCGACAACACAGATTGCATCGCCTCGTACAGCCGTGTATTTACTAACAAAACAGAGGCTGATGAAGTTCTGGCTGCGTTAACGGCCAAGGCCCGTGAAGTTGAATCCGAACCTTGTCAGATTACGCCGCGCTACACCGAAGTCGCCGGCGGCGTGCAGCTGGATATTGATTTCCAGTTTAGCTGCCAGGCCGAAACGATGATCTTCCAGCTCGGCCTGCGTTAAGTTTCCTCTCCCCACTTCCCCGTTCAAAGCGGGGAAGTTCATTTAGTTATGTAATAATTCGTGTCGCTTCTCCCATTTTTCTCGCCCGCCGGTTGGCTGGATGTGAATTTTTAGTTAAGACTGTGATCAGGTCAGACCACTTTTTGTCTGTATTCACTTTTTTTAGCAGGGGAGCGTTATGAGTCAGGCACTGCCGTTGATTACCCGCCAGGGCGATCGTATTGCCATTGTGAGTGGTTTACGCACGCCGTTTGCCCGTCAGGCCACGGCTTTCCATGGTATTCCCGCCGTCGATCTCGGCAATATGGTGGTGAGCGAGCTGATGGCTCGCAGTGAAGTGCCGCCCGAAGCAATTGAGCAACTGGTGTTTGGCCAGGTGGTACAAATGCCGGAAGCGCCAAACATTGCCCGTGAAATCGTGCTTGCGACCGGCATGAGCGTACATACCGACGCCTACAGCGTCAGCCGTGCCTGCGCCACAAGTTTTCAGGCTGTTGCAAACGTGGCCGAAAGTTTAATGGCCGGCACCATTCGCGCCGGGATTGCCGGCGGCGCAGACTCCTCTTCCGTACTGCCTATTGGCGTCAGCAAAAAACTGGGCCGCACGCTGGTGGACGTGAACAAAGCGCGCACGCTCGGGCAGCGCCTGAAACTGTTTTCCAAATTACGTCCCCGGGATCTTTTGCCGGTTCCTCCCGCTGTGGCTGAATATTCTACCGGTCTGCGTATGGGCGACACCGCCGAGCAAATGGCGAAAACCCACGGCATAACGCGTGAACAACAGGACGCGCTGGCGCACCGTTCCCACGAACGTGCCGCCCAGGCCTGGCAGGAAGGGAAACTGGCCGATGAAGTGATGACGGCGTTTATTCCTCCGTATCGCCAGCCGTTTGCCGAAGATAACAACGTGCGTAAAGGCTCAAGCCTCGCCGATTATGCAAAACTGCGTCCGGCGTTTGACCGCAAGCACGGCACCGTTACCGCGGCGAACAGTACGCCGCTGACGGACGGCGCTGCGGCCGTGATCCTGATGACCGAATCTCGGGCAAAAGAGCTTGGCCTCAAGCCGCTCGGCTTCCTGCGCAGCTACGCATTTACCGCCATTGATGTCTGGCAGGATATGCTGCTCGGCCCGGCGTGGGCGACGCCGCTGGCGCTTGAGCGCGCCGGGATCACGCTGAACGATTTGACCCTGTTTGATATGCATGAAGCGTTTGCCGCGCAGACGTTAGCCAACCTGAAAATGCTTTCCAGTGAAAACTTTGCCCGCAATGTGCTGGGCCGGGCCCACGCCACCGGGGAAGTCGATGACGCAAAATTTAACGTGCTGGGCGGGTCCATTGCCTACGGGCACCCGTTTGCGGCGACTGGCGCAAGGATGATTACCCAAACGCTGCATGAACTGCGTCGCCGCGGGGGCGGTTTTGGTCTTGTCACCGCGTGTGCGGCCGGTGGGCTTGGTGCGGCAATGGTCCTGGAGGTGGAGTGATGGAACAAAAAGGCGCATTCGATTTACACATCCGACTGGATAACGTGGCGGTTGTGACCATCGACGTTCCGGGTGAAAAAATGAATACCCTGAAGGCCGAGTTTGGCGCACAGGTACACAGCATTATTAAAAAACTGCGCGACAACCCGAGCGTGCAGGGGCTGGTGTTTATCTCCGGTAAACCGGACAACTTCATTGCCGGGGCCGACATCAATATGATAGCCGGCTGCAAAACGGCCGAAGAAGCGCGAGAGCTGGCGCAACAGGGGCAGCAGATCATGGCGGAAATCGCCGCGTTGCCCATACCGGTGGTGGCCGCGATTCACGGTGCCTGCCTGGGCGGCGGTCTGGAAATGGCGCTTGCCTGCCACGCCCGGATTTGCACCGACTCACCTAAAACGCTGCTTGGCCTGCCGGAAGTGCAGCTGGGCCTGCTGCCGGGGTCGGGTGGCACTCAGCGTTTGCCTCGCCTGATAGGCGTCAGCCACGCGCTGGACATGATTTTAACCGGCAAGCAGCTGCGCCCGCGTCAGGCCCTGAAGCTGGGGCTGGTGGATGACGTGGTGCCGGAGTCGATTTTGCTTGAGGTTGCCGTTGAACTGGCGCTTAAAGGGCGAAAACCTTCCCGTGAACTGCCGGTAAAAGAACGCGTGCTTGCCGGGCCGCTCGGGCGCTCTTTGTTGTTCAGCATGGTCAGCAAGAAGACTGAAGAAAAGACGCAGGGCAATTACCCGGCAACAGGTCGCATTATCGACGTTATCCGCACCGGGCTGGAGCAGGGGAGCAAAAGCGGCTATGAGGCTGAGGCAAAAGCGTTCGGTGAGCTGGCAATGTCTCCTGAATCTGCCGCCTTGCGCGGCCTGTTTTTCGCCAGCACGGAGTTGAAAAAAGAGTACGGCGGTGAAGCGAAGCCCGGCAAACTGAATTCGGTCGGCGTGCTGGGCGGCGGCCTGATGGGCGGCGGGATTGCCTATGTGACGGCCACCAAAGGCAAGCTTCCGGTGCGCATTAAAGACATTAACAACGAAGGGATTAACCACGCGCTGAAATACAGCTGGGATTTGCTGGACAAGAAAGTTCGTCGCCGTCATATGAAGCCTGCCGAGCGCCAGCGCGAACTGGCACGTATCTCCGGTGGAACCGATTACCACGGCTTTAGCCAGCGCGATATTGTGGTTGAAGCCGTGTTTGAAGACCTGGCCCTGAAGCAAAAAATGGTGGCCGAAGTGGAGCAGTATGCTGCGCCGCATACTGTTTTTGCCTCAAATACTTCGTCGCTGCCGATTGCCGACATTGCCGCTCAGGCTGCTCGTCCGCAGCTAGTGATTGGCCTGCATTTCTTCAGTCCGGTGGATAAAATGCCGCTGGTTGAAGTGATTCCTCACGCGGGCACGAGTGCGGAAACCATTTCCACGACCGTGCAGCTGGCGAAAAAACAGGGCAAAACGCCGATTGTGGTGGGTGACAGCGCCGGATTTTACGTCAATCGTATTCTTGCGCCTTATGTTAATGAAGCGCTGCGCTGTCTGACGGAAGGTGAGCCGATCGAACGAATCGACGACGCGCTGGTGAAGTTTGGTTTCCCGGTGGGGCCGATACAGCTGCTGGATGAAGTCGGGATAGACGTCGGCACTAAAATTATTCCGATTTTGCAGCAGGCTTTCGGCGATCGCTTTGCCGCGCCTGAAAGCGTGGATGCAATTTTGAAGGACGATCGCAAAGGGAGAAAAAATGGCCGCGGTTTCTATCTTTATCCGGCAAAAGGGCGTAAAAGCAAGAAACAGCCTGACACCGCGATTTACACGCTGTTAGGCGTTACGCCGAACGGGCGCCAAACCCCGGAACAGGTAGCTGAGCGCTGCGTAATGATGATGCTCAACGAGGCCGCTCGTTGCCTCGATGAAGGCGTGGTCAGAAGCGCGCGTGATGGCGATATTGGCGGCGTTTTTGGCATCGGTTTTCCGCCATTTTTAGGTGGGCCGTTCAGGTATATGGACAGCCTGGGGGCCGCTGACGTGGTGGCAAAATTGCAGCGTTTGGCGGGCCAGTACGGGGAGCGTTTCAGGCCCTGTGAAAGGCTGATTATTATGGCTGAACAACAGCTTAGTTTCTGGCCTGCGCCCAGGGCGCAGTCGGTGACTGAGTTTGACGAAGCGCTGAGCTAAAACCGGGAAATGTACGCTGCAAGGTCATTTTGTAAACAGATATTGACTATACTTGCAGCATTGAGGTAAAAGACAGCGTTTCATTCGATGTACGGATAAGGCACAATGCCCGGCTGCCGCGAACCCCACTTTTTCAGCGTGTGGGTTCAGGCGTTCCTGGTTAACAAAAGCGGTGCAATATGCAAGTTTTTATCATGCGTCACGGCGACGCAGCACTCGATGCTGCCAGCGACTCGGTTCGTCCTTTAACCCAATGTGGGTGTGATGAATCCCGTCTGATGGCGACCTGGTTAACGGGTCAGGTGGCAAGTATCGAACGTGTTCTGGTGAGCCCTTACCTGCGAGCTGAACAAACCCTGGACGTGGTGCGGGAAGCGCTGAACCTCCCGGAAAAAGAAGACATCCTGCCAGAGCTGCGGCCCTGCGGTGATGTAGGCCTGGTGGGGGATTACCTGCTGGCGCTGGCAAATCAGGGGGTTGAATCTGCGCTGGTGGTTTCCCACCTGCCGCTGGTCGGTTACCTTGTTTCCGAACTTTGCCCGGAAGAGGCTCCGCCGATGTTTACCACTTCGGCAATTGCTAACGTCACGCTAGACCCGGATACCGGCAAAGGCGTATTCAACTGGCAGATGAGCCCCTGCAACTTCAAGGTGGCGAAAGCTATCTGATAGCTGTGAGCATGAAAAAAAAGAGTCGCGACAGCGGCTCTTTTTGCGTTTTTAGGGCTGAATTTTCCCCCTCATCCTAACCTCAGAGGGGCGAGGGGACTGTCCGGTGTCTTTTTCCCCTTCCGGGCGAGGTCTACGTCCACGACGTGTTTTCCCCCTCTCCCTCCGGGAGAGGGCCGGGGTGAGGGGAGTCCCTTGCGCTGAATTTACGGCAGCTCCGGCGGCTGCCACTCCTCAATCTCTATCAACACCAGCAGCGCGGCATCGCCGCCGTACTCTTTAGGTGCCTGATGAAACGCCACAATATGCGGATGCTGCGCCAGCCACAGCGGAGTTTGCTGCTTAAGGACGTGCTTACCGTGGCCGTGCATCACGCAGGCACAGAAAACATGCTCGCGACGGCAGGCGGCAATCAGCGCGCCCAGTTCCTGTTTAGCCTGAAGCTGGGTAAGACCGTGTAAATCAAGAAACAGCTCCGGGGAGTAATCACCCCGGCGCAGTTTTTTAAGCTCAAAATGGTTCACGCCTTCGCGTACGTAGCGCATTGGCCCTTCGGTGGCCAGGCGCGGCTGAAACTCATCGGAAAAATAGTGGCTGGCATCCGCCTGTTCCTGCAACAGACGTTTCACGGGCACTTCGGTTATTTTCTTTCGCACCGGACGATGCACTATCGTGTCCTGCGTGAGTTTTTTGGTACCGCCCATCAGGCCGCGAAACAGCGCCTCATCTTCGGAACTGAGCGGTGATTTCTTTTTCATGTTTATCTCATCTCGCATTCGCTTTGTGGCCAGTTTACCTGCTTTCCCCGGCAGCAATAAAGAAAACGCAAATTTCACGGCCTCCCGGCGTCGATGAATGCTGATTTGTCGCCTCCTTCATGGCAAACTAGCCGATTATTATTGAACTAGCGTGAGTCGCCTGCGGAGGGCACGTGGATAAAATTTTCGTCGATGAGGCAGTAAACGAGCTGCATACCATTCAGGACATGCTGCGCTGGTCGGTCAGCCGCTTTAGCGCCGCCAACATCTGGTATGGGCACGGCACCGACAATCCATGGGATGAAGCCGTTCAGCTGGTTCTGCCAAGCTTGTACCTGCCGCTGGATATTCCTGAAGACATGCGCACCGCGCGTCTGACGCCAAGCGAGCGCCATCGCATCGTTGAGCGAGTGATTCGCCGTGTTAACGAACGTATTCCGGTTGCCTACCTGACCAATAAAGCCTGGTTCTGCGGCCACGAGTTCTACGTGGATGAACGCGTGCTGGTGCCGCGTTCGCCAATTGGGGAGCTGATTAATAATCGCTTTGCCGGGATGATCGACCACGAGCCTCAACACATTCTGGATATGTGCACCGGCAGCGGCTGCATCGGTATTGCCTGCGCCTATGAGTTCCCGAATGCGGAAGTGGACATCGTTGATATTTCCCCGGACGCTATCGCCGTGGCCGAGCAGAACATTGCCGAGCACGGTCTGGACCACAACGTCACGCCGATTCGCTCGGACCTGTTCCGCGACTTGCCTAAAGTGCAGTACGACGTGATTGTGACGAATCCGCCGTATGTTGATGAAGAAGACATGGCGGATCTGCCGGGTGAATACCACTTCGAACCAGAACTCGGCCTGGCGGCCGGCAGCGACGGCCTGAAGCTGGCTCGCCGTATTCTTGCCTGCGCGCCGGATTACCTGGCCGACGGTGGGATCCTGATTTGTGAAGTCGGAAACAGCATGGTACACCTGATGGAGCAGTACCCGGAGGTGCCGTTCACCTGGCTTGAGTTCGACAACGGCGGCGACGGCGTATTTATGCTGACGAAAGCACAGCTGATTGACGCTCGCGAGTACTTCAGTATCTACAAAGATTAATTGCCGAACGTAAACGAGCCTTCGGGCTCGTTTTACTTCCCGCGCACAACACAATAACGAGAACGGTGATTAAGGAGCCGTGATGGCTGGTAACAGTATTGGACAGGTTTTTCGCGTAACGACATTTGGTGAATCTCACGGCATCGCGCTGGGCTGCATTGTTGACGGCGTTCCGCCGGGCATCCCGCTGACCGAAGCCGATCTGCAGCACGATCTCGATCGCCGCCGCCCGGGCACCTCGCGTTACACCACCCAGCGCCGTGAACCTGACCAGGTAAAAATTCTCTCCGGCGTGTTTGAAGGCGTAACGACCGGTACGAGCATCGGCCTGCTAATTGAAAACACCGATCAGCGCTCCCAGGATTACAGCGCTATCAAAGACGTGTTCCGTCCGGGGCATGCGGATTACACCTACGAACAAAAATACGGCCTGCGCGATTATCGCGGCGGCGGCCGCTCTTCTGCGCGTGAAACCGCTATGCGCGTCGCGGCAGGTGCCATTGCCAAGAAATATCTTGAGCAGAAATTCGGCATTAAAATTCGCGGCTGCCTGACGCAGATGGGCGATATTCCGCTGGAAATGAAAGACTGGGATCAGGTTGAGCAGAACCCGTTCTTCTGCCCGGATCCGGATAAAATCGAGGCGCTGGACGAGCTGATGAGAGGCCTGAAAAAAGAGGGCGACTCCATCGGTGCAAAAGTGACCGTCGTCGCTGACAACGTACCGCCGGGCCTGGGTGAGCCGGTCTTTGACCGTCTGGACGCGGACATTGCCCATGCGCTGATGAGCATCAACGCGGTGAAAGGCGTAGAAATTGGCGAAGGCTTCGGCGTGGTTAACCTGCGCGGCAGCCAGAACCGGGATGAAATCACCCAACAGGGTTTCCAGAGCAACCATGCGGGCGGCATTCTGGGCGGCATCAGCAGCGGCCAGCAGATTGTGGCCAACATGGCCCTGAAGCCAACATCCAGCATTACCGTGCCGGGTAAAACCATTAATCGCGAAGGCGAAGAAGTGGAGATGATCACCCGAGGGCGTCACGATCCGTGCGTAGGGATCCGCGCGGTGCCGATCGCTGAAGCGATGCTGGCTATCGTGCTGATGGATCACCTGCTGCGCCAGCGCGCCCAGAACGCTGACGTTTCTTCCCCGCTGCCTCGCTGGTAAGACAATGAAAAAACTCCTGATCGGGATGCTGGCGCTGGCCGCCAGCGCTCAGACTTTAGCGGCGACGCCGTGGCAAAAAATAGACCACCCGATTGCCGGCAGCGCGCAGTCAATCGGCGCGTTTTCCAACGGCTGCATCGTGGGGGCTAACGCGTTGCCCCTTGAAGACGCTCGCTATCAGGTGATGCGTCCGGATCAGCGTCGCTATTTTGGTCACCCCGATCTGGTGATGTTTATTCAGCGCCTGAGTAATCAGGTAAATCAGCTTGGCCTGGGTACAGTGTTGATTGGCGACATGGGCATGGCGGCAGGCGGGCGCTTTAGCTCCGGCCACGCCAGTCACCAGACCGGGCTTGATGTTGATATCTTCCTGCAGTTGCCAAAAACACGCTGGACGTCGGCACAATTGCTGCGCCCTCAGGCTTTGGATTTGGTTGCTGCCGACGGCAAGCGTGTGGTGCCGTCGCTGTGGAAGCCGGAAATCGACAGCCTGATTAAGCTCGCGGCAAAAGATAATGACGTGACGCGTATCTTTGTGAACCCGGCTATTAAGCAGCGGCTTTGCGAAGATGCGGGCGCTGACCGCGACTGGTTGCGTAAGGTGCGCCCGTGGTTTGCCCACCGTGCCCACATGCACGTTCGCCTGCGCTGCCCGGCTAATAGCCTGGAGTGTGAGGATCAGCCTCTGCCTCCACCTGGAGACGGCTGTGGTGCCGAGCTGCAAAGCTGGTTCGCGCCGCCAGCGCCAGGCAGTACGCCGCCGAAAAAAACAACGCCACCACCGCTACCCGCCTCCTGTCAGGCATTACTGGATGAGCACGTTCTATAAATGGAATGGTTTATGGTTTCCCCGCTGCTGCTGGTGGCGCTGTTTTTCGTCGCCATGCTGGCCGGGTTTATTGATGCGCTTGCGGGCGGGGGTGGATTACTGACGGTCCCGGCCTTACTGGCTGCCGGGATGTCTCCGGCTCAGGCGCTGGCAACCAACAAGCTTCAGGCCTGCGGCGGGTCGGTTTCGGCCTCTCTCTATTTCATTCGCCGCAAGGTGGTCAGCCTTGCGGATCAGAAACTCAATATTCTGATGACTTTTATCGGTTCCACCTGCGGCGCGCTGCTGGTGCAGCACGTTAAGTCCGATATCTTGCGCCAGATCCTGCCGCTGCTGATCATCGGCATCGGGCTCTATTTCCTGCTGATGCCAAAGCTCGGGGAAGAAGACAGACAGCGCCGCCTGCACGGTTTACCGTTCGCGTTAATTGCCGGGGGATGCGTCGGTTTTTATGATGGCTTCTTTGGCCCCGGTGCCGGCTCGTTTTACGCGCTGGCCTTTGTGACGCTTTGCGGCTTCAATCTCGCCAAATCCACCGCCCACGCGAAAGTGCTGAATGCCACGTCCAACCTTGGCGGACTGCTGCTGTTTATCATTGGCGGCAAGGTGATTTGGGGCACCGGCTTTGTGATGATGGCCGGACAATTTTTAGGGGCAAGAGCGGGATCGCGTCTTGTCTTAAGCAAAGGGCAGCAGCTGATTCGCCCGATGATTGTCGTTGTTTCGGCGGTGATGAGCGCCAAGCTGCTGTATGACAGCCATGGACCGGAAATCCTCCATTGGTTAGGGATAGCCTGAAATGAATGATGTAACAATGAGCAAACAGCACCACTACCAGGAACTGATTGACGTGTTTGATAGCTGCTTCCTGGCAGAGTTTAATACCCGCCTGATCAAGGGCGATGATGAACCCATTTATCTGCCCGCAGACGATGACGTGCCGTATAACCGTATCGTCTTTGCGCACGGCTATTATGCCAGCGGAATGCATGAAATTTCCCACTGGTGCGTGGCGGGGGCAGAGCGCCGCAGGCTGGTAGACTTCGGCTACTGGTATTGCCCGGACGGGCGTGATGCTGAGACCCAGGGCAAGTTCGAAGATGTGGAGGTCAAGCCGCAGGCGCTGGAGTGGATGCTCAGCACCGCCGCAGGCTTCCCGTTTAACGTCAGCTGCGACAACCTGAGCGGCGATTTTGAGCCTGACCGCATTGCGTTTCAGCGCCGGGTTCATGCTCAGGTTATGACTTATCTGAAAGAAGGGATCCCTGAGCGTCCGGCACGTCTGATTGACGCGCTAAGGGCGTATTATGGCACCCCTGCGCTGGAAGCCGGGCAGTTTGCCTGGCCGGAAGACCTAAACTAAAAATCACCTGTATGAAGAGGATGTATGATGATCGCGGAATTTGAGTCACGTATTTTGGCGTTGATTGATGAGATGGTGGAGCACGCCAGTGACGACGACCTGTTTGCCAGCGGTTATCTGCGTGGGCACCTGACTCTGGCGGTAGCCGAGCTGGAAAACGGCGAAAACCACACGCCAGACGCGCTGCATGTGGTGGTGAGCGATAGCCTGCAAAAGGCGATTCAGGCCGGTGAGCTCTCGCCGCGCGACCAGGCGCTGGTGCTGGGCATGTGGGATACGCTTTTTGAGAAGGCGAAGTTTTAAGCTTTACCCTCTCCCTAACCCTCTCCCGAAAAGGGAGAGGGGAATCATCGGTGTAACGCTCAGTTTATTAAAAGTAAAGAACCCCGTTTTTCTTCCTCTCCCCTGCGGGGAGAAGGTCAGAGCGAGGGGAACATCACTTCACCGCTTTTCCTTTCAATAACTTTCTGACCCAAAGCCGGTTCGGGTTCAGCGCCGCGAGCGTGACGGCATCCAGCGGAATAGGTTCTTCACTCATTTGCGCCGCCAGAATCTCCGAGGCCAGCGGCGCGCTGCACAGCCCACGAGATCCTAATGCACCCAGGATATAAAGATTGGCGTAAACCGGTGCCGGCTGTGCATTCTCACGGTCCTCAGCCAGCCCGGCATATTGCTCAAGGGTGGCTTCATAATCCGGAACGCTGCCTACCATCGGTAAATGATCGCGCGAAGCACAGCGCACGCCGCAGCGGGCTTCGTTCGCGGACACATCCACTTCTTTTGCCCATTCGGCATTCGGCAGACAGTCGAGCAGGCGCTGGCGATTGTGCCGCTGATCCTCTTCGTTCCAGGTCATTTCATCCCGGCCACGATGATAGCTGGCACCAATGCAATGCTGTTGGTTTTGCGGGTTGACCGGCGTCAGATAGCCGTCGTAGCACAGTACCTGGCGGAGTTGGCTCAATCCCGGCGTGGTTGGAATATGGCTGACCTGGCCGCCCACAGAATAAACCGGCAGGTTTTGCGTTTGTGTAAACCGGCTGACTTGATGGCCGTTGGCCAGCACGACAGCGGCGTGATGAGCGGCGTCCTGCTGAGCAAAATCTATTTTCCAGCCGCTATTCTCAGCCGCTAGGCCGGTCACCCGATGCCCATACTGAATCCTCAGGCCTTGCCGTTCAGCCAGCGCAAGGGCGCCGGCGGTAAGCTGTGCCGGATAGAGCCAGCCGCCCAGCGGATAGCTAATGCCACTGCACTGCGTTGCCACACCGCAGGTTTCCGCCACGGTTTCAGCATCGACGGCATGCGCCAGCAAGTCTGGCAGGCCGAGGCCGAGCATTTGTTCGATTTTATGGGCGCTTTTTTCATCCCAGGCGAGCTGGGTTACGCCGCACCAGGCATGATCAAAGGTGACCGGAAGGGTATCGTACAGGCGACGCGCGAAGGTGAACGCCGCGGGGAAAAAGGTGGTTAACGCGGCATCATGCGCGGTAAGAAGCGGGTAAAGAGCGCCCTGTCGATTGCCGGATGCGCCCTGGGCAGGGGCGGCATCTTCACAATACAGGGTGACTTTCCAGCCACGACGCAGTAGCGCCAGAGCGAGCAGTGAACTGGCAATGCCGCCGCCAACAATTGCGGTTTCCCGTTCACTTGTGCCGGGGCGAGCGTACCAGGGCGTGCGGACAGGGATGTCTACGGGCTGTTGCAAAGACCCGACGAGCATTTCACGTTTGCGGCCAAACCCTTTGCTGCGTGTCACGGTGAAGCCTGCTTCAATCAGCCCACGGCGTACGAAGCCTGCGGAGGTAAAGGTCGCCAGCGTGCCGCCGGGGCGAGCCATACGAACCATGGCCTGAAAGAGCTGCGGCGTCCACATATCCGGGTTTTTAGAGGGCGCGAAGCCGTCCAGGAACCAGGCATCCACCTGCTGATTAAGGGTGTCATCTAACTGAGATATCAGCTCGTTAATATCGCCAAACCACAAGTCAAGCGTGATGCGTCCGCTGTCCAGCAGCAGGCGGTGGCAGCCGGGAACCGGCAGCGGCCATTGTTGCTGGAGCTCGGTGGCAAACCGGCTTAGCTCCGGCCAGTGTTTATGGGCCAGCGCCAGGTCGGTTGAGGTGAGGGGGAATTTTTCAAAACTGATAAAATGCAGCCGTTTTAGGCTGGCATCCCCATATTTCACACAAAATTCATCGAACGCCTGCCATAAAGTCAAAAAGTTAAGGCCGGTGCCAAATCCACTTTCCGCCACGACAAAAAGCGGTCTTTCGTGGGTTGCAAAGCGTTCAGGGAGATGGTTTCCGCCGAGGAATACATAACGCGTCTCCTCCAGCCCGTTATCGTTAGAGAAGTAAACGTCGTCAAAATCTCGGGATACAGGTGTACCTTCTTCATTAAAACCGAGGTTGGCGGATTGTATAGGGGAATGTTTCACGTAAGTTGCTCGTCTGACAGGCAGTGGCTCGATCATAACGGTGCGAGCGGAGCGGCGCAAATTTCCGCACAATTTGGCTGATCGGACTTGTTCGGCTTACAACTGTACGCTATTGTGCGACACGAAATCCTACATAGTGCAGTGAACGAGGTATTTGAATGAAACGTGCAGTGATTACTGGCCTGGGCATTGTTTCCAGCATTGGTAATAACCAACAGGAAGTCCTGGCATCTCTGCGAGAAGGACGCTCCGGGATCACTTTCTCGGAAGAGTTTAAAGAAGCGGGAATGCGCAGCCACATCTGGGGTAACGTCAAGCTGGATACCACTGGTTTGATTGACCGTAAAGTGGTTCGTTTCATGAACGATGCCTCTATCTATGCCTATCTTTCCATGCAGGAAGCTATTGCGGATGCTGGATTGAGCGAAGAAGTTTACCAGAACAACCCGCGCGTTGGTCTGATTGCCGGCTCCGGTGGCTCTTCTAAAGCACAGGTCTTTGGCGCTGACGCCATGCGTAGTCCGCGCGGCCTGAAAGCCGTGGGTCCTTACGTAGTAACCAAAGCTATGGGCTCTGCGGTTTCTGCTTGCCTGGCAACGCCGTTCAAAATTCACGGCGTGAACTACTCCATCAGCTCCGCCTGTGCAACTTCCGCCCACTGTATCGGTAACGCGGTAGAGCAGATTCAGCTTGGTAAACAAGACATCGTCTTTGCCGGCGGCGGCGAAGAGCTGGGCTGGGAAATGGCCTGCGAGTTCGATGCGATGGGCGCGCTGTCCACCAAGTACAACGAAACGCCGGAAAAAGCCTCCCGTACCTATGACGCACACCGCGACGGCTTCGTCATCGCTGGCGGCGGCGGTATGGTTGTGGTTGAAGAACTGGAGCATGCGCTGGCTCGCGGCGCACACATCTACGCTGAGATCGTTGGCTACGGCGCAACGTCCGACGGCGCAGACATGGTTGCCCCATCAGGCGAAGGCGCGGTGCGCTGCATGAAGATGGCGATGCACGGCGTCGATACCCCAATCGACTACCTGAACTCCCACGGGACTTCTACCCCGGTAGGCGACGTGAAAGAACTGGGTGCGATTCGCGAAGTCTTCGCTGACCACAGCCCGGCGATTTCCGCAACTAAAGCAATGACCGGCCACTCTCTGGGTGCGGCAGGCGTACAGGAAGCAATCTATTCCCTGCTGATGCTGGAACACGGTTTCATCGCGCCAAGTATCAATGTGGAAGCGCTGGACGAGCAGGCCGCTGGCCTGAATATCGTCACTAAGCCAACCGAGGCGACGCTGACCACCGTGATGTCCAACAGCTTCGGCTTCGGCGGTACTAACGCCACGCTGGTAATGCGTAAGCTTAGCGCTTAATTACCAGGGTTGATTCAGAATGGGGTGCCTGCAGGTGCCCCATTTTTTTGCCCATTGTTCAGCATTGACAGCCGGTTAACCGAAAGGCACTATGCAATCCCCTCCATTATCATTTTGATAATGCGTAAGCGTTTAACGTTAACCAACGCACCCTGTCATCTGAACACTCAGAGGAAAGGGCGCGGTTAACCTGCGCCTTGCTCTGAATTTATGGAGTAAGCAGTATGTCTGCAGTACCTGATTCCACTCTTAAAACGTCGAAATCGGCAAATACGTCGCTTTTCAGGATAACCTTTGCGGTCTTTCTTACCTATATGACCGTTGGCCTGCCGCTGCCCGTTATCCCGCTTTTTGTTCACCAGCAGCTGGGCTACGGCAACATGATGGTTGGCGTGGCGGTGGGCATTCAGTTTCTTGCCACCGTATTGACCCGTGGTTACGCCGGTCGACTCGCAGATCAAATGGGTGCTAAACGCTCCGTCCTGCAGGGGATGTTTGCCTGCGGTCTGGCGGGTGCTGCCTACCTGCTTGCCGCGCTGCTGCCGGTAGAGCCCGCGGTGAAATTTGGTTTGCTGATTGTCGGGCGGCTGATCCTTGGCTTTGGTGAAAGTCAGTTGTTGACCGGAAACCTGACCTGGGGATTGGGGCTGGTTGGCCCGGGTCGCTCGGGCAAGGTGATGTCCTGGAACGGAATGGCGATTTACGGCGCGCTGGCCGCCGGCGCGCCGCTTGGTCTGATGCTGAACAGTCAGTGGGGGTTCGTGGCGCTGGGCGTGACAACTATTGCTCTGCCGCTGATTGGGCTGCTGTTTAACGGCACCGTGAAGTCTGTTCCGGCCCACAAAGGCGAACGCCCTTCGCTACTTACCGTTATCGGGCTCATCTGGCAGCCGGGTCTGGGGCTGGCACTGCAGGGCGTTGGTTTTGCCGTTATCGGCACCTTTGTTTCACTCTATTTTGCTGCAAACGGCTGGGCCCATGCGGGCTTCACTTTAACGGCTTTTGGCGGCGCGTTTGTGCTGGTGCGCGTGCTGTTCGGCTGGATGCCCGATCGCTACGGGGGAGTGCGCGTGGCGCTGTTTTCGCTTGCGGTTGAAACCGTGGGCTTGCTGCTGCTATGGCACGCACCTGGAGCCTGGACCGCGCTGCTGGGTGCGGCGCTGACCGGCTGCGGCTGTTCGCTGATCTTCCCGGCGTTGGGCGTTGAAGTGGTTAAACGTGTTCCGCCTCAGGTGCGTGGTACGGCGCTGGGCGGGTATGCTGCTTTCCAGGATATTTCATATGGCGTCACCGGGCCGCTGACCGGGATTCTGGCAACATCCATGGGCTATTCGTCGGTATTTATGGCTGGAGCAATTTCTGCGGTGCTGGGGATTGCCGTGACGCTGGTGGCGTTCAGGAAGTAGTAGCCCTATCATCGCCAAAATATCCACGATTATGCTGAATGGGCTAAGGTCCCGTTCCCCTTGCGTGCATCTTCATATGTAGCTGCCGCACCGGTGAAGGTGCCAGGGGACATTAGGCCATGCCCCTGGCAACTCCCGGCCCTCTTCCGGAGGGAGGGGTAAACTACCGGCTCAGCTTCAAATGCAGCAAAGGAAAAGGATTCCCTTCACCGTCAAGTTCTGACCGCCCGGTTTGCGTAAATCCCATGTGCAGGTAGAAACCTACGCCCTGCGGGTTCTGCTCGTTCACGTCCACCTCATCGACCTGCAAATGCTCAATGGCGTACTGCAGAAGCTGCTTGCCCACGCCGGTGCCGCGGCTTTCAGGCGAAACAAACAGCATTTCAATCCGGTTTTCGTGGCAGCCGATAAAACCCAGTGGCTCACCGCTTTCGCCGGATGCCAGCCGCATTGGGATCTGCGGCATGTAGAGTTCGCGTACCTGGGGTTTCAATGCCCTGATATTTTCCTCAGGTAAAAAATCATGCGTGGCGCGAACGGACGCCTCCCAGATCTCCGCCAGCGCATCAAAATCCGACGGGGTTGCTTTTCTTATCGTTAACATTCTTGTTCTCAGAGGTCGTTAGTTAAACGGCGCTTCTTTCTTCAGGATCTTGTCGATCACATCCAGCACGCCTTGTTGATTGCAGTGTCCGGCCTGGTAGCTGGCAATGCGTTTGATTTTGTCCGGCGCGTTGGCCATTGCAAATCCGTATCGGGCCTGGGTCAGCATCTCGATGTCGTTGCCGCCGTCGCCAAAGGTCACGACTTCGCTGTCTTTGATGCCCCATTTTTCCTGCAGGATCCGCAGGCCGTTAGCCTTATGAATACCCGGAATAATCAGGTCGATAGAGCCGTGCCCGCTGGTTACCGGCACCATAATACCTTCCAGCTCTGCGCCCAGGGCGTCCATGGTGTCATCGAGCTGGCTGTCCGGCAGGTTCAGGGCAAATTTGAAGAACACGTCGTCAAGGCCGGAGAAATTTTCCACGTGTTCAAGGCGGTGATAGAACTTCGCTGCCAGCGCTTTAAAATCGTCGTCATAGCCGGTGAGGGTATAACCGTTACGCTTGCCGCAGGCGATGATCTCCACATGCGGCAGCGTCAGCAGATGATCGACCACCGTGTTGAACTCTTGCCTGGTCAGCTCGCCGTTGAACAGGTCTTCGCCTTCGCTAACTACCCAGCCGCCGTTATCGGCCACGAAAGAGATCTCGTGGGCAATCTCCGGGAAGAAGGAGATAAGCTGGAAATACTGGTTCCCGCTGGCGACCACAAAGCGGATGCCCTGTTCTTTCATCTGCTGATATTGCGCAGTAAAGCGTTCACGGTTGTAGGTTTTTTCGTCATTAAGAAAAGTGCCGTCCATGTCTACTGCAATCAGTTTGATGCTCATTGAACTCTCCATTATTCAGTTTCTAAAGTCTGCCGGGAAGGCTGCGCGGGTTTAGCCACGGCGCGGGCAACCAGCGCCGCAATCACCATCAACGTGAGTACCACCAGCATCGCCTGGCGCAGCCCATAATGCTCGCCGAGGAAGCCCAGCAGCGGCGGCCCCACTAAAAAGGCGACATAGCCTGAAGCTGCAACGACGCTGACGCGGCTGGCTGGATCGGGGCCTGTATCGCCCGCCGCAGAAATGGTCAGTGGGAAACCTAAAGAGGTGCCCAGGCCCCACAGAATAACTGACACGCCCGCAAGGAAAGCGTTGTCGACAAACACAATGGTGCCGATGCCTATAATGCCCATGATCGCACAGGCGCGGACCACAATAACGCGGCTGTAACGGTCAATAAACCAGCCGCCGGTGAAGCGCCCGACCGTCATGCCGAGGGTGAAACCAACGTAGATAAGCGACCCGGAGGTCGGGCTAAAGCCGTGCCCGTCCACCATCAGTAGCGGCAGCCAGTCGTTGGCTGAGCCTTCGGCGAAGGCCATCGCCAGTACGACAAAACCAATCAGCAGCAGCTGAATATCTTTATAAAATGGGCGGTGCGGCTCGTGGGCTTCGGCTTTTTCCGGGTTATCTTTGCCCACGCCGTGGGGCACGGCGATAAGCGCGATAGCAATCGGTGCGATGGTCAGCAGACCAATCAGCAGCAGGTGCCCCCAGGAAACGACGTTCCACGCGGTCAGGCTCAGGCCAATCCCGGCACCCACCAGCGTGCCCAGGCTAAAGAAGCCGTGCATCATCGGCAGCACCGTTTTCTTCATCAGGCTCTCGATAATGGCTCCTTCCACGTTCATGGCCACCTCTGATGAGCCCATGCCGCTGCCGAGCAGCGCCAGGCCCAGGGCAAACAGCACCGGGGAAGCAAGGTACAGCGCGAAGCTCATCACCAGCATCCCGGCGACCATCAGCGTCATGCCGCTGCGAATAATGGTGCGGGTGCCAAAGCGTTTCACCAGCCAGCCGGAACAGAGAATACCCCCCATCGATCCTATCGACAGGCCAAATAATACGATACCCATCCCGGCAGTAGAAACGCTGAGCGTATCGCGGATTGCGGGGGTGCGTGTGGCCCAGGATGCCATCACCAGACCCGGGAGGAAGAAGAAGGTGAACAGAGCCCAGGTGCGGAGCTGTAAGGCTTTTCTCTGTGAGACAGACATGAACAAAAAACCATAAAAGAGAAACAGGGGTGCAGACTAGCAAGCTTGTGTACATTTGTACACATCCCGGTATAGACTCTTTGTCATACTCTAAATTCAGGTAGGTAATGATGAGCAAAGCCCCGCGCCGGAATGACCCCGAACGCCGCTCGCGTATTTTGCAGGCGACGCTGGATATGGTGGTAAAGCACGGTATAAGCGATATCACACACCGCAAAATTGCCGCTGAGGCTGGCGTTTCGCTGGGGTCGATGACCAACTATTTTGCCGGCATTGAGTCGCTGCTTTGCGAAGCCTTTACCCTGTTTGCCCATCAAATGTCGGACAGCTACCGGGAGCGTATGCAGCAGGCCACCAATCGCGATGAGGCCTGCGAAGCGATTGTCGATATGATTTGCGGCGGCTGCGTGGCTACGCCTTACAACATGCAGGTGATGTACCAGCTTTATGCTTATGCCAGCTGTAATCCGCAGCTGAAAGACATTATGCAAGAGTGGATGATCCGCAGCCAGCAGGCGCTGGAGCCGTTTTTCGACCCGCTGACTGCCCGGGCGCTGGACGCTTTTCTGGAAGGTATGACGCTACACTACGTCACCGATCGCGAGCCGATGAGCCGGGATGATATGCGGGTGATGGTGCGCAGGATTGTGGGGGCGGGGGAATAGTTTTTCAGGCGGAGTGCGGCATAAAACGAACGAAGAATCTGCTAATGCATTGTTATTTATCCCCTAAAAAATAAAAACCCATCAACCTTGAACCGAAAACGGCGGGGTTGATGGGCTCCACAAATTGGGGACATCAAAGAAAAGCAGTGGCACTAATTCAGACTGATGCCCCGAAAGAAAGTTCGCTCAGGTATAAAAAAAAAGTATTTTTCTTTGTCTGCGGTTGCGATCACAAACCTGGCCATATCACGACAATTAGCGTCCCGGCCAGCGTTAACAACACGTTAGCGATAGCATAGGTGCCGGCGTACCCCAGCGCAGGAATGTTGCTGCGGGCGGTGTCGCTGATGATCTCCATCGCAGGTGCGCAGGTTCGTGCCCCCATCATCGCCCCGAACAGCAGCGCGCGGTTCATACGCAGAACATAGGCGCCGAATAGGAAGCAGATAATCACCGGCACCAGGCTCACGATAAGGCCGGAAATGAGCATCTGGCCGCCCACTGCGCCGAGGCCGTTGCTGATGCCGCTGCCGGCGCTCAGGCCCACCCCCGCCATAAACACCATCAGGCCAAATTCTTTCACCATGTTCAGCGCGCCCTGCGGAATGTAGCCAAAGGTTGGGTGGTTGGCACGCAGGAAGCCAAGCATGATGCCCGCGAACAGCAGGCCGGCAGCGTTACCGATGCCGAAGCTGAACGAGCTGAACTGGAAGGTGACCATACCCACCATCAGGCCAATAACAAAGAAGGCACAGAAGGCCAGCAGGTCGGTTATCTGGCTGTGGATGGAGATGAAGCCGATGCGCTCGGCAACGGTTTTGACGCGTCTGGCATCGCCGCTGACCTGCAGAACATCGCCTTTGTTTAGCACGATGTTGTCATCAATAGGCATTTCAATCTGGCTACGGATCACGCGGTTCAGGAAGCAGCCGTGGTCGGTGAGCTTGAGCTGGGCCAGACGACGGCCCACGGCATTGTGGTTTTTCACCACAATTTCTTCGGTGACGATACGCATGTCCAGCAGATCGCGGTCGAAAACCTCTTTGCCGTTTCTGAAGCTTGGGTCAAGGCGGGCATGGGAGTCCGGGTAACCCACCAGGGAGATTTCATCCCCCATTTGCAGGACGGCGTCCCCGTCCGGGTTAGCCAGAATACCGTTGCGGCGAATACGTTCGATGTAGCAGCCGGTTTGGCGATAAATACCCAGTTCGCGCAGGTTTTTACCGTCAGCCCAGGCCACCAGCTCCGGTCCGACGCGGTAAGCGCGGATCACCGGGAGGTAAACTTTACGGCTCGCGTCGGTATCCAGGCCGCGCTCACGGGCAATTTGCTGGGCGCTGGTCTGCAGATCCTGATGCTGCAGCTTCGGCAAATAACGCGCTCCCACGATCAGGCTGACCAGGCCAATCAGATAGGTCAGGGCATAGCCCAGGCTCAGGTTATCCAGCGAAGTCGCGAGCTGCGCCGCGGGGATGCTTGAGTGACGCAGGGTATCGCCCGCACCAACCAGAACGGGGGTGGAGGTCATCGCGCCGGCGAGCATACCAGCTGTCAGGCCAATATCCCAGCCGAAGAGTTTGCCCAGCCCCAATGCAATCAGCAGCGCGCTGCCGACCATTACCAGGGCCAGCATCAGATAATTTTTGCCATCGCGGAAGAAAATAGAAAAAAAGTTTGGCCCGGCTTCGACGCCAACGCAGAAAATGAACAGCATAAAACCAAGATTTAGCGCGTCGGTATTGATCGAGAAATGCTGTTGGCCGAGTAATAAAGAGACCACTAAAACACCAATGGAATTACCCAGTTGCACCGGACCGAGGCGTAATTTCCCCAGGCAGAGTCCGAGCGTTAGTACAACAAATAACAAAAGGATGTAATTCCCGTTTAACAAATCTGCGACGTTTATATTCACGAAGGCTAACTTCTTGTTTACCAGTAAGCTATTGAAAGAGATAGGGTTATGCGCTAATGTTTTGACGGTTCTGTCAGTGAGAACCGGCAACTCATCACGCATATAAATATCTCACGCACGACCGAGTTTCCGTCGCTAGTTTAATCTTTCTCAGTATCAGCGGCTAGTAAGAATATTGTGCTAAATGTGGCAATGCTTTATCGGCATGGATGGCCAGGCATTATCAAATCGGGTAAAGACGCTGCTGAAGTTTCCGGCAGGGTATTTTCGAGTAAAAGCAGATGTCAGGAGGTAAAATGCACAGACGCGCGCAAAGGTGGTTGGGAATTACCTGCTGCTTCGTGCTCTTTATTCTGGTTTTTCTTTCGCTGCGCCTGAACGTGATGGGGCGGTTTATTGCGAGCGGACATTATGAGCTTGGGCTTCTGTTTTTCCTCTTCCCGGGGGCAGCTGCCAGCTTTTTTTCCCACGGCGATAAAGTAGTCAAACCGTTGATCGGGGCTATGCTTGCGTCGCCGTTCTGCCTGTTGATTGCCCATCTGTTTTTTCCCGTAACGCGCTCTTTCTGGCAAGAAATGGCCTGGCTGCTCAGCGCTGTGTTCTGGTCATCCCTCGGTTCGCTGTGTTATCTGCTATTTATTATGTGCAAGAACCGGACTCGCCGGCATAAAAAAACCGACTCCTGAGAGTCGGTTTCAGACTGCTGACAAACCTCTGGCGATAGAAGAAATACCAGTCGGCTCGTTAAAATAAACAGGAAAATCAACTCGTTGATTTTCGGCTGATAACCACAAAGAGGGAAAAACCTCGCTTTTCCCTCTTTGTCAGCAAACTAGCCGACTCCTGAGAGTCGGTTTTCTGCGTGCTGAAGGCTTACTGCGCGGTCTGGAACAGGTTCAGGTGTTCTTTTGCGTAAGCTTCAAAATCCGTGCAGCCGCCAATGTGCTTCTGATCCAGGAAGATCTGCGGCACGGTTTCAACCGGTTTACCCACGGTTTTTTCCAGGTCAGCTTTAGTGATGCCTTCGGCGTGGATATCCACATAGCGGAAGTTGAAGTCATCACGCTCGGCGGTCAGTTTCTCAGCCAGTTCTTTAGCGCGAACACAATATGGGCAGCCAGGGCGTCCAAAAATTACTGCAAACATGCTCTCTCCTCAGTTTTTATGGCCGATACGAAACGGCGAATGCGCTTATAATGCCGACATCCGTCACATTTTTAAAGAAGGTCGTGCCTGTTAGTTTGATGCCCGTAGGCTATCTGCCCTGAGTGGCAGGGGCTCGGCCTCGATGATAGCTGGCCTAAACACCGGAGGCGATAATATGCGCGCGGTCGGATCGTTACCCAAATCAGTGGGTGTGCTGGAAGCGGTTGGTATAGGCTTTTTGGCGCTCGCCTTTCTCTCGCTACAGGGATACCTGACGCTGCCAGCACCTTTGGCCAGTGCAACGGCGGCCATAGTCATGGTATTTATTGGCCTTGGGCTGATGCTCCCGGCGGCAATTGTGATGGCGTGGAATATTGCCAGGCGCCTCGCGCCGCAGCTGACACAGCCTGATTCTGTTTCGCAACACTCTGATTTAAAAAAGCCAAAGGAAAATCGTGATGACGCCGACCATTGATCTGCTTCGTTCCCACCGTTCAATTCGTCATTTTACCGGCGAACCCATTACCGACGAGCAGCGCGAGGCCATTATTGCCAGCGCACAGGCGGCTTCTACTTCCAGTTTCCTCCAGTGCAGTTCAATCATTCGCGTTACGGATAAAGCGCTACGTGAGCAACTGGTGCCGCTGACCGGTGGGCAAAAGCATGTGGCAGAGGCGGCCGAGTTTTGGGTGTTCTGTGCCGACTTTAACCGCAACCTGCAAATCTGCCCGGACGCCCGGCCTGGACTGGCGGAACAGCTGCTGCTTGGCGCGGTAGATACCGCGATTCTGGCTCAAAATGCGTTTACCGCCGCAGAGTCTCTGGGGTTAGGTGGCGTTTATATTGGCGGCATCCGTAACAATATTGAAGCGGTGGGAGAACTGCTGGGCGTGCCAAAATACGTGCTGCCGCTGTTCGGGCTTTGCCTGGGCTGGCCTGCCGCCACACCGGATATCAAGCCGCGTATGCCTGCCGCGATGCTGGTGCATGAAAACCGCTATCAGCCGCTGAACAGGGCGCTGCTGGACGAATACGACGAGCAGCTGGCGCAGTATTATCTCAGCCGGGACAGCAATACCCGGCGTGATACCTGGAGCGACCACATCAGCCGCACCATTATTAAAGAAAGCCGGCCTTTCATTCTGGATTACCTGCACAAACAGGGCTGGGCGACCCGCTAATCAACAGGGGTCCGGACCATCACTGCTGGGATTGATACATTTTCAGTATTAATCGTTGCCTCAAACGGTATTGGTTTCATCCGTCGGTGAGTCGTTATAACTGCTGAAGTTATAACGACTATCTGACAAGGAACCTCCTATGCCAACCGCTGTTTTTGATAACGCTCCTTTCTACGCCGCTGACATTATTCGCTCCAGAATTAACGGTCTGGTGCCACGCATCGCTTTTATTCTTGGCTCCGGGCTGGGGGAACTGGCGGAAAAAATCGACTCCCCGATAACTTTTTCATACGAAGAGCTGCCGGGGTTCCCGGTCAGCACCGTCCACGGCCATGCAGGCGAGCTGGTCGTCGGCACGCTGGCTGGCGTGCCGGTAGCCTGCATGAAAGGGCGAGGGCATTTTTATGAAGGGCGCGGGATGTCGGTAATGACCAGCGCAATTCGCACTTTTAAGCTACTGGGATGCGAAATTCTCTTCTCTACCAACGCCGCCGGTTCGCTGCGCCCTGAAGTGGAGCCAGGTAGCCTGGTGGCACTCAACGATCATATTAATACGATGCCGGGCACTCCGACCGTTGGGCCAAATGATGAGCGGTTTGGTGAGCGCTTTTTCTCGCTGGCAAACGCCTACGACGCTGACTACCGCGCTGTGCTACAGGAGGTTGCGCGCGAGCAGGGTTTCCCTCTGCACGAGGGGGTGTTTGTTTCCTATCCGGGGCCCAATTTCGAAACCGCAGCGGAAATTCGCATGATGCAAATCATTGGTGGTCACGTAGTGGGGATGTCAGTTGTGCCGGAGGTGATCAGCGCCCGCCATTGCGGCCTGAAGGTGGTTGCTGTCTCGGCAATTACCAACCTTGCAGAAGGGTTAGGCAGTATTCAGCTTTCCCACGAACAGACGCTGAAAGCGGCTGTGCTGTCGCGCCAGAACTTCATTAACCTGATTTGCGGCTTCCTCAGCAAACTGGCCTGATCCTCACTGACCAAGGCAGGGAAAACAGATGGCGATCAAACTCCGCTTAAAAATCATGCTGTTTTTGCAGTACTTTATCTGGGGGGCGTGGCTGGTCACGTTGGGATCTTACATGATCAATACGCTCGGCTTTAAAGGTGCAGATGTTGGCATGGTTTACAGCACCAAAGGGCTTACTGCGCTGCTGATGCCGGGGCTTATCGGCATTGTTGCCGATAAATGGCTTCCGGCCAATCGGGTGTACTCTCTCTGCCATTTGGTGGGGGCAGGGATGCTGGTCTGGGCGGCCAGTATTAACCAGCCGGGGCTGATGTTTTGGGCAATGCTGGGTAATGCGCTGGCCTTTATGCCGACCATCGCCCTGTCCAATACCGTTTCTTACGCCTGCCTGGAAAAAGCCGGTCTGGATACGGTGACTCATTTCCCGCCGGTGAGGGTGTTCGGTACCGTAGGCTTTATTGCGGCTATGTGGACCGTCAGCCTGATGCGTATCGAACTGAGTAGCATTCAGCTCTATATTGCCGCAGCGACGTCAGGCTTGCTGGCGCTGTATGCGCTTACGCTGCCGACCATTCCGGTGGTAAAACACCAGGCCGCGCGCAGTTGGGTGAGCCGCCTGGGACTGGACGCGTTTGTGCTGTTCAAAAAGCCACAGATGGCAGTTTTTTTCCTGTTCGCCATGCTGCTTGGTGCGGTCCTGCAAATCACCAACACTTTCGGCAACCCTTTCCTGCATGATTTCGCCCGCCAGCCGGAGTTTGCCGACAGTTTTGTGGTGCAGTACCCCTCGATTTTGCTGTCCGTCTCACAGATGTCTGAAGTGGTCTTTATTTTGACGATTCCCTTTTTCCTGCGCCGTTTCGGGATCAAGCAGGTCATGCTGATGAGCATGGTCGCCTGGGTGCTGCGTTTTGCGCTGTTTGCCTGGGGCGACCCCTCGGCTTTTGGCTTTGTGCTGCTGTTGCTGTCGATGGTGGTGTACGGCTGGGCCTTTGATTTCTTTAATATCTCAGGCTCCGTCTTTGTTGAGCAGGAGGTGGATTCACGCATTCGCGCCAGCGCCCAAGGGTTGTTTATGACCATGGTGAACGGAATTGGTGCGTATCTCGGCGCGATTGTCAGCGGCTACGTGGTGGATTATTTCACAGCCGATGGCGTCAAAGACTGGCCGACCATCTGGCTGGTGTTTGCTGGCTATGCGCTGGTGCTCGCTATCGTCTTCCACTTTAGCTTCCATTATCGCCACCGCCAGATAAGTGATTCTTCGGCATCGCTCGCACATTAAGGCTCCCGGCCTTACAGCTAGCGTAAGCGATGTTAATTTATGAGGCTTGCTACTCAGGGAGCCTCATGAATACATCTCAGCGTATCTATCGCACCGACCTTAAGCTGCTGCGTTATTTTCAGGCCGTAGCCGAGGAACTGCACTTTGGCCGGGCTGCCGCGCGGCTGAACATGTCGCAGCCTCCCCTGAGCTTCCATATTAAAGAGCTGGAGGCTCAACTGGGTACGGTTCTGTTTATTCGCCATTCCCGGCACGTAGCGCTGACCCATGCAGGCGTTGTCCTGCTGGAAGAGACAAAACAGCTGCTTAACAATGCCAGTCTTGCGCTGGCGAGAGTTGAACAAATTGGCCGCGGCGAAGGCGGGCGCATTCAGTTAGGGATTGTCGGGACTGCAATCTGGGGCGGGCTGCGGCTTGGGCTACAGCGGTTTATTGCTGACTATCCCGCTATTGACGTGACCTTTCGCGAAAAGTCCCCAGGGGATCAGCTCGCACTGCTTGAACGCCACGAGATTGATGCCGGGATCTGGCGGATGGAAACCTGCCCGCCTGGGGGCCTGCAGAGCGAAAAACTGCATGAGGCAACATTTATGGTGGCGCTGCCGGAGAGTCATCCGCTAGCCCGGCAGCAGACGGTGGACATTACCCAACTGCGCCATGAGCCGTTCGTGACGATGACCGCCATTCACTCTGACTGGACTTTCCTGCAGCGCGTTTGCCGCGAAGCCGGTTTTACCCCACGGGTTGTTCGTGAGGCGGTGGAGCCGCAAACCGTGCTGGCGTTGGTGAGTATCGGTTTCGGGCTAACTATTATTGCCGACAGCTACGCGCAAATGAACTGGCCTGGCGTGGTGTTTCGTCCTCCCTCCCGGCCGATTCCTGCCGATCTTTATGCCGTTTTTGATCCCGTGCATCTCACCTTGACCACAAAGCAATTAATTGAGGCACTTAAGAAGTCTCCCGCCGATTAGCCCATCGTTGAAAGGTGAGGGCAGTGGTATGATTAGCGGGCGGTTAATTTTGGTCTGGTTGCTCAGAGGTGCAGGTTGAAAATCGCTATTTTATCCCGGGATGGAACGCTCTATTCATGCAAGCGCCTGCGCGAGGCGGCGACGCGTCGCGGTCATCAGGTGGAGATCATCGATCCCCTTTCTTGCTATATGAACATTAATCCGGCCGCGCCTTCCGTGCACTACAAGGGGCGTCAACTGCCGCATTATGACGCGGTAATTCCGCGTATTGGCTCGGCTATCACTTTTTACGGCACGGCGGTGCTGCGCCAGTTTGAAATGCTGGGCAGCTACCCGCTCAATGAATCGGTGGCCATCACCCGCGCGCGGGACAAACTGCGTTCGTTACAGTTGCTGGCGAAGCAGGGGATTGATTTGCCGGTAACGGGGTTCGCCCACTCACCCGACGATACCAGTGACCTGATTGATATGGTGGGCGGTGCGCCGCTGGTGGTGAAGCTCGTGGAAGGCACGCAGGGCATTGGCGTGGTGCTGGCCGAAACGCGGCAGGCGGCGGAAAGCGTGATTGATGCGTTTCGCGGTCTGAATGCCCATATTTTAGTGCAGGAATACATCAAAGAAGCGAAGGGAAGGGATATTCGCTGCCTGGTGGTGGGTGACCAGGTTGTTGCCGCCATTGAGCGGCAGGCCAAACCCGGCGATTTCCGCTCAAACCTGCACCGGGGCGGCGTCGCGCACCAGGTGACCATTACCGATCTTGAGCGCGAGGTGGCGCTAAAAGCGGCCAGCACGCTGGGGCTGGATATCGCCGGGGTGGACATTTTACGCGCCGATCGTGGGCCGCTGGTGATGGAAGTGAACGCCTCGCCGGGGCTGGAAGGCATTGAAAACACAAGCGGTGTCGATATCGCCGGGCTGATGATCAAATGGATAGAGCAGCAGGCGCGCCCTGGGTACTGTCTTAAAACCGGCGGATAATCGCCAAATCGGCGCTTATGCATAGTATGACGTGTCATTTTTGCGTAAGATGGCACGTTAATTTTTGAACCGGTAATGAGGTTTTTGCGTTTATGGATTCACTCGTGGTCCCGACTCTGGACACTTTACGCCGCTGGCTGGATGAAATCGGCGTAACCTTTTTCGAGTGCGATACCTGTCAGGCATTGCATTTGCCCCATATGCAGAACTTCGATGGCGTATACGACGCGAAAATCGATCTTGTGGACAACATTATCCTGTTTTCTGCATTGGCCGAAGTTAAGCCGTCGGCGCTGTTGCCGCTGGCGTCCGATCTTTCCTCGATCAATGCCAGCTCGCTGACGGTGAAAGCTTTCCTCGACATACAGGATGATAACCTGCCCAAGCTGGTGGTATGTCAGTCGTTGTATGCCTCGGTGGGTATTACCCGCGAGCAGTTTGCCGCCTTCGTTCAGCAGAGCGAAGAGCAGGTTTCGATGGTGATCCTCGAAGCCTGTGCTAATCAGCTGCTGTTTGTGGCTGAAGAAGAAGAGCGCGACAGCACAATTATTCACACTCACTCTCTGCACTGATCCTTTCTTATTTTAACGCAGCGGCCACCAGCGCCGCCGCGTTCCGCATGTTTTTATTCTGTCATATTGCCGTCATAGCCAGACAAATCCCTGCCATAAGGCAATTATTTGCCGCCTGTATAGACGAAAGATGTCTGGAAAGTTGATAAAAGGCGTTTTTTCATCCGGGCTATAGTCGCCAACCCTGGCTACAGTTATTCTTGCGTGGCCGTAAAAACGAGCAACGTCTGCGTGAAGATTGCCCAAATTCTTTTTCTGCAGAATGAATAGAGATGCATGAATTTTGCATGCTAAAAACAGCGTGCGGCGAATGCGGATAAGCCACATTGCGTAAATTCGGCTCATTCGAGTCTGGTTTGGCCTTTATTCAGAAGGAATGAAATTATGCTCTACCTACGTAAAAAAGGGTTGTTGGGGATGGTTGCCGGTGCGCTGATGGTGGCCTCTGCCGCCAGCTCTGCCGCCGAACAAAAGACGCTGCACGTCTATAACTGGTCAGACTATATCGCCACGGATACCCTGGCAAACTTCACCAAAGAGACCGGCATCAAAGTGGTTTACGACGTGTTCGATTCCAACGAGGTGCTGGAAGGCAAACTGATGGCGGGCAGCACGGGTTATGACCTGGTGGTGCCGTCTTCGCAGTTCCTTGAGCGCCAGGCTCAGGCCGGTATTTTCGAGCCTCTGGATAAAAGCAAACTGCCGAATTACAAAAACCTCGACCCGGAAATGCTCAAGCTGGTGGCGCAAAACGACCACGATAATAAATACGGTATTCCGTACATGATGGTGACGACCGGCATTGGCTATAACGTTGAGAAGGTGAAAGCCGCGCTGGGCAAAGACGCCCCGGTGGACAGCTGGGATCTGATCTTCAAGCCAGAGAACCTTGAAAAACTGAAAAGCTGTGGCGTGTCGTTCCTGGACGCGCCTAGTGAAATTTACGCCACCGTGTTGCACTACCTGGGCAAAGATCCGAACAGCACCAACGCCGCAGACTACACCGGCGCGGCTAACGATTTGCTGATGAAGCTGCGTCCAAATATTCGTTACTTCCATTCATCCCAGTACATCAACGATCTCGCCAACGGTGATATTTGCGTGGCGATTGGCTGGTCCGGGGATATTCTGCAGGCAGCAAATCGCGCCAAAGAAGCTAAAAATGGCGTGAATGTTGCTTATTCCATTCCTAAGGAAGGCGCGATGGTCTACTTCGATATGTTTGCCCTGCCGGTAGACGCGAAGAACAAAGACGAAGCGTACCAGTTCCTTAACTACCTGATGAAGCCGGACGTTATCGCCAACATCAGTAATCATATTTACTACGCGAACGCCAATAAAGAAGCTACGCCGTTACTGAGCGAAGAAGTCCGCAGCAACCCGGGAATTTACCCGCCGGCGGATATTCGTGCCAAGTTGTTCACACAAACGGTGATGCCAGCGAAGATTGACCGGGTTATCACCCGCGCGTGGACTAAGGTTAAAACAGGCAAGTAGTCCTGTTACACCCTGCACCGGGCGGTTGCACCAGAGTTGTGCAATCGCCCCAGCCTGAACGGAAGCCCTTGTTTCCGGGAGGGCTAAAAGTACGGCAACCGGGCCGTATCTTCTTTTTGCTTTTGCCGGAGAGCAACAGAATTGAACGACGCAATCCCTCGCCCGCAGTCCAAAACACCCAAAGCGCTGACGCCGCTGCTGGAAATTCGTAACCTTACTAAATCGTTTGATGGCCAACATGCCGTGGATGACGTCAGCCTGACCATCTATAAAGGCGAAATTTTTGCTTTGCTGGGCGCCTCAGGCTGCGGCAAATCTACGCTGCTGCGTATGCTGGCGGGGTTTGAGCAGCCAAGCGCGGGGCAAATCATGCTTGATGGCGTCGATTTGTCTCATGTGCCGCCTTACCAGCGTCCGATCAATATGATGTTCCAGTCTTATGCGCTGTTCCCGCACATGACCGTGGAGCAGAACATCGCCTTTGGCCTGAAGCAGGACAAACTGCCGAAGTCGGAGATTACCAGCCGGGTTGCAGAAATGCTGACCCTGGTGCACATGCAGGAATTTGCAAAACGCAAACCTCACCAGCTTTCAGGCGGCCAGCGTCAGCGCGTGGCGCTAGCCCGTAGCCTGGCTAAGCGCCCCAAATTGCTGTTGCTTGACGAGCCTATGGGGGCGCTGGATAAAAAACTGCGCGACAGGATGCAGCTGGAAGTGGTGGACATTCTTGAACGCGTCGGCGTGACCTGCGTGATGGTGACCCATGACCAGGAAGAGGCGATGACCATGGCCGGGCGAATTGCGATCATGAATCGCGGTAAGTTCGTGCAAATCGGCGAGCCGGAAGAGATTTATGAGCACCCAACCACCCGCTATAGCGCGGAGTTTATCGGTTCGGTTAACGTCTTCGAAGGGGTATTAAAAGAGCGTCAGGACGACGGGCTGGTGATAGATAGTCCTGGACTAGTGCATCCGCTGAAGGTGGATCCTGACGCTTCCGTGGTAGATGGCGTGCCGGTTTTCGTCGCGCTGCGCCCGGAAAAGGTGATGCTTTGCGAAGAGCCGCCCGCCGATGGCTATAACTTTGCCGTCGGAGAAGTGGTGCATATCGCCTATCTCGGCGATCTCTCCATCTACCACGTTCGCCTGAAAAGTGGGCAGATGATCAGCGCCCAGCTGCAGAATGAGCACCGCTATCGTAAAGGGGCGCCCACCTGGGGGGATGAAGTTCGTCTGTGCTGGGATGCCGACAGCTGCGTGGTTCTGACGGTTTAAGGAGGCAAGATGACAACACTTTCTGAAGGCCCGGCAGAGACGGCCGTGCTTAAGCCCTCGGGCATGAAGCGTTTGCTCGCCCGTTTGCAGATGGCACACGGGCGCAAGCTGGCGATCGCGTTGCCATATCTGTGGCTGATCCTGCTGTTTATGCTGCCATTTCTCATCGTCTTTAAGATCAGCTTTTCGGAAATAGCCCGTGCGATCCCGCCATACAGCGATCTGGTGAGCTGGGCCGATGGGCAACTGTCGATCACCCTGAATCTGGCGAATTACTTCCAGCTGACGGACGATCCGCTCTATTTCGAGGCTTATCTACAGTCTTTGCAGGTGGCGGCGATTTCAACGCTGTGCTGCCTGGCGCTGGGCTATCCGCTCGCGTGGGCGGTAGCGCACAGTAAACCCTCCACGCGAAACATTCTGCTGCTGCTGGTGATCTTGCCGTCATGGACCTCGTTCCTGATCCGCGTGTATGCGTGGATGGGCATACTGAAAAACAACGGCATATTGAATAATGTGCTGCTTTGGCTCGGGGTTATCGACCAGCCGTTGACTATCCTGCATACCAATCTTGCGGTCTACATCGGGATTGTTTATGCCTATCTGCCGTTTATGGTGCTGCCGATTTATACCGCGCTGACGCGCATTGATTACTCACTGGTAGAGGCTTCGTTAGATCTCGGCGCCCGCCCGCTGAAAACTTTCTTTAGCGTGATTGTGCCGCTGACCAAAGGTGGGATTATCGCGGGTTCGATGCTGGTGTTTATTCCGGCAGTAGGGGAGTTTGTGATCCCGGAACTGCTTGGCGGACCGGACAGCATTATGATTGGTCGCGTCCTGTGGCAGGAATTCTTTAATAACCGCGACTGGCCGGTGGCCTCAGCCGTGGCAATTATCATGCTTTTGCTGCTGATTGTGCCGATCATGTGGTTCCATAAATACCAGAACAAAGCGGCGGAGGACCACGCATGAACAACTTACCGGTGGTGCGCTCTCCGTGGCGTCTTCTGATTCTGTTTATTGGTTTTACCTTCCTGTATGCGCCAATGCTGATGCTGGTCATCTACTCGTTTAACAGTTCTAAACTGGTAACGGTATGGGCCGGCTGGTCAACGCGCTGGTACGGCGAGCTGTTCAGGGATTCGGCGATGATGAACGCCGTTGGCCTGAGCCTGACCATCGCCGCGGCTGCCGCTACGATGGCGGTGATCCTCGGCACAATTGCCGCCGTGGTGATGGTGCGCTTTGGCCGTTTTCGTGGCTCAAACGGCTTTGCCTTTATGCTGACCGCGCCGCTGGTTATGCCGGATGTGATCACCGGGCTTTCTCTGTTGCTGCTGTTCGTGGCGCTGGCGCATGCAATAGGCTGGCCGAGCGACAGAGGGATGCTCACCATCTGGCTGGCGCATGTGACGTTCTGTACCGCTTATGTTGCCGTGGTGATTAGCTCACGCCTGCGGGAGCTGGACCGCTCCATTGAAGAAGCGGCGATGGATCTGGGGGCGACGCCGCTGAAAGTGTTCTTTGTGATCACCGTGCCGATGATCTCACCTGCCATTATCTCCGGCTGGCTGCTGGCGTTCACGCTTTCGCTTGACGATCTGGTTATCGCCAGCTTCGTATCCGGGCCGGGCGCCACTACGCTGCCGATGCTGGTGTTCTCGAATGTGCGCATGGGGGTTAACCCGGAAATTAACGCGCTGGCGTCGATTATTCTCGGCGTTGTGGGCGTTATCGGCTTGATTGCATGGTGGTTTATGGCTCGGGCAGAAAAGCAGCGGCTGCGCGATATCCAGAGTGCAAGACGTGGTTAAAACGCCTAAAATCTGCAATGATGTGCCTCCGGTGCCGCGCTTGTCGCGGCACCGTGACGTAAGGAACGCGAGGTTGTGGAAATTATCAGGAAACAGCGGTCATCTCATGCAAAATTAAACGTCCCCACGCTGGTGATGGTGGCGGCTATTGGCATCGTTACTACCCGATGTCTCGATTTGCTGCTGCTGTTTAATATGCTCGGGGTACGCGGGGTGATGGATTTTGTGCACCGCAGCGTGCAAACCTGGCCCCTGACGCTGGTTTTTCTCGGCAGTCTGCTGATGCTCTTCGTTGAACTTCGCTGTGCGTTCGTGATTATTAAAGGGCGCAACTGGGGGCGCTGGCTATTTTTGCTGACCCAAATTGTGTCCGTGGCCTGGTTGTCTCTGTCCTCCCTGGGCTGGGGATACCCTGAGTTATTCAGCGTTGCCGGGGGCAGTAAACGCGAGATCTTCCGGTCACTGTTTACCCAAAAGCTGCCCGACATCCTGGTGCTGTGTCTGCTGTTTGTCCCCGCCCGCAGCCGGCTTTTTTTCAGACTTCAGTAAGCGCAGAGTGCTACAATCTGCGCCCTCGTTTTTTCTCAGGGTTTTTCTATGCAATGCGCGCTCTATGATGCCGGCCGGTGTCGCTCCTGCCAGTGGATTGAACTGCAGGTTGAAGACCAGCTTCTCGCTAAAATGACCGATCTCCGGCAACTGCTGGAAGGCATTATGGTGGGCGAGTGGTGCCAGCCGGTCAGCGGCCCTGAGCAGGCATTTCGCAATAAAGCCAAAATGGTGGTCAGCGGCAGCGTGGAAAAACCGCTGCTGGGGATGCTACACCGTGACGGTACGCCCGAAGATTTAACCGACTGCCCGCTTTATCCTGCCTCATTTGAACCTGTCTTTGCGGCGCTGAAGCCCTTTATTGCCCGCGCGGGCTTAACGCCTTATAACGTAGCGCGTAAGCGGGGGGAGCTTAAGTATCTGCTGCTAACCGAAAGCCAGGCCGATGGCGGTATGATGTTGCGCTTTGTCCTGCGTTCGCAAAGCAAATTGGAGCAGCTACAAGCGGCACTGCCGTGGCTTCAGCAGCAGCTGCCACAGCTGAAAGTGATTTCGGCCAACATTCAGCCGGTGCACATGGCCATTATGGAAGGCGAACAGGAAATTCCGCTAACCGAACAGCGTGCGCTCGAAGAAGTCTTCAACGGCGTGCCGCTTTATATTCGCCCGCAAAGTTTCTTCCAGACTAACCCCCAGGTTGCGTCCCGGCTGTACGCCACCGCCCGTGACTGGGTGCGTGCGCTCCCCGTCAACCATATGTGGGATCTATTCTGCGGTGTGGGGGGATTTGGCCTGCACTGTGCCACGCCGGAGATGAAGCTAACCGGCATCGAAATTGCACCAGAGGCGATTGCCAGCGCAAAGCAGTCGGCCGAAAAACTGGGTCTGCATAATATTCATTTTCAGGCGCTGGATTCCACCCGGTTCGCCGTTGCCCAGCGGGATATTCCGCAATTGGTGCTGGTTAACCCCCCGCGCCGTGGGATAGGCAAAGCGCTGTGCGATTATCTGACGCAGATGGCCCCGGCGTTTATCGTCTACTCCAGCTGCAACGCGCAGACCATGGCGAAGGATATTCAGATGCTGCCCGGTTACCGGGTAGTGCGTACCCAACTGTTTGATATGTTCCCGCACACTTCGCATTACGAAGTGTTGACGCTGCTGGAGCGTTGTCCCTAACCCTGGCATTCGTACCGGCGGTCTCGGCTAAGGTTCCGTTCACTTCCAGCCCTGTTTCATATATCCCCCCCGAACCGGTGAACGACTCGGGGAAGTCACCGTCACTTCCCCGAGACCCCGGACTCCCGGCCAAATAAATCGACCGCTAAAGCGGCAGACCTCCGTTTTATCTCCTGGTCCTGGGGCGGCCGAGATGCGTTCCCGACGCTCTCCCTGGAAGGGAGAGGGAATAAACATGATTCCACGTCGGCTGTTTTCCCCCTCTCCCTCCGGGAGAGGGCCGGGGTGAGGGTTGAATTGCCTCCCGGCTCTCATCGCCCCCGACTATGACCCAACTCAGGCGGGGTTGAGCTGCGGGGAGCAGCGAAAGAGAGCGATCGTTGGGAACGAATTGCGAACGACCCCGAATGTTTGGGTGATAACCGGTGGGGTTACCGCTTCAGAGGCGATGAGTTCGCCGGGCGCGGGGGGCTTCCGGGGGATGGCGTTATCCCCCGGACAGGTTCACTACGCTCGGTGACAGCATATGAGCTTGTATTTGAGGTGAACGGAATCTTATCGGGCCTTACATAAAACATATTTGTGACTAAGGAGCGGCCCGGAGTGAGAACAAATTTACTGCGGGAACCACTGATTGCTGATCTTCTGGTAAGTCCCGTCCGCTTTAATCGCCGCCAGGGCGTCGTTCAGCTTCTTCAACAGCGCCTGATTATCCGGGCGAACCGCAATTCCTAAACCGGTGCCAAAGTACTGCGCGTCGGTTACATGCTCACCCACGGTGCCTAACTGCGGGTTGGTCTTCAGCCATTCGTTCACCACGGCGGTATCGCCAAACACGCCATCAATACGGCCATTTTTCAGATCAATAATTGCGTTCTGGTAGCTGTCGTAGGAGACGGTTTTCACCTCAGGGTGTTTATCCTGCAGGTATTTCTGGTGCGTGGTGCCGTTTTCCATCCCGATGCGTTTGCCCTTGAGCTCATCCAGCGAAGTAAACTGGCCTTTTTTTGCAATCACCACCGCCGAGTTGGCGTAGTACGGATTGGTAAAGGCGACCTGTTTGGCGCGTTCAGGCGTGATATCCATCCCGGAAATAACGGCGTCGTATTTACGGAACTTCAGGGAAGGGATCAGACTGTCGAATGCGTGGTTGGTGAAGGTACATTCAGCCTGCATTTGTTTGCATAATGCTTTGGCCAGATCGATATCGAAACCAACGATCTGATTGCTTGCATCCAGAGATTCAAAAGGAGGATAGGTTGCCGAAGAGCCGAAGTTGATTTTCTCCGCTGCAGCCGCGCTGAATGCGGTTGTAGCGAACATAGCGGCTAACAGTAACTTTTTCATGCGTGTTGCTCCTGTCTGTCAATATTGTTTTAAGTCGCCGTTTCCCGGCGTCAAACCACCATGCCAAAGTGTGAATTTATATTCAATAAAAATGTATATTTATATTTTTCTGGGCGTAAAAAAAGCGGGTTGCCCCGCTTTTCGTGTTAGCTTTTCTAGCTGCGGCGCTCAAAGGCCAGCGCCCGGCGTTCAATCAGGCGCATCAGCAGCGTAAGCAGCCCGTTGACGATGAGGTAGACAAGACCGGCTGCACCGAAGACCGTCACATCATAGGTGCGGCCATACAGAAGCTGCCCGTAGCCCATCACTTCCATCAGCGTAATGGTGTAGGCCAGGGAGGTGCTCTTAAACACCAGCACGACTTCGTTCGAGTAAGACGAGAGTGCGCGCTTGAAGGCATAAGGCAGCAGGATGGCCAGCGTGTCTTTCTTGCTCATCCCCAGGGCACTGCAGGACTGCCACTGACCTTCCGGTATGGCGCGAATAGCCCCGTAAAACAGCTGCGTGGTATACGCGGCGCTGTTAAGCGACAGCGCAATTAACGCGCACAGCCATGGTTCGGAAAGCAGATGCCATAGCACGGGATAATGCTGAAGCGACGGGAACTGCCCTGGGCCATAGTAAATCAGGAAGATCTGCACCAGCAGCGGCGTGCCGGTAAACAGCGTGATGTAGGCGCGCACAATGTGCACCAGCCCTGGCGTTTTCAACGTCAGAACGATGGTGAAAAGCAGCGACAGCACCAATGCTACGGCAATGGAAGCGGCGGTGAGCGTCAGGCTGGTGTGCAGACCCTTCATCAGCTCTGGTAAATACTCGAGCATCAGCCAGGTCTCCGTTCAAAGCGCGTGGCGCGCAAATCGATACGCTTCAGGATGTACTGACTCAGCAGGGTGATGACCAGATAAATGGCCGCGGCAATCACGTACCAGGTAAAGGGTTCCTGCGTGCGCGTGGCGATACTTTTGGTTTGCAGCATCAGGTCATTCACGCTGATAAGCGACACCAGCGCGGTGTCCTTCAGCAACACCAGCCACTGGTTACCGAGGCCCGGCAGCGCGTGGCGCCACATCTGCGGCATCACCAGCCGGAAGAAAATAGCGGTTTTGGATAATCCCAGCGCCTGACCCGATTCCCATTGCCCAATTGGTACTGCTTTGAGCGCGCCGCGCAGCGTCTGCGAAGCATAGGCGGAATATAGCAGGGAGAGAGCAATCACGCCGCAAAGGAACGGGCTGACGTCAAAGTTCTCAATCTCCATTTTGACCGGAATGGCGGTAAAACCGAGGTTGAGGGTAAAACCGTCAGAGAGTATCAGCAGCAGCTGGGAGGAGCCGAAGTAGATAAACAGCACCACCAGAATTTCAGGCAGGCCGCGGAATAGTGTGACCAGCCCGGAGCCTATCCATGCCACCGGGCGCCATTTGGCGGATTCCCAGACGGCAAAGATCATCGCCAGCACGAGGCCGACGATGAGGGCACAAACGGCAAGGCCGACGGTCATCCCGGCGGCGCTTGCTAATGGAAACAATTCGTTCATCGAGTCGATTACTTCTGGAACCATTTGTCGTAGATGGCTTTGTAGGTGCCGTCTTGTTTCACTTTGTCCAGCGCGGCGTTGAATTTGCTCTGCAGGTCAGTGTTGCCCTGGCGCAGGGCGATGCCGAGGCCGGTACCGAAGTAATCTTTGTCGGTCACTTTGTCACCCACTGCAACCAGTTCCGGGCTGGCTTTCAGCCACTCGGTCACCACGGCGGTATCGCCGAAGACAGCGTCGATACGGCCGTTCTGCAGATCCAGCTTAGCGTTCTGGTAGCTGTCGTAAGGCACGGTGGTGATTTCCGGATGCTTGTCGGTGATGTATTTCTGGTGAGTGGTGCCGTTCTGGATGCCCACTTTCTTGCCTTTCAGCGCGGCAATATCGGCATATTTGCCCTTCACGCCCACAAACAGCGCGGAGTTGTCGTAGTAAGGTTTAGTGAACAGAACCTGCTTTTCACGCTCAGGGGTGATGTCCATCCCCGCCATCACCGCGTCAATACGGCGGAATTTCAGGCTCGGGATCAGGCTGTCGAACGCCTGGTTGGTGAAGGTACAGGTGGCATCGATCTGCTTGCACAGGGCGTTAGCCAGGTCAACGTCAAAGCCGACGATCTTGTTGTTGGCGTCGATAGACTCAAACGGAGGGTAAGAGGCTTCGGTAGCAAAACGGATAGTCTGTGCGGCGGTAGCAGAAAGGCTCAGAGTGGCTAAAAGAGTGGCCAGCAAAACTTTTTTCATTGTCGTTTTCCCGTTCAACATCAGTGAGAGAGATAGAATTTAAACGCATCGGTTTGCGGGTCAGCAAAGCAGCTGGCATCACCTTGTTCGATGATGTGGCCGTTTTCCATATACACCACGCGGCTGGCGGTTTTACGCGCCACTTCTACTTCATGGGTCACGATGACCTGAGTAATGTTTGTTTCCGCCAGTTCGCGGATAATGCTAACGATCTGCGCGGTAATTTCCGGATCCAGGGCGGCGGTTGGCTCATCAAACAGCAGAACCTGCGGCTCCATCATCAGGGCGCGAGCAATCGCGACGCGCTGCTGTTGGCCGCCGGAAAGGTGCAGCGGATAGCGGTCCATGTAGGGCTTCAGACGCAGGCGTTCAAGCAGTTTGTCGGCGCGTTCACGCGCTTTATCTTTGCTTAACCCTAGCACGCGGCAAGGCGCTTCAATCAGGTTTTGCAGCACGGTGAGGTGCGGCCACAGATTGTATTGCTGGAAGACCATGCCGACGTTCTGGCGCAGATCGCGAATCGCTTTGTCACCGGGAGCTTTGGCGAAGTCGAAAGTCGTGCCCGCAATGCTGAGTTTGCCGGAACGCGGCATCTCAAGCAGGTTAAGAACGCGCAGCAGAGAGCTCTTGCCGGCACCGCTCGGGCCCAGCAACACCAGTGTCTCGCCCTGCGGGCAATGTAGTGTGATATCGAACAGCGCCTGATGGGCACCGTAAAAGCAATTAATGCTGTCTAGTTGAATACTCATGCGCTGAAGTTGAATAGCAATTGAGGCCGCAAAGGGTACCTTTAACAGAATAGTTATGCAATCTTTGTGCGTTAAAACTTATAAACAACGGCTTACCTTGCCTAAAGTTAGCACAAAATATCGAGGCGGGTGGTGGCTAAGTATAAAAAACCGAGATCCCTGAATATACCAGACTATTTACAGGGGTTACGTTTCTCCCACCCGCATAGCGTAAGCATAAATTGCCGCTATTTCCCTTCAACTGCCTGACGCAGCGTGCCGGTTGGCGCGTGGCTCGCCGCCCCGAGATAACGCACATCGTCCACCGTCCAGCACTGGCCTTCGCGGACCATCAGTACTTCATCTTTCCAGGTCTGACTGCCGCGGGTTAGCTCGACGCGCAGAGGAATATTGCGGGCATCGGTGTTCGGAATCGTTGACGCCGAAGCTACGCTGGCTTTGTCAGGCCCTTCTGACCGGCTGGAGAAAATATCGCTGCGGGTAAACGCGCTTTGCGCGGCAGGAGAACTGCTGGATTTTTGCAGGAGCTGGAACAGGGAATCGCTCAGATAAGGGCGCAGCGCGGCAACGGAGTTCAGGCCTTCGCCCTTGTGCGCGATACGGTAATCATAGAACTGCTGAGCGACGTCATCCGGGCCGCCGCTGACGCAGGGGCCGCTGCGGGTGCCAATGTCTTTGAAGGCCGGGGTGACGCTGGTACAGGCCGACAACACCAGCGCACAGGGGAGAAGAGCCAAAGCTGAGCTGCGCATTTTTATTTCCTTATTTTCTCAGGAGGACTACCTTAGCATAGCGTACTGGCTCAAAATCGCGTGGCGATTGCCGGGCTAACGTGTTGATGGCAAAGAGAGGAGAACGTGATGCAGTTTACGACGACGCCAGGCCTGGAAGGCCACACCATTACTGAATACTGCGGCGTGGTCACCGGGGAGGCTATCCTGGGGGCCAATATTTTCCGCGATTTTTTTGCCGGGGTTCGCGACATCGTCGGCGGTCGCTCCGGGGCTTATGAGAAAGAGTTACGCAAAGCGCGGGACATCGCATTTCGTGAAATTCAGGAACAGGCCGAAAGCCTGGGCGCCAATGCGGTGGTCGGGATTGATATCGACTATGAAACCGTCGGCAAGGACGGCAGTATGCTGATGGTTTGCGTCAGCGGGACGGCGGTGAAAACGCGTAAATGAAAACCAGGATCTTAGCGCTTGCCCTGGCGCTGTTGCTGGCGGGCTGCGCCGGCCAAAAAGGGATTGTCGATCGGGGGAGCTATAAGGTGGACACCACGCGCCAGGCGCAGGCCGCCTACCCGCGGATAAAGATTCTGGTGATTCACTACACAGCGGATGACTTTTCGGGCTCGCTCTCGACGCTGACCGACCGTAACGTCAGCGCCCATTATCTGGTCCCGGCTAACCCGCCGCTGTCCGGTGGGAAACCCGTTGTCTGGCAGCTTGTGCCGGAAGAACAGCTAGCCTGGCATGCCGGGGTCAGTTTCTGGCGCGGTGCGACGCGGATTAACGACACGTCCGTGGGCATTGAGCTGGAAAACCAGGGCTACACGCGGGTGGGGGGTATTCAGCGCTTCTACCCATTCAGACAGCCGCAGATTGCGGTGCTTGAAGATTTAGCTAAGCAGATTATTGCGCGCTATAACATTGCGCCGCAGAACGTAGTGGCTCACGGAGATATCGCGCCGCAGCGCAAGGTTGATCCGGGCCCGTTGTTCCCCTGGAAGCAATTTGCGGACAACGGGATTGGCGCATGGCCGGACGCCGCAAGAGTGGCATTTTACCTTAACGGCCGCGGGCCGCTGCAGCCGGTGGATAAAAAAGATCTGCTGGATGTGCTTTCCCGCTATGGCTACGAAGTGCTTCCGGGCATGACTGATGCGCAGCAGAAAAGGGTGATTACCGCCTTCCAGATGCACTTCCGCCCGGCCAACTATAGCGGCGAGGCGGATGCTGAGAGCCTGGCGATTGCCGAGGCATTACTGGAAAAATACGGCCAGGGCTAGCCTCGGTGCAGCGTGCCGTGATCTTTCAACCACAGCGCGGTACGGCGAATGCCTTCATCAAGGGTAACGATAGGCTGGTACCCCAGCTCCGTTTCCGCGCGCGTGGTGTCCAGGGTTAAGTCGAAGTTCAGCTTGGAGACGCCGTAGTGCGTGAGCACCGGTTCTTTGGCCGATTTATTGCCAAAGTGCTCCAGGCTCCGGGCGATGATATCGAGCATCGGATACGGCACCGAGCGAATGCGGCATTTGATGCCCAGTTCGTCGATCAGCTTCTGCACGATAGTCCGCAGCGGGCGCGCTTCCATATTGGTGATGTTGTAGGCGCGACCAGAAGGTAAATCCTGTTTCTGCGTCGCCAGCCACATCGCGTGCACTGCGTTTTCCAGATAGGTCATATCCACCAGCGCATCGCCCCCGCGCGGTAGCAGCACGCTGCCGTAGTGACGCATCATCTGCACCAGGCGCGGGAAAAACACTTTGTCGTGCGGGCCAAACAGGCTTTGTGGCCGTAGGATGGTAAAGCGCGTGTTCGGGTTGGCCTGCGCCAGCAGCTGGATCACCTCTTCGCTGGCGGCTTTGCTGCGGGCAAATTCGTTGGCGAAGCGCACCGGGCGAAAATCTTCGCTGATGTTTCGGTGATGATGGTAGTCGAAGTAGAGCGACGGCGATGAGATATGAATAAAGTCACGCACGCCCCAGGCCACGGCCCATTCGCCCAGTCGGCGGGTCGCGCGGACGTTGGCGAGGTCGAAGGCCTGCTGGGTGCCCCAGGGCGAGGTGAAGCTGGAGCAGTGCCAGAGCGTATCGACGTCCGCGAGCATCACCTTTGCCTGGGAGGAGACCAGCTCCGTCAGGTCGGCATGGACAAATTCGGCGCCCATTTTCTGCAGCAGTTTGCCCATAGCTTCGTTGCGTCCGGTTGCCCGAACGCTGATGCCCCTGGCGCGTAAATACTCGACCGCGTTTCGGCCTAAACCGCTGGTGGCGCCCGTGACCAGTACCTTCATGTGACCAACTCGTTATGTTTGAGATTAACGCTGCGCATTTTTCCGTGAAACGGCAGCGCATGCAATGGGAATACTGAAAGATTAGGAGCTAACTTCTCTTTTTGATCGAGTTTTGTTCCGCTAAATGAACAATTCGCCGCGCCATTCCCTTAAAGATAAATAAATGGGCGGGGATCATCGCCAGCCAGTAGAGCAAACCGGCGCAGCCGTGAGGGTGCCACCAGGCTCTGACGTCCAGCCGACGCTGGTTGCCGTCATCCTGTAAGGTGAACGAGAGTCGCCCGAGACCCGGGGCCTTCATGCCGAACAGCAGCGTCAGTTCTTTTTCCGGCTCGGCGATAATTACTTTCCAGCTATCCACGGGGTCGCCCACGTCGAGCAGGGCTTTGTCAGGCCGGCCTTTGGCCAGCTGATGCCCCATCAATCGATCCATCAGCGCGCGGGTTTTCCACAGTGCGTTGCCAAAAAAGTAGCCATCTTTGCCGCCAAGCTGGTTAATGACCCGCCAGAGCGAAGAGAGAGAGGCCCGGGTGGTCAGCGTGCAGCCCGCCTGTTTAGCAAAAAAACCGTAGTCGGGTCGCCAGCGGGCAAAAGCCTGGGCGTCGTAGCCCCAGTCCTGGGAGTTGACGAGCCTGTGTTCGTTCGCCAGCGTCAGGCGCACGGCGTCGTCAAAAGTGATGAGCTGCTGCGGGATGCACTCCCGCAGACTACGATCGTCCGCCAGCAAATCGTGTTCAAGCCCCTGAATCAGGGCTTTAGCAATGCCGGGTGGCACCGAGGTGATGACGTTCAGAAACCATACAGAAATCCAGCTGGTGGGGAGTGGAATGGGGATCAGCGGGCGACGGCGGCCGCTGATAGCCATAAAGCGCTCAAACTGTTGCTGATAGCTCAGGACTTCCGGCCCGGCGGCTTCAAACAGGCGATGCCCGGTTGCCGGATGATCCAGCAGTGCGACGAGATAATGCAGCAGATTATCCAAAGCAATCGGTGAAGTCCGGGAGCGTACCCAGTGCGGTGGCGTCAGCACCGGCAGGTTGTAAACCATATCCCGCATGACTTCGAAGGCCGCTGAGCCTGCGCCAACGATAATTCCTGCCCGCAGTTCGGTGACCGGCACGCCGGAATCACGCAAGATATCCGCGGTGATCTGCCGTGCCTTAAGGTGCTTCGAGTGGGTTGACCCGCTTTTGGCCTGTAATGAGCTGAGGAAAATGACCTGCTTGACCGGATGCTCGGTCAGCGCGTCGCGCATATTCAGCGCCGCCTGGCGTTCGAACTCAAGAAAATCATCCCCGTCGCCCATGCTGTGGATCAGGTAATAAACGGTGTCTACACCTTCGAGCAGGGCGCCCAGGCGATGCGGCCAGTGTAAATCTACGTGCCTGCATTCCACGCCCTGCCAGGGTTGTTTCTTCAGCCAGTCTATGCGGCGGGCAGCGGCGGTGACGTGATGCCCCGCCGCCACGAGTAACGGCACCAGGTGCTGGCCAATGTAGCCGCTGGCGCCGAGGACCACTATCCTTTGAGGTTCTGCCATCGTCCCTGATCCCCGTTAGTTTTGCAGGAAGCTGCGCCAGTGGGCGACGACTTCAGCCAACTGGCTGCGGGTGACGTCCAGATGGGTAACCAGACGCGTGGCCGGGCCTGCACTGATGATTATGCCGCGCTCGCGCATATATGGCCCTAAATCTTCCGCTTCTTCCGCCGTCATGCGTACAAATACCATATTGGTATCCTGGCGCATCACATCGACGCCGATTTCGCGCAGCTCACCGGCCAGCCAGTGGGCGTTGTCGTGGTCTTCTTTCAGACGCTCAACGTTATTTTTCAGCGCATACAGGCCAGCCGCCGCCAGAATGCCGGCCTGGCGCATACCGCCGCCCGTCATTTTGCGCCAACGTATTGCTCGCTTGATGTAGTCCTGGCTGCCGACCAGCAGGGAGCCTACCGGCGTGCCCAGGCCTTTTGACAGGCAAATAGTGAAGCTGTCGCAGTAGCGGGTAATCTCTTCCAGCTGACAGCCGTAGGACACCACGGCGTTAAAGATACGCGCGCCGTCAACGTGCAGCGCCAGGTTATGCTTGCGGCTGAATTCCCAGGCCTGCGCGAGGTATTCGCGCGGCAGCACTTTGCCATTATGGGTGTTTTCCAGGCTCAGCAGTTTGGTGCGGGCGAAGTGAATGTCGTCCGGTTTAATTTTTGCCGCCACTTTATCCAGCGGCAGCGTGCCGTCGCGATCCGCTTCAATGGGCTGAGGCTGAATGCTGCCCAGGACCGCTGCGCCGCCGGCTTCGTAGAGGTAGTTATGCGCGGCCTGGCCAACGATATACTCTTCGCCACGTTCGCAATGGCTTAGCAAAGCCACGAGGTTGGCCTGAGTGCCGGTGGGTAAAAACAGGGCAGCTTCTTTACCGCTGATTTTTGCCGCGTATGCCTGAAGCTCGTTGACGGTCGGATCGTCGCCGTAAACATCATCCCCGGTCGGGGCGGCCATCATTTGCTCCAGCATGGCGCGGGAAGGGCGGGTAACGGTATCGCTGCGTAAATCGATCATGACGGGTCCTTTATCGAGAGGCTGCGCCCGGACGGTTATCCGGGCGTCTGAGGCAACCTTCTTTTTTACCGGAACCAGTTGGTTTTCGCCAGCTCGATCACTTCATCTCCGCGCCCGCTGATGATGGCGCGCAGCATATACAGGCTGAATCCCTTCGCCTGCTCCAGCTTGATCTGTGGCGGGATAGCCAGCTCGTCTTTGGCGACGACGACATCGACCAGCACCGGGCCGTCGGTGCTGAAGGCCCGTTCCAGCGCGGCGTTCAGCTCTTCAGGTTTTTCAACGCGGATCCCGGTAATGCCACAGGCTTCGGCTATGCGGGCAAAGTTGGTGTCGTGCAGTTCGGTGCCGTCGGTGAGGTAGCCCCCGGCTTTCATCTCCATCGCCACAAACCCGAGCACGCTGTTGTTGAACACCACGATCTTAATCGGCAATTTCATTTGCGCCACGGACAGGAAGTCGCCCATCAGCATACTAAATCCGCCGTCGCCGCACATTGCCACCACCTGGCGATCGGGTGCGGTGGCTTTGGCGCCCAGCGCCTGGGGCATAGCGTTAGCCATTGAGCCGTGGTTAAACGATCCCAGCAGGCGGCGTTTGCCGTTCATTTTCAGGTAGCGTGCGGCCCAGACGGTGGGAGTGCCCACGTCGCAGGTAAAAATGGCGTCGTCGGCAGCGTAATGGCTGATTTGCTGCGCCAGATACTGTGGATGGATTGACTTACCTTCGGTGGGTTTCGCCAGCTCGTCCAGCCCTTCCCGCGCCTTGCGATAATCCTCCAGCGCTTTATCGAGAAAGCTGCGATTGGTTTTCTCTTCCAGCATGGGCAGCAGGGCAGACAGCGTGGCTTTGATATCACCCACCAGCGCCATGTCGACCTTGCTGTGTGCGCCGATGCTGCCAGGGTTGATATCAATCTGGATTATTTTTGCATCCGTGGGGTAGAACGCCCGATAAGGGAACTGGGTGCCGAGCAGGATCAGCGTGTCGGCGTTCATCATCGTGTGGAAGCCGGATGAGAAACCAATCAGCCCGGTCATGCCAACGTCGTAGGGATTGTCGTACTCAACGTGCTCCTTGCCGCGCAGGGCGTGAACAATGGGCGCTTTCAGCGTTGCCGCCAGTTGCACCAGCTCAGCATGTGCACCGGCGCAGCCGCTGCCGCACATCAGGGCGATATTGTCGTTGTAGCGCAGCAGCTGGGCGAGCTTTTTAAGCTCATCGTGAGGAGGAACCACAATGGGTTGTGGGGCCGGATACCAGTGCGTCGTGGCATGCTCTGGCGCTGGTTTTAGCGCCACGTCACCGGGCAACACCACCACGGAAACGCCCCGGTTCAGGATGGCTTTACGCATGGCTATCGCCAGTACCTGCGGGATCTGCTCCGGGTTAGAAACCAGTTCACAATAGTGGCTGCATTCGCGGAACAGCTCTTCGGGATGTGTTTCCTGAAAATAACCGCTGCCGATTTCGCTTGAGGGAATGTGGGCTGCAATGGCGAGAACGGGGACGTGATTGCGATGGCAGTCATAGAGGCCGTTAATCAGGTGCAGGTTGCCTGGCCCGCATGAACCGGCGCAGACAGCAAGCTCTCCGGTGAGGTGTGCTTCTGCCCCGGCAGCAAAAGCGGCAACTTCCTCATGCCGGGTTGGCATCCATTTGATGGTGCCCATCCGGTTGAGGCTGTCGCTAAGGCCGTTCAGTGAATCGCCGGTGACGCCCCAAATACGTTTCACGCCCGCGCTTTCAAGCGTTTTGGCCAGCCAGGCCGCTACGGATTGTTTCATCGGTTTTCCTTGTCCAGTGTGATAGCGCTTACAAGCTTAGTTCAATTCCACGTAAGGGCAGGTAAAGGCCTCCCTAAAATTAGGGCTATTTGTTACCGAATATTAAGCGTAAATTATTCTCGTTATCATTTTAAAGGGATGGCAATTCATATGGTTACTAAATTGTTAAATGCAGTGAATGGTGCGCTAAATAAAGACGATCTGGGAAAACTTTTGCTGCGCCTGGCGGTAGGCGGCCTGATGCTGTTCCACGGCCTGCATAAGCTGTTTGGCGGTGTGGGCGGCATTAAAGGAATGCTGGCCGCGCATGGTATCCCGGAGTTTGTCGCCTACGGCGTGCTGCTGGGCGAGGTAGTTGCGCCGCTGCTGATTATTTTGGGGATCCTGACTCGGCTGTCCGCGCTTGGGCTGGCGTGCACGATGATTGTGGCCTGGCTGCTGGTGGGCGTGGGAGAAACCTTTATGCTGGATAAAACCGGGGCATGGGGCATTGAAAGCCTGATGTACTTTTTCCTCGGCGCGCTGGCGATAGTCTTTTGCGGCGCAGGGCGTTACTCGTTTGGCAGGTCAGCCTGGCGGTAAAAGAAGAAAAGGCACCGTGAGGTGCCTTTTGAAGGTTATGCGAGTACCAGGTCGCTCTGTGGATGGCAGGAGCAGGCCAGCACGTAGCCGCTGGCAATCTCCTTTTCCGTCAGCGTCATGGTGCTCGAGACGGTATAGTCCCCGGAGATCACTTTAGTTTTACAGCAGCCGCAAACCCCGGCGCGGCAGGCGGCATTCACCGGCACACCGTTACTTTCGAGCGCGGCAAGCAGCGTGCTGCCCACCGGCGAATAAAACTCGCGCACCGGCTGGAGCGTGGTGAACTTCAGGCCATCCGTTGAGGGGGCAGCGGATGGCGTAAAGAACACTTCCTGATAAAACTCTTTCACGCCAAGCGCTTTAACTTCCTGCTCGACCAGAGTCATATAAGGCGCAGGCCCGCAGGTCATAACCGTACGGCTGGCGATTTCCGGCACTGCGGCGAGGATTTCGCGGCTCAGTCGCCCGGCAATAAAGCCGTGGGTGGCGTTGTTTTCTGCCACCAGCGTGACCGGGTAATGTCGCCATTCGTCAGCAAAAATCACGTCCTGCGGAGAGCGCACGTTGTAGATGACCTGCACGTCTGCCTGCGGGCGATGCTTTGCCAGCCAGCGACGCATGGCCATAATCGGCGTGACGCCGCAGCCTGCCGCCATCAGCAGATAGTTCTCTGACGACAGATTCTCGCAGCTAAACTCTCCCTGGGCTTCAGACAGCCACAGGTAGTCACCGACTTTCACTTCTCCGGTCAGCCACTCAGAGCCAGCGCCGCCGGCGATGCGTCGCACAGTCAGCGTAATAAACTCACTGAGGCCCGGCGTGGAAGAGATAGTGTAGGCCCGCAGCGTCTCGCTGCCGTTGCGAATACTCACCAGCGCATATTGCCCGGCTTGGTAGGGATAGAAGTCGTGGTTGATCAGCGACAGCGTCCAGACATCCGGCGTTTCCCGATGAATATGATGCACCTGCATGCGATATGGGCACAGCGGCGTTGGCATGGTCATAGTTGCTCCTTACGCGCTCATTAACTGTTGGATGTCTTGCTCAACGGTGGTGATGGCGCGCAGGCCAAATTTCTCGTTCAGCACCGCCAGCAGATTTGGCGTGAGGAAGCCCGGTGCGGTGGGACCGGTCACGATGTTGGTAACGCCGAGCGACAGCAGCGTCAGCAGAATCACAATCGCTTTTTGCTCAAACCAGGAGAGCACCAGGCTCAGCGGCAGGTCGTTCACGCCGCAGCCCAGTTTCTCGGCAAGAGTTACTGCCAGAATAATCGCCGAGTAGGCGTCGTTACACTGACCGGCATCCACCAGACGCGGCAGACCTTCAATGTTGCCGAAGTCCAGTTTGTTAAAGCGATATTTACCGCAGGCCAGGGTCAGAATCAGGCAGTCCTGCGGCACGCTGGTAGCGAAGTCAGTGAAGTAGTTACGTTCCCCGCGGGCCCCGTCGCAGCCGCCGACCAGGAAGATATGACGCAGTTTTTCACGGCTGACCAGGTCGATAAGCGTGTCAGCCGCGCCCAGTAGGGTCTGGCGGCCAAAGCCGACCGTGATCAGGTGCTCGATTTCACTGTACGGGAAGCCCGCCATTTGCTGCGCCTGGGTGATTACCGGGCCAAAGTTGTCCCCTTCCAGGTGGCTGACGCCCGGCCAGCCGACAATGCTGCGGGTCCAGATTCGATCATCGTACGCGCCCGCGGTTGGGTCGATGATGCAGTTGGAGGTCATCACTATAGGGCCAGGGAAACGCGCGAATTCGGTTTGCTGGTTCTGCCAGCCGCTGCCGTAGTTGCCGACCAGGTGTTTGAATTTACGCAGCTCTGGATAACCGTGTGCCGGGAGCATTTCGCCGTGGGTGTAGACGTTCACGCCGGTGCCTTCGGTTTGTTCGAGCAGGTTGTAGAGATCTTTCAGGTCGTGGCCGGAAATCAGGATGCACTTCCCGGCCACCGGGCGGACGTTAACCTGGGTTGGCGTTGGGTGGCCGTACTTGCCGGTTTCCCCCAGATCCAGAATGCTCATCACTTTGAAGTTCATCTGGCCGATTTCCATTGAGCAGTCCAGCAGAGCGCCCATATCTGCAGGCCAGGTGCCGAGCCACGCCATGATTTTGTGGTACTGGGCGTAGATATCGTTGTCGTACTGGCCCAGCACATGCGCGTGTTCCATATAGGCGGCAGCGCCTTTCATGCCGTACAGGCACAGCAGGCGCAGGCCAAGAATGTCTTCACCGATGTCGACTTTGTCGCGGTTAGGGGTGAATTCTGCGGCCTGGCGCTGGAGTTCGCCGAGATCGCTGCTGACCAGCTGAAGCTCTGCCATGGGGTGGGTTACGGTTGCTGCAGGATCGATAGCCAGCGTGCGGGTTTTCAGATCTTCGCGCATGGCAATGGCATCGCGGGCATAGCCTACGATGCGGGCGGAGTCGAAGTTCACGTTGGTCAGCGTGGAGAAGAAGGCCCGGGGAGCAAAGTTATCAATCTCGTGGTCGATAATACCGCGTTCGCGAGCCGCTACCGCCCAGGCTGAAAGTCCCTGCAATGTCGCGATCAGCAGATCCTGTAGGTCGGAAGTCTGGGCCGTTTTACCGCATACGCCCTGGGCATAGGCGCAGCCGTCGCCGGCTGGGGTACGAATGGTCTGTTCACATTGCACACAAAACATGATGTCACCTTAAAGTTATATTTTAAATGCATGTTTAAGGTTAGGCCGTGGTTTGACGGGTTAAAAGGACTTTTTGGTGCAACTTAAAGGGAGATTGATATAGCTCAACTTTGGCGGCAGCAGGCTACCGCCAGAGAGGTATCAGGCGGCGAAAAAGGCGATCAGCAGCGGCGTCAGCAGGCTAAGAATAAACCCGTGTACGATGGCGGCAGGCACTATTTCTACGCCGCCGCTGCGCTGCAGTACCGGCAGGGTAAAGTCCATTGAGGTGGCACCGCAAAGGCCCAGCGCCGTGGAGCGGCTGCGGCGAACAAGGGCAGGGATCAGCATAATAGCCAGCAGTTCGCGCACCAGATCGTTAAAGAAGGTGGCACTGCCAATCACCGGCCCGTAAGACTCGGTCATCAGGATCCCGGACAGCGAGTACCAGCCGAACCCGGAGGCCATAGCGAGGCCCGTTTTAATCGGCAGGCCAAGCAGCAGGGCGTTAATCACCCCGGCGACCATTGAACTCAGGACAACCACGACGGCGACTATCATACCGCGACGGTTGAGGACGATTTGCTTGATGGTCATGCCGCTGTTACGCAACTGAATACCGACCAGCAGCAGCAGGAAGATAAGCGTGTATTCGCTTGCCTCAGTGGCATGTTTCAGCACTTCGAACCCGGTCAGCCCCAGCAGGAAGCCGAGGGCCACCACGCCGCAGAGCTGCAATGACTCCAGCGCCATTGCCAGGCGTGAAGGCAGTTTTTCCTGTTTATGCTGGTGCCGCCAGGGGAGAGAACGTTCCAGCAGCAAGAGGCCGGCGATATTGCACAGCAGAATCACCGCTACGCTTATCACCGAGTAATGCAGAATAGTCAGCAAGTTGCTGGCGAGATTATCGAGAAATGCCAGGCTAATGCCCATCAGGAATAGGATCACGTAAACAATCCAGCCCAGCAGGCGGTGAATCAGCCTGAGTAAGTGGGTTTGTTTCAGTGGGATTAGGTAACCGACGAGCAACGGCACCAGGATAATAAGTAATCCTGACAGCATGGGAATGACTATCCTTGTAGTTAAAATGTTACGACGGATGTCACACTACCGAAAGAAAGGAATTGAGTCGAGTAGGGGCGAAGAAAAAGGTTGGCGAGGGGAAAAATAGAGAGAAGGCTCACCGCGGTGAGCCTTCATAAAGCTTTAGCTACGTTTTTCCAGCAGAGTACGGTAAATAATACCGCCCAGAATCCCGCCAATAATAGGCATAACCCAGAAAAGCCACAGCTGATCCAGCGCCCAGCCACCCTGGAAAATAGCCACAGCGGTGCTGCGTGCAGGGTTTACGGAGGTGTTGGTAACCGGAATACTAATTAAGTGGATTAAGGTTAATGCCAGGCCAATGGCTATTGGAGCAAAACCCGGTGCAGCAAATTTATCCGTTGCACCATGAATAACAATCAGGAAGCCACAGGTTAATACGATTTCAATCACAATGGCGGACAGCATGGAATATCCACCCGGGGAATGTTCGCCATAGCCGTTAGAAGCAAAACCGCTGGCTGCCGCGTCAAAGCCTGCTTTACCGCTCGCGATTAAATAAAGAATAGCAGCTGCCACAATCCCGCCAATCACCTGGGCAATAATGTAGCCAATCACTTCTTTAGCCGGGAAGCGGCCGCCGGCCCACAGGCCAAGAGTAACGGCTGGGTTAAAGTGGCCGCCGGAGATATGGCCGACGGCAAAGGCCATGGTCAGTACGGTTAAACCAAATGCCAGCGCGACGCCCACAAAACCAATACCTAATTCCGGGAATGCTGCCGCTAATACTGCGCTACCACAACCACCAAATACCAGCCAGAACGTCCCGAAGAACTCGGCTGCTAATTTTCTAAACATAACCACCTCTGCTAAAAGCCAGAAACAATTCACGGTTCACGCGCTAAATCACACGCCCCTGATTGTCGCTAATTCACCGTCATTAAGTGAATGACGAAAGTAATATTAAATGCGCGTTAATATTAGGTATTTCGTCAATTCGCCACCAGCACAATAAATTCCTGTTTTTTGATTTAGGGCAATGAGGTGTTATTCCTTTTATGAGGATAGGTGTCAGAAGTATAGGTTATCTTTGAATGAAGTAAGAATATTCTGGATAATAAAAAACTACGCCTCAGCGCGAATTGATTATGGTAAGTGCGGTATGTTTTTATCGCGTAACGCTTTGACATTGTGTGGTTACATTGCCCTCTCGCTTGCCGCTATACTCGAAAAGAGCGATGGATAAAAGTGGATGCACAGGAGGCGGTATGTTTCTCGAGCGGGTTGAGGTGGTTGGTTTTCGCGGTATTAACCGTTTGTCGTTGATGCTTGAGCAAAACAATGTCCTGATTGGCGAAAATGCCTGGGGTAAATCCAGCCTGTTAGATGTGCTGACCTTGCTGCTTTCACCGCACCGGGAGCTCTACCATTTTGTTCGTGAGGATTTCTATTTCCCTCCCGGCGAGCTTCACGGGCGCGAAAGCCATCTGCAAATCATCCTGACCTTCCGCGAGGCGGCATCCGGGCACCATTTAGGGCGGCGTTATCGTAATCTCTCCCCGGTCTGGGTGGCGGGGAACGACGGCTTTCATCGCATTTATTACCGTCTGGAAGGGGAGCTTGGGGATGAAGGGACGGTTTTAACGCTGCGAAGTTTTCTCAATGCCCACGGCCAGCCGCTGACGCTGGACGCCATCGACGAAATGGCGATGAACATTACGCGCCTGAACCCTGTGCTGCGCCTGAGAGATGCCCGATTTATGCGGCGACTGCGCAACGGCAGCATGCCAGAAATGCCGGAAACGGAGCTGACCGCCCGCCAGCTGGATTTTCTGGCAAGAGAGCTGGTATCAAGGCCGCAAAATCTCACCGATGCGCAGCTGCGCCAGGGGCTGTCGGCCATGGTGCAACTGCTTGAACACTATTTCTCTGAACAGGGCGCGATAGCCCATCAGCGCCTGATGCGGCGGCGCTCTCATGATGAGCAGCGCAGCTGGCGCTATCTGGATGTGATCAACCGTATGATAGACAAACCGGGCAGCCGTTCGCATCGCATGATCCTGCTGGGCATGTTTTCCACGTTGCTGCAGGCGAAGGGCAGTATTGCGCTCGATAGGGACGCGCGTCCGCTGCTGCTGGTGGAGGATCCTGAAACCCGGCTGCACCCGATTATGCTTTCTGTTGCCTGGCATCTGCTGAATTTGCTGCCGCTGCAAAAAATTACCACGACAAATTCTGGAGAGTTGCTCTCGCTGACGCCGGTGGAACAGGTTTGTCGGCTGGTGCGTGAATCCTCTCGCGTGGCCGCGTGGCGGTTAGGGCCGGGCGGCATGAACGCGGAAGATAGCCGGAGAATTGCTTTCCATATTCGTTTTAACCGCGCGTCCTCACTCTTTGCCCGCTGCTGGCTGCTGGTGGAAGGCGAGACCGAAGTGTGGGTGATGAACGAACTGGCGCGGCAGTGTGGGCACCATTTTGATGCCGAAGGCGTGAAGGTCATTGAGTTTGCGCAATCCGGACTGCGCCCGTTGATTAAGTTTGCTCGCCGGATGGGTATTGAATGGCATGTGCTGGTGGACGGTGATGATGCCGGTAAAAAATATGCGGCTACCGTGCGCGGCTTGCTGGACAACGACCGCGATCAGGAACGCGATCACCTGACGGCATTGCCGGCGCTGGATATGGAACATTTTATGTATCGGCAGGGGTTTTCGGATGTGTTTCATCGCGTGGCTCAACTGCCTGAAAATGTGCCGATGAATTTGCGCCGAATTATTACGAAGGCCATTCATCGTTCATCAAAGCCGGATTTAGCTATCGAAGTGGCGCTGGAGGCCGGGCGACGGGGCGTGGATGCGGTACCGCCTTTGCTGCGGAAAATGTTTTCCAGGGTGCTCTGGCTGGCTCGTGGCCGGGCGGATTAGCGCCCGGCTGGCAATGTCACTTTAGAAATGGCTGTTGATGTTGCTCATCATACCGTCGAGCAGCTCATAGCGGCGGCGGTATTCTGCACGTTTTTTACTGGCAATATCTTCCAGTGGCTTGCGCTCAACGCTGGACGGCAAGGCATACAGGCCATCTGCGCGCGGTTCGCCGCTCATGGACTGCCAAAAACTGTCATAGTCCGCGTGCAGGCTGTCTTTTTTCTTTTTCTCATAGCGCCATGAGCGATAAATATGAGTGCTGTTGCCTACGGCCAGAATGCGCTCGGCGTCGAGAAGTTTCGCCAGTTCACACGCAACTTCAAGCAGTATACGTTTAGGGAACAATCCGTGGCAGGCTTTAGTGGCTGCCTGAATAGCTTCGTGAGGCACCCAGGTTTTTGCCCCCTGCAGGCAACCGATAAAGAAGGTGTTTTTGCCTTCGAATTGGTTGAGAGTGAAGGTCATACGCGCCAGCGGAACGCCTTCTTCATTGCAGAAGTTCAGGAATGCTTCGCCTTCTTTACCTTCAATATCGTGTGAGGTGAGGTCGATAAACATCAGCTCGTTGTTTTTACCCACTAGCGTGGCCAGACGATAACCTTCGGTGGAAAAATGCCCGTTAAGCAGCTTTTTCGGCATTTTCTCGGCAATTTTCTGGTAGTGGTAAGCGATAGTATCCCGCGTATGCTTACGTTTCAGCGGCAGCGCAAGGTAAGGGCGATGCAGACGGCACGGCAGCCCTGGCTGAGCGTTCAGCATGTTGGCGAGATGAGGCTGGCTTGCCAGGCTTTTCATCAGGCTGGCGGTATACACAGGCATCGCTAGTGAGCGTAAAATAAACTTGCGGCGATAAGCCTTTTTACCCCAGGATGCTCCCGGCTGCCACTCACCCGTTGCTAATGAAAGGAAGAGTTTCCAGCCTGTTTGAGGCAGGGTTTCGGTAGCTTGCGCGGCAGCGATCTGAGACATGATAAAAACCTGAATTCGAGAAAGATGCCAATATTTCAACATGCCGGATGTCAACCGACATTCAATAACTGTTACATATCTTCACATTGTGAAGTTTGTTTATGAACCGTTTAATCATGCGTTAGCTATTTCAGGATTTATATGAAAGTTAAGGGAAAATTTAAAAAACGTTATTGGCTTTACGCGCTGTTAGTGGTGATATTTTTCCTCTGGCTTTGGCAATTTTTGCATGCACCAACCCCACAATACCAGACGATGATTGTGCGTAAGGCTTCGCTTCAGCAAAGCGTCCTGGCAACAGGAAAGCTCGATGCCGTGCGCAAAGTTGACGTCGGGGCGCAGGTGAGCGGGCAGTTAAAAACGCTGTCGGTTAGCATTGGCGATAAGGTGAAAAAAGATCAGCTTCTGGGGGTTATCGATCCCGAACAGGCGGAGAACCAGGTCAAAGAGGTTGAAGCCACGCTGATGGAGCTGCGTGCACAGCGCATGCAGTCCGAAGCCGAAAGTAAGCTTGCCGCGGTGACGCTGTCCCGCCAACAGGCGCTGGCGAAAACCCAGGCGGTGTCCCGCCAGGATCTTGATAAAGCGGCAACCGATCTGGCGGTTAAACAGGCACAAATTGGCACCATTGACGCGCAGATTAAGCGTAATCAGGCCTCTTTAAGTACCGCTAAGACTAACCTTGAATTTACCCGGATTGTTGCGCCAATGGCGGGGGAAGTGACGCAAATTACGACCCTGCAAGGCCAAACTGTGATTGCCGCGCAGCAGGCGCCGAATATCCTGACGCTGGCGGATTTAAGCACCATGCTGGTGAAAGCCCAGGTCTCTGAAGCTGATGTTATACACCTCAAGCCGGGCCAGAAAGCCTGGTTTACGGTACTTGGCGACCCGATGACGCGCTATGAAGGCGTGCTGAAAGATATCCTGCCGACGCCAGATAAAGTCAACGAGGCCATTTTCTATAATGCGCGCTTTGAGGTGCCTAACCCGAAAGGCATTCTGCGCCTCGATATGACCGCGCAGGTGCATATTCAACTGGGGGGCGTAAAAGATGTGCTGACTATTCCTCTGGCCGCGCTGGGCGAACCAATTGGAGATAATCGCTATAACATCACGGTGCTGCGCAACGGGGAAGAGAAACCTCGAGAAATCACTATCGGCATGCGTAACGACACGCAGGTTCAGGTCGTTAACGGGCTGGAAGAAGGCGAAGAGGTGGTGACTGGTCGCGCCAATGCCGGGGGCGGTAAATGACGGCGCTGCTTGAACTAAAGGACATTCGCCGCAGCTATCCCTCCGGTGAAGAGCAGGTTGAAGTGCTGAAGGGCATCAGCCTGACGATTGAAGCCGGGGAGATGGTGGCGATTGTAGGCGCGTCAGGTTCCGGTAAATCGACGCTAATGAACATCCTCGGTTGCCTGGATAAACCCAGCAGCGGGAGCTACAAAGTGGCGGGTGTGGATGTGTCGGGGCTGGATAGCGATGCGCTGGCGACGCTGCGCCGCGAGCACTTCGGCTTTATCTTCCAGCGTTATCACCTGCTTTCTCACCTGAATGCTTCGCAAAATGTTGAAGTCCCGGCGGTCTATGCCGGGACAACGAGAGCCCAGCGGCAGCAGCGCGCGCATGAATTGCTGGGGCGCCTTGGGCTGAAGGAGCGGGTGGAATATCTTCCTTCACAGCTTTCGGGTGGGCAGCAGCAGCGCGTCAGTATCGCCCGGGCGCTGATGAACGGCGGCCAGGTGATTCTGGCGGATGAACCCACGGGCGCGCTGGACAGCCACTCCGGCGAAGATGTGATGGCCACGCTGAAGCAGCTCCGTGAGCGCGGGCATACGGTGATTATCGTGACTCACGATCCTGCCGTGGCGGCGCAAGCTCAGCGTATTATCGAAATTCGCGACGGGGAAATTATCAGCAACCCTCCGCCGGTGCATCAGCCTGCAGCGCGCACGGTTGAAAATCAGGCTCTGGGGAGCGGCTCGTCAATCCAGCAACTCATCAGCAGCTTCCGCGAGGCTCTGGGTATGGCCTGGCTGGCAATGGCCGCGAACAAGATGCGCACGCTGCTGACTATGCTTGGCATCATTATTGGTATTGCCTCGGTGGTTTCCATTGTCGTGGTGGGTGATGCCGCCAAGCAGATGGTGCTGGAAGATATTCGCTCTATCGGCACCAATACGATTGACGTTTATCCCGGTAAAGATTTTGGCGATGATAATCCGCAGTTCCAGCAGGCATTGAAATACGATGATTTGTTGGCTATTGGCCAGCAGCCGTGGGTGAGTTCGGCCACGCCTTCTATTTCCAGTAATTTGCGTCTGCGTTACGGAAACGTGGATGCGGCGGCCAGCGTCAATGGCGTGAGCGGCGACTATTTTGATGTGTACGGTATGACTATGAGCCAGGGCGCGAGCTTTAACGACGAGCAAATGAATGGCCGCGCGCAGGTTGTGGTGCTGGATGCGAACAGTAAAAGGCAGTTATTCCCGAACAAAAGTGACGTTGTCGGTGAAATCCTGCTGGTCGGCAATATGCCGGCGACGGTGATTGGCGTGGCGGAAGAGAAGCAGTCGATGTTTGGCAGCAGCAAAGTGCTGCGTGTCTGGCTGCCCTATAACACGATGGCCGGGCGAGTGATGGGGCAAAGCTGGCTCAACTCGATAACTGTCCGTGTTAAAGAGGGCTACGACAGCCACGAAGCGGAGCAGCAGCTTAATCGCCTGCTGTCGCTGCGCCACGGCAAGAAAGACTTTTTCACCTATAACATGGACGGGCTGTTGAAAACGGCGGAAAAGACCACACGTACTCTTCAGATGTTCCTGACGCTGGTGGCGGTTATTTCGTTGCTGGTCGGAGGCATTGGGGTGATGAATATCATGCTGGTGTCGGTCACTGAACGCACGAAAGAGATCGGTATCCGCATGGCGGTGGGCGCCCGGGCCAGCGATGTGCTGCAGCAGTTTTTAATTGAGGCGGTGCTGGTTTGCCTCGTCGGCGGCGCGCTGGGGATATCGCTGTCGCTGGTTATCGCCTTCACGCTTCAGCTAGTGTTGCCGGGCTGGCAGATTGGTTTCTCGCCGGTGGCGCTGCTGACCGCGTTTGGTTGTTCAACGGCAACGGGCGTGCTCTTTGGCTGGTTGCCGGCCAGAAACGCGGCGCGACTAAACCCTATCGATGCATTAGCCCGTGAGTAATCCCGGCGGTTGGTCATAAAAATGCCAGCCTTATGGGCTGGCATTTTATTTGCGGGATGTACACAATTAATGGGGAAACTACGCGACCGCTTCCGCTTCGTGGGGAACGATCAGGCTGGCATGGTTGCCTTTAGGTCCCTGATGTACATCAAACCTGACAAGTTGTCCGGCTTTTAACGTTCTGTATCCGTCCATTTGAATGGTGGAGTAGTGGGCGAAGATATCTTCGCCGCCGCCTTCCGGGCAGATGAAACCGAACCCTTTGGCGTTATTGAACCATTTAACAGTACCCGTCTCCATGCTTCGACATCCTTCGTAAATCTTAATAGTGAGATGGAATCAACCGGTGGGTAAGGGCGGGCTGTTCAAAACCTCGCCAACTCACCCCGCTACAATGTAGATATTTTATACACTGCGTCAAGCGTCTGGCGGGGCAGGTAAGGCAACAATGAGTCAAAAATTTGAAGCAGTTAACGCTATTGCTATTAATGTGATGTAGCTCGCTTAAGGGAATAAGTCACGGGATCGAATACGTTGTCATACGTTTGCGAAAAGCGTATTACACTCAATATAAGGCCTTGCCTGACAGTGTGTTGGGCTTCAACAAACGATGATAAATCGCAATGGGTAAGACGAACGACTGGTTGGACTTTGACCAAATGGCGGCGGATAAACTGCGCGAAACGCTAAAACCGCCTTCCATGTATAAAGTTATACTGATGAACGATGACTACACGCCAATGGAATTTGTTATTGACGTACTGCAAAAGTTCTTTTCTTATGATGTTGAACGTGCCACGCAGTTGATGCTCACGGTTCACTATCAGGGTAAAGCTATCTGTGGCATCTTTACTGCAGAAGTAGCGGAAACCAAAGTGGCGTTAGTGAACCAGTATGCAAGGGAGAACGAGTACCCGTTGCTGTGTACGCTAGAAAAAGCCTGATAAGGCCGATAATTTGGGGAGGTGCCTATGCTCAATCAAGAACTGGAACTCAGTTTAAACATGGCTTTCGCCAGAGCGCGCGAGCACCGACATGAGTTTATGACCGTCGAGCATTTGTTACTGGCATTGCTCAGTAACCCATCTGCCCGCGAAGCGCTGGAAGCGTGTTCTGTGGACATGGTGGCGCTGCGACAGGAACTCGAAGCCTTCATCGAACAAACTACGCCGGTCCTGCCACCTAACGTTGAAGAGCGCGACACGCAGCCGACGCTCAGCTTTCAGCGTGTGCTGCAGCGAGCGGTCTTCCACGTCCAGTCCTCCGGGCGCAGCGAAGTCACCGGTGCTAACGTGCTGGTGGCCATTTTCAGCGAGCAAGAATCCCAGGCGGCCTATCTGCTGCGCAAACATGAAGTGAGCCGCCTTGACGTGGTGAACTTTATCTCTCACGGCACGCGCAAAGACGAACCGAATCAGTCATCGGGCTCTGAAAACCCGGTCAATGAAGAGCAAGCAGGCGGGGAGGAACGTATGGAAAACTTCACCACCAATCTTAACCAGCTTGCGCGCGTTGGCGGGATAGACCCGCTGATTGGCCGTGATAAAGAGCTGGAGCGCGCTATCCAGGTTCTGTGCCGCCGTCGTAAAAATAACCCGCTGCTGGTCGGTGAATCAGGCGTGGGTAAAACGGCGATTGCCGAAGGGCTGGCCTGGAGAATCGTGCAGGGCGACGTGCCGGAAGTGATGGCCGACTGCACCATCTACTCGCTGGATATCGGTTCTCTGTTGGCGGGAACCAAATACCGCGGTGATTTTGAGAAACGTTTTAAAGCGTTGCTGAAGCAGCTCGAACAGGATCAAAACAGTATTCTGTTTATCGATGAAATCCACACCATCATTGGCGCTGGTGCCGCTTCCGGTGGCCAGGTCGATGCCGCGAACCTGATTAAACCGCTGCTTTCCGGCGGTAAAATTCGGGTGATTGGTTCGACAACCTATCAGGAATTCAGCAACATCTTCGAAAAAGATCGTGCCCTGGCGCGTCGTTTCCAGAAGATTGATATTACTGAGCCAAGCGTTGAAGAAACGGTGCAGATAATCAATGGCCTGAAGACAAAATACGAAGCGCACCACGATGTTCGCTACACCGCGAAGGCAATTCGCGCGGCGGTTGAGCTGGCGGTGAAATACATCAATGACAGGCATCTGCCGGATAAGGCTATTGACGTCATTGATGAGGCTGGCGCGCGTAGCCGCCTGATGCCGGTCAGCAAGCGTAAGAAAACCGTCAACGTGGCGGACATCGAAACCGTGGTCGCTCGCATTGCGCGTATTCCGGAAAAAAGTGTTTCCGCGAGCGATCGCGATACGCTGAAAAGTCTGGGCGATCGCTTGAAAATGCTGGTGTTTGGCCAGGATAAAGCGATTGAAGCGTTGACCGAAGCTATCAAGATGAGCCGCGCTGGCCTGGGGCAGGATCATAAGCCTGTCGGTTCGTTCCTCTTTGCGGGCCCTACGGGGGTTGGTAAGACTGAAGTCACCGTCCAGCTGGCGAAGTCGCTGGGTATTGAGTTGTTGCGTTTCGACATGTCCGAGTACATGGAACGCCATACCGTGAGCCGCTTGATTGGTGCCCCTCCGGGCTATGTCGGCTTCGATCAGGGTGGCCTGTTAACGGACGCGGTCATTAAGCATCCGCACGCGGTTCTGCTGCTCGATGAAATCGAAAAAGCGCACCCGGATGTCTTCAACCTGCTGCTGCAGGTGATGGACAACGGTACGCTGACCGATAACAACGGGCGTAAAGCGGACTTCCGCAACGTGATTCTGGTGATGACCACCAACGCCGGGGTACGGGAAACCGAACGCAAATCCATCGGGCTTATCCGTCAGGACAACAGCACCGATGCGATGGAAGAGATCAAAAAGATCTTTACGCCGGAGTTCCGTAACCGTCTCGACAACATTATCTGGTTCAACCACCTCTCCACCGAGGTGATTCATCAGGTGGTGGATAAATTTATCGTCGAGCTTCAGGTGCAGCTGGATCAGAAAGGCGTTTCGCTGGAAGTTAGCCAGGAAGCGCGTGACTGGCTGGCAGAGAAGGGGTATGACCGTGCGATGGGCGCTCGCCCGATGGCGCGTGTCATTCAGGATAGCCTGAAAAAACCACTGGCCAACGAACTGCTGTTTGGTAGCCTGGTGGACGGTGGGCAGGTAACCGTTGCGCTGGATAAAGATCAGCAGCAGCTGACCTACAACTTTGTCAGTGCTCAGAAGCACAAGCCCGAGGCCGCGCACTAGCGCTGGCTAAGGATGTAAAAAAGGCCGGGCATTGCCCGGCCTTTTTATTACAACTAACTCTCAGCGCCGCCCATCTCAGGCCGCGGAATAAAAACTATCAACGGCTACGGAAGACAATGCGGCCTTTGCTCAGGTCGTACGGGGTCAGCTCAACGGTGACTTTGTCGCCCGTCAGAATGCGGATGTAGTTTTTGCGCATTTTACCGGAGATATGAGCGGTAACCACGTGCCCGTTTTCCAGCTCAACGCGGAACATGGTGTTAGGTAACGTATCCAGTACGGTACCCTGCATTTCAATATTGTCTTCTTTGGCCATCTAATCCTCTGGGGTATCACTACCGTAGTTTGAACCGGCAAGATAATGCCGAAGTTCGCTTATCATGTAAAGAATTGTTGGTGAAATCACCAGTGAAAGTGCATTTTGCTTATTACCCGCCGGTTAGCAGCTTGCCGCATGGCAACATCTGCGATAAAGAACGCAAGGAGATAAATGAGAGGGTATTCCCTTAAACAATAAATCCCAGACAATGGCGGGGTAGCAGGCAAAAGCCACTTAGCGGCGCTAATTATAACACCCTCACATAAAATGTGTTGTTAAACATTATTGCTCCAGCGTCTGTGGAACCCAGCAGTGAGAGCCTAAATGCTGTGGACGAAGTTCCGCTAATGCCTGGAGATACTCCCGACGGGGGATTTCAATCACGCCCAGTGACGCTGTGTGATCATTTAAGACCTGGCAGTCGATCAATTTCCCGCCGTGGCGAATAAAGTGCTGACAGAAAACCAGCAGCGCCGTTTTGGAAGCATTCACCCGGCGGCTGAACATGGATTCGCCGCAAAATAATGCCCCCTGTGCCACGCCGTACATACCGCCTACCAGCTCTTTTCCATCCCACACTTCAATCGAATGGGCGTGGCCCAATTCATGCAGGCGTAAATAGGCCTCCACAATCTCTGCGGTGATCCAGGTTCCTTCATTTCGGTCGCTCGCGCAGCCGTACAATACGCTCTCAAAGGCGTGGTTCAGCGTAACCGTATAGGGCGAAGTGCGGTGAAAGCGCTTCATGCTGCGGCTGAGGTGAAACTGCGCCGGGTAAAGAATGGCGCGGGGATCGGGCGACCACCACAAAATAGGGTCGCCGGGAGAAAACCACGGAAAGATACCTCGCTGATAGGCCATCAGCAGGCGTGCGGGTGCCAGGTCGCCGCCAAGCGCCAGTAACCCATTAGGTTCACGCAACGCCCCTTCCGGCGAAGGAAAGGCAATCGAGTCACGAGAAAGCTGCACCAGGCGCATGACGGCCAACACTCCAGAGCAATAGAGCAATAATAAATTGATAATAGTCTATTCAGAACGCCTACAGGCGCTGGCGAAATTGATAATAACGTCCACCGGACGCCATCAATTCGGCGTGATTACCTTGCTCAATTATTTGCCCGTTGTCCATCACAATTATGCTGTCAAAAGCGTTCAAACCACGCAGCCGGTGGGTGACCATTAACACGGTTTTATCCCTTGTCACTTCGGCCAATAAATCAAGAATTTGGCGTTCGGTTTCTGCATCCAATCCTTCGGTAGGTTCGTCCAATAACATAAGAGGAGCGTTATGCAATATTGCCCTCGCAATGGCAAGGCGACGAAGCTCCCCGCCGGAAAGCTGACGACCGCCTTCACCGAGCCAACCGTTAAGCCCGCTGTCTTCCAGAAGTTTCTCAAGCCCAACCTGGACCAAAGCAGTACTGAGTTGCTCATCGCTGGCCTCTGGAGAAGCCAGTAAAAGGTTATCGCGCAGCGTAGCGCTAAAAAGGTGTACGCGCTGCGGGACAACGCTCGTCGTGTTACGCAGCGTTGCTTCATCAAAAGCGTTGAGGGCAATACCGTTAAGTTGAATCTCTCCCTGCTGGGCATCCCATGCGCGGGTCAGCAATTGCAGCAAAGTGGATTTACCGCAGCCGGTTTTGCCGAGGATAGCAATGCGTTGCCCGGCGTTGACCGACATCGCGATATCTTTCAGCGCCGGCTGACTTTGCCCTGGATAGGTAAAGCTTACTCCACGAACTTCCAGAGCCGCCTGCTGTTGCTCGAGGTGCGAAACTTCAGGGAAGGTAACTTCCGGAACCTGGCTGGTGATTTGCGTTACCCGTAGCGCAGAGGCAATAACCTGGCCGAGATGCTGGAACGCACCGGTAACCGGAGCCATTGCTTCAAAAGCTGCCAGCGCACAGAAAACAAACAGCGCAATCAGCGCGCCGGGAGACTGGTTTTCACCGACGCCAGCGGATGCCATCCACAGCATCGTCAGCACGGCAATACCGCTGATAAGCAGCATCACGGCCTGCGACAGGGCGGTTAAGCCAGCCTGGCGGCGCTGCGCTTCCTGCCAGCTATTTTCCGTGGCATCTAACTGTTCACGCGCGCGTGTTGCCGCACCGAAAATTGTTAATTCGGCGTGGCTTTGCAGCCAGGAGGTGAGCTGCTGACGATAGTTTCCGCGCTGGACGGTCAGTGCTTCCCCGGTGGGCTGTCCGGCGCGATAAAACAGTGGAGGCAGAAGAAGCAGGGTCGCGAGTAAAATTCCCCCGAGGGTTAACGCCAGGGTTGTGTCGAGAAAACTCAGGCCAAAAGTCACCACCAGGATAACGGCCAAAGCGCCGACAAGCGGGGATATGACCCGCAAGTAGAGGTGATCGAGCGTATCGACGTCCGCCACCACTCGGTTTAACAATTCTCCCTGACGAAAACGCGCCAGCCCGGCAGGGGAGAGCGGCAGCAGCTTGCTAAAGGTTGAAACGCGCAAATGCTGCAGGACGCGGAAGGTGGCATCGTGGCTGACCAGACGCTCAAAATAGCGGCCAGCGGTGCGGGTGATCGCGGCGCCACGAACGCCAGCGGCAGGTAGCATGTAGTTAAAGCTGTAGAGTCCGGCCACGCCCACCACGGCAGAGGCAGAAAGGAACCAACCGGAGAGCGTTAACAGGCCAATGCTGGCAAGCAGCGTGACAATAGCCAGCACAACGCCTAAAGACAGTAACCATTTATGGCGACGATAAAGCGCCAGATAAGGCAGCAATGCGCGCATTAAATCTCCTCCTGGCGACTCGCCAGTAATACTGCAAAGGGCCCTTCTTCCACGGAAAGCTGTTCGAAGTTCCCTTGCTGAACAATCTGCCCGTTTCGCATCACCCAGATTTGATCCCAATCGCTGATGTAGTCCAACTGATGAGTCACCATCAGCGTGGTTTGTTGACGAGATGCTTCTGTGAGCGCTTCCATGACGCGCTGTTCGCTGTGGGCGTCCAGGCTTGCGGCAGGCTCATCCAGCAGCAAAACGGCGCAAGGGGAGATCAATGCCCGAGCAACGGCCACGCGCTGCGCCTGACCCACGGATAAGCGGATGGACTGATCGCCAATAGGAGTGTCGATGCCTTCAGGCAACTGCGGCAAGAACTCTGTCACCGACGCTTTATCCAGGGCTGCCTGCAAACGAGCATCGTCCGCGTCCGGCATACCCAGCAGCACGTTGTCGCGCAAGGTAGCCGCCGGTAGCTGGGGATTTTGTCCTACCCAGCTAAGCTGTGTGCGCCACCAGTCAGGCGAAAGTTGCGCCAGTTCGACGCCATTGATCAGCAACTGGCCCTGGTAGGGGAGGAAGCCAGACAGAACATTTAGCAGGGAGCTTTTGCCTGCACCGCTTTGCCCTACCAGCGCTACGCGTTGCCCTGCGGGAAGCATGAAGTTCAGCGGACCGGCCAACACTTTCCCTTCTGCGGACAAGATTGTCATCTCGCGGGCTTCGAGTGTGAACGGCCCGTTGCCGGACAGCTGCACGCTACCTTGCTCAGGATGCTGCAGCGGTGCGTCGAGGAAAGTCTTCAGGGTCTCTGCGGCCCCAACTGCCTGAGCCCTGGCGTGATAGAAGGTGCCCATATCACGCAGCGGCTGAAAGAATTCTGGCGCGAGAATGAGTGCCAGGAAGCCAGCGAATAACGTGACCCCAGTACCGTAGTGGCCGAAATTCAGCTCGCCAAGGTAAGAAAACCCGAAATAGACGGCAACCACGGCGATAGATAAAGAGGCGAAAAATTCCAGCACGCCGGAAGAAAGAAACGCCATCCTCAGTACTTCCATTGTCCGCTGGCGGAAGTCCTGACTGGCTGCCCGAATATTTTCGGTTTCCGCCGCGCCACGGTTAAATACGCGAAGGGTTTCCATCCCGCGAAGGCGATCGAGGAAGTGGCCGCTGAGCCGTGCCAGCGCCTGGAAATTACGGCGGTTTGCATCGGCTGCGCCCATGCCTACCAGCGCCATGAAAATGGGGATAAGCGGCGCGGTACCCAGCAGGATAAGCGCGGCAGCCCAGTTGATCGGGAAAATGGCGATAATAATCAGCAGGGGCACCATGACTGCCAGCGACATCTGCGGCAAATAGCGCGCGTAGTAGTCGTGCATGTCTTCTATTTGTTCAAGCACCAGCGTCGCCCAGCTTCCAACGGGTTTACCCTGAATCCAGGCCGGGCCAGCCTGATGTAATCTGTCGAGTACCTGGCGGCGAATCTCCAGGCGAATATGTAGCCCGGCGTGGAATCCGACCTTTTCCCTCAGCCACACGACCCACGCGCGCAGCACAAATACCAGCACCAGTAAAATAAACGGCATGAGCAATGCTTCACGCGGAATATTTTCCATAATCATGTGCTGGAGAATGCGGGCAAGCAGCCATGCCTGGGCAACAATCAGTAAACCGCTGACCAAACCGAGCAGGCGTGACAGGCCGAGCCAACGGCGAGAGATAAGACTTTGCTGCTTTAGCCAGAGGCTAAGTTCTTGCTGACGGGTTTTATTCATCGCGTGCCAGATGCTGGTAGAAGAAGGAATTCTCAGGCAATTTTGACAGGCAATGTTACATGGCAGAAACAAGAAAGGCGACCAGCAAGGCCGCCTTTTTTAACATCTTTAAATTATTTACATTGTTCGGCCAGGCCGTCGAGATAGCGCTCGGCGTCCAGAGCGGCCATACAGCCGGTTCCGGCGGAAGTGATGGCCTGACGATAAATATGATCCATGACGTCGCCCGCGGCAAACACGCCTGGAATACTTGTCTGGGTTGCGTTGCCGTGAATGCCGGACTGCACTTTAATATAGCCGTTTTCAAGCGCCAACTGACCGTTGAAGATAGCGGTGTTCGGGCTGTGGCCGATAGCCACAAACAGGCCGGCAACGTCCAGCTCTTCGGTAATATCGGTGTTTTGCGTGTCGCGCAGGCGAAGACCGCTCACGCCCATTTGATCGCCGGTTACTTCTTCCAGCGTGCGGTGGGTGTGGAGCACAATGTTGCCATTCTGCACTTTATCCATCAGACGGTTAATCAGGATCTTCTCCGCGCGGAAGCTATCGCGGCGGTGGATCAAATGCACTTCTGAAGCGATGTTTGCCAGATAAAGTGCTTCTTCAACTGCGGTATTCCCGCCGCCGATGACCGCGACTTTCTGGTTACGATAGAAGAAACCATCACAGGTGGCGCAGGCAGAAACGCCGCGGCCTTTGAAGGCTTCTTCGGAAGGCAGGCCAAGGTAGCGTGCGGAAGCCCCCGTCGCAATGATCAGTGCGTCACAGGTGTATTCGCCGCTGTCGCCCACCAGACGGAAAGGACGGTTCTGTAGATCGACGCTGGTGATGTGGTCGAACAGAATTTCGGTTTCAAACTTGGCCGCATGCTCGTGCATACGTTCCATCAGTAACGGACCGGTCAGGTCGTTAGGATCGCCAGGCCAGTTTTCGACTTCGGTCGTGGTGGTCAGCTGACCGCCTTTTTCCATCCCGGTAATCAGAACCGGTTTTAAGTTGGCGCGTGCAGCATAGACCGCTGCGGTATAGCCCGCAGGGCCGGAGCCAAGAATAAGCAGCTTACTGTGTTTAGCTGTGCCCATGAGATCCTCATTGAACGTTTACAGACAATGAGGGTGATTGTAGGGAATTCGCTGCATTAAAAAAAGAGTGCAGCAATGTTGTTAACGATGTGTGTCATTGATGCTGCCTATAAGCCCAATGAATATCACCGTCATGTGCATAAATAATCATTGTAATACCACGGTAATCACGGTGCGAAAATGATGAATAATCATCAGCCAGAAGGAATATCTGGCACGTTCCACTAAAAATAGATGTTTTGCTTTGACAATCCCCTAAGCATTTGCGAAAACATTCGAGGAAGAAAAACATTTGGTGATGTGGAAGCCGCGTGCTCTCGCGCAAACCTGATGCAAATTTACCGAGTTATTGAAATTTACGCATGACGTGGACAGACGCTATGCGTGATGTCGATAGCAGCCGAAAGGCATCGGTCTTCTCACGTACACCCTGAACATTGACGTCACCAGGGTTATGGCAGGTGAAGGAAGGAATAGAGAGAGACAATAATAATGGTAGATAGCAAGAAGCGCCCGGGCAAAGATCTCGACCGTATCGATCGCAATATTCTCAACGAATTGCAAAAGGATGGGCGCATTTCTAACGTTGAGCTTTCCAAGCGTGTTGGGCTTTCGCCGACGCCGTGCCTTGAGCGCGTCCGTCGTCTGGAACGTCAGGGTTTTATTCAGGGCTATACGGCGCTGTTAAACCCGCATTATCTGGATGCCTCGCTGCTGGTATTTGTTGAGATTACTCTGAATCGTGGCGCCCCGGATGTGTTTGAGCAATTTAACGCCGCAGTGCAGAAACTTGAAGAAATTCAAGAGTGTCATCTCGTATCCGGTGATTTCGACTACCTGTTGAAAACACGCGTGCCGGATATGTCGGCGTATCGTAAACTCTTAGGTGAGACCCTGCTGCGTCTGCCGGGCGTTAACGACACCCGTACTTATGTTGTCATGGAAGAGGTCAAACAGAGTAACCGTTTGGTCATTAAGACCCGTTAATACGGGCCAGGTGCAAAATTGGCGTATTTTGGTTACACTCCTGGGAATCCATACAGCAACAGCTCCGGCAGGTCGCCGGTGCTGTTGTCTCCATTGAGTTTAAGGACCTGGAGAGCCTTTCTTGAGCCAGGAATATACCGAAGATAAAGAAGTAACATTGCGGAAACTGAGCAGCGGGCGCCGTTTACTCGAGGCGTTGCTGATCCTTGTTGCCTTATTTGCCATCTATTTGATGGTTGCCTTGTTAAGCTTTAACCCCTCAGACCCCAGTTGGTCGCAAACCGCGTGGCATGAGCCTATCCATAATTTGGGTGGTGCGCCGGGAGCGTGGTTTGCCGATACGCTGTTCTTCATTTTTGGCGTAATGGCCTACACCATTCCGGTGATCATCATCGGTGGCTGCTGGTTTACCTGGCGCCAGCGCGACAGTGAAGAGTTCATCGATTATTTTGCCGTTTCGCTGCGCCTTATCGGCGTACTTGCGATGGTGCTGACCTCTTGTGGTCTGGCTGCCATCAATGCGGACGATATCTGGTACTTCGCCTCGGGCGGCGTGCTGGGCAGTTTGCTTAGCACAGCTATGATGCCGCTGTTGAACAGCAGCGGCGGCACAATTGCGCTGCTTTGCGTTTGGGCCGCTGGTCTTACGCTGTTCACCGGCTGGTCGTGGGTCAGCATCGCCGAGAAACTCGGTAGCGCAGTGCTTACCGTGCTGACGTTTGCCAGCAACCGCACCCGTCGGGATAACACCTGGCAGGATGAGGACGAATACGAAGAAGAGCATGATGAAGACGACGCGCCGCAGGCTTCCGCTGAGAAACGCGAATCTCGCCGGGCGCGCATTTTACGTGGGGCGCTTGCGCGTAAGCAGCGCTTGTCGCAGAAGTTTGCTAATCCTAACGGCCGTAAAACGGATGCTGCGCTGTTCTCCGGCAAACGTATGGATGACGCTGAAGACGACGTCTTGTTCAGCGCTCGTGGCGTAGAGGCCGATCCGAACGATGTGCTGTTCTCCGGGCATAAAGCGACTTTGCCGGAAGACCAGGAATACGATCCGCTGTTCAGTGGGCATTCTGCCGTTGAACCGATTGCTGCGGCAGCCGCGGCAACAACGGCTAACCAGTCCTGGGCTGCGCCGGTACCGCCGGTTGCACCCATGCCGCCAGTCTCCACACCGGCACCAGCCGTTGACGCTGAGCCTTCTGCCCCTGCGATTGCCTGGGAACCTGCTCCAACAACGGTCACGCCAGACCCGGTTATTGCGCCTGCCCCGGATCATTACACTTCTCCGCACCCGGCAAGAGCACAACAACAGGTTACGCCTGAAACGCATCAAAGCTGGTCTGAACCCGTTGTGCCTGTGGCCCAGCCAGTGGTTGAACCACAGCCTGCGCCTGAGCCGGTAGAAGAGGTGAAATACGTTCGTCCGCCGATGTACCACTTTGAAGAAGTGGAAGAGAAGCGAGCCCGGGAACGTGAACAGCTTGCGGCGTGGTACCAGCCTGTTAATGAGCCGAAGCCGGATCCTTACAGCTATGCGCCAGTAAAACCTGCTACGCCTGAACCGGCTCAACCTTCTATGCCGGCATCTGCGCCAGTTTCCGCGCCGTTATCTGCCGCAGAAATGCCGGTGCCGGATGTAACGCAGACGACATCAGGCGTTCAGCAGGCGGCAAAAGCTGCGGCTACCGCGGCAGCGTTTTCACCGGTGTTTAGTATCGCCAGCGATGCGCCGCGTTCTCAGGTAAAAGAAGGTATTGGCCCTCAACTTCCGCGTCCGAACCGGGTACGCGTTCCGACTCGCCGTGAACTGGCGTCCTACGGCATAAAGCTGCCTTCCCAGCGAATGGCAGAAGAGCAGGCCAGGCTCGCCGAGAGTCAGCAGTCTGAAGACGATTACGGCGATGAAAGCGATGCGCTGCAGCAGCATGAGCTGGCCCGTCAGTTTGCTGCCCAGCAACAGCAGCGCTATGGCGAAGAGTACGCAGATGAGAGCTGGTCTGAAGCCGATCAGGCCGAAGCAGAAGAAGCTGAACTTGCGCGTCAGTTTGCCGCTCAGCAACAACAGCGTTACGGCGAGCCGCAGCCGCAGAGCAATGCGCCGTTCTCACTGGATGATTTTGATTTCCAGTCATCGCTGAAAGAACTGGTGGATGATACGCCGAGTGAGCCGCTGTTTACGCCGAGCTTTGAACCTGTTCCGCCGCCGGCTCAGCACAGTCAACCCGCCGTACAGCCTTCTCAATATGCACAGGCGGCTCAGCATCAGCCCGCTGCGCCTGAGCCGAAAGAGAGCCTGATCCACCCGTTCCTGATGCGTAACGGCGATGACCGCCCGCTTCAGAAACCTACCACGCCGCTGCCATCGCTGGATCTGCTGACTTCTCCTCCAACCGAGGTTGAACCGGTAGATACCTTCGCGATGGAGCAGATGGCGCGTCTGGTGGAAGCACGTCTGGCGGATTACCGCATTAAAGCTGATGTAGTGGATTATTCTCCGGGCCCGGTCATTACTCGCTTCGAGCTGGATTTGGCTCCGGGCGTGAAGGCTGCCCGCATTTCTAACCTTTCCCGTGACCTGGCGCGTTCTTTGTCGACCGTTGCGGTGCGTGTGGTGGAGGTTATTCCGGGTAAACCTTACGTCGGTCTTGAACTGCCGAATAAAAAGCGTCAGACCGTTTATCTCCGCGAAGTACTCGACTGCGCTAAATTCCGCGACAACAGCTCTCCGTTGACCGTGGTTCTGGGTAAAGACATCGGCGGTGAGCCGGTGGTCGCAGACCTGGCGAAAATGCCTCACCTGCTGGTAGCCGGTACAACCGGTTCCGGTAAGTCGGTCGGCGTGAACGCCATGATCATCAGTATGCTGTATAAAGCAACGCCGGAAGACGTTCGCTTCATCATGATCGACCCGAAAATGCTTGAACTGTCGGTGTATGAAGGCATCCCACATCTGTTGACCGAGGTGGTTACGGATATGAAAGATGCCGCGAATGCGCTGCGCTGGAGCGTGAACGAGATGGAGCGCCGCTACAAGCTGATGTCCGCTCTTGGGGTGCGCAATCTGGCGGGCTACAACGAGCGTGTGCTGGAAGCTGAGCGTATGGGCCGCCCGATTCCTGACCCGTTCTGGAAACCTGGCGACAGCATGGATGCGACCCATCCGATGCTGGAGAAACTGCCGTACATCGTGGTGCTGGTTGACGAGTTTGCCGACCTGATGATGACGGTAGGCAAAAAGGTTGAAGAGCTGATTGCCCGCCTGGCGCAGAAAGCGCGTGCGGCTGGTATTCACCTTGTGCTGGCAACCCAGCGTCCTTCGGTGGACGTTATTACCGGGCTTATCAAAGCTAACATCCCGACCCGTATTGCATTTACGGTCTCGAGTAAAATCGACTCACGTACCATCCTTGACCAGGGCGGCGCTGAATCACTTCTCGGCATGGGGGATATGCTTTATTCTGCGCCAAACTCCACGACGCCAATTCGCGTGCACGGCGCCTTTGTCCGCGACGAAGAAGTTCACGCGGTAGTTCAGGACTGGAAAGCGCGTGGTCGTCCGCAATACATTACCGGTATTACCGATGATGAAGGCAGCGGGGATGGTAATGGCGGCGGCATGGATGGTGACGAAGAGCTGGATCCGCTGTTCGATCAGGCTGTCGCTTTCGTGGTTGAGAAACGCAAAGCATCCATCTCCGGCGTACAGCGCCAGTTCCGCATCGGCTACAACCGCGCGGCAAGAATTGTTGAGCAGATGGAAGCGCAAGGGATCGTGAGCCCGCAGGGGCATAACGGTAACCGAGAGGTGCTGGCCCCGCCTCAGTTTGAGTAATCCGTCTGAGCATCAGCCCGCTGAGTAAAAAAGAGCCGCTTCTGCGGCTCTTTTTGCAAAGATGGGTAAATTACCGGAAAATCAGCTTATTCTTCTGTTGCGGTAGCTAAAGACTTCACTAGAGTGAGCAACAGAAGCGCCATCGTCAGGTGGTCAATGAATCCAGAGGGAAAATAATGAAAAAAATCGTAATGACCTGCGCGCTGTTAGCTGGCATGACCGCAACCGGAGCCTGGGCTGACGCAGCCGGAGATTTGCAGGGCCGTCTTGATAAAGTCGGGAGTTTCCACGCCAGCTTCACCCAGAAAGTGACCGATGGCAGCGGCGCTGCCGTGCAGGAAGGTCAGGGCGACCTGTGGGTTAAGCGTCCCAACCTGTTCAACTGGCACATGACCCAGCCTGATGAAAGCATCCTCGTGTCCGACGGGAAAACGCTGTGGTTCTACAACCCGTTTGTTGAGCAGGTTACGGCCACCTGGCTAAAAGATGCCACCAGCAATACGCCATTTATGCTGATTGCCCGCAACCAGTCCAGCGACTGGAAGCAGTACAACATCAAGCAAAACGGCGATGATTTTGTACTGACGCCAAAAAGCAGCTCGGGTAACCTGAAGCAGTTCACCATCAACGTGGGCCGTGACGGCACTATCCATCAGTTCAGCGCGGTGGAGCAGGACGACCAGCGCAGCAGCTATACTTTGAAAGCTCAGCAAAACGGCGCGGTGGATGCCGGAAAGTTTACTTTCACCCCGCCAAAAGGCGTCACGGTGGACGATCAACGTAAGTAGAGGCTTGAGTGAGCAACCTGTCGCTCGATTTTTCAGATAATACCTTCCAGCCGCTGGCCGCGCGTATGCGGCCAGAAAACCTGGCGCAGTACATCGGCCAGCAGCATCTGCTGGCCGCGGGAAAACCGCTGCCCAGAGCCATTGAAGCAGGTCATCTGCACTCCATGATCCTGTGGGGGCCGCCGGGCACCGGGAAAACGACCCTCGCCGAGGTGATTGCTCGCTATGCCAGCGCGGACGTCGAACGTATTTCTGCGGTAACCTCCGGCGTGAAAGAGATCCGCGAAGCCATTGAGCGCGCGCGGCAAAATCGCAATGCCGGGCGTCGCACTATTCTGTTTGTGGACGAAGTTCATCGCTTCAACAAAAGCCAGCAGGATGCCTTCCTGCCGCATATTGAAGACGGCACCATTACTTTTATTGGGGCGACAACCGAAAACCCTTCTTTTGAGCTGAACTCGGCGCTGCTTTCCCGGGCCCGCGTTTATCTGCTGAAATCACTGACCGTGGCGGACATCGAACAGGTACTCGATCAGGCGATGAGCGATAAAGAAAGGGGCTACGGCGGGCAAAATATCGTGCTGCCGGATGAAACGCGTAAAGCCATTGCCGAGTTGGTGAATGGCGATGCGCGCCGGGCGCTGAATACGCTGGAAATGATGGCCGACATGGCTGAAAGTGACGCCAGCGGCAACCGGATTTTGCAAACCCAACTGCTGACGGAGATTGCCGGCGAACGTAGTGCTCGTTTCGATAATAAGGGCGATCGTTTTTACGATCTGATTTCAGCGGTGCATAAATCAATCCGCGGTTCTGCCCCGGATGCGGCCCTGTACTGGTATGCACGCATTATCAGCGCAGGGGGCGATCCGCTGTATGTCGCGAGGCGTTTACTCGCGATTGCATCTGAAGACGTTGGCAATGCCGATCCCAGAGGGATGCAAGTAGCCATTGCTGCCTGGGATTGTTTCACCCGGGTAGGGCCAGCGGAAGGGGAGAGAGCCATTGCTCAGGCAATCGTCTATCTGGCCTGCGCCCCGAAAAGTAATGCCGTTTACACCGCATTCAAAGCCGCAATGGCGGATGCGCGTGAGCGCCCCGATTATGACGTTCCCGTTCATCTGCGCAACGCCCCAACGAAGCTGATGAAAGAAATGGGCTATGGCCAGGAATACCGTTACGCTCACGACGAACCCAACGCCTATGCCGCCGGGGAAGAGTACTTTCCGCCTGAAATGGCGCAAACACGCTACTATCAGCCGACCAGCAGAGGCCTGGAAGGTAAGATTGGCGAAAAGCTAACCTGGCTCACCGAGCAGGATCAGAAAAGCCCCACAAAACGCTACCGCTAATGCAGGCGTTGCGGTAAGGTTAGCAAGACTATCAAAGCGGCCGCAGGCTGTGGCCGCACTCCTATAAATTCAATTCGATAAGCACAGGATAAGCATGCTCGATCCCAATCTGCTGCGTACAGAGCCAGACGCAGTCGCTGAAAAACTGGCACGCCGGGGCTTTAAGCTGGATGTAGACACGCTGCGCTCTCTGGAAGAGCGTCGTAAAGTACTGCAGGTCAAAACGGAAAATCTGCAGGCTGAACGTAACTCGCGATCGAAATCCATCGGCCAGGCGAAAGCGCGCGGAGAAGACATTGAGCCGCTGCGCCTGCAGGTTAACCAGCTGGGCGAAGAGCTGGATGCAGCGAAAAACGAGCTTGATTCTCTGCTGGCAGAAATTCGCGATATCTCGCTGACCCTGCCAAACATTCCTGATGATTGCGTGCCGTTGGGCAAAGACGACAGCGAAAACGTCGAAGTCAGCCGCTGGGGCGAGCCGCGTAAATTTGATTTCGAAGTGCGCGATCACGTCACCCTGGGCGAACTGGCCAAAGGCCTGGACTTCGCTGCGGCGGTGAAACTCACCGGTTCCCGCTTCGTGGTAATGCAGGGGCAGGTAGCGCGTATGCACCGCGCACTGAGCCAGTTTATGCTGGATCTGCACACCGAGCAGCACGGTTACATGGAAAACTATGTCCCGTATCTGGTTAACCAGGACACGCTTTACGGTACCGGCCAGTTGCCTAAATTCGGCGGTGACCTGTTCCACACCCGTCCGCTGGAAGAAGAAGCGGACAGCAGCAACTATGCGCTGATCCCTACCGCAGAAGTGCCGTTAACCAACCTGGTTCGCGACGAGATCATCGACGAAGATTCCCTGCCGTTGAAGCTGACTGCACACACGCCGTGCTTCCGCTCTGAAGCTGGCTCCTATGGCCGTGATACTCGCGGGCTGATTCGTATGCACCAGTTCGACAAAGTTGAGATGGTGCAGATCGTTCGCCCGGAAGACTCTATGGACGCGCTGGAAGAGATGACCGGCCATGCGGAGAAGGTTCTGCAATTGCTGGGTCTGCCATATCGTAAAGTGCTGCTTTGCAGCGGTGACATCGGTTTCGGTGCACGCAAAACTTACGATCTGGAAGTCTGGCTGCCGGCCCAGGACACCTACCGTGAGATCTCATCCTGCTCCAACTGCTGGGACTTCCAGGCGCGTCGCCTGCAGGCCCGCTGCCGCAGTAAAGCAGACAAGAAAACTCGCCTGGTGCACACCCTGAACGGTTCTGGTCTGGCTGTGGGTCGTACTCTGGTCGCCGTTCTGGAAAACTACCAGCAGGCCGATGGCCGCATTCAGGTGCCAGAAGTGCTGCGCCCTTACATGAACGGCCTGGAATACATCGGGTAATCCACCGTTTATGAACGATTGAAAAGCGCCTCAGGGCGCTTTTTTTATGTCGTAAGTCAAAGGCTTTACGCCAATACAGCCTTTCTTGATACCAGACAATAACCCCTACTCCCAAAGAAGTATTATTGCTCACCGGAAAGCGGGTGATGATTGTTCAATTAAAACTTTAACCTAATCATCATTTGACGGCCGTGCTTCACAAGGCGTGACGCGGCCAGGTCAATCCTTCAATAAAAACAAACCGGACACCCCTTTCATCCTTTAGCTGCGCAACGGAATGTGGGCTCTCAACCCGCGTGACCGCTGTCGGCTTATTTCAACTGTGAGCAAAACAAGTAGGTCACTATGACTGATAAAACCCCTAACGCGATCCTCGCGGCAGAGGTCAGCCGTCGTAAGCTGGTCCAGACCACGGCAATCGGTGGTTTAGCTGCTGCAACTAGCGCCTTCTCGCTTCCCTTTTCCAGGCTCGCTTTTGCCGATCACGCCGTTAACCCCGGCGGCAGTGAAAAAGTGGTCTGGAGCGCCTGTACGGTAAACTGCGGCAGCCGCTGCCCGTTGCGGATGCATGTGGTGGACGGTGAAATCAAATACGTTGAAACCGACAATACCGGCGATGACGATTATGAAGGTTTACACCAGGTTCGGGCCTGCCTGCGTGGGCGTTCAATGCGTCGACGCGTCTATAATGCCGACCGCCTCAAATACCCGATGAAGCGCGTTGGCGCGCGCGGTGAAGGGAAGTTTGAGCGCATCAGCTGGGATGAGGCGTTCAACACCATTGCCAATAGCATGCAGGGCATCATTAAAGAGTACGGTAACGAGGCTATTTATCTAAATTACGGCACCGGTACGCTGGGCGGCACCATGACACGTTCCTGGCCGCCGGGTTCCACGCTGATTGCCCGCCTGATGAATTGCTGCGGTGGTTACCTGAATCATTACGGGGACTATTCCACCGCACAGATTGCCGCCGGCCTGAATTATACCTACGGCGGCTGGGCGGACGGTAACAGCCCGTCTGATATTGAAAACAGCAAGCTGGTCGTGCTGTTTGGTAATAATCCGGGGGAAACGAGGATGAGCGGCGGCGGGGTGACTTATTACCTCGAGCAGGCGCGTCAAAAGTCCAATGCCCGAATGATTATCATCGACCCACGCTATACCGATACAGGTGCAGGCCGGGAAGACGAATGGATCCCTATCCGTCCGGGCACGGATGGTGCGCTGATCTCCGCGCTGGCGTGGGTGATGATCGACGAAAACCTCGTGGATCAAGCTTTTCTGGACAAATATTGCGTTGGCTATGATGAAAAAACGCTCCCGGCGGGCGCGCCGCGCAATGGCCACTATAAAGCTTATATTCTCGGCCAGGGGGCGGATAGCATAGCCAAAACCCCTGAATGGGCTTCGAAGATAACCGGTATTCCGGTTGATCGTATTATCAAGCTCGCCCGGGAGATTGGCAGCGCTAAACCGGCCTTTATCAGCCAGGGCTGGGGACCTCAGCGCCATTCCAACGGGGAACTGGTTTCCCGCGCTATTGCCATGCTTTCCATTCTGACCGGTAATGTCGGTATTCACGGTGGTAACAGCGGGGCGCGCGAAGGCTCTTATAGCCTGCCGTTTGTGCGGATGCCTACGCTGGAAAATCCGGTTCAAACCAGTATCTCCATGTTTATGTGGACCGATGCCATTGAGCGCGGCGCAGAGATGACCGCTACTCGCGACGGCGTCCGTGGCAAAGAGAAGCTGGATGTGCCGATTAAAATGGTCTGGAACTATGCCGGTAATTGTCTGATCAATCAGCATTCCCAGATCAACCGCACGCACGACATTCTGCAGGATGATAAAAAATGCGAAATGATCGTGGTGATCGACAACCACATGACTTCCTCGGCGAAATACGCCGATATTCTTCTGCCGGATTGCACGGCTTCTGAGCAGATGGATTTCTGCCTGGATGCGTCCTGCGGCAACATGTCCTATGTGATTTTTGCCGGGCAGGCCATCAAGCCGCGTTTTGAATGCAAAACTATCTATGAAATGACCACCGAACTGGCGAAGCGCATGGGCGTGGAGCAGCGCTTTACGGAAGGGCGGACACAAGAGGGCTGGATGCGTCACCTCTACGCCCAATCGCAGGAAGCGATCCCTGAACTGCCGAGCTTTGATGAGTTCCGCCAGTTGGGGATGTTTAAAAAACGTGACCCTGAAGGGCATCACGTCGCCTACAAAGCCTTCCGTGAAGATCCCCACGCTAACCCGTTAACGACACCGTCAGGAAAAATTGAGATCTATTCCGCTCAGCTGGCTGATATTGCTGCCAGCTGGGAACTGCCGGAAGGGGATGTTATCGACCCGCTGCCGGTGTATAGCGCTGGCTTTGAGAACGTTGGCGATCCGCTGGCGGAGAAATGGCCGCTGCAGCTGACGGGCTTCCATTACAAAGCGCGGACGCATTCAACCTATGGCAATGTCGACGTTTTGAAATCCGCCTGCCGCCAGGAGATGTGGATCAACCCGTTTGATGCACAGCGGCGCGGGATCGCGAACGGTGATGAGGTCCGTATTTTCAACGATCGCGGAGAAGTGCGCATTAGCGCCAAAGTCACGCCACGCATCATTCCAGGCGTTGTCGCCTTAGGAGAAGGAGCCTGGTATAGCCCCGATGCCAATAAAGTAGACCGAGCTGGCAGCATCAACGTGCTTACCACACAGCGCCCGTCACCGCTGGCAAAAGGCAATCCATCCCACAGTAACCTGGTCCAGGTTGAAAAGGCGTAAGGAGCAGTAAATGACAACCCAATATGGCTTTTATATCGACTCCAGCCGCTGCACCGGCTGCAAAACCTGCGAACTGGCGTGTAAGGATTTTAAGAACCTGACTCCGGAAGTCAGCTATCGCCGCATTTATGAATATGCGGGCGGTAACTGGCAGGAAAACAATGGCGTTTTCCATCAGGATGTTTTTGCTTACTACCTCTCTATTTCCTGTAACCACTGTGAAGATCCGGCCTGCACGAAGGTATGCCCGAGCGGCGCCATGCATAAGCGCGAAGATGGTTTTGTGGTGGTAAACGAAGAGGTTTGTATCGGCTGCCGCTATTGCCACATGGCATGCCCGTACGGTGCGCCTCAGTACAACGAGGCGAAAGGCCACATGACCAAGTGTGACGGCTGCTATGAGCGCGTTGCCGAGGGGAAAAAGCCAATTTGCGTGGAGTCCTGCCCGCTGCGCGCGCTGGATCTGGCTCCCATCGATGAATTACGCCAAAAGTACGGTACTCAGGCCGCGATTGCACCGCTGCCAGCGTCGCACTTTACCCAACCTAATATCGTGATTAAACCTAACGCCAACAGCCGCCCAAGTGGGGATACCAGCGGTTATCTGGCCAACCCGAAGGAGGTGTAAGATGGGAAACGGATGGCATGAATGGCCGCTGATGGTCTTTACGGTGTTAGGCCAGTGCGTCGCCGGTGGATTTATCGTTATGGCATTGGCGCTGTTGTATGGTGTCAAGGACAGGGCTGTTCGCAGGCGCGCCGAATTGCTGATGGTGGTGCTGTGGATCCTGATGGGCATCGGTTTTATCGCCTCAATTCTGCATCTCGGGTCGCCGCTGCGCGCTTTCAACTCCCTGAACCGCCTCGGCAGTTCGGCGTTGAGTAATGAAATTGCCAGCGGATCGGTATTCTTTGCGGCGGGTGGTTTCTGGTGGCTTTTGACCGTACTCGGAAAAATGCCTCCGACGCTCGGTAAAATTTGGGCCGTGGTGACCATGGTTCTGGGCGTGGTATTTGTCTGGATGATGAGCCGGGTTTACCTGATCGACACCGTACCGACCTGGTTTAGCGTCTGGACGCCGCTGAGCTTCTTCCTGACGATGTTTATCGGTGGTCCGCTGCTTGGCTATCTGCTGCTCAGTGCCGCCGGGGTTAGCGGCTGGGGGATGCGTATTTTGCCAGCCGTCTCGCTGCTTGCCCTGCTGATTAGCATGGTCGTTGTGCTGATGCAGGGCATGGAGCTGGCAACGCTGCATAATTCTATTCAGCAGGCGTCTGCGCTGGTGCCAGAGTATGGTTCGCTGATGGCCTGGCGCATGGTTCTGCTAGTGATTGGCCTGGTTGGCTGGATCGTCCCGCAGCTGAAAGGCTCTCGTCCTGGCATCGGCCTGATGGCGCTGGCAATGATATTTGTTGTTGCAGGTGAGCTAATTGGTCGTGGTGTCTTCTACGGGCTGCATATGACTGTTGGTATGGCGATAGCGAGCTAACATTTCATCGCGTTATAAGCGCGCCTGCGGGCGCGCTTTTTAATCCTTTCGCATAAGAAAATTTCACCTGAATATCCATGAAATTTTTCATTGCTCATTTTGGTAAGCTTTCCGCTATATCGCATCAAAAACAGAGAGATACAATTTACGTGACCCCGGTCACTTATTAGCAAGATAAGTTTTTCAAATCGTACCCGCTAAAACCCTCTATACCCCCCATTATTGCTGGATTGACAATCAATTTGCCGGTGGCATGATGCGCACAAATTTCCTGATTTCCTCACGGTTTGATACCCATGACCATCTATACCCGTCCCGTATTGCTACTGCTTTGCGGGCTTTTGCTGCTGACTCTGGCGATGGCGGTTTTAAACACGCTCGTCCCGCTTTGGCTGGCTCACGATAATCTTCCTACCTGGCAGGTCGGGATGGTGGGCTCCGCCTACTTTACCGGCAACCTGGTCGGAACATTGATTACCGGATGGGTGATTAAGCGTCACGGGTTTAACCGCAGCTACTATCTTGCCTCTATTATTTTTGCCGTGGGCTGTGTTGGCCTCGGGCTGATGGTCGGTTTCTGGAGCTGGATGGTCTGGCGGTTTGTGGCCGGCGTGGGCTGCGCCATGATTTGGGTTGTGGTTGAAAGCGCGCTGATGTGCAGCGGGACTTCCCGTAACCGCGGCCGCCTGCTGGCGGCTTATATGACCGTTTACTATATCGGGATGGTTGTCGGCCAGCTGATGGTCAGCAAGCTTTCTACTGAACTGATGAGCGTTCTGCCGTGGGCTACCGCGCTGGTGCTGGCCGCTATCCTTCCATTGTTGTTTACCCATATCGTCAGCGACGGCGATGAGCACCGGGATAACACCCCGGTCTGGCCGATGCTGCGTCTGCGCCAGGCTCGGCTGGGCGTGAACGGCTGCATTATGTCAGGCATCGTACTCGGTTCTCTGTATGGTCTGATGCCGTTGTATTTGAATCATCAGGGCGTGAGTGACTCCGGCATTGGCTTCTGGATGGCGCTGATGATCAGTGCGGGCATTGTAGGCCAGTGGCCGATGGGGCGTCTGGCGGACAAATATGGCCGTCTGCTGGTGCTGCGTGTGCAGGTGTTTGTGGTGATTCTCGGCTGCCTGGCAATGCTCAGCAACGCCGCCATGGGGCCTGCGCTATTCGTACTGGGGGCTTTCGGTTTCACTCTCTACCCGGTGGCGATGGCCTGGGCTTGTGAAAGAATTGAGCGCCATCAGCTGGTGGCGATGAATCAGGCGCTGTTGTTGAGCTACACCATCGGCAGCCTGATTGGGCCGACGGTGACTGCGCTGCTCATGCAAAATTACTCTGATAACGTCTTGTTTATCATGATGGCCGCGGTGTCATTTGTTTACCTGATGATGCTGCTGCGTAAGGCGGGCCATCATCCTGGGCCGGTGGCTCACGCTTAATCAGTGTCTTGGGTCTGTGACTCTCTCACATCAGAAGTATTTGTACTGGTGACTGGTTGAGTCATGTGAGGCTCAACTGAGGAACGAGCGGAAGGCAAATAGACGTGCTCCCACAGAGGGGAGCACGGTGTCGGATCAGTACATTACTTTATGACCGTACTGCTCCAGAATACCTTTCACCCGCTCCATTGTTTCTTTCTTCGGCGGATGTACGCCATCCAGCTTGTATTCTTCGCCCATCGCCACCCACTTGTGTTTGCCCAGCTCGTGATACGGCAGCAGCTCGATTTTTTCAACGTTGCCCATATCACGGGTGAACTCACCCAGGCGATGCGCGGAATCGTCATCGTCAGACCAGCCCGGCACGACTACGTATCGGATCCACACTTTAATGTCTTTTTTCGACAGATATTGAGCAAATTCGAGCGTGCGGTGATTTGAAACGCCCACCAGGTTTTGGTGGATTTCGTCGTTCATCTGCTTGAGATCGAGCATCACCAGGTCGGTGACCTCCAGCAGCTCATCAATCACCGGGTCGTAGCGGCGAACAAAGCCGTTGGTGTCCAGGCAGGTATGGATCCCTTCCTTATGACAGGCGCGGAACCAGTCACGTACAAACTCGGCCTGCAGGATTGCCTCGCCACCGGACGCGGTGACGCCACCGCCGGAGGCATTCATGAAGTGGCGATAGGTGACAACTTCTTTCATCAGATCTTCCACCGTCACTTCTTTGCCACCGTGGGTGTCCCAGGTGTCGCGGTTGTGGCAGTACAGGCAGCGCATCAGGCAGCCCTGGAAGAAGGTGATAAAACGGATACCGGGGCCGTCCACGGTACCACAGGATTCAAAAGAGTGAATTCGTCCGATTGCTGACATTGCGGTGATCTCTCCAGATGTGGCCCGTCCAGGGCCTGTGTCGTGCACAGCTCAAGCCGGCTGTGTTAAGTCTGTTTTGGCAGATACCCAGAGTATAGATAGCTGGCAAAGCAGGCTGAGGGTGGGGAGGTGAGTAAAAAGGCCCCACGGGAGTGGAGCCTTTATATAGTACGCTTCTTCAGTCTAACAAGGAATTAGATGGACTGAGTGAAGGTACGGGTAATTACGTCCTGCTGCTGCTCTTTGGTCAGCGAGTTGAAGCGGACTGCGTAACCGGATACACGAATGGTCAGCTGAGGATATTTCTCAGGGTTTTCCATCGCGTCCAGCAGCATTTCACGGTTCATCACGTTGACGTTCAGGTGCTGACCACCCTCGATGTTAGCTTCGTGGTGGAAGTAACCGTCCATCAGGCCCGCAAGGTTGGTTTTACGCACGTCATCGTCTTTACCCAGCGCGTTTGGCACGATGGAGAAGGTATAAGAGATACCATCTTTCGCGTAGGCAAACGGCAGTTTAGCGACGGAGGTCAGAGAGGCAACAGCACCTTTCTGGTCACGACCGTGCATTGGGTTAGCGCCTGGGCCGAACGGAGTGCCTGCGCGACGACCGTCTGGGGTGTTACCGGTTTTCTTACCATAAACCACGTTAGAGGTGATGGTCAGAACAGACTGGGTCGCGATAGCGCCACGGTAGGTGGTCAGTTTCTGAATTTTCTTCATGAAACGTTCAACCAGGTCAACGGCGATGTCATCTACGCGAGGATCGTTGTTACCGAACTGTGGATATTCACCTTCGATTTCGAAGTCGATAGCCAGACCGTCTTCGTCACGGATAGGTTTCACTTTCGCGTATTTGATTGCAGACAGGGAGTCAGCCGCAACGGACAGACCCGCGATACCACAAGCCATGGTGCGAACAACGTCACGGTCGTGCAGAGCCATCAGAGACGCTTCGTAGCTGTATTTATCATGCATGTAGTGAATGATGTTCAGCGCGGTCACGTACTGTTTAGCCAGCCAATCCATGAAGTGATCCAGACGATCCAACACGTTGTCGTAGTCCAGAACGTCCGCAGTGATTGGTGCCTCTTTAGGGCCAACCTGCATTTTCAGTTTTTCATCAACGCCGCCGTTGATAGCGTACAGCATGGTTTTCGCCAGGTTAGCACGAGCACCGAAGAACTGCATTTGCTTACCAACAATCATTGGGCTTACGCAGCAAGCGATAGCGTAGTCGTCGTTGTTGAAGTCAGGGCGCATCAGATCGTCATTCTCGTACTGCAGAGAAGAGGTATCGATGGAGACTTTAGCCGCGTATTTTTTGAAGTTCAGTGGCAGTTTTTCAGACCACAGAATGGTGATGTTCGGCTCCGGAGACGGTCCCATGGTGTACAGGGTGTTCAGGAAACGGAAGCTGTTTTTGGTTACCAGAGTACGGCCATCAACACCCATACCGCCGATAGATTCGGTTGCCCAGATTGGGTCACCGGAGAACAGCTCATCATATTCTGGGGTACGCAGGAAGCGAACCATACGCAGTTTCATGACCAGGTGGTCAATCATTTCCTGAGCGTCTTGCTCGTTGATTTTACCTGCTTTGATGTCGCGCTCGATGTAAGCATCCAGGAAGGTGGATACGCGACCGAAGGACATTGCAGCGCCGTTCTGAGATTTAACCGCAGCCAGGTAGCCGAAGTAAGTCCACTGAATAGCTTCCTGCGCGTTGGTCGCTGGACCGGAGATGTCGTAGCCGTATTTAGCTGCCATCTCTTTGATCTGACCCAGCGCACGGTGCTGTTCGGAGATTTCTTCACGCAGACGGATAGTGGCTTCCAGATCTTCACCGTTTTCCAGTTTGGTCTGCAGTGAGTTGAACTGAGCGAACTTGTCCTTCATCAGGTAGTCGATACCGTACAGCGCGACGCGACGGTAGTCACCGATGATACGACCACGGCCATACGCATCTGGCAGACCGGTAATAACACCGGACTTACGGCAGTTCAGGATGTCTTTGGTGTAAACGTCAAACACGCCCTGGTTATGCGTTTTGCGGTATTCGGTGAAGATCTTTTTCAGCATTGGGTCGAGTTCACGACCGTATACTTTGCAAGAACCTTCAACCATTTTGATGCCGCCGAAAGGAATGATGGCGCGTTTCAGAGGAGCATCAGTCTGCAGACCCACGATGGTTTCGAGGGACTTATTGATGTAACCCGCATCGTGAGCGGTAATGGTAGACGCGAGGTCGGTATCGAAGTCAACTGGAGCGTGAGTGCTGTTCTCCAGTTTGATGCCTTCCATTACGCTGTCCCACAGTTTGGTAGTTGCGTCAGTAGCACCTGCCAGGAAGGACTCGTCACCCTCGTACGGGGTGTAGTTTTTCTGAATAAAGTCACGCACGTTGACTTCATTCTGCCAGTCGCCTTTAGCAAAACCTTCCCAGGCTGTGGCTAACTTTTCATTTTGCTCGGACATGTAACACCTACCTTCTAATGTGGAGTTCTTAAACCTGCGTACTGGCTTAGCTTAGTGCTTATCGCCACCGCGCAGATAAATTACCCAGTATGTCAACCCAACCAGTAAACCTCCGCCGATGATGTTTCCGATGGTGACTGGAATCAGGTTATCGGTGATGAAGTTCAGCACGGTCAGATGCGAGAAACTTTCCGGAGAAGACCCTACGGCGGTCCAGAATTCCGGGCTGGCAAAGTCACGAACCACGATAGCCATCGGGATCATGAACATATTTGCGATGCTGTGCTCAAAGCCGCTGGCAACAAACATGGCAACCGGAAGGATCATAGCAAACATTTTGTCCATCAGGCTGCGGCCGGAGTAGCTCATCCAGACGGCGAGACACACCATCAGGTTAGCCAGAATGCCAAGGCAGACGGCCTCAACAAATGTGTGATGCATTTTATGGTCGGCGGTTTGCAGGACGTTCAGGCCCCATGCGCCGTTGGCGGTCATATACATGCCGGACAGCCAGATCAGCAGCACAAAGAGCAGAGCACCTATCAGGTTACCGATGTAGACGTTAGCCCAGTTACGCAGCAGCTGACCCCAGGTGATGCGACCGCTGGCTTTGGCAACCACAATAAGTACGGTGGAGGTGAAGAGGTCTGCACCGCAGATAACGCAGAGAATTAAACCCAGTGAGAAGCATGTACCGCCAATCAGTTTGGCAATTCCAAAAGGAATCGTGGATGTGCCGGTTGTGGCGGTGATGTAGAACACGAAGGCAATCGAAATGAAGACGCCAGCGGTAATCGCTAAGTAAAAGGTCGTTAGCGGTTGTTTTGTTGCTTTATAGACGCCAGCATCTTCGGCAATTTTTGCCATCGCTGGTGGGAGTACTAGATCAAAAGGGTTGTCAGCTTTCACACTAACTCTCTCTTATTTAATTCGGCGAGGAGATACTAACAAAGCATTATAGAGTAAAATTTGATGTGGATCATATCTCGCCAAGCTAATAGGCACTGAAAAAGCAGGTCTTTGCCTGTTTTTCATCATAATTTATTGATTTTAAATGAAAAAATAAATTTTAATAATTGCAATTAAAATTGAATTTGCTCTGGCCCTCGCACGAAATTGGTTAATTATAATGGGGTATTTTTATATTTTGATAACATTACCGCCGTTATCAAAAAATAACCATTTACTCAAAATTAACTAAAAAATTACATAATAAATTATTGTTGTTGCAATAATAAAAAGGGGCGCAAAAAGCGCCCCGTAATATAGCTCAGACAAGGTGTCGTGCGCACCTGTAAGTTGTCAGTAAATTACTTTACCTGCCAATATTTGGCTTTAGCACGCTGTAATTTTTCGTACGCGGCCAGCAGAGCCTGATGCGCCGGGAAAGCCTTTAGATCTTTATCCACTGGCTGCAGCCCATAGAAGGCGGCTTCGCCGCTCATTGCTGCGCTGGCGGCATCTACAGCTTCAGCGCCGTACATACGCACGAAAGCGTTCAGGTATTGCAGAGGCTCGCGCTCTTCTTCCTGAGACAACAGTAGCAGCGTTTGCAGGCAACGGTAGTAGTTCGCACGCTCCGGGCTAAAGATGGAGGCGTTGAACTCCATGGTCCATTCGGTCCAGATTAGCGCCTGTTCAAGATCGCCACCGGCCAGCGCCAGCATGGCTTTCAGTTCGCCAATGCGTAGCGTGTACCAGCCGTTATCTTTCCCGGTTGCCAGACCCAGTAATTCACGCACGCGGGTGAAGTCATCATGGCCTTCATCGTCCAGCTGGGAAATCAGATCCAGATAGTCCTGCTGCTCCCATTCGCTGTCCGGCAGAGCAAGGATGGTTTCACGCAGGTGGCTGCCCATGCTGTTGTTGGCCAGCAGCAGGTCGTCGGCAGGGTAAATATCAGACATGCCCGGGACGATAATCCGGCAGGCGTAGACGTCCAAATGCTCGTAATCGGCGATATACACTTCTTTATCTTCCGATTTGAAGATAGCCATCAGCGTGGCGAACTCTTCTTCCGTGGTGCCTGCGAAGCTCCAGTCAGCAAACGGGTAGTCTGCATCCTGCTTGAACATATCCCATGAAATCAGGCCGCTGGAATCGATGAAGTGCGTTTCCAGATTCGCGTGTTCGGCGACTTCTTCATCATCGAAGGTTGGAGGTGTAAACACGTCCAGATCTTTCAGGCCGCGCCCCTGCAGCAGCTCGGTGACTGTACGCTCCAGCGCTACGCCAAAATCAGGGTGCGCACCGAAGGACGCGAAACAGGTTCCGTTGGCCGGGTTGAACAGCACGACGCAGATAACCGGGTACTTGCCGCCCAGAGAACCGTCGTACGCAAAAATAGGGAAGCCTTCAGCTTCTAGCGTTTTAATGGACTCCACGACGCCCGGATAGCGGGCCAGCACGTCCTGTGGGATCTCTGGCAGGCTAATGCTTTCTGCGATGATGCGGTTTTTGATATGGCGCTCGAAGACCTCAGACAGACCCTGTACCCGCGCTTCATTAGCCGTGTTGCCCGCAGACATGCCGTTGGAAACGTACAGGTTACCAATGATGTTCATCGGGATATAAACCGTCTGCAGGTCTGACTGGCGGGTGAACGGCAGAGCACAAATACCGCGCTCTTCGTTCCCGGACTGCAGGTCGATCAGCATCCCGGCGCCGACTTCATTTTCCGGGTCGTAGAAAGCGCGCAGACGATCGTCGAGGATGCCTTCAGGCAGTTGGTCATCTTCCGGCAGCGGGAACCACTTCTCATTCGGGTAATGCACGAACGGGCCGTTGGCAATCGTATCGCCCAGCCAGAAGTCAGCGAAGAAGTAGTTAGTCGACAGACGTTCAAAATATTCACCCAGCGCGGATGCCAGCGCGGCTTTCTTGGTCGCGCCTTTACCGTTGGTGAAGCACAGGGCGCTGTCTTTGTCGCGGATATGCACCGACCAAACGTTCGGTACCGGGTTAAGCCAGGAGGCTTCTTCGATATTAAAACCGAGGTCGGTCAGCTTTTTCTGGAAGCGAGCGATGGAGTCTTCCAGGGCGGCATCTTTGCCAGGGATAAATGTCTGGGTCATGGGGTTCACTTTAATGGTACGCAAAACGCGCAATGATACGGGTTTTACCGGGCAGACGCTATCCTCCGCCCGGTGCAGGCGACGCTAGCATAACAGGCTATGCCTGCTTACAGTAACTCACTGTTATGGTAGTAAAATGACGAGCCGTCATTGGGCATATCCGCCGTATTGCCTTAGCGTCGGAAATCGGGCAGTTTTTTCTCTTGCCGGAAGATTGTGTTGTGTGATTTTGCTCACATTGACTACCCGCGCGGGATTAACCATTGCAACACTGCGCCGCTGAATGATAAAACCGATAATGTAATAAAAACTTATTGCTCGAGGCGTGGTGAGGGGAAATGACACAGGTATACAATTTTAGTTCTGGTCCGGCGATGCTGCCGGCTGAAGTACTTCGTCGTGCACAACAGGAACTGTGCGACTGGCACGGTCTGGGCACTTCCGTAATGGAAATTAGCCACCGTGGTAAAGAGTTTATTCAGGTCGCTGAAGAGGCGGAAAAAGATTTTCGCGATCTGCTGCAAATCCCCTCTAACTATAAAGTTTTATTCTGCCACGGCGGTGGGCGCGGCCAGTTCGCAGGCGTACCGCTGAATATTCTCGGCGATAAAACCACGGCCGACTACATCGACGGTGGGTACTGGGCGAATAGCGCAATAAAAGAAGCGAAAAAATACTGCCAGCCGATTGCCCATGACGTGAAAATCACCGTGGACGGCAAGCGGGCCATCAAGCCGATGAGCGAATGGCAGGTGTCTGACAACAGCGCGTTTCTGCATTATTGCCCGAATGAGACTATTGACGGTATCTCGATCGACGAAACCCCTGATTTTGGCGATACCATCGTTGCCGCTGACTTCTCTTCTACCATTTTGTCTCGCCCTATCGACGTCAGTCGTTTCGGCGTGATCTATGCTGGCGCACAGAAAAACATCGGCCCTGCTGGTCTGACGCTGGTGGTTGTTCGTGAAGACCTGCTGGGCAAGGCGCATACAGCGTGTCCGTCGATTATCGACTACACCGTGCTGAACGATAACGACTCAATGTTTAACACCCCGCCAACTTTTGCCTGGTATCTGGCAGGCCTGGTCTTTAAATGGCTGAAAGAGCAGGGTGGCGTTGCTTCGATGGATCGCATCAACCAGGCCAAGGCCGAGTTGCTGTACGGCGTGATTGATAACAGCGATTTTTATCGTAACGATGTTGCGGCTTCTAACCGTTCCCGCATGAACGTCCCGTTCCAGCTGGCGGATAGCGCGCTGGACAAAGTGTTCCTTGAGGAATCCTTCGCGGCGGGCCTGCATTCCCTGAAAGGTCACCGGGTTGTAGGCGGTATGCGTGCCTCGATTTATAACGCTATGCCGCTCGATGGCGTCAAAGCCCTGACTGACTTCATGGTGGACTTCGAGCGTCGCCACGGTTAATTAATGCATTAGCACTTCGCCCCGCGGCCCGTCTGCGGGGTTTTTATTCTGTTTGAGTTGAGAGTATTTTTCCCATGCTGGAATCCCTGACGTTACAACCTATCGCGCTGGTCGACGGCACCATTAATCTGCCGGGTTCAAAAAGCGTGTCTAACCGTGCGCTGTTATTGGCGGCACTGGCTAAAGGCACGACGGTGCTGACCAATCTGCTGGATAGCGATGATGTTCGCCATATGCTTAACGCGCTGAAGGCGCTGGGCGTGAGCTATACGCTTTCGGCGGATCGTACCCGTTGTGAAGTCACCGGCGTGGCCGGGCCTCTGCAGGCACAAGGTGAGCTGGAACTCTTTTTAGGGAATGCGGGCACCGCTATGCGTCCGCTGGCTGCGGCGCTGTGCCTCGGAAGTAACAACATTGTGCTGACCGGCGAGCCGCGCATGAAAGAGCGTCCAATCGGCCATCTTGTCGATGCGCTGCGCCAGGGCGGAGCCAACATTACATATCTGGAGCAAGAGAATTACCCGCCGCTGCGTCTGCGTGGTGGCTTTGGCGGCGGTAAGGTTGAAGTAGACGGCAGCGTATCGAGCCAGTTTCTGACCGCTCTGCTGATGACGGCCCCTCTGGCAGCAAATGACACGGAAATCACCATTAAAGGTGAGCTGGTTTCCAAACCTTATATCGATATCACGCTGCATCTGATGAAAACCTTCGGCGTGGAAGTTGAAAACCGCGACTACCGCAGCTTCCTCATTCGTGGCGCACAGCAGTACCAATCTCCGGGAGCTTATCTGGTTGAGGGGGATGCTTCCTCCGCCTCTTACTTCCTGGCCGCCGGGGCAATTAAAGGCGGTGTGGTCAAAGTAACCGGCATCGGGCGTAACAGCGTGCAGGGTGACATCCGCTTTGCTGATGTGCTTGAGAAAATGGGCGCGAAAGTGACCTGGGGCGATGACTTCATTAGCTGTGAACGCGGCGAACTAAACGCTATCGACATGGACATGAACCACATCCCGGATGCGGCAATGACTATCGCGACAGCGGCGCTGTTTGCTAAAGGCACGACCACCTTGCGTAATATTTATAACTGGCGCGTGAAAGAGACCGATCGCCTGAGCGCGATGGCCACTGAGTTAAGGAAAGTCGGCGCAGAAGTTGAAGAGGGCGAGGACTACATTCGCGTTACGCCACCGGCTAAGCTGACGTTTGCTGAGATCGGCACTTACAACGACCACCGTATGGCGATGTGTTTCTCGCTGGTGGCATTGTCCGATACGCCAGTGACAATTCTTGACCCTGGCTGCACGGCGAAAACCTTCCCTGATTATTTCGAGCAGCTCGCGCGCATCAGTACCCCGGCATAACCTTCGTAAAACCGCATCGTCTGATGCGGTTTTTCTTTCTCTCTACGATTCCTTACAACGCCAGTTGCGCAATTCTTCTACACTCAGCCTGATTCCCGTGGATATTTGCCAGGAAAGATAACAGTCCTGGCGGTTGCGGCGTATAATGCGCGGCGTTTACCACCCGCGAATCCAGCGATAGAGGAGAAAACGATGACGGCATCCGCCCCGGTAATAACGATTGATGGCCCAAGTGGCGCCGGTAAAGGCACGCTTTGTAAGGCCATGGCCGAAGCGCTGCAGTGGCATCTGCTGGACTCTGGTGCGATTTATCGCGTTCTGGCGCTGGCTGCGTTACATCACCATGTTGATGTGGCTTCTGAAGACGCACTCGTGCCTCTTGCTGCTCACCTGGATGTTCGGTTTATTTCTACCGATGGCAATCTTGAAGTGGTCCTGGAAGGGGAAGACGTTAGCGCTGAAATCCGCACTCAGGAAGTGGCAAACGCGGCTTCTCAGGTGGCTGCGTTCCCGCGCGTACGCGAAGCCCTGCTGCGCCGCCAGCGTGCTTTCCGTGAAGCCCCTGGCTTGATTGCCGATGGCCGGGATATGGGGACCGTTGTGTTCCCGGACGCGCCGGTGAAAATTTTCCTTGATGCCTCCTCTGAAGAGCGCGCCCACAGGCGCATGCTACAGTTGCAGGAGAAGGGCTTTAGTGTTAACTTTGAGCGCCTTTTGGCCGAGATAAAGGAACGCGACGATCGCGACCGTAATCGGTCTGTAGCGCCGTTAGTGCCTGCTGTTGATGCTTTAGTACTGGATTCAACCAGTATGAGTATTGAGCAAGTGATTGAAAAAGCGCTACAATACGCCCGCGAAAAGCTGGCGCTCGCTTGAGATAGCGACCCCATTTTGTAGTACCCCCGCTGCAACGGAGTGTGAGCGGGTATGTAAAACAACCCCATCCGGCATGAGGCCAGATGGACGTTAATCTAACTTTTGAAGATTAAACATGACTGAATCTTTTGCTCAACTGTTTGAAGAATCCCTGAAAGAAATCGAAACCCGTCCGGGTTCCATCGTTCGTGGCGTTGTTGTTGCTATCGACAAAGACGTCGTTCTGGTTGATGCGGGCCTGAAATCTGAATCTGCAATCCCTGCAGAGCAGTTCAAAAACGCAGCCGGCGAACTGGAAATCCAGGTCGGTGACGAAGTTGACGTTGCGCTGGACGCAGTAGAAGATGGCTTCGGCGAAACCCTGCTGTCCCGTGAGAAAGCTAAGCGTCACGAAGCTTGGATCACGCTGGAAAAAGCTTACGAAGAAGCTGAAACTGTGGTCGGTGTTATCAACGGCAAAGTTAAAGGTGGCTTCACTGTTGAGCTGAACGGTATTCGTGCGTTCCTGCCAGGTTCCCTGGTTGACGTTCGTCCAGTTCGTGACACTCTGCACCTCGAAGGCAAAGAGCTTGAGTTCAAAGTGATCAAGCTGGACCAGAAACGCAACAACGTTGTTGTTTCCCGTCGTGCGGTTATCGAGTCTGAGAACAGCGCAGAGCGCGATCAGCTGCTTGAAAACCTGCAAGAAGGCATGGAAGTTAAAGGTATCGTTAAGAACCTCACTGACTACGGTGCATTCGTTGACCTGGGTGGCGTTGATGGCCTGCTGCACATCACCGATATGGCATGGAAACGCGTTAAGCATCCAAGCGAAATCGTGAACGTTGGCGACGAAATCACTGTTAAAGTGCTGAAGTTCGACCGCGAGCGTACCCGTGTTTCCCTCGGCCTGAAACAGCTGGGCGAAGATCCATGGGTAGCTATCGCTAAGCGTTATCCAGAAGGTACCAAACTGACTGGTCGCGTGACCAACCTGACCGACTACGGCTGCTTCGTTGAAATCGAAGAAGGCGTTGAAGGCCTGGTTCACGTTTCCGAAATGGATTGGACCAACAAAAACATCCACCCATCCAAAGTTGTTAACGTTGGTGATGTAGTGGAAGTGATGGTTCTGGATATCGACGAAGAACGTCGTCGTATCTCCCTGGGTCTGAAGCAGTGCAAAAACAACCCATGGCAGCAGTTCGCTGAGACCCACAACAAAGGCGATCGCGTTGAAGGTAAAATCAAGTCTATCACTGACTTCGGTATCTTCATCGGCCTGGACGGCGGCATCGACGGCCTGGTTCACCTGTCTGACATCTCCTGGAACGTTGCAGGCGAAGAAGCAGTACGTGAATACAAAAAAGGCGACGAAATCGCAGCTGTTGTTCTGCAGGTTGACGCAGAGCGTGAGCGTATCTCCCTGGGCGTTAAACAGCTCGCAGAAGATCCGTTCAACAACTACGTTGCGCTGAACAAGAAAGGTACTATCGTTACTGGTAAAGTAACGGCAGTTGACGCGAAAGGTGCTACAGTTGAATTAGCAGATGGCGTAGAAGGCTACCTGCGTGCTTCTGAAGCTTCCCGTGACCGCGTTGAAGATGCAACTCTGGTTCTGAACGTTGGCGACGACGTTGAAGCTAAATTCACCGGCGTTGATCGTAAAAACCGTGTTGTGAGCCTGTCTGTTCGTGCTAAAGACGAAGCTGACGAGAAAGATGCAATTGCGACTGTTAACAACAAACAGGAAGAAGGCAACTTCTCTAACGCAATGGCTGAAGCATTCAAAGCAGCTAAAGGCGAGTAATCGTCCGAGCGTTGTATCCCGGCTTCTGCCAGGGTATAAAATCAGGGCGGCTTCGGCCGCCCTTGTTCGATTGAGAGCTGTAAGCTAATTTTCCTGAAAGGAAACCGGAGGAATCATGACCAAGTCAGAATTGATCGAAAGACTTGCAACCCAGCAATCTCACATCCCTGCGAAAGCAGTAGAAGATGCGGTGAAGGAAATGCTGGAGCATATGGCCTCTACGCTCGCCGAAGGTGAACGTATTGAAATCCGGGGTTTCGGCAGTTTCTCCTTACACTATCGCGCTCCTCGCACCGGACGTAACCCTAAAACCGGCGACAAAGTGGATCTGGAAGGCAAATACGTTCCTCACTTCAAGCCAGGTAAAGAGTTGCGTGACCGCGCCAATATTTACGGCTAATTCCCTGGAGTTAGCAAAAATGGCACCTCATTTGAGGTGCCATTTTTTTTACTAATTTTACTCTTTTGCGAGCCATTTCCAGAGGGCTCACGCAACATTGTTAAACCGGCCTCAACGTAGCCCAGGCCATCGCGTATTTCCCCGATCGCTTTCTGATTTAATCTCAATATTGCCGCACACTGCCTGCAACAAGGAGGTGGATGTGTTTTCAATTCCTGCCGTTGCTGGCGCCGTTCTGATCGGCGCTATGCCACTGTTATGGCTGCCGGTTATTCCGGAACAAAAGGATATTTTGCTGCTCCTGGCTGCTGCGCTGGCGCTGGCCTGCGTCTTTGGACGCGTCGTTTGGGGGCGCTATCTGGGGCTGTGCCTTTTATTTTTAAGCTGGAGCCTGTTGGACGCACGGCAAATGCTGGATATGTTCTCTGATTTTGAGACGAAGCCGCTGACTGTGCAGGTGAAAATGACGAAAAGCGATGGGGAAAAACGGCATGAGATGCGGATAGTTAAACGGGATGAGCGCTATCTTTTTCCTGCGCCGGGCGTTGTGTTGCGAAATAGCGTATTGCCTGAACCCGTTTGCGAAGGGCAGACGTGGTTAATGACGCTGCGGCTTCGCCCGGTGCATGGGCGCCTCAATGAAGGTATTTTTGACGGGCAGCGTTACGCACTTTCACAGCTGCTGCCGTTTAAGGGCCGGGTACTGAAGGCAAACCTGCTATCAGAAGGCTGCAATCTTCGAGGTAAATGGCTTCAGCAAGTCAAAAATTCCACCGCACATCTCCCATGGCAGGGGGTGATTATTGCCCTTGGCTTTGGGGAACGTATCCATGTCAGCGAAGACGTCAAAAGGATCATGCGTGATACCGGGACTGCGCATCTTATGGCCATTTCAGGGTTGCATATTGGGTTAGCCGGCGGGATTGGCTGGATTTTTGCGAGAGGAATGCAATTTTTTCTACCCGTCACGTTGATGGGGTTTCGTTTTCCTTTGTTGATGAGTTTTAGCGTTGCGCTATTTTATTCCTGGCTGTCGGGGATGAACCCGCCGGCGGTCAGAACGCTGGTTGGAATGGGGATCTGGGCGATATTACGTCTGAGCGGCAGAAAGTGGTCTTCCTGGGATGTGCTGCTGTGTTGTGTCGCCGGCATTGTGTTTAGCGACCCGATGGCGATTTTGTCTGAAAGTTTGTGGCTCTCAGCGTTTGCTGTCTGTGGGCTTATCTTTTGGTACCAATGGGTGCCGCTGCCACGCATGGCGATAAATCGTTGGCTTCGACCTTTTGCCGATCTGCTTTATTTACAAGCTGGCGTCACATTACTGCTCATTCCGCTTCAGGTGATTTTATTTCACGGTATCAGTATGACTTCGCTGGTCGCTAATCTCTTCGCGGTCCCCTTAATTACCCTCGTTAGCGTTCCCTTAATTTTAGCTGGCATGGTATTCGGAGAGGTTCCTGTCCTCGGGGCGTGGTTTTGGGCTCTGGCGGATAAGTCCCTTGCCGGAGTATTCGCCTTATTGGCTGAATTACCGGAGGGGTGGAAAGAACTGGATCGCCGCTATCAATTTCTGGCATTCATTGCCTGGTGGGCCATAGTGATATGGCGTTTCGGTTTTTGGCGAACATCTCCGGCTACCGTCGCGACGGCGTTGCTTTTGATGACGCTCCCTTTCTGGCGCAAACCAGAGACCAATAGCTGGGCCGTGCATATGCTGGATGTTGGTCATGGGCTTGCCATGGTTGTTGAGCGTGAAGGCAAAGCGTTGCTCTATGATACAGGCAATGTATGGCCTGGCGGCGACGCGGCAAAAACCGTGATTATTCCCTGGTTAAAATGGCGTAACCTGCAGCCGGAGCGGGTGATTATTAGCCATGAACATCTTGACCATATTGGTGGGCTGAAAAGCCTTAAACAGCAGTGGCCTGGGTTAAGTATTCGCAGTCCTCTCCGCTGGGCTGGGCATGAACCCTGTTTTCGTGGCCAGCACTGGGCATGGCGGGGGATTCAATTCGATGTACTGTGGCCGCCCGAAGAGTATGAGGGGAGCAGCAATAATCGCTCTTGTGTGGTTAAGGTAAGCCATGGAGGGGTTAGCCTCTTGCTGACAGGGGACCTGGAAGCAAGTGCAGAATTGGCTATGCTGAGAAAGCGTTGGCAGACGTTGGAGGTCAATATCTTGCAGGTGCCTCATCACGGGAGCCGAACGTCATCCAGTGGCCCTCTGCTGAGAGCTGTTTCAGGCCGCGTGGCGCTGGCCTCTGTTTCCAGATTTAACGCCTGGCGCTTACCGTCTTCAACAGTTATCGATCGTTACCGAAAATACGGTTATCAGTGGCATGACACGGCCCAGTCCGGGCAACTGACAATTGAAATAAAGGGTGATAAATGGCAAATCTTTGGCTTCAGAGAACAAATATTGCCCCGTTGGTATCATCAGTGGTTTGGCGTCACCCGTGATAATGGGTAGAATATGCGGCTATTTCATAAAAGGCTGGTTCGACTTAATGCAGAACGATAAAGATCTCTCCACATGGCAGACCTTCCGCCGGCTCTGGCCGATGATTTCTCCCTTTAGAACGGGTCTGATTGTGGCTGGGATAGCGTTAATCCTCAATGCGGCGAGCGATACCTACATGCTTTCGCTGCTTAAACCATTACTGGATGACGGTTTTGGTAAAACGAACTCTTCTGTACTGCTGTGGATGCCTCTGGCGGTGATTGCGCTGATGCTGCTGCGTGGCGTGACCAGTTATGTTTCAAGCTACTGTATTTCATGGGTGTCAGGCATGGTGGTCATGAACATGCGTCGCCGCCTGTTCAGCCACATGATGGGGATGCCGGTTTCATTTTTCGACCAGCAGTCCACCGGGACACTGCTTTCCCGCATTACCTATGACTCGGAGCAGGTTGCGTCTTCCTCCTCCGGGGCGCTGATCACCGTTGTACGTGAGGGTGCATCAATTATTGGCCTGTTTGTGCTGATGTTCTGGTACAGCTGGCAGCTTTCAGTGATTCTGATCGTGCTGGCTCCGGTTGTGTCCTTTGCCATTCGCTTTGTCTCTAAGCGCTTCCGTAATATCAGCAAAAACATGCAGAACACCATGGGGCAGGTTACAACCAGCGCAGAGCAGATGCTGAAAGGGCACAAAGAAGTGCTTATTTTCGGCGGGCAGCAGGTGGAAACCGACCGCTTTGACAAAGTCAGCAACCGCATGCGTAACCAGGGGATGAAGCTGGTCTCTGCTTCGTCTATCTCCGATCCCATTATTCAGCTCATTGCTTCCCTGGCGTTGGCTTTTGTTCTGTATGCCGCCAGCTTCCCAAGTGTGATGGAAACTCTCACTCCCGGTACCATTACGGTGGTGTTCTCCTCCATGATTGCGCTGATGCGTCCGCTTAAGTCACTGACTAACGTCAATGCTCAGTTCCAGCGCGGGATGGCGGCCTGCCAAACGCTGTTCTCTATTCTTGATTCTGAGCAGGAAAAAGACGGTGGTAAGCTGGTGATTGATCGCTCTAAAGGTGACGTTGAATTCCGCAATGTGACCTTCACCTACCCTGGGCGTGATACTCCAGCACTGCGCAATATCAACCTGACTATCCCGGCAGGAAAAACTGTTGCGCTGGTAGGGCGTTCAGGTTCGGGTAAGTCGACCATTGCCAGCCTGATTACGCGTTTCTACGAGCAGCAGGAAGGTGAAATCCTGATTGACGGGCACGATATACGTGAATACACCCTTGCGTCTCTGCGCAATCAGGTGGGGCTGGTGTCCCAAAACGTTCATCTCTTTAACGATACCGTGGCGAATAATATCGCCTATGCGCGTACCGGCGAGTATTCCCGTGAAGATATCGAAAAAGCCGCACGCATGGCCTACGCGATGGACTTCATTAGCAAAATGGACAACGGGCTGGATACCATGATCGGTGAGAATGGTGTGCTTCTCTCAGGCGGCCAGCGTCAGCGTATCGCAATCGCTCGTGCTCTGCTGCGTGATAGCCCAATCCTGGTTCTGGATGAAGCAACCTCTGCCCTCGACACTGAATCAGAACGCGCGATTCAATCTGCCCTGGATGAATTGCAAAAAAACCGCACGTCACTGGTGATCGCTCACCGCCTGTCGACGATTGAACAGGCTGACGAAATCGTGGTTGTCGAAGATGGTCGCATCGTCGAACGCGGGCCTCACCTGGAGTTGCTGGCTCATCGGGGCGTCTATGCCCAGCTACATAAGATGCAATTCGGCGAATGATTGAGCGTATCTGGTCGGGAAAATCGCCTCTCTACCTGCTGCTGCTGCCGCTTTCCTGGCTTTATGGCCTGGTGAGCGGCGTTATTCGCCTGTCTTATCGTATTGGTCTACGCGCGGTATGGCGTGCCCCTGTGCCTGTGGTTGTCGTCGGGAATCTGACCGCCGGAGGGAACGGGAAAACGCCTGTTGTTATCTGGCTTGTGGAGCAGCTACAGCGGCGCGGTGTGCGGGTTGGCGTTGTGTCCCGAGGCTACGGCGGAAAAGCTGCAGCTTATCCTCTGTTGCTTGACGTAAAAACCACTCCCTCTGAAGCGGGTGACGAACCGGTACTTATTTTTCAACGTACCGGGGCGCCCGTCGCCGTTGCCCCAAAACGCAGCGAGGCTGTAAAAGCCCTCATCGCGGCCGAAGCTCCGCAAATCATTATTACCGACGATGGTCTGCAGCATTACGCTTTGGCGCGTGATAAAGAAATCGTTGTTATTGACGGGGCGCGCCGATTCGGCAATGGCTGGTGGTTACCTGCCGGGCCGATGCGCGAAAGAGCGGGGCGTCTACGCAGCGTGGACGCAGTTATCGTGAACGGGGGGGAACCGCAGGCTGGTGAAATTGCCATGCGCCTGAAGCCTGGCCTCGCCATTAATCTCCTCTCCGGTGAACGTCGCCCGGTAACCGATTTTACTGACGTTGTGGCTATGGCCGGTATTGGGCATCCACCGCGTTTCTTTACCACGCTTGAGCAGTGCGGTATTACGCCGGTGAAAACCGTTGCACTGGCCGATCATCAGGCTATTACCGAACGGGATATGTTGACTATCGCGACGGCGGAGCAAGTCGTGCTGATGACGGAAAAAGATGCCGTAAAATGCCGCTCGTTTGCCGAAGGCCATAAAAACTGGTGGTATCTGCCAGTGGATGCCGAGCTTGATTCACCTCTCGCGGAAACGCTCCTCAAGGAATTACTCGGGCTGGTGCGTTAATCTTTGCGGCACCGGTTATTCGTTCGTTGATTACAGGTGTGCCATGACCGTTTCACAACTTTCATTACGAGCAGCCCGAAATCTTCACCTTGCAGCCCAGGGATTGCTCCAAAAACCTCGCCGTCGTGCACGGCCCTCTGATGTCACCGATGCAATTTCACGCATGTCGTTGCTGCAAATTGACACCATTAATATTGTGGCCCGCAGCCCTTACCTGGTTTTGTTCAGCCGCCTTGGGCAGTATGAGTCCGGCTGGCTTGACGGTGCCCTTGCGAGCGGGGAGCTTATCGAATACTGGGCGCATGAAGCCTGTTTTTTGCCGAAAAAAGATTTTGCGCTCATTCGCCATCGGATGCTGAGTCCTGAAAATATGGGCTGGAAATACCGCCCCGAATGGATGAATGAGCATGCGGAAGATATCAGCCAGTTACTCGCTTATATCAAAGAAAATGGCCCCGTCCGCTCCGCAGATTTTGAACACCCCCGTAAAGGGGCGAGCGGCTGGTGGGAGTGGAAGCCACAGAAAAAACACCTCGAAGGGTTATTTACCGCCGGGCAGGTGATGGTAACGGAGCGGCGTAATTTTCAAAGAGTATACGATTTAACCCATCGGGTTATGCCCCACTGGAACGACGATCTGCACCTGATTAAGCAGCCAGAAGCGGAGCAGTTGATGCTGGAAAACAGCGCCCGTAGCCTGGGGATCTTTCGTCCTGAATGGCTGGCCGATTACTACCGGCTGAAAAACCTGGCGTTAAAACCCCTGATAGAAAGTTGGCTTTCATCGGGGAATGTCATTGGTGTCCGGGTTGATAAGCTGGGGGATATGTTACTGCATCATTCGCTGCTGCCGTTACTTGAAAAAGCGCAGCAAAATCAGCTTAAAGCGACCCACAGCGCCGTGCTTTCACCGTTTGACCCGGTAGTCTGGGATCGCCGCAGAGCAGAGGTGCTGTTTAACTTTTCCTATCGGCTGGAGTGCTACACCCCGGCGGAAAAACGCCGCTATGGCTATTTTGTCTTGCCGCTACTGCATAAAGGCGTACTGGTCGGCAGGATAGACGCCAAAATGCACCGCAAGCAGGGGCAGTTAGAGGTGATAAGCCTCTATCTTGAAGAAGGCGTAAAAGTTACTGATGCTTTGCAGGAAGGCCTGCGCGGTGCGCTGACGGAATTTGCGCGCTGGCAATCCGCAACGCATCTTACCCTGGGAATTTTGCCTGCTGAATTAAGCGAAAGCTGGGGGCCCGGTTGGGAAATGGCCCCGGCTGGCTAGTCATTTATGCTATTCTGGTGCCGTTGATGGCACTCATCTGGAGTAATTATGGAAAGTCGTTTACTTGAAATCATTGCCTGCCCGGTCTGTAACGGCAAGCTCTACTATAACCAGGAAAAGCAAGAGCTTATCTGCAAGCCTGATGGTCTGGCCTTCCCGCTGCGTGACGGTATTCCTGTTCTGCTGGAAAGTGAAGCCCGGACGCTGACTTCAGACGAGACCAACCCATGAGTTTTGTCGCCATTATTCCCGCCCGATATGCGTCTACGCGTCTGCCGGGTAAGCCTTTAAAAGAGATTAACGGCAAAGCAATGGTTCTGCATGTGCTGGATCGCGCGCGTGAATCCGGGGCCGAACGTATCATCGTCGCGACCGATCATCCGGATGTGGCCCGTATTGTCGAAGCGGCAGGCGGAGAAGTTTGCCTGACCAGCCCCGATCATCAGTCCGGGACTGAACGCCTGGCTGAAGTCATTGAGAAATGCGGCTTCAGCGACGACACGGTAATTGTGAACGTGCAGGGCGATGAGCCGATGATCCCGCCGGTGATTATTCAGCAGGTTGCTAACAACGTCGCTACCAGTCAAGCCGGTATGGCGACGCTTGCGGTGCCTATCGAATCAGCGGAAGAAGCGTTTAACCCAAATGCGGTTAAGGTGGTCATGGATGCACAGGGCTATGCGCTCTATTTTTCACGCGCCACCATTCCATGGGATCGAGAGCGTTTTGCCGCTTCGCGTGAAGAGATTGGCGATACCTTCCTGCGTCATATCGGCATTTATGGCTATCGTGCCGGTTTCATCCGTCGCTACGTCAGCTGGGCACCGAGCCAGCTCGAGCAAATCGAAATGCTTGAACAGCTGCGCGTCTTGTGGAACGGCGAAAAAATTCACGTTGCCGTGGCGAAAGCCATCCCAAGTATTGGGGTGGATACCCCTGAAGATCTTGAACGCGTCCGTCTCGCGATGCGTTAATTCACCTTCAGCGTGATGAACAAAACCGGCTAACCATGCCGGTTTTTCTTTTTCTGAAACCCAATTGATCTGGAGTGGTGACAACTTCGCCTGGTGCGCTCATTATTAAATCAACAGTATTACCAGGGGAAATCGGTATGGAATTGCTGCGTAAGGAGCTAAGTCACCTGCTGGGTGAGAAATTAAGCCGTATTGAGTGCATCAGCGAACATGCGGAAACTGCGCTTTGGTCCCTCTACGACAGCGGTGGCCACGCGATACCGCTGCTCGCCAAGAGTTTTACCTCCCCGGGCCTGGCAACACAGCTGGCCTGGAAAATGTCGATGCTGGCGCGTTCTGGCACTGTCCGTATGCCAGTGGTGTACGGAGTGCTGACTCACGAAGAACATCCTGGCCCGGATGTTTTGCTGATGGAGCGCCTGCGAGGGGTTCCCGGAGAAGCGCCGACCCGCACGCCAAACCGCTGGGAGCAGCTTAAAGACCAGATTGTTGAAGGCCTGTTAGCCTGGCATCGCGTGGACAGCAGCGGCTGCGTGGGCAACGTTGACAGCACTCAGGAAAATATCTGGCCGCACTGGTACCGGCAGCGGCTCGAAGTGCTCTGGAGTACGCTTAATCAGTACCAGAACACCGGGTTAACCATGCAGGATAAACGTATTTTGTTCCGCACCCGCGAATGTCTGCCGCGCATGTTCGAAGACTTCAGCGATAACTGCGTGCTTATTCACGGCAACTTCTCTCTTCGCAGCATGCTCAAGGATCCCCGCAGCGATCAACTGCTGGCGATGGTGAATCCCGGGGTTATGCTTTGGGCGCCGCGGGAGTATGAGCTGTTTCGTCTGGCTGAACCCGGTCAGGCCGAGAGCCTGCTTTGGCACTATTTACAGCGTGCCCCGGTCGCAGAATCTTTCCTCTGGCGGCGCTGGCTATATGTGTTGTGGGATGAGGTGGCGCAGCTGCTGCAAACCGGTCGCCTGAATAGGCCGGTTTTTGACAACGCATCTAAGTCATTACTGCCCTGGCTCTCCTGAAGAACCTTTCAGCCACTGCCAGGCGCGCCCGAGGGTTTCGTAGCCTACGCGCTCGCTGTGCATCAGCCATACCGGGTCGGGAATAGCCTTTTCCCACGGATTTAGCGGAGAGGTTACTGCCAACTGGTTGGCCGGGGCAGGGAGAGGGTGCAGTCCGGCCCGGGTGAAGAAGATCATCGCCCGTGGCAGGTGCGAAGCGGACGTCACCAGAATAAAGGGCTGCTGGCCTATCAGGTTAGCCACGGCGTGTGCTTCCTCTTCCGTGTCTTTGGGCGTGTCCAGAGTAATGATGTCGTCTCTGGTAACGCCCAGACTTTCCGCAACTCTGGCTCCAGTCTCTGCGGCGCTCACGGGGTTAGTCCTGGCCCTCGCCCCGGTAAAGATAAGTTTTGCCCCCGGATTTAGCTGTTTCAGACGAATCGCCTCGGTGAGTCGCGGTAAACTGTTGTCGATCAGATTCGAGCTGGGGGCCCAGGCCGGGTTCCAGGTGTAGCCGCCGCCCAGCACAACGATGTAGCGAGCGTTATCGCCGTGCTGACGAGTGGCGTAAGTGTCTTCGATAGGTTTCAGCATCCAGTCCGCGACGGGCTGCAGGCTAATCAGAAAAAGTACCAGCCAGCTTGCCGTGAGTAACCCTTTGGCTGTTTTTTGCCAGCGGGTAAACCACAGCAGTGCCAGGGCCACGCCCATGGTTAACAGCAGGAAAGGCAGGGGAAGCAGCAGGCCACCAATGATTTTTTTCAGTATAAAAAGCATGAAATTAGGATCCTTTTTAACCATCCGGCAGGTAAACCTCCGTGATATTACACCAGATGGGTTCATTCTCGTCCCGGCTGTGCCAAAATAGCGCTTTTGTCAGATGACCTCTTTTGCCACGGAGCTGTACCCATGGGTGACCGCAATTTTGACGATATTGCCGAGAAGTTTTCGCACAATATCTATGGCACAACCAAAGGCCAGTTGCGGCAGGCGATCCTCTGGCAGGATCTGGATGCTTTCCTTGCGACACAGCCCGCAGCCTTAAAGGTGCTGGATGCCGGCGGTGGGGAGGGGCAAACGGCCACCCGTTTTGCTGAGCGGGGTCACGAAGTCGTGCTTTGCGATGTGTCCGCCGAAATGATTGCTCGTGCAAAAATGCTCGCTCAGGAGAAAGGTGTGAGCGACAACATGCATTTTGTACAATCTGCCGCTCAGGATATGGCTCAACATTTGGAAAGCCCGGTTGATCTGATATTGTTTCATGCGGTGCTTGAGTGGGTAACCGATCCTCAGGCCGTGCTAAAGGCGCTTTGGGATTGTTTGCGTCCCGGCGGCACTTTGTCGCTAATGTTCTACAATGCAAACGGCCTGCTGATGCGAAACATGTTTGTCGGAAACTTCGAATATGTGCTGCAGGGGATGAAAAAAAATAAGCGCAAAACCCTTTCGCCCGACAATCCGCTGCAGCCAGAACAGGTCTACCACTGGCTGGAGCAAATTGGCTGGCAAATTACCGGTAAAACCGGCGTGCGGGTGTTTCACGATTACCTGCGAGATAAACACAAACAACGAGATGGTTTTGACGATTTGCTGACGCTGGAGACGCGTTATTGTCGGCAGGAGCCGTTTATCAGTCTCGGCCGCTATATTCACGTAACCGCGTTTAAGCCGCAGAGCCAAGGATAAATTATGAGTGATTTTTCCCAGACAGTGCCTGAACTGGTTGCCTGGGCCAGGAAAAATGATTTTTCGATCTCGCTACCTACGGAGCGCCTGACGTTTTTGCTGGCCGTGGCCACCTTAAACGGCGAGCGGCTTGATGGCGAGCTGAGCGAGGGAGAGCTGATCGATGCGTTTCGTCACGTCAGCGATGGTTTTGAACAAACGAGCGAAACCATCAACGTGCGCGCTAACAACGCAATCAACGATATGGTACGTCAGCGTCTGCTCAACCGCTTTGTGAGCGAGCTTACCGAAGGCAACGCGATTTATCGCCTGACGCCTCTGGGGATAGGCATCACCGACTACTACATTCGCCAGCGTGAGTTTTCCACGCTGAGACTGTCCATGCAGCTTTCTATCGTTGCGGGCGAGCTTAAGCGCGCCGCCGATGCGGCCGATGAAGGCGGCGACGAATTCCACTGGCATCGAAATGTTTACGCGCCGCTGAAATATTCCGTGGCGGAGATTTTTGACAGCATCGATCTTACCCAGCGCATCATGGACGAACAGCAGCAGCAGGTAAAAGACGATATTGCTCAACTGCTGAACAAAGACTGGCGGGCGGCGATTTCAAGCTGTGAGCTGCTGCTATCAGAGACCTCCGGCACGCTGCGTGAACTGCAGGATACGCTCGAAGCCGCGGGGGATAAGCTGCAGGCCAACCTTCTGCGCGTTCAGGATTCCACCATGGGGCGCGACGATCTTCACTTTGTCGACCGCCTCGTCTTCGACCTGCAAAGCAAGCTCGATCGCATTATCAGCTGGGGGCAGCAGGCCATCGATCTGTGGATCGGGTATGACCGCCACGTACATAAATTTATCCGTACCGCGATTGATATGGATAAAAACCGCGTCTTTGCGCAACGTCTGCGCCAGTCGGTGCAAAGCTACTTCGATGCGCCATGGGCGCTGACCTATTCCAGTGCCGACCGCTTGCTGGACATGCGTGACGAAGAGATGGCGCTACGCGATGAAGAGGTCACCGGTGAATTGCCAAGTGAACTCGAGTTTGAAGAATTTAACGAAATTCGTGAACAGCTGGCGGCGCTGATTGAAGCGGCGCTGCAGGTCTACAAAACGAAGCAAGTGCCCCTTGATTTGGGGGTTGTGGTACGTGACTACCTGGTGCAATACCCGCGTGCGCGCCATTTTGACGTCGCACGTATTGTTGTAGACCAGGCGGTACGCCTGGGCGTAGCGGAAGCGGATTTCACAGGATTGCCGGCGAAGTGGCAAACCATTAACGATTACGGAGCCAAGGTACAGGCGCATGTCATCAACAAATATTGAACAAGTGATGCCGGTTAAACTGGCACAGGCGCTGGCTAACCCTCTCTTTCCTGCGCTCGACAGCCAACTGCGCGCCGGGCGCCATATTGGCCTCGAAGAGCTGGACAACCACGCCTTTTTGATGGATTTCCAGGAATATCTGGAAGAGTTTTACGCGCGCTATAACGTGGAACTGATTCGAGCGCCGGAAGGCTTTTTCTATCTGCGTCCGCGTTCCACCACGCTAATCCCACGTTCTGTGCTCTCCGAGCTGGATATGATGGTGGGTAAAATCCTGTGCTACCTCTATCTGAGTCCGGAACGACTGGCCAACGAAGGGATCTTCACCCAGCAGGAGCTGTACGACGAGCTGCTAACGCTGGCGGATGAAAATAAGCTGCTGAAGCTGGTGAACAACCGTTCCACCGGGTCCGATCTTGACCGCCAAAAGCTGCAGGAGAAGGTGCGTGCTTCACTGACCCGCCTGCGCCGCCTCGGCATGATCTGGTTTATGGGCCACGACAGCAGCAAATTCCGCATCACCGAATCGGTCTTCCGCTTCGGTGCCGATGTGCGTACCGGCGATGACCCGCGCGAAGCTCAGCTGCGCATGATTCGCGACGGCGAAGCCATGGCGGTCGAAAGCCGCCTGCAGCTCAATGATGAGAGCGATGAGCCACAACCAGGACTGGATAACGCGGAGGATGAACAGGAATGATTGAACGCGGAAAATTTCGCTCGCTGACGCTGGTTAACTGGAACGGTTTCTTCGCGCGTACTTTCGATCTCGATGAGCTGGTTACCACGCTTTCCGGGGGCAACGGGGCGGGTAAGTCCACTACGATGGCGGCTTTCGTTACGGCGCTTATCCCGGACTTAACCTTGCTGCACTTCCGTAATACCACCGAGGCTGGCGCAACCTCCGGCTCTCGTGATAAAGGTCTTCACGGTAAGCTGAAAGCGGGCGTGTGTTACTCCACGCTGGACGTCATCAACTCGCGCCATCAGCGCGTTGTGGTGGGGGTTCGCCTGCAGCAGGTCGCCGGGCGTGACCGTAAAGTCGATATTAAACCGTTTGCTATTCAGGGCTTGCCGACTTCTATTCAGCCGACGCAGTTACTGACTGAAACGCTAAATGAGCGTCAGGCTCGCGTGCTCAGTCTGCAGGAGCTGAAGGATAAAGTTGAAGCCATTGAAGGCGTGCAGTTCAAGCAGTTCAACTCCATCACCGACTACCACTCGCTGATGTTCGATCTGGGTATTGTTGCTCGTCGCCTGCGCAGCGCCGCAGACCGCAGCAAATACTATCGTCTGATTGAAGCCTCGCTGTACGGCGGTATTTCCAGCGCGATTACCCGTTCCCTGCGTGATTACCTGCTGCCGGAAAACGGCGGCGTGCGTAAAGCCTTCCAGGATATGGAAGCGGCGCTACGTGAAAACCGCATGACGCTGGAAGCGATTCGCGTTACCCAGTCTGACCGTGATTTGTTCAAGCATTTAATCTCGGAAGCGACTGATTACGTGGCGGCGGACTACATGCGCCACGCCAACGAACGGCGTATCCACCTCGATAAAGCGCTGGAATTTCGGCGTGAGCTGCTGATCAGCCGGCAGCAGCTGGCCGCTGAACAGTATAAGCACGTTGATATGGCGCGCGAGCTGGGCGAGCACAGCGGCGCGGAGGGCGATCTGGAAACGGATTACCAGGCCGCAAGCGATCACCTGAACCTGGTACAAACGGCGATTCGCCAGCAGGAAAAGATCGAGCGCTATGAAGCTGACCTCGACGAGCTGCAAATTCGTCTGGAAGAGCAAAATGAAATCGTTGCCGAGGCGCACGAGCAGCAGGAAGAAAACGAGGCCCGGGCCGAAGCCGCCGAGCTGGAAGTGGATGAGCTGAAAAGCCAGCTTGCCGATTACCAGCAGGCGCTGGATGTACAGCAGACCCGTGCGATTCAGTATCAGCAGGCGTTACTGGCGCTGGAACGCGCTCGTGAACTTTGTCACCTGCCGGATTTAACCGCCGACAGCGCCGATGAATGGCTGGACACCTTCAAAGCGAAAGAGATTGAGGCAACCGACAAGTTGCTATCGCTCGAGCAGAAGATGAGCGTAGCTCAGGCGGCGCATAGCCAGTTCGAGCATGCTTACCAACTGGTGACTGCGATCAGCGGCCCGGTGAGCCGCAGCGAAGCCTGGGACACCGCGCGTGAACTGCTGCGCGACAGCAGCAACCAGCGTCATCTGGCCGATCAGGTTCAGCCGCTGCGTATGCGCCTCAACGAGCTGGAACAGCGCCTGCGTGAACAGCAGGAAGCCGAGCGTCTGCTTGCCGACTTCTGTAAACGCCAGGGGAAACAGTTCGATCCAGAAGAGCTTGAAGCGCTGCATGAAGAGCTGGAAGAGCGAATCGGCGCGCTACAGCAAACCGTCTCTGAGGCGAGCGAACAGCGCATGGCCCTGCGCCAGGAGCTGGAACAGATTCAGGCGAGCATTAAAACGCTGAACCTGCGCGCGCCAAGATGGATTGCGGCGCAAACCAGCCTGACCCAGCTGTGTGAACAAAGCGGGGAGCAGTTCGAAGCCAGCCAGCAGGTGACTGAGTACATGCAGCAACTGCTGGAGCGCGAGCGCGAATCCACCGTTGAGCGTGACGAAGTCGGGGCGCGGAAACGCGCCGTGGATGATGAAATCGAGCGCCTCAGCCAGCCTGGCGGTGCCGAAGACCCGCGCCTCAACGCGCTGGCCGAACGCTTTGGTGGCGTGCTGCTGTCTGAAATTTATGACGACATCGGCCTCGAAGACGCGCCGTACTTCTCCGCGCTGTACGGCCCATCCCGCCACGCCATCGTGGTGCCCGATCTTTCTCTGGTGCGTGAGCAGCTGGAAAATCTGGAAGATTGTCCGGAAGACCTGTACCTGATTGAAGGGGACCCGTCTTCGTTTGATGACAGCGTGTTCACCGTTGAAGAGATGGATGCGGCGGTACTTGTCAAAACAGCTGAACGCCAGTGGCGCTATTCCCGTTTGCCGGAGTTGCCGCTGTTTGGTCGCGCCGCGCGTGAAAATCGCCTTGAAGCATTGCATAACGAACGTGAGTCGCTGGCCGAGCGCTTCGCGACGCTTTCTTTCGATGTGCAGAAAAACCAGCGCCTGCACCAGTCGTTTAGCCGTTTTATTGGTCAGCATTTGGGCGTGGCGTTTGAAGACGATCCAGAGGCGGAAATTCGCCATCTCAACAGCCGTCGGGGCGAGATTGAGCGGGCTATTAACAACCACGAAAATGATAATCAGCAGCAGCGCCAGCAGTTCGAGCAAGCGAAAGAGGGTGTGGCCCAGCTTAACCGTCTGCTGCCGCGTATTAGCCTGCTGAATGACGAAACCCTGGCCGATCGCTGCGATGAAATCCAGGAGCGCCTGGATGAAGCCGAAGAGTCAGCCCGCTTTATTCACCAGCACGGTAACCAGTTGATCAAGCTGGAAGGCGTTGTCAGCGTTCTGCAGAGCGACCCTGAGCAGTTCGAACAGCTCAAAGATGACTACGCTCATGCCCAGCAAATACAGCGTGATGCTCGTCAGCGTGCGTTTGCCCTGACCGAAGTCGTGCAGCGCCGAGCCCACTTCAGCTACAGCGATTCTGCCGCTATGCTGGACGGTAACAGCGACCTGAACGAGAAGCTGCGCCAGCGTCTGGAGCAGGCTGAAGTGGAGCGTACGCGTTCCCGTGAAGCGCTGCGCCAGCATGCTCAGCAGTTGGGTCAGTACAGCCAGCTGCTGGCGTCGCTGAAAAGTTCGTTTGATACCAAAAAAGAGCTGCTGACGGATCTGCATAAAGAGCTGCAGGACATCGGCGTTCGCGCTGATGCCGGCGCAGAGGAAAGGGCGCGTGCGCGTCGCGATGAGCTTCATACTGCGCTCAGCAACAACCGCTCGCGTCGTAATCAGCTTGAGAAGCAGCTGACTTACTGCGAAGCGGAGATGAGCAACCTGACCCGTAAACTGAAGCAGCTGGAGCGTAATTACCTCGAAATGCGCGAGCAGGTTGTGACGGCGAAAGCGGGCTGGTGCGCGGTGATGCGTATGGTGAAAGACAATGGCGTCGAGCGCCGTCTGCATCGTCGTGAACTGGCTTATCTTTCCGGGGACGATCTGCGTTCAATGTCGGATAAAGCGTTGGGTGCGCTGCGCCTGGCGGTTGCCGACAACGAACATCTGCGCGACGTGCTTCGTCTGTCGGAAGATCCGAAGCGCCCTGAACGTAAGATTCAGTTCTTCGTTGCGGTATACCAGCATCTGCGCGAGCGTATCCGCCAGGACATCATTCGTACCGACGATCCGGTTGAAGCCATCGAGCAGATGGAAATCGAACTGAGCCGTCTGACAGAAGAGCTGACTTCACGTGAGCAGAAGCTGGCGATCAGCTCCCGCAGCGTGGCGAACATCATTCGCAAGACTATCCAGCGCGAGCAGAACCGTATTCGCATGCTCAACCAGGGCCTGCAAAGCGTCTCCTTCGGGCAGGTGAAGAGCGTTCGTCTGAACGTCAACGTGCGCGAGGCTCACGCAACGCTTCTGAACGTACTTTCCGAGCAGCACGAACAGCATCAGGATCTGTTTAACAGCAATCGTCTAACCTTCTCCGAAGCACTGGCGAAGCTCTATCAGCGTCTGAACCCGCAAATCGACATGGGGCAGCGCACGCCGCAGACCATCGGCGAAGAGCTGCTGGATTACCGTAACTACCTGGAAATGGAAGTTGAGGTAAACCGTGGTTCGGACGGCTGGCTGCGCGCGGAGAGCGGGGCGCTGTCCACCGGGGAAGCTATCGGCACCGGTATGTCTATTCTGGTGATGGTCGTTCAGAGCTGGGAAGATGAGTCGCAGCGTCTGCGTGGGAAAGACATTTCCCCTTGCCGCCTGCTGTTCCTTGACGAAGCGGCGCGACTGGATGCCAAGTCCATCGCCACGCTGTTTGAGCTGTGTGAACGTCTGGAAATGCAATTAATTATTGCTGCACCAGAAAACATCAGCCCGGAAAAAGGGACCACCTATAAGCTGGTGCGTAAGGTCTTCCAGAACAGCGAGCATGTTCACGTTGTTGGCCTGCGTGGCTTTGCTGCCCCGGCGTTGCCGGAGCCGGAGCCACAGCAAGGTTCGGAAACCGCGGACGCCTCATAAAAGGCGATCCTGTGGGGCAAACGACTAAGCGGGCTACGGCCCGCTTTTTCTTTGTCGCGAACAGTCTTAATCTTTAATTTTCTTTACATTTTGTCAGGCAAATGGTTTTTACTGTTTATATACTAGTGGTGAATACTTCCCGCCTTTGACGGTGAGCACAGTAATAAACAGGGGGCAAGGGATGTTGCTTAGAAAAGTTAAAGATTTTCGATTGTCGGCAGTCGGTTACTGCCTGGCGCTCAGTTTCGCTCCGCTGTTTGTGGCCCAGGCCGACGAGCCTGCCGTCGTTCCCTCCGACAGTTCTGCTTTTCAGACCGATCGGCCAATGGAACTCAATCAGCCTTTGGCGCAGTCTACGGCGACGGCCACGATGGCCGGGACTTTGCCAACAAACACGTCCACGATGTCGGCGGCGCAAAGCCGTTCTCAGCTTATGGCGGGCCTGCCTGCGGGCTACACGCCGGTTTATCTTAATGCCCTGTCGGCCTTCTATGCCGCGCGCGATATGAAGCCGATGTGGGAAAATCGCGATGCGGTTAAAGCTTTTCAGCAACAGCTGGCAGAAGTGGCCATTGCCGGAATACAGCCGCAGTTTAACCAGTGGGTTGAGCTGCTGACCGACCCCGCGGTGACCGGTATGGCGCGCGATGTGGTGCTTTCCGATGCCATGATGGGCTACCTGCAATTCGTTTCAGGGATCCCGATTGACGGCAATCGCTGGCTCTATAGCAGCACGCCTTACAAGTTAAAAACGCCGCCTCTGTCGGTGATTAACCAGTGGCAGGTGGCCGTCGACCAGGGCTCACTGGTGAACTTTATCGACAGCCTTGCGCCGCAGCATCCGCAGTATGCCCAACTGCACCAGTCTCTGATTCATCTGCTGGCAGATACCCGCCCGTGGCCGCAGATGTCTGGCAAAGAGACCTTGAGACCTGGGCAGTGGAGCAACGACGTGGGGGCGCTGAGAGAAATTCTTGCCCGAACTGGTATGCTCCAGGATAAGCCATCGGGGATGACCAGCATGGCCGATGTTACCGTAAGCCCGTCCGCGATTAATGTCGAAGACGCTTCTCCTCAGGCGGGTAAGAAGAAATCTCAGGCTGCTGCCCGCGGCGTTTACAGCCGGGATCTGGTCGACGGCGTGAAACGTTTCCAGCAATGGCAAGGGCTGGGCTCGGACGGGGCGATTGGCCAACTGACGCGCGACTGGCTTAACGTCACGCCTCAGCAGCGTGCGGCACTGGTGGCGTTGAATATTCAGCGTTTACGCCTGCTGCCGGACAAGCTTGAGACCGGCATTATGGTGAACATTCCTAACTATTCGCTGGTGTATTACCTCAACGGGAACGAGGCCCTGGCTTCTCGCGTTATCGTCGGGCGTCCGGATCGCAAAACCCCGATGATGAGCAGCGCGCTGAACAATGTCGTGGTTAACCCGCCGTGGAACGTGCCCCCAACGCTGGCGCGAAAAGATATTTTGCCGAAGGTTCGTCAGAATCCGGGTTACCTGGAGCAGCACGGCTATAGCGTGATTCGCGGCTGGAGCAACAATGCCGAGATGATCGATCCGTGGCGCGTAGACTGGTCGACGATCACCGAGAATAACCTGCCGTTCCGCTTCCAGCAGAAGCCCGGCACGCAGAACTCCCTTGGGCGCTACAAGTTCAATATGCCGAGTTCCGATGCCATCTACCTGCACGACACGCCAAATCATAACCTGTTCCAGAAGGATGCAAGGGCGTTGAGTTCAGGCTGCGTGCGCGTCAATAAGGCATCCGAACTTGCAAATATGCTGCTGCAGGATGCCGGGTGGAATGATTCCCGGATATCCAGCACGTTGCAGGAAGGAAACACTAAGTATGTTAATATCCGTCATAACATTCCGGTTAATCTCTACTATCTGACCGCTTTTGTCGGAAAAGATGGCCGCACCGAGTTTCGTACAGATATTTACAATTATGATCTCACCGCGCGATCTGGCGCACAAAACCTCGCAAAAGCCGGGTTATTAATCCGCTAAACGCAACATTTCTAATGAATTAGTGGTCGTAGAAAATGTAAAACGCAGCCGGGCCCTCTACAGGGCCCGCCGTTGCTGGGTTTTATCGTGCCTTGACTCCCCGGATTCGGGCAGTTATGGTGCGATGGCAGTGCGCAAAAGTGCATATTAAACCATCATTTTATTACCTGTAGACCTGGATATCATGGACAAATTTGACGCTAATCGCCGCAAGCTACTGGCTTTGGGGGGCGTGGCTTTCGGTGCCGCTCTCATGCCTTTGCCGTCGTTTGCCACCCTCTCGACACCACGCCCGCGTATTTTGACTCTCAATAACCTGCATACTGGAGAGTCACTGAAAGCTGAGTTTTTTGATGGCAGAGGCTATATTCAGGATGAATTAGCAAAACTTAATCACTTCTTCCGGGACTACCGGGCGAACAAGATTAAATCCATCGATCCTTCCCTGTTTGACCAACTCTATCGCCTGCAGGGGCTTTTAGGGACTAACAAACCGGTTCAGCTGATTTCTGGCTACCGTTCCATCGACACCAATAATGAACTTCGCGCTCACAGCCGCGGTGTGGCGAAAAAAAGCTACCACACTAAAGGCCAGGCGATGGATTTCCATATTGAAGGCGTTTCGTTAAGCAATATTCGCAAAGCAGCATTATCTATGCGGGCAGGTGGTGTAGGATACTACCCCAGCAGCGACTTTGTGCATATTGATACCGGGCCGGTAAGGCACTGGTAAAACAACGGAATCCGGCTTTGTTGTCGGTAATGGAGCAGCATGAACTATCACATTATTCCGGTCACGGCTTTTGCCCAGAACTGTTCTCTTATTTGGTGCGAGGAAACGCAGCAGGCGGCGCTGGTGGATCCCGGCGGCGATGCGGCTCGCATTATGCAAGAAGTGGCACAGAAAGGCGTGCAGATTGGCCAGATCCTGTTGACGCATGGTCATCTCGATCACGTCGGCGCGGCGGCTGAGCTGGCGGCACACTACGGCGTGCCCGTTGTGGGGCCGGAAAAAGAAGATGAGTTCTGGCTGCAGGGACTGCCGCAGCAAAGCCGGATGTTTGGTCTCGACGAGTGTCAGCCTTTGACGCCGGATCGCTGGTTAAACGAAGGGGAATGTGTCTCCGTAGGGAATGTAACTTTACAGGTGTTGCATTGTCCGGGGCATACGCCTGGCCATATTGTCTTCTTCGATGCGGCCTCTCGTTTGCTGGTCTCTGGTGATGTCATCTTTAAAGGCGGAGTGGGGCGCAGCGACTTCCCTCGCGGTGACCACGCGGCGTTGATTGACTCGATCAAACGTAAGCTGCTGCCGCTGGGGGATGATGTGACCTTTATTCCCGGCCACGGCCCAATGTCTACCCTGGGCTACGAACGCCTGCACAATCCTTTTTTGCAGGATGAGCAGCCGGTCTGGTAACGCCGTTTTTCAGTAAAAAAAGAGCCGCTTAGGCGGCTCTTTCAGACTGCTGACAAACCTCTGATGACAGAAGAAATACCAGACGGCTTGTTAAAGAAAACAGGAAAATCAATTTATTGGTTTTCGGCTGATAACCACCCAGAGGGAAAAACCACGTTTTTTCCCTCTTTTACTGTGCGGGGGGGATTACAGCACGGCAACGATGGCTTCGCACAGCGGCGCCATGTTATCCGGCGTCATGCCCGCCACATTAACGCGACCGGATGCGACGGCGTAAACGCCGAATTCTTCACGCAGGCGCAGCACCTGTTCTTTGGTCAGGCCGCTGAACGAGAACATCCCGTTCTGGTTAATGATGAAGCTGAAGTCGCGGTTGGCACCTTTCTCCTGCAGGGTATTCACAAACAGCTGACGCATACGGTGAATACGCTGGCGCATATCGGTCAGTTCTTGTTCCCACATGGTACGCAGTGCGTCGTTGCTCAGAATAGTCGCCACAACGGATGCACCGTGCGCCGGTGGGTTGGAATAGTTGGCGCGAATAACCGATTTTACCTGGCTGAATGAACGGTCAGCGGTGTCGGCATCGGCAGCAACCAGCGTGAAAGCCCCCACGCGTTCGTTGTACAAACCGAAGTTCTTGGAGTAAGAGCTGGCCACCAGCAGTTCTTTGTGGCTGGCCGCGAAAATACGCAGGCCTTCAGCATCTTCTTCCAGGCCACGAGCAAAGCCCTGGTAAGCAAAGTCAAACAGCGGCAGCCAGCCTTTGGCCAGCGACATCTCTGCCAGCGTTTTCCACTGTTCGGCGGTAGGATCGATCCCGGTTGGGTTATGGCAGCAGCCGTGGAACAGCACTACGTCACCGGCTTCCGCCGCCTGCAGGCTGGCGACCAGACCATCAAAGTCCAGGCTGTGATTTTCCGCATCATAATAGGCGTACTCTTTCACTTCCAGGCCCGCGGAGTTAAACACGCTTTTGTGGTTAGGCCAGCTAGGGTTGCTTACCCAGACGCGTTTTGCCGAGGTGTTTTTCGCCAGGAAATCAGCGGCAACGCGCAGTGCACCGGTCCCGCCTGGGGTTTGTGCCGTACGCGCGCGTTTGTCGGCGATGAGCGGGTTGCTTTTGCCGAACAGCAGCTCTTGCGTGCAACGCCCAAACTCTGGAATACCATCAATGCCCAGATAGTTTTTGGTGGTCTCATTTTCCAGCAGATAAAGCTCAGCTTTCTTCACGCTGGTCAGGACAGGTGTTTTACCGGTCTCATCCTTATAGACCCCGATGCCGAGGTTAATTTTGGTTGGACGGTCGTCGGCACGAAACAGGTCAGCCAGACCAAGAATAGGATCGGCAGGGGCAGCGGTAATGTTCTCAAACATGACGGGTTCCATTAGTGATATCGGGGGAAATCGCTTTCAGGTTAACTGCTGTTTTACGAATTGCCAACCGTTTGCGACAAAAAGAGACGGTTAGCGATAACATCGGGTTTATTCTACTTTTTTTCCATAAAAAAACAGGGCCGAGGCCCTGTTTTTAAACATTTCAGACAAACAAATGGCTGAAATTAGAACTGGTAAACGATACCAACAGCAACGGTGTCGTCTGAACCAACGCCCAGCTTGTTGTTTTTGTCGATCTGGTTGATCTGGTAGTCAACGTAGGTAGACATGTTTTTGTTGAAGTAGTAGGTAGCGCCGAGATCAATGTAGTTGATGTAATCTTCGCTGCCGATGTTCTCAACGTTTTTCGCTTTAGATTTGTAGTAAGCGATGGATGGACGCAGGCCGAAATCGAACTGGTACTGTGCCACAACGGAGAAGTCCTGAGTTTTGTTCAGGAAGCCGTCGGTACCGTTAATGGTCAGACGGGTAGCGTTACGGCTTTCACCGTACAGCGCGGCCAGGTAGATGTTGTTCGCGTCATATTTCAGACCGGTAGCCCACTGCTCAGCTTTAGCGCCGTGACCATAGGTCAGAGCCTGCTGTGCGTTGGTGCGGTCAGCCGCGCCGTAAGCACCTACGATACCGAAACCATCAACGGTGTAGCTTGCGGAGCTTGCCCAGCCGTCGCCGTTAGAACGAGTTGGGTTACCATCACGGTCGTTTTTACCCAGGTACTGAACGCCGAAGTCCAGACCGTCAACCAGGCCGAAGAAGCTGTGGTTACGGTAAGTGGCCAGGCCACCGTTACGACCGGAGAAGAAGTTGTCGCTGTTGCCGGTATCGCCACCGAACTCTGGCAGCATATCGGTCACGCCGATTGCATCGTAAACCAGACCGTAGTTACGGCCGTAGTCGAAGGAACCTGCGTCACCGAATTTCAGACCAGCGAAGGCCAGACGGGTTTTATTCCCTTTCTGAGCATCAGCGCCTTCAGAGTTGTTACCCTGGAAGTTGTATTCCCACTGGCCGTAACCGGTCAGTTGGCTGTTAATCTGGGTTTCGCCTTTGAAGCCAAGACGGGCATAAGTTTTGTCGCCGTTACCCTGGGCGTTAACACCGTTGTCTTTAGCGAAGTAATGCAGGCCTACTGCTTTACCGTACAGGTCAACCTTGTTGCCGTCTTTGTTATAGATTTCAGCAGCGTTAGCTGCACCGGCTACCAGCAGAGCAGGGATAACCACTGCCAGAATATTGCGCTTCATCATTATTTATTACCCTCATTGTGGTTTTTATGGACACCTGCCACTGCCGTCAATAATTCTTTACGGAACTATTGATGATAGTTTGGTGTCTTTCTGTATCTGTCAGGCATCTTTCCATCCATGAAACCGTTTCGCTAGCCTGAAAGTGCTACAAATGTCTAAACTGAGTTTCAAAAGGAAAATATGTGTAACAAGATATTAAATTAAGGGAACTTTGTGAACCATTTCAAATTTCATTCTTAGCGCAACAAAAATGCGTCACTTCTTACTATATATATATGAATTACTTATGTTTAATCCGCATAAGCTCAAGGAATGGGTATTTCTTGTTCACAATTGTTCATTTTTTGACTTGTTTTTGGATGGCTGGACGGCTGTGTGAAAAGTGAGCAATTGTGCTATGCCCATCACTGTTTTGAAATGCGAGCAAACTTAAGCGCAATTTTTGTTAAAGAGTGTGAGTCAGAAACAGTTGGTAACGGGGTTGTCGGGAATGAGGGTTGAAATTGACGTTTGTTTAATAAGCGTTGAAGAAAATAGACCTTTTATTCTCAAATGTAAAAAAGGCCAGCTGAAAGCTGGCCTTTGATTTTCTCTAACTTAGAAGCTGGCGTTACGCGGCGTGCGCGGGAACGGAATAACATCACGCACGTTCTGAACACCGGTAACATAGGCAATCAGACGCTCGAAGCCCAGGCCGAAACCTGAGTGCGGTACGGTACCGTAGCGACGCAGGTCGCGGTACCACCAGTAATCTTCTTTGTTCAGGCCCATTTCGGCCATGCGTGCATCCAGTACATCCAGACGCTCTTCACGCTGGGAGCCACCGATGATTTCACCGATGCCCGGGGCCAGGACGTCCATTGCGGCAACGGTTTTACCGTCTTCGTTAAGGCGCATATAGAAAGCTTTGATGTCTTTCGGATAGTTTTTCACTACCACCGGCGCTTTGAAGTGCTGCTCGGCCAGGTAACGTTCGTGCTCTGAGGAGAGATCGACGCCCCAGTAGACCGGGTTTTCGAACTTATGCCCGCAGTTCAGCAAGATTTCCACCGCATCGGTATAGTTCACCTGGGCGAAATCTGCGGAGATGAAACGCTCCAGACGCTCAATGGCCTCTTTATCTACGCGCTCAGCAAAGAACTTCATGTCGTCCATACGTTCTTCCAGGACGGCCTTAAAGACGTACTTGAGCATGGCTTCGGCCAGCCCGGCAACATCGTCCAGGTCGGCAAAGGCCACTTCCGGCTCCAGCATCCAAAACTCAGCCAGGTGCCGGCTGGTGTTGGAATTTTCGGCGCGGAAGGTTGGCCCGAAGGTATAGACCTTGGACAGGGCGCTCGCGTAGGTTTCGCCGTTCAGCTGGCCGGAAACGGTCAGGAAGGCTTCTTTACCGAAGAAGTCTTTATCAAAATCGACTTTGCCTTCTGCGGTGCGAGGCAGGTTTTCCAGATCCAGCGTTGAAACGCGGAACATCTCGCCGGCACCTTCGGTGTCCGAAGCGGTGATGAGCGGAGTAGATACCCAGAAATAACCGTTTTCATGGAAGAAGCGATGCAGCGCCTGAGCCAGGGTGTGACGGACGCGAGCCACGGCACCAATCATGTTGGTACGCGGGCGCAGGTGAGCCACTTCGCGAAGGTATTCGATGCTGTGGCGCTTTGCCGCCATCGGATAGGTGTCCGGATCGTCAACCCAGCCGGTGACTTCCACTTTGGTCGCCTGAAGTTCGAAGGCCTGACCCTGGCCCTGAGACTCAACCACCACGCCGGTAACAATCACCGAACAGCCAGTGGTCAGGCGCAGAACGTCTTCATTGTAATTGGGCAGAGAATTATTAATGACGGCCTGTACAGGATCAAAGCAGGAACCGTCATAGACGGCGAGGAAGGAGATACCAGCTTTTGAATCTCTTCGAGTACGTACCCACCCGCGCACGGTGACTTCGCTGTCAACGGCGGCACGGCCCTGGAGTACGTCGGCTACAGGCACAACGCTCATAGTTTTCTCTCTATTAAATGGTCAATGACAAAAAAAATAGTAACCCGCAGATGGGGGTTATCTATGTTACCTGTCGCGCGCCATCAGACAAGCAGAATTCGCGTTACTTATGAAGAAATAAAGGAAAGAGAGAAGCGTGGTGAATAGCGAAGCCGCTATTCACCCGTTATCGCTGAATCAGCTGGCTTTTTTTACCAGCGGAAGGTCAAAGGCTTTGCGCAGTGCCCGTACAAAGGCTTTATCGTGGCAGATGGTTTTTCCCGGACTGTCCGAAAGCTTCGCGACCGGCTTGCCGTTACATTCCACGAGCTTAATCACGATGTTCAGCGGCTTAACCTGCGGAATGTCGCAGGTAAGGCGAGTGCCGATGCCAAAGCTGAGGTTAACCCGGGATGAGAAGCGGCGGTAAAGCTCCACGGCCTTTTTTAAATCCAGGTTATCGGAAAACACCAGCACTTTGCTTAGCGGATCGATGCCAAGCTTTTGGTAGTGGGCAATGGCTTTTTCTCCCCACTCAACCGGGTCGCCTGAATCATGGCGCAGCCCCTGGTAGCGAGTCGCGAACTCCTTGCCGAAGTCACGCAGGAAAGCATCCATGGTGATGCAGTCAGTCAGGGCAATCCCGAGCTGATCGGGATATTCATCCAGCCATGCCTGTAGCGCCGCACGCTGGCTGTTCGCCAGGTCTGGGCTTATCTGCTGATGCGCCTGGAACCATTCGTGCGCCTGGGTGCCCATCGGCGTCAGGTCAAGACGGCGGGCCAGATCATAGTTGCTGGTGCCGATAAACCACGGCTCCTGCTTAAGGCGCTCAACAATGGCCTGCTGCACTTCCCGAGAGAAACGGCGGCGGGTGCCGAAGTCCATCAGTCGGAAATGGGAAAGATCCAGCCCTGCGGTAAGTGCATTAAATTCCTGCAGCTTACTTTCCAGGTGAGCCAGAGCCATATCTGGGGTTACGCCAGGCGCGCGATGCTGATGTACGACTTCACTGATCACCGCCAGCAGGGGAACTTCCCACATAATAACTTCTCGCCACGGCCCGCTGAGGCGGATATCTAAATGGCCATGATTATTGGTCACCTGGACCTGAGAAGGGTCATAGCGGAAGTCACGCAGCCAGTCGAGATAATCGGCTTTGAAAAAGGGCAGGCTTTTCAGCCAGTGAAATTCTTCGTCGCTGAGGCGCAGGTGCTGCATAGCCGCGACCTGTTCACGAATAGCCTCGGCATGAATACCCAGCAGGTCGTCGCCGCGGCAGCGGAATTCCGCTGCGACGTTAACGTCGTAATAGCGGTGATAAACCGCTTGCTGCATATGAAGCTTATAGGCGTCAGTATCCAGAAGCGTTTGCAAAATCGGGGAAGCGTGTCGTGTCATGGCGCGTTTCAGCATCCTCTCACAGGAGCGTTTCCATCAGTCCGGGCAAATAAAGACGCGGGAGTATACCCTGATTATCTGTTTATTGAAGCAGGATCACAACAATTGGGGGGCGGTGTGGGGAGTGGTCTGAGGGCTATTTGCCACTCCAAACCATGACAATGTGTTGAATTACAATGTGTTTAGGGTACTAAACAAAACGTGCGGCTTCCATTCCTCAGCGAAATAACCGGCGGTAAATGGCCGCCGGTTATTATCGGCGACTAGCGAATACGGAGGCTGCCGTTCTCCGCTTTTTCACGCAGGCTGTGGTTCAGGGACTGAAGCTGCCCCAGCGTCATTCTTCCCATATTCGCCGTGTCTGACCCCAGCAGAGCGTGGCTGAATCTGGCGAGTGCGGATGAGTCCAGATACAGCGCCTTCAGCCCATGCTGCTTTTTTTCATTGGGGGTAGGGTTGATACGAATCAGCGTATCTTTCGGCAACGCGACGTTTTGTGCCTTACAGGCCAGCGTCAGCGTGGCGAGATCGGCCAGGGATTTCACTTCAATCTCTTTGAGCTTACCGCCGTTGGCTGTCCCGCTCAGGGGATGATTTTCAGCCTGATAGTTAAACATCGAGGCGGTGTTGCTTAACGAATTATGGATAGTATGCGTTTTCAGGTTATTAACTTTACTGAAACCAAAAACCAGCGGCAGGGTTTGCCCGTCGTTGAGCAAATTCAGGAACGGTAATTTCCCGCCCACCATTTCGTTTTCAATACGCTTAAAAGCGTTACCGATCAGTTTCCGCGTCTGTTCCCCGCCGGGCGGGTGGCTGTTATCAACAAACTTGATATGCGCCGGGACGCCGGTTTGCTGCAGGATTTGCTCCGGTGTTTCCTTTTTTAGCCGATAGCCGTTGTTTGACAAAAGGCGCACCAGGCTGTCATACACCGCCTCTTCAAGATTATTGCTGCTTTTCAGCGTCAGCGTTGAGGCCGGGAAATGGCTGGCGGACGAAGCATGGTTAATCGCTTTGCTCAGCACATAAAGGTTTGACCGCGTCTCCACCGTGGTGGGCTTAATGCCCAGTCCTTTGGCGTACACGCGCGGTTTCTGGCGAAGATTCTCCCGTGTTTCAAATTTATTGCTCGACTCTCGCGTCCGGTCAGAGAAGAACACTTTTCCCTCCAGCGACTGTGAACCGCCTTTGGGATCGTTCACTCCGCCTTTCAGCGCCCCGCTGCGTAGTATCTCAAAGCCCCAGGGAGAGCCATGAAATGCTTCCGGTTTGACGTAGCCTGCAGGCGCACTGGGATTCAGTGAGGCCAAAAGACTGTGGTACAGCCGCGCTCGCGTGGGGCCGTCAATATCACGACGGGTAGCCAGCGCATCCAGCGGAGAGTTTCCGTGCTGGTCCAGAGCGACAGGTTTATATCCCTGCTGCCTTAGCTTTTGGATAGTTGCAATATCGTTTTGGGCAACGGCCTGATGAAAGGCCATGGGACCGGAAGGGGGAATACGCATATTTAGTTCTCTCATGCGGAAGGGGCGGTATTGAGTGGCGGAGGAAAAGGAAGAGTTCCGGGTCAGAAGGGGCTGGAGAGAAAAAGGGAATACCGCATAAAGCGGTAAAAAATTTGGGCTACGGGCCGCCAAAGATGAAGATTCTGCGTAGCAACATTCCGGCAACAGGAATAGACTGAAGTCCGTTATCTTACGGACGATGTATAAGGTTTTTTATGACACAACAGCCACAAGCCAAATATCGCCACGACTATCGCGCGGCGGATTATACGATAACCGATATCGATTTGACCTTTGACCTTGATGCCACAAAAACGCAGGTCACCGCAGTCAGCAAAATTGTCCGTCAGGGTGATGCGGGCACTCCGCTGCATCTTGATGGCGAAGACCTCACGCTGGTCTCCATTGCCGTAAACGGTAGCGCCTGGCCGCACTATCGCCAGGAAGATGGCGCGCTGATTCTGGAGCAGGTCCCTGAGGCCTTTACGTTGACGATTGTGAACGAAATCAGTCCGGCAACCAACACTGCGCTTGAGGGGCTGTATCAATCCGGGGAAGCGTTATGTACCCAGTGTGAAGCGGAAGGCTTCCACCATATCACCTGGTATCTGGACCGCCCGGACGTGCTGGCGCGCTTCACGACCAAAGTTATCGCCGACAAAAATAAATACCCGTATTTGCTGGCTAACGGCAACCGCATTGCTGAAGGCGAGCTGGAAAATGGCCGTCACTGGGTGCAGTGGCAAGACCCGTTCCCAAAACCTTGCTACCTGTTTGCGCTGGTGGCCGGTGATTTTGACGTCCTGCGCGACAGCTTTAAAACCCGTTCCGGCCGTGACGTTGCGCTGGAGCTGTTCGTTGACCGCGGTAACCTCGATCGCGCTGACTGGGCGATGACCTCTCTGAAGGCGTCGATGAAGTGGGACGAAACCCGCTTCGGCCTGGAGTATGACCTCGACATCTATATGATTGTCGCCGTCGACTTCTTTAATATGGGCGCGATGGAAAACAAAGGGCTGAATATCTTCAACTCGAAGTATGTTCTGGCCCGCGCCGAGACCGCGACCGACAAAGACTACCTCGACATCGAACGCGTTATCGGTCACGAATATTTCCACAACTGGACGGGCAACCGCGTGACCTGCCGTGACTGGTTCCAGCTGAGCCTGAAAGAGGGCCTAACCGTCTTCCGTGACCAGGAATTCAGTTCTGACCTGGGGTCTCGCGCGGTAAACCGTATTCAAAACGTGCGTACCATGCGCGCGATGCAGTTCGCCGAAGATGCAAGCCCGATGGCACACCCGATCCGCCCGGACAAAGTTATCGAAATGAATAACTTCTATACCCTGACGGTGTACGAGAAGGGCTCGGAAGTTATTCGTATGTTGCACACTTTGCTGGGTGAGGAAAACTTCCAGAAGGGGATGCAGCTTTACTTTGAGCGCCATGACGGTAGCGCGGCAACCTGTGATGATTTCGTGCAGGCGATGGAAGACGCGTCCAACGTTGACCTGTCTCATTTCCGCCGCTGGTACAGCCAGGCCGGGACGCCGGTTGTCACCGTGCGTGACGACTACAACCCGGAAACTGAGCATTACACGCTGACTATCAGCCAGATGACGCCGCCGACCGCCGAGCAGCAGGAAAAACACCCGCTGCATATCCCGTTTGATATCGAGCTTTACGATAACGAAGGGAAGGTTATTCCGCTGCAGAAGGACGGCCATCCGGTTCACCATGTGCTGAACGTGACCCAGGCAGAGCAGACTTTCGTCTTCGACAAGGTCTACTTCCAGCCGGTGCCGTCTTTGCTGCGCGAATTCTCTGCGCCAGTGAAGCTCGAGTACAAATGGAGTGACCAGCAGCTGACGTTCCTGATGCGCCACGCGCGCAATGACTTCTCCCGCTGGGATGCGGCGCAGAGCCTGCTGGCAAACTACATCAAGATCAACGTGAACCGCAGCCAGCAAGGGCAGCCGCTCTCTCTGCCGCTGCATGTGGCCGACGCATTCCGCGCCATTCTGCTGGATGAGAAGATCGATCCTGCGCTCGCCGCGGAGATCCTGACTCTGCCATCGCAGAATGAAATTGCCGAGCTGTTCCAGACCATCGATCCGATCGCCATCGCTGAAGTTCACGGGGCGCTGACCCGTACCCTGGCAGCGGAGTTGGCCGATGAGTTCCTGGCAATTTATAACGCGAATAAGCTCGACAGCTATCGCGTGGATCATGGCGATATTGGCAAACGTGCATTGCGCAATACCTGCCTGCGCTATCTGGCGTTTGGCGAGGTTGAACTCGCTGAGCAACTGGTGCGCGAGCAGTATCAGCAGGCGGACAATATGACCGATTCTATCGCTGCGCTGTCCGCAGCGGTGGCCGCGCAACTGCCGTGCCGTGAAGCGCTGCTGGCTCAGTACGATGAGAAGTGGCACAAAGATGGCCTGGTGATGGACAAGTGGTTTGTGCTGCAGGCGACCAGCCCGGCCAGCAACACGCTGGCGAAGGTTCGCGAGCTGCTCAACCACCGTTCCTTCAGCCTGGGCAACCCGAACCGGGTTCGTTCTCTGATTGGCGCGTTTGCCTCAGCCAACCCGGCAGCGTTCCATGCCAAAGACGGCAGCGGCTACCAGTTTATGGTAGAAATGCTGACCGAGCTGAATAGCCGTAACCCGCAAATTGCTTCTCGTCTGGTTGAGCCGTTGATTCGCCTGAAGCGTTATGACGCGGAACGTCAGGCTAAGATGCGTGCGGCACTGGAGCAGTTGAAAGGCCTGGAAAATCTGTCCGGGGATCTGTTCGAGAAGATTGCCAAAGCGCTGGCATAAGCTTCGCCCCTATCCCTTTCAGGGATAGGGTATAAAATCAGCCGGTACGCACCGCGCGTGCCGGCTCCTCTGAACCTCGTTTCATCACTCTGGCAAGCACTTCGGCCTCCAGTTCGGCCAGCTTCACCGATCCCAGGCGGCGCGGGCGAGGCAAATCAACCGTCAGATCCAGGCCAATCTTCCCTTCTTCTATAAGCAACACGCGGTCGGCCATGGCGACGGCTTCGCTGACGTCGTGGGTGACCAAAAGCACGGTAAAGCCATGTTCCTGCCATAAAGAAACAATCAGTTCCTGCATCTCAATCCGCGTCAGGGCATCCAGCGCACCCAGGGGTTCGTCGAGCAACAATAAGCGCGGACGATGAATGAGTGCCCTCGCCAGCGCTACGCGCTGCTTCTGCCCGCCAGAAAGTGCCGCTGGCCATTCTGCGGCCCGATTTTCAAGGCCAACGGCTGTAAGTGCCTGAAGCGCGGCCTCACGCCAGTTATTTTTTAGCCCGAGCCCGACGTTATCTATCACCGTTTTCCACGGCAGCAATCTGTCGTCCTGGAACATCAGCCGCGTATCTTCCTGGCTGTCACGTAGCGGGGTATTACCTGCGAACAGCGCTCCGTGATTGGGCGTTTCCAGCCCGGCCAGCAGGCGCAGCAGCGTACTTTTCCCGCCGCCGCTGCGGCCGACCACCGCCACGAACTGCCCGGCGGGAATACGCAGTTCAAGCTGATTAAGAATGCTTTTATCGCCGTAGCGTTTACTCACGCCGTGGAGCCATACCGGCGTGCCCTGGTTCAGACGAGCAGTTGTCATACCATCTCCTCCTTTGATTGATAAGCCGGATGCCAGCGTAGCCAGACGTGCTCCAGCAGGCGGGCGCTGACATCGGCGAGTTTACCCAACAGCGCGTACAGTACGATGGCAACCACCACTACGTCGGTTTGCAGGAACTCCCGGGCATTCATCGCCAGATAGCCAATCCCTGAATTTGCCGAGATGGTCTCGGCGACGATAAGCGTCAGCCACATCAGACCCAGAGCAAAACGTACGCCGACCATAATGGAAGGCAGAGCGCCCGGCAAAATGACGTGTACGAACAGGCTAAACCCGGAGAGGCCGTAGCTGCGGGCCATTTCCAGCAGGCCACGATCGATATTGCGGATGCCGTGCCAGGTATTGATGTAAATAGGGAACAGCGTCCCGAGCGCCACCAGAAAGATCTTGGCCGTCTCGTCGATACCAAACCATAGGATCACTAGCGGGATCAGCGCCAGGTGCGGAACGTTGCGCAGCATCTGAACAGAGCTGTCCAGCAGGCGTTCCCCCCAGCGCGACAGGCCGCTAATCAGGCCTAAGATCATGCCCAGCGATCCGCCGATGCTAAAACCGATAACCGCGCGCCAGGAGCTGATGGCCAGATGTTGCCAGAGTTCACCGCTGGCTGAGAGGTTCCAGAAAGCCAGCACGACGCCCTCTGGAGAAGGCAAAATACGCGTGGAAAGCCAGCCGGCAGACGAAGCCAGTTGCCAGAAAAGGACAATCGCCACCGGCAGCGCCCAGGGCGCCAGGCGCAGCAAGACTTTGTGAACGGATGCTTGCATCGGGCCCCCTAGCTTTGCGCCACTTTACGCGGGATAAAATCGTTGGCGACCACTTCGCCTTTCTCCTGAACCTGTCGTGGCTGAGGGATTGCAGGAATCGAAACGTCAAGATGAGGGAATAGCAGTTCGCCCACGCGATAGGCTTCTTCCAGGTGCGGATAGCCCGACAGGATAAAGCTGTCGATGCCCAGATCGGCGTATTCATTTATGCGGGCCGCGACGGTTGGCCCATCGCCTACCAGCGCGGTGCCAGCGCCGCCGCGAACCAGGCCGACACCGGCCCAAAGATTAGGGCTGATTTCCAGTTTGTCTCGCTTACCCCCGTGCAGGGCGGCCATGCGCTGCTGCCCAACGGAGTCGCTGCGAGCAAAGGCGGCCTGCGCTTTGGCTATGGTGATGTCATCGAGGTGAGAAATAAGCCGGTTTGCTGCTTGCCAGGCTTCTTCGTTGGTTTCGCGTACGATAACGTGCAGACGGATACCAAAGCGAACCTGCCGCCCGTGCGCTTCAGCCTTGGCCCGCACTTGCTCGATTTTTTCTTTTACCAGATGGGGAGGCTCGCCCCAGGTCAGGTAAAGGTCAACCTGCTCGGCCGCAAGATCCTGGGCGGCGTCGGACGATCCGCCAAAATAGAGCGGTGGGCGCGGCTGCTGAACCGGTGGATAGAGCAGTTTCGCGCCTTTCACTTTTATGTGTTTGCCGTCGTAATCGACGGTTTCGCCTTCGAGGACGCGTCGCCAGATGCGGGTAAATTCTGCCGAGGCCTCATAGCGCTCTTCATGATCCAGAAATACCCCTTCGGCAGCCAGTTCCTCGGCGTCGCCGCCGGTCACCAGGTTAAACAATGCCCGCCCGTTTGAAAGGCGGTCCAGCGTGGCTGCCTGGCGGGCGGCGAGGGTAGGGGAGACAACGCTCGGGCGCAGTGCGACCAGAAATTTAAGTCGTTGAGTAACCGGGATCATCGAAGCCGCTACCAGCCAGGCATCCTCGCAGGAGCGCCCGGTGGGGATCAGCACGCCGGTGAATCCGATGCGGTCGGCGGCCTGGGCAATTTGCTGCAGATAGCCATAGTCGACCGGACGCGCGCCCGTATCGCTGCCAAGATAATGGCCATCACCGTGGGTGGGTAAAAACCAGAACAGATTCAGACTCATGACTTAGCTCCTTGTGTCGGGGCGGCGGGCTGCCAGACTCGGGTACGGATGTCGACCTTCTTCGGGACGAGGCGGTTTTCATAAAACAGGTCAGCGGTATTTTGCTGCTTGTCTGCGGTCGCCTCGCTTACCGGCGTAATTTCTGAAGGGGGACGGTGGTCGAAATAGGTGGCGATCACTGCTTCCGGCAGGCCCATCGTTTGGGCGAGCAGGGTGACGCTTTCCGCCCGCTGCGTGCGGGTGAGCGCGTCGGCGTCGCTAAAAGTCTTCAGCACCTGTTGAAGGAAAGTGCCGTTCGCTTCCGCATATGGGCGGGAGGCTAAATAGAACGATCCGGTTTGATTCAGTTCGCTGCCGTCCGTTAAGACGCGAACGCCACCGTTGAGCAGCGCTGCCGAATAGTACGGATCCCAGATAGCCCAGGCATCTACATTCCCCTGCTGAAAGGCTGCGCGAGCATCGGCGGGTGTCAGGTAAGCGGGTTGAATATCGGCAAACTTCAGTCCGGCTTTTTGTAGCGCGCGCAGGACCAGATTGTGTGAGCTGGAGCCTTTCTGAAAGGCAATCTTGTGGCCTTTTAAGTCCGCCACGGTTTTCAATGGGCTATTTTCTGGGACCAAAATCACTTCCGCTTTAGGTTTCGGCGGCTCGGCACCCACATACAGCAGATCTGCCCCGGCGGCCTGCGCGAAGATCGGGGGAATATCGCCCGTGCTGCCCAAATCGATGCTGCCGACGTTCAGCGCCTCCAGCATCTGCGGCTCGGCGGGAAACTCAACCCACGAGATTTTGGTGTTCGGGTATTGCTTCTCCAGCAGTTGATGGCTTTTTGTTAACACCATACTGACGGAGCCTTTTTGGTAACCAATGCGCAGCTGTTCCGGGCTGTTACCCGAGGCGTTGCTGTAGGTTGAAAAGGCGAGTAAACCGGCCAATGCCAGCCACGGAGAGCGGCGTTTGAGCAGATTAAACATGGCTCACCCCCCGGACGTTAAACGGAGACGGCACCGCAAAGTCACGGCGATGAAGCGCCTGCCAGAAGGTTTCCAGCGCTTCGTCCAGGCGCTTTTGCAGGTTCGGGGTGAACTGGGGTTTGTGCTGGTAATCGGCTATCTGGCTATCGTCGGCAAACACCCCGTGCAGGATCTCCTGAGCCTTCAGCGCATTCAGCACTGGCTTAAGGGCGTAGTCCACGGCGAGCATATGGGCGACGGTGCCGCCGGTGGCGAGAGGCAGAACAACCTTTTTCTCCAACGCGCGCTCGGGGAGCAAATCGAGCAGCGTTTTTAGCGCGCCTGAAAACGAGGCCTTATAGACCGGCGTAGCGATAATCAGGCCATCGGCGGCGCTGAGTTGTTCGGTGAGCGCCAGCAGCGCCGGGCTGTCGAAGCGGGCGTAGAGCAGGTCTTCCGGCGCGAAGTTCTGTAAGTGCCAGTGATAGACTTCAACATCCAGGGCGCTCAGCTTCTCCCGCGCATACTCTAGCAGCGAGCTGGAACGGGACGGGTAGCGAGGGCTTCCGGCCAGGGTAATCACACGCATCACGACTCCTTATAACTAATTGTTTGTTTTTATCTAACATTGATAACAATTAGCTTGATACTCGCAGAGATGATTTCCGTGGCTAAGTGATTTTTCCGGGATAGATTTGCGAAAAAGCGCATATTGCGTGCCTGGAAAGAAAACGTTTGCTTCTATTCAGGCTTTTTTGCGACAGGTCAATTCCAATCATCCCCTGGATCGTGAATAATAACGCCCCGGTCTGCACACCGGGAATCCAGGAGAGTTCATGTACTACCCCTTCGTTCGTAAAGCCCTTTTTCAGCTCGATCCAGAGCGCGCCCATGAGTTAACTTTTCAGCAATTACGCTTTGTCACCGGCACGCCGCTTGAGTGGCTGGTGCGCCAGAACGTGCCGTCAAAACCTGTGACCTGCATGGGGTTAACGTTCAAGAATCCGCTGGGCTTAGCCGCGGGTCTGGATAAAAACGGGGAATGTATTGATGCCTTCGGGGCGATGGGCTTTGGCTCCATTGAGATTGGCACCGTGACGCCGCGTCCGCAGCCGGGGAACGACAAGCCGCGCATTTTCCGTCTGGTGGAGGCCGAAGGGCTGATTAACCGAATGGGATTTAATAATCTCGGGGTGGATAACCTGGTCGAAAACGTAAAAAAAGCGCATTTCGACGGCGTGCTCGGGATTAATATCGGCAAGAACAAAGATACCCCCGTTGAACAGGGAAAAGATGATTATCTGATCTGCATGGATAAAATTTATCCGTATGCTGGCTATATTGCGATCAATATCTCATCACCGAATACGCCAGGGCTGCGTACCTTGCAATATGGTGAAGCGTTAGACGATCTTTTAAGCGCCATTAAAAATAAGCAACAGGCGCTGCAAACGATCCACCATAAATATGTTCCTGTGGCGGTGAAGATCGCGCCGGATCTTTCTGAAGAAGAATTGATCCAGGTGGCGGACAGTTTAGTTCGCCATAATATTGACGGGGTCATTGCAACTAATACCACTTTAGACCGAAGCCTTGTTCAGGGCATGAAGCACTGCGATGAAACAGGGGGCTTAAGCGGGCGTCCTGTGCAATTAAAAGGCACGGAAATTATTCGTCGCCTGTCTCAGGAATTAAATGGCCGTTTGCCGATTATTGGCGTGGGGGGTATTGATTCCGTTGTCGCTGCTCGTGAGAAGATAGCGGCAGGTGCTTCGTTGGTTCAAATATACTCAGGCTTCATTTTTAAAGGCCCACCGCTGATTAAAGAAATCGTTACCCATCTCTGATCATTTACCTTTTACAGACAACCAGGGCTTTATTTTCGGCCCTGGTTGTTTTATATTCCACTACTGTTGATTATTTAAACATATTGGTCTTTTATTAATATGGTACGAATTTGAGATGCAATTCGGCAGCGGGATAAATGAAGGGTAAGCATTATGCGAATAAAACCGGACGATAACTGGCGTTGGTATTTCGATGAAGAGCACGATCGAATGATGCTCGATTTGGCCAATGGTATGCTTTTCCGTTCGCGCTTTCCGCGTAAAATGTTGACGCCGGATGCCTTTGAAAACTCAGGTTTTTGTGTCGATGATGCCGCGCTCTATTTCTCCTTCGAAGAAAAATGCCGTGATTTACCGCTAGGGAAAGAACAGCGTGCCGAACTGGTGCTCAACGCTCTGGTGGCGATTCGTTTCCTCAAGCCGCAGATGCCGAAAAGCTGGCATTTTGTCTCCCACGGTGACCGCTGGCAGCCGGGGATCGGAGATGGGGCCTGCGTGTGGCTAAGCGAGAATATGCAGCAGGTTAACCTGTTGGTGGTGGAAACTGGCGATAATGCCGCACTTTGCCTGCTTGCTCAGCAAGGGCTAACGTTAGCTGGCCGCACTATGCAGCTGGGGGATGCCATTAAGGTGATGAATGACCGGCTGAAACCGCAGCCTTTAAGCAGCGGCCTCAGTCTCGATCAGGCCGTTTAGCGAGCCGCTACGCTCACATTTCCTGCGGGAACACAGCTGCAGCATAAAATGGTGCCGTCGGCGCCAATCGCGCCTTTCTTCAGCGCCTTCACTTCGCCATCCAGTAAACGAACCCGGCAGCTTCCGCATATCCCGGCCCGACAAGAATAGGGGACGCGGATCCCTTTGTTTTCCAGCTGCTCCAAAAGGATCTGCTGGTTATTGCCCTGGAACGTCGTGCCCTCCCAGTCAATATTGACGCTGCTTTCAGGCTGACTCTGAGGTTCAAGACTTTCCACCACTTCGCCCGGGCCATAAACATTCGCCGGTCTGTGGGCCAGCACTTCCAGCTCGTCGCCAACGCGGATAACCCCGCTGTTACGGGCTATTAAATTCTGGCCGAAATCTACTGCGCCGCTGTTGTCCTGCGCGCTGCGGAAGCTCTGCAGCGTTTTCAGAGGTTCGCCACTCGGATGCCTCAGGCCGCGCTCCGGGCTAACCGTCGTGAAGATACAGCGGCTGCAGGGTTTGGCCACGTCGAAAGTGACACCGCCAATGCGCACAACTTTCCAGGTATCTTCTGCCCACGCAGAGGCGCCGGTTACCACAATATTCGGGCGAAACTGGGTCATTTTTACGCTCGCGGGGCAGCGGTTTTGTAGGTCGCGCAGCGATGCTTCATTGGTCAACAAATAGGGGAAACCGTCGGCAAAAGAGAGCGGGACTTCTTCGTGACGTTTCACCCGACGGGTTGGGTGTTCGCCTACCCAGCGAAGCTGCACCGGCCGGGAGAAGAAACCGCTTAGCCACTGATTGATTTCATCGGGGGCAATAAGGGCGGTAAAGTGCGAGCCCCAGACTTCGGTCGGCTCAGGCGTCGCGGCAAAATCAGCAAAGCGAATGCTGGCCGAGCTGCCGTCCGGTGCGGATAAATAAAGGCCGTCGTGCAGGAATGCGGGGGTGAACAACACCATCTGTGGGTGCTGGCGAGCGGTAATAAAGGTGCCATCCAGTTCGGTGACCATAAAGATGCGATCGAAGGCTAAGCCGCTGGTGGTTGCCTGTGCGTGGGAGAGCGCCAGGCCGCGCATGGATTTCACCGGATGAATAAAGAGTTGAGACAAAGTAATCATGGCGCCCTCCGTGGGAAATAAATTAAGAGGGCAACTTTATGACATGCGTTGCGGATTAGCTATAATGCGCCACAATTTTCTTTTTACCAGATAAGTGACGATATGAATTCTCTGTTTGCCAGTACGGCGCGTGGGCTTGAAGAGCTGTTAAAAACTGAACTGGAAAACCTGGGGGCTCAAAGCTGCCAGGTGGTTCAGGGCGGCGTACATTTCCAGGGGGATACTCGTCTACTCTATCAAAGCCTGATGTGGAGCCGCCTGGCTTCGCGCATTTTGCTACCGCTTAGCGAATGCAAAGTTTACAGCGATCTCGATCTTTACCTCGGGGTTATGGCTATCGACTGGCCCGCGCTATTCGGGCCGGGCGCAACGTTTGCCGTGCACTTCAGCGGCCTGAACGAAACTATCCGCAACAGTCAGTACGGGGCGCTCAAGGTAAAGGATGCCATCGTTGATTCCTTTACGCGTAAAAATCTGCCGCGTCCGGATGTTGATCGTGAGCAGCCGGACCTGCGTATTAATGTCTGGCTGAATAAAGACACGGCCAGTATCGCGCTGGATCTCAGCGGCGAAGGTCTGCATCAGCGTGGCTACCGCGATGCAACCGGGGCGGCCCCTATTAAAGAAACGCTGGCGGCAGCTATTGTCATGCGTTCCGGCTGGCAGCATGGCACACCGCTGCTGGATCCGATGTGCGGCTCCGGCACCTTGCTGATTGAAGGGGCGATGATCGCCACCGATCGTGCGCCCGGCCTGCACCGTAAGCACTGGGGCTTCCTGAACTGGGCGAAGCATGATGCCGACGTCTGGAAAGAAGTGGTGACCGAAGCTCAGGTTCGCGCTCGTCGTGGCCTCACAGAATATCCGTCTCGTTTCTTCGGTTCCGATAACGACAGCCGCGTGATCGAACGCGCCCGGGCCAACGCTCGCCGAGCGGGTCTTGCCGACGTTATCAGCTTCGACGTTAAGGATGTGGCAAATCTGACCAATCCGCTGCCGGAAGGCCCGGCGGGGACGGTTGTCAGCAACCCGCCTTACGGTGAGCGTCTGGAAAGCGAACCTGCGCTGATTGCCCTGCACAGCCTGCTGGGTCGCCACCTGAAAAACCAGTTCGGCGGCTGGCATTTGTCACTGTTCAGCGCCTCGCCTGAACTGCTGAGCTGCCTGCAGCTGCGCGCCGATCGTCAGTTTAAGGCCAAAAACGGCCCGCTGGATTGCGTACAGAAAAACTATCAGCTAGCGGCTAACCCTGCCGGCGTTGCTGCCGCCAGTGGCCAGATTGCCGAAGATTACGCCAACCGCCTGCGCAAAAACGTCAAGAAGTTAGACAAGTGGGCCCGTCAGGAAGGGATTGAATGCTACCGCCTGTACGACGGCGATCTGCCTGATTACAACGTGGCAGTTGACCGCTACGGCGACTGGGTCGTGGTACAGGAGTATGCACCACCGAAGACCATCGACCCGAACAAAGCCCGCCAGCGTCTGTTTGACGTCATCGCGGCAACGCTTGCGGTACTTGAGCTGCCAACCAACAAGCTGGTGTTGAAAACCCGCGAACGTCAGAAAGGCAAAAATCAGTACCAGAAGATGGGCGAGAAGGGCGATTTCATGGAAGTGAGCGAGTATGACGCTCGCCTGTGGGTCAACCTGACCGACTATCTGGACACCGGTCTGTTCCTTGACCACCGCATTGCCCGACGTATGCTGGGGCAGATGAGCAAAGGTAAAGACTTCCTGAACCTGTTCTCCTACACCGGTACTGCCACGGTCCATGCAGGGCTGGGCGGGGCGAAAAGCACCACTACGGTAGATATGTCCCGCACCTATCTTGAGTGGGCCGAGCGCAACCTGCGCCTGAACGGGCTCACTGGCCGCGCTCACCGTCTGATTCAGGCGGATTGCCTTGGCTGGCTGCGCGACAGCGACGAACAGTTTGATCTGATCTTTATTGATCCACCGACGTTCTCCAACTCCAAGCGTATGGAAGATTCTTTCGACGTGCAGCGTGACCACATTGCGCTGATGAAAGATCTGAAGCGTCTGCTGCGTCGCGGTGGCACCATTATGTTCTCCAACAATAAACGTGGCTTCAAAATGGACTTCGCCGGCCTGGCGGAGCTGGGCCTGGTTGCACAGGAAATAACACAAAAAACGCAGTCGCAGGACTTTGCGCGCAACCGCCAGATCCATAACTGCTGGTTAGTCACTCACGAATCCCGGGATTAATAGTCATGTCATTAATTAGTATGCACGGTGCCTGGCTGTCGTTTAGCGACGCGCCGCTGTTAGATAACACCGAATTACACATCGAAGAAAACGAACGCGTTTGTCTGGTTGGCCGCAACGGTGCGGGCAAATCAACGTTGATGAAGATCCTCAACCGTGAAATCCCGCTGGATGACGGGCGTATGGTTTATGAACAGGATCTGATCGTCGCCCGCCTGCAGCAGGACCCGCCGCGTAACGTTGCGGGTACGGTCTACGACTTTGTGGCGGAAGGGGTGGAAGAGCAGGCGGAATATCTGAAGGCTTACCACGATATCTCTCACAAAGTGATGAGCGATCCGAGCGAGAAGAACCTCAACGAGATGGCGCGCATTCAGGAGATCCTTGACCATCAGGGCCTGTGGCAGCTGGATAGCCGTATTAATGAAGTGCTGGAGCAGCTTGGTCTGGAGGCAGATACCGAGCTGTCTGCGCTGTCGGGCGGTTGGCTGCGTAAAGCGGCGCTGGGCCGTGCGCTGGTCAGCTCCCCGCGCGTATTGCTGCTGGACGAACCGACTAACCACCTCGATATAGAAACCATCGACTGGCTGGAAGGCTTCCTGAAAGAGTTTCAGGGCAGCATTATCTTTATCTCCCACGACCGTTCGTTTATCCGCAATATGGCTACCCGCATTGTCGATCTCGATCGTGGCAAGCTGGTTTCTTACCCAGGCGATTACGATCAGTATCTGCTGGCCAAAGAAGAAGCCCTGCGCGTGGAAGAGTTACAAAACGCCGAGTTTGACCGCAAACTGGCGCAGGAGGAAGTGTGGATCCGTCAGGGTATTAAAGCCCGTCGGACCCGTAACGAAGGTCGCGTTCGTGCCCTGAAAGCGATGCGCCGCGAGCGCGGTGAGCGCCGCGAAGTGATGGGCAGCGCTAAGATGCAGGTTGAAGAGGCGAGCCGCTCAGGCAAAATTGTCTTCGAGATGGAAGACGTTAACTACCAGGTAGCGGGCAAAACGCTGGTGCGTGATTTCTCCGCGCAAGTGCTGCGTGGCGATAAAATTGCACTGGTAGGGCCGAACGGCTGCGGCAAAACCACGCTGCTTAAGCTGATGCTTAGCCAGCTTCAGGCCGACAGCGGCCGCGTACACTGCGGCACCAAGCTGGAAGTGGCCTACTTCGATCAGCACCGCGCCGAGCTGGATCCCGATCGCACCGTGATGGATAACCTGGCGGAAGGTAAGCAGGAAGTGATGGTGAACGGCAAGCCGCGCCACGTTCTGGGTTATCTTCAGGACTTCCTGTTCCATCCAAAACGCGCGATGACGCCGGTGCGTGCGCTGTCTGGCGGGGAACGAAACCGTCTGCTGCTGGCTCGTTTGTTCTTAAAACCCAGTAACTTGCTGATTCTCGATGAACCAACCAACGATCTGGACGTCGAAACACTGGAGCTACTGGAAGAGTTGATTGATGGCTACCAGGGCACCGTCATGCTGGTTAGCCACGACCGTCAGTTTGTCGACAATACCGTGACCGAGTGCTGGATTTTCGAAGGCCAGGGCAAAATTGGCCGCTATGTCGGTGGTTACCATGATGCAAAAGGGCAGCAAGGTTCCGCTCAGCCGCTGCGTCAGGCTTCTGCGGCTAAATCCGAGAAGGCAGAAGCGCAAAAAGCAGAACCTGTTAAACGTGCCAATAGCAAACTAAGCTATAACCTGCAGCGCGAATTGGAGCAATTACCGCAGCGTCTTGAGCAGCTTGAAGCTGATTTAGGTGCTCTGCAGGCGAAGGTCGCCGATGCTGATTTCTTCAACCAGCCGCACGATGTGACCCAAAAAGTCCTCGCGGAAATGGCCGCAGCGGAACAGGCTCTGGAAGAAGCATTTGAACGCTGGGAGTATCTGGAAGCGTTGAAAAACGGCTCGTAATCTAAGGAGAGTTACGATGTGTGCCACGCACCACCATCGCTCGCATATTTTGTGTCGACAATGTGATTTGCTGGTGGCGCTGCCTGCCTTACAGGACGGCCACAAAGCCTCCTGCCCGCGCTGTGGCACACCGTTGGTCACGCAGTGGTATTTGCCGCGTCAGCGGCCAACGGCTTACGCTTTGGCGGGGCTGTTTATGCTGCTGCTGGCCAACCTGTTTCCTTTCATCAATATGAAGGTGGCCGGGATCAGCAGTGAAGTCACGCTGATGCAAATTCCCGGCGTGATGTTTTCTGAGGATTACGCCAGCCTCGGCACCTTCTTTCTACTTTTTGTCCAGGCGGTGCCGGCTTTTTGCCTGATAACCATCCTGCTGCTGGTTAACCAGGCTAAATTGCCTCTTGGGCTTAAACGCTGGCTGGCGCGAGTGCTGTTCCAACTGAAGAGTTGGGGCATGGCGGAAATCTTTCTCGCCGGGGTATTGGTCAGCTTCGTTAAGCTGATGGCCTACGGGGACATTGGCGTTGGCAGCAGCTTTATTCCCTGGTGCCTGTTTTGCATTTTGCAGCTTCGTGCTTTCCAGTGCGTGGACCGGCGCTGGCTGTGGGATGACATTGCGCCTATGCCGCCGGTGCATCGGCCTCTAAAGGTCGGCGTGTCGGGCATTAAGCAGGGGCTGCGCTCCTGTTCCTGCTGCACGGCTATCGTTGCGGCGGACACCCTGGCTTGCCCACGATGCGGGACGCACGGTCACGTTCGCCGCCGGCACAGCTTACAGTGGACGCTGGCGCTGCTGATCACCTCCATTATGCTTTATCTGCCGGCGAACATTTTGCCGATCATGATCACTGAAATGCTGGGGAATAAATACCCTTCCACAATTCTGGCCGGGGTGATCCTGCTGTGGAGTGAGGGATCTTATCCGGTGGCAATGGTGATTTTTATCGCCAGTATTATGGTGCCCACGCTGAAAATGATCGCCATTGCATGGCTGTGCTGGGATGCAAAAGGGCACGGCAGGCGCGACAGTGAGCGAATGCACCTGATTTATGAAGTTGTTGAATTTGTTGGCCGCTGGTCGATGATCGACGTGTTTGTGATTGCCGTTCTCTCCGCGCTGGTGCGCATGGGCGGGTTGATGAATATCTACCCGGCTTTAGGGGCATTAATGTTTGCGTTAGTGGTAATTTTGACGATGTTTGCTGCGATGACCTTTGACCCTCGCTTGTCCTGGGATCGAGCTGACGATGTAACTGATGAGGAGTCTTCCGAACATGGAAAATAAGAGCGGCGAGGCGAAAGTACAGAAGGTAAAAAACTGGTCGCCGGTTTGGATCTTTCCCATCGTAACGGCGCTGATTGGCGCCTGGATTTTGTTTTATCACTACAGCCATCAGGGGCCGGAAGTGACCCTGATAACCGCCAACGCAGAAGGGATTGAGGGCGGAAAAACCACCATCAAAAGCCGCAGCGTAGACGTCGGGGTGGTGGAGAGCGCGCAGCTAACTGACGATCTGCATCATGTAGAGATCAAGGCGCGGCTAAATTCCGGGATGGAGAAGCTGCTGCATAAAGATTCCGTATTCTGGGTGGTAAAACCGCAGGTGGGTCGCGAAGGGATCTCCGGCCTCGGCACGTTGCTGTCCGGCGCCTATATTGAGCTGCAGCCAGGAACCAAAGGTGAACAGCTTGAGAATTATGCTTTGCTGGATGCTCCGCCGCTGGCTCCCCCTGATGCAAAAGGTATTCGCATTACGCTCGACAGCAAAAAAGCTGGCCAGCTTACCCCCGGCGACCCGGTCCTGTTCCGCGGTTATCGCGTAGGCTCGGTAGAAACCAGCACCTTCGACACCAATAAGCGAGCGATTAGCTATCAGCTGTTTATTGCGGCGCCAAATGACCGACTGATTACCAGCAACGTCCGTTTCTGGAAAGACAGCGGCATCGCCGTGGATATGTCCGCCCAGGGGATGCGCGTGGAGATGGGGTCTTTAACCACGCTGTTTAGCGGGGGCGTAAGCTTCGACGTGCCTGAAGGCTGGGAGTGGGGTAAGCCGGTTGAAACGGGCGCTGACTTCCAACTGTTCGACGACCAGAAAAGTATTCAGGATTCGCTGTACACCAACCATATTGATTACCTGATGTTCTTCAAAGACTCTGTGCGTGGCCTGCAGCCCGGCGCACCGGTGGAATTCCGCGGCATTCGCCTGGGGACTGTGGCACAGGTTCCGTTCTTCAACGATAAAATGCGTCAAAGCCTGAATGACGACTTCCGCATTCCGGTGCTGATCCGTATTGAGCCAGAACGCCTGAAAAATATGCTCGAAGATGGCGCGGATATTTCGACAAATCTGCAGGTATTGATTAAGCGCGGCCTGCGTGCCTCGATGAAAACCGGAAGCCTGGTGACCGGGGCGCTGTTTATCGACCTCGATTTCTATCCGAAAGATAAAGGATTAGGCGATCTGCCTCAGATCGCGGGTTACCCGATTATTCCAACGGTGAGCGGCGGCCTGGCGCAAATTCAGCAAAAACTGCTGGAGACGCTGGATAAAATCAACAACCTGCCGATTAACCCGATGCTGGAACAGGCCACGAATACGCTGGCAGAAAGCCAGAAAACGATGCGCCACCTGCAGCAGACGCTGGATAACCTGAACAAGATTACCTCCAGCCAGTCGATGCAGCAGCTGCCGGAAGATATGCAGAAAACGCTTCGCGAGCTGAACCGCAGCATGCAAGGCTTCCAGCCAGGCTCTGCGGCGTACAACAAGATGGTGGCGGATATGCAGCGTCTTGACCAGGTGCTACGCGAGCTGCAACCGGTATTGCGCACGCTGAACGATAAGAGCAACTCGCTGGTATTTGAAGCGAAGGATAAAAAGGATCCGCAGCCGAAGAGGGCACAACCATGAAAAAGTGGCTCACGCTAGCCGCCGTCTTAACGCTCACTGCATGTAGCGGGAGCGATAACGGCAAAACATACTACCAGCTGCCACAGACGTCACAGCCCGCTGTGCAGGCCGTAAGCCAGCCAGGAAGCCACTTACTGTGGGTCGATCAGGTCACCGTGCCTGATTTCCTTGCCGGCACAGGGGTGGTTTACCAGACGACCGATGTGCAGTATGTCATCGCTACCAGCAACCTTTGGGCCAGCCCGCTCGATCAGCAGCTACGCAATGCGTTGGTCACTAATCTCAGCGGCGCATTGCCGGGCTGGGTGGTTGCATCCCAGCCGCTAGGTCACGAGCAGGATGCGCTGAGCGTGAATGTGACCGGCTTCCACGGACGCTATGATGGCAAGGTTATTGTCAGCGGAGAGTGGCTTCTGAAGCGCCAGGGCGAGATTGTGAAGCGCCCGTTCCACATCGAACTGAAGCAGCAGGATGACGGCTACGATGCCATGGTGAAAACCCTGGCTCAGGGCTGGCAGCAGGAGGCGAAGAGTATTGCTTCGACGCTCACACGCCTTAATTAATAGGTAAAATGATTGGTACGAAAAAGCTGCGATTTTCACCCTCGGGTGGTCGCAGCTTTTCTTTTTTGCTGAACCGGTTAGCCGCAGGAGAGCCTGACTTTTTGTCGAAAAGACAACCAGAATAGCGCAGAAATATGACATTGGCGTGAATTTTGCGCATTGACGCTCACTGGATTTCGCGTTATTGGTTATCCGTGGTTGCACATTTTGTAATCACTGTTTTCTTTTCCACCAGACAATGTAATGAGGGAAACGAGGCATGAAGAGACAAAAACGAGATCGCCTGGAACGGGCACATCAACGTGGTTATCAAGCAGGTATCGCCGGACGCTCAAAAGAGATTTGTCCATATCAGACTCTGAATCAGAGGTCGTACTGGATGGGAGGCTGGCGAGAAGCCATGGAAGACAGGGCGGTTACTGCGTAATCACTGTCTCTTTAGAAAAAGAAACCTCCGCATCGCGGAGGTTTCGCCTTTATGAACCTGGGTTAATCAATCAGGGTTTAGGGAAAATCCAGACGTGCTGTTCAGGCAACTGCAGATGATGAGGCTGAGCATCTCGCATCTCATTGCCATAGGCGCGTATCACAAAATCATCTCCAGAGGTACGGAAGAGATATTCCCAGCGGTCACCGAGGTACATGCTGGTCAACAGCGGCAGCGTCATACCGTTTTCCCCCGGCAGATCGGCAATCCGCACGCGCTCAACGCGAATCACCGCCGTGCCTTCCTGCCCGGCCACGACGCCCGCCCCGGCTTTGCCCCAGAGCGCCCAGCCGCTGCCCTCAATGCGTGCTTTACCGTCGCGGACTTCAGTCACTTTACCGTTCAGGCGGTTATTACTGCCCATAAACTCTGCGGTGAACAGCGTTTGCGGTGAGCCATACATTTCCTGAGGCGTGCCCTGTTGCTCGATTTTGCCGTTATTCAGCAGCAGAATACGGTCGGAAATTGCCATCGCTTCGTTCTGGTCGTGGGTGACCATCAGCGCCGACAGCCCGAGCTTGATAATCAGTTCCCTCAGGAACACGCGAGCTTCTTCGCGCAGCTTCGCGTCCAGGTTAGAAAGCGGTTCATCCAGTAAAATCACCGGCGGGTTATAAACCAGTGCCCGGCCAATCGCGACGCGCTGCTGCTGCCCGCCGGATAGCTGATACGGGTGGCGCTGACCGAGGTGTCCAAGCCCCAACTGATCTAAAACTGCCTGTACGCGCTGGTTGATTTCAGCCGTCGACACTTTACGAAGCTTTAGCGGATAAGCCACGTTTTCAAAGACGGTTTTATGCGGCCACAGGGCGTAAGACTGAAAGACCAGCCCGAGATTACGTTCTTCGGCCGGGATCTCTTTGCGGGACGCGCCGTCGTAAACGTTGCTTTTGCCGATAACAATGGTGCCCTGGGTGGGTTTTTCCAGCCCGGCGACGGCGCGCAGCAGCGTAGTTTTACCGCTGCCGGAAGGGCCAAGCAGAGACACGACTTCGCCACGTTTCAGATCCATGGAAACGCCTTTCAGCACGGGGTTGTCGCCGTAGGTTAAGTGCAGGTTCTCGACCGATAACTCAATCATGTAATTTCACTCCAAAACGAAGGGCAATGCCGAGCCCTAGCACCACGAACAGAATATTGATAAAGGAAAGTGCGGCGACAATATCGATGGCGCCTGCGGCCCAAAGCGAAACCAGCATGGAACCGATGGTTTCCGTGCCGGGCGAAAGCAGGTAGACGCCGGTGGAATATTCACGCTCAAAGATCAGGAACATCAGCAGCCAGGATCCAATCAGGCCGTAACGCGACAGCGGGATGGTGACGTGACGGGTAATCTGCCCGCGGCTTGCCCCGGTGCTGCGGGCGGCCTCTTCCAGCTCCGGGCCAACCTGCAGCAGGGTAGATGAGATTAGGCGCAGGCCATAGGCCATCCACACGACGGTATAGGCCAGCCAGACGCTGAATATCGTGCTGCGCAGTGAGCGGAGCCAGACGATAAGGTTATCCCGCAGCCATTGGGACCAGGGCATCCCGGAAAGCCAGCCGGACTTCAGCGCGTTATCAAGCCACATGGGCAGGAATAAAAACACCCACAGGAAGGCCAGACCGGCCAGCAGGCCGGGTACGGCGCGAGGTACCAGGACGCTGTAGTCCAGGAAGCGGGTCACGTTGTCTGGTTTTCTGTGCATGGCGATGCCGATAAACAGATAGCAAACCACCGCCAGTGCGCCACCGATGACTCCAATCGCCATTGAGTTGACGATGGCCCGCAGCAGGTTTGGCTGTTCCCAGATAGTGCGGAAGGTGTTGAGCGACAGCTCATCCCACAGCGACACCCCCACGCCCCAGTTGGAAATAAAGGAGCGCAGGATAACGCCAATCAGAGGCACACCGATGGTGACGGTCAGCCAGAAAGCCACCACAGCGCCTGCGATCCAGCGCCATTTACCCAGCGGCAAGGCTCGTGCCTGAGAGGCTTTACCTTTGACGGTGACAAAACGGTTTGCGGTCCGCATCAGGCGGCGTTGCAGCATCACCAGAGGGATAGTGATGCAAATCAGCACCACCGCAACTGCGGCCATCAGGTGATAAGAAGGCGTCCCAAGTTTATTGGTGAGCTTGTAGAGATAAGTCGCCAGCACCATGTTGCCTTCCGGATCGCCTAAAACGAGCATCAGGCCGAAAACTTCCAGCCCGAGGAAGAACAGTAACACGGTGGCATAAAGCATCGCCGGGCGAACCATCGGCAGGCTGACGGCGGTCATGACCTGAAGCGGCGTTGCGCCGGCGGTACGGGCGGCTTCTTCTACGTCGGAGCCTACGCTGCGCAGGGCCGAGGAAATGTACAGGTAGGCATGTGGCACATGCGTCAGGCCGGCAATCACCACGATGCTCGACATGTCGTAGATATTCCACGGCACGAAGCCAAGCAGCGACTGTGCCCACAGGGAGAAGAAGCCCACCGGACCGGCGGCCACTACGTAACCAAATCCCAGTACCATAGGAGACACAAAAATAGGCACCAGAATCAGCGGTTCAATGATCCGTCTGCCCGGCAGGTCGGTACGGACCATTAAGAAGGCCAGAATGCCGCCCAACGGGATGGCAATAATCACCAGCCCAAAAGCCAGAATAAAGCCGCTTTTCAGCGCCAGGTAAAAGTCGGAGTCGGTAAAGATAAACTCAAAAGATTCGAGGCTCCACTCCTTCGACGGGGAGAAGAACGGGGCCGAAAGAAAGCTCTGTATAACGATAAACGACAGCGGAATATAGATAACCAGTGCAGTTATCAGTACCACGATGCCGCGGGGCAGGCTCTGCCACTTTCTGCGTAATGCATCCATGTAACGATCCCTCAGGTCTGTCAGCCTGAATAGCCTAATGTGTTCGGGTTAAGCGAGGCGCAGCCGGACGGTGCGCCTCATCAAGGGTTATTTCGCTGCGGCTTCGCGCCACTGCTTGATGTAGTCCAGACGTTTTTTCTGCTGCAGGTATTCCAGCAGGGTTTCATCCACCGGAATCGGCTTCAGGGCGTTGCCGAGTTTTTGGGTCATGCCGTCGATGTCGTTGTCCCCGTCGATATCATTGCGGATGGAAGGAATGTCCGCCTGATTGGCGAGAATATTTTGCCCTTTTTCCGACAGCACGTAGTCAATCCACAGCTTCGCCGCGTTGCTGTTTTTCGCTTCATTGCTGATAAAGGAAACGCGAGACAGTACCAGGGTGTAGTCCTTCGGATAAGCAATGCCCAGGGAGGCGTCCGTTTTGGCGCGAGCTTCCGCGTAGGAGCCCAGGATATTGAAGCCAATCAGGTTTTCGCCGGAGGAAACGCGCTCCATCATGGTGCCGGTTGAGGACTGAACTGAAAGGCCACCTTTAGCCACATCGGCGAGAGTTTTGAAGTAATTTGGATCGGCTTTGTGATCCTGCACCGAAAGCATAAAGCCGAGACCGGATTTTTCAATATCGTAGGTGGTGACTTTTTTGCTGAATTTTTCGGGCTGGCTGGCGATGAGTTTGGCTAAAGCTTCATGGCTGTCAGGCACTTCGTTGGCCGGGATCAGACGTTTGTTGTAGATAAAAATGACTGGCTCATAGGTGGTACCGTAGGCCTTGTCTTTCCAGACAGCCCACTTCGGTAGCTGGCCTTGCTCCGGGGATTTGTACTCCTGGGCATAATCGGTGGCGAGCTTCAATGCCGTGTCCATGGAGGAGCTCCAGACCACGTCACCGCTGGTGCCGCCGGCAGCCTGCTCGCTGATATAACGGTTGTACAACTCGGTACTGTTCATGTCGTTATATTCTACTTTGATGCCCGGATATGCGGCCTCAAAGCCCTGAATAAGCGGGGCAGCGGTTTTGGTATCGGTGGTGGAGTAGAGCACCACTTTACCTTCTTTGATCGCGGCATCGATGATTTTTTGATAATCCGCCGGATAGCCCTGAGGCACGGCAGAAAACGCGGAGGTAGAGAGCAGCACGGTCGCAGCAAGGCAAGATATACGTAACTTATTCGACATTATTGTTAACCTCTAGTTACATTTGAGAAACTAAAAATCAACATAACCCATAACGTTTTTCAGGCAAGAGGGAGCGTTTTTTATCTTCACGATTTGTGATTTCGAACGTTGTTTAAGCAATTAACACCATAAAAACCACGGCGAGAAAGCATAGTCCTGGCCTACGGCAGAAACAAAAAAGCACCCAGTGTGAACAATGGGTGCTTTTAGGGGGAAGCTAAATAGCGCTGTATTAGAAAGCGGAAGTGTCTTTGAAAAGACCCACTTTCAGGTCGGTCGCGGTGTAAATCACACGGCCATCAACCAGTACTTCACCGTCAGCCAGGCCCATGATCAGGCGGCGATTCACAACACGTTTGAAGTGAATACGGTAGGTGACTTTCTTCGCGGTAGGGAGAACCTGACCGGTAAATTTAACTTCGCCCACGCCCAGCGCGCGACCTTTACCTTCGCCACCGAGCCAGCCGAGGTAGAAACCAACCAACTGCCACATGGCATCAAGGCCCAGGCAACCAGGCATCACCGGGTCGCCAATGAAGTGGCAACCAAAGAACCACAGGTCAGGGTTAATATCCAGCTCGGCTTCCACGTAACCTTTATCAAAGTTACCGCCGTCCTCGGTCATCTTGACTACGCGGTCCATCATCAGCATGGAAGGTGCAGGTAACTGCGGGCCTTCAGCCCCAAACAGTTCGCCACGCCCTGAGGCAAGAAGATCTTCTTTCGTATAGGATTCGCGTTTATCTACCATGTCTACAGTAAGCCTTTTTATAATGAAGCACGCAGGTTAGCTAACACGTGTACGCTCAACAAGTCCGATCAGTTGTGGTTGAACCAGTTGAGCCAGCGTAGCGGCCACGGAAAGCGCTGGCGAACATCCGGCGCCGTAGCCTGAGCAATACGCTCCTGCACCGCACGCATCAGGGTGTTTTGCCCTTCGCCATCCCACGGGAGATTGGTCAATAACGGCAGGGCATCAGCCACGTCGTCAATTGCCCAAATCGAGAATTTATTTTGTTCGACAGCCTCCAGTACATCTTTGTGCAGCGACAGGTGACGCACGTTCGCCAGAGGAATAATCACCCCCTGAACGCCGCTAAATTCACGCTGCTGACAAATACGGAAAAAGCCTTCCACCTTTTCATTCAGACCGCCAACGGGCTGCACGCGACCAAACTGATCCACAGAGCCAGTGATAGCGATGTGCTGATAAATCGGAACGTTAGCCAGGGCACTTATCAGGGCACAAAGCTCCGCCATGGAAGCGCTGTCCCCGTCAACTTCGCTGTAAGATTGCTCGAAAGTAATGGATGCTGAAAACGGTATTTGCTGGTCAAGCTGCAGTTCAGACATCAGAAATGCCTGCATGATCATCATGCCTTTGGCGTGAATGTTGCCGCCAAGTTCCGCCTTGCGCTCTACGTCTGTAAACTCCCCGTCACCGACATGAACCACGCAGCTAATACGGGAAGGTTCACCAAACGCCCGTGGATGCCCCGGGAATTCAATGACCGACAGCGCATTGATCTGGCCAACCATTTCGCCTTCGGTTTCAATCAGGATTTGCTCCATCAGGATTTCATCCTGCATGCGCTCGGCCAGGAAACCTTCCCGCCATTCACGCTGCTCGAGCATTTGCTGGAGTTGTTCAGCATTAAAGCTGTTTTCTTCGGTAAATGGTGCGACTTCACGCAGCTGGCGTGAAATCCAGGAAGGGCAGAGCGGCAGCATTTCCTGATCGCCCGTGTAACGCACGGCCTCACGAATCAGCGGTGGCCAGGCATCAGCCGCGGGGGCAGGCAATGACTTCTCTGCGGCAATGGCATAGATCCACTGGCACCAAAGCGCCATTTCATCAGCAGAAGCAATTTGCAGATTGTCTTCAAATTCACTGTAGATAGCGGCTGAGGCCAGATCCATCTCCATTTCCTGGAAATCGGCCAGCGAGTCGCGCTCACCTACCAATACCAGTTTGAAATCCAACGTTAATGACGGAATTTTTACCGGCAGAGGGCGAGTTTCGTCAGGTGAAATCCAGTCGAAACGCCCCTGAGTCATGATTTGTTTCAGGCGCAGCCACAGCAGCGGCTGGGCAAGAACGCTACGCATCGACAGTACCAGTACGCCGCCGTTAACGCGATGGATCAGGCCTGGTTCAAGCGACACCTCTCCGGCAAACTGGCGCACGCAGCCGAACAGCTGCTCCGGTTCAACCCAGTCAGCGGTAATCACTTCTCCGCTGGACGCAAAGTTATCGTCAGCGTGCTCGGCCGGACGCAGCGTAACCCGGCCACCTTCAATGAGATAATGCCCGCCGGTAATCTCTTCAGCGCGATCTCGGGATGCTTCAACGGCGGCGGCGATAAGATCCAGGTATTCTTGTTCTTCCGGAGCTTTTACCAGCATCAGGTCAGCGGAAGAAACAGAAAGGTTGAGTTGTTCAATCCCGTAAACTAAACGAGGTTGAACCGCGGAAAGAGGGGCAGAGTCGGTATCATAAGGCTGTGCAAAAATTTCCTGATAGCTTTCGGTATCAGGCACCAGGGCACGCCAGTCAAGTCGATTAGTCGTCAAAGTCGCTATATTTTTTAATGAGATGTCAAAGGCGCGATTATACAAGAATCGTTCGGGTAGCACACGGATAAAGCAGTAACACAGTTTTATCCCCCTCACAGCTTTGATTTTCAGTTCAGCGAATGGCGGAAAAACTGTTATTCTGAACTAAGTTACACGGTCACACTGAGATCACAATGAAATATCAACAGTTGGAAAATCTCGAGAGCGGCTGGAAGTGGAAGTATCTGGTTAAGAAACATCGCGAAGGGGAATTAATCACGCGATACATTGAAGCCAGTGCAGCCCAAGAGGCGGTAGAGCAGCTCCTGACGCTGGAGAATGTGCCGGTTTTGGTTCAGAGCTGGATTGATCAGCACATGAACCCGGCGCTGCATAACCGCATGAAGCAAACGATTCGTGCACGGCGTAAAAGGCATTTTAACGCTGAGCATCAGCATACCCGTAAGAAATCCATCGATCTTGAGTATCTTGTCTGGCAACGTTTGGCAGGGCTTGCGCAGCGCCGCGGCAATACGCTTTCGGAAACAGTTGTTCAACTGATTGAAGATGCGGAACGCAAAGAGAAGGTGGAAAGCAAGATGTCGACGCTTAAACAGGATCTACAGGCGATGCTGGGCAAAAAATGACGCTGTGAAAGCGCGTGTGACCGAGCCATCACCAAGTCTCAAACAATAAAAAACCCCGCCATGGCGGGGTTTTTGTTCAAGGAAGGGTAACTTATGCCGCAGGCTGAGTTACAACTTCTTTGATACCTTTAACTTCGATCTCAACACGACGATCTGGAGCCAGGCAGTCGATCAGTTTAGCTTTAGGTGCTACGTTGTCACAGGTGTTGCCGGTAACTGGGTTAGCTTTGCCCATGCCACGTGGAGAGATTTTGTTCGCTGGGATACCTTTAGAGATCAGGTAATCAACAACGCTCTGTGCACGTTTTTCAGACAGTTTCACGTTGTACTGCTCGGAACCGATACGGTCGGTGTAGCCCAGAACAACAACGGAACCATCTTTAGGATCCAGGTTGCTCAGCTGGGTGTACAGCTGATCCAGTGCCTGCTGACCTTCTGGTTTCAGGGTTGCTTTGTTGAAGTTGAACAGAACGTCAGACTTCAGAGTGAAGTGTTTGGTCTGTACTTCTGGAGCTGGAGCCGGAGCAGGAGCTACAACTGGTGCTGCTTCTTCCTGCTGGCCAAAGCGGTAGGAAACACCTACGCTCAGCATGCCGTTGTCAGGACGAACGCCAACGGTCTGTGCGTCACCGATGTTGTTAACCCACTGGTATTCCAGACGGGTAGCGATGTCACGGGTAACTGCCCACTCAACACCACCAGCGAATACTGGGGAAACACCGGTGTCGTGGTTTTTACCAGCGATGGTGTTTGTAGAGTCTGCACGCCATACCATGCCGCCCAGACGGGTGTAGATGTCCAGGTCGTCAGTGATTGGGTAACCCAGTTTGGTGGTCAGCTGCACGCCCTGAGCTTTGAAGGCACCGCTAACTTCGCTGCCTTTGTAAGGCATACGGCCAAGCCAGTCGTAACCCATTTCAAAGCCAACGTACGGGTTAACCTGATAACCACCGAAGGCACCAGCGCCCAGCTGGCTTTCGTGGGTGTTACCGTTGTTTTGCAGGTCCTTGTTATACCAGCCGGTATCGTGGAACTGAGACCAGCCCAGTTTACCACCTGCATACCAGGTGTTATCTTTCGGTGCGGCCTGCGCTACGGTAGCGAAGCCAGCCAGTGCCACTGCAATCGCGATAGCTGTCTTTTTCATTTTTTGCGCCTCATTATCATCCAAAAGGCCATGAGCTCTAAACCAATTTAAAGCCCAGGGTTAAATCCTTCGCCCGGGTTTACGCTCAATTGTTACTCTACCGATATATCGGTGTTATGAAGAGCAACCCTGGCGAGGTAAAGTCTACAACGTAGTTGGAAAGTTACAAGTGTGAAGTCCGTCAGGCATATGAAAAAAAACGACTTGCATACATATTTTTTTACAGAATGGACTGTTTTTTGAACTCGCTCCCTGTCCAATGAACCCAGTCAAACCGCCATATCACGGGCATTTTTGAGTCATGGCAGCGGATTATATGGCGTGCGTAAAAAATTCCAGGATTTCTCCTAAATTTACTTAATGATACAAACTAGAATGAATTTTTAGGCCATTTCGTGGTCTTGAACCGGATGTTCCTGTGCTGGTTGGACGCATAATAAAGCCCATCGCGTTACCCGTTTCCGCAGCTTTCGTTAGCCGTAAATGTTCTTCATCTGTTAATTCTTCTGGCAGCCAGCCGATGACGACGCTGTAATTTCCCGTCTGTAGAGCTTTCACCATTGCATCAACGGTGCAAAGAGGATCTAACTGATTTGCCTGCATCACTTTTGCCAGCGGCAGCCCGGCCGCCTGCAGCCATGTGCGGCTGAGTTTTTGCTGTGGCGTCAGCCATAGCTGCCAGCGAGATTGTTGTCCCAACTGCTGTAATAAAGGTAGCAGAATAAACTGCGTAACCCATGGGCTCTCTTCACTGTAGACCACTTCGCTGATTAACCCCTGTACGCTGTTATCAGAGAGAGACTGCGCCGGGGAGTGCGCAGTAACTGCAACATGACGAAAGTGAGTTTGAACGTTATGTGAGTGCATAGTGAATCCCGCCTAATGGGTTACTGTATGCATATACAGTAATGCCTGTACGAACAAAGATCAACCGGAATTTCGGAAAGTGTCTCGCATTTTCCGTATGCAAAAGCGGTACGGATGAAATTCTCATTGCCATTACCTTTAACCTTGCTTATTTTCAGAGATTAAGAGGATGAGTAACTAAAACTGCTATTTACCAGTTGATATATAAGGACATATTATGAAAAGGGTGACATTTCTTAGAATTAATAAATCACGGGAATATCTTTCGTCACTGGGTAAAATCGGTTGTCGGCCATTATTTGGCGGTTATAGTCTGACCGTCGAAGGTGTGGTTTTTGCTATGGTGGCGGAAGGCGAGCTTTACCTGCGAGCTTGTGAAAAGTGTGCGCAGTATTTCATCCAAAAATCGGCCCCCCCTCTGATGTACAGTAAACGTGGGCTTCCTGTCGCGCTGAATTACTACCGTGTTGATGAAGAACTTTGGGAAAATCCGGACAAACTCATCCAGCTCTCTTCCCAGGCGTTAAGAAGTGCCCAACGTGAGAAGACGCAGATTAAGATACGTTCTCGCCGCCTGAAGGATCTCCCCAACATTTCCCTGAATATTGAAGTTATGCTTCGTGAGGTGGGTATCAATGATCCACAAACGCTGCAACTCTTTGGTCCCAAACGGTCATGGCTAAAATTACGCAGCACCAGGAAAACGGTAGGCATTAAAGTGTTGCTCGCGCTTGCGGGGGCTATTCGTGGTGTTCATGAGGCGGTACTGCCCGCCGATGTTCGAAAAGAATTGACGGACTGGTGGCGCCGCTATGAGCAGCGCCAACATCCTTACTCGGAGCACTGAGAGATTTGCTGTTGAAGACGAGAGATCTCTGGCAGAAGAGCAATCAATAGCCCAATTTGTTGCAGAACCAGGGGTTCTTTTGTCTCTGCCCGAGTCTCAAGCTGTGAGATGCGCGCGGAGAGCTCTGCCAGAGCAGTCTGAACACGTTCTTCATCGACAGGCAGGTGGTGTAGTGCGTCATCAACATAGCAGACGGCGTCATCAAGCAGCATTAGCGTATCACCGTGGCTAAGTTGTTCCCTGTGTGCTCCTAATGCCGAGATATAGCTATTAAAGGAATGATTCAGGCAAAGCAGGCGGAACGCTGCTTCCCGCATCTCGGCTGAGACCCGAGGTTCAGAGGACATATTTGAAACAACGGAGGCGAGCTCAGCGTCTCTGTTATGGGCATCCCGCCGCGCAATGCGATACTCCAGGCGGTTATCACGCCCCTGGTGGTACTGCTCAAGAATCGCATCCAGATAGCGACAATTGGCGTTGAACGCACGTTCAACTACCCGGGAAAGTCGACGGAATCGCCAGTCAGGCCACACAAAACTTACCGCGGCCCAGGCTACAGCGCAGCCCAGGAGTGTATCAATCACTCGCGGCAGGGCGACTTCAAAGCCTTCTCCCAGCAGGTTAAAGCACAGCAACACTAACAGCGTAATAAACATGGTCGCATGGGCGTATTGCACATTGCGGAAAGCGAAGAACAATACGCCGGTGATGACTATCAGTATTAGCTGGCCTTCGAGAGACGGGACAAGCCAAAGTAAGGGCAGGCCAACGGCTACCCCAACCAATGTACCGATGATACGCAGCGCTAAGCGTCTACGGGTCGCACTGTAGTTGGGCTGGCAAACAAACAAACTGGTCAGAAGTATCCAGTAACCATGCTGCAAACCCGTGAATTGAATAAACGCATAGTCCACACAGAGAACCAGTGACATACGCACCGCATGGCGAAAGAGTGCGGATTCTGGCGTGAGGTTAAGCTTTAGTCGCTGCCAGATATCATCGAAGCCGGTCAGCTTATCGTCGGCTAAACGGTTCTCGGGATCGTTCTGCGGCTCGGCAATAGCCTGTTCTGACTCAATGTTTGCCAGCTGCGCATCAATGGCCCTCAGATTAGTAATCAGAAAGCCCAGTGCTTTTATCTCTGAGGCAGTTGCATGGCTCGCACGAATACGGTCCAGAGCGGAGTCCAGATGGGTAAAGGCGCGTTCAAATCGCGGGTCGTGCTGATACGGGACTCGCAGCAGGATAGAACGAGACAGCTGCTGGCAGGCCTGGGATTGCATCGTGAGCAGACGCTGGAAGCGGAACATCACGTCGCTATAGCGAAACTTATCGCCGCAACGCCTGATACTGAATATGGGACGAGCTCGCGCGCTCGTGAATATCCTGGGCTACGAAATAATAGTGAAGTGTTCGGCGAGTTCCTCTCTGGCCCCGATCGCCACGAAGGCGAGTCAGTAATGAGCTTTTCGTCTGGTTTAGCATGGTCACTAACTGGCTGTTAGCCATGGCCAACTGGAGCATCGGAGCCTGACTTTCTTCTTCGATATCAGGATCAAACAGCGTGGCTTTAATTTCAAGAAAGCTCGCGAGGCTTTCATAACAGCGTGCCAGATTGTCCTGTAGCGGGCGTATCGGGAAAATCAAATGGCCTGCTAACGTCAGCAGGTTGTACCAGACGGCGCCTGCTAAAAGGAAAAGCGGTTGCTGATACCAGTGCTCATAGAGGGAAATACCGAGCATCGTGTAGATGGCGATAAGCAGCGCCCCAAAGGCTATGGTGGCATAGCGCTGCCCTAATCCTCCAAGGAGGATAAACCCGCTGGTGGATACCGTTAAACCAACTGCAAACAACCACGGCCAGGGGAACAGTAACTCAACGGATGCTGAAGCAATGAAAAAGCTGACCAAAGTTATCAGTAAATTTCGTAACCTACCGCTTACGCGATCGTCGAGATCGGCCAGGGCGGCGGCCACAACGCCCAGCGTGAGAGGGATAGTCAGCTTGACTTCACCAAGCCACCACGGAAGCGCCGCAGTGCCTGTGAGGGCAATAAATATGCGCAAGTTATAGAGCCAGGCGCTGTTCCAGGTATAACGACGTACCAGTGGGCTTAGGGTCAGCACAACGGCTCCTTACTGGAAACGGCGACGAGCATTGGCGTCGCGCGCGGCTCTTGCTACTTCAACCGGCACAACCCGTCGGCCAACGGGCCATAATGCGATAGCTGCAATCTTGAAGTTCGCAATCCCTACAGGGATCCCGATAATGGTAATACACTGCGCTATACCTGCCATGATATGCATAATGCATAGCCACCAGCCGAAGAAGATCAGCCAAAGCACATTCAGCAGGGTTCCCCCCGTATTTAGCAGCGTATTTTTACCCTGTGGATTAAGTTCATCGACATGAATGGCTTCGTTGCCGTAGGGCACAAAGGAAAGCTTGGTGATTTCCCAGCAGGAGCGAGTCAGCGGCAGGGTGAAAATCAGCACGATGCTGATAAGCGTGGCAAATAACCATGATAGGGTGGTCAAGAAGCCTCCCAGCACAAAGTTCAGAACATTAAGTACGGTACGCATAGTGACGCTTCCCTGACAGAAAAATAAAGAATGATTAACTGCAGAAATTATAACGCGTTTTTACTCTGGAGCGTCATTACATCGGCAGTTAAACTTGAGTAACAATTCCCACATCGGATCGGGCAACGTAATGGAACTCAAAGCAACTTCTCTCGGCAAGCATTTGGCGCAGCACCCTTATAATCGGGTTAAACTGTTGCCTGCCGGCGTTGAGGTCAAAGGCGACCGCCATGAATACCTCATCCCATTCAATCAGTTAATAGCGATTAACTGCAAGCGTGGCTTGGTTTGGGGCGAGCTGGAATTCGTTCTTCCTGAAGACAAAGTTGTGCGCCTGCACGGTACCGAATGGGCGGAGACTCAGCGTTTTTTCCACCATCTGAATTCGCTTTGGCTCAACTGGAGCACGGAGATGAGCGAGGTGGCTGCTGAAGTTTTAACCGCTCAACGAGAAGAGATAGCCCGGCGTACCCGCAAAGAGGTGTGGTTCCGACGGAGCGATATGCAGGCGTTGCAGGATAACCTCCGCGGAGCTATTGCGGCCCTACCGATTCCCCATTCCCGGCTCGGCGAGTTCGAGAACTGCCGTGAAGCGTGGGCCATATGCAAAGCCTGGCTTGAACAAGGTGAAGAACGTCGCCACCAACGCAATAGCGCCTATACCGAACGGATGCTGGAAAAATACGCCTCCTTCTTTGAACAGGTCGAAAGTTCACCCCTCAATCCGTCCCAGGCTCGTGCCGTGGTCAATGGTGAGGACTCATTGTTAGTCCTGGCGGGGGCCGGTAGCGGCAAAACTTCCGTTCTCGTGGCGCGTGCGGGCTGGTTGTTACAGCGCGGCGAAGCTACGGAGGATCAAATTCTGCTGTTAGCCTTTGGGCGTCAGGCCGCACAGGAAATGGATGAGCGTATATCAAGCCGCCTTAATACCGAGGCTATTTCTGCCAGAACCTTCCACTCGCTGGCACTACACATCATTCAGCAGGGGAGTAAAAAAGTCCCTCGAGTCAGTGAGCTTGAGAGTGATACCGCCGCTCGCCATCAATTGCTGATCGACAGCTGGCAGCAGCAATGCCGGGAAAAAAAAGCGATGGCCAAAGGCTGGCGGCAGTGGCTTAGCGAAGAACTCGAGTGGGATGTTCCTGAAGGCGAATACTGGCAGGATAAGCGGCTGGCGAAGCGGCTTGCCAGCCGGCTCGATCGCTGGCTCGGCCTGATGCGGATGCACGGCGGTTCGCAGGCAGAAATGATAGACAGCGCACCGGAAGAGGTCAGGGAGCTTTTCACTAAGCGTATTAAGCTGATGGCGCCGTTGTTAAAAAACTGGAAAGCGGCCCTGAAAGCCGAAGAGGCGGTTGATTTTTCTGGCCTGATTCATCAGGCAATTAATGTGCTTGAAAAGGGCCGGTTTATCAGCCCGTGGAAGCATATCCTTGTCGATGAGTTTCAGGACATCTCCCCACAGCGAGCCGCCTTACTGGCCGCTTTAAGACGACAAAACTCCCATACTTCGCTTTATGCCGTGGGGGATGACTGGCAGGCTATCTACCGATTTAGCGGGGCGGAAATGACGCTCACAACGGCATTCAGCCACCATTTTGGTGAAGGCGATAGTTGCGCGCTGGATACCACGTATCGCTTTAACGATCGAATCGGCGAGATTGCTAACGGTTTTGTGCAGCAAAACCCGTATCAACTGCGCAAGCCGCTCAATAGCCTCTCCAAAGGGGACAAAAAAGCAGTGACTCTGCTTGCCGATGACAGGCTCGATGATTTACTGGACAAGCTGAGTGGGTACGCCTTGCCCGAACAGCGAATTTTGGTGCTGGCGCGGTACCACCATTTACGTCCGGATAGCCTGGAAAAAGCCTCGACGCGTTGGCCTAAGCTCAATATTGATTTTATGACCATCCATGCCAGCAAAGGGCAGCAAGCAGATTATGCGATCATTCTTGGCTTGCAGGATGGGAAAGAAGGCTTTCCGGCCCCCGCACGGGAGTCAATCATGGAGCAGGCGCTCCTGCCACAGCCGGAGGATTTCCCGGATGCAGAGGAGCGGCGTTTACTTTATGTCGCGCTGACGCGAGCGCGCCATCGGGTCTGGCTTATGTTCAACAAGCAAGAACCTTCCGTCTTTGTTGAAGCACTTAAGCGGCTTGGGGTGCCAGCGACTAACCGCCCGTGATTATTTCAGGCGTTCATTCAGGTAGCGTTGGTAATCCGGTATAAGAATATCCACGCTTTCATTGAAGCCCGGTGAATGAATAATAAAATCGGCGGTAGAAAGGTTGGTGGCGACCGGGATATTCCAGACGGTCGCCAGACGCAGCAGAGCCTTAACGTCTGGATCGTGAGGAACGGCATTGAGCGGGTCCCAGAAGAAAATCAGGACGTCAATTTTTCCCTCAGAAATTAAGGCGCCTACCTGTTGGTCGCCCCCCATTGGGCCACTGAGCATGGCGTTGACTTCAAGGCCCGTTGCTCGCTGAATTAAATTACCCGTTGTCCCGGTGGCATATAGCGTGTGGTTAGCAAGCGTTGCTTTGTGGCGTTGTACCCACTTTAAAAGTGCATCCTTACAGTGATCGTGGGCAACCAGTGCGATATGTTTTTTTACCGCAAGGGTGCGGGTAGTTAGTTCCATTCTGTTTTCCTGGATAGTTTTAGGCTGCTAACAGATTACTAAAAGCGCCCAGGGCTGCAAGAGTAGAACGTCAAAAAAGCGAGGTATCTCGCGGCATTGCTATGGGTTTGGTGTCTCATTTGCCCAGCGTAAAAAACGTGCCCGTGTCGGCTTATCGGCCTGACTGAACCAGTATCTCAACCGTTGTTCTGTGAATGCTTCAGATTGTGCTGGTGGAAGGCCTGGATCCGCCATGGCAAATTTCTGACTGTCATCGTTGGCCTTGAGGTTCGCGAACCCGGGCATTGACGCTTTTTTCCCTGATTTATTATAGCGTTGCGTCTCTTCTTCGTAATCTGTTCCGGTTGGGTCCGGTTTTATCTCCAAAATATCGGTTCGGATGGGAATAGGGTGGGCCTGGCCGTCCAGCAGCTTAATTTGAAAAGCGGCTATAGAACGATTGGGATCTTTTAGCTGCAGAACAATATTGACCTGGTCTATCTCTTTAGTGTCAAAACTGATCACCATCGGTGGGGATATCCCAGAAGACCGGGCGTATGCTCTGGCTATTTTTTTTTCAATACGCAGAACCAGCTGATGCGGCCCATTATCTATTTCAATGCTGTCAGCCCCTTTAAGGAGCGAGCTGGAAACTCTTTTACCGTCCAGAACCAGTAAATCCAGGTCGGTGGAAAGGCGCAGCGTGGTTCCCCATACCAGGGTCGGTATCATAAAAATTAGCCCTGCAAGTGGCAGACCTGCTCTCATTTCACTCTCCCTGGTGAACATGCTGAGTGGATGTTTCAAAGTTTTTCCTGAACCCTACCTATTAACATATAGACATATTTTTAGAAATTGCGCTCCTGAGTTTCCGGTAGAAAGATGGCTGGGTGGCGGGCTTTGGCATACACTTCAGACAACATCTTAGGGGGCGCTATGAAACAAAGTGATATCGAAAATATCCTGAAAACCACCCGCACCATTGCGCTGGTGGGGGCCAGCGACAAACCCGATCGCCCGAGCTATCGGGTGATGGATTACCTGCTAAAACAAGGCTATGAGGTTATTCCCGTGTCGCCGAAGGTCGCGGGTAAAACGCTGTTGGGGCAGCAGGGTTATGCAACGCTTGCGGAAGTACCGAAGAAAATTGATATGGTTGATGTGTTCCGTAATTCTGAGGCGGCCTGGGGCGTGGCGCAGGAAGCTATCGCCGTGGGGGCAAAAACGCTATGGATGCAGCTTGGGGTGATTAATGAGCAGGCTGCGGTGCTGGCGCAGAATGCGGGGTTAAGCGTCGTGATGGATAAATGCCCGGCGATCGAAATACCTCGTCTTGGGCTGGCAAAATAAGAAAAACCCCGCTTACGCGGGGTTTTTTAATCAGTTACGCAGGCGTGGGGCCTGAAGCTGCTGGCGTATCGAGGCAGCCAATTCGTCCATTGATGGCTGTTCAGGGTGCTCGTCGTCGTCTTCAGAACTGAGCTGAGCTTCGGCGAGATAGGTATGAATCGCCTGGCCATCTTCATCTTCCATGACAACGTGGTACCACGGCGCCGCGCGGAGTGCGCTATTGTCGGCCAGATCATCTTCCTGTGGCTCATCGAGCGAATACTCGGGGTCAATGTCGACCACTACGCCCAGATAGCCCAGTAAAGAATGGCGAACCTGCTGGCCAATACCGAATTTGCTGGCAATCATAGTCACCTCCCGGGAATATTACTCTGCATACGAATATGCGGGCAATTTTCGCCTTTTCAAGCTACATGACTCGACAGGCAAACCCTTTCAGATACAGCCCTTCCGGGTAGGTTGCGATCACCGGGTGATCGGCCGCCTGACGGAACTGCTCTATAAATTGTACATCACGCCCGGCATCTACGGCGGCATCGGCGATGATTTTCTGGAATAAATCTGTGGTCATCAGCCCGGAGCAAGAGAATGTCATCAGAATGCCGCCAGGGTTCAGTAACTGAATTGCTAACATGTTGATGTCTTTATAGCCGCGGCACGCGCCCGCCAACTGGTTTTTGTTTTCAACAAATTTAGGCGGGTCCATTACGATGACGTCAAACTTCTCGCCCTGGTCGCGGTATTTGCGCAATAGTTTGAACACGTCGTCACGAAGAAACTCAGCTTTACTGAGGTCAAGCTTGTTCAGCTCAACGTTTTTTCTGGCGATATCCAGTGCATCCTGGGAGGTGTCCACGCTCACCACCTGGCTGCAATTACCCATCAGCGCAGAAACGGCAAAACCGCCGGTGTAGGAGAAGCAGTTCAGTACGCGTTTATTATCCACGTAGCGGCGAGTGGCGAAACGGCTGTCTCGCTGGTCGAGGTAATAACCTGTTTTATGCCCGCCCTGAATGTCTACCAACAACTTCATGCCGTGCTCTTCAATCGGCAACAGGGCAGGAGGTAGTTCCCCGCTGACAGGCCCCTGAGTTAAAGCCATGCCTTCTTTCTTACGCACGGTAACATCTGAGCGATCGTAAACAGAACACTCAGGGTAGAGAGACTGCAGGGCGGCGACCAGGGCCGGACGCTGATACTCTGCGCCCGCGGACAACAGCTGCAGCACCAGGAAGTTGCCAAACCGGTCGATTGTCACGCCCGGTAAGCCGTCAGATTCACCAGCGATCAGGCGGTAACTGTCCAGTCCGTCACGCTTAGCCAGCCAGTCTCTCCACTGTTGGGCCTGCTGCAGGCGGCGGGTAAAGAAGGCAATATCAATGCTCTCATCCTGATTGAAGGTCCAGACGCGGGCGCGGATCTGTGATTCAGGGGACCAGGCCGCGCGGGCGAGCCACTTGCCCTGGCTGTCCACCACATCAATCGTTTCACCGAGACTGGCCTTGCCTTCCAGGCGCGCAACAGCCCCAGAGAAAACCCATGGATGACGGCGCAATAACGACTTCTCGCGCCCTTTGGCTAACACTAAACGTACGCTCATAATTTATTTGCTGCTTCGCTAAGAAATGGGCGCCATTTTCCGGTTTAGGGCCGCTAATTGCAATTTATTCACGTTAAAAGCCTCACTGTGTAGGGTGCCTGCAAAGAAAAAACGCTGTGGTTTGTTAAACTGAGAGCAAGTTGAGCGTCAGGGGAGGTAAAGGTGAACTCAGACAAGCAGTGCGTGAAGTGTTGGGTACACGGCATGGTTCAGGGCGTGGGCTTTCGTTACAGCACTCAGCGTGAGGGCGAAAAGCTTGGCTTAACCGGCTATGCCCGTAACCTGGATGATGGCAGCGTGGAGGTGGTGGCCTGCGGAGAGGCGGAGCAGGTTGAAAAGCTGCTGGCGTGGCTAAAAGCCGGCGGGCCACGTAGCGCCAGGGTTGATAAAGTTCTGACTGAACCGCATCAACCCGAACGCGAATGGATCAACTTTGGCATCCGCTACTAGATACACTTCACCGGTTTTGGCAGGCCAGCGATTTTTGTGGCCTGTTTGGCCGGGCCTTTCGGGAACAGGCGATAAAGGTAGCGGCTGTTGCCTTTCTCTTCGCCGAACTTGTTCGCCATGGCTTTAACCAGCATGCGAATGGCCGGGGAGGTATTAAACTCCAGGTAAAAGTCGCGTACGAAGCGAACCACTTCCCAGTGTTCTACCGCCAGGGTAATGCCTTCTTTGGCGGCAATCTCTTCCGCCAGCGGCTCGCTCCATTCCTGGCTATTTTTCAGGTAGCCGTCGGCGTCTGTCTCTATTTCTCTGCCTTCAAAGGTCAACATAGTTATCCGCTATTTACGTCAAATCGGGCGAAGTGTAGCAAATTTTCTCTGTGGGCTTAAGGGCGGAATACGGCAGGATTGAGGGCAAAAAAAAGAGAATGCACAAGGCATTCTCTTTTGGGGATTACCGCATCAGTTAGTCGCGGCTGGCAAAACCAAGGATGCTCAGCAGGCTAACGAAGATGTTGTAAAGAGAAACATACAGGCTGACGGTCGCGCGGATGTAGTTTGTTTCGCCGCCGCGAATGATGTTGCTGGTCTCAAACAGGATGGCACCAGAAGAGATCAGGATAAACACCGCGCTAATCGCCAGGTGCAGAGCCGGGAGCTGCAGGAAGATGTTAGCCACCATACCAATCAGCACCACCACCACGCCCGCCATCAGCATGCCGCCGAGGAAGGACATGTCTTTACGGGTTGTCAGCACATAAGCGGAACAGCTAAAGAAGACCAGTGCGGTGCCACCCAACGCCAGACCAATAACGTCCCCCATGCCGGCGGACAGATAGGCATTCAGCATTGGCCCAAGGATATAGCCCAGGAAGCCGGTGAAGGCGAATGCAGACAGAATGCCCACTGGTTTATCAGCGGTTTTGTAGGTCAGGAACATCAGACCGTACATACCCACCAGCGTCAGAATTAGCCCTGGAGATGGCAGCATCAATACGGTGCTGGCGGTTGCCGTCAACGCTGAAAACGCCAGCGTTAAACTCAGCAGGAAATAGGTATTACGTAGCACCTTGTGGGTGCTGAGCAGTGACGAACGGTCACGCGAGGAGGTAATAATGCGATCCATTCTAAAACTCTCTCTTTTACAGGTGTTTTATGGTCATGAGCATAATGCCCGCCTTTATTAGACAAAAGCCTTTTTACCCATCTTTACCTCGTGCACTTTATCACACTGTACAAAATTAATGCCATAACACCCACTTATAGGTGGCTGAAAAATATTGCTTTATTACCTAAAGCCGACTAAGAGTGTTAGCCGTACCGTCGTTAAATAACATCAATAAGGCGTAGGTCATGAAAGCAAACAACAACACATTTTCAAAATCATTGGTTGCTCTGGGTCTGCTCAGCGCTATTTCCAGCGCATGGGCAGCAGAGGTTCCGCCAGGAACCGAGCTTGCAGCCAAACAGGAGCTGGTACGTAACAACGGCAGTGAACCGGCATCGCTGGATCCTCACAAAGTGGAGAGCGACGTTGAAAGTAATATTATCGGCGACTTTTTTGACGGCCTGATTCGCGTCAAAAACGACGGCTCTATCGAGCCTCATCTGGCCGAAAAATGGGAAAACCAGGACAACAAAGTCTGGACGTTCCATCTGCGCCCGGGCATCAAGTGGTCTAACGGTGAACCTATCACCGCGCAGGACGTGGTCTGGAGCTGGAAACGCTTAGTCGATCCTAAAACAGGCTCCCCTTACGCGACTTATCCGGGCACGATGCATATCGAAAATGCCAATGACATTGCCGAAGGCAAAAAGCCGGTCGATAGCCTGGGCGTGAAGGCGCTGGATGCCAACACCGTTCAGGTGACGCTGGATCAGCCAACTTCAGTTTTCCTGCTGATGCTCGGCCACACCTCTATGGTGCCCGTGAGCGAAGCTGCGGTAGAAAAATTTGGGGATAAATGGACCCAGCCTGCCAACTTCGTCAGCAGCGGCCCGTATAAACTCTCTCAGTGGGTGGTGAACGAAAAAGTTGTTGGTGAGCGTAATAAGCAGTACTGGGACGATGCTCATACGGTGATCAATAAAGTCACCTATTTGCCGATAGCTTCCGGTACTGCAGATATCAACCGTTATAAAGCGGGCGAGATTGATATCACCTCTACCGTGCCGGAAACGCTCTTCGCCTCACTTAAAAAAACGATCCCGGATCAGGTTCATGTCACGCCTTACCTGTCCACCTACTATTACGAGTTCAATACCACTAAGGCGCCATTTAACGACCCACGCGTTCGCCTGGCGCTAAATCTGGCGCTCGATAAAGACATCATCGCCGGGAAAGTATTAGGGCAGGGGCAAACGCCTGCGTGGCTGGTTAGCCAGCCTAAAATCGGCGGTATTGATCTTAAACCTGCCGAGTACGGCAGCTGGAGCCACGACAAGCGTATTGCTGAAGCAAAAAAACTGCTGGCAGAAGCAGGCTTCAATGAGAAGCATCCACTGCAGTTCAACCTGCTATACAACACGTCTGAATCTCACCAGCGTATTGCCATTGCTGCCAGCTCGATGTGGAAGAAAAACATCGGCGTTGAGGCGAAGCTGCAAAACCAGGAATGGAAAACCATGCTGGATACTAAACGCACTGGCAACTACGACCTGGTGCGCTACGGCTGGATTGCCGACTACGATGATGCGGCGACCTACCTGAACAACTTCCGTACTGGCGATAGCCAGAACAGTTCCAAATACAGCAATCCTGCTTACGATGAGATTATTGCCAAAGCTTCGCAGGCCACCAGCCTGGAAGAACGTGCTAAGTACTATCAGCAGGCCGAAGACATTCTTGCGAAAGACGTCCCGACTATCCCTATCTATCACTATGTGAAAGTTCAACTGGTGAAACCTTACGTGGGAGGGTACGCCCCGAGCACGTTGGGCAAATATTTAACCCAGGATCTCTACATCAAAAAACACTAATGCCGACGCTGCCCTCTCTGGAGGGCAGAAAAAGCGGCTTCAAACTGAGCATGTTGCTGCTGTTTCAGGCAAATAACACAAATGTGATGAAATTTCAGGCGATTGAACAAAATCATGCTTTACATGAAGTATGGGTATGTTTATAGTTCGCCTCGTTGGAAGTGTGGCCGAGCGGTTGAAGGCACCGGTCTTGAAAACCGGCGACCCGAAAGGGTTCCAGAGTTCGAATCTCTGCGCTTCCGCCAACATTCTAAGGGGTTGCCGAAAGGCAGCCCCTTTTTGTTTTGGGCTGTTGGTACAGTGTTGGTATATTCACTTGGTATATTCTTGCCTTCAGCTCCCTCATTATCCCTCTGTTTGGCTCAGCACCGGTGCCGCGAGCGTTGGTGAAATTTTCACTTTGCGGCCATACGTCGTCACCTGACTTTCAGTTTTATGGCCAGAGAAAAGTGGCTTGCCCCTGCTGCTCCCTTCGTAGTCTGAAATGGCCTTCGCTTTGATATCGTGAAACGTTCCTGGAACGGAGCGACCCAACTTTATCGCTGCAGCTTTCTTTGCCTTATTCCACCAGGTGTTGAACGTTTTCTTATGCATGGCTCCGCCTGATGGCCCACGAATCAGAAAGCCAGCCGCAGACCTTCCGGACAACTTCTCAATAGCCAGGTCAAGCGCCGCCCGGAGGCGAGGGGGCCATTGCTTGATCTGCTTTTTACCCGTTTTATTTTGCTCAATAAAAATCCCTTCATGCCTGATGTCTGCGAGCCGCAGATCCAGTACGTCGCCTTCGCGCGCGACGCAAAGATATGAAATCTCCATGGCCACCTGGATCGCCGGGGCGGCGCATTCGTACACAGCCAGGTAATCTTCGTCGGGGATATAAACGTCCCGGTCGATGAGCGTGAATTTTCGGATGGCGGGGATAGTGACACACCCTGCCGGTTGAGGAGATAAAGCCTCGGTCGCTACAGGGCGGCATTTTATATCCCCTCACTGGAGAGGGCTCACCGTGGCTGAGGGGAAATAGGCGACCTATTAAAAAAGCAATTGCTTGTAGTAGTGATTGAAATCGACAGGCTAATCATAACCCTGCCAGGAGGTTTCGGCGTAGGTTACGACCATCCCCAAAGAATTACTTCGTTTTTCAATGTAGATTATGTTGCCATATTTGTAATTGCCATAGGGGTAACAAATTCTAATATTGGTATCCAGGTCGGGATCGTCAACATAAGCGCCAGAGCAATTTTTAGAGCTGCCGGAAGTATACTTGTATGGGGCTGAATAAGATGAATATGTGCCAGGTAAAATGTATGTAATTGTCACAACCGGAAAAAATGAGAGCATTAACAGCAAGATGCTCATGCCACCAAAAATTTTCATATAAACATTAAGCCCGCCACTTTTCACCATCCCTTTGCTCACCAGAAACACAGTGATAAAGAACGAGACAGTCACAGAGGCAATAATGGCGTAACGATATGCGAGTGAGTTCAGAAACGTAGCTCTGCAGATGGATACATGCCACCAGACAAGAAGAAAAATGACAGTAAGGCATAAAACCGTGACAGACATCAGATAGGGGTATGAATATTTTTTCATCCTTGAAGTTCCGCGGCAGTTATTCCATTCAGAATTTGCAACTTACCACCTGTTGTAATTTCTGGAAATGGGTATTTCTAAATTGCAGAAATGTGTGTTTTTTTGAAGACACTCAAGTTCCTGCCGTTCTGGAGCACGGTCTGATGATGCGGGGCTGTTGGCAAACAATGCCAGCAAACGATCAATGGCATGCAGACCCGCCAGCGCGATGTTGCGGCGCGGGACTCGAAATACTGGCCGATGCAAATCAGCACTATTGAAGAGCTGCTCGCCGCCGTTTTTGCTGGTGATAAGCGGCTGCGCCTCAACGTCACCTGCCAGCCAGTGCTTACCATCCCCAGCGAGCCCGGCATGAATGATGCCACCGGTCCTGGAACGACAGACTCCGCTGAGGGATTATTTCATTCTCAGACAGCGACTCGGAACAGTGACCGGCCAGGTTAACTGCCTGCAGGACTACATCAGGCAGCAGTGTCTTAAATAGCTACTTGAAATATTTATCTAAAGGATCGTAATGCTTATATCTGCTATAGAAAAACAGCCAGTAGAAAAATCCAAGTACGGCCCCCAGCGCGGCTAATTTCAGATAGAGAATTTTTCGAAAACTGAGCAGGCCGGCAAATGAGTACGATCCTTTCCATATGTCAACGATACCACCAGCTATGAGTAAGTCTGCGAAAAGAGCCATTGTAGGAAGGGCTATGGCATATGCAGCCATAAGACAGATAAGCGTTGCAATTCTGACCTTGGTATTTATGTGCATTTACGCCTCCTTGCGAACAATGCCTGAGAATAACACAAACGATTAATAGCCAGACCTCGGTCGGGCTTTTTATTCCCGCAGCAAACCAAATGCGTGTCGCAGCGCATATTAATCCCGGGTCTTTCAGAAAGCTGAGCCTGAGAGCTGCCGTATATGGTGGCGACCATCTCGGGGCAGCTTTTCTGTGCGAACAGGCTCAGCTTTCTGAACCTTTAGCCTTCCTGTAGTTTCCGGGAGACATCTTAAAGCTGCGGGTAAAAAGCCGGTTAAAGCTCTGCTGTGAATCAAAGCCATACTTCGCTGAAATGTCTACGATCCGCTCCCTGGTGTTTTTGAGATCCTGTGCCGCCAGCTGCAATTTCCTGATTCTGATGTACCGGCCTATGCTTTCGCCTTTGTAATATAAAAAAATTCTCTGGAAGTGCCATTTGGAGTAGCCAGAATAACGGGCAACATCTTCTATTCTTAATCTGTGGTGAATGTTTTTGTCAATCCATCCGGTGATGGTGTCGATCACTTTTTCTGAAATCTTCATGTTGTTATCTCTCAATGTTGATAAGTTTTTTTACGCGGTCATCACCTCAGGAGTGATTTAATAAAGTGGCGAAGATAGTAAGGTGAAATATAATTATTGATGTTTTTTGTTTTCGCTAAGTCACAATGTGTCATGTTGTTTTTATACGCGAATGGTTTCTTATAATACTTTGAGTGTACGCATTTAATACATGTTTCATTGCCGGTGTGAAAATTACTATTTCCATAAAAGCACGTTCTAAAATCGTGGGCTCCCGTCGAAGGGAAAAATGCCACGAAGATGAAAATCATCGTCAGAGCGATCTTCATAACGGTGCTTCGGTTAGCTGGTTTAATGAATAAATAATGGCAAAAGAGATCAGAAGGTATAATTGATGGCAAGCATGCCGGTCGTGCCGTCTTTTCTCATGACGATGGGGCTGTTGGATGCCTTCTTATTAAGCCAGGCGTAACCCAGGCTAATCAAGCCTCCCCAGTGCTCGCTAAACTGATGGGTCAGCGTCAGGCTGGTGTCCGTGCCGTAAAACCCACCGGCGCTGCTGTAGCGCGAGAAACCTGAACGGCTGTGCTGCTGCTCATTAACCCCATACCAGGTATTCATGTAACGAGCATCGCCGAACAACGCGCTGGCCTGAAATGTCAGCGTATTATCCTCATCCATTACAGGAATGTAATTAATCGAGGTGGAATAAGATACGCCCTGGCCATCGTTTAACGGTAGCGTGGTTTTTCCTTCAAAAACTAGCCAGGGAACTGCCGCCCAGCCCAGGGCAATACCTGAGTTGACCGTGGAGGAAATGTCACCCATGCCTTTAAGTTTATTTGAACCTTTTCGCCAGCCTGAATTTTTATCTGTGCGGCCAGAATCATAACCCAGCGTTGGCTCTAAATATAATCCATTATCGCTTTGAAGATGAATGCCAAGTCCATTCATGGAATCAAAGAAGATATTACCCGTCTGAATATGTATCAGTGGAATAATAGCAGTGCTTTGTTCGTTAGCCCCGCTGTATCGCGGCGAGGATATAGCTCCAAGACCAAAGGTTGTCATGGTTTCATCAGAATTAAATTCACTTGCATACGCGGATGAAATACCGGAAATTAGCAGCGGCGCGATTATGTATTTTATGCTTTTCTTCGTTAACATAATGATTCTCATCGTCAGGTGTTTATATTTTTGTGCATACTTCACTCAGTAAGTAAAAGGATTATGCTGGTGGCTTATCAATGAACAACCAGGGATTTGTGAAGAAACTGTCAAGGTAACATTAAATGAAAAATAAACGGGTCCTGGTGATCGAAGACGACGCCGATGCGGCAAATGTGTTAGAGGCCTATCTAAAGCGCGAAGGCTATAGCGTTTCGGTGGCAGGTGATGGCCTGGCAGGCATGAACACGGTGCTAACCTGGAGGCCCGATCTTATTTTGCTGGATGTCATGCTCCCCGGGATGAACGGCACGGAAATTCTTGCTGCCGTCAGGCGGAAGGGCAATACCCCGGTAATTATGATCACCGCGATGGGCGAACCCTATGACAAGATCGGCGCTTTACGGTATGGCGCCGATGACTATGTGGTTAAGCCCTATAATCCCGGTGAAGTTATGGCCCGGGTGCAGGCCGTGCTCAGACGCACTCAGGCTAACCAACTCCCCGAAGAGGATGTTTTACGCTGGGGCCCACTGGAAGTTGATGTTACCAATATGGTGGCACAGGTGTTGCCCGAGGGGGCTTCCCCGTTACGTCTGGATTTAACGCTTACCGAGTTCTCTATTTTGAAAACGCTAATGCGTGCCTCCACGAGGCCGCTAAGCCGCCAGTTTCTGCTTGAAAAGTGTCTCCCGGAAAGCGACGCCCTGGAGCGAGTGGTGGACACGCATGTCTACAACTTAAGGAAAAAGCTTGAGGCGGCGGGAATTGATAATCTGATTCTGAACGTGCGCGGCATCGGGTACAGGTTCTGCAAACCATGAAAAACAAAAAAAGCAAATCGCTCCTGCTGTGGATATCGATTCGTATCATCGTGGTTGCCGTTAGCGTACTGTTTTTCATTGTGCTGGCGATGTGGAGTATCTACGCGGTTCAGTATTACTGGGTTGTGCATCATATGTCGCCTGCTGCTTACCAGGAGTTCCTGACGCTGCGGGCGGATCCTGATTTAGACATTGTCCGTTTTCATCAAATTGTGGATGCCCGCTGGGGAATCGAATACAGCACACCCTCCATCAGCTCGCTTAACTGGGGCTGGCTGTTCATCTTTATTTCAATGGCGACCCCGTTTGTTATCGTCAGCTGTTTACGGGCCACACGCCCGCTTGCCGCGCAGTTTCGCAGCCTGACGGACGTCGCAGAGATTGTTGCCCAAGGGGATTTTAATCAGCAGGCGAAAAGGGTGGATGAATGCCCGGCTGAGGTGACTCGCTTTGCCAGCAACTTCAATAAAATGATTAGCCAACTGGCGTTGTACGAACGTGAACTTAAGGCCGCGCATGTGGCCGCCGCACACGAACTGCGCTCTCCGCTCACCGCGGCTATGGGGCGGCTGCAGGGCATGATCGATAATGTGTTTCCGGCCGATGAGAAACAGTTAAACATGGTGATGACGCAGCTGAAAAACCTCAGTCACCTCACCGATGATTTGCATCTCCTTTCCCTGGCGAGCGCGGGGCAGCTCTCGCTCCATCGCAGCGTATTCGCGCTTTCTGAGGTCCTGAACGAGAGGATCGTATGGCTAAAACCCCAGCTGGAAGCGGCCGGTATGTCCATTACGGTTGAAGCGGAAGATGAGTTCTATTACTCGGGGGATGAAGCCCGTCTGGGACAGGTCTTCACCATTATCATTGAGAATATGCTTCGCTATTGCAGCAGGGGCGATCGCATGTCCATTTGTTTTCGCCATCTTGAGCAGAGCATTGAAATCCAGTTTCTTGATACCGGGCCTGGCGTCGCCGGGGATTATCTGCCGCATATTTTTGAGCGTTTTACGCGCGGCGAGCGTTCGCGGGCAAGAGATTCAGGCGGCAGCGGGCTGGGGCTATCTATCGCCAGAGAAATCTGTCACGCGCATCAAGGGGATATCCGCGCCAGCTTGCCTGCCGCAGGCGGGTTGCTGATGACGATAAACCTGCCCGTGCCGCTGAGCGAAGATGAAACCTGAATTACTCGTACCACGCCGGAGCCAGGGTAAACTGCGGCCAGGCGTCGGGATCGTGGCCGGGAATCAGCCTTGCCCCGTTGCGCTCGGTCAGGTGCCTCAATTTTGCTACCGAACGTGCGGCGTCGCTGGCAGACGTCATCAAGCCTGGAAGCGCCCGGTCATAAAAATGATCCAGCGTATAGGCAGCATCAATCGCCAGCGTGAAGGCCTGGCCGCTGGCGAGCGTCACCAGGAACGACTGATGCCCCGGCGAATGCCCCGGGGTTGAGATGCAGCGCAGCGTCCCGTCGCCATACACATCAAAACCGTCCTCATCCAGTAACTGCCAGTTCAGGTTTGGGCGGGCAAAATCCTTGCGGCAATAGGCGCCTGCAGTGAACCAGTCCGGCTGAAATGCATAATCGTATTCCTGCCGTTGCACGATATGCAGGGCGTTTGGGAAGCGCCCAATCGCGCCCGTGTGGTCAGCGTGCAGGTGAGAAAGTAATACATAACGAATCTCTTCGGGCTGAATGCCCAGCGCGCCTAGCTGAGCCACACATCCCTGTTCTTCGGTCATCAACGGCTGGTAATGTTCGACCGCATCTCCCCAATAGGCTCGAGGATCGGCCAGGCCTTCCGAAGCCAGCCCGCCGTCAATAATGGTGTGGCCTTTTGGGTGAGTCAGAAGAAACCAGGGGACGGGGATTTCATAGTGGCTCCCTTCACCCTGATTCATCCTGATATCGTGATACTTACAGCGCTGAGTGCCGGACTGGAAAAGATAAAGTCTGATCTCTGTCATGATGATTCTCCTGATTAATAATCGCGCTTGATAAGCGCTGTAAATAACATCAGGCCTCAGTGTTACCAAAATCACGCTGGGGCAGTAGGTGCCTGCCACTGCTTTCATCTATCGGAAAAACCAATATACTCAGGTCATGGATCTTCTGGCGGCAATGCGAATTTATGTGCGGGTGGTGGAGCGGGGCAGTATGTCCGCCGCCGCGCGCGATATCGGCATCGGACAGCCGGCGGTGAGTGAGAGGATAGAGCGGCTGGAGGCTCACCTTGGCACCCGTCTGCTGCGGCGAAACACGCGCCGAATGTCCCTGACCGACAGCGGCGCTTTATTCTATGAGCGCAGTAAAGTCGCGATTTCAGCGGCAGATCTTGCCCTGGCGGTTGTGGATGAGCGGGTGGCGTTAAAAGGGCTGATTCGTATCGCGGCGCCCTATGGCGCGGGGGAAGAAGTCCTGATGCCTGCCTTGTTAAAGCTGAGAGCAAAACACCCCGAGCTAAATATCGAGCTGGTCCTGAATGACCGTGTCGTCGATCCGGTTACGGAGGGCGTCGACATTTCTTTCAGACTTGGCGACCCCGGTGAGGGCGATTTTGTGGCGCATCCGCTGGGTGATGTGCGGCGGGTGCTGGTTGCTTCGCCAGATTATCTGGTGCGAAACGGTACGCCAGCCTCTCCGGATGAGCTGATCCATCACGCCTTTGCGCGAGTTTCCGGCCTGTTTAACGACAGTCGTCTGCCGCTTATTTCGCAAAATAACCAAGTTGTTAGCGCCCGTCTAAACGTGGTGTTCAGCGCCAATCACTGGCGGCCGCTCTACACGATGCTGAGGGCGGGGGAAGCGATTGGCGTGCTGCAGTATCCGGTATGCCAACAAGCGATGAAAAATGGCCTGCTTGTCGCGCTGCTGCCGGGCTATATCGTGCCGTCTTTTAGCGCCTATTTGCTTTATCCGCCAATAAATAAAGCCTCCCGCGAGGTCAGCGCCTGCGTTGCTTTCCTGAAAGAGACGCTCGCGGCAAATTTGCAGGATTTTTATGAAAAGTAATAAGAGATCTGATTTCCAACAGCTGATGGAGCCCTTTTTCATTCAAAAAGTGTTCACACAGGTGATGCCGGGCCTGGATAGCAGAGTCAAAAAATTTGGCGAGCTATTTCGGGGGCGGCTGGATAACGAACGTCTCCAGTTTGCAATTGATTATGTGGATTACAATGAAACAGGTCTGGCCTTTGAAACGATTTGCGATTATTTAAGTGAAGAGGATGTACCTATTAGTCAGGCTGAATACCACCTCGCTGTTTCTCTTCGCCACGAGCTGAAGATGGCGCCGGATGACATCACCCTGCAACATTTGCACACTTTGATTAAGCGTTAAAACGCCAGCAGAGCCACCGGCGTTGTACCTATACCTGGCTCTCAGGCCACAAATGCGGGAGGATCAAACGCGGTAATCGGCGGGAGTGCTTCGCGCCAAATTTCTATTTCCACCCGGCAGCTTTGGGCGCTACAGCCCTGACCGAGGCGCGAAGAACCGCGATCCTCGGTCAATACGTTCGGGTTACCGTGCTTGTCCAGCGAGCCTGGCGTGGAAGGATCCTGCGGGTCATACCACGCGCCTGTCGAGATTTGAACCACCCCCGGCAGGATCTGGTCGCTGAGGTGAACGCCGGCCAGAATTGCCCCCCGGCCATTGAAGACCTTTACCACTTCCCCTTCCTGAATGCCGCGTTTTTGCGCATCGGTTGGGTGCATCCAGAGCGGCTCACGTCCCTGAATTTTTGTGGCCCGGCTTACGCTACCGTGGTCGTACTGGCTGTGCAGTCGGGTGCGTGGCTGGCTGGAAAGCAGATGTAAAGGCCACTGCTTAGCCTGCTGTTGCTGATAAGCCGCCTCTTCTTCATCCCAGAACGGAAAGCCCGGACATTCCCGGTAGCCGAACCCGGCCACGGTCGCTGAATAAAGCTCGATTTTTCCCGACGGCGTGGAAAGGGGAAAACGCCCCGGGTCTGCGCGGAAATCAGCCAGGAAAATTTGTGGTTTAGCGGGAGGTGTAAACTCCAGTTTCCCTTGTTCCCAGAAGGTGTCGAAAGGCGGTAGCTCCACACCATCTGCCTGCGCTCTTTCCCTTGAGGATTCATACAGATGCGGCAACCAGTCAGCTGCGGTACGTCCTTCGCTGAAGGTTTCATAAAACCCCAGTCTTTTCGCAAGCCCACAGAAGATGGTGTAGTCATCCTGAGCTTCAGCCTGCGCCGGTATTTGCTGGCGCATGGCAATCATAAAGCCGTCGTGGCTACCGCTGCCAATGTCGTCGCGCTCAAGGGACGTGGTCACCGGTAACACAATGTCGGAAAACTTCGCCTGCGCCGTCCAGTACTGCTCGTGGGCAACGATGGTTTCCGGGCGGCGCCACGCCTCAACCAGACGGTTGAGATCCTGGTGATGATGGAAAGCGTTGCCACCTGCCCAATAGACGAGGCGAATATCGGGATAGCGGCAGAGCTTGCCATCAAATTCATATTCACCACCGGGGTGAAGCAACATGTCCGACAGGCGAGCCACGGGAATTGCCGTTTTGATTTTGTTTTCCCCGGCGGGAAGGCGAGGGCCGGAAAAAGGCACGCGAGGGGCACCCGCAAGATTAGTACAGGCGTAGCCAAAAGCCAGGCCTCCGCCGGGCGTTCCAATCTGGCCCAGCAGGGAAGTCAGTGCCACGGTTGCCCAATAGGCCTGTTCCCCCTGGCGGGCGCGCTGAATAGACCAGGAAATGTTGATCATGGTGCGCTTGCCCGCCATGGTTCGGGCCAGCGTTAAGATTTGTTGCTCATCAATTCCGGTGATGTTTGCCGCCCAGCCTGCGGTTTTGGGCACGCCGTCGTGCTCGCCGAACAGATAGCGGCGCAGCTGTTCGAAGCCAACGGTATGGCCGTCGATAAAGGCCTCGTCGTGCAGGGATTCAGCGATCAGCGTATGACAGAGCGCCAGCAGTAGCGCGGTATCTGTGCCGGGGCGAATCGCCAGCCAGCGGGCGCTTTCTACGGCACTGAGATCGTTTCGTACCGGGCTGATGTTCACGAACTGCACGCCATTTTGCTCAAGACGTTCAAGCCAGTGCTTCAGCATGTGATCGTTTGCGCCGCCGCCGTTTACCTGAGCATTTCTAAGCGGCAACCCGCCGATAGCCACAAATATTTCGCAGTGTTCTGCCAGCACGGAGAAGTGAGTATGTTGTTTATGCAGAGGGCTTAAGGGGCCAAGAATATGTGGCAGGATCCGCTCTCCGGCCGCGCTGCTGTAGGTATTTGTACTGGCCGTATAGCCGCCGAAGGCTTTCAGGAAGCGATGCAGCTGGCTTTGGGCATGGTGAAAGCGCCCGGCGCTGGCCCAGCCGTAAGAGCCGCCAAAAATCGCTTCGTTGCCGAAGCGCTCCTGCACCGAGCGAAGATCCCGTGCCAGCAGATCCAGCGCCTGCTCCCAACTCACCTCCACAAACGGTTCCTTGCCTCTGCCTTCGCGAGAGGCGGGGCCGTTTTGCAGGTAACCCAGGCGAACCGCCGGGCGGCGAATCCGTGTATTCCCGGTGACCGAATCCGCCAGAGACTGGCCGATGCGGGAGGGATTTTTGTCCCAGGATACGGGGGAAATGGCGGCGATACGATCGCCCTCGGTGGTGACCTGGTAGGTTCCCCAGTGCATTACCGCCAGCTGATGTTCCGCTTTCATGCTTATACCATGCGTTTTCGATAGGGCTAAAGCGGCATCATACGAGGAGGTGCCAGCAAAGAGGAAATTCATCTCACGATGAAAAATCAGGTAAATGGGCAAAACTATAGCGAATGCTGTTTCATTTATATCGGCTGGCAGTGTTTCTAATTATGAGGGGAGGATATATCGCATTTTAATATTATTTTCGCGAGGTTTTATTTTTGAGAAAAAATAATTAAGCCTTTCCTTTAGTGTGGTTGAATTATTTTCTTGTGATATGTTTTACATGCATTTTTTTCATGTTCAATATCCAGATTCTGAAGTGACTTAATGACATTGCTATGAAAGTATAAGATATATCTATTTTTTATTTTGGCTTGATAATGCTTGTTGTCATGCTGTCGCTTAATGGTCATTTTTTTGCCGAAGGGCAAGGGTGTTCGGGACGTTTATTGCTTCAAATAAGCGTAGCGGAATAAGCCCTGGCTGCGAGGCTGAAACCCGGATCATCAGGCGCGAGTGTGAATAATAAATACAGGATAACTATAGCAATGAAGGGTAAAAAAAGACTTTTGTCTGCCGCCGTTGGCCTGATGTCACTGGCATCGGGTGTTGCGTTCGCCGCAGACACGCTGTCATTACAGGGGAAAACAATCGGCGTTGCCGTCGTGGGCACTCAGCATTTCTGGGATCGAGAAGCCTATAAGGGCGCGACCGAAGAAGTGGAAAAACTGGGCGGCAAGGTTATCGGCGTTGATGGCGGCAGGGATAACCAGGTGCATGCTAATAACCACGATATTCTGCTGTCCCGTAAGGTGGATGCCGTAATCAGTATTTTGGGCGACAGTGCCGTGGAGCCTAAATTCAAAGCATTGCGCGATGCCGGTATTCCCGTTTTTACCGTCGACCATGTTTCTCAGTATTCCGTGAATAACACGACATCTGACAACTACACGTTGGGCTCAACTATTGGCCGTTATATGGCTGATGCACTGGGCGGCAAAGGTAATGTCGCGGTATTTAATGCGTTCTCTAATTCATTACGCATTTGCGGCATACGTTATGACCAATGGAAATATGTCCTGAAAGACTACCCGGACATTAAAATTATTCAGCCGGAGCTGGCAGAGCAATTTGCTAACTCGCCGGAAGATGCCCGGAAGAAAACCCTTGAGTTACTTAGCCAATACCCGAAGGGTAAGCTGGATGCTATCCATGTCGCCTGCTGGGACCAGCCGGCTATCGGCATCGTGCAGGCGCTGGAAGAGACCGGACGTGATAAAGACGTGAAGGTTACCGCCATCGACGCCGGCCCGGAAACGCTGGAAATCATGGCGGAAAAAGACAGTCCGCTGGTGGCCAACGTCGCCCAGCAGCCGCACCTGATTGGCCAGACTTCTGCCGAAAACGTGGCGCGTTACTTCGCCGGCCAGAAGCTGCCGATCCAGACCTTTATTCCGGTTATCCCGGTGAAAGGCCCGGATGAAGCCAAAGCGGTGTACAAAAAGTTGGGCTACGGTGAGCTGAAGTAGTGGACGCTGCAAAAACGCAACGCGGTCTGGTGATGGACCGCATCAGTAAGCGATTTGCCAATGTGACCGCGTTAAACGCGGTCACCCTGACGATAGGCCCGGGGGAAATTCACGGGCTTATCGGTGAAAACGGCGCGGGCAAATCCACATTGATCAAAATTCTTGCCGGGGTTTACAAGGCGGACGGCGGGACGGCCACGCTAAATGGCGTCGCGCTTCCGCTAGGTAAGCCCGCGGCGATTGAGGCTCAGGGGATACGCGTTATTCACCAGGAGCTCAATCTGATCCCTCACTTTACCGTGGCTGAATCGGTGTTCCTGGGGCAGGAATACCGCCATGCCGGCGGGCTGCTGGACAGCCGGCGTATGCGGCAGGCGACGAGAGACTTTTTCCTCCATACCTGGCAACTGGATCTCGACCCCGACCGTTTGATCCGGCAACTGAGCCTGGCCGAGCGCAAGCTGGTGCAAATCGCCAGAGCGCTGATCGACGGTGCGGCAAAACTGGTGGTCTTTGACGAGCCTACGGCACCGCTTGAAGCGCACGAGGCGAGCCTGGTGTCCGACGCTATCCTGCGTCTTAAAGAGCAGGGCATCGCCATTCTGTACATCTCCCATTACCTCAATGAAATCGCCGCGCTGTGTGATGCCGGAACCGTGCTGCGCAATGGAGAAGTGGTGGGTTATCCGGATCGCGAAGTGCTGCAGAATACCGATGCCGTGATTCATATGATGGTCGGCAGAGAAATCGACCGGCTTTATACCCCGCGTGAGCACGCAGCTAATGCCCCGGTGAACGAAACGCCGCTGCTTTCCGTTCGCGGGCTTTCAGACGGACAGCAGTTGCAGAACATCAGCTTTGAGATCCGCCCGGGTGAAATTGTTGGCGTGGCGGGCTTACTGGGCGCAGGGCGTGATGTGCTGGTGGATACGCTTTACGGGCTGAATACGGCGAAACAGGGCGAGATCGTCATAGAAGGGCGCGCGCGTCGTATCCGGTCGCCGCGGCAGGCTATCCGGGCCGGTATGGCGCTGGTGCCTCGTGACCGACGACATCAGGGGCTGATCCTGCCGTTTTCGGCGGCCGATAACATCAACCTTGCCTCGCTGCCGGATACGGCAACGTTTGGCTGGGAGCACCGCACCAGGGCGCTGCAAAAAGCCCGCGACTGGATTGAGCGGCTGAGTATTCGCCCTGCTATCCCGGCGCTACCGGTGCGCTTCATGAGCGGAGGGAATCAACAAAAGGTGATTCTTGCCCGCTGGCTGGGCACCGAGGCACGACTTTTTATTCTCGATGAACCCACGCTCGGCGTCGATATTGGCGCACGTAGCGATATTTATCAGCGCACTCGCCAGCTTGCCGAACAGGGGCGTTCGGTACTGGTCTCTTCCAGCGACGCAACCGAACTGCTTGGCCTGTGCGACCGCATTCTGGTGATGTGGCGCGGTGCGCTGGTGGCGGATTTAGCTACCCAGGGGCTGACGCTTGATGCGCTGCTGGCGACGATTAACGGTGGGCAGGAACATTCGCTATGAGTACTGAAATTCGCCGTTTCGGCGCGCGCCGTTCCGCTGTGTTGTTTGAAAAATTCCCGCTACTGCTGTTTGTCGGCCTGCTGGTCTGGCTCAGCATTCAATCACCCTGGTTCCTTAGCTGGCAGAACATCAGCCTGATGTTGGTGCAAAGCGTCCCGCTGGCGATCCTGAGTTTTGGCCTTGTTTGTGTGATTGCGGCCGGGGGAGATGACGTTGTTTCTGGGGGGATCGATCTCTCGCTACCGGCCATTGCCGTTTTCGGCGTGGCGCTGCTGAGCCTGGGCATGACCGAGTGGCTGACGCCGTGGCCGCTGTTATTGCTGCTGGTGGCAGCGCTGAGTCTGCTGTGCGGGGGGATCAACGCGCTGCTGGTGCTGGTCGCCGGGCTGCCACCTCTGCTGGCAACGCTCTCAACCTCGGTGGCCTTTACCGGCCTGACCGACCTGCTTACCGGGCAGCGCCGGATCGGCGTCAGTGACCCGATGATGGTGGCGTTTCGCGACGGTAGCGTACTGGGTATTCCTTATGCGCTGATTTATCTGCTGTTGGTGTTCGTTGGCTTCCAGCTTGTGCTGCATCACACCCGCTTTGGCCAGCATTTGCAGGCGACGGGCGGCAGCAAAGATATGGCCCAGATGTCCGGGCTTAACGTACCCCGGCTTATTCTCGCGTCCTGGCTTATCGCCGCCGTTGCGGCGGGCCTGGCTGTCTTCCCGCTGCTCGCACAGGGCTCGGGCAGCTCCAGCGGAACCGCTACGCCATTGCTGATGGAAACGGTGCTGGCTACCTTCCTTGGCGCGGCGTTTTCGCGCCGCCGCGTGGTCACCGTTTGGGGGGCATTGCTGGGGGCTATCCTGGTGAACGCCTTGTCTAACGGCCTGGGATTGCTGGGGGTGAATATTTTCTGGGTAGGCGCTATCAAAGGCGTGTTGATTCTCGTGGTGCTGGCGGCTTCTGCCCTGCAGCAGAAAGGGGCCAATAAATAATGAAAGTTTTTTCTGCTCTGGCGGCAACGCTTCCGGTCGGTGAGTCCGGGAGAAAACCACTGGCCTGGCTGTCGCGCGCGGGTTTTGCGCTGGTAACGCTGTTTTTCATTGCCCTGTTCAGCTGGTCTAATCCGGTCTTCCTGACGCTGGATAACTGGAGCAATTTGCTCCAGGGCAGCGCCATTCTGCTGATTGTGGCGCTGGCGATGACGCTGATTGTCAGTGCCGGGGCGATCGATCTCTCCGTCGGCGTGGCTATCGACTTTGGCGCCATGCTGGCGTTGATTGCGCTCAAAACCTGGCAGCTTCCCTGGCAGGTGGCGGTGCTGTGCGCCCTGCTGGGCGGTGTGGTGATAGGCCTGGTAAATGCTTTTCTTATCCTCGCCTGTCGCATCAAGCCGTTTCTGGCAACGCTCGGCACCTGGTTTATTGCCAGCAGTGCCGAGCGCATTTACACCGACGGCGGCGGGGCGATTTCCTGGCGGCGCATGGCCCCGGAATACCACGATTTGGCGGTGGGCAATGTTTGGGGGATCCCCACGTCGGTGCTTATCGTGCTGGTGGTTTGGCTCGCCGCCTGGCTACTCACCGAGCGGACGCTGTTTGGGAAGCGAGTGCGCGCGATTGGTCAAAACAGCGAGGCCGCCCGTATTGCCGGGATAGCCGATAAGCGAACCTTGTTCTGGGTGCTGATTGCCGCTTCGGCAATGTGCGCCGTGGGCGGCATTATTTTGTCTGCCAACCTGCGTCAGTTCACGCCGCTCGCCGGGCAGTCCTATCTGATGGATGCCATTGCCGCCGTGTTTATCGGCACCGCATTCCAGCGGCAGGGACGCGTGAGCATGGGCGGCACTCTTGGCGGCGTGTTATTCCTCGCGATTATTGATAACGGGCTTAACCTGATGGGGCTGAACTATCTGGTGAAAGATGCGCTGGTGGGCGTGATCCTGGTGGTGGCGCTGGCCGTTTCATTCTGGCAGGCGCGTCTGCGCCAGCAACACCGTTGAGGGACTATGAGCAAATTTGACGCTGTTTTCGTGGGTCTGACCATCCTGGATATTGCTGGTCGCCCGGTGGTGGAGATCCCACCGGGCGGTGGTGTGCAGTTTATCGAGCAAATTCGCCTCAACCCGGCGGGAACCGCCGCCGGGGCGTTGGTGAATGCTGCCAAACTGGGGATTCGCACTTCAACCGTTGCCTGCCTGGGAGAAGACGAAAAAGCCGAATTTATTCTGGGCAGCTATCGCCGCCTGGGGATTGACTGCTCGCTGATCCAGCGCACGTCGCAAACAGAGACGTCGGCGACAATTTTACCCATTCGCCCGAACGGTGAGCGGCCTGCGCTGCACTGCCGGGGCGCATCCGACAAGCTGTACGTCGATGAGGCTGATTTTGATCGGGTGCTGAACACGCGTTATCTTCACCACGGCGGCACCGGGCTGCTTGCGGCCATGGATACCGGCCAGAGCGCTGGTTTACTGGCCGCGGCGAAAGCGCGGGGGGTCATCACCAGCTTCGATTTAATCGCACCCGATGAAAATACGCTGGCGCTGCTACGCCCGCTGTTGCCACATGTGGACTATTTTATGCCCGCGCTTGAAGAAGCCGCGTTTATCTCCGGGCGACAGGCGCCAGCAGAGATTGCGGATTTCTTCCTGGCGCTGGGAGCGAAATGCTGCATTTTTAAAGACAGCGTGCGCGGCTCCTGGCTATTCAGCCGTGACAAGACCCGGCATTTCCCGGCCTATAAAGTGATTGCCAGCGACACAACCGGCTGCGGTGACAGCTATTGCGGCGGATTTATCGCCGCGTTGGCTCGGGGGCTTTCGGAGGACGAAGCCTGCCGGGCAGCGTCTGCGACTGCTGCCCTGGTCGCGACCGGGTTAGGCTCCGACGCTGGCGTGGTGAACTGGGAACATTTGCAGAATTTTATGGCGACCACGCCTTTGCTGGCATAAAAAACGGGCCCTTCGGGGCCGTTTTTCTGTCTTAGCGCCAGGCGTACAGCAGCGGCTCTCCGGCAACAAACCGCTGGAGATCGGCGGCGATCATTGCGGTGTGTTTCTGGATGCTTTCCCGGGTCGCTCCGGCGATGTGCGGCGTAATAATGACGTTATCCAGCTCGCTGATAAACGGATGATCGCGCCACAGCGGTTCCTGGTGGTAAACGTCCAGCGCCGCGCCGCCGAGTGGCCCATGGCGTAAGGCATCGATAAGATCGGCCTCCACAACCACCGAAGCACGGGAAGTGTTGATAAGCTTCGCGCCCGGCTTCATGCTTTGCAGCAGCGGCGCACTGACCAGACCATCGCTGTGCGGGCCGCTGCTTAAGTGCAGGCTGACAATATCTGACTCGCGGAACAACGCTTCCAGCGTGGTTTTATGCAAGCCCGGCTCGTCGATATCTTCGGCGGCGACAAACGGATCTACTACCAAAATATTCATCCCGAAAGCGCGGGCAATACGTGCCACGCGTCGCCCAATATTGCCGTAGCCAATCAGCCCCAGCGTTTTATTGCGTAGTTCGCCGCCTTTGAACACTTCATAAGGGCTTTCCGGGCTAACGTCCCAGACCACATCTTTGCGCAGGCCGGACTGGGTTTGCTGCTCGCTTTGGCTTTCGCGGGTAAATGCTCCGCGCTTCAGGGCGGCATGGGACTGTGGGATGTGGCGCATCAGGCCTAGCATCAGGCCCAGAGTGAGCTCGGCGGCGGCATCTGCGTTGCGTCCTGGCGTATAAAGTACGGTGATGTTACGAGCCCGCGCGGCCTGAACATCAATGTTGACCGGGTTAGCGCGGGTGCAGGCAATCACTTTCAGCTTAGGGCAGCTGTGGATCACTTCTTCGGTGATGTCGTCATAGCTGGTGACAATCACCTCGGCGTCATGGGCGAGATCGATAATCTGTGAGGCCTTAAGCTTGGGTTTACCGATGGCCCAGCCTTCGATAATCAGCTCGCCCAGTTGGCTAAAAGGTTCAAGGCTGCCTGCATACTCGGCGGTAAAGACGATTTTCATTGTGCATTATCCTGAGAAAGACGTTGTAAGGCCTGATGCCGGGCCTGCCATACCGGCTGGAGTTGTTCACGCAGCAGGCGGAATACCGGGAACAACGCCCGGTAGGCAGCATGGGCCTGAGGTTGGGGCAGATAGCGGGTTTGTTCGAGAGTCGGATAGCGTTCCAGCGCGCCCACGCTGCGGGCGGCAAGCAGCGCCGCGCCTCGGGCGCTGAGCTCATTAAAGTGGCTGGCGATGACGGTTCGCCCCGTACAGTCGGCGATAATTTGCAGCCAGGTCGCGGAGGCTGCCCCGCCGCCGGTAAGGTAGAGATCGCCCTCGCTGGCATAGCCCGTCAGAGAATCCACAATCGCATAGGCCAGCCCCTCAAAAACGGCGCGCTGAAGCGTCGCGCGGGAAGTATGCTGGTCCACGCCAAAGAACCCGGCGCGGGCAGTGGGGCTGTAGAACGGGGCGCGTTCGCCATTCAGATAAGGCTGCCAGAAAACGCCCCCGCTGCCCGGGGGGATAGCGGCAATCTCTTTCTCCAGCGCAACAAGATCCGGCGTCAGGGAAATGTGCTGCTGCAGCCAGTCGATGTTTGGCGTGCCAGCCTGCATAGGGAACAGGTTAATAAAGCTGCCCTGTTCGGTATGGGTGACAAAGCGGGTGCCGCTGCTGACGGTTTCGCGCCCGTGGCAAACTACGCCGGTGCAGCAGGTGGTGCCGAGAATGGTATAAATATCCCCATCGTGGATCGCGCCGCAGCCCAGCGCCGCGCTGCAGACGTCGAGTGCGCCCGCGGCAACGGGCGTCGCTGGCGGCAGGCCGCAAAGCCGCGCGGCGGCTTCGCTTAAGCTCCCGGCCTGTGCGTCAGGTCGAAGTAAGGGCGGAAAACGTGTTTTCAGGTCATCGATACCCAGAGCCTGAAGGGCGAAATCAGAAATCTCACCGCTCGACTGGTTCAGCAGCGAAGCGCTGGTGTCGGTCAGCTCAAGGGCGGCGACCTGCGTCAGGCGAAAGCGAATCCAGTCTTTGGCGAAGAAGATATAGTCGGCGGCGGCGAGGCGTTCGGGCTGATTCCGCTTCAGCCAGCATAGCTGAAGGCTGGTGTTACAGGGCTGTAGCTGAGATCCGGTTTCATCGAACAGGGCTTTATCCAGGCCCGGTGACTGCAGAAGTTCGTCCATCAGCGTCCGGCTGCGGGTGTCGCTCCAGAGTATGCCCGGGCCCACCGGCTCGCCGTTTTTGTCGCTGAGCCAAACGCCTTCCCCCTGGCCCGCCAGACCTATTGCTTTGAGTTTGCCCTGTTGTAATGCAGGGCTGTCGGCCACTTCCCGCAGCGTCCGTACAACGGACTGCCAGAGCTGCTCCATATCCTGTTCGGCATAGCCCTGTGGGGAGAGCGTGGGAGAGGTGTTTTCCGCGGCGCTGGCTACCGCATGGAAATTGCTGTCAAACAGCACGGCTTTGACCCTCGACGTGCCGATATCAATACCCAGGAAATACTCCATACCTCAAGCCTCACGCTATCGAACAGACACAGGAAAATGGCGGGTTAATCACGCTCGTACAGGCGGCGCTGCATTTCGCATTCAAACAGGAATTCCAGCCCTTCAAGCTGGCGGCGCGCTTCGGCTACGTCTTTGCCCCAGCAGGTCAGACCGTGGCCGCGGAGCAGGAAACCATAGTTAAGTGGAATCTGTTCGGCATAACGTTCAATGCGCTTTGCCAGCGCGTCGATGTCCTGATCGTTATCAAAGATGGCAATCGGCACCGTGTTGAGATGCGTCTGCTGGCCGGTAAGGGTTTTTTGCATTTCATAGCCGCTGATGTTCAGCGCCGGGCCTTTCTCAATCCGCGACAGGACGGTGGCGTTCACGGTGTGGACGTGAAGTACGACGTTTGCTTCGGGGAAAAGGCGATAAACCAGAGTATGCAGCCCGGTTTCGGCAGAAGGTTTTCGCCCCGAAGGCGCCTGATTAGTGGCAATGTCTACCTGCAGGAAATCCTCGCTGGTCAGGCTGCCTTTGTCGCGCCCGGATTCACTCAGCCAGCACCACTCGGCATCCTGGCGAATGGACATATTACCGCCGGTTGCCGGGGCCCAGCCTTTGGCGCCAATCCAATGACAGGTGGTGACCAACTGCGCGAGTCTTTCTTGCCACATAGGGTATTCCTCAATGCTTTTTAGTTTAAGTGTCTAGCCGTCTAAATGGCTGTTTACATGATGCTATCATTGTGTGAACACACGGGCAACACTTGCCGGGTTATAAGATATATCGAGCAAATCAGTGGTTTTTCACCGAGTTTTCTCCTGTGACTGGACGGTTTCGCTTTGCAGTAGAAACGTCGCTTTGCATCATTCAATATTGTTATGTTATAACGTTACAAATTAACGAGAAGACGATGCGCTATATGACGGTCACCCCAATGCTATGCCCTAAAACGCTGCCTGATATTCAGTCCCTTAGAAGCCACGAATTCGATACGGCCCTGTCGTGGGTCGGCATGGAAAAGATTGATCTTCCGGTGGAGGTGGCTGGCCGACCGATGACGGCGAAAGTGAACGCCGGGATCAATCTGCTCAGTTCTCCGGAAGCCGAAAAGGGCATTCATATGTCCCGGATCTATCTGCTGCTGGACGAGCTAACCCAGGGCGAAATTACGCCTGCGGTATTGCGCCACTTGCTGGGTGAATTTTTGGTTTCGCACCAGCGCAGCAGCGACCGCGCCAGCGTCGAAATTACCGGCGAGCTGCTGCTGTCGCGCAAATCTTTAATCTCAAACCACTTTGGCTGGAAAGCTTATCCCATCAGTATCCTGGCGGAGTGTGGGAAATCTTTTGCCGTCACGATCCGGGTGGGGATCCCGTATTCATCCACCTGTCCGGCATCGGCGGCGCTTAGCCGCAATCTCGCTCAGCAGCAGTTTCTGCGGGATTTTGGCTCGCGGCACGATGGCGTGTCCGTCGAAGAAATGATGGCCTGGCTGGGCGAGAAGGGCATGCCGGGGACGCCCCACAGTCAGAGAAGCTGGGCGTGGATCAGCTCTCAGCTGAAGCCGGATGTTGCCACGCTGCCGTTTCTGGCGCTTATTGACCTCGGTGAGGCCACGCTTGGGACGGCGGTGCAGACGGTGGTTAAGCGCGGCGACGAACAGGCTTTCGCCTGGGCAAACGGACAGAATTTGATGTTTTGCGAAGACGCCGCTCGCCGTTTGAACAAGGCGATGCTGGACGCGCCTTTTAGCGAGGCTTTTAGCCTTCGCGTTGAGCATCAGGAAAGCCTCCATGCGCATAACGCGGTGGCCCGTATTCACTGGACAGGAAATCACCATGTTGCGTAAAAATCCTTCAGGCCATTTGCCGCAGGTCTCTCCCAAAGCGTATATCGATCCCACGGCGGTAATTTGTGGCCGGGTCATTATTCATGACTATGTGTATGTCGGGCCTTATGCGGTGATCCGTGCCGACGAGCTGAACGCCGAAGGCGACATGGATCCTATCGTTATCCATTCCCATTCGAATATTCAGGACGGCGTGGTTATCCACTCGAAAAGCGGGGCGCCGGTGACCATTGGCAGCGGCACGTCCATTGCGCACCGGGCTATCGTGCACGGCCCTTGCCGGGTCGACGAGAGAGTGTTTATCGGCTTTAACAGCGTGCTGTTTAACTGCCACGTACAAACCGGCTGCGTCATTCGCTATAACGCGGTGGTGGATGGGGTGACACTGCCGCAGCAAACGTATATTCCGTCCACCGAGCGCGTCGGGCCTGACTCTGATTTAACTCAATACTCACGGGTTGACCCTGCCTCAGTGCAGTTTTCTGAAGAGGTGGCTAACACCAACGTCAAGCTGGTGGAAGGTTACCAACTGCTGCGCAACGAGTTCTGAGCATGTCTTTTCCATCCGCCGAGTCAGCACCCGAGCTAAGCGTTTCCCTGCGGGCGATTGCCCGTCCGCAGGGCGCAGCCTGGCCGGTGGCGATTAATTTTCAGCTGCTAAAAGGGGAGCGGCTAAGCGTGATTGGGCCAAACGGCAGCGGCAAAACGTCGCTGCTGCGGGCGCTGAGCCAGGAGCTAAAGGCCGAAGGAGAGATAACCCTTGCGGGGCGGCCCTTGAATAAACTGGACTCGCTGCTGCGGGCGAAGCTCGTAGCGGTAATGTCGCAAAACGATCTCCCCGATCTACGTCTGTCCATTGAAGATTATGTTGCCTTAGGCCGGCTACCGTTTGCCCGGGATATGCCTGAGCCAGAACACCGCTGCATTGTCTGTGGGGCGATGAAAGAGGTTGGCGTCCTCGGGATGCGGCATAAATCGCTGGCCTGCCTGTCCGGCGGGGAAAGACAGCGGGCGATTCTGGCACGAACGCTGGCGCAAACCTCCCGCTTGCTCTTGTTGGATGAACCCACCAACCACCTCGATCTGGCGGCGCGGGAAGAGCTGCTGATGTTGGTAAAAGCTCGCGGCACAACGGTTATTGCCGTCTTACACGATCTTAACTTAATCGAAGGGTTTGCCGACAAGGTACTTATTTTGTCTGCGGGCCAACAGCAGGCTTTTAACGTGCCCGATGCGGCTCTAAAAACAGAAATCCTCCGTCCCGTTTTCGGTCTTGACAGCTTTACGGTCGACCATCCCGGCCAGCAAGGCAGACGAGTCCGTTTTTTTGAACCTACACGTCAACAGTAAATTTTCAGGGATCGTTATGATGTTAAAAATAGCTACCGGCTTCTTGCTTGCCTTTACCTCCTTTACAGCCTTTGCCTCCGGCTTCCCGGTGACCATCACTAGCTGCGGTAAACCCGTGGTCTTTAACGCGGCGCCTAAGCGTGCGGTCATAAATGACCTGAACATGTCAGAGATGGCTTTCGCCCTTCATTTGCAACCGCAGATTGTGGGCCTGACGGGCATCTCCGGCTGGTACAAAATGACGCCTGAATTTAAGCAGCAAATGGGGACGATCCCCGAGCTTGCGCCCAAGTATCCCTCACTTGAAACGCTGCTGGCCGCCGAGCCCGATTTCTTTTTTGCGGGCTGGAATTACGGCATGAAAGTGGGAGGCGATGTTACGCCCCAAAGTCTTGCGAAATACGGCATCAAAACTTTTGTGCTCAGCGAAAGCTGTGCTATCTCCGGCGAAAGCAAAACCAAAGCCACCCTGGATCTGCTCTATAACGATGAGCTTACGCTTGGCAAAATATTTGGTAAGGCAGAGGCTGCTCAGAAGCTTGTTGATGGCTGGAAGGCGCGGCTGGCGGCCCTGCCCAAAGCACAGCCGGGCGCAAGGCCACTAAAAGTCTTTGTTTTTGACTCCGGGGAAGACAAGCCGTTTACCAGCGGAAAATATGCCATGCCGCAGGCCATTATCGAAGCCGCAGGCGGCAAAAATGCCATGGAAGGGCTGGACACCAGTTGGGGCACCACTTCCTGGGAAAGCGTGGCGGCCGCCGAGCCGGATGTCATTATCCTGCTGGATTACCAAAACAGCGGTGGCGCCGATTCGCTGCGCCAGTTCCTTGAGCGCCACCCGCTGATGAAACTCACCCCGGCGGTTAAACAGCACCGTTATCTGAAGCTGCAGTACGCCGAATTGACGCCAGGCCCGGCAAATATCTCCGCGGTTGAGAAGCTGGCTCACGTCCTGTACTCGGTACAGTGATGTTTTTAGCTTCTCGTTACGGCCGGGCGGTATGTCTGGCTATGTGCCTCAGCATGCTGTTTACGGCACTTAGCTTAACGGAAGGCTCGGTCCGGCTGAGCCTGCACCAGGTGACAAGCGCGCTGCATCTCACGGCCACGGACGTTTCACCGATGATTCGCGGGATAGTGCTGGACATCCGACTACCAAGAACGCTGCTGGCCCTGATGACCGGCGCGGGGCTTGCGGTGGTAGGCGCGTTGCTGCAAACGGCCACGCGCAATGAACTGGCAGATCCTTTTTTGTTCGGGCTTTCTTCCGGCGCGTCAGCCGGGGCCGTGCTGGTTTTTACCCGCTTAGGCGACTTCTTCGGAGCCTGGACGCTGCCGGCGGCGGCTTTTGGCGGAGGGCTACTTTCCTCAGTGGCGGTGCTGTCTCTATTTCAGCTTAAACGCGAGCGGGGCGCCGAAACGCTGATTATTTGCGGGCTGGCGATCTCTTTTTTGTTCGGCGCGTTAACCAGCTACCTGATATTCGCCGGTGACCAGCGCACCGCCAGCTCGGTTTTGTTCTGGTCGCTCGGCGGCCTGGGGCTGGCGCGGTGGGATAACCTGGGGTTCGCGCTCGGGGGTTTGCTGCTGTTAGCCGCGTTTTGCCTGCTGAGATGGCGGTCGCTGGATGGACTACTTGCGGGCGATCGCACAGCATTTTCGCTGGGTATCAACGTCAACCGCCTGCGCACCGAAATTTTTCTGTGCTGCGCTTTTTCGACCGCCATATTTGTAGCGCTGACCGGCGTGATTGGTTTTGTCGGGCTGATGGTGCCGCATCTTTGCCGCCATTTTTCCGCCATTAAGCACGTCAGTCTGCTGCCTTTGTGCGCCCTGGCCGGCGCCTGTTTATTGTGCGGCGGCGATCTCGCCAGCCGGGTATTGGTTGCGCCGCAGGAGCTGCCCATTGGCATTATTACTGCCGGGATTGGCGGGCTGTTTATTGTTGTGATGGTTGCCCGACGCTAGCGCAGCCTTTTTAAGCCGGAGAGAACGACTGATGAAACCCCTGTTACTGACCAACGCGCTGGTGATTAATGAAGAGCGGCGTTATCAAGGCGATCTGCTGATCGTGAATGGCCGAATTGAAAAGATTGCTACGGCTATCCCGGCCCGGCCAGCGTGGTCCGTGCTCGATCTTGGCGGTAAATGGCTGCTGCCGGGCATGATTGACGATCAGGTGCATTTTCGCGAGCCGGGGTTGATGCATAAGGGCACGATAGCCAGCGAGTCCCGCGCGGCGGTGATGGGCGGGATCACCAGCTACATGGAAATGCCCAACGTTTCACCGCCGACCACCACGAGACAGGCGCTGGAAGGCAAATTTCAGCGGGCCTCCGAATGTTCGCTGGCGAATTACAGTTTCTATTTCGGCGCCACCAACGACAATCTGGAGGAACTTAAGGCGCTTCCTGCCGGGGCAGCCTGTGGTGTAAAAGTTTTTATGGGCGCCTCCACCGGCAATATGCTGGTGGATGATGAACGTATTCTGGAGGCGATTTTCCAGCATGCGCCGGGGCTGGTGGCCACGCATTGCGAAGATACGCCGACCATCAAACGCAATGAGGCGCTGTGGCGAAAGCGGTATGGGGAGCAGATCCCAGCCGCAGAACACGCGGCCATTCGTTCGGTAGAGGCCTGCCTGCTGTCTTCGTCCCGGGCGGTTGCGCTGGCGAAAAAGCATGGCACGCGGCTTCATGTGCTGCATATCACCACGGCCGACGAGCTGGCGCTGTTTGACCCGGCTCCCACGCTTGAAGACCTGCGCAGAAAAACCATCACAGCGGAAGCCTGTATTCATCATCTCTATTTTAATCAGGATGACTACGCGGCGCAGGGGCACAGGCTGAAGTGCAACCCGTCGGTGAAGGGCGCCGCGCACCAGAGGGCGCTATGGCAGGCGGTTAAAGCCGGAGTGATTGATATTATTGCGACAGACCATGCGCCGCATTTGCTGGCGGAAAAGCAGAATGATTATTTCTCCGCACCTTCGGGATTGCCGCTGGTGCAGCACGCGCTGCCTGCGCTGCTTGATATGTGCGCCAGAGGAATTTTTACTCCAGAACTTATCGTCAGAAAAACCAGCCATGCGGTAGCCGAGCGTTTTCAGATTAAGGATCGCGGTTATATCCGGGAAGGTTACTGGGCCGATCTGGCGGTGATCAACCCCTGGAAGCGAGCCAGCGTTGAGGGAAGCAATATTGCCTACAAATGCGGCTGGTCACCCTTCGAAGGGCACACCTTGCAGGGGGGCGTGGTTGAAAGCACGTTGGTGAACGGGCGCCTCGTCTGGGATGGCGAGTCCGTTGCCGAGGGCGTTTCCGGGCAAGCGCTGGCGTTTAACCGCTAGCGTTCACGGGGCTTGAACAGATCTTCAATGTGGTGCATCAGCTCAGACATTTGTTGCAGGATATTGGCGCTGTCCACGATCAACGCTCCCCAGAGGACAATCAGCGCAGCAACCATGCCGGCGGCCGAATAGTAAAACAGTTTCATCACAGCATCATATTGGCAGAAATTTGTCCCATTATAGCGAGACATTGTGGCCTGTCAGTAAATGATGGCGTGCGGGGCAGATGCCGCCTGACATCTGCCCCTGGAAAATTAACGCACGTAGCGCGGCGCTGGCTGGCCGACGCCTGCCGCATCAAACATCGCCTGCGCCGTTGTGGCGTAGGTTTCCCACAGGCGGATGTCGTGCAATGGCGGGATGGTAATGGCTTCGCCGCTGTCCAGCCCCGCCAGGGCTGAATCCACCAAATCCTCCACTTTCATCACCGCGCCTTCCGGCAGTGAGTCCACCGACACGCCTGCGCGATCCCAAATTTCCGTTGCCGTGGCTGCGGGCAGCACCGCCTGAATACGAATACCGGTACCCGCTGCTTCGGCCTGAAGCACTTTCGTCAGGTTCAGAACATAGCCTTTTGTGCCGCTGTATACCGCACTGCCTACCCAGCTCTGTACCGCCAGAATTGAGGATATGTTGATCAATGTCCCGCTGTTTTTTTGCTGGAAATTAAGCAGAGCGGCATGGCTCAGGCGAGTTAACGCCGTGATGTTCAGCGTGATAAGCGCCTGGTGTTGTTCCACGCTGGCGGCGGTAAAAGCTGCACTGTGGGCGGTACCCGCATTGTTAATCAGTACGCTAATACGCTGATCTTTCAGGGCAGCCTCAACGGCGGCAATATCCTGGTCGTTAACCAGGTCAGCTTTTAGCGTGGTCACGGTAATGCCGTGCCGGGCTTCAAGCTTCGCGGCAAGATCGCGCAGACGATCTTCGCGCCGGGCCACCAACAGCAAATCAAAACCTCTGGCCGCGAAACGGTCGGCATAAACAGCACCAATACCGGAAGACGCGCCGGTGATTACCGCGACAGAACGGGAATTAGCCATAAAACACCTCATAAGAAATTAAACAACAGTGATTTGGTTTCATTATGAAACCTTTCAGGAAATGTAGATGCAATGGTTTTATTATGCAACCAATGTGCGGGATGTTTTTCCGTTATGCGCAGGAATTGATAAAAAGGGAATTAGTAAGCACCTGAATAACAAGTGCTTATTTTTCAGGCGGAGGTGCGGGCCTGGGTGATGATTTCGCCCGGCTGCAGCTCCCGGCCATCGTCGGCCTGCAGGGTCAGCTTGCGGATGGGGCGATGCTGCTGGTTGTCGACGAGAACGCTGCGCGTTTCATCCCTGGCATAAAGGTGTTCACAGCCCCACTGAGAAAGGGCCGCCAGCACGGTTTGCAGCGCCCGGCCTTTCTCCGTCAGCACATACTCGCTCCAGGCGCTACCGTCAGAGGCCGGACGAAGCTCAAAAATTCCGTTATCTACGAGCTGTTTCAGTCGAACGGTCAGCATATTTTTGGCGATGCCGAGGTTTTTTTGAAACTCTCCGAAGCGAGACATGCCGTTCAGTGCATCGCGCACGATAAGCAGTGACCACCAGTCGCCGATCACGTCCAGCGTGCGGGCAACCGAACAGACGCTGTCTTCAAGGCTTTTGCGTTTCATCATTCCTCCTGATGGGCTTGTCAGGTTCTATTATAAAACTTTTTGCTGAGAGGCTGAGCGGTAATTTCAATGGTACCAGGCGGCCAGCGTGCGGCGCAGGCTGTCTATCAGACGCTGCTTCCATTCCACGGTGGACGTCCGGTACTGCAAAAACAGGCTGCCAATAGCCTGGTCGCCAGACAGCGGCAGCGTAAAAAGCTGGGTCTTGTCATTCAGGGTAGCAAACCACGGGGCAGGCACAATAGCCATCAGCGGTGCGTTACGCAAGGCGGGAGCAAGCTGGCCGTAGTCGCTGCAGGTAAATGCCAGACGGCGTTCGAGCCCGGCTCGCGCCTGCTGGCGATCAAGCTCGTTAATGTCCTGCGGCCAGGGATGACAATAAAAATGTTCAAATTGCGCCAGCTCGTCAAAGGCCAGGGTTTCCCGCCCGCTGAGTCTGGAGGAGAGCGGCTGGCCGAAAACGGCGATCAGGCGCGTGCTGCCTACGCGTTCATAATGCAGGGCGCTGACGCGTTTTTGATGATCGCCGATCGCAAGCAGCAAATCTATTCTGCCTTCCAGCAGTTCATCACGCCACGCCCGCCGCTCAAACGTCAGGCATTCAATAATGGCCCCGGCCTGATGCCCTTTGCGGGCGAGTTCAGGGGTGAGTAATACGTTAAGCGCCGGGGGCAGGACAAGACGAAAGCGGCGCACCTCAGTGTGTTCTTCACCAAATAACTCTTCATTCAGAGAGACAAAGAGCGGGATTAGACGCTCTTTAATGCCGAGGGCGTAAGGCGTGGGAAGCTGGCTGTTTCCCTCCCGGCGGAAGAGCGGATCCCCCAGCGCGTCACGCAGGCGAGCAAGCGCATGGCTGACGGCGGACGGGCTGAGAGCCAGCTTCTGTGCCGTTCGGCTGGTTGAGCCGGTGGTTAACATCACGTACAGCACCTTCAGCAGGTTCATGTCTAATTGCAGGATATTCACGATATGCATTCTCAATTGCATCGGACTAAATTGCCCGGCAGTATACTGCGCCTCCTGACAAAAAGGAGCTACCTGTGAACCGTTATAGCCTGTTGTTTACCTGTATTATTTCGACCTTCTCTGCCGGCAGTTTTGCGTCGATAAACCCAGCGCAACCGCTGTCTGCGGCGCCGCCTTATTCGCTTTTTGAAGGCTGGGCCAAACCGGTTAAACCATTCCGCATGGCAGAAAATGTCTGGTATGTCGGCACTGAAAACCTCTCGTCTATTCTGATTACCACACCCGAGGGACATATTCTCGTCGACGGCGCGCTTGACGCCAGCGCCGGTGGTATCAAAGAGAATATTACTTCTCTGGGTTTTGATATCCGCGACGTGAGGTTCATCCTCAATAGCCATGCCCGGCTTGATCAGGCCGGAGGCATAGCCAAACTGAAGCAGTGGAGCGGGGCGAAACTGGTTGCCAGCAGGGCGAATGCTGACCAAATGGCGCGGGGCGGAAAAGAGGACTTTGCGCTGGGAGACGCGCTGCCCTTCCCGCCGGTCACCGTGGATAAAATTATTCACGACCGCCAGACGCTGAAGCTGGGCGGTGTGACCGCGACCGCGCTGCTGACGCCGGGGCACCTGCCGGGCAGTACATCATGGTTGTTTGTGCTGCCCGACGGGCACACGCTTATATACGCCGACAGTCTCGCCACGCCGGACTACTATCTGGTGGCGAATAAAAACTATCCGACGCTGGTGGACGATATCCGCCACAGCTTTGCCACGCTCGCCGCGCAGAAGGTGGACATTTTTGTGGCAAACAAAGGAGACCGCTTTGGCCTGGCGGAGAAACAGGCCCGGCTTGCCGCGGGAGATAGCAACGCCTTTATCGACAGAGATGGGTTACAACGCTATGTGGAACTCTCCCGCCAGCGCTTTGCAGCACAGCTGAAACAACAAACGGAATAATAGGGCTTTTTGCGATCCGCCGGGCAGGCCGGCTGTCATTTTTCTGTCACAATATATTCTTCACAATTTATTAATCACTCCCTGAGGAATAAGTAATGAAGAAGAAAATTGTTGCCTCATTGCTGGCTGCCGCCTGTCTTGCCCCAGGCCTGGCGAAAGCGGACACAGTGCCGGACGGCTATCAGCTGCAGCAAGTCTTGCTGATGAGCCGTCATAATCTGCGCGCGCCGCTGGCCAACAACGGCAGCGTGCTTGAGCAGTCTACCGCTCAGGCATGGCCGGAGTGGGATGTACCTGGCGGGCAGCTCACCACCAAAGGTGGCGTGCTGGAAGTGTATATGGGGCATTACATGCGTGAATGGCTGGCGAGCCAGAACCTGGTAACCAGCGGCGAATGCCCGGCACCGGACAGCGTTTATGCCTACGCCAACAGCCTCCAGCGCACCGTCGCTACTGCGCAGTTCTTCATTACCGGGGCTTTCCCAGGCTGCGATGTGCCTGTTCATCATCAGGAAAAAATGGGCACCATGGACCCGGTGTTCAACCCGGTTATCACCAACGACTCGCCAGAGTTTAAAGCGAAAGCCGTCCAGGCGATGGAAAAGCAGCGCACTGAATATAAGCTGGCCGACAGCTACAAAATGCTGGAGCACATTGTCGGCTATAAAAACTCACCGACCTGCAAAGAGAAGCAGCAGTGTGAGTTGAACGGGCCCAAAGACGTCTTTAGCGCCAATGTGACTCAGGAGCCAGGCGTTAACGGCTCGCTGAAGGTGGGCAATGCTCTGGTCGATGCGTTCACGCTACAGTATTACGAAGGCTTCCCGATGGATCAGGTTGCGTGGGGCAAAATCAAAACGGCGGAACAGTGGCGCGTGCTTTCCCGGCTTAAAAACAGCTACCAGGACACGCTGTTTACTTCCCCGGAAGTCGCCCGCAACGTCGCGGCTCCGCTGGTGAAATACATTCAGAACGCATTAACCTCAAAAGAGGCGGCTTCCGGGCCGAAAGTGACGCTGATGGTGGGGCATGACTCTAACATCGCTTCTCTGCTGACCGCGCTGCAGTTCAAACCTTATCAGCTGCCTGGGCAATATGAGCGTACCCCGATTGGCGGCAATATTCTGTTCCAGCGCTGGCACGATAAGAACAGCAACCGCGACCTGCTGAAAGTGGAATACGTTTATCAGAGCGCCGAACAGCTGCGCAATGGCGATGTATTAACCCTGAAACACCCGCCAAAACGCGTGACGCTGCAGCTGGAAGGCTGCCCGACGGATGCCAACGGTTACTGTGCATGGGATAAGTTTAGCGAAGTGCTGAATGAAGCCGTGAAGTAAGCAGAGTCTGCCCCCGGCAGGGGGCAGATGAGTGGTACTGACACAGAGGGAAAAACGTGGTTTTTCCCTCTGTGTGATCATCAGCCAAAAATCAATAAATTGATTTTCCTCGTTTATGTTCAGCTACCCGCAGATGTTTACTCTCTTGTCTGAGGTTTTCCTGCAACCTGAACTGCCCCGACAGGGGCAGGGGAAACGTTAAACGTTTTTGCGCTCGATGGTCTGTTCGCCCCAGAAGAGCGAGTCCTTATCCGTTTTAGCAAAGGCGAGCGGCAGCACTTCGTCGCTCCCTTCCTCCCAAATTTTTTCGGCCAGCTTTTCGTCGTATTTCGCCAGCTCAAAAATGGCTTCTGCAATTTCTGGTGAGGTGTTGCGTAGACTTGCCCACTCGCCAACGTGATGGGCTTTTGCTTGTGGTGTGGTCATCACTCCTCCGTTAACCTTTCAGTTTTACCGCCAGACCTGCGACGTGCTCTCCCTGGTAGCGGGCAATTGCCAGCTCTTCCTGGCTTGGCTGCCGTGAGCCGTCGCCGCCGGCAATGGTTGTGGCACCGTAAGGCGTGCCGCCGCGGACCTGAGAAACATCAAACAACTCCTGCGCCGCATAGCCGATAGGAACAATCACCATCCCATGGTGGGCGAGCGTTGTCCAGGTGGAGGTGATGGTCTGCTCCTGGCCGCCGCCGGTTCCGGTGGAGCTGAATACGCTGCCCAGTTTTCCGTAAAGCGCGCCGGAGGCCCAAAGGCCGCCCGTTTGATCGAGGAAGGTACGCATCTGCCCGGCCATATTGCCGAAACGGGTAGGCGTGCCGAAGATGATAGCGTCGTAATCAGCCAATTCCTGCGGCGTGGCGACCGGGGCAGTGTGGGTTTTGCCCCCGGCTTTAGCAAAGGCTTCCGGGGCCATGGTTTCGAGCACACGCTTTATCGTCACTTCCGCCCCATCGACTTTTTGTGCACCTTCTGCCACGGCTTTGGCCATGGTTTCGATGTGTCCATACATTGAATAATAAAGCACCAGTACTTTAGCCATCTTGCTTCACTCCTCAGTTGAACTGCAGTTTTCCTGCACTCCTTTAAAGATATGACCTCTGGCGCAGAGTGCAAACCTGAGTGACCTTTCCTTGATACATCACAAACGCAGATGAAATTTTAACCCTGTAGCATTAGCTAACATTTAATTGGGTGTTTTTTGACCATGCATAAGAGCGGCTTATCGTCGCGGGCCATGGAGATAAATCGATAAGCTCACCGGCATGTTTCTGGATATTTCTGAATAGAAGCCTAATCGCGCCGGTGCACTAAGCTTAGACCCACGCGGTTACGTTGGCGGCAGGCCCGCCTGGCCGCGTGGTAAAACGTTCTCTTTTATTGAATGCAAGATGATGTCCTAAATCCGGAGGTTAGAAATGGCAAACCATCGTGGTGGTTCAGGTAATTTCGCTGAAGACCGTGAAAGAGCATCAGAAGCAGGCCGTAAAGGTGGCCAGCATAGCGGCGGTAACTTCAAAAACGATCCGCAGCGAGCCTCAGAAGCGGGTCAGAAAGGGGGTAAAAACAGCCACGGCAGCAAGAATAAATAGCCGTTGTTTTGTTAAGCGCCCGGCGGATTGACGCTCGCGCCGAAAGTACCCCAACCGCCGGTTAGCCGGCGGTTTTTATTGGGGTGAAAGTGGGGTTTTTGTTTATTTTTATATTTAATTCAATGCGTTAATTGAGTCGCTAATTTACTGAACACCCTAATATGTTTACACTTGCCGGTAATTAACAATGGAAACTATGGGGATTGTAAGGATGGCAATACCAGCTTACCTGTGGCTAAAAGATGATGGTGGTGCTCTCATTAAAGGTTCAGTTGATGTTGAAAATCGAGATTACTCTATAGAGATTACGTCTTTCAGTCATAACCTATACATTCCAACCGATGGCGCTACAGGGAAACTGACGGGAACGCGTGTTCATGGCGCATTAGTTTTTGAAAAGGAATTTGATAGCTCATCACCGTACTTGTTCAAGGCAGTTGCCACGGGCCAGACGCTGCGATCCGCTGAATTCAAATGGTACAGAGTTAATCATGCAGGGCAGGAGGTGGAGTATTACAATATGCTGCTTGAAGGTGTGAAGATCGTCTCAGTTACCCCGATGATGCATGATACCAAAAGGGTGATAAATACAGGTCATCTTGAGCAGGTTCAACTACGCTACGGCAAAATTACATGGCATTACCTTGACGGCAACATCAAATACTCTGATGCATGGAATGAGCGTGTAACCGGATAGGTGATAAACTGATGGATACAGTTGAAGAACTCAACGGAACGTATTTTTATAGAGGTTATTCTAACCTATCTGCTGGTGAATTATTGTTCTGGGTATTTCTCGACCAAGCAAGTGAACAGTTTGGCGTGAAAGATTTTCTGACTGTTGGTCTGATTTTATTAGGCCAGCCAGAGATAACAACGAGAGGTAAGCCTATTGGCGCGACGCCTGGAACATCTATTCTTAGTTCGCAGTTACGCCATCATCTGAATATTGAAACCAGACGCTTGCCCACGTTAACCACTGGCAGTATTAAAAGATTAAAGTTTGCCTATGTGACAAATTTGGGCGCATTCACAGGGCGGTGGATCCCTATTCTTGGGATCTTCATTGTTGCCTCTGATGTTTCAACCATTGCCTATAAAGCAACCACGAAATATAACACCATAGCAAGGGGAAAGGACAAGTTATGGTGACCGATAATGATGTAATCGCCTGGTACTGTGAGCGTTTTAATAGACCGGGCTTATTCTCCGGTAAATGCTGGCCCGCCACGATCGAAACAAGTTTAAGCACTGGCGATCATGTTTGGGCGAGTGAAACGGGAGCGGATATTATGAAAGCGTATTTCGAGCGATTTAATGTTGACCCTGCCGGTTTTGACTTTTACAAGTACTGGCCCGCTGAAACTTTCTTTTTGTTCGCGCTGTGTACCTGCGGAGGGGATGATGAGGAACCCAAACCCTTAACACTTCGTATGCTTGCAGAATCAGCCCAGGCAGGCAAATGGCTATTCGATTAGGCAAGGTCGTCTTCAGGGGCAGCTTCTTATTTTCCCATTGCAACAAAATGTGACTGGAAGCACTATAGAACATCGACTTTCACCCTCATGTTTCCGGTCTCCTCCAATGTCTGCGCCATTAAGCCGTTATAAATTCTCCGTTAAGCCGCAGGAAGCGCTGCTTATCCTCATCACTATGTTTTGGGGCGGCACCTTCCTGGCCGTGCAATACGCCATGACGATGAGCGACCCGTTTTTCTTTGTTGGTCTGCGCTTTGCCACCGCCGCCATTGCCGTGGGGCTGCTGTCGCTGAAATCGCTGCGCGGGCTGACATGGCTTGAAATCAAAGCCGGAGTGATGATCGGCGTGGCGATTGCCATCGGCTACAGTATGCAGACCTGGGGGCTACAAACGATTCCCAGCAGCAAATCCGCATTTATCACCGCGATGTACGTGCCCGTTGTGCCGCTTCTGCAGTGGGTCTGCCTTGGCCGCATGCCTGGGCTGATGTCCTGGATTGGCGTAGCGCTGGCGTTTGTTGGCCTCATTTTTCTTGCCGGGCCGGAGGGCACCAGCCTTTCGCTGGGGGCAGGGGAAATTATTACGCTTATCGGTGCCGTGGCGATTGCGGCGGAGATCATCCTGATCAGCGCCTGGGCCGGGAAAGTGGATATCAAGCGCGTGACCGTCGTGCAGCTGGCAACGGCTTCGCTGGTGTCGTTTGCGGCGATGGTTCCCGCCGGGGAAAGCGTGCCGCATTTCAGCCCTGGTCTGGTGGTGATTGCCCTGGGCCTCGGGATTTTCAGCGCCATCATTCAGGTGACGATGAATTGGGCGCAGCGCAGCGTGTCGCCGACCCGCGCCACGGTAATTTATACCGGTGAGCCGGTTTGGGCGGGGATCTTTGGCCGCATGGCGGGTGAGCGTCTCCCGGTGCTTGCGCTGGTGGGCGGGGCGTTGATCGTGCTCGGCGTGCTGGTCAGCGAGCTGAAGCTCAAGCGCAAGAAAGCGGCAAACGCGGAGCCCGGCTGGCAGGAAGATACCGAAGGCGAGGGCGTCTGAGCTATACTTCAGGTCAGCGAAAAAAAGGAGAGCTCGCATGGCCGCCGCAACTGACATTAAAACCCCTGGACGCCGCTCAAGAGCCGTCGCGGCCAAAAAGCAGGCCATTCTTGACGCAGGGCTGGCATTTTTTTCGCAGTACGGCATTCACGGAACCAGTCTTGAGCAGGTGGCCGAGCGTGCCGAGGTGTCTAAAACCAACCTGCTTTATTATTACCCTTCCAAAGAAGCGCTCTACATTGCGGTGCTAAAGCAGATCCTCGACATCTGGCTGGCGCCGCTGCGCGCCTTTCGGGAAGATCTGCAGCCGCTGGTGGCGATTGGGGAATACATTCGCCTCAAGCTTGAAGTTTCAAGGGATCACCCGCAGGCCTCTAAGCTGTTCTGCCTGGAGATGCTGCAGGGCGCGCCACTGCTAAAAGGCGAATTGACGGGGGATCTGAAAGCGCTGGTGGACGAGAAGTCGGCGATTATTGCGGGTTGGGTCGCGAGCGGCAAACTGGCGGGGATAGATCCGCATCATCTTATTTTTATGCTCTGGGCCACGACTCAGCACTACGCGGATTTTGCCAGCCAGGTTGAGGCCGTCACCGGCCATACGCTGCAGGACGAAGATTTCTTCCGCCGCACGGTAGAAAACGTGCAGCGGATGATTATTGAGGGGATTCGGGTTCGTTAATCACGCTTACTTCGGGGGGAGGACGCAGCTGACGTCACCCTCTTCGCACTCCAGAGTTCCCTTCAGCAGCTCGGTACGTTCCAGCGTTTTATCCGCCAGGCAGTTGGCGCGTACCATAGGGTAGACCGAGCCCTGTTCTGCGCCAGAACTCATGAAATCACAGTCCGCATCGCGGAAGGCAATCCACGCGTTCTGCGCTTTTTTAAGCAGCTCTTTTTGCTTGTCGGTTGCCCGGGACATCACTTCTTTGTAGGTTTTGTTCAGCCGCTCGTCCTGCTTTTTATACTCTGCGGCATAGCACTGGTTCATATCGGCCTGGGTGGCGGCGGAATCACAGCCATCGGCCATTGCGGCCCCGCTCAGCAGTAGCCCGCCAACAAGTAAACACACGCGTTTCATTTAGCTGTCCTCAAATAAAAAAAGGCTCTCAGATGAGAGCCTTCGTAGGGTAGCGGAGTGTTAACCGATTGTCATCAGACTGGCGTTACCGCCAGCGGCGGCGGTGTTCACGCTCAGTGAACGCTCCACGTAAAGACGCTCGAGCAGGATATTCGTTTCCCCACGCGCGAAGCCCTGAACGGAAACAATCGCCCCGGTGCGAGCCGCGACGGCTTCGCAAAGTTTGCGCAGTTGGTCGGAGTCGCCGTGGTAAATCACCGCCTCAAACGGCTGCTTCAACAGATCTTCCTGCTTCGCAAAATCAATCTGCTGCTGTACGACTTTAGGTAACTGTTTGGCCAGGTCGCGGTGCAGGCCGTCATCCGCCCAGAGCGCACGGCTGCCCACGCTGGTGACCGCCGCCAGCTGCACTAACGCATCGCGCTCATCGTCAGCGACGCAGAGAATACGTTCCCGCGGCAGCAGAGCGTAGGTATTGCGTTCCCCGGTCGGGCCAGGCAGCACGCGCAGCGTCCCGCTTTGTGCCAGTTCGCCAAACTGCTGGCAAACGGCTTTCAGCTCTTCGCGGTTGGTCGCCCATTCACTCAGCGCCTGATGGGCAACCTGCAGGTCGCTCTTCAGGGATGCATCCACCGGGGTTTCAGCATCGTGGCGGTTGAAGGTGGTTTGCAGCGCATTTTCCGGGCGGCTGGCCAGCAAGCGGTACAGATACAGCGGGCCGCCGGCTTTAGGGCCGGTACCGGACAGGCCTTCACCGCCGAACGGCTGAACCCCGACCACGGCGCCGACCATGTTGCGGTTAACGTACATGTTGCCGACGTGGGCGGAGCCGGTGACCTGGGCAATCGTCTCGTCGATACGGGTGTGCACGCCGAGCGTCAGGCCATACCCCGCCGCATTGATCTGCTTAATTAATGATTCAAGGTTGTTGCGGCTGTAGCGCACTACGTGTAGCACCGGACCGAACACCTCTTTTTTCATCTCGTCGAAGCTTTCCAGCTCAATAAGGGTTGGGGCGACAAAAGTGCCGGACTGCCATTCACGCGCGTCCAGGCTGTTTTCACGCACGGCCTGGAATACGGTACGGCCTTTCGCCCGCATCGCCTGGATGTGTTTCTCGATATTCTGCTGTGCCTCGGCGTCGATAACCGGCCCGATGTCGGTGGTAAGGCGGCCCGGGTTACCCATGCGGCATTCCGCCATGGCGCCACGGAGCATTTGCAGCGTGTGGTCAGCCACGTCTTCCTGCAGGCAGAGTACGCGCAGGGCGGAGCAGCGTTGTCCTGCGCTGTCGAACGCAGAGGAAACCACGTCCACTACAACCTGTTCAGTGAGCGCGGAGGAGTCCACGATCATCGCATTGAGGCCGCCGGTTTCCGCAATCAGCGGCGTTGGGCGCCCCTGAGGATCGAGGCGGTCAGCGATATTACGCTGCAGCAGAGAGGCCACTTCGGTTGAGCCGGTGAACATCACGCCGCGTACGCGTGGGTCGCCCGTGAGCTGGGCTCCGACGGTTTCACCGCGGCCAGGCAACAGCTGTAGCACGCCAGCAGGCACGCCGGCCTCAAGCAGGATAGCGACGCCCTGAGCGGCAATCAGCGGGGTTTGCTCCGCGGGCTTTGCCAGTACGCTGTTGCCGGCGGCAAGCGCGGCGGCAATCTGGCCGGTAAAGATTGCGAGCGGGAAGTTCCACGGGCTGATACAGACCACCGGGCCGAGCGGACGGTGCGTTTCATTGTCGAAGTCGTCTCGTACCTGGCCTGCGTAATAGTGCAGGAAGTCCACCGCCTCACGCACTTCGGCGATGGCGTTGCTGAAGGTTTTCCCTGCTTCACGTACCAGGATGCCGATCAACTGCTGCATGCGGCTTTCCATCATCACCGCGGCGCGTTCGAGAATAGCGGCACGTTCCTGCGGCGGGGTAGCAAACCAGATTGGCGCGTGGTTGACGGCATTCTCAAGGGCGAGTGAAACCTCCTCGCTCGTGGCTTCGCGGGTGTAGCCCACCACGTCCGTTGGCTCTGCCGGGTTTTTCACCGGCGTTAATTCGCCTTCAACAACCGGCTGTTCCAGCACAGGCGTGGCCTGCCATTTCTGTGCGGCGCTGTTCAGCAGGGCAGAAGAAAGTGAAGCCAGGCGGTGTTCGTTAGCCAAATCAAGGCCGCTGGAATTGGTGCGTTCGGCCCCATACAGCGCTTTCGGCAGGGCGATTTTAGGATGCGGTAATCCAGGCTGGCCTTCTTTGGCGGCCATGGCTTCCACTGCGCTCACCGGGTCGGCAACCAGCTCGTCCAGCGGCAGGGTTGCGTCGGCAATGCGGTTGACGAAAGAGGTGTTGGCGCCGTTTTCCAGCAGGCGACGTACCAGGTAAGCCAGCAGCGTTTCGTGCGTACCCACCGGGGCGTAGATGCGGCAAGGGCGATTCAGCTTGCCGTCGGCAATTTTCCCCACCACCTGCTCATACAGCGGCTCGCCCATGCCGTGCAGGCACTGGAATTCGTACTGGCCTGGGTAGTAGTTCTGCCCGGCAAGGTTATAAATCGCTGCCAGCGTGTGGGCGTTATGGGTTGCAAACTGCGGGTAGATAAGGTTCGGCACGGCCAGCAGTTTTTTGGCGCAGGCGAGGTAGGAGATGTCGGTGTATACCTTGCGGGTATAGACCGGGTAACCCTCCAGGCCATCGACCTGGGCGCGTTTGATTTCGCTGTCCCAGTAGGCGCCTTTTACCAGGCGAATCATCAGGCGGCGACGGCTGCGGGTCGCCAGGTCAACCAGATAATCAATCACAAACGGGCAGCGCTTCTGATAGGCCTGAATAACAAAGCCGATGCCGTTCCAACCCGCGAGTTCAGGTTCAAAGCACAGTTTTTCCAGCAGATCGAGGGAGATCTCCAGGCGATCGGCTTCTTCGGCGTCAATGTTGATGCCTACGTCATACTGGCGCGCCAGCAGCGTGAGGGACTTCAGGCGCGGGTAAAGCTCTTCCATGACGCGGTCATACTGCGCACGGCTGTAGCGCGGATGCAGGGCGGAAAGCTTGATGGAGATGCCCGGGCCTTCATAAATACCGCGGCCGTTGGACGCTTTGCCGATGGCGTGAATCGCCTGCTGGTAGGAAACCATGTAGGCCTGTGCGTCGGCGGCGGTCAGTGCGGCTTCGCCCAGCATGTCGTAGGAATAGCGGAAACCTTTTTCTTCCAGCTTGCGGGCGTTAGCCAGCGCTTCGGCGATGGTTTCACCGGTGACGAACTGCTCGCCCATCAGGCGCATCGCCATGTCCACACCTTTCCGCACCAGCGGTTCGCCGCTTTTGCTGATGATGCGGTTCAGGGAGCGGGAAAGGCTCGCTTCGTTATGGGTAGACACCAGGCGACCGGTAAACAGCAGGCCCCAGGTGGCGGCGTTCACGAACAGTGACGGGCTGCGGCCAATGTGTGAGTGCCAGTTACCGTTACTGATTTTGTCGCGGATCAGCGCGTCGCGGGTGGCTTTATCCGGGATACGCAGCAGCGCTTCCGCAAGGCACATCAGCGCCACGCCTTCCTGGGAAGAGAGGGAGAACTCCTGCAGCAGGCTCTGAACCATGCCCGCACGGCCGGAAGCCGTTTTCTGGTTGCGCAGTTTGTCGGCCAGCTGGTACGCCAGTTTTTGCGTCTGCTCGGCGATGGCCGGGGCCAGGCGCGCCTGCTCAAGGATCATCGGGACTGCGTCGGTTTCAGGGCGACGCCACGCGGCGGTAATCGCCGCCCGGCTGACGGACTGGGGCAGGATCTGTTCGGCAAAGTCGAGGAACGGTTGCGCCACTTCTTCAGGCTGAACCGGGGATTCTTCACTTTCATTGGCCGCACCGGCCAGCAGGGCTGGAAGCTCAGGCAGCTCATCGCTGCTTTCCAGACGCTCGAGGTAATTAAAGATCGCCTGCTTAATCAGCCAGTGCGGGGTGCGGTCAATGCGCGAGGCGGCCTCTTTAATACGGTCGCGCGTCGCTTCATCCAGTTTTACGCCCATCGTGGTGGTGCCCATACGACAGTCTCCAGGTTAATGATGATTCGGGGTTGTGCTTTGTTAGCCAGCAATATCTATGAAGTTGCAACTTTGTGCAACCTTGTTAAATCGAAGCCGATAACGGACTCTCAAAAAAGGTGATTTGTTACCACTGAGATAAGAAATTCGTCTGACGGAGAGCTAAGCGGAACGCTAGATTTATTGACGAAGTTAACACTTTTTAACGGTGCAACCGCTAAAAGTGTGAGTAAGTGCAACCTGGTGAAAAATGCTTGCCTAACCCGGATGCAAACGATGTAAATGCCGTGTTAAATCGTTTGTGAAAAATAAAGGGTTCCGGCAGGATGCATTCCCCATTACATCACGATAACAACACAGCGCCTCGTTCCGGCGCGAAGCAGCCTGGTCAGAGAGAGCAGGCGTAATAGCTATGGAGAAGTCTGAATGACAATTAGCACACCGATGCTGGTGACCTTCCTCGTTTATATCTTTGGCATGATTCTCATCGGCTTTATCGCCTGGCGTTCAACCCGCAGCTTTGACGATTATATTCTTGGCGGCCGCAGTCTCGGGAGCGTGGTTACCGCGCTGTCGGCAGGTGCCTCGGATATGAGCGGCTGGCTGTTAATGGGGCTGCCGGGCGCGATCTTTATCTCCGGTATTTCAGAAAGCTGGATCGCCATCGGCCTGACCTTAGGGGCGTGGATCAACTGGAAATTAGTGGCCGGGCGGCTGCGCGTTCACACCGAAGTGAACAACAATGCGCTGACGCTGCCGGATTACTTTACCGGGCGTTTTGAAGACTCCAGTCGCCTGCTGCGTATTATCTCCGCGCTGGTGATCCTGCTGTTCTTCACCATTTATTGTGCTTCCGGCATCGTGGCCGGGGCGCGCCTGTTTGAAAGCACCTTTGGCATGAGCTACGAAACGGCGCTGTGGGCCGGGGCGGCGGCGACTATCCTCTACACCTTCGTGGGCGGATTCCTGGCGGTGAGCTGGACGGATACCGTGCAGGCAAGCCTGATGATCTTCGCGCTGATTCTGACGCCGGTAATGGTGATCATTGCCGTCGGCGGCCTCGATGATTCCCTGATGGTGATTAAGCAGAAGAGCATCGAAAACGTCGATATGCTGAAAGGGCTGAACTTTGTCGCTATCGTTTCACTGATGGGCTGGGGCCTGGGCTACTTCGGTCAGCCACATATTCTGGCGCGCTTTATGGCGGCAGACTCACACCACACCATCGTGAACGCGCGTCGGATCAGTATGACCTGGATGATCCTCTGCCTGGCCGGCGCCTGCGCGGTGGGCTTCTTCGGCATTGCCTATTTTAACAACAACCCTGAGCAAGCCGGGGCGGTGACGCAAAACGGCGAGCGGGTGTTTATCGAGCTGGCACAAATCCTGTTTAACCCGTGGATTGCCGGGGTGCTGCTCTCGGCGATTCTGGCCGCGGTGATGTCTACGCTGAGCTGCCAGCTGCTGGTGTGCTCCAGCGCGATTACCGAAGATCTGTACAAAGCATTCCTGCGTAAAGGCGCGAGCCAGAAAGAGCTGGTGTGGGTAGGGCGCATGATGGTGCTGGTGGTGGCGCTGGTGGCTATTGCCCTTGCCGCTAACCCGGAAAACCGCGTGCTGGGCCTGGTTAGCTACGCCTGGGCCGGTTTTGGCGCAGCGTTCGGTCCGGTTGTGTTGTTCTCTGTGATATGGTCACGCATGACCCGCAACGGGGCACTGGTGGGCATGATCGTCGGAGCGGCTACCGTTCTGGTCTGGAAGCAGTTTGGCTGGCTGGGGCTGTACGAAATTATCCCTGGTTTTGCCTTCGCCAGCCTGGCGATTGTGGCGGTGAGCCTGCTGGGCAAAGCGCCGTCAGCCTCCATGCAGAAGCGTTTCGCCGAGGCCGATGCGGTTTATCACACCGCGCCGCCGAGCAAGCTGCAGCCTGAGTAACAGGCAATGATTTACAAGGGCCGGGTCATCCGGCCCTTTATAGGTTGCTGACAAAGAGGAAAAAAGCGTGGTTTTTCCCTCTTTGTGATTATCAGCCGATAATCAATGAATTGATTTTCCTGTTTTTTTTAACGAGCCGTCTGATATTTCTTCTCTCGTCAGAAGTTTGTCATCAGTCTGAAGGGCCGGGTCATCCGGCCCTTTTTACATCTGGTCATAAATATGTAACCCCCGTCTCTTGTTTTTCTTTCCAGCGCTAATGATAATCACAATCGTTATGGTTTACTTTTCTTTACGTCAATTGACTTGTATTCACATCTGAGGTGTCAGGCATGTTTGTTCCGTTTCTCATCATGTTACGCGAAGGGCTGGAGGCTGCGCTCATCGTTAGCCTGATTGCCAGCTATCTGAAGCGTACCCAGCGCGGCCAGTGGATAGCCGTGATGTGGATTGGCGTTTTCGCCGCCGCAGCGCTTTGCCTGGGCCTCGGTATCTTTATCAATGAAACTACCGGCGAGTTCCCGCAGAAAGAGCAGGAGCTGTTTGAGGGCATAGTGGCGGTAATCGCCGTGTTTATCCTGACCTGGATGGTGTTCTGGATGCGTAAAGTGTCCCGCAACGTCAAAGTGCAGCTGGAGCAGGCGGTGGATAATGCGCTGCATAGCAAAGGTAACCACGGCTGGGCGCTGATCATGATGGTCTTTTTCGCCGTGGCGCGCGAAGGCCTGGAGTCGGTGTTCTTCTTGCTGGCGGCTTTCCAGCAGGACGTCGGTATTTGGCCGCCGCTGGGGGCGATGCTCGGCCTGGCTACAGCCATTGTTTTAGGTTTCCTTATCTATTGGGGCGGGATTCGTCTCAACCTCGGCGCATTCTTTAAATGGACGAGTCTGTTTATTCTGCTGGTGGCCGCAGGTCTTGCTGCCGGTGCCGTTCGCGCATTCCACGAAGCCGGGCTGTGGAACCACTTTCAGGACATCGCATTCGATATGAGCAACACGCTCTCGACCCACTCGCTGACCGGCACCTTGCTGGAGGGGATTTTTGGTTATCAGGAAACCCCAACCGTTAGCGAAGTGGCGATGTACTTCATCTATCTGATTCCTGCGCTGGTGCTGTTCTTTATGCCGCCACGCGTGGACAACCAGGCGACCAATACGGCTCGTTAATTTATTTCCGGCGGGCCATCCCGCCGTTTAGTGATAACTACTCATTGCTTAATAGGGATAGGTCATGACCAAACATTTTCGTCTGAAGGCACTGCACGTTGCGCTGCTCGCGCTTGTCTCTTCCACGTTTGCCGCGCAGGCGGCGGATATTCCCCAGGTAAAAGTCACCGTCACGGATAAACAATGTGAGCCGATGAATGTGACCGTGAACGCCGGGAAGACCCAGTTCATTATTCAGAACAACAGCCAGAAAGCGCTGGAGTGGGAGATCCTGAAAGGGGTGATGGTGGTCGAGGAGCGCGAGAACATCGCGCCGGGCTTCTCGCAGAAACTGACCGCCAACCTGCAGCCGGGTGAGTACGACATGACCTGCGGTCTGCTGACCAACCCGAAAGGCAAGCTGGTGGTGAAAGCGACCGGCAAACAGGAAGCACCTAAATCCGATCTTCTGGCATTGACTGGCCCAATCACTGAATACAAAGCCTATGTGACCGCCGAAGTAGCGGAGCTGGTCAAAGGCACCAAAGCCTTTACCGATGCGGTGAAAGCCGGTGATTTAGAGAAAGCCAAAGCGCTGTATGCACCAACTCGCCAGCATTACGAGCGTATTGAACCGATCGCCGAGCTGTTCTCCGATCTGGACAGCAGCATTGATGCCCGTGAAGACGATTTCGAGAAAAAAGCGGATGATCCTAAATTCACCGGCTTCCACCGTCTGGAGAAAATTCTCTTTGGCGACAACACGACCAAAGACGCCGCGCAGTTTGCTGACAAACTGAACGCTGACGTGCTGGATCTGCAGACTCGCGTTTCTGAGCTGGCGTTCCCGCCGAGCAAAGTGGTTGGTGGTGCGGCCGGTCTGATTGAAGAAGTTGCGGCGACCAAAATCAGCGGCGAAGAAGATCGTTACAGCCACACTGACCTGTGGGACTTCCAGGCGAACGTCGACGGCGCGCAGAAAATTGTTGACCTGCTGCGTCCTCAACTGACCAAAGAGGATCCGGCGCTGCTGGCGAAAGTGGATGCCAACTTCAAGAAAGTTGACGCCATTCTGGCGAAATACCGCACCAAAGACGGGTTTGAAACCTACGACAAGCTGACTGACGCTGACCGCAAAGCCCTGAAGGGGCCAATCACTACGCTTGCGGAAGACTTGTCTCAGCTGCGTGGCGTGATGGGTCTGGACTAAGCATCATGAGTGATAAGGACAATACCGGCGCGCACCAACCGGCGCGCCGCCAGCTTCTGAAAACACTGGGCGCCCTTGGGGGCGCTTTTGCCGTGGGCGGCGGTTGCCCGATGGCGGCCCATGCGGCGAATCCGGCCTCTTCACCGGGTACGCTGCCGCCGGATGGTCGTCTGGAAAGCCAGCCGCTGTACGGTGAGCACCAGGCCGGTATTCTGACGCCTCAGCAGGCCGCCATGATGCTGGTCGCGTTTGACGTACTGGCCAGCGATAAAGCCGACCTTGAGCGCCTGTTCCGCCTGCTAACCGCGCGCTTTGACTTCCTGACCCACGGTGGCCCGGCGCCGGATACGCCAAATCCACGGTTACCGCCGATGGACTCGGGCATCCTTGGGGCAGAAATTTACCCGGATAACCTGACGATCACGGTTTCCGTCGGCAGTTCACTGTTTGATGAGCGCTTTGGTCTGCAAAAGCAGATGCCGAAAAAGCTACAGCAAATGACCAGCTTCCCGAACGATTCACTGGATGCCGGCCTGTGCCATGGTGATTTACTGCTGCAAATTTGCGCCAACACCAATGACACGGTGATCCACGCGCTGCGCGATATCATCAAGCACACACCCGATCTCCTCAGCGTGCGCTGGAAGAGGGAAGGGTTTATCTCCAACCACGCGGCGCGCAGCCGGGGGAAAGAGACGCCGATCAACCTGCTGGGCTTCAAAGACGGCACGGCGAACCCGGACAGCCATGATAAGCCGCTGATGGATGACGTGGTGTGGGTGACCAGGCAACAGCAGGAGCCAGCCTGGGCTACCGGCGGCAGCTATCAGGCCGTGCGTATTATTCAGTTCCACGTCGAGTCCTGGGACCGCACGCCGCTGAAAGAGCAGCAAACTATCTTCGGACGTGACAAGCACAGCGGGGCGCCGCTGGGCATGAAAAATGAGCACGATGTACCGGACTACGCCGCCGATCCTGATGGCAATGTCATCGCGCTCGATGCCCATATCCGCCTGGCAAACCCCAGAACCAAAGAGACGCAGTCGGGGCTTATGATGCGTCGAGGCTACAGCTATTCGCTGGGAGCCACCAAATCCGGCCAGCTCGATATGGGGCTGCTGTTCGTCTGTTACCAGCACGACCTTGAAAAGGGGTTCCTGACGGTGCAGGGCAGGCTGAACGGTGAGGCGCTGGAAGAGTACGTGAAGCCGATTGGCGGCGGGTATTTCTTCGCGCTGCCCGGCGTGCAGGATAAGCAGCATTATTTGGGGCAGGGGATGATTGAGGCTTAATTATTGCTTTGGATCTCTTCTGAAGAGATATCTGTTACACCTCAATTGTTCCGTTCTCCCTTAGATCGGTTTCCCCTGCACGTTCCGAGACGGTGAACGTGCAGGGGGATAACGCCATTTCGTCTGACAACCCCCGGCACCCGGCGAGCTCATCGCCGCTGAAGCGGTAAGCCCACCGGCCATCACAAACATTCGGGGTTGATGAGAGCCTGACATAATTCTTCCCCTCACCCCGGCCCTCTCCCCATAGGGGCGAGGGAGAAAAAATGACACTTAGCCGTTCTTTCAGAGTGCGGGTTAAGCAGAGATGCTTTTCCGATGGAAACAACTTAATCCTGATGCCCCTCATTTTTCATTTGCTAACAATTCACCGCCCTTATTATTCATTACAATTCCCTATGGCTATCCCGCTGATATATTTCTGTAATATTGATGTGCGAAAACAGTATCCAGCAGCGGATTGCGATTAGACGTTACTTAAAAGTGAAATTTATGTTGCATTTTGGGTGGCGTTTGTTGTACTAAAAGTATGAGCGGTAGTTCCCTGCTGTGACGTTTAATCACTACGGAGATCGCGAATGGTTGGGTCCTGTACTGGACGGTTACTTAAACACTTTACCCGCACTACCCAGCGCGGAGGCCTCTCCTCCGGCTTCGCTATCTTCACCGCTAAATTTCCCCATTCAGAGTCAAATCAGCGTCCTAACGGTGCGTCAGGCAACGTTTCGCGTTCGCTTAACGCACCCTCTCAACCGGCAGTTAATGGCTTACAAGGAAGCCAAACCTCATCCGTTAGTGGGCATAATCGCGCCTGTTCAGGCGGCGCGGGAAATGAAACCAACTGTAAGGTGCCATCCATGGGAAGACAGAAAGCTGTGATCAAAGCTCGTCGCGAAGCAAAACGTGTGCTGAGACGGGATTCGCGTAGCCACCGGCAGCGTGAAGAGGAATCGGTCACCACGCTTGTGCAGATGAGCGGCGTAGAATCTATAGGCATGGCGCGCGATAGCCGCGACCATTCACCTATCGAAGCGCGCAATGAAGCTCAGGCGCACTATCTTAATGCCATCGAGAAAAAGCAGCTGATATTTGCTACCGGCGAAGCCGGCTGTGGCAAGACGTTTATCAGCGCGGCGAAAGCCGCTGAGGCCCTGATACATAAGGATGTTGACAGGATTATTGTTACCCGTCCGGTGCTGCAGGCCGATGAAGATCTCGGCTTCCTCCCCGGAGATATTTCAGAGAAGTTCGCCCCCTATTTCCGCCCGGTGTATGACATCCTGGTGCGACGTTTAGGGTCGTCTTTTATGCAGTACTGCCTGCGACCTGAGATTGGTAAGGTTGAGATTGCGCCGTTCGCCTATATGCGCGGACGTACTTTCGAAAATGCCGTGGTTATTCTGGATGAGGCGCAGAATGTCACCGCAGCGCAAATGAAAATGTTCCTCACCCGCCTCGGGGAAAACGTGACGGTCATCGTCAACGGCGATATCACTCAGTGTGATTTACCTGCGGGCGTACCGTCCGGTTTAAGCGACGCGCTTAACCGTTTTGAAGAGGATGACATGGTTGGTGTTGTTCGCTTTGGCAAGCAGGATTGTGTGCGTTCGGCACTGTGTCAGCGCACGCTGAACGCCTACGACTGACGGTCTTCAACGATTTAGACAAAAGCCCAAACTTCGGTTTGGGCTTTTTTATTTGCGCGAATTATTTGGCCAAACTGTGAAGAGGGTCATAACGCCAGGTCAAGGAGAGACAATTTATGAGACCCAGGAATTATCTCTCTTCAGAAACCATGCCGTATACTTTCCTCAAGCAGAGACAATAGTCTCTATCCACAAACCCGCTTTGGAACAGCAACAATACGCCACGGAAGTCCGTTACAGCGTATTGAGACTTGAGGAACAACTTATGCAAAAGAAAAAAATTTACCTGTTCTGCTCCGCTGGGATGTCAACCTCGCTGTTAGTGACCAAAATGCGAGCGCAGGCCGAAAAGTATGAAGTTCCGGTAGAAATTGAAGCCTTCTCTGAGTCTTTAGCCAGCGAGAAAGGAAAGCACGCGGACCTGGTGTTACTCGGGCCACAAATTGCCTACATGCAGGCAGATATCAAGAAATTGTTGCCCACCAAGCCTGTAGAAGTTATCGATTCTGCTCTGTACGGTAAAGTCGATGGGCTGGGTGTGTTGAAAGCGGCTGTGGCAGCAATTAAGAAAGCAGCGGCCGAGAGTTAATTTTTTATTCTTGTTTTGTTTAATTTTCCGTCAAAGAGCGACTTACACCTACAGCCGTAATAGCAATTACGGCTTTCAAGGATATTTATAATATGAGTAAAGTCATTGATTCACTTGAGAAGGTTCTCCTGCCTTTTGCTGTAAAAATAGGAAAGCAGCCTCACGTTAATGCCATTAAAAACGGTTTTATTAAATTAATGCCATTAACCCTCACTGGGGCAATGTTTGTTCTGATCAACAACGTATTCCTGAGCTTCGGCGCAGGATCATTCTTCTACTCGTTAGGCATCCGTTTAGACCCCGAGACCATTGAAACCCTGAATGGGTTTAAAGCTATCGGCGGCAATGTGTACAACGGTACGTTGGGCATAATGTCGCTGATGGCACCTTTTTTCATTGGTATGGCGCTGGCTGAAGAAAGAAAGGTTGATCCTTTGGCTGCGGGCTTATTATCCGTAGCAGCCTTTATGACCGTTACGCCATATAGCGTGGGCGAAGCCTATGCCGTGGGCGCCAACTGGTTAGGCGGCCAGAATATTATTTCCGGTATGATTATCGGTCTGGTTGTCGCGGAACTGTTCACCTTTGTGGTGCGTCGGAACTGGGTTATTACCCTGCCAGACAGCGTGCCGGCCTCGGTATCCCGTTCGTTCTCGGCATTAATTCCAGGTTTCCTGATTCTGTCTATCTTCGGGATCATCTCCTGGGCGCTGTCTCACTACGGCAGTAACTTCCACCAGATCATCATGGACTCCATTTCGACTCCGCTGGCGTCAATGGGGAGCGTGGTTGGCTGGGCATATGTAATTTTCAACTCCCTGCTGTGGTTCTTCGGTGTTCACGGTTCTCTGGCGCTTACCGCACTGGATAACGGCATCATGACCCCATGGGCGCTGGAAAACGTGGCGCTGTACCAGCAGTACGGTTCTGTCGAAGCTGCTATCGAAGCGGGCAAACAGTTCCACTTCTGGGCAAAACCAATGCTCGACTCCTACATCCTGCTGGGTGGTTCTGGTGCGACGCTGGGTCTGATCATCGCTATCTTCATCGCTTCACGCCGCGCCGATCACCGTCAGGTGGCTAAGCTGGCGCTGCCGTCAGGCATCTTCCAGATTAACGAACCGATTCTGTTTGGTCTGCCGATCATCATGAACCCGGTGATGTTCATCCCGTTTGTGGCGGTACAGCCGATTCTGGCCGCTATCACCCTGATTGCGTACTCCATGGGCATTATTCCGCCGGTAACCAACCTGGCACCGTGGACCATGCCTACCGGCCTGGGCGCCTTCTTCAACAGTAACGGCAGCGTCGCCGCTTTGCTGGTGGCGCTGTTCAACCTGGGTGTCGCAACGATGGTGTACATGCCGTTCGTTATCCTGTCCAACAAGGCACAGGCGGTAATTGAAGAAGAAGAAAGCGAAGAAGATATCGCTAACGCACTGAAATTCTAAGTTCAGCCGGGGGAGGGAATGCCTCCCCCGTTTTCAGAATCCGGGGAGCACTATTATGTTTGATTTAGATAATGTTGTTGAAACTGAAGTCGATGTGGACGACCTCGAAGAAGTCGTGATGGGATTAATCATCAATTCAGGGCAGGCCCGTAGCCTTGCCTACGGCGCGCTCAAAAAGGCCAAACAGGGCGACTTCGCCGGAGCCAAAGAGATGATGAGTCAGTCTCGTGCCGCGCTGAACGAAGCGCATCTGGTGCAGACTAAGCTGATTGAAGGCGACCAGGGCGAAGGCAAAACCAAAGTGAGCCTGGTGCTGGTTCACGCTCAGGATCACCTGATGACCTCGATGCTGGCTCGTGAGCTGGTCACCGAGTTGATTGAATTACACGAAAAAATGGACAAGTAGCAGGTCAGCATATGCAGCCAGAGATAGACAATATGGAAATAAACATTGTTCGTGAAAGCCAGCTGTTTAACGGCAAGTGTTTCCATGCGTTTATCTACACCAAAGAAGAGAGCGTGAGCGGGCTGCACCAGCATGATTACTACGAATTCACGATTGTGTTGACCGGACGCTACTACCAGGAAATTAACGGTAAACGTGTGCTGATGGAGCGAGGTGATTTCGTCTTTATCCCGGTCGGTTCCCATCATCAGAGTTTCTATGAGTTTGGCGCGACCCGGTTATTTAACGTTGGGATTAGTCAGCAGTTTTTTGAACAGCATTATATGCCGCTGTTGCCGTCCCACCTGGTGGCCTCACAGGTTTATCAGATTAAGGATGAATTCCTGGCGTTTATGGAATCGGTTATTGCCTCGTTTAATTTCCGCGAAGGGGAGTTTAACGAGTTTCTCGAAATGGTGAGCTTTTATGTTGTCAATCGACTGCGCCATTATCGAGAGTCGGAAAATCAGGATGATATTCCATTGTGGTTAAAATCCACCGTTGAAGGGATGCACGACAAAATGCGTTTTGGTGATAAAGCCTTATTAAACATGGTTGCGCTTTCGGGTAAGTCGCAGGAGTATTTAACGCGCGCCACGCAGCGCTATTATGGCAAAACACCGATGCAGATTATTAATGAAATCCGCATTAACTTTGCCAAGAAACAGCTGGAGATTACTAACTCATCGGTGACCGATATTGCCTTTGAGTCCGGCTATAGCAGCCCCAGTATGTTTATTAAGAACTTTAAGAAAGTCACCTCTTTTACGCCAAATAGTTATCGGAAAAAATTGTACAGCATTAATTAAGGTGCTGGTTAACGACCACGGTCAATATTGTATTTTTATTAGTTTATTCAATTTTCTAAATACGGCGCGTGGCGCTGTACGGGAGCCTATATGACTAAGAAATTAAAAGTTGTTACTATCGGTGGCGGCAGCAGCTATACCCCAGAATTACTTGAAGGTTTTATTAAGCGCTACCATGAATTACCGATTACCGAACTTTGGCTGGTGGATGTCGAAGCCGGTAAAGAAAAGCAGGACATCATTTTCAATCTTTGCCAGCGTATGATTGAGCACGCCGGCGTGCCGATGACGGTACACAAAAGCCTCGACCGCCGTGAAGCGCTGAAAGACGCGGACTTCGTGACCACCCAGCTGCGCGTGGGCCAACTGAAAGCGCGTGAACTGGATGAGCGTATTCCGCTGAGCCACGGCTATCTCGGCCAGGAAACCAACGGCGCAGGCGGCCTGTTCAAAGGGCTGCGCACCATTCCGGTGATTTTCGACATCATCAAAGACGTACAGGAAATTTGCCCGGATGCCTGGGTTATCAACTTCACCAACCCGGCCGGTATGGTGACCGAAGCGGTATTCCGCCACACCAATTTCAAAAAATTCATTGGCGTGTGCAACATCCCTGTTGGCATGAAGATGTTTATTACCGACGTGCTGAAACTTACCCCGGAAGATGACCTGGGGATCGATCTCTTTGGTCTGAACCATATGGTGTTCATCAAAGATGTGCTGGTGAACGGTGAGTCCCGCTTTGCTGAACTGCTGGACGGCGTGGCCAGCGGCAAACTGAGTGCAAACTCGGTGAAAAACATCTTCGATATGCCGTTTAGCGAAGGGCTGATTCGCTCCCTGAACCTGCTGCCGTGCTCTTACCTGCTGTATTACTTCAAGCAGAAAGAGATGCTGGCCATCGAAATGGGCGAGTTCTACAAAGGCGGCGCGCGCGCTTCCGTGGTACAGAAAGTCGAAAAACAGCTGTTCGAACTTTATAAAGACCCTAACCTGGATGTGAAACCGAAAGAGCTGGAACTGCGCGGCGGGGCTTACTACTCTGACGCCGCGTGCGAAGTGATCAGCGCTATCTACAACGATAAGCAGACTGAACACTACGTGAACATTCCTCACCACGGTCACGTGGACAACATTCCGGCTGACTGGGCTATCGAGACGACCAGTATCATTGGGCGTGATGGCGCGAGACCACACCCGCGCGTGACTCACTTTGACGAGAAAGTGATGGGGCTGATTCATACCATCAAAGGTTTCGAAGTGGCTGCAAGCCAGGCGGCGCTGAGCGGTGAGTTCAACGACGTGCTGCTGGCGCTGAACCTGAGCCCGCTTATTCACTCGGACAAGGATGCGGAAGTCATTGCCAAAGAGATGCTGCTTGCCCATAAAGCCCATCTGCCAAACTTTGCGAAAGCTATCGAAAAACTGGCTTAATGTCTTGCCCTCCCCGGACGGGGAGGGCCACTCAAGAGGGATGCTATGGATCGCTTACTGATTATTAATGCCGATGACTTTGGCCTGAGTAAGGCGCAAAACTACGGCATTATCGAAGCGTTTCACCACGGCGTGGTGACGTCAACCACCGCGATGGTTAATGCTGAAGCCATTAAACACGCCGCCGGACTATGCGCTCGCTACCCGGGGCTGGGGGTCGGCATGCATTTTGTGCTGACGTTGGGACAGCCGTTGACCAACATGCCGGTTCTGACTCGCGAAACAGGCGTGCTGGGTAAGTGGATTTGGGAAATGGCGGAGCAGGGGCAGCTTGCCCTGGATGAGATCAAGCGTGAGCTTGAAAGCCAGTATCAGCGCTTTATCGAGATTTTTGGTATTGAGCCAACCCATCTTGATAGCCACCATCATGTACACATGATCCCGGAAATTTTCCCTGTTGTTGCGTCATTTGCCAAAGCGAAAGGTATTCCGCTGCGTGTCGATCGGGATGCCGCCACCCGGGATAATATTTCACTGGCTGGGGTGCGGACTACGCAAGGATTTAGCAGTGAGTTCTACGGCGACGCGATTTCAGAAAACCTGCTGCTGGAGTGCGTGGATGCCTCGGCTAAGCGGCAGGAAGCTTCGCTGGAAGTGATGTGCCACCCGTCGTTTGTGGATAACACGTTGTTGAAAAGCAATTACTGCTACCCACGCCTTGCGGAGCTGGAAGTACTGACTTCCGCCGCGCTGAAGTACGCTATCGCTGAAAGGGGCTACCGGCTGGGCACCTTCCGCGACATCTAATTATCTGTTCGTATTTCAGCCCATCGTCGATAAGGTGTATTATAGTTGCACCTTATCGACAATCATTGGCTGGACGCTTGACCGGTCAAACAGGTACTGCCATGTCCGGAAAACGTATCCAGCGCGAAAAGCTCACCATCGCTAAAATGCTCGCCTTGTACGAGCGCAAAAATCCTGCTGCCAGCCCCGAACCCAATCATTACCAACAGCTTTACGATTACGCAGCCAAAAGGTTAGAGCGCTGTGCGTTTGGCGAAGAGAAACCCGCCTGCAAACATTGCCCCATTCATTGCTATCAGTCCGCAAAACGGGAAGAGATGAAGCAGGTAATGCGTTGGGGCGGCCCGCGTATGCTGTTCCACCATCCGATTCTGACCGTGCTTCATTTGATTGACGATCGCCGGCCGGTTCCACCACTGCCGGAGAAATATCAGCGCAAGAAAGAGTGACGGAGTGAGTCACGCTGGTTTCATCTTAAGCATGTATAAAAATAAACGCTGGAAAAACTGGGCGGTGTATCAGGAGTGAAAACCATGGGGTATGTGGAAGACATGCGGGCGCTGGTGGGCCACCGGCTTTTGTTACTGGCCGGGGCGAATGTCATCATCACTGATGATAAGCAGCGCATTCTGTTGCAGCTCAGGCGCGATGGCGGCTGGGGATTACCTGGCGGGTTGCTTGAGCCGGGTGAAAGTCTGGAACAAACCGCTATTCGTGAAGTGAAAGAAGAGACGAATCTTGATGTTCACGGCCTGACATTACTCGGCACTTTTTCAGGCGCGGACTATACGTTTACGCTTGAAAATAAAGACAGGATTAACGTTATTACCTCGCTGTACGAGGTGACAAGCTGGTCAGGCAGCATGAGTAATGATCCTGCCGAAGGCCTGGCGCTAACCTTCTTTGCGGCAAGTGAGATCCCGGCAGAGACAAAGGATGAATACAGGATTTATATAGACCACTACCTGTCGCATAGAGCCGGGAAGCAGTAACCGAGGGCTACATTTGCGTCTGTTCCCCGGTCGAGGGTTCTCATCCGTCGCTCGCGGTGCAATATGCGAAAAAAAAGCCCGCATTTGCATGCGAGCTCTTCTTTAAATATGGCGGTGAGGGAGGGATATCACTCGCGCCGTCCCTGGCGCTCGCCCTGCGGGTTGCCGGAGGCAATGCAAAACGGCTGTCCTGCCGTTTTGTTGAACCCTGGTCGAGGGTTTTCATCCGTCCCTCGCGGTGCAATATACGAAAAAAAAGCCCGCATTTGCATGCGAGCTTTTCTTTAAATATGGCGGTGAGGGAGGGATATCACTCGCGCCGTCCCTGGCGCTCGCCCTGCGGGTTGCCGGAGGCAATGCAAAACGGCTGTCCTGCCGTTTTGTTGAACCCTGGTCGAGGGTTCTCATCCGTCCCTCGCGGTGCAATATGCGAAAAAAAAGCCCGCATTTGCATGCGAGCTCTTCTTTGAATATGGCGGTGAGGGAGGGATATCACTCGCGCCGTCCCTGGCGCTCGCCCTGCGGGTTGCCGGAGGCAATGCAAAACGGCTGTCCTGCCGTTTTGTTGAACCCCGGTCGAGGGTTCTCATCCGTCCCTCGCGGTGCAATATGCGAAAAAAAAGCCCGCATTTGCATGCGAGCTCTTCTTTAAATGTGGCGGTGAGGGAGGGATATCACTCGCGCCGTCCCTGGCGCTCGCCCTGCGGGTTGCCGGAGGCAATGCAAAACGGCTGTCCTGCCGTTTTGTTGAACCCTGGTCGAGGGTTCTCATCCGTCCCTCGCGGTGCAATATGCGAAAAAAAAGCCCGCATTTGCATGCGAGCTCTTCTTTAAATATGGCGGTGAGGGAGGGATTCGAACCCTCGATACGTTGCCGTATACACACTTTCCAGGCGTGCTCCTTCAGCCACTCGGACACCTCACCATATTGTTTTGCTGCACACCTTAGGTGGGCAACGGGGCGCTACTATAGGGAGTCAGCCCTCTTCGGTCAAGCCTAATTTATGGATTATGCCGCGTTCGGTTAAGGTGTGAGCGGTCAGGGTGGTTTTAAGGCAAATTCGTCGGAAAAAGCTCCCGCCCGGCAAATCCCTTTGGGCGGGAGAGGGTCAATCATTATGCTAGCTGGCGTTGCCTCCCAGCGATTGCCAGAGCGTAATGCGGTTCTCCAGTTCAGTTTGTTGCAGTGAAATCAGCGACTGACGTGCGCTCCATAGCGTGCGCTGGGCCGTTAAGGCCGTCAGATAATCGCCGATGCCTGCCTGGTAGCGTTTTATCGCCAGATCAAAAGTTTGCTGCTCGGCTGCCACATACTGACGCTGGGCATCCAGCTCTTCGTTTAGCGTCGAGCGACGGGCTAAAGCATCCGACACGTCCTTAAACGCGCTCTGGATAGTTTTTTCGTAGCTCGCGATCAGCCCCTTCTGCTCTGCTTCGGCATAGCGCAATTGAGATAAATTGCTGCCGCCGGCAAACAGCGGTAGCGAGATCGACGGTGAAAATGACCAAACCTGCATCCCATGGCTAAACAGCGAGGAGAGTGAGTCGCTGCCTACCCCCGCGCTGGCGGTCAGCGAGATTGAGGGGAAGAAGCTGGCCCGGGCGGCACCGATGTTGGCATAGGCTACTTTCAGGTTATGTTCGGCTTCCTGAATATCCGGCCTTGCCAGCAGCACAGATGAAGAGACTCCGGCAGGAACCAGCGTGATGGTATTTTGGTTCAGGCTTTCCAGTGAGCCGGGCAGTAATGATGGCGGCACGCTGCTGCCCGCCAGCAGATTGATGGCGTTCTTGTCCTGGATAACCAGCGTTTGGTAATTGGCCACGCTGGCTCGCGCCTGCTGGTAAACGCTGAAGGCCGAGGAAACATCCGTTGCGGCCGCGGTGCCAATCTGCTGCTGTTTTTGCACTATCTGCAGCGAGGCTTCCGCGCTGGACATCGTTTGCTGCGCCAGCTCAAGATTGCTGTTATCGGCCGCTAACGTGAGCCACGCTGTCGTTAGCTCGGCCACCAGCGTCAGACGAGTATTTTGTGCGGTGAATTCGCTGGCAAGCCAGGTTTCTCTGGCTGCCCGGGAAAGACTTTGATTGCGGCCAAACAAATCAAGCTCAAAGCTGGTCACCGCGCCGTCGGCCTGGGCGCTGGATGTCAGCCCGCTTTCTGTGGTGCGGCTGCGCGTGGAGCTTAACTCCGCGTTGAGTGAGGGAAACAGCGAAGCACGTTGAATACCATACTGGGCTCTGGCGGCTTCAATATCGGCAATCGCTTTTTGCACATCGCGATTGCTGTTCAGCCCCATGCCCACCACTTGCTGCAGGCGGGTATCGTTCACCACCTGTTGCCAGCGGCCCACCACCGCGCGGGATTCGCCATTTGTGCCCGGCAGAGTGGCCGGGATGGGGGCGGCGGGGCGCTCATAATCAGGATCCAGAGAAACGCAGCCGGCGCTGAGCAGCGCCAGCAGGATAACGGAGAGACGAATCATGGTTTACCCCTTCGTACGACGTTGACCGGCGAACAGGCGTTTCACCAGGACAAAGAAAAGAGGAACAAAGAAAATCGCGAGCAGGGTCGCGGTCAGCGTGCCGCCCACAATGCCTGTCCCGATGGCGATACGACTGTTCGCCCCCGCCCCGGTGGCGACGGCCAGCGGCGTGACCCCGGCGACAAATGCCAGAGACGTCATGATAATGGGGCGCAGGCGCGTTTGCGCCGCATGCAGGGCGGCATGGCTAAGCGAATAGCCTTTATTTACGGCAGCTTCGGCATATTCAACAATCAGAATGGCGTTTTTAGACGATAAGCCAATCGTGGTAAGCAGTGCTACCTGGAAATAAATGTCGTTACTTAAGTCACGCATCCACGCGGCAAGCGCGGCGCCCAGCAGCCCCAAAGGAATGACCAGAATCACCGACAGCGGCACGGACCAGCTTTCATAGAGAGCGGCCAGGCACAAGAACACGACGAGAATGGAGACCGCATACAGGCTGAGCGCCTGGCCGCTGGCCAGCTTCTCCTGCAGGGAGAGCCCACTCCATGCCCAGTTTGTACCTGTTGGTAGGCTATTTGCCAGCACCTCCATTTTTTCCATTGCCGCACCGGAGCTGTACCCGGCGGCGTTTTCTCCCTGAATTTCGAAGGCCACCGAGCCGTTGTAGCGCACCAGGTTTTCCGGGCCGTATTGCCAGCGAGTGGTGGCGAATGCGGAGAACGGAGTCATGCTTTGATTTTCGCTGCGTACAAACCATTTTCCGAGATCGGATGGTGCCGCCCGGGTATCACTTTCTCCCTGGATATAGACCTTTTTCACGCGACCACGATCGATAAAATCATTCACATAAGTCCCGCCCCAGGCGCTGGAAAGCGTGGAGGAAACCTCGCTCAGCGAAAGTCCTAACGAAACGGCTTTATTGCTGTCGATATCCACCTGAAGTTGTGGCATTTGCGGCAGATCGTTGGCGCGAACGGCCTGCAGGCCTGGGTCCTGATTCGCTTTGGCAATAAGCTGGTTGCGCAGGATAAACAACGCATCGCGGTCAGTTCCGCCATTGGCAAGCAGCTCAAAGGTAAACCCGTTGCTTCTGCCCAGCCCGTCAACGGAAGGGGGGATCATGGCAAACAGCGACGCATCCCGTAGCGTATTGAGCTCTCTCGTCGCCCGCAGGGCGATAGCCTGGGCCGTATTCTCTTCACCTTCACGTTCTGACCAGTTTTTTAGCGACACGAAAGCCATGCCGGTGTTTTGCCCGTTGCCGCTGAAGCTAAAGCCGTCGACGGTAAAAATGACGTTGGTGTTGGCTTTTTCTTTGGTCAGGAACCAGTCGGTGACGGCGCGGTTGATTTCTGCCGTGCGCCCGGCGGTTGCCCCTGGGGGTAAAGTCCACTGCACCATGATCTGCCCCTGATCCTCTACGGGCAGGAAGCTACCCGGTAGCTTCCACATGACCAGCCCCATCGCGCCGCAGATGGCAACGTAAGCCAGCATGACGGTGGCATAATGACGAAGCGTATCTATTACGCGGCGTTTATAGCTGCGCTCGGTGGTACGGTAAAGACGGTTAAAGCCGGCGAAAAAGCCAAGTTTATGCGACGTGGTATGCCTCAGGACGCTGCCACAAAGCGCCGGCGTCAGCGTCAGGGCGACTATCACCGACAGGATCATGGCGGAGATAATGGTGACTGAGAACTGGCGGTAAATGACCCCCGTCGAGCCGCCAAAAAACGCCATCGGCAGAAAGACGGCGGAGAGTACTAAGGCGATGGCTATCAGGGCGCCGGATATTTCACCCATGGATTTTTCAGTGGCCTCGCGCGCCGGGAGCCCTTCATCGCGCATGATTCGTTCCACGTTTTCCACCACCACAATGGCGTCGTCTACCAGCAGGCCGATGGCCAGAACCATGGCAAACAGCGTCAGCGTGTTAATGGAATAGCCAAAGAGGGCCAGCACGCCAAAGGTTCCCAGCAGCACGACCGGCACCGCCAGCGCAGGAATCAGCGTGGCGCGAACGTTCTGCAAAAAGAGATACATTACGAAGACCACCAGCAGAATGGCTTCAAACAGCGTTTGAATCACATCCTCAATGGAAATTTTGATGAACTCGGTGCTGTCTTTGGGGAAGGCAATTTTGTAGCCTTCCGGCATGGTGCGCTCAAACTCGGCAATTTTCTCTTTCACTCGCGTGGTGGTGTCCAGCGCGTTTGCCCCGGGCGCAAGCATCACGGCAATTCCCGCTGCCGGGTGGCCGTTCAGTTTGGCTATAGAGGTGTAATCCTCGCTGCCCATTTCCACCCGGGCAACGTCGGCAAGGCGAATAGTTGCCCCGTTAGCCTGGCTTTTTACGATGATATTTTTGAACTGCTCCACGGTTTGTAGCCGGGACTGTGCGCGAACCGTCGCGGTGAGTTGCTGGGCATCAGAGGCCGGCAGGGCGCCAATTTTACCGGCAGAAACCTGGATGTTTTGCGCTTCAATCGCCGTTTGAATATCGGAAGGCATCAGCGCATAAGAAGCCAGCCTGGCTGGATCCATCCAGATCCGCATCGCATATTCAGCGCCGAACACCTGCAAGCTGCCGACGCCGGTAAGTCGGGCCATCGGGTCCTGAACGTTGCTGACCAGCCAGTCGGCGATATCGGAACTGTTGGCTTTATCCTGCTGGTCGTAAACGCCCATTATCATCAGGAAGCTGCTCTGGGACTTGACCACCGTCACGCCGGACTGCTGCACCTCACTCGGCAGACGGGACTCTGCCTGCTGAACTTTGTTTTGTACCTGAACCTGCGCAGTATCGGGATCGGTGCCCTGCTCAAAGGTCACGGTAATGCTGACGGAACCGTCTGAGCTGCTGGTAGAGCTGAAATAGAGCAGGTTATCCAGTCCGGTCAACTGCTGCTCAATAACCTGAGTCACGCTGTTTTCCAGCGTTTCAGCCGAAGCCCCGGTGTAGGTGGCCGAAATTTTAATGGCGGGAGGCGCCACATCGGGATACTGGGCGACCGGTAGGGTGCGAATCGCCAGTACCCCGGCCAGCATAATAAGAATCGCTATGACCCAGGCAAAAACCGGCCGTCGAACGAAGAAGGTGGAGAACATCAGGCTTTACCTCCGTCTTTGGTTATTTCCACGGGGGTAACCTGCTGCCCGACGCTTACTTTCCCTGTACCTTCAACGATCAGCCTGTCGCCGGCGTTCAGGCCACTCAGTACCAGCCATTTATCGCCATAGGTGGCGCCGGTTTCCAACGTCCGCTGCTCGACTTTATTTTCATCATCGACCACCAGTGCGGTGGCATTGCCCTTGGCATCGCGGGTAATGCCCTGCTGCGGGGCAAGAATTGCGTTATTCATAATGCCTTCATCAACCCGGGCGCGGACAAACATGCCGGGCAAAAGCTGCTGCTGGGGGTTGGCAAAAACGGCCCGCAGGGTGACGGACCCGGTTGATTCGTCCACGGCAACCTCCGTCAGCGCGAGGCGGCCTTTTTGCGCGTAAGTGCTGCCATCTTCCAGCAGCAAAGAGACGCTGAGCGTGTCGTCGTTTGTGGTCAGCGTTTGCTTGCGCAGGCGTAACAAATCCACGCTGGAGCGGGTGAGATCCACATAAATCGTGTTTAGCCCGCGAACGGTGGCCAGGGCACTCTCTTGCTCAGCCGAGACCAGTGCCCCAGGAGTAACGGAAGATATCCCGATTCGCCCGGCGATTGGCGAAGTGACGGTTGTCCAGTTGAGGTTGATTCGCGCACTTTCCAGCGCGGCTTTTTTTGATTCCACGCTGGCCTGGTCCTGATGACAGGCGGATTGCGCATCGTCGGCATCCTGCCGGGAGACACCGTTTTCTTTCACTAATTGCCCATAGCGCCGGGCTTTCTGGCAATCGGCAACGACCAGTGCCTGCGCCTGTTTTAGTGACGCAGCGGCTTCGTTGTAAGCGGCCTGGAAGCTGGCTGGATTAATCTGGTAAAGCGGCTGGCCGGCTTTAACGTTATCTCCTTCATTAAACAGCCGCTTCTGGATAATACCTGTGACCTGAGGGCGAACTTCTGCGCTCATTGCGGCCGCGGTTCTCCCGGTAAGCTCGCTAATAACGGATACAGGCTGGCTGGCTAATGTAGTAATCCCCACTTCCGGGAAGGGAAGTGTCGGTGCCGATATATCTTCATTATTACATCCGCTCAGGAGAAATAATGTGACTACAGATGTTTGAATATATTTCATCTCTTTTCTCAGGGTGAAGGATGTCCGCCTCGCTATTGCGCAAGGAATAAAGTTTCAGGCACTCGTCTCTCTCCGAATATTCGGAAATAATAAAAGTAGGGGAGGTGTTATTCCCCTGGTGTTGGTTTAAATAAAACTAGTTAATGCCAATCAGCATATTAATGATTTCGCGATACACTTTTTCCATGGCCTGGGGTTCAACTTTCTGCGATGTCAGGCGGCGATAAATCGTACCCTCCATCATCACAGCCGTGACTTCAACGCTGCAGCGCACACGCTCTTCGGTTAAATGAGGGTGGTCTTTTTTAAGGTGTAAACATGCGGTTTTGAAAATACGTTCATCGGCCTCGGCAAGCCAGGCGGCCACCTGTGGGTTACGCGTGGCTTCGGCCGAGATTTCCAGCATTAAAGTGTCATCTTCTTCGTTGAGGCTAATTCGGCTGGCAAGCAGGTTGGGGATAATATCCGTCGGGCTTTTATCCGACATGTCGGCAATACGCTTATCGATAATACGGTGAATAATGGCTTCAATAATGGCGTCTTTATTGCTGAAGTAGCGATAAATTTGCCCGACGCTTAGCTGCGCCTCTGTGGCAATTTGCGACATACTGGCCGCGTGAAAACCGCTGCTGGTAAAGCAGCGTCTGGCGGCGGCAATAATGTCGTTTTGCCGGGCTTTGTGCCGGGCTTCTAGCTTGCTACTCATTGCTGGCTCCGTATTTTAATTTATGAGAATGATCGTTCTCATTTGTGTTAATTATACGTCGCAATGAGGTGTTGGAAAGATTTTTTTTAGTTTGTTTATAACTGACTGTTTTTAATTGAGGTAATTTTTGTGGGCCGGTGAGTAGGGCGTGATTAACGGTTGTTAGCCTTTATCTTAATAAGGTTTATTGGTCGGGGTAAATGTAAGTAGACTTATAAATATTATGGGGATTGCGAAGGTCAATATGGCGGTGAGGGAGGGATATCACTCGCGCCGTCCGTGGCGCTCGCCCTGCGGGTTGCCGGAGGCAATGCAAAACGGCTGTCCTGCCGTTTTGTTGAACCCTGGTCGAGGGTTCTCATCCGCTCCCTCGCGGTGCAACATGCGAAAAAAAAGCCCGCATTTGCATGCGAGCTCTTCTTTAAATATGGCGGTGAGGGAGGGATGGATTCGCAAGCTCACCCCTTCGGGGCAGCGTTATCACAAGTGATACCGCTGTCCAACCTGCTAAAGCAGGTTGTCGAACCCTGGTCGAGGGTTCTCATCCGTCCCTCGCGGTGCAACATGCGAAAAAAAACCCGCATTTGCATGCGAGCTCTTCTTTAAATATGGCGGTGAGGGAGGGATTCGAACCCTCGATACGTTGCCGTATACACACTTTCCAGGCGTGCTCCTTCAGCCACTCGGACACCTCACCATATTGTCGCTCCAGCGCTGCTGGAACGGGCGCTAATTTAGGGAAAATGGGCTTCGCCGTCAATGCTAATTTCATGTTTTTGGTGCGTTTAGCCAAACTTCATCCAACTTGATTCTTAAACCATCACAAGATGCTGCTTTTTATTGCTTTGGGACTTGCATGGCTCTTCGATTCGGGTAAGCCTAAGAAAAAAAAGGAGGCAGTATGGACATTATTTTTCATCACCCCACTTTTGACACCGAGTATTGGCTAAATCACCTTCAGCAGGCCTTGCCCGGCGCGCGCGTTCGCCAGTGGAAGCAGGGGGACCAGCAACCCGCCGATTATGCCCTTGTCTGGCATCCTCCGGTGGAAATGCTTAGCGGCCGCAAAGGGCTTAAAGGTGTATTTGCGCTGGGGGCGGGCGTTGACGCTATTCTCAGCAAACTTCAGGCTCATCCTGACATGTTGCCCGACGGCGTGCCGCTGTTCCGTCTTGAAGACACAGGCATGGGTCTGCAGATGCAGGAGTACGCGGTCAGCCAGGTGCTGCACTGGTTCCGTCGTTTTGACGACTACCAGAGACAAAAACAGCAGGGGGAATGGCGGCCGCTGGACGATTATCGCCGTGAAGACTTCACCATCGGTATTCTCGGCGCGGGCGTGCTGGGCGGGAAAGTGGCGGAAAGCCTTGTGGCCTGGGGCTTCCCGGTTCGCTGCTGGAGCCGCAGTAAAAAAGATCTCCCTGGCGTAGAGAGTTTTGCCGGTGGCGAAGGGCTGCCTGCCTTCTTAAAGGGGACTCGCGTGCTGATCAACCTGCTGCCGAATACGCCGCAGACCGTCGGCATCATCAACCGTGAACTACTGAGCCAACTGGCTAAAGATGCTTACGTGATAAATCTCGCGCGCGGCGTTCATCTGGTCGAGGCCGATTTGCTTGCGGCTCTGGATGCCGGACAGCTCAAGGGCGCGATGCTGGATGTCTTCTCTAAAGAGCCGCTGCCGGAGAACAACCCGCTATGGGCGCATCCTCGCGTGGCTATCACCCCACATGTTGCGGCGGTAACTCGCCCTGATGAGGCGATTGCCTATATCGCAAAAACGATTACTCAACTGGAAAACGGGGAAGCGGTCTCCGGCGAAGTGTCGCTTCAGCACGGCTATTAACCATGACGCCCGGCTTTGGCCGGGCTGATAACGTTCCAGAAGCAGGCTAAAAATTGTCATGGATTGCTGGTATCCTTAAGCCAAAATAGAAAAGGAGAAAGCCATGTATCCCGTTGACCTGCATATGCATACCGTTGCCAGCACCCACGCCTACAGTACCCTCCACGATTACATTGCCGTTGCGAAAGCCAAAGGCATCAAGCTGTTCGCCATTACCGACCACGGCCCGGATATGGCGGATGCGCCACATTACTGGCACTTTGTGAATATGCGTATCTGGCCGCGTCTGGTAGACGGCGTTGGCATTTTGCGCGGTATTGAGTCGAACATTAAAAACACCGCCGGTGAAATTGACTGCACGGGCCCGATGCTGGATGCGCTGGATTTAATTATCGCGGGCTTCCATGAGCCGGTTTTCCCGCCGAAAGATAAAGCGACACACACCGAGGCGATGATCGCGACGATGGCAAACGGCGACGTGCACATCATCAGCCATCCGGGTAATCCTAAGTTTGAAATTGATATCCCGGCGGTTGCGGCGGCGGCGGCAAAGTACAACGTAGCGCTTGAGCTGAATAACTCCTCATTTACCCATTCGCGCATTGGCAGTGGCCCAAACTGCCGCGCTATTGCTGAAGCGGTGCGTGATGCTGGGGGCTGGCTGGCCTTAGGGTCTGACTCCCACACAGCCTTTACGCTGGGCGACTTCACCGAATGCCGTAAAATCCTCGATGAAATTAATTTCCCGGAAGAGCGGATCCTGAACGTCTCTCCACGGCGCCTGCTGGGCTTCCTTGAAGCTCGTGGGATGGCGCCAATTGCTGAATTTGCCACACTGTAATTAACACCCGTAATGGATAGAGCCAGTCATGAATGAATTTTCAATTATTTGCCGCGTACTCGGATCGCTTTTTTATCGCCAGCCGCAGGATCCTCTGCTGGTACCTCTTTTTACGCTGATCCGTGAAGGGAAGCTGGCGGCAAGCTGGCCACTGGAGCAGGATGAACTGTTGGGCCGGCTGCAAAACAGCTGCGATCCGCAGCTACTGGCGGCCGACTTTAACGCACTGTTTGTCGGGGAAAAATGCAGCGTGCCGCCATTCCGTTCCGCCTGGGAAGCGGGGAGTGATGAAGGTGAAGTACGCCAGTTCCTGAAGCAGCGTGGCATGCCGCTGGGCGAGTCGCCGGCCGATCATTTCGGAACGCTATTGCTGGCGGCCTCGTGGCTGGAAGACCAGTCTCAGGAAGATGAGTTTGAAGCGCAGGTGACGCTGTTTGATGACTACCTGATGCCGTGGTGTGGGACTTTCCTTGGCAAAGTGGAAGCCCATGCCACAACGCCATTCTACCGCACCCTGGCGGCGATCAGCCGTGAGGCACTGCAGGCCATGCGCGATGAGCTGCAGGAGTCAGAAGAAGAATAATTGTGATATTTATCACAATTAAAATGCAACGCTGATTTTTGATTTACAAAAAATGTGCGCCAGATCGTAGTGAGCGGAGAAGCCTCTGCTATGATACGGCGCCATGAAGACACTTATTCCATTAGCAATTACCACCGGTATTCTCTCAGGCCTTTGGGGCTGGGTGGCGGTGAGTCTCGGCCTTTTGAGCTGGGCCGGTTTCCTCGGCTGTACCGCCTGGTTTGCCTGTCCGCAGGGCGGACTGAAGGGGTTTTTTATTTCACTGTGTACCCTGTGCAGCGGTGTGCTGTGGGCGCTGGTGATTATTCACGGTAGCGCGCTGGCGCCTCAGGCTGAAATCCTGGGCTATATCATGACCGGCGTTGTCGCCTTCCTGATGTGTATTCAGGCTCGCCATGTGCTGCTGTCGTTTGTCCCCGGAACGTTTATCGGCGCCTGTGCAACCTTTGCCAATCAGGGCGAGTGGCATAACGTTGTGCCTTCGCTGCTTTTAGGCCTGGTGTTTGGCTTTGCCATGAAAAGCAGTGGACTGTGGCTCGCGGCCCGGCGAGAAAAGCCGAAACCTAAAGCCAGTTCATTGTTAAGCGAATAAAAAAACCAGCGGAAGCTGGTTTTTTTATTCGTGCAGACAGTGTCAGGAGGCGGGAGGCGTTGAAAGTTCCTTGTACTTCACCAGCACCGGATTGTTAATATCGGCTGGGTTCTGCAGATCCCAGAGGCCTCTGTCGATACCGTCGTTCACCAGATAGATGACCCCCGTTTCAATGGCGGACATCAGGCATAACATCACCGGCTCGTTGCTGGTATAACCCACTTCCCCCTCCAGCAGGCGCTGATAATCAATGAACCGGAAGACGCCGGCCTGTACCTCGTATGACAGGATTGTTTTGCTGGTATTGACGGACGACATGACTTCGCCGGTGCTGACGTCCACCACCCGCAGGTTGACGGCAATCTGATCAAGCTGATACTGCGTGTCTGCCCCAATGCCAAAGTAGCGGGCGCCAGCGCCACCCGACTTCACGTTACTCTCGTAGCCAATGATCGAGCCTTCGATCATCACATTGGCTGCCATCAGAGAGTGCAGCGGAGCGCGGTTGTTATCGGCGACGGTCCCGTTTTCCTGCGCAGCACGAATAATTTTGCGTTCGTTCAGCAGGTTTTGCAGCCCCTGGCGTTCAAGGGGGATAAACCAGCGAGAATCCTTCAATGCCGTGACCAGCATAGACGTCGCGCTCTGCGGTACGGCGGTAGAAAAGTTGCTGGCAGGATAGGGCTTGAACTGGCCCGTTTCGTCCTGAATGTTATACACCGAAACATAGAGCTTGCCTTTTGCTTCCGGCAAATGCGTCAGGTCGAGGTAGCTTTGCGCGCGCGGTAATAACGTTGGCTTGGCCGCTTCTTTCGGCGGCGCCGTTAAACAGCCACTCAATAAAAACACCACCATAATCAGAAGTATGCGCTGCATGATCGTGATCCTTTAAGAGGTATTTATGATTTTAAGCCACTAAAAATTCGTGGAGTTCGCCTGCAGGCCGGACACCTGAATTGTTGAAGTTTTGCCAGTTTTTCGGTCGGTGACGTTGAGCTGAAGCTGGCCGTCGGTATTGGCAATGTCGACGATAAAATCATTGGTGACCATGCGCCCTGGTTTGCCGGTATTAATATTGGTCAGCAGGCCACCCAGCACCTGCGACTGCAGTGCCTGGGTAAAGTTATCCAGCGCGCTGGGCATCTGAATCCCAAGATCGCTGCTGTAGCTCGGATCTTTATAAGAGTTTTGCGCCTGGGCCGAATTTAACAAATAGGAGCCGTTATTGGGGTTGCCGCCAAAATTGGGGTTAACAAACTGGAAAACCATATTCCCGCCCCAGGCAAGCGGCGTAAATAGCAGCACGGGCAGTACGGCATGATAAATACGCATCATTGTCTCCTAGAATTCGTCGTGGGTTAAATCGCTGGTGCTCAATAGTTGCTTATCGATCAGCCTGCGTTTAAGCGCCTCATCGGTATGGACCAGTGCAACGTCAACGTTTTTGTCGAAGTCGCGTTTTGTCGGAAAAAGAAAAGCCTGATAAACAACGTCCTGGCCCGCGGTAATCGTTATCCAGCTTCCCCAGCGGGCGCTGGGGCGTTCATTGATCGTTAAATTGCCGGTATAGTTGCTTTCCCATTTGTCGCTAAAGGCGCGATAAAAGCTGTGTCCAACGGACGTGACGGTATGGTCTGTTAGCAGCCCAGGGATCTCGACCTCTTCGGCCAGGGCGTTGCTCATCAGGCAGCAGCAGGCCGCCAGCATAAATACGGCTGAACGTTTCATGGGGCTATCGCCGGAGGTTATCGTTGGCCCAGGAAACGGCCTGAGTGCGATTCTTGACGGCTATCTTTCTGAACAAGTTGTACAGATGCGTTTTCACCGTGTTCTCGCTGATAAACAACGAACGTGCGATTTCAACGTTCTAAGAGCCAACGCGCAGCTTGTTCAGTATTTCCTTTTCGCGCTGCGTCAGGCGGGAGGACTCTGAGCTGTTAAAGCGATAATTTCCGGAATGGCTTATCAGATAACTGGCAAGCTTCTGCGAGAAGTAGCATTCACCTTCCAGTACCCCACGCAGCCCCTCGATAACCTTGTGTTCTTCTGCGGCAAGATAAAAAACGCCATTGATATGCGGCCAGTTTTCAATTTCCCGGAAGGGGTATTCCTCCGGTGTGTTAAGCAATAACAATTTTATCTGACTGTTTTTACGGCTTAATTTATCCTGCCAGAACAGGATGGTCTTTTTATCGGTTTCCGCCATATCAAACAAAATCAGAACATTACCGGGGACGTCATCCAGTGGGCGTTGAATATTATGAATGCGGCCGTTTAATTCTAAAGAGGCACGCAGGTGCTGTAATAATGCTGAAGCCTGAAGAGAGGGTTTTGTCATTAACAATAACGTAGGGCCCTGTAGGGCATGGACTTCATTATACATGATGAAACTCCACCTGGTTTATGTCGCTACCTTTTGAATTAATAAGAATTAATTCTCTATAATGTGATGAATGCCGCGACTGTGCTGTATGTTAAATAGTTTTAATCGCCGAAATGATTCTGTTTCAGTCAGCAAAAGAAAATTAACTGAAGAAGTGGTAACTGTTTTTAATTTAGCGATTGGATATTTTAAAGCAAGTGTTAACTATGTAACTAAATGTTTCTATGGATATTAAAATGTTTCAGTTAAAGTTTTTTGCTATTTAAAATTAATAGTAAAGTTGTACTGTTTTTCCTTTTTGTATAACGAGTTTATTTTGTTTTTTTCTTTTAAATTGTTGTATTTTTTGTTTTTTATTTTCGTTTTTTCTGTTTTACTTACTCTGTTCATAATTTTAAAAACAGTGTTTCCAGCTTTTACCCGCTTCGCTTAAGAAATCTGGTCATGGTGACGAGGTTTTTTCATAAACCGACTAAGCATCGCTTAAGTTGTGCTAAGTCAGTGAGAGTAAAGGTGACTTTAAATAAGTGTGCTAATGATTATCCGATCCCTGGATCAGGTAGTTGTAATAGAGGTAATTATTAAATTTATTTTGTATTAATACTTTGGTGTGAATTTTATTATGCAAAATACCACCCAGGCATGAGATATTTTTAATGGCTGTCGTAACATACTCATTTGCGTAACGGTTCGATAACACGTCGTTGTCAGTTCGTTATAAATTACCATTTTGTTAATCGTCATATTGTTCCGGAATTAACTGGTGCAGGGTGACAGAATGAAAAAATATTTTGTTTTAACAATGTTTGTCGGCCTTGCAGGTCATTGCCTTGCAGCGAGTAACGATCTCGCAACCGCTGAGTATAATTTTGCCGTTAACGAATTGAGTAATCCTCAATTTAATCAAACGGCCATTATTGGCCAGTCTGGTAGTAATAATAATACTGCGGTGGTTCAGAGAGGGCAGAAGCAATTTTCTGAGGTTACGCAAAGCGGAGCAGGTAACCGGGCAAACATTGAACAATCAGGTAGTTATAACCTCGCTTATATCTCGCAAGAGGGCATCGCCAACGATGCGAGCATAAAGCAGGATTCATTTGGTAATGCGGCGCTGATTATTCAACGAGGTTCTGGTAATAAAGCGAACATTACCCAATACGGTACCCAGAAGTCAGCAGTTGTTGTGCAAAACCAGTCACAAATGGCGATTCGCATTATTCAGCGATAAGCAACGCATTTGGGCTGAAACTATCAATCCGATGGGGGTTTAAGTATGAATCTTTTCAAAGTTGCAGCATTAGCAGCATTGGTTGTTTCCGCAGGCGCTATGGCGACCTACCCGCAACAGGCTCAGCACTCGACCTTGAAAATATATCAGCAAGGTAACGGGAATAATGCCACTGCGCTGCAGTCAAATGCTTTCTATTCGAAGACCGAAATTAAACAGTTGGGTACCGTTAATGGCGCAAAAGTTGGCCAGGGCTCGGACAGCAGCGATATTAAATTGCTGCAGGATGGCTACGGTAACAATGCCACCCTCAGCCAGTGGAACGGTAAAAACGCACAGATTGATGTTCAGCAGTTCGGGACTAACAACGGGGCAGTGGTTAACCAGACGGCTTCAAGTTCTCTGGTGTCCGTCACCCAGTTCGGGAACGGCAATCACGCCACTGCTTCCCAGTATTAAGCGGCCTGGTTATCGCGCAAACAGGGCCCCGGGCCCTGTTTTTCTTTGGAGGTTGTATGCATACCCTTGTGTTGCTTGCCGCACTCTCAAGTCAGCTGACGTTTAATACCCGACAGCAGGAAAACATATACACGATAACACCCAGCGCCACGCTTGCAGCGGATTGCCAGTGCACCATGACGCTGGTGGCAACCAAAAGCGGCCCGTCGGGGCAAAGTTCCAGTCACCAAAGCAGTGAACTATTTATAAAAGCGCATGAGGCAGTTGATCTGTCGCAGTTAAGCCTGAATATTGATCCCGGCGACAGCGTTACGGTCACCGTGACATTGAGCGACGGAAAAGCCTTTCACCTTGAGCAACAGTGGCGAGAGACGGGGAAGTATTGACGGCGAGCAAATATCTGTGACGGAGGTATTGCAAGAACAAAAAACATGGATCACTGTTTAATTATCTTTGATTTTCTGCCGATAACCTTCAGGGACGACAGCAATCGAGGAGTAATGAACGTGAAAGCAAGTTATAAGCAGTATTTGCTTTGCCTGGCACTGGGCATTGCGGTTTCACCGCTTTCGCAGGCCGCATCCTCTGGCATTATCCATTTTCGAGGTGAAATCGTAGAAGGCGGCTGCCAGTGGGCTCCTGCCAATTCCAGTGTTGCCATGACCTGTACCGAAAAAGGCAAACCCGTCACTCAGACCGTTGCCCTCAGTTCCCTTGATGGCATAACCCTTCATAATGACAGTACGATGCAAACCCGAGTGCAATACCTCGACCCACAGCGCAAAACAGCCGTGCTGTACGTGACTTACCAGTAATTACACGGCCCGTACAAAACGGGCCGTGTATTTTTGGTTTCAGGCTGCAGAGCAGAGTAAACTAGCGCGGGTCGGTTTGAGTTGAACGTATAGGGTTACTGCTGTGAAAAAAAGTTTGCTCCTTTCTCTTCTGCTGGCGGCACAGGCGGCCGGGGCGGTGACGCTGGATGATATTCAAAAGCGATTTGCCGCCGTGCCGGTAATGCGCGCGCAGTTTGAACAGGAACGCCAGATAAAAGGTATGACGCAGCCCCTGCATTCCAGCGGGCGGATTGTGGTCACGAAGCATAAAGGGCTGTGGTGGCAGCAGCGTCAGCCTTTCCCGATGAGACTGGTTGTGGGGGAGAACCGCATGGTCCAGGTGATGGGAAACCAGCCGCCTCAGGCGATCACCGCTGAAAGTAACCCGCAGATGTTCCAGTTCAACCAACTGTTACGCTCCTTGTTTTATATTGACCGAAAAACGCTTGAGAAAGATTTCATCAGCGAATTTTCCGACCTTGGGGAGGGGAAATGGCGGCTGGTGTTAATTCCCTTCGCGGAAACGCTCAGTGGGTTGTTCCGCTCTATTACGCTGTATGGCGAGAAGTCGATTGACCGGATTGAGCTTAATGATGTGGAGGATGACTCTACGGAGATAACTTTCACGCATTATCAGTTTGAACCCCGCCGGCTTAGTCAGGATGAGCGCAAACGTTTCGTCTTTTAAATAATGTCCCAGCATACGGGCCGGGTGGGGCATTGGTTGCGGGCTGAGTTTTTGATTGCGTTGTCGCCGGGCAACGGCATAATGTGCAAAACGTAATTAGAACGATAACTATTGCTATTTATATGGATGTGTACCTCAGCCGTCGACGCCTGCTGGCGCTTTCTACCCTACTGCCTTTGGCGGCAGTTCTGCCCTGCTGGGCAGAAGCGAGTCGCTTTGATTTAGCACGCATTATTGCCCTGGAGTGGCGCCCGGTCGAAATGCTATTGGCGCTGGGGATCATGCCGATGGCCATCGCGGACAAGCGGAATTATCACCGCTGGGTCGGGGAGCCAAAGCTGCCTGATACCGTCGTTGATGTCGGGCTGCGAAACGAGCCCAACCGCGAACTGATGCAGCGTCTCAATCCCTCTCTCTTTCTGATCTCCAAAGGCTTCGGGCCGGCCGAGTCAGACTTAGCGCCTATCGCGCCCTGCTGGTCGACCGCCTTTAATGATACTTCTGGCCGCCCGCTGGCGCTGCTGGAACAAGATCTCCTCAGGCTCGGGCAGTTTTTAGGTCGCGAGCGGCAGGCGGACGAACACCTGGCCCATTTTCACCAACAGATTGCCGCCACCCGCGGAAAACTGCCGGATAATCCCAATCCGCTGGTGCTGTTTTCATTTCTGGATAGCCGCCGGGTGATGATCTTTGGCCGCAACAGTTTGTTCAACGACCTGCTGGAGCGGCTGGGGATGCGTAACGCCTGGGATGGGAAAACCAATGCCTGGGGCAGCGCCATCGTGGGCATTGAAACCCTGGTCAGGCTGGAAAATGTTACGGCGATTTGTTTTATGCACGGCGATGATGATCCGGTCAAAACGGTGGCAAAATCTGCGTTATGGCGGGTTATGCCCTTCGTGCGCAATGGCCAGCTACACCTGCTGCCCGCGGTATGGTTTTACGGCGGCAGTTTTTCGGCGCTGCGTTTCTGCCAACTTTTGCCGGAGGCACTGTGCGCCTGATCCTTCTTTTACTCTGCGCCTTCACGCTGTTTTTGACCGGCTACAACTTCCAGCAAATGCTGCCCGCCGATCTCTGGTGGAAAGCGATAACCCTGCCTCAGGTCACCGATGTTTCGCAGATGCTTTTTCACTACAGTCTGCTGCCGCGGACCATGCTTGCGCTGCTTACCGGAGCCGGGCTGGCGCTGGCCGGTTGTCTGTTTCAGCATATCCTGCGTAATCCTCTGGCCGAACCGGCAACCCTCGGGGTTGCGGCTGGGGCACAGCTGGGACTGACCCTCGCCACGCTGTTCCTGGCGGGGGCAGGGGAAACCGGTAAACAGCTTGCGGCGCTGGCTGGCGCAATGGCCGTCGGCAGCATTGTGCTAGGCGCAGCCTGGGGCAAGCGTATGTCGCCGGTCACGCTAATTCTTGCCGGGCTTGTGCTGGGATTGTACTGCGGGGCAGTGAAAAGCTTCCTCGTGCTGTTCAATCATGAACGCCTGCAGAACCTGTTTATCTGGAGCAGCGGGATGCTGAACCAGTATGACTGGGCCGGCGTGGATTTTCTTTGGCCGAGGTTATTGGCCGTACTGGTACTCATCGTATTAATGATTCGCCCGCTGGGCATGCTGGCCCTGGATGACACGGTCTTGCGGGGGCTGGGGATGAAGCTGGCTCTGGTGCGCGTGGGCGGGCTTTTTTTGGCGCTGCTGCTGAGTTCGATGCTGGTCAGCGTGGTGGGTGTTATTGGGTTTATTGGCCTGTTTGCCCCGGTACTGGCCGGGATGTTTGGCGTCAGACGCCTGTTGCCTAAGCTCCTGGCTTCGATGGTGACGGGGGCGCTGCTCCTGCTGCTAAGCGATCAGCTGGTTATTTGGATTGGCAGTTTTTGGCAAGAGTTGCCGACCGGGGCCGTGACGGCGCTGGTGGGTGCCCCGTTAATGCTGTGGTTATTGCCCCGCCTGCGCCATCAGCGTCTGGCTGCTTCCGCTGATGTCAGCGCGGTTGCGGAACGCCGGCTTTCTCCCGGCACGGCGTGGCTGATTACTGCTGTCCTGGCGCTGGTGGCCTTATTGGCGCTGGGCGTTGGGCGGGAAAGCGGAGGCTGGTTTATCGGCATACAGGAAATGTGGCAGTGGCGCTGGCCGAGAGTGCTGTCGGCGCTTGCTGCGGGCGCCATGCTGGCGGCGGCCGGTACGCTGGTGCAAAAAATGACCGGCAATCCGATGGCAAGCCCCGAGGTATTGGGCGTGAGTTCCGGCGCGGCCTGCGCCATAGTGCTACTGATCTTTCTCGTGCCCGGCGACGTCAGCGCGTGGCAGCTACCGGCAGGGTTTGCCGGCGCGGCGCTCACGCTCCTGGCAATGCTCGTTTTAGCCCGTACCGGGCTCGCTCCTGGAAGGCTTTTACTGACCGGTGTGGCGCTGAGTACCGTCTTTGCCACGCTGCTCACGCTGTATCTGGCAAGCGGCGATCCGCGCAGTGGGTCAGTGTTGACGTGGCTGTCAGGCTCCACCTGGAAAGTGACCGGGCAGCAAGCGCTGGTGAGTGGGGGCATGGCGCTGGCATTGATAGGGCTTACGCCCTTGGTACGTCGCTGGCTCACAATACTGCCGCTGGGCGGAGAGGCGGCTCAGGCGCTGGGGGTTGCCCTGAGCCGATCGCGCATTAGTATTCTGGTGCTGGCTGCCGGACTTGTCGCCGCGGCAACGCTCTGCGTGGGGCCGCTGAGTTTTGTCGGACTGATGGCACCCCACATGGCGAGAATGCTCGGCTTTCGCCGCGCAATGCCTCAGCTCGCTGTGGCAATAGCCATTGGGGCCGGACTGATGCTGTTGGCCGACTGGCTGGGCCGAAGCCTTATCTTCCCGTTCCAGATCCCGGCTGGATTGCTGGCCACGCTCTGCGGTGCGCCGTACTTTATCTGGTTGTTACGCAAAGCGTAATACAGTGCATAAACCGGGACGTTCAAAATCAGTTTTGGGCGTTCCGCGTTCGAATTTTCATCCATCGATATAACTCGAATCCCGGCAGGCGAGTGCTCGCAGGGCATTTTTCTTGCAATTTTTGATTCCGAAACGATAATCACGATCAAAATCATAATCGTTCTTATTAATTGTTTTTATTTTACCAGGGAATTTAAATGCCTCACCAACCTTCTCATCAGGTAGGGTTTAAACCGCGCCTGATCGCCGCGTTGATCGCTGCTGCCTGTATGCCCGCCGTCGCCGCGCCACAGCAAAATCCTCAGCAAAAAACTTTAGCCAAAGAAGAAACCATGACCGTAACGGGCTCTCCGGATAATCAATTCCGGGCGGGCGGTAACGATCTGGTGCCTGCTTACCTGGACGGGCAGGTGGCCAATGGCGGCCGTCTGGGCATGCTCGGTGAGCAGGATGCACGCCATGTGCCGTTCAACATCATCGGCTATACCTCAAAAATGATCGAGGATAAGCAAGCCAATACCATTAGTGACATTATCCGCAATGACGCGACCATTCAGCCCGTGCGCAGCTACGGTAACTTCGGCGAATCTTACCGCGTGCGCGGTTTCCTGCTGGATGGGGATGACATCTCTTACGGCGGCCTGTATGGCGTATTGCCGCGTCAGATAACCAGCACGGCTATTGCGGAGCGCGTTGAGGTGATTAAAGGCTCAACGGCTTTCCTGAATGGTGTTCCTCCGGGCGGTTCTGGCGTGGGTGGGGCCATTAATATTGAGCCCAAGCGTGCAGAAAATGAGCCGCGTACCCAACTTGGCGTAGATTACACCGGACGCTCGCAGGTTGGGGGCTCTCTGGACACCGGTCGCAGATTTGGGGAAGACGATCGGTTTGGCGCCCGCGTTAACCTGCTGCACCGTGAAGGTGAGAGTGAAGTTCACGATCAGAAGAACCGAACCTCGCTGGCAAGCGTGGGGCTGGATTACAAAGGCGACAAGCTGCGAACTTCCTTCGATGGTGGCTACCAGAAGATGACGGTACATAATGGCCGCATTGGGGTAGGGGTTGGGGCGATTACGCAGATGCCTGACGTGCCGGATAACCGCACAAATTACGGGCAACCGTGGGTGTATTCAGATATGAGATCTCGCTTTGCCGCGCTGCACAGCGAGTATGATGTGACGAACGACTGGACGCTTTACGGCGCGCTGGGCACCAGTGAAACCGACGAACGAGGCAATTACAGCGTGCCTAAGTTGGTTGATAACAATGGTCACACCAGCCAGACTCGCCTGTCTACGCGTTACATTGCCGACGCTTTCTCCGGCATGGGAGGCGTGCGGGGGAAATTTGATACCGGCTTTATCGGCCACAGCGTGAACCTCGGCTATTCCGGGGTTTACCGTAAAACCCGCGCGGCCTATACCATGTCATCCAGTAAAACTGCTGTCGGGAATAATATCTACGATCCGTCTTATCTTGACCTGAGCCGTTTCCCGACCGTTGCCTCCGGTAGCAATATGGACGACCCAACCCAGCGGAGCCGCACTATAACAGGCGGTGTCTCGCTCTCAGATACGCTCTCCGCGCTGGACGATAAGGTGTTATTGACCGTGGGCGCTCGTCGTCAGGACGTGCGGGTTCGCAACTACAGCTACACCGGTGTGGAAGACCAGAAATCGCGCTTTGACGCTTTCAAGGTTACGCCGGTTTACGGCCTGGTGGTGAAACCGTGGGAGCCGGTCTCTTTCTACGCCAACCATATCGAAGCATTACAGCCTGGGCCTACGGCAACGTCTAAGGCCACCAATGCCGGTAACGTGGTCGGTGTCGTGCAGTCGAAGCAGAACGAAGTCGGCATGAAGATGGACTTCGGCCGCGTGGGCGGTAGCCTGGCGCTGTTTGAGATCAAAAAGCCGGTGGGAATGATCGACGGCAACAATGTTTACGGCCTGTATGGCGAGCAGCGTAGCCGCGGCATGGAGCTGAACGTCTTCGGTGAGCCAGTGTACGGCGTGCGTCTGTTGGGCAGTGCCCTGTGGCTTCAGCCTGAAATGGTGAAGACTAACGGTGGGACAAACGACGGCAAGGACGCGATTGGCGTCCCGCGTTATTCCTGGTCCGTGGGCGGTGAGTGGGATCTGCCGTGGGTGCAGAACCTGACCGCGACGGGGACGCTGATCCGTACCGGGTCACAATACGCCAGCGCCGACAACAGCATCAAGCTCAACGGCTGGACACGGCTCGATCTCGGCTTGCGTTACAGCACGAAGGTTAACGAGCAGACGCTGACCTGGCGCGCCAGTGTGGAAAACGTCACCAACGAGAAATACTGGGCTTCCGTAGACGACAGTGGTTCGTATATTACGCAAAGCGATCCGCGCACGTTGAAACTTTCTATGACTGTTGATTTCTAATCCAATAACAGAAACCCCGTTAAGGCGGGGTTTTTTGTGACTGATATCCGGACATTTTCAAAAGTTGTAATGTCCGGAAACGATAATAGTCATGTACGCGCCCCGTCCGACGAGAATAGACTACGGCAAAGTACAGTTGGAGAATGGTTAATGAGTGAACGCATACAGGTCGTCCAGGGTGACATCACGCAGATTGAGGTCGATGTGATTGTCAACGCGGCAAACCCTTCGCTGATGGGCGGTGGGGGAGTGGATGGGGCGATTCATCGCGCCGCCGGACCTGCGCTGCTGGAAGCCTGTAAAGCGGTACGCCAGCTACAGGGGGAATGCGCCCCAGGCCACGCGGTGATTACCGAGGCCGGGAACCTTGCGGTAAAAGCGGTGATTCACGCCGTGGGGCCGGTCTGGCACGGCGGTGAGCAGAACGAAGCAGAGCTTTTGGAGCTGGCCTACCGCAATAGCCTGGATTTAGCCGCCGCTAACGGCTATCGCTCTATTGCCTTCCCGGCGATAAGCACCGGTGTGTATGGCTTCCCGAAGGCTCAGGCCGCCCGGATAGCGTGGGATGTGGTTTACAAATACATTGGCCAGCGTCCGCTGCCGGAACGCGCGGTGTTTGTCTGCTTTGATGATGAGAACACGCAGATTTATCAGCAGATTGCAGCCGGGTGTCATAAATAAATCACACAGCTTTCATAAATTTTCAATGTGTGGAGGCTATTCTGCCTTCGCAGAGACCAAAAGGCCGGTGTTTATACCCGGCCTTTACTGTGTTATCCAGCGAATGATTGTGGTGTGGCCGCTTTCTCCTTTGGCTTGCCTGAAAACAGGAAGCGAAGAAGGGGGATGCGCAGGTGCAGCTCGTAGAGCAGCAGTGCGATGCCGACCACAAAGACCAGCCCGCTAAAGAAGCCTAAGATGTTGGACGTGATGTGCGGCGTGATAAATGCGCCGAAAAACAGCGTCAGCGGGTGGTGAACCAGATAAATAAACAGCGATGCATTAACGAAATAGGTCACTCGCGCGGATTTAAAATTCAGCATTTTATAGCCCAGCGAAAACACCACGTTGACCATCCAGAGCCCCATTAGCATGGTGATCACGCTTTCAGTTTCGTACATCCATGCATCGCCGCTGCCGTAGCGCTGGTTTAATAAATAAGCGGCAAACGCAAAAACCGCGCCCACCTGGCTCCAGCGTGAAGGCGTGGTGAACAGGATCTTCAGCGACTCGCGTTTGAATGTCAGCGCGCCAAGCATAAAGAACGGCAGATAGAATAGCGTTTGCATCACCACGAAATTAAACAGCCCGTCGCTTAATAACGGCGCGTGGATAATAAAAATAGTCCGGCGAATCGCGGCGTATAAAATGCCGAAGCCGAGAAATAAAAGTGAGAGTTTTCCCAGGGTGATTGGCGAATTATTATTCTGTTCGTTTCTAATTATAAAATTATTAATTTTTTGAAACAAAACCATGCCCAGGGTCGTTAATATCACCAGTACCAGTAAAAACCACAGGTGAGACACAAGCTCCCACACCAGCGTATTGTATTTTTGATAGCCGGTGAGCGTATGCCACAGGCCGGCTTTGTCGTTGATGTATTGCAGCATCATGAACTGGGGCAGCGTCAGCAGCGGTATCGCGGTAAGCATTGGGATGCCGACGCGCTCTACGCGCACGGTCCACCAGCGTTTCAGCGGGTAGCGCAGAAATAACATGTAGGAAAAGTAGCCAGAAATAACGAAGAACACCTGCATACGAAACGCGTGAATAAAATCATTAAACAGCGTCAGACTCGCGGAAGGTTCCGCGCTATTGACGTGCCAGTGATGGCTCGAATAGATTAGCGAGATGTGGAATGGAATCCCCAACAGCATCAACCATGCACGAATAGAATCCAGGAAAAACTCACGTTGTTGCGGTGCTTTACTCATAATACTCCAGACATTTTCAGACTATTCGTCTTATCCTTAAGACCCTATCCCATCAGGCTAAAAGTCCAGTTCAGTCTACATATTCGTGGCAACCCTACACTAAGCATGTCATCCTGTCGCCAGGATGAACTCTTAAAGCGTAAGCAGTTGTCTTTATTTTGCTTAAACCCTGAGCCAGTACGCTGAACAAAGCGGTGATTTGGTTGTCGGAAAGCAAAACTTTCCATTAAAATGGATAGATTGATTTAAGCACACAAAGGGGGATGTGCTGGTTAATATGAAACATAAAGCAAATATGATGAAAGTGTCCTGGCTTGGCGCTGCGGTAATGTTGTCCCTTTATACCACCTCGGTTTGGGCGTTCACTATCGATGATGTCGCAAAACAGGCGAAAACCTTAGCGGGCAAGAGCTACGAAGCACCGAAAAGCAACCTGCCTTCGCAATTCCGCGAGATGAAATACGCGGACTACCAGCAGATCCAGTTTAATCACGATAAAGCTTACTGGAACAACATCAAGACCCCATTCAAGCTCGAGTTCTACCATCAGGGTATGTACTTCGACACGCCGGTAACCATCAACGAAGTGACCGCCACCGCGGTGCACCAGATCAAATACAATCCGGACTATTTTAACTTCGGTGATGTAAAGCACGATAAAGACACCGTAAAAGATCTCGGTTTTGCCGGGTTCAAAGTGCTCTATCCGATCAACAGCAAAGATAAGAACGACGAAATTGTCAGCATGCTCGGGGCGAGTTACTTCCGCGTGATTGGCGCCGGCCAGGTGTATGGCCTGTCTGCCCGCGGTCTGGCGATTGATACCGCGTTACCGTCTGGCGAAGAGTTCCCGCGCTTCCGCGAATACTGGATTGAACGTCCGAAACCAACGGATAAAACGTTAACCCTGTATGCACTGCTTGATTCCCCGCGAGCGACCGGGGCGTACCGGTTTGTTATCACCCCAGGGCGCGACACCGTGGTGAACGTGCAGTCCAAAGTTTATCTGCGTGACAAAGTGGGCAAACTGGGCGTCGCGCCACTGACCAGTATGTTCCTGTTTGGGCCAAATCAGCCGTCCCCAACGACTAACTTCCGCCCGGAGCTGCATGACTCTAACGGCCTGTCTATCCATGCCGGTAACGGCGAGTGGATCTGGCGTCCGCTGAACAACCCGAAACACCTGGCCGTAAGCTCTTACGCCACGGAAAATCCGGTTGGCTTTGGTCTGTTGCAGCGTGGCCGTCAATTCTCCCGCTTTGAAGATTTAGACGATCGTTACGATCAGCGCCCGAGCGCGTGGGTTGCTCCGGTAGGGGATTGGGGCAAAGGCCGCGTAGAGCTGGTTGAAATCCCAACCAACGACGAAACTAATGACAACATCGTTGCCTACTGGACGCCGGACCAGCTGCCGGATCCGGGCAAAGAGATGAACTTTAAGTACACCATCACCTTTAGCCGCGACGAAGACAAAATGCATGCGCCGGATAACGCGTATGTGCTGCAAACTCGTCGTTCTACCGGGGATGTGAAGCAGTCGAACCTGATCCGCCAGCCGGACGGCACTATTGCGTTTGTGGTGGACTTTACCGGGGCAGACATGAAAAAACTGCCAGCCGATACGCCAGTCACCGCACAGACCAGCATCGGCGACAACGGTGAAATCGTTGACAGCCAGGTGCGCTATAACCCGGTCAACAAAGGCTGGCGTTTGACGCTGCGCGTGAAGCTGAAAGATGAGAAGAAGACGACGGAAATGCGTGCTGCGCTGGTCAACGGCGAGCAGACATTGAGTGAAACCTGGAGCTACCAGCTGCCTGCCAATGAATAAGTCTACTGAATTCTCGCCCGATTACATCGAAGCACTCCCGCTTTCTGCTGAGCAGAAGGCGGGTCTGCCTGCATCTGACCTTCAGGCGGTGCATGAGGCGCTTGATGCGCAGCATCACCATTTTGAACGTGCGGATGATTCTCCTCTGGCTTCGGTAAAAGCTCGCCTTGAGGCGAGCTGGCCGGGTTCCCTCGGCGGCGAACAGCTGATTACCGATGATGAAGGGCGCACTCAGCTTCAGGCCATGCCGAAAGCGACGCGTGCTTCTATGTTCCCGGATCCGTGGCGTACCAACCCGATTGGCCGTTTCTGGGATCGCCTGCTTGGCCGCGAAACGAAGTCTAAGTTCGCGTCTAAAGAAGAAGAGGCCTCTGAGCAGAAATGGCGTACCGTCGGCACGATTCGCCGCTACATTCTGCTGATCCTCACGCTGGCCCAAACCGTGGTCGCGACCTGGTACATGAAGACGATTCTTCCGTACCAGGGCTGGGCGCTGATTAACCCGGCGGACATGGGGGGCCAGGATCTGTGGGTCTCCTTCATGCAGCTGCTGCCGTACATCCTGCAAAGCGGCATCCTGATCCTGTTTGCCGTGCTGTTCTGCTGGGTCTCTGCCGGTTTCTGGACCGCGCTGATGGGTTTCCTGCAGTTGCTGATGGGCAAAGACAAATACAGCATTTCTGCGTCAACGGTGGGGGATGAGCCTATCAACCCTGAGCACCGCACCGCGCTTATCATGCCGATTTGCAATGAAGACGTAGATCGCGTGTTTGCCGGCCTGCGGGCAACGTGGGAATCCGTTAAAGCCACCGGGCAGCAGGCGCACTTCGATGTGTATATCCTGAGCGACAGCTACAACCCGGATATCTGCGTTGCGGAGCAAAAAGCCTGGATGGAGCTGATTGCGGAAGTGCAGGGCGAGGGGCAGATCTTCTACCGCCGCCGCCGCCGCCGCGTGAAGCGTAAAAGCGGCAATATCGATGACTTCTGCCGTCGCTGGGGGAACCAGTACAGCTACATGGTGGTGCTGGACGCCGACTCCGTAATGAGCGGTGACTGCCTGACCAACCTCGTGCGCCTGATGGAAGCGAACCCGAAGGCCGGTATTATTCAGTCTTCGCCAAAAGCATCCGGTATGGACACCCTGTATGCGCGCTGCCAGCAGTTTGCTACCCGCGTTTACGGGCCGCTGTTTACCGCGGGCCTGCACTTCTGGCAGTTGGGGGAATCCCACTACTGGGGCCACAATGCCATTATTCGCGTGAAGCCGTTCATCGAACACTGTGCGCTGGCGCCGCTGCCGGGTGAAGGTAACTTTGCCGGTTCGATTCTTTCCCACGACTTCGTAGAAGCCGCGCTGATGCGTCGTGCCGGCTGGGGCGTGTGGATTGCTTACGATCTGCCTGGCTCATACGAAGAACTGCCGCCGAACCTGCTGGACGAGCTGAAACGCGACCGTCGCTGGTGTCAGGGTAACCTGATGAACTTCCGTCTGTTCCTGGTGAAGGGTATGCACCCGGTTCACCGTGCGGTGTTCCTGACCGGCGTTATGTCGTATCTGTCCGCCCCGCTATGGTTTATGTTCCTGGCACTCTCTACCGCGCTGCAGGTTGTACACGCTCTGACCGAGCCGCAGTACTTCCTCCAGCCGCGGCAGCTGTTCCCGGTCTGGCCGCAGTGGCGTCCAGAGCTGGCTATAGCGCTGTTTGCTTCGACCATGGTTCTGCTGTTCCTGCCTAAGCTCCTGAGCATCATTCTTATCTGGTGCAAAGGTTCTAAAGAGTACGGCGGCTTCCTGCGCGTGACCTGTTCACTGCTGCTGGAAGTGCTGTTCTCCGTGCTGCTGGCGCCGGTGCGTATGCTGTTCCACACCGTGTTTGTGGTCAGCGCGTTCCTGGGCTGGGAAGTGGTCTGGAACTCACCGCAGCGTGACGATGACTCCACGCCGTGGGGCGAAGCCTTTATGCGCCACGGTTCTCAGCTGCTGCTGGGCCTGGTCTGGGCAGTAGGCATGGCCTGGCTGGATCTGCGCTTCCTGTTCTGGCTGGCGCCGATTGTCTTCTCGCTGATCCTGTCGCCGTTCGTGTCCGTGCTCTCAAGCCGGGCGAGCCTTGGCCTGCGCACCAAGCGCTGGAAGCTGTTCCTGATCCCGGAAGAGTATTCCCCGCCTCAGGTGCTGGTGGACACCGAGAACTATCTGGAGCTGAACCGCAGCCGTACGCTGGAGGATGGCTTTATGCACGCGGTGTTTAATCCGTCGTTTAACGCCCTGAGCACCGCGATGGCAACGGCTCGTCACCGTAAGAGTCTGGTGCTGGAGATTGCCCGTGACCGCCACGTTGAGCAGGCGCTGAACGAAACGCCGGACAAACTCAACCGTGACCGCCGCCTGGTACTGCTGAGTGACCCGATGACCATGTCGCGCTTGCATTACCGCGTGTGGGCGAACCCGGAGCGTTATTCCTCCTGGGTAGAGAGCTACAAAAAGCTGCAGCTTAATCCGCTGGCGCTGACGGCAAAGTAAGGCCGTAACGCAGTGACAATGCCGACCTCAGGGTCGGCATTTCAGACGGCTGACAAACCCTTGGCGAGAGAAAAAATAGCCAACGGCTCGTTAATAAAAACAGGAAAATTAATTCATTGATTTTCGGCTGATAACCACAAAGAGGGAAAAAACACGCTTTTTCCCTCTTTGTCAGCAACCGCCAATGCCGACCTCAGGGTCGGCATTTTTTTGCCTTTTATCCGGCGATGGTTATACTCAGCGCTTCCGAACAGGAGAGCGTGTGTGGGTAAAATAATTGCGGTACTGATAATGGCCTTTCTGCTGAGCGGTTGCGGCAGCATTATTAGCCGGACGGTGCCGGGGCAGGGGCACGGAAACCAGTATTACCCCGGCGTGCGCTGGGATGTACGCGAGGGCGCATGGCGTTATATTACCGTGCTCGACCTGCCGTTTTCGCTGATCTTTGACACTTTGCTTTTGCCGATTGACGCCAGCCACGGGCCTTATGAATAGCGACTAGCGCTCATCCCACTCGTCTGCCGCCGTGCGCCCCTCTTCGGTGTCCAGCGGCGGCTCAAGCTGAAATTCACCTTCGTCCCATTCGTGCAGCGTATTCTCTTCCAGCCACTCCTGGCGCAGCTCAATCTCATCGAAATCACCGTCAAACACGCTTTGCGCCGCTTCGCCGCTGAGCATCGGCAGGCATTCGCCTTCCGCGCTGTCGTCGGTAAAGAACTCGGCCTGCCACATGATGTCGCCATCCTGCAAAACGTACTTCTGGAAATTGAACTGCTCGACGCTGGCGCTCTCTTCATCCACGCTCGGGTTATCGGCAAGATACTGCTCCCGCGCGGCATCAATGGCTTCTTCCAGGGTATTGTAAAATACATCATCTCGTGAATTCATAGTATCATCCTGATTGAGTGCGTGGTTGGCTTAACTAAAAGATATAGGTGGTGAGTTGAAAACTGTCAAAGCGTGGATCTATAGTAGAGTATATAGTGTTCAACAATTTGATTTGTCGGGTATTTCTCGTAAAATTACTACCATTTAAGATTTTCTTGAAGATGTGAAATTACCTTTTGAACTTTGATGTCAATTAGACTCGAACAACCATAAGATTATGGAATCGGACGCAGTTTTGTCTGGTCACAAGGGGCGCAATTTTATAAAGGGAAGTTTAGCGTGCAGCAAATGGAGAGATTACTGAAGGTTGTTTACTCATCGAATCTGTAGACCGCTTCTCGCGTAAGCAAGGATAAGATGCGATTGAAGAGTTAATGTTTTTGAAAAAACGTAACATAGATATCATCGAGGTTGTAACCCTGACCCCGAATATGCCCCAGTCATAATCAGGAATAACCGGCCTCATGTTGGTTGCATATTCTGGCAACCGGCAGATTTCCCGGCGAATTCAGATGGTGTCATCCAGCCCAGTGCAGAATGGGGACGACTCTGGTTATAGTGTATGCGCCAGGCCTCGATTTTGCACCGGGCATTCTCCAGGGACATGAACCAGTTCTCGTTCAGACACTCCTGCCGCAGCCTGCCGTTGAACGACTCCACGGTCGCATTGTCCGTGGGTGTTCCCGGGCGTGAGAAGTCTATGCGGATACCCCTTTCATACACCCACCTGTCCAGCATTTTCCCTGCAAATTCAGAACTATTATCGGTTTTCAGCAACTGAGGTAAGGGCCGTCTGAACGCGATGCTGTTCAGCATTTTCGCCACTTCTGTTGAACGCAAATTCTGGCCCACGCAAATTCCCAGGCATTCGCGAGTATACAGGTCGATAACTGTCAGCAGGCGCAGCCGTCGCCCGTCAAACAGGGCATCAGAGACAAAATCCATGCCCCAAACGTGATTCGGATACAACCCCTGAGGCTGCGGTTGTCGTCGCTGCGCCGATTTGTTCCGCCGTGGGCGTTTGAGACGCAGGGACAGACCCTGTTCGCGATAGAGTCGGTAAATGCGTTTGTGATTATCCCGCCAGCCCTCCCGTCTGAGAATGACGTGAACCCTGCGGTAGCCATAATGGATCCGGGTTTCGGTGATTTCCCTGATTCGCAGGCGGAGTGCACTGTCGTCTGCCGCTACAGAGCGGTAGCGGAAAGAGCTGCGGCTGATCCGTAGCGCAAACAGACCTGCCGCTCCCTGGCCCCGTAACGTGCCTGCAGGTCACGGACCCATTCACGCAGACGCGCCAGCGTCAGTTCTTTTTTGCCAGCACATCCTGCAGCATGGCCTTGTCGAGGCTGAGATCGGCAACCAGCTTCTTCAGTCGCAAGTTTTCCTCTTCCAGCTGGCGCATATGTTTGAGTTCAGACGGGGAAATTCCGCCGTATTTCTTACGCCATGTGTAAAAAGTGGCATCGGAGATACCGAGTTTTCGGCAGACGTCAGGTACGGACGTCCCCAGTTCGGCCTGTTTCAGGGCAAAGACAATCTGCTCTTCGGTGAATCGTGACTTTTTCATCGGCACAACCTCCGCTCGGGGGAGTGGTCATCATGCCGGAATTCTGTTTCTGAATGGAGCAGGATTTTGGATCAGGGTCAGGTGATGTTTGTATTAATAGCGTGGAACTACAGCACTATAGGATTATCTATACTGAAACTAACACGCTATGGAGAGGCTGCTATCATTATCAAAGTATGATTTTGTTAGCGATAACTTGCCTTGGATTTTTCCACAAAAATATCCTGTGAGAGTCCACTTAATTTAGCAAACTCTCTAACATCATCTATATCAAACTTACATTTTGGGCCAATTATTATTTCTGATATGGCACCGTTTGGAATAGGGAATTCATAATGTGATGTCAAATTCCCTTGTGATATACGTATGGTCTTACTTTTTAAAAAATCAGAATGGCTACGGTTTTCTTTTTTATCAGTATGATGATCCGGTAGGTGGTTGTAAATTAGTCGGACTTCCTTTTCTTCATTGAAGGCTGGGTTTTTAAAATGTAAAGACATATGTAATATTGTCCTTCCTAAAAATGCAATTCTATTCTGTAGTTCCTGTGGGATATTAGAGAAATCAAGGTTTTCATTAGAGAAAAAAGTGAGGACATCTGGGTATTCATTTAGAGTCTTAATAATAAGATCTTTAACATCCTCAACCGATAGATAATTTACTTTGTTCAAATAAAAACTATTTTTAACAAGTGTGTTTATACGTATGGTTTTATTCATTTCTACTTCAAGTTTACATGAATCTAAACCTATGGCTATACCTTGCCCATCCTGTGCATATGCTCTCCATTGACTTAAAATATCACCAGATTGCGATAGGCAGCTTATATAAGGTTTTGTTACTAATTGGTTTTCAATTATGTTTTTATAAAGTGCTTTGTGTTGATAATCAGTGAGTTCTGAATCTAATAGCTGTTTAAAAGCCTCCATGAACCATTTTACTTCCATATGATCATTCATATATCGGATATCACCTAGCCAGAGTTTCTTATACCTTATCACGCTTAAAAATGTCTCTGCACTACAGTAATGATAAACTGTTTTCATTTGTGAAGTCCTTTATTAAAAAAGATAAGGTATAAGAATGTTTGTATTCATTTTCAATAAGTCAGGTAAATCAGTCAAGTTTATTTCTACTGTCGATGTGTAATGTACAAGCAAGAATGTTGCAATGAGCATTGCGGAAATAAAACTGATGAAGTAAGTTAGCTGTCTTTTTATGTTTTTAAGATTTATTTTTAGATAATAAAAGTGATCGTTATTATCAATTGGTGTTGCTCCATATTGTGTAAGTTCATAATGAATTGTTTTTTCATCTTCTGACAAAATTGCATGTCCTATCAGAAAATAAGAGAAAGACATGAAAGCATATGTTATAATTGTTGCAATTAAAAAGTTTATAATATTTGATGATAAAACTAGTATCGATATTTCAAAAAGTGTCATCCAACATGAAAACGCAATCCAAATAAATATGTTATTAAGTTTTGACATGGATGGGCGTTTTTTACCAATTCCTAAATGTGTTTGATAAAGCTTTCCAGCAAACAAAGGCTCTAAGATAACAACATGTAATTCCCAGTTTTGGCACCATTTATGACTCATGTTAAGCATCGCGAGAGATGTTCGAGATGCAAATATGCTGATAATAGATAATATAAGTGTAATTACAGCATAAAAATACTTTTGTTCATTTTTTGCTGTTAAATATAACCCTAGAATCGTGCCTGTTGCGACAAGCAATGCGAGAATCAAAGTCAAAATATGAGTTGTTCTTCTCCAGTGCAGGTCAATTTCAAATTGAACCTTCAGATGTGCTTTATCATATGCTTCTTTGAGAATTGGCATGTCACTATCTATGAGGCAATCTCTACCCTCTAATCTTTTGCCAAGCAAACTTTTAAAGTAGGAATTTTTTTCTTTGAAGTAACCATTCCTGAATAATTGCTCATCTGCATTATTGCATTGTAATTGATGCGGTGTTGAAGGATGAGAGTTACCACTGTCTACAATATATTCTCTTATTTTTTTCAAGATGCTCATAATTCCCGCTCTGTTATAATGATGTGTATTTTTGAACATAAATTCCAGTTTAATTCATTGAATGGATTTTCACTACTGCAAAAATTAGTGGGGGGCGTAACATCCCCCATGAAATCAGCTTTTTTAACTACTGAAACCTACAAGGAAAACAATCTAACAAAGGAATATCAATGGAAGTATCAATATCAGGGATACTCTCCAGTACCCCACCAGTGAACGTTTTGATATCTCGTATGACAACCCACCATTCGGTAAGATTAAAACGTCAGAAGCTGTTATAGGCTCTTATATGGGACAGAATCCGAATACAAGGTTATTACCCATGCCGCAAATTTTGCAAACTATGGCGTATGAATTGTACCGTAGGGAGCGGTGGTGTTTGCCATAAATATGCATGGAAGTTGCTAATTGAGTAGTTCTCATTATACAAGCATCATCATCAGCCTTATATAATATTAAGATTATACAGAGTTTATTAAATGGTATAAATATGTGGCTTGATATGGATCCATCTTCTCTGGAAGTGGCTTTAAATAATAATTGAGGATATGCAATGGAAATATTTTTATACATCGAAAAAAGGAAAGCATCAACAAATAATGAAATGAATAATTTAAATGACACATGTAATAAATTGATATCACAGATTAAAATGTGTGGTATATCCATTAGTGTGTTACTGGGAAGATGCTGATAGCTTAAGTTGATAAATATAAAGAACTCATCAATGAGTTAATTGATTTTGTTATGAAACAAATTTGCATTGATTTTATTTAATAACACATATATATACCATATGAATGGGAGGGTTATGCATCATGGATGGCTTTATTAGTATTATTAATCAAGGCATTCATAATGTTGCTATTGGCCGATTTAGTATGCTCATAGACATGGATAAAGAGCTTAAAGATTATTTAAATAAAGTGAAAGATAGTAAGTATAAGCTTTTAGAGTATTTTGATTTCTGATAATTAAGCAATTTGAGATGGTTGTTTATAACTGATATAGAATATGGGTAAAAAATTTGAAAGGTCTTCAAAATACATACCCATACCCATACCCATACCCATACCCATACCCATACCCATACCCATGCCCATACCCATCTCCCTGTGGTAAAGACCAGGGCGCGGGTGCTCCGTTACGATTTCCAGTTAAGTGTCGACGCGGAGGGAAAATCTGCAAGGCAGAGACTTATTCCCCCGGAATTCGCATTCGTTCGGCGGGCTGGCGCAGCGTCATCCATGAGTAAAGGGCGTTAAACAGCACCACGCTGGCGGTGACCAGGAATACGGTACGGAAGCCGTAGCTGGCGGAAACAGCGGCCCCGAGCAGCGGGCCGGTGACGTTACCAATATCGCGGAAAGACTGGTTGTAGCTGAAGATCCGGCCTGAGATTTGGTTGGAAGAGTTATAGACCAGCAGCGTTTGCACGGCGGGGAGCAGCGCGCCGTCGGCGGCACCTAACAAGAAGCGCAAGATCCCGAGCTGCCACGGGTTCTGTACCAGCGACATTGGGATGAGCAGCAGAACGGAGATCGTCAGCGCGCCAATCAGGATCTTTTCCGGGCCAATGCGATCGCCTAGCTTGCCGAGTCTTGGGGCGCTGATTAGCGCCGCTACGCCGGGCACGGAAGCAATCATTCCGCTAATAAACGCCAGATTGCTGACGTTGCCGGCCAGATCGCGCACGTAGAGCGTTAAAATCGGCGCGATAGAGCCGGTGGCGACTTGTATGATCATCGTGGTGACAAACAGGCTCAGTACCAGGCGGGGATTTTTCAATGAGGTCAGCACCTGGCGGGCGTGCAGCATGTCTTTTTTGGAAACCGGCGTGAACGACTCGCGAATAAAAAATAGCGTCATCACAAAGCAGATAAACAACACCAGCGAGGTGATAAAGAACACCGAGCGCAGCCCGTAGCTGTCCGCCATCAGGCCGCCCATCAGCGGGCCTAACAGCGCACCGCTGACCGCCCCGGTAGACAGCGTGCCGAGCGCCCAGCCGCTTTTATGGCGCGGTATCTGGGTGGCTATCAGCGCGTTGGCATTGGGCACAAACCCACCGAGCAGGCCGAGCAGAGCCCGAAGCGCCAGAAATTGCCAAATGTTTTGCGCCAGACCCATCAGCAGCATCACGATAGACATGCCAAGCGCGGAACGCAGCAGCATGAGTTTTCGGCCTTTACGGTCGGCAAGCCCGCCCCAGAAAGGGGAGGCCACGGCAGAAAACAGGAAAGTAATGCTGAAGACCAGCCCGGACCACATGTTGAGCTGGCTGTGGCCGGTGACCCCGAGTTGTTCGACGTAGAGCGGGAGGAAGGGCATGACCAGGCTGAAGGCCGCGCCGGTCAGGAAGCAGCCAACCCAGACGACGGCCAGATTACGCTTCCAGTTGATAGTGCTGTCAGGGGGAGTCATACCGCTCCGAAGTTGCCAGTGCCAAAGAAAAGAGAGGGAATTATTACTCTGCTAATTATGCGCCTGTTGGCATTGGGCTGGCAAATCAAAGGGCTTTTTCGATCAAACGATCGGCAAAAAAATAGCCGCCTGAAAAGGCGGCCTCTGAACGTTACTTGTAGCGGTCCGGCATCCCTTCCGGACGTGTCTTAAAGCGGCGATGCAGCCACATGTACTGCTCTGGCGCCATCAGGATGCACTTCTCGACGATTTTGTTCATCCAGCGCGCTGTTTCAGCCGGACTTTCAAGCGGCGGGTTCAACTCTGGCTCAATAATTGTCAGTTCGTAGCCTTTGCCGCCTGGCAGGCGACGGGGAACAAACGGCACGGCGCAGGCGCCGGAGAGTTTGGCTAGCGTATAGGTTCCCGTCGTGGTGGCCGCTTGTTCAACGGCAAAGAACGGTACAAACTCGCTGCCTCGCGGGCCGTAATCGTGGTCCGGGGCGTACCAGATGATGTCGCCATTTTTAAGCGCGCGGATCATGCCTTTCAGATCTTTGCGGTCAATCATGCTCTTATTGGAACGCATGCGCCCCCAGGTCTGCAGCCAGTCCAGCAGCGGATTGTCGTTTGGGCGATAGACGCCTATGCCCGGGGTTTTGATCCCGAAAATGCGGGCGCCCAGCTCAAGCGTCAGGAAGTGAATGCCAATCAGCAGAATGCCCTGGCCCGTTTTTTCGATACCCTTAACGATGTCGACACCTTCGTAGTGGCACCACTTATTGATACGTTTAGTGGACCAGAACCAGGCCATGCCGGTCTCAATCAGCCCCATACCAACGGACTCGAAGTTGGCGACCACCATCTGTTCGCGTTTTTCCTCGCTCATCTCCGGGAAACAGAGCTCAAGGTTGCGATAGGCTATTTTCGCGCGACGTTTCATCAGGCGTTTTGCCAGCCGGCCTAGTCCGCAGCCAACGCGGTAAAGTACCGGGTAGGGGAGTTGTACAAGCAGGTATAAAAAGCCGATGCCCAGCCAGGTGAGCCAATAGCGCGGGTGCAGCAATGCACGAGAGAATTGCGGTAAGTTCGTCATGTAAAACCTTTGTGACGGCAATTGCCGGATCTTCTAATCATTCCATTGTGACATTTTTTGGCGCGGAGCCAAAATAAGCGGCGGCAGAGTGCCTGATATTTCATCGATTGTTGCCGCGAATGCCGTTGAGTGAGGAAAATGTAGCGCAAAACGTGGGGATGTAAATAAGCGTTATTTGCTTTATGATGCAGCCCACTTTTTTTCCAACGATTGCGAGCGAACACCATGCCAGTGTTACACAACCGCGTATCGAATGAGGAGCTGCGTGAGCGCATGCTTGCCGAAACCGAGCCGCGCACGACCATCTCATTCTACAAATATTTCAATATCGAAGCGCCACAGGCGACCCGCGATGCTCTGTATCAGCTGTTCCTGAGCCTCAACGTGTTTGGCCGCGTCTATCTGGCGCATGAAGGGATCAACGCTCAGATTAGCGTCCCGGAAAGCCGCGTTGATGCCCTCCGGGAAGCGATTTACGCCTTCCATCCGGCATTAAATAATCTGCGCCTGAATATTGCGCTTGAAGATGACGGCAAATCCTTCTGGGTGCTGCGCATGAAAGTGCGTGACCGTATTGTGGCTGACGGTATTGACGATCCTACGTTCGATGCAAGTGACGTGGGTGAGTATCTGAAAGCTGCAGAAGTGAACGCCATGCTCGACGATCCGAGCGCGGTATTTATCGATATGCGTAACCATTACGAATATGAAGTGGGGCATTTCGAGGACGCGGTGGAGATCCCGGCCGATACCTTCCGTGAACAGCTGCCGAAAGCCGTGGATATGATGCAGGATGACAAAGAGAAGAAAATTGTCATGTATTGCACCGGCGGCATTCGCTGTGAAAAAGCCAGCGCCTGGATGCGCCATAACGGCTTCAAAAACGTGTATCACATTGAGGGTGGGATCATTGAATATGCGCGCCGCGCGCGTGAACAAGGGCTGCCGGTGCGTTTCGTCGGAAAAAACTTTGTTTTCGATGAGCGCATGGGGGAGCGTATTTCTGACGATGTGATCGCCCATTGTCATCAGTGTGGAACGCCGTGCGACAGCCACACTAACTGCAAAAATGACGGCTGCCACTTGCTGTTTATTCAGTGCCCGGCCTGCGCAGAGAAATTCTCAGGCTGCTGCAGTGAAGTTTGTCGCGATGAGCTGGCATTATCTCCTGAAGAGCAGCGCCGCCGCAGGGCTGGCCGCGAAAACGGGAATAAGATCTTTAATAAATCTCGCGGGATGCTGAATACCACGCTGGGTATTCCGGATCCGGAGAAGTAATAAAATGCCCCCGGCTGACCGGGGGCGTTGTTTTTTTTACTGGCGTATGCCTTCGACAGAAATAATCAGGTCAACGTCCTGGGATGCCGGGCCCAGATCCTGGGTGATATTGAAGTCCTTCAGCTTGATTTTTCCTTCAGCTTCAAAGCCTGCCCGTACGCCCCCCCACGGATCGTTCCCCTGGCCAATCAGTTTAGCGTTCAGGGTGACCGGCTTCGTCACGCCGTTCAGCGTCAAGTTACCGGTAATATCCAGCTTCTCACCGTCTTTCTTCACTTCCGTTGAGACGAAGGTGGCCTGCGGGAACTTAGTCACGTTGAGGTACTCTGCGCTACGCAGGTGTTTATCACGCTCGGCGTGATTGGTATCCACGCTGGTGGTATTGATGGTGACGTTGACTTTATCCGCCGCAGGGTTTGCCTCGTCGAAAGTAAAGGTTCCGTCAAAATCTCGGAAGGTGCCGTACAGCCAGCTATAGCCGAGATGCTGAATGCGGAAGTTCACAAACGCATGCTGACCCTGTTTATCAATTTTATAATCAGCGGCAACGGCAGAGCCGGTGGTGAATAACAGAGCACTTAAGGTGGCTCCCAGCAGGATTTTCTTCATTGTCTTACTCTCCATAGTTAACGGGGGGCTTTCCCCAGCATGCGTTTGAGGGTGTCATCTTTATCCAAAAAATGGTGCTTCAGGGCTGCGAGGGCGTGTAGCAGGGAAACTATTACCACTGTCCACGCCAGCCAGAGATGAATTGTCCCGGCAAAGTCGGCCTGGACCCCGAAATCCGTCAGAGTGGCAGGCACATCAAACCAGCCAAATACGCTAATAGGTTTTCCGTCAGCCGTTGAAATCAGATACCCGCTCAGCAAAATGCCGAACAATAATACATACAGCAAAATATGTGCGATAAGTGCACTGATGCGCGTCAGGCGTGAATAGCTTTTTAACGGTGGCGGCGGAGGGGAAATAAAACGCCAGAGGATACGGATAACCAGAACGGACATTAACAATATGCCGATGCTTTTATGTATCTCAGGGGCTTTATGATACCAGATGTCGTAATAGCCTAGCGTGACCATCCACAGTCCGAGCGCAAACATGCCGTAAACCGTGGCGGCGACCAGCCAGTGGAGCAGAACCGAAAAATGTCCATAGCGTTCGGATGAGTTTCGCCATTGCATATTTGTGCGTCCATGAGTCTTCTAAAGAAGTTAAAACATAGGCGTACTGTTAACAGCAGATCAACATAAATATTCTTATTTCGAAATATATTTATTGTATATCTGTTTTTTTGAATAACACTTGCATAATGCATTCAATATAGTCGAATGAATATGGTTTTTTGGTTGGAAGGAATATAAATTGGCGGTTAATTATTTGTCGTAAAACTATATTTAATTAATTTTTCGTCAGTATTTGTCAATATAGCATACGCCTGAGTAATTAAAAGAAATAGATATAAGCCAGATCGAGCAGCGCAAGAATTGCCCAGAGAATAAGATACAGAATAAAATGTGTGCGGATATTGTTGGTTAAAAATTGAATAAACCGAATCATGATTGCCCCGCAGAAAAGTGGCGGAAGTGCCCGCCACCTGGGGATTCTACGCCGTTTTGAAGCGAGAAAGTACGAATGGAGATAAATCAAAGGCGGGTTTTTGACCCAGCGCAAACTGGCAGGCGATTTCGCCTAAAACGGAGGCGAATTTAAACCCGTGCCCGCTCAGCCCCGTGATGATCAGGGTGTTGTCGTGGCCGGGGAGGGTATCAATGATGAAGTCTTCATCCGGTGAATTGTCATAGGTACAGGCTTTGCCGTGCAGGCAACAGCCGATGCCGGGTAAAAATTCGCGCAGGAAAGGAAAGACTTCAGACCCATCGCTGGCGACGGCGCCAAAGGGTTTGCGCTGCTCGGGCGAGTCAATCACCTGCCCGCCGTTGTGCTTGCCCAGTTTCAGTTCGTTGTCTTCCGCCGGGAAACCGTAATACTGATCGCCGTTGGGTGTTTCTGCGGTAAACGCCGGGAATTTGTTGTTCTCGCTGTAGCGGCCATCGGCCTGGTGCCAGGCAAAGATTTTGCGTACCGACGTGACCGGCAGGTCAGGCAGCAGTTTGGTGACCCAGGTACCCGCGCTGACCAGCAGCTTACTCCCGTGATATTCACCTTCTTCGGTCACGACCGTCACGCCGTCGTCGCCGTGGCGGATTGCCGTCACCTTGCAGTTAAAAAGCTGGGCGCAGCCACCCTGTTTAGCAAGGTTGATGTAGGTCTCGATGGCGAGCTCACTTCTCAATACCCCGGAGTCCGTCTCAAACAGGCCTACGTAGTTTTCAGGCACCGCAATCTCCGGCCAGCGGGCGGTAATGGCGGCGGCGTCCAGCGTTTCAACCGGCAGGGAAAATTTCTCTGCGCTGGAGGCGACATTGCGAATAAACGGAGAATCAGCCGGCCCCAGGTTAATGACCCCGGTGCGATGGAAGAGCTTCTCGCCGCTGGCCTCGGCTAGGGCATCCCACAGCTTTTGCGCGCGCAAGACCAGCGGAACATATTTTTCACCTTCGCCATAGGCATGGCGCATCAGGCGGGTATCGCCGTGGTGGCTGCCCTGGTCGTGAGGCGGGTGGCCGCTGTCGATCATCAGTACCTTCAGGCCCGAGTGTGTTGCATAGCAGCCTGCGGCGGCACCGACGGAGCCGCTGCCGACAATGATGAGGTCGTAGTTCATAAGCTTTTCTCTGTGGAAAATTATCTGTAGCAGGGTAATTAATTCACCGGAGCGATGCAATTAACGGCGTCGCTTAAAATAAAAAAGGCACCCCGCTGGGTGCCTGTGGCCATTGTTAAGCATGTGTCGTCAATGCTTGCGATAATCGCTTTCCTGGTAATCACTGGATTCAATTTTGGCTATCCCGGCCTCAAGGATGGAAATAAATTGCCGGGCGACATCGGTGGTCAGCCAGAGCGTCTGGCCTATCTCGGTTTCATCGTGCTTCTGATTATTGGATGTCAGGTAATGCAGGCGCAGCATCATGGCGTCGTAGCTGTCGACGGTGCTGATGTCCCATCCGACGAGGGGATGAGTCTGAATAACATCACTATTTTTTTCCATCATAACCCCTTTTATACGTGTTTAAAGACAACGGCTAGTGAGGTTCATGCGTGATTTATCGTGAAGCGACTTAAGTATATCAATACTACGGCCTTCATGGGGATGAAATAATCACCTGGTAACAATTTTTCCGCATTATTCAGGAAAAGCGAACAATAAATCGACAGACTATTCTGGCGTTATCGAAAAGAAGGGTAAGAAAGACTTTAGTGGCGTTTAAAAAATAATCAGGTAAACGAGGGGAATAAAAAAACCGGATGGCGACACCCGGCAAAAAAGTACCAACATAATTGAGGGTATTAGTCGGCAGAGAACCAATCGTCAGCGCTTTCCCAGGTCTCCTGGAGTATCTCGCTGATTCGCGTTTTGTCTTCTTTGGCGCCGCCCAGCACGGAAAGATTGTTGCCGGATGCATAACGTACCTGCACCTCACTGCTGGTGTCGGGAAAATGTTGATTGATACGGCGGGAAAGCTCACTGGCAAGGGCGTCGATAGCCCCGGGTGGCAACGGTGTGGTTTTGGCTATAGTCACTTCAATACGCATAACGACCCCCTGTACAATATACTGGATATTTATACAGGTTAAATATCCGGTAAGCAACAGGGGGCGTTGAAAAATTTAGCCTTTAACCGACCAGACGACTTCTTCACCCGCCAGGAACGGCACGATGCTGTCGTCACCGGCTTCAATCAGCTCTGGCATTTTCTCTGCCACACGAACCAGCTCGATGTGCTCTTCATTGACCGGCAGGCCGTAGAAGCGCGGGCCGTTCAGTGACGTGAAAGCTTCAAAATGCTGCAGCGCATTCATCTCTTCAAATACCGTTGCATAGGCACCCAGCGCGGACGGCGCGTTGAAGCACCCGGCGCAGCCGCAGCTGGCTTCTTTGCGATGACGGGCGTGTGGCGCAGAGTCGGTACCAAGGAACACGCGCTCACAGCCGCTGGCCACCAGTTCGCGCAGTGCCTCCTGGTGGACGCTGCGTTTCAGGATGGGCAGGCAGTAAAGATGCGGACGAATCCCGCCCACCAGCATGTGGTTGCGGTTAAACATCAGGTGCTGAGGCGTGATGGTCGCGCCAATCAGCGAGTTGCCTTCTTTCACATACTGGGCGGCATCTTTGGTGGTGATATGTTCAAACACCACTTTCAGCTCAGGCAACTGGCGGCGCAGAGGCTCCATGACGGTTTCAATGAAGCGTGCTTCGCGATCGAAAATATCGATGTCAGCATGGGTGACTTCGCCGTGCACCAGCAGCGGCATGCCAATTTTCTGCATACGTTCAAGCACTGGCAGGATCGCCGCGGTGCTGGTCACGCCGTGAGCGGAGTTGGTCGTCGCATTGGCGGGGTAAAGCTTGGCGGCGGTAAATACCCCTGCATTGAAACCGCGCTCTATTTCGTTGGGATCAAGAGTGTCGGTCAGGTAGCAGGTCATCAGTGGTTCGAACTTTTGCCCGGCCGGGACCGCATCAAGAATACGCTGGCGATAAGCGATAGCGGCGTCCACGCTGGTGACAGGAGGCACAAGATTGGGCATGACAATCGCACGGCCATAGGTCTGGCTGGTGTATGGCACCACGGTTTTCAGCATCTCACCGTCACGAAGGTGAATATGCCAGTCATCTGGGCGGCGGATTTTTAATACCTGAGGTAATGCGGTCATCAATGTGCTCCGGCGTGAGAGGGAAATCAGTCATCAAGGGCTGGTTTTATGCCGGGCACTAAGGATAAGGGGAAACGTTATCGTTTGCACCCCTTATGTTGCAGATGTTGTGCAAAACCCTCAGAGCAGAAAAATGGCTCTGAGGGGGCGGGGCTATTCCGTTAGGGGAATGATGATTTCTCCCGGCTTAACTTCAATGCCTTTGGCATATTTCTTCGCCAGCGACTCACCTGTGCTGTGGTCCTCGCTCAGGATGTAAGCAGGCTGCTGATTGAAGTAGCTGCGCAGGGACTGGTTAAGGTAGGGGATCATAGTTTGCAGTACGGTCTGCATTTTTTGCGGTTCGACCTGAGCGTCCACCACCTCCATTTCCTGCAGGTAGATGGCGCCTTGCTCTTTATTAAACACCGGCAGCGCTTTCAGTTTGAGCTTCAGGATAGCTTTCTGGTTACCAAACAGTGACGTCATGTCGAGATTGGCATCGCCAGTCAGCGTAATTTTATTCGGCTCTTCCCGTCCAATCTGGCTGACTAAATGGGTTAACACCACATGGGCTTCGGCCACGCCGGGCAGGCCAATGTCCTTCGAGAAGTTATTGTGTTTTTCCAGCGACTGGTTAATCTCCTGTTCGCTCACGCTGTACTGCGTTAACTGGTTGCATCCTGAGAGCAGGCCGCTGAGCATCAATGCTGCGGCAAAAACAATCTTCTTCATAGGCTTCCTCAAAATAGTGGCTCCAATGCCGTGCCTTTCTTAATCAGCATAATGCGGCACGGCGGGAGCGGCTACCGGAAAAAGATGATACGAGAAAATTATCCCTGACCACCGGGCTCAAGCATCGTTGGCTCCACGGGTTTAAGGCTAAACTGCCACCACAGGGCGGCAAGGGTGATACAGCCGATAATACCGAGCATAACCCAGGGTAATTCCGGTTGCTGCAGGGCTTTTCCCGCGTCAAACAGCCAGCCTCCGCCGGTATAGCCGAGCGCGCCGCCCAGCGACAGGCCTAAACGGCTGAACCCCATGTAACTACCGCGAGCGCGAGCATCCGCCAGCGAAGCGCTGAGCGTTTCCCGGGCGGGCTCAGCGATGATTGAGCCGATGTAGAAGGTACAAATCAGGGCGAAAAGCTGCTGTAAATTGGACGCCAGGCCAATAGGCATCAGGCTCACAGTCATCAGCACAAGGCCGGCCATTAAGCGTTGCTCCAGGCGGAAGCGTCTTTCACTCCAGCGGGCGATAGGGTAGAGCAACGTCAGCGAAAGCGCGGCTTCAATGGCATACATCCATTTTACCGCCGACGCGGTACCGGCGATGTCGTTGACCATTAGCGGTAGCATCAGCATGACCTGCACCGCCAGCATGTAATAGCCGGTGAGCGTCAGGACATAGGTAATAAAACGTTTATCGCGGAACACGCGGCCCATGCCTTCGCGCATCGGGGTGCGAATAGTTGAAAGCTTATAGGCCGGCAGCAGCCAGGCGTTAAGCGCCGCACACAGGACAAACATCACGGCCCCGACGGCGCACACCAGGCGGAAGTCATACTGTAACAGCCAGCTACCCAACAGGGCGCCGATAACCGCGCCAGCGCTGTCCTGCATCATCAGGATTGAGAAGAAACGTCCCCGGTGCTGAGGGCGAACCAGTTTGACAACCAGCGCCGAGCGAGGTGGGTCAAACAGCGTCCCGCCAATGGCGGAGAGCAGGCAGGAAAGCCACAGCATCCAGGGCTCAGTCGCGATACCCATGGTGGCAAACCCGGCGGCACGCAGCAGCATCCCGGTGACGATCATCGGTTTTGCCCCCAGCCTGTCGGCAATTGCGCCACCAAAGACGCCCAGTCCCTGCTGGATGAATTGACGCAGCCCCAGGGCAATCCCGACCATTAAAGCGGCCCAGCCCAACTGGTCAACGAAGCGGATGGAAATCAAAGGGAAGACAACGAAAAAGCCCAATACCACTAACATGTTATCAAGCAGCAGGAAATATTTACCCAGGCTCCTTGCCTGCGCCACCCGCGACATCTCCCCTCCAGGGAACTTAATTAAACGCGACAAGTACTTATTCTCGCTTGCCGTTCGGGCTTTTAATACCTGATGCAGGACAATATTTTTTTATCGTTCAACGAGTTTGATTCAAGGCTTTCATCGAAAAAAGTGATGTTGCGTCATGTTGTTGTTTTCACACGACGGCCAGGCACAGGTATAGTAACCAGATGACCCCCGTTAACCGGGATGAAGGAGTGGGATAAACATGTTTGGCTACCGCAGTAACGCCCCAAAAGTTCGCCTGGTGACTGACCGACTGGTGGTGCGTCTGGTCCATGAGCGAGACGCCTGGCGTATGGCAGATTACTACACCGAGAATCGCCAATTTCTGAAACCCTGGGAACCCATTCGGGATGAGAGCTACTGCTATCCTTCGGGCTGGCAGGCCAGGCTGGGCATGATAAGTGAAATGCACAAGCAGGGCAGTGCGTACTACTTTGCGCTGCTCGACCCGGAAGAAAAAGAGGTCATCGGCGTCGCTAACTTTTCCAACGTCGTGCGCGGTTCGTTCCATGCCTGCTACCTCGGTTATTCCATCGCTGAAAAGTGGCAGGGGCAGGGGTTGATGTATGAGGCGCTGACCAGCGCAATTCGCTATATGCAGCGTAGCCAGAATGTCCATCGTATTATGGCCAACTATATGCCGCATAATCAGCGCAGCGGCGATTTGCTGGCGCGTTTGGGCTTCGAAAAAGAAGGTTACGCAAAGGATTATTTGCTGATTGACGGAGTATGGCGAGATCACGTTCTCACCGCGCTGGTTAATCAAGACTGGACCCCAGGTCGTGGAGTTTAAAAGATGAAATATCAGTTAACGGCGATTGAAGCTCGCGTCATCGGCAGCCTGCTGGAAAAACAGCTCACTACGCCAGAGCAATATCCGATGTCGGTCAACGGCGTAGTGACCGCCTGTAATCAGAAAACCAACCGTGAACCGGTGATGGATCTGAAAGAGCATGACGTCCAGGACACGTTGGACGGGCTGGTAAAAGGCCACTATTTGCGTACCGTCAGCGGGTTTGGTAACCGCGTGACGAAATACGAGCAGCGTTTTTGCAATTCAGAGTTTGGTAATTTAAAGCTGACGCCGGCAGAAGTGGCGGTCATCACCACTTTGCTGCTGCGTGGCGCGCAAACGCCGGGTGAGCTGCGCAGCCGGGCCGGGCGAATGTTTGAGTTCACCGATATGGCGCAGGTAGAAGCGACGCTGGAAGGGCTGGCCGGCCGTGACGACGGGCCGTTTGTCGTGCGTCTGCCGCGGGAGCCCGGCAAACGCGAAAGCCGCTATATGCATCTTTTTAGCGGGGAGGTTGAAGCCTCTGTGGCCCAGGAGCAAATCGCCAGCCCGGTTCCAGACGATCTCAGCGCGCGAGTGGACGCGCTGGAAACCGAGGTCGCCGAACTTAAACAGCGACTGGATTCATTGCTCGCCCATCTGGGGGATTAAGGATGACTAAATTACGTATCGGTGTCGTGGGGCTGGGCGGTATCGCGCAGAAAGCCTGGTTGCCAGTGCTCGGTGCATCCGGCGACTGGTCGCTGGTGGGGGCATTTTCACCAACCAAAGCTAAAGCATTACCGGTGTGTGAAACCTGGCGCATTCCGTATGTCGATTCCCTGAGCAATCTCGCGGCGCAGTGCGACGCCGTCTTTGTCCATAGCGCTACCAGTGCCCACTACGCGGTGGTGAATGAGCTGCTCAATGCGGGCGTTAGCGTCTGCGTGGATAAACCCCTGGCTGAAAACCTGGCCGACGCCGAAAGGCTGGTGGAGCTTGCCGGGCGCAAAAAACGCACCCTGATGGTGGGCTTTAATCGCCGTTTTGCCCCGCGCTATCAGCAGCTAAAGGCAAAGCTCTCTGCCGGGGCATCTTTGCGCATGGATAAACATCGCAGCGACAGCGTTGGCCCTGGAGACCTGCGCTTCACGCTGCTCGATGACTATCTTCACGTCGTGGATACCGCACTCTGGCTTGGAGGCGGCTCCGCCCAACTGCAAAGCGGGACGTTGCAAACCAACGAGTCGGGGCAAATGCTGTACGCCGAACACCATTTCAGTCAGGGAAGTCTGAGCGTGACCACCAGTATGCATCGCCGCGCCGGAAGCCAGCGTGAGTGGGTGCAGGCGGTGACTGACGGCGGGCTGTATGAAGTGACCGACATGCGTCAGTGGCGGGAAGAGTGCGGGGCTGGCGTGGTAGAGCAGCCGATTCCGGGCTGGCAAACCACCCTGGAACAGCGCGGCTTTACGGGGTGTGCGCGGCACTTTATCGACTGTGTGGCAAACCAGACTGCGCCTGAAACGTCCGGCGAGCAGGCTCTGGTGGCGCAGCGTGTCGTGGAGAAGCTCTGGCGCGAGGCAATTAGCGAATAAGCTGTAACATATCGCGGTAGCAATTCAGCGCCGTATCGGTAGACTATGCCGACTTGTCATCATCCATGTACGCCTGCATTGCAGGCGTTCATGTTTGTGGAATAACAGAATAAATGAACCTATTAAAATCGCTGGCGGCCGTCAGCTCGATGACCATGTTTTCACGCGTGCTTGGCTTCGCGCGCGACGCCATTGTGGCAAGGGTATTTGGGGCAGGGATGGCGACAGATGCCTTCTTTGTCGCGTTTAAGTTGCCGAATTTGCTGCGCCGAATCTTTGCCGAAGGCGCGTTCTCCCAGGCGTTTGTGCCGATTCTGGCCGAATACAAAAGTAAGCAAGGCGAAGATGCAACGCGCGTCTTTATCTCGTACGTGTCCGGGCTGTTAACCCTCGCACTGGCGCTGGTCACCGTGCTCGGGATGCTCGCTGCCCCGTGGGTTATTCTGGTTACGGCACCGGGTTTTGCCGACACGGCGGATAAATTTGCGCTGACCTCAAGCCTGCTACGCATCACCTTCCCATACATCTTACTGATTTCGCTGGCGTCGCTGGTGGGCGCGATTTTAAATACCTGGAACCGCTTTTCTGTTCCGGCGTTCGCCCCGACGTTCCTTAACCTCAGCATGATTGGCTTTGCGCTGTTTGCCGCCCCGCACTTTAATCCGCCGATTCTGGCTCTGGCCTGGGCGGTGACGGTAGGGGGCGTGTTACAGCTGGCCTACCAGCTGCCGCACCTGAAGAAAATTGGCATGCTGGTGCTGCCGCGTATCAGCTTTAAGGATGCGGGGGCAATGCGGGTTATCAAGCAGATGGGCCCGGCGATCCTCGGCGTTTCCGTCAGCCAGATTTCATTGATCATCAACACCATATTTGCTTCGTTCCTGGTGTCCGGTTCGGTTTCCTGGATGTATTATGCTGACCGCCTGATGGAGTTTCCGTCCGGCGTTTTAGGCGTGGCACTCGGCACCATCTTGCTGCCGTCGCTGGCGAAGAGTTTTGCCACCGGCAATCATGATGAGTATTCCCGGCTGATGGACTGGGGGCTGCGTCTCTGCTTCCTGTTGGCGCTCCCAAGCGCGGTGGCGCTGGGGATTCTGGCCAAACCGCTGACCGTCTCTTTGTTCCAGTACGGTAAATTCTCCGCTTTTGATGCCCTGATGACCCAGAGGGCGTTGGTGGCGTATTCAGTCGGCCTGATGGGGCTTATCGTCGTCAAGGTTCTGGCACCAGGTTTCTACTCCCGGCAGGACATTAAAACGCCGGTTAAAATAGCCATCGTGACGCTGATTTTGACCCAGCTAATGAACCTCGCGTTTATCGGCCCGCTGAAACATGCCGGGCTTTCCCTGTCGATTGGTCTGGGAGCCTGTATTAACGCCTCGCTATTGTACTGGCAGCTGCGTAAGCAGGACATCTTCAAGCCGCAGGCGGGCTGGGCCGCGTTTCTGCTTCGTCTGGTAGTGGCCGTGCTGGTCATGTCCGCGGTACTGATCGGGATAATGTACGTTATGCCGGCGTGGGATCTGGGCAATATGCCTTATCGACTGCTGCGTTTGATGGTGGTCGTGGTGGCAGGTGTCGTCGCTTATTTTGCGACACTGCTGCTGTTGGGGTTCAGGCTGAAAGATTTCGCCCGCCGCACGATTTGATTTTTTCTGGGTGGGTGACGGTTTCGTCAGGCCACCCTATTCTTTATATGTTGAAAGGTTAATTAGGTGACAGAGCGATGAGAGGAATAATCACAACCTGGTTCGAAGACAAGGGCTTCGGATTTATCAAAGATGAAAACGGCGAAAACCGTTATTTCCATGTGATTAAAGTCGCCAACCCGGAGCTTATTAAGAAGGACGCGTCGGTGACCTTCGAGCCGGGTACCAACAATAAAGGGCTGTCGGCGTTTGCCGTGAAAGTGGAGCCCGAGAGCAAGCATCTGTTTATTGCGGGCGAGCGGCTTAAAATCACCTCGATCAAGTCTTTCGTGGTCTACAGCGAAGAAGAACCCGCGGACAGCAAGATCGATAAAGAAAATGCGGTGCTCTCAGTGGGCCTGCTGATGAACAGTATTCGCCCGAAGGTCGAGAAAAAAGAGGGTGAAATGCGGACGGTGAAAAAACTGGCGGTGACGACGTTCCAGGGCACCACTCATCTCTTTTCAGAAGATGAGATTGACATCGACGCTACGGTAAAAGTGTTGAATTCACTGAAATAAACGATCTGCTGGTCAAGGAGAGTGTTGACCAGCAGCTTTCATTGGCGAGGAAAATCAGATAGTGATTTTTTTACCGCCGCGGTTACCCTGCGACGTTGCCTGCCCGTCGGCGCCATAGAAGTCGGGTGCCTGATGCGGTTTTAACACCGCGATCGCCTGCTCATTGCGGGCCATCTGGTCTTCCAGTAACCAGCCGTTATGCTGATTAATGTCCCGCAAATGCAGGGTTTTTTGCGTAATCGTCTGCCACCGCTGGCTAACGTCCAGGCTGGTTACCCCCCCGGCATTTTGCTCTACGCGACGCTGCTGTTCCAGGTAATCCAGCGTAGCCAGCAACGAGCTTTTATCTTCAGTTATACGTTGCAGCGCATTGCTGTTTATCTGGCCTGCGGAAAGCTGCAGCTGTTCAGCGTCCATCACCTCTTTCAGTGAATTCAGCACTGCGGTCATTTGGTCCAGCACTTCTAACAGACGACTCACCGTTATTTACTCGACAAATAGCTTTGGGCTTCCTGGAGCAGTGCATCGGCGATTTTGCCGGTATCCATCTTCAGGTCACCGTTACGAATAGCCGTCTTCAGCGCTTCAACGCGTTCCATGTTGATATCGCCGGTGCCGGGCTGCATCAGTTTAGCCTGGGCATCGCTCAACTTAACGCTGGTGCTGTTGGCGGTTGTGGATTTCTCAAGACGGCTTTTCAGCGTCTGTGGATCGCTGGTTTCACGCGGTTGTACGGTGCTTACCGGTTTCAGTGGCGACGTGCGATCAATGCTCATTGTTCTCTCCTCATCGAGGGGCTCGCGGCGTAAGAGCCAGTCAGTATCATTTGTTGATAGTACTATCGGCAGTCGCCGCGGAATCTTTAAAAAGATTATAGATTAATCAGAATATTCCCATCAGCATCCACTGTCCCGCTGACCACCTGTCCTGAGGACATCCGAACGCGGGCATTTTGCGCGACCGCAGCGTTATTCAGCGCCTTGCCTTCGCCGTTAACGCTAAAGCCTTCGCCGGAAGCAATCACCTGAACCTGCTGACCGGCCTTCACCCGCCATGCCTGGCGCACCATTGACTGAATAACCGGCTGCCCGGGGGCAATATCCCGGAGCGAAACGGCATCTGTCGCCTGGCCGATATCCAGCATAGTGCGTGGCGGCAGTTGGTCAAGACGCCCCTGTGTTAACTGCACGCTATTTGCCTCGATCCTTGCGCCGCGGGCGATAGGGCGACTGGCAACCACATACTGACCCGTGGCCATCACCTGAACCTGGATAAAACGTTTGTCGCTGCCGCAGCGGGCCATGACGCTGACGTTGCCCCACAGTTTGGCATTTCCGGGCGTTGAGAATTCTGGCTGAGGGCAGGCGGGAAGCTGAGCCTCCGGCGTTTTCACCTTGACGCTGACGTCATTGCTAATTCCCGCCAGCCGCTGTTGGAAATACTCAGTCAGCGGCCCATCGAGTGCGCTCGCCAGGGCCAACTGACTGACCAGTAAACTGGCTATGCCGCTCAAGATTTTCAGGCTTCTCATCGCGCTTCTCCGTATTCAGATTGCGGTGATTTTAACCGCGAGCCGTTTTGATCAAGGCGATAAATAGCGACGTATTTTGCGTTTATTCCACCCATCGCGTACGCGTAAGGCGCTTTAAGCTTTCGGACGATTCCTAATTCTATGGACCATGGAGGAAGCATGCTCGATAAACTGGACGCCGCACTGCGATTTCAGCAAGAAGCGCTTAATTTGCGTGCCCAGCGCCAAGAGATTCTGGCCGCGAATATCGCCAATGCCGACACGCCGGGCTTTCAGGCGCGCGATATCGACTTTGCCAGTGAAATGAAAAAAGTGATGGAGCGCGGACGCGTTGAAGGAGGCGGCATGTCTCTGGCGCTCACTTCGGCACGCCATATTCCGGCACAAACCCACTCCACTCCGTCGCTCGATCTCCTCTACCGCGTACCTGACCAGCCAGCCATGGACGGTAACACCGTCGATATGGACCGTGAACGTACGCAGTTTGCCGATAACAGCCTGAATTACCAAACAAACCTCACGGTGCTTGGCGGGCAAATCAAAAGCATGATGTCGGTGCTACAGGGATAATCGATGGCCTTACTCAATATTTTCGACATCGCCGGTTCGGCAATGACGGCCCAGTCTAAACGCATGAACGTGGCGGCAAGTAACCTCGCCAACGCGGACAGCGTCACCGGACCTGACGGCCAGCCTTACCGCGCAAAACAGGTCGTTTTCCAGGTTGACGCCGCACCCGGTGCGGCGACCGGCGGCGTTAAAGTGACCAAAGTGGTGGAAAGCGATGCCCCGGACAAGCTGGTTTTCCAGCCGGGTAACCCGCTGGCGGACGCGCGTGGCTATGTGCGTATGCCTAACGTCGATGTGGTTGGGGAGATGGTCAACAGCATGTCCGCCTCCCGGAGTTATCAGGCCAACGTCGAGGTGCTCAACACCGTGAAGGGCATGATGATGAAAACGCTCACTCTCGGTCAGTAACAGGAGCCTATATGTCCATTGCAGTCAAAATGAACGATCCGACTAACAATGTTGATCCTACGGCTGGCGCATCGAAAAACAGCCTGACGGGCAACAGCGCCGCAGACCTGCAGGGGAGCTTTTTGACCCTGCTGGTGGCGCAGTTAAAAAACCAGGATCCGACCAACCCGATGCAGAACAACGAACTGACCACGCAGCTGGCGCAGATCAGTACCGTTAGCGGCATCGAAAAACTCAATACCACGCTGGGCTCAGTTTCCGGCCAGATCAACCAGAACCAGTCTCTGCAGGCCAGCGCCCTGATTGGCCATGGCGTGATGATCCCGGGCAACAAAATCCTGGCGGGGACCGATTCAAAAACCAACACCATCAGCACCACGCCGTTTGGCGTCGAGCTGCAGCAGGCGGCGGACAAAGTCACGGCCACTATCTCCGATAAAGACGGCAAAGTGGTTCGTACTATCGAGATTGGTGGGCTGAGTGCCGGGGTGCATACCTTTACCTGGGACGGCAGCGCCAACGACGGCACCAACGTGCCGGACGGCTCTTACACCGTGGCGATCAATGCCACGAATGGTGGGACACAGCTGGTGGCTCAGCCGCTGAACTTCGCCATGGTGAGCGGTGTTATCAACGGCAAAGATGGCCTCAAACTGGATCTCGGGACCTACGGTTCTACGACCCTCGATGCAATCAGGCAAATTATTTAAGCCTATAACCTAAGCAGGAGTAAGACATGGCGTTTTCTCAAGCGGTCAGCGGCTTAAATGCTGCGGCCACCAACCTGGACGTGATTGGTAACAACATTGCCAACTCCGCCACCTACGGTTTTAAATCCGGCTCGGTCTCTTTTGCCGATATGTTTGCCGGCTCTAAAGTGGGCCTGGGCGTTAAAGTCGCCGGCGTGACCCAGAACTTTGGCGACGGTACCACCACCAGCACCGGCCGTGGCCTGGATGTGGCTATCAGCCAGAACGGTTTCTTCCGCCTGGTGGACAGCTCCGGTTCCGTGTTCTACAGCCGTAACGGGCAGTTCAAGCTGGACGAAAACCGCAATCTGGTCAACATGCAGGGGCTGCAGCTGACCGGCTACCCGGCAACCGGTACGCCGCCAACTATCCAGCAGGGTGCGAACCCGGTAGGTCTGTCCGTGCCGAACACGCTGATGGCGGCGAAAACCACCACCACCGCATCCCAGCAGATCAACCTGAACTCTACCGACAAACTGCCAACTGTGACGCCGTTCGATCCGACCAACGCGAACAGCTACAACAAGAAAGGCACGGTAACCGTTTACGACAGCCAGGGTAACGCCCACGGCATGGACGTGTACTACGTGAAAACCGCAGACAATACCTGGCAGGTCTACACCAAAGACTCTTCGGTAGCAGGTTCCACGCCGACCTCCGCCGGGTTTATGCGTTTCGACAATAACGGCAACCTGCAGGGTATTACTGCCAATGCCGCCGATCCGATTCCAAACCCGAACACGTTGCCAACCAGCATCAACGTGACGACCGGCGTCACCAACGGCGCGACGCCAGCCACCTTCGCGCTGAGTTTCCTGAACTCCATGCAGCAGAACACCGGGTCTAACAACATCGTGGCCACCAACCAGAACGGCTATAAGCCGGGCGACCTGGTCTCTTACCAGATTAACGATGATGGCACCGTGGTCGGGAACTACTCCAACGAGCAGACTCAGCTTCTGGGACAAATCGTGCTGTCCAACTTTGCTAACCCTGAAGGTTTGCAGTCCCAGGGCGATAACGTCTGGACCGCGACGAACTCTTCCGGCGTGGCGCTGTTGGGGCTCGCGGGGACAGGTAACTTCGGTACCCTGACCAGCGGGGCGCTGGAGTCTTCGAACGTGGATCTGAGTAAAGAACTGGTCAACATGATCGTCGCGCAGCGTAACTATCAGTCGAATGCGCAGACCATCAAAACCCAGGACCAGATCCTCAACACCCTGGTTAACCTGCGCTAAGCGCCTGAAGGGACGGCTTAATGGATCATGCAATCTACACCGCCATGGGCGCTGCCAGCCAGACGCTGAATCAGCAGTCCGTCACGGCGAGCAACATGGCGAACGCTTCCACACCGGGATTCCGCGCGCAGCTTAATGCGTTGCGGGCGGTCCCGGTTGAAGGGCTTTCTCTGCCAACCCGTACCCTGGTCGTTGCCTCAACGCCAGGAGCCGATATGACGCCGGGTCAGCTGGACTACACCTCGCGCCCGATGGACGTTGCTTTGCAGCAGGATGGCTGGCTGGCGGTGCAGACGCAGGACGGCGGAGAAGGCTATACCCGCAACGGTAACATTCAGGTCAGCCCTGCCGGTCAGTTGACCATTGGTGGCCGGCCTGTTATCGGCGAAGGTGGCCCTATTGCGGTGCCGGAAGGTTCGCAGCTTACCATTGCCGCGGACGGGACTATCTCCGCGCTGAATCCGGGCGACCCGCCGAATACCGTGGCGCCCATTGGCCGACTGAAGCTGGTGAAAGCCACGCAGCAGGAGGTGGTGCGCGGTGATGACGGGCTGTTTCGTTTAAACGCCACCGCCCAGGCGACACGCGGTGCTATAGCGCAGGCCGACCCAACCATTAAGGTGATGTCCGGCGTACTGGAAGGCAGCAACGTCAAACCGGCAGAGGCAATGGCGGATATGATTGCCAACGCCCGCCGTTTTGAGATGCAGATGAAAGTTATCGCCAACGTTGATGAAAACGAACAGCGCGCTAACACGCTGCTGCAAATGACCTAACGCCCGGCTTACTTATTACAGGATTCAAACATGATCAATTCTTTATGGATCGCCAAAACGGGTCTTGATGCTCAGCAAACCAATATGGATGTGATTGCCAACAACCTGGCAAACGTCTCCACCAACGGTTTTAAGCGTCAGCGCGCCGTGTTTGAAGATTTGCTTTATCAAACTATTCGTCAGCCGGGGGCTCAGTCTTCTGAGCAGACGACGCTGCCGTCTGGTCTACAGATCGGGACCGGTGTTCGCCCGGTTGCCACCGAGCGTCTGCACAGCCAGGGCAACCTGTCTAAAACGGACAACAGCAAAGATGTGGCCATCAAAGGCGAAGGTTTCTTCCAGGTTCTGCTGCCGGACGGTACAGCCGCTTATACGCGCGACGGTTCCTTCCAGGTTGACCAGAATGGTCAGCTGGTGACGGCGGGCGGTTTCCAGGTGCAGCCTGCGATTACCGTGCCGGCAAACGCCCTGAGCCTGACTATCGGCCGTGACGGTGTGGTGAGCGCAACCTTACAGGGGCAGACCGCGCCAGTACAGGTCGGACAGCTGAACCTGACGACCTTTATGAACGATACCGGGCTGGAAAGTATCGGTGAGAACCTTTACACCGAAACGCAGGCATCCGGTGCGCCAAACGATTCCACGCCGGGATTGAACGGCGCAGGTCTGCTCTATCAGGGCTATGTTGAGACCTCAAACGTAAACGTTGCTGAAGAGCTGGTGAACATGATCCAGGTTCAGCGCGCGTACGAAATCAACAGCAAAGCGGTCAGCACGACCGACCAGATGCTGCAAAAACTGACGCAAATGTAAGGCGTGTGCCGGCGCGTGAAAGCGCGTCGGCTGCCGTGACCTGAAGATGAAAGCAATGCAAAACCCAATGGTGCTCCGTCCTGTTGTCCTGAGTCTGGTGCTGGCCGTAAGCGGCTGCGCCTTAGTACCTAGTAAACCGCTGGTTGAGGGGGCGACATCTGCCCAGCCGGTGCCTGGTCCTGCGCCAACGATTAACGGTTCAATATTCCAGACCGCGCAGCCGATGAACTACGGCTATCAGCCGCTGTTTGAAGACCGTCGCCCACGTAATATCGGCGACACCCTGACCATCCAGCTTCAGGAAAACGTTAGCGCCAGTAAGAGTTCCTCGGCGAATGCCAGTCGCGATGGAAAATCGTCGCTTGGCTTTGACACGGTACCGACCTTTGCTTCGGGATTATTGGGGAATGGAAAAGCTGACCTGAACGCCTCTGGCAGCAATGGCTTTAACGGTAAAGGCGGCGCCAACGCCAGCAACACCTTCAGCGGCACGTTGACGGTGACCGTGGATCAGGTGCTGGCCAACGGAAACCTGCACGTTGTAGGTGAAAAACAGATTGCCATCAACCAGGGGACGGAGTTTATCCGCTTCTCTGGCGTAGTGAACCCGCGCACCATCAGCGGCAGCAACACCGTTGCGTCGACCCAGGTGGCGGATGCCCGAATTGAGTATGTCGGTAACGGCTACATTAATGAAGCGCAGAATATGGGCTGGCTGCAGCGCTTCTTCCTTAACGTATCGCCGATGTAAGCGAGGGTACCATGGTTAAATATTTATTCGGGTTGGTTGTGCTGCTGACCGCGGCTTATGCATCAGCTGACCGCATTCGTGACCTGACGACCGTGCAGGGCGTGCGTGAAAACTCCCTGATTGGCTATGGCCTGGTCGTCGGGCTGGACGGAACCGGTGACCAGACGACGCAAACGCCGTTTACCACCCAAAGCCTGAACAACATGCTTTCTCAACTGGGCATTACCGTCCCGACCGGCACCAACATGCAGCTTAAAAACGTTGCGGCGGTGATGGTGACGGCAAAATACCCGGCGTTTGCGCGGGCAGGGCAAAATATTGATGTTGTCGTGTCCTCTATGGGTAACGCGAAGAGTCTGCGCGGCGGTACGCTGCTGATGACGCCGCTCAAGGGCGTGGATAACCAGGTTTATGCCCTGGCGCAGGGCAACGTGCTGGTGGGCGGCGCGGGCGCGGCAGCGGGGGGCAGTAGCGTCCAGGTAAACCAGCTTAACGGCGGGCGTATCACCGGCGGCGCGGTCATTGAACGTGAGCTGGCCGGTACTTTCGGCAACGGCAACACCCTCAATCTGCAGCTTAATGATGATGATTTCAGCCTGGCCCAGCGGATTACCGACACCATTAACCGCTCCCGTGGCTTTGGCAGCGCAACTGCACTGGATGGCCGTACCATCCAGATCCGCGTGCCAAGCGGCGGTAGCTCTCAGGTCCGTCTGCTGGCGGATATCCAGAACCTTGAGGTGAGTATGCCGGTGCAGGATGCACGGGTGGTGATTAACTCTCGTACAGGCTCTGTGGTGATGAACCGCGAAGTGACGCTGGATAACTGTGCCGTTGCTCAGGGGAACCTGTCGGTGACCGTAAATCGCCAAAATCAGGTCAGCCAGCCGAATACGCCATTTGGCGGTGGCCAGACCGTCGTCACGCCGCAAACCCAGATTGATTTACGCCAGAGCGGCGGTTCGGTGCAGCGCGTTAACTCCAGCGCGAACCTGAATAACGTGGTGCGCGCGCTGAACGCGCTGGGGGCATCGCCTATCGATCTGATGTCTATCCTGCAATCCATGCAAAGCGCAGGCTGCCTGCGTGCAAAACTGGAAATCATCTAATGCTGACTGACGCCCGTTCACTTGCCAATGCCGCGTTTGACGCTAACTCGCTCAATGATTTAAAGGCGAAGGCCGGACAGGATCCTAAGGGCAACTTGAAGGAGGTTGCCCATCAGGTGGAAGGGATGTTCGTACAGATGATGCTGAAAAGCATGCGTGAGGCGCTGCCGAAAGATGGCATTTTCAGCAGCGAGTCCACGCGCATGTATACCAGCATGTATGACCAGCAAATAGCTCAACAGCTGAGTGCGAAAGGGCTGGGGCTGGCGGATGCGATGGTTAAGCAAATGAGCAACGAGCAGGTTGAGCCGTTGGAAACCGCAGGTCAGGTGCCGATGAAACTTGATCCGCAAACTGTCACCAGCTACCAGAACCAGACGCTAACGCAAATGGTGCGTCAGGCCGTGCCTCGTGCGCCGTCGAACGAAGAGCCGATGAGCGGAGACAGCAAAGACTTCCTGGCGCAGCTCTCGCTCCCGGCGCGTTTAGCCAGTGAAGCCAGCGGTATTCCGCACCACCTGATTCTGGCGCAGGCCGCGCTGGAGTCCGGCTGGGGACAGCGCCAGATCCGCACCGAGAAAGGCGAGCCAAGCTTTAACCTGTTTGGCGTCAAGGCGACACCAGGCTGGAAAGGGCCGACGACGGAAATTACCACCACCGAGTTTGAAAACGGTGAGGCGAAGAAGGTGAAAGCGAAGTTCCGCGTGTATAGCTCTTACCTTGAAGCGCTGTCGGACTACGTTGGCCTGCTGACGAAAAACCCACGCTATGCCGCCGTGACCAATGCGTCTTCAGCGGAGCAGGGCGCTCAGGCGCTGCAAAACGCCGGTTACGCAACGGACCCTAACTATGCGCGCAAGTTAACCGGCATGATCCAGCAGCTGAAAGCCATGAGCGACAAGGTATCTAAAGCCTACAGCACTGATTTGTCGAATTTGTTCTGAAGAGACTCAAGTCCCGTGGCCTGCTGCCGATAATAAGTAGCAGAACCTTTGACCACACGCTATCAAGGAACCTTCATGTCCAATAGCCTGATTAACAGCGCCATGAGTGGCCTGAGTGCTGCCCAGGCGGCATTAAGCACCGTCGGCAATAACATTTCTAACTATAACGTAAGCGGTTATACCCGCCAGACGACGATCCTGTCCCAGTCAAAAAGCACCCTGACCGGGGGCGGCTATATTGGCAACGGCGTGTATGTTAACGGCGTGCAGCGTGAATACGACTCCTTTATTACTAACCAGCTGCGTGCGGCTCAGACGCAAAGCAGCGGGCTGACAACCCAGTACCAGCAGATGTCAAAAATTGACAACATTCTGTCCGGGACCACCAACTCGCTGTCAAAAACCATGCAGGACTTCTTCTCATCGCTGCAGACGCTGACCAGTAATGCTCAGGATCCGGCGGCTCGTCAGGCGCTGTTGGGCAAGGCGGACGGTCTGGTAAACCAGTTTAAGGTGACCGACCAGTATCTGCGCGATCAGGACAAGCAGGTTAACCTTTCGATCAGCAGCAGCGTGGACCAAATCAATACCTACGCTAAGCAAATTGCTAACCTTAACGATCAGATTTCTCGCCTGAAGGGCGTGGGGGCTGGCTCAGCACCGAATGACCTGCTTGATCAGCGCGATCAGCTGGTTAGCCAGCTAAACCAGATCGTGGGTGTAGACGTTAGCGTGCAGGATGGCGGCACCTATAACGTCTCTATCGGCAACGGTATTAGCCTGGTGCAGGGCGACACGGCTAACCAACTGGCGGCCGTTAACTCCAGCGCAGATCCTTCCCGTACCACGGTGGCATTTGTCGACCCTATCGCCGGTAAGGTGGAAATTCCAGAAAGCCAGCTGAATACCGGCTCTTTGGGCGGTCTGTTCACCTTCCGCACTCAGGATTTGGACAGCGCCCGTAACCGCCTGGGCCAGATGGCACAAGCTTTTGCTACGGCAATGAACAGCCAGCACACCCAGGGCTATGATGCCAACGGCGATAAAGGGACCGATCTGTTTACTATCGGTGGCCCAACCGTCCTGAGCAACAGCCGCAATACCAGCGGCACTCAGCTCACCGCCACCCCCACCGACAGCAAGCAGATTCAGGCCAGCGATTACAAGGTTGAGTTTGTGGGCGGGAACTGGAAAGTGACCCGTCTGTCGGACAACGCCAATATCAATCCTGGCACTACCACGGACGCTGGCGGCAACGTGAGCCTGAACTTTGACGGACTGAAAGTTGGCGTGAGCGGCACGCCCGCCAACAATGAAAGCTTCACCGTTAAACCGGTATCCGATGCGGTGGTCAACATGAGCCTGGCCGTTAAAGATGAGGCGAAACTGGCGCTGGCAAGCGATCCTACTTCAGGCAAGAGCGATAACCGTAACGCCCAGGCCATGCTGGATCTGCAAAACTCCAAGCAGATCGAGGGCAACAAGTCGTTTAACGATGCGTATGCCACCCTGGTCAGCGATGTGGGTAACAAAACGGCGAGCCTGAAAGTGACCAGCACAACGCAGGGGAACGTGGTGACGCAGCTAACCAAGCAGCAGCAATCTATCTCGGGCGTTAACCTCGACGAAGAGTATGGCAACCTGCAGCGTTACCAGCAGTACTACATGGCTAACGCCCAGGTCCTCCAGACTGCATCAACGCTGTTTGATGCGTTGCTGAATATTCGCTAACGGGAGCCAGCGTCATGCGTATCAGTACCCAGATGTTATATGACCAGAACATGCGCGGCATCAGCGATGCGCAGAGTTTATGGTTGAATTATGGCGAGCAGATGAGCACCGGTAATCGGGTGAACAGGCCATCAGATGATCCGGTTGCGGCAGCGCAGGCCGTGGTGCTTTCCCAGGCCCAGTCCATGAACGATCAGTACAAGCTAGCGCGAACGTTTGCTAACCAGAAAGTTTCGCTGGAAGAGAGTGTTTTACAGCAGGTGACGTCGTCTATCACCACTGCTCAGGAAAAGGTGGTTAAAGCAGGGAACAGCGGGACGCTGAACGATGATGACCGTGCTTCTTTAGCCACGGAGTTGGAGGGGATCCGTAACCAGCTGTTAAACCTGGCAAATAGCACCGATGGTAACGGACGCTATATTTTTGCTGGTTATAAAACAGAAGCGGCACCGTTCACCGGAGGTTCAGGCAGCGTGACCTACAACGGCGGGAACATTCCTATCACCCAGCAGGTAGACACTTCCCGTACCATGACTATTGGCCATACCGGAGACCAGGTCTTTAATCATATCTCCAGTAATGCCACGCCGGAGCCAGACGGCACGCCGAGCGAAACGAACCTGTTCAATATGCTGGACTCGGCGATTACTGCGCTGAAAACCCCAATGGCGGGGCAGGACGATGCGGGCAAAAAAGCGCTTGATGCCGCAGTAGCAAAAACAAACCGTGGTTTAAGCAATGCGTTGAGTAACGTATCAACGGTTCGCGCTGAACTGGGTTCGCAGCTGAACGAGCTGAGTAATCTTGATGATTTGGGAAGCCAACGTGCGCTGGCGCAGACCGATCAGATGAGCCAACTGGTGGGGGCTGACTGGAATGCCACCATCTCTAACTACGTACAACAGCAGGCTGCATTGCAAGCCTCCTATAAGGCTTTCAGCGATATGCAAGGCATGTCACTGTTCCAGCTTAATAGCCGATAGTCTTCAACGTTTTGGGCGCGTGATGAAACTGCACGCGCTTTATATGCCCGCTTCCGCACCCCGGAGCGGGCTTTTTTTTGTTCATTTTACCAGCCGCAAACTTCGTGTTCGTCTTCCGTGTCATAAGCGCGGACGGTGTTGACCAGGTCTTTGACCACGTCGGCAGCGACATCCGGGATCAGGAGCGTCATTGGCGTTTCGGTCTCATAGTCCACCGAGACGCCGTTGCTGTTGTTGGTCACGCTGACGGTGTAGGTTGCTTTGCTCATCATGAATGCCTCTGGCTGTTGACCACTTTACCCAGGCCAGTGCCTTCCAGCTTCGCTTCCGGGGAGGCAAAGAAGTCGATATTGAAATAAGTGTCGTCGGTCAGAAGCTCAATGCGATGCCACTTTTGCGGCGGAGAAATAGCAAAGGCTCCGGCCTCAATAACGATTTCCACATCAGGAGTGGTCGAATCGGCGTCAGGAAAACCAAAATATTTCACCGCGCCCTGCATCACCGAAAGGCGCCCATAAACGCCGGCTTTGGTGTTGTGATGGGTGAACAACGCGGCAGGGGCGGTCTCTTTGGTCCAGAACGACGTGGCGCGGGTATGTACGTAGTTTTTGGGAATAGTCAGCATAATAAGATTCCTTCTGTCATTACATTGAGCGGAGCACTTCCGGGGCGACAAAAAAGTCGATGTTGAAGACGGCATCATCGGTGATTAGTTCGAGATGATGCCATTTCTCTGGCGGGAATACCCCGAAGTGACCCGCTTCAACGATGAGCTCGGCTTCCGGTTCGGGCGTGGTGGCATCGGCATAACCCAGGTAACGAACTTTTCCTTGCATGACGCTCAGGCGGGGATACACCCCGGGGCGAGTGCCTTTATCGAGATGTCGTTGAAACAGACCCGCCGGGGCAGAGTCTTTATCCCAGAAGGGAGAAGAGTGGGTGTGAATGCAGTTTTTCGGCACAGGGAGCATGGCGTGTTCTCCTCAACAAGTTCTGCAGGCATTACATCATACAATTGACCGAAGTGTTTATCATAAAATGCATTTTAAATGCATCTTACAGGGTGGCAATTCTGCCGCATATTTGTAGGTCAGGGAAATAAAAAAAGCCGGTCAGGTGACCGGCTTTTTACTTAGCGCAGGAGATTATTCAGCGCTTTGTGGGCGAGTGGCTGGCGCCGTTGCCTGATGGCTGGCGCTGTGGCCGCCGGCAGAGCCTTTCCCGCTGAAGGTAAAGTCCGGGCGAACCCAGTCGCTGTGACGCGGCGCTTCAGGCGTGTATTCCGGAGCCGGAGCACGGGTCATTGGCGCTGTGGCGTGCTTAGCGACAGCCGAAGATTCAGTGTTAACTTCTTGCGTCGCTGGCGCGGCTACTACAGGCGCCGCTTCCACAACAGGTTTCACCTCTTCAACCACCGCGACCGGGACTTCTTCGACCGCCGGGGCTTCTACCGCTACCGGGGCCGGCTCGCTGGTTTCTGCTGCCGGCTGAACAGTTTCTTCCTGTGCAGGAGTAATGTGTTCCACGGTCTCTGCGGCAGGCGCTTCATCTACTGCAGCAACAGGCTGCGGCTGTTCTGCCTCCGGTGCTGCAATAACTTCTGGCAGGGTTGTTTCCACCACAGCAGGTTCAATAACGGTTTCCACCGCTTTCACCGGCTCGATAGCCTGAACATCTTCCTCAGGGGCAACGGCTTCTACTGCTGCAGCCTCAGCCACGTTGACGTGCTGGACCTCTTCGTGAGCCTGGAATGCCTCTTCCTGGGCAAGCTGATCGTGTGGACGAGCAACAGGGTAGGTGATGAACACTTTCCCTGACGCCAGCTCTGGAGAAGCGCATGCTGCTGCCAGTGGCATCGGAGATACCGCCGGGTAGCGCTCGTCACGATAGCGACGACGGCGCTGGCCGCTTACGCGCAGGTGGCGAGGAGAGCGACGTGAGCGACGAGGCATACCGGCAGTTTCACGGTTTTCGCCGTTTTCATCCTGTTGCTCTGCATTTCCCGGGGCTTCTACAACCGCAGGAAGCGCAACTGGTGCCTGCTCGGTAACTGCCTGCGCAACCTGAGTCTCTTCCACTGCAGAAGATGCATCCGCAGACTCAATACGTACTTTCTGGCTTAGCTGACGCGGCTTACGGCGCTGCATAACCTGCGTGCGTTCTTCCTGCTCGGCATCTTGCTCAACAACATTGTCCTGCTGCAGCGCTTTGACTTCCTGCTGTGCCTGACGTTTTTCGTCAGAACGACGACGGTTGCGCTCACGGCGTGGCTGCTGTTCGTCACGGGATTTCTGCTGCTTATCCGCGTCGTCTACGGCATTAACGTTCTGGCGAGCTTCGCGGACTTCCGCATTCTGCTGCTGCCCGTTACGACGATTGCGACGGTTTTCGTCACGACCTTCACGCGGCTCGCGAGCTTCGCGGCCTTCATTGTTGCGGTCATCGCGGTTATTACGGTTTTCACGGTTATCGCGATTATTGCGGTCACCGCGGTCGTTACGCTCGCCACGATCGCGGCGGTTGTTCTGACGACGGTTATTACGGCGATCCTGGCGCTGGGTATCAGAGCCCGCGGCTTTCTCTTCCTTCACTTCTTTTACTTCTGCGGCAGCGCTATCGCCGGCGAAGAGTTTTTTCAGTGCAGAGAAGAAGCGGCTAACCAGACCGGGTTGTTCAGCGGCATCTGCTTTTGGCTGAGCGGCAGGCTTCACCGCTGCAGCGGCAGGTTTTTCCGCCGCGGTTTCCTGCGGTGCCGGCGGTACTTCTGGCATCACGAAGGTAGCCAGAGCAGGTTGCTCAGGACGCTTACGTTCGGTGTACTCTTCATCCGATGGCATCGCCATCTCTTCTTCATGCAGCTTAGGCAGCATGTAGCTCAGAGTCTGGGTTTCTTCGCCTTTACGCACGCGCAGTACGGAATAGTGCGGGGTTTCCATCTGATCGTTTGGCACGATAATCGCACGCACGCCGCCCTGACGTTTTTCAATCGCGCTTACCGCATCACGTTTTTCGTTCAGCAGGTAAGAGGCAATCGGCACAGGTACGATGGCGTGAACTTCTTTGGTGTTCTCTTTCAGCGCTTCTTCTTCAATCAGACGCAGAATGGAGAGTGACAGAGATTCGTTATCGCGAATGGTGCCGGTACCGCTACAGCGTGGGCACACATGGTGGCTGGACTCGCCGAGAGACGGGCTCAGACGCTGACGTGACATTTCCAGCAGGCCGAAGCGTGAAATGTGGCTGATCTGAATACGCGCTCTGTCCTGACGAACGGCTTCACGCAGGCGGTTTTCAACCGCGCGCTGGTGGCGAACCGGTGTCATGTCGATGAAGTCGATAACGATCAGGCCGCCAAGGTCGCGCAGACGCAGCTGACGGGCAATTTCATCGGCCGCTTCAAGGTTGGTGTTGAAGGCGGTTTCTTCGATATCGCCGCCGCGGGTTGCTCGCGCGGAGTTGATGTCGATGGCGGTCAGGGCTTCGGTAGTATCGATGACGATAGAACCGCCGGACGGCAGACGGACTTCGCGCTGGAAGGCGGACTCAATCTGCGACTCAATTTGGTAGTGGCTGAACAGCGGGATTTCACCGGTGTAGAGCTTAATTTTGCTGCTGAAATCCGGGCGACCCAGGGCGGCGATATGCTGGCGAGCCAGCTCAAGCACTTTCGGGTTGTCGATCAGGATTTCGCCGATGTCCTGGCGCAGGTAGTCGCGGAAGGCGCGAACGATAACGTTGCTCTCCTGGTGAATCAGGAAAGGAGCAGGGCGGTTCTCAGCGGCTTTCTGAATGGCTTCCCAGTGCTTCAGGCGGAAGCTCAAATCCCACTGCAGCGCTTCGGCAGACTTGCCCACGCCTGCGGTACGTACGATAAGACCCATACCGTCCGGCAGTTCAAGGGAAGAAAGCGCTTCTTTTAATTCGGTGCGGTCATCACCTTCGATACGGCGAGAGATACCGCCGGCGCGAGGGTTGTTTGGCATCAGAACCAGATAGCTGCCCGCGAGGCTGATAAAGGTGGTTAACGCCGCGCCTTTGTTGCCGCGTTCTTCTTTATCAATCTGGACGATCACTTCCTGGCCTTCGCGCAGAACGTCTTTAATGTTCGGGCGACCGTGGGAAGAGTAGTTCGAAGGGAAGTATTCGCGAGCGATTTCTTTCAGAGGAAGAAAACCGTGTCTTTCTGCGCCATAATCAACAAACGCCGCTTCCAGACTTGGTTCAATACGGGTGATTTTGCCTTTATAGATGTTTGCTTTTTTCTGTTCGTGTCCCGGGCTTTCAATGTCCAGATCGTACAGACGTTGCCCATCTACAAGGGCGACACGCAACTCTTCTTGCTGAGTTGCGTTAATTAACATTCTTTTCATCGTAACTTACTCATTATTCTTACATTGGCGACAGAGCTGCGGGCATGGTGACGCTAACCGGGAGTGAACCGATGGCCTCGTGACTAAACGCGTGTCGCCAACCTCACGGTTGTCGTTTGCTGAGAGGCGCAAAGTGTCGGTTGCCTGTATTTCATACGGAAATACAGCGCAATTATCGTGGGAATAACCTTAGAATATTTCTTAAGAGTTGATTCCATATTACCGGTCAGGCTGCAACCCGCAGCCCGCTAACTGCCTGAAAGTACAATACGTCTTACGCCATTGCTGCGTGGATGGACGTTCAGGCAAAATGGGTATTCCGCAAACTTTCTTGCTCTAACAAGATTCAACACGGAAAACCGCAACATTATTCCACTGCTAACCTTGTTATAGCAAGATGACTTTTGCTATTAGCGTCCTGTTTCTTACAGTTTTTTAACCGCAATTTTTACCTCGCCACTAAGGGGATGAAAAAAGGCGGTCTGGACGGTTTAAAACAGAACAGATTGTCAGTTAAGCACATAAAAATGAGTGGCGCTATGCGCGTGGGCTAATTAGAATCGCCGACCATGAAAACAGAGACTCCTTCAGTAAAAATCGTTGCAATTTCGGCCGATGAGGCCGGGCAGCGTATCGACAACTTTTTGCTCGCCCGTCTGAAAGGCGTGCCAAAAAGCATGATTTATCGCATCGTCCGTAAGGGCGAGGTGCGGGTGAATAAAAAACGCATCAAGCCTGAATACAAACTGGAAGCCGGGGACGAAGTACGTATCCCGCCGGTGCGTGTTGCCGAGCGTGAGGAAGAGACCGTTTCTCCGCATTTGCAAAAAGTCGCCGCGCTGAGCGACGTCATCCTTTATGAAGATGACCATATTCTTGTGCTAAACAAGCCTTCCGGTACTGCGGTACACGGCGGCAGCGGGCTGAGCTTCGGGGTAATTGAAGGGCTGCGAGCCCTGCGCCCGGAGGCCCGTTTCCTTGAGCTTGTGCACCGCCTTGACCGCGATACGTCCGGCGTTTTGCTGGTCGCTAAAAAACGCTCTGCGCTGCGCGCGCTTCATGAGCAACTGCGTGAGAAAGGTATGCAGAAGGATTACCTTGCGCTGGTGCGCGGGCAATGGCAGTCGCACGTAAAAGTGGTGCAGGCGCCTCTGCTGAAGAATATTCTGCAAAGCGGAGAGCGTATCGTCAGGGTGAATAGCGAAGGTAAGCCTTCTGAGACGCGCTTTAAGGTGGAAGAGCGCTACGAGTTCGCGACGCTGGTTCGCTGCAGTCCTGTGACCGGGCGCACGCACCAGATTCGTGTGCATACCCTCCACGCCGGGCATCCAATTGCCTTTGACGATCGCTACGGCGACCGCGAGTTTGACAAGCAGCTTGCAGGGACCGGACTGAACCGTCTGTTCCTGCATGCCGCAGCGCTGAAGTTTACCCACCCGAACACCGGGGAGGTGATCCGCATTGAAGCGCCTATGGACGATCAGCTTAAGCGCTGCCTGAAAGCTTTACGCCGCGTTTCCTGAATGCCCTAAAGTCCCGGCTTCGGCCGGGTACGCCCGCCTGTTTCCCCCTCATTTTCGTTGTGACAAATGTCATAGGTTCCGCGCAGCTTTGTTTGAATAATAACCGGGAATGATTCTCATTATTATACAGGGAAGGATGCATGGAAAACTACGCTACCGGGCAGGTGCTGCCCTACAGATTACTTTGTCTGACGCTGTGCCTGGCCTGCGGGGGGGAGGCCAGGGCCGCCGAGGAGACGATTGTTGTCAGGGCTGAAGACGGGCGAGAAAAGTTTCGACGGCTCGCCCCGGACTATTCGCAAGAAAAGCGAAAGCTGGAGCGGATTGCCGGAGGCAGCAATCTTGTGGCTATCGACGAAGAGAACCGGCTGGCAACGTTGCAGGACGCGCTGGATTATCAGCCCGGGGTGTTAATCCAAAACTTCTTTGGTGGGCTGGATCAGCCGCGGTTGAATATTCGGGGCTCCGGTGTTCAAAGTGCACCGCTTTCAAACGGCGTGCTGCTGCTACAGGATGGCCTGCCGGCAACGGACGCTGACGGAAGTTTCCATATCAGCACGCTGGATATGCGTGAGGCGCGCCTTGTCAGCGTGCGCCGCGGCGCCAACAGCATCAATCCTCAAAGTAACAGTCTCGGCGGCGAGCTGGATCTTATCTCCTACACCGGGCGCGATGAGACCGGACGAGTTCGCTATGAATATGGGTCGTTCGGGCGGGAAGGTTTTCAGGGGGCGCTGGGCGGTCTAAATGAACAGTACGGCGTTGACGGCCGGTTGGCCGTTACCATGGACCGCTTTGCAGGTTACCGTAACCATTCTGCCTCCCAGCGGAAAACCGTCAGGAGTAACCTGGGTTACCGGGTAGACAATTTTGAAAACAGAACCTGGTTTGGCTGGACCGATCTGCGCTTTGACGTTGCTGGCCCCGTTTCACCGGCGGTGTTGAAAAAGGATCCTAAAGATGTTTATCCGATGGTTAACCTGCGCGATCCGCACCGCAACGTGCAGCAGGCCAGGGTGGCAAACCGGTCAAGCTGGCAGGGCGATAACCAATGGCTGGACATCGGCCTGTGGTACATAAAGACCCACGATAACTTTGTTACCCCGGCGAATTACCGCCTTAGCAACAGTAACTCGGAGGGCGTACAGATTAGCTACGCTCTGGAAACAGGGCCGGTAACCTGGCAGGCCTCGACATCATGGGATCATATGAATCTGGACCGCACGCTGCTCCAGAACCGTCGGGGTACGGCCGCGGATAAAAAAAGCATCGGGAATTATAAAGGCCGGGCCGAAAATGTTTACGGGACGCTGGGTGCTGGCTGGAAAATGAGCCACAGGTTATTGCTTAATCTCGATCTAAAAGGCACCCATGCACGCCGTGATGTTACCGCCAAAAAGACCGGAGACTCACGGGATCAGGCCTGGACATTCTGGACGCCCAAAGCTGGGTTGATCTGGCAGGCTGCCGACAATCAGCGATTGTTTGCCAACGTCAGTTCCAGCTATGAGCCAGCGACGTTTAATCAGATAATCAGTCCAGGCAAGGGTGAGCTGGTACCTCTTGCTCCCCAGCGAGGCCTGACCTGGGAGATTGGGGGCGAAGGGCAGCTCTTTACCGGCATGAACTGGCAGCTGACGCTTTATCGCAGCATGATAAAAGATGAATACATCACCACCTACGACCCGCAGGGCAATGCGGTGGGGGTATTCAATTATGCGGCGAAAACGCGACATCAAGGGCTGGAGGCAGGGCTGACCGGACTTGTGCCTGCCGGGCCGGGGGATATAGAGTACCGTTTATCATGGACATGGAGTGATTTCCGCTTTATGGGCGGCGAATATAACCGCAAATATATTGCCGGTATTCCCCGTAATATGGTGGCCGGTGAAGTACTGTATAAATGGGGCGGCTGGTCTTTGGGGCCCAATCTCCATTGGTCGCCGACCGATGCGGCCGTCGACCATGGTAACCATCTCAACATTCAGCGGCGCGAACGTTATGCGGTGCTGGGGTTGAAAGCCAGCTATAAAGACAGCAGAGGCTGGTCAACTTATCTTGCTCTGGATAACCTGACCAATAAGCGCTACGCCACAACATCCGTCGCCAACCGCAGCGTTTCGAAAAATGACAGCACCCTCTTCCCCGGGATGGGATTCAGCGTGAATGGGGGGATAACCTACAGTTTCTGATCCTCTCTTACAGCAGGGGGCTATTCGCCCCTGTTTCAAGAAATACTCAAAACATCCGCCTCGCCGAGGCGCTAATATCAAGCAAATAATCCCCGTTTCTGATGATAACGAACCCCGGCTGGATCTCAATGACGCCCTTGCGCCGCCAGCCCGAGAAAAGGCGGCTCAGCGTCTCGTAGCGGATCCCAAGCCTTGCCGCCAGCTGAGCCCGGGACAGAGGCAGGTGAAGCTGCTGGCTATCCTGCTGGCACTGGAGTTCGATAAGCCACGCGGCCAGCCGCTGCTCCGCCGAGCTGGAGGTCAGCCAGTCAATATGATTGATATTCTCGTAGAGCTTGCTGCTGAAATGGACTAACAGGCGCTGCATGAGTTGGGGATTTCCCAGACAGACCCCGAGTATTTCATTTCTGCCCAGCAGCAACACTTCCACCGGGCCTCTGGCTCGTAAATTCATTGGGTAGCGGTTATGCGGCATAAAGATGGCCGCAATGGCAACCACATCATATCTGCGGAAGATGCCGAATATCTTTTCTTCACCGAACCAGGTATGCCGGAAAACCTCAATTTGCCCTGACAGGATACACGGACAGTGGCAGAACCGCTCGCCTTCACGCCTGATTATCTCTCCGGCCTGATAATGCAGATGCTCGCAGTTGGCGGCCAGGCGCATGATTTCTTCATCAGATAAATCGCCGAAAAGCTCGGTTGCGCGTAGCGCCGCGTAGGCTTTTTTTTCCAGCAGCGCGGTTTTGACAATTGTCATAGGCGTCCTCCATTTGCCGGGCATAGAATGCTCAATCATAAATGATAACTATTCTCATCTCAACGAGGGTGCATGATCAATCCCGTCAAAACCGCTTTTCAAACACCATTTGGCGCGGCCGCACTACTGGCGGCGGCGACGGTCTGTCACGCGGAGACCGCCACAAACTTCACTGATATGTCGCAGCGCGAAGTGGCGCTGGAAAAACCTGCCGAGCGTATTGTCGTGATCCCTATCCCCGCAGCGTCAATGCTGGTCGGTATGGATGGCGGGACGCAAAAGCTGGTGGGCATGCATCCGTTTGCCGGTGTCGCCGCCAGGGAAGGCATGCTGAACCAAATGTTTCCTGACGTACTGAACGTTCGTCGCGACACGGTAGGCAACAACTTTGTACCGAATATAGAGACTTTACTGAACGTTAAGCCCGATTTGGTCTGGCAGTGGGGGCACCGCGGGGAGGATATCATTGCGCCTTTAACCAACGCCGGGCTAACTGTCGCCACGCTGAATTATGGCAAGGAGGTCTGGACGCAGCGCTGGATACAGCTGATGGGGGTGACGCTTAAGCAGGAGCAGAGGGCGGCAGAAATGATTGCCTGGCGCGAAAAAACGATCGCCGACATTCAGGCGGTGACCGGGATGATTGCAGTCCCCCAGCGCCCGCGGGTCCTCTATCTGTCCCGCTTTAATGACGGGATCCAGACCTTTGGCTCCACCTCGCACAATAATTTTGATATCGACTTAGCCGGGGGAATCAGCCTCAACAAAGAGGTGACCGGCGCCCGAACGCTAAATATTGAGCAGGTACTGCTTTGGGATCCCGATGTGATTTTGTTGGGCAATTTTGAAGCGGGCCTGGTGCCGGAGGATGTCTATCGCCATCCGCTGTTAAGCAGCGTGCGGGCGGTTAAGCAGCTGCGGGTCTACAAGCTCCCGATCGGCGGGTTCATTTGGGATGCCCCGAATCAGGAAACCCCGCTCTACTGGCAGTGGCTGACGATGATTCTGCATCCGCAAAAGTTCAGCCTGCCGCTGCGCGAGGAGATCCGACAGCGTTACCGGCAGCTTTACCGCTACGCCGTCAGCGATGAACAACTCGACGCCATTTTGCAAATGCCCGTCAACCGGGCTTCGCAGGGGTATTTTGAGCTGATGGGAAGGTAGTCCTGTATGAGAGTTCCGATGTTAAAAAATGGCGGTATTTGGGGGCTGGGGCTGCTCTTGCTGCTGGCCGCGTTGATAGGCGGACTGAGCATTGGCCGCTATCCGGTTGCGTTGAGCCACGTCTGGCAAATTCTGCTGGATGCGGTTTTCATCGGGGACAATTCCGACCCCGACTGGAGTCCGACCGACGGTAAGGTCGTGCTGTACGTGCGTATGCCGAGAGTGTTGATTGCCGCGCTGGTTGGCGCAGGGCTTGCGGTAAGCGGGGCCGCGCTGCAAGGGATCTTTAAAAACCCGCTGGTAGGCCCTCAGATTCTGGGCGTTTCCTCCGGTGCTGCCTTTGGCGGTGTACTGGCGATTTTCTTTTTCTCATCGATGATCCTGACCGTCAGCCTGGCTTTTCTGGGCGGCGTTGCGGCAATTTTCCTGGTCTTTGTGCTCGGGTTTCGACGCGGAGGCGAGAGCCTGCTGATGCTGATCCTGGCAGGAGTGGTGATTAACGCCTTTTTTGCCGCCCTGATCTCATTGATGACCTATTTTGCCGATCCTAATAATACCCTGCAGGCCATCGTTTTTTGGCTGATGGGCAGCTTCGCGTCGGCCACGTATGACAAATTATGGCTGGTCCTGCCGGTAATTACGCTCTGTAGCCTGCTCATTTTTATGCTGCGCTTTCGCATCAACGTGCTGTCGTTGGGGGAGGGGGACGCCCGGGCTCTGGGCATGCCGGTCAGCATGACGCGCTGGACGGTGCTGCTGTGCGTCACCCTGATGACCAGCGCAACGGTGGCTATTTCCGGCACCATCGGCTGGGTTGGGTTGATTATTCCCCATATGGCGCGCTTTATCGTCGGGCACGATCATCGTCGGCTTATCCCGGCCTCGGCCTTGCTCGGAGCCTCTTATATGGTGGCCGTAGATACCCTGGCGCGTAGCGTGACCAGCGCGGAGATCCCTCTGGGCGTCATTACGGCGCTGATCGGCGCGCCCATTTTTGCCGCGCTACTCCGGAGCGTAAATAAACGGAGAAACGCGTGATGATTAACGTGAAAAATTTGTCGTTCGCTCTCGGGCCACGGCCGCTGTTTGATTCCCTCAGCTTCAGCATTCCTGAAGGCCAGGTTTGCGCAGTTCTGGGCGCAAATGGCCGGGGTAAAACAACGCTGCTGCGACTGATTCTTGGGCTGGATGCCTGTCGACAGGGCGAGATTGAACTCGCCGCAGACGCTGCTTTTGTGCCGCAGCTAGCGGAAAGTCCGTTCAGCTATGACGTGGCGACAATGGTCAGCATGGGGCGCGTTCGCCGCCTGCCGTGGTACGCGGTGCCGGGAAAGAAAGACCGAGAAATCGTTGCTGAGTGCCTTGCCTGGCTGGGGCTGAGCGCGCTGGCGGAACAACCCTTTGATCGTCTGAGCGGCGGGGAAAAGCAAAGGGTGATGATTGCCCGTGCCCTGGCCTGCGAACCGCGCATTCTGCTCCTTGATGAGCCGACTTCGGCGCTGGATCTGCATAACCAGGACAATGTGCTTAGCGTGTTGAAAACGCTAGCCGCAGAACGCGGTATGACGATTTTATTCACCAGCCACTCCCCGCAGCATGCGCTCCACGTCGCTGATTACGCGCTGATGCTCTGGCCCGGCAGCGGTGCCGAGTTTGGCCCGGTGCAGCAGGCCATCACGGAAGAGCGGCTGCAGCGCCTGTATCAGATCCCCATTGCGTTAACCGATGTGGTTCGTGAGGCGCGCGCCGTTCGCGGCGTAGTCCCTCTGTTTCGTTAAATAAGAATGGAGAATGTTATATGCAAAAGAACGGCATTGGCGCCTGCGAGGCGCTTCAGCTTTCAGGGCTAATCACCTTAACGGAGCAGGGGATTGCCAGCCGGGTGTTGGCAAAAAACGCCAGCGGAAACCTGACGTTGTTTGCTTTCGATCGGGGACAAACGATTTCAGAGCATCGGGTCCCTTTTGAGGCCGTCGTTATTGTCATTGAGGGGCAGGTGGTGCTGACCATCGAGGGCACGGCGGTCAGCGTTGGGGCAGGCGATATCCTTAGAATGCCTTCGGGTGCCCCTCACTCGCTGGAAGCAATCGAGTCTTCGAAAATGCTGCTGGTGATGCTCAAAAATGTCCCAATGGTGCAAGAGGCTGCGGTATGACCCCCTCCAGTAACGGCGGCCATGAGGCTGGGCATAAATTTCTTGCCAGGCTGGGTAAAACGCGCCTGCGTCCGGGAGGGAAAAAAGCCACGGAATGGCTGCTGGCTTCGTCGGCGCTGGGGCCGAGTAAAAAAGTGCTGGAAGTGGCCTGTAATATGGGGACCACGTCGGTGGGCATTGCTGAACGCTTTGGCTGCCACGTTATCGGTATCGATATGGACAGTGCTGCCCTGCAAAAGGCGCAGCAGACGATAGACGCCCGAGGGGTGTCGAGTCTCGTAACAGTGCTGTTAGCCGATGCCTCAAAGCTCCCTTTTGAGGATGAAGCGTTTGACGTGGTGATTAACGAGGCGATGCTGACGATGTACGCCGACAAGGCGAAACGGCGTCTTCTGGATGAATATTTACGGGTACTGAAGCCCGGCGGATTGCTGCTGACTCACGATATTATGCTGCAGGATCCCTCAGGGGCTGAAGAGGTGGTTGCCCGGATGCGCAAGGCGATCAACGTTAACGCCCAGCCGCTGGGTCTGCAGCAGTGGCTGGGGCTGTTTGAGGAAGCCGGATTTCGCGACATTCAATATAATAGCGGCGGGATGACGCTGCTATCACCGCGAGGATTAATTTATGACGAAGGCCTCCCGGGCGCGCTTCGCATTGTGCGAAATGCGCTGAAAAGGGAGAACCGCAAGCAGTTCCTGCGGATGTTTAAAACCTTCCGCAGCAACAGCGATCGGCTCAGGTATATCGCTGTACGTGCGGTCAAGTAAGCCTCTGCCCGCCCGCTGCTAAAGAAGCAGCGGGTTGCACCCTTCATGGCGCAGCATTTCGCACAGGCTGATGAGCGGCAGCCCAACCAGAGTATTAGGATCTTTTCCTTCCAGGCGCTCAAACAGCGTAATGCCCAACCCCTCGCTTTTAAAACTTCCGGCACAGCTAAGCGGCTGTTCCTTCTGCACATAGCGCCGAATCTCTTCCTCGGTTAAATGGCGGAAATGAACGTCAAAGGGCTCACACAGCGTTTGTAGCTGGCCGTTGGCGGAATTATACAGCGCCATCCCGGTATAAAAGGTCACAATGGTGCCCCGGGCCAGCAATAATTGCTGGACGGCATTCTCTTCGGTGTGCGGTTTTCCCGCTATCTGGTTATTCAATACGCAAACCTGATCGGACCCGATAATGAGATGATCGGGAAAACATTCTTTTAATGCCTGCGCTTTGGCCTGAGCGAGGCGGGTCACTAAATGCCGGGCATCTTCTCCGGGGAGTGGCGTCTCATCGACATCTGGAGCTGCGGTGATAAAAGGCATGCCGAGTTTTTCAAGCAGGCTACGGCGGAACGGAGAAGTGGAAGCCAGTACAATCGGTTTCATATTTTTTTCATTAAAGATAGCGAATTGGATGAAGGCATTTTAAACTGTGCCACCGCAATGTGTGCGAATATACCCGTCATATTTTAAGCCGCAGAGATGTTACCTGCGCTCAGTTACCTGGGCCGGGCGTCTGTCTGCAACTTAAACTATTTAGGGTAGAAATGGCAAAAGGCGCTGTTTCCAGGCCTTTTTCTTTGACTCTATGACGTTACAAAGTTAATATGCGCGCCCTATGCAAAAGGTAAAATTACCCCTGACTCTTGATCCGGTTCGTACGGCTCAAAAACGCCTTGATTACGAAGGAGTGTATGCTTCCGATCAGGTTGAGCGTATCGCCGAGTCTGTAGTCAGTGTGGATACTGATGTAGAATGCTCCATGAGATTCGCTATCGATAACCAGCGCCTCGCGGTCTTGACCGGTGATGCAAAGGTCACGGTAACGCTCGAATGCCAGCGTTGCGGGAAACCGTTTGAACATCATGTTCACACAACGTATTGTTTCAGTCCGGTCCGCTCTGACGAACAGGCTGAAGCACTCCCGGAAGCGTATGAACCGATTGAGGTTAACGAATTCGGTGAAATCGATCTGCGGGCGCTGGTGGAAGATGAAGTTATCCTCTCCCTGCCTGTAGTTCCGGTGCATGATTCTGAACACTGTGAAGTGTCCGAGGCGGACATGGTCTTTGGCGAACTGCCTCCAGAGGCGGAAAAACCAAACCCATTTGCCGTATTAGCCAGTTTAAAGCGTAAGTAATTGAGGAGTAAGGTCCATGGCCGTACAACAGAATAAACCAACCCGTTCCAAACGTGGCATGCGTCGTTCCCATGACGCGCTGACCACCACCACCCTGTCCGTGGACAAAGTTTCTGGCGAAACTCATCTGCGTCACCACATCACTGCCGACGGTTTCTACCGCGGCCGCAAGGTTATCGCTAAGTAATCTGGCGCAACCTTGACACGTCTAACCCTAGCGTTAGATGCCATGGGTGGGGACTTCGGTCCTTCCGTGACAGTGCCTGCAGCTTTGCAGGCACTGGACTCTAACTCTTCGCTTAATCTTCTTTTAGTCGGCAATCCCGACGCAATCACGCCATTACTTGCCAAAGCTGATTTCGAGCAACGCTCGCGTCTGCAGATTATCCCTGCGGAATCGGTTATTGCCAGTGATGCCAGACCTTCTCAGGCGATCCGTGCCAGTCGGGGATCGTCAATGCGCGTTGCGCTGGAGCTGGTAAAAGAAGGGCGGGCAGAAGCTTGTGTCAGTGCCGGTAATACCGGCGCGCTGATGGGGCTTGCGAAATTACTGCTTAAGCCGATAGACGGTATTGAGCGCCCTGCGCTGATGACGGTATTACCCCATCAGCAAAAAGGCAAAACGGTGGTGCTGGATCTCGGCGCCAACGTTGACTGCGACAGCACGATGCTGGTGCAGTTTGCCATTATGGGTTCCGTGATGGCAGAAGAGGTGCTGGGGATTTCCCGCCCGCGCGTTGCGCTGCTGAATATCGGCGAAGAAGAGACCAAGGGGCTGGACAGTATCAGGGATGCCTCTGCATTATTAAAAACAATGCCTTCAATGAACTATATTGGATACCTTGAGGCCAACGAATTGCTCACCGGCAAGACGGACGTTTTAGTCTGTGATGGTTTTGTCGGCAACGTCACACTCAAGACGATGGAAGGTGTTGTCAGAATGTTCCTTTCACTGCTCAAATCGCAGGGGGAAGGAAAAAAAAGGTCGTGGTGGCTGATTATATTGAAGAAGTGGCTACAAAAGCGCCTGACAAGGCGATTCAGTCACCTCAACCCCGACCAGTATAATGGCGCCTGTCTGTTAGGATTGCGCGGCACGGTGATTAAGAGCCACGGTGCGGCCAATCAGCGAGCGTTTGCTGTCGCGATTGAACAGGCAGTGCAGGCGGTGCGGCGGCAAGTTCCCACCAGAATTGCTGCCCGCCTGGAATCTGTATTACCCAAGAGTGACTGAGCGTAAATGCATACGAAGATTATTGGTACCGGCAGCTTCCTGCCTGAACAAGTGCGTACTAACGCTGACCTGGAAAAAATGGTTGATACGTCTGACGAGTGGATTGTCACCCGCACAGGTATCCGTGAGCGCCGTATTGCTGGCCCGAATGAAACGGTTTCAACCATGGGTTACGAAGCTGCGCTCCGTGCACTGGACATGGCCGGCATTGATAAAAATGACATCGGCCTGATTGTTGTGGCGACAACATCTGCCACGCATGCTTTTCCAAGCGCGGCTTGCCAAATCCAGGCCATGCTGGGGATTAAAGGCTGCCCGGCATTTGATGTGGCGGCGGCATGTGCAGGTTTTACCTATGCGTTAAGCATTGCCGATCAGTACGTGAAATCTGGCGCGGTGAAAAATGCGTTGGTTATCGGGGCTGATGTGCTGGCACGTACCTGCGATCCTGAAGATCGCAGCACCATTATTATTTTTGGCGACGGCGCGGGCGCCGTTGTGCTCGGGGCGTCTGAAGAGCCAGGTATCATTTCTACCCATCTGCACGCAGACGGTAGCTATGGCGATCTGCTGACGCTGCCTAACATCGATCGCGTGAATCCTGAAAATTCAGTTCACCTGACGATGGCCGGGAACGAAGTATTTAAAGTTGCGGTGACCGAGCTGGCTCATATCGTTGACGAAACCCTGGCCGCGAACAATCTCGATCGCACCGCGCTTGACTGGCTGGTGCCGCATCAGGCTAACCTCCGCATCATCAGCGCGACCGCGAAGAAGCTTGGTATGCCGATGGATAATGTCGTCGTGACCCTGGATCGTCATGGCAACACCTCTGCTGCCTCCGTCCCGGCTGCACTGGATGAAGCAGTACGCGATGGCCGTATCAAACGCGGTCAGCTGGTCCTGCTGGAAGCGTTCGGTGGTGGCTTTACCTGGGGCTCTGCACTGGTTCGTTTTTGATTAAAGGAATTTTCGACATGACGCAATTTGCTATGGTGTTTCCGGGACAGGGTTCCCAGTCCGTTGGCATGCTGGCCGATCTCGCGGCAAGCTATCCGGTGATTGAAGCCACGTTCCGCGAAGCTTCTGACGCGCTGGGCTATGACCTGTGGGCACTGACCCAGCAGGGGCCGGCTGAAGAGCTGAATAAAACCTGGCAGACTCAGCCTGCGCTGCTGACGGCTTCTGTCGCCTTGTGGCGCGTTTGGCAGCAGCAGGGCGGCAAAGCACCTGCACTGCTGGCAGGGCACAGCCTGGGAGAATATTCCGCGCTGGTTTGCGCCGGCGTGATTGATTTCGCCGATGCTGTTCGCCTGGTTGAACTGCGCGGCAAGCTGATGCAGGATGCTGTTCCGGAAGGGACTGGCGCGATGTCCGCCATTATCGGGCTTGACGATGTCGCCATTGCAAAAGCCTGTGAAGAATCCGCCCAGGGGCAAGTTGTCTCTCCGGTGAACTTTAACTCTCCGGGCCAGGTCGTGATTGCCGGTAACAAAGAAGCCGTTGAGCGTGCGGGGGCTGCCTGTAAAGCCGCCGGTGCAAAACGTGCATTGCCGCTGCCGGTTAGCGTACCATCCCACTGCGCACTAATGAAACCTGCAGCTGATAAGCTGGCTGCGGCGCTGGAAAACATCACTTTTAATGCACCGACTATTCCGGTCGTTAACAACGTTGATGTGAAATGTGAAACCGCGCCGGAAGCCATCCGTAGCGCGCTGGTACGCCAGCTCTACAGCCCGGTCCAGTGGACTAAATCTGTAGAATTTATGGCGGCGCAGGGCGTTTCCCAACTGCTGGAAGTTGGCCCAGGTAAAGTACTGACCGGGCTGACCAAACGTATTGTTGACACCATGACGGCAACGGCCATTAATGAGCCAGCAACGCTGTCAGCGGCGCTTGAACAATAAAACGAGGAAAACCATGAGTTTTGAAGGAAAAATTGCGCTGGTTACCGGCGCTAGCCGTGGTATCGGCCGCGCCATCGCCGAGACCTTAGTGGCTCGCGGTGCAAAAGTTATCGGGACTGCGACCAGCGAAAGCGGTGCGCAGGCCATCAGCGATTATCTGGGCGAAAACGGCAAAGGCTTCATGCTGAACGTGACCGACCCGGCTTCCATTGAAGCCGTGCTGGACAGTATCCGCAAAGAGTTTGGCGAAGTGGACATTCTGGTGAACAATGCCGGTATCACTCGCGATAATTTGCTGATGCGCATGAAAGATGACGAGTGGAACGATATTGTCGAAACCAACCTGTCATCTGTTTTCCGTCTGTCAAAAGCGGTAATGCGAGCTATGATGAAAAAGCGTCATGGGCGTATTATCACTATCGGTTCTGTGGTTGGTACCATGGGAAATGCTGGTCAGGCTAACTACGCTGCGGCGAAGGCTGGTTTGATTGGCTTCAGTAAATCGCTGGCGCGCGAAGTCGCGTCTCGCGGTATTACTGTGAACGTTGTTGCTCCGGGCTTTATTGAAACGGACATGACGCGTGCGCTCTCTGATGAACAGCGTGCGGGTATTCTGGCGCAGGTTCCTGCGGGTCGCTTAGGCGACGCAAATGAAATCGCCAGTGCAGTAGCATTTTTAGCCTCTGACGAAGCTGGGTACATCTCTGGTGAGACCCTGCACGTCAACGGCGGAATGTACATGGTTTAATCACGGTGAAAAATATTTGCGTTATTTGGGCGAATGCCCGCAAAATAGCGTAAAATCGTGGTTTGACCAGCCGGGATTTGGTTGCATCTTTTTCAACATTTTATACACTACGAAAACCATCGCGAAAGCGAGTTTTGATAGGAAATTTAAGAGTATGAGCACTATCGAAGAACGCGTTAAGAAAATCATTGGCGAACAACTGGGCGTTAAGCAAGAAGAAGTAGTGAACACCGCTTCCTTCGTTGAGGACCTCGGCGCTGATTCTCTTGACACCGTTGAGCTGGTAATGGCTCTGGAAGAAGAGTTTGATACTGAGATTCCGGACGAAGAAGCTGAGAAAATCACCACCGTTCAGGCTGCCATTGATTACATCAACGGCCACCAGGCGTAAGTGAACATCTCCAGGCGGTCATTCGACCGCCTGAGTTTTATCTGAATTGTCCCACTAGTATTTTTTCCCTCCCTGGAGGACAAACGTGTCTAAGCGTCGTGTAGTTGTGACCGGACTGGGCATGTTGTCTCCTGTCGGCAATACCGTAGAGTCTACCTGGAAAGCTCTCCTTGCCGGTCAGAGTGGCATCAGCCTGATCGACCATTTCGATACTAGCGCCTATGCAACGAAATTTGCTGGCTTAGTAAAGGATTTTAACTGTGAAGACATCATCTCGCGCAAAGATCAGCGCAAGATGGATGAATTCATTCAATATGGAATTGTTGCTGGCATTCAGGCCATGCAGGATTCTGGCCTCGAAGTAACGGAAGAAAATGCGACCCGCATCGGCGCTGCAATTGGCTCTGGTATCGGTGGCCTGACGCTTATTGAAGAGAACCACTCTTCCTTAGTTAACGGTGGCCCTCGTAAGATCAGCCCGTTCTTTGTGCCTTCAACCATCGTCAACATGGTGGCAGGTCACCTGACCATTATGCTGGGTCTGCGTGGTCCGAGCATTTCCATTGCCACGGCTTGTACCTCTGGCGTACACAATATCGGCCATGCGGCACGTATTATTGCGTATGGCGATGCAGACGCAATGCTGGCAGGTGGTGCAGAAAAAGCCAGTAGCCCGCTGGGCGTAGGTGGCTTTGGCGCGGCGCGCGCACTGTCTACCCGTAACGACAATCCGCAAGCGGCAAGCCGCCCGTGGGATAAAGATCGTGACGGCTTCGTGCTGGGCGACGGCGCTGGTGTTATCGTGCTGGAAGAGTACGAGCACGCGAAAAAACGCGGCGCGAAAATTTATGCAGAAGTTGTTGGTTTTGGTATGAGCAGCGATGCCTACCACATGACTTCTCCGCCAGAAACCGGTGCAGGTGCTGCGCTGGCGATGGAAAACGCACTGCGCGATGCAGGGATCTCCGCGGGGCAGGTTGGCTACGTCAACGCCCACGGCACCTCTACACCAGCAGGCGATAAAGCTGAAACGCAGGCAGTTAAGTCTATCTTTGGTGCCGATGCAAGCCGTGTCATGGTGAGCTCAACCAAATCGATGACTGGCCACCTGTTAGGTGCGGCGGGTGCGGTAGAGTCTATCTACTCCATCCTTGCGCTGCGCGATCAGGCTGTACCGCCAACCATCAACCTCGATAACCCGGATGTTGGCTGCGATCTGGACTTTGTGCCACATGAGGCACGTCAGGTGAGCGGTCTGGAGTACACCCTGTGTAACTCCTTCGGTTTCGGTGGTACCAACGGTTCGTTGATCTTCAAGAAGATCTAATCGTTTCATAAAGGGCCCGCTTGCGGGCCCTTTTGCTGTTCAGAATTCCCCTCTTGTCGGCCGCAAATCCCTCTGGCAACCTTATGTTTCCGTATCCTGAGGAATCCCTATGTATCTTATTAATGGTCAGTGGCAGGAAACGCTGCCGGCGAACGACCGGGCGATTCAGTTTGGCGACGGCTGCTTTACTACCGCCCGCGTTGTGGATGGCTCGGTGCGCTTTCACGCCGATCATCTTCGCCGGCTGCAGCAAGCTTGCGAAGCGCTGATGATAGGGCCGGTTGACTGGGCCAGGCTCAACGGTGAGATGAATACGCTGGCGGCCTCTGAAACGAGGGCCGTACTTAAGGTGATTATTTCTCGCGGGGCGGGAGGGCGCGGCTACAGCGCTTCAAACTGCACGCAGCCCACGCGAATGCTTTCTCTTTCGCCTTACCCTGCCTTTTATCCCGCCTGGCGCGAGCAGGGGATTACGCTGACGCTGAGTCCTGTGAGAATAGGGATTAATCCTTCTCTGGCGGGCCTCAAGCATCTTAACCGGCTTGAACAGGTTCTTATTCGAACGCATCTTGAACAGACGGCCGCTCAGGAGGCGCTGGTTCTTGACAGTCAGGGGAGCCTGGTGGAATGCTGTGCGGCTAATTTATTCTGGCGCAAAGGCGACGACGTTTATACGCCGCGAATTAACGGGGCGGGTGTGAATGGCACTATGCGTCAGCGTATTATTGCGTGCCTGAACGATTCCCCCTGGCGGGTACATGAAGTGAGTGAAGGCCCGCAAGCGCTGGCCGATGCGGATGAAGCCATCATTTGCAACGCACTGATGCCGGTTGTACCGGTGAACCAGGCCCAGGACTGGCACTACACATCGCGTGAACTTTACTGTTTTTTAGCCCCACTTTGTGAGTAACCGATTACCGATGAAAAAGATGTTTCGTTTCTTTCTGATTTTGCTGGTTGTGCTCGGTATTGCCGCCGGTGCAGGCATGTGGAAGGTACGGCAGCTGGCAAAAGCGCCGTTGCCGATTAAACAGGAAACCATTTTCACCCTGAAGCAGGGCACCGGGCGTTTAGCTCTGGGCACCCAGCTTTATGAAGAAAAACTGATTACACGTCCACGAGTCTTCCAATGGTTGCTGCGCGTCGAGCCGGAGCTGGCGAAATTTAAGGCCGGCACATACCGCCTCACGCCAGGGATGACGGTTACCGACATGCTCAGCCTGCTGGCCAGTGGAAAAGAGGCACAGTTCCCGCTGCGTTTTGTGGAAGGTATGCGCCTGAGTGATTTACTCGAGCAACTGCGCGATGCCCCATACATCCAGCACACGTTAAAAGACGACAGCTATGCGACCGTGGCAGAGGCGCTGAAATTTGAGCACCCTGAATGGGTCGAGGGATGGTTCTACCCGGACACCTGGATGTACACCGCCCACACCACGGATGTCGCTTTGCTTAAGCGCGTACATCAAAAAATGGTCAAAGCGGTGGCGCAAGCATGGGAAAGCAAAGTTGATGGCTTGCCCTATAAAACCGAAAATGACCTGGTGACCATGGCCTCGATCATCGAGAAAGAGACGGCCGTAGCCGCCGAGCGCGATCGGGTGGCCTCGGTGTTTATTAACCGTCTGCGTATTGGCATGCGCCTGCAAACTGACCCCACCGTTATCTACGGGATGGGCGACAGCTATAATGGTAAGCTAACGCGCAAAGATCTCGAGACGCCTACGCCGTATAACACCTATGTGATTAGCGGCTTGCCGCCGGGCCCGATTGCGGTGCCGAGCGAAGCCTCTTTGCAGGCGGCAGCGCACCCGGCAAAAACGCCATATCTCTATTTTGTTGCTGATGGTAAAGGTGGTCATACCTTTAGCACCAACCTCGCCAGCCATAACAAGGCGGTGCAGGTGTATATCAAAGCTCTCAAGGATAAAAATGGACAGTAAATTTATCGTCATCGAAGGCCTGGAAGGCGCCGGGAAAACCAATGCCCATAACGTCGTCGTGGCGACCTTAAAAGAGCTGGGTATCAGCGATCTGACCTTCACGCGAGAACCCGGCGGCACGCCGCTTGCCGAGCGCCTGCGCGAACTAACGCTCAACAATGCCGGGATCGGCGATGAGAAGGTGACCGATAAAGCAGAAGTGCTGATGTTCTACGCGGCGCGGATCCAGCTGGTAGAGACGGTGATCAAACCGGCTCTGGCGCGTGGCAGTTGGGTCATCGGCGATCGCCACGACCTCTCCACCCAGGCCTATCAGGGGGGCGGACGTCAGATTGACCAGCACCTGCTGATGGCGCTACGCAACACCGTGCTGGGCGATTTTTATCCTGACCTGACGATTTATCTCGATGTGACGCCGGAAGTCGGGCTGACCCGGGCTCGCGCCCGGGGCGAACTTGATCGCATTGAACAGGAATCTATCGACTTCTTTAACCGTACGCGCGCCCGCTATCTGGAACTGGCAGGCAGCGACAGCCGCATCAAAACCATCGATGCAACGCGGCCGCTGGATGATGTCTCTCTGGCCGTGCGTGAGGCCGTTCTGAGCTGGTTCAGGGAGCAGCAATAGTGAAATGGTATCCGTGGCTTCGCGGCCCGTTTGAGCAGCTTATCGGCCAGTATCAGGCCGGCCGCGGACATCATGCTCTGCTGGTTCACGCGCTGCCGGGGCTGGGGGACGACGCGTTAATCTACGCGCTGTGCCGCTGGCTGATGTGCCAAAGCCCGGAAGGCAATAAAAGCTGCGGCCATTGCCATAGCTGCCAGCTGATGCAGGCGGGGACGCACCCCGACAGCTACTCCCTTGAAGTAGAAAAAGGCAAATCCAGCCTCGGGATTGATGCCGTGCGCGACATTACCGAGAAGCTTTACGGCCACGCTCAGCAGGGTGGGGCGAAAGTTGTCTGGCTCAAAGATGCCGATCTGCTGACCGAGGCCGCGGCGAACGCGTTGCTGAAAACGCTGGAAGAGCCGCCAAAAAATACCTGGTTCTTTCTGAGCAGCCGCGAGCCCGCGCACCTGCCCGCGACGTTGCGCAGCCGCTGCCTTTACTGGCACCTTGCGCCACTGGACGAACGTTTTGCCCTGGCGTGGCTGGGGCGAGAGGTAACGGCCTCTGCGGAGGCGCTTCAGGCCGCGCTGCGGCTTAGCTCCGGGGCGCCTGCCGCCGCGCTGGCTCTTTTACAGCCCGAGCAATGGAAGACCCGCCAGCAGCTCTGCGAGAAGCTCACTCAGGCGGGGGATGCGAATAACATGCTGTCGCTTTTACCGGCATTAAATCATGAGGACGCCGCCCGCCGCGTGCACTGGCTTTGCGCGCTTCTGGTTGATGCCCTCAAGTGGCAGCAGGGGGCAGGGGCATGGCTGACTAACGCGGATATGCAGCCACTGGTGGCAAGCCTCGGCGCACGTTATTCCCCGGCTGTGTTGCAAAATCTGCTTCACCACTGGTTCACCTGCCGCGATGCGTTACTTAACGTGGTAGGGGTTAACCGCGAGCTTTTGCTCACGGAAAGTCTTCTTACGTGGGAGCGTCTGGCTCAGCCCGGCGCACTGCTTCACTCACATCATCTCTAAGAGTATTACTATGTTTCTGGTCGACTCACACTGCCATCTCGATGGCCTGGATTATCAATCCCTGCATAAAAACGTTGATGACGTTCTGGAAAAAGCGGCCGCCAGGGACGTGAAATTTTGCCTGGCTGTGGCTACCACCCTTGAAGGTTATCGGGGAATGCGTGAGCTGGTGGGAGAGCGTGACAACGTGGCTTTCTCATGTGGCGTACATCCGCTGAACCAGGATGAAGAGTACGACGTTGAAGAGCTGCGCCGCCTTGCCGCCGAACCCGGCGTCATCGCGATGGGGGAAACCGGGCTGGATTATTTCTACACGCCGGAAACAAAACCGCGCCAGCAGGAGTCATTCCGCAACCATATCCGCATTGGCCGCGAGCTGAACAAACCGGTGATCGTCCACACCCGTGATGCCCGGGCCGATACGCTGAGCATTCTGCAGGAAGAAAAAGTGACAGAGTGCGGCGGGGTACTACACTGTTTCACGGAAGACAGAGAAACTGCGGGTAAACTGCTGGATATGGGTTTTTACATCTCTTTTTCCGGGATAGTTACCTTCCGGAATGCGGAGCAGCTGCGTGACGCCGCGCGTTATGTCCCGCTGGACAGAATGCTGGTAGAAACGGACTCACCGTACCTTGCGCCGGTGCCGCACCGCGGTAAAGAAAACCAGCCGGCCATGACGCGGGATGTCGCCGAATACATGGCCGTATTGAAGGGCGTTTCGCTGGAAGAACTGGCTATTGCCACCACGCAGAACTTTGCTGATTTGTTCCACATGCCCTTATCCCGCCTGCAATCTCTCTGATATCCATAGTTATTTTAAAGCTCGTAATTAATAGTCTAAGCGAGTAAAGTGCACCGCCATAAAATGAGCGGTGCACGCTCGTTTTGAACCATTTGTACGCGAGTTATGTAAATTAATGAAAGTTTTTCGCGCGATCGGCTGAGAAACGTGATAGCCGTCAAACAAAGTTTTCGTTATTTATTTTACTCTGCGTAATAAATAAAAGGACACTTAGATGTCCTGTTTATGAACCGGTTCTCCCCCCGGTTCGATGCGTAAATGCGTACAAAAAAAGCACAAATACTCAGGAGCACTCTCTATTATGTTTAAGAATGCATTTGCTAACCTGCAAAAGGTGGGTAAATCGCTGATGCTGCCAGTCTCCGTACTGCCTATCGCAGGTATCCTGCTGGGCGTCGGGTCTGCAAACTTCAGCTGGCTGCCGGTCGTCGTTTCTCATGTTATGGCGGAAGCGGGCGGTTCAGTCTTCGCCAACATGCCGCTTATCTTTGCTATCGGTGTGGCGCTGGGCTTCACTAACAACGATGGCGTATCTGCCCTGGCGTCTGTTGTTGCCTATGGCATCATGGTGAAAACCATGGCCGTGGTGGCGCCTCTGGTCCTGCACCTGCCTGCGGAAGAAATTGCGGCTAAACACCTGGCGGATACCGGTGTGCTTGGCGGTATTATCTCCGGTGCAATTGCGGCATACATGTTCAACCGTTTCTACCGCATTAAGCTGCCTGAGTATCTGGGCTTCTTCGCCGGTAAACGCTTTGTACCGATCATCTCCGGTCTGGCGGCTATCTTCACTGGCGTAGTCCTGTCCTTCATCTGGCCACCAATCGGTACGGCTATCCAGACCTTCTCTCAGTGGGCTGCATACCAGAACCCGGTTGTTGCCTTCGGTATCTATGGCTTCATCGAGCGCTGCCTGGTACCGTTTGGTCTGCACCACATCTGGAACGTTCCATTCCAGATGCAGATCGGTGAATACACCAACGCTGCGGGCCAGGTATTCCACGGGGATATCCCTCGCTACATGGCAGGCGACCCAACTGCGGGCAAACTGTCCGGCGGCTTCCTGTTCAAAATGTACGGCCTGCCGGCTGCGGCAATTGCTATCTGGCACTCTGCTAAACCAGAGAACCGTGCAAAAGTGGGCGGGATCATGATCTCCGCAGCGCTGACTTCGTTCCTGACCGGTATCACCGAGCCAATCGAATTCTCCTTTATGTTCGTGGCGCCGATCCTGTACGTGATTCACGCGATTCTGGCTGGTCTGGCATTCCCTATCTGTATCCTGCTGGGTATGCGTGACGGGACGTCCTTCTCTCACGGTCTGATTGACTTCATCGTGCTGAGCGGAAACAGCAGCAAACTGTGGCTGTTCCCAATTGTCGGTATCTGCTACGCGATCGTGTACTACACCATCTTCCGCGTACTGATTAAGGCACTGGATCTGAAAACCCCTGGTCGTGAAGACGCCACCTCAGAAACCACCGCTGGCGCAACCAGCGAAATGGCACCTGCTCTGGTTAGCGCGTTCGGCGGGAAAGAAAACATCACTAACCTCGACGCTTGTATCACCCGTCTGCGCGTTAGCGTGGCCGACGTGGCTAAAGTTGACCAGGCTGGCCTGAAAAAACTGGGTGCAGCTGGTGTTGTTGTCGCAGGTTCCGGCGTTCAGGCTATTTTCGGCACCAAGTCCGATAACCTGAAAACCGAAATGGATGAGTGGATCCGTAACAACTAAGTTTGTTCGGGGAGCGATAAGGGAGGCGAAAGCCTCCCTTTTTTGTTGCTGAATAAATACGAATTTGTTTTAAAGGCCAGCACTTAACGAAAGAAAAGCGTGTAGAAGGTTGAGTCAATTGAGCGCCTCGCTCATACTCCCATCACCGTTTTCTCCTTCAAGGAACCGCTCATGGCCGAAGAAACTATTTTCAGTAAAATTATTCGTCGTGAAATTCCGGCGGATGTGGTTTACCAGGACGAACTGGTCACCGCGTTTCGTGATATTTCCCCTCAGGCACCGACCCATATCCTCATCATTCCAAATGTGCTTATCCCTACCGCCAATGACGTTAAAGCCGAACATGAGCTTGCGCTGGGGCGTATGATGACCGTTGCGGCTAAAATTGCAGAACAGGAAGGCATTGCCGCTGATGGCTACCGCCTGATTGTGAACTGCAACCGTCACGGTGGGCAGGAGGTGTACCATATTCACATGCACCTGGTGGGTGGCCGTCCGCTTGGCCCAATGCTGGCGCATAAGGACTGATCCCATGTCGCGCTTTTCTCTGAGTCTGTTAGCGATGCTGCTGGTGGCGGGCTGTAGCTCTCGTCCCGCCATTCCGGTGAACGGTGACCAAACGTTGGTCATGGAATCTGCGGTGCTGGCGGCCGGGATTAGCGCGGAAAAACCGGATATCTCTCAGCAGAACGGTGCCACGGTGGCCGAGTCATCGCTGTATAATGAGCAGCATAAGCCGGTCACGCTGTACTACCGTTTCTATTGGTATGATGCAAAAGGGCTGGAAATCCACCCGCTTGAAAAAGTGCGCACTATTACCCTCCCGGCGCAGTCTTCGCAGCGCATTGAGTCGACGGCAGCGTGGCCGGGGGCCAAAAAAGTACGTCTTTCTCTCTCTGTAAGGAGCGAATTTTGATTAGGGGACTTCATCGTTATCTGGCCGTCACTGCGGTGGCGCTGATCCTGACCGGGTGTATTAATCGCGGCGAACAGCCTGCCCCGGTAGAAGAAGCTAAACCTGGCGTAGAGCAGCCTGCTCAGCCGGAACCCACTGTGCCAACGGTACCGACCGTGCCGACACAGCCTGGCCCTGTTGAACAACCAGAGCCAACTATTCCGGCTCAGCCTAAGGTTCGCACCTACGACTGGAACAGCGCCATGCAGCCTATGGTCGGTAAAATGCTGCAGGCAGACGGCGTGACGCCGGGTAGCGTGTTGCTGGTGGACAGCGTCAATAACCGCACCAACGGCAGCCTGCAAACTAGCAGCGCGACGGAAGCCTTGCGTGGAGCACTAGCCAACAACAACAAGTTCACGCTGGTCTCTGCGCAGCAGCTCTCTATTGCTAAACAGCAGCTTGGGCTTTCCCCACAGGACAGCCTGGGCACGCGAAGCAAAGCGATTGGTATTGCGCGTAACACCGGCGCTCAGTACGTGCTCTACACCAACGCCAGCGGCAACGTGAACACGCCAACGCTGAAAATGCAGCTGATGCTGGTGCAAACTGGCGAAATCATCTGGTCGGGTAGCGGTGCTGTTCAGCAAACCAACTAAAGCATCGCTCGATGCGGTAGTGACTCGATACCTTCCGGCGGCTCAGGCCGCCGGTTGTGTTTCTGCGCTCGAAGGGTTGAGCGGGACAAGTTACCGCGTGGAGACAGGGGCAGGCAGCTTCACGGCAAGAAAGCTACCGGAACAGCGTTTGCCGGGGATTTCCCTCCGGCGGCATCATCTCGCGCTCAGGCAGTTGCCTGCCGGTATTGCGCCCGAGCCCTGGTGTCTGGCGGAGGGCTGGCTGTTCACCCGCTGGCTTGACGGTGAGGTTTTGCCGAACCTGCCCCCGCTCACTGAATTAACGGGCTTATTGTATTATCTTCACAGGCAGAAACTGTTCGGCTGGCGGATAAGCCTGATCCCGCTGCTTGAGTTTTACTGGCAGGAAAGCGATCCGAACAGGAGAACCCTGGCCTGGCTGCGTGAATTAAAACGTCTGAAGCGGCGCAAGGAGCCCCGACCTCTTCGGCTGGCGCCTCTGCATATGGATATTCATGCGGGTAATCTGGTGCGGCAACCGGGCTATTGCCTGGGGCTTATAGACTGGGAATACGCCGGGGATGGCGATATTGCGCTGGAGCTGGCCGCTGTGCTGGCTGCAAACGCTGTCGACAGTGAAGCGCTGCTGGCCCTGTATGCTGCCCAGGCTTCCCTAAGCGTCGGCGCCCTTCGCCGGCAGGTTGCGCGCTGGCAGCCGTGGATGACGTTACTTATGGCGTCCTGGTATGAATGCCGCTGGCGGCAAACCGGGGAGCACTATTTTATTACGCTGGCAGACGACGCGTGGCGCGCGCTGCGGGCGAGCAAACATCAGGAGAGAGAACTTTGGGCCCAGTAATGTTAGATGTGGCCGGCTTCGAGCTGGATGCTGAAGAACGTGAAATTTTGCAGCACCCGCTGGTGGGCGGTCTGATTCTTTTTACCCGCAACTACCACGATCCGGAGCAGCTTCGGGAACTGGTGCGCCAGATCCGTGAGGCTTCGCGCAACCGTCTGGTTGTCGCCGTCGATCAGGAAGGCGGGCGCGTGCAGCGCTTCCGCGAAGGGTTTACCCGTCTGCCTGCGGCACAATCTTTTGCGGCACTTCGTGGCCTGGAGGAGGGCGGCAAGCTGGCGGCAGAGGCGGGCTGGCTGATGGCGAGCGAAATGATCGCCATGGATATCGACATCAGCTTTGCGCCGGTGCTCGACATCGGGCACATCAGCGCGGCCATTGGGGAGCGTTCTTACCATGAAGATCCGGTGAAAGCCCTGGCGATGGCCACGCGTTTTATCGACGGGATGCATGCAGCTGGCATGAAAACTACCGGCAAACACTTCCCGGGACACGGGGCGGTCACCGCCGATTCCCACAAAGAGACGCCGCACGACCCGCGGCCGAAGGCGGAAATCCGCGAACATGATATGCGCATTTTTGCCTCGCTGATTAGCGAGCATAAGCTGGATGCCATCATGCCTGCCCACGTTATCTACGATGAAGTAGATCCTCGCCCGGCGAGCGGCTCCGAGTATTGGCTAAAAACGGTACTGCGCGGCGAGCTGGGTTTTGATGGCGTGATTTTCTCCGATGATTTGTCGATGGAAGGCGCGGCTATCATGGGCAGCTATGCCGAACGTGGTCAGGCATCGCTGGACGCCGGTTGCGATATGATCCTCGTCTGCAATAATCGTAAAGGGGCGGTGAGCGTGCTGGATAACCTGTCGCCGGTCAAAGCAGAGCGTGTTGCAGGTTTGTATCATAAAGGGTCATTTACCCGCGAGGAGCTGCGTTCATCCGATCGCTGGAAACAGGTGAACCAGCAGCTGGAAGCGCTGCACGAACAGTGGCAGGCGCATAAGGCGGGCTAATATTCAGGTGGTGAGGATGCGATGATTATCTATTTGCACGGTTTTGACTCAAACAGTCCCGGTAACCATGAAAAAGTGCTGCAGCTTCAGTTTATCGATCCCGATGTGCGGCTGATTGGCTACAGCACGCTGCATCCGAAGCATGACATGCAGCATCTGCTAAAAGAAGTCGACAAGATGCAGCAGCTTACCGACGACGAACGCCCCTTAATTTGCGGCGTTGGCCTCGGCGGTTTCTGGGCGGAGCGCATAGGTTTTCTCTGCGATATGCGGCAGGTTATTTTTAACCCGAACCTTTACCCCCATGAAAACATGGAAGGGAAAATCGACAGGCCAGAAGAGTACGCGGATATCACCACCAAGTGCGTGCAAAACTTCCGGGAGAAGAACCGCGATCGCTGCCTGGTTATCCTCTCGCGTAATGACGAAGCGCTGGACAACCGGCGCACGGCAGAAGCGCTGCATCACTATTATGAAATTGTCTGGGACGAGCAGCAGACCCACAAATTCAAAAACATCTCCCCGCATTTACAGCGTATTAAAGCCTTTAAAACTCTGGGCTAATTTTCCCCGTCATACTTCAAGCTGCAGGTGTGTTGCCTGCAGCCGCCCTGCAGCTCGAATTATTGAGAACGTCATAGCCAGCCTCGCGCTGGCCTTTTTGTTTATCTTTTCGGCATAAAAATTGATGTACATCAATTTTGGTATGACCAATGCACCCTTCATGTTATTCTCGATAAAGTTTGGCGTTAAACGTGCAGTAACCCTTTGTTAATTAAAGGCTATTTAGATAACTTTTAATTAACAATTGGTTAATATTTTAGGGGGTCAAGTTGACTACACCATTGAAAAAAATAGTGATTGTCGGCGGCGGGGCTGGTGGTCTGGAGCTGGCGACTCAGTTGGGTAAAAAACTGGGGCGCGGCAAAAAAGCCAAAATTATTCTGGTCGACCGTAACCACAGCCACCTGTGGAAACCGCTGCTGCACGAAGTGGCTACCGGCTCGCTGGATGAAGGCGTGGATGCCCTGAGCTACCTGGCTCACGCGCGCAATCATCATTTCCAGTTCCAGCTGGGTTCCGTGGTGGATATCAACCGCGAAAGCAAAACGCTGACTATCGCCGAACTGCGCGATGAGAAGGGCGAGCTGCTGGTGCCTGAGCGCAAACTGCCTTATGACACGCTGGTGATGGCGCTGGGGAGCACCTCCAACGACTTCAACACGCCGGGCGTGAAAGAGAACTGTATTTTCCTCGATAACCCGCATCAGGCTCGTCGCTTCCATTCCGAGATGCTGAACCTGTTCCTGAAATACTCCGCCAACCTCGGCGCGAGCGGTAAGGTTAACATCGCTATCGTTGGCGGTGGCGCGACGGGCGTTGAGCTGTCTGCAGAACTGCATAACGCCGTGAAGCAACTGCACAGCTACGGCTACAAAGGGCTGACCAACGAAGCGCTGAACGTCACGCTGGTGGAAGCCGGGGAACGTATTCTGCCTGCGCTGCCGCCGCGCATTTCTGCCGCTGCCCACAGCGAACTGACCAAACTTGGCGTTCGCGTACTGACGCAAACCATGGTGACCAGCGCCGAAGCGCATGGCCTGAACACTAAAGACGGCGAGTTTATCGAAGCGGATCTGATGGTCTGGGCGGCGGGTATTAAAGCCCCGGACTTCATGAAGGAGATCGGCGGGCTTGAAACTAACCGTATTAACCAACTGGTCGTTGAGCCGACGCTGCAGACCACGCGTGACCCGGACATCTATGCTATCGGCGACTGTGCGTCCTGCGCTCGCCCGGAAGGCGGTTTCGTACCTCCTCGTGCCCAGGCTGCACACCAGATGGCTTCCCGCGCGCTGACTAACATCCTTGCGCAGATGAAAGGCCAGCCGCTCAAAGCTTACAGCTACAAAGATCACGGCTCGCTGGTTTCGTTGTCCAAATTCTCCACCGTTGGCAGCCTGATGGGGAACCTGATGCGCGGCTCGATGATGGTAGAAGGCCGTATCGCCCGCTTCGTGTACATCTCTCTGTACCGGATGCACCAGATTGCGCTGCACGGCTACTTCAAAACCGGCCTGATGATGCTGGTGGGTAGCATCAACCGCGTGATTCGTCCGCGTCTGAAACTGCACTAAGTTTATCTCTTCCCGAAAATCCGGCCTCCGTGCCGGGGGCTTACGGTTAAGCTTTTGCATGAGGCCGCAGCGCATAGCGTTGCGGCCTTTTTTAACCCCGTTCATCAGTCGGAGGGCATCCTCCCCGAGCCGCTGGCGGGTCTGAAAACGGCACCCGGGCAGACAACGGGTCGATTGCCCGGCAACAGGATATCCATGTGGGGCACGAGCAGGCCCATGAAATGAGAACGAAACAGCGCCATGGCGGTGACAGCCCAGATATCATTTCCATGGAAAGACGGCGCTTATGCAGGGTGACGAGGCCTGTATCCGCCAGACATTCATCAATCAGTTCAGGGGAAAGCCGGTCTGCAAGCACAACAAATTGGGGGGGAAACTTATGAACAGTGTTGAGAATCTGGCTGAGTAACATAAAAAAATCCGTAATCCCTGAAGAGACTACGGATTCTTGCCCCGCCACCGGATCCGCCAACCGATCGGCGTGACCTCAATGAGGGGCCGTTGTCTTATTCCCAGTGCAGTAAACACTGCTGGCCATATTTATCGGCCACCAGCAGCGCAGCGTACACCTGATCAACGGTGGCGCCACCCGGCATGTTGTGGATGGTTTCGCCCTGGGCGCAGGCTGTCTGCGCAACAATACGCATTTTTTCCTGCACGTCGTTCTGAATATCCAGCTGTGCCAGAGTGATCGGCAGGCCGATGGCGTAGCAGAGCGCGGCGACGGTTTCTATCTCATCCTGCGGCGCGTTTTCCAGTATCAGTTGGGTGAGCGTGCCGAAAGCGACCTTTTCCCCGTGGTAGTAGTGGTGCGCATCCGGGATGGCGGTTAAGCCGTTATGTACCGCGTGGGCTGCCGCCAGGCCGCCGCTTTCAAAGCCGATGCCGCTGAGATAGGTGTTAGCCTCAATGATTCGTTCCAGCGCAGGCGTCACTACGTGTTTTTCCGCCGCCAGCATCGCCTTTTCACCTTCTTCCAGCAGCGTATTGTAGCAGAGCTCCGCCAGGGCCAGCGCGGCCTGAGTAGAGCGCCCGCCTGCCATGGTGGCTGCGCCGCTGCGCGAGCAGGCGCGGGCCTCAAACCAGGTGGCCAGGGCATCGCCAATGCCTGCGGCCAGCAAACGCGCGGGCGCCCCGGCCACCACTTTGGTGTCAACAATCACCAGGTTTGGGTTGTGCGGCAGCATCAGGTAGCGATCGAACTCGCCAGCGTCGGTATAGAGCACGGAAAGCGCGCTGCACGGCGCATCGGTTGAGGCGATGGTTGGCGAAATGGCCACCGGGAGATCCATAAAATGCGCCAACGCTTTGGCGGTATCCAGTGCCTTACCGCCGCCAATACCCAGCACCGCCTGATATTTTGCGCTCACGGCGATGTCGCGTAAGCGGGTGATTTCATTTTGCGAGCACTCGCCGTTAAACGGCTCGATATCGGCAGCTAAGCCACTCCTGTCGAGGCTTTCGCGCAGCGTTTTCTCTGCAAAACCCAGCACAAACTTATCGCCCACGATCAGCCAGCGTTCAGCGATGGGCTTGAGATAGTCGCCGAGGCGGGTGAGAACATCCGCACCCTGGATATATTTGCCTGGCGATTGAATGATCCGGTCCATACATCACTCCTTAGAGGTTGAGATTGCCAAATGCGTTTTTCCAGTCCTGCTCAAACTTCTCAATAGCTGACTCTACTGCGGGCGTGCCGAGCATTTGTTGCGCTACGTCTAAAGGAAGGGTGATCGCTTTGCAGCCGACGAGCAGGCAGTCCAGCGCCTGGCGCGGCGTTTTAAAGCTGGCGGCCAGCACCTTGCACTGCGGGGCGTGAAGATCCAGCAGGGTCTGCAGCTCACGCACCGTCTGGATCCCGTCACCGCCCTGCGCATCGACACGGTTGACGTAAGGCGCGACGTACTCCGCACCCGCCAGCGCGGCAAGCAAGCCCTGCGAGGCGCTGTACACCGCGGTGCCGAGGGTCGGAATACCTTCACTCTTTAAAACCTTAATCGCCGCCAGCCCTTCGGCCGTCACCGGAATTTTGACCACGATGTCGGGCAGCCGATTCGTCAGACGTTTCGCTTCGGCCACCATGCCCTCCGCCTGGCGGCTTATCGTCTGAGCAAAAAGTCTGCCCTGCGGGCCGATGGCCTCCTGTAACTGCGGGAGCACTTCCCACAGGGGCGTTTTCCCGGCGGCGATAATGCTCGGGTTAGTGGTGACGCCTGCAATCGGATAAATACAGGCCAGGCGACGGACTTCCGCGACGTTTGCGGTATCGAGATACAGTTCCATGGGGTTTCCTCAGGTCAGAGTTCTAATTCGTGTTCCAGCAGGCTGGCGATTGCTTCTGGCGAAGTCGCGTTCACCAGCGCGTGGCGAAAATCCTGATGCATGATGCGGCGGGCGAGGCGCGAGAAGATGCGCATGTGCCGATCGCCCGCGGCGTGTTTATTCAGCGTCAGCATGATGATGAACTGTGCTTCTTCTTCGCCCCACTGAACCGGCTTCAGTAGGCGCGCCACGCTGATGGTTGATTGTTCGATGTGCTCCGATTTGCTGTGCGGAATGGCGAAGCTGAAGCCGAGGCCGGTCGAAAAGGCGGCTTCGCGGGCCCAGAGATCGGCTTCCAGCCTGCGGGGATAGCGGCAGCGCCCGGCCAGCAGCAGGTTGTCGGTCATGCCTTTAAGCACCTCTTCTTTGCTCTGCCAGTCGTTATCCAGCGAGATGCAGCGGGTGGCGATCAGCGGCGCGTCCTGTTGGGTCATGCGGAACTGCGCCAGCAGGTGCTCCACTTCCAGCGAGGTGCGGCAGGCCATGGCCTGGTTGAGCAACTGACGACAGGCGCGGCTGTCGAGCTGCGCGAGGCGCGCTTTTGTCGCGGGGATTGCGGGCGCGCCCATGCTGATCTCATCGAGACCAAGCCCGACCAGCAGCGGCAGCACTGAGCCTTTCGCACCCAGCTCGCCGCACAGGCCAATCCATTTTCCCTGGCGGTGTACGGCCTGGACCGCAAAATCCAGCGCGCGGAGAAAGGCCGGATTCAGGCTGTTGTAGTGGCGCGTCACTTTGGCGTTATCGCGATCGACCGCCAGCAGGTACTGGGTCAGATCGTTGCTGCCGATGCTGAAGAAGTCGATCTCTTCGCAGCACTGGTCGATGATGAACATCACCGAGGGTACTTCGAGCATGATGCCGAGCGGAATTTTTTCATCAAACGGGATCTGGGCGGCCCGCAGCTGCTGCCTGGCTTCGGCGAGTTTCTCTTTCACCCACAGGATCTCCTCCATCGAGGAGACCATCGGGATCATGACCTTCAGTTTGCCGTGGGCGGAAGCCCGCAGGATTGAGCGCAGCTGGGTAGTAAACAGTGCCGCGTACTCTTCATAAATGCGCACCGCGCGATAGCCGAGGAACGGGTTGTTCTCCGCCGGAATATTGAGGTAGTCCACCGGCTTGTCGCCGCCGATATCCATGGTGCGCACGATAATGCTGCGTCCGGTTGCGGACTCCAGCGCCTGGCAAAATAGGTTGTAGAGCTCATCTTCCGAAGGCGCGGAAGCGCGGTCCATGTAGAGCATTTCGGTGCGGAACAGGCCAACCGCTTCGGCCCCGTTGCCGAAGGCCGCCTGCGCTTCGACGGCATGGGCGATGTTGGCGGCCACTTCCAGGCGGATGCCGTCGGCGCTTCTGGCCTCTCTTTCCAGCCAAACGCTCTGCTGCTCACGCAGCGCGGCCTGCACGCGGGCTTCCTGTTGATAGTAGCGGTTGATGGCCTGCGTCGGTTCGGCAACCACCGAGCCGGTGTTGCCATCGAGCCAGACGGGCTGATGCTGCCAGCGGGAAAGTGCCGAAATATCCACACCGACCAGCGTGGGAATATTGAAAGAGCGGGCGAGGATCACCGTATGGGACGTCGTGCCGCCGCTTTGCAGAATCAAACCCTTCAGCAGGGTTTTATCGAGTTCGAGAAACTGGCCCGGCGTCAGCTCGTCGGCCATGCAGATGGAGGGCCGGGTCAGCTGACCCGGAGCCGGGAAGCGTGCCTCGCCATAAATCTGCTGAAGCAGCTGATAGCAGACGTCGGTGACGTCCAGAACGCGCTCCTGCAAATAGCGGCTGGCGGACTGTGCGAAAGTGTCGCTGAAGTGCTGAGCGCTGCGGACAATAGCTTCGGCGCAGCTTAAACCCTCCATAATGCCCTCGAGCAGATGCTGGCGCAGGCTGGTGTCGGTGGCCAGCGAGCGGTGAGCGTCGAGGATGGCGCTGGTGGTGCTGTCGCTGTCGAGTTGGCGCAGCGCCAGCGTTTTCACCAGCAGGACCAGGCCGTTATCCAGCGCGGCCTGCTCCTCCTCCGGCGAGGCGGCTATCGGCAAATCTCTGAGCGTACCGAGGTTCAGCGCGGTGATTGCCGTCAGCGTGCCACCCGCGCTGCCGCTGCACACGGCGCGGGCGCGGATAAGCGTCGGGTTCAGATGAGTTAACGATGCCGGCAGCGCATCCATCTCCTGCTCGCTGGCGTGCTCCAGCGGCGAATCACAGTGCGGGAACTCCCGCTGAAACCAGACGCTGAGTTTCTGATGCGCGCAGGCTTCGTCCGGCCCTTCGATCCGCAGCTCGCAGGCGTCGCCGGTGAGGGTATCGGTGCCGATAATCGCCAGCGCGCTGCGGGCATCGCCGCGGCGGCCGCTGCGTAAATTGTGCCACTCAATCGACGATGAGAAGGTATTACACAGCGTCTCCACCAGGCTTGCCGGGCGGGCGTGTACACCGTTGGGCAAGGTACAGATAAATTCCACAACCTGGGCCATGGCCGTTCTCCTCAATTCAAATAGGGTCTGGCGACAGCATAGAGCGGGGAAAAGGGGAGGGGCTATCTGACAAAACTGTTAAAAACTAGATAAATGTAATATCTCCGCCGAAATGCGATGTGCCTCACAGGTTGCAGCAAATCGGCGTTTGTGAACGAAATGACCAACTTTTTGAGAGCGATCGCATTTTTCACCGGATATTACAAAAGTCCAGTAAATGGCCTTTTTGTCCACTGTCTGTTGCGCTGCCGATTGCCTATTGTGGCCTCAATAACCTTATGAATATGGGCCTGTGTCCCGGGAGCAGCAAATGAAAGAGTTGGTGCAGATCCTCAAAAACACCCGTCAGCATTTGATGACCGGCGTGTCGCATATGATCCCGTTTGTGGTCGCCGGAGGCATTTTGCTCGCGGTGTCCGTCATGCTGTACGGCAAGGGCGCGGTGCCAGACGCCGCGACAGATCCCAACCTGAAAAAGCTGTTTGATATTGGCGTGGCGGGGCTGACCCTGATGGTGCCTTTTCTCGCAGCTTATATCGGCTACTCCATCGCCGAACGTTCCGCGCTGGCACCCTGCGCCATTGGTGCCTGGGTCGGTAACGGGTTTGGCGCAGGGTTCTTCGGCGCGATCGTCGCCGGGGTTATCGGCGGGATAGTCGTCTTCTATCTCAAGCGCATTCCGGTGCCGAAGGTGCTGCGCTCGGTGATGCCCATCTTTGTGATCCCGATTATCGGCACCTTTATTACCGCCGGGATCATGATGTGGGGTCTTGGTGAGCCGGTGGGGACGCTGACGCACAGCCTCACCAGCTGGCTGCAGGGCATGCAGCAGGGCAGCATCGTGCTGCTGGCGATTGTGATGGGGCTGATGCTGGCGTTCGACATGGGCGGCCCGGTGAACAAAGTGGCCTACGCCTTCATGCTTATCTGCGTGGCGCAGGGGGTGTATGCAGTTGTGGCGATTGCCGCGGTGGCGATTTGCGTGCCGCCGCTTGGGCTGGGCCTGGCAACGCTGATGAAGCGCAATAACTATAGCGCGGAAGAGCGGGAAGCCGGAAAAGCGGCGCTGGTGATGGGCTGCGTAGGGGCGACCGAAGGCGCTATCCCGTTTGCCGCTGCCGATCCGCTGCGCGTAATCCCTTCCATCATGCTGGGCTCCGCCTGCGGCGCGGTGACCGCTGCGATGGTCGGCGCGCAGTGTTATGCGGGCTGGGGTGGGCTGATTGTCCTGCCGGTGGTCGAGGGCAAGCTGGGGTATATTGCCGCCGTTGCGGTGGGGGCCGTCGTCACAGCCGTGTGCGTCAACATCCTGAAAAGCCTGGCGCGGAGTAAACCGGTCGCTGAGAAAGAAGACGACCTGGAGCTGGATTTCGAGATTAACTAAGAGGGAATGATCATGATTTCAATTATCGCAGTAACCGCCTGTCCGTCCGGCGTCGCTCATACCTACATGGCCGCTGAAGCGCTGGAGGCCGCGGCAAAAGCCAAAGGCTGGCAGGTTAAAGTGGAAACTCAGGGCTCGATAGGCCAGGAAAATACCCTGACGGCGGAAGAGGTGACCGCGGCCGATATGGTTATCCTCACGAAGGATATCGGCATCAAATTTGAAGAGCGTTTCCAGGGTAAAACCATTGTCCGCGTCAACATTAGCGACGCGGTGAAGCGCGCCGACGCCATCATGAACAAGATTGAAGCCCACCTGACGCAAACCGCCTAGCGCCCGGGCCCGCTCCGTTCGGGGCGGGCCGCCTGAACTGACTGAAGGAGTGCCCCATGACGAATCGCATTCAACGCCTGAAACACGCCCTGTTTGCCAGACCCCGTGAAATTTCTCTCGAGCGCGCGCTGCTCTATACCGAAAGCCATCGGCTGACGGAAGGTGAGCCGGTGATCCTGCGCAGAGCCAAAGCGACGGCGCATATTCTGGATAAGGTGGCGATCGCGATCCGTGATGAGGAGCTGATTGCCGGTAACCGCACCGTGCAGCCGCGTGCCGGGATAATGTCGCCGGAAATGGATCCGTACTGGCTGCTGAAGGAGCTGGATCAGTTCGCCACCCGCCCGCAGGACAAGTTTGTTATCAGCGATGAGGACAAGCGGATCTATCGCGAAAAACTGTTTCCCTACTGGGAAAAGCGTTCGATGAAGGACTTCATCAATGCCAGAATGGCGGATGAGGTGAAGGCGGCAGTGGCGACGCAAATTTTCAGCGTGAACCAAACCGATAAAGGGCAGGGGCACATCATCATTGATTACCCGCGCCTGTTGGAGAATGGGCTGGGGGCGCTGGTGAACGAGCTGCAAATACTCTGCCAGCGCGAGCCGGATAACGACTTTTATACCGCCGCGCTGCTGCTGTTGAAAGCTTCACAGCGCCATATTCTGCGCTATGCCGTGCTCGCTGACGCGCTGGCGCTTCAGTGTGGCAACGCACAGCGGGCGCAGGAGCTGCGTCAGATGGCCGACATTTCGCGCCACAACGCAGAGCACAGGCCGAAGACCTTCTGGCAGGCGTGCCAGCTGTTCTGGTACATGAATGTGATTTTGCAGTACGAGTCGAATGCCAGCTCGCTGTCCATCGGCCGCTTCGACCAGTATATGCTGCCTTTCTATCAGGCCTCGCTGAGCCAGGGGGAGGATCCGGCTTTCCTGCGTGAAATGCTCGAATCTCTGTGGGTGAAGTGCAACGATGTGGTACTGCTGCGCTCAACCAGCAGTGCGCGCTATTTCGCGGGCTTCCCGACCGGCTACACCGCCCTGCTCGGTGGCCAGACGGAAAACGGGCGCAGCGCGGTGAACATCCTCTCCTTCCTGTGCCTGGATGCCTATCAGAATGTCCGCCTGCCGCAGCCCAATCTTGGCGTGCGCGTGAATGAGCTGACTGACGGTCCGTTCTTACGCAAAACCGCAGAAACCATTCGGCTGGGCACCGGTATTCCGCAGATCTTTAACGATGAGGTGATCGTGCCCGCGTTCCTGAACCGCGGCGTAACCCTTGAAGATGCCCGTGATTATGCGGTGGTGGGCTGCGTGGAGCTTTCAGTTCCCGGCAAAACCTACGGGCTTCACGACATCGCGATGTTCAATCTGCTGAAAGTGATGGAAATCGTGCTGCTGGAAAACGAAGGCAACGCGGACATCAGCTGGGAAACACTGCTGGAAGCCATTCGTCTGAAAACCCGCCATTTCATTTCACTGATGGCGGAGGGCAGCAACATTTGCGATATCGGCCACCGGGACTGGGCTCCGGTGCCGCTGCTGTCGTCGTTCATCAGCGACTGTCTGGCAAAGGGCAAAGACATCACCGAGGGCGGCGCCCGCTACAACTTCTCGGGGGTTCAGGGGATAGGCATTGCCAACCTCAGCGACTCACTCCACGCCCTGAAAGGCATGGTGTTTGAGCAACAAAGAGTGAGCTTCGACGAGCTGCTGGCGGTGCTGAAAGCGAACTTTGCCACGCCGGAAGGGGAGAAAATTCGCGCCAGGCTGATCAACCGCTTTGAGAAATACGGCAACGATATCGACGAAGTGGACAACATCAGCGCCGATCTGCTGCGTTATTACTGCAAAGAGGTAGAAAAGTACCGCAATCCGCGAGGCGGGCAGTTTACGCCCGGCTCTTACACGGTCTCCGCGCATGTGCCGCTGGGCGCGGTGGTGGGCGCCACGCCAGACGGGCGTTATGCGGGTGAACAGCTGGCAGACGGCGGGCTGTCGCCGATGCTCGGGCAGGATATGCTGGGGCCAACCGCCGTGCTGAAATCCGTGAGTAAGCTGGATAACACGCTGTTATCAAACGGCACGCTGCTGAACGTCAAATTCACGCCCGAGACGCTTAAGGGCGATGCCGGGCTGAACAAACTGGCCGATTTCCTGCGGGCTTTCACCAGTCTGAAATTGCAGCACGTCCAGTTTAACGTGGTGAATGCCGATACTCTGCGTGAAGCGCAGGGGCGGCCACAGGACTTCGCCGGGCTGGTGGTGCGTGTGGCCGGGTACAGCGCGTTCTTCGTGGAGCTGTCGAAGGAGATTCAGGATGACATTATCCGCCGCACCGCGCATCAGCTGTGAGGTACTGGAGACGCGCGCTGACATGGCGCGCATTTTCAATATTCAGCGTTACTCCCTGAACGATGGGCAGGGGATCCGCACGGTGGTTTTTTTCAAAGGCTGCCCGCACCGCTGCCCGTGGTGCGCCAATCCGGAGTCCATTTCGCCCGGCATTGAAATCGTCCGGCGCGAGAGTAAATGCCTGCACTGTGCGCCCTGCCTGTGCGATGCGGACGAGTGCCCCTCGGGAGCGTTTGAGCGCATTGGCAGGGATGTCACGCTGGAGGAGCTTGAGCGCGAGGTGCTGAAAGACGAGATTTTTTATCGCACATCGGGCGGCGGCGTCACGCTCTCGGGCGGCGAAGTATTGATGCAGGCGGGGTTCGCCACCCGCTTTCTCAGGCGGCTGCGCAAGGCGGGGTTACATACCGCCATCGAGACCGCAGGCGATGCGCCGTTGAGCCGCCTGCTGCCGCTGGCTCAGCAGTGCGATGAGGTGCTCTTCGATTTAAAGATAATGGATCCCGTCAGCGCTCAGACGGTGGTGAAAATGAACCAGCCGCGGGTGCTGGAGAATTTTTTAGCGCTGGTGAGCGCGGGGATCAGGGTCATTCCGCGGCTTCCGCTGATCCCGGGGTTTACCCTGGAAGACGAAAATGTGCGACGGGTGTTGGTTTTTTTAGCCCCGACGGGCCTCCGGGAGCTGCATTTGCTTCCCTTCCATCAGTATGGCGAACCAAAATACCGACTGCTGGGCGGCGAATGGGCGATGAAAGCCTGCCCGCCGCCAACGGCCGAAGAGATTGCCCGCGTGCGCGTGCGGGCTGAGGCTGCGGGTTTTCAGGTAACAGTGGGAGGTTAAGGTGACGGGAACTGGCGGAAGATTTCTGGTGGCGGTCACCGCCTGCGTGAGCGGCGTGGCCCACACCTACATGGCGGCAGAGCGGCTGGAGAAGCTGTGCCAGCAGGAAAAATGGATCGTCAAAATTGAAACTCAGGGCGCGCTGGGCATTGAAAACCCGCTGAGTATGGATGAGATAGGGCGCGCCGACGTTGTACTGCTGATCGCCGATATTGACCTGAGCGGCGAAGCGCGTTTTAGCGACGCGCGCTATGTTCGCTCAGGCATTAATACTTTTTTGCGCGAGCCGCAAAAGGTGATGAGCGCCGTGCGCAAACTGCTTTCGGCCCCTCAGCACACCCATATCACTCTTTAGCCAGCAGCTGGCTGTGGTACTGCCGTCGGTATTCGGACGGTGAGCGGTCAGTGTTCTTGCGAAACAGCCGACAGAAATAGTTGCTGTCGGTGAAGCCGCAGGCGTGCGCCACTTCCTTCACTTTCAGGTCATATCCCTTGAGCAGCGCTTTGGCTTTTTCGAGCCGGGTGTGGTTCAGATATTCGTTAAAGCCTAAGGCGCCGCTTTTATTAAACAGGTGCGAGAGATAATTAGGCGAAATGTAGAACGCGTGCGCCACCGAGTCCCGACTGAGGGCGCCGGCATAGTGCGCATCAATATGATCGCGGATAGCTTCGAACAGCGCCTGGCTGCGCGAAGCGGTCTGGATCTGGCTGTTTAGCAGGTCGGCGCAGTGACTTAGCAGGCTCATCACAATCATCCGCGCGGTGTTGTTATCCTGCGGCTGCATGCGGATCTCATTCAGCGCCTGTAATAAAAAAGAGCCCACGCGCGGGCCACGACGAGCTACGTGCTGTTTCATCACATTCTGCAATTCCTGCCCATCCCAGCGCTGCACGCTAAAGCCCAGCTGCTGCTTGCCGAATAAAATGCTGAGGGTGGTGGCCGGTTTATCCCACTGCGGGCAGTTCCAGCTTCCCGCGGGGACGTACAGTAAATCATGGGCTTTGAGCTGATACGGCCCGTCGCTGATCTCTCCCTTCAGCACAATCTCAAGCCTTGGGAAATCGACCTGAAATGCCAGCGGCGGCACCGCACCGCTTTCCTGCGCAAAGTAGCAAATCGTGAGCGCGTCCATTGATGACATCAATGACGTCACGATTTGGGTGATGCTGCTGTGGTTCTGTTCCATCACTTCAACCCTCCGCAAGTAGTTACGAATAAACGCTGACAGATCATTGGCCTCTTTCCCCTTTAAAAGCTAACCGGCAAGCATCAGGCCGCCGTGCTGTTTTTTTATTGCCGGTGAGCAGCATAAAATTCGGCATATTCCTAACGGCTTGCTCAGAGTTGTCTTAAACACGCCTTTTCGCCGCACGATCCCGCACTTTTTATCCGTTGTCTGATTTCTCAATGTTGTCACCGCAGTGCAAAATTAGGTTAACAACAAGGTCAGGAGGATGTCCTGTGAATAAATCAATGTTAGCGGGTATAGGTATTGGCGTGGCCGCTGCGCTGGGCGTGGCCGCGGTAGCCAGTTTGAACGTGTTCGACCGTGGTCCCCAGTATGCACAGGTGGTGTCAGCGACGCCAATCAAGGAAACGGTTAAAACACCCCGTCAGGAGTGCCGAAACGTGGCCGTGACGCACCGTAAACCTGTTCAGGATGAGAACCGTATTTTAGGCTCTGCCCTGGGCGCCGTCGCCGGGGGCGTGCTTGGCCATCAGTTCGGCGGTGGTCGCGGGAAGGATGTTGCCACGGTAGTGGGTGCGCTGGGCGGCGGTTACGCCGGGAACCAGGTGCAGGGCGCGATGCAGGATGGGGATACCTATACCACCACCCAGCAGCGCTGTAAGACCGTGTACGACAAATCAGAAAAAATGCTCGGTTATGATGTGACGTACAAAATCGGCGATCAGCAGGGCAAAATCCGCATGGATAAAGACCCTGTCACCCAGATCCCGCTGGATAGCAAAGGCCAGCTGGTACTCAACAAAGCTTGATGCCGAGCCTCAAAGCAAACCCGCCCCCGGCGGGTTTTGCTTTTTTAGTGCTCGCCGCGCAGCGTTTGCTGCAGCGTCAGCAACGCCCTGACTTCCTGGATCCTGCGCCGGGTCAGCGCGGGAATCGCCTCAGGAGCCCGTTCAAACAGCGTTTTCCCGGCAAAAATAATCTCTCCCAGGCAGCGGTCGTACAGCGGCCCGCTGAGATCCAGCTTGGACTCATCGCCAACGCTCAGGGTTTCATCCGCCCCGCGGCGGTCGACGGCGATGACTCGGCCATCCTTCAGTACGATATTGATGCCTTTTTGCCCCCCGGCTGGCCCGGCATATTTGTTCAACTGCAGTACGCAGGGGATGCCGCCCATTTCCCCGCGCAGCAGCGCCTGACCTTCTGCCGTGGTGACATCGCCGGGCAAAATACCGTTGCCGAGTCGATCTTTGGCAAGCAGCAACTCCAGCTCCAGCGTTTCGTCAGCGCCCGCTTGTATCAGCGTTTCCCGCATCATCGCCAGCACGTGCGTGCCGATGTCCACGATAACGCCGTCCGGGTGGCGCAGCTCGCGAGTATCGGGCTCGCCGGTGGCAAAATTCAGCGCAATGGGCTCTCCGGCGGCATTAAACCCGCTGGGTTCCAGCAGGAATCCTTCGATGCGGTCGATATCTTCGAGTCGGTCGATAAAACGTGCCGCATCGGTTCTTACCATCCAGTGATCCAGGGCGAGCACCCGCGCGGCAATGGCCGGATCGCTCAACAACGATGTGAGTTCGTCCAGCTGCTGTAGCGTTGCCGCGACGGGTTTTTCCACCACGACGGGCAGCGAACTTTGCTGTAGCACCTGCTTCAGCATCGGCCAATGCTGAAGCGATGACGTGGTGATAAACACCAGATCAAGCGGCAGCGCCAGAAGCTGGTTTAAGGAGGGGAGAAGCGTGATGGCATCAGAGCTGTAGCGTGGGGCGGGATCAAACCCGTAGCAAACTACATCATGTCGGGAAAGCCGCTGAATCGCCGGCAGATATGCCGTTTCTATCACGCTGCCCACGCCAATAAAGCCAATTTGCATATTGTCTCCGGTCATAAGAGAGGAAAATATCCCTTATTTTTAAAAGACGATTTTGCGAGGGTCGAGGGATAAACTGTTAGGAAGGGTAAGCGTGTGAACTTGCCCGGCGACTGCCGGGCAAGGAAGAGGCTTAGAACAGCACGGAGTAGTTCATGCCGAAGGTGCGGCCACGGCCTTTGTAGTCATACAGCGAAGCAGGACCGTAGCCCGGGCTGTAATACAGTGGCGCACGCTGGCCCCAAACGGTGGTGTAGTCGCGATCCAGCAGGTTCTCAACGCTGAAGCTGAGTTTACCCACCGGTAGCTGGTAGCTGCCGAGCAAATCAAGCGTGGTGTAACCCTTAAGTTCATTCCCCACATTGTCGCTCTCGCTAAACGACGTTGTGCTCTGCACGCGAAGGCTCCACGGGTCCGGCGCCCAGCCAATATAGGCAGTGGCCTTCGACGGGCTGGCGGATCTAACGTCAACCTTCGCCCAGCTACCGTTCACTTTTGACTCGGTTTTTAAGACATTGAAGTTAGCCCCGGTGCTCCAGTCAGTGTCAGGGATAAAGTAATCAACCGCGCCTTCCACGCCATAAACCCGGCGTTTATTGTCATTCACGCTAATGGTCAGGTCGGTATTGGTGACGACTTCCTTATTAGACAGGGAGTAATAAGCGGCAATCTGCGTGCGCAGGTTGTCGCCGGTGTAACGCCAGCCCAGTTCGTAGGAGTCAACCTTCACGCCCTGCAGTTTGCTCGCGCCTACGTTGACGCTGTTGGTCAGCGGCAGATGGCCGTTCACCGCCGCGCCGTAGGTGCCACGGCCATAGTATTTACCCGGATCAGGCAGCTCCACGCCCTGGGAGAAGTTCAGCCACGTCTGCTGGCGCTCGGTGAGGTGAACCAGCAGGCCGGCGTTGAACAGGTAGTTGTCGTAGTTTGTGGAACCGCCAGGGATAGCATCGGCGGATTTCACTTTACCTGAGGCAATTTGCTGCTGCTGCGCGTAGCCGATGAAATCATCAATCTTGTTCTCGGTGTACTGGTAACGCACGCCGCCGCTCAGGGTGAAGATCTCGTTGATGTCATAGCTGGACTGCAGGAACGCGGCCATGTTGCTAATGTCATACGCCGGGTAACGCCCGGTGGTATAGATTTTCTGGTTGTTCAGGCCGCCGGAAGCGCTGGCCTGGGCCAGATCGAAGAACATCTGGTTAGAGGTGAAGCGCTCGTGGTCCGCGTCCAGACCGTAGGTCAGCTGCCAGCCGTCGAGCGGTTTGCTGTTGAAGGTCAGCTTAGCGCCGTACTGGTTAGTATCCTGCTGGGAAGAGGAGAACGCGGTCGCTTTTTTGCTCGCATTTACTGTCGGGAACGGATAGAACAGCAGCGATTCATCACGGTAGTAAACCTGGCCCACCAGCTCCTGGCCGAGGAAGTCGCTGTTGGAATACTGCATGCTGATCAGGTGACGCTCGGTGCCGGGGACTCGGTCAGAGTTCAGCCCTTTGCTGACGTACGGGCTGCTTGTGCCGCTGATGGCAGAGAAGTTTTTCCCGAGATTCAGGCCGTAATCGTCATCGCCCTTACTTTTGTAGTACTGGGTGACTAACTGCAGCTGCTGGTTTTCATCGATGTTCAGCGTCCCGGTGCCCATTACGTCCAGGCGGTCGGAATACTGTAAACCGGTCTGGGTGTTGTCGAGCAGGGTGGCATCGCCGTTTCCGTCAAACCAGCCGCCGAATTTTTGATAGGCAATTGAGGCGCGGCCAGAAATATGGTCGTTGCCGCCGGAAATGGCGCTGGCGACGCGCTCATCGTGATCTTTGCTGCTGTTAAAGCCGCTCTTGATACCGGTTTCAAACTCTACCTGCGTATCTTTCTGGCCTTTTTTGGTCACGATGTTGATAAGCCCCCCGGTACTGCCGCCGCCGTACAGGGCGGTCGCGCCGGAAATGACTTCAATATGATCGATGTTGAACGGGTCGATAGAGTCCAACTGACGGGTATCGGTACGGGAGGAGTTGAGACGCACCCCGTCAACCAGCACGACCAGCGGGCGACCACGGACGTTCATGCCGTAGTTGGTGCGGCTCTGGCTGCTGACGCCGAGGCCGGGGATCAGCTGGGCCAGCGCGTCTTTAAACTCTTTGCCGCCCTGGATCTGCTGCTCCAGTTCGGCTTTCTCGATCACCCAGGTGGTTTGGGCCATCTCTGCGACGGTGCGGTTGCTGCGGTTGGCGGAAACCACCATCGTCTCGTCACTGGTTTGCTGTGCCACTGCCGGCGCCATCATGGCGAGCAGTAACGGATTGAGCGCCCAAAGCGTTTGCTTTTTGGTTATCATCATTGTTCCTTCATATGGGCTGACTAACATCGGCCCAAATATGCTGTGTCCTCGTCATTCTTCAATTTGTCTCGGGGTTAACGGTTACCCCCCGTCCAGCAGCGGCCTGCGTTCCGGGGGATAAACTCAGTTAGCGCCGGGCTGCATTTCGAATGATTTAGAGGAATAGTGAGTTAAGGAAGCAGCGGTGTGCTGCGGTTTTTCCCGGCTGCCGCTGCGCCACTGAATCAGCGCGGGCGGCGTACTGAGATCGAACAAATCACGCCCCAGCGCGCGATTCAGAATTTTGGCGGAGCGCCATGCCATCAGGCTCAGCTGCGGCTCGGCGATCCCGTGGGTTTGCATGCTGGCGTTGACCGCGAAGATGTTATTGCCGGCCGGACCATTCCACTCCAGCGTAAAGTCGTCGCGCACTTTGAAGTTGCACTCATCAAGCATCATCATCCGTGGCATTAACGGCGAAAGCATTTGCGGCAGCGTTGGGCGGTAGCCGGTGGCGAAAATCACCACGTCGCTGTCCAGCGTGTCATAGCCCTTGTCCAGGTGGTGCTCCAGCAGCAACTGCCAGCCCTGGCCCCGGCTTTCAAGGCCTGTCACCGAGCGGCTTGGCAGCAGGCGCGCATTGCGTGGCTGCCCCAGCACTTCAAAGCGGTGGTACAGTTCGCGGTAGATGGTCAGCAGCGAATCGGCGGTAATGCCGTCGGACGTCATCTTTTGCTCATCGAGCATTTTCTGCCGGGCGTCTTCATTCAGGCCCACAAAGCCAGTGACGTATTCCGGGGTGAAATATTCGTTGGCAAAGGCGGCTTCATCCAGTGCGTTAAAGTTATTGCGGCGCGAAACCCAGTTAACTTCGGCGACTTCGCCCCAGGCGCCACGGAACGCATTCAGGAACAGGTCGGCGCCGCTTTGCCCGCCGCCGACTACCGTAACGCGTTTCCCGGCCAGATTTGGCAGACGCAGGCTCATTTCGCTGGCGTGGAAGCAGGTCGGCGTGGCGGTTTTTACGCACGGCGGCAGGTGAGGCTGTTTGCCAATCCCGAGGCAAATGTTACGTGCCAGGGTTTCTCCCTGGTCGGTCTGCACCACAAACAGCTTGCGCTGCTCGTCGAAATCAACGCGTTCAACCGTCTGGTTAAACTTCAGGTTGTTCATGCCTTCTGCGGCCCAGCGCAGGTAGTCCGAAAACTCGTCGCGTGAGACGGTGCGCAGCTCGGTGGTCAAAAAGCGGTAGAATTTTTTACGTTTCACCAGATAGTTCACAAAGCTGAACGGGCTGGTGGGGGCCACGGCGCTGACCAGATCTTTCAGGAACATGGTCTGCATATGACAGTCCGGTACTAACATGCCCGGGTGCCACGCAAAGTCAGGGCGGCTGTCAAAGAACTGGCTGCTAAATCCCTCTGCTTCGTGAGACAGCGCCGCAATGCTCAGGTTAAACGGGCCGATACCTACGCCAATAAAATCAACAGTGTTTGTCATAATTCAATCCCTGGTTACCAGCCACAGCGGGTTTTGCAGATCCTCAAGGTAATTTGGCAGCATGCGGCTGCCGCCGTCCTGGTCAGGCCAGGTCAGTTTTACCGGGTTCAGCACAACGCGGATGATTTGTGGCTTAAAGAGTGAGAAAAGCGCAAAACGCGCCGACATTTGCGGGTGTTCCTGCATGTAATCACTCAACACTGCGGCCAGCAGCTGATAAAAGCGGCTTTCCGGCACGCCAAGGCGGGCCATGAGCGGCGAAACAAAACGCAGCACCGTCACAAAATGGCCGGTCTGCAAATCATGAATTAAATAATCGGCGCTCAGGCGAGCGGTAACGTCCCGCACTTCCTGAGGCAGGGAGTCCATCTCCGGGAACTCATCCTTCACCAGACGCATATCGCCCTGAAAATCTTTCAGCAGTACGCGCTGCGGCACGCCGTCTTTCATGGCGAGCGTAATATTTTGTCCGTGGGCGATCAGCGCCACGCCGTAACGGCAGAGCAGGTGATACAGCGGCACCACCACCGCGCGGAACATCTGTGTCAGCCAGGCTTCTGCGTCCAGGCCCGAGCGGGCAATATAGGCCCCAATCAGCGGCTGATTGTTTTCGTCGCACTCCATCAGGGTTGCCATCAGGATTGGCGTTTCGTCAGGCTTCAGCCAGCGACTCGGGTTCTCGCGCCAGATGACGCCGAGCATCTCCTGGTAGCGATAGGGTGCCTGAGCCAGCGCGGTGTAGCCTGTATGAGAAACATAGCCGGCAGCCGGCTCGCCGAGGATAGCCGCCCCGGTTTTGACCAGCGTGCTGTCGGTGGCGAAAACATTTTGCAGCCAGCGGGATGCCAGCGGCCCGGCGGCAATGTATTTGCCCGGAATACCGCGATAGCAGGAAGTGTTGTAAATCGTCAGCGGCAGCTTGATGTCCAAACCGCCTTGGCGGCTGGCGTTGGTCAGCGTGCGCAGCGATTGCTGGGCCAGCCACTGGTCGCCAAACTCGCCCAGAGAAACCATCTTGCCTTCTGCGAGATCGGCCACGAAATCCAGCGCGATCTTCTGCTGCCACTGCCACGGATGAACCGGCAGCGGCAGCCAGCCGTCGTCCAGGCCGCTGTCCTGCCAGGCTTGAGTAAAGCGGGCCAGTTCCTGCTCGTCCATTGCGGCGGCGATGAGCTGCTGAATATCCAGCTCGCTGTCGCAGCGCCAGACCATATGCTCACGTTTGACCGCCAGCCAGTGCAGGCGGAAGGTATTGGCATACTCCGGCGCATAGCGCTCCAGCGCCTCTTTACCCCAGCCGCGGCGGCCCTTGTTGAAGGCAAACTTCGGGTGGCCGCTCAGCAGGCACTGCAGGCGGTCAGCGTCCAGATCGATAAGGTTGTCCGCGCTCATGCCCCGGCGCGCATTCAGCAGCTGCAGGTCGCCCAGCAGCGTGGCATAGAGATCCTGCATATGCTCGGCCACGGTGGCATCACTCATCGACAGCACCGGCTGAAGCTGCATGAGTAGCGTCTGGGCTAATACAGGCTCGTCTGTGCAGCGCAACGTCTGCGCATCGATCCACAGCCAGCCCCAGATACCGCGCTCGGCGTTAAAATGCCACTCGGCACCGGCTAAGCTGATGCAGTAGCGATTTTCACCCAGCGATTCGGCCTGAAAAACATGCTCGTACTCGAGCTCAGCCAGCATTTTTGCCACCAGCTGGCGGTTAACGAAATCCCAGTCCTTGCGATTCATTACAGGCCTACCTCGCTAAAGAAGTTGTGGCGGTCCGCCATGACCAGGCGTGAACGCTTGTGCGAGAAGTCAAATTCCTTGCGCGTCACATAGCCCGCAGGCTCCAGATGTTTGAACAGGCGCTGATTGTCTGCGCGCGGCTCCAGCACGGTGCGCTGCGTGCGCGGCTCATCCAGCAGCAGGTAGTGCGTCAGTCCACGCAGCCAGCTTTGCACATGGTGCGCGCCGCGCCACTGCTGTTCGCCCACCAGCAAATGCAGGCCACGGTCAAACGGCTGCCACGGATAATGGCGACCAAGGCGATCTTCCGCTGCCCAGTAAATTTCAAAGTAGCTGAACGGCTGGTCGTCAAAGCAGCCGATCAGCGGAAACGCGTGTTTACCGGTGAGCTGGCGCTCAAGATACGCGGTTTGTACCTCCAGCGAGCCGCTTTGCTCCCAGAAATACGCCACGCGCGGATCGTTCATCCAGCGGGTAAAGCGCTCTGCGTCCTGCGCCGGGTCGGCCACGCGGAAGCTCAGCGTTTTGCGAACGCGTGGGTCATAGCGGCGGTAAACCTCTCCGGTCGGGCGGGCTGGGCGCAGCGGGAAATAGATCTCGCGCTCTGCGTCAAACACCATCTCGCCGGAAGCCTGATTCGCCGGAGCGCTGAGCCACAGCGGCAGCTGCCAGAAGGTCGCGCGGTGAACGATGTCGCTTTTCAGCAGATCGAACAGAACCAGCGCCTGGGGTTCTTCCCGCCATTCGGCATAAGGCAGCACGATAGACGTAAGCTGCGGCGCCGCAACGAACATCTGATCCAGCGCGTCACGCAGCCAGCCTGCCGGCAGTTCGCCCGGCCAGTGCAGAACCGCGCCGCCGTCCTGGCCCCAGCTCAGATTCAGAGGCTTATTGAGTTTTTCACAGCGCAGCCCGTGGCCGCCGTGAACAATAGATGCCTGAAACATTCAGCCCTCCTGAGCCAGCAGCGGATTCACAAAGTCGAAATAAATCACCGAAGGATCGACGATGGTGTTTTCGTTATGGTCGTGCAGGTAGCAGAAAAAGTTACCCTTCACGTTCCAGTGCGGGCTTTCCAGCACGTAATCGAGGCAAGCTTTATGCGTCACCTCATCGCGCACGGCGCTGAGCGCAGTGCGAACACGGTTCATCAGGTTCACTTCGCTATCCAGGCCTGCAGCGCCGAGGGCGGCGGTCACGGCGAAGGTGGAATTCACCAGCAGGTAATAAGGGAAGTAGCGCAGAAGCTGTTCGTGGGTGAAGACGTTTTCCGCCTGGGCTTCGCCAATCATGTCGAGCCAGCCTGCGGCATGCGGCATAAAGGCGCTGCCCTGGCAGTCGCGGTAGATAAGCCCCACCGGCAGATCCTGCTGCATCTCCACCAGAATGTTTTGCTGGTGAGCCAGTAAAACCAGGCCGTAATCCGCTTCGGCGGTAAACAGCGGCTTCAGTACCTGCTGGCAATACGCGTCGACCCAGGCGTGTGCGGCCTGTTTGGGCGTAATTCCCAGGCGAGTGCTCAGGCGATTAACCGCGGCAACCAGCAGGGAATCACCGCCGTCCGGGGCTGACTGAGTCAGGGAGACCAGCACGTTAGTCTGACTCTGGGGCTGGCCAACCAGCAGGTTTTCACGCAGGGCAAACAGGCTTTCTTCCATAATGTTGCCGTGGAGATCGCGCAGCCCGGCCCAGCCGTCTTCCTGCATGACGCGGAAGGTCGGGAAGCGAGCCTGCAGCGTTTGCCAGCGGTCAGTTTGCGCGAGTCGGGCCAGGCGCATACCGCGTTTAACTTCTTTCACCGACAGGGTGCGCACGGAGTTGGTCAGGCGTACGCTCAGAGAAAACTTAATCATGTCGCGGCTGGTGGCGCAGTATAGCGAGCGTGATGAAGTGGTCGGCAGCCACGGGGCTCCTGCCTCACCTAAATCTTTCACCAAACCTTTGGCGACCAGCAGCTGGCACCAGTCCTGCTCCAGCAGATAGCCTGCCTGCCACGGATGCAGCGGGAACAGCCATTGATTGTCGCTAAGCTCGCTCAGCAACTGCGGCGCATTTTCAGCGGCAAAGCGCGTCAGGCGCTGCTGCAGGTTGAGGTGCAAGCTTTCACCCGCCAGATAGCTTTTATCTACTGCAAACCAGCGCAGCGGGAAATGCGGGGCGAAGTCAGGCAGGTAGCGCTCGGCTTCCTGCTGGTTAAACGGTTCGTGGGATTTCGGCGCCGGGTGGAAGGCGTGTCCCACCAGCAATGCCTGCTCGGCTTCACCAAAATTCAGCGCTTTTTCGCGCAGACCGTTCCAGTCATGGCGGGCTTCAATCGCCTGCTGCGTGTGGGCATGGCTTTCCATTACGCGCTGATAAAACGCCTCACAGCCGGTGGCCGGCAGCATTTGCTGGTGCTGGAGTTTGTCGACAATCAGCTGGGAAAGGGTGGCGAAGTCAATCGGCTGGCTGCCGGTGGCATTGACCAGGCGGGCCGGGAATTCGAAGCGGTGATGCTGGGTGGGGGAGAAATAGGCCACTTTGAAGTAGAGCGCCTGCTGTTCCCCCAGGGGGATAATGAGTTCGGCTGGGTGGCTGTCGGTCAGTCGCCAGTCGCTGGTTTCACGGACAAGGGAATTAAGAAAGCACTGTGCGGCCACATCCCAGGCCAGAGTTTTATTTGGCAAAGTCATCATCAAACAGTTTCCACGCGTTATGATAATGCGTATTCTGCCGATAACGTTTCTCATTATCAATAACAATTGTTAGAATAGATAAAATAAATTTTACAAATACGCACAATAACCCCACGGATTAGCAACATTGTGACATCTCTTGAACTGGCGGATTCACCGCAAAAATCCCTTTCTTGTTGGCCACTTGCGCTGAGCGCCGGGCTGCTTGGCGTCGGGCAAAATGGCCTGCTGGTGGCGATCCCGGTGCTGGTAATGCAGACACATTTGAGCCTGTCCGTCTGGGCGGCGCTGCTTACCCTGGGGTCGATGCTGTTCTTACCGTCCTCGCCATGGTGGGGGAAACAGATCGCGCGCCTGGGCAGTAAGCCCGTGGTGCTCTGGGCGCTGGGGGGATATGGCGCAAGCTTTATGCTGCTGGGGCTGGGTAGCCTGCTGCTGGCCACCGATGCGGTCGCGGGTTACGTCGGGCTTGGCATATTGATTGTGGCGCGGATTATCTACGGCCTGACCGTGTCGGCGATGGTGCCGGCCTGTCAGGTCTGGGCGCTGCAGCGTGCCGGGGAAGGAAAGCGTATGGCGGCATTGGCAACCATCAGCTCCGGGCTGAGCAGCGGCCGCTTATTTGGCCCGCTTTGCGCCGCTGGCATGCTGGCGATTCATCCGTTGGCCCCGTTGGGACTGCTGATGGTAGCGCCCCTGCTTGCGCTGGTGATGCTATTGCGCTTACCGGGCACGCCGCCGCAGCCGGCAACCGAGCGTAAAAGCGCTCGTCTTCGCCCGGACTGTCTGCCTTATCTGCTGTGTGCCTTGCTGCTTTCGGCCTCTGTCAGCCTGATGCAACTCGGGCTTTCTCCGGCGCTTGCCCGCCAGTTTGCCACCGATACCGCAGCGATTAGCCATCAGGTTGCCTGGCTGCTGAGCCTGGCCGCGGTGGCTTCGCTCTCCGCGCAGTTTGGCGTTCTCAGGCCACAGCGCCTGACGCCGATGGCACTGTTGTTAAGCGCCGGGTTGCTGATGATCGTCGGCCTGGCCATGATGATTTCCGTGCAGCTGTGGCTGTTTTACGTCGGCTGTGCGCTACTGTCGTTCGGGGCCGCGCTGGCGACCCCGGCCTATCAGCTGCTGCTGAACGACAAGCTTGCCGATGGTGCCGGGGCCGGCTGGGTGGCGACCAGCCACACGCTAGGCTACGGGCTTTGCGCCATGCTGGTGCCGCTGGTGTCTAAAACCGGGGCCGAGGCGGCGCTGATTATGGTGGCCTTTTTAGCCGCCGTGTTATTTACCGTGGTGTCTGGCGTTATCTGGCGCAGCCGCCGCAGTTCACGTCATTCTGCAATTTAAGCGTAAGGAAAAGTTATGGCTGGAGTTCAGGGCTACCGTCTGTTTAACGTTCAACTGGCGCGGAAAACGGCCGTGTCGCCTTCGCTGCTGAGTCTGGTATTTAGCGGGCCGGAGGTGGCACAGATGAAATGTGACTCGCCGGATCAGCGCATTAAAATGCTCTTCCCATCCGAAGACGGGACGCCGCCGTCGCTGCCTGCCGAAGGGCAGTGGTACCAGATTGCCCTGGGGATGCCGAAAGAGAAGCGTCCGGTGATCCGCACTTATACGCTGCGCCATGTCGATCCTGCCCGGCAGGAAGTGACGGTGGAGTTTGTCTGTCACGGTACCGAAGGGCCAGCTTCCGCATGGGCGATTAATTCAGCCCCCGGCGATGCGATCCAGATTGTGGCCCCTAACGCTGCCCACCCGGAAGACAGCGGCGGCTATGAATGGACGCCGCCTGCCGGGCTGCGCAATGCGCTGATTATCGCCGATGAGACAGCTTTGCCGGCAGCACGCGGCATTCTGGAAATGCTGGCTCGCCAGGCTCAGCCGCCAAAAGTGCAGGCCTTTATTGAGGTGCCGGAAGAGGGCGATTGCGTGGACTTGAGCGCCTATGGTTTCGCCGAGATCAACTGGCTACCCCGTAAAACCGTCTCCGCTACCCACGGCGAGTGCCTGATTCAGGCGGTGAAAATGCAGGCGAGGGTGCCGGAAAGCGGCCACCACGAAGCCGTCCAGGAAGAGGCCGAAGGTGAGTTACTGTGGGATAAAGCCACCACCGGCAGCAACGAGTTTTACGGCTGGGTGGCGGCGGAGTCGACGGTGGTTAAGCTCCTGCGCCGCCATTTGATTGGCGAACGCGGCGTTGAGCACGAGGCGATTAACTTTATGGCCTATTGGGCGAAAGGGCGCGTGCGTTAATATACCTGTCATACTTCAGGCTGCAGGTGCGTTGCCTGCAGCCGTTATTCAGCAAGCCTCGCCCCTCCGGGGCAGCGTAAACGCTGTTCAAAAAGACCGGAAAGTCTTTTTGTCCTGCAAGTCGAATTACGTAGAGAATAGATAAGGCGGCCATCGGCCGCCCCGTCAGATCTTCTTCAACTGCGGCATTAGCATTACCGTGGTTTTCACAATCTGCATTAACTCTTCATAGCTGGCGTTCTCGCGGGCGCTGACCGACATCCCCTGAATGATGCAGCACAGATATTTCGCCAGGCAGCGAATATTGCGTTCCGCCGGGATCTCACCTTTTTGCTGGCGTATTTCAAGGAAACGCAGCAGCGTTTGTTCCTGCACTGCATGGCGGGCTTTTATCGTTGCGGCGATGTCTTCCGACGACGCGGCCAGCACGGATGAGGTGCAAATGATAAAGCAGCCGGCAGGGGTGCTCTTGTCGGTAAAACATTGTGCAACCGCTGAAAGATAGTTCTCCAGCGCGGCTTCCATGGTCTGCTCTTCACAGAACAGGCAAGCTTCGTGTTTGGCGGCAAAGCGCGCGATATAGCGATCCAGCACCGCGCGGAACAGCCCTTCTTTGTTGCTGAACTCCGCATAGAGCGTTGGGGCCTTTGCCCCGGTGGCTTCTACCAGATGCGCCATGGATGTTGCTTCATAGCCATGCTGCCAGAAGAGTGTCATGGCCTTGTCGAGTGCAGCTTCCCTGTCAAACACCTTTGGACGGCCACGGCTTTTTTTGCTGCAACTTAATGTCTCGGTTGCCATACGTGCCGTTTAACCTCTGTCTAATTAGTGAACACTTATTATAAAAATAATCGGCGGCGGTAGCCAGCGCCACGTTATGAAAAATAATTATTTCTTATCACGATGAAAAATAGCGCTTTTTTTAATTAATTAACGGTCGTTATTAAAATGTGTTGACGTGTGATGTAGATCACGATTATGATTTAGTTATCGATCGTTAACTAATTAAGTTTAACGACCTAACATTCACCTGCTTAGGACATAAATCATGAAAACCTTAACTACTCTGTTCGCTGCCGCCGTGATTAGCTCACTCTCATTTGCAAGCTTTGCGGCTGTTGAAGTCTCCGCTACGCCTGCCGGCCAGCAAAAAGTCGGCAACATCAGCGCCGATGCGGGCAGCAACCTCTCTTCCCTGGAAGAACAGCTGGCCGCGAAGGCCGATGCAATGGGCGCTAAATCGTTCCGTATTACCTCCGTTAACGGTCCGAACACCCTGCACGGTACTGCCGTCATCTATAAATAAGCCAGACGTTAACCCTCAATACGTTTGACCTTATTCGTTATATGCCACTGTAAGCAAAAGGCCCTGTCGAAAGACAGGGCCTTTTTTTACGCGTAAAACCAGACTTAGATTGCATTTATTGGCTGGTCAGCCGCGTGAGCATTGACGTTGACCGGCATCCCGGAACGGTGCTCCATAGCCTGTTGCATCACCTGCGCATCGGTTTTAGGCGCGTTGCGGAACTGCGTCATCTGCTCGTTCAGCACAATAGGCAGGACTTTAGGATCGTCATCAATCGCTTTGGACAGCGGCTGATGAACCTCAACCAGACGGGAGCCGTCAGGCTCAACGGAGGCTTTGATTGGTGTGTTAATGATACGCACTGAAGTACCGACCGGAACCGTATTAAACAGTGCTTTGATATCGCCATCGCGCAGGCGGATACAGCCGGAACTGACGCGCATGCCGATGCCGAAGTCGGCGTTAGTGCCGTGCAGCAGGTAAACGCCGCCGAACGCCGCCAGGCGAATCGCGTGGTGGCCCATTGGGTTATCCGGCCCGGCAGGAACCACGGCCGGGAGCTTAATCCCCTGCGCCAGGTAGCGCGCTCGAATATTGGCCGTTGGCGTCCAGGTCGGGTTGGCTCGTTTGTCGGAAATTTTTGTCACCATCGTCGGGGTCAGCGTATCTCCGCCTAGTTGACCAATGCCGATCGGGTAAACGGTGACGGTATTTTTTCCTGCCGGGAAGTAGTACAGGCGCAGCTCGGCGAGGTTAATCACAATGCCCTCGCGCGGGACGTCCGGCAGCAGCATCTGGCGCGGGATGGTCAGTACGCTCCCGGCGCGTGGAACGTAAGGATCAACGCCGGGGTTGGCCTGCAGCAACGCCAGGAAGCCGACGTTGTATTTTTTGGCGATGGCCTCCAGCGAACCACCATCGTTTTCAACCTGGTGGAACAGGTTTTTGCCGATCAGGCGGCTGTTAGCGGCGGGGAGTGGATAATCGTTAGCGCTGGCAGGCAGCGCCATTGCCACGGCACCCAGTAAGGCTGCGGCGGTAAACCAGCGGTGGAAAGACAAAGTACGCGATGCAAACATAGCTTAGACCCTGCGATTTTAATGGCTAATCTTTGAGGCAGATAGACGCCAATTATCGCTGAGTTACGTGTCGGGAAATCCTGGGGATTGCAAAGGATGTGTAAATGTCACAGAAAGTTGCGCCTTACCGGACGGTAAGGCGCAGAGGCGTCAGGCCGCGGCGTTTTCCGCCAGGTTGCGCATAAAGTTACGCACCCATTCCATACGCGTTTTCCGGTCTTCAAGCTCCTGGAAGAACTTCAGGCGGGTAGGGCCGTCAAGGCGGTAATGCTGGGGCTGCTTCTGCAACAGGCCAATCAGCCACACCGGGTCGACGTGGTTTTTCTCCGCGAACTCGATGGTGCCGCCTTTTTCATTGCCCTCAATCTTACGCACGCCAAGCTTCTGTGCCTGCTGGCGCAGCGCGGCGATATCCAGCAGATTACGGGCCGCATCCGGCAGCAGGCCAAATCTGTCGATCAGCTCGACTTTCAGCTCGTCCAGCTCATGCTCACCTTTGGCGCTGGCGATGCGCTTATAGAACGACAGGCGCGTATTGACGTCGGGAATAAAATCATCCGGCAGCAGGGCGGGCATACGCAGCTCGACTTCCGTCTGGCTGTTGGTGAGATCTTCCAGCGATGGCTCTCGGCCCTCTTTCAGCGCGTCGACGGCGTTTTCCAGCAGCTCCATGTAGAGCGAGAAGCCGATGGTTTCCATCTGCCCGCTCTGGTCTTCTCCCAGTAGCTCGCCCGCGCCGCGAATTTCCAGGTCGTGGGTAGCCAGCGCAAACCCGGCGCCTAAATCTTCCAGCGAGGCAATGGCCTCCAGGCGTTTTTGCGCATCCGTGGTCATCGCTTTCGGGTGCGGCGTCAGCAGCCAGGCATAGGCCTGGTGGTGAGAACGCCCGACGCGGCCGCGAAGCTGGTGAAGCTGCGCCAGGCCAAAGTGGTCGGCCCGCTCAATGATAATGGTATTGGCGGTCGGAATATCGATCCCGGTTTCGATGATCGTGGCGCACACCAGCACGTTAAAACGCTGGTGATGGAAGTCGTTCATCACCCGCTCCAGCTCACGTTCGCGCATCTGGCCGTGGCCGATGGCGATGCGCGCTTCAGGCACCAGCTCGGCCAGCTTGTCGGCGGCTTTCTGGATATTTTCGACGTCGTTAAAGAGGTAATACACCTGGCCGCCACGCAGCACTTCACGCAGGATGGCCTCACGCACCACCAGATTGTCGTACTCGCGCACAAAGGTTTTCACCGCCAGGCGGCGGGCCGGTGGCGTGGCGATAATAGACAGGTCGCGCATCCCGCTCATCGCCATATTCAGGGTTCGCGGAATAGGCGTTGCGGTCAGCGTCAGAATGTCCACGTCGGCACGCATCGCTTTAATACGCTCTTTGTGGCGCACGCCGAAGCGGTGCTCTTCATCGACAATCAATAGCCCCAGATCGCGCCATTTCACATCGGCCTGCAGCAGCTTGTGGGTGCCGATAAGAATATCGATTTTCCCCTCGCTGGCCTGCTCCAGGATTTGGGTCTGCTCTTTGGCGCTGCGGAAGCGGGAGAGCATCTCAATGCGCACCGGCCAGTTGGCGAAGCGGTCGCGGAAGTTGTCGTAGTGCTGCTGGGCCAGCAGGGTCGTTGGCACCAGCACCGCTACCTGCTTGTTGTTCTCCACTGCCAGGAATGCGGCGCGCATCGCAACTTCGGTTTTGCCGAAGCCTACGTCGCCGCAGACCAGCCGGTCCATCGCCAGCGGGCGACACATATCGCTCAGCACGGCGTTGATAGCCTGAGCCTGGTCCGGGGTGGTTTCAAACGGGAAGCTGTCGCAGAACAGCTGGTATTGCTCCCGATCGTGCTTAAAGGCAAAGCCTTCTTTGGCGGCACGCATCGCATAGATATCCAGCAGTTCAGCGGCGACGTCGCGCACTTTCTCCGCCGCTTTCTGGCGGGCGCGGGACCAGGCATCGCTGCCCAGCTTGTGCAGCGGCGCGTTTTCATCCGCACCGCCGGCGTAACGGCTGATCAGGTGCAAAGACGAAACCGGGACGTAAAGTTTGGCGTCGCCCGCGTAGGTCAACATCAGATATTCGGCGGTGATGCCCCCGGCTTCCAACGTGGTCAGCCCGGCGTAGCGGCCCACGCCGTGCTCCAGGTGAACCACCGGCTGGCCCGCATGCAGCTCGGCCAGGTTGCGGATCAGCGTGTCCGGGTTAATGGTGCGGCGGCTGTCCTGGCGGCGGCGGCTGACGCGCTCGCCCAGCAGGTCGCTTTCGCAAATCAGCGCCCGGTTGCGCAGGGTATCGATAAAGCCGTGCTCGCTGGCGCCGAGCATCAGATAGCGCCCGTTGCCTTCAGCTTCTTCCAGGCGATAAATACGTTTGGGTACCACTTTGATGCGGCCAAGCAGTTCGCCCAGCGCTTCACGGCGGCCTTCACTTTCGACCGAGAAAATCACCGGCCCGGTGAAGGACTCGAGGAACTTACGCAGGCTGTCCAGCGGGGCTTTTTGCTGCGCCTGAACGGCCAGATCCGGCAGCGACTGGTAACCCAGATTCACATTGGCGGCTTTCTTCGCCAGCGAATCCGTTTTGAGCTGCACGCGCGGCCAGGCTTTCAGTTCGCTAAACAGCGCGTCGGTCTTCAGCCACAGATCTTCCGGTGGCAGAAGAGGGCGCATCGGATCCACCCCACGATTCTCAAAGCGGGCGTTCGCGTCCAGCCAGAAGCGCTCGGCGCTGGTTTCGAGATCGCCGGTATTCACCAGCAGCGTGTTGGCCGGGAAATAGCTAAACAGCGTCGGCAGCGGTTCACTGAAGAACAGCGGCTGCCAGTATTCGATCCCGGCAGGCAGCGTGCCTTTACTGACCTGCTGATAGATATGTTCCGCGTCGCGCTTTACGTCGAACCTGTCGCGCCACTGGCTGCGGAACAGCTCAATGGCGTTTTTGTCGGTCGGGAATTCATGGGCCGGCAGCAGATTGATGGCATCAACTTCTTCCAGCGTGCGCTGGGAATCCACGTCGAAGACGCGCAGGCTGTCGATTTCATCGTCAAAGAAATCAATGCGGTACGGCTGGTCGCTGCCCATTGGGTAGAGGTCAAGCAGGGCGCCACGGGTGGCGAACTCGCCGTGCGCCATCACCTGATCGACGCTGCGGTAACCGGCCTGTTCCAGCTGCGCGCGCAGGGTATCCCGCGACAAACGCTGGCCTTTTTTCATCACCAGCGCGTGGCCGTGCAGGAAGCTGTGCGGGCATACGCGCTGCATCAGCGTATTCACCGGCATGATAAGCACGCCGCGCTGCATGGTCGGCAGTTGATAAAGCGTGGACAGGCGCGACGAGATGATTTCCTGATGCGGCGAGAAGCTGTCGTAAGGCAGCGTTTCCCAGTCGGCGAGATTGATCACCAGGTTGTCGGTGAATTGGGTAATTTCATCGTGCAGGCGCAGCGCGTTTTGCATGTCCGGGGCAATCAGTACCACCGGGCCGCTGTGGCGTTCAACGATTTCGGCGACTTCGGTGGCGCAGGCCGAACCGGTCAGTTCGCCCAGCAGGCGTTGTTCGCCAGGTTTACTCGGTAGGTTGTAACGGACATGTACAGGCATAGTCAGCGCGCGTTCTCCAGAAAGCCGTGTTTTCACGGTAATAATATAAATTTTCTCTACTTATTATCCGTGATGGCGGCGGGAGTGCAACCGCTGAAAATAACCATCGGTGCGGTTCAGAGCATTTGTCTTTTCTGCTGGCTGAGCCTGCGGTATTGCTGTGGCGACATGCCGACGTAGCGGCTGAAGGTGCTGTAGAATCGGCTGCTGGAGCGGAAGCCGGCGATCATCGCCACATCGAGGATGGTTTTGTCGGTATCGCTGAGCAGGGCACGCACGTGGTTTACTCGCATCGCCGTAATGTACTGTTTGAGGGTGAGTTGCATGACGCGCTGGAAAATCCCCATCGCGTAGTTGGCGTTGAGTTTAACGTGATCCGCGACGTGGTTGATGGTCAGTGCCTGATCGTAATTATCGGCAATAAAGCCCAGCATCTGGCTGACGTAGAATTGTGCATGACGCGAGACGCTGTTCTTGTGGGTACGCGAAGTTTTGTCTTTCAGGATAGGCTGCCATCCCGAAAGGCAAAAGCGTTTAAGCATCAGGCCGATTTCATCGATCGCCAGCTGGCGTATCTGTTCATTCGGACTGCTGGCCTCCTGCTGCCAGCGCAGGACTTCAAACGTGCTGAGTTGCTGGGTCGCCAGCGATTTCACCACCATCCCGTGGGTGATGTGATTAATCAGTTCGCGGTCCAGCGGCCAGGAGAGAAACAGGTGCATCGGCAGGCTAAAAATCGCCATTTGCCGGCAGTGGCCCGGGCGCGTTAACTGGTGCGGCGTACTGGCCCAGAACATCGTGATATGGCCTTGTTTTATCTGCACGACTTCGTTGTTAATCAGGTACTCGACATCGCCGTCAAACGGCACGTTGACCTCCACCTGGCCGTGCCAGTGGCTGGCGGCCATGGCGTGCGGGCGGCGCAGCTCGATGTCCAGACGCTGATATTCAGAATAAAGCGATAGCGGGCTGCGGGTCTGCTTCTCATCGCCGTTGCACATATGTGGATCAGGCGGCAGAAAGGTAATGGGTTCGTCGCTCATCGTCACTCCGGTTCCTGAATTATCAGAATCATGCCATCAGTAAGGACGCTGCTTCCGCCTCATTGAGAGATATTAGCCTGGTTAGCAGGCCGGATACTCTGCTTTTCAGCCTATTTACTCCCAAAAGCTCAGATCGCGTATTGACCGGCGTCAGATCTGAGTTTCCGGGAGTGCTCATTGGGGAAGATGGAGGTTTTTGCCGGGCGGGCGTGCCACGATGCAGACGTTAACTACTGATCTGGAGAGTCATGATGACAGCACCAAAAATTAACTTTATCGGCGCGGGGTCGACCATCTTCGTCAAAAATATTCTGGGCGATGTTTTTCATCGCGAAGCGCTCAAATCGGCACACATAGCGCTGATGGATATTGACGAGACGCGTCTGGAAGAGTCACACATCGTGGTGCGTAAACTGATGGATTCCGCCGGGGCTTCCGGCCACATAACCTGCCACACCGATCAAAAAACAGCGCTGCAAGGGGCGGATTTCGTGGTGGTTGCTTTCCAGATTGGCGGCTACGAGCCTTGTACAGTCACCGATTTTGAGATTTGTAAGCGTCATGGGCTGGAGCAAACTATTGCCGATACGCTCGGCCCTGGCGGCATTATGCGCGCCCTGCGCACCATTCCACATCTGTGGCGGATTTGCGACGATATGACCGAAGTTTGCCCGGATGCGACAATGCTTAACTACGTCAACCCGATGGCGATGAACACCTGGGCGATGTATGCCCGCTACCCGCATATCAAACAAGTGGGACTGTGCCATTCGGTGCAGGGCACGGCGGAAGAACTGGCCCGTGACCTGAACATTGATCCTGCCACGCTGCGCTACCGCAGCGCCGGGATTAACCATATGGCGTTCTATCTTGAGCTGGAACGCAAAACCGCGGAGGGTTATTACGTCAACCTCTATCCGGAGCTGCTCGCGGCCTATGAAGCGGGCCAGGCACCGAAACCGAATATTCACGGTAATGAACGCTGCCAGAATATTGTGCGCTATGAGATGTTTAAAAAACTGGGCTATTTTGTCACCGAATCATCAGAACACTTTGCGGAATATACCCCGTGGTTTATCAAGCCGGGACGTGAAGATCTGATTGAGCGCTATAAAGTGCCGCTGGATGAGTACCCGAAACGCTGCGTCGAGCAGTTGGCGACCTGGCATAAAGAGCTGGCAGAGTACAAAACAGCTGAACGCATCGATATTAAGCCGTCGCGCGAGTATGCCAGCACCATTATGAATGCCATCTGGACCGGTGAGCCTAGCGTGATTTACGGTAACGTCCGTAATGACGGGCTTATTGATAACCTGCCGCAGGGGAGCTGTGTGGAGGTGGCCTGCCTGGTGGACGCCAACGGTATACAGCCCACAAAAGTCGGGGCGATTCCGTCGCATCTGGCCGCCATGATGCAAACCAACATCAACGTGCAGACGCTGCTGACCGAGGCCATTCTGACTGAAAACCGTGCCCGCGTTTACCATGCGGCACTGATGGATCCGCATACCGCCGCCGTACTGGGCATAGACGAGATTTACGCGCTGGTGGATGACCTGATCGTCGCCCACGGTGACTGGCTGCCAGCCTGGCTGCATCGCTAATAAAAATGACGCCGGGCATAAGCCCCGGCGCTGACCTCTCTAATAACAGAAGGCGGGCGCTGGTAACAGCGACCCGGTACCCTATGAGCATCTCTCTGAAAACAAAACTCAGTTACGGATTCGGTGCATTTGGTAAGGATTTCGCCATCGGTATTGTCTACATGTACCTGATGTACTATTACACCGATGTGGTGGGTTTGTCCGTAGGCGTGGTGGGAACCCTGTTTCTGGTGGCAAAAATCTGGAACGCGTTTAACGACCCGGTGATGGGCTGGATTGTGAACGCCACGCGCTCCCGGTGGGGTAAATTTAAACCATGGATCCTGCTCGGAACGCTGACGAACTCGCTGGTGCTGTTTTTACTCTTCAGCGCCCACCTGTTTGAAGGCACTACGCAGCTGGTGTTTGTCTGTGTCACCTATATTTTGTGGGGGACTACCTACACGCTGATGGACATCCCATTCTGGTCCCTGGTGCCAACCATCACGCTCGATAAACGCGAACGCGAGCAGCTGGTGCCGTTCCCGCGCTTTTTTGCGAGCCTGGCTGGCTTTGTGACTGCCGGAGTGACGCTGCCGTTCGTGAACTATGTGGGTGGGGCAGACCGCGGATTTGGTTTTCAGATGTTCACGCTGGTACTGATCGCGTTCTTTATCGCCTCAACGATAGTCACGCTGCGTAACGTGCATGAGGTGTTTTCGTCAGACAGCGAAGCCACGGCGGACAGTAGCCGGCTGTCGCTGAAAGCGATTCTTGCCCTGATCTACAAAAATGATCAGCTTTCGTGCCTGTTGGGAATGGCCCTGGCCTACAACGTCGCGTCCAATATCATCACTGGCTTTGCCATTTACTACTTCACCTATGTCGTCGGTAATGCCGATCTGTTCCCGTACTATCTCTCCTATGCTGGGGCGGCAAACTTGCTCACGCTAATACTCTTCCCACGCCTGGCGAAAGCGCTGTCCCGACGTATTTTATGGGCGGGAGCGTCGCTTCTGCCGATAGTCAGCAGCGGCGTACTGCTGGTGATGGCGCTGACGGGGTCGGCTAATGTGCTGGTGATTTGCCTTGCGGGCGTATTCCTGAACGTCGGTACCGCACTGTTCTGGGTACTGCAGGTGATTATGGTGGCGGATACCGTTGATTACGGGGAGTATAAGTTTCACGTTCGCTGTGAAAGCATTGCCTATGCGGTACAAACGATGGTAGTGAAGGGCGGCTCGGCGTTTGCGGCCTTCTTTATCGCGGTTGTGCTGGGCGTGATTGGCTATACGCCTAACGTGGTACAGTCTGCCGAAACCATTCTCGGGATGCAGTTCATCATGATTGCGCTGCCGACCTTATTCTTTGCCATTACCCTGGGGCTCTATTTCCGCTTCTATCGCCTGAACGGCGACCGGCTTCGCAAAATTCAGATTCACTTATTGGACAAATACCGCAAAGTACCGCCAGCGGTAGCGTCACAGGAGACACCGGCCATGCCGGCAGCCGTTCCTCGCGACGTACAGGCTTAGTCCATGTAAAAGCAACCCGCTCTGGCGGGCTGCTCAGTCATTTACCGGCTGGCGGCGATATTTGCGGGAGGCGAGAAAAACAGGTCGCCGAACAGCGCCACGGAGAGTTTACGGAAGCCGAGTCCGACCAGCGTACAAATGCCGAGGCTAACAAACGGATAGACCAGCAGAATCGCCAGCACCAGCGAGTCGGACAGGTCACCGTCGTTGATTTTAGCCAGCGCGATCAGGCTTATCGCTTCGATCAAAATGCGGTGCGTGGTGTAGATGGCAATCGTATTCGAACCAACCACGTTCAGAAAGCCGTCTTCGCGTGCTTCGCGCCAGCCGTTCAGCAGGTAGAACCCGCGCAGGATAACGACAATAGACACCAGAGAAATCACCAGCGGCACGTTCACAAAGTAAAGCGCCAGCGATCCCAGGGCTACGCCTGCGCAGACAAACGGGTGTTGCGAAAAGCGGAAGTTCTTCACCCAGGCCATCAGCAAAGGGCCAAACCATGCGCCGAGGCCGTAATAAACCATGTTGCGCACCACGCTGTTCAGCCCCCACCACGGCAGCGGCACAAAGGCGATAACGACGTTGATGCCCATCAGCACCATCAGCACCGGGATGCGGTAGCGGCGCAGCGCTTTAAACATCACGAAGTAAACCAACAGGGCGTAGAGATACCACAGACTGGTGCTGGCTTTCGCCATGCTCAGGGCAAACTGCCCCAGCGAGTCGGCATACGCGGCGTTAGACACCGGATTGCGCTCGAGATCTGGCGCCAGCCATTGGTTGAGGTGCGTCAGCGCGACCCACTGAATCAAACCCCACAGCAGCAGCACGTAGAAAATGTTCCACAGCCGTTTGTCCACGCTGTCGCGCCATCTCACTTCGTGTATATAGCGGGTGATCAGGTAGCCCGAAATAAAGAAGAACACCGGCATGCGGAAGGGGGCGAGGTAGAGGTTAAGGTAAACCCAGAGTTTGGCGACATACTGATTCAGGCCAGGCCCGAGGGAAGTGAGGTGAGGGTAGAAAGTGATCACCGAATGGTAGATAACCACCAGACAAATACATAATCCTTTGATTTGGTTAATCCAGAGTTGCTTTTTCTTCATGCCATATCCGCGTCGTTACGGGCTCCAGTTATGATGGGCCTGCTATCCTGGTGACAAACCGATGCGATCTCGACCCCAATTGTCTGTTTTTGACTCTGATTTGGTAAATTTAAGAAAAGGTGCAGGCACTTGAGATGTAACGGGAATAATTTAGTCGACGGAATTCATTTGGCCGGATAGCTGTCGTATACTTCCCGGATCTTTGTTTGCTCGTCATACTTCATGCTGCAGAGGCCTACCCTGCAACCCGGCTTATTCAGAGCAAATACACCATCGCAACAAGACGGATTTCATGTATCAACCTGTCGCGTTATTTATAGGCCTGCGCTACATGCGTGGGCGAGCAGCGGACCGCTTCGGTCGCTTTGTCTCCTGGCTGTCGACGATTGGCATCACTCTCGGGGTGATGGCGCTGGTCACGGTTCTTTCGGTGATGAATGGCTTCGAGCGTGAGCTGCAAAACAACATCCTCGGCCTGATGCCGCAGGCGTTGGTCACCTCATCCACTGGCTCCATTAATCCTCAACAACTTCCCGCTGATTTCCTGAAGCTTCAGGGCGTGACGCGTATTGCGCCGCTTACCACCGGTGACGTGGTACTGCAAAGCGCCCGCAGCGTCGGGGTTGGCGTCATGCTGGGCGTGCAGCCGGACGAGAAAGATCCGCTTTCACCGTATTTGGTTAACGTTAAGCAGGCCGATCTGGTGGCCGGGCAGTATAACGTCATCCTCGGTGAGCAACTGGCCGGTTCGCTGGGCGTTAAGCGCGGGGAAACCATCCGCATTATGGTGCCGTCCGCCAGCCAGTTCACGCCGATGGGGCGGTTGCCGAGCCAGCGCCTGTTCACCGTGATTGGCACCTTCGCGGCCAACAGCGAAGTGGACGGTTACCAGATGCTGGTCAACCAGCAGGACGCCTCGCGCCTGATGCGTTACCCGGCGGGCAATATCACCGGCTGGCGTCTGTGGCTGGCTGAGCCGCTCAAGGTAGATGTCCTCAGCCAGCAAACGCTGCCGCAGGGCACCGAATGGAAAGACTGGCGCGAGCGCAAGGGCGAGCTGTTCCAGGCCGTGCGCATGGAGAAAAACATGATGGGGCTGCTGCTGAGCCTGATCGTCGCCGTCGCCGCCTTTAACATCATTACTTCCCTTGGCCTGCTGGTGATGGAAAAGCAGGGCGAGGTGGCGATTCTGCAAACACAGGGGCTGACCCGCCGCCAGATCATGACGGTGTTTATGGTTCAGGGCGCCGGGGCGGGCGTGATTGGTGCGCTGCTCGGGGCTTTACTCGGGGCGCTACTTGCCAGCCAGTTGAATAATTTAATGCCGGTAATCGGCATCCTGCTTGATGGCGCGGCCCTGCCGGTCGCCATCGAACCGGTACAGGTTGTGGTGATTGCCATCGTGGCGATGGCCATTGCTTTGCTGTCTACGCTTTACCCTTCGTGGCGTGCCGCCGCGACCCAACCCGCTGAGGCTTTACGTTATGAGTAATTCTGTCCTGTTGCAGTGTGACAACCTGTGCAAACGCTATCAGGAAGGCAAGGTGCAAACGGATGTGCTGCACGATGTCAGCTTCAGCATCAACGCGGGTGAACTGATGGCGATCGTCGGCAGCTCCGGCTCCGGCAAAAGCACTTTGCTGCACCTGCTGGGCGGGCTGGACACGCCCACCTCCGGCGATGTGGTATTTAACGGCCAGGCGATGAGCAAACTCTCCTCGGCGGCGAAGGCGGAACTGCGTAATCGCGAGCTGGGCTTTATTTACCAGTTCCACCACCTGCTGCCGGACTTCACCGCGCTGGAAAATGTGGCGATGCCGCTGCTCATCGGCAAGAAAAAGCCGGAAGAGGTGCAAAAACGCGCGCTGGAAATGCTGGCCGCCGTTGGGCTGGATCACCGCAGCAGCCACAGGCCGTCAGAGCTTTCCGGGGGCGAACGTCAGCGCGTGGCCATTGCCCGTGCTCTGGTGAACAATCCGCGCCTGGTGCTGGCGGACGAGCCGACCGGCAACCTGGACGCGCGCAACGCCGACAGCATTTTCGAGCTGCTGGGCGAGCTGAACGTGCGCCAGGGCACCGCTTTCCTGGTGGTCACCCACGACCTGCAGCTGGCTAAGCGTATGTCCCGCCAGCTGGAAATGCGCGATGGCCGCTTAACCAACGAACTGACCTTGATGGGAGCGCAGTAATGGCTTCCCCGCTTTCTTTATTGATTGGCCTGCGTTTTAGCCGCGGGCGACGCCGCAGCGGCATGGTGTCGCTGATCTCGGTGATCTCCACGCTCGGCATCGCGCTTGGCGTGGCGGTGCTGATCGTCGGTCTGAGCGCGATGAACGGCTTCGAGCGCGAGCTGAAAAACCGCATTCTTGCCGTGGTGCCCCACGGTGACATTGAGCCGGTGAATCAGCCCTTTACCAACTGGCAGCGTGCGCTGCCCGAGGTGGAGGGCGTCAAAGGCATCGTGGCCGCCGCGCCTTATATTCGTTTTACCGGGCTGGTGGAAAGCGGGGCAAACCTGCGCGCCGTTGAAGTGAAGGGCGTTGACCCCGTGCAGGAAACGCAGTTGAGCGCTCTGCCACAATACGTCCAGAACAATGCCTGGGCGAACTTCAAGGCCGGGCAGCAGCAAATCATTATGGGCAAAGGCGTGGCGGACGCGCTGAAGGTGAAGCAGGGCGACTGGGTATCTATCATGATCCCCAACAATGACGGCGGCACCAAGCTGATGCAGCCGAAGCGCGTCCGACTGCAGATCGCCGGTATTCTGTCCCTAAGCGGCCAGCTGGATCACAGCCTGGCAATGGTGCCGCTGCAGGATGCTCAGGGCTACCTGGATATGGGCGATAGCGTCACCGGGATAGCCATCAAAGTGAATGACGTCTTTAACGCCCGGCAGTTGGTGCGCGACGCGGGGCTGGCAACCAATTCCTACGTGCGTATCAGCAGTTGGATTGATACCTACGGCTATATGTACCGCGATATTCAGATGATCCGCGCCATCATGTATCTGGCGATGGTGCTGGTGATAGGCGTGGCCTGCTTTAACATCGTTTCCACGCTGGTGATGGCGGTGAAAGACAAGAGCAGCGACATTGCGGTGCTGCGCACCCTGGGGGCCAAAGACGGCCTGATTCGCGCTATTTTTGTCTGGTACGGCCTGCTGGCCGGGCTGCTCGGCAGCGTCAGCGGCGTGGTAGTCGGGGTGCTTGCCTCGTGGCAACTGACCAACATCATCGGCGTAATTGAGAAGCTCATCGGGCACCATTTCCTGTCCGGTGATATTTATTTCATTGATTTCTTACCTTCTGAGCTGCACTGGCTGGACGTGGTTTACGTTCTGGTGACGGCGCTGGTACTTAGCCTTCTGGCAAGCTGGTACCCGGCCCGGCGCGCAAGCAATATCGATCCGGCAAGGGTGTTAAGCGGACAATAAATTTAATTAACTATAATTTGCCCTACATACTTCGAGCTGTGATCCGGCAGAACCCAGGCGCAGCTTGAAGCTCAACGGGCATTGGGAGCAGCGATGTATTACGGATTTGATATCGGCGGCACTAAGATTGCACTCGGCGTTTACGACCAACAGCGGCGTTTACTTTGGGAAGCCCGGGTTGCTACTCCTCATGACAGTTACGAAAGTTTCCTCGACGCGGTGGTCGGGCTGGTGGCACAGGCCGACGAGAAGTTTAACTGCCGTGGCTCGGTTGGCATCGGCATTCCGGGCATGCCGGAAACCGACGACGGCACGCTGTACGCCGCTAACGTTCCCGCTGCCAGCGGCAAGCCGCTTCGCGCAGATCTCAGCGCCATGCTTGAGCGCGATGTGCGCATCGACAACGACGCCAACTGCTTCGCGCTTTCCGAAGCCTGGGACGACGAATTCCTCAGCTACCCGGTGGTGATGGGGCTGATCCTCGGCACCGGCGTCGGCGGCGGCATCATCATCAACGGTAAATCCGTTACCGGCCGGAGCTACATCACTGGTGAATTCGGCCATACCCGCCTGCCGGTGGACGCGCTGGAAATCCTCGGGCGCGATATTCCCTTCACCCGCTGCGGCTGCGGTAAAAACGGCTGCATCGAAAACTACCTCTCCGGGCGCGGCTTTGCCTGGCTGTGGCAGCACTTCTACCAGGAGCCGCTGGACGCGAAAGAGATCATCTCCCGTTACCGCCAGGGTGACGAACAGGCTATCGAGCATGTGGACCGTTTCCTGGAGCTGCTGGCGGCCTGCCTCGGCAATTTATTGACCTCAATTGACCCGCATCTGGTGGTGATTGGCGGAGGATTGTCTAACTTTAGCGATATCTACGCCCAACTGCCGGAACGCCTGCCGAAGTATCTGCTGCCGGTTGCCGCAGTGCCGCGTATTGAACAGGCGCGCCACGGGGACGCAGGCGGTATGCGTGGTGCGGCATTCCTCCACTATACGGAGTAAGTCATGCTTTCTCGTCGTCAGCACCGGCTGAGCCGGTTCCGGAAGAACAAACGCCTGCTGCGCCAACGTTTGCGTCAGCGCATCTTTTTCAGAGACAGGATAGGGCCGGAAGCGATGGACAGACCCAGAGTCGTTGTACTCACCGGGGCGGGGATCTCCGCCGAATCAGGTATTCGCACCTTCCGTGCCGCCGACGGGCTGTGGGAAGAGCACCGCGTCGAAGACGTGGCCACGCCGGAAGGCTTTGCCCGTGACCCGGCGCTGGTGCAGCGGTTCTATAACGACCGTCGTCGCCAGCTTCAGCAGCCGGAAATCCAGCCGAATGCCGCGCACCTGGCGCTGGCCAGGCTGGAAGAGGCGCTGGGTGACCACTTTGTGCTGGTGACCCAGAATATCGACAACCTCCACGAGCGGGCGGGCAGTAAAAACGTCATCCACATGCACGGCGAGTTGCTGAAGGTTCGCTGCGCCAGCAGCGGCCAGGTGCTGGACTGGAAGGACGACATCACTCCGGAAGACCGCTGCCACTGCTGCCAGATTTCATCGGCGTTGCGCCCGCACATCGTCTGGTTCGGCGAAATGCCGCTGGGCATGGATGAGATTTACCAGGCGATTGCCACCGCAGACTACTTCATTGCCATTGGGACGTCCGGGCACGTTTACCCGGCGGCGGGCTTTGTGCATGAGGCGCGTTTGCAGGGGGCGCACACCGTGGAACTGAACCTGGAGCCGAGCCAGGTCGGCAGCGAGTTTGAAGAGAAGCATTACGGGCTGGCGAGTCAGGTGGTACCTGAGTTTGTGGATAAGCTTTTGAAGGGATTGTAGTCGGCGGTAAACCCTCACCCCGGCCCTCTCCCTGGAAGGGAGAGGGGGAAAACAGAGCTCGATCCAGTTCCCTTGCCTCTTTGAAGAGAGGAGTGAAAACCTAACTCGATCCAGTCCCCTCTCCCCTTTGGGGAGAGGGTTAGGGTGAGGGGACAATCACCGTCCCGCCTTCAACCGCTGATAATAAGACTCATACAGCGCGCTCGCATCACCCACATCATTCTGCCACTCCCCGGCTTTAATCACTTCCGCATCCGGGTACAGCGACTTATCTTCCGCCACGTTCTTCGGCAGCAGCTTGCGGGCTTCGAGGTTTGGCGTCGGGTAGCCGATGGTTTCCGCCACCTGCTTAGCCACGTCCGGGCGCAGCAGGAAGTTGATCAGCTTCAGCGCACCGTCGACGTTCTTCGCGTTGGCCGGAATCGACAGGTTATCCATCCAGAAAATCCCGCCTTCCTTCGGCCAGACAATCTCCAGCGGCGTTCCCGCCTGGCGGGCCACCCAGGCCGAGCCGTTCCAAACCATGCCGAGATTCACTTCGCCTTCCATATATGGGTTGGCCGGGTTGTCGGAGTTAAACGCCGCCACGTTGGGCATCAGCTTTTGCAGCTCGTGGTAAGCGGCCTCAATCTCTTTCGGGTCGGTCGTGTTGCCGGACAGGCCAAGCTTGAGCAGCGCCATCTGGAACACTTCGCGGGCGTCGTCGGTCAGCAGCAGGCTTTGCTTATACTCCGGCTTCCACAGGTCGGCCCAGCTGGTGACGCTCTTCGGATCGATGGCGTCGCTGTTCACGCCAATCGCCGTGGCGCCCCAGATATACGGGATGGAATAGTCGTTATTCGGATCGAACGGCTTGTTCAGCATCTCAGGGTCGAGATTTTTAAAGTTGCTGAGCTGGCTCTTGTCGATCTTCTGGATCATCCCTTCTTTGCGCATCTTCGCCACAAAGTAAGTGGACGGCACGACCAGATCGTATGCGCCGTCTTTGTAGGTCTTGAGCTTGGCGTACATGGTTTCGTTCGACTCGTAGGTCGAATAAATCACTTTGATGCCGGTCTCTTTGGTGAACTGCTCCAGCAGGCCCGGCGGTACGTACTCGGTCCAGTTGTAGAAATAAAGCGTCTTGCTGTCGTCGGCATGAGCGGCGCCGAGGCTGAGCGCCAGAGCGCCCGCAGCAAGCAGGTGGCGTGGCCATTTTTTCATTTTAACGTCCCCTGAGGTTGAGTTTTATCGCGAAGAATCAGCTGGCTGGCGATGACCAGCAGCAGTGAAAGTAACAGCAGAATAGTGGCCAGGGCGTTCACTTCCGGTGAAACGCCAACTTTGACCATTGAGTAAATTTTTAGCGGCAGGATCTCATAGCTCGGCCCGGTGACGAACGAAGATACCACCACGTCGTCCATCGACAGGGTAAAGCTCAGCAGCCAGCCGGCGGCCACGGCAGGCATCGCCAGCGGCAAAATGATCTTGCGCAGAATGGTCAGCTCGCTGGCGCCCAGGTCACGCGCCGCTTCCAGCATCTTTACGTCGAACCCTTTCAGGCGCGAGTAAACGGTGACCACCACAAACGGCAGGCAGAAGGTGATGTGGGAAAACAGCAGCGACCAGAAGCCGAGCGACACCCCCAGCAGCATAAACAGCACCAGCAGCGAGATAGCCATCACGATGTCCGGGGACATCATTACCACAAACAGCATCCCACTGACGAACGGCTTGCCTCGAAAGCGATAGCGGTACAGCGCCACGGCGGTAAGCGAGCCGATAAGCGTGGCGGCGCTGGCGGAAAACACCGCCATCGTCAGCGAATGCTTTGCGGCCTGCAGCAGGCTGTCGTTATTCATCAGCAGGCTGTACCAGTTAGTGGTGAACCCCTGCCAGTTAATGCCGAAGCGCGAGCTGTTAAACGAGTTCACGATCAGGATGATGATCGGAATATACAAAAAAGCGTAAATGGCGGACATGAAGCCGCCGCGAAGCAGGCGTCCGATCATTCCAGTTCCACCTTTTTATTCAGCAGGCGCGCTGCGCGCCAGTACACCAGCAGCATCAGGCCCATCACCAGCGTCAGCGTAATGCTCGTCGCCGCGCCAAACGGCCAGTCGCGGATGTTGAGGAACTGGCTCTTAATCACGTTGCCGATCAGCAGGTTCTTCGCGCCGCCCATCAGGTCCGAGACGTAGAACAGGCCCATCGCCGGCAGCATCACCAGCAGGCAGCCGGCGATAATCCCCGGCATGGTCAGCGGCAGAATAATGCGCACAAAAGTTTGCAGCTTGCTGGCGCCGAGATCCCGCGCCGCCTCGAGCAGCGGCTTATCCAGTTTCTCAATGCTGGAGTAAAGCGGCATCACCATAAACGGCAGCAGGATATACACCAGGCCGATAATCACCGCGCCTGGCGTGAACATGATACGGATAGGCGTGTCGATAAGCCCCAGCCACAGCAGGAACTCGTTGAGGTAGCCCTTGGTGCTGAGAAAAATCTTCAGCCCGTAAATGCGGATCAGCGAATTGGTCCAGAACGGCACAATCAGCAGGAACAGCAGCAGCGGGCGCACCTTGGCCGGCAGCCGCGCCAGAAACCAGGCGAAAGGGTAGCCGAGCACCAGGCAGGCCAGCGTGGCTATCGCCGCCATATTCAGCGAGTGCAGCAGCACCTGGGCGTACAGCGGGTCGGCCAGCCGGGTGTAGTTATCCAGCGTAAACACCAGACTCACGAAGCTGTCGTTATCGCGAGTCAGGAAGCTGGTGACAATGATCATCAGGTTGGGCAGGAAGACAAACAGCAGCAGCCAGCCCACCACGGTGGCAATCACCACATTCTGGAATTTACGCGAGCTCTTCATCGGCCAGCACAACCTCCCAGCTTTCTACCCAGGTCACCGCCATTTTCTGATCCAGGGAGTGATCCACGTCCGGGTCATCTTCGTTAAAGAACTCGCTGACCATCACCAGCTTGCCGTTTTCCAGCTCGACGGTGGACTCCAGCGTCATGCCTTTATAGTTGCGCTCGCGCACGTAGCCAATCAGCCCGTCCACTTCCCGGGCGTCGTTTACCTCTTCCACCCGCAAATCTTCCGGGCGCAGCAGTACCTTCAGGCTTTGCCCGACGGTAACCGGCCGGCTCACGAAGATGTGGCATTCCCGGCCTTCGACGTTCGCCCGCACGCGCTGCTCGTCGATACGTTCGAGCACCGTCGCGTCGAAGATATTGATCTCGCCGATGAAGCTCGCCACGAACAGGTTCTTTGGCTCTTCGTAAATTTCTCGCGGCGTGCCGTCCTGCTCAATCTTGCCGTCGCGCATTACTACGATGCGGTCGGACATGGTGAGGGCTTCTTCCTGATCGTGCGTGACGAACACAAACGTAATGCCGAGCTTGCGCTGCAGGGCTTTCAGTTCGTTCTGCATCTGCTTGCGCAGCTTATAGTCCAGCGCCGACAGCGACTCGTCGAGCAGCAGCAGCCGAGGCTTGTTCACCACCGCGCGGGCGATGGCCACGCGCTGCTGCTGGCCGCCGGAAAGCTGGTTCGGTTTGCGCTGGGCAAATTCTTCGAGCTGCACCATTTTCAGCGCTTCGGTCACGCGCGGGGGGATTTCTGCCGCCGGCGTTTTCTGCATCCGCAGGCCAAAGGCAACGTTTTCGAACACCGTCATGTGCGGGAACAGGGCGTAGCTCTGGAAAACGGTATTGACGTGGCGGTGCTCGGCAGGCACATGGGTGATGTCCTGATTATCGAGCGTGATTTGCCCGGCATCGACGGTTTCTAGCCCGGCGATAAGGCGCAGTACGGTGGTTTTGCCGCAGCCTGAAGGGCCGAGCAGCGTCAGGAATTCACCATGATTAATGGTGAGAGAGAAGTCAGAAATTACAGATTTACCATCAAAGCGCTTGGCGACTCCCGCCAGGTTGACCAGCATGGAGTGCGAACGAGGCTGTTTTTTCAATTTTTTACGCTGTCCCATAAATGACGTATCCGGAGCGAAGGATACGGGGTTTGTGATTAACCACCTTGGGTTTTGGCACGTTGAGTAAGGGCTCGCATTCTACGGCAAAGCGGCGGGATCGCCAATCCCGATGGCCACAAAGCCTGGCCGTTATCGTCTACGGTTAAAGGTACGTTTTACCCTGGCTTTGTTACGTTCCGTGAAAACTATTTTTTTCCGTAACCGACTAAAAGTGACCTGACGCAATATTTGCCCGATGCGGCTTATTGATAATTGATGTCACTAAAAACGAGGGTGGCTAAATGGATAAATTACTTGAGCGCTTTTTGCAGTATGTCTCTCTGGATACACAATCCAAGCCCGGCGTTAAGCAGGTGCCGAGCACCGAAGGGCAATGGAAGCTCCTGCGCCTGTTAAAAGAGCAGCTGGAGCAGTTGGGGCTGGTGGACGTCACGCTCAGCGACCACGGCACGGTGATGGGCACGCTCCCGTCGAACGTCGGGCATGCTGTCCCGGCTATTGGCTTTATCTCCCACGTTGATACCGCGCCGGACTTCACCGGCAAAAACGTGAACCCGCAGATTGTCGAGAACTACCGCGGCGGCGACATCGCCCTCGGCATTGGCGATGAGATCCTTTCCCCGGTGATGTTCCCGGTGCTGCACCAGCTGATGGGCCAGACGCTGATCACCACCGACGGCAAAACCTTGCTGGGTGCGGACGACAAAGCGGGCGTGGCGGAAATCATTACCGCGCTGGCGGTATTGAAAGGCAAAAACGTGCCGCACGGCGATATTCGCGTGGCCTTCACCCCGGACGAGGAAGTCGGGAAGGGGGCGCACTTCTTCGACGTCGACGCCTTTAACGCCGAGTGGGCCTACACCGTGGACGGTGGCGGAGTGGGCGAGCTGGAAAGCGAGAACTTCAACGCCGCCTCCGTGACCATCAAAATCGTCGGCAACAACGTGCACCCCGGCACCGCCAAAGGCGTAATGGTTAACGCCCTGTCGCTGGCGGCGCGCATCCACGCCGAAGTCCCGGCGGACGAAAGCCCGGAATGCACCGAGGGCTACGAAGGCTTCTACCACCTGAACACCATAAAAGGCTCCGTCGACCGGGCCGAGATGCACTACATCATCCGCGATTTCGACCGCGAGCAGTTCGAAGCCCGCAAACGCAAGATGATGGATATCGCCCAAAAGGTTGGCAAAGGCCTGCACCCGGACTGCTATATCGAGCTGGTAATCGAGGACAGCTATTACAATATGCGCGAAAAGGTGGCCGAGCATCCTTATATTGTCGAAGTGGCCCAGCAGGCGATGCGCGACTGCGACATCGAGCCTGTCATGAAACCTATTCGCGGCGGCACAGACGGCGCCCAGCTGTCCTTCAAAGGCCTGCCGTGCCCGAACCTGTTCACCGGCGGCTATAACTACCACGGCAAGCACGAGTTCGTGACCCTGGAAGGAATGGAGAAGGCGGTGGCGGTGATTGTGCGGATTGCTGAGTTGACGGCGAAGAAGGGGTGATGTGCGCTTTGCGATAGATGAGTGAAAGGAAAGGGGCGGGACGCCCCTTAAATTAAGGGACTTATCCCTCATGAAAATATTCTATTTATTCTGGTGCTTATAATTTCTGGCTGGGTTGATGCCCGGCTGGAGTTTAGACATGCGGCAGCGTTTATCAAAAGAATAGCCATCCATTTCTATTTGAAGAGCTTATCACCAAAAATACCCTGATCATTGTTTGAACGTAATGCTGGAAGACGGTGTGGCGTATAACCTGCTCTATAAATCTGTGATGTTCGGTATTGGGTTAATTTTGAATTGTAGGGGGGAAGGGATAAGGCCGGTGGTGAGTCGTCTGTAATCAAGGGCGGAGATGATGTATTGCATAATCGCCTTTACTGCTACACAAGAGGCGTCAGCATTTTTGATTCATTAAAAAAGAAATAAAAAATAAAGATAATAATACTTTCCACTTTACTCTCGATTAATCCCAACCCGCATAACATCATGTGGAAACAATGATTTCATCATTATCTGTTCATTAAAAATAAATAGTTTAGGAGACAGCGCCATCACATCATAGCTATTGCTAATAATCAAACTTAGCTGTGTTTTGAACACGGGGATGTCTGCATCATCCGTGATGACAAAAACGGGCATGTCCTTCAATGCCATGTCACTCAGCAGCGTATCTCTGATTTCATAATCAATAAAATCCATTTTTGACCATGCAATGTCTCCGTTTTGCCATGGGTATTGGTGAAAAACACCCATAGCCTGATCCAGCTGTTCACCTTCAACAATCGTAAAATCGGCTTTAAGTGCAGCCCTACATTCTTCAAACAATGTCATACTTTTTCCATGGCCGATCATGTAGTTTAATGTTAACGCTCATTTTAGCGATTTTCTGGTATAAATATAGCTATTGAGTCGCTCTTATGATTGACAGTTGACCTTAAGATTTGGAAAGCATATTTGATGATACATGAACTTTGGACAAATGAAGATGGGCTGGACTTGTTTTGCCTTGCAGGTCAGCCAGGCGACTCCGCTCGTGAATTGCTCGACCCAGGATCCAGATTGATTTGGTCCTGCGAGGCAGTTTCCCACTTTGAAGCAATGACACAGTACTATCATTTCCGCGGCTGGGGAGAATATACGACGGATTTTCCTGAGCAGGATAAAAAGACGTACAGAGAATTGGGATGGGAATAATATTTATTGGACAATTTTTAGAGCAGGCTTCATGCCTCATAAATATAGAGAGTTAAATAGCAGCCAAAAAGAGCAACGGAAGTAAAAGACATTCCCCAATGCAACCCCAGTTTCCAGTTATCATATTTCCGCGATCCCACTCGACTTTTTGCCATCTCCAGTATTTTCCCACAAAACCACTGTTGACTTATCCAGTATAAAAACAGAGTGTAGTGTTCAGGAAGCAATCAAAGTAACCCAGGAAAGAATTCGCCCCCGAACGGTGCACCAACACCAGACGGGGGCTAACCACAACGTAACTAACCAGGAGTCACATCATGGCTAACGCCGATAGTAACACATTCACGCACACGACAATGACGCAGGATCAAACCATTATTGCTCAGGACATGGCGGCGTTATTAAAAATACCGCTGGGCGGCAGGGACGATTTATTTCATGTGCTGCATATTTGCCGCTGCTGGATGGATGAATTAATCGAAACACATAGCCACGCGGAATACATCGCGCTGGTGGGGCGTTTGCTGGCGGGGTTTAACGTGCTAAGGGTGGTTCTGGAGCATCCGCTGCCGCCACACTTAATTGAGCGGTTAACGGTGGAAGAGGGGCAAGAGGCAGCCCCCTGTACCGTGTCTGAAGCCGATTCCGATATGCTCTGTGACTATTGCGGAGCCTTGACCCAGGTGTTGCTGGGCCAGCAGCTTGGGCAGGGGCAACAGGCGCAGATGACGGATCTGCTCTGCCAGCTGTTCAGCCTGCTGGAAGAGAATTTAACCGCGCCGCGCTTCGTGCGCACGAAGAAAGGGTTGGCGTGGACTAATGGCGAACTGGTGCAGGGTCTGCACTAAATAAACGGCGTCCCGCCTTCTCTGTGACAAAGCACGGCGAAGGCGGGCAGGGAACCTGAGAGTCTGGCAAGTATTAAGGAAACCCGGCGCAACCTAAGACGAAAACTCATTGTCATCGTCTAAAGCCTTCGCCCGCTGCTTCATAAAAACAACTTCCTGCGGGCTGGAAAGGTTCACCTCATTTTTGCGCAGCAGCTTGAGGATATTAAACAGCAGTTCGCTTTTGCTGGAGCCGACCATGCGCGGGCTGGCGACGTAGCCGGTCACGCTCAGGATAATGCCTTCCGGCCCCAGCTGGCTGAAGCGCACATACGGCGCAGGCGTGGGGAGGATCACCTCATAGTCCTGATAGGCGCTGAGCAGCAAATCGCGCACCAGCTCCGGGTCAATGTTGGTCGGGAAGGTCAGGGCGATGGTGACCACCCCTTGCGCGTTGCCCATCGTCGCGTTACGCACGTTCTGGGAAATCAGCTGCGAGTTGGGGACGATCATCGTCGAGCGGTCGCTGAGTTGGATCTCCGTGGCGCGCACGTTGATCCGCCGCACGTCGCCCTCAATGCCGCCGATGCCGATCATGTCGCCGACCTTGACCGGGCGTTCTGTCAGCAGGATCAGGCCGGAGATAAAGTTCTTCACAATCTCCTGCAGGCCAAAGCCAATCCCTACCGACAGGGCGCTGACAATCCAGGCCAGGTTGTTCCACTGAATGCCCAGCGCGGCCAGGGTGATGAGGATCAGCAGCACGTAGCCAACGTTGGTAAACAGCGTAATCAGCGAGGCGCGAATGCCGATATCGGTAATGGTTTTGGGTAGCAGCTCCTGGCTGAGCCAGCGCTGGGTCACGCGTAGAATGTACAGGCCAATCACCAGGCAAAGCAAGGCGTTCAGCAAGTTACCGGGCACGATATGCAGCTGCTTCAGCCCGTCGCCGCTTAAAATCGCCACCAGCTTGCTGATCAACAGGCTCGGCGTGGTGGTGCCGAAGGTGCCGTTAAACAGCGCGATGATGGTCATGAGTATCAGCGCGCATTTGGTGAAGGCGGTAAATACCACCGCCAGCTGCTCAAGGTGCCGGTCTTTAAACCGCAGCGACTTTTTCATCGCCTGGCCGGTGGCGGTGTGCGGTGAAAACACGGCGGCGAAAAAGTCGGTGGCGAAGGTCACCAGATAAAAAAACGCCACCAGCACCATGCCGAACCAGATGACCTGGTAAGTCAGGTAGCGGGCGAAGGCGATGTAGCCGATCAGCAGCGAAGCCAGAATCACCAGCGAAGCGAGCATGACCAGCAGGCAGACTAAGGCGTCGAGCCGGGAGCGCTTCTCGGCGGGTTCGCCATTCTTTTCCAGCCGCCGGTGGGCGTGCTGCACGCGCAGCATCATTATCAGCAGCACGCTGGCCATGACGGCAGAAATTAGCCCGTTGGCGCGGATCGTGGTGCCGAGACTGGCGCCAATCGTATTATTAATCAGGTCGAGGCAGCCAATGACCAGGCCCAGAATTGCCAGCAGCGGCGGGAAGTAGCGCACGCTTTCTGCCACGCTGTCGTCGATTTGCACCAGCCGCCAAGAGGGGCGTTTCAGGGAAAGGAACGCCCGGCCAGCGCCATATATTAATGAGCAGAACACGGCCAGCTGGACGAAGCCATCGACAAAATCGTTAACCTGGGGAGAGAACTCTGCCACCCGAGAAAAGGCACTTTTCACAATCGAAAGCGCCAGCATAATAGTAAACATGGTTACTAACGTGCTGGCCAGCGTGTTGAAGCTGCGGCGCAGGCGGCCATCCGGCAACCAGGTGATGTTGATCCAGACCAGCAGCCGCTCAATCAGGTAGCAGCCGGAGAACGCAATCCCGGCGGCGGCCACGAGCAGCCAGAAGGTGCCCCAGAACCACTCGGGTTCCCAGGCCGCCTGCCAGGTTTCCAGCAGCCGATCGCCGAAGGCATTGAAGCGCTGGATATCCACGGCCTGGGTATCGGCTTCCTGCAGCCAGAAGGTGCCGCTCAACATGCTCCCGCTGTTCGACGCCAGTTGGGATTTAAAGTAGGTGCGGCGGAGATCGTTAATCTGGATACCGAGCGCGCGGATATTGGTTTGCAGGCTTTGCGAGGTACTGATGGCCTCATCAATCTGCTTTTTGTCACTGTTCAGCGCCTTGCGCTGCCGGGACACGCTGGCGGTTTCATTTCCCGCCCCTGATTCCGGGGCCGGCCCCAGCACCTGCAGCTGAGCCTGAACTTTCTCATGCATCGGCTGCAGCAGGGCGGCCAGGTTATCCACCTCCACGCCTAGCTTTTGCGTGGTGTCGAACAGCTTGATCAGCCGGCTGTCGGTATTGGTCTGCGAAACCTGCTGCTTAATGTTGTCTATTTGCGTCTTATATTGCTTTAACTGCCCGGCAATCTCTTTCAGGCTGGGTTCCTGGCCTTCGGTTTGCGCGGCAAGGGGACTTGCAGCGTTCAGAAACAGGCCGACAAATAACAGACAGGTCAGGAGGAAAGTATGCAAAGTTTTGCTCATGGGATGGCGCTCAATGTCCCTATTAATATCTCCCAAGTATGGTCAGGCGGCGATCGGATTGCCATTTTTTATCATCGGGCGGCCAGAGGGGTTACTTATCCTGCTAGTCTGAAATATCTGCTCGCCAGGTTCTGGTCATACTCTTGTCAGATTCGGCTGGTTTAATCGTCGCAACGGAAAAAAGGGACATAAAATGATGAAAAAACATGTGTTGTTGACGATGCTGCTGGCGGTAATGAGTACTTCTGCTCTGGCAAAATCTACCTTAACGCTTTACACCAGCCAGCCCAATGAAGACGCGCAGACCACCGTCAGCGCCTTTGAAAAAGCGAACCCGGACATCGAAGTGAAATGGATCCGCGACGGCACCAGCAAGCTGACCGCCCGTTTACAGGCGGAAATGGCGGCCGGGGGCGCAGTGCCGGATGTACTGCTGATTGCCGACAGCGTGACCATGGAATCCCTGAAACAGCAAAACCTGCTGGCGGCTTACAAGTCACCCGAAGCCGCGCGTTTTGATGCCCAGCTGTATGACAAGGACGGCTATTACTTCGGCACCAAGCTGATTACCACCGGCATCGCGTACCACAGCAAAGCCCCGGTCAAACCCACCTCGTGGCTCGATTTACTCAAACCCGAGCTGAAGAACATGACCACGCTGCCAAGCCCGCTTTACTCCGGCGCGGCGCAGATCCATCAGGCCGCAGTCATGGGCGCCCCGACGCTGGGCTGGCAATACTACGAAAAACTGAAAGCCAACGGGGCAATGCCGCAGAGCGGCAACGGGGCGGTGATGAACGCCATTGCCTCCGGCAGCAAAGCCTACGGTGTGCTGGTCGATTACATGGCTATTCGTGAGAAAGCCAAAGGCGCGCCGATTGAATTTGCCTTCCCGACCGAAGGTGTGAGTATTGTCACCGAGCCGGTGGCGATGATGAAGGGCGCTAAAAATCCCGAAGCGGCAAAGGCGTTTATCGATTTCGTGCTCTCCAAAGCGGGCCAGGAGCAGGTGCTGAAACAGGGCTATCTGCCTGCCGATGCCAGCCTGCCGGTGCCGCAGGGTTTCCCGCCGCGCAACAGCATCAAAATCATGCCGTTTGATGCTGCCCAGGCGCTGGCGGACACCGAAGCGAACAAAAAGCGATTTGCCGACCTGTTCGGTAGCCGCTGATTGATGCTCAGCCCGGCATTGTCCCGCCCTGAAGACGGCAGCCTGATGAAAGGGCTGCTGCGTCTGCTTATCGTCGTCATTGCGCTCCTGAGCCTGCTCCCCACCCTGCAACTGCTGGTCTCCGCGCTGCTGGACTGGCGGCTGGGCGGCAACAGCAGCCTGGGCCGCGTTCTCAGCAACCCGAACACCTGGGTCGCGCTATGGCACAGCCTGTATACCAGCGGCCTGGGGGCGCTGCTTTCCCTTCTGCTGGGCAGCCTGTTTGCCTTCTGCCTCGGGCTGATGAACATCCGGGGCCGCCAGGGGTGGGCGTTTCTCTTTATGCTGCCGATGATGATCCCGCCGCAGGTCACGGCCCTGAGCTGGCTGCAGCTGTTCGGCCCCGGCAGCGTGTTGCTCAACAGCCTGGGCCTGGCGCCGGGGTTTGGCAGCCCCAATCCGCTTTATTCCGCAGAGGGAATCGCCTTCCTGCTCGGCATCCAGCACGCCCCGCTGGTGTTCCTCACCCTGCGCACGCAGTTACAAAGTTTGCCGCAGGAACAGATAGAGGCGGCGAGGCTGAATGGCGCTTCTCTTTGGCGGGTTTTCATCGACATCATTCTGCCGCTGTGCCGACCCGCGTTGTGGGCCGGGGTGGCGCTGGCCTTTGTTTCCGCCCTCGGTAACTTTGGGATCCCGGCGATGCTCGGCATCCCTATCTCATATTTCGTGTTGCCCGTTTACATCTACCAGGCGCTCTCCAGTTTTGGCCCGTCGATGCTGAACGAGGTGGCCTCGCTCTCGGTGCTGATGGGCGTGCTGGCCGTCGCCATTGTGACGCTGCAGGGCATCATGCAGCGGCGTTACGCTTTGCCGCTGATCGGCATGGCCGGGCGGGCGGCAAGTATCGCGCCGGGGAAGGGGCGGCTGGCGGTGGAGATCCTGCTCGCGCTCGTACTGGGCGGGATGCTGGTGGCCCCGCTGCTGGCGCTGATCGCCACCTCGCTGGTGCCAACCCTGGGCGTGCCGCTCAACGGCGACACGCTGACGTTTGCCGCCTGGACCGGCATTTTTGATGAGCAAAGCGCCACTTGGCGGGCGCTGACCAACAGCCTGCTGCTCTCCATCAGTGCCGCTGGGCTGCTGATGGCGCTGAGCCTGCCGCTGGCCTGGCTGCTGGTACGCCGCCCCAGCCGGCCGCTGCGCTGGCTGCACAGCCTGATCGACATTCCTTACACGCTGCCCGGCGTGGTGCTGGCCATCGCCTGCATTCTGCTGTTTGCGCGCCCGCTGCCGCTGCTGAACGTCAGCCTCAGCGGCACGCTGACGATTATTTTCTTCGCCTACCTTGCCCGCTTTCTTACCGTCTGCCTGAAGCCGGTTCACACCAGCATGCTGCAGTTGGATCCGGCGATGGAGGAGGCCGCGAGCCTGGCGGGAGCGGATGCCTCCCAACGGTTACGCCACATCGTGCTGCCGCTGCTGGCCCCGGCGGCCTTTGCCGGTGCTCTGCTGGTGTTTCTCACGGCGGTGAACGAACTGACCGTCTCCGCGCTGCTCTGGAGCGCCGGGAAAGAAACCCTCGGCGTGGTGATTTTCAACCTCGACGAAAGCGGCGACAAGGTGATGGCCTCGGCGATTTCCGTGCTGGTGGTGCTGCTGGTCGCCGTGGTGATGCTGTTACTCGGCACGCTGGGCCGTTATTTACCGAAAGGAGTCATTCCATGGCAGAGCTAAGGCTGGACAAGCTCAGTAAGTTTTTTGGTGAACAGGCAGTGGTGAAGGATCTCAACCTGACGATCCCTTCAGGGGCGTTTACCGCCCTGCTGGGGCCGAGCGGCTGCGGCAAAACCACCACGCTACGGATTGTCGCCGGGCTGGAGTCGCTGAGCGGCGGTCGCCTGCTGCTGGGTGATAAGCTGCTGGCCGACAGCGGCACCCACGTTCCGCCGGAACAGCGTGACATGGGGATGGTGTTCCAGTCCTACGCCCTGTGGCCGCACATGACCGTGGGCGAAAACGTTGGCTACCCGCTGAAGCTGCGTAAGATTAATGGCGCGGCGCGTCAGAAGCGGGTGATGGAGGCGCTGGAGATCGTGGAGCTTGGGGCCTATGTCGGGCGCTCGCCCCAGGAGCTTAGCGGCGGGCAGCGGCAGCGGGTGGCGCTGGCGCGCTGCCTGGTTTCGGAGCCGCGAGTTGTCCTGCTTGATGAACCACTGGCGAATCTCGACCGCCATCTTCGCGCCACCATGGAGCAGACTTTCCGCGAATTTCACCGCCGCACGGGGGCGACGTTTGTCTACGTCACGCACGACCAGGCGGAGGCGATGGCGCTCGCCAGCCATATCGCCGTGATGCACCAGGGCGAACTGATGCAGTGGGGCACGCCACAGCAGCTTTATCAGCAGCCGCAAAATCGCTGGGTGGCCGGGTTTATCGGCCAGGGCAGCGTGCTGTCCCTCGCCGTATCGCCGGGTTTGCAAAGTCTGGATCTCGCAGCATTGCATGGCGGCCTGGATCGGTCGGGGCGCGATAAAACCGTGCCGGTGCTGGTTCGCCCGGAGCATGTGCAGATCGCGGGCAGCGGGCCGGTTGCCAGCGTCGAAAGCTGTATTTATCAGGGAGAGCGGTATCTGCTGGAGCTACGTTTGCAGGACGGGCAGGGGCTGAGCGCGTTTCATTCTGCGCCGCTGGCGGTGCAACAGGCCGTGAATGTGCAGTTGTTACAGGGCTGGCGGCTGGATGCGGCGTGAGAGAGCCACGCGGTTGGCAGGAGTATCCCGCCTTTGCCATGATAAAAACGGCAAAGGCGGGGCAGGGCTTTAGTCTTCGAAGAACCAGTAACCGCTGTTCACCAGGGCGGCTAACGTGGCGAGGAAGGAAGGATCTTCCAGCGCATCGCCAAACTTCTCGGCGTCCAGCTTGATGTGGCTGGCCAGCGCTTCCACCGCCGGGCGGTGTGGGCTGTCGAGCTTCTCGCCGTTCACGTACACCTCTCCGGCCACGCGCAGCACGCGCAGGCCACCCAGGCGCACCAGCTTGTCACCCTGTTGCAGCGCGTCGTAGATCTCATCCGGCTGATAAGGCGGCTCCGGCGGCGCAACGTCCAGCTCATGGCGGGACTGGGTAATAAACTCGCCAAACCAGCTGTGGAAGGTCTCCGGCTGATTAACGATGTCCAGCATCATCTCGCGCAGCTGGTCTATTTCCTGCGGCAGTATATCTGCCGGGTGCTGGCGCTCAGGCACGTCCGGGTCGGTATAACGTAACCCGCCCAGCTCGCGCTGCAGCACGTAGTCGGCAAAACCGCTGATAAGCTCGCGGCCACTTGGGGCGCGGAAGCCCACGGAATAGTTCAGCGCGTTTTCCAGCGAGTAGCCTTCGTGCGGGAAGCCCGGCGGAATGTACAGAATGTCGCCCGGCTCCATCTCTTCGTCGATGATGGCGTCGAACGGCTCAACCTGGAGCAGGTCCGGGTGCGGGCAATGCTGCTTCATGGCAACTTTTTCACCCACGCGCCAGCGGCGGCGGCCCACGCCCTGAATAATAAACACGTCGTACTGGTCCAGGTGCGGGCCTACGCCGCCGCCGGGCACAGAGAAGGAGATCATCAGGTCGTCAATGCGCCAGTCGGGCAGGGCGCGGAAGGGGCGCATCAGGGCGCTGGAAGGTTCATGCCAGTTGTTCACGGCCTGCACCAGCAGCGACCAGTTGTTTTCCCCGAGGTGATCGTAGCTCTGGAACGGGCCGTGGCTGACCTGCCATTTACCGCCCTTGTGGCTGACGAGGCGGCTGTCCACCTCGTTTTCCATGGCCAGGCCGGCCAGCTCATCCGGTGAAATAGGGTCGATGAAGTTTTTGAAGCCGCGTTTCAGCACCACAGGGCGTTTTTGCCAGTAGCGTGCAATAAAGTCGGGCCAGTTTAAATCCAGGTGATAATCCATATTATTGTCTGCCTGCGAATGGAGGAGCCTGACACGAATTATATACCCTTCATACTTCAAGTTACATGTGCGTTGGGCTTTCCTCGTTCACCCCGGTCACTTACCGAAGTCAGCCTCAGGGGATTCCCTGCGTTGCCGCCTGCCAGCAACTCAATTATTTAGGGTATAAATAAGAGCAAGCCAGGTTACGGGACTATTCTACCCTTCATTCTGTTCCGGCTGCTGGCGGCCAAAAATCACCTCCATGCGCGCGCCGCCCAGAATGCTGGACCCGGCCTGAATCTCGCCGTTGTACTGCTCAACAATCTCGCGGGCAACCGACAGCCCGACGCCCTGGCCCGGGCGCAGCGTATCGGCCCGCTGGCCGCGATCGAAGACCATTGCACGTTTGGTTTCCGGAATGCCGGGGCCGTCGTCTTCCACAATCAGATGCAGCGCGTCGTCGGTCTGGCGGGCGGTCACTTCCACAAACTCAAGGCAGTATTTACAGGCGTTATCCAGCAGGTTGCCCATCACTTCCATGAAGTCATTTTGCTCGCCGATAAAGGTGATTTCCGGCGAAACGTCCAGCGTGATGTTCACCCCTTTGCGCTGGTAAACCTTGTTCAGCGCCGAGCACAGATTGTCCAGCAGCGGCGCAACGGAATGCAGCTCCCGGCTGAGCAATGTGCTGTTACCGCGCATACTGGCGCGATGCAGGTAGTAACCAATCTGCTGGGAAATGCGGCTGATTTGCTCCAGCATCACCGGCTCGGCCTGCTCGACGTTCATCTTGTCGGTGCGCAGCGAACGGAGGGTCGATTGCAGCACGGCTAGCGGGGTTTTCAGGCTGTGGGTTAAGTCCGTCAGCGTGGTGCGATACTTGTCGTGCCTGTCGCGCTCGGTGCGCAACAGTTGGTTCAGGTTCCGTACCAGACTTGTCAGTTCGCGGGTTGTTTCCGGGTTGAGGCTGTCGCGATCGTGTTTTTCCAGCTCGCGTACTTCCTGCGCCAGTTCCTGAATCGGACGCAGGCTCCACCAGGCGGCAAGCCACAGCAGCGGGACGACCAGCAGCAGGTTGGCCAGCAGGACGTAAAAAAACCAGCTCCACACCATGTAGGAACGCTTCAGCTCGATAGGAATGGTGTCCACAACCACCACGGTCAGAGCCGGCATGCGCTCTGTCGCCGGGTAAAGGTTGACCGCGACCGAGTGCGTCATCTCATTGCCGTCGTCGCTGTCGTCATCGTGCATGTCTTTCAGCTGGGCGAGGCGGTCTTTGTCGTTGTCCAGCAGGGCGCTACTGGTCGCGTAGTCTGCCTCCAGCTCGTGGAAACCGTTGCCGGTCAGCCACTCTTTTTGGATATGCTGTACCACGTCCGGGACGTTGCGCTGCATCCACAACAGTTTACCGTGCTCGTCGTAAATCAGCGCCATGGTCGGGCTTTGTATGCTGATGTTGTCGGGCAAATCTACCTGCAGTTTGCCGTCCTTCCAGCTGGAGAGCGTATAGAACAGGTTACTTTCACCGCGCAGCAGGCGGAAAGTGGTTTTATCGAAGCTAACGGTGTAGCCAACCAGCGCCACCAGGCCGTAAGCCAGGGAAAGCACCATGACAACCACGGCGGTAGCCAGTAAGAAACGAACCCGCAGCGAAAGCGGCAGTATATGGCGGAAGATGTTCAGCATTTAGTGGAGATCGAATCTGTAGCCTTGCCCACGCACGGTGGTGATCACCTCCTGCGGGTATTCAGCCTGAATTTTCTTACGTAAACGGCCCATCAGCACGTCAATCGTGTGGCTCTCGCGCAGCTCGGCGTCCGGGTAGAGCTGCAGCATCAGCGAATCTTTGCTGACCACCTTCCCGGCGTTGCGGATGATGGTTTCCATGATGGTGTATTCAAACGCGGTGAGCTTGATCAGGTTGTCGTTAATCGACAGCTCGCGGCGGGACAAATCGACCTGGAACGGCGGCAGGGAAATGACCTGCGAGGCCAGGCCGCTGTTACGGCGCATCAGCGCCTGCATACGCGCGACAACCTCTTCCAGATGGAAAGGCTTGGTGACGTAATCGTCGGCCCCGGCGCCCAGGACTTCAACTTTGTCCTGCCAGCCTTCACGGGCGGTTAATACCAGAATGGGAATGGTTACGTCGTGGCTGCGCCAGCGACGGATCAGGCTCATGCCGTCTTCATCCGGCAGGCCTAAGTCAACAATAGCGATATCCGGAGTATGTTCATTCAGGAAATAGTCTGCCTCTTTGGCATCCTCGGCCGCATCCACCTGGTGGCCTGCTTCACGCAGCTGTACCTTCAGGTGATGACGCAGCAGGGCATTATCTTCCACGACCAGTACGCGCATTGTATTTCCTCAATCCATTCATAGTATTGCTAGTTTAGCGCTAATTATTAATGACAGGAAATAAACCTCGTATAAACAATGCCCTTATGGAGATTAAAGCTGAGTCAATAATTTAATAAAGCTGGAGGCCCTCACCCTAACCCTCTCCCTGAGGGAGAGGGAATAAAAAATGCGCTTTGTCACTTGTTTGTACGTTGCCCCTTTGGGGAGAGGAGATAATAAATGTGCTTGGTCACTTGTTTTCCCCTATCCCCTTTGGGAAAGGGCCGGGTGAGGGGGCAAACAGCAGGCAAAAAAAAGCCCTCAGAAGAGGGCCTTAGACTGCTGAAAAGCTTCTGGCGAGAGAAGAATTACCAGACGGCTTATTAAAGAAAACAGGAAAATCAATTTATTGATTTTCGGCTGATAACCACCAGGAGGGAAAAACCACGTTTTTTTCCTTCTGGCCAGCAACCTCAAGCCCTCCGAAGAGGGCCATTCTTTATTACTTCAGCTCGTCAACCATGGTAATGGCGCGGCCAATATAGTTGGCCGGCGTCATGGCCTTCAGGCGGGTTTTCTCTTCTTCCGGCAGCTCGAGGCTGTCGATGAACTGCTTCATGCCTTCGGCGTCAACGCGCTTGCCGCGGGTAAGCTCTTTCAGCTTCTCGTAAGGCTTTTCGATGCCGTAGCGGCGCATCACGGTCTGAATTGGCTCCGCCAGCACTTCCCAGTTGTGATCCAGCTCGTCCAGCAGACGGTCGCGGTTCACTTCCAGCTTGCTCACGCCTTTCAGGGTGGACTGATAGGCGATCAGCGCGTAGCCGATACCCACGCCCAGGTTACGCAGCACGGTGGAGTCGGTCAGGTCGCGCTGCCAGCGGGAGACAGGCAGCTTACTGGCCAGATGCTGCAGCACGGCGTTGGACAGGCCGAGGTTACCTTCGGAGTTTTCGAAGTCAATCGGGTTCACCTTGTGCGGCATGGTGGAGGAGCCAATTTCACCGGCAACGGTCTTCTGCTTGAAGTGGTTCAGGGCCACGTAGCCCCACACGTCGCGGTCGAAGTCGATCAGAATAGTGTTGAAGCGCGCGATGCAGTCAAACAGCTCGGCAATGTAGTCGTGTGGCTCGATCTGGGTGGTGTACGGGTTCCACTGGATGCCCAGGGAAGTCACGAACTCTTCGCTGAACTGGTGCCAGTCTACTTCCGGGTAAGCGGCGATGTGGGCGTTATAGTTGCCGACCGCGCCGTTGATTTTACCGAGGATCTCAACGTTGCCGAGCTGGCGGAACTGGCGCTCCATGCGGTAAGCGACGTTCGCCATCTCTTTCCCCATGGTGGACGGAGTAGCCGGCTGGCCGTGGGTACGGGACAGCAGCGGGATGTCGCGGTACTGAACGGCCAGATCTTTTACAGCGTCGATGATTTTACGCCAGTACGGCAGCACCACGTCTTTACGCGCGGTGTCGAGCATCAGCGCGTGGGACAGGTTGTTGATGTCTTCGGAAGTACAGGCGAAGTGAATAAACTCGGACACCGCGTGCAGAGCAGGGATCGCTTCCACTTTTTCTTTCAGGAAGTATTCCACCGCTTTCACGTCGTGGTTGGTGGTGCGCTCGATGGTTTTGATGCGGGCGGCGTCAGCCTCGCTGAACTCCGCGACGATTTTATCAAGGTAACCGTTTGCGTCCGCATCAAAAGCAGGAACTTCCTTGATCGCTGCGTGCGCGGCCAGCTTTTGCAGCCAACGTACTTCGACCTGTACGCGGAATTTCAGCAGACCGAATTCGCTGAAAATAGCGCGCAGAGCGCTGACTTTGTCGCCGTAGCGCCCGTCAACGGGGGAAACGGCGGTCAGTGAGGATAATTCCATAACAACTCCTGAGAGGTTAACAATGAGCAAGAATTTGTTTGGCCTGATCGGTCAGGCGACGACGAGAAAACATTAACTGCAGGCGGCCACCGCCAACCTGATGCCACAGCACGGCGGCACGGATCCCGGCCAGCAGCGCGGCGCGCACTTTACTTTGCACCTGCGGGCTTTGCAGCACGGCAGGGGAACCGGTGACCTGAATACGCGGGCCAAGCGGGCTGATGACATCCACGTAGATCCCGGCCATGGCGCTTAACAGCGTGTCGGACTCGAGATCGAAGTGTTCCAGCTGGCGCTGCAGGCCGTTAATTTTATTGCCGAGCGTGTCCATCGCGCCTTTGGCCGCGTGGAGTTTGCGCTCCAGCACCATCAGGCTGAGCGTATAGCGCGTCAGCTCGGCATTCAGGCCCTGGCGGCTGCTGGCGTTCAGCACGCCAAGCAGGGTTTCAAGCCCGAGCTTAAGGTTCGCTTCGCTGCCGCCAAAAACATCCAGGGTTGAGCCCGGGTTCTGGTCAATCACGCTGTTGAGCGAGACGTGAAGGGCGTCGCTGTCGCAATGACCCTGATGTGCCAACTGCTGAACCAGACGGGCTGACTGGCAAATGCCCGCCAGCGCGAGAGTAATGTCGTAGTAGTTTTTAGCCACCAGGCTGCGTCCTTGTGTGTAATTAACTGACGAGCGGCAAACGCTGCTCAATAATGCCGCCGCCGAGGCACACTTCGCCGAGGTAGAACACCGCGGACTGGCCTGGGGTCACGGCTGCCACCGGCTCTTCAAAGCGCACTTCTATGCGCTCGTCGTCCAGCGGCGTAATCGTGCAGGGGATATCCGTCTGGCGATAGCGGGTTTTCACCGTGCAGTTCAGCGGCGCGGTTAGCGGCTCGCGATCCACCCAGTGAAGCTGCTGGGCAATCAGCCCGACCGACATCAGGCGCGGATGGTCATGGCCCTGGGCGACGATAAGAATATTGTTGGCGACGTCTTTATCGACCACGTACCACGGATCTTCAGACCCTTCTTTGGTGCCGCCGATACCGAGGCCTTTACGCTGGCCGAGGGTGTGATACATCAGCCCCTGGTGTTCGCCTACGGTTTCGCCGTCCACGGTAATAATTTTACCCGGCTGGGCTGGCAGGTAGCGGCCCAGGAAGTCGCGGAACTTGCGTTCGCCGATAAAACAGATGCCGGTGGAGTCTTTTTTCTTGGCGGTGATCAGATCCAGCTCTTCGGCAATGCGGCGCACTTCTGGTTTTTCCAGCTCGCCGACCGGGAACAGGCTCTGGGCGATTTGCTCGTGACTCAGCGTATAAAGGAAGTAGCTCTGGTCTTTGTTGCCGTCCAGGCCGCGCAGCAGTTGGCTTTTACCGTTCACATCGGCGCGACGCACGTAGTGACCGGTGGCGATGTAGTCGGCGCCTAAATCCTCTGCGGCGAATTCCAGGAAGGCTTTAAATTTGATCTCTTTGTTGCAGAGGATGTCCGGGTTTGGCGTGCGCCCGGCTTTGTACTCTTCGAGGAACAGTTCGAACACGTTGTCCCAGTACTCTGCGGCAAAGTTAACGGTGTGCAGTTCAATGCCCAGCTTGTCGCAAACGGCCTGCGCATCGGCTAAATCTTCCGCTGCGGTGCAGTACTCCTCGCCATCGTCTTCTTCCCAGTTCTTCATGAACAGGCCTTCCACCTTATAGCCCTGCTGCATCAGCAGGTAAGCGGAAACGGAGGAATCGACGCCGCCGGACATCCCGACGATCACTTTTTTCTGGCTGTTATCAGACATGGAGAGACTCACGACATTGAACTTCAAAGCGGCGTATTCTAACACGCAGCCTGCTACTTGACACCCTCTGTAAACGGCCAGTTAAAAGCCCCCAGCATCGACAGGGGATAACGCGGCTCCTGCTGATAACAGCGAATGCTTTCTGCCACCAGCGGCGAGCGTAGATTGGCTGCATTGATAATGGTGTCGGCATCAAGCCACAGGCAGCGGTCAATATCACTGTCGTGCGGGGTGGTCGGCAGCTGTTTGTCCAGGTCGATAGCAAACAGGAAACGCAGGAAAGGCGTGTTGTCCGGGGCTATCCACTGGTGCATGCGGATAAAGCTTTGCGGCTCGGCGGCAATACCCGTCTCTTCCCACAGCTCGCGCTTCGCGGCTTGAAGCAGCGTTTCGTCGGCTTCGAGGTGCCCGGCGGGCTGGTTCCACAGCGCTTTGCCCTGAATGGTTTCTTCGACGACTAAAAACTGACCTTCGGCCTGAACAACGCAGGCCACGGTGACGTGCGGTTTAAACATCGCTTCTCCTGGGTTAAAGCGGTTTGTCGATTTTGGCGTAAATGGCATCCAGCGCGCTAAGGCGCTTATTGTACTGTGTGGTCAGGCAGGCGACGTTTGCGCCACAGGTTTTACGCTCTTTAAGCCACGCCTGTTGCTGATCCTGCATAGCGCCCTGGCCGCCCATGGCAAACAGCCCCTTTAAAAACTGGTATTTGGTGGCCATTTCGACGTCTTTATCATTCAGCGCCCGGTTGGCACAAATCGCTTTTTCATCTGGCGAACTGGCTTTGGCGCAGTCAAAGCTCGCCGCGCCAGCGGTCGTGGAGCCGATCAGTAAGCTCAGCAGCAGTATCTTTTTCATTTCAGTTGCTCCGGGGAGATTTCGCGCCACTCGCCGTTGGCCAGACCATCCAGCGTGTAGTCGCCCATGGCATAGCGGATCAGGCGCAGGGTAGGGTAGCCCACGTGTGCCGTCATGCGGCGAACCTGGCGGTTGCGGCCTTCATAAAGCGTGATTTTCAGCCAACTGGTGGGGATAGCCTTACGTTCGCGAATCGGCGGATTACGCGGCCAGAGCCACTCTGGCTCGGCAACCCGTTCGGCACCTGCCGCAAGCGTGGGGCCGTCGTTAAGCTCGACGCCGTTGCGCAGGGCGCTCAGCGCTTCCTCCGTCGGCTCGCCTTCCACTTGCACATAATAGATTTTGCCGGTGCGCTTGCCTGGCTGGGTCAGTTTTGCCTGCAGCGCCCCGTCGTTGGTAAGCACCAGTAGCCCTTCACTGTCCCGGTCAAGACGGCCTGCGGCATAGATACCTTGTAAAGGAATGTAATCCTTTAGCGTACTGCGCCCCGCTTCGTCGGTGAACTGCGGCAGCACATCGTAGGGCTTATTGAAGATAACCAGCTTCTTTGGCCCGTCAGGCTTCTTGCGCCTGGCGGCTTGTGGGTTGCTGAATCGTTTAACTTGGTGATTCCTAAAAGAAGTTTTGTTCATAGTGTTTTCAGCGCGGGTGGATTGACGCATTATAACGGAAAACATGAGTGATTGGCGCGAGCCCGATATTGCAGTAGTATGAGCCCGCAAATTACAAATCATTAACAAAAAACCAGAAGCGCTCGAAGGAGAGGTGAATGGAAAGCAAAGTAGTCGTTCCGGCGGAAGGTAAAAAGATCACCCTGCAAAATGGCAAAATCAACGTTCCTCACAACCCGGTGATCCCGTTCATTGAAGGGGACGGTATCGGTGTGGACGTGACCCCTGCCATGATTAAAGTGGTGGATGCTGCCGTGGCAAAAGCCTACAACGGCGAGCGGAAAATTTCCTGGATGGAAATCTACACCGGCGAAAAATCTACCCAAGTTTATGGCCAGGACGTCTGGCTGCCAGAAGAAACTCTGGACCTGATTCGTGACTATCGCGTGGCCATCAAAGGCCCACTGACCACCCCAGTTGGCGGCGGTATTCGCTCCCTGAACGTTGCCCTGCGTCAGCAGCTGGACCTGTACGTTTGTCTGCGCCCGGTACGTTACTACCAGGGTACCCCAAGCCCGGTGAAACAGCCTGAGCTGACCGACATGGTTATCTTCCGTGAGAACTCCGAAGATATCTATGCGGGTATCGAGTGGAAAGCGGACAGCGCCGAAGCTGACAAGGTTATCAAGTTCCTGCGTGACGAAATGGGCGTGAAGAAAATTCGCTTCCCTGAGCACTGCGGCATCGGCATCAAGCCTTGCTCCGAAGAAGGCACCAAACGCCTGGTGCGTGCGGCCATCGAATACGCTATCACCAACGACCGTGATTCCGTGACTCTGGTGCACAAAGGCAACATCATGAAGTTCACCGAAGGCGCGTTCAAAGACTGGGGCTACCAGCTGGCTCGCGAAGAGTTCGGCGGCGAGCTTATCGACGGCGGCCCGTGGGTGAAAATCAAGAACCCGAACACCGGCAAAGAGATCGTTGTAAAAGACGTAATCGCCGATGCGTTCCTGCAGCAGATCCTGCTGCGCCCTGCGGAATACGACGTGATCGCCTGTATGAACCTGAACGGGGACTACATTTCTGATGCCCTGGCGGCACAGGTTGGCGGCATTGGTATCGCCCCGGGCGCAAACATCGGCGACGACTGCGCGCTGTTCGAAGCGACTCACGGGACTGCGCCTAAGTACGCAGGCCAGGACAAAGTAAACCCAGGCTCCATCATTCTGTCCGCAGAAATGATGCTGCGTCATATGGAATGGTTCGAAGCAGCTGACCTGATCGTTAAGGGTATGGAAGGCGCTATCGAAGCTAAGACCGTAACTTATGACTTCGAGCGTCTGATGGAAGGCGCTAAACTGCTGAAATGTTCAGAGTTTGGCGACGCTATCATTAAACACATGTAATCAGCGCCGCTGGTGATGTGACAACGGGAGCCTGATGGTTCCCGTTTTTTATTGCTTCCTTAAAATCTTCCCCAAAACTTTCCCCAAAATTCTTCCCCAAAACTCCACCTCATTTACCCCGTTTTAGAGTCGATAACTACCCAGTCTTTGCCTCGATCGTCGTTATATTTGTCGGTCATCTTTGAAGAACGGTGACCAAGTAATTTTTTGGTATTTATCCCTTGTTCTCTATACATTCTCTCCGATAAAGAACGCTGCTCGTGGAAGGTTGGTGCTGTTCCTTCCTCCCATTCAACACCGCATCTGTTTCTGGTTTTTTTGAACGTGGTGGTAAGGCTGCTGGAGGACACGCGATCTCCCCTGGTAGCTTGAGAAGTTGAGTGGCGCTGACCCTGCTAATAGGTCTGCTTTGTGACAAGAGTGGACTTTTTGGTAGTTGTCAGTGGGAAGGTATTTCAGCAAAATGAAACCACCTTCAAACATGACCATTTTTTATACTGACATAAGCTATTGAATCTAGCTCCGGCAGGAGTTACTGAATTTCAAAAGAAAGGATGCACGAGATCGAGCCATGCGTATTCACCAACAGAATAAGCCCCGAAAACTCTATCGTAGTGTTAACACGACTACACGGCACCATTCTAATAACCCAGGTGCTGAATATCGCTGGGAACGTAATCGCAAAAAAGGCGGAGATGAGCTACTGGTAAAGCGCGAGACAATGCATAGTGGGCAAAAACGAGGTCGGGACTACACACCCTTGTTTCACTTTCTGATCAAACAGATCGGTAAACCGTGGGATGACATATTCAGCGAAGTATGTGGGCGTCTTGATTCTACCGAGCCTGTTTTTTGGCTGGTCGCGCTGTATGAGCATCAGCAAAGGGATTTAGTTTGCATTGACGAAAGCAGCTTTTATCCGGGTTTGTTTGTTGATGAGAATGGAATTCTGCAACAGGTAAATCCTTCGATTACGGGGAAGGAGGTTAAGATAGCGTGTCGCTGTTGCACACACACTTATATTGGCGAACCTGTGCCATGGCCTGACTGAATAGAAATACCTCATATCCACCGACGGGCAGTGCGCTATCATCAGCCAGGAAGATTGTAACCGTTCGCATTTTCAGGGTATATCCAGCCGCATGTCTTAAAAATAACCCGCCACCATCATTCAAAAAATGTACTTAGCGTAAATTTCTGGACGACTGGGCTTCAAACTTCGTTCATAAGGACAACCAACAATGCTATTTAATAATAAAAATCTGTTCATGACTTTTTTATTCTTCTGCACATTCCAGACTCATGCAGCACAATGCACAGCGGAGGACTTCGCTAAAAACAAACTGAACAATTTTATCCTCCTGAGCCAGCAGGCAAAAACAGAAGTCCCCAAATCTGTTGAAATCACTGTTGATAGCCCTGATGGATATCTCCGCGTATCGGCTCAAAGCAACTTTAGCCAATGCGGTGAGCTACTTGGCAGCCGTATAAAAGAGGTCAAAACCTCAACAGGCCCGAAAACAGTTTTCACAGCAAACAGTGAAATTCAGTTGAATAAAACTGAATTTGGCTGGCGCATCCAGGTGGACGCAAATGGGGTCGTGGCCGATAACAACACTGACAAGACTACGCAATTATATCGGCAGACTCTGGAGGGAATGTACCAGCTTAACGATAAGGGAATTATCAGCCATGCGGTTAACCGCTCGATTATCGCGGCCAGTAAGCCAGGAGATAAAGACAAAACCACTGTGGGCACAATAGACTATGTTTTCAATGCATCAGGATTGCTGGCGCAGACGGTAAACAAAGGCAGTTTGGCGATAGAAAATTATACTCTTGTATACAACTATGATGACAACCATCGCCTGATCAAAACTGAATCCCCTTCAACCATCGAAGAGTATTCCTATGATAACAAGGGGCGTGAGCTGTCTCTCAGCAAGACCCAGACGTATTTCACCATCGAAAAAACCCTTACCACCTGCGAGGAGTGGAATTCACATGGAGAATGCGTACGCGCCAATATGGATATCTCCATCGTCCCAACCGATCGAACGGGTAAACAATATGCGGACAAGCATAAAGCCGTGATGACGACAAAATACGAATACTGGAAGTGATCCCCGGTTCGTCGAATTACTCCGGGCGTGTTAGTTGATCGTGCAGAGACAATCTAAGCTCTTTCTGGTGAAGAAAATGTTCCGACTTAACAGCGTTAGAGATAATTTCGCATTTTGCACCACAAAACATTGAATCCAGATGCACAGCAGTGCATCTCTTCCCTTATCATGTTGGGATATTTCGGCTGGGTAATTCTTAATTGAAATTGGTATTTCATCAGGGAACAACAGAGTAAGAGGGCGTTTAGGTGTGAATACAAGGTTCGCTCCTCGCTCAGAGCGGATTTGTGCAAACTACCTTCTGGGATATATTTTAGATTTTATGGCGTTCGACCAGAAGTGTCATTAACATGAAAAATGGAAAATAAACGTTATGGCTAAGGTTAAGTACAACCTAACCCGTGGAAGCGATGTCATCCGTGATGGTATGTATCTCGAACTATCTGAGGCTGGAACATCCCCGCTTCGGCAAATTGCTGAAGTCTTCTATTCCGATGTAACTCATGAGTTCTCTTTTTCAGGCTATGAAGGATGCATCCCTCTGGTAGAGATTGAAAAGCTCATTCATGAAGCGAAAAAATTGCTGCCTCCAGCAAAGCAGGAATCATGATGGGGCTGAACGTCCACTTTGTGACGAAAGCGAACATTAGGATTTTTAGCCGCCGTGGGGCGGCTCCAGGTTAACACTCATTTCTCAGAATGAAAGCACCAGCCAGCTGCTGTGGCGAGTGTCACAAACGGTCCAGCCAGCGTAACGTTGTGATGGGCGATGATTTCACTCGCTGACAAATATTCGTTATCCATTGTTGTATGCGCATCTGAAATCAGCACGGTCCCGAACCCCAGTTCTGGCGCTGCGCGGCAGGTAGTATCCACACAAAATTCTGTTTTCATACCGGCGATAACCAGCTGTTTCACACCTCGCTGTCTGAGCTGAAGCTGAAGCGCTGTATCACGAAAGCAGTTAGGAAATTTTTTAATAAACACCACATCCTGTTCAGCGTTTACGTTCAGTTCGGGTATCAGTTGTGTTAACGGACTTTGTTCTGAGAATCGGGAATCATTGGGGCCGGTGTGGCGGGCAAAAAAAACGGGCACCTGAGCCTGCCTCGCTTTTTCAATCAGCAGTCGAATATTTAACAGAACGGCGTCAGAGGTATACGGGGAAGTGGGGCCACGGAAAAGTCCCTGCTGCATGTCGATAATTAAAAGTGCATTTTCAGATAAAATCATATTTTTCTCCATTCAGAGGGTTATGAACGGAGATATTTTTTTCCCCGTCCGGTTTGGCGGGGATTTAGAGTCTGTTTCGTCAGAAGCCAGTCACAGATCCGTCCACACCGATGAAGGTACCGGTGGTGGTGACTGTGGTTGCTGGCTGAGCTGATGTAATCATTTTATGATCTTCTTGTATTCGTTGAGTCTCTGGAGTAGTCATTATACAAACTGCCCTTTTCTTGTAGCACTGAGTAAATACCATTTTCAACAACTATTCTCCCTGAAGGACGTCGAGCTTTAGCTGCCATATACCACGCGGGCAAAGATATTAAACCAAATTCCGCGCTTCGCTCAGCGCGAACCTGGCGTCCTTGCTTTCCGTCCACATTGCACGCATCAGCCACTAGACTAATCACTCATCAGGCGTTCAGCCTGAATTGCCCGTGTAGCCAGTTTCTTCTGCAAAATAATCACGATAACTGGGAACCCTGATGCGGAGATGGCGCATAGCGCCAGCAAAGAGTTCATATTCTGTGGGGCTATGTCATGCTCGGGTAATAGAAAAGCGGACAGGAAAAATGCGACAGTAGTCATCAAATACATGATTGAGGTCTGTAGGGAAGCAAATCCCGCTCGTTGCCTGTCATCAGGAAACTGGATGGTAAGCGCCGAAGATGAAACCAGGCGACCGTAAGATGCCCCGAGAAATAAAATAATAAACAGCGCCGCATGGGGATAGCCCAGAAAGGGAAGTAGTAAACTCAGTATAAAAACGACGGTTGAGCCCGTAGCCAGACTCAAAGCAGAAAAGCGGGAGGTTAAGGCGCCCGTTATTTTAGTAGACAGGTACCCGGCAATCCCCCCGGCGAAGAACAGCCCGGGCAACTGGTTCACAGAAGCACCCAGCAACTGGGTCATTAATGGCACCAGAACCGGGATGATCAGCATCGGGCTAAACTGCACCAGTGCATTACCTGACGCGAACAGTAAAGTATTCGTATCAAGAGGCAGTGCAGGGAATGCGCCGCCAGAGACCGGATCCCGAGGGATAAAGGAGACAATCAGTGGCAAGGCTAACAAACACAGGGTACTGATTAACCACAACGCGGTATGCCAGCCGTAATGAGTACATAGAAATAATATCGTGGGCATGCCTGCGATGCTGACCATCGAAAATGACGCAATCACCGTTGCCAGCATTTTTCCGCGCAAGTTAGCCGGGGCGTGGTTGATCAATATGCTAATGCCCACTCCCATTGTCGTCCCTCCTACCAGGCCCGCACAGAATCGTAATGCCAGCAGGAGGCTAAAACTGGCGGTGAAAGTGGTCAAAAGCGTCAGCAGACCCAGCAGCGCCATATTGGCGATTAAAAAACGTTTCTTATTGAAACCACCTATCCAGTAGAAGGCAATAATGCCCGACAGAACTGCGCCGAACGTATACATCCCGGAAACATAGCCTGCGAAGGCGACGGGAACCGAGAAATCTGCGGCCATAAAAGCAAAAACAGGATTGAACATCATGTATTCCAGCGCGTTAGTGAACTGGATAAAAGCCATGATAAGCGCTATCCGCATAAGGGATTTATCGTTAAATATCTGTGTGACCGGGGGCATAGCAGGCAACCTGTGGATGAAAGATGCCTGAGTTTAACTGCTATCAAAGTGGGTGATTAGGTGGTAGAAATGGCACTTATTATTATCATTTATGGGATAGTGGATGCGTCCGGCTCTTGATTTTAATACCCTGAAAGTGTTTATCGCCGTGGTGGAAAGAGAAAGTTTTGTCGGGGCATCGAAAGTGCTTGAAATGCCGACATCCAATGTAAGCCGCTGTATTGCTCAGTTAGAAGAAAAACTGAATCTGAAGCTCATTGAACGCAGTACCCGACATATGAAACTCACTCAGGCAGGGCATTTGCTCTTTACCCGAGCGAAGCCATTAGTGGAGGCGCTCGAGCAAACTGAGACAGAACTGACTTTGCGGCAAGTGCAACTCAAGGGCCCGTTGCGTATCTGTATTCCTAATGAACTGGGGCCTGCATTGCTCGGGTCTGTTATTGCCGACTTCGCCTGCCGGCACCCGGACCTGGAAATCAGCTGCGTCACCAATCTGTCCGGGTTCGAATCCCTGCGGGACGATCTGGATTTAGCGATTATTGTTAGTCGCGGTCAGATGGATGACAGCGACTACATCGCCCGTCATCTGTTGACCATCCCTTGCACCATTGTGGCAGCGCCGTCCGTCATTCAGCGTTACGGTACGCCTGCTCGTATACAGCAATTTGAAGAATTGCCCTGTATTACCACGGTCAGTGCCCTGAAAGGGGCACCCTGGCAGTTCGTTAATAAAAAGGGGGGATTCGAGACGATTAAGGTGAAAAGTCATTATCGGGTCAACAGCGGAGAGATGGCGGGGCGAGCGGCGGTCTCCGGTGTCGGGTTTGCCATTCTGGCGAAACAAGCCTGCCAGCCCTACATTAACGATGGCCGGTTAATCGAGATTGAGTTTGAACAATCGGCAGCCCCACTGCAGTTGTATGCACTGTATTCCGACCGGCGTTATTTACCCGGTAAAATAAGAGCGCTGATTGATTTTATACATCAGGAATTGAGTCATATATCCTGAGAAATATAAGGCAATATTAGAATAGCCGCAGTTTGTTCACTTTGTGCCACTCGCAGGCCCACTCCATCCGGGCTGAGCCTGCTGGTAAACGGGCATTAAGCTTTCATCACCGTGATACCTTTTGCTTCCATGCTGTTGACCCAATTCTCATCGGTGTCGCTGTTAATCACGACCGTGTTGATTAATCCCAGGTCGCCGATAACGAATGATGAGGCGGTGTTGATCTTTTCCGGTGACGCCAGCACGACTGTCTCTGCCGCTCTGCCGCTCTGCCGCTCTGCCGGAAAGTGCACGTTTTATGCATGCTTCTTCGTAATCCCCCGTGGTTAACCCCGCTTCGGGGTGCACGCCCGTCACACCCATAAAGAAAATATCCGCGTGAATATTGCTGATGCCTTCAATAGCCGCCGCCCCAACGGTAACAATTGAGTGCTTGTACAGCCGGCCACCAATCAAAATCACCTCGATGAAAGGTTTATCGATCAGCCCCAAAGCAACGCTGGGGCCATATACCGTATTGAAGGCGAGTCTAAAGGGGCTGATATGGACATTGAGGTGGCTCGTCAGCATGGACTGGCGGTGTATTCCCGGCTGGGAGACATTCCGCAGGCATGATGCAGGGAAGCCTGCATCACGTCAACGCAGCCCGTTCACATGACCTGGCCATAATACCAGCGTTCCCCGCAGAACCATTCATCACGGTCTTCGCTGCTATAGTCTTCGAGCGTGATACCCAGCTCCTGTACATTAGCCGGCAGAACGAGTCCCCATTCAGCAGCAAGGCTGCGATCTTTGATCAATGTAGAAGCGCCTTTCTCAGACTGGTGTTCAGTGATGAAGCTCTGGTAATACTCCTCCGAGCGATATAAACAGAGTTCGCTTGTAAACATATCCGGGAGGCATATAACAGTGGTAATCCGTGGCTGATAATTAATATCAGCAGTGGCCTTAATAAGATTTGAACACGCGTTAATTAAAGCCTGAGCACAAGCGGCCCTGGTTTTAAGTTTGCTGTATTTCCCCTGAACAAGATTGATCTCTACCGGGATTTTAAAATTCCAGTAATACTCATCTTCTGAGAACAAAGCGCGTTCAGGGTTATTAAACGTTGTGGCCCAATGGGCAAGCGCGTTTAAGCGTCTGGGTATATTTCTGATTTTAGTGCGAGGATCCCTGTTAAGCCTTCTGCTCATAAATGCCAGCCTTATTATATGCTCAAGCTTTGCCTGAGGGCGACGCTGCGGAATTAATTACGCGGACATCCGGATACTTTTCACTCGCTGCCTCATGGTAAATATCCCCGAGCCAGCCGGGAAGTTCCTCCTCCTCGAGCCATGCCGGGATGACCACATCATAAATCCGGGAATATTTCCCCTCATTGGGATCAACGCGATAAAGCAGCCATTGTTCACCTACTTTTTTTACGCCCATTCGGCGGCCAAAGACATCAAAATGCAGCATACTTCCCCCGAAGTGCCCATATATTTTTTAATGATAATCGCTTCCGAAGATGTTGAACAGGTCAGTATTCGGTGGGCATTTTTCCTCTTGTAAAATTCAGACATAAAAAATCCGTGAAATGTTACAGAGTTGTATCAATGAGTTATTTGCCGACGTTGTAAAAGGGAAGCGGATTAGGACAAGATCCCCGTTTTGTCCGAGTTCTCTTGTGCTAGTTTAGAAAGACAGGGAATTTTATTTATGGAGTAAGTATGGACAAGGACCAGCACGCCTTCGAGGAGCTTCATCCTGAAACGTTGCAGGTAATCGGGGCGGCTGTTGTACAGCTGCTGGCGCGAAAAGAGGCGTTATCGCGCGAGTCGATAGCCGATATGGTACATAAGCTCTATACCAATGGCCTGGATGATGTGGCGGTACAGAGGGCGGTTGATGTCCTGATCCTGGGGTAAGCGTGTTCAGGGCCGTCTTTCAGTACGCCAATTTTTTACTGCTTTGGCCAATAATGTTCAGTTTTAAACTGATTGTCTTTACGCCACACGAAAATGTTAAAATTGCAGTTGATTATCATTATCATAAAAGGGATTGTTTATGAATAAGATGCTTATCATCTGCGCTGTGTTGCTAACCGCCCATGCGTATGCTGCGAATAAACCTGCATCGGAGCTGGTGTGGGGAGAATCGGAAAATAAGCCAGGCCGTTACGCGAATATTTGCCTGGGCGTGGGCGGTGAAGAGAATGAGGAGCTTAACATCTATGACAAGCTTGATAAAAGTGACCCAAAACGACTCAACGATCCTTATTCAAAATCCGCTCGAGAGAAAAATAAAATCATGAGATGCTCGGACATAATATTTAAATTTGATTAGACTGGTTGCCATTTCGAACAATGAGGGCCCGCGGGCTCTCATTGTGGGTTCATTTTATCGCCAATGCGCTAGAAAAATCGATGCTGCGTGAGCACCCCTTTCTTATCAAACAGAAATGCCACCTGTTTTCCGCTACTGTTCTGGCAAATTACCCCATCCGCGCCGGTTTTATCGGTGATGCCCTGGCAGGCCATGCGTGATACGTAAGGCCGGATCTGGCATTTGAGCGTTTTCCCCTCTTCCAGCACCAGGGTATTGTCAGGGGAAATATTATCGACGGCAGGGCGTGGGCAATTTCCTTCCCCCCAGTTAACGCCCTGATGTTGAGGCGGGGAGACACATCCCGCCAGTAATAAAAGTGGCAACAGATACTGATATTTCATATTGATTTTCGTTTGTCCGTTAATGTCATTGTCTGATGGCAGGGCAGGGCACAATAATAGACATGTTTCTTCTGCCTTTCTCTACGATCAAGAATACGTTCAACTGTATCCGAGGTTAACATGTTTATTGCGATGTATGAATTTGTCGTCAAAGCTGGCCAGGAAGAGGCGTTTATTCGCGCGTGGGCTAAAAGAACCGAAGGGATTTATCGGTTGAGTGGCTCTTTAGGTTCGCGCCTGCACAGGAATCAAAATGGAAATTTTATAGGCTATGCCCAATGGCCTTCCCGGGAAGTCTGGCGTCAAATCGGAAGCTCTCCGCTAAATAACGGCCATCACCTGGAATACGATCTGGCGAGCCAGCAAATGCAGGCCTGCCTGGCCATCCCTTCAAAAACATTGTTTGAAATGCAGGTTGAAGAGGATTATTTGCGATCGAAACAGTTTCAAAGCCAGCGCTGAAGATAGAATAACGTCGTGCTCTGGCTTGTGCGGGGGGATTTCAATCCCAAAAGGAGAGGGAAATAGTCCATGTCTAAGCGACTCACTGACTACCAAAAGAAATATGCCAATGCCCAGGTATGGGCATTTGGCGATTCGCCTGAACTGGCTGACGAGCTGGTGGATTTAGTTTTAAAGGGGCGTAAAACAGCGACATGCTCCGCGGCTCCAGTCCATGAGAGCGGGGATGAAGCTCCCGTGCCCGGTGGATATAGCATTATTCTAAACGGCAGCGGGGACCCGGTGTGTGTTATCCAAACGCTGTCTGTAATGACTCTGAAGTTTTCACAGGTCAGTGCAGAGCAGGCCCGCAAGGAGGGGGAAGGGGATTTAAGCCTTTCCTGGTGGCGGCGCGAGCATCAGCTCTTTTTTGAGCGAAATGGCGAATTTTCTGAAGATATGCCCTTAATATTTGAAGAGTTTATGCTGGTGGAACGCATTTCACCGGAAGCTAACCTGTAACGTGAGCTGTTCCAAAAAGCGTGAAAAATTATTTTGCTATTTTTAGTCGCCGATGGCGTTAAATGCTACTGTAAGATCAAACAGATAAGCTGGAGGCGAGATGGATAAAAAAGCAAAAGATGAAGTGTTGTATCAGGAGATGTGCCGCGTGGTAGGCAAGGTGGTGCTGGAAATGCGGGATCTTGGGCAGGAGCCTAAACATATCGTGATTGCCGGCGTGGTCAGAACCATGCTGGCAAATCATAAAATCAAACGCTCCCCGCTGACCAGTGAAGCGATGGAGCAGGTGATCAAGGCGCTTGGCTATGAAGTTTAGCCGGCGGCCGTCGAGACTATAACCCCTGCAGGAATTGCCAATGATTGCCAATATTCTTATCGGCCTGGTGGCTGTGATTCACCTTTATATTCTGGTGCTTGAAATGGTGCTGTGGGATAAGCCTGCGGGGAGAAAGGCTTTTGGGTTGTCTCCCGAGTTTGCGCGTCAGTCGAAAACCCTGGCGGCGAATCAGGGGCTGTACAACGGCTTTTTAGCGGTAGGATTAATTTATGGGCTGCTGGCGGCGAGCAGCGGCTATGAATTTAAACTGTTTTTCCTTATTTGCGTGCTGGTCGCTGGTTTATTTGGCGGTTTAACCGCCAGCAAAAAAATACTTTATGTACAGGCCGCACCTGCGGCATTGGCGTTGATTGCATTATTCGCGGGAATATAATCGAAAAAACCCGGCAAACGCCGGGTCACCATAAGGCTATCATCATTAATATAATTGGTGATCGACCGGATCTTTTTTTGAGTGGTTCCGGCCCCTCCAGTGGAGGAGAAATATAGGCATATTTCGATAGCGGAATGAGGGTTCATCAAGCTACCGAAGGCAAGAAATTATCCTGAGTTGTTATGGTTAGCAAGGGCCACATGATATTTTTTTTCGACGATGAGTTATAAAACTAAATTTTCCAGAATAATCGGTCTGAGCAAACGTCTAAGATTCGTCTACGCTTTAAAGGTAAGTCGTTTTTTAGCATGGATTAACCGAATTTATCAGGAGTTTATATGGGGTTTTGGCGAGTCGTTTTCACAATTATCCTGCCACCATTGGGTGTGCTTATCGGCAAAGGTTTTGGCTGGGCCTTCATCCTCAATATCATCCTTACCCTGCTGGGCTACTTCCCCGGCCTGATTCATGCGTTCTGGGTGCAAACCCGGGAATGACCTGCCCGGCCACTGTCGGGCCACCTTCGGCCCGGAAAAGATGACTGTTTTTGTAACCCACTTCTGGCCCACTTTTGTGGGCTTTTTATTTCCTGCAAATTTAAAAGAGTTCATCTTTGCCGAGAAATAGCGGTTTTGTTTATCGTCTATTAAGGTTTTCTTAATATTCCCGACATCATTAAATAGTCAAAATAATTACGTCTGAAATTAATTTCTTAATGGTTATTTTTCTTTTAAAACAAGGATGTACAAACCGTTACACGAAAGTGCTGGGCATTATGTATGGGTAATCCGCTTTATTGAGGAAGCGTTTATTTTTGCCATCTTACTATGCTCGTGTTTTCACTCCTGAGGTTATAATAATGAGTCAACTTTTGATTACCGGTGCGACAGGTTTCCTGGGCGGCGCGGTTTTAGCCCGATCCCTCTCTGAATCATCTTTCAATTCCGTATTGTTATTGGTGCGAGCGAACTCTCCTCAGGAGGGCGTGGCCAGAATCAGAAATAACCTTGCTAATTTCGGCTGTACTGAAGCACAGCTGGCACAAATTAACCCGGAAAATATATTGCTGGGTGATTTAGCCGAGCCTGAGCATTTTCTCGATGATGAAAGACTGTCCAGCGTCACGCACGTTGTTAACTGTGCGGCGGTTGCATCGTTTGGCGAGAATGCGCTGATCTGGAAGGTAAACGTCGAGGGTACGTTACAGTTTGCTCGCCGTATGTCCCAGGTGAAGGGCCTGCAGCGTTTCCTGCACGTCGGCACCGCGATGTCCTGTGTACCAGATGCAGGTACGCTGGTGACCGAAAGTATGTCGAGCAAGCCAGAAGAAGAGCACCTGGTGCAGTACACCTGGTCTAAATCTACCATCGAACGCATGATGTCCGAGCAGTTCCCGCAGCTGCCGCTGGTTATCGCTCGTCCGTCCATCGTGGTCGGCCACAGCGAGCAGGGCTGCCGCCCGTCCAGCAGCATCTTCTGGGTCTTCCGCATGGTGCTGATGCTCGGGAAATTCATGTGCTCCCTGGATGACAAAATCGACGTTATTCCGGTGGACTATTGCGCAGAAGCGCTGCTCCTGCTGGCGAAGAGTGATTCGCTGAAAGAGAAGATCTACCATATCTCCGCCGGGGATGTGAGCAGCATTCGTTTTGCTGACATCGATGAAGCGATGTCCAGCGCGCTGAACCAGACGCCTATCTTCTCCAATTACGAGCAGGTGGATTACAGCGAACTGGTGAAGAGCCGCAGAAGCTTCAAATCCATTTACGGGCCGTGCAATGAGCGTTTGATGCTGCGTGCGATGCGCCTGTACGGGGAGTTCTCTATGCTGAACGTCCGTTTCTCCAACGAGAAGCTGCTGGATTTAGGCATGTCTCCGCCACCGCGCTTTGTGGATTACATCAGCCGCTGTGTGGAAACCACCCGGGATTATTCGATTCCTGAGCTGATGAAGGTCGACTTCAAATAATAAACAGGGAGCGCAGGCTCCCTTTTTAATTTGTGCGTAATATTAAAGGGAGCCTTGGCTCCCTTTTTACGTTTAGCGAATTACCACTTCATTTCGCCGGTATTCACTTTGGCGCTCATCTCCAGCGAGCTTTCATCGGCCAGGCCCGGATATTTTTGCTTCATCTCAGCAATTACCGGGGCACTTTTGCCTTTCTTCAGCGCCAGCTCAAAGTCGGCTAAATAGTCGCCGGTGAAGACCACCGGGGCCGCCCCTGGATTGACCTTGCCAATATAGTGTCCCGGGATCACGCGCTGCGGCTTCAGGGCCGCCATTTCATCCAGCACATCGCGCCACTCCTGGCGGGCGGCTTTGGTCTGGGAATCGGCGGTCCAGACGTGAATACCAGAGCTGACGCCGACGCCGCCGAGGATCGTTTTATTGGCCGGGATCCACAGATACGCCGCGTGAGAAGCGGGCTGGCGCAGCTCAATTTTTTCGCCGTCAACGGTAAAGGTTGTCGCGTGCGTCACCTGCGGCACAAAGACCTCTTTCGGCGCGCCATCTTTCAGGATAGGGCCCCAGTATTTGAGCTTCTCTGCTTTAGTTTTGTTGATATGGTCCACGACCAGCGGTGTGGCCTCAATTTTCACCTGCGGATAAGCCTTAACAATCGGCTCCAGGCCAAAGTAGTAATCCGGGTCGCCGGCGGTGATGAGAACGCGGGTCAGTTTTTTGCCGCTGTGCTGAATCATCTTCACCAGCGCTTCACCGTCTTTGACGCTGAACTGGGCATCTACCAGCGTGGCTTCCGTTGGGCCGCTGACAAGCGTAGAGGTGACCGGGAAGACGCCCTTATCCTGAGGGTTATAAACATCAAGCGTTAGCGGGGCGGCAAAACTTGCGCTGCTGAATAACAGCGTGGCGGTCGCGGCGGCAAGGGTGTGAGTTTTCATCTGCTATATCCTGATTAACTGAATCAATGGGTCCGGTTGGGAATGAGAAACAGTGTAAATTGCATTTTGTGAATCGTAATGGCCTTATTCAGGTAATATGAGTTTCATAAATCGAACAGATGGGCGAAGGAATGGACAGAATCATTGCTGCAAAAGTCTATACCCGCATTTGCGAGCTGGGCAGCCTGAGTGCGGCGGCGCGAGCGTTAAATATGTCCCGGCCAATGGTTAGCCGCTATCTCGAGCAAATGGAGCACTGGGCGGGAGAGCGGCTGCTGCACCGATCCTCCCGGAAACTGACGATAACGCCCACCGGTGAGCGGGTGCTGCAGCAAACCCGGGCGCTCAACGAGGTGGCGGAAAATATTGCGGCGCAGAAGCAGCAGGATTTGCCTTCGGGTACCCTACGGGTGGCCTGTTCACAGTTTGGCGCCCGGTATTACATTGTGCCTTTCTTGTCCGATTTCCTGCGCGACTATCCTGACATTAGAGTGGAGCTGCACGTTAGCAGCCAGGCGGTGAATATGATTGAGGAGCGTATCGATCTGGCTATTCGCATTACCAACGATCTCGATCCCAATATTATTGCCCGCCGTCTGGGGGAATGTGACTCCCGGCTTTATGCCTCGCCGTCCTACATTGAGAAAAGAGGGATGCCCCGCACGCCGGGCGATCTTGAGCACCACAATTGCCTGCAATATAGCTATTTCCTGCGCAATATCTGGCAAATGGTGGATGAAAACGGCGAGCCGCTGAACGTTGAGGTTAGCGGTAATTTTAGTGCCAATGACTCTGTCGTGCTGATGGACGCGGTAGCGGACGGGGTGGGGATTGCCATGCTGCCGGTTCAGGATGCGAAGCCACGGTTCGAGAGTGGAGAACTGGTTAAGGTGCTTGAGGCCTGGCCGCCGCGTTCGATGGGGATCTACGGTATATACCGGAGCCGGAGCTATCTGCCTGCCGCGCTGAGGCTGTTTCTTGCGGCGCTGTCGGACAGGCTCGCAAAATAATTTAAGAAAAACCTTAGTTTCAGCTGGCCATACCGTTTACTTTTTGCCCCAGGAATGTTCTGATCTTGCGGCGAAAAAGTGAGGGGAGCAGCAATGTTTCAATTAAAACCGGGCGGCCTGGCGATGATTATCGGCGCGCGTACCGCCGCCGGGCGGGTGAATATTGGTAAAGCGGTTGAACTGTTCGGGCTGTGCCAGCCGGGGGAGCGCTTTGTTAATCCGGTAACCGGCGTGGTGACACAGTTGCCGCCGGAGGCAAACTATCCGCTGTGGCTGGTAACCGGCGAAGTTATTGCCTTTGATGGCCGGCAGGGCTACGCTTTCGTGCGCGCCGAACATTTAATGCCGTTGGACAAAGATTTTTCCCCGCAGGAAGACGAGCTTCACCTCAGCTATTAATCCCGGCAGTGGCGTAAAAAGTCCGCCAGTACCAGCGCATGGTTCTGGTCGGTATTTTTTGCGCCATACAGCAAGGTCAGGATGCCGTTATCGCCATGTCTGGCAAGCTCCCGGGCAGCGTCCTGATGTTGCTCTAGCTCTTGTCTGTAGCTCTCGCTGAACGCCGCAAAGTCGATGGTTTCGCTGTGAAAGGCCTTGCGTAGCTCGTTTGAGGGCGTCAGTTCCTTTGGCCATTCATCATAGCGCAAATCGCTTTTTTTCATCCCCCTTGGCCACAGCCTGTCCACCAGGACGCGGTAGCCATCATCTTCAGCCGGGGCTTCATAGACTCGTTTGCAGCGGATCATGCCTCCTCCTTATCGACGACCTCTAGCCTGCTCAGCAACAGCGGGATCTGATGGTCGGCAAAGACTTCGATGCCGTGCTGACGCAACAGCGCTGCCGCTACGCCCTGGCCCGGCCTTGTTTTGCCTGCAAAGTGGCCATCGTAAATCTTCTGGCTGCCGCAGGTTGGGCTGCCGTCGGTAAGGATAGCAAACAGGCAGTTATTCTCCCGGGCGGTTTGAAGCGCGAGCCAGGCGGCAAGAAGATAAGGTTCGGTGACGTCTTTGCCATCGCTTTCCAGAATCACGGCGCGACCTTGCAGGGCGGCTTCCCCGCTGCCTCCGCTAAGTTCAGCGGGGAGACGCGGCGTTGGCAGTCCGGCGGCGAGTTCTGGGCAGTGGATAACCAGGCGACCTTCAGCCTGCAGTCGGGCGAGGGCGGCGCCAGTTTGCGATTTTTCGCGGCCGTCATAGCGGACTTTGAACCCCATCAGGCAGGCGCTAACCAGTATTTTTGCTTTCATATTCTTGTTCGCAGAAGTGAACCTGACACGTTACTACATTGTTTGCCATGGCGGAAAGAGGCGAAAGACTGCCAATTTTTGCGGTTGCCAGCGTAAAGCAAAACGCCTACTCTATCATTCCTTATGTTGTTCTCTTCCCTCAAACATAAGGCCAACAGAAGCATGTCAGACTCACAGTTGAAATCCACTTTACGTATTGCGCTTATCGGTGATTATAACCCGGCGGTGATTGCGCATCAGGCCATTCCTCAGGCGTTAGATAATGCCGCTGCCGTGCTAGGCATCAGCGCGGATTATGACTGGGTCTCCTCGCTGGACGTGACCAGCCCTGAAGATCTGGTGGGCTACGATGCAATCTGGTGCGTGCCTTCCAGCCCCTACCTGAACGAAGACGCAGCTTATCTTGCCATTCGCTTTGCCCGAGAAAACGGGGTGCCTTTCCTCGGTACCTGTGCCGGGTTCCAGTATGCGGTAGTGGAATATGCGCGTAACGTGCTCGGCTGGGAAGATGCTGGCCATGCGGAAACCGCAAGCGAAGGGCGGCTGGTGATTGGACGCCTGAGCTGCTCGCTGGTCGAAGTTTCGGACACGATTACACTGCTGGCCGATTCCGTCGCCGGGCGCGCCTATGGCAAGACGGAAATTGAAGAGGGATACCACTGCAACTACGGTATCGCGGAGCTGTTTGCCACCGCGCTTGCCGACGAACCGCTGAAGCCAACCGGCTGGGATAAACAGGGCGAGATCCGCGCGGTTGAACTGCAGGGGCATCCGTTCTTTGTGGCGACGCTGTTCCAGCATGAGCGAAATGCGCTGAAAGGAAAACCCTCCCCGTTGGTTGAGGCTTTTCTGGCCGCCGCGGAGAGATAAAACAGAAAGGCCCCTTACCCCAACCCTCTCCCCAAAGGGGCGAGAGGGAAAACAGGCCGTTGAGAATATTGTTTTTACCCTCACCCTCAGGGGAGGGTGAGGGTAAAAAAGAAGCGAATCTGCGGGTTAATTCAGTACCGGGCATAAAGTGAGGCACGGTTCTGGCTTAAATCGCATCGCGGGCTTTCTCTTTAACGAGGTTTCGTCGCCCGGAGAATCAAAAAGGCCGGGCGGCGCATCTCTTTGGCCAGCCGCGGGTGCTGCGCAAGGGTTTCTGCCGTCGGCTTAGTTTCCAGCATTCGGGTGAGAGCAAAGCCGCTGTCGAGCAGGGTATTCACATAGGTTTCCGTGGTGCGATGGTATTTTTGCACATCCTCCATGAACCAGCTGGTGTGGCGTAAGCCTTGCTGGTGGTAGTGATTGACCGGCCAGATAACTTCTTCTTTGTACGGCTGCCAGCCTACCGGGAAAGCGGTGCACATCGGGTGCTCCACGGAGAAGATAAACTCCCCGCCGGGTTTTAACGCGGCAAAGATAGCGTTGCTCAGCCGGGCAAAATCTTCGATGTAGTGCAGCGCCAGCGACGAAATAGCCAGATCCCAGGTTTCACCCTTCGGCGAGAACTGCTCCAGGGGTAAATTGTGGTAGCTGATGTTTGCGTCCTGGGTTGCGGCGCGCGCCTGAGCCAGCATTTTTTCCGAGATATCAAAACCGGTTACGCTTGCCGCCCCGTGGGCGCGGGCGAAACGGGCAAAGTCGCCAAAGCCACAGCCCAGGTCGAGGATCTTCAGGCCATCCAGCGCGGGCAGCAGAGAGTAAAGCTCGGGGATCTCCAGCAGCCCGTTAAGGCCGGAGTCTTGCTCGCGTAACTGACGGTAATTTTCAAAAAATACCGGGTCGTCAAAAATGTTTTGCGGTGCAGATGATGCCATTCGATCCTCCTTGCGGGCCTGCTCAGCCAGCGGCTTTTTCCGCCGCGCCAATCTCTTTCTGACGCCCAGCATAAGCCCCAAAGATGCCCATGACGACAGAAAGTAGCGCGCAACCCAATAAAGGTATTGCCCAACTGCCCGTGATGTCATGAATTTTCCCCATCACCGGTGGGCCAAAGGCGGCCAGAAGATAGCCTACGCACTGTGCCATGCCGGACAGCGCCGCCGCCTGATGCGCGGAGCCGGTGCGCATGCCAATGAACGAGAGCCCCAGGATCATTGCCGCGCCGGAGCCAAACCCGCCGAGCGATACCCAGAAGATGGAGAAGGCCGGCAGCAACCACAGGCCGAGCGTCGCCATGCACCACAGCAGCGCCATCAGAGCGGCAATCCCACGCTGGTCTTTCAGGCGGCTTAAGATCAGGCCGACAAACAGCCCCGGAATGGCGGTGGCGAGCTGCAGAATGCCGTGTATCGACCCGGCCTCAGCTTCGTTGTAGCCGTGGCTTATCAGAATGGAAGGCAGCCAGCCGATAATCACGTAATACACCAGGGAGTTAATGCCAAGATACAGGGTGACCTGCCACGCCAGCGGCGAGGACCAGATACCGCGGCTGTGCAGCGCCGGGTTGCCGGAAAGGTTCATCACCGTGCTGCTGCCAAGCTGCGGCAGCCAGACAATCAGCGCCAGCAGCGGGAAGATCATCAGCGACAGCATTGCCCCGGACCAGCCAAAGCCGTGCAGGGCAATCGGTACCACCATCACGGAGCCCAGCGCGGCGGCAACGCCCATCGTTAGCGAGTAAGCACCGGTGAGTTTGGCGACCTGGCCGGGGAAGTCGCGCTTAAGCAGGCTGGGCAGCAGCACGTTGCCCATGGCTATCCCGCAGCCGATGATTGCCGTGCCGATATACAGCAGTGCGGCGTGGCCGGCGGAGCGCAAAGCAATCCCGGCACAAATGATCAACAGCGCGCCAAACAGGCTGCGCTCGGTGCCAAAGCGGCGGGCGATCCCGGCGGCAAGCGGGGAAACAACCGCAAAGGCCAGCAGGGGCAGGGTGGTTAAAATCCCGATCTGTGCGGTGGACAGCGCAAGTGCATCGCGCACCATATCCAGCAGCGGTGCCGCGCCGGTAAAGGTGACGCGCAGGGTAGTGGCAATCATCAGAATGCCGAGCAGAAGCAGGGCTCGGTTCTGCTTGCTCGCTGAAGTCGTGGAAGTCATGTGTTGGTATCCTGAAAAACGGTAAGGCAAAGATACACGCTTCTGCCTTTTTACGAATCAAGCTAAAATGACAGATTATCGCTAAATTCGGACATGCTATGGAACGTGACCTGGATCTCGAAGGTTTTGACCCGGACAGCATCGTGACGCCCGCGCTGGCATTTCGCATTCGCGCCGCGCAAACCTATAACGAAAAGCCCATCCACACTCACCGAAAAGGGCAGCTGATTCTGGCGCTCCACGGTGGCATCACCAGCGAAGTGAGCAACTCGATGTGGATGGTGCCGCCGCAGTATGCGGTTTGGGTGCCGGGGAAAATGCCGCACAGTAACCGGGTGACGGCGGACGCGCGGCTCTGTTTTTTGTTTATTGAGCCGGATGTGGTTGCCATGCCGCAGGAGTGTTGCACGCTGAAGATCTCGCCGCTGGTGCGGGAACTGATTCTGCGTTTGTCTAACGTTGCCCATGAACATCTCGGCTGCGCGCCCACTCAACGGCTGGTGCAGGTGTTGTTCGATGAGCTGCCCCATCAGCCGGTGGAACAGCTCCAGCTACCAATCTCCTCGCACCCCAAAATACGTGCGATGGCGGACAGCATGGCGAAAAATCTGAAGGAAAAGAGAACGCTGGCCCAGTGGGCCGATGAAATGGCGATGAGCGAGCGCAATCTTGCCCGGCTGGTGGTGAAAGAAACGGGTCTGAGTTTTATACGCTGGCGGCAGCAGATGCAGCTCATCGTTGCGCTGCGTTATTTGATAAGCGGGATGACTGTGCAAAACGTGGCGGAGTCGCTGGGGTACGACTCCACCACGGCGTTTATTACCATGTTTAAAAAGGCGCTTGGCACCACGCCAGGGCGCTATTTAAGCACCCTGGGCGGGGACGATTTTACAGACTAGCCAGCTTAAACTGAGACACGGCGGTATTCAGCTCATAGGTCTGCGCCAGCAGCGATTCCGCCGCTTCGGAGGCCTGGTTCACCATCGCCGCGTTTTGCTGGGTGGTGACATCCATCTGGCTGATAGCCGTGCTGACCTGCTCAATGCCGCTGCTTTGCTCATCGCTGGCGTGGGTAATCTCCACCATCAACGCGGCGACACGCTTCACGTCCTGCACCACGGTGTTGATGGTTTTGCCTGCCTCGTTCACCAGCTTGCTGCCGCTGGCCACCTGATGCACCGAATCTTCAATCAGTTCTTTAATCTCTTTGGCCGCGCTGGCGCTGCGCTGGGCCAGGCTGCGAACTTCGCCTGCCACAACCGCAAAACCGCGCCCCTGATCGCCGGCCCGGGCGGCTTCCACCGCCGCGTTGAGCGCCAGAATGTTGGTCTGGAAGGCGATGCTGTCGATAACGCCGATGATGTCGGTGATTTTGTTGGCGGAGCTTGAAATACCGTCCATGGTTTCCACGACCTGCGCCACTACCGCGCCGCCCTGTTCCGCGCTTCTCGAGGCGGTATTGGCCAACTGGCTGGCGCTCTGGGCATTTTCTGCGTTTTGCTTAACCGTGGCGGTCATCTCTTCCATGGATGAAGCCGTTTGCTCAAGCGCGCTGGCCTGCTCTTCGGTGCGGGAAGCCAGGTCAATATTGCCGCTGGCAATTTCGCTGGAGCGGGTGGAAATCTGGTTGCTGCTTTCGTGAACCAGATGGATGACCATGGTTAACTGCTGGCACATGGTTTCCATCGCGGCCATGACGCTGGTTCTGTCGCCGTCGCGCACTTTCACTTCGCGGGTAAGATCCCCGCAGGCTACGGCGTTGGCAATCTCGGCCACTTCACTTGGCTCTCCGCCCAGCGAGCGGAAAATTGTGCGGTGTACCCACCAGCCGACCACCAGTAACAGCAGCACGGCAGCGCCGGAACCAATCAACTGCCATTGGGTAGAGTTGGCGCTGCTGTGTTGGGCTTTTTCCACCGCGTTATCGGCATAGTCGGCGGAGGCTTTGACAAATGACTCAATGCCTTTTTGGTGGGCGAAAAAGTCTTTATCGGCCGCTTTCAGCTTTTCAAACAGCGGCGTCGGGGCGCCAGAGCGGATAAGTTCCACTAGATCGTTGGCATCTTTAATCATCGCCATCCCGGCATTGTACTGCTCCCCGAGCAGGTTTTGCTGCAGCTCAGGCGGCAGGGTGGCTTTCCAGTAGTCAACCCGCTGATGCCATTGCGCGCTGAGGCGCTTGATTTCGGCATCGGCCTGATCGACGCTCAGCGTGCCTTCCACCACGCGCGAAAGCACCAGACGCAGCTCAATTAAATACACCGGCGCCGGCTTGATGTCGGACATCAGATCTTTGGCCAGCAGGCCACTTTCCGTACTTTGGGCACTTCGGTGGCTGCCGTAGAGTGAAATGGCGGTAACCAGGGCGGACATCAAAATCGAACAGCAAATTAATAACAACAAATTGTGAGCCAGTGATTTCATTTTGCCTCTCCTATTATTTGAAAAGCTTATCGGTCCAGGAGAAGGGAAACTTTTCCGCCAAATCTGAAAACTACCGGGTTAGTCACAAATTTATGCCATAAATCGTCAGTTTTTTATTTTTAAAATAATCACTTAACTCAATTATTTGTTAAATCTATAAGTAAAAGATTTAACTCACGATTAACTAATATGTTTTCTGCATATGCAATGCAGGATTAAGCATTGGCGAGGTGACGGCGCTTGTGCGAGCGTAAAGACATAGCTCGCTCACAGACGGGATAACAAGGAAAATCAATGGCACAGGTAAAGGCTTTAACGCACACAATTACACACAGTACAACGCAACGTAAGTTAACGCTCTCTGCTTTGGCTTTGGCCCTGTCCGGCCTGGCCTCCACCGCGGTTCACGCAGACCAGCTGGCGGATATTCAAAAAGCGGGAGTGGTTAAAGTGGCCACTTTTGACGCAAATCCACCTTTTGGCTCAATAGATGCTAAAACACACGATATCGTGGGCTATGACGTTGATTTCGCGAAAGCACTGGCCAAATCTCTGGGCGTTAAGCTTGAGCTGGTAGCCACCAACCCGGCCAACCGTATTCCGCTCCTGCAGTCCGGTAAGGTTGACCTGATCGTGGCGGATATCACGATTACGCCGGAACGTGCCCAGGTGGTGGACTTCTCTACCCCTTATTTTGTGACCGGGCAGCAGTTCCTGGTGCCGGCATCCGGGCCGGATAAGCTTGATGATTACGCGAAAGGGCGCGTGGGTGCGGTTAAAGGCACCACCGGAGAACAGGCGCTGGTACAGCGTTTCCCGTCAATTCGAGTGCTTTCTTATGATGATATTCCACTGGCGTTTACCGCGCTGCGCAACGGTAACGTCCAGGCTATCACTCAGGACAGCACTATTCTTGCCGGGCTACTGGCCGAAGCGCCGGATAAGGCGAAGTTTAAAATCCTGCCGGATTTGCTGAGCAAGGAAGAGATTGGCGTTGGCGTGAAGAAAGGAGAGCCGGCCCTTTTGAAAGCGGTTAACGACGAGCTGGTGAAGCTGGAACAAAATGGCCAGGCAGAGCAAATCTACAATGCCTGGTTTGGCCCCGACAGCAAAACCCCGCAGCCGCGCAGCTTTAAAATTGTAGCCAAATAATATGTTTAAAAGACCGCCTCATTTGTCCGCAGCTTCGGCTGCGGATTTTTTGCATCTGCAGTCCGCCAGCGTTGAGTTTCGCAAAGCGAGTAAAAACTATGGTGAAACATCCGTCCTGCGCGAGATAGACCTGACGATTGCGGCCGGGGAAGTGGTGGCGATTTGCGGCCCATCGGGCTCGGGAAAATCCACCCTGATACGGCTTATCAACCAGCTGGAGACCCTCAGCGATGGCGATATTTTCATCGATGGCAAACCAACCCGAGAGCTAAATAACAGCGCGCTGCGCCGCCTGCGGAGCCGGATCGGTTTTGTGTTTCAGCAGTTTAACCTTTACGCCCACCTGACGGCGGAGCAAAACATTACGCTGTCCTTAACGCATGTTCACGGCTGGAAGCGTGAGGCGGCGCACCAGCAGGCTCTGGCGCTGCTTGCCCGGGTCGGCCTCGCAGAAAAAGCCCGGCATTATCCGGCGCAGCTTTCCGGGGGGCAGCAGCAGCGCGTGGCTATTGCCCGGGCGCTGGCTTCTTCGCCGCAAATTATCCTGTTTGACGAACCGACTTCGGCCCTCGACCCGGAGATGATCGGTGAAGTTCTGCAGGTGATGAAAGATCTCGCCCACAGCGGCATTACCATGATTGTGGTCACGCATGAGATGCAGTTCGCCCGTGAAATAGCCGACCGCGTAGTGTTCATTGATGGGGGGGCCATTCTCGAGCAGGCGGCACCGGCGCAGTTTTTCCGTTCGCCACAGCATCCCCGCGCCCGTCGTTTTCTGCAAAAGGTACTCGATCCGCTGCATGCCGACGCCAGGGCCGAGCTATGAACAACTACTTTGACTGGGCGGGAGTGTTAAGCGGGGCGCCTCGGGCCTGGCTTATCTCCGGTTTGCTGACTACCGCGTGGGTGACGCTCGCCGGGATGATGATTGCCACGCTGTTTGCCGTTCTGCTGCTGGGGCTACGGCTCGCCGGTGGCCGGGCGGGGCGCTACTTCACGGCGAGCTGGGTTTCCGTTTTTCGGAATACGCCTTTGCTGGTGCAGCTTCTGTTCTGGTATTTCGCCGCGTGGAACGCGCTCCCGCAGAGCTGGCGCGGGTTTATTAACGACGATCACAGTTGGTCTCAGCTGCCCGGCGGCGTCTGGTGGCTGACGCCGGAGTTTCTCTGTGCGGCGTGGGGGTTAGGGGTTTTCACCTCGGCATTTTTGGTGGAAGAGATCCGCAGCGGATTACAGGCGGTGCCGAAGGGGCAAACCGAAGCCGCGCTTTCTCAGGGCTTCTCTGAGTGGCAGCTCTTTCGTACCGTACTGCTGCCGCAGGGCGTGGTCAACGCCTGGCAGCCGGTGGTCGGGCAATATCTCAATCTGATGAAACTCTCTTCGCTGGCCACCGGAATTGGCTTTGCCGAACTCACCAGTCAGGTGCGTCGGATTGAAAGTTATAACGCCCATGCGCTGGGGGCTTTTGCCGCAGGCACGATGCTTTATCTGCTGCTGGGGCTGGCAATGAGCGGGCTGTTTACACTCTTTGCTCCAGGGAAACCTGGGCCGCATAAGGCAGGGGGAATAAAACCGGAGGCACAGCATGGTAGCTAACGTTTCGGTTATTACCGACAATCTCGACTATTTACTGTGGGGCAGAATGGCTCAGGGTGAACCTGGGGGCGTGCTGCTAACGCTGATAATGGCCGTGGGCGCTGGCGGGCTTGCCCTTGTGCTCGGTTTATTGCTGGCCTGTGCCGCCTGGCGTTACGGCGGCATGGTTCGGCGCGTGCTCTTCATCTGGGCCGATCTGATCCGCGGCATTCCGCTGATATTTGTTATCTTCTGGCTCTATTTCCTGCTGCCCGCCATTACCGGGCGTGATTTACCGGGGCCATTAACCGTCACGCTGGCACTGGCCTGGTTCACCTCTGCGGCGGTGATGTACACCACGCTGGCGGCGCTGAATGCGCTGGCGAAGGGGCAAAATGAGGCGGCTATCGCCGGCGGTTTTACGCCGTGGCAAACGCTGAGGCTGGTACTGCTGCCCCTGGCGCTGCGCAACGCTTTGCCGTCATTTGCCGGGCTATTTATCTCGCTTATCAAAGACACATCGCTGGCGTTTATCGTCAACGTACCGGAACTGACAACTGTGGCCGGGCAGGTCAACAGCCGGGTGCAGATATACCCGGCGGCGATTTTCATCTTTACCGGCCTGGTCTATTACCTGCTGTGCAGCACGCTTGCCTGGCGCATCCATCGCTGGCAGCGGCAGGGGGCTACTGCTTACCCACAATAAGGGAAACCAGCCCGGCGGCGATCAGCGGCCCAACGGGTACGCCGCGGAACAGGGCGACGCCAAGGACGGTGCCAACCAGCAGACCGCCCACCAGACCCGGTTGGCTTCCCATCAGCGTCACGCCGCGCCCGCCGAGCCAGGACACGGCAATCCCCACGGCAATCGCCACCAGTGATTTCCAGTGGGTGAAAGAGTGGATCAGGTTGCTGGCGGGCAGGGTGCCGCTGGCTATCGGGGCCATCACGCCGATAGTCAGAATAATAATCCCCACCGTCAGGCCCTGTTTCTCAATCCACGGAAAGAAGGTGTTCAGCGGGGTCACGCGCACAATGATCAGCACGAGAATTGAAACTGCGACGGTGGTGTTATGGCTGACAAAACCTAATCCAGCCAGGGCCAGAAGGATCAAAAGCGTGGGGTCAAAAATCATCATATATCCTTGCCAAATAAGAGGTTCTTCACTTTTATTGTTGTGGCGAATGGCCGGCAGAGATTCTGTGGCCGTTCATCATTCTGTCATTTTTTAGGTCAATAATTGAGCGGTTTGACAGCGGGCGATGACTTACAGGAGAAAAGGATGAGCGACCCAGCGTTATTCGATACGATTTGCATCACAGCCGCATTTCTCGGGATCGCTTCGGGGTTGGTGCTGTCTGTCCTCTGTCTCGAACGCCTCGGGTAACTATTCGGGGCGATGAAAATTGACCAGCTCCGGGCGTGCAATGCGCAAGTAATCCTGCGTATCCATCACCACTGACTTTTCCAGCAATCCTGCATTGAAGGCAATTTCCGAAAAACGCTCGAAAATAGACGGGTCGGCCACCAGCCGCAGCTGTGCGTGAAAGCTGAACGGTGGGATGGCGCCAAACACACATCGGGTGAGTTCATCCACTTCAGCCGGGCTTGCCAGCGACGCTTTCAGGCCGCCCAGATGCAGTGCCAGCTGGCTCAGATCGGCTTGTTTATCCGCCGCAAGAATGGCCAGCACATGTAGCTTGACGCCATTGCCTTTGACTTTGCAGACCAGCGCCTTTGCGCCCTGGCCAAGTTCGGTTCCGCGGATAGCCGAGACCTCTTCACATTTTCCGGCCGCGACGTGGTTCACCACGCGGTAGCGTGCCCGCTGTTGCTCGAGTAACTCGATGAGTTGTTGATGAACGTCTTCACCTTTTGCGTGGGGTGTCATTGCGCTGCCTCTTGTCGCCTTTCTAAGCCTATGTTTTGAATTTTAATCCTATCGCGATAATAGTTATCTGACATGCAAAAATTAGGGAAAAAGATGGCTGATAACGTGCTGACGCAGATGGGGAACGCCATCGTCCGTGAATGTGGCTTCCAGGGAAAACCTGCCATTGAAAAGCAAAATGCTTCTGAGGTTGAACTCTATTTTTATCAGTATCATGCCCCTGCGTTCAGGGCCAGGGGGCTTGGCATCCCCAACGTTTACTCCCTAAATCGGCAGGAACGACGGCTGATCATCGAATTTATTCCGCAGTACTTAACGCTGGAAACACTACATGCAGCAAGCGAACTTTGTGAAAGGCTGGCGATAATTCATCACAGCCCGCCGAAACCTTCTGGAGTATTCCGGCGGCATTCCTGGAGTGCCGAGCAAACCGACCTGGCGCTGAGCATGCTCCAGTTACCAACAGATCAAGAGGCGATAGTGCTGAACTTCCAGACGTGCAGCGATGAGCTGTTTGAGCCGCAGCAGTGGGTGTCGGGTGATACAAATGTGGGGAACTGGGGACGCCGTGCAAAGGGGGAGTTGGTCTTGTTTGACTGGGAGCGTTTTGGCTACGGCAGCCCGGCAATAGATCTTGCACCTTTGATTAAAGGCATGGGCGATCCCGCCGACATCAACCAGATGGTGGAGCGCTATCGACAGGCCGCCCCTCAGTGGTTGGCCCCCGTTCTGGTCCGGCATGTCGTTGTGGCAAAAGCCTGGTTGATTACGGAGGTGCTGAGTATTTTGCACCATCGTCATCCGCAGATATTACCCAAATATCTCAACTGGTATCGGGCAACGTTGCCTGGCTGGTTACCGATGGCGCAGCGTCTGTGGGCACATCCACAGGGATAGAGTCACCAGCCGTATTCGGAATAAATCTCGCCGTTGATAATAGCGCTGATGGCCTGCTTAACATAGGGCACAGTGTTGTCCGGCAGTTGCCTGATATTGATCCAGCGTAGCTCAGAATGCTTGTCTGGTTCGGCGACGTAAGGCTGCCCCAGCCAGGCAGAACAGAGAAAGAAGTGGCCCGTCCAGGAACGATCTTCGGTTTTTACGTGCATCGAATGGCCGAGCTTTAGCTGTTCCGTCTTGATAGTGACGCCCGTTTCTTCCTTTGCTTCTCTGGCCGCGGCGTTAAGTAGCGTTTCACCACTTTCAAGGCCGCCTGCGGGCAGACTGTAGAAGCCGTCCATCCAGCCGGTGTTGGCCCTGCGGATAAGACAAATTTCGTCGCAGCGGCGCAGGACAACAAATACGGCAACGGAAAGCTGGTAGCGTTCTCTTTTCATCATGTTCGACTCTTGCTTTTGTGGTCTGTAAATATATACAGTGTTGTCGGCCGGGCTCAACGCAAGAACTGGTAGGGTGACGAGGGGAGAATCAGTGGAGAACGCGATGTCGGGTTTCAAACTAGAGATTTCTGATTACATCAGCGAGGAGCATTCGCTGCCGATCGACGCGGGGCTGGCTGAGTTTAACGCCGCCATGAGTGGGCTAAACGATCGCCGGCCGCTGGCGGTTGTGGTGCGCAGTCCCGAGAGCGGGAAAGTCGTGGGCGGAATGCTGGGGCGCTCCTCGTTGGGTGTGCTGTTTATCGATCTGTTTTATCTGCCGCCTGAGCTAAGAGCCCATGGACTGGGAAGCGAGATCCTCAGGACGTTTGAAGCAGAAGGGCGCCAGCGCGGCTGTGTGGCCGCCTTTTTATATACCATCAGTTTTCAGGCACCGGACTTCTACCGCAAGCACGGCTGGGAGGAGTTTGGCAAAATAGACTGTTTGCCCGAAGGCACCAGCCGTTTCTTTATGAAGAAAGCGCTTTAGCCAACAAGAATAAAGGCCGGTCAATGCCGGCCTCTTATGCGTGGTGCACTTTTTAAATATCGTCCATTGTGTGGCCGACAACAATTTCCAGTGCGTTGCGGTAGATATCGCACATCACCACATCGTCGGTGGTCTCCAGTGCATCTACCAGCCAGATAATAATGGCTTTGTTGGAGACGGACTGATTGGCAGACAGAATGGCCGTGATTGCCTGAGAAATGGCTGCGTTTTCTTCGGCATGCCTGTCTCCGGTGCTTCTGATGTAGTCGGATAATGCTTTGTCAGCAAGTCCGGTGTGCATTGCAGAGGTATTGGAAATTAGCTGTGTCATAGTCACTCACCGTTTTTCAGTTATTGGCCATGGGCCGCTAGTGGACGTTTTTAACGTTATGCTGGTTTGTCTCTACCGCTCTTGAACGCGCTTCTTTTTCTGTCTTGCCCGCGGAAACCCGGGCAACGCCGCCCTCGATTTCACCGATAATTTTCTGCAGCACGTTACGCCGCCGTGGGTCTGGGTCTGATATCAACATCGCTTCCAGTTTGGCTACTAAGGCGCGGGTGTTTATTGCGCTGTTGCCGTTAAGCAGCGATAACGCTGCCTCACCGATAATCTCGTCCGTTAATTGTTCATCGTCGCTTCTCTGCACGTCTTTACTCCTGATTTCCTCGCCAGGGTTTGCGCTGGCATGAAGTCATTAGCCGGAGCCTGAGAATGAGGAAGGATTCAGCATTTACAACTGGGGCTACGCTCTGTGCGGAGAACGCAGGCCGTTAATCTGATAGAACTCCGGGCCGGTTATCTCGTTAGCGAGTGAAAAGCATGCCCAGCAGTGCCTGATAGTGCTTTTCTTCTGCAGGCTCAGAGACGCGGTCCAGGCGAGAGAGCAATTTTGTACAGATTGCTTTTCGATTCAGGTTGCGGCCATCGCTCAGAATTTCGAGCACGATTTGCCCCATCGTTTCCTGCTGAGACAGGGGTGCTGCACCGCTGAAGTAACGGGCAATATCGTTTTCTGCGCTGTTCTCGGGTGAAAAAGTGTTCTGTCGCATAAGTCGCTCCTGTAAGTTCACACTTTGCAAGATGTTAACTAAGTTATGCAATTGCTATAAAAACTGTACATAAAGGTGTATTACTTCGCTTGCTATTTTTTGATTAAAAGTGCTAATTCTTATTTATCATGATGTTATATTTGTGTTGCTTTAGCTTTACCGATGCGTGAAGTTGTACATCTTGGTTGGCGGGTAACGATGATCAGAATGCTGGATGTTGTTCAGTTGTTTAGGTTTTGTTGAGTTTCTGGCGACGTCAGGGCGGGGATCTGTTAAGTTATGACCTCCACTTTCCGCAGGGAACGACCATGCTCACCACTGTCATCTATCGCAGCCATATTCATACCAGCACCCCTTTCGAGGTTTTGCAGGAGATGGTTACCGCGGCAAACGCTAAAAATATTGACGCGAATGTGACGGGAATACTGCTTTTCAACGGCACGCATTTTTTCCAATTGCTGGAGGGGCCGGAAGCTGGTGTGCAGAAGATTTATGACGCTATCCGTCAAGACGATCGCCATTACAACATTGTTGAGCTGCTTTGTGATTACGCGCCGGCCCGACGCTTCGGGCGTGTGGGAATGGAGCTTTTTGATTTAAGAGAGCACGATAAAAACGATGTATTACAGGTCGTTCTGGAGAAGGGCACCAGCCGCTATCAATTGGCTTACGATGACCGCGCTTTGCGTTTTTTCCGGACTTTTATCGAGTCGACGGAAAAAGAGAACTATTTTGAGATCCCTCCGCGTGGCTCGTGGGAATTTATTATCGATGCGCCAGCTCATCCGGCATCCGACAAACTTACTTCCGGTGAAAAAATAGCCTTTCAGCCTATGGTTGATCCAATGGCCCGTTCCGTCGCGGCGATTGAGGCGTTAACAGTGGATCCCTGTTTCGCTGAAGACCAGGGGGGCGATGTTTACCGGCTCGATCTGCTGAATGCGAAGGCGGCTTTTGCCGCAGCGCAGGCCGCGGGCATTGGCCAGCAAACGCTATGCATTAATCTGCTGCCAATGACGCTGGTGATGATACCCGGCACCGTAGAACAGCTACTGATGGATATCGAGGTAAATAGACTTGTCCCCGAGCAGGTGGTGATTGAATTTACCGAAAGCGAGATTATTCCGCAGATGGAAGCGTTTACCGAGGCCATCAGGCATCTTAAATCGGCAGGTATCAAGCTGGCGATTGACGATTTTGGTGCGGGTTTTGCCGGCCTGCAGCTCTTGGCGCAGTTTCAACCAGAAAGACTCAAGATTAACCGGGAGCTGATTCGGGACATCCATAAAAGTGGGCCGCGACAGGCCATTATCATGGCGATCATCAGATGCTGCGCCTCGCTTGAAATTGCGGTCTCCGCCACGGGTATTGAACAACCCGAAGAGTGGATGTGGCTGGAGGCGGCGGGCATCTCGCACTTCCAGGGAGACCTGTTTGCCAAACCCCATGTGGGGGGCTCTTTTATGGTTGCCTGGCCAGAGCGTAAAGCCGAGCTGTAACTTCTGTGCTGGTGGGGGGGCTCAAAAGCTTTTAGGTTTCACTTGTACAAGCCGGGAAAAAATTGTACACATTGAACAGATTGACTAGTGTTTTAATGGAAGCGTGAGATCTGTGTACGGGGAGGGACACTATGGCCTATTACACTATCGGTGATGTAGCAGAGCGATGTGGTATCAACCCGGTCACATTGCGTGCCTGGCAGCGCCGCTACGGTTTGCTGAAGCCTCAGCGCAGCGAGGGCGGCCATCGGCAGTTTGATGATGCGGACGTGCAGCGCATTGAAGAAATTAAATACTGGATGAGCAAAGGCGTTTCCGTGGGCAAAGTGAAAGCCCTGCTGGAGCGTAGCCACGTGCCGGAAGAGCAGCTGTGGGCGACGCTGCAGGAAGAAATGATGCTTCTGCTCAGGAAAGTTAACCCGGCAAAGCTGCGTGAGAAAATTGTGTCTCTAAGCCGGGAACACAGCGCTGACCTGCTTATCGACAATCTTTTACTACCCGTGAGAAACAAACTCGCTCAGGATGAATCGACGGCTTCGTTGATGCGCAGCCTGCTGGATGGGGTATTAATCCGCCACTGCGCTCAATGCCTGGCAGAAACGCAGGGCCAAAGTGGGGAAGAGATCCTGCTCATCGGCTGGCAAACAGACGATCGAACAGCCTTGTGGCTGGAAGCGTGGCGTTTATCCCGCAGAGACAAGAATGTTAACGTGCTTGCCGAACCGGTGGAAACGTTACGCCCGGAGCTTTTCCCGGGGCAGCATCTTTTTTTGTGGACGGGACAAACGCTGTCGGAACCGCAGCAAGAGCAGCTTGCTCACTGGAAGCAGTGGGGATATGACATTGAACTTCATCAATAAGCGGGCGCATGCCTGATTCCGATTACCCGTTTGTTATCTTCGCGACTGAAAATAGAAAAAGCCGGTGCTTCACCGGCTTTTGATTTTCCGCCACCCGTGGTGGCCTGGCTATTGCTGGTCTGCGTCCGGAGCCATCACCAGGATGTCACTCGCGAATATAAATGGACTAAAAAATTCCCCAAACCGCCTCGAGGAGTTTGACCCTGTGATTTGCCAGCAGTCATTCCCTCGTCCTCCCCGGTAATTCCCCGGGCAAAATTCAGGCACAAAAAAGCAGCCTTAACGGACGGATTTTCATTGTTTATTTGGCCTGCACCAGAGGATTTTAATCTCCGGTCTCCAGCACTCTGCCCTGGGGTAGCGACGACAATTGCCAACTTTCAGGCAACCACCATGCTGGTTAGACACTTCCATTCTTATCCATCAAGAATTTAATTAAATAGCAAGAAACAGAGTTTTTATTGCATAGCCCGAACATAAGCTTACGGATAAGCCGCTGAAATCAACCGGTGACACACATCAAGAAAATTAACAGAAAGATTCAAATGAGTTTCGGAATCTCAGTCATGAAATGGGGAAGATGATGAAATTACTTGACGGAAAAGTCGCCGTTATTACTGGAGCATCGACGGGTATCGGGCGTGCGGTTGCTATTTTGTTTGCTCACCATGGCGCTTCGTTAATTCTGAATGCGAGGAGTCGGACACCACTGGATGAGCTGGCTGTGCAGCTTCGTTCCGCGGGGAGCGATGCCAGGGTTTTTGCCGGGGATGCAGGTGAAGAGAAAACGCATACGGCTATTGCTGCCCTGGCCGCTGAAGCATTCGGAGGTATTGATATTGCAGTCAATAATGCCGGTACAACGGGAGCAATTCGCCCCCTGGCCGATATTACACCCGATGAATGGCAGCATACGCTGGCCGTTAACCTGACAGCCGGTTATCTCGGTGCCCGTAGTCAGGTTCCTTTAATGCTTAAAAGAGGTGGAGGTTCTCTTATTTTTATCTCCAGCTTTGTTGGAACCAGTGTGGGTCTGCCGGGGATGGCTGCATATGCGGCGGCTAAGGCCGGGCTGATGGGATTGGTTAAGGGTCTGACCGCAGATTATGCCGACCAGGGGATACGTGCCAATGCCTTATTGCCCGGAGGAACGGAAACCCGGATGGCAGGTGATGAACATCAGAGAGCCTGGGCTGCCGGGCTGCATGCAGTGAAACGTCTGGCGCAGCCAGAAGAGATAGCCAGCGCCGCCCTGTTTCTGGCAAGCAATATGTCCAGTTTTGTCGCCGGCTCAGCCCTGTTTGCTGACGGGGGAAATGCCGCGGTTAAATAGGGGGGCAGTCTGGATGTGTATTTTTTGAATGTAGGGCAGTTTCTGTGCAGACAGACACGACCTCATTCCTGTGGCAGTCCCTGAGGGCATTAACCTGTTGCCAATTGAATAAGTCTGGCAACAGGTTTTTCAGTATATAACTCAATGATTTGCATGAGTTAGCCGTGCGAATCTGACGTCTGCTTCTGAAACAGTTCCCGGAACACCGGATAGATATCATCCTGATCGCGGATATGCTGCATCGCAAAGTTCTCGAAGGTGGCCTGCAGGTTTTCGTACTCACGCCACAGGGTCTGGTGCGCCCGGCGGGTGATTTCGATGTAACTGTAGTAGCGCACCACCGGCAGCAGTTTTTTCGCCAGGATTTCATGACACAGCGGCGAGTCGTCTGCCCAGTTATCACCGTCCGAAGCCTGGGCAGCATAGATGTTCCACTGCGCCGGGTCGTAACGCTCCTGCACCACTTCATCCATCAGCTTCAGGGCGCTGGAAACAATGGTCCCGCCGGTTTCCTGCGAGTAGAAGAACTCGTGTTCGTCCACCTCTTTCGCCTGAGTATGGTGGCGAATATAAACCACCTCCACGTTTTTATAGGTCCGGCTCAGGAACAGGTAGAGCAGGATATAAAAGCGCTTGGCCATGTCTTTCGTCGCCTGGTCCATGGAGCCGGAAACGTCCATCAGGCAGAACATCACCGCCTGGCTCGATGGTTCCGGGCGTTTCTCGTAGTTCTTGTAGCGCAGATCGAAGGTGTCGATAAACGGCACGCGGGCAATTTTTTCCCGCAGCTCCGCAATCTCTTTACGCAGACGCTCCTCTTCAAGCAATTGAGCGGGTTCGCTGCGGCTGACGGTGTCGAGGGTCTCTTCGAGCTCGTGCAGCAAACGGCGTTTCCCCGCGCTCATCGCCGTGCGGCGCGCCAGCGAGTTTTGCAGCGAGCGAACGACGCTGATATTGGCCGGGACGCCGTTAGAGGTAAAGCCGGCGCGGTGGGATTTAAATTCGGTGATCTGCCGGTGCTGATTACGCTTCAGGTTAGGCAGAGCCAGATCCTCGAACAGCAAGTCGAGATATTCATCTTTGGAGATCTGGAACACGAATTCATCCTGGCCTTCGCCGTCCTGGCTCGCCTGACCCTGGCCGCTACCACCGCCGCCGCCACCGCCCTGAGGGCGCTCGATACGGTCATTTTGTACAAAGTGGTCATTGCCGGGATGGACGCGGTGGCGAAGACCGCCGCGACCCTGATGAAACATCGGTTCGTTGATATCCTCAATGGGGATGGACACGGACTCGCCGCTGTCCACGTCGGTCACCGAACGCTTGTTGATGGCCCCGGAAATCGACTGTTTGATCTGCGCCTTATAGCGACGCAAGAAGCGCTGGCGGTTGACCGCGCTCTTGTTTTTGCCGTTAAGCCGCCTGTCTATGAAGTAGGCCATAGTTCCCCCAACTGCTTATGCCAGGTGCGCAAACAGGTCACGCCGCCCGGCGTGACCTGCAGGAAACTCCCTTAAGAAGACTTACGGACCCGCAGATACCATTCACACAGCAGGCGAACCTGCTTGCGGGTGTAGCCTTTCTCCATCATCCGATCGACAAAATCATCGTGTTTCTTCTGCTCGTCGGTGGAGGTTTTGGCGTTGAACGAGATAACGGGCAGCAGCTCTTCGGTGTTCGAGAACATTTTCTTCTCGATAACCGTCCGCAGCTTCTCGTAGCTGGTCCAGTTTGGGTTACGGCCGTTGTTATTGGCCCGGGCTCGCAGCACGAAGTTGACGATTTCATTACGGAAATCTTTCGGGTTGCTGATCCCGGCCGGTTTTTCAATTTTCTCAAGCTCCGCATTCAGGGATTCCCGGTCAAACAGCTGGCCGGTATCCGGGTCGCGGTACTCCTGATCCTGAATCCAGAAGTCAGCGTAGGTGACATACCTGTCAAAAATATTCTGCCCGTACTCTGAGTAAGATTCGAGGTAGGCGGTCTGGATCTCTTTGCCGATAAATTCCGCATATTTCGGGATCAGGTAGCCTTTCAGGTACTCCAGGTATTTCTCCGACTGATCCTGCGGGAATTGCTCGCGCTCAATTTGCTGTTCCAGCACATAGAACAGATGAACCGGGTTCGCCGCGACCTCGACGTGGTCAAAGTTGAACACGCGGGAGAGGATTTTAAAGGCGAAGCGCGTTGAGAGCCCGTTCATGCCTTCATCGACCCCGGCATAGTCCCGGTACTCCTGGTAGGACTTGGCTTTCGGGTCGGTGTCTTTCAGGCTTTCCCCATCATAGACACGCATTTTCGAGTAGATGCTGGAGTTTTCTGGCTCTTTCAGGCGCGACAGGATTGAGAAGCGAGAAAGCGTTTCCAGAGTGCCCGGGGCGCATGGCGCGTGGGACAGCTCGCTGTGGTTGAGCAGCTTCTCGTAGATTTTGATCTCTTCCGAGATGCGCAGGCAGTAAGGCACCTTGACGATGTAGACGCGGTCAAGGAACGCCTCGTTGTTCTTATTATTACGGAAGGTAACCCACTCCGATTCGTTCGAGTGCGCAAGAATAATGCCGTTAAATGGCAGGGCAGAGATGCCTTCTGTGCCGTTGTAGTTGCCTTCCTGGGTGGCGGTCAGGAGTGGATGAAGCACTTTGATGGGTGCTTTAAACATCTCCACAAACTCCATGATGCCCTGGTTGGCCCGGCACAGTGCCCCGGAATAGCCGTAAGCATCCGGGTCGTTTTGGGCGTGGTGTTCCAGTTTGCGGATATCCACTTTACCGACCAGCGCAGAGATATCCTGGTTGTTCTCATCGCCAGGCTCGGTTTTCGCGATGGCAATCTGGGCCAGAATGGACGGCCAAACTTTTACTACGCGGAATTTGGTGATGTCGCCGCCAAATTCGCTTAGGCGTTTTGCTGCCCACGGCGACATGATGGTGCCGAGGTAGCGATTAGGGATGCCATACTCTTTTTCCAGAATCGAGGCATCTTCCTGTGGGTTGAACAGGCAGAGCGGATGGTCATTGACCGGGCTGCGTTCGCCGTTGGCGCTCAGCACGTAAATCGGTACGCGCTGCATCAACGCTTTCAGGCGCTCTGCCAGCGATGATTTACCGCCCCCCACCGGCCCCAGCAGATAGAGAATTTGTTTCTTCTCTTCCAGACCCTGAGCCGCGTGTTTCAGATAGGCCACGATCTGCTCGATAGCCTCTTCCATGCCATAAAACTCTTCAAACGCCGGGTAACGGGCAACCACCCGGTTTGAAAAGAGACGGGACAGCCGTGGCTCTGTGGCAGTGTCTACCATCACTGGTTCACCAATGGCCGTCAATAGCCGTTCTGCCGCATTCGCGTAGGCACTGCGATCTTGTTTACAGATAGCAAGAAATTCCTGCAGTGTGAACTCTTCGTCCTTGGCAGCTTCATAACGCTGGCGATAGTGATCGAATATATTCATGGCATGCCGTCCTTTCGTTTTTAGCACAGGTTAAAGAGCCGTTGGTATGTGTAATAGAGGCTCCCCGGAAGACGTCTGCTAAATGAACAGCAACCCTTGTGCCAGGTTGGTACCGGGCGCTCACGCTGCCGTCTCAGCGATTCACCTTCCTAAAATAAAGCGTAGATGGCATTTGCAAAACTTGCATACGGCCAACGCTCAATTTCAATGACATATCAATAACTCATCCTAAAAATTTCGTATTTGAGATAAGGGGCAGTGTTCGCTGTCATTAGACTGACATGAAGCTGAAAATCCGCCGTCATCAGATTGCGGGAAGCTAATAAGTTGGTTGAAGGTTGTGACTAAGTAAATTATTTGGGATGGGAGCCAAGGGCGGTTACACTTCCTGCGCTGATTATTTGATTAAAGGACTGAAAGGATTGTGACCAAATTCAAACTTCTCGCATTAGGCGTACTGCTTGCCTCCTCCGTTACCGCTGCGCACGCAGAGGGCCCGTGGTCAATCGGTGCGGGTGCGCTGGTTTCGCCAAACCCTTACAAAGGTGACCAGAACCGCGTCTATCCGGCGCCTCTGCTGGGCTATGAAGGTGACAATTTCTACTTCCGTGGTTTTAACGCGGGCTACTACTTGTGGAATGACCAGGCCGATAAGCTGTCCGTGACCGCCTACTATTCGCCGCTGCATTTCAGGCCGAAAGACAGCAACTACGATAGCATGCGTGCGCTGGACTACCGCCACTCCACCGTGATGGCCGGCCTGTCCTGGGTACATAACACCGATTATGGCTTCCTGCGTACCGTGCTGGCCGGGGATATCCTCGACAACAGCAACGGCATTACCTGGGATACTGCCTGGCTGTACCGCTACAATGCGGATAGCCTGACGGTGACGCCGGGGATTGGTATCGTGTGGGATAGCAAGAATCAAAACGACTACTACTATGGCGTGAGCGGCAAGGAATCCAACCGCAGCGGTCTGAACGAGTATGACGCGGGTAACAGCTGGTCGCCGTATGTTGAGCTGTCCGTTAACTACCAGCTGAATGCAGACTGGAACGTGTTCGGTATGGGCCGCTATATGCGTCTGTCCAAAGAAGTGACCGACAGCCCAATGGTCGACAGCAACTGGACCGGTGTGCTGCTGACGGGTGTGAACTACAGCTTCTAATTGGTGCAATTGACGCACTAAAACGGGGCGCTGGCGCCCCGTTTGCTTTTTTGTGGGGCAAGGGTTTGCCGCCTTTGCCCTAAGCTGGTGAAAAGCCCTTTAGCCTCTCTTCGCCACGCTGATAGCCTGGCTCAGGCGGGTAGGTTTCTCTGCGCTGGCTTTCTGTTTTTTCGAAGCGCAGGCGGTTTCTACACAGACGAAGGTTTTGTAGCCGTCATCCGGCATATCGCCCATCGAAACGGACAGCGCCGGGCCAGGGTTCCAGCCCACCACGTTGTAATGATGGTGATGCACCACGTTCAGGGTGCGCTTCAGGCGGCTTGCGTCATGAATGACGCTGCACTCTTCCGGCTCAAGGTAGAGACGATCGGTGCGGTCCGGGAAGGTTTGTACGCCGTCCGTCAACTGGCCCGCGGCTTCATTCAGCACTTTGTCGATGTACGGATTACCCAGACCGCTGACTTTCACCTCCGCGATGTCGCCGACGTTGAAGTAGGTGTGCAGGGCAGAGGTGGTTTCGAACTCACCGTGAGCTTCCAGTTCAATTTCGCAGGTTTTACCCAACTTAAAGCGGGCATACAGCGTGAACTCATGCGGCCACAGCTTCAGCGTCTCTGCATTGTTATGCAGCTCAAAGGTCAGCACCACACCGTTGGCATCTTCATTGTGCGCGCTCAGCGTCCACGGTTGGTTGCGGGCAAAACCGTGTGCCGGCAGGCCAGGCTGCTCCGCCGGGCCAAACCACGGCCAGCAAATCGGCACGCCGCCGCGCAGGGCTTTGCCTTTATGGAATGGGGTGATGTCGCTCAGCCACAGCACTTCATCTTCACCGGCAGGCTGCCAGGAGAGCAGATGTGCGCCCTGGAGCGCGAAAGATGCCCGGACCTGCGGGTGATCAACGACGATGACGTCCAGCTCATCGTTTACGCGGCGGGTAAGAGAAGGCGTAATTTGTTCGACGACCGGAAGTGCAAAAATTTTATTAATCATTTCTTTTTTCCTTAGTCCTGGAGCTTTCAGGCAAAAAAAAGAGCGACCGAAGTCGCCCTTTAGAATCAGATTCTCATCTCAACTTATTTGGAGATGTGAGCAATCAGATCCAGTACTTTGTTGGAGTAACCAGTTTCGTTGTCGTACCAGGAAACCAGTTTCACAAAGTTGTCGTTCAGTGCGATACCAGCTTTAGCATCGAACACGGAAGTCAGTACTTCGCCGTTGAAGTCGGTAGATACTACGTCATCTTCGGTGTAGCCCAGAACGCCTTTCATTGCGCCTTCGGAAGCAGCTTTGATTGCTTTCTTAATTTCTTCGTAAGAAGCAGCTTTTTCCAGACGAACGGTCAGGTCAACAACGGACACGTTAGGGGTAGGAACGCGGAACGCCATACCAGTCAGTTTGCCTTTCAGCTCTGGCAGTACAACGCCTACAGCTTTAGCAGCACCGGTAGAAGAAGGGATGATGTTCTGAGCTGCGCCGCGGCCGCCGCGCCAGTCTTTGTGAGACGGGCCATCAACGGTTTTCTGAGTAGCGGTAGTTGCGTGAACGGTAGTCATCAGGCCTTCAACGATACCGAAGTTGTCGTTGATAACTTTAGCCAGTGGTGCCAGGCAGTTGGTGGTGCAGGATGCGTTGGAAACGATGTCCTGGCCAGCGTATTTTTCGAAGTTAGCACCGCGAACGAACATTGGGGTGTTGTCTTTGGAAGGACCAGTCAGAACAACTTTTTTCGCGCCAGCAGTGATGTGCTTACGAGCGGTTTCGTCAGTCAGGAACAGACCAGTTGCTTCAGCAACAACGTCAACGTTCACTTCGTTCCACTTCAGGTTAGCCGGGTCACGTTCTGCGGTAACACGGATAGTTTTACCGTTAACAACCAGGTTGCCGTCTTTAACTTCTACAGTACCGTTGAAACGACCGTGAGTTGAGTCGTACTTCAGCATGTAAGCCATATAGTCAGCGTCTAACAGGTCGTTGATTGCAACGATTTCGATGTCAGAACGTTCCTGAGCAGCACGGAAAACGATACGGCCGATACGACCAAAACCGTTGATACCTACTTTGATAGTCATAGTATTCCACCAGCTATTTTTTAGTGAATAAAAGGTTGGCTGTAAAATTACAAAAACCTTACGCAGCGTCAAGCGGAATCGTGTCAATCATTGCGACAAATCAATCCTGTGACCAGGGTTTGTACGACTGAACGCCTCACGCTTCCTTTTGGGCTTAAATCCAAATGGGGACGATGCGGGGGATTTTAAACGCCAGTCCCAACAATAATGTGATTCACGTCACGCTTTGTGCCGTGCCAGAATTTCAGGGCTAAGTTTAGAACAAAAAGCAGCACGGCGTTGTTAATTTTTTGTTAGAATGGTGCCGTGAGCTGTCCCAATTGAACTGACCGAGATGTACACCTATGTCTAATCAATTACCCCCTGATTCAAATAAGAAAAACCTCAGCGAAATGCAATATTATGTGACCCAGAAGCACGGTACTGAACCGCCTTATTCCGGGCGTTTGCTGCATAATAAGCGTGACGGGATTTATCATTGCCTGGTGTGTGAGGCCCCGCTGTTTCTTTCGGAAACAAAATACGACTCGGGCTGCGGCTGGCCTAGCTTCTACGAACCTGTCAGCCCCGATGCTATCCGTTATCTGACCGATAATTCACACGGCATGGAGCGCGTTGAAATCCGCTGCGGTAGCTGCGACGCACACCTGGGCCATGTTTTCCCGGATGGTCCACAGCCAACCGGGGAGCGGTATTGCGTTAACTCAGCCTCCCTGAGCTTCACTGACGGGCAAAACAGTGAACAGGTTGATGGCTGAAGAATCGATTCAGCTAATTATTCCGCGACGGGGTGCAAAATGAGCAATCTGGATGAGATGTTGAGCGTGATGACGCCAGAAATTTATCAGCGTCTGGCGACCGCGGTCGAACTGGGAAAGTGGCCTGATGGCGTGGCGCTGACCCAGGAGCAAAAAGACAACAGCCTCCAGCTGGTGATGCTGTGGCAGGCGCGCCACAACACGGAGGCGCAGCACATGACTATCGACACCAATGGTCAGATGGTGATGAAGAGCAAGCAGCAGCTCAAAGCGGAGTTTGGCATTGAGCCAGCGCCGTTTGTGACGATGAAGCTGCAATAAACAAGAAGGGAGACTCGCTGGTCTCCCTTAGTTTTGCTTTTTTAACCGTTATTTAGCGTGATCGATGCCCAGTGACTCGGCGAGCTGCTTCGCCAACTGGTTATTGTCATCCGCGCCATACTCCCAGAACATCGCGCCGCCCAGACCCTTCTCTTTGATGTACTCGGCTTTGATTTTCACCGAGCGCGGGTTCTCGTAAGAAATCGCGAACAGCGGTTTACCTTCAGCAGACTTAAGCGTCAGGTACGGCACCTTCGCGTCGTCATCCCACTCTTCGGTAAAGCGCTTGTGAGGATCGTTCAGCATTTTCTTCACCAGATCGTTGTATTTGACGTAAGTGTCTTTCGTCAAATCCACGCCCAGCGCGGTTTTAAACAGCTCCAGCTCGCGTGCACCGAAGTAGGGCTGCGTTACAGGGTTTTTCTGCGCATCGGGTTTTGACCAGTCGATGCCTGGCTCTACGGCGCGCTTAGGTACGCGGCCATAGAAGCCGATGCCCAGGTTCATCTGCTGCGGTTTCAGCCCGGCGGCCAGGTAGTTATTCACCACGAAGTCAGCGCTGTATTTGTCGGCTTCGGCCACCGTCGGCCATTTTTTCGAATCATAAAGATTCGAGTTGAAGTACTGCGTGCCGTACGCCATGTCGTAGGTCATCAGGTTGATGTAGTTCAGCACCGGCGCAATGGCCTTCACATCAACCCAGCTTTTCGGGCTTTCGGCGTTGGCCCCGACGGCAATAGTAACCAGTTTTTTATCGCCCACGGCTTTACGCAGCTCTTTCAGCAGGGCGGTGAAGTTGTCCCGGTCGGCGTCCAGCTTGTCCACCAAACCCCACGCCCCGTTCACTGGGAACTCCCAGTCGAGATCGATCCCGTCCAGGCCATACTTGTCCATCACTTCCTGTACCGAGCGGATAAATACCGCGCGGTTCTCTGGCGTTGCCGCAGCGGCAGAGAAACCGCGGGCACCCCAGCCGCCCACCGACAGCAATATTTTCAGCTGTGGGTTCTGTTTACGCAGCGTCGGCAGGGTTTCAAGATCCGAGATAACTTTTGGGGAAAGATAGATTTGATGCAGTTTTGACGCGTCTTTCAGCGCTTCGTTGGTTTCGCCTTTCTCGTCGTTATAAATCAGGCCAAAGGAGTAATTGAGGTGGGTTATCTGGCGAACATCAAGTTTATTGATATCTCCCCCGGGGCCGGCAGTGACGTCACCGCCGCCGTTGAAGTAACCCACGGAAAGCAAAGATTCAGCCTGCGCAACGCCGCTGCAGGCGAGCGTCACCGCGGCCACCAGCGGTAACATTTTACCTGTGAATGACATAATGATTCCTCTTTGACGGGCACGACATAAAAGCTTCCCGGCCACGTTCAGAGACGAAAACGGCGGAAAGCGAAATCAGCTAACGTGCTGAATAAATTCATTGAATATGATTATGAGAGCGCTCCCAGGCGAGGGCGAGCAAAAAAAGCGTAGAGTGTGAGCGGAATCGATACAAAAGTGTGGGGCGGGGGCCGCCCCTACAATTATTGGCAGGTAAAATCGGCGAAGGTCATTAACGTTGCGCCCTCAACGGCCATTTCCTGGAATGCCTGCAGGCTATTCTGCGGCTGCAGGTTAACACCGCGGCAGCCATCGGTGATGACTGTCACCTCATAGCCCAGCTTCAGGGCGTCCAGCACGGTAAATTTCACACAGAAGTCTGTTGCCAGCCCCAGCACCACCAGGCTGCGGATGCCATGCTCGTGCAGCCAGGCATCCAGTTCGGTTTGCTGCCGGTGGCCGTTATCGAAAAACGCGCTGTAGCTGTCGATAGCCGGATTTTGGCCTTTATAGACGATTTTATCGATGCCGGACGCCTTCAGCAGCGGGTGAAGTTTTGCCCCTTCGCTGTTCTGGATGCAGTGATCGGGCCACCAGGTTTGCGTCAGGCCGTCGAGCGTGCCCTCCGTGAAGGGGGCCGTCCCTTGAGTACTGGCGAAACTTCCATGCTTTGCCGGGTGCCAGTCCTGACTGGCGACCACGCTTTCACCGCGGACGTTAAACAGCTCGATAAGCTGGTTAGCCACCTCAACGGTGCTGTCACCTTCCGGTACGGCAAGCGTGCCACCGGCACAAAAATCGTTCTGCAAATCAATCAACAGCAAAGCACGTTGCGCCATTGGCGTTCCTTATTCGTCGGGAGTGAGTTCACCACGCAGGTTACGCGACATCGCATCACGGATTGCCTCGGCATCCAGACCCTGGCTCAGCAGGTAGTGGAGCTTGGTTAGCGTCGCTTCCACCGTCATATCAAATCCGCTGATAACGCCAGCCTGCGCCAGGGCGTTGCCGGTGGCATAGCCGCCCATGTTCACTTTGCCGGACATACACTGCGTGAGGTTAACCACCACGATGCCGCGCGCGCTGGCTTCCTGCAACTCTTTAATGAATGCGCCCTGTTGCGGGGCATTCCCCACGCCGTAAGAACGCAGGATCAGCGCTTTCACCGGCTGGCGCAGGAAGTTGCCCACGACGTCGGCAGAAATGCCGGGATAGATGGTGACCACGCCAATCGGCTGCGGCGTTATCGGGTGGACTATCAGCTCGCCTTCGCCGTGCGGGGCCGGCGGCGTGTTCAATTTACGGATGTGGATCCCGGCTTCCAGCAGCGGCGCAAGGTTAGGTGAGGCAAAGGCATCGAAGCCGTCGGCATGAGCTTTGGTGGTGCGGTTCCCGCGGTAGAGGCGGTTGTTGAAGAACAGCGTCACCTCGTTGATCGGGTAATTGGCCGCCACGTACAGCGAATTGAGCAGGTTGATTTGCCCGTCTGAACGCAGCTCCGCCAGCGGGATCTGCGAGCCCGTGACGATAACCGGTTTGCTGAGGTTCTCCAGCATGAAGGAGAGCGCCGAGGCGGTAAAGGCCATAGTGTCCGTGCCGTGCAGGATCACGAAGCCGTCGTACTCGTCGTAATGGGCCTTGATGTCGTCGGCAATGTGCTGCCAGTCTTCGGGCGTCATGTCCGAAGAGTCCATCAGCGGATCGTATTCGTGGATCGTAAAGTCCGGCATTTCAGGGCGATGGAACTCGGGCATCATCGCCAGCTGGCGCTGGAGGTGGCCGGAAACAGGAATGTAGCCGTGTTCAGAACGCTGCATCCCGATGGTACCGCCGGTGTAGGCAACGTAGATGGATTTCTTTTGCATGGGTTTGCTCGATGCTTTCGATATTTGCGGCAGAGTATAGAGAGGATGACGGAAAAAAAAAGCCCGGTTTATGGCGTCAGTCCATTAACCGGGCTTTGCTTCATTTGAGTAAATTAACGCACATCGCCGCAGGTGAGGCAGAAGGCGTACCGATTTTGCGGGTCGTTCATGGTGCCGAACTTATCATTTTGCGCTTTGACTGCCAGCGCGGCGTCCGCCAGTGGCGCAGGCAGGTAAGCCTGAATGGCCTGCGGCAGTGCGGCGCGCACCGAGCCGGTCATGGCGTTGAAGACCATGTCGGTGAAGGTTGCGTCATCCTGCCAGAACGCCAGGTGCCAGCTTTTCAGCTTAGCCAGTTCCGCGGCTTTGGCGACGGCATCGTCAAAGTCACCCAGGCTGTCCACCAGGCCGTTAGCTTTAGCGTCTTCTCCGGTCCAGACGTGGCCCTGAGCAATCTGATCGATTTGCTCCGGCGTTTTCTTACGGGAAGCGGCCACCAGGCCGATAAAGCGCTTGTAACCATTGTCGATGCTGAGCTGCATCATCTGCTGAACTTCAGGCGGCAGCTTCTTGGTTACGGCCACGTCGGCCAGCGGCGAAGTTGACACGCCGTCGGTATGCACGCCAATCGCGTCGAGGGTGTTTTCTACAGTGTTGATGACGCCGAAAATACCAATTGAGCCTGTCAGGGTGCTTGGGTTGGCAATGATGTAGTTTGCCGGGGTAGAGATCCAGTACCCGCCAGACGCCGCCATGCCGCCCATTGAAACCACGACTGGTTTCCCGGCATCACGCGCGGCAACAAGCTCTTCACGGATGGTTTCGGACGCAGTTACGCTGCCGCCAGGGCTGTTCACGCGGAAGACGATGGCTTTCACCTTCGGATCCAGGCGAGCTTCACGGATCTGCATGGCGGTAGTGTCGCCGCCGACCTGACCTGGGGTTTCTTCGCCATCCATGATCGCGCCGTTGGCGAAGATCACCGCGATGGCATCGCCCTGGTCAGACGGTTTTTTCACGTTGTAGTCGTAAATGCTGGTGTAGCTAAAGTCTTTGTTAGCTTTGCTCCAGCCGAACTGCTTAACCAGCGCTTTGTCCACGGTCGCGCTGCTTGCCAGCTCATCCACCAGTTTGTTGTCCAGCGCATATTTTGCCGTATCCCCTTCCAGCTTCTGCAGGCTATCCAGCAGCGCCTGCGCGCCAGGGAACGCCTGCTGAGCGGTGATCTGGCGGTTTGCCGCGATGGTGTTCAGATAGTTTTGCCACAGTTCGCCAATCCAGCGGCTGTCCGCGTCGCGCGCGGCAGGTGACATATCGTCGCGAATATATGGTTCAACCGCTGATTTGTAGGTACCGACGCGGAAGACGTGAGTTGAGACCTTCAGCTTATCCAGCAGGGTTTTGTAATACAGCGCGTTGGTGGCGAACCCGTGCAGGTCAACCATGCCCTGCGGCGAGAGCCAGATTTTGTTGGCAAAGCTTGCCAGGTAGTACTGACTTTGGTTGTAGCTATCGCCCATGGCATAAACCGGTTTGCCGCCGTCGCGGAACTCGCGCAGCGCTTTACCGATGTACTGCATAGAAGGCTGGTCGGCTCCGGCGAAATCTTTCAGATCCAGCACGATGCCGGTGATATTGCGGTCATCTTTCGCCTGACGAATGGCGTTGACGATGTCGAACAGGGAGTTCTCCTGCAGACGGTCAGAACTGGCGCCCACCAGCTGGCGGCCAATCACGCCCAGCTTATTGCTGACCGACGGTTTGTCCACCACCACGCCGGTGATGTCCAGCAGCAGCGCCCCGCGCGCAGGCTCCGCTGGCGTACTTTTCACCTGCATCCAGATACCGACCCCGACCAGGATCAGAAGGATCAGGAACAAGTTGAGAATAAATTCCCGAATAAAATTAAGCAGACGCCAGGTCCACTTAAAAAAGCCGCTAATAAATCGCCCAATGGTGCGCATGTTTTCTCCATAACCTTCAACAGGGGTATTACCCGCACGCCGCAATGACGCTGGCTAAAGCGGCGAAAGTAAAGGCTATCCTAAAGAGAGGGCGAGGAAATGTCAGCAGGAAATCGGGGCGGCGCTGTAACAAAAACTACGGCTGTGTTAATTTTGTGAATGAAAATCATTTAACAGACTGGGGCAATCTCCGCGCTTTGCCAGTCATTTCACGTCAGTAAGGGGCTTTTAAATGGATGCACTTGAACTTTTGATTAACCGCCGTAGCGCGTCCCGCCTGGCCGAGCCAGCTCCGGCAGGTGAAGTGCTGGAAAATATCCTGCGTGCCGGGATGCGTGCGCCTGACCACGGTACGCTCCAGCCGTGGCGCTTCATTGTTATTGAAGGGGAAGGGCGCGAGCGCTTCGCTCAACTTTTAGAAAAAGCAGCCATTGCCGCCGGCATGGACGAAAAAAGCATTGAAAAGGCGCGTACTTCTCCGTTCCGCGCCCCGCAAATTATTGCTGTAGTCGCGCATTGCGATGCTAATCACAAAGTGCCAGTGTGGGAGCAGGTGGTTTCTGCAGGTTGTGCGGTGATGGCGATGCAGATGGCGGCGGTTGCCCAGGGCTTTAACGGCATCTGGCGCAGCGGCGCATGGACTGAAAACGATCTGGTTCGCGAAGGGTTGGGCGGCCGTGAACAGGATAAAGTGGTGGGCTTCCTGTACCTCGGAACCCCGCAGTTGAAAGCATCGACGACGATCGGCGCCCCCGACACTTCAGCATTCGTATCTCGTTTCTGATTGGGTATTACCCTGCCGGGCCGCTACCCGGCAGGGACTTCACTTCTTATTTCTTCTGCTGTTTCGCAAACTCTTCTTTCGCTTTCTGCAGCTGCTGCTGGAAGGCGGCGTTAGTATGCAGCGTGGCCACTACGGCAGAGCCCACAACGCGAGCCGCATCAATGTCGCTCTGCCAGTGGTAGCCGCAGATCACCCGGCTTTGGCCCAGCTCAAATCCGCGCTTCAGGATCTCGTTCTGGCGCTGTGGGTTGATTTCCGCCAGCACCAGCGCGGTAGCCCAGCCAATTGAGGTATGCCCGGACGGGTAAGAGCCGTTTTTCGACAGCTTATCCTGCTCTTTGGTGTTACAGGTCGGTACACCGTAGAAGGCAAACGGGCGAATGCGCATGTACTTTTCTTTCGCCCCGCGCGTGGCCAGGTCCCCTGCATCCTCAATCATGTTGGTCAGCAGCTTATGCAGCTCCGGCGCTTCTTTCTCGGTAATCGGCGAACCAAACGCGCCGGAGAAAGCGTTAGCCACGCCGCCACCGCTCAGGTTGGCATCTTCTTCCGCCAGTTTGCCGCGTTCTGTCGAGCGCAGCAGGCGGCCTTTCTCATACATTGCCTGGTCATTTAAGAATGCAATGCTGCCAATTTCCGGCGGTGGTGGCAGCAGGGCCAGGCTGTCAATGGCCTGAGCGTTAGTCAGATAGTAGAGATCGGGTTTGGTGGTGGTGTCATTTCCCGGAGGTGCAAGTGCGAAGGCCGCTGAGGAGAACAGGCCGGCAATACAGAAGGCTAATACGCGTTTTTTCATTGTTATTCCTTACTTGCGTTAGTTGTCCAATTCGTTGCCAGATGGTTGTAACATTTCTGTCATATTCGAGTAAAAGAGCGTATCGGCAAAATGCGGCCTGGCTTCACAAAACAGACGTATTGCCTGCATAGTGAGCAATGGCACGCGAATTAGGACTGTCAGACTTACCACCAGAGCGTTTGAGCGCTACCATATACCCGTCATACTTCAGGCTGCGGGGGGATTGGCCGCATCGAAGTATTCAGAGTAGAAATACCTAACGACAGGAGATGTCCATGAAGCAAACCGTTCGTTTGACCCAGTACAGCCACGGCGCAGGATGCGGCTGCAAAATTTCCCCGAAAGTGCTGGAAACCATCCTGCACAGCGAGCAGGCGAAGTTTGTCGATCCGAATCTGCTGGTGGGGAACGAAACCCGCGACGATGCGGCGGTTTATGACCTGGGCAACGGCACCGGTATTATCAGCACCACTGACTTCTTCATGCCGATAGTGGACGATCCCTTCGACTTTGGCCGCATCGCGGCAACTAATGCCATCAGCGACATTTACGCGATGGGCGGTAAACCTATCATGGCGATCGCCATTCTTGGATGGCCGATCAACACCCTGGCGCCAGAAATTGCCCGTGAGGTGATTGAGGGCGGGCGATTTGTCTGCCAGCAGGCGGGGATTTCGCTGGCCGGCGGCCACTCGATTGACGCCCCTGAGCCTATTTTCGGCCTTGCGGTGACCGGCGTGGTGCCTACTGAGCGAGTGAAGAAAAACAGCTCTGCTGAAGCGGGCTGTAAGCTATTCCTGACTAAACCACTGGGCATTGGCGTGCTGACGACCGCCGAGAAAAAATCACTGCTGAAGCCGGAGCATCAGGGCCTGGCGGCAGAAACTATGTGCCAGCTCAACAAAGTCGGTGCGGAATTTGCCGACATTGCGGGGGTGACCGCGATGACCGACGTAACCGGTTTTGGCCTGCTGGGCCACCTGAGCGAAATGTGCGAAGGGGCGGGCGTCCAGGCGGAAGTCTGGTACGAGTGTGTGCCAAAACTGCCGGGCGTAGAGAGCTACATTGAGCAGGGTTGTGTGCCGGGAGGGACCTCCCGCAACTTCGCCAGTTACGGGCAACTCGTCGGCGACATGCCAGAAGCCTGGCGCAATTTGCTGTGCGATCCGCAAACCTCCGGTGGTCTGCTGCTGGCGGTGCGTGCCGACGCGGAAGCCGAAGTCTTTGCGGCCGCTGAGCGTAACGGCATTAAGCTCAGTGCTATCGGTGAACTGAAAGATGCCCGCGCTGGCCGCCCAATGATCGAGATCCGTTAATTCATGCGGCTGTTTATTGCGGAAAAACCAAGTCTTGCGCGGGCCATTGCCGACGTGCTGCCTAAGCCTCATCGTCGCGGCGATGGGTTTATTGAATGCGGCAATGGCCAGGTCGTGACCTGGTGTATTGGCCACCTGCTGGAGCAGGCGCAGCCGGATGCCTACGACGGGCGATATGCCCGCTGGAACCTCGCTGACTTACCTATTGTGCCGGAAAAATGGCAGCTTCAGCCTCGCCCGTCCGTGACTAAACAGCTCAACGCGATTAAAAAGCTGCTGGCTCAGGCAACCGAAGTGGTCCACGCGGGTGACCCCGATCGCGAAGGGCAACTGCTGGTGGACGAAGTGCTGGACTATCTGCAACTGGCCCCGGAAAAACGCCAGCAGGTGCAGCGCTGTCTGATCAACGACCTTAACCCGCAGGCCGTGGAGCGGGCGATTTCCCGTCTGCGCGCCAACAGCGAGTTTATTCCCCTTTGCGTTTCGGCGCTGGCTCGGGCCCGTGCCGACTGGCTTTACGGGATTAACATGACCCGGGCCTACACCATTCTCGGGCGTAATGCGGGCTACCAGGGCGTACTTTCCGTGGGGCGCGTACAGACGCCGGTGCTTGGTCTGGTTGTGCGCCGTGATGAAGAGATCGAAAACTTTGTCGCCAAAGATTATTTCGAAGTGAAAGCCCACATCGTAACGCCTGCCGACGAGCGTTTTGTCGCAGTTTGGCAGCCAAGCGAATCCTGCGAACCGCATCAGGACGAAGAAGGGCGGTTATTGAACCGCAAGCTGGCGGAGCACGTCGTGGCGAGGATCGCCGGGCACCCGGCGCTAGTCACCGCCTATAACGATAAACGGGAATCAGAAACTGCGCCGCTGCCGTTTTCGCTCTCGAGCCTGCAAATTGAAGCGGCGAAACGCTTTGGGCTCAGCGCCCAGAATGTGCTGGATATCTGCCAGAAGCTATACGAAACCCATAAGCTGATCACTTACCCGCGTTCCGACTGTCGCTACCTGCCCGAAGAACACTTTGCCGGGCGGCATGCAGTAATGAATGCCATCGGCGTACACCAGCCGGATTTGCTGCCGCAGCCTGCGGTGGATGCCGACCTGCGCAACCGTTGCTGGGATGATAAAAAAGTGGATGCCCACCACGCGATTATTCCGACCGCGCGCAGCTCTGCAATCTCATTGAGTGAAAATGAGGCTAAAGTTTATGGCCTGATCGCCCGTCAATACTTAATGCAGTTCTGTGCCGACGCCGTATTCCGCAAATGCACCATCGATCTGGATATCGCCGGAGGCAAGTTTATTGCCAAAGCGCGATTCCTTGCGGAGGCGGGCTGGCGGGCGCTGCTGGGCAGTAAAGAGCGCGACGAAGAGAACGACGGCACGCCGCTGCCGGTGGTGGCGAAAGGGGACGAGCTGCTGTGTGAGCATGGCGAAGTGGTTGAACGGCAAACTCAGCCGCCGCGCCACTTTACCGATGCGACGCTGCTGTCTGCGATGACCGGGATTGCGCGCTTTGTGCAGGATAAAGATCTGAAAAAGATCCTGCGTGCGACAGACGGACTGGGCACCGAGGCGACAAGAGCCGGGATCATCGAACTGTTATTCAAACGCGCTTTCCTGGTCAAGAAAGGGCGCTATATTCATTCTACGGAAGCCGGGCGGGCGCTGATCCACTCGCTGCCGGAGCTGGCCGCCAGGCCGGACATGACCGCGCACTGGGAGTCAACGCTGACGCAAATCAGCGAAAAGCAGTGCAGATATCAGGACTTTATGCAGCCGCTGGTGCAAACGCTTTATGACCTGATTCACCAGGCGCGAACCACCCCGGTGCGCCATGCATTTAAGGGCATCAAAGCCCAGGATGACGGAAAAAAAGCAAAACGTTGGGCCAAAAAAGAGGGAAGTGATGATGCCAGTAAAAAGCCTGCTCGCCGCCGCCGCGGTGCTAATGATGAGTCTGCCAGCGATGGCGGTGCAGCACCGTCAGCCTGACGTTGACGTGATGGTGCCGCCGGAAGTGTTTACCAACAGCAATCAGCCGCAGACGCCACCCTGTAACCAGTGCTGTGTTTATGAAAACAAAAACTATTCCGAAGGGGCGGTGGTAAAAACGGAAGGTATTTTGCTGCAGTGCCAGCGCGATGACAAAGTTTTAGGGACTAATCCGCTGGTCTGGCGTCGCGTGAAGCCATAAACGCGTTAAGCAGCGGGATATCCGCCGGGGCGAGGGCATAATCAAACGCTGCCGGCGGGTCACACCAAACCAGCTCGCTGTGGCAATGGGCGGTAGGTTCACCGCTAAAGGTTCCAACATGCCAGGCGTGGAGATGAATCATTCTCCCGGTGACTTCGCGACGATGGCTGGCCACGTAGTCGCCGATTTGCGCCGTAATCCCCAGCTCTTCCAGTAACTCCCTCGCAAGCGCTGCGGGCTGTGTTTCTCCCGCTTCGACTTTCCCGCCCGGAAATTCCCACAGACCGGGCTGATCGCCATTTTCAGGGCGGCGGGCGAGCAGAATTTTTCCTTCGCTCTCGATAATAGCCGCGACAACATCAAAGTTTTTTAACATGGGTGTCCATTCTTCGTGGGGCTGGCGTGGCATAATACCCGCCATGAGATGTCAGCAAAAGAGTGACTGAAGCATGGAAACGAAAAGCACGCCCTGGATTGCCCCCCTGAAAACGCTGCCCCGGAGCCTGCGCCCGATCGTGGCGATGCAGGAGAAGCATTTTGGCTCGGTGCTAAACCCGACCCGCTGGTGGGGGCGGTTACCTTATTTATTCTGGCTGGTTGCGCTGTTCGTTGGTTTTCTGGAAAGACGTCGGGCAAAAATAGACCCGGTGACCCGCTCGCTGGTCATGACCCGCGTGTCACAGCAGTGTAGCTGCGAGTTTTGTATCGACGCCAACAGCCTGCGCCTCGCGGAACGCAGCCAGTCGATGGATAAGGTGCTGGCGGTGGCTAACTGGCAAAATGAGCCTGTGTTTAGCGAGAAAGAGCGGGCCGCGCTGGCCTACGCCGAGGCGATGACCGCCACGCCGCCGCAGGTAAGCGACGAACTCACGCGGACGCTCAGGCAGCATTTCAACGACCAGGCGGTGACCGAGCTAACCGCGCTGATCGCCTTTCAGAATCTTTCGGCTCGCTTTAACGCTGCGCTGGATATCCCCTCCCAGGGATTATGCCCGACCAGGGGAAACCATTAGATGTTCGACAGTTTTCTGCATCCCCGGATTAAACCTGCGCTCAATCTTATGGCCGCCGGGCTGGATAAGCCTGCCATCACGCCGGATCGTTTGACGCTGGCAGGGTTCTTCACTGGCGTGTTGGTTTTACCTTTTCTGGCGCTGCAGTGGTATGTCCCGGCGCTGGTCGCCATCATGTTTAACCGGCTGCTTGATGGTCTGGACGGCGCGCTGGCGAGACGAAGAGGGTTAACCGACGCCGGTGGTTTCCTCGATATTACGCTGGACTTTCTGTTTTATGCTCTTGTGCCGTTTGGCTTTATTCTCGCGGACCCGGTGCAAAACGGGCTGGCCGGCGCGTGGCTGCTGTTTTCATTCATCGGCACCGGCAGCAGTTTTTTGGCGTTCGCTGCGCTGGCGCAGAAGCACGATATCGCCAATCCGGGCTACGCCCATAAGTCGTTTTATTATTTGGGGGGGCTGACGGAGGGCACTGAAACCATCCTGCTGTTTGTGCTGGGCTGCCTGTTTCCGGGCTGGTTTGCCTGGCTGGCGTGGATTTTCGGCGGGCTGTGCTGGCTGACCACGTTCAACCGCGTCTGGGGCGGGTATAAGACGTTAAAACGGCAGGATAAATCCTCAGATTGAAACCCCTCAACCTAAGAGGCGAAGGGCATGTTATTTATCCCCTCTCCCCTTTGGGGAGAGGGTCAGGGTGAGGGGCGCAATGCCCAAATCAGCATCAGTTCGGTTTACGCTCGCCGCTAACGACAGGGTTCTTAGGATCCGCGCTCCATTCGTACCAGCCGCCGTCATACAGGCCGACGTTTTTCCAGCCCATCGCCCGCGCATACATCAAGGTTTCTGACGCGCGCCAGCCGGTGCCGCAGTAGAAGGCAACGTGCTGATCCGGCATGATATTCCAGTTTTTCCACATCGCGGCGATATCGTCCCCGGCCCGCATGGTGCCGTCCGGGTTATGGAAATCTTCCATATGCGTGGAGTCAGAGCCAGCGTGCCCCCAGCGGGCGCCCGCAATATCGCCTTTTGGCTTGATGTAGCTATACCCGCTGGTGGTGCCGATAAATTCAGGCCAGGAACGAACGCTAACCAAAGAAGCATCTTTGCGGTGCAGCAGCGCCCGGGCCTGTGCCATATCCAGCATCAGCTGAGGCTGGCCTGGAATTGGGGCCCCGAAATCGGAGGCTGGCGTCGGCTGGGCGGGCAGGCCACGTTCCACGGGCAGATCCGCCGCGTTCCACGTCGTCCACCCGCCGTCCAACAGGCGCACATCTTTCACGCCGGCGTACAGCATAATTGCCGCTACGCGCGCCGCGGCGTAGACATCACGGCCATACATAATGACGGTTGTATCGTGCCGGATGCCGTGTTTCGCCAGCATGGCTTTCAGCTTGTCGTCAGATACCTTGTTCCACAGCGGCTCGCTCTCCACCTCTTCGGTGTTGATGTAGCCCGCCCCAGGAATATGGCTGAGCAGGTATTTTTTCGGTGCCCCCCAGCCCGCCTCAATGACTTTCCACTCCCCGGCAGGGGCGGCAGTGACCGGTTTTTTATTCTGTAAATCATCGATCCACTGCGGGTACACCAGCTGCTCAAAGTGCGCCAGTTTTTGCAGCCGGGCAGGATCCTGCAGCGCATCCGTCAGCATTGAAATCCGCGTAAAGCCCAGCTTTTCAAAACGGGCTTTAACGGCCTGAGCGTGTTCGCCATACAGCGCCATCAATCCGGTTTTATTCAACTGGTGCTGCTTCGCCCACGTCGAAAGCTGCTCGTCACTCATTAGCGCCAGCCAGGAGGCGGAAAGGTTGAGTGCGGCCGGTTCGTGGCCGCCAGTACCCTGTAAAGTCTGCGGCCAGCCGTTATAAAACGCGCTCGGGCGAGTATCAATCACGGCGCCGTGTTCGGCTTTTACGCTGGAGAGGTTCATTTCAGTAGGCATCTGGGCAGCAAAGGCGACATGGGACAGCCCGGCAAGCAGCAGGGCGGTGGTTAGCTGAGAAACACGTTTCATCTAATAACCTGAAGGATAGCAAAAGAGCCGCCAGTTTAGTCCCCGCCTCAGTGGGCTTCTTTGCGATATCTCATGTTCGCTGGGCTAAAGCCGGATAACCTGTCCCCCGGGGGGAATATCTTGCTCATCGTGGGTGACCAGGACCACCGGCAGCCTGAGCATTTTTGCTTTTTGCCAGACAAATTCCCGGAAGCCTTCGCGCAGCGGCAGGTCGAGCCGGGAAAAGGGTTCATCCAGGAGCAAAGCTTCAGGCTCAGCCAGCACGGCGCGAAGGACGCTGACGCGCGCTCGTTCTCCGCCGGAAAGCGTCGCTGGATCTCTGTGGGCACAGTTTGCCAGCCCGGCACTTTCCAGCGCTTCCGTGATAAGACGCTGCCGCCGGGAACGGCCCACGACAGAGGCCGGCATCGCCATTAGCAAGTTTTGCCCGACGTTAAGGTGGGGAAAGAGCAGCGCATCCTGGAACAGAATGCCGATGCGGCGTTGTTCGACGGGCAGAGACGTTAGGCTGCGCTGGTTAAGCTGCAGCGTGCCATGGGCGCTGAATTCCGGGGGTAAATCACCGATCATCCAGTGCAGGAACGTCGATTTACCCGCGCCGGACGGCCCCATCAGCGTAACCACCTCACCCGCTGCCACATCAAAACTGATATCCATCAACAACGGTTCGCCGTCGCGTAGCAGGGCGCAATTTCGCACGCTGAGCATTAACGTAATCCTTTTCTGTGGGTGCCAGCCAGTCGGCTAACGGAGATTGTGGCGATAAATATGGCCATCGGCAGCAGCATTTGCAGCAGCGCCTGTATGGCAAACTGTTGCGGATCGCCGCCGCTGCTTAGCGCTACGGCTTCCGTAGTGACGCTGGCAAACCGGCCGGCTCCGGCATAAAGCGTGGGCAAATATTGCGCGATACTGACGGAAAAACCAACGGCCAGCGCCGCCAGTAAAGGACGGACAAGCTGCGGGGCCTGGATGCGGCAGAGAATTTTTCCCGGCGACCAGCCGAACGTTCGCGCCGTCAGCACCTGGCGAGAGTCGATGCGCTGCCAGGCCGGGGCCAGGATCAACAGCGTGTAAGGCACGACCCAAAGAAGATGGCTCCAGATAAGCGCGGCCCAGGTTCCGGCCTGGTTCAGCCTGAGCAAGAGTTGATACTGTCCGGCGGCGAGCGGCAGGGCAGGCAGCAGCAGGGGCAGATACAGCCAGCGATCGTACCGGCGCGAGCAGCCTTTGAGCCACAATACTGTCACGATTAACGCAAGAAACGCGCTGATAAGCCCGGCCACAAAACTTGTCCACAGGGGCGCCAGTTCAGCCTGCCGCCAGCCGCTAAGCGTCAAGCTTTCAGGAAATCGTGCCGGATAGAACCAACCTTCAGCGAAGGACCAGAGTGCGAGTATCAGGCTAGTCGCGAGAGCAAACAGTGAAAGAAGCCGGCCTACTCCAGCGCCAACAAAGGTGATGCTCAACGGATAGCGTTTTCCTGAAAATTGCGTGGTGAACGGCTGGAACAGTGCCCAGACCAGTCGCCCGAAAATAACAAACCCACCGAGCAAAAGCAGCAGCACACAGGATACCGCCAGCCCCATGTTCTGCCGGGGGATATCGCTGTCCGTTAGCCATTGCCAGGCCAGAACGGCAAGCGTAGGCGGATTCGCTGGGCCGAGAATAAGCGCGGCATCCACAGCGGAAAGGCTATATGCCGTCACTACCACTAAAGCCCAGCCCAGGCGCGGCAAAAGCTGCGGCACAAGCACAAGGAGGCGGGATTGCCACTCACCGTAGCCAAGCGTCCCGGCAAGCGTGATCTGCCGGCTCAGCCGATCGTTTTGCAGCTGCGCCGCTGAGAACCACAGTAAGAACCAGGCTTCTTTTAGCGCCAGCATCATGCCGAGGGCTACGCCGTAGTTATCCGGCGGGAGTGAGAGATGGAGTAGCCGAGCCAGCCAGCCGCTGTCTGAAAACAGAAAGAAAAAGCCGCTGGCAAGGGCGACGTGCGGCAAGGCCAGCAATAGCGGTAGACGCTGAAGATAGCGCTGCCAGCGCTCGCCGGGAAACAGACCGCAGAGGATGACCAACGTCAGCAGCAGCGCGCCGCCCACGCTGAGCGCGGTTGAGACCAGCGTGGCGATTAAGGCCTCTGGCCACTGCGGATCCTGCCAGAGGGCAAGCCAGGCGTCGCCTTTTACTAAAGGTGGCACCATCAGAGCAAGTCCCGGTAGCACCGGCATAAATACCAGCCCTGTTGCCAGCCCGCCGGCAAAGGTAAAACTGCGGCTCATCGCGATCCGTAGCGCTTAAGCCAGGCTTGTTCCAGCGCGCTGACCCAGGCGGCATGAGGTTCAGCCAGGAAAGGAACCTGATGCTGGCTTTTGGGTGCCAGAGCCTCAAGCTGTGCTTTTTGCGGCAGCGGGAGTGCATTGCTGCTCAGCACGCTTGCGTCTCCCCAGACCGCCGGATCGGCTTTGCGGATTTGCGCCGCCGGGGACATCAGAAAATTAGCCACGACCTGTGCTCCGGCTTTGGCACTACTGTTCGCCGGGATAGCGACGAAATGCACGTTGCCCAGCATGCCTGCGCTGAAGCCAAAGGACTCAGCCGTCGGCTGAAGCTGGCGGCGCGCAATCAGGTTGTCGACGTGCGCCGGATTGAAGGTCATCGACAGCAATAGTTCGCCATCGGCCAGCATACGATCCATGCGCGCCGGCGTTGGCGGGAAGGTTTTACCTTTTTGCCAGAGGAACGGGTGAAGCTGGTCAAGATAGCGCCAGAGCGGGGCGGTGACTTGTTCAAAAGTCGCGGACTCAGGCGCCGTTTTCAGCGCGGCTGGCTGTTTGGTCAAGACCATCAACAGCTGCTCAAGGAACGCCGTGCCGGTAAAGTCGGGCGGACGCGGGTAGCTGAGTTTGCCGGGGTGGGCCTCGGCGAAGGCCAGCAGTCGCTCGGCATTTGGCGGGAAGTTGGGCGTGCGTTGCTTATCGCCGATAAACATCAGCTGCGCGCTTCCCCAGGGCGCTTCAGCCCCGTCTACCGGCACAGAGAAATCCTCCCGCACAGGTTTTTTCACATCAACATAGCGCCAGTTTGGCAGTTTTTCCGCCCAGCTTTCGTGGAGTAAGCCTGCCTGCTTGAGTTCGCTAAAATTTTCGCCATTAACCCAAAGCAGGTCTACCGACCCGCCGGATTTTCTGCCCGCTGCAGCTTCGCTTTGAATACGCCTCACCGCATCGGCCGCGTCCGCCAGCTTCACGAGTTTAAGCGTCACGCCGTAGTGCGTCTTTACCTCACGGCTTACCCAGTCCAGGTAGCTGTTAACCGCGGGATCTCCGCCCCAGGCGTTGAAATAAACCGTCTGGCCGTTGGCCTGCTGGCGGATGGACTGCCAGCTTTGAGGCTGTGCGATAGCGCTATGGCCGACCAGTGTCAGGGTAAGCATCAGCGCCCGAATGCCGGGTATTAAACGTTGCAAGAGTAAGTCCTTAGCGCGTTATGGCGTTGTTCGTCTGGCCAGCCAGCGCGTGGCCAGCGGCAATAGCCCTGACAGGGCAAACATCAGCATCATGCCGGGGGAGAGAATATCGCCCAGGCTTTGCAGCTGGCTCAGCTGCCTGCCGGTGTTAATGTAGACCACGATCGCGGGTAGCATGCCGAGCAGGCTGATAGTGGCATAGCGGGCCACGCCCATTGACGTCAGACCCATTAATAAATTCACCAGCACAAAAGGGAATACCGGGGCGAGCCGCAGGGCAAAGAGGTAATGGCCGCCGTCGCGCTGTATGCCCTGATTTACTTTTTCCATCATGCGAGAGAAGCGGCGCTGCACCCAATCCCGCAGCAGATAACGGCTGATTAGCATCGCGGCGGTTGCGCCAGCGGTGGCGGCCAGGGTGACCAGCACTGTGCCTGGCCCTGGACCAAAGATAGCCCCTCCCAGCAGCGTTAGCAGGGTGGCCCCAGGTATGGAAAGGGCGGCGGTAAGAAAGTAGCAGCAAAAAAATACCGCAGCCGCCAGGACTGGGTGCTGAGCATGCCAGTCCGCGAACTCAGCCTGAGAGTGCTGCAGCGCCGACAGGCTTATCGTGCCCGGAGGGAGCAGGGAGAGAAACAGCCCCGTCATAACGACCAGCAGCGCAAAGATAATCTTACGCACTCCCGCCCCTTTTGCTTTGCACATCCATCTTCATTCCGCGCCCGCAGCCGTAAAGGCGGGGAGTATAGCGGAGTGGGGGTGACAGTGAGCTTGAGCCAGGTCATGAAGCGGATACAGACTTATACATTTTGGCCCGGCGGAGAACATATTGCAGATACATAGCGGCGGTTAAATGGCGGCTCTTCTTACCTACCATTGAGGAATTACGATGTCCAGCAAACTTGAGAAAGTGCTTTATACCGCCCATACCACCACCGTCGGCGCTCGAAGTGGGCACGGGCGCTCGGATGACGGCAGCCTGGACGTGCAGCTCAGTACGCCGGGATCTGGCAAACCAGGTACGAATCCGGAACAACTTTTTGCCGTCGGTTACTCCGCCTGTTTTATGGGGGCGATTGGGCTGGCGGGGAAAAAACTGGCTATCCGCATTCCGGAGGAAACCGCCGTGGATGCCAGCGTTTCGCTGGGGAAAGTCGATGCAGACAGCCACTTTGCGTTGGCGGTTACGCTTAACGTCAGGCTACCGGGGCTGAGCGAAGTCCAGCGGGAAACGCTGCTGGCAACCGCCCACGCGACGTGCCCCTATTCGCGAGCGATTACCGGTAACGTTGAAGTAACACTGCTTTCGCAGGGGTAGCGGCCAGGCGCCTTCGCGAGCCGGAGGCGTTTAATTTTTTAAGCGGGTTCTTTTTATCAGCCAGTGGGAGACGATGGGCAGCAGGCCAATCAGCGCAAACAACAGCAGCATGGTCGGGGAAATAATGTCCCGCAGGCTTTCTATCTGACTCAGCTGGCGGCCAGTGCTGATGTACAGCACGATAGAAGGTAGCAGGCCCAGCATCGTGACCACCGCAAAACGAACGGCGGAAATCGGCGTCAGCCCCATCAGCAGGTTGATGATGGAAAAGGGGAGAACCGGCACGAGGCGCAGGGCAAACAGGCAGTGCGTGATATTGTGCTTAAGGCTGGCGTTGATCTTCGCCATAGTGCTGGAAAACCGTCGTTGCACCCAGTCATGCAACAAGTAACGGCTCAGAAGCATGGCCACGGTTGCGCCGCTGGCGGCCGCCGTGGCAACCAGCACTGTGCCTTCAATCAGACCAAACAGCGCGCCGCCCATCAACGTCATAATGCGTGTGCCGGGGATGGAAAGGGCGGAAATAAGGAAATAGCCGAGGAAGAAGGCGCCCATCATCAGCGCCGGACGTTCGGCATGCCAGAGAGTAAGCTGAGCGTGATATTTCTGCAGCGTCGCCAGGCTAAGGGTGCCCGGCGGTAGCAGGATTAACAGCGAGATAACCAGGGTAGCCAGCAGCAAAAACAGGGTTTTACGCATTCTGTTAGCGCCTCGTCAGGGGGAAAAAACGGCATCTCGCTGTCCTTGTCTGCAGATGTATCGACCTTCAGTATTTCCCTTACAGCTTAAACTGTGCCCAAACAGGGGCGTGGTCGGACGGTTTTTCCATGCCGCGAATATCGTAGTCGATCCCCGTTGCCACGCAGTGCGGCGCCAGCCCCTGGCTTGCCAGCAGCAGGTCTATACGCAGGCCGCGGTTATCGTCGAAGCCTTTTGAGCGGTAGTCGAACCAGGAGAATTTATCCTGCGCTTCCGGGTTAGCGTGGCGGTATGTATCCACCAGGCCCCAGCCGAGCAGCCGAGCCATCCATTCGCGCTCTTCCGGCAGGAACGAGCATTTCCCGGTGCGCAGCCAGCGCTTACGGCTATCTTCACCAATACCGATGTCGAGATCCGTCGGGCTGATATTCATATCACCCATGATCAGCACCGGGTTTTCCGGGCGCAGCTCGCTTTGCAGGAAGTTCTGCAGGTCCTGGTAAAACTTGGTCTTTGCCGGGAACTTGGTTTCATGATCGCGGCTTTCGCCCTGCGGGAAGTAGCCGTTGATCACCGTGAGGTTGCCAAACTCTGACGGAATTTCCGCCATAATGATGCGGCGCTGGGCCTCTTCATCGTCGGTCGGAAAACCTTTCCGCACCGCGATCGGCTTCTCTTTGGTCAGCAGCGCCACGCCGTAGTGGCCTTTCTGCCCGTGATAAAACACGTGATAGCCAAGTTTCTCCACGTCTTCCAGCGGGAACATATCGTCATGCACTTTGGTTTCCTGCAGACCGATAACGTCCGGCTGATGCTGCTCTACGATGGCTTCCAGCTGATGAGGACGGGCGCGCAGGCCGTTGATATTAAAAGAGACAAATTTCATAGTCGCTGCCAGGTTGTCAGGTTAATTGTTGCAGGATGGTAGCAGAAAACGGCGCGGGTTGCTGCGCTGAAGCTAATCGCTGCCATAGGCGCGTCCGGCGAGCATAAATAAAGCAACATTTGCACCAAAATTGATCTCAATGCGCAAAAAGGGGGCGAAAACGGCAGGCAAATCCCGAAGGCGATCACAATTCCAGCATTATATTTTACCACTGCATAATATTTCTTGTTTTCGTGTCGCGAATCAGGCGGCACGTTAAAACTATGCACTTTTTATTCACTTTATATGAATATGAGGTGTTTTTAAGTTGTTGATTTTTCGTTTCCCTCTCCGGTTTATGCATTTTTATCGCTGGCTGGCACGATGCCTGCAATCTACATTTACAGCGCAAACACTCAATTATTTAACATTTAATAAACTTTTTATTTACCGTGAGGGGTCACTATGTCGCAGTCAATTACACGCCAACATTTCGACGAATGGATGATGCCGGTTTATGCCCCTGCGCCTTTTATTCCGGTTCGCGGCGAGGGTTCCACCCTGTGGGATCAGCAGGGAAAAGACTACATCGACTTTGCCGGTGGCATCGCGGTTAACGCGCTGGGGCACGCTCATCCCGAAATGCGCAAAGCGCTGGAAGAGCAGGCGGCAAAATTCTGGCATACCGGCAATGGCTACACCAATGAGCCTGTTTTGAAGCTGGCGAAGCAGCTTATCGACGCCACCTTTGCGGAGAAAGTGTTCTTCTGTAACTCAGGGGCAGAGGCTAACGAAGCGGCGCTGAAGCTCGCGCGTAAATATGCCCATGATAATTATGGCGCGCAGAAAAGCGGCATCGTAGCGTTCAAGAATGCGTTCCATGGCCGCACGCTGTTTACCGTCACGGCCGGGGGACAGCCCGCTTATTCTCAGGACTTTGCGCCGCTACCGCCGCAGATTAACCATGCGGTGTTTAACGATCTGCAGTCTGCCCGCGATCTGATTAATGACCAAACCTGTGCGGTGATCGTCGAGCCGATGCAAGGTGAAGGTGGTGTCGTCCCGGCCACGCCAGAATTCCTTCAGGGGCTGCGCGAGCTGTGTGACAAACACAACGCGGTACTGATCTTTGACGAAGTGCAAACCGGCGTGGGCCGCACCGGGTCGCTGTATGCCTATATGCATTATGGCGTGACGCCGGATGTACTCTCTACGGCCAAAGCGCTGGGCGGGGGCTTCCCGATTGGAGCGCTGCTGACAACCGACCGTTTTGCCAAAGTGATGGTAGTTGGCACCCATGGCACCACTTACGGCGGTAACCCGCTGGCGAGTGCGGTAGCCGGTCGCGTGCTGGAAATCATTAACACGCCTGAAGTGCTGAACGGCGTGAAACAGCGCCATGACTGGTTTGTTGAGCGCCTGAATCACATCAACCAGAAACACCAGCTGTTCAGTGAAGTACGTGGGTTAGGGCTACTGATCGGCTGCGCGCTGCGCCCTGAGCATGCAGGTAAAGCAAAACTTATTTTGCAGGCTGCCGCACAGGAAGGCCTGATGATGCTCATTGCCGGGGCTAACGTGCTGCGTTTTGCGCCGGCGCTCATTGTCAGCGAAGCGGAAGTTCAACGAGGTCTGGATCGCTTTGAACGTGCCTGCGAACGCTTCCTTGCCGGAGTCTCATCATGATGGTAATCCGCCCGATTGAACGGGGCGATCTGTCGGGGCTGCTTAAGCTTGCCGGGAAAACCGGCGGCGGGCTGACCTCGCTGCCCGCCGACGAAAAAACGCTGGCCGACCGAATCGAACGCTCGCTGCAGACCTGGCAGGGCGGGCTACCGAAGGGAGACCAGGGCTATGTTTTTGTGCTTGAAGATACCCGCAGTGGCCAGGTGGCAGGGATTTGTGCCATTGAGGTGGCGGTGGGGCTGAACGACCCCTGGTACAACTACCGGGTAGGGACGCTGGTTCATGCCTCCAAAGAGTTGAACATCTACAACGCGCTGCCCACGCTTTTTCTCACCCACGACCACACCGGGGCGAGTGAACTTTGCACGCTTTTCCTCGACCCGGCCTGGCGCAAAGAGGGGAACGGGTATCTGTTATCCAAGTCTCGTTTCCTGTTTATGGCAGCCTTCCGCGAGCGATTTAACGACAAAGTGGTCGCCGAAATGCGCGGAGTTATCGACGAGCACGGGCATTCGCCGTTCTGGGAAAGCCTCGGGAATCGCTTCTTCTCTATGGAGTTCGCCCGCGCCGACTACTTATGCGGCACCGGGCAGAAGGCTTTTATTGCCGAGCTGATGCCAAAGCACCCGATTTATACCGACTTCCTCTCCAAAGAGGCACAGGCGGTTATCGGTCAGGTGCATCCGCAAACGGCACCCGCGCGTACCGTGCTCGAAGCTGAAGGATTCCGCTATCGTAATTATGTCGACATCTTCGACGGCGGCCCTACGCTTGAGTGTGATATCGACCGCGTGCGGGCGATTCGCAAGAGCCGCCTGCAAACCGTCGCTGTAGGCCAGCCCGCTACCGACGAACTGCCGGTATGTCTGGTCGCCAATGAAAATTACCACCAGTTCCGCGTGATGCTGATCAAAGCCGATCCCAAAGGCGAGAAACTGGTTATTGATGCCGCAACTGCCGATGCGCTGAAGTGCGCCAGCGGCGATACCGTGCGAGTGGTGCGCCTGTGCCCCGAGGAGAAAAAAGTATGACTAACTGGATCAACGGACAATGGGGACCGGGCCGCGGTGAAGCGCTGCTCAAACATAACCCGGTGAGCGGCTCGCTGCTGTGGGAAGGGCTGGTAGCAGATAAAGCCCAGGTCGAGGAAGCATGCCGTGCGGCTCGCGCGGCGTTCCCGGGCTGGGCGAAACGTCCGTTTGCAGAGCGGCAGGAGATTGTGGAGCGTTTTGCCGGTCTGCTTGAGGCCAATAAAGACGCGCTCGCTGAAACGATTGCCCTGGAAACAGGTAAACCGCGCTGGGAAGCGGCCACCGAAGCGACCGCGATGGTCAACAAAATTGCCATTTCAATCAAGTCTTACCACACCAGAACAGGCGAAACGCACACCGCGATGCCGGACGGGGCGGCCACTTTGCGGCATCGTCCCCACGGAGTGCTGGCGGTCTTTGGCCCTTATAATTTACCCGGCCATTTGCCTAACGGCCATATCGTGCCGGGGCTGCTTGCCGGCAACACCATTATTTTTAAGCCGAGCGAGCTAACGCCGCGCATCGGTGAGCAGGTGATGAAGCTGTGGGCAGAGGCCGGTATTCCTGCTGGCGTACTGAATCTGGTGCAGGGCGGGCGCGAAACCGGCGAGGCGCTGTCGCAGCAATCGGATCTCGATGGCCTGTTGTTTACCGGTAGCGCGGGCACCGGCTACCACCTGCATCGTCAGTTTGCCGGGCAACCGGAGAAGATCCTCGCTCTGGAAATGGGCGGCAACAACCCGCTGATCGTCGAGGATCCACAGGATATCGACGGGGCCGTTCATGTCGCTATCCAGTCGGCGTTTATCACCGCCGGGCAGCGCTGCACCTGCGCCCGCCGTTTGTTGGTGAAGCAGGGCGAGCAAGGGGATGCGTTTATTCGTCGCCTGGTTGAAGTGTCTGCTCGTCTGCAGCCGGGGGAATGGGATGCTATGCCGCAGCCGTTTATCGGTGGGCTTATTTCGGTCCAGGCGGCAGAGCGGGTGCTGACCGCGTTTCAGGAGCACGTCGCGCGCGGCGGTAAGCCATTGCTGGAGCCAAAAATGATTCGTCCGGGCACCTCTTTACTGACGCCGGGCATCGTCGAACTTAGCGGCGTGGCAGACGTGCCGGATGAAGAAGTGTTTGGCCCGCTGCTGGCGATTTACCGCTATACCAACTTTGACGACGCTATCCGTATGGCCAACGACACGCGCTATGGCCTGGCGAGCGGGCTTATCTCGCCGTCGCGCGAGCAGTTTGACCAGCTGCTGCTGGAAGCGCGGGCCGGGATTGTGAACTGGAATAAACCGCTGACCGGGGCCGCCAGCACCGCGCCATTTGGCGGGGTGGGCGCTTCTGGTAACCACCGTGCCAGCGCCTGGTATGCGGCAGACTACTGCGCCTGGCCGATGGCCTCGCTGGAAAGTACGAGCTTCGCGCTGCCGTCCACGCTCAGTCCGGGGCTCGACTTCAGCCGTGAGGGACAGCCATGAAACGCGCGCGTGAAGCCAATTTCGACGGACTGGTGGGGCTGACCCACCATTACGCCGGGCTGTCGTTTGGCAATGAAGCCTCGACGAAGCATCAGTTTCGCGTTTCCAACCCGAAGCTGGCGGCGAAGCAGGGGCTGCTGAAAATGAAAGCGCTGGCGGACGCGGGTTATCCGCAGGGCGTGATTGCCCCGCAGGAGCGTCCGAACATTGGCGTGCTGCGGCAGATAGGCTTTAGCGGCAGCGACGAGCAGGTTGTTGAGCGCGCGGCTCGGCAGGCACCGCAGCTGCTGTCCGCCGCCAGTTCAGCGTCTTCTATGTGGGTGGCGAATGCGGCGACGGTATCCCCCTCGGCCGATACGCTGGACGGTAAAGTGCATCTCACCGTCGCCAACCTGAACAATAAATTCCATCGCGCCAGCGAAGCACCGACGACGGAAAGCGTGCTGCGGGCGATGTTCCGGGACCCCGGGCGTTTTGTGGTACACGGCGCGCTGCCGCAGGTAGCGCTGTTTGGTGACGAAGGTGCCGCTAACCATAACCGCTTAGGCGGCGAGTATGGCGACCCGGGCGTACAGCTATTTGTTTATGGCCGTGAAGATTCGAACAGCGGACAGGCCCCGGCCCGGTATCCCGCTCGTCAGACGCTGGAAGCCAGCCAGGCCGTTGCGCGTTTGAATCAGGTTCGTGCTGAGCAGGTTATCTTCGCTCAACAAAACCCGGCGGTTATCGACCAGGGCGTTTTTCATAACGATGTTATCGCGGTCTCTAACCGCGAGGTGTTATTCTGCCATCAGCATGCATTTGTGGATCAGCAAGGGCTTTACCAGCGCCTGCGGGAAAAAGTCCCTGGCTTCAGGGCCCTGGAAGTTCCGGACGAATTGGTTTCGGTTGCTGATGCGGTTTCGACCTACCTGTTCAACAGCCAGTTGCTGAGTCGCGCTGACGGCGGCATGACGCTCGTGCTGCCGGAAGAGTCACGCCAGCACCCTGGCGTCTGGCGCTATCTGAACCAACTGCTGGAGGCGGATAACCCTGTCCGCGAGCTAGAGGTGTTCGATCTGCGGGAAAGCATGGCTAACGGCGGTGGTCCGGCGTGCTTACGCCTGAGGGTGGTACTGACGGACGAAGAGCTTAGCGCCGTCAATCCGGCGGTAATGATGAACGACACGCTGTTTATGACGCTCAATGGCTGGGTTGATCGCTGGTATCGCGACCGTTTAACGCAGGCCGATTTAGCTGACCCGCAGTTACTGCGTGAAGGGCGTGAAGCACTTGATGAACTGACGCGTATTCTGGATTTAGGTTCGGTGTACCCGTTCCAGCAATAGGGGGGAAAGAATGATAGATTTTCTGGCTCAGACGCTGGCCGGCAAGGCGCCGGAACCTATTTCCGGAGAGAATGCTCACCTCAGCTGGCGCTGGTGGGACGAAGGGATTCTGACGTTGACGCCGCACCAGCCGACAGGAAAAGCGCTGACTGTCTCGGCCGGGATCCACGGCAACGAAACCGCCCCGGTGGAAATCCTTAGCCAACTGACCGAACGCTTGATCTCAGGCCAGTTGCCTCTGCAGTGGCGCACGATGATTATCCTGGGTAATCCGGCGGCGCTGCGCGCGAATAAGCGCTATACCCACAGTGACATGAATCGGATGTTTGGCGGGCGCTGGCAGCAGTTTCCGGAAAGCGTGGAAACTCAGCGGGCGGCCAGGCTGGAACATGCTCTGGAGCAATTTTGGTCGCGAAGTGAGGAACAAACCCGCTGGCATCTGGATATGCACACCGCCATTCGCGGCTCTTATCATCCCCGGTTTGGCGTGCTCCCGGCGAGGCCGCTGCCTTATAGCGAGAGCTTCTTAACGTGGCTGGGCTGCGCCGGGCTGCAGGCGCTGGTGTTTCATCAAAAACCCGGCGGCACCTTTAGCCACTTCAGCAGCGAGCATTTCGGGGCGCTGAGCTGCACGCTGGAGCTGGGAAAAGCCCAGCCGTTTGGGCAGAACGACCTTGGTCAGTTTGCGGTAACCAAAGAGGCAATCTCAGCGTTGTTAAGCGGGGCAGAACCGCCAGTCATCGAGGTGGAACCCCTGCGCTACCGCGTAGCACAGCAAATCACCCGGCAGTCAGAGAAATTTGTGCTGTATATGTCCGGCCAAACGCAGAACTTCACCGCGTTTCCACGAGGGACACTGTTGGCTGAAGACGGCGAGAAGCGGTATGTCGTTAACGGGGAAAAAGAGTACGTTTTATTCCCTAACCCGGATGTGGCTCTGGGGCTGAGAGCGGGGTTAATGCTGGAGGAAATTTAAACTTTAAGCAGCTCTGAATAATTGAGCTGCTTAATCATTTCGGACTGTGCATTTATTTACGGATAATTCCTGGGTACAGGGTTTATTCATCAGGTTGATTGCTGTACACTCTTCGTATTGTCTTTATAATCAGTGTGTTGTTATATTTTGTTGCACTATTTCCTGCCTTAATCCTTATTTTCTTCATAATTGATGCATTCTTGTTTTATACCCTTTCAATGATTTACGGATGCCACCGTCTCCTTGACGATAAGACTCGTAAACTCATTCTCGTCAACACGACATCGTCGTTTTAGCGAGTCGTCAATTTAATGAAAAGAGAAGGTTAAAAATATGCGTAAATTAACTGCACTGTTCGTCGCTTCTACCCTGGCTCTGGGTGCCGCTAATCTTGCCCATGCAGCCGACGTAACCCCGGCTGCGGCGCCGCAAACGGATGCCCCGATGATGCACCATAAAATGATGCGCGGCCCGATGCATGACATGATGTTTAAAGACCTGAACCTGACCGATGCGCAGAAACAGCAAATCAAAGACATTATGAAAGAACAGCGCGGCAAGATGCAGCGTCCGTCCGTTGACGAACGCCGTGCGATGCATGACGTGATTGCCAGCGACAGCTTCGACCAGGCCAAAGCACAGGCGCAGGTTGATAAAATGGCGGAGCAGAATAAAGCGCGCATGCTGGCGCATCTGCAAACCCAGAACAAGATTTACAACATCCTGACTCCGGATCAGAAAAAACAGTTTAATGCGAATTTTGAGAAGCGTCTGACAGAACGCCCAGCGCATGAAGGTAAAATGCCAGCTGCTCAGTAAGCCTGAGCGACTAAATTAAGACCGCCGGTCTTGTTCACAATAGCGATGTACGCTGTGAACAGGACCGGCGGTTTTCTCTTTTGACCTTTTCCCCGCCATTTACCCTTCGCTCGACTCAAATAATACCGCCTGACAATAATCACGTCGGTGGGACAAGCCATTTTAAACACTCAATTTCAGCAACTTACATAAAAAATTGCAGCTGACTCCGCAGAATTCACCGCACGAGCCTGAGGGTGAGAAATTTACTTTGCTTCCTGATAAAAAAGTCGCTAAATCATTGTCACAAAAATAGAACCAGGGCTACAGCAACCGGCAGCGGCTGCCGATAACACTGGCGTCAGGCAAAGATCTGACGAACAAAACAGAGAACTGATGAGCAGGCCGCCAGGCGCGAAGATGACCGGCCGGTGCCGCTCAATTTAAAGAGCAAATGCCAGGGCGTGCTGATGTCGTGCGTCCTCAGGAGTGGTGATGGAATTCTTTGATATACGAAAGGTGCCGGTGAACCTCTGGCGCAACGGTGCCGGGGAAACGCGCGAGATATGCTGTTTTCCGCCCGCGACGCGAGATTTCAACTGGCGGGCCAGCATCGCCTCTTTGGCCCACAACGGCGAGTTTCCCGTCTTCCCGCAGGTTGACCGGGTAATGACTCTGCTGGAGGGCAGCGAGGTCGTTCTGGACGGCGGAAAGGCGTTTCGGCATACGTTAAAGCGCTATCAGCCTTTTACTTTTTCCGGTGAGCAGCCGGTAAAAGCAGAACTGACCCGCGGCATGTCGATGGACTTTAACGTGATGACGCGTCGGGATCGCTGCAGGGCCCAGGTGAGGGTGGCGGACAGAACCTTTACCACTTTTGGCACCCGGGGCGGCGTTGTTTATGTCCTGAGTGGTGAATGGCAGCTGGAAGATAAACTGCTGTCGCCGGACCAGGGGGCCTGGTGGCAGGAGGGAAGCCACACGCTGCGGCTGTTAAAAAATGAAGGCCAATTGCTGTTCAGCGAAATTACCTATTTGTAGACTGAATGCCCGGGAGCCTGCCGGGCAATCCTCTTCCTGCCTGCTGATTATCCTCAGAAACTGCTGTGCTACTGCGGTTTTGCTCTCCATTTCCCCTTCCTGTAAACGCCCGGCAGCATCCCGTGCTGGATAAATTTCACAAGCGCGATCCGGCTCACCCTTCGATAAAAAAGTCCTATGACCCGCTGGCGGATTATTTGGTTTATTAGTTAAGTTGTATATACAAATATAGACAAAAACCCGATGCAAACAGGATGCTGACATGTCAACGCAAAAGAAGCTATGCAGTCTCACTCCAGGTTCCGTTTCACTGGCCACTCTGCGCGAGATCTACCACGGAAATGTGCTGCTCAGGCTCGACCCTGGCGCGGTCGCCGCCGTTGAGCGCGCACTTGGGACGGTAGAGGCTATTGTTGCCCACGGCGATGTGGTCTACGGCATTAACACCGGTTTTGGCAAGCTGGCGCAAACCACCATCGCCACCGATCATCTGGCTGAACTTCAGCGTAACCTGGTGCTGTCACATAGCGTTGGGCTCGGGGAAGCGCTGCCGGATGACGTAGTCCGGCTGGTGATGGCCAGTAAAATTATCAGTCTGTCACGGGGGCATTCGGGCGTTCGCCTGCTGGTGATCGACAGCCTTGTTGCGCTGTTTAACGCCGGCGTCATGCCGGTGATCCCGGAGAAAGGCTCGGTGGGGGCATCCGGCGATCTGGCGCCGCTGGCGCACCTGTCGCTGATGTTACTGGGCGAAGGGAATGTCAGAGTTAACGGCGAACAGATCCCGGCCGTTGAGGGCTTGAAACTGGCAGGCGTTAAGCCGCTAGTGCTGGGCCCAAAAGAGGGTCTGGCGCTGCTGAACGGCACGCAGGTTTCGACGGCGCTTGCGCTGCGCGGGCTGTTTGAGGGCGAGAAGGTATTTGCGGCCGGGCTGGTGGCGGGCGCGCTGTCGCTGGAGGCTATCAAAGGGTCCGTGAAGCCGTTTGACGCGCGTATCCACCAGGCTCGTGGTCAGGCCGGACAGATTGATGTGGCTGCGGCGGTTACTGCGCTTCTCGCCGACAGTAAAATCGTTGATTCCCACGCCCACTGTGGCCGGGTTCAGGACCCTTATTCCATTCGCTGCGTGCCGCAGGTTATGGGGGCGTGTCTGGATAACCTTCGCCATGCCGCGCGAGTGCTGCAGATTGAGGCCAACGCTGCCTCAGATAACCCGCTGGTGTTCAGCGACACCGGGGAGGTGATTTCCGGCGGTAACTTCCACGCGGAGCCGGTTGCCTTCGCCGCCGATATCATCGCGCTGGCGGTGGCGGAAATTGGTGCGATTTCGGAGCGCCGCCTGGCGCTGCTGCTGGATACCGGGCTGTCTGGTCTGCCGCCGTTCCTCGTGAAAGAGGGCGGGATTAACTCCGGCTTTATGATCGCGCAGGTCACCGCTGCAGCGCTGGCCTCCGAGAACAAATCGCTCTCCCACCCGGGCAGCGTCGACAGTTTGCCCACCTCTGCCAATCAGGAAGATCACGTTTCCATGGCAACCTATGCGGCACGACGTCTGGGTGCAATGTGCTTTAACACTGCGGCAGTGGTTGGAATTGAGGCCATGGCGGCGGCTCAGGGCATCGAATTTCACAGGCCGTTAAGCAGTTCACCGCTGCTTGAAAAGGTCTTCGGGGATATTCGCGAGCGCGTCGCGTTCCTGGAAAAAGACCGCCTGCTGGCACCGGATATCGAGCAAATGCGCCTCTGGGGCTGCAGCGACGGCTGGCCGGAGGCTATCACCCGGCTTCTGCCTTCGTCATCTTTGTAAGAGACATTTTGGCATTGGCTGGTTTAGGGCGGAGAGAGGATTTCTGCTTCTTCAGGTAATAAAGGCCGCTTCAGCGGCCTTTAGTTTTTACTTTCCATTGTTCCCGAAGCATTTAGCTAGCTTAAGGGATTGAAGCTGATTGAGCCTCGACTGGGCTTTTTGCCGAGCTTCGTCCTTTGCCATCCCGTTTCCGATACCGAAGTCACCCAGAAAACCAAGAACTGTTCTGCCGTCAAATTGCCCGGTAGATTCAATCTCTGACTGAACGCTATGGAGTTTGGCTATCTCTACGTCCAGGGCCTTACAATCGAGAGCCGTGGCTTCTTCTGTCGTCACTGATGGAGATTGTGGATACTGTTTTGTTGCACAGCCTACAAGCAGCAAAGAAAATAAAACCGGTACTGAAATAAAAACTTTGTTCATCATTATCCTTAATTAACTTTATTTTTATTATATTTCAAAATGTTGCTCAATTGATATGGCAACAAAGAACCAGAAAAACAGGCAAGTTACTTTCCTTCATTGCTGACATAGCACGTATTATTAGCCCACAAAGATAGGGGGGGCATTATTGCAGCTAATCGACAAACGTCAATCATGAATTAAAACAAGTGCCCCGGAATGTCTTTATTTCAGCTCTATCACTTCATATTCCCCGCTCAGCATCAGCTTGCAGAGAATCTTGTAGCCATCGTTGTCAAAGCCTTCCGGCGGCTGTCGGCGGTTTGTGGCGTCAGCCAGCCGCTGTACGGAGCCAAGATAAAACCAGTGATCTATCAGGTGATACTCGGTCATCTCCGGGCTGCGTTCCACAATGGCAACGGAGTTTTTCCATGGCCAGCAAATCAGGCGCACCTGTTCGAGAGCCTGAACCAGGCGGGCGTGATGCTCGGCCTGAGTCTCTTTGCCGCAGCATGCGCCGGCGCAGCGTTTAAGCGCCGAGCGAAAACAGGCCCGGCCTTTACTCAGGGATTCCAGGCCCAGCAGGCCGTAACAGAGCCGATGCTCATCGGCCAGCCCCTGTAGCGTTTGCAGCGCGGCCCGACGGTTCGCATACAGCCCGTACAGACCCGGCTGGCGGGAAAAATCGACATCTTTGGCGTACACCACCTGCGGTGTTTCCCCCTGAAGAGACAGGGAACAAAGCTGACGGTTACGGCGCAGGCGCTTGTTGAACAGCGGCTGCTGCTCTTTGATCATTTGCGCTTCCAGCAGCAGCGCCCCGAGTTCGCCGGCGGTGCGGATGAAGGTAATCCGGCGAGACTGCCTTAAAAGGGCTGCTTCATCAGGCGTACGAAAATGGGACATCACGCGCGTGCGTATATTCACGCTTTTGCCGATATACAGCGGCATGACGTCGCTATCCCCGTGAAAGACATAGATGCCGGGCCCTTTGGGCAGACAGTCCAGCCACGGCCTGAGATGTTCCGGATATTCATAGACCGCCGCGGCTTCAAACTCCAGCCGCGACGTATTTGCCCGCCTGACCACATCGAACTCCTGATTACTGTTTATTTTCCCAGTATAGCAGCCCGAACCGTGAAGAGTGAATCGCCGTTAACCATAGCGACGGGTGGCCAGCCAGCAGAGCAGAGAACCGCCTACCACCATTAATACGCCTTGCCAAAATGCAAACCCGGGATGCAAACCCAGCCACAGCGTGGCGAGCAGGGCGGATAACACCGGCGTGAAGTAGGAAGCCGTGGCGAGCAGCGTCATGTTTCCGCGCTGAATGCCAACATTCCAGGCTGAGTAGGCGACGGCGGTGGAAATCCCCATAAATAACAGCTGCGCCGTACCGGATAGCGTGAAGTGTATTGCCGGGTGTTCAACAAAGGCGAACTTGATCCACAGCACCAGCGCGGTGGCGCAGAAGAACAGGCTGACGCCGCTTTTACCTTCGCTCCAGCGTCGCGTCAGGTTGCAGTACAGCGCCCAGATAACGGCGGCGGCAAAAGCCAGGCCGTAGGCCAGTGGGTTATCGAGAATGTTGTGCCACATCATAAGAGGAGACCAGTCGCCGTCGCCTTTCATCACCTGCACAATCCCCGCAAGGGAGAGCGCGAGTCCAGGCCACAGCCACAGGTTGCTGCGTTGGCCGTTAATAAACAGGGCGAAAAAGACGGTCAGGCAGGGCCAGAGATAATTAATCATCCCCAGTTCCAGAGACTGGGCGCGGGTGTGGGCAAAGCCGATCGAAAGCGCCAGGCTTATTTCATAGCCAACAAAGAGCAGCCCGCCGACCCAGAGATAACGAGGTGGGAGCTCGCGTATTTTGGGCAAGCCCCGGACGATGCAAAGGCACAGCGCGCTGACGGTGTAGAGCAGGGCCGCGCCGCCGACAGCACCAAAGTGCTCGCTGATGCTGCGCAACAGGCCAACGGAGGTGCTCCAGAGCAGAATTGCGATAAGGCCGATAAGCGTGGCGCGCTGGGAGGAGGTGTCCATGTCTATCCTGTAGAAAGGGCGGCACTGTGCCGCCCTGAAGAATTGCTCACGCAAAACTATGCCAGACTATTTTTTCCAGAAATCATCAAACACGGTAATCGGCGGACGGCGCTTGTGTTCCGTTTTCAGATACCAGCCCTCAATGATTTTTGCCGTTTCGGCCGGAACGGTTTTGCCTTCCAGATAATCGTCGATTTGCACGTAGGTTACGCCCAGGGCCGCTTCATCCGGGAGAGAAGGGCGATCGTCTTCGAGATCGGCTGTCGGGGCCTTGAGGTACAAGTGTTCCGGGCAGCCCAGCGTTTTCAGCAGCAGTTTGCCCTGGCGTTTGTTGAGGCGGAAAATAGGGTTAATGTCGGTGCCACCGTCGCCATACTTGGTGAAGAAGCCGGTGACGGCTTCCGCGCCATGGTCAGTTCCTACCACCACGCCTTTGGTCATGCCGGCGATGCTGTACTGCGCTTTCATGCGCTCGCGCGCTTTTTCATTGCCGCGAACAAAATCGCTCAGTTCGATACCCGCTTCGCGCAGCGCCTGCTCGCTGGCAAGCACGGCACCCTTGATGTTCACCGTTAACACGCGGTCGGGCTGAATAAATTCAATGGCGTCCTGGCAGTCCTGCTCGTCGGCCTGTACGCCAAACGGCAGGCGCACGGCGATAAACTGATAACTTTCGTCACCGCTCTCTTTTCGCAGTTCGCTGATGGCTAACTGGCAAAGTTTGCCCGTCAGGGTTGAGTCCTGGCCGCCGCTTATCCCCAGCACCAGAGATTTAATAAACGGGTAGGTTTTAAGGTACGTTTTCAGAAAATCAACGCTGACGCGGATCTCTTCTGTGGCGTCGATCTGTGGCTTGACGCCCAGTGCCTGAATAATCTCTTGTTGCAGAGCCATTTAACCCCTCCAATAAGCTTTGCCTGCAACCTGCAGGCCGCAAAATTTTATTGCCATAAAACTTACCCTGTTGCGCTGAAAACGACAAGGCTCAAAGACTTGCCCGCCTTGCAGGCGGCGAGTTTTCCTGCAAACCAGACGGGAATCTTATGCATACTCTCATTGTCCGAATTTTCACTCGTTAAGGCTAACGAGTTGAAAAATGTTCTTTTATATTCCAGGCTTATCTAACACGCAGGATCAATACATTCATTGATGAGGATAATTATGAATAATAAATTTGCAGGATTTTTAGGCGCGGCAGCGGTAATGGCTATGCTGGCAGGGTGTACCGCTTACGATCGTACCAAAGATCTGGTGACTGAGCCAGTGGTGAAAGATGTGAAAAAAGGCATGACCCGTGCCCAGGTACAGCAGATTGCCGGTAAACCGTCTTCTGAAGTGACCATGATTCACGCCAAAGGAACCTGCCAGACTTATATTCTGGGCCAGAGGAACGGTAAAGCTGAAACTTACTTTGTTGCGCTGGATGACGCCGGTCGGGTGATGAACTCCGGTTACCAGACCTGTGCTGAATACGACACCGATCCGCAGGCACCTAAAGCCTAAGCTATCCGGTTGTAAAGAGCCCGGCTGCAGCCTCTGCGCCGGGCTTTTTTTGCCTTACGGGCGGAGGCAGAGAAGAGGGGGGCGACGAAGATGGGGGAGATCCGCTATCATGGTGAGGTTGTTTACTAATTCAGTTCAAATCCCGTTGCCTATGAAACCACTGCGCCAACCAAATACACGCCCAATCATTACCTACACGCCTCGCGTGGAGCCAGCGCCACCGGCTCATGCATGGCGAGTGGACGGTTTTAAAGATGTCTATCTGCTGCGCGGGCAGTATGTAGCGTTTGTCTTACTGGGCGATGCCTTCCGCCAGTCACCGCCGTTTACCCTGCCGGAGTCGGCACAGCGCTGGGCAAAACAGGTCCGGCAGGAAAACGAAGTATAAAAAAGGCCGCTAGTGATAGCGGCCTCCAGATCCAGACGGAATTGATTGTTCTTGAGAGATTAAACTTCAATCTAATAAAAGCAATGAATGATGTTTTCTGGTATGCCCCAAACAATCGAAAATCCCATTTTTCGGTTGTTTGACGCAAATTAAGGCCGCTAGAAATAGCGGCCTTTTTGCATCTCAGTTCAGATTAACGGTGGGCTAATTCCACTTCATCATCGCTGTTCAGGATCTCTTTGTCGGTCTGCTTCATCAACTGGCTGGTGATGGTCCCGGCGGTCATCGACCCGCTGACGTTCAGTGCGGTACGGCCCATATCAATCAGCGGCTCAACGGAAATCAGCAGTGCGACCAGCGTTACCGGTAGCCCCATGGCTGGCAGAACAATTAGCGCAGCAAAGGTTGCACCGCCGCCCACGCCGGCAACGCCTGCGGAACTCACGGTCACAATCCCTACCAGGGTTGCAATCCAGACCGGGTCCAGCGGGTTAATCCCTACGGTCGGCGCCACCATGACGGCAAGCATAGCCGGGTAGAGGCCCGCACAGCCGTTCTGGCCGATGGTGGCACCGAAAGAGGCAGAGAAGCTCGCAATCGATTCTGGTACACCAAGACGGCGGGTTTGCGCTTCAACGTTGAGCGGAATACTCGCTGCGCTGGAGCGGCTGGTAAAGGCGAAGGTCAGCACCGGCCAAACTTTGCGGAAGTATTTCACCGGGCTAACGCCGTTGAATGCCAGCAGAACGGCGTGAACGCCAAACATAATTGCCAGACCAAGGTAAGACGCCACCACGAAGCTGCCCAGCTTGATGATGTCCTGCAGGTTTGAACCCGCCACCACTTTGGTCATCAGCGCCAGCACGCCGTATGGCGTCAGCTGCATCACCAGGCGAACCAGCTTCATTACCCAGCTTTGCAGGGTGTCGATAGCGACCAGCACGCGCTCGCCTTTCGGCGCATCATCTTTCAGCAACTTCAGCGCCGCGACGCCGAGGAAGGCGGCAAAAATCACCACGCTGATGATAGACGTCGGGTTGGCCCCGGTCAGATCGGCAAACGGGTTTTTCGGCACGAAGGAGAGGATCAGCTGTGGGACGGTCAGGTCTGCAACTTTACCAATGTAGTTGGACTGAATCGCCGCCAGACGGGCGTTTTCTGCATTGCCCTGAACCAGGCCTTCAGCGGTCAGGCCAAACAGGTTGGTAACCAGCACCCCGACCAGCGCGGCAATCAGCGTGGTAAACAGCAGCGTACCGATAGACAGAACGCTGATTTTCCCCAGCGAGGAGGCGTTATGCAGTTTGGCCACGGCGCTCAAGATTGAGGCGAAGACCAGCGGCATAACAATCATCTGCAGCAGCTGCACATAGCCGTTACCGACCACATTAAACCACTGAATGGAATCTTTCAGCACCGCGCTGTCGGAACCATAAATGGTGTGCAGCGCCAGGCCAAAGATCACGCCCAGCACCAGACCCGCCAGTACTTTTTTGGCGAGGCTCCATTGTTTATGGCGAGTTTGCGCCAGCAGCAATAGCAGTACAACGAACACCACGATGTTCGCTACCAGTGGAAAATTCATCCCCATATCTCCTGATTTATTGTCACGCGGCCGCGCAAGGGCGGCCGTTATGTTGCAAAGCGTAACAGATGGCAGGACGTTGGCTTATATTCAAAAGGAATTGATTATTACCAAATGAATGATTTTGACTGTTTAACGCTCAGACTGGTGGGTTATAAAGCTATTAAAGGTGGTTTGCAGCGAATTTATCATCTGCGAAGACCAGCGTACTGCACCGTTTTCGGGCAGGCTTTGGGGCATCCAGACCGCAAAGCCAAACAGGGCCATGCACAGGGCCCGCTCGAGCTGGTTACCTTTTTGCGGCCGGACAATCGGGAAGCGGAAGCGCCAGCGGCATGGCCACAATAGCGGCACCCCGGCCGGGGTCAGCATGTCGGCAAGAATATGGCTCAGATAACCCAGTACCATGCCCTGCAGCGCATCGGCAGGAATGACCCAGCTTTCCGGCACTTTGAGATAAAACAGCGCCAGCCCGGCGAAAACCGCAAACAGGCTGTGGGTAAATCCCCGATGGCCGCACATTCGCGCTACCGGTTTTGAGATCCAGCTTAGCCGCTGGCCCAGAAAGGACTTCGGGTGGTCAATATCGGGTAACAGGCAGGTCAGGATCGCGGACGGCACAATATGCCACCAGTCACCCTGGGCGAGGACGGGCGTCAGTTCGGCGTTCTTGGCAAAAACTGCACAGGCAATAGAAAAGAGCAGGTGGCCTTCCGCCGTCATGATACAACCTGAATGAAGAAACTGTCGATTCATCCAGTATAGGGTTTTTGTACAGTATTCGGAAGAGGTGACGGTGTAACATTTTGTCAGAAAAATGGGCGACATCAGTCGCCCGACAGGTTTAGCCTTTCAGGCTTGCTTCGGTCAGCTGAACCAGCGAAGGGAGTTTGACGTCCGCCAGGCACCAGCGTGGGTCCGCAAAGTTCTCATCGGCAGGCACCACAATGGAACGCATCCGCGCCGCTTTGGTGGCAATCATACCGTTGACGGAGTCTTCGAGCGTCACGCAGGACAGCGGATCGATCCCCAGTTTCGCGGCGGCATCCAGATACACCTGTGGGTGCGGTTTGCTGTAAGGCAGATGTTCGGCGGAGGCTATAGCGTCGAAGTGCTGGCGCAGGTCGAACATTTCAAGCACTTTTTCCAGCATGTGCAGCGGAGATGCGGAGGCGAGGCCAACCTTCAGGCCCAGCGTTTTGCACAGCTTCACCGCCTCAACAACGCCAGGCAAGAGCGGGCGTTGCTCTTCAACCAACGAAATGGCGCGTTCGATAACGCGCGCGGTTACTTCCTCGCGCGAAGGCCCAGTCCAGGGCTGACGCGAATACCAAAGTTCGACCACCAGATCGATGCGCAATCCCAGGGTGTCAGGCAGTTCGTGACGACGCGTAATATCGACGCCGATGCTCTCCAGCACGTCCAGCTCCGCACGATCCCAAAGTGGTTCAGAATCTATCAGCAGTCCATCCATATCAAAAATTGCCGCGAGGATTTGGCGCGTTTCGGCCATAAAATGACTCCTTTCTGTTCGTCAAAATAAAATGTTTGTGTATCTTTAGCCGGAAACGAAGCCCGAAGCTACCGCTTTTGCGAATTTAGCCCGCAAAGCTCAGGCGAAATAGTGCCACACAAGGTAGACTTTGAGCGTATAACGTTACGTCCTAATAAAGGGGAGTACATGACGTATCAACAAGCTGGACGCATTGCGATTTTAAAGCGCGTGGCAGGCTGGGTTGTCTTTATCCCGGCGCTGTTGTCGACGGTGATTTCAGTCCTGAAATTTATGTATCAGCACAGCGAAAAACAGCCGGGCATTGACGCCGTGATGATGGATTTCGCCCATGTGATGATTGAGATGATGCGTTTCAATACGCCGTTCCTGAATCTCTTCTGGTACAACTCGCCGCTACCGGATTTTAACGGCCAGGTGAACGTCTTCTTTTGGCTGATATTTGCGCTGATTTTTATCGGTCTGGCGCTGCAGGACTCCGGGGCCCGCATGAGCCGCCAGGCAAAATTCCTGCGTGAGGGCGTGCAGGATCAGCTGATTCTTGAGCAGGCTAAAGGGGCAGAAGGGCTCAGCAAAGCGCAGCTCGATGCGAAAGTGATTGTTCCGCATCACACGATCTTACTACAGATTTTCCCGCTTTATGTCCTGCCGGTGATTGTCATCGTGGTGGGTTATTTCTTCTTCAAGCTGCTCGGCTTTTTATAATACAGCGAGCCACTCCGTTCAGGAGCGGCCCGCTTTTATGCCTACGCCGCTAACACTTTTTCCAGCGCTTTTTGTGCCGTAACCAGGTGTTGCCCGCCGAACAAAATCGCCCGGTTAAGCAGCGTATAAAGCTGATAAATGGGCTGGCGGTCGAGGAAGCCCGCTGGCAACGGTGAAACGGACTGATACCCGTCGTAAATTTGCGGCGGCTGGTCGCTGTGCAGCGGCAGCATGGCCAGATCGCATTCCCGATCCCCCCAGTAGCAGGCGGGGTCGTAAATAAAGGGCCCGTCAGGCCCGAGGGCGCAGTTGCCTGACCAGAGATCGCCGTGCAGTAGCGAAGGCTGAGGTTGATGAGAGGCCAGCGCCTGCTGGATAAAATCAACGATCAAATCAATATCGCCATAATCGATGCCTTTTTCCGCCGCCATTTCCAGCTGCCAGCCAATGCGCTGCTCCGCAAAGAAGGTTGACCAGCGCCGCTGCCAGGCGTTGGGCTGTGGCGTGGTGGAGAGATCGTTGTCGAAGTCGAGACCGAACTGCGGCTGGTCGCTCCATTGATGAAGCCTGGCCAACTGCTGGCCGAGGAGAAACGCGTTATGGGCATCGAGAGGTTTAGAGGGCAGATATTCCAGTAGCAGGAAGCTGTAATCCCTGTCGCTGCCGAGCGCCCAGACTTTCGGCACTCTGACAGTTTTACTGCGCGACAGCAGTTCTAGCTGGTCGGCTTCTGCCGTGAAGATGGGCAACATTTCGCGCTCGTCACACTTGACGAAGATCTCGTGGCCCGCATAACGAATATGCCATGCCGCGTGAATTTCGCCGCCGGGTAGCTCGGTGCGCTGTTCAATATCTGCCTCGCCCAACTGCTCGCTTAACAAATGACGGATGGCTTGCCACATGACTTTTCTCCCCAGGTTTGCTGGTAGACACTGCAATCAATAGCTTATCGCCGTTTGCCGGACAAAAACACGCGCTGACGCACAACCCCGGCCACTACTTACTTTTGTTTCTGCCAAACTTCCCAGCGGGTCACGATGACGGCAGGCTCTGCTCCCAGCGCCACGGCCCCCAGCCCTCTGGCCAGCGCTTCAACTTCTTGTTCATCGAGCGTACTGATTAGCCCGAAGCTGCCCGGGCCAAGTTCGTGAATTTTGCCTTGATCGTCGGTGAGTGTAAGAGAAAAACCGCCGCGGGTGAGCTGATTGTTCAGCTCGTTGATGTCGGTCAGGCTTTGCTCCTCAAATTGCACCGTTATCACATAGCGTTCAACATCACTCATAGTCACCCCGTTGTTATCCTGAAGGTTTTAGCATAGTTCATGCTGCCGGAATGGCGATATTCTCGCCCCTCGGCAGTCTGTTTATTCTGCAACGAAACGTTAGCCTCGTAGCCAGGCGTAGATTTTCTGCGTATTTTCCAGCGAGCAGAGGCGAGTGCCTTTGTTCAGCGTCGCGGCACTCCCGGCCGCTACCCCATAGCGAACGATATCCAGCAGCGGCGCGTTTTCCGCCAGTTTGAGCGTCATAGCGCCAACCATGCTGTCTCCGGCACCGACGGTACTCTGACTTTTGACCGGCGGCGGCACGACGTGCACGCATTCGCGTGCATCAACCGCCAGGGCTCCCTGAGGCCCCAGAGAAACCACAACGCGTTTTGCCTGACCGCTGTCAACAAGGTGCTGTGCGGCGGCGCGCACGTCGTCCGGCTGCGTAAGCTCGCGCTGGACTAATGCACTTAGCTCTTTTTGGTTCGGCTTCACCAGTTCGAGGTTGCCCAGTGCCAGGGTGGCTTTCAGCGCTTCTCCCGAGCTGTCCACAATGCAGCGGATGCCTTTCTCCTGTGCCGTTTTGACTAGTCGACAAAGTTTATTGAGATCAACGCCCGGGGGCAGGCTACCGCTGATCGCCAGAATATCGCCGCGATGGAGGGCGAGGGCTTTTTGTTCCAGTTGCAGGAATTCATTATCCGTCAGGGCGGCTCCGGGCATAACAAATCGATACTGCTCGCCGGTAGACTCGGTATGGACATGCAGATTTTGGCGGGTCCAGTCTTTCGCCTCAACGGTGTCCACGGTGACACGCTCTTCGAGCAGCAGGTCACGAAGATGCTGGCCAGTAGCGCCGCCAACGGGGAATATCGCCGTGGCATGTCCACCCAAATGCACAATGGCACGGGCAACGTTTATGCCGCCGCCGCCGGGCTCAAATATGGGCGAGGTGCAGCGAAGCTTCCCTTCAGGATAGATTTGCGCCGTGACGGTGGCGCTGTCGAGGGAAGGGGCGAGGGTGAGTGTAAAAATAGCGGTCATGTCTCCTCCTTTTTTAGCCATTGTCCTAAAGCCTAGCACCGAAGCGGGAAGTGAAAAGTTAATTAAAATCATGATTTATCGAATGATTATGCAAAAACCATGATCTTCGTATCCTTATGAAAATAAAGATGTTTTAAGAGTGCTCTTATACAAAAAATGAAACAAGAATCCATTGCTATGTTATTGCGGAATTTTTATAATTTGTAACCTTTCCGCGTCGGCTTAGATTTGATCCCGAGGAAAGATTCCGGAACCTTAATGGTTTCTTTTTTGTGTTGTACGGATTAATAAATGAAGCTTTTAAAGACAGTGCCGGTTGCGCTTTTACTCACCGGTGGAGCGTTCTTTAGCCACTTCGCAGTGGCAGATGACTCAGTATTTACTGTCATGGATGACCCGACTACCGCGAAGAAACCCTTCGAAGGTAATCTGAATGCAGGCTATCTTGCGCAGGCAGGCAATACCAAAAGTTCCAACTTGACTGCTAACACCAATATGACCTGGTACAACACGGCTACCGCCTGGTCAATTTGGGGTACCGCCAGTAACACCTCTTCCAACGACGTGCGCTCTTCTGAGAAATACTCAGCAGGTGGGCGTGGTCGTTACAACATGACTGACTATGACTATCTCTTCGGTCAGGCAAGCTGGTTGACTGACCGGTACAACGGCTATCATGCGCGCGATATTTTCACCGCGGGTTATGGTCGTCAGTTGCTGAATGGTCCGGTTCACAGCCTGCGTGTGGAATTTGGTCCAGGTGTACGTTATGACGAATTTACCGATGGTAAAAATGAGACTCAGGCGCTGGGCTATGCGTCTGCGACTTATAACTGGCAGCTAACCGACAACGCTAAGTTTATTCAGGGCGTGTCCGTGCTGGGCAGTGATGACACCACGGTGAACTCCGAAACGGCGCTGGATGTGGCTATCAGTGAGCATTTTGGCCTGAAAGTAGGCTATAACGTGACCTGGAACTCCGATCCGCCGTCAACTGCACCAAACCATACCGACAGACGTACGCAAATTACGCTCGGGTATAAGATGTAAGACTAAGAAGCCGGATGATCTCCGGCTTTTTTTCACCTCGTGTGCCCACTCTTCGTTTTTTCCTATCTTTTTGAGAACCAAAACCGCCTGGCAAAACTCGGCGTGTCCTGAGAATAATCGTGCATGACTATCTATCGTGTACGAGTGGGGTTTCATAACCCTTCAGCCCTGACCTTCAGGCAGCTTGACGAAATTCTGGAGCCGCAGCGATTCTGGCGCACTGAGTCCGGCGGTGGGACCTTTCGCTATTTCATGGAATACGAATATGAGTCGGAACTAAGAGACCTTTGCGCGGTGTGCGAACTGGCTTACTCCCAGGCTTGTAAGGTAAAAAAATGCCCGCTGGTGCTGGTGGAAGAGAAGGAAAAAGCGGCCTGATTCTCCCTGAAGAAGGTGGGGGGAGGCCTTATTTATCAGGGCAGTTCCGGGCAACAAAGGATGTATTCCCCTTTCCGTTAGTGTTACCATTAAAGCTTCAGGTGAAATGGCAGCGATGCCATTTTTCATTTGTATACCAGACTGCGTACCAATTCGGCGATTGTTGGTCAAATGGTTACGCAACGAACTGTTCTAAATCCAATTTCTCTACTGTATGTGATCTTTCGTGTGGGTCACCACTGCAGATAAGGACTTAACATGCCTGTTATTACTCTTCCTGATGGTAGCCAACGCCATTACGACAAACCCGTTAGCCCAATGGACGTTGCGCTGGATATCGGTCCAGGCCTTGCCAAAGCGTGTATCGCTGGCCGCGTAGACGGTGAACTGGTTGATGCTTCCGATATTATCGAAAACGACGCGAAGCTTGCCATTATCACCGCGAAAGACGAAGCGGGTCTGGAAATTCTTCGCCACTCCTGTGCTCACCTGCTGGGTCATGCCATCAAGCAGCTGTGGCCGCACACCAAAATGGCGATTGGCCCGGTTATCGACAACGGTTTCTATTACGACGTTGATCTGGACCACACCCTGACGCAGGAAGATCTTGAGCTGCTCGAGAAGCGTATGCACGAGCTGGCCGAGAAAGATTACGACGTTATCAAGAAGAAGGTGAGCTGGCAGGAAGCCCGCGAGACTTTCGTCAATCGCGGTGAGAACTATAAAGTCGCCATTCTTGATGAAAACATCAGCCATGATGACAAACCAGGTTTGTATCATCACGAAGAATACGTGGATATGTGCCGCGGGCCTCATGTGCCAAACATGCGTTTCTGCCATCACTTCAAGCTGCAGAAAACCTCTGGTGCATACTGGCGTGGCGACAGCAACAATAAGATGTTGCAGCGTATTTACGGCACCGCCTGGGCTGACAAAAAGCAGCTGAATGCTTATCTGCAGCGTCTGGAAGAAGCTTCCAAGCGCGATCACCGCAAAATCGGCAAGCAGCTTGACCTGTACCATATGCAGGAAGAAGCGCCGGGTATGGTGTTCTGGCACAACGACGGCTGGACTATTTTCCGCGAGCTGGAAGTGTTTGTGCGCTCTAAGCTGAAAGAGTACCAGTACCAGGAAGTGAAAGGTCCGTTCATGATGGACCGCGTCCTGTGGGAAAAAACGGGCCACTGGGACAACTATAAAGACGCGATGTTCACCACCTCTTCTGAGAACCGTGAATACTGCATCAAACCGATGAACTGCCCGGGCCACGTACAGATCTTCAACCAGGGTCTGAAGTCTTACCGTGACCTGCCGCTGCGTATGGCGGAATTTGGTAGCTGCCATCGCAATGAGCCTTCGGGCGCGCTGCATGGCCTGATGCGTGTGCGTGGCTTTACTCAGGACGACGCCCATATCTTCTGTACTGAAGAGCAGGTTCGTGATGAAGTAAACAGCTGTATCCGCATGGTATACGACATGTACAGCACCTTCGGTTTCGAGAAAATCGTGGTGAAGCTGTCTACCCGTCCGGAAAAACGTATCGGTAGCGACGAAATGTGGGATCGCGCGGAAGCGGATCTGGCCGTTGCGCTGCAGGAAAACAATATCCCGTTTGACTATCAGCCGGGTGAGGGTGCATTCTACGGCCCGAAAATTGAGTTCACGCTGTATGACTGCCTGGATCGCGCATGGCAGTGCGGTACCGTTCAGCTTGACTTCTCCCTGCCAACCCGCTTGAACGCCTCTTACATTGGCGAAAATAACGAGCGTTTGGTGCCGGTAATGATTCACCGCGCCATTTTAGGTTCAATGGAACGCTTCATCGGTATTCTGACCGAAGAGTTTGCTGGGTTCTTCCCAACCTGGCTTGCTCCGGTACAGGCGGTGGTGATGAATATCACTGACGGCCAGGCGGAATACGTTAACGAATTGACTCGTAAACTCCAAAATGCGGGCATTCGCGTAAAAGCGGACTTGAGAAATGAGAAGATAGGCTTTAAAATCCGTGAACACACGTTACGTCGTGTCCCTTATATGCTGGTTTGTGGCGATAAAGAGGTCGAAGCAGGCAAAGTTGCCGTTCGTACCCGCCGCGGCAAAGATCTGGGGAGCATGGACGTCAACGAATTGATTGAAAAGCTGCAGCAAGAAATTCGCAGCCGCAATCTTCATCAACTGGAGGAATAAAGTATTAAAGGCGGAAAAAGAGTTCAACCGGCGCGTCCTAATCGCATTAACAGAGAGATTCGTGCCACTGAGGTTCGTCTGACCGGTATTGATGGCGAGCAGATTGGTATTGTCAGTCTGAATGAAGCTTTAGAAAAAGCCGAAGAGGCTGGGGTTGATTTAGTCGAAATCAGTCCAAACGCCGAGCCGCCTGTTTGCCGCATCATGGACTACGGCAAGTTCCTCTACGAGAAAAGCAAATCTTCTAAGGAACAGAAGAAGAAGCAAAAAGTTATTCAGGTTAAGGAAATTAAATTCCGACCTGGTACCGATGATGGCGACTATCAGGTAAAACTCCGCAGCCTGGTTCGCTTTCTGGAAGACGGAGACAAAGCCAAAATCACCTTGCGTTTCCGTGGGCGTGAAATGGCACACCAACAGATTGGTATGGAAGTGCTTAACCGCGTCCGTGACGATCTGAGTGAACTGGCAGTAGTCGAATCCTTCCCAACGAAGATCGAAGGCCGCCAGATGATCATGGTGCTTGCTCCGAAGAAGAAACAGTAAGGCCATCAAGTAACAGACCGTGGGGCTTCGGCCTCGCGGATTTTGTTCGCCTACTGGTTCGTTTTATTAACAATGCGAAGTGGAAATTGAAATGCCAAAGATTAAAACAGTACGCGGCGCCGCTAAGCGCTTCAAAAAGACTGCTTCTGGCGGTTTTAAGCGTAAGCACGCTAACCTGCGTCACATTCTGACTAAAAAGTCTACCAAACGTAAACGTCATCTGCGTCCGAAAGGCATGGTCTCCAAAGGGGATCTGGGCCTGGTTGTCGCTTGCCTGCCGTACGCATAAGTAAACTTTTTTTAATTAATTCAGAATAGAAACAGGAGAGCTAAATGGCTCGCGTAAAACGTGGTGTAATTGCACGTGCTCGTCACAAAAAAATCCTCAAACAAGCTAAAGGTTACTACGGTGCGCGTTCTCGCGTATACCGCGTTGCCTTCCAGGCTGTTATCAAAGCTGGTCAGTACGCTTACCGCGACCGTCGTCAACGTAAACGTCAGTTCCGCCAGCTGTGGATTGCACGTATCAACGCTGCAGCTCGTCAGAACGGTATCTCTTACAGCAAATTCATCAACGGCCTGAAAAAAGCCTCTGTTGAAATCGACCGTAAGATCCTGGCTGACATCGCCGTATTCGACAAAGTGGCATTCACTGCCCTGGTTGAGAAAGCGAAAGCAGCTCTGGCATAAGCCAGTTTTAAGAGGGAGCTTGCTCCCTCTTTTAATTTATCCCCGTCATACTTCAATCTGTAGCTGCGTTAACTGCACTCGCTGGCCCCAGTCACTTACTTAAGTAAGCCTCGGGGATAATCGAGCCTGCAGCCTTACTACAAATCGAATTATTAGGGCATAACACAATCAAATTATTGACTTTCAACGCCGTAGCTCGTTCAATAGCCAAAGCGAAATTATGTCAAATAAGGTAACTGCAAGCATGAATGCTGCTATTTTCCGCTTCTTTTTTTACTTTAGCGCCTGACTCAGGGGGCTTTGCGCGTAAGAAAAGAAACGAAAAACAGCGCCGAAAGCCTCCTGTCCGGAGGCTTTTTTTTTGCGTTTCGTTTTCGAATCAGACCAACTACCCCGGCAGTTTGCCGGCATAAGAGGAATACCATGCCACATCTCGCAGAGCTGGTTGCCAGTGCCAAAGCAGCCATAAACGATGCCCAGGATGTTGCCGCGTTAGATAACGTACGCGTCGAATATTTAGGGAAGAAGGGGCACCTGACCCTTCAGATGACCACCCTGCGTGAATTGCCAGCGGAAGAACGCCCGGCAGCGGGCGCGGTGATTAACGAAGCTAAAGAGCAGGTTCAGGAAGCGCTGAACACTCGTAAAGCCGCCCTGGAAAGCGCCGCGCTGAACGAACGCCTTGCGGCAGAAACGATTGATGTTTCTCTGCCTGGCCGCCGTATCGAAAATGGCGGCCTGCACCCGGTAACCCGCACCATTGACCGTATCGAAAGCTTCTTCGGCGAACTGGGCTTTACCGTAGCGACCGGTCCTGAAATTGAAGATGACTATCACAACTTCGATGCGCTGAATATTCCAGGCCACCACCCGGCGCGTGCTGACCACGATACTTTCTGGTTTGACGCGACCCGTCTGCTGCGTACCCAGACTTCTGGCGTGCAGATCCGCACCATGAAAGACAAGCAGCCGCCAATTCGTATTATCGCCCCTGGCCGCGTCTATCGTAACGACTACGACCAGACCCACACCCCGATGTTCCACCAGATGGAAGGCCTGATCGTTGATACCAACATCAACTTCACCAATCTGAAGGGAACACTGCACGACTTCCTGAATAACTTCTTCGAAGAGGATCTGCAGATCCGCTTCCGCCCGTCTTACTTCCCGTTCACCGAACCGTCCGCAGAAGTGGACGTGATGGGTAAAAACGGCAAGTGGCTGGAAGTTCTGGGTTGCGGCATGGTGCACCCGAACGTACTGCGTAACGTGGGCATCGATCCGGAAGTTTATTCCGGCTTCGCCTTCGGTATGGGCATGGAGCGTCTGACCATGCTGCGCTATGGCGTGACCGATCTGCGTGCATTCTTCGAAAATGATTTACGTTTCCTCAAACAGTTCAAATAAAGGCGGGATATCCAATGAAATTCAGTGAACTCTGGTTACGCGAATGGGTAAACCCAGCCAACAGCAGTGACGAACTTTCCAGCCAGATAACAATGGCAGGGCTTGAGGTGGACGGCGTTGATGCCGTAGCAGGGGCTTTTCACGGTGTTGTGGTCGGGGAAGTGGTTGAGTGCGGCCAGCACCCGAACGCCGACAAACTGCGCGTGACAAAAGTTAACGTAGGCGGCGATCGCCTGCTGGATATCGTCTGCGGCGCCCCAAACTGCCGTCAGGGCCTGAAAGTCGCCGTGGCGACCGTTGGCGCTGTGCTGCCGGGTGATTTCAAAATCAAAGCTGCCAAACTGCGCGGTGAGCCATCGGAAGGGATGCTGTGCTCCTTCTCCGAGCTGGGTATTTCCGATGACCACAACGGCATCATCGAGCTGCCAGCGGACGCGCCAATCGGCACCGACATTCGTGAATATCTGAAGCTCGACGACAACACCATTGAAATCAGCGTCACGCCAAACCGTGCCGACTGCCTCGGTATTATCGGCGTGGCTCGCGACGTGGCGGTTGTGAACAAACTGCCGCTGGCTGAGCCAGAAATTACAGCCGTAGCCGCGACTATCAATGACACGCTGCCAATTCGTGTAGACGCGGCGGAAGCTTGCCCGCGTTATCTGGGCCGCGTTGTGAAAGGCATCAACGTTAAGGCACCCACGCCGCTGTGGATGAAAGAGAAGCTGCGTCGCTGCGGCATCCGTTCCATCGATGCGGTGGTTGACGTCACCAACTATGTGCTGCTGGAGCTTGGCCAGCCGATGCACGCCTTTGACCTGGACCGTATTGACGGTGGGATCGTGGTGCGTTTGGCGACAGAGGGCGAAACCCTGGTGCTGCTGGACGGCAGCGAAGCGAAGCTGAATGCCGACACCCTGGTGATTGCTGACCACTCCAAAGCCCTGGCCATGGGCGGTATCTTCGGCGGCGAGCATTCAGGTGTTAACGACGAAACCCAGAACGTGCTGCTGGAATGTGCCTTCTTCAGCCCGCTGTCCATCACCGGCCGGGCGCGCCGTCATGGCCTGCATACCGATGCCTCCCACCGCTACGAGCGTGGCGTAGATCCTGCGCTGCAGTACAAAGCGATGGAGCGAGCGACCCGTCTGCTGGTGGATATCTGCGGCGGTGAAGCTGGCCCGGTTATCGATGTCACAAGCGAAGCGCATCTGCCTAAACGCGCCACCATTACGCTTCGTCGTAGCAAACTGGACCGTCTGATTGGTCACCACATCGAAGATGCTCAGGTCAGCGACATTCTGCGTCGTCTGGGCTGCGAAGTGACCGAAGAACAGTCCCAGTGGACTGCCGTTGCGCCAAGCTGGCGTTTCGATATGGAAATTGAAGAAGACCTGGTGGAAGAAGTGGCCCGCGTTTACGGCTACAACAGTATTCCAAACAGCCCGGTACAGGCTGGGCTGGTGATGGGCACCCATCGCGAAGCTGACCTCTCTCTGAAGCGGGTGAAAACCATGCTGGTGGACAAAGGTTATCAGGAAGTTATTACCTACAGCTTCGTCGACCCGAAAATTCAGCAGCTTCTGCACCCGGGCGAAGAAAATCTGATTCTTCCTAATCCTATCTCTACCGACATGTCCGCCATGCGTCTGTCGCTGTGGAGTGGCCTGCTGACAACCGTGGTTTACAACCAGAACCGCCAGCAAAGCCGCGTGCGTATTTTCGAGTCCGGCCTGCGCTTTGTGCCTGATACTCAGGCAGACCTTGGGATTCGTCAGGATCTTATGCTGGCGGGCGCTATCTGCGGCAACCGCTATGAAGAGCACTGGGATCTGGCGCGTAACACCGTTGACTTCTATGATCTGAAAGGCGATCTTGAGTCCGTTCTGGCCCTTACCGGCAAACTTTCAGACATCGAATTCAGAGCGCAGACAAATCCGGCCTTGCATCCTGGGCAAAGTGCTGCCATTTATTTAGCAGGTGAATGCATTGGTTTCATTGGTGTTGTTCACCCTGAGCTGGAACGTAAACTGGACCTTAACGGCCGCACTGTGGTGTTCGAGGTGCTGTGGAACAAGCTCGCAGACCGCGTGGTGCCTGAGGCGCAGGACGTTTCTCGCTTCCCGGCAAACCGCCGCGATATCGCTGTTGTAGTGGCTGAAAACGTCCCGGCAGCAGATGTTTTGGCCGAGTGTAAGAAAGTTGGCGCAAATCAGGTAGTTGGCGTAAACTTATTTGACGTGTACCGTGGCAAGGGCGTAGCCGATGGCTACAAGAGCCTGGCCATAAGCCTTATCCTGCAGGATACGGGCCGTACACTCGAAGAAGAGGAGATGGCCGCTACCGTTGCAAAATGTGTAGAGGCATTAAAAGAGCGATTCCAGGCATCATTGAGGGATTGAACGTATGGCGCTTACAAAAGCTGAAATGTCAGAATATCTGTTTGATAAGCTTGGGCTTAGCAAACGAGATGCCAAAGAGCTGGTAGAGCTGTTTTTCGAAGAGATCCGTCGCGCTCTGGAAAACGGTGAGCAGGTTAAACTCTCGGGCTTTGGTAATTTTGACTTACGCGATAAAAACCAACGTCCCGGGCGCAACCCGAAGACCGGTGAAGATATTCCCATTACGGCGCGCCGTGTGGTGACCTTCCGACCTGGTCAGAAGCTAAAAAGTCGGGTTGAAAACGCGTCGCCAAAAGACGAGTAACCTGAGTTAACAAAAGGCCGCATTCGCGGCCTTTTTTTTCTTATGACACGCTAACGTGCCGGAATACAAAGGTGCAATGCGGTTGAGAAGGCCATCACAACCCACCAAAATCCATAGCAGTGTGGACTCATTGTGGACATAAATTCCCCCTCAATGGATTAAGCGTAATGGCGTCCTGTAAGAACTCAGGCGCAAAATGCGCATACACCATTGTCTGCTCAATCCTGGTATGACCGAGTATCCTCTGCAGGGTGATAATGCTCCCGCCGTTGATCATGAAGTGAGTTGCAAAGCTATGTCTCAACGAGTGAGTTGCCTGTCCCGCAGGTAAGTCAGGTTCATCAGTTTTAACGTCTCTCTAAACTCCCTGTACGAAGCATTGGGAAAAAGAAAGCCTTTCTTATCGCCCACTAATTCCTGAGCCACTGCATCAGAAATTGGCACAGTTCTGGGTTTGTTCGTTTTGGTTTTTACGAACGACACACGATTGTGAACGATATGTTCCGCTTTTAATCTTTCAGCCTCGCCCCATCTGGCACCGGTACTCAGGCATAAAACCGCGATTAAGCTATTATCGCCACTCAGTCGGGATAGCAGTATTTCAATTTCGTCAGTGGTCAGATACCTCGCCTCCGGTGTTTGTTCTTTGAGGCGTTTTATTCCCCGAAAAGGGTGTGATGATGATCTCCTCCCGTAAAACGCCGCATGGAACTAAAACGGCTCTATTTACATATCCGTTGCTTTTTTACAGTACGCAGAGTGACTACGGAGACATGACGAAAAGTTATTTATAAAACAATAGTTCTTTATACAATGAAAGGGAGTTAACTCCCTTTCATTGTATTGTTAATAAATTAATGCTTTTTAGTGCCTGGGGTGAATCAATTGTATCGTATTAATTTTGAATGCCATGCAGTCAGAAATAGATTCGGGTTGTATGTCGAGTCTTATTTTTAATTTTCCAGAGGGCTCTGTTGATTTTATTATTTTAGATAGATTGATAATTGCTCCTCTTTGAGGTGAAATAAGGTTGATACTATTTTCCTCACTAAATGAATCGTTATTAGTGCTCCAGAAGATTTGAATCATCAAATCAGACTCAGATCTGTTACAGCTAACATTTAAATAAAGATTGTCTTCGTTAGTGATGAGCTTAGGGTCAAAGTCATATACAGCAAAGGGATCTCCACCAGTAATTATATATTCTTTATTGTTTGTTTTGATATCATGTGTGATATCAAGCTTTCCTTCGATGCCATTTTCTGAAGTCGAGTATTTCAAAGCAGAGGGGGGCGGAGGCGATAGAAAGAAGTTATTAATAATGCTTCGTTCAACGCTTGTAACAAATACATAGTCTGGTTTGTAGGTCTTTATGACTTCATATAACCATTCGGGATTAGAACCGAAGTAGTGAAGCTGGACTACGTCACTAAATGATGCGGCCATAAATGGCGACATTGCTGTCCCAAATGAGTCTCTTAGCCAAAGTACTTTAGCTTTATTTCTGGCGTTTTTTGAAATTATTCGTATGGGATTGTCTGGTGCATCAATAAGCACATTCACGCCGCTACTAATTAAAGAGTTGGTTTTTAGATCATACCGCGAAATATTTATTTCATCATTTGAAATGACATCAACGTTCTGATAATGATCGGTGGTGATATTTTCCGTACGAAGAAATCGAGATAGATCATCACCTTGTTTCTCGTTCCATCCGACATATTTTCCTGTTTTATATGCATGGTATTTTTCATTATCAAAGACTTTACTCATGAAGTAATCAAAAGCTAACCATCCTCCTAATGCATTCCAATGAGTATCTGTTTTATAATAAAGTGGTTCTTTAAAATTTTGTTTTTGTTCAATTAAATATTTTGTTGGATCAACAAAAATACCATTTTTGTCGGCATCAATGACTGCGCTAATTTGTCTGTATTCCGAAGGGTATGCCCATTTAGGCAAATGCTCTTTATATATAATTTCTTTATCAGGACCGATTAATACTTTAAATTCCTTGACTCCATTATCTAAAAAGAATTTATTCCATTCTTGCATAGCAATTGCAATTTTTTTTGCACTTTCCAAATCATTATCAGATGCCCCCAGGCGCCTATTTGAAACTGTGTTAGACTCTTGGTCACCTAAAAATAACCAGCCATCATTCCCAACTATTACTTGATCAGGGAAAAGACTAATTCCAAATTTTGATAAAATGTTGCTAACAGGTGCTGTTACTGAGTCCAGTTTATAGTACTGCTTTGTTGTGAAGTATTCTATTAAGCTTCTATTCCACTGAGTCAGATTGTAAATTGGTAGTAGCAAGAGAATCAACGCTGAAATAATAAGAAATGTAAGGACGAATTTTTTCATGTTGTGGCTCAGAATTTTGAATACAGTGAAACGCTATTTGCTCCAGAAAGAGCAGTTAGCATAGCAATGGTGAACAATAAGATAGATGCGGCTGTTCGTTTTCTTACAGAATAGCTTGAAGATAGTTCACTTGTATTTTTTTGGGTGATAATGACAAAGGCTAATATCATAAAAATAAAAGTTATAATGTTTTCGGATATTCCGAGAGGAATCCCTGGCAGGAATTTTTCTAAGAAAAAACCGGACCAAGAAAGCTTCCATGTTTCTATTTCCACTGGAGCTTTAATGTAGGCATCTTGTAAACCAATCATCCCACTTAAAATTTTAGTTGCCGAATCAAGATCTTTTGCTCTAAAAAATACCCATGTGATGTTAATAAAATTAAAGGTTAAAAACCAAGCGAAAAATCGTGGCATTGAGAATTTTAGCTTGCTCCATATCCTATGGATTATAAGGGCTAAGCCATGCAATAAGCCCCAAATTATGAACATCCAATTTGCACCATGCCATAACCCGCCTAATAAAAAAGTTATTAGAAGGTTCGCATATGTTATTGTTTCACCATTCCTGTTGCCACCAAGTGGAATGTAAATGTAGTTTCTAAGAAAGCGGCTAAGGGTAATGTGCCAGCGCCTCCAAAAGTCTTGAATGTTTAATGCTTTATAAGGTGAGTTAAAGTTAATTGGTAATTTTATGTTAAACAATAACGCAGCACCTATTGCCATGTCAGTATAACCACTAAAATCAAAATATAACTGAAATGTATAGCTTAGGCTAGTGAGCCATGCATCTATCGTAGTTAAATGTGATGCAACATCGAAGCCCGAATCCGCCCATTTTGCAAACACATCTGAAATTACTACTTTTTTGAAAAGTCCGATGGAGAAAATAAAAATGCCAATCGAAATGTTCCTATAGTTTTTTAATGAGTTCCACTTGGAAGAGAACTGTGGGATTATTTCTTTGTGATAAGTGATGGGTCCGGAAAAAAGCTGTGGGAAAAATGTTGTAAACAAGAAATAATTCAAAAGGCTATAGTTTTTAGTTCTTTCTTTGTAACTGTCGACAAGATAAGAAATTTGCTGGAATGTAAAAAAACTAATGGCGAGAGGTAATGTTATATGCAATAACTTGAAATGTGTGCCTAACGAATTCAAATTGTCTAAAAAGAAATTTGTGTATTTATAGTACCCAAGTAGTAATAGGTTGAATGCAATGCCGAGTATAAAAGCTGCTTTTTTATGACTATTTGTTCTGTTTGTTGAATTTGGTTTTAAATTTTCACTTCTTAAATATGAACCGATTGAAAAGTTGACAATTATTGAGAGAAGCAATATTGGAAGGGAACTAATGTCCCACCAGCTATAAAAAAACAAATTGGCAGAAATCAACCAAACTTTAGAAGCTATTGATAGCTTTAGGTGGTTAAGCCAGAAATATATAAAGAAAGTTATCGGTAGAAAAAAGAAAATGAATTGGTATGAACTAAAGAGCATATGCACAACCTTATGCTGAGATTGAAAATATATACAAATTTCATTAGAAGATCTAACAATTGTACTGGTGGAATCGTAATTTGCCAAGAAGATACCAATGGAATTGGCTAATTAAATGCATATTCATACATCATGAATACTAAGCTAAGGTTTAAGAAAAATGCAGATTTGTAGCCTAACTGTCATCATTCCGGCTTTTGAATGGAGAAAACTGATGCAGATTGGCTATGTGCGCTTATCAATAAATGAGCAAAATACCGCGCCACAGCGTGACTGACGCGCTGGATGGGGCGGGATGTGAACTAATTTTCGAGGATGGAATCTGCGGGAAATCGACAAATAGGTTGGGGTAAAATCGTGCGCTCAGGAAACTTAATGCCGGTGATACTCTGGTAGAGTGAAAGCCCGGCGGATTTGATGCTGCCCCATCCCACAACTGGCGGACAGCAACAAATTCACTGGATGTAAAAATAAACCAATTCATAACCGGGGTTTTATGTCGATGTGGTCAGAATGTGGACGCGACCTGAAATAAGTCCTTTTATTTCAATTTACTAGATTTGAAAATGAAGGCCGCATTCGCGGCCTTTTTCTTTTGCTTTTAAGTCCTGTTACCTGGCGGCATGCGCTTGACAAACATTGCACCTGAATGGTTGTATTGTACAACTATATTTCAACGGTAACGCTCATGTCTGACAGCACTCTTATTGAATCTATCCGCGCCTCGTCGCGGCAGGTTGTGCGCGAGCTTGGTTTTCTGAACTCAACGCTTGCCGCAACGAACTACTCCGCTTCTGCGGTTCATGCTTTGCTGGAAATTGATTCGCGGGAGAACGCCACAGCAGCCGATCTGGTTCAGGTTCTTGGCCTGGAGAAGTCGAGCGTCAGCCGAATGATAGGCAAACTGCGAAAGGCGGGGGAGCTGTTCGAGAGTGTTTCAGACGAAGACGCCCGAGCCAGACGGCTCCAGTTGACCACCCAGGGTAAACAGACGGTCAGGGACATTCATCGGTACGGCAGAATGCGCGTAGAGAAAGCCCTGGCGCATCTGAATGCTCAGGCACAGAAATCGGTCGCTGATGGGCTGTCCAACTATGCTCTGGCGCTAAAAGCCTGTCGCGGCGAGCCGGCTGATGACGAGGGAAGAAATAATTTCGAGATCTTCACGGGATACCAGCCCGGCGTGATTGGCCGGGTGGCGGAAATGCACGCCAGCTATTACTCAACACATTATAACTTTGGCCATTTTTTTGAAGGCAAAGTGGCAGCCGGGCTGGCGGAGTTTGCAGGGCGTCTGGATAGGCCCTGTAACCGCATCTGGGTAGTATGCCGCAATGGCAAAATTGTGGGCTCTGTATCCATTGATGGTGAGGACCTGGGCAATCACGAAGCGCATTTGCGCTGGTTTATTCTCGACGATGAGTGCCGCGGCAGCGGTATCGGGCGAGCGCTCTTACGTGAGGCGATGCGCTTTTGCGATGATTACGGTTTTTCCGCTGTACGGCTGTGGACCTTTAGCGGATTAAATGCGGCTCGCCATCTTTATGAATCGATGGGATTTGAGTTAACCCGGGAATGGCAGGGCGAACAATGGGGAAGCTCAATGCTGGAACAGCAGTTTACGCGCAAACGACCTGCCAAAGAGTAATTCGGGACAGGCGTGCCATTACGACCTTTCTTTGCTTGTCCTCTTCGGCAAACTCCCCGTAAAATCATGCGCATAAATGGGGCAGGGGGAGCCTTTACGGAATGCTGAATTTTGTAACCAGACAACGCCGCTTTGAGCGACGCTGGCTTATAGCCCTGGTCTTAGCCACGGCGGCTATGCTGGTCTTGAGCCTTTGCGCCGGAGATGTCTGGTTTTCCCCCCTTTCCTGGGGGAGTGATGAGGCCCGGCTCTTCATCTGGCAAATCCGCTTGCCGCGAACGCTTGCCGTCCTGCTGGTGGGGGCGGCTCTGGCCGTGACCGGCACGATTATGCAGTCGCTGTTTGAAAATCCTCTGGCTGAGCCTGGTTTACTGGGCGTCTCCAACGGCGCCGGCGTCGCGCTGGTCTTCGCTCTCCTGCTTGGGCAGGGGATGCTGCCGGGCTGGGCGCTGGGGCTGTGCGCGATTCTTGGGGCCCTGGCGATCACTCTTATTCTGTTACGTTTTTCCCGTCGTCATCTTTCCACCAGTCGTCTATTACTTGCAGGTGTCGCGCTCGGGATTATCTGTAGCGCCCTGATGACCTGGGCGGTCTACTTTAGCTCAAGCCTGGATCTGCGCCAGTTGATGTACTGGATGATGGGTGGCTTTGGCGGCGTGGACTGGCGGCAGGGCTGGTTAATGGTGACGCTGCTGCCGGTCGTTGTCTGGCTGTGCCGGCTGCATGCTCCCCTCAACCTGATGGCGCTGGGCGAAAACTCAGCCCGGCAGCTGGGGCTTTCTGTCTGGCTGTGGCGCAATATTTTAGTTGTGGCTACCGGCTGGCTGGTTGGTGTGAGCGTGGCGCTTGCCGGGGCTATTGGATTTATCGGCCTGGTTATCCCGCACATGCTGAGGCTTACCGGGCTAACAGATCATCGCGTTTTGCTGCCTGCCAGCGCGCTGGCAGGGGCCGCGGTGTTAACCGGTGCGGATGTGGTCGCGAGGCTCGCTTTAAGCTCCGCCGAGCTTCCTATTGGCGTAGTGACCGCTACGCTCGGCGCGCCGGTGTTTATCTGGCTATTATTGAAAGCCGGACGTTAATTCGGCTCACTGAGGAAGAGGATGATATGCAAAGTAATGTTCTGAATACCGAAGTCACCACAATCGACGGCGAAAACACCACGCTGGAGAGTTGGCAGGGTAAAGTGCTGTTGGTGGTGAACGTCGCTTCCAAATGCGGCCTGACGCCGCAGTATGAGCAGCTGGAGAATCTGCAAAAAGACTTTGAGGCACAGGGTTTCAGCGTGCTGGGCTTCCCGTGCAACCAGTTCCTGGGGCAAGAGCCTGGCAGCAGCGAAGAGATCAAAACCTTCTGCAGCACCACCTATGGCGTGACGTTCCCGCTTTTTAGCAAAATCGATGTCAACGGCGAGCACCGCCATCCGTTTTATCAAAAGCTGATTGACGCTCGCCCGGCGGCTGTTGCCCCGGAAGGTAGCGGTTTCCTGGAGCGGATGAGCAGCAAAGGGCGCGGCCCGCTTTACCCTGATGATATCCTGTGGAACTTCGAAAAATTCCTGATTGGCCGTGATGGCAAAGTGGTTCAGCGTTTCTCTCCGGACATGACGCCGGAAGATCCGCTGGTGCTGGACGCCATTAAACAGGCTTTGGCTAAGTAATTTGTCCCTGTTGCAACTGACAGACGTCACCGTCGCGGGCCGGGTTGGGCCGATATCTGCGGCGGTGGAGTCCGGGGAACTTATCCATCTTGTCGGGCCGAACGGGGCGGGCAAGAGCACGCTGCTCACGCGGATGGCAGGGTTAAGCGCCGGGCAAGGCCGCCTATTGTTTAATCAGCGGCCGCTTGACGGCTGGTTGCCCGCCGAGCTTTCCCGGCATCGTGCCTGGCTGAGCCAGCAACAGCTTCCTCCTTTTGCGATGCCCGTCTGGCATTACCTGCAGTTGCATCAATCTTCGCCTGAGTCTGAAGTGGCAATGCTGCGTCTGGCGGAGTCCCTGTGGCTCTCAGACAAGCTGACCAGACCGGTCAATCAGCTTTCCGGGGGGGAATGGCAGCGCGTTCGGCTTGCGGCCGTGCTGCTGCAGGTTGATCCTTCGGTCAACCCGGAAGGGCAGCTTATGCTGTTGGATGAGCCGATGAATAGCCTGGATGTGGCCCAGCAGGCCGCGCTGGATCGCCTGCTACACGGATTTTGCGACGCCGGCATTGCGGTCGTGATGAGCAGCCATGATTTGAACCATAGCCTGCGCCACGCCCATAAAGTATGGCTATTGCGTGAGGGGAAAATGGTGGCCCAGGGATCGCGGGACGACGTGCTAACGCCGAAAAATTTAGCGGCTGCCTACCAAATGCCGTTTCGATTATTGCGTATCGAAGGGCACAGTATGCTGATAAGCCCGCTATAACATCGTGGAAAGCTTGCAATAATTCCGGGCGACAGGCTAAATTACTGGAAACAGCAAGACCGGGAGTTGTCTGAAAATGCGTTTGTGGCTTATTGCAGTGGCATGCATCGTGTTGGTGGGGTGTAGTCATAATGCCCCTCATCCGAACGCCCGGCTTTCCGATTCCATCACGGTTATCGCTCAGCTAAACGATCAGCTCCGCAGCTGGCACGGCACGCCATACACCTACGGCGGCATGAGTAGGCGCGGTGTGGACTGCTCCGGCTTCGTGCTGATGACCTTCCGCGACAAGTTCGACCTTATGCTGCCGCGCATGACCAGCGAGCAGGCAGAAATCGGCACAAAAATCGATAAAGATGACCTGTTGCCGGGCGACCTGGTGTTCTTCAAAACCGGTTCGGGTGAAAGCGGACTGCACGTTGGCATTTATGATACCGACAACACCTTTATTCACGCGTCTACCAGCCGCGGCGTGATGCGTTCCTCTCTGGATAACGTCTATTGGCGTAAAAAATTCTGGCAAGCCCGCCGCATATAGCCTTTCCTGTTTTGTTCTTGACTGAAAATCGTGACCGTTCCCGCAAATCTGCGGGCAACGTCAACGCCGTTTGCAATATCAGGTAATATCGGGATGCATTGTGCTTTTCCCGCTAAGGATTGTTTCATGGTCACCCTCGAAGATGTTGCAGCCCACGCCGGCGTCTCCCGCGCCACCGTATCCCGCGTGGTGAATGGCGACACTAAGGTTAAATCGCAAACCCGCATTAAGGTAGAGGCCGCAATTGCCGAATTGGGCTATTCCCCCAATCCTGCTGCCAGAGCGCTTGCGTCCAGCCAGAGCCACTCCATTGGGCTGGTAACCACATCCTACACCGGGGGCTTCTTCGGCTCGCTGATGGATACCGTGCAAACCGAAGCGGAATCTAACGGGAAGCAGTTGCTGGTCACGCAGGGGCGTGGCGTAGAGGAGAACGAGCGCAATGCCATTCAGCGGCTCTACAACCTGCGCTGCGATGGATTAATCCTCCACGTTCGAGCCATCGCTGATGAAACCCTGCTTCAACTGGCGGAACGAGGTAACCGGTTTATTGTCCTCGACCGGGACGTGCCTGCACTAAGTTCGCGTTGCGTCGTTTTCGATCACCGCCTTGCCAGCCATATGGCCACCCGCTATTTGCTGGATGCCGGTCATCTGGCGATCGCCTGTTTGCATGGCCCAACCCAGCGCGCCTCAAGCCTTTTGCGCCGTCAGGGCTTTCTCGATGCTATGGAAGAGCAGGGGATAACTCCGGTCGCAGTGGTTGAAGGGGAATACGATATGCCCAGCGGCTACCGGCAAACCTCGGCCTTGCTGGACGAGTATAAAATCAGCGCGCTTTATTGCTGTAACGAGGAGATGGCCGTTGGGGCGATGCTGGCCATTACCGAGCGGGGGTTACGCATTCCTCTGGATATATCCCTTATTTGTTATGACAGTGGCGATCGCGCGGCATTTGTTCGCCCCGCGTTAACCAGCGTTTATTTCCCAATAGGGGATATGGCCCGCTACGCAACGCGTAAATTATTGAATGAGCACTGTGAGAATGAATCTTTTTTACCTTGTATCATAACCCGGGATTCCGTGCGCAACTTACGTTAAAAACTGGCTATGTACGGATATCCAGGATAAGCTAAAAGTTATTAAAAGATAAAGCTTAAACGTTTCAGGGATGAGTGTGAAATTCACAGCGACAGCTGCTATCCGACTATTTTCGGATTGGCGCCGTATCTCTCTGCCGTCCAACCAGAAATCCACAGGGCTGGCAAAATGATTGTTTCACTTGATAGTGTTTATTGTTCTCACCTCTACTATCGCCCTGCCGTCAGGCCGGACGACAGCATTTTGGGGGTTGAAATTGTCGCAAACTTCGAGGGTGCCAGCGCGCCAGTACGTATTCCTACCGAATTGTTAATTCCTCATCTTGCTCCGGAACAACACCTCGAGCTGTTTAGAGAAAAATTAACGCTAATAGAAGAACATCAGAATTTCTTTATCACCAGTGAACTGGTTGTCTGGGTTCATATTAATGAAACTATTATTGACGCACTAATTAACAACCAGGATTTATATACCCGGCTAAAGGCTTTGCCGTTTATTGAATTAATGATTAGCGAAAGTTTTCCTGATTTAAACAGCGGCAAAATGAATTTAAGGCTGGCCTGGCTGGCTGAGCGTTTCTCACTCGGCCTGGCTGACTTTGGTGCCGGAAATGCCACCACAAAATCTATTTTCGATGGCCTGTTTCGGCATGTGATTCTGGACCGTTTTTTTGTTCAGAAACAGCTTCCGGGCCGCACTTTCTCGCCATTTATGCTTGCCATTCTTGGCCAGGTTTCACCGTTTTGTCAGGCCTTGCTGATAGCCGGGATAGATACCGCCAGCGCCCGGCTTAAAGTGCAGGGGTTAGGCTTTGCTGCTATGCAGGGTAAACTCTGGCCGCTGGTACCGCCGGAGGAGTTGGCATCACTTTTCCCGCCTCATGAAGGTCTGGTTCACTAAAGCCCCTGCTGCGCCACCGTGTTTAAAATGCATTCCTGGGGCTACACTGTCGGGCGGAGGAACCATGACCAATACTTTAGCTTTTCTGAATACTTGGCACGATGAGCTGCCGGGGTTCTACAGTGAATTAACCCCAACGCCGCTGAAAAATGCCCGGCTGCTTTATCACAGCCAGCCGCTGGCTGATGAGCTGGGGATTAACGCCTCGTTTTTTGCCGCACCTCAGCAAGGGATCTGGAGTGGTGAAACGCTCCTGCCCGGCATGCAGCCGCTCGCCCAGGTTTATAGCGGGCACCAGTTCGGCGTCTGGGCCGGGCAACTGGGAGACGGGCGCGGTATTTTGCTGGGAGAGCAGACCCTGGCCGATGGGCGTAAAGTTGACTGGCATCTCAAAGGCGCTGGCTTAACGCCATACTCACGTATGGGCGATGGCCGGGCCGTGCTGCGTTCTACTATTCGGGAATTTCTTGCCAGCGAAGCCATGCATGCTTTAGGCATCCCGACGACGCGCGCATTGACAATAATCACCAGCGATACACCGGTGCAGCGTGAAACGGTTGAGCAGGGGGCTATGCTGTTACGGGTGTCCGAAAGCCATCTGCGCTTCGGGCATTTTGAGCACTTTTACTATCGCCGCGAGCCGGAAAAAGTTCAGCAGCTTGCCGATTACGCCATTCGTCACCACTGGCCGCATTTGCAAGGGCTCGACGATCGCTATGAGCTGTGGTTCAGCGATGTGGTGGCGCGTACCGCCGCGCTAATTGCCAGCTGGCAAACGGTGGGCTTTGCCCACGGGGTGATGAACACCGACAACATGTCGATTCTTGGTCTGACCATGGACTATGGCCCATATGGCTTCCTTGACGACTACCAGCCCGGGTTTATCTGCAACCATTCCGACTATCAGGGCCGGTATGCATTCGACAACCAGCCTGCGGTAGGGCTCTGGAACCTGCAGCGCCTCGCGCAGACGCTGTCTCCGTTTATTACAGCCGATAAGCTGAATGCTATTCTGGATGGCTATCAGCCGGCTATCATGCGTGCTTTTGGCCAGCGGATGCGGGTCAAACTGGGGCTCTGCACCGAACAGCAGGCCGACAATCAAATCCTGAGTGAACTCTTCGCCCTGATGAGTAAAGAAGGCAGCGATTACACTCGTACCTTCCGTATGCTTAGCGTGACGGAACAGCTCAGCGCGGCGTCACCGCTGCGGGATGAGTTTATCGACAGGGCAAGTTTTGACGCCTGGTTTGGGCGCTATCGTGAGCGGCTTCAGGCCGAGCAGGTGAGCGACGCAGAACGCCAACAGAAAATGCAGCTGGTGAACCCGGCGCTGGTATTACGCAACTGGCTGGCCCAGCGGGCAATTGAGGCCGCGGAGCAGGGTGATACTGGTGAACTGGCGAGACTCCACGAGGCGCTGCTCCAGCCGTTCTCCGATCGCGGGGACGATATGACGCAGCGTCCGCCTGACTGGGGAAAACGGCTGGAAGTCAGCTGTTCAAGCTGATCACTGGCGCAGGCTTACCTGAGGTACCGGGTGTTCCGGATGTCGGAACACCCGCAGATCGGCCTGATACCAGCCCTGTAAAGTTTTCTCTTCCAGCACTTCATCTGGCGTTCCGTCCGCCACCAGCCTGCCTTTATGCAACAGCACAATTCGGTCGGCCCAGAGTGCCGCCAGATTTAAATCGTGCAGCACTACGCACACCGACAGCGTTCCCATTTGCGCCAGGCGACGCAGCAGGCGCAGCACATGCTGCTGGTGGTAGAGATCCAGCGCTGACGTAGGCTCATCAAGAAACAGCCAGCCCTGAGGTTGCCCGTCGCACCAGAGTTGTGCCAGCGCCCGGGCAAGCTGCACCCGCTGCTGCTCGCCGCCTGATAAGCGGCAAAAGTCTCTGCCGCTAAGCTCATCGCACCCGGTCAGCGCCATGACTTCCGCCACAACGCTGGGCGTTGACTCTTGCGGCCAGGGCGCGCGGCCCATCGCAATCACGTCTTCTACCGTCCAGCTAAACGCCATGCTGCTTTGCTGGCGCATCACCGCCCGTTTGCGGGAAAGCGCTTCGTTGGACCACTGATTCAAATGATGACCCGCCAGGGCAATGTGCCCGCTGTCAGGTTGCTGAAATCCGGTTAACAGGCGTAACAGCGTGGATTTGCCCGCGCCGTTTGGGCCAATTAGCGCCACGACTTCACCCGGTTTCAGGCTGACATTCACGCTATCAATCAGATAACGGTGACCCAGCTTCAGCGAAATATCGTGCGTGGACAGAACGTCATTCATCTCGCGCTCTCCTTGCTGTGAAAGATCATCGCCAGGAACCAGGGGCCGCCTATCAGGCTGGTTAACAGGCCTACCGGCATTTCTGCTGGTGCGACAATGGTTCGCGCCATCGTATCGGCTAACAGCAGCAGCATAGCGCCGGCCAGCACCGAGCCGGGCACCAGCCAGCGATGATCGGATCCAAGCCACATGCGTATCAGATGCGGGACTACCAGGCCAACGAAGCCGATAACGCCGCTAATGGCCACCGCGGCGGCAACCAGTAATGCACTCAGGATCAGCAGATGGCGCTGGGTGGTTTTTACATCCACACCCAGGTAATGCGCCTCTTCGTCGCCGAGCTGGAGCAAGTTAAGACGCTTTGAAAGCAGCCAGATACCCAGACTTGCGGGAAGAATAAGCGACGCGGTGGCGAGTAACGTTGACCACTGCGCCTGGCCGAGGCTTCCCATTCCCCACAGAGAAAGCTGGCGCAGCTGAGTGTCATTGCTTATCCACGACAGCACGCCAACCGCCGCGCCGCACAGCGCATTGATGGCGATACCCACCAGCAGCAAGCGAGACAAGCTGTTGGTGCCCTTGCGGCTAAGCAGGAAAATTGCCAGCGTAACGGCGAGGCTGCCGACAAATGCCGCCAGCATGGGAGCATAGAGCGCTAAAACCGCCGGCAGAGCCAGCGGCATGACAATAGACAGACCTACTGCCAGCGCGGCCCCGCTGCTTATCCCAAGCAGACCGGGGTCGGCAAGCGGGTTGCGGAACAACCCCTGCATCACGCATCCCGACAGCGCCAGAGCACCGCCAATCAGCATCGCCAGCAGCACCCGCGGCAGGCGGATATTGAGCCAGATGTCGCGCAACGTGTCGTCATGCGCCTGCCACAGCACGGCCACGGACAGCCGTATGGCGCCGAGATTAGCGGCGATAAACGCCATTGCCAGCAGAACCAGCCCCATCAAACACAGGGCATGGTGAGGCAAAGTTCGGCGTATCAAGGCAGTTGCTCCGCTTTTTTACGCAGGGCGAGGATCGTCCGCGGGGTATCAATCCCAAAGCCGAGCAGCGCCATATCATCGACGACCATCAGCTGTTTATTTTTCCCTGCTGGCGTCTGCGCAAGCCCTGGTAATGCCCAGACTTTGGCTTCCCCACCGAGGGTTTTTACCCCGTCAGTGGTGACCAGGATCAGGTCAGGTTTGCTGGCGATCACGCCTTCCTGGGACAGCGGCTGGTAGCGCTTGAAGCCCTGCATGGCGTTGTCCAGCCCGGCGGCATGAATCGCGGCATCAGCGGCGGTTTCCTGCCCGGCAGCCATTGTGGTCATGCCGCCGTGGCTCATAATGAACAGTACCTTTTTGCCCAACGGCTTTGCGGGGATCGCGGCTAGCTGGTCGCGGAGCGTTTTGCGTAGGGTATCGCCTTCCGCCGTTTTACCCAGCGCGTTAGCCACAGCGGCCACTTTGGCATCAATGCCCTCCAGATTATTTTCCGCCGGGACAGTCACAACCTTCACTTTGCTGGCTTCAATCTGCTTCAGCGCCATGGACGGCTGAGCCTGAGCGCTGGCCAGAACCAGCGTCGGGCGCATGGCCAGAATACCCTCGGCATTAAGCTGGCGCAGATAGCCCACATCCGGCAATTTTTTCACGGCATCGGGATGAAGGCTCGTGCTATCACGAGCCACCACATCCTGACCCGCACCCAGAGCCCAGGCAATCTCGGTGACATCGCCACCGATGGTTACCACGCGCTCGGCCGCACCTGCCATTAACGGCAGGGCGAGGATGGCGAGTAGCAGGCGTTTCATGCCGCTAACCCTTTGCCGATCAGGGCTTCAATTTGCAGACGCCACTGTTCTTGCTCCGGCTGGCCTTCGGTACGCTGGCCATACAGCTGGGCAATTTGCGTCCCGTCGGCGGCAAACAGCTCGAGGCTGGTCACATGGCCGTCGGCGGTCGGCTTACGGGTCACCCAGCTTTCGGCGATAGTGTCGCCCATCAGATGCAGGGTGAATTCTGGGTTGAAGATGTTGATCCAGTTTTCCATCGGTACAATTTTGCGGATTTCACCGGTGAAAATCTGCACGCAGCCGCGGTTGCCGACGAAGATCATTATCTCATTGCCGTCTTCTTTCGCCTGGTTCAGCAACTGGGACAGTGCTTCGTTATCAACGCGACATGCCAGATCGTCTTTCACCAGGCGGAAAGCCTGCTGGCGAGTCAGCTGGTGGCGTTTCAACAACTGGAAGAACTGGTGAACGTCGGTCATCGCGCGCCATTCTGCGTCCACTTTGTCGGCTTCAACGGTTGGCGTCATCACCGCTTCTTCAACGGCTTTTATCGCCAGCGCCGGGTTGTCGGTGTGGATGAAGCGGGTCAGAACCTGACTCCAGGCTTCAACATTGGTGTTGTCGGTGGTGTACACCTTCAGCAGCGCGTCCCCTTGATGGTCAAAGAATTGGATGCTCTGGCGTTCGCCGCGGGCGGTCTCTTCACGAACGTGGAACACGCTCGCCCACTGGTTCAGGAACAGGCGCAGATCCAGCGCGCGTGGATTCAGCACCAGGCCGGCGTGGCCGTTAAGGTGCTGGTTCTCAAAGCGGCCTACCTGCTCGTGAACGGCATATTCGTTGCGGCAGATGCACTTCGTTTCACCCACGGCTTCCAGCGCGGCGAAGATCTCTTTCACATCGCCATTCAGGCGCCATGCGTCATGCCCGACGCGGGCATGGGTCAGTTCTGCTTCACTGATTTGCATCAGTTTGGCGATATCCCGGGCATATTTTTTCGGGTGTTCTTGCTTAAGCTGGATCCAGCTGTCGTAACGCTGACTCATGAATAACTCCTTTACCATTGATAGCTCACGAAAATTTTACCGTTACGGCCATCCTGCGGGAGACCCTGCGGTGACCAGTACTCTTTATCGAAGGCGTTGCCAAACACCAGCGTGGTGGTTAAACCGCGCAGCTGCTGTTGCCCTTTATAGCTGACATAAAAATCGCTGACCGCGTAGCCCGGCTGCTGTGCATAGGCGCTGCTGATATGGGTGGAACGTTCGGCGAAGGTGCCGACCCAGCCCACGGAGAAGCCGCTGTGCGCCACCGGAATGTCAAGGGTGGTGGTGACGGTGTCCGGGTTCAGGCTGGAGATGTACTCGCCGGTACCTTCATCTTTACCGCGGGTGCGGTTATAGGCGGTATCCAGGCTGAACAGATCGGCGGTGTACTTCGCGGTCACGTCCCAGCCCCAAATTTTGGCTTTCGGCACGTTATAGGACATGGTCGTCATTTTGCGCATATCGACCGCGGTAGAAATGTAATCTTTGGCTTTGGTGTCGAAGTAGCTGGCCTTGAACTCCAGACCATCGTTAGCCATCGCCAGATTATCGAAGCGCAGACCGAAGCCGTATTCTTGCGTTTCGTTGGTTTCCGGACGCAGGTTCGGGTTTGGTACCCAGTAGTTGGTGCCGAGGCGCGGAATAGTAAAGTGTTTAGAGTCGTTATACATCTCGCCCATGGTTGGCGCACGGAACGCCTGCGCATAGGAACCAAACAGCATCAGCCAGTCGGTAGGGGTGACGGAAATGGCACCGCGTGATGACCACTTGTCGGCATCCACATCCTTGTAGCCCTGGCTGCTGCCGCTGTAGTTGTCGTAGCGTGTCCCGGCCAGAATAGAAATTGGCAGATCGCGCAGGGTGATTTCATCCTGCAGCCAGCCGGAACCAAAGTTGATTTTCGCCTGCGGGAAACCGGTCGTCAGGCCGCCTGGAGCCTGCTCCTGACGGTAATATTCGCCGCCGTAGGTCAGCAGGTTAGCCGCGAAGCTGTCGTTAAACAGATGGGTACGGTTTTCGAGCTTGCCGCCCTTGGTCGTCTGTTTACGGAATTCACCGCCCTGATTCGGGGTTTCGGCATTGATACGGGCTTCAGACCAGTAGGCCGTCGCGGTAGCGTTCAGCCAGTCGTTGTCCTTCGGGCCGAGGTGGTATTTCAGCTGTGCGTCGCGCTGAATGGTGGAGCGCTTGGTCATTGGGTTACTGGAGGCTGAGGCATCCGGCGTCTGTGGGTTTTTCGGTTCCTGGGCATTGTTATTGTAGTAACGCAGGGAGCCGGACAGCGACTGAGCCGAATCGATATACCAGGTGCCTTTGGTCAGCAGATTGCCAATGTTTTCGTCATTAGGCGCGGTTTCGCCGTTGCTCTGGCGCAGATTACCGCGATCGCGGCTGGACCAGGCAACAACGCCGTCCAGATTATCGATGCGGCCAAAGGCGCTGGCACCCATACCAATGCTGTGGTCGCCGGTGCCACCGGTGCCGAATACGCGGAAGCCGCTGTTTTGCCCGTCAAATAACAGATCGGCTGCGTCGGCGGTTTCATAGGAAATAACGCCGCCCAGCGCGCCGCTGCCGTACAGCAGAGCCGCCGGGCCACGTACCACTTCGATACGTTTAATCAGCACGGGATCGAGGAAAGTACTGTTCAGGTGGCCGGTGTCGGTGCCCTGACGAATGCCGTCCACCAGGGTCAGCACGCCACGACGGTCGTAACCGCGCATATTGATGTCCTGACCGTTGGTGCGCCCGGTGCCGTCGATGGTGATCCCCGGGACTTTACGCAGCATGTCAGCGGCGGAGGTGGACGTCTGGCTCTCTGGCGAATTCGCGTCGATAACGCTGACCATCATCGGGGCTTCGAAAGTACTGCGTTGGTTACCGGTGGCAACCACCGTCATTTGCTCGTCTTTAGCGAAAGCGGGCAGGGCAGTAAAAACGGCTAATGTAAGTACAGACAGACGAAAACCTGCTGTGTTTGTGCAAGGCATAGCGCAACTCTCCATAAGGAATAACGAAAGCGCTGGCTGCCTGGGGATGACCTGGGTGGCTGGCTAATTTCCCCTTTTTGATTTGGGGAACGGTTTGTTTAATTTATTTGGTCAGGATCAGTTTCCCGGCCTGAGTCTGGCGTAACAGATATTGCTGCCCTTCATGGACGATAACAACGCGGCCATCGACACCGAGCAGCGTTTTGCTGTCAACCTGACGAGGCTCTGTCGTGGGCTGCGGGCGGGCGGGGGTGAATGGTTTATCCATACGCTTCACTCTGTTTACAAATGACAATCAATGTAACAATGAGAATCATTATCAGAAAAAGCCGAATCAGCAGCAAGCATTATTTGTAATAATTTTGTGAAGCAGGGAATTTCTCTGCGGAGGCGTTGTCGTGAAATCTAACGCTATGATATCCGGCGGGTTCTTGAGTTCCCGCCGGAAAGTAAGATCAGAAGCGTCTGTCAGTTGCCTGGGCCAGCATGGCGACCAAAGTTTCCGTATCTTCCCAGTTAAGGCAAGGATCGGTGATCGACTGACCGTAATTGAGCGGCTGGTCGGCGACAATTTGCTGAGTCCCTTCTTTCAGGAAGCTTTCTGCCATGATCCCGGCAATCGCCCGGGAGCCGTTGCGAATCTGCGTGCAGACATCTTCACAGACATCCAACTGACGGCGGTGCTGTTTCTGGCAGTTACCGTGGCTGAAATCAACCACCAGATGTTCAGGCAGGTCGAATGCGCTTAGCGTATCGCAGGCTGCGGCAATGTCTTCCGCGTGGTAATTCGGCTGTTTACCGCCGCGCATAATAATATGCCCGTAAGGGTTGCCGCTGGTCTGGTAAATGGTCATCTGCCCTTGCTTATCCGGGGAGAGGAACATGTGGCTCGCACGCGCGGCGCGAATGGCATCCACCGCAATGCGGGTATTGCCATCCGTGCCATTTTTAAAGCCAACCGGACAGGAGAGTGCGGAAGCCATCTCACGGTGGATCTGGCTTTCGGTCGTGCGTGCGCCAATTGCGCCCCAGCTAATCAGGTCAGCGATATACTGCCCGGTTACCATATCCAGGAATTCTGTTGCGGTCGGCACGCCCAGCTCATTGACCTGCAGCAGCAGGCGGCGGGCCTGTTCCAGACCGTAATTAATGCGATAACTGCCGTTCAGGTCAGGGTCGGAGATGAGCCCTTTCCAGCCGACGACGGTGCGGGGTTTTTCGAAGTAGGTTCGCATCACGATCTCAAGGCGATCCTGATGTTTTTCACGCAGCGTTTTAAGGCGGCGAGCATAATCCATGGCGGCATCAAGATCGTGGATCGAGCAAGGGCCGACGATAACCAGCAGGCGCTTGTCTTCACCGGTGAGGATCTTTTCTATCCGGCGGCGTGCGGCGGTAACGTGCTGTGCAACCTCAGCGGAAACCGGGAAGCGCTCGGTTAGCTCAGCAGGTGTGACCAGGCTATCGATGCGCGCGGTTCGCAATTCATCTGTTTTGTTCATTGGGTGTCTCAGAAATTTTGTCTTCTCTGCGGCAGATTTACCGGGAAGTGATGGGGATCACAATAAACCAAAGCTGACCGATTTCAACATTCCGCCCGCTTTAGTAAAGGGATTACCCCACCGCAGTCTGTACACCCTAGCATACACGCCTGGTCTTTTGTACTAGTTTCTTAGTACATGCGGCGATTCAGCCCCATGATGTCGAGGATTTTGGTCGCCATCTCTTCCACAGAATAGTTGGTACTGTTGAGGTAGCGGATTTGGTTTTTACGGAACAGGGCTTCCACTTCGGCGACTTCCAGACGGCACTGGCGGAGAGAGGCATAGCGGCTGTTTTCGCGCCGCTCTTCACGAATCGCGGCCAGGCGTTCAGGGTTGATGGTCAGGCCAAATAGCTTGTGCTGCAGTGGTTTAAGCACGGCTGGTAACTGAATGTTGTCCATGTCATCGGCAATAAAAGGGTAGTTCGCGGCGCGAATGCCAAATTGCATCGCGAGGTAAAGACTGGTCGGCGTTTTTCCACAGCGGGAGACGCCCAACAAAATCACCTGCGCCTGATCGAGATTGCGCATCGAAATGCCGTCATCGTGCGCCAGCGTGTAGTCAATGGCGGCAATACGGGCATCGTATTTCGTCAGGTTGCCGGGGTTAAGGCCGTGAGTTCTGTGGGCCACGGGCGTTGGATCCAGCTTTAGCTCCTGTTGCAACGGGGCAACTAGCGTTTGCACGATGTCCTGACAGAAACCTTCGCTCTGCATAATGATGTCGCGGATATTGGGCAATACGATGGAATAAAATACCAGCGGGCGCACCCCGGTTTGCTGGTAAATAGCGTCAATCTGCTCTTTTACCGCTTTTGCACGGCTTTCATTCTCAACAAACGGCAGTGTAATACTGTTGATAGATACCGGAAATTGTGACATGACCGCGTGACCAAGTACCTCAGCGGTAATTGCGGTGCCATCGGAAATACAAAATACCTGACGATCGACTAAATTATCCATTTTTATTCCTGAGCGAGGAGTCGGTTCCCTAAAGCATAAAGTAAAACAAGGGATTCCGAGTAGCGTTAATCTTAATTTAAAAAGTGAAATAGCGTTTTTAAATTTAATAAACCACCGGAAATATATTCAAATCAATACTATAACCTCTATTACTGTAGGGATTATATGATAATCAATGGTTTATGAAGTGAGCGGATCTATCCGAAAATGTCATATTTTATTTTGCTTGAACGATTCACTGGTTTCATTCCCCCCTCAGAATATGCAAAGCTAAATACGAAGTCTGGTGTTTCTTGTACCCATTCATTTAAAAAAGGATTGTTTCGATGTCCAATAACGGCTCGTCACCGCTGGTGCTTTGGTATAACCAACTCGGCATGAATGATGTAGACAGGGTCGGAGGCAAAAATGCCTCCCTGGGTGAAATGATTACCAATCTTTCGGGGATGGGTGTTTCCGTCCCGAACGGTTTTGCCACCACCGCCGAAGCGTTTAACCTGTTTCTCGACCAGAGCGGCGTGAACCAGCGTATTTACGAGCTGCTGGATAAAACCGACATTGACGATGTGAGCGAACTGGCGAAAGCCGGGGCGCAAATTCGCCAGTGGATTATTGATACGCCTTTCCAGCCTGAGCTGGAGCATGCCATCCGTGAAGCGTACCAAACGCTTTCCTCCGATGATGCAGAAGCCTCCTTCGCCGTGCGCTCTTCTGCTACTGCGGAAGACATGCCGGACGCTTCCTTTGCCGGGCAACAAGAAACTTTCCTCAACGTACAGGGCTTTGATGCCGTGCTGGTGGCGGTGAAACACGTTTTCGCCTCGCTGTTTAACGACCGCGCCATTTCCTATCGCGTGCATCAGGGCTACGATCACCGCGGCGTGGCGCTCTCCGCTGGCGTTCAGCGCATGGTGCGCTCTGACCTCGCTTCTTCCGGGGTAATGTTCTCCATCGATACCGAATCCGGTTTCGATCAGGTGGTATTTATCACCGCCGCGTGGGGCCTGGGTGAAATGGTGGTGCAGGGCGCAGTGAACCCGGATGAATTCTACGTGCACAAGCCAACGCTTGAAGCGGGCAATCCGGCCATCGTTCGCCGTACCATGGGCTCGAAAAAAATCCGCATGGTTTACGCCCCAACGCAGGAACACGGCAAGCAGGTACGGATTGAAGACGTGCCGGAAGCCGACCGGGACCGTTTCTGTATTACCCAGGAAGAGATCCAGGAACTGGCTAAGCAAGCGGTACAGATTGAAAAACATTATGGCCGCCCGATGGACATCGAGTGGGCCAAAGATGGCCACACCGGCAAGCTGTTCATCGTTCAGGCTCGTCCGGAAACCGTACGTTCCCAGGGCCAGGTGATGGAACGCTACCAGCTGCACGCGCAGGGGCAGATCGTGGCGGAAGGCCGCGCGATTGGTCACCGTATCGGCGCAGGCCCGGTAAAAGTGATCCACAACATCAGCGAAATGAACCGCATTCAGCCGGGTGACGTGCTGGTCACCGATATGACCGACCCCGACTGGGAACCGATCATGAAAAAAGCCGCGGCGATTGTCACCAACCGCGGCGGGCGTACCTGCCACGCGGCAATCATCGCCCGTGAGCTGGGCATTCCAGCCGTTGTGGGCTGCGGCGATGCCACCGAGCGCATGAAAGACGGCCAGAACGTCACCGTCTCCTGCGCCGAAGGCGACACCGGCTACGTTTACGCGGAGATCCTCGACTTCACAGTGAAAAGCTCCACGGTTGATGCCATGCCGGATCTGCCGCTGAAAATCATGATGAACGTCGGCAACCCGGATCGTGCATTTGACTTCGCCTGCCTGCCGAACGAAGGCGTTGGCCTGGCGCGTCTGGAATTTATCATCAACCGTATGATTGGCGTGCACCCGCGCGCGCTGCTGGAGTTCGACCAGCAGGAGCCCGCGCTGCAGGCGGAAATCCGCACGATGATGAAAGGCTATGACGATCCGGTTGAGTTCTACGTTGGCCGTTTGACCGAAGGAATTGCGACCCTGGGCGCGGCGTTCTGGCCGAAGCGGGTGATCGTGCGTCTGTCTGACTTCAAATCTAACGAATACGCCAACCTGGTGGGCGGCGAGCGTTATGAGCCGGAAGAAGAGAACCCAATGCTGGGCTTCCGCGGTGCCGGTCGCTATGTGGCAGACAGCTTCCGCGACTGCTTCGCGCTGGAATGTGCGGCCATGAAGCGCGTGCGCAACGAAATGGGCCTGACTAACGTCGAAGTGATGGTGCCGTTTGTGCGTACCGTCGCCCAGGCAAAAGCGGTGGTTGAGGAGCTGGAGCGTCAGGGCCTGAAGCGCGGCGAGAACGGGCTGAAGATCATCATGATGTGCGAGATCCCGTCCAACGCCCTGCTGGCGGACGAGTTCCTGCAATACTTTGACGGTTTCTCCATCGGTTCGAACGACATGACGCAGCTTGCGCTGGGCCTGGATCGCGACTCTGGCGTGGTTTCCGAACTGTTTGACGAACGTAACGACGCGGTGAAAGCGCTGCTGTCGATGGCTATCAAAGCGGCGAAGAAACAGGGTAAATACGTGGGCATCTGCGGCCAGGGGCCGTCCGACCACGAAGACTTTGCCGCCTGGCTGATGGAAGAGGGGATTGACAGTCTGTCCCTGAACCCGGACACCGTGGTGCAAACCTGGCTGAGCCTTGCCGAGCTGAACAAGTAACGTTTACCCCTCTCTTTAACAAGGAGAGGGAATCCGACCCGGTGCCTGCCTGCGTTGTCCGGGGCAGGCCACCGGGCGAACTTATCCCCGCTTAATCAGTGCCTTCACACCGATAATAATAGCCTCGCACCAGGCGGCGTAATCATGCCCGCTCGACCAGGGGTTAAAGCTCACCTCATAGCCCTTTTCACGCAGCACGGCCTCAAGCTGTTGCGTATTACGGTAAATGCCGCCGTCAGCGCCTTTGTTTTCAAAGCGTCCTGCCTGTAGCCAGAAACGCACCGGCAGGCGCGGGGAGGCCCCAAACTGCCGGGTTAACCAGCCTGGCGCTTCACCTTCGGGCGCCCACCACCAGGAGCCGGATAAACTCAGTACGTTGCCAAACGTTTCAGGATGACGGAGGGCTACCCAGGCTGAGGCTAACCCGCCGTAGCTTGAGCCCGCCAGGATGGTTTTTTGTGCCGGGGTGGTTATGCCCTGACGGCGCAGCCAGGGCACCAGCTCTTCAGCCATAAAATCAGCGAGATCGGGATTGGGCGGCAGCTCTTTTTCGCGTCGCTCATCGTCGAGGCTGTCGATAAATACGGCGTTAACCGGCGGCAGAGCATGGCGGGCTATCAGGCCATTCAGCACATTGGCGAGGTGATAACGGTCCTGATACACACGGCCATCGAACAACATTAACGTCCAGCGGGCAGGCTGCGTCCCGCGTGGACGGTAGACGGTCACTTCCCGACGGTTTGCCAGCTTCTGGCTTTCTAGCTGATAGCGGACCAGAGAGCCCTGCCGAATCGGCTCGGTGGTTGCCTCGGGGGTAAAATAGCGGTGGGTGGAGAGGTCTAAAAGTGAGAAGCGATTCCAACGGTCGCCCTTCCCGGCGGGGCTGAATTGCGGGTTGAGCGGGTCGGTCTGGGCCGACACCAGAATTGCCCGGCGCTGATCGCGCGCGGTGCCTTCCACAAGGGGAACGTCGGGAGCAAGTTTGTACTGCATAAGCGTATCAGCCGGCACCACATAGCTGCGGTACCAGACATCGGACTGCCCGAGGCGGAACATCGGGTCATGGTCGCCAGCGGGTGAACCGAGCACAAATACATTGCCCTGTGCGCCACGCCACAGGAACGTCACGCGCTTGCGGCTGGCATCAATAGGTTCGATCAGCGGCGTTCCCTGTTCGCGCCTCTCCTGCCAAAAGGCCTCGGTGCTGGCGCCATAAATTAAGGCCTGCTCAAGCGCCAGCAGCGCCGGGCTTTCCGGGGATTGCTCGTCGTTCCGTTTTAGTGGGACGGTTTCACGAATTTGCCAGCGGAACTGCCAGCGCCTGCCGGGTTCACCGCGAAGCACTAACGTGGAGGGCTGGCCGATGGGGAGGGCAAAAAGTGGATTATGTTTACCGTCCACCGGCCCGTTTTCCACCAGCGAACGCCAGAGCCTGCCTTGGCTGTCCACCAGGCTGGCGTCTGTCACGCCGCTCAACCGGACGTTGGCGTAGTTTTCCCCCAGCGCCGGAAGCCCGAAACAGATTTCGCCGCTGGCGTCGAACTTCCCATCCTGCTCACCCAGACTGCCGGTAAAAGTACAGGTCGCGGCCATTGCCGACGCTGAACATAGCCCCAACATTTATGCGCTCCACGCGGCTCTCATCGAGGCCATCATTGCTGATAAAAAAGTGTTTACACGCTAATGTAAATGAGATTGATTTGCAATAATATTGCGGTTCGTGGAGCTTACTACAAAACGTAACAGGAGAGGGGGGATCTGCCTCTCCGACATGGGACGTACCCCGTTGGTAACCGTCAGCTATCGCTGTTAAGGAGAACTTTTGCGCTATCTGCTTATGGCGCTTATCGCACTCGCTGCCCCGTCGGGGGCCGCAGTGGTTCAGGATAAGCCCTACACACTTGCGAATACGCTGGTGCACAGCCTGCATTCGCCGGAAAACGGTGAATATAAAATTATGGTTTCCTGGCCAGAAGGTGAAGCCCCGGCAGAAGGCTGGCCGGTGATTTATCTTCTGGATGGCGAGTCCGTCTTCCCCGACGCGGTGTCGCTGATGCAGCGTTTGACCTGTGAGCGTTGCCCGTTAACGCCGGGCGTGGTGGTGGCTATCGACTACCCGGGCAATAGCCGCCGGGAGCGGGATTATCGCCCTGCGGTGGATAAAGTAGCGCTGGAGTCTAATCCGGCGGGGGGCACTTACCCGCCCGGCGCATCCGGCGAGGCGCAGAAGTTCTGGCGGTTTATTGATGCCGAACTCAGGCCCTGGGTGGCACAGCACTGGAAAATAAATCCACAGCGGCAGGCGCTGTTTGGCCATTCCTATGGCGGCCTGTTCACCGCCTGGCTGTTTATGACCTCCCCTGGTGCTTTCCAGCATTATTACGCCTCAAGCCCTTCGGTCTGGTGGAATGACCGCTATCTGTTGCGAATGGCGCAAAACTGGCAGCCTGACGAGGTGCAAAGTCAGCTCTCGATTTCGGTCGGGGGATATGAGCAGTCGCTGCAGCCGCAAGAGGTCAGGTTGCCGGCAGAGAAACGCGCCACGCTGTTAAAGCATCGCGGGCAGAGGGCAATGGTTGACGGCAATCGTGAAATGGCTAATGCCCTGATAGCCAGAGCCCCGCGCCGAGTCGATTTTACGCTGGTAGAAGGGCAAAGCCACCTGAGCGTTGCCCCGCTGGTTCTGCATGGTGCGCTTATCAATCACTTTGCGAAATCAGAATAAAAAAAAGCCCATCATCAAGATGGGCAAAGACTACACACAGCAATTCGTTGTTTCACTCAGGGGATTTCGATGTTTATAAATCAACGTGTTGATTCATAACCGTGAGTTAAATAGTAGGCATCTCGCTAAGTGGCGTCACTCAGATTCGTCTCAATCGTTAACAAAAGGTAAATAACTTGGGACAGCATAGCCCGGAACAGGGACTTCAATGGCTGGAATAGCGAGGGAAAAGCGCGTTATTGATTAGAGTTATTAATCATTTGCGTTAAGTCACTGTTTTAGGCGCATGCGTTTGCCCGGTCACATTACGCTAGCCGGATCAGGCCCCGTTCACCCCAGGTACCGCTTCATATGCAGCATATGCAGCTCCCGTCCCGGTGAACGTTTCAGGAGAATCACCGTCACTCCCCTAAGAACCTTGACTCCCGGCCAAAAAAACGACCGCTGAAGGGGCAGACCTCCGGTTTATCTCCCGGTCGTGGGTAGGCTGAGTTGCGTTCCCGAGGTCCGGGCCCTGGTTAGCCGGAGAGAAAGCGGGGCGGTTTAAGCCGGAACAGGGTCTCGCTTTAAACCCGGGACCAACTTCAACCCCAGCGTCGCGGCTTTCCCTCACCCTAACCCTCCCCCGGAGGAAGAGGGAATAAAAAACTCTCGTGGCGTGTGTTCCCCTTCGCCTCTTTGGGGAGAGGGCCGGGGTGAGGGGAAGTATTTTGTCAGGTTCTCATCGCCCCCAATATTTAGGGGATAGCCGGTGGGTTTCCCGCTTCAGCGGCGATGAGCTCGCCGGGTGTGTTGGGGGGCATGGCGTAATGCCCCCTGACACGTTCACTGTTTCCGGTAGTGGCACAGAGAGTTTGTGTGAATATAAACACCACCAACCCTCCCGCGGCCTTATTTCTTCACATTCAGCGTCTCCTGCTCCTCAAGCAGTTCGACTACCTCTTGCGGATCGTCCTGAGGGGCTGGCGCCTCGTGCATCCAGACCGAAATCAGGCGGTAAGAAACCGCCAGCAGCACGGGGCCGATAAACAGGCCAATCATCCCGAAGGCAATCAGCCCGCCGATAACGCCGGAAAGGATCAGGATCATCGGCAAGTCTGCGCCCATGCGAATGAGTACCGGGCGAATCACGTTATCCATGGTGCCAACGACACAGCTCCACACCAGCAGTACAGTCCCCCAGGTGGTATCGCCGCTCCAGTACAGCCAGATAATGGCGGGCACCAGAATTACCAGCGGACCAAGCTGAATCAGGCAGCTAAGCACCATCAGCACCGTGAGCAGCGCGGCGTAAGGAATACCGGACACCGCCAGGCCAATACCGCCCAGCACGCCCTGAGCGAGGGCGGTGACAACAACGCCCAGAGCAACAGCGCGAATGGCCTGGCCGGCCAGCAGCACGGCGGCATCACCACGCTTGTCTGCTAAGCGAAAGGCGAAGTGGCGAATGCCGTTACCCAAGGTTTCGCCTTTAGCATAAAGCAGCACGCTGAACAGCAGCATCAGGCCAAGATGCACCAGCAGAGTACCAATGTGAACGGCCTGACCAAGGAACCAACTGGTGGTGGTGCCGATATAGGGTCGGACCTTTTCCATAATCGCGCTGCCGCCGCTGCTCACCAGCGTGTTCCAGCCGCTGTAAAGTTTATCGCCAATAAGCGGAATACTGTGCAACCACTCGAAGGTAGGCAATGCCATATGCCCTTTGGTCGCCCAGTTGATCACCGGGCCGCTGTTGTCCACCAGGCTGTTAACCAGCATGGCGATAGGGATCACAAACAGCATCAGCAGGAGCAGCGTCATCACCAGCACAGCAAGAGAACGTTTGCCCCACAGCAGCTTTTGCAATTTGATGAGCAGCGGCCAGGTTGCAATGACGATTGTCCCGGCCCAGGCGAAGCCTAAAACAAACGGGCGCACTATCCACAGACAGGCGAGAATCATCACCGAAATAAACAGCACGGACAGCAGGATCTGCAGTAGATCCTTTGGCTGACTGACTTTGATCATAGGAGTAATCACCTCAATAAAAAGCGCCAGCGCTAAATTCGCATGGCGATAATTTAATGATGATGTATTTCCTCGATTTTTGACAGGCGCATTTCGCTTCGCGTTATCTGAAATAACAGCCGCAAATCGCGACGGAATATGATAAAAACAAAACAGACACGCAAACGATAACTCTTACTAAGCAACACAGGGTCGACCCGTCAATGATCCCACAAATTTCTCAGGCACCTGGCGTCGTTCAGCTGGTGCTCAGCTATTTAGCATCACTGGAGCAACAGGGCTTTACCGGCGATACCGCCACCAGCTACGCAGACCGCCTGACCATGGCGACCGACAACAGTATTTACCAACTGCTGCCGGATGCGGTGCTTTTCCCGCGTTCAACCGCCGACGTTACGCTAATTACCCGAGTGGCGTCCGAAGAGCGCTTTAAATCCCTGGTGTTTACTCCGCGCGGCGGCGGCACCGGCACCAACGGTCAGTCGCTGAACGGTGGCATCGTGGTGGACATGTCCCGCTACATGAATCGCATTATCGAAATCAACCCGGAGCAAGGTTGGGTGCGGGTAGAAGCAGGCGTTATTAAAGATCAGCTCAACCAGTTCCTGAAGCCGCACGGCTACTTCTTTGCCCCGGAACTATCGACCAGTAACCGCGCCACGCTGGGAGGGATGATCAACACTGACGCCTCCGGGCAGGGGTCGCTGGTGTACGGTAAAACCTCGGATCATGTGCTGGGCGTGCGCGCCGTACTGATGGACGGTGAAATTCTGGACACGCACCAGATGGCAACCGGGCTTGCCGAAGAGCTGGGCCGCGAGGAGACATCGAGCGGGAAAATCTACCGCACCGTGCTTGAACGCTGCCGCGAGCAGCGTGAGCTGATTATCGATAAATTCCCCAAACTGAACCGCTTCCTCACGGGGTATGATCTTCGCCACGTTTTTAATGACGATCTGAGCAAGTTCGATTTAACCCGCATTCTTACCGGCTCCGAGGGGACGCTGGCGTTTATCACCGAGGCGAAGCTGGATATCACCCGTTTGCCGAAGGTGCGCCGCCTGGTGAACGTCAAGTATGACTCCTTCGATTCCGCCCTGCGTAACGCGCCCTTTATGGTGGATGCTCGGGCGCTGTCGGTGGAAACCGTCGACTCCAAAGTGCTTAACCTGGCGCGGGAAGATATCGTCTGGCACTCGGTCAGCGAATTGATCACCGACGTGCCGGACAAAGAGATGCTGGGGCTGAACATCGTTGAGTTTGCCGGGGATGACCAGGCCCTTATCGATGGCCAGGTGACCGAACTATGTGCTCGCCTTGATGCTTTGATGGCCGCCGGCGAGGGCGGGGTGATTGGCTGGCAGGTCTGTGATGAGCTGGCCGGTATCGAAAAAATCTACGGCATGCGTAAAAAAGCCGTTGGCCTGCTGGGCAACGCCAAAGGGCAGGCTAAACCCATTCCGTTTGCCGAAGATACCTGCGTGCCTCCGCAGCATCTGGCGGACTACATCGTTGAATTCCGCGCCCTGCTGGACAGCCACAACCTGAGTTACGGGATGTTTGGTCACGTTGATGCGGGCGTATTGCACGTCCGCCCCGCGCTGGATATGTGCGACCCACAGCAAGAAATGCTGATGAAAAGCATCTCCGACGACGTGGTGGCGCTGACGGCAAAATACGGCGGCCTGCTATGGGGCGAGCACGGCAAAGGGTTCCGCGCCGAGTATAGCCCGGCCTTCTTCGGTGAAACGCTGTATGAAGAGCTGCGCCGCATTAAGGCCGCGTTTGACCCGGCTAACCGGCTGAACCCCGGAAAAATCTGTCCGCCGCTGGGCGTGGACGACCCGATGATGCAGGTGGATGCCGTAAAACGCGGGACGTTTGACCGGCAGATCCCGATTGCGGTGCGTACTTCCTGGCGCGGCGCGATGGAGTGCAACGGCAATGGCCTGTGTTTTAACTTCGACGTGAAAAGCCCGATGTGCCCGTCGATGAAGATCTCCAGCAACCGCATCCACTCTCCGAAAGGACGGGCCACGCTGACCCGCGAATGGCTACGCCTTCTTGCAGAACGCGGCGTTGACCCGCTTCAGCTTGAGAAACAGCTGCCGGAACAGCGCGCCAGCCTGCGGGGCCTTATCGAGCGCACCCGCAATTCCTGGCACGCCAGCAAGGGCGAGTACGATTTTTCCCATGAAGTGAAAGAGGCGATGTCCGGCTGCCTGGCCTGTAAAGCCTGTTCCACCCAGTGCCCGATTAAAATCGACGTGCCGGAGTTCCGCTCTCGCTTTCTGCAGCTTTATCACACGCGCTATCTGCGTCCCCTGCGCGATCACGTTGTGGCCTCGGTGGAGAGCTATGCGCCGCTGATGGCGCGCGCGCCGAAAACCTTTAACTTCTTTATGAGCCAGCCCTGGGTACAGAGTTTGTCCCGCAGGCATATCGGCATGGTCGACTTGCCTATGCTGTCCACCCCGACGCTGCAGCAGCAACTGGTCGGGCACCGCTCTGCCAACGTCACGCTGGAACAGCTGGAGCGTTATTCAGATGAACAGAGAGCCAAAACGGTGCTGGTGGTGCAGGACCCGTTCACCAGCTATTACGATGCTCAGGTGGTGGCAGATTTTATTAAGCTTGCAGATAAGCTAGGCTTTGAACCTGTGGTGCTTCCGTTCTCGCCGAACGGTAAAGCCCAGCATATTAAAGGCTTCCTGCAGCGTTTTGCGCGTACGGCGAGCAAAACGTCTGAGTTCCTGAATCGCATTGCGAAACTGGGTATGCCGATGGTCGGCGTCGATCCGGCGCTGGTCCTGTGCTACCGCGATGAATATAAACAGACATTAGGCGAAGAACGCGGTGATTTTCAGGTCCAGCTGGTGCACGAATGGCTCCAGACTGTGCTGAAAGAACGGGAAGTACAGGGCGCCGGGGGAGAAGCATGGTACCTCTTTGGCCACTGTACCGAAGTGGCGGCGTTGCCGGCGGCACCGAATCAGTGGGCCGGTATTTTTGCTCGTTTTGGCGCGAAACTCGAGAACGTGAGCGTTGGCTGTTGCGGCATGGCTGGTACTTACGGTCACGAGGTGAAGAATCTCGCCAATTCATTGGGCATCTATGAACTCTCCTGGCATCAGGCGATGCAGCGCCTGCCGCGCAACCGCTGTCTGGCAACCGGCTACTCCTGCCGCAGCCAGGTCAAGCGCGTTGAGGGCAACGGCGTGCGGCATCCATTACAGGCTCTTCTGGAGATTATCGGATGATTTGGCGACGTGAAGCCACGCTTGCCGCGCTCAATAAAATGGGTGCGAACAATATGGTTGGCCATGTAGGTATTGAATTTACGCGTTTTGATGACAACGAAATTGAGGCCACCATGCCAGTGGATGAGCGCACCCGGCAGCCGTTTGGCCTGCTGCACGGCGGCGCGTCGGTGGTGCTGGCGGAAACGCTGGGTTCAGTGGCAGGCTATCTGTGCACCGAAGGCGACCAGAAGGTGGTTGGTCTGGAGGTGAATGCCAACCACATCCGTTCGGCGCGAGAAGGTATTGTGCGCGGCGTTTGCCGTGCGGTTCACGCCGGGCGTCGTCATCAGGTGTGGCAAATTGATATCTACGATCAGCAAGACCACCTGTGCTGCACTTCCCGCCTGACCACGGCGGTGGTGTAAATCAACGGCTAAAATACCCCCACGTTCAGCCGGCAGGGACGTGGGAGCGCCGCCGTTAGTTTCTTCTCGTTATAATTTTCTTAAAAAACTATATATCCGCAACTAATTTTGCTACAAAGCCCGCCGCAGGATGTTTATAAGCTTAAGGACAAACTATGTGGATATTACTGGCTGCGGCCTTATTGGTTTTGCAATTTAATAAAAAGATTTCTCTCGGTTTATTATTGGCGACGGTGGCGTGGGGCGACGTTGAGGGCGTACTCGACTGGCGGGCGCTGGTTTCGCTCGCGGCAATTACTCTTCTTGCGCTGGCTTATCTGAAAGCAGACAACAGCAAGCCGGTCAGATACGCGCTTGAGTTTTTGCTGGTGGCTGCTGCCGTGGGGATGACCATCCATGTTATACCCGGTTTCCATAATCCAAAGGTGCTGGACGCGGTTAGCGCCGGGCCGCAAAGTGCGCCTTTCTCGATGTATTACAACTTCGACAAAGCGCTGGTGCCCTTTATTCTGCTGGTAGTAATGAAATCGCTGTTTGTCAGCGAGCCGAAATATCAGCCCGCAAAACCCGGGTGGATCCTGCTGGTTGCTTTGATTCCTGGATTATTGCTGCTGGCGGTGGCGCTGGGTGGCTTAAAGATTGAACCGCATCTCCCGCAGTGGCTGTTGCCATTCCTGTTCGCTAATATTTTCTTTGTTTCTCTGGCGGAAGAAGCGCTATTCCGGGGCTATCTCCAGCAGCGTTTATCCGGCTTTATGCCCCCGGTCATGGCACTGATTATTGCAGCCGCGATATTCGGCGGACTTCATTTTGCCGGTGGCCCGCTGCTGATTATTTTTGCCGCGCTGGCGGGGCTTATTTATGGCCTGGCGTGGATGTGGAGCGGGCGGCTGTGGGTTGCCGTGGCGTTTCACGTCGGGTTGAATATCACTCATTTATTGCTGTTTACCTATCCTGTGCTGCAGCACACGGTACATTGACGTGGCCGATGCGGCATCGGGATAACTTTCCGGTGCCGCATTAGCACTGCATCCTTATCGCCTCAATAACCTGATAACCAGCCAGGTGCTTCCCGCGACGGCGCACAGCAGGCCGAGCACGGGAAAAAATGGGACGCCAAATAGCGTCCAGTTCAGCCCGAACAGCCACGGCGTGACCACGCTAGTCAGGGCGGCCAAAACAATCGCCAGCGCCAGCGTGGAGGCCGCACGTTCAAGCGACTTTCCTAGCTGGTTAATATTCTCCACGTTGATGTCCGCGTGCAATTTGCCGTGGCGCAGCCTTTGCATCACCAGGCGCAGAGTCTGTGGAAGTACATCGCCACCTTCCAGAAGCCGGTTGCCAAGTTTTAGCAGGCGTCTACGGCTCCCGAGGCGGGTATAGCGTTTTAACATCTCCTTTTTAATCACCGGACGAAGAATATGGATGATGTCGAACTGCGGATCCATTCTCAGCAATACGCCGTCCGCGGTAATCAGCGCCTTAAATAACAGCACTAAATCGGGCGGTAGCGCCAGGCGGAATTCTCGGGCGGTGGAAAGCATGTCGGTCAGCGCTTTGCCCAGCTGCAGCGGGAGGTTACCCTGTTTTTGCAGGAAATAGCTGGCCGCCAGCTCCAGTTCAGTAAGATCCAACGCATCCTGGCCGCTCCATGTGATAAGGGCATCGACAATGCCGCTGGCGTCACGTTCGCTGATGGCATAAATCAGCGATAACAGCTCATCGCGCCGCTCCTGGCTCAGGCTTCCAACCATGCCGAAATCAATAAAGCCGACCCGGTTGCCAGCCAGCGCCATGACGTTGCCGGGATGGGGATCCGCGTGATAAGTCCGCAGTTCAAAAAGCATATTGATGAACGCCGTCGCACCTTTACGTGCGAGCAGCGGGCCGTCAAACCCGGCGGCGGCAAGCTGTGCGCCGTCAACCGGCGAAACGCCGGGCAAAAAAGCCTGCACCATTAGCGTGGGGTGACACCAGTCCCAATAAATCTTCGGGATGACGACATCGTCGGCGCCGGCGAAGAATTGATAAATCTTTTCCCCGTTGGCCGCTTCATGGCAAAAATCCAGCTCCTGATTCAGCGCATTTTCAAGGTAACGCACCAGCATCACCGGCTGAAAGCGAGCGAGCGCCGCACTCTGCTGGGCCAGGCTTTCCGCAAGATAACGCAGCAACCGCAGGTCGGCCTTGATCGTCGCCTCAATAGCGGGACGCTGAATTTTGACGATAACCTCGTCACCGTTTTTCAGTTTGGCCCGGTGAATTTGCGCTATCGAACCGCTGGCGAGCGGGGTTTCATCAAACACAGCGAAAACCTCAGCTGGCGCAGCCCCGAGCGCCGCAACTACCCACGGTTCAAGCTGTGACCAGGGCAGCGGGCTGGCGCCTGAATTTAACTGACTAAGCGCTTCTGTCCATGCGGGTTCAAGCAGGTCGCTGCGGGTGGAGAGGATTTGCCCCAGCTTAACGAACGTCGGGCCCAGTTCTTCAAGCGCCGCACACAGGCGTTGCGGCATCGGTAACGCATCATGTTGGCTGCCGCCGCGTATTTTGTTATGCAGCGAGGACAGGCCCAGCAAACGCACAATGTCCTGCAATCCATAGCGGAGAAAAACGCCGGTAATTTCCTGCAGCCTCGCGCGATCGCGGGCGGTGACCATAATCATTTTCAGCATCAGGCTAAGCTCCCTTTTCTTTATCAGGAGGATAGTTGATAAATCAGAAGAGGGAATTACGCCGCCGATTGTCTGAAAATTACTGGTACTAAGCGGCGTGAATTTCGCATTCAGTGCGCTTCCAATCACATAAATAGATATTTTCTATACATCTTTTCCCTTGCCCGGCTCAGGCGTTTTTCATCTTTGATATTTCCTTTTGCACCAGTGGCTTAAACAGCTCTTTTCGCCATCTGCAAGAGTTTCATGACGGTCTATCCTTAGTAAAGACGCCCAAAAAACCAGCGTTTCGCGAATACCCCTGTTTTCATAACGTTGTATTGATAATTGTTATCATTAACATAAGGGTATCGGCCTTCGGGCGCAGAGAATAATGAGGTGAAGAATGGATGTGCAAACCGGTTCCTTTGATCCCAATGATTTTGCCTGGCAAGGGCTGACCCTGACCCCGGCCGCCAGCGCGCATATTCGCGACCTGGCCGCAAAACAACCCGAGTTCAGGGGGATTCGCCTGAGCATCAAACAGACGGGCTGCGCGGGCTTTGGCTACGTGCTGGACACGGTAACCGAGCCGAAGCCGGACGATCTGGTCTATGAGTTCGACGGCGCGCGCCTGTGGGTGCCGCTCTCCGCCATGCCTTTTATCGACGGCACGGAAGTGGACTACGTGCGTGAAGGCCTGAATCAGATCTTTAAATTTAATAACCCGAAAGCGCAGCACGAGTGCGGCTGTGGCGAAAGCTTTGGGGTATAGGCGGTACTATGTCTCGTAATACTGAAGCAACTGACGATGTCAAAACCTGGACCGGCAACCTCAATTATAAAGAGGGCTTCTTCACTGAGCTGCAAACTGAGCAACTGGCGAAGGGCATAAATGAAGAGGTGGTTCGGGCGATTTCTGCCCGTCGTAACGAACCCGAATGGATGCTGGAGTTTCGTCTCAACGCCTTCCATGCCTGGTTAAAAATGGAAGAGCCTCACTGGCTAAAAGCGAATTACGACAAACTGAATTATCAGGATTACAGCTATTATTCCGCGCCTTCATGCGGGAGCTGCGACGACACCTGTGCCTCACAGCCCGGCGCGGTGCAGCAGCCCCCTAACGCCTTTCTGACTAACGAAGTCGAAGACGCGTTTCAGCAACTGGGTGTGCCGGTGCGGGAAGGTAGCGAAGTGGCGGTTGATGCTATTTTTGACTCCGTTTCTGTGGCAACCACTTACCGTGAAAAACTCTCCGAGCAGGGTATTATCTTCTGTTCCTTCGGCGAGGCGATTCACGATTACCCGGAGCTGGTCAAAAAATATCTGGGTACCGTCGTGCCGTCCAACGACAACTTCTTTGCCGCGCTTAACGCCGCGGTTGCCTCCGACGGCACCTTTATCTACATCCCGAAAGGCGTACGTTGCCCGATGGAACTGTCCACCTATTTTCGCATCAACGCGGAAAAAACAGGCCAGTTCGAACGCACTATTTTAGTGGCGGATGAAGGCAGCTACGTGAGCTACATCGAAGGCTGCTCCGCGCCGGTACGCGACAGCTATCAGCTGCACGCCGCGGTGGTGGAGGTCATTATCCACCGCGATGCGGAAGTGAAGTACTCCACGGTGCAAAACTGGTTCCCGGGGGATAACAACACCGGCGGCATCCTGAACTTCGTCACCAAACGCGCCCTGTGCGAAGGTGAGAACAGCAAGATGTCCTGGACGCAGTCGGAAACCGGCTCCGCCATCACCTGGAAATACCCAAGCGTGATCCTGCGTGGCGATAACTCCATCGGCGAGTTCTTCTCCGTGGCGTTGACCTCCGGCCATCAGCAGGCGGACACCGGCACCAAAATGATCCACATCGGCAAGAACACCAAATCGACGATCATTTCGAAAGGGATCTCCGCCGGTCATAGCCAGAACAGCTATCGTGGTCTGGTGAAAATCATGCCGACCGCAACCAACGCCCGTAACTTCACCCAGTGCGACTCGATGTTGATCGGGCCGGACAGCGGGGCGCACACCTTCCCGTACGTGGAGTGTCGCAACAATACGGCACAGCTCGAGCACGAAGCTACCACGTCACGTATTGGTGAAGACCAGCTGTTCTACTGCCTGCAGCGTGGCATCAGCGAAGACGACGCCATCTCGATGATCGTCAACGGGTTCTGCAAAGACGTGTTCTCAGAGTTACCGCTCGAATTCGCGGTGGAAGCACAAAAATTATTAGCCATCAGCCTCGAACACAGCGTCGGTTAAGGATTAAGGGAAAACTATGTTAAGCATTAAAGATTTACAGGTCAGCGTTGAGGATAAAGAGATCCTGCGTGGCTTAAACCTCGAAGTGAAGCCGGGCGAAGTCCACGCCATCATGGGGCCAAACGGCTCCGGCAAAAGTACCTTATCCGCCACGCTTGCCGGGCGCGAAGACTATGCCGTGACCGGCGGTTCAGTTCAGTTCAAGGGCAAAGATTTGCTGGAACTGTCGCCGGAAGACCGCTCCGGCGAAGGTATTTTTATGGCTTTTCAGTACCCGGTGGAAATTCCCGGCGTCAGCAACCAGTTCTTCCTGCAAACCGCGCTGAACGCGGTGCGGGAATACCGTGGCCTCGAGTCGCTGGACCGCTTTGATTTTCAGGACCTGATGGAAGAGAAAATCAAGCTGCTGCAAATGCCCGAAGATTTGCTGACCCGCTCGGTGAACGTCGGCTTCTCCGGCGGTGAGAAAAAGCGCAACGACATCCTGCAAATGGCGGTACTGGAGCCGGAACTGTGCATCCTCGATGAAACCGACTCCGGGCTGGATATCGATGCCCTGAAGATTGTGGCCGAGGGCGTTAACTCGCTGCGCGACGGGAAACGTTCATTTATCGTGGTCACTCACTACCAGCGTATTCTCGACTACATCAAGCCGGACTTTGTTCACGTGCTGTATCAGGGGCGCATCGTTAAATCTGGCGATTTCAGCCTGGTGAAACAACTGGAGGAGCAGGGTTATGGCTGGCTTACCGAACAGCAGTAACGGCAATGCGCTCCAGCAGTGGCATCATCTGTTTGAGGCTCAGGGAACCGGCCGCTCACAGGTGGCTCAGCAGCACATGCAGCAGCTCCTGCGCCTCGGGTTGCCGACGCGCAAGCATGAAAACTGGAAGTACACGCCGCTCGACGGGTTGCTGAACAACCAGTTTGTACTGGCGCCTTCGTCGCCTTTAAGTGCCCAACAGCGTGACGAACTCGCCCTGCCGGTAGACGCGCTGCGGCTGGTGTTTGTTGACGGGCGTTTCAGCGCCGAACTGAGTGATGACATCGCCGGCAGCGGCTTTGTGATTAGCATTGACGATAACCGCCAGACGTTGCCCGCGCCGGTTCAGGGCGAAGTGTTCCTGCACCTGACCGAAAGCTTGGCGGAGACCGTGACGCATATCCGCGTGGCGCGTAACACGCAGCCTGAAAAAACGCTGCTGTTGATGCACGTCACGCGCGGCAGCGCAGCGCAGGAGATGACGACCGCCCATTACCGCCACCACCTGATCCTTGAGCAGGGCGCGCAGGCCACGGTGATTGAGCACTTCGTCAGTCTTGACGATGCGGCGCATTTTACCGGCTCGCGGTTTACCGCCGAAGTGGCGGCCAACGCGCAGCTTAGCCACTACAAGCTGGCGTTTGAAAATGCCGCCAGCTATCACTTTGCGCACAACGATCTGCTGATTGAGCAGGACTCAACGGTGAACAGCAACAGCTTCCTGTTGGGGGCCGCGGTGCTTCGCCACAATACCAGCACGCAGCTTAACGGCGAAAATAACCAGCTGCACATCAACAGCCTGGCGCTGCCGGTAAATAATGAAGTGTGCGACACCCGAACCTGGCTTGAGCACAACAAGGGCTATTGCAACAGCCGCCAGCTGCATAAAACCATCGTGCGTGATAAAGGCCGGGCGGTGTTTAACGGCATGATTAAAGTTGCCCAGCACGCGATCAAAACCGACGGGCAGATGACCAACAACAACCTGTTGCTTGGCCGTCTGGCGGAAGTGGACACCAAGCCACAGCTTGAAATCTACGCCGATGACGTGAAGTGCAGCCATGGCGCGACCATTGGACGGATTGACGACGAGCAGATGTTCTACCTGCGCTCTCGCGGCATCAGCGAACAGGCTGCTCAGCAGATGATAATCTTCGCCTTTGCCGCAGAGCTTACCGAAAGTATTCGCGACGAGGCCTTAAAAGAGCAGGTGCTGGCGCGTATCGCTCAGCGCTTTGCAGGGGGCGAGGCATGAGTTTTTCTATTGAGCAGGTCAGGGCGGATTTCCCCATTCTGAGCCGTGAGGTCAACGGGCAGCCGCTGGCCTACCTGGACAGCGCGGCCAGCGCGCAGAAGCCTCAGGTTGTCATTGACGCTGAGCTTGAGTTTTATCGCCATGGTTATGCCGCAGTGCACCGGGGCATTCATACCCTGAGCGCGGAAGCGACCACGCTGATGGAAAACGTGCGCAGCCAGGCGGCACGTTTCATCAACGCCGCTAAGCCGGAAGAAATTGTCTTTGTGCGTGGCACCACCGAGGGGATAAACCTCGTGGCCAACAGCTGGGGCAACGCTAACGTGCAGGCCGGGGATAACATCATCATCAGCGCCATGGAACACCACGCGAACATCGTGCCGTGGCAGATGCTGTGTGAGCGTACCGGCGCGGAGCTACGCGTTATCCCGCTAAACCAGGACGGCACCCTGCAGCTTGATGTCTTCCCGACGCTAATTGACGACCGCACGAAACTGCTGGCGATTGCCCACGTTTCTAACGTGCTTGGCACTGAAAACCCGGTGAAGGAGATGATTGCCACCGCGCATAAGTCGGGCGTCAAAGTGCTGGTGGACGGCGCTCAGGCCGTGATGCACCACGTCACGGATGTTACGGCGCTGGACTGCGATTTTTATCTTTTCTCCGGGCACAAGATCTATGGCCCAACGGGGATTGGCGTGTTGTATGCGAGGGAAAGCATCCTGCAGGATATGCCGCCGTGGGAAGGCGGTGGCTCGATGATTGCTACCGTCAGCCTGAACGCAGGTACGACTTACGCCGCAGCCCCGTGGCGCTTTGAAGCCGGAACGCCGAACACGGCTGGCATCATTGGCCTTGGTGCCGCGCTGAGCTACGTTGAAGGGCTGGGCATGGAGGCGATTGGCGAATATGAGCGTTCCCTGATGCATTATGCTCAAAACGCGCTGCAGGCCGTGCCTGATTTGACCGTATATGGCCCGGCAGAGCGCCGTGGCGTGCTGGCATTTAATCTCGGTAAGCACCATGCCTATGACGTCGGCAGCTTCCTCGACAACTACGGGATTGCGGTACGCACCGGGCACCATTGTGCCATGCCGCTGATGGCGTTCTACAGCGTGCCGGCCATGTGCCGGGCCTCTTTTGCCATGTACAATACCGAACAAGAAGTGGATCGCCTGGTCGCCGGCCTGCAGCGTATCCACAGCCTGTTAGGATAACGGAGACGGTCATGGCCACGCTGCCGGATAAAGACAAACTGCTAAAAAACTTCAGCCGCTGTGCGAACTGGGAAGAGAAGTATCTCTACATTATTGAACTGGGCGGCCGCCTGCCCGAGCTGGCGGCGGAAAAGCACCAGCCGGAGCATATTATCCAGGGCTGCCAAAGCCAGGTATGGATAGTTATGCACCAGCAGCCCGACGGCGTAATTACGCTTGAAGGCGACAGCGATGCCGCTATTGTTAAGGGGCTGATCGCCATCGTGTTTATTCTCTATCAGCAGATGACGCCCCAGGATATCGTGGCGTTTGATGTGCGCCCGTGGTTTGAAAAAATGGCGCTCACTCAGCATCTGACCCCGTCCCGCTCTCAGGGGCTGGAAGCGATGATTCGCGCAATTCGCAACCAAGCCTCCAATCTGATTTAAGTTAGCTAAACTTACTCATACCTATGGTCCTGTTTTGCGAGGCGGTTTTCTGCCTCGCTTGTCTTTCAGCCTGCTGGTGCCCGCCAGCGCGACTACAGGAATAAAAAGTATGAAATACGCGTCTTTACTCACACTAGCCATTATCGGCGCCCTGAGCGCCATTCGGCCCGCTTTAGCCCTTGATTATCCCTTACCGCCGGAAGGCAGCCGCCTGATTGGTCAAAACCAGACTTATACCGTTCAGGAAGGGGATCGTAACCTGCAGGCCATTGCCCGACGTTTTGACACCGGTGCGATGCTGTTGCTGGAGGCTAACAACACTATTGCGCCGGTGCCTAAACCAGGCACGGTGCTGACCATCCCCAGCCAGCTTCTGCTACCGGACGTGCCGCGCGAGGGCATTGTGGTGAATCTCGCTGAGCTGCGGCTGTATTACTTCCCTCCGGGCCAAAACATCGTACAGGTTTACCCGATTGGCATTGGCCTGCAGGGGCTGGAGACGCCGCTGATGACCACCAGGATTGGGCAAAAGATCCCGAACCCAACCTGGACACCAACCGCCGGTATTCGCCAGCGCTCCCTCGAGAAGGGGATCAAGCTGCCGCCTGTCGTGCCTGCCGGGCCGAATAACCCGCTCGGCCGGTTTGCCATGCGGCTGGCCTACGGCAACGGCGAATACCTGATCCACGGCACCAGCGCGCCGGACAGCGTGGGGCTGCGCGTCAGCTCGGGCTGTATCAGGATGAACGCCCCCGACATTAAAGCGCTGTTTGAGCAAGCGAGAACCGGCACGCCGGTGCGGGTGATTAACGATCCGGTTAAATTCTCTGTCGAGCCAAACGGCGTTCGCTACGTTGAAGTCCATCGGCCGCTTTCTCAGGATGAACAGCAGAATACGCAAACCATGCCTTATGTGTTGCCCGCCGGGTTTAGCGAGTTCCGGGCCGCAAACGGCGTAGAGAAGGGGTTAGTGGAGAAGGCGCTCTACAGACGCGCAGGTTATCCCGTTGTGGTATCTGCGGGTCAAACGCCTGCGGCAACGGCGGCGGTGCAGTCGGCCAGTAACGGAATGGTGAATGCTGAAGAGGCCACGAGCGCTACGCAGTAGCGGGTGGGGGTAAATGACAGGCAAAAAAAATGGCGCACATTGTGCGCCATTTTATACCAGTGACTCTTACTTACGGTAAGAGTGAGCCTGGTTGTCCAGACGCTGGTTAGCGCGAGCGGCGTCGTCTTTAGCAGCCTGAACGTCAGAACGCACTGCGTTCACGTCGTTGCTCAGCTGATCAACTTTAGCGTTCAGAGTCTGAACGTCAGAAGACAGTTGATCGATTTTAGCGTTAGAAGAACAACCTGCCAGCATAGTAGAAGCCAGGATTACCGCGCCCAGTACCAGTTTAGTACGATTCATTATTAATACCCTCTAGATTGAGTTAATCTCCATGTAGCGTTACAAGTATTACACAAACTTTTTTGTGATGAGAATAATTTTTTGTCGGGAATACCCTTAAATTTGATCGTTCGCTCAAAGAAGCACCGAACGGAGACGGAAAGTTAAAAAAAAGAGAGAAAACAGGGGAATTTCATCGGATTCATCTTAATTAAGAGTTAGCTTAAATAGTAAAATCCGATTTGCATTTTTATTAAGATCTGCCAGCAAGTGATATAAAAAAAGCGCCCTAAGGCGCTTTTTTGTTAATTAAACTTGTTAACAAGTCAATTACAGAACATGTACTGACGCGGTGTTAGTGGTGCCGCTTGGGACCAGTGCACCGGAAACCATCACCACGATGTCGCCCTTACGTGCCAGGCCGCTTTCCAGAGCAACTTCTTTACCCAGACGGTAGAAGTCGTCGGTGGAGGCGATTTCTTTCACCATCTGCGGCACAACGCCTTTGCTCAGCACCAGCTGACGCGCGGTCACTTCGTTGGTGGTCAGCGCCAGAATGGTAGCGTTCGGGAAGTACTTACGCACGGCTTTAGCGGATTTACCACCCTGGGTTGCAACCACGATCAGCGGTGCTTCCAGTTTTTCGGCGGTTTCAACGGCACCACGGCAAACGGCTTCGGTGATGCGCAGTTTACGGCTGTCGTTGTTGTTGTCCAGACGGCTGGTCATCACGCGGTCGGTACGCTCGCAGATGGTTGCCATGATGGTCACAGCTTCCAGCGGGTATTTACCTTTTGCAGACTCACCGGACAGCATAACTGCGTCGGTGCCGTCGATGATGGCGTTAGCAACGTCACCGGCTTCCGCACGGGTAGGGCGCGGGTTTTTGATCATCGAGTCGAGCATCTGGGTTGCGGTGATAACCACTTTGCGTGCGCGAACGCATTTCTCGATCATCATCTTCTGCGCGAAGATAACTTCTTCAACCGGGATTTCAACGCCCAGGTCGCCACGAGCAACCATGATGCCGTCAGAGGCTTCGAGGATTTCGTCGAAGTTGTTCAGGCCTTCCTGGTTTTCGATTTTGGAGATGATCTGGATCTTCTCGCCGCCGTGGGCTTTCAGGTGCTCACGGATTTCAACCACGTCAGAACGCTTACGGATGAAGGACGCTGCCACGAAGTCAACGCCTTGCTCACAGCCGAAGATCAGATCCTGTTTGTCTTTCTCAGCCAGCGCTGGCAGCGCGATGGACACGCCCGGCAGGTTAACGCCTTTGTTCTCACCGAGATCGCCGTTGTTCAGCACTTTACAGATAACTTTGTTGCCTTCGATGGCGGTAACTTCCATGCCGATCAGGCCATCGTCAACCAGGACTGTGTTGCCAACGGTCAGGTCATTGGTGAAACCTTCGTAGGTGACTGCAACAATTTCGCTGTTGCCGACAACGGATTTGTCGGTAGTGAATGTAAAGGTCTGGCCCGCTTTCAGGGAAACGTCGTTACCGCCTTCCAGCTTGATAGTACGGATTTCTGGCCCTTTGGTGTCCAGCAGGATAGCGGCTTTCTTACCGGTTTTAGCGACGACATTGCGCAGGTTCTTGATGCGCTGACCGTGTTCTTCATAGTCACCGTGGGAGAAGTTCAGACGCATAACGTTCATGCCCGCGTCGAGCATTTTTGTCAGCATCTCTTCGGATTCGGTTTTTGGACCGATGGTGCAAACGATTTTAGTCTTTTTCATGACAGTCTTATCTATAAGTTGAGGAGGATTGTTGAAACTCGGTTCCGGGAGGCAGGGCTACCGGAGCTTAAAAGAATACTGTGGTGTTGAAAGTGGCACCTGGTAAGGATAGGTGACAGAAATAAAGCGTGCAGAGGAAAGTGTGCTTGTGGTTCAGCAGGGGAAGGCGTTAGACAATGTTGTTGTATAAAAAAGGAGTCCAATGAGCTGAAACCATTCAAGTTAAGAACGGGCGTAGTATAGATAAATCTGGCTGGAAAAGGAATCAAAACCGTTGATTCAGCGACGGAGTGCACAGTTTTACAGCGAGTTGTTATCAGGGCGTTGCCAGATGTTTGAGAGTTTTAAGAGATGATGAAAATAAGAATGAATGGTGCGTTCAATTGGACTCGAACCAACGACCCCCACCATGTCAAGGTGGTGCTCTAACCAACTGAGCTATGAACGCACTGAATATGAAAGACAAAACAATAACAAGTTGAATTAATTACTGTTTTAGCTTCTAAAGCAAGAAGTGACAACATTATGACGGGCGATGCGAACGTTGACAAGCCCTGTTTATACTGTCTGATGAATGTTTGAGCTCTTTATTGCTTGTTCTGGCTGGCTTTTCAATCTGGAGGCTGATAAAACCGTTTTCTCACCGATGTTCAGGGGCATGTTCATGATTACCATTATTGGCGCTGGCGTGGCCGGGCCGCTGCTGGCTTATATGCTGCATCGCGCGGGCATCGCGGTTTGCGTTCTTGAAGCCGATGCGTCTCTGGATTCTCGTCATCAGGGGGGAATGCTCAACCTGAATGAAGGCACGGGTAAACCTGCACTTCGCGCTGCGGGCTTATTTGAAGCCGCAATGGCGCTGGTGCTACCGGGGGCGGATGCTACCCTGATGCGCGATGAAAAGGGGCATGTCCTGTATCAGGATGAAGGCGATGGCTCCCGTCCGGAAATTGACCGGGGGGCGCTGCGCAGACTGGTGGTAGAGGCATTGCCTGCCGGGATCATCCGCTGGAACAGTCGGGTCACGTCCATCGAACCACAGGGCACGGGATTTCATCTCACGCTGGGGGACGGGAGCACGCACGTTGGCGAGGCTTTGGTGGGGGCCGACGGCGCCTGGTCGAAAGTCAGGCCGTTGTTAACGGCACAGAAGCCGCTTTATTCCGGGATTACCTTTGTTGAACTGCGCTACCGGAACGTAAGCCAGCAATATCCAGCGGTGAAAGCGCTGGTGGGCAATGGCTCGTTGTTCGCTCTGAGTAAAGGCCGGGGCATCATGGCGCACTGTGAACCCGGCGACAAGATTTCAGCCTATGCCGCAATTCCTGTGCCGGAAGCGCAATCGCGCGGAGCCTTTACTCGCGATGAACTGGTGGAATGCTTCAGAGGCTGGGGGGAATGCTATCGCGAGATGCTGGCGAAAAGTGAAGGGCCACTGATTGCCAGGCCTGTTGGTGTATTACCCACCGGAGAATTTTGGTCGGCAGAGGGGAATGTGACCCTGATTGGCGATGCCGCGCATGTCATGTCGCCTTTTGCCGGGGAGGGAGTGAATCTGGCCATGGCGGATGCGGTCGATCTCGCTCAGGCGATTATTGCTCAACCCGCCAGTCTCGCCGTCGCCTTCAGGCAATACCAGGAGGCGATGGCTGCGCGAACCGTGCACTTTCAGCAGGAGTCCGCCGCGAATTTTGCCATGGGGTTTGCGGCCGATGCGCCCCGGGAACTGCTGGCTTTGTTCACCGGATTAGCATCGCAGGCCCCGGGGCGGTAATCCCCAAAATTACCCCGCGGGATGTTGTTAATAGTCCAGGTACTCCACCAGGCGGTCGATAAACAGCCTGACTTTAGCCGCCAGATGTTTTCGATTAGGGTACACCACGTTGACACTCAGAGGCGTGCCGCATAATTCAGGCAGCACCGGCACCAGTTTGCCCTCTGCGACATATTGGGCAACGAGAAACGCGGGCAGAAAAGCAATGCCTAAGCCTTCAACGGCGGCGGCACAAATGGCTTCTCCGCTGTCGAAGCGGATCCTGCTGTGCCCTTCAATCACCACGCTTTCATTGCTGATCGTAAACAGCGTCCAGTCTGCGGTTTGCGGGCTCAGGCCGTAAACCAGTCGCTGATGCAGGGGAAGGTCTGCCGGTACAGCCGGAGTGCCTGTTTCTGCAAGATAGGCCGGCGAAGCAAACAGATGAGGGCGGATACGCTGCACGGGGCGCGCAACAAGTTGTGAATCTTTCGGTAAGTCACCCAGTCGGATGCTAAGGTCGAACCCCTCCGTCACCAGGTCCACCACGCGGTCGGTGAAACTGACTTCAATATTAAGCCCCGGCCAGGCGGCCATGATGTGCTTCAGAAAAGGCAACAGCACGACTTTGCCCCATGTTTCCGGCACGCTGAGCCGGAGCACTCCGCTGGGGCTGGAAAAATTCTGCCGCACGCTGGCTTCTGCGTCTTCAATATCCTGCAAAATCTGAACACAGCGTTCATAAAAACCGTAGCCGTCGCGGGTCAGGGCGACGCGCCGCGTTGTCCGGTTAAATAGCCGTGTTTCCAGCTGTGCCTCAAGGCGTGCAATTGCTTTACCGGCGGCTGAACGGGTTAATCCGAGGGCTTTGCCGCCGGCGACAAAGCTCCCGCCTTCTGCGATGGCCACGAAAATACGCAGGCCGCCTAGATCGAGTTCGGAATGGTTTTTAGCGCCTGAGCGGATTGGCATTGGAGAACCTATTTCGTCAAATGATTAAGCATAATCTTTTTTGTTTAATCAAAGTAGACAATGGAGAACGAAATGCTTCCTGATAACGCGCAGGCCGCCCTGGCCGGCTGGATAAAAGCCGCTGAACCGGTTGTGCAGAAGGTGTATGGCCAGTCTGATACAGACTGGAAAGATGTTCGGGCGGACTACGTCCAGCAGCTTGATAAGCTGTTCCCGGCCGGAGAAGGCATAGCCTTTGCCGATGTCGGCCTGGGTGGCGTTCGCGCTATGTCGGTCACGCCGGAGGATGTTATTGACGGCCGGATCATGCTGTATATCCACGGTGGGGGCTACGTTCACGGTGGGGTTGAAGCCTACCGGGGGTTGACCGGGCGTTATGCCCGTGCGCTGAAAGCTAAAGTGTATGTGGTTGATTATCGCCAGGCGCCGGAGTTTCCGTTCCCGACGCCGATCGATGATGTATTCCAGGCCTACCGCACCTTGCTTGAGCAGGGCGCAAACCCGCGCTCGCTGATGATCTCGGGGGATTCTGCCGGTGGCGCGATGGTTGTCACGCTGATGCGTAAAGCTCGTAATGCGGGTCTTGCCTTACCCGCTGCCGCAGTGGCTATTTCGCCGTGGGCTAACTTAACGCACAGCGGCGCATCTGCATCGGTTCGCGATGGGCTGGATCCTCTATGTAGCGTGGCGTTCCTGAACCAACTGGCCCGAAGTTTTCTGGCCGGAGAGCTGCCCACGCATCCGGATGTATCTCCGGTCTTTGCCGATGTACACGGGCTTTCTCCGACCTTGATACAGATTGGCGAAAATGAGGTGATGCTGAGCGATGCTATTCGCCTTGCGTCCCACATGAGCGAAAGCCGGGTTCGCACCACGCTGGAAGTTTGGCCGGAAATGTTCCACGTCTGGCATTTGTTTGCCGGAATATTACCGGAGGCAGACCAGGCCTTGAGAAACGCGATAAGATTTCTTGAAGATGCGCTAAACCCGATCGACATCGGGTGAGATAAAAATCATTCAACTGCCGGCGTGCGCGCCGGTAAATAATTGGGAGAAACAGTCGTGTCGGACAGAGAAATTATCGTGCCGTCGGCCATGCAGGCTTTGGCTGAGCGGGCAGGGTATGCGCCTGCGGTGGTGGCGGGAAACACTGTTTATTGCGCCGGGCAAGTGGGGCGGACGCCCGATTTACAGGCGATCGCTGACCCAAAGGCACAATTTATGGCCTGTTGGGAAAACCTGCGTCTGGTTCTGCAGGCAGCGGGCTGCCGCTTTGAAGATGTCGTGGAGATGACGACCTACCACGTCAACATGAAGGAACACATGGATGTTTTTCGCGAGGTGAAAGACGCTGTATTCCCAAGAGGGCACTGCGCCTGGACCTGTATCGGCGTGTCTGAACTGGCCCACCCGGGGCTGCTGGTAGAAGTGAAATGCATTGCCGTGAGAAGAACGGCGTAGCATAAAAAAACCGGCTGAATAAGCCGGTTTTTTTATCAGATTTTGCAGGCGTCGCCGCAGTCATCATCGGCCACAACGGCCTGAGCCTTTTTGTCTGCGTCTTCCTGGCGCTCGGCGTTGCGCGCTTCGGCTTCATCTAACCCGGAAAACACCAGATTATCGAGATCGATTTCCATAAGTCACCTGTCGTGGTTTAGTGAATAACTCGCTTTATGATATGCAACCTTTCCGGCTTTCGCATCCCAAAACACCGCCTGACGCTCAAAACGCTAAAAATGACGTTTTTTTCGCTACAGCATTAGGTGCAAAAAACAGTGCGGGAATTTATCAGGTTGAAGAAAAGCAAATGGAGAAGAAGGGCATTCTTTTAGCAAATATGGTGCGTCCGAGTGGACTCGAACCACCGACCCCCACCATGTCAAGGTGGTGCTCTAACCAACTGAGCTACGGACGCACTGATATATTTGAGAATGGTGCGTTCAATTGGACTCGAACCAACGACCCCCACCATGTCAAGGTGGTGCTCTAACCAACTGAGCTATGAACGCATTGTTGTCTTGGCGACAGCGGGGACGAATATTAGCGATACACCTCGGGGCTTGCAAGGGGAAACTCGCAATTTTATTCCAGATTTCACGCGATTGCCGAGCATCTGCGCAGAATGGGGAGAAAGTAGCCGCTGATGCGGCTACTGATGTTTAATTAACGTGCAGCCCGCTGAAGGATGGTCGCGGACGGCTGACGCTGCAGCCAGCGCATACGCAACATCATCATAATCGCGGCGGAGGTCAGGCCGATAATAAAACCGATCCAGAACCCGGCCGGGCCCATCGGTTCGACGACCCAGTCGGTTAACCCCAGAATATAGCCGCTTGGCAGGCCGAGTACCCAGTAGGCGATAAAGGTAATAAAGAAGATCGAGCGCGTATCTTTATAGCCACGCAGAACGCCGCTGCCAATCACCTGGATGGAGTCGGAGATCTGGTAAATCGCCGCCAGCAGCATAAGGTGTGCTGCCAGCGCCACAACCGCCGGGTTGTCGTTATACAGCAGCGCGATGTGTTCCCGGAAAATGACGGTAAACAGCGCCGTGCACATGGCGAGACAAATCGCCACGCCAACGCCGGTGCGGGCGGCAATCTGTGCGTCCAGGGTCGAGCCCTGGCCAAGACGGAAGCCCACGCGAATGGTCACCGCAGCCCCCAAAGAAAGCGGCAGTACAAACATCAACGAGCTGAAGTTGAGGGCAATCTGGTGCCCGGCAACGTCGGTGATGCCCAGGGGGGAAACCAGCAGGGCGACCACGGCAAACAGCGTGACTTCGAAGAAAAGCGCCAGGGCAATCGGCAGCCCAAGCTGGCTCAGGCGTTTGACCACCGCCCAGTCCGGCTTACTGAAGCTGTCCTGGTTTTTAATGTCGCGCATTGAGCGAGCTCTCCGGATGTAGGACAGCATGCTGAAAAACATTACCCAGTACACCGCCGCCGTCGCGACGCCACAGCCCACGCCGCCCAGTTCGGGCATACCAAAATGGCCATAAATAAAGATGTAGTTAACCGGAATATTCACCAGCAGGCCGATAAAACCCATCACCATACCCGGTTTGGTTTTAGCCAGCCCTTCGCACTGGTTACGGCCCACCTGGAAGAACAGGTAGCCCGGCGCACCCCACAGCAGCGCGCGGAGATAGCGGACGGCTTTATCCGCCAGCTCAGGATCGATATTGTGCATCGCGTGAATAATATGACCTGCGTTCCACAGCACCACCATCACCAGCACGGAAACCATACCCGCCAGCCAGAATCCCTGGCGAACCTGGTGCGCGATGCGGTCGCGCCGGGCTGAACCGTTAAGTTGCGCAACGGTTGGCGTTAAGGCCAGTAGCAGCCCGTGGCCAAACAGAATGGCGGGGAGCCAGATAGAGGTGCCGATAGCCACGGCGGCCATGTCGGTAGCGCTGTAGCCGCCGGCCATCACGGTATCGACGAATCCCATTGCAGTTTGAGCTACCTGCGCGACGATGACAGGTATCGCCAGGGCAAGGAGCTGGCGAGCTTCGGTGAGGTACTTCTGCATGTTTACACCTGATTATTTTTATATGTATGAGAGACTAAAAAAGCCGCCAAAACAGGCAGCAAGAAGATGAACTGGGGAAATAGCCAGTCTATTGTAGCGGGAGTTTATTTATACGCCAGTCAAAAATAGAGCCAGCGCACGCCCCGCACTGGCAAGCTGATTTTCCAACTGCTAAAGTGCGAAAATGTCTGTTAATGGCGGTAGTTAACCGTCTGCGAATTGCCAGGAGTTTTTAGATGTTTACAGGTATTGTGCAGGGCACGGCGACCCTGGTTTCCATTGATGAGAAACCGAATTTCCGCACTCACGTTATTGATATGCCAACTGAAATGCTGCCAGATCTCGAAACCGGGGCCTCGGTGGCGCATAACGGTTGCTGCCTGACCGTAACGGCAATCGACGGCAATCGCGTCAGCTTTGATTTAATGAAAGAGACCTTGCGCATCACCAACCTCGGTGAACTAAACGTGGGCGACAGCGTGAACGTTGAGCGCGCAGCTAAATTTAACGACGAAATTGGCGGGCATTTGATGTCGGGTCATATTATGACCACGGCCGAAATTTCAAAGATTCTGACCTCAGAAAATAACCGCCAGATCTGGTTTAAGATTCAGGATAAAACCCTGATGAAATATATCCTTTATAAAGGCTATGTCGGCATCGACGGGATTAGTTTGACGGTGGGCGAGGTGACCGCGACGCGTTTTTGTGTGCACCTGATCCCTGAAACGCTTGAGCGTACTACGCTCGGTGCTAAAAAGCTGGGCCAGCGTGTGAACATTGAAATTGACCCGCAGACGCAGGCGATAGTTGACACCGTTGAGCGTGTGCTGGCTAGCCGCGAAGCTGCCATGGCGGCGGCGATCCCTGACGGCGAATAAACGTTTTTGATTGATAACAAACGGGGCCATTTGGCCCCGCTTCAGACGATTGAAAAACTCTGGCGAGAGAAGGAATACCAGAGGGTTCGTTAAAAAATAAGGAAAATCAATTCATTGATTTTCGGCTGATAAACACCTGGAGGAAAAAATCACGCTTTTTTCCGCCAGGTCAGCAACAGCAAACGGGGCCATTTGGCCCCGTTTCTTTTTCTTAATTTTCTTCGTTAAACCCGTTTTCGGCCGCAGTTTTCATAAACCACTCGCCGCTTTTCTTAATCGTGCGCTGCTGGGTATTAAGATCCAGCGACACAAAACCATAGCGGTTTTTATAGGCGTTGCACCATGACCAGTTATCGATAAAGGTCCACATATGGTAACCAAGGCAGTTGCTGCCCTCGCTGATGCCCTTATGCAGCCACTTCAGGTGATCGCGGACGAAATCAATCCGGTAATCATCGTTAATTTGGCCGTGGTCGATAAAGCGCTGCTCGTTTTCAACGCCCATACCGTTTTCAGAAATATAGCAGGCCGGGTTGCCGTAATTCTCACGCAGATTGGTGAGAATATCGTAGATCCCACGCTCGTAAATTTCCCACCCACGGTACGGGTTCATTTTGCGGCCCGGCATTTCGTAGGACTCAAAGAACCACTCCGGCATAAATGGACTTTCCGGGTTAACCAGCGTATCGCGGCACTTAATGCGTCGCGGCTGGTAGTAGTTAATCCCCAGCAGGTCTACGACGCCTGCGGCGAGCAGGGCTTTGTCTTCAGGCTGGCAGGCAGGCAGCTTACCGTGTTCTTTCAGGAATGCGACCAGTTCCGCGGGATATTCACCGCGCAGCGCCGGGTCGAGGAAGCTCCGGTTAAACATCAGGTCGGCCAGGTTTGCCGCTTTGACGTCGGCCGGGTTTTGTGAGCGAGGGTAAGACGGCGTCAGATTAAGAATGATGCCAATCTGGCCGTCATCGTTGCGGGCATGGTAAGCCTTTACCGCTTTCGCATGGGCGAGCATGGTATGGTAAGCGACCGTCACCGCGCGGTTGAAGTCCACCACGTTAGGGTAGTGGTAGTCATACAGGTAGCCGCATTCAACCGGCACAACCGGCTCGTTGAAGGTAAACCAGTGCTTCACGCGGTCGCCAAACAACTCGAAACAGGTCCTGGCGTAGGCTGCGTAGGCGTCAACCACTTCACGGCTTTCCCACCCGCCTTTTTCCTGCATGACCATCGGCATATCAAAGTGATACAGATTGATAAACGGCTTAATGCCCTGAGCTAACAGCTCGTCAATCACCCGATTGTAGAACTCAACCGCCAGCGGATTTACTTCGCCTGTGCCGTCAGGGATCAAACGGGCCCAGGAAATCGAGGTGCGGAAAGTATTGTGGTTGAGCTTTTTCAGCAGCGCGATGTCCTGCTTCCAGCGCTGATAAAAGGTTGAGGTGTTTTGCGGCCCGACGCCGTGGTGGAAACGGTTAGGTTGCTCGGCGAACCATCTGTCCCAGATGGTTTCAGACTTGCCAAAATTCAGCGCTTCGCCCTCGGTTTGTGGGCCTGAGGCTGCGCTGCCCCACCAGAAATGCTCAGGAAATGCGTATTTCATCGTTGTCCTCACGGTCTGACCTGCCATCTCCGGCAGGCAATCATTGATGCAGCTAATGCCATGATTGTCTGTGATTGATGAAACCGGTTTCTATCGCAGGAAATGATATCTGTTAAGCAGATCAAGCCGCTACGCTTAGGCAGGGCCAAACCTGTGAGGTAAATCACATTGATGCGCAAGGAGAGACAATTGGAAATGAAAAAACCCGGCATTCACCGGGTTTGTTTTTAACGAGGTACGCGCAGCCCGTGTTCAATGCCCCGGCTGAAAACCACCTGCCAGAGCTGAATGTCTCGCGCCCGGAAAGCCCCGGCGCAGGCATTCAGGTAGTAGCTAAACATTCTTTTAAAGCGCTCAGAATAGTTGTCTTCAATTTCAGACCAGGCCGCCAGAAAACGCTCGTACCAGGCCATCAGCGTTTTGTCATAGTCGGCGCCGAAATTGTGCCAGTCTTCCATCACGAAATGTGGCTCGCTGGCATCGGCAATCTGCCGCACCGACGGCAGGCAACCGTTAGGGAAAATGTACTTGTTAATCCACGGATCGACATTATTGTCGGTCTTTTTAGAACCTATTGTGTGCAGCAGGAAAATGCCATCCGGCTTGAGGTTGCGGTCGGCAACGTCAAAGTAGGTGGCATAATTTTTGGGTCCGACGTGTTCAAACATCCCGACGGAAACAATGCGGTCAAATTGTTCGTTCAGGTCGCGGTAGTCCTGCAAAAGGATGGTGACATCCAGACCTTTGCAGCGCTCCTGCGCCATTTTTTGTTGTTCCGCGGAGATAGTCACGCCAAAGACGGATACACCATAATTGCGTGCGGCAAACTCGGCCAGACCGCCCCAGCCGCAGCCGATATCCAGCAGCTTCATACCGGGTTTTAGCTGCAATTTTTCGCAGATCATTTTGAGCTTGGCATCCTGCGCGTCGCTGAGATTTGTCGCTTCTTTCCAGTAACCGCAGGAGTATTGCATGTGCTTATCCAGCATCCGGCTGAACAGATCGTTGCCAAGATCGTAATGCTCTTTACCCACTATCCAGGCGCGTTTCTTAGACTGCAGGTTAACCAGCCTTGCTGCCGCAATGCGCAGGGTATCTTTGAAGTGGTGGGGCAGTTGGTTTTCCAGCCCGGCGCGCAGGACTTTGGTGAAAAAGATATCCAGCCGTTCGCATTCCCACCAGCCGTCCATATAGCTTTCGCCAAGGCCGAGAGAACCTTCCTGCAGAACGCGTTTAAAAAAGTCTGGGTTTTTGACCTGAATATCAAAGGGGTTTGGGCCGTTGAGGGTGATGCCTGCCCGGCTTAGCATTTCATTTGCGATACGATACCATTCGTTATCTCGTACGCTCACTTCTTCTATACACGATGAACTCATAGCTTCTCCATCACCTTGTTGTGATCAGAACCTTAAAACAGCGTAGACGCTATTCACGGCTTGTGAGAACTCTCACGGAAAATTCCGCGTGCCTGATATCCGACGTAGAACAGAGAAAGGGGGGATTCTCCCTTACTGAAAGGCCATCCATGGAAAAACGGAAGCGCTCCGGCTCCCGCAAAAATAAAATTGATAAGGCTTATAGTAGAACCGCAATTACTATAAGCCCGTTTAAATGATGGTTCAATGGAATATTGTTAGCAAGCTAATCACACAATATTCACATTATCATGCAGGTTACTGTGCGCGTGACAGTTCGCTGTGGCTCTTGTTCTGCGCTTCACGGCGGACCGTGTGCTGCAGGGCATAGCCCAGGCCAGCAAGCAGGATTGTCGCCAGCATCACGCTGGTGGTGGTCAGCAGCGGGGTTGTCACCAGCCAGGAGACCATCAGGCTGGCCAGGAAGCAAAGCCCAAGCTGCAGGGTATTTTGCAGCGCTGCGGCTTTCCCGGTTGCCTGTGGGAAAGGCAGCAGGGCTGAGGCAACCACGATGGGGTAGATGGCGCCGTTCGCCGCGGCCATCACACAGAACGGAATAAGCAGCAGCGTCAGGTTAGCATGGCCGCTGACTGCCACGCCCCAGGTTGCAACCACGCTCAGGGCATACAGGGCCAGCAGCCACGGCAGCAGCTGTTTGCCACTCCACTTTTGCAGCGCGCTGCGGCAGCCATAGCCGCCCACCAGGAAAGCGACCGTCTGCGGCATGTAGCTCAGGCCAATCGCCGCGGGGCTGTAGCCCATATCATTCAGAATAAACGGCGAGCCGGTGAGCCATGCGAAAAAGCTGGCGGAGCAGGCGGCGTAAATCAGTACGTTGCCGCCGTAAACGCGGGAGCGTAATAAAGAGAAGAAGCTGACCTTATTGTCTTCGGTTTGCTCGTGGTGCTGAGTCCGGGGCTTGAGGCGCAGGGTGGGGATCATCAGCAGCAAAGCGACGGCGAACAGCACGGCGAAAATGGCCTGCCATTCAAAATGATTCAGTAGCCAGCTGCCGAGCAGCGGGGCCAGCGCCGGAGAAAGTCCGACCAGCGGCATGATGGTGGCAAAAATGCGGCCGGCGCGGTTGGCGGGATAATAGTCGGTCACCAGTGCCTGCCAGCTAACCGCCGCGGAACAGACGCCCACGGCCTGAATAAAGCGTAACACCAGCAGCGTGGTGGCATCCTGCACCCAAAGCATCCCGATACAGCCGACGGCAAACATGGCCAGGCCAATCAACAGCACAGGTTTACGCCCGAAGCGGTCGGAAAGTGGGCCCCACATCAGCTGGGCAAAAGCAAAGCCGGCGAGGAACAGGCTCAGGCTGGCGCTAACCGCGGAGGCGGTGGTGCCCAGATCTTGTTGAATGGCGGCGAAGGCAGGCAGGTACATGTCGGTGGCCAGGAAGCCCAGCACGCTCAGCCCCGCGAGCCAGATAAGAAATCCCTTTGATGGTTGCATATTTCACTCTTGATTTTGATGGCAGGTTAACGGGGCTGGAGTCTACGGAGTGCAAAACCGCTTGTGAAACGCTAATATTTGCAAATTGCATTCAAATTTTTTGCAGGCAGAAAAATGTGGTCTGAATATTCACTGGAAGTGGTTGACGCCGTGGCTCGAAACGGCAGCTTTAGCGGTGCGGCCCAGGAGCTTCACCGCGTGCCTTCTGCCATCAGCTACACGGTGCGCCAGCTTGAGGAGTGGCTGGCCGTGCCGCTGTTTGAACGGCGTCACAGGGACGTTGAGTTGACCGCCGCCGGGGCGTTTTTTCTCAAAGAAGGTCGGTCTGTTATCAAAAAAATGATGACAACGCGTCAGCAGTGCCAGCAGATAGCCAACGGCTGGCGAGGGCACCTGTCGATTGCGGTAGACAATATCGTTAAACCTGAGCGAACCCGCCAGCTGGTGCTGGATTTTTATCGTCATTTTCCGGATATCGAATTGCGGGTCTCCCAGGAAGTGTTCAACGGCGTGTGGGATGCCCTGGCGGACGGGCGGGTTGAGGCCGCGATTGGCGCAACGCAGGCAATCCCGGTCGGGGGGCGCTACGCGTTCAGGGACATGGGCACCCTGAGCTGGTGCTGCGTGGTCTCTGCCAGCCATCCGCTTGCGCAACAGGCCGGTATCATTCTGGATGACGACATTCGCCCCTGGCCATCCCTTGTGCTGGAAGATACGTCCCGGTCGCTACCCAAGAGGATTACCTGGTTGCTGGACAACCAGCGCCGCGTGGTGGTGCCGGACTGGGCGTCGGGGGCGGATTGCCTGACGGCAGGATTATGCATTGGTATGGTGCCGACGCACATTGCCAGGCCGTGGCTGGTAAAGGGCGACTGGAAAGCGCTGCGGCTTGAAAACCCGTTCCCGGACGCGGCCTGCTGCCTGACGTGGCGGCAGGATGATGCCTCGCCCGCGCTGAGCTGGCTGCTGGACTATTTAGGCGACAGTGAGACGATGAATCAGGAGTGGCTGCAGGAGCCGGGTAACGCATTCCCGGCCCCTGAAGAGGTTTAGCGGCGGTAATCGCGGAACGGACCGTCGGCCACCGAGCGGCGCTCAATCAAACGCGGATGGACTTCAATCGTCTGCGACTCTTCGCGCTTATTAATGATACGGTCGAGCAGCATGTTGAAGGCCGTTTCCCCCAGGCGCTCTTTCGGCTGGTGAATAGTGGTCAGCGCCGGTGAGAAGTAGCGGGCGTTGCGCACGTTATCGTAGCCGATGATAGAAATGTCCTGCGGTACGCGCAGCCCCATTTCGTCTGCGGCGCAAATCGCACCCATCGCCATAATATCGCCGCCGCAGAAAACGGCGGTAGGGCGATGCGGCTGGTTAAGCAACTGCTGCATGGCGCGGTAACCGGACTCCGGTTCGAAGTCGCCCTGAACCACCCAGTTATCAGGCACTTTAATATTGGCTTCCTCCAGCGCTTTCAGGAACCCCGCATGGCGGCCGCCGCCGGTATTACGTTCCAGCTGGCCCGGGATAGCCCCGATATCGCGATGACCACGCTCAATCAGGTAGCGGCCCGCGAGGTAGCCGCCGTGGAAGGCATTGTCGACGACAGAGTCGGTAAAATCAGCGCGGGCTTCGCCCCAGTCCATGACCACCATCGGAATGTGGCGGTACTCTTCCAGGGTTGAAAGCAGCGTGTCGGGGTATTCGGAACACATGACCAGCAGCCCGTCCACGCGTTTTTGCGCCATCATGGACAGGTAAGCGCGCTGCTTTTCATAGTTATTGTGCGCGTTGCCCAGAATCAGGGTGTAGCCCTTAGCGAAACAGCTGTTCTCAACGGATTCAATAATCTCCGCGAAATAAGGGGCTTCGCTTGAGGTGGCGAGCAGGCCGATAGATTTGGTGTGGTTGACCTTCAGGCTGCGCGCCACGGCGCTCGGCGAATAGTGCAGCTCTTTGATGGCCGCCCAGACGGCGTTGCGCGTCTCTTCCGCCACAAAACGGGTCTTGTTAATGACATGTGACACAGTGGTAGTGGAAACGTTTGCGCGCTTCGCTACGTCCTTAATCGTTGCCATTAGATGTCACTCCAGACCATATCGTAAACTCCTGATAACTCATGTGTTAAACGTTTGCCTTCGCTAACTCCTGGGGCAACACGTTGGTTGCAGGCCTGTCGGGGATGCGACATACAGCGGGAGGAGGGCGTTGCCGGGCGATACGCGGTAAATTAGCGAAGGATTTTGGCTTATCCCGGGGCAAAGTGGAAGAGGGAAAACCGATATCTGTGCAAATCCAGCAGGATTTTTATCGCTAATTGTGGGAAAATCACCCCACATACACTTTGTAGGGAAATAAAAGGAGCTTACGATGAGTACCGATCTGAAGTTTTCCGTGGTGACTACGGTTATCGTACTGAGTCTGATTGTTGCCGGGGCGCTAACCGCCGTTCTGCACTGATTTACAAAGGGCCGCGAAAAGCGGCCCTTCTCTTATCATATTAAAGAAGAAAAAGCGTAGTTTTCCCTCTTCGTGACTAACCCCTAAACATCAGCCTACCAGGTTTTGCGCAACAAAGTTCCAGTTAACCAGCGCCCAGAAATGGTCGAGATAAACCGGGCGCGCGTTGCGGTAGTCGATGTAGTAAGCATGTTCCCAGACGTCCACGGTCAACAGCGGTTTTGCCCCGGTTGTGAGCGGAGTTCCTGCGTTAGAAGTAGAAACGATAGCCAGGCTGCCATCGCTGTTCTTCACAAGCCAGGTCCAGCCGGAGCCAAAGTTTTTGATTGCCGCTTCGGTGAACTGCTTTTTAAAGGCTTCAACGCTGCCAAAAGCATGATTGATGGCGGCCAGTACTTCGCCTGTTGGCTCCCCACCGGCATTCGGCGCCAGGCAGTGCCAGTAAAAAGTATGGTTCCAGACCTGGGCTGCGTTATTGAAGATAGCCCCGTCGGACGTCCGCACGATCTCTTCCAGCGTTTTGCCCTCAAATGGGCTGCTTTTAATCAGGTTGTTCAGGTTAGTGACGTAGGTCTGGTGGTGTTTGCCGTAGTGGTATTCGAGTGTTTCGGCTGAGATATGCGGCGCCAGCGCATCTTTGGCATAGGGCAGGGTGGGTAGTTCGAACGACATTGCTTCACTCCTTGTTATTTTGTTTCACAATATAACTACAATTTGTGTGGTTATAAGGTTAGCAAATTAGAGGTGAGTGAAAAAGCGAAATGAAACAACAAAATAAAACAGGCCGTTGCCGAACCGTCAGACAGTGGACACGCTACCAGCGATATTAAAAATACGAGATGAGGCGTGACAATAGACAGGGGAAATCATTCATTGATTTTCGGCTGATAACCATCCAGAGGGAAAAACCACGCTTTTCCCTCTGGGTCAGCAGCTGTTAACAGCCCACTGCCGGGCTGTTAACATGTTAACCAGTCTGAATGCCCCGAGAGGGCGCTGGCAGGATCAACGAATGGTTTTTGGCGTCATCACCCGGCGGGCACCCACGTAGTGGCGCTGCCAGTAATCTTCGCTCAGGGAGGTGATCTGAATATCGCGTCCGCTGCGAGGGGACTGAATAAACTTCCCGTTGCCAACGTAAACACCAACGTGATCGGCGGTCCCGCGGCCCTGGGTGCGGAAGAAGACCAGATCGCCGCTTTCCAGCTCGCTGCGGTCAACGGAAGAGGCATCACGCAGGTGATACATCTCATTGGCGGTGCGAGGAATACGGATGTTCACCAGATCTTTATAAGCGTAATAAATCAGCCCGCTGCAGTCGAAACCGGTGCGAGGGGAAGTGCCGCCCCAGCGATACGGTTTACCAATTTGCCCCATCAGTTTGTTCATTGCCGTTTTTTGCGCTTTCTGTACCCGGACTTTATGGGCCTGCGCAATGGTCAGATTTTTTTCAGACTTCACCTTAACGCACTGCTTTTTATGCCCTTTACGATGGGTGCACTTTTCAGTGTAGGCGAGGCTGGAAACGGTTGGCTGTATGGCTAATTTCTGAGAGGTTTTTTTGCTGCTGGTTTTAGCGAGGGTACTGCTTTTGCCTGAGGTAGTGTGCTTTGCCACTTTGGCTTTTGCCGATGAGGCATTTTTTTTACCGGACTTCTTTGTGGAGGCTGTGCTGACCTTAGGTTTTGCTTTCTCTTTGCCTTTGTTGCTTTTACCCGTTGTTGTTTTCGCCGTCTGGCCTCTTTGTGCAACAGGGTGGCGGACGTGCTCAGACGCCTGCGCCAAAGGTGTATAGGGCAAAGCAAATAGCAGAGCACATAGCGTGATAGAGATTTTAGTTATCCGCGCCACTCGTCAATCCCCTGATAAATGAAGGCAAGATGCTAACCATCATGCCTGCGTATGATTTTTGCGAAACCCGACGATTCTAATGCATAAAAGCCGATAATGTTAATAGGCAAATACTATTTAACGGCCAAAAGTGGAAGCTATAGCTAAAAAATTAATCATTCCCAGAGGTTATAAGCTGTTTAATTGATCTCGAATGAAGCAAATTGCTCATTTTCGCGCGCCGTAAAAGTGTTATTCTTAAAGCATGTTTGCACGCCTGGGACGGAAGATAAACCCTGGTAAAAATGGTGTTTTCTACGCAGGGTGCAACTGGCTACAATGGCAGGCTATTGCCGTATCAAGGTTTGAGGAAGCAAGACAATGAGCACTATTGAAAAAATTCAACGCCAGATCGCTGAGAACCCGATTCTTCTCTATATGAAAGGTTCCCCGAAGCTGCCGAGCTGCGGCTTCTCCGCTCAGGCTGTTCAGGCACTTTCTGCCTGTGGCGAGCGCTTCGCCTATGTGGATATTCTGCAGAACCCGGATATCCGCGCCGAGTTGCCAAAATACGCTAACTGGCCAACGTTCCCACAGCTGTGGGTTGATGGTGAGCTGGTCGGCGGCTGCGACATCATCATTGAGATGTATCAACGCGGCGAACTGCAGGCGCTTATCAAAGAGACCGCAGAGAAGCACAAATCTGAAGAACCAGGCGCAGAGTAATCTCGCCAGCATAAAAAAAGCGCCCATCGGGCGCTTTTTTTATGCTTCAGATTCAGGCTCGTTGGCCAACGGCAGCGGCCAGCCGCCGAGGCGCTTCCAGCGGTTGACGATTTCGCAAAACAGCAGCGCGGTTTGCTCGGTGTCGTACAGGGCGGAGTGGGCCTGGGAGCTGTCAAACTTCTGACCAGCGGCGATGCAGGCTTTAGCCAACACGGTTTGCCCCAGCGCGAGGCCACTCAGGGCCGCGGTATCAAACGTCACAAACGGATGGAACGGATTGCGCTTCAAAGAGGCTCGCTCTGCCGCCGCCATCATAAAGCTGTGGTCAAACGTGGCGTTGTGCGCCACCATAATCGCCCGGCTACAGCCGCTGTCTTTAATGCCTTTGCGCACGGTTTTGAAAATGGCGTGCAGGGCTTCATATTCGCTGACGGCACCACGCAGGGGGTTATGCGGGTCAATTCCGTTGAACGCCAGAGCTTCTGGCTGAAGGTTTGCGCCCTCAAACGGATCGACATGGAAGTGCAGTGTTTCATCGGGGGATAACCAGCCGTCTTCATCCATCTTCAGGGTAACGGCGGCGATTTCCAGTAACGCATCGGTTTTTGCGTTAAAACCTGCGGTTTCAACATCGATAACTACCGGATAAAAACCACGAAAACGGTCGCACAGGCCATGCAATTGCGTGTTGTCTGACATCAGATTCTCTTAATACGGGGAAAATGCAGCGCGCATTATGGCAAATTTCGGGGAGTGTTGCAGTAAGGGGCGCACAACACGCCCCATGTTTGACGCCGATCTCTTAAAAATCAGTTACCCAGGCCTTTGCCCGCATGCTTTTCTTCGATCAGCTCGATTTTGTAACCGTCCGGATCTTCAACAAAAGCGATAACGGTGGTGCCGCCTTTAACCGGGCCAGCTTCACGAGTGACGTTCCCGCCATTGTTGCGAATGCGTTCGCAGGCGTCGGCGGCGTTATCAACGCTCAGCGCGATGTGGCCGTAAGCGGTGCCCAGCTCGTAGCTGTCCACGCCCCAGTTATAGGTCAGCTCGATAACCGCCGTGTCGCTTTCATCGCCATAGCCGACAAACGCAAGAGAGTATTTGTACTCAGTGTTTTCACTGGTACGCAGCAGTTTCATGCCCAGTACTTTGGTGTAGAACTCGATAGAGCGTTGCAGGTCGCCAACGCGCAGCATGGTATGAAGTAGACGCATAAAATCCTCGTCGAATGAGACAGTTATTTCTGGAGTCGTTGAGTATAGCGGCGTTTGCGCGCCGCTTTCAATGAAAGGTACTGCGGAGTTACAGCGTTGGGTAGTCGGTATAGCCTTCCGCGCCACCGCCGTAGAAGGACTCAGGACGCTGCGGGTTCAGTTCGGCATTTTTATGCAGGCGGGCCACCAGGTCCGGGTTAGCAATAAATGAACGGCCAAACGCAACCGCGTCGATCAGGCCTTTGCCGATCAGGTCTTCCGCTTTCTCCGGGGTATAAGCGCCAGCGCCAACGATCACGCCGCTGAAGCGCTCACGGACTTTGGCACGGAATGCTTCGGTGTACGGTTCGCCACCGGCCCAGTCAGGCTCGGACATATGCAGATAAGCAATACCGCGTTTGCCCAATTCTTCAATCAGGTAGAGCGCATCGGCTTCTTCGTTCGGGCCGTTGTCGACGTTCTGGAACGAGCCAATAGGAGACACGCGGATCCCGATGCGATCGGCACCCCATTCTTTGATCCCGGCATCAACCACTTCCAGCACCAGGCGAGCGCGGTTTTCGCGGCTGCCGCCGTATTCGTCGGTGCGGTGGTTAGAAGAAGGAGACAGGAACTGGTGCAGCAGGTAGCCGTGGGCAGAGTGCAGCTCAACCAGGTCAAAACCTGCATCGCGAGCGTTACCAATCGCTTTGCGGAAGTCGTCCACGATGCCCGGGATTTCACTCAGTTCCAGCGCGCGTGGCATCGAAGTATCTTCGCGAACGGCATTGCCGTTTTCGTCACGCAGCGAGGTGCGCGTTCCGGCAATCAGCGCGGAAGGCGCGACCGGAGCCTGTTGGCCAGGCTGAAGAGTAAAGTGGGAGATACGGCCGGTGTGCCACAGCTGCACGGCCATGTGGCCTTTTTCAGCGTGCACGCCCGCGGTGATTTTTTTCCACGCGGCGATTTGCTCTTCGCTATGCAGGCCCGGCGCGCCGGCATACCCTTTAGCCTGAGCGGACATCTGGGTTGCCTCGCTGATGATAAGCCCGGCGCTGGCGCGCTGGCGGTAATACTCACCCATCAGCGGGGTTGGGATATCGCCTGGCTCAATACTGCGCAGGCGCGTCAGCGGAGCCATAAAAATACGGTTTGGTACGGTAATCGCGCCAACTTTGAGTGGCGTAAACAGTTTATCTGCTGACATGGTGTTTCCTCAAGTAGACCGGTCGTCTAGTAATTTAGTAAATAAAAAACCTGTCAGGCGACAGGTTCTGCCAATAGGGTTCGTACGTGCGCTAACGCGCTTTCAAGCGGCTGCGCGCTGCGGGAAATTTTTGCCTGCAGGCTGGCCCCTAACCACAGGGAGTACAGCACCATGGCCTGTTCAAGCGGGTCTCCTTCAAAACTCAGGCTTTTTTCGCTGCGGCCTCTTTCCAGCGCATCCGCGAGCCGGGAGATGAGCTGCGACCCGCCGTTATTCAGCGCGCCACGCATATCTTCCGAAAGGTCACAGACTTCTGCTGAAAGCTTCACGATCAGGCAGTTGCTCAGGTTCCCGCTCTGGCAGAAGTAGCTCAGCATATCCTGGTACCACTTCAGCAGGCGTTGGCGATAATTGCCTTCACCGTGCGAAAACTGTTCCGCCACACGCAGATTGGAGGCCTGGTAATAGCGCTCAAGCATCGCCACGCCAAACGCTTCTTTAGAGCGGAAGTAGTGGTAGAAAGAGCCTTTGGGCACTTCTGCGGTGCGTAACAATTCGCTTAATCCCATGCCGGTAAAGCCCCGGGCAAGGCACAGCCGCTCACCAATGGTGAGAAGATGTTCGCGAGTGTCGTGGTCAGGATGTCGATTCATGTGGCCAAATGTAGTAGACCAGTCGGTCTAATGCAAGAGGGCGCGGCCAATTTTTTGTGGCCGCCATCTCATTACCCCTTGCGACAGTCGGCAAGAATATCCGTATCCTTTTGATAAACCGAGCTATGAATATTCATCATGCCCAGCAGCGTGGAAAACAAATTGTCCTGGGACACCGCATCACTGGCGGCTTTGTGCGCCAGGCATTCGCGGTCCAGCGCAAAGTTTCGCTGGTAATCCTCTGACAGCCAAAACAGCAGCGGAATATGTGTCTGCTGCGAAGGCGCAAGCATATACGGCGTGCCGTGCAGATAAATCCCGCTTTCCCCGAGAGATTCACCGTGATCTGCCAGGTAAACCAGCGCCGTGTTCAGCTTAGCCTGATGCTGTTTTAGCTTGTCGATAAGGCGGCTCAGCACATCGTCGGTGTGCAGGATGGTATTGTCGTAGGTGTTTATTAGCGCCTGCCGGTCGCAGTCCTGAATCTGGTTGCTGTCGCAGGTTGGCGTGAAGCGGCGGAAAGCGGCCGGATAACGCTGGTAGTAGGCCGGCCCGTGGCTACCCATCAAATGCAGCACAAGGACGGTATCCCGCTGCAGGCCGTCAATCACGTTGTCCAGGCGGTGGAGCAGGACATCGTCAATACAGGCGCCGTCTGTGCAGTACACGTCCAGCTGCCACTGTGTCATATCGGTATGGGGAATACGGTCACAGGCGCCTTTGCAGCCGCCGTCGTTATCCCGCCACAGCACGTTCACGCCGCCGTGTGCCAGCACATCCAGCAGGCCTTCCTGATGCCGGGCGAGATCGGCATCGTAGGTTTTCCGCGGCATGTCTGAGAACATGCAGGGCACAGAAACTGCGGTTTCCGTTCCGCAGGACGAAGCCTTCTGGAAGTAGATCACTCCCTGTTTTTTCATCTGGGGGTTTGTTTCACGGGGATAGCCACCCAGCGAGTAGTTCTCGGCTCTTGACGCTTCACCGACCACCAGCACCACCAGGGTTTTCCTGGCCTGCTGCTTAATTAACGGGCCTCTTTGCGCATCCTCGCCAATTTTTATCAGCGTCTGGTCCCCGGCGAACCAGCGCTCTTTGCTGTAGCGGCTCAGGGCGCTGATGTAGTTTGCCGGCGTTACCATTTTCACCACACCTTTGTTATTGCGGAACAGCGAAGCGTAGTCTTTGTAAAACACGGCGGCGACGAGGATTATCACCAGCAGCCCGGCCAGAATGCTGACCAGACGAGTCAGCACGGTATGCCACCAGCGCGCCGGCTGAACCTTCACCAGAGAAAGCAAAAGGGCGGGGATGATACCCAGCAGGGCCAGCCAGCTAACCAACTGAGGCGTAACCAGCGCGGTGGCTTCCTGGGAGTTAGTTTCAAACACGTTCACCATAATGTTTTTATCGATGACGGCCCCGTAGGTGAACATAAAATAGTTGCTGGCAGCGCAGCCGATAACCAGCAGCACCAGCACAGGTTTGCGCAGCCACGGCAAGTTCACCACGCTGAAAATCGTCAGCCAGGCGCAGAACAGCACCACCGGCACCGAAGCTGCAAACAACCAGCTATGGAAGGAGTCCGGGGCAATCAACTGCCAGCTGCGGTGGATAAACAGAGAATTGATCAGCGTAAAGAAAAAGGCACAACAGAGGTTAAATTGCGCATCGTTACACTGTAACTTTTTTAGGAAATTCATATAAGCCGTGAATACAAAACAGAATATTCGCTAGCGTAGAGAGAGAAGATTAGCTGAACCTTAATTTTAAGACGGTTTTCGCTGAGGGGCGATTTTTTAGCCGTCCCGCTTGCATCCGGGGCAGAGTCAGGCTTCAATTGATGCAAAGTCATTAATGAGGCGGGTTAGTGTCTGAACAGCTAGAATTCTTCCCCATTCAAAGCCCCTGCCGCGGGATCTGCCAGTCGGATGAACGCGGCTTCTGCCGTGGCTGCATGCGCAGCCGGGACGAACGCTTCCAGTGGCAGCAAATGAGCGACGCCCAAAAGCAGGACGTATTGCGCCTCTGCCGCCAGCGCTTATTGCGCAAGTTACGAGCAAACAAGCCAAATTCTCCTGAAGAACCTGAGCAGCCCTCACTGTTTTAATCATTTACCGCCGTTATACTCGGGGCAGTTTTTTCCCTTTTTGAGGTTATTTTTTATGGTACAGCGTATTACGATTGCCCCGCAGGGCCCGGAGTTTTCACGTCTGGTGATGGGCTACTGGCGTTTGATGGAATGGAACATGTCCCCGCGCGAGCTGGCGAGCTTTATTGAAGAGCACGTTGAGCTGGGGATCACCACGGCGGATCACGCTGACATTTACGGGGGGTACGCCTGTGAAGCGGCCTTCGGCGAGGCCATGCGCCTGGTGCCGCATCTGCGCAGCAAAATGGAGATTGTCACCAAGTGCGGGATTGCCACCACCGCTAAGCCAGAAAATGCCCTTGGCCACTACATTACCGATCGCGACTACATCATCAGCAGCGCAGAAAGCTCGCTGAAAAAACTGGCCACCGATTACCTGGATTTACTGCTGATCCACCGCCCGGACCCGCTGATGGACGCCGACGAAGTGGCAGAAGCTTTCACCGCGCTGCATCACAGCGGCAAAGTTCGCCATTTCGGCGTGTCTAACTTTACCCCGGCTCAGTTCTCGCTGCTGCAGTCTCGTCTGCCGTTTACCCTGGCAACAAACCAGGTTGAGCTTTCGCCGGTGCACCAGCCGCTGCTGCTGGACGGCACGCTGGATCAGCTCCAGCAGCTCCGCATTCGCCCGATGGCCTGGTCATGCCTTGGCGGCGGCCGTCTGTTTAACGACGATGAATTCCAGCCGCTGCGCGCCGAACTGCAGAAAGTGGCGGAAGAACTCGGGGCCGACACCATCGAGCAGGTAGTTTACGCCTGGGTGATGCGTCTGCCGTCCTCGCTGCTGCCGATCATTGGTTCCGGCAAAATCGAACGCGTGCGCTCTGCCATTCACTCGCTGTCTCTGAATATGACTCGCCAGCAGTGGTTCCGCATTCGTAAGGCCGCGCTCGGCTACGACGTGCCTTAATCGTTACTGACCGCCTGCCAGCGTGCCGGCAGGCGGTGCCTGTTCCAGCTGGGACAGCGAGCAGTAAAGCCGCCAGATAATCCCCGCCAGTTCCCGCGCCGCCGGATCGTGATGGTGCGAAAGCGTGTCGCACATTCTTTGCAGTTCCTTCAGGGATCCCGCCAGCGGCCGCTGTAGAACCCCCCGTTCACTCATCACATCCCGCAGCGTGTGCAGGCAGACATCCCTGACCATCGACAGCGGGTCGGAACGGGTTTCCCAACCACGCAACTGCCAGACAACGTGCGAGCAATTGAGCAGTACCACGCCCCAGCGCAGGAGCCAGCGGCGGGCGGCCTCTTCTTTGCTGCTGCTAAGCTGGCTGATGTGGTGGTACACCAGCGACTCAAACTGGCTCTCGCTGTGCTGCGGTTTGCGGCTCAACTGGTCGATAAACCCGCGCCGAAGCGCCCGGATATGGCGGCGGCTTCGGCGGGTATCTGAGCTGGGTCTCAGGACCGAAAAGGCCAGCCATGAAATGCCCACGCCGAGCACTTTGGCGAGGTTGTCATTCATAAATCCAGCGAAGTCGTAAACCGGCGGGTTGCTGACCGACAGAAACGATCCCATAAAGACAATCAGTTGCCCCCAAAGTGCGGCCCGCTTTACCTGCTGAAGTTTCAGCAGCTGCATGGTGAGCAACAGTGGCAGCAGGAAGACCAGGAACTGCCACAGTTGGGTGACCTGAATCATCAGGCCAAATTTCACCAGGAAACTGAACAGCGACAGCCAGAGCAGGGTACGCATCAGCAGCGTGAGTGACCCAAGCGGCGAGGCCACAGAAGAGTAGAGCACGCAGCTAATGGCGGCCAGGGACAGCGCCCCGCCGCCGGACTCCCACTGGGTGCCGATACACCACGCGCCGGTGAGGACGATCGTCGCAAAAGTGCGCACGGCGCTCCATAGCGCTTCGGCATTATCGGTATGGCGCGCAAGCGGTGGGGCCTCGGGCGGCGTAATCACCGACACCGGGGAGGCATTTTCCAGCTCTCTTAGCCAGCGGCTGCTGTTAAGGTAGAGCCAGCAGAAATAGCGCAGGCGGTGCCAGAAGGCCTGATGGCGGTAGTCGTCTTGCGAATGAGGGGCGATTTGTTGCAGCAGCCGGGCGACGGTGTATTTATCGGCGTCTGGTTTCGCCAGTTCCCGCAGCAGGCTGTCCAGCACCGACCAGATATTGGCGGGGGCCTCGGGCCAGTTGAGCAGCATCCGCCGCAGGCTGGAGATCACGCTGGTCAGGCGCAATTGCTGGTGGAGCAGGTAATTCAGCAGATTGTTCTGGCGGCGGAAGCGGTAGTGGCTCCAGAACGCCTGAATGCGCAGCAGGTTCATGGTCAGGATCTGGCCGATGATGCTTTCGTGCGCGGTGCGAATGGCGTCGGTCGTTTCCGGCTGCCAGAGCAGGCTGGCGTGCTCGAGCAGTCGGGCGTGCATGTTCTTCAGGGCACTCACCAGGGCGCTGCCGTCCGAGGTGCTGGGCAGCACCATCATCATAAAGCCACCGCACAAAATCCCGACCACGACCTCGCACACTCGGGCCTGGGCGATGTCCCACAGCTCCGTCGATTCCACGGTATTGATCATCGGGAAAGCGATAATAGCGGCGGTGTACCCGGCGAGCATGAACGCGTAGGCCACGTTATTCTGAAAATGGCTGGAAGCCCAGGTACAGATAGCCAGCCAGCTTGCCATGGCAAAGGTAAACAACCAGGGATCGTTCAGCGCGTTACCGGCAATCATTAACGAGGCTGCCGCCCCGATAAAACTGCCCGCAATACGCCCCAGGCTTTTGCTTATTACGCCGCCAACGGTGGGGAAGCTTACCACCGCTGCGGAGGTCATGGCCCAATAAGGCTCGTCCAGATTCAGACCATAGGCAATGGCCAGCGCCATGCCCATGGCAATCGCGTTGCGCAGCGCGTAGCGCCATTGTCCGCCGGTGGCTTTTCCCCAGGGCGTGTTATGCCACGCCAGAAAACTGAGATTCATCAGGGCTGAACGCTAACGGTACAGGTGGTGCCCGACACCAGCGTAACGCCTTCAGGAATGGTATCCAGACTAATGCGCACCGGCACGCGCTGTGCGAGGCGAACCCAGGGGACGTTTGGCTTAATATCTGGCACCAGGTCGCTGTCGCTTTCGATGCTTTGGTCGTAAATCGCGCGGCCAATACTTTCTACTTTGCCGCTTAACTTTTGGTTACCGTTGTAGAGCACGATCTGCACGGCATTACCCGGCTGAATGCGGCGCAGCTTGGTCTCTTCGAAATAACCCACAACGTAAAATGAATGGCTGTCCACCAGCGCGAAAACGGGTTTGCCTTCGGTGGCGTAATTCCCCGCGCGAGAGGTCAAATTCGTGACCCAGCCGTCCACCGGGGCAGCAACCGTAGTTTGCGAAAGCTGCCACTGTGCCTGCTCAAGCGTGGCCTGAGCGACTTTCACCGCTGCCTGCATCGCTTTCACGTTAATGTTGGCGGTGTCCATGTCTTCAGCGGAAATGTAGTTGCGGGGCAGATTATGGCGGCGGTTTGCTTCGTTGCTGGCTTTGGCCAGATCGGATTGGGCCTTGGCCAGCTGTGCCTCGGCGTTCAGCACCGCAATGTGGTAAGGCGTGGCGTCGAGCGTGAACAGCGGGGTGCCTTTACTCACGAACTGGTTGTCTTTCACATTCAGCGTCGTGATGGTGCCGGACACTTGCGGCGTGATGCTGACCTGTTCGGCACGGACTTTGCCGTCTCGCGTCCAGGGCGATTGCATGTAATAGTTCCATAACAGCCAGCCCGCCAGCAGTGCCGCAGCAAAAACGATGAGGGTGGAAAAGTATTTTATTGTTTTGATATTCATTGCGTTACCACATCACCAAAAGAGCCATGCCGGCGCTGACGGACAGCGCGAAAAGGGATAAGTCCATCAACGTGGGGTGCCAGATTTCACCGGAGTAAATCCAGTCGCGCAGCAAACGGTGGACGATAAGCCAGATAAAAAAGCCGACAAACACGGCCTTGAACAGCGGGGGAAAGTAGACTGACGCCCCGACCACAAGATCCTGAAGCGGGAAGCCAGACGGGCTAAAAGTGAGACTCACGTAGTGATAATCCTTTAAAAAACGGGGATGGCTGCCGTTTCCCCTCACTTAGATGTAGAATGAAAGTATAGCTGGTAGCATAACTTCGGTGAAAGTAAGGGATTTGTTTTTAACAATTAATGCCTGCACAATAGTCTAAAATCAGTATAATAAGTTAGCAAGCTAATTATAAGGAGATGAAATTGGAATCGCCATCGCCATTAGGATCGGATCTGGCCCGCCTGGTACGCATCTGGCGTGCGCTGATTGACCATCGCCTGAAACCTCTGGAATTGACACAGACACACTGGGTAACGCTGCATAATATTCATCAGCTGCCGCCAGATCAGTCACAGATTCAGTTGGCTAAAGCGATCGGCATTGAGCAGCCATCACTGGTTCGTACGCTCGATCAACTCGAAGAAAAAGGGTTAATCTCGCGTAAAACCTGTGCGAACGACCGTCGGGCAAAACGGATTAAATTGACCGAGCAGGCCGCACCTATCATTGAAAAAATGGAAGGCGTATTTAACGAAACGCGGGGAGAAATCCTGTCGGGTATTACTCGCGAAGAACAGACGCTGTTAAGCAGTCTGATCGGCCGGCTTGAGCAAAATATCATTGAACTGCAGAACCGGGGTTAATCTTCCCGATTGAACTAAAGCCCCGCGGGTTATCCGGCGGGGCTTTTTTTTTATCAGACACGCCACCGACGGATGAAATATGCCCCATAGCAAAGAGTGGCGCGAGCGTATGAGTTTGTTTATCTCTATTTCAGAAGTCTAAATGTAAATTAATTGTTTCTCTCCGCCGTCTCCCGCTTTTAATAATGCAGGCATGTTTTTAACAATGGGCCTGCATTATGTCTTATCGCATCAGTATCCTGGATAAAAGCCCCCTTGCGCAGAACGACAGCGCGACGGATGCCCTGGCGCGCACGCTGCATCTTGCGCAGCAGGCAGAAACCTGGGGCTATCACCGCTTCTGGCTGGCCGAGCACCACAACACGCCTCAGCTTGCCAGCCCTTCTCCGGAAGTGCTGATCGCCTGGATTGTCGGGCAGACCCGCAGAATTCGCGTCGGTTCCGGCGGCGTGATGCTTCAGCATTACAGCCCTTACAAAGTGGCCGAGAACTTCAACCTGCTGTCTTCTCTGGCACCTGGTCGAATCGATCTCGGTGTGGGTAAAGCGCCAGGGGGCTTGCCGCTCTCGACGCAGGCGCTGCAGCATGGGCTTTCGCAGGCGGTGAAAGGCAGCTTTGATGAACAGCTTTCTCAGCTTGACGACTGGCTCTCACGCCGTGAAATCGCCGCAGACGAAAGCGTTCGCGCCACGCCGCTGCCGGCTCAGCGCCCGGACGGATTTTTACTGGGCGCAAGCCTGCAAAGTGCCCGGCTGGCCGCCAGCCTTGACTGGAACTTTGTCTTTGCCGCCCATTTGAACGGCGATAAAACGCTGCTGCGCGACGTGCTGGCCGACTGGCGAAAAAACAGCCGCCGCGAGGTGCTGGTGGCCGTGCAGGCTATCGTGGCGCGGGATGCCGGGCGTGCGGAAGAGCTTGCCCGGCAGGTCGAGATTTGGGGCGTGGAGCTGGAAAATGGTCAGCGCGTGAGCGTGGCCAGCGAAGCGCAGGCCCGCAGCTTTGCCCGCCAGTCAGGCAGCGCACTGCACAGCCTGACGCGCCGTGAGCCTTCGCTGTTAAAAGGAACGCCTGAAACGGTCCGGGAAGCGCTGCAGGCGCTGCACGAAGAGTACGGCATCGATTAATTTATTATTGATACGCCGGTGTCAGAAGGGCCAGAGCGCTTAGCCTCATTGCAGCTGCTGGCAGAGGCCCACGCGGTTACGGAGGCGGCTTTATGACGTTTGCTCAGCAACTGATCGACTGGCGCCGCGAACTGCATCGGTTCCCGGAATTGTCCCTTGAAGAGGTGGAAACCACTTCGCGCATCCGGGACTGGCTGCAAAGCGCCGACATTCGCCTGCTTCCGTATTCGTTAAAAACCGGCGTAGTCGTGGAAATCGGCCAAGGGGAAAAGGCTGTTGCGCTGCGGGCCGATATCGACGCATTGCCGATTGAAGAAACCAGCGGCGTGGCCTTCAGCTCGCAAAATGCGGGGGTGATGCACGCCTGTGGGCATGACGTTCACAGCAGCGTGATGCTGGGCGCGGCGCTGCTGCTGAAGCAGAACGAAGCGCAGCTTAACGGGCGCGTGCGTATTCTGTTTCAGCCCGCGGAGGAGCGCTTCGGCGGGGCAACCACGCTGGTCAAGGCCGGCGTGCTGGAGGGGATCTCGGCCATTTTTGGCATGCATAATGAGCCTGGCCTGCCGGTCGGGACGTTTGCCACGCGCGGCGGCCCGTTTTATGCCAACGTTGATCGGCTGGTCATTCAGGTTCGCGGCAAAGGGGCACACGCGGCGCGTCCTCATGAAGGTAAAGACGCGATATTGCTTGCCAGCCAGTTGGTTACCCTGCTGCAAAGCATCACCAGCCGGGAGGTTAACACTCTGGATTCAGCGGTACTGAGCGTCACGCGCATTGCGGGCGGCAACACCTGGAACGTGCTGCCTGAAAGCGTTGAACTGGAAGGCACGCTGCGGACTCACAGCGCCAGCGTGAGAGAAAAGGTCAAAGCGCGCGTCATTGAGATTGCCGCGGGCCTTGGGCGCGCTTTTGGTGCGGAAATCGACGTGACCTGGCATCTGGGGCCCGATGCACTGGTCAACGATGCGCGCTGGGCGGCGTTTGCCAGCGAAGTCGCCGCCGCTGAAGGTTACGCCACGCATCAGGCCGATCTGCATCTGGGCGGCGAGGATTTTGCGGTTTATCTCCAGCATATTCCCGGCGCGTTTGTCAGCCTCGGCAGCGACAGCCGTTTCGGGCTTCATCATCCGGCCTTCGACCCAGATGAAAGACTGATTGAGCCGGCGGCACGCTATTTCGCGCGGTTAGCACAATCGGCGCTACAACAACTTTAACTCTAATTAGCAATAGCGGATTTTAACCAGCCGCATAAGGATAAGTCATGTCTGAAAAACGACAATTAAGACTGGGTACAATATTACATGGCGCCTCGGGGAATATGTCGGCCTGGCGCCATCCTGCTGCCGTAGCCGACGCCAGTATTAATTTTGAGTTCGTCAAACAAACGGCATTAAAAGCGGAAGAGGGAAAACTGGATTTTATCTTTGTCGCGGACGGACTTTATATTAACGAAAAATCTATCCCGCATTTTTTAAACCGCTTTGAGCCACTCACGGTATTGTCCGCGCTGGCGAGCGTGACCCGGCATTTGGGTCTGGTGGGCACATTGTCGACCTCCTATAGCGACCCGTTTACTACGGCGCGCCAGTTTGCGAGTCTCGACCACCTGAGCAACGGCCGTGCAGGCTGGAACGTGGTCACTTCTCCGCTGGAAGGCTCAGCTAAAAACTTCTCCAGAACCCAGCATCCTGAACATGCGCTGCGCTATCGCATCGCCGATGAATACCTCGACGTCGTGAAAGGGCTCTGGGACTCGTGGGAAGCCGATGCTTTTGTGCGTAATAAAGAGAGCGGGCAGTTTTTTGCCCCTGAAAAGCTGCACGCGCTCAATCATCAGGGCGATTTCTTCCAGGTTGCGGGGCCGTTAAACATTGGCCGCACGCCGCAGGGCAGGCCCATTCTGTTCCAGGCCGGCGCATCGGAAGACGGCAAAAAACTGGCGGCTAAACATGCCGATGCCATCTTCACGCACCACGACTCCCTCCTCGAGGCCAAAGCCTTTTACCGGGATGTGAAAAACCAGCTGGAAGGGCAAGGCCGTGAGGCTAACTCGCTGCATATTTTCCAGGGCGTGAGCGTCATCGTCGGCAAAGATGCTGCGGACGCCGAACAGCAATATCAGACCACCGCCGCGCTGGTGTCCGTCACCGATGCCCTGAACTACCTTGGCCGCTATTTTGAACACCATGACTTTAGCCAGTACCCGCTGGACGAGCCTTTCCCCGATATCGGAGACCTGGGCCAAAACAGCTTCCGTAGCACTACCGATGAGATCAAACGCAACGCCCGTGAGCGTGGGTTAACCCTGCGCCAGGTCGCCCTTGAGGCCGCCAGCCCAAGGCCGCGTTTTTCCGGATCGCCCGAGCAGGTGGCGGACGGCCTGCAGCAGTGGTTTGACGATCGAGCGGCCGACGGGTTCATCATCCAGGGCGGTACCCCGGACACCTTCCCGCGTTTTGTGGAGCAGGTTGTGCCGGTGCTTCAGGCGCGAGGCCTGTTCCGTACCGAATACCCTGGCACCACGCTGCGCGAGAGCTTTGGCCTTGCGCAACCCGAAAATCGCTACGGCAAATAAGACAAATAAAGAGAAAAAATTATGCAAAAAACATCCCTGCTGTTGGCTATCGCCCTGGCGTGGACGCCCCTTGCCTGGGCGAATGACGTTACCATCAACGGTACCGGCGTGAGCCTTGAGGCCAACAAAGCGCCGATCAATACGGCGAAAAATCCGCAGGCAATCGCGCAGTTACCTAAAGATTATCGATTTGCCGTTCCCGGTAAGTTTACCGTGGCAGTGGCGGCGCTTAACTCGCCGCCGCTGACGGTTTTTTCTGATGACAATAAAACCCTGCTCGGCAGTGAAGTCGACATTGCCCGCCTGGTCGCCGACAGCCTTGGGCTGGAGCTGAACGTAGTCCCGACGTCCTGGGAAGACTGGCCGCTCGGCGTGGCATCCGGGAAATATGATGCCGCGATCAGCAATATTACCGTCACCAAAGAGCGCAAAGAGAAATTCGATTTCGCCACCTACCGCAAAGACTCGCTGGGCTTTTATGTGAAGGCCAACAGCCCGATCAAATCGCTCACCCACGCGGAAGATATTGCCGGGTTGCGCATCGTCGTCGGTTCCGGCACCAATCAGGAAGCTATCCTGCTGGCGTGGAATGCTGAAAATGAGAAGAAAGGGCTGAAGCCGTTTACTCCGGTCTACACCAAGGATGATGCGGCGCTGACGCTGGCGCTGCAGTCCGGGCGGGCCGATGCCTGGTTTGGGCCGAATGTCACCGGGGCCTGGAAAGCGGCGCTAACCGGCAAAACGAAGCTGGTGGGCAGCGTTGACGGTGGCTGGCCGAAAGCGGCACACATTGCGGTGACGCTGAAAAAAGGCAGCGGCCTGGTAGAACCTGTTCAGACGGCGCTTAACGGTGCTATTCAGCAGGGCGACTATGACAAGGTGCTGAAGCGCTGGGGTGAGGGCGTGGAGCGTATTCCTGCCTCGGAAATTAACCCCGCCGGTTTAGGTGACTGAGGAGAGGCCCATGAGCGAACATTTTCGCGTTTTGTCCCCGGAAGCGCCGGAACTTCAGCCGATCATTAGCGGCCTGTTTGGCGAATATGCCGCCCGCTACGGGGATTTTTTCTCGCGTGATGCCGAAGTTGAGCTCACCGAGTGGTATCTGCCGCCGCAGGGGATTTTCATCGTACTGGAGCGGGAGGGGGAAATTATTGCCACCGGCGCCTATAAGCCCTATGACCAGCAAACCGCCGAGATCAAACGTATCTGGACGAAAAGTACGCTGCGTAAACAGGGCCTGGCCGGCCGGGTTGTTCGCGAGCTGGAACGCCTTGCCCTGCAGGCCGGCTATAGCCGGGTCTATCTCACTACTGGATTCCGCCAGCCGGAGGCCGTCAGGCTTTATCTGAGCGAAGGCTATGATCCGCAGTTCAGCCTTGAAGTTGACCCCGAAACGTTCAGCCAGCCGCCCTACGATGGCCGACTGCGGTTCACCAAAATCTTAGCGCTGGAAAGCCTGAGTAAAACGGCCTGAGGAGTGACGATGAAAACGACTGAAACCATTAAAGTGGTGCCCGCGCGTTATCCGCTGCGCACCGTTGGCGCCCTGATAGCACTGTTTGTGCTGGCGGTGGTGGTGCAATCCGTCGCGTTTAACCCTCGCTGGGAATGGGGTGTTTTTGCCCACTGGTTTTTTGACCCGGTCATCCTGGAGGGGTTGGGGCAAACGCTGTTGTTAACACTCCTGGGCACGGCGCTGAGCGTGGTACTTGGCGGCCTCCTCGCCCTGGCAAGACTCTCTTCTTCCTGGCTGTTGAGCAGCCTGGCCTGGAGTTACATCTGGCTGTTTCGCTCCCTGCCGCTGATTGTCGTGCTGATCGTGCTCTACAACTTCTCTTATCTGTACGACACGCTTTCGCTTGGCATTCCCTTCACCAGCATCGTCTGGGGTAGCTACGACACCATTAACGTGTTGGGGCAATTTTCGACGGCGGTGGTTGGGCTGACGCTGGTGCAAAGCGCCTACACCGCAGAGATCGTTCGCGGTGGTTTTCTGGGCGTGGACCACGGGCAATATGAAGCCGCTGCCGCGTTAGGCTTGCCCGCGTGGCGACGTACCTTGAGGATTATTCTGCCGCAGGCGCTACGCACGATCCTGCCCGCTGGCTTCAACGAAATCATCAGCCTCGCCAAAGGCACGGCGATGGTTTACGTGCTGGCGATGCCGGAGCTGTTTTACACCATCCAGATGATTTACAACCGCACGCAGCAGGTGATCCCGCTGCTGATGGTGGCGGCCGTTTGGTACCTGGTTATTACCAGCGTGCTCTCACTGATCCAATACCTGGTTGAACGCTCATTGGCCCGCAGCGAACGCCGCTCCGCCATCAATCAAGCGCGTACCGCCCGCAGCGCTGCGCCGTCCTCAGCCCCAGTTTCCCAGGAGCCGGTCCATGCCAACCTCTCATAACGGCCATATTTCAATTACCGGCGTAAGCAAATATTTTGGTCGCCATAAGGCGCTGGATGATGTCTCGCTTGAGATCCCGCCGGGCACGGTGACGGTGATCCTCGGGCCATCCGGATCGGGTAAATCTACGCTGTTGCGCACCATCAATCACCTTGAGCGAGTGGACGAAGGCTATATCCAGATTGACGGCGATTACATCGGTTACCGTCTGAAGGGAGACAAACTGTATGAACTGAAGGAAAAAGATATCCTGCGCCAGCGGGCCAACGTGGGTTATGTCTTTCAAAACTTCAACCTGTTTCCCCACATGACGGTGCTGGAAAACCTGATTGAAGCGCCGGTGGCCCATAAACAGCTGAGCCGCAAAGAGGCGGTTGATCGCGCGTATGACTTGCTGGATGTGGTTGGGCTGCGCAATAAAGCCGATGCCTGGTCGCGGCATTTGTCCGGCGGGCAGCAGCAGCGTATTGCCATTGCCCGCGCGCTGGCGCTGAACCCTCGGGTGATGCTGTTTGATGAGCCAACGTCAGCGCTTGATCCTGAGCTGGTGGGTGAAGTGCTGGACGTCATTAAAAGACTGGCCCGCTCGGGCACTACGCTTGTGGTCGTCACGCATGAAATCGGCTTTGCGCGGGAGGTGGCCGATCAGGTGGTGTTTATGGTGGACGGCAAAATTGTCGAGCAGGGGAGCAGCGACGAAGTATTGAATCGCCCGCAGCACCCGCGTACCCGCCAGTTTTTATCGAAGGTGCTGTGATATGAAATATGGATTCATCGCGCTGTTGGCTTTTTTAGCCGCGTCATCGGCGCAGGCGACTATTGACCTTGTTGCCAATGAAAAACCTCTGAATGTGGTGCGGGATGAACAGGCCATTGCCAAAATCCCCGCAGGCTATCGGTTCGTTGAGCCCGGCACGTTAACGGTGGCCATCTCCGCGTTAAACTCTCCGCCGCTGGCGCTGCTTGCCAGCGATAACCGGACGCGTATCGGCAGCGACCCGGATATTGCCCGCCTGCTGGCCGACAGCCTGGGCCTGAAACTGAAGCTGGTGCCCACCGCGTGGGAAGACTGGCCGTTAGGCATCACCTCTGGGCGTTATGATGTGGCGCTTGTAAACATTGCCGTGACGGAACAGCGGAAAGAGAAATTTGATTTTGCTACTTATCGCGTGGACTCGCTCTCGTTTGCGGTAAAGGCCAGCAGCCCGATTCACGCTATTGCTAAAGCAGAAGATCTCGCCGGGCGGAAGGTCATTGTGGGGGCCGGAACCAATCAGGAGCGTATTTTGCTTGGCTGGAATGCTGAGAACGAAGGTGCCGGGCGCGAGCCCGCCTTGCCTGTTTATGTGACCGATGATGCCTCCGCGAACCTTTATATTCAGTCTGGTCGGGCCGACGTGTTCTTTGGGCCGCAGTCTATTACGGCCTATAAAGCGGCCTTAACCGGCACAACGCGCGTTGTCGGGCTGGGGCCGAAAAAAGCCTATGTGGCGACGACAACGAAAAAGGGAAACGGGCTGGTGTATGCCCTGCAGGCGGCGCTGGATGGCGCTATTCAGCGGGGAGAGTATCAGCAGGTGCTTGCGCGTTGGGGAGAACAGGGGGAAGAAGTTGCTCAGTCGGAGGTAAATCCGCCCGGTATTACTTACTAAAAGATAAAGCAGACTGCGGGTTAAAAAAGCGGAAAATCAAGGCGTTGATTTTCGGCTGAGAAACAAAAAGAGGGAAAAACCATGTTTTTCCCTCTTTTTCAGCAAATTTAAGGCCCGTATTACGGGCCTTAAATCATTGCGCGTTGTCTTAGCGAGGAGCAACGGTGATGTTGTTGCCGCTGCCGGAGATGGCTACACGCTGGCCAACGGAGTAACGGGTGTCACCCTGTTTCTGCACGGCGATGATGGTCTGGCCGTCATCTTTACGGATTTCCAGCTCAACGCCTTTGCTGTTGCCCATTGCGCCGCCGACTGCGTCACCCGCCAGGCCACCGGCTACAGCGCCGCCTGCGGTTGCCAGAGTACGCCCGGTGCCGCCGCCAACGGTGTTACCCAGCAGACCACCCAGTACCGCACCGCCGATAGCCCCGATAGTGCTGTTGCTGTCGCTGCCTTTGATGGTCACCGCGCGAACGTGGGTAATGGTACCGTAGGTCACGGTTCTTACCTGTTTAGCTTCGGACGCGTTGTAAACATCGCCGGACAGCCCTTCGTTGGCGCAGCCAGCAAGGGTGAAAGCAACCAGTGAAACTGCCAAAATACGTGAAATCATTTGTACCTCTCCTGTGAACCCATCAACGCTCAGTGAGCATCCGTTATGGCTAAATTATATGGCAATTCCTGGCCATAGTTCATGTTTGTTCTACAACAATCCTGTAAAAATAGTAAATCAAATGTCTTTAACAACAATTAAACCGCTTCGCTGGGCGAGTTTCGCTCAAGTGTCTGGCCGCCAGGTGCCGCAGTAGACACAGATTATTAATTAAAATTATTAATAAATCATAATATTGCGTGCTAGTTTAACCACATTAATTTACCGCCCCGGCGAGAATAAGGAGTGACGGATGAAGTCAGGTCGTTATATAGGCGTGATGTCAGGCACCAGTCTGGATGGAATCGATGTGGTGCTGGCTGCTATCGACGAACATCTGGTCGTTCAGCAGGCGAGCTACAGCTACCCGATGCCGCTGGCCATCAAAAACGCGGTTCTTGCCGTTTGCCAGGGGCAGCAACTCACGCTGTCCCAGCTAGGCCAGTTGGACAACCGGCTTGGAAAATTGTTCGCCGAGGCGGTGCAAATCCTTATTAAGCGGGAAGGGCTGCGGCCTGAAGACGTCACGGCTATTGGCTGTCACGGGCAAACCGTGTGGCACGAGCCTCAGGGCGAGGCCGCCCACACCATGCAAATTGGCGATAACAATCAAATAGCTGCGCTAACCGGTATTACCGTCGTCGGTGATTTTCGCCGCCGCGATATGGCGCTTGGCGGGCAGGGCGCGCCGCTGGTGCCGGCATTTCATCAGGCGCTGCTGGCCCACCCGGTTGAGCGCCGGATGGTGCTCAACATTGGCGGCATCGCCAACCTCTCGTTGCTGATCCCAGGCCAGCCGGTCAGAGGCTACGATACCGGGCCGGGTAATATGCTGATGGATGCATGGATCTGGCGGCAGCGTGGGAAAGGCTATGATAAGGATGCCGAATGGGCGAGCCACGGGAAAGTCGTGATCCCTTTATTACAGCAAATGCTTAGCGACCCTTACTTTGCTGTCCCTGCGCCCAAAAGTACGGGCCGGGAATACTTTAACTATGGCTGGCTTGAGCGCCAGCTTGCGATGTTCCCGGCGCTTGCCGGAGAAGATGTACAGGCCACGCTGGCTGAGCTGACCGCCACCACTATTGCGGAGCAGGTGCTGTTGAGCGGCAGCTGTGAGCGCCTCATGGTGTGCGGTGGGGGCAGCCGTAACCCGCTGCTGATGGCGCGCCTGGCCGCGCTGCTGCCGGGCACTGAAGTGACGACCACCGATGAAGCCGGAATCAGCGGTGACGATATGGAAGCCCTGGCGTTTGCCTGGCTGGCATACCGGACAATGTCTGGCCTGCCGGGGAATCTGCCTTCGGTAACCGGTGCCTCTGAACCGACCATCCTCGGCGCTATTTATCCCGCTAATCCGCGTCAGAATCAGAGTTAACTGAAATTATCTTCATCCCGCAGCCGCTAAACTGTTGGCGTAAAGGAGGGCGCAGGCCCTCCAGGGACAAGAAGATCTTCAGGATACTCAGATGAAAAAACTACTCATTGCCACCCTGCCCATGCTGCTCGCCGGCTGTAGTTACTACAACGCTTTTCTTGAAAGAATGCATACCGATACGCTGGCGTACCAGTGCGATGAAAAGCCGCTCACCGTGAAGCTGAACAACGACAAACAGCAGGTCAGTTTTGTCTACGACAACCAGATGCTTAACCTGACGCAGGGGCTATCTGCATCCGGCGCGCGCTATACCGACGGTGTTTACGTCTTCTGGTCGAAGGGCGACAGCGCAACCGTCTATCGCAAAGACACGATCGTGCTGAATAATTGCCAGCTTCAGACGGCCAAACGTTGAGATTTCTCAGGGTGGAGAGCACAATAGCTCCACCCGAGGATAGCCTGATGTAACGCCATGTCTGACAACGACTCTTTGCAACAGATTGCGCATTCGCGCCGTGAATACACCAAAGGTGGCCTGCGCCGCCACGATCTCACCGATACGCCGCTGCCGCTGTTTGAACGCTGGCTGGCTCAGGCCTGCGAAGCCAGACTTGCTGACCCGACCGCCATGGTCGTCGCCACGGTTGATGAAAACGGCCAGCCGTATCAACGCATCGTCCTGCTTAAGCATTTTGATGAAAAAGGGCTGGTGTTTTACACCAACCTGGGTTCCCGCAAGGCGCACCATATCGAGCATAACCCTCGCGTCAGCCTGCTTTTTCCGTGGCACATGCTGGACAGGCAGGTGATAGTACAGGGCACCGCCGAGCGTCTGTCCACAATTGAAGTGCTGAAATATTTCCACAGCCGCCCGAAGGACAGCCAGATAGGCGCCTGGGTGTCAAAGCAGTCGAGCCGTATATCCGCGCGCGGCGTGCTGGAAAGCAAATTCCTCGAACTGAAACAGAAGTTCCAGCAGGGCGAAGTGCCGTTGCCGAGTTTTTGGGGCGGCTATCGCGTCAGCATCGACCAAATGGAGTTCTGGCAGGGCGGGGAACATCGTCTGCACGATCGCTTCCTCTACCAGCGTGACGGAACTGCCTGGAAAATAGACCGTCTCGCGCCGTAAAGTCAGGATTTTCACCTTTAGCGCTGGTGCTAACTGCACCAGCCCTTTATTCTATGTGCCCCGTTATTCTTCAAGCTGCAGATGTGTTGACTGCGCACACTCCCCCCAGTCACTTACTTTGTGTAAGCTCCCGGGGATGAATGAGCCTGCCGCCTTTCTGCAACTCGAATTATTTAGGGGCGAACCCTAAAAAATGAACTCTTTCGCCAGTGGGCGAAAAGCCGTGTACCGGCAAAGGTGCAGTCGTATTAGAGATGGAGAATTTGATGTCGGACATCAATTTGATCAAACAATTGCAAGAGCGGGGCCTGGTGGCCCAGGTGACGGATGAGGATGCGTTAGCAGAGCGACTGGCGCAAGGGCCAATTGCACTCTATTGCGGCTTCGATCCGACCGCCGACAGCTTGCATTTGGGCCATCTGGTTCCACTGCTGTGCCTGAAACGCTTTCAGGAAGCAGGCCATAAGCCGGTTGCCCTCGTGGGCGGCGCTACCGGACTTATCGGCGACCCAAGCTTTAAAGCCGTTGAGCGTAAGCTGAACACTGAAGATACCGTGCAGGAGTGGGTGGAGAAAATCCGCCGCCAGGTTGCACCTTTCCTCGACTTTGACTGCGGTGATAACTCTGCCGTCGCCGCGAACAACTACGACTGGTTCGGCAGCATGAACGTGCTGACTTTCCTGCGTGATATCGGTAAGCACTTCTCCGTTAATCAGATGATTAACAAAGAAGCCGTGAAACAGCGTCTGAACCGCGATGATGTAGGGATCTCCTTCACCGAGTTCTCTTACAACCTGCTGCAGGGTTACGACTTCGCCTGCCTGAACAAACTGCACGGCGTAGTGCTGCAGATTGGCGGTTCTGACCAGTGGGGCAACATCACCTCCGGTATCGACCTGACCCGTCGTTTGCACCAGCAGCAGGCTTTCGGCCTGACTGTACCGCTGATCACCAAATCTGACGGCACCAAATTCGGTAAAACCGAAGGTGGCGCGGTCTGGCTCGATCCGAAGAAAACCAGTCCGTACAAGTTCTACCAGTTCTGGATCAACACCGCAGATGCCGATGTGTATCGCTTCCTGAAGTTCTTCACCTTTATGGACATTGCAGAGATCAATGCCCTGGAAGAAGAAGATAAAAACAGCGGCGCGACGCCTCGCGCCCAGTACGTGCTGGCGGAGCAGGTGACTCGCCTGGTGCACGGTGAAGAAGGTCTGACCGCGGCTAAGCGCATTACCGCCAGCCTGTTTAACGGCAACCTGAGCGAACTGAGCGAAGCGGACTTTGAGCAGTTGGCTCAGGACGGCGTGCCGATGGTTGAAATGGATCGTGGTGCCGACCTGCAACAGGCGCTGGTGGATTCCGAGCTGCAGCCGTCCCGTGGCCAGGCGCGTAAAACCATCTCTCAAAACGCGATCACCATCAACGGTGAAAAACAGTCTGACCCGGAATACACCTTCACCGAAGGCGATATTCTGTTTAACCGTTACACCCTGCTGCGTCGCGGTAAAAAGAACTACTGCCTCGTCTGCTGGAAATAAGTTATCGGCACAGAAAAACACGGCTCAGGCCGTGTTTTTTTTAGCAAGCACAACACCTGGCGATACCCGAGTCGAACATGAAAAACATTCTTGCCATCCAGTCCCACGTGGTATTTGGTCACGCCGGTAACAGCGCGGCCGAATTCCCGATGCGCCGTCTGGGCGCCAACGTCTGGCCGCTGAACACGGTGCAGTTCTCCAACCACACGCAGTATGGGCAATGGACCGGCACGGTGATGCCCGCCAGCCACCTGAGCGAGATTGTGCAGGGCATTGCGAATATCGGCCAACTGGAGCGCTGTGATGCGGTGCTGAGCGGATATCTGGGCTCCGCAGAACAGGGCGAACATATTCTGTCTATCGTGCGTCAGGTCAAGGCCGCTAACCCGAAGGCAAAATACTTCTGTGACCCGGTGATGGGTCACCCGGAAAAAGGCTGTATCGTGGCACCCGGCGTGGCTGAATACCACACGCGCTACGCCATGCCAGCGAGCGATATCATCGCCCCGAACCTGATTGAACTGGAAATTCTTAGCGGCCACAGCGTAAACAACGTCGATGAAGCCGTGGCGACCGCCCGTGAGCTTATCGCACAGGGGCCGGAAATTGTGCTGGTGAAGCACCTGGCTCGCGCAGGCTACCAGCAGGACCGCTTTGAAATGCTGCTGGTGACGGCGGACGAGGCGTGGCACATCCACCGTCCGCTGGTGGACTTCGGTGAACGCCAGCCGGTTGGCGTGGGCGATGTAACCAGCGGTCTGCTGCTGGTTAAATTGCTACAGGGCGCGACGCTGCGTGAAGCGCTGGAGCACGTTACGGCGGCGGTGTACGACATCATGGTTGTCACCAAACGTATGCAAGAATACGAGCTACAGCTAGTCGCGGCTCAGGACGGGATTGCCAGGCCCGAGCATTACTTCACTGCGGTGAAGCTCTGAAATAAAAAAAGCCCTCAACTGAGGGCTTTTTACTTTTAGGGCGTGGTTTAAATCCCTTCGGCGGTGAGCGCCGCAGATACCGCCGGGCGCGCCTTCATGCGCTCAACGTAGGCTTCAATATTCGTCAGCCCCGCCAGATCGAGCTTCAGGCCATAGGCCCAACGCAGCACGGTGAACAGGTACGCATCCACCACGGTGAAACGGGCGCCCATCAGCCACTGCTTGTCCTGCAGTGATTCGTTCACGTAATGGAATTTTTTCTCCATCTGCTTGCGAACCACGGCCTTGAATTCTTCGGGAGTGGCCGGGTTGAACAGCGGAGAGAAGCCTTTATGCAGCTCGGTTGCCACATAGTTCAGCCACTCCAGCGTGTGGTAGCGAGTCATGCTGCCCGCCGGGGCCAGCAGCTGGCGGTCAGGCACTTTATCCGCCAGGTATTGCACGATAGCCACGCCCTCGGTCAGCAGGGAGCCGTCATCCAGCACCAGCGCGGGGACCTGCCCTTTGGGGTTGATGGCGAGAAAATCGTCACCGTTTTCGGTGAGTTTGGTCGCCAGGTCAACTTTCACCAGCGAAAAGTCCAGGCCAGATTCACGCAGGATAATGTGTGGGGAGAGGGAACAGGCACCGGGCTTGAAATACAGTTTCATGACGAACTCCTTTAGGGCGCTAAGATAACTTATGTTAGTGCGGACGCAGCGAAAAAAAAAGCCGCCAGCTGTGAGGCCGGCGGCTAAATAATCATTTTTCCTGGAGAAATTACGCGGTAGCGGTTTCGTTAACCTTTTCGGCTTTGTCTTCGCTCAGCGTCATACGGTTCAGCTTAGGTGCTGTCAGCAGCATCAGCACGGCAATCACGCCGGTGACGATACCGATCTGCAGGAAGACACGACCGTACACTTCCAGAGACAGAAGCGGGTCAGTTACGTTTTCCGGCACCGCCATCAGGCCCGCAACTTTACCGGCGATGATAGCTGCCCCTGCGGTCGTCAGGAACCAGCTGCCCATGATGAAGCCCATCAGGCGCTGAGGTACCAGTTGCGCCACCATAGCGAGGCCCAGGCCGGAGATCATCAGCTCACCGATACTCTGCAGCGCATAGCTAAGAATCAGCCAGTTTACGGAAACAATGCCCGCTTCGTTAGCGAACTTAGTGCCGACTGGCAACACCAGGAAGGCGAAGGAGCACAGCACCATACCGATAGCGAACTTGTGTGGCATTGGCAGGCGGTCGCCCATTTTGTTGTAGATAGCCGCGAGAATTGGGCTACCAATCATGATCCAGAATGGGTTCAGCGCCTGGAACTGCTCAGCTTCGAAAGTGATGCCCAGAATGTCGTGGCCCACGTTACGGATAGCGAAGAAATTCAGGGAAGTTGGCATTTGGCTGTAAAGGACGAAGAAGACGATAGCTTCAACCATCAGGATGAAGGCCACGATCATCTTGCGGCGGGCTGCACCTTTCATCGCAAAAGCTTCTTTCGCGAAGATCAGCACGATACCCAGCGCAACAACGCCCAGCACGGCGCGAGCGATACCCTGGTTGTGCAGCAGCCAGGTTGCCACGGCAATCAGCACCACAACGCCTGCGATGGTTGCCAGCAGCTTACCGAAGTGCACCGGTGCGAAATCAGGTTTAGAGCCGTAGTTCTTCACCCACTTCTTACAGAAGATGAAGTTCACCAGCGTGATCAGCATACCCACGAAGCTCAGGGAGAACGCGGTGCTCCAGCCGTAGTGTGCAGCCAGCCATGGGGTGGCAAGCATAGAGAAGAAGGAGCCGATGTTGATGGACATGTAGTACATAGTGAATGCACCGTCCAAACGCGGGTCGTCTTTCTCATAGCAGGTCGACAGCAGCGCGGAAGGGTTAGCCTTGAACAGGCCGTTACCTACGGCGATGGTGGCCATCCCGATATACACCACGCTCACGTCGTGGCCGGAGTAGGCAACAAGGGCGTAACCAATAGCCAGTACGACGGTACCGAGCATGATAACGCGTTTGGTGCCGAGAACTTTATCGCCCAGCCAGCCGCCAATCGCGACCAGGCCATAAACAAGGGCGCTAAAGGAGGAGAACAGCGTGATGGAGTCCGCTTCGGACATGCCCAGCATTTTGACCAGGTAAACGGCCATGATGCCTTGCAGGCCGTAATAGCCGAAACGCTCCCAGAGTTCGATAGAGAAAATCAGGTAGAACGATTTAGGTTGCTTAAAGGCGTTTAGACTAACGCTTTCTGCTGGTTCTTTGTTTGCAGTCGACACATATACCTCTTTTTTTACATCCCGCTTTAATAAGGGGCTTGCTTATGCCTTACCGCGCGGGTAAGCATTTTTCTTGTTATTAGGAAGGAAAAACGGGGGGTAATGTTCACTATCCAGGGGTTGCAGGCAAGGGGTTTGTAATAATCTGTTACATATATCCGGGGCAAGATAATCCGCCATCAGGTGAATTGTTATTCAGCGTTAAATTTTACCAATTCATTTATTAACGATTTTTTGTCTTTTTTCAAAGCGATTTTTTAACATTGCAGCTATATGTTCTGCTTTGAAAGCATAATTGCAGTGATAATGACCACTATATTCAATATGCATGGCCTATTGTATTGCTGTAGATCCATTATTACTAACGATAGCAAGGCGTTAGTTGTGTTTTTGTTACCTTTTTGCAACCTGGGGTTATCAGAGTGATGCAGATCACAAATTTATAGAAATTTCTTATCGCAAAAAAACGATTAACCTGGTTAGTCGATTATTGAGCGGACAATATAAAATCATCCCGCGCTATTCATGGGATAAAAGTGTGCAATTCGGATGTTTTTCAGGCGGGTAGGTGCAGGTGAAGCCCGGGGCTGGCCCGGGGGAGGCGATCAGGCCTCAACTTTCTCTTTGAATTCGCAGAGGTCTTCAATAATACATGAGCCACAGCGCGGCTTGCGTGCGATACAGGTATAGCGACCGTGAAGGATAAGCCAGTGATGGCAGTCGACCTTAAATTCTGCCGGAACCACCTTAAGCAGCTTTTCCTCAACCTGCTCGACGTTTTTGCCAGCGGCAAACTGAGTGCGGTTACACACCCGGAATATATGGGTATCTACGGCAATTGTCGGCCAGCCAAAGGCGGTGTTCAGCACGACGTTGGCCGTTTTGCGGCCTACACCCGGCAGGGCCTCAAGCGCCGCCCGGTCCTCAGGGACTTCGCCGCCGTGCAGTTCAAGCAGCATGCGGCAGGTTTTGATGACATTCTCCGCTTTGCTGTTAAACAGGCCGATGGTTTTGATGTACTCCTTTACGCCATCTACGCCGAGCGCCAGCATTGTCGCCGGGGTATTGGCGACAGGGTAGAGTTTTGCCGTGGCCTTGTTCACGCTGACGTCGGTGGCCTGAGCGGAAAGCAGAACCGCTATCAGCAGCTCAAAAGGGCTGCTGAAGTTGAGTTCGGTTGTCGGATGAGGATTGTTGTCTCTCAGGCGGGTGAGGATCTCAACGCGCTTGCTGTTATTCATTAAGCCTTCTCTGCATTGCCTGCCACGACGGCACTTTCGCGGGCGCGGCGGGCCTTCATTTTTTCATCAATGAGGTATTTTATCGCCAACAGCATACCAAGGCCAATAAAGGCCCCCGGCGGTAGCATGGCGAGCAGGAAAGGCGTATCGGTATGGAAGACTTCAATGCGCAGTACTTTCGCCCAGTTGCCCAGCAGGCCGTCTGCACCGTCAAACAGGGTGCCGTTACCAATAATCTCGCGAATGGAGCCTAAAACAAACATCGCGCTGGTGGCGCCTAGCCCGGTGGCAAACCCGTCCAGCGCGGCATAAGGCACGCTGGCTTTTGCCGCATAGGCTTCGGCTCGCCCGACGACGATACAGTTGGTGACGATAAGCGGAATAAAGATCCCCAGCGACTGGTAGAGCCCAAACGCGTAAGCGTTGATCAGCATCTGCACGATGCTGACCACCGAGGCGATGATCAGCACGTACACCGGAATACGAATCTCAGCGGGCACCCAGCGGCGCAGGGCGGAGATTGTCCCGTTGGTCAGCGTCAGTACCAGCGTGGTCGCCAGCCCAAGCCCCAGGGCGTTGGTGGCCGTGGAGGTGACGGCGAGCAGCGGGCAAAGGCCCAGCAGCTGGACCAGCGCCGAGTTATTTTTCCACAGCCCGTTTATCAGGACGCGTTTTGTTTCGCTCATTGTTGTTCTCCACAGGCCGGCAATTCATTGAGTTGCGCAGGCAGGGTTTCTGCGAACAGGCCAGCGCGCTTAACGGCGTTGACCACCGCGCGCGGGGTAATCGTTGCCCCGGTAAATTGAGTGAACTGCCCGCCGTCTTTTTGGACCGCCCAGGCCTGGTCATTGTTGCCCTGAATGCGTTTATTAGCAAAGTGGGTGATCCAGTCGCTGAGACGCAGTTCTATTTTATCCCCAAGCCCCGGCGTTTCGTGGTGTTCCGTCACGCGGGTGCCGAGAATGGTACCGTTAAAATCGGCGGCAACCAGAATCTGTATAGCACCAGAATAGCCGTCCGGCGCGGTGGCTTCCATTACCACGGCAACCGGTTTATCGCCTTTCCGCGCCACATAAATATGTCGAGCGCCTTTCCCGAGCGGGGAGTCCTTCACCAGCAGGCAACTGTCCTGAATAGGGTTATCGTAGACGTCATCAGCAATCACCTGGTCAAACAACATTTTTTGCTGCAGGGCCGATTGCTGGGCGATAGTCGGTTTGGTGAGTTCGTTGACCAGTGCCGTCAGCCCGGTAAACAGCGCGGCGAACAGCGCCAGGGCTACGCCATGCTTTTGCATTGTTTTAAACATAGCGTCTCCTTAACGGTGGCCGTAGGCGCGAGGGCGGGTGTAGTAGTCGATCAGCGGCACGGTAATGTTACCCAGCAGTACGGCGAACGCCACGCCGTCCGGATAGCCACCGTAGGTGCGAATTAGCCAAACCAGCAGGCCAACCAGCGCCCCGAAAATCAGTCGGCCACGGTTGGTCGTGGAGGCGGTGACCGGATCGGTCAGGATAAAGAATGCGCCGAGCATGGTTGCGCCGGAGAACAGATGCACTATCGGCGACAGGCATTTTTCCGGGGCAATAATCCATCCGAGCGTGGAGCAGACGGCTAAAGCCACCAGGAAGCCCGCCGGGATATGCCAGCGAATGGTTCCGCGCCACAGCAGGAACAGGCCGCCCGCCAGATAAGCCAGGTTAACCCACTGCCAGCCGAGGCCCGCCAGCACGCCGCCATAAATTGGCGCACTCAGAAGTTGTCCGGCGGAGTGGCCCGCATGCAAACCGGTTTTGAAGGTGTCCAGCGGCGTGGCCTGGCTGATGCCGTCGACGCCCATACGCAGCGTATCCATGGTACCGCCCGTGGCGGTTGCGCCGTGGAAAATCACCTGCAGGCTGTCAACAAAACCAGGTACAGTGGCGGCGATGGACTGCGGAGGCAGCCAGGAGGTCATCTGCACCGGGAAAGCAATCAACAGCACAACATAGCCAATCATCGCCGGGTTAAATGGGTTATTGCCGAGGCCGCCATAAAGCTGCTTGGCAATGATGATGGCAAACACCATCCCGACGACCACCATCCACCACGGCGCGAGAGGAGGAATACTGATCCCCAGCAAGAGGCCGGTCAGTAGGGCCGAGTTATCGCCAAGGTGGCTTTGTACGGATTTTTTGCGCAGGCGCAGCACCAACGCTTCGGCGGCCATAGCGCTGACAATCCCCAGCCCAACCTGAATCAGCGTTCCCCAGCCAAACCAGTACCACTGCATCGCAATGCCGGGCAGGGCTGCGAGACAAACCAGCATCATAATCCGCGCGGTGCTGCGCTGATTATGGGTGAACGGGGAGCTTGCGATTTTAAAAACCATTTATTCCTCTGGAAACATCTGAGCGGCTTTACGCGCCTGAACGCGGGCAATTGCCGCAGCCACTGCAGCTTTGCGTGGATCTTGTTCTTCTTGTGGGACTGATTGTTCGGTTTCCGCTTTCTGCGCTGCCTTGCGCGCTTTCGCGCGGGCGATGGCGGCTTCAACGGCGGCCTTGCGCGGGTCAACGGCTTCTTGCTCAGCGACTGCCGTTTCCGGGCTGTCCGTTTCCGGCGCGGCCTTGCGGGCTTTCGCGCGGGCGATGGCGGCTTCAACGGCGGCCTTGCGCGGATCAACGGGTTCTTGCTCAGCGGCGGCTGTTTCCGGGCTGTCCGCTTTCTGCGCGGCCTTGCGGGCTTTCGCTCGGGCAATGGCGGCCTCAACGGCGGCCTTGCGCGGGTCAACGGGTTCATGCTCAGCGGCGGCTGTTTCCGGGCTGTCCGTTTTCTGCGCCGCCTTGCGGGCTTTCGCGCGGGCGATGGCGGCTTCAACGGCGGCTTTGCGCGGGTCAACGGCTTCTTGCTCAGCGGCGGCCGTTTCCGGGCTGTCCGTTTTCTGTGCCGCCTTGCGCGCTTTCGCTCGGGCAATGGCGGCCTCAACGGCGGCTTTACGTGGATCGGTTGCGGTGTCGGGCGCAGACTCTGCCTGCAGCGCTTTCTCCGCCTGGCGCGCACGCGCTTCTGCCTTACGCGCTTCGCGGGCGGCAATGACTTCGCTATTGTCCGGCGTACTGCCGGCTTTCACCACCAGAGGTTCATCGCTGGTCTGCGTTTTTTTGCTTTTTACGCGGGCAAGCGCGGCCTGAATGGCATCATTGTCTTTCGCCGTCGGCTGAACCGCCGCGTTTTTATGACGCTCAAGGCGGGCGGCTTTCTCACGCTCCAGCCTTTCCTGACGGGCCTCAAAACGCGCCTTAGCCTCAACGGTGCGTTTAGCTTCCAGCTCGATCTCACGGATTTCAGCTTTTTCCTGACGGAAATACTGCACCAGCGGGATATTGCTGGGGCAAACGTAGGCGCAGGCCCCGCACTCGATGCAGTCCGACAGGTTATACGCGGTGGCTTTATCGTGCTGCTGGCCTTTGCTGAACCAGTAAAGCTGCTGCGGCAGTAGGTCGGCCGGACAGGCGTCCGCGCAGGCGCTGCAGCGAATACAGCCTTGTTCTTCTTCCGGCGCGCCCATTTCAGCCGGAGAGGGCGCCAGCAGGCAGTTGGTGATTTTCACCACCGGGACATCAAGCCAGGGCAGGGTGAAGCCCATTAGCGGCCCGCCCATAATCACTTTCTGATCCTGCCCCGGGCGGAAGCCTGCAAAGTTGAGCAGATGGCTGACCGGCGTCCCGAGACGCGCCCAGACGTTGCCCGGCTGAGTTACTGATTCGCCGGTTAAGGTTACAACTCGCTCGGTCAGCGGTTCGCCGTCAATCACTGCACGTTTGATGGCATACGCGGTGCCGACGTTCTGCATCAGAATACCGATGTCGGACGAACGGCCCCCGTGGGGCACTTGCTTACCGGTTAAAATCTGCGTCAGCTGTTTAGCACCGCCGGACGGGTATTTCGTCGGGATGACTCGAAGCTGCATATCATGGCTACCGGCCAGTACCGCTCGCATCATTGAGATGGCCTGCGGCTTGTTGTCTTCAATGCCGATAAGAATACGCTGTGGCTTAAGTATATGGGCCAGAATGCGCACGCCTTCGATAATTTGCGCGGCGCAATCCTGCATCAGGCGGTCGTCGGCGGTAATGTATGGCTCACATTCGGCGGCGTTAACGATCAGCGTGTCGATTTTGTCGCCGCCGCCCTGCAGTTTGCTGCCGGTCGGGAACCCTGCCCCCCGAGCCCGGCCACGCCGAACTGATGAATGCGTTCAATAAGGGCTTCGCGGCTCTGACAGCGGTAGTCGCTCCAGCCGTCTCGTTCAATCCACTGGTCTTCACCGTCGGCATCAAGAATGACGCTAAGTTCGGCGAGCGCGGAAGGGTGTGCTGTTGAGTGCGGCTCAATTGCCTTAATCGTCCCGGACGTTGGAGCATGTACCGGCAGCATACGCCCGCGCCCGCGGGTCAGCGGCTGGCCGCGCAGTACATAATCACCGGGTTTGACGCACAGTTCGCCTTCCGCGCCGATGTGCTGCTTCAGCGGAATAATGAGCCGGGACGGCAGGGGAACCTGGCGCAGCGGCGTGCCGTTAGACTGGGTTTTCATCTCCGGCGGATGAATGCCGCCGTCAAAGTCCCAAATTCTGTCTTTTTTAAAACGATTGAAGATATTAAGCATGGTTATCCGCCGGGATCATACGCACCGGGATGGTCTGCAAATCCCATTTCCAGCTTTCGGTCGTCGGGCCGACGGGAATCAGGTCGATGCAGCGGGTAGGGCAAGGATCGACGCACAGGTTACAGCCAGTGCACTGGTCGCTAATCACGGTGTGCATGGCGCGGGTCGCGCCGACAATAGCGTCAACGGGGCAGGCCTGAATGCATTTCGTGCAGCCAATGCAGTTCGCTTCATCAATAACGGCGAGCATTCGCACCGGCTCTGCGGCGGTGGCGTCGCCGTCAATCGGTTGAGGTTCCACATTCAGGGCGCTGGCAATTTTCAGCATTACGGCTTCGCCGCCAGGCGCACAAAGGTTGATTTTTGCGCCCTGGTTGCCAACGGCCTCTGCATAAGGGCGGCAGCCAGGGTAACCGCACTGGCCGCACTGGCTTTGAGGCAGCAGCTCGTCAATGCGGTCAACAATCGGGTCTTCTTCTACTTCAAAGCGGCGAGAGGCGTACCCAAGGATCAGGCCGAACAGCAGCCCCATCAACGTGACCGAAATAATGGCCATCCACAAGGTTGTCATCAGAACTTCACCAGCCCGCTAAAGCCCATAAAGGCAAGGGCCATCAGGCCTGCGGTGACCAGCGCGATAGCGTTGCCGCGAAACGGGGCAGGGATATCGGCCACTACCATGCGCTCGCGAATTGCCGCGAACAGCACCATCACCAGCGAGAAGCCCAGCGCGGCGGAAAAACCGTACACCGCAGACTGCAGGAAGTTATGGCCCAGGTTAATGTTCAGCAATGCCACGCCGAGTACGGCACAGTTGGTGGTGATCAGCGGCAGGAAGATACCCAGCAGGCGGTAAAGCGCGGGGCTGGTTTTACGCACTACCATTTCGGTGAACTGCACGACAACCGCGATAACCAGGATGAAGGCCAGGGTGCGAAGATAAATCAGGTCCAATGGCACCAGGATAAGTTCGTCAATGATCCACGCAAAAATAGAGGCGAGCGTCATCACGAAGGTGGTTGCCAGCCCCATGCCGATGGCGCTTTCCAGTTTTTTGGAAACCCCCATAAACGGACACAGACCAAGGAACTTCACCAGCACGAAGTTATTGACCAGTACGGTACCCACAAAGAGCAGCAAATAATCTGACATGATTCGACCTGAAACAAAAAAAGCCGCCTATTATCGACTAATCGGCGGGTGGCGACAACGGGCTATCTATAGGGTTATTACGGGTTAATGAAGGTCTGCTTCACTCGCTTCGAACGCTTCAAATAGGGCACCAGTAACGCAGCCGCAAGCAGGGAGGGCAGCAGCAACTGAACCGCGACCTTGTCGCTGACCGGCGAAAACGCGAAAGATTTAATCGCCAGCAGCACGGTGAGCAGCAGCCACAAAATATAATGCCGGACCACATTCTGGCGGCGCTTGAAGAACGCGATAGTCAGCCAGAGGGTATAAGCCCACATCGCCATCGCGCAGCCAACGGACAGGCTGAACAACAGCGTTGTTTTTGCGTCCGCACTGCCCAGCGCCTGGCGGGCTTCCGGGGAAAGAATCATCATCAGGAAACTTAACAGCGCCACGGAGCTGCTGAGCAACGACATCAGTAGCCATGCCAAAGGGGCCAGAAGCCAGCCGGCAATGCGCGGGGGTTGGGGCGTCGTCATGTGTCCTCCCGATTTTAAATAAGGTGAATAAAGCGGGGGATTATAAGGGATTTTGCCGCTAATGCTACCGGCAGCGGCTAGAGAACATAACGCCAGACCGTTTTCGGGACGCATCCAAGGTCGAAAAGGCGCCCGCCGGAGGCCAGTTCGGCCCGGCGGTGATCGGCCGCGCGGTACATATTCATGATTTCCTGGCTGTCGGTCAGGGTGTAATTCAGGTGATCAAAGAGCTTTTCCAGATTTTCCTGTGAGCTTATTTTGCGGAATTTCATCAGGTAATCCAGGGCACTGAGCGGGGTTGCATTTTCCATGGTATGTATCAATAAATAACCTTTGGCAAATTGAGAGGCGATGATAATCGCAAACGCGGTAGTGGCTTAGCGCTATTATTAATCGACGGAACAATTAGGAGTTTTCTTTGCGATTACCAGGAATATCGCGTCCTGCGATACATAAAATCTCCTTAATTTTAATTTACCGTGGCCGTTCGAGTTAAATAAATACCGCTGTTTAAAGGCGTAGTAACTGTCAGGGCTATTAGCAATAAGGGCTGTCTACTGCCTGGCAAATGCGCAATCCAGAAACTTGAGGTTGTCGCCTGCCGGGGGATAAGGTGAAATGCCGGAGTTCATTACAGAGAGGAAAACACATGAGTGATACCATCCGCGTCGGGCTTATCGGTTACGGTTATGCCAGTAAGACTTTTCATGCGCCGCTGATTTCCGGTACGCCAGGAATGATCCTCGCCGCAGTTTCCAGTAGCGATGCTGAAAAAGTGCATGCTGACTGGCCGGGGATGACGGTTGTGTCCGATCCTCAGCACTTGTTTAAAGATCCTGCCATCGATCTTATTGTCATTCCTACCCCGAATGATACTCACTTCCCGCTGGCCAAAGCGGCGCTTGAAGCCGGAAAACATGTGGTCGTTGACAAGCCTTTCACCGTCACGCTGTCCCAGGCGCGGGAACTGGATGCGCTGGCTAAAAAGCTCGGCCTGCTGCTTTCTGTGTTCCACAACCGCCGCTGGGATAGCGATTTCCTGACGGTGAAAAATTTGCTGGCGGAAGGGTCGCTCGGCGAAGTGGCCTATTTTGAATCCCACTTTGACCGCTACCGCCCGCAGGTGCGCAATCGCTGGCGTGAACAGGCGGGCGTCGGCAGCGGTATTTGGTACGATCTTGGGCCACATCTGCTTGACCAGGCCATTAACCTGTTTGGGCTGCCGGTCAGCCTGACCGTCGACCTCGCGCAGCTTCGTGCTGGCGCACAGGCGACCGACTATTTCCATGCCGTACTGGCTTATCCGCAGCGTCGTGTCGTGCTGCACGGCACGCTGTTGGCGGCGGCGGAAACAGCGCGCTACATCGTGCACGGAACCCGCGGGAGCTACATTAAATACGGTCTTGATCCGCAGGAAGATCGCCTGAAAGCCGGCGAACGACTGCCGCAGGAAGACTGGGGTTACGATATGCGTGACGGCGTGTTGACCCAGGCACAGGGCGAGTTAATGGCAGAGCAAACGCTGCTGACCGTGCCGGGTAACTATCCGGCTTATTATGCGGGGATCCGTGATGCACTGGCCGGTAAAGGTGAGAATCCTGTCCCGGCAGCCCAGGCTATTCAGGTCATGGAACTGATTGAGTTGGGCATCGAGTCCGCTAAAAAACGCGCGACCCTGAATCTTGCCTGAGAAAAGCCCTCGCCGCGAACGGGGAGGGCTTTATCTTAATGCAGGTCGTTAAAGTTGTAGGTAAAGGTCAGGCTGAAGCGTACGTCCCGACGGCTACTGTCGCTGGGTAAATCCGCCAGCGGCCTGGCCGCCTCAACGGAGACGGAATAGTGCCGGCTGTCCCCCAGCGTTACCCCGGTCGCAATAGAGGCCAGGCGCTGGTGGCGGAAACCCTGCTGATTGAACCAGGTCTGGGCGGTGTCGGCCACGATATAGGGCTGCACCGTGTTAATCCAGACGCCTTTATCGAGGCTATGGAGATAACGCATTTCAACTTGCCCGCCGTAGCCGTAATCTCCGCTGGCTTCGCCGTCAGGATATCCCCGGCCATAGCGTTGTGCGCCAAAACTCACACGCTCAGCTTCAGGCAAGTTATTATTCGACCAGTCTCCTTCCAGCGAAGTACTCAACCGCCATTTTGGCGTTACCAGCCAGGCGGCATCGGCATTGGCCTTCCAGCGCGTAAAATTGAGATTCGTGTTTGAGCCCGGCGTGACGCTGGCCCCAAAGCTATCAATGCCCTTGCGCAGCGTCAGGCGGGTGCTCCAGTTGGCGGTGTCGTACTCGCGGTAGCCCCAGGCCGAAAACTCTGCCGCCGGATAGCGCGCGCGCTGGCTGACGCCGGGCAAATCAATGGTATTGCCGAAGCCACTGGCACGTAGCGCATAATCGTCGCGCTTATCGACATAATCCAGCCCGCCGCTGACCGAGAATTGCTTCTTGCGCTCAAGCAGCAGCGGATAGCTAAAGGCTATCCCCCCGGTGTATTGGGTGGTTTTCTCCCTTGCATCGATAGAAATGTTTTGCGGCAGATAAAGCAGCGGCGTGTAGTCGCCAGGATTTTCACGATAGAAGCTGCCTTTCAGCTGCATCAGCAGGCCATTGTCGGTGAGGTATTGCTGATAGTTGGCGCCAAAATAGGTCTTTTTCGTATTACTATCCAGAGGGACCAGCGTGGCAAGCCCCAACTGATCGCCGTGGCTGGTGAGGTTGCTGAGCGTGCCGTTAATCAGCGCCAGATTTGAACCTTTGCGCGTGTCTATCGTGGAGGAAATATCCCAGATATGGGGCTGTGTGGCGTCAATTTTCATATCTGCCGCACCGTAAATATTATTGGGTAACGCGGCATTGGCTTCTACTTTTGTGGCTGGCGTGCGCTGCATCAGCAGGCTATAGCGGTCAAACGTAGCCTGACTGAGGGGTTTTTCATTCATCATCAACGCCGACAGACGGCTTAGACGTTCCCCCGTTTTTGCATTGTCGCTATTGATATTGCTGTGGGCGATATACCCTTCAACCAGCACAATACGCACCGTGCCGTCGTGGAAATTGTCGCTCGGCAGGTAAGCGTAAGACAGCGGCAGGCCATCCTGCTGGTAGCGCTGGGTAATGCCATTGGTTAACGTTATCAACTGGGCCAGCGGTACGGTTTTGCCGACCAGCGGCATAAACGGCTGAGCCAGGGAGTCAAGTTTATAGCGCGTTCCGCCAATAAACTGCAGATGTTTCACCGCGATCGGCGTTTGCGGGGTTAGCTGCGGGACCGGCAGCGTGGTTTTTACCTCCGGCTTTTTTTGCGGGACAGCCGGTATAGCAAGAGAACGAGCGGCTTTAGCGGGGTTATTGGGGTCGATAAGCGTGGGTGACATATCGGCGTGGCTGATACTCAGTGTGGCGCCGTAAAGCAACACGATACCCAGACGAGTGTCCATGATGAGCTCCCTTTACTGCGCAGCGAAGAAGATGCTGTGAAAAAAGTGCTCCCGCCGTTACCACGGGAGCACATGTGCTATAGCGAGCACTATTTGGTTTTCAAAAGACCGCTGACCGCGCCGGTAAGCCCGACTTGCTGGCCTGAACTTGTCTCACTTCCTGTCGCACTGGCGTTGACATTGGTGGTTAGCGAAGAGGTCAGGCCGCTCACCGTAGTGCCAAGATTGGTCACCAGGCCATTCCCTCCGACGCCGAGCGAGCCCGAAGCCCCCGCTGAAACGGAGCCGGAGCTGCCGCCGGTTTGTACTGGTTTCACCAACGCACCGCTGTCGGTCACCGCCTGGCCGGTATTCTGTACTACCTGGCCGAGGCCACCGAGGGATGGGTTGCTGCCGCTGATACTGGTTCCCAGCCCGCTGACGGTTCCTCCCGTGGTGGTCAACAGATTGCTGACCGGCGTACCCAGCCCGGTAGCTCCGCCCACGGCCTGAGTTGCTTTCTGCGTATCTGAGAGGGTGGTGTTAACCAACCCCGTTGCGCCAGTCGTCAGGTTGGACACGCCAGGGCTTTGCACCGTTTGGGTAAGAGCATTCCCGGTACCTGTCACGACTTGCCCCGCAGTATTGACCAGCCCACCTGCTGCGCCGGTCAACCCGCTGGCGGGTGTATTGGCCGTTGAACTTGCAAGATTGCTCCCTACCGCTGAGACCGTTGTTCCGAGGCCTGATACGGCAGTAGTGGCACCGGTCACGGTGGTTCCCACGCCATTCGGGTTGTTGGCATTGCCAAGCCCGTTGACTACGCCGTTGCCGACGGTTGAAATGGCGCTGCCGGTGCCATCAACGGCCACGGCAACTGTGGACGTCACAGGATTATTCACCGGCAACTGAGATGCTACGCCGCTGACCGTGCTGCCGACCCCATCCACAACGCCGCCCGCGTCCTTGACGACGTTATTGCCGGCACTGTTAGCCACGGTTGTCCCGCCGCCTGTGCCTCCGCCTGTACCGCCACCCGTCCCTGTCCCGCCCCCGGATCCACCTCCATTGCCCCCGGAGCCACTACCGCCGTTGTTTGCAGTATCAGTGCCCGTGGTACCGGCAGACCCGGCTGTTTTCGCCGTATTGTGCGAACTTCCGCCGCCGCCGCTACAGGCCGACAGGGAGAAAGCAAGAAGTACCGCCATCGCAATAGCGCTGAGGCGGCCAATGTTATTTGAGCGCATAGCAATACTCCACTATTAGCACGCCGGACGGCGTATTAATAAGTGTATGGCGTATTTGAATCACTGCCACATTACGGCTCATATAATATGAATTTAAATTTCCAAATGGGATTCCTGTCTTCTTTTTATACTTTGATGGCTAATATTTATCTTGTTAAATCAATAATTATCATTGAGTTATAATTTGACCATTAGGTAAATATTTTTTTGTATAAACTGACTTGATTTACTCGGTTTTATCTTCTTTAAATAGTTTTAAATTAAGCCTCGCTGTATTCATATTTTAGTTTTAGTTACGCTAAATACCTCGCGTTTCGCTGTAAGATAAAATGCGGCGTTGCGGGCGCGTATTTTTTGACAGTTTGCAGAATTGTTAACTCGCCAGCGCGGCCAATTTGTTGCAAAGTAACAGCCAAAATGATGTCTGGCAGGTAGAGGAACAGGATGGGTTGGCTACAAAAACTAAAAATTGATAATTTTTTACTGGTAATGATTGGTGTGGTGATCGTCGCGTCGCTGTTCCCGTGCGAAGGGATAGTGAAAACTGGGTTTGAATACCTGACGACGTTTGCCATAGCGCTGCTCTTCTTTATGCATGGGGCAAAGCTCTCCCGCGATGCCATTGTGGCGGGGATGGGGCACTGGAAGCTTCACTTAGTGGTGTTTCTCAGTACCTTTGCGCTGTTCCCGCTGCTGGGGCTGGCGATGGGCTTTCTCTCCCCGGCTATTCTGAGTCAGCCGCTGTATATGGGCTTCCTCTATCTTTGCGCGTTGCCCGCGACGGTGCAGTCGGCAATCGCCTTTACTTCCGTTGCCGGAGGGAACGTGGCGGCGGCGGTGTGTAGCGCTTCTGCGTCCAGTATCCTGGGGATTTTCCTGTCGCCTGTTCTGGTCGGGGCGCTGATGCAAACTCAGGAGGGGGCTACCGACACGCTGCACGCCATTGGCAAAATCATTATGCAACTGATGGTGCCGTTTGTTATCGGGCATCTTTCCCGACCGCTAATTGGCAAATGGGTGGATCGCCATAAAAAACTGATTGGCCTGACCGACAGGTCGTCTATTTTGCTTGTGGTCTATGTGGCGTTTAGCGAAGCGGTAGTGGAGGGGATTTGGCATCAGGTCAACGGCTTCTCGTTGCTGATGGTGCTGGTTTGCTCTCTGGTGCTGCTGGCGATTGTGCTGGTGGTGAATACGCTGGCGGCGCGTTGGTTGGGCTTTAATACCGCTGACGAGATTACTATCGTGTTCTGCGGATCGAAGAAAAGTCTGGCCAACGGCGTGCCGATGGCAAATGTGCTGTTTCCCGCCAGTGCGGTAGGGATGATGGTACTGCCGCTGATGATTTTCCACCAAATTCAGCTGATGGTTTGTGCCGTCCTGGCCCAGCGTTATGCCCGCAAAACGGCCGAACAAAAACGGCAGCTGGAATCCGCATCCTGACGCCAGCTGCCGGTATTTTTACGCCGCCTTAACCTTAGCGATAAGCGCCTGTTTTTCGGCTTCGCTCAGGAACGCGATCTTCAGGCCATTCTCCTGCGCGGTGCGAATATGCGCCGCGCTGAGGCCGGCCTGAGGTGCCGCGACTTTATACTCGTGAATAATATCGATGCCCTGGACCGCCGGGTCATCGGTATTGATCGTGGCCAGTACGCCGTGATCGAGGAAGGTAATCAGCGGGTGTTTGTCCAGGGCCGCAACGGTGCTGGTCTGAATATTTGAGGTCAGGCAGGACTCAATCCCGATTTTATGCTCGGCCAGGAAATCCATCAGCGCCAGGTCTTCAACCGCTTTTACGCCGTGGCCGATACGCTCTGCACCCAGCTCACGGATCGCCTGCCAGATACTTTCTGGCCCGGCGGCCTCACCAGCATGAACGGTAATCCGCCAGCCAGCGTCCCGCGCACGATTGAAGTGATTCAGGAACAGGCTGCCCGGGAAGCCGAGTTCGTCTCCGGCTAAGTCCAGCGCGGTAATGCTGTCGCGGTGGGCGAGCAGGGCATTGAGCTCCGCTTCACAAGCGGCTTCACCGAAAGTACGGCTCATAATGCCTATCAAGCGGGCTTCAACGCCAAAATCGCGGCAGCCCTGACGTACGCCTTCAATCACGGCTTCAACCACGCCCGCGACCGGCAGGTTATGGCTCATTGCCATATAGCCGGGGGAGAAGCGCAACTCCACATAGTGCAGGCCGTTACGAGCGGCGTCTTCAATGTTTTCCCAGGCGACGCGGCGGCAGGCCTCGAGATCGCCCAGTACTTTGACGCCCCAGTCCAGCTTCTGCAGGAAACTGACCAGGTCCGGTGCAGTTTCAACCACCTGAACGTGAGGACGCAGGGTTTCGAGGGTGTGGGCAGGTAGAGATAAATTAAACTGGCGGCCGAGATCGAGGATGGTTTGCGCACGAATGTTGCCATCAAGGTGGCGGTGCAAATCGGTTAACGGCAGGGTGGTATCAATCATGGTCGCACTCTTTTTTTGATTAAAGTGCGGCGTATTATAAAAAGAAACCGGGGGGAAATGCTACGGAGATAAGTATTTTGTTGCGCAAACGTCCCTGTCGAGCCTTCGTGAAGAAAAATTTACTGCAGCGTTAGCTTGTAGCCAAGATGGCTGGCTTCAAAGCCAAGGTTGTCATAAAAGCGGTGCGCATCCGTTCGTGTTTTATCGGTCGTGAGCTGTACGAGGTGGCATCCTCGTTCTTTACAGCGTTCGATAGCCCAGGCAAACATCTGTTTGCCAAATCCCGTTCCTCTCTGCGAACGCGCAATGCGTACCGCTTCAATCTGGCCGCGCCACGCGCCTTTCCGCGCTAAACCCTGGATAAAAGTCAGCTGTAATGTCCCGATGACCTCATCACCGCACATGGCCACGGCAAGTAGCTGATTCGGATCGGCATCGATGGCATGAAAAGCCTCAACGTAGCGCTGATCTATGGGCGGGCGGGGATCTTCTCTCAGACGCCCTAGGACGTCGTCGGCTAACAAAGTGATGATGGCGGGAACATCGGCAAGCTGTGCTTTACGAAACAGTATTTCGGTCATTGACTGGTTTCCATCAGCGGAGGGATATACGTATGTGCCTGTAAATACTAACACAGCCAGCTTTTAGGGTTGGCTGTGTTTTGTTCTTATTAGCAGTTGTTTGTAAGCATATTTAAATAAAAAATCATGCTTTAGCCGTCTGTTCCGTCAGCGGCGGCCAGGCCTTATTTTATTGCGCGGGTAGCGATAAACGTCGGCATAAACTGGTCAATCAAGAAACGTGGGTGAGGTTGCCTGTCTTCATAAAAGCCTGCAAGCATAAAACCCGCCTCCAGTTGCCCACCGATCTGCTCTGCCAGGGAGTGGCCGAAAACGAGGGCTTCCCCTCGTGCCTGTTTTGCGGCCAGCTCTTCGGGCGTTAAATCACTGATATCAGAATAGGGCAGGCTGAATTTTGGGCGAATAATGCCCTGTTCGGCATAATTTGACGCACGATCGCCAATAAAAACGACCGGATTAAAAAAGCTGGATAACAGCTTTCCGCCTCTCGCTAAAACCCGATAACAGCCGCCCCAGACGGGACGAATATCTGGCACGTACTGGTTGGATATTGGGTGGATAATGTAGTCAAAACTTTCGTCAGCGAAAATGGATAAATCACGCATATCTCCCTGATGAAGAGTGAGGGTCAGATTATCCCGTTGCGCAACAAACCGGTCTTTATTGAGCTGCTCCCGCGAGAAGTCAAAAACGGTTACGTCCGCCCCGGCAGCGGCGAGTACCGGCGCCTGCTGACCACCGGCAGACGCCAGGCAGAGAATGCGTTTTCCCTGCACGTCCGGCAACCATCCGTCCGGCAGCGTGCCCGGGGTTAAATGAATCTGCCACTCGCCGCGGCGAGCTTGCGCAATAATGTCGGCGTCGACAGGTTGCGACCATGCGCACTGCTGGCGGGCAAGGGCATCCCATGCGGCGCGGTTGTGCTCGAGTAAGTCGGAAGAATGGATAAAAATATCAGGCATCTTATTTCCCTCCTGGGAGTGAAAAGTAGAGCCAGGGAATACCGAACGGCGGCGAGATGTGTGGCAGAAGCCACGCCCAAAACTGCAATAATAAACAGCAATGCGTATTCACACTGGCATAAGTCAGGTAGCGAGCGCATTAGTTGTTCATTTCGTTGCAAACCTCGGGGAAAAGTGACTGGCGGTTAACTGTAGTTCCCACGGGGAGGGTGGTCAACCGCCATTACAGGTCGTGTAAAAAACGCGGGTTCCCGCGCGCGCTGTGACTCAGGCCTGAGCCGTGCTTTTTTGCTCGATCAGGCGGCGCAGCAGAGGGATCAGCAGTAGTAAAATAACGCCGGTGGCGACGGAGCCCCAGCCTAGCTGGCTGAAGACTTTACTGTAACCCGGGTCGGTCAGTACCGGCGTGCTGCCGTTGTTTTGCGGCATGCGGCCAGAAACATAGCCTGCCAGCACGGAAGCCACGCCCGTGACCATCATCCAGCAGCCCATCATCAACCCTTGCAGGTTGGCCGGGGCCAGTTTACCGATCATCGAGTAGCCTACCGGGGAAATCAACAGCTCGCCGATGCTCTGCAGAATGTAGCTCAGCACAATCCATTTCAGCGCCACCATACCGTCTGCCCCGGCCATGGAGATACCCAGCGGCAGTACCAGCATGCCAACGCCCATGCAGAACAATGAAGAGGCAAACTGAGCGGGAATATCGATGCGTACGCCGCGATCGCGCAGGCGTTTGAACCACCAGGCCATTAGTGGGCCGCCAATCACGATGACGATAGTGTTGATGTTTTGCAGCCACTGCGGAGAGACTTTCCAGCCGAAAGCGTTCAGGGTGACGTTATGCTCGGCGAACAGCGTCAGCCCCATAGGCGCCAGCTGATATAGCGACCAGAAGACCAGCGAACCTGCGGCCAGCAGCAGGTAGGCTGCCATGCGGCGACGTTCGTGCTTGCGCGGGTGGCGGGCGGTCATTACGCACAGCGACAGGAAGACCAGCGCACCCAGCACGATGACGAACGTGCTGCTAAATTCAGTATGACCGAGCAGAAGGCGCAGCACAGGGACCAGAATAATCAGGATCAGCAGGCCAAAAGCCATGCGCAGATAAAATCCTTTGCCCTTAATGTCCCGCAGCGGCGTGTTGATGTCCGCCAGCACCGGCCAGCGAAGCAGGGTAATCACCACTGCAGCCACGTTGCCGAGAGTGGCAAACAAGAACAGCGCCCGGTAGCTTTCGGTCAGTTGATAGTAGCCGGCCACGGTAAAGCCGATAAAGAACCCCAGGTTCATCCCGGCGTAGTTCCACAGGAAGGCGGCTTCGCGGCGATCGTCATCCGGCGCAAAACGCTGGGTCAGCATCATATTCAGGCAGGTGACGTTCAGCCCGCTGCCGCTCAGGAACATGGCAAGCCCCCACCATAGCCCCGTCAGGCCTGCTTCGGCAATCATATAACAGCCCGCGACCTGCAGCAGCATCCCCAGCACAAACAGATTACGGTTGCTCAGATAGCGGCCACCGAGGCAACCGCCAAACAGGTGCAGCCCGTAGTTGAATGCGCCGAAGATCCCCATCATGGCATCGGCCTGGCCTTCGCTAAATCCCAGCCGCTTTGTGACGTAAAGCACCAGCGTGGAGTACAGCACCGCAAAACCAAGCGTGGCGAACATCTGAATAAAGAACAGCGCGCCCGAACCCGAAGGAATGGCCTGATGGGAGGCATGGCCGGAAGATAAACTCATATTGTCTCTCTCAACAACAAAAAGACCCGGGAAGCGGGGTGTCACCGGGTCTTAATTTCTATGACTATGATGAGGGAGCATTTTCGTCGTTTTTAGCGGATTTATGCAAAGCAGAACGACTAAATATTCACATTAAATAATTTCAAAATTTTACAAACCAAAAAGATAACCAGACGAAACTGCTTAAAAATCACTCTGCGTCGGGGCTGCGAGGAAATTCAAGGTGGCCGGTGACTTCGCCCCAGGTTTCGCCGACCGGCGAGAGAAATAGCGGGTGCTGGGCGCAGTAAACCGGGTTGATCATGCCCTCCAGCGTGCCGTCCGCGCGGCGAATATCCCAGCGAATCCAGGCATGTTTTGTCATATCGGCAGGAATGTCTTGCGGAGTATTTTGCAGCGGATACTCGGCCAGAATGCCAGCGTCCGATACGACCTGAAGCGTGTAGCGCTGTTCGCTATCTTTTACCGACACGGTCAACGCTATCTGTTTGCCATCGGCGGCGTCACCGGGCAGCAGCGCGCCGTCGTTCAGGTTGAATGTCAGGCCGCAGCGGCGCTCAAAGTAACAATGGCCTTTTTTGATGGCCGCCAGGATGGCTTCTCCGCTGAGTGCGGTGGCATACACCCTGGTGGACGGATCTCCGTAAATTGAGGGCTCCGTGGCCTGTGGATAACGCTCGTGAGGTTGCATATGGCAGTCGCTTCCGCCGACGGCATAAATCCTGTGCCCGGCGTTCCACAGCGCGGTAAAGATCTCGACCACCTGTTCGTTAGCGGTTGTGGCGTTTTTCCAGGTCGGATCGTTGAGCACTTCCAGCACGTCGATATCCGCCATCGGCATATCGTTATAGAGCCAGCTCCACGGATGTAGCATGGCGTGGTTTACGCTCAGGACGCTTTCTGGACGCTTGAGGGCAATGCCCTGAGTAAGCAGACCGCGGCTGCTGTAGTCCGCATTGAACATATTCAGCGTCGCGGCGGGGCCGTGAACGTTGAGATGGCCTTTGTCGGCGGTGACCTCAATGCTCGGTAGTATTAGCACGCTGTCATGGCGCGGCAGGCAAGCGTGGGACAGGTTGTGCTCGGTCAGGAAGAAGAAATCCAGCCCCTGTGAAGCCATGATATCCAGCGCCTGAAGCAGCGTGTTGTTACCGTCGGACAGCGTGGTATGGCCGTGCAGGTCGCCGCGATACCAGCCGGGACGGTCGCTCAGCGTGCGCTGGTAGTCAAAAATGACCTGATGGTTAGGGCGCAGTACCTCTTGCTGTTCAAAATCGACGGGCTCGGCTAGGGCGTCAAAAGCGATATCAAGCCGATAGCTCATCGGCTGTGGCGAGCGGCTTTCACCGATCACGTTATAGATATGTAGTTGCCATTCTCCGGCGGGAAGGGGGCCGGGCAGGGCGCCCACCGAAGCCCGGTCAGCGCAGACTGTCAGCACCTTTTCCGGTTTTTGCAGCATCACCGAGGCCCGTAGCTGCTGGCGGCTGTCGTAAAGGTAACAGTAAAGGTGCCCGGTGCGTAGCGTCGTGCCCGTCAGGCTAATCGCCGGGGTATTGTCTGCCACAAGGAAGGTGTGAACGGCATGACCGAAGGGAATTTCACCGGAAAAAACGTGCATGATTTGCTCCTGTTTTTAATTGTCACGAGCTTAAGGGGAGCGGGTGAATATTGTGTGTCAGCTGGGTGTCGGAAAAATGACGACGCGATGAATGGCCCGATAATTTTGCCGGTAATTTTTGAAGCTACAACTACCAAATAGCGTAGTTACACTTTGTTACGTTCCTCATGATAGAGTGCGTCCGCTTCAAACAACTTACGGAAAAATATAATGAAAAAGGTATTAGCTCTGGCTATTCTGGCCGGTTTATCTGTTGCGTCTGCAAACGTCTACGCTGACGGCGAAAGCACAATCTCTATCGGCTATGCGCAGAGCAATGTGAAAGTTGATGGTGAGAAACTCGACGACAATCCAAAAGGGTTCAACGTCAAGTACCGGTATGAAATCGATAGCAACTGGGGCGTGGTTGGCTCTTTCGCTTATACCCACCAGGGTTATGATTTCTACTACGGCGGCGAAAAAATTGGCGATGGCGACCTGGATTACTACTCAGTCACCGCGGGCCCTTCCTATCGCTTTAACGAATACGTCAGCGCCTACGCACTGATCGGTCTGGGGACCGGGAAAGTGAAAGTGTCTGCTTTCGGTGATTCTGAAAGCGAGAGCAAGACTTCTGCGGCTTACGGCCTGGGCCTGCAGGTTAACCCGGTCTCCAACATTGCTATCGACGCATCGTATGAATATTCGAAGCTCGACGAAGTGAAAGTGGGCACCTGGATGCTGGGCGTGGGCTACCGTTTCTAAGCCTCCGTACAGCCAAAAGCCCACTTCGGTGGGCTTTATGGTTATCAGCCGAAAATCAATGCATTGATTTCCTCGTTTTAGACGGACCGTGTGGTATTTCTTCTTCCGCCAGAGATTTGTCAGCAGTCAGGCCAGCGCACTTTGGTATGTTTTTTCGTACCGTCATAGTGATTTCAGCGAACGGATCCCATTGATAAGCCGCTCGACGCCGGCCTCAAGTTTGACGCGCGGACACCCGGCGTTGAGGCGCACAAAGCCATTCCCCTCTGGCCCGTAGGTGTAGCCCGGCATAATGGCGACTTTCTGCTCCTCTATAAGCACTGTCTGTAGCGCTCTGTCGTCCAGCCCCAGCGGGCGTAAATCGATCCACGCCAGATAAGTCGACTGCGGCGGCTGCCAGTTCAGTTCAGGGAACGCCTGGTTCAGCCTGTCGGCCACGAATTGCAAATTACTTTGCAGGTAGTCCCGCAGCGCATCAAGCCAGGGCTCGCCTTCACGGTAGGCGGCGACATGGGCCACAATCGCCAGCACTGCCGGAGAAGAGAGGCCATCCTGACCTTTAAGCACTTGCAAATACTGCTGGCGGTCGTCCGCATTATTTATCAGCCCGTAAGCGCCGGTGAGCGCAGGGATATTGAAGCTTTTGGAGCCGGAAGTGAACAGCGCCCAGCAGCCGCGCCCGACGTCACCCCATGGAATATGGCGGTTTTTGCCCCACACCATATCCATATGGATCTCATCGCTGATAACCCGCACGCCGTGGCGTTCGCAGAGGTCAGCCATCAGCTCCAGTTCTGCACGAGTCCAGACTTTGCCCGTCGGGTTGTGCGGGCTGCACAGCAGCATAACTTTGCATTCAGGCCGGGCGAGCAACGCCTCCAGCTCCGCCATATTACAGCGCCAGCCGTCCGCTGTTTTTTTGCAGTGGCGCGCTCAGCACCTGGCGCTGATTGCCTTCAATCGCTTTGTAGAATGCATCGTAGGCCGGGGTGTGAATCAGCACGCCGTCCCCCGGCTGCGACCACTGGCGAATCAGCTGTGAAACCATGTAAATAACCGACGGGCCGTAGACCACGCTTTCCGGGTCGATGGCGCTGCCGAAGCGCAGCTGGTACCAGTGTGCGACGGCGGAAAGAAAATCATCATTCTTCCAGCGGCTGTAGCCGAGCACGCCGTGGGCCAGCCGTTTTTGCAGGGCTTCAAGGATGCAGGGCGCGGTTGGAAAGTCCATGTCGGAGATGGTGAAGGGCAGCAGGTCTGCCGCCCCGAAGCGATCGGCCACGTAATCCCACTGGGTGCACCAGGTGCCGTGGCGGTCTACCGGAACAGAAAAATCAAACATAAAGCCTCACAGCTTTTGGCACTCACTGACGGCAATCCAAAGTAGTGATAAAGACATCAGGTGCTATTAAAAACAAAACAGGAAAATCAATGCATTGATTTTCGGCTGATAACCACAAAGAGGGAAAAACCACGTTTTTTCCCTCTTTGTCAGATGCTTAAGAGCGCCGAAGCGCTCGGGGGTGAATTAAGCCTCGACGGTTCGCATCAGGCCGACCATCTCATCTTTGACCGACTGAACCTGAGGGCCGATAACCACCTGCAGGTTGTGCTCGTTGAGCTTGACGACGCCGATGGCGCGGTTGGCCTTCAGGGCTGCGGTATCTACCAGCGACATGTCTTTAACCGACAGACGCAGGCGGGTGATGCAGTTATCCAGCGTCGAAATGTTGTCGCTGCCGCCCAGCGCCGCCAGAATAGCCGGCACGTTATAGCCCGATTTTCCCGTGTGGCCACCGACTGGTTTTTCTGCGGTGGTGCTTTCAATATCGCGACCCGGGGTTTTGATATTGAAGCGGGTGATGGCGAAGCGGAAGATAGCATAGTAGCCCGCAAACCACACCGCGGCCACGACAGGCACCATATACCATTTGGTGGACAGACCGTGCAGCACGCCGAAGACGAAGAAGTCGATAATGTTGCCGTCGGTGTTGCCGATAGTCACGCCCAGCACGGACATCATGGTGAAACCAATCCCGGTCAGCACCGCGTGAATGAGATACAGCACCGGCGCGACAAACAGGAACAGGAACTCGATAGGTTCTGTGGTGCCGCCCACGACGCAGGCAATCACGCCGGAGATCAACAGCCCTTTAATTTTATGGCGGTTTTCAGGGCGGGCGCAGTGGTACATCGCCAGCGCAGCACCTGGCAGACCGCCGAGGAACGCCGGCATTTTACCCTGAGACAGGAACTGTGTTGCGCTCTCAGAGAAGCCGTGAGTGGTCGGGCAGCTCAGCTGCGCCTGGAAGATAGTCAGCGCGCCGCTCACGGTATGACCGCAAACGTCCATGGTGCCGCCCGCTTCGGTGAAGCGAATCAGAGCCACCAGAATGTGCTGCAGGCCGAACGGCAGCAGCAGACGTTCACCGGTCCCGAAGATCATCGGGCCAAAAATGCCCGCGCTGTGGATCATGTAGCCCAGGGCGTTGATGCCGGCGGCAAAAATTGGCCAGATCAGCGGGATAACCAGGCCAACCAGCCCCATCACCAGGGTCGTAACGATCGGCACAAAACGGGTGCCGCCGAAAAACGCCAGCGCATCCGGCAGGCGGATGTTGTGGAAACGCTCGTGCAGCAGATAAACGATGATCCCGGCAATAACTGCGCCGAGAATGCCGGTATCAATCGACTGAACGCCGAGCACGCTTTGAATGTTGTTGGCTTTCAGAATGGCCGCATCGGTAGTCGGCAGAATGCCTTTGGCGGTCAGCCAGAAGTTAACCGCCAGGTTCATCACCATATAGCCGACAAAACCGGCGAAAGCGGCAACGCCTTTGTTCTCACGCGCCAGGCCCAGCGGGATGGCGATACAGAACATTACCGGCAGGAAGCTGAAGGCGAATGAGCCCATTTTGCTCATCCAGGTAAAGATCAGCTGTAAGACCGGGTTACCCAGCCAGGGGATCTCAGTAATGACGTCATGGCTGCTCAGCGAGCTACCGATCCCCAGCATGATGCCGCAGAATGACAACAGCGCTACCGGCAACATAAAGGTTTTGCCGAGGTTCTGGAAAAATTCCCAAAGCGATTTTTTTTGTGGTGTATTAGCCGCCATCACGACTCCTTGACCCGGTTAAAATGAGGTGTTGTGTAAGTAAAGTTTGAAAATGATAAAACGTTTTACCCAATTTTATCGTGAGGACGATCGCAGAATTACCGCGCATAATGAAGTTGAATATGCCAGCATAAGTAAAACGTTTTATCTTTATATTTATCGATTCACGGAGGATCTGACTTAACGATGTCGACGCTGACCAAAAGAATCACTATCAACGAGGTTGCCGAGGCCGCAGGTGTCTCGGTGACCACGGTATCGCTGGTGCTTAGCGGCAAGGGCAGGATCTCGACCGCCACCGGTCAGCGGGTGAATGAGGCTATCGAAAAGTTAGGCTTCGTGCGTAATCGCCAGGCGGCATCGCTGCGCGGTGGGCAGAGCGGGGTGATTGGCCTGATTGTCCGCGACCTCTGCAATCCTTTTTACGCGGAGTTAACTGCCGGGCTGACGGAAGCGCTGGAGCAGCAGGGGCAGCTTCTGTTTCTCACCCAGAGCGGAAGCCAGGGCCAGCATATGCAGCGCTGTTTCGACACGCTGGTGGCCCAGGGGGTGGATGGCATTATTATTGCCGGCGCGGCAGGTCAGGGCGCCGACCTGCGGGATATGGCGGTACAGAACAAGGTGCCGCTGGTGTTTGCCTCTCGAGCAAGCTATCTGGATGAGGTGGATATCATTCGCCCGGATAATATGCAGGCGGCGCAAATGGTGACCGAGCATCTGATTAAACGTGGCCATCAGCGTATTGCGTGGCTGGGCGGAAGAAGCTCCTCTCTGACTCGTGCTGAACGTCTGGGCGGCTTTTGCGCCACCCTGATGCAGCATGGGCTGCCTTTCCATAGCGACTGGATCCTCGAGTGCGAGCCAAGCCAGAAGCAGGCGGCGGATGCCATCACGGAGCTATTGCATAATTTCCCGACCATCAGCGCCGTGGTTTGCCACAACAGTACCGTGGCGATGGGGGCCTGGTTCGGCCTGACTCGGGCGGGCTGGCAGATGGGCGGTGGCAGCGTAGACAGCTATTATGATCGACATATTGCGCTGGCAGGATTTGCCGAAGTCACAGAAGATGAGCTGGACGACGTGCCGATGACGTGGGTTACCACGCCGGCCCGTGAAATAGGCCGCAGCGCGGCGCAGCGTATTCTTCAGCGAGCCCAGGAAAGCGATGTAGTGTTCAGCAACCAGATTATGCCGGCGCGGTTGGTAACCATTAAAAACTAATTTTTGCAGGAACAGCATGAGCGAATTTCCTACGCTTATCGGCCAGCGTATCAAACTTAGGCCGTTAGCACTGAGCGATGCCCCTCGGCTGGTTGAGGCCGCCTCGGACGGTGAACTGTGGAATTTGCCGTTTACCGTAGTGCCCTCTGCGCAGACGGTAAACGACTACATTCAGCATGCGCTGAACGGGCGGCAGGCAGGCACGATTCTGCCGTTCGTAACGGTGGATATTGAGTCTGGAGACGTCATTGGCTGCACGCGGTTTTGGAAAATAGATACCAAAAACCGCAAGCTTGAAATTGGCAGTACGTGGCTTGCCGCCCGCTGGCAGCGAACCTGGGCCAATACCGAGGCCAAATACCTGATGCTGCAATACGCTTTCGAAACGCTGGCCTGCGTGCGGGTGCAGTTCACCACGGATGTGATCAACGAAAAGTCCCGCCGCGCGATCCTGAGATTGGGCGCGAAACAGGAAGGGATTGTCAGACACGAGCGGATTATGCCGGATGGCCGCAAGCGTGACTCGGTGAGATTTAGCATTATTGATGATGAATGGCCCGAGATTCGGGAAACGCTTGCGGCGCTGCTGGCCGATAGAAATTAAAAACCCCCGCCTGCTGGCGGGGGTTTTCTCTGATCCAGAGGGAAAAAATATGATTTCCCCTCCGGGTGTTTATCAGGCGAAAATCAATGAATTGATTTTCCTTGTTTATTTTTAAATGCGTTTTGCAACGTTTAACTGACCTGATGCCTCTCAGGAGGCTTACTGCTGCGGAGCTGGTTCTGCGTCCGGAGACGTATCATCCCCTGGCGCTTCGTCCTGCGGCTGCGGTACGGCATCGCTGTCGTTATCCTGCAGCGCCGGGCCACCCATTCCAGCCGGCAGGGCGAACATGCTAAACAGCTCTCCCAGCGACATCTGCTCGCCGTTCAGGGAGGCTTTCCCGCTGCCGTACTGCAGGCTGGTGGTAATGTTATCGCCGTCGACCTTAGTGACGCGGAACATCTGGCCCATGGCGGCGAGGCCCTTGATCTGCTGGCTGGCAAGTTTGTCTGACTCTTCCGGGCTATAGCCTTCCAGTTGCGCAACCTGGGACATCAGCCCGGTGGCCATCGGCATCGGGATAACCAGCTTCGCGTCGAGAGATTTCACGTAGCGATCCAGCTGTTCTTCCGGCGTGTTGGCCGGGCCGGTGGCGCCCTGCGGATCTTTCATGAACAGGGACAGGTTAAAGGTGGATTCCCCTTTAGCGTTCTTCCAGCTCAGCGGGGCGACGGTAATGATTGGATTGCCCTTCAGCAGCAGAGGCAGGTTAGCGCTAATCAGTTCCACTGATTTTTGCTGGTAGAGTTCAGGGTTTTGCTGCACGGCCGGATCGGCCATCAGCTGCTGCACGCCAGCGTTGTATTTCTGGGTAAACTCTCGCAGTGCGGCGGCATCAATGTTGCCGAGCTTAAGCGTCAGCTTGCCGCTGCCCATGTTCTGGTTCTGGACTTTCAGCGCATCCAGGCTGTAGTCGAACTGGCCGGTAAAGTGCTTTTTATCGTCCTGGACATCAGATTTTGCGTTCAGATTAAAGCCTTCGACAACGGCAATTTCTTTGCCATCCACTACCATGGACAGCTTATCAATGGTCGCTTTTTGCGAACCTACGCGCTGGTCAAACAGGCTGCGCTTGCTATCGCCATCGGTTTTAATCCCGTTGAAAGAGAGCTGCACGCGCTGGCCGTATTCGTTCACGGTATTCACAAGGCCACTGTCAGCCGAGCCGGAAAGGGCGATTTCATTGCCCGCGCCGTCAACGTCGGCGGTAAACTTGCCGCCGCTGAAGCTGAACTTGTCTTCACCCTCGGTGGCGTCAATAGCCGCCAGAGCGATATCCGAGGAGGTTGCGCCGCTGTAGCCGACGCGGGTTTCCACGCCGATAAGCGGCTTATCTTTGGTCAGCGTGAACAGGTGTTTGGTCGTGTCGTTATTCACCAGTTCGGTGTGGATCGACGCCATGCTCGGGATCAGGTTGAATTTCTTCAGCTGTGCGAACGGGAAAGGGCCATGATCGATGGTTTCGTTGAATAACACGCTCTGCTCAGGCGTGAGCAGGGCATTTTTCGTCCCGGCAACCTGTTTAACAACCAATTGCACCGTACTGTGGAACAGCCCGCGTTTGTAGTCCTGATAGCTGAGCACAAGCCCTGATTCCGGCGCAGAATTTTTGATTTCCGCATTGGCGTTATCAATCATTTCAGCCATACGGCCTTCGAGCTGTTTACCGGTAAACCAGGCCCCGCCGGTCCATACCACGCCCAGCGCAACAATTACCCCAACCGCAACCAGAGATTTTTTCATCGTGTCATTATCCATGTATAGAAGCCGGTAGCCGTCCTCCACCGGGTGAATGAAAAACGCCTGTTAACAGGCGTTTAAGATTGCTGACAAAGAGGGCAAAAGCGTGTTTTTTCCCTCTTTGTGGTTACCAGCCGAAAATCAATGCATTGATTTTCCTGTTTTTGAACGAACCGTCTGAACCGCTTGATAACAGGTGCTTTCGCAAACATGCTTACTAGCTTAGCAATACGCGCTAAAAAGATCAGTAAGTTAAAGTTTATTAAACACCCGTGCTACCCGGCCAACGCCGCTGACGGCAATCGGGGATTCGGCGGCGCTGATAAAGGCTGACTCGCCCGGCTTCAACACCAGACGCTGGGCGTCTTTGGTTAGCACGGCTTCACCTTCAACGCAGAACACAATGGCCGCGCTTTGCTGCGCCAGCGAGGCTTCCTGCGTGCTCAGGTCGTGCAGCGAGAAGGCAAAGTCATCCACGGGAATAGGGAAGTCCAGCTCGCTGCCGTTTTTCTGCGGCTGGGTCAGCAGCTGGTTGGCCGGTTTTGGCTCAAATTTAACGTTGGCCACCAGTTCAGGGATATCAATGTACTTCGGCGTTAAGCCGGCACGCAGCACATTGTCTGAGTTGGCCATGACTTCCAGCGCCACGCCGTTGAGGTAGGCATGCGGGGTTTCGGCGAACAGGAACATCGCCTCGCCTGGCTCAAGCTTAACCACGTTCAGCAACAGCGGGGAGAAGAGGCCGCTGTCGTCCGGGTAGAACTCGGAAATCACGCGGATGGTTTCCCACGGCTCACCCTGCTGGCTGTTCAGGGCCGCTTTCAGCACGCCAAGTGCCAGGGATTTCTCTTCGCCCTGCATATTCAGCAGGCCGGCAAACAGCTGCGCCAGGCTTTCGGCCCCGGGCTGCTGGAGGAAATGGGCAATCAGCGGATGCGCGCCAGAAACCGGCTGCAGCAGCGAGACGATGTCAGAGAATTCGCGGAAAGCGTTCATCGCCAGGAACGGCGTGAGGGCAAAGACCAGTTCAGGTTTATGGTTAGGATCTTTGTAGTTACGCTCTGCGGCATCTAACGGAATACCTGCGGCGTTTTCTTTAGCAAAGCCGATTTCAGACGCTTTTTTATTCGGATGAACCTGAATGGAGAGAGGCTGGGCGGCGCAAAGGACTTTGAACAGGAAAGGCAGCTCGCCAAATCGCTCGGCAACGGCTGGCCCCAGCAGCGCCTGCTTGTCGGCGTCAATCACATCGCGCAATGCGTGCTGTTGCCCGTTAGCATCGAGCACTTTTGAGCTACTCTTTGGATGAGCCCCCATCCACAGTTCGGCCATGGGCTTATGCTGCGGGTTGGCGATGCCGTACAGTTCCGTTAGCGCCGTTTCACTTCCCCAGGCATAGTTTTGTACCGCATTGATCAATTTTTGCATCTCAGGTCCCTGTCATCATTGAATCGAAGTTTCAGTTATTAAACCAATTATCCGCCGGGAAGTAACCAGGGCAACAAAAAGTCGTATTAGTCTCAGTTTCTGTTAAAAAATTGTGTAGCATGTTATGACTTGTTTTTGGAACGCAGCGTAAGATCCTGCGCTGAAATATAAAAATTAACGTTACTGTTGTCGCAAGTGAGAGAAATATGTCGAATAAACCCTTCCATTACCAGGAGCCTTTCCCGCTCCAGAAAGACCCGACCGAATATTACCTCCTGAGCTCCGACTATGTTTCCGTCGCCGAGTTTGACGGCCAGCAAATCCTCAAGGTTGATCCTCAGGCCCTGACGCTGCTGGCTCAGCATGCCTTCCACGACGCTTCGTTTATGCTGCGCCCGGCGCACCAGCAGCAGGTGGCGGACATCCTGAGCGATCCGGAAGCCAGTGAGAACGATAAATACGTTGCGCTGCAGTTCCTGCGTAACTCAGACATTGCCGCCAAGGGCATTCTGCCGACCTGCCAGGACACCGGCACCGCCATCATCATGGGCAAAAAAGGCCAGCGTGTCTGGACCGGCGGCGGCGACGAAGAAGCGCTGTCTCGCGGCGTCTACAACACCTTTATTGAAGATAACCTGCGCTATTCCCAGAACGCCGCGCTGGATATGTATAAAGAGGTGAACACCGGCACCAACCTGCCAGCGCAGATTGATCTCTACAGCGTGGATGGCGATGAATATAAGTTCCTGTGCATTGCCAAAGGCGGCGGTTCTGCCAACAAAACCTATCTCTACCAGGAAACCAAGGCGCTGATTACTCCGGCGAAGCTGAAAGATTACCTGGTTGAGAAAATGCGCACCCTGGGCACTGCGGCCTGCCCACCGTACCACGTCGCGTTTGTTATCGGCGGGACGTCAGCAGAAGCGACGCTGAAAACCGTGAAGCTGGCGTCAACCAAGTACTACGACGGCCTGCCAACCGAAGGTAACGAATACGGCCAGGCGTTCCGCGACGTGCAGCTTGAAGAAGAGTTGCTGAAAGAAGCCCAGAATCTTGGCCTGGGCGCGCAGTTCGGCGGCAAATACTTCGCCCACGACATCCGCGTAGTTCGCCTGCCGCGCCACGGCGCATCCTGTCCGGTGGGCATGGGCGTGTCCTGTTCCGCCGACCGTAACATCAAGGCAAAAATCAACAAAGACGGCATCTGGCTTGAAAAGCTGGAGCACAACCCGGGGAAATACATTCCGGAAGCGCTGCGTCAGGCGGGCGAAGGGGAAGCCGTGAAGGTGAATCTTAACCGCCCGATGAAAGAGATCCTGGCCCAGCTGTCTGACTTCCCGGTGTCCACCCGTCTGTCGTTAACCGGCACCATTATTGTGGCGCGTGACATCGCTCACGCTAAACTGAAAGAACGTCTCGATAACGGGGAAGATCTGCCGCAGTACGTGAAAGATCACCCGATTTATTACGCAGGCCCGGCCAAAACGCCGGACGGCTACGCATCTGGCTCCTTAGGGCCGACAACTGCGGGCCGTATGGACTCCTACGTGGATCAGCTGCAGGCCAACGGCGGCAGCATGATTATGCTGGCCAAAGGCAACCGCAGCCAGCAGGTGACCGACGCCTGTCACAAACACGGTGGGTTCTACCTCGGCAGCATTGGTGGTCCGGCGGCCGTGCTGGCGCAAAACAGCATCAAGAGCCTGGAGTGTGTGGAATACCCGGAGCTGGGTATGGAAGCCATCTGGAAAATTGAAGTGGAAGACTTCCCGGCGTTCATCCTGGTGGATGACAAAGGCAACGACTTCTTCCAGAAAATTCAGGCCTCACAGTGCTCTCGATGCGTTAAGTAATACTCAAGCCGCCGCCCATAGTGGCGGCTTTTTTTATCGCAAAGGAGAAAGGCATGACATCCAGTCGCAGTGAAAAAGACTCAATGGGCCCGATCGACGTCCCGGCAGATAAACTGTGGGGGGCGCAGACCCAGCGTTCACTTGAGCACTTCCGCATTTCTACCGAGAAAATGCCGACCGAGCTTATTCGGGCGCTGGCGCTCACCAAGCGCGCGGCGGCCAGGGTCAACGTTGACCTTGGCCTGCTGCCCGCCGAGCGCGGCACGGCCATTATCGCGGCCGCCGATGAAGTCCTGGCAGGGAAGCACCCCGGTGAGTTCCCGCTGGCCATCTGGCAGACCGGATCCGGCACCCAAAGCAACATGAACATGAATGAAGTGCTGGCGAATCGCGCCAGCGAAATTCTGGGTGGCGTGCGCGGCATGGAGCGACTGGTGCACCCGAACGACGACGTTAACAAAAGTCAGAGTTCGAACGATGTTTTCCCGACAGCCATGCATGTGGCGGCCATTATCGCGGTTCGCGAGCATCTGCTGCCGCAGCTAAATGTGCTCAAGCAAACGCTGGCCCAAAAAGCACATGCCTTTAAAGATATCGTCAAAATCGGCAGGACCCACCTGCAGGATGCTACGCCGCTGACGCTGGGGCAGGAGATCTCCGGCTGGGTGGCGATGCTTGAGCATAACCTGAAGCATATCGACCATAGCCTGCCGCATCTGGCGGAGCTGGCGCTGGGCGGTACGGCGGTGGGCACCGGGCTGAATACTCACCCTGAATACGCGGTGCGCGTGGCAAAAGAGCTGGCTGACTTCACGAAGCAGCCGTTCGTTACGGCGCCAAACAAGTTTGAAGCGCTGGGCACCTGCGATGCCCTGGTCCACGCTCACGGCGCCCTGAAGGGGCTGGCCTCGTCGATGATGAAAATCGCCAACGACGTACGCTGGCTGGCTTCCGGCCCGCGCTGTGGGATTGGCGAGCTGTCGATTCCAGAGAACGAGCCGGGCAGCTCCATCATGCCGGGCAAAGTGAACCCGACCCAGTGCGAAGCCGTCACCATGCTGTGCTGCCAGGTGCTGGGGAACGACGTGGCGGTGAACATCGGCGGCGCGTCAGGTAACTTCGAGCTGAACGTTTATCGCCCGATGGTTATCCATAACTTCCTGCAGTCCGTTCGTTTATTGGCCGACGGAATGGAAAGTTTCAACGAGCACTGCGCGGTGGGTATCGAGCCTAATCGCGACCGCATCAGTCAGTTGCTGAATGAGTCGCTGATGCTGGTGACGGCGCTCAATACCCATATCGGCTACGATAAAGCGGCGGAAATTGCCAAAAAAGCGCACAAAGAGGGGCTGACCCTCAAGGCATCGGCGCTTAAGCTCGGTTACCTGACCGAGGACGAGTTCGATGCCTGGGTTCGTCCTGAGGATATGGTCGGCAGTATGAAGTCTTAAGTTTTACGTTTCGCAGTACAAATGCAGCCGCGGGATGATCGGTCTCAGCGGCTGCGCTTTGGGCTTATAGCGGTGTTGAATGTTTTCCGCATCGTAGTTCAGCAGTTCTCCTATGTCGGGGGGTGTTTCGCCGCTTTCCTGCCGGCATAAAACAATGAGCGGAGAAGGGCAGGCATACTGCACCTGTTTTTGCTGCGCCTGATACCACGCGCGGGCCACGGGCTGTACTTTCACCGGCCGCTTGATCTTCAGCCGTGTGCTCTCAGGCAGCTTTTGAACATCATCGATTTCCTGCGCTATGCGTTCAGCCCACTGTTCTTTCGTCCATGGCGGCACGGCCCGTCCGGCATTCAGGCTTTTTTCTAATATCTCCAGCACCTGCTGGCGACTAAGGTTTTTGACAATTTGTTTATTTGCCCAGCCGAAGCGCACCGTGTCCGGCGTTTCAAGCAGGGTGATAGCGCGGTAGGCATTCAGGGTGAGAAGGCCGGGGATATGGCGGTGAACCCATTCAAAACGCCGGGCGGAGGGAAGCTCAGACTCGACGCTGATGATATGCTCCAGCGAGTGCTTCAGCCGGTTGATGCGTGCCAGTAGCCCGGAAGTTTGTTGGTGTTGTTCTTCGTTCACCGAATAACATAGTGCCCCGGGCAAACGCACGGCGGCCTTAGTGCTGGTTTTTTCCGACTGCTGCTGAATAAACAGCCGCGTAAAGTGGGCGACCGCTGCCTGATGCGCTTCCTGCCCGACGGACTGGGTGACTTCAATCGCACAGAGAGGGGCATGCTCTTTGCTTTTTTCTATCTCCGGCAGCGGAAAGACGCGCCCGCTGAGAAGCCGTAGCTGCCCGAGCTGTGTCCTAAGCCCCGCCAGGTGCTGCTCCAGCTCCCGGAAAGTGGATGTTAAGCGTTCAATAAGGTCGTAATGTGTCATAGCGATTCACTTTAGTTACAACATACTTATGAACTGTAGCAATGGAAGCTCACATCAGCAACTGTGAACTTTAGGCTTAGCAGGGATAATAGCCCGGCAGGGATGCCGGGCTGGTGGATTCAGAATTCAGGAAAGGTACGTGGTATTGACCGGCCAGGAAAACCGGAAGCTGGCGCCGCCTAATGGGCTGCTTTCAATGGTGACGTGCCCACCCATCGCCACGGCAATAGAGTGGACTATCGCCAGGCCAAGGCCGCAACCGCCGGTTGCCCGGTCACGGCTGGGATCGAGGCGAACGAAGGGTTCAAATACCCGGGCGCGTTCTTCTTCGGGAATGCCGGGGCCATCATCTTCAACCTGTAGGTTGGCGATATCGTCTTCTCGCCACAGGCTGATGCGCAACTGCTGCTGGCTGTAACGCAGGGCGTTGTTGATCAGGTTGTCCGTGACGCGTTCCATGAGGCGCAGATCCAGCGCGCCATAGTCGATGGCGGTGACGGTATCTGTCTCCAGCGTAATCCGGTGCTGACGGTGAATGAGCTGTACGTCGGCAATATGCGTTTCCATCCAACTGGCAAATTTGACGTGCGCCAGATGAAGCTCAGTCTGCGGCCTGTCGAGACGGGCGTAGGTTAGCAACTCGTCAATCAGCGCTTCTAATTGGCCGATGTCTCGATTGAGCGCCAGCGATTCCTCTTCGCTAAGGTTGTCGCTCATTTCAAGGCGATAACGCAGGCGCACGAGCGGGGTGCGAAGCTCGTGCGCAATCCCGTCGATCAGCTGTTTCTTACTGGCAATCAAAGCGTTGATGTTATCTGCCATTTGGTTAAAGGCTATGCCAAGTCGTTCAAAGCTTGAGGCGTTATCAAAATGAATGTGCTCATCAAGATGTCCTTTACCAAATCGCTGGGCGGCGCTTTCAAGCTTGAGCATGTCCTGCCAGTGCGGGCGCATCCAGATAAACACCGGGAAGGCGAGGGAGATGGCGATAAATGCGATGAGGCCAATATCCAGCAGTCGCATCTGGTGCAGATAAAACAGATATGGAATCGGGCCTACCGCCAGCACGTAGTGGCTGCGCGGAATGCGCTGGATAAACGTATATTCTTCGTCCAGTGCCACAATTTCGCCTTCGCGCAGGTGGCGAGCGGCAACGTCATCGAGTTTGAACTTGCTCATCGGCTCAATATTGAGCTTAAAAGAGAGGTTCAGGTCGAGATCGTTGATGGTTTTATTCCAGTCCCGCGGCGGGATCTCGCGTAGCTCACTGCGCATCAGGTACAGCGAACTTTTCATTAAATCGTCCAGAGACTGGCGGCCTGCCCGCTCGGCGGTAAACTTATACACCAGCCCGACCAGCATGGTCATCACCAGGAAGCAGACAAACAGCAGAAGATAAAACTGCACAAACAGCTTTTTCATTGAACATTACCGTTAAATCCGTAATTCATTACGCTTCGCTTTCCCAGGCATGGGGGGCAAATAAATAGCCTTTATTGCGAACGGTTTTGATACGGAAAGGCTCAGTCGCATTATCGAGTAGCTTTTTACGCAGGCGAGAGATGGCTACATCCACGCTGCGATCCATTCCGTCGTAGGTCACCCCGCGCAGATTTTTTAACAAAGCATCGCGATCCATTATCTGTCCTGCATGCGTCGCCAGCTCCCACAGCAGATCGAAATCCGCGGTAGACAGCACGACATTTTCATCCCCCAGAGTCACCTGGCGGTTAAGCGGGTCAATACACAGCGTGCCAAACCGGATAGCTTTATGCGGCTTGAGGTTGCTGGCGGTTGTCTCTACGGTTTGCTGCGCTGAAACGCGCTGGCGAAGATGCAAACGCAGTCGAGCCAACAGTACGGCAGGCGGCGTTGTTTTTAAAATGTAGTCATTTGCCCCCATTTCCAGCGACAGAATATGGTTCATGTCACTGTCTAATGACGTCAGCAGCACAATCGGGCCATCCCACTGCGGGCGAAGATCGCGACATAGCGTCATTCCATCTTTTCCAGGGAGCATGATATCCAGCAGCACCAGGTCAGGCTGCTGTTGTTGGATAACCGCTTCGGCGCGATCGCCGCGGGTTTCTACAATAACGTCAATGTCATGTTTCCCGAGGTAGGCTGCTATCAGGCCACCGACTTCAGGATCGTCTTCCACGTAAACTATTTTGCTCATATTCCGCCGCGTCGGCATTTCAAATTTGAACATACAATGATGCAATAGATTACACCATTAATGGCTGGTTAACAGCGTTAGCGTAGGTGCCGTCCGCCGTCTACTGCGTGACTTCTGCCGGTGACATAGCGGCTGGTCAATAAGTATTCAATCAGGCTCACGATTTCCTGTTCACCGGGGGCGATTTTCATCAGCGATTTGTTCAGCGAGCGCTGGCGGTAGTCGGCATCGTCCCCGGCATTAAACATGATCAGCGCAGGCGCAATCGCGTTGACTTTGACCTCCGGCGCCAGTTTTAGTGCAAAAGAGAGCGTCATATTTTCAAGCGCCGCTTTGCTGGCGGCATAGGCGATATGTTTATCGCTGCCGCGCTCTGCGACGTAGTCGGTCATATGGATAATGTCGCTGCCCGCTTGCCCGTGTCCCCGCAGTAAGCCTTCCAGTTCATGATTAAGTAAGTAGGGCGCGGCAACATGAATCTGCAGCATTGCCTGCAGCGTATCGCAGGGTGCAGTCTCGCGGGTTTCCGGCTTCCATTCACTGGCATTATGGATGATGGCACGCAGGGCAGGCGTGAGAGACTTAACTCGCCGAGCGAATTCAAGGATGCCATCGTTTGTGGAAAAGTCGGCGTGAAGGCATGTGACACCCGCCTGCTCAAGCCTGTCGATGGCTGGGTGACGTGTACGATAGCTGATAATTAACGGCTGAGAATGCGCCAGAAAATGCTCAGCCAGTGCCAGGCCAATACGCTGGCCTGCACCGGTGATAAGAATGGGTCGGTTAATAGCTTCTTTCCCCTAATTCAGCGTTGCTGCCGGGGAGAGGGTTCCTTACCCCACCAGCACCCACGTTGCCGGAAACGCTGCCAGCAGCATCAGGCAAATAATTGTTCGTTCCCTTAAATTTAGCGACTTTTCGTGCGTATGGGTACGGCGGGCATAAATAAACACTAATAATCCCGGCGCGTAAAGCACGACGGAAAGCAGCAGATGCATCGGACCTGACGCGTAAAGCAGCCACAAACCATAAACACAGGCCCCAACACCAATAACCTTATGCAGCGGGCGAGTGGCAATTTTGAGCAGATAGGCGCCTACCAGGAAATAAGGCACCAGAATCATCTCTGAAGCAATGGTCAGCAGCGTGTTGTAGTCCGACCCGGTGAGCCAGATCAGCACGAGGCACACCTGCACGCTAATGTTTGTTAACCAAAGTGAAGCCGACGGTGCGTTGTTTTTATTCTGTCGGGCGAACATTTTTGGAAAGGCTTTATGGGTTGCCGCCAGCAGTGGCACCTCAGCGGCCATGATGGTCCAGCTCAGGTAAGCGCCGCACACGGAAACTATCAGTCCGGCAGCAATGATAACTTCCCCCCAGGGCCCCATCATTTCGACCATCAGGCCAGCCATTGATGGGTTACGCATTGCGGCAAGCTCAGGGCGAGCTACAACGCCCAGCGAAAGCAGCGTGACCAGCAGATACACGCTCAACGCAGCTATCACCGCCAACAGCGTTGCTCTGCCGACGTCTTTTTTATTTCTTGCTCGCGCTGAGACAACGACGGCACCTTCTACCCCAATAAACACCCACAGGGTAATTAGCATGGTGTTTTTCACCTGTTCCCAGACGGGAACGCCGAGCTCAAGCCCGGTAAAATCAAGGGAGAAGGTGGGCAGCTTAAAGGCAACCACCGCCAGGACTACAAACATCCCTAAAGGCAGCAGCTTCGCAAGCGTCGCCACCAGGTTAATGCTGGCCGCCGTTTGTACGCCGCGTAACACCAGCCAGTGTACCATCCATAGTAGTACGGAGGCGCCCAGGATAGATTGCCAGGTATTGCCGTCGCCGAACAGGCGAAGCTCAGGTTTGTCAGTGAAGAAGCTGAGTGCGGAGAAAACAATGACCAGGTAAGAAACGTTGGCTATCACCGCACATAGCCAGTAACCCCAGGCTGAGAAAAAGCCGACAAGCTCGCCAAAACCTTCGCGTGCGTAAGTGAATATCCCACCGTCCAAATCGGGGCGCAGTCGGGTGAGCACCAGCATGGCCAAAGCCAGTAAGAGAATACCTACGCCAGTGATCGCCCAGCCGATCAGTAACGCAGCCGGACTCGCAACGCTCGCCATATTCTGCGGCAGGCTAAACACACCCGCGCCGAGCATGGAGCTTAATACCAGCGCGGTTAGCGTAGCGAGGCCAAGTTTCTTTTCCATAGGTATCCTGTTGAGGTCTGAAGTGATCCAGCATAATTATTTTGCTTTTTCGCATATAAATGGAGGATCACGCTAAGGCGCGGGATTTTACGGAGTGTGTACACTGCTTGCAATGCGTGAGGTGCGATAAAATGATTTGAGTGCAAAAAAAAGGCAGCTTTCGCTGCCTTTCGGGATGTGGTGTATCTTATTTAAACAGGTCTGCGCTGACGGTTAAGTTGTTGCCGCGTTCCTGCCACTGACGAGTGATGTGGTAGAACTTAGCGCCTTTTTCGGCCGCACGTTTTGCCACCTGGTAGGAGACGTCGGTCATGCTGCTGAAGTTACCGGTGAACTTAATGCTGTCAAACGGCACCATCTGAGCCGCAGTAATCTTGTTCACTTCCTGCACTTTTGTGCCGTCCGGCAGCGTTACGGTATAGCGCGTACCCTGAGAAGACTGGGTTTCAAAGAAACGACCAACGTCAGAAGACGGTGTTTCAGAAGAGGCTACGCCTGGAATTTCCACATTCTTGGCGGCTGCACCGCCCGCAGCGAGTGCGGCTTTACCTGCTTCGGAGTTTGCCGGCAGCAGGTCCGGGCTTTGCACAACGCGTTTTTTAGCGTCGGCTTTATAAATAAACGCTGTGATGCGCTGGTTGCCGCCCTGGTTGGCATCGACCTGACGGACGATAAAGAAGGATGCGGCGCCTTTTTCGCGCGCGGCTTTAGTAATGGCATCGTTAACATCAGGCTGAGTGCGGAAGAAACCCTGAACGGTAACGGTATCAAAAGGTTCAAGCTTGTAAGCCTGATCTTTCGGCAGCTCCATTACGCCATTGATGACACGATTCTTAGGCGCATCGGCTTTAGGCGCATCATTTTTATATACATCAGCCACAACGCGGGAGTTGCCGCTTTCACCCATAGCGCTGGTGTCCAGCACATAGAATGAGGCTGCACCAATAGCATCTGCGCGGCGAGAAACGGCAGCAACAGCGTCGCCGATTGCATTAAAACGGCCTGTAATAGTGATTCGATCGTACGGCTTAAGTGCGGCCGCCTGCTCTGGCGTCAGTTCGGTGGCCGCCTGAGCGGACAGTGAGGTGACGGAAATAAGAGCTGACGCCAGAAGGGTGTTCTTGAGATTCATAAAAATAATCCTTCGCCTTGCGCAAAATGAGTACTGGTACTTCTCTGATAAAGACCGATTAGTCGCCGATTATGGCTGGAAATAACGTCCTTGTCTGCGCCATTTTTCACGCCGTGTGCCTTACTGGCGGTGAATAACAGTAGCAAACGTTATTAAGTTAAAAAAAGAGGCGTTCACAGGTAAAACTGATAAAGCTTATGACTTATTTAGTTAAAATGTTGTTAAAAATGAGTTTTGCTGCGGCGCAGAATCATGTCTTACCGTCTCGCTTAAGCGTATTATCAGGCCTCTGCGTGTAAATAGAGATTAAAATGACTGCCTGAGCTCATGATGACTGAATTTTTGCGATAAAAATACAAATACCCGGATACGGATGTGGATCACAGTCGTTATTTTCAGTAGGTTATAAAAAGTTTGTTACAGATGTATTTTTTGTTGAAGTGGTAATGGAACAGATATCTGCCTGCATGCGTGGGCGGATGCTTGCGTCTGGCCATGGCAAGGTCTGGCAAACCATCATCAAAAACAGATGGAAGGGAATACTATGCGTATTGGTGTACCAAGAGAGCGGTTGGCCAATGAAACCCGTGTAGCCGCCACGCCGAAAACGGTAGAGCAGCTGATTAAACTGGGGTTCAGTGTCGCCGTTGAAAGCGATGCGGGAAAACTGGCAAGTTTTGACGACGAAGCGTTTGAGCGCGCGGGGGCGAGCATTGCCGACAGCGCCGAGGTCTGGCAGTCGGACATTATTCTTAAAGTGAATGCGCCGCTGGAAAACGAAATTGATCTTGCCCGGGAAGGATCAACATTGGTCAGCTTTATCTGGCCGGCACAAAACCCTGAGCTGCTCGAAAAACTGGCGGCGCGGAACATTACCGTCATGGCGATGGACTCCGTACCGCGTATTTCGCGTGCACAATCTCTGGATGCGCTTAGCTCCATGGCTAACATCGCCGGCTATCGCGCCATTGTTGAAGCCGCGCATGAGTTTGGCCGCTTCTTTACCGGTCAAATCACCGCTGCGGGTAAAGTCCCGCCAGCCAAAGTGATGGTTATCGGCGCGGGCGTTGCGGGCCTGGCGGCCATTGGCGCGGCCAATAGCCTCGGGGCAATTGTTCGTGCGTTTGATACCCGCCCGGAAGTGAAAGAGCAGGTGCAAAGCATGGGGGCCGAATTCCTGGAGCTGGACTTCAAGGAAGAGGCCGGCAGCGGGGATGGCTACGCGAAGGTGATGTCCGAAGCCTTTATTAAAGCCGAAATGGCGCTGTTTGCGGCCCAGGCGAAAGAGGTGGATATCATTGTGACCACCGCGCTGATTCCGGGCAAGCCTGCGCCGAAGCTGATTACCCGTGAAATGGTTGACTCCATGCAGCCGGGCAGCGTGATTGTCGATCTTGCGGCACAAAACGGCGGCAACTGTGAGTACACCGTTGCAAACCAGGTCACCGTTACGCCTAACGGCGTGAAGGTCATCGGCTATACGGACCTGCCGGGCCGATTGCCAACCCAGTCCTCTCAGCTGTACGGTACTAACCTCGTTAATCTGCTCAAGCTGTTGTGCAAGGAAAAAGACGGCAATATCACCGTCGATTTTGATGACGTGGTTGTGCGCGGCGTGACCGTTATCCGCGAAGGTGAAGTGACCTGGCCTGCGCCACCGATTCAGGTGTCCGCTCAGCCTCAGGCCGCAGCAAAACCAGCGGCGGCGCCGGTCGAAGAGAAAAAACCAACGTCTCCGTGGTTTAAATACGGCCTGATGGCGCTGGCTATCATCCTGTTTGGCTGGTTTGCGAGCGTGGCGCCAAAAGAGTTCCTTGGCCACTTTACCGTCTTTGCGCTGGCCTGCGTGGTGGGTTACTACGTGGTGTGGAACGTTTCCCATGCCTTGCATACGCCGCTGATGTCGGTGACTAACGCCATTTCAGGGATCATTGTGGTGGGTGCGTTGCTGCAGATTGGTCACGGCGGCTGGGTCAGCTTCCTGAGCTTCATTGCGGTACTGATCGCCAGTATCAATATTTTTGGTGGTTTCACTGTCACTCAGCGCATGCTGAAAATGTTCCGGAAGAACTAAGGGGTAACAAATGTCTGGAGGATTAGTTACAGCTGCATACATTGTTGCCGCGATCCTGTTTATTTTTAGTCTGGCTGGCCTGTCCAAACACGAAACCTCAAAGCAGGGCAACCTGTTTGGTATCGCGGGGATGGCGATTGCGCTGGTGGCGACCATTTTTGGTCCGGAAACCGGTAACGTAGTATGGATTATCATCGCAATGGTGATAGGCGGGGCGATTGGTATTCACCTGGCGAAGAAGGTCGAAATGACCGAGATGCCAGAGCTGGTTGCCGTGCTGCACAGCTTTGTGGGCCTGGCGGCGGTGCTAGTTGGCTTTAATAGCTACCTGGATCACGGCCCGGGCCTTGAGCCTATTATGGAGAATATCCACTTAACGGAAGTCTTCATCGGGATCTTCATCGGGGCAGTCACCTTCACCGGGTCTATCGTGGCCTTCGGCAAACTGCGCGGTAAAATTTCGTCTAAACCGCTGATGCTGCCCAATCGTCATAAGCTGAATCTGGCGGCGCTGGTGGTTTCTTTTGCGCTGTTGCTGGTGTTCGTGCGGACAGAAAGCGTTGGCCTGCAGGTTCTGGCTGTTCTGGTGATGACGGTTATTGCGCTGGCGTTTGGCTGGCATCTGGTGGCGTCTATCGGTGGGGCCGACATGCCCGTTGTGGTGTCGATGCTTAACTCGTACTCCGGTTGGGCGGCAGCGGCTGCGGGCTTTATGCTCAGCAACGACCTGCTTATTGTCACCGGGGCGCTGGTAGGCTCATCCGGTGCTATCCTGTCGTACATCATGTGTAAGGCGATGAACCGCTCGTTTATCAGCGTTATCGCCGGTGGTTTCGGCACCGACGGTTCTTCTACCGGTGAAACGGAAGAGGCGGGTGAACACCGTGAAATTAGCGCGGAAGAAACCGCTGAGATGCTGAAGAACTCCACGTCGGTTATTATCACTCCAGGCTACGGCATGGCGGTGGCCCAGGCACAGTATCCGGTGGCAGAAATTACCGAAAAACTGCGCGCGCGCGGAGTCAAAGTGCGTTTTGGTATTCACCCTGTCGCGGGGCGTTTGCCGGGCCACATGAACGTGCTGCTGGCCGAAGCGCGAGTGCCGTACGATGTCGTGCTGGAAATGGACGAAATCAATGACGACTTCGCTGATACCGACACCGTCCTGGTTATCGGGGCGAACGACACCGTGAACCCAGCCGCTCAGGACGATCCGCGCAGCCCAATCGCCGGTATGCCGGTGCTTGAAGTGTGGAAAGCGCAGAACGTGATTGTCTTTAAACGCTCAATGAACACCGGCTATGCAGGCGTGCAGAACCCACTGTTCTTTAAAGAGAATACCCAGATGCTGTTTGGCGATGCCAAAGCCAGCGTCGAAGCGATTCTGAAAGCGTTATAAGCCTTAGCTGTCTGGTAAAAGCCGCCCGAAAGGGCGGCTTTTTTGTTATCGCGTGGGAGCTGGTCAGTCGTCTTCCGGGTCATCCATCTCAACCGGCGTCTGGTAATCGTCCGGTTTTATCACCAGTAAATCACAGCGTAAATGGTCGATCACCTGTTCTGCGGTATTCCCCAGAAACGCCGCGGAAAGTCCCGTGCGCCCGACGGTACCGAGCACGACAATCCCGGCCTGAAGATGTTCTGCCAGATCCGGGATAACCTCTTCCGGTAGCCCTTTCTCGACGTGCGTCATCTTTTCGTCAATGCCGTATTTCTGGCGCAGGGCCTTCATGGCAACAAGATGCTGGCCGCGAATAGCGTCGTTATAAACGCTCGGGTCAAAATCAGGCAGCTCGATGGCGATATTGATTGGAGTGACCGGATACGCGCCGATGAGGTGAACTTCGGTGTGGTTGACATCATCCGCCAGCTTCAGCGTTTCTCGCACCAGTTTTTCATTTAGCGCGTTGTGGTACAGCTCTTCACTGGCAAGATTCACCGCCACCAGCGCCTTACCGCCTTCCGGCCACGGCTGGTCTTTTACCATCCACACCGGGCAGGGGCATTTACGCAGCAAATGCCAGTCGGTTGGGGTGAAGATCACGGCTTCCAGTTTGTCATGCTGGTGCGCCATTTTTAGCAGCAGATCGTGCCCGCCGGCGATCACTTCCTGGATGATGGCTTCGAACGGGCGGTTATGCCACACCACCTTAATATCAATAGGGATCCCGGCTTCGATGTAGTAATGCGCCTGTTGTTTAATCCAGGCCGTCCGCTGGCTGATAACCCCTTTGCGCATAGCGGTGCGTTCATCGGGTGACAACAGCGTGGTCATTACGTAGGAAAAATCATAGATAGGCAGGAAGGCTTTGATCCTGCCGCCAATCCGTTGATGCAAATAAACAGCACGCCGCAGGGCAGGTTGATCGTCCTGGTTAGGGTCAATCGCGACTAGCATGTTTTGGTAGTTTGCCATACAGGTCTCCTTACAACTGCTTAACCACAGTCTGTGAAGTAAGATTAACCCATAAGAAAGGAATGAAACAGGTGGAGAACCCTTGCCGGGTCAATAAAAGGGATAAAAGGCGGCCCGGCAAAGGTGGCGGTTATCAGGCGACGTTGCGTGACTGGCCCGCGAGGTCTGATAACAGATCGATATTCTCGATGGTAATGTACTTACCTTTCACCGCCAGCATACCGTTTTTCTGGAAGCGCCCCAGCAGGCGGCTGATGGTTTCTACCGTCAGACCGAGGTAGTTACCGATATCGCCGCGGGTCATGGTCAGGCGGAACTCGCGTGGCGAAAAGCCGCGCTGCGCGAAACGGCGAGAAAGATTGTAGATAAACGCCGCCAGGCGCTCTTCGGCATTCTTTTTCGACAGCAGCAAAATCATGTCCTGGTCGCCTTTAATCTCGCCGCTCATCAGGCGCATCATCTGCTGGCGCAGGCTCGGCATTTTGCCGGACAGATCGTCGAGGGTTTCAAACGGGATTTCACAAACCATCGAGGTTTCCAGCGCCTGAGCAAAGCTCGGGTGGTGGCCAGTGCCGATGGCGTCGAAGCCAACCAGATCGCCCGCGAGGTGGAAACCGGTGATTTGCTCATCGCCTTGCTCGGTAATGGTGTAGCTTTTGATGGTGCCGGAGCGGATAGCGTACAGCGATTTCAGTTCATCACCTGCTTTAAACAGGGTTTGTCCCTTTTGAATCGGCTTTTTACGCTCGATGATATTATCAAGCTGATCGAGTTCATGCTCATTAAGCGTGAAGGGGATGCATAATTGACTGATGCTGCAATCCTGGCAATGGATAGCACAACCGCCAGACTGAATTCGTCGAATAATACGCTTTTCAGGGATCATAGATATGCTCGGACCGTAATTGATATTGGTCAATTTTAACATCTTTTTCGCGATCAGGTAAGTCTGGCAGAACGTAACTCGGACAATAATAAAGGTAGGGAGTCAAAAAATGGCCTTCATCTTGTTGAATTCCCTGAAACATTAAAATGCAGCTACGTTATTTCGGAATAAATAGCCGCACTTTTGGCACCTTTACAGTAATAAATAACCTTCATGGCGCAGCAGCCATTCTTTTCGCGCCACGCCACCTGCGTAGCCGGTCATCGTCCCGTTCCGGCCAATGACGCGATGGCACGGTACCACGATGCTCACCGGGTTCGAACCGTTCGCGGCGCCGACCGCGCGTGCGGCCCCGGCGCGGCCCAGTAGTTCTGCGAGCTGCCCGTAGTGCATCACTTGCCCGCAGGGAATATCACGCAGGGCCTGCCAAACCTGGCGCTGGAAATCCGTGCCGGCGGTAGCGGTGGGAAGAGAATCAATCGCTGCCATGTCGCCGGAAAAATAGTCACGCAGCTTGTCGCTAAGGCCGCCAGGATTACGGCTGCTAACGCGTTGAAAGCCTTGTTTACCATAGTGAATATTCAGCAGCTGTTCCATGCGGTCGCTGTGTTCTTCCCATTCCACGGCCCGAAGCCGGAACTGTTCATCGCACAGGACCCACAGCGGCCCAACCGGGGTGTCAATCTTATCTTCCAGTATTGTCAGCACGGTATTACTCCGTTTTTGGTGAGACTGAGCGAATGCCCGGCTCATTTTGAGGCTGAAAAGATAACATGCCCCCAACGACGTCAGCCAGACCTCAAAAGGATTATCCGCGCGCGCGTATACGCTGATGGGGAATCGAAGATAGCGAAAATAACGGCCAGACAGCGGAGGAAAAAACTGAATATCATCCCTGAGCTATTACCCGAAATAGTTAGCGTCGGGCTGTCTGATTGCGGCGATGATTATTTTCCCTGAGAAGAGAATAATAATTTCTTACGTGGTTATTTGATTTACGTTTCTTTAACGTAATTGCAAACTATTAATTTGTCTTTTAAAGAAATGGTGACATGAGGACTTCGTTATTATTCCCGGAATAAGCCCCATGCCTGCCCCGTTGAGCCTCAGGCAGGGCGGGGTTATAGTAGCGGCAGCTAACTCAGGAGGATTGACCGTGAACCTTGACGACAAATCGCTGTTTCTTGACGCCATGGAGGATGTCAAACCGCTGAAAAACTGTGCGGACAGCCAGTGGATCAAACCTCAGAAAGAGAACATTGCCGTAAGGCCAGACCCCACCCAGCTTGACAACTTTCTCACCACCGACTTTCTGGATATCATTTCCCTGGACACGCCGCTGGAGTACAAGCGGGAGGGGCTGCAGAGCGGGGTGCTGGACAAGCTCCGGCTGGGGAAATATAGCCAACAGGCAAGCCTTAATCTGCTCCGCCAGCCCGTTGAGCGCTGCCGGCAGATGCTGTTTGCCTACATCATGCAGGCCAAAAAGGATGGTTTGCGCAATCTGCTGATCGTGCACGGCAAAGGGCGAGAAGATAAGTCCCATGCCAATATTGTACGCAGCTTCCTGGCTCGCTGGCTGGCCGAGTTTGACGAAGTACAGGCTTTTTGCGTGGCGATGCCGCACCACGGCGGCAGCGGGGCCTGCTATGTTGCTTTAAAAAAATCAGAGCAGGCCAGGCTGGAAACGTGGGAAAAACACGCCAAACGAAGCCGTTAAGCGTGAAGTTGCAAAAGTGCGGCTATTGCCCTCAGGAGGGCATTGATTTACGAATCGACGACAGCAAAATTTGCGCGGCCGTTGAGAGCTGAGTATCCACCCGCGTGAGTATACCGATAGGTTCCCCGACGCCCGGGATCGGGATAGGAAGCGCGGTTAGCGTGCCCTGACGCAAATCGTCCTTCACCGCACCGGAAGGCACAAACCAGACATAGTTGTACTCTACGGTCAACTGGCGCGAGAGCGAAGCTGAAAGCGTTTCGATGCAGGTTGAAGGTAGCTTGCATCCCTGTGAGGCGAGCAAGGACTCTGCGTTGTCCCGCGGCACCGTGCCCTGGGGGGAAACCACCGCAGGCCACTCCATCACCCGGCTAAGGGTAATATTTTCATGCAGCAGCGGGTGATTAGGGCGGACAACCAGCTTGAGAGACTCGAGGAACAGCAGTTCATAGTTTAGGCCCGTCATCAGCTCAGGATCGGACATGCGGCCAATCCCTAAATCAAGCTCCCCAGACTTAAGCCCCGCCAGCAACATGGTGTTATTCATGGTGCCGACCTGCAGAGTGACGTCGCTCTGCTGCTTATGAAACTCGCCGATCACCGCCGGTAAAATGCCCAGCGCAGCAGTAGGCAGGGCGCCAATACGCACCACATCAGAAGGCCGGTCTTCCCGGCGAACAAAAGACTGCCCGGCATGATTCAGGGCATCAAGCACTTTCACCGCATGGGTTAAAAACTGCTCGCCGGTGAGCGTCAACTGCGCGCCTAACCGTCCGCGTTCAAACAGGCGGGTGCCGGTGAGTTGCTCCAGCTCATTGAGGGTTTTGGAGAGCGCCGGCTGGCTCAGGTTAAGAGTTTCAGCCGCGCGACCCAGTGTTCCCTGCTGAGCGACGGCCACGAAAGTATGTAAATGGCGCAAGCGAATGCGCTGACTGAAGAGACCATTTTTTTCCATAAGCGATGTTAAAAACAGACCGGCTTCGCTGACAAGCCTTGGTGTTGAATTTTGATAACCTCATTGCAAAATATCATTAACATTTAGCTATGATCTGGTACATAACCGGTTTAAATAAGAGAAGATTTTTTCGACAAGGGTGGGGCTAATGTGCTGAAAAGTGACGGCGGTCTGCAGATTTTGTCATGCCCTGTTTTAGTTAATTTTTTGTTAATTTATAATTCAGGGTATGGCCATTCTTCATAACGCATTGTTATGTAATGTGCTGAAAAAATTACTTTTTAGGCGCTGCAAAGCAGATCACAAAATGGAAATTCTTCCTGATAAGTGGTCTACCAGGCTCTACGCTTTCAGCACTATCCACTGGAGGCATGACATCATGGCGAACACCCTCACGGCCGATGAGATTCGGGACAAATTTTCGCAAGCTATGTCGGCGATGTACCAGCAAGAAGTCCCGCAGTACGGCACCTTGTTAGAACTCGTGGCGGATGTAAATCTCGCCGTGCTGGAGCACGACCCTGAACTGTACCAGCAGCTGGAAAACGCCGACGAACTGGCAAGATTAAACGTGGAGCGTCACGGCGCAATTCGCGTAGGCAAGGCTGAAGAACTCGCGGTGCTTAAGCGAATTTTTGCAGTAATGGGCATGTATCCGGTGGGATACTACGACCTTTCGCAGGCCGGGGTGCCGGTGCATTCCACCGCTTTTCGCCCGATTGACGACCAGGCGCTGGCGCGTAATCCCTTCCGCGTGTTTACCTCTTTATTGCGTCTTGAGCTTATCGATAACCCGGCGCTCAGAGCCCGGGCCGCCGCTATCCTCGAGAAACGCGACATTTTCACTCCCGGCTGCCGTAAAATGCTCGATCTCCACGACAGGCAGGGAGGATTCAGCGAGGCAGAGGCAAACACCTTCGTGGCCGAAGCGCTGGAAACCTTCCGCTGGCATCAGCATGCTACCGTTGACGCCGAAACCTACCGTGCGCTTCACGACGAACACCGTCTGATTGCTGACGTGGTTTGCTTCCGCGGTTGCCATATTAACCATCTCACGCCGCGCACGCTGGACATCGACCGGGTTCAGGCGCTGATGCCAGAGCGAGGGATCTCCCCCAAAGCCATAATTGAAGGCCCACCCCGCCGTGAGCGGCCTATCTTGCTGCGCCAGACCAGTTTTAAAGCGCTTGAAGAGCCTATTTTGTTTGCCGGCGAGCACCACGGCACGCACACGGCGCGTTTTGGTGAGATTGAACAACGCGGTGTGGCGCTGACGCCCAAAGGCCGCGCGCTGTATGATGAGCTATTGCTTGAAGCGGGAAACGGCACGGACAACCTGAGCCATCAGCACCATTTGCAGGAAGTGTTCAGCCGCTTCCCGGACAGCGACGCGCTGCTCCGCCGCCAGGGCCTGGCCTATTTTCGCTACCGCCTGACGCCGGTGGGCGACATGCACCGGCAGTCCATCAAACCGGGGGACGATCCGCAGTTGCTGATTGAGCGCGGCTGGCTCATCGCCCAGCCTATAATCTATGAAGATTTCCTGCCGGTAAGCGCGGCGGGCATCTTCCAGTCAAATTTAGGCAGCGACGGCGGCCACCGGCAGCACGGTCACTCCAGCCGCAGTGAGTTCGAAACGGCACTGGGTGCGGCGGTCGCCGATGAGTTCAGCCTTTATCAACAGGCGGAGGATCGCAGCAAACGGCGTTGCGGTTTACTGTAAACGCGTTACCCTGCTGGAATATCAGTCACAAGGAACAGCAGATGGAACACGTTGTTAACGTCGCTCAGGGTCAACTGAGCGGCGTCCTTCAGGGGGATATTGCGGTGTATCGCGGTATTCCCTTTGCCATGCCCCCCATTGGAAACCTGCGCTGGCGAGCGCCTCAGCCGCCTGAAAACTGGCAAGATATTCGGGTCGCGGATACTTTCGCTCCTGCCTGCTGGCAAAGCCTGGAATACTGTAAAGCCGTCGGCGGCGGCGACCCGGGGCAGTTCTCAGAAGACTGCCTTTACCTCAATATCTGGACACCCGCCCGGCGAGCAGACAAACCGTTGCCCGTCATGGTCTGGCTGCACGGAGGTGGCTACACCATCGGCGCGGGCTCTTTGCCGCCGTATGATGGCACCGCCCTGGCCTCACGCGGCGTTGTGTTAGTGACGGTGAATTACCGGCTCGGGCATCTGGGCTTTTTTGCTCACCCTGCGCTGGACGAAGAAAACCCTGATGGCCCAATCCATAATTTTGGCTTGCTCGATCAGATAGCTGCGCTGAGATGGGTGAAAGAAAACATCGCGGCCTTTGGCGGAGATGCCGGCAACGTTACGCTATTTGGCGAGTCAGCAGGCGCTCGCAGCGTGCTGTCTCTGCTGGCGTCGCCTTTAGCCAGCGGCCTGTTCCACAAAGGCATTATACAAAGCGCCTATACGCTGCCGGATGTCGATCGCCGTCAAGCCTTGAAGCGCGGCGTGGCGGTTGCCGAACATTTTGGGCTGAAAAATGCGAATGCGGAGTCGCTGCGTTCCCTTCCCGCCAGTGAACTATGGGCGCTGGAAACCCCGCTCAATATCGGGCCGACGCCGGTCAGCGGCGATATCGTTCTGCCTGACCCGATGCTGGACACGTTTTTTGCCGGGCGGCAGCACCGCATGCCGTTGATGGTGGGCAGCAACAGCGATGAGGCAAGCGTGCTGAGCTACTTCGGGATAGATCCCGCCGGACAGGTTGAGCTTCTGCGCCGGGAAAAGCGTCTTGGGCTGGGGCTTATCAAACTGCTGTATCCCGGCGTTAAAGGCGATGCTGAGCTGGGGCGTCAGGTATGCCGGGATATGGCCTTTACCACGCTGGGGTTTGTCGTGATGCAGGCGCAGCAGCGCGTCGGCCAGCCCTGCTGGCGTTATTATTTTGACTACGTGGCGGAGGCCGAGCGTGAAACTTACGCCCACGGGACATGGCACGGCAACGAAGTCGCTTATGTCTTTAACACGCTGCAGCTTTCCCCGTCGGCCAGTGAATATGTGACTGAACGGGATCTGCAATTTGCCGCGCATATTGGCGATTATTGGGTTAGCTTCGCCCGCAGCGCCGGGGCGCACAGCAAAGCGTTACCGGGGCCGCTAAGCTGGCCTGCCAGCACCAAAGGGCGGGACCGCACGCTGCGGCTGGGCGTTCATCTGCGGGCGCAGTTTAAGGTAGAAAATCGCTTTATGCGGCTGAGAATGCAGTTATTTAAGCGAGTGATGAAACACCACGTCAGTCTGGACTGAATAACGCATTGCAAAAGGCTTCCAGCCCGGCGGCGCCTTCACTGCCGGGTTTCACCGCCAGGCGGTAAGCGGCGCCGGTTTTTACGCTACCGGCAAAAGGCCGTACCAGCCGCCCGGTACGAAGATCCTCGGCCACCAGCGTTTCGTCCGCTATTGCAATGCCAAACCCCTGAATGGCGGCGCTGATCGCCAAATCCATTGTGTCAAAATGCTGATTTTTCAGCATCGTTTGCCACGGCGGGGAGGGGTTATCTGACAGCCATAATGACCAGTCGGTGCGATCGCGGGTCGGGTGCAAAAAGGTCAATCGCTCCCAGTTGCCTGGTTCTGGCGGCAGCAGGGCCTGGCTAATGACCGGCGTCAGTCTTTCTTCAAACAGCAGCGTACCGCTTCTGGCCTGCTGACCAAACACAATGGCGGCGTCAAACGGCTCGTTTTTGAAATTAACGCCGTGCTCTACCGTGGTCGTCAACGCCACCTGAATCTCCGGCATACGTTGCTCAAGCTGAATCAGTTTCGGCACCAGCCAGCGCATGGCGCAGGTTGGGGCTTTAAGACGAATAATCTCAGGCTTATGGCAGGCCCGGCCGGCCACGTCCAGCAGCGTGTTGAAAGCGCTCTGAAGGTCGGGCAGCAGGGCGCTGCCCTGTGGCGTAAGGCGTAACCCGCGGGCGTGGCGTTCAAAAAGCGCGAACCCCAGCCACTGTTCTAATGCGGCGATTTTACGGCTGACGGCTCCCTGGGTCAGGCAAAGTTCTTTTGCTGCTTTGGTGAGATTCAGGTGCCTGGCCGTGACCAGGAAAGCATCGAGAGTATTAAGAGGAAAATTACGCCGGGTCATGATGCTCTCCGCTGAGCTATGCATTTTTTGCATGGCTATTATGACAACAATTCGATTGTCGTGGCAATCGGGGCAAGATTGAATACTTATGCAAATCGCATCATGTTCAGGAGCCGCTATGGCCATACAAACCCCGGTACAACAACGTTCAAAATTGCCGGACGTCGGAACCACGATTTTTACGGTGATCGGCCAGCTTTCCGCGCAGCACAAGGCGATAAATCTTTCTCAGGGTGCCCCCAATTTTCCCAGCGATCCGAAACTGGTGGCCGGCGTCACGAAAGCCATGCAGGAAGGGCATAACCAGTACGCCCCGATGACCGGTCTGGCATCCCTGAAGCAGCTTATCGCCGACAAGGTCGCGAATCTTTACGGCGCCGTGTATGACCCCGCAGACGAGGTTCTGATCACCGCCAGCGCAAGTGAAGGGCTTTATTCCGCTATCAGCGGCCTGGTACACCCTGGCGATGAAGTTATCTATTTTGAGCCTTCTTTCGACAGCTACGCGCCGATTGTCCGCCTGCAGGGGGCCAGGCCTGTGGCACTCAAGCTGAGCCTGCCGGATTTCACCGTTAACTGGGATGAAGTCCGGGCCGCCATCACGCCGCGCACGCGTATGATCATCGTTAACACGCCGCACAACCCAAGCGGGCAGGTCTTCAGCGCCCATGATCTGGAAATGCTGGCGGCATTAACCCGCCATACCGACATTGTGATCCTGTCCGATGAAGTGTACGAACACATCGTGTTTGACGGCAAAAAACATCACGGCATGGCGACGCATCCGCAGCTTGCCGAGCGAAGCGTGATTGTGTCGTCATTCGGTAAAACCTTCCACGTCACCGGCTGGCGCGTGGGTTATTGCCTGGCGCCGGCGGCGCTGATGGATGAAATCTGCAAGGTGCACCAATTCCTGATGTTCTCCGCCGATACGCCGATGCAGTACGCGTTCGCCGACTATATGAGCGATCCGCAAACTTATCTTTCTCTGGCGGCGTTTTATCAGCGTAAGCGTGATTTAATGCAGTCCTTACTGGCCGAATCGCCGTTTGAACTGTTGCCAGGCGGTGGCTCATTCTTCCTGCTGGCCCGCTTCGGGCACTTCAGCGATGAGTCCGACAGCGAGATGGTGAAGCGGTTAATCACCGACTATGGCGTGGCGACAATTCCGCTCTCCGCGTTCTATACCGACGGTACCGACAACAAAATTATCCGGCTCTCATTTGCTAAAGATGAAGCCACATTACGGGCGGGCGCGCAGGCGCTGTGCCGGGTTAAGCCACGCTGAAAAGGGGTCATGATGAAAAAAGTTTATGCGCTAAGTTTGCTTCTTGGGCTGTGTTCTTCGTTTTCTGCGTTGGCGGCCGGGGAACTGCGCTATGGCCTTGAGGCCGAATACCCTCCGTTTGAAAGTCGCAATAGCGCGGGCGAGCTGGAAGGGTTTGATGTCGAGCTGGGGAAAGCCATTTGTCAGGCCGCCAGCCTCAAATGTTCCTGGGTAGAAACGTCGTTCGATGCGCTGATCCCGGGGCTGGTGGCGAAGAAATTTGACGCCATCAACTCGGCAATGAACATCACCGAACAGCGGCGCAAAAGCATTGATTTCACTCAGCCAATCTACCGTATTCCGTCTCAACTGGTGGGTAAAGAAGGCAGCGGCCTTGAAGCCACGGCGGAAGGGCTGAAAGGCAAAACCATTGGCGTGCTTCAGGGCTCTATTCAGGAAACTTATGCCAAAGAGCACTGGGAAAAACAGGGCGTGAACGTCGTCTCCTACAAAGACCAGAACATGGCCTGGGCTGATTTACTGAATGGCCGTATTGATGCTTCGCTGGTGATGTCCGCTGCGGGCCAGGCAGGCTTCCTCAGCACGCCGCAGGGGAAAGGATTTGGCTTTATCGGCAAACCGGTGAGCGATGACACCATTCTCGGCAGCGGGATTGGTTTTGGTTTGCGTAAAGGTGACGCTGTCACTAAAAAAGAGCTGGATGCGGCCATTGATAAGGTAAAAGCCGACGGCACCGTGACCAAGCTCGCGCAGAAGTTCTTCCCGGGTATCGATGTCAGCGTGAAGTAACGTTTATCAGGGCTCGTCGGCAGGCAGGCTGACGGGCCTTTAGCTATTTTTTCGCCAGACAATGGCGAATTTTTCGGTGATATCTGGTTTCCTGAAAAAAAACCTTCGTTCCTCCCTCAAACGCCTTCTCCGCCCATTGGATTCAATGTGAATTTTGTCTAGAGTGTGCGGTCGTACAGGTAGCAGTCTCTTGCCGCTGTTCTTCCCGTCGGGGAGAACGAAACACATCGACACATAAGGACGATTTCTCAGGCATGAATCGCAGACGTTTTATCCAGGCCTCTATGGCTCTTGCCGCTGCCTGCGGCACGCCAACCCTTGCCACGCTATTCTCCCGAAGCGCTTTTGCAGCCGAATCCGGCATTGCCGACGGGCACTCAACCGCCTTCGATTTTGCTGTACTTCAGGGTATGGCGCACGACCTGTCGAAAAAACCTTGGGGCGGTGCGCCGCGCGCGCTTCCCAACACGCTTGCTAACCTGACGCCTCAGGCTTACAACGCCATCCAGTACGACGCCGAACATTCGCTGTGGAACAACATCGACAACCGCCAGCTTGACGTGCAGTTCTTCCACGTTGGCATGGGGTTCCGCCGCCGCGTGCGAATGTTTTCGCTCGATTCCGCCACGCACCAGGCGCGTGAAATTCACTTCCGCCCGGAATTGTTTAACTACAACAATGCCGGCGTAGACACCAAACAGCTCGAAGGCCAGACGGATCTCGGCTTTGCCGGCCTGAAAGTTTTCAAGGCACCGGAGTTGGCGCGTCGTGACGTGGTCTCATTCCTTGGGGCGAGCTATTTCCGTGCCGTAGACAGCACATACCAGTACGGCCTTTCCGCGCGCGGTCTCGCGGTGGATACCTTCACCGATACGCCGGAAGAGTTCCCGGACTTCACCTCGTTCTGGTTTGAAACGCCGAAAGCTTCCGACACCACTTTCGTGGTTTACGCCTTGCTCGACAGCCCAAGCGTGACCGGCGCGTACAAATTTATTATCAGCTGCGAAGCCGAGCGCGTAGTGATGGAGGTGGACAACCACCTTTATGCCCGTAAAGACGTCAAACAACTGGGCATCGCGCCGATGACCAGCATGTTTGCCTGCGGCACCAACGAACGCCGGACCTGCGACACCATTCACCCGCAAATTCACGACTCCGACCGCCTGGCCATGTGGCGCGGTAACGGGGAGTGGATTTGCCGCCCGCTGAACAATCCGCAGAAACTTCAGTTCAACGCCTTTATGGACGAGAACCCGAAAGGCTTTGGCCTGCTGCAGCTGGATCACGACTTTGCCAGCTACCAGGACATCATGGGCTGGTACAACAAACGTCCGAGCCTGTGGGTTGAGCCGCGTAACAAATGGGGCAAAGGCACCGTAGGCCTGATGGAAATCCCGACCACCGGTGAAACGCTCGATAATATCGTCTGCTTCTGGCAGCCGGCAAAACCGGTCAAAGCCGGGGATGAGTTCGAGTTTAAATACCGTCTCTACTGGAGCGGCCTGCCGCCGGTGACGACGGATCTGGCCCGCGTTTACGCCACCCGTACCGGCATGGGCAGCTTCCCGGAAGGCTGGGCACCGGGGGAACACTTCCCGGAAAAATGGTCCCGCCGTTTTGCCATTGACTTTATCGGGGGCGATTTGAAGGCCGCCGCGCCGAAGGGGATTGAGCCGGTTATTACGCTCTCCAACGGTGAAGCGAAGCAGATAGAGATCCTCTACGTCGAACCGTTTGATGGCTACCGCATTCTGTTTGACTGGTATCCGACCAACGACTCCACCGACCCGGTCGAGATGCGCATGTTCCTGCGCTGCCAGGGCAAAGCCATCAGTGAAACCTGGCTTTACCAGTACTTCCCGCCGCCGCCGGACAAACGTAAATACGTCGACGACCGCGAAATGCGCTAATCATCCAGCCCCGCCGTGTAAAAGCCGCGGGGCTTTTTTTTATGCCCGTTTCACCATCTCATTCTCTTATTGCATAAATACTCTTTCATAATGAATTTCTATATATTTACTTTTGGCGGTGTTTTAAATCTCGTGCGCTGAGCCAAAAAAGTGACATAAGATGACTGTCACCTGGTAACAAAACGGGAGTCGCGTGTGGAACAGCAGCAGAAATGGCAGGATGAGGTAATCGCAGTTAATGATGATATAGAGCTGCATTCGGTGAACGAGCGGTTCGTTGGGGACGTTTTTGCCCTGGTTCAACGCAACAAAAGCTGGCTGCAAAAGGCGATGAACTGGCCGCAGTATGTTGTTTCCGAGGACGACACCCGCAAAACGTTGCAGGGGAACTATGTTCTCCATCATAAGGGCTACGCGAAGATGTTTATGATCCTCTATCGCGGCGAGCTGGCGGGCGTCTTTTCCTTTAACCAGATAGTCCCGACTGACAAGACGGCCTACATTGGCTACTGGCTAAGCGAGGACAGGCAGGGGAAGGGGATCGTTTCCGCCGTGATTGAAGCGGCCATCGGCAAGTACGCTGGGGAAGGGACGGTGCGTCGATTCGTCATCAAATGCATCGTCACTAATCGGGCCAGCAACCGGGTGGCGCAGCGCAACGGTTTCACCCTTGAGGGCTGCCTGAAGCAGGCCGAATTCCTGAATGACGAGTTCCACGACCAGAATATTTACGGGCGCATTGCTGACTAAAATATTCCGTAAAACGGCGTGCGGGTGATCCGCTGCGCACCGTTAATATCCTTCATGCCGCGAAGATGAATCAGTTCGCCGTCAAAACCTTCCACCGTCGCCTCGTCATAAATCTGAACGTTGTTTTCTATAAGCACGTTGCCCATCACTTTCGCCTGCCCGTAGACCCGCACATTGTTGTCCAGCAGAACCGGGCCGCCGATAAGCGCTGCATTACCGTAAACCTGAACGCGGTGCTTCAGTACGCAATCCCCTTCAATGATGGCATTGCCGTATACTCTGGAGGAGTAGCGGATGGTCGGGATCTGGCTGTCACCGCTGCCGGCAATGATGCGGGCGTTGCCGGAGATCTGAGCGCAGTCGCAAACCCAGACATTGTTCTCTGCATTGCCTTCGATAATCGCGTTATCGAAAATGGCCGAACGGTGTTCGACAAAGGCATTGTTCACGCGCGCGTGGCCGTAGATTTGGGCCTGATGAACGATACGTGAGGCGCGGACCGTGGCGCTCCCGTAGATTTGCAGCCGCATTTCACTATCTTCGGTCAGCCCCAGCACGGCAATCACCTGGCTTTGCTGCAGCACGCGGGCCGAGCCGTGGATGGAGCATTCGCCGCTGATGCGGGAGTCCTCGACCTGTGCGTGGCCGCCAACTTTTGCGCGATGGCAGATTTCAGACTCGCCACGGACTGTCGCATTATCTTCGATTTGTGCCTTGTTCCAGACCAGGGCGCCAGGCTCAAGCCAGCAGGTTCCCGAGTGGCTCAGGTTCGCTTCTTCTTCAATCCAGCCGCCGTATTGTCCGGCCTCGACGTCGCCAAACGCGTAAAGCGCCTCAGTTTGCCAGAGCCGAACTTGCCGCTGTTCGCCATCATGCTGATAATCATGAAGCCGCGAAATGTCGGTTAGCCGGTATTTTTTCATCGCTGTTTCTCGCTGTGCATTGATGATAAACGTAGCAGGTAATTCACCGATGTAGCGTTTGACGGCGCAATCGCATAAAATGCATTTAAAATACATTTTAAAAAATAAACAAAATGAATAAACCGAACGCCGGCAGCTTTATCAACCTTCCCGCAGGCTACTTTGGCATGGTGCTGGGTATCATCGGGATGGGATTTGCCTGGCGCTATGCCGCTACTCTTTGGCCGGTACCGTCGTTTATCGGAGAGGCGCTGGTGGCGTTGGCGGGTGGTATTTGGCTGCTGCTGGCGTTAGCTTTTCTGACGCGCCTGCTGCGTTACCCTCACAGCGTTTTTGCAGAAATCCATCATCCTTTAATGAGCAGTTTTGTAAGCCTGTTCCCGGCGACAACCATGCTGGTAGCTATCGGCGTGGTGCCTTATCTGCGTTCGCTTGCCGCAGTGATGTTTGGTTTTGGCGCCGCGGTGCAGCTTTGTTATGCCGCCTGGCAATCGGCCGGATTATGGCGGGGAACGCACCCGCAGGATGCCACAACCCCGGGGCTCTATTTGCCTACCGTTGCCAATAATTTTATCAGCGCCATGGCCTGCGGCGCGCTGGGTTATCACGACCTGGGGATCTTGTTCCTTGGGGCCGGCGTTTTTTCCTGGCTCAGCCTGGAACCGGCAATTTTGCACCGTATGCGCAGTGCCGGGGAACTGCCCACGCCGGTTCGTACCTCGCTGGGCATTCAGCTTGCCCCCGCGCTGGTGGCCTGCAGCGCTTACCTTGCCGTCAACGGCGGCACGACGGACTTTTTTGCCAAAATGCTGTTTGGCTACGGCCTGCTGCAACTGCTCTTCATGCTGCGCTTAATGCCCTGGTATCTGGCGCAGCCGTTCAATGCCTCCTTCTGGAGTTTCTCATTTGGTATCTCTGCCCTGGCCACCACGGCGCTCCATCTGAGCGCGGGTAGCGGAGACGGCCTGTTTCAGGCCATTGCCATACCGCTTTTTATTTTTACTAATGTGATTATCGGCCTGCTGCTGGGGCGTACTTTTATCCTGCTCATGCAGGGGAAACTGATTTTGCGCACCGCCCGGCCAGAAAAAAAGGATCCGTCATGACCGAGAAGTCTGAAAGCTACTACAGCGAAAAATATGGCTTAACCGCCACCCATTCTGACGTGCTGAACGCCGTGAAGTACGTGGCGCCTGGCAAAACGCTGGATCTTGGCTGCGGCGGCGGGCGCAACAGCCTGTACCTGAACCAGAAAGGGTTCGACGTCACCGCCTGGGATAAAAACCCGATGAGCATTGCCAGGCTAAATCAGATAATCGACGCGGAAGGGCTGAAAAACATCGTCACCGCTGAGGTTGACCTTAACCAACTGAGCTTTGACGGTGAGTATGACTTTATTCTCTCCACCGTGGTGATGATGTTCCTTGAGCGCGGCACGATTCCGGGGCTTATCGCCAATATGCAGCGCTGTACCAAACCCGGCGGCTACAACCTGATTGTGGCGGCAATGGATACCGAGGATTTCCCGTGCACGGTGGGCTTCCCGTTTGCCTTTAAAGAGGGTGAACTGCGCAACTATTTTGAAGGTTGGGAGCTGATTAAGTACAACGAGGACGTGGGGCAATTGCACAAGACCGATGAGAACGGCAACCGCATTAAACTGCGCTTTGCCACGATGCTGGCGCGGAAAAAGTAAAGGTTAACCCTCACCCCGACCCTCTCCCTGGAAGGGAGAGGGGGAAACAATCGCGTGCTCTGCGCTAATTCCATCTCCCCTCAGGGGAGGGTTAAGGTGAGGGGGAGTTGAAGCGTTCTCTGTATGAATTCCCTCTCCCCTCAGGGGAGAGGGTTAGGGTGAGGGGAAAATTACTTCGCCGCCAGCAGGCAAAGCCTCAACGCCACGTTATACGAAGCCTCAAACGCCCGCAGCGGTAAAAATTCAAACCGCGAATGGAAATTATGCGCGCCGGTAAAGAAGTTCGGCGTCAGCAACCCTTTGGCCGAAAGCGCCGCGCCATCCGTGCCCCCGCGCATCGGGATCACTTTTGGCTCAATCCCCAGCTCATCCAGGGCGGAAAAAATCAAATCGATAGCCCGGCGGTCATCGGTAATGGCGTTGCTGATATTGCTGTAGGTATCGCTGATGCTGAATTCCACGCGTGCGGTCGGATATTGCGTGGCAATCTTCTGTGCCACTTCACTAATTTGCAGTTTGCGGCGTTCGAAATTGGCCAAATCGAAGTCGCGAATATTCGCCTTGAGCAGCGCTTCGCTTTGTGAGGCCTGGATACCATTAAACCAGACGTAGCCTTCGCGGCCTTCGGTGTGCTCGGGCGTTTGCTGGCGGTCAAAGTGGCTGATGTAGTCCATTGCCATCAGCAGCGGGTTCACCAGCACGCCTTTGGACGACATCGGATGGCTGGTTACGCCGGTGAATTTCAACTCCGCGTGGGCTGCGTTGAAGTTTTCATACACCACTTCGCCCAGTTCGCAGCAGTCGATGGTCCAGGCAAAATCCACGTCAAAACGCGCCAGATCCAGCGCTTTTGCGCCACACAGGCCAATTTCTTCATCCGGGACGAAGGCTACCACGATGTCACCGTGCCGGTGCTCAGGCGTCAGGTTTTCCAGCAGCGTCATCACCACCGTGACGGCGGCCTTGTTGTCCGCGCCCAGCACGCTGGTACCGTCGCTGAAGATAATCTCTTCGCCAGGATAGGCGTTGATTTCCGGGTGCTCCGCCGTGCGCAGCCAGATGTTCTCTTTGGCATTCAGGCATAAATCTTCGCCGGTGAAGCGCAGGATCTGCGGATGAATGTCCGGGGACAGTCCTACGTCAACGGTATCAATGTGCGTAATAAACCCCACGCGCGGGGCGCCAGCCACGTTGCCTTTTTTCACGGCGGTTACCGTGGCGTGCTCATCAATCACAATATTTTCAAGACCCAGCGCACGCAGTTCTTCCGCGAGCAAGCTGGCCATTTCATGCTGTCCGGGGGTACTGGGCAGGCTGCTGACGCGCGGATCGCTTTGGCTGGTCACCGCCAGATAACGGAACAAACGTTGGGTGAGCTGCTCGCTGAGCGACGAAGGCATAGTGTTTCCTTATTGTTCGATGTTGTTTGTTGGCAATGTAAATTTAATGTTATTTATTAAGGCGCTTTGCACAAGCTTTATTCATTCAGGGTCAGGACAAACACCACAGGAAGACAGCGATGAAAACAAAGATTACAACGCTTGCACTTGCCGTAGCGGCGCTCTCCATCAGTACCAGCGTGGCGGCCAGCACGCTGGTTTATTGCTCTGAAGGTTCACCGGAAAACTTCAACCCACAGCTGTACACCTCGGGCACCAGCGTGGATGCCAGCGCGGTGCCGGTTTATAACCGACTGGTGGATTTCAAAGTTGGCACCACGGAGTTGCAACCCAGCCTGGCGGAAAGCTGGGATGTCAGCGAAGACGGAAAAGTCTACACCTTCCATCTGCGCAAGGGCGTTAAGTTCCAGAGCAACAAGTACTTCAAGCCCGGCAGAGATTTCAACGCGGATGACGTGATTTTCTCGTTTATGCGCCAGAAAGATCCTAAGCATCCGTACCACAACGTCTCCAACGGCAACTATTCCAATTTTGAAAGCCTGGAGTTCGGCAAGCTAATAACCGCGATTGATAAAGTGGATGACAACACCGTGCGGTTCACGCTGGCGCACCCGGAAGCCCCGTTTGTCGCTGATTTGGGCTGGTATTTTGCCTCGATTCTGTCTGCCGAATATGCGGACGCCATGATGAAGGCCGGCACGCCGGAGCGGGTGGATTCCGACCCCATTGGCACCGGGCCGTTTGAGCTGAAGCAATATCAGAAAGACTCCCGCATTCTCTATACCGCTTTCCCTGATTACTGGCAGGGTAAATCAAAAATCGACCGCCTGGTGTTCTCGATTACGCCAGATGCGTCGATCCGCTACGCCAAACTTGAGAAAAATGAGTGCCAGGTGATGCCGTTCCCGAACCCGGCGGATCTGCCGCGGATGAAGGAAAACAAAGACATCACGCTGATGCAAAAAGCGGGGCTGAATACCGGCTTCCTCGCGTTTAATACCCAGAAACCACCGCTGGATAACGTAAAGGTGCGCCAGGCGCTGGCGCTGGCTATCAATAAACCGGCCATTATCGAAGCGGTATTCCATGGCACGGGGATTGAGGCGAAAAATTTGCTGCCGCCGGGCGTGTGGAGTGCGGATGACAAGCTCAAAGACTACGATTACGATCCTGAAAAAGCGAAATCCCTGCTCAAAGAAGCCGGATTTGCCAACGGCATGAGCATCGACCTGTGGGCAATGCCGGTGCAGCGGCCCTACAACCCGAACGCTAAGCGTATGGCGGAAATGATCCAGGCCGACTGGGCGAAAGTTGGCGTGACGGCGAAAATCGTTACCTATGAATGGGGCGAATACCTCAAGCGAGTGAAGGGCGGCGAGCACCAGGCGGCGCTGATGGGCTGGACGACGGCAACGGGCGACCCGGACAACTTCTTCGGGCCATTGTTTACCTGCACATCGGCCAACGGCGGCTCTAACTCATCCAAATGGTGCTACCAGCCGTTTGATAAGCTGATTCTTGAAGCCCGCGCCGAGGGGAATCACGATAAGCGCGTCGCGCTCTATAAAGAAGCCCAGCAGATGATGCACGACCAGATGCCTGCGGTGATGATTGCCCACTCCACAATTTTCGAGCCGGTACGCAAAGAGGTGACCGGGTATGAAATTGACCCGTTCGGGAAGCATATTTTTTATCAGGTGGATGTGAAGAAGTAGCTGGACTGAAGACCCCTCTCCCTGGCAGGGAGAGGGCATAAACACTGTTTCCCGTGGCTGATTTACCCCTCTCCCTCAGGGGAGAGGAGCTTTACCCACCTGAACCCAATTAAACCGCTACACCGTACTCCTCTCACTCACCGCCTCAACTGGCGCTGTTGATGCAGCCTGGTTCGCCTGTTGCTCTTCGCGGAACTTCAGGTTATCCCACACCCGGAAGAACGGGTAATACATCACCAGTGAGATAGCCAGGTTCACAATCTGCAGAATGGAGCCGGAAACATGGCCGCCCGTCGCTAAATAGCCGCTGACGATAATGGGCGTAGTGAACGGCAGCGCAATGCCGGCAGGAGGTGCCACCAGGCCGGTTGCCATCGCCGTGTAGGAGACAATCACCAGCACCACCGGCGTAAGGATAAACGGCACCACCAGGTATGGGTTCATCACCAGCGGAATGCCAAACACCATCGGTTCGCTGATGTTAAACAGGCTGCCCGGTGCGGCAATCTTGCCCAGTTGCTTCATTTGCACGCTGCGGCTGCGGATCAGCATAAAGATCACCAGACCTAACAGCGCCCCGGTGCCGCCAGGGGCGATCCACAGGTCATAGAACTGCTGGGTAATGATGTGCGGGATAGGCAGGCCGTTCTGAAAAGCCGCGAGGTTCTCGGACATGTTGGTCAGCCAGACCGGGCGGATAAACACCAGCACGATGGTGTCGCCGTGCAGGCCAAGCGTCCACAGAATGCCAATCAGGATCACCGACACAATCATTCCCGGCAACGAGCCGCCAATATGGCTCATCGGGATGCCGACCAGATCCGTTATCATGGTGTTGATATCACCAAACGGCGTGGCCTCCACCAGCAGGCGAAGCGCCAGCACCACCGCCAGCACGCAGAACCCCGGCACCAGCGCGAGGAACGATTTTGCCACCGCAGGAGGCACGCCTTCCGGCATGCGAATCACCAGATTACGGTTGCTGATGAAGCGGTAGATCTCGGTTGAAAGCAGGGCGATCAAAATCGCGACAAACAGCCCCTGGCTACCAATTTGCCCCATCGGCAGCACGCCCTTCACGAACTCAGCGGGACCCCCGGACGGTGGAGTAAACATGATATTCTGCGGGATGGTCATGATAAAGGCCACCAGCGACACCGCACCCGCCGTAAGCGGGTCGATGGTGCGGTACTTCTCGGCCAGACGATAAGCGATGCCGAAACTGGAGATAATCGCCATGATGTCATAGGTCGCTTTGACCGGATAAAGCAGCTTGGTCTGCCATGTGGCGCCGAACAAATCGGTCATCAACTGGGGGTAGCCCGGCACCGGTAGGTAAGCGAAAATCAGAAAGAACGAGCCTATCAGCATGAACGGCATGTTCAGGATGATCCCGTCGCGGACGGAAAGCACATGCTTTTGCCCGGCGATTTTCAGCGCCACGGGCAGCACATATTTTTCAAGAAACGATTTCTTTGCGGACACGGTTACCCCTGTCCCGGCGCATGGCCGGGCATTATTGTTATTGATTTCTGTTGTGGGGTGGGCGGCACAGAATCGCCCACCGGTAAGCGGCGCTAATTAAACTGCGGCAGCCACGCCTTGTTGCTTTCAAGCACTTCATCGAGCAACGTCTGAGCGATATTCACATCGGCCACCAGCGGGTTGGCTATCAGCGCCAGGAGCGCCTGCTGCTTATCGCCATGTACCGCCGCTTCAATCGTCAGCCGTTCAAAGTCTTTCACCTGCTGCGTCAGGCCATTCATCAGGGGAGGAAGTTTGCCGAAGGCCAGCGGATGGGCCCCCAGGGCGTCAATCACGCAGTTGGTTTCTATAACCGCGTCGTCCGGCAGTCCCTGAATAGCGCCATTGTTCACGGTATTCACCACCATTTGCTTGCCGAGGTTGTTGTACAGGGCATCGATAAGCTCCAGGGCTACTTCCGAATAGAACGAGCCGCCGCGCTGGCTCAACTGCTCCGGCTTTTTGTCGAGCTGCGGGTTGGCGTATAGCTCAAACAGCTCGGCCTCCACTTTCATCACCTGCTCGGCGCGGGTGCCTTTCCCGTTAGCGGCATCCGCCAGCTCGTCTTTGAGCATGGTGCGGGTTTGCCAGAAGTAACGATGGTACGGGCAAGGGATCGCTTTCAGGGCGCGCAGCAGGGCGGGTGGCCACGGAATAGCTTTGATGTTGTTCATCGACAACTGCTCACCGTCGCACAACATCTCAATCACCTCGGTGGTCGCATCCCGGCCATCGGCAATCACTTCGTGCACCCACACCATGTGGTTGAGCCCGGCGAAGCGTAGCGTGACTTTGTCATAAGGCAGTTTGAGCATGTCGGCGATGGTGTGGTGCATGGTCACCGGCACATTGCACAGACCAACAATCCTGGCAGAGCTGTAGCGGGAGACGGCCTCGGTGACGATCCCCGCCGGGTTGGTGAAGTTAATAATCCAGGCATTCGGGGCCAGACGCTCAACGCGTTGAGCGATATCCAGCATCACCGGGATAGTACGAAGCGCTTTCGCAAAGCCGCCGACGCCGGTGGTCTCCTGGCCCAGCAGTTCGTGGCTGAGGCCCAGGCGTTCGTCGGCGGCACGAGCGGGCAACTGCCCCACGCGAAGCTGGGTCAATACAAAGCTTGAGCCTGCAATCGCGGTGTCTGGCTCGTAATGCACCGTCACGTTAACCTGGTCCAGCCCTTTGCTGTCGAACATGCGGCGAGCCAGCGCGGCGATGATCTCGACCTTCTGGCGGCCAGCTTCCACATCCACCAGCGCCAGCTCGGTCATCGGCAGAACGGCATGGCGTAGAATCAGGCCTTCAATCAGTTCCGGGGTGTAGCTGCTCCCCCCGCCCACAACGGTAATTTTCATTGTCTTCTCCCGGTTATCAGGCCATCAGGGTAAGGGCTTTATCCAGTACACGGTCGCCGCGCATCGTGCCGTAATCCATCATGTCGATAACCGCGACCGGTTTGCCGAGAGGGGCTGAAAGTTCCGAGAGGCGGGCCAGTTCGAACTGCACCTGAGGACCAAGCAGTACCACGTCGGCGCCCTGGAGATGGCTTTCAATTTCAGCGACAGAGACGGCGTCAATTTGAACATCCAGGGCGCGTTTTGTGGCCTCGGTGCGCATTTTCTGCACCAGCATGCTGGTGGACATTCCCGCGGCACAACACAACATGATCTTTTTCATTACCTTTATCCTTCAAATTGAAAACGTGTTTCAAACAACAGCGCGTTTATTCAGCATGTATGAAAATTATTTTCATGACCGTGATCTGCGTTGGATTATTGGTTTCCCGAATGTTAACGAAATAACAGGGCTTTTACGGAGAGGAGACAAACAGCGGCAAGACAACACGGCAAAGTTAATTGAAAAATAATTTCAACGCACTATGATGATTTATCCGCCCGTGACGCAGACACAAGGAACCTTTCAGCGATGGATATTGTTTACCACCTGGTCCATGGGTTAGCCGATTCTTCTCCCCAGGAAACGCGGCTGGCCCGCTTTTTTCTGGAGAATTTCTTCCAGCTACCGGATGCGACGATGGAGCAACTGGCGGCGCGTGCGGGGGTGAGTCAGGCCACGCTCCAGCAGTTTGCACGCACCATTGGGTGCAGCGATATGAACGATTTCCTCGGCCAGGTTCGCCACCAGCAGCATGACAGCCGGGTACAGGAATTACTGGCCGCACCGTCTCAGGTGTTGGGGGATGCCGCCTGGGTGGACAACGACACGCTGCAGTTTTTGGCCAACCGTGGCGGCGTGGCTAAAGATGTGCTGGCGCGCTTTTCTCATTCCATCGGCCGGGATACGGAGGGCGATATTATCAGCCGAATCCGTCAGCGGTTGGCGGAATTCAGCCAGCAGGAAGCCCGGGTGGCGCAGGCCATTCTGCACGATCCAGGCTTTGCATCGTCGGCGACAATCGACCAACTTGCCCAGGCGGCAGGGGTCAGCCCGGCCACCATCACGCGCTTTGCCAGAGCCGCAGGCTGCGACGATATTCGTGATTTACGCATGAAGCTGGCGCAGGCCAGCACCGCCATGCCGGGCAGTGAGCTGCCGGCGTCCTGGCAGCAGCGGTTAAGCGGTATTCAGCAGTCGTTAACCCAGCAGTTGGAAACTCTCCCGGAAGCCAACGTAGCGCGCGCCGCTTCGCTGCTAAAGCGGGCGAAAGCAATTCATATCTTCAGCGCCGGCGCGGCAGACACGCCTTTTGCCAGCCTTTTGCAGTACCGACTGCTGACGCAGGGCCAGCCCGCCAGCGTCTGTTATGACCCTGCGCTAATGAGCTTCACCGCCTCAATGTTGAATCACGAGCAGGCGATGATCATCTTTGCCAGTTCGACGCCGGACAGCACCCTGCTGGCGGCGGTGCAGCAGGCCCGGCGGCAGGGCACGGCGATCGTTATGGTGACCAAAGATCCCGCCAGCACAGTCCATGCCGGAGATGTCTGGCTGCCACCCGGTGAGGGGGCTTATGGTGCGCTATTGATTGTTGACCTGCTTTGCGAGGGCGCCACCCCCGACAGCGATGAGCGTAAGATCTGAGTTTTTACATCAAGGCCGCTTAACCCCCACACAAAGTGTCGTTTTTTGCTATACCTGAAAGGCTTATACCAACTAACAGGAACAAACGATGCGTACCACAACGTATTTTAAAGTGGCTTGTCTGGCAGGTTTATTAGCGCTGGCGGGGTGTGCTTCCAAAACCACCTCACCGGAAAAATACTCTGGGTTTTTAAAAGATTATTCCGGTCTGCAGGAGGCAAAATCGGCAACCGGTAAAACCGTTATGCGCTGGGTTGACCCGAACTTTAAACCCGGCAACTACGACAGCCTGGTGTATAACCCGGTTGTTTATTATCCAACGCCTAAACCGACGACTCAGATTGGCCAGCAAACGCTGGATGGCCTGCTGGCCTATACCAACACTAAGCTGAAGGCAGCGGCGGCGCAGCGTAAACCGCTGGTCACGACGGCAGGCCCACGCAGTCTCATTTTCCGTGGGGCGATTACCGGCGTGGACAGCACTAAAGAAGGCCTGCAGTACTACGAAGTGATCCCGATTGCGATGGTCGTCGCGGGAACGCAAATGGCCACCGGGCACCGCACCATGAACACCGATCTCTACTTCGAGGGCGAGCTGATTGATGCGGCGACTAATAAGCCCGTTTTACGCGTGGTGCGTAAGGGCGAAGGGAAAACGCTCAGCAATGAAAACGCCAAAGTCACCGTCGATACCCTGAAACAGGTGGTGGATGATTTGGCCACCGATGCCACAATGTTTGACGTGCCGAATAAATAACGTTTCCTACCGGTTAAAACCGCAGCCATCAACAAGCTGCGGTTTTTTTATTACGCCAGTTTTCTCCGCCACGGCAGCCACTGCTCGGGTTTCGCAAACATCACCAGGTTACCCAGCAGAATCATCACCAGCCCCAGCACCGCATTTGCGTGCCAGACGTAGCCTTCGTAAAGCGTCGACAGCGTCAGCGCCACCAGCGGGAAAAGCAGCGTGCTGTAGGCGGCCTGACTGGCGCCGATCCGGCCAATCAGCGTGAAATAGGCGCCAAAGGCTATCACCGAACCAAAAATCGCGAGATAGAGCAGGGAACCGATGTAGCGCAGGGTCAAATCCGGCATAAACGACTCGCCGCTCGCCAGCGCCACCATGCCCATAATCGCGGTGCCGTAAAACATCGCATAGGTATTGGTTGACAGCGTTTCCAGGCCCCGGCTTTGGTGGCGGGCGCTGATCATATTCCCCAGCGAAAAACCAAAGGTGCCAAGCGCGCTAAGGCCGATGCCGTTCAGCAGCGAAGGTGCCATTTGTGTCGCCGCGAGATCGTGCCAGAACAGGGCCACGATGCCCGCAATGCCCAGCGCCGCGGCGGGTAAAACCCGGGGAGAAGGTTTCTTGCGGAAGAACAGAAAATTGTTGAAGGCGTTAAACAGTACGGCCATCGAGAAGATAACCGACTCCAGGCCGGAGCTGATATAGGCCGCCGCGTGGTAGAAGCAGAAAAAGTTGAAGCCGAACACGCAGGCGCCCTGCAGGACGCAAAACAGGTGGTCTTTCAGCCCGATGCGCTTCAGGCGGCCCAGGGCAAGCAGCACGACGAGCATTACCACCGCCGCAACGGCAAAGCGCCAAAAAATGGAAACGGGGACCGAGACCACTCCCTGTTGCATATAAATGGCTATCCAGGTTGTCCCCCAAATCACCACCACCAGAATATAAAGCAAAGCGTTCATTGTTGTTCTCGTCAGTCAAAACCAGATGAAGAGTATCCATTTATCCCCCTGAAACGGCTTTCATCCTGGCTGGCGACTTGCATATTCTTGCGGTTTTTTTTTACGGTGGCAGTGGCGACGGCGGCGCGCAGTCCTTACACTAGCCATTATGTTCCAGAAGCCGACTCCCGCTATGACCGCGCCCTATCACGCCTTTGAAAACCTGCAGCAGCACAAAGCCCGCCTGAACGGCAGCGTTCAGCTTGGCTCAGGGATTCAGCTTGCCGCCTGGTCCAACGGAAATGACTGTATTACCCAGCGCTGCGATCACCACACCCTTAGCCTGTACGTTACTGAAGGGTACGAAACCTACCAAAAAACGGCGTCGGGCTGGCGCAACGGCGGCGGGCCGGACCGCTTCTGCATCATGCCGGAGGACAGTGAATCGACGTGGGATGTGCGGGATGACTTTTCGTTTGTGCACCTGTATTGCACCGACGAGCACCTGAAAGAGATTGCCGCGCAGATTTGGGACCGCAGTCCGGCGGCCATTAACCTTGATGAAAAAACGTTTGCCGACGACCCGCGCATTACCCAGCTTTATCGCCACTTCCTGCTGAGTAGCGACTGGCAGCAGCGGGCGAACCACCTGACGCTAAGCACGGCTTCCACGCTGTTGTTGACGCATCTGGTGCAGCATTACAGCAGCGTGCAGTGGAAGCTGCCGACGGTGCGCGGTGGGCTGTCGCCTGCGGTGCTGCGCAATGCACAGGCGTATATCGAGCAGAACCTGAGCGAAGCGCTGACCCTCAGCGAGCTTGCCCGACTGGCGGATCTCAGCGAATACCACTTTGCACGCATGTTTAAACAGTCCACCGGCCAGGCGCCACATCAGTACGTTATGCAGCGCAGAATGGCGAAGGCGGAAACCCTGGTGCGCCAGGGGAAACTGCCGCTGACGGATATCGCTATGGCCTGCGGGTTCAGCTCGCCCAGCCACTTCAGCAACCGCTTTAAAAGCGTCTTCGGCGCAACGCCCTCGCAGCTACGCGCGCTTAAGCCCTGAAAGCGCGGTGTAACAAACGCCCCCGGCGATCACGCCCCAAAATGCAGAGCTGACGCCCAGCAGATTGACGCCCGAGGCGGTGACCAAAAACGTCACGATGGCGGAATCCCTGTCACGCTCATGGTTCAGCGCCTGGTGCAGGCTGCCGGCAATGGTGCCCAGCAGGGCAAGCCCGGCGAGGGTATGGATCCAGGCGAGCGGCAGCGCCGTCAGCAGGGTCGAAATCGCTCCGCCAAACACCCCGGCCAGTAAATAAAACGCCCCCGCGGCAGCGGCGGCCAGCCAGCGTTTGTCTTTGTCCGGATGCGCTTCCGCGCTCTGACATATCGCGGCGGTAATGGCGGCGATGCAAACCGAAAACACCCCGAACGGCGCCAGAAGCAGGGCAATTAACGCCGTCACGACGATCAAGGGCGACACCGGCACCTTGTAGCCGGAAGCCGCCAGCGTGGCGACGCCGGGAGCATTTTGCGAGGCCATCGTCACCAGGAAGAAGGGCACGCCGATGCCCAGCAGGCTGGCGAGACTAAACGAGGGGGCGATGAACTCAGGCACCGCGACAGAAACCGGGACGCTCCCGGCGGTAAGTTCGCCGCTGGCAAAGCAAATCAGCAGGCCAATAAGCATGGCGACAACCACCGCATAGCGAGGCGCAAAAACCTTCGCCAGCAGCCAGCCGGCCAGCATACTGACGCACAACAAAAAGTGACCCTGTAACGAAGTGAACGTATCCAGGCCAAAGCGCAGCAGAACCCCGGCCAGCATGGCGGCGGAGAGCGTGGGGGGGATCAGGCGCATCAGCCTGGCGAACAGCCCGGTCACGCCGCACATCAGGATCAGCAGCGAAGCGAAAATAAAAATGCCCACCGCCTCGTTCAGGCTGTAGCCCGGCAGGCTGGTGGCCAGCAGCGCCGCGCCCGGCGTGGACCAGGCCGTGAGTATCGGCGCGCGATACCACAGCGTTAATCCCAGCGTGCTGATGCCCATCGCCAGCCCCAGCATCGTTAGCCAGCCGGCGATTTGGGGTGGGCTCGCGCCTGCGGCATCGGCCGCTTGCCAGATAATGGCGGCGGAGCTGGCATAGCCGACCAGGACGGCAACGAAACCGGCCAGGACAGTGGGAAACGGCGGGAGATAAAGGCGCATATTTGACTCGTTGTGCGTTATAACGTCCGGGGAATATAGCATCGTGCGTTATAGCGCACAAGGCGCTATACTGCGCCCTCAACGGGAGGAGAGAATGGACATAGCGCAACATCTGGCGAACACCCTGAAAAGCCTGCGCCAGGCCAGAGGCTGGAGTCTGACCTTCGCGGCGGAGCAAACCGGCGTATCTAAAGCCATGCTCGGGCAAATCGAACGCAACGAATCCAGCCCCACCGTCGCGACATTATGGAAAATTGCCACCGGCTTCAACGTGCCGTTTTCGGTGTTCCTTGAGGCGGAAGCCGCTCCCGCTCGCCCGGTATTTGATCCGCAGCACAGGGAAATGGTGGTGGTGCCGATTTTCCCTTATGACCCGCAGCTGCGCTTCGATCATTTCTCTATCCGGCTCGCACCGGGGGCGCTTAGTGAGTCCTCCGCACACGACCATGGCGTAGTGGAGCATGTGGTGGTGATTAACGGCGTGCTGGAAATGAAAATTGACGGCGAATGGCAGACGGTGCAGGCCGGCGCGGGCTTAAAATTCCCCGGCGATCGGCCCCATGCTTACCGCAATCCCGGTGCTGATGAGGTGCATTTCCATTCGTTAATCCACTATCCCGCGACGACCGCATGATCCCTCTGTTTTTGCGCCGGGGAAGTGACTACAATAGCGGCCTTTCGCCATTACAGAACACGACAAATTTTATGCGCCTGCACGCAAATCAACTTGAATTACTCAGTCCTGCCCGTGATACCGCCATCGCCCGCGAAGCCATTCTCCATGGCGCGGATGCGGTTTACATCGGCGGGCCTGGCTTTGGCGCTCGCCATAACGCCGGTAACAGCCTGCAAGACCTGGCTGAACTGGTGCCGTTTGCCCACCGCTACGGGGCGAAGATTTTCGTTACGCTCAATACCATTTTGCACGACGATGAGCTGGAGCCTGCGCGCTCGATGATCGTCGACCTGTACGAAGCCGGGGTTGATGCGCTGATCGTGCAGGATATGGGCGTGCTGGAAATGGATCTGCCGCCAATTGAGCTGCACGCCAGTACCCAGTGCGATATTCGCAGCGTGGAAAAAGCGAAGTTTCTGTCCGATGCGGGATTCTCGCAAATCGTGCTGGCGCGCGAGCTAAACCTGCAGCAAATTGCCGCTATTCATCAGAATGTTGACGCGACGATTGAGTTCTTTATTCACGGCGCGCTGTGCGTGGCGTATTCCGGGCAGTGTAATATTTCCCATGCCCAGACCGGGCGCAGCGCTAACCGCGGCGACTGCTCTCAGGCTTGCCGCCTGCCGTACACCCTGAAAGACGACCAGGGTCGCGTTGTGGCCTATGAAAAACACCTGCTGTCGATGAAAGACAACGACCAAAGCGCTAACCTGGCGGCTCTGGTAGAGGCGGGCGTGCGCTCCTTCAAAATTGAAGGGCGTTACAAAGACATGAGCTACGTGAAAAATATCACCGCGTACTACCGCCAGCTGCTGGACGAGCTGATGGAAGGGCGCAGCGATCTGACCCGCGCCTCTTCCGGGGTGACATCGCACTACTTTATTCCATCCCCGGATAAAACTTTCCACCGCGGCAGCACCGACTACTTCGTTAACGAGCGCAAAATCGACATCGGCGCGTTTGACTCGCCGAAATTCGTTGGCCTGCCGGTAGGTGAAGTGCTGAAAGTGAGCAAAGATCACCTCGACGTCACCACCACCGACGCCCTGACCAACGGCGATGGCCTGAACGTGCTGATCAAGCGTGAAATTGTCGGCTTCCGCGCCAATACGGTGGAGAAAACCGGGAAAAATCAGTACCGCATCTGGCCAAATGAAATGCCGGAAACGCTGAAAAAGGTGCGCCCTAACCACCCGCTGAACCGGAACCTGGACCATAACTGGCAGCAGGCGCTGCTGAAAACCTCCAGCGAGCGCCGCGTGGGGGTGGATATCGAACTGACCGGCAGTCAGCAACAGTTAGTGATGAAAGCAACCAGCGAAGAGGGCGTCAGCGTCAGTAAAACGCTCGTCGGCCAGTTTGATGTCGCCAATAATCCGCAGAAAGCTTTCGACAGCCTGCGTGACGGTCTGACCAAACTGGGGCAGACCATGTACTCCGCCCGGAAGGTGAACATTCTGCTGGAAGAGGCCTTGTTTGTGCCAAATGCTCAGCTTAACCAGCTGCGCCGCGATGCCATTGACGCCCTGACAGAAGCGCGCCTGCAAAACTACCAGCGCGGAACCCGTAAAGCGGTCAGCGTGCCGCCGCCGGTCTACCCGGACAGCCATTTAAGCTTCCTGGCGAACGTTTATAACCACAAGGCGCGTGAGTTTTATCACCGCTACGGCGTGCAGCTGATTGATGCCGCCTATGAAGCGCACGAAGAGAAGGGCGAAGTGCCGGTGATGATCACCAAACACTGTCTGCGTTTCGCGTTTAACCTCTGCCCGAAACAGGCGAAGGGGAATATTAAGAGCTGGAAGGCGACCCCGATGCAGCTGGTGCACGGCGACGAAGTGCTGACGCTGAAATTTGACTGCCGGCCATGCGAAATGCACGTCATCGGCAAGATGAAAAACCACATCCTGAAGATGCCGCTGCCGGGAAGCGTGGTGGCGTCCATCAGCCCGGATGATTTGATGAAAACGCTACCGGGCAAAGCGAAGCGTTAATTTCCCTGCTTATTATTTAAAACCGTCTATTTCAGGCGGTTTTTTTTTAATCACTCGTAAGGGATTAATTATTATTTGTCACACACGGAATTATTCCGCTATTAAACCAAAACAGATTAAGCGTGACATTCAGGTGACAAATTTTGTCTTTCTCAGACACTTTTTCAGCAAGCAATGCTTAACTTCACGATTTTTCGTTATATCTCACTTTCTTAATACTGTTCTAAGATTTCTTTGTTAAATTCTTTTCATTGATTAGTTGTTTAGCTAAACAGGCCGTACTTCTTGAATGTTGTACTTTTATTTAATTAGTCTGATTCATTATCCCGTCAGCTTTTGGCGTTTAGCGATTTAATAAGGAATCCACGTAATGAGTGATTTTCTGCCTTTTTCACGTCCAGCTTTAGGTGCGGAAGAAATTGCAGCGGTAACGGAAGTCATGCAATCCGGCTGGATCACGACCGGGCCGAAAAACCAGGCGCTTGAGAAGGCATTTTGCGACTTAACCGGCAATAAACATGCCATTGCTGTAAGTTCCGCAACCGGTGGGATGCACGTTACCCTGATGGCGCTTGGACTGCAGGCGGGTGACGAGGTGATCACACCTTCACTGACATGGGTTTCCACGCTCAACATGATTGTGCTGCTGGGCGCCGAACCGGTGATGATTGACGTCGATCGCGATACGCTGATGGTCACGCCTGAAGCCATTGAGGCGGCCATTACCCCGCGTACTAAAGCCATCATTCCCGTGCACTATGCGGGCGCGCCTGCCGACATCGACGCTATTCGCGCCATCGGCGAGCGTCACGGCATTCCGGTGATTGAAGATGCTGCCCATGCGGCCGGCACCGAATACAAAGGCAAGCACGTTGGCTCTCAGGGCACGGCTATTTTCTCTTTCCACGCCATCAAGAACATGACCTGCGCCGAAGGCGGGCTGATCGTGACCGATGACGACCAGTTTGCCAACCGCATTCGTAGCCTGAAGTTCCACGGTCTGGGCGTGGACGCATTTGACCGCCAGACGCACGGTCGTGCACCGCAGGCCGAGGTGATTTCTCCGGGCTTCAAATACAATCTTGCGGACATCAACGCGGCTATCGCGCTGGTGCAGCTGGGCAAACTGGAGCAAATCAACGTCCGTCGCCAGGAAATTGCCGAACGCTACCTCAAAGAGCTGGCCGATACCCCATTCCTGCCGCTTGCCGCCCCGACCTGGCAGCACCGCCACGCCTGGCACCTGTTTATCATCCGCGTGGATGAAGCCACCTGTGGCATCTCCCGCAGCGGCCTGATGGAAGCGCTGAAAGAACGCGGCATCGGCACTGGCCTGCATTTCCGCGCGGCGCACACCCAAAAATATTACCGCGAACGCTATCCGCAGCTTCAACTGCCGAACAGCGACTGGAACAGCGAGCGTATTTGCTCCATTCCTCTGTTCCCAACCATGACTGACGATGACACTTCCCGCGTCATTACCGCCTTACGTGAAATAGCAGGACTCTAAGATGACGACCCCGGAAACCATCCAAAAAGTATCCGTTGTGATCCCGGTGTACAACGAACAGGACAGCCTGCCTGAGCTGCTCCGTCGTACCACGGAAGCTTGTCAAAAGCTGAACCGCGATTACGAAATTCTCCTTATCGATGATGGCAGCAGCGACGACTCTGCCGCCATGCTGACCCGCGCGGCAGAAGCCCCTGACAGCCACATTGTTGCGGTACTGCTGAACCGCAACTACGGCCAGCACTCGGCGATTATGGCGGGCTTTAGCCACGTCACTGGCGATCTTATCGTCACCCTGGATGCTGACCTGCAAAACCCACCGGAAGAGATCCCGCGCCTGGTTGAGAAGGCCGATGAAGGATATGACGTGGTGGGTACCGTGCGTCAGAACCGTCAGGACAGCTGGTTCCGCAAGCGCGCGTCAAAAATGATTAACCACCTGATCCAGCGCACCACCGGCAAAGCAATGGGCGACTACGGCTGCATGCTGCGCGCTTACCGCCGCCATATCATTGACGCGATGCTGCACTGCCATGAACGCAGCACCTTTATCCCGATTCTGGCAAACACCTTTGCGCGTCGCGCCATCGAGATCCCGGTGCACCACGATGAGCGCCAGTTCGGCGACTCGAAGTACAGCTTCATGCGCCTGATCAACCTGATGTATGACCTGATCACTTGCCTGACCACCACGCCGCTGCGTTTGCTCAGCGTCGTAGGCAGCATTATCGCACTTTCCGGCTTTGCGCTGGCGGTGCTGCTGGTGGTGTTACGTCTTGCCCTTGGCCCGCAGTGGGCGGCGGACGGTGTGTTTATGCTCTTCGCCGTGCTGTTCACCTTCATTGGCGCCCAGTTTATCGGTATGGGGCTGCTGGGTGAGTACATTGGCCGTATCTACAACGACGTGCGTGCTCGCCCTCGTTACTTTATTCAACGCGTAGTTAGCAGTGAAACCGCTTTATCTTCAGAGGAAAATCAATAATGAAAGCAGTTGTTTTCGCCTATCACGATATGGGCTGTGTGGGTGTTCGTGCCCTGGTTGAAGCAGGCTATGACATTGCAGCAATTTATACTCACCCGGATAACGCCGCTGAGAATAACTTCTTTGGCTCTGTGGCCCGCACGGCGGCAGAATTCGGCATTCCAGTTTTTGCTCCTGAAGATGTGAACCACCCGCTGTGGGTTGACCGCATTAAAGACGCGCAGCCTGAAGTCATTTTCTCCTTCTACTACCGCAACCTGCTGAGCGAAGAGATCCTGGACTGCGCTTCCGTAGGCGCGTTTAACCTCCACGGTTCTCTGCTGCCTAAATTCCGCGGTCGTGCACCGTTGAACTGGGTGCTGGTAAAAGGTGAAACGGAAACCGGCGTGACTCTGCACCGCATGGTGAAACGTGCGGATGCGGGCGACATTGTTGCTCAGGAACGCGTGGCAATTGCGGCAGAAGATACCGCCCTGACCCTGCACCACAAACTGTGCGAAACCGCAAAATCCCTGCTGGCGAAAAGCCTGCCGGTGATCAAAACCGGTCACTTCCCGCAGACCGCACAGGACGAAGCAAAAGCCACCTATTTCGGCGGCCGTTCACCAAAGGATGGCGCGATCAGCTGGGAAGGCTCTGCTGCAGAAGCGAACAATCTGGTACGTGCGGTAACTGAACCATGGCCAGGCGCGTTCAGCTACGTCGGCGGCGGCAAATTCATTATCTGGAAAAGCCGCGTGCTGGAAAGCAACAACGGTGCAAAAGCCGGGACAGTTATCTCCGTTAATCCGCTGGTGATTGCCTGTGGAACCGGTGCTCTGGAAGTGGTTACCGGCCAGGCTGAAAACGGCGTGTACATGCAGGGCTCCCAGCTCGCGCAGTCGTTGGGCCTGGTCAGCGGTGCCATTTTGAGCAGCAAGCCGGTGTCCGCTATCAAGCGTCGTACCCGCGTGCTTATCCTGGGCGTGAACGGCTTCATCGGTAACCACCTGACCGAACGTCTGCTGCGCGATGACAACTTCGAAATTTTCGGTCTGGACATCGGTTCTGACGCTATTTCTCGCTTCATCGGTAACGAGCGTTTCCACTTTGTGGAAGGCGACATCAGCATCCACTCCGAATGGATCGAGTACCACATTAAGAAATGTGACGTTGTTCTGCCGCTGGTGGCTATCGCGACGCCAATCGAATACACCCGTAACCCACTGCGCGTATTCGAACTCGACTTCGAAGAGAACCTGAAGATTATCCGCGACTGCGTGAAATACAAAAAACGCATTATCTTCCCGTCCACGTCCGAAGTGTACGGCATGTGCACCGACAAGTCGTTTGACGAAGATAACTCCCCGCTGATCGTTGGGCCAATCAACAAGCAACGCTGGATCTACTCCGTGTCCAAGCAGCTGCTTGACCGGGTTATCTGGGCCTACGGTGAAAAAGAAGGGCTGCGCTTCACGCTGTTCCGTCCGTTTAACTGGATGGGGCCGCGTCTGGACAACCTGAACGCCGCGCGTATCGGTAGCTCCCGTGCAATTACCCAGCTTATCCTGAACCTGGTTGAAGGTTCTCCGATCAAGCTCATCGACGGCGGTAAGCAGAAGCGTTGCTTCACCGACATCGGTGATGGCATCGAAGCGCTGTTCCGCATTATTGAAAACAAAAACAATAACTGCGACGGCCAGATCATCAACATCGGTAACCCGGAGAACGAAGCGAGCATCAAACAGCTGGCAGAAATGCTGCTGGAAAGCTTCGAACGTCATCCGCTTCGCAGCCAGTTCCCGCCGTTTGCCGGTTTCCGCGAAGTGGAAAGCAGCGCGTACTACGGTAAAGGCTATCAGGACGTTGAACACCGTAAGCCAAGCATCCGCAACGCGCAGCGCCTGCTGGACTGGACGCCTGAAGTCCACATGGAAAAAACCATCGACGAAACGCTGGACTTCTTCCTGAAAACCGTTGAGCTGACGGACCCTGCTTCATGAGAAAAGTCGGCCTGCGTATTGATGTCGACACCTGGCGAGGCACCCGTGAAGGGGTGCCAAACCTTCTGGAGACGCTAAGTTTACACTCGACTCAGGCAACCTTTTTCTTCAGCGTTGGGCCAGACAACATGGGGCGCCACTTGTGGCGCCTTATCAAGCCTAAATTCCTGTGGAAGATGCTGCGTTCTAACGCAGCATCGCTGTATGGCTGGGACATTCTGCTGGCGGGTACCGCGTGGCCTGGGCGCGTCATTGGCGCAGGCAACGCAGAGGTTATCGCGGCGGCGGCGGACCACCATGAGGTGGGCCTCCACGCCTGGGATCACCACGCCTGGCAGGCCTGGGCGGGCGTCTGGGAACAGGACAAACTGGAGCACCAGATTCGCCTTGGGCTTGATGCGCTGCAGAAAATTGTGGGTCAACCCGTTAGCTGCTCGGCGGTGGCGGGCTGGCGTGCAGACCAGCGCGTGGTGAAGGCGAAAGCCGCTTTCCCATTCCAGTACAACAGCGACTGTCGCGGTACTGCGCCGTTTATCCCGGTTCTGTCTGACGGCCGCGAAGCCGCGGTGCAAATTCCCGTGACGCTACCGACGTGGGATGAGGTGATTGGCACCGAAGTCAGTAAAGAGAACTTTAACCGCTTTATCCTGGATAAAATTCATCAGGACAGCGGCACACCGGTTTACACCATCCATGCCGAAGTGGAAGGGATGGTGATGCGAGATTCCTTTAGTGAATTGCTGGCGATGGCCGCGGCCGAGGGGGTTCAGTTCTGCCCGCTCAGCGAGCTTCTGCCGGACGATTTATCCACGCTGCCGAGAGGCAAAATTGTGCGCGGGACAATTCCAGGCCGCGAAGGCTGGCTGGGTTGCCAACAACTTATAGAGTCGTGAACCGATGAAATCAGCAAAATATGGAATGACCCTTCTGGTCTGTTTTGCCTTACTTTACCTTGTACCGCTGGAGTTTCGTCACCTGTGGCAGCCGGATGAAACGCGCTATGCGGAAATCAGCCGCGAAATGCTGCTGTCAGGTAACTGGATCGTTCCTCATTTCCTCGATCTGCGCTATTTCGAAAAGCCAGTGGCGGGTTACTGGATCAACAACATTAGCCAGTTCATCTTTGGTCATAACAATTTTGCCGTGCGTTTTGGCTCCGTGTTTTCGGTGACCCTGAGCGCGCTGCTGACTTACTGGCTGGCGTTCCGCCTGTGGCGCGATAAAACGATCGCGGTGTTGGCCGGGGTTATCTTCCTCACCTGCCTGCTGGTCTACGGGATTGGCACTTATTCCGTGCTCGACCCGATGATCACCCTGTGGCTGACGGCGGCGATGTGCAGTTTCTGGCTTGCCAGTACGGCGCAAACCACCGGCGGTAAAATCGGCGGTTACGTGCTGCTGGGGCTGGCCTGCGGTATGGGCGTCATGACCAAAGGGTTCCTGGCGCTTGCGGTGCCGGTGATTGGCGTACTGCCGTGGGTGATTGCACAGAAACGCTGGAAAGAAGTGCTGCTGTTTGGGCCACTGGCCGTGTTGAGCGCCGTGCTGATCACGCTGCCGTGGGCGATTGCTATCGCCAAAGCCGAACCTGACTTCTGGCATTACTTCTTCTGGGTGGAGCATATTCAGCGCTTCGCGGAGAAAGACGCGCAGCATAAAGCCCCATTCTGGTACTACATTCCGTTCCTGATCGCGGGGTCTCTGCCGTGGCTGGCGCTGCTGCCGGGGGCGCTGAAAAGCGGCTGGAAAAATCGGGGCGAGCAGGGCGGTGCATTTTACCTGCTGGGCTGGGTTGTGATGCCGTTGCTGTTCTTCAGCATCGCGAAAGGCAAGCTGCCGACCTACATTCTGCCGTGCTTTGCGCCGCTGGCGATCCTGATGGCGCGCCACGCAGTTGAACTGGCGAAAAGTGGCTCCGCTGTTTTACGTGCAAACGGCTGGATTAACCTGCTGTTCGGGGCGGTCTGTGTGATTGTCGTCGCCTTCTTCCTCGCACCGTGGGGGCTGGCAAGACACCCGGTGTATGCCGCCAATGAAACGCTGAAAGTGGTGCTGGCATGCCTGGCGTTTGCCGTCTGGGGGCTGTTCGGTCTTCTGACGCTGAGTCAGACCGAGAAACGCTGGTACTGGGCGGCGCTGTGCCCGCTGGGTCTGGCGCTGCTGGTGGGCGTGGTCATTCCATCTAAAGTGGAAAATTCCAAGCAGCCGCAGGCGTTTATCCATGAAATGCGTCCTCAGCTCGAAGACAGCCGCTATATCTTCACCAACAACGTGGGCATTGCCGCCGGGGTTGCGTGGGAGATGAAGCGTAGCGATATCAATCTTTATAATCAGGCGGGCGAACTGCGCTACGGCCTTGACTATCCGGATGTGTCTAATCGCTATGTTAACGGCGATGAATTCGAGTCCTGGCTGGCGGAACACCGCAAGCAGGGCAAGGTGTCGCTGATGCTGCTGGTGTCTAATAACAGCGATCTCAATGACCTGAAGCTGCCGGAGCCGGATCACCGGGCCAACAGCGGGCGTTTTGTTCTGTTTGAGTACGACGCGCAGCCATGAACATTGCGTTGATCGTTCTGGCCAGCTTGCTCAGCTGCGGCGGGCAGCTGTGCCAGAAGCAGGCGGCTCAGGGGGCGGGGCGCCGCCACCTGATGCTGTGGCTTGGGCTGAGTATTATGCTGTTGGGGCTGGGGATGCTCGTCTGGCTGCTGGTGCTCCAGCACGTCGAGGTGAGCATTGCCTACCCCATGCTTAGCCTGAACTTTATCTTTATCACCCTTGCCGCCCGCTGGATCTGGAAAGAGAAGATTTCAGCGCACCACTGGCTGGGCGTGCTGCTGATCATTCTGGGCATTATCGCGCTGGGAGGGCACGCCTGATGGGCTATATCTGGGCGTTAATGAGCGTGCTGCTGGTGAGCGGGGCGCAGCTCAGCATGAAATGGGCGATGATTCAGTTTCCTCCCGCCGCACCGAGTCTTGAATTTATCAAGGCGGTGCTGTTCGGCGGCTACGGGCTGCTGGCGCTGATTGGTGGTCTGGCGGCTTACGCATTTTCCATGGGCTGCTGGTACATGGCGCTGAAACGCATTCCTCTCAGCAAAGCTTACCCGCTGCTAAGCCTGAGCTATGTGCTGGTGTGGTTCGCTGCTATTAATCTGCCGTGGCTTAACGAAGAGTTCAGCCCGGGCAAACTTCTCGGCGTGGCGGCGATTTTCGTCGGCCTGGTGCTGATTTGCCTGCCTCATCAGCTACGCCACAAAAAGGAAAAGTAATGCGCTAATTGTTCAGGCAAACTGACGGCAACCTGATGAAAACCGGATGTGAAGTATGAGCCCACATATCATTGAAGTGCCGTTAGAAAAATCTTACCGCCTGATCAATCACGGCCCAACCGTGCTGGTGTCCGCCCACCATAATGGCGTGGACGACGTGATGACCGCCGCCTGGGCCTGTGCGCTGGACTTTACCCCGTCAAAACTGATGGTGGTGCTGGATAAAATGACCGCCACCCGCACGCTTATCGAAGACAGCGGCACCTTTGTGATTCAGGTGCCCTGTGCCGCCCAGCTCAAAATGACCCATTTTCTCGGCACCCACAGCCTGAAAGATATGCCCGACAAACTCGAGCAATCCGGCGTGGAGCTGTTCCGCGCCCCGGGGCACAGCGTTCCACTTGTGGCGGGCTGCACCGCCTGGATGGTCTGCAAACTTATTCCTGAGCCGCATAACCACCAGGCGCACGATTTGTTTATCGGCGAGATTATCGGTGCCTGGGCAGACGACCGGGTATTCCAGAACGGCCACTGGTCCTTTGAAACCTCACCGCCGGAATATCGCAGCCTGCACTACATTGCCGGCGGCCAGTTCTACGCTATCGGCGAGTCGCTGGTGGTCCCGGACGTGGAGGCTTAATGAAAAAGATTGAATTACCCGCCGAGGACTACCGTAAACTGAGCGACTTCATCACCGACTGGCTGGATGACAAACACGACCTGCAGATAGGCCAATTTGAGGCTGAATTTTTCCTCGATGAGCTGGTAAAAAGAGTGGCGCCAGCCCTCTACAATAAAGGGCTGGACGACGCTCTGGCGGTTGCGCAGGGCAATATGCTGACGCTGGAAGAACTGCTCGATTTAGAGAAAGCTATCGACTAAATTCCTCGTCGTTTAACCAGGCATATATCGCCTGGTTAAACTCACCCACGGCGCTGGAACACTTCAGCCACACATCCTCTATTTCTACCTCATCGACTACGGCTTCACGGCAGGCCACCTCCAGGTTACGGCAGGCGTTTTCGGCCCGTTCCGCCCCGCATATTTGTACTGCCCCGGAAATACGATGCGCGCAGGACGCGAGTTCCGGCCAGTCCTGCAGGCTAAACAAGTCCTCTGCCAGCCGTAAATCCTCTTCATTGCTTTGCAGCGTTAGCCTGAGCAGCTCACCGAGCATACCGCCGTCATGGCTACTCATCGTTTTAAGTTTCTCGATGTTCACCAGCTTATCAAGGCCGGCAGGCTCCGCCAGGGCGGCCTGCTTGCTCTTCATCACGTCGCTCAGGATAGCTTCCAGTTGGGGAAGCTGGAGAGGTTTGAACAGACAGTCGTCCATGCCTGCCATCCTGCAGCGGGTGCGTTCTTCCGGCCAGGCGTTGGCCGTCAGTCCGAGGATAACCACTGGCTCCGCCTGATGCTGGCGAATAAGCCGCGTCAGCGCCGGGCCGTCCATCCCCGGCATGCTGCAGTCAGTTATTACCACATCGAAGGCGTTATCGTGCCACAGCGCCCAGGCTTCCTCGCCGTCGCGGGCTTCCGTAACCCTGTGGCCGAGGTGCACCAGCTGGCTACGCAGTAGCAGCCGGTTGGCAGGGTGGTCATCCACCGCCAGAATGCTCAGGGGATAATGCGGTACCGCCTGCGTCTGGTTTTTCTGAGTCACCTGTTCCGGGCGGTGCTGGCTTTGTGCCACCGGTACGGTAAAGCTGACCTCCGTGCCGTGGCCCGGCAGACTTTTCATCATAATATTGCCTCCCATCATCTCGACAAGCTGGGCGCAAATAGCCAGCCCAAGCCCTGAGCCACTCTGCCCGCGGCCATTTTTTGCCTGCACCCATGGGGAGAAAATATCCTCCTGCTCCGCGGCGGTGATCCCTTTGCCGGTATCCACGACGCTTATCCTCAGCAGCACGCTATCGGCAGGGTGGCTCTCCAGCGCGGTGATATCCACGTTGACGCAGCCGCGGTCGGTGAACTTGATGGCGTTACTCACCAGGTTAGAGAGCACCTGGCGAAAACGCAGCGGGTCGATATAGACCTGATAGGGCAAAGGCGGCGAGAGAATGCAGCGCAAACGCAGGCTTTTTTGCCGGGCCAGGCCTTCAAATACGCGGACTACGGGCGGCAGCAGATCGGTGGTTCTTACCCACTCAGGCGCAAGCTCCAGGCGGCCGGACTCAATCCTTGCCATATCCAGAATGTCGCCGATAAGCCCCATCAGGGTGCGGGCAGACTCCCAGGCGACGCGAATCGGATCTTCTTCTTCCGGCAAGCTGTCATTGGCTTTTACGGACAGCTCCAGCAGGCCAATAATGGCGCTTACCGGCGTACGGATTTCATGACTCATCGTGGCCAGAAAAGTGCTTTTAGCCCGGTTGGCCTGTTCGGCACGTTCGCGCTCCTCCGACAGCGCGTGAGTCAGGGTTTCATTGTATTCCAGCTGCGCCTGGAGTTTTTGCTGCGCCAGCAGGCGGGCTCTGACTTCCTTATGCAGGTAATAGACCCAAATCAACGACGTGAAGATCAAAATTCCGGCCACGCTAAATACCAGCCAAAACTGGGTTTTATACAGCTCCCAGGTATCCAGCCGCACGTCGGGCCGGGTTTGCCACTTATTGATAATGCTGTTGATATCCGCCGGGGAGATGTTCTCCAGCGATTTATTCAGAATGCTGAGCAGTTCAGGCTGATCGCGGGAGACGGCAAATGAGATCCCGGCGGTCTGGCCGCCCACGCGGCCGCCAATCTTCAGGCGATCGCGAAAATAACGGTCAATCATATAGCTGGCGCCAAACAGGGAATGAATGGCGATATCGGCTTTGCCGTCGTTGACCATTTGCATGGCGATGCTGGCATTGGCGGTTTCAATAATACGCGCGCCGGGATTAACCTGCCGCAGCTCCGGGATCAGGCTGTTTTTACTGACGATGGCGACGCGGGTGCCGGTGGGGAGGGGGGTGGCATAGTTCTTGTCTTTTGCCTGAACCATCACAAAGGGCGAGGTGAAGTAAGCCCGTGAAAATAACAGGTTCTGGTTCCGCTCCTCGCTATGGCTGACCGCGCCGATGAACATGGCTTTTTTGTCGGCAATTTGCTGCTCCATCGCGCTGACGGAGTCCGCCGGGGCCGGTTCGAAATGCAGACCGGTGCGCAGCCGAATCAGCCGCAATATATCGTCGGTGACGCCATAAAAATTGCCGTTGGCATCGATCATGGTGAAGGGCGCATAAAAAGCGTTGACCGACACTTTCACCGTGGGATGCCGTGCCAGCCATTTTTTCTCAGCCCCGGAGAACTCAACCTGTTTGCTAACGCGCCAGAGGTTAGCCCGCTCGCTCCACTGCTGGAGAATAACCTGATGCTGAATGCGCGGGATGGCGTCGAGCGCGCGATTTACCGCCCGCATCAGCGGTAAATCTTCGCTGCGCAGTACAAAATGGCTGCCGGTTTCCCGCTCAGGGTAGACCCGCTGAAATGCGAGAAAATGCGAGTAATTGCGCTCCAGCAGGTAAGACGTGGTCACCAGGTTGCCGATGTAAAAGTCATTTTCATCAAAGGCAACCGAGGCCATGGCCTGCTCGTCGGTAGCAAAATGGCGGATGGTCACGCCGGGAAAATTTTGCTCTATCCAGCTGTCGTCCACGTACCAGCGGGCAATGGCCAGCCGCATGCCGGGCTGGTAGCGAAAAGGCGCTCCGTTATTATTCTTCTTGTGTACCAGCACCGGATGGTCGCTAATAAAATTGCTGGAGGGCGCGAGCCTGGCGTGCTGCGGCAGCACTTTGCCTGAGGGATCGGCGACCATATCCACTTTGTGCTGAGCCAGCGCACCCAGCGCGGCGTCCCGGTCGGCATACATCTGGACGCTGACGCGTAGCCCCAGATACTGCGCTATCAGATGGATGTAGTCGGCAATCATCCCCTCGTAGCGGCTGTTGCCGGTATAGAGATAAAGCGGGGGAATTTCAGGCTGCCAGACGGCAACATGCAGCTCGCGCTTATTGCCTAACCAGCGCCAGTCCTTGTCCTCGAGAATGAAGGCCTTAGGCTGATAGCTTTCCCGGCTCAGAATGTGCAGCCGCTCGGGTTCTGTGGCGCGTTCAGCATATGCCGGGGAAAAGATAATCAGGCCCACAAGCAGCATAAACAGGTTGTACATCGGTTTAGTCCAGGCTATGACGGCGGGCAAAGTCAATCAACTCCATGGTGTTGCTGACCTGCAGTTTGGTCATGAGGCGGGTTTTATAGGTGCTGACCGTCTTGCTGCTGATGTGCATTTTGTCGGAGATATCCATGACCTTGACGCCGCGACTCAGGTAGCGCAGCACCTGCAGCTCGCGGTTGGACAGCCGCTTGACGGCCTCTACCTCGCCGGCGGGTCTGGCGTTTTTGGTGCTGGTCTGGCGGCGCAGCGGAAAGTAGCCATAGCCACGCTCGACCGCACGCACCGCATCCTGTAATTCATCCAGGTTATTCCCCTTGCCAACAAAGCCGTCCGCGCCGCTGTTCATGCAGCGACTTAAATAATGCTCGTCGTCGCGTCCGGTCAACACTAATAAACGACCAGCGAAATCATGGCTTCTTAATTTCTCTATTAATTCTACGCCGCTCAGGCCGGGGATATCCAAATCCACCACCACAATTTCCGGGGTGAGTTTTTGGATTAATTTAAAAGCTTCGGAGCCGTCGCCGGATTCGGCCAGAACGCGATGACCATCTTTTTCAAGCAGCATACGAATAGCCAGCCGCGCCATCGGATGGTCGTCTATTATCAACAGGGTCGCCATTATTTTCTCTCGGTTTTGTTTTCTCTATAAAGGCTGGCATAAAACAGGCGTTTATATCAATACAAAAATAATGCGCGGCGGACTGCCTCGGTTTTATTGTGGATTGCTATGGCCTTTGCTGGCGCTGGCTGAGGGGCTCTGGCGTGATTTTGTAGTCCTGGGATGACAGGAATTGATGACTATGACGACAGCGGTCTGACGCCATTCTGAATGTTTATTTCTTTAGCCAGCGTATAGTGAGTTTCACAAGACGGGGATATATCGGAGTGTATATTCACCAGAGGCTGCGAAGGATATGCGTTGGTTCACTTAAAGTGAGTGCTGATTAATTTATCGCGTATTAATGCGACATATTATAAATATTCATGACGTGACCCGTCTTGCTAACTTAATACAGGAATGACCGATAACTCACTGCCTTTTCTTTATCGAAAAGTTTTGAATGCGCATCTTTCATAAACCCATGCGGTTATGCAGGAAGGTTAATACGGTGTCCGGCGTTGAACTTCATTTATTCACAGGAATTACGTTTTATGAAAAAGCAATTACACGCTCTGGCATTACTTTCCGTTATCAGCGGGGCGGCAGTTTCAACGGCTAACGCAGCCGACGGCACCATTCAATTTAACGGCGAAATCATCGATGCGGCCTGCACCGTTTCTCCTGCCAGCGCCAGCCAGACCGTTACCCTGGGGCAGGTAAGCGATAACGCGTTCGCTGCACAGGGCGACACCGCAGGCGCCACGGCCTTCCAGATTGACCTGACCAGCTGCCCGGCAACCGTGACCAGCGCTACCGTGAAATTCGACGGTACCGCATACCAGGGCGATAACTCTGCGCTGGAACTGACTCAGGCTCCGGGTGTGGCGACCGGCGTAGGTATTCAGATCCGTAACGCGGACAACTCCGTGCTGCCGCTGTTCACGCCTTCTCAGAGCATCACTCTGAGCCAGGCCGGCACCAACACGCTGAAATTTAACGCGGCCTATGTGGCAAAAGCGGCAACCGTGACCGCGGGGCCGGCAAACGCCACCGCCACCTTCAGCGTGGTTTACAACTGATTGCCTGACGCAATCCCCCCAGCCGGCCTGCGGGTCGGCTTTTTTCCCCTCTCTCTGGAGTCTCTATTGTGAAGACAAAACTCTCTTCTCTGCTGTTAGCAGGTTTACTCGCAGGAAGCGGTATTGCTCACGCTGGCGTTGTCGTGGGCGGCACGCGAGTTATTTACGACGGTGAGAAAAAAGAAGCGGCAATCGGCCTCGAGAATCCCGATGCCTCGCCATACCTGATTCAGTCGTGGGTGGAGAACGAAGCGGGTAACAGCGATAAACGCAGCTTTATCGTCACGCCGCCGCTGTTCCGCCTCGACGCTAAACAAAAGAACACCCTGCGCATTATGCAGACCGGGGCCGGTTTGCCGACGGATCGCGAAACGCTGTTCTGGCTGAATATTAAATCGATTCCCGCGACAGAGGCTGCGGGGCAGGACAACACCTTACAGCTGGCGATCAATACCCGCATCAAGCTGATTTATCGCCCGGGGACGCTGAAGGGCGAGACGCCGGAAAACGCCAGTAGCCAACTCAAATGGGTGCGCCAGGGCCAGACTTTGTCGGTCAGCAACCCAACGCCTTATTACATCAATTTCCAGTCGGTCAGTCTCGGCGGCCGCCAGCTTGATAAGGCCACCTACGTGGCACCTCGCTCCTCGGCCCGGATTGAACTGCCGGCAGACGCCCGCAGCGGTCAGGTCGAATGGAAGGTCATCAGCGATTACGGCGCCGTTGGCGCAGCGCACAAAGCCTCTCTCTAAAGAATCGAATTCGCTGGAATAAAATTATGCCCTTTTTTGCTTGCTCCGGAAAAACGCGGCCAACCTGTCTGGCCACCACTATCGCACTGCTTCTGGCTTCGCTGTCGGTTGAGGCAAAGGATTATTTTAATCCGGCACTCCTCCAGCACACCGGGGAAGGCGGCACGGCGCCCGATCTCTCTGCGTTCGAAAACGGCGGCCAGCTTCCGGGTAGCTACCCGGTGGACATCTACCTCAACGGCGAGCAGGTGGACAGCAGGGCGGTGACGTTTTTCCAGACCGAGGATAAAGGGCTGCAGCCGTGCCTGACCGTGGCCGAGCTGGCGCAGTACGGCGTGCGCGTGGATTTATATCCCGAGCTGCAAATCCCGGGCGAGAACTGCGCTTCCCTGGCCGCGATCCCCGAAGGGAGCGCTGAGTTTGTTTTCAGCGCCCAGCGTCTGGATCTCTCTATTCCTCAGGCCGCGGTTAGCCCGCGCATTCGCGGCTATGTGCCACCTTCACAGTGGGATGAGGGCATCAACGCCGCGCTGCTGAACTACAGCTTTAACGGCATGAGCGATTTGGAAGGTCAGCGCGGTGGGGCAGGCAGCAGCCAGTATTTAAACTTACGTCCAGGCGTTAACCTCGGCCCGTGGCGGCTGCGGAACTATTCCACATGGTCGCGCAGCAGCGGCGAAGGGGATAAATGGAGCACCGTTTACAGCTATGCCCAGCGCAGTATTGCGCCGCTCAAAAGCCAGCTTACCCTGGGTGAAAGCCTTGCTCCGTCTGACGTGTTCGACAGCGTGCCGTTCCGTGGCGCGCAGCTGGCCTCCGACGACGAAATGCTGCCGGAAAGCCAGCGCGGTTATGCCCCGGTGGTGCGCGGCATTGCCCGCAGCAACAGCGCTCAGGTGATCGTTCGCCAAAATGGCTACGTGATTTACCAAACCACGGTGCCCGCAGGCCCGTTCGAAATCACCGACATGTTCCCGACCGGCGGCAGCGGCGACCTGTACGTAACGGTAAAAGAAGCCGACGGCAGCGAGCAGAGCATGGTGGTGCCATTTGCATCCCTGCCGGTGTTACAGCGAGAAGGGAGGCTGCGCTTCAGCCTGACCGGTGGCGAATACCGCGCCTACGACAGCCGCGTTGAAAAGACCCCGTTCGGCCAGGGCACCGCCATTTACGGCGTTGGAAAAGGCATGACGGTTTACGGCGGCGCTCAACTGGCGGAGCATTATCGCGCGTTCGCCGCGGGCGTCGGGCAGAACCTCGGCACCCTTGGCGCCATTTCCGCCGACCTGACCCAGTCCTGGGGCCAGCCGAAGGAGCAAGAGGCCAGCCAGGGGCAGTCGTGGCGGGTGCGCTACAGCAAAAGCCTCGCCGAGACGGGCACGCACGTCGCCATCGCCGGCTATCGCTACTCAACCGAAGGCTTTACCTCGCTGTCGGACGTGCTGGAAACCTACCGTGATAATGCCTATGCCCTGAGAAACGACAGGAAGCGCAACCGCGCGGAGCTGACGCTGAGCCAGGATCTCGGCGGCGATCGCGGCTATTTGTCCGTCGGGGCTATCAGCGAAGACTACTGGAACGGCGCCCGGAAAACGTCGTCGTGGAACGTGGGCTACAACAACAGCTGGAACGGCATCAGCTATAGCCTGAACTATGCCCTGAACCGCAACACGTCTCAGGCGGGGGCGGCGACGGAGTACGGCAAAACCTATGAGCGCGACCAGGTCGTGTCGTTGAACATCAGCCTGCCGCTGGGCCGCTGGCTGAGCAACAGTTACGCCAGCTACGGCGTCAGCAGCAGCCAGTCGCGCGGCACGGTGAATACCGTTGGCCTGAACGGCACCGCGCTGGAAGGCAAAAACCTTAACTGGAACGTGACCCAGGGGTACGCCTCGCGTGAGCGTGAAAACTCCGGCTACACCAGCCTCAACTATCGCGGCACCTACGGCGAAGTGAACGGGGGCTACAGCTACGCCAGCGGGCAGCGCAACCTGAACTATGGCGTGCAGGGGGCGATTGTGGCCCACGCGGACGGCATCACAGCCGGGCAGCAGCCTGGCGAGACGTTCGGCCTGGTGAAAGTGCCGGGCGCTTCCGGCGTGGCGGTGAATAACCAGCCCGGGGTTAAAACCGACTATCGCGGCTACGCGCTGGTGCCGAACTTAATGCCGTACCGCCACAACGACGTCACGCTGAGCACCGAAAGCCTGAAAGAAAACGTCGACCTCGAGCAAACCAGCCGCACCGTGGTGCCCACGCGCGGGGCCGTAGTGCGCGCCGATTACCGTGCCCAGGTCGGGCTGCGGGTACTGATGACCCTGATTCGCCCGAACGGCAAAGCCGTACCGTTTGGCGCCACGGTTGCCAATGAAGCCGACCGCAGCGGCGGCAGCGGTATCGTCGGGGACGGCGGCCAGGTTTATCTCGCCGGTTTACAGCCTAAAGGCACGCTGCTGGTGCAGTGGGGCAAAGGCGCGGATCGCCAGTGCCGGGTGAGTTACAGCCTGAACCATGACGAGGCGTCGGCCGCTATTTCCTCCCTTGACGCACAGTGTCGCTAAGCGCGGCTTCGGAAAAAGAGATGACGATGAACAACGTAATGAAAAAAGTATTTCGCCCGCGCGTGATGGCCTGTGCCCTGCTGCTGGGGGTTTCAAAAGGCGCGCTGGCCACCTGTTCGTTTATGGATGGCCGATTTGGGCCTAACGATTCGGTGGCGTTGGACTGGGGCACGATAGTTGTACAGCGGGACACGCCGGTGGGGACCATCGTGGCCAGAACCAGCGATAGCGCGCTCGGTGGAAGGAACAACTTCATGCAGTGCAACGCCGGAGGCTTTACAACGCAATGGGCCGTAGGGCCTGGATTTGCACCTGTTATCTACGGGGGGCAAACGTTGTACCAGTCAGGCGTGCCGGGCCTGGCAATCCGCATCGTGACATCCGGCGCAGGGACGACCGGCGGGCGCTACGGCACCGGCCCGCTTCCGCGTCAGATTTCAAATGTGGCCTGTAATACCGGCACAGGCTGGTGGCGTTTGTGCGGCGGCACCTGGGGCAACCTTGTCCTCCATCTGATAAAAATTGCTCCGACAACCGGGTCGGGGCCGATCAACTCAGGGCTAATTGCGCAGGCGCTGGTGGTGGGTGACACCAACGTAATTGATTACACCATCGGCAACGCCATGGTGCAGACGGTCGCCTGCTCGGTCACCAACAGCAATATCAGCGTCACGATGGGTAAAGCAAAAAATACCGACTTCGGCAGCCCCGGCAGCACCAGCGGCGACGCTGATTTTTCCATTGATCTGAACTGCGACGCCTCTACCAATATTAATCTCACCCTTGCGCCGGGCAGCTCTGGCGCAGCGGATGCGGCGAAGGGCATTCTCAATATCGACAACGCAGGGGCGGGGCAAACCGCCAGCGGCGTTGGCGTGCAGGTGATGTATAACAACGCGCCTCTGGCCTTGAACAGCCGAATCGCGGTGGCCACTACGGCGGCGGACGGTACCTACGCCATCCCCCTCAAGGCCCGTTATTATCAGACTCAGCCAGCGGTGACGCCCGGCATGGCCAATGCCAACGCCACTTTTACCCTGACATATCAGTAGGCCAGGTTGTGAATATGACGACATTACTCAGCAAAGTTATCTGGGGCGGCGCCCTGCTGCTCGGGGCAGCTAAAAGCGCGCAGGCAAGCTGCACGTTTATGGACAGTCGCTTTAACGCCCACGATTCGGTGACGCTGGATCTCGGACATATCGTGGTGCAGCGAGATGCCCCTGTGGGCACTGTGGTTGCGGCGATCATCGACTCTCAACTGGCTACCCGCAACAGCTTTATTGCATGTAATAGCCCAAGCTTTGTCGCTCGTTGGGCGCTGGGGAGCGGCGCATTTCTGCCGGTTAACTACGGTGGGCAGACGCTCTATCAGTCCGGCGTGCCGGGGCTGGCGTTTCGCGTGGTGACCTATGGGGCGGGTTCAACCGCCGGGCGCTACGGCACCGGACCTTTGCCTCGCCAGGTGGCTAATACCGCCTGTACATGGACTAACAACAGCTGGCGCCTGTGCGGCGGCACCTGGGGTAACTACCGGTTACAGCTGGTAAAAATCGCCCCGGTGACCGGCTCCGGCCCGATAACGATGGGGTCAATTACTCAGGCCCAGGTGGTGGGCGATACCAACGTCATGGACTACACCATCGGCAGCGGCAGCGTGCAAACCGTCGCCTGCTCGGTACTGAATAGCGCAATAACGGTGCGGATGGGCAAGGCGAAAAATACCGATTTCACCGGCCCCGGCAGCACCAGCGGCGATGCGGATTTTGCCATTAAGCTGAACTGTGACGCCGACACGAAGATCAGGCTGACGCTGGCGCCGGGCAGCGGGGGGGCGCTTGACAGCAGCAGGGGCATTCTTAATCTGGACGCAGCCCAGGCAGGGCAGACGGCAACCGGCGTAGGAATTCAGGTGCTGTATAACAACGCGCCGCTTGAGCTGGGCACCATGCTGAGCATCGCCACCACCAACGCCGACGGCGCTTATTCGCTTCCCCTTGCGGCGCGTTATTACCAGACTCAGGCAAACGTCACGCCCGGCAGAGCCGACGCTAACGCCACCTTCACGATGACCTATCAGTGAGCCTGGCTCAGGCGAGGTTGTTGCGTTTGGCAAACTCGATCATCTCCAGCGTTTTGCTGAATCCGAGCTTGGCCATGATGCGGCGTTTATAGGTGCTGATGGATTTATTGCTGACGTGCAGCTGCGCGGCGATATCAATCAGCATCTCGCCGCGGGAGATAAGCCCCAGTACCTCAAGCTCGCGGTTAGACAGCGTGCCCAGCAGTTCGCTTTCAGACTGCACGCTGGCTGAGGTATTCCCCGTCTGCGGCCGCTGAGGGAAGAACTCATAGCCGCTGAGAATCGCTTTGATGGCGTCCACCAGCTGATCGAGATGGTTATTTTTGCTGATAAATCCGTTGGCGCCCGCCCGGCGGGCGCGGTCCACAAAGTGGCTGTCGTTATAGCCGGTGAGCACTAATATGCCGCCGCTAAAGCCATGCTGGCGCAGGCGTTTAATCACCTCCAGGCCGTTAGGCGGCGGAATTTCAATGTCGATAACCACCAGCGCCACCTCTGCGTTTTCCCGCAGGGCGTTAATCGCATCACGCCCGTTGTCGCTGACCCCCGCTACTTCGTAGCCGTTATTTTCCGCAACGACTCTGACCGCAAGCTGGGAAACAGGATGGTCGTCGACGATATAAATCTTACTCATAAAAGGGCGGCCCGAAGGTTAGGTTTCAACTGGTTAAGGCAGTATAGCAACGTGGCGAAGCGCATTCTCCAGCTCTTTTACCCGCCGTTCGCAGTCTGTCGCTAAAGTGTGAACGGCCACGCTGTCCTGCGCCTCTGCCGCCGCTTCAATTTGCCCGCAAACTGCAGACAGTTCGGGGGCATCGGCCAGCCTTGCGCTGCCGGCAAGGCGATGAGCGCTGTTTTTGATAAGCCCGAAATCTCCGCCGGCGATGCCTCCCTTTAGCGTGGCCATATCCAGCTGGTTTTGCTCAATCACGGTGTCAACTAATGCCCGGAAAGCTTCCGGCTGAGAGGCGGCTAATTTGCTGAGCGAAAGCTGAGGGCGCGATGAAGGCGCTGCGATGTGCTCTGAGGGCTCATCCAGACGGGCAAGTAGCGTTCCCAGCTCAACCGGCTTAAACAGGCAGGCCGTCATCCCGGCCCGCATCGCCCGGTCGCGCACATGCTGCTCCGCCATGGCGGTCAGGCCAAACATCGGCTGAGGTTTTTTTCCGGCCAGCCTTTCTTTCTCACGCAGCAGTCTTACCAGCTCAAAGCCGCTTAAGTCCGGCATATTGCAGTCGGTAATGACGACATCAAACGGCGGGTTTTCTCTTTCCCACAGCCGCAGCGCCTGAGCGCCGTTGTCTGCCGCCACGCTGCGATGGCCCGCAAATTCCAATTGCTGTACCAGCAGCAGCCGGTTCGCCGGATGGTCGTCTACGACTAAGATTTTGCGCGAGCGGGAGGGGTTCAGGCCGACTTCGTTAGAAGGGCGGGCCTGTTCAGGCGGAGCCACCGGCGCGGAGAACCGGAAGATAAACGTGGTGCCTTCGTCCGGTGAACTTTCAACCTCAAGGCTGCCCTGCAACAGCGCCGCCAGCTGGCGGCAAATACTCAGCCCCAGCCCGCTGCCGTGATGCTCTCTTTGCGCGGCATCCAGCTGTACAAAGGGTTCGAAAATCGCGTTTTGTTGCGCCTCACTCATACCCACGCCGGTATCGCTGACTTCCAGCACGTAATCACCTGTTTCAGCAGACAGTTTTTTTGCCTGATAGATAATAATTTCCACTTCGCCCTGGCGGGTAAATTTGATGGCGTTGCTCACCAGGTTAGACACTATCTGTTTGAGCATCACCGGATCGAACAGGATCCTGTCGTCCTGCACCTCAACGCTGGCACGCAGCACAAGCTGCTTTTCCTCTGCGCTGTAGCGGAACAGGGTACTAACGCTGTTGAAAATCTCGCGCAGCGAAAGCGGCACGCTGCGCACGGTAAAGGTGCCGGACTCGATTTTTGCCATATCGAGAATATCCCCCACCAGCATCAATAATGATTTCGAGGATTCGTAGGCGACGGCAATGTTATTTTGCCGCTGTTCGGGAGGACTGCGGCCGGTGTTTTCCAGCTCCAGCAGGCCAATCAGGGCGTTCATCGGGGTGCGTATTTCGTGGCTCATTTGCGCCAGAAACTGGCTTTTCGACTCGCTGGCTTTTTGCAACTGCGCCTGCGAAGCCCGAAGCTCATTTTGCAGCGCCTGCTGAGTTGCCAGCGTGCGCTTCAGCAGGCGATTACGCCAGAAATAGAACACCAGCAGCATCGCCACCAGGCTGAGGATAACAATCGCTATCATTATCCCGGTGCGGTAATGCCCCCAAACTTCGAAGCGCTCCAGGGCGTAGCGCATCTGCCAGCCGTTGAGCTGCTCCTCTATCTCGTCAGGCGGGAGCCGCTCCAGGGCCTTATCGATGATCGACAGCAGCGGACGGTTTTGCTCGCCGGAGGCCATTGCCAGCCGCAGCGGGGGAACAGGGACCGTCATGGCGATACGGAAGCGGTCCTCAAGATAGCTTTTCAGCACGAAGCTGGCGGCGGTTTGCGGCACGATGGCGCCGTCCAGATTGTGAACGAACAGCGCCAGTGCGGTTTCCAGCGAAAAGTCCTGCTCAACAAACTCGACCTGAGGAAATTGCCTGCGCAGCTCCGGCAGATAGTAGCTGCCGGTAAAGACCGCCACCTTTTTGCCCTTCATCTCGGCGAGGGTGGTGACGGCGGGAAAATTCTTGCGCGTGACCAGCACCCAGTCGGTCACCTGGATCGGACGGGTATAGATCAGCCCGGCGTTCTCCCCCGTGGCGGAAGCATCCGCTGCGGCAATGAGCGAGTCGGGGGCTTTTTTGAGCTGCCCGCGCATCTCGACCAGGTTATTAAAGGGATGCCAGGTAAAATGCAGCCCGGTTTGCCTGCCAATGCTGTTCAGCAGCGCCACGGCATACCCACTCTGCTCGCCTTCCTGATTTATAAAGGTGAGAGGAATGTGTGTGTTAACCACCAGCACCGGAACGACAGGATGCGAGGCAACCCAGTCACGCTCTGACTGGGTCAGCCCCAGGGGATCGGCCAGAGATAACGGTGCAGAGGCGGCCGGCTGGGCCTGCAGCAAGACGGTGAGGCAGATAAGACAATTGCTCATCAGACGGAGGGCAGTAGTCAGCCGCATCGTGGCGTTACCTTCGGTGGCATCGGGCGTGTGTTAGTCAATATAGCGGTAAAAGCAGCGCTTAATAAGCGGTTCACTGCCCGCTCAATACATTCGCGAGGTGGGCGGCGATTACCTCAGGGGCGTCCATAGAAAATATCTGTACATCACCCAGGCAGAGATACTGACTAAAACGCTGGTCGAACTTTGCGATTTCGCTTTCTCTTTTCAGGCCAAAACCCCGTTTTAGCTGGCGCGCAACAATACAGCTGAGCGCCTCATGGTAGTCACGAGAGGGTAAGAGCAGCACCGACAGGCCCGCGCGCTGCACTCGATCTCTGTTTTGCTCCACGATATCAGGCCGAATATCCGTGGCCAGAAAGCCGGAAGAGAGAATGAATACGGTACTGACGTGGGTTGTTGTCAGCAATGTTTCGAGTAATTTCGCATTTTCCTCGAGGTAGCGCTCATAGCCAAAAAGGCCAATAAATTCGCGAATATTCATGACGTGGGTACAAAACGCATCGTCGAGATCGGCGCACGCATAGCCTAGCCTGGCGGCCAGGAAAGCTCCCACAGTGCTTTTACCCGCGCCACCTGGGCCAATAAGAAAGATAAAATCTGCCATCTGCCTCTCACCCGGCGTCTATTCCATGAGCGCTATTTTGCCGCTGCTGGGTGACAAAGTCGCTGATAAAGTCGACAAAAACGCGGATCTTCGATGAAAGCTGCTTGCCTGAAGTCCAGACCATCTGAAATTGCCCCGGTGCTTTCAAATAGCCACCCAGCAGCGGCTGCACAATACCGCTCGCCACCTGGGGCTCAATCATAAAATCAGGCACGGCCCCAACGCCCAGGCCGTTAACGATCGCGCTGCGCACCATCTCCATGTTATTCGAACTGAACACGGTGCGGGTACGAACATCCGCCAGTTCAGATAAGTCGCGCAGCGGCCAGGCCTGCAGTTTGCCGGTGTTCACATAGCGGAAGCGAATTCCGCAATGCCCCTCCAGTTCCCGGGGCGATTGCGGCACCCCATGCCGGGCAAGATAGGCCGGGGAAGCGCAGAGAATAAGCTGCAAAGAGGGCAGCGCGCGGCGCATCAAGCGAGAATCTGGGAGTTCGCCGGTTCGGATGGCAATATCCACATCCTCGTCAATCAGGTTCACCAGCCTGTCGCTGAAATCCAGATCGAGATCGATGTCCGGATAACGGCGAACGAAAGCGATAATTGCCGCTTCAAACAGGATATGGCTGGCGGCGGGCAGGCTAACGCGCAGGCGGCCCCGGGGCGTTTCGCTGGCATGAGAGAGCAGGGCATCTGCCTCATCCAAATCCTGCAGAATCCGCCGGCAGCGTTCAAAGTAAACCCGGCCTTCGGAGGTCATTTGCAGGCTGCGGGTCGTGCGGTGAAAAAGCCGCACGCCAAGCTGTTCTTCAAGTCTCGTAATCCCTTTTCCCACCGCGGAAGCGGAAAGCCCCAGGGCTTGCCCAGCCCGGATAAAACTTCCCAACTCTGCGGTGCGGACAAAATAGGCCAGGCTGGACAGGCGATCCATAGTGATACCTCTATTCGAGCGTTTTGGTCCGTAATGTTCGGACGTTTTATCATTTTTGTCGCCGAAAAACACCCGCTACTCTGCACGCTATCCCGCCTGCTTACCGCCGGCCCAATTCCGAGATTGTGACTTTCCGCTAAGGATATGAATTATAGCCGTTACCGGTTCTCGCCCATCGCAAGCGCAGCGCCTGACGCTGGTCGCCGTGTGTCTTGCCTCGATCACTATGCCTTTTAACTTTACCGCCGCCGCCGTGGCCTTACCCGCTATTGGGCAAAGCTTCCACGGCTCGACCATGGCGGTTAACTGGGTGGCTAATGCGTTTATGTTGACCTTTGGCAGCTGCCTGATGCTGGCGGGCGCGCTTGCCGACAGCTACGGGCGTAAACGCATGTTTGCCGGGGGGATTGCGGCCTTTGCGCTCCTGTCAGCCGCGCTGCTTGCTGCGCCGAACTTGTTTGTTTTCGATCTGCTGCGTGGGGCGCAAGGGGTTGCCGCCGCTATCGCATTTTCCGGCGGGATGTCGGCGCTGGCGCAGGTTTATGACGGCCCTGCCCGTATGCGTGCTTTCAGCTTCGTCGGCTGCAGTTTCGGCATTGGCCTGGCTTTTGGCCCCGTGGCAGCGGCGGTGATGATCGATCTCTTCAACTGGTCAATTGTCTTTATTCTACTGACGCTGGTGGCGGGTATTGCCTGTTTTCTGGCCTGTCGCTATATGCCCGAATCCCGCAACCCAGCGGCAAACGGTATCGACTGGGCCGGGGCCGTGGTGTTTACGTGGACGCTGGGCGTTTTCACTTACGCCGTCCTGCGCGTGCCGGAGGTTGGCTGGGGGGATGCCTTTAACCTGGCGTTGTTTGCGGTGGCCATGATTTCACTGCTGGTTTTTATTCGCATTGAACTGCGCGTTCAGCAGCCGATGCTCGACCTGACGTTATTCAAATTTCCCCGGTTTGTTGGCGTTCAGCTCCTGGCCGCTGCCCCGGCCTATTCCTTTGTCGTTCTGCTTCTACTCTTGCCGCTGCGATTTGTTGGCGTGGAAGGGATGCCGGTGCTTGAGGCCGGGCGGCTGATGATTGCGCTCTCCGCGCCGCTGTTGTTCCTGCCGATTATTGCCGGGTCCCTGACTCGCTGGTTCTCTGCGTCCGTGCTGTGCGGCGTTGGGCTGCTGGTTTGTGCGGCAGGATTATTGTGGCTGAGTCGCGTGCCGGGCGGGGCATCTGCCTGGCAATTTGCGTTGCCGATGTGGACTATCGGCTGCGGGATAAGCCTGCCCTGGGGATTAATGGATGGCCTGGCGGTAAGCGTGGTGCCTCGCGAAAGGGCGGGTATGGCAACGGGTATTTTCAGTACCACGCGGGTGGCCGGGGAAGGGGTTGCGATGGCAATTGTGAGCGCGCTGCTCTCTTCACTGATGGCAAATAACCTGCACCGGGCGGTGGCCGGTAGCCCTCAGCGGCTGGCTCATGTCGCGCAAAGCGTTGTTACCGGGGATGTTGCGACCGCAACCACAGCGCTGCACGGGGTGACCTATCAGACGATTGCCGCCAGCTACGACGCGGCGTTCAGCGACCTGCTGCTGCTGTTGATGAGCATCACCTTGCTGGTCGCGCTGGTGGTGTTTTTATTTCTCGACAAAGGACAAGCCGGGGACGAAACCCGGCAACAAGCGACGGCGAGCTGATCGCCATTTCAAGCCAATAATGAGAATCCAACCATGACCACACATGTCAAAGATCTGTTCAGCCCGTTGCGGGCCGGCAGGCTCAGTTTACAACATCGGGTAGTGATGGCGCCGCTGACCAGAATGCGTGCGTCCGGGCCGGAAGGTGTGCCTGACACACTTAACGCGGAATACTACGGCCAGCGGGCCAGCGAAGGTGGCCTGATTATCACTGAGGCGACGAACATTTCACCTCAGGGGAAAGGCTTCCCGCAAACGCCGGGTATCTTTAGCGACCAGCAGCAGGCTGGCTGGAAGCGCGTTGTGAATGCCGTGCATCAAAAAGGCGGAGCTATTTACCTGCAGCTGTGGCACACGGGGCGTATTTCTCATCGCAGTCACCACCCGGAAACCCCGTCGGTTGCTCCATCGGCTATTCGCCCTGCGGGTGAAGCCCTGGATGCTAACTTTACACCTCAGCCGTTTGCCACCCCGGCAGCCCTTGAACTCTCGGCCATTCCTGCGGTGATAGAGGAGTATCGCGAGGCGGCACGGCGAGCGAAGGCCGCGGGTTTTGACGGCGTGGAGCTGCATGCGGCGAACGGTTTTCTGATCGATCAGTTTTTGCAGGACAGAACCAACCGACGCACGGACGAATATGGCGGCAGCGTGGCAAACCGAATGCGCTTTATGTGCGAAGCGCTGGCGGCGCTGCGCGAGGTTTACGCCGCAGGGGAAATAGGCGTCAGGCTTTCTCCGTTCGGCAAGCTGGGAGACATTGGCGACAGCAACCCGCTGGCGCTGTTTACGGACGTTGTTGCCTGGCTCTCAGAACAGCAGATTGGCTATCTGCATCTGGTGGAGCCGCGGGCCAACACCGGGCTAAATGAAGAGCAGGATATGACGCAGCCAGCCTCTGTTGCCGCATTGCTACGACCCTATTTTGACGGCACCATTATCGCCTCAGGCGGTTTTACCCGCGACTCAGCGAATGCGCTTATTGCCGCAGGAAATGCGGATGCCGTCGCCTTCGGGCGGGCGTTTATTGCCAACCCCGACCTGCCGTATCGGCTGTCCGTAAATGCGCCTTTAAACGCCTGGGATCGTTCAACATTTTACGCCGGGGATGCCCGCGGTTATACCGATTATCCGACTTTGCCACGTAACTGATCTTTGAGGAGAGTTCTATGTTATTTAACGATACAGCATCCCCCATGCTTGACGTTCAGGGGCCGCCGCCCTGGCTGGCAATACTCGCGGATGAGGCGAGCCTGCAAGGCGTGGTGCTAAAAGCGCCGGTTCACGGCAAAACGGCGATTCTGGAGATCCTGAAAGCGGCCATCCCGCTGTATGACTTCCAGCGTTTTACTTACCGGGATTATGTTAACGAACGGTTCTTTATGGAGTCTTACCGCGCAAGCGTTGACGGTGTGGCCGTAGAGTGCGCCGTGTGGGTGCATATCGATGAGCAAGGGCAGGCGGATTCACTGATGATTCATCACCATCCGCTGCCTGCGGCGCTCTATTTTTCCCAGCGAATGTGGCTACAGGTCGAAGAAAAGTACCGCGAGCTTTACCTCAGCCCGGAGGAGTACGCGGCGCTAACTCACGGATAAGCAAAAGGGGTGCATTGCGCCCCTTTTTCTGTATTACTGGTTAACCGGCACAACCGCGCCGTGATATTTCTCGTTGATCCAGTCCTGAATCTGCTTAGAGTGCAGGACTTTCACCAGTTCGACGATGTCATGCTTTTTCACGTCGGCACGGTGTACGGTGATGATGTTGGCATACGGGTTGCCTTCGGTGCTTTCGACGGCAATTGGATCTTTGATTGGGTTCAGGCCAGCATCAAGCGCGTAGTTGGCGTTGATCACCACCGCATCACCTTCGTTGTTGGCGTACATTTGCGGCAGCAGGGCGGCTTCAATATCTGCTTTGAACTGCAGATTTTTCGGGTTGCTGGCGATGTCGCTGATACGGGCGTTAACCGGCTTCACGCCGGGCTTCAGGGCTATCACGCCTTCGCGCTGGAAGATAGCCAGAATACGGCCTTCTTCCGCCACTGAGTCACGCAGAATAATTTTGCCGTTCTGTGGCAGATCCTTCAGGCTTTTATACTTCTTCGAATAGATGCCGATAGGTTCAACGTGGATAGCCCCGGCACTGACGAAATCGTAGTTTTTATCGCCTTTATGATCCTGTAACACTGAATCCAGGTAGGGCTGATGCTGAAAGTAGTTGGCGTCAATCTCATGCTCGGCCAGCGCAGTATTAGGCAGGATATAGTCCTGGAAGGTTTTGATCTCAAGATCGATGCCTTCTTTCGCCAGAATCGGCTTCGCCTGCTCGAGGATTTCCGCATGCGGGACGTTGGAGGCGCCCACAATCAGTTTTTCAGCGGCGTTGGCGTGAAGGCTTAACGCGGTTAAAGAAGCCAGAGCTAACATCATAAACTGTTTTTTCATTATTACGTCCAGTCGTGAGTAGTGATTAAAATTGCATTGCCGTGGAATTCCGCGCGGCACAGAGCATCCCTGCCGCACGAAAGTTGTAGAAGCCGTTAGCGTTTATCCAGCAGGTTGGTGATGCGGTCGCCGATAAACTGAATAATAAAAACGATCGCTAAGATAGTGGCCGTGGCCACCAGCGTGACGTCGTTATGGTTGCGCTGGAACCCTTCCAGATAGGCGAGGTTGCCTAAGCCACCGGCGCCGATAACCCCGGCCATGGCGCTGTAGCTCACCAGCGCAATCAGGGTGACAGTCATACCGGACACCAGCGCCGGAGAAGATTCAGGCAAAAGCACGCGGAAAATCAGCGTGTGGGTTTTCGCTCCCATCGAACGCGTGGCTTCGATAACGCCTTTGTCGACCTCGCGCAGCGCAATTTCCACCAGGCGAGCGTAGAAGGGAGCCGCCCCGACAATCAGCGCCGGAAGCGCGGCGTTGGTGCCCAAAATGGTGCCGACCAGCGTTTTAGTGAACGGGATCAGCAGGACGATCAGAATGATGAACGGGATCGAGCGGAAGACGTTGACCAGCCCGGTCACCACCGAATAAACCAGGCGATTCTGAAGCAACTGGCCGCGTGAAGTCAGAAACAGCAGCACGCCGAGGGCAACGCCAAACACTAACGTTGCCAGCCCTGACCAGGCGGTCATATAGAGCGTTTCACCCGTTGCGGTCCACAGTTTGTCGAGTTTTAAATGCGGGAAGTATTGCTCAAGCATGTCGAATAACCTCAGTCTCTACCCGCTTTTGGTTCAGGTATTGCACAATGTTTTCAAGCTGGCTGGCGTCATCCATATGGACATACAGCTCGCCAAATGCACCGTCTACCGTCTGGGTGATATTGCCGTGCAGGATATTCAGCGCGACGTTGAAGTGCTGAATAACATCGGCAATCACCGGCTGCCGGGCTTCTCCGCCGGGGAAAATCAGCTTCAGAATGCTGCCGCTTATGCCCTGCACCCAGAGAGGGTTGAACGGTTCGCTGGGCGTACTTTGACCCGCAATTTGGCGAACAAAAGTTTGCGTGATGGGCTGCTGCGGATGGGTGAAAATATCCAGTACCGGGCCTTCTTCAACGACTCTGCCGTTTTCCATCACCGCCACGCGCTGGCAAATTTTGCGCACCACATGCATCTCGTGGGTAATGAGCACGATGGTTAAGTTGAGCTGGCGGTTAATGTCGAGCAGCAGATCGAGAATCGCGTCGGTTGTTTGCGGATCCAGCGCCGAAGTGGCTTCGTCGCAGAGCAAGACGTCCGGGTTATTGGCCAGCGCGCGAGCAATGCCTACGCGCTGCTTTTGGCCGCCGCTAAGCTGAGAAGGCCAGGCGTTTTCACGCCCCTCCAGGCCGACAAGCTTAATCAGTTCGTTAACGCGCGGCTGGATCTGGCGTTTATTTACACCGGCAATTTGCAGAGGGAAGGCAATATTCTCGGCAACGGTTCGGGACCACAGCAGATTAAAGTGCTGAAAGACCATGCTGACTTTTAGACGAGCCTGGCGGAGCTGTTCGCCTTTGGCCTTGGCAATATCCTGCCCGGCGACAACGATCGATCCTGAAGTCGGCGTTTCAAGCCCATTTAATAATCTGATTAACGTACTTTTACCCGCGCCGCTGTAGCCGATAATGCCGTAAATCTGACCTTTATCTACGTGAATATTAATATTATCTACGGCGGTGATTGCGCCATGCCTGCTGGCAAATACTTTTGATACGCCCGAGAGAACGATCATTATTCTGGTCCTTAACTGCTGAAATTTCCCGCAACGGAACAGCATGATATGCTGCCAACTGGCGCGCACATACCGCGTTATGGGGATCGATTCATTATTATTCGGCTGATACTACCTGCTAATGTCGGTGGGTAGAAGAATATAAAAATATGACTTATAGCCATAAGAAATATAAATAAGTGATTGTCATTTTCTGGCTGGCGTTAATATCCTTTAGCAGAAATATGGCATTGCTTATATATAAATTGATTAATTGAAAATATTTGAATAATGAACGGCAGATACCCGCGTGGGTGGGGCTCGCGATAAATAATTACCTGTATATTAGCGGGTTTATCAACTGGCATTTTGGTTGTTCGATAAATGTGCAATTTGCTTTCTTTAGTTTTATATCTGCGTTATCTCGGGCTCAGGCCGGCTCTTATTTTTTTGTCCAAAATTTAACAAATCTGCGCCATGCCCCGGAAATTATATTCTCATCGCGTTATCTTCCTCGCCTCGAGAGCGGAGATTGTCTGAAGATGTACGAATCCAATTTAATCCTGCTGCTTCTGCAGCAAATGTGCGTGTTCCTTGTGATTGCCTGGCTGATGAGCAAGACCCGACTGTTTATTCCCTTGATGCAGGTCACGGTGCGCTTACCCCACAAGCTGTTGTGCTACATCACCTTCTCGGTTTTCTGCATTATGGGTACCTATTTTGGCCTGCATATTGAAGGCTCTATTGCCAATACGCGTGCCATCGGCGCGGTGATGGGCGGCCTGCTCGGTGGGCCGGTGGTAGGCGGGCTGGTTGGGCTAACCGGCGGGCTTCATCGCTACTCTCTCGGCGGGATGACGGCGCTGAGCTGCATGATCTCCACCATTGCGGAAGGGCTGATTGGCGGGATTATTCACAGCGTTTTAATTCGCCGGGGGAGAACAGACAAACTGTTTAATCCGCTGGTGGCCGGGGCGGCAAGCTTTGTGGCCGAACTGGTGCAGATGATCATCATTTTGCTTATCGCGCGTCCTTTTCAGGATGCACTTCACCTGGTGGAGAGCATTGCCGCCCCGATGATGGTCACCAATACGCTGGGAGCCGCCATGTTTATGCGTATTCTGCTGGATAAACGCGCGATGTTTGAAAAGTACACCTCCGCGTTTTCCGCCACCGCCCTGAAGGTGGCGGCCTCAACCGAGGGGATTCTTCGGCAGGGATTTAACGAACAAAACAGCCTGAAGGTAGCGAAGGTGCTGCATCAGGAACTGGATATCAGCGCCGTGGCTATCACCGACAGGGAAAGGCTGTTGGCGTTTATCGGCACCGGGGCCGACCACCACCTGGCGGGCAAGCCAATTTCGTCGGGCTACACCTGGCAGGCCATCGAGAATAACGAAGTGGTTTACGCCGACGGCAATGAGGTGCCATACCGCTGCTCGCTGCATCCTAACTGCAAGCTGGGGTCGACGCTGGTTATCCCGCTGCGGGGAGAAAACCAGCGGGTGATCGGCACCATAAAGCTTTACGAGGCGCGCAACCGGCTGTTTAGCTCGATCAACCGCACGCTCGGGGAAGGGATTGCTCAGCTGCTGTCGGCGCAAATTCTGGCGGGGAAATATGAGCAACAAAAAGCCCTGCTGGCGCAGTCCGAAATCAAGCTGCTGCATGCGCAGGTGAATCCGCACTTCTTATTTAACGCCCTGAACACGCTGAAAGCGGTTATCCGCCACGATGGCGACAAAGCGGGGCAGCTTGTGCAGTATCTCTCGACGTTTTTCCGCAAAAACCTCAAACGTCCGTCTGAAATCGTCACGCTTTCCGATGAAATTGAACATGTGAATGCCTATCTGCAAATTGAGCTGGCGCGTTTCCAGACGCAACTGGCGGTGAATTGGCAGGTGCCAGACGAGCTGGCGAATCATCGTTTGCCGGCCTTTACGCTACAGCCGATTGTTGAAAACGCCATTAAACACGGCACCTCCCAGCAGTTAGGCAACGGGATGATTACTATTCGTGCCCGTACCGAGGGAAACGACGTGCTGGTGGACGTCGAGGATAATGCCGGTCTATACCGGCCAAAAGAGAACAGTACCGGGTTGGGGATGAATTTGGTGGACAAGCGGCTGCGGGCAAAATTTGGTGAGGATTATGGCCTGGCCGTGAGCTGCGAGCCGGAATGTTTTACCTGCATCACCGTACGTTTGCCCGCCGAGGAGTTGGTATGTTGAGAGTGTTGATTGTTGATGATGAACCCCTGGCGCGCGAGAACCTGCGCATCCTGCTCGAGAACGACGGCGAGATTGAGATAGTCGGGGAATGCGCCAATGCAATAGAGGCGATTAGCGCGGTAAACAAACTGCGCCCGGACGTGCTGTTTCTCGATATCCAGATGCCGCGCATTAGCGGCCTGGAAATGGTGGGCATGCTCGATGAACGCCACCGCCCGCGCATTGTGTTTCTCACCGCTTTTGATGAATACGCGGTGCAGGCATTTGAGGAGTGCGCTTTTGATTACCTGCTGAAACCTATTGAGTCACAGCGGCTGCAAAAAACGCTGGCTCGCCTGCACCAGGAGGCCGAAGCGCAGGATGTCTCCCGCCTGCCGGACAGCCAGCAGCCGCTGAAATTTATTCCCTGCAGCGGTCACAGCAGAATCTGGCTGCTGCAGATGGAAGAGGTGGCCTACGTCAGCAGCCGGATGAGCGGGGTGTATGTCACCAGCCGGGATGGCAAAGAAGGCTTTACCGAATTAACGCTGCGCACGCTGGAAAGCCGCACGTCGCTGCTGCGCTGCCACCGGCAATATCTGGTGAACATGAATTATCTACAGGAGATCCGCCTGGAGGATAACAGCCAGGCGGAACTGCTGCTGCGGGATGGCCGCACCGTGCCGGTGAGCCGCCGCTATTTGAAGTCGCTGAAGGAGGCGGTGGGGCTGTGACTTTGGCCCGTCAGGCTGTGGGCTTTAACCCCGCAAAAGCATCGCGAATTTCAGCCTCGGGGAGTGAAATACCAATGAACACCAGCGTGCTTTCCGGCGTCTCGTCCGCCTGCCACTCGCGGTCCCAGTCGGCGCTATAAAGGCGCTGCACGCCCTGGAACAGCAGGCGGCAGGGCTGGTCTTCAATCCACAGCATCCCTTTGTAGCGGAGCAGGTTATTGGCGAAACCAGAAAGCAGGTTCTCCATTACGGAAGAAACGGCGGAGAGCGCAACCGGATAGTCCAGCGTCACCACAATGGATGAGACCTCATTGTGCTGCGGGGCAATGCGGTGGAAGCGAGGCTTCGTCGCCACGACATTCTCTTCCAGCATAAAACCGCGAGTGTTAAACAGCAGCCCCAGGTCAATATTGCCGTGCAGGAGAGGGTAAACCGGGGCGCGGGCGTTGATACGCTGCAGGCGCTCAATCAGCTGAGCGGACTCACCCGCAATGTCGGTTTTGGACAACAGAATGCGGTCGGCGTAGCCGATTTGCGACTGGGCCAGCGCGAACTGATCCAGCTGTGAGTCGGCATGTACCGCGTCAACGAGGGCTATTACACCGTCGAGCAGGTAGCGTTCGCAAATGATTTCGTGGGCAAAAAACGCCTGCAGGATAGGGCCAGGATCGGCCATGCCGGTGCACTCAACGATGAGCCTGTCGAAGTGAATTTCACCTTTGTCCCGGCTGTCGAGCAGATCCAGCAGGGCATCTTCCAGCTCACTCGACCGCGTGCAGCAAATGCAGCCGTTGCTCAGGGTCGTTATGCGCGTGGCGCGGTCACCAATCAACTGGCTGTCTATAGGCGTTTCGCCAAATTCATTTTCAATAACAGCAATTTTCTCCTCCTGCTGCGTATGCAGGATATGGCGTAACAGGGTGGTTTTCCCTGCGCCCAGAAAACCGGTTAATACGGTTACTGCAATCGGTGTCATCGCGTCTCTCCTGTTAACAGCAGCGCATGCCGCCTTTACCGTCTCCGCCGTAGCGCGCCTGCTGGCGTTCGCGGAAGAACTCTTTATAGGTCATGGGCGGCTGGTCCGGGTGGTTCGTCTGCATGTGCAGCACGTATGTGTCGTAGTCCGGGATGCCAACGAGCATTCTCGCCGCCTGGCCAAGATACTTTTTTGCCGCACCTAAGTTATCAAACATTCTTCGCTCCTTAAGTGATTAAAGCCCCGCTAATGCGGGGCAGTCAGATGAAGCGATCAGTGGCCGGAAGAAATCTTAATGCCTTCTTTCGGCACCGGCTGGTAAGGCGTTTCTTTGTCCGTCGGCTGGTCGGATTTACGTGCTTCTCGCCAGGCTTTGATGCCGTAGAAAATGATGCTGTAAACCACCACCAGGAACAGGATGCTAAGGCCCGCGTTGGTATAGTTGTTGACCACAATATGGTTCATATTGGCAATCTCCTGGGCAGTGAGATCGGCTCCGCCCGCGGCGATACGCGCCTTATACTGGTTGGCCATGAAGAAGAAGCCTTCCATCTGCGGGTTGCTGCTGAACAACTTCAGGCCCAGCGCCCAGGTGGTGCAGATAAGCAGCCAGACGGCAGGGATGACGGTCACCCAGATGTATTGGGTGCGCTTCATCTTCACCAGTACCACGGTTGCCAACACTAGCGCGACGGCGGCGAGCATTTGGTTGGAGATCCCGAACAGCGGCCACAGACTTTTGACGCCGCCCAGCGGATCGACCACGCCCTGATACAGCAGATAGCCCCAAAGCCCAACGCACCCGGCGGTCCCGATGATGCCCGCGACCAGTGAGTCTGTCTTCTTCAGGAACGGGATAAAGTTACCCAGCAGATCCTGCAGCATAAAGCGGCCAGAACGAGTCCCGGCATCCAGCGCGGTAAGAATAAACAGCGCCTCAAACAGAATACCGAAGTGGTACCAGAAGCCCATGTCTGCTACCGGCACAATTTTGTGGAACACATGCGCAATGCCGACGGCGAGCGTAGGTGCGCCCCCTGCACGGTTAAGCACGGAAGGTTCGCCGATATCTTTCGCCGTTTGCAGGATTTGTTCCGGAGAAATCACGAAGCCCCAGGAGCTGACGGTTGCGGCCGCGTGCGCGGTCACTTCCTTCAGTTGCGCCATAATCATCGGGGCGTTTTCGCCGCCAAGCTCGTGCAGGTTTGGCATGGTGAAACCCAGGCCTGCCGGAGGCGTGTTCATGGCGAAGTACAGTCCCGGTTCAATGATGGACGCCGCCACCAGAGCCATGACGGCAACAAATGACTCCATCAGCATCGCGCCATACCCGATAAAGCGAGCATCGGTTTCACAGGCCAGCAGTTTGGGCGTGGTGCCGGACGCGATAAGGGCATGGAAACCGGACACTGCGCCACAGGCAATGGTGATGAACAGGAACGGGAATAGCGCACCTTTCCACAGCGGCCCGGTGCCGTCCACGTACTGGGTAACCGCCGGCATTTTCAGCTCTGGGTTGAGGATAACGATGCCAATCGCCAGACCCACGATAACGCCGATTTTTAAGAAGGTGGCCAGGTAGTCGCGTGGGGCGAGGATCAGCCACACCGGCAGCAGGGCGGAGACAAACGCATAGCCGATAAGCGTAAAGGTAATGGTGGTGTCTTTAAAGGTCAGCGCCGGGCCCCAGTAAGGGTCATGTGCGATGACGCCGCCGAAGTAAATCGAAGCCACCAGCAGCACAATCCCGATAACGGACACTTCCCCGACCCGGCCTGGACGAATAAAGCGCATATATATGCCCATAAACAGGGCAATAGGCACCGTCGAGCAAACGGTGAACACGCCCCACGGGCTTTCCGCCAGCGCTTTCACCACGATCAGGGCCAGCACGGCCAGAATAATAATCATGATCAGGAAGCAGCCGAACAGGGCAATCGTCCCCGGCACCGGCCCCATCTCTTCTTTGATCATCTCTCCAAGGGAGGCTCCGTTCCGGCGTGAGGAGATAAACAGCACCATAAAATCCTGTACCGCTCCGGCCAGCACGACGCCTGCCAGTAGCCAAAGTACGCCGGGCAGGTAGCCCATTTGTGCCGCCAGCACCGGGCCGACAAGAGGCCCGGCCCCGGCTATCGCCGCGAAGTGGTGGCCAAACAGAACGTTGCGGTTGGTCGGGACATAGTTCAGCCCGTCGTTATTAATCACCGCGGGGGTCGCGCGCGTAGGATCCAGTTTCATCACCTTCTGGGCGATGTAGAGGCTGTAATAGCGGTAGGCGACCAGATAGACCGACACCGAGGCGACCACTATCCACAGGGCGCTGATGTGCTCCCCCCGTCGCAGGGCGACGACGGCCAGACAGCAGGCCCCGATGATACCCAGGATTGCCCAGGGTATATGTTTGAGAAATTTATTTTTATTCATAATTCATCCGTTTGTCAGCCCCGACTTCATGCCTGTTCGCCGTTTTGCTGAGCCTGGTTGGTGTAAAAGAAGGGCATAAAAATATGCCAGCTATAGCGTGGCGATTTTTTTTGCGAGAGGGGAAAAAGAGTGGCCGAGTGGTCATATGCGAAGATAAGCGGTTGTGGGAAGGGCTAAGCGGTTTTTAGCTGGCGCTAACCCACTGAAAATTGTGATTTAGATCTCATGGAGTCCCCGGTAGTTGAAGCTATTGCACGCCCGGGGTGAGGCTTTACCTCACCGGGCAGAGAGCGTCGGCCGCAATTCAGCGCTGCTCCACCGGCTTCTTGTCTTGGTTTCGGCTCAGGGGTATCCGGGGGGATGGATGGCGCGTGATTGCGTTTTTCTTCAGCCAGAGACGCCGGGGGAACTTGATAGAAATCAATTAAAACGCCATAAATACATAGCATTACCTTTCTTTACCGTCCCGCCTTTGACCTTCCCCCTGGGGGAAGGTGTAACGTCTGCGCCAGTGATTGTTACAACCTTACTCTGTGAAAGGATAAATGATGAAAACAGGCATGATTACTGCGTTACTGGCGTTGGCTCTCAGTGGTTCTGCACTGGCAGCCACCCCTGAAGCGAATGACTTTCTGGCAAAACACGGGCTGGCGGGAAAAACCACCGAGCAAATGGTGGAGGCTATCGACCAGTCTCCGCAGGCTCGTCCGCTGGGCTACAGCGCCGGTGTCACCAGCCGCGCGCTGGTGCTTTCGGACGGGCAGCAGAAGTTTAGCTATCCATTGGGGGACAAGTTCTACCTGTCGTTTGCGCCATACCTGCAGCAAACGCACCCCTGCTTTAATCACAGCCTGTCCGGCTGCCAGGGGGAGCTGGCCAATACGCCTTTTGAGGTCAAAATTACCGATAAAGCGGGCAAGGTTATCCTGAATAAAACGCTTACCAGCCAGCAGAACGGTTTCATCGGGGTGTGGTTACCGCGCAATATCGAAGGGACCGTCAGCGTCAGCTATCAGGGCCGCGCCGCACATTCCGCTTTTGCCACCTTTGATGATAGCCAGACCTGCATGACTACATTGCCGCTGCAGCAATCCTAAGTCAGACGGGCGGCGGCTACCCCAGCGTAACCGCCGCCTGAGCTACGGATAGTTTTGCTCTTCGTCGGTAAAAATGAGCAGGCAGGCCTCGTTAAAGTTGCTCAGCCCAAGCCTTTCGTAAAGCTCGGTTCGCCTGCGATACAGGCTTTTAAGCGAGGTATTGAGTTTTTCAGCCACTGCTTCCATCGGCAAACCCTGCCTTAACCACGCCATCATCTTGCGCTCCTCCTGGCTCAGGCGCATAGCATAAAACCATTCCCCGGCCTGGCGGTCGAGCTTCACCTTTTGCAGCAGCCAGAACAAGGCTTCAACGCCCGGGTGCGGCATCGACATATCGAGACTCCACTTTTGCCTGAGCGGGGAGAGTTCGCTGTGGCGCATATCTAGCATGATGCAGCGAACCGGAGTCCCGGTCTTCTCGGCACTGGTAATGATGTTTTCCCACTGCGCCAGCGGGAGCCGGCTATCTACCAGGATGGCGTACTCTGTGTAGCCGTAGCTGAAACTCCTCCTGCCAACGGAGCGCAGCAGAATGACGTCGGGAAAATAGTTTTTTATTCCCTGGTAAAGAAGGTGATCTTGTGTGATCAAAATTGTCGCATTCACCGCAGCGTATCCCTTTAATATTACTCCAATCCAAATGCATGACCATAGAAACTGGGGCATGCGTACACACAGTGTATTTCTATTATTTCTTTAAAAATTCACTAACTAACCTTCAGGTAAGTTAGGCGGTGTGGCGATTTATTGTTGGGGCAGTATTAATGTTCCATTGCTAATCTTCTTTATTGCTGGTGCGGGAAATTATAAATAAAAAGAAATAAGAGAGAAGATATCGAATTGAAAATTAGGATTCCTTGCCAGGAAACGTCCTGATTAACACAGGGAATCTCACTTGAAAATGTCTGGCAGAGGGGCGGGTATAACATTTTCTGATGCTTGAATTGTGATTTTTCCCTTTAAAATTAATCTGTTGTTGTTTTTGTTTTGTGTGGAAAATGAATTATTGAAAAGGTGATGCGGAGTATTCTTAAAAGCATCTCTGATGCCGGATTACTATATTCACAAAATTATTGATGGTGGCTTATCATTCCTCTTGTCATCGCTTATGTGCGATTGGCGATATTTTGAGTTTGTTCCTAAAGCTTAAAGTAAGAAAAGGCATTAAGTGGGGCGTGCCTGTTTAAATTAATGCTCTGAATGTCAATGAAGTTTTACCGTGTGAATTTCCTTCCGCTGATGCCGAATTTCGGTATTCAAACGCGGTGGATAAACCATGCTCATTCATAATGGAATAATAGATATTTATGGGACAACGGCTGAGTATCAATAAGTTATTCTTTTATCGTGGCGTGAAGCTATCGCTATTTTTAGTCATACCAGGGGTGTTTTCGGTACAAGGAGTGGGGGCAACATCGGCATATGATAAGCAGGTATTACAGGCTCGGGGCGGAGATTACCAACCGCTGCTCAATGCCCTGAAGCAGCAGGAAGATGCCGGGGCGCTCAACCCGGAACAGGTGGCTGACTGGCTCCAGGTGGCCTGCTGGGCGGGGCGTGATAACGAGGTAGTCAGCGTGTGGCAGCGTTATCAGGGGCGTGTTTCTATCCCGGCCCGGGGGGTTGCCGCCACGGCGCAATCTCTGCGCAATCTGCAACGCTGGGGAGATTCGCTTTCTCTCTGGCAGCAGGCTCTTCGGCTCACGCCCGGGAACGATGATTACCGCATGGGACAAATTAAAACGCTGGCCGACGGACGAAAAGGCTGGCAGGCCAGAGATGAAGCCCTGCGTTTGGTCGAGGAGCAACCGACGCTGGCGCATTTGCAGACGCTCTCTTATGTCTATTTGCGGCAGGGAAAGACCTGGGACCAGTTGCAGATTGACACGCAGGCCCTTGCTCTTGCGCCTGGGAATAAAACCGCGCTGCAAAACCTGATATCAAGCCTGACGGTGAACCGGGTGAATTCCCCGGCACTGGCGTTAGCTAATGAGGCGGAACTTCCGCCACATGAGCGCAGGCAGCTCGAAGTTAACGCGGCGGCCGAAATGGTGCGTATGGCCGATATTTCGCCTGGGGAAGAGAAAGCCCGCTTTACCGTGGCGCAGCGGGCGCTGGATCGCTACGACGCCTTGTTCGCCAAATGGCACAGTGACCCTCAGGCCCGGCAGGACGTCACGCGGGCGCGCATAGACCGGCTGGGCGCACTCTACGCCCACAATTACTACCGGAAGGTTATTCAGGAATATGAATCCCTGACTAGAGAAAATGTGGCCGTCCCGCCCTGGGCTTTGCGCTGGGTTATTGCTTCTTACCTGGCAGAAAAACAGGTCGAAACTGGGCAGGCGCTAACGCCGGATCTGTTCAGCGGGGTGGCGAATGAGAACGAGCAGGCGATGTTCTATGCCTTGCTGGACAGCGGGCAGTACGCCGCCGCCGAACGCTACCTGCAAAACCTTACCCAGGCAACGCCTTATCGTCGTTACGTGCCGGGCTTCCCGGCTCCCGTGCCGAACGATCGCTGGCTGGAAGCGAAAACGCTCTCCCTGCAATACCTCTTATCGACCAATGCGTTGCCGGCCGCCCAATCGCTGTCTCATCGGCTGGCCAGTACCGCCCCGGGTAACCAGGGATTGCGTATTGATTATGCCCGGGTGTTACAGGCCCGGGGGCTGCCGCAGGCGGCTGAGCTGGAGCTAAAAAAGGCGGAGGTGCTTGAGCCGACGAACCTTGAACTGGAGCGCCAGCAGGCTTACGTCGCACAGGAGCTGCACGAGTGGAGGCAAATGGATTTGTTAACCGACGATGTGATGCTGCGCGCCCCGCTGGATATCGGCTCTCAGCGGCTGAGCCGCGCGCGGGATGTTCACCGGATGTCCGAACTGCGCATTAACGGCCAGCAGGGCATCCATTCTGATACACCCGTCAGCGGGGCGCACGATTTTACCTGGGATATGGCAGTTTATGGCCCACCCGTTGCCGACAGCTGGCGGCTGTTTGGCGGCCACCGCTTTAACAGCGGGCGCTTTGAAGAAGGTAAGGGCTTCAGCCGCAGCGTGTTTGGCGGAATAGAGTGGCGGCCGCGCAATAGCTGGGCCGAGCTTGAACTGGCGAATAACAACTTCAACGGCGGCAATAAGCCGGGAGGGCGGGTCTCGGCCTGGCACAGCTTCAGCGACAGCTGGCGAGTGGGCGGAGAGCTTGATCGTCTGGCCCGGGAAACTCCGCTGCGGGCGCTGCGTAACGGCATCAGCGCCAATCAGGCCAGCCTGTGGGTGCGCTGGCACCAAAACGAACGTCGTGAATATCAACTGGCGACCACGACCAGCCGTTTCTCAGACCATAACTACCGCCAGGAGTACACCTTCCAGGGCAAAGAGCGGCTGTGGCAGACGCCGCGGATCACGCTCGACCTGCAGCCCGGCGTGGCTTACAGCACCAACAGCAAGGCCGACAGGGTGTATTACAGCCCGAAATGGGACTTATCCGTCGCGCCGACGTTCGCCGTTAATCATGTGATGTATCAGCACTATGACACCGTCTGGAGTCAGCAGATTAGCGCCGGGGCGGGCGTTTACCGGCAAAAAAATTATGGGGCAGGGGCGATGACGTCCCTGGGGTATGGCCAGCGTATCCAGTGGAACAACGTCCTCGACACCGGGGCCATGCTGAACTGGGAAAAGCGCCCCTGGGACGGCAAGCGGGAAACTCATCTTGCCGTCGCTTTTGATGCGAATTTACGATTTTAAGGACAAACATGCTGACCAACAGTTTTCGTATCGGCCTGATCGTTTTTGGCTGGTTACTGACCCTTTCAGGCCTGTGCGCGCAGGAGATCCATTTCCTGCCGCCAAAAGAGCGGCCTCTGCCTGAAGCCAGTCATCCCTGGCCAAAGAACCACTTTCTGGTGCTGGCCTACCACGATGTTGAAGACCGCGACCCCGATCAGCGCTATCTGGCGGTACGCACCAGTGCGCTTAACGAGCAAATCAGCTGGCTGCTGCAGAACGGCTACCGGGCGGTAAGCGTGCAGGCCATTCTGGACGCCCATCGCGGGGGGGCGCCACTGCCGCCGAAGGCTTTTTTGCTCACTTTTGATGATGGCTACAGCAGCTTTTACACCCGCGTGTGGCCTCTGCTCAAGGCATACAATGTGCCCGCGCTGTGGGCGCCGGTGGGCAGCTGGGTGGACACCCCGCCTGACAAAAAAGTGGATTTTGGCGGACTGATGACCGCCCGGGACAAGTTTGCCACCTGGGAGATGGTGCGTGAGCTTAGCCGCTCCCCACTGGTTGAGATAGGTTCGCACACCTGGGCTTCACACTATGGCATTCAGGCGAATCCTCAGGGCAGCCGCGAACCGGCGGTGGCCAACCGGGCGTGGAATAAAACCACCGGACAGTATGAAAGCGATGAACACTTTACCCGCCGTATTGACGACGATGTGCGTCAAATCAGCCGTAAAATTGAGCAGGTTAGCGGCAAAGCCCCCCGCGCCTGGGTCTGGCCCTATGGTGCGGCCGGGGGCACCTCCCTTGGTATCATCAAAAAACAGGGTTACCAGTTGGCGTTCACGCTGAATGATGGCCTCGCTGACGTGCGCGATCTGGACAATATCCCGCGGGTGCTGATTTCGGGCAACCCTACGCTCAAAGCCTTCGCCAGTATGGTGGGCCGGGTCCGGGAGCCCGATCCGGTGCGGGTTATGCATGTGGATCTCGACTACGTCTACGATCCGAACCCGGTGCAACAGGCGAAGAATATCGATGCCCTGGTACAGCGGGTGTATGACATGAAAATCAGCCATGTCTTTTTGCAGGCGTTCTCGGACCCGCTCGGCGACGGCAATATCAAGTCGCTCTATTTCCCCAACCGCTGGCTGCCGATGCGCGCCGACCTGTTTAACTTCGTCGCCTGGCAGCTGCGCACGAGAGGGGATGCCAAAGTGTTCGCCTGGCTGCCGGTGCTCTCTTTTGATCTGAATGCCGCGCTGCCCAGGGTGCAAAGCTGGGACGCCGCCAGCGGGAAGGCGCATCGGGCCACCAGCCCTTATCTGCGTCTTTCCCCGTGGAACCGGCAGGTTCGTTACCAGATAGTCGACATTTATGAAGATCTCGCCCGACATGCGGTGTTTGACGGCATTCTTTTCCACGACGATGCGCTGCTCACCGACTTTGAAGATGCCGGCCCGGACGCCATGACCGCCTATCGGCAGGCGGGGTTCCAGGGAAGCATTGGCGACATTCATCAAAACCCGGCTGAACTTCGGCGCTGGACGCGCTTTAAAAGCCAGACGCTGATTGAGTTCACCCGCACGCTGACTGACGCGGTGCGGAACATCCGTGGCCCGCAGATAAAAACCGCCCGAAATATCTTTGCGCTGCCGATTCTGGAGCCAGAGAGCGAGGCGTGGTTCGCCCAGAACGTTGACGATTTCCTGGCTGCCTACGACTGGACGGTGCCGATGGCGATGCCGCTGATGGAGTCCGTGCCGCTGGAAGAGAGCAATAGCTGGCTGGAACGGCTGATTAAAGCCGTAGCGGCCAAGCCTTCGGGAATGAATAAAACCATTTTTGAGCTTCAGGCGCGCGACTGGAATCACAAAGCGCAGAAAGGCATCGCCGACAAACAGCTGGTGGAGTGGATGCAGCTGCTGCAGCTGAACGGCGTGAAGCATTACGGCTACTACCCGGACGACTTCATCAATAACCAGCCTGATATTTCACATATCAGACCTGAAATTTCCTCTTACTGGTACCCAAACAATGACTGATCGTCTTCTTTCCTTGCTGATTCTGGGCCTGGTCTTTGGGCTGCCGCTCGGCATGGCGGCGGTATTTACCGGGAAAATCTTGCTGGACTTCGTGTTCTTCTGGCCGCTGTTTATGTCGGTGCTGTGGATGACCGGCGGACTCTATTTCTGGTTCCGGCTGGAGCGCCACTGGCCGTGGGGCGAAGAGGTACCGCCGCCGCAGCTGGAAGGCAATCCGCTGATTTCTATCCTTATCCCCTGTTTTAACGAAGGAAAAAACGCCCGGGAAACAATCGAAGCCGCGCTGGCCCAGCGCTATACCAACATCGAGGTTATCGCCATCAACGATGGCTCCCGCGATAACACCGCGGAGATCCTGAACCAGCTCGCGCAGGAATACCCGACGCTGCGGGTAATTCATCTGGCCGCTAATCAAGGCAAAGCTGTGGCGCTAAAAGCCGGGGCCGCCGCCGCGCGCGGAGATCTGCTGGTGTGCATCGACGGCGACGCTTTGCTGGAGCAGGATACCGCGGCTTACCTGGCGCTACCGCTCATTCGCCACCCGAACGTGGGTGCCGTTACCGGGAATCCGCGAATCCGCACCCGCTCGAATTTGATTGGCCGTATTCAGGTTGGAGAATTCTCTTCCATCATTGGGCTGATTAAACGCACCCAGCGAATTTATGGCCGGGTGTTTACCGTTTCCGGCGTGATTGCCGCCTTTCGCCGCCAGGCGCTGGCGGACGTGGGCTACTGGAGCCCGGACATGATCACCGAGGATATTGATATCAGCTGGAAACTGCAGCTGCATCACTGGACGCTCTATTTTGAGCCGCGCGCGCTGGTCTGGATCCTGATGCCGGAAACGCTCAAAGGATTGTGGAAGCAGCGACTGCGCTGGGCGCAGGGTGGGGCGGAAGTGTTCCTGGTTAATCTGCGTCGCCTGTTCCGCTGGGAGCACCGGCGGATGTGGCCGCTGTTCATGGAGTACGTGCTCTCGACGGTCTGGGCCTTCGCCTATGCGATAACCATCCTGCTGTTTATTGCCAGCCACCTGGCGACATTGCCGGCGAATCTGGTGGTCGAAACGCTGTTTCCGCCGGAGTTTACAGGGCTGCTGTTGGGGGTGATGTGCCTGATGCAGTTCCTGGTCAGCCTGTTTATCGAGCGGCGTTATGAAAAGCGGATTGCCGGGTCGCTGTTCTGGATTGTCTGGTTCCCGATTATGTACTGGATGATAGGCCTGTTTACCACCCTGGTGTCATTCCCGAAAGTGATGCTTAAACGCCGCCGCGCCCGCGCGCGCTGGGTAAGTCCTGACCGTGGAAAAGGAAGAATATGATGCAGAGCAACACGCTGATATTGACCGAGGACCGACTGGGGCCGCGCCTGTTCGACGGCCTGCTAACCGCCGTTGCCTGGGCTGTCTTTTTGTACTTTGTGTGGAAAAATCTGCTGCTCCAGCTGATGCTATTGCCCGATCAGCGGGGGGAGATCGTCGCACAGTCGCTCAATTCCGTGCTGCTGTATTTGCTGATTGCGGCCATAAACGGCTGGCTGCTGATCCTGTGGTATCAATACAGCCTGCGCAGGTACAGTGACCGATACCACGACGAACATAGCCCGTTTCAGCTTAGCGACCTGGCCCGCAGCTTTAACCTGTCGACGCAGCTCGTTTCCGAGATGAGCCAGTACAACCAGCTCACGGTTTATCACGATCAGATTGGGCAGATAATCGATCTGAAGGCTAATACCCAAGAGTCTGAGCGGGAGAGTTCGGAGGAATAGCGCTATTCTATCGCCCCCAGATTTTTCTGGCGGGCGTTATCCCATGAGGTAGCTCTTAATCGCCAGTGTTAGCTGGGATAATTTATTTTCTAATTCGAGAAGCCGTTCGCCGATCTGTCGGGCATCCTCCTTCTGCAGGCATAGCTTTTCTGCTTCGGCGCACAGTTCGTCAATCTCAGCGGCATAAATGACCTGCGCGGCGCCGCCGAGCCGGTGCAGGCAGCTTGCCAGCGCCGAAAAGTCGCCGGTGGCAAAGAGCCGCCTGGCTTCTTTAAGGTCAGAATCATTTTCTTCGCATATCCTCGACAGCAGTTGCCTCAGCATTTGGTCGTCGTGATGCAGCAGCTCTGCCAGCTCATCAAGGCGAATTTGCTCGTGAAGCGCAGGGAAGGGCTCCGTCTTTTGGACCATCAGCAAGGCGGCTTCCAGCTGGGACAGATGCAGAGGCTTGAACAGGCATTCGTTCATTCCTGCGGCAAGCGCCTGGGCACGAATTTCAGACTGTGCGTTGGCGGTCAGGCCGAAGATAGTGAGAGTCCCACCTGCCTGCCTGATTTTTTGCGTCAGGGTAAAACCATCCATTTCAGGCATCGTGCAGTCGGTAATCAGCAGATCAAAATGCGCTTTTCGCCAGCGAGCCAGCGCCTGCTGGCCGCTTTCCGCCTCCGTAACCTGATGCCCCAGCCGTGCAAGCTGGCGCTGAAGTACCATCCGGTTAACCGGGTGATCGTCGACGATCAGAATCGACAATTTAGGGCTACGCCCCGTTTTCATTAAGTCATTCGGAATGACAGGCAGCCGCGCCTTACGAAGGGGAACGCTGAGTTCAATCAGGATCTGTGTGCCACGGCCAGGGATGCTGTGCATCTGCATTGTGCCCCCCATTTTTTCCAGCAGCTGGCTACCGATCACCAGCCCCAGACCGGTCCCGGTCTGGCGTCTTCCCGCCTCAAGCTGAATAAAGGGTTTAAACAGCTTTTCACGATCGGCCTGGCTAATGCCGGGGCCGCTGTCTTCGACGGCGATATGCAACAGCAGGAAATCTGTAGTACTCCGCTGGCTGTTTATCCGGACATCAATCTGCCCGGCAACGGTAAACTTCACCGCGTTACTGAGATAATTGGCGATAACCTGGCGCAGGCGGCCAGCATCCACCAGAATTTCGGCGTCAGGCTCTATATCACTCTGAAAATACAGGCTCAGCTGCTTCTGTCGCGCCATTTCTTCAAAAACACGAATGACCGGCGGCAACAGCGAATCAAGCGGGAGCCATTCCGGCGCGAGTTCAAGCTGGCCGCTTTCTATTTTGGCCATATCCAGCACATCACCAATTAGCCCCATTAGCGTTTGGGCAGAAGTAAAGGCGACCTGGATTGCATCGTTATCCGGTTGGCGTGCCACTTCAAGCTCCAGCAGGCCGATGATGGCGCCGATAGGCGTGCGGATCTCGTGGCTCATGGTGGCAAGGAAGGTGCTTTTGGCCTGATTCGCCTGCTCCGCGTGTTCTTTTTCTACCGATAATTCATGGAGCAGATGCTTATGTTCGGTGATGTCCTGCCAGCCGCAAATCAGCCCGGCGGTTTTGCCGCGCGAATCGTCGTACGGCGTTGCCCAGTGCGCGATGACCCGTTCTTCTGAACCATTATTCACCACAAACTCACGCGTTTGCCCGTGTGGGGTGGCATCCTCGTGATGCAGCAAAATCTGCGTGAGATCTTCTCTGAGTGAGGCCAGTGGGTGGCGGAGATCGAACAGAGAATAATGTAGGTAATCATCGCCATGCTGGCTAAAGTAAGCCTGGAATGCCTCATTGTGTGTGGTCACCACAAACTGTCGGTTTAACACATAAATAGGGGACGGAGAGCCGTTAAGCAGCGTGTCACGGAAGGTTAACTGAGCCTGCAGTGCCTCCTGGGCAAGCTGGCGGCGTCGGATCTCTTTATTTCGGGTATACACCCAGAACAGCACCAGCAGAATGATGCTGCCGGCACCGGCCAGTACCCAATAAAACTGCTTATCGTAAAGCTGCCAGGTATCTACCTTGATGTCCGGGGCGCTCTGCCATTTGTGGACAATGAGGGAAATCTCCTGGGGGAGCATATCGGCCAGCGCTTTGTTCATGATCCCCAGCAGCTCAGGCTCATCGCGGCGCACGGCAAAACCCAGCTGGGTCGGCGTGTCGCCCAGACGAGTCACAATTTTGAGCTTGTCGCGAAAATACCGTTCAATCATAAAGCCGGCGCCCATTTGATTGTTCAGCGCGCCATCAACCTTACCGGCGTTGACCAGCTCCAGCGCTTCGCCGGCGTTATCTGTGTAAATCCAATGAATGCCGGGCCACGTTTTGGCCAGCTGCGCGGCCAGGGCATTGTCCTTCACTACCGCCAGCGTCAGATTATTGTTCAGAGCCGACGGCGCGTCGGGCGTATTGCGGACTACCAGCACGCCGGGAGTGTAGAGCCAGGGCCGGCTGAAGCTCGCCACGTTTTCACGCAGAGGGCTAAAGATCGCGGCCCCGACCAGATCGCCTCGTTTTGCTCCCAGCGCATCAAACAGTTCCGTGGCTGAATTAACCTTCACAGGTTCAAACCTCAGCCCGGTGCGCAGATGAATCAGCCGCAGAAGGTCGGCGCTAATGCCGTGAAACTCGCCCTGTTCATCCAGCATGGTGAAAGGGGTGAAGAAAGGATTAACCAGCACCTTCACCGTTGGGTTATTGGCTATCCAGCGTTTTTCCCTCTCCGTCAGGTCGAGCGGCTGTTCGAAGCGCCAGATATCCTGGCGCTGTACCCACTGCCGGGATATCACCCGCTTCTGCGCGTCCGGGATGGCAATAAGCACCGTATCAATCGCCTGTTTTAGCTCAGCGGCATCGTCACGCAGCAGAAAACGGCTGCCGGGTGAGGCCTCCGGATAGACATCGGTGATGGTCAGCTCATTACTGTAATTTCGCTCAATCAGAAAACTCGCGGTGGTGAGATTCCCTAAGAAGTAGTCGCAGCGGGCGTGCAGCACGCAGGAAAGGGCATCCTGGCTGGAGGAAAAGCGCACTATTTCTGCACCACTGAACCGACCGGTTATCTCCGGGTCGGTCAGATAACCTTCGGTTACCGCCAGCTTCATCGCCATGCCCGGCGTCACTGCATGAGAGGCGGAGCTTTCACGGGTCACAAGCGCTGACCTGTTGGCCATAAAACTGCGGGTTTCAGTCAGGGGCGCGGATTGAATCTGCTGGCCGCCGCCGTCGTCCATAACGGCATCCACCTCCTTGCGCATCAGCGCGTGCAAAGCGTCTGTGCGGGAGGCATAGCGCAGCACCTGCACGCTGAGTCCCAGATTACTGGCAACCAGCTTGATGTAATCGGCATAAATTCCTTCATATATGCCGGTGTCCGGCACGATATCAAAGGGCGGGTTGTCCGGCGCCCAGGTGGCTACCTTTAATTCGCGTTTTAATCCGAGCCAGCGCCACTGGCTGTCATCGAGGGTAAAACTGAGGAGTGCAGGGCGCTCACGGCTAAAAATTTGCAGAGCCTGAGGAGGTTGCTCAGCAGCCAGGCTGACGCCGGTCAGCAGGGTGCAGAATAAAAAAAGAAACGCTCGAACCATGCTGTTATTCCAGGTTATTACGACGGGCAAACTCAAAGATATCCAGCTGCGACTTACACCCGAGTTTTTCCATTAACCGGCTTTTGTAGGTACTGACCGTTTTGTTGCTGATTTTCATTTTGCTGGCGATTTTAATGTTTTCCAGCCCCTTAATAATGTGCTGAAACACCTGGAATTCCTGCGGCGATAACGTGCCCATCCGTTCCTGGTCATCCATGGTCTGCTGGGTCTGTGGCGCTTCAAAACGCTTTAGCGGAAAATAGCCATAGCCATTCTGTGCCACCTGAATGGCGGTGATGATTTCCGGCAGATTGTTTTTTTTACTGATAAATCCGTCGGCACCGCTTTGGGCGCTGCGGGGGGAATAAAATTCAGGGTTTTTCCCGGAGATAACGATGATTATCCCCGGGAAACTGTTGCCGCGCAGCGCTTTAACCACGTCAATACCGCTGAGGGAGCCAATATCAATATCAATAACTAAAATATCCGGATGATATTGCTCTACCAGCGCGATGGCCTCAACGCCGTCACCGCCTTCCGCGACCACGCTGTGACCTTCTTTTTCAACTAAAAAGCGAATAGCCATACGTGCAATGGGGTGATCGTCAACAATAATGACTTTTGCCATATAAATACCTGAAGAGAAGCTGTGCTTCTTTTCATACTAGCCGCGTTTTTATTTTCTGAATACTCCTTTTTATAGCAGGTAATTTAAAAACAGCGTGTAGTCCATGCCCTACAGGCGGGTGATGACTTGTCTTATTTTCACTGCGCACTATCGATATTATATTTCTATCACAACGCCACCGGAAAAAACCTAAGAGGCGGTATCGTAATAAATACATGGATGAAATATTGTAGAGTGCAATATTACGTGGAGTAACAATGTACAGTGAATTTAATGTTGATTTCCCGGCAAAACGACAGCCTGTAAAAAATATTGTTGTCGTCGCAAATTGCACCTTCACAATCCTGGGTATTAAGGCGCTGTGTGAAAATAAGAGCCACTGGCGGGTCACCAACATCATGGCTAATCAGGCGGGTTTGAATGAGATAGTCGCCAGGCCGCATGTCGATCTGCTGATTATTGAGTCTGATAGTCTCTCGGCGGAAACTTCTGCGCTCTTTATGAAGACGCATCAGTATTCGAATAAAACGATTTTGCTGACCAATCGCTATACCGGCGGCCAGCAAAAGCTGAGCTTTCAGCCTGGGAGCATCACCGTTGTCGATAAGTCTCGTCCGCTGGCGGTGCTGCAAAAGCTGATGCAGAAGACGATCAACGCCGTTCACGACGGCCCGATGTTTTTACCCGTTGAGGTTCAGCACCGGGCGCGAAAAATTGAGCGAGATGTTGTTTGCGCCTTGCTTAATGGGGAAAACCCCCATGCCGTTGCCGCGTCGATGGGAATTACTTATGCGGCGGTCAGTCGCTATAAAATGATTGCCCTGCGACGTGCGGGTGCAAACAGCCTGAATGAAGTCATCGCCGGTAATTATCAGGCGTTATTTGTTGACTAATAGCGTTGTCCAGTAAAAAGCATCTAACCACAAAGGTGAGAATAGTTAAGGATTGGTTTTTATTTTTCCTTGCCTGACACCAGGGAAAAACAAAGGCTGATTTATTCAGCGCAATGGTGTTATCCCAATAATAAAGCAGTAAATAAGTGAAAGTATTTCCGGCGGTAATTTAATTTTCCTGCTGCCGGTAATCTTTCTTCATACTCCGTTAAAAGTGAGACAAATGTGATGAACAAAAATATTATCGCTCTGGCAATTCTGGCGGGTTCCGCCGTTGGCTCCGTTGCTCAGGCTGCTGACGGCACCATCAATTTCACCGGTACCATCACCGACACCGCCTGTACGGTTTCGACCGCAACCAAGAACCAGACAGTTCCGCTGGGCACGGTCAGCCGGACCGCTTTTGCAGCAGCAGGTGATACAGCCGCCCCAACCAAATTCAGCATTGTGCTGCAAAACTGCCCGACGACCGTCAGCAACGCGAATATCCGCTTTGATGGTCCGATTGATTCAGCTAACAGCAACCTGCTGGCGCTGACCGCTGGCACCGGGATTGCTACGGGCGTAGGCGTGGGGATCTATGAGCAAGACGCGCATACGCTTATTCCAATTGCTACTCCATCGGCGACTAAAGCGCTGTCCAGCACTGTGGATACGCAGTTCGACTTTATCGCCAAATACGTTTCCACCTCGGCAACAGTCACCCAGGGCCCGGCTAACGCTGCGACCAACTTCACTATTAGCTATCAGTAAAATCACGCTTTTATCGATAGCAATATCGCTGTTGTAGACAGTGAATGTATCCGGACAGGACGTTTCTGATGGCGGCAAGGATGCCGCGCTTTTGAGTTGGGGTGCATGTTATCGAGCGGCAGCAACAGGAGAAGACCGTGCCTGCACAATTGAAATCATTAATGGCCGCTATCGCGCTGATGGCCATCACATTGCCCGCCACCGCTGGCGTTATCATCGGCGGGACACGCGTAGTGTATGACGGTGCGCGCAAAGAAGCCTCCATCTCGGTAAAAAATCCGGAAAAAGTCGCGCCTTACCTGATGCAAAGCTGGGTTGAAAACAACAGTGAGTCAGACAGCAGCAAGCCACCGTTTATCGTCACGCCGCCGCTGTTCCGTCTTGATGCAGGCAAAGAGAACGTGCTGCGTATCGTGCGCACCGGCGGGAACCTGCCCACCGACCGCGAATCTATTTTTTGGCTGAACATTAAATCTATCCCGGCCAGCAACAAAACCGATGAAAATCAGCTGCTGATTTCGGTCAAAGCGCGCCTGAAGCTGATTTACCGCCCGGAAGGGTTGAAAGGCGATGCGAATGAAGCGTGGAAAACCCTGAACTTCTCGCGCCAGGGCGACAAACTGCGGGTGAACAACCCGACGCCTTATTACGTCTCTTTTCAGACGATTAAAGTGGGCGCTCAGGAAGTGGATATCAAAGATTCTGCGACGCTGGCCCCAATGGGCACCCTGAGCTGGACGCTACCGGCAGGCGCTACCGGCAAAATTAGCTGGAAAGCCATTAACGATTACGGTGGCATCACCGAAGAAGCCAGCACGCCACAATAAAGGGCCTGCGCCCGCCGTTCTGTCCTCGTTTACCTGTTGCCATCACCTGAGCTGCCGCGTGCAGCTTTCGGGAGGGAATGTTTATGCCTTTTACTCACCATCGTCGCCTTCGTTTTGCTCCGTCGTTGCTGGCCCTGAGCGTGATTTCTTTGCCGCCAGCCGCGTTCGCCGATGACTATTTTGACCCCCGGGCGCTGGAACTGAACAAAGATGAGGCCGACATCGATACCGCGCGTTTCTCAAAAAGCGGCGGTCAACTGCCGGGAAATTACCTGGTCGATATCTTTGTTAATGGCAATAAAATTGACTCCCGGGAGGTTGCCTTCGTTGAGCGCGACGGTAAGTTGCGGCCAGAGTTTACGCCGGCTCAGCTGGGTGACATGGGGGTAAAAGTTGCCGCATTTCCCGGTCTGCAGCAACAGCCGTCAGACAAACCAATCAGCAACATTGGCCAATATATTCCGGGTGTCGACAGCGAGTTTGATTTTGGCATTCAGCGACTGGATCTCAATATTCCGCAGGCCGCGTTGACCAGTGAAGCCCGTGGCTACGTGGATCCGATGCTTTGGGATCAGGGCCTACCCGCGCTGATGATGAATTACAGTTTTAGCGGGGCGAATACCAGCCAGAGACAGCACGGTGGCAACGACGATTCTCGCTATCTTAACCTGCGCAGCGGGGCCAATCTCGGCGCCTGGCGGGTGCGTAACTATTCGACATGGAACGACGGCAACGGCCAGCGTAAATGGCAGAACGTTAACAGCTATCTGCAGCGTGATATTCATGCCCTGAAAGGGCAGTTTACCGTCGGGGACAGCGCCACGCCGGGGGACGTGTTCGACAGCCTGCAGTACCGCGGCGTGCAGCTGGCATCGGACGATAATATGTACCCGGACAGCCTGAGGGGCTTTGCGCCCGTCGTGCGCGGTATCGCCCGCAGTAATGCCCAGGTCACCGTTCGCCAGAGCGGGTACATCATTTATCAGACCTATGTGCCTGCCGGGGCGTTTGCTATCAGCGATTTGTACCCCACCTCGGCCAGCGGCGATCTTGAGGTCACCATTACCGAGGCTGACGGCACCGAGCGGCGCTTTGTTCAGCCGTTTTCAGCCGTGCCGGTGATGTTACGTGAGGGGCGGCTAAAGTACTCCGCCACGGCGGGGGAATACCGCACGTTAACGCCGGGAGCAAAAACGCCCGGTTTTATGCAGAGCACGCTGATCTACGGCCTGCCGTATGATTACACCGTGTATGGCGGCAGCCTGTTTGCCGGGGACTACAGCTCGCTGGCCGTGGGCGTGGGGCATGGGTTCGGCGATTTTGGCTCCGTGTCGGCGGATATGACCCAGGCCAAAACCACCCTGTGGGATGGCAGCCATAACAGCGGGCAGTCGTTTCGCTTTCAGTACGGCAAAGACGTGGAAAGCACCAACACCACTTTTACCCTCGCGGGCTACCGCTACTCCACCAGTGGGTTCTATGACTTTCGCGAAGCAAACGAATTGTACACGGATGAAAACAGCAGCTGGCGACGCAGCTACAACAAACGTAGCCGTATGCAGCTCAACATTAACCAGTCGCTCAAAGCCTACGGCAGCGTGTATCTGACCGCGTATCAGCAGGATTATTGGGGCTATAAAGGCTATGAGCGTAACTTCAGCGCGGGCTATAACTTCACCCACAGCGATATTTCCTACTCCCTGAGCTACACCCTGATCCGGCTGCCGGGCGATAACCTCAACGACCAGCAGTTTGCTTTCTCGATGCAGGTGCCATTAAGCAAATGGCTGCCTGGCAGTTGGGCTGGCTATGGCATCAACTCGAGCCGGAAAGGCAGCACGCGGCAGGAAGTTTCGTTGAGCGGTACCGCGCTGGAGGGCAACAACCTGGGCTACAACCTCCAACAGAGCTATGAAAATCGGGGCGGGGGTAACAGCGGCACCCTCAGCGCAGACTATCGCGGCACCTACGGCGAGGTTCGCGGGGGCTACAACTATACCCCGGACACCCGCCAGGTCACCTACGGTCTTGAGGGAGGCGTTGTGGCGCATCCCTTCGGCATTACCCTTTCACAGCCGCTGGGCGACAGCATGGCGCTGGTGCGTGCCCCGGGCGCAGGCCACGTCGGCGTCATGAACCAGACCGGGGTGAAAACCGACTGGCGTGGCTATGCCGTGGTGCCATACGTCAGCAGCTATCGCCAGAACCGCATTGCGCTTGATACCGAAACGCTCTCCGACCAGGTGGATATCGACGACACCGTGCTGAACGTGGTGCCAACCAAAGGTGCGCTGGTGCTGGCAGATTTCAAAACCCAAAGCGGTAGCAGGGTACTGATGAACCTGAGCTACCGGGGCAAGGCCGTCCCGTTTGGGGCAACCGCCACCCTGGTTCAGCCTGCGGGTGAAAATGAAAACAGCAGCATCGTCGGCCCGGACGGCCAGCTGTACATCAGCGGCATGCCGGACAGCGGCAGAATACGGGTTCAGTGGGGCAGCGACGGTAATCAAAAATGCAGCGCCGCCTTTACATTGCCGGAAGCTAACAGCTATTCCCCGGTGCGTGAATTGACCGCCCTTTGTCAGTAAGGAATCAAATATGAATAACACTATGACGTTATGGGCGGGCAGCCTGCTGTGCGCCGGGGCGTTGTTTTCCAGCCCAGCGAAAGCTGTCTGCTCATTTGCTACAGGGACCAGTGAGCAGCGAACCTCATTTAACATGGGGACAATTACCGTCCAACGCGATCTACCGGTGGGCACCGTTTTGGCCGAACGTTCTTCAACGCGAGGTGCAGACAGTCAGACTGCGAACTGTACCGCGGGTACCTGGCGATATGATTTTAATGAATTCAAATTTCCCACGCTGAGCGCTTACGGGAACGATGTCTACGATACCAATATAGAGGGCGTAGGAATTCGGCTTTACAGCAGCAGCGCAGAGGGAGGACTGAGAAGGCCCTTACCCTTCTGGGCAACATTCACCAACCCTCCTTCAACGGGCATCTGGATTGGGAGTATCAAAACTGTTCAGCTAGTGAAGACCTCTCCCAACTCTGTGGGAGCCGGTGCGGTAACGACGGGAACCATCGCGCGCGGGTATTTGACGCCGGGTAACCGCTTCTATTTTTTCACCATGTCGTTAACCGGCGGCACTATCGTCCGTGCCGCCTGTACCGTCACCAATACCTCGATTTCGGTGCCATTAGGGCAAAAGATGACAGCGGAGTTTACCGGCGTGGGCAGCACAACCAAAAACGAAGCATTTAACATCCCGCTTAACTGCAGCGCAAACACCAGGGTTAAAGTGACGCTGGATGGCACGGCGCATTCGTCGGGTGCGGCTGGCGTGCTGGCACTATCTCCGTCCTCGGGCGGAACCGTGGCGACCGGCGTTGGCGTGCAGGTGCTGTACAACAATAACCCGGTGAGCTTCGGCACCCTGATCAACATCGGGACTGCAGGCAGCGGGGCTTACAACATTCCGCTGGTGGGCCGCTACTACCAGACCAACGCGCAAGTCACCGGCGGGCAGGCCAACGCGACCGCCACTTTTACCATGACCTATAACTAGCCGCATACCGGCGAGCGCGGTGGGTGCTTGCCGGCATGATCTTATCGCCATGATTGTTCGAGTCTGTTTCTTTCTCTTTTTAGTTTTTGCGGGGGTCAGCGCGGCTATCCTGTTTATCCCGATTTTTACGGATAACACCGAGCCGTTAACCTTGATGTATTTCGGTTATCTGTTTTTTTGCCTTGCGCTGGTGATGTTTACTCTGCTCTTGCTGAGCCTGCTGTTGTTTGCCTATTAGCCTGCCGCTTCATGATATTGCCGATGATCGGGCCGAAGGCGACCAGAATGAGGAACCGGGTCATCTGCATCGACATCACAAAGGCGATGTCGATGTGCTTGCTGGAGGCGGCAATGATCGCCACGGAATCCGCGCCGCCTGGGCTCATGGCTAAATAAGCGGTGAGCGGATCGATATCGGCCACGACTACCAGGCAGGCCGCCATTACCCCGCAAAGGGCAATCAAAATCACAATACTGACCGCGATGCGGGGCAGCACCTGGGCGGCATGTTTTAACAGCGGACGGGTGAATTTCAGCCCAATACGCCAGCCGACAATGGTGTACGCCAGCACCAGCACCCACTGCGGCAGCGCTATCTCTATCCAGTTATTCTGCGAGAGCACCACGCCGGCCACCAGGGTGATGAGCAGCGCCCCGGCAGGCAGGCGCAGCAGTCTGGCCGCGATGCAGCCGAAGGCGATAAGCCCGAAGGTTTCTGCCATCGCAACGTAAGAGCCGTGTGCAAAAAGATCTATCGCCGCCGATGTGGCAGGGACGTGCTCGCCGGAGACTTTCATCAGCACGGAAGCGACGCTTGCCACCATGATAACGCGCAGATATTGCATGGCGGCGACAAGCTGTGTGTCCGCGCCGTTGGCTTCGGCCATCAGCGTCATGGCCGTTGCGGCCCCGGGGCTTAATCCCCAGAGCGCGGTGGTGCCGGGCAGGATGCGCATGCGGGTCAGTATCCAGCCGAGCAGCATACAGATAAAAATCACCGAAAAGACGCAGACAATAAACAGCAGCCAGTGAGAGCTGAAGGTGTCGGCGAGGCTGCGGGGCATTTTGCTGGCAATCATGCAGCCGATGATGCCCTGGGCGATGAGAAACAGCGTGCCGTTGGGCTGAACTTTTGCGCCGTTGAGGGAGACGACAATCCCGGCGGCCATTGGCCCCAGCAGCAGGGCGGCCGGGATATTCAGCCAGGTGAGCAGCCCGCCGAAAAGCGCGGTGGCAATAATCAGCATGCTCCACTGCATACGCTGGGGGGACAGCAGGCGGTAACCGTTGGGTTTAGCAGGATCTTGTTTCTTCATCGTTGTATAGCCGCCCGCAGCGCGGAAGAATATTCGGTTTAAGCTGGCTCGCGCAGGCGTCGTGGCTTAAACTCAGGGAGAGTTAAGTTATGCGAGGATTCCCTCGCATAAATCAGATTCTAGAGGATGCCCTCGCATATCTCAATGGGCGTTATGCGAATAAATGTTAGCGGATTGATACGAAATATTTTATGACAAAACCAGCGCCCTTAGCGGCAAACCAGCCTAAACGCCTGCGCGGGCATCTTCGCGTGGCGGCGATAACCGAGGCAGCCACCCGACTCTTCGCCGAGAAGGGCTTTGATGCCGTGACCATGACCGAAATCGCCGCCAGTTCCGGCACGGCCATCGGCTCGCTGTACCGGTTTTTCCCGAATAAAGAGTCGCTGGCCGACGCGCTGCTGCTGGAGTATACCCGGGAAGTGATCGACCGGCTGGAAGTGCTGGAGGCAAGCGTGGCCGGGGTGGACATCCCCACGGCGGCGAACTTGTTCACTCGTTTCGTGCTTTCGCTGCAGTCCCAGCGAACCTTTGCCCTGAGGCTGGTGGAAGAGCGCGGTGAGCATGAGGCGGCCCGGCTCCAGTTCAGGGATGCCATGCGCGGCGGGTTCTCCACCGCACTTCAGGTTGTGATCCCGGGTTTATCCGCCGAACGTGCCGGCCTGATGACGATTGTTATTCTGCAAATGCTCAAAGGGGCAGCGGCGGCCAATCTGCAGAATGATGCAGAGCGCAAAGCGGTGCTCGCCGAAGCGCAGGCGCTGCTGGAGCTGTACCTTTCAACGGAAAAGGTGAGGCTTAATTCACCTGAGACCGGCGTATAACATAATGGATTTTAACCAGCCGGGGGCTCACCGGGGAGCCACAAACAAAGACTTACATTCGGGACAAAGCATGGCCTGTTTCAGACGAATTTTCGAGCGGAGTTGTGTGGATTTAAAGCCGCATACAGGGCAGGTAACCGTGGTGGTTGACGACCCCCCGGCGAGGAGCTTCATTGCGTAATCGATAAAAGACATGATGATTAACCTTTCAATGAATGAGTTCTATCGTACCACGAGTGGTTAAAAAACGCGCAGGCTATCGTGCTCTTGCTGTCCCTCCTGTTAAAGCGCCCTGCCGGCGATGCGAGGCTGAGCTTTGTCCCAAAGCATAAGCAAACGCTATTATCCACCGCGAGCGACGTGATATAGCTTGTCGCAGCGCCGACCGACACGTTCGTAACCATCTCTTTTAAATCTATTTTTAGCCTGCGGTCGCGGCGCTTTTTGGCCAGGATTGTTCCCACGCAAGGATAAGCAGAACCACGGTTTCTTTAGCGCTTACCAGCCTCAAAGAGCCATTTCACCCACGCTTTCCGCATTCTTTCAGGCTAATTCTCTATGAGCGACACACGCGTAAACTTCCCTGTGGCAAACGGCCAGAGTGTCGGGCAACCGTTTATCGATCCGATGCATTCCACGCCGCGTAATAAGCTTCTTGCGCTGTTAGGCATGCAGTCTCTGTTGGTGCACTCCCTTACCGCTGCGGCGCGCCTGAAGCTGGCGGATATTATCGGCGAGCAAACGCTGAGCCTGACCGGCCTGGCGGCGCAAGCCCGTTGCCGCCCCGAGGCGCTCAGGCGGTTGCTGCGGGCGTTAGCCAGCTGTGGGATTTTTTTCGAAAGCGAAGAGGGCTACCGCAACACGCCGCTAAGCGCGATGCTGGTGACGGACAGACCCGACTCTCTGCACGGCTGGGCCTGCTTTATGGGATCGGAGCAGGTTAATCGCTGCTTTGAACAGCTTGACGTAGCCCTGGCGGAAGACGGCCCGGTATTTGATAAGATCTACGGGCAATCATTTTTCGACTATCTGGGTCAGCAACCTGAGGCCAGAAACGTGTTTGCCAGCGCCATGACCTCATATTCGGCCTCGGGCATCGAGGATGCGCTGGCGGCGTTTGATTTCAGCCAGGCCGGTAAACTGTTTGATATTGGCAGCGGGCTGGGGGCATTTCTGTCGGGCATCCTGGACGCAAACCCGCAGCTTGAGGGGACGATTTTCGATCTACCTGAGGTGATTGCCGAAGTGGAAAAGCAGGCCGACAGGCTAAACCCACGTTTGTCGTGGCAAGGCGGCAATTTCTTTAGTCATATTCCTGCCGGAGCGGATACCTACATCCTGCGGCACGTTTTGCACGATTGGTCAGATGAACAGGCGAGGCTGATCCTGCGCCAGTGCCGTCAGGCGATGCGCGCCGACGGGCAACTGCTGATCTTTGAGCATCTGCTGACCGGCCATAACCAGCCGGATTATGCAAAGTTTCTTGATTTGGTGATGCTGACCTTCCTGAGCGGGCGGGAACGCAGCGAGGGAGAGTACCAGTTGCTCCTTGAGCAGGCTGATTTACGCATCGACCGGGTGATAAAAACGCCGGGGTTCCACACCCTGCTGGTGGTTAAACCGCGTTAGTCGTGCAGGCAGGCCCGCAATGTTGCCGGCCTGCCGTCACCTTACCAGCCGAGGATCCGCTGCCAGACTTCGTGCCCCTGGCCATCTTCGCTCAGAACCTGATACTGCTGATGCATGGCGGCGGTGGCGCAGGCGTGGTTGGGCAGGATACGCACCCGGCTACCGACCGGGAAATCATCGACGGCCAGGACTGAACTGTCCGGCAGGGCAATGATGCCGTGCTCCTGGTTGGTGGTGGTGACCAGCAGGTTTTCGTAAGGGGAGCCCTCCAGGCTGCACACCTGGCCGTAGCCGTAGTCCTGGCTTTGGGCCGCCGTGCCCCTGTCGCGGGACAGCGCCATCCACCCGGCATCGATAAATACCCAGCCTTTCTCCCTGTTGTGGCCGATAACCGTGGCGACGACGCTGATCGCAATATCCTCCAGGCGGCAGACGCCGACGTTTTTCATCACCAGGTCGAAGGTGGTAAACACCCCGGCTCTGACTTCATGGATGCCGGCGAGATCGTCCGCAAAGTGCGCCGTGGGCGTGGCGCCCACGCTTAACACCGGGCAGGCGTAACCCTGTGCACGTAAGTGTTCACCGGCAGTTTTGATCGCGGCGCACTCGGCTCTGGCGGCGGCCAAAATAGCGTCCTCCGTGCGGCAGTTGTACGATTCTCCGGCGTGAGCCAGCAGGCCGGTCAGCGTCGAGCCGCTTGCCTCAATGATGCGGGCCAGCGTCAACAGTGCCTCGCTGTGCGGCGGCAACCCGCCCCGGTGGCCGTCGCAATCCACTTCGATAAATACCGAAAACGCGACGCCATGCGCCTGGCCGTATTCAGCCACGGCGGTAGACTGCGGCTCACTGTCGAGCAGGATATGCAGGTTCACGCCTTTAGCCATCAGCGCCGCCGCGCGGGGAAGTTTGTGGGGGGCGATGCCCACGGCGTAAAGCAGATTTGTGTAGCCCGCGGCGGCAAAGGCTTCCGCCTCGGCGAGCGTGGAAACCGTGGCCGGGGAATCGCTTTGCTTAAGCAGGAAACGTGCGGCCTCAATGGAGCGCAGCGTTTTCAGGTGCGGCCGGACCTCGCTTCCCAGGGCGTCAACGCGGGAATAAAGCCGCTCAATGTTGCCCAGGTATTTGCTTTTCTCGATCAGTAAAAAAGGGGTATCAAGGGTGGTCATCCAGTCAGCGGGCATGGCGGGTCTCCTGTGGTGTGAGACTGCATCTTGTCATTCGGCTGATTAGGTATAAATTAATATAAAAGCAATGAATGATTAGGTTTTAACTTAATGATAAGCAGCGACGATCTGGCTTTCTTCCGCACTATCGCCACCCACAGCACGCTGGCCGCCGCCGCAAGGGCGCTGAACGTCACGCCGCCCTCCGTCACGCAGCGGCTCCGCGGACTGGAGCAAAGACTGGGCGTCGAGCTTATTTTGCGGCCCTCGCGGCAGGTTTCACTCACCGATGAAGGTTCGCTGTTGCTGAGCCGGGCGGAGAAGATCCTCACCGAACTGGCCGGGCTGCAATCTGCCCTGGACGACCGGCGGCAGCAGGTGAGAGGCAAGCTGCGGGTGCTGGCCCCGCTGGGGTTTGGCAACGACTATATTGCGCCGCTGTTGGGGGAATACGCCGCGCAGCATGAAAGCCTTGAAGTGGAACTGACGCTCTCCGATGACCCGCACTGGGCCACGCTGCACAAATGGGATCTGGTGATTTTTATCGGCGAGCTGCGCGACTCCAGCATGCACTGCATTAAGCTTGCGCCTAACCAACGCTTTATCTGCGCTTCCCCGGAATACCTGAGCCGAAAAGGCACGCCGCTGATGCCGGAACAGCTGGTGGAGCACGACTGTATTGCGCTGCGGGAAAACAGCGAAGACGTGACGCTGTGGCGTTTTTCCGGCCCACAAGGGGACTGCCCGCAGCGGATCTCGCCCAGGCTGTCCAGCAATGAAGGGCGGGTAGTAAAAGAGTGGGCGCTGGCGGGCAGGGGGATAATCATGCGATCCGAATGGGATGTGCTGCCGCAAATTCACAGCGGTGAATTGGTGAGGCTCCTGCCGTGCTACACGCTGCCGGATGCCGACATCGTGGCGCTGAGCGGTGCCTCACAGGCGGAAAGAAGCCCCAGGGCGCAAAAATTTATCGAGCTTCTTAAGGCCCGACTGGCAGGGAGGCCCTGGGGTAGCGTGCTCATCCTGGGGCGGCCAGGGCATAGGAAATAGGGCCCCCATCATCAACCCTGCCAACGGTAGCAAACCCTGTCCGATCCAGGTGCATGCCTGCGATAAGCAGTTTTTCCCTTGCAGCTTGTTTCAGCACATTTTTCCGCGTTAGTTCGGCTTGCACCGGATCAACGTCAAAGAGAATGGCGGCGCTGGGCTGCGCCGATTGGATGTGGGGGTAATGAACGATGTCCCCCCATATGAGCAAGCTTTTATCGTCCGCATCGATGCGAAAGCCGGTATGGCCGGGCGTGTGGCCCGGTAGCCAAACCGGGAGAATGCCCGCCGTGATTTCACGCTGGCTAAAAAAGCGCAGGTTCGGTGCATAGGCCTCTAATGTTTGACGGGCCAGCCTGAAGTTAAGTTTCCCCCGCTCGTTAGCGCCTCTTTGTTTTTCATCATCCCGCCAGTATTCTGCTTCAAGAGGGTGCAGATAAAGTTTCGCCTGCCGATAGACAGGGTTTCCTTCAGCATCCAGCAGGCCACCAATGTGGTCGGGATGGCAGTGGGTCAACAACACCGCATCCACATCATCAGGACAGACACCCAGAGCAGCAAGGTTGGCTCTCAGCTGTCCGCCCACATTATTCCGCCCCCCCGTACCCGTATCCACCAGAAGGGTCAGATCCTGCCCGCGAATCAGGTAACCGTTAATGTGAATATTGCCGGGCTCAGCAAGGCCAGCACTCTGCTGGATGGCTTCGGCTTCAGCGAGGTCGATACCAGAGAGTAAATCCAGGCTCGCTGGCATAACCCCATCACTTAGGGCGGTAACCAGAAAATCGCCAATCTGGCAGGATGGAAAAGACGAATTATTCATAAAGACCTCTGGGAGCGTTCAAAAGACAGGCCCGGTTCTCATGCCTGGCTGCGCTGCACTGCGGTGTAAGGGCTTCGTAGAGACAGACTCCAGACTCTGCCGCGAGTAAGGGGGCATTTTCACGCGGGATAACGTATGCAAAACGCCGCGCCGGGTATTTATCGAGTCCGGCAGCCTTCAGTTCAAGAACGTGGCGTTCAGGCAATGCCTGAATCAATTTTACAGGTCGGGGGGTAATCGCCAGTATTTCATCCGGAGATACGGCGGGCGTTGTACCTGCATATTCATATAAGTTTCGATGCCAGTCGGTGATGTTTGCCTGGCCATGAGAGAAATGCCCGCCGCCTTTGTGCCGATAATCATCCCCGACAAGAACTTCTGCATCCTTAACGGTATGTATAGCGAGGTAAACAGGGCAGCCAGCGCTAAGTGCCCGGAATCGCTGGGAGGAACTGAATCCGGCGACGGAGAGCAACGCCGGCAATTTTTCCAGGCTGTAAAAATCATTCCAGGCTTGCTCACTTTCAGGGTCGTTATACGAGCATTCCACGATATATAACATCGACTAACCTCCGCAGGCGTAAATCAGTAAATCCACTTAATGATTTTTTGTCATGCTACAGGCTGTATTTCCGCTAATGAATCGATATTATTTCATCGCTCAGTGATATTTAGTCATTAATCGTTCATTCCCCGTCCGGTTCCTGGAGGCGTATGCGTAGAAAAATTCCCAGCAGTACATCCCTGCAGGCTTTTGAGGCGGCAGCCCGGCACGGTAACTTTGCCCGGGCAGCCGAGGAGCTTTCGCTGACGGAAGGGGCTATTAGCCGCCAGATTGCACGCCTTGAATCTTTACTGGGCTGTCGATTATTTGACCGGACAGGGAGCCGCGTAAAACTCAACCCTGTCGGGGGGCGTTATGCCTCTCATGTTCGCGAAACGCTTGAGCGAATTGAAAGAGATATTCAGTACATAATGGGTATGCCCAGGGACAGCAGGAGCCTGGATATTGCCGCGTTGCCGACATTTTCGAGCCGATGGCTTATCCCCCGGCTGAGCCGTTTTACCGCCTTACATCCGGACATCACGTTAAATATTGCCGCCAGAACCGATCCTTTTGTTTTGAGCGGAAGCGGTTTTGATGCCGTAGTGCATTTTGAGCATGCCGCGTGGGCCGGGATGCGCGTGCAGTTCCTCTTTGAGGAAAAACTGGTTCCCGTCTGCCACCCGGCTTTGTTAACAGGCCATAAGGGAAAGGGACAGTTGAGTGATTTACCAAGGATTCACCGACGATTGAACCCGGACGCATGGCATCACTATGCCCGGGAAACGGGAATAAGCCTTGATAATCTGGCGCAGGGCGCCCGCTACGATCTTCATGAAATGGCAATTGCTGCCGCATTGGCCGGGCAGGGCGTTGCCCTGGTGCCGCGCATGTACGTTGCACAAGAACTCGACAACGGAAGGCTGGTCGCCCCCTGGCCGGAATCAGACTTGTTGAGTAAAAAATTCTGTTTAGTTAAACCGGTAGAAACGGGAATCAACGACTCCGCATTAAGAGATTTTGAACACTGGCTGCTGGCCGAAATAAATACGCCAACAGGGACATTCATCTAAGGTTATTCACGTCACCTATGATGTTCTGTCCATAACGTTTGGCCTGAATGAAAAGATCCTATATACGGTGTGGCAATGTCGACAAGCTCTAAGGACTCCAACATGAACTCCTTTCATCAACTGACGGCCACCAGCCTGACTGGCCAGCAGATTTCTATGTCTGATTACGCTGGCAAGCTGGTTCTGGTTGTGAACACCGCCAGCCAGTGTGGCTTTACGCCGCAGTACGCGGGCCTTGAGGCGCTCTATAAGAAGTACGCCGCGCAGGGGCTGGTGGTGCTTGGTTTCCCCTGCAACCAGTTTGGTAAGCAGGAACCCGGTGACGCCGAGGAAATCGCGCGGACCTGCCATATTAACTACGGCGTGAGCTTCCCGATGTTCGCGAAAGTCGAGGTCAACGGAGCCGCATCGCATCCGGTGTTTCGTTATCTGAAACATCAACTGCCAGGCGTGATGGGGGGCCGAGTCAAGTGGAACTTCACAAAGTTCCTGATTGGCCGGGACGGAAAACCGCTGAAGCGTTTTGCGCCGTTCACTACCCCGGAAAAAATGGAGGCCGCAATCGTGGCTGCACTTAAAATTTGACAGTATCCGTCACTGGAAAAATGAGGTTGGGCGTTGCCCTGGTGTCGCGGATGTACGTTGCACCATAGCCCGGCCACGGAAGGTTTGTCGGCCGCAGGCCGGAACCAGCCTGTAGCGTAATACCATAAAGGTGAATAATGACTATTCAGGTTTTAATTCCAGACGATTATCAGCTTGCCACTCAGGCACTCACTTTTCTCCACAACCATGATAAGTTCCGCTGTACTTCGCTTGGGGATTTAACGAAAAGCGCTCAGGCAGACGAGGCGCTTTTGAATGCTCAGGCATTAATCCTTATTCGTGAAAGAACCTTGGTTGATGAGGCATTTTTACGCCGGGCACCGCATCTAAAGCTGATCAGCCAAACGGGTAAATTAGCAAGAAATGTTGATATTAAAGCCTGTACTCGGGCAGGTGTTGCGCTAGTCGAAGGCGTGGGTTCTCCGGTGGCTCCGGCAGAATTAACCTGGTTATTAATTATGGCCTCGAGACGTAAACTGGTTTCCTCAGTGAATGCGATGAGGGAAGGGCGATGGCAAACGGAAATAGGATCTGCGGTCAGTAAACAGGTCATTGGTATTCTTGGGTTCGGCAAGATAGGTAAACGCATTGCAAGTTATGCGCAGGCATTTGATATGCAGGTTCAGGTTTGGGGAAGTGACCGGGCTAAGGAGGAGGCGCGGTCTGCCGGGTTGCTGGTGCCGGATAACCGTGAACAGTTTTTTGCTACATCCGATATTGTCACCGTGCACCAGCGCTTAGTGGCGCAAACAGAGGGTAACATTACCTTTGCCGATCTGTCAGCGATGAAGGCCGATGCCTTGTTCGTGAATACCAGCCGTGCGGAACTGGTTGCGGAAGGGGCACTTTACGAAGCGCTAAAACTGGGTTGTCCTGGCTATGCCGCGCTGGATGTTTACGAGGATGAACCCGTCTATAACCCAACTAACCCTTATTTAAGTATGCCGAATGTATTGTGTACTCCCCATCTTGGCTATGTAGAGCAGGCCAGTTACGATTTATATTTCAAAGTGGCATTTGATAATGTAATTCGGTATTTCGAAGGGGATAGGTCGCAGGTGATAAATTTATCCTTTTGATAATAAGTAACGTTCAAAAGAGATAACGTTAGATGTCACCGGAGTGCAGGCTAATTTGCACTCCTCGCTGTGAATAATGTGGTACCCAGGGGTTAAACGTGAAGATGAGATTTTATTTCATTTTTCTCTCTGGTTGCCCACGCTGTTTTTATTGAAAGCATCAAGTAAAACCGCTTTCTAAAATACGCCGTCCTGAACTCTTCATCAGGCGAGGCGTGTGTAGCAGCGTAACTTGAAGCTAACGCATTGACGCTGCAACTAGTAAACCAATAAAGAATTTCGTCATCACTTGGCGTTACCTTTCGTGCGATCTCAATACCTCGCTCGTTCACCACAAAATAATATTCCTGGTCATGAATCTCCAGGTAAGGTGTCGCGAAATAGTCAGGCTTATCGGGAATAATAAAGGAATGGTTTGGCCTGACGCCGCCTCCGAGTTGCTCGCCAATAGCCAGAAGCTCAGCTCTCAGCGTTTCGATAGTTTTCATTGCGCGCTGTTCCACATGTCGGTTATCCCTCACCCCAGGCTGGGTTTTTTAGTTTTTTATTAATACACCAGTGTTCAATGAAAGTTTGAAGTCTACCCATCCCCCAGGAGGATCCCATTCCCCCTGGGCAGAAATGATATCGCCATCAATATTATCTATCACTACGCCATCAATAGCGCACATCCTGGACTGCCAGAGAATACCTTTAGTAAGGTTGAGCAAAAAAACGTAGCAGTAAGTTGCGACCAGAAAGTTCTCGCTAAGCTCAGTGCTGGCCGGGTTAGGGATGGAGTAAATATGCCCGACATAGTCACCAAGTCGTATGCTTTTGACCTGTTTTGAAGATATTTCAACGAGATGTACATGTTGGCCTGACAGGATTGCCACGTATTCATCATTACTTAGCATGTCACAAAAGCAGCTGTCCGTAATATAGCCGTCTTTATCTACCTCAACATAAACGTTGATCAATAAAACAGGGGCGTCATGCTCACAGACTAACACCTTCGTTCTTAAGTGATGGGATTGTGGATTTGGGTCCGCATCTATATTCGAAATGGAATGGTGAACATAACCATCATCGTTAGATGTGTCTAAGAAATGAGCGCTGTATCGCACAGTAAATGACTCCATCTGAAAGAGAAAGGTAATGCCTAAGAAAATGTTGCCTGCATCTCTGGTTGAGATTTAGCCCATTCGATAACCTCGTCTGAGGGCACTGTTTTTCCAGAACAGAAATCGACGAGATAACCCCCGGATAATTTTGTCAGGCAGCTTGCAGCTGCGAGTGCAGCAACGGCTTCAGAGGCAGGCGCCCCGGCACAAAATGTGATATCGACGTTAAGGGGCCTGGATAAGTTCAGTTCATTGAGCACCTCGCTATCCAGGTCGCTGGCGTAATATTCGAAGCCAGAGATGGCGCCGTTAACTGAACAGGGCAGGAATCCACCGAAAGTGAGTAAGGCGATATCACTGTCAAGCACACAGGGAAACCCCTGCTGTAATATCTCTTCTTTCCACTCTTCAGGCGTCGGTAGGTTGTGCGTGTGTAAATAAACACCGAAATCACGAGACATATTCAACTTGCCCTGATTTGAAATTAGGTTTTCGACGAAAAACAGGAGCGTGCCGAACCGCAGATAACGAAAGCGATGATGATGCTGAACAACCAGGGAATCTTTGAACCATAAAAGAAGCGATTGCCAATATCGATTCCCAGAGTAAAACAAGCAAATATCGTAGCACCTGAGTACCAGGCTCGGATCAAGCCTTTTTATTGAGCATCTTATAACTTCTCGAAATTCGAATACCAGGATGCTACTGCTGTCGCGGGTAAAAAATCAATAACAAAAAGCCTAGGAATATTGGTAGTTATCAAACGCTATGCGCCATTATGTTCGGCTCAACATGAAATACTGTGCCGGACTCAACTCAAAATAGCGTCCAGTAACTGCGTTTTCATTTTGGCTTCAAGGGGCAAAATGTCAGCTGTAGCAGTGTTGAGTCTCTGGAATGGATCCTGGCCAAGGCGAGCCTGCAGAGACTCAATGCTGTCCCATTTTGCAAGAATAACGCCATCATTACGGGGAATTCGCCTGCCTGACGCAAGAAATGCCCCCTCTGCGTAACCGTTCTTCAGCCACTCAACATGCGCAGGAATTTGAGCGTCAACTTCCTCTCAGAGTTTTATATAAGTCAGAACAACAACGTAAATGATGCTCATCATAAGATCCTGAGGTAAGAAACTGCGGGTCTGTGGGGCAGGAAGAAATGTACAGCCGAATGAAAGCAATAACCCGGCTGGCTGTTGCGGACGGTGAGAGTAGCAGCTATCGATCGGAGGAATAAAACCTGGCGATCTCTCAACCGCCAGGCTGACTACATAAACTTCTGGTTATTTACCCAGAATCTCTCTGCGAACGATTTCTGCCCCGGCGCTTAACGCGTGCAGTTTGCCTCTGGCCACATGGCGCGGCAGCGGAGCCATACCGCAGTTGGTGGAAGGGTAGAGATTTTCGGCATCAACGAACTGCAGCGCTTTGCGCAGCGTGTTGGCGACTTCTTCCGGGGTTTCAATGGCGTGGTTGGCCACGTCGATGGCGCCCACCATCACTTTTTTGCCGCGAATCAGCTCGAGCAGGTCCATTGGAACGTGGGAGTTGTGGCACTCCAGCGAGATGATGTCGATGTTCGAGGTCTGCAGCTTTGGAAACGCTTCTTCGTACTGGCGCCATTCGGAGCCGAGGGTTTTCTTCCAGTCGGTGTTGGCTTTGATGCCGTAGCCGTAGCAGATATGCACGGCGGTTTCGCACTTCAGGCCTTCGATGGCGCGTTCCAGCGTGGCGATGCCCCATTCGTTAACTTCGTCGAAGAACACGTTGAAGGCTGGCTCATCGAACTGAATGATGTCCACGCCGGCCGCTTCCAGCTCTTTCGCCTCCTGGTTCAGAATTTTGGCGAATTCCCAGGCCAGTTTTTCGCGGCTTTTGTAGTGGTTGTCATACAGCGTGTCGATCATGGTCATTGGGCCAGGCAGCGCCCATTTGATCGGCTGTTTGGTCAGCTTGCGCAGATACTTCGCGTCTTCCACAAACACTGGCTTCTGACGAGCCACCGCACCGACCACGGTCGGGACGCTGGCGTCGTAGCGGTTACGGATGCGCACGGTTTCGCGTTTCTCGAAATCCACGCCGTCCAGGTGTTCGATAAAGGTGGTCACGAAGTGCTGACGAGTCTGCTCGCCGTCGCTGACGATGTCGATATCGGCCAGCTGTTGTTCGTGCAGCGACAGGCGCAGGGCGTCCTGTTTACCCTCAATGAGTTCCTGATCCTGCAGTTTCCACGGCGACCACAGCGTTTCAGGCTGGGCCAGCCAGGACGGTTTAGGCAGGCTGCCGGCAGTGGACGTAGGCAATAATCTTTTCATGTCGAATAACCTTGTATTTGGTGTCTCAAAGAGGGTAGTTAGCAGACCACTGCTCTAAAATTGTTTGGTACGGTTTGATGAAGTGCTCTTCAGTAAACTTCCCTTGTTCGATGGCCAACCGGCTGCGTTCTTCACGATCGTAAACAATTTGAGTAAATGAATGATCCTGGTGGTTCAGGCTTGGCTGGAAGCACAGCCCGGCCGGAGAGTTCGCGTTGTAAATCTCCGGGCGATAGATCTTCTGGAACGTTTCCATGGTGCTGATGGTGCTGATAAGCTCGAGGTTCGAGTAGTCATTCACCAGGTCGCCCGTGTGGTAGAACGCAAAAGGCGCCACGCTGTTTGGCGGCATGAAGTAGCGAGCCTTCAGCCCCATTTTGTTGAAGTAGAGATCGGTCAGGGAAGATGAATCCTGCTCATATTCAATGCCGAGCACCGGGTGGCGATTCCCGGTCTGGCGGTAAACGTTTTTGCTGGAGACGCTCAGGCAAATCACCGGCGCTTTGTTGAAGTTTTCTTTGTAGGTGTCTGACCCAACAAAGTGTCTGAACAAGTTCCCGTGCAGGTCACCGTAGTTTTCCGGGATGGTGAATTTTTCACGATCCTGGTTGTACTCTGGCAGCAGAACGCTGAAATCATAGTCGCGGACGTAGGAGGAGAAGTTGTTCCCGACGATGCCTTCGATGCGCTGGCCGGTTTTCTTATCCAGCACGTGAGTTTTTAAGATCTCAATCGCCGGGAAGGTGTTGCCCTTGCCTTCGACATCCAGCTCAACGGAAATAATTTCAAGTTCAACGCCGTAGCGGTCGGAGGTTGGGTTGTCCCAGTTCGCCAGAGAGTTGAAGCGGTTATCAATCATGATCAAAGCGTTACGCAGGTTCTCCTGACGCTTCTCGCCGCGGGCCAGGTTAGCAAAATTGGTTGTGATGCGCGTATTCCCTGATGGGTTGTAATTCTCATCAAAAACAATGCTCTTAAGAGTAAAAGTAAACGCTTTAGTCATGGTAATCCGGCACCTTAATTCTGTTTTTTGCCTGTATCTACTGCTTGATTTCTCACAGATAACCTTTGGTTGGCTGTGGTTTTACCTGTCAGTAATCTTCACATTGCATGTCGTTAACAATATTGCATCTTTTATGCCTGAGTCACAGTTTTAGTAAAAGTGATTTAATTTCATTAGAACATGAGCGGTGTTCATGATTTGGAATATGGCCCGGAGAGATGTCCTCCGGGCCTGCTGAGTCGGTTAGTTATCGACCTTTGGGGGGCGGATTTTGAACCAGATCGCATACATCGCGGGCAGGAACAGCAGCGTCATAAAGGTGCCGCCAAAAGTCCCGCCGATGAGCGTGTAAGCCAGCGCCCCCCAGAACACCGAGTGGGTCAAGGGAATAAACGCCAGAATTGCCGCCAGCGCGGTGAGCAATACCGGGCGCGAACGCTGGATTGTCGCCTCAACCACGGCATCAAAAGGCGTCAGTCCGGCCTGCTCGTTATGCTTTATCTGGCCGATGAGGATCAGCGTGTTGCGCATCAAAATCCCCGAAAGCGCAATCAACCCCACCAGGGCGTTGATGCCGAAGGGCTGGTTGAAAATGAGCAGCGTTGGCACCACGCCGATAAGCCCCAACGGGCTGGTGGCGAACACCATCAGCATGGCTGAGATCGACCGAACCTGAAGAATAATCACCAGCAGCGTCAGCGCGATCATGATCGGGAAAAGCGGGGCCATTGCCGCCGTGGCCTTGCCGGATTCTTCAATGGCGCCCGCTTCTTCGATGCGGTACCCCGCCGGAAGCTCTACCACAATAGGTTGAATTTGTTTCACGATAGCCGTCGACACATCCGGCGGCTGAAGGCCATCGGCGACATCGCCACGCACGGTAATGGTTGGCGTCCTGTCACGGCGTCGGAGCACCGGGTCTTCCATCACCACCTCAACCTTCCCGATCTGCGAAAGCGGCACTTTTTGCCCGTTTGCGCCGATGAGCGTGAGCGCCGCGAGCTTTGCCGGGTCGGCCCGCACGCTGCCTCGGGCTCGGCCGGTAACCTGCACGGAGCGGATATCTTCTCGTACTTCGGTCAACGGCGCGCCGGAAAGCAGAAACTGTAATTGCTGCGAGACGGAAGAGGTGGTTAAGCCAACGGCGTTAAGCCTGTCCTGGTTCAGGGTGAAGTGCAGCGTGGGAACCCGGGAGCCCCAGTCGATGTTTACGGTGCGCATCAGCCCACTTTGATTCATCACTTTTTCAACCCGCGATGAAATCGTTCTGAGCACGTCCGGGTCTGGCCCCATCACACGAAACGCCACCGGGTAGGGCGTATAAGGCCCAAAGACCAGTTGGGTGACACGAACTTGTGCTTCCGGTGCCAGGCCGTTGCTGATGGCCTGCCGCAGCCGCAGTTTCAACGCTTCTCGCGCATCGGGATCGGGCGTGAGGATCACGATTTTTGCAAACGAAGGGTCGGGCAGCTCAGGCGCCATGGCCAGGTAGAAACGCGGCGCGCCCTGGCCAATGTAGGAGGTCACGATTTTGGACTCTTTCTGGCCGCTGAGCCATTTCTCGATGCGCTCGGTGGTGCGGGTCGTTTGCTCGATAGAAGTCCCGTAAGGCAGTTGAACTTCCACCAGCACTTCCGGGCGGTCGGAGATGGGGAAGAACTGCTTTTTCACCACGGCCATTCCGGCGATGGCCAGCACAAACAGGCCGACGACCGATCCGGCGGTCAGCCACTTGCGGGCGATGACTTTTTTCAGCAGCGCCCGGAAGCGGGTGTAGTTTTTGCTGGTGTACAGGGCGTGTTCCGCCAGCGCGGCCTGGTGCATATCCGGGAGCAATTTCACGCCGAGATAGGGCGTGAACACCACGGCCACCAGCCAGGACGCTATCAGCGCGATGCCGACAATCCAGAACATGTTGCTGGTGTATTCCCCGGCGGTGGAGTGGGCGAAGCCGTTCGGCATAAAGCCGATGGCGGTCACCAGCGTGCCCGCCAGCATGGGGGCGGCGGTGTGGCTCCAGGCGTAGGCGGAGGCTTTCACGCGGCTGTAGCCTTCCTCCATTTTCACCACCATCATTTCAATGGCGATGATGGCGTCATCCACCAGCAGGCCCAGCGCCAGAATGAGCGAGCCTAACGTTATCCTGTCGAAGTTTTTATCGGTGGCGGCCATGACGATAAACACCACCGCCAGCGTTAGCGGCACGGCGGCGGCAACCACGATGCCTACCCGCCAGCCCATGCTGACAAAACAGACCACCATCACTACCAGCAGGGCGACAAAAAACTTCACCATAAACTCATCCACGGCGGAGCTGATGTTCACCGACTGATCGCTGACTTTACTGAAGCTCATGCCGAGAGGCATCGTCTCATTGATTTTTCGGGTTTCCCGATCCAGGGCTTTGCCCAAATCAAGCCCGTTCCAGCCGTCGCGCATGACCACGCCGAGCAGCAGAGCCGGTTCGCCGTTGTTTCTGACGAGAAATGTCGCCGGGTCTTCATACCCGCGTTCGACGTCAGCTACGTCGGACAGTTTCAGCGTTTTCCCCTGGGCCACAATGGGGGTATCGCGGATTTTTGAGAGCTCCCCCAGCGCGCCATCCACGCGGATGAACACCTGCGGGCCAGCGGTCTCGATAGAACCCGCTGGCGTGAGCAGGTTCTGGTTGCTCAGCGCCTGAAAAATATCCAGCGGGGAGACGCCGAGCGTGGCGAGCCTGTCGTGAGAGAACGAAACAAAAATGCGCTCCGCCTGCTCGCCGATAATATTCACTTTCTTCACGCCGAGAACGTGCAGCAATTGCTGGCGCAGGTTTTCCGCATCCCGCACCAGCAGACGCTGCGGCTCACCTTTTGCTTTCAGGGCAAACAGCGCGAAGGTCACGTCAGAAAATTCATCATTCACCAGCGGGCCAATCACCCCATCCGGCAGATTTTTGGCCTCATCGCTGATTTTTTTCCTCGCCTGGTAAAACTCTGCCGGCACGTTGGCAGGCAGCGTGCTGTCTTTTAGGGAGACTACGCTGTAGGCAAGGCCTGGACGGGTATAGGTTTCGGTGCGGTCATAGTCGTCCAGCTCCTGCATTCTCTTTTCCAGCGGCTCGGCCACCAGATCCTGCATTTGCTGGGCGGTCGCCCCCGGCCAGGCGGTGATCACGGTCAGCTGTTTCACCGTAAAAGGCGGGTCTTCGGCGCGGCCCAGTTTAAAAAAAGCGATGATCCCGGCCAGCGTGATGAGCAGGATCAGGAACAGGGTTACCGATTTTTCCCGCACCGCGAGGGCGGAAAGGTTAAAGCGAGAGTCGCGCATTACGGTGCCCCCGCCAGGTCAGTGGTGCCCTGTGCGAGCGGCCTGACTTCTTCGCCTTCGTGTAGCAGGTGCGCGCCGAGGGCGACAATGCTGGCGTGACTGTCGAGATGGGTGGCAACAACGGCGGATTCGTCCGTGATGCGGCGGATACTCACCGCTTGCCAGCTGACTTTGGCCGGTTTGCCGCTCACCACCCAAACGCCGGTGCCTTTATCTTTCCCGGCATCATACAGCGAGGCCAGAGGCACAATCACGCTTTGTGAGGGAGAACCTGCGTCCGGGATGGCGACCGTGACCGTGCTGCCAAGAGGGGCCTGGGAAAGCGCGCCCGCCAGCACAAACTTCGCTTCAAATGTGCGGGTTTGTGGGTCGGCGGCATCGGAGAGCTGACGCAAGGTCGCGGCCACGGGGGCGCCATCTGAACCGTAAAGATGAGCCTGGGCTACGGTGCCTAACGCCGGACGCAGCGTTTCCGGCAGGTCGACAACGGCTTCACGCTGGCCCGCCCGGGCCAGGCGAATTACCGCTTGCCCGGCGGCAACAACCTGACCAGGCTCGGCCAGGGTGTCCATGATCACGCCGTCAGAATCTGCCGTCAGTACCGCATAGTTCATGGCGTTTTTGGCCACATTGGCCTGCGCAATAGCGGCCTGCAGATCTGCTCTGGCGCTGTCGGCCTGGGCCTTGATTTGATCGTATTGCGAGGCAGAAATAGCGCCGGTCCCGACAATGCTTCTGTAGCGAGCCTCATCGGCGGCGGCCTGTTTAGCGCGGGCTTTGGCGGCGGCCACGGCCTGATCCTGCGCTTTAGCCTGCAGGCTTAGGTCCTGAGGATCCAGCCGGAGCAGGGGCTGGCCGTTTTTTACCGTCTGGCCTTTGTCCACCAGGCGTTCAAGGATTTTTCCCGGGACGCGAAAACCGAGATCGCTTTGGATTCGGGAGGCGACAATGCCGGTAAAAGCCCGGGCGTCATCGTTGGCGGGCTGAACCGCGACAACGCGAACCAGCGGAGGCTGAGTACGCGGATCATCAGGCTGAGATGAGTCACCACAGGCGGTGAGCGCCGAGCACAGCAGCGCCACAGCGGCCGGAAAAGGCTGAAGACGAAACATACGTTCCCTTATAAACGCAGAGCAGGAACGCTGATAATTATTCAAGTGACCAATTTAGTCAATGGTCACAAAATGCGATCAGGGCATTAAACTTTTGAGGATAAGCGCCGGCAAAAGCTGTTCGGCCTGCTTAGCCAACTCGAGGTTGTATTGCAGCTGGACCGGGCTGATAAAAGGCAGCATGACGAGGAAAACGGCGTTCACGGTGTCATCCATTGGGCTGCGGCGTTCAAATTCGCCGGACTGGCGTCCTTCATGAATGATGGCGGTAAGCACTTCCCGCAGCTGCAGCTTGTAGCGTTCGGCCGAGGGCCAGTTCTCCAGGCAAGAGACAATGGCGATGTCGTGCAGTTTACGGTCATAGAAGAACAGATCGCTCCCGGCGGCGATTAGGGCGCTGAACATCGCCCGCAGTTTAGCCGACGCGCCGGAGGCGTCAGTCACCGATTGACTGACGATTTCCATCATCATTGTCAGGCGGTTGTCGCAGATAACTTCGCCGATTTCCTGCTTGGATTTAAAGAACTTGTAGATATAAGCCTTGGAGTAACCGATGGCTTTGGCGAGATCGGATACCGTTGTTTTTTCAAACCCGTAGTGGCCGAAGAACTCGGTAGCCGCCTCGATGATCTGTTCCCTGACGCTGTGTTCCGCAGGCCCTCTGGTTTCCCCGCCCTGGACATGAGTTTCAGACATACTTTCTCCCTGTGTTCGGATTTGTGAATGGTGACTATTGTAGCATTAGGTCACTTCGAGTGGCGTGTTATAAGCTTTAAAACAGCGGGCAGGGCATAACTGAGTGGGGAGTAATGTTTATGAATATCGGTGAACTCGCCCGAATGACCGGGCTGAATGCTTCGCGGATCCGTTTTTACGAGCGAGTAGGCCTGCTGAAAGCCGTAAAGCGGCAGTCCAATGGTTACCGGCACTATTCTGCGGGATCCGTATTGATACTGAACCTTATCGTAACCGCGCAGAAAGCGGGTTTTTCTCTGGATGAACTACGGGCGCTGATGCCTGATGAGCGGGTGAAATGGGATCACGCCCGGCTGTTGGACACGCTGCGCCGCAAAGTTACCGAGATTGAAGTGCTTGAATCCCAGCTGGCGCAGAACAAGGCACAGTTGAACGCGTTGCTGGCGGAGATTACAAACAAACCGGACGATCTCGACTGCGCGGCAAACGCCAGACGAGTACTGACGAACATCCCCAAAATCGATTGACCTTAAACTTAACTTTAAGCTTAGGGTTTGGGTTTGTTATCTCTGCAGGTAAAAATCCATGAAAGTTTTTGACGAGTTAGTTTTGCCCAATGGCACACGCGTAGTTAACCGCCTGGCTAAGGCGGCGATGGAAGAGAATATGGCGGATGCGGATCACGCTCCTTCCCGGTCTCTGGTTCAGCTTTACCACTCCTGGGCCGAAGGTGGGGCGGGACTGATTATTACCGGCAATGTGATGATTGACCGCCGGGCAATGACCGGGCCTGGCGGCGTGGTGCTGGAAGATGATGCGCAACTGGAGAAATTCCGCGATTGGGCGAGGGTGAGCCGCGCAAAGGGAGCCCAGGTATGGATGCAAATCAATCATCCGGGTCGCCAGATGCCGGCGGGGTTGGGGCAAAAAACCTGGGCACCTTCAGCGGTTGCGCTCGACCTCGGTAACATGTCCCGTCACTTTGCTATGCCGCAGGCAATGGACGAACAAATGATCGATGAGGTCATTACACGCTTCGCCACGACGGCGAATCTGGCAGAGCAGGCGGGCTTCTCCGGCGTGGAGATCCATGCCGCCCACGGTTACCTGCTGAGCCAGTTTCTTTCTCCCCTGTCGAACCAGAGAACGGATCGTTGGGGCGGGACGCTTGAGAACCGGGCTCGTCTGTTAGTTGCCGTGGTTAGCGCCGTGCGCGCCGTGGTTTCCCCTCGGTTTGCCGTGGCCGTAAAGCTCAATTCTGCGGATTTTCAGCGGGGAGGATTCAGCGCCGGGGATGCAAAAGAGGTGGTGCGGTTATTGGGGGAACTGGCGGTGGATATGGTCGAGCTTTCCAGCGGCAGCTATGAAGCGCCAGCCATGCAGGGAGAAACCCGTGACGGACGAACGCTGGCGCGTGAAGCCTACTTCCTTGAGTTTGCCCGGGATATTCAAGAGATGGCCCGAATGCCGCTCATGGTGACGGGGGGAGTCCGCCGCCTTGCCGTGGCGCAAATGGTGGTTGAAAGCGGCGTGGCGATGGTGGGAATGGCTACCGCGCTGGCGCTTAACCCGGCGCTGCCACGCGAGTGGCTCCAGGGCGGTCATTCAGAGCCGCGGCTTCCCTCCGTAAGGTGGAAAAATAAGGCCCTGGCCGCGCTGGCTAATATGGCTTTGGTGAAATATCAGCTACGCAGAATCGGCGATAATAAACGGCCCAATGCCGGCATTGCTCCGCTGTGGGCGCTGCTGGTGCAGCAGGCCGGGACTCTGCTAAGCGCCAGAAAGTATCGCCGGTGGATACAAGCAGCCGGCGATAATCGCCTTAGTGGCCGAACAGCTGGATAAAGCGTTTCACCGACGGGGAGCGTTCAAACTGACGCCAGGCCAGCGCAATGTCCGTTTTCACCTGGTCACCGCGAATCGCGTGAAATGTAACGTTCGGGCAGGCGATACAGGTCATGGATTGTGGTACTAAGGCAAAACCGAAGCCTGCCGAGACCATACTTAATGAGGACGAGATTTGTGAAGCCTGGCAGGCGCTTTTCACATCGATGCCCGCTCGCAGGCAGGCGTTATACATCAGTTCATAAAGCCCTGGGGCCACTTCTTCAGGGAACAACACCGGCGGTACATCGGCCAGCGCCTGCAGGGCCAGTTCATTTTCCCCTGAAAGGGGATGATCCTTATGCAGGGCAATCATCATCGGCTCTTCGTCAATCAGCTTGAGAGTAAACCGCTTGCTGCTTTCGCAGGGCAGACGGACGAAAGCCACATCCAGCAATCCTTCATCCAGCTCCTGCATCAGGCCCGCCATATTGGTTTCCCGCTGGCGCAGCTCGATAGCCGGGTAGTGCGCCTGAAACTGGCGCAGCAGAGAAAAAATCTTTGGATTAAAGGCGTTTGAACTGGTTATGCCGAGCGACAGCTTGCCGTTAATACCGCGGGCGATACCGCGGGCTTTCTCCAGCGCGGCGTCACTGTGGGCCAGAATTTGGCAGGCATCCTGATAAAACGCTTCTCCCGCATCCGTCAGTTCCACCCCTCGTGTTAAGCGGTGCAGAAGGGGCGTGCCCACTTCACGCTCCAGGCGCTGAATTTGTTGGCTAAGAGGGGGCTGCGAAATACCCAGCAGTTCGGCTGCTCTGGTGAAGTTGTGCGTCTGGGCGACGGCGACAAAATAGCGGAGATAGCGAAGTTCCATATCAAAAACGTCTCAAACCTGAGGGACTTTTATATTGGAACTGTGAACTGGATCACGTCAACATTTAATTAAAGTTTCTTAACCTTCAGCCAGAGAGGGCAGACGCCATGAGCGATCTAACTCTATGTTCCTGCGAAGAAAGCCTGTCAGAGATGGTAGAGGCTTTTGCCGTAGCCAATAAAGAAAACATGATATATCAGACTTCATTGATGAGCGCACTGCTGAGCGGCGTCTATGAAGGAGAAACCACCATGGCCGACCTGCTGAAGCACGGTGACTTTGGCTTGGGCACATTTAACGAGCTGGACGGCGAGATGATTGCCTTCAACAGCAACGTTTATCAATTACGCTCGGACGGCAGCGCCAGAGCGGCCAGCCCGCAGCAGAAAACGCCGTTTGCGGTGATGACCTGGTTTAAGCCGCAATACCGCCTGCGCATCGACAGCACCACCAGCCGCCAGAAGTTGCATGAGATTATCGACGCCAAAATTCCCTCCGATAACCTGTTTTGTGCCCTGCGCATCGACGGCCATTTCCGCCACGCCCATACCCGCACGGTTCCGCGCCAGAAGCCGCCATACCGCGCCATGACCGACGTGCTGGACGACCAGCCGGTGTTTCGCTTTAACGGCCGTGAGGGCGTGCTGGTGGGGTTCCGTACCCCCCAGCATATGCAGGGCATTAACGTGGCGGGCTATCACGAACACTTTATTACCGATGATCGCCAGGGTGGCGGGCATCTGCTCGATTATCAGCTGGAGCAGGGCGTGCTGACCTTCGGCGAGATCCACAAGCTAATGATCGACCTTCCGGCAGACAGCGCATTTCTTAACGCCAACCTGCACCCCGAAAATCTCGACGCCGCTATCCGCGCGGTTGAAAACTAGCGTTCCCTGAGGAGATGTGAGCCATGAATAATAAAAAACCTTTGCGTCAGTGGGCGCACGGCGCTGACATGGTGGTGAGCCAGCTTGAAGCGCAGGGCGTGAAGCACGTCTTTGGGATCCCTGGGGCGAAAATCGATAAGGTCTTCGACTCCCTGAACGATTCGCCGATTGAACTTATTCCGGTTCGCCACGAAGCCAATGCCGCCTTTATGGCTGCGGCAGTGGGGCGCATCACCGGGAAAGCGGGCGTGGCGCTGGTCACCTCCGGCCCCGGCTGTTCGAATCTGATAACCGGTATGGCCACCGCCAACAGCGAAGGCGACCCGGTTGTGGCGCTGGGCGGGGCGGTAAAGCGCTCGGATAAAGCCAAACTGGTACACCAAAGCATGGACACCGTGGCAATGTTTAGCCCGGTGACGAAATACTCGGTAGAAGTCCCTTCATCGGATGCCATTGCTGAGGTGGTTTCAAACGCTTTCCGCGCCGCCGAACATGGCCGCCCCGGTAGCGCCTTTGTCAGCCTGCCGCAGGACATCAGCGACGGCCCGGCAACCGGGAATATTTTACCTGCCAACGGTTCGGTTAAAGCCGGTGCCGCCCCGGATGCCGCCATTGAGGAAGTGGCGAAGTTAATCGCCCAGGCGAAAAATCCTGTTTTCCTGCTCGGATTGATGGCCAGCCAGGCGGAAAACAGCGCCGCGCTATTCCATGTGCTGGAAAAAAGCCATATCCCGGTCACCAGCACCTATCAGGCCGCTGGGGCGGTGAATCAGCAGCACTTTGCTCGTTTTGCCGGGCGCGTGGGGCTGTTTAACAACCAGGCCGGTGACCGCCTGTTGCAGCTTGCGGACCTGGTTGTCTGCATCGGCTACAGCCCGGTGGAGTACGAGCCGGCGATGTGGAATACCGGCGATGCCACGCTGGTGCATATCGACGTGCTGCCCGCCTATGAAGAACGTAACTACGTGCCGGACGTCGAGCTGGTGGGCGATATTGCCAGCACGCTGGACAAGCTCACTGCCCGGATTGAAAAGCCGCTGATCCTAAGCCCGCGTGCGTCCGAAATCCTTGTGGACAGGCAGCATCAGCGTGAGCTGTTGAGCCGCCGGGGCGCACAGCTGAACCAGTTTGCACTGCACCCGCTGCGTATCGTCCGGGCGATGCAGGACATCGTGAACGACGACGTAACCCTCACCGTTGATATGGGCAGTTTTCATATCTGGATTGCCCGTTACCTTTACAGCTTCCGCGCACGTCAATTGATGATTTCCAACGGCCAGCAAACCATGGGCGTAGCGCTGCCGTGGGCAATTGGCGCCTGGCTGGTGAACCCGGGGCGTAAAGTGGTTTCCGTTTCCGGTGACGGCGGGTTTCTGCAGTCCAGCATGGAGCTGGAAACGGCGGTACGCCTCGGCGCTAACGTGCTGCACATCATTTGGGTGGATAACGCCTACAACATGGTGGCGATTCAGGAAGAGAAAAAATACCAGCGCCTGTCCGGCGTTAACTTTGGGCCGGTGGACTTCAAGGCTTACGCGGACGCCTTCGGTGCCAGAGGGTTCGCCGTGGAAAGTGCGGAAGCGCTGGAACCGACTTTACGCGCCGCCATGGACGTTAATGGCCCGGCGGTGGTCGCTATTCCGGTTGATTACAGCGACAACCATCTGTTGATGAGTCAGCTGCATCTCAGCCAAATTCTTTAAACTACAGAAGGATATTGTGATGAAAAAAGTAGCACTGGTTACCGGTGCCGGTCAGGGGATCGGTAAAGCAATCGCGCTGCGTCTGGCTAAAGACGGTTTTGCCGTCGCCGTGGCCGACTATAACGCCAAAACCGCAAAAGAAGTGGCGGACGAAATTAACCGCAACGGCGGCCGCGCGCTGGAAGTGACCGCGGACGTCTCCGACCGCGATCAGGTGTTTGCCGCCGTTGAGGCTGCCCGCAAAGGATTGGGCGGTTTTGATGTCATCGTTAATAACGCGGGCGTCGCCCCGTCCACGCCAATTGAGGACATCACCCCGGAAATCGTCGACAAGGTCTACAACATCAACGTTAAAGGGGTGATTTGGGGCATACAGGCAGCGGTTAAAGCCTTTAAAGCCGAAGGCCACGGCGGGAAAATCATCAACGCCTGCTCCCAGGCCGGCCACGTAGGTAACCCGGAGCTGGCGGTTTATAGCTCCAGCAAGTTTGCCGTTCGCGGCCTGACCCAAACCGCCGCACGCGATCTGGCCCCGCTGGGTATCACCGTGAACGGTTACTGCCCGGGGATCGTGAAAACCCCGATGTGGGCCGAAATCGACCGCCAGGTGTCCGAAGCCGCAGGCAAACCGCTGGGCTATGGCACCGCCGAGTTCGCCAAACGCATCACCCTGGGCCGTCTTTCCGAGCCGGAAGATGTGGCCGCCTGTGTGTCTTACCTGGCAAGCGCGGACTCCGACTATATGACCGGCCAGTCGCTGCTTATCGACGGTGGGATGGTCTTTAATTAAAAGCGCGTTTTAATGTGGAGTACCTTTTGGCCCGGCGGATAACCGTTGGGCCTTTTTTATTTACCGTTGTTTATCTGAAACTTTTCATCCACCTCTATACTTTGTCATGGCAACTGCCAGAAAAATCACAGAAAGGACTGTGCATGACAAACCAGCCGCAGACGGACGGCGCGGAAGCCTCCGGGACAACGCCGCATAAATTTATCCTTGCCGGAAGCGCCCTTGGCGTGGTGTTCGGCGATATCGGCACCAGCCCGCTTTATACTCTGAAAACGGTGCTGCTGTTATCCGGCAACGATCCGACTCCGCCGGTTATTCTGGGGCTGCTGTCGCTGATTATCTGGACGCTTATCCTTATCACCTCGGTGAAGTACGCGATGTTTGCAATGCGTATCGACAACCACGGCGAGGGCGGCATTATGGCGCTGATGTCGCTGTTGGTGGCCAGGGACAAAGGCTCGCGTTGGGTGGTGCTGGCGGCGTTACTGGGCGCGGCGCTGATCTATGGTGACGGGGCGATTACCCCCGCAATTTCGGTGCTGTCTGCCATTGAAGGGCTGAATATTATCCTGCCGGAGGCCGAAACCTGGGTGCTGCCGATTGCGGTCACGATTCTGGGGCTGCTATTTGCGGTACAGCCTTTCGGCACGGCTAAGATAGGTAAAGTGTTCGGGCCGATTATGGCGCTGTGGTTTATTACCATCGCCGGGCTTGGCGTTTGGGGCATTGCGCAACATCCAGCCGTGCTGCTGGCCATCAACCCCTGGTACGGCCTGCAGTTTCTCGTTTCCAATGGTTTTGTCAGTTTTATGGTGCTGGGCGGCGTGTTTCTGTGCGTCACCGGGGCAGAAGCGCTGTATGCCGACATGGGGCATTTCGGTAAAAAGCCTATCTGGATGGCGTGGTACGGCGTGGTCTTCCCGAGCTTGCTGCTTAACTATGCGGGGCAATCGGCGCTGATCCTTTCCGGGGCCGATATCACCCAGAATATCTTCTTCCGCCTTTGTCCGCCGGCGCTGCTGATCCCGCTGGTGATCCTTGCCACGCTTGCCACAATTATTGCCAGTCAGGCTATTATCACCGGCGCATTTTCAATGACCAGACAGGCAATACAGCTGGGTTGGCTGCCGCGCCTGCGCATCCGCCAGACGGCGGCGGAAAGCTACGGGCAAATCTACATCGGCGTGATTAACTGGCTGCTGATGGGCGTCACGGTATTCCTGACGGTGTTCTTTAAGTCCTCCGAGAACCTGGCGGCGGCCTACGGGATTGCGGTGTCTCTGACCATGCTGATGACCTCCGGGTTGCTGTACGTGGCGATGCGCCATATCTGGCAGTGGCGGCGGTTGACCAGTGCGCTGGTGGCGGGGGGCTTTTTGATAGTCGATACCTGCTTCCTGATAGCTAACCTGATCAAGGTGCTGGAAGGCGGCTATATTCCGCTGCTGCTGGCTGCCGTGGTCTGCACCACGATGCTGGTCTGGCACCGTGGAGCGGCGGCCGCGTCCAACGCGGTGAACGAAAAAGTTATCGATGTGAATACCTTCTTCGCCGCGCTGAAAGAGCGGGGCGTTCCTCGCGTGCAGGGCTCGGCGGTGTTTCTGACCAAAACGCGCAATGGTATTCCGCCGGTTATGCGGTGGCATGTGGCACGTAACCACGCGCTGCAGGAGCAGGTGCTTTCGCTGACTATTTCAATCATGAACGTGCCGCGCGTCCCGGCCGGAGAAAGGCTGGTTATCGTGGAACAGGCGCCGAATTACTGGCGCGGTATCGCCCAGTACGGCTTTATGGAAAGGCCACACATTCCTGAACTGATGGCGAGATTGGGAGAGATGGCGTGTGCCTTCCGCGTGGAGGACGTGACTTATTACCTGGGCCATGAAACCATCGTAGCCCGTGAGGACGGACATGGCATGCCGGCCTGGCAACGTAAGAGCTTCGCATTTATGGTGAGAAACGCCACGCATGTGACGCACTATTACCGCCTGCCGAGCGACAGCGTGGTAGAGATCAGCCGGCGGATAGCAATTTAGCCTGCGCGCAGGACCAGGCGAATAAAACTGTCGATATCGTCCAGCGCCAACTGCCTGTCGGCGGGCGCTGCGGCGACCAGCTGTTTGTCGGCATAACCGTTTAACAGGGCGCTGAACTGGCGCGTGGTTCTGGCGGCATCCACCGCTTTAAACACGCCGGCCGCAATGCCGTCATCGACAATATCGGCCAGCACCTTTTCCCACTTCTGCGTCATAACCAGAGCAAGCTCTGCCCATACGCCGCTGTGCGCCGCCTGGTGCCAGAGCGCGCCGTAAAGCTGCCAGACAGCGTCGGGCGCGTGAGGGAGATACGTGTGGATCAAGCGCTGTAGCTTATCTTCCGGGGAAAACCTGTCGGTTTCGTCGATAAACCTGTGTAGATCGGCCATCAAAAACGCCGTCATGGCTTCAACGCAAAGCGTTTGCCAGTCGCTAAAGTAGTGATAAATGTGGCTGCGCGAGATGCCCACCCGCTCGGTGAGTTCGCGGGTGGTGACCTTCTCAATGCCTTTCTCAATGAACAGCTCAATGGCCCCGCTCAGGATTTTGCTTCTTAGCGTGTCCGGTGCTTCTTTCATGACGTTTCCACAGTTATCTGAATCGCTGGTGGGGCATCTTATCAGTTTTTAACACTCTGGCTGGACAGCTTTTCCGGCTGGCGCAGCACATATTTCAATATCACGGTGCTGAGGGCGACCAGGACGGCGGCACAGATAACCACCGTCAGATAAGCGTGGCTAAAGGCGTTCCGCGCCAGTTCTTTCAACAGTGCGGCGCTGGCTGTGCTCATCGATCCTGCAAGATGCAGCGCTTCATCCAGGCTGTCGTAAGCGCTGTTTCCCACGGCCAGGCCATCTGGCAGCACCAGACTTGCGCTGTAGATGGCGGTCATCAGACCGCCCAGCAACGTGACGCCGAGCACGCCGCCCATTTCCCAGGAAACGTCCTCAATCGCGGCAACCATCCCGGCTTTTTCCTCCGGGGCATTAAGCATGATGGATGTTGAGGCGGCGGTGAACGCCACGCCCAGCCCAAGCCCGATAACAAACAGCGCGGCGAGCTGCGGTGCCAGGCTGTAATCGGCCAGCAAAGCCATGCCCGTCATGCCCATGGCTGTCACCAGCAGGCCGAAGACCATGAGTTTTGCACCGCCCCAGCGCGGCAGCACGATACCCGCCAGCGGTGAAGCGAGAGCCGAACCAACCGGGATAGGCAGAATTGACAGCCCGGCTAAAAGCGGCGTCAGGCCCAGAACAAGCTGGAGGCGCTGGGTCAGCACCAGCTCAATGCCGGTGAGCGCGATCATGGTGATGATGGCGACGCCGATCCCGCTGGCGAACATGCGGTTGCGGAACAGCGAAAAATCGATCATCGGATGTTCAGCCCGCTGTTGGCGGCGGACAAACAGCGTTAAAAACACCACGCCAGCCAGCAAAGAACCGGCCACGGTTAGCGGCGAGGCGTCCATCTTGCTGAGTTCCTTGAGCGCGTAAATCACGCCTACAAGGCCAAACATAATCAGCAGCGAGGCGGTGAAATCGCAAGGGCGGCTGGCGTTCCCGGCATCACGCGGGATCAGGAACCATGCAAAGACGATCACCAGTAATACCACCGGCACGTTAATCAGGAAGACCGAGCCCCACCAGAAGTATTCCAGCAGCACGCCGCCGATAACCGGGCCAAGTGCGGCGGCGGCAGAAGCGACGGCAGACCAGATGCCGATGGCCAGCGCCCGCTCGCGCTCGTTGGTAAAGACCTGGCGCACGATGGCAAGCGTGGCCGGCATCATCATGGTTGCGCCGATAGCCAGAAACACGCGCGAAGCGATCAGCAACTCAGCCGTGGGGGAGTATGCCGCGCAGAGCGAGGCGATGCCGAAAACGGGCAGTCCGGACATAAACAGCAGCTTGTGGCCAAGGCGGTCACTCAGCATACCCGCCCCGGGAAGCAGGCCAGCCGCCACAAGCGGATAGGCGTTAATGATCCACAGTTTTTCAGATGCCGTAGCGTTTAAAGCCTGGGTGAGCCTCGGCAGCGCGGTGTAGAGCACCGTCATATCAATAATGATCAGGAAAAGGGTGCTGGTCAGGATCGCCAGAATCAGCCAGCGGTTAGTGAAGCGCATGTGAAATGCCTCTAAAAAAGCCAAATTTGAGCGGTTGCTCAAGTGCGAAATATACTTGAGCGGTTGCTCAAAAACAAGCGCTGAGCCTTCTCGTATTAAGCGGTGGTTTACTTGTTGTGAAGGGGAGGAACAGGATAAGGTAGTCCCCTGAGAGGATATTAATTCAGGTTTGAGTACAAGGCAGGGAAATGAAAAAACTGATCGTGATGTTACATGGCGTGGGTAGCTCCGGGGCCGATCTGGAAGGGCTGGGGTTATTCGTGCAGCAGGTGATGCCGGAGGTGTTATTTGCTTCCCCGAACGGCAGCGAGCCTTTTGACGGCGGCGGCGATGCCTGGCAGTGGTTCAGCCTGGACGGCGTGACCGCAGAAAACCGCCCGCAGCGTATTGTTGAGGCCCGCGCTGCGTTTGATGTGAAGCTGCAGGCTATTTTTAAGCAGCATGACGTGACGCCGGGTAAAGATCGGGTGATCCTGCTGGGCTTCTCTCAGGGGTCTATCATGGCCCTGGACGTTCTGGCGACTTCCCGTTTCCCACTGGCGGGCGTGGTTGCGTTTTCCGGGCGTCTTGCTTCACCAAAACCGTATCACGTCGCGGCAGATGCGTCGGCGCTGCTGATCCATGGCATGGCCGATCAGGTGATTCCGTGGTCTGAGAGTGAAGCTGCTGCTGCGGCGCTAACTGAAGCAGGGGCGGAGGTCGAAACGCTGTTTGAACCCGGCGTGGTGCATACCATCAGCGCGGATGGTGTGTCTCAGGCGTTGGGGTATATTGCGGAGCGTTTTGAGTTAGATCCGGAGTGACTTGTGCCCCCACGCCAAAGGGGAACGAGATCGGCCCAGATGTTCGGCTTATTCCCTCGCTCCTTCGGGGAGAGGGAATAAAACCTGTCTCCCGTAGTTTGTTTTCGCCCTCGCCCCTTTGGGGGAGAGGGCCGCAGCCTTCAGGGCTTGCTCATATCACTCAGCAGCACCGCAATACTCTTCCCGCCTTCCGTTTGCTCCAGGGCAATTTTCACCGCAATTGTCAGTGGGACAGACAACAGCATCCCAACCGGGCCGAGCAGCCAGCCCCAGAAGATGAGCGACAGGAACACGACCAGCGTTGAGAGCCCAAGCCCGCGGCCCATCATGCGCGGCTCCAGAATATTGCCGAACACCAGATTAATCAGCAGATAACCTGCCACGACAATCAGGGCTTCATACAGCCCGTTAAACACCAGGACCTGTACCACCGGCGGGATAGCCGCCAACACTGAGCCGATGTTTGGAATATAATTCAGGGCGAAGGCCAGCAGTCCCCAGATAAAAGCGAAGCGAACGTCCAGCGCGGCGAGCATGCCCCAAACAACCAGCCCGGTCACAATGCTGATGGCCGTTTTTAGCACCAAATAATGACTGACGCTGTCCAGGGCGCGCTGAATGGCGCCCATACCTTCTTCCGGGCGAGCCATTAACTGCTGCAGTTTGCGCGGCAGTTGAGGGACCTCAATGAGCATAAACACCACGGTCAGCAGCAGTAAAAAGATAGAGGTCATCGCGTTGGAAAGCTGCGTCAGCAGGCCGGTTACCAGCGTCATCAGGGCGTTAGGATCGACATACTTCATTAACTCATCGACAGAAACGGATATCCCCGCGCGCTGCAGCCAGGGTTCAAGGGTTTTTAGCGGCACCACCAATGAAGATCGATACTGCGGCAGGGTGCGCGCCAGCTCGTTTAGCGAAGTGCCGAGATAGGCCAGCAATAGCACCATGCTCAGGATAATCACGATAATCACCAAACTGATGGCCGGCACGCGCGGCACCCGCAGTTGCTCGAGGCGGCGAATCAGTGGGTTGAGAATAACGGCAATAAACAGCGCCAGAATAAAAGGCACGATGATATCGGCCGCCGCTTTAATGCCCACCAGAATAATGACCAGCATGCCCAGCATAATCACGGCTTTCAGCGCTTTAAGGGTAATAATTGGTTTCGCCATTGAGGCTGGTTCTCCAGTGTAGTGGAAGGAAATAATACACCGCGGTTAGAATAATAATCCCTTTATTACGTTATTTTAAACGTTAAAAACAGTTTAATACATTGTGTTTCCGCTGTCGCTTATCGTAAAGGAGTGTAAAGGTCAGGCGATAACATACCGAATTATGGTATAAAATCGGCGTGTTTAACTACTGAGGACAATTTTCTATCCGCAACTGACGAGAAGCAACACCGCGGGTAAGTTGGAAATATTATGGACAATACGTTCAGCACTTCATTCAATCAGCATTCTGTTTTTATCACATCTACTTCTTCACTCTCTGGTGAGCAGCACTGGCGCAACGCGCTCTAGTCCCTTTCTTCTGACATTTTTCTGGTTTTTTAATTGCCCCTTGCTCGTCATTTGACGTTGCTTGTCGGTCTTTTGCGTCTTTATTTTCTCTGTCAGGAGAGAAATCATGATTTACTGGATTTTATTAGGTTTAGCCATCGTCGCCGAAATCACCGGTACTTTGTCAATGAAATGGTCAAGCGTTAACGAAAATAACATGGGTTATATTTTCATGCTGGTCATGATTGCAGTTTCCTATATTTTCCTGGCGTTTTCGGTTAAAAAAATTGCCCTTGGTGTGGCGTATGCCATGTGGGAAGGGATCGGTATTCTGTTTATTACACTCTTCAGCGTGTTGTTGTTTGATGAGTCCATTTCACCGCTAAAAATACTCGGCCTGACCACGCTGGTTATCGGTATTGCGCTGATTAAATCGGGTACGCGAGATAAAAAATCACGCCCGGTGATGTCAGAGAAAGGAGATCATCATGCCGTCGTTTGAGTGGGTACACGCGCTGTGGCTAGCGTTAGCCATTGTCCTGGAAATTGTCGCTAATATTTTTTTAAAAAAATCCGATGGTTTCCACCGGCCGGTATACGGCGTATTGTCTCTGCTGGCCGTCCTCGCCGCATTTAGTGCGCTTGCTCAGGCGGTTAAAGGTATTGAATTATCCGTAGCCTATGCGCTGTGGGGCGGGTTCGGTATCGCTGCCACCGTGGCCGCGGGCTGGATACTGTTCGGACAGCGTCTCAACCGCAGAGGCTGGATTGGCATTAGCCTGTTGCTGGTGGGGATGATTATTATCAAAATTGCCTGACTCATCACGCTGCCCGTTAATTATTCGGGCAGCGCTTTCCTCAGGGTGTATTACGCTTATTTTACGGTAAAAGCACTTCTCTAAATTAAAAGCCAGAAGTTCCACGTTATTTCACTTACAAGAGAGCTGAAATTGCGTAATCCTCTTAGCTGGAAAAGCACGCCCGTCGCCGGAACCCTGTTTGCCATGGTATTTATGGCAGGAATCGGGCTGATCGTGTCTGTTATCGCGCTACTCTACCTTTCACTTCACCTTATCAGCAGTAAAACCAATGAGATAGACGAGCACCGAAGCGCATTGTCGGTACAAGGGGCCATACAGACCTCGGTAAACCGCGTCTGGGCGCTGGTTATCGATAACGCGGTTTGGGACGATGCGGTAAATCAAGTTTACCGCCCTGAGCTGGACGTCAATTGGCTGTATAACACCTGGGGCGCGGGTTACAAGATCAATAACCTTTATGATGGCGTATATGTCCTGGATGAGCAGTTTAAAGTGCTCTGGGGCTCGTTTCGTGGCCAGCGTGTGACGGGGCAAAGTATCACGCAGCTGGGGAAGGGGTTTGAATCCCTCGTCAATCAGCACGCGCAAACGCTGAGGGATGATAAGAAAATTTTTGCCGGTATCACTCAGACCGAAAGCGGTATTTCGTTTATCGGCATAGGGCTGATCCGGCCAATGCTGGGGCGACTTAACGTTCACGATGCCACGCGTCGCTACCTGGTGATTGGCCGTCAGATCAATAACGCGATGCTGAAGGAGTTAGGGAATACCTTTCAGATAGAGAACCTGCGCCTGACGCCAGAGGCGTCAGATTCGGCGAGCGTCCCGTTGAACAGCGCCTCCGGTGAAACACTGGGTTATCTAAGCTGGCAACCAAGGCAGCCTGGGGCTGAGGCCGCCCACGCCGCTTCGGCAGACATTATGCGCATTGCGATGCTTGCTGCGGTGTTAATACTGGTGTTTATCGTCATCAGTAGCCTGGGGTTGTACAAGCTGGCACGCGGTGAAAAGCAGGCGAGAAATATCGCGCTGACCGACTGGCTCAGCCATTTACCCAATCGGCGAGCGCTGATAGAGCGGCTGGAAACCATCAGCAAGCGGGGGGATACCGACGAAAAAAGCGTGGTGTTTATCGATCTCGATGGTTTTAAGGATGTGAATGATATTTACGGGCATGACAAAGGCGACAAGCTGATCGTCACCATTGCCCATGCGCTTCGCGATCGGGTGCCGGAAAACGGCATGCTGGTGCGTATGGGCGGGGATGAATTTGCCATGATGATCGGCGGGGAACGAGCCGGAGAGCACTCCGCGGCCTTTGCAGGCTCGGTGCTCGATTTCCTGAGCCAGCCGATACCCGTCGGGGAAAGTACCCTGCATATCAGCGCCAGCATCGGAATTGCTTCGGGGTCGCTGGTGGACTGCAGCAGCTCGGAGCTTTTCCGCCGTGCCGACATTGCCATGTATCACTCAAAAATCACCGGGAAGGGGCGAACAACTTATTATGATGCAGCGTTAAACAACGTTCGCGAGCGCCGGTTAATTATCGAGAACGACATTCGCGTGGGCCTGACGCGAGATGAGTTTGAGGTGTGGTACCAGCCGATCATCGAGGCGCGCAGCCAGACTATGTCTGGCGTAGAAGCGCTGGTGCGCTGGCCGAGACGTCCAGGGGGGGAGTTGTTGCCGGATGAGTTTATTCCCGTGGCCGAAACCAGCGGCCTTATCTATTCTCTCGGGCAGTTTGTGCTCCGTCGGGCTTGTCGCGATTTAGTACCTTATGAGGATCTCCGCCTGTCGGTGAACATTTCCCCGGCGCAGTTCCGTGACCCGGAATTTGAGGATAAGGTTGCCAGCGTGCTGCAGGATACGAAGTTCCCGGCGCAGCGGCTGGAGCTGGAAGTCACGGAAAGCTATGTGCTGGAAAATCCGGAACGAGCCCTGGCGGCCATCCGAAACCTTAAATCTCAAGGAATGGCCGTAGCGCTGGATGATTTTGGCAACGGTTATTCCAGCATTGGCTACCTGCGCCGCTTTAATTTTGACACCATCAAAATAGACAAGTCTCTGGCCGGGCTGGTGGACAGCGATGAGCAGGCGCTGGCGCTGGTGAACGGGACGGTACGTATCGCCACCGCGCTGGGCATGATGGTCACGGCAGAGGGCGTGGAAAACGAAGAGCAACTCAAGCTGCTTTGTCTGGCGGGTTGTGACCGGCTGCAGGGCTATTACTTTAGTCAGCCCGTGCCGCTGGCGCGCCTTTTACCGCTGCGTATGCGTCATCCGGCGTAATGAGGTTCTATTAAATAATACCTATAATTCAGTTTCTTCTGTGATTGCTGTTATGAAACTATGGCTTATCAGGCAGCAGGAACCACCGTCCCTTGGGCGTTGTTGGCGGGCAAAGCGGAACGTTGTTTTTATAAAATGAATTTTTAGATTTGGCTAATATTATTAGTTATTACAAGGAGTTGTTTTTTATTTTCGCTTCAGCGTTTTCACCTCCGCATTAAGTCTTTGTTTAAATGCTGGATATAAAACACCTTGCTTTTGCAACTCCGTATTATAAGCTGTGGAAAAATGGAATCTTAGGTAACGTTTTTCAAGGAGAGAGATGTGAAAACCACAATACACCTGATCATTACGCTGTTAATTTCCTATGCTTCATTTGCTTCAGCGCAGCCTGTTGAAGATAAAAACAAAATAGCCAAAGTTTATTATACGGGGGAAATGCAAACGTCCGCCGTGTCGAGGCTCGTCAGCATCTTTGATGAAATTAATAAAAATAATGATGTAGAGAGAATTTATTTGTATATCAACAGCTATGGCGGTGATATGGACGCTGGCCTGATGGCCGCTGCCGCCGTCAGAAGCTCCGCTATCCCCGTTACAACCGTTGCCATGTCTACCGTCGGTTCTTCGGCAACGATTATGTTCTGCGCCGCAGACGACAGGCGCTCGCTGCCGGATGGAAGCTTATTCCTGCACCCGGCCTCTATCCCACATCAGGGAGATATAAGGCCTGCAGATGTGACTTATCTTGAAAGAGAAACTCGCCGCTTCAACGAGATGTTTAAGAAAACGTATCGGGCATGCACAAAACTTGATGACGCCAGGATAGCCGAAATATTGCATAGCGAGTATAACCTTACAGACTTTTCTCCCAGTGAGGCAATGGCTGTTGGGCTAGTAACTTCCGTGGATGAAAAAATAATCCCGGCCACTTACAGTTACTCTGTCGTCAGCAGCTCGAATTAATAATCGGATGTGACCAGGCAAGCTATCGGGGTATCGCCTGAAGATGAAAATAACGCAGCGGGTGGCCCGATTGCCTTGCCTGGAAAATATATCCGATGGAGTGGTTCCGGCAATAATATGATGCCTGAATTGCCTCATGGTGGCAGAGGTATTATATGGAAAGCATCCATCAGAAGAGAATTTTTGGGGTAAGAATTCATGTTGATCCCTCGCTGCTGCTGTTGATTGTATTGCTGCTTGCCTACAGCGCATTTGTGATGTGGAGCGCCAGCGGCCAGGATGCCGGGATGATGGAGCGCAAAGTTGTGCAGATTACGATGGGGCTTATCGTGATGATTGTCATGGCGCAGATCCCGCCACGCTTTTATGAAAGGTCCGCCCCCTGGCTTTTTGCCCTGTGCGTTATTTTACTGCTGCTGGTGGATAGCCTCGGGCAAATCAGTAAAGGAGCCCAGCGCTGGCTGGATCTCGGCATTATCCGCTTTCAGCCTTCGGAAATAGCAAAGATAGCCGTCCCGCTGATGGTGGCCCGCTTTATCAATCAGAATTCCTGTCCTCCGTCGCTTAAACATACGGTCATCGCCCTGGCGATTATTTTTGTGCCCACCTTGCTTATTGCGATGCAGCCCGACCTGGGCACCGCCGTCCTGGTGGCCACGTCCGGGCTTTTCGTGTTGTTCCTGTCCGGCATCAGCTGGAGAATTATTGCCGCTGCTGCCGGGCTGATTGCCGTATTTATTCCGGTGCTGTGGTTCTTTCTTATGCATGACTACCAGCGCGAACGCATCATGATGCTGTTGGATCCGACGCTCGATCCGCGGGGGGCGGGTTACCACATTATTCAGTCAAAAATTGCCATTGGCTCAGGCGGCCTGGTAGGGAAAGGCTGGCTGCATGGCACACAGTCTCAGCTGGAGTTTTTGCCAGAGCGACACACCGACTTTGTGTTTGCCGTTCTGGCGGAGGAGCTGGGCTTTATCGGCATTCTGGTGCTGCTTACGCTTTATCTGCTGGTAATTATGCGGGGCCTGAGCATCGCGGCTCAGGCCCAGACGCTGTTCGGGCGGATGGTTGTCGGCAGCCTGGTACTGATCCTGTTTGTTTATGTGTTTGTGAATATCGGTATGGTGAGCGGTCTTTTACCGGTGGTGGGCGTCCCGCTGCCGTTAATAAGCTACGGCGGCTCGGCGTTGATCGTACTGATGGCCGGGTTTGGCATCATTATGTCAATACATACGCACCGCAAGATGATGTCTAAAAATATTTAGCGGCAGGAAGAGGGCGAGGGATTTGCCGCCAGGCACCGTATTGTTGCGGTGCCGGCGGCATCAGCACAGAGACTTATTGCGCCAGGGCTTCCAGCCTGTCGCGGAAACCGGTGACTGAAATGGCTCGGTTGTCCGCCCGATAGCGGTCTTTGGCCGCCGGGGCCGAACTTTGCACCGCAATCAGCTGCCAGCCCTGATCGGTTTTCAGCAGCAGGGGGGAACCGCTGTCGCCGGGCAAAGTATCGCACTGGTGCGACAGCACTGACGCCTGCGCCCAGCCTGTCACCAGGCAGTTATTATGGGTATACAAATCGTCGAGGTGATCCAGCGGATAACCCGATTGCGTGACTTTGCGATCCTGCGTTTTCAGGGCTTCAGTCAGCGCGTCTTTATCGCCGGTGAACAGCGGCAGTGGCGTAATTCCCGACGGCGGATTGCGGATAATAATCAGGCCAAAGTCGTAAGGCGCTGCGCTCGAGGGCACTATCCAGCCGTCGCCATCCGGCTTGAGCCGGCGGCCGAGGGATTTGTCCACGCGGCCTTCAATATCATGGATCTCATAGCGCCATTGCCCTTTATGGGAAATAAAACGCAGGGCGATGGCTTTGTCAGCTTTGCCGCGCGGCGGCTGCAGCAAGCAGTGCCCGGCGGTTAAGGCGAGATGCGGTGAAATCAGCGTGGCGGTACATAAGTTGCCGCTGGCGGTTTCCAACTGGCCAATGGCATCCCATGGGGCATCCTCGGGGTTAGTTACACGAATCCGGTCATCTTTGCCGAAGAACAGTGTTTTAACGTTCGCCGGACTGTCGTCTTCGTCCGCGTGAGCAAGTTGAGGTAAAAGGATCAATGCTCCTAAAAACAACACAACACTTTTGCGCATAGCTCTCTCTGAAGGGGCTAATAATTATGGTTTTTATAGATGCAGTAACTATAGTCGGAACAGGCCGAAAGTGGGAGTGAAAACAGCAGACTACGCTATCAGAGCCAGAAGCTCAGCGTAATAATACCGCAGATGATCAGCAGGGCGAGGATTAACTCGAAACTGTAGCGTCGCAACATTATCCGCACTCCAGAAATAAGTACGTACTAAAGGCTGTGCCTTATTCCTAATAAAACACCCGGCAAGCCGGGTGTTTGTGTAAACGCTTTAAGCTAACGGGTTATCCCGTCTAACTTATGCTGCTGGCTGTGCAGCTGGTTTAGCAGCGGCTTTGTGATGTTTTTTCACGTGTTTCTTAGCAGCCTGAGCTTTCTGTGCAGCTGGTTTTGCTGCTTTTTTGTGGTGTTTTTTAGCAGCCTGGGCTTTCTGAGCAGCTGGTTTTACTGCTTTTTTGTGGTGCTTTTTAGCAGCCTGAGCTTTCTGCTCGGTAGCTGGTTTAGCGGCTTTTTTGTGTTTCTTTTTAGCGGCCTGAGCTTTCTGAGCGGCAGCTTTTTTGTGTTTCTTGTGATGCGTTACTTTTGCAGCTGGCGCTTTAGCAGCAGGAGCAGCAGCGGTGGTTGCTGGAGCAGCAGCTGGAGCGGTAGCGGTGGTGTCAGCAGCGAAAGCGGCAGAAGACAGACCCATAGCAGCGGCAACAACCAGAGCTAATACTTTTTTCATTTCGACATCCTCGAATTTGTTTGTGTGTCAACCCCACTGCGGGGCCGTTGAAATGAACTATAGGCTGGGGAATCAAAGTCTTCAGTGAGTGATTGGTATCGGCATGTAACGTAATGTACAACGCCGGGTACAGGCGACCCGGCGCGAGGGGTTTACAGGTAGCGAGACTCTAAATGCTTACGGAAATACAATGGGTTAAGGTCTTCTCCGGTCGCATTGGTTATCAGCTGTGCGGTGGTGAAACGGCTGCCGTGCTGCCAGATATTTTGCTTTAGCCAGTCAAATAATGCGCTGAAATTACCGCTGGCGATCGCCTGGTCCAGATCCGGCAGCGCCCGTGACGCCGCGCTAAACAGCTGTGCCGCGTACATAGCGCCCAGCGTGTAGGACGGGAAGTAGCCGAAAGCGCCGTCGGTCCAGTGAATATCCTGCATACAGCCGTTACGGTAGTTGCCTTCGGTAGACAGACCCAGCCAGGACTGCATTTTCTCGTTCCATAGCGCCGGGATGTCGTCCACTTCAATGTCGCCGTCGATCAGCGCCCGTTCAATTTCATAACGCAGCACGACGTGCGCCGGGTAGCTCACCTCATCGGCATCCACGCGGATATAGCCGCGCTCGACCTGCTGGTTGACGTTGATAAAGTTATTGAGCTCGAACGCCGGCTGCGGGCCAAAGCGCTCAATCACTTTCGGCAGCAGCAGTTTCAGGAAAGGCGCGCTCCGTCCCAGCTGCATTTCAAAGAACAGGCTTTGGGATTCGTGGATGGCGGTAGAGCGTGCCAGGGCCACAGGCTGGCCCAGCCATTCACGCGGCAGGTTTTGCTCGTAGCGGGCGTGGCCGGTTTCATGAATCACGCCAAACAGTGAGCTGAACATTTCTTCTTCGTTATAACGAGTGGTGATTCGCACATCTTCAGGCACGCCGCCGCAGAAAGGATGCGCGCTGACGTCAAGGCGGCCGCCGTTGAAGTCAAAACCAAGCAGCGCCATGGTATCCAGCCCGAGCTGGCGCTGGGTTTCAGTGGCGAAGGGGCCCTCAGGCGTAAGCGTTTTTTCTTTCGCCTGTTTGTCGACCACCTTCTGGAGCAGGTCCGGCAGCCAGCCACGCAGATCGCCGAAAAGCACGTCAAGTTTGGCGCTGGTCATACCGGGTTCATAGATATCCAGCAGCGCATCATAGCGGGAAATGCCTTTTGCCTCAGCGCGCAGGCGAGCTTCTTCGCGGCTGACGCGCACCACTTCCTTCAGGTTGGTGGAGAATCCCTGCCAGTCGTTGGCCGGGCGCTGGGTGCGCCAGCCATGTTCGCAGCGCGAGCCAACCAGTGATTTCTCTTCTACTAACGCATCCGGGAGCAGCACGGCTTCCTGATAGTGACGGGTCATTTCACGCAGGTTCGCGCGCTCAACGTCGTTGAGATCTTCCTGCGCTGCGGCCTGGAGCAGAGTGGCAATTTTCTTATCGGTGAGGATTTGGTGCTTAAGCACGCTGAGTTCCGCGAGAGCCTCACCGCGTGCCTGGCTACCGTTCGCCGGCATCATGGTAGACATGTCCCAGCCGGCAATGGCTGACAGATGCTCGAAACGGGACAGACGCTGGAAGGTACGGGTCAGGTGATTATAGTTTTGCTTTTCCATATGGCCTCGTGAACAGGTTGTTAACGCCAAAGAAAATAGCATTAAGCTTACCTGAACACGAGAGCGGCAGCAGGCTAGTGCGCCTTATGGTGCAAACGAGTGGCAACGAGCAGGGCGACCAGCAGTAGCGAGCCGATAAACGCCGCCACGCCGTTCCAGCCAAACTGGTGCCAGAACACGCCGCCAAGCGTGCCCGCCAGGCTGGAGCCGAGGTAGTAACTGAACAAGTAAAGCGATGAAGCCTGGCCTTTGGCCCGGCGCGCGCGTGGCCCAATCCAACTGCTGGCGACCGAGTGAGCGGCAAAGAAGCCGGCGGAGAACAGCAACATCCCGGCAAAAATAACGATAAGCGAGGAGAATACGGTCAGCGTCAGGCCCAGGAACATAATCGCCGTGAAGCCAATCAGTACGGGGCCTCGGCCATATTTCGCGGTCATTGCGCCCGCTTTCGGCGAACTCCACGTCCCGGTCAGGTAGGCCACGGAAAGCAGGCCCACCACCGCCTGGCTCAGAAACCACGGGGCTTCCATCATGCGGTAGCCAATATAGTTAAAGAGCGTGACAAACGCCCCCATCAGCAGGAAGCCTTCCGCAAACAGCAGCGGCAAGCCCTGGTCCCGCCAGTGCAGGCGGAAGTTAATAAACAGCGTTTTAGGCCGCAGGCTGGAGGCCCGGAAATGCTGTGACTGCGGCAAAATCTTCCAGAACATCAGCGCCGAGGCGAGGGCAAAGCAGCCGATAGCCGCGACGGCCACGCGCCAGGTAAAGAAGTCAGTGAGGACCCCGGTTATCAGGCGGCCGCTCATCCCGCCTATCGAGTTCCCGCTGATGTACAGGCCCATCGAAAAGGCCACCACGCTGGGGTGCATTTCCTCGCTGAGGTAAGTCATGCCGACGGCAGCGACGCCGCTAAGTGAAAGGCCGATTAGCGCCCGCATGATCAAAATCCCGTGCCAGCTGGTCATCAGCGTTGACAGTAAAGTACAGCAGGAAGCCAGCAGCAGCGCCGTGACCATTACCTGTTTACGGCCAATGGCGTCCGATAGCGGGCCGGTAAACAGCAGGCCGATAGCCAGCATGGCGGTTGACACCGAGAGAGAGATACTGCTGCTCGCCGGGCTGACGCCAAACTCATGGGAGAGCACAGGTAAAATAGGCTGCACGCAATAGAGCAGGGCAAAAGTCGCCAGCCCGGCAGAAAACAGCGCCAGCGTGACGCGCATAAACTGAGGAGTACCGCGTTTGATATAGCTGACAGAAGGGGCGGAACGGCTTTCGTCAGCATCCTCTGTCGGGGCAGTGCTGACGGTAGTTGTACGACTCAAGGGAGATCCTTACGCAGGTGTTAACTTATTCTTTACAGAGTAGAAAAGTGTAAATGTTATGTCTAATATATTAATAATCTCAAATGATACTTTAAACATATGAATATCGAACTGCGTCATCTGCGTTATTTCATCGCCGTTGCCGAAGAACTGCATTTTGGCCGGGCGGCAGCAAGGCTGCGGATCTCCCAGCCGCCCCTTAGCCAGCAAATTCAGATCCTTGAAGAGCAGATTGGCGCCCGCCTGCTGGCGCGGACGAACCGCAGCGTTAACTTGACTGCGGCGGGGCAGCAGTTTCTCTCCGACGCCAGGCAGATTCTCGGCCAGGTGGATGCCGCAGCGGCGCGTGCGGCCCGTTTGCATCAGGGGGAAACCGGCGAACTGCGCATTGGCTTTACGTCTTCCGCACCGTTTATTAAGGCGGTTTCGGACAGCCTTTCCCGCTTTCGCAAGCGTTACCCCGATGTTCATCTCCAGATGCGAGAAGTTAACACCCGCGAGCAAATTGCCCCCCTGAATGAGGGCGAGCTAGAGCTGGGACTGATGCGCAATACGCGCCTGCCGGACACCCTGAACTGGACGCTTATCCTGCGTGAACCGCTGCTGGCGATGGTGCATCGCGACCATCCGCTGGCCGGCAGCCGTTCTATATCGCTGAAGCAACTTGCTCAGGAGCCGTTTGTTTTCTTTGACCCCCACGTTGGCACCGGGCTGTACGACGACATTATTGGGCTGCTCCGGCGCTATAACATCGTGCCGTACATCACCCAGGAAGTCGGCGAGGCAATGACAATCATTGGGTTAGTGTCCGCCGGCCTCGGGGTTTCCATCCTGCCGGCGTCATTCCAGCGCATTCGGCTGAGTGATGTTGTATGGCTGCCTATAGACGAGCCAGAGGCGCAGTCTGAACTGTGGCTGGTCTGGCCGAAACATCGGGAGTTATCGGAGGCGGCGAAGCGCATATCGGCGCTGCTGACCGAAGCCTCCTGGGCGTTAAAATAGGGCAAATGTGGCGGGAATATGTGCGGTAAATCACAACCCTACGTAAATATTTGACGACCCCACTTGAAGTGTTTAACCATAGCCTAAAAGTTTATTTCGAAGCGCGAAAATAAAGGGAGTACCACGTGGTAGCTGATAGTCAGCCGGGCCATATCGATCAGATTAAACAAACCAATGCTGGCGTTGTTTATCGCTTGATTGATACTCACGGTCCGGTGTCGCGAATCGATCTTTCCCGTCTGGCGCAATTGGCTCCGGCCAGTATCACCAAGATTGTACGGGAAATGCTTGAGGCGCATCTGGTACAGGAAACGGAGATTCAGGATCCCGGCAGCCGTGGCCGCCCCGCGGTGGGATTAATGCTGGAAACAGAAGCCTGGCATTACCTCTCAATTCGCCTGAGCCGGGGTGAAATTTCCCTTGGCCTGCGCGACCTCAGCAGCAAGCTGGTGGTAGAAGACACCGTAGATCTGCCGACGGACGACCCGCAGCCGTTGCTGGAGCGCATTCTTTTTCAGGTCGATCAATTCTTTATTCGCCATCAGCAAAAGCTCGAGCGCCTCACCGCCATTGCTATTACGCTGCCGGGCATTATAGACACTGTTCGCGGCGTTATTCACCGTATGCCGTTCTATGACGTTTGCGATATGCCGCTGGGCGAAGCGCTGGGCAATCACACCGGCGTGCCGGTGTTTATTCAGCACGATATTAGCGCATGGACCATGGCCGAAGGGCTGTTTGGTGCCTCTCAGGGGGCGAGGGATGTGATTCAGGTGGTGATTGACCACAACGTCGGCGCCGGCGTTATCACCGACGGGCGTCTGCTGCACGCCGGCAGCAGTAGCCTGGTAGAAATTGGCCACACGCAGGTCGACCCATACGGTAAACGCTGCTATTGCGGTAACCACGGTTGCCTGGAAACCATTGCCAGCGTGGAAAGCGTGCTGGAACTGGCGCAGCAGCGTATGAGTCAGTCAATGGGCTCGATGCTGCACGGCCAACCGTTGAGTGTGGAATCCCTGTGCGACGCTGCGCTAAGCGGAGATCTGCTGGCGAAAGATATTATTATCGGTGTCGGGCAAAATGTTGGCCGCATTCTGGCTATTATGGTTAACCTGTTTAACCCGCAAAAAATTCTTATCGGCTCACCGCTTAACCGCGCGGCTGCAATCCTTCATCCGGCGATTACCGACTGTATTCGTCAGCAGGCGTTGCCGGCCTACAGTAGCCACACGGTGGTGGAAAGCACGCAGTTTAATAATCGCGGCACCATGGCCGGAGCGGCATTAGTTAAGGACGCAATGTATAACGGCTCTTTATTAATCCGTCTGCTACAGGGCTAATCTTCGGCCCTGATTCACCAAATATTGCGCTATCTCAATCTGGCTACAGCGCCATTCTTTTAGACTTTCCCGCGTTAGTTTTTCTTTTTTATTTATCTGGCTAGCATTACCTCGGGAGACAGTCATGCTTAAGCGTTTCTTTATAACGGGTACGGATACGGCCGTAGGGAAGACGGTGGTGTCACGAGCCTTACTGCAGGCGTTATCGGCCAGCGGTAAAAGCGTCGTCGGTTACAAACCGGTCGCTAAGGGCAGTAAAGAGACGCCAGACGGGCTGCGCAATAAAGATGCGCTGGTGCTGCAAAGCGTCTCCACGATTAAACTGCCGTATGAAGCAATCAATCCTATCGCCTTAAGCGAAGAAGAGAGCAGCATCAGCCATCACGGGCCAATCAACTATTCGCTGCTGTCAGGCGGCTTGCAAAGACTTGCTGACCAAATGGATCACGTTGTCGTTGAAGGCACGGGCGGCTGGCGCAGCCTGATGAATGACCTGCGTCCGCTCTCGGACTGGGTGGTGCAGGAACAGCTGCCGGTGCTGTTAGTGGTAGGTATTCAGGAAGGGTGCATTAACCATGCGCTGTTGACGGCGCAGGCGATTGCCAATGACGGGCTGCCGTTTATTGGCTGGGTGGCGAACCGCATCAATCCAGGTCTGGCGCATTACGCGGAAATCATCGAGGTGTTGAGTAAAAAGCTGCCGGGGCCGCTGGTTGGCGAACTACCGTACCTGCCTCGGGCCGAACAGCGCGAGCTGGGGGCCTACATCGACCTATCCCGGCTGCGCAGCGCTCTGACGGTAGACCGACTGCGGGCGTAGCCACCGTGACAGCGTTGAGGCGATAACGCAGGTCAGCAACAGGCCGGGGAGCAGCGTAAATTCCCCGGTCATTTCACAAATCATCAGCGTCGCCATAATCGGCGCGTGGGTAGTGGCCGCCAGCAAAGACGCCATTCCCGTCAGCCCAAGCAGGATCATCAGCGGTTCGCTCCCGCCCCACAAGCCACAAACCTGGCCAAACAGCATTCCCAGCGCAGCCCCCATAAACAGCGTGGGCGTAAATACGCCGCCAGGTGCGCCGGAGCCGCTGCTGGCCATCACCGCCAGCAGTTTGCACAGTAATACCCCAGCCACAAACAGCAGCGCGGGGGGGCTGGTCAGAAACGATTGCACCACGCTGTAGCCGTTGCCCCAGGCCGTCGGGGTCACGAGCGAAAGAAGGCCGACAATCAGCCCGCCGAGCGCCAGCTGCAGCGGGGGCGAAAGTTTTAGTGACCGGAACAGCGTGCTGCTTTGCGCCAGCAGCCAGAGAACCAGCGGCCCAAGAACCCCTGCGGTTAAGCCGAGCAGCGCCATGAGCCCATACTGAGAAGGCAGCGGTGGGTCAAGAAGCGTCACGATATACAGCGGTGCCTGGCCGCCGTTCAACAAATGGGTCATCAGCAGGGCGCTGACCGCGGCAATCACCACCGGCCCCAGAGAAGCAAGCATCAGCGAGCCAAACAGAATCTCCGCGATAAACAAGCTGCCCGCCAGCGGCGCGTGGTAGGCGCTCGCCATCCCGGCAGCCGCACCGCAGGCCACCCACAGCTTCCATTCCTTATCCGGGGTAAAGCGTTGGGCAAACAGCGAGGCAAAAACCGTGGCCAGCAGAATCATCGCCCCTTCACGTCCGATTGCGCTCCCGCTGGCGACAACGATCAATGACGCGGCGGACTTCACCAGGCTTGACGGCACGTCCAGGCGACCATCGCCGGTTTCGATGGCTTCCATATAGTCCGTGGGGGCAGAAGGGCGCTGACGAGTGGCTCGCTGCCAGCTCCACAGCAGAAGCCCGGCCAGCAGGCCTCCGGCCGCAGGCGTCAGCGCTCGTCGCCAGGGCTCGAGAGCCGCGGCGGCTGCAACCAGGCTGCCGCCGTGGTCGCCGAGGAAAACGTTCTCAAGGAGATACATGGCCTCGCGAAATAGCCAGACCACCAGCGCGGAAGCCAGGCCAATGAAGACCGCAATCACCAGCCGGCGAAGCATCTCTCTGATGTCAGGAAAGGCATGTAAACGGTGCATAGCGCATAATATGGCGAAGGAATGGCGCTATTGTGGGGGAGAATGTCGATAAGCTCAAAGGAAAATGCGCCGCCGGAAAGCAGCGCATCGGATTGATGACAAACACCCGAAAAACAGGGTTTTCGGGTGTTTGGGGCAAACCAGAGAACATAATTCATTGTTTTTATTAGGCCGAAGTTCGGGTTTTTTGGACAATGAACGTTGCCAGCTGTCTGATGCCCCGCAGAAAGGCAGGGCATCAGGGGGATTAACTTTGCTGAATATTCAGCGCCCGACGCGTTCGGCCCGAGCTGAGATAATCGGCAATATAATCCTGCGAAATCTCCCCGCTGTATCGACCTTCTTCATCGGTGATTGGCATCCAGACCATGTTGTGCTCATAGAGCTTGGAGAGCACGATGCGCAAGTTTTCCTCCGCGCGGCCGGTCACCCGGAACGGGTGAAGAAGATCGGTGCAGGTGCCCGTCGCGCCTCGTGCCTCACGCCGCTTAACGAAGCCCAGCGGTTTGCCGCCGGCATCCACGATGGTGATGGAGCGCATGTCGTTGTCGTCCATGGTGGTGAAAGCCTCTGCCAACGGCGTGGACTCCCGAGCCGTAATGGTGGGCTGCTGGTCGGTCACATCCCCGGCCTGGACCAGCAGCAGGCGTTTCAGCGTGCGGTCCTGGCCGACGAATGACCCGACGAAGTCATTGGCGGGTTTAGCCAGCAGCTCGTCGGGGCTGGCGCACTGCACGATTTTACCCTGGCGGAAGACCGCAATCCGGTCGCCCAGTTTTAGCGCCTCGTCGATGTCGTGGCTGACCAGCATCACCGTTTTCTTCAGCTGGCGCTGCATCTCCAGAAATTCGTTCTGGATGGTTTCGCGGTTAATCGGGTCAACCGCGCCAAAGGGCTCATCCATCAGCAGCACCGGAGGATCTGCCGCCAGGGCACGGATCACACCGATACGCTGCTGCTGGCCGCCAGACATTTCTCGCGGATAGCGGTTGAGGAAGCGGTTAGGATCGAGGGCGACCATGCTCATCAACTCCCGGGCGCGCTCTTTACAGCGGGCTTTGTCCCAGCCCAACATGCGCGGCACAACGGTGATGTTCTCTTCAATCGTCATGTTCGGAAACAGACCGATTTGCTGGATAACGTAGCCGATGTTGCGGCGCAGAGTGACGGTATCGAGATCGTTGGTGTCCTGGCCGTTGATTAAAATCTTGCCCCCGGTGGGCTTTATCAGGCGATTGATCATTTTCAGCGTGGTGGTTTTGCCGCAGCCGGACGGGCCGAGGAGCACACACATTTCCCCTTCGGGTACGTTCAGGCTGATGTTGTCGACAGCGTTAAAAGTCTGGCCATTTTTCTGTACAAATTGTCGCGTGAGGTTTTCAAGTTTTATCATTATCAGGTCCTCTTTGGCGCTGGTCTCAGCGCCTTAATTCATAAGCTTGCGGCGGGAGTCTTCACACTTCTGTTTCAGACGCTGCACCGCGTCCGGCAGCATAGGTGCGGTCATCATATGGCGATAGGTCATGCACTCGGGTGTCTCCTGAGGCGGTTTCGGCGCTGGCCGGGTGGAGCAGGCGGTCAGCAGCGCCAAAGATGCAAGCATGCAGAGTCGGGCGAAATGCATAGCGGCCTCTTCTACCATTTTGTGAAATGCAGCTGCAGGCGATGCAGCAGCCAGTCGAGCACGATAGCTAACAGGCAGATCATTACCGCCCCGGCAATCAGCATGCGGATGTCACTCCCGCCGATGCCGTTGAGCAGCAGTAAGCCCAGGCCACCCGCGCCAATGACGGCGGCAATCGCCATGACGCCAATATTCATCACCACAGCGGTACGGATCCCGCCAAAAATCACCGGCAGCGCCATGGGAATTTCCACCCAGCGCAAGCGCTGCCAAAAGGTCATGCCGATGCCTCGTCCGGCTTCACGTAGCCCCGGCGGCAGGCTGTCCAGTGCGGTGTGGGTGTTGCGGACAATAGGCAGCAGCGAATAAAGGAACACCGCCGTGACCGCAGGCACCACGCCTATACCCTGACCGATCAGTGAAAACAGGGGAATCATCAGGCCAAACAGCGCGACGGATGGAAAGGTAAGCAAAATCGTGGCAAAGCCGAGTATCGGCGTGGCGAGCCATTTATGGCGCACGATAAGAATGCCCAGCGGCACGCCAATGAGGATTGCCATGCCGACGGCAATCAGCACCAGCCACAGGTGATGCAGGGTGAGGGAACCAATATACCCTGCGTTATCAATCATATAATGTAACGTTTCCACGATACCTCCTCAGAGCAAGCCTTTCTGCTGCAGGAATTCACGGGCTACCTGCTGCGGGGTTTCATGGTCGATATCAACTTTAGCGTTCAGGGTTGTTATCACCTCATTGTTCAGCTCGGACGAAAGGGTGTTCAGCGCCTCCTCAAGGCCCGGATGCGAGTCCAGCACGTCTTTACGCACCACAGGCGTGACAGCGTAACTTGGGAAGAAGCCCTTATCGTCCACCAGCGCTTTCAGGTCAAAGCCCTTCATGCGCCCGTCGGTGGTGTAGATCAGACCGGCATCAACGAACCCATCGCGAATGGCGTTATAGACAAGGCCGGGGTCCATCTGGCGGATCTGCGGGCGGTCCAGCGGCATGTTGTAAACCTGCTGTAGCGGCTTCAGGCCGTCGCTGCGCCCGGCAAACTCCAGATCCAGGCCCAGCATCCAGTTATGTTTCGGGTCGGTCTGGCGAATATGTTCGATGCGTTCCACCAGCTGTGACATCGTGGTAATGCCTTCCTTTTCTGCCCGCTCGCGCTTCATGGCAAAGGCGTAGGTGTTGTTCATCTCCGCCGGTTTAAGCCAGACGAGGCCGAGCTTAGCGTCCAGTTTTTTGACCGTGTTGTACGACTCTTCCGGCGTCATTCGCTTATTAATGTGGTTGAAGATAATCAGCGAGGTGCCGGTGTACTCCCAGGTCATGTCAATCTGCTTATTGATCATCGCATTGCGGGAAATCACCGTGGCAATGTTGGTCTGGGGCGTCACCTGAAAGCCCTTTTTAGCCAGATACTGCGTGGTCATGGCCGACAAAATATGCTGCTCGGTAAAGCTTTTGGTCGCCAGAATCAGCGGTGCGGCCTGGGCCTGCGAGGCGATAAGGGATGCCGCGGCAAACGCCGTCGTCAGCACCCGTGAAAGTAGTCTCATAAACGCTCCTTATTGTTGTTATTGGGCGGTGTGGGGGCTGAGCACCCGACCCAGGCTGGCAAGCGCCAGATCGAGGATCAGGGCAAACAGGGCCGTCGCCACGGCGCCGAGAATCAGCGTTGGGAAGTCATTCAGGTAAATCCCCGGGAAGATAAGTTCCCCGTAGCTGCTCGCGCCGATAAGAAAGGCCAGCGGCGCCGTACCGACGTTAATGGCGGTGGCAATCCGCACGCCGGAAAGAATCACCGGCCAGGCGTTCGGGATTTCTACCTGACGCAGCCGCTGCATTTTGGTCATGCCAATCCCGTTGGCGGCTTCGATAAGCGACGCCGGGACGCTGCACAGCCCGGCATAGGTATTGCGCACGATGGGTAGCAGTGAGGCGAGGAATAGGGCGATGATGGCCGGTTTGTCGCCGATGCCAATGATCACCATCGCCAGCGCTAACACCGCCAGCGGCGGAAGCGTATTGCCAATGTTGAAAATTTGCATGACGTACTCTGCCCAGCGGCGAGCCGCAGGTCGGCTGAGTAAAATCCCGCTAGGAATACCGACCAGCAGGGCGAGCGCCATAGAGCTGAAGACCAGAATCAGGTGCTGCTGCCCGAGGTAGAGTAAATCGACCTGGCGGGCTTTAAGGGTGTCGAGGCCGATGCCCCAAACCAGTAGACCGAGCACTAAAAAAAGCGCAAGCAGTCCGAGCAGGAACCGTGTTGCGAAGGATGCGTTTTGCATTGCAGTGTGTCTCCCTGGGTGCACGCGTTATCGCCGCCGGGGGGCGGCCTGTTGTTATGCCATGTGTCGGCAGGGTGTCTGGAGCTATAGCAACGCAGCGGGAAGGATTCCAGTTTATGGGACAATTAAGGGGCTAATGGTTTAGCAGATAAAGTATTGCTCAGGCCTTATGGCTTCTGGTCTGTGGGAGAAAAGTAAAGATTTGTCTTAAAAATGTTAATCATAAGTGACGTTGTCACATTTAATGGATGCGGAACTCCCTGGTTTTTCAGGAAACCGGACATGCCCGGCTGCCTGAAAGCCCAGGATTCTTAGAAATGTAGTTGTTTGCAGGCAACGGGCATCAACATGCCCTTTTGCCAGCCTGAGAGGGTGAGTTTCGCCAGATCGCCAAGGCCACGATAGAAATCATTCGCCGCGTTGTCGGTAAACAGGTTCAGATAACGTTCGGCCCAGGGCAGCAGATGCCAGGCCAGCAGCTCATCCAGCGGCTGCTGTTGCCCCTGGTCGGCAAGCCAGGCCGCCAGCATCAGCATTAAGCCAAAATGATCTTCAGGTTCGTTTTGTTCCGTTTGCGGGGCAAAGCCTTGGGCGCGCATCCACTGGCGAAGTTCCAGCAGCGAGTCGCCAAACAGCACGTTCTCTTTGTCGAGATAAACGGAGCCCCACGGCGGGGCGGGCAGCGCATAGGGGCCGATAAACAGGCGCTGGAACTCTTCGTTTATCGGCGTGAGCTGGTCCGCCAGGCCTGCGGCCATCAGCGGCGCAATTGTCGTCAGCTTCGGAGTCTGGAACGGCCATTCGCTCACCCAGTCCGGGGTCGAAAGCATCGCCATCAGCGAGGCGCAGTCAGGGTGGCTGGGGGCATGATAAAACAGGGCTCCGAGCACCCGGCCGCTAAGGGCAATCGCCGACAGACGTTGTTGTTCAGAGAGCATTTTTAATTCCTTTCGGTCCAGGTACCTGGCTCCGCTTTATGTCGCCGGAGCCAGGTAAAAAACAGGCAAAGTGACATACCTTTGCCATGACGCTTAAATCTTCTTAATTTCAACCAGATTGGTATGCTGCGGGTTACCTTTTGCCAGCGGCGAAGGGCGATGCGTGGTCAGCGTATTTATGCAGGCGCCGTGGTCAATGCGGTCGCCGTTCATGTCGGCGTCGTGCCAGGCCCCCTGGCCCATGGCGGCAACGCCCGGCATGATGCGTGGGGTAACCTTCGCCTCAATGTGCACCTCCCCGCGCCCGTTGAACACGCTAACTTTGTCGCCGTTGGCAATGCCGCGACGTCTGGCATCGAGCGGGTTAATCCAGACTTCCTGACGCGCCGCGGCCTGCAGGACGTCAATGTTGCCGTAGGTTGAGTGAGTTCTGGATTTGTAGTGGAACCCAAACAGCTGGAGAGGAAATTCGCTGCGCTGAGGGTCGTCCCAGCCTTCAAAGGTCGAGGCATACACCGGCAGAGGGCTGATGGTTTCGTCTTTTTCCAGCTCCCAGCTGGCGGCAATCCCGGCGAGTTTGCTGGAATAAATTTCAATTTTGCCGGACGGCGTTTTCAGCGGATTGGCCTGCGGGTCTTCGCGGAATTTTTTGTAGGCCACGAAATGGCCGGCCGGATCCTTTCGCTTGTAAATGCCCATCGCTCGCAGATCTTCATAGGCAGGCAGCGCGGGGTCTTTTGCCAGCATTTTTGCGTACAAATATTGCAGCCACTCGCGCTGGGTTCGTCCTTCCGTGAAGGCCTGATGCACCTCGTCGCCCAGCCGTTTTGCCACTTCGCTCATCATCCAGTAGATAGGCCGGCGCTCGAACTTAGGCGCGGTGGCGGGCTGAATGAAAATCAGGTAGCCCATATTGCCGGCGTAGTCGTTAGGAATGATGTCCTCCTGCTCGACGGTCATCAGGTCCGGCAGCAGGATATCGGCGTATTTCGCCGACGAAGTCATAAAGTTCTCGATCACCACAATCATTTCGCATTGCTTGTCATCCTGCAAAATGGCGTGGGTTTTATTGATGTCGGAGTGTTGGTTAATGATGGTGTTGCCGGCATAGTTCCAGATGAACTTGATCGGTACATCCAGCTTTTCTTTCCCGCGAACGCCGTCTCGTTTAGCCGTCATTTCCGGCCCGCGAGTGATGGCGTCCGTCCAGCTAAAGCAAGAGATCTGCGTTTTGACCGGATTTTCCAGCACCGGCATGCGTTCAATGGTGATGGTATAGGTGGATTCACGCGCGCCGCTGTTGCCGCCGTTAATCCCCACGTTACCGGTCAGGATCGGCAGCATGGCAATGGCGCGTGAGGTTAACTCGCCGTTAGCCTGGCGCTGAGGCCCCCAGCCCTGGGCAATGTAGGCGGGTTTTGCGCCCGAAATTTCACGCGCCAGCTTGATGATTCTGTCCGCCGGGATGCCGGTAATCGCGGAAGCCCACTGCGGCGTTTTTTCTATCCCATCGTCGCCCTGGCCTAAAATATAGGCTTTGTAGTGGCCATTGCGCGGGGCATCAGCAGGCAGGGTTTTCTCATCATAGCCGAGGCAGTATTTGTCCAGGAAAGGCTGATCGACCAGGTTTTCAACGATCATGACGTGAGCCAGGCCGGCCACCAGCGCGGCATCCGTTCCGGGGCGAATAGGGATCCATTCATCTTCCCGGCCTGCGGCGGTGTCGGTATAGCGTGGATCGATAACAATCATGCGGGCGTTTGAACGTTCGCGAGCCTGCTCAAGGTAATAAGTGATACCGCCGCCGCTCATGCGCGTTTCCGCCGGATTATTACCAAACAGGACGACAAGTTTGCTGTTTTCAATATCCGACGTGCTGTTGCCGTCATTGCTGCCGTAGGTGTACGGCATGGCACAGGCGATTTGGGCCGTGCTGTAGGTGCCGTAGTGGCTCAGAAAACCGCCGTAGCAGTTCATCAGCCTGGCGACCAGCGAGGCGTAAGGGGAAGAGCGGGTGATATTCCCGCCGACCACGCCGGAAGAGTAATTAATGTAGACCGCTTCGTTGCCATATTTTTCGACGGTCTGCTTCAGGCTGAGGCTGACTATCTCCAGCGCTTCGTCCCAACTGATGCGCTCAAATTTACCCTCACCCCGTTTGCCCACGCGTTTCATCGGGTAATTCAGCCGTTCTGGATGGTTGATCCTACGGCGGATGGAGCGTCCACGCAGGCAGGCGCGAACCTGGTGATCGCCATAGGAATCCAGCCCGGTATTGTCCGTTTCTACCCAATAAACTTCTTCGTCGCGAACGTGCAGCCGCAGGGCGCAGCGGCTTCCGCAGTTGACCGAACAGGCTCCCCAGACGACTTTGTCTTTATTATCCGGCGACAGGGCGTCCGCAACCGCGGCGGCGGCGCTACGGATGCCAAAAGGCAGCGAAATGCCGCCTGCGGCGAGGGCCAGGCCGCCAATGGCTGATGATTTTACCAGGCTGCGGCGGCTAATCCCGCCTGGATGATTGAGGTTCGACATCGCTCTCTCCATGACTTTTTGTCGTGTGGAAGACGTTATTTTTGTGTTTTTTTGTTTATCGGTGATTGCTGAGGCAGCCCGTCAAGGGGCGCTCGGGGGAGAGTGTTACTTAATTAGGAGTAGACGTTATTAACGCGAGTCAAAGTTGCGGTGGTTGAGGGCAAATAGATAAAGAAAAGCAGGGTGCCGGGCACCCTGCAGGTGATTATTGCGGCTCATTTTCCGGCGCAGCGCCGCCGGCGATACGGGTATAAACGATTTTTTGCGTGTCATTTGCACAGTGGCCGACGACCTGGCCGCCGGCTTTGTCAGCCTGATCGTTCGGCACGATAGTCAGAGAGAAGCCTGACTCAGGCACGCCGTTATTGATAATTTTCTGCTGGATGTCCGCTTTCACCTTTTCGCAACTGCCCTGTGCGGCCAACGCCGGGGCGGCAGCGATCAGCAGTATCGTGCTTAACCAAACGGTACGTTTCATCATCTCTTCCTTATGTTGAGTTGAAAGTTAAGAATAGCGCTTCTAGTGTAAAGTGTTGTATTTGCTTATATCATGTTATGACATAAAAACAGGAGAGCGGCAAAACGTGAAGAAAATCATTACCCTCGGTGCGCTGGTTTTGAGCCTTGTGGGCTGCGATAACTCGACGTCGCCGCAGGCGTACACGCCGGAAATGGCCAGTTTTTCTAACGAGTTCGATTTCGACCCGATGCGTGGCCCGGTAAAGGATTTTAGCCAGACGCTAATGAATGAGCAGGGCCAGGTTTTGAAAAGGGTTAGCGGCACGCTGTCGGAGGAAGGGTGCTTTGACACACTGGAGTTCCACGATCTGGAGAACAACAGCGGGGCGTCGCTGACTCTCGATGCAAACTACTACGTTGATGCCGTCAGCCTTGAAAAACGCGTTCGTCTGCAGGGGAAATGCCAGCTTGCCGAGCTGCCTGCCGCAGGCATTAGCTACGATACCGATGACAATGATTTCGTCACTGCCGCAAAAGGCAAAGATGTACTGGTGGCCTATAAGTACGACAGCGAAGGTTATCCGCTTGGAAAAGTCACCAAGTCAAAAGACAGTGAGCTTGCCATCGTGGCAAAAGCCGGGGCCGATAAAAAGAAAAAGCTGGATTACAGCGCGACAACCAGTCTGAACGGTAAAATTATCGGTGTCGCAAAGCAAAGCTGTGAATATGACAGCCATTTCAACTCGCTGTCCTGCTCTCTGGAAATGACGGATGAGTCCGTCACTCCGCCAACCGTGTCGCGTTACACCATCAAAAATACGGTGGAGTATTATTGATCTGGCCGGTATCACGAAGCGCCGGATGCGCTAGGCATCCGGCGTATGCAGTTAACTAAACAAACGGGATAACCAGCTTCGCTTCGGCTGTTCTGGCGGCGCGGAGGGCATTTCTCCCAGGCCTTGTTCAATGCCTTGCCCAATGGCTGCCAGCGCCCTACGGGCGTCAGCACCGCTCGCCGAAAACCGCATGCGGTGGCCCGCTTTTGCCCCCAAAGACACCATCTTCATCAGGTTCTTGCCATCGACGGGCCCGGCCGGACTGTCCATATTTTCAACGGTGACATGGCTTTGAAACTGTTTGATCAGTTTCACCAGCACGGCGCTCGGCCTGGCATGCAGCCCATGAGGATTACGGATCACAAAGGTGGCCTGTTCTCCTGCTGTGGAGGGGGCTTGTGGATCGCCCCCGGCGTCATTGCCGACGGTCAAAATCGCTAAAACCTCCGCCGGGGTTGTGGCTTTCGCCAGCGTGTGTGGCACGCCCTCATCGCTCAATGCGCGGGTAAGCTGGCGCAAAATATCGAGATGTTCGTTCGAGCGGGCCGCAATCCCGGCCACCATATACGCAACATTACCTTCTCCCCAGTCCACGCCCTGCGGGAAGACAATCACTTTTACGCCAGTATTGAGTACCGCGTGGCGGGTGTCTGCCGTGCCGTGGGGAATGGCAATTCCCTGACCTAAGTAAGTGGAAATCTGGGCCTCTCTGTCCAGCATGCCTTGCAGATATTCCGGCGTGGTACTTCCGGCCGATACCAGCTTGTCGTTGACTTGCCGGAGCGCAGTCCCTTTATCGACGTGCTCATGGCTGATGAAAATATCCCCTTCACAGAGTTGCATTCTGACCCCCTGTCTGAAGCCCGACTGTGGGCTGTTTGCGGTTATTCCAGAGCCGCCAGGTGCCCAGCATCACCGCGCCGCAGGCGGAGCCGGCCAGGATGCACAGCACCCAGATAAACGGCTTACTGACCAGCGGCAGGATCAGGAACCCGCCGTGCGGCGCCGGGACTTCAATATGCATGCTGTAGCTGAGCACGGCTGAGATAGAAGAGGCGATCATCATCATCGGGATGACGCGCAGCGGATCTTTTGCCGCAAAGGGGATGGCGCCTTCGGTGATATGTGTACAGCCGAGAATGTAGTTCACCATGCCGGCCGCGCGCTCCTCCTCGCTAAACCCTTTGGGAAAGAAGGTGGTCGCCAGAGCGATAACCAGTGGAGGAGTAATACAGGCCGCGGACACTCCGGCCATAAAGAAGAAGTTCCCCTGGCCGAGCAGCAATGTTCCCGTCACGTAGGCCGCTTTATTGACCGGGCCGCCGAAGTCGAAGGAGCACATCGCCCCGACAACGATGCCCAGCAGTATCGGGTTGGCTTGCTGCAGCGAAGTCAGCCAGCCCATCATGCCGTTGTTGATGGCCGCGACGGGCTTGCCGAGCAGCACCATCAGCACGCCAATCACCAGTACGCCAATCAGCGGCATAATGAAGATCGATTTTAAACCCTCATACTGGCGCGGTAGCCCGTCGAGCATGCGGCGGACAAGCAGCATGAAGTAGCCGGCAGCGAAACCGGCAATGATCCCGCCGAGAAACCCCGCCCCCGTGGCATTAGCCAGCAAGCCGCCAACGAACCCTGCAACCATGCCGGCGCGGCCAGAAATTGACCAGGCGATATAGGCCGTAAAAACGGGCACCATAATGGAAAATGCCTGTTGCCCGACCTGCATTAAGGTCGCGGCAATCGCGTTGTACTGAGGCGAACTGGGGTCAGCGGAGTAGATCCCCCACAGGAAGGAGATAGCAATCAGAATACCGCCTGCCACCACAAAAGGCAGCATGTTGGACACCCCGCTCATCAGGTGTTTATACACCTGCCTGCCGAAGGATTCTTGTTCATATTTTTCCGTTGCCACAGAGGCCGACGATATTCCCTGGCGGTGGGAGAGTTGCCCGCTCATGACTTTATTAATAAGGTCGGCCGGGTGGTGAATCGCCTCTTTAACCGGAACCTCAATGACCGGCAGGCCATTAAAACGCTCGGCGTTGACATCTTTATCTGCGGCAATAATTACGCCGTAAATATTCGTCAAGTCTTCCGGCTGTATTTCATTTTCTACGCCTGACGCGCCATTTGTTTCTATTTTTATTTCTACATTTAATTTTTTTGCTGCGGTCTTTAAGGCTTCTTCAGCCATAAATGTGTGGGCTATACCTGTAGGGCAGCCGGTAACGGCAATGATCTTTTTCATAATCGGACCTTTATAATTGGACGATTTGAACCTGTTGTAATAATTCTTCCAGGCGATTGAGCTTTCCCAGACCGGCGGAAGCGGCAACGTCCGCGCCGGTGGCGCTGGCAAGGGCTAACGCCTGAGGGATGTCTTCACTATTGAGCCATTGACTGAGAAATGCACCGAGCGCCGCGTCACCCGCGCAGGCAGAACTGACCAGCTCGATTTCGGGCGCGGAGGCAAACCACAAGTTACAGCCGTTTGAAAAATAGAGTCCTTTGGCGCCGAGCGTTAATAACACATTCCGCGCCCCCAGCTGATGCAATGCCTGCATTGCATCGCGTACCTGCTGGATATTTCCCACCTGAAGATTGAATATTTCGCTTAATTCATCGTCATTGGGCTTGATCAGCAGGGGGTTAAGCTCAAGCAATTGCCGCAGTGAAGGATGACTGATATCCAGAATGACTTCGCCCCCGCGTTGTTCACACAGCGACATGACTTCCACATAAAACTGGCTTTCAATACCCGGCGGTAAACTGCCGCTAATTACTAAATAATCTCCGGGGTGAATGCAGTCCAGATGTTGAATGACCTGTTGCTTACATTCATCATCGATATGCGCCCCCGTGTTGACCAACTTATATTCATTGTGGCCGTCATTAATAAAAACATTAATCCGCGTAGATGCCTGCACCCAGGAAGGGGTGACGTTAATTTTTTGCTTTTTAAGCTCCTCCACAATATAACGTCCGGTAAATCCGCCAAATATGCCCATGACGTGGGTCGGCTGTTGAAAATGTTGAAGGACCAAAGAAACGTTAACGCCTTTGCCGTTAGGGCAATATTCCGTGCGTTGGGTGCGGTTCACGGCAGAAGGCTGTAAAGGGGCGCAAAAAATATTCATATCAATGGCTGTGTTTAACGTCAGGGTATGGATCACGACATTGCTCCTTGCGGCCGTTGGTTAGAGTTGGCCTTCACAACCACACACATGAATCACCTTGCGGACGACTTCTTTCATCGCCGCTTTGGCAGGCTTCATATAATGCCGGGGATCGTTAGCCCCGGGCTGTTCGATGAAGTACTGCTTTAGCGCGTCTGAGAACGCGATTTTAAGTTCGGTGGCAACGTTGACCTTACAGACGCCCAGCGAAATAGCCCGGCGAATATCGCCCTCCGGCAAACCGGAAGCGCCGTGTAATACCAGGGGAACATCCACGCAGTCGCGGATCGCGGCCAGGCGGTCGAAATCGAGTTTTGGCTCGGCGGCATAAAGGCCGTGAGCCGTCCCGATAGCTACCGCCAGCGAATCGATGCCGGTACGGGAGACAAATTCACGCGCCTGTTCCGGGTTGGTATAGAGCGCATCCTTTGCGTCAACGACCAGGTCGTCCTCCGCGCCGCCAAGCCGTCCTAGCTCTGCTTCCACGCTGGCATCGTAGCGGTGGCTCAATGCTACGACGCTTTTCACCAGCGCAACGTTATCTTCAAAAGCATGATGTGACCCGTCGATCATCACTGAACGGATCCCGGCCTGTACTTTGTGGGTGATGTCCGGGAGATCTTCGTGGTGATCAAGGTGGAGCGCGAGCGGCTGATCCCAAAGCCTGGCCAGATCCCTGGCGATGGCAACAACGTTGCCGGTTCCGGCATAGCTGTAAGTACCCGGTGTCCCGGCAAGGATCAACGGGGAACGCATTTCAGCGGCTGTTTCCACCACCACCTGCATTGTTTCCAGATTGTGGATGTTAAATGCAGGCACGGCGTACCCCAGACGCTGGGCCTTTAACAACATATTTTTGCTGGAAATAATATACATACTCGCTCCTTTTGATTTCAAAATGTAATATTTGTTTTGATATTAACTTACGTTTTGAAAGTAATTTAACGATAGTCTTTTCCTGACGCTGTGATCGGAGCCACACAACGGCGATCGAGTTTATTAAATGAAAGTTATCAGGGATTGATAGGCTTCGTTTTTAAACGTATTGTTGGAAGGTAATGGTTTATTAATGCATTGAAAAAAAGCCAGTTTATCTCTTTTCGTGTGTCTGCTGATGGCCGCGAGTTAGACAACAGAAACGATAAATTTAAAAATGAAAGTTATTACTCGAATGACTTAAAAGGCACTCTATTGTGGCAAAACCGTCAACCAGCCTGCTGAAAAGACGCTTAGATATTGCAGAGATTGTTCGTAAAAACGGCGAAATTAAAGTTGATGATCTGGCGGAGATGCTTGCCGTGTCAGGGGTCACCATTCGAAATGACCTCAATTATCTGGAGCAGCAAGGTTATCTGAAGCGTTCGTTTGGCGGCGCAATTTATACCGCACAGCAGGGGGCGCCCGTGGCTCAGCCCCGGGAGCCTGTCGCCGTTACGGATAAAGTGCTGGAAGCCGAAATGGCGCGTCAGGCTGCGGCCTTAATCAGCGAGGATGAAACCGTATTTTTAGGCCCGGGATCCACGTTACGCAAAGTGATTCCCTTCCTGGCGGGGTATGGCGACCTGCGCCTGCTGATGAATGACCTGGCGCACGTCTGTTTTGCGCAGGAGTTTCTTCCCGGTGAAAAGATCCTGCTCGGCGGCGTATTGAGTGGAGATGGAAACCGGATTGAAGGTGAGGTGGCGTTAAACGCGCTTCGCCATTACCGCCCGTCGCGCACGCTTATTGCCGTTGACCATATCGCAGAAGATGGGACGCTGAGCGTCAGAGATGCAGACAGCGCGAGGCTGCTGGGTGAGGCCGTCGAGCAAAGTCAGCACTTTATTGCCATCGTGGCGAGCAGGCCTGTTTATGGCGAAAAACGCTATGCCATTGGGCAGCTCGCGCAGGCAAGCGGCCTGATTACGCCCCAGGTCGTTGCTGCGGAATACCACGCTCGCTTTCTCGCCGTGGGGCTGAGCAATAGCTACACCAATAATGAATGCCTGACGTGGCTCAACCCGGCGATGCAAAAAGCAAAATGAAGGAGCGGTGATGAACGTGACGATATGTACCATCGGTGAGCTGTTGGTGGAGTTTCTCGCCAAGAAAGAAAATCAGGGCTTTTCGCAGCCGGGGGAGTTCTGGGGGCCTTATCCCAGCGGCGCCCCGGCAATCTTTGCCGATCAGGTAGCTAAATTAGGATTCGGCTCCGTGCTGTTCAGCTGTGTCGGCAGCGATGCCTTCGGTGAGATGAATATCGCCCGCCTGGAAAGAGACGGCGTCAACGTGAACGGCATTACCGTGCTGCAAAAGGCTACCACCGGCAGCGCCTTTGTCAGTTACCGTAACCAGTCGCAGCGTGATTTTATTTTTAATCTGCCGAACAGCGCCTGCGGCTTGCTTACCGCCGGCCATATCGACGAAACCCTGCTCAACCAGTGCCATCATTTTCATATTATGGGCTCGTCGCTGTTTTCGTTTCGCATTATTGATGCCATGCGAAAGGCGATTGAAAACGTGAAGTCACGCGGCGGCACCGTCTCCTTCGATCCTAACATCCGTAAAGAGATGCTTAACATTCCTGAAATGTCACAGGCCTTTGAATATATACTTGATTACACCGATATTTTCCTGCCGAGTGACGGGGAGCTTGATTACTTCGGTCGGCATCAGGGAGAAGATGAGCAACGGCTGGTGGATAATCTGCTCAAGCGTGGGGTAAAACACGTAGTGATCAAACGAGGGCCGCGCGGGGCGAGTTATTTCAGCGATCGGCAGACCTGGCATCTGCCCGGCTTCGCCGTTTCGGTGGTTGATCCCACCGGCGCCGGGGACTGTTTTGGCGCCACGTTTGTCAGCCTGTTTTTGTCCGGGGTTCAGCCACAGGAAGCCCTGAGCTGGGCCAATGCCAGCGGCTCACTGGCGATTTCGCAGCGCGGCCCGATGGAAGGGACGTCCACCCGTTCGCAAATTGAAGCTTTTCTTGCGGCGCGAACTGCACAATAAACGTGCGGGCAGCAGGGTAGCTTTACGCCTCCCCATAAATTAAGGCTTTTCTCGTGACCCAGCGATTTGAACCGCTTTTCCGTTACGTTTTGACCTGGCTGTGCGCCGCCCTTTGGCTGCACGCTGGTGTGGCCCGAGCGGCGGAACTCGACGAGAATTTGGCACAGTTTAGCGCGGCGTTAAGCCTGTCGCCCCCTGCGGCACAGGTCTCGCTGCAAACTTTGCAGCAGCTTGATGCGGTGTTGCTCCAGCCTGAGTCCATGTACCCGCAGTTTCAGACCTGGTCGCTGTCGGAACTCAGGGCGTTTTACCTGTTGAATAAGCGCTGCGCCAGCGAGGACGCGTTATCTGCTTCCGCGCAGTCATTTGTGGCCGCGTTATGCCAGCCGAATATACCGCCCGCAGCCTGGCTGGCCGCTCATCCCCTGTATCCGCTGGGAGGAAGCAGTGCCTGGCAGTACATTTTGCGTCACCCTGAGGCAGCGGCTGCGCTAAAAAACTCGCTGCATGTGCGGGAAAGACCGGATGATCTGGCGGGTATAGGCACGCTGTCCGACGACAATCTTGAGGCGTTGCTTGGGGGCCAGCACTGGCTGTTGCAAAAGGGTGAACTCTGGCGATTCAGCGCCCAACAGTGGCGGCGTTATGAGGCGAAGGTCTGGCAGCCGCTGGCCCGGCAGTCGGGTATCGAACTCGTGAATGTCGGCGGGCGGTGCGATATGCGGGCGGGGGCGCTGTGCGTCAATGCGGGTGACAGTTACCGTGATGTCTGGCGCTGGCTTTTTGGCCTGCTGATGCTGTTTACCGCCCCGGGGTTGATATGGATGGCGTGGCAGCGGCGCCGCCTGCGTGAGCGCCAGCGATTTATCACGCAAATGCTGACCCATGAACTGCGTACGCCTATCGCCCAGTTAAGCAACGTTGTCGAGCATTTTCGCCGCGACTTCGATCGGTTGCCGGAAGGGGCCCAGCTTAATTTTGTGGCGCTTGCCGACACGCTGCAGCGTATGCGGCAGATGGCCGACACCAGCAAACACTACCTGATAGCTGAGCATCAGCGGGAAGCGCTGGAAACGCCCACCCAGGTACCGCTCAGCGACTGGCTCGATCACCTTTGTGCGAATAGGGACGGGCTGACGTACTGCCTGGCCGAAAATATAACCGTGGGCGTATCGCTTTACTGGAGCAGTCTCTGCCTGACGAATTTACTGGATAATGCGTTCCGTCACGGTGTGCCTCCTGTTCATCTGACCGTGCGCCAAAGCAAAACGCACCTCATTTTTCAAATAGCCGATAGCGGGATCGTCACTCAAAACCCGCTGCGAGTCTCCCGTCGTTTGCGTTGGTCAAGCAGCAATCTTGGCCTGGGACTGACCATTGTTCAGCGCGTCGCGCGTCGCCTGAACGGCAGGCTGACGTTCAGCGCCGCGCCAACCACTTTTACCCTGGAGTTGCCGTATGACCCCGCATAAAGCGCATTCTTTATTATTAATTGAGGACGATATCGCGCTGGGTGAAGGGCTGGCGGCCTGCTTACAGCAGGAGGGATTTACCTGCCGCTGGCTGCGGAGCAGTGAGCATGTCCTCGACCATTGGTATCAGGCGGATTTGGCAATTCTCGACCGCCAGCTTCCCGAGGGGGACAGTCTCCGGCTTTTGCCTCAGTGGCTGGCAAAGAAAGCCCTGCCGGTGATCGTGCTGACGGCAAAAGTCAGCGTTGAAGATCGCGTCGCGGGGCTGGAAGCCGGGGCGCGTGACTACCTGAGCAAACCCTTTGCCCACGTTGAGCTGCTGGCACGAATCCGGGCGCAGCTTCGCCCTTTAGGCGACGGGCTGCTGGTCTGCGGGGAACTACGCTTACTTCCGGCGCGGCAGGTGGCAAGTTGGCAGCGAAAAGAGGTCGCACTGACGGCAACAGAGTTTGCGCTGCTGGCCATGCTGATGCAGATGGCCGGGCGCGTGTTTACCCGGGATGAGCTGCTCAATCAGGTCTGGGGCTATCAAAGTTTTCCGTCAACCAGAACGGTCGATACTCATGTTTTACAGCTCCGGCAAAAACTACCGGGTCTGCCGATTGCGAGCGTGCGTGGGATTGGCTACCGGCTGGAGCTACCGGAATGAAACGGTGCCTGTCAGCCATGCTGATCTTCTCGTCGTTCAGCGTTAGCGCGGCGTTGCCCCAAACGCCGCTGGAGCCGGTATATCATCAGCTGTTTAACCAGCGGGATGACCTTGCCAACCGCCAGTTGATTGATGTCTGGCCCCGGCTGAACAGTGAGACACAGCGACAGGCCTGGAAAGATGCGCTGAATGCAGTGGTCAGCCAGCAATGCGGGAAAGATCTCTCTCCGGCGGTGCCTGAGTGGCTTGAGGACTTAACGTTAACGTTGATGCAGCGTGATATGCCGCTTAACCGAATTTATCGCATTAGCCTGAGCGGGAAGAGTCCGCGCCGTGACCTGAACGTTGCCCTGACGCTCCCTGATGGCAAAAAAGCGTTTGCCAAAATGCGGGTGCAATATGAAGCGGCCGGCGAATTTCGGATCGAAAGTGAAGAGTTTAATCAGCCGCTGAGCGAAGGCGTTTATAGGCTGACCGTTTCGAGCGATGGGCAACAATGGCAGCAGCCACTGGCGCTTCAGGGCCTGGGAGGCTTGAGCCGGATCCAGCTTCACGGTCATGCCATCACGCTGGACGCGCCACGGGTCGCCTCCTCATGTCCTGAGCCGTGGCTTGAGCAGACGCTGCTTAACCGGAGCGACTATAGCCAGATTTGGTGGGTACGAAACGACAAACTGGCCCTGATTCCCTGGCCTTCGAAGCCAGCCGACAGCGTATGGGCCACGATTGCCGTGGTAAGTGCTGAAAATCGGGGAAGCGTGGCGGTAAGAGTCGAGCACCGGTTCGCCGGCCCGCTGGCGACGATGAAACATTAAGCGCGACAACGCTATCCTGACATTCCTCTGACAATCGATGCCCGCACACCGGCAATACTGCTGCCTCTTCCGTTACTGAGGTATTTGCCATGAAACTCAAAGCACTTTTTGCGGGGCTGGCGCTTCTCTCCACCTCCGCCCTGGCCAGCGACAGCATCACTTTTTGGAATTCGCCACAGCACGGCGGGAACAGCTTTAACCGCCAGCCGCCCGATGAAGCCTATTTCTCAGCCCTCAAAGGCTACGGTGCCAGTTGGGTACGGCTCTCCTGGGATAAATGGCACCCGGAACGGCGTGATTTTTTGTTGGGCAATGCCGACAATTATCAGGGCCTGATGAAACAGGATCTGCTCACGCTCAAAGAGACTCTGGCGCGTGCCAATGCCGCCGGGCTTAAAGTGGTGATTACGCCGCTTTCGCTACCCGGTATGCGCTGGGCACAAAACAATGAGGGTCGGTTTGACGATCGGCTGTGGCAGGATAAACGCTACTGGCGGCAAAGCGCACAGTTCTGGCGCGATCTCGCCGGGCAGCTAAAAGATAACCCGGCGATTGCCGCCTACAACCTGATTAATGAACCTGCCCCGGAGAAACGGGCGGGTCTGCCGGAACATGCTTCGCTGGACGAAATGAAGGCCTGGTACAAAAAACACCAGAATACGGCGCGGGATCTGCCAGAGTTCTACCAAACGGTGATCAAAGCGATTCGCGAAGTAGATAAGACGACGCCCATCATGGTGGATAGCGGCTGGTACGCCGCCGCCGACAGCTTTAGCTACTGGCCTTCAGCCCTGAGCGATGATCGCGTGCTTTACAGTTTCCACATGTACGAACCCTACGACGCGACCAGCGCGCCGAACCTGAAACGCCTGAAGCCTTATGTTTATCCCGGCGTCGTCCCTTTTGGCGGCAAACAGGAAAAATGGAACGGTGAACGGGTGGCCAGCTATTTGCAGCAGCCGTTCTGGTGGGCTAAGCAGCGTGGGGTGGCGCAGAATCGCATGGTGGCAGGGGAGTTTGGCTGTATGCGTCAGCTGGCCGGATGCCGCCAGTACCTCGAAGATGTCCTCCGCGCGTTGGATAAAACGCAGGCGCACTGGGCATTCTATAGCTTTCGCGAAGACGCCTGGGACGGCATGGATTATGAACTGGGGACAAGCAAAGTGCCCTGGTCGTACTGGCAGGCGATTGATGAGCATAAGCCGGACACTTTACCGCGGCACGCCACGCCCGAGTTTGAGCCAATTAGCCGTCGTCTGGGGCTGTCTTTCCGTTGAGATATGCGTTACATCATGGCGATGAAATGCAAATTTTTTGAATCATATTTGCTAATTCAATGTCGGCAGTCCGCTTTATTATGCTATGTTTTTTCTGTGAAATTCCCATAGCGGCAATGAGGCAGGATGAGCAGCAAACTCGACAACTTTATTCAGCAGGCCGTCAGCGCGGTGCCCATCAGCGGCACGTCGCTGATTGTCTCTTTGTACGGCGATGCGCTGGCCCATCGCGGGGGTGAAATCTGGCTGGGTAGCCTGGCGGCGATGCTGGAACCCCTGGGATTCGGCGAGCGCTTTGTGCGAACGTCGCTTTTTCGACTCAATAAAGAAGGCTGGCTGGACGTGGAGCGAGTGGGGCGCCGCAGCTTTTATCGCCTGACTGACACAGGCCAGAGAATGTCCCGCCGTGCGGAGTCGAAAATTTATCGAGCCGGGCAGCCCACCTGGGACGGAAAGTGGCTGTTGCTGCTTTCCGAAGGGCTGGAGAAAACCACGCTGCAGCAGGTGAAAAAACAGCTTATCTGGCAGGGTTTTGGGGCGCTCGCGCCTAACCTGATGGCTTCCCCCTCACAAAACCTCGCGGACATCCAAAGCCTGCTCCACGAGGCGGGCGTCGCTGAACAGGTCATTTGTTTTGAGGCTGAATCACCGCTGCAAACGTCTCGCGCAGCGCTCAGGTCCCGGGTGGAAGAGTGCTGGCTGCTGACCGACAAAAACGAACGTTACGCTGAATTTATCAACTCTTTCCGTCCGCTTCTGCCGCTGCTGCGCGAGGCGGGAAGCGATGAGCTGACGCCGCAGCGCTGTTTTCAAATTCAGCTGCTGTTGATTCACTTCTACCGCCGCGTCGTGCTGAAAGATCCGCTGCTGCCGGATGAACTGTTGCCCCCGCACTGGCTGGGGCAAAACGCCCGACAGCTGTGTATCAATATCTATCAGCGGGTCGCCGCCGGGTCACTGGCTTACGTCAGCGAGCTGGGTGAAACCTCGGTGGGTGAGCTGCCCGCCCCGGTCAGCGCTTACCACAAGCGATTCGGTGGACTCACCGCCTAAAATAAGGAGCCCGTATGTCCATTTATCAGATTGATGGCCTCACGCCTGTCGTCCCGGAAGACAGCTACGTCCACCCGACGGCGGTGCTGATCGGCGACGTTATTCTCGGACACCGCGTCTACATCGGCCCCAATGCCAGCCTGCGCGGGGACTTTGGGCGGATTATCGTTGAGGATGGCGCCAATGTGCAGGACAACTGCGTGATGCACGGTTTTCCTGAGCAGGACACCGTTGTGGAACAGGACGGTCACATCGGCCACGGGGCCATTCTGCACGGCTGCCGTATTGGCAAAAACGCGCTGGTAGGGATGAACGCGGTGATTCTGGATGGCGCCCAAATTGGTGAGAATTCGATTGTCGGCGCGGCGGCTTTTGTTAAAGGTAAAGCGGAATTTCCGGCGAATACGATGATCATCGGCAGCCCGGCGAAAGCGATACGTGAATTACGGCCTGAAGAGCTGGCCTGGAAGAAACAGGGGACGAAGGAGTATCAGGATTTAGTGATTCGCTGCCAGCAAACGATGCATCAGGTGGAGCCGCTGCGGGAGGTTGAGGCGGGGCGGAAGCGCCTGGTGTTTGAGGCTTTGCATCAGCCTAAGAAAAGTCATTAATTCCCTTTAACATCATTCGGTTGATTTCCCTCTCCCATTTAGGGAGAGGGCCAGGGTGAGGGGCAGTCACTCCAGGAGCAAATCTTACGCAGCAACGATGCTGTCGATAGCCGCTTTCGCGTCAGTCTGCGCCTTAGCCGCCACTTCCGGGCCATAGCCAAAGCCTTCAGCAAACACGTAGTTCACGTCGGTGATCCCGATAAAGCCCAGGAACACGTTCAGGTAAGGCACCAGCAGATCGGTTGGGGTATCTTTGTGGATCCCGCCGCGGCTGGTAACAACCAGGGCACGTTTACCGGTCACCAGACCTTCAGGGCCTTTCTCGGTGTAGCGGAAAGTCACGCCAGCGCGAGCCACCAGGTCGAAATAGTTTTTCAACTGGGTCGGGATGTTGAAGTTATACATTGGCGCATTGAAGACAATCACGTCGTGCGCTTTCAGTTCGGCAATCAGCTCATCAGACAGCGCCAGAGCTTCCTGCTGACGTGGGGTCAGCGCGGCATCGGAAGGGCGCAGAGCACCGACCAGTTCGCCATCCAGCACTGGAATTGGGTTTGCCGCCAGGTCACGAACGGTGATTTCGTCAGCGCTGTGTTTTTCACGCCATTGTTCAACAAAATAGTCGGACAGCTGGTTGGACTGGGAGTAACCTGCCAGGATGCTGGATTTCAGAACTAATACTTTGCTCATGGAGTGATTCCTTAGTGTTTGGTCAGTCGGACAGTGTGCCCGTTCGTTAGGACTTACTGTATTCACAATCCGATTACAGAGATAGCGCAATATATCGAACCCTATATTCGAATTTATTGAACAAGGCGCTCGAAATCGGGGTGTGATAAAATAGCGGAAATTGACACCGTGACTTATCCGGTTGTGCCCGGTAGCGAAATAACGATAGATAAAATGGAAATGACAAAACCCTCGCTGTCCTCTTTGTTGGCTCGTCTTGACGGGCTGATGCTCCGCGACAGACAACGCTTTTCTCGCCGTCTTCACGGCGCGAAGAAAATTAAAAATGCCGACTCTCAGCAGGCCTTATTCGACACCCTGGCCGCAGAAATTGATGCCGCCGCGGGCAAAGTACAGCTGCGTGAAGCCGCCCGCCCGGCGATTACTTATCCTGACAACCTGCCCGTTAGCCAGAAAAAACAGGATATTCTGAACGCCGTGCGCGACCACCAGGTGGTGATCGTGGCGGGTGAAACCGGCTCAGGTAAAACCACCCAGCTACCAAAAATCTGCATGGAACTGGGGCGCGGTATCAAAGGCCTGATTGGCCACACGCAGCCTCGCCGCCTGGCGGCGCGTACCGTGGCAAACCGCATTGCGGAAGAGCTGCAAACCGAACCCGGCGGTTGCGTAGGCTACAAGGTGCGTTTCTCCGACCACGTTGGCGATAACACCATGGTCAAGCTGATGACGGACGGGATCCTGCTGGCGGAAATTCAGCAGGACAGGCTGCTGATGCAGTACGACACCATCATCATCGATGAAGCCCACGAACGCAGCCTGAATATCGACTTCCTGCTGGGCTACCTGCGTGAACTGCTGCCGAAACGCCCCGATCTGAAAATCATCATTACTTCGGCGACCATCGATCCAGAGCGTTTCTCGCGCCACTTCAATAACGCGCCTATCGTTGAAGTTTCGGGCCGCACTTTTCCGGTGGAAGTGCGCTACCGCCCGATGGTCGAAGACAATGACGATACCGACCGCGATCAGCTGCAGGCAATTTTCGACGCGGTGGATGAACTGGGCCATGAAAGTTCAGGCGACATTCTGATCTTTATGAGCGGCGAGCGGGAAATTCGCGACACCGCCGATGCGCTGACGAAGCTTAATCTGCCGCATACGGAAATTCTGCCACTCTATGCCCGCCTGTCCAACAGCGAGCAGAATCGCGTTTTCCAGGCCCATGTCGGGCGGCGTATTGTGCTGGCGACCAACGTCGCAGAAACCTCGCTCACCGTGCCGGGCATTAAGTACGTTATCGACCCCGGAACGGCGCGTATTAGCCGCTACAGCTACCGGACTAAAGTCCAGCGTCTGCCGATTGAGCCGGTTTCTCAGGCTTCGGCCAACCAGCGTAAAGGCCGCTGCGGCCGCGTGTCGGAAGGGATCTGCATTCGTCTTTATTCCGAAGATGATTTCCTGTCGCGCCCTGAATTTACCGATCCGGAAATTCTGCGTACCAACCTCGCGTCGGTCATTTTGCAGATGACGGCGCTGGGGCTGGGAGATATTCAGGCGTTTCCGTTCGTTGAGGCACCGGATAAGCGCCACATCCAGGACGGCGTGCGCCTGCTGGAAGAGCTGGGCGCCATTACCAGCGATGAAGAGCATAGCGTTTATAAACTGACGCCATCCGGGCGCCAGCTTTCACAGCTGCCGGTTGATCCGCGCCTCGCCAAAATGGTGCTGGAGGCGCAGAAATTTGGCTGCGTGCGTGAGGTGATGATCATTACTTCCGCGCTGTCCATTCAGGATCCGCGCGAGCGTCCAATGGACAGGCAGCAGGCCTCGGATGAGAAACATCGCCGCTTCCACGACAAAGAGTCTGACTTCCTCGCCTACGTGAACCTGTGGAATTACCTCGGCGAGCAGCAAAAAGCGCTCTCTTCGAACCAGTTCCGCCGGCAGTGCAAGCTGGATTTCCTTAACTACCTGCGCGTGCGTGAATGGCAGGATATTTACACCCAACTGCGGCAGGTGGTGAAAGAGCTTGGCCTGCCGGTGAACAGCGAGCCGGGTGATTTCCGCGCGGTACACTCGGCGTTGCTGACCGGGCTGCTGTCCCACATCGGGCAGAAGGACACGGAAAAGCAGGAGTATACCGGGGCGCGCAACGCTCGCTTCTCCATCTTCCCAGGCTCCGGCTTATTTAAAAAACCGCCGAAGTGGACGATGGTGGCTGAACTGGTGGAGACCAGCCGCCTGTGGGGGCGCATTGCCGCCCGGATCGATCCGGAATGGATTGAGCCCCTGGCGCAGCACCTGATTAAACGCTCCTACAGCGAGCCGCACTGGGAGAAAGCCCAGGGCGCGGTGATGGCGCAGGAAAAAGTGACCCTTTATGGCCTGCCGATTGTGGCGGCGCGTAAAGTGAATTACAGCGATATAGATCCGGCGCTGTGCCGGGAGCTGTTTATCCGGCATGCGCTGGTTGAAGGTGACTGGCAAACCCGCCACGCGTTCTTCCGTGACAACCTCAAGCTGCGGGCGGAAATCGAAGACCTGGAGCATAAATCCCGCCGTCGCGACATTCTGGTGGATGACGAAACGCTGTTTGAGTTTTATGACCAGCGCATCGCCCATGACGTGATTTCGGCGCGCCATTTCGACAGCTGGTGGAAAAAGACCAGTCGCGAAACGCCAGACCTGCTGAATTTTGAAAAAAATATGCTGATCAGGGAAGGTGCCGAGCAGGTTAGCAAGCTGGACTACCCGAACTTCTGGCATCAGGGCAACCTCAAGCTGCGTCTGACCTATCAGTTTGAGCCGGGCGCGGACGCCGACGGCGTAACGGTACATATCCCGCTGCCGCTGCTTAACCAGGTTGAGGAGGCCGGTTTTGAGTGGCAGATCCCTGGCGTGCGTCGTGAGCTGATCATTGCCCTGATTAAGTCTCTGCCGAAGCCGGTGCGCCGCAACTTTGTCCCGGCCCCGAACTACGCGGAGGCGTTTTTAGGCCGGGCTACGCCGCTGGAACTGCCGCTGCTGGACAGCCTGGAACGTGAATTCCGCCGCATGGCGGGCGTCACCATTGACCGGGAAGACTGGCACTGGGATCAGGTGCCCGATCACCTGAAAATGACCTTCCGCGTGGTGGACGAGCACAACAAGAAGCTGAAAGAGGGCAAAGACCTCAGCGAGCTGAAAGGTGGCCTGAAGGATAAAGTGCAGCAGACGCTTTCCGCCGTAGCGGATGATGGGATTGAGCAGAGCGGGCTGCACATCTGGAGCTTTGGTTCGCTGCCGGAGAGCTATGAGCAGAAACGCGGCAACTACCGGATGAAGGCCTTCCCGGCGCTGGTGGATGAAAAAGAGAGCGTGGCTATTAAGCTGTTCGATAACCCACTCGAACAGCAACAGGCGATGTGGCGCGGGCTGCGCCGTCTGCTGCTGCTGAATATTCCATCACCGGTGAAATACCTGCATGAAAAGCTGCCGAACAAAGCCAAGCTGGGCCTCTACTTTAACCCGTACGGCAAGGTGCTGGAGCTTATCGACGACTGCATTTCCTGCGGGATTGATAAACTGATTGCGCAAAACGGCGGGCCGGTCTGGAGTGAAGAAGGGTTTGCTGCGTTACATGAAAAAGTGCGCGCCGAGCTGAACGACACGGTGGTTGAGATTGCCAAACAGGTGGAGCAAATCCTCACGGCAGTGTTTAACATCAACAAGCGGCTGAAGGGGCGCGTGGATATGACCATGGCGCTTGGCCTGTCGGATGTGAAGGCCCAGATGAGCGGCCTGGTATACCGTGGGTTTGTCACCGGCAACGGCTATAAACGCCTCGGCGATACGCTGCGTTATCTGCAGGCTATCGAAAAACGACTGGAAAAAATGGCTATCGATCCGCACCGCGACCGCGCACAAATGCTGAAAGTGGAAAGCGTGCAGCAGGCGTGGCAGCAGTGGCTGAACAAGCTTCCACCGGCCAGCCGTGAGAATGAAGAGGTACAGGAGATCCGCTGGATGATAGAGGAGCTGCGCGTCAGCTACTTTGCTCAGCAACTGGGAACCCCGTACCCGATTTCCGACAAGCGTATTTTGCAGGCAATGGAGCAGGTGGCGCTTTGATTGCCCGCCCCCTTTCACCTGCAAAGGGGGCGCTATTTCACTCTTGCCAGCGTAAAACCATCCCAGCCTTTACTGCCGACCGTTTGTAGCGCGGTGACCGAAAGGCTTGGGTTGTTTCCCATCAATTCGATAAAGGTTCGCACGCCCTGCACGCGGTCATCAATGCTGTCGGGGTTGGCAACCTCACCGTCGCGAACCACGTTATCGCCGATGATTAACGTGCCTGGGCGCGAATATTTCAATGCCCATTCCAGATAAACCGGGTTATTAGGCTTATCGGCATCAATAAAAATCAAATCGAACGGCGCTTCACCGCCGAGATGTGCCAGCGTCTGTGCCGCAGGGCCAATATGCAATTCAATAGTTTTTTCCAACCCGGCCAGCTTAATATTCTTTTGCGCAACCTCGGCGTGGCGAGGGTCGGCCTCAAGCGTAACCAGCTTGCCTTCAGGAGGCAGGGCTCGCGCCATCCAGACGGAACTGTACGCGCCCAGGGTGCCAATCTCGAGGATTTTGCGCGCACCGGTTATTTCTACCAGCAGCTGAAGGAATTTCCCCTGGTTAGGGGCGACATCATGGGCGGGCAGACCGGCGGCATGATTATTTTCGAGGATTTGTTGGAAAACGGTATCGGAAGGGATCAGGGAATGAACGAGGTACTCATCAACATCGGACCATTTTTTTTGCATTGCTTACTCCACGTTTAGGTATAACGTTTTCCCCCTCGCCATGCGGGAGAGGGAATGCGATTCCCGATCAGGCAATTCGCTGCGTATCTTCCGCTTCGCTGCGGGTGATTTTCACCGGCACGGATTTTGACGTCGGCGTACCGGTGCCGTCGCCGACGCTGCCAAGCGGTACCAGCGGGTTAGTTTCTGGATAATAGGCCGCGAGGTTGCCGCGCGGGATGTCATACGCCACCAGCTTAAACCCGCTGACTTTACGGGTGATACCGTCATGCCAGATTGTTTCAATATCGACTTTATCGCCATCGTTCAGCCCCAGTTCGCCCATATCATCAGGATGAATAAACAGGACTTCACGCTGGCCGTACACGCCGCGGTAGCGATCGTCCAGGCCATAAATTGTGGTGTTGTACTGATCGTGTGAGCGCAGCGTCTGCAGCGTGAACGGAGCTTCCACACCTTGCCACAGCGAATCCGGCAGCGGCGCATGGCTGAACTCAGCTTTGCCGCTGGGGGTATTAAACCGCAGTTCTGCCGCCGCGTTGCCCAGGTAGAATCCTCCCGGCTCTTCGCAGCGCTGATTGAAATCTTTAAAGCCTGGCAGCGTGGCGGCGATATGATCGCGAATCAGGTTGTAATCGTCGGCAAGCCTGAGCCAGTCGAGTTTGCTTCTGCCCAGAACCGCATCAGCTATGCCGGCAACAATCGCGGTTTCTGAGCGCTGTGTGTCCGCGATCGGCTGGCCGATCCCTTCGGAGGCGTGAACCATACTAAAGGAGTCCTCGACGGTGACAAACTGGCGCCCGGAAACCTGCATGTCCTCTTCGGTGCGGCCCAGCGTCGGGAGTATCAGCGAGGCTTTGCCCGGTACCAGGTGGCTGCGGTTCAGCTTGGTGCTGATGAACACGGTCAGGCCGCAGCGGCTAATGGCTTCTTCCGTACGTGGGCTGTCCGGGGCCGCAGCCGCGAGGTTTCCGCCCAGCGCAATCAGCACTTTTATTTCGTCACGCAGCATCGCGGCCAGGGCCTCAACGGTATTGTGGCCGTGCTCGCGCGGAGGCTCAAAATCAAAGTGTTTTGCCAGATTATCCAGCAGGCTGACCGGCGGCTTTTCATCAATCCCCATCGTGCGGTTACCCTGCACGTTGCTGTGACCGCGCACCGGGCAAAGGCCTGCCCCTGGGCGCCCAAGATGGCCACCGAGCAGCTGAAGGTTGACGATTTCACGCACGGTATTGAGCGAATGTTTATGCTGGGTGATGCCCATGGCCCAGGTAAAAATCACCCGTTTAGAATGCTGCCATATGGCCGCCGCATCGCGTAGCTGCAGTTCGCTCAGGCCGGACTGTTGGGTAATTTTTTCCCAGCTGGTTTCATCGATGGCGGTGAACCAGGCCTCAGCGCCGTGGGTATGGGCATCGATAAACGCCAGATCGAACACGCCATCTTCACCTTCGGTAATGAGGCGGCGATGGGTTTCCAGCAGCGCTTTTGCCATACCGCGAACCGCGGCCATGTCGCCGCCCAGATTCGGTTGGTAATAGTTCGTGCTGATGGTGCCCGCCAGCGGGGTGATTACTTCCAGCGGTTTTTGTGGGTCGGCAAAGCGCTCCAGGCCGCGCTCGCGCAGCGTATTGAAGGTGACTATTTGTGCCCCATTTTCTGCCGCATGGCGCAGGCTGTGCAGCATGCGGGGATGGTTGGTGCCGGGGTTCTGACCAAACACAAAAATGGCGTCGGCTTTGTCGAAATCATCCAGTCGGATGGTGCCTTTCCCGACGCCGATGCTGCGTTTCAGCCCGCTGCCGCTGGCTTCGTGGCACATGTTTGAACAATCAGGAAAGTTATTGGTGCCCAGCATGCGGCCAAAAAGTTGATAAAGATAAGAGGCTTCATTGCTGGCGCGGCCGGAAGTGTAAAGCTCAATCTGATCGGGGTTGTCCATGGCCTGAATATGTTGCGCAATCAGGCTCAGGGCGCTGGCCCAACTGATGGGCTCGTAGCGATCGGTCTGTGGGTTGTAGCTAAGTGGCTCGGTCAGACGGCCTTGATATTCAAGGAAGTAGTCGCTTTGCTGGTAGAGTTTGCTCACGCTGTGTTGGGCAAAAAAGTCGCTGTCGATAAAACGGCGGGTGGCTTCCCAGGTGACCGCTTTAGCGCCATTTTCGCAGAAGCTAAAGGTGCTTTTGTTATCGTCACCCCACGCGCAGCCTGGGCAGTCAAAGCCTTTGGCCTTATTCATGCGCATCAGGTTGCGTAGGTTTTTCAGAGCATGTTTGCTGTCGATGACGAAGCGGGTTGTCGCTTCAAGGGAACCCCAGCCGCCCGCTGCGGCCTGGTAAGGCTTGATAGCCGATTTGAATTTCATATGGCAGGTGTCACTTGTTATGGTTGGTTGCGCAATAACACAGATGAGTTGCTTACTTTCAGTTTACTCCTGATTAACATTTGTGGAAGTGTTAACGTCAATCAGCCGTCAACAAAACGGACAGGATCTCCCAGGCTGGCCTGTTAAACTGTGTGGCATCGGCGTCAGTACAGGAAAGGAATAATGATGGTATATGCCAGTGATGTAAGGGATATCGCTGAGTTACAGCGCGTTGAGACCGCCGCTGCACGCCGCTTTCTGGCGGTGCCTGAACTTGCATTTTTAGCCGAGGCAGGGGCAACGGACGAGATAACCCACGCCGCAGCGATCGAAAATAAACTCGCCTGGAAGGTGACCGGGAGCGACGGCCGGATCAAAGGTTTTTGTTATTGCCAGCGGCACGATGACGCGCTTTATCTGGCTGAGATTTCTACCCACCCGGATTTTGAGCGTCAGGGAGTAGGGGCTATGCTGTTGGCAGAGGTGATGCGCGCGGGACGCACGCTTGGGGTAAGCCAAGTCACGCTCACAACCTACCGAGATGTGAGCTGGAATGGCCCATGGTACGGGCGCCACGGTTTTGTCGCTATCGATGACGCGGAGTTAACGCCGGCCCTCGTTCGCTGCCTGATGGATCAGCGCGCCGAAGGCCTGATGGTTTTGCCCCGTTGCGCAATGCGGTATTTACTCGGGGAGAGGTAGCCCTCGGTCGGTAAACCACTTTTGTAATCGTGTAAGCTGGCGGATGTGGTAGCCGATGGCCAGCTCTTCGTACAGCGTTGATGGCGGAGTAAGCGGGGCGACATCCGGCCTGCCGCTCAGGATAGCCCGTCGAGCCTGATGCCAGGCCCGTTGTTTCATCTCAATTTCATCTGGCCTTGTTACCCGATGTTTACTCACGGTCATAGTCTGCCAACTTATTGTGAGGCGCGATTATACCCTGCAAAGTCGTCAATATGTTGTCCGATCTCCCCAGGTGTTATTTTTTACTCAAAAAAATCTAGCCTTGTCATAATGTTGCGTAATAATTACCCTGCAGTCGCGCGATATATTCTACCCAAGGCTGACACGACCTGTCATTTGTTCGCGCTAATATTCCTGACACCTACTTGCAGGAGAAACACTCATGACCCCCCCCGAAAAAAGCACGCTGCTTGCCAACAGAATTGCCGGTATTTTTTGTGAAATGCTGAGCTGTGAGCGCGTGTCCCGCCATCAACTGGCCAGTAAGTTTGGCGTAAGTGAACGGACGATTTACCGGGATCTCCGGCGACTAAGCAACTATGTTTATCATGTGGGGGACGATCAGTACGCCCTCAGTCGGGAAGTCACTCAGCAACTGGAAAGCTACCTGCAGCGAGTGAAGCGGGAAAAATAATCTTATGCCGGCGATAACGGACGTAAAGCTTCATGGCTACACCGCCGATAATACGATAAATTACTCTTTTTATTCATGAAAAACCACAATTAACTCAAGGGCAAGATGCGTACTGAAAGCTTAACTGATATCGCCTATCGTCACTTTGTAGAAAGCGTAAAAGACTATGCTATCTACATGCTGAACATTGATGGCACCGTAGCCACCTGGAACGAGGGGGCGCTGCGAGCGAAGGGATATCTGCGCGAGGAGATTGTGGGGCAGTACTTTGGCATTTTTTACAGTGACGCTGAGCAAAAAAATGGCCTGCCCGAGCGTAATCTGAATATCGCACTTAAAAACGGAAAGTTTGAAGGGGAAGGCTGGCGCTATCGCAAAGATGGCACCCGTTTTTGGGCGCATGTGGTGATTGATGCCATCTATGATGAGCACCAAACGCTGCTGGGGTTTGCCAAAATTACCCGCGATATCAGCGAGCAGAAGGTAGTGATCGATAAAATCTCATGGCTTGCCCGCTACGATGCGCTGACCGGGCTTCCTAACCGCGTCGAATTCTTCAGCTTCGTGGAGAAACTGTTCACTGAGTCTGACTATAACCACATCGCTATTTGCACGGTTGATCTCGATAAATTCAAAGAGATCAATGACACCGAAGGGCACCTGGTGGGCGACCAGCTTCTGCAGCGCGTTTCGTCCTCGGTGCTCAAAGCGATAGAAAAAGATGAGATTGTTGCCCGCTTTGGCGGCGACGAGTTTGTGGCCGCCAAGCCTTATAACCACGATGATGAGCTGCGTAACTTCACCGAGCGGCTGCACGGCTGTTTCGTCGGCAAACAGTTTTTTGCCCACAGCGAAATTACCGTCAGCGCCAGTATCGGCGTGGCGGTTTATCCGGATGATGCCACGGATATCAATACGCTTATCAGCAATTCAGATCTGGCGATGTACCGCGCGAAAGCTAATCTGGATAACAAGATCTGCTGGTATGAAAAAGACATGGATGAAAAAACTCGGCTGCGCAACCTGATGGCGGCGGATATTCGCCGCGGCATAAAAGAAGGGCAGTTCTTCATTCATTACCAGGAGAAACGCTCGCTTAAAGACAAGGCTATCACCGGCTATGAAGCACTGCTTCGCTGGAATCATCCGGAGCAAGGGCTCATTCCACCGGATGAATTTATCCCTATTGCCGAGGAAAGCGGGGCGATTGTGCCGCTGGGCTATTGGGTGATTGAAACGGTATGCAAAGAGTCGCTCGCCAACAAGCTCGACAAAAAAATCTCGATCAACATTTCGCCGGTACAGCTGCGCAACCTCAGCTTTATCGACAATGTTCGCGATATTTTAATGCGCACCGCGTGGCCAATAACGCTGCTGGAGTTTGAGGTGACGGAGACCGCCTTCATCATTAATAAAAAGCTGACCTTCAATATTCTGCATCAGTTCCAGAAAATGGGGATCAGCATCGCGCTGGATGATTTTGGTACCGGGTATTCTTCTTTGAGCACGCTGCGGGAATTTCATTTTGACGTCATCAAGCTGGATCGCAGCTTCCTGACGAACGTTGAAAGTAACTTCCAGGCGCGCTCATTTGTTCGTGCAATTATCTCTCTCGGTAACTCTATCAATACGCCGCTGATTGCTGAAGGTGTAGAAACCAACGAGCAGCTGCGTATTCTGGAAGAAGAGGGTTGTACCGAAATTCAGGGCTTCCTTTTTGGACAGCCCGTTGATATCAAAAATATTCATCGGTGAAACCAATGGTGGCGCATGTATTTGCGCTGCCAATGTCTTTGTGGATGCCTGTCCGTTGTTTTTTCACTTCGCCCTTTCAGCCCTGCAGGGTAGAGGCCAGCTTTTGTAAGAGCTGTGTCAACTGCCTGATATCCTCATTCCCCACCGCATTTGCCCACTCTTTTTGCACCTCTGAGCCTGCCGCGAGCGCCACTGGTCGTACTCCCTCTCCTTTGGCCGTCAGAAAAACGCGTCGCGCCCGCCGGTCTGTCGGATCCGGCCGGCGTTCGACATAGCCAAGCTTTTCCAGCTCTTCCACCGCCTGCGACATTGACTGTTTGCGAACCTGGGCAAACTTCGTTAAGGCGCTGACGGTGATCCCTTCCGGAGGGGTAAAGGCAAAAACGCTGGAGTGTGAAGGGCGAATATCATCAAAACCTGCATTACTGAGTGCTAAATCAACTTGTTGGGTCCAGTGCTGATGTACCTGACGGAGGAGGAGCCCCAGCTGCGGGGATTCGGGCTGGCTAGACATATTACTTATCCTTTATGCGGTGCAGGCGAAAAATGATGCTTCAATAATTGACAGGTGCCTGTCTATGTATATATTGGACAGGTTCCTGACTATATCGTTGTGAGAGGACATCGCTATGCCTGCTATTTCAGTACTCGATTCAATCATACATTATGAAGAACGCGGCGTCGGTACGCCGCTGGTATTCCTGCACGGTAATCCAACCACGTCCTATCTGTGGCGCAACATTATGCCTGCCATTGACGGCCAGTTTCACTGTTATGCCCCCGATCTCATTGGCATGGGGCAGTCGGGAAGTTCCTCATCCGGCTACGGTTTTTCAGCCCATGCCTGTTACCTCGACGCATGGCTGAAGACCCTTAATTTACAGGATATTATCCTTGTCGGACACGACTGGGGGGCGGCTCTGGCTTTTGACTGGGCGTCACGTCACCCTGGACATGTGAAAGGGGTAATTTTTATGGAGGCCGTTTTAAAGCCCATGGCCTGGCAAAGCCTGCCACCACCCGTGGCCGAACGTTTTAAGGCATTGCGAACCCCGCCTGGGGAAAAAATAGTCCTCGAGGACCACGACTTTATAGAAAAAACGCTCCGGGCGACCGTGTTGTCCACGTTGTCTGATAAAGACATTCAGGCCTATACGGCCCCGTACACTACCCCAGAAAGCCGTCGTCCTTTGCTGGAATGGGCCCGGGCTATGCCCTTTGACGGCGAGCCTGCTGAGGTCTTGAAACATATTCAATGTTTTAATCAGTGGCTGGCAAACAGCGAAGAGACGCCAAAGCTGTTGCTCTCCTTCGAGGATGCTACCGGCAGTCTGGCTATCAATCAGGAGGCGGTGGCCTGGTGTCGCCAGCATATTGCTAACCTGACGATTACGCCATGCGGCCCGGCAAAACACAACGCCCCGGAGGACAGGCCGGAAGAGATTGCGGCCGCCATTAACCACTGGCTGAACGGCTATAAATCTTTGTAATAACCGTTGATTTAAAACGAGGCCCCGACGGGCTCCTCGTTTTTCTGACGTTTTATACAGCCAATCCTGTGATCCACTTAACTCGCCGGGACTTCTTTAGCGCCATTAACGCAAATCTGTGACGTGGCGCGTAATGTTTTTACTCGCCGGGGCCGATGACCTTCGAAGGGAATTCCCCATATAAAGAGAGTCACGGACATGTCGATAAAAACTCTGCCCCCACAAAACGGCGTGCGCTTCTGGCATCACATCAGGCTGGTGCCGCTGTTTTCTTCTATTCTCGGCGGCATTCTGCTGCTGTTTGCGTTATGCATCGGTTTCGCCAGCTATTTTCTTATCCAGAGCGATCGCGCGCTACAGGACGTCACCGAAGAAATTCAGGTGCGAATGGGGCTGGCGGACAGCGCTAACCACCTGCGCACGGCGCGTATCAACCTGATCAACGCCGGGGCCGCAAGCCGCGTGGCGGATATGGATCAGGTTAAACAGAACGTGGCCAATGCCGAGGGGCTGATGAAACAGGCGCAGGCTGGTTTTAGCGCCTATATGGCCAGGAAGGTGAAAACCCCGGCAGACCAGGCGCTGGACAAAGTGCTGCAGGATGACTTTGCCGCCTACCTTGAAAAAGGGATGAAGCCGATGCTGAAGTTCGCAAAAAACGGCATGTTTGAGGCGATCATCACTCATGAAAGTGAAGTGGTGCGTAAGCTGGACGGCGATTACGATGCAAAACTGCAGCAAGCCGTCAACATCCGCACTGACCGGGCAAACGCCCTGAGAGAGCAGGCCGACAGCCGCACCCGCACCAGCGTGGCGTTGATGGCCGGGGCGTTTGCGATTGCGCTATTTATGACAGTGTTCACCTTCATCATGCTGCGTCGGGTGGTGATTGGCCCACTGCAGCGCGCCGCGAAACGCATTGAACACATCTCTGACGGTGATTTGACTCTGCCGGCAGAAGCGACCGGCAACAGCGAAATTGGCAAACTTAGCCAGCATCTGCAGCATATGCAGCAGCAGCTGGTCAGCACCGTCAGCACGGTGCGCGAAGGGGCCGATGCTATCTATCAGGGCTCGAGTGAAATCTCCGCCGGCAATAGCGACCTCTCTTCCCGCACCGAGCAGCAGGCGGCGGCTATCGAACAAACCGCCGCCAGCATGGAGCAGTTGACCGCCACGGTGAAACAAAATGCTGACAACGCGCATCACGCGACCAGGCTTGCGGAAGACGCCTCGCAAAAGGCCAGCGACGGCGGGCGTATTGTTTCGGGCGTGGTCAGCACCATGGACAACATTTCCGCCAGTTCGAAGAAAATCTCTGAGATCACCGCGGTGATCAACAGTATCGCTTTCCAGACCAATATTCTGGCGCTGAACGCCGCCGTTGAGGCGGCAAGGGCCGGGGAGCAGGGGCGAGGATTCGCCGTGGTGGCAAGCGAGGTGCGCACGCTGGCACAGCGTAGTGCCCAGGCGGCAAAAGAGATTGAGGGGCTTATCAGCGAATCCGTGTCGCTGATCGACAGCGGTTCCCGACAGGTGGCGCAGGCCGGCACCACCGTGACCGGGATTGTGGAGGCCGTCCGTCGCGTGACCGATATTATGCTGGAAATTGCTGCCGCTTCGGATGAGCAAAGCCGTGGCATCCAGCAGGTCGGACAGGCGATACATGAAATGGATAACGTCACGCAGCAAAATGCCTCGCTGGTGGAGGAGGCGTCTGCCGCCGCCGTTTCTCTGGAAGAGCAGGCCGCTCGCCTGACTGAAGCGGTCGGCGCCTTCCGGCTGACAACGGGCTTCACCGCTGCGCCGCAAAAACACGCTGTCATTCCTTCTCCTGTATCCACCGCGGTTCGTCCGGCCACCGCCTCGGCCGACAACTGGGAAACATTCTGATTTACCTCTCTCGCGGCTCAGCCATGGGCCGCCTCTCACTTATTCGGGATCGCCGCCCGCCCCTTGTTGCGCCTCGCTGGCAGAATCAGTAAGGTGTGCGCAAATTTTCGAAATATCCGGAATGATCATGAGTTCAAAAGATCCGCTGCACGGCATTACGCTTGAAGCGTTGCTTAACGCCCTGGTTGAACGTTACGGCTGGGCGGAAATGGCGCGGCAGGTAAATATCAACTGCTTTAAAAGCGACCCCAGCGTTAAGTCCAGCCTGAAGTTTCTGCGCCGCACGCCCTGGGCGCGTAAAGAAGTGGAAGAGATGTATATCGCCTCTCTCGACGAGCCCGGCCTTAATGACGCGCCGGCGGAAAGCCCGTGGGCAAACTGGCAGGGTAAAAATAAGGAATAACCATGCTGTTTATGCTGCGCTTTTACGATAAACCTGACACCTTTGCGCTGCGTCAGCGCCTGCTGCCCGCACACCTTGCCTGGCTTGAAAGCCGCAAGCAGAGCATCAAACTCGCAGGATCATTGCGCGCAGAACCAGACGGCAATCCGGACGGGGCGTGCTGGTTGGTGGAAGCCGAAAACTTTGCCGGGGCCGAACGCTGCTATCTGGACGATCCTTTTTGGGTCGAAGGGATGCGGGAGCGGGTGGAAGTGCGCAGCCTGAGTAAAGCGTTCGACGGCAAAGTGGAAGTCTGACCATGCTAACCGGCCTGAATCACCTGACGCTTGCGGTGCGGGACCTGGCGCGGAGCCTGGCGTTTTATCAAAGCCTGCCGGGGATCAGGCTGCACGCGCGCTGGGACGCCGGAGCCTATCTTTCCTGCGGTGATGTGTGGCTTTGCCTCTCCCTGGACGACATGGCCGGGGAGCAGCCCGCGCACTACACTCACTATGCCTTCAGCGTGAGTGCGGAGGCATTTCCCCGGGCGGTTAAGGCGCTGGAGCAGCAAGGCGTTCAGGTATGGAAAGACAACCGCAGCGAAGGGCATTCCTTCTACTTTCTTGACCCGGATAACCACCAGCTTGAGCTTCACGTCGGGGATTTAGCCAGTCGCCTGGCTGCCTGTAGGGTAAAACCATACGCAGGGATGACATTCCAGGAGGCGGGCATTACCGTACGGGAGGCCTCTCTGAAGGAGATCCTCGCGCTTTATCACCGTCTGCCGGAATTTGAAGATTGTAGAAGTGAGGCGGATCTTCAGGCCCGCCTGGCGGGGAACCAGACCAGCCAGCTCATTGCCTGCGTTAACGGCCTTCCTGCCGGGTTCAAGCTTGGCTACGCGCTGAGCGAAACAGAATTTTACAGCTGGCTCGGCGGCGTTTTACCCGAATTCAGGCGGGATGGTGTCGCTCAGGCCTTGCTGGCCGCGCAGGAAAAATGGGCGGTGGAGCTGGGTTACCGCACGCTTAGCGTGAAAACCCGCAACAAATTCCGCGGCATGCTAATGATGCTGCTTAAAAACGGTTATCAGCTTATTGAGATGGAGCGGAAGGGCGACCCGGCCGATTCCCGCCTGCTGCTGCAAAAATCGCTCCCCGCCTGAAACTGCCCTTTCAGTCGCATCTGATAGGCGTCTAATTTGTAGCGGGTTAGGCTACAAGCTGGTTTTTAACCGGGAGGATCCCGCTAATGATGACATCCCCAACCTTGAGCCACCCGACAATTCAGGCCGTGAATACGCTGGGCCAGTGGCTGGCGCAAAGCGATTTTACTGGCGCGCCACAGGCACAGGATGCAGACCTGATTATCCTGGCGGGTAACGCCGTGATCCCAACCATCGACGCCGCGTGTGAGCTTGCCGCCAACGGTGAAAAACCGCTGCTGATTGCCGGCGGAATAGGTCATTCCACGACGTATCTCTACGGGGAAATTGCCCGCCACCCGCGCTATAACACGATTCCTACTACCGGCCGCGCCGAGGCGGCGATTATCCGGGATATTGCCCACCAGTTCTGGAAAATCCCGAGCGAGAAAATTATTACCGAAGAGAAGTCGACCAACTGTGGTGAAAATGCGCGCTTTAGCGTGGAAAAAATGACCGAACTTGGCCTCAACCCCGCACGCGTGCTGATTATCCAGGATCCGACCATGCAGCGCCGCACCGTCGCGACTTTCGCTCGCGTCTGGCAGGGCGACGCGCAGGCGCCGGAGTGGCTAAGCTGGCCAGGCGTGGTACCGGAGTTAGTCGAGGGAGAACAGGGCGCTATTTTTGCCGGAGAGGCGGAAGGTTTGTGGCCGATTGAGCGCTATGTGTCGCTGGCGCTGGGCGAAATCCCTCGCCTGCGCGACGACGCAACCGGCTATGGTCCGCAGGGGCGAGACTTCATCGTGCACGTTGATATTCCACCGCAGGTGATGGCCGCCTGGCACGCTCTCCAGCAGGACATGGCGCTGAGCGCAATGATCCGCGAACGCGGGCTTTAAACCTCGGGCTTTGCCCTGAATAACGTTAAGGCTAAAAAATTACACGCTGAAACAAATTAACGTCCATAATACGTTGATGTTAATACTCTTTTAATGTTTCTTCGTTATCCTGGCATTTAACGTTTTTTCAGGGCAGGGTCTCTCATGCGCACTAAATACACTTCGTTACAGATTTCGATCCACTGGCTGGTCTTTCTGCTGGTGGTGGGAGCCTACTGCGCCATGGAACTGCGTGGCTTTGCGCCGCGTAGCTACCGGCCACTTATCAACTCCATCCATTTCACCTGCGGCATTTCGGTCCTGGGGCTGATGGCTGCCCGCCTGCTGGTTCGCATCAAATACCGCGCCCCGGCTATTGTGCCCAGGCCGCACCCGGCGGTGACCGGTATCTCTCATCTGGTCCACACGATTGTCTATCTGATGTTTATTGGCCTGCCGGTGCTGGGCTTGCTGGCGATGTACTATCGCGGCAGTGACTGGGTGGCCTTTGGGCTACAGATGCCGGTGGCGGCGGTACCGGATGAAGACCTGGAATTCAGCCTCAAATCCTGGCATGAGCTGCTCGCCAACACTGGCTATTTCGTTATTGGTCTTCATGCTTTCGGCGCTCTGTTTCACCACTATGTCTGGAAAGACAACACGCTGCTGCGAATGATGCCCGGCAAGCGTGAACGGCCCTGATTGTCTGCGGCGGCTGGCCGTTAGCCTTTTGAATACTGCCGGGGTGAGCAGCCCATCACCCGCTTGAAAGCCTTACCAAACGCGCTTTCCGATTCATACCCCAATTCCACCGCAATACGCGCCAGGGAATCACCTGACTGGCGCAGCCTGTCGCAAGCCAGCATCATGCGCCAGCGGGTCAGGTAATCGATAGCGGATGCGCCCGTCACCGCTTTAAACCGGGCGGCAAACGCTGACCGCGACATCCCCACGCGCTCCGCCAGTTTTTCCAGCGTCCAGTTGAACGCGGGCTCTGTATGCATGCAGGTCAGGGCCAGACTGAGCTGTTTATCCGCCAGCGCATAGAGCCAGCCCACGGCGGGCTGATGAGTCAGGTGCAGCCTCAAAGCCTGAATCAGCATCATCCAGGCGAGCTGCTGGACGATAAGCGCGCTGCCGGGGCGAGGCTGGCGGACTTCATCGGTCATTTGATCCAGCGCCCAGCGCATGGCGGCCTTACTCTCAGGCCGCTGAAGGCTAACCACCGGCGGCAAAGAGCTCAGCAGCAGATCGGCCGCTTCCCCGCTCAAAACAAAATGGCCGCCGACCAGGAAACTGCTTTCCTGCTGGCCGGGGACGACGTCAGGTCCGAGCTTCCCCGCCTGGCGCAGCGTGTAGAAATCTACAGGTGTGGCATCTGGCCCGGTAGCCAGGCAAAAAGGCGGCCCCGGCGGCAGAAGATAACAGTCGCCGGCCTGCAGCAGCAGCGGCTTGTCCATACCGTCAACGGAGAGCCAGCAGCGGCCAGACACCACGGCATAGCACTTGATTCCGGCATGTGCCGGCCACTGAATGGCCATATCTTCATGCAGGGCAACGCCGCCGGAGGCGTAGCTCTGGGGTTTCAGCAGGGAAAGCAGTTCAGACAAAGGATCCATAGTAACTCCGGACGATAAGACCAAAAATGGCGATTTTTGAACATTGTTCGTCTTTTCTCATCTGTTTACAGTAAATCCCGTCGGACGGCAACTCAGTCCTCAGTGACGGTTTGGGATAATTGACTATGCGTATTTTTGTCACCGGTGCGACCGGTTTTCTTGGCTCGGCCATCGTTCAACAGTTGCTTGCCGCCGGGCATCAGGTAGTGGGGCTCACGCGTTCTCAGCGCGGGGCTGAGGCCTTATCATCCTGGGGAGCAAAAGCACACTATGGCGATTTGGATGACCTTGCCAGTCTGCAGCACGGGGCGGATCTTGCGGACGCCGTAATTCACACCGCTTTTAACCACGATTTTTCTACCTTTGCGGCGAACTGCGAGGCTGACGGGAAAGTGATTGCCGCCATGGGGGACGCGCTGGTGGGCTCGGCCCGCCCAATGGTGATCACCTCTTTTGTGGCGATGGGGGCCACTGAACCTGGCCAACCTGCGACGGAAGCGGGGTATAACCTTCAGACGCCAAACCCACGTAAGGCCACGGAAATTGCCGGGGTCAGCCAGCTTGAGCGGGGCGTTAACGCCGCGTTTGTGCGGCTGCCGCAGGTGCACGACACCTTCAGGCAGGGGCTCATTACGCCGCTTATCGAGCTGGCGCGCGACAAAGGCGTGGCGGCTTATATTGGCGAGGGTAAAAACCGCTGGTCGGCGGTGCATCTGAGCGATGCCGCCCGTCTGTATGTTAAGGCGGTGGAAAGAGGCATGGCGGGGGAGCGCTATAATGCCGTGGCGGAAGAGGGGATCGCCACTAAAGCCATCGCCGACGTGATTGGCCAGGGGCTTGGCGTGCCGGTACGCAGCATTGAGGCTGCCAAAGCCAGCGATCATTTTGGCTGGCTGGGGAGCTTTGCCGCACACGACATGTCGGCCTCAAGCGCAATCACGCAGCAGAAAACCGGCTGGCGACCCGTTGGCCCAGGGCTGATGGAAGATTTGCAGAAGATGAAATACCGTTAACCGCACATCGCCCGGCTAAAATCTCCGGGCGATGGCATGACAATCAGAAGCGAACTTCGCCGCCGAAGATCCAGGTTCTGCCGCGCGCGGTATTGGCCCGGCTGGCATCATCATCGCCCGGCCCAGGCATCATATTGAGCTTATTCAGCGCCTCGGAGTAATCCCGGTTCATCAGGTTTTGCACCGTAAGCTTCAGCATCAGATTGCGGTTCACCTCGTAGGTGCCGTAGAGATCGATAATCGTCGGGATCTGCGGCAAATCCTCTTTAATGATGGCGCCGGTCTGCTCATCGGGTTCAAAATCAGGCGACATACGACGGGCTTTCCCGGTGTATTTGACAATCGTCCCGAGGGTCAGCGCCTCATCGAAGAAACGTACCCCGGCATCCAGCGTCATGTACTTTCTTGGCAGCTCGGTAATATCCCCGGCGCCAAAGTAGGTGCTGGCGATGGACGTAGGCTGGTCGGTCAGCTGTTGGCTAAAGGAGAGACGGGTGAAGGCGAACCCAGCGTCGTAATCCATCTCAAGCTCAACACCCTGGGCGGTGACGCCGGTGGCGGAGTTCACGTAGATGTACATATTGTCGCTGTAGTCCTCGCTCATGTCCGCCCAGCCGTTGCCAATCACCTCGGACATGCTGCATTTTCGCCCGCTGGAGCAGACCTGGTAAGACTCGCTGAAGATATAGTTCTGGATCCTGCTGCGGTAGCCCAGCAGTTTAAAGCGCAACGAATCCTGTTTAGCGATAAGGTCTTTGGTGTCGATATTAAAACCAAGCTGCCAGGTTTCTGCGAGTTCAGGCTTTAAGAAGGGGTTCATGGAAGCCCCGCCGGAGTTGGAGAAAAACATCTCCTGAATATTTGGCGCACGCATCGACTTACTGTAGCCGACAAATGGCTGAAGCCATGGGGTGACCTGGGCTGACAGTTGGGCTGAAGGGTTAAAGCCATTTTCTCGCTCATCGACCTCATAGCTTCCCTGTGGGACGCAGATTACGCGTTCGTCACAGGGTGGTTTATGCCCGGTGATACGGTTGTGCGTGTAGTTGAAGTTAAGATCTGCCTGCCAGATACCGCGCTTCACCTGCAGCCCGGTGTATAACGCCGAAATATCCTGCTGCCCGGAAGGGGCGAACGGGTTGTTTTCGATCGACTCCTGGTTGGTTTTCTCATCTCCTGCGGCGGAGTTAATTATCCTGGTATAGCGGGTGCGCATCAGCTTCCCGCCCAGCGTAAAGGCCAAATCGTTATCGCCTAAGCTGAAACGGCTGACGTTACTTATATCCAGCGCATCAGAGCGGTTTTGCGCGGATGTGCGGTAAAAAGTAAACAGCGAGTCATCACGATATTTCTGATCCCCGCGGCTGGTACTGGCCGCGACTTTAAAATCAATCAGCTCAGTAAACGGGGCGTAATGGTATTTAATATAATAATCGTCGCTGGTGATATCCCGGCGGGAGAATCTATTCTTATAGGTTCTGGCCGACAGTTCGAAGCTATTAAATTCATCAGGTTTAATATCCATTTTATAAAGCTGGGATTTCGGGTTCTGCTTCATAAATTTATCGTAACCAAACTCTTCGCTATTAATACCGGAGCCGTTTGAGAAATTCGAATAAATAGAGCTACCGCTGATGGCGGCCATGGCGCCGAAGCTTACGGTATCGGTAAAGGCGTCGGTTTTTCCAGCGGCGGAAATCATCCCGCTGCGTCCGATACCGTTGCTGCCTACCGAGAAGCGCGACCGCAAGCCGTAATCATTGCCTTTAAAAATCACGTCATCAACGCCAAGGGTGCGCATATTTGCGCTTCCCGTCAGGGCGTTGATCCCCGCTGAGCCGCTGCTGTCCCCGCGAATGACGTCCACGCCGACCAAAAAGTTAGGATCGATGAGTACGCCGGCCTGGTTGTTGGTGGAGCCGTGCACGGTGGTGCCGGACGTCGTGGTGCCGTAAAAACTTTGGGTGATCCCATCCACCATGGTGTTAACCCGGCCAAAGCCGCTCATTCCGCGAATGTTGACGCTGACCGTGCCCTGGCCGGGATCGATTTGGGTATAGGTACCGGGCATGCTGCGTAGCGTGGCGTCCAGAGACTGCAGGTTTTTATCCGTGGCGCGGGAGCTGGTTGCGCCTGGTTTTTCCAGCGCTTCTTGCTCGCGGGTGATATTCCCGGCGGACACATTAAGCGGGCTAAATACCGCCGTGCCTTTTTTATCCCCGCTGCCTTTATCATTATTCTCTTGTGCCGCACCGCTGGCGCTGAGCAATAGCATGCCCGAGCCGAGGGCAACGGCCAGTTTATTAACGTTCATACGTGTCCTTGAAGTATCGTAATAAAATAAAAAATATTTTTATAATTATGTCGCCTGCACGAGCCCTTCCCGCTAAGGGAAGGGTTCCCGGTTAGCGTTGTTTATCTGCTTCCAGAATAAAGCTGTATTCCAGCGCGGTATTTTCCAGGCGCTTTATTCGGCCTGATTTACCGCCGTGTCCGGCCTGCATATCGGTCAGCAGGAGGATTTTTCCGGGGCCCCGCTGGTTTTCACGCAGCTTAGCGACCCACTTTGCGGGCTCCCAATACTGTACCTGCGAGTCGTGGAGGCCGCTGGTGACCAGTAAATTTGGGTAGCGGGCGGGTTTTACATTGTCGTAGGGGCTCCATAACTTGAGGTTCAGATAATCCTTCTCCCGGTGTGGATTACCCCATTCGTCATATTCGCCGAGCGTGAGGGGCAGCGAATCATCCAGCATGGTTGTGACCACATCCACGAAGGGTACCTGAGCAACCACGGCGTTAAAGAGGGTGGGTTGCTGGTTAATGACGTTGCCCATCAGCAAGCCTCCGGCGCTCCCCCCCATGGCGTAAAGCCTGCCAGGCTGCCCGTAGCCAAGTTCAACCAGACGGTGGGTTGCATCGAGAAAATCATTGAAACTGTTTGGCTTGTTTTCCAGTTTTCCCTGCTGATACCACTGCTGGCCGAGTTCCCCCCCGCCACGAACGTGAACGATAGCGAACACAAAACCACGATCCAGCAAGCTTAGGCGGTTGGCGCTGAAGGCCGGATCCATACTCATTCCGTAGGCGCCATAGCCGTAAACCAGCAGCGGGCTGTGGGCCGGTTTGAACATTTTCTGGTTATAGACCAGCGAGACGGGCACCTGAACGCCATCGCGAGCGGTGACCCAAATCCGCTCGCTGTGGTAATCCTGCGGATCGGTATGGTTTACCGCCTGACGTTTAAGCAGGGTGCGCTCGCCGCTGACCAGATCCCATTCATAAGTGCTGGTGGGGGTGGTCATTGAGGAGTAGCCATAGCGCAGTTTGCCGGCCTGCGGCTCCGGGTTATAGCCAAGCCAGGCCATATAGCTGGCATCATCAAACTTAAGCGTCTGCTCCTGACTATCGCGCCAGTTAATTTTACGGATTTGGCTCAGCCCGTCCTGGCGTTCAGCAACCACCAGCCAGTCCTTAAACAGCGCAAATCCTTCCACCATTTTATTGGGTTTGGGTGCAACCACGGCCTGCCACTTGCCGCCCGGCGTGGGGCTTTTATACAGCCCGAAATTGGCGTTTTCCTGGTTGGCACGCAGGTAAAACGCCTCGCCAAAATGGTCGAGATAATATTCAATCCCCGGCCTGCGGGTGGCAAAAAGTACCGGTGGTGCCTCGGGATTATCCGCGTCGATCAGGCGTGCTTCCGATGACGTGCTGGCGCTGAGCGTGATGATTAAATAGCGGTCTGATGCCGAACGGGAAAGTCCCAGATAATAGCCGCCGTCAGCCTCCTGGTAGACCAGCACATCCTCGGCGACAGGCGTGCCTGGCCGGTGCCGCCAAACCTGCGAGGGTACCAGCGTTTGTGGGTTATTGCGGATGTAGAACAGGTAGCGTCCGTCGTTGGACCAAACCATATTCCCGGACGTGTTTTCGATCGCATCGGGGAGCCATTGCTCGCGCTTTAAATCCCGGAGCGAGAGGCGGTACTGGCGGCGGCCCGTCGTGTCCTCGGCAATCGCCATCATCTGGTTATCCTGACTGACGACCAAACCGCTGAGCTGGTAATAGGCCTGGCCTTTGGCGCGCTGGTTGCCGTCCACCAGCGTTTGCCAGTCGCCATGACTTCCGATGAGTTGCCGCTGGCTGACGGCGTAATCTTGCCCGGCGAGATAAACATCCTGGTAGCGATAACCGTTTCGCTGGAAGGGCACCGAGCGGTTTTCCGGGCTCATCCGCGCGACCATTTCCCGATACAGCGTGTCCGTTAACTCTGCGGAGGGTTTCAGTACCCGGCGGGCGTAGTTATTTTCATCCTCAAGATGACGCCGCACTTTTGTATCGCTGCGGCTGTCATCCCTGAGCCAAAAATAGTTATCCACGCGGATGTCGCCATGCTCAATCAGCCGGTGGGGAATTTTGGGCGTAGCCGGCGGGGGCGGCACGTCGGCAATTGCCCAGCGGCCGGACAGTGAACAGACGAGAAACAGCGGCATTGCTTTCCATAGTTTTTCCATGATGCCTCCTTAATGCCAGGCGATGGGACGCCCTGCCGAATATTCAGCATAAAATTAACGTTCAGATAGTGGGCTTAGCGCTAGCTTCGGCTAAGCTCCGTCAGATCAAAATTGATTGGCATCGTGACTTTATAAAAGCCACCCTTTAAGCGCTCTGCGGGGGGCTTTGGCAGCGGCTGGGCGCGTTCTAAAACGGCCACGGCTTCCCTATCGAGCGAGCGTGTTCCCGATGATCCAGCCAGCGAACTGGCAATAACCACGCCCGCAGCATCCACGGTAAACGTGACCACCGCCATGCCGGTCCTGGCACGCTGGCGGGCATCGCCGGGATAGCGTTTAAAGCGGTTGAGATGGCCTTTTACCCGGTTTTCCCATGAGTCCTCCAGGCTGTCTTGTTTCTCGGCATCGCTGTGGTAAGGCGCGGCAATGCGTGAGGAAACCACGCTGGATTGAGGGGCGGCATTGGTCGAGATGGCCGCCTGGCTACTGTCGCTGGTTTTTTCCCGGACGTGACGCGGCGGACGAGGCTTTTTCTTTTCGCCCTCGGCGGCTTTTTTCCGGCGAGTGACTTCAATCACCGCGTCTTTGGCTACCGGCAGCGGCTGCTGTTGCTTGTCCTCGGCCTGCTGTTTTTCCTCTGCTGCCGCAGATTCTTGCTGCGCAATACCCACTGGAAGCGGGACTGGTGGGGTCGGCGCTTCGATATTGTCTGACCACTGCAGCATGACGGCGGGTGCAGGTCGCAGGGCAGACGGCGTGTCAGACGCCTGCCAAACGAGTGCCAAAAAAAGCCCCCCGTGGAGAAGCAGAGACAACGTAAAGCCCGTCCCGCTTCTGCCCGGCAGCGAAGTATTAAGTGTGTCTGTCATCCACGGATTACCGTTTGGCCGGGACAGGGGCGACAAACCACACATAGTCAGCCTGAGCCGCCGTGATGTTCATCCCTTTTTCCGCCAGCATCAGCACAACAGGCTTCGAAGCAGGGGACAAGTCTTCCATATGCAGCGGGACGCCGATGCTCTTTGACGCATGATATCCGCCCGCAATCAGCAAGGCAGGCGCCGGGGCGTTCAGCAGCTGCTGAGCCATGTAACGATCGCGCTGTTGCTGAATCGCCAGCATCGAGGTTAACTGCTGGCATTCGATTTTGCCTCCGTGCATGGCAATAATCGTTTCCTTCAGCGCGGCCTGTACGGCGGGTGCGGTTGATTTGTTCCCTTCCGGGAAGCGTGGGGCTTTATAGAGGCGCATTATCTCATCGCGGTTGATATTGGCGTTGAGTAAAGGCGAGGGGGCCCGCAGGGCCTCGGTAACAATGCTGCCGTACATTTCCCACGCCCAGCCTTTTTGCCAACTGAGCAGTTCCTGGATACGGCCGCCCCGCACCTGAGGCTCATCCTTCAGCCAGGCTTTTACCTGGTTGACGCGCGGCTGCTGGCTGGCGGTCAACATCTCCAGCAAGATGCTGCCCTGAGGGCGCTCCTGCCGCAGATTTTGCAGCAGCCAAAGTTCAATTTGATGATGTTCGGCGTTATCGTGCTTTTCGCCGACAATAAGCCGCTGAGCACCGGCAAGCTTGACCAGTAACTGCCGTTCGGTCAGCGTTTCGCCGCTCTGTAAATCAACGATTTGCCCACGCGTGACGGCGACATGGCTTGCCGCTTGAGGAGGGGGAGTGGTTTGGCTGCAGGCGCTGAGGCCCAGGCTGGCTAACGCGATCAAAGACGTAAGGATCAATTTTTTGTGCATATCTTTTGCCCGGAGGTAGCCTTCACTGGCTGTTAGTCTTTATGGCGATCAATTTAGTGCGGGCAGGATGCTAACAAATAAAGATATCAAATGATACTCATTATCATTTAAAAGTTTTTGTTAGCAGGTTATTTGAGCGGTAAATAGCTTGAATAGCAGCAAAAAAAGCCGCCTGCTGGCGGCATATATGGTTCAAAATAGCGTGAACGGTCAGCGGGCGTAACGCGGCGCTGGCTGAGATGCGCTCAGATGCGAGCTGAGCACCCGGCGTTCAGCCTCCCAGTTATCCCATTCGCTGCCTTCCTGTAACGCAGGAATGGTGACTTTCTCCCCGGCATCAAGGCCGACCAGCGCGGCATCCACCATGTCTTCCGTGCTCATCACCCAGCTTTGCGGCAGATTTTCATGCCCACCAACGCCGGCAATATTCCAGAAGTCCGTGGCCGTTGCGCCGGGCAGCACGGCCTGAATACGCACGCCTGATTCTGCCAGTTCCTGCTGCAAAGAGTGGCTCAATGCCAGCACGAACGCTTTGCTGGCGCCGTAAACGCCGTTCAGCAATTCAGGCGCAATGGCTACGACCGAGGCGATGTTAATTATGGTGCCGTGTTGGCGGGCAGCCATCGCCGGGGCTGCCGCATACGTCAGGCGGGTCAGGGCCGTCACATTAAGGTCGATCATCGCGGTCATTTCATCCACGCTGGCTGCCAGCACGCTTTCTTTTGAACCGAAGCCGGCGTTGTTAACCAGCAGCGAAATAGACGCGTCGTTTTTTAGCCGCGTTTCGAGCTGCAGCAGCTCCGCCGCATTCCCCAGGTCGGCGGTAATGACCTCCACCGATTGCCCGCTTTCCTCGCGGATGCGCCGGGCAACCTGGTTCAGACGGTCAGTACTGCGGGCTACCAGAATAAGATCGTACCCGCGTTTTGCCAGACGGGCCGCGTAGACGGCGCCGATCCCGCCGGATGCGCCAGTGATGAGGGCCGTGCCTTTAGATGCGTTGCTCATGGTGTGACTCCTGAAAGGGGTTAGTTGACGCAGGCAACATTAACACTGGCTTTTTGTGTCTCAAATGTCATATAACCGTCTTTTTATGACATCATCAATGACAACGGTGTGCATCATGCAAAAGGTTGGTTTTGTTGTTACTCCCGGGTATTCCACCATGGGGTTTGCCGTCATCACGGCGTTTGAAGTCGCTAACCTGATGGCGAGTGAGCCGGTTTATGAGCTGCATCTGCTCTCAGAGCACGGCGGCAGGGTGCCTACGTCGGCAGGCTTTGAGGTGATGACCGAGTCAATGGTGGATACCCAGTACGATCTCCTGCTGTTTGGCGCCACGATGGAACAGGCTTCCCCCGCGACGATTGATTTTGTTCGCCAGGCTGCGGCTTATGCACGCCGCGTGGCCGCCGCTTGTCTGGGGACCTTTTTATTGGCAGAAGCCGGGCTGCTGGAAGGCCGGCGCGCCACCACGCACTGGATGTACGCGCGAGATCTGCAGCAGCGTTTTCCGGGCATCAGCGTCGAAGAGGACAAGATTTTTATTTGCGATGGGCCTTACTGGACTTCTGCGGGGATGACGGCGGCTATCGATCTTGCGCTGGCGCTGATTGAAGACGATCTGGGGGCGGACATCGCCCGCACCATTGCCCGGAAGCTGGTGCTTTATCACCGCCGGTCCGGCGGCCAGTCGCAGTTTTCCTCCCTGCTTGAACTGGAACCCAAAACTGACCGTATCCAAAAAGTGATGACCTGGGCCCGCGCGCACCTTGAAAATGCGTTGAGCGTGGAAGAATTGGCGGCGGTGACTAATTTATCTCCCCGGCAGTTTAGCCGCATTTTTCAGGCTGAAACCGGCCAGTCGCCCGCCCGCGCCATAGAGCACTTGCGCCTGGAGTCCGCCCGGATGCTGCTTGAAACCAGCGCCCGCTCCATCGACGAAGTGGCCCGGCAGACCGGGTTTGGCGAGCGGGACAGAATGCGCCGGGCGTTTCTGCGCGCCTACGGCCAGCCGCCGCAAGTGATACGCCGCCAGGCAAGAGGGGATGAAGAACTGCAGGCCTAAAATTGGCAGTGGCGACATGTTTTTATCGCTGTATTATCAAACGGATAATTATCTGCCAGAGAGGGAAAAGCATGGCCAATTTAGTCTATTACGTCGCCGCAACGCTGGACGGTTACATAGCCGACCAGCAGCATCACCTGGACTGGCTAATGAGCTTCCCGCTGGGCGACGACGCAACGCCATACGATGATTTCTACCAGACCGTTGGGGCGGTGATCATGGGGGCTGAAACCTACGGCTGGATCCTTGATAATTCGCCTGAAGCCTGGCCCTACGCCGACGTCCCGGCATTTATCGTCACGCATCGTTCGCTTTCCGTTCCCGAGGGGCAAAATATCACGCTGGTGCAGGGCGAGGCCGCCGCCATTGCGGCGCAGGCACGAAGAGCCGCCGAAGGCAAAGATGTCTGGCTGGTAGGCGGAGGCAAAACCGCCGCTATGTTTGCCGAAGCCGGCGAGCTGCAGCGCCTGTTTATCACCCAGATCCCGGTTGTTATCGGGGCGGGGATACCGCTGCTGCCGGTGAGTAAGGCATTGAACCTTAAGCCAGTCACGCAACGGGTGCTGAAAAGCGGGGGCGTTGAGTTTGTGTATGATGTGGTTGGGGGATAAAAAAACAAAGCATGCGCAAGCCATCAGTTTGGTTACAGCGAGAAACAGTTTTCAGGCTATCTATAAGAACGGAAGGCAGTAGACTCATTTGATTATCCTGAGGAGTCAGACCATGCCCGTATTTACTATCACACTGCGAAAAACCGGTACGTTGGATAAAAAAAGAATTTCGGCCGCCATTCACGCCGCCACGGTGACCACCGGCTACCCCCATAACGATCTGTTCCAGCGCTTTATCAGTCTCGACGACGACTCGCTTTATGTGGACCCAACTTATCCCGATCTTGAACGCCCGCGGAGTGCTAACTTCGTGCTGATTGAGGCTGTACTCTCCTCGGGTTCTCCTGATGCCCGTAAGCATCTGCTCCTTGAGTCTCTGGTTCACGAACTTGGCCTGATCGGCGTGGACAGCAACGATTTGATGGTGCTTTTCAGTGAGGTCGATCGCCTGAACAGTTCATTCGGCGGAGGCAGAAGAGCCTCGCCGGTCTCGATGTCACAATAAGGCCGGGCGTGTACATAAACGCCCTCGTGGAGCAGCATTAATATCACGCATACTGATCTGGTCCGGGAGTCTGATGAATTAAGAAGGCACTGGTAATCGTTCTTCACCGGCGCCTATCTTGTAGATTCGTTGAGAGCAGCTATTGGTTCCCTTAAAGCGGAACTCAACCAGGTAGGTACTGCCTCCCTCGGGGATAAATTGAGAGAAGAGTGGGCCACATGAACCAGAGGTATTAATTTGTTGGCCATAATCAGACCAGGCAGAAATACCCCTTATCCGAATGCTGTGCCCTGCATCGACGGTTTTCTCAATCTGCAACTGCTCGTCGGAAATTGTCCCACGAGTATTTTCAGTCAGAGTGGCAATCCAGGGCAGAAGCTTCTCTCGCCCGCTATGAAAGACACGGCCAATAGGCGTAAAACCTTCGCTGGTTGGCGTTGAAGTATCAACTGCGTAATTCACTGTCATGGGCATTCCCGCAGAGCGGAAGACTATGCGGGCCTGGCTATCTTTGACCGCAACCGTGGCTACCGGAGGCTCTTTGTATTCGGGTACGCCTTCGGCGCAACCAGTCAGCAAGCCAAGCATTGCGCAGGCAGCACCTGCTGATAAATTCAACTTCCTTAACATAGTGAGTTTCTTTATCCCAGTGTAATTTTCGAAAATGGTGCTCATGACAAATAGTTTATTGCATGCATTTTTCATTTCGGGTTTTATCTTCGGTAAGGAACGTTTGAAAAACAATTCATATATTAAATGAATTGTTGTTTTGATTCAAATTATACTCTGGGTATCACTATGGCTTTCGCCTTCAATATATTATGAGCGTGTCGACAAAATAATCTTTGCATTATTTTTTTTTGTTTCCGCTGTATTAGGTTGGAGAAATAGGGTGTCGTTGCAAGGCCTCTGTTTTTCTGTTCTGTGGTTGTATTTATTTCATACAGCCCTACCTGTAGAATACTATCCAGATAATAATTATGAAAATCACCATTCAGATATAGCCCACCAGTGTAAACCGAGTCGATTATATTTCCAGCGAGGCGAGTATTATCCCCATGTTTATTGTTGTTCGATTCGAACCAATGGCAGCATAGGTCCCGGCACGCCATAAACCTATGCTGCAATATCGGGGTAAACAGGCTGAGCAGGAGCGTCACCAGAAAACCCTGTGCTAACGGCCTCTCTTATCCGTCACACATCCGGCGGCGTTCTGGAGTGGCCGCCGCGTGAATTGAATGGCGAGTACTTTAAGCGCAGTTGCTTTTTCACACCCGATTTAGGGCCGATTTTGGGGGCAAAATTGGGGGCGAAATCGCGTTTAGGGCCGATTTTGGGGGCATGTTAATTATTGTGTATGTCGCCAGGTGTCTGTTTGTGGCTTCTTTTAAATAGCTGATAATTAAATAAAATATAAATTATCAATAGTCTAAAAATTAAGGTACTATACCCCCCTACAGTACCTAAGGGGCGGTTATGCCACACTCTCCGGAAGACAAAAAACGCATTTTGACCCGCGTCAGGCGCATTCGCGGCCAGGCGGAGGCGCTTGAGCGCGCGCTGGAAAACGGCGAGCCGTGCCTCGCCATCTTGCAGCAGATCGCGGCCGTCCGCGGGGCGGCCAACGGCCTGATGGGCGAAATGATGGAAATTCACCTTAAAGACGAGCTGGTCACCGGCGATACCTCCGAAGAGCAGCGTGCGCTGCGGATGGCGGAAGTCGGGAATTTGCTGCGCTCTTATCTAAAATAAAAACACCCTCACCAAAAGGAACAAAACAATGAAATCACGTGCTGCGGTGGCCTTTGGGCCGGGTAAACCTTTAGAAATTGTTGAAATCGACGTTGCGCCCCCGCAAAAAGGTGAGGTGCTGGTGAAAATCACCCACACCGGCGTTTGCCATACCGATGCTTTCACGCTGTCCGGCGACGATCCGGAAGGCGTATTCCCGGCGGTGCTGGGCCACGAAGGCGGCGGCATCGTGGTGGAAGTGGGCGAGGGCGTGACCAGCCTGAAGCCGGGCGACCACGTTATTCCGCTCTACACCGCAGAATGCCGCGAGTGTAAGTTCTGTAAATCCGGCAAAACTAACCTCTGCCAGGCCGTTCGCGCCACCCAGGGCAAAGGCCTGATGCCGGATGGCACCACCCGCTTCTCCTATAATGGCGAGCCAATTTATCACTACATGGGCACCAGTACCTTCAGCGAATATACCGTAGTGGCGGAGATCTCCCTGGCTAAGGTCAACCCTCAGGCACCCCTGGATAAAGTGTGCCTGCTTGGCTGCGGCGTAACCACCGGCATCGGCGCGGTGCACAACACGGCGAAAGTGAAAGAGGGCGATACCGTGGCGGTATTTGGCCTCGGCGGGATCGGCCTGGCGGTGATTCAGGGCGCGGTGCAGGCTAAAGCCGGGCGAATCATTGCCATTGATACTAACCCGGAGAAATTCACCCTCGCGCGGGAAATGGGCGCTACCGATTGCATTAACCCGAAAGATCACCAGAAGCCGATTCAGGATGTGATCGTTGAGCTGACCGACGGCGGGGTGGATTACAGCTTCGAATGTATCGGCAACGTGAACGTGATGCGTTCCGCGCTGGAATGCTGCCACAAAGGCTGGGGCGAGAGCGTGATTATCGGCGTGGCCGGGGCGGGTCAGGAAATTAAAACCCGTCCATTCCAGCTGGTGACAGGCCGCGTCTGGCGTGGTTCTGCGTTCGGTGGCGTTAAAGGTCGCACTCAGCTGCCGGGCATGGTGGAAGAGGCAATGGCGGGCAAAATCAATCTTGATCCGTTCATTACTCACCGCATGCCGCTGGACAAGATCAACGAAGCGTTTGACCTGATGCATGAAGGCAAATCGATTCGGACCGTGATCCACTTCGGCGAAGAGTAAGCAGTAAAAAGGGAAGGCGTTAAGCCTTCCCTTATAGCGCTAAACCAGGGGAGGCTAAAGCCTCCCTTTCGTTTTACTGCTGCAGGTCGAAACGGTCGAGATTCATCACCTTCGTCCACGCGGCGATAAAGTCTTTGACGAACTTCTCTGCGGCATCCTGGCTGGCATACACCTCTGCCAGGGAGCGCAGGACGGCGTTAGAGCCAAAGACCAGATCGGCGCGGGTGCCGGTATATTTCACTTCCCCGCTGAGGCGGTCGCGGCCTTCAAACACTTCGGAGTCTGCGCCAGCAGCCTTCCACTCGGTGCGCATATCCAGCAGATTGACAAAGAAATCATTCGTCAGCTCACCCGGACGTGAGGTCAGCACCCCGTGCTGGCTTTCATCGTAGTTAACGCCCAGCGCGCGCAAACCACCGATTAAAACAGTCAGCTCAGGGGCCGTCAGCGTCAGCTGCTGCGCCTTGTCGATCAGCAGCGCTTCGGTTGAGGTCGCATTCGCGATGCGGCGATAGTTTCGGAAGCCATCGGCGGCCGGTTTCAGTAGCTCGAAGGACTCGATGTCGGTCTGCTCCTGAGTGGCGTCCACGCGGCCCGGCGTAAACGGCACTTTGCTGTGGCTGGCTTTCTCAATGCCTACGACGCCGGCCAGCACGATAACGTCCGCAAGGGATGCCTTACCGGATGCTTTTTGAATCGCTTCAAGTACCGGCAGAGCACGGGCCGCCACGGCGTTCACTTCCCAGCCGCGCTGCGGGGCAAGGGCCAGTCGGGCCCCGTTGGCTCCGCCGCGTTTGTCCCCGCCGCGGAAGGTTGAGGCTGAAGCCCAGGCTACCGAGACCAGCTCGCTGACGGAGAGGCCGGAGTCCGCAATGGCTTTTTTCAGCGCGTCGATATCGGCGCTGGACGGCGAGTGCGTCGCTTTCGGCAACGGATCCTGCCAAATCAAATCTTCTTTTGGCACTTCCGGGCCAATGTACCGCGCTTTCGGCCCCATATCTCGGTGCGTCAGTTTAAACCAGGCGCGGGCGAAGGCTTCGTTGAAGGCCTGCGGATCGTTCAGGAAGCGACGAGAAATTTTCTCGAACTCTGGATCGAAGCGCAGCGTCAGGTCGGTCACCAGCATCGTTGGTTTGCGTTTTTTGGACGGGTCAAACGGGTCAGGAATAATATCCGGGCCGTTGGTCGCCTCAAACTGAATGGCGCCTGCCGGGCTGCGGGTTTGAACCCAGTCGTAGCCAAACAGGTTTTCGAAGAAATAGTTGCTCCACTGGGTTGGCGTTTGCGTCCAGACCACTTCGAGGCCGGAGGTAATGGCATCTGCCCCGACGCCGCTCTGATAGCTGTTTGCCCAGCCAAGACCCTGAGCTTCAAGCGGAGCAGCTTCCGGGTCTGCACCAACGTGGGTGGCGGCGGCGGAGCCGTGGGTTTTACCGAGGGTGTGGCCGCCGGCAATCAGGGCGACAATCTCTTCGTCGTCCATCCCCATGTTGCCGAAGGTGGCGCGGATAGCAGGCGCCGCGGAAAGCGGGTCACCGCTGTGCTCAGGCCCTTCCGGGTTAACGTAAATCAGACCCATTTCGGTAGCGCCCAGCGGGGCCTGTGCCAGCGATTCCGGGTGGCGGTGCTCAAGCCACTCTTTCTCAGCCCCCCAGTTGACGTCGAGGTCTGGTTCCCAGACATCCTCACGACCGGCACCGAAGCCGAAGGTGCGGAAGCCCGCATTTTCCAGCGCCACGTTGCCGGCGAGAATGATCAGGTCAGCCCAGGAAATCTGCTGGCCATATTTTTGTTTAATTGGCCAAAGCAGGCGGCGGGATTTATCGAGGCTGACGTTATCCGGCCAGGAGTTAAGCGGGGCAAAACGCTGTTGACCGCGTCCGGAGCCACCGCGGCCGTCGCGGGAGCGATAGGTTCCTGCGCTGTGCCACGCCATACGGATAAAGAGGCCAATATAGCTGCCCCAGTCGGCAGGCCACCAGGATTGAGAATCTGTTAACAGCGCTTTGATATCGCCTTTCAGGGCGTAGTAATCGAGTTTGCTAAACGCTTTGCGGTAGCTGAAGTTTTCGTCCAGCGGGTTAGAACGGTTGGAGTGTTGATTCAACAGGTCGACGCGCAGCTGGTGCGGCCACCAGTCCTGGTTGCTGGTTCCCTCGCCGGCGATATCCGTGCTCTGGCCGTGGTTAAATGGGCACTTTCCTGCGCCCGCCGAGGAAGCATCGTGTAAGTCATTAGAATTGCTCATTTTGCTCTCCGTTATATGTATGCCCGTTAACGATAGTCTGTAAGACTAATAATTAATATCTGGATGGGCCTACGAATTTGATAGCCGTTGCCTTTTAAACGCAAAATTTTACAGCCCTATTATTTTAGTTCTGATTGGTTGCTTTGCAGGAAAAACCCGTCTGATTGTCTGGAAAATAGACGAAGCGGCAGGAGGCTGGTGGGAAATGGGAGAGAGGCAGATGAACGCACACGCAGGGCGGCATTCATCTGTGGAAGGCGGTTACTGAGCCGTCGGCTTCAGCAGGGTTTTTTCCGGGGTTTTCTGCGCCAGGAACTGCTGCTGGAAGATGCACATCCGAATGGCATCGCGGTACTGGCCGTTAATGAAGAACTCGTGGATCAGCTCGCCTTCAACGATAAAGCCCAGTTTTTTATAGATATGCACCGCTTTATCGTTCTCTTTGTCGACAATCAGGTACAGCTTGTAGAGATTGAGCACGGTAAAGCCGTAATCCATTGCCAGTTTGGCGGCGCGAGAGGCCAGCCCCTTGCCCTGGAATTCAGGCGTGATGATTATCTGAAACTCAGCCCGGCGGTGAATATGGTCGATTTCGACCAGCTCCACCAGCCCGGCGTTCACGCCGTTGCAGTCGATCACAAAGCGGCGCTCGCTCTGATCGTGAATATGTTTGTCGTACAGGTCGGAAAGCTCCACAAAGGCTTCGTAAGGCTCTTCAAACCAGTAGCGCATAACGCTGGCGTTATTGTCCAGTTGATGGACGAAGCGGAGGTCTTCACGCTCAAGCGGGCGAAGACGGATCGGCAGTTCTTTACTCATAGCAAGTCCTTGCGCAGATGACGGTGAGGCTTCTTGAACAGAAGCCTCGTTTGGGGCGGGCGCTATTATGGATTAATCGCGCGACCGGTGCGGCGATCCAGGCAGCGCAGGGTGTTCGGCTCCCAGTAAGCGTTCACGTTGGCGCTCTGCTGGCATTTGTCGAAGGTGTCCTGGGCGGCGTCTTGTTTGGCCCAGTCTTTGTCACCGCGTGCCGACTCACGGTCGAACACTTTTTCATTATGGCGGTTGATCTTCTGGCGCAGGTTACGGGTATCGTTCCACTGCTCTTTTTCTTCCGCTGCGCGCTGGCGGGTCATGGAGTTTTCCTGCCCGGCCAGGCTGTTTGTATTGTTGCTGTTACCCGGTTGGACAACGATGATATTGGTTTCGGCCTGAGTCGGCACGGAAACCATGAATGCAGCCCCCAGCAAGGCTAACGGCATCCATGACAGAGACTTACGAAGGATTGAGTTCATCGAGATTTCCTTTTTAGTTTAATAAAACTAATCATATCATTGGGCCTGATTCGCGCCTAATGACATCGATCGTGGGCATTATTATTACTGAAGAAAATACAATATGATCAAAACAACGCTGCTATTTTTTGCTACCGCCCTGGCGGAGATCATTGGCTGCTTCCTGCCCTGGTTATGGCTCAAACGTAATGGCTCCCCGTTGCTATTGCTTCCTGCTGCGCTGTCGCTGGCGATTTTTGTCTGGCTCCTGACGCTGCACCCTGCGGCCAGTGGCCGAGTCTATGCGGCCTACGGCGGGGTTTATGTTGTGACGGCGCTGCTGTGGCTGCGGGTGGTGGACGGTGTGAAGCTCAGCGTGTACGACTGGACCGGGGCGGCCATTGCTTTCTGTGGGATGCTAATCATTGTTGCCGGCTGGGGCCGGGCCTGATTTTCTCTTTTTTCCTGCCTGTCATTTCTCTCACTCAATTTGTAATCGTTGCGTAAAGTCACATTTTAAATGTGACTAACGTTCGATTATCACCAATTGAATACTTGTATGGTAGTTAGATCGGAGGTAGTTTCTGCTCAAATAATTATCGTTGTAGCAATTTGCCTTAAGGAAACAATGCATGAAAATCGTAAAAGCTGAGGTCTTTGTCACTTGCCCTGGGCGAAATTTTGTTACGTTGAAAATCACCACCGATGATGGGTTAACGGGGCTGGGAGACGCTACGCTCAACGGTCGCGAACTGTCGGTGGCATCATATCTTAAAGACCATATCTGCCCCCAACTGGTTGGGCGGGACGCACACCGCATCGAAGATATCTGGCAGTTTTTCTATAAAGGCGCGTACTGGCGCCGCGGGCCGGTGACCATGACGGCTATCTCGGCCATTGATATGGCTCTTTGGGATATCAAAGCGAAAGCCGCAGGCATGCCGCTTTATCAGCTGCTTGGGGGAGCTTCCCGCGAAGGTGTCATGGTTTACTGCCATACGACCGGCCACTCCATTGATGAAGTCCTGGAAGATTACGCCCGCCATAAAGAAATGGGGTTCAAAGCTATTCGCGTGCAGTGCGGCGTGCCGGGGATGAAAACTACCTACGGGATGGCGAAGGGGAAAGGGCTGGCTTATGAACCCGCCACAAAAGGAGACTGGCCGGAAGAGCAACTGTGGTCCACGGAAAAATACCTCGACTTCACGCCAGAACTGTTTGATGCGGTTCGCTCGAAGTTCGGTTTCGATGAACATCTGCTGCACGACATGCACCACCGCCTGACGCCGATTGAAGCCGCGCGCTTTGGTAAGAGCATCGAGGATTATCGCCTGTTTTGGATGGAAGACCCGACGCCAGCAGAGAACCAGGAATGCTTCCGTTTGATCCGCCAACACACGGTAACCCCGATTGCCGTCGGGGAAGTGTTTAATAGCATTTGGGACTGCAAGCAACTGATTGAAGAGCAGCTTATCGACTACATCCGCACCACCATTACGCACGCGGGCGGCATCACCGGTATGCGTCGTATTGCCGACTTCGCTTCACTTTATCAGGTGCGTACTGGCTCTCACGGCCCGTCCGATCTGTCCCCGGTCTGTATGGCCGCGGCTCTACATTTTGACCTCTGGGTACCGAACTTTGGCGTGCAGGAATATATGGGTTACTCCGAACAAATGCTGGAGGTCTTCCCGCACAACTGGACGTTTGATAACGGACTGATGCACCCGAGTGACAAACCGGGTCTCGGCATCGATTTCGACAAGAAGCTTGCGGCGAAATACCCCTACGAACCTGCTTACCTGCCGGTAGCTCGTCTGGAAGACGGTACGCTCTGGAACTGGTAACGAACGTTTTTATTGGCCGGACGGAATATAACGCATCGGAGTCAATAATCCATTCTATCTGGTAATGTCAAAAATAATTATCGGAGTAAAAATGAAATCTATTACGGTAAGAACACCTAATGATTTAGTCATTGAAGAACGTCAAATTCCTAAGCCGAAAAAAAATGAAGTACGGATCCGAGTAGTGAGTGCCGGAATATGTGGTTCGGATATTCATATCTGGCATGGACATAATCCATTTGCTAAATATCCGCGCGTTATTGGCCATGAATTTTGGGGTTATATCGATGCCGTTGGTGAAGACATTGATGAAAAACGTATTGGCGAGCGCGTTGTAGGCGACCCGGTCGTTAGCTGTGGTTCCTGTTATCCCTGTAGCGTAGGACGGCCTAATGTATGTGCAGAGCTTCAGGTAATTGGCGTTCATCGTGACGGTGGTTTCAGCGAATATGTCACCTTGCCGGCAAAAAACTCCCATGTGGTTCCGGCGGCTATTAACGATGATGACGCCACGATGATTGAACCGTTTACAATAGCGGCGAACATTTGCAGTCAGCTTAACCCCACCTCCCATGATGTTGCTTTAGTGTATGGCGCGGGGCCGATGGGGCTTACCTCGGTTCAGGCGCTGCGAGGCGTTTATGGTGTTAAAGAAATTATCGTTGTTGACCGGCTCGAAGAGCGTCTGCAAATGGCAATGGAAAGCGGCGCTGACCGAATCATCAATAATACTCACCTTGATTTAGCTGAGGCACTGGTCGCTCGCGGTATTTATCCTACGTTAATTATTGATGCCGCCTGCCACCCTTCTATTTTACCTGAAGCCATTAAGGTTGCATCTCCAGCGGCCCGCATCGGCATTATGGGGTTCTCTTCCGAGCCCTGTATTATTAGCCAGCAGGGTATTACCAGCAAAGAAATCTCTATTTTTAGCTCAAGGCTCAACAGTAATCGTTTTCCTCTGGTGATTGAATGGATGCAGGAAAGAAAAATACAGCCTGAAAAATTAATTACTCATCACTTCGGCTATCAACAGGTCGTTGAGGCAATGGCATTGTTTGAAAAAGAACAGCGCCATTGCTGCAAGGTGTTATTAACATTTTGATTTTTTTGAATGCGATTTTTCTGTACGCAATAATATAAACTACAGAGGCAATAATGATGAAAACAACGGACCTGGATCAGGGAAATTCAGAAAGAAGTACCTCCGACCTCATCAAAGCCGCCGTTTCTGGCTGGTTAGGAACGGCGCTTGAATTTATGGACTTCCAGCTTTATTCACTGGGCGCAGCGCTGGTCTTCCATGAAATATTTTTCCCAGAACAATCCGCCGCGATGGCGTTAATCCTTGCCATGGGCACCTATGGCGCAGGGTATGTAGCGAGGATTGTCGGGGCGTTCATTTTTGGACGTATGGGAGATACCATCGGTCGTAAAAAAGTGTTGTTTATTACCATTACTATGATGGGAATTTGTACAACGCTAATTGGCGTGTTACCGACCTATGCTCAAATAGGCATCTTCGCACCTTTATTATTGGTTGCTTTGCGTATTATTCAGGGGCTGGGGGCCGGGGCGGAAATCTCCGGGGCGGGGACTATGCTGGCGGAGTATGCGCCAAAAGGGCGGCGCGGCATTATTTCGTCACTCGTCGCCATGGGAACCAACTGTGGCACTCTTTCTGCAACGGCAATCTGGGCGGTAATGTTCTTTATGCTGGATAAAGAACAGCTCCTTGCCTGGGGCTGGCGTATTCCGTTCCTGGCAAGCGTCGTCGTGATGATCTTTGCTATCTGGCTGCGATTTAACCTGAAAGAGAGTCCGGTGTTTGAAAAAGTGAATGAAGGTGATGCGCCTGTTGCGGTGAAGGAGAGCGATAATGCTCATTCGTTGACTGCCATGTTTACCAGTAAATCATTCTGGCTGGCTACCGGGCTGCGGTTCGGCCAGGCGGGGAACTCCGGCCTGATTCAAACTTTCCTTGCGGGCTATCTGGTACAGACGCTGCTGTTTGATAAGAGTATCCCGACGGATGCGTTAATGATTAGCTCGGTCATCGGCTTTATTACTATTCCACTTCTTGGCTGGATCTCTGACAAAATGGGCCGCCGCGTGCCTTATATTATTGTCAATATTTCCGCCATTATTCTCGCTTATCCGATGTTGTCGATGATTATTGATAGGAGTCAGAGCATTAGCGTAATTATGGCCTGCATTATCATTATTCATAATGTCGCGGTATTGGGGTTATTTGCTCTGGAAAATATCACCATGGCGGAAATGTTTGGTGCCCGCAATCGTTTCACGCGTATGGCGATATCAAAAGAGGCGGGTGGTCTGGTGGCCGTTGGATTTGGCCCGGTGCTGGCGGGTATTTTTGTGAATGCCACCGGCGACTGGTGGCCGCTGGTAGCTATGCTCGTTAGTTATTCGGTTATTGGTCTGATCGCCGCCGTGCTGATGCCCGAGGTTCGGGACCGCGATCTCAGCGTGCAGGAAGATGCGGCCGAAGATGAAAACCGCGCCACGGCACCGGTGCGTAATTATTGACATACTCTATAAGCCGCCGGTCAGGCGGCTTCTTTCTATTCGAATAAAAGAAAGGAAATAGAATGAAATTCAGTAATAACGATTTCATTATTATGGAAAATACCTTGCTCAAGGCCAACGCTATTCTTCCCCGCTACGATCGCAGCAAGCTGGTTCCCCGCATTGTCCATCTGGGCTTTGGTGCGTTTCACCGCGCGCATCAGGCCGTATATGCCGATATTCTGGCTAATGAGCACGGCAGCGACTGGGGCTATTGCGAAGTCAATTTGATTGGCGGTGAGCAACAAATTGCCGATCTCAAAAAGCAGAATAATCTCTACAGCGTGGCTGAGATGTCCGCTGAGGCCTGGCAATGCCGCGTAGTGGGCGTTGTCACCGAAGTGCTTCACGCGCATGTCGACGGGCTTGAGGCCGTATTTACCGCTCTGATGCGGCCTGAAGTCGCGATAGTTTCCCTGTCGATTACTGAAAAGGGGTACTGCCACTCTCCGGCAACCGGGAAATTACTGACCGATCATCCTTTATTTCTGCATGACCTGGAGACCCCCCAGAGACCGCAGTCTGCACCGGGCGTGATTATCGAGGCGCTCGCTCGCCGTAAAGCCGCCGGTCTTAAACCCTTCAGCGTAATGTCCTGCGATAACATGCCAGAAAACGGCCATGTCACCCGTAACGTGATAGTTGCCTGGGCCCGGGCGCTGGACGACACGCTGGCAGACTGGATTGACGCTAATGTTACTTTCCCGTCAACCATGGTTGACCGTATTGTCCCGGCGGTCACGCCAGAGTCATTGGCCCTGGTTGCTGAGCAAACCGGCGTTGCCGATCCGGCTGCCGTGGCCTGTGAACCTTTCCGCCAGTGGGTTATTGAGGATAATTTTGTGGCCGGGCGCCCGGCGTGGGAAAAGGCCGGAGCCGAACTGGTCAACGACGTCCTGCCGTATGAAGAGATGAAGCTGCGCATGCTTAACGGCAGTCACTCGTTCCTGGCCTACCTGGGGTATCTTGCCGGTTATCAACATATTTCTGACTGCATGCAGGATGAAAACTACCGCCGCACGGCCCGGAGGTTGATGCTTGACGAACAGGCCCCGACGCTAAAAGTGCAGGATGTCGACCTGGAAAGCTATGCTGACTCACTCATTGAGCGCTACAGCAACCCGGCGCTGCGTCACCGCACCTGGCAAATTGCGATGGACGGCAGCCAGAAGCTTCCCCAGCGCTGGCTGGACGCTGTTCGCTGGCATATCGTGAACGGCAGTTGCTATGACCTGCTGGCGCTGGGCGTGGCTGGCTGGATGCGTTATGTCAGCGGCGTGGACGATCGGGGCAAGGCGATTGAAATCAGCGACCCACTGCTGCCGGCAATAAAAACTGCAGTAGAGCAAAGTGCAGAGGGGGAAGCGCGAGTGAAGGCATTACTCGGGCTGAAAACCATCTTTGGTGATGATTTGCCGGCCAACGCTGCATTCGTGCGCCGCGTTACCGAGCTATATCTGAACCTCCGGGAGAAAGGCGCGCAGGCAACCGTGGCGCAGTTCTAATAGAACAGTAGGGGCGCCTGGCGCCCCATTTCTCTACTCATCGCTGAACCAGTCCTGGTTCTCCTGGCGAATCAGCAAAATTGACTGACTTATTTCATGCAGATGAAGATGCATTGCGGTGTCCACCTCCGCCACATCATGGGCTTTTAGCGCATTGAAAATCGCATAATGCTGCTCAAGCAGCATAGCTGGCGGTGAAACATGGTCGAGACTCATATAGCGCACGCGATCCATCGTCGCTTTAATGTTTTCAACCGTGTCCCAGGCGAGGCTGCAATCTGCAATCAGCGCAAGCTGCCGATGAAATTTATCGTCGAGGGAGAAGAAGTCGTCAATCTGGCTGTCTGTAATCGCCAGCCTTTGCTGGTTGAGCAGGTGTTCCAGCGCATATAAATCGGAGTCGTTCACTTTTTCGGCGGCGCGTTTAACGACCGCACGCTCAATTGCTTCGCGAATAAAACAGCCATTTCTAACGTGGCTGACCGAGATTTTACTCACCCATGTCCCTCGCTGAGGACGTATCTGGACCAGGCCCGTTTCTGCGAGTTTAATAAACGCTTCTCGCACCGGCTGACGCGATACATCAAACCGACCGGAGACCTCTTTTTCCGAAAGCGGGGTCCCGGGGGCAATCTGGCAGCGCACAATTTCACGGCGCAAAATATGATAGATCTGCTGGTTTACCGGTTGAGTGGGATTGATCTCACGGGAAAGTGGCATGGTTTTCTTATCTTCAGAGGTTTGCTGCAAATTTAGCATCGAATGTTCTTAAAATCTAAACCCGGATGGTTTATCCGGGTTTAGAAGAGAGTTACCCTTCGCGGTGGACGCTCAGCCCGGCAAACGTCTGGCTGACCGGCATCATTTCCAGCGTATTGATATTGACGTGTTTCGGCAGCGTCGCCACCCACCAGACGGCCTCGGTAACGTCTTCCGGCGTCAGCGCGTTGGCGTTTTCGTAGGTTTTTCCGGCTTTGTCATCATCGCCTTTAAAACGAACGTTGGAAAACTCGGTGCCGCCCACCATGCCCGGTTCGATGTCGGTAACGCGAACGGCAGTTTTATGCAGGTCGGTACGCAGGTTCAGGCTGAACTGGCGCACGAAGGCTTTGGTTGCCCCGTACACGTTGCCGCCTGCATATGGCCAACTGCCCGCCGTGGAGCCGATGTTAATGATGTGGCCGCGATTGCGTTCGACCATGCCAGGCAACACGGCGCGGGTCATGTACACCAGGCCTTTGTTGTTGGTGTCGATCATGTTTTCCCAGTCATCAACGTTGGCTTTATGCGCAGGCTCCATGCCCAACGCCAGACCGGCGTTGTTGACCAGAATATCAATGTGTTGCCATTCCGCCGGCAGGGAAGCCAGCGCTTCTTCTATTGCCGCGCGATTGCGTACATCCAGCTGCAGCGTAAACAGGTTGTCACCCAGCTCTTCTTTAAGCTCAAGCAAGCGTTCCTGACGGCGGCCGGTGGCAATTACCTTGTGGCCATTTTTAACGAAACGGCGGGTAATGCTTTCACCAAAGCCCGCTGTAGCACCCGTAACCAGTACAATCATCTCTCTGTTCCTCAACGCTTTTGTCCTGTACTACCTTAGCACGCTAACGGGCTACGGTAATCTTAGTTTTTCTTTTAAGAAACCTGTCTAAATGCGCTATAACTAACCCACATTTCAGGTGACCGGGAGTAGAGGATGTTGCAGAGCAACCCGTTTTTCCAGCCGAGTTTATTGCCTTACCAGGCCCCGCATTTCGATAAGATAACGAACGACCATTACCGACCGGCTTTCGATGAAGGCAAGCGAATCAAGCGTGAAGAGGTTGCCGCCATTGCCGGCAACCCGGCGGTACCTACTTTTGAAAACACCTACCTGGCGCTGGAGAAAACCGGTGCGATGTTGGGCCGCGTGACCACCGTGTTCTACGCCATGACGTCGGCGCACACCAACGATTTCCTCCAGCAGCTTGATGAAGAGTTCTCCACTGAACTGGCTGAGCTTGCGGATGAAATTCGCCTGAACGACACCTTATTCGCCCGGTTGAATACCGTTTATCAGCAGCGCCACGACGGTAATCTTGATGCGGAATCTCTGCGGCTGGTGGAGGTGACCTGGCAGTACTTCAAGCTGGCCGGTGCCACGCTCAGCCAGCAGGATAAAACCCGCCTGAAAGCGCTGAACAAAGAGAGCGCGCAGTTGACCAGCCAGTTCAATAATCGCCTCCATGCGGCGGATAAAGCCGGTGGGCTGGTTGTTGACAGCGTTGAGGCGCTTAAGGGCCTGACCAGTGCGGAAGTTGCGGCAGCGGCACAGGCGGCTGTCGACAAAGGTTTGCCGGGCAAGTGGCTGCTCCCGCTGTTGAATTTCACCCAGCAGCCCGCTTTACAAAGCCTGAGCAACCGCGCCACGCGGGAGGCCCTGTTTGAGGCTGGATGGACGCGCTCCCAGCGCAACGATGCCAACGACACACGCGCCATCGTCGCTCGCCTGGCTACGCTACGGGCCGCCCAGGCCCAGCTTTTGGGTTTTGAAAACTATGCGGCATGGAAAATGGCCGACCAGATGGCGAAAACCCCTGATGCGGCGCTGCGCTTTATGCGGAATATTGTCCCTGCGGCAACCGGGCGTGCCCGCCGCGAGCTGAAAGATATACAGGGCGTTATTGATGCCCAAAATGCAGGCTTCCAGGCCGCAGCCTGGGACTGGCAATTCTACGCCGAGCAGGTGCGCAGGGCGAAGTACGATCTCGATGAAGGGCAGATTAAACCGTATTTTGAACTGAATGGCGTGCTGACCAACGGCGTGTTCTGGGCCGCCAGCCAGCTCTTCGGGCTGCGTTTTGTTGAGCGCTTTGATATCCCGACTTATCACCCGGATGTGCGTACCTGGGAGATTTTTGATAACGACGGACGCGGCATGGCGCTGTTCTACGGTGATTTCTTTGCTCGCGACAGCAAAGGCGGCGGGGCCTGGATGGGGAACTTTGTCGAGCAATCCACGCTGTTTGACGCCATGCCGGTGATCTACAACGTCTGCAACTACACCCGGCCGGCCAGCGGCGAGGCCGCGCTGATTTCCTGGGACGATGTCATCACGTTATTCCACGAGTTCGGTCATACGCTTCACGGCCTGTTCGCGACTCAGCGCTACGCCAGCCTTTCAGGGACCAACACGCCGCGTGATTTTGTAGAGTTTCCTTCGCAAATTAACGAGCACTGGGCGAGCCATCCCGAGGTCTTTGCCAACTACGCCCGCCACCACCAGACCGGTGAACCGATGCCAGAGTCGCTGCGCAGCAAACTGTTCCGCTCCGCCCAGTTCAATAAAGGGTATGACATGACCGAGCTGCTGGCGGCGGCGCTGCTGGACATGAACTGGCACAGCCTGGCGCCAGAGACGGCCATTGACGACGTGGCGCGTTTCGAAGCCGCAGCCCTGGAAAAAGAGCGTATCAACCTGGCCGAGGTTCCGCCGCGCTACCGCAGCAGCTATTTTGCTCATATTTTTGGCGGCGGCTACGCGGCAGGGTATTACGCCTATATCTGGACGCAAATGCTGGCGGATGATGGCTATCAGTGGTTTGTGGAGCAGGGGGGACTCAGCGCCGAAAATGGCCAGCGCTTCCGGGACGCTATCCTTTCGCGAGGCAACAGCAGCGATCTGGAGGCGTTATATCGCGACTGGCGCGGGCACGATCCGTACAGCGAACCGATGCTGAAAAACCGTGGGCTGGTGGAACAATAATGTCGAAGAAAGCGCTCTCACAAGTGTAGCCATAGTGAAATCGCACTTAACGCAAACTGCAAAGCCCTGATTTGCGTTAAGTGCCTTAAAAATCAAAAAGAATATATCCGTGCAATGTGCAGGGTTGCTGGCTATAAATTGCAAACCTGCTCAGGATAATGCAGGGTACTTCTGGGTTATTTTGAACGATTACGGGGCCTGATCGATGTCGGCAGGCTCCCGGATTTTCTCCCTTCGTTTTACGCTTCCGTTGACTCGTCGTCCTTGCCGTAGAAAAGCTTGCCGATTTTAATCAGCGGGCGGTTATTGGCTTTACGGTGCAGGTTGGTGTCGCGCAGGGAATAGACGCAGCCGCAGTACTCCTGCTGATAGAACTGTTCGCGCTTGCTGATTTCAATCATGCGGGCGGAGCCGCCCTGTTTGCGCCAGTTGTAATCCCAGTAGCTCATGCCTTCATAAGGCGCGGCGGCGCGGTGCCCACAGTCGTTAATCTGCTGCATGTTTTTCCAGCGGGAAATACCCAGTGAGCTGCTGATGACATTAAATCCGTGCTCATGCGCGTAAAGTGCGGTACGCTCGAAACGCATATCAAAGCACATTGTGCATCTGACCCCACGCTCCGGCTCCCACTCCATACCTTTCGCACGCTCAAACCAGTTATCGGTATCGTAATCCGCATCCACAAACGGCACGCCGTGCTGTTCCGCAAACCGAATGTTTTCATCCTTGCGCAGCAAATACTCTTTCTGCGGGTGAATGTTTGGGTTGTAGAAGAACACGGTGTATTCGATACCGGACGCGTGTATTGCCTCCATGACTTCGCCCGAGCAGGGTGCGCAGCAGGAGTGCAGCAGGAGTTTCTTCTCGTTGTTTGGCAGCTGTAAAACTGGCCGGGTAAATTCTTGCATCGCAGGTGATCCTAACTCTTATTCACTTTTTGCCAGAGGGTAGCAGGAACGGGGGCGTGGAATCATCATAAATCAGTAAAGATACTTATGTTTGGGAGGTTTATGAACAGCATTCAGGTGAAACGCGTGGTGATTACCGGCGGGCCTGGTTCGGGGAAAAGTACCGTGATTAATGCGCTGGAGCGCCGGGGCTTTTACTGTCAGCCGGAGGCCGGGAGGAGCGTTATTCAGCACCAACAGCAAATTGGCGGCCATGCCTTACCCTGGCTGGATCCTGCGGCATTTGCTGAGCAGATGCTTGGCTGGGATATGCGTTCCTGGCATGGGGCAGATGAAAAACAAAGTTATTGTTTCTACGATCGCGGCGTGCCGGACATTCTGGGCTATCTCACCCTAATGCAGCTCCCCATTCCGCGACATTTGACGGAGGCCGTTAAACGGTTTCCCTACCATCCTGATATTTTTCTGGCGCCGCCCTGGGAGGTTATTTATGCCAGGGACACAGAAAGGAAGCAGAGCTGGGAAGAGGCGGTCCAGACGGCCGACATTATGGCGGAAACCTACAGCAAACTAGGTTATCGAATCATTACCTTGCCGGCAGGGAGCGTAGAGTGGAGAACAGATTTTATCCTCCAGACGCTGGAGAAGCGTTAGCGAAGAGCGCATCGCCCTTCGCTAACGGGATTCAAAGTTGTTCCAGCGCGTTCAGTACGGCTTCCGGCATGGATGGGCGGCCATTGGCCAGGCAGGTGGCGACAAACGTCGCTTCGGCATAGACCACGCCGTCGACTTTAATCTGCTGGGCGAAGTTAACGCGGTTGCGTTTTTCGTTCCGCTCTAACTGGCAGGTGACCTCAACGCTGTCGCCTTTCTGCAGGCTCTTACGAAAACGCAGGGAATACTCCAGCACCATGTAGAGCTTGCCCTGGCGGAACTCTTCCTCGATATCAATGCCCAGCGCCTCGCGCATGTACGCGTGGCGAGTCCACTCCATGTAAAACGGATAGTACAGGCCGTCTACTACGTCCTGGAAATCAATATGGCTTTCATCCACTTCATAATGCTTAGAAAACATGGTTCAGTCCTGATGTTGTTATGTAAGTTAAGCGCCAGAAATCCCGTTCTGACCGTTTTTTGCACAGTCCGTTAGTGGTACAATACTGTCGATTTCACAACCAAACAGAGGATTACCATGGACACCGATATAACCCCAACCACCTTAGCGTTTGAATTTCTTCGCCGTGAACAAGAGCAGTTAACCCCCGCGCAATTCCTGATCCGCCTGCAGCAGCTAAAGCTGGAGTTTGCCGATCTGCTGGGTTTAACCCACCTCGAGCTGCGTGAAGAGATTTTCCATGCGCACCGGTTGGGGATTCACTGATCCCTCTCTGTCAGCAGTAATGCACAAGAGCCACCACACAGGGTGGCTTTCTGTTTTTAGCGTGAAAAGAAAATCAGTTTCAGCCCCAAAATTCCCATCACGCCGCCCGCTAAGCGGTCAATCACGGTTTTAAAACGCAGGTAGGCATTGCGCGGCTTCTCTGAAGAGAGCACCAGCGTGACAATGGAATACCATCCCGCATCAATCACAAAGCACAGCACCGGCAGCACCACGTAGTAGAAGGCCGGGATCTCCCGCGGCAGCAGCGCGGTAAAAATACTGGCAAACACCACGGCGGTTTTCGGATTGCTCAACTGCGTAAACAGCCCGTCGCGGAAGGTAGCCATCATGCTTTTATCGCTTTTCCCTACAGCGCCGACGTGCAGCGGCTCGCGCGCGTGTTTGATTATCTTATACGCCAGCCACAGCAGATAAAGCCCCCCGGCTATCTTGATCCCGGTATAAGCCACCGGCACCGCCAGCAGGAAAGCCTGCAGACCCAGCAGCGCCATCAGTGAAAATGCAGCAGCGCCGACGCCAGTACCAAGCGCAGTCACCAGCCCATGTGCGCGGGAACGCGCCACGGCATTTTGGGCGACATAAACAAAGCTTGGGCCAGGGCTCATTGCGCCCAGCGTGACGGTGGCGGTAATAGCAAAAAGGGTGGTGATGGCGCTCATCTACGGGATCCTGTTGGTGGCAAAACATTTTTTTAACCTGGAAGCGCACGGAGTGACAACCGCAAGTGTGTGCCGATTTATTACCGCCGCTCGCGTAGCCGGTCGATCATCCAGCGCCCCGCAGGCCCGGGCGGCGTTTTGTTCGACCAGGCGACATCCACCTCCAGATTTTGCGGCCAGCCTTCCACCTTCAGCGGCTTAAGCACGCCGTGCCCAAACTGGTTAACCAGCCAACTGGGTAAAATACCCCAACCAAAACCTTGTTCTGCCATCTCAAGCAATAGCAATAAAGACGGGGACGACCAGATGGGGCCCTGTGCTGCGACTTTGCCGGGGCTTACAAAAGTTTTAAGCACCAGTTGCCGCACGGTGTGTAACTCATCCATCCGCACCTCTTTCTGCTTTGCCAGCCGGTGATCGCGATGGATAAAAATGGTCATTTCTGCGCCGACCTGAAGGCGGGCGACGGTGATATCCGGCGGGTAACTTTCCTGAACCCGAAGCACGCCGACGTGGGCGCGGCCAATTTGCAGGCTATCGATCACGTCTTCATCTTCGGCAATGATGCACTCGAACTCGATATCCGGGTAACGCTCGGAAAACTGCTGCAGGATAGATTCGTGATGGGCGGTTTGCCACATGTCTGAAAGCACAAAAGTCAGACGCGGCTCAACGTTGTCCGCCAGCCTGACGGAAACCTCATCCAGCCGCTCGCTGGCGGCAAAAATCGCCTGCACGTAGGGCAAAACTCGCTGCCCGTGTGGCGTGAGCGTTGGCTGCCTGGCGTGGCGATCAAACAGCGTTACGCCGAGATCTGCCTCCAGGTTGGCAATGGCGCTGCTGATGGTTGACTGGCTCTTCTTCAGCTTGCGGGCGGCGGCGGAAAAAGAGCCTGTTTCAACGGCCTGCAAAAAGGCTTCCAGTGATTCAGGGGAATAACGCATAAACTATCGCTTTTATCGATGGCTGTTAGCTATATCATATCAATAATTACGATGATAATGGTCGCCTTGTGAAAAAGGAGTCATCAAGATGAAATCGCAAAACAACAGAAGCCTGTCTGAGCGCATTGTGCATGCCGTCGGCTTCGAGGCCATCGCCATTGGTATCTGTGCGCCAACCGCCGCCTGGCTGATGAACAAACCTCTGTTCCAGATGGGGGCGCTGGCCATCATGCTTTCAACCGTTGCGATGGTCTGGAACATTATTTACAACGCCGGGTTTGATAAATTTTACCCGCCGTCACGCAAACGTGGCATTTGGCTGCGCGTCGCGCATGCGCTTGGCTTTGAGGGGGGCTTTATTCTGATTGGTCTGCCGATCGCCGCGTGGATGCTTAATGTCACCCTGCTGCAGGCGCTGATGGTAGAGATTGGCTTCTTCCTGTTCTTCCTGCCATATACCGTGGTTTATAACTGGTGTTACGACTGGCTGCGCGCCAAACGTTTCCAGAACATGGCCAGCAGAGAGATGAATAAGCAGTCCTGATTTGCAGGATTGTGCAAGCATCAAACAGGATTGCGCTACAGGAAAGCGGCCGTGTTCAACGACACTTTAAGCGTCAGACACAACCCCCTGGAGCGCAAAAATGAAAACTATCGACACCCTCTATATTAATGGTCAGCACGTCACGCCCCACGGCACTGAAGTGCTGACCTTAATTCACCCGGTCAGCGAACAGCCTGTAGCGCAGGTTCGCCTGGCAGATGAAGAAGACACCCGTCTTGCCATCGCCGCTGCAAAAGCAGCTTTTCCGCAGATGCGTCTCTCCAGCCGCGAGCAAAGAATGCTTTGGCTGCAACTGCTGCACGACGCCATGAAAGCGCGTGAGGGTGAGCTGGTGGAGACCATGGTGGATGAATACGGCTGTCCGGTCGCCTTCGCCCAAAGCACCGTGGCGCGCGCTTACAATAGCTTCCTGCAGGCTATTGATCTGCTGAAGGACTACTCTTTTGAAACCCAGGCGGGGATGGCGAAAGTCGTCATGGAGCCGCTGGGCGTGGTCGGGCTTATTACCCCGTGGAACGCTAACTACGGTTTTATCGCCGGCAAACTGGCGATGGTGATTGCCTCCGGCAGCACTGCGGTTATTAAGCCGAGCGAGCTAAGCGCCCGACAAACGGCGCTAATCACTGAATGCTTGCACAAGGCCGGGCTGCCCGATGGCGCTTTCAATATCGTTACCGGCCTGGGCAATGTGGTTGGCGCGGAAATCACCCGTCACCCGGACGTGGCTAAAATTTCATTCACGGGCTCAACGGCGGTAGGCAAAACAATTGCCCGCGACGGGGCCGCAACCATGAAGCGCGTGACGCTGGAGCTCGGCGGGAAGTCCGCCAACGTGCTGCTTGACGACGTGGATCTCGACACTGCCATTCCGCTGGCGTTGCAGGTGATGAGCTGGAACAGTGGCCAGGCTTGTATAGCCGGCACGCGCCTGCTAGTGCCGGCAAACAAGCTGGAAGAAGTGAAGGCGCAGATCCTTAAGCACCTGGCTATTCTGGTACCAGGCAACCCAAGAGATCCAAAAACGAACATCGGAGCTGCCGTTACCGCCCGGCAGTATCAGCGTGTGCAGGAGTATATTCGCACCGGGATTGCTGAAGGTGCGGAGCTGCTGTGCGGCGGAGAAGGGCGTCCTGAAGGGCTGGAAAGCGGCTACTTTGTGAAACCGACAGTATTTGTTAACGTTCGCAATGATATGACCATCGCCCAGCAGGAAATTTTTGGCCCGGTGCTGTCGGTGATTACCTATCGCGATGATGCCGAAGCGGTGCAGCTAGCTAACGATACGGTTTACGGCCTGCAGGCCTACGTCAGCGGTAAAAATGCTGAACGCACTGCGGCAATTGCCCGCCAGCTTATCGCGGGACGCGTGTTCGTCAACGGCGTCTATGATGAACCCCTCGCGCCATTTGGCGGCTTTAAACAGTCCGGGCTTGGGCGTGAATTTGGCACTTACGGGCTGGAAGCGTATCTTGAACCCAAAGCCATCATGGGACAGTAATATGCAGCAACCAGAGCGGCCTGCGGGCCGCATTATTGAAGAACTTCACCAGCGCGTGGCCCGGCGTTACACACCGGGCAGCGGTGGAGTGAAAGAGTTGGGCTGCGCTCTGCCGTGGCTCAGCTTTATTCGCATCGAACAGCCGACATTGCTCAATCGAGGTATGCTTTCTCCTTCAATGTGCATGGTGCTGCAGGGCAGCAAAAAAATGCTAATCGGTGACAACGTCACGGAGTATGGCCCCGGCAGCTATTCGCTGGCTGCCGTGGATATGCCTGTGTCCGGGCAGGTGACCCGCGCCTGCGAAGCAGAGCCATACTACGGTGTGCGCATCGACCTCGACGGGAAAGAAATTGCCGACCTGATCATGAACATGAACGTGGTGCTGCCGGACGGCAACGGGGAGAAAACCGGGGCCTGGGTGGCCGCCGCAGAGGAAGAACTTCAGGCCGCTTTCCTGCGCCTGGTCACGCTGCTGGACAGCCCGCAGCATCTGCATGCCCTCGCGCCGCTCATCAAGCAAGAAATACTTTACCGGTTGGTCATTGCTCCCGCCGGCGCTTCATTCTGGAAACAGGCGCTGGGCTGGGCGCAGGGGAAAGGCGTGGGGGAAGCCATAAACTGGATCAAAGAGAATTACGCCGAGCCGCTGGTCATTGATGAGCTGGCGAAGCGCGTGGGCATGAGCGTGTCCAGCCTGCATCACCGCTTCAAAGCCCTGACTATCATGAGCCCGCTGCAGTACCAAAAACAGCTTCGTTTGCTGGAGGCCCGCCGCCGCTTATTGAGCTGCGAAGGCGATGTGGCAAGCGTTGCCTGGAAGGTGGGGTATGACTCCCCCTCCCAGTTTAATCGGGAGTATCGCCGGGCATTTGGGGCTTCTCCGCTGCAGGACATTGACGCCCTGCGTCAGCAGGGCACTTCGTTCTAAGCGTTTTTCCGCGCCACAATAAACAGGCGTGGGAACGGCATCAGCACGCTCCCGTCATGCTGCTTGCGGTAGGCGCGCTGTAGCAACTGGTGGTAGCGCTCAAGAAACGCTTCTTGCTGAATGGCGTCCAGCCCGTTCAGGTAGGGGCGCAGGCCCGTCGAGCTTAACCATTCGATGATGGCCCGGGCGGACGGCATGACGTGGAAATACGTCGTGCGCCAGATATCCACCGTGCAGCCGCTTTCGGCCAGCAGATCGTAATACTCCTGAGCCGTCAGCAAGGCTTCGCGACTGGAGCGTGAGATCCCCAGTTCGTCTGCAACCTGGCGCATCAGGGTATGCGTGGGTTCCTGCCAGTTATCTGGCATTTGTACCGCCAGCACGCCGCCGCCGGCCAGCTGCGCCGCCAGGTGCGGGAAGACCTGCTTATGGCTGGCAATCCACTGCAGAGAAGCGTTGGCGAAAATCACGTCCTGCTTCACCGCAGGCTGCCAGCTGGCGATATCCGCTTCTTCAAAGCGGCAATCGGGCAGCGCGGCGCTGGCTTTGGCGAGCATCGCTGGGGAGTTATCCAGCCCGGTAATCGTGGCGTTCGGCGCCAGATTACGCAGCAGGGCCGTGGAGTTGCCGGGGCCGCAGCCCAAATCGGTAAAGGTGTTTGCGCCAGGGTGGTTAATTCGGGCAACCAACTCAGCGGCCGGGCGGGTACGTTCAGCTTCAAACTGCAAATAGAGCGCGGGGTTCCAGTCCTGCATCGTTTTATCCTCGTTGCTTTGCTAACATTGCCGACAAATTATTTTATACGCTATTGAAGGTAACGCATGGCTAAACATCCGGTAGGCAAATATTTGAGACTAGAGCTCACCCATAATGACAATGACCTGCTGATTTATGTGGTGAAAGGCAGCCGCATTGAAGATATGCCGCCTGACGAAGATGAGGATTATCCGGGGGAGATGCATCTGGCGATGCCTAAAATGAACCGTGAACTGGATGCCGAGCTGGCGCGCCTGCTGAGCGAGGCTAACGGGGGGGATGTTATCGTCATTATCTGTGCCGCTGACAGCGTGTTCGAGCACGGTTTTTCACAGGTCAGGGCGCTGCGTAAATAATGCCAGTTACCCGGCACAGAGCCGGGTAACTTCAGCCATCAGTGTAAACCCAGACGGAATAATTCCGTCGGTTCAAATTGCCCTTCACAACCTTCCACTTCCACACATTTGCTGCGGCGAATTTGCTCGGCATTTTTACCTTCGCCGTGAATCGCTTTAATCAGCCCTGTTTTGCCTGTGCCGTTAATCAAAACGCGGCTGCCGGTGGTAATGGCGTTACGGTTGCGGTCCCAGGTCATCATCATGTTGAGCACTCCTCTTAACGAATGAAACAGTTTGACCGGGAACTATTTAAGGCCGATGTGCGTCACGATTCATTAATCAAAATCAAATTGTATGATGAATTGGTCGTTATTTTGCGAAGATTAAAGTGGGGTGAATGATTTTCAGACTCTATTTTCCTCCATCATTAGCGCAAGCGAAACGGCTGGTTACGTATTTCGGGTTTAGAATATGACTTTAGACACACTCTTTTGGCATAGTGATTAACCTGTGTTGTCAGGAGCTTACTATGGATCGTCGCCATTTTATTACCTGTGTTACCGCCGGTTTACTCGCGGCTAAAGCGGGCGTTTCTTTTGCGTCATCGGGCGTGAAGCGTTCGGTTATTCCTCTCTGGAAAGGCATACCGCCCGGCGGCGGTGGGCCGACCGGGAGTATTCAGACTTCGGCGCGAGGGGCACAAAGCAATATTGCTGTCCCCATCCTGACCGTGATTGAACCCGAATCCCCTAATGACCTGGCCGTGCTGGTGGCGGCAGGCGGGGGATATAAGCGTATTGAAATGGGTTCAGAAGCCTGGCCGGCGGCGGAGTGGCTGGCCGCGAGAGGTTACACGGCCTATGTGCTGAGTTACCGTTTACCGTCTGAAGGATGGGCCGATGGCAATCTGGTGGCGTTACAGGACGCGCAGCGCGCATTGAGAATCGTGCGCGATCGCGAGCATAACGTCAGCGTGCTGGGCTTTTCCGCCGGCGGACATCTGCTTGGTCTGGCCGCCACGCGTCCCGATTACCGTTCGTATCCAAAGCAGGACCGTTTAGACGAGAAACCCGCCTTTGCCGACAGGGCTGCGCTAATTTACCCGGTGATTACGCTGGAAAAACCCTACGAGCACACCTCTACCCATAAAATCCTGGTCGGCAAAGACGCTTCCGCTGCCGAGAACGCCGCATGGTCCGTGCAGAATTATGTTACTCCTCATTCGCCCTCGTTCTTCCTGGTGCAGGCGGAGGACGACCCGATTTCCGATCCGCAGAATACGCTGATCATGGCGGCGGCCTGCGAGCAGCAGCATGTGCCCGTTGAAATGCATCGCTACAGCAGCGGCGGCCACGGTTTCGGGATGGGTAAACCTGGCACACCGACCGTAAAGTGGCCCGATCATTACGAGAAATGGCTGGCGAAAAGCTAGCGCTGGATCGTTATTTAAAATAAGTATTACGCACCCCCCTCAAGAAATTTTCCCGTAATCCGATATCCATAGGGATGTATTTCGGCAGGATGCCGTTTCCCATTCCCAATGATGGCACGCAAATAACAATTAACTTTACGTGGTCAATATGGATATCAACGAAAAAATCAAAACCTTTGGTGAGGCTCTTAAAAACCGGCTCGATTCGTCACTCATTGACTTCGCACTGGAATATATCGACTTCTCAGAAAATGTACTGGCATTTGAAACGCTGTGTGGACATATCGCAAATTATCAGGTGCGTATTAGCCCTGAAGAGTACAGGCAGGTATTGGATATTGCGGGGCTACTGGAGATCGATAATCATTATGCTGAAATCGATCCCCTGAGAAATTTATTAAATTAAACCCTGTCGGTCTTAAGGAAATCCAGCCTCAGGGTTGGATTATCCTTAGTGCTGATAAAATATATCGCCAGCCATTGCCTGAAGAATTTTCCCTTCGGCGTCGGTAATTAACACATAGTTGCCGCCCATGTAGGTCCAGTGACTGCCGGCCTGTGGCGCAGGGAGATGGCGAAGCTGCCAGCTTTTGATGTTATAGGGTTCGGTACGGTAGATGTCGGGCGCAATGTCGCCTATCTTGTACATTTTGAAATCTGAGGAGAATTCTTTCAGTTCATAGGACTGTGACGACGTGCCGGGTGCCGTCGCTTTTAGCTGCTTATCCCCTGAATAGGCAAAGGCCAGAGAGGGCAGCGCGCCCGCGAGCCATACCGCTGTTAATACCGCTACTTTTGTTGACTTGCGCATAAATTCTCCAGAGTGAATCCAGTCTGCTTTTGTTGATTCCGTATAGGAAGACAACAAATTGTGCCGATTTACTCATTACGCGCTGTATTATTTTGTTAGCAAATCCTCCACTGCGGTGGAGCAGAAATGAAAACGCCTCCCGGAAAGTTTATTTCGCGAGAGGCGTCGTAGGTGGGGGAAGGTCACCGTTCATTAGTCATCCCATTTGTGGCTAAACCAGGCGGCAAGAAAACCGGAAAATAAGATAAATCCCAGTACTGCCATAAATACGTTCATGTTCCCTAACATGGTTAATCCTCCAGGGTTACTGCATTTCTATAGAAATACCTCGCGTGATAAAAAAGGGTTTACTCAGATGAGTAGGGGCTATCATAACGTATACAACTTAAACAATCCCTAACCGCTGGTAAATTATTCGTTTTGTGAAGTAAATGAGTTTCTGTATGTGCCGGGTGAAGTCCGTAGATGTTTCCGGAAGTGATGGCGCAGCGTTGCCGCCGAGCCAAACCCCGTTTGTTCGGCAATATGCTCTATCGGCAGCGTGCTGTTTTCCAGCAGCTCCCGGCAGCGTTTCAGGCGCGTTTGCAGCAGCCAACCGGCGGGGGTGATGCCCGTTGCGGCTTCGAAGCGGCGTAAAAAAGTTCTCGGACTCATGCCGACAAAGGCTGCCAGGCTTGCCACAGAGTGCCGCTCGCTTAAATGGCGCTGCAGATAATCAAACAGCGGCGCAAACCGTTCACCTTCGTACTCGACCGGCACGGCCTGTTCGATAAACTGCGCCTGACCGCCGTCCCGATGGGGCTGTACGACTAAGCGCCGGGCAACGCTGTTTGCCGCGGCTGCACCAAAATCCCGACGCACCAGATGCAGGCCGAGATCGATACCCGCCGCGCTACCCGCCGAGGTCAAGATATTGCCGTTATCCAGATAAAGCACGTCAGGTATCACTTCGATTTTCGGATAACGTGCCTGCAGCGCCTCGGTATAACGCCAGTGGGTGGTTGCCCGTTTGCCATCGAGCAGGCCTGTCGCCGCCAGAACAAACACGCCGGAGCAAATGGACATCAGGCGGGCGCTGCGCGCATGTGCCGCCTGCAGCGCAGTAATCAGCGATTCGGGCACGGGGGCATTGATGCCGCGCCAGCCGGGGATGACTATCAGACTGGCTTCAGCCAGCAAATCCAGCCCGCCATCTACGGCCAGACGAATACCGCCCATCGCCCGCAGCTCGCCGGACTCAATACCGGCGACGGCAAAGCGGTACCAGTTCTCGCCCAGCTCGGGGCGCGGCAGGCCAAAAATTTCTACGGCAACGCCGAATTCGAACGTGCAAAGGCCGTCGTAAGCCAGCGCGACGACGAGAGGGTTTTTAGGCAGGGCGGATGATTTTGTCATGATATTTACGCTAATCGTCATTCGTGCCAGCTGTCAAGAGTCCGTCGCGGGGGCAGAATCAAAGCTCAAACCAAAAGGAGTTAAACATGAGCTACGTGACTGACCACCCGGCGGCTGAGCCAGCAACCATCGCCGCGCATTACCGGCACAAACTGTCCCTTGAAACCGACTGTGCTGACGTCAATGCGGCGATTCAGAGCGGCGATCTCGACTTTGTGCTGCTGCATGTGGTGGGTTCTGATGAGACATTTGCCCGACGGCATCTGCCGGGAGCTATTCATTTGCCGCACCGGTTTATTACCGCCGCCCGAATGGAAGAATGGCCCGACGACACGCTGTTTGTGGTGTACTGCGCCGGGCCACACTGCAACGGTGCCGACCGGGCGGCGTTGAAACTTGCGCAGCTCGGCAGGCGGGTGAAGGTTATGCCCGGCGGCATAACCGGCTGGGAAGATGAAGGTCTGCCTTTCGCCTAAATCAGCGCGCGGAACACCATGTCGCCGCCAAGCAGAACGAGACAAATCAGGAAGCCGCGCTTGAAGGCTAATGGACTGATGCGCTTGCGAATACGCTGCCCGGCAAACAAGCCGATAAGCGCGGCGACAACCGCCATTACCGACGTGCTGATGGCGATTTCCTGCAGCGCCCCGTGCCACCAGAGCCCGGCGGCCAGCGCAAGGGTCGAGAACGTAAAGGACAGCCCGAGAGCCTGAACCAGTTCATCGCGCTCAAGGCCCAGCGACTGAATATAGGGCACGGCGGGGATCACAAACACGCCGGTCCCGCCGGTCAATAACCCGGTGAGTAAACCTATCAATGGTGAAAGCCAGCGTTCGTGGCGGGCGGGGACGTGCAGTGGCCTGGCAAAAAGCGTCCAGAGCGCATAAATGATCAGGGCCAGGCCCAGCGCAACGGTGGTGGCGTGACTGCTGCCCGAAGCTAACAGGCTGCTGCTGCCAATGGTGCCCAGCACGATGGTCAGCATCATCGGCCACAGGCGTTTGAGCAATGTAGCCAGGTTGCCACCTTCATAAAGCTGGAAGATATTGGTCAGAAAAGAGGGGAGAAGCAGCATGCCTGCCGCCGCCACCGGAGAGATCATTGCCCCCAAAATCCCCATGGCGACGGTAGGCAGGCCCATGCCCGTTACGCCCTTGACGGTGCCTGCGAGCACGAAAGTGGCGGCAATGGCCAGACTCAGGCCGATATCATTCATGCGTGCTTTCCTTATGTGCGTCACGGCTGTCCTGCGGGGCCTGTGCCCTATCAAACATGCTGTAATCCCGGATCACACCTGCCACCCTAAGCCGGTAATCGCTAAAAACCGACTGGCGGCCCTGGTGTTGAACGCTGCGGTGCAATTCCTGATTACGCCATTGCTGCACGGCGTCTTCATCGCGCCAGAACGAAAGCGACAGGATTTTCCCCGGTTCGCTAAGGCTCTGAAAACGTTCAATGGAAATAAACCCATCTCTCTCTTCAAGCTGGGGTTTTAACTCTGCCGCCAGTTCAAGATAGCGGCTATAGTGTCCTTCTGCAGGCAGGACTTCAAAGATTACGGCGATCATCAGGTTGCTCCTTATTGTTCTGTCGTGCTAACCCTAATCCATCGTCAGACAGGACGCTTCGCTGAGCATCGAAATATGGAAACAGATTTTCTCGAAACCCGACTTGCCGCCGTTGCCGCTGCCATTGCGGACAAAACCCGCGCCAGTATGCTGTGCGCGTTGATGGATGGCCGGGCCTGGACGGCAACCGAACTAAGCATTATGGCTAATGTGGCACCGTCAACGGCCAGCAGCCATCTGGCAAAATTAATGGAGCAATCGCTGATTGCCTGCGTGCAGCAGGGGCGACACCGTTACTACCGGCTTTATAGCAGTCAAATTGCCGGGGCGCTGGAAGGATTAATGGGATTAGTTGGCCGCGATGATGCCGTTATGCGCACCAAAACCCCCGGCAATCTTCGGTACGCCAGAACCTGCTACGACCATATGGCGGGGGAAATCGCCGTGGCGCTGCATGACGCATTATTTCGCCTTAACTGGCTGGAAGGTGAAGAGTATTCCATCACCGCCCACGGCAAGGAGCAGCTGCAGCTTCTGGGGGTAAAAACCGAACACAGCGCATCGCGTCGCCGCTATGCCTGCGGCTGTCTGGACTGGAGCGAAAGACGTGAGCATCTGGGCGGGCAGCTAGGTAAAGCGTTGCTGCATACATGCGAGCAAAAAGGGTGGATGCGGCGGGATTTAGTCAGCCGAGAGTTGCATGTGTCTGAAAGCGGTAAGCGCAAGCTGGCCGGGATGTTTGGGGTAGAGTTTTGATTATTGCCCGCTTCAACGTGATTTTTAGTCACAGCTATCCGTCTATAAAAGGGCGGTGAATATTTCTTTCACCCTGGATCTGTTTTCCCTGCATGTTCAGAGTACGGTGAACGCGCCGGGAAGATAACGACCTCTCCCTACAGGGGCGAGGGGGAACACACGCCCCGAGCTTTTTTATTCCCTAACCCTCCGGGAGAGGGTTAGGGGGAGGGAAAGTCGCGACGTGGTGGTTGCAGTCAGCCCCGGGTTTAAAGCGAGACCCGGTTCCGGCTTAAATCGTCTCCGTTTTCTCTCCGACTGGCCAGGGGCCGGGCGGAGGGAACGTATTTCATCCGACCCAGGACCGGGAGATAAAACGCAGGTCTGCCGCGGCAGCGGGCGATTTATTGGCCGGGAGTCCGGGCCCTGAGGGGAATGACGGAGATTCCCCTGGGGCGTTCCTATGCTCGGTAGCGGCATAAAACAGGGCTGGAAGTGAATGGAACTTTAGCCATACCTGCATCGAGGAAACTGTGGGCTCAAAAGGGCTCAGGATGAAAAGTTTCGCTCAGCTCAGCCGGTAATGCCGGTTAGGCTTCAGCGCCTCCGGTTTCTCTGCCTCGTCGTTCATATCCCGTAAATCACGCTCAATTGCCACGCAAATGGCATCCAGCGGCAGATCGTTATCCTCTGTACCAAACGGATCTTCCAGCTCTTCGGCCAGCGAGTCGAGGGAAATAAAGGTGTAGGACACAAACACGGAAACAAACGGCGTCATGTAGTGCAGATCGGTCACGAGGGCAAACGGCAGCATGATGCAGAAAATATACACCGTGCGGTGCTGAATCAGGCTGTAGGCGAAGGGCATCGGCGTAGAAATAATACGCTCGCAGCCCCCGGACACCGCCGACAGCTCGTTGAGATGATTGTCCAGGCTGCGCCACAGCACATCGGAAATCACGCCTTTCTCGCGCTGCTGATTCAGCCAGCTTCCCATCAGCATCAAAATGCGGTTACAGGGCGCGTGGCTCTCGCTAACCCAGGCCAGATCCTGCGGGCTCAGGTAACGACTCAGTGTGTCCTGCTGTGGCTTTTTGCGCAGGGTCATACGCAGGCTGTTGCAGAAGGCCACCTGTAAATTCACAAACCGCTGCACCGCCTCAGGTTGATCTCCCGCCAGCGTTTTCACCTCGCGCAGCAAAGAGCGCGACGTAATAGCCAACTGCCCCCACAGCAAACGCGCTTCGTTGAAGCGGGCATAGCAGGCGCTGTTGCGGAAACCGAGGAAAATTGCGATAGCCACACCGAGGATGCTGAACGGCGCGATGGTGAGCTTGATCCCGAGGGTTTCGTACCACGGCAGGAAGAAAATAACGCTAATAGAAAGCAGCAGATTCAGCAGCAGGCGGGAATAGATTTTTTCCAGTACCGAACCGTGCCAGACGAAAAGACGAGCCAACCAGTGTTGATGCGGGCGAACGATCATGATGAGTAACAGACTAGTAACAAGAGACTGTATTTAACGGCAGACCGTGACGCAGATCAATATTTATCGCTACAGAAAATTAACAAAGGCTACCCCAAACTTCCATGAGGTAGCCCCATTTTATCAGGCGAGTTTAAACACCGAGACGGCTTCATTGAGCCGTTGCGACTGATCTTTGAGGGAATGAGCGGCGGCAGAGGCCTGCTCAACCAGGGCGGCATTTTGCTGGGTGACTACGTCCATTTGCAGCACGGCCTGGTTAATCTGCTCAATGCCGCGACTCTGCTCGCCGGTAGACACGGCAATCTCGGCCATTAGCGTGGTGACCTGGGTAATCGAGGCGGAAATGCGCTTCATGCTTTCCCCGGCGCGGTTTACCAGCTCGCTGCCGTCGGTAACCTGCTGGCCGGACAGCTCAATCAGCTCTTTGATCTCTTTGGCCGCCACGGACGAACGCTGGGCAAGATTGCGCACCTCTGCGGCAACTACCGCAAAACCTCGGCCTTGCTCACCCGCGCGCGCAGCTTCAACCGCTGCGTTAAGGGCAAGAATGTTGGTCTGGAAGGCAATGTCTTCGATGATGGAAATAATGCTGTCGATTTTGCCGGCGCTGGTTTCGATATTGCGCATAGAGCCGATCACCCGATCGACGATCTGCTGCCCGTCGTTGGCCGCCGCCAGCATACCGCTGGCCAGGGTGTTGGCCTGATGCGAGCTTTCAGACGTTCGTTTCACCGTGACGGTAAGCTGCTCCATGCTGGCCGCCGTTTCGCCCAGCGACGCCGCCTGTTCTTCGGTGCGGGCGGACAGGTCGGTATTGCCCGCCGCAATCTCTTCTGATGCATAACCGACGGTGGTGCTGGACTCGCGCACCTGGCTGATGATTTCGGTGAGCGACAGACGCATTTGCTCGAGGCTGTGCATCATCTGGCCGATTTCATCATTGGATTTGATATCAATCGAGCGATGCAGCAGGCCGTTGGCAATTTCAGCGCAGTGTGCCTTCGCGGTATCCAACTCTTTGAGGACGCGAACTTTCAGCAAAATAAAGACGGCGGCAAGAATAGCGATAAACAGCGCGGCAAACAGGCCGATGGCGACAAAACTCGAATGAAAACCTGCCTGCGCGTTATCGTTGAGCTGGCGGGCGTGCTGTTCCCGAAACGCCAGCAGCTTATCCAGCGTGATTTCGAACCCGCGATCGAGCGCCGGGATGGTGGCCGTGACCAGTTCAGCGCTGCGGGTTTTGTCATTGGCCTGGGCGGCGTCCAGCAGGGGCTGTAGCCCCCCGTCACGATAGGCGAGCCAGGCGGCTTTATACTCATCGGCGAGGGTTTGCTCACCGGGCTGTTTCACCGCGGTCAGGTAGGCCTGGAAGCTGGAGTCTGCTTTACCCAGGGCTTCTTTTGCCCCAGCCAGGCTCTGGCTAGCCTGCCTGGCGCTGCCGGATTCCATTTCCTGGATAGCCTGCATGGCGCGAACGCGCATCGTGCGGCTGTGGTTAATGGGATCGATCACGGATAACACAACGCGGATTTCACTGTTAACGTCATTGAGGGCGTGATTACTGCGGGTAAGGGACCAAATGTTGGACGCCGTGCTGGCGAGGAAAATAAGCAAAAGCGTGCTGAAAACCAAAATTGAAAAACGCCTGACTGACATAGTACATCCTTAAATCGGTGAAATATTCTTATCCCATGCAGCGGATGAAGGGCATTCAACACTGCTGGCCGTAGGGTTATCGGCAGCGCGAAGGGGATATTTACCGGGCGGGGGATTTAGAGCACAAAGTGTAATCTTTCTGTCATCTGGCTATTTTATAACTCCGGTACCTCAACCACCGATATGTATAAAAACCATGAAATTAAAAACACTTGCCTTACTTTGCAGTACCGTTTTCCCTCTGGCCGTTCACGCTGCGGATGCGCAAGTTGAACGTTACGTTGTCACGTTTCCCCAAGGTGACAGCGTGGCTTACAAAGGTGAATATGCCGCCGGCTTCCCTCATGGACTGCCGGTAGGCGTAGGCTCCGGCCTGACCTTTATGGGCAAGCAGGGCGACGACCTGATCTTTACCACCGTGACGGATCGCGGGCCCAACGCCGACTCCCCGAAAGCCGGGAAAAAAGAGTCCAAGATTTTTGCAAATCCTGACTTCACGCCGCTGTTGATGACCATCCGCGTCGGCAACGGCAAAGCCGAGGCCATCGACGCGAAGCCGCTGCATGATGAGCAGGGGCCAATCAGTGGGCTGCCGCTGCCGGAAGGGCTTATCGGCGCTACCAATGAAATTGCCCTGAGCGATACGCTCCAGCAGCTGAAGAGTGACAAGCGCGGGCTGGATACCGAAGGCATAACGCCGGACGGCAAGGGCGGTTACTGGCTGTGCGACGAGTACGGCCCGTTTGTTATCCATGTGGATGCTGACGGCAAAATCCTGAAAAAATACGGCCCGCAGGCTGAGCACGGCGAACAGGGTGTGGCGGGCGGATTGCCAAATATTGTCAAATGGCGCCAGCCTAACCGTGGGTTTGAAGGCATAACCCGTATGCCTGATGGCCGTATTATTGCGGCAGTGCAGAGCACGCTGGATATTGACGGCAAAACCAAAAACAGCGCGCAGTTCACGCGCCTGGTAAGCCTCGACCCGGCGACCGGTAAAACCGAAATGTACGGCTACCCGATTGACGTGAGCGTCTATAAAAAAGCGAAAGATGCCAAAATTGGTGACATCGTGGCGCTGGATAACCATCGTCTGCTGCTCATTGAACAAGGCGGCGACAAAAACAAACAGATGCGCAACCTGGTCTACGTAGTTGACCTGAACGGCGCGTCCGATCTGGCGGGGTTTGATCGGGAAAAAGCGCCAGAGTTTGATGACGCTGAACAACTGAAGGCGCGCGGCATCAGGCTGGCGAGCAAAAAAGAGGTTGTCGACCTGCGCAAGCTGGGCTGGCAGCAGGAGAAAGCCGAAGGTATGGCGTTGATTGATAACCAGACGATTGCCGTTATCAACGACAACGACTTTGGCCTGCAGGCCGTGCTTGAAAATGCCGAGGACTATCAGGTGGACGGTAAAGGCCACTTGCTGAAAGACGGCGCGGCAGTGGCGACCAAAATCGAGCTGAAACCGCTGGAAAAACCGGAATCACAGAACGATTTCTGGGTAATTAAGCTGCCCGAACCCCTGAAGTAATCATTGCCCTTGCTCCTTTGTCCCCCGACAAGGGAGCAAGCCATTAATGCCAGGCAGGCCAGGAGCACTTTAGAGAAAGGAGTGGCAGGAAAATACGGTATACTGTATATAAACACAGTTATTGTAAGAAAAAGGAATGCTGATGCAAAACTTCTTCTCCGCCACGGCGCAATGCCGCGTGCGCTATCTCGATTTACCCGGCGGGGGTGTACCGCTCCTGTTCATTCACGGCCTCGGCTGCGCGTCCTCTTATGAATATCCCCGGGTCGTCAGCGACCCGGCCTGGAGTTCCCGGCGCAGCATTCTCATCGATTTACCCGGCAGCGGCTATAGCGACAGGCCGCAGGATTACTGCTATAGCACTCGCGAGCAGGCAAAAGTCGTGGCCGAACTGGTGGAGCATCTGGGGCTGCATCGCTTCTTTTTGTACGGCCACAGCATGGGGGGCAGCATCGCCATTGAAGTGGCGGCCGCCATGCCGGGGAAAATCGCAGGTTTGATGGTCTCGGAACCCAATTTCCGTAGCGGTGGCGGGATGTACAGCCGCATGATTGCCGCGCAAACCGAAGACGAATTCGTGACCCACGGTTTCCAGAAAGCCATAGCGGCCAACGAGGCGAATCCGTGGTCCGGTAGCCTGCAAAGCACCGAGCCAACAGCGGCCTGGCGCGCGGCGGGAAGCCTGGTCCAGGGCATTGACCCGGACTGGTATCAGCTTTTTGCTCAGCTAAAAATCCCCAAAACGCTTATTTTCGGTGAGCTTTCGCTGCCGGATGAAGATTTTACCGCCTTCCAGCAGGCCGGCGTGGCAACCGCCATTGTGCCGAGCGCCGGGCATTCTATGTCCTGGGATAACCCGGCCGGGCTGGCGCGAGTGCTGGCCGAGCAGTGCCGGGCGTAATAAAAAAGCCATCCTAAAGGATGGCTTTGACGTTGTTGGCGAAGAGGGAAAAAGCGTGGTTTTTCCCTCTTCGTGGTTATCAGCCGAAAATCAATGAATTGATTTTCCTGTTTCTTTTGACGAATCGTCTGGTATTTCTTCTATTGGTTGAGGTTTGTCAGCGGCCTGAAAGCCATCCCAAAGGATGGCTTTGACGTTGTTGACGAAGAGGGAAAAAGCGTAGTTTTTCCCTCTTCGTGGTTATCAGCCGAAAATCAATGAATTGATTTTCCTGTTTCTTTTGACGAATCGTCTGGTATTTCTTCTATTGGTTGAGGTTTGTCAGCGGCCTGAAAGCCATCCCGAAGGATGGCTTTTAGTTTTAAATCGCTAACTTTTTATTTAACGCCTCAATCTCTTCCCGCCACTGCTTTTGCAGGGCCGGTTTCTGGTGCTTTTCCTTGCGCGCAATATCCTCCGCCAGCTTTTCTTCCAGCTCGATAAGCCGCTCCAGCAGCGCATCGCTTTCGCGCCACGGCGGAGCCGCGGTTTGCCCGAGCTTTGGCTTCGCGTCGGCATCCGGTTGCCCGGCTTCCTCGGCGGTCAGCAGGGCGTACAAAGCGTCCAGGTCGTGCCATTCGCTTAACACGCCGTTATCTACCAGCCAGAAGCGGTTACAGCCTTTGGCGATCAGTTCACGATCGTGGGTCACCAGCAGCACGCCACCTTCAAAGGTTTGCAGGGTTTCCGCCAGCGCCTCTTTGCCTTCCATGTCCAGGTGGTTGGTCGGCTCATCCAACATCAGCAGGGAGTAGCGGGCCAGCGTCAGGCCAACGAACAGCAGCCGTGAACGTTCGCCGCCGCTCAGGGTGCTGACGGTTTGCTGGTGCCGCAGCCACGGGAATCCGGCGCTGATTAACGCCATTTTCCTGTCCTGCTCGCTGAGCGGAGCAAAAGACTCCAGCGCCGCCAGCAGCGAATCACCGTCGTTAAGCTGGTGCAGCGTCTGGTCGTAGTACCCCAGATGCACGCGAGGATGCAGGCGAATACCCTGCTCACGTTCCGGCTGCTGATACTGCTGCCAAAGCAGCCGCAGCAGAGACGACTTGCCGCAGCCGTTCCGGCCTATCACCGCCACGCGGTCGCCGCTTTTCACTCTCTGCAAAGGCAGAGTGAACAGCGGTTCACACCCCGGTGCAGGACGAACCTTCAGCGCTTCCAGCTCCAGTAGCCTGTCGGCGACCAGCGCTTCGCCTTTCAGCTTCAGCTGCCACTGGCTGCCCGCCGTGAGCTCAGTTTGCTCGTCTTTCAGCCGGTCGATGCGTTTCTCCATCTGTTTGGCTTTTCGGGAAAGATCTTCGTTGTCGTAAACCCGGCCCCAAATTGCCAGGCGTTTCGCGCTGGCGGCAATACGGTCAATTTCCTTTTGCTCCGCCTGGTGGCGGTGGGCATCGGTTTTGTCCCGGTCCTCCAGCGCACTGCGCGCCTGTGAACAAGGTAGGGCAAAGAAATGCAGTGCCCGATCGCGCAAAATCCAGCTGCCGTTGGTGACGTTATCCAGCAGGCTGCGGTCGTGCGACACCAGCACAAAGCTGCCGCTCCAGCCGCGCAGGAACTGTTCCAGCCAGAGCAGCGTGGGCAGATCCAGGTGGTTGCTGGGCTCATCCAGCAGCAGTAAATCCGGTTCGCTTATCAGCGCTCGGGCCAGCAGCAGGCGAGTATGCTGCCCGCCGCTCAGCGTACCCGAAGTCAGCCGCCAGTCCGCATCGCTAAAACCCATGCTTGCCAGCAAAGCTTCGGCTCGCCAGCGGTCACTGTCGCGCTGGTTTTCCTCAATCTGCGCCAGAACGGCATCGAGCATGGTCATCGCGTTGAGGCTTTCCGGCAGATGCTGTTCAACCCTGGCCATCAGGCAGCTTGCCGCCCGCGTCACAGAGCCGCTGGTGGGCGAAAGGGTGCCGTCCAGCAGTTTCAGCAGGGTGCTTTTGCCGCAGCCGTTATGACCAATCAGGCCAATGCGGTCGCCTTTTTTCAGGGTAAAAGTGATGGACTCCAGCAGCGAACCGAAAGCGGTATCGAGGTGCAGAGATTGGGCGGTTAATAAAGTGCTCATATGTGCTTACTCAAGAGTTATGGCGTGCAAACGCCTCGTCATATAACGCTGACGATAACCCGGTAAGCCCGAGAGAAGGGATTCAGTAAGTTTCTTCGCTCAAGCCGAAGTTATCGCAGCACGGAACCGATAACGCTTGAGCAGAGACGATCGCCAAAAGTATGCGAACGGTTAAAGCGCTCACAAGACATCATGGGGATCCTCCTTATATATGTTGAGTGAATGGGTGAGCGGATTTTAGCGGGAAAGTTAATGGGTTGCCACCTGCCAGAATTTGTTGCGAATCACTTTAGTGCGGCATCGCTTCTTATCCTCACCCTCTCCCTGGAAGGGAGAGGGAATAGATGACCTGCTGTTTTGACCTGTTGTTTCTCCCTCGCTCCCTTGGGGAGATGAAATAAACAATGCTTCCCATAGCTTTTGTTTGCCCCCTCTCCCCTTTGGGGAGAGGGCCGGGGTGAGGGGCTGACGCCCCCCAAATTCACCCCAGCAGCTTCACCAGTGTCTGCCGCTGCTTCTCGTTAATATCCAGCGGGTTTTGATAGCCGATATTCTCCGTTGCCCGGGTATACAGCGCGACCAGCCAGTCGTACACGTAACTGGCGTTGCCGCGCGTAGGCTGTTCACCCAGTTTAGTCAGGCGGCGGCTGATATCGGCCTGTGCGGGAGGGGCAAACACCGCTTGGCCTTTATTCACGCGGCTTGCAGGGCGACCAGCGACCGGGGCGCTGGCGTACCCCAGCCAGGCAATAAAATCACCCAGCACCGTGCTGGCGCGGGAAATATCCAGCTCAAGGCCCGAATCGCCGTTATGCATACTGCGTTCCAGCATCATCGGCACGTCCAGCCGGTAACTGGCCACGATCAGCACATCGCACAGCGCCTGAAGCTGGACGCTATCCAGGCCAAACTGGTGCGCGGCCTCACGTCGGTGGCCCAGCAGGCGCAGATGGTTTACCCAAAGCTGGTGCACGGCGCGGGCGTAGCTGATGCCGTCGGCCTGCGGGGCGAGGTGTTCGGCCGTGTCGGCAAACAAGTCTATCTCCAGCGCAAAACCTTCCGGTTTAGGCTGATGCTGCTGTTGATGCTGCAGCCATATCTGCTGCAGCGAATCCCGGGATGGCACAAGGCTTGCCAGTAAATTACCGTGCTGGGTGGCCCTGGCCTGCAGCGCGCGCACCAGATCTTCAGCCTGCTGGCGGGCCTGCTGAGGGGTGACCTGCTGCGCGTCAATAAAGCGCTGGAACAGCGCGACGGTTTGCGTCTCCAGGTCATGGCGCAGGGCGGCGATACGCTGCTCACGGCGGGTGGGATTTAGCGCATCGGTCAGCCATTCCACCAGGCGGTGCATATTCCTGCTGTCCAGCGCCTGCAGCGTGCCCCAGCGCTTACCGGGATAACCAACCAGGCGCTGAACGCCGTCATCCAGGCTGGCGCCAAGCGTAAAGCGGGCGTCAAACGGCGTGATGGCCCAGACCAGACCCGGCAGCGAGCTGTGGCCCGGACTTTGGGTGCTGTCTACCCACCATGCCAGGGCTTTCCCCGTCGCCTGAACGGCACTGCGCTCGGTGACAGCGTTGCATACAAGCAGCGTGTCCGGTTGAAGGCGAGTGGTGTACCAGCTTAGCTGATCCGCCGGGATATCCAGTAAATCGACGTTGGCCAGCGCTGACGGCTGACTAAGGGTGAAAATCACTTCGGCGCAAAGCTGCGCGAGGTCGCTCTGAGGCAGGCTGAGGTGTGACCCCGGCAGATTCCCCACCAGCGGGCAAACCATCACATCCGCCTGCTCCGGCGCATCTTCAGGGCCGGAAGGAATCAGAAAACCTTCGGCAGGAAGCAGGAAACTGTCCACCACCAGGCTTGCCGGGGCCAGAACCTGCGCCACACAGCCCAGATGCTGTAGTGCCTGTGCCAGCCGCAGCCAGGTTTCAGTCAGGGCGCTATCCTCGCCCCACAGCAGGGCGAACAGCGCGGCGCGATCTTCCGTCGAAAGATGAGGCGCAAGCTCGGCCATACGGTAGGCCACGCGCTCATCCAGATGGTGCTGGCGGCGCTGGAGACGGTGGTAGCCGTACAACAGATCGGCCGTTTGCTCACGGGTTAATCCCGGCGCCGGGGAGGAAAGACGGCGGGATTCCAGTTCGGTAAGCCGCAGGGCAACAGCGCTGGACGTTGCCAGGCGCGGTGCGTCAGAGGCGTGATATCGATTGATAAACTGCTGCGCCAGTTCGGCTTCGCTAAACAGCGTCAGCAGCAGCGGATAATTCTCCACTGCCGGTGCCGGCTGCGGGCTGAAACGCACCGCCATCGCCGCTGGCGTATGGCCGGGATTGATGTGCGTCAGGTAGTCCAGTCGCTTGTCGCCGAGCTGAATATCAATGCGGCCATTCGGGCTGCCCTGCAGGGTATTCAGCAGATGATTTTTGCCGTCCAGGGCGTGGCCATAAATCCCCAGCGTCAGCGGGGCGTCCTCCAGGGCGCTGATGCGGCGGTGGCGCTCGCTGAGCTGTTCGAGGCGGGCCAGCAGGCTGTCCGCTTCGTTATCGAGCAGCGGAGAAAAAGTGCGGGTCATCTGAACCCAGTTCACCAGATGGCTGAGAGAGGTCGTTAACTGCTTCATTTTTGGTATACGCTCCCGCTGTCTATCCAGTAATGCGTCGCCCCGCTGTAGCTGCCGGCGAGGGTGTTCAGTTTAAAACTCAGTTGATCGAGGGGGACTTTGCTGCCGTCCGACAGCCAGGCTTCGGCAAGGTGGAACGACTCGGCCTCGCGGGTCTGCTTCAGGCGCACGTTCAGCACGCCATCTCCGGCGATAGATTTCGCCAACTGGGGCGAGTTAATGGCCAGCGTGTAGAGCGGGGTGGCCGGCCAGCGGGCATTGTCCAGTTGTCGGAAGCCCAGGCAGGCGTTGCCGCGCAGCGGGAAATGGACTCGGGTGTCCAGGCTTGCCTGCGGGCTGTCGAGATCGATATCCCGGTACCAGACGTTGTCTTCCAGCAGCCGATCGTTGCCGTCCAGCATGCCGAGATAGCGGACGGTGGAATAGGCCTGAATATCGGCGGCCTTAAAGTTAAAGCTGGGTAAGCGCAGATCCATCGCCAGGCTGCACAGCATCGCGCCCACCGCGGCGGTAGATTTCGGGTTACCGATACGTCCCTGCTGACTGAACGGATACCATTCGTGGGTCTGGTAGTTATCGAGCCAGACGATGCGGTTAACCGGCACCGGCTGAAGGTGGCGCAGCAGCGCCTGCACACCCGGCAGGCACCCCGGGCGACCCGTTACCAGCAGCACGTCGCAGCAATAATGGTTGATGACTTCGCACAGCGCCTGCAGAGGCGCGGTGAGGGTAAACTGGCCCGCCAGCAGCGCATCCTGCAGGGCGGCAATTTCCGCCTGCAGGGGCACGCTCATAATGTCAAACTGCGGGGCATCGGCAGGGAGCTCGTGCTGCACCGCCTGCTGAACATAATTGATCACGTTGCGGGTTGGCGGCTGGGTCAACAGCTCGCCGAAGGTCGCCTCCAGCACCGCGTCCGGCTCTTCCGGGTCGCTCTCTTCCCAGAACGAAAGCACCGCATGCCCAAGTGGAATAAACAGCTGCAGCGCGGTTTGCTGGCGCAGCGTCGCGCGGGTGTCCATCCGGCCGGACTCCCCGAACAGGGTGGTCATCAGGCCCGCAGCATCGGCCACGCCCGCTTTGTGAATATGCGCCTGCAGCGCTGGCAGCACGCAGCGTTGAATCACGTCCAGTAAAATATCGTCTCCGGCAACCTTAAAGCCTTCGCGGAACAGCAGTCGCGGCGCAATTTTCACGTTGCTGCCCACGCCGTCATCCAACTGGTACTGGGTGATCGCCATATCGGTTGTGCCGCCGCCGATGTCAATCGAGGCTACGCGCAGGGTTTTGCCGGCGGGTTCATCCGGCGTCAGGGCGCGGTCGGGGCGGGCGAGGCTTTCAAAGAAGCGCCCGGTTTGCCCGGCGTAGTTAACCAGCGCCTCGTTATACAGCCAGACAAGCTGGCCGCAGGTCGCTTCGTCCCACTCCATTTGCACTTCTGGTACCGGCACGATGCTTTTCTTTTTGTCACGTTCGAGGGTGAAGCCTTCGTCTGTAGGGTGCCAGTCCATAGCTTTCCATACCAGGCCGACGGCCTCCTGCATGCGCTGGCGGAACAGCTCGCGCTCCGGTTTTGGCATGGCGGAAGGCAGGGTCAGGATAAGGTTACGCAACTGACGGGGCGAGGTCGGGTGGCCCATGCTCTGACGGGAGCCGATACTGTTGATTTGCATCAGCGCCTGGGAGAGCAGCTCGCACAGCATCAGGGTCATCAGCGAACTGCGGCTGTACTGGGGGGAAAACACCGGCAGGCGTTCGTCCATCGGCAGGGCGTAAAGCGGCTGGCCGTCGTCGTTCATCAGGTTCATCAGCGGGAACGCGGTAGCCAGAGGTTCTCGCTGGGTTTTCACACCCATCTGACTGAAGCGCCAGTCCTGGCTGGCTGGCGTCACGTCCCACAGGTAGCGGCGCGGGCTGGATATTCCGCTGGCGCCTTCGGTACCCAGGCGAGCGCAGGCCATGCGGCGGGCTTCGTCGCCCACGCGGGCAATTGATGGCCAGACAAAGGCGTCGTCGCGTCCGCTTTCGACGGAAAAGTGCTGCTTGCCGAATTTTGCCTCGCTGAACTCCAGGCGGCTGGTAAACATCGCGTCGTTGATGAGCTGCGGTTCACTCAGGGAGCGGATCTGCAGCTCGGCGGTCTGGCGCAGGCCATCGTTCTCTTCGCCGTGGTCTTCGATCAGGACGCCGCAGGTGTGGGTGTTCCCCACATCCAGCACCAAATCTACGTCAATCGGCGGGGATTGCAGCGTGGCGGAGACGATCTTCACTTCCGGTACGGCCAGTTGATTACCGATAAGTTCCAGAATATTCAGGTAGTGAGCCTGATATTCAAAGGCTTTCATCGCGGCGGCCAGTTCGCGCTCGGTGCGCTCTTCCTCGCGGGTCGCAAACTGAGTGAAGATTTCGCGCAGCCAGCCGTCAACCCAGGCCTGGTCGAGAAAATCTTTTATCTCGTGGTTATGCCAGGCCAACGCAAAACGGGCGCCGTTACGCACGTCGTTTTCCGTCGGTGCCAGGTGTGCCGCCGGGTGATCATCAGCGTAAATCTTGCTGTCCAGCGCGATGCTGATGCGCACCGTATTGCCCGCAGAATCCGGCGTCTCCAGCACCCGCACCTGCACCCGAGCCCAGTTATCCGGGCCGCCCACGAAGGTACGAGGTGGGTTAAACCGCAGGAACGGGAGCGGCAGCCAGGTTTTGTCCATCACCCGCAGGGAGTGGCCAAGCGTAATGGTGCTTTCGGGTTTCACCACTTCTGGCGCCGCGCCGTGCTCACCCGGCAGGGTAAATTTCCCCGGCACAACATCATAATCAAGGCGTAATAGCGGGCCGTTGGCGGTCTGGCGGACAAAGCGTCCGGCGTGGGCGGCGTTAGTCTGTGGCGCAAGGCCAAAGTCCAGGAACTGGATCCCGCTGTCTTTAATGAGCGTGACGCTCGGCTTGTAGTGAAAAAGGGTCGCCAGCATGATCAGTTACTCACTTTTCGGAAGGTGATCGGTATGACTTTGTCGCCTTCGTAGCGGCCGGTGCAAACGGCGGCGCCGTTGCTGCCGGTTTTACAGGTCACTTCCGGCATCGGGTAGCGGGTGCCGTCGCTGCAGCGGGCGCTGCCACGGGTTTTAATCATCAGGGCGCCGTTCTGATGCAGGCCGGAAAACACCTCTGCTTTACAGACGATGTTATCGCCATGCACCAGGCGCACCGTGCCTTTGTTGTTGGCTATCTGGTAACGCAGGCTTGGCGCTTTGCCGGTTATCGGGTCGCTGAAATTGATTTGTGCCCGCCAGGTGCCGTTGAGGAATTTGGTGGAGCCCATTTTTAGGGCTTCTGCAGGTAAAATTAACGCATTTTTCGGCACGTCCGCCGCGACGGGGATCGGCTCAGGAGCCGCCTCTGGCGTTACGGCCGGCGCAGGTTCTGGTTTAGGTGGCACAATAACTTCGGCAGGCGTTAGCGGCAGAGTGGTTTTTGCCACGTCGACAGCCTGAATTGGCGCAGGAGCAATAGGCTTAGGTGGGACTTCAGCCTGGGCGGTTGCCACCGGCGCGGTCTGGCTACCGCTAAGCAGCAGATAACCTACGGGGGCCGCAATGGCGACGGCAATCACGGCGGCTACCGGCAGCAGCCAGCGGCGGCGAGGTTTCGCGGCTATAGCTGCGGGTTCCGGGCGCGGGGCCGGTTTTACTTCTTCCATCGCCGGCGTTTTCGCCGCTGTGAGCGCCGAGAGGCTATACACCGGTGAATTGTCATCTGCCTGAACGGTCATCGGGGTTTCAAGCAGCGGCTTTTCTGGCTCGCTTATCTCTACCGGCAGCGGCTCCGGCTCCGGCATCACTTCTTCCGGGATAAACGCGATTTCAGGCTCGCGCGGCTCAACAATCCGCAGGCATTCCAGCACATCGTCCCGTGCGCCCTGGTTAAGATTTACAAAACCCCAGAAGGTAATCACCGGCTTGCCGTTCACCAGGTAGACGTGCTGACTACCGGGAAACTGCAGGGCTTTCTCCAGCAGCGCGCCAAAAAGACGTATTGAGGTTTTTTCCGCTTGCTGGCAGCGCGCGCTGAGGGAAGCCACGTTAGATAAACAGTTATCCAGATAGCGAAGGGCGGTACGGCGCTCTTCATCGCTGGCGGCGGCCCAGCTGGTGACGCTGCCTTCCTGAGGTGCATACCAGTCGACGCGGTCGCCTTCGTCGTTAGGCTGGGGAATGGCCAGCGCATCGGCGACGGCCTGCTGTTTACGAAGGCGTAAGGTTTCGCGTATTTGAAACGCGGAATCAAACACTGCCTGACCGTTTTCGCCCAGCGCGAGAAAGTCATCCAGGCATCCGCTGCGCAATAATGTTTTTGCCACGTCATCAATCCTGCTGTTAACGGCTCACCCGAGAGCCATCTTCACGCTTTACAGTTTAACGAAGCGGCCCTAAGTCAAACGGCAGAAGAGACGGCAAAATGGGTAAATTATCTGGCTATTGTACAAAATGGGACGGTAAGATGTGGACGATACTTACCCGGAAGTAAGTCACTTACCGGTGGGTAACTTCTTGACCAGAAAGAAAAATACAGACACGATGACCCCAGTTTCACGGCCTTCTGGCCGGGGCTTTCCCTTTAACCATGTCGAGAAACATTATGGCTAAAATCGCTGTTATTTACTTTTCCGGATACGGCCACACCAAGCGTGTGGCAGAGCACGTTGCCCAGGGGGCAAACGCCGACCTGATAGCCGTTGACAGCAACGGCGATATTCAGGAAGCGGACTGGCAAAAACTGAACGAAGCCAAAGGGATCATCTTTGGGGCGCCGACCTATATGGGCAACGTGCCGTGGCAGTTCAAGAAATTTGCCGATGCCTCGTCCAAAGTCTGGTTTACCCGTGGCTGGCAGGACAAAGTGTTCGGCGGCTTTACCAACAGCGCCAGCCTGAACGGCGACAAGCAGGTGAGCCTGCAGTGGATGCAAACCCTGGCTTCTCAGCACGGTGGCATTTGGGTGAGCCTCGGCCAGTTGCCGGCTAACACGCTGGCGGCGACCCGTGAAGACGCTAACAACCTGGGCGGCTCCGTAGGGCTGCTGGTCCAGTCTCCTGCTGACGCGGGTGCCGAGCAAATTGCCCAGGGTGACCTGGACACCGCCGTGAAATATGGCGCCCGCGTGGCGGATATTGCTGCCCGCCTGAGCTAACGTTTCTCTTCTTATCTCTAAAGCGCCTGCGGGCGCTTTTGTCTTTGGCTTCTTTCTCAGTAATTACCCCTGGTTATTGTCAGTTGTATTCACCAGATAAATACTTATCATGATAATTATCATAGTGACTATTTGCGTGGAAACTACCCAATGCATGACGATAAGTACGACATTGTCGACTTTCCCGATCGCCCGCTGGGGATGCGCCTGGCGATGCTGGTGCGACTGTGGCGTGGCATCGTGGATGACGCCGTGGCGTTTACCGGCCTGACCCAAAGTAGCTGGACAACGCTGATGCAGCTCAGCGTGGCGGGAGAGAAAATCACCGTTACGGATCTGGCCCGGGCGCAGGGCATTGACCTGCCACCTTTGATGCGCACGCTGGCACAGCTTGAAAAAGAGGGCTATGTCACCCGCACGCCGGACGAAAAAGACAGGCGGGTGAAATTTATCTCGCTGACGCCCTCAGGGCAAAAAGCGATCAAGGCGGTAAGTGAAACGGTCGAACGCTGTCAGGCTCAGGTCGCACAGGGTATTCCGGCGCAGCAAATAGAACAGTTCAGCCAGACGGTAAACCTGCTGGCGGCCAACATGATTAAGATTCGGTAGTGCTTTCACGCCCGGCTTCCTGGCGTATTTCTCATTTAGCGAGTAGTTATGACCCCTGAACAACGATTTACCCGCTGGGTAAAAGTGACGCTGGCGCTTTTTGCCGCAATGTTTTGCTATTTCCTTGCCGCCGACATCTGGGTGCCGCAAACCCCGGACTCCACCGTGATGCGCGTGGTAACCCCGGTTTCTGCCCGGGTCTCGGGCTACGTGACCCATATCTACGTCAGCAACAACAGCGTGGTGAAGAAGGGGGATGTGCTGTTCGAGATCGACAATAAACCTTATCAAAATCAGCTGGAACGCGCGGAGATTGCCTATCAGCAAGCGATACTCGACAACCAGCAAATTGATGCCCAAATCAGCGCCGCCAGGGCAAAAATCAAAGCCGCTCAGTTGGATGCCGACAATGCCGGGCGCAGCTATCACCGCTTTAACGGACTAAGCAGCGGCAACCTCATTTCCAGACAGGATCTGGACGCGGCCTTGACGCGTTGGCAAAGCGCGGAGCAAAACGTCAACAACCTGCAGGCGGCTTTAGCGCAATTGGTGATTTCGCGGGGTGAACGAGGGGATCAAAACGTCACGCTGCAAAAATACCGCAACCTGCTGAACGACGCCCGGCTAAACCTGGATTACACCCGTGTGATCGCCAGCAGCGACGGCATCATCAGCAACTTACAGCTTAAAGAAGGCTGGTATGCGGGGGCCGGCTCGCCGACGCTGGCGCTGGTCAACGACAAGCTCGATATCGTGGCCGATTTCCGTGAAAAAAGCCTGAGCAAAACCCTGCCAGAGACGGCGGCAGACATCGTTTTTGACGGCCTGCCGGGGCAAGTTTTCAAAGCCCGGGTCACCAGCAAAGACGCGGGTGTTTTGCCGGGGCAGCAGGCCATCAACGGGCAGCTTTCCGCGCCGGAAACCTCCAATCGCTGGGTGAGGGACGCACAGCGTATGCGCATCCATTTGCTGCTGGACGACGGTGAAACGCCAGATCTGCCGGCGGGCGCGCGGGCTACGGTGCAACTCTACAATTCGTCATCTGCTTTTGCTTCGTTTATCGGCGGGATGCAAATCAGGCTGGTGAGCTACCTGCATTATGTTTATTAAATTTATTGTTGGTCCGCTGAAGCGCAATGCGCCGACGCCGTTCAGCGGCAATGATTTCCGCCACATGCTGCGCATCGTGATGGCGGGCTGCGTGGGGATGTTTGTCTACAGTTGGGTCAATACGCAGTACGGGGTGTTTTATGTGGTTTACCCGATCATGCTCACCGGACTGGTGCCCATTTTTAACGGCCACATTGCCCGGCAGATGATAGCCAACGCCTTGCTAAACTGTGTGGAAATGACGCTGCTGTTTGCGGTGCTGGCTAATTACCCGCTGCCGATGACGTTGATTGTTTTCCTGATGTACATGACACGCTTCTACCTGATGAGCCGGGGGCCGCTTTTTCTGTTTGGCTCAATGGGCGTGGTGTGTTTAAGCGTGATGGCGAATTTCCTGAGCTACCCGACAACTGACATGAGCGATCTGATGTTTTCTAACATCATTGGCAGTCTTTTGGCCGTGGGACTGTCGGCGCTTAGCTGCTATTTGCTGCCGGACGTAGAGCCGCGCAAGCCGCCGCCCGCGATTCAAAAGGATGGGCCAAGGGTGATGCATGAAACGCTGCTGGCTTCGATAACGGCGACCATTTTATTCACCGTGTTCCAGGTCTACACGCTGAATGATTCCCTGGCCGCGCTGATGGCCGGGATTTTTGCCCTGTTCCCCATGCATTTTCGCGGGGCGATTCTTTCCTCCTGGTGGCGCATTGTGGGGGTGATAGCCGGGTGTCTTTACGCGATTCTGGTGCAGCTGGTTATCTACGATTTTAGCCGCCACCTGATTCTACTGATGCCGTTGATTAGCCTCGGCCTGCTGCTGGCCGCGCGAATTCACGTTTTTGAGAAGGTCGGGCCGGGCGTGGGCTTTTCTATTCTGACAACGCTGGCGCTGATGTTCGGGCAATACATGCACCCTAACCAGGACATTGTTTTTAGCGCGCTGTACCGTATTTCATCGGTATCGGTGGCGATTGTCGGCACGCTGGCCGTGACCTTTATTATTCATAAGATACTGAATAACTTCGCCTCAACGCGCTATATCGTGAAATAACGTTAGTCCTGTTCCGGCCAGTCGCGGGTAATTCCCGGCTGGACAGGGCGCTCAAGATAGGTGGACAGCACGATATAGGTTCTGGTCGCCACCACGCCGTTGATCTCATACAGGTGTGCCAGCAGGGCCTCAAGCGCCCTTGAGTCCTCCGTACGGACCTTCAGCAGCATGGAAGTGTCTCCGGCCACGGAATGGATCTCTTCCACTTCCGGGTAGGCGGATATTCGCAGCAGATCCGGCGTTTTTCCCCAGCCCTTGGTATCAATATGCACGAAGGCCAGCAGAGATTTACTGATGGCCTTGGGATCGAGTAGCGCCGCCGTCTGCTGAATCACACCTGACCGCTTCAGGCGTTTGACTCTTTCATGTACCGCCGGGGCGGAAAGCGCGACCTTTTCACCGAGTTCGGCATAGCTGATGGTCGCATCCTCCACCAGGGCGCCTAATATTCTTCGGTCAGCGGCATCGATAGTTCGCTCTGCCGCACCGTTCTGCTTAATACTGTCTGTTTCTTTTTTCATATTGCCCCTAGCTAATGACGCTGAATTTCATTCGGATAAAATTGGTTTTTATCGAATGTAAGTCAAGTTCAATCATTACCAGGAAGCGAAATGAAAAACAGCCAGTGTCTGGAACTGCATCCAGAGCCGTCTCTGTCTCCCGCCAAAGCCGTGTATGTGCTGACCGGCTGCGTCGGCGTTATCGGCGCTAACTCAATGGTGTTGGGCCCTATTGCCCCCGCAGTAGCAGTGTCTATCGGAGCGGCTGTGCCTACGGTGATGATGGCCGCGGCGGCGTTTGGCCTGGGGACGGCGGCAAGCGCGCTTTTCCTGGCAAGGCTTATCGATCTCGTTGGCTCGGCGCGGATGCTCAAATTCACCATGCTGCTGCTGGGCGCGTCGCTGCTGCTTGGCGCGGCTTCGCCTTCCGTGGAGGTGTTTATTGCTGCCCAACTGTTTGCCGGGCTGGCTTCGGGGATCGCGCTGCCTGCGATTTACGCTAGCGCCGCCGCCATTGCTGAGCCGGGGCGTGAAAGCCGGACGATCGGCAAGGTGCTGACCGGCTGGACGCTGAGCATGATAGCCGGCGTGTCGTTTTCCGTTGTATTGACCGAGGTATTCAGCTGGCGCGCGGTGTATGTGTCGGTGAGCTGTCTTGCCGCCCTGGCGCTGATCGCGCTCATCAGGCTGAACATGCAGGATCGTCCAGCGGCGGGCATTGCCCCATCGCCACTGTCTGCCCTGGGGCTATCTGGCATGAAGTCACTGCTGGTGGTGTGCGGCGCATTTATGACCGCGTTTTACGGTATTTATGCCTACCTCGGCGATCATCTTCATCAAGATCTCGGCCTGCCGGTGACGGCCAACGGCGGGGTAGCGATTGCCTATGGGGCCGGGTTTGGCTGCGCAGCATTACTTGGCGGAATGGTGGATCGATTTGGCCCCAAACGCCTGATGCCGCCGGTGCTTTTGGTGGCAGCCCTGGTGTACCTGGGCCTGGCGATGTTCGGCGGCTCGCTGGTGGGGGTTATCTGCCTGCTGTTTGTTCTGGGCCTGGTGAACCACCTTGGTGTGAATTTGCTGATTCAGCGCCTGACGGCCATCGACCCGGCTAAGCGCGGCACGCTGATGGGATTAAACAGTGCGGTGACGTACCTTGCGGTGTTTGCCGGCAGCAGCAGCTACGGGCCGCTTTATACCGATCATGGTTTTACCGCTATCTCGCTGGTCTCCCTGGCGCTGATGGTTATCGCAGTGCTGACCTGCCTGTGGCGTGATTCTGCCGGACAGAGCGTGAAGGTTGCGGATTAAAGCTTCTGAGTTATCGCTTTTTTATCTGAGACAAGCCGGATTGCCTGTGCTAATTCTGAAGCCATTATATGGTTGCAGAGGTCCGAAATATGAGTCAAAGATTGCCGATTTTACTGGTGCAAATGGGGCGGCCCCCGGAGGATATTCAGCAGGCCGTAGGGGATCAGCCGGCCTGGTTTGAGCAGGCGCTACAACACCCGGATGTCGAGTTGAACACCGTCAGGCCGTTTCTGGGCGAGCCTTTGCCTGCCCCTGGAAGCTTTCAGGCGGCGGTGATTTCGGGTTCATGGTCGATGGTGACGGAGCATGAGGCGTGGAGCGAGCGCACGGCAGAATGGGTGAAAGACGTCGTTGCCGCCGGCACGCCGCTGTTCGGCGTGTGCTACGGACATCAACTGATGGCTTACGCGCTCGGTGGGCGAGTGGACTACCATCCACGGGGCAGTGAAGTCGGGCAACTGCCGGTGGCGCTGACGGAAGCAGGGCGAGACGATCCGGCGCTGAGCCACCTGCCTGAGTCGTTCCCCGTCTTTTTAAGCCATGCGCAGAGCGTGCTGGCGCTGCCGCCAGGGGCGGTCTGTCTGGCGTCGTCGGCCCACGATCCTCATCAAATTATCCGCTACACCCCCACCGCGCTCTCGGTGCAGTTTCACCCGGAATTTACCGCGACGGTGATGCACAAAATTCTCGCCAGCCGCAGCGAGCAGGCGGCGCTGGGGAACGAAAATAAACAGGCATCGCCGAACGATATCAGTGGTACACCCGGGGCCAGAGCAATTTTGCAGCGTTTTGTTTTGTCATCGGCCTGAAGGCCCGCGTTAACCGCCATAATTGTATAGAAAGGGGAGGTTTGCCATTTGCTTGTCGCTAAGGGCTGTGCTGTTATTACTGTGAGAAATAATAAGTAGCTCAACCATTTGGCAAGCAAATATAAGGCAAACACTATGTCTAAAGGGAAAACACTGCTCGGCCTGCTGCTGAGCGCGCTCCTCCCGGCAGGAAGCGCGATGGCGGCGGCAAACAGCACGCTGGTCTACTGCTCAGAAGCCTCTCCTGAATCCTTTAACCCACAAATTGCCAGCTCCGGCCCAAGCTTTGTCGCCAGCTCGCAAACCCTGTATAACCGCCTGATTGATTTCAACCTGACCGACAACACGCCGGTGCCGTCGCTGGCGACGGAATGGAAAATCAGTCCCGACGGTAAAACCTATACGTTTACCCTGCGGCAGGGCGTGAAGTTCAACAGCAACAAGTTCTTTAAGCCAACGCGTGACTTCAACGCGGATGATGTTGTGTTCTCGGTCATGCGACAGAAGGACGCCAACAACCCATACCATAAGGTGTCGCAGGCGAACTACGAGTACTTCAACGACGTCGGCCTCGACAAGCTCATCGTTGACGTTAAAAAGCTGGATGACTATCACGTCCAGTTCACCCTGAGCGAACCGAATGCGGCGTTTCTCGCCGACTGGGGCATGGACTTTGCCTCTATTTTATCCGCCGAGTACGCGGATGCGATGCTGAAAGCCGGTACGCCAGAGCGCGTGGACAACAACCCAATCGGCACCGGGCCTTATGCACTGCAGGATTACAAAGTTGATTCCGTGATTCGCTACGTCGCCAACCCTAATTACTGGAAAGGCGAAGTCCCGACCAAACACCTGATTTTCTCCATCACGCCGAATGTGCAAACCCGCCTGGCGAAGCTGCAGAAAAACGAATGCCAGATTATCCCTGCGCCAAGCCCGGTGCAGTTTGACGCTATCAAGGCGGACAAAAATCTGGCGCTGCACAGCATTGATGGTCTGAACGTCGGTTACCTGGCGTTTAACACCAGCAAGAAGCCGTTCGATAATGCGCTGGTGCGCCAGGCGCTGAACTATGCGGTGGACAAAAAAGCCATCGTGAACGCCATCTTTATGGGGTCCGGCTCGGTGGCAAAGTCGCCGATCCCGCCAACCATGTTGGGCTACGATAAGGATCTGAAAGATTACGGCTACGATCCAGAAAAAGCCAAAGCGTTGCTGAAGCAGGCCGGGCTGGAGAAGGGCTTTGATACCGATCTGTGGTCGATGCCGGTGCAGCGCCCGTATAACCCGAACTCGCGTCGTATTGCCGAGATGATCCAGAGTGACTGGGCGAAAGTGGGCGTCAACGCCAAAATCGTCACCTTCGAATGGGGCGAATATCTGTCCGGGATGCGTAAAGGGGAACACTCCTCGGCGCTATTTGGCTGGATGTCCGATAACGGCGATCCGGATAACTTTGCCGATACCCTGCTGGGCTGCGGCAGCGTCGCCAGCGGCTCGAACGTTGCCCGCTGGTGTGACAAAAACTACGATTCACTGGTACAGAAAGCGAAGCTGACCAGCGACCCGGCCGCCCGCGCGAAGCTCTACGTCCAGGCGCAGCAGGTTTACTATCAGCAGGCGCCGTGGATTGCGCTGGCGAACGGTAAAACATTCTACGCCACCCGCAGCAACGTGAGCGGTTATACCGTTAGCCTCGCCGGGAGTGATTTCTCCAAAGCGAAGCTGGATTAAGAGGTATCGATCCTCACCCCGGCCTCTCCCTGGCAGGGAGAGGGGGAATACTGATGCCGGCTTTTTATTCTATCTCTCCCTGGCAGGGAGAGGGGGAATACTGATGCCGGCTTTTTATTCTATCTCTCCCAGGCAGGGAGAGAAGGGAATACAGATGCCAGTTTTTTTATTCCCTCTCCCCGCTGGGGAGAGGGTTAGGGTGAGGGGGAAAAAACATGTTAAGGAACACACCATGACCCATCTTGCAGACGTTATCAGCCGCGTGGACGCCGCCATTGCCGCGGACATCATCATCCCAATGAACGAGCTGCTGATTGAACTCAGCGATGACGCAGAGCTGACGCGGGAAGACAGGTATGCCCAGCAGCAGCGACTACGTATCGCCATTGCCCACAAAGGCAATCACCACAAAGAAGAAGCCGAAGAACGCCGGGAGCTGTTCACCCGCAGCGGCACCATTATCTAGCCGGGAGTTGTTATGCGTATTGGATTTATCGGACTGGGCGGTATGGGCCAGCCAATGGCAGACAATCTGCTGACCGCCGGGCACCAGGTTGCCGTCTGGAACCGTTCTCAGGCACCCGCCGAAGCCTTAAAAGCGAAAGGGGCGACAGTCCACGCCACGCCAGCAGAGTTCAGCGACAGCGACGTGTTGATCACTATGCTGGCCGACGACGACACCAGCCGCCGCGTGGTGATTGAGCAGGGCGCGCTCAATGCACTGCCGAAGGGCGCTATCTGGATCAACATGGCCACGGTTTCCGTTGGCTTTACCAATGAGATGGCGGAAAAAGCCAGCGCCGGTGGGTATCGCTATATCGCTGCGCCCGTTCTGGGGCGCGTGGACGTTGCCGCCGCAGGTAATCTCAACATTCTTACCGCAGGGGCAGCGGAGCTGCTGGACAGCGTGCAGCCTATCTTCGATGTGCTGGGGCAAAAAACCTGGCGCTTTGGCGACAGGCCGGAGCAGGCGGCGGCGGTGAAGCTGGCGGCTAACTTTATGCTCGCCAGCGCCATCGAAGCGATGGGGGAATCCTCTGCGCTGGTGGGCGCCTACGATGTGGCCGCCGGTGATTTCCTCGGGATGCTGACCAGCACGCTGTTTGCCGCCCCGGCGTATAAAAACTATGGGGCGATGATCGCCGAATCTCGCTACAGTCCGGCCGGGTTTACCATGAAGCTGGGGCTGAAAGACGTGCGTCTGGCGCAGCAGGCGGCAGAAAGTAAAAATGTGCCGATGGGGTTTGCTGGCGTCCTGCGGGATAACTATCTCGATGCGCTGGCTCACGGCGATGAACATCTTGACTGGGCGGCATTAGCCACCGTTTCCGCTCGCCGCAGCGGGAAATAACTCTCCCTGGCGGCGAATGGTAACACGACTTATTCGCCGCCAAATATATCCCCTTAATTATTCATCCGCACTAAAATAACGCGCTGCGACGGTGCATTAAATATAATTAAATCTTATTTTTAAATATAATTTCCTTGTAAATCATAGATAAATCAGACCTGGCATCGTAATTGCTTTATTCAATCCATCTTGTATACCAGGTGGGATGCCAGCTTATGTCAGTCGCTTTATTGTCGCAGTGGGTAGCCGAGTACCAGCCGCAGCCGCATTTGCTGCCGGGCGCTTATCAGCAATTAATAGCCAATATCTCGCGGCAGGATAATGCGTGGATATATATCGCCAGCGAGCAGCAAATTAATGAGCAAATAAAATCGTTATTACAGGCCATTAAGGTCGGGGGGAAAAAACCGGAAGATTTCCCATTATTTGGCGTGCCGTTTGCAGTGAAAGACAATATTGATGTGGCCGGGATGCCAACCAGCGCCGCTTGCCCGGCGTTTATTTATCATCCCGCTGACGATGCCACGGTGATTTCGCGCCTTCGCGCCGCCGGTGCCATAGTGGTGGGCAAAACTAACCTCGATCAGTTCGCGACCGGGCTGGTCGGCACCCGCTCGCCCTATGGCGCGGTGGTGAACAGCTTTAACCCGGACTATGTCAGCGGCGGCTCGAGCTCAGGTTCCGCTTCCGTAGTAGCTCGCGGGCTGGTTTGCTTCTCATTAGGCACGGACACCGCAGGCTCCGGGCGAGTTCCCGCCGGGTTCAATAACATCGTCGGTTTAAAACCCACCAAAGGCTGGCTTTCTACGCAGGGTGTGGTCCCGGCCTGTCGCCTCAACGATTGTGTGTCGATCTTCGCCCACTCGGCGGCGGATGCGGCCCTGGTGGCCAGCGTGGCCGGGGGGTACGATCCCCGCGATCCTTACTCCCGAAACAACCCCCACACCGCGCCGGCTCGCTTTAGCCCGCGCCTGCGCTTTGCCATTCCAGACCGCCTGACATTCTTTGGCGACAAACTCAGCGAAGAGGCTTTTCAGCTGGCGCTGGAAAGATTAATGGCGATGGGAGCGGAGCTGGTTGCGATAGATTTCAGTGATTTCACCCGCCTGGCCGAACAACTCTATAACGGGGCGTGGGTTGCCGAGCGTACCGTCGCGGTGAAAGAGATCCTCGAAAAACACCCTGATGCGATGGAGCCTACCGTGCGCGGGATCGTCGCCAGCGGGCTGAGCTTCACCGCCTGCGATGCCTGGCAGGCGGAATACACCCGCGCTGAACTTGCCCGCCGTATTCAGCAGCAGCTTGCCTCATTTGATGCCCTTGTGGTGCCCACGTCTCCGACTATCCACACCCTGGCTGAAATGCGCGATGAGCCGGTGGCCTATAACTCTCAGTTTGGCACCTACACCAACTTCACCAACCTTGCTGACCTGAGCGCGCTGGCGCTCCCGGCGGATTTCCGGGGCGATGGCCTGCCGGCGGGGATCACCTTGATAGCCCCGGCCTGGCATGATACCGCGCTCAGCCATTTTGGTGCGCAGTGGCAGGCTCAGCTTGATTTGCCGGTCGGGGCCACATCCCAAAAACTGCCCGCCACGCAAACCTCGATACCTGCCCATGGCTGCGTGCGTGTCGCGGTTGTGGGGGCGCACCTGCGTGGGATGCCGCTGAACCACCAGCTCACCGGCCGCAATGCCGTCTTCGTAGAAGAAACCCATACGGCAGAAACCTACCGCCTCTATGCCCTGGCTAATACACAGCCGCCGAAACCGGGCCTGGTCCGTGCCTCCGAAGGGCAGCCGATCGCCGTTGAGCTGTGGGATATCCCGCTCGCTCGCTTTGGTGAATTTGTCGCCGAAATCCCCGCTCCGCTGGGTATCGGCACGCTGACCTTGCAGGACGGGCGGAACGTGAAGGGCTTTATTTGTGAACCGTGTGCGACAGAAGGTGCCACGGACATTACCCCATGGGGCGGCTGGAAAGCCTGGCTTGCTCGTCAACCTGGCGCTTAAGGAGAGGGACTATGTTTAGCAAGGTTTTGATTGCCAACCGCGGTGAAATTGCCTGCCGCGCCATGCGCACGCTGAAGAAAATGAACATTACCAGCGTGGCCGTCTATTCCGACGCAGATGCCAGCGCACAGCACGTCATTGATGCCGATGAGGCGGTGGCGCTTGGGGGAAATAAGGCCAGCGACACTTATCTGAATATCGAAAAAATTCTGGCAGCGGCAAAAGAAAGCGGCGCCGAGGCGATCTTCCCCGGCTACGGCTTCCTCTCGGAGCGGGCGGAATTTGCCGAGGCTTGTGCAGCGGCAGGCGTTATTTTTATCGGGCCAACGGCGCAGCAAATCAGCGATTTTGGCCTGAAGCATCGCGCCCGTGAGCTGGCCTCCGGCGTGGACGTGCCGATGACGCCGGGCACCGGGCTGCTGACATCGCTTGCCGAAGCGCAGCTGGCGGCGGCGGAAATCGGCTATCCGGTGATGCTTAAAACCACGGCAGGCGGGGGCGGGATCGGGCTGACCCGCTGCGACAGTGAAGCGGCGTTGCTTGAAGCCTGGGAAAGCGTGAAGCGCATGGGCGCGCAATTTTTCAGCGACGACGGCGTGTTTATCGAACGCTTTGTCGACAAGGCACGCCATCTGGAAGTGCAAATTTTTGGGGATGGTAAAGGGAAGGTTGTTGCCTTAGGAGAGCGTGATTGCTCGCTACAGCGCCGCAACCAGAAAGTTGTCGAAGAAACCCCGGCACCGAATCTGCCGCAGACCACGCGCGAAGCGCTGCACCGTGCCGCGGTGGCGCTGGGGGAGTCCGTTCATTACCGCAGTGCGGGAACCGTGGAATTTATCTACGACGCCGCGCGGGATGCGTTCTATTTCCTGGAGGTGAACACCCGCCTGCAGGTTGAACACCCGGTGACCGAATGCGTAACCGGACTGGATCTTATCGAATGCATGGTGCTGGTGGCGGCAGGCGCGTCACCGGACTGGCAAAAAATGGCAGAGGCACCGCAGGGGGCGGCTATTGAAGTCCGCATTTATGCGGAGGATGCGCTGAAAAACTTCCAGCCGTCGCCGGGGATGTTGACCGACGTTTATTTCCCGGAGGGCGTGCGGGTTGACGGCTGGGTCAGTACCGGCAGCGAAGTCAGCGCGTTTTACGATCCGATGATCGCCAAGATCATCGTTCACGGTGAGGACCGCCTGGCGGCGTTAAGTAAACTAAACGGCGCCCTGGCCGCCACCCGTCTGCACGGGATCGCCACCAACCTCGATTATCTGCGCCAGGTCGTGTGTCTGCCGGAATTCAAAGCAGGGGTTATGTGGACGCGCCTGCTGGATAGCGTGAGTTATCGGGCACAGGCGGTGGAGGTGCTGGAGCCGGGGACCTGGAGCAGTATCCAGGACAGTCCGGGCCGCCTGGGCTATTGGGATATTGGCGTGCCGCCTTCCGGGCCGATGGATGATTTTGCTTTCCGCCTGGCAAACCGCATCGTCGGCAACCATCCTTCCGCGGCCGGGCTGGAGTTTACTCTGCAGGGGCCGACGCTGCGTTTCCACAGCGAAGCCACAATCGCGCTGACCGGCGCACCTTGCCCGGCCACGCTGGATGACAGGCCCGTAGCCTTCTGGCAGCCCACCGTGGTCAAAGCCGGGCAGATCCTGACGCTCGGCAGGGCGACCAGCGGCTGCCGTACCTATCTGGCGGTGCGTAACGGCTTCGATGTGCCGGTTTATCTTGGCAGCCGCGCCACCTTCGCCCTGGGGCAGTTTGGCGGCCACGCCGGGCGCACGCTGCGCGTGGCCGATGTGCTGGCTATTTCTCAGCCTTGCCTGCCAGCCTGTACCACACCGGCGCCGATAAGCCTGCCGCAGGCTCCGGAACCGGCGCTGATCCCGCAGTACGGCGAGCTGTGGGAGATTGGCGTGCTGTACGGGCCACACGGCGCTCCGGATTTCTTCACGCCTGAGTCGATGGAAACCTTTTTCAATGCCGAGTGGCAGGTTCACTACAACTCTAACCGCCTCGGCGTGCGTCTGGTGGGGCCGAAGCCGGAATGGACGAGAGCCGACGGGGGCGAAGCCGGGCTGCATCCTTCCAATGTTCACGACTGTGAATACGCCATCGGCGCGGTGAACTTCACCGGCGACTTCCCGGTGATCCTGACGCGCGATGGCCCAAGTCTCGGCGGTTTTGTTTGCCCGGTGACGATAGCCAAAGCGGAATTGTGGAAAGTCGGGCAGGTGAAGCCGGGCGACCGCATTCGTTTTCACGCCATCAGCTTTGAGCACGCGCAGTCGCTGGAGATTGCCCAGCAGGTTGCGGTGACCAATCTGTGCGCTGGGGCAAGCCTGCCGGATCTGCATCCTTCGATTGCACCTGGCGCGACGACCAGCGCGGCGATTCTGGCGGAAATTCCGGCTCAGGGTGTACTCCCGGCGGTGGTTTACCGCCAGGCGGGCGACAACTATGTGCTGATTGAATACGGCGATAACGTGCTCGACCTGGCGCTGCGGCTGCGTATTTATCTGCTGATGAAGGCGATTAACCAGGCGGCGCAGCCGGGCATTGAGGAACTCTCCCCGGGCGTGCGCTCGCTGCAGATCCGCTATGACAGCCAGCGTATTTCCCAGGGCCAGCTGCTCACGCTGCTGCTGAGCATTGAGAAACAGCTAGGCGATGTAACCCGGCTGAAAATTCCTTCGCGCATCGTGCATTTACCGCTGGCCTTTGAAGACAGCGCCACGCTCGCGGCGGTGGAACGCTACCAGCAGACGGTGCGGGAAGAGGCGCCGTGGCTGCCGAACAACGTGGACTTTATTCAGCGCACCAACGGGCTGCAAAGCCGCGATGAGGTGAAGCAGATCCTGTTCGACGCCAGCTATCTGGTGCTCGGCCTGGGGGATGTGTATCTCGGGGCGCCTTGCGCCGTGCCGCTCGACCCGCGTCATCGCCTGTTGAGTTCGAAGTACAACCCGGCACGAACGTGGACGGCGGAAGGCACGGTAGGGATCGGCGGGATGTACATGTGCATCTACGGCATGGATTCGCCGGGGGGCTATCAACTGGTGGGGCGCACGCTGCCCATCTGGAACAAATTTCTTAAAAACGAACAGTTTGGCGACGAGCCGTGGCTGCTCAAGTTCTTTGATCAGGTACGTTTCTACCCGGTGAGCGAAGAAGAGCTCACTGCGTTTCGCACGGCGTTTCGGGAAGGGCGGGTACAGGTTGAGATCGAAGAGGTTGAGTTCGATTTTGCCGAATATAGCCGTTTTCTCGCTGACAACGCCGACGATATTGCCGCCTTCCGTGGCCGCCAACAGGAAGCGTTTCTGAGCGAAGTGGCGCACTGGAAAGAGCAGGAAAGCGCGGCGGTAGAGAGCGCGCTAATGGCGGCGGATCTGCCGACGGAGGAACAGGCCGGACAGCTCGTCAGCGCCGACCTGAACGGCAATATCTGGAAGATCCTCGTTGAGCCGGGGCAAAGCGTGAAACAGGGCGAGCCGCTGATTGTCGTCGAGGCGATGAAAATGGAGCTGCTGGTTAGCGCGCCGTGCGACGGCAAGGTGGTGCGAATTCAGTGCCAGCAGGGCCGGCCCGTGGGGCCTGGGGATGCGCTGCTGTGGTTGGAGGCGGTGTAGGGGCCGCCCCTCACCCTAACCCTCTCCCCAGAGGGGAGAGGGAATAAAACAGAGCCTCGTAGTCCAGTCGGGGCGAGGGAATAAAACAGAGCCTCGTAGTTCAGGCGGGGCGAGGGAATAAACACAGACAAGCACCTCACTTTATTTCTCCCTCTCCCTTCCAGGGAGAGGGCCGGGGTGAGGGTAAACACACGGAAAATCACTATGCCAAAGCGACCAGAAGCCGTAGCCGAGCGCATCTACCAGCAGCTCAAACAGGAAATCTTCGACTTTCTCCTGCTGCCGGGCGACCGCTTTAGCGAAAACGAAATTGCGGACCGCATGAGCGCCAGCCGCACCCCGGTTCGCCAGGCTCTTTATGCCCTGCAGCAGGAAGGCTATGTCGACGTGCAGCCCCGCAGCGGCTGGCAGATCCGTGCGGTAGATTTCGATCATCTCGAGGCCCTGTACGATCTGCGCATCGTGCTGGAGCTGGAGGCAGTGAAACGGCTTTGCCAGCGGGCTGATTCAGTTTTTCCGTTGCCGCTACAGGCGCTGAAACAGTTCTGGCTGGATGACGCGCCGCTGGACGAGGGAATGAACGTCGCGCCGCACGACGAGGTTTTTCACATGACGCTGGTCACTGCGGCGGGTAACCCTGAAATGGCGAGGGTTCACCGGGAGATCACCGAAAAAATTCGCATTGTGCGCAGGCTGGACTTTACCCGCCAGCCGCGCGTCAGTGCGACCTATGCCGAGCATGGGCAGATCCTGCTCGCCGTTCGGGACCGTAATCTTGAGGAGGCACAAACCCGACTACATGACCATATCGCCGCAAGTCAGAAAGAGGTTCGTCAGATAACGCTTCATATGCTGCACCAGGCCAGGCAATACAAGCTGAGCTAATTACTTATCGTTTCTTCAGGGGAGTCAGACTTATGCAACGTCGTACCTTTGTTAAAGCTTTCGCGCTTTCCGCTTCGATTGTCAGCCTTGGATGGGCCTTCGCAGCCCAGGCGGCGGACACCATCAAAGTGGGGATCATGCACTCGCTGTCGGGCACCATGGCTATCTCAGAAACGCCGCTGAAAGACGTGGCGTTAATGACCATCGACGACATTAACGCGAAGGGCGGCGTGCTGGGGAAAAAGCTGGAGCCGGTGGTGGTTGACCCGGCGTCAAACTGGCCGCTGTTCGCTGAAAAAGCCCGCCAGCTGCTGAGCCAGGATAAAGTGGCCGTGGTCTTTGGCTGCTGGACGTCCGTGTCGCGTAAATCCGTGCTGCCGGTATTTGAAGAACTGAATGGCCTGCTGTTCTACCCGGTGCAGTACGAAGGGGAAGAGATGTCGCCGAACGTGTTTTACACCGGGGCGGCGCCTAACCAGCAGGCGATTCCGGCGGTGGAATACCTGATGAGCGAAGACGGCGGGGCGGCGAAACGCTTCTTCCTGCTGGGCACGGACTACGTTTATCCGCGCACTACCAACAAGATCCTGCGTGCTTTCCTGCATTCGAAAGGCGTTCAGGACAAAGACATCGAAGAAGTCTACACGCCGTTTGGGCACAGCGATTACCAGACTATCGTGGCCAATATTAAAAAATTCTCCGCCGGCGGTAAAACGGCGGTGATCTCCACCATCAACGGCGACTCCAACGTGCCGTTCTACAAAGAGCTGGCGAACCAGGGCCTGAAGGCGACCGACGTGCCGGTTGTGGCTTTCTCCGTGGGTGAAGAAGAGCTGCGCGGGATCGATACCAAACCGCTGGTGGGCAACCTCGCGGCATGGAACTACTTCGAGTCCGTCGATAATCCGACCAACAAACAGTTCGTTAGCGAATGGAAAGCCTATGCCAAAGCCCACAACCTGCCGAACGCCAATACCGTGGTCACCAACGACCCGATGGAGGCGACGTACGTCGGCATTCATATGTGGGCGCAGGCCGTAGAGAAAGCCGGGACGACCGATGTGGACAAAGTCCGCGCGGCGATGGCCGGACAGACCTTTAAAGCGCCTTCCGGCTTTACCCTGACTATGGACGCCACCAACCACCACCTGCACAAGCCGGTGATGATCGGCGAGATCGAAAGCAACGGCCAGTTCAACGTGGTGTGGCAGACCGATAAGCCCGTGCGTGCCCAGCCCTGGAGTCCGTTTATTCCTGGCAATGATAAGAAATCGGATCGGCCGGTGAAGACCGCCAGCAACTGATGTTCGACCCACGGGGCATTTACCCTCACCCCGGCCCTCTCCCTGGAAGGGAGAGGGGAAAAGCGGGAATACCCTATCTGAAAAGGGAGTGGGGGAAATTCTTTATTCCCTCGCCCCTCTGGGGAGAGGGTTAGGGTGAGGGGCTGCAGGTTGAAATCAAACAGGAGAACGCCATGACATTAGCGACACTGGCCCGGCTGCTGCTGGTTGTGGCCGCTTTACTGCCGGGGCTTGCCGCCGCCGGGGATGCAGAAACGTTTGCGGCGGCAAACCGCACGGCGCAGGCCGATCTGCTGCAAAGCTGGACGCTGGCACCCGACCCGGCCCGTTTACCGCTGCTCAACGCGCTGAAACAGGAAACGCTGGTCACCGACGGGCATTCGGCTTTTAACCAGACTGGCGCCACGCTGACGGTGTTAGGCGACGAAGCCCAACCGCAGGGCGAGACAAAAAAACTCCGATTGACCAACCGGCTGCGCGTCCTGGTCGCCGGGGCGCTGGCCAGTCATCAATTAATAAGTGACAACGTCACTATTCGTCTGGGCGCTGCGAAAGCCCTGCAGAAGGATGCCCCGCCGGAGCTGCTGCCCGTTTTACAACAGCGGATTAGCGCCGAAAAAGAGCAAAGCGTGCGGGCCGCGCTTGAGCTGGCCGTCGCTCGGCTGGAGTTAACCAGCCCGCAGACTGCCGTGCGTCTGGATGCGGTCAGGCTGCTGGGCAAGTCCACCGACCCGGATACTGAAGCGCTGCTCAAGCCTTTAACCGATGCAAGCGCGGAGCCGGATGCAAACGTGCGGCAGGCCGCAACAGACGGGCTGCGCCAAATCGAGCGCCGCCAGATGCTGGGCGATATCCTCGGCCAGGCGTTTATGGGGCTTTCCCTGGGCTCGATTTTATTGCTGGCCGCGCTGGGCCTGGCTATCACCTATGGCCTGCTGGGGGTTATCAATATGGCGCATGGCGAAATGTTGATGCTGGGGGCGTACTCGGCGTGGGGCGTTCAGACCGCATTCCAGCAGTTTGCCCCGGCGTGGCTGGCGCTTTATCCGCTGGTTGCACTGCCGGTGGCGTTTGCGATCACCGCCGGGATTGGCATGGCGCTTGAGCGCACGATTATCCGCCATTTGTACGGCCGGCCGCTGGAGACGCTGCTGGCGACATGGGGCATCAGCCTGATGCTGATTCAGGTAGTGCGCATGCTGTTTGGCGCGCAGAACGTGGAGGTGGCTAACCCCGCCTGGCTGTCCGGCGGGCTGCAGGTACTGCCGAACCTGATCCTGCCGTGGAACCGCCTGGTGGTGCTGGGCTTTGTGCTACTGGTGCTGCTGTTTACCTGGCTGTTGCTGAATAAAACACGGCTGGGCATGAACGTGCGGGCCGTGACGCAAAACCGCGCCATGGCGGCCTGCTGCGGCGTTTCGACCGGGCGTGTGGATATGCTCGCGTTTGGGCTTGGGTCTGGCATTGCCGGTTTGGGCGGCGTGGCGCTGTCTCAGTTAGGCAACGTTGGCCCTGAGCTTGGCCAGGGCTACATCATCGACTCCTTCCTGGTCGTGGTGCTGGGCGGTGTCGGGCAGCTTGCCGGGAGCGTGGCCGCGGCGTTCGGGCTTGGCATCTTTAACAAAATCCTCGAGCCGCAAATCGGCGCGGTGCTGGGCAAGATTTTGATTCTGGTCCTGATCGTGCTGTTCATTCAGAAGCGGCCGCAGGGGCTGTTTGCGCTAAAAGGGAGGGTCATTGACTGATGAGCATGCCGCTGACTTTAACGCTCGGGCACAAAGCGCCGCGCCTGACTTTGCTTGTGGGGACATTGCTGGTTGTTTTGCTGCTGACGCTGCCGTTCCTGACGCTGTTGCCGGCCAGCAATCCGCTCAGCCTGTCAACCTACACCCTGACGCTGCTTGGCAAGATCCTCTGCTACGCCATCGTCGCGGTGGCGCTGGATCTGGTCTGGGGCTATGCCGGTTTACTTTCCCTCGGGCATGGCCTGTTTTTCGCCCTCGGCGGCTACGCCATGGGAATGTACCTTATGCGCCAGGCTGCAGGTGACGGGCTACCCGGGTTTATGTCGTTTCTCTCCTGGAGCGAGCTGCCGTGGTACTGGTGGGGCACGCAGCATTTTGCCTGGGCGCTGCTGCTGGCGATGGCTATTCCAGGGCTGCTGGCGTTTGTTTTCGGCTACTTCGCTTTTCGCTCAAAGATTAAAGGCGTGTACTTCTCGATCATGACGCAGGCGCTCACCTGGGCTGGGATGCTGCTATTTTTTCGCAACGAAACTGGCTTTGGCGGTAATAACGGTTTCACCGGTTTTACCACGCTGTTGGGGATGCCCGTCACGGCGGTCGGCACGCGTATCGGCCTGTTTATCGCCACCGTGCTGCTTTTGGTGGCGAGCATCGGCCTCGGGTTCTGGCTGGCGCGCAGCAAATTTGGCCGCGTTCTGACGGCGGTGCGTGATGCGGAAAACCGCCTGACGTACTGCGGGTACGATCCCCGGGGCTTCAAGCTACTGGTGTGGACGCTTTCTGCGGCGCTGTGTGGCTTAGCCGGGGCGCTGTACGTGCCGCAGGTGGGCATCATTAACCCTGGCGAAATGTCACCGACTAATTCCATTGAGGCCGCTATCTGGGTCGCGCTGGGCGGACGCGGGACGCTGATTGGCCCGGTGCTGGGGGCGGGGCTGGTGAACGGGGCTAAAAGTTACTTCACCATGGCGGTGCCGGAATACTGGCAACTGTTTCTTGGCCTGATTTTTATTCTGGTGACGCTGTTTTTACCGCGCGGGGTGATTGGCCTGCTGCGCAAAGGAGAGAAATGATGCAGCCTGCCGAATCCCTGTTTACCCGCCAGTACCCTACGGATCGTTTTCGCGAGCAGACCGACCCGGTACTGGCGCTGGAAAATATCAACGTCAACTTCGACGGGTTTCAGGCGTTAACCAATTTGTCGCTGAATATCGGCGTCGGGGAGCTGCGCTGTGTGATTGGCCCCAACGGCGCGGGAAAAACCACGCTGATGGATGTGATCACCGGGAAGACCAAACCCCAAAGCGGCAAAGCTTTTTACGATCAATCCATCGACCTGATGCGTCTGGAACCCATTGAAATCGCCCGGCGCGGTATAGGTCGTAAATTTCAAAAGCCCACGGTTTTCGAGGCGCTCACGGTCTTCGAAAACCTGGAGATAGCCCAGAAAAACGAGAAGTCCGTATGGGCGAGTCTGCGGGCGAAACTCAGCGGCGAACAGCGCGATCGCATTGATGACATGCTGGTCACGCTGCGGCTTGCCGGGGATCGTCATCGTCGGGCGGGGCTGCTGTCCCACGGGCAAAAGCAGTTTCTCGAAATCGGCATGCTGCTGGTGCAGGAACCGCATTTGCTGCTGCTGGATGAGCCTGCGGCGGGCATGACCGATGCCGAAACCGAGTACACGGCGGAGCTATTCCGCAGCCTCGCGGGGAAGCATTCCCTGATGGTGGTCGAGCACGATATGGGCTTTGTTGAAACGATTGCTGACCATGTGACCGTGCTGCATCAGGGGCAGGTGCTGGCGGAAGGCTCGCTGCGTGAAGTGCAGGCGAATGAGCAGGTTATCGAGGTCTATCTTGGACGCTAAGGAGCAAACATGCTGCAGGTGAATGAGCTTAACCAGTATTACGGCGGCAGCCATATTTTGCGTGGCATCAGCTTTGAGGTGCGCGTGGGGGAAGTGACCTGCCTGCTCGGACGTAATGGCGTGGGGAAAACCACGCTGCTGAAATGCCTGATGGGGCTGGTGCCGGTGAAGGGCGGCAGTATTAGCTGGCAGGGGAAAGCAATAACCCAGCGCAGGCCGCACCAGCGTGTTCAGGCGGGCATCGCCTACGTTCCCCAGGGGCGGGAAATCTTTCCCCGGCTGACGGTGGAGGAAAATCTGCTGATGGGGTTGTCGCGGTTTTCCGGGCGCGAGGCAAAGGCCGTACCGGACGAGATTTACCGGCTTTTTCCGGTGCTAAAAGAGATGAGACTCAGGCGGGGCGGCGATCTCTCCGGCGGGCAGCAACAGCAGTTGGCGATTGGCCGGGCGCTGGCCTGTAAGCCGCAGTTGCTGATTCTGGATGAGCCCACGGAAGGCATTCAGCCCTCAATCATCAAAGAGATCGGGCAGGTGATTCGTCACCTTGCCGGACGAGGGGATATGGCGATTTTGCTGGTGGAGCAGTTTTACGATTTTGCCGCAGAGATTGCCGACCGATATCTGGTGATGTCGCGCGGGGAGATAGTGCAACGGGGGGATGGTAGCGCGATGGAGCAGGAAGGTGTTCGAGGGCTGGTGGCAATATAAGTGGTCTGCAAAAAATTACTGATTGTGGTACTTTTGGCTGAACCTCTGTGCGCCTATAGTTTTAGACATTCTCCATCGAATTCCAGAGGTTAGCATGTCTTTTACCGTCAACAGTTTTCAGCAGCCGATTGGCTTCTCTCTTCCTGACTGGCAGCGCCGTCCGCTGCCGGATCGCGTCACATTAAACGGCCAGTTTTGCCGCCTTGAGCCATTGAGTGCGGCGCAGCATGGGGCGCCGCTTTGGCAGGCCTGGCGCCAGGCCGAAGATACCCGAGGCTGGACTTATCTCAGCGTCGGGCCCTTCGACACCGAAGTCGATTTTATCCAGTACATTGCCGGGGCAGAACAAAGCCCGGACTCTTTTCATTATGCTGTCGTGGATAACGCCAGCGGTAAAGCGCTGGGCTCGCTGTCGCTGATGCGTATTGACCCGGCGAACGGCAGTATTGAAGTTGGCTTTGTGGTGTTTTCGCCGCTGCTGCAGCGCACCGCCCTGGCCACGGAAGCCCATTTTTTGCTGATGAAGTATGCGTTTGAAACGCTGGGCTACCGTCGCTACGAGTGGAAGTGTGACAGCCTGAATGGCCCCTCCCGCCGCGCGGCGCTGCGGTTTGGCTTCCGCTTCGAAGGCGTGTTTCGCCAGATGGGGATCTACAAAGGGCGCACCCGTGATACGGCGTGGTTCTCCATCACCGATGGCGAATGGCCGCTGGTGAAAACCGCCTTTGAGCGCTGGCTTGCTGCTGACAATATGGATAACGGCGTGCAGCGTACAGGGCTGGCGGCTATTCGCGACGAACTTAGCCGCCAGAAAAGCGAACCTGGTCCGCAGGTGGAAGTGCGCCTGTTAACGGCAGGCGACCGGGCGCAGTGGCAGGCGCTCTGGCAGGGCTATCTGAACTTTTACGACGCCCAGATAAGTGACAGTGTCACTAATTTGACCTGGGAGCGCATGCTGGATGAGCGTGAGCCAATGTGGGGCTTTGGGGCCTTTGATGAAAAGGGCACCATGCTCGGTTTTACTCACTTCCTCTATCACCGCAGTACCTGGTCTGCGACGAACTATTGCTACCTGGAAGACTTGTTTGCGGCTCCACAAGCGAGGGGCAAAGGCGTTGGCCGGGCGCTGATTGAAGCGGTTCGCCAGCACGCCGGGGCGAACCACAGTTCGCGCCTGTACTGGCATACCCATGAAACTAACGCCACGGCGCAGACGCTGTATGACAAAGTGGCGCAGAAGTCCGGCTTTATCAAATACGAAAAAGCCGTGTAATAACGCACGCCTCGTCAGGCCGTTATGGGCTGGCGGGGCGGCGTATTCATGCCAATCACGATGGCGTAGTAAGCCAGTAAAATCGTGCCCATCAGCACCACGAACAGCATGTAAGGCGGCAGCCAGCTCAATAACAGACCGGTGACCAGCGGGTTACAGGCCCCGCCAAGCCAGCCGAGCTGCTGGGCGGCAAAATAGCTTGATTTCAGGCCCGACGGCGCAATGTTGTCGATAAGCATGTATTCCCCCGGCGCGTAGATAAGCTCGCCGACGGTAAACACCAGTGAAGACAGCCCCCACAGCCACAGGTTAGTCCCTGAAATCATAAAGCCACCGAGGCCGCAGATGAAAAACAGCGTGCCGTAGAACATCATCTTTTTGATGTTATCCGGGCGAATATTTTTCCCCAGGAAGTACTGGAAAGCGACGACAACAATAGCGTTGACCGAAAGTACGACGCTGACCACTTTTTCCGCCAGCCCGGTATCGCCGATAACAATCGCGTATTGCGACAGGCAGCCGGCGAAAGCGCCGTAAACCATTGAGCCTAAAAACGCCGAGGTAGTGAACCACATCAACTGTTTGTCGCGCAGCATAATGCGCGGCGAAGGCAGAACTTTGTCTTCCAGACTGCCGGGCATCATGGCGGCGACGGGCTGACTTTTGACATAGCGGCCAATCATCAGAATCGGCAGCAGGGCGGTCAGGGCGGAGAGCCAGAACGGCAGATTGGTGCTGTACATCACCACGAAAGTGCCGAGCGGCGGGCCAACCGTCCAGCCGATGTTGACGAAGGTGTAGTTGAGCGAAAAGATTTTTGGCCGCAGGCTGACGTCCAGCGTGTCGGAAAACCACGCCTTCACCACCACGGAAAACACCGTATAAGAGCAGTTGATGATGGAGTAGAACAACACCACCAGCCCGGCATTGTGCACCAGCGGAATGACCGCAAAGCCGCCGAGGAAAATGACGATAGCCAGCAGCATCGCCTTTTTCTTATCGAATTTGTCTGCAAGGATGCCAAACCACAGGCTGAATACCACCCCGGCCACCAGCGCGATGGTAATCGCCAGGCCGATATCCTTCAGCGCCATATGGTATTCACGCGAAAGATAGATGGTCATAAACGGCAGCGTCAGACCCCGCCCGATAGTCAACAGCAGCGAAGAAATAAGTAACACAGTTGTTGCAAGTTGTTTGCCTGCAAACAGATTTCTGAGGGCGGTCATGGCGGCCTGTTTTAGTTATGGTGTGGTAAGAGAGCGAAAGATTTATCACGAAAAATCAGCCTGGTATAGCAACCAGATCTGGCGAAAGCACGATACACCACATCTGTACTCCTGACAAAAAGTGAGATCTGTATCTGTTTGCTGAAGGAGATAAGGTTTATTTTTTTACAAATCGATAATAAATACAGGGGCTGGATAATGACGCGTAAAGATGGACTGCTGGCGTTGCTGGTGGTGGTGATTTGGGGCGTGAATTTTGTGGTGATCAAGCTGGGGCTGCACAATATGCCGCCGCTGATGCTGGCGGGTCTGCGTTTTTTGCTGGTGGCGTTTCCCGCGCTGCTGTTTGTGGCCCGGCCAAAGCTTCCGTTCCGCCTGCTGGCAGCCTACGCGCTGACCATCAGCTTCGGGCAGTTTGCCTTCCTGTTTACCGCGATAAAGTTCGGCATGCCCGCCGGGCTGGCTTCACTGGTGCTGCAGTCTCAGGCGTTTTTCACCATCATTCTGGGGACATTTTTCTTTGGCGAGCGTCTGCAGGCTAAGCAACTGGCCGGCATTACCCTGGCGGTTTTCGGCGTACTGGTGCTGATTGAGGGCAGTTTCGAAGGGCAACAGGTGGCGCTGCTGGGCTTTATGCTAACGCTTGCGGCAGGCATGAGCTGGGCGTTCGGTAATATCTTCAACAAGATTATCATGCAGCATGAGCAGCGTCCGGCGATCATGTCGCTGATTGTCTGGAGCGCGCTGATCCCGGTGCTGCCGTTCTTTGCCGCAAGCTGGCTGCTGGATGGCCCGGCAACGATGCTGCAAAGCCTGGTCAATATTGATATCACAACGGTGCTTTCGCTGATCTATCTGGCGTTTATCTCCACCATTGTGGGCTACGGTATCTGGGGCACCCTGTTAGGGCGGTACGAAACCTGGCGCGTGGCGCCGCTGTCGCTGCTGGTGCCGGTCGTGGGTATGGCTAGCGCGGCGTTGCTGCTGGGCGAAAAGCTGACGGTAATGCAGTTGCTGGGGGCAGTGTTAATTATGGGCGGGCTGTATATTAACGTCTTTGGCCTGCGGTTTGGTCGTTCAGTGAAAAGATTGCCATCCTGAGAAGTGCGGCACCCGCCCAGCATCGGGCGGGTCAGCCTTTATCTTACGAACGCGCGTGACCGTGGTAGTACGGGGAGCCCAGTTCTTCTGAACGTTCAGCCGCGGTTTGCTGCGGGCCTTTAGACAATTGACCGCCAGAACAGGTGATCATGTTGCCGTAGTTGGCCTGGGTGGCGTTGAAGCTGCCGGATTGCTCCGCAAGAGCGTTGGTTGATGCCAGCGCCAGAATGAGCGCGGCTGCGGAGATGACTTTCATATTTCCTCGGTTACGTCTGTAAAACAGACGGTGATGCATTAGTTACACAAACTGCAATACTGGTTGTAGGGATGCAGATACTTGCCTTCGCCGGCAAGACGGGTTACGCGGTACTTGTGCGGCGGCACCGAAAAGTAGTTCTTAAAGGTGCGGGTTAACGTTTGCTGCGATTCAAAGCCGTAGCGCTCGGCCAGATAAAGGATCGGCTCGTTGCTCTCTTTGAGCTTCAGCGCGATTTCGGTCAGCTTACGGTTGCGGATGTACTGGCCCAGCGAGTGGCCGGTTTCTTTTTTAAACATCCGCTGCAGATGCCACTTGGAGTAGCCAGAACGCTGAGAAACCTTCTCCAGCGAGAGCGGGGTTTCCAGGTTCTCTTCAATCCACCCCAAAATGCTTTGAATCGTGACCGCATCATTGTTGCGTCTGGACATCGTTTCACCTCTTTGCAGGTTTACGGCAATACCTTTTTCAACAGGCGATAAAGCGTGTCGACTTCGTCGTCCGTCAGGTTTTTAGTAAGTTCTTTATGGAGGCTAAGCCCCACCAGGTTTCGGCACTCTTCACACAGCGCCACGCCTTCCGGCGTCAGCCTGATCAGAACGCCGCGCTTATCGTTGGGGTTCGGCAAACGCTCGACCCAGCCTTTGCACAGCAGGCGGTCCAGCATTCGGGTTAACGCGCCGAGGTCAACGGAAAGCACTTTTTTCAGCTCGACTGGGGTAATACACACTTCATAGTGAATGGAGCACAGCACCTTAAACTGGGTCGCGGTGATATCCAGCGGGGAGAGAGAATCGTTTAACAGGCGATCCTTATGCTGATTCACCATGTGGATCAATCGCCCGAGGGGGATCATTTCGTTAAACAGATCACAGGTGCTTTTCACTATGTTTGCCCAGGCAAGTAGATTAGTCACGGCAGATACTATTGCCGAGGCAAGTATAAGTCAACGTGATGATTCAGCCGATGCCACGAAAAGCTAAAACGCTTCAACTGCGGTCAGTAAACTGCGGGCTGCTATAGTCAAACCTGCGCTATAGCCGCTCGATAAAGGACAAAAAAGGATAAAAATATGATGGATTTACTCAGGGCCATCGGCCTTGGCCTTGTGGTTCTGCTGCCGCTGGCGAACCCGCTTACCACCGTGGCGCTGTTCCTTGGGCTCTCCGGGGACATGAATAGCCGGCAGCGCAACCGCACTGCGCTGATGGCTTCGGTGAATGTGTTTGTCATTATGATGGTGGCGTACTACGCCGGGCAGGTGGTGATGAACACCTTCGGGATTTCTATTCCCGGACTGCGTATCGCCGGCGGACTGATTGTCGCCTTTATCGGCTTCCGTATGCTGTTCCCGCAGCAGAAAGCGCATGAGTCCCCGGAGGCAAGAACCAAGTCGGAAGAGTTAAGCGAAGAGCCGGAAGCCAATATTGCTTTTGTGCCGCTGGCGATGCCGAGTACGGCTGGGCCGGGCACCATTGCGATGATCATCAGCTCCGCTTCTACGGTGCGGGCTGGCTCCGACTTCCCGAGCTGGGTCATTACCGTTGCGCCGCCGCTGATTTTCCTCGCCGTGGGCCTGATTCTTTGGGCCAGCTTGCGCAGCTCCGGCGCGATTATGCGTATTGTCGGTAAAAGCGGCATTGAGGCAATTTCCCGCCTGATGGGGTTCCTGCTGGTGTGTATGGGCGTGCAGTTTATTATTAACGGCGTGCTGGAAATTATTAAGACTTATCCCGCCTGATTTGAGCGTGATTTAAAGAAAAATGCCCTCGCAATGAGGGCATTTTTGTTAATGCGTGGCTTGGGGGTGTTCTTCCAGCGCCACCGGCCAGCGGCGGAACACCAGAATCGACCAGACCAGCGCGATAATCGCCGGAATAGCGCCGATAAAGCCGATATCTGACATGGAAATATGCAGGCTGACCTGGTTACCCAGCAGCGCACCTGCGCCGATGCCTATATTAAAGATCCCGGAGAATAGCGACATCGCCACGTCGGTAGCGTCCGGTGCCAGGGCCAGCACTTTCACCTGCATACCCAGGGCAACTATCATGATCGAAATGCCCCAGAACAGGCTGAGCCCGGCAAGGGTGAGTTCGCCTTGCGCGGCAGGGAGCAGGAGCACAAGGCAAGCTGCCATCAGCGCAATCGCGCCGGAAACCAGTCCCGAAGCATGTTTATTTCCCCATTTGCCAAACAGCACGCTGCCGATAATGCCCGCGCCGCCAAACAGCAGTAAAAGCAGGGTGGCGAAATTAGCGCTAAGCCCGGCAATCTGCTGGACGAAAGGTTCGATGTAACTGTAGGCGGTGTAGTGCGCGGTCACCACTATCGCGATTAAAGCATAAATATTGACCAGCGCCGGACGGCGGAACAGTTTAGGGACGCTGGATAGCGAGCCAGAATGTTCGCTGGGCAGTTTAGGCAGCAGTTTTATCAGGCAGAACAGCGTTATCGCTGCCACCACGCCAATGACGAAGAAGGTCGTTCGCCAGCCGAAATACTGCCCGACGATGCGGCCGATGGGTAAGCCCAGCACCATCGCCAGCGCCGTGCCGGTAGCGAGCAAGCTCAGCGCCTGCGCTTTTTTGCCCGCCGGGGCCATGCGAATGGCCAGTGAGGCGGTAATAGACCAAAAAATGGCATGGGCGAAAGCAATCCCGATGCGGCTTATCACCAGCACGGTGAAGTTCCAGGCGAGGAACGACAGCACATGGCTGGCGATAAACAGCAGGAAAATGCTAATCAGCAGGCGGCGGCGCTCAACCTGGCTTGTCATCAGCATAAAGGGCAGCGACATCAGGGCCACCACCCAGGCATAGATAGTGAGCATGATCCCGACCTGCGCGGTTTCCATGCCAAAACTTTGCGCGATGTCGGACAGCAGACCGACGGGCACAAATTCGGTAGTGTTAAAGATAAACGCGGCAACGGCGAGAGTGACGACCCGCAGCCACGCCGTTTTGCGAGAAACGGTAGCGATTGTCATAAGGGAATAGCAGGTAAATAAGGGGTAGGAATGGCTCGATCATAAAACCATCAGATCGGCGACACAACCCATTTTGTGATTTATGTCTCATTTGCAGCCAGCGCCTGTATATGGTGGAAAAAAAGCAGCACCGGGTGGGCGAATATGTCATGGTAGAGGCGAAGAAAATAACAATGAAAAACAGGAGTAACGCCAATGCAAGCAATTGACTTTTATATGGTAGACGCCTTTGCAGACACAACGTTTGGCGGCAACGCTGCGGCGGTTTGCCCGCTCAGCGAATGGTTGCCTGACGAAGTGCTGCTGAAAATGTCACAGCAGCATAATCAGTCGGAAACGGCTTTTTTCGTTACCACGGATGAGGGCTTTGAGCTGCGCTGGTTCACGACCCAGGGGGAGATCAACCTTTGCGGACACGCTACGCTGGCGGCTTCCCACGTTATTTTCGAGCATCTGGATCACCCGGAGGCGGTAATCCATTTCAGCACGCGTTTTGTCGGCCCGCTGACGGTAACGCGTAGCGGCGAGTGGCTGACGCTGGATTTCCCGGCCTGGGAAACTCAGCCGATTGCGCCGCTGCCGGAACTCCTGGCGACGCTTGGCATCAGCGAGTGCAAAGAGATGCGCGTAGGGCGTGATTATATCGTGGTACTGGAAAGCCAGGCACAGGTTGAGGCGATACAGCCCGATATCAACGCCATGATCCCGCTGGAAAAAATGGTCTGCATTACCGCAGCGGGTGAAGGCGAATATGATTTTGTCAGCCGCTTCTTCTGCCCGGGCGAAGCGGTGCCGGAAGATCCCGTCACCGGCTCCACTCACAGCATGCTGATCCCTTACTGGGCGGATAAGCTGAATAAAACGCACCTGCTGGCGCGACAGGTCTCGTATCGCGGCGGCGATCTGCGCTGCCAGTACAAAGGTGACCGGGTGTTGATTGGCGGCAAGGCCGTGACCTATCTGGTGGGCAAAGTGCTGTTGCGCTAACTTTCCGGGCAAAATTCGCCGGGATTAATGAATGCAGCTCATAAAGGCTAGCACGTTGGAAGCGATTATTGAGTAATCCGTCCGTGCTAGCCTGATTGCATTCCATTCTCCAGGAGAAAAAGATGCCCGTATCCCATGAAGTTATAGTTGTTATCGGCAGTGGGTCGATTGCCCAGGCGATTGCCCGCCGCGTAGGCATTGGCAAACATATTCTGCTGGCCGATATCACGCCGGAAAATAGCGAGGCCGCGCAACAAACATTGCAGCAGGCAGGCTTTCGGGTGAGTACCGCCGGTGTCGACGTTCGTTCCCGTGAATCTATTCAAAAATTAGTGGGTCTGGCTTGTGACCTGGGCGAAGTGAAGGGCGTGATACATACCGCCGGGCTTTCGCCTTCCCAGGCTGCCGCGCAGGATATTCTCCGCGTCGATCTCTTCGGTACGGCGGTAGTGTTTCAGACGTTCGGCCAGGTTATCGGCGCAGGCGGCTCCGGGGTAGTGATTGGCTCACAGTCCAGCCATCGGCTGGATGTGGATGCGCTCACGCAGGCCGAGGCCGACGAGCTGGCCACGCTGCCGCCGGAACAATTGCTGGAGCTACCGCGAGTCAAAGCCATTGATGACAGCCTGTATGCCTATCAGCTTTCAAAGCGAGGCAATGCGCTGCGGGTGATGGCCGAGGCGGTTAAGTGGGGGCGGCGAGGGGCGAGAATCAACTGCATCAGCGCCGGGATTGTTTACACGCCTTTGGCCTATGACGAACTGCACAGCGCCGAGCGTGGGGAGTTCTACCGAAACATGCTGGCAAAATCTCCGGCAGGAAGAGGCGGTACGCCAGATGAAATTGGCGCGCTGGCTGAGTTTCTCTTTGGCCCAAACGGCGCGTATATCAGCGGGAGCGATATCCTGATCGACGGCGGGGTCACCGCCGCTTATAAGTATGGCGATCTTAAGGCTTAATTAAGGCGCTTCCAGCAGGGAGATAAAAGCGTCAAGCTGGCGGGTTTTAGCGTCTCTGCGCCACAGCAGCCAGGTGTCCAGATAGCGTTTATCGTCCGGCAGCGGCCAGGTGCTTATCTGATGGCTGCCCGGCATACTCTCCAGCATACTGCGCGGCATCAGCGCCAGGCCAGCGCCCGCAATCACGCAGGCGAGCATCCCGTGATACGACTCCATTTCATGGATTTTACCCGGCATCGCCCGGCTGTCGTGGAACCAGCTTTCAAAATGGCGGCGGTAGGAGCAGTTTGCCCGGAAAGCGTAAATACTCGCGCCGTTAACGTCCGACCCGCTGTGAATGGGGGCATGGTCGGCAGGCGCGACAATGGTCATCTCTTCACGGTACACCGCCACGCCTTCCAGAGAAGGATGCAGCACCGGCCCGTCAACAAAGGCAGCGGCGAGGCGGCCTTCGAGCACGCCGTCAATCTGGTCACCGGAAGGCCCGGTGGTAAGGGAAAGGTGGATTTTGGGATAACGCTGGTTAAAGTTCGCCAGCAGGCCGGGAATGCGCACCGCCGCCGTACTTTCCAGCGATCCCAGCGCCAGCGGCCCCTGAGGTTCATCCCCGGACACCACCATGCGCGCCTCATCTACCAGCGCCAGGATGCGTTTACTGTAGGCCAGGAAGCTGTGGCCGGACGGGGAGAGCTTCAGCCGCTGGTTCTCACGAATGAACAGCGCCACGCCTAAGTCAGCCTCCAGCTGCTTGATTCGGGTCGTGAGATTGGACGGGACGCGGTGTACCTGCTGCGCGGCGGCGCTGATGCTGCCAGTTTCCGCAACGGCGTTGAACATTTCCAGCTGAGTGAGATCCATAGCTTTCTCAAATCGTGAAGGGTTTGCTTAGTATTATTCATTTTTAAACTTTGTGCCTCAAGGCTACTGTTAACATCTCATTCACCTGTCGAGGCACCACCATGCAATCAGTAACCGGGCAAACCCACGCCATTTCACGCAATCCCGCTACCGGTGAGCGCATTGCGGTTTATCCTTTCGAGAGCGCAGCCCAGATTGATGCCGCGCTGGCCCGTAACCAGCAGGCGTTTCACGCCTGGCGCGTTACCCCGCTCAGCGAACGTGCACAAAAGCTCCGTGATTTAGGGGCGGCGGTGCGCAAGCACGGCGAAGCGATGGCGCAAATGATTACCGCTGAAATGGGCAAACCCATTTTGCAGGCGCGTGCTGAAGTGGCGAAATCCGCGAACCTCTGCGACTGGTATGCCGAGCACGGCCCGGCCATGTTAGGTCCGGAAGCTACTCAGGTTGAAAACAACAAAGCCGTTATTGAATACCGCCCGCTGGGGCCGATTCTGGCGGTAATGCCCTGGAACTTCCCGCTTTGGCAGGTGCTGCGCGGGGCGGTGCCGATTCTGCTGGCCGGCAACAGCTATATTCTGAAACATGCGCCGAACGTGATGGGCTGCGCCGAACTTATTCGCCAGATGTTTGTTGACGCGGGCTTCCTGCCCGCATTGTTCGAGCTGCTGAACGTCACGCCGGAAGGGGTTAGTCAGGCGATTAACGACTCCCGCGTGGCCGCCGTAACCGTGACCGGCAGCGGCAGAGCCGGGGCGGCGATTGGGGCTCAGGCCGGGGCAGCGTTGAAAAAATGCGTGCTGGAACTGGGCGGCTCGGATCCGTTCATCGTGCTTAATGATGCCGACCTCGATGAAGCCGTGAAGGCCGCGGTGGCCGGGCGCTTCCAGAACACCGGGCAGGTTTGTGCCGCCGCGAAACGCTTCATCGTGGAAGCCGGGATCGCCGCAGCCTTTACCGACCGCTTTATTGCCGAGCTGAAAAGCTACGAGGTTGGTTCCCCGGTGGAAGAAGCTAACCGCCTCGGGCCGATGGCGCGCTACGATCTGCGTGATGAGCTGCATGAGCAAGTGACAATGTCACTTAAACAGGGCGCAAAACTGCTGACTGGCGGGGATAAGCTGCCCGGCGAGGGCAACTACTACGCGCCGACCGTGCTCACCAATGTGACGCCAGATATGGCCGCGTTCCGCCAGGAGCTGTTCGGCCCGGTGGCCGCGATTACCGTCGCTCGCGACAGCAATCATGCCCTTGAGCTGGCAAACGACAGCGATTATGGGCTATCTGCGACGGTTTATACCGCCAATGAACAGCTTGCGCTGGAGATGGCGTCCCGCCTCGAATGCGGCGGCGTGTTTATCAACGGTTATAGCGCCAGCGACCCTCGAGTGGCGTTTGGCGGGGTGAAAAAGAGCGGGTTTGGCCGCGAACTTTCCCACTTCGGGCTGCACGAGTTCTGTAATATTCAGACCGTATGGAAGGACCGACGCTAGTTTAGCCCGCCTGATGCCGGCCTGTCGGGGAGGGATAATGCTTCTTTTCCCCCGCTAAGTACGGACGTTATGCTGGTTTATGCCTAGGCTATTAGTAAAAAGTAAGGCCACCGTGAAGGTGGCCTTGTTTGTCATGAGAGTGAAATAATTCTGTCATTTTCGCTCAGTACACTCGCGGCATCGTTGTGTTACTGAAGAAAATCATGAACATAAGTCAAATTTTTCGCCGTTTAAATCCCTTCAGACTTTTTGCCCGTCGCCCCCGCGAGTTCGGGCTACTGAGCGGGGTGGTTGGCGTGATCGCACTCTTTTCCGTGCTGCAAATTCTCTCCACCGTGTCCCTCTCCAACATTCTGCATGAAACCCGTCAGAGCGTGCTTGAAAATAGCCAGCTTCACCAGCAGCAGGTTGTTATGGAGAAGGCGAGAACCTCGCTGCTGATGACCAGCGACCTGCTGAACCGGGCGGGCGTATATTTTATGCAGGACAAAGAAACCGGCTCGGTCGGCAGCTGGAACAGCCTGGTGGATGAAGCCGACGCTTCGCTGAAGGTTTCCCGGCAGAACTTTGCCGCCTGGCAGCAGCTTCACCCGGCGGGCAGTGAGAGTCTGGCTAACAGTTATCAGTTGTTCTTTGGGGGATTAAAAGAACAGCTGGAAGGGATGCAAAAAAAGGCGTCCATCGATGCTTTCTTTGAAGTGCCGATCCAGGCATTTCAGTCCGATTTCAACGAGCAGTACGCGCGATATCAGGCCGAAGGCGAGAAACAAACCGTTCAGGCCAGCCACACTCTGCTGCATAGCCTGAGTCAGGCCCAAACGTTGTTTATTATCGCGCTGGGTATTTTGCTGGGGGTGGCGATTGCAGTCTGGCTGGGAGTGGCCCGCTGGGTGATTCGTCCTCTGCGTAGTCTTATCGAGCATTTGCACATTCTGGCCGCCGGCGATCTGTCCCGGCTACCCGCTGAACGAAAACTGGTTAACCGCGAAGTGAAACAGCTTCACGGCAGCGTGCTGGAGATGCAGCAGGGTATCCAGCAGCTTGTGCTTGAGGTGCGGGAGTCTTCCGCCATTTTGCTAAGCAACATTGGCCAGCTTGCTGAAGGGAATACCGAGCTGTCTAACCACTCCTCCCGGCAGGAGCAGGAGCTGGAGAAAGTTACCCTGCATATCACCGAGCTGGAGTCCCGCGTTCAGGAAAACAGCCAGTATGCTATCCAGGCGAACCAGCGCGCGGACGAAGCCCGTGAAATGGTGGCCGGGGGGGATCAGATGATGCACACGGTGAATATGTCGATGCAGGATATTGTGACCCGTTCCTCAGAGATGCGCGGCATCGTGGCGATGATTGATAACGTTGCCTTCCAGACCAATATCCTGGCCCTGAACGCCGCCATTGAAGCCGCTCATGCGGGTAATCAGGGAAGAGGATTTGCCGTGGTGGCTCGTGAAGTTGGTCTGCTGGCGAAACAGAGCAGCCAGTCAACCAGAAACATTCAGTCGTTGATCAACAACTCTCTGCAGGGCATTGAGCAGGGCAGCGAAGCGGTGTCAGAGCTGGAGGCGCAGTTGAAAAAGGTGATTGCCCTGGTGACCCGTTTAAGCGGGCTGTTGAATGAAATTTCCAGTGCCTCCGTGGACCAGGGCGCTAGCGTGCATCACGTTACCACACGGATCACCACGCTTAACCAGGCGGTGAGCCAGACTGGGCTGCTGATTAAAGCGTCGGCCACCACCTCTAAACGTTTACTGGATGAGTCTCAACGTCTTGAAAAAGCAGTAGCTCGCTTTCAAATGACGGCTTGAGTTCGTTTTATTATCGGCCCGTGGCTCTGATATACTTTCGCCGCTTAACATATCCCTCAGGAGCGCACGGTGCCGGTTCAATTAAACAATGAGTTACTGGAAGAGATCCTCGACCAGGTTCGTCCTTTGCTGGGTAAGGGGAAGGTCGCGGACTATATCCCGGCCCTGGAAGAGGTTTCCGGCAATAAACTCGGGATCGCTATTTGTACCGTTGACGGTGAATTTTTCAGCGCCGGGGATGCGGCAGAGCGTTTTTCTATTCAGTCGATCTCTAAAGTGCTGAGCCTGACGCTGGCGATGGGCCGCTATGATGAAGATGAAATCTGGCAGCGCGTCGGCAAAGAGCCATCCGGCCAGCCGTTTAACTCTCTTTTGCAGCTTGAGCTTGAACAGGGCAAACCCCGCAATCCGTTTATTAATGCCGGTGCGCTGGTGGTGTGTGACATGCTGCAAACCCGCCTCAGCGCGCCCAAACAGCGTATGCTGGAAGTCGTGCGTGCGCTCTCCGGTGCCGATGATTTAGTCTATAACACGCGCGTGGCGCGGTCTGAATTTGAGCATTCGGCACGTAATGCCGCGATTGCCTGGCTGATGAAGTCATTTGGTAATTTTGAGAATGATGTCATTCCCGTGCTGCAAACCTATTTCCATTATTGTGCGCTGGAAATGAGTTGCCTGGAGTTGGCCAAAACGTTTTTATTTCTCGCCAGGCAGGGACGGGCTCTGCACATTGATGAGCCGGTGATCTCCGCCCAGCACGCGCGGCAGATTAATGCGCTGATGATCACCAGCGGCATGTATGACGGTGCCGGGGAATTTGCCTATCGCGTTGGTTTGCCAGGGAAGTCTGGGGTGGGCGGCGGAATTATCGCCAACGTACCGAATGAGATGTCTATTGCCGTGTGGTGCCCGGAGCTGGATGCTTCCGGTAACTCACTGGCCGGGACGGCAGCGCTGGAAATTCTTTCTCAGCGCATCGGGCGCTCTATTTTTTAACCGCTGTGGGATTACAGCAGTAATAATCCCGGTATGCGCAGCCATAGCACGCCAACCAGGCTAACGGTGGCCAGCACGGCCAGCATTATGGCGGTAATGATAAGTCGTTCCGCCCAGGGTGTTTTACGCATTTCAGCTCCGGGAAATCTTACGTCCATGGACTATAAGGCAGCCACGTTAAACATCGGTTAAACCTGAGGCTGCTAATTATTCCCCGGTGATAAGTATGAATTTTTAGCCACAAAGCCTGCCGCTAACAAAAGGGGGCGTACAAGCTGGCGGAAATTTAGCTTATGGCTGATAGTTCATGCGGAGTGCTGGCGAGTTGAGTGAATTTTCTTCTTTCTCTCAATGCCCTGGGTTGCTACCAGGGCAAACATGCTAAGCTAATGCTTATTTTCGCAATCACCTGATGGCGCTATTTATTTTCAGCGGTGATGAATAGATATGAACCAGGATAGCATGGTTAATCGACCTAAGTTTTTATTCTTTTCCCCCGAAAAAATGCTGTTAAACGCAGTCAGTGTTTTTGTGCTTACCACGCTTTTTTACTTCTTTGGCGCTTCACTGCGCCTGGTTAACGATCTTTCTCTATTTTGGCCGCTGAATGCGGTGCTGGCCGCCATTTTTGTTCGTAATCCGTGGCTGAATAAAGCCGTTTATTATTTTATTTGCTACGCGGCAATGCTGATTTATGACGCCTTTACCACCCAGTGGGGCTGGCAGTCGACGATCATAAATTTCTCGAACATGGTCTTTATTGTCACCGCTGCCTGTTTATTGCTGCGTTATTCGCGCAATATGGATGAGAGTAACTGGGCGCTAAATGCGTTTAATATTTTCAACTTTTCGCTGATTGCCGCCATATTATCTTCATTATTCGGCGCCGTCGGGTCGCTGGGTATTAGCGGCGATTATCATGAAAAGTTTATGCCGCTCTATGCCGACTGGGTGAGCGAGCAGTTTTCAACCGGCGTGCTGATGCTGCCCTGTTTACTGACCGCAAGCTGGCCTTCCTGGCGTAAATTAACCGGTATCGTGCCGTCAGACATGTATCCGTTTTTTTCCGTAGTGATTGCCGTCTGCACGGCGATGATTATCGGCGGGGCGGGCAGCCTGGCGTTTCCGCTCCCCGCGCTTATCTGGTGTGCCATTCGCTACCCCCTCCCGGTTACCGCGCTATTAACGCTGATAACCGGCGGGGTGGAAATTGTGCTGGTGGCCCATGCGGCGATCAATCTCCACTCCGAACAGCCGCTGCTGCTGGTCGATCAGATGTTCTCCGCGCGGCTGGGGATTGCCACCATCGCTATTTGCCCGCTGATTGTTTCCATCAGCGTGGATGCCATTAATCAGTTGATTAAGCAGACGTCGCTGCGTGCGGACTATGATTACCTGACGGGCGTTTTCTCCCGCTCAGGGCTGTTTGAAGCGCTCAAGCGCAGCGGACGACATCAGCCAGGTCACGGTGAGCCGCTGCTCTGCGTGATGCTGCTGGATATCGATTTTTTTAAACGGATAAATGACAGCTGGGGCCACGAATGTGGGGATACTGTGCTGGCATCTTTTGCCGCCAGGGTGCTGGACACCGTGGGTGACCGGGGAATGGTGGCGCGTATTGGCGGCGAAGAGTTTGTGGTGGTTTGCCGCACCCGCTCTCCCAGAGAGGGTTTTGAAATAGCCGAGCAAATCCGTAAAACAATTGAGGCCAGCAGTTTTTACTACGAGGGGCAGTCGCTGTTTATCACCGTCAGTATTGGTCTGGCCGAGGCGGCGCTGGGCAATAGCACGCTGGAGGCGACCTTTAATCAGCTTATTCCCGAAGCGGATAAGTATTTGTATTTGTCGAAACGGCAGGGGCGCAATAAGACCAGCACGAATGGCGTGGCGCCTGAGGCGTTTACTGCGCCGCAGATCGGCGATTCACAATAGCCATCTGCACTTTGGATCCTTTATTATCGCGTAATATGCCCGTGCAGTTTGTCGTTGCTGGTTCGTCTGCCTGAGATATTTATGAGTACATCTGATCCTCAAAAAAAAGCCAGAACGCACGGCTCTCGCTTTATTAATCGCATGTATATCATGCGCATGTTGGGCACGCTGTTATGTTTTTTGCCCATTTTTTCGGTGCTACATGAGCAGCACTCCTCTGTGCCGGTGGTGGCGCTGCTGGTCGTGAACGCTTTTGTCTGGCCGCACGTTGCGCTGCTGAAAGCGCGCTTTGCCTCATCTCCCGTCAACAGTGAAAAACAGAACCTTGTGATCGACGCGGCGGCGGGAGGCTTCTGGATTGCCATGATATCGCTCAGCGCGCTGCCGTCGGTGGTGATTGTCACTATTCTGGTTTCCGATCGGCTGGCCGCCGGAGGAAAACCGCTGATGAAACGGGCGATGCTGGCTATGGGGCTTGCATTTGGGCTGACCTGGATAAGCCACGGGATGCCGTTTAGCCCGGCTGTTTCTGCCCGGACAATGTACGCCACGCTGCCATTGATTGCGGTGTACACCATCACGCTCAGTATGCTGACGGCGTCTATCGCGCTGAAACTGCGGGCAAAGAGCCGCGAGCTGGAAAACATTGCCATGATGGATCCTCTGCTGGGGATCGCCAACCGGCGCCTGCTGGAGCGTAAAATCAGCAATGAGCTGGCGCGATTGCACATTGCCTGTGGCAGCTCGGCGCTGATGTTTATCGACATCGACAATTTCAAAGAGGTGAACGACCGTTTCGGGCATAAAGTCGGGGACGCTATTCTGATGGCGGTATCCGACGTGCTGCGGGTGGTGACGCGCCCCAGCGACACGCCGGCTCGCCTTGGCGGGGACGAGTTTGTGGTCCTGATGCCAAACACCTCGCTGGAAGAAGCTGAAGGGATTGCCCAGCGGATCCTGCTGGAGTCTATTAATGTTCGGGTCCTGCCTGAAAAGAATGCTTTCTGCACCCTGAGTATCGGCATTGCCTGCGCAACAAAACAGATGCCGGATGCTGCCGAGTGGCTAAAAGCGGCGGATGATGCGCTTTATAACGCTAAACGCGCCGGCAAAAACCGCATTTATGCCGCCTGATTAATGATCATCTAAACTCTAAGCAGACCATGTTATTAGTCTGCGCCGGGGGATGAGATGCTCGATACCACAATGACCGACGAGCTGACGGGCCTGCTGAACCGTCAGGGCCTTATGTTTCTGGGGCAGTATGCCATGAGTAGCGCTAACCGCCGTGCGGAGCCGCTTTCGATGGTGTTTATCCACCTTAATGAGGTGGGGCAGATTAACGACAGTTTCGGCCATCAGCAGGGTAATCGAGCGCTGGTCGCTTTCTCAGAACTTATGCGCTCCTCTTTCCGTGAAACGGATCTGGTCGCCAGGCAGGGCGGAGATGAATTTGTCCTGCTTTTTAACGCGACGAATGATGAAGGGGCATTTATCGCCATGCAGCACCTGCAAGGCAAAGTTACCGACTTTAACCAGCGAGCAGAAAACCCCTGGATGCTGTCTTTCCGCTGGGGAAGCGTGGAGTTCGATCCTCACCGGCATCTCTGCCTTGAGGATGTCATCACCGAAGCCGGGCGGGCCATGTATCAGGCGAAATCTTCAGGGGCGGAGCGGCCAGGAAAAGGGTATGAGAAGCTATAAACCTGCGCAATCATAATTCCTTATGATGAGGCTCTGCTAACCCTCTGGCTTAACATGTGCCACCCGCATGCTTTTTCATTCGCTGCGCCGCGGGGCATTCTCTCTTCCTGTAAAGAAAGAGGTTACCGCGGGCAGCTTATCCATATCTTTCCTGAATAGCTGATTCCGGTGCTACGCATTAAGCTGGTCTATTCTTATGCCCGGTAATATTCCGACATGTACTTAACTAATATTCAGGAGTCGCTGTGCCCGAGTATCGTATTCGTTCCCTGAAGGCCTGTGAATTTGCGGCCGCCACCGCAGCATTAACTGATGTGCTGATTGACTGTGTAGCAGGCGGGGCTTCGGTCAGCTTTTTGCATCCGTTAGCCCCGGAAAAAGCGGCGGCATTCTGGGGCGAGGTTGGGCAAAGCGTGGCGCGGGGCGAACGCACGGTGATTGTGGCGGAAGATGGCCAGGGGCACATTGTCGGCACCGTGCAACTGATTACCAGCCAGCCGGAAAACCAGCCGCACCGGGCCGATGTGGCCAAGCTGTTGGTGCATCGTCAGGCGAGGCGCAAAGGTATTGCCCAGCGCCTGATGGCCTACCTCGAAGCCGTCGCCACCACGCAGGGAAAGTCGGTGCTGGTACTTGATACCGCCACCGGTAGCGATGCGGAGATATTTTACCAGGGCATGGGCTGGCAGCGCGTAGGGGATTTGCCGCATTATGCGCTGATGCCGGACGGCAGCCCATGTTCCACGACGTTCTACTACCGCAATTTATAAGACAGTGAGTGACGGTGTCACTTTTTTTGCCGCGTTTATGCTGAGTTTGACGTGATATAGTGCCTGCAATATGGCAGTGACAGGCATTTAGTATGGAAAACTCAGCCCTCTGGTTCCGGCAGTTTGGTGAACCAGAACAGGTCTTAACCCTCGAACAAGCGCCGCTCGCGCCGGTTATCCCCGGCACGCTACGGGTGCGCATGCGCTATGCCCCTCTCAATCCCTCAGATCTGATTCCGATTACCGGGGCTTACCGCCATAGGGTTGTCCCCCCGCGTATAGCCGGGTATGAAGGCGTTGGCGTCGTCGAGCAGGCGGATTCCCCTGCGTGGATTGGCCGGCGGGTGTTGCCTCTGCGGGGGGAAGGCACCTGGCAAAGATGGATTGACTGCCCGAGTCAATGGGCGGTGCCCGTGCCGGACAGCGTTCCGGATGAGCTTGCGGCACGCGGCTATATCAACCCCCTGGCCGCCTGGCTGATGCTTAAAAAATGGCCCGTGGCGGGGAAAAGCGTCCTGGTCACGGCGGCGGGGTCAACCTGTGCCGGGTTACTGGCGCAGTGGGCCAAACAGCAGGGGGCAAAGGAAGTTTATGGCGTTTACCGCTCGGCACAGCATCTTCCGGCGTTGCTTCAGTCGGGTATTATCCCGCTGAGTGGCGATGACCGGGGTGGCATCGCCGAAGCCGCCGGAAAAGTTGATGTAGTGTATGACGCCGTGGGCGGCGAATTAGCCACACTGATGCTCGATCACCTCAATCATTATGCGGCGTTGATTTCCTACGGTTTACTGAGCGGGAAAGCCTTTTCTCCACGAGGGAAGAACGTTACCGCCCAGCGATTTCATTTGCGCGATACGCTGGCGGTCACCCCGGTTGAAGAGTGGCAGGGCTGGTTTATCTCCCTGTGGGAGCGGCTGCTACAAACGCAGCAGCCCGCTGTGGCGGTGTATGCGCTGGAGGATTGGCGGCAGGCGCTGGCGCTGTTCCGTGAACCTGGCCGCCAGCGCAAACCGCTGCTGAGGCTATAAGCGTTATTTATCACCCAGAATGGTATTCAGGGTTTCGGCATCCGGCATACCCTGGTGCTGCTGCAGGCGGCCTTCGGCGTTCAGGTAGTAAATCGACGGCGTGGCGTTGCCGCCGAGGTCGTCCATCAGCGTCAGGTTATCTTTTAGGGCTTCCCCGATAACCGGATCTATTTTTTCCGGTTTTTGCAGCGCCAGCTTACCTTTGCTGTTCTCATAGTCGGCCAGCGTTTTGGCCGGATCTTTCGACATCAGAATTGCCGCCGCTTTTTGCCCGCTGTCCGGGCGCAGCATCCCGACGAGAAGGACGCGGAGCTGGACTTTACCGGACTTCAGCCAGGGCTGAGCCTGTTCCCAAAACTGGGTGCAATACGGGCAGTACGGGTCGGCAAACACGTAGACAATGCGGGAGGCTTTTTCACTCCCGGCGGCTATCCAGCGGTGTTTCTCAAGATTTTGCCACATGGCTTTGGCCATCGGCGCATAGACAAATTTCTCAACTTCCGCGTCGCTCAGGTTTTTACCTTCGGGGTCGACCATGTTACCCATAATGGCGTGCTGTTTGTCCGGCGTCAGGTAAACGGTTGTGCCTTGTCCCTGATACTGCATGGCGTAACCCTGCAGGTCGCCCGGGGCTTTAAATTCCCCTTTCAGTTCGAAGCCCTGTTTTTCCAGGGCCTCTATTGGGGCGGGCAGTTTTGCGTCAGCGGCAAAGGCTGAGGCATTAAAAAGCAGGGCCAGCGAAACGGACAGGGCAGAGATTTTTTTCATCGAGCGGTCCTTAATTAAATGTTATTTTCTTCAAAGGGTAACATTCCTTTTTGCGCTAAGTCATCAGGCACATATCCAGGATAATTCGAGTGGCGGGGCAAAAAGACTTTCAGGCCTTTTTGAACAGTATTTCCGCTGCCCCCGCAGGAGCGTAGCTAACTATGTGGCTGGGGGGAGCGGGAGCAGTCCACGCACCCGCAGCTTGAAATATGCCGGGTAATACTTTCCTTTAAGTAACGGATCATTTCGGAGGTCAGGCAATGACGGTCAGACGAGCAACGCTGAATGAAGCTCAGGCGCTATGGACGATAAGAAACGAGGCCATTCGTTTTGGCTGCCGGGAGACTTATCCGGAAGATGTGCTGGCCACATGGACGCCTGATGAGATGCCAGAGGGTTACCGAAACGAAATCGTGAAAAATCCCTTCTTTGTGGCGGAGAATGAAAACGGCGAGCCGGTAGCCACGGGTTTTTTGGATCTCAAAAACGGGTCTGTTGAGGCCGTTTTTACCCTGCCGGCATACACCGGCCGGGGAATGGCAAAACAGATTCTCCAGGCTATCAAGCAGGAAGCCAGGTCCAGAGGGATGAGCAGATTGACGCTTTCCTCGACGCCAAACGCCCGAGGCTTTTATCTGACGCAGGGGTTTCGCGTCGTGAAAGAGGGGCTTTATCCCATATCGCGCAGCGGTACATTGCTGCGCTGCTACGAGATGGTTTGCGAGCTGGATTCTGAAATGTGAAAGGTGCCAACATGAACGACCGCATCGATTACCAGATTGAAAAGTACAGTTTCACCGAAGTAGAAGAGTCCCCGCGCCTCACCCGGCAGTGGGAGGAAGTCCGGGAGGAGTTTCAGAGAGAGCCGCAGGATGCGGAGCAGCGCCTGAGGCTGGCGTTGCTGAACGTGGACTATGTGACAAGCTTTGAACTGCCTTTTCGTCTGCTGCTCCTGCGGGCGCCTCAGTTGATCGACAAACTACGCGCCGAGCTTCAGCTTAGCCAGAAGAGCGTGGTGATCAATGACAATAAGCGGGGGGAGGTCTACAGCATAAAAGACGATCTCAGCGCCGTGCCGGACGCCTTCCGCTATCGTTTTTCAAATCGCATACGCAGAATTGATCCGGGTGGTACGCCCGCGACGGCCTACCAGCAGATCGCGTTGCAGGTCAGAAGCCCCAGAGATCGGCTGAAAATCGCCCTTGAGGCCGGGCTTCAGGTCAATGCCCTCGACGGCTTGTTTTGGTTTGGGCTGCAGCGTATTGCGGCCGATATCTCCGTCCTGAGGCAGGCCGGGATGGCGATAATCACGGCAGAACGCATGGTCTTCGACAGCCTGACGGGTACGCTCCGCTCAATTCCTGCCTACAGTTTGTAGCCTGAAATCGCACGGTGAGGAAAATGGCGCGAAAGAAATACCTTTAAGGTTGAGTGAATATCAGACCAGGAAAAAATGATGAACTTCAGCCATATGCGTATTGCCCGGCCGGTGAGCAACCTTAAAAACAGTCGCGACATGTACTGCGCGGGACTCGGTCTTCAGCAAATAGCGGAATTTAACGATCACGACGGTTTCAGCGGCGTGATGCTGGGCCGTCCGTCGCTGGGCTGGCACCTGGAATTTACTGTCTGCCAGCATCACCCGATTGCACCGCGGCCAACGAAAGATGATTTACTTGTTCTTTATGTCCCCGACCGTGTCGAATGGGAAGCCGCCTGCGACAGAATGCTGGAAGCCGGTTTTACCCGGCGGGATGCATTCAACCCCTACTGGGATGTAAAGGGCGCAACCTTTATCGACTCCGACGATTATCGGGTTGTTTTGCAAAATAGCGACTGGTCGCTATAGCCTGCGTTATCAACGCTTCAGGCCTTTTGCGTACTCGACAAGCTGATCGACAACGATATTCCAGCCGGTGAAGAAGCCCATTTCTTCATGGGCCTGCCGGGCTTCTGGCGTACGGTGGCGGGCGATTGCCGTGTAGCGCGTTTTCCCGTTGCCTGCATCCTCAAGCAGCAAAATTGCCGTCATAAACGGGTTTACTGCCGGCTTCCAGCCCTCGCTATAGGCGTCGGTAAAAACCAGCTTTTGCCCGGCCACGATATCAAGCCAGACGCCGGTGTTGTGCATCTCCTGCCCGTCAACGTTAAACACGGTATTGAAACGCCCGCCAACCCGAAGATCTATCTCACAGGCGGAGACGCGATGAGGGCGCGGCACAAAAAACTGTTTTATATGCTGCGGCTGGGTCCAGCATTCCCAGACCAGCCGCCCTGGAACGTCGATCACGCGCTCCAGTTTTAAGTCAGTGTCAGCATCCAGGTTCATGGTGATTCCTCGGGGGATATTTACTTCTATAGCCTGGCTGAAGTTTCTTTTTGTGGCTAAATATTTTGCTGTCCTGGTTGCCTGGTTCGCAGGCCACTTAAGCTGATGGCCAGTAACGTTGCGCCAGCGGCAACCCAAAGACTCAGGCGTATCGCCTGCGGCTCCTGCCATATTGCGTTGCCGTAAAGCGCCAGAATAATACCCACGATTGCCGCGCCCAGGCACTGCCCGAAGGTTCGCATAATGGCCAGTATGCCAGAGGCGTAGCCGCTGTTTTCCCGCGAGGCATTGGCCATCATCTCCCGGTTGTTAGGACTCTGGAAAATGCCGAAGCCAATGCCGCACACCAGGCTACGTAAACCGATGTCCCATGCCTGGGCGTGGGCAGGCAGCAGGGCTAAAAGCACCAGGCCTACCGTAAACACCCCCAAGCCGGTGGTGGCGATAAGCGCCGGTGAATGCTTGTCGGCAAGCCGACCGGCACGCGGCGCGGCGAGCATGATACCAACGGGCCAGGGCGTAAAGAGCAGGGCTGAGGCAAAAGCGCTGTAGCCATAAACGTTCTGGAATAAAAACGGCAGGGCGACAAACGTTATCCCTTGCCCGATGAATGAAGCCAGCGAAGTCATGGCCGCCAGCGAAAATCGTGCAGAGGCGAACAGCGTCAGCGGAAGCAGGGGCTGGGCCGCACGGCGCTCACGCCAGATAAAGGCCACCCCGGCAAATAATGAGATAACGCTGTAGATCAACGCCGACATCATGCCTCCGCTCCTGGTAAAGCTGTCGGCGGCCATTATCAGCGAGCCCAACAGCAAAGCGGAAAGAAGCGATCCGGCATAATCGAAGGGCTTAGGATTGGCGGCTGTGTCACCAGCTGGCACCCGGAGGCTCAGTCCAAGCGCCGCAATGCCCAACGGTATATTCACCGCAAAAAGCCATTCCCAACCCAGCGTGGAGAGCAGCGTCCCGCCAAGCAAAGGCGCAATTGCCGTACTGGTGGCGATGAGAAAGGCATTCAGCCCCAGGATCCTGCCGAGCAGGCGGTTTGGGAATACCGACCGAAGGATTGCCGGGGAGATGCTAAGCACCGCCGCGCCACCTACTCCCTGCAATAACCGCATAATCACTAACATATCAAGGGAAGAGGACAGCGCGCAGCCCGCGGATGCCAGGGTAAACAGGCTCAGCCCGAAAACAAATACTTGCCTGAAGCCCAGTCGGGTAGCCAGCGCGGCGAAAATCGCCAGCGTCATAGCCGTGGCAAGCAGGTAGCCATTAGCCACCCAAATGGCATCGCTCCCGGACACGCCGAGCGCTTTGGCGATAGTGGGTAGCGCGATGTTCACCATCGAACCATCGAATACGGCCATCGTTACGGTCGTCATCACGGCAAGCATTGCCATCAGGCGCTGGCGACCGGGTAAACCTTCATCGCCTGGCTGGGTTGAAAATAATTCCATCACGGTTCCTTGCCGCAGCGCGGCACGCAGTATCAGGTTGTCAGTGCAGCAAATATAGTGATACTTAAAGACAGGCGGAAGACGCATGATGTGCAGTTAATAGTTGCATCAGACGCTATATCTCTTTACAGGATGCCCTTATGAATGAACCCGACCTGAATCTGCTGCTTGCGCTGGATACCTTTCTTTCTGAAGGAAGCGTGGCCGGGGCCGCACGACGCCTGGGGCTCAGTTCGTCGGCGATGAGCCGGACGTTGAGTCGCCTGCGGGCTGCAACCGGCGATCCTCTGCTGGTTAGAGCGGGAAGAAATATGGTGCTGACGCCCTATGCCGAAGCGATTCGTGACCGGGCGAGAAACGCAGCGCTCGAGGCGCGAGCCTTACTGAGCCCCTCCCCGGCAGAGCTGTCTCTTTCCACGCTGACATGCGCATTTATTATCAGAGCCAATGACGGTTTTATTGAGGCATTTGCTCCGTCACTGATCGCCGCTGCCACAGCACAGGCGCCGGGGGTCCAGCTGTGCTTTACCTCAAAACCTGAGAAAGGCCCCCGGCATCTGCGAGAAGGCCTGGTTGACCTTGAAATCGGCGTGATGGGTGAAATGGGGCCGGAAATACGGCTTCAGGCGCTGTTTCGCGATCGCTTTGTCGGCGTGGTTCGGGCCGGACATCCTCTGGCTGGGGTCTCGGAAGTTACCGTAGAACAGTATCTTGCCTATGGACATGTGGTTGCTTCCCGCCGTATCCGCTCAACGCTCGGGCCCGTAGATGACGCGCTGGATAAAAGGGGGCTGGTGCGAAAAATTGCCGCTGTGGTACCGGGGTTTCCGGCGTCGTTAAAGGTGGCTCAGGCGTCCGACCTGATTGCACTGGTGCCATCTTCTTTTCTTCTTAATCAATCGGTTAGTGAGGTTGACGGAGATAACGCCAGGCTGGCAATGTTTGAGCTGCCGGTGAGTACGAAACCGATCACCGTTTCTCAAATGTGGCATCCACGCTCAGAGGCCGACCTCGCGCACAGTTGGCTACGCAAGCTGGTACTAAGCGTATGCCGTACCCTGGTGCCTTAGTTGACAGGTGTGACCAGGAGTATTCTGTGCTCCAGGTAATCTCCGTCTTATCGATATGCTATACTCGAGCACAACTAACAAGTGGTTTTTTTTAAGGGAATATACCGTCTTGTCGCAGCTAAAATACATCAATACTCTTATAATTATCGCTATTTTGACGACGTCGATTTTTGCCGGTTTCGTGCTGCGGGAGTACAGAAGTCTGGAAAGTTATATGGGATATGTTGCAGAAAATGGTAAATCTGCACTTTTCCATGAAGAGTATATTAACCAAAGCATCGCTTTCCGTTTATCTCGTGCGTTTTCATCGGCACCTGCGGGGCTTAGTTCGGTGGGGAATAAAGAGGTCGAGGTATGTAAATATGCCGAGTCGCTCAATGGTATTTATGGCTTAAATCTTGTTGGCCATAAATTATCCGCGTTAAGCGGGACTTTGCAAACACGAAACCCTGCATGTACCAGCTGGGCTGGTGATGTAGCCTCGCTGATGATTGTGCAGGACAGGGCTGTGGGCAACGTTTCCAGATACAGTTTCTCTAACTACAGTGGCTATGTGTTCAATAATATTCGCTATTACATCGATCTGAAAAATAACTACATCTTTATTAATAAAATTGTTGATACTAATCATTATACTTTCAATAACTGGTTGGTACGCGAAAATGGGCGAATAGATATCGATCGAAGCGCCAGAACTATTAATATTGATGACGCCGCGCTGGCCGACCTGCGGTTGGGTGAAAATATTGTCTCCCACATTTATAGAGATGGCTACACGCGGAAAAACATCATCAGCATGATTACGCCGGTATTTCAGCGAGAGGATATAAAAGGACTATTTATTACCGATATCAATATTGATGATTTGGCCACCTCATTTTATACGGCAGAAAGACCGCTGCTGTGGCATTTTTTATCATTGTACGTCACAGATAATGCGACTGGCGATAAGATTACTTTCCATCGTCCGGCGCTAAATTCGTTCACGCCGATTAGCTATGAAGAGAAAATCACCGGCTACTATACGCTGCATATTAAACTGGATGCTATTTACTTCCTGATCGCTATTCTCTGGTTAATGGCTCTCTATGTGGGGGGAACCTGGCTCCTTTGTCGCTACGCCAGGAAACAACTCGACCGGCATCGGTCGCTGTCTCACGATAATATGACCGACGCGATGACCGGGCTGTATAACCGGAAAGTGCTGACATCTTCTCTGGAACAGAAGGTTCAGGGGTTATTACGCAGCAACATTGCGGTGACGGTTATCTCTATTGATAGCGATGGGTTGAAGAGGATCAACGATACGCTTGGCCACGCCATGGGAGACCGGGCTATTCAGTATCTGGGGAGAGCGCTGGCGCAATCTATCCGTAAGAGCGACTACGGCATCCGCCTCGGCGGCGATGAATTTAGCCTGATCCTGATTGATTACAACCTGAGCAAATCTAACGAAGTGATCGCGCGCATTCAGGATTACCTGCTGACAATTGACGCCCAGAAAATGGTCGCTTTTTCCTACGGGAGTTACCAAATGATCGCGGGGGATACCTTAGAAACTGCGCTACTGAAAGCAGATGAACGGCTGTATCAGCATAAGCGTAATAAGTATGGGGCAAAAGGCTCCAGCCGATAATCTTTGAGTGAGGCTGGCCGCCCGGATATGATACGTTCACTCTGGCACCGTCCGGCATCAAAATGAAATGTATCAGTTGCGGCACCGTCTGCATTGATGGCCACATTTCAGTAAATCACGAGGTTGAGAATGGATTTCACTGTGGGATTTGGCCGCATGGCGGCCGTGTTGCCGGTAAAAGATATGCAGCAGGCAATCGCTTTTTACGTAGACGGGTTAGGATTTAGCCAGACCTTTCAAAACGGCGACCCGGTCGGGTTTGTTATCGTCAAACAGGGGGGCAGTGAGCTCCATTTGACGTTACAGCCGCGGCATGAAGCTGCGAATTTTCCGGTGGTGCATCTTCTGGTTGATGACGCCAGCGCGCTGTTGGCACTTTGCCAGCAGGCAGGCGCCAGGATCATTAAGGGGCTTCAGGATAAAGATTATGGCCTGCGGGCATTTGTGTTTGCCGACCCTGACGGGAACCGGATAGACGTAGGGCAAAGATTAGTAAACTAAAATCAGGCGGATAGTCTGAAGCACTACCAACAAAAAGCCGCTGGTGGATTCCGTCAGCGGCTTTTTTAATGGATGCGAAATTTTGCTATCAGGATGACTTGAAGGATGAAAACACTACCATTCATTAATGATCATCACCGTATCTGCTGAAAGTTTAATTTTAGTCACTTTAGGCGGCAGAGGCTTCGGCAAAATAGTCATTCTCACGTCAAAGGTCCCGCTGACCGAAGCCATGGACATTTTGAAGGGAATGAAAAGGCAGATCGCCAGGAAAAGTTGTTTCATATTAATATGATTTGTTTACTTTTATTTGAAATCAATGGATTGGTCAAAATTATATCATATATGATGCCGCCGAGGGAACGCCTGCTGGCTTATCGACGCAGCAAAGGGTGTGTGAGGCAGGGAAGTTAAAACGATATAAATACGACAATGTAATGATATTTAAGACAAGGGGAAGATTTTATGAAGTTTACATCGCTACTTGCCAGACTGTTACTGGTTTCGTCAGTTGTCTGGTCCGGCGCGTCGTTTGCGGCCACTGAGCAGGAGATGGATGCGAATCTGGATCGGTTATTCAATTCTCATCAGAACTATCATGCTTTTTTCGATAATTTCAAAACACAGGTTGTCGCGCAGAATAAAACAGAGGTGGCAAAACTGGTTTCATACCCGATAAAGGTCACGCTGGTGGGTAAAAAAGTACAAATCAAAACGCCTCAGCAACTGGTTAAGCACTATGACGCGATTTTTACACCGGAGTTGGTGGCGGTGGTAAAAGCTCAGGCATATCAGGATCTTTTTGCTAATTATCAGGGGCTGGCAATCGGCAAAGGGCAGGTTTGGTTCTCCGGTATTTGCCAGGATAATCAATGCAAGAAATCAACCGTGCTGGTAACTGGAATCAACCAATAAAGCGGGACTGGCCGTCATGCTACGGCCAGTTTTCTGGCGCTATAAAGCGGCCAGATAACGCCAATAATTATCCTCAATTTCTTTCAGCAATTCGCTGTCTTCACTTTGGTGCAGCAGTACAGACCGCGCGGTGCTCATGTCTATACTTTTACACTGCGGGTAATAAGCTGCCCGCAGCGCCGGCTTGATGGCGTTAAAATATGCCGTCGTAGGCACCTCAAAGGCGGCGGCAATATGCAGAGCCGACGAATCACAGGTATAGACTTTCCTGGCGTGGCGAATAATGGCGATAAAGTCGCGGGTTGTACGGGAATGAGAAGACAGATCGATGAACTGCGGGTGATCTATTTGTCCAAATCCTGCAACGGGCAGGCCATGCTGCCGATAGATATGCGCGACAAATTCAACGAGCACGGCCGGCGGGATGTCGCGAAGCGGCGTGCTGGCGCGATGATTGAACAGTACGTAACGGCCTTCCAGAAGGGGAGCTTGCTCCGGCATGCCGTCCCGAAGCCAGCGATTTGTTTTTATATCTTCGGGTACAGACTCGGGGGCAATGCCAAGGTGGCGTAAGAAGAAATCGTGCATTTCCAGGGTGGCGAAATCCTCCCGGAAGAGCTGGTTCCCGGCGTCAATCAGCGCATCATATCCCTGAAATGAAGCCAGTTCCTGAGGCATAAAATGCAGTTCATCGATCACGTTACCCGCGAGCCGATAAATTTCTTCCACATAGCCCAGGCAGGTGTGAGGGCGCAGCACCGTCAGGTGAAGCTTGGGGTTGATGACTTTAATGGCCTGCAACGCCGCAATGCCGATCAGCGAATCTCCCAGCGTGACGCCCATGCCGTTAATAATACAGAGCCGCTGGATCTCGCTAAAGTCGAGAGAAAAGGGCTGTAAGGCGTAGTTGTAAATCCCCGGCTGATTCAGCGCCTTAAGCCGCAGGTCGTTTCTCTGCGCCGGCGACAATGACTCAAGATCGTAAGAGGCGACAAGCGTTTTCTCGTCCTGAAGCAAGCTGCCAACAAAAGTCTGTAGCGTTGAGTTCATGGTTTTCCTGAAGCACCGTGGGAGATGGCGGGTCTGACTACCCGGCGACGATAACATTGACGTTTTTGGGGAAAGCCAGCTGCTTTAGCTTGTTGTCGGGATCGGTGGTAATGAGCCAGGTAATCTCTTTCCAGTCGGCAACAACCGCAGTGGCGCGGTTATTCACCTTGTGGCCATCCGCCAAAACAACGGCCTTGTTACTGTGTTTAATCATCTGCCGGGCAATGGCGGCTTCGTCCAGGTTTTGATCCATGACGCCCGCATCCGGACTTACCGCCCCCGCGCCGATAAAAGCGTAGTCAGCATAAAAAGCGCTTATGGATTGCAGGGCAATGGCTCCGACGCATTCCATTCTGGAAGCGCCGAACTGGCCCCCGATTAAAATAAGTTCGATGGAGCTGTTGTCATGAAACAGGTTGGCGATGACCGGTGAGTTGGTTATCACCGTAAGGTCATTGATTTCGCTAAGCTTGCGGGCGAGCTCCATGGTCGTGGTGCCAAAATCAATAAACAGCGAGTCGCCGGGTTTGACGAGTTCTGCCGCCCGGGCCGCGATAGATTTTTTCTCATCTTCTGCAAGCTTTGCTCGCGCATTAAATTCAAGCTCAAAGCCGAATTGTGCGCTGACGGCGCCGCCGTGAACTTTTTTTATAAACCTCAGTTCTTCGAGTTTATTAAAGTCACGCCGGATGGTTTCCTGAGAAACATTAAAGTATTCAGCAAGATCGTTAACAAAAACCTGGCCCGTTTCCCTCAGTTTTTCAAGGATAACGTTCCTTCTTTCAGAGCCGTTAGAGTGGTCCATATTACGTTCCGGTTGCCATAGCATTGAACGCTATAGTACGCATTCGTCAAAACCCGGACAAGGGATATCCACATCACGATTTATACCGTTCGAAAGAGCCACTCAGTCGAAAACTTTAATACATCCACATGAAATAACTAGTTAAATTACGTTTCTCTGTTAATCCTCTTCGAGCTGTTCTTACGGCCAGATTTCCTAAAACAACACCAAACCCACACAGACATAACAACAAAGTATGAGATGCATCACGTTTACACGCTATGATGTGTTATTGGTGTTGCTTTTATGTGTTTATTTAATGCCAAATAAACAAAAAACACCAATTAACAACATAAAAGTAACAACGGCATCGAGGGTCATATGCTAAACCAACGCTATGCAGCTATTGATCAGGGAACGACTGGAACACGCGTGGTGGTGTTCAGCGAGGATGGAAAACACTTTTCACCTGCGGCTGTTGCCCACAAACAACTTACGCCCAATCCGGGCTGGGTTGAACACGACGCAATGGAGATTTTGCGTAATATCCGTAATTGTCTGAACCACTGCGGTGTGGTTGATGCTATCGGCCTGGCACATCAGGGGGAAAGCATTGTTGCCTGGGATGCGCAAACGGGCCTGCCGCTGTGCAATGCCATTATCTGGCAGGATCAGCGTACCGAGTCCGTGATCCAAAAACTGCGGGCGGAGGGAATAGAGGAGGTTGTCCGGGCCAGGGCAGGCTTGCCGTTAGACACCTATTTCTCGGCCAGTAAGATGGGCTGGGTGATGAATAATGTGGCGGGCGCGCGTGAACTGTTGCGCAAGGGCACATTGCGGCTGGGCACCATGGACGCATTTTTCATGTTCCATCTGTGTGGTGTTCACGCGACGGATTATAACTCTGCATCCCGTACTTCTTTATTCAACATTCACACGCTTCAGTGGGATGAGGAGCTGTGTCGAATTTTTGGTGTGCCCATTGAAGCGCTTCCGGAAGTGCGTCACAACACCGGTCACTTCGGTGACGTGCGCTCGGAGGGCAATACCACCACAACACCCCTTACAGCCTGCATTGTCGATCAGTTTGCCGGCACCTACGGGCACGGCTGTGTTGAGCCAGGGCAGATGAAAATCACCTTTGGCACCGGAGCATTTTTACAGTCGATTGCCGGAACTGATGTTCCGGATGCGCACGGTTCCGGGCTGTTGCCCACGCTTTGCTGGAAGCTTCCCGGTGAAAAACCGGTTTATGGCCTTGACGGTGGAGTATACAACGCGGCATCTGCGGTCAACTGGGCCGGAAAAATTGGCTTGTTTACCGAGCTGGAAGATTTCTCTGACTTCCCAAATGAACCCGCGATTGCCCGTGGGCTTGCTTTTGTGCCGGCACTTTCAGGCCTCGGCTGCCCGCACTGGGATCGCTCTGCGGCGGGGCTATGGGCCGGCTTATCCCTTGAAACGGAGCGTAAAGACATGCTGCAGTCGATCCTCGAAGGGATTGCGGTGCGCTCGGCCGAAGTTATCAATGCCATGGCCAGGGTTCGCCCTGTAGGTGACACCATTTCAGTGGACGGTGGTCTCTCCTCTAACCGCTACTTCACGCAGTTCCTGTCCACCCTTATCCAAAAGCAAATTGTCTCGCCTTCTAACCGTGAAATCACCGCTCAGGGCGTAGCCATGCTGGCCCGTAAGGGATTAGGCAATGAGCATCCGCTGAAGGTGAGAAATCAGCACTCGGTGATTGAGCCAGAGAACCGGGACTTTTCGTCTTATTTCGAGCGGTACCGGGAGATCATTGCCCGTTCACGCAACCTGCGCTGTGAAAAATAATAAGAGGCCGTTATGTCTGAGATTGGCAATATCATCATCTATATCATTATGGCGGGCACGCTGCTTGGTGCTATGGCGTCCGTCGTCAAGCCGGAAAGCGGCCTTGGCAAAGAGTTTGTGAACGGTATTCACGCTATTGGACCGGTATTTCTTGCCCAGGCCGGGATTATGGCGGCGATCCCTATAATTTCATACGCCATTACGCATACCATCGGGCCGCTGTTTGAGTCGATGGGGTCTGACGTGTCAATCGCCGCGCTGTCGGTTATTGCCGTGGATATGGGCGGGTACCAGCTGGCAGATGTGATTGCTGCGAATCGTGACCAGTGGATAACCGCCATGCTCATTGGGTATACCTCAGGAGCGAGTATTGTTTATCTCATTCCCGTCGGCCTGGTGATGTTGCAAAAGAAAGATCACAAGTATCTGGCCCTTGGGGCAATGGCCGGGCTGATCAGTATTCCCTTTGGCGTGCTGATATCGCTGATGCTCATTACGCTGAACAATATTCCGGTGCGAGAGATAATTTCTACCTCATCGGCGGCTAATCATTATCTAAGCATCGACTTCGTCAACGCGTTGCATCTGCTTTCGCCGCTGTTTGCATTTTGTTTTCTGCTCGCGCTCGGGCTGAAGTACCGCACCGATTTGATGGTGAATGCCTTCCTGCTGTTTGGGAAAGTGATGGATGCGTTTATCAAACTTGGGCTGGCTGCCTGCATTATTCAACACTTCACCGGGCTGTTTACCACATTGTTTGGACACTGGATCTTTGACCCACTGTTTGCCGATGAAAAAGAGCTGTATCGCGCTATCGAGATTGCCGGATATATCGGCATTATGCTGGCCGGTACGTTTCCGATTTGCTACCTGTTCCAGAAGTATTGCCAGCGGCCGATGAAGTTTATTGGTCGCCGATTGAAGCTGAGCGATACAGGCGCCTTAGGCATGGTGATGGTGCTGGCTAATATTATTGCTGTGTTTCATCTGTTTGCCTCGATGCGCGCCCGTGACAAGGTGCTGTGCGTGGCGTTTGGTATTTGCGCGCAGGCAACGCTTGGCGATCATCTTGCTTTTACCGCTAATTTTCAGCCAACGCTTGTTCTGCCCATCATGGCCGGTAAGTTTCTCGCCGGCGCGATAGCGGTCGCTATTGCCATCTTTATCTCGGTACCGGAAGCCCAGCGTATGGAACAAAAAGACGCCCAGAGTGCGGGCGAGTCCTCTCCTGAAACCGGCATGACACCCCAACGAACTCAGTAATTCTTCCCCCGGCGCGGCGCAGTTTGTCGCGCTTTTTTTATGACCTGGAGGTCACAATGCGTAAAATTTTTCTCGCCTGTCCATATAGCCATCCTGATGAAAGCGTGGTTCAACAGCGCTATCTGGCATGCAATACAGTTGCCGCAAAAATTGTTGAGTCAGGCCAGGCTGTCTTTAGCCAGGTCACTATGTCTCACCCGATAAATCAAATGCTGAAAAAGACCGAGAAAGCGAATATCGGGAAAATGTGGGCCCCGATAGACGCCGTGTTTCTGGACATGATGGAAGAGCTGATTATTCTTGACCTTGAGGGGTGGGATAAAAGTGCGGGGATCAAACGTGAAATTGAATTTTACCGGGGCAGAGGCCAGCGGGTAAGTCTCTGGTCTGAGATTGAACAGGAATTTGAATAACGGATTAAGGCGCGGAAAGCGCCTTTTTATATAAACTAGCGGCTGCAAAAAAGGGGCCGGAGCCCCACGGTTTTACTGCGCCTGGGCGTTAGCCCGCTTTTACCGTCAGACGGCTCGACGGGCTTAAACCTGAAACCTCTATATCCTTCAGCAAGATCCTGCGTTCCGGCAGGCAGCGATGCTTTTTACGATAAAGCTCGCGTTGCCCGTCGCTGACCACAATATCCCCGGTATGCGCAGTATTGACACGAACATTTAGCGTCACACGGCCGGTCTTTCCGCTGCCGCAGGTAATGGTGTTAGGTGCGGCAATATGGAAGGTATCTTCCAGCAGAACGGGAACGGCGAAGCTTTGTGGCGTTTCTACCTGCAGCGAACGTGCGACGGAATAGCCCACGAGCTGGCCTTCCTGATAGCATTGGTCGCCCATATCCGCCGGATGAGTCATGTTTCCGACCGCGTAATAACATGGATCGGAACAGCGGCCAAACTGATCGAATATCGGGCGTCCACTTTCCGGCTGGTGGGCGAGATGGCTGCTGCGGATCAGCGTATATTCGCCGGTAAAACGCCCGGTAAAAATGACGCTATCGCAGGCCAGGCTGTGCGACTGGCCCTGAGCGTCGGTAAACTCTACGCCTTCAACACGTTCAGTACCGTTAATGTTGGTGATATGAGCGCCAAGATGCAGCTTAACCCCTAACAAATAAGCGAAGAGCACGCTGGGTCTGAAGGCCAGGGGACGTCGGTTCTCGTCAAGCAGAGCCAGGGCCTTGATTCCCGCGTTGCGCAGCGTCCAGATGGTGGAAAAACTAACCAGTTCCGATCCGACAATCACCGGGCGGTTACCGGGTTTCAGCTTACGCAGATAGATAAACTGCTGCAGGGCACCTGCGGTGAGAATACCTTGCGGTCTTAAGCCGCTGATAAGACGTGGATGACGTGGCGTTTCCCTGACGCCGGTCGCAATGATAACTCGGCCGGCGCGCAGCGTTTCAAGGCCCAGGTCAGAGGTGACGATGACTTCGCCCCCGGGTTTTATGCCGATAACGGTGGTGCTGGTACGAATTTCATATTTACCGGCAATCATCCGGTGAATTTTCTCCGCCCAGCGGTGGCCACTCATGGGACGGTGGAAGGTCTGAAGGCCGAAAGTAGGGTGCCGACAGTGTCTGGGGACGCCTCCGGCTTCATTCTCTCTTTCGAGCAGTAAAACATTTTTGATCCCTTTCTCTAATAAAGCGCGAGCGGCTCCCAGCCCGGAAGGGCCAGCCCCAATAATAATGACCTCATAAGGCGTACTCATTCGACCTTCCCGACAACCAAAGAATTATTCAGACGTTCGCCGACGATTTCAGCGACATGATTACTGCAGAAGAAACCGTTGCAGCGCCCCATCATGACTCTGGTTCGGCGGCGTAATCCCCCGATGCACTCCGGCGGTACCGCCGAATCAAATGCGGCTTCAAGTTCACGCCGGGTAACCAGTTCACAGTGGCAGACAATGCCGCCGTTACCGGCACAGGCGTAATCTCGTGGCTCATACTCAGAAAGCATCGGCATGGTGGGCCATTTTAATTCTGCCGCAGGGTTCAACGGGAACAAGACAGGGAAGTTTTCCAGGTACAACCGTTCAACCCATGACGCGATACCCAGCGCGGCGGTCAGGCCGGTGGAGCGGATCCCGCCCACGGTTATCCAGCGATGTTCCGGATAGTGAAAAAGACGGTACTCTTTTTTCTCCGTTGCGGGGCGTAATCCAGCATAGGTCGCCGTTACTGAGTAGTTCGTTAGCTCAGGCAGCATCTGGCGGCCTTTTTCTATTAAACCTTTCATCACGGCTTCATCGACATCGGCCCGGTTTCGATCCTGCTGTTCTTCTGCGGTTGGGCCAAGGATCATGTTGCCAAAGATGGTTCGGCACAGCAGCACGCCTTTTGTGGTTGCCGTTGGCACCGGGAGAATGATGGCATTAATACGCGAGGCGGCGGCTTTATCGAACACCAAAAACTGCCCTTTACGCGGATGGATCTCAAACTCTGGGGTGCGCCACAGGCCATCAACCAGATCGCCGTGATTCCCTGCGCAATTAATGACCAGCCGGCTTTTCACTGGCCCTTTAGTGGTGTCCAGCAGCCAACCCTCTTGCTCCTGAACGGCGTTTTGTACCTCACAATCGAAATGGTACTTCCCGCCGTGCATCACGGCCTGGGTGACATAGGCGAGCGGGGCGCTCCAGGGATCGATGACGTACTCCCCGGGAACATAAACGCCGCCAAGTGCCCCGGAAGCCAGATTCGGCTCGCGGCGGTAAATCTCATCGGCGGAAATCTGTTCTACGTCTTTGACGCCGTTTTGATGAGCCTGCTGCACGATGCCCGGTAATGCCTCAAGCTGCTCCTGTGTCCAGGCAACCACAATCGCCGTCGTTTTCAACAGGGGAAGATTCATTTTTTTATGAATCTCCAGATACTCCGCGTAGCCATCCTGTATGCATTTAAGCTCCAGGCTTTCCCCGGGCGCATCAAAACCCGTGTGTAATATTGCGCTATTAGCCTTGCTGGCCCCGGAGAGGATATCTTCCCCTTTTTCGAGCAAAAGCGTGCGTGCGCCCAGCAAAGTAAAGCGGCGGAAGACGGCACAGCCGACTACACCCCCGCCGATGACAACCACATCCACATCTTCAAGTAACTCTGTCATTTATAAGTTCCCGCCTTCAGGTTCTGACAACATATAATCACAAAAACCACATGATAACAACGTTATTGCCACGCATTGATCACATCGTGTTTGCCATGAAAAGCATCATTGATATCGATGTTAATGTATTGTCATGATGAGAAAATATTGATTTTCAGTGAGTTTGGTGACTGAGTGTAAAGTTGTTTCTGTTGTGTGGCTTTTGATGTGGTTATTTCAGGAGATAAGGGGAGAATGCCAAACATGAGTGGCGTCACGCTTTAGCAATTGAATGTTAATTTCATGTTGTAATTTGTGGTTTTTAGATCAAATCTCATCAACAAACCCACATTCAATGAGAGGCAGATAAGTATGCGCAGTTACACAATTATTGAAGCACCGTCCGTGCTCGGACATATCCCTACGCATCTCGGCGTCGCAAAAATGCCGGATTCATTCCGACAAAATGGTTTCACTGATTTGATCGGCGCGAAGACGGTCACGCGCGTAGAGAGTCCGCGCTGGCGTGCGGAACGAGATGCTGAAACTCAAATGATGAACCCCACGGAAATTAACCAGTACTCAGTCCAGCTTGCAGATGCCGTCGGCCAGGCGATCGAGGCGGGAGATTTTCCCGTAGTGATAGGCGGAGATTGCTCCATTATTCTTGGCAATTTATTGGCACTGCGCCGCCGTGGCCGTTACGGGATTTTTTACGTTGATGGCCATACCGATTTTTATCGCCCGGATCTCAACCCTATTCTTGGTGCAGCTTCCGCCAGCGATCTCTACTTTATTACCGGACGCGGGCCGGACATCGTCTCCAACATAGAAGGGCTGAGACCCCTGGTTCGGGATGAGGACGTTGCGGTCTTTGGCTATCGCGATGGCGCAACGCAGGTGCATAACCGCTGCGAAGTCCTGCCTGAAAGTATGATGGCGCTGAACCGTAATCAGGTAAGGATACTGGGAACAGAAACGGCTGCGGAAGATGCCGTGGCCTTTTTAACCAGAGAGGATGGACCGGAAGGATACTGGATCCACATCGATGCCGATTGCCTGGATCAGAGCATTATGTGGGCGTGCGATGCTCCGCAACCGGATGGTTTTATGTGGGATGACCTTGCCACCATTATTCGGGTGGCGATGAGTTCCCCTAAAGCGATTGGGCTTCAGTTGACCATTTATAACCCAGATATGGACCCGGATGGGTTGGCAGGACGTGGATTTGCCAGAACGGTAGGGAAAGCACTGGCCGCTGCCAGAGAGAACAAAGATTAATCACCTGAGATTTGATAAATCAGGCCAATAAGCGGTTGTTCCCGGTGGTTAGTGCGTCCAGGCTAAGCACCGGGAAAACATTACCAGGGAATTAATCCCATTTCATGTAATGCGCCAAGAATCAGCACGATAGACATGCAGGCATCAAATGGATTCGGCATCGTGTTCCACCTTTACGCGGGGCATCGCTGGTTAAATTATAGTCTATTTTGTTTGGGCCAGCTCAAATCTCATACTTGCTAACTCAGCAATCCAGCCCCCACGTTGACGGACAGTCCCAAAATCGCCAGGTTGAAGATAAACGAAATAATTGACTGCAGCAGGGTTATTTTGCGCATGCCGGTTGTACCCGTTGCCACATCCGCCGTTTGTGCGGCAACGGCTATGGTGAAAGAGTAATAAAGGAAATCCCAATATCCTGGGGCTTTTGGTTTTTCAGGAAAAATCATCGGCGTGACGTTCTGGCTGAGATGCAAATAGTGCTGATGCGCGTAGTGCATGGCAAAAGAGCTGGGCAGTAGTGTCCAGGAAGCCAGGAGCGTCAATGCTGTCAGAACGATGTGCAGCACAAGCGGAGTGCCTGAAAGGGAACGTAGCGACGGCAGTTCACTCAGGATGGCCACAAGGCTGGCCATACAGGCAAAGATAACCAGGCTCAGTACCAGCGCTGCGCTTTGATCCTGTACCCTGGCTATTCGCGGGATGTTGCAGACTTCCGTTCGCAGCATGCGAAACCAGATAAACGTCAGGTAAAGCCAGGCCAAAACATTCCAGCCGATCAACAGCCGCTGCAGCGTGCCGAGATGAGCGGGCAATAGGTAATAACAGAGGATACCGGCGGCAACTGAAACCAATAGCCGCAGGCGGGCGAACAGGTGGGTCCGTAGCGAAAATCTCATGGGTAATTGATTCGACGAGGGGTGGATAAGTTAACTGTAGACGAGGCTAAAGCGAAAGGCATGCTGGCCTGCAGTGGCGATTTTTTGAATATTGGCTGCTCGCCGTACGTGAATTTTGACGCACTCAGATGCTGCCAAAATCTCAGAATTCACGTAGCGTGCGAATAATAGGGTAATTTCTTTATAATCATATCGTTGCGTTGTTATCTATGCCGCGAGCACGCTTATGGGTGATTGATTGGCCGAAAGTTGGGGAGCTTAACTGTAAACGGAGGTGGCTCTAAGGATGTGATTCAGCATGGTTTCTGAGGCATTGTGCGCCGTTAAACATCTCTATTTAACGGCACATAAAACGATTCGGCGGGCAATATGACTGAATCAGTGAACGTGAACCGTCAATCCCACTAAGCGGGTAACAAGCGGGCGTACGACGAGGATACAGACGAAGGCCGCCGGCATAGCAACTTGATAAGCATTCATCACATTTTCCATGTAATGAGGCCCCATTCCGAATTCAGCCAGGGTAATGACCAGGCTCATCAGAAAGGCCATGATGGTCGCCATATAAAGAGAAAAAACATAGGGTGAAGTGCGCGGGGGAAAGCGGAATCGTTTGTTTTTTCTGATGACAGCATTCGACATTGAGTTATCCTGTTTAGCAAGGGTGGAAATCAGCGGCTAACCTAACTAGCGAATGACAAGAGTGGTAGGGCGGTGGTGATTTAATCATTGTTAACTAAAATCAACGAATCGGTCGGTGGAAATCGTATGGATATGCTAGGGCTGATCGAGAATTTTATCCGCGTAGTAGAGAACGGCAGTATTGCCGCAGCAGCCCGGGTTAAGGGTATGAGCCCGGCAGCGGTTAGCCAAAGTTTGTCCCGGCTTGAAACGCATTTGGGGGTACGGCTGCTGTCGCGTACCACCCGGAGCATGACACTAACTGAGAATGGTAAACGCTATTTCGAGAAGGTTCGTCATATTCCATATGATATCGACCTTGCTTCTCAGGCCGTTTCGAATGACAGTCAGCCACAAGGCCCGCTTTGCATCGCGACTACAGCGGCGTTTGGCCGCTACGTGATTGCTCCCCTTATGCCAGCGTTTAAAAGGACTTTCCCTGATATTGAGGTCGAACTCATTAGCACCGACCGCAACGTTGACCACCGGCTGGAAGGTGTGGACGTGAGTATCCGTATTGAGGCGCAGCTCAACGATCAACTGATCGCCAGAAAAATTGCCTCATTACCCTTTATATTTTGTGCGTCACCCGCTTATCTGGCTCGCGCAGGCATCCCTCAGACGCCTGAAGCGCTCAGCCAGCATGCCTGTCTGGTGTTCCGCTACCCCACGGATGGGCGTTTTTTGCCCTGGACATTTAGGGTTAATGGCCAACTGGTTAACGTTAAACTCAACCCGGCTTTTGTAAGTGATGATATTGATATTATTAAAAAAATAGCAGAGGAGGGCGGCGGCATCGCCCGTCTTGCAAGCTTTATTGCCCAGCCGCTGATAGACAATGGCCAGCTAATCCCGCTGTTCTGTACAGAGCGAAGCGATGAGAGCTACGCTGAGCCTGACCCGATGAATATTTATGCCTGCGTAAATGAACGATCCGCCCTTACTTCCAAAGTAAGAGCCTTTATTGAATTTCTGGAAGGGGCTATGCGTGAGCGGATGGATTCATAGCTGCAGTTATCTAAATATCCTTTTGTTTTAAAAGAACATATTAAATACAAGGGGCAACTAACTTCCGGATAGATTCATGAATTAAATAAATTCAATATTCTCCATATTTATCCACAATCTTTAATATTATTTACGCATGGTTTCAATTAATTTCAAATGTTTGTTTATAGTTTGATTGCGTTTCTGGAAAACAAGCAGTAAATGAGATGGCCTTGAAGGGATAGTGTTTAAGTAAAAATCAATATAGTTACAGATCATATTGTTAAGTTATTCTGACAGCGTTTTTAAAGCATGAATTAATAATCCCGCTTGTGATTTATAGAATTAAAACTCAGGAGGTAACTCGACATGCGACTAACTGCCAAAGATTTCCCACAAGAACTAATCGAGTACTATGATTACTATGCACATGGAAAAATAAGTAAACGTGAGTTTCTGGCCCTCGCAGCTAAGTATACTGTGGGGGGAGTCACGGCGATAATGCTCTTCAATATGCTTAAACCAAACTATGCGCTAGCAGAAAAGGTAAAATTCACAGATCCTGACATATTTGCAGAATACATTTCATACCCCTCGGTAAATGGTCATGGACAAGTCCGTGGATACCTGGTTAAACCGACGAAGATTACCGGTAAAGTTCCCGCAGTCGTTGTGATACATGAAAACCGTGGGCTAAATCCTTACATTGAAGACGTCGCGCGACGAGTAGCTAAGGCAGGCTACATTGCTCTGGCCCCGGACGGTTTAAGTTCGGTGGGGGGTTATCCCGGTAATGATGATGAGGGCAGAGTACTTCAGCAGACTGTCGATCCCCAAAAATTAATGAATGATTTTTTTGCGGCTATTGAATTTATGCAGAAGTCCGATGAGACAAATGGAAAGGTCGGTATTACCGGGTTTTGCTACGGAGGCGGAGTGTCTAATGCCGCCGCTATTGCCTATCCTGAATTAGCGTGCGCCGTACCTTTTTACGGCCGACATCCTCCCGCGATAGACGTGCCGAAAATTAATGCTCCATTGCTTATTCATCTCGCCGAATATGATCAAAGTATCAACGAGGGCTGGCCAGTCTATGAAGCGGCTCTTAAATCAAATAACAAGGTGTTTGAAGCATATATTTACCCAGGCGTAAATCATGGGTTTCACAATGATTCAACCCCACGATATGATGAGCGCTCAGCAGACCTGGCGTGGCAGAGAACGCTAAGCTGGTTTGAAAAATATCTGAGCTAACGCACTCAATTTTTTATGTACATAACTTCATGGGCTAACACCAGGCTGAAAGAAGAAATTTAATTTAAATATTCTTATATTTATTTTTGAAAATTTACCTACCAGAGGACTCATTACCTTGACGGTAGTGAGTCCTCATTAATCGGCATTAGCATTAGTGTACGGTTTGCTCGTTTTTCATACGTTCGCTGCGTCGCTGAACACGGAACAATCGCAGCATAATGACGAAGAACGAGGGGACAAAGAAAATGGCCAGAAATGTGCTGGTCAGCATCCCGCCCATGACTACGGTGCCAATAGCATTCTGACTGCCTGAGCCAGCCCCGCTGGCCACGACTAATGGCACAACGCCAAGAATGAAGGCCAGCGATGTCATCAGGATTGGCCGTAACCTCTGTTTGGCGGCATTGACTACCGCATCGACCGGAGTGGAGCCCGCTTCAAAATGCGCCTTTGCGAATTCCACGATCAAAATGGCATTTTTAGCCGCCAGTCCAACCGTCGTCAGCAGCCCCACCTGAAAATAAACATCGTTGGGAAGCCCTCGGAGTAATGTCGCAACCACTGCGCCCATAACACCGAGCGGAATCACCAGCATCACCGCGCTGGGAATGCTCCAGCTTTCATAAAGCGCTGCCAGACACAGAAACACCACTATCAGCGAGATTGCGTAAAGCGCTGGAACCTGAGAACCGGATAAACGCTCCTCAAATGACATCCCGGTCCAGTTAAACCCCACCCCTGGCGGCAAGTTAACGGCAATGCGTTCAATTTCGGCCATCGCCTGTCCGGTGCTGAATCCCTGTGCCGGTGCACCTTGAAGATTAAATGATTGCACACCATTATAGCGGTTGAGCTTTTGTGGGCCGTAGCTCCATTTTGCGCTGGAGAAGGCGGAGAAAGGGACCATCGTGTCTGAGGCATTCCGTACAAACCACTTATCTAAATCCTGTGGCAGCATACGAGATGATGCTTCACCCTGAATATATACGCGCTTCACTCGCTCGCGATCGATAAAATCATTTATATAACCCGCTCCCCAGGCCAGCGAAAGTGTACGGTTTATGTCACCAATTGATACGCTCAACGCGCGCGCTTTCTCGCGGTCAATAATCAGCTCATACTGAGGGGCATCCTCAATTCCGTTGGCGCGCACCCGATTTAATAAAGGGCTTTGTCCTGCAGCTAGCAGGAACGCGTTGCGGGCCTCAAGCAGATTTGCATAGCCAATCCCGCCACGATCCATTAGCTGTAAATTGAAACCTGACACATTACCCAGCTCACGCACCGACGGAGGCAGCACCACATTTGTATTGGTATCCCGGAATTCACTGCCGAAAATAGCATTCAGGCGAACGGCGATTGACTCAGCATTCTGATCGGGGCGCTGTCGCTGTGCCCAGTCATGCAGCCCGATAAATAGCGTTCCGACATTCTGTCCGCGCCCTCCAAAATTTAAACCAGAAATAGAATATACGGAGCTCACGCTTTCTCCTTCTAGCTTGAGAAGATAATCTGTAGCGTCGTGCAACGTATTTCGTATGCGTTCGCCTGTCGCCCCCGGAGGAGCCTGTAGCTGCGCAAATAATATCCCCTGATCTTCCTGTGGCAGAAATGAAGTTGGAATCCGCGTGAATAACCAACCAGTAACAACAGCAATGATCAGGTAAATGATCATCAGCCTTCGCGGCCGGGTGAGCCCCCGTATTACTGAGGTGACATAGCTTTGATTTGCCCAGGCCATCTGGTGATTAAACCAGGCGAAGAAACCTCTACGTTCAGAGTGATATTCAGTCTTGACAGGTTTGAGTAGTGTCGCGCACAGGGCAGGTGTAAAAACGACGGCCACGATGACGGACAACACCATTGAAGAAATAATCGTTATGGAGAATTGACGGTATATAACCCCGCTTGACCCGCTAAAAAACGCCATGGGAATAAATACTGCCGTCAGTACCATAGCGATGCCCAACAGTGCGCCAGTGATCTGCTGCATGGATTTACGGGTAGCCTGGCGGGGCGACAGCCCTTCTTCATGCATTATTCGTTCAACATTTTCCACCACCACGATGGCATCATCTACCAGTAATCCAATAGCTAATACCATTCCAAACATGGTCAGCGTATTTATTGAATAACCGAATGCGGCAAGTACGCCAAATGTACCGAGCAGTACAACAGGTACCGCAAGCGTGGGGATTAGCGTTGCCCGAAGGTTTTGCAAAAACAGATACATAACAGCAAATACCAGAATAATGGCCTCAATAAGCGTACGCACCACGTTTAGAATTGACTGACTTACAAATGGCGCCGTGTCATAGACGTTTACCACTTCCATTCCTGGAGGAAAAAAAGGCTTTAACTCATCCAGCGTGGCTCTCACTGCTTTCGCTGTTTCCAGTGCGTTTGCGTTAGGCGCCAGGCGAATGCCCAATCCTGCCGCCGGAGCGCCGTTATAGTAACTGTCTATAGAATAGTTCTGTGCCCCCAGCTCAATACGCGCCACATCCCCCAGCCTGACTTGAGATCCATTCGGGTTAGCTTTTAACAAAATCTGACCAAACTGTTCCGGTGTTTGCAGGCGTGAAGGGCCAATCATCGTGGCATTCAGTTCCTGGCCTGCAAGCGCGGGCTGTTCACCTAATTGCCCGGACGATACCTGTACGTTTTGTTCCTGAATAGCGTTGCTGACATCAATGGCCGTGAGCCCATAGTTCATCAGGGCTGCGGGATCCAGCCAAATACGCATTGCATAAGGTGCCCCAAATAACTGAAGTTCGCCCACTCCGGAAGTACGGCTAAGGGGATCCTGTACATAAGAGGCAACATAGTCTGCCAAATCTTGTCGCGTCATGCTGCCGTCAGTCGAGATAAATGCCTCCATCATCATAAAACTTGCCGACGCTTTGGTTACGCGAATCCCTTGCTGTTGCACCTCTTGAGGCAAAAGTGGCTGTGCCAGTGCCAGCTTATTTTGTACCTGTACCTGAGCGGTATCGGCATTGGTGCCCTGGGCGAAAGTGAGCGCAATGCTCATGCTGCCGTCGGAGTTGCTCTCTGAGGAGATATATTGCAGCTGGTCCAGGCCGTTCATCTGCTGCTCAATCACCTGGACCACACTGTCTTGTACCGTTTTGGCTGACGCGCCAGGGTAGGTGAGCTGAATTCTGATGGAGGGTGGGGCAATGGCTGGATACTGGGCTAACGGCAGGTTAAGGATGGATATCAGGCCGCAAAGCATCATGGTAATCGCCAGTACCCAGGCGAAAACAGGCCGGTCAATAAAGAAATTAGCCATTGGCCGGCTCCTTAATCTGAACTGTGGATTTTCCATCGTCAGTTCTGGCGGCAGAGGGCCATTCCGCCGCGATGACCTGCATCCCCGGACGCACCGTCTGCCCCCCTTCAACAATCACGCGATCGCCGGCCGACAAACCGGTTGATATCAGCCACTGGTCTCCCAGAGCCCTCTCGGTTACGACTTCACGCAATTCGACTTTCCCTGTTGATTCAACAACCAGGGCCGTCGCTTTACCCTGTGTGTTTCGGGTCACCCCTCGCTGTGGTACCAGCAAGCCATTCGACGCAGCCATTCCATCCATCAGGTGCGCCCGTACGAACATGCCTGGAAGTAATTGCCGATCTGGATTGGGAAATATTGCGCGCAAAATCACCGAGCCGGTGGAGTGGTCGACCGAAATATCAGAAAATTGCAATTTTCCTGGATGGGCATACCGGGAGCCATCTTCAAGCATTAAGGTGACAATGGCAGATTGCGACGCGTCGCCTGCCGTTAGTGCCCCACGGTTAAATGCATCTTTCAAACGTAAAAGCTGAGCGGTGGGCTGTGTGATATCAACATAAATGGGGTCAATCTGTTGCACGGATGCAATCGCGCTCGCCTGCTGCGCGGTGACAAGAGCTCCTTCCGTCACCGCTGAACGTCCAATCACCCCGTCAATTGGCGACAGCACCCTGGTGTAAACCAGATTAATACTGGCAGTATCGAGATTCGCTTTTGCAACCAGCACATCTGCATTCGCCTGCTGCTGAGCGGCAACGGCGTCATCATAGGTCTGTTGGCTTATAACACGAGTGTCTACGAGGGGGCGATAACGCTGTATCAGCAAGGTGGCAACTCTCAACTGTGCATTGGCGCGAGCCAGGGCAGCATCACTGCGGTTATATTCGGTCTGATAGAGTACCGGATCAATCTGGTACAGGGGTTGCTGCGCTTTCACCTCCTGACCTTCAGTAAACAACCGTTTCTGCACAATTCCTCCTACCTGCGGCCGCACCTCGGCATTACGAAAGGCTGTGGCACGCCCGGGCAGTTCCCGGGTCAACGTAATAGGCTGGTTATTCAAAGTAACCACCCTTACTCTTGATCTCTGCGGTAGCTCCCTGGATTCAGGTTTTTCGGCAGCTTGCTCAAACCACAGAAACAGACAGGCCGCAAGAGTGAGAAAAATGACAGCGATGAACAGAAAGGTTTTTTTGACATTCATGAACAGGTTTCCTTTTACATGCCGTGTGACTGGCGGCAAACCACAGTGCAACCTGATTTTTACTCTACGTACCGTTAACTGACCTCAACATGACCTGCGAATAACATTTCTGTCAGCCAGCGTTGATTTATGGTTAACCGCGGGCTTGCTGACAAAAATATCAGTTTGCTGTAAGCAAACTGACCCAATGGATGATCTACACTGGCGGATAAGGCTCGTTGCTATCTTGTAGGCAGGCTCATGTCATGAATTTTTAATATAGGAATAGGAAAAGCCGTGCGATTACTGCTGATAGAGGACGAAATCAAAACATCCTCATACATCAACAGCGCGTTAAGTGAACTTGGCTACACAGTTGACGTTGCTGGCGATGGAATAGAAGGGCTGCATCTGTCCGTACACCAGGACTACGATGCGGTGATTCTGGATGTGATGTTACCCGGTAAGGATGGCTACGCAGTCCTGGAAAGCCTGCGGGCCTGTAAAAAAACGCCGGTGCTGATGCTGTCGGCTCGTGGGTCTGTAGATGAGCGAGTCAAAGGCCTGAGGAGTGGGGCTGATGACTACTTGCCTAAACCTTTCTCACTGATAGAACTGGTTGCACGCATTCAAGCTCTGGTGCGCCGCCGAAGCAGCGATGGGGCGGATATTACCCATTTACAGATTGACGATTTACAGGTTGACCTGCTGGCGCGTAGGGTGGTCAGAGGGAACGAACGTATAGACTTGACTGCTAAAGAGTTTTCGTTGCTTAGCCTGTTGGCTCGTCATCAGGGCGAGATTTTGTCGAAAATGATGATAGCTGAACAGGTGTGGGACATGAACTTTGAAAGTGATGCCAATGTGGTAGAGGTGGCGGTAAAAAGATTACGGGCCAAAATTGACGCGCCTTATCCCCAAAAATTGCTGCATACGGTACGTGGCATGGGATATGTGCTTGAAAAACGGATGCCTGGCGATGGTCAGCAATAGGGCTGCAGCCCGCATAAAAATCTCTATCTCAACACGTATGGCACTGATGTTCGCGCTCATCATGGCTATGCTCATGTTAATGCTGGCGTTGGTCATGCATAACGCGTTGCTCACTTCATTGCAAAATCAGATGCAAAAGGAACTTCAGCTCCGCCACTCACTGATTTCCCCCTTTATCACAGACAAAGGCACCTCATCGAACTGGTCAGCGGTACAGCAAAAACTCAATAACATATCCAGCAGCGAAGGTGGAATGGTAAATCACTGGATAATAAGTCGCGACCCGCGCTATAGCATCCCACCACTGCCCGCGGGCTTTAGACCAATTGTCTCCGCTGATGGCTTTTCAACTATGCCAAATCCGCTGTCCGACTCACCGATTTACTTACTCATTTCGACGCTGCCTCCACTCGGTGAGCGGCCATCTGTACGGTATGTGGTGGCGATAGATTCCACACCCTATATGAATACCCTGTCGGAGTTCACTCAAGTACTGCTTTTGATCTCAGTCGTCGCCATTTTACTGGCCTCATACCTTGGGTATTGTATTTCACGTATTGGTCTGCGACCGGTAGTTAGTCTGAGTGAACAAGCCCACCATTTGGTTCCTGGTCATCTAAGCCAGCGGCTTGACAATGCGTCTTTACCGCCGGAATTACACAACCTGGCTAACTCATTTAATGGCGTACTTGCCCGGCAGGAAGTAGCCTGGGGGCAGTTAGAGAGTTTTAATGCTGACGTCGCTCACGAGCTGCGAACGCCTTTAACCAATCTGATTGTTCAGACGCAACATGGGCTGGCTCGCGATCGCAGCGTTTGTGAGCTGAAGGATTTGCTTCAGTCTAATCTGGAGGAGCTTGAACGCATGACATCAATTGTCAATGATATGTTGTTTTTATCTTATGCACAGGCAGGTCAATACTCAACGGTCCTTAGCGACATCCTGTTACGCGAAGAAGCGTTAAAAACCGCTGAATATGTTGAGCCTTTATTTATTGAAAATAATATAACGCTGGAAATCATCGGTGATATTCAGGCATATGTGGATAGACGATTGTTCCATCGTGCGCTTGCTAATTTACTGGAGAACAGTGCCCGCTATGCTTTGCCTGATACAATAGTTTGCGTGAGATTAGAAAAATCGCAGGATGTCATTCGAGTAGAAGTGACAAATTCTGGCGAAGAAATTGCGCCCGAGCATCTCTCAAGATTATTCGAACGCTTTTATCGGATAGATTCCTCTCGAGGGCAGAGTAACATGCATCATGGCTTAGGACTTTCTATCGTGCGAGCCATCGCCCTGATGCACAGAGGGAACGTTTTTGCTCACAGCGAAAATGGCTTTAATACTTTTGGCTTTTCATTAATGAGCCCACCGCCATCCATAGACTAACCGCCTGTTCCCGAAAGAAAACACCTTTTCATTTACCATGAGCCCTCTCTGCTTTATTTAACCTGGTTGTTATTTTTATAATCAATGCCGTTATTGGTGGTGTTTCTGTTGTTTTTTTTGCTGGTATACTACGTGAAGAGTCGAATGCCAGCTGGTTAATATGAACTTCAATGCGAAGCGACTACAAAAACTTAAGTTTAAGCAGGCCACCTCTACATTCGGTGAAATATAAATTCATTGCATTTAAATTAATTACATCAGGTTTCATTACTTTGCATTATTTCAATCATAATGCAAAGGTAGCACTTTAAATCGGTGGTGCTAAATGTTTCGCAAGATATTCCCTCAGAGGGTTGATGGTCTGAGTGATTGTAACTGTGAAACGCAGCTATTCCAGTTAAATTCGGAGTGCTTTATGAAAAAGATATCTTATTTTACAGCAATCACCCTCGCGATTTTTTCCGTCACTACCTACGCGGCATCGCCATCAACGGTGCAGAAAATTAACAGTGAGCAGGCTGTTAATTTGCAAAGAATAGGGGCAGTTTCTATATCAGGAGTAAGAGGAGGCCCATCCTCAGCGGTTCTCGCTTTGAAAGATAAAGCAGCTAATGCGGGTGCAAGCCATATTCGAATCGTCGGCATTGATAACCCGGGCGACTCCAGCCACTGGCGCGGTAGTGCGATAATATACCGCTGATGGAGATGAGGGGGCTAAAACATATCGCTTATATGGTTTTAGCCCCTGAGAGGTAAAGGTGACGCCAGCGCTGTCGGGTAGATTTCAATCAACATAATTTATTTGAGGTGATGTGTCTTATTTCCGGCGGCCTCTCCGTGGTGCACAGTATCTTAATGAACAGTGAAATATACTGAGACACTCATTACCCTTGGGACTTCGGGTGGGGGAGCCTCAGCCATGCTGGTTTGGCCAACGGCCATAATTGCGGCGTTGTCCAGTATCGAATATCCGGAAGACTTTAAGAGTGTTACGCTATGGATCTGGCCATTGTCTGACAGCCTGAAGGACACGATGCTGACGCCCTGTTTGTTTCGACCGTTCGTTGGATAGCGCTTATTATTTTCAATTTTTGCTCTTAGCCGCGAAAGATAGGTGCTTTTACTGGTGATGTCTCCATTATTTGTTCCCTCCTGTCGTAACGCTTGACGCCTCCCTTCATGGCTGTTAAATGGATCAGTGGTCAAAGAGGGAGGGAGAATATTTTTGAGTGTCATTTGCTTCTTGCCCAATGCGCGTTGGGTTTTAGTTGACGCTGATTTTCCTGTCTGCCGTGACGATGATACTTTTGGTTGTTTAATCAGCGCATTTTTATTGGTAATCAATCTGACAGGTGTTTCCTCTTTTTCCGGTTCGGCGCTGGTTTCAGCTGGCATGCTGGCAATAATCATTTCGACGGAGATAATAGACTTTTCTCCTTCACTGTGAGACAGCGGATATTTAGGGATGCTTTCCATAGCCACCAGTTGAGAAATTAATATTATATGAAACGCCGCTGACAATGCAGCGGCAGTCAGGTTTCTTATATTACTCACGTGAGCGAAATATCCTGAGCGTGTGTCATTTTGTATTGTTAAAATTTGGTGTTAATCGTGAGGCGCCAGGTTCGGCCTGGTTCCGGTATCCATACTGCCGCACCTGGTGCAATAGCATATTGATCGGTCAGGTTATCTATTCCAGCCTGCACGGTGAGGTTATTATTGACCTTATAGCTCGCATAAATGTCGATGAACTGATTAGCATCGGCATGCTCCATGATTTGCTGTGCAGCCGTACCCGACAGCCAATTCTCGGGATTTTGTTTTCTGCTGTGATAGCGGTAACGCATCCCCAGATCGAGGCTGTTATCCTCCAGAAAACGGTAACCAGCCGTCACTACCAGGTTATCCTTTGGCTGTAATCTTGTGCTGATCCCGCCCATCGAAAAGCCGACGGAGTTGCACTCGCTTGCATTGCCAGCCATCAATTTTGAACAGACGGTCTGTTTGTCAAACCTGGTCAGGCCTGCCGATGTATAGAATTTGCCTGTGTCGTAATCAATCTGCACCTCTGTTCCCTGAGTTGAGAAACTGTCATAGTTCACAAAGGCATACAGTCCATCCCATCTTGCAGCTGGTGCAATGTAATTCTTGTTTTTATTATAAAATTTAGATATGCGGAAATTAAATTTATCTCCAGAGGTAATGGCATCTTGATATCTGGCCGCCAGGCCAGCTTCTATATTTTGTGTATTTTCCGAGTTCACAACGGATTGCCCCATGTAGCTGGCGCTACTCATTGTGCTGCCCTGGCTTATCTGTTCGTAAGCACTGGGTGCCCGATTGACATTGGCATAGCTGGTAAATACATCCAGCTCCGGGGTGATATGAAAAGTTAGACTGGCTGTGAAGTCAGGCCGCAGGGCATAGCGGAAATCTTTTTTGCTCTGTCCTGTGACAATCTCCTGGCGGGTGTATAAACAATGTTTTTTTACTTCATCTGGATTGTTTGCGTCGGCAATGAAATATTTACCATTAACAAACGTAGGGCAATAAGTTGGCAGTCCATATTGATTTAAGTAGCTACGCCATCCACCACCGCGATTTTCAGGGTTGTCAAAAATATCTTTCTTGTATTCTATTTGTTGGTTGCTATGGAGATTTACTACTGTTTTCCTGATACCTGCGCTGGCGGTGACCCAACTGAAAGGCTCTGCGCTGATATTGGCAAACAGACTGCTGCTTTTTCTGTTGCCGTCAGGATTTGATGAGCCGCTGCTTCGCCGTGTCACTCGTGGGTCTATAAGCTGTTTTTCAAGAGACGCACCGTAGCTTAACTGCATATCGCCCATTACGGGTACGGCCGGTAATAGCGATGTATTTGTTACGTTTAAACCAAGTCGCCGATCTCTCAATGAATTCCAGTATTGATCGCCGTACTGGCCACGCCCGTTAAAACCGTTGTGCTGCTCGGTTTTTAGTTCGGTATAAAAGAGTACAGACTTTAAATCAAACCAGGGATTTTCTATCGGATTGAATCGGTGCGAGACGCTGACCGCATCAAGCTCAGCAGTTCCAAGACTCCACTGCGCCTGGATATCATCACCAGCTTCATTTTTTTCCTTGGTCAAATAGGCAGATAAAATTTCCCCAGCCTTCTGTTTATGGTGTCGATAAGTAACCAGCAGGCTATTATTTTCATCGGCATTCAACGTGGCTTTTGCAAGAAATGAGCTATTGTAATTGCTTGTGTTGGCCACTTCCTGTCCGGGACGAGTAACCTGGTCAAATTTAGTTCCAGAGTCATATCGTCGCGCATTCCGTTTGCCGGCAAAATAGTTTCCTGTGTCGCGTTCCGTATATGCCATAAGCAAACTGCCGCGATCGTTACGACCGGCCATGGCAACCGTATAAAATCCATTACGAAAATCGGTCGCACTCTGGCGACGCTTCAAGGGGTACTGCAATTGTTCCCTGGCATCACCAAACCGGTTCGGTTTTTTATTATTGTTGTATGTACCAATGTTGAGATTTATACCGAAGCTTTCTTTGTCCGGGATAATATCATCCGCATTAATTGTACGCATTTCAACTCGACCACCGGTGGCGCCGGCAGTGTCAGCGCCAATTGCGGGTCCTTTGTCTACCTGCACACTCCGGATCAAATCCATATCAATGTAGGTTCTGTCAGAACTTCCCTGATATCCACGCTCGGTCATTGTCGACTGTACCGCATCATCGATAACGATAGGCACCCGGCCATTTCCTTGCATTCCGCGGATACCGATATCGAGCGCTCCGGCCTCATTTGCCGGGTTATTTATCTGAACGCCTGTTATTTGATTGAATATATCCGAGTTTCTCGTTCCCTTAAATCTGTCGACTTCAGTCTTACCCAGGAATGTCGACGTAAGAGGGGAGTAGTAGGTATCTTCAACTTTACTTTTGTCTAATTTCTTACTGTCAGCAGTTGCCGTAACATCGATGACACCCAACGAGTGAAGATCTTCAGTTTCGGCAGAAAATGCCTGAGTGGTATATAGCAATGGCAATGAAATCATGCAAATAGAGGTATTCTTTAAATTTTTCTTCATGGTCTAACCTGTTCAAAAAATCCCTATGAAAAGTGCCACATTCACTCCAATACACGAAAAAAATAGTAAAAAAAACTCAATTGCAGGTTTTTATTGGAATAATCATCTTATGATAACCAAGTTTTATCCTCGTGTAAATGATAATGAGATCTATTATCATTATTGAAAAATTGATTATTAAACTTAATTAAATCATTGTTTTATGTTTTTATAGGGTGTTTTTTATACCCTGGAAGGGAAATTTTCTGGTCGAGGTCAGTTCGATGATGAGCTTTAGGATAATTCGCGCCATATGAAAGCCGCGTAATAACAAAGGCAATAGTGAATTATTATTGAACTTACCCCTGGCTCATGTCGCAGAGCGGCATAGGGATTTGTCTTTACATCTAATCAACATAGCACCGGACGGGGATTTGTCTTATTTTGATTAAAATGAAATGAACATAATAATTATCACGGGGAAATCAAAAAATATATAAGGCACTATGGATGATTAGCTTGATAATAATATGTAAGTTTATTTTGTAAGCCGACGCAGCACGCGTTTATCGAGCGATTGAACTGACCCTGACCTAAAATCCTGCTGCATTCAGAAACAGAATTCCGGCATGATCAATACTCCCCTGGACGAGAGTGACTGGCGCTGGCGGCGGATTGATCGCGCAGCATCGGCTTTAAGTGACACTGTCACTTATATTTTGCCTTTACCCACCGGTTTACGCCATCCAGTCGCGAATAATCTCCCCGTACAGCTGTTCCGCTTCTTCCAGCCGACTGAGCAGACAATACTCGTCGGTTTGATGGGCCATAGACGGCTCGCCGGGGCCGAGAATCATGCAGGGCGGGTTTCCCAACGCAGGCAGCAACAGAGATGCGTCGGTAAAGTATGGCACTACGCGGGGCTCAAGCGGCCTGGCGTGCAGCGGCTGGCAGCGCTGATAAACCTGTTTTATCCACGCGTGCTCTTGTTCGCTGAGTACTGCGGGCAGATCGACTAGCGTTGACACCGTGACGCTCTCGCCAAGCAGCGTACTCAACCGCCGGCGGATGGTGGCGTGCTGTAAATTGGGCGCGCTGCGGATATCGACATCGAAGCGCGTGTGGTCCGGCACGGAATTAATATTTAGCCCGCCGTGAATACTTCCGACATTCACCGTGGGCTGCTTCATCAGTGGATGCGGCGGGCCCGGCGAAAAATGTTGGATTTTACCCAGCGCATCCGCCGCCAGATAGATAGCATTAATTCCCAGCTCCGGCATCGCGCCGTGAGCGGTTTTCCCCCGAGTTTCGCAGCGTAGCCAGAGTGCGCCTTTATGGCCGATAACCGGATAGTTGGCGGTGGGCTCACCGACGATCAGCGCGCCCACGTCCGGCAACGTCGTGGAGGCGATCAGTGCCCGTGCCCCGTCGCAGCCGGTCTCTTCTCCGCCGGTAATTAGCAATAACGCGCCGCGTCCGGCGAGGATCGTTTCCCGCAGCTTGACGCAGGCCACGGCAAACGCCGCTATTGCCGCTTTCATATCGCTCGATCCGCGTCCATAAAGACGCCCATCTTCTATCTGCGAGCCGAAAGGATCGTACTGCCACCGGGCACTTCCCAGCGGGACGGTATCCAGATGTCCGGTGAAGGCCAGCGGTTTACCCGTCTTCGCTCCGGTCAGCCTGGCGATAAGATTGCAGCGTCCCTCGCCGAACGATGACAGCGAAACTTCAAAACCGCTTTCGTCCAGCCAGTTGGCAAAGAACCGCATGCAATCCGCTTCGCTGCCCGGCGGGTTGATGGTGTTAAAGCCCAGCAGTTGCCGGGCCAAGTGCAGGGTGGAGACCATCAGCGATGTTCCGTCAGCCAGTCGAGGCAGTTAATCCATAGCTGGCGATAGCCGGGCCATTGAGTAAACTCTTCCGGCAGCCAGTGTGCCGACATGTCGCTGGTCCACACCAGCGAACGGCCCTGTTGATATTCACGAATAGCCAGCAGCGGATGACCGGTACCAGCGACGGTTGCCAGCAGTTTACCTTCTGGATGCATTTCAACTTCGTTATAGCCCAGCAGCCACGGCCATTCGCCTGGAATATTGTTCAACAAGGTGTGCGATTCCGCCACTTCAGCATAGCAACCTTCCGGGGTTTCAACGCGGTCATCCCACGCCAGACAGCGGACCGGCAAAACCTTCTCTACCGCAGTATGGCGATAGCGCGCGCCGCCGTTAATGCCCTGGAAGCTGTAATATCCGCCAATCATCATCAGCGAGCCGCCGCCGGCCACGTAGTCATGCAGAAGCGTCAGACGGTTGGCGGTTCGCCGGCTTTTCAGCCAGGTGTCCGGATGCAGCAGCAGCGTATTGGCGCCGATGTCCGAGAGAATAATCGCATCCCACTCCTGCAGCGCTTCCAGCATCAGCGGAAAATCTGTCGCCGCCGCGTGGGCGGGCATATAGGTCACGGCGTAGGGACTGTCCGCCAGCGCTGCTAAAAAATCCGTTGCGCCGGTGTGCCAGGTGGTGGTGGCAAACTGGTCGAAACCTTTAACGTGCGTTGACGTGCTGGTCCAGGATTCACCGACCAGTAAGATTTTTTTCTGCATTATGATTTTCCTTTTATCCGCCAAAGACGCGTTGGGGATTACCAATCATTAAGGTTTCAAGCTGTTCGCCGCTGATGCCGTGGCGTCTCAGACGCGGAACAAAATGTTTGAGTATGTAGCCGTAACCGTGACCGCCGTAGCGGGTGAGCATGGTTTTCAGGAAGACGTCCTGCGACAGCAGAATTTGCTGAATATAGCCGTCGTCAATCAGCTCACGAATCGCGCGGGCGTTCTCCTCGTCGGAGGGCGACTGCACCGACTCGTCAGCGTAGTAATAGCTCATGCCGATCATGTCGTATTCGAGAAACGCCCCGCGCTGCGCCAGTTCCCGCTGGTAGCGCTTATCGGCAAAGCTGGGATTCATATGGCATAGCACGGTATGGCGTAAATCGGCGCCTTCCTGTTCGAGAATATCCAGCACCCGATGTCCCAGCCGCTCCCAGCCGGGCAGATGGACCTCGATGGGCACGCCTGTCGCGGCACTGGCCCGACCCGCAGCGCGCAGGGATTTCTCCTCATCCGGCGTAAATCGGCTTGAGATACCGATTTCGCCGATGAGCCCGGCGAGCACCTCCGGTTTCTTCTCCGCGCCGCCAAGATCGTACATCAGCCGCTCGGTCAGCTGTTCGATGCTGCTGTTTTTTACCCACTCGGGGTGCGACGGTTCCAGATAGAGGCCAGTCCCCATAATAATGTTCAGACCGGTCAGACGCGCGATGCGCGCCAGCGCTTTGGGATCGCGGCCAATACCGATATTGGTCGGGTCAACCACCGTTTCTCCGCCAAGGGCTCGATATTTCATCAGCTCGTCAATCGCAACATCGACATCAAACAGCTGGCAGTTATCGCGGCTCATCAGCGGATTCAGCGACAGTTCGCCGAGGTTTTCCATTTTCACAGGCAGTTCGGCAAGATGGCGATCGCTACAGCAGCAGGGCGGCACCCATTTGCCGGAGGCATCCAGCAGGATATGCTCATGCATCAGGGTAACGCCCATTTCGTTAACCGGCAGCGGGCCAAGCACCGTCATAACGTAACCGCTACTGACGCCAACCGGTAGCGGGGAGGGGTGGCGAAAAATTGATCCTTTCATCAACTATCCTTTCGCCGTGGAGCGAGTCGGGTTGAGAATGCGGGTGTTCAGCCAGATGGCCAGCAGGATAATGGTGCCGGTGGCTATCTGAGTGTAAAACGGCGAAATATGCGACAGGATCAGCCCGTTCTGAATGACCGCAATCGACAGCGCGCCCAGCAGCGTGCCAATAATGGTACCGAAGCCGCCAAACAGGCTGGTACTGCCAAGCACTACGGCCGCTATGACCTGCAGCTCAAAGCCCTCGCCCTGGTTGGAGGAGCCGCTGCCGAGTCTGGCGGTAATGATCATCCCCGCCAGTGCGGCAGCCATTCCGCTGATGATATAGACCTTCATGGTGACCGCTTTGGTGTTAATGCCGCTGCGTCGTGCACCTTCGGCGTTGGCGCCGATAGCGGTCACGTAGCGGCCAAAGCGCATATGGTTGAGTACGATATGCCCGGTAACCAGACACAAAATGCCGATCAGCGCGGGCATGGGGATACCCACTACCCACGCGCGTCCTATAAAGGTAAACAGGCTGTCAGCCGGAACCGGAATCGAGTAGCCCTGGGTGACCAGAAGCGCGATGCCGCGAACCACGGCCAGGGTGGCGAGAGTGACGATAAACGCCGGAATGCCTTCATAGGCAATAAAAAAGCCGTTGATGGCGCCAACGAATCCGCCAAGCAAAAGGCCGCCGAGCATTACCACTGGCCACGGCAGCCCCCAGTTATTAAGGGCGATCGCGGAAAGCGCGCCGACCAGCGCCAGGGTAGAGCCCACAGACAGATCTATACCGCCTGTGGTAATGACCAGGGTCATTGCCGTCGCGACTATCAGCAGCGGGGCACTCTGACGGATAATGTTCAGCCAGTTGGTGCCGGTGAGAAAGTTGCTGGTTATCAGCGAAAACACCACGCAGCAGAAGACGAAAAAGAGTGCAATGCTGACCACGCCTGAGTGGTTATGCAGCAGGCGGCGCGGCAGCGAATGCTGGATCATGCGGGAGCTGCTTAAGTTCATGATACTCATCCTGTTACCTCAATGTGCAGCCGCAGAGTGGGCGGTGAATTTTTCGCCCACAATCAGGTTAACAATATCGCTCAGGCTGGTGTCGGCCACCCGTCTGTCGGCGACGTTGGTACCTTCATACATCACCATGATCCGGTCACAGACCAGGAACAGGTCCTGCAGGCGGTGGGTAATCAGAATCACGCTCACCCCGCGAGCGGAAACGCGGCGAATGAGCTCGAGAACCGCTTCGACTTCCGCGACGGCCAGCGCGGCGGTGGGTTCATCCATAATCAGCACTTTCGGGTCAAAGGCTGCTGCGCGAGCGATGGCAATAGCCTGGCGCTGGCCGCCGGAGAGATTTCGCACCAGCAGTCGTGTATCGGGAATGGAGATCCCGAGCCCTTTAAGCATCTCCCGGGCGTCGGCGTGCATTTTGCCCTCATCGAGGAAGGGGATACCAAGGACCGATTTCATCGGCTCGCGGCCCATAAACAGATTGCCCGCGACGTCGACCGTGTCGCACAGCGACAGATCCTGATACACCATCTCGATATGGCAGCGGCGTGAATCGGCCGGAGCGGTAAACTGCTGCTGTTCACCGTCGATACGAATCGTGCCGCTGGAAGGGATCACCGCGCCAGAGAGCACTTTGGTCAGGGTGGATTTCCCCGCGCCGTTATCGCCGACTAAGCCCAGCACTTCGCCTGGGGCCAGCGCAAGGTTGACTCCGCGCAGGGAACGTATCGACCCGTAGGTCTTGGTGATATTGATCATCTCCACCCTTGCTGGGGTAGTTTGTGGCTGCTGCATCTGATAACTCCCATCGCTGTGGCAGGGAAATGTTCGCCCTCCTGCAGGAGAGACTCTATCCGACACGGTTTACATGCTAGTAAACCGGTTTACCTGTGGAAAAGAGCACTCGCCAGTACAGTCAGGACAAACGCTATGTAAGATATTTGTTCGCCAGGAAAAACATTGCAGCATCCGTGCCAGGGCAGAAACAACACAGCATCAATTAAACTTAACAATATGTATTAAATAGAATTAATTCTTTGGAGTATCGGTAAACCGGTTTACTTGCCATGATGATAAAACTGTTGGCTGAACGTTTTATGCGCCAAAGCTGGGCGCTTTTTGCGCCATTCTGGAACGCGCTTAACGCTTCTGGATCGAGTCGCGACCAATCCATTCAACCGGCAGGCGGGTTTCCGCCGGGATATCACTATCGTTGTTCAGCAGGCGCATCATGATGTTCACCGCGGTGCGGCCCAGTTCCCGGGCGGGCTGTCGGATAGTCGAAATCCTCGGCTGGGTAAAATCGGCGTAGTTGGCGTCATCGAAGCCGACCAACGATAGCGCCTCCGGAGCCTGAAGTCCTCTGGTGCGCAGACCGTCTAACAGACCGAGCACCAGATAGTCGCTGGCGGCGAAGACGGCGGTCGGGGGAACCGGCTGGCTGAACAGGTACCGCAGCGCCTGTTGGCCAAACTCGCGGTGGTAGTCGCCGTAAATAACCCATTCGGGTGGCCAGCTCAGGCCGGCTTGCTCCATCGCGGTGCAGAATCCCTGGTAGCGCTCGCGGACGCTCATCAACTTATCCGGGCCACCGACGAAAGCGATATGGCGATGCCCGGCAGCGATCAGTTGTTCGGTGGCGATCCGCCCGCCCTGGACGTTATCAGCAAACACTTTCGGTACCTTACTGCCGGGAATATCTTCATCCAGCAAGACAATGCGTTCGTGACGCTGGATCTCTTTACGCAGCAGGCCGTTATCGGGGCGGTTGGTGGTGAACAGCAGGCCGTCGACCTGGCAGGTATCCAGCCAGCGGATGAACTGGCACTCTTTTTCAGGGTTGTTACGGGTGATACACAGCACCAGGCTGAAGCCGCTGGCGGAAGCGGCCTCTTCGGCGGCATCGGCCAGTTCGGCAAAGAAGGGGTTGGTAATATCGGGAAGCACCAGGCCAAACGTTTCGCTGCCGCCCTTGCTAAGACGGCGGGCCAGGCTATTGCCACGATAGTCCAGTTCGCGAATGGCGGTTTCAATACGGTCGATGGTGTCCTGCGGCAGCACAATACTGTTGTTCATATAACGCGACAGTGTCGACTTCGACAGCCCCGCCAGCTTTGCCACATCGGATAACAATACGCGTTTTATACTCATTTCCTGCGCCATGACTCCCAGAATCGGCTATCTGTAACACAGTTAATCGCGGTGGATACAGCTATTTCTCTGCTCACCATAAGCGGAAATAAATGCTTGACAAATTTTAATCTGCGGAGAATTGTATAGGCAGTTTACCGCATCATCCGGGAAATCATTCCCAAACCCGTTTAACTCATTCCAGTCGTGCACCGACACGGACCGGTTGCCGGAATGAAATTAAGCAGGTCTCCGCCGAACGTCGATGATTGTTCAGGCCATATAGTCGATATTTGCCCGCCAAAAAAATAACTCTTCTGCGTTCACATACGGCGCGGAACTCTGCTGGCTATAAACTATTCCCGAAGAGGATAATGATGATGTTATTTAACACCGGAAAACTGCGTTCTATTGCTGTAGCTACGACGATGCTGGCATCAATCGGTTTTATTTCTGCCGCCGGCGCCGCAGCTCCAACTTATGCGCTGGTACAAATTAATCAGCAGGCTCTGTTCTTTAATCTGATGAATAAAGGTGCGGCGGATGCGGCTAAGTCCAGCGGCAAAAATTTAGTGATTTTTAACTCTAATGATAATCCCGTGGCGCAAAACGATGCGATAGAAAACTATATTCAACAAGGTGTTAAAGGTATTCTCGTTGACGCTATCGACGTTAACGGCATTATGCCTGCGATAAAAGAAGCTGCCGCTGCCAACATTCCGGTAATTGCGATTGATGCCGTATTACCGGCCGGGCCGCAGGCGGCTCAGGTCGGCGTTGATAATATCGAGGGTGGTAAAATAATTGGTAAATACTTCGTGGACTATGTGCAGAAAGAGATGGGGGGGCAGGCGCGGTTGGGTATTGTTGGTGCACTGAATTCAGCTATTCAGAACCAGCGGCAGAAAGGATTTGAAGAGATGCTGAAAAGCAATCCGAAAATCACCATTGCTGACGTTGTCGACGGCCAGAACGTGCAGGATAAAGCCATGATCGCGGCCGAAAACCTGATTACCGGTAACCCCGATCTGACGGTGATTTATGCCACCGGCGAACCCGCTTTGCTGGGCGCCATTGCCGCCGTGGAAAACCAGGGGCGCCAGAAGGATATTAAAGTCTTTGGCTGGGATCTGACGGCGAAGGCCATTTCAGGTATCGACGGTGGGTACGTCACCGCCGTATTGCAGCAGGATCCGGAAAAGATGGGGGCCGAAGCTCTGAAAGCGCTGAACGCTATCACCTCAGGTAAAACCGTGCCGAAAACCATTCTGGTTCCTGCCACGGTGGTAACCAAAGCGAACGTAGATACCTACCGTTCGCTGTTCAAGTAGGTCAGTTTGCGCCGTTCACGGCTAACAGGGCGGTGAGTTCAGCGCCGTCGGGAAACGCGCTGAGCGTTCCACGGCGGCTGACGGTAATGGCGGCAGCTCTACTGGCGTGTGCCAGCGCCAGCGCATCCGGCGCAACACCGCGCAGGATTGAAGACGCCAGCATCACCGCGAGGAAGGTGTCGCCTGCACCGGTGGTGTCTAGCGCCTCGGCAGGGAAGGCGGGGCAAAACTGGCGCTGGCCCGCCTGGATAAGCCAGGCGCCTGCCGCGCCCTGGGTCACCACTAAGCTTCTCACGGCATAGGGTTGGAGCTGTTCGGCTTCGGATTCATTGACCACCGCGATGTCGATAAGCGGCCACAGATGGCAAAAGTCAGGGTTGACAGGTGAGGGGTTGAATACCGTTGTCATACCGCGGGTTTTGGCGTACTGGAACAGTGCCCGCGTTTTATCCAGGGAGAAATTGCCTTGCTGGAGCAGAATATCGCCCGCTGTGGCCTCCGCCATATGCGGAATAATATCATCAAGGCTGAACGTATCAGCAGCAGCCGTAGTGGTAATAATGGCATTGTCGCCATCAGCACTATTTAAAATAATCGAGGTGTCGCTATGTGGATTGAAATGGCCGTCGGGTAGTAGCGTCAATGGTTCATTTATTATCTGCTGACGGATCCACTCGCCGTTGCTGTCATTTCCCGTGGCAGCAATTAAATGCGTGTCGATTCCGCAGCGGGATAATATAATCGCCTGATTCGCGCCTTTACCGCCGACATCCTGCGAGACTTTAATTCCGTGAATTGAAACGCCTTTTTTTGGCATGTCTGAAATGGCCCAGGTTTCATCCACGGCAATATTACCGATAACGTAAACACGCATAGTATGTCCTTAAAAGGATGGATAAGATGATTGCTATCTCAGCAGAAAAAACGAACGCAATACAAGCTATTTTTTCACGTAATAAAGCTGTTATTGGTGTTATTCATTGCGACCCTTTCCCCGGCTCGCCAAAATATCGAGGAAAATCAGTTTCCGGTATTGTTGAGCGTGCGCTTCGCGATGCTGAAAATTATATTTCCGGCGGCGTTCATGGCCTTATTATCGAAAATCACGGGGATATTCCTTTTTCCAAACCTGAGGATATCGGGCATGAAACCTCCGCGCTGATGGCGGTGATTACCGAGAAAGTGCGAGAGCGTTTTGCTGTGCCGCTGGGTATTAACGTTCTGGCTAACGCTGCAATCCCGGCGATGGCTATCGCCCTGGCGGGCGGAGCCGATTTCGTCCGCGTAAACCAGTGGGCCAACGCCTATATTGCCAACGAAGGATTTATTGAAGGGGCGGCCGCCAAGGCACTGCGCTACCGCAGTATGCTGCGCGCCGAGCATATCCGCGTTTTTGCCGACAGCCACGTTAAGCACGGCAGTCATGCCATCGTGGCCGATCGTTCGATTCAGGAACTGACGCGTGACGTCGATTTCTTCGAGGCTGATGCGGTGATCGCCACCGGCCAGCGCACGGGGGATAGCGCCACGATGGAGGAAATTGATGAGATCCGTGCTGCCACGGAGCTACCGCTGTTAGTGGGCTCCGGGGTGACGCCGGGCAACGTGCGCCAGATCCTTGGGCGAACTCAAGGAGTCATAGTGGCCAGTACGATGAAGGTCGATGGCGTCTGGTGGAATGATGTTGAGCTGGCCCGGGTTAAGCATTTTATGTCAGTCGCGCAGGCCGCGCTCGAGGAGGAATAATGGAATTGTTTAGCGAGCGTCTGCTGAGCGAGCATCAACAGGCGTGGCAGGCGATGCAGAGGCACCGTTTTGTGGTTGATATAGAGGAGGATCGTCTGCCAGCAGCCGTCTTCAACCGTTATCTCGTATTTGAAGGCAACTTTGTCGCGACGGCAATCGCGATTTTTGCCCTCGGGGTCAGCAAAGCGCCGGATATTCATCAGCAGCGCTGGCTGATTGGCGTGCTGAATGCCCTGGTTGACACCCAGATCGCATGGTTTGAACAGGTGTTATCAGAGCGGCGGATCGATCCCGCTGAGTACCCGGCCGATTTACCCGCCGTGCGGCGTTTTCGCGACGGTATGCTGTGGACCGCCCAGCAGGGCAGCTATGAGCAGATCGTTACAATGATGTTCGCTGCGGAATGGATGTATTACTTCTGGTGCCAGCGGGTGAGCGAGCGTCGCCAGAGCGACGCGGACATCCGACGCTGGGTAGAGATGCACGCGGAGGACGCATTCTATCAGCAGGCTCTTTGGCTAAAGAACGAACTCGATCGCTGCGCCATCGCGCTGAGTGAAAAAGAAAAGCAGGCGCTGTCGGCACTTTATGGCGATGTTCTGCAGTGGGAAATTGATTTTCATCACGCAGCGTACGAGGAGTGGCCGCGAGGTGAATAACAGGAGCGTGCATAGTGGTTCGTCTAAAATGGTGGCGACCAAATACAGCTTTTAAATGAGTGGCTGGAGCGGGGCATCATATTGCCAGGCGGCGGTATGATGACTCCGGTTTTGAATAGACCCGGCATCTGACCCAGGCTCAGAGCCTAATGATACGGCCACACAATCAGTACCGAACGGGACACCGAACGCAAGAAAAGGGAGGTATCTCAAAATTCACAACATGCTGATGGCTGTAGCTGCACCAGAGAACCATGAAGCAACAGACCCATAAATGCAATTTAACTTATGTTGTGTGAGAGTCCAGTTCATAAGCTATATAGCTTTTATCCACCTGATTTTATGTAGTAGCTTCAGTGTACATCTGAATTCACTCTCGCAGGACTTCATGAACTAACATAAGGTCTGATTCTTATAAGCATTTCATGAAAATCTGCTATGAAAACTATATCCCACCGCAATCATATATCCAAACCTACCAAATTTAGGTGGTATATTATTGTTTTCTTGAACAATTCATTAATTTCAGCGACATTTAGATATGTTAATACCTAATCAGAATGATGAATCTGAGGGCGGTAGCGTTGTCAAGTTTTCTAGGTTTGCCTGAGGGGAATCGGTTGGGTAAGAGGGCTATTAAGATCTATGTTGGCAGAGTGGTGTTAAGCGAACACTAATGGCATTAGTAAGACTTACATGGCGTTATTACTCGAACTATGTTATGGCCATGTTTTCAGCATGCACAGTTTTTTTATAGGAAAATGATGGATGAAATATAAAGAGGCCATTTATATTAACGTTTGCTTATTCTAATCAGGAAGAGGCTAACGGTGGTATATATGGTTGCTTCCAAAATTCATTCAGTGTTTTGAATAGATAAAAATCCAGTATTTCTGTTTTGTATGTCCGGTTGAGCCCTTCGATAAAGGCATTTTGCCTTGTTTTGCCGGGCCTCATAAATTCCAGCATCACACTATGCTCTTTTGCCCATTGTGCCAGCGTCAGCGAGATCAGCTCCGGACCGTTAGCCTAGTATTATGCACCTGTATTGTTCTAAGGTGAGCATATCACCTCTGTTCAGGTGGCCAAATTCAGTAAACCACTACACTTTTGAGGAAAGATATTTCAATGGATGATTTTGAACTACAGCGTATATTTCATCAAATTACTGCTACATCTTCTCCACTTGAAGCACATAACATATATGAACGGCACTTCGATTTGTTGAAGGACTGGCGAATCATCTACGCCGCTAACGATGATCATGGTCCATTTAAACTACAGAACAGAGTAGTAGGTAGTTCAACGGGAATCTGTTCCATTTTTAGGGGACGATCCTTATGGGTTATTGATGCGAACATGGCAGGAACCGAAGGAGTGGTTCCTTATCTTGCAGGAACAGGAACATATTTCGACTCAAACGTGGCCTCATTTATTTATTCATTAGGATATAAAGAGAAATTTGGTCCAGAGCTAAGAAAACAACTGGGGCGAATACAGTCCTTAGGGATAGATTACCGAAATATCAATCCTTATTTATATCTTTTTGAAAATAGGAAATATTTTGACACCAAGCCTGAAAATATCGAATATGGCAGAAAAACCTTTGCCGTCATGACTGCGTTATCAAAAATTTCGGGCCCGCTGGATGAATCCTGGCGGGAGATGTATAAAAAATATTTCCTTGAGCAATGCGAGGAAAGTATCGCTCCGTTATTTAAAAATTTCCTTTCCTGGCATCAGAATGGGGAGTTTAATTTACTTGATCACCAATTTGCTTTGACCGAATTATTGCTACTAGAAACCAAGATACTGGATATCACTACGAAAGACAAAAATGAACATAAGCTTGAAATGCTTATTCAGTTTATGGATGAAAAATTGCAAGTGATGATGCTACGAGAGATTGCTATTTGTACAGACATTCTTTTTAATGGGAATAGTAACCAATTAACAAAGAAACTTCGCAAAATCAACCATCATCACCCCGACTCTCTTGGTATTATTCATGGTTGTGCCTGGGATTTGTTCATGTTTCGTGTTATGGATTGGTTCAGTAATACAAGCAACGAATTTGGTGTCGACTTCTATATATCAAACCTCGTTTCTTGCGATAAGGATGTTTTGGACGTAGCAGAACTCACCAAACTAAAAGCAATCGCGTTACATAATTACTCACACGAACATGTTATTTTCCAGTATAATAGCCCTGAGGAAATACTCCTTTCTGTCCTGGGAGAAGATAAACGTGAGTTCCTGCTAAATTTATTCAGCTACGACTCACGCCAAAAACGCGTTGGCTGGATACAGAAGAGTAACAACAAAGAGATTTATGCTGGAAAGAATAAAGTTATTCAGGCACTTTTAATGGAAAAACGGGAGGAATTGGTATCACTAATTCGTCAGTAACCATATGGATAAATTGCGTTTTCCATCAGAATACTCAACACCTAAATAAGGACGGTCAAGCCGTACAAGGATGTACGGCGTATTACCCGATCAGATAAATACTGACGTCATCCAACTCGGACGTACCATTCATTTTGTTTGATAGCATTAAGGAAAAGGAAGCATAAAGAGTAAGGAGATTTAATTACTTAACTATGCTACTCATTTTCTCTTACTGAGAAAAATTTAATTCTTATGTTTTTATGTTATTGAAATGATGAAAGACTTTATAAATCATTAACGCCCAAATATTTTCAATTTGAGAAACCCAATAAAAAATGAAACAGCCAAATGATTTATCCTTCGAGCATGCATGGAAATATTTTGAAGTTCACTCGCAACAACGTATGACGGTCTTTAATTTTTACATCACGGTTGTAGGTTTACTCGCTGCAGGTTGCGGCATATCTTTACAGCAGGGAGGCGATTTTATTTATTTTAGCACCGTATTGGGTTTGTTTATAACTTTTATTACCTTTATTTTTTATAAACTAGATGACCGTGTTTCCTTGCTCATCAAAAAATCAGAAGGAGCATTGAAGTATTTGGAATCACACTTAGAGCATCCATCATTCAGGATATTTTCTAGTGATTTGGATCATTCAACCCTCAACTCTGGGTTATTTTCTGTCTGGACGTATGGTAGATGTTTTAGAATAGTGTTTGTTGTATTAGGTCTTGCAGGGTTAATTTTAGGATTCACGCCGATAGTTTTATGCTCTTTAAAATAAACGAGTTAGCTTGATATTCCTTCAAAATAAAAAATAACATATTATCGCGCTTAAATAGAGGAAAAGGGTGATGCGTAGGGAACAAAGAATAAAAAGGTTTGATTTAAATACCAGAAATCAACTTAGAGCTATTTTAAGTGATGGCGAGGGCAATGCTATTGCTCGCTTAACCAAGTTAAGTGCCAAGTTTGGAAAGTCTCAAATTGATACCCTAGATGAAATAATAAATAGCTCCACTTTAACTAAAGCCGTCAAGAAATCTATTCCTTTTCCTAAAACACCTCAATTCCACGACATACTTCGAGCAGATATCCATGCAAATTTAAATGAAATACTGACCTCTCTTGAGGTTAGCGCCGCAAAGCATTGGCATAGACTTAAAAGGCTTGCGCAGTCTCTTGAATATATTGATGAATGTTATGCTTCAAAAAAAACAGATGAATGCATAGCAAAAATTATTGAAACAATTGAAGAGGATGGATGGAGTCATGCGTTATTGCGAAAAGTTGTGCTTATTCGTGAAAATTTAGAAAAAAATAGTGTTAATGAAAAAATTGAAGAACTCATCAACAAAGCAGGAATTAAAGGAGTCGTTGTATCTACTTTAATACATACATACACTCCAGACCAAAGCATTTTGATGAGCAAAAGGTCAGTGCTTAATATTCCTAATCGTGGAGGACTAAATCGTTATACTCGAACTATTTCAAAGCTAAGTGTTCATCCTTTTGCAATATCCTGTGATGATTTGGCTGGATATTTAAAAGAAGCCATTAAATGCTCCTTAATTGATGGCATAATTTTAGCTAAATTCAATAGCATATTCTTTAAAATCGAAAGTTATCCAACATTATCAGCAATCTCAAATGCAATTGGTAGGGATGATCTATTTGAAGCTTTGATTAAAACATATCAATCTTCATCGAATGAAAGTGAAAACATCTTTTATAAGCAATCAAGCGCATGGTTAGAATATCATCAAATGCAAAAATACCGTGCACTGATTGATAATTACTATGACTCATCAAACGAAAATATCGATAAACTGCCTGAAAACATAAGAACAGAACTTAGCTCATGGGTTGGAGAAACAAATCCGAGCATTCTTGTATCTGGTCAACAGTTTACATCTCATAGTTACTCTAGCTTGGCAAAATTGGAAATTTCTGGGTGTTTATCTCGTTCTGCAATTTTTAATTATTGGCTTGAAGTATCTGAAGGTCAGATTGGTTTCAATAGCCATGATTTATTCATACTGATGGGCTTAACACGAGACTTAGCAAGAACCATTCCTGTTAATGCAGCACGTACTGCGGCAAAATTAGCTAAAGATGAACTCGTAAAATTAATTTTTCTACTTTTGTTAGCTAAGCGCAGTAAAAATGAACTTGATCACTTTATGTTGAGAAAACAGTTGGAATCAATTGCTTTTAAATATCATAATGGCTCGTTAGTTGAGTTGGTCAAGCATTATGATAAAACACACCCGTATGTTGCAGAATATATCTATGACATTGCCACTGAGGACTTTCTTGCAAAACTAACGAAACTTGCTCCTCATCGAGCTGATATACCAGAAATCCGCGCATCGTTACATGAATGGATGGCTGAGTTCAAAGGTGGCGATGAATATTACCTTCAACGAGCTCGAGCTGTAAGGATTGATCATCAAATAAATAGAGTAAGGAACGAAATTGATGACCATCGAATATATGTTGATCCAATGCGTTTCATTTCATGGATAGAGGATGAAATGATGCTGGAGTTAAATGGTGCGCTTAACTCTACTGGCGCAGGGAAAAAGGGTGTAACTGTAACCTGTGATGAAACAATACTATCAATGGTTGTTACTCAAAGTTACAACGCATTTTGTTCTAACCCTGTTTTTGGCATTGCTTCATATATAGGTCGGCGCATTCGTCATGGTACATTTCATGGGCATATGTTTTCAAGCGTTATCAATGGGTTGGAAAAATCGGCTAAATTTAAAAGACTTTTTTCAAATCCTCATTTTTCTCTCAAGTGGAGTTATTGGAAGAATGCGTACAATGAGGCGATTGAAGAGATAATAGCTGAACGTCTACATGTACAATCAAAAATAAAACCACTGGGTCTGTTAACTCCTGATATCTATAACGTCTCAAAACAAGATGTATTATCCGCCGCTGTGCATAATATAAGTAAAAATTACGCTGAAACAATATCAACAGCAGATATTTGCCCTACCATAATTGATTATTGCTGGCGTCTAGCAGAACTCGATTTAATTCCAGTTGTGCATTATTTAAAATCTCAACAAAACCCATTAAAAAACGAAGGTTTTTTGTCAGAAGAACTCTTTCCAGCCGCAGCCATGGTCGATAATAAACTGGCAGATTCTTTTAGAAGAGAGTTAGAGTTATCTATAGATAGAAAATTAATCACCATGCTTGGCTGGTTCAAAAGGCCATCAATCGTAGCACCAAAGGCATCAGTATCACTATTATTTGAAGCAACTGTAGCTGAGATTAAAGATACGATACCTGATTTTAATCCGCAAGATGCCGATCACAGTAATGAAGAAATTGATTTGGTTGGTAATTTTTATCACCTTATTTATGATTCTTTAGCCATCATTGTTAGCAATGCAGCCAAATATGCGGACCGCAGCCGTCCACTCAATCGAAAATTTGAAGTAATTCCTGGAAAAGTTAAAAGTTTAGTCATTGAGATTTCTTCGGCTATAAAACCTACAGATGACCCAGTTGAAGTATCTGAAAGCATTGAAACAAGGAAAAGCGCTGATTTTCGGAATGCTAACATGTATGACAAAAAAAGTGGGATATCGAAACTTTTACTTCTAGAAAACAGTAGGAGTGATTTTAAACTCGATAAATACCAAGTCATTAACAAAGAGGTTCAAGTGAGGCTTATCTATGCCCTCGAACATTAACAATATTAATTGTCTTATCGTAGAAGATGACCAGTTTAAGATGGAGGGTATTAAATCCCACTTAATTGATTTTTTTAAAGACAGAATAAAAATATGTGAGTGTCATGCACTGGCTTCTGCTACTGCATCTTTGTCCACTAAACAATTTCATTTGGCTATTATCGATATGTCTATTCATAGCCATGATCCTAAGGCTGGTGCTGGTTCACCTATCCCGCTTTCATCTGGAGGGCTAGATGTTTTGTTTGAAATAATGTTCAGTCAGGATCAGACGCATTGTATTATTTTAACTCAGTATCCAGACATAGAAATTGAAAGTTTTCCAATACCTGTAGATTTAGCTAAAGCTACAATACTTGAAAAATTTGGTATTGAAGTTGCAGGTTGCATACGCTATCTAGAAAATGACAAGCAATGGAAAAATGAAATGAGTATTATATTGAGGGGTTTATGAATATTCTGATATTGGAGGATGAAGATACAAAGTACGAATTGATATTTTCACATATAATGGAAGTTATTCCTAATGCAAAAATCACTCGAGAGAAAAACTGGCTAGGCTATTCAATCACTGTTGCCCACATAAAATTTGATCTAATACTTTTAGATCTAATGGTACCTCGATCATCTAAAGATAATACGGTAGAAGATCATTATGAATCTTTAGTTTCAACTACACGTGACTATCGAAGCAAATCATTTAAAACACCTGCAATTGTTCTGACACAACACGCCTTGGGGAGTGGAGATATTGTTTCTGAACTAAACATTGTCGATATTAATGTAATTCACTTCAATAGTCATGGAAAATGGAAAGAGGCACTTAAGTTAAAATTACTTGCAGCTCAGCCCGCCAAAAAATTTGATGTGGTTATTTTATGTGCTCTTGAAAAAGAGGCTCTCGCGTTTGAAGGGTTAACTGACTCCTGGGGACCGGTTACCCCTATCTCTGGCTTGCTATGCCGTGAAGTTCAGATTGGGGATATTAATGCAGTAATCGTAAAACCAAATCGAATGGGATTGGTTGCTTCTGCAGTTTCAGCCTCACTGGCATTGGAACGATTTGAACCACGCCTGATTTGTATGAGTGGTATATGTGGTGGTGTTGTTGGGGAATCAGAAATTTATGATTTATTAATTCCCCAATGTTGCCACCAACATGATGTTGGAAAATGGAGCACTGAAGGATTTAAATCGGAGCATTATGATGTACAGCTTGAAGTTGAAGTACATAATAAATTAGTCGAAGTTGCATCTGGCATACTTGCATCAAAACTAGAAATGGACCTAAACCCTACGAGGTCAGAATTTCCCTCAGGTAAAGAAAGAGTAACATGCAAAATAGTTACTGATGCTATTATCAGTAGCGGTAGTGCTGTTATAGCTGAAGAAGGAAATACCTCATCGCTCGCAGTTGGGCAACGTAAGCTTACTGGTTTTGATATGGAAGTTTACTCTGTTTATGAAGCGGCCAGGAATGCTAGTAAAAGAACTATTTTTTTTGCAGCTAAATCAGTTGTTGATGATGGTGGTAAAAATAAAGGGGATTCGTTTCATCGAATAGGATGCTTGCTTTCTGCAAAATTTATAGTTTCAGCGATTAGATCAGGTATCGCTAACATCTGGATATGAACTCAGTGTGCTCTCTATTGATTGGTAGACAGTGACATTGCTAATACTTTCATCATCAATGTAAGGTCATCACAGTTAAGATGAATTTCTCTAGCGAACAGAGCATCAATATGCTCCGCGAAACCGAAACAAGAACTTCCGCTGACGAATTTCGTCGCAAGCGTGTGATCTATGATGTCACCTTTTACGGTGAAAAACGTCGCAGTGGGCGCTGGCTCCACCATACAAATTAACATTATGAAGGTCACAAGATATGGATAAGAGTATCGATATCCTGCTTTACGTAGCTTTAAGCGAGGAGTTCGATGTAGTCATAGAAATGCTAGGGCCAGATTTTAAATCTCAAGAGTTGGCAGATGTTACTCTAACAGGTTTCTTCGGCAATATCGCCTCGCCTGCACTTGACCGAAACTTCGAAGTGGCGGTGTTCGCGGCTGGGAAGATGGGCAACATTCGATCCGCTAGTCTTACATCTGTACTTATCGAAAAACTCAATCCTGCCAACATCGTGGTGCTGGGTATAGCAGGCTCGCTGGCAAACGACATGGAGCCTGGCGATGTATTTATACCGGACACGGTTAACGAGTATATGGCAAATTCTGCGGCCATTGGGGAGAGTAAGAACTGGAGATTTACTACATCAGGTAACCTATTTCCAACCTCCTTGAGACTGCTCAATAGGTTTCAATTCTTCGCACACACCAGTAAAGACTATTACAATCGGTGGCAGCAAAATACGCAAACCTTCAGGTCTGATCTCATTTCAGAAGAGGCCGAACTAACCCTTGCTAGTAGAGGCCTGATCCTACGCGGTTGTTGTAAGCTCTTTGCCGGGGATGATCGCAAACTGGCCAGCGGCCCTGCAGTAGGTAAAGGCAAGGGATTTGTTGATTGGATCTTACGCGAACATGATCGTAAAGTTGCGGCCATAGAAATGGAGTCGGCAGGTGTGCATGATGCTGCGACTGTTCGCACTCCAGCCCCACGAGCCGTGGCTATTCGCGGCATTTCTGATTACGCTGACGCCAGAAAAGAAAAAATTGAGGGCGCCGCTAAAGGTAAGTTTAGAGATTTGTCTGCTAGGAACGCTGTTTCTTTTTTTATTCATACTGTCCAAGCTGGATTGTTTGGATCAGAGGCAGAATTGGCACATGTCATATCTTCTTCAGAATCGGATGTTCCGCTTGATTCTCGCGTGAAATCAGTGTTTGTCATAGGTGGTCGCACCGGTGAGACCGCTGATGTAGATGCTGAACTCCCACGCTTGCACAAGGTATCGTTGACCCTTGGTCATGTTCTCGCGAAAGCGGGAGCGCAGCTATTAGTATGTAGCCCGTTCCCTGATTCGGTCGACTATTACACAGCAATGGGTTATGCGGACGCTAAGTGTGGTGGAGTAATCCAGTTCCATAGTCCCACACATTCAACGGTCGAGGAAAAGCGATGTCTTCTACGCAAAACACTTGGACGGCCAGGCCTAGCAATCCAGGATTGGAACTACCCTGGCCCAGAGGGCAATGAGGGCGATGTCTGGTTCCAATCTTGGTTTTTGGCCCAGATACAAGCGCTGGAAAAGGCTGATGTAGTTGTTGCTCTGGGAGGGAAAATTTCCCAAACGGCTAGCACACTATTGCATCTTGCTGAGGCCAAAGGCCTTCCGATCATTCCATTCGCATTTCTTGGTGGAGTCGCACGTCGCTCATATGAGCGACGTGATTGGTCGCGGCTTAATCCGGGATTTGATCCTAGCGTTTTGTGCGACGTTGATGGCATAGAGCATACGATTGAGATCGCTAATCGTCTGATATTGGATCGAATGCAGCCGAGCTCCTGCCCAGAGCGTCCAAAAGTGGTCTTCATTAGTTTTGCTCATCAGGACTCAGTAATAGCGAATGAACTACGTGCAGCCCTAGTTAAAGAGGGTATTGAGGTCTTGGTTGGTGACGACGAAATCAGATCAGATCAGATGATCACAGCAACCATCGAGCAAGCGGTTCTTCGCAGCGATGTTTGTGCAGTTCTTTGGAGCCGTCAGTATGCTCAGAGCCCATGGTGCTATGACGAAATGAGTCTGGCAATAAACCAACAGGAATATGGCAAGATCAAGGTATGGCTTTTCAATCTAGACGACTCTCCGATTGTGCCGAGTCAGGCACGCAAGCTACCCGCTATCTCTGTGAGGAGCGGTAATGCGATGCACCAATGTGTGCATGAGCTTTTGGGGAAGTCTTAGGTAGACTGGGCAGATGGTGAGCTGATATTTTTCGCCACATCCTCCTGCTGAACCGCTGCTGGCTGGAGTGACCAAGCTCCGGTAGACAGTTTCTGTCCTCACGACGAGGCTTGTTCGAAGGCCTCCGGACTGACGCCGCCGAGATGACTGTGCCGCCGGGCCCGGTTGTAGAACATTTCAATGTAATCGAAGATATCGGCCCGGGCCAGATCCCGGGTTTTATAGATACGCTTTCTGATCCGTTCTTTTTTCAGCGAACTGAAGAACGACTCGGCCACCGCATTATCCCAGCAGTTGCCACGCCGGCTCATGCTCGGTGCCAGATTATTGGCCCGACAGAACCGTTGCCAGTCGTCGCTGCCGTACTGGCTGCCGTAACGAAAGGTTGTAGATTGCTTTTTAGCGTCACCGGGGTAGGGTGTATTAACATAACCGGGCGAGCGCGATAAGGTGAGAGGGTAAGGTTGCTACCCAATCTCAAGGGGGCCAGACGACTCCAAGTCCATTACGTGGCACTTTTATGTGTCGGGGCTTTGCCTACTGGCTTTGGTGGCTCTTGTTAAAGACAACACATCTGACTGGACGTTGTGGCCATTTTCCTGATACAGCCAAAATGAAGGCATTTCGCTACGAGACACCATACTTTTGATTCCAGAATTCGTAAAAAAACTTCACAGATTGCAGTGAAGCTAACTGCGTTGACAATGAGCGGTGAGCCAGATGGTCAATGTAGTATCTGAGTGGATACAGAAACGGCAGAGAGGTTTCCGTGTCCATCAGGATCCATTGCCGTTTGCAGCCTGAGATAGCCAACTGGTTTACTGAATACACGACGTTTACCCCATAATTACTACGGATATGAAGAGAATGTACTCTGTACCTAATGCAAGAAACGAGAGGGGATCCAAAATTCTAACGTATTGATTAATCAGCTAGTGGAAATGTCTTATGAACTTATTTATCATTGTAGGTAATTTAACATAATATACATTATGCGCACCAAGGTCATGGTAGCTCAATATTACTGTTTAATTGTGGCTGATTCCTCCGGTCTGTATGCCCGGCCCAACGACTCACTTTGTCCGATCCGCGTTTCCCGTCGCGATACATGACGCCGGGATGTTCCCCGTGAAAGAAATCGACTGCTTCAAAATTCTTCGGGATGTCATCGACCGTAACCCGCATCCTGGCCAGGCTGCGAACATGCTCGGTATTACGCCGCACCATTGCCGCGGCCTGCTGAAAGTTATCGTCAGTCTGTCCCGCCTGACATAAACCATCAGAGCCGCGCTCGCATTGGATTCCGCTTGCTGCCCGCGTCACTGACTGAGCTGGCAATATCATCCGGGAATACAGTCCCGATTCAGGACCGACCGCAGGCGCGGCAAAATCTGAAGGACATTCGCGGTCTGTTCCCTGGCAAGGAAACCATCCGACGTCTCGGGATAAAAGCCGGACTCAGGATCCCACGCAGACAGCGCGCACCTAAAATTCATCAGCTTTGTTACCGGCGGCCTTGTACTGGCTAGCTGATACAAAATGTATTTGCGGAAGAATACATGGCGGATTACAACCGACGCTTTGCCAAAGCCCCCTGGCATGATTTTAACGCGCATCGGCCGCCGGCCTTAGACGATGATCTTGATGCGAAATTTCCCGGGCGAATGCCCCGCCGGGTATCAAAAGCCCTGACCGTATAGCCCGATAAATAACGCTATCTGATTGAGGACCGCGAATACCGTCGAATGGCCATCGGCAAGTACATAGCTGGTGGGCATTATCCTGCCGGATCTGGGGCCAAGTGTGTCTACTACCCTACTCCACCTATGGCCGGATTTATGAAATTGATCCCGCCGGAATAGTTGATAACAGTAGGTCCGCCCATGGGCTGGATGCTCCCCGCAGGTCCAGAAAAAGAGACAACGCGTCAATTGAGATTGCCCAACCTACCAAACGGCACCATCATGAATACAACATTTAACCTGGGAGAGTGAATCGGCGTTGAGCAATTGCTCAAGTCTCTTGTCATCACTGATTAATGCATTGAATTCCTCCAGCAATTGAATATGTGAAAGATTTGAAGTTGGCACAAAAATCACAATCAACCTGGGGGTGAGCGAGAGCTCGGATAGTTCAAAATGCAGAGGATATTTCAGTTTCAGCAGCGAAAGCGCCCCCTCGGTCGCACCAGCAGGCGGCGCATCATGTAGCAGTAGAATATCCGGGGTTAGATAAGTGGTGATGCCGTGATCCTCAATCTGTTTGACCATATTACGCACATACTGCGCATCAATGATCCCCTTCTCCCTGAGCGGCTGCGCCGCCTTACGGATCGACTGCTGCCATGACAAATGGCGGGAGGTAAAATTAACAAAGGGGAAGCGTTCGGCGCCTGGTTGGGATGAGGCCACTACCCGGCGTTGTTGTTTCTGAATAAACTGGCTGATGATATGACTGAATTCCTCGTGCAGCGGTTCTTTTTGTTGTGGCACAAGTCGGGTTACGGAAGCGACCAGCGACTCAACCAGGGCTGATACCCCAGTCAGTTCGATGTTATTTTCCAGCATCAGGCGCAACTGCTGCTTCTCGCTTTCGCTGAGCATATGTTGAGTCTGAATAAAACCCACACCAGCAGGAAGTGGGCAGTTTAACGCAATCGTACTCACCACCAGACGAACGTGACTTCCTACGCCTTGCTGCAGCAACTGGCTGGCAGAGACTCGTTCGATATGCATGGGTAGCACAGTCAGGTTACGAAGTTGGTTTTCAAGGATTGCCGTTGAAGAAAGCCCTCCTTCAGTGACCAATAAAATATGCTGTTCAGCCGTCTCAGGCCGCCGGTCCATCCATGCCGCGAAACTGATAACAATGTAGCTGAGCTCATCGTCGCAAAATGCCACCTGATACTCTTGCTCCAGGGTGACAATAATCTGCCGACAAAGGCGGAAAATCAGCGGGTAGCGTTGAAGGATCTCCTCGCGCAGCACATTTTCACTGTGCATACCGAAAAGACAGCGATGGATAGCCGGACCAAGGTGCGAAAATAACCGCAATTCCAGCTGTTCCGCATCCTGTAAATAGACACCGGCTAATGCCTGAAACTGTACGATAAGGTGCCGAACGGTTGCCATCAGCCTGCTATTCCCCCCCTTTTCGCCCTCCATAAGAGTGATTTTTTTACTGGTAGAAAGCAGCAGTGAAATAAACAGCGTGTTGCCTGATATTTCCGCCAGATTCAGTTCGCGGGCAAGCGCCGCATTCAGACTGGCGGCAACTTCACACTCTTCTTGCTCACGCAAAAAGCGCGTTTGAACCACGGAGAACTCGGGATAGTGCCCATTGAGCGTGTCCAGCAGCGTGAAGAGCAACATGTAATGCAGCGCGCGCCTGTCCTTGTCGCTAAATGTCCGGTGCAGCAGCTGTTCTGTTTGTTTAAGTTGGGCGTCCATCACCTGACGCACCCGGGATTCATCCCGCCCAGCAATAGTCAGTTGCCCAAATAGAATCTGTGCAATGCGGGCCTCTGCCTGATAATCGGAATATTTTAGCGCGTGGTGCAGCATCTGCTGCACCGCCAGACGGATAGAGAGATCGCTTCCTTCAAGGCGATATCCTTGCCTTTTATCGACTCGGAGTATCAGTTGTTGCGGCTGAAGCTGTTGTTTAAGCAGCGCGATATCATCCAGCGTGGTGTTGCGGCTCACGCGGTTAAGTTCACTGATATGCTGGGTAAAAGCGGGATGGATACGGCAGGCTAGATGAAGCAGCAGATTGACGCGCCGTTCGTCGGCGCTGAGTTTGTAGTGCCGGGTGTTAATCACTCCAAGCTGACGTAAGATCCCGGCAGCTTCATTGTCGGCAACGCGCACGCCCCGCTGCGCATCGCAAATCAGTGGCGTAAAACCCTGGGCTGAAAGCCAGTTGTTAATCCGCGTACGCCGATAATAGAAATTACGCTGCGGCAAGCCGATGCGTTCACAGAGAATCTTGATGGACATCCCCGGCTCGGTAGACACCTTTTTCAGGATCTCTACGGCCAGGTGGTCGAGCTGCATGTTGCCCCCTGAAAAAGCTGACACCTAAGGTGCCAGCTCTCAATATCAGTGCATTACAGGAAGGACGGGTATGGCAGGTCCGTTTCTGCCTCGAAAATATCCGGGAAGCCACGCGGATGCTGGTATATGCGACGATTAAGATCCTGCGGGTAAGTAAATTTACCGCCAGGCTGCCAGATAAACGGCACAAACTGATATTGCAGGCGATGACGACGCATTTCGAACAGCGTCAGAATTTCGTTGGTGTCCGCCAGCATGTTGCACCAGATATCGTGGTGGAACGGGATCATCACATTCGTGCGCAGCGCTTCGCCCATTCGCAGGATGTCCACGGAAGTCATTTTATCAGTAATGCCTATCGGATTCTCGCCAAACGAACCCAGCGCGACGTCGATATTATGCTGCTTGCCATGCTGAGCGTACATATTGGAGTAGTGAGAATCGCCTGAGTGATAGATGTTACCACCCGGGGTTTTCAGCAGGTAGTTCACCGAACGCAAATCCATATCCGGGATAGCCGCCCCGTCATCTGCCAGCGGTTTTGGCGGTTCCGTAATAAGGATCGTCCGGTCAGAAGACTCCAGCACGGCGATTTCCATATCTTTAATTTTGATAACATCACCAGGTTTCACAACCCGACAACGCTCCGCAGGTACTCCCCACTGCATCCATAAATCCACGCACGCCTGTGGGCCAATAAACGGCACCTCCGGAGAACAGTTTTTCAGTACGGCTGCCGCCACGTTGATGTCGATATGGTCTGCGTGATAGTGCGTGGCCAGCACCGCGTCGATCTCTTTGATGGAGAACGGGTCGAGCACGAAGGGGGTGCTGCGCAGGTTCGGTTGAGCGATCCGCGCCCCGCTCATACGGGCCATCTGATGGCTCGGTTTCATGTCCGGCAGATTCTTTTTGCGCTTGCCGGTGCCGCACCAGAAATCAATGCTGACATTGGCATTGCCCGGGGTTTTCACCCACAGGCCGACACAACCAAGCCACCACATTGCCACCGATTTTGGAGCAACGTTCTCGGCGCTGATTTCATCATTCAGCCAGGTCCCCCATTCCGGAAAGGTATTCTGTACCCAGGATTCGCGGGAAATTTCGTTTACATGACTCATCATAGTCTCCTTACACTTCGCTGGGATGGGCAATTTTCTGGAAAGCGATAGCCGCTTCGCGGCAGTCAGGCGCATTCAGAATGGCGCCGCCAACAATGGCGACGGCCGGATCGAGTTGTTTTTTGATGTTTGGCAGAGTGTTGAGGTTAATTCCCCCCGCCAGCGAGACAGGCAAACCCGTTGCCTCTCGGACATCGAGAAACTCACGGAACGCCTCTGCCTGGCTGTCACCACAATCCGCGTTCTTATGTACGCAGAGATGAGTGGCGCCCAGCGCTTTGAGCTCTTTCGCGCGCTGTACCGGGTTGAGGACCGACTGCAAATCAAAGACCACGGTGGCGTTATTTTCACTGGCAATCGCCAGGATCTTTTTCACCGCCGTGTCGCTGGCAACGGCGAGCATAGAGTAGTTCTCCGGCGAGCATTTGCACATCAGCGTCGCTTCACGCTCCGGGCCATCAATGATTTTCATATCGAGAAACAGTGGTTTATCCGGGCAGATAGCGCGAATGTCCGCGGCAATCTGGATGCCGCACAGCTTCAGTAGAGATGTGCCCACTTCGATAATATCGACATACGGCCCCGCTTTGCGCACCACGTCGAGTGCCTGATCGCGGTCGAGTAAATCGAGCGCCAGTTGAATTTTCATAGCCATCTCCAGGACAGTTACGGCACCAGACCAAATGCGGTGCCAACAAGTTTCAGCAAATACAACAGCGGTAACCAGACCAGGGTGAAATCGATATTGGAGAACATCAGTCCGGAACCAAACAGAGAGCCCATCATTGGGTAAAGCAGAATTATGCCGGCATGCGCAATGATGCTGGTTACAAAGCCTGCGGCCAGCGCACCTTTATACCCGCCGTATTTGTTGCCAAATACGCCCATGGTGCAGCCATCAAAGAACATGATGATTGGGCTTGGAAAAACAATAATCGAACATTTGAAGAGGATGGTTGCCCCCATCACCAGCAGCGCTCCGGCAACGGAGGCGATAAAACCAAGCATTGCACCTGTGGGTGAGTACGGGAAAAGCGCCGGGCAATCCAGAGCCGGAACCGCGTCTGGCAGCAGACGATCGGAAATTCCTTTAAACGCCGGAACAATCGAGCCGATAAACATGCGCACCCCCACCAGCAGGATCACCACGCCAGCGGTAAAGGTCAGCCCTTCCATAATGAGCCAGACAACCCAGTTGGTCTTGCCGCTCAGTTGACCAATCCCATCCGCGCCAACGGCCAGGCCAATGCCCAGGAAAATCAGCGGCATCAGGAATGAGAGCGAAATGGTGTTGTCGCGGAACATAGCCAGGAAACCAGGCAACTTCATCTCTTCCGCATCCTGTTCCGGGTTACCAACCACTTTCGCAATACGACTTGCCACCCACGCCCCGACCTGCTGGTGATGACCCAGCGTCAGGTCATCGCCAACGAAGTGCTGTGCGAGGGAGCGAGTAATCGCCGGTGTAAGCGTCCAGTACAGCGCACACAGCACAGCACCAGTGATGATCAGCGGGAAGCCAGATAAGCCCAGAACGCCCGGCAGGGAAACCACCATAAAGGTTGCCAGGAATAGCTGGATATGCACCGTCAGATACACGTTTTTGCAGCGCTTGAACGGAATGATCCAGACAAAAAACAGGTGAATCAGGAAGCCGAGAATGAACGTCATGGTGACGTCATTGGCAAAATGCAGCATTGCCACACCAAACGCTGCCTCGTTGGCTGGCAGTACGCCCTGGATCCCTAGCATGCTGTTCAGTTTCCCCATGATCGGGGTTAGTGATTTCAGCAGCGTGCCGGAACCGATGGTGATAACCAGCAGGCCAATGATGGTTTTCGTCGTTCCATCAATGACTTCGTTGACTTTTCTTCCCTGAAGTATCAGCCCTGTCATCGCAATGAGACCGAGGAACAGTGGCGCCTTATCAAGCAGTTGGAAAATAATAAAATCGACAATATCTTTCATCGTGATCCCCTTTTTGTAGCAGATCTCTACGCCAGATTTTTGAGGTAATCGCCAATGCTGCTTTCGATTTCGACTTTACGCACAAAGTTAGTCAGCACGATGGTTTTACTCTGCACTTCAGCAGGCATGCTGACGGCTAATTCACGGGTGGTGACATACAGGTCGGCAGGCACGCCGCGCACGCTGCCTAAATCGCAGGTTTCCACGGTCGCGGAGAGATTCATTTTTTTCAGCACTTGTTCGATGTTCATTTTGGCAATCACACTTGAACCAAGTCCCATGCCGCATACGCAAACAATTTTCATTTTCAGACCCCTTCTTCAATGCGATTAATGGCGAGCCAGACGTCGCTGCTGTTTGTGCAGCGCTTTAAGAATTCGATGTTTTCTTCGTTATCCAGAAATGCCACCAGTCTTGAAATAATCTGGATGTGGCTGTGGCTGTCGGTAGCGCAGAGGCCGAACACAATCTCAACCGGATCGTTCTCCTCGCTGCCGAAGTTGATAGGCTCCACAAGTGTCGTAACGCTCAGACCGGTTTTAATGACACTGGGAGCCGGTCGGGAATGTGCCAGCGCGATACCCGGCGCTACCACAATATAAGGGCCAAGAGTGTCCACGGCGTGGATCATCTCTTTGGTGTAATCATTCGTCGTGTAACCATTTTTAGTCAGTAAATCACCGGCAAGTTGCATGGCATGTCGCCAGTCTTGCGCCCTGACTTTCAATTCAATATTCGCTTTGGCAATAATCTCGGTCGTCATCGCTAGTGTCCCTTGCATGTTTCTGAGCAAAGGCTAATACGCATGAGCGACGAAAAAAAAACCAATTTGCGCTCAGGAGAGTGTCAACAAATTGGGCGCAACCAGGCTGAAAGGTAAAATTTCTGTGGGATGGGCTGCAACTTTTGCCGCGATAGCATTTGATTTCTTTTGCTCAGGCAGTCGCAAAGGAACCTATGTGGTGATTAAAAGTTTGAGGAGAATCAAATAATTCGCCATGCGCCAATCAGCAGTTTTTACGCAAATGCCGGGGACTATCCCGGGCTTGAGTCTTTCTGCATGCTGCATTGATAATTTCTTGATGCCCTGCTGTCATGCTGCGAGAAATCTTAGCGTGAGGTAGAAAAGGTGCGTATGTGTAGGAAATTGATGTGTGGGTTATTTTTGTTATGTTCTGTGGCTGCGCTGAGCGGCTGTGTTTCGCTTTTTTAAACATCAGAGAGACGAATGAAACCGTTAATTATCCTGATGGTCTATTCCTCCGTTTTTGCACTAACCGGGTGTTTGTCCGTGGGTACCCACCTGTTTACTCGATAGCCGCCAGGGGGCGAGGCAGTCATCTGAATGGGATCCCGATTTTCGAGATCCCAATATATGCTTACCAGCCTTTTACGGCATCACCGTGATAAATTTTGTCAGCCGCGGCGGCCACTTCATCGGTCTGGTATGCCTTCACAAGGTTTTTCACATTGTCGCTGTCCTTATTATCTTCCCGGGCAACAATAATGTTCACGTACGGCGAGTTTTTATCTTCAACAAACAGGCCGTTTTTGGCGGGCGTCAGCCCAATCTGACTGGAATAATTGGTGTTGATGATCGCGAGGTCGATTTTGTCGTCATCAATGGCGCGAGTCAGCTGCGCGGCCTCTACTTCAACAATTTTCAGGTGCTTAGGATTGGCTACAATATCCAGAGACGTTGGCAGCAGGCCGACATTATCCTTCAGTTTTATCAAACCCTGGGTTTGCAGCAGCAGCAGGGAACGCCCCAGATTCGTAGGGTCATTAGGTACAGCCACCTGCGCCCCATCCTTCAGCTCAGACACGGATTTAATTTTGCGGGAATAACCGGCAATAGGATAAACAAAAGTATTGCCCACGGCGGCTAGCTTATAGCCGCGCTCTTTTATTTGCTTATCCAGATAAGGGCCATGCTGGAATGAATTGGCATCAATATCGCCGCTGCTCAACGCCGAATTGGGTAAGACATAGTCAGTGAAGGTCACCACTTCCACATCAAGGTTGTATTTTTCTTTTGCGACCTTTTTGACGGTATCCCATAGCGGCTGATCGATGCCTGCGCTGATGCCCACTTTAATATGGTTCGCGTCCTGTTTAGGGCCACAGCCGGTAAGCAACGTGGCTCCAGCCAGTGAAACAGCCAGCAGAGAAATTTTTACAGTATGTTTTATCGCCGAGCGCATAAATAACGTCTTCCTTAAACCAATAAAAACAGCAAATTTGAAATTACCCACCACTCAGGTGCGGCCGGGAGAGTTTTTCAAACTGTACTGATACTGGCAAATAAGAAAAAGACATAACCTATGTGTAAAAAAATCTGATGCTGTTTATCGCGTCAAATTCGCCCGTGTTTTTTCAAAGGGGCGCTGCAGGCGACAAGACCGCACATTCTTTATCCAGCAATGCTTCCACCGAGGCCCGATTATTGCGGTCCCAGCCTCGCCTGGTGGTGAGTAAAATAAACCCTTTTTGCTCGCCGTAGGTGGTGGGAATGACGGCCACGCCCCACTCCGCCAGCTGTTCAGGCGTTAAATGGAAATGACTCGCGACGCTGTTAATCGGATCAATCCCCATCACTGTCGGCTGCATCACCCGCCGCGCGTACCAGGTGTAGCGCAGGAGCTTATCAGGCAAGGGTCGCCATTCTTCCGTTATAAAGGGACGTTCTGCCAGCATCTGACGCCGGACATCCTCCCGCAGGCAGGTCAGGTGAATATGCAGCTGATTTTGGCTTCGCCCATAAGCCGAGTTAATGGCCAGACCGAGAGCGTCGTCAGGTACCGGGGCGCCATACTGCCAGGCTAAAAGGCGACGCATGATCCAGGCATAGCCGAAATAGTCCGTGCGCCCTTCTGCCGCCAGTTCCGGGCTTTCAATGCCGGTCAGCTTCGCCGTGGGGACCAGAATAAAATGGTAGGGGTAGCGTGGGTTCTGGATAACGCTAAAGCCGTGAGCCTTTCCTTCTGGCATATAGATTTGCTGGCACGGTGCCGGGCTGCTGGTTTGCTGATAGTTAGTCATGCACACCTTATCGACCACGCCCCATAGCGCGTCGGAGCGGGCACAGCCCACCAGCAGGAAGATCCCCAGAAGTAAAAGCCCACGGCAAAGGCTGGCGGAAACCAGCGACGTTACTGCGTTGGTGCGCATTAGATTGGCGCCATCAAATTTGTTGCACCCGGATTTACTCCCCTTTATCGAGATGAACCGAAAGGGTCAGCACGCGAAATTTACAGAAGGCTCTCAACCCCAGCCATGAAAAAAAACCGAAAAATAAGACCAAAAATAACGTAAAAATAATGCTTATCAGTGGGCCGGCCACCAGGGCGGAAAAACCGTACACCTGCTGTCCGTTCAGCATTACGCCGTTGAATCCTAAAAAGCCCATGATCCCGCTGATAATGCCAAGTATGGTCATGGGTATAGATAAGCCGATGCCAAAAATTTTGAGAAGGCTGACAAGAGGTACCCGCTTGACCCGTAATGACATTTTATTCAACTGTTATCTCTCCTATTTTTCACCTAACGCCACAAATTATTACCAGGGAAATCATAGCGTTTTATAGCAATAAAAACAGCCCGTTGAATGGATCTTTCAGCTTTAACTATGCGTAAACAGCGTGTCCGAACTCCCTGAGTGAAATAAAAAAAGACGGCAGGAGGATATCGTTCCTGCCGTTAAATTAAGTGCTACGTATTTTTGATAAAGCATAATCGGACACACGCCAGAGTAAATCTGTTTTATTTTTACAAAACCGTATTTGGAGTTTTTCCGGTTTAAATATCCCGTCACCGTGCGGCTTTGCAATATTGATGAACGGCAGTCATAAGCGTTATGACTGCCGGGTTATAGGCAAATGGTTTGGGAAAACATAGCCTCAGCAGGCGTTTCATCTTTCTTCCGTGGAGGTTGTAAAATGGCAAGGATTTTTATTACCGGCTCTGCCGATGGTCTTGGGCAAATGGCCGCCAGGCTTCTGGTGGCCGACGGGCACCAGGTTGTACTGCATGCGCGAAACAAAACGCGAGCAGCTCACGCTATGTCGATGGTGCCGGGCGCAGAGTCGGCTTTTGCCGCCGACCTTTCCAGCATTGCCGAGACAAAAACGCTGGCGGATGAGGTGAATGCCTTTGGCCACTTTGACGCCATTATTCACAATGCCGCCGTGGGTTATCAGGAAAGAGAGCGCCAGCTGACCGTCGACGGTTTACCGCAGGTGTTTGCCGTTAACACTTTGGCACCTTATATCCTGACCGCGTTAATTCATCGGCCTAAACGCCTGGTCTACCTCAGTTCGTCCTTACACAGGGACGGGGATCCCTCGCTTGACGATCTTGCATGGGAGAAACGCCGCTGGAACGGCGGCCAGGCCTATTCGGATTCGAAGCTGCAGATTACCCTGCTGACATTTGCTATTGCCAGACTGTGGCCTGAAGTGATGTCAAACTGCGTCGACCCCGGCTGGGTGGCAACGAAAATGGGAGGTGCTGGCGCGTCTGATGCGCTGGAGCTTGGCCCGAGCACACAGGTCTGGCTTGCTGCCGATCCAACATTGTCATCCGCGCCAACCGGGGGCTATTTTTATCACCAGAAGCCAGATAGCGCGGTTAAAGCAGCCTCCGATCCTGTTCTCCAGCGGCGGTTATTAACCGCCTGCGCGGTGTATTCAGGCGTTGAAATTAGTTAGCCATGCCCGACGCTTCCACCGGCGGAAAACGCTGAAAATAGTCCACCAGAAAATCAATACAGGCCTTTAGCTTCGCTGAGCCACTGGTACGGTTGGAATAAACCGCCCAAATATTGGCGGCCTGATACCAGTCGGGCAAGATCTGCACCAGCTCGCCGCGGGCAATGTGGCGCTGCACTTCCCATTGCGAACGCAGAATAATGCCGTGGCCCTTCAACGCCCAGCTCAATACCACGCTGCCGTTATTGGAGGAGAGCTGGCTACTGACGTGCGCCTGAACGCTATCGGTGCCGTCAGTTAACGGCCATACGCCGAACTGTGCGCTGCGTTCCTGAATAACAAGGCATTTATGGGACTTCAGATCGGCTATCCTTCCCGGCGTTCCGTGTTTCGCCAGGTAGTCCGGCGCCGCGCACAGTACGCGGTTGTTCGTTGAGAGCTGCCGGGTGATATAAAGATCTTTAATGTCGTCGCCAACGCGAATTTCAATATCCACGCCCTCTTCTATCAAATCAACCACTCTGTCCGTCAGCGTTAGCTTGATATTCAGCGCCGGATAGCGTTCCGCCAGCGCCGAAAGCGCATCTGGCATATACGTGGAGCCAAAACCAAACGAGCAGCTCATCTGAATATTACCTTCGAGCGTATCCCGCCAGGCGGCAAGCTCCGAGACAAAATCCCCCATACTTTCCAAAACCGAAAGCGCCCCGCTCAGCGCCTTATGGCCGTCGGACGTTAAATGAATCGCCCGGGCGCTGCGGTGAAACAGCCGCATTCCCAGGCTTTTTTCCAGCAGCGCAATGCGTTTACTGACATATGACGGAGAAAGCCCCAGCTCCGCCGCCGCGTTGGCAAAGCTTTCTTTACGCACCACGGTGACAAAGACATTCAAATCTTCAACAAGCGGCCAGGCGGCGCGCGGAGTTTCGTTGGGGCTCATCGGTCTGCCATCTTCTGTGTCAGGTTAAGAAAGGCATAATAGCGCTCAGCAGCACATCAGGACACTCCTCTTGTGGGCTGTGCCCGCAGGGCATGGCTCGCCCACGAACATCCAGCGCTTTTTCCTGCCAGGTGGCTGGGACATCATAAAGCTGGCCCACGGTGCCTTTCTCCCCCCACAGCACCAGCAAAGGAGTGCTAATGCGCAGATGTTTGTCGGCCTCGTCATCCTCAAGGTCGATGGTGGCCGAGGCGCGGTAATCTTCGCAGATGGCCCGCAGTGTATCCGGATGCTGGTAACAACGCAGGTACTCGGCAAACACCTCGGGTTCTGTCGCGCCAGGGGTTTTAAGCTGGCCATCAATATGTTTTCGCAGGAAAAACTCCGGATCTGCGGCGATCATTTTTTCCGGCACGGGCGAAGACTGGATCAGGAAGAACCACCAGAAATAGCGAGTGGCAAAGGTTTTGTCCGTCAGCGCATACATGGTGGCCGTTGGGGCGATATCAATAAAGATACTGCGCTTAACCAGCGCCGGGTAATCCAGCGCCAGGCGATGCCCGACGCGCGCCCCGCGATCGTGTCCCATAAAAGCAAAGCCGTCCCGGAAACCGAGCTGCGCCACCAGCAGAACAATATCTTTCGCCATTTCACGCTTGGAATAGCCGCGGTGATCTTCGTCGCTGGTGGGCTTAGCGCTGTCGCCATAGCCGCGGATGTCCGGCATGATGACGGTAAAATGCTGTGCCAGAGCCGGGGCAATTTTACGCCAGGTAACGTGGTTCTGCGGGTGCCCATGCAGCAAAACTAATGGTTCACCCTGCCCCCCGACGGCGGCACGCAGGGTAATACCGTTTTCCAGGGTCACATCTATGAGCCGGAAGCCACGAATAAAAGGCGACTCGCCTCTGCCGCGAATAAAGTCAGCGTTCTCTTTCATCATTGAAAATTAATCCTGAGTCAGTAGCCACGGATAGGTGGCGAAATGGCGCTTTTCAAACTCGCGAATCTCCCGCTGATACTGCAAGGTGTAGCTAATGGCGTCGTGTCCTTCCAGCAACATATGCTTTTTCAGCGCATCGACCGTAAACGCAATATCTTTGCTCTCCACGCTTATCAGCTGCCGGGCGAGATCGACGGTAATGCTGTTGGCTTCCGGGTTGTTTGCTGCCTGCGCCAGCCGCTCGATATCTTCCGTCGGCAGCGTCAGGGTCAGCACGCCGTTACGCTGGCAGTTGTCGTTAAAAATACCGGCAAAGCTGGAGCCGATCAGCGCCCTGATGCCAAGCTGACGCAGCCCCCACACCGCGTGTTCGCGGCTTGAGCCGCAGCCAAAGTTAGGCCCGACGATAAGAAATTCCGCGCCCTGCCAGGCCGGCTTGTTGAGGATAAAATCCGGGTTCAGCGAGCCGTCGGTCATAAAACGCCGATCGAAGAAAACGCCTCTGTCCAGGTTATTGCGGTCGATGCCTTTCAGGAACTGCTTCGGCATGATCACATCGGTATCAATGTTGGCTGCCATCATTGGCGCAGCTACGCCAGTTACGCGGTTAAAGGGTTCCATTTACGCTTTCCCCTGCTGTAAAAACGGGCGGACATCGGTGAGGTGGCCGGCGACAGCGGCCGCAGCCACCATGGCAGGACTCATCAAATGAGTTCTCGCTCCGGCCCCCTGGCGGCCGGCGAAGTTACGGTTGGTGCTGGAGGCGCAGCGATCGCCTGGCTGCAGTACGTCTTCGTTCATCGCCAGGCACATGGAGCAGCCTGACTGCCGCCATTCAAACCCTGCATCGATAAATATTTGGGCTAAACCTTCTTGCTCGGCGCGCGCGCGAACCTGCGTTGAACCCGGCACAATAATCCCCCTTACGCCCGGGGCAATTCTTCTGTCTCGCAGCACCTGGGCAACCGCCCGGAGATCTTCGATACGTCCGTTGGTGCAGGAGCCAATAAACGCATGGGTAATCGAGATCTGGCTCAGCGGCGTGCCGGGCTTGAGGCCCATATAGCTCAGCGCATTTTCGATATCACGACGTTTGGCCGCATTGGACTCACTGGCAGGATCGGGCACCAGGTCCGTGATGCTTCCGCCCTGATCCGGGCTGGTGCCCCACGTCACGCGAGGCGTCAAGTTTGCGCAGTCGAGCACAACTTCTTTATCAAATACCGCATCAGCATCGCTGTAGAGCGTGCGCCAGTATTTCAGCGCCTGTTCCCACATCTCGCCTTTTGGCACCCGCGGCGCCGGTTTGATATAGGCATAAACTTTGTCATCGGGCGCCATAAACGCGCCGCGGGCCCCGGCTTCGACCGCCATATTACAGATGGTCATGCGCCCTTCCACGCTGAGCGCATCAATGGCGCTGCCGCAAAACTCGATGGCGAAACCGGTCGCGCCGTCGGCACCAATTTCGGCTATCAGCAGCATGACAATATCTTTAGCCGTCGCGGCAAATGGCAGCTCACCGTTCACCGTCACGCGCAGGGTTTTGAGCTTTTTATAGGCCAGCGTCTGCGTCGCCAGCATATGTTCAATTTCTGAGGTGCCGATACCGAACCCAAACGCGCCAAAAGCACCGTAGGTGGTGGTATGGCTATCCCCAGCGGCAATCACCATGCCCGGCAGCACAATCCCCTGTTCATGGGCAACCACATGTTCAATACCCTGTCGGGGGTCCATGACGCCGAACAGCTCAAGGCCAAAATCACGGCTGTTGGACTCAAAGTAACGCACCTGCAGCTCGCCGCCCGGGTCGGTCATGTCTGGCGTGCGCTCAGGCCGCGTCGGGTTAACGTGGTCCACGTTGAGCAGGATGCTCTTTGGCTGCCAGACCTTGCGGTTAGCGTCACGCAGGCCGCTAAAAGCTTGCGGGCTGGTGTATTCGTTGAGGATGGAACGGTCGATATACAGCAGGACATTGCCCTGATCGTCCAGAGGGCGGATGACGTGGGTATCGATGATTTTATCGTACAGCGTTTTAGGCTTCATGACGGGTCACCTTGCTTCTCTACAGCTAAAATAACGGCGTGCGGGCACGCAGATAAAAAATGAACAATTTCTACAGGGATAGTAGCAACCGGGTGATTCAGCTGTCAGCAAGGGCATGATGCACAAGCGTAATAGGATAAAACACGAAGTGTGTTCTTTTTATTGTGATGATAAATAAGGATTTTGATCGGGAGCAACGTTATTCAGGGTCTACGCCACCTCGCGCTGTTAGAGATTGACTTGAAGTTGAATAGTAAGAAAATGCTTGTTGTTCACCGACAGGCAAAATCTGGAGCACATCATCGCCACTTCACGCCGCTTCCTCTCTGCCGCCAGGGTTAAAAAATCTGGTGCGATACTTGCCGCCGCGCTGTTTTTGGCGAGCTGTGCCTCGAAACCGCCGGTTTCTCTCGTGACCCCCTTGCCGGGCACCAAGCCGAATGTGGGGCCTTCTTCTCAGCATAATCTGCCGATGCGTGGCGTCTGGCTGGCGACGGTTTCCCGCCTTGACTGGCCGCCGGTTTCCTCCGTGAACGGCAGCAGCGAAGCCGTGCGCATCAACCAGCAGCAGCAGGCGCTCAGGGACAAGCTGGATAAACTCAAGTCTCTCGGGATAAACACGGTGTTTTTCCAGGTGAAACCCGACGGCACCGCCCTGTGGTCTTCAAAGATTTTGCCGTGGTCAGATATGCTGACGGGAAAAATTGGCGAAGATCCCGGCTACGATCCGCTGCAGTTTATGCTCGATGAAGCACACAAACGCGGCATGAAGGTACACGCCTGGTTTAACCCCTACCGGGTTTCTACCAACACCACGCCGGGCACCGTTTCCGCACTGAACCGCACGCTTTCGCTGAAACCGGCCAGCGTTTTTGTGCTGCACCGTGACTGGATAAGAACCTCCGGCGACCGCTTTGTGCTCGATCCCGGCATCCCCGAAGTGCGCGACTGGATAACCAGCATTGTCGCCGAAGTTGTCTCGCACTACGCCGTTGATGGCGTACAGTTTGATGATTACTTCTACACCGAATCACCGGGCTCGACCCTCAACGACAACCAGACTTACAGAACCTACGGCCAGGGCTATTCATCCAAAGCCGACTGGCGCCGTCACAATACTGAGCAGCTTATTGAGCAAGTCTCTCGCACCATCAAACAGCTTAAGCCCGGGGTTGAGTTTGGCGTGAGTCCGGCGGGCGTCTGGCGTAACATCTCCCACGATCCGGCCGGGTCAGAAACCCGCGGCGCGGCAGCCTATGATGAGTCCTATGCCGATACGCGCCTCTGGGTACAAAAAGGCTTGCTGGACTATATAGCCCCGCAGATCTACTGGCCCTTCTCCCGCAGCGCCGCCCGCTACGACGTGCTGGCCAAATGGTGGGCTAATGTAGTGAAGCCCACTAATACGCGTCTTTATATTGGGATTGCGCTGTATAAAGTCGGGGAGCCTTCGAAGAATGAACCGGACTGGACGGTAAGCGGCGGCGTACCGGAGCTGAAAAAGCAGCTCGATTTGAACGATACCGTGCCGCAAATTAACGGCACTATTTTGTTCCGGGAAAATTACCTCAACCAGCCCCAGACCCAGCAGGCGGTGAACTACATCAAGGAACGTTGGGGGGAATGATGGGCTAAAAAAACCGGATCGCCCATCCCTGGGCCGATCCGGGGGCTGTCTTAGTGACCAGCCAGGTCGTCATACACATTGCGCAGCCGGGTGCGCAGATACAGAACGGCTTTGTGTTTGCGGGAGAGCAGCGCCTGCACGGTGTCGCCACTCTCGGCCGCAAGCGCCTTCACGCTATAGTCTTGCAGCTCGGTTTTGATAAACACCTCACGCTGCGGGGCAGGCAGCTCCGACAGGGCCGCCTCCAGCTCTTCCCATAGCAGATGTTTCAGGTATTCGCCCTCTGGCGTTTGCGGGGTACCGAACAGCGTTTCGGCCAGTTCATCTTCCGGGTAGTCGTCCTCTTCTCCGTCGCCAAACCAGCCGGCTAAAGGCAGCTCGCGTTTTTTCCTCGCCCGATCTGTCATTTCGTTCCGGGCGGCGCGGAACAGCCAGGCGGCGACGTTCTCCACAGGCTGTTCGACCTTCATCAGCTGGTAGCTGACCTCCTGCAGGATATCCTCGGCATCTTCACGCCCGGCGGTTCTCCCGCGAATAAACGCTTTCAGTCGGGTCCGGCAGCCGTTCAGGGCTGCCATCAGCAGAGATTCCCCCACTATGCCGGCTTTCATCGTTGTCACTCAGCGTCCGGTTTTTTAGCGTTGTTCTCATCTGGCTGCGGCTGCGGGCGCGGATCCATTTTCTCATCCCAGCGCGAGTGCCAGCCGCAGCGGTCGCGGTGACCAAAGCCAAATTTCTCGCGGCGATGCTGCATGAACTCTTCGCGCTGCTCAGGCGTCATTTGCATCCAGCGTTCGTGCATACGGCGGCGGGCTTTGCCAAACATACCGGGGCGGAACCCCAGGCCGCCGAACAGAATGCGGCACAGGGCCAACAGGCCTAAGGACTGCCAGAAGCCGATGTCCTTCACGCCCAGCAGGCCCGGCAGCACCGCGTTCCACAGCGTCATAACGATCAGGCCGAGCGCCACAAACAACACCACGCAGAGCAAAATCGGTTTACCCATACGGTGGCCACAGAATCCGCGGCGGGGGTGATCGTGTCGGTGCATATCAAAATCTCTCATTTTGTTTACCTCAGTAAAGCCACTGATAATCACTTGTGATGAGGTAGACGAATCAGCGCGAGAAATATTGCTAAAAAAATAAAAAAAACTTCAAAGTTTATTTTCGCGCCACTGGGTCAGCGCCTGCGCATACGCTTCCGCCTTCGTTTTCAGGCCCGCAGCGTCAAGCTTATCGGCCGTGTAGACCACAAATGGAGCGCACCAGCTAAGCCCACAGCGGTTCGCCGTAGCACGCAGAGGCGCAAGCAGTGATTCAATGGTAAAGAGGTTACGGCCTTCGGGGCGATAAGCCTCCTCCACGTTGCCGGCGGTGACCGCCACGTACAGCGGCGTCCCTTCCAGCTTTTGCCCCTCCTCCTGATAATTAAGGTAGAACATCCGGGTCAGCACCGCGTCCTGCCACTGACGCATAATGGCCGGCATGGAATACCAGTGCATCGGGAACTGCAGCACAATGCGCTCGGCGGCAAGTAACCGGGCCGCTTCACGCTCGCCGTCACGGTAAATGTCGATCCCATCAGGATACATCGCCTGGATATCGACCAGCTCAACGTGTTCAAGTTTTGCGGCTTCTTGCGCCAGCGCGGCATTGGCGCTGGAGCGGGACAAATCCGGGTGAAAAAGTAAAATCAGGGTTTTGCTCATGGGGCGTCTCCTTGGGTTGATGAGACGATAATGGCGATGCATTAAAAATTACTCCAACAGATAATTAAGATAATCTATTATCGATCGTATGAATTTAAGAACGCTGGATCTTAACCTCCTGGTGGTGCTGGACGCCCTGCTCGACGAGGCGCACGTCACCCGGGCCGCTGACAGACTATGCCTCTCGCAGTCTGCCACCTCCGCAGCGCTTGCTCGCTGCCGCTGTCTTTTTAACGATCAACTGCTGGAGCGTGGCCGGGGGACTATGAGGCTGACGCCTTTTGCCCAGGCCCTACGCGCGCCGCTGAAATCCGTGCTGGGCGGCATTACCGAACTCATTGACCCGCCGGTCATTCCGCTAGATCAAATTCAGCAGAAACTACGGATCACCATGGCGGATTTTCCGGCGCTGTTTGTACTGGTCCCGCTGATGCAGAAACTTCGGCAGTCGGCTCCGGGGATTGACCCCATCGTTCAGGGCTGGACTGGTGCGGAACAGGCAGAAACCTCATTACTCCAGGGCACCACGGACATTGCTATTTCGGTCTTCCCTCAGCCTGCCGCAGATATTCACAGTGAGTTATTGATGGACGAGCACTACGTCGTGGCAATGCGGGCCGGGCATCCGGCCGCATCCGGGTTCAGTCTTGAGCGCTGGCTTGCCTGGCCGCACATCATCACTTCCGGCAAAGGGGAAAGCGTTACTCCGGTGGATGCGGAACTCTCAAAGTTGGGATTACGCCGGCGCGTCGGGCTGGTATTGCCGAATTTCCAGATGGTGCCGCAGCTGCTGGCGGCGTCGGATTTTCTGGCGCTGCTGCCTTCCCGGGTTATCCCCTTTACTGAGGGCCTCGTCGCCTTTCCCGCCCCTGTCGCTCTGCCGGGGTTTTCGCTCCACCTGGCCTGGCACAAACGCCGAAGCCAGGATGTGGCCCTGCAGCACGTCGCCGCTATTTTGATGACGTTGCTGAAGTAAAACCGTTTTACAGCCCGGCTTCGCGCACCAGCGTTTGCAGCAATTCAGCCGCCGGCATTTCGCGGATAAGATTCACCCCTTGCCCGGCCCAGTGTGCGCTGTAGCCGTGATGGCCGTGGTTTTTTGCGAGGCTGGCGAGAGCTTTACCAATATCGTAGGCCACCGGGTAAGCCGGCACGGCGTGCTGGCCGGTGCTGCGCCCGTGGCGGCAGTAATCGTTATCCAGGCTTCTCGCCGCCCTGCCAGAGATGGCGTGGGTCATTTCCGTCCGGTGCGATCGGCTCGATTTAAGCCGCTGCCGGTAGCCTTCATCGGCGGCAGACTCAGGGCAAAGCAGAAACGCAGTGCCCAGCTGTACCGCGTCTGCGCCCAGGCTTAGCATGGCGTGAATACCGGCGCCATCCATCATCGCCCCGGCGGCAACAACCGGCAGATCCACCTGTGTTTTCAGCAACTGTACCAGCGCAAAAGTACTGAGTTGAGTATCCAGGGCCTTATTGTCGAACATTCCGCGATGTCCGCCCGCCTCAAAGCCCTGCGCGACAATGACATCCACGCCGTTCGCCTGAATCTGCAAAGCCTCCTCAGGCCGGGTGGCGGTGGCGAGCGTCACAATCCCTTTGTCGCGAAAGGCCTGCACAACCTCACGCTCAGGCACGCCAAAATGGAAACTGACCGCGGCCGGCGCCGTCTCCAGCAGCATCTCCAGCATCGCTTCATGGCCGATAAAACTTTGGTAAATTTCGCTGAGCGTTTCCGGCGGAGTGCCGCCAAACCCGGCAAAGAGCGGACGCAGACTTTCAATCCATGCCTGCTCCAGGGCCGGATCCCGTTTTGCAGGCTGGTGGCAAAACAGGTTAACGTTGAACGGGCGCGAGGTTAGCGCCTGCGTTTTCAGGATTGCCGCCCGGGCCTGCCCGACGCTGCTCGCGCCCACCCCCAGTGAACCAAGGCCGCCGGCATTACTGACCGCCGCCGCCAGCTCCGGGGTGGAGACGCCCGCCATAGGGGCCTGTATGATGGGATAGTCGATAGCGAGTAGTTGGGTAAGGCTACGAAACATGACGGCACCTCAGGAAATGAGAGATTGAGTGCTTAACATCTTATTTGAAGATGCTAAGATCAAGATCATTGTCATATTGAGAATTAAAAATATGAACCACACCACACTGCAGATGTTCAAAATCGTCGCGGAAGAACAAAGCGTGACGAAAGCAGCCAAAAGGCTTGGCCGCGTACAGTCGAACATCACCACCCGAATTCAGCAACTGGAAGAAGATCTTGGCGTTGCCTTGTTCGTGCGTGACAGCAAGAAAATGATCCTTTCGCCGGAGGGCGAGAGTTTTCTCTCCTACACAAAAAAAATACTTAGCCTGGCGGAAGAAGCCCGACAGGCGTTGCATCCGGGTAAACCCGCAGGCGCGCTGAATATGGGCTCGATGGAAGCAACGGCGGTCAGCCGCCTGATGCCGGTGTTCCAGCAGTTCCACCGCCAGTACCCTGATGTCGCCCTGACTTTAACCACCCAGCCAACTCAGCAGCTTCTGGAGCAGGTTCGCCAGGCTTCACTGGACTGCGCGCTGGTGAGTCTGTTGCCGGAACCCGGAGGGCTCGTCCACTGCCCTGAAGATCTTGAGTTTGCGAACGTGTTCCTTGAGCGCCTTGTGCTGATCGCTCCCGAAGCGGTCGGCCACAATCAGCCCCGGCTTGCCGCCTTCCCCAGGGGGTGTTCTTACCGGGCGCGCGGCGAAGCCTTGCTCAACGCCCAAACCCTTGTAGAGGTACAGGACGTCAGCTCTTATCACTCGATGATGGCTTCTGTCGCCTCGGGACGATGCAGCGGCGTGCTGCCGGAAAGCGTCGCAGCCACCCTTACTTTGCCGGAGGGGACACAGCAACAGTTTGTGGCCGAAGCCCTCACCCAGTTGGTCTGGCGCAAGGGCTATCATTCCACCGCGCTTGAGGCAATGAAACAGATCCTGGCCTCAGCCAGCAACCTGTGAACGCCCTGCCAGCACCAGTCCACCGGCCAACAGTAATGCGCCGGTGGCGGCGGCTAATGACCCGTTAAAACTGCCCGTGATGCCGTAAAGCTCCCCGGCAACCAGCGGCCCAATAATCTGCCCGACGCCGTAAATAGCGGTCATCGCCGCGATCATGTTGAAGCGCACCAGATGTGCCAGCCTTTTGGCTTCCGGTAAGGCTATTGTCACCGTGCCGGTAAACGTAAAGCCCACCAGCAAAGCGCTTAACAGGCAAAAAAGTAGCGACTGGCTAAAGGCCGGGAGCACCACGCCAGCGGCCTGCACCAGAAGATTGGCGGCAAAAGCGCGGCGATAACCGTACTTCGATACGATTTGATGCCAGACAAAACAGGACGGCACCGCGGCCAGGCCGAAGAGAGCCCAAAGCTGCACCGGATCCAGCGCACTCAGCGACCCGGAGAGAAAAAGCGGTAAATAGGTGGCGGTAATGATGTATCCGAATCCGGCCAGGCCGTAGATAGCCAGCAGTTTCCATGCCTCTTTAGCCTGCCCTTCTTCTGGCTCAACCCGAATGGCCGTCTGCGTGTGATAGTCCATCAGATAGTCCGGGGGGCTAATCAGCAGTTTGAAAATCAGCGCAAACAGTAGCAGCGCAGTGACCCCGCACAGCAACCAGATTTGCTGGCTGGAATAGCCATAAGCTTTGCCGAGCGCGATAAACTCGGCGGATAAAAAGATCCCCAGCCCCACGCCGGCATACAGCACCGGCGCGCCGGTATGGTGCTTCATGTGCTGCAGCAGCCATAATGAAGCCGCAATCAACGACACCGCGCTTAAAAGTCCGGCAATACCACGTACAGCCACCACCGCCCACGGCGATGTCGTCCAGGCCAGCAGGAGCAGGCAGCCAATCGTTAGCCCGACGGAGGCCATGTTTAATCGCCGGGCGTCGGCAGGTTTCGCTCTCGCCAACAACAGGGCGCCAATCAGATAGCCTGCATAATTCGCCGATGCGGCCAGATTACCCTGATGCAGCGACAGCCGCCCTTCTTTCAGCATCACCGGCAGAATGCCGGTATAGGAAAAACGCCCGTAGCCCATACCAATCGCCAGCACCACCGCGCCCGCAAGCGCCAGCAACAGCGCGCGAATTTCTGGCCTGAAATGCATTGTCATGACTCTCACCCTTTTAATCTTAAAATGTGAATTATATTTTTATGAAAATCTTATTTTGAGATTAATATCGACGAAGTCAACAGGCAAGCGGCTTCTCTGCCGCCTGCCATTGAATGGGGAAGATCAGAGGTGACGCAGATCGGTTTCTATGCGTTGCATCCAGCCTTTGGCCATCTGAGTTTGTGCCAAAAGCAGCGCCGCCTGAAGGGCCGTGCTGAATTCCAGGGCATATTGTGGTTTTCCGGCATAGCGAATTATCGCCTGAACCCGCATTAGCTCGGGCAGGTTCCAGAGCGACTGGTTGACGCCAAGCGCGGACAACCGCTCCGCGATCAGCGTCTCGGCTATCTCTGGCTGGCCTTTTTGCGCCAGCGCGGCGGCGAAATCAGACAGGAAAAGCGAATAAGCAGCATCGAAACCATTGTCCTTCAGCCGGGTAAGCATGGCGAGGATCTGCTGGGGAAGCACTGTTTCAGGCTGCTGGCGTAGCCTGCCCCAGAAGGTGAAGGCGGCCGCATAAAGCCGCCAGAAGCCCAGGCCGTGTTCAACGGCGATAGCGTCAATCTCTGCGGCAATTTGCAGCACTCCAGCGCTATCTCCGGTTAAGGCCGCCAGGGTGCAGGTTCCTTCCGCGAGTGCGGCACACAGTGAACAGGCATGGTCCAGCGCCCGGGCTTCCTCCACTGCCAGCTGTGCCGCTCTTCTGGCTTTTGCCACATCGCCAGTCACCCACAGCGCCCGCACCAGAAAAGCCCAGCCCGCCACGCGCTGATCCAGCCCAAAGCGGAAAGGCGCTCTCTGGCTGTCATTGTCCACGGCGCGGTCCAGCAAGGCCTGAATTTCGCCGAGCGCGGCCTGCTGCTCGCCGGAAAAATGCAGCGCGGTACCGACCAGGCGGCGGGCGGTTAATAGCGCGCCGTAGTCACCGGTTTGGGTGGCAAGTTCAGCCATTTTTTTGCCGTTCTCTTCGGCCTGAACGTAACGGCCACTGCGCAGGTGATACAGCCACAGCCCGTACTCTGCCTGTAATTGCATTTCCCCGTCACCCAGCGCGCTGGCAAGCTCCCCTGCTCGCCGCCAGGCAAGGCCATTCTCTTCAATCGGCCCCTGCGCCCAGCCAAGTGCCGACCCTAATGCCGCCTGCATTAGCATCTCTTCGCGCGGCGTGGCCTGGCCATTGTGCCGGTCGTTAATAGCGGCGGTGATCCGCTGGCGGCACTCGCCGTGCAGTGAAAGCTGGATCCAGAACGGCGTGGCGTTAGCGAGAATACTTCGCCCCAGCGGGGCGTTTTGGCCCGCGCCAAAACACCAGTCCGCCGCCGCCCGAAGATCGTCAATTAAATATCCATACCGACGGCGCCACTGAGGGCTGGACTCTTCGGCCCAGGCCTCTCTGGCCTGCACCATACTGTCGGCCACTAGGTGCGCATGGCGGAGAAAAAGTCGGTCACTATTTTCGGCCTGCATCCGGCGAGCATAAGTGCGCACAATGTTGAGATAGCGATACCTTGCCGGGCGCGTGCCGGCCTGCAATACCAGCAGTGATTTCGCCACCATGCTGGCCACCGCGTCGCTGATCTCTTCCTGGTTTAACAATCCTTTCGCGGCGGCAAGGTCAAATTCACCGGGAAATACCGCCAGGGCATGAAACACTCGCTGTTCTTCAGCCGTGAGCAATCGGTAGCTCCAGTCCAGCGCCTCGGTAAGCGTTCTGTGCCTGGATGCTGTAAGCCCCGGCGTCTCGGGCAATGTCTCGCGCCCGCTCAGATCGGCCAGCACGACATCCGGGCCCAGGCTTGCAACGCGAGCAGCAACAATTTCCAGCGCCAGCGGTACGGCATCGAGTAACCGACAAAGCCCCAGGATCGGCTGGATATTCTCTTCGCTCAGGCGGAACGCATAATCCACCGCCTGAATGCGCTGTACCAGAAACTCAACCGAGCTAAAACTTTGCGCTTCGCTGGCGGCCAGTTGCGCTGGGGGCAAAGTCAGCGGCCCGACGCGATACACCTGCTCCCCTTCAAGCCCTAGCGGAGACTGACTGGTCAGCAAAATGCTCAGTAATTCGTTTCTCTGCAGCAGATGTTCAATTTCCCGGGCGCAGGCGGCCGATAGGTGTTCACAGTTATCAATCACCAGCAGCGCGGGGCGAGGTTGTAACTGCCCCGCTCCGCGAATACCGACCAGCGCGGCGCGTAAAACAGGTACCGGATCTGACCCGGCATTCAGGCTGGACAAATCAGCAAAGAAAACACCATCGGGATAAAGGCTGGCCGACTCGCGCGCCACTTCCAGCAACAGGCGGGTTTTGCCGATGCCCGCCGGGCCAGCCAGGGTGCAAATAGTATGCTCGATCAGCCTTTTCCTGATTTCACCCAGCTCTGTTTCTCGCCCTATCAGCGGTGAGCGGGGGCGAGGCAGTGCCGTTGAGGGGGCGGCCACGGGCAGCGCTGACGTCGCCGCCTGAAGTTTATTCACCGTGGCGGTAAAGCAGTAGCCCCGGCCAAACACGGTGGTGATGAGGTTTCTGTCGGGGCCAAAAATTTTACGTAAAGCGGAGATTTGCGCCTGCAGGTTATTCTCTTCGACGACTTCTTTCGGCCAGACGGTGGCCAGCAGCGTCTCTTTGGCCACCACCTGCCCGGCTTCGCTGACCAGCAGCCTGAGCACCGCCATCGCCCGCTCGCCCGGCTCCAGCCGGACGCCTTCCCTCAGCAGCAGACCCAAATCGGGAAACAGCTGATAGCGGCCAAAGACCACCATATCGTCATCTCTCTCTGAACGGGGTTGAGTCTCGTCGGCAGGCATAAGCACGGTCGCTTTTCAGGTGATTTCAGAAGTCTGAAATTCTAGGGCAAAGATTGCGGGCGAACAATCGTTCAGCATCAGGGCTCGTCATCCCTGGAGAGAAAAATCATGTCGGACAATCCCCTGAGCGTCACCCTGAATCGCCCACCCGAGGCGGAAAAAAACTCGCCTTTAACCTCCACCCTACTGCTGATTATGGCGCTGGCCTGCGGCGTGTTTGTCGCCAATGTCTACTACAACCAGCCGCTGCTGGAACTGCTTCAGCAGGCGTTTCCGGGGCAGCTCGCGCTTGTCAGCCTAGCGCCGACGGCAACGCAGCTTGGGTTTGCCTTTGGCTTGTTCTTACTTGTGCCGCTGGGCGACAAGATTAACCGCCGTACCCTGATCCTTTGCCAGGCCGCGGGGCTGGCGGTAGCGCTGGCGTGCCTCGCCTTAGCGCCCAATGTCGTCACGATTGTGATTGCCTCCGCCGCGGTGGGCGTAACGGGCTCCGTTGCCCAGCAAATTGTGCCGTTCGCCGCCGAGCTGGCTAAACCGGAGCGCCGTGGGCAGGTGGTCGGCACGGTAATGAGCGGCGTGCTGTGCGGCATATTGCTTGGCCGGGCAGTGGGCGGTTTTAGCGGCGATCACTGGGGATGGCGGGCCACCTTCTGGCTGGGCTCCGTGGCGACCGCCTTCGGCTGGTTAATGCTGTTCTTTACCCTGCCACACCACAGGTCAGGCAATAAACAGAGCTACATGAGCCTGATGCGTTCGCTGGTTTCTCTATGGCGTGAAGAACCTCTGCTGCGGCGGGCAACCTGGATTCAGGCCGCGCTGTTTGGCTCGTTTATCGGCCTGTGGACCATTCTGGCCTTGCAGCTGCACGCCGCCTTTCACCTCGGCGCTGACGTCGCCGGTATGATGGGCATTGTGGGCGCCGTGGGCATCCTGATTGCGCCGTTTGCCGGGCGGATTGCCGACCGCCGGGGGCCGTATACGGTTATCGGGCTTGGGGCGCTGGTCATGGTTATCTCTTTTGCGGTGCTGGGGCTGTGGACTTCGCTCACCGGGCTGGTGATTGGCATTATCCTGATGGATCTTGGCGAGCAGTCGGCGCTGATCTCTAACCAGCATGTGATTTATGCCCTAAGGCCGGAAGCCCGCAGCAGGATTAATACGGTCTTTATGAGCGGAATGTTTATCGGTGGCGCGCTGGGATCCTGGGGCGCGAGCCTGATGTGGCGGCTGGGAGGCTGGGAACTGGCTTCGATGCTGGGCGGTGGGCTTAGCCTGCTCGGACTTCTCATCCATCTTGTCGGGCAGCGGAAGCGCAGCTAATGCCGCAGGCGGCGGCACGAAAATGGCCGCCGCCGGAATCAAACGACGTTACTGAATCAGCACGCCCTGAACAAGATTGGCCTTCACCACGGTCACCTCAGGGATTTTCAGTGCTTCCATATAGCCCTGAACCAGCAGCAGGTTGCTGACATCCGTGGCCCGGTAATCACCGCGCAGCTCTGAGTCCCCTTTCCAGACCTGGCTGCCGGAGACTTTTTGCAGATCGGCGAGGGTGTAGACCTTTTCGTTAAGCTGCTTGCTGACGGAGAAGTCATGCACCCCGCCGATACCCACGACGGTACGCTTCGCCAGCGCCTGTTTCATCTCCGGGCTGACGTGGGTTGTGGCATAGAAGCGAACAAACCGCAGTACGCCGTCGCGCAGGGAGCCAATCGGATTTGGCGAGCTGACATCATGCAGGTCTTTGTTTTTCCCCACGTCGATGATGTAGTTCTTGAGCGTGACGGAGGCCAGCTTGCCCTGGTAAATCTCCGGCTGCCATTTGTCGTGTTTTTGCAGCCAGGTCGTCATCTGCATCGAGCCGCCGCCGATGTCCCAGACCACCATCTGGTCGTCTGCCAGCGGCACCGGCATCGACGCTTTGGCGGACAGGAACCCCAGCTCGGCCTCTTGTTCCTGAGTAATAATTTTTAAATTCACCGGGGCAGCACGGTTGAAGGCATCAATCACCTGCTGGGCGTTAGAAGCACTGCGGAAAACGGCGGTAGCCACGCCGTTAAAGCGGGCGGGATGATAGCGGGCGGCTTCTGCCGTTAGCTCACGCAGCGCCGCCTGCCCTTGCTGTTGAATCGCCGGGCTGAGGGTGTTGTCCGCGGATTTGGACAGATCTTCGTTAAAACCGATCGGACGCTGATCCTCGAACAGCACTTTGTTGATGCGCTGCTTGCAGGTATCCACTTTGGCGACCACCAGCTTGGTGGTGCCAGAGCCCATATCGATGCCCGCTCGCGTCTCTTCACAGCCAGCGGCGTGGGCCGCAAAGCTCACGCCGGGTAAGGCCGCCATCACCATCAGGGGAAAAAAATTGCGTCGAAATATTTTTGTCATATTGAGTATCCAGTGTCAATCCATTAAAAAGCTATTGATAACGTAGCTTTAATATTCGGTAAAACACTTTTTAACAATACCTGCTGATTTTGTTAGAAAAAGTCACCGCATTGTTCAGTGCGGGGGCTGGCAGGTATCAATGGCGTTAATGATAAAAGCAAGGGTAAGGACAAAATAATGAAGAAAAGTTTAGTGTGTGGCGCGGTGGCGCTGGTACTGGTCAGCCTGACAGGGTGCGCCAATCAGCAGCAGGCGGCGGACCAGAAACTGGCCAGCCAGACGGTGATGGCGGTAGACTGGTTCCAGCAGTCCGGTGAATACCGTGCCCTGGCATACCAGTCATTTAACAGCGCTCGTGCCGCGTGGGATCAATCCGCAAAACAGGGGCACGCTAAGCGGGCCGTTATCGTGGATCTGGATGAAACCATGCTCGACAACAGCGCTTACAGCGCGTGGCAGGCCAAAAACAACAAGCCGTTTGACGACAAAACCTGGTCCCAGTGGACTCAGGCTCGCCAGGCGCTGGCCGTGCCAGGCGCGGTGGATTTTGCTAACTACGTGAACAGCCACGGCGGCACGATGTTCTACGTCTCTAACCGTGACAGCAAAGACTTCGACGCTACTGTGGCCAACATGAAAGCCCTGGGCTTTACCGGCGTGAGCGACAAAACCGTGCGCCTGAAAACCGACAGCTCCAACAAGCAGGCCCGTTTCGATGCTATAAAAGCCGAAGGTTATGATGTGGTGATGTACATCGGCGACAACCTGAATGACTTTGGCAAAGCGACTTACCACAAGGATCAGCCGCAGCGTCAGCAGTTTGCCAGCGATAACCGCAGCAAATTTGGCACCCAGTTTATTGTTCTGCCGAACCCAATGTACGGCGACTGGGAAGGTGCTTTAGCGCCAAACTACTTCAAGCTGAATGCCGCCCAGCAGGCCGAAGCGCGTGAAAATGCGCTGCGTACCTGGTCCGGGAAATAAGTTGTCTCACCCCACCCGTGCGGTGGGGTTTTTTATGCCGCCACGCTGGCCTGAAGCTGCGCTCTAAGCCAGCGGTGGGCGGCATCATCGTCAAACCGACGGTGCCAGGTGGCATACAGGCTGAAATGGCGGACATCAAACGGCAACGGGAATGAATCAAGCACTTCGTGATAGCGAGACAGAAAACGGGCCGGTAGCGTGCAGACCAGGTCGCTGTTCTGCAAAATCAGCGGCACCAGACTGTAAAACTGCACGGAAACGCCCACCCGGCGGGCCAGGCCCTGGTCAGCCAGCAAATCGTCAATAAATCCCCGAAACCCGCCTCCCTGGCCGGACACTAAAATGTGCTCAAGACTGGCATAACTTTCCAGCGTCAGCGGCTCATTTCCTCTCGGATGGCCTTTTCTCTGCGCCAGTTGGAACGCCTCATCGACCAGCGGCAGTTGCTGCGCACCCGGCACGGCATCCCGTGAGGTTAAAGCTATATCGATTTCACCCGTTTCTAACTGGCTCTGAAGCCGGTTCGTCTGCGGGGCAATAAACGCAAAGCGAATATGATGCCAGCCGGCGTCGCGGGTGAGTTTAATCAAGCGAGGGGCAATAATCGCGGCGGCATTGTCGTTTGCTCCCAGAGTAAACGTGCGGTGCGCGCGGGCGGGATCGAATTCCGGCTGCTGTGCCACCACTTCTTCAAGCGTTTGCAGCGCCCGGCGCAAAGGTTCACGCAGATGCGACCCCAATGACGTCCGCACCATTCCTCTGCCCGACTGTGCGGGGATCAGAAGCTGATCCTCAAACAGATCCCGTAGCCTCGCCAGTTGAGCAGACAGTGCAGGTTGGCTGATATTCAACTTTTCCGCCGCGCGGGTGACGTTGCACTCCTCCAGCAGAGTATTCAATGAGGCAAGCAATGCAAGATTGTGACCGGAGAGATTCATGTAGCTTATACCTGGCATCCTGATTATCGATTTCACGGTACTGACTTATCTCATTAGCATCAACCGCAAGTTAAAACCTGATGAGGTTACCTGCCGTGTTGAAATTCCAGCTTCATGATGTTTCCGTTACCCGCGTGGTTGAACAACGCGGGCCGGGATTTGCCCCTGATTTTCTTTACCCTGACTGGGACCCAGCTTTGTTGGAGGAGCATCGCGAGCTGATGGTGCCCGAGTGCTTCGACGTGGTCTCGCGGCGATTTATCGCCAGCATTCATAGCTGGGTGGTGCGCACCCGGCATCACACTATTCTGATTGATACCTGTGCAGGCAACCACAAAGAGCGCCCTTCACTGCCCCGCTTCCACCAGCTTGATTTGCCGTTTCTGAACCGGCTGTCGGAGGCTGGCGTGACGCCAGAGAGCGTGGATTACGTGATGTGCACTCATCTGCACGCCGATCACTGTGGCTGGAATACGCAGCTCATTGATGGCCGCTGGGAACCGACCTTCCCCAACGCCCGCTACGTGTTTTCTCGCAAAGAATACGATTACTGGCTGACGCATCAGGACGATGAGGGGTTCAACGCCAACGTCTTCAACGACAGCGTCAGGCCGATTCTTGAGCGCAACCAGGCCATTATTGTGGAAGGCACCACGGCCATTGCCGATGCGCTTCTTATTCACCCGACACCGGGGCACAGCCCAGGGCACATCACTTTTGAATTGCTGAATAACGGGCATCGCCAGCGGGGCGGACTTTTCTGCGGTGACATCATGCACCAGCCGCTACAGGTTTATCGGCCGGCCTGGAACAGTCGGTTTTGCGCTGACCAGCAGCAGGCTCGTGAGTCTCGCCGCTGGCTTCTTGAGCATGCTGCCGAGCATCAGAGCACCCTTTTTACCGCCCATTTTGCCAGCACCTCAGCCGGGCGCGTCACGCGCCGTGGGGACAGCTTTGACTGGCATTTTATTCACCTGGAGGACGTGAAATGACACCTGAGATTCTACGTAACGACTTTTATATTCCCACTACAACGCCAGGCATTGAGCTTTATGTCCGTAACAAGAGACGTGGCGATCTCACCGCGATCCCCGGTGCCCGCACGGTACTGTTTGTCGCCGGATCGACCTACCCGGCGTCGACCTCGTTTGATTTAGCCCTGGACGGCACTTCGTGGATGGATAATCTGGCTCACGCGGGTTACGACGCCTGGCTGGTGGATGTGCGTGGTTATGGCCAGTCATCAAAACCTGCAGAAATGGCCGAGCCGCCGGAGCAAAATGCGCCCGTGGTGCGAACACCGGTGGCCGTTAGCGATGTGGCTTCAGCAGTGGACTTTATTCGACGGCAGACTGGGCATGCAGCGATCAATCTGATTGGCTGGTCCTGGGGAGCGGCGCTGATGGCAACCTACACTACCGCGCACAATGGCGCAGTGAATAAGCTGGTGCTGCTTGCTCCGCAGTGGATCCGCGATACCCCCAGCGCTTCGGATACCGGCGGAGAGCTTGGCGCCTATCGGGTGGTCAAACGCAGTTCGGCCAAAGCCCGCTGGCTGAATGGTGTACCTGAAAGTGAGCGGGAAAGTGTGCTGCCGCAAGCCTGGTTTGACGCCTGGGCGGATGCGACGTTTGGGCCCGCCGAAGATGCGGCTATCAAAGCCCCTAATGGCACGGTGCAGGATAGCCGCGAAATCTGGTCGGCAGGTCGTGCGCTGTATGATGCCGCGCAGATCCGTGTTCCGGTGCTTATCGTTCATGCCGACTGGGACAGAGACTGCCCGCTTGAGTTGTCAAAAACGCTATTTTCGCAGCTAACCCAGGCTCCTTATCGCCGTTGGGTTGAAATTGGTGAAGGGACGCATTCGGTCTTTATGGAGAAAAACCGCTGGCAGGTGTTTACCGCTGTCCAGCATTTCCTCGACGAGAAAGCCCCTGTTTAAGGCGCAAATCTGGGGGATGTCAGAAAGATCCCCCAAAATGTTTTAAGAAATATATGCGATTCATACTAATGTTATCGATTGAGCGTCCGATTAAAGAGATAACGCTGCGTAATGCGGATAAGGAAAATGATGAGGGATCTAGCTGAATTAGTTGATGAGCATAAGTCTGGCTGGCTTACAGTCCAACAATCGTTGAACGTAGCAACCAATAACTATGAAATTCTTCCCTGTGACCCAGAACAAGCAAGCTTCGATTTACACCAGCTTCAGGTAACCACATCCTCTCCGCTCGGTGCTGTAGCATACGAAACGGGAGGTATAGTTGTTGATAATGGTTGGTTGCGTATTTTAGGCTCCGGCCATAACAGACTGACACGAAGGCTGGCTTCCTGGACACAAGAGGTGATAGCCACCCGGCCATTTAAGGCATTATTGATTGCGGATGATGCATCGGGAGGCTTTTTTGCACTTAACGGGGGAGAATTCGGTGAAGATCGTTGCGGTGTGTATTACCTCCCACCTGATACTCTTGAATGGGAAAGCCTCGATACTAGCTATTCAGGTTTTCTGCATTGGGCGCTTTGCGGTGATTTGAACTTATTCTACAAAAATGTGCGTTGGACAGATTGGCGAGAAGATACAACTTCAATGAATGGCGATCTGGTGTACTCCTTTTATCCATACCTCTGGAGCGCCCCCCAGTTATCTATAGATCAGCGTTCGCGGATTACTGTGCCTGTTGTTGAACACTGGGCGTTATGCGTGGATTTGATCGCTCAATTTAAGCACGAATAATTTCTGTAAGTTTGTTGCGCTTCCTTGCCGCCCATTCAGGTCTGTCAGGGGTGAAGGAAGAATGATCGGTCTTTCCCCCACCTCTCCTCTGTTCACTGATTTTGAGGGTTTCCGTTTGTCACTCTTCAACATCTTTTATGATTTATTGTTTTTGAGCATTAACCATTCATGCCAAACATTTTCCGCATCAATATCTTGATAGCCTCGGCTTTTAGTCATGTCTATGGCAATCTCAGTCGGTAATTCAATAGCGGTCGCATTATCTCGTATTGCCTCAACTTCATGCTGGAGTAGTTCACGGCCAATTGCCTTCTCTTTTACTTCAAGTAATGCAATCAATGCCGGGATAAATACAATAGTCATTATCAGTCAGTCTTCATTATTCGCTGAATTTTCATCATTCTGGCATAAATAGCGTGTTGTTACATACCCTCCAGAACAACTTAACAAGGATGCAAGTATGAAAGCCAAGAGTGCGTTAGTTTTAGAAGCACTGAGATCCAAACTACGTCCCGCATCTGTGGCGCAGGTCGGTGGTTTTCGCCCTAAAGCAGACCCCATTACTTCCTGGTTTTTGAAAGGAGTCTCTTTACCTGGCGAAGGGCTGCCCGTCTGGAAAGGACAGCCGATGTTTCCGCTTCTTCAGATTCGTATCGATGAGCTTCCGGTGATCCCTGAACAACTGAAGGATGTCGCACTCCTGGTGCTCTATCACAATATAGAAAGCTATCCGTTTGATAATCCTCATGGTGAAGGATGGCTAATACGAGAATATGCCACCCTTGAGGGGCTGGAGTTATTGCCTGCAACGGAGACACCTTATCGTGCATTTCCGGTTCGATGGCTGAGCGTGAATGATGATGCTCCAGGATGGGAGGATGCCTGGGATATTATTGATCTTTCTGAGGTAAACGATGATGAAGAGGCTGCTAACAGCTTCTTTGATGATTTCAATCGCTACAGTGGAACCAAGGTCGGAGGATATCCGAAGGAAATACAACACGGGGCGGGGATTAAAGATTTTGTTTTTCAGGTGGGGTCAGAGGAAAAGGTAAACTGGATGTGGGCGGACAATGGTATCGGCTACTTTCACAAGTCACCAGAGGGGCTCTGGACTTTTTCGTGTCAGTTTTACTAGTAGTACAGCGTCCGCGCCTCTCGCAGAGCGGAAGTTTTACAGCGGTCCTGCCTGGCGCCTGGTCTGGTCTGGTAAATAAATGGTCTCGCCCCACCCGCGCGGTGGGGTTTTTTATGCCGCTATGCTGGCCTGAAGCTGTGCTCTAAGTGAGCTGCATCCTCGTCTGTCCAGCATTTCCTCGACGAGAAAGCCTCCCTTTAAGCCGAAAATCCAGGGGAGACCGCGAGGCTCCCCTGGAAAGGGATATATAAGGGATCAAGTGCATTCGTTTTTTATCTATACCCCAAAGGTCAGTCTCTTAGTTTTAGATATTATCTTTCATACCCGTATAAATTAATCCTGCCCGAGAGATACTCGCCTAAATATACTTCGCTGATTTTATTAAAGCCCTGCTTGATAACTTCTTTTTCTAACCAGTCGTTGTCCTTGTTAAGGATTTCGAGCAAATCATGGTTAGCTAAGCCATCAACTATAATTGGATAACGTATATTCTCATCACCACTTTGTATAATGGTTAACTGCCCATTCTGTTCGAGAACTACGCGCTTCAATTGTTCTATTTCATAAATACCATTCGCCCTTAACTTGAACATCAAATCATTTGCAGAAACACCATTGCGTAAACACTCCTTAACATTGACACTGCCATTATGCACCAGGGTGATAGGCTTGCCATCAATAATTCTTTTAACTAGCCGATTGTTCTCTTTTAAAAATTTAAGGACAAAGACGAGAAAGGTCCATATAATTAACACCAAAACAAACTGTAGCACTGTTATCGATTCATTATAAATTACGCCACCGATAATCCCCCCGAGCACATAGTTCTGAACCTGGTCCATCGCGGATGAAGGCGCCAGGTTGCCCTTCCCCATGAGATTTATTTGAATAATCAGACACAGTATCCCCAGGCCCAATTTTATCATGATCGGCGTGTAAATTATCATTTCTGCTCCTCAGTTTTTTATGATTTCTATGCCTGGGTTTACTAACGACACCTCAACTAAACTATATGTTTTTTGATCCGGACTTAAATTAACGCGATAGTAAAAATCATTAATTTTAACGATAATGCCATCCGAGAGTTGTATTGAGTTTGAAAATATAGAATCCATGCTCACTTCTTTTTCTTGTGATAACAACTTAACAAAGTTTACCATTTGTGATGATTGAGAATGTATATTTTGACTGTCGGTATAATCTGCATACTGAACACCAGAAATGAAGAGTAAAAATAAGAAGACGATAATTGTCAAGTCTCGATATTTAGTTTGTAAGCGATGACGCATGTACAGGCTAAAAAAAACGATCAAAATAAATAAAGCACCAAATATAATGATGTATTTTAAATAATCATTAATATTAGACTGTGTTTGTAGATAATCGATGCCATAAAATCTCATATAGTTATAATCCCTAACCCCTTAAGACCCCATTTTTATTATAGTAACACATTGCCATTTCCCGCTCTAACGACCGCGCTACGGGCTCTCTCCTCTCTATCCAGTTCACCACTATCTCCCTTGCTGCTTTTCATGTTGAAAATCCCTTGATCAACATTTAGTCCAGATATAGATTATTTGTCTAAATCCGACCGCGATTGAGAGGTAACATGGCCCCGGACATCAGGCTACGCAATATCGAACAGGCTCCTGCCCCCGTGGGGCACTATTCCCATACCGCCACTGCAGGCGGTTTGGTGTTTATTTCCGGCCAGCTTCCCCTGGCGGCGGACGGCACACCGCGATGTGAAGCGCCTTTTGAGGAGCAGGCTCAGCTGGTGCTGCAAAATATTGAGTCTTGCCTGGCCTGCGCGGGGGTGACGAAACAACATCTTGTCTCCGTGCGGGTGTATATCACGGACATCAATCTCTGGCCGGTGTTTAACCGCATCTATGCGGCGTGGATCGGCGAGCACCGCCCTTCCCGCGCGGTGGCCGGCGTTGCACAACTCCATTACGGCGCGGCGCTCGAAATTGAAGCCGTGGCGCTCTCTGAATAAGACAACCGTTTAAAGGTGGCAAAATGAGTGAATTAGTTCTCCCCGTTTATGAAGATGTGGTCGCGGCGGCTCAGCGCATTGAGGGCCATGCCAACCGTACCCCGGTCATGACATCCCGCACCGTAAATGAAGAGTTTGGCGCCGACGTCTTTTTCAAATGCGAAAACTATCAGCGAATGGGGGCGTTTAAGTTCCGCGGGGCCATGAACGCCCTCGCCCAGTTTACGCCGGAGCAGAAAGAAGCTGGGGTGGTGGCCTTCTCCTCCGGGAACCACGCCCAGGCAATTGCCCTTGCCGCAGGACTGCTGGGTATTCCGGCAACCATCGTGATGCCGGAAGATGCCCCGGCGGCCAAAATAGCCGCCACGCGGGAATACGGCGGCAAAGTCATTCTCTATAACCGCTACACCGAAGACCGGCAGCAGATAGGCAAAGATCTGGCGGATAAATATGGCCTGACGCTGATCCCGCCTTACGATCATCCGCACGTCATTGCAGGCCAGGGCACCGCGGCGAAAGAGCTGTTTGACGAGGTCGGCGAGCTGGACGCGCTGTTTGTCTGCCTGGGCGGCGGCGGGTTGATTTCCGGCTGCGCCCTGGCGGCGCGTCATCTTTCCCCCAACTGTAAAGTCTACGGCGTGGAGCCGGAAGCCGGGAACGATGCCCAGCAGTCGTTCCGACATCGGCAAATTGTGCGTATTGATACACCCAAAACTATCGCCGATGGCGCGCAAACCACTTTCCTGGGGGACTACACCTTCCAGATGATTTGCCAGAACGTGGACGATATTTTCACCGCCACCGACGAAGAGCTGATCGCATCGATGAAGTTTTTTGCCGAGCGCATGAAAATGGTGGTCGAGCCGACGGGTTGCCTTGGCTTCGCCGCCGCGCGCGGGATGAAAGAGAGTCTGCGCGGGAAGCGAATCGGGATTATCATCAGCGGCGGCAACGTCGATATCAGCCGCTACGCTGAATTTCTGGCCGCTGCCGCACCGCGTTAATCAGAAGGAGAGATAGAGTGTCAAAATCAGAAAACAGTGCCCTGCTCGACCAGCTCGAGAGCATCGCCCGGGGGTTGAGTGAAACTTTCGCACCTTTTTGTGAGGTGGTAGTGCACGACCTGAAACAGCCCGATCACTCTATCCTCTCTATCCATAACAACCTGTCCGGCCGTGAGGTTGGCCAGGGTGCAACGGAAATGGGGCTGGCGCGCATCGCCTCCCCTGATTTCCCGGCGGTGATCGCCAATTATGCCAACCAGTTTGCCGACGGACGCCCGGTAAAAAGCACGTCTATTGGGCTGAAAGATGACGCCGGGAATTACGTCGCGGCACTCTGCCTGAACCTGGATATGACCTTGTTCAGAGGAATGCAAAGCGCGCTGGCACGCTTTACCGACACCACGTCAGGCCCGGTGGTGGAACACATTGGGCCTGCGGGTTCTGAAGCCATCAGGCTTAGAATCGATCGCTATGCCGCCGGCATAGGGACGACGCCACGCGCGCTGAAAACTTCAGAAAGAATTGAGCTGTTGCAGACGTTAAAAAAAGAAGGATTACTGGATATCCGTAAATCGATGGAAACCGTGGCGCAGCATTTGGGCGTTTCCCGGGCATCGGTTTATTTGTATGCAAAACAACAGTCATCCGTAGACGAGACGGGCTGCTGACAACCACGGAGAGGAAAAACTGCGCTTTTTTCCCTCTTCGTCTGCAAACCTTCGCTGTCCGTAGACGACATGGCGTCATTCAAATCGCAGTTTACTTGCCAGGGCAGACAGATGGGTTCTTTGAAGTGGCTGGTAGCGCCTTTATCTCAGGAGCCTCAGCGCTCCGGTATTTTGTTTCATATCATCATTGGACTGCCGGCTGCGGCTTTTGGTCTCAGCATCAGCGGCTGCAGTTCCGCCGGGCACAACGCTGCATCATCCCTGCGGCTGGAAAGCCGGCTCAACGAGCAGATTGTGATGCTGCCTGTGCAAACGGAAGGCAGAACCGTTGAGCTGGAAACCACGCTGTACAAGCCTCCGGGCAACGGCCCTTTCCCCTTGCTGTTGATGAATCACGGTAAAAACCCGGGCAATGCCCGCACGCAGCCGCGCTCCCGCCACCTGGAAATCGCGTCGGTATTTGTTCACCGAGGGTTTGCGGTCGCGATCCCGATGCGGGAAGGCTTTGCGGCCTCAGGCGGCCAGTATCCGAAAGACGGGTGTGATGTGCGTCGTCACGCATTTGACGAGGCAAAAGATTCCGCGGCGGCGCTCAAGGAGCTGGTAAAACTGCCTTACGTTGATCGCGCCCGCATTGTGATTGCCGGTCAGTCAGACGGGGGGCTGGTGGCCATGGCGCTGAGTACTCGCCAAATCCCGGGCGTACTGGGGGTGATTAACTTTTCAGGTGGATTGCGCATGAAAACCTGTGCCGGCTGGCAGCAAAACCTGGTCAACGCCTATGGCAGCATCGGGAAACAGGCGCGCTATCCGTCGCTTTGGTTCTATGGCGATAACGACCAGCTTTGGCCGCAGCCGCTGCCACAGCAAATGTTCAGCGCCTACACCAGCCAGGCCACCGGGGCCGCCAGCCGAGCCCGAATGGTTGATATCGGCACCTTCGGACAAAACTCCCATGACTTTGCCGACAGCAAAGCTGGCGTCAAACGCTGGTACCCGCAGGTAGAAACCTTCGTTCACTCGCTGGGGCTGCCGTTTGAGCCGGTGTTTAAATAGCTAAGCAGACGTGTCATTTTACTCTGAGGCGAGGTATGCCCGGTGACGCTGTTGTCAAACCAGCTGCCATCTGCCTCAGGGTGTGGGCCTGTCAGCACCACTTTTCCTTTGCCATAGCGGTAGGCGGCTATCGCCACATCACCGTTGCTGTACCAGGCCACTGGCGTAAAGCCGCTGCTTTTAGCGTCGTGATTAAAATAAGGGCCATCCTGATAGTAAAAAGGCTCTTTTTTATTCTCCCAGCTGATATTCAGCGTGTAGTCACCTTCATCCGCGACGCCGGAACCGGGACGCCCAACCTCAGACTCAAGAGGGGTATCGATAAGCCCTATCCAGTCTTTGTCAGCCAGATAGGCGCCCATGCACAGGCCAAGATACCCTTTCCCGCTGTGAACAAAGTCTCTGATGGCCTGCGCGCCGTTTTCACCAATAGCATCAAACGCCGCCGGGATATCCTGCCCGCCGCCGGGTTGCACGTAGATATCAAATTTACTCAGGTTTTGCCGGGTCAGTTTTAGCTTTTCATTTTCACCGATGTAGGCAATGGCGATATTTTTTCCGGTGTTCTGCAGCGATTTTGCCACCATTTCAGAGCAGTCGTCGCAGCCCGCAGCACCCCGATATATGGCGATGTTCAGGGGAGTGCCGCCAGATGCATTCGCCGCAAATGGAGAAAATAAAAAAGCAGAGAGTGCTAAGCGAAATACGGGTGAAAACCTGTTCAGACCTTGTATTACCTTCATCCGGGCATCCTGTAAGTCAGCTTTACCAGAAAAGCGATTTAGGGGGAGCCAGTATGAATGCCGAAGCGTTTTAAAAACCAGTAAAATCGCGGTGAGGTTTAGCTCATGTTCAAGTCTTCCCTCCGGCAGGAAACCGCGCGCTATAAATCTCCTTCAGCCAGTCGATAAACACCCGCACGCGCGGCGAAAGCTGTCTGTTTTGGGTGTACACCGCCGAAACTGCGATGGCCGGGCTTTGCCAGTCGGCCAGCACCTCAACCAGCTGGCCGTCAGTCAGCGCCTGTTCGACGTGGTAGCGCGGGAGCTGAACCAGGCCGCAGCCACGCAGCGCGCAGATGACATAGTTCTCAGCCTCATTGACCGTCACCCAACCTTTGGGCGAAAAAGCCCGACGCTCGTTATCGATAATGAATTCAATGGGGTAATTCACGCCGCCGGTTGTCGAGAAAAAGTTAACGCACTGGTGGTGCTCGAGATCGTCCGGATGCGCGGGCACGCCAAAAGCCGCCAGATAGTCAGGACTGGCGCATACTGTTTGAGGGAGATCCGCCAGGTGACGGGCGACCAGCGAAGAGTCCTGTAACTTACCGGCACGCACCACGCAATCTATCCCTTCGCGCACCAAATCTACCAGCCTGTCACCGCTACTGATAATCAGCTCAATATCGGGATAGCGGCGGTGAAATTCGTCCAGCTGCGGCAGGACGATGTGGGAGGCATGGGTTCCCTGCAGGTCGATACGCAATGTCCCCCGGGGCCGGGCCACAACCGGGCGCAGCGCGGCTTCAGCGTCATTCAGTTCGGCCAGAATATATACGCAGCGCTGGTAGTAGGCTTTGCCATCGTGGGAGGCTCGCACATGCCGGGTGGTGCGCTCCAGCAAGCGGCAGCCAAGCTGGCTCTCCAGCTCTTTAATTGCATTGCTTGCCGTGGCTCTCGGGATGCCGAGTTGATCGGCGGCCTGGCTGAAACTCCCCAGTTCAACAATGCGGGTGAAGAGCTGCAAGGTGTCGAATTTGTCCATCTATTATTAACCAAAACGGAATTATCTAATCAAATTAGCACCGTTTATCCCGAATTCAAAAACATTAACAATGCCCACACGCCCACTCGGGGCGATACCCTCACAGCATCTGGAGAACAGCATGACAACAGCAAAGAAAACAGCCCTGGTAACCGGCGCCTCCCGTGGTATTGGCCGGGCAATTGCCGAGAGGCTGGCTCGCGACGGCTTCACCGTTGTCGTTAACTATGCCGGAAATAAAGCCAGCGCCGATGAAACGGTGCAGGCCATTAAAAACCACGGCGGAGACGCCGTGGCGATTCAGGCCGATGTCTCCTCCGAAAGCGATGTTGCCCGCCTGTTTGCCGAAGCGAAGGCCATCCACAACCAGCTGGATGTGGTGGTACACAGCGCAGGCATTATGCCGATGGTAAAAATCACTCCGGCCGGCCTCGCGGAGTTCGACAAAATCATCAGTACAAACTTGCGCGGGGCATTTATGGTGCTGGCCAACGCCGCCGAGTCGCTGCAGGACGGTGGCCGTATCATTGCCCTGTCTACCAGCGTCATCGCCAAATCATTCCCGGCCTACGGCCCTTACATCGCCTCTAAAGCCGGGGTTGAAGGCCTGGTGCACGTTCTTGCCAACGAACTGCGGGGCCGCAATATCACCGTTAACGCCGTTGCCCCAGGGCCAACCGGCACCGACCTGTTCCTGAATGGTAAAACCGAAGAGCAAATTCAGACAATCGCCAACCTCGCTCCGCTGGGGCGCATCGGCAAACCTGAAGAAATCGCCAGTATTGTCGCCACGCTGGCCGGCCCGGACGGCAGCTGGGTGAATTCCCAGGTGGTCCGCGTCAACGGCGGCTTTGCATAATCTCACCGACGGGCAGGAGAAGACCATGCAGCAAATTATTCTGATAACCGGCGCATCCAGCGGCTTTGGTGCCTTATCCGCGCGCGCCCTCGCCCATGCCGGGCACACCGTTTATGCCAGTATGCGGGATATCGCGGGCCGTAACGCGCCTCAGGTTGAGAGCCTGAAGGATTACGCGTGGCATCACAGCGTTGATCTCCGTGCTATTGAGCTGGACGTGCAGTCCGAGGCCTCTGCGGAGTCGGCAGTCGCACAGATTATCGCTGAGCAAGGCCGGCTGGACGTCGTGGTGCACAATGCCGGGCACATGTCCTACGGCCCCGCCGAGGCGTTTCGGCCGGAACAGTTCAGCCAGCTGTTCGACATCAACGTGCTGGGAACCCAGCGGGTTAACCGGGCGGCGCTGCCTTATCTGCGTCAGCAAAGAAAAGGCCTGGTGCTGTGGGTCGGCAGCAGCAGTACTCGAGGCGGCACCCCGCCTTATCTGGCGCCCTATTTTGCCGCAAAGGCTGCGATGGACGCCGTGGCCGTGAGCTACGCTGCCGAGCTAAGCCGATGGGGAATTGAAAGCTCAATTCTGGTGCCCGGGGCCTTTACCAAAGGCACCAACCATTTCCTGCACTCCGGCAAGCCTGCGGATACCGAACGTGAGCTGGCCTACACCCAAACCGGCCCAACGGCTGGGCTGGAAGACGAAGCGCTGCAAGGCCTGGCGGCCTGTGAGCCGGAGGACGCCGACGTGGCCGATGTGGCGGCGGCGATGGTGGATATCGTGAATGCGCCGTATGGTCAACGCCCGTTCCGCGTGCACGTTGATCCCTCTGACGACGGTGCCGAAGTGGTAAGTGCCGTGGCTGACCGTATCCGCACAGAGTTTTTGCGGCGCATTGGGTTGGCTGACCTGCTTACTCCCCGGCAGTAAATCTCTGCCTGCGGCTTATCTTGCAAAGGCTAAGGCGCAGGCCATTTCCTGGAGTATTTTATGCGCACGTTGTTATTTCTACTCAGCGGCGGCTTGCTCGCCTGCGGTTGTTACCTGCTTATTCGGCTATTTACCCCGGACTATCCCCCGGCCCAGGCGATTATCGCCCGAGGCTTTGCGGTGCTGTGGTGTCTGATTGCGGCGGTTAATATGCTGACAGGCGTTATTAAAGCGGGCTACGGCTGGGGCGAAGAGCTGACCATTTTTGTCGCCATCTTCGCCCTGCCGGTTGTGCCGCTTCTGTGGATGGTGGAACATTAATCCCGGGGGGACTCGTCAGACTCCTCGATAGCCTTCATCAAGGCCAGAAACGCCCGGTGGCTGTATGTCTCGCTGCTGCACAGCACCTCATACTGGTTGCCGTGAAATGACTGGTGGTGGCCCGTTTCGTGGAAGCCGTTTCGCAGGTAAAAGGCTTTGCGTTTTACTCGCTGCTGAATATTTTCCGCGCGGCAATCCAGAGATTCAATGCAAAGCGTCAGAGGCCGGTTTTTCGCATCGACCTTGAGCCGCCTCAACACCTCACTGCCATAGCCCTGGGAGCGATGCTGCGGGTCGATGGCCAGGAACGATAGAAAGCGGATCTGCTCGTCCGGGATCAACACATAAAACCCCACCACAAGACTGCCTTCGCACAGGCATTTGACGTCCAGGAGCTGCTGTTCAGCAAAGGGTAAAAATATCTCAAGCGGTATTCTTTGCCCTTCCGGAAACGCCTGCTGGTTGATGTGCCCCGCCGCGTGGAAATGCTCAGTCCCTGGCCGCAGGTCTTCAATACTCAGTGCCATAAAAACCCTCTTTTACTTTGTGGCTGTACGCCATTGGCAGCTATTGGCATCCTGCGGGCCGCCTAAATAACGCATGACATCCCGATCAGCATCCATGGCAATCTGATGGTTCAGATGGGCCTCACTCAGCGGTATTAAGGTCAATCGCGGGGTCTTCAGCGCAGTCTGGAACATATTTTTCCCTTTTTTCTTTTGTTGAACGCGTGTTCAGATTATCATTTGCCAATATTGAACGGATGTTCAACACCAATGAAAAGAGGCGCTATGCACTACCTTCCGCGGGAAGATCGCAAACGACAAATTTTGGACACGGCGATAGAGCTGGCCCTGGAACAAGGGCTGGAAGCCCTGACGGCCCGCAGCGTAACGGCCAGAGCGGGGACATCTACCGGGCAGGTACACCATCACTACGGCTCACTCTTTGAGCTACAGGCCGAGGTTTTTGATGCCATTACACAACGCTATTTACAGGAATCGCTGCCCGGCGGGCTTTCGGTGACCGAGCAGTTGCGCTACCTGCTTGATCCGGGCGATCGCGAGGAGATTGGCCCTTATTTAAGGCTATGGAGCGATGCAGAGAAGCTGATGGAAAAAAATGCGCCGCTGCGGAGTGTTTATGAAAAAGCGTTTATTAACTGGCAAAAGCTTATCGTCGCGGCAATCGAGAACGGCACCCGCCAGGGAGAATACCGGCTTAAATCAGGTTCGGCTGACGAGGCGGCCTGGCGGCTGATTGCTGCCGCCCTGGGGCTTGAAAATCTCGCGGCATCCCGGCTTTCCGTTTTGCCTGATACATTTGTGGCCCATGCCCTCACCTGGTTTATCGCCAACGAATTTGCCTGAAAAATTCAAGCCACCAGCCCGCTAACAAAGTTCAGAAATGCCCGGGTTTTCGCCGGCACATGATGCCTGGACGGGTAATAGGCGTAGAGCGGGAAACGATGATCTGACCAGGAGGGGAACAGCGGCACCAGGCGGCCGGAAGCCACGTACTCTTCGCTGCCTAATTCGAATATTTGAACAACACCGAGTCCGGCAAGACAGGTACTGAATGCGGTTTCCGCATCGTTGACCGTTAACAGGCCACGCGGCTGGATCGTCAGCTTTTTCTTTCCCTGGTGAAATTCCCAGGCAAAGGGTTTCCCCGTCAATGGCTCACGGAACAAAATGCAGCGATGCGGCTCATTTTCAAGCTCTGGCGGCGTTTTCGGCTGCCCGAAGCGCTGTAAATATTCGGGTGACGCCATAGCAAACACCCGCGTGTCGAACAGCTTTCTGGCGACCAGCGACGAGGACCGAGGGTGACCAAAGCGTAGCGCCAGGTCGAAACCGTCGGAGATAAGATCCCCCAGCTCGTCCCGACTGCGCAGCTCGATTTCAAGCTCAGGGTGTTTATCCATAAAAGTACCGAGGCGTGGCCCCAGAACCTGGCTGGCAAACAGCGGATCCACGTTCACCCTCAGCTTCCCGCGAAGGGTATGCCCGTCCCCCGCCGCCCCGCCGGTGACTTCGGCCAGCGCGCCAATCAGCGGCATGACCTGCTCGTAGAACTCGCGTCCCTCATCGGTCAGCCGCACTGAACGCGTTGTTCGGTCAAAAACGCGGATGCCAAGCCGCTTTTCCAGGCGGGCAATGGCCCGGCTGACGCCGGACTGCGACATATCGAGCATTTCGGCGGCGGCGCCGAAACTCAGGGTATCCACCACGGCGGCCATGACGTCCACGCCTTCCAGCAATTGCGAACTTAATACTCTCATTGTTGACTCACAGTCATAAGTGATATGCCTTTCATGCTATCGCATTCTGCCCTGCACGACGCCACAATTTGCTCGTCATCTCGACCTGTTCACATTTTCAGGATGGTTTTATGCATTCAAGCAGTACAAATATTGCTGCGCCGCATGGCGCACACGTTTCCCGCGCACGCAGCATCGCGGCGGTGCTGGCCCTGAGCCTGGGCTGTTTCACTTTTGTCAGTACCGAACTGATGCCGGTGGGCGTGTTGCCGGGCATGGCCGCCGGGCTGAACGTTTCTCTTGGCGTGGCCGGTTATCTGGTCACTATTTTTGCTTTTATGGTGGCGCTCACCGCCGCCCCGCTGACCGGACTGCTCGGGCATATTAACCGCAAAGCGTTAATGTCTGGCCTGCTGGCCGCCTGCTTTGCGGGAAACCTGATCACCTGGCTGGCATCGGACTACCTGGTTGTCTTCGTGGGCCGCATTCTGGTGGCTGCCGCTATCGGGGTGTTCTGGTCTACGGCGGTGGTGACCGCCGTGCATCTGGTGGCGTCACGTAACGCCGTGCGGGCAACGTCCGTTGTGTTTGGCGGCGTTTCTCTGGCAACGGTACTGGGCGTGCCCGCGGGTACTATGCTGGGTGATTTTTACGGCTGGCGGGCGGTATTTGCCGCGCTGTGCCTCCTTTGTCTGGGCGTATTCACGCTTATTGTCTGGTCCGTTCCGGCGGTGAGAATTGCCAGGTCCGCCAGGCGCGGGGCAATTTCAGCCGTATTTAAAAACGGCGCATTGCTGGCCATTTTTGGCATCACCGCGCTGGTCGTCTCCGGTAACTTCCTGGCTTACACCTACGTCACGCCGTTTCTCGAACAAGTCGCCGGCCAAAGCAGCGGCCAAATTAGCGTGTTGCTGTTGGTTTATGGCGCCGCGGGCGTTATCACCAACTTCGCCGTCGGACCATTTGCCGCCCGCGCACCGCGCACAAGTCTGGGGATCGTCGCCGCGTTGTTCACCGCAAGCCTTGCCAGCCTGAACGCTGCCGCAGCCAGTCATGGGGCAATCTTTACGGCCATTGCTCTGTGGGGCGCGGCCTACGGCGCGCTGCCGGTCCTGCTGCAAACTCTGGTATTTAAAGAAGCCTCTCGCCTGGAAGGCGGCGCGGATGCTGCCACCTCGGTCAACGTATCGGTGTTCAACGCGGCGATTGGCTTAGGCTCCCTGATAGGCGGGGTACTGATAAACCTGACTGGACCGCGCCCTATTCCTTACGTTGCCGCTGTTTTTGCTTTAGCCGGGCTGCTGGCGACGATCGCGACCCGGGCAAACAAAGCCCGTGCTGGCTGATATCTCATTATTCATCATTTCAAAGGAGCCAATATGAGCAAAATTACCGTTCTTGGGCTGGGTGCGATGGGGGCCAGAATGGCCGCCCGCCTGCTGGCCGCAGGACATACCGTCACGGTATGGAACCGAACCTCACAGGCGGCGCAAGCGTTAGTTACCCTTGGTGCTACGGAGGCCGGTTCACCAGGAGACGCCGTTGCCGATGCGGAGTTTGTTATCTCCATGGTGCGCGATGACGACGCCTCTCGCCGAATATGGCTGGATGAACGCCGCGGGGCTTTGGCCTGTATGCCCGCTAATTCGGTAGCCATTGAAAGCTCTACGCTGACCCCGGGCTGGGTGAAAACACTCGGCACGTTAATGCAGCAGCATGACGTTGCTTTTTTGGAAGCCCCCGTCTCCGGCTCACGAGTGCAGGTGGACTCAGGCCAGCTGGCCTATTTGCTGGGGGGAGATCCGTTTTTGGTTGAACGCTGCCTGCCCGTTTTAAAGTCGATGGGCTCAGCGTTCCATCACGTAGGTGAGTTGGGGGAAGGAACGATGGCAAAACTTGCCACCAACGCTTTAATGGCTGTGCAGGTGACCGGCCTGGCAGAGATTGTGAGCTTTCTGAAACGCAGCGGCGCGGATGCCAACCGGGTGCTCTCGGCAATGGCCGGTACCTCAGTGTGGCCTGCCGTTGCCGCTTATCTTTCAGGCAGCATGCTGAGCGAGAATTTTGCGCCTCAGTTCCCCGTAAATCTTATCGAGAAGGACTTGGGCTACGCGCTACAAGAGATGGGTTCGCCGCAGTTTGCACCCACGATTGACGCCGCGCGTGGCGCTTTTTTACGCGCTATTGATGAGGGGTTAGGCGACAGCAATATGACCAGCGTCGTTCGGCTTTACGACAAGATCTGAGATGTTCGTACTAGAAAGCCAGGCCCTGTGCCCGGCTTTCTCTGTTTATCCCGCCCCAAAGACAATGCTCTCTCAGGTTTGTCATTTTTTTGTCATTTCCACGTCAGCACTTTGTTGGCCCCCGAGAGCTAAATTGGCCCTGACCCCCTTTGTTAAATCCTGAGGATAGATCATGAAATTACGCCATCTCTCTGCTCTCGCCACTCTTGTGCTGGCGGCTTTTGGTACCACGGCTGCCCGTGCCGACACCGCCCCTGCTTCGCAGGAAGTAAAAAACATCGTGCTGGTACACGGCCTGTTTGCCGATGGCTCAAGCTGGGGCAAAGTCATCCCGCTACTGCAGGCCAAAGGCCTGCACGTTACGGCGGTCCAGAATCCGACGACCTCTTTAGATAACGATGTTGCCGCGGTGAAACGCGCCCTGGCTCAGCAAAACGGCCCGGTAATTCTGGTGGCGCACTCCTATGGCGGGATGGTAATTAGCCAGGCGGGCGATGAGCCGGAAGTCAAAGGCCTGGTGTACATCGCCGCCCGTGCGCCAGAAGCGGGTGAAGACTACCCGGCGCTCACTAAAAAATACCCTGCGGCACCGGCTTCCGCTGGCCTGAAGTGGAATGATGACGGCTACGGCGCCCTTAGCGAGTCCGCGTTTATCCACGATTTTGCCGGTGACCTGCCTGAAAGCGAAGCCAAAGCCTATTACGCGGTACAGCAGCCGATCGGTAAAGCTATCACCATGGCGAAGACCACGGTTGCCGCCTGGCATGACAAACCGACCTGGTACGCGGTGTCTACCGAAGACCGCACGATTAATCCAGATCTGGAGCGGTTTATGGCGAAGCGGATGCACGCGCAAACTATCGAGCTTAAATCCAGCCACGTTTCGCTGATTTCCCAGCCTGAAGCGGTAGCTAACCTGATCATGAAAGCTGCGCACGTACCTGGCTACTGAGGTTCACGCACCTTATAATGACGAGACTGGGGCGGTCTCCACGCCCTTTTCTCTCCTTTTGACAGGATCCTCGCTTGAAAATCCTCATCATCGAAGACGAAGCGAAAACCGCTGCCTACCTGGTGAGCGGTCTGAATGAAGCGGGTTATACCGCGGACTGGGCGGCCAACGGCATTGACGGCCTGCATCTGGCGCGGGAAGAGAGTTATGACCTGATTCTGCTGGACGTCATGCTCCCGGAAATGAACGGCTGGACGGTGATGGAGCGTTTACGCGCCCACAGCCAGACACCGGTGCTGTTTCTGAGCGCGCGCGGCACGCTGGAAGATCGTTTACGCGGGCTCGGGCTGGGTGCCGATGAATATCTGGTCAAGCCCTTCTCCTTTGCTGAGCTGCTGGCAAGGATCCGCATTATTTTACGCCGTGGCCAGCCGCAGGCCGAAGCCGAAGAGGTGCTGACCCTGGCGGATCTGGTGGTGGACATCGCGAAATTTCGCTGCGAGCGCGAAGGTAAACGCATCACGCTGACCAATAAAGAGTTCAAGCTGCTGGTGTGCTTTCTCCAGCACCCCGGACAGGTTCTGTCGCGGACCTTTCTGGCTTCCCGCGTGTGGGACATGAATTTCGACAGCGACACTAACGTGGTGGACGTCGCGGTGCGCAGGCTGCGGCAAAAAGTGGACGACCCCTTCCCGGTGCGCCTGATTCATACCGTGCATGGCGTGGGCTACCGCTGTGAGCAAGAATCATGAAGCGTACTTCGCTGACCTTCCGCCTGGCCTTGCTGTTGGCCGCATTCTCCTTTGTGGCGTTTACCGTCATGGGCAGCGCGCTCTATTACGCTCTGCGCCAGCAGTTGTCGATCCGGGATGATGCCGCGCTGGTATCCCGCGTGGACCAGATCAGCACCCTGCTGCGGGATCTGGACGCGCGGCAGCTGATCCGCGAAAAACCCCATTTGTTTGCCAATATGCTGGGCAATACGGAGTCCCTGCTGGTGATCCGCTATGTCGGGGGCGCAACGCTCCTGGAAGTAAACCCTATGCAGCGCGCTATTCCCGCCGTTACGCCAGTGGCCGCCAACCAGCGGCTGACGCTTCAGGCCGTGCATCACGCCGATAACGCGGACGGTACGCCAATGGTTTACATGGCCGCCATTAGCCCTTCCGCAAACAATTTACCGCCGCTGGAGATTGTTTCGGCGCGGGTGCTGAGCGACAGAACCCATATTCTTGAAGAGTATCGCAACAAGATTATTCTCTTTGCCTCAATGATGGCGGCGATATCGGTCGTGCTGGCGGTGATCTTTGCCCGCCGTGGCATTTCGCCTTTACGCCGCCTGGCAGAGCGCACGGCCACCATCGGCACCACAACCCTGTCATCGAGGCTGGATAAGCTGGATGTGCCAACTGAACTCGATGCGCTGATAGACCAAATTAACGCGATGCTGGCGCGGCTGGAGCGCGGGTTCCAGCAGTTAAAGCAGGTCAGCGCCGATATGGCCCACGACCTGCGCACGCCCATCACCACCCTGCTCGGACAGACGGAAGTTGGCCTGGGTGCGGCCCGGGACAACGCCTATTATCAGCGCCTGCTTGGCTCGAACTTTGAAGAACTACAGCGTATGTCGCGGATGATAGACAACATGCTGTTTCTGGCCCAGGCGGAGCAGCCTGACCAGGAGATCCAGCGGCGAGATATCGACATTGCCGAAGAGATTAACCGCATCGGCGAGTATTTTGAGGACCTGGCGGCTGACCGGGAGATCACAATTCAGACCCGCGCCAGCGGCATGGTCAATGCGGATGCCCTACTTCTGCGCCGTGCGCTGGCGAACCTCCTTTCTAACGCGGTGCGCTATGCGGCGCCTGGCAGTGAGATTAGCATTGAGGCAAGACCCGAAGCGGAAGGTATGTCTGTCGTCGTGATGAACCACGGGGAGAGTATTTCCCCGGCTCACCAGGAAAGGATTTTCGACAGATTTTACCGGGCGGACCCTGCCCGCAATGACTCGGCGCACTCCAGCGGGCTTGGCTTATCCATCGTGAATTCCATCATGCTGCTGCATCAGGGCCGCTGCTGGGTGGAAAGTCAGGCCGGTATCACCCGGTTTGGCTTATGGTTCCCAGGCCGGCCCTGAGGTGATGCATCAGGCGTTTTTGTCAGTCGCCAGCAGCCCGAACAGCGCGGAGTCTGAAATTACGCCGTCAATTTCCCAGCGCTGCCGGAGCAGCCCCTCCTGAGTGAAGCCCAGCTTTTGCAGGGCGGCGGCAGAAGCCTGGTTGTCAGGATCAATTTCAGCTTCGATGCGCCGCAGGTTCAGCACCTTAAAGGCGTAGGTAATCAGCGCCCCGGCGGCCTCGTTGACTAACCCTTTCCCCCAAAACTCGCGCCCCAGACCAAAGCCAATTTCGGCGCGGCGGGAATAAGCGTCAAAGCTGAAAAGCATGCATTTCCCGGCCAGCCGGCTCGACTGTTTATCCCGAATGCAAAGCGTCAGCGCCGACCGTTCCTGAATATCTGCCGTTCTGCGGTCGATAAAACGCAGGGCGTCATCCAGGGAGCTCCAGGGCGCAGTGTTCCAGTATTTCATCACCAGCGGATCGGAAAAAATGCTGAACAGTGCCGGCGCATCTTCCGGCGAAGGTGGCGCCAGTATCAGACGTGGAGTTTCAATCACCACGTTGAACGGCGAGGCGTGCCCGGCCTGGCCCTCGTCGGCAAGCAGCGTACCGTCCGGGTAGCGAAATGTTTGCATGGGTATATCTCCCTATAGCGAAGGTGGCAGGCGGTCTCTGTTATGGATGCCGCCGCACGATTCTGGCCGGCAGGTAGCGCTGCAGCGGCGCGGGCGTCTGCCCTTCGATCAGCTTGCTAATCAAGTCATAGCAATGAAAGGCCAGCTGGCGGTTATCCTGCTGAATGGTGTCGATGCGCACCGACAGCGAGTCATAGAGGTAGTGATCGTCAAAACTGGCGAGGTGAATGCCGCTCTCCAGCAGGTTGTGCTGACTCATGTAGCGCAACACACCTTCAAGCAGCCCACAGGCGGCGGTGAACAGTGCTTTGGGCGGGCGGCCAAGCCGCGCGCACAGCGCAGCAAAAGACTCATAGCCGGAACTGGGATGATAGTTACCGTGAATGATCCACTCCGGGCGAAGCGTGACGCCCGCCTGAGCAAGCCCCTGGCTGAACCTTTCCAGGCGATCCCGCGTGGGAGAAAGCCTCGGCTGGCCGCCCAGGAAGTAGAATTCATCCGCATGCTGGCGGGCAATGGGGGCTATCAGTTCGGCGGTGGGCTGAACGGAGTCGGTGATAACCAGCGGCAGCGTGGTGTCGTTCATGTGGCGGTCGAACAGCACCACCGGCACCTGTTCGCTCAATTTGTGATAATCCCCCGCGTGCAGCATGCTTGAGGCGACAATCAGCCCGTCAACCTGGCGCGCAATCATATTGCTGACCACCATGTTTTCCTGGCCTGGATTTTCGTCGGTGCAGGAAATAAGTAGCTGCACGCCCGCTTCACGACACAGCATTTCAAGTTCATGGGAGAACACGGCGAAACCGTAGTTGGTTATCTCCGGCACGACAAGACCAATGGTATGGCTGCGGTCATCCCGCAGCGAGCGAGCGTGAATGCTCGGCTGGTAGTGCTGCTGTTGCGCAATGGTCATGATACGTTCGCGGGTGGCCTGAGCCACCCTCAGCTCTTTGCCTCTGCCATTGAGGACCAGGCTGGCGGTCGCCTTTGAGACGCCCGCCAGTTCGGCAATATCTTTAATCGTGACGCGTTTGGTTTTTTTCACAGCTCAACCGTGGCAAGTAGTCGAAACCCTTATTCTATCATGCAGGAGCGTAGCGACCAGTAGCGCAACGTGACCGCCGACTCACCGCTGAAAGAGAGCCGCTCCGAAGGGTGTGGAAAATAGCGGCTGCTCATCACCCCTTCCCCCCGATTGATAAAGATCTCAACGCTTGAGCTGTCGCACAGGATCTGCAGCGAGGCAACCGTACCGTGCCAGTAGCGAAAAAGTGGTTCACCGGATGCCAGACTCGGCCGCTCCAGCACAATGCCCCGGTCAGTCACGTCCAGCGTCAGGCCACCGCCAAAGTCGATACTGAAGTCCCCCGTGGTGTTTATCTGTAGTTCAAGCCGTTTGCCGTTCAGCGCCGGAGCCTGACCGGCCTGGCCCTGCCAGCGCCGCTCCTCTTCGCGCAGCGAAGCCAGTTCTGCTATCGGGTTTTGATAAAGCTTGCCGTTTTTAAGCGTGAGCTCCCGCAGGCAGGTCATCTGATGGATCCAGCCTTGCTCGCGGGTTGGCTGCAGCATCTCCTCCCCGTCCGGCACCCCCATCCAGCCGACGAGCAAACGCCGTCCGTCCGGCGACTGCGCCGTTTGCGGGGCGTAGAATTCAAACCCTGCGTCCAGCTCGGTCAGTTCACCGTGGCTGAATGCAACCGAAGCGTAATCAAAATCGCCGACCAGATACGCCGCAGGGTAAACGTTAAGAAAACGCTCATCTTGCCGGGCAAGCCCCTGCGGACAACACAGCAGTACATGTTTGCCGTCAAGGGGGAAGAGATCGGGGCATTCCCACATATAACCTGCGTCAGTCAGCCCGTGAACGCCGCTGCCGGCGATTTCGCCTCTGTTTTCCCAGTCATGCAGATTGGGGGATGAAAACAGCAGCACCTTGCCTTGTTTGTGCAGGTCCTGTGCGCCCAGGACCATGTACCAGACCCCCTCGTGTTGCCAGACCTTCGGGTCTCGCACATGCCCGCTGTAGCCCTCGGGCAGCGGCAAAATCGGGCCAGCTTTGTCAAAGCCACCGGCGCTGTTTTCCACCGCCAGGCATTGCCAGGCGGTGCGGCTGCCGTCTTCGAACTTGACGTTGCCGGTATAGCACAGCGTCAGCCTGCCTTCGACGCCCACGGCGCTCCCGGAGTAGCAGCCGTTCCGGTCATACTCTCGATCCGGCATCAGCGCCAGCGGCTCGTGGCGCCACTGGACTAAATCAGCCGAACTCCAGTGTCCCCAGCACTTGTATTTATGGTCCGCCGCCAGCGGGTTCCACTGATAAAACAGGTGCCAGCGCCCGGCAAACCAGATAAATCCGTTCGGATCGTTCATTAACCCGGTCACCGGGGCATGGTGCCACTGCGGATAATGCTTATCCCGCAGGGCGTTGGGCTGGCCTTTCATAACGGCCTGCAGAATGGCCGGTAAACGTGAGGCAAGCGTCATGCTTCAGACTCCGCGTTGTATTTCAGCAGCAGGGAGAGGATGAACGCCACGCCAAAGGCAATAACCATCCCGATGATGTAGTTCACCAGCGAACTGGCCTGCACAATGGCCATCCCCGGCAGCGCGGTCAAGCCTACCGCCGTCATGTACACATGTACGGAAACCACCCATGCCCCGCCCGCTGCGCCGCCAATCAGCGCCGCAATAAAGGGTTTAACAAACCTGAGGTTGATCCCGAAAATTGCCGCTTCGGTAATGCCCAACATGGCCGAAAACGCCGAAGGCAGCGTAATCGCTTTGATTTTTGCATCCCGGGTTTTAAACCATACCGCCAGGCAGGCTCCCCCCTGCGCGACGTTTGCCATTGCCCAGATAGGCAGCAGGAAGTTAACCCCAATAGCCGGGTTACCCAGCAGTCCGGCTTCGATAGCGTGGAAGCTGTGGTGGATCCCCGTGATGACAATCACCGAATACAGCCCGCCAAAGAGCAGCCCGGCGAGCCAGCCCGCGTGTGTGATAAGCGTGCTGAGTACCAGCGAGATACCGTCCCCCAGCGCGCGCCCTGCCGGGCCGATGATAAGCAGCGCGATAAAGCCGGAAATGATGACCGTCAGGAATGGCGTCAGGATGAGATCCAGCGCATCCGGGATTACCCGGCGCAGTTGTTTCTCCACCAGACTCATAAACCACACCGCCAGCAGCACCGGGAAAACCGTGCCCTGGTAGCCAATCATCGCCACTTCCAGCCCGAAGAAGTTCATGGTGTGGAACCCGGCCGCCACGCCCCAGGCGTTGGTTAACGCCGGGTGGGTTAAAATCCCGCCCAGCGTCGCGCCCAGATAAGGGTTGCCGCCGAACTCGCGGGCGGCGGTGAAACCAATCAGGATAGGCAGAATAATAAACGCGGCGGAGCTGCACATATCCAGCATGATATAGAGCGCGTTATCCGGGCTTACCCAGCCATAGGTTTTCACCATGCCGAGCAACCCCATCAGTAAACCTGAGGCCACAATGGCCGGAATGATCGGCACAAAAATGTTCGACAGCAAACGGGCGATGCGCTGGAACGGGTTCAACTTTTTCGCCGCAAGATCTGCCGCTTCGGACTTGCTTGATTCTGTAATGCCTGCGGCCTGAATAAATGCGGCATACACTTTGTTGACCACCCCGGTACCAAAGATGATTTGCATCTGCCCTGCGTTGCGAAAGCACCCTTTGACGCCGTCTACTTTGCCAATCGCCTGTTGGTCGGCCAGCGCATCATCCACCAACACCAGCCGTAATCTCGTCGCGCAGTGTGCCGCGCTGGCGATATTTTCTTTGCCGCCCAGCAGAGGAAGTAGCTCGCGGGCAATGTGATTGAAATCCATAGTCACCTCTAAACGCTTTCTTGTTATGTCGTGACCCTCCCGCCGCAGCGGGAGGACAATTCGTTAAAACCAGGTTTCCATCTGAACGCCAAAGTTCCATTCCCCGCCGGCGTTAAAGCCGCTGCTGCCGAAGGCGTCATTGCCGGCGTATTTGTCCAGCTTGCTGCTCCAGTCCATCCAGGTGGCAAACAGGCGCAGTTCCGGGCGGCTGAAGAAGTCGCCGATGCTGCCGGCCTTCAATGTCGGTGCAAAGGTAAGTTTGTAGAAACTGCCGTTCACGGCATGGCGATCTTTATAGCCTTCGGGCCGCAGATCCATGTACTGATAGCTGCCCTCAAACGCCAGGGCAAAGTTCTGGGTGACTTCTTTAATCAGGCGGGCGTTGACCGTGGCCCATTCGTAGCTGTCCCCCTTCACGTAGCGATCTTTACTGCTTTGTGCCAATAACGCGGGAGCAATATGCCAGCCGCCGCCAATTGGCGTCACGCCAAAGCTGGCAAAGCGCCAGGTATTCGCCTGCGACAGCAGCGCACCGTCCGAACCAATCCCTTTCACTTCAGCGCCAAGGCCGTGGCCGTAGAGCAGTGCGGTTTTAGCGCTACCTTCACGCAGGCCGTAGAAACTGTCATTATGCAGTCCCACCAGAGTATGCGCGCCGGTATTAGCGGCTTCTTTTTGAATCAGATTGCCAGACGCATCTTTGCGGTCGTCGTTAGACTTCGCCCGCAGCCCGGTGACCATCAGTTGGAACGGCCCGGCAAAGTGGTTCATGGTCAGCATATAGTTCTGGACGGTGTTGCCGGTGTCTTCGAGATTGCCAAAATTGCGGCCATAAACCGCAAAGTTACTGCGCAGCCCGTCGTTCCATTTGACGTCATACACGCCGCCGCCGGTACCGGCGAGAAACACTACGTCGGAGTCCAGCCAGTGGATGTCGAAGTTGTCCCGGTCAAAGCGCTTGCCTGCCCACCAGGTGCTACCTTTTAGCGGGCCATCAAAGCCGGGCAGATTGCCCAGCTCGGCGAAAGCCTGGCGAATATTCAGGTCGCTCGAGTCCGCCGACCAGTCGTTATAGGTCTTTTGCCCGTCAGCCAGCATGGCCTTAAAGCGGGTGGTTGTGCCATTGTCGAGCGTCTGGCGATGCTCCAGATTTAGCTCAACATAGGTGTCCGCTTCGTTACCCAGGCGCCCTACCGCGCCGCCGGTTTCCCCCGCTGGTGTTAAATAAGGGCCGCTTTTGCTGCTGGAAGCCGAGTCGTTCATTAACAGGCCGGAGCGCGCGTAGCCGTGGAACTCAAAGCCATTTTGTTTATCCGCTTTAGATTCCAGCCTGGCGGTACGTTCAGCGACTTCTTTAGTCGTTGCCTGGGTTTGTTGCTGCTGAGAAGCGAGCTGCTGAGCTTTGTTTTCAGCAACGGTTGCACGTTTTTCGGCCGCCTGCGCGCGACTTTCCGCATCCTGTAATCGCTGCTCCATCGCCGCAAGGCGCGATTCGATGCTGCTTAAATCCGTGGCGGCCTGTACGGAGGCCGTTCCGACCAGCAGCGCTATCATCACCGCCAGTTTGCTTTTCTGATACATGTTCGTCGTGTCCCTGAGAGGTTAATGTCATTTATTTTGCTAAACCGGTTTAGTCAAAAAAGGGTAACCAGGCCTTAATGCCTAAAGCAATGAATTTGGCTAAACCGATTTAGTAAATGTGACAGGCACGACAATCAGAATATATTTTACCCGGCTACAGCGACCGCTCGACTTCCTCACGACGCGGTAAGGCGGTCATCGCGCCTTTCGCTGTCGTCGCCAGCGCGCCGCAAAGCTGCGCCTGAGCGACGATCTCGGCCAGCTGCGCTTCGCTTTCGGGTAATCCCTGAGCTGCCAGGCCGCTGAGCAGCCCGGCGACGAAGGCATCACCCGCGCCGGTGGTGTCCACGCAGACCACTGGCCTGGCGTCAAAGTGATAGATTTCCCCCCGGTAATAAACCAGCACGCCGTCCTTACCCTGCGTCACCAGCAGCAGGCTCATCTGATAGCGACCGGCCAGCTCCTTGATGCCCTCCCGAAGGTCAGCTTTGCCGCTGATAAAAATCAGCTCTTCGACGGAAAGCTTAACGACATCCGCCAGCAGCAAGGCTCTTATCAAGCAGGCCTGAAGCTCGGCGGCGTTGTGCCACAGATCGGGGCGGATATTGGGGTCAAAGCTCACCTGTCCTCCGGCTTTTTTTATCTGCTCCATAGCGGAAAACGTTGTGCTCCGGCTGGGTTCCGCGCTTAAGGCTATCGAGCAGACATGCAGCCACTGGTGATGGCTGAAAGACGGTATGTCATCGTATTGCAGGAACAAATCCGCACTGGGGCGAACCATAAAGGTGAACGTGCGTTCGCCGTGCTCATCCAGGTTGACCACTACGGTAGAGGTTCTCTGCCCGGCATCCAGATGCATAAAATCGGTGTTTACTTTTTCTTCATCCAGCGTGCGCTGCATAAAGCGACCAAAGGGATCGTCCCCCACTCGGCCAATGAAACCGCTGTTGCCGCCGAGGCGGGCAATGCCGACCGCGACGTTGGCAGGTGCCCCGCCGGGGCATTGCAGTAGCCGGCCATTCCCGTCCGGAAGCAGATCGACGACGGCATCGCCCAAAACCCATACTTGTACGCTCATTGTGTCCTCATTCTCAAGCTAAACATTGCTAAACTGATTTAGCTATTTAAACACACTCACGGAACGCGCTGAAACAAAATTCCTGCTGATTTGGGGACTTGTGTAACCAAAGTTCTTGGCCTGACGGTGTCGAATGCAAAACCGCTGTGCCATAATATCGCGCGACAACTCACCGAATGAGCCTTATTGGCAAGACGTTACGTCGAAAAAAGAGTATGCACATGGACATCAAACCAAAAAAACATCGCTCGCTTTATATCCCTTACGCCGGACCCGTTTTACTTGAATTCCCCCTGTTAAATAAAGGCAGCGCTTTCAGCATTGAAGAGCGCCGCAATTTCAACCTTCTCGGCCTGCTGCCGGAAGTGGTTGAAACCATCGAAGAACAAGCGGAGCGCGCCTGGATTCAGTACCAGGGCTTCAAAACCGAAATCGACAAGCACATCTACCTGCGCAACATCCAGGACACCAACGAAACGCTGTTCTACCGCCTGGTTGAAAATCATCTGGAAGAGATGATGCCGGTTATCTACACCCCGACCGTGGGTTCCGCCTGTGAACGCTTCTCAGAAATTTACCGCCGCTCCCGCGGGGTGTTCATCAACTATGAAAATCGTCACCACATGGACGATATTCTGCAGAATGTGCCTAACCACAACATCAAAGTGATCGTGGTTACCGACGGCGAACGTATTCTCGGCCTGGGCGACCAGGGCATCGGCGGGATGGGGATCCCTATCGGTAAGCTGTCGCTGTACACCGCCTGCGGCGGCATCAGCCCGGCTTACACCCTGCCGGTGGTGCTGGACGTCGGCACAAACAACCAGCAGCTGCTGAACGACCCGCTGTATATGGGCTCTCGTCACCCGCGTATTACCGGCGACGATTACTACGAATTCGTCGACGAGTTTATTCAGGCCGTTCGCCACCGCTGGCCGGATGTGCTGCTGCAGTTCGAAGACTTCGCACAGAAAAACGCCATGCCGCTGCTGACCCGCTACCGGGATGAAATCTGTTCGTTTAACGATGACATTCAGGGCACCGCCGCCGTAACCGTCGGGACGCTGATCGCCGCCAGCCGCGCGGCAGGCAGCCAACTCAACCAGCAGAAAATCGTCTTCCTGGGCGCAGGCTCTGCGGGCTGCGGCATCGCCGAGCAAATCATTGCCCAGATGCAGCGCGAAGGGCTGAGTGAAGAAGCCGCCCGCAGCAACGTGTTCATGGTTGACCGCTTTGGCCTGCTCACCGACAACATGCCTAACCTGCTCTCCTTCCAGACCAAACTGGTTCAGAGCCGTGAAAGCCTGGCCGAGTGGGATCTGGAAAACGAAGCGATTTCCCTGCTGGACGTGGTGCGCAACGCGAAGCCAAACATTCTCATCGGCGTTTCCGGCCAGACCGGCCTGTTCACCGAAGAGATCATCCGCGAAATGCACAAGCACTGCGCTCGTCCAATCGTGATGCCACTGTCTAACCCGACTTCCCGCGTGGAAGCGACTCCGCAGGACATCATCACCTGGACCGATGGTGCCGCGCTGGTTGCCACCGGCAGCCCGTTCGCACCGGTGACCTGGAAAGATAAAACGTACCCGATCGCCCAGTGCAACAACGCCTACATCTTCCCAGGCATTGGCCTCGGGGTGATTGCCTCCGGCGCGTCGCGCATTACCGACGAAATGCTGATGGCCGCCAGCGAGTCACTGGCTCAGCACTCCCCGCTGCTGAACGACGGTGAAGGCATGGTGCTGCCAGAGCTGAAAGACATTCAGAAAGTATCCCGCGCTATCGCCTTTGCCGTGGCGAAGATTGCCCAGCAGCAAGGCGTGGCGGTGGTGACCTCCGCTGAAGCCCTGAAGCAGGCCATCGACGACAACTTCTGGCTGCCGGAATACCGCGACTATCGCCGGACTTCCATCTAACGAAGCCATTGTGGTACGTGTTCAAACCCGCCTTTCGGCGGGTTTTTTATTTTCAGTTTCGCGCCTTAAGAAAGTCCAGAAAAGCGCGGAAAGCGGCGGACGGATGCTTACGATTCGGGAAATAGAGGTGAAAACCTGGCAGCTCCGGCAGCCAGTCATCCAGGACGGAAATCAACTTCCCGCTTTTAAGATGCGACTCGGCCATCTCCCGCAGCACATAGGCCAGCCCCACACCGTTAAGCGCCATGTCGAGAGCAATATCCAGGTCGTCCACAACCACGGGCCCTTTCACGACGACCTCCTCACGGCGTTCAGCTTGTTCAAAATACCAGCCAAAAGCTTTCCCGCTGGGGTAACGGAATTGAATACAGTGGTGTTCAGTTAACGCTTGTGGCTCGGTCGGGGTTCCGTGAAGAGCAAAATACCCCGGCGTGGCGACAACCGCGTAGCGTACCGGCGGACCGATAGGAATAGCTTTCATGTCCTTCTCTAAGACCCGGTTCAGCCTCACGCCAGCATCAAGCTGCGCCTTCACGATATCGACCAGCCGGTCATCCATTTGCACTTCAACCTGAATATCAGGGTACTGACGGGTAAAGTCGGCAATCAGCGGCGCAAGCTGAAGCCTGCCGCCCTGGCGCACAACATTGAGCCGAATAATACCCATTGGCGTATCGCGATAAAGGTTGAGTTCGTCGAGCGTGAGGCTGATGTCGTCAAAAGCCGGGGCAACCTTCTCATACAGTTTTCTTCCCGCCTCGGTAAGCGACACGCTGCGCGTCGTCCGGTTGAACAGCCTGACTTTAAGCCGCTCCTCCAGTTGGCGAATGGAATGACTAACGGCCGAGGGCGTTAACCCGACCTCTTCCGCCGCCTGACGAAAACTGCGGTACTTCGCCACGATCACGAAATAGCTGAAATCCACCAGTTTGATGCTCATTAGTGAATATCCCTCACTTCCCCATGAAAATTCATGATCTTTATTACACACCAGACGGGAGATAAAGTCTCGCTATCGCAATAGATAACCCTGATAACGAGGTTTTAAGATGAAAAACATTAAGTTAGAAAAAGTCTTTATCGCCGGTGGCTACGGCATGATTGGGGCGGCTATCGCCGGCCAGATTCGTGAGCATTTTCCTGCGGTTGAACTGGTGATTGCAGGCCGCAATCCGGCCAAAGGCGCGAAGCTTATCGAGCAGTTGGGATTCGCGAGCCTGGCGTGTATTGATCTTACTGGAACGGAAGTACCTGAGCAGGCCGCTACCGCGCAACTTATTATTGCCGCCGTCCCCGATCCTAAGAACCTGCTGGCTGAATTTGCCATCAAAAATAACATCGCCTTCATCAATATTACCCAGGCAACGGGTGACGCTATTTTGCCGCTGCTGAACTTAACTCAGCGCTATCAGCCGGCTCAGCCCGTTGTGCCGCTGGGCTATTACGAGGCGGGCCTGTTTTTACCGTTGGTGAGCCTGCTTGCCGCTGATTTTAGCGTGATTGATAGCGTGCAGCTTTCCGCCCTTCATGACCCGGCCGATCCCTTGGGAGAACTTTCCAGCAGCGAATTAGGCAACGAGCTTGCTCCCGCGCTGATTCGGGATTCAGGCAGCTGGGCATATTCATCCACTTCCCGGGAGATAACACTTCAGAATGGCGACGTGATTCAGGGCGTACCGTTCAGCATTCTGGATGTTACTGCGGTGGCGGCTATGACCCACGCGAGTACTGTCAGGCTGGATATCGCGGCGGGCACTTCAATGGGTATGCGCCAGCACGGCAATCCGTCTATTGATCTGTACGTTGATATTACCGGCACGGATTATGCTGGGGAGCATGTAAGTAAGCGCGTGGTTGCCTCTGACCCACACGGACAGGCGCATATGACCGCTTTTGGAGTACTGACGGTGATTAAAGCGATGCTGAAAAGTGAAAAAGATGGCCTGCTTGCCGCTGAGACGCTACTGGACATGGCCGAGGCGCTGCAGCAAATGAAAGACGCTGGGATCGGCGTTTTCCGTGGCTGATAAAACAAAACCCGCCATTTGGCGGGTTTGAATATTGCAGTGTTCTTTAAATCACGGCTTTTTGTAGGCGTAGCTCAGCAGAATCGGGTCGTCAGGGATCTGGGTGAACTGCGTAATTATCTGGTGGTAGTCCGCCGTCGGGTCGAGACCCTGCAGTTTTTGCGGGTACAGGTCTTTGGCTAAGATTTCCATCCCGACAATGTTGTACGGGTGGTTATAGAAGTGGTGATACACGCCGTAGACTTTGCCTTCTTTGACCGGCTCGATGTTCTGGAAGGTGTTACGGGCCAGTAGTTTACTGAAAGTCGCGTTTACTTCCTGCGGCGTGCCGCCGTAGCCAAACGGCAATACGCTTGGGTTCGGGCGTTTAGAACCGGACATAATATAGACGTCAGGCTTCATGGCGATAATCTGCTCCATCGACACAAACCCGGCGCTGCCAGGCAGCAGCTTAGAACCAATGTTCTTCCCGCCTACCGCTTCCACCAGCGCGCCCCAGCCGTTATGCCCGTGGGTGAAGCAGCAGTTCTCGGTGTTACCGGCGATCGGCTCAATAAACACCGTCGGTTTGTTTTTAACCTCGGCGGCAACCTGCTGGATGCGGGCCAGATGTTGCTGGTAATAATCGGTGTACTCTTTGGCGCGTTGTTCCTGATTAAGCACGGTGCCCAGCAGTTTCACGCTGTTGGCGGTGTTCTCTACCGGGTGCAGTTCATAGTCAACAAATACTACCGGGATATTGAGCTTTTTAAGGGAGTTAATAACGCCGGTTTGCTCCAGCGCAGGTTTGGCCCGCAGTTGCGCAATCATGATGTCCGGCTGCTGCGCCAGCACGCTCTCAAGGTTGACTTCGCCCTGATCGCTAAAGCCCATATCAATAATTTTGGTGGCTTCAGGCCATTTACGCTTCAACACATCCCAGGTTTGGGTGTCCTGTTTTTTCGGCAGGTTATTCCAGGCCACCACGCGTTTGAACGGGTCTTCACGGTCAAGCAGCGCGAGGGACAGAATGTCGCGCCCGTCCTGCAGGATCACATGCTGAGGTTCTTTTTGGATGGTAATACGCTGGTTATCCATGTCGGTAACCGTGATGGGATAAGTGGTTGCGCCGCAGCCCGCCGAAGCGAGCAGTAACCCTGTCAGGACCAAATTTGCTTTCATTGATTGATACTCTCCATGAGAAAGAGATTAGTTATTATTACTATTTATATTAATAAAGCCTTAATTTCCCACGACATGGCAAGTACTGATTGGTTTAATTTTATTACGTGACAACGTCACATTAACTTAAGTTAAATCGTAAACATATCAATACACCACCCGTAACCCTCATTTGACGCACATGCGCTTTTCCCTTACCCTGCGCGGCATAATTGCATACAGCTCTTCGTAAATTCAGAGGGAAGCGTGAAGAACAGGACTCTTGGCAGTGTTTTTATCGTGGCGGGAACCACAATTGGCGCAGGAATGCTGGCGATGCCGCTGGCGTCTGCGGGCGTAGGGTTTGGCGTCACGCTGCTGATGCTGATAGGCCTTTGGGCATTGATGTGTTACACCGCGCTACTGCTGGTTGAAGTGTATCAGCACGTCTCGGCGGATACCGGCCTTGGCACCCTCGCCCGGCGCTATCTTGGTCGCCCCGGGCAGTGGTTAACGGGGTTCAGTATGCTGTTCCTGATGTACGCCCTGACGGCGGCTTACATCAGCGGAGCCGGTGAACTGCTGGCGGCAAGCCTTAGCCAGTGGCTGTCCACCACTGTCTCTGCCACCTCCGGCGTACTGCTCTTTACCGTCGTGGCGGGTGGGATTGTCTGTATCGGCACCCATATGGTCGATATGTTCAACCGCGTGTTGTTCAGCGCCAAAATCATTCTGCTGGTGGTGATGCTGGCCCTGATGATGCCACATATCCACCACACCAACCTGTTGACGCTACCGATTGAGAAAGGCCTGGCGCTGTCTGCTATCCCGGTCATCTTTACCTCGTTTGGTTTTCACGGCAGCGTGCCGAGCATTGTCAGCTATATGAACGGCAATATTCGCAAACTGCGCTGGGTGTTTATCGTCGGTAGCGCCATCCCGCTGGTCGCCTACATTTTCTGGCAGCTTGCGACTCTGGGCGCGATCGACTCACCAACCTTTACCGGGCTGATGGCGGAACACTCAGGGCTGAATGGCTTCCTGCAGGTGGTTCGTCAGGTCGTGGCCACCCCTCACGTTGAGCTGGCGATCCACCTGTTCGCCGACTTTGCGCTGGCAACCTCGTTCCTTGGGGTTTCCTTGGGCTTATTCGACTATCTGAGCGATCTCTTTGCCCGCAATCGTAAAGCCTCTGGCCGCCTGCAAACCGGGCTGATGACCTTCCTGCCGCCGCTGGTTTTTGCGCTGTTCTACCCGCAGGGGTTTGTGATGGCGCTGGGCTATGCGGGCGTGGCGCTGGCGGTGCTTGCCCTGCTGGTGCCGTCGATGCTGGTATGGCAAAGCCGCAAACAGCACGTCCAGACGACCTGGCGCGTGGCGGGGGGTAAACCTCTGCTGGCGCTGGTCTTTGCCTGCGGGATCGCCGTGATTGTTATTCAGTTCTCGATTACCGTTGGCCTGCTGCCAGAAGTTGGGTAATTTTCATCCTGTTCACGCGGGGTATTCGCCCCGCGTTCTTCATTTTTTTCTGTCAATTCCCCGCTAAATCATCAGGATTTTGGATATAAAACCAGTAATTATGTAAGCAGAGTTAATATTGTAAATGCTAATTATTGTTATTATCATCTCAATTCCCATTATAAAATCGCTTCAGTTCAGATAAACAACATCATGAATCGCATTCCTTTTGGTTCTACTTTCGTTCGCCAGGCACTTCTTAATTCAAAATTATTAATCATTTCAACCTTCATCGTGGGCGCCCCGGCTTTTGCCGCCGACAAACCGAAGGAAGACACCTTAACCGTGGTCGCCAACGCGAACCCGGATGGCTCACCAACCAGCTATACCCAGGATGACTCCACCATCGCCTCCCGCAGCAAAACGCCGCGCAGCGAAATCCCTCAGTCCGTTAGCGTCGTGACGCCGCAGGTGATTGACGACTACGCGGTCACCTCGGTCAATGATGCGATGAAGTTCGTCAGCGGCGTCACGCAGAGTAATACCCTCGGCGGCATCGAGGACGGCTTTGTCAAACGTGGGTTTGGCTCGAACAGCGATGGCTCCGTGTTCATTGACGGCGTGCGCAGCAACCAGGGCCTGGCGATGGACTCCAGCATCGATCGTGTCGAGGTGCTGAAAGGCTCGGCCTCCCTGCTCTACGGCATTCTGAATCCCGGGGGCGTGATTAACCTCGTTAGCAAGAAGCCGCAGTACACCTGGAACACACACGTCAGCGGCACCAGCAGCAGCAATGGCGGCGGTTCCGGGATGGTGGACGTCACCGGCCCGCTCGGCAACGGCTTCGCCTTCCGGCTGGTCGCGGAGCGCCAGCATGAAGGTTACTGGCGTAACTTTGGTACCGACGAACACACGCTTATTGCCCCGTCGCTAAGCTGGTACGGCGATAAAGCCTCTTTCAATATCAGCTATGTAGAATACAAGTTTGATATTCCGTATGACCGCGGCACGGCATTTATCAACGGCAAACCGCTGAACATCCCTTACGATCGCCGCATTGATGATTACGCCAACCACGCCTGGGGCAAAAATAAGCGCCTGACGACCAACTACGCGTACAAGCTGGATGACACCTGGGAAACTAACCTGAACTACGCCTGGATGCAGCGCCGCTACGACAGTAACGAAGTGCGTGCCACGGCGGTGGATCCTAACAGCGGTCTGGTTTCCCGCCGGGCTGATGCTAACCGTGGCTTTAACCACCAGACGGATTATGCCTCCTGGGACATCAGCGGTAGCCCTGAATTGCTGGGCATGACCCACGACATCACGCTCGGGGCGGATTACGAGCAGAACGAAACTTACAAAAAGTATTCCTACCGTGGGAAGGTGACGAAAACCTTCAACATGTATAACCCGGTGTACGGCGTCTCGCCGGTAACCAACGGCAGTACCTATAGCGACTCCAACAGTAACCTGCGCACAAACCTCTACAGCCGCTCCGTGTTTGCGAAAGACAGCATTCACCTGACGGACGAGTGGATTGCCGTGCTGGGTGGCCGCCTGCAGCGCTATACCCAAACCTCCAGCGCCGGCTGGGTGAACCCACAAACCACGCTGGAAGACCGGGGTAATGCTTTCCTGCCGCAGCTGGGGCTGGTGTATAAAATCGTGCCTGACGTTTCGCTGTACGGCAGCTATAGCAAGTCGTTCACCCCGTCCACCCAAACGGACGACAACGGTAATGTCGCTTCCACCGAAAAAGGCACCACCTGGGAAGTCGGCGCGAAATGGCAGATGTCGCCTCGCCTGACCAGCAGCCTGGCGCTCTACCGCATTGATGAAAAAGACATGTCGGTATTTATCAACGGCGTGACCCGCAACATCCCGAAAGCACGCTCTACCGGTGCGGAATTAGAGCTTAACGGCGAAATTGCGCAGGACTGGAACCTGACGGCGAACTACAGCTATGACAAAACTGAGATAGTTGAAGACGACATCAATCCGGTGAACGTCGGTAACCGTCTGGTGAATGCGCCGACAACCATGGGCGGGCTTTACCTCAGCCATACCCTGCGTTTCTCCTGGCTGCCGGGTGAGTTACGCCTGGGCGGCGGCGGGCGCTATGTCGGGAGCCGCGCGGGCGATCCGGAAAACAGCTTCACCATGCCGGCTTACACCGTGGCGGATGCATTCGTCGCCTGGGACAGCAAGCTGGTCGGCAAAAATACCGAGCTGAAGCTGAACGTCAAAAACCTGTTTGACCGCGAGTACTACGAGTCAAGCGCCGGTAACCTGCGCGTTATCGAAGGTGAGCCGCGCACCGTTTATCTTTCCGCAAGCGTGGATTTCTGAGATGAAAAAATCGCTGTTACTCGCGGCCCTGCTGACACTCAGTGTCGGCAGTCAGGCCAAAACGATAACCGATATCCTGCAGCGGAAAGTTGAAGTGCCGGATAATCCGCAGCGCCTTGTCGTTGGCGAAAGCCGGATGATCTACACGCTCGCGCTGGTAGAGGACGGTAACCCGGCGAAGCGCGTTGTGGGCTGGCCGGCGGATTTACAGCGTCTGGACCCGCAGACCTGGAACCGCTACACCACGGCGTTCCCGGCTATCAAAGACATCCCGATTATCGGCAATAACAACTTCTCGCAGATAAGCGTGGAGAAGGTTATCGCCCTGCATCCGGACCTGGTGATTTTGCCGATTTACGCCAAAAAAGAGAGCAATCACGACAGCTTTCTTAGCCAGCTGACGCAGGCGCATATTCCGGTGATCTACGTCGATTTTCGTGTCGATCAGCTGAATAACACCGTTCCAAGCCTGCGTATTCTTGGCGAAGCGCTAAACGACCAGCCGAAAACGGAAAAGTTTATCGCCTTTTATCAAAAGCATATGGAGAAAATTGCCAAACGCTTAGCCGGAAATAAGCCGATAAAGCCAACGGTAATGCTCCAGCTGCATTTGGGGGATAAAAGCGACTGCTGTACTACCGTCGGGCGCGGCAACCTGGCCGATCTGCTGGCTTTTGCCGGCGGGGATAACATTGCCGTGAGCCGCTTCCCTGGCGTTTATGGCAAGATTTCCCCCGAGGCGCTGTTGACGGTTAACCCGGATATTTACATCGCCACCGGCAGCGCCGGGCCGGGTCAAACTGGCCGGCTGCAGCTGGGCTCGGAAGTGACGGCCGCTCAGGCACAGGAAAGCTTTTCCGGGGTGCTTGGCCAGCAGAAAGTGATTTCGAATCTGAACGCAATTCAGCACGGAAAAGCCTGGGCGGTATGGCATAACTTCTACCTCTCCCCGTGGCATTTACTGGACGTCGAGTTCTTTGCCAAAACCTTTCACCCACAGTTATTCGCGGATATGGACCCGCAGCAAACGCTGGATGAGATGAACCAACAGTTCCTGGCCGTGAAAGAAACGGGCACTTACTGGACGAAGCTGAAATAACCTGAACGCGGGTCAGGCTCTCTGACCCGCCAATTTTACTGGTTGTATCTTTCACTCCTCGGGTAGACAGTAGTCAAAACCTGTCTCTTTCTATGAGGTGTTAATGTCAACCACGTCTCCCGCTACACCCACCCTTCACCTTCTCTGCGGTAAAATTGCCGCCGGTAAATCCACCCTTAGCGCGAAGCTTATGGCCGCCCCCAACACCATTCTGGTCAGTGAAGACAGCTGGCTTGCGGCGCTTTATGGCGAGCAAATGCACAGCGTGGCGGATTACGTGGCGTACTCAGGCAAGTTGAAAACCGCGCTAACGCCGCATCTCGTTTCCCTGCTGAGGTGTGGGCTCTCGGTGGTGCTGGATTTTCCAGCCAATACGCTGGCAAACCGGCAGTGGATGAAAACGGTGATTGACCAGGCCGGGGTGGATAACCGCCTGCATTATCTGGATGTGCCGGATAACGTTTGCCGGGAGAGATTACGCGCCCGCAACAGCAGCGGAACGCACGATTTTGCCGCCACGGACGCACAGTTTGACTTAATTACCCGTTACTTCGTTGCGCCCGACGAGCGCGAAGGATTTACGATAATCAGATATGCATAAGGTGACGTTGTCACCTTATGATTGATTAAAGGCTGTAACCCGGCTTTTTCAACAGCGAATCCATCTCGGGTGCGATTTGCGTATCCCATACTTCGGCTTTCCAGTTCGACTGCTCAACCATCTTCAGCGCCACGGAGAGCGACTCGTCCTTCGAGCCGAAGTGCTTTTTCAGCACGTCGCACATCTCGCTGGCAACGGCCTGTTTCTGCTCATCGGTAAGGTCGCGAGGGAAACATTTAATTTCGATGTGTGGCACGGTGATTCTCCTTTTGTTGTTGAACAGTTGTTTTACTGCTTCACAAGGGGATCGGGCAAGGGCCGGGCAAAAGAAAGGCCAGTTTTTACTGGCCTTTAATCGTTACTGGATTTTTCGAACCGGTTCCTTTCTCACCGGCGCCTGTTCCGCTTTGTAATAGCGGGCGGTACTGCGAGGCAGCGGCGCTTTATTGCGAATGGCATCGGCAATCTTTTCACCAATCATAATGGTGGTAGCGTTCAGGTTACCGGTGATGATCTGCGGCATAATTGAAGCATCAACCACGCGCAGCCCCTGCAGGCCGTGAACCCGGCCCTGCTCATCCACCACGGCCATTTCATCATGCCCCATCTTACAGCTGCCGCACGGGTGGAAAGCCGTTTCCGCATGATTACGCACAAACTCATCAAGCTGTTCGTCCGTCTGGCAGTCGAGGCCAGGGCTGATTTCGCGCCCACGGTATTTATCCAGCGCAGGCTGCCGCATGATCTCGCGGGTGATACGGATGGCGTCACGAAACTCCTGCCAGTCCTGTTCGTGAGACATATAATTGAACAGAATACTTGGGTGCTCGTGCGGGTCGCGCGACTTGAGCTTCACGCGGCCACGGCTTGGGGAACGCATAGAGCCGACGTGGCACTGGAAGCCGTGCTCTTTCACCGCGTTTGAGCCGTTGTAGTTAATCGCCACCGGCAGGAAATGGTACTGAATATTCGGCCAGCTAAACTCTGCACGGCTGCGAATAAAGCCCCCCGCTTCAAACTGGTTGCTTGCGCCAACGCCGGTACCATTGAACAGCCACTCTGCGCCGATTTTTGGCTGGTTGTACCATTGCAGCGCCGGGTAAAGCGACACCGGCTCTTTGCATTCGTACTGCAGGTACATTTCCAGGTGATCCTGAAGATTTTCACCTACGCCGGGCAGGTCGTGAATCACCGGGATCTCCATGCTCGCCAGGAATTCTGCATCGCCCACCCCAGAGCGTTGCAGAATTTGCGGGGAAGCAATCGCGCCGGCGCTCAGCAGAACTTCTTTGCGCGCTTTCGCCACGGAATGCACCGGAGTGTCTTTCACAAGGTATTCCACCCCAACGGCGCGTAAATTATCAAAGATGATACGGTCAGTGGTTGCGTGGGTCACGATGGTCAGGTTCGCACGCTGCTTTGCCTCGTCGAGGTAGCCACGAGCGGTACTTGCGCGGCGGCCTTTAGGCGTCACGGTGCGGTCCATCGGCCCAAAACCTTCCTGCTGGTAACCGTTCAAATCGTCGGTGCGCGGATAGCCCGCTTCCACGCCCGCCTCAATCATCGCGTGGAACAGAGGATTATTACCCTGTTTAGGCGTGGTGACGGAGACCGGGCCTTCGCCGCCGTGATAATCGTTTGGGCCGATATCGCGGGTTTCCGCTTTCCGGTAGTAAGGCAGGCAGTCCAGATAGCTCCAGTTCTCCAGGCCCGGCATCGACGCCCAGTTGTCGAGGTCCATCGCGTTTCCGCGGATGTAACACATACCGTTAATCAGGGATGAGCCGCCCAGCCCTTTGCCTCGCCCGCACTCCATGCGGCGGTTGTTCATAAACGGCTCTGGGTCTGTTTCATAAGCCCAGTTGTAGCGCCTGCCCTGCAGCGGAAACGCCAGTGCTGCGGGCATTTGGGTACGGAAGTCAAAGCGGTAATCCGGGCCACCGGCTTCAAGCAGCAGGACGCTGGTATCGGGATCTTCCGTTAAACGTGCAGCTAAAACATTACCTGCGGAACCCGCTCCAATAATGATGTAATCAAATTCCATTCATCCTCCTCAGGTGGGGTTAAAAGATTGACTGATAGGTGCCCATCTCCAGTTGGATTGACTTAACCTGGGTATAGCTTTGCAGCGTCATCAGGCCATTCTCGCGGCCAATGCCGGAATGCTTGTAACCGCCGACCGGCATCTCCGCGGCAGACTCGCCCCAGGTGTTGATCCAGCAAATGCCGGCTTCAAGCTGATGGATAACGCGGTGCGCGCGAGTGAGATCGTTAGTCACAACTCCGGCAGCGAGGCCGTAATCCGTGTCGTTGGCGCGGCGAATCACTTCTTCCTCGCTGTCATAGCTGAGGATCGACATCACCGGGCCGAAGATCTCTTCCCGGACGATTTTCATCTCATCGCGGCAGTCGGTGAATACGGTTGGTGCCACCCAAGCCCCGTTATCAAAGCCTTCCCCGCGTAGTTTGTCGCCCCCGCACAGCAGCGTGGCGCCCTCTTCGCGGCCAGACTCGATGTAGCGCATGACGTTTTCGCGGTGCGGGAAACTGACCAGCGGGCCAAAGTTGGTTTGCGGATCCATGACATCGCCCGCGCGAATGCGGCCCACGCGTTCCACAATTTTCTTCTCAAATTCCGCTTTCAACGCCGCAGGAATAAATACCCGGGTACCGTTGGTGCAGACCTGGCCGGAGCTGTAGAAGTTGGCCATCATCGCGATGTCCGCCGCCAGGTTGAGATCTGCGTCGTCGAAGATAACCAGCGGAGATTTGCCCCCCAGCTCCATCGTGACCTGTTTCAGCGTCGAACCGGCAGCATTCGCCATCACTTTCTTACCGCTGACAACGCCGCCAGTGAAGGAAACTTTGGCGATGCCCGGATGTTCCGTTAGCCGTTGGCCAGTCTCCGCCCCAAGCCCAGGCAGAACGTTAAAGACGCCGTCCGGCACGCCGGCCTCGGTGTAAATTTCTGCCAGCTTAAGGGCGGTAAGCGGCGTCACTTCGCTCGGTTTGAAGATCATCGCATTGCCAGCGGCAAGCGCAGGGGCAGACTTCCAAAGCGCAATCTGAATCGGGTAGTTCCACGCCCCAATCCCTGCGACAACGCCTAATGGCTCCCGACGGGTGTAGACAAATGAGCTATCCCGCAGCGGGATCTGCTGACCTTCGAGGGTGGTTGTCAGCCCGGCGTAATACTCCAGTACGTCTGCGCCGGTGACGATATCCACGCTGGAGGTTTCGCTGAAAGCTTTGCCGGTATCGAGCGTTTCCAGTTCGGCCAGCTCATCGTTACGCTCGCGCAGAATCTCAACGGCGCGGCGCAGAATGCGTGCTCGCTCCACAGGCGTTTTTGCAGCCCATACCTTCTGCCCTTTCTTTGCCGCGGCAACGGCGTGGTCAACGTCTTCCCGGCCTGCGGCCTGAACGACCGCCAGCACTTCGCCATTGGCCGGGTTGATGGTTTCAAACGTTTTACCACTTCGCGCGGCGACGTAGCCCCCGTCGATATAAAGCTGTTGTTCACCAAATCGGGACATAATTTCTCCTTACTAATTACTTTTTCACCGCAGCAATAAGATGCTGGTTGATAAATTGCGTAGTCAGTACGCTCGCTGCTTTGCGGTCAAACGGTTTGCCGCTTAAGGCCGCACGCAGCCACAGGCCATCTATCAGTGCGGCGAGGCCGTAGCCCGCCAGCCTGGCTTCTTCTTGCGGCAGTTCGCGCCTGAACTCGGCGGTGAGCGTGGACAGCAGACGGCGACTGCTCACCTGTTGTAATCGGTACAACATCGGCTGGTGCATGCTGCTGGCCCAAAACGCCAGCCAGGCTTTCATGGCCGCGCTGTGGGTCTGGGTATCGTCAAAATTCCCGTCCACAATCGCGCACAATCGCCGCGCGGCAGAAGCGCCGGGCAAAGCCTTCAGCCGGCCCACTACCGCATCGCGGAGCTGGGCCGTAACGTCCCGCATGGTGGCTTCCAGCAGGCCATTTTTATCCTGAAAATAATGGCTGATGATGCCGGTAGAGACCCCGGCGCGGCGGGCAATTTGCGCCACCGTGGCATCATGCATTCCAACCTCATTTATTGCGTTTAAGGTGGCGTCAATCAGCTGCCGCCGCCGTATCGGCTGCATACCTTTTTTGGGCATGGCCTCGCTCCATTCATAAATAATTATTATCTATTTAAGCGTTTATTGATTGAACGTTCAATATAAAATGTGTATTAATTGTTACGCAAAGGCAAGAAAACAGCGAAATAGTCGCTTTTCGGACAATAAAAATGAGGATTTTATTTGAATAAATTCAATGCATTAATATGAAAACCGCGATCAAGACCTTAAATTGATTATGGAATTGTTAAAAAACAATCTCACCTGCATTCAAAAGAAAAACTTAACTGCTCATCTGAGTAGTCACCGTTACTTAACCTGAGGTAATCGATGACGAAGCCCGTTACTCCGCCTGCTACCAGCGAAAAAGACAAAATCAACCCGGTGGTGTTCTACACTTCCGCCGGGCTGATTTTGTGCTTTTCCCTGATGACCATTTTCTACAGTGATTTCTCCGCAAATCTGATTAGCCACACCCTGAGCTGGGTCTCCTCCCGTTTCGGCTGGTACTACCTGCTTGCCGCCACGCTCTATATTGTCTTTGTCGTATTTATCGCCTGCTCCCGCTTCGGCTCCATTAAGCTTGGCCCGGAGCAGTCCAAGCCCGAGTTTAGCGTGCTCAGCTGGGCGGCAATGCTGTTTGCCGCCGGGATAGGCATCGACCTGATGTTCTTTTCCGTTGCCGAACCGGTGACGCAGTACATGCAGCCCCCGGAAGGTGCCGGGCAAACCATTGAGGCCGCGCGCCAGGCAATGGTCTGGACGCTATTCCATTACGGGCTGACCGGCTGGTCGATGTATGCGCTGATGGGCATCGCCCTGGGCTACTTCAGCTATCGCTACAACCTCCCGCTGACGATTCGCTCCGCGCTGTATCCTATTTTCGGCAAGAAAATTAATGGCCCGATTGGCCATACGGTGGATATTGCGGCGGTGATCGGCACGATTTTCGGTATCGCCACAACGCTGGGGATTGGCGTCGTGCAGCTCAACTACGGGCTGAGTGTGCTGTTTGATATCCCGGACAGCCTGGGGGCCAAAGCTGCGCTGATCGTGCTTTCGGTGATAATCGCAACCATCTCGGTGACGTCTGGCGTCGATAAAGGTATTCGGGTTCTTTCCGAACTGAACGTGGCGCTGGCGCTGGGCCTGATCCTGTTCGTGCTGTTTATGGGCAATACCGAATTCCTGCTCAACGCGCTGGTGCTCAACGTCGGCGATTACATCAATCGCTTTATGGGCATGACGTTAAACAGCTTCGCGTTCGACCGCCCGGTGGAATGGATGAACAACTGGACTCTGTTCTTCTGGGCCTGGTGGGTGGCGTGGTCGCCGTTTGTTGGCCTGTTCCTGGCCCGTATCTCCCGCGGCCGCACCATTCGTGAATTTGTCCTGGGAACGCTGATTATTCCGTTTACCTTTACGCTGCTGTGGCTTTCAGTGTTCGGCAACAGCGCGCTGTACGAAATTATCCACGGCGACGGCACCTTTGCCCAGGAGGCAATGGCGCATCCGGAACGCGGCTTCTACAGCCTGCTGGCGCAATATCCCGGCTTTACCTTCAGCGCTTCGGTGGCAACGATCACCGGCCTGCTGTTCTACGTGACTTCGGCGGACTCCGGCGCGCTGGTGCTGGGGAACTTCACCTCTAAGCTGAAGGACATCAACAGCGATGCGCCCAACTGGCTGCGTATCTTCTGGTCTGTTGCTATCGGCCTGTTGACCATGGGGATGCTGATGACCAACGGGATTTCCGCGCTGCAGAATATGACGGTGATTATGGGACTGCCGTTCAGCTTCGTGATCTTCTTCGTGATGGCCGGATTGTATAAATCCCTGAAAATAGAAGATTACCGCCGCGTCAGCGCCAGCCGTGACACCGCGCCGTACATGATGACCGCCCAGGATCGTCTTGGCTGGAAAAAGCGTCTGTCCCGCCTGATGAACTACCCCGGCACGCGATACACGCAGAAGATGATGGACACCGTATGCTACCCGGCAATGGAGGAGGTTTCTCAGGAGCTGGAGCTGCGCGGTGCCCGGGTGGAGCTTTCCATCGAGCCCCCGCTGCCGGATGAAAAACTGGGGCACCTTGAGCTGCGGGTACATATGGGGGACGAGCAAAACTTCGTCTATCAGATTTGGCCGCAGAAGTATTCGGTGCCAGGTTTTACCTACCGCGCCCGCAGCGGTAAATCGACCTATTACCGCTTAGAAACTTTCCTGCTTGAGGGCAGCCAGGGGAATGATCTGATGGACTACAGCAAAGAACAGGTGATTATCGACATTCTCGATCAGTACGAACGCCACCTGAACTTTATCCATCTGCACCGTGAGGCACCGGGCAACAGCATCACCTTCCCGAACGTCTAACGATTAACAGATCTTCTTATATGCGGCGGGCGTGATGCCCATTCGGCGCACAAACGCCCGCCGCAGCGTGTCCACCCCGGAAAACCCGCTTGCGGCGGGTATGGCTTTCACCGGCAGTTCGCCGGACTCCAGCAGTTGCCTCGCCCTTGCCACTTTCTCGGCTTCCAGCCAGTCACCCGGCGTGACCTGTAGTTCGTGATGAAACAGGCGCGTTAAATGCCGCACGCTAAGGTGAATGTGTGCCGCCATTTGCTGCACCGTTGCTACCTCCGCAATGTTGGCGATTGTCCAGCGCTGGAGATCCTGCAGCGCGCTGCGCCCGCTGAGAGAGGTTTTTTGGTCGCGGATAAAGTGGTTTTGGTTCACGGGCCGCTTAAAGAACATCACCAGATTTGCCGCGACGTCCTGCGCCACCTCCCGGCCAAGATCCTCTTCCACCAGCCGTAGGGCCAGATCTAACCCTGAAGTCACCCCCGCAGCCGTGCGTAACGCGCCGTCCATAACGTAAAGCGCGTCGGCGGTCACTTCTGTGTCGGGATAGCGAGCCGCTAAAAGCGATGATGCAGACCAGTGGGTAGTGACTTTCTTGCCCTTTAATAAGCCAGTTTGTGCCAGCAAAAGTGCCCCCGTGCAGACGGAGCCATAGCGGCGGCTTTGGGTACAAAGTGCGGTCATTTTTTCGCGTTGATCGGCGCTTAGCGTTCTGTGGGCCGCATCCGGCGCGCCGGCAACCAGAAAGGTGGTTTCCCACCCGCCCGCCGCCGCTTCAAGCACATCGTCAGCCAGCAGTTTCACCCCGGAAGAAGCGACAATAGTCTGGGTTTCCAGCGCAATAATCCGAGGCTGATAAACCTCACGGTGCAGCACGCGATTCGCCTCGGCAAATACGTCCAGCGGCCCCGAAACATCCAGCAGTTGAACCCCCGGCACCGCAAGGATCAGGATTTGATGCCCCATTCTTTTCTCCACGTCCTTAACTGCGGCACAAGTCTTAAATCGTCGTTATGCGATCATTTAAGACATTTTGAATGCGGCCTATGCTACTCCAACCCAACATGAGGAGAAAGAGATGAGCTTAGTAATTAACGGCATCGTTATTCCGGACACCAAAATGGCCCGTGAAGCTACGCAGCTGGTACGCGACACGGAATCAGATTTATTGTTCCACCACTCCAGCCGGGTTTACTACTGGGCGGCGCTGGCCGGACAGCGCCGTGAACTGAAGGTTGATCGCGAGCTGCTGTACATAGGCTGTATGTTCCACGACATGGGGTTAACCCACGAACATTGCAGCTGCGACAAACGTTTTGAAGTGGACGGTGCGTTTGCCGCGCAGGACTTTATGCGCCAGTACGGCGTCAGTCAGGCCGATATAGACAAAGTGTGGACGGCGATTGCCCTGCATACTACCCCGGGCATTCCTGAGTTTATGGCCCCGGAAATTGCGCTGGTGACGGCGGGGGTTGAAATGGATGTGCTGGGGATTGATTACGATAAATTCAGCGACGATCAGCGCGAACAGGTGGTGAAGCATCACCCTCGTCCGGCGGCATTTAAAGAAGAGATTATTCAGGCGTTTTACGACGGGATTAAAAGCAAACCGACCACCACGTTTGGCAACGTGAAGGCCGATGTCATTCGGGATAAAGAACCTGGGTTCGAACCACTGAACTTCTGCAGTATTATTCGCGCTTCCCGCTGGGCCGGCTAATCAACGTCAGGCGGGTGGCAAATTTGTCACCTGCCTTGTACGGCGGCGAGAGTATCCAGCCCGGTACCCGGCTGCGGATCGTGAGCAAAAGCGCCAATAACCATAAGAGAAAGGATGATTGCCAGAAAGATGTTTTTCATAACCTGTGTTAACCGCTGAGCCGCCTGATGAGAACCGCCGTTATGCTAAAAGAAAAAGGCTCAAATTGATAAAGGAAATTTTCAAAGTAACGTCAATTTTTGAATATTCCTCATATTATTCGGCCTTTTACCCTTGCGTCGGTTTTGAAACAAGATATATCCACTATCTACGCGCGTACCTTCACTATTTTATTTTGGGTTTTCGGGTGGATGTTTACGATCGTGGCGGATCGCCGCCGCTCGCTGGCACGAGCGGCGGCATCTGAGGGCAAAAAAATCAGGCGGCTGGTATCACGCCAATACGTACCAGCATCGCGGAGAACTCTTCGAGGGTGATGCCGTGGCGCGGGTGGTCGAAACGTAGATTGAAGTTTTTCTGCAGCAGGTCATAGACCTCTTGCGCCCGGGTAAACACTGGGGCATTTTCACCTGCGCTATAGAGCGTATTTTTCTCACCATTGGCCTTGTACAGGCTTAGCGTCAGGCACTGGCGGAAGTGCGACTGCGGCCAGGTTGCCACATAGTGATTCCCGACTTCATAATCAGAGAAGTACTGCGGTTCGAGGTTAAAGCGATACAGGTTAATCACTTTGTCGGCGTCATGGAATTTCAGCAGCCAGTCTTGTTCCACCCTTTCAAAACTGTAAACGCCATGCGTCGTTGGCTGCATTTCACCTTCCACCAGGCGAACAGGTTCGGGCAGCGTTTTACCGCCGAAGCCAACGTCGGCAATCCAGGCCTGGCCATCGAGGCGAACTTTTGTGAGACGGTGCGTTCTGGCCGGCATTTGCGGTGGGTTTGCCAGCAGTACGCGAGCCGCTAAATTTTCCACCTCAAACCCCAGCTCAGCTAGCACGTTGCTAAACAGGCCGTTTTGCTCAAAACACCAGCCGCCCCGCCCGGCCAGCACCAGCTTGTCAAAGATGCTCTCATCGTCAATATGGATTGTTCTGCCGAGCAAAACATCCAGATTTTCAAACGGAATTGCGCACGTATGCGCCAGATGCAGCGCGCGTAAAGTTTCCGCCGTGACGCTGCGCGGCCCGTGATAGTTAATACGGTCGAAATAAAGCCCCAGATCTAATGCCATGTTGCTGATTCCCTGCTGCGAATGAATGGCCTCACTATAAATGCGGCGCCCGACAGGCAGGTGATCGTTAGTGCTTTAGAGCATGCCGTTTCTGCCCAACACTTTATTCAACTCTGGCAGAGCACGAACCTGATTCGCAATAGCAGCTATCTTCGGCGTATGTTGGTCAAACCAGGCCTGTCGTGGGCGCCAGCGGGTCATCGCCGGCAGATACAAATCCAGCAGCGTTAGCTGCTTCCCAAAAATATAGGGGCCTGCACCCAGCTGGGTTTCAAACCACAGCCACAGCGACTCGCGGTAGCGATAAAGGTTTTCCGTCAATACCGTGGCCTCCTCTTCTACCCAACGTTCGCCGTAATCGCCGTAGGTGAAGGTGGGATAAACGTTGGCCACAATCCAGATAAGCAAGCGGAAAAACTGCTGCCGCTCCGACGAGCCGACAGGCGGGGCGTACTGCGGGTGGCGATCCAGGATCCAGAGCGCAATGGCCGCGCTTTCGGTCAGCACTTCCCCATTCTCCAGTACCAAAGTAGGCACCTGCGCCAGCGGGTTAATCACCAACAGCCGATCCCGCATCGGGCCGGGCGTATCAAACCCGTCCACGTCGATGAATTTGTAAGGTTCCTCAACCAGCGTTAGCATCAATTCAGTAATGGCTGACCCAAAACTCGACACGCCATACAGTTTGTACATAAGTTTCTCCCGGCTTTCGCGTTATGTGTAGAATAGCCGCCCTACCAGCGTCTGCGAGAAGGAAGCCTGCAATGAAAGCGAAATCTGTGACACTGTACGATGTTGCCGAGTCGGCAGGCGTGTCGTATCAGACCGTTTCTCGGGTGATCAATCAGGCTTCGCACGTTTCAGCGAAAACGCGGCAAAAGGTCGAGGCCGCGATGAAGGCGCTGAACTATGTGCCTAACCGCGTAGCCCAGCAGTTGGCGGGTAAACTCAGCCAGACGCTGGGGCTGGCCACAACCACCCTTTCCCTGCATGCCCCTTCGCAGATAGCGGCGGCGATAAAATCCAAAGCGGGTGAGATGCAGTTCAACGTGATGATTTCGATGGTTGAACAGCCCGGCGTAGCGGCGGCGATCGCCGCCGTAAATAGCCTGCTTGCCCAGCGCGTTGACGGGCTGATTGTGAACATCCCGCTGGAAACCGCGGAGGTGGAAGCCGTGCAGGTAGTCTGCGGCGATGTTCCCGTTTTGTTCCTTGATGTTTCTCCGGAAGTTTTGGCTAACCATATCGTTACCGACGCCGCGTCAGGCGCGGCCCTTGCGGTGGAGCATCTCGTCACTTTGGGGCATCGCCAGATTGCCTTGCTCGCCGGCCCGGAAAACTCTGTCTCAGCCCGACTGCGGCTTGAAGGCTGGCAGCATTCGCTGGCGCAGCATCAGCTTGCGCCTGTGGCTTTTATGCGCGGGGACTGGAATTCTCTTTCGGGCTACCACCAGACTAGCCTGCTTTTGCGCGACGGACAGAAGCCCACGGCGCTCCTTGTGGCTAACGATCAGATGGCGCTGGGTGCGCTCCGCGCTATCCAGGAGGCCGGATTAACGGTGCCGCAGGATATTTCCGTTATTGGCTTTGATGACACTGAAGACAGCGCCTGTTTTTTGCCCCCGCTGACGACCATCCGGCAGGATTTCAGGCTGCTCGGGGAAGCCAGCGTGAACGGCATCATGACGCTTATCCACCAGGGGGGCGCCCTGGCGGCGCTGCACCCGATTAGCCTCGTGGAACGCAAAACGACCGCCGCGCCGGGTAGCCCGGTGCAGCCTACGGCGGCGCAGTTGGCCGACGAGCTTTCTCGCCTCGCACACCAGATTTCGCGTCTGAAATAAAACCAGGATTCTTTGTGAGGCCCATCACCGAATACGGCGTGATGGCTTTACTCCTGCATATCCGTTGCTAAATTGTGAGCGAATAACATTTTCTGACAGGCGCCTCTCCATGACCTACACTTCACCTTCGCTTCAGGCCACGCTAGCCCGCCGGGACTGGGAGTCTCCCGGCGTGACCCAGCTTAACGCGCTGGCGGCTCATCCGCCATTTGCTAGCTGGCGTTCGCCAGATGATGCCAGAGATGATAAACGCTCACCGGCGCTGCAGTCCCTTAACGGGGAATGGGCATTTAGCTATTTCCCGCGTCCCGAAGCGGTTCCGGAGCGCTGGCTCAGCGAGGATCTTCCAGGCGCAGACGCCATTCCCGTGCCGTCTAACTGGCAAATGCTGGGTTATGATGCGCCCATTTATACCAATATTACCTATCCGATCCCGGTGAATCCCCCTTATGTGCCGCAGGAAAACCCTACTGGATGTTACTCGCTCACATTTGAGGTTGAAGATGGCTGGCTCTCGAGCGGGCAAACGCGGGTTATTTTTGACGGCGTAAAATCCGCCTTTCATCTGTGGTGTAACGGCGTCTGGATAGGCTATGCCCAGGACAGCCGCCTGCCCTCTGAATTTGACCTCAGCGCCGCGCTAAAAAAGGGCAGCAACCGTCTCGCGGTGATGGTTTTGCGCTGGAGCGACGGCACTTATCTCGAAGATCAGGATATGTGGCGCATGAGCGGTATTTTCCGGGATGTATCTCTGTTGCATAAACCGGAAACACGCCTCGCCGACATACAGTTGCAGACCGATCTTAACGCAGATTTTTCGCGCGGAGAGCTCCGGGCTTTAGTTAAAATTGAGGGGCAAAACATCAGCACCAGCGAAGTGCTGGTGCAGCTCTGGCGCGGAGAGACTCTGCTGGCGGCAAAGCAGCAGAGTATTGGCAGCCCGATTATTGATGAACGCGGCGCTTATCACGACCGCACCACCCTGCACCTGCCGGTTGAACAACCGCTGCTGTGGAGCGCCGAAGAACCAAACCTGTATCGGGCCGTGGTTGTCCTGATGCAAGATGACGATGTTCTCGAGGCTGAAGGCTATGACGTTGGCTTCCGCAAGGTGGAAATCACCGGGGGGCTGCTGAAGCTCAACGGCAAACCGCTGCTGCTGCGGGGCACCAACCGGCATGAGCATCACCCGGTAAACGGCCAGGTGATGGATGAAGACACGATGCGGCTCGATATCCTGCTGATGAAGCAGAACAACTTCAACGCCGTACGCTGCTCTCATTATCCCAACCATCCGCTGTGGTACAGGCTGTGTGATTTTTACGGCCTGTACGTTGTCGATGAGGCCAACATAGAAACCCACGGCATGGTGCCGATGAACCGCCTGAGCGACGATCCCGGCTGGCTGCCCGCGATGGCCGAACGCGTGACGCGTATGGTACAGCGCGATCGCAACCACCCGGCCATTATCATCTGGTCGCTCGGCAACGAGTCCGGGCACGGCTGCAATCACGATGCGCTCTACCGCTGGATAAAATCTAACGATCCTACGCGCCCCGTACAGTACGAAGGCGGCGGCGCAGACACGGCGGCCACCGACATTATTTGCCCGATGTATGCCCGGGTCGATCGGGATCAGCCCTTCCCGCAGGTGCCAAAGTGGTCTATTAAGAAATGGCCGGGACTGCCCGAAGAAAGCCGCCCGCTCATTTTGTGCGAATACGCCCACGCGATGGGCAACAGTCTGGGCGGCTTCAGTAAATACTGGGAGGCATTTCGCCAGCACCCAAGGCTACAGGGAGGTTTTGTCTGGGACTGGGTCGATCAGTCCCTGGTCAGGCATGATGCAAACGGCCTGGCCTGGGCCGCGTATGGCGGTGATTTTGGCGACACGCCGAACGATCGTCAGTTTTGCATGAACGGCCTGGTTTTCGCCGACCGCACGCCGCATCCTGCTCTGCAAGAGGCTAAACAGGCGCAGCAGTTCTTCCAGTTCCGCCTGTTGCCCGGAAACCAACTGGAAGCCACCAGTGAATACCTCTTCCGCTCCAGCGATAACGAGCGGCTGATCTGGACGCTCCAAAGGGAGGGTGAAGTGCTGGCCCGCGGCGAACAGACTTTACTTCTGGCGCCGCAGGAAACCCGAGTGCTTCAGCTTTCGCTGCCGGAGATAACCCAGCCCGGTGCCATCTGGCTCAATGTCGAAGTACGGCAAGCAGAGGCCACCTCATGGAGTGAGGCCGGGCATTGTTGTGCTCAGGCGCAGTGGCAATTGCCATCCGCGTTAGCCCGGCCGAATATCCTCCCCGCCGGCTCCGCCCCATTGCTGCAAACGGATGACAGGCATGTTGATGTATTCCACGGCGATCAGCACTGGCGTTTTGAGCGCCGCAGCGGTCTGCTCGGCCAGTGGTTTAGCCATCAACGCCCTGCGCTGCTCACGCCGCTGCAGGATAATTTTTCCCGGGCCCCGCTCGATAATGACATCGGGATTAGCGAAGCCGCGCATATCGACCCTAATGCCTGGGTGGAGCGCTGGCGGGCCGCAGGCATGTACGACCTGAAGCCTGAACTACTGAGTTTTAATGTGGACGCCTTGAGCAACGCGGTGCTGGTTCGCACCGCCCACAGCTGGCAGGGCAACGGTAACACGCTGTTTATCAGCCGCAAAAATTACCTTATCGACAGCGAGGGTGAACTGCACATTACGGTGGATGTAGAGGTTGCGTTCGGCACGCCGGCGCCCGCGCGTATTGGTCTCTGTTGCCAGCTTGCGGATCTCGCCCCGGAAGTAACCTGGTTTGGGCGCGGCCCGCACGAGAACTACCCCGACCGTAAAAGCTCGGCGCTGTTTAACCGATGGACGCTGCCGCTGGCGGATATGTACACGCCTTACGTTTTTCCGAGTGAAAATGGCCTGCGCTGCGACACCTCATCGCTGGAGTACGGCAGCCATTGTTTGCGCGGTGCGTTTCACTTCAATATCAGTCGCTACAGCCAGAAACAGCTGCGGGAAGCCACGCATCGGCATTTATTGCAAGAAGAGGCAGGAAGCTGGCTGAATATCGACGGTTATCATATGGGCGTGGGCGGGGACGATTCGTGGAGTCCGAGCGTTTCGCCGGAGTTCTTGCTCTCCGGGTCGCATTATCACTACGCCATCAGCTGGAAGAAACGATAATTGAACAAGCCGCGATTAAACCAGTGAAAGTTTATTTATAACCGCCTTCCCGAATACCTCGTTTCAGAATGGTATTCGGGAAGATTTAAATTAACGCGTTAGGCCAAAACTTTCATCGATAAGCCCTAAAATGAGTTCATCGGGTACCTGGGCAATAAGCACGGTGACCCAATGCTCTTTATTCATGTGATACGCCGGTAAAATACCGGGCTGCATTCGCAGCGAGCCGACGGCACCGGGCATCACCTTCACGTTGAGAATATCGACCACCTCATCGCTTTCCAGCCCCAGCTTTGCGGCAGAAATGCTCAGTACCACGCCAAACCACTTGCGCTTATAACGATGGCGCAGCACGGCATAGTCCTTAAACTTATCCCACGGATAGTCGGGCTCGACCTGATATCTGTCAAACACCGCGGTGAACAGCGCTTCTCGTTGCATCGTTTTTCCTTTACTGCGTAGCCCGGAAACCTTATCCGGGCTTGCGGCTAGTATAACCACAATCATTCGCAGCCGGTGCCTGGGTTAACTTTTTACGGTGAGCATTTTCTTGTCCGGGCTTATCACCAGCCAGACGGAGAAACACACAATGACTGCCCCGATGATAAACGCTTCGCTAATGGTTTCGTGCAAAATGAGGTAGCCCCACAACACACCAAACGGTGGAATGAGAAAAGTCACCGTGAGGCTGCGTAATGGCCCGATATCGGCAATTAAGCGGAAGTAGAAAATATAGGCCACGGCGGTACACAGGATCCCCAGACCCAGCACGCTGAGCCAGACATTGCCCTGCAGCCAGTTGATTGACGGGCCGGTCGCCACGCTCCAGGCAAAGAACGGTAACAGGAAAAGCGTGGCCCCTATTTGGCTGCCGAAGGCGACGATTTTAGGGTCAAGACCGCCTTTATTGGAGATCCAGCGGCGGGTTAAAAAGCCTGCCACACCGTAGCAACTCGTGGCGACCAGGCAGGCAATAATTCCGGCGATCTTCTCCTCGCTGGAGTGTGCATCACCGACCGAAGTAATCACCATTATCCCTGCCAGGCCCAGCACTACGCCCAGCCATTTTCGCGCCGTTAATTTCTCACTAAAGAAGGAGAATCCGATAATGGCGCCCATTAGCGGCGTGGTCGCGTTTAAAATGGCGGAGTATCCGGCAGGTAACCATTTTGCGGCGAGACAATACATAAAAAAGGGCAGCCCGGAGTTAATTGCGCCCAGAATAAGCGCCGAACGGAATTTTCCCTCAAAGTGAAAAGATGATCTCAGGGTGAAAAGAATCACCGCCAGCCCTATAAAGCCAAAAAACACCCTTAAAAAGGCCGTATTTACCGCCCCGAACTCTGGCGCCGCTATTTTCATAAAAAGGAAGCTGGCTCCCCACACCGCGGCAAGAAATAACAGCCGGATATAATCTGACACACGCATGCCTTCACCCTTCCCCATAAAATAAACGCTTGTTTATCATTTTGCTCGCTGAAACCCGTTCAGCCAGCAAGACTTTAAACGAGCATCAGAGAAAGAAAAACCGTTTTCTGTTTGGGGAGAATTAGTTAGCAAGATTTAAGGGAATTTGGACGATCCCCTCAATGACGACGGCACCGGGTCAGGCACTGCCTCAGGTTTATCTTTGAACGCCAATATGTGGCCCCACTCGATATCTGTCGGCAAGCCACTGAAGTAACCCGACGGCTTTAATCCCGGTGGTATCCAGAGGAAGTGTCTTTCATGCCAGCTGAAAAGTTGACTATTGATGGATATATGATCCAACCCTATGTTTTTCTAAAAAAACTGCAGGTCAGTAAAAGATGAAATTTTATCGCGCCTTATCCTTGTGACCAGAGACCTGTTACCCATCACACGCCACAAAGTTGACTAAAAAAAGCACTGGACGTTCAAAATGGCAATAACTTACACTCTAAATTATTTTATGATAATGAGACGCATTTGTGATTAAAAAGAAATTACTCATCTATGCAATCTGCCCGCTGATAGCGTGGGCTTCACACATATTAGCTGCACAACCGATGACAAGCCCTGCCGATCAATCCCTCATTGAACAACAGCAAAAATCCCTGATAGATATAGTTGGTAATAAGCAATTAGATGACCTCAAAGGGAAAGGAAAGGTCAAAAAGAGAACAGAGATTAAATTTCGATAAGGAGAACATATGCTTTATAACGATGAAGAATATAAATTATTCAGTGAAGAGTTAGAGGGTTGTTCGATTGGAACTGTCTGGTCTGCCATGAGGGCTGATAACTTCAATATGGAAACAATGAACCACGATGAAAAATCGGCCTATTTCTTTGAATTATTAAAACGACTTATGGAAGAGGGAAAAATAAAGTTTGGAAAACATGGTGAATTTCTCCAGGGTTCTATCGAAGATCAGATAGCCCTCTTCAAAACTGCATTTCCAAAGACCGAAAATGAATGGAAAGCAAAAATCGAAGATATCTGGTTTTACGAGGAAGAATGCCCAGGAGGTATAGTCTGGATACATGAAAATGGCCATGAGGACTGGACATAACTCACACCTTTAACGGCTCTTCGGAGCCGTTAATTTTTGATTTTGTATTCCACATAAACATCTCGGTGTCGAACCGCGCAGTGGCCTCGGGAAGGCAGCGGCAGCAAAGCTAAGAGTCGTTTCGCCCGGACTGGCATCCACAGGACGTTTTCCTCCCACAGACGGCGGCGGGTAATGCCTTTCTTACCCCGCGTCATATGGATTTCAGCCCAGTCAGGAGCCTTCAGCCCGCCGGAACGACGGGTAAAGGCTCCATCAGGGGCGGGAGATAAAAATGAGTTAGTTAGATTTAAGGGAATTTGGACGATCCCCCAAACTCGAGATAAATTTTTGCCAGATTCTGGAACTGATTGAAGCGATTTTCATCCAGCAATAGCTCGGCCTGGCGGCGTTTCTCCTGGGCATCTAGCCAGAATGAGATACGCGCGGCGCCCTGGCGGTAACGCACCTCATTCAACCGCTCAGACTTACGCGCAAGCTCCAGCCCCTCCCGCAGTCTTTTCTCCTGAGCCAGGAGCTGATCGCGCAGGGAGAGTTCGTCCTCAAGGCTGCTCATCGCCTTATAAAGCGACTGTTTAAACTCCAGCACGCGCTGCTCGTAATCGTTGCGGGCAATTTTTACCTCCACGCCCCGCTGCCGCCAGTCCAGGAACGGCAGCGTCAGGCTAGCCCCAACGGAAGCGATGGGATTATGCAGCACCGTGAGTAGCGAGCTGCTGCCGGTGCCGAGAGAGCCTGTCAGGCTAAAGGCGGGATAGTATTCGGTGCGCCGGATATCAACGGTGGCCAGAGCTTCACGAACCCGCCACTCTTTAGCGCTGATATCGGGCCGATGCATCAGCACGCTGGCAGGGATATTCGCATTAACCTGCGGCATCCTGCCTGTGGGTAACCTAGTGGGTTCAACTCTCGGACTGCCCGGCGCGGTGCCCAGCAACACCGCCTGCTGATTCAGAACCTGTAGGCGATCGCGCTGCAGGGCGGTGAGTCGGTTTTCCTGTGCCAGCAGGCTTTGTTGAGCATCAACCACATCCAGGGAAGAGGCTCCGCCTGCCTGATAGCGTGCGTTGGCCAGGCGGAGCGTCTCTGTCGCATAGCCGATGCTCTGCCGGAGGACGGCAATCTGCTGGTTCACAAACCCAATACGCCAGTAATTATTACTGGCTTCGGAAAGCAGCGTCAGTTTTGCCGAGCGCAAATCCTCTGCGCTGGCGCGGCTTGCCCACTCCGCCGCATCGCGCTGGCGAGCAATTTTGCCCCAGAGATCCAGCTCGTAGCTGGTGCTAAGACTGGCGGAACTGCTTTTTGTCCAGCCGGATGCGTTGCTCAGCTGATTTTTTCCGTCCACGCCCAGCGAGCCTTTTAGCCCAGGATCGTTGATGATGCCGACTCGTTCCGCGTCAAGTCGCGCCCGGTACAGGCGCAGCACGGCGAGTGCCACATCGTTGTTGCTTGCCATCACCTGACGAAGCCAGTTATCCAACTGGGGATCGTTAAACGCGTGCCAGTCAAACGGGGCAAACTCTCCGCCAGCATCACTCTTGTTCCAGCTCGCGGGATAGTCCACCCTGGGCGCGTGATAGTCGCTTTGCAGCGTGTTTGCGCAGCCAGCGCTGAGCGCGGCGGCAAGGCATAGAGCTAAAGGTGATAAAAATTTCATAGGTTACTCGCTGGCCAGTGAAACGACCGGGTCCATCCTTGCCGCCTTGCGGGCGGGGAGATAACCGAAGATCATGCCGATTAATGTTGAACAGAAAAACGCGGCGGCGGCGGCCTGCCATGAATAAATAGCCGTGAACATCCCGCCTGCCAGGGCGGTAAATAGCGCACCAGCGGCATACGACAGCGCAATACCTAACGCGCCGCCAATCAGGCAGACCAATACGGCCTCAATCATAAACTGCTGCATGATGTCGCTCCGCCGCGCGCCTACCGCCATACGTACGCCGATTTCATGGGTTCGTTCGGTTACCGACACCAGCATGATGTTCATCACGCCGATACTGCCGATCATCAGCGAGATGCAGGCCACCATCAGAATTAAAATGCTGAAGGTCATCGAGGTACGCTCGATAGATTTTCTGATCTGTTCGAAGTTATAGAGCTGGAAATCTTTTACGCCGTGGCGCTGAGTAAGTAGCTGGGAGATAGCGCTCACCGCCGCTTCGTTAGCCACATTGTCTTTTAGCCTGACGCTGATGCTGGTCAGCACCGGTTTGCCTACCATGCGGTACATCACCGTGCTGTAGGGCATCCACACGGTAATGCGGTTTGGCGCGTAGCTCCGGTTATTGCTTTGGGCGATGCCCACCACCCGTGCCGGCACGGAACCAAGAAAAACAATTTGCCCCAGCGCCTCGAGTCCGGCGGCGTCGAACAGCGCTTTGCGGGCATTCTCATCAATAATGACCTCCTGCAGGGCGGTACGGTCGTCCCTGAAGGTGGTTCCCTGTAAAAGTTGAATCCCATTCACGCGGAAATGGTCCCGCCCGACGCCGTTGATAGACGCAGGTGCGGACTTACCCAGAAAACGAATGTTGTCTGAGGCGCTAACCTCCGGGCTTACGCTGTCGACAAATCCCTGCTTTGCCAGCGCCTCCGCGTCAGCCGGCACCAGAGTACGAATGCCCTCAATGCTGTCATCAAAGAAATCTCGTCCGGGATAGATACTCACCACGTTGGTTCCCAGATCTTTAATATTCTCCAGGGTCTTTTGCTTCGCGCCCTCACCCAATGCCACGACGGTCACAACGGCGGCAATACCGAAAACGATCCCGGTCATGGTGAGCGTAGTGCGTAAACGGTGCGCATTCATCGCTTTGAGCGCCATTTGCAGCGATTCCCGCGTACGATCGAGCAAACTTTGCCAGCGGCTTTGCCGGGTGCGGTTAGGCGGCGGCAGCGTTTGTGTGGCGGTTACCCGACTGCCGCTATCGGCGATAATTTCGCCGTCCCGCAGTTCGATAATGCGCTGAGCGTGCTGAGCCACCTTCATGTCGTGGGTCACCATCACCACCGTATGGCCGCGCTGGTTAAGTTCACTCAGGATGGCTAACACCTCCTGCCCTGACTGAGAGTCCAGCGCGCCGGTCGGCTCGTCGGCCAAAATGATCTCCCCGCCGTTGATCAACGACCGAGCAATACTGACGCGCTGCTGCTGGCCGCCAGAAAGCTCGCCGGGCTTATGGTGCTCACGCCCTTCCAGGCCTAGTCTGCCAAGCAGTGCGGCGGCGCGCAGCCGACGCTTGTCACGCTCGCTGTTGGCGTAAATAGCTGGGATCTCAACGTTACCCAGCGCGCTAAGATCAGGCATCAGGTGGTAGCGCTGGAAGATAAAGCCGATATGTTCCCGGCGCACCCGGGCCAGCGCATCCGGTGAAAGCTGGGCGGCGTTTTGCCCGCCAATGTAGTAATCGCCGCTGTCGGGCACGTCGAGGCAGCCCATGATATTCATCAGGGTCGACTTGCCCGACCCCGAAGCGCCGATGATCGCGACCATTTCTCCGGCCGCGATGGTCAGATTGATATTTTTCAGGACGGTCAGCGCCTGGCCGCCGTTACCGTAGGTCCGGCTGATACCCTTTAGATCAATGATGTGGCTCACAGCACAAACCCTTCCCCGGGTGCTTTCTCACCCGGCTGTGACAGCACGACATTTTCCCCGACGTTTAGCCCTTCGAGGATCTGAATATCCACGCTGTTGGTGATCCCGGTTTTTACCTCCCGGGCTTCCAGCTTGCCGTCAGCGGTCAGCACCTGAACCTCCTGCTTGTTGTTTTCGCCTTTACGTACCGCCTGAATCGGTACCAGCAGCGTGTCCCTGGCCTCACCTGCCAACAGCGTGACCTGTGCCGTCATGGCAATGCGCAGGCGATTTTCTGGATTAGGAACGTCGAGCAGCGCGTTGTAGTAAACGGAAGCATTTGAGGTGCCAGACCCTGATGCCGAACTGCTCCCGGCCAGAGAGTCATCTTTCATTACCGACTCCGGCGCCAGCTCAACGGTGCGCAGCGTCGCGTCATAGTGTTTGTCCGGCTCAGAGAAAATCGTGAAACGGGCCTTTTGCCCCGGGGAAATACGGGTGATATCCGCCTCAGAGATCTGTGCTTTGATGGTCATCACATCGAGACGCGCCAGCTTGATAATCGTCGGCGCACTCTGGCTGGAGTTAACCGTCTGCCCCTGCTGCGTGACCACGGCAATAACAACGCCGTCCATTGGCGCAACGACTCGGGTATAGCCCAGATCGACTGTTTTCTTATCTACTTCGATTTGCGCCTGGACAAGCTTGGCATTCAGAGAGAGTAATTCCGCCCGTGTAGTGGCGAGCGTTGCCTCCGCAGACTCAAAATCTTCGCGCGAACTGGCGTCTTCGCTCAGCATTTGCCGCTGACGTTTGAAGCGCAATTCAGACTGTTTCAGTAGCGCTTGTTTAGCCTGCAGGTCAGCTTTTACCACATTGAGCGCGGCTTCGGCATTACGCAGGTCGTTACGCTGCGGTACATCATCAATGTCGGCTATCGACTGCCCTTTGGTCACGCGATCGCCCAGCTTCACTTTGAGCGACTTGACCTGGCCTGAAACCTGCGCCCCTACGTTTACGCGTTCGATAGCATCAATACGGCCGGTCGCCAGGACGGAGTTTTCTATATCACCTTTACGTACGGGGGCCGTGACATAGTCTGGTACATCCGTGCTTCTGAGAAAGAAGAACAGTGCGAGGGTAAGACCGATGAGCAGCGCCACGGCCAGGGCGATGACGCGGCGAGAGAGGTGTTTCGTTAGCATTGAGCAGGTTTTCCATAACAATAAAAGCGGTGATCTCAGAGACTCATAGTGAACGCTCCTGTCTCTACCGGAGCTATACGCGGTGCATATGTGTAGATTTTATCCAGCCCAGAGCAAAGGGCTACCTATTTAAGTCACTGAGACTCATTCCGCTTAGTATTGTTCCTGCGAGCAGAGATTATTCTGCGGTATTTAAACCGTTTCATGCCGCGGCAAAGATAATGTGAAGGTACTGCCTCGCCCCGGCTTGCTGGTTACGCTGATTTTCCCGCCGTGCAGTTCCGCAATGGTTTTCACAATCGCCAGCCCCAGCCCGGTGTTTTCCGTCGCGCTTCGGGAGGCTTCTCCGCGGAAGAAACGATCAAAAATAAGGGGTAAATGTTCCGGCCTGATACCTTCCCCGTCGTCACTCACGCTCAATACCACCTGTTCATCCGTAATCTTTGCGCTGAGCGTAATATGTCCCTTTTCAGGCGTGTGGCGCAGGGCATTAGAGAGCAAATTAGACAGCGCCCGTTGGATAAGCTGCTGATCGGCATAGAATGAAACGTCCCCCCGGCTTTCGAGGATAATCTCTTTTTCTTCCGCCAGAATGTCGTAGAAACCAATCAGTTTTTCGAATTCATGCGTGCTGCTGAGCCACTCCGCGTTCAGTACCTCGCGGCTGTTATCCGCCCTGGCAAGAAACAGCATCGAGGAGATCATGCGCGAAAGCCGCTCCCCCTCTTCAACGATAGCGGCCAGCGTTTCCTGATACTCTTCCGCACTGCGATCTTTGGTTTGAATGACGCTGGCGGCTGAAATCAGGTTGTTTATCGGCCCGCGCAGCTCGTGGGCAATGTCCGAGGAAAAGCGATTTAGCTGATGGAATGAAGCCTCCAGGCGCATCATCATACGGTCAAAGGAAGCCGCCAGCGCGTTCAGTTCCGGCGGCCAGCGTTTACCCAGAATACGGGTATGCAGATCGTTGGCATGAATTTTCTCAATCTCGGTGGTGATCGTGCGCAGCGGGGCTAAACCTCGCCGGGCAAGCCACCAGCCAAAGGCCGCAAACAGCAGGATCGCCAGCGCGGCAAAAAACTGCATTCGCTTGTAATAGGTGTTGATAATTTCATTGTTACCGGAGACGTTGAGTGCCGCCTGCACCAGCCATTTTTGGTTGTTTTTAAGGGTGAATAGCGTGGAAGTAATTAAGTATTTTTGCCGAATATCCCCGGCGCGGTAATGCCACTCGCGGTAGCTAAAAGCGGGGCCAGGCAGTGGAAAATCCTGCACCGGAATAACCATGTTGTTGGATTGCGCGTACACTTTTCCTTCCGGACTGAAGATACGCAGCGACAGCCTCTCCTGCCGTACCACGGACTCCAGAAGCTCGGTTTGCCACTCTTCCCCATTGTCCTGCCGCTCACCTATGGCCGAGGCAATTTCCTGCTGGAACTGGATAGAACTTTGTAGCTCCAGTTCATCTTTATGATTGAGCTGCTGGCGCATGGTCGAATAAAGCACGCCGGACACGCTGTAAAGCACGATAGCCATCGTGACGGAGAAATAGAGCGTCAGGCGCGCGGTGATCGACAAATGCGACAATTTTATCATCCACGTAATTCCAGCACGTACCCCGCTCCGCGCAGAGTATGGAGTAATTTATCGTCAAAGCCGTCGTCGATTTTGTTGCGCAGACGGCGAATGGCAACGTCTATGACGTTAGTTTCCGGGTCAAAATTCATGTCCCACACCTGCTCGGCAATCACCGTGCGGGAAAGCACTTCGCCCGAGCGGCGCATCAGCAGGCTTAGCAGCAGAAACTCTTTTTGCGTCAGCTCTATTCGCACCCCGGAGCGGGACACTTTGTGACGCAGAAAATCGAGCTTCAAATCGCCCACCTGCAGCAAATTCTCCTCAAGAATCGCGGTTGGCGGCGCCGAGCGGCGCAGTATCACCCGCGCCCGCGCCAGCAGCTCGCTAAAGGAAAAGGGTTTAATCAAATAATCTTCCGCGCCCAGCTCGAGCCCGTGAACTCTGTCCTCCACGTCATCCCGCGCGGTAAGAAACATAATAGGCGTCTGCTTTCCGGCCTGGCGCGCCATTTCGATGATTTTCCAGCCATCAATTCCCGGCAGCATCACATCGAGTATCGCCAGATCGTAATCCGTCGTCAGGAGATAATGCAGGCCGTCGATACCGTTGCCGGCGACGTCGACAACAAAATCGTTCTCGCGCAGCCCTTTGGCAATGTACTCAGAAGCCATTTTCTGATCTTCAACCAGCAGAATTTTCATCATCACTCCTTCGTCCCTTGTGGGTTGCCGTCAAACAGCAGGAACAGCACCGGCGTAATAAACAAGGTAATTAACTGCGAGAACAGCAGCCCACCGACAATCGCCACGCCCATCGGCTGGCGCAGTTCGGCCCCGGCGCCGAGGCCAAGGGCAATAGGAATCGCCCCCATAATTGCACACAGCGTGGTCATCATTATCGGGCGGAACCGCTGCAAGCAGGCCTGCATAATGGCATCATGCGGCGTCATGCCGTGCTCGCGCTGCGCCACTAAGGCGAAATCTATCATCATGATAGCGTTCTTTTTGACAATCCCTATCAACAGCAGGATACCAATCATCGCGATAAACGTAAGGTCGAGATTAAATAACCTGAGCGCCAGCAGCGCCCCGACCGCCGCCGACGGCAGGCCAAGCAGAATGGTCAGCGGGTGGATCCAACTTTCATACAGCACGCCAAGAATCACGTAAATCACCGCCAGCGCCAGCACAATCAGCCAGATCTGGCTGCTCTGGGACTGCTGGAACAGCGCCGCCTGCCCGGCGTAGGTACCGAACACCGAGGACGGCAGATGAATCGCCTGCTGGGCCTGGGCAATGGCCGCCGTGGCGTCGGACAGCGATTTTCCCGGCGCCAGGTCGAACGAGAGCGTAATCGCCGGCAGCTGCCCCTGATGGTTGACCGCCGTCACCCCCTGAGTACGGGTAATCGTGGTGAAGGTGGTGATCGGCAGCAGCGCCCCACTTGATGACCGGACATAGATTTTCGACAGGTCACTTTCGTCCTGCCGGAATGGCGCCTGAACCTCCATGATCACTTCATAGCTATCTTCAGGGGCATAAATCGTGGAAACCTGGTAAGTCCCAAAAGCGTCATACAGCGTGTCGCGAATCTGCTGGATATCAACGCCCATCAGCGAGGCTTTGTTTCTGTCGATAACTAATTGCGCCTGCAGTCCGTTAAGCTGAGCATCGGTATTCAGGCCGACAAACACCCCGCTTTTTTGCAGCTCCGCCATCAACCTGTTGGTCCAGTCGTTAAGGCTGGTATCGCCGCTGCTGACCGCCTGGAGCGTGTACTGGTAGCTGCTTTTCGCACTGCGGCCACCCACGCGCAGGTTTTGCACCGGGCTAAAGTAAACTTTAATGCCCGGTAAATAGCCGGTTTCCGACCGCAGTTGCTTGAGCACCGCGTCCAGCGGCGGGCGCTGGCTTTGATCTTTTAACGTCAGGCTCAACTGCGTGGTGTCGTGATCGACGCGGGTTAACACATCGCTGACGCTCGGATCTTTCATCAACGTTTTACCCAACTGCTGCGCCACGCCCAGCCGCCCGAGGTAGGACATATCCTGAGGCGCATCAATGCTGGCGGTTACCTGCCCGATATCTTCCTGCGGGAAGAACCCCTTGGGTGAAAACCAGTACAGGCCGATGGTCAGCGCAATCGTGCTGAGTGCGACGCCTATCATAATCACCCGGTGAGAAACCGCCCATTCCAGCCCGTTTCCGTACTGGCGGCGCAGGGCTTCAAACCCACGCTCAAAGACCTGACTCCAGCGCGGCTCGGGTTTGTCTTCCGGGGTGTGCTCGCGGATAAGCTTAGGCACCAGCAGCGGAATAATGGTGAGCGACGCCGCGGCGGAAACCAAAATCGTCAGCGACACGACATAGGCAAACTCGTGGAACAGCAGGCCTATCGTACCCGGCATAAAGAAGATCGGAATAAACACCGCCACCAGTGACAGGGAAATAGAGATAACGGCGAACGCCACCTCTTTCACTCCTTTTAGCGCGGCGCGATACGGCGTCTCCCCCTCTTCCATGTAGCGCATGATGTTCTCCAGCACCACAATCGCATCGTCCACCACCAGGCCGACGGCGATGGTCAGCCCCATCAGGGAGATATTGTCGAGACTCAGCCCGAAGGCATACATCAGGCCGAACGCGCCGAGCAAAGAAATCGGCAGGCTTAGCGCCGGAATGATCGTCGCCCGAATATGGCGCAGGAACATCAGGATCACCATCACCACCAGGGCGATAGTCAACAGCAGCGTGAGCGTAACGTCATGAATTGCCGCGCGGATCGACAGCGAGCGGTCGTTAAGAAACTTCACGCTAACCGACGACGGCATCTGCGCCTGCAGTTTGGGCATCAGTTGGCGAATCGCGTCGATGGTGGAAACAATATTGGCGCCGGGCTGGCGCTGCACGCTGAGTACAATGGCCCGGTTGCCATTAACGGCGCTGTAGCTCAGCGTATTTTCGATACTGTCCTGCACGGTGGCCACATCCGAAAGTCTGACCGGCTGGCCGTTACGCGTGGCGACAATAACGTTGGCGAAGTCCGCCGCGTTGCGCAAATCGCCGCTGGTTTGCAGCATCACCATCTGGCGCTTACCGTCCAGTTCACCAATCGGCGAGTTGTTATTGGCGTTTGCCAGCGCGGTATGCACGTCTTCCAGCGTCAGATTTGTGGCCGCCAGCTTGTCCGGGTTCACCTCCACGCGCACCGCGTAACGCTTTTGCCCCAGCACCGTCACCTGCGCCACGCCGTTGAGGGTGGAAAGCGCGGGTGAGATCAGGTCATCTGAAAAGCGGTTAAGGTCGGAAAGCGCCATCGACGGTGAGTCGATGCCGATTTGAATGATCGGCGCATCCGCCGGGTTAATTTTGCGGAATGACGGCGGCGTGGTCATCTGCGACGGCAGCTGTTTTAACGCCTGGTACAGCGCGGACTGCACGTCCACGGCCGCCGAATCGATATCCCGCGATGGATCGAACTCGATGACGATAGTCGTGGCACCCTCGAGGCTGTTGGAGGTCATGTTCACTACGCCGGGAATGGTCGAGAGTTTTTTCTCCAGCGGCGTGGCCACCGACGAGGCCATGGTTTCAGGGCTGGCACCAGAAAGCGAAGCGCTGACCTGAATGGTCGGCGTGTCATAGTTGGGCAGTGCTGCAATGGGCAGTTTAAACCAGCACACCGCGCCGGCGACCATCACCGCCAGCCACAGCAGCATCACGGCAATCGGGCGTTTCAGGCATTGTTCGGCAAATGTCATGATGCGGATCCCGCTGGCGCATTAACCACCTTCACGAGCATCCCCGGACGCAGGGCGTTGGCACCTTCCAGCACGACTTTCATCCCGGGCTGAATACCGCTCACCACCGCCATTTGCTGCTGGATGCGCAACAGAGTGACCGGTTGCGTTGCGGCGTGCATTTGAGCGTCAATCACGTAGACGAAATGCCCATCAGGGCCGTCCTGCACGGCCTGCGGAGGTAAAACAACGACATTCGGCGTGCTGCCAGCGCTGACCGTAATATTCAGGTAAGCCCCAGGCCAGAGCTGGTTTTCACCATTCGCGAAATGGGCCTTAAAGTTCACCGTGCCGCTATCCTGGCTAACGGTGTTATCAATAAAGCTCAGCGTGCCGGTAACCGGTTTTCCGCCGGCGTCTGTCACCTGCACATCTACCGGGCCCTGATGCTGCGCGGCGACCACCGCGTTGAGATCCTGCTCCGGCAGCGTAAATTCTGCGCCAATCGGGTCAAACTGATTAATGCTGACCATGGGTAACGTGCTGCTCGGTTGCGCAAGACTACCGATATGCACGTTCAATGCGCCGGTTTTGCCGCTTACCGGGGCATAAATACGTGTATAAGCCAACTGGGCCTGCGCGGTGTGAATATCATCCTGGGCAGATTTGTACTGCGCTGCCGCCTGCTGTTGCGCACTGACGAGGGCGTCCCAGTCTGAAGAAGAAATGTAGTGGGTTTTAAGCAGCGGCTGCCCACGGCTGAGGTCGCGATTGGCTTTGTCCAGCTCGGCCTTAATCACCCCCAGTTGAGCCTGAGCATGCCCCAGCGCGGCCTGCTCTTCGGCATCATCCAGCACGAACAGCAGTTGCCCTTGCTTAACAAAATCCCCTTCATGGAACGCAACCTGGCTGACCGGGCTGGTAATTTGCGCGCGAATGTCCACCTCATTGAGCGACACCAGGTGGCCCTGAGTGGAGAACGTCAGCGGCAGCGTTTTGCTGACCGCGGCTACCAGGCTAACTTTCGGCGCCGCCGTTTTCTTTTGCGTTGCCGGAGATGAGTTCTGGGAATACAGCCAAAGTCCCGCCGCCCCCGCCAGCACGCAGGCCATTGCCAGCCCTTTTTTTGACCATTTTATGTTCATGATGCAGCGCTTCTCTGAGTCCGGGTATATCAGGAATGTTACGCCCGTCACACCAACAGAACGCCGCCACTAAAATGACAAGTTTGTAATTTTGCTTCTCATTCAATTTTCTGCCAGGATTCCTCGCCCTCTTTTTCACGGCCTCCGCAGCCAGAATTAACGGGCGGAAAAGGACGGCGCTTTTTAACTCAAAGGCAGACAGGAATCTCAATGAAAACAAAGACTGAAGCGGAACACCGCGCCGCCAAACGGCGCTGGTTGAATTCTCAGGACTCGGGATATCACCAGGCGATGGGTAATCGCCACGTACAGATGATTGCCATCGGCGGCGCCATCGGTACCGGCCTGTTTCTCGGCGCAGGTGCACGCCTGCAGGCGGCAGGGCCTGCGCTGGCGTTAATTTATCTGGTTTGCGGTATTTTCTCTTTCTTCATCCTCCGCGCGTTGGGCGAGCTGGTTATCCATCGCCCTTCCAGCGGCAGCTTCGTCTCCTACACCCGTGAATTCCTCGGTGAGAAAGCCGCCTACGTTTGCGGCTGGATGTATTTCGTCAACTGGGCGATGACCGGCATCGTGGACATCACTGCCGTCGCGCTCTACATGCACTACTGGGGCGCATTTGGTGATGTGCCGCAGTGGGTCTTCGCCCTCGGCGCGTTGGCCGTGGTCGCGGCGATGAACATGATTGGCGTGAAATGGTTCGCCGAGATGGAGTTCTGGTTTGCGCTGATCAAAGTGTTGGCCATCGTTGCCTTCCTGATAGTCGGGACCATTTTCCTCGGCACCGGGAAACCGATTGACGGTAACAGCACCGGCTTCCACCTGATAACCGACAACGGCGGCCTCTTCCCTCACGGGCTACTGCCCGCGCTGGTGCTGATTCAGGGCGTGGTTTTTGCCTTCGCCTCTATCGAATTAGTGGGCACCGCCGCCGGGGAATGTAAAGACCCGAAAACCATGGTGCCAAAGGCCATTAACAGCGTGATCTGGCGTATCGGCCTGTTTTATGTCGGCTCCGTCGTGCTGCTGGTCCTGCTGCTGCCGTGGAACGCCTATCAGGCGGGCCAGAGCCCGTTCGTGACCTTCTTCTCGAAGCTCGGCGTGCCTTACATCGGCGACGTAATGAACATCGTGGTATTAACCGCGGCGCTCTCCAGCCTGAACTCCGGCCTGTACTGCACCGGGCGTATTCTGCGTTCGATGTCGATGGGCGGCTCCGCGCCTCAATTCATGTCGAAAATGAGCAAGAATCAGGTGCCGTATGCCGGCATTCTGGTTACCAGCGGCGTGTATGTGCTTGGCGTGTTCCTGAACTATCTGGTGCCTTCTCAGGTGTTTGAGATTGTGCTGAATATGGCGTCACTGGGCATCATCACCTCCTGGGCGTTTATCGTGCTGTGCCAGATTCGTCTGCGCAAGGCTATCAAAGAAGGGAAAGCGGACGAGGTAAGTTTCAAGCTGCCAGGTGCGCCGTTTACCTCCTGGCTGACGCTGCTGTTTTTGCTTGGCGTGCTGGTATTGATGGCGATGGACTATCCGAACGGGACGTTTACGATTGCTTCTATTCCGGTACTGGCGATTCTGCTGACCCTGGGCTGGTTTGGCGCTCGCAAGCGAGTGCATGAAGTTGCCCAGCAGGTTCACGATCACCACGAGTAGTGCCCCTCACCCTGACCCTCTCCCCGCCGGGGAGAGGGAATCAAGTCTCAGACTTCACTCTTTGGCATCCCTTAGTCACAAATTCCAACGATTATGAAGGGACGGCAAACATTCCGTTCACCTCCAGTCCTGTTTTATATGTCACCACTGAACAGGTGAACGTCTCGGGAGAATCACCGTCTTTCCCCCGAGACCCCGGACTCCCGGCCAAATAAATCGACCGCTAAAGCGGCAGACCTCCGTTTTATCTCCCAGTCCTGGGTCGGCTGAGATGTGTTCCCGACGCTCTCAGCCTCCGGCCGTTCCCGACGTCCGGACCCTGGCCAGTCGGAGAGAAAACGGAGGCGATTTAAGCCGGAACCGAGCCTCGCTTCTTATTTTTACCCTCACCCTGACCCTCTCCCTGGAAAGGAGAGGGAATAGACAAAGTTTCCCATAGCTTTTGTTTTCTCCCTCGCCCCTTTGGGGAGAGGGCTGGGGTGAGGGGAAGAGGTGTTCCCCGCTGTCGGTAAACCGAACTTCATCGGCATCACATACGCAGTAAACTCACAGTACCCCGCTATACACCACTGGCCCGGTCGGCTGGCCGGTAGGCGAACCACCCTGCGGCTCCAGGCTGATGGCGATCGTCACGCCTCGTGACAACGTCACGTTTCCGTTGCTAACCTGAGTCACCGCTTTACTGTCCAAGAGCCCCAGGGATACAGGCTTCGCGCCTACCGGTATCGCCCACAGCTGCAGACTATTGCTGGCGGAAATGGAGGCGAGCTGCAGCGGCGTCAGGCGCAGTGTTTTCCTGGCGCTGTCGGCGCTAACCAGCCACTGCCCCTGCTGGCTACTGCCGTTAAGTACCATCAGCGGGGCCAGGTCCGGCGCTTTAGGGCTGAAATATGGCACCAGTGTCACGGCGGCAAGTCCGGCGGCGAGCGCCCAGCCAAGGTAACTCCAGCGCCAGCGAGAATGCACGGGCGTGTGACGTTCCGGCGGCAGGCTAAGCTGAATTTTCTTCCAGACGGATCCCGGGGGATGTTGCGGCTGGAGCTGACTGTCCAGCCCGCCAAGCAGGGTTTGCCAGCGGCCAACCAGGGCGGCCAGATTTGGCTCATTCCGTAAACGTTTTTCGAAACGCAGGCGCGCACTGCCGCGCAGCGTACCCAGCGCGTATTCAGAGGCCAGTGCGTTATCTCTTGGTTGGCTGCTGTTCATAGTCCGACGCAATCCTTAAGGTGATCCAGCGCCCGGCGGATCCAACTTTTTACCGTGCCGAGCGGCTGCTGCAGCCAGTCGGCGATATCACCGTGGGACATCCCCTGATAGTAGGCCAGCACCACGCTCTGCCGCTGTTCGCTGCTGAGTCCGTCCAGGCAGCCACGCAGGCGCCCTGCCTGCAGTTCGTCACACCAGCCGTTGTCCTCTTCACTTTCTATACCCGCGGCGTTGTCGCTGAGTTCATCTTCCTGGCTTGCCGCGCGGGATTGCCCGCTGCGCAGCCAGTCAATACAGCGATTGCGGACAATGTGGGTCAGCCAGGTCACGGGGGCGCTTAATGCCGGATCGTAGCCTGAAGCTTTATTCCACACCGTGAGGAAAGCATCATGCAAAATCTCTTCGGCCCACGCCCGGCGCTGAACGGTACGCAGCGCCACGGCAAACAAATGGGGGGACGTCAGGCGATAGAGTTGTTCAAATGCGCGGCGGTCGCCTTCAGCAACCGCCTGCATCAGTTTTACCTGCTGTTCTACCAGAGTTTTATCCATAATTTTCTCGACCAGGCGACGGGCCTGGATCGAGTATAGACACTCACTTCGGCATCAGTACGGTATCAATCACGTCTATCACGCCATTTTTCTGGTTCACGTCATAGGTGCTGATATTGGCGATGTTGCCTTTCCCGTCTTTGATCTGAATATTGTGCGGGCCGTTGTTCATGATCCACAGCGGCTGGCCGTTGACGGTTTTTAATTCTGCACTGCCGCCGCCCTGCTGGATTTTTTTCTCCAGCGCCTTCATGTCGTATTTCCCTGCGACTACGTGATACGTCAGGATGCTGGTCAGCGTGGCTTTGTTTTCCGGTTTAACCAGATTGCTGACCGTGCCGGCCGGCAGTTTGGCAAACGCGGCATCGGTTGGGGCAAAGACGGTAAATGGCCCTTTGCCCTGCAATGTATCGACTAAGCCGGCGGCTTTCACCGCCGCGACCAGCGTGGTGTGATCTTTGGAGTTAACGGCGTTCTCAACAATATTTTTTGACGGATACATCGCTGCACCGCCCACCATCACGGAATCATTGGTCATTGAGGCAATGCTCAGCGTACTGAAAAAAGCAGAGGCGCACACGGCGGAGGCAAAATACTTGTTCATGTTGAATTCCTCAATTGTAGGGAGCAAGAGAGTTGCTCACAGTTTGATATACGGTTGAGGCTGTGCCGTTGGATGCAGAAAAAATTAAAAATATTTCGCCGTTTCTTTCATCACTCATAACCCATTGTTAACGTTACGTGCGTTAATAATTTTCAAAATTTAAACACAAGCACTAACATATACAGTTCACGATCCTGACAAATGCGCATGCCGTAAAATACCCCCTGATGAAGACACCCCAGAAAAAGACGCTACATACACATAAAACCGCCCTTTCCCTTCTCCTGATCCCGGCCTTAACCCCGGGCTTTACGCAAGCCGCTGAAACACAGGCCAAAGATGAATCCACGCTGCTGGTCACCGCTAAGCCAACAACCGTATCTGAACTCGATACCCCGGCCGCGGTCAGCGTGGTTTATGGCGATGATCTGCGCCAGGCAGCCCCACGGATAAACCTGTCGGAAAACCTCGGCGGCGTACCCGGGCTGCAAATTCAGAACCGCCAAAATTATGCTCAGGATTTGCAGCTTTCGGTGCGCGGTTTTGGCTCACGCTCGATGTACGGCGTGCGCGGCGTGCGCATGTATGTGGACGGTATCCCGGCCACGATGCCCGATGGCCAGGGGCAAACGTCCAATATCGATTTAAACAGCGTGGACAGTGTGGAAGTACTTCGCGGGCCGTTTTCAGCGATCTACGGTAACTCGTCCGGCGGTGTGGTTAACGTCAAAACGGAAACCGGCCGCCAGCCGACGACGCTCGAAGCCAGCAGCTACTTCGGCAGCTTTGGCAGTTGGCGCAACAGCGTGAAGGCCACCGGCTCAACCGGCGACGGTACGCAGGCAGGAGATGTGGACTATGCCATTTCCGCCTCGCGCTTTACCACCCACGGCTACCGCGACCACAGCAGCGCGCAGAAAAATCTCGGTAACGCGAAGCTTGGCGTCCGTCTGAACGACGTCAGCAAGCTGACATTGCTGTTCAACAGCGTGGATATTGATGCCAACGATCCCGGCGGCCTGACCGAACAGGAGTGGCGCGACAACCCGAGACAGGCCCCCCGGGCCGACCAGTACAATACGCGAAAAACAACCAAACAAACCCAGGGCGGGCTCCGCTATGACCGGCAGCTTAGCGAGCACGATGATTTAAGCGTGATGATGTACGCGGGCGTGCGGGAAACCACGCAGTACCAGTCCATTCCCGTGTCGGCGCAAAAAAATGCAAATCATCCCGGCGGCGTGATCCAACTGGCAAGGCATTACCAGGGGATTGATACCCGCTGGACGCACAACGGCGACCTCGGCGGCGTGCCGGTTAGCTTCACCACCGGGCTGGACTACGAGACGATGACCGAGAATCGCAAAGGCTATGAGAACTTTGTGACGGTCAATGGCGGGACGGTGTTGGGTGAGCAAGGCAACCTGCGTCGGAATGAACGCAATCTGATGTGGAACCTCGACCCGTACCTGCAAACTACATGGCAACTGACTGATAAACTCAGCCTGGATGCGGGCGTGCGCTTCAGCTCGGTCTATTTTGACTCCAACGACTATTACATTGTGGGAACAAACGGCGATGACAGCGGCAACGCCAGCTATCACAAGTGGCTGCCTGCCGCCTCGCTGAAATATGCCGTCACCGACGGGTGGAATATCTACACCTCCGCAGGGCGCGGCTTTGAGACGCCCACCATCAACGAGCTTTCTTATCGCGACAACGGCGCATCCGGGCTTAACTTTGCCCTGCAGCCGGCCACCAACACCACGGTAGAGATTGGTAGCAAAAACCGTATTGGCAACGGGCTGTTTACCGCCGCCCTGTTCCAGACCGACACCGATAACGAGATAGTGGTTGATCAAAGCAGCGGCGGGCGTACTACCTACAAAAATGCCGGTGAAACTCGCCGTCGTGGGCTGGAACTTTCCCTCGATCAGCAGTTTGCCGCCGACTGGCGGTTGAAGATGGCCTGGACTTATCTGGATGCCACCTACCGTACCAACGCATGCGGGACAAACGACTGCAACGGCAACCGAATGCCCGGCATCGCCCGTAATATGGGGTACGCGTCGCTGGGCTACGTGCCTGAGGAGGGCTGGTATGCCGGCTCAGATATTCGCTACATGAGTGATATCCAGGCGAATGACCAGAACAGCGCCAAAGCCCCGACCTACACTACGGTCGGATTGAATACCGGCTACAAGCTCCACGTCCGGCAAAACTGGCTGCTGGACATCTGGGGACGAGTTGATAATCTGTTCGACCGCGATTATGTCGGCTCGGTGATTGTCAATGAAGGCAATGGCCGCTATTTCGAGCCAGCGCCCGGACGTAACTATGGCGTGGGCGTCAACGTAAGCTACAGCTTCCAGTAAGCTTTGCCCCTCCGGCGACTGTCGGAGGGGCATTAAAAAGGAATTTTATGTTACCCAACCTGACCCTTCGGGATGCCACCCTGGCAGACATCGAGACAATTTTTACCATCCGAACCGGCGTCAAAGAGAACCATCTTTCGCGCGAAGAAATGGCCGAAATGGGCATCACCCCGCAGGCTATTGCAGAGATTATTGCCGAATCTCCGTGCATATGGCTCGCCGACGTTGAGGCTGAGCCCGCTGGTTTTGCGATGGCCATTGCCGAAGAGGCCTGCCTGTTTGCCATGTTCGTGCTGCCGCAGTTTGAAGGCCAGGGCGTCGGGAAATTGCTGCTGGAAAAAGCCGAGGCGTTCTTGTTTGCCCGACACCCCACTATCTGGCTTGAAACAGCGGCAAGCAGCCGCGCCGCGGTGTTTTATCGACGCCACGGCTGGCAGCCTGTGGGGGAGCAAGACGGCGAAGATATCCGCTTCGAAAAATCACGCCCCGTGGCGACGAAATAACAACGCCCTCACCCATCGGTACGCGCGCTCAGCCCGGGCGCGATTTAAGGCTTTTGGCCCGTCATTTGCGCCGTCAGCCAGCGGTATAAAATACCCACCACGTAGCGCTGTTCCTCATCGGTCAGCGCTCTTCCCGCCGGTATCGCGTGCCATTTCGCCAGGCAGCCTCTGCAACAGGTCGCTGTGGCGTGCTGGGCGATAAATACCGGGTGCCCGCGCATGGGCGTCTGTTTGCCGTCGTTTTTTGGTTCGGCAGGTGCCAGGCGGAGGGCAATAAACTCTTCGGCGTGGCGGGTGATGGTTTCCGGGCCTTTGTCGAGGCAGTACTGGCGCTCTTTGGCCCCAAGCTGGAAGCGCTGACGAAACGGGGAGCGCGTCAGGCGTTGAAAAACGCTATCAGGATTATTCACTGCGGAAGATCTGGGCTGACTTAGGAAGGGGTATGGTACGCCGCAGGGATCAAATAGCAAGTCAGGGCGTTGCGCGTTTAGTCTTACTTCGTTTCAGCATAATTAATTGCAAAGCACCTTAAACAACGAATTATCTGCCTAATATTTTTATCAGGAATAAATTTAATAATACCTACTCTGCGCGTCAAATTTTTGACATCCAATCTTTGTATATTATCCAAACTTAATGCATGATAAGTCTGTTTTTATGCTAGATGCATTAAAAATACTAACTTTCATTAGCGTATGCATTAACCAGAAAAACGATATCCCCCCGAAGAGTCTAAAATAAAATACATATACATGGAGCAGTTATGCGTAATTTGATTTTCATTGTTGATCAAGATACTTTAGATGAACAATCAACTTCGGAAATTATCACCACCCTTATTACTAACGATCAAGAAGTCGTACTTGATAAACATCTAAGAAAAGGCATGACAGTTTCCCCTCTGAGCAAGAAAAAAGAAACTGAGAGTAAAGAGGAAAGTATTTTTGATAATGAGTATGCAAAAATGGGCCTGGCTATTGGTGCCAAACTACTGCCTCTTCCTGCTGCTGTGCTGATTGAAGCAGCACCTATGGCATATTCGTTATATCAGGTAATGACTAAAAAAGGAGAAGAGGACTTATCGGTGGAGGACATAAAACAATCTGCCAGCACTTTTGATAAATATCTTAAACGTATCAGTTTGACGCCTGAGATGGCATTTAAAAGGAATTATCGTTTTCAACCAGGCCATCCGCAGATCAATGTGGCTTATATTAAGCACCCTCTGTCTGATTATCATGCAGAGAAAGCCGATCTTTATATACCAAGCGACAGTATTGATAACATTCTGTTGCAGGAACGTGAATCTGAAATGGTCAAAATATTTGTCACGCTAGGTGCAACAAAGATTGAATTCCGTAAAGAAAAAAAATCACAGACGAAGCAATCCATCACGGCGGGAGTAAGCGTGCAATCACCCACTGCTTCAGGTCAGATTGAAGCAAAAAGTGACGATGAATACGCAGGAACAGGCTACGATAAACGTCTCATCACCCTCAGTGGTCGAGAATGGAAAACCGACACAACGTTGGATAAGTCAAAATTCAACTGGTTACCTTTTGAGCCATCATGGGAAGCTGTCGTATTTGCACGGGAGATCGGTGGCTGTCTCTCTGCAGAATTGGAGTTAAAAAAGAAAACGATATTCTCCTCAACCAATGAGGGCAAAATCGGGATCGGTGCAAATTTGTTCAGTGGTTCAGCCAGTGCAGCATTAAGCATTCAGAATGAAGAAGATGAAACCTACTCTGTTCGCGTTGAATTTGGCCACCCTGTCTCTCATTAATGGGTCTCAGGTTATCAACGGGTGATTTATCTTTTAGCTTGCAGCCAGTAAGTTAATCAACAAGACCGTCGTGTATCCGAAGTTTAAATTTTAGGGCATCACTCATCTCGGTATTGATGCCCTGAATGAAACATTTAGCTGCGTTCGATGTCTTTCGCCGCCTGATCGAGCGTGTCGATAATCTTATACAGCGTCTCTCGCGACAGCTCGGTGCTGCCCAGCTTCGCATGCAGCGCTGTTTTAAAATTATGAATAGCCCGCTGCACTTCCGGTAAACGGCGGTTGTCACCGAGGACGCCGAGGGTGGCGAGCCTGCTGGTCACCGCTTCCAGGTCGGATTGTTGCTGCTCAAGCGAGGCTTTTCCTTCCGTCGTCAGCGTGAAGGATTTTTTCCCGCTTTGCCCTTCGCCCACCGTGATAAAGCCCATCTCCTCCATCAGCGTCAGGTTCGGGTAAATAATACCGGGACTCGGCACGTATTCCCCCTTAGCCAACCCTTCGATGGATTTGATCAGCTCATAGCCATGGGCCGGGCCGTTTGCCAGCAGATGCAGGATCAGCAGGCGGATGTCGTTGGCGTCAAACAGGCGTTCACGGCGATGACGGGCGCGGCTTTCCGGGTGGCTTTGCTCATGGCGGCCATGACCGCCTCTGCCGCGATGGTGTTCGTGGCGCTCACATTTGTGCTGTCTCAGATGATGAATACGCATAGTTTTTGACCTTACTTGTCATGCCAGTAGGCGACGGCTCGCACCAGGTCGGCGTCCAGGCCGCGCGCCTCGAGCAGGTAATCCCCGAGCGCTTTAGCCTGCTTGCCTTCCCCGACAACCCAGATGTAATAGTCGTCGGCAGGGATCTCCGCGTGCCGCAGGTATTCTGCAATCTCCCCGTGGGTTAACGCCCGCACTTTTACCGCGGGAAACTCGCTCAGATACTCCAGGCTGTCGGTATGGCGGCAATTGACCAGAACTTCGACCTGTACCTCCTGGCTCAGCGACTGAAGACGGCGGCGCACGGCAGGCAGCCCGCTTTCATCCGTCACGTACAGCTGCCAGTGATAATCCGTCGGGGTGACCAGAGACCCACGCGGGCCGCCGATGAACAGTGTATCCCCAGGCTGTGCCTCTTTCGCCCAGCTGCTGGCGACGCCGCCATCGTGCAGGTAGAAATCCAGGGTTAATTCACAGCGCTCGGCGTCGAAATCCAGCGGCGTATAGTCGCGCGACTGTGGGCGGGCCCCGTCCCCCCAGACAATGCCTTCGCTGGTGACCTGCGGCGGAGTGAATTCGCCATTTTCGGCCGGGAAGAAGACTTTGATGTGGTCGTCAAACCCTTGGGAAGAGAAATCCGCCAGCTGCGGGCTGGTGAGAACCAGGCGATAAAATGTACTGGCAATCAGCGTTTTCGTTTTGACCGTTAATTCACGAAACTTGAGTTCGTTCCGAACCCGAACCGGCACTTTTTTAGCGTTTTTTTGCGTTGTCATAGCGTACCTTTTAGGTGTGTAAGATATATCATAGACATATCTTAGTGCAGGGCGTTACCGCTGTCTTTATCATTTTGCGGCGTTATCCTTATAGCTAAGCAATGAGAATGACATCCATTCCGGCAAGGTGCTGCCGGGATCGCAAATTGACAAAACGATGCTTTTTTGTACTTTCCCTTATTGCAAATCCGGTTCTACACTGAGGTTGGCATCAGCCAGTTGTTAATCCACTCACCTACCTACTGACCAGGGAGGCCTGACATGTTTCCTGAGTACCGTGAATTGATTACCCACCTGAAGTCCGAAAACCCCCGCTTTCTCAGCCTGTTTAATAAGCACAACCGTCTTGATAGCGAGATTATGCGCAAGGAGGGGCCGCAAGGGACGGGATATAACGATGAAGTTGTGCAGATGAAGAAAGAAAAACTGATGGTAAAACAAGAGCTTTACCAGATGTTGAAACAGGCCAGCCAGCCGGCCTGATAGCATTGAAACCGGGGAAGGGTTTACCCTTCCCTTGTTGTGGCTGGCAAAGAGGGCAAAACGTGGTTTTCCCTTTTTGTGGTTACCCGCCCGAAAGTAATGTCTCCAGCGGCTAGAGCGCCACCTTCATCGCCCGCAGAATGCCAATCATTTTTCCGGCGCCCAAATAATTCAGGTGGTCACCGTCCCGGAAATCTTCGCCCAAAGGCGGGATGTTCTGAGAAGTCGATAGAACGCGAATGCGCCCCTTCAAGGTCGGCACAATAATTGCGATGCGTCTGTTTCATCTCTGCCAATATCGGCAAACGCACGATGACCTCCCTTTCAGGCAGCTAAGCTCTGCCAATAATCCCCCGGAAGGGATTATCAGGCCACGCTCACCAGGCGGAATGAAATTTCATACAGCGCATTCAGCCCAGGGTAGATGTCCCCGATCACCTGTTTAAGCTCGGCGAGCGTCATGTTTTCCTGGCGGGCGTGTTCATCGTCCAAATCGTCAAGCAATACCGGCGTCACGCTGATGACCTCGATAGTGCAGAAATAAACGTCATCTTCGTAACGGCCCACACGCAAACGCTGGCCCGACTGGAAATGGGATTCGCTGCTGTCGCGCAAGGTAATGGTTTTGAGCCCGGCGGTAATGTCGTGCTCAAAGCGGCGGAAAAAGGTGATGTTGTTAGCCATGCTGCCTCCTGATAAACATTCGGCAGCATGATAAATCCCTTAGACGAAAGGCGCTAACGGATCTGCCGTTTCAAAAGCGATTTTTCTGTCCGCCGCCGGCGGGTAAATCAGCGCCTGGGTAATCGACAACTTAATTTTCTTGGCTTCCTCACGCACATGCGTCACCTTTTGTTCCCAGCCTTCGGTAAACACCGCGCCCCAGTTGCCGAGATCAAGGCAGGTGACGTAGTTAATCTGGCGGTATGGCAATGGCGCCACGTCCAGCAAACTGGCCGCCACGTTATAGCCCACAAAGCGGCCCAGCATGATGGCGTGCTGGCAGGTCATTAGCGCGAGGTTGCCCTGCTCATCTGTTTCGGCACGCGCCACATCACCTGTCGCAAAAATGGCATGCTGCCCTTCTACTCTCAAAAAAGCATCAACATGCAGACGGCCCTGTTTATCTCGCGGGGCATTGATCTGCTCCGTCAGTGGACTGGCCTGTACGCCTGCGGTCAGAATCACCGTCCTGGAGGCAATGCGTTCGCCGTCGGCCAGCACAATGCCGGTTTCATCAATTTCGCGAACATCGGTATTCAGCCGCCACTCCACGCCCAGTTCTTCGCTGGCGGCGGCAATCACGTCCCGCAGTTCCCGGCTGTAGCGGCCGCCGATTTTATCGCCCCTCTCGACCACAATAACTCGCGCTTTTGTTTCTTCGCCCAAAACCGCGCGTAGCCTGCCGGGCAGTTCAGTGGCCATTTCAATGCCGGTAAAACCGCCGCCGCAAACGATGACCGTGTTACGAGCTTCGCTTTCCGGCTGCTGCGCCAGGGAGGAAATATGCTGTTCCAGACGCAGGGCGCTCTCGAGCTGGTCGAGGTCGAAAGCATGCTCTGCCGCGCCGTCGATAAGGTCACGTTTCAGGTTGCTTCCCGTGGCCAGTACCAGACGGTCGTACTGACGTGGCGTGCTGTTGCCCTGTTCGTCCCGGTACCAGACGCACTGATTGACGGTGTCGATCCGCTGTGCTTCGCCTTTCACAAAGGTCACGCCGGTGACGTCGAACAGCGGCTGAAGCGGAGCAACCAGCGAAGCCACCTCGGTTTCGTAAAAACGCGGGCGAACGCGCAGTTCAGGCTGTGGTGCCAGCACGGCGATCTCAATGTCATCCGCATCGTGCATTGCCGCAAGTCTGGCCGCGCTCAGGGCCGCCCACATACCGGCAAAGCCGGCGCCAAGGATAAGGATCTTCTGTTGCATGGTTCTACTCCGGTAAAGGCCCTCAGTGGCCAACAACTGCGACTATACTTGTCGCAGTTAACTACGACAAGATCTTTCGGAGTTTATTTTTGCTCCCCTATTTTCGGGACTATGGATTGCATCGCGTGAATAAAATCCCTACATTACCTGGATTAAATGAGTCGGAGGCAGTATGGCGTTTTACAGTTCGGGCGTGGAGTACGGCATTCATAGCCTGATATGCATGGTGGATGGCAAAGGCGAAGGCCGGGAAATGAACGTGCGCGAAATCGCCGAACTGCAGGGCGTGCCCTACGACTACCTCGGTAAAATTTTCACCAAACTTTCCAGAGCGGGACTCGTCATTAGCAGCGAAGGTAAAGGCGGGGGTTTTATCCTTTCCCGCCCCCCGGACCAAATCAGCGTGCTGGACATTGTGGAAGCCATCGACGGCGAGAAAAGCATTTTCGACTGCAAAGAAATTCGCCAGCGGTTAGCCGTTTTTGAGGAAACACCCCCCGAATGGGCCTGTGAAGGCATTTGCGGGGTTCGCGCGGTGATGAACATTGCCCAGCAGCGCATGGAAGAAGCGCTGGCCCAGCACACCGTGCTGGATCTGGCCCGCCGCATGTACCGCAAGGCACCGGATGAATTTGTGATCGAGGTGCAGGCCTGGATACGCGACCGGCGCAGCAGCTAACTTTCCGCTTAGTACAATTTCGCAGATTCAAAGTCAGCCAGCGCATAAGTCGCTGGCTTTTTTGTTTAAAAAATAGGCTTAAATGGGCAAAGATCTACTTGTTTAGCCATCCCCAATTCCGGACATCCGAACGGCTTTCCTTCCCTACCGCCAAAACAGCACATTATATTACTTTCCGTTCTAAACGCCGGGTTTATGTTCTTTAGAAGCGCCAAATCACCGCCCTATCATTCCATACATGAACACTTTTCATGTTGAGAGAATGATGATTACCGATTCCGTCCTGGACCTGATAGGCCACACCCCGCTGCTGCGGCTCAATCACCTTGATACCGGCTGCTGCGAGCTGCTGCTTAAGCTGGAAAACCAAAACCCCGGCGGCTCGATCAAGGATCGCGTTGCCCTGTCGATGATCGAACACGCCGAGCGTAGCGGGAAGCTGCAGCCGGGAGGAACGATTATTGAAGCCACGGCGGGCAACACCGGGCTGGGGCTGGCGCTGATTGCCACGCAAAAAGGCTACCCGCTGATTCTGGTGGTGCCGGACAAAATGAGTCAGGAAAAGATTTTCCACCTCCGTGCGCTGGGCGTGGACGTGCGCCTGACCCGATCGGATGTCACCCAAGGCCACCCTGAATATTACCAGGATTACGCCCTGCGGCTGGCAGCCGATATTCCCGGCAGCTACTACATCGATCAATTCTCCAACCCGGCAAACCCGCTGGCACATACCACCGGCACTGCGGTTGAGCTTTGGGAACAAACCGGGGGCCACATTGACGCCATTGTCGTAGGGGTTGGTTCCGGCGGCACGCTTGGCGGCCTGCAGCAATTTTTCCACCAGCATTCTCCACAGACTGAGTTTGTGCTGGCCGACCCCCGCGGATCCATTCTTGCCGACGTGGTCGAGCACGGCCATCACGGCGAAGTGGGTAGCTGGCTGGTGGAAGGTATTGGTGAAGACTTTGTGCCTGCCCTCGCCAATTTTAAGCGCGTCCGGCACGCATACCGGATCGGCGATCGCGAGGCATTCGCTACGGCCCGCGAACTGTTAACCCACGAAGGCATACTCGCGGGATCGTCTACCGGCACCCTGCTTGCCGCGGCTTTACGCTACTGCCAGGCACAAAGCACGCCAAAACGCGTGGTCACTTTTGCCTGCGACAGCGGCAACAAATATTTGTCGAAAATGTTTAACGATCAATGGCTCAGCCAGCAGAACCTGGCGTAACTATTAAGGAGAATTCATGAATAAATTTGCTACCCAGAGCGTGCACAGCGGCACTTTTGATGATGCACACGGCGCGGTGATGCCGCCGATTTATGCCACCTCGACCTTTGCCCAACCGGCACCGGGCCAGCATACCGGTTTTGAATATTCACGCAGCGGCAACCCAACCCGCCAGGCACTGGAAACGGCGATTGCCGAACTGGAAGGCGGCCAGCGGGGCTACGCCTTTGCCTCCGGTCTGGCGGCTATCTCAACCGTGCTCGAACTCCTGGACAGCGGCAGCCATATTATCGCCGTTGACGACGTGTACGGCGGCACCTGGCGACTGATTGAAAACGTGCGTAAACGCAGCGCCGCGCTCCAGGTAAGCTGGGTTAAGCCTGACGACCTGGACGCACTTCAGGCCGCCATTCGGCCTGAAACACGAATGATTTGGGTGGAAACGCCAACCAACCCGCTTCTCAAGCTGGCGGACCTGGCGGCTATTGCGGATATCGCGAAACGCCACAGCCTGATAAGCGTGGCCGACAACACCTTCGCTTCGCCAGCGCTTCAGCGTCCGCTGGAAACCGGGTTCGATATTGTGGTGCACTCGGCCACCAAGTACCTGAACGGCCATTCTGATGTCGTTGCCGGCCTGGCGGTTGTCGGCGCCAACGACGAACTGGCGCAGCAACTCGGTTATCTGCAAAACGCGGTTGGCGGCGTGCTCGACCCGTTCAGCAGCTTCCTGACCCTGCGCGGCATTCGTACCCTGGCATTGCGTATGGAACGCCACAGCAGCAACGCACTCCATCTGGCACAGTGGCTACAGTCGCATCCTGAAGTAGAAAAAGTCTATTTCCCGTGGCTGGAAACTCACCCGCAATATCATCTTGCCCGCCAGCAAATGTCGCAGCCTGGCGGCATGATTTCTGTTGTCATCAAAGGGGATGAAAAACGCGCCGAAGAAGTGATCCGCAAGCTGAAGCTGTTTACTCTGGCCGAAAGCCTTGGCGGCGTTGAAAGCCTGGTCAGCCAGCCGTACAGCATGACACACGCCTCTATTCCGCTTGAACAGCGTTTGAGTAACGGTATTGTGCCGCAGCTGATTCGTTTATCGGTCGGGATTGAAGATGCCGGAGATTTGCAGGCGGATCTGGCCCAGGCGCTGAGTTAACGAATATTGTGCAGAAGCGCGGTAAAAAACTGCGATTAATATAAATAATGGCCTTTTGTTTGCAACTCCTGAACGCTTCCATGGAATACAAAAGGCCATTTATTTGCTGTGCGTTAATAAATTAAAGCTGTTTATTCTTTAACCAAAGTACTGCCGACGTAAAATATCAGCCCCGTCATCAATCGCTTTATGAATTGCTTTCACGCTGCGCTTTTCATCTTTTTCGGACAATGCTTCCAACAAATCGTCGTAATTATGATGACCCTGGGACATTTCTTCCGACTGCGGGTAAAGATAATTAAAGCACGGCCCAATACGCACCCAAAGCTGCTCAATTAACACGGTGAGTGTTGGCATCTCTGCGTACTCAAACAGCTGGAAACGAAACTCCCGATTGGCCTGCAGCGCCGCCTCAACGCTGACGTGCTTCGCTTCGAGAAACGCATCGCAAGCTGCTGCAGTCGAGCGAGTTTGGTTTTATCCATGTAACGAGCCGCCTGCTCAACCGCCATACCCTCCAGATTCTTACGGATGGTTGTAATTTCGTGATAGCGCCCAAGAGAAATTTCAGGCACCAAAAAGGCCTGCGCCGGCGTAGCGTCAAGTGCGCCAGAAGAAACAAGACGTAAAAGCGCTTCACGCACTGGCGTAATGCTGGTGCCAAGCTGCTCTGCTATCTCTTTGGTCACTAATCTTGCGCCGGGTTTTAAGGTTCCAACGATCAACGCGCTCTTTAACCTTGCCTCAACTTGCATGGTTAAACTCATTCTTTGCGCTTTTTCTAAGTCAAGCATGTTTATTTCCTATAGCAAAATAACTACTTTGTATTTGCAGTTTAATAACTGGCTTGTCATCAATGGAGTATATAGGATATATCATGTACTCTTACCACAAATTTACACCACCATGCGAATTAACCTGACGAAACATTCGATATCCGTCAATAATTTAGACGGTAACGTATAGGGATTGACTACAATGAAAGCATCTGGCCGTAAACTCGCAACTCTGGCTGTATTAATTAGCCTGGTAACCCCCTTTAGCTACGCAAGTGAATTAGTTATAGCCCAACCTGCTTCCGCCACCGCGATGGACCCAGGTTTTCTTAAAGAAGCCGCCACTTTGGTGGACAATATTTTCGATACGCTGGTCCTGCGTGATAAAAACATGCAGCTTCAGCCCGGGCTCGCGACATCCTGGAAAGCGCTGGATGACACGACCTGGCAATTCGACCTGCGTCCTGGCGTCACTTTTACTAACGGTGAACCGGTTAACGCGGCGGCAGTGAAATTCTCCATTGACCGTATTCTTGACCCGGCCAACCACGCCCCGACCATTTCTTACATCCGCACAATTAAGTCAGTAGAGGTTACCGGTGACTATCAGGTTCGCATTCACACTGATGGCCCGGACCCGCTTCTGCCAACCCGTATGAGCCGCTATCCAACCTATATCGTGCCGCCTGCTTATGTAAGTAAAGTCGGTGCTGCGGAATTTGCACGAAAACCTATTGGTAGTGGAGCATATACATTAAAAGAATTTATACCAGATGAACGCGTCGTTATGCAGGCTAACCCACATTATTGGCGTGGAAAACCAACAATTGACCAGGTTACCTGGCGCCCAATCCCGGAAGCAACTGCGCGGATTACAGCCTTGTTAACAGGCGAAGTACAGCTTGTTGACAGCGTGCCTGCCGACCTCGTTGCAACGCTTAAGAACAAGCCTGGCATACACCTTGAACAGGTGAAAGGCGGCGGACTGACGATTTATCTCGGCCTGAAAAATGGTGAGAAACCTTTAAGTGATGCGCGCGTTCGCCAGGCGCTGTCGCTGGCGCTGAATCGTCAAGCCTATACCACCCAGTTGCTGCATGGTTTTGGTACGCCAACCGGCACCATGGCTGGCGCGAAAGACTTTGGCTACCTCAATGTCCCGGCCCCTGAGCAGGATGTCGCCAAAGCTAAAGCGTTGCTTAAGGAAGCAGGTTACCCGGACGGCTTCACGCTGAAATTCCAGGCACCGCGTCGCTACATCGCCAGCGCCGAAGTGGCTCAGGCGATTGTCCAGGATCTGGCCGCCATCGGCGTGAAAGCGCAGCTCGAAGTGCCTGAGTGGTCCGTTTATACGCAACAGGTGGCTTCCGGTAAGCAGGCAGAGATGTACATGCTGGCATGGGGCTCAACCCAAACGCTGGATGCCGATGCTGCGCTGTACCCTATCCTGCACTCCGGCGAACCGTACTCCACGGTCAGCAACCCTGAGCTGGATAAACTGCTGAACGCCAGCCGTTCAACGGTAGATGCGAAGAAGCGCGAAGTTATCCTGCAGGATATCCAGAAAGTTGTCGCCAAAGAGCAACCGCTTATCCCGCTTTACCGTGAGGATTCTCTGTATGCCAACAGCGATAATCTGACCTTTACCGGCCGCGCTGACGCGCGTATCCCGCTGTATGATTTGAGGCTGAAATGATTTATCCCGGACGCGCCCTGACCCGTCGCCCCCGTCGCCTTTTCTCTGGGGACGGTGCGCTGGGGGGCTTATTGCTTGGCATAGTGATTCTGCTGGCACTGGTGGCCCCGTGGCTGCCCTTGCCTGACCCGTTAACCAACAACCTGGCGGATACCTTCCTGCCGCCAGGCAGCGAAACGGCAAGCGGCATGCACTGGCTGGGTACCGATCAGCTCGGGCGCGATTTGCTGTCAAGGATCCTGGCGGGAACCCGCCTTTCCTTGATGGTGGTGTTATTGGCGGCGGCAATTGCCGCCGTTATCGGCACCCTGTTGGGTATGCTGGCAGGCTACATTGGCGGCTGGCTGGATGCCGTTATCATGCGTCTGATGGATATCCAACTGGCGGTGCCATTTATTCTGCTGATTTTACTGGTGATGGCGCTGTTCGGCACCTCGCTGGAAAACATCATTTTAATTATGGGCGTGACAAGCTGGGCCATCTACGCCCGCGTGGCGCGTGCCAAAACGCTTGAACTCCGTGAACTGGAATACATCGAAGCCGTTCGCGCCATGGGCTTTTCCACGCCGCGTATTTTACTGCGACATATTTTGCCGAATCTTGCCACGCCGCTGGTTGTACTGCTGACGCTGGATATTCCAAGACTGATTGTGCTTGAAGCCTCCATCGGCTTTCTCGGGATGGGGATCCAGCCGCCAACACCGACCCTCGGCAACCTGATTGGGGAAGGACGTTCATACATGCTGCTGGCGGAATGGTTAGTGCTATGGCCGGGGCTGATTATTGCGGCCCTGGTGATCGGCTGTAATCTGCTCGGTGACAGCCTGCTGCGCAAAACCCACACGAGGCTTGACTGATGCTGCGCTACATTCTTTCCCGCTTCGCTCAGGCCGTGCTGGTGATGTTTGGCGTCTCGCTGCTGATTTTTTACAGCCTGCACCTGACCGGCGACCCTGCCGCAGTGATGATGCCGCCAGGTTCTTCCCAGCAAGAAATAGACAACTTCCGCCACGCGATGGGCTTTGACCGCCCGCTACTTTGGCAATACGGCCATTATCTTCATGGGCTGCTGCACGGCGATCTTGGCCTGTCGCTGCGTTATGAGCAGCCGGTGACAGAACTTATCGCTCAGCGCGTGCCTGCCACGCTCCTGCTGGCCGTTTCCGCCCTGGCATGGAGCACCGTGGTTGGCCTGCTGCTCGGCCTCGTGAGCGCGGTCTGGCGCAACAGCATTTGGGATTTACTCTCCCGCCTCTTTGCCTTCAGCGGCCAGGCCGTGCCGGTATTCTGGCTGGGTTTACTGATGATTATCTGGTTCAGCCTGCATCTTCGCTGGCTGCCTTCCAGCGGTTACGGCACCTTCAGCCATCTGATCATGCCGGCCATCAGTCTTGGTGCCTATTACATGAGCGCGATTGCTCGCCTGGTGCGTGCCAGCCTGATTGATGTGCTGGCTCAGGATTACATCCGCACGGCACAGGCCAAGGGGCTGAGCTCATGGCGGATCCTGATTCGCCACGGCCTGCGCAATGCGCTGATCCCGGTGGTCACCGTTCAGGGGATGTATTTCGCGTCCCTGCTGGGCGGCGCCCTGGTGACCGAAATTATTTTTGCCTGGCCCGGCATTGGTCGCCTTGCGGTGCAGGCCATCCAGAACCGTGACTTCCCGCTGGTGCAGGCGATTGTCCTGCTGGCCGCGCTGGTGTTTGTGGTGGTGAATTTAGTCATTGATTTGCTGTACGTGGTACTGAACCCGAGGATCCGGCTATGAAGTCTCTCGATGCAACGTTGGATCTCCTGCACCAGTTGACGCCTTTTCGCAGCGTGGCGGGCAACATCGACCAGCAGCGCTACCTGGCGCAGTGGCTTGAGCATTGGCTGATTGAAGAAACCGACGCCGAAGTACTGTATCCGGTAAGCCAGCAGCTTCAGGACAGCGCCCCCCCGCTGGTGCATGTGCGGATTGATATCGGCTCGCCGCGTACCCTTGTGCTGTACAACATGTACGACGTGATGCCCGCCGAAGAAGACGGCTGGGAGGTCGACCCGTTCACAGGCGGCCTCAGACACTGGTCGGATAAAGGCGATGTTTTTATCTCTCGCGGCGCGGAAAACAACAAAGGTCCGCTGGCGGGCATGCTGATGGTGGTGCGCGACCTCTATCACTCTGGCCGCCTGCACACCAACATTGAGATCCTGCTTGAAGGCGAAGAAGAGATTGGCAGCGGAAACCTACGCCGCTATCTCGCCCGGCGGCCGTGCCCGGTTTCTCCCGCCGAGGCGGTACTCTTTCCTTCCCTGTGCGAATACGGCGGCGGTGCGCCGCGAATTTACCTGGGTTTCACCGGCCGCAGCGGCGGCCGCCTGGTGGTGAAAGGCGGCAGTTGGGGAGGCCCGAAAGCGGCAATTCACGCCAGCAACGCCGCATGGATTGATAACCCTGTCTGGCGGCTGGTGCAGGCATTAAGCACTCTTGCCCCACCTCACGCCAATGGCGTACTCGAAACGGGCGAACTGGATGAAGAAGCCAGTTCAATTCTGGATAATCTCGCGCTGGAATTTAATCTGGCGGACGAGCTGACCTTCCGCCGCAGCGAAAAATACGCTATCAGCGGCGACAGCTTCAGCAATCTGGCTTACCTGCTGGGCAGCGCGGTGCTGAGCGTTTCTGAGATAGCCAGCCTGCCCCGCGGCGCTCAGGGCGTTATCCCCCCGGAAGCCTTCGCCGATTTGGTGCTAAGAACTCCGCCTGTGGTGGATGGCGAACGCCTGATGCGGCGCATAAAAGAACAGCTTGCCAGCCCGGCGCTCGCCGGGGCGGTGCTGGAGCCAGGGGACAGCTATCCCGGCTACCGTTTCAGCATTGATGACGCCGGCGTGCTTGAGCTGATGGCGAGCTATCACCAGCAGCAGGCAAAACCACAAATCTGGCCCTGGGCGCCCGGCTGCGCGCCGGCCTACGCCTTCGCCCCTGTAGCCCCGGCCTTCCTGATAGGTGGCCTGGGCTACGGCGGCAACGCCCACGGCGTGAACGAATTCGTCACGCTCAGGGGCTTACAGCGTTACCAACAATCGATTAATGACTGGCTACTCGCCTTTTAATCACAGCCAGCCCCCCGGGAACCAGACAGGATAATGCATGAAAAACGTGAATGATTTTGAACGTATTACGCTAGGGTTCTTCCCCACGCCGCTTGAAGCTTTGCCGCGCCTGAGCGAAACGCTGGGCCTAAGAGTAAAAATTAAGCGTGACGACTACAGCGGGTTTGGCGGCGGCGGGAACAAAGTCCGCAAACTGGAATACCTGATGGCCGAAGCCTGCCGCGAAGGGGTAAAAGTGGTGATCACCACCGGCGGCCACCAGTCTAACCATGCGCGAATGGTCGCTGCGGCAGCCCGTAAATTTGGCATGAAGCCGGTGCTGGTTCTACGCGGCGATGAGCCACAGACTTATCAGGGCAACCTCCTGCTGGACAAACTGTTTGGGGCAGAGCTGCAGTTCCTCGATCCGGAAGGCTACTTCACCCAAATCGAAGGCGCGATGCAAGCCCATGCCGATGCCGCAGCCGCGCGCGGAGAAAAGCCGATGATCATTCCGCTCGGGGGCGCCACGGCCCTGGGCGCGCTGGGCTACGTTCGCGCCGTTGAAGAGATGGATGCCCAGCTTCGCGCCGCAGGCGAGCCTGCCCCGGACGTTATTATCGCCCCAACAGGCTCCGGCGGAACGCTGGCCGGACTGTATGTCGGCGCCCGCCGCTACTGGCCGAAAACGCAAATTATTGGCGTCAGCGTCAGCGCCAAAGCCGACTGGTTCCAGACCCGAATTTCCGCCATGGCCGACGATTGTGCTCGCCTGCTTGACTGGGATCAAAGCTGGGAACCGCAGGATATCCTGATTGAAGACGGCTTTGTCGGCAGCGCCTACGGAGTGCCTTCTGAAGGCGGCATTGAGGCAATTTATCAGGTCGCCCAGCAGGAAGGCGTGCTGCTGGATCCGGTTTACACTGGTAAAGCGATGCACGGTTTAATCACCCTCGCCAAAGCAGGCCGCATTGCCGCCGACAGCAGCGTTATTTTCATGCACTGCGGGGGCTCTCCGGCGCTTTATCCGTTCGCCCAAAAAATCCTGGAGCACTGATCATGCAGATATTGAACCGTCAGCAGGTTGCCTGTCTGGGAGGCAATGACCCGGTACAGGCGTTGCAGGACATTGAGGACACCGTGCGGTTGCTCAGGCGCGGCGAGGCGGTGATGCCTGCCGAAACCCACGTCAACCTCGACACGCCGCTGGGAAAAGTCTATGCCCTGCCGGCAAGGGTTGGCGGGCGGTTCAATGCCACAGGCGTAAAGTGGACGGCGCACCGGCCTCGCGCAAACGACGGCTATCCGCAGGCTATGGCCACTACCTTGCTCAATCGCGCGGACAACGGCTTACCCATTGGCCTTGTGGAAAGCGGCAGCCTGACCGCGACTCGAACGGCCGCCGTGTCGGCCCTCGCCTTAAAACTGGCGGCACCTCGCCGCCCTGCACGTATTTTATTACTTGGCGCTGGCGTGCAGGCCCGGGCTCATCTCGAGATGCTCGCCGCGCATTTTCCCGATCTGGAGATGGTCTATTGCTGGAATAAAACGCCGGAACCCGTCGCCGATATGCTCAGCCATGCCGACGAACTCCCCTGGCCCGTGACCCAGTTTGAAACATTAAGCGATGCGCTTCGCCAGCACTGGGATGCGCTCATTACCTGTACCAGCGCCAGCGAGCCGTTTTTGCGGCCGGGCATCTGGCGTGCCGGAACGATGGTGCTGCAAATTGGCTACCACGAAGTGGCCTTTGAGACAATTGCCGCCGCCGACAAAGTGGTGGTCGACAGCTGGGGAGACTTCAAGCTGACCAGCGCCAAAAGCCTGTTCCAGATGTACCGCGCCGGGCTTTTTGATGAGCAAAACGTGGCGGCGGATGTAACAAACTTGCTGGTGGATGGCTGGCGTCCTGCCGAAACGGACAAAGTTTATTTTTCCTCTTTCGGCCTCAACGTGTTTGATATCGCCCTTGCCGCTCGCGTGCTGCGTGCTGCCGCCGAACAGGGCAAAGGCAGCAACCTGCCCTTTGGCTGGGAGGCTGCCGATGCTGATTAACGCCAACGAGCTGAAAAAGCGTCTCGCGGGCGGCGAGGCATTTGCGCTGATAGATGTCCGGGAGCAAGAAGCCTGGGAGTCGGCCTCCCTACCCGGCGCGGTCAGTCTGAACGTCTACGACTATTTTGTCGCGGACTCTACCCCGAAAGGTTACGCCGCGATGGCCGGGGCCTTTGTTCATGCCTGGCAACAGCTCCAAATCGCAAACGGGGCCACGCCGGTGTTCTTCGAGCAAACCCTGGGCATGCGTTCTCCGCGTGGCCTGTGGTTTTTGTGGTTTGCGCTGGGCAAAGAAGGATTGATCCTGGACGGCGGCCTGGAGGCCTGGGTCGCAATCGGGGGCAAACTAGCGCCCGGCCAAGGCCTGGCGGCGATTGTTTCTGAGGCTGGCGCACCTGAACGCCAGCCAGCCCTGCCTCAGCTGGCCGCCACCCGCGCCGAAACGATCGATGCCGATCCGGGCACAACTCTGCGGCTGGATGCCCGCAGGCCGGCGGAATATGACGGCAGTTTTGTACACGAGTGCTGTGCGCGAGCGGGACGCATTCCAGGATCAACGCTGATGTTCTGGGAAGATGTGGTCGAGCATGGTCGGTTCAAATCCGCCGAAGCACTGGCGAGCCTTGCCGCTGAAGCCGGATTTACGCCGTCAAAAAGAGTTATCATCTGGTGCCACAGGGGCGCTCGCGCCGCCACGGTTCTGGTGGCGCTAAAACTGGCAGGTTACCAGGATGTGGCCGTTTATGTCGGCTCCTGGCACGAATGGGCCAGCCACCCGGAATTACCGCTGCTCTGCGGCAAATAATCACACTGCATTACGCAGCTTCAGCGCCTGCTGAATATCCGGCGCGGCGGCGATCAGCTGCTTCGTGTATTCATGCTGTGGCCGGTCGAGTACCTGCTTTGTGGCGCCGGTTTCCACGATTTCACCGCGATACAGCACCACAACTCTGTCACACGCCTGGCGCACGGCGCCAAGATCGTGGCTGATAAACAGCACGGTTAGCCCCAAACGGTCACGCAGATCGGCGAGTAATGCGAGGATCTGGCCTCGCACGGAGAGATCCAGCGCCGAAACCGCTTCGTCGGCTACCAGCAGCTCGGGTTCAAGCGCCAGCGCGCGGGCAATGGCAATACGCTGGCGCTGCCCGCCGGAAAAAGCCGACGGCAGACGGCCTGCCGCAGCGGTATCCAGCCCGACGAGCGCCAGCAATTCGCGAACGCGACCTTGAACTTCCCCCGCTGGCCTTAATTTATGCACGCGCAGCGGTTCAGCTATCTGCTCTCCCACCGACATTTTGGGATCGAGGCTCGCGTAGGGATCCTGGAAAATAATCTGAGCCCGGCGGCGCATCCCCTGCTGTTGCTCTCGGCTGGCGCGGCGCACGTCCAGCCCGTCAAAAATAATGGTGCCGCTGTCTGCCGGAATTAAGCCTATTGCAGCCCTGCCGAGCGTCGTTTTACCCGAACCTGACTCACCGATCAGCCCGACAATTTCGCCCCGCTCGATTTCGAGGCTGGTGGGTTTCAGCACGGTCTGGCGACCGGCAGGGAAAAACGGCAGCGCATGCGCCTGCGGGTAGCTTTTGGTGAGCTGCGACAGCTGCACCAGCGGCGAACGGGTGACGTCTTTGCGTCTGGCGGCCTGAGGCTCTGGCTGAGAAGCGGCAATCAGTCGGCGGGTATAGTCAGCCTGTGGCGCGGTGAGCAGCGTGGGCACCTCCCCCTGCTCAACAATGTTGCCCTGATACAGCACGCAGGCACGGTCCGCGTAGCGTGCCACCACGCTCAAATCATGGGTGATAAACAAAATGCCCATCGCCATTTCCTGCTGCAGCTCCTGGAGCAGGGCCAGAATTTGTGCCTGAATGGTGACGTCCAGCGCGGTGGTTGGCTCGTCGGCAATCAGCAGCGCGGGCTTGCAGCTAATGGCGCTGGCAATCATCACGCGCTGGCGCATCCCGCCGGAAAGCTGGTGAATGTACTGCCTCGCACGCTGTTCGGGATTAACAATGCCCACCCTGTCCAGCAGAGCGACCGCCTCACGGTGTGCCTGCCTCCAGCTGAGTTTATGGTGGCGCACCAACACTTCCGCGATTTGCTCCCCCACTTTCAGCACCGGGTTCATGCTGCTCATCGGTTCCTGAAAAATTGTGGCAATTTGCTGCCCGCGAAGCTCGCGCGGATAGGTTTGCCCAACCGCCGAGACAACCTGCCCGTTAAACGTCACGTCGCCGCCCGTTTGCCGGACGCCGGCCGGAAGTAGCCCCATGACCGCCAGCGAGGTTAGGGTTTTCCCTGAGCCAGATTCACCGACCAGGGCAACAATCTCCCGGCGTGAAACGCTGAATGACGCATCCTTCACCAGGGGTTTGCCTTCCAGCGTATTGATGCAGAGTGAATTTACGGTTAACAGCGGGTTTTGATCGGCCATACGGGTTCCAGATGAGCGCTAACATCGTGATTTTTGAGACTATAATATCTGCCCCGATGCGACAAGATGATTTGCTGATAGCTTATTCATTTGGTCTTACTCTCCGGCGTTATTTATACTTCAGTCATACAAACCTGATGTGACTGGCGCCATGACGACCCAAATTCTTCCCCGCCGCTGGGCGCTGCCCGCCGGCCTGCTGGCCCTGTTGTTAAGCGTACTGGCGCTGGTGTTTATCAGCCATCACTGGAGCGCTTTTATTCAGTGGTGCCTGAGTGTGCAGATAAGTCTGCACCGCTATCTGGTCTTCTATTTACTGCAAATCAATAATCACCAGTACAGCGGCGGCGTTTGGCTGCTGATTGGCAGCTTTTTTTACGGCGTGCTGCACGCCATTGGCCCCGGGCACGGCAAATTTATTGTCACAACCTGGCTTAGCACCAATCAGGAAACGCCTCTCGCCGGGCGAATGGTGCCGTTTCTCGGCAGCCTGATGCAGGGCGTGAGCGCCATCATTTTTGTGTTTGTACTGGCGATTGCGCTTAATTTGTCCAGCGGCGATCTCAGCGAAAGCCGCTGGTATGTGGAAAAGATAAGCGCAGTGTTGATTGGCGGATTCGGGGTTTTTATTGTGCTGAAGGCGCTGCGACAGCAGGCCCCGCTGCGGATGCATTCCTTCACGCCGCTAAGCGGTAATGCCAAAACAGTGGACCATCATTCACAGGATGCACATTGTGGCTGTGGGCATAACCACGGCGTCGGCTACGATGCCCGGAACGGTAACTGGCTCACGCACCTGGGTGTCATTCTGGCAATTGGCGCACGCCCCTGTAGCGGGGCCATCATGATTTTGGTGTTTTCGAATGCGTTGGGGTTTATTAGCTGGGGCATTGCCGCCGTAATGACCATGGCGCTCGGCACCGCCCTGTCGATCCTTGGGCTGTCGGTGCTGGTCACCCGTACCCGCGACTCGGTGGGCAAACTCTGGCTTTCGCGAACGCCGGCTCAGGTTCGCCTGATAACCACCGGGCTGAAAGTGATTGGCGGCTTGCTGATCGTACTTTTTGCCGTGGTGCTGTTTACCACTACTATTCCCGTTAGCGCCAACGGCGACTTCATCGCGGCGGGCTGCTAGCGCGGAATCGATTAGAACAGCGAGAACAACAGCGCGACCGGGAAACTCATCGGCCAGGTGGCGCCAATCAGCACCGAACAAAGCAGCTTAATACGTTTGGAGTCTTTGGCGAGCAGCCAGGTGATCCCGGCGCAGATCAACGCCATTACGGCGTAAAAAACCAGCATGTGTTGATAAAGCGTCATACAAGACATTACTACTTGTTAAAAAATTTTGCAGAATATGCTCTTTTTTATGACGCAGATCAAGTTTAGAAACTTTATTTACTCAGTAATAACTGACTTCCGTCGTCACCTGCTGGCGCTGGGTTTGCTGCGTTTTTCCGATACCGGTCACCAGCGTTATGTCGCAGGCAATAGGCGATAACTGCTCGTCATAGCGGCAGTGGCTTTCCGCCGTCAGAAACGGCGTTCTCATTGTTTCAGTCACCAGCTTGTAGTCGAACGGACGGTGCGCCGGATCCTCGTAGCTCACTTTAGTTTGCGAGGCCACTTTGTCACTCATGTAAAAGTCAACCTGACGGGGAAGCCCGTTGGCATCGTACTCGTGGTGAGCGATACGCTGGCCGCCCGGCATGAAAAAAATATCCTTCAGCAGTCCGTTCGGCCAGTAGGCATACTTCACTTCTCCCAGCTCATCTTTTCTCTTTTTCACCAGGCACTTTTCATCAAGCTTGAGGGATAAGGGTTTACCGTTTTGAGTCCCTGTCAGCGCGTTACCTTCGCGGTGAAGCTGCAGCACCATTTTTTGCGCCGAGTCCCTGATATCGAGGCTGGTCACGCACCCGGCGCTATCTACCTTCAGCCGGTTCTCATAATTTATTTCCCCTGACGGGTGCTTCATTACGGTATGCATTTCGCGCACATTTCCCGCCGGCGCATTGAAATCAAACATCGTCGCCAGGTTGGCTATCACCGGATTTCTTGTCGGCTGGGCATAAGAGAAGGAACAGAAAAGGAGTGGCATTACCAACAATGTGGTTCTTGTTAACGTCATACATCATCCTTGAAAGCAGGCACAACAATGTGCCGGCAAGCAGCAGAAAATAAAAAGATTAATCCTGGGGTTTAACGCGACACTCTACGCGATCTGCCTGACAAAACCCACCGAAGTGGGTTTTCAGGGCACTTACAGCTTAGGAATGATCAGCACCTGTCCGGGGTAAATTTTGTCCGGATGGCTGAGCATCGGTTTATTCGCTTCAAAGATGGTGTTGTACTTGTTGGCATCCCCGTAGACATGTTTAGAGATGGCGCTCAGCGTGTCGCCGGATTTCACCGTGTAATAAGTCGCCTCCTGCGCCGCATCCGTTACCTGAATATTATTTTCAACGCTGCTGATCCCGGCCACGTTACCCACCGCGACCTGAATTTTTTCTTTCAGCGCCTGGGTCAACCCATCTCCCCCGGTGATAACCGCTTTGCCGTTTTCTACGGTGACATTTACTTTATCGGCACCGGGAATGCCGCTGTTTTTCAAATGCTCCTCAAGCTTGCTGCCCTGCTCGCCTTCATTCCCTTTCAGCGAATCCCACAGTTTCGCACCTGCGTCTTTGACAAAATCAAATAATCCCATGGTCTTTTCTCCTGTTTACTGGTCCCTGTAAGCCTGGCAAAAGAAGCCAAAACCGCCAGCTCGGTATTTATCATCATGCACGGGTTATTTTTTATGATGTGAGATGAAGCAAGCTAAAAGCAGGTTAAAGCAATACTTTAGAGCATGACGAATCGACACCTTCACTGGTTTTGAGTTGTTTTACGCTAATGTTTTGTACTGCTCCACAGCAAATTCGATAGTGCCTTTCCTGGCATCAATGCCTTTGCCGCACAACCGCTCTCGCGTAATCATGTTGTTACCTCGCATACGACTCATGGCAAAGATGATATCGACGGGAGGTAGGGCTTTCTTCAGAGTAATTACAGTAAGTTACAGTGACACAAAAAGCAAAAACCCACCAAGCGGTGGGTTATGCTAACTTGGTGGTTCTTCTTTTATAGACGCTTCTGATTATTCCTAACGCTGTAAATACAATCCCAGGAAGCATTAAGAGGTAACCATAACGCAGGTGACTTTCTCTTGCGGCGATCAGAAAGATATTTTCTACGCATCGCTGTTCAATCATCGCACAAGTGGACATATTGTAAGCCACCAGAGACCATATAAATCCTGCAATTAATGCGCCCAACCCCCACGTTGTCATATCCCAACCCTTCATGGTATTTCGTCATTTCCGCCCTGCTTTCAAAAAGCAAAAAACCATCGAGTTGGTGGGTTTGCAGAGTGCGCTTTAGAGCAGCACCGGAATTTGGCTGCAATAGCAGTGATATTTGTTGCCATCACTAGAGTAGAAAGCCCTTACCCAATCAGTTGTTTTCAGCTCTCCGTGTTCAGCAGCATGCCACCATCGCGTCGTTTTGCCAGGGCTATCGAACTGAAGAATAAGCAGAGAGGGCTTTAATTCAGTTACATGCTTTTGCATAAAGTTCATTGAAGTTTTTCACCTGAGAACGATATTCATCGACCAAAAAAACATCTCCCGTCGTGTAAGCTATCGGACGTCGTGAATACTTGAAGCCAAGAACCAAATGATACGGTTCGGCAGCAATAAAACGTGCACCTATTTTTCGTCCTAGCTGAGTCTGACCAGACAGGATACCGCATACTTATGGATGCTCTTCAAAATGATGAACTGACATTTCCGTAAAAGAAACTGTCCTGGTGGTATCTAAATCACTGTCACAGATACCAATCATCATTTTCCTTGTTTGTTCATTCTTTGGATTTTTTGCAAGCAGCTCTTTGAGCACCTCGCAACTTTCAGGGTTACCTGCACCGCGCTTAAAGAATTCAATCACTGCAGGTTTTACATCTTCAAAATTGTATTGTTCTTGAGCATGAGTGCATTGGGCCAAAGCTAAGAGCACAAACACCAGTAAATGCTTTATTTTCATCTATGTTCTTCTCTAAAAAATCTCTCTTAACATATCGGCAGATACTGGATTTAACCCACTAATTATTTCAAATATTCTTTCCCGTAGTTTCGGGGCTTTTATTCATCAGCTTCCGACAATTCGCCGCGGCCAGACTGAGGCATGAAGAGAGAAGGTGAACATCACACGCGATCTGCTACATTCTTGGCTCAATCGCAGCATCATGGAACCACCTATTGAAGAGAGCTGAAATTCGTCACCGGAACGCTTATGAGTCGCGCCATACATTTGCATGCTGGACGTTAAGCGCTGGAGCTAATCCGAGCTTTATTGCCAGTCGAATGGGACTTACAAATGCACAGATGATTTTCAATGTGTACGGTGAATGGATGGCAGATCAAAATGGAGATCGGATTCCCAACGTCAATAGTCATTTTGACTTCACTGCCCTACAAGAAATTGGCTGTAAAACAATAATCTTGTTTTACAGCAGATTAAACCTTCCTCAGTGCTTGATCATCACATGCCGAATAACGGTGTAATCCTCCAGCCCGTACAGCGACATATCTTTTCCGTAGCCTGAGAGCTTTTGCCCACCGTGCGGCATCTCGCTGACCAGCATAAAGTGCGTGTTCACCCAGGCACAGCCGTACTGCAGCCTCGCGCTCAGGCGATGCGCCCGGCCCACATCCTGCGTCCACACAGAGGATGCAAGGCCGTAGCTGGAGTCATTGGCCCACTCAAGCACCTGCTGCTCATCGTCAAATTTTGTGACGCTGACAACCGGGCCGAACACTTCTTTTTGCACAATGGCATCGGCCTGCTTTGCCCCGGCCAGCAGCGTTGGCTGGTAGTAATAGCCAGCCCCTGCCACTTTACTCCCGCCGGTAATCACTTTGATATGCGGCAGGGCTTTGGCTTCCTCCACGGCGTTGCTGACTCGCTCAAGGTGTGCCTTTGAACTCAGCGGCCCCAGCTCGGTGCTTTCATCCTCGGGCGGCCCATATTTGAGGCTGGCCACGGCTTTCCCAAGCTGCTCAACCAGCCTGTCGTAAATTCCGCTTTGGGCGTAAATCCGGCACGCCGCGGTGCAGTCCTGCCCGGCGTTGTAATAGCCAAAGGTTCGCACGCCGTCGACTACCGCCTCTAAATCCGCATCGTCGAACACGATAACCGGCGCTTTGCCGCCCAGCTCCATATGCGTGCGCTTAATTGACGGGGCAGTATGGCTAATAATGTGCTCCCCGGTGGCAATGGAGCCGGTGAGCGACACCATGCGCACTTTTTCATGCCCGGTCAGCGCATCACCGACGGTTTGCCCGCGCCCAAACAGCACGTTAATCACCCCTGCGGGGAAGATATCCTTCGCCAGTTCGGCCAGCTTAAAAGCGGTCAACGGCGTAATTTCGGAAGGTTTGATCACCACGCAGTTCCCGGCGGCCAGCGCCGGAGCCAGTTTCCAGGCCGCCATCATCAGCGGATAGTTCCAGGGGGCAATAGAGGCCACCACGCCGACCGGATCGCGACGGATCATCGAGGTGTGCCCACTCAGATATTCTCCGGCGGCCAGGCCGCTCAGGCAGCGGCTCGCCCCGGCGAAAAAGCGAAAGACATCGACTACCGCCGGGATCTCATCGTTGAGTACGCAGTGGAAAGGTTTGCCGCAGTTCTGCGACTCAAGCCGGGCGAAGGCTTCCCCGTGCCGCTCGATGGCGTCAGCGAGCGCCAGAAGATGTTCGGCACGTTCTTTCGGCGTCGTCTGCCCCCATGTGGGAAACGCTTTATCCGCCGCCAAAACCGCAGCCTCGACTTGCTCAACAGTGGCTTCGGCCACCTCCAGCAGCACCTGACCCGTGGCCGGGTTGTAGACCGGCTGCTTTTCTCCAAGGCCATCCACAAGCTGGCCGTTAATCAATAACTGGCTTTGCATCCCAATCTCCTTTCCCGTTCTGATGATCAGTTCCCAGAGGCGTTCTGGCTTAAAAGGACTGAGTAAAAAGCATAGTTCCGGCCTGACGGCGGCAGCGGCACCGGGCGGTGATTTTCACCAGGTTGTGATGCACTGCGCAGTAAGCCTGTCCAGACGCTCCCCTTTGGTATAACAGGCCGCAGAGCAAATGAGGTATCTATTGAAAATTAATATGAAAAGAAGGCGGTATGCCCCTATGCTTTAGGCAGTCTTTTTCTCACTTCACCGCCAGGAGGCACTATGAGTATTTCAGCCCGAAACCAGTTAACCGGCATTATCAGCCACGTCACAGACGGCGCCGTTAACGACGAAATCGAATTAACCCTTAACGGGGGCGGAAAACTGGTCGCCGTGGTCACCCGCAGCAGCAAGGAAGCGTTAGGCCTGGTCAACGGCAAAGCTGCGCTTGCCTTAATCAAAGCCCCATGGGTTGTACTGGCCAGTGAAGACTGCGGGTATCACTTCTCCGCCCGGAACCAGTTTCCCGGCGTGGTGAAAGCCATCGCGGAAGGCGCGGTGAACACCACCGTACATATTCAGACCGACGCGGGGTTTGAATTAACCGCCGTGGTGACTAACGAAGCCGCTGATGAAATGGCGCTTAAGGCTGGTTCTCGCCTGCTCGCGCTGGTGAAGGCCTCTTCCGTACTGATCGCGGTGAAAAAATAGGGTCTGGACATCCGGCAGCAACGAAGGCTGCCGGTTTTAACTGGCTTACTTGTAGCGCACCTCAAGCTTACTGTAGGCCACCACCGCTTCTGAACCATCCTTGTTTTTGTCCTGGTTGTAGTTGCCCGCCTTGAAGTAAAGCTGGATCCCCTCCCAGCCCTGTTTCGGATAGTCAAAGGTTTGACTCACCTTTTTTCCTCCGGCGCTGGCTTCAACCGTCACCTTCATACCGCTCGCCGTGCCTTTGGCTTTAATGCTGTAATCAATTTTTTCGTTCAGCCCGACGTCCGAAAGCAGCGTGGTGCGTTTCTCCGGGTCGCCGTAGTTTTGTTTCGTGCCCGCGACTATCGCGCCATCTTCCCAGCGCAGTTTTAGCATCTCTGAGCCGCCGGGCTTATCGCCGTGAATTTGAGCAAAAATTATCGAGCGCGTGGACGGGTTTTTGACGATATAAACCGCTCCGCGCTGCTCATTATCAAACTCGCTGCCGTTGACAAAATTGTGCGTGGCTCTTAGCTCGACGCGAGGAAATTCGCTGTGCGCCGTTGAGCCAAAGCCTGATGGCGTTTTAAATATCATTGCCCCGGCCGGGATTGCTGAATCACAGCTTTTTGAGCCGCCGCAGTTGCTGTAGAAATAGCGGTTATGCAGCCCGGAGGTTATTTTTACCTCATTGGGTTTTTCGCTGCTGTCGAAGGACTGCAGCAAATAATCTTTCGTCAGTACCGGATAATTTTCACCCGGCATATTTTGGCCGCTTTCCGCCCATGCGCTACCGCTCAGCGCCGCCAAAAACAGGCTCACCGGCAGCCCGTAACTTACTGTTTTACGCTTCATCTTTAACCCCAATGCAAAATGTAAACCCGCCCGATCAGCTAACCATTAATCAGCGTAGATGCTTTACTTAAAATCTGTTGCTGTGACATGTCAGTAGTAACAATGGGTTTCCGGTAATTAACCTGATGCATAAAGGGAACAGTAATGATCAAAAAACTGCTCGTTTCAGTCCTGTTTGCGGCCAGCTACTCCGCCTTCGCGCTGGCGGATAACGCGGGCGCGGCGTTTAAAACTTTTCCGCTCGGCAAGCTTGAGCTAACCGCCCTGCACGATAAAAACAACGCCCTGCCCAACGATGGCAAAGTGATTGGCGTCGACGTGGGAGAGAAAGCGGTAGCCGAAGTGCTATCCGCCGCGGGTGCCGCGACGGATAACATAAAACTCAGCGTCAATGCCCTGCTGGTCAAAGATGGCAGCAAAGTCATTCTGCTGGATACCGGGCTTGGCCCCAACGCTCAGGGCCAGCTGATTGAGAGCCTCGCAAAGGCGGGCTATAGGCCAGCACAGATTACCGATGTGCTGATCACCCACGTTCACGGTGACCATGTTGGCGGGCTGCTGACGGCGGACGGCAAACAGGCGTTCCCCAACGCCACGGTGCAAATCTCCGCCCCGGACTGGGCATGGCTGCAAACGCTGCCGAAGATGAAGGCGCTGGCCGAGGCCATCCAGCCGCAGGTCAAAACCTTTAAGCCTGGCGACCAGGTGCTGCCGGGGATCACATCTGTACCGCTGCCGGGCCATACGCCGGGACACGTTGGCTACCAGATTGTCTCCGGCAAGCAGCGACTTTTAGACATCGGCGACTCGGCGCACAGCGCAATTGTGTCGCTGACGAAACCCGAATGGGCGATTGCCTATGACAACGACCGCCAGGAAGGAATAGCCAACCGCAAAGCGCTACTGGCCAAACTGGCCGCCGATCGCGAACTGATTTTTGCCCCACACTTCCCGTTCCCGGGCGTCGGCCACATTGTGGCGAAGGGCGACCATTACGTTTTCCAGCCGACAGAGTAGCCGTGACATAAGCCGGTTCGCCGGCTTTTAAAGGTTTTGCCGGTGAATCTGATACCAGACATGCCGCTGTAGCGGGTGATTATCCGGCACCATCGGATGGTCAAACTCGCCGCTTTGGCGCATGCCTAATTTCTCCATCACCCGCTGAGACGGCAAGTTTGGCAGCGCGGTAAAAGCCACGATGCTGTCCAGGTCATACTCATCAAAACCTACGCGCAGCGCTTCCCTCGCGGCCTCTGGGGCATAGCCTTTGCCCCAGAATGCTTTTCGAAGCCGCCAGCCTATCTCTACACAGGGGCTAAACGGCAGCGAGTAGGCAGGCCGATTCAGGCCAACAAACCCTGCCAGCTCGCCGCTCTGCTGTTCTTCTACCGCCCAGAAACCAAACCCGTTTTCCGCCATACGCTGGCGAAACGCCTCCAGGTAACTCTGGCTTTCCTGCGGCGTCAGGGGCTGTAAGAAATAGCGCATCACTTCCGGGTCGGCGTTCATTGCGGCAAACGGCAGCAAATCCTCGTCGCGCCACGGCCTGAGCAGCAGTCTTTCAGTGAGGTACATCGGGAGACTCCTCGATCAATTCCTTGATTAAACGTGACAACGTCACAGCCGCCTGGCGTTCTCTGTCCCCCCAGGCCCATGAGGCGTTAAAGCGGAAATAGTTGTCCCAGGCCCTGCCGGTTGTGAACATTTTCCCCGGGGCGATGCTTATCTTATGCGCCAGCGCCCGCTCGTTAAGCAGGCTGGCATCAAGCCCTGCTGGCAGCTCAAGCCAAAGGAAATAACCGCTTTCGCTGCGGTGGATTTTTACCTCTGGGGGGAGAAGCTCGCTTAGCGTTTGCCAGGCCAACTGTTTGCGTTCTGCCAGCTGCCGGCGCAGGCGACGCAGGTGTGTGTCGTAGCGGCGGGTAGCCAAAAAATCGACCAGCGCCAGCTGCATTGGAGAACTGGTGGACAAGGTACTCATCAACTGCAATTGCTGGATGCGGCGGGCGTGTTTCCCGGCGGCCACCCAGCCGATTCGAAACCCCGCCACCAGGCATTTTGAAAACGAAGAGCAATGCAGGGTCATGTCGTGGGTGTCGTACGCCCGGGCGGGCAGCGGCCTTTCCCGGCCGTAATACAGCTCGCTGTAAACATCATCCTCAATCAGCGTGACGTCATGCGCCTGCAACAGCTGCACCAGCTGCGCTTTTTTCTCCGGTGGCAGCGTCACGCCCAGCGGGTTCTGACTGTTGGTCATTAACCAGCAGGCTTTAACCGGGTATTCCGCCAAAGCCTGCGCCAGCGCGTCGAGATCGATCCCGCTGACCGGGTCAGTTGCGACCGATAACGCTTTAAGCCTCAAACGCTCCAGCGCCTGCAGCGCGCCGTAGAAACACGGGTTTTCAACGATTACCCAGTCACCCGGTTCGGTGACCGCCTGCAGACTGAGATTGAGCGCCTCCAGCGCACCGGCGGTGATCACAATTTCGTCCGGTGAAACGTGCATCCCCTGCTGGGCGTAGCGCTGGGCAATGGCGTGGCGCAGGGCTTCGTTACCCGGCGGGAGGCTTTCAATCACGCTGATGGCGGTGGCCGTTTTGCTGACCGCCGCCATCGAACGGTGGAGAGCCTGGAGCGGAAACAGGCGTGGGTCGGGAAACGCAGAGCCAAACGGCACCACGGAGGCATCCGTGCTCGCCTGCAGCACATCGAAAATATAAGTATTGATATCGACGGTTTCCGCGCGGGTGACCTGCACCGCCGGTGGCGCAGTGCGTGCCACCGGCCGGGGTGCAACGTAGTAGCCGGACTGCGGCCTGGCCACAATCGCCCCCTGGCTTTCAAGCATCTGATAGGCGTGCCCGACGGTCATAAAACTCATCCCGCTGTGGCCAACCTGCTCGCGCAGCGACGGTAAACGATCCCCCGGCTGCCAGACGCCAAGGGCAATCTGGTCGAGGATCTGCTGTGCCAGCTGCTGGTACTTTTTCATGCGCTGCTCCCTGTCTATATCACAACGCTAAAAATACGCTGTTTTGTACAACTGTTATAGTCAGAAAGTGATTTTTTAACATGAAAAAACGGGCGACAAAGTCGCCCGTCAGGAGCTAAACGCGGGGGTTTTACTTCACATCGGCCAGCGCAGTTTTCTCAACGTAAGGTTTCATCAGGCTGTCCGCCGTTTGCTGAGCGGATTTCGCGGCGGCTTCCGGCGTCACCTTTTGATCGTTCACCACCGCCGCCAGCTGGTTTTCCATCGCCTGACGAACGGCCACCGTTTCATAAGTTGAATACCAGGGATGGGCATATTGCAGCTGATCGAGCGCGATTTGCGCCCGCGGATCTTTCTGCAGGTATTCCTTCATTTCCGGCGTGTCGTAGGAGGCCTTCAGCGGGGAGAAATAGCCGGTGAAACGACTCCAGGCGCCGTTAACCTGCGGACTAGTCAGATAGGTCAGGAACTGATAAGCCGCCTTTTTCTGCGCATCGGAGATGCCTTTGAAGCTCACCAGACTCGCCCCACCGATAGGCACCGCCCGCTGCTCATTGGCCGGCATCATCGCCACTTCCATATCAAAATCTTTGCTGTTTTCGCGCATAAAGCCCAGCGCACCGGTGCTCAGCATCGCCATGCCCAGTTTGCCGCTGAAGAAGGCGGCGCTGATCTGCTTGGAATTGAGCACGCCCGACGGCATCACTTTGTCGCGGTAAACCATGTTCTGCCAGAAGCGCAGCGCGCCGATGGTGGTCGGCGAGTCGTAATACACTTCGCCCGGATAGTTTTCGTTAAAGTAGTTGCCGCCGTTGGCGCGAACCAGCGAGGAGAAGATCCAGCCGCCGTAATCGTCGTTGGTGGACGGCAGCATGATACCCCACTGCCCTTTGCTGGCGTCGGTCAGCTTCTTCGCATCGGCCAGCATTTCGGCCCAGGTCTGCGGCGGCTGCTTGATGCCCGCCTGGTCGAACATCGTTTTGTTGTAGTACAGAATTGGCGTGGAGTTATGGAACGGAATCGCGTAAGTCACGCCCATCACCTGGGCATTCTTGTGCATTGCCGGCCAATAATCGTTCATCAGGACATCGCTGGCCTTGCGGTTGCCGTATTTAAACAGCTCATCCATCGGCAGAATTTCGTCTTTTAGCGCAAGGTCGGTGGTGAAGTTGGCCGACATAATGACCAGCGCAGGTGGCTGCCCGGCTTTCTGCGCGGATTCCGCTTTAATTTTGGTGGTGTCGTAGCCGCCGGTAAAAATACCGCGAACTTCTACGTCCTGCTGAGAATCGTTAAACGCCTTGATGACGCGGGTCATTTCCATCGTCAGCTTGCCGTCGACCGGCGCGGGGAACATAAAATCAATTTTCTCTTTTGCCAGCGCTGCGCCGCTCACGGCCAGCGAACAGCAAACGGCAAGCGCCCGCCATTTATGCATCAGGGGGTTAAACATGGTCAATCTCCTGGTGTAAGTTGTGGTGAAGATCTGTGTGGAAAAGATGTATATCCGATGAGGAAAAACCGAGGGTAAGCGTATCGCCTTTTTCTGGTACCTCACCGCGGTGGCGGCGGGTGTAGCGTAACGTTCCCAGGGGGGTGCTGACATGGAGCAGATAATCTGCGCCCATCAGTTCTCGTTGCAGCACCGTCGCCGAAAGCGTCAGGTGCCCGTTCTCTGGCCTGTCGGTGAGGTGTTCCGGACGTATCCCGACCCAGACGCTTTGCTCTTTCTCCGCGGCCGGCGGCAGAGGCAGATTCAGCCCGGCGGGCAAAACGCGCCCATTTTCACAAGGCAGAGAAACCAAATTCATGGCCGGAGAGCCAATAAAACCGGCGACAAACAGGTTGGCTGGCCGGGCATAAAGGAGCTCCGGCTTGCCCACCTGCTGCACCACGCCCCCGTTCATCACCACTATACGGTCCGCCATCGACATGGCCTCCGTCTGATCGTGGGTGACGTAAATGGTGGTGGTTTTGAGCTGATGGTGCAGCGCCATGATGCTGTCGCGCACCTCGGTACGAAGACGCGCATCCAGGTTGGAGAGCGGTTCATCCATCAGGAACAGGCGCGGGTTACGCACAATTGCTCTCGCCATCGCCACACGCTGGCGCTGGCCGCCGGACAGTTTGGCCGGTTTGCGGTCGAGCATTTCACCAAGCTGCAGCATCGCGGCAACCTGCTCCAGCCGCGGCTGCCAGCTGGCTTTGTCCTCTTTGCGGATCTTCATGCCAAAGGTGATGTTGTCGCGCACGGTGAGGTGCGGAAACAGCGCATAGTTTTGGAAGATCATCGCGAAATTGCGCTCACGCGGCGACATCGCCGTAATGTTCTGGTCACTGAGCCAAATCTCACCGCTGCTAACCTCTTCCAGCCCCGCAAGCATCCGCAGCAGCGTACTTTTGCCGCAGCCTGAAGGCCCGACCAGCACCACAAATTCGCCTTCTTCGATGCTGAGCGACAGCGCGTTCAGCGCCGCTTTACCGTCAAACTGCTTGCTTACCTGATTCAGTCTTAACATGGCTATCGGTACTCATCCGTCGGGCAACTGATCGCCGCGTCATACAGCCACGGGCCTGCATAATGCGCCAGCGAATGCTGATAGCTCACCCACTGGTCGCCCACCTGGCGATGCATCAGGCAGGACGGCGGCGACAGATCGTAATACGGGCGGCTGTCCTCAAAGTGATACGGCACCTGGTGAACGGTGCCGGGAATAGTGGCGATCGTTGCCTGCCGATATTGGGTCATCGTCAGGCTGTGGTTATGGCCGCAGAAAATACGCACCAATGACGGAAAACGCCTGACCAATTCCAGCAACAGATGGCCGTTTTCACAGGCAATTTTGTCCATTTGCGCATTGCCCAGCGGCAGAGGCGGATGATGCATAAAGACCGCCGTGGGTTTGTCGCCGCTCGCCGTTAACTGCGCTTCAAGCCAGGCCAGGGTGTTGTCGGTCAGCCAGCCTTTGGAGTGGCCGGCCAGGCTTGAGTCAATAAACAGCAGCCGGGTAGCAAAGTCGTCCACTGCATAACGAATGTTTTCCGGGTCGTCCCCCAACTGCGGGCAAAGCGGGCGCAGGTACTCCAGAAAATGCGCCTTGTCGTCGTGGTTGCCGGGGATCAAATAAAGCGGCGACTTGATAGTACCCAGCACCTGGCTCGCCACCAGGTACTCCGCCGGGCGGCCGCAGTTAACGATATCCCCACTGACGATTACCGCGTCCGGGCGCTCACGCAGCGCGTTCAGCTGCGAGGCCACATCGGCATTGCCCGCGTTGATATCGATAAAGCCGTACAGTTTCTGGTTCTGACTGCGGAAATGGGTGTCGGAAATATGGGCCAATAACATCACTCAACTCCTTACTTGATACCTGAGAAACCAAAACTTCGCAGAAACTGCTTCTGGAAGGCGATGAAGGCGAGCATCAGCGGCAGGCAAACCATAATGGTGCCCGCGCTGATGGTGCCCCACTGGCCGCCGGACTCGGCGCCCATAGCAAACGAAACTAATCCCACCGTCAGCACCTGTTTGTCCGGGTCATTGAGCATCATTAGCGGCCACAGGTACTCGTTCCAGTGGTAGGTAATACTCACGGTGGCGAAGGCCAGCACTGACGGCCAGCACATCGGCAGCAGTACGCGGTAAAGCACCTGCCACCAGCGGCAGCCCTCCATCAGTGCGGCCTCCTCCAGCTCTTTTGGGATCGCGAGGAATGCCTGGCGCATCAGGAACACGCCAAACGCGGAGGTGAAATACGGCATCATCACGCCGGTTAGCGTATTGAGCAGCCCGAGGGTTTTCAGCGTCATCATGTTCGGCACCATCATCACCACCGGCATGATCATTAACTGCACCAGAAACAGCAGGAACAGCGTCTGCTTGCCGCGAAATTCATGGCAGGCAAAAACATATCCGGCGGTGGTGATGGTGATGAGCTGCACGAAGAAAGTACCGAAGCTGAAAATCAGCGTATTGGCGTACAAACTGAGCCAGTCGGCGCTCTGCCACGCATCGCGGAAGTTATCCAGCGTGAGCGGAAAGCGCGGCAAAACAGAGGCCATGCCTTCGCCAAACGTACTGGCGCTAAAGGCCGAGGAAAGCATCCAGATAAACGGGCTAACCCACAGCAAGGCCAGGCAACACATCAGCACGCTCAGCGTGATGCCCTTTGATTTGCGCAGGCGCAACCACAGCGGCTGCGGCACGCTACGCGCGTTGACAACGGACCCAGAAAACTCAACGCTCATGGTGGGCGCCCCTTTCCAGCAGCTTAAGGTTAACGAACGAGAAGACAAACAGGCCGGCCAGCGTCAGGAAGGTGGCGGCTGAAGCTTTGCCTAAATCATGGGTATCCCAGGCGAGACTCTGGATGTAATACAGCAGCACGGTCGTGGCATTATCCGGCCCGCCGCGCGTCATTACCGCGACGTGGTCTATCTGGGTTATGGAGTAGATAAGCGCGGTGGTTATCACAAAGCTCAGCGTCGGGCGCAGCAGCGGTAAAGTGACTTTGAAAAACACCTGCGTTGAGGTCGCTCCTTCCATGATCGCCGCTTCACGCGCCGAGGCTGGCAGGCTTTGTAACCCGGCGAGGAAGAACAGCATGTAGTAGCCCGCAAACTTCCAGACGCCAATCAGCGCCAGGGCGTACAGCGCACTGTTGCTGCGTCCCAGCCAGTTGTTATTCATCGGCCCGAAGAGCTTCGCCAGGTAGTAATCCAGCATGCCCATGCCCGGCATAAAGATGAACAGCCACAGCGCCGCCGCGCTAACCATTGGGATGATCATCGGGAAGAAAAACGCCGTCCGCAGCCAGCGGTTAATGCGGTGGTTTTCCCAAAGGGCAACCGCCAGCAGCAGCGCGAGCGCCACGCCCGGAATCACGGTCAGCACGATGTAAAACAGATTGTTCACCAGCGATTTCCAGAAAACCGGGTCGGCGAAAAGGCGAACATAGTTACCTGCGCCCACATATGCCCCGGCCTCACCCGCCAGACGTGTATCAAACAGGCTGTCGTACACCGAGCGGATCAGCGGGAACCAGGTAAAGAGCAGTAAAAAGATCAAAGATGGCGTGAGGATCAGCCACGGAAGCCAGGGGCGTTTTGCCATTGTCTGCAAACCTGTCAGGGGTCAGAAGTCAGTCAGTATGGGAGGGATTTATGGCAGAAACGTTACGGGGAAATGGCAGTTTGGCGGTAGGTAAAACAGGCAGCTTCCCGGCTGAGGGGTAACTGCCTGTCGTTCAAAGAGATTGTCTTTGCAGGGATATATTCTTTAACCGCGCAAAAATGCTACTGCATCTGTTCCAGGCTGGCCTTTTTACTTTTGCGGTTATAAAGGCACAGCTCTTTGCCCGGCACCGGGTTGCTGTTCTTAAATTTGTAGTTGCCTGAAATCACCACCGCCGAGTAACCGACATCGTCGCTAAAGTCAGTGCGCTTCCCTTCAATCTTTTTTTCCTGCAGGGCGCTGATGGCGAGGCAGCTTTTTTGCACGTCTTTGTCCAACTGCTGCCAGGCCGCTTCCGAAGAAGCCAGGCTGCTAAAGGTCGTGAGTAATACCGGGATTGTGGCGAGAGCATATCGTTTTTTCATGGTGACCTCGAAAACAAACGGATAACGGGTGTTCACAACCCTCAGGCTGATAATCTAAAACATTATCAGCCCGGAATTATCTGTATTGTTGTTGAGGCTGAGGTTCACTTACCCAGCTTCGACAGCATTTCTGGCCGCATAAACTTATGGATGATCAGCATAAACAACAGCGACGGCACCAGTAAAATCAGCGCGGTGATAGACGACACCTGGTAATTCCCGGACATGCTGGCGTTGTATAGCAGCAGCGGCAGCGTGGTGATATCCGGGGCACCGACGAAAAAGGTGCCGGTAAACTCATCCAGCGATTCAAGGAACACAAAGATCCCGGCGGCCATAATCCCCGGTAAAGCCTGCGGCAGCACGATGTGCCAGAAGGTGAACAGCGCCCCGGCCCCTAAATTACGGGATGCCCGGGCCTGCAGCGGGTCGATAGCCGAAAAGGCGGCCACGCAGATCCAAACCGAGTACATCAGGCCATGCACGCTGTGTACCAATACCACGCCAGCCACGGTGCCGTTCAGCCCCCATTGATAAAAAAGCCGGGCGATATTCATATACACCGTCAGGTTTGGAAACGCCTGCGGGATCAAAAACAGCAGCATAAACATCACCCGGAACGGCATCGCCCGGCGCGAAAGCGCGTACCCTGCGGGAACCGAAATTAGCAGGCAAACCAGCACCGACAGCACGGCAATAAATACGCTGGTCAGCAGCGAACCTGAAACATCGCTGTACGGGCTAAACACCTGATACCAGTACTTTAATCCCCACTGGCTCGGCAAAGTATGTGGATAAAACCAGCTTTCTGCCACCGTCCAGATCAGCAGATTCAGCAGCGGGCCGAACATCGCAAACAGCATAAAGGCCAGCAGCAGCGCCTGCAGCAGTAGACCGAGTCGGCCTTTCACCAGGTTCATGCCTCTCCTCCTTTCTGGCGCAGGCTATGGCGCAGATAAAACCAGGACAGCGCCCCGCAAATTAGCAGGGAAATTACGCCCAGCGCGTTAGCGACCGCATAATCGCTGTAGGAGTTAACGCGGAACGCCATGTCCACGGTCAGCATCGTTGGCGTCCCCGTGCCAATCATCAGCGGCACGGACAGAACGGACATCATGATAACCGTGGAAAGCACCAGCGCGACGCCAATAGCCGGTAACACCTGCGGCAAAATAATGTCGAACAGAATGCGAACGCGCGAAGCGCCCAAATTGCGGGCCGCCAGCACCTGTGAAGGTTCCAGCGCCGCCATCGCCCCGCAGATAAGCAAAGTGGCAAACGCCAGTTGCTTCCAGACGAAGGTAATGATGATCCCTTTCCAGCCAAGCCAGGAGATGGTGTCCAGCGGCTGCACCAGATCGCCGGCAACCAGCATGTTATTCATCAGGCCATTTTTGGCGAGGAATGTGCGCATCATTTGCGCGGCGACGATAAACGGAATAAACAGCGGCAGGCGGTAAAGCACGCCCAGCAGTCGAACAACAAGCCGGCAGGGAGAGAGCGTAATCACCGCCGAGAGAGTAATCGACAGCACCGCCAGCAGCAGCACCGACACCAGTACGATAAACACCGTGAACAGAATATCGTTTGAATACAGCGTCAGGACTTTGGCAAAGTGCTGTAATGTCAGCGCCCCGCCATCAGAAGTAAAAGCCGCCACCAGAGAAAAGCCCAGCGGATAAAGAAACAGCCCCCCAATCATCAGCGCGGCGGGGCTCACCAGCAGCAGATAGTTTAGCGAAACGCGCATAGCAAACCTTTGAGCTTGAGCGTGGCGCCCGACCTGTGCCGGGCGCCGGGAAAGGATTAGTTGGACACCTGGCTTTCGTACCCTTCTTTGATGTCGTCAAAGTAAGGCGCTATCGGGAAGCTTTTCCCGTAGTCGGCGAGCGCTTTCGGGGAGATCTCGGCAAACAGTTTGCTCCAGGTCGCGTCGTCCAGCTTCGGCTGAACGTACTTCGCGTCAATGCCTGGATACCAGTTAAACTGCTTCACGATCCCGTCGGCCTGTACTTCCGGGCTGGTTGCTAACGCAATAAACTCGCGCGCCAGTTCAGGCTGTGCCGCTTTGGCCGGCGTGACGTAATACATCGGCTGCCCCGGCATTCCCGGTGAAAGTAAGGCCAGCTTGATGGACGGCGGCAGTTTGCCCTGATCTTTCCAGGTGTAGAACATATCCACCCAGACCGGCCCCATGGCAATTTCCCCACGAGTCAGCATGTCTAATGTGCCGGCGTTGCCCGGCGTAAAGGTCACGTTCTTGTTGAACGCTTTCAGTTTCTCGAAGGCCTGCGACCAGTTTTTTTCTACGCTCTTATCGTAAGGCAAGGCGGATAAACGCTGCGCATCGGTACCGTACGCGTAGATCCAGCCGACGACAAAACTGACGCCTGACATACCGTTTTTAATGCCGTTGTAGCCAAACGCCTGCGGGTGCTTCGTCGTCCACTCAACCAGCTCGTCATAAGAGGCCGGTGGCGCTTTCATGGTTTCGCTGTTCCAGGCGATGGCCGTCTGGCTCAGGAACATCGGCATCACATAGCCGTCAACGTTCACACCCAGGGCATTTTTGGCGTTATCCGCAGTGACCATGCTGCCCGTTTTGATTTGCTGGCGGTACTTTTCCAGCAGCCCTTTTTCCACCAGTTCCCCGCCCGCCTTCTGGTGAACCACCGCCACGTCGATATCCCAGGTTTTAGCCCCGCTCTGCTGCTGTGCACTCAGTTTTTCGATGATTTTATTCGAGCCTGCGTCCCCGGGGCCGGTGCCGACCACGCGCACTTTTACCCCCGGATGCGCGGCCTCAAATTTTGGCCCCAGCCAGGTTTTGACGTAATCCACCATATTCTGGTCACCGGCGGTGGCCACATTTAAAACGGTTTCCGCCTGCGCGCCATAACTTAAAAACAGCGCCGTGACGGCGGCAAGCCTGGTTTTAGTAAACATAATTACCCCTCAGAGAAATAGAATGGTTCAAGCTGTGTGGGACGAACTAAAAATATGCAGGGCTGACTCAGGCACATGCAGCCTGACGTTTGTATTCAGCGGCAAATTATCAACAGAATCGGCATGGAAAAGACGATCCCGGCAGCGAATGGCGTAGCGATAGTTGTGGCCAATAAAGGCGTTTTGCTCAACAACACCTTCGAGCGTTAATCCGCGTTCCGGGACAGCTTTATTTAATGATGAAAGCACGGCGTCCGAGCTTCTGAAATAAATCTCCTGTTCGCCGCTATTATTTAGCGAGGCCAACCCGAGGGTAGATATCTCTTGCGCCGTAATTCGGTTATCGGCCCCCATAAAATCAGCCACGAAAGGTGTGGCAGGTTTTTGGTAAATCTCTTCCGGGGAACCCGTTTGCTCGATTTGGCCGTTATTCAGCACGACAATACGGTCGGCCATCACCAGCGCTTCCTGCTGATCGTGGGTGACGATCACCGAGGTGAAGCCCAGTTTCTTCTGTAGCTGCTTGATTTCGTGACGCACGTTCAGCCGGACTTTGGCATCCAGGTTCGACAGTGGCTCGTCCAGAACCAGCACATCCGGCTCAATGGCCAGCGCCCGCGCCAGGGCCACACGCTGCCGCTGCCCGCCGGAAAGCTCGGTGATTTTCGCCCCGGCAAGGCCGTTAAGGTTCACCATTTGCAATAGTTCAAGCACTCTGGCCTGGATAGCGTCCCGCCGCCATTTACGTAGCTTCAGGCCGTAGCCAATATTTTGTTCCACCGTTAAATGCGGCCACAGCGCATAGCTTTGAAACACCATAGTGATATTTCGCTGTTCCGGCGGGCTTTGGGTAATGTTATTTCCGGCTACGGTAATGTAGCCCTGCTTAACCGGAATAAATCCACACAACGCGTTTAATAACGTTGTTTTCCCGCAACCGGACGGGCCAAGCAATGCAATCATCTCGCCTTTCTTCACGGCAAGATTAATCTCTTTTAGCACCACCTTCTCGCCGTAGCTAATTTGCAGGTGCGCCATTTCCAGGTAGCTCATAACGGTATCCGGGATGTCTGTTTACGTCTTTTTTGCTCTGAATGAACACGTGTTCATTTCGCTGTAAAAAAAATGAAACGCCGCTCAGAGATGATGTGAGCCTACTGTGGCGTGTCTTTGTGACACTTTAATTAACCGCGATAAATTTTTAGCGAGGGGCAATGAAAATCGACGTACTTGGCTGCGGCAGCGCTTTCTCCCGCTGGCAAAATACTTCCGCGCTGCGGATCATTGATGACGAAAACCGACAGTGGCTTATCGACTGCGGCCCTACCGTGCCTCGGGCGCTGTGGCAACGCGGCGGCGGCATCAACGACATTGACGTGCTGTTTTTCACCCATGTGCACCCCGATCACTGCACCGGCTTAACGGCTTTGCTAAATCACTGGAAGAGTTTTTCCCGCCAAAAGCCGCTGGTGATATACAGCCAGCCGGAACAGCGACAGGTCTTGATGCAGCTGGCGTCGCTCGCCAACTGGCCGGAATCCTCGCTCTGCTTCCCCATCGAATGGCGCGATAGCGAAGCTGATTTTCACTGGCATCACTGGCGCATTCGCACGGCCCCAACCCGCCATGAAATGGCGAATCTGGCGGTGCGCGTTGATATCCGGGAATATGGCCTGTTCTATAGCGGTGACGGACGGCCAACCGAACATTCTATCGCGCTGATGGCCGGGGTGGATCTGGCGTTTCAGGAGTGCGCCTCGCTGTCTGAACTGGCTGAGGACGCTTCCCACGGTGACTTCCCGGGCTGCCTGAAGCTGTTTACTTCGCTGGGGCTGCCGTCGCTCGGGTTGTACCACTGTAACGATGCCATTTTGCCGGCGCTGAAGCTGGCCTGCCGCCCTCACGCGGGGCTGTTCGTCAGCCATGATGGCCTGCAGTACGACTTCCATCAGCAGCGGTTTTATACTGAGGATTATTTGCCTTGAGTTCGTCGATGCATAAACAAAGCGTGACCGCAGAGGACGTGGCCCGGCGGGCGGGCGTTTCCCGCGCCGTGGTTTCCCGCGCGCTGAGCAACAACGGCAGTATTTCCCCCGCCACGCGGGAACGCGTGTTGCAGGTAGCCGAAGAGCTTGGCTATCAGGTCAATTTTCTTGCCCAGGGGCTTAACCGCCGACGCAGCCACCTGATTGGCGTCATTGTATCGCGCATCAACGATCCGTTTCGCAGTAGCCTGCTTGACGGCCTTCTCAGCGAAATTCAGCGCAACGGCTTTCAGGCGCTGGTGACGGAGATCCGCTCTGAGCAGGAGCTGGCGGAAACGCTGCGCCATTTCACTCAGTTTCGCGTCTCCGGGGTGATTGTCACATCCGGTAAACCGCCCGAGGCGCTGGTGAATGAGTGCGTGCAGCAGCATATTCCGGTGGTGGGCATCAACCGCCAGCCAGATATTCCCGGCGTGGATTATGTCTGCTCCGATAACGTTGCCGGGGCGGTGCTCGCCGCTGAGCAACTGGTCAACAGCGGGTGCAAACATTTTGGCTGGCTCAACAACCATGCCTCTACCTGGGCCGGCAGAATGCGCGGCGAAGCGTTCCGCCAGGCCCTGAGCGATCGCGGCGTGGAGGTCGATACCAACCTGGTGTCACTACTTTGCGCGGCCGAAGGTTACGAAGGCGGCTGTCAGGCCGCAGCGGCGGTGGCACAGCTCCCGGACGGGATTTTCTGCGCTAACGCCCAGCTAGCCTGTGGTTTTCTCGACGGAATGCGCCAGCGCGGCAAACATGCTCCGCAGGATTTTCAGCTGATCGGTTTTGACAATACGCCGCAAACGGCGCAGTACAGCTACCGGCTCACCACCCTCCATCAGGATGTGGCTGAAATCTCGCGGCTGGCGCTGGGACACCTGCTGGAGCGCGCTCGTACGCCAGCACAGCCTTCACGCACCAGTTGGGTGAAGGTCAGCATGATCCACCGACACACCTCAATTTCCCTTACCTAAGAGCAAAACATGACCGAACAACAGCATCAGGCGTTATGCACGTTAATCCGCGAAGCGGGCGCCCGCGCCCAAGCGCTGCGCGATGCAGGCTTAAGCGTTGAGAAAAAGGGCCGCCAGGATTTCGTCTCACAGGCGGATATTCTGGTTGAACAGGAGATTGAAAGCTGGCTAACGCTACATTGCCCGCAGGACGGCTTTCTGGGTGAAGAAAGCGGCCTGGTGGAAGGCGAGCAAGGCGTCTGGGTGCTCGACCCCGTAGACGGGACGACTAACTTTATTCTGGGCATGGACTACTGGTGTATCTCCCTCGCCTACGTCAGCCAGAACGTGATTCAGTTGGGGATTATCTACGCGCCCGACCGCGACGAGTTCTTCTTTGCCCGCCACGGCGCGGGCGCGTTCCTGAACGGCAAGCCGCTCAAGCTGCACGATCCGTCCCCGGAAAGCGTGGTCATCGGCCTGGGCCGTTCGAGCCGGGCGCCGGTGCCGCTTTATGCGCGCACCATAGAAGATGTCCTGAACGACGGCATGGAGTACCGGCGTTTTGGCGCAGGCGCCCTGATGCTGGCGCACGTTGCCGCAGGTCAGGTTCACGCCTATTACGAAGAGCATATGAACAGCTGGGACGCCCTGGCCGGGCTGCTGCTGATCACCGAAGCCGGCGGCAGCAGTAATGCGTTTCTCGCCAACGGTGGCCTGTTGAAAGGCAACCTGGTGCTGGCCGGCTGCACCAGCGTGCAGGAAAGGTTAATGGCGCTGCTGGAGGCGTAAACAATAAAAACCCGCGGTTCACTTCGCGGGTCTTTTTTATCCTTTAGCGGTCGATGACAAAGTCTTCGTCGTTGGTTCGCCAGCGCAGCGGCGGCGACAGACTGTAATTCCCCTCTCTGAGAAAACGGCGCTGCTCAAGCTCAACGCGGGACGTCTCTTCGTGGGCTTTTTCTTCCCGCATAATTTTCACCCGGGCATCTAAAAACGCGTTCAGCCAGGCCTTCTCGCTGCCGCCCTGCGCGGGGATTTTGGCGACTTTATTTGCCGCCGCGCGAATGCCACCAAACGCTTCTCGCTGGTTACCCGGCCCGTGCATGACCAACGCATCATAATAGATAAACTGCCCGAGCGTGCTCAGTCCATCTTCTTTCGCTTGCTTAACGGCGGGCTCAAGATACTGCTCTGTGAGAATTTGATCCTGCGCAGCCCTGAAGGCGGGATCTTTTGCCGCCTGCTTCCAGGCGCTGACAAAATCAGGGTCGAGCCCGGTATGGGCGCTGCTTTCTTCTTCCGCATGCGTTTTCAAGGCTGGCAGATATTTCTCTAGCGGATTTCCCCCCTGCTGAGCGGTGTAACGCCCCACAACATCAAGCATATCGCCATTGGCGGATGTAAAGCCGATAAGCCCAGCGGTATAGCCGCGGTCATCGTCGATATCTTCTATATAGGCATACTGTTTTCGCCAGTCCAGCGAGGCGTTTTCCGCGCTGGACACGAGCTGCATGGCAATCTCTCTTTTGGCCGGAGACAGCAGATCCTCCGCAGATACCTGAGCAGTGAGACAGAACCCAACCAGTAAAAATACGCCCAGCTTCGGTGGCAGCATCATGTTCTCCTGAAAGACCGTTCGCGATATAGACCGACGAGTTTCAGATTGGTTCTGAGTAGAACTGTTATCCCTTTTCCCTGCCCCTCTGTTTCTACACCCCGGACGTGGCGCGGCCTACAATCGAGCCGAATAATTTGCTATGCGGAGTTCTGCATGTTCGGTTTAGACGCTTTTCACCTGGCGAGGATTCAGTTTGCTTTTACGGTCTCCTTCCACATTATTTTCCCGGCTATTACCATCGGGCTTGCCAGCTACCTCGCGGTACTCGAGGGACTCTGGCTAAAGTCTAAAAATCCGGTTTATCGCTCGCTGTACCACTTCTGGTCGAAGATTTTTGCCGTTAACTTTGGCATGGGCGTGGTGTCCGGGCTGGTGATGGCCTATCAGTTTGGCACCAACTGGAGTGGGTTTTCGCAGTTTGCCGGCAGCATAACCGGCCCGCTGCTGACTTACGAAGTGCTGACCGCCTTCTTCCTTGAAGCCGGTTTTCTCGGCGTGATGCTGTTTGGCTGGAACCGCGTTGGCCCGGGCCTGCACTTCTTTGCTACCTGCATGGTGGCGCTCGGGACAATTATTTCCACGTTCTGGATCCTCGCCTCAAACAGTTGGATGCAAACCCCGCAGGGCTTTGAGATCCACAGCGGCCAGGTCGTCCCGGTGGACTGGCTGGCGGTGGTGTTTAACCCCTCTTTCCCTTATCGCCTGCTGCACATGTCGGTGGCGGCGTTCCTGAGCAGCGCCTTCTTCGTCGGGGCTTCCGCCGCCTGGCATCTGCTGCGGGGGAACAGTACGCCGGCCATTCGCACTATGTTTTCAATGGCCCTGTGGATGGCGGTGATCGTCGCCCCGATTCAGGCAATGATAGGGGATATGCACGGCCTGAATACGCTCCAGCATCAGCCGGCCAAAATCGCCGCCATTGAAGGGCACTGGGAAAACCGTCCCGGCGAGCCAACGCCGCTACTGCTGTTCGGCCTGCCGGATATGGACCAGGAGCGCACCCGCTTTGGCCTGGAAATCCCGGCACTCGGCAGCCTTATCCTGACCCACAGTCTGGAAAAACAGGTACCTGCGCTAAAAGAGTTCCCGAAAGAGGACCGCCCCAATTCACCGATTGTCTTTTGGTCGTTCCGCATCATGGCCGGCCTGGGCATGTTGATGATCCTGCTCGGCGTCGCCAGCCTGTGGCTTCGCTACCGTGACCGGTTGTTCGACAGTCGCCCGTTCCTGCGCTTTGCGCTGTGGATGGGGCCTTCGGGGCTGATTGCTATCCTTGCCGGATGGATAACGACGGAAGTTGGCCGCCAGCCGTGGGTGGTCTACGGCCTGCTGCGTACCAAAGACGCCGTGTCTGCGCACGGTACGCTGCAAATGAGCCTCAGCCTGGCCGCTTTCTTTGTGGTGTACATGTCGGTGTTTGGCATCGGCTACGGCTACATGATCAGGCTTATCAAGAAAGGCCCGCAGCCGTTGGACGATCATCCTGCCCAGGGCACCCCGTCCCGCCCGCTTTCTGCTGTCGCTGAATCACTTGAGGAGCCACGCTAATGGGCATCGATTTATCCGTTATTTGGTTTGTGATCATCGTCTTCGCCACCCTGATGTACATCGTGATGGATGGCTTCGATCTGGGCATTGGCATTCTGTTTCCGTTTATTCGCGGGGCAGAAGACCGCGATGTGATGGTCAACAGCGTGGCACCGGTCTGGGATGGGAACGAAACCTGGCTGGTGCTGGGCGGTGCCGCCCTGTTTGGCGCTTTCCCACTGGCGTATGCGGTGATCGTCGATGCCTTGACTATCCCCCTTACGCTGATGCTGGTGGGGCTGATTTTTCGCGGCGTCGCCTTCGAGTTCCGCTTTAAGGCCACGCCGGCGCATCGCCCCTTCTGGGATGAGGCTTTTCTGGGCGGATCGATTCTGGCCACCTTTTGCCAGGGTATCGCCGTCGGGGCCGTTATCTCCGGTTTTCCGGTCAGCGGGAGGCATTTTGCCGGCGGGCAGCTTGACTGGCTGACGCCGTTTAACCTGTTCTGCGGGCTGGGCCTGGTTATTGCCTACGCTCTGCTGGGTGCCACCTGGCTGGTAATGAAAAGTGAAGATCCGCTGCAAAAAAGAATGCGGAGCCTCACCCCTGGCCTGCTGCTGGCGCTATTGGTTACCCTCGCGGTGATAAGCGTCTGGACCCCGCTTCGCCACCCTAACATTGCAGAACGCTGGTTCAGTCTGCCAAACCTGCTATTCCTGCTGCCGGTACCGCTGCTTGTGGTGCTGTTCAGCCTGTGGCTTTGGCGTAGCGTTCGGTCGACTAACAGCCTGCACGCCACGCCGTTTGGGCTGACGCTGGGGCTGATTTTCCTCGGCTTTAGCGGGCTGGGCATCAGCATCTGGCCAAACATCATTCCTCCCGGCATTACGCTTTGGCAGGCTGCCGCTCCGCCCCAAAGTCAGGGCTTTATGCTGGTTGGCGCGCTGTTTATTATTCCGATCATTCTGGTCTACACCTTCTGGAGCTATTACGTGTTCCGGGGAAAAGTGCAGCATGGCGAGGGTTACCACTGATGAAAGAGACCGCCAAACGCGTTATGTGGATGGTTATTTTATGGAGCGCCAGCGTATTGGCACTGGCCGCAGTAGGAATGGGATTTCGCCTGCTGATGACCGCCGCTGGCTTTAAATCTTAATTACCTGAGCTGTACGTCGGGGAAGGGAATATATTCAGCCCTTCCCCATTAATGCGTCATAAGCCCACAGGGGTGAAATTGATTTTCTTTCAAACTGTGCTAATTCTTTAATGCGTTAATGAGGAAAAACAGTTAACCGTCTCAATGAAACATTCAGAGGATGACAAAGATGAAATATCTGCTACCTGCCCTGGCTTTAACGCTGTTAGTTTCGTCACCTGTTTTTGCGGCAAAACAAATAACTCATGAAGAATCACCTGGTTACACCAAAATTGGCGACCTTTCTCTGACGCAAGATGGTACGCCGACCGTCGGGCATAAGGATTTGTCTAAAGAAGTAAACCAAAAATGTGAAGAGTCCAGTGTGAAGCCTGCCGACTGCTTTTATGTGATTGTTGCCGCCACGGGCGACGAATCTAATCATAAAAACATTAATATCGAAGTCTTCAAGAAATAAATAACCGGACGGCCCTTAATAAAGGGCCTTTTTATTTTATTAGCGTCTCCGCAGAATAGCGATCTGTCGTTTTTATACCGCCCCATTTCATCTTCAAATCTCGCCAATTGCGCTTTTCACTCCCGGAGGTAAACCGGGGATGATGGCTCGCAAGGTAAGCTCTCAGTGCCGGGTAAGCTTTTCTTTCGGCCAGGGACTGCGCATAGGCCAACTGCATGCCCGGGGAATTCATCACGCCCTGCTGTTGAAGATCGAGAATACGGCGATCGCGCCCAAGGTGGAGCAAAATAGCGAACCATTGCTGATACTGCGCTTCATTCAGCGTGACCAGGCGATCGTGCAGCGCAAATCCCCGGTCAGCGATGTGCCATTTTTGCAAATCGATAGCCCGCTGGGTCAAATTGTTAATCAACGCCTGGCCCCTGGGCGATGCGCGGAGCGCTTCGTCATTAAGCTGCTGCATGGCGATATCCAGTTCTCCAAGCCTGACGGCATAGTGACCAACCTCGGCCCGGCAGACGACCGACGGAGAATCTGCACAGGCGTCATCAAGCGCCAGAAGCTGTTCACGGGTCGTTATTTTTTTCTCCGGCTTTGGAATGGCATCCAGCGCCTATCGGAGCTGCGCATTGCCCGGCGTTTTACGTAGCTGCTCGTTTAATAGCGCGATCGCTTTATCGTGGTGGTTGAAATGGAGATAGGCTTCAGCCAGCCAGAGCGTCAGCCGGATACTTTCCGGGGCCAGCATATGGGCGTGCTGAAAACTGTCTAACGCCCGCGACTCATTATTGGACAGAAGCGCTTGGTGCGCCCTGGTGATATGTGGGTAGACCTTAAAGTAGCGGTAGTCGCTCAACCCGAGATCGTCCCTCGACCCTTCTGAAGTCGCCAGCGCGTAACCAGCGATCGTCAGGCTGCAGGCCAGCGCCATTAACCATTTCAGATACTTGCTCATGCTAATTCTCCGATCAGGCTGGAGATTTGCAGGCTGCTCAACCCGGCGCTGTGCATCAGCCCGCTCAACGAAGGCTGCAGTTTTTTCTGCTGTTCCAGGGCGTGGTCGACCGCAGCCTGCCCGACGACACCTTCCTGCACCAGAAAATCGCCAAATTGCATGTCGCTGCGTTCATAGCGCAACAGAACTGCTTTCAGCACGGCCGCATCCAGATAGCTTTCAGTGATTAACACTTCTGCAAACAGGATTTGACCGGACACATACTCGTGCCATAGCGCTTCAGCCCGCTGTGGACTCAGCATCCCCGCGGCCGCAGCCCTGGAAAGCAACGCGAATTGCTCGGTATTTTGTGCGTCGCCGTACCCCTGTCTTAGCCCAACCACAACCTCACCGCGAGGCACGATAACATAGCGCACAGGGCGGCCAATCTTGCGTGACAGCGCCGCCAGTGAAACGGGATCCAGCCGGCTTTCACTGGCAAGAACCAACCGGTCAGGCTCTTCTCGCAGCGGTAATACGGCGTAATGACGCGCCACCCCTGAAGGTAGCGCGGCGATGAGTCGTTTATCGAGGCAGCGGCAATCCATGCGCTCCATAGGTACACCAGCCTGTTCTGCCAGCGCCTGGGCAAGTTGCAGCCCATTGATAACGCCGCTTTTCAGCAGGCGCCCGCCAAGTTTCAGGCCTGGAACGCGCTGTTGTATGGCCTCATCCAACTGATGCTGGCTAATCATGCCGTGTGCCATCAGTATTTCACCCAACGGGCGCAGGGCCGGATTCCGGGCCTGCCCGCGGGGGAAGTCATGCAGGGTTTTATCCCAGGCCACTCGGTGCGGATCGCCGTGCAAAATCACCTGCCGGAGAGCGCGGCAATTAGCCATAAAATTGATCAGAGTGCCCCAGAACAGCCGTGGAATGCTCATCACCCCCTGCCAGAATCCGTAAAAGCCGGTGACGAAAATAATACGCTGCACAAGGCGGTTGGCCATCAGGCCGAGATTAATCCACAGCAGGATGACGAACCATTCATCACAGCAAAATATCGACATAAATTGCCAGGCGTTATCCACGGTGTGCTGATAAATCCAAAGCGCCGCCAATTGGATAGCTATCAGCATGGCGCCAAAACCCAGAAAATTAATCAGGCCGCCCTTTCTGTCTCGCCACAGGAAATAATTGAGCGTCCAGCTTGATGTCCAGCGATGGGTTTTGAACCCCTGAAAAACAGTGCCGATTATCCAGCGTGATTTCTGCCGCACCGCCGCGCGAAAGGTATCCGGGAAATATTCACGGACGCAAACCACGTTAGGCGTTCGCCGCCGCGCCCCAAACAATCTCTGCGGCTCATCGGCATCGTCCCGCACCTGAAAACGGCAAAAAGTCTCCGTCATGCCTTTTTTCCGCAAGCGGAAACTGATGTCGTACTCCTCGCTCAGGCTTTGGGCGTCGAAAGCCCGACCGTCACCGTCCGCCAGCAGCGCAAGTACGGCCCGGCGGCTAAAGCAGGTTCCTACGCCCGCGCTGGGCACTTGCCCGGATAAAGCCTCACGGACGGGCACATCTTTACCCTGGAGTTCGGAAAACTCATCCAGATAGCTCAGGCTAGTGAAGTGCTTCCAGCTTCGTTCAAGCGGATAAACCGGGAGCTGAATCAGATCGTTGCGGTCGACCAGGGCGTTAAACAGGCGCAGTTCGAGCGGGGAGATAACGTCCTCCGCATCGTGAAGAACAAAACCGGAGAAGCTAAAACAGGCGTCACGTTCAAACTGAAAAACGGCATCCAGGATGTTGTTCAGGCAGTCGGCTTTGTTCGTTGGGCCTGGCCGGGCGCAGACGACTTTATGCACGTTAGGAAAACGAGCGCATACGTCCTCAACGTCGCGTTGGGTTGTGGCGTCGTTCGGGTAGATACCAATAAAAATATGGTAATTTTCGTAGTCAATTGATGTCGCTGCCAGGCGGGCCATTTTGCCCACAACGCCCGTTTCATGCCATGCTGGCACCAATATTGCTAATGGTTTTTCCTGCAGCTGGTACAGCGCCTGGCGGCTGACATGCGGGGGTTGACGATGCAGGGTACAGGCGCGCCACGCGCGACGGAACCAATACACAACGTCAATAAAAAGGTCGTCTATTCCATTGATAAATATCAAAATAGCCAAACCCATTGCGATTACTTTGACACCATAAAGATAGCTCGAAAAGTAATCCACCCACCCGTCCATGCCTCACCCCAGAGGTTAGTTATTGTTTATCTGGCCGCGATTGTTTCATCGCCCCCACAATGTTACCGGTATCATAGGGGAACAGAATATTCTGATAAAGCACAATGCTTCATTTATTTTCAATTTAAACCACAAACAAACTGGCAATTAACTTTCAAACCAGTGAAAGACTCTTGATTTAACAAATTAAACAACCCATAAACATCGTGCGGAATGAGTAAGCCTTTTTGATTTGCCGTCTTTCGAAAACTACGCCGCCAGGTCAAAATAGCGCTCCGCAACCGCCGTCTCTCACTGGATACCCCGACATGACCTACAGCTGGCTTATTCTCGCAATCGTTGCCGAAGTGATTGCCACCACCGCGTTAAAACTTTCCGATGGTTTCAGCCGCCTGTGGCCAAGCGTGGTGACGATTCTGTTCTATGGCGTTGCGTTTTACGCGCTGTCGATAACCATGCGCACAATTCCGACCGGGATTATTTATGCCATCTGGTCAGGTGCCGGGATCGTATTGATAGGTATGATTGGCTGGCTTTTCCTCGGGCAGAAGCTCGACTGGCCGGCGCTGGCGGGCATGGCGCTGATTATTCTTGGCGTGCTGGTGATTAACCTCTTCTCCAAATCCGTGGCCCACTAATGAAAACGGGCTGTCTTAAAAAGACAGCCCGCGTCGATTAATTCTGCTCCGCCACCATAATGGCCATGGTATCCGCTTCCAACGCGCGGAAAATATGCGGCTGATCCGCCGGGTAACAAATATAGTCCCCCACGCCCAGTTCTGCGGCAGACTCCGTCAGGCCGACCAGCGCCCGCCCCTGGGTGACAATCATATGTTCCACCGACCCCGGTGGATGTGGCTCTGACAGCCGCGGCGTGCCCGGCTGCGCCTCTACCAGGTAGATATCCCGCCGCACGCCCGGCGGGCAGGTTGCCAGCAAAATAGCGACATAATTAGCCTGTTCGGCGGCAATGCGGCTGCCCTCTCCCCGGCGAATAATCTGCGTTCTGGCACTTTGCGGCTCCAGCAGCGTGGCAAACGGAATATTCAACGCCACGCACAGCGCCCAAAGCGTTTCCAGGCTAGGATTGCCGTTCCCGGCCTCCAGCTGCGAGAGCGTGGATTTTGCAATCCCGGCTCTGCGGGCCACTTCCGCCAGCGACAGCCCTGCGCGCCCGCGTTCCCGGACCAGGCTTTTGGCGATGGTGTCTATTGGCTGGGTCATATAACTCCCCCACTGTTCGGTAAAGTGAACGATTCGTTCGCTTGATATGGTAGCAGATTGCGGTCATTATAATGGCGATTTCGTTCGATATGGAAAACATTAGATGATGCGTGAACACCTCCGTACCCTGCCCGGAGACACAAAAAAAGCTATTTTCCTCGTCTGTCTCGCCGTTGGCGTCGTGGGCGTCTCCTACGGTTCACTCGCCATGGCCTACGGATTCCCGCTCTGGCTGCCGGTTCTGGCATCCTTTGTGGTGCTGGCGGGGGCATCAGAATTTATGTTTATCGGCATCATCGCCAGCGGCGGCAATCCTTTTGCTGCCGCGATGGCTGGCCTGCTGGTGAACGCCAGGCATATTCCGTTTGGCGTCGCGGTGCGGGAACTCGTGGGCACGCGCCTGCTGAGTCTCCTGGGCTGCCATATCATGAACGACGAAAGCGTGGTTTTCGGTCTGTCTCAAGCCACGCCTGAAAAACGTAAGGCCGCCTACTGGCTCTGCGGGGCTGGCGTCGCGCTCTTCTGGCCCGCAGGAACCCTGCTCGGCGCGGGCGTGGGCAGCCTGCTGCCATCCCCTGAGGTTATCGGCCTGGATGCCGTTTTCCCGGCGATTCTGCTGGCGCTGGTGATCCCGGCGTTTAAAAGCCGCACCACCCTGATTAGAGCCTCAACCGGGGCAGCCATTTCACTTGCCGCCACGCCTTTCGCACCCGTTGGGCTGCCGGTACTGCTTTCCATGCTCGGCCTGCTGGCGAGGAAAAAATAATGACCAACACATTTACCGTGCTTGCCGGACTGGCCGTACTTTCAGCGGGAACCTGGCTGATGCGCTTTAGCGGCGCAAAGCTCGGCAGCAAGCTGGCGCTTTCCGAACGCTCGCAAAAGCTGCTTAACGACGGGGCAACGACCCTGCTGTTTTCGGTGGCGCTGGCGACCACATTTTTTGAAGGCGCGCATTTCGCCGGATACGCCCGGTTTGCTGGCGTTGCCGTGGCCGTAATTCTTGCCTGGCGCAAAGTGCCTCTGATCTTCGTGATTATCGCCGCCGCGCTGGTTACCGCACTTCTGCGTGTGGCCGGCATTCACTGATGGGCTGCCGCCTTTGTGCGGCCCCTCGCATATCCCGCTTTAACCACAGCGCAACAAAACGCCTTCCTTGCCCGTTTTTACCTTGCTGACAAACCTTTAAATCACTTTTGATTCGCCGAATAGTTTCATTCTGGGATTATCGCTAGAGTAACCAGGTCCCGTGCTAATGCAGCCCCTCACCCCGGCGCTCTCCCCAAAGGGGTGAGGCAGTAAACAATGAGCGACGTTGTGGTTAAAGAGATAGCTGTAAGTGAACGGAACTTCATCGGTATAGCATGCAGCGGCAAAGATCAGGCTTTCTCCCCAAAAGCGCGAGGAAGAAACACACACGAGGCGTGGCAAGATGGCAATAAAAAAACCACTCAACATTATCCTGTTATTAATTGTTACCGCACTCTTTTCCGGCCAGACCATGGCTGAACGCCAGGGGCATGAATACTTTGTGGTGAAAGATATGGATATTCAGCTTAGTCATCAGGCAGACAGCGATGAACTTCGCCAGGCGGCAGAAGATTCCGCCGATGATTTCCGCGAACACCATCATGCGGTCACCCACAGACGGCCAGCCACCTATTTGCGTTAAGTTGATTTTCAACAATCGTTAGTAAATTTTCTTCGTTCTCATCCTTTATTGCCTGAGTTGTTATGAGTTTCAAGGCGCTGTTGACGCCGCTAACAATCAGACAATAAAGGATAACACCATGCCATCATCGCCTCGCCAGACTACGATCGCTCGCGGTCTGGCATTAGCGGCAGCCTTTGCTGCTTTCAGCGCCAGCGCCGCCCCGGTAAAGGGCGGGGAATTGGTCTACCTGGAACAACAGGCTCACACCAACCTTTATCCTCCGGCCGGGGGTTTTTACCCGAACGGCGGGATCCTGAACCAAATCACCGACAAACTGACCTGGCAAAACCCCAAAACGCTGGAAGTGGAGCCGTGGATTGCCGAATCCTGGACCAGCAATGCCGACAAAACCGAATACACCTTCAAGCTGCACCCGGGGGTGACCTTCTCCGACGGCACTCCGCTGGACGCCAACGCCGTGGCCAAAAACTTTGACACCTACGGCCTCGGCAACAAAGCCCTGCGCCTGCCGGTATCTGAGGTGATCAACAACTACGATCATAGTGAGGTTGTGGACCCGCTGACCGTGAAATTCTTCTTTAAAAAACCCTCTCCGGGCTTTTTACAGGGCACCGCGACCATCGGCTCTGGCCTGGTTTCCCTGAAAACGCTGTCCCGCACCTTTGATGAGCTAGGTGATGCCCGGAATATCATCGGCTCCGGCCCGTTCGTGGTACAGAACGAAACTCTGGGGCGTGAAGTGGATCTGGTTGCGCGCAAAGACTACCAGTGGGGGCCTAAAAATAGCCCGCAGCAGGGCCCCGCCAACCTCAACGGCATTAAGATTCTGGTCACGCCGGAGGACAGCGTGCGCATCGGCGCTCTGCTGGCAGGCCAGGCCGACTTCATTCGCCAGGTGCAGGCTTATGACGAGAAGCAGGCCACCGACCAGAAATTCCCCATTTACGCCGCCCCTACCCGGGGCGTGAACGACGGCATTGCGCTGCGCCCGGATAACCCCCTGGTAGCCGACGTCAAAGTTCGCCAGGCCCTGCTGCACGGCACCAACGCTCAGCAGGTGGTCGACACCCTGTTCTCCGCTAACTACCCGGTTGCCAGGTCGGTAATTGCCAGCACCGCAGCAGGCTATGTTGACCTGCGCGATAAGCTGAAATATGACCCGGCGCTGGCAAATAAGCTGCTCGACGAAGCCGGCTGGCAAAAAGGCAGCAACGGTATTCGCCAGAAAGACGGCAAGCCGCTGGCGCTGACCATTTACGAATCCCTGCCGCAGCCGCAGAACAAAGAGGTTCTCCAGCTGGTTGCCCAGCAGTGGAAACAAATCGGCGTCGGGCTCAGCGTGCGCGCCGGTGATGCCGGCAGCCGGGTGCTGGATACCAACAATCCGCAGAAAACCGGCGTGAACGTCATCGAAGTGGGCCGCGCCGACCCGGATGTGATCAAAAGTCAGTTCCATCCGGCCAACCGCGACGCCCTGCTGCAAAAAGGCGGCCTCAGCGCCACCTCGCAGTTTACCGACGACAAGCTGAATGCTCTGCTGGTAGGGATCTCTTCCGAAGTTGATCCGCAGAAGCGCCTGGCGCTGGCGGGGGATGCCCAGCGCTATCTCATCGACCAGGCCTACGTCATCCCTATCTTTGAAGAGCCGCAGGTTTTTGCCGGGGCGCCGTGGCTGAAAGGCGTGGCTTTTGAAGCGGTCGGGCGCCCGTCGTTCTACGCCGCCTGGCTTGAAAAACACTAAGGGGCAGCCATGACACGTTATCTGGCCGGGCGCGTGGCCCAGGCGTTGCTGGTACTGTGGGCGGCCTATAGCGTGTCGTTCATTCTTCTACAGCTCTTACCTGGCGATGCCGTTCTGATCAAATTCCAGAACCCGGATCTCGGGCTTAGCCCGGAGCAGATTCAGGAGATGCGGGCTTTCTACGGCGAAAGCACGCCGCTCTGGCAGCAATATTTAACAACGCTCGGCCATATGCTGCGCGGCCAATTCGGTTACTCCATTGAAGCTGGCGTTTCGGTCAGTCAGCTGATTGCCGCTAACCTCCCCGCCACGCTGCGCCTGGCCGGGCTGGGGTTTGCCGCCGCGATTGTTCTCGCCGTGGCAATTTCGGCAGCCTCGACGCTCGCACCGCTTCGCTGGCTGAGAACGCTGGGTGCCAACCTACCGGCGCTGTTCATTGCCGTGCCTACGTTTTGGCTCGGCATTGCGCTGATCCAGCTGTTTTCCTTCCAGTGGCGGCTGATCCCGGTAATTAACCCCGGTTTCTGGCAGGGGCTGATTTTGCCGGTCGCCACCCTTGCACTACCCATTAGCGCCCCCCTTGCCCAACTGTTGATGCGAAATATCGACCAGGTGCTGACTCAGCCGTATGTCGCCGTTGCCCGGGCAAAAGGCGGCAGCCGCGCCGGGGTGCTGTGGCGACACGTTGCCCGCAACGCCCTGTTGCCGGTGCTGACCGTGGCCGGCTTATTGCTGGGCGAACTGATTGCCGGGGCGCTTATCACCGAAACCGTCTTTGGCCTTAACGGCCTGGGTCAGTTGACCCAGCGGGCGGTTAATAATCAGGACGTCGCCGTGCTGCAGGCGGTGGTCATGATCTCCGCGCTGAGCTTCGTGGTCATTAATCTGCTGGTGGATGTGATTTATCCCCTGCTCGATCCGCGCCTTAAATCTATTCGGGGAGTAACCGCATGACGACCGTTGATATCAATACTCAGCTGCCGCGCCGTGCAGTACGTCGCTTTTCCGGCCTGCGCGCTAACCTTCAGCCTGGCCTTTGGCTGGCCTGGTTAACGCTGATTATTATTGCGCTCTGGGCGCTCTTTCCGACGCTATTCACACACTGGAGTCCAACCGAAGGCGTGCCGGGTGCTCAGCGTCTTGCGCCCCAGGCCGGGCACTGGCTAGGCACCGACCAGCTTGGCCGCGATCTCTACGCCCGCATCGTTTGGGGAGCATCTCACTCGCTTTCAGGCGCGTTGGTGGCCGTGGCACTCGGTCTGGGGGTCGGCACCGCGCTGGGCATCCTGGCGGGAGCCACCGGCGGTAAAACGGAACACGCGCTGATGCGCGGCGTGGATGTCCTGCTGGCGATCCCCGGTCTACTGCTGTCGCTCAGCGTCATTATTCTGCTTGGTTTCGGCACGGTAAACGCGGCCATCGCGGTGGGCGTGACGTCCATCGCTAACTTTACCCGTCTGGCTCGGGCAGAAGTGGTCCGTATTCGCCACAGCGATTATGTCGAGGCGGCCGTCGGCAGCGGTGGCACCTTTCTGCAGGTGCTGTGGCGTCATATTTTGCCGAACGCTTTGACTACCGTCCTCGCGTTTGCCGCGCTGCAGTTCGGCTCCGCCATTCTGGCGTTGTCTACGCTGAGTTTTCTGGGTTACGGCACGCCGCCCCCGACGCCGGAATGGGGCCTGCTGATTGCTGAAGGCCGGAACTACCTGGCAACGGCCTGGTGGCTTTCTACGTTTCCGGGCGTTGTTGTCGTGGCCGTCGTGTTGGCCGTCAACCGCATTAGCCACCATTTTGCCCGGAGCACGTCATGAATACGCCACTGCTAAAAATCACCGATCTGAGTATCGCCTGGCGCCAGCGCGGCGCTAACAAACGCGTGGTGCATAACGCATCCTTTAGTCTTAACGCCGGAGAGGTGCTGGCGATAGTCGGCGAGTCTGGCTCAGGGAAAACCACCCTCGCCCAGTCGATAATTGGGCTCCTGGGGGAAAACGGAGTTATTGAATCCGGTGAAATACTGCTCAACGGGGAAGCTATTAGCCGCTGGTCAGACCGTCAGCTCGACGCCCTGCGCGGGGCCAGTATCAGCCTGATCCCCCAGGACCCAGGCAGTTCGCTTAACCCAGTGAAGACCATCGGCCAGCAGGTGGCCGAAGTGCTGAAACTCCATACCCGTTTGCCAAAAGCCGAGCGGGAGAGCCAGGTTGTAGCCCTGCTTGAAAAAGTGGGCCTGAGCCATCCCCTGCAGCGCGCAGGGCAATATCCGCATCAGCTTTCCGGCGGGATGAAGCAGCGGGTGCTGATCGCCATGGCTATCGCCCTTAAACCGGCGTTAATTATCGCCGATGAGCCGACCAGCGCGCTGGACGTCACGGTGCAGAAACGCATTCTCGATTTGCTGGATACCCTGCGCCGTGAGTCCGGCACGGCGGTGCTGTTTGTGACACACGACCTGGCGCTGGCCGCCCAGCGTTCCGACCGTATTCTGGTGTTTCGCGACGGGCGAATTCAGGAGGCTGGCCCAACGGCTGAGGTCGTTAAGCAGCCTAAAAACCCCTATACCCGCCAGCTGTTTGCCGATGCGCCGGGGCTGTCACGCACGCTGCGAGCCTGGCCTGTACGGGCACCACAAACGGCGGCCATCGAAATCCGCAACCTTAGTCAGCACTTTTCCCTTGGGAAAGGCAGTGACCAGACGCTCCGGGCGCTGGACAAGGTGTCATTTACCGTGGCCAAAGGCACAACCCACGCGCTGGTGGGCGAGTCCGGATCGGGTAAATCCACGCTTGCCCGCATTTTGCTTGGCTTCCAGAAGCCGGATAGCGGGCAGGTGCTGATCGACGGTATCGACACCACCGATCTCAGTCCACAAGCCCGGCGTCAGCTTAGGCAAAAAATTCAGCTGGTGTACCAGAACCCATTCGCGTCGCTTGACCCGAGCCAGACGCTGTTCCGCATCATTGAAGAGCCACTGCTTAACTTCCACAGGCTGCCAAAAGCCGAACGACGTGCCAGGGTAGAAGCCATTGCCGAACGCGTGGCGCTCCCGCTCGAAACATTAACCCGTAAGCCCCGGGAGCTTTCCGGCGGGCAGAGGCAGCGCGTGGCTATTGCCCGGGCGCTGATTCTGGAACCGCAAATTCTGGTGCTGGATGAAGCCACCTCTGCGCTGGATGTCACCGTGCAGGCACAAATTCTGCGCCTGCTTGACGACTTACAGCGGCAACTCAGCCTGACTTACCTGTTTATCTCCCACGACCTGGCAACAGTCCGCCGGCTGGCGCACAGCGTTTCAGTACTGCGCGCCGGTGAGTTGGTGGATACCGGCCCGATTGCCGACGTATTTAACGCCCCGGCCAGCGATTACACCTGGCAGTTGCTGAACGCTATTCCCGACATTGGCTCCGGCCATAAGGACGTTGCATGACTATCAAACGACTGGGCTTTTTTACCCGCCTTCTTGACCACGCCCCGCCCGCCGAGCGCTACCGGCTGGCAACGGAGCAAATTATTCATGCCGAATGGCACGGTTTTGACGCCGCCTGGGTGGCACAGCACCATTTCCACGAGGCAGAAGGTGGCCTGCCCGCCCCGCTGGTCTTTCTGAGCCATGTCGCGGCGCATACCCGACGCATACGCCTTGGCACAGGGATTATTACTCTGCCAATGGAGTCTGCGCTTCGCGTTGCTGAGGACGCGGTTGTATTGGATCTGCTGAGCGGCGGACGCTTTGAGCTTGGCGTCGGCTCAGGCGGCACCCCGGGTTCTTTTCCAGCTTTTGGCCTGCAAAGCGCGGACAGAGGCAAAATATACGCTGATAACCTCACGCGGCTGCGATCGGCCCTGAGCGATGAGCCGCTTGCCGGCACGGATAACCACCTTTACCCGGCTTCACCACAGCTAAAAAACCGTATCTGGCAGGCGACATTTTCCGTTGACGGCGGCGCGCGGGCAGGAAAAGCGGGCGACGGGTTGATGCTTTCCCGCACTCAACCTCGTCCCGTTGATGCGCTGGATACGCCGCTGGATGAGATACAAAACCCGATCATCGATGCCTATCTGGATGCCTTGCCCGAAGGCGTGGAGCCTCGCATCCTGGGATCCAGAACTGGCTTTGTTACCGACGACGGCGAACTGGCAAGGCAGCTCGCGGCCAAAGGGCTGCGTCAACAGGCAGAACAGCACCGGGCGCAGGGGCACCCGGTGTTGGGCGACACGCTGGAAAACCATATTGCCTCGTTTGACGTTCACCTCGGCACGCCGCAGCAGGTCATTGCCTCGCTGGCACGGGACAGTACGCTCCAGCGGGTGACTGATCTTTCATTCCAGGTGCATTCCATCGATCCGCCGCACGCTTACATTTTGCGTTCTATCGAACTTCTGGCCCAGCAGGTTGCCCCGGCGCTCGGCTGGGTTCGCAGCAGCGCCCGCCCAACGTCTACATCGTCATTGTCTAAGGAGTCATTATGAGTCATTCGGATCTGCTCCATCACCTGGCAGATATCATCCCCGGAACGGCGCTTGCAGAAGCGCGGGAAATCCGCGAGGCCGCCACTGTTCACGCCCAGGGCAGCTATGAGGCGCTTTTCGGCGAGGCAGGCTCAAGTGGCCTGACGTTAGAGGACAGACTGCATCTCGCCAGGCGAGTAGCGGAGTGGCACGACGATGCGCAGCTCACAGAGCACTACACCCGCCGTCTGGCAGGCAAATCCGCCAGCGAACGCTTTAGCCGCTGGCTGGATCATGCCGAGAGGCTGAGTTTCCAGCCGGTTCAGGCTGGCCCGCAGGACGTCAAGGCCCTGATTCTGGCGGGCTTTAGCGAAGAAGAAGTGGTGACATCATCACAAATTATCGGATTCGTGGCCTTCCAGAGCCGCCTGCTGCGCGGCCTGCGCCTGATTGGAGGCCAGCCGGTAGACGGTGAGCAGGTGCGCATTCCGGCCGCCGGAGAGTGGCACCGCCAGCCGTTAACCGCCAGCGGCCAGTCTGCCCCGGTGGCATTTACCCAGGCCGAGCTTAACTGGGAACCCTGGATTGCCGCCCTGCCTTATGCGGAATACGATCCGGCTCAGCAGGAAACCCTGAAGCGCTTCGGGCATCAGGACTCGGATTATTTCCGCCTGCTGGGCCGCAATCTGCCGGTGCTGGAACAGCGCACGCTCACCGATAAGGGTATTTTCTACACGCCGGGGGGGTTGCCCCGCGCCGAGCGCGAACTTGCCGCCACGGTTGCCAGCAAGGTAAACGGCTGCATTTACTGCGCCTCCGTTCACGCCCGCAAGGCCAGCCAGCTTTCAAAACATAACGAAGCCGTCGAGCGTTTGCTTGCCATAGAACCGGGCGAAACGCTGAGCGATGGGCAGTCACCTCGCTGGCAGGCGGAAATTAACTTTTCTGCCGCGCTATCCGCCACGCCGGCGAGCGCCAACGTTCAGCAAATACAGGCGCTGAGGGATCTGGGATTAAGCGAGCTTGAATTGCTGGATTTGGTGCAGTCCACGGCCTTTTTCGCCTGGGCAAACCGTCTGATGCTGACCCTGGGCGAGCCGTTTAACTGACCGTGAACAGGTGAGTCACGGCGGGCCTCGAGGGAATGATCCTCCGGCCCGCCTTTAGTGACAACGTCACAAATAACTAGTGATTTGCCGCCTGGCGTAGGTCACACACCCGGATAGCCTTCCCTTCTGAGCGCGGCAGGCTGCCGCAGTTCACGATGGTAATATCCGTTGAAATCCCCACCATCGACTTAATACGGTGGCGCAGTTCGTGGCAAACCGCACAGCGCTGTTCGTGGCTCAGATACAGGCTACTTTCCTTCAGCTCCACCTTGATGGCCAGGGTATCCAGATGGCCACGACGATGCACCTCCAGCTGATAATGCGGCGCCAGATGCGGGAACTTCAGGATCTCCTCTTCCAGCTGGGACGGGAACACATTCACCCCGCGGATAATCAGCATGTCGTCTGAACGGCCGGTAATCTGGTCCATGCGGCGCATGGTACGAGCGCTGCCCGGCAGCAGGCGCGTTAAATCGCGGGTGCGGTAGCGGATCACCGGCAGTGCCTCTTTGGTCAGCGTGGTGAACAGCAGTTCGCCGTGTTCCCCGTCGTCCAGCGGGACGCCACTCTGGGGATCAACGATTTCCGGGTAGAAATGGTCTTCCCAAATCGTCGGGCCATCGCGCGACTCCAGACACTCCATCGCCACGCCCGGCCCCATCACTTCTGACAGCCCGTAAATGTCGAGCGCGGTAATACCTAAGCGGCGTTCAATCTCTCCCCGCATGGCTTTAGTCCACGGCTCCGCGCCAAAGACGCCGACGCGGAGCGAACATCCGCTGGCGTCGCCGCCCATCTGGCGTTCCAGCTCTTCAATCAGGTTCAGGCACCAGGACGGCGTGACCATGATCATGTCCGGCTGAAAATCGCGTATCAGCTGCGCCTGTTTTTCCGTCTGGCCGCCGGACATCGGGATAACTGTCGCCCCGAGGCGCTCCGCGCCGTAGTGCGCCCCCAGCCCGCCGGTAAACAGGCCATAGCCGTAGGAGACGTGAATTTTGTCTTTTGGCGTTCCCCCCGCCGCACGCAGAGAACGCGCCACCAGGTTCGCCCAGTTATCAATGTCGTTTTGGGTGTAGCCCACGACAGTAGGTTTGCCCGTCGTACCAGAAGAAGCGTGAATACGAACAACCTGCTCCATCGGCACGGCGAACGTGTCAAAAGGATAGTTATCGCGCAGATCCTGCTTAGTGGTGCAAGGGAACAGGCGAATATCTTTCAGCTCTTTAAAATCATCAGGGTGTACGCCCACGGCGTCAAATTTACGCTTATACATCGGGACGTTGTTATAGGCATGGTTCAGCGTCCATTTCAGGCGCTGGGTTTGCAGGGCCTGAAGCTCATCCCGCGATGCGGTTTCAATCGTTTCCAGCTTAGTGGCAGAGGTTATCATTATTAGGGTACTCGCAGGTTTGACTAGCTCACACGCTCAAGGATCAGGGCAATGCCCTGACCCACACCGATACACATGGTGCAAAGGGCATACCGCCCGCCGCGCCGGTGCAGCTCCAGGCTGGCCGTTAACGCCAGTCTGGCTCCGCTCATCCCCAGCGGGTGTCCTAAGGCAATCGCGCCGCCGTTAGGATTCACATGCGGGGCATCATCCGGGAGCCCCAGTTGGCGAAGCACGCCGAGCGCCTGCGCGGCGAAGGCTTCGTTTAGTTCAATTAAGTCCATGTCGTGGATGCTTAGCCCGGCAATTTCCAGCACTTTACGTACTGCGGGCACCGGCCCCAGTCCCATCAGACGCGGCTCAACGCCCGCCGTCGCCATAGCGACAATGCGCGCCTTTGGCGTCAGGCCGTGCCCCAGCGCGGCGGCTTCGCTGGCGATAATCAGCGCCGCTGCGCCGTCGTTCACGCCGGAGGCATTGCCCGCCGTCACGACGCCGTTGGCGCGGAACGGCGTTTTTAGCGCCGCCAGTTGCTCAAGCGTGGTTTCTGCGCGCGGATGCTCGTCTTCCCGGACTTCCGTCCCCGTGCCTTTGCGGCCGCTGAGCATGACCGGCACTATCTCTTCGGCCAGAATGCCCTTCTGCTGTGCCCGGGCGGTGCGCTGCTGGCTGCGAAGCGCAAACTGGTCCTGGTCTTCGCGGCTTATTTTTAACAATTCCGCTACATTCTCTGCCGTTTCCGGCATGCTGTCAGTACCAAATTGCGCCGCCATGAGCGGGTTCACAAAACGCCAGCCGATGGTGGTATCAAACATCTCCGCCTGACGCTGAAACGGCGAGCTGGCTTTGCCCATTACAAACGGCGCACGGGACATGGATTCCACGCCGCCCGCCAGCATCAGTTGGGCATCACCTGCTTTTATGGCACGGGCGGCGAAACCCACTGCATCCAGCCCCGAACCACACAGGCGGTTGATCGTGGTGCCGGGCACGCTCTGCGGTAAACCGGCCAGCAGCGTCGCCATACGCGCCACGTCACGGTTGTCCTCCCCGGCCTGATTTGCGCAGCCAAAAATCACATCATCCACCGCACTCCAGTCGAGATTCGGGTAGCGTGCCAGCAGCGCCTTTAACGGCAGTGCGGCAAGATCATCCGCCCGCACGCTCGAAAGCGCGCCGCCGTAGCGGCCAATCGGGGTGCGCACGCCATCGCAAATAAAAGCCTGACTCATAATTTTTCTCCTGAAACCGTCGTCCCGATGCGATGGGCGCGGCCGCGAAACAGCGCCAGCGTCTTCTCGTCCTGGTTGATTATTTCGATGTCGTAGACCCCGGTCTGTCGCCCCTGCTGACGCACCCGGGCCATCGCCTTAAGCCGATCTCCGGCCTTACCGGGACGTAAAAATTCAATGCTGCAGCCGGAAGCCACTGCCGCCAGTCCCTGACTGTTGCAGGCGTAGGCAAAGGCGGTGTCGGCGAGCGTGAACAGCTGCCCGCCGTGGCAGGTCTGGTGGCCGTTGAGCATGGCCTCGGTGATGGTCATGGTAAGCAGCGCAAAGCCGTCCCCCATCTCAATCACTTCGATTCCCATCTGTTTGGCGCAGTTGTCCCTCGCGTACATCAGGCGGGCGTTGTCCCAGGCGTTAGTGCTCATGTTGGTTCTCCAGCAGCGCGCGCTGGCGCAGCAAAGATGTTGGGCGGTAGCGCTCTTCGCCGTAGTGGCGCTGAAGGTTTTCCAGCAGCGTCAGGATGTTTTGCCAGCCCAGCCGGGCTCCCCAGGCCAGCGGCCCGTGCGGGTAATTAACGCCGAGCTGCATCGCGGTATCGATATCTGCTTCGACAGCCACCCCTTTCTGCAGCGCGTCCAGCGCTTCGTTGGCGAGCATCGCCACGGTGCGCCAGGCCAACATGCCGGGGTAGTCGTTAATCACCAACACCTGTTTGCCCTGCTGCTGGAAGTAATGGGTAACCTTCGCCAACTGCTGTGGCGTCACCGAAGCCGAAGGCGCTAACACTTCCAGAGAAGACTCGACGAGCTTGTCCCGCAGCACCACGGGGCGCTTTAGCTCGGCCGACATGGCAGCGGCGGTGAGGCCGCTGGTCACGGCGACAACGATGCCGTCAATTTCAAGTGCCTTGCCGGACTGCGTCACCTGGTTGGCCGCGAGTTCGGCAGAGACCTGAGGCTGATATTCCGGCTTCGCCTCAAGCGGCCAGCGATAAACGCCCTGCCCGGTTTTCTTGCCCAGGCGTTTGCCCAGCACCAGTTCCTGCTGCGCCAGAGACGGCAGGAAACGGCGCTCCTGCCAGAAGGCGTTAAACACCGAGCAGGTGACGGCGAAGTTGACGTCCTGGCCTATCAGGTCGGTTAACGCCAGCGGCCCCATCGGGAAGCCCGCGCCGTCGCGCAATGCGGCATCGATAGCCGCCGCAGGAGCCACCTGCTCCTCCAGCGCGCGCCAGGCTTCGGCGTAAAAAGGCCGCGCCACGCGGTTGACGATAAAGCCGGGCGTGGAATGGCAGCGCACCGGCTGTTTCCCCCAGCGCAGCGCCAGCTCACAAAGCCGCTCGGCAATCTCCGGGGACGTTTCCAGGCCGCTGACCACTTCGACCAGTTTCATCACCGGCGCAGGGTTAAAGAAATGCAGCCCGACGATGCGCGCCGGGTGGCTGATGCCGCTGGCGATAGCCGTGATGGAAATGGATGAGGTATTGCTGGCAAAGACGGTATCAGCGGCGCAAACCGCCGCTAAATCGCGGAAGATAGCCTGCTTGACATCAATTTGCTCGGCGGCGGCCTCAATCACCAGCGCGGCCTGAGCCAAATCAGCCAGCGTCTGTGCCGGATGCAGTCGGCCAAGCGTTGACTGGCGGTGGGCATCATCCAGCTTGCCTTTGGCCACGCGGGCGCTGAGGGTGGAATCAATCCCGTCGATCGCACGCTTTGCCGCTCCCGGCTGTATGTCATACAGCCAGACGGTATGGCCCGCGCTGGCGGCCACCTGCGCAATTCCGGCGCCCATAGTGCCGCTGCCAATCACCGCGATAACAGCTTCAGGAGTTAACATCTTATTTCCCCTTAAAGGTGGCCGGGCGCTTCGCCAGGAAGGCCGACACGCCTTCGCGGTAATCTTCGCTGCGGCCGGCCAGGCGCTGATAGTCCCGCTCCAGGTCCAGCTGGGCGTCCAGGGTGTTGGTTTCGGAAGCGTAAAGCGCCTGCTTGATAAGCCCCAGACCAAAAGTCGGCTGGGTAGCCAAGTGTTGAGCCAGCTTGCGGGCGGTATCGCTTAGCTGTTCGTCGTCCACTACCTGCCAGATCATGCCCCAGTCGTGTGCCTGCTCGGCGCTTAGCGTGTCGCCCAGCAGCGCCAGCCCCATGGCACGAGCGCGTCCGGTCAGGCGGAGCAAGAACCAGGTCCCGCCACAGTCGGGCACCAAACCCAACTTACTGAAAGAAATAATAAATTTTGCCGAGCGTGCGGCAATAACCATGTCGCAGCCCAGCGCCAGCGTGGCACCGGCTCCTGCCGCAACGCCGTTAACCGCAGCAATTACCGGCTTAGGGAGCTTCGCCAGGCGGCGCAAGAGCGGGTTGTAAAATGTTTCAACCGAATATCCGAGATCCGGCGCGTCACCGCTTGGGTCAACATTGCGGTCATTCAGATCCTGTCCCGCACAGAAACCACGTCCGGCACCGGTGATCAGCAGGCAGCGTATGGTTTCATCCCGCTCAGCCTGGGTGAGAACTTCCGCAAGTTGATGATGCATCTCATCGTTAAAGCTGTTCAGCCGCTCCGGGCGGTTCAGGGTCAGGGTCATCACCCCGCTTTGCACATCGCTAACAATAAAACTCATGATTAACGTCCTTTAAAGTCGGCAGGTCGTTTTTCCAGAAAGGCGGCGATGCCTTCCTGGCGATCTTCGGTGCCGGCGAGCAGCGTAAACAACTGGCGCTCCTGCAGCAGCCCCTGGCTCAGGCCCGTGTTCTGCGCCTGTTGAAGCGCGCTTTTCGCGGCCTGTAGCGCAAGCGGTGCATGGCGGGCGATACTGGCCGCCAGCTTCTGCGCGTATTCGAGCGCTAGCGCGGCGGGATGCACTTCGGCCACCAGCCCGGCACGTAAGGCCTGCTGCGCGTCAATAGCCTCGCCGCTCAGCACCATGCGGTAAGCCAGCGCTTTGCCAACGCTGCGGATAAGCCGCTGTGTGCCGCCCGCGCCGGGCATAATCCCCAGCGTGATTTCCGGCAGGCCAAAGCGGGCGTTGTCCCCGGCAACGATAATGTCGCTCAACAGCGCCAGCTCACAGCCTGCGCCGAGCGCATAGCCGTTAACGGCGGTAATCAGCGGTTTGGGAAAGCGTTCAATGCGCGCCCATAGCTGGGGACGAGGATCGTTTAGCGTGGCGGGCATGTCCCGGCTCGCCATCTCTTTTAAGTCCGCTCCGGCGGCAAAAAAACGCTCGTTGCCGGCAATCACCACGGCACCGATGGTTTCGTCCTGCTGCGCCCTTTCCAGTGCCCCGGCAATCAGCGTCAGCTGTTCGTTGTTGAGTGCGTTACGCGCCTGCGGGCGGTTTAGGGTCAGGGTCAGCACCCGGCCGCACTGTTGGCTTAGAAGTTCGCTCATCACAGCCCCTGCGCATCGAAATCGAGCACCACGTCGTCGCCCTTCGGCAGCGCCTGGCAACTGAGTACGTAACCTGCCGCCAGCTGATCCGGCTCCAGGCTGTAGTTGACGCCCATTTCCACTTCGCCTTGAAGTACCTTGCAGCGGCAGGTGGCGCAGACGCCGCCTTTACAGGCATACGGCAGATCCGCCCCCTGGCGCAGCGCCGCGTCGAGAATGCTTTCGTCTCCGGCGGTCAGGGTAATCTGGCGATCGACCCCGTCCTGGCGCAGGGTGACGGTTTTACCCGCCGCCTGAGCGCGAGAACGCGCGCTGGGCGTAACGCCCGGCGTGTTGAAATGTTCGAGGTAGATATCCTGCGGCGCCACACCCATCTCTTTCAGCGTGGCTTCGGCCGTCTGCATCATGCTTTGCGGGCCGCAGATAAAGGTGCGGTCAAAACCTTTGACGTCCAGCAGATGGTCGCCGAGCTGTTTTAGCTTCGCGCCGTCGAGCCGGCCGCTGAGCAATTCGCTGTCCGATTTCTCCTGGCTGAACAGATAAATAAGCTGCAGGCGCTGCGGGTAGCGGTCTTTCAGGTCAGCTAACGCCTGACGGAACATCATGCTGGCGCTGCTGCGGTTGCCGTAAACCAGGGTCACGCTGCTTTGTGGCTCGGTAGCAAGCGTTGCGCCGATAATGGCCAGCATCGGCGTTATGCCTGAGCCAACCGCCAGCGCCAGATAATTCCCGCGAGTCTCCGCCTCCGGCTGGTAGCCAAAGTTTCCCTGCGGGACCATAACTTCCAGCGACATGCCGGCGGCTAAGTCGCTGATCGCATACTGCGAGAAGCGGCCCCCGTCGATAGCTTTGACCGCGACGCAAATCTCGCCCGGATTTTCCGATCGGCAAATGGAATAGCAGCGGCGCAGCTCTTCCCCGCCCAGTCTGGCTTTCAGCGTGAGATGCTGCCCAGGGCGAAAGCGATATTGCCCCTGCAGCGCGTCCGGCACCGCAAACGTGATTGCCACCGCCTCGGCGGTTTCGGGCTCGATACGGGCCACTTTCAGGGAATGAAATGAAGGCATAACATCCTCAAATACATTTAAAGTAATCAAAGGGTTCCCGGCAGCTGTTGCAGCGATAAAGCGCTTTACAGGCCGTGGAGCCGAATTCACTGATGAGCGAGGTGTGTTCACTCCCGCAGCGCGGGCATGTCACCTGGGCGGCGACCGTCGCGTGACAGGCATGTCCCTGCGGCGGGCTGATACCGTATTCCCGCAGCCGGGTTTTGGCCTCCGGTGACATCCAGTCCGTCGTCCAGGCAGGATGCAAAACCAGCTTGAGATGCACCGGGGTTAGCCCGGCGTCTTCAAGCGTTTCCCGGATGGCGGTTAGCAAGAACTCGGTGGCAGGGCAGCCTGAATACGTCGGCGTGAAGCCGATATGCCAGCCATCCTCCCGATGTTCTACACTGCGTACCATGCCGAGGTCGGTAATGGTCAGGACCGGAATTTCCGGGTCGCTGATCTTACCGAGCAGTTGCCAGACGTCGCGAACGGCAGCGGGCTGAAGCGTGGCGGTTTGCATCCTCTTCTCCTTACCACTGCTGGTTTGGGTAAGCGCGCTGCAGGTACTGCATTTCAGCCAGCAGCGGGCCAAGATGTTCGGTATGTAGCCCCTGTTTACCGCCGGTGCGGTAAGGCGCTTCTTCCGGTACCTGTAATGAGGCATCGTTTATTCCGGCGGCGATCTCAAGCAGCCATTCTTCCCTGAGGCCGCGCGGGTCGACCGCGATCCCCTGCTCTGCCAGCGTCGTTTCCAGCTCGTCGGCAACAAACATTTCCCCGCTAAAGCGCCACAGTTTGTTCAGCGCGCTTTGCGTTTTTGCCTGCGAAAGTTCGGTGCCGTTGCCCAGGCGAACCAGCCAGCCGCGGCTAAACCGCAGGTGGTAGCGCACTTCTTTAATCGCTTTGGCCGCAATGGCCGCCAGCTGCGGGTCTTTGCTTGCCACCAGGCGGCTGAACAACGAGACGTGCCAGGCGTCCAGCAGGTATTGACGCACCAGCGTTTCGGCAAAGTCGCCGTTGGGCTGTTCCGCCAGCAACAGATTGCGGTATTCACGTTCGTCCCGGCCAAAGGCCAGTTTGTCTTCGTCGAGGTGTTCACCTTCACGCTCGGCGGCATAGGTCAGGAAGTTGCGGGCCTGGCCGAGCAGGTCGAGGCCAATATTGGCCAGCGCCAGGTCAATCTCCAGCTCCGGGGCGTGACCGCACCAGGCGCTCAGGCGCTGGGCCAGCACAAGGCAGGTATCGCCGAGGCGCAGGCTGTAGGTCGCTACAGGATCGAGTGTCATCGGCGGCCTCACATGTGCTCGATGCCGTCAGGCAGCGTGTAAAACGTCGGGTGGCGGTAGACCTTGCTGTCTGCCGGGTCGAAGAATTCCGGGCGCTCCTCCGGCTGCGAGGCCACGATTTCACTCGCTCTCACCACCCAAATAGAGCAGCCTTCGCTACGGCGGGTGTAGGCGTCACGGGCGTTTTCCAACGCCATCTGGTCGTCGGCCGCGTGGAGGCTGCCAACATGGCGATGGGACAGCCCTTTTTTAGTGCGGATAAATACTTCGTACAGCGGCCAGTAAATTTTGCTCATCTTTTACTCCTTCAGGCGGCGGTGCGGGCCTGTTGTTTTTCGGCATACGCAAGGGCGGCTTCGCGCACCCATGCCCCCTCTTCCCAGGCTTTACGCTTGGCGGCGAGGCGCTCTTCGTTGCATAACCCGCGCCCGGCAACCACGTCGTTAAATTCCTGCCAGTCAATTTCGCCAAAGCGGTAATGGCCCGTGGCCTCATCCAGATGCAGATCGGGGTCCGGCACGGTCATACCCAGCAGCTCAACCTGCGGCACCGTGTTGTCCACAAAGCGCTGACGAAGCTCGTCATTACCGAAGCGTTTAATTTTCCAGGCGAGACTTTGGGCGCTGTTAGGCGAGTTGTCGTCGTTAGGCCCGAACATCATCAGCGCCGGCCACCAGAAGCGATTAATGGCATCCTGCAGCATCTGCCGCTGCGCCGGGCTGCCGTTTGCCAGCACCGCGCAGGCTTCGAACCCCTGCCGCTGATGGAAACTTTCTTCCTTGCAGATTTTCACCATCGCCCGAGCGTATGGCCCGTAAGACGTGCGGCACAGCGCCACCTGGTTGACGATGGCGGCGCCGTCCACCAGCCAGCCAATCACGCCGATGTCGGCCCAGTTGAGCGTCGGGTAGTTAAAGATGGAGGAGTACTTCATCTTGCCGTCGAGCATCTTCTGGTAGATATCTTCCCGGGCACAGCCCAGAGTCTCCGCCGCGCTGTAGAGATACAGACCGTGCCCGGCTTCATCCTGCACTTTGGCCAGCAAAATGGCTTTGCGGCGCAGGCTGGGGGCGCGCGTTATCCAGTTACCTTCCGGCAGCATGCCGACAATTTCCGAGTGCGCATGCTGGCCTATCTGGCGGATCAGCGTTTTGCGGTAAGCCTCCGGCATCCAGTCCTGTGGCTCTATGGCGGTCTCCTGCTGGATGCGCTCATCGAAGCGTTCTTGTTCTGTCACGGCATCACCTTATGATTCAATTTAAACCAACACATTGCGATATTGCGAATCACATCATGATTAAAAGTTACAGATAAGTTAACGAAGATCGCAAAGATTACACCGTATGTTTGTGAGGCTTATCACGTAAAATATCTCAAATACCTGACTTATCATTGAGATAAATCAATAACAAAAAACACGCCTCAGAACTATGTTAACAATTTATTAAATTACACCTTGATTTTTATGATTCATAAAACAAACACTATAAACAATGAATGCAGCATGTAATGGAGAGTGAGATGCAACAGTTAACCAGCTATCTGTCCGGGACGTGGTTTAGCGGCCAGGGGAAAGAAAGAACTATTTTTCATGCCGTTAGCGGCGAACCACTGTGGCAGGTGACCAGCGAAGGGGCGGATATGGCGGCGGCAAAACGTTTTGCCCTCGCACAAGGCGGCAAGGCGCTGCAGGCCATGACCTTTATTCAGCGCGCCGCGATGTTAAAAGCGGTGGCAAAGCATCTGCTGGCGCAGAAAGAAGCGTTTTATGAAATTTCTTCCCAGACCGGGGCCACCCGCGCCGACAGCTGGGTAGACATTGAGGGCGGGATCAGCACGCTGTTTGCCTACGCCGGGATGGGTAACCGCGAGCTCCCGGACGATACGCTGTGGCCGGAAGATGAATTGATGCCGCTGTCAAAACAGGGAGGATTCGCGGCTCGCCACGTACTCACCTCTAAGTCCGGCGTGGCGCTGCACATCAACGCCTTTAACTTCCCCTGCTGGGGAATGCTGGAGAAGCTGGCGCCGACCTGGCTGGCCGGTATGCCGGCGATTATCAAACCCGGCACGGCCAGCGCTCAGTTAACCCAGGCAATGGTCAAAGCGATTGTTGAGTCAGGCCTGGTGCCGGACGGCGCGATAAGCCTGATCTGCGGCGGCGTGGGCGATCTGTTCGATCACCTGGATGAGCAGGATGTGGTGACATTTACCGGCTCGGCCAGCACCGGCCAAAAGTTACGTTGTCACTCAAATATTATCGCCCGCGCTATTCCGTTCACCATGGAAGCTGACTCGCTTAACTGCTGCGTGCTGGCGGCAGACGTCTCTCCTGAGCAACCAGAATTCACGCTGTTCGTCCGTGAAGTGGTGCGCGAAATGACCGCCAAAGCCGGGCAGAAATGTACCGCGATTCGCCGCATTATCGTGCCGCAAAACCGGCTGGGGGCGGTGCTTGAAGCGCTGAAGGCAAAACTTGAAAAAATACGGCCAGGCGACCCGGCGACAGAAGGCGTGCGTATGGGGGCGCTGGTCAGCCTTGAGCAACGGGATGACGTGCAGCGTAAGGTTGACCAACTGATTGCCGCCGGATGTGAAGCCGTGCTTGGCGGCAAAGCCGATTTCACTCAGCCGGGCGCGTTCTTCCCGCCTACTCTTTTGCTTTGCCAGCAGCCGGACGAAACGCCTGCGGTGCACGAGCTTGAGGCCTTCGGCCCGGTAGCAACCGTGATGCCTTATCGGGATGCTGACCACGCGATGGAACTGGCGCGCGCCGGTCAGGGCAGTCTGGCCGGAACCTTAGTCACCGCCGATGAGCAAATTGCCCGTGAGTTTATTCTGGGTGCCGCCCGGGCTCACGGCCGTATTCAGGTGTTGAACGAGGAGTCCTCGGTGGAGTCGACCGGGCACGGCTCACCGCTTCCGATGCTGGTGCACGGCGGCCCGGGCCGCGCGGGCGGCGGTGAAGAACTGGGCGGTCTGCGTGCGGTGAAACACTATATGCAGCGCACCGCCATTCAGGGCAGCCCGACGATGCTTGCCGCCGTCAGCGGACAGTGGAACTACGGCGCGCGGATTCAGGAAGATACCGTTCATCCGTTCCGCAAACATTTTGAGGAATTGCGCATCGGGGAAAGCATTCTGACCGCCCGCCGTACCGTGACCGAAGCCGACATCGCCAACTTCGCCAACCTGAGCGGCGACCGTTTCTATGCCCATACCGATAAAATTGGGGCGGCGGAGTCGTTCTTTGGCGAGCGCGTGGCGCACGGCTACTTTGTGGTTTCAGCCGCCGCCGGGCTGTTTGTCGATCCGGGCGTCGGGCCGGTGATTGCCAACTACGGCATGGAAAACCTGCGCTTTATTGAGCCGGTAAAAATCGACGATACGATTCAGGTGCGCCTGACCTGCAAACGTAAAACCGCCAAGCCGCAGAAAACGGCGGAAGATAAGCCGGTTGGCGTCGTCGAATGGGCGGTGGATATCACCAATCAGCATCAACAGACCGTTGCCCGCTACTCGATCCTCACCCTCGTTGCCCGCCTGAACGGCGATTTTGCCTCTTGATGGTTCGGCAAGTCTTTCACCCTTGATATCGCTTCTGGTTTTTTACCCTCACCCTAACCCTCTCCCTTCCAGGGAGAGGGAACAAACCACTTTCCCATTGCCGGTTTTCCCTTCCGGGAGAGGGCTGAATTTAACCCGACGCTCATCGGCCCGAAGTAACAAATCTCTCCCATTCCACATTCTGGCAACCACAGCAAAACGCTTGGCAGGGAATACAAGGGACCCCCCGGCGAAAGTTGTTATGTTGAATCCGACAGTCTTTATCCAGCACGCACATAACAACACAACACACTTTTAAGGTGAGAAAGCGATGACAATGAAAACTGGAAAAAAAGCGCTGGCGCTGGCTATTGCGCTCCTGACCTCGGCGGGGATTCACGCCCCGGCTTTTGCCCACGGCGGCGAGGCACATATGGTGCCAATGCAAAAAACGCTCGCGGATTTTGGCGCCGACGTCCAGTGGGACGATTACGCACAGATGTTTACCCTCGTCAAAGACGGTGCCTACGTGAAGGTGAAGCCCAATGCCACCTCCGCCATCGTGAACGGCAAAACGCTCAAGCTCGAAGTGCCGGTTATCTTTAAAGACAAAACGGCGTTTATCTCCGAAGGGTTTATCAATGAAGTGTTTCAGTCCGGGCTGGATCAAACCTTTGCCGTCGAGAAAAAGCCACACCCGCTCAACTCCCTGAGCGCCGACGAAATTAATAAGACGGTGGAGATAATCAAAGCCGCGGCGGACTACAAGCCGAATATTCGCTTTACCGAGATTTCTCTGCGCGAGCCGCCCAAGGAGCAAGTCTGGAAGTTTGTGATGGACGGCACCAGCGTCAGCCAGCCGCGTGAGGCGGACGTCATCATGCTGGACGGCCGCCATATTATTGAAGCCACGGTGGATTTAGCCGCCGGAAAGGTCAACAGCTGGAAACCGATTGAAGGCGCTCAGGGCATGGTGCTGCTGGACGATTTCGCCAGCGTGCAGTCGATAATCAATAACAGCAAAGAATTTGCCGACGCGGTGAAAAAGCGTGGCATCAGCGATCCTTCAAAAGTGGTCACCACCCCGCTTACCGTCGGCTATTTCGACGGCAAGGACGGCCTGAAGCAGGATCAGCGCCTGCTGAAAGTGGTGAGCTATCTTGACGTTGGCGACGGCAACTACTGGGCGCACCCGATTGAAAACCTGGTGGCGGTGGTGGATCTTGAACAGAAAAAAATCATCAAGATTGAGACGGGCCCGGTCATTCCTGTGCCGATGACGCCCCGTCCCTATGATGGCCGCGATCGCGAAGCTGCGAACCTGAAGCCGCTGAATATCATTGAGCCTGAAGGGAAAAATTACACCATTACCGGGGATACGATTCGCTGGCAAAACTGGGATTTGCATCTGCGCCTGAACTCACGCGTAGGCCCGATAATCTCTACCGTGACCTACAACGACAACGGCACCAAACGAAAGATTATGTATGAAGGATCCCTTGGCGGGATGATTGTGCCGTATGGTGACCCGGATATCGGCTGGTATTTTAAGGCCTATCTGGATGCCGGTGACTACGGCATGGGCACGCTGACTTCCCCTATCGTGCGCGGCAAAGATGCGCCGGGTAATGCAGTTCTGCTGGACGAGACCCTGGCCGATTACACCGGGAAGCCAACCACTATTCCACGCGCTATTGCGGTTTTCGAACGTTATGCCGGGCCGGAGTATAAGCACCAGGAAATGGGCCAGCCGAACGTCAGCAGCGAACGTCGCGAGCTGGTGATCCGCTGGATAAGCACCGTGGGTAACTACGACTATATCTTTGACTGGGTCTTCCACCAGAACGGCACCATCGGCATTGATGCCGGGGCGACCGGGATCGAGGCGGTGAAAGGCGTGAAGGCTAAAACTATGCATGACGCCACCGCGAAAGAAGATACCCGCTACGGCACGCTGATAGACCACAATATTGTCGGCACAACGCATCAGCATATTTATAACTTCCGCCTGGATTTGGACGTCGACGGCGAAAATAACAGCCTGACCGCTATCGATCCGGTTGTGAAGCCGAACACCAGCGGCGGCCCGCGCACGAGTACGATGCAAACCAATGAATATGCGATTAAAAACGAACAGGATGCGGCGCAGAAATTTGACCCAGGCACTGTCCGCCTGTTGAGCAATCCGAATAAAGAAAACCGTATGGGCAACCCGGTTTCCTACCAGTTAATTCCTTACGCCGGGGGGACTCACCCGGTAGCTACCGGCGCGAAATTTGCGCCGGACGAGTGGATTTATCATCGCCTGAGCTTTATGGATAAGCAGCTGTGGGTGACTCGCTATAACCCGGATGAACGCTATTCCGAAGGGAAATACCCTAACCGCTCCGCGCACGACACCGGTTTAGGCGCTTACAGTAAAGACAATCAGTCGCTGGAAAACACGGACAACGTCGTCTGGTTAACCACCGGCACCACGCATATTGCCCGTGCCGAAGAGTGGCCAATCATGCCGACCGAGTGGGTGCATGCCCTGTTGAAGCCGTGGAACTTCTTTAATGAAACGCCAACGCTTGTGAAGTCAGACGATAAAGAGAGTCAATAGTGGGGTTTGCGGCGCGCCTGAACAGCGCGCCGCATCTTTAATTCAGGGCTTGATAGCCTGCCAGCCGTGAATAAGCAGCGACTGGAAGAACGACTGCGCGCTGGCAAATCCCCCGGCAAGAAGCAATGCTTCAGTTTGACGCGGCGGCAACAAAAGTAAACGTCGGCTGAGCTCGGCCTTCACCTCAGAAATGTCCCGCTCGCGTTGGGTATAAGCCTGCTGCAGCGCAACCCAATTTCTTAATTGCCCGTCAAAATCGGGACTCGCCATGTCTCCCGCAATTTCCGCGGCGATAAGCTGCCCGGCGGGTTTTAACCTGTCGGCAATGTGTTGGTAAATACCGCCCCGCTGTGGATGTTGGATAAAATGGGCCACCAGCAAACACAAAGCGGCGTCGTATTTTTCCCGTGCAGGAACGTCAATGACGTGGCCTTCAATCAGCGTGCAGCGACCACTCAGCCCTTCCCGGGCAAGCTTTTCCGCACAGACAGCAAGCATATCCGGGGAAGGATCTACCCCGGTAAAACGCCACCCCGGGTGCAGATTGGCCAGCCGAACAATTTCTGTCCCGGTACCGACGCCAACGCAGAGAACCTGCGCCTCTGCAGCAAGGTTTCGGAACAACAGGGATATCAATGCGTGCAGGTTGTTTGAAATGTCTTTCAACCGTTCGCCGCTGGCATCGTACTGGCGCGAAAATTCTGTATTAAAAATGTCGTTCGTATCGTTCATCACATCGCCTCTGATGGATTTTCGGCGTAAAACAGGGTAATAAACACCCAATAAACTCATGTAACTTACGATAGCACATGATATGAGGCTTTAAAAATTGTTTTCTTTTTGTACGCTTCGCGCTTGTTAATTCGAATTTTATTTATAAGTAATCTTGAATTGTTTTGTAGGTGATATTTTTACTCGAAAGGATATACAGGAAATAATGTTTCCAATAAAGGAAGCTTTACTTCCCATAAATGAAACAGAATATGACAGCGGGTAACAACAAGCATCTTTGGTTAAGAAAAAGGTAAAGATCGATAAAGTCACGAGGATCCCGTTTCATTATAACTGAACAATGATATAATCGCCGCGGACTTACTCTGAATTTAAATAAATAAAACAACGTAACATGTGCCTCTTATCACTAACCTCAGGCACTCATTTCACGGGAAATAACCCCGTAGCTGAACACCGAGAAAAATAATATGACGCAACACCAACTCCAGGACACTATCGCCCGCTACAGTCAGCAATTAAAAAAGCATCCCTGCTTTCGGGAAGCCATCCGGCATCATTATGACTCCCTGCTGGTAACCTATAAAAAACAGCCTCTCTTTTATAAAACGATTCTGCAAAGCTCACGCTTTCATGTGGTCCTTGCACTGCTATGTTTTCACTACAGCGAGCGCAAGGCCGTGCTGGCGGATATCAAAGAGTTTTGCGTAAAAATGGAGCTAACCAGCCTCAACACGGTGAATTCTCTGGTCACTCTGCTGCGCATTACCGGCAGAATGACGCTGGAAAAAAGTGAAGATGACCGCCGGGTGCTGCTGTATAACCCCAGCGTAAAAGGCCTCAATGAAACCCGCAGCTATATGCAGATTTCTACTCCCTCACTGAAAATGCTGCTCCCGGAGAGTTCTTTTTCGATTCATATCCTTGATGATAACAGGATCTTTGAACAATTTTTTCGCCGCAGTGCCAACCTGTTATTTGATGAAGTCATATTGAGCCGACTGGTGCCTAATAGCGCGATGTTTGTGGATAAAGACGCCGGGCATATTATCATCCTCAGAATATACCTGATGGCTGAACAGAGTGAAGATGGCAAATGGTGGCTGCGCCCCAATTACAATAAAACAGCGAAAGACCTTTCAGTGTCGAGAATGCACCTGAGACGCATCGTTAACTGCGGGATCATGGCGGGATTATTTAGCGAAGATAGTGACGGCGTATTAGAAGTACACAACGGTTTTATTGAAATGGCTGAGTCCTACTTTGGCTTTTATTTCTCTTTCATTCTGTACGGCCTTAATATCGATCCAACTAACGTATAAAAATGCCGGCTTTCGCCGGCTTTTTTTATCTTTCTCGCAGCGCCTCGCTGGCTTTATTCAACGGTTTGAGCAGGTAATCGAGAACTGACTTACCGCCGGTTTTAATGTCTACGGTGGCAATCATGCCGGGGAAGATGGGGAACGATTTTCCTTCCCGATTCTCCAGCTGGCTGGCATCGGTGCGGATGTAGACCCGATAGTAGTAAAGGTCACGCTTCACCTCATCCTGCAGCGTATCCGGCGAAATGGTGGTGACCACCCCTTTCAGCCCGCCATAGATGGAGTAGTCGTAGGCGGTAATTTTCACCAGCGCATTTTGCCCCGGGTGAATGAAGGCGACGTCCCGCGGCGAGATTTTCGCCTCAATCAGCATTTGGTCGTCAAGCGGTACCAGCGTCATCAGCTTGCCGTTAGGGGGAATAACGCCGCCCACGGTCGTCACCTCAATGCCTTTCACAATCGCCCGCACCGGTGAGGTAAATGTCAGGCGCGTCAACGAGTCTTCCCTGCCTCGCATCACCGAGCGCTGAGTTTTAATTTCCTCATTGGCTTCGGCCAGCTCTTCACGAGCGCGGACGTAGTACTGGTTTTGCATTTCGGTGATTTTATTTTCCAGCTCGTTTTTTTGCCGCTGCAGGCGCAGAACCTCGACGCTGCTGGCCGCGCCCTGCTTGACCAGCGGCTCGGTCATCGCCAGCTCGCGCTGCACCAGCGAGATGGCCTCACGCAGCCCGGAAACCCCTTTTTCAAGGCTGCTGCGGCGTGATTCGTAGAGCGCTGTCTCCTGGCGTACCAGCTCGCTATCGCTGGCCAGTATGTCCGGGAAGACAAGCGGTGTGGCGCCAACTTCGGCCTTCAGGCGGGCAGCTTTCGCCATCGCCGCGTGGAGGTGAGATTCACTTTCCTGTACCCCGGACTCGGTTTTTGTTCGGTCAAGCTGTGCCAGCACCTGGCCCTGCTCAACAATGTCCCCCTCGTGGACGCACAGCTTGTAGAGAAGCCCGCCCTCCAGGGACTGAATAACCTGCTCGCGCGACGACGGGACAACTTTTCCTGAGCCGGTCGTGACCTCATCCAGGCTGAAAAAATTCGCCCAGAGCACAAAAGCCAGCAGCATCAGCCCCAACGCCCAGGCGACCAGGCTCGATCGCGGCAGCGCCGGCTCTTTCAGGCGGCTATTGTAGCGAGTGATGTCGTTCATACCTGCACCTCCGACGTGATATTTGGCTTGAGCGTCGCAGTCCGCCGCGGGGCGGCTTTATTTTCCATCATCCCGTGCTGCTGCAGGATTTTGTCTCGTGGGCCATCCATGACGATACGGCCGTTATCCAGCACGATGATGCGGTCTACCAGCTGCAGGATGGGTATCCGGTGCGTGGCGACCACCAGCGTGCGGTTGCCCAGCCACGAAGCAAGGTTGGCGACGAGCTGCTGCTCGCTGATTTCATCCAGCCAGGCCGTGGGTTCATCCAACAGCAGGATCTGCGGCTGCAGGATGAGGGTTCGCGCCAGCAGCAACGCCTGTCGCTGCCCCCCGGAAAGGCCTGCGCCACCTTCGGTAATCAGGTAGTTGAGGCCATTTTTTTGCTTCTGAACAAAGCCCAGCGCGCCGCTAAGCGCCAGGGCGCGGTGGATCTCTTCGTCGCTTGCCAGCGGGCGGCCCATGGTCAGGTTATCGCGGATTGAGCCGAAGAACAGGCGAGCCTGCTGGCTAAGCAGGGTCATATCACGGCGAAGATCGGCGGTGTCGAGCTGGCCGAGACTGATACCATCCAGCAGGATCTGCCCGTGCTGCGGCGTTTGCATCCCCGCCAGCAGCTGTAAGAGCGTGCTTTTTCCGGAGCCGTTCCGCCCAAGTACCGCGATTTTTTCCCCGGCAGTAATGGTCAACCGCGCAATGTCCAGGTCGTTGACCTTCTCTTCTTCGTCGTAGTAAAACGCCGCGTAGTTAAGCTGGTAGTTTCCCTGCAAATGGGCTTTGTGCACTTTTTTGCCCTCCTCGGGGTCGTCCAGCGGACGTTGCATTAAGTCATCCAGCCCTTTACGCGCCACCTTCGCCTGCTGCCAGCGCGACAGCACCCCGGATATCTGCGCCAGCGGAGCAATGGTGCGGGAAGCCAGAATGGAAGTTCCGACCAGCGCGCCGGTGGTCATATCACCGTTAATCACCAGGTAGCAACCGACCAGCAGCACTACGGCGTAGACAATAGACTGCACTTCCTGCGTCCAGGTCATCAGCAGGCTGGTCAGCCAGCGCTGCTTCATGCCCACCCCGGCCGCTACGTCGTTGGTGTTATTCCACTGGTTCTGGAACCGCTGCTCTGCGCGCAGCAGTTTGATGTCTTCGATGGACTGAACGGCCTCCACCAGCGTGGCATTGCGGATAGCCGACTCGCGCATGCCCTCGTTCGAGAGGTGCGCCAACGGACGCTGCACCAGCAGGCCTGGGATCAGCAGCAGAGGAATCGCCAGCAGCACCACAAACACCAGCGGGCCGCCAATCAGCCAGAGAATAAAGACAAACAGCAGGAAGAACGGAATGTCCGACACCGTGCCAATGGTGGTAGAGGTGATAAGCTCCCGCACCGACTCCAGTTCACGAATCTGTGAGATAAACGAGCCGGTAGATTTAGGTCGGGCGCTGTTTTTAATGCGCAATGCCCGGGCAAACACCCGGTCAGAAATGCGTAAATCGGCCCGCTTCCCGACAACGTCGGCTATGTGGACGCGCAGCATACGCATGGTGAATTCAAAGAGAATCGCCAGCATCACGCCGCCAAACAGTACCCACAGCGTGGGGACCGACTGTGAAGGTACCACCCGGTCGTACACCTGCATGGAGAAGATCATCCCGGCAAGCGCCAGCACGTTTGCCGCCATCGCCACCAGCATGATATCGCCGTAGCGTTTCCAGTCTTTCAGCGCCAGCGTCCAGAACCAGTTTTTTTGATACGGCTTAACGTAGTCATCCACCCGCGCGTCGGGGATAGAATTCAACGGGCGCAGCAGAAACAGGCCTTTCAGCCTTTGCGACAGTGCCTCACGGCTGACCACGGTTTCCAGTCCGCTGTCGCCGCTAAGCTGTATGCTGAGCTGCCCGTGCTTGTCCATATGGGTCAACACCGCCATCTGGCCGTCATTAAGCTCCACCACCAGCGGCAAACGCCACGGATCGATAAGCGAGACATCCGCCGGGACGCTGCGCAGGGCTAATCCAAGCTGACGAGCCATGTCTTCCAGCACCAGATGATGGGGGCTTTGGCTTTCCTGGTTAATCACCACCCGTACGTGTTCTTCCGAGAAGTCCAGCCGGTAGTGGCGGGCTACGGCCAGCATGGCCTGCAGCCAGGGTTCATAGCGGGTATGGGTTGAAGTCATCGTGTTTCACATCCTGCGAAAGTGGCATAAAGCGCCTGTGTCGTCCTTTCCGCGGCTTGTTTCATAAACATGTTTTATACCGGGTAATAAAAATAAGCGGCTGGAATGCCGCCGGACTTAAAGCCCGGCGGCACTAACGTTAAATCACCACCAGTTGGTGGTTCGCCAGCAGCGTGGCGAGGTCGGTCTGCACCCCGTTCAGCGTTATCACGGTCGTTGGGTCGAAGGCTCCGCCTTTACCGTCACGGTCAATCTGAATCTCGGTGCTGCTGCCGTTTTGCACCACTTTGATGTAGTCCCCGATGTTGCCAGCCCCGGCCCCCAGCTGCGCTACGCCATTGACGTAGTGTGCGGAAGCATCTCCGGCGTAACCGCTGCCCTGCAATAGCTCGCGCAGGTCTATGCGGTCGCTGTCTGCGGTGCCTTCCCAGGTCCCGACGCTGAAGCCATTGACCACGTCATGGCCGTTTCCGCCGGTGGCATCAGACCCGTTCAGCAGCTTGTAGAGCAGCGTATCGTGCCCGCCGCTGCCGATGTTGAAGGTGTCGTTGCCGCCGCCGCCTTCGAAGGTGTTATTCCCGCTATTGCCGGTGATCACATCGTCATGGCTGGAGCCAACGATCCCTTCGATATTGCTGAAGGTGGCGGTATTAAACCCGGTATTCTGCGCCCCGGTTTTGCCCAGATCGACGGTGACGCCAACGGTCGAGTTACGGAAATCAACCACATCCATACCGCCCGTCGCGCTCCAGGTCTGGTGATCGGAAGAGGTTTCCCACCCACCGCCGCCGTTGTAGACATAGGTTCCCTGCTCGGCGATAAACGTATCGTTGTAGCCGGTCCCGGTAAGCGTGCCCGCGTGAACGCCGGTCGCGGCATCTGCGGTCAGGGCATAGCTTTCTCTGCCATCGCCTGCGGTGAGCCCGTTCCACGTCGTGTTGCTGGAGACGCCGTTGATCGCCCTTACCAGCTCGGCATGATAGGTTTCGTTCGGGTTGAGGCCGTAGAAACTCACCAGCGCCGAAGCGTCATTGATGCCGATCCCCGACTGGGCGTTAATCACCTGGCTTGCCACCAGCTCGCCCGCTGCGTTATAGAGCTTCACCGTATTGCCGAAGAACACGTTAATGCCCTGGCTGTCGACAATTTTCAGGTGAATCGCCGTGCCCGGCGCCACGGCGTTGGTGTTCCGCTCCAGCGTTACGCTGCCGTTTTGGCGGAAAATCAGCAGGTCCTGCGCGCCGTCCCAGTCGTAGTCGACCAGCGCCGCGCCGGAGACCTGGCTGGTGGTCGCCGAGCCGAACTTCGACGAGGTGAAGCTCGCCACGCCCTTCAGCCCGTCGTTGGTGTACATATACGACTGTCCGGTGTTGGCCAGCTTGATGATGTCCATCCGGCCGTCCATATTCCAGTCCACCGCCACGCTGACCGTGCCGTTATATTTCTCGCTGCCAACCGCCGTGCCGGTAAGCAGATTGCCTTTACCGTCGTTCATCATCAGCAGGCCGCCCGTACCGGCGCGCGACATCCCCATATAGAGATCCATGTAGCCGTCGCCGTCAAAGTCGGCCCAGGTCATGCTCACCGCATTGTTCGCCGCGGCAGACCCCGTCGCGCTGTACATGGTGTTGATGAAGTTCTGGCTCCAGGTAAAGGTGCCGTCCCCTTTGTTAAACATCGTGGACAGCGCATAGATGTTGCCGCCGTTGGTCGTGTGCTGGGCAATATCCACCATGCCGTCGTTGTTCAAATCCACCCCGGACGTTTCAATCACGCTGTTGTAGTTGCCGACTTTTGAGCCTGAGACAAAGTTGGTATAGGTCCCGCCCCCGGATGTTCCTGTCAGCTTGCCTGCGTTGTTGTTCACAAAGGTGCTGGAGTCCGGCCCGCCGGCGTCTCCCATCACAAAGTCAACGTAGCCGTCCCCCTGGAAGTCAATGGATACGACCGCGCCGTACCACAGCAGCGCGCCGACCGTGGCGCTGCTACCGGGGCTGGTTGAGGTGTAGGTTCCATCCCCATTGTTCATCAGTTGGGTGATGTAGCTGTAGTTGGTGCTTTCCACCAGCATATCGGCGTGACCATCACGGTTGATGTCCGCATAGGCGCCGGTAGTGTAGCTCCCGGTCATTGAGAAGTTCCCGCTCACGCTGTAGCTGTTGCGATCGTTGGCGGTAGCAAACTGCTGGTTGCTGGCAAAAGTCCACATCCCGTTGGCGTCCAGCATAAAGCTGGCGGCAATGGCGTTGGTCGCGCTGGTAAAGGCCCAGGCTGGCGTCATGGACGCCTCCGCGCCCACCACTACCGTGCCATGGGTGACATCGACGCTGTTGCCGTTGCCCGCGCTGCTTTTCACCTGCGCCGTAACGTCATAGCTCTTTAACGAAAGCACATCGGCGTCCGGGATCTGCAGGTACCAGGTGTTAGAGGCAGGATCGACCACCACCGCGCCGCCGCGATCGGAGGTGTAGGTCTTGCCATTCACCGTCACTACCACGAACTCGCCGTGCACCAGGTTTGCATCCACGCTCCCGGTGATAATTGGTGTGGTATCCGTGGTGTTCAGCCCATTGACCAGCGCTTTGGTGGTTGGCACCGAGGTGTCGACCGTCAGGCCAAAGTCGTTCGATTCGGTGTAGTTCCCCGCTTTGTCCGTGACGCGCAGGACGTAATGGTAGCTTCCGTCCAGCAGGCCTGAGTCAGCGAACGTCCACCGGGTGCCGCCGGTGATGGTTACGTTGCCCACCAGCACGCCGTCCCGGAAGATCTGCGCGATTTCGCCGTCCGCCAGCGCCTGGTTCAGCGTGCCGTTCAGCACCGGCGAGGTGTCGTCGGTGGAATAGCTGCTGTCGAAATTACCGGTACGTTCGCCGTTGTTATCGGTATAGCTGACGATACTCCCCACGGTATCCGGGGCCACGGTATCAACGGTTACCACCTGGTTGGCGGTTGACCCGACGTTTCCGGCCTGATCGATGATGCGAACCTGGTAAACATAGTCGCCATCGGCCAGGGTACGGCCATCAACGTAGTGCCAGGCGGTTCCGTTCACCACCGCATCGACCCAGTTCCGCCCGCCGTCGAGGCTGATTTGCACGCGCTCATCGCTCGCCAGGGCATGGCCCAGCGTGCCGTTCAGCGTCAGCGTGGTATCCATGGTGATAAAGTCGCTGGCGCTCTGGCCGGTATCATCAGAAATACCGTCGATGGTGATGCCATAGGCAGGCGCGACGGTGTCTACCGTGACGGTCTGGCTGGTGGTTGCCCCCACGTTTCCGGCCAGGTCGACGACGCGAACCTGCCAGGTATGGTCCCCGTCCGCAAGCTGGCGTCCGTCGGTATAGCTCCAGCGGGTGCCGTTCACCGAGGTGGCGTAAAACCAGCTGGCTCCGCCGTCGATGCTGATTTGAACGAATTCGTTGCTGCCCAGCGGCGCGCCCAGAGAACCGTTCAACGTCAGCGTATTATCGTTGGTGATAAAATCACTGTTGCTGAAGCCGCTGTCGGTGGTGATGCTGTCGACGGTCACGGTGACAGACGCGTCCGGCGGCGTGGTATCTACCGTTACGTTCTTAGATGCGCTCTGCCCAACGTTACCGGCATCGTCAACCACCCGAACCAGGTACTGATAAGTGCCATCGCTGAGGGTTCGTCCGTCGTTGAAGTACCAGGTTGAGCCAATCGTTACTACCGTCTGCCAGACCGTGCCCCCGTCCAGGCTTATCTGAACGTATTCCCCCGCCAGCAGCGGGGCGCCCAGCGAACCGTGAACAGTCAGCGAGGTATCGCTGGTAACGAAGTCAGTGTTACTCAGACCCGTATCGGTGCTGATGCTGTCAATCGTGACGGTTTTACTCGCGTCCGGCGCCACGGTATCTACCGTTACCAGTTGGCTGGCCGTCGAACCGATATTGCCCGCGTCGTCGACAACGCGTAGCTGATAGAGGTGGTCGCCATCCGCAAGCTGACGCCCGTCAACGTAGCTCCAGCTGGTGCCGCTAACGCTGACATCAACCCATGTTTTACCGCCGTCAATGCTGATTTGGGCGTGCTCACCCGCCGCCAGCGGGGCACCGAGCTTGCCGCTGAGGGTCAGGGTATTGTCGCTGGTAATAAAATCGTGTGCGTCCAGCCCCGTGTCGCGGGAGATAGCCTCGACGGTTATCGTTGTCCCCGCATCCGGTGCCACGGTGTCGACGGTGACATTTTTCGTTGCCGTCGAGCCGACGTTACCTGCGTTGTCCACCACGCGAACGTGGTAGGTGACCGTGCCGTCCGGCAGCGGGCCGTCCGCGTAGGCCCATGACGTCCCCGTGACCACCAGATCCGTCCAGGTTTTACCGCCGTCGAGGCTGATTTGCGCTTTCTCATTATTGCCCAGCGCTCCGCTCAGGGAGCCTTTTACGACGACCTTGTTGTCGGCGGTAATAAAGTCGCTGGCGCTCAGCCCGGTATCGTTTTGCAGCGAGTCAATGGTAATGGTCATCTGCGGGGGCGTGGTATCCACCGTGATGGTACGGTCGACACCCGCACTGTTGCCGATGCTGTTGCTGACGCTGGCGTGAATAACATAGGCGTCGCCGTCCGCCAGGGCGGATACCGCGCTGCTGCCCAGGGTGTAGCTCCAGGTCCCGTCGCCGTTCACCGTAGTGGTGTATTTTTGCCCGTTCAGCGTAATGGTCACGGTTTGCCCCGCAGGCGCATTGGTGACTCCGCTTAGCACCAGCGGCGTGCCGTGCTCCGCCGCGCTGACGATATCGTCCCCGGCAAAGGTGTTGATGCTGATAGTTGGCACTTCGCCGCTCAGGGTGACCTGCTTGTCCGCGCTGCTGCTGTTGCCCGCTTTATCGCTTACGCTGGCAGAGATTTGATAGCTGCCGTCCGCCGCGCCCAGGAAATCCTGAGCGGGAACGGTCACCGACCAGGTGCCGGTATCGCTCACCACCGCCTGGTAAGTGTGATTATTGAAGGTCACGGTAATCGTCTGCCCAGGCTGGGCGTTGGTTGTCCCGCTGATAGCCTGGCCTGCCTGCTGTTCGGCGCTGTTGATGATGTCGTCCCCGGCCACCTTGTCGAAGGTGATGGTCGGCGCGGTGGTGTCCACCGTCAAAGTACGATCCGCGCTGCCCGGGTTCCCGGCTTTGTCATTCACTGCGGCATGGACGCTGAACTCGCCGTCAGCGAGCTTCGCCAAATCTTCGGCCGCCACGGTAATGCTCCAGCTACCATCGGCCTGAACCGTGGCTTCATAGCTCTCGCTGCCCAGCTTCACGGTCACTTTCTGCCCGGCTTCTGCGCTGCTGGTGCCGCGAATGGTTAAGGGCTGCTGCTGTTCGGCCGCGTTGATCGCGTTGTCGCCGGAGATGTCGGCGATGGTGACTATCGGCGCCACGGTATCGACGCTGATGTTATGGGTCGCCGACGTCGCGTTGTTCGCGCTGTCGGTCGCCGACGCCATTACCGTGTAGCCGCTGCCGTGCGCCAGATTCTGTACCTGGTTTGCCGGGACGGTTACGCTCCAGCCGCCGCCCGGCTGAATAGTGGTGGTGTACTGAATGCCGTTCAGGGTGACCGTCACCTGAGTGCCTACGGCCAGTTCGGTGCTGCTGCCGCCGATCGTCAGATCCTGCCGGGCTTCCGCGGCGTTAATGACGTCATCATGGCTGATGGTGTCGATAGTCAGCCCAATGCGGGCGGCGTTAACCTCAACCGTGTGGGAGTTCGCTCCCTCGTTTCCGGCACTGTCGGTCAGCGTGGCGGTAATCGTCGCCGTGCCGTTTTTCAGCGCTGATACCGCCGAGGCCGGCACGCCGACGCTCCAGTTGCCTTTGGCATCCACCTGAGTAACGTACTGAACCCCGTCGAGGGTGATGATGATTTTGTTCCCGGCCGCCGCGCCCGTGCTTGAGCCAGAGATAATCTGCGCCTGAGCGTGCTCTTCAAGGTTGATGATGTCGTCACCCGCCACGGCGTTAAAGCTAACGGTTGGCGCGGTGGTATCCAGCGTCATGTTCTGGCTGCCGGTGGTTTTGTTACCTGCCGCGTCGCTGACGTCAACTTTTATCACATACTGGTTATCCGCCAGCGCCCCCAGGGCGGTTGAATCAAGCGTAATACTCCAGGTACCGTCCGCTTTCACCACGCCGGTGTAGGTTTTTCCGTCCAGGGTGAGCGTGACCGTCTGCCCGGCTTGCGCATTTGACGTCCCGGTGACGGTCACGCCCGCGCCTGCTTCCGCGGCGTTAATCACGTTGTCCGTGGCAATCGGGTTGATAGTCAGCCCAGGTGCCGTGGCGTCAACGCTGAACTCACGCTCCGCGCTGGCGCCGTTCCCGTTCACGTTAGTGACGCTAACTTTTACCGACGCATCGCCGTCCTTCAGCCCGGCGATGTCACTCGCTGGCACGGTATAGTGCCAGCTACCGTCGGACTCAACCTGAGCCGTGTAGGTGCGGCCGCCGAAGGTAATAGTGACGGTTTGCCCTGCCTCAACGTTCTGGGTTTTACCTGACAGCACCAGGTCCGCCCCTTTCTCGGCGGCGTTAAGCACGTTATCCGCCGTGATATTTTCAACGCTGACCGCGACCGGGCTCAGATCAACATTCACCGAGCGATCGATAGAGATAGGGTTGCCCGCGCTGCTGCTGCCCGCGGCCGTCACGGTGAGATTACCTGCCGCCCACAGGCTGACATCTCCCGCCGGAACGGCTGCCGACCAGGTTCCGCTGGCGCTAACGGTAGCCAGATAGCTCTTGCCGTTAATGGTGACGGTGACGGTGCTGCCTTCGCTCATGCCGCTGGCGCTGCCGCTGATAATCAGATTCTGATTGTGTTCGATGGCGTTGACGACGTCGTCGCCCGCCACGGTGTTGATGCGGATACCCGGCAGGCTGGCGTCAACCGTAAACTCGCGATCTGCCGTGCCGCTGTTGCCGTGGCCGTTGGTGACCGAAGCCGTGACGGTTAATTTGCCGTTACCCAGGGCGGTCAGCACGTCGGCTGGCAGGTCGAGGCTCCAGCTCAAATCACTCTGCACCGTCGCGGTATAGGTTTTTCCGCCCAGATTAATAGTGACAGCGTCACCTGCGGCGGCATTGCTGACTTTACCGCTAAGGGTCTGACCTGCCGCAATTTCGGCAGCATTGAGAACGTTGTCTGCGGTAACCGGGTTAATCGTGATGCCCGGTGCGGCGGTGTCCACCAGCAGACTGGCGCTGGCGCCGGCACTGTTGCCGATGGAACTGGTTGCGGTCGCGGTCAGCGTGTAGTTGGCTTCCCCCAGTCCGGCCAGGTCGCCCGGCTGAACGTCCACGCGCCAGTTGCCGCTGGCATCGGTGGTGGCGGTATAGTTTTTGCCGTTCAGCGTCACGATAACGGCGGTGCCCGGCGCCAGATTAGCGCTGGTGCCGCTCAGCGTCAGCACTTCGCCCTTTTCAATGGCGTTCAGCACATTATCGCCGCTGATGGCATTAAAGTTCACTGACGGCAACCCGGTATTGACCGTCACTTCATGGCTGCCGCTGCCGGTATTGCCCGCGCTGTCCGTCAGGCTGGCGTTGATGGTGACCTTGCCGTCCGCCAGTTGACTAACCACGCTGGCCGGGACGCCGATGCTCCAGTTGCCCGCCGCATCCACGGTGGTGGTCCAGCTGTTTGCGCCGATAGTCACGGTGATTTTATCCCCTGCCGCAGCGCCGCTGCTGGAGCCGGAGATAATCTGCGCCTGGCCGTGTTCGGCAAGGTTAATTACGTCATCGCCCGCCACCACACCAAACGAGATGGACGGCACGGTGACGTCCACGCTGAGGTTATGGCTCGCGGAGGATCCGTTGCCCGCGGCATCGCTGACGCTGGCGTCAACGGTATACACGCCGTCACCCAGCGCTGAGGCTTTGTCAGCAGGGACAGTTATGCTCCAGGTGCCGTTGGCCTGCACGATACCGGTATAAGTTTCATTGTTCAGCGTGACGGTCACGGTCTGCCCCGGCTCCGCATTGCTGGTGCCGGTAATGACCAGCGGCTGCCCGGCCTCGGCGGCATTGAGCACGTCATCCCCGGCGATGGTGTTGATTTGCAGAGTCGGGGCTGCGGTATCCACGCTGATTTCACGCCCGGCCGAAGCCCCGTTGCCGGTCACGTTAACGACGCTGACTTCCACGGAAGTATCACCGTCTTTCAGGCCTTTCATATCATTAGCCGGGACGGTGAATTTCCAGCTGCCGTCGCTTGCTACCTGAGTGGTGTAGGTGTGCCCGGCAAAGGTAATGCTGATGGTCTGCCCGGCTTCCACATTCTGCGTCATCCCGGAGAGCAATAAATCAGCGCCTTTCTCGGCGGCGTTCAACACGTCGTCCCCGGCAATCTGGCCGATGGTTATCGCCACCGCACTGAGATCCACATTGACGGTGTGATCGATGGTGACCGGGTTACCTGAGCTGCTGGTCCCCCCCGCCGACACGGTAATATCTCCGGCCTGCCACTGGCTGACTTCGTTTCCTGGCACCACGGTCTGCCAGCTACCGTCGGCACGCACCGTTGCGGCATAGTCTTTACCGTTGATGGTCACGGTTACCGTGCTGCCTTCGCTCAGCCCGCTGCTGGTACCGTTGATTACCAGGTTCAGGCCATGCTCAATGGCGTTGATAACATCATCGCCCGCAATGGTATTAACCCTGATGCCCGGCAGTGCCGCGTCGATGGTGACATCGCGCGAACCTGTGCCGGTGTTACCCGCCCCGTCCGTCACGGAGGCGTTAATTTTAAGCGAGCCGTCGCCGAGTGCGGTCAGCACATCCTGGCCAAGGGTCAGGCTCCAGGTAAGATCGCTCTGCACCTTCGCGGTATAGTTCACCCCGCCGATGTTAATGGTCACGTCCGCCCCGGCCTGCACGCCGGTCACACGCCCGGAGATCGTCTGGCCGGTTGCCAGCTCTGCGGCATTGATAATGTCGTCGATCGCCACGGCATTGATGATAACCCCCGGCAGCGTAGAGGCGACCTCCAGGGTGCTGCTCTGGCTGCCAGCGTTGCCCACGCCGTTGCTGGCGCTGACGGAAACTTCATAGAAGGCCTCGCCAAGCTTGCCGACATCACCTGCTGGTACGGTGGTGGTCCATTTCCCGTCAGCCCCAACGGTGGCCGCATAATTTTTACCGTTCAGATTCACGGTCACCGAAGTCCCCGCCGCAAGGCCGGTAGACGTGCCGCTAATGACTACATCACCCGTTTTCTCATCGGCGTTGAGAATGTTGTCCCCCGCAATGGTGTCGATGCTCAGGGTTGGCGCGACGGTATCTACCGTCACGGTATGCGAGGTATCGCCGGTATTTCCCGCTTTGTCGGTGATGGAGGCGGTCACCGTGTAGGTGTTGTCCCCCAGCGCGCTAACATCCGCTCGCGGTACGCCCACGCTCCAGTTGCCGTTCGTATCCACCACGCCGGTATACTGCTTATTACCCAGCGTGACGGTCACGATATCACCGGCCTGGGCGCCGGTGCTGGTGCCGGAAATCACTAACGCCTGACCGTGTTCGGTCTGGTTAATCACATCGTCGGTTGCCATCGTCCCGATGGTCACTTTAGGCACGGTAACGTCCACCAGCACGTCGCGACTGGCGCTGCCGGGGTTACCCGCCTGGTCTTCTACGCTTGCGGTAACGGTGATGTTGCCGTCGGTCAGCTTGCCGACGTCCGCGGCAGGTACGGTCAGGCTCCAGCTGCCGTCTGCTTTTACCGTTGCCTGATAGCTTTCACCGTTCAGACGCACGGTCACGGTCTGTCCCGCCTCAGCGGTACTGGTCCCGCTGATGACCAGATCCTGCTTCGCCTCTGCGGCATTCAGCAGGTTATCCTGGCTGACCGGATCGACGGTTAACGCCGGGGCAAGAGTGTCGACGCTGACGTTTTGTGCCGCATCGGTGCTGTTGCCATTTTTGTTGGTGACGCTCACCTGAACGGCGGTATCACCCTCTTTCAGGTTCACCATATCCGCCGCCGGAACGGTGTATTTCCAGCTACCGTCCGCCTGAACAGTGGCGGTGTAGGTATGCCCGGCAAAGGTAATGTTGACGGTCTGGCCCGGCTCTACGTTTTGCGTCATGCCGGAGAGTTCGAGGTTGGCGCCCTTTTCGGCGGCGTTCAGCACGTTATCGCCGGTAACCGCATTAATGCTGATGACCACTTCGGTAAGGTCGACGGTAACCTGGTGCTGGATAGCCACATCGTTCCCCGCGCCGCTGCTGCCTTTCACCTCAATGGTGACGGCACCTTCTGCCCAACGAGCGACATCTTCCCCCGGTACAGCGGCCTGCCAGCTGCCGTCCGCGCGGACGGTTGCCGCATAGTCTTTACCGTTAATCGTCACGGTCACCGCGCTGCCCGCGCCGAGCCCGCTGCTGGTCCCGTTGATAATCAGGTTCTGGGTATGTTCGATGGCGTTAATCACGTCATCGCCCGCGACGGTGTCCACGCGCAGACCCGGCAGATTCGCGTCGATAACGATATCCCGACTGCCGCTCCCGGTGTTGCCGTGGCCGTTGGTCACGGAGGCCGTGATGGTCAGTTCGCCGTTACCCAGCGCGGTGAGGATTTCTTTGGAAACCGGCAGGCTCCAGCTCAAATCATCCTGGACGGTCGCCTGATACAGCTTGCCGCCGAGATTAATCGTGACAACGTCACCTTTAACTGCCCCGGTGACGGTGCCGCTGAGCGTCTGGCCGCCGGCAATTTCCGTGATGTTGAGGATATTGTCGCTGGTCACGCTATTGACGATGACGGTCGGCAAGGCGCTGTCGACCTGCACATTGTGGCTGTCGCTACTGCTATTACCGTGGGCGTCGGTCACCGCCGCGGTCACCGTATAGTTAGCTTCTCCCAGCTTGCTGACGGCGGAAGCCGGAACCGTTGTGCTCCAGCTGCCGTCTGTGCCGGCCACGGCCTGATAATTAATCCCGTTCAGGGTGACGGTGATGAGGGTGCCCGCTGGCTGGTTGCTGGTGCCCGAGAGCACCAGGTCCTGGCCCTTTTCCGTCGCGTTAATGACATCATCACCCGCGATAGTGGCAAGCGAGATAACCGGCAGCGCGGTGTTGACGGTCAGAGCGCGATCGGCGCTGCCGCTGTTGCCTGCCGCATCGGTGACGCTGGCGGTGATGGTGTAGCTGCCGTCCGCCAGGCCGTTAATGACCGACGCCGGAATACCGACATTCCAGTTGCCGTTACCGTCCAGCGTAGTGGTGAAGGTGAACGACGTTCCCTGCCCGTTGGTCACCACGACGGTAACCACATCCCCTGCGGCAGCCCCGGTGCTGGTGCCGCCCACGGTATGAGCCTGGCTATGTTCGCTGGCGTTGATGATGTCATCCCCGGCGACGGGGTCGATGCTCAGTTTCGGCTCGGTGATATCCACCCGCATGCCCCGGTCAGCGTTTGCCGGGTTACCGGCTTTGTCCGCGACAGAGGCGCTAACGGTGAGCGTGCCGTCCTTGAGTGCGGCCAGATCGCTAGCCGGCACGCTGACGCTCCAGCGGCCGTCAGCGCCGACCGTCGCGGTATAGTTGACGTTATTCAGCGTCACCGTCACTTCCTGCCCCGGCTCCGCGCTGCTGCTGCCGCTGACAATCAAAGGCTGTTTCGCCTCTGCGGCGTTAAGCAGGTTATCCCCGCTCAGCGGATCGATAATTAACGTAGGCGCGCTGGCGTCCACGCTGTATTCCTGAGTGGACGTCGCCGGATTGCCGTTGGCATTGCTGACGCTGACGGTCACCTGGGCATCACCGTCCTTCAGCCTGGCCATATCGGCGGCAGGCACGGTGTAGCTCCAGCTCCCGTCATTATTGACGGAAGTGGTATAGCGATGCCCCGCAAACGTAATGGTAACGGTCTGGCCCGGCTCAACGTTGGTGGTCAGGCCGGAAAGCACCAGGTCGACGCCTTTTTCTGCCGCGTTCAGCACGTTATCGGCCGTCACGCTGTTCACGCTGATAGACACCGGCGCTAAATCGACGTCTACAATACCGTCGATGCCGATCGGGTTTTGGGCCCCATCTTGTGCTTTGGCGGTTACCGTCAGCACGCCATCAGGCCAGGTGCTTACGTCGGCCGCCGGCACGGCTGCGCTCCAGCTTCCATCGGCGTTAACCGTTGCCAGGTAGTCTTTGCCGTTCAACGTCACGGTAACCACGCTGCCTGCGTTCAGGCCGCTGCAGGTTCCGCTGACGACCAGATCCTGGTTATGCTCCGCCAGGTTGATAATGTCATCGCCCGAGATGGTATCGAGGCGCAGGCCCGGCAGTTGGGCATCAATGGTGATGTCATGGTCCGTGCTGCCGGTGTTGCCCCGCCCGTTGGTGACGGAGGCATGGACGGTAAGGTCGCCATCCCCCAGCGCGGTGAGCATCTCTTTGCTCAACGGCAAATTCCAGCTCAGGTCGCTCTGAACGATAACCGTATAGCTTTTACCGCCAAGAATGACCGTAACTTCATCGCCAGCCGCCGCGTTGATCACGCTCCCGGTAAGCACTTGCCCGGCGTTAACCTCCGCGAGGTTGATGATGTTATCGCCCGCGACGGCGTTAATGGTGATGATCGGCAGAGAGCTGTCCACCAGCACGCTGTGGCTGGCAGAGTTGGCGTTGCCGCTGGCGTCCGTGACCGAAGCGCTCACGGTATAGCTGGCTTCACCCAGTTTGGCGACGTCCGGCGCCGGGATCTTCACGCTCCACGCATTGCCGTTGACGACGGCCGCGTAGTCCACGCCGTTCAGATTGACGGTGATTTGCGTCCCGTCTGGCTGATTGCTGGTGCCGCTCACGGTGACTTCCGCGCTCTTTTCTGCCGCGTTAATCACGTCATCCTGCGCGATGGCATTGATGGTGATTTGCGGCAGCCCGGTGGCAACGTCAAATGCCAGCGAGCTGCCGCCGACGTTGCCCGCTTTGTCTGTCACCACGACCGTTGCGGTGTATTTGCCATCCGCCAGGCCGCTTATCACCTCTGCGGGCAGGCCAAGGCTCCAGTTCCCGCTGGCGTCCAGCACCGTAGAGTATTCCACTCCGTTGACGGTGATTTTCACGCTGTCGCCCACGGCGGCGCCGGTGGCTTTCCCGGACAATACCTGCGCCTGAGCGTGTTCGGAGCGGTTCACGATGTTGTCGCCGGCGAAGGTATTGATGGTCACCACCGGCGCGGTGGTATCGACCAGCATCCCGTGGCTTGTGCTGGCCGGGTTGCCCGCTACATCGCTCACGCTGGCGCTAACCGACCAGCTACCGTCAGTCAGGTTAGCCAGATCGGCAACCGGCACGGTAACGCTCCAGGTACCGTCGGCCAGTACCAGTCCGGTATAGCTTTGATTGTTGAGGCTAACGGTGACCGTTTGCCCTGGCTGGGCGGTGCTGGTCCCGGTTATCACCAGTTCCTGTGCCGCTTCGGCATGGTTAAGAATATTGTCGGCCGTGATGCTGTTCAGCGTGATTGACGGGGGCTGGGTATCGACCAGCACTTCACGCGCGCCGCTGGCGCCATTACCGCTGACGTTGGTGACGCTGACGGAGACGTCGGCGCGGCCGTCAATCATGTCGCGCATATCCGCCGCCGGCACGGTAAAAGTCCAGTCCCCGCTCTGGTTAACGGTTGTGGTGTAGGTGTGTCCGGCAAACTTAATGACTACCGTTTGCCCGGCTTCCACGCCAAGGGTCTTCCCGCTCAGGGTCAGATCTGCGGCCTTCTCGACCGCATTCAGCACGCCGTCGCTGGTCACGCTGTTGATTGAAATAGCGACGGCGTTCAGGTCAACGTCCACCGGGCGGGTGGCCGCAACCGGGTTCCCCGACTCGTCGGCGGAGCTGGCAACCATCTCCAGCTTGCCGTTCGGCCAGCCCGCCACATCGGCCGCCGGAATACCTATTTGCCAGCTTCCCGTGGCGCTCACTGCCGCCTGATAGTCCACGCCATTAATGCGCACGGTGATAATCGTCCCGGCGCTGAGGTGCGTGCTGGTCCCCGTCACGGTTAGATCCTGATGCTGCTCGATGGCGTTAATCACGTCATCCCCGGAGACGGTATTGATGCGTAGCCCTGGAAGCTGAGCGTTGATGTTTATGTCGCGACTGCCGGAGCCGGTATTGCCGTGGGCGTTGGTCACGGAGGCGACGATTGAGACATCGCCATCGCCCAGCGCCCGCAGGTCAGCCGCAGGCACCGTGGTGCTCCAGGTCAAATCGCTTTGTACGGTGGCGGTATAGTTTTTACCGCCAATGTTAATGGTGACAGTATCGCCCTGATGCGCCCCGGTGACGCGCCCGCTCAGCATCTGATCGTTGGCAATTTCACTGTTATTAACGCGGTTATCGCCCGCAAAAGTGGACACAATGACGGTGGGCAGCGCCGTGTCTACCTGCAGAGTGGCCGTGGCCGTCCCCGTGTTGCCCGTGGTATCCGTACCGCTCACGCTAAGCGTGTAGGTCGTGTCGCCTAACTTAACCACGTCGCTGACCGGGACCTGCACCTGCCAGACGCCGCCCTGAACTTGCGCGGTATAATTTACGTTATTCAGCGTTACTGTGACGTGGCTGCCGTCCGGCAAATTACTGGTGCCGCTCAGGATTAAGGGCTGAGTCGCTTCAATAGCGTTCAGCACGTTGTCCTGGCTAATGGCGTTGAATGCCACGTTCGGCGGCGTGGAGCTAACGGTAATGTCGTGCGTGGTGGTGCCCGTGTTTCCGGCCACATCGGTAATGGCCACGGTAATGGTGTTCGGGCCTTCAGGCAGCGAAGAGATAACCTCTTTAGGCACGCCGACGCTCCAGCTCCCGTCCGCCTGCACGGTGGTTTGGTAGGTTTCGCTGCCAATAGAAACGGTGACTTTGTCGCCCGGAGCAGCACCCTGGCTGGTGCCGGAAATAATCTGCGCCTGCCCCTGCTCACTGACGCTGAGAATATCATCCCCGGCCACGGTGTTGACGCTGGCTTCCGGCGGCGTGGTGTCCACCAGCAGGGAAGCGTTTGTCGTCGTAGTATTGCCCGCCTTGTCGCTGACGCTGAGGTTCAACGTATAGCTGTTGTCCGCCATCGCCTGCACGTCGGCCGCCGGCACCTCCATGCTCCAGCCCCCGTCGGCACCGACGGTCGCGGTATAGGTTTTGCCGTTCAGCTTGAGGGTCACCACCTGCCCGGCTTCAGCATCGGTTTTGCCGCTGACGGTGACCGCCGCGTTATGTTCCGCGGCGTTAATAATGTTGTCCCCGGCGAGGATATCCAGGGTCAGACTCGGGGCCTGGGTGTCCACCACCAGCGTTTCACTGGCAGAAATATTGTTGCCCGCCGCGTCTTTCCCGCTGACGGTTACCGTCCAGCTGCCGTCGGCCAGGCTTTTAGCATCGGCCGCCGGCACGGTTACGCTCCAGCTACCGTCGCTGCCCACGGTAGTCGCATAGGTTTTGCCGTTCAGGGTAACGGTCAGCGCGGTGCCGCTCGCCAGCTCCGTGGCGCTGCCGCTGATGACAAAATCATTCGCCTGCTCCGCCGCGTTGAGCGTATTGTCGCCCGCCGTCGTCGCGGCGGTCAGTGAAGCCTGAGCGGTGACGACATTGAGGGTTATCTCCCCGGCAGAGGTGATTTTATTGCCGTCAATTTGCACCACGCTGTAGGTGTGCGTCCCGTCCGGCTGCTCGCTCAGCAGAACCTTCCAGTTGCCGTTGCTGTCGACCATCGTGCTGGCAATGGTATTGCCGTTGGCGTCTTTAACCTGGATAGTGGCGCCCGGCTGCCCGGAGCCGCTGAAGGTTGGCGTTGAATCATCGGTAACCGCGTTGCTGCTCAGCAGACCTTGGCTGTCACCTTTGTTGTCGGTGACCATAAAGGTCGGGCGGGCGCTTTCCACCGGTTTGGTGTTGTCGATGACTTCAGTGTGTGACTTGTCGCCGCCGTGTGCCAGCAGCGCGCCAATGCCCACCCCGCCCGCTACGGCACCGGCAACCCAGCCCCACGGCATGTCGCCGAGCAGGGAGCCATCCATGAACGGTTCAATGGACTCAATCGGCACCGCGATAGCGGTTAATTCAGTGCCCTGTGTCCCGACGGCCGCGCCCGCTTCGTCAAAAGTGATATGAGTAAGTGCTTTACCGTCATCAAACACCAGCTCAGAGTGGTGTCCCGGCCGCCCTTCTTCCTCCATGAAATAACCGTTGCAGCGAATAACGCTGCCGTCTTTCATGTACACCAGCAGATCGTTGCCCTGACGCACGTAATGCGCCACGTCTTTGGCGCTGCCGTGAATCTGAATAACGGAAGGGGAAGAGAGCGCCACAGAGAGATTCCCGTCGCCGGTTACCAGGGTTTTCTCTGCATCTTTACGGGAAATAACTTCCAGAATCTTATTCATAGCACTTCTCCTTAAATATGCCGGAACGAGGCATATGTTCTTAATTCTTTTGATGTGGACATCCCTGAGAAATCCAGTTCTCATTTCACATCAGCTTATTTTCAGGCGAATGTGGTTAACCCACTGCCCTGGCTCTCTTTATTTCAGATCGGGTAATTTCGACGCGGCATTTTTTTCTACTCCTGTCAGGGGTAATAAATTATCCACGGCAGCAGCGTAAATTACCGCGGCCTGCCAGCCGTCAAAATCAGCATTAATTTGTGCATAGGCGGCCTGAAAAACATCCTGCTCTATGCTTAATAAATCATTCAGGCTACGCTTGCTGAGCTTATATTCATTTTTATAAACTTCGCGCGCGCGCCGGGCATTCTCTAGCTGCAGCGCCCCTGCCGTTTCACGCCCCCTGGCCCCGTTCCAGTCGGCCATCGCCACCGATGCCTTCTGTAGCACGTCGAATTTGGCCTGTTCAACCTGAGAGGCCGCAATACGCCTTGCGCCCTGAGCCTGCTCGACCTGGGCGGAAACCGCGCCGCCCTGATAGATAGGCGCGTCCACGTTAAGCTGAATCTGGTCGTCCCAGTACGCGCTGTTGTTGGACTGGTAGCGCGTACGCCCGCCCCGCAGGCTTAGCGTCGGCCAGTGGCCTGATTTTGCTTTGTCTACGGCATACCCCGAGGATTCACGCATAGCTTCAGCAGCCAGCACGCTGGGGATCAGCGAGTAGTCAATGTTGTCGAGCGGCTCCTGCTCTAGCGCCAGGCGGACGGGCATAGCCTGATAGTTCGCGGCGCTTACGCCGGTTAACACCGCCAGCCTGGCCTTTGCACTCTGCCGCGCGGCCCGGTACTGCTCCAGCGTCGATCGCATCCCGGCGATGCGCGTCTGGGTTTGCAGCACGTCAGAACTTGAATTCAACCCGGCATCAGCGCGCAGCTTTGCCATGGCGTTAACGTTTTGCAGCGCCGCAATGCTCTCCTCCGTCGCCTCGACCAGCGCTTCATTACGCTTCAGGTCGACATACGCCTGGGCGGTTTTTTCCGCCACGCCGGTTAGCGTCGCCATCAGCTGATAGCGGTAACTTTCGCGCTGGCTTTGCTGCTGACTGATGTTGCTGTTGGTTTTACCAAAGTCGTACACCAGTTGAGTCAAACTCAGCCCGTAGGCCGCCGAGTTCTTGAGCGAGCCGCTGGAGTCCGTGGTACGTGAATGACCGGTACTCCCGTTGAGGGAAATTTGCGGCATCCAGGCACTTCGGGCTTGATCAATCTGCGCCTGACCAATGCCGAACTGTGCCGCCTGCTGAGAGACGGACGGGTCGCGGTCGAGCGCGAACAGAATACTTTCACCCAGCGTCAGGGTTGACGTCTGCGCGATACCGGGTGCCGCGGCCCAGCCCGGCGCCGGTGCGGCCTTCACCTGCATGCCGCTGCCGAGGCAAATAACGGCAAGTATCATGGCTGGCAGGAAATAAGACTCAAGCATAAACAACGATATCCTTAGCCAGGGTAATAATCCGGATGATGTTGTGCCGTCCTGTATTGGAAATAAACAGGCACGGCGCGGTAAGTTATTTCTTTTAAATGGCTGTAATATTTAAATTAAAATACCCACAGCATGGATTTCCATTAATTTCATGGAACAATGCGTTCTGACTAAAAAGAGATAGAAAACTATCCGTCGCTTTCGTTTCTTCTTAAAAATGAAAGTCATAATTCCGCCACCTCTTAATATAAAGGCGACACGCAATATGACTTATTTAAACCGGGGGATCAAACCAGTCACATCCTTTTCCCGAAATGTTTGTAAGAAAAATCCTACCAAAGAAAATTTAACCTCACCAATCATTTGTTGTTAATGATATGTTGCTCAAAAGAAAAGAAATGGGGTATGGCAATCAATAACCCCCAAGAATGAATACATATACACAAATAGCTAACAGTTATAATTCATAAGGTTATAGAATGGATTTTGATGTAAATCAATTTTACATTTCGGGTAAATATGCCGATAAATATGGGCTGCTCATTTTTGGTTGCTTTTCCATAAATGTTACATTGCCGTAAGTTTTGCGCAAAATAAGGCCGTATAGACGGATATTTTCCTCATGGAATAGTCACTTAACGTAAGCGTTTCATGACTAAAATAGCGTGTTCTTGACAAAAAAATGCAAAAAAAAAGACCGGGAAAACCCGGTCTGAAGGTAGCAACATTTATTATCAAGCTTAATGGTCAAGATCGGACAAACGATCTCCCCTCGCGGGAGGGGACCACCAGAGTACCAGCGGCAGATAATTCCGGGCCGTGATAAGCGCCGAAATGTGCCCACATTCAGTAACGCACGCAGACCGTTTTGGTTTCGGTAAAAGCATCCAGCCAGTCCGGGCCAAAATCACGCCCAGTCCCCGACTGTTTCATCCCGCCAAACGGCATGTTGGCATCGATCAGCGTATGGCTATTCACCCAAACCGTCCCTGCCTCTATGCGCCCGGTGTACTGCATTGCCGCCTGTAAGTTGTTGGTCCACAGGCTTGCCGTCAGACCGTAGTCGCTGTCATTGGCCTGCCGCAAGGCTTCTTCCGCATCCGCCACCCGCACGAGGTTAACCACCGGGCCAAAGACTTCTTCTCTGGCGAGACGCAGCGAGGCGGAAGGGTTCACCACCAGCGTCGGTGCAATATAGTAGCCGCTGCCCTGCGGGCCCTGATTGCCGGAGATAAGTTCAGCCCGCTGCTCTTCTGCCTGGGCCAGATAACCGGCGACCTTTTGCTGCTGAACCTTCGAGACTAACGGGTTGATATGGGCCGCCGGATCCATGCCCGCCCCCACCTGCAGGGATTTCACCGCCTGCTCAAAACCGCTCACCAGCGTGTCGAACAGCGGCGCTTCGATATAGACTCGTGAACTGGCGGCACACACCTGCCCCTGGTTGAGGAAGCTGCCCGCCATTAAGCCTTCAATGACCATCGCCGGGTCGGCATCTTTCAGCACGATAGCCGGGTTTTTCCCCCCCAGCTCCAGCGTCACGCGCGTTAACCTGTCCGCCGCCGCTCTGGCTATGCCCTTTCCTGTCGCCGTCGAACCGGTGAAGCTGACTTTGGCAATCAGCGGATGCTCGGTCAGGGCTTTGCCACAGCCCGCACCGCTGCCGGTAACCACGTTGAATACGCCATCCGGTACGCCAGCCTCGGTTGCCAGTTCCGCCACGCGCAGCAGCGTCAGCGGCGTGGTTTCCGAAGGCTTAACGACAATAGAACAGCCTGCGGCCAGGGCCGGCATCACTTTCCACATGCCAATCAGCAGCGGGAAGTTCCACGGTACTATCCCGGCGACGACGCCAACCGGCTCTTTACGCGTCCACGCCTGATAGCGCGCGCCTTCCGGCATCGGGATCGACACGTCGAGGGTCTGGCCGCTGATTTTTGTCGTCAGGCCTGCGGTATAGCGCATCCAGTTCAGCGTGCAGCCCACTTCAAACGCGCGGGAGATGTTGATGGACTTGCCCTGCTCCAGCGTCTCAAGCTGCGCCAGCTCTTCCGTATTCTGCTCAAGCAAGTCGGCAAACCGCAGCAGAATGCGCTCCCGACCGGCAGGCAGCATGTTTGCCCATACGCCGCTGCTAAATGCACGCCATGCGGACGTTACCGCCCGGTCAACATCCGAAGCGCTGGCATCGGCGCTGCTGGAAATTTGCTGCCCGTCCGCCGGGTTAAACACCGGCAGGCGCGTTTCGCTGTCTGACGTCTGCCAGCGGCCATCAATGTACAGCCCGTGTGAACGCTGAAGAAACTGGCGCACACTGCCCAGCACGCTTACCGTTTCTGGCTCGGTCATAGCATCTCCTTATTAAGGTCATTATCGTGTAGCTCACCTTCATTCTAGGCGCTATGTTGAGGTTAGGGTTTTCTGTGGCTGACATTCGCTTTGCTGCCTGTGACACGCTACACAAATGTAGATAATGACTCTTTTTTCGAATCACGTTTACCTATAGTTATTGGCTTCTGGCGGCGAAAAGTGAGGATGTATGGCAGAAAAGCAGTACAACGAGCGATTCGAAAAATGGCTTGACCAGGTGAATCGCGCATGTGGTCGTTTTTCGGGTGCAGCGCTGGAGAGCGGGTTTCACGGCAGTCTGAGCGAGCATCTGGCCCATGCCATCAAGCTTAGCGTGGTGGAAATTAACCAGGCGTGTTTGCTGCGTACAAAGCGTGAAGTCAGCCAAAGCAATGACGCCTGGTTCTATACCGTTTTTCAACTGGAGGGGGAAGCGGTGATGGAGCAAGGCGATCGCCAGGCCGTGCTTGCCCGGGGCGATATCACGCTGATTGACGCCGCCCGCCCCAGCTGTTTTACCTATACCGACGGGGCGAAGCAGGTTTCGCTCTTGCTGCCGCGCCATCTGCTGGAGCAGCACCTGCGCCAGGGCGAGGTGCCCTGCGCGCAACGCCTTCCTGCAGAGATGCCCGTTGTGCGCCTCAGCCACGGTTTACTGCGCGAAAGCATGGGTAGCGACGGCCTCAGCGGCGGAGAAAGTGAAGCCACGCTGGAGGCGATTGCCTGCCTGCTTGCGCCGGCGCTGATTCAACACAGCCTGCCGAACTCAAAGCGCGACCGTCACCTGCAGAAGGTCATGTCGCTGATTGATGAGCATATTCAGTCCGAAACGCTGCGCCCGGAGTGGATAGCCGCAGAGTCAGGCATGTCGGTGAGAAGCCTTTACCGACTGTTTGCCGATAAAGGGCTGGTTGTCGCGCAATACATTAAGAACCGCCGGCTGGATCTCTGCGCTCAGGCGCTGCGCACCGCCAATGACAGCGAAAAGCTGGCGGGCATTGGCTACAGTTGGGGGTTTGCCGATCACAGCCATTTTTCAACGGCGTTTAAGGGCAGGTTTGGCGTGTCGCCGCGGGAGTATCGCAAACGCTTTCAGTCTGCCTGAAACGCCAATCCTCTGGCTATTATCCATAATTCAACCCTCCCGCCGGCCCTCTCCCTGAGGGAGAGGGAGAAAACGACTGACGGGGAATAAACGCATAGCTATTTTTTCATCCATTGCCCGTTCAGCCCGCGCACGTATTCCCCGGCGGGCGCTCTCTCCACCAGCTTCTGGCCTGCCAGACGAGCAACTTCATTGAGCGAGACATTATTCGTGTCCGCCAGCTGCTGATAGTGTTGGGCGCGGCCTTCGTTGATGCTTTTCACCAGCGCCAGCGTCTCCGGATCCTGCTTGATGGGGGCAATGTAGCCGCTTAATGTTTCACCCACGCGCCCCTGCTCGCGCGCTTCGCTTAGGGTTAATGCCATCACCGATGTGCTGAAGAACAGGCCGGCCAGCAGTATGCCTTTAATCACAGAATTCATCGCCGTTCCCCTTCTCAGAACAGATCGCTACGGTTTTTAAGCAGGCTTTCGACGTCTTTATCCACTTTGATGTGGATTTCATGCTCAATTTTGACGTTCATATTGATGGTGATGGGCTCTTTAGGGGCGGCCACCTCAATGCGTGGCGTACAGCCTGTCAGCAACAGTGCCGTAGATACCAGCAGCACAGCGGTAAAATAGTTCATTTGGATTCCTCACAGGCTTCGCCGGCTTGGGTGCAGCGAGCCGTTGGCAGCGCGGCGTTCTCTTCCAGCCAGGTTTGTAAATTATCGCCAAAGCGCAAACTGCGCCACAGAGTAAACAGGTTTTCCTGATGGGTATAGTTGAGATTGACGGTGTTGGTTTTGCCCTCGACGTGGCTAATACCGGTCACGCTTGAGCGCATCCTGACCACCCCGAGGTTGTCGAGGTCGATTTGAGTCCAGGAACGCGAGATCTCCATGTAGCGCAGCCAGTTGATTGCCGCGCCAGCTGCCATATTGTTATCAACAATGGCATCGGCCATGTCTTTATCCATGCGGAACGTCATTGGGCCAGGGTTAGTCAGCCAGCCGTCTTTGATTATCCACTGCGGGTGGTTGAGCCACAGCGGCAGCGCACCGTTGAAGCGCCCGGACATACTGAACTGCTTAGGGTTAATAGCGGTAACCAACTGGCTGGCAGACAGCCCCTGCAGGCGTAAGAGCGCCGCGTCATGCTGCGGCATACGCAACTGCTGCATAGAAATTTTTCCGCCCAGCACATCCGCATTGACGTTGCTCAGCAGCAGCGGCTGTTGCTCACTCCACGGGTACCAGCCTTCCAGATCGGCCGTGATGTTTTGCGCCGCTATCTGATTTCGTATCTCCGCAATGCGCAGCGTTACCGGCCCGCGCCTGCCAAGGCGCCAGGTCGAATCGCTAAAGCGGAACGGCAGCACAAAATCCACGCCGTTAATCTGGTTGTCCGGCATCCACACGCTACCGCTTTTGACCACGCCGTGCCCCCCGGCTTCAAAGCCCTGCCCGGCCGCCGCGGAGAAGGCGACCTGGGCGTAGAGGTCCCCTCCTTTGAGATCCATTTTCCAGTCGACGGGCAGAAGCGGCTGGAACACGGTGAGCGTTTGTTTCGGCCACCACGCGTTCCCCCTCAAGCGTTCTCCGTCCCAACGGCCTACCACGCGCACCGGGCCAATCTTCCCTGCATGTAGATTGCCTTTGAACAGGAAAGAAGTTGGATTTTGCCCGTCAACGCTGAATTTAAGCGTCGATGGCGGCAAGGTGCTCCCCCCGCTAAAGGTCGTCGCCCCGGCGTCCAGCGAGAAATCGCCGGTGAAGATCTCTTTTTGTTCGTTCCGCTCCCAGCGCAGCGGATTGTCCAGGCTCAGGCGAGGCTTCGACATCAGCATAGAGCCGTACTGAAGCTTGTCGAAACCGGTGGAAAGAGAGTTCAGTTCAATGGCGCTGTCACGCCATTCACCAACGCCGCGAACATCCCATTTCGCCTGCATCGGCGTGAAGCTGCCCTTCCCCCAGTAGCGCCATTGCCACAGGCCTGCGTCCGGCAGGAAATCATTGGCCTTACCGTCCAGATGTAGTTCAACGGCCCCCATTTCATTGTCGTGGGCACGCAAGATGGCCTGTAGCCTGCCGTCTATACCTTTACTAGAGACGCGCACGCCGGCCAGCGGCCAGCGCACATCATCGATATTCAGCGTTTCGATAAGGCGGCCACGCGACCGCAATAACGCCCCGGGTTGGAACAACAGCCTCGGGTCAGTCACCGCGCCCGTCAGTTCGCCCGGCAGTACCGCATAGAAAATCAGCTGGTCCTGCTTCGCCTCGCCGGTGAGCTGCAGCGGTAAAGCGCTGTCTGTCAGGCTGAGTTTGCCGGGCCCGATGTTAAGCACGGCGTTGCCTTTCCCGGCTTCGCCCTGGGTCAACACGTTCAGCCGCCCGGTAAATACGGCGTTATCCAGCCCGGCCTGCCAGTTATCCACTTTCAGCGACAGCCCGCCGCCCAGCGGGAAGCCTTCATAAGGCCAGCGCCACTGCCCGGCGTTGATTTCAAGGGCGTTTTCGCTCAGGCGCCAGGGAATGCTCAGCAGCGGCGCCTCGTCCCCTGACGATTTTTTCACCGTCAGCGTGCCGGCGTTAGTGTGCCAGTTGAGGGCCACCTGCAGCATGTCCGGCTCCTGCGGGATTTGCAGCTGTGTGGCAACCTGCCCGTCCGTAGGCAGCCCATCCGGCACCAGCGGGAGCGTCAGGTCGCCCACCAGCTCAAGCGGCGGAAGCCCTTCAAATGCCCCCACTTTCAGTTCGCTGACCCTCAGGTTTTGTCCTTTAAGCGTGGCGGATAGCGTGAGTAATTTGCCCCGATAATCCAGCTGCTGCTGCTGCGGGGTTAGGGAGAGATGTAGCGCGCCCGCGTACTGCAGCCACGGGGTGATATTTAGCTGGTCGATAGTCAGCCATGTGTTTGGCAGCATTTTCTGCCATTCTTCAAGGGTGCGCGGCGCGGCGGGGGCCACATCATCTGCGGGGATCTTGCTGATACAGTCAGGATTGAGATTCAGCCCGGCGAGGTGAAGCCGCCAGCGGCTCGGATGGCTGAGGGTCGCATCCTTTAAGCTGGCGAGTTCACACTCCCCGGCGAAATAGCGAAGATCGGGGATAATAATCGCGCCGTTGCGCAGACGCGGACTGGCCTCCATCGCGATGTGGGTGCCCTGCGGGAGCCAGATACCGGCGAGCGTCGGCAGCCAGTGGGCCACCGTTAATAGCAGCGACAGCGGCAGCAGAATCAACGCAAGTAACAGCGCAAGTGCGGCTTTATATTTACCCTTCATGGGTGGTTAATATCCTGATTCAGCGACAATTTAAGCCGAAATATGTCATTATTCTGGCACGATTCAGGCCGGGCGTGAAGGCGGCGGCTGTATTAATCATAGTCGGCCCGGAAAGTGAAATAGTCACCTGCCGTTAAAATTTCAGTTTATAAATTGTATGATTATTTTAAGCATGATAGTTTTGGAACCAACCCTTTCTGGAGATAAGTCTTATGAAACTTGCGGTTTATAGCACAAAACAGTACGACAAAAAGTATCTGGAGCAGGTTAACCAGGAATATGGCTTTGATCTTGAATTTTTTGACTTCCTGTTAAGCGAAAAAACGGCCAAGAACGCCAACGGCTGCGACGGCGTGTGTATTTTCGTTAATGATGATGGTAGTCGCCCTGTGCTGGAAGAGCTAAAAAAACATGGCGTTAAGTTTATCGCGCTGCGCTGTGCCGGCTTTAACAACGTTGATTTAGACGCGGCGAAAGAGCTTGGTATGCCGGTGGTTCGCGTTCCCGCCTACTCACCGGAAGCCGTGGCTGAACACGCGGTCGGGATGATGATGTGCCTTAATCGCCGCATTCATCGCGCCTATCAGCGCACCCGTGACGCCAACTTCTCGCTTGAAGGCTTAACCGGCTTTACCATGCACGGCAAAACGGCAGGTGTGATCGGCACCGGTAAAATCGGCGTTGCCGCGCTGCGTATTTTGAAAGGGTTTGGCCTGCGCCTGCTGGCGTTTGATCCGTATCCGAGCGCAGCGGCGCTGGATTTAGGCGTGGAATATGTCGATCTTGAAACGCTGTTTGCGCAGTCCGACATTATTTCCCTGCACTGCCCGCTAACCCCGGAAAACTATCACCTGCTGAACCAGACCGCCTTTGATCAAATGAAAGACGGCGTGATGGTGATTAACACCAGTCGCGGTGGGCTGATTGATTCCCAGGCCGCCATTGATGCCCTGAAGCACCAGAAAATTGGCGCGCTGGGCATGGATGTGTACGAGAACGAACGCGATCTGTTCTTCGAGGATAAGTCCAACGACGTGATTCAGGACGACGTGTTCCGCCGCCTCTCCGCCTGCCATAACGTGCTGTTTACCGGCCACCAGGCATTTTTGACGGCAGAAGCGCTGATCAGCATTTCCGAAACGACGCTTGAAAATCTGCGTCAGCTCGAAAAAGGCGAGCCTTGCCCGAACCAGCTGAACTGATTTTCCGCGCGCCTCTCGCAGGCTGTGGGCTGATTTTAAGAATATCCTTACTGATTCATGCGCCACATCCTGCGAAAGTGGCGCGCTTTCATTGATGACACATAAACCTTAGGGAGAAGAGATGAAAAAGTTTGCTTCACTGATGCTGGCGAGCGTTGTGCTGGCGGGCTGTGCCCAACCGTCGGATAAAGGTTCCGTGACTGCACAAGACTTGCAGCACCACCGTTTTGTGCTGGAAAGCGTTGACGGCAAGCCTCTGGACGTTAAAAACAGCAAGCGTGCACCTGAGCTGAGCTTCGGTGAGAATATGCATATTTCTGGCGCGATGTGTAACCGCTTTATGGGCCAGGCAACCCTTGAGAACAATACGCTGAAGGTGAAAGGCCTGGGCATGACGATGATGCTTTGCACCGAGCCGCAGCTGAACGACCTGGATCACCGTATCAATGACATGCTGACCAGCGGGGCTAACGTTTCTCTGGCTAACCAGCAGCTGGTACTGAAGAGCGGCCAGCATACGCTGACGTACAAACTGGCCGATCTCGTTAATTAATCAGTAGCTTCCACAGGTGCCAGCGGCAAGCGAGTTTTCGTTACAGCGCTTGCCGTTCGGCATGGCACACATGCCAATCGCGCTGCCGTCCAATTGACGCGCAACGCTCATCGTTCCGCCGATCATCGCACAGTTCGCTTCGCCCTGGCTGGACATCGCCGCCCTGAGGCCCGGAGGGACGTGGGCCGCAGTGGCCTGTTGAGGGGGTTCATTACTGCATGCTGATAATAACAGTGCGGCACAACCGGCTAAAAACGCAGCGCGCATGGCTTCTTTCTCCCGTCTGAATATGCAAAACCTTTGCATAATGGCGCATGGCTCCCGCTGCGTCGAGAGCACAAAGCAATAAAGTGTGTTGCTTTATGTGGCTTAGATCACTTTTTAAACCAAAACATCAGAGTTTTCTGAGTCGCCTCCGCGTTCAATGCTGCTCTGCATCAATGAGTAACAGCGTACCGTGGCTGCCGGGCAGCACGCGGTGCACCGCCTCTTTGGGCACCAGATAATAATCCCCGGCCTCCAGCAAGAAGGTCGTCTCGTTCACCACCAGCGTCATTTGTCCTTCAATCACCACCAGTAGTTCTTCAAACCCGGCATGGGATTCATTGGGGATCCCCTCGCCGCCCATTTTGATCAGCTTGATATTGGCCCGCCCAACCTGCCCAAGCAGCCGCGAGCGCCACGGGTCCGATAAAGTCCCTGCCAGTGCCGTTAACGATCCCGTAGACATCATGTCGCCCTCTTCTGAGAAAGCGTTATCCATACCGCATCTGTCCTGCGTTACAAATTCTTAATCACCATAAGATATTCAGGTAACACATTTCACCCACGGTTCACGCCGGGCCTGGATCAATTTGTGCACTCGGAGACTCAGCAACTTCAAGCAGATAGATGGACGTACTATAATTGGGGGTTATTACGGGACTCAAGGCAGGCAGGCGGGTCCCTTTATTTTGCGCAATGTAAGGGTGTCTTATGATCACTATCGACGGCAATGGCGCAGTCGCCTCCGTGGCGTTTCGTGCCAGTGAAGTAATTGCCATCTATCCCATTACTCCCAGTTCAACGATGGCAGAACAGGCGGATGCCTGGTCCGGCGATGGCAGAAAGAACGTCTGGGGAGATGTGCCTCGCGTAGTCGAGATGCAGTCTGAAGCAGGTGCCATTGGCGCGGTGCATGGCGCTCTGCAAACCGGCGCGCTCTCCACATCGTTTACGTCATCACAGGGCTTACTGCTGATGATCCCGACGCTGTACAAGCTTGCGGGCCAGCTGACGCCATTTGTTCTCCACGTTGCCGCCCGCACCGTGGCCACCCACGCGCTCTCTATTTTTGGCGACCATTCAGACGTGATGGCCGTGCGCCAGACCGGCTGCGCCATGCTGTGCGCCAGCAGCGTCCAGGAAGCACAAGACTTCGCGCTGATTTCGCATATTGCGACCCTGAAAAGCCGCGTACCGTTTATTCATTTCTTTGACGGCTTCCGCACCTCGCACGAAATTAACAAAATTGTGCCACTGGCGGACGATACCCTTCGCAGCCTGCTACCGCAAAAAGAGATCGATGAGCACCGCGCCCGCGCCCTGAATCCGGAACATCCGGTGATCCGCGGAACGTCGGCTAACCCGGACACTTACTTCCAGTCCCGTGAAGCCACCAACCCCTGGTACAACGCGGTTTACGCTCACGTTGAACAGGCGATGAACGACTTTGCCGCCACCACCGGTCGCAGCTACCGGCCGTTTGAATATTACGGCCACCCTGAAGCTGAACGCGTGATTATCGTGATGGGCTCCGCCGTCGGCACCTGCGAAGAAGTCGTCGATGAACTTCTGACCCGCGGTGAAAAAGTGGGGGTCCTGAAAGTTCGCCTTTACCGTCCCTTCTCCGCCGAACATTTGCTGGAAGTTTTGCCGCAAACCGCGCGCCAGGTAGCGGTGCTTGACCGTACCAAAGAGCCGGGCGCCCTTGCCGAACCGCTGTATCTCGACGTGATGACCGCGCTTGCCGAGGCCGTGAGCCGGGGCGACCGCGAAACGCTGCCTCGCGTTATTGGGGGCCGCTATGGGCTGTCATCCAAAGAGTTTGGCCCGGAATGCGTGCTGGCTATCTTTAACGAGCTTAACGAAGCCAAACCCCGCCCACGCTTCACCGTGGGTATTTACGACGATGTGACCAACCTGTCGCTGCCGCTGCCGGAAAACACCCTGCCGAACCGGGCCAGGCTCGAGGCGCTGTTTTATGGCCTGGGCAGCGACGGCAGCGTTTCTGCGACCAAAAACAATATCAAGATCATCGGTAACTCTACGCCGTGGTTTACCCAGGGCTATTTTGTTTATGACTCCAAAAAGGCCGGGGGGCTGACGGTTTCTCACCTGCGCGTGAGCGAGCGGCCGATCAACTCCACGTAACTGATTGAGAAAGCCGATTTTGTTGGCTGCCACCAGCTGCAGTTTATCGACAAATACCAGATGGCCGAGCGCCTGAAGCCCGGCGGTATTTTCCTGCTGAATACGCCTTACGACGCCGATGAGGTGTGGAGCCGCCTGCCGCAGGAAGTTCAGGCCGTGCTCAACCAGAAACAGGCTCGCCTGTATGTTATTAATGCGGCGAAGATCGCCCGGGAGTGCCATCTTGGCGCCCGCATCAACACCGTGATGCAAATGGCGTTCTTCCACCTGACGCAGATCCTCCCTGGCGACACCGCGCTGGCTGAACTCCAGGGCGCGATTGCCAAAAGCTACAGCAGCAAAGGGACTGAAATCGTCGAGCGAAACTGGCAGGCGCTGGCGCTGGCGCGGGATTCTCTCGCCGAAGTACCGCTGCAGGCAGTTAACCCGACAAGCGCAATGCGACCTCCGGTGGTGTCCGACGCCGCCCCTGATTTTGTGAAAACAGTTACCGCCGCTATGCTCGCCGGGCTTGGCGATGCCCTGCCGGTTTCCGCCCTGCCGCCTGACGGCACCTGGCCGATGGGTACTACCCGCTGGGAAAAACGCAACATTGCCGAAGAAATTCCTATCTGGAAGCCGGATATCTGTACCCAGTGCAACCACTGCGTCGCGGCCTGCCCACATTCGGCTATTCGTGCCAAAGTGGTTCAGCCTGAGGCAATGGAAGGCGCGCCGGAAGCCCTGCAGTCGCTGGACGTGAAGTCCCGGGATATGCGCGGTCAGAAATATGTGCTGCAGGTGGCGCCAGAGGATTGCACCGGGTGTAACCTCTGCGTAGAAGTCTGCCCGGCAAAAGATCGCCAGAACCCGGAAATCAAGGCAATTAATATGTTGTCCCGCCTTGAACACGTTGCAGAAGAGAAAGAGAACTATGACTTCTTCCTCAACCTGCCGGAAATCGATCGCGCCAGCCTGGAGCGTATCGACATTCGCACCTCGCAGCTGTTAACGCCGCTGTTTGAATACTCCGGTGCCTGTTCCGGCTGCGGCGAAACGCCGTACATTAAAATTCTGACCCAGCTATTCGGCGACCGCATGCTGATCGCTAACGCCACCGGCTGCTCGTCTATTTACGGCGGTAACCTGCCATCCACGCCGTACACCACCGACGCCAACGGCCGCGGGCCGGCATGGGCCAACTCGCTGTTTGAAGATAACGCCGAGTTCGGGCTGGGCTTCCGCCTGACGGTGGATCAGCACCGCGCCCGCGTCATGCGTTTACTGGGCCAGTTTGGCGATAAACTTCCGGCAGAGCTTAATGAGCAGCTTCACGCCGAGGCCACCCCGGAAGTTCGCCGTGAACAGGTTGCCGAGCTGCGTAAGCATCTGGCGGGCATTGACGATGCCGATGCCCGTCAGTTGGTTACCGATGCCGACGCGCTGGTGGAGAAATCTATCTGGCTGATTGGCGGCGACGGCTGGGCCTATGACATCGGCTTTGGTGGCCTGGATCATGTGCTCAGTCTGACCGAAAACGTCAACATTCTGGTGCTGGATACGCAGTGTTATTCCAACACCGGCGGTCAGGCGTCTAAAGCCACGCCGCTGGGCGCCGTCACTAAGTTTGGCGAGCACGGCAAGCGCAAAGCACGTAAAGACCTGGGCGTTAGCATGATGATGTACGGCCATGTGTATGTCGCTCAAATCTCGCTGGGAGCGCAGCTAAACCAGACGATGAAGGCGATTCAGGAAGCCGAGGCTTATCCTGGCCCGTCGTTGATCATCGCCTACAGCCCTTGCGAAGAGCACGGCTACGATCTGGCGCTGAGTCATGACCAGATGCGCCAGTTGACCGCCACCGGCTTCTGGCCGCTCTATCGCTTCGACCCGCGCCGCGCGGACGAAGGCAAGGTGCCGCTGGCGCTGGATTCCCGTCCACCGTCCGATGCGCTGGCCGATACGCTAATGAAGGAGCAGCGTTTCCGCCGCCTGAACGCCCAGCAGCCGGAAGTCGCCGAGCAGCTGTGGAAAGACGCCGCGGCAGATTTGCAGAAGCGGTATGACTTCCTGGCGCAGTTGGCGGGTAAAGCGGAGAAGGTTAGCGAGTAATCGGGGGGATTTACCCTCACCCCGACCCTCTCCCTGCCAGGGAGAGGGGGAAACATAGATTGGCGTTGTTTTATCCCCTCTATCTTGAAGAAAGAGTGGAAATCGTAGATTGGCGTTCTTTTACCCCCTCTCCCTTGAAGAAAGAGAGGGAAATCGTAGATTGGCGTTCTTTCATACCCTCTCCCCCACGGGGAGAGGGTTAGGGTGAGGGGAAAACACAGACATCCCGTTGTTAGCATCCTTCTCCCCCGCTGGGAGAAGGTCAGCTCAGGGGAAAGCTCGTTTACTTCAGCAGGCGAACCTTAACCGACTTGCCCTTAATCTTCCCTTGCTGCAGCTGTTTCCATGCGTGACGCGCCACGGACTGGCGTACCGCAACATAAACATGGATTGGGTGGACGTCGATTTTGCCGATGTCCGCGCCTTCCAGCCCCATATCCCCGGTTAACGCCCCCAGAATATCACCCGGACGCATTTTGGCTTTCTTGCCGCCGTCAATGCACAGCGTCGCCATTTCCGCTTCCAGCGGCTTCACGGCCCCACCGGACGGCACCGGCTGCCATTTCAGAGACAGATTCAGCATTTCTGCCAGCACGCTGGCGCGCTGCGCCTCTTCCGGGGCGCAGAAACTGATAGCCAGCCCGCTTTGCCCGGCTCGGGCGGTACGACCAATGCGGTGAACATGCACTTCCGGATCCCACGACAGCTCGTAGTTAATGACCATTTCCAGCGCCTTGATATCCAGCCCACGAGCGGCAACATCCGTTGCCACCAGCACGCGGCTGCTGCCGTTGGCGAAGCGCACCAGCGTCTGATCGCGGTCACGCTGTTCCATATCACCGTGCAGCGCTAGCGCGCTTTGATTACGTTCGTTCAGCGCATCGCAAACGGCCTGACAATCTTTTTTGGTGTTACAGAAAACGACGCAGGACGCAGGCTGATGTTTGCTCAGCACGGACAGCAACAGGCCGATTTTGCCGCCGCGGGAAACTTCATAGAACTGCTGTTCCACCGACGGCAATTCATCAACGGTATCAATCTCGATAGTTTGCGGCTCGCGCTGAATTCGCCCGCTGATGGCGGCAATGGCGGCAGGCCAGGTGGCGGAGAAAAGCAGCGTCTGACGTTTGGCTGGTGCATGGGCAATAACCTCATCGATGGCATCGGCAAAGCCCATGTCCAGCATGCGGTCGGCTTCGTCCAGCACCAGCGTTTGCAGCGCATCCAGCTTCACCGTTTCTTTTTTCAGGTGATCCAGCAGGCGGCCTGGCGTGGCAACGATAATGTGCGGCGCATGCTGCAGCGAGTCGCGCTGCACGCCAAACGGCTGGCCGCCGCACAGGGTTAAAATTTTAATATTTGGCATGTAGCGTGCCAGGCGACGCAGCTCTTTGGCGACCTGATCGGCCAGCTCGCGCGTTGGGCACAGCACCAGCGACTGGGTTAGAAACTGGCTGGCATCAATGTGCTGCAGCAGGCCCAGGCCAAAAGCTGCGGTTTTGCCGCTGCCGGTTTTTGCCTGTGCACGGACGTCTTTTCCGGCCAGAATGGCGGGCAAGGCCGCTTCCTGAACGGGCGTCATTTCGTGATACCCCAGTTCGCTAAGGTTGGCGAGTTGTGCTTCAGGTAAAGCGTTCAGTGCGGAAAAAGCGGTCACAATGGTCATCTCTTAATAATAACGGGCAGGCGCGTATGCTAGCAGATTCGCGTGGTTCAGGCGTGAGTTTATCAATTTTGCTGCGTTAGCGGGTGAAACAGTAAAAACGACGCCTTTAGTTAAGGCCCCGTTTTTCCATCGAGAATAATAGCGTTATTCGCCAATCGGTAAATAACCCTGCCATTCTGGCCTGAAGCGTTCGCCCTGCTCCACTTTTTCCAGGCGGATAAAATACCCCCCTACGCTGTCCAACAGCAGGCAGTCGTCGACATCTTTCAGGTTGTCTTTATGCTGCTGATAGCTTTCGACCAGCAGGCTGGCAATCGCCTTCTCTTTCGCCTGCCCCGGATTTTCAGCCACGAAGAAATCAAACTCATGCAGCTCCGCCAGCGTTTTCGTACTGTAGCCGCCGACGTTCACAAAAAAGAGTTTTGGCGTTTGTTCAACGGGTTTATCTGAAAGGCTAATGCGGTAGCCGTCGGCCCAGCGCAGTTTACCGTAACCGTCGATATGAATTTTATCTTTGTCCCCAAACCAGGCGGCTCTCAGCGCAGGCCAGGCATCCTCTGGCTTTTCTGCAGCCACAAACTGGACATCATGCACTTCAATATTAGATTGGCCGGCATTGCCGCCCACATAAAAAACGTAAAGTTCCATTCGTTCTCCTCATCAATCGCTATATAAAATAATACATAACGATTGATGTTTGAATGACTTTCATGTGTCTTAAAGATTGATCGTAAACAGGAAGGTGAATAAAAAAATGATTACTATGCTTGAGCTTTTCGCCCTAAGCTAAATCAGTAGAAAACGCTTAATGACAGACAAGGAGCCAGAATGTTCGAAGATAATGACTACAAGCTTTATGTCATCGTGAACCGCAACGCCGACCTCAGCGTGCAAATGAACGCCGTGGGCCACCTGTGCGGCGGTATTATGCTTAAAGTGGATAAGCCTGAATTTCATGACTATCCCAACCAGGATAGCGGCTTAAGCGCCTGGATGAATCATTACCCGGTGGTGGTGCTTCAGTCTAAAAACAGCAGCCAGCTGGCGACAACGCTGGAGAAATGCGGGGCAGAAGGCGTGCTATATAACTTTTTTACCACCACCATGCTGTCGCACTCATCTGAACAACAGATTAAAGACACGCGCGAAACCCCTTTCGCTGAGCTCGATTTTGTTGGCATTGCGCTTTATGGCGAAACTGAAAAACTCAAACCGCTGACCAAGAAGTTTTCAGTCTTTAAAGGTTAAACTGACGGGTAATTATGCCTCGTGCAGTTACCCCCGGCCTCACCCTTCGTCTCCGGCATAAAAATTGATGATGTCATCCTCAAACCAGCAGCCCACTTTGTAGTACATCGCGCAGCCAATCAGAAAACTGGCAATGAGTATTAATGCCGTCAAAAATCCTTTCACTCTGAAATACTCTCCCATGACTCTTGCTGTGATATTGACAGGCTCGATGAAAAAAAGTTCAGCAGCGCAACTATTCTGGCCCTCTCCCGGTAATCATCGACGCTTCGGGCCGTTGCGATGGCAATTCTGTCACAACGCTCTGGTTAACTAAGGTTGCCAATTTTCTGAGCAAACCAGGTGCCATTGTGTCCGATAACCCCCTTCATTTCAAAAACGTCACCGGTTTCTTTTTCCGCGCCGTCCCGACGGAATTCCTCAGCAGCGTGCTGTCGCGCAGCCGGCCCGATTCCCCAGGACGCTATCATCGGCCAGGACAAACAATTCTTTATATGAGCCCGGTGCGTGAGTGGGCGATGCTCGCGGTCGCCGCCCATATGCGAAAGGACGGCAAATCCCGGATGCTCGTCCCACTGCATGTCGAAGGCGCACTGGTGCTGGATCAGCGGGATGAATATTCATGCCAGGCTTTAGGCATCAACCGCGAGCTGTCGAATCACTGCTGGCTTAGCGCCCTGCAGCAAAATATTGAACCGCCCTCGTGGCAAAATGCCGACCAGGCTCGCTTATCCAACGCCGATGGCATTATTGACCGCTCCCGAAGCATTCCCGACGGCTGGCACCTGAATTTATTCCGCTGGAACGATCTTGGCGGGCCACAAGTCACGGTGTGTGGGGAGCCTATCTCTGTTCCGCTTCCTGAAAAAGTGGATTTATAACGACAGCACACTCAGCAAACCCGCGCCTGCGGCAGGTCGGCATAGCGCGTGGTATAGCGCGGTGACAGCATTTCACGCTTCATCGCCCACGGCTGCTGTATTCCCTGCCCGGCAAAATAGAGCGTGCCCTTACCCTGCTTTTTATTCAGAAAGTCCAGCACGGTCATCAGCTTTTCGCCGTTAGGCCGTGGAACATTGCTGTCAAACAAATCGAATTGTGCCACTCCCTGACTAAAAAAGTCCCCCAGCATAACGCCGGCTTTCTGGTAGCGGTGCCCCGGCTGCCAGATAGCGTTCAGACTCTGCATCGCGGCCTGGATAATATCCCGGCTGTCCTGCGTGGGAATGAGCAATGAAACCGAGGCACTGTTGCCGTAATAAGGTTCGTTCACGGCAAACGGGCTGCTTTTCACAAAGGCAGATATCACGCGGCAATATTGATGCTCAGCCCGCAGTTTTTCCGCCGCACGACTTGCGTAGCTGCTGATCGCCTGGCGCATATCCTCAAATTCGGTAATGCGTTCCCCAAACGAGCGGCTGCAGATGATCTCCTGTTTGGCGGCGGAGAACTCATCCATTTCAAGGCATGATTCGCCGCGCAGCTCCCGCACCGTTCTTTCCAACACTACGCTGAAATGCCTGCGAATAAAACGGATGTCCGCGTCGGCAAGCTGTAAAGCCGTTTTGATGCCCATACCGTCGAGCTTTTTAGACATTCTCCGCCCTACGCCCCAGACGTCGCCCACGGGCAGCTGTGCCATAAGCCAGCGCTGGTGCGCCGGGCGCGATAAATCGACCACGCCGCCGGTTCGATCCTGCCACGTTTTTGCCGCATGGTTTGCAAGCTTTGCCAGCGTTTTGGTCGGCGCAATGCCGACACCCACCGTCAGACGGGTGCGCTGGCGGATTGTCGAACGGATCGTCTGGCCAAAATCCTTCAGGTTGTAGCAATTGCTAACGCCCGTTAAGTCGCAAAATGCCTCGTCAATGGAGTAAATCTCGACCCTGGGCAGTAACTCTTCAAGCACGCCCATCACCCGCTGGCTCATATCGGCATACAGCTCGTAGTTGCTGCTAAACGTCAGCACGCCATGCCGCCTGAGCGCCTCTTTCTGTTTAAAGAAAGGTTCTCCCATTTTGACAAAGGGCCGGGCTTCCGCAGAGCGTGCGATGATGCAGCCGTCGTTATTGGATAAAACCACCACCGGCTTTCCGGCTAAATCCGGGCGGAAAGCCGTTTCACACGAGGCATAGAAGCTGTTCACATCCACCAGCGCAAACATGTTTAGCTCGCCGCTTTGATGATAAAAGTGACAACGCCGAAGATATCGAGTGGCGCCTCATCGGTGACGGGAATCGGTGCCCAGGCGCTATTCATCGGCAGTAGCATCACCGTTGGGCGAAGCTGCAGGCGTTTCACGGTGAACCCCCCGTCAATCGCCGCAATCACGATATCGCCCTGTGACGCCGTTCTTGAGCTGTCAACAATCAGTAAGTCTCCTTCGCCGATCCCCCCCTCTACCATCGAATCCCCCGCCGCCTTCACGAAATAGGTCGCGCCGGGGTTCCGCACCAGCAGTTTATTGAGATCGATACGCTGCTCGACGTAGTCCTGGGCAGGTGACGGAAACCCGCACTGCACCAGGTCACCAAAGAGAGGCAAGGAAGAGTCAGGGCAATATGCCGCTGGTTTGAGAAGATTCATGCTACCGCCAATACAAATACTGTTTATATATACAGTATCAGGTAAAAAAGACACTTCAAGTCAGAAAACACGTACTTTTGCTAAGCCATTTGTTTTGCAAGCGAAAAAATTCGATCGCGCTGGCAGAATCCATAAAAGCCTTAAGGTGTAATGAAAAAGAGCATAGTGATATGGTCAGTAGCAGGCCGTTACCCAACAAAAGGATGCGTGATGACACAGCCAGTGATTCAGGATTTGCTTAACCAGCTCGAAACCCCGGAAGATGCCGCGGCGCTAAGGTGGGTGGAAAACCAAAATAAACGCACCACGGACAGGTTTGCCACGGGAGAACGTTTCCAGCAGATGCGGGGCTCTATCCTGCAGTCGCTTGACGATAAAACCAACATTCCCTGGGGGAGCCACTACCGCAACACGGTGTATAACTTCCGACAGGATGACGAGCACCCTCGCGGCATCTGGCGCCGGACTTCTGAAAGCTCTTATTTTACCGCCGATCCAGAATGGGAAACGGTGCTGGATGTAGATCGCCTGAACGAAGAAGAAGGCGCAAACTGGAGCTATCACGGCGCGGATCTCCTGCACCCGGACTATTCGCGGGCGCTGATCTTTTTATCCAGCGGCGGCGATGCCTGTGAAATTCGTGAATTCGATCTGGTGAGTAAAACGTTTATCTCCGGGGGCTTCTTCCTGCCTGAAAGCAAAAGCTCAGTCAGTTGGCTGGATGAAAACACCCTGCTGCTGGCGCTGGACGCGGGGGACGATACGCTCACCACTTCCGGCTATCCACGCAGCGTCTATCGCTGGGCTCGAGGCACATCGCCCCAGGATGCGCCGCTGATTTATGCCGGTGAAGCAACGGATATGGCCGTTTCAGCCTGGCATGATGACACGCCCGGTTTCGAGCGAGATGTGGTGCACTGCAGCAAAGATTTTTACCACGGGCAAACCTGGCTTTTAACTGGCCAGAACACGCTAACGCTTATCGACGTCCCGACAGACGCTTCATGTGGATTTTTCAAAGACTGGCTGCTGGTCACGCTAACCTCCGACTGGCCAATAGCCGAGACGGTCTGGCCCGCAGGTGCCTTACTGGCTATTGATTTAGCTGCTTTCCAGCGGGGCGAGCGCAATTTCATTCCGCTCTTCACGCCAAACTCGCGCACGACGCTGCAAGGTTACAGCTCAACCCGCGATTACCTCCTGCTTAACCTGAGCCAGGATGCTGTCGAGAAAGTCGAGTTTGTGAAAATAGACCACGGCCAGCGTCACTGCATAAAAACGCTTGAGCTGCCCGACTTCACCAACGTTTCCGCCAGCGGTATCGACGATGAAAGCAACCGCTATCGGCTGGTCAGCCACGGGTTTCTGCAGCCCAACAGCCTCAGCTATGGCGATCTGGACAGCGATACGCTCAACCTCATCAAACAGGATCCTGCCTGCTTTGACGCGGCGGCATTTAACGTGACGCAGCACTTTGCCCTTTCGCTGGACGGTACCCGCGTCCCCTACTTCCAGGTTGCCGCCAAAGCGCTGGCACTGTCCGGTGATAACCCGACGCTGCTGTACGGTTACGGTGGATTTGAGGTCTCTTTAACACCTCACTACCTCGGCTCAAAAGGCGCGACGTGGCTGCAAAAAGGCGGGGTTTACATCGTTGCGAATATTCGCGGCGGCGGTGAATATGGCCCGGCCTGGCACCAGGCTGCGCTCAAACAGCATCGTCATCGTGCCTGGGAGGATTTTACCGCTGTGGCAACAGACCTGGCTGCGCGTAAAGTTACCTGTGCCACAAGACTCGCCGCCCAGGGCGGCAGCAACGGCGGCCTGCTGATTGGCAATATGCTCACCGACTACCCCGGATTATTTGGCGCGCTGGTGTGTGAAGTCCCGCTACTGGATATGCTCAATTACCACCGCTGGCTCGCCGGCGCGTCCTGGATTGCCGAGTATGGCGATCCGGATATTGCCGAAGAGCGAGAATGGCTGCGGCGCTATTCTCCTTTCGACAAAGTATCCGCCGACGTGGGTTATCCACCCACGTTGTTCACCACCGGTACCCAGGATGACAGGGTTAGCCCGGCCCACGCTCGACGAATGGTGGCGCGTATGCAGCAACAAGGACACGAGAACGTCTGGCTGTATGAGGAAACGGAGGCCGGCCACGGCAGCGCGCCGGAGAATAGCCAGATTGCGGCCCATCAGGCAATGATCGAAGAGTTTCTCTGGCAAATGCTGACCGGGAAATAAACGTGGGCGGTGTGTAAAAAGGCACACCGCCTCACCATTAACACATCTAATGCAATAGCATATTTTTTAATTTTTATTTATCGCTCAAACGCTATTTAATTCGTCCTCAATCAATTAAAGGAGACCGATAAATGGCTGGCGAAAATAACCTTGCAATACTGCTGAGCAATGCAGCCCCGGAGTTAAATCCGGGAAAATATGTTTTTTGCACTTTACCCGCACCTTCTGCGGAATTAAAAGACGCCGCCATTGTGACCGTCCGCGAGTCTGAAGGCCTCACGCTGGTTCTTCCGCAGGATCTGGCGGATAAACATGCCGTTAACTATGACTACGTCGCCAGTTGGATCACCCTGAAGATTCACTCATCCCTTGCCGCCGTCGGCCTTACCGCCGCGTTTTCACGCGCGCTGGCGAAGAAAGGTATCAGCTGTAACGTGGTCGCGGGCTATTACCACGACCATATTTTTGTGGCGCATAAAGATACTGAGTCAGCCCTGTCGGCCTTGTCATCTTTAGCATCAGAGGCATAAACGAGGAAAATCACATAAGCAGGGGAAGCTTTCTGCCTCCCCTGATAACAGCCGGCTCAGCCCCGGATAAACTTCAGGATATCCGCATTGATGGTATCGGCATGCGTGGTGTGCATCCCGTGAGGATAGCCGGGATAAATGTGCAGCGTACTGTTGCTGAGCAGTTTATCCTGCAGGATAGCCGCATTTTTGTATGGCACAACCTGATCGTCATCACCCTGCAGCACCAAAATCGGCACGGTGATGGCTTTCAGATCGTCAGTCTGGTCGGTTTCTGAAAACGCTTTAATCCCTTCATAGTGCGCTTTCGCGCTACCGGCCATGCCCTGCCGCCACCAGTTCCGAATACTCCCCTCTGAAACATCTGCGCCCTGGCGGTTAAAGCCATAGAATGGGCCCGAGGCAACATCAAGGTAAAACTGCGCGCGATTTGCCGCCAGCGCCTTACGGAAGCCGTCAAACACTTCGAGCGGCGTCCCGCCCGGGTTACTCGCCGTTTTCACCATCAGCGGCGGAACGGCACTGACTAAAACGGCTTTCGCAACGCGCCCCTGAGGCTGACCGTATTTGGCTACATAGCGAGCCACCTGCCCGCCGCCGGTTGAGTGGCCGACATGCACCGCATTTTTCAGATCCAGATGCTCCACCACCGCCGAGGCATCCGCCGCATAATGATCCATATCGTGCCCGTCGCTGACCTGGTCAGAGCGGCCATGCCCGCGCCTGTCGAAGGCGATAACCCGGAAGCCTTCGCCTAAGAAAAACAGCATCTGGTTATCCCAGTCATCGGCGCTTAGCGGCCAGCCATGATGAAAAACAATCGGCTGAGCCGTTTTCGGCCCCCAGTCTTTATAAAAGATATTGACGCCATCTTTCGTCTTTACGAATGTCATACACCTCACTCCTTGCTGCTATGAATTACGTTTAACCTGGTAAAGCATAGTCGATGAGTGAGGCATGGCCGTAAATCCTGCCGGCATTCGCCGCCGCAATCCGTCCTCTACACGCCAGCATGGCACGCTGTGCGTGTTGGATTCAGAGTCCGAGACTTTCATGCCCACTCAATTCCCCTTGTTTTGCTGGAGAAGAGTAAGCAATTGAATTAAAAAATGATTACTGGCACTCAGTGAATGCCTGCGGTAATGCCTCGGACCGCCGTTTTGATACCATGCAGAATGACTGGAATCGACAAAATGATTCTCAAGGCAAGGAGCACGTTAGCGGTGATCCCGTAGATAATGTCTCCGGTCATATAGTCTATGACCGGCGTATACATTAGGATCCTGAACCCAACAAGATACAAGCCGACCAGAAATATGTAAGCGAGAACGCTCTTTAGGCCAAACATCAGCCACGCCTTTAGCCCTAATTTTTTCTGCCAGTAGAAGGCGTCTTTTAACGTACGAAAATAATCCAACATCCTTAATTTCCATTTACTCAGTATTCCGGGACGCATTTTAACGCGTTAACTCACCTGGGACACTGCGTTTGGATGTACTCCTGCAGCCCAGAACTACCGTCACGTTTCATCACCGGGAATACGGCCGCACTGAAACCCAGCGCATACGCTTCGGTTTGATGCCCCGCATGTGTAAGGGCGAACAAAAACCGTATTACAACGTATCAAGCATGGTGACCGTTGGGGCGCAGCTGTAAAACGTGCTGGAATTCGCCGCCGGAATCCGTACCATACACGCCACACTTACGCATGTTGGCTGTTACCAGCCGGTGCGAACCCCTCTTTTATTGCAAGTCAGATGGGGCATGAAAACGCGCAAATGGTTTATGAAGCCTATGCTGCATGAATTGAAGAACAGAGCGGCGACCAGGTGAATATGCTTCACAGTAAGCTGGCGCTTTGAAAAGTTTGCCCCTTATATGCCCCTTTTGGTTTCAGAGACAGTAAATAATGCAATCGAATCAAGAAGCTACAAAGAAAGAACAGTACAACCTGAACAAGTTACAGAAACGCCTGCGCCGCAACGTAGGTGAAGCGATTGCCGACTACAACATGATTGAAGACGGCGACCGCATTATGGTTTGCCTTTCCGGCGGCAAAGACAGCTACACCATGCTGGAAATCCTGCGTAACCTGCAGCAAAGCGCGCCAATCAACTTTAGCCTCGTGGCGGTAAACCTCGATCAGAAACAGCCGGGCTTCCCTGAGCATGTGCTGCCGGCCTACCTGGACAGCATCGGCGTTGAGTACAAGATTGTAGAAGAGAACACCTACGGCATCGTGAAAGAGAAGATCCCGGAAGGTAAAACCACCTGTTCTCTGTGCTCTCGCCTGCGTCGCGGCATTCTTTACCGCACCGCCACCGAACTGGGCTGTACCAAAATTGCGCTGGGCCACCACCGCGACGATATTCTGCAAACGCTGTTCCTGAACATGTTCTACGGCGGCAAGATGAAGGGTATGCCACCGAAGCTGATGAGCGACGACGGCAAGCATATCGTTATTCGCCCGCTGGCCTACTGCCGCGAGAAAGACATTGAGCGCTTTGCTATCGCCCGCGAATACCCAATTATTCCGTGTAACCTGTGCGGCTCGCAGCCAAACCTGCAGCGCCAGGTGATTGCCGACATGCTGCGCGACTGGGACAAACGCTACCCGGGCCGCATTGAGACTATGTTCAGCGCTATGCAGAACGTGGTGCCGTCGCACCTGTGTGATACCGAGTTGTTTGATTTCGCAGGTATTACCCACGGTTCAGAAGTCGTGAACGGGGGCGACCTGGCGTTCGATCGCGAAGAGATCCCTATGCAGCCAGTCGGCTGGCAGCCGGAAGAAGACGGCGCGGATGCCGCGCTTCAGCGTCTGGATATTCTAGAAATTAAATAATCTCCATTCCCTCTCCGCCCGGAGAGGGAAAACCTCAATGGTGTGCTGGTGGGTCGATTATCGGCCTCGGATCCGGGTCTGTCGGCGGATCGGGTATGGGCTGTGGTCTGGGGATCGGGTCTGGTACCGGCACGGGTTCGGTGGGAAAAGCCGGGTCGCTCATCATCAGGCTGTTGCGATACAGCATCGTCATCTCCTGTGTGGGTGAATCGCCCTTTAAAGCATAGCCCACAAATTGCAGGCAAAAAAAAGCCGACTATCGAAGCCGGCATTGTATGAATCAATTGTGCTATGCAGTAATTCTAAAAAAGGAAGTAAGACAATATGGAGCGCAACGCCCATCGCTTGACGTTGCATTCACCTGCGAGAGAGAGTTTGCCCCTATGCGGCTTTTGATTTCTTGATTTTGCTCAATAACAACGCCGTTTTCGCCAGTAAACCCCATCGGAATTACGCAATTTTACAGCCATTTACTGCGATGTAACCACCAGGCAACACCGCCTATCAGAACCACCAACATTATGCAGAACAGCGCAAAGCCGAACGCCCAGCCGCCGCCGGGAATGCCCCCGAGGTTAACGCCAAACAGCCCGGTTAAAAACGTGCTGGGTAAAAACACCATTGCCATCAAAGACATAGTGTAGGTTCTACGGTTTAAGGATTCCTGCATGACCTGGGAGATCTCGTCGGTCATCACGCCCGTGCGGGCGATGCAGGCGTCGATTTCGTCCAGCCCCCTGCCCAGCCTGTCGGCAATGTCCTGCATCCGGCGACGCTGATCGTCGTTCATCCAGCTAAGCCGCTCGCTGGCAAGGCGCGCGTAGACATCACGCTGCGGAGACATATAGCGGCGCATGACAATCAACTGTTTACGCAGTAGCGCCAAAGCTCCCCGAGGCGGCACCTGTTGATCGAGCAGGTTATCCTCGAGGTCGATGATTTTATCGTGCATTTGTTCGATAAATTCGCTGGCGTGGTCGGTGAGCGCATCGCAGGCATCCACCAGCCAGCTGCCGCAGTCGGTTGGGCCGGTGCCTTCATTAAGATCGTTCACCACATCATCGAGCGCCAGCACCTGCCGCCTGCGGGTTGATACAATCAGTCGCTCATCAATGTAAAGCCGCACGGCTACCAGCTGGTCCGGCCGTTCGTCGGTGCTGCCGTTGATGCAGCGCAGGGTGATGAGGGTCCCGTCTCCTACGCGAGAAACGCGGGGGCGCATACTCTCCCCGGCTAGCGCCTCTCTGACATAGTTCGGCAGCAGCGGCGTGTTGGCCAGCCAGTCCGCGCTGTCGGCATTGGTATAATTCAGGTGTAGCCAGCAGGGATGCTCGCTGTCGATAATTTCGTTGCTGTCGAGAGGCTTAACACCGCCCTTGCCGTCCAGTTGCCAGGCAAATACCGCGTCCGGCACGTGCAGTTCGCTGCCTTTAATTACATCCACTGCGCAATCCTCAAGCTGAGTCAGTTCTTTCTGTCAGTCTAGCCATCTCTGATACGAAGGCAACCACCTGAGGTTATCAAACGCGCTGAATTTGCAGAGAAAAGAGTAAATAAAGCTTAACCGCAGACATAAAAAAACCGGGCGATGGCCCGGTTTTTACTAGCGTAACTGGCTGTCTTTCGAGCCACGTCGGTTATAGCCTGAGAATGTTGCCCGGTGTGTATCTTCCGCCTGCTGGCAGCGAATACATAACCGCACGCCCTGAATCGCCTGGCGCCTCGCATCTGGAATGCGTTCCCCGCACTCTTCGCAGAATTCGAGACTTTCGCCCTTCGGTAGCTCGCTGCGCGCTCTGGCCACGGCGTCGTCCACGGTACTGTCGATTTGCTCCTGAACGGCGCCGTCACTGGCCCAACCTGATGCCATCTCGTCACCTCCGCAATCGCTATGCATGAGGTGACCATAATAGCACTTTTGCTGACCAATTTTTAGCCATGCTTAGTGTTGAATAATATACATGGTACGGCTGTAGGCCACGTCTTCCGGGTTATTGATCGGGTAACCTTTCAGCCACGGTTTGATCAGGCGGCCGTTGGTGTACTGGTAGATTGGCGCGATGGGCGCTTTTTCCTGAATGATTTTTTCCGCAGCGTTGTAATCTGCATTCCGCGCTTTGTCGGTGGTTTCCTGTGCGGCCTGGGACAACAGTTTGTCGTATGCCGGGGTATTGAAGCGTGAAATATTACCGCTGTGGGTGGAGGTTAACAGCGACAGGAAGGTCGATGGTTCATTGTAATCCCCTACCCATGACGCACGAATAACGTCGAAATTGCCGGTGTTGCGGCTGTCAATGTAGGTTTTCCACTCCTGATTTTGCAGCTTCACGTCAACGCCCAGATTTTTCTTCCACATTGATGCCACGGCAATCGCTATCTTCTGGTGGTTTTCGGAGGTGTTATACAGCAACGTCAGTTTAAGCGGTTTGGCGTCGCCATAGCCGGCGGCACGCAGCAGCATTTTCGCCTGGGCGTTAAGCTCCTGCTGGCTCATATCTTCGAAAGGAGACCTGTCTGGCTTAAAGCCCGCGGTGACGTCAGGCGTAAAGCGCCAGGCTGGTTTCTCCCCCGTGCCCAGCACCTTCTCAGCCATAAGGCGACGGTCGATGGTCATACTCAAGGCGAGGCGAACTCGCGCATCCGCGGTGGGCCCTTTTTGCGTGTTAAACGCGTAATAATAGGTGCCAAGCTGCGGCGGCGTGTAAACCTGCCCCGGAATGTCTTTCAGCAGTTTCTGGTAAAGGTTTTTAGGGAAAGACTCGGTGATGTCGATATCCCCGGCCAGGTAACGTTTGGTTGCCGCAGACTCCTGGTTAATAGGAATAAAGGTCACTTTGGTCAGCACCGTTTTTCCGTTGTCCCAGTAGTTTTTATTCGGCACCACAACCAGCTTCTCGTTCACCACCCTGTCCTGCAGCGTAAATGCGCCGTTGCCCACGAGGTTGCCCGGCTTCGTCCATTCCCCACCAAATTTTTCAACGGTGGCTTTAGGCGTGGGATAGAAAGAGAAGTTCGCCGTCAGGCTTGGGAAAAACGGTACAGGTTTATCAAGCTGCACCCGCAGCGTTTTAGCATCCACGGCCGTCACGCCCAGCCGATCGGCAGGCAGTTTCCCGTCGATAATAGCCTGTGCATTGGTAATGCCCGCTAAGGCGGCAAACCAGGCAAAGGAGGAGGTGTTTTTGGGGTCAACCAGGCGCTGCCAGCTATAGACAAAGTCCTGCGCGGTGACCGGGGAACCATCGGACCAGCGGGCATTGTCGCGGAGCGTAAACGTCCAGACGCGGTTATCGTTGCTTTGCCATTTGGTGGCGACACCCTGCACCAGTTCACCCTTTTCGTTTTGGTTAACCAGGCCTTCAAACAGGTCGCGAATTACCTGAATTTCCGGCAGACCGACCGCTTTGATAGGATCAAGGCTCGCGGGTTCATCTTTAATATGTCTGACCAACTCCTGACTGCTCGCCAGCGTTGTTCCCGCAGGAACATCCGCCGCCCAGGCGCTTTGCAGCATGGCGGCAACGGCCAACGCACAACAGCTAAAACTGAGGCTTTTTTTCATCGCTATCCTTCCGTGTATTTGCATTCAGGAGATTTGTGTAAGTTACTGTAGCGTAATTTATTCTTTTGATTCCACGAAAAAGCTCACATCTGCGGATTAAGGTGAGTTTTCCCTGAAACATTGCTATTAATGACGTTAACAGCCGCTATTCAGTGAGAGGAATATCATGCCCACGACCCGCCCTCGCGCCCAGCGTGGCCATCTGCCGCCGGGCTGTGAACGTTACGGCAAATCGGTATTAGGTGCGCCGCTGCTCTATTTCCCCGCCACGCAAACGGAAGAACACAGCGGGCTCATCATTGCCGGTACTCACGGCGATGAAAACGCCGCGATGGTAGCGCTTTCCTGCGCCTTAAGAACGCTTGAACCGCAGTTTCGGCGGCACCATGTGGTACTGGCGGTAAACCCGGATGGCTGCCAGCTTGGCCTGCGCGCTAATGCGCACGGCGTCGACCTGAACCGCAACTTCCCGGCGGCCAACTGGAAAGCTGGCGATACTGTTTACCGCTGGAACAGCAGCGCGGATAAGCGCGACGTAGTGCTCTCCACCGGGCAAACGCCGGGTTCCGAACCAGAAACCACCGCCCTGTGCCAGCTTATTCACCAACTTCAGCCCGCATGGATAGTCTCTTTTCACGATCCGCTGGGCTGCATTGAAGATCCGCACAGCTCCGCGCTGGGACACTGGCTGGCAGAAGCCTTCGCGCTGCCGCTGGTGACGAGCGTTGGCTACGAAACGCCGGGTTCGTTCGGCAGTTGGTGCGCTGATTTAGGCCTGCCCTGCATTACGGCGGAATTCCCGCCGATTTCCGCAGATGAGGCCAGCGAGCGCTACCTGCGTGCGATGACTGACCTTTTGCACTGGCACAGGTAAACATTAAGGGTAAAGTTTTCCCGTCTCAAAATGCAGCGATGGCTCCACGTCTACGGCAAGCCAGGTGGGGCCATCGAGGTCGGCAAAGCGTACCTTAGCCGCCAGCGGCAACGCGGCGGCAATCGCTCGCGAGGTGCAGAGCATACAGCCGAGCATGACATCAAACCCCTGCCCCCGCGCGGCCTGAGCCAGCAATAATGCCTCGGTCAAACCACCGGTTTTATCGAGCTTAACGTTCACCATGTCATAGCGCCCGGTCAGCGCCGGCAGGCTGCTGCGGGTGTGGCAACTTTCATCGGCACAAATCGGCAGCGGGTGAATAAAATTCGCCAGCGCATCGTCATCCCCCGCCGGGAGCGGCTGTTCCAGCATCGCCACGTTGAGATCGGCCAGTAGCTGGCAGCGGGCGGCCAGGCCATCGCTCCGCCAGGACTCGTTGGCGTCTACAATCAAAATGGCTTCCGGCACCGCCGCCCTGATGGCCACCATCCGTTCGGTGATAAGGCGATCGTCCAGTTTCACCTTAAGCAGGCGGGCGCCCTTCTGCCAAAGCAAAGCCGCAGAGGCGGCCATTTGTTCCGGGGGGGCAATCGTGACCGTTTGCGCCGTGGTCAACATTTCAGGTAATTCGACCGCGTTCAGGGCGGATATTGTCGTGTGTTTCAGTCGGGCTTCCAGGTCCCAAAGCGCGCTGTCAATGGCGTTCCGCGCCGCCCCAGGCGGAAGAGCTTCCTGTAATTCAGCGCGCGTCATACCGCGCTCAAGCCGTGAAAGTACCGTGGTGATTTGGGCCAGCACCGAAGCATCGCTTTCGCCATAGCGCGGGTACGGGGTGCATTCACCGACGCCTTTTATGCCGTCCTGTTCTATTTCCACCACCACCACAACCGCCTCGCTGCGGGTTCCACGCGATATCACAAATGGCGTATGGAGCGGCCAGGCTTCCTGGTAAACTTTCACTGTTCTCATCATCAGTCTCCCTTGGGGTTATCGCCTGAGTATAGCGAGCCCACGCTTTTGCATGTACTTTCAGTTTTTTATGTTCATCACGGATTTCCTGGAATACACTGTTCCCGGCGTTAATTTTATGTAAAAGGAAGATTAAACATGTCACAAACCGTTCATTTCCAGGGCAACCCGGTCAAGGTTGCAGGTCAGATCCCACAGACGGGCAGCAAAGCCGCCGCCTTCTCTCTGGTCGCGAAAGATCTTTCTGACGTTGCGCTGAGCCAGTTTGCCGGCAAACGTAAAGTGCTGAATATTTTCCCAAGCATCGACACCGGCGTGTGTGCCGCGTCCGTGCGCAAATTCAACCAGCTGGCTACCGAGCTGGATAACACCGTTGTGCTGTGTATTTCTGCCGACCTGCCGTTCGCTCAGTCCCGTTTCTGCGGCGCGGAAGGCCTGAACAACGTTGTCACCCTGTCCACCCTGCGTAACCCTGAGTTCCAGCAGACTTACGGCGTCAGCATTGCCGAAGGCGCGCTGAAAGGCCTGACCGCTCGTGCGGTAGTGGTTATCAATGAAAATGATGAAGTGGTGTTCAGCGAGCTGGTGAATGAAATCACCAACGAGCCGGATTACGCTGCGGCACTGGAAGTGCTGAAGGCTTAAACCTCAGGCCTGTATGAAAAGAAAACCCCGGTCTCCCGGGGTTTTTGTTTTACTCTTCGCCCTTCTTCTGGCTCAGCCCGTACTCGCGCAGCTTGTTGGCAATCGCGGTATGGGAAACACCTAACCGTTTAGCCAGCTTACGCGTACTTGGATAACTGCGGTAAAGCTGCGTTAATACCGAGCGTTCAAAGCGGCTGGTAATATCGTCCAGCGAGCCTTCCATCGCCTCTTCCCCCACGGCGAGGCTGGCCGAGTCAAAGTCCGGCAGCAGGATGTCCTGCGGACGCAGCTCGTAGCCTTCCAGCTGGGTTAACGCACGGTAGATGGCGTTTTTCAGCTGGCGCACGTTGCCCGGCCAGCCGTAGCGGGTCAGCACGCTGCTTAAATCGTGAGACAGCTTAGGCCGCGGCACGCCCTGTTCGTCGGCAAAGCGCGCCACGAACAGCTCCGTCAGCGGCATGATGTCCTGCGGGCGATCGCGCAGCGGCGGCAGATTCAGGGTCAGGACGTTGAGGCGATAATAGAGATCCTCGCGGAACTCACCTTTCTGCACCAGTTCCACCAGGTTTTTTTGCGTCGCGCAAATCACACGGACATCAACATGCACCTCATGCTCTTCGCCTACGCGACGGAAAGTGCCGTCGTTCAGGAAGCGCAGCAGCTTGGTCTGCATACGCGGCGACATTTCACCGATTTCGTCCAGCAGCACTGACCCACCGTTGGCCTGTTCAAAGAAGCCTTTTTTGCCTTCGACGGCGTTTGCATAGGCTCCGGCCGCGTGACCAAACAGTTCGCTTTCAATCACATCATCGGGAATGGAGCCGCAGTTCAGCGCCAGGTAAGGTTTTTGCGCTCGCGGGCTGCTCAGGTGGCAGGCGTTGGCCAGAAGATCTTTCCCGGTGCCGGTATCGCCCACAATCAACAGCGGCGCATTCAGCAGCGACAGTTTGCGGGCCTGCTCAACCACATGACGCATTTTCTGGCTGACGGCGACAATCTGATCAAAGGCGCTGAAGTCGCTGCTGGAGAGATTTTGCAGCTGGCGTCCCATGCGCACGGTAGAGCGCAGCATAACAACTGCGCCAACCAGCAGCGGCTGATTATCTTCGCCATCCAGATGAACCGGCGTGATCTCCAGCAGGAAGTTTTGCCCATGGATCACGACATGTTCGGTATGGGAGTCGTGCGGTTCGCTCTCCAGCCAGCGGGTGAAGTTAAATCCGTTAATCAACGTGCCCGCATTGTGATTACGCAGGCGATCTTCGCTCTGCCCGAACAGCGCACAGCTTGCCGGGTTGGCCAGCTCAACTTTGCTGCGCATATCCAGCGACAGTACCGGTTCCGGCAGCGCCTCAAGCAGCGCGCTCAGGGCGCGATGCTCACGCTCGGAAGGCATCCACGGCACTTTACGCACGTCGGTAACGTCAGGGATACGGCGGATTTCAGCCATCAGGCTGCTGAAGGATTCAAAATCAAGGGAGGAAAAATTAAGGTAAATACGCCCAATTGGGTCAATTTCGATACCGCGCAAATCAATACCGCGCAGCACTAACAGATCGAGTAGTTCACGAGTGAGACCAAGGCGGTCCTGACAAAAGACTTCCAGACGCATGCAGGTGACCTTATGTTACGGTAAACGGCCTATACGACCTTCAGCCGGGCTGAAGGACCTCATAGAGTTGCAGGGATGATAACGCAGTTAGTCGTTGGCAAGAAGATGCCTGTCATGAAATGTTGACACTAAAAGACAAACCACTGGTCAACAAGCGCCATATTTATACGCGTGCTGTAAACAACCAAGGGCAGCCGAAGCTGCCCTTGGCGCAAGCTAACAACGTCAGTTGGCCGGTTTGTTTTTCCCTGAGGCCAGCGTCTCTTTCAGCTGAACCAGAAGCTGTTTGCGGAAATCGCCCAGCCGGGGCTTGTCATCCTCCAGCCACGGCAGCGGGCGGCAGAGTTCCATCGCCTTGATACCCAGACGAGCAGTCAGCAGCCCGGCCCCTATGCCCTGTGCCGCTCGAGCAGAAAGCCTCGCGGCAATATCCTGCGACATCCAGTCCATGCCAACTTCACGCACCAGCTCGCTCGCGCCGGCGAAAGCAATATTCAGCAGCACCAGACGGAACAGGCGAATGCGGCTGAAATAGCCCAGTTCGATGCCATATAGCGTGGCGATCCGGTTAATCAGGCGCAGGTTGCGCCAGGCAATAAAGGCCATATCCACCAGCGCCAGCGGGCTGACGGCAATCATCAGCGTGGATTCCGCGGCCGAGCGGCTGATTTCCCGCCTGGCCTGGGCGTCCAGCACCGGCTGAACCAACTGAGCATAAAGCGCCACGACTTCCCGGTCGTTGTGGGTTTCGTGAATGGAGGCATACCAGCGCTGCAGCGCCGGATGGCCTTTATCCAGCCCGGCCTGGCCGGCAAGTTTTTCACAGAACGCCCGCCCTCTGCCCGTGCCGTGACTGGCAAGCAGTTCCCGGGCCTCATCGCGCTCTTCGGCACGCTGGCGCAAACGCCACAGTCGCCGCCATTCGCTGGCAATCGAGCCCACGCCGGCCGCAACGATAAGCCCCCCGGCAACGCCGCCGCCGAGCGCGATCCAGTCCTGGTTCACAAAAGCGCTGTGGGTCCACTGCACGCCCTGGGCCACCACGCTGACGCCAAACAGCGCCAGCCCGGCCGTAACCATTTTGCGCCACAGGCTACGCTTCGGCCTTAAAGCAGCCTCAATAACCGCCTCAGCCTGACCTTCTTCGTCGGCCAGCGTTTCAACGCTGGCGGTGACCGGGGTAAACTTTTGCGCGTCGGGTTCACTGAACGCATGGGCCGCTTTCCAGTCCTGCTCTTTTTCCGCCTCCAGCGGCTGCGCAAAATCGATGCGCGGTTTAATAGGATCGCTCATCGCAATTTATCTCCAATCAAGAATTCCAGCGCCGCGTCCAGTCTGATGTGCGGCAGCGGACGGTCGACGTCCATTACCTGCGGGCGAAATTGTTCAAACTGAAAGCCCTGGTTCTGCCAGAAAGCGTTGCCGGGCAGGCGCGAAGGGACTTCCCCTGGATAAACCGTCAGCGGTTCACCGTCGCTCAGACGGTTGCCGCGCAGCGCCGGGATTTGCTCCCCCTGTACTTCCACGATGCCGCTTTGCGTCGCCTGCACGGAAGCCAGCCCCATGCAGTCCATACTGATGCCTTCGAAGGCCGCATTTTGCCAGGCGTCCTGCACAAGCTGTTGCAGCAAAGAAACCATGTTGGCATGCTGGTCAACCGTAACATGATCGGCTTTGGTAGCAGCAAACAGCAGCTTATCGATCACCGGAGAAAAAAGGCGGCGGAACAGCGTGCGCTGCCCGTAATGGAAGCTTTGCATGAGCTGGGTTAACGCCAGCCGCATGTCGTTGAACGCCTGGGGGCCGCTGTTGAGCGGCTGCAGGCAGTCCACCAGCACAATCTGCCGGTCAAAGCGCAGGAAATGATTCTTATAGAACCCTTTCACCACTTTTTCACAGTAGTAGTCAAAACGCGCGCGCAGCATACCGATGTTGCTGCTCTTATCCGCCTGGGCAAGCTTAGACTCGCCAAAGCCGTCCACATCCGGCCACGGGAAGAACTGCAGCGCGGGCGCTCCCGCCATGTCTCCGGGCAGCACAAAACGCCCCGGCTGAATAAAATGCAGCCCTTCTTTTTTGCAGCGCATTAGATAGTCGGTCCACGCCTCGGAAATCGCCGCCAGGCGGTTTTCATCGGCGGGCGCAAGGGGATCTAACCCTTCACAAAGGCGCCGCCACTGTGCTGACCACTCGGCGCGCTGGCCCTGCAGCAGGCCGGTCATTTGGCGAGACCAGCTCAGGTAATCCTGAGCCAGCATGGGCAGGTCGAGCAGCCACTCCCCTGGATAATCCACGATTTCCAGGTAAAGCGTTGACGTGTCTTTGAAGTGGCGCAGCAGAGAGTCGCTGGAGCGATAACGCAGCGCCAGACGCATTTCGCTTACGCCGCGGGTAGGCGTCGGCCAGGCCGGTGGCGTGCCGTAAAGCTGCGCCATGCCTTCATCATAGGTAAAACGCTGAATACCCAGATCCCGCTGCGGCACGCGCTTAACCCCAAGCAAACGCTCTTCACGGGCGGCACTCAGCATCGGCAGGCGTGCCCCGGTATGAATACCCAGCAGCTGGTTAACCATCGCGGTAATAAATGCGGTTTTACCGCTACGGCTCAGCCCGGTTACCGCCAGGCGTAAATGACGATCGACGCCCCGGTTCACCAGGGCGTTAAGTTCGTTTTTGATTCGGTTCATAAGCGTCCTGATTGCCTTCCGCTGCAGAAAATACCTTCATTGATAATATCAAATGGGGGTGATTGCCAGGAATCAAAGCGTTATATGCCCGTCAGACTTCAAGTTGCATGTGCGTTGGCTGCATCCGCTCGCCCCTTAGCTATTTACCGCCAGGCGTAAATGACGATCGACGCCCCGGTTCACCAGGGCGTTAAGTTCGTTTTTGATTCGGTTCATAAGCGTCCTGATTGCCTTCCGCTGCAGAAAATACCTTCATTGATAATATCAAATGGGGGTGATTGCCAGGAATCAAAGCGTTATATGCCCGTCAGACTTCAAGTTGCATGTGCGTTGGCTGCATCCGCTCGCCCCTTAGCTATGCTCCTGAGAACTCCCGGCCTTGCCGTCTGCCTGCAACTCGAATTATTTGGCGTACAGCGAGAAAACCCGCCGTTAGAAGGAGGTTATTTTGCCATGCGGCGGTCGTAACGGTCGGAGACGTTACGCAGGATGCGGGTCAGTAACGGCTCCAGCACCACGGCCAGCACCATTTTCAGCGGGCGGCGTGCTACGGATTTTATCGCCCACGCCGCAAAACCCGCCGGGCCGAATCGCAGCGCGACAAGCAAAGCAAGCTTCCCGGCAAGTTTCAGTCCCGGTTTAGCTTTCTGGCTGACGGATTGGAATGTAGTCATTGTCTCTCCAAAAGCGGTTAATGGCGGTGTGTGATTGGCATTGAGCCTGAGCGCCCTCACCCCGGCTCTCCCCCCCAGGAGAGGGAGAAAAGCTGTTTGTCCCCTCGCCCTCAAGGAGAGGGGTCGGGTGAGGGTTATTTTTAAAGCTGACGGAAACGGCTGCGCAGCGTGAAAGTGTCAGAGGTGATGTAGCGCTCCATCGAGCGTAAACGTTGCTCACCTGCGGCCAGCTCAGCGTCCACCGTGTTTAGCAAGTCGCGGCTGGTCGGTTGCGCGTTTTTTTCATCTGCACCGTAGGGCATCGGATCCAGAACAAAGGTCATCACGATGTAGGCCACCAGCACAAAGAACGACAGGCCAAAGAATATCGATAAAATAGCAATGGCGCGGACCAGCTTGACCGGCACATCAAGGTATTGCGCAATACCCGCGCAAACCCCTTTCAGCATCCCTTTTTCCGGGATGCGCCACAGCTTACGACCGGAAAATGAATTCACCATTAGTTGTTTCTCCAGTTCGGGTGTTCGGCATCAAGGATCTGTTCCAGAGACTGAATACGCTCCCGCATCTGTCGCGCTTCATCGGTCAACTGGGCAAGGCGCTGCTGCTCACTCTGTGAAAGCTGCTCCCCGTTAGAACGGTTGCTGTAGTGAAGCCACAGCCAAATCGGCGCCACAAACAGCACAAAGATGGTCAGCGGGATGGCAAGAAAAAGCGCGGTCATGTCTACTCCTTACAGGTCAGGCTTGAATCGCGGTACGCCCTGCGCACCGCGGCCTGGATTATTATTGACGATCCTGGTTCATTTTTGCTTTAAGCGCAGCTATCTGAGCGCTGATTTCATCATCCGCTTTCAGCTCGGCAAACTGAGTGTCCAGCGACTTCTGTTTGCCAAACCCGTGGCTTTCCGCCTCGGACTCCATCTGGTCGATGCGGCGTTCGAAAGATTCGAAACGGGCCATCGCCTCATCCAGTTTACCGCTGTCCAGCTGACGGCGAACGTCGCGTGAAGAAGATGCCGCCTGGTGACGCAGGGTTAGCGCCTGCTGGCGAGCGCGGGTTTCGCTCAGCTTGTTTTCCAGCTCGCCGATTTCTTTCTTCATTCGCGCCAGGGTTTCGTCCACATGAACGACTTCATTTTCCAGCGTCCCAATCAGGTCAGTCAGCTTCTGTTTTTCAATCAGCGCGGCACGGGCCAGATCTTCTTTCTCTTTACGCAGCGCCAGTTCGGCTTTTTCCTGCCATTCGGCCTGCTGCGCGGTCGCCTGTTCAACGCGACGGCTCAGCTGCTTCTTCTCGGCCAGCGCGCGGGCTGAAGTGGAACGCACTTCCACCAGCGTGTCTTCCATTTCCTGAATCATCAGGCGCACCAGCTTCTGCGGATCTTCCGCTTTCTCCAGCAGGGAGTTGATGTTCGCATTCACGATGTCGGCAAAACGAGAAAAAATACCCATAATTCAATCCTCTTAGTCATTATCTCAGGTGCCAGGCACTCTGCTCGGATATGATATTGCAGCATCCGTGCCAACTTTTTATTCCATTGATTAATAAGGATTAATGAAAATTTGACGATCGAACAAAAGCCGCTATAGTGGTTAAATTAACTAACTGTTGGGTAATTTAACCATGTCTGAAAATAAGGATAGCCTCATCGGAGAGGCTAATAGCTTCCTGGAGGTCATGGAACAGGTTTCCCGCCTGGCACCGCTGAATAAGCCAGTGCTGGTCATCGGCGAGCGTGGCACCGGTAAAGAGCTGATTGCCAACCGTCTGCATTTCCTCTCGCAGCGCTGGCAGGGGCCTTTTATCTCCCTCAACTGCGCGGCGCTGAACGAAAACCTGCTCGACAGTGAACTGTTTGGCCATGAAGCCGGCGCGTTTACCGGCGCGCAGAAGCGCCATCAGGGGCGTTTTGAGCGCGCGGAAGGCGGCACGTTGTTTCTCGATGAACTCGCCACGGCCCCGATGCTGGTACAGGAGAAACTGTTGCGGGTGGTGGAATACGGCGAGCTTGAGCGCGTTGGCGGTAGCCAGCCGCTGCAGGTTAATACCCGTCTGGTCTGCGCCACCAATGCTGACTTACCTGAGTTGGCCGAACAAGGAAAATTCCGTGCCGACCTGCTTGACAGGCTGGCGTTTGACGTAGTCATGCTCCCGCCCCTGCGTGAGCGGCGCTCGGATATTCTGCTGCTGGCCGATCACTTTGCGATTCAAATGTGCCGGGAACTTAATCTGCCGCTGTTTCCAGGCTTTACCGGGAGGGCCTGCGAGACGCTGCTTAACTATGGCTGGCCGGGCAATATTCGCGAGCTAAAAAACGTGGTTGAGCGCTCGGTGTACCGCCACGGCTCAAGCGATGAAGCGCTGGATAACATTATCCTTAACCCTTTCACCCATAAACCCGCCCCGCTCTTTCAGGCCAGAAAAGAGGCTGCGACGAGTGCGCCCCCCCTGCCGCTCGATCTGCGAAGCTGGCAAAACGAGCAGGAGAAAAGCCTGCTGGAACAGAGCCTGAGGCAGGCAGCTTTTAACCAGCGCCGGGCTGCAGAACTGCTGGGCGTGAGTTATCATCAGCTGCGGGCGATGCTGAAAAAGCATCAGTTAACCAGCCCGGCGTCGGACTAAGCGGCGTTTTTTTCATCGTCCTGCGCAGAAAATTGCCGATCGTCACCAGTAATTTTGGGGAGAAGGCAAGAGTGCGATACACTTTGCCTATCACTTGAGATAACTCAAAAACTTATGCGCGGAATGCTCTCCTCCCTGTTACTGGGTTTATGCTGCCTGAGCGGCGCGGCGCGTGCCGCTACGCCCGCTGAAAAGCCGGCAGATATTCGCCGCAGTGGCTTTGTTTATTGCGTCAACGGGCAGGTCAACACCTTTAACCCGCAGATGACCAGCGGTGGGTTGACCGTCGACACGCTGGCGGCGCAGCTGTATGACCGCCTGCTGGACGTCGATCCTTATACCTATCGCCTGGTGCCTGAGCTGGCAGAAAGCTGGGAAGTGCTGGATAACGGCGCCACCTATCGCTTCCACCTGCGCCACAATGTCCAGTTCCAGACTACCGCGTGGTTTAAGCCCACCCGGGCGCTAAATGCCGATGACGTGGTCTTCACTTTTGAACGTATTTTCGACCGCAACCATCCGTGGCATAACGTTAACGGCGGCAGTTACCCCTATTTCGACAGTCTCCAGTTCCCGGAAACGGTGAAAAGCGTTCGCAAGCTGGATGACAATACCGTTGAATTCCGGCTCAACAAGCCGGATGCCTCTTTCCTTTGGCATCTGGCCACCCATTACGCGTCAGTGATGTCCGCCGAATACGCCGCGCAGTTGACCAAAGCCGATCATCAGGAATTGATGGACAGGCAGCCGGTCGGTACCGGCCCCTTCCTGCTGAGCGAATACCGCGCCGGGCAGTACATTCGCCTGGCGCGCAACCAGCGCTTCTGGCGCGGCGTACCGCTGATGCCACAGGTGGTGGTCGATCTCGGCTCCGGCGGCACGGGGCGTCTTTCCAAACTGCTCACCGGGGAATGCGACGTGCTGGCCTGGCCTGCGGCAAGCCAGTTAACTATTCTGCGTGATGACCCGCGTCTGCGCCTGACACTTCGCCCAGGCATGAACATCGCGTATCTGGCGTTTAACACCAACAAGCCGCCGCTGAATAACCCGGCCGTTCGCCATGCGCTGGCGCTTGCCATCAATAACCAGCGCCTGATGCAGTCTATTTATTACGGGACGGCAGAAACCGCCGCATCAATTTTGCCTCGCGCCTCCTGGGCCTACGATAACGACGCGAAAATTACCGAGTACAACCCGGCGAAAGCTCGGGAACAGTTGCAGGCCTTAGGCGTGGACAACCTGGAGCTTCGCCTGTGGGTTCCCACAAGTTCTCAGGCGTGGAACCCAAGCCCGCTGAAAACCGCCGAGCTGATTCAGGCGGATATGGCGCAGATTGGCGTGAAGGTGATAATCGTGCCGATGGAGGGACGTTTCCAGGAAGCCAGGCTGATGGACATGAACCACGATCTGACGCTTGCCGGCTGGGCAACGGACAGTAACGATCCGGACAGCTTCTTCCGCCCGATGCTGAGCTGCGCGGCGATTGGCTCGCAAACTAACTATGCCCGCTGGTGTAACCCGCAGTTTGACAGCGTGCTGCAAAAAGCGCTCTCTTCTCAGCAGCTTTCCGCCCGTATTGAAGCCTATAACGAAGCGCAGGATATTCTATCTGCCGAGCTACCGGTGCTGCCGCTGGCCTCTTCATTAAGGCTGCAGGCCTACCGCTATGACATGAAAGGCCTGGTGCTCAGCCCATTCGGCAACGCCTCGTTTGCCGGCGTGTCCAGGGAAAACGAAGAGGCCAAAAAATAATGATCATCTTCACTTTACGGCGATTATTGCTGCTGTTGATCACCCTGTTGTTCCTGGCGGTGGTCGGCTTTAGCCTCAACTACTTTACGCCCCATGCCCCGCTGCAGGGCGCCTCGCTGTGGAACGCCTGGGTGTTCTGGTTTGAAAGCCTGCTGCACTGGGATTTTGGCGTTTCCAGCATTAACGGTCAGTCGATTAATGAGCAATTACGCGATGTATTCCCGGCGACCATGGAGCTGTGCATTCTGGCCTTTGGCCTGGCGCTGCTGATAGGCATTCCGGTCGGGATGCTGGCAGGTATCATGCGCAATAAGTGGCAGGATAAGCTGATCAGCGCCCTGGCGCTGGTAGGTTTTTCTATTCCGGTCTTCTGGCTGGCGCTGCTGCTGACGCTGTTCTTCTCGCTGACCCTGGGCTGGTTCCCGGTGTCCGGGCGCTTTGACCTGCTGTATGAAGTGAAGTCCGTCACCGGCTTTGCGCTGGTAGATGCGTGGCTCTCTGACTCCCCTTACCGTAGCGAAATGATCGTCAGCGCCCTGCGCCATATGGTGCTGCCAGTCGCCGCCCTGGCCGTCGCCCCGACCACCGAAGTCATTCGCCTGATGCGTATCAGCACCATTGAAGTGTTCGACCAGAATTATGTCAAAGCGGCCGCCACGCGCGGGCTTTCCCGTTTCACTATTTTGCATCGCCATGTGCTGCACAACGCGCTGCCGCCGGTGATCCCTCGTCTGGGCCTGCAGTTTTCAACCATGCTAACCCTGGCGATGATAACCGAAGTGGTCTTTAGCTGGCCGGGCCTGGGTCGCTGGCTGATTAACGCCATTCGCCAGCAGGACTACATGGCGATTTCCGCCGGGGTGATGGTGATTGGCTCACTGGTGATTATTGTTAATGTGATTTCCGATATTTTGGGCGCTATGGCCAACCCACTGAAGCATAAGGAATGGTATGCCTTACGATAGCGTCTACCGCGAGAAGCGACCGCCAAGTACGCTGCGCCTGACGTGGCGAAAATTCTATGGCGACACCACCGCGATGATAGGTCTCTATGGCTGCGGCGGCCTGGCTATCCTGTGCCTGTTCGGTGGCCTTTTCGCCCCTTATCAAATTGACCAGCAGTTTCTGGGCTATCAGCTTTTACCGCCCTCCTGGTCGCGCTATGGGGAGGTTTCGTTCTTCCTCGGAACCGACGATCTCGGCCGTGACGTGCTGAGCCGCCTGTTGAGTGGCGCAGCCCCGACGGTGGGCGGGGCGTTTGTCGTCACGCTTGCAGCGACAATCTGTGGCATCGTGCTCGGGGTGATTGCCGGGTCGACACACGGGCTGCGCTCCGCGGTACTGAACCACATTCTGGATACGCTGCTGTCGATTCCTTCTCTGCTGCTGGCGATTATCGTGGTCGCCTTTGCTGGCCCGCATCTCAGCCACGCGATGTTTGCGGTCTGGCTTGCGCTGCTGCCGCGAATGGTACGCTCTGTCTACAGCGCGGTGCACGATGAACTGGAGAAAGAGTATGTGGTCGCCGCCCGTCTGGACGGCGCTTCCACGCTGAATATTCTGTGGTTTGCCGTCATGCCAAATATCACCGCCACGCTGGTAACAGAAATCACCCGGGCGCTGTCTATGGCTATTCTGGACATTGCCGCGCTCGGTTTTCTCGATCTTGGCGCGCAGCTCCCTTCCCCGGAATGGGGCGCGATGCTTGGCGATGCGCTGGAGCTGATTTACGTTGCGCCCTGGACGGTCATGCTGCCCGGAGCCGCCATCATGATAAGCGTCCTGCTGGTGAACTTGCTCGGCGACGGCCTGCGACGCGCGATTAACGCGGGGGTGCAATAATGCCGCTACTTGATATCCGCAACCTGACCATCGAATTTATGACGTCCGAAGGCTGGGTCAAAGCCGTCGATCGCGTGAGTATGACGCTTGGCGAAGGGGAAATTCGCGGCCTGGTCGGCGAGTCCGGCTCGGGGAAGAGCCTGATAGCCAAGGCCATCTGTGGCGTCACCAAAGATAACTGGCGCGTTACAGCCGACCGTATGCGCTTTGACGATATTGACCTGCTGAGACTTTCGCCGCGAGAACGCCGCCGCCTGGTCGGTCACAACGTGTCGATGATTTTCCAGGAGCCACAATCCTGTCTTGACCCGTCGGAAAGAATTGGCCGCCAGCTGACCCAGAACATTCCGGGCTGGACGTATAAGGGCCGCTGGTGGCAACGCTTTGGCTGGCGCAAACGCCGGGCCATCGAACTGCTGCATCGGGTGGGAATTAAAGATCACAAAGACGCCATGAACAGCTATCCGTACGAACTGACGGAAGGCGAATGCCAGAAAGTGATGATTGCCATCGCGCTGGCAAACCAGCCGCGCCTGCTGATTGCGGACGAACCGACCAACGCCATGGAGCCGACCACCCAGTCGCAAATCTTCCGTTTGTTAACGCGGCTTAATCAGAACAACAACACCACCATTCTACTGATTAGCCACGACCTGCAAATGCTGAGCCAATGGGCAGATAAAATTAACGTCATGTACTGCGGGCAGACAGTGGAGAGCGCAACGAGCGAGGAGCTGGTCGCCACGCCGCACCACCCGTATACCCAGGCGCTGATCCGCGCTATCCCTGATTTTGGTAGCCCGATGCCGCACAAGAGCCGGTTAAACACCATGCCGGGCGCGATTCCGCTGCTGGAGCAATTACCGATGGGCTGCCGTCTTGGGCCTCGCTGCCCGTATGCGCAGCGAAAATGCATTGAAGCCCCGAGGCTTGAAGGGGCCAAAAACCACCTGTATGCCTGTCACTTCCCGCTGAATATGGAGAGTCAGTAATGGTCGAAACGCTGCTGGAAGTCCGCAATTTAAGTAAGACGTTTCGCTACCGTACCGGTTTGTTCCACCGCCAGCACGTCGAAGCGGTCAAGCCGCTTAACTTTACGCTGCGTGAGAAACAGACGCTCGCGATTATCGGGGAAAACGGCTCGGGCAAATCTACGCTGGCAAAAATGCTGGCGGGGATGATTGAGCCAACCACCGGCGAATTGGTGATTGACGATCACCCTCTCCACTTCGGGGATTATTCCTGGCGCAGCCAGCGGATCCGTATGATATTTCAGGATCCGAGTACGTCCCTGAATCCGCGCCAGCGTATCTCGCAGATTCTGGATTTCCCGCTGCGGCTCAATACCGGGCTTGAATCTGAACTGCGTCAAAAACGCATTCTGGAGACACTGCGCATGGTTGGGCTGCTGCCGGATCACGCCAGCTACTATCCGCATATGCTGGCCCCGGGGCAAAAACAGCGTCTTGGCCTGGCCCGCGCGCTGATCCTCAGGCCGAAGGTGATTATTGCCGACGAAGCGCTGGCCTCGCTGGATATGTCCATGCGCTCACAGCTGATCAACCTGATGCTTGAGTTGCAGGAAAAACAAGGTATTTCATATATTTATGTAACCCAGCACATTGGCATGATGAAGCACATCAGCGACCAGGTGATGGTGATGCACGAAGGCGAAGTGGTGGAACGCGGCAGTACGGCTGACGTGCTGGCCTCCCCGCTTCATGAATTGACTAAGCGGCTGATTAACAGCCACTTCGGCGAAGCTTTAACCGCTGACGCCTGGCGTAGGGATCGTTAATTTAGAATACTTCACCGCGATCATTTTGCCCCGGCTGCCACTAAATAACTTGAGTTGCAGCCAGGCGGCAAGGGAGCAGTTCTCAGGCGTTTACTGAAGTAAGTGCCTGAGAAATGAGGGTGCAGCAATACCCCTGCGGCTCAAATAATGACGTGGAAAAGTGGTCGGATTAACGCTTGCGCGGGAGTCATGTTAGAATCGCCCGGTCTTAACGTCGGCTTGCCTGTTTTTTCACCTGCTGGCCGCAACAACAATGACTATTAAGGATTAAAGCTATGGGTTTTCTTACCGGTAAACGCATTCTGATCACTGGCGTCGCCAGTAAACTCTCCATTGCCTACGGCATTGCACAGGCGATGCACCGCGAAGGCGCCGAGCTGGCATTCACCTACCAGAACGAGAAGCTGAAAGGCCGCGTGGAAGGTTTTGCTGCCGAGCTGGGTTCAAGCCTCGTGCTGCCTTGCGATGTGGCTGAAGATGAGAGCATCGAAGCGCTGTTTACCGAACTGGCTAAAAGCTGGCCGAAATTTGACGGTTTCGTTCACTCCATCGGCTTCGCCCCTGGCGACCAGCTGGATGGCGACTATGTGAACGCCGTTACCCGCGAAGGCTTTAAAATTGCCCACGATATCAGCGCATACAGCTTCGTTGCGATGGCTAAAGTTTGCCGTGAAATGCTGAACCCAGGTTCCGCCCTGCTGACCCTGTCCTACCTGGGCGCAGAGCGTGCTATCCCTAACTACAACGTTATGGGCCTGGCAAAAGCATCTCTGGAAGCTAACGTTCGCTACATGGCTAACGCTATGGGCCCGGAAGGCGTCCGCGTTAACGCCATCTCCGCGGGTCCAATCCGTACTCTGGCGGCTTCCGGCATTAAAGACTTCCGTAAAATGCTGGCCCACTGCGAAGCGGTTACCCCAATTCGCCGTACCGTGACCATCGAAGACGTGGGTAACTCCGCGGCCTTCCTGTGTTCCGACCTGTCTGCCGGTATCTCCGGGGAAGTGGTTCACGTTGACGGCGGCTTCAGCATCGCCGCAATGAACGAGCTGGAACTGAAAGACTAATTTCAGTTTCAGAGTGAAACGGGCTACGGCCCGTTTCGCTTTTTTAGCCTGTATTTCCCGCTTTACTCCGAATTAGTTATACCTTTCCGATATTTATTATCACCGATCATTCTTTTGTCACCTCCCGTGCTTGCGCCAGGATAAAACAGCGAACCAGGCCCGGCATCCACGTTGTATCCGGGTCTGCAAACTTTTTGACCAAGGAACGACCATGGAACAACGCCGCTTTTCTGGTAAAAGCCACTGGTATCATGAAACCCAGTCCAGTCTGTGCCCGGCGGATGTGCTGCCTTTAGTTCCCGAAGCGGCGCGGGTTGAAGACCGCTTTTTGCTTGATGTAGTCCCTTCTGAAGCGCAATTAATTGTTGAAGCCCCGTGGCTTGATGCCGCCCGAGCCGCTGCCGAGGTGCTGCTGCCGGAAAGTATTAGCGTGACTCGCTTACATACCCTGAGCAGCTACGATCGCCTGAGCACGGCGCTGACCGTCGCGCAGGTCTACGGCGTCCAGCGCCTTTGTAACCACTATGCCGCTCGTCTGGCGCCGCAACCCGGCCCCGACTCATCCCGGGAAAGTAATCGCCGCCTGACCCAGATAACCCAGTTTGCCCGCCAGCTTGCCAGCCACCCCACGCTTATCGATGATGCGGCCTTGGCGCAGTTGGATGAATGTGGCCTCTCTGGGGACGATATTGTCTCCTTCACCCAGATAATCGGTTTCGTTGGCTTCCAGGCGCGCGCCATTGCCGTCTGGCAAGCTCTGCAGGGCCTGCCCGTCCGCTGGCTGCCGGGACTTAGCGGACAGCAGGATGCGGAGCCGGCGCTGTTTACGCCGTATCCGGTCAACTGGCTTCCGGGGCTGGCGCCCGTTGAAATGCGCTATGCCCGCCCGGAACAGCTGGAAGTACTGAGCATCAGCCAGCCGCTGCGCACCCTGCGTGATATTGCCTGGCTGCTGGCCCACGATGAGCGGGCGCTTTCTTACCTCAGCCAGCTCACACGCCTGTTCTGGCAGACCACGCCACAGCAACCAGACGATGCATTGCTGGTGGTGATGCTGACGTCGCGAATTAACGGCAGCGCGGCCTGCTTTAGCGATGCCGTAGCGGCGTGGCAGGGAGATGCGGGGTTGCCGGATGCGATGCGCAACGGTGAACGTGCGCTTAACGCCTGGAGCCACAACCACCCTCGTGAAAAAGCGATTATTCAGGCCGTGCAGCTGTTGACCCGCGCCCCGGACAGATTTAGCGCCGCCCAGCTACAACCATTGTACGAGCAAGGTTTTAGCGAGCATCAGGTGCTGAAATTATTGATTGGCGCCGGGCTGGCGGGGTGGATAAATCGCCTGAAAATTGCCCTCGGAAATACCGCTCAAGCGCTGAATCCATAAGCCTTCACGGCAATCAGCGCTTGCCGCAAGGTACGGTTTCGCGTAAAACTGTCAGCCGCTCTTTTGGCCACGAAAACGAAACGATATGCTTCAGGATAACCCGCTGCTCGCGCAGCTAAAACAGCAACTGCATTCCCAGACTCCACGCGCTGAAGGTGTGGTGAAAGGCACGGAAAAAGGGTTCGGCTTCCTCGAAGTCGACGCGAATAAAAGTTACTTTATTCCGCCGCCGCAGATGAAAAAAGTGATGCACGGCGACCGTATCAGCGCCGTCATTCACACCGATAAAGACCGTGAGTCCGCCGAGCCGGAAACGCTTATCGAACCTTTCCTGACGCGTTTTGTTGGCCGCGTTCAGAAAAAAGACGACCGCCTGTCGATTGTGCCGGATCACCCGCTGCTGAGAGACGCGATTCAGTGCCGCGCGGCGCGTGGCGTGACCCATGACTTCCAGAACGGTGACTGGGCGGTGGCTGAAATGCGCCGTCATCCCCTGAAGGGCGACCGCGGTTTTTACGCTGAATTAACTCAATTCATCACCTTCGGCGACGATCATCTCGCGCCGTGGTGGGTGACACTGTCACGTCACAATCTTGAACGTGAAGCGCCGGACGGCGTGGCCACCGAGATGCTCGACGATGGGCTGGTGCGTGAAGACTTAACGGCGCTGGATTTTGTTACCATTGACAGCGCCAGCACCGAAGACATGGACGATGCGCTGTACGTTGAAGAACTTGCCGACGGCAAACTGCAGCTTACCGTAGCTATCGCCGATCCGACGGCGTGGATCGCTGAAGGCAGCAAGCTCGACGGCATCGCCAAAGTTCGTGCCTTTACCAACTATCTGCCTGGCTTCAACATTCCAATGCTGCCGCGCGAGCTGTCCGACGACCTCTGCTCCCTGCGCGCCAACGTTGTCCGCCCTGTCCTCGCCTGCCGTATGACCATTGAGCAGGACGGCGCAATCGCCAGCGACATTCATTTCTTTGCCGCGAATATCGAGTCTAAAGCCAAGCTGGTTTATGACGAAGTGTCTGACTGGCTGGAAGAGAAAGGTGGCTGGCAGCCACAGAGCGAAGCCATTGCCAGCCAAATTCGGCTGCTGCATCGCGTGTGCCTGGCCCGGAGCGAATGGCGCCAGACCCATGCGCTGGTCTTTAAAGATCGCCCGGACTACCGCTTTATTTTGGGCGAGAAAGGCGAAGTGCTGGATATCGTAGCCGAGCCGCGTCGGATCGCAAACCGCATCGTGGAAGAGTCGATGATTGCGGCTAACGTTTGTGCGGCCATCGTGCTGCGCGAGAAGCTCGGCTTCGGGATTTATAACGTTCATACCGGCTTTGATCCCGCCAATACCGAACAGCTGGCAGCCATGCTGCAAACCCACGGCATCGCGGTGGACGCACAGGAAGTGCTGACGCTGGAGGGCTTCTGCAAGCTGCGCCGCGAACTGGATGCTCAGCCAACCGGTTTCCTCGACAGCCGCATCCGTCGTTACCAGTCCTTTGCCGAGATCGGCACCGAACCAGGTCCGCACTTCGGTCTTGGCCTGGAAGCCTATGCCACCTGGACTTCCCCGATCCGTAAATTCGGCGATATGGTTAACCACCGTTTGCTGAAAGCTATCATTAAAGGCGAAACTGCGGCTCGTCCGGCGGAAGAAACCACCGTCCAGATGGCAGAACGCCGCCGCCTGAATCGAATGGCCGAACGTGATGTGGGCGACTGGCTGTATGCCCGCTTCCTGAGCCCGAAAGCAGGCACCGATACTCGCTTTGCAGCAGAAATTATCGATGTCAGCCGCGGCGGGATGCGCGTTCGCCTGGTTGAAAACGGGGCCGTGGCGTTTATCCCGGCACCATTCATCCACGCGGTGCGTGATGAACTGGTTTGCAGCCAGGAGAACGGCACCGTGCAGATCAAGGGTGAGCCGGTTTATAAAGTAACCGACGTTATCGATGTGACTATCGCGGAAGTCCGCATGGAAACGCGCAGCGTTATCGCTCGTCCTGCGGCCTGAACCTGATTTTATCCCTCTTAAGCCGGGCGCTCTGCCCGGCTTTTTTATTTCAGCCCTCTCAATGTGCCGATATATTGCACATCCTCTGCAAAAACAAGATCTTTTCCTCTTTCCCGGGGCTTTAACATCGGCCGTCTGTTGCTACTATAAATAATAGATTTAGGTGATATTTTTCCCCTGAGGCTCAGGAGCAAGAATGAAAGACGATTTGGAGCAGAACCTGCTTTATCGTTATCTGGGTACGACCAGCCCCTACTGGCGTTTACCGGCGGACAGCAACGCCCTTCAACTGGCAGCCAGTGAAGATTCAGACACCGGCCAGGTTGTGGCGCTGGACGCAAAACAGGCCGACGAAATTCGCCAAATGACGGTGATCACCTCCAGCCTGACCATGACGCTGTCGCTGTTCGGCATAGACGTTCCGGTACATATGGTGGGCCGAAAAGTGTCTAAACGCGAATGGGCAGGCACCGCTTCGGCCTGGCATGATACCCATTCGGTGGCGCGGGACCTGGTGCAGGGCCTCTCGTTTGCCGAACAGGTTGTTTCTGAAGCCAATTCGGTGATAGTCATTCTTGATAAACAGGGAAATATTCAGCGCTTCAACCGGCTAAGTGAAGAATACACCGGGATGAAAGAGCATGAAGTCATCGGCCAGAACGTCTTCAGGCTGTTTATGAGCCGCAGCGAAGCCGCCGCCTCAAAGCGCAATATCAGCGGATTTTTCCGCAACGGTAGCTCCTACGAGGTTGAGCGTTGGGTCAAAACTCGTAAAGGCCAGCGGCTATTTTTGTTCCGCAACAAGTTTGTGCACAGCGGCAGCGGTAAAAACGAAATCTACCTGATTTGCTCCGGCACCGACATTACCGAAGAGCGCCGCGCGCAGGAGCGCCTGCGGGTGCTGGCCAATACCGATACCATCACCGGCTTGCCTAACCGCAACGCTATTTACGATCTGATCGCCGATGCTATCGCCAAACGTGGCGACACACAGGTTGGCATCGTTTATCTGGATCTCGATAACTTTAAAAAAGTGAACGATGCCTACGGTCATATGTTCGGCGATCAGCTGCTGCAGGCCGTATCACTGGCGATTTTAAGCTGCCTTGAGGAAGGCCAGGTGTTGGCGCGTCTCGGAGGCGATGAATTCATCGTGCTGGCGACAAACACCTCTCAGGGCTCGCTGGAAGCGATGTCTTCCCGCATTTTGACCCGCCTGAAGCAGCCCTTCAGAATTGGCCTTATTGAGGTCTACAGCGGCTGTTCTCTAGGCATATCCCTTGCGCCCCAGCACGGGGATGAGCGAGAGAATCTGATTCGCAATGCCGACACGGCAATGTACACCGCCAAAGAGAGCGGCCGCGGGAAGTTTTGCGTGTTCTCGCCCGAGATGAACCAGCGGGTGTTTGAATATCTCTGGCTGGATACCAATTTACGTAAAGCGCTGGATAACGATCAATTGGTGATTCATTACCAGCCAAAGATGACCTGGCGCGGTGAAGTCCGTAGCCTGGAGGCACTGGTGCGCTGGCAGTCACCGGAGCGTGGCCTTATTCCTCCCCAGGGGTTTATTTCTTACGCGGAAGAGTCCGGCCTGATTGTGCCTCTTGGGCGCTGGGTAATGGTTAGCGTTGTTCAGCAGGTAGCAAAATGGCGGGACAAAGGTATTAATTTGCGTGTGGCGGTCAACGTTTCTGCCCGTCAGCTTGCTGACCAGACTATTTTTAGCGATCTCAGGCAGGCGCTGAAAGATTTGAATTTTGAATACTGCCCGATTGACGTTGATCTGACCGAAAGTTGTCTTATCGAGAACGAAGATCTGGCGCTGTCGGTGATCAAGCAGTTCAGCCAGCTGGGAGCACAGGTTCACCTGGATGACTTCGGTACCGGCTATTCGTCGCTATCGCAGCTGGCCCGCTTCCCTATCGATGCCATCAAGTTGGATCAGTCTTTCGTACGCGACGTGCACAAACATTCGGTGTCTCAATCGCTGGTGAGAGCCATTGTGGCCGTGGCTCAGGCGCTGAATCTGCAGGTGATTGCGGAGGGAGTTGAAAACCAAAAAGAAGACGCCTTTCTGACCAAGAACGGCGTCAACGAACGGCAGGGATTTTTATTTGCAAAACCAATGCCCGCAGCCGTATTCGAGCGGTGGTTTAAGCGCTATCAGGCCAGAACAAAGCGTTAGCTCGCTTTACGCAACGCCGTTGAGGTATGGCGGTTTTGCAACTGTACCAGCCGTTCCATATAAGCAATATCTTTTGCCTCCAGGCAAAATGCGGCATCCACCCAATCTTCGGTGATGTCCATCAGCTCCGAGCGCGGCAGTTGTAACACACGCTGGCGCGCGCGCAGCATTGCCTTCACGCCGTTAAGCTTAGGCTGCAGGGTGTCGATGAAAGTGCGGGTGGCCATGTATCCCAGTCCCGGCTCAAACAGTTGATCCACCAGACCGTGCGGCTGATACCACTCCGCCGTGTGTGACTCACCTTTATAAATCAGCTCTTCTGCAAGCTTCATGCCCGAGCGGCGGGCAACCAAAGAGTAGGCGCCCATACCGGGAAACAGGTTGAAAGCAATTTCCGGGAAGCCCAGTCTGGCATCGCGCTGTGCCAGCAGGAAATGGTGTGCTAACGCGGCCTCAAATCCACCGCCAAGCGCACTGCCCTCAACCATAGCCAGACTGATGGCTCCGGTATCAAACCCCCGGGACGCAGCGTGAACGCAGTCAACGCAGGCCCGTGCGTAGGCGCGCAACGCTTCGCGACGCCCGCTACGAATAGTTTCCACAAAAAAGCCTAAGTCGCCGCCGGTATTGTACATCCCGGGGACCAGCGAGCCGGTAACCCAGAAATCGACTTTAAATCCGGCTTTCTGGACGATATATCCCAGGTTCATAATTTCCTCGATAAGTCCGTGATTGAAGCAGGGACGCGGGCGGGCACGAAGCATCATCCAGACGGTACGGCGTTCTTCTTCGTAATATCCAGACAGTTGAGTAAAACGTGCAGTATCGGTAAAGAGTTTGCAGGTTGGTTGATTGATAACTGTCATAGCCAGATCCTCATTAAATGAATGTGCGGTAATCGCAGGATCAGACTAATCCACTGCCGTAGTTTGATGAATGCAGAGCCAAGATTAATAATTAATGCTTATATGTTGTGCGATAATTTATTGAAGAATAAGACTAAGAATTCGCCGGCTGCCCTTCTCTTTATCGGCTATTTTTTGCATTATGGACGCATGATTCATTCGCCAATACAGACAGGATTACACATGCCAACACTGGATCCGCAGCAGCTTGCCAAACGTATTGATACCGTGCTGGATATTCTGGTTGCCAAAGATTATGCCTCCGCGATAAACAACCTGGAGATCCTCAAAGCTGAGTTGCTGAGCGTAAATAACAACGGGAATAAACACGACGGCGAGCAAAAGAAATCGCCCTGGGAAATTTAACTGTTCTGTCAGAAAAAGCAGCCCAAAATAAAGGCTGCTTTTCTTTTATACAATCATACTGAAAGCGATTAGTGAACCAGGCCGGCCCATCCCTGAATGGCCATATATATTCCCATCGCCGCAATCAGGACACTGGAAAAGTAAGGTGCTCTTCTGGCCACCGTACTAAAACCACTCCAGCGTTTGGCCACCTGACGAACCCCAACCGCCGCGCTTACGCCAACGGTCACTAGCGTCAATGCCAGACCCAGGCTGAAACCGATAACCAGCGTTGCCCCCAGCACCAGCGCCTTAAGCTGCAGGCAAATCAGCAGCACCGTTATGGCAGCCGGGCACGGGATCAGCCCTCCCGTCAGGCCAAACAACAAAATTTGCCCGTTGGTGACATCTTTGTTGGTAAAGCGACGCTTAATGTCATTGGCGTGCGCCAGCTCATGCGCATCCTGATACTCCCGGGAACCCACTTCAAGCCCCTCGACTCCCGCATGCGTATGGTCATGATCGTGTTCATGAAATGCCAGATCGTAATCATGGCTGTGCCCGCGATGGCCAAACGAAACACGGACGTTGAAGTTATGAGGCTCCGGGATGACGGCCGTCGACTCCATGTAGTCGCCGCAATCCACAAACTGGAAGACCTGGGAAAACTGCCCCTCCTCGCGCCTCGTCACCAACGAGACCTCCCCCGCCCCCCATTTTCTGCGGCTGAGATTGCGTAAACGCCAGCGCGGGGGCTGCCCCTGCTCAAAGATAGAAAGCTCAACCAGGCCGTGGCCAGTATCTATCCGTTTGGTTTCATCCTGGTGATGATGATCGTTTGCCTGCGACTCTGTCAGCCAGTTTTGTTCTCCTTTCCAGGTGCGCCAGAACATCCAGACTGCGGTGCCCAACACAATGACGGCAGAAATCAGCTGTAGCCAGGGCTCGGCAGACTCAGCGGTAAAACGCTGGCTGATATACATTCCGCCAAACGCAATGAGCCAGACGATAGCCGTGTGGGATAACGTCGCCGCAAGGCCAAGCATGGCAGCCTGCCTGGCCGTGCCTTTAATGGCGATGATAAACGCCGCCATCATCGTCTTGGAATGCCCGGGCTCAAGTCCATGCAGGGCGCCAAGCAGAATCGCGCTGGGGATAAACAGCCAGGCATTGCCTTGCTGGAGAAGCGTAGTGAATTCGGTCATTTGGATCACTCTTGCTGAGATGCGGGATCTAAATTCTACTCCCCCCCAGTACAAAATACTACCCCCCAGTAGATTTGTAATAGTATCATTATGAAGTTCTTCTCAGAGGGTAACCCACATGTCACATACCATTCGCGACAGACAAAAGCTTAAAGCCCGGACCAGTAAGATCCAGGGGCAAGTGATTGCGCTTAAAAAGATGCTTGATGAACCGCATGAGTGCGCCGCAGTCCTGCAGCAAATTGCCGCCATTCGCGGGGCGGTGAACGGACTAATGCGCGAGGTGATTAAAGGACATCTGACGGAGCATATCGTGCATGAGGCGGACGAAGTGAAGCGTGAAGAGGATCTGGATGTGATCCTGAAAGTGCTGGATTCTTATATTAAATAAGCCTTACGTGAAAGCCACCGCGAACGGTGGCCGTGAATGACTAGAGCGTTAATGAGCCGAAAGCTCCCTGCCAGTCTTTTTCAAACCCGCCGATCGCCGCCGTCACCGCGGGCGTGACCAGCATCTGTTCGACCACATCAATCGGCAGCGTGATAGCTTCACAGCCGGCCAGAAGGCACGACATTGCCTGATGCGGCGTACGGAAGCTGGCTGCCAGTACCTTCGAGTCAGGCGCATGCAGCGTTAAAAGCTGCTGAAGATCCTGCACCATTTGAATGCCGTCCCCGCCCTGGGCATCCAGCCTGTTCACATAAGGCGCAACGTATTCAGCCCCCGCCAGCGCGGCCAGTAACCCCTGCGCAGCGCCATAAACCGCCGTGCCGAGCGTCGGGATACCCAGTACTTGTAGCTGCTTCAGTGCCGCCAGGCCTTCAGGCGTAGTGGGAACTTTCACAACCAGCCCCGGTACGCGACTGGTTAGCAGCTGTGCCTCTTTCACCATGTCATCGGCCTGGCCGGCAATTACCTGGGCAAACAGCTTGCCTTCACCGCCCAGCGCATCCTGCAAGGCAGGAAGCACTTCCCACAGGGAAATTCCCGCTTTGGCAACGATGGAAGGGTTGGTGGTTACGCCCTGCAGCGGCAGAACACGGGCCAGACGCTTAACGGCGGCAACATCTGCGGTATCTAAATACAGTTCCATTACGCTCTCCAGAATTAGAGTCATCTCTCATTGGCGGCATCATAACCTGCCTGTCGATTGTTTAGCTGATCAATATCAATATAACTTTCATTCGAAAGTAATTTAATTTACGAAAGAAAGCAAAAAGAGAAGATCTCATGCTATTCAATATTCAGCGTTACTCCACCCACGATGGCCCAGGTATTCGCACGGTTGTGTTCCTGAAAGGATGCTCCCTCGGCTGTCGCTGGTGTCAGAATCCTGAAAGCCGCGCCCGGGAATATGATGTTCTGCTGGATCGCCGGCTGTGTCTTGCAGGGTGCGATCTTTGCCAGCGGGCCGCGCCAGAGGCGGTTTCCCGCATTGACAATGCGCTGGTTATCGCTCGAGGCAAACTGAATGCGGAGACAATCAATGCGCTGAAAGAGTGCTGCCCTACCCAGGCATTAACCGTCTGCGGCGAAGTGAAAACGGCAGAGGCCATCATGGCGACAGTCCTTCGTGACAAACCTTTTTATGCCCGGAGTGGCGGCGGAATAACGCTTTCCGGCGGGGAGCCTTTTATGCAGCCAGAACTGGCGCGTGAACTGCTGCAGCGCAGCAAAGAGGCCGGCCTGCACACCGCCGTGGAATCCTGTCTGCATGTGCCATGGAAATACATTGCACCCTCATTGCCTTTTTTGGATTTGCTGCTGGCAGATCTTAAGCACGTAGACAAAGCGCGCTTTCAGCAGTGGACCGACGGCAACGCCGAACGCGTGATGGATAACTTTCGCCAGTTGGCCGCTCGAGGCGTAGAGATGACCATCCGCGTGCCGTTAATTCCTGATTTTAACGCTGATGAACGTTCCATTCGCGCCATCAGTGATTTTGCCGCCGACGAAATTGGCGCGAAATCCATTCATTTTCTGCCGTATCACACCTTAGGGATTAACAAATATCACCTGTTGGGTCAGCCCTATCTGGCCGCCAGCAGACCGCTTGATGCCCCAGAACTTCTGCACTTTGCCGAACAGTACGCCAGCCAAAAAGGCATGACAGCCTGGATTAGAGGATAATTATCATGACCGAACTGAACCTGAACTTTCTAAGCCCACGTATAGAAGCACACAAAGAGGCGCTGATACATATCGTTAAGCCGCCGGTCTGCACCGAACGTGCCCGCCACTACACAACCATTTATCAACAGAATCAGGATAAACCGCTGCCTGTTCGCCGCGCGATGGCGCTGGCTCATCATCTGGCGGAGCGAACCATTTGGATCAAACATGACGAACTTATCGTCGGCAATCAGGCAAGCCATGTGCGCGGGGCGCCGTTCTTCCCGGAATATACCGTCGGCTGGATTGAGAGCGAAATCGACGAGCTTGGCGACCGCCCGGGAGCAGGATTTTCAGTTTCAGACGCGGACAAAGCCGTCATGCATGAAATCTGCCCCTGGTGGCGCGGGCAAACGGTGCAGGATCGCTGCTATGGCATGTTTACCGATGAGCAAAAGGCGCTGCTTGCGACCGGGATCATAAAAGCTGAAGGCAATATGACTTCCGGCGATGCTCACCTGGCGGTTAACTTCCCGCTTTTACTCGAGCTGGGTATTCAAGGATTACGTGAGAAAGTCGCCGAGCGACGCGGACGCCTGCTTCTCACCGACTGGGACGATCTGCATAAAGAACAATTCCTCAAAGCGATTGATATGACCTTTGTCGCCCTGAGTGGCCATATTCTGCGTTACGCAGAGCTGGCGAAGAAAATGGCCTCAGAAGAAAAACGAGAAGAGCGGCGGGATGAGCTGCTGGCGATAGCCGATAACTGCAAACATATTGCCACCAACCCGCCGGTCACCTTCTGGCAGGCTTTGCAACTCAGCTATTTCGTTCAGCTTGTGCTGCAGATTGAATCTAACGGGCACTCCGTCTCCTTTGGCCGGCTGGATCAGTACCTTTATCCATGGTATCGCCGGGACGTTGAACTGCAGCAAACAACCAGCCGGGAACAGGCCATTGAGCTTCTACAAAGCTGCTGGCTGAAACTGCTTGAGGTGAACAAAATTCGCTCCGGCTCGCATTCAAAAGCCTCGGCAGGCAGCCCGCTTTACCAGAACGTCACCATCGGGGGACAAACGCTGGTGCATGGCGTCGCCGTGGATGCCGTTAACCCACTCTCTTACACCATCCTTGAGTCCTGTGGCCGCCTGCGCTCCACTCAGCCTAACCTCAGCGTTCGTTATCACGCGGGAATGAGCAACGATTTCCTCGACGCCTGTGTCCAGGTCATTCGCTGCGGGTTCGGGATGCCGGCATTTAATAATGATGAAATTGTCATCGAGGAATTCATTAAGATTGGCGTCAGCCGGGAAGATGCTTATGACTACGCGGCTATCGGCTGTATTGAAACGGCCGTGGGCGGGAAATGGGGCTACCGCTGTACCGGTATGAGCTTCATTAACTTTGCCCGCGTCATGCTGGCAAGCCTTGAACATGGCCGCGACGCCACCAGCGGTAAAGTGTTTCTTCCTCAGCAAAAAGCGCTGTCCGAAGGCAATTTCACTTCGTTTGACGAAGTGCTGGATGCGTGGGACCGGCAAATTCGCTACTACACGCAAAAGTCTATCGAGATCGAATGCGTTGTCGACACGGTTCTGGAAGAAAATGCGCACGACATTCTCTGTTCCGCACTGGTGGATGACTGCATTGAACGCGGCAAAAGCATTAAGCAAGGTGGTGCCAAATATGACTGGGTTTCAGGGCTCCAGGTCGGGATTGCTAACCTCGGGAACAGCCTTTCCGCCGTGCGAAAACTGGTCTTTGAACAGGGCATTATTGGTCAGCAGCAGTTAGCGGCAGCCCTGACCAACGACTTTGCCGGGCTAAGTGGCGAACAGCTTCGTCAGCGATTAGTTAACGGTGCGCCAAAATACGGCAATGACGATGATGAAGTGGATATGCTGCTCTCTCGCGCCTATCAAACCTACATCGACGAATTAAAGCGCTACCACAACACGCGCTTTGGCCGCGGCCCAATGGGCGGCACGTACTATGCGGGAACCTCTTCTATTTCAGCCAACGTTCCGTTTGGCGCGGCCACGATGGCAACCCCCGACGGCCGTAAAGCGCATACCCCTCTGGCGGAGGGAGCCAGCCCCGCGTCCGGAACCGATCATCTTGGCCCAACGGCGGTCATCAGTTCCGTAGGAAAGCTGCCAACCAATAAAATCCTCGGCGGTGTTTTATTGAACCAAAAATTGAATCCTTCAGCGCTGGATAATCCACGCGATCGTGAAAAATTAATGTTTATGCTGCGTACCTTCTTCGAAGCGCATAAGGGCTGGCACGTTCAGTACAACATTGTCTCCCGAGAAACACTGCTGGAAGCCAAACAAAATCCTGATAAATATCGTGATTTAGTGGTTAGGGTGGCAGGATACTCGGCCTTCTTTACCGCCTTATCTCCTGACGCGCAGGATGATATTATAGCCCGCACGGAACATACTCTTTGACGAGCAGGCGGTGGTTAGTCCCACCGCCTGACTACTGGCTGACATGAACTCAAGACAACAAATTATTCTGCAAATGGTCATCGATCAGGGCCGGGTAAGCGTCGCCGCTCTGGCGAAAACAACCGGCGTTTCAGAAGTGACCATTCGCCAGGATTTAAACCTGCTGGAAAAAAATAATTATCTGCGACGCACGCATGGCTTTGCCGTCCCGCTGGATAGCGATGACGTTGAAACGCGCATGATGAACAATTACACCCTCAAGCTGCAGCTTGCGCAATATGCCGCCTCGCTGGTGAACGATGGTGAAACCGTGTTTATCGAAAACGGCAGCAGTAACGCCCTTCTCGCCCGCACTCTGGCAGAGCAGAAAAAAGTCACGCTGATAACCGTCAGCAGCTACATCGCCCATTTGCTGAAAGACACCGATTGTGAAGTGATTCTGGTCGGCGGGATCTATCAGAAGAAAAGTGAAAGCATGGTCGGCCCGCTTACCCGTCAGTTTATCCAGCAGCTGCATTTCAGTAAGGCTTTTATTGGCATCGACGGGTTCTTGCCTGAAACCGGCTTTACCGGGCGGGATATGCTCCGTACCGACGTGGTGAATTCTGTGCTGGAGAAAGGCAGCGAGGCTATTGTACTCACGGACAGTAGCAAATTTGGCAACGTGCATCCGTATACTCTGGGCCCAATTTCACGCTTCAACCGCGTTATCACCGACGCAGCACTTAGCCAGGAGACGCTGGAGCACCTGAAAGCCGCCCAGCTGCAGGTTGATATTGTAGACCCTTACGCCGCAGTCTAAGGTTTTGCCGCCCGTGCATTGCACGGGCTTCCCCTCTCTCAGAATATTCCCACGCTGTAATTAAGAGTTTTTACCTGTGTTAATCATGCGGGAAAATTAGAATAGAATTTAGCGATATAACAGGGAGTAATAAACACACCTGCTGTTTTTTAAGCTTATATCGTGACATCGTTTCACGAACCGCCCGGTAAAGTGGTGAATTGTTACTATACTTACCTGAGACTGGCTTCGGTGAATCAATTATTCTGGAGAAAGTATGATGACCTTAAATAACAAAAAAGTGGCCGCTGCGATGCTGGCTATTACCCTCGCAATGTCCCTGAGTGCATGCTCTAACTGGTCTAAGCGTGACCGCAACACGGCAATCGGTGCAGGTGCCGGTGCCCTGGGTGGTGCAGTGCTGACAGACGGTAGTACGCTGGGGACGCTTGGCGGTGCGGCAGTAGGTGGTATTATCGGTCACCAGGTGGGTAAATAAGGCAGGACGCCAGCAAAAGCTAACCCGCTTTGACGAATTCATTACGTGTTAATTTTCAGGTCTGACTTACAGCAGTAAAAATAAAAGGCCACGGCATTAGCCGTGGCCCAATAATTAATATTTTTAGCGGATTACCCGCCCGCGAGTTTTACTTTCATTCCTTTCGCTTCCAGCAGCGATTTTATCAAATCACGCTTATCACCCTGAATTTCAATTACACCGTCTTTGACCGCGCCACCGCAACCGCATTTCTTTTTCAACTCGGCGGCTATGCTCGCCAGCGTCGCGTCATCTGCATCAATACCGACGATCAGGCACACGCCCTTGCCCTTGCGCCCGCTGGTCTGCTTCTGAATGCGCACAATACCATCGCCTTTGGGACGCTGAACTTCGGCTTTCGGTTCTTCTATACGCCCGGTTTCCGTGGAATACACCAGGCGGCTGTTATTGTCTTTCATCACGCCCCCTGCACCAGAGAGGCGCGGATATCACGCAGAGTCTGCGCCGGGTCAGCGGATTGGGTGATCGGACGCCCAATTACCATAAAGTCTACCCCGGCCTGTTGAGCCTGCTGCGGCGTCATAATTCGGCGTTGATCGCCCGCATCGCTACCAACCGGACGAATCCCCGGTGTAATAAGCTTGAATTCGCGTCCTAAGGCAGCCTTAAAGCGCACGGCCTCCTGCGCAGAGCACACCACGCCGTCCAGGCCACACGCTTTGGTTAACGTAGCCAGACGCTCGGCATGCTCTGCCGGGCTGGCGGTAATGCCTAAATCAACCAGATCGCTGGCTTCCATACTTGTCAGAACGGTTACGGCAATCAGCAGCGGGGCATCTTTGCCAAACGGGAGCAGCGCTTCTCTGGCGGCACTCATCATACGTGCCCCACCCGTGGCATGAACGTTTACCATCCACACGCCCATTTCTGCGGCCGCGGCTACCGCCCGGGCGGTGGTGTTAGGAATATCGTGAAATTTCAAATCCAGGAAGACATCAAAACCACGCTGGTGCAAATCCCCCACCAGTTGCGGGCCAAACAGGGTGAACATCTCCTTCCCTACTTTAAGGCGGCAGTCACGGGGGTCGATACGGTCCACAAAGGCCAGGGCGCTATCGCGATTATCATAATCAAGAGCAACGACTATCGGCGATTCAGTGACAACACGGGAGGAGGATGACGCAGTTGAGTTCATGGCAAAACCTTCTGACTGTTGGGCACCAGCGCGGCGCAAAAAAGTTAAACGGCAGCATTCTACTCGCCAGCCAGGTAAATTTACAGCCGCGATTGCCCCCTGCTACGCGAAAGTTGCACGATGCTGAAGTGGGCAACACTGAAATATTAAAGAGTATGTTGTAACTAAAGCATGGGGTTTTAAAAAAGTTGAGGGCTTATTGCCCGTCCAGCCCACGAATTGGTTTTACCGTGGACCACGCGCGGCAAGACGGGCAATGCCAGTACATGGTGTAAGCGGTAAAGCCGCATTTTTGGCAGCGATAGCGCGGTTTGGTGCGAATTTGTTCGCCAACCATGTCCCTCAGCACCATCAGGCTCTCTTTCGCGCGCCCTTCCTCTGCCTCATGCAGGTGGTAATCCATCAGTCGGTGGAATACGCGCATAGTCGGATGGCGCTGGAGCTGGCGGTTGATATACAGCTGAGCCGTTTCGGCGCCCTCTTGCTGTTCAAGAATGCTCGCCAGCATAAGCTCAGCCACCGCCCCGCTGTTCTCTTCCACACAGCGCCTGAGGAAGGCTTCCCACTCTTCAGGCTTACCGAGCTGCTGGTAGCAAACCTGCAGCATCTCCAGCGTTTCGCTGACCAACTCGCTGTCTTGCTCAATCACGCGCTTTAACGAGTCTACCGCTTTGGCATACTCGCCTTTTTCCATGAAAATACGCCCCATCATGATGGAGACCCGGGCACAATTTTTATCTGCTGCCGCCCCTTTTTTCAGCAATGACATCGCCTTGTCCGTGTCGTCATTGCCGATATTTTGCAGCGCAAGCTCACAGTAGAAGTGCGCGATTTCCACCCGCTGTTTGTCTTTGCCAAGTTTGACCAGCCGCTCAGCCACGTCGATGGCCTTCTGCCAGTCGCTTGTTGCCTGGTAAATTTGCAGCAGTTGCTGCAGCGCGCTGATGCGGAAATCGGTCTCGTCGATGAGCTGGCTGAACATGTCTTCGGCCCGGTCATACAGCCCTGCGGCCATATAGTCTTTGCCAAGTTGTTGTACGGCAAGCAGGCGCTGGTCGTAGTTCAGCGACGCACTTTCCATAAGCGACTGGTGGATACGAATAGCCCGATCAACTTCGCCGCGCTGGCGGAAGAGGTTTCCTAGCGTGAGGTGGGCCTCAACGGTGCCGGTGTCCTCTTTCAGCATATCGAGGAACAAATCCACCGCTTTGTCCTGCTGGTTAGCCAGCAGGAAGTTAACCCCCGCCACGTAGTCACGAGAAAGGCGGCTGGCCTCCTGCTGTTTGTCTTGCAGCGCACTTCTGCGCCCCATATACCAGCCATAAGCGGCCGCAACGGGTAATAGCAGAAACAGCAGTTCCAACATAAAAGATTATTCCTTCACGGCCGGCACAGCGGGTGCCGGAACATCAGCGGTGGGGGTAACCTGCTGCTCAAGACGTTTAATTTTTCGCTCAGCACGGGCCAGAGACACGCGGACGCGCAGCCAGAACAGACCGCAAATCAGCCATCCAATAACAAATCCTGCGGCAAACAGCGTCGCCAGCAAAGTGGATACCCGATATTCCCCCTGCGCCAACAGATAGTTAAAGTTCACTACCTGATCGTTTTGCGCCCCCAGCGTAATAGAAATCACAAAGATGGCGAGGACCAGCAAGAAAATGAATAAATATTTCACATGACATCCCGTTATGTGGTCACAGCTGGTTCAGCTATGCCAAAAATGAATCCCGGAGGTATAAACTACCATTTCAGGCGAAACCGGGGAATCCATTAACCCCCATCAATCCATAAGAAATGGGGGTTAAAACACTATTATCAACCTTTTTCGCTTCGTTCGGTTATTTCCTGGTCTTCTTCAGCCGGCGGGGTGAGCGGCCCACACCAGCGCTGCGCCAGCCAGGTTGCCAGAATGACCAACACGCCAGAGATAATCGTGGCGACAGCCAGGTCGCGAGGCCAATGCATGCCCAGCAGCAAGCGACTCCCCATTACGCCGGTTGCCCATACTAACAAAATCACCAGCGTAAACGTCCGCCTACGTGGCCAAAGCAATCCTACCCCCAACAGCGCCCAACTGGCAGCAAACATTGTATGCCCTGAAGGAAAAGCGAAGCCGGTTTCGAACTGCCAATGGCTGCGAAGCCAGCCGGGAACATCATCCTGCCCTTCTAGCTGTGCTTTAACCAGTTCCGCGCGCTGAGTCCGCTTTAAATTGTAGAACTCGTCAGTAGGGATATGGTGAGTTTTTTCAAGCCATACGACGAAAGGCCGGGGTTCCTGCACTTTATTCTTGATAACGGACTTAATACCCTGACCTATAAGGATAGCCGCCGCGAGGATAGCAAATAACATCAGTGCAGGTTTAAGGCGATAACGCAGACACCACAGAAACCAGGCACAGAGAATAACATGCGTAATGACTCCCCAGGGTTGCGTCACGGTTTCAGTGACCCAATAAAGTACTTTTAACAGGCTTTCATTGCCGCCAGGAGCCCACTGCCAGCCGCTGAACCAGACGATTAACGGCATGATTAACAAAAGAATTGTTCCTGCGGTGATGCGTTTTACTATTGCCTGCATGAAAACCTCATGATAATGAAAGCCTTTTAAGAATAACCGAAAATGCCTGAGAAGGTTAAACCGCGCGGTGGTCATTGGCAAAAATGGCTTTTTACTCTGTCAATGAAGCGAACGAACGCGCGTTATGGCAAAATATCTGACATTAACGTACAGGCCAGACTTCTGGCAGACACCAAGGTGTCAAAATAAGTACCTGGAGAATCACATGCAGCTTAAACGTGTGGCAGAAGCCAAACTGCCAACCCCATGGGGCGATTTCCTGATGGTGGGTTTTGAAGAAGTGGCCACGGGGCAGGATCATGTTGCCCTGGTTTTTGGTGATATTAGCGGTGAAGAACCTGTGCTTGCGCGTGTTCATTCCGAATGTTTAACCGGTGATGCGCTGTTCAGCTTGCGCTGCGACTGTGGTTTCCAGCTTGAAGCGGCGCTTACCCACATTGCCGAACAAGGCCGCGGCGTGCTGCTCTATCATCGTCAGGAAGGCCGTAATATCGGGCTGCTGAATAAAATCCGTGCCTATGCGCTGCAGGACAAGGGCTACGATACGGTAGAAGCGAACCACCAGCTCGGCTTTGCCGCCGACGAGCGTGACTTTACGCTGTGTGCGGACATGTTCAAACTGCTGGGCGTGGACGCCGTGCGCCTGCTCACCAACAACCCGAAGAAAGTCGAAATTTTGACTGAGGCAGGGATTAACATTGTTGAACGGGTACCGTTGATCGTTGGCCGTAACCCGAAAAACGCGCACTACCTGGATACGAAAGCGGCCAAAATGGGCCATCTGCTTTCTGAGTAATCAAACGCTCATATGGTAAAAAAAAAGCCCCTTTCGGGGCTTTTTCGTTTCTTACTTCAGCATATTCCTGATCACATAATGCAGGATACCGTCGTGGCGGAAGTAGGTCAGCTCGTTGCCGGTATCAATGCGGCAGCGGCAGTCAATCACCTGTTTACGTCCGTCCGCAAATGTCAGCGTGACAGGGACGTTAGCGCCCGGCTTAAGCTGGTTTAATCCACTGATATCCAGCGTTTCCTCCCCCATCAGGCCCAGCGTTTTCCGCGTAACACCCTGCGGAAACTCCAGCGGTAAAATCCCCATGCCGATAAGGTTAGAGCGGTGAATTCGTTCGAACGATTCGGCGATGACCACCCGGACACCCAGCAAGCGAGGCCCTTTGGCTGCCCAGTCACGGCTTGAACCAGATCCATACTCTTTCCCGGCGATAACCGCCAGCGGTATGCCCCGCTCTTTGTAACGCATTGCGGCATCATAAATAGACAGGACTTCTTCGCCTGGCAGTAGTCGCGTCATACCGCCTTCAACGCCCGGCACCATTTCATTACGAATACGAATGTTGGCAAACGTCCCGCGCATCATCACTTCATGGTTACCACGACGCGACCCGTAGGAGTTAAAGTCTCTACGCTCGACGCCATGTCCCTGCAGGTAACGTCCCGCCGGGCTGTCAGGTTTAATGCTCCCCGCCGGGGAAATATGGTCGGTAGTTACAGAATCCCCCAGCATAGCCAGCACATTGGCCCCGTGAATGTCTTCCACCGGTTTTGGCTCAGCGCCCATATCATCAAAGAACGGCGACAGCCGGATGTAGGTTGAGTCAGCCTGCCAGCCGTAGGTTGCCGACCGCTCCACTTCAATGCTGCGCCACTCTTCGGTGCCTTCAAACACCTCGGCGTATTCTTTGCGGAACATCTCGGTAGTCACCTGCGCGACAGCCGCAGCAATTTCCTGGCTGCCCGGCCAGATGTCTTTCAGGTAGACAGGCGCGCCATTCTTATCCTGCCCCAATGGCTCTTTAGTCAGGTCGATGTTCATGTTGCCGGCCAGGGCGTAGGCGACAACCAGCGGAGGCGAAGCCAGCCAGTTAGTCTTTACCAGCGGGTGGATACGACCTTCAAAGTTACGGTTGCCGGAAAGCACTGCCCCCACCGTAAGATCGCCTTTTTTAATCGCCTGCTCGATAGGATCCGGCAGCGGGCCGGAGTTACCGATACAGGTAGTACAGCCGTAGCCCACCAGGTTAAAGCCCAGTTCATCAAGGTATGGGGTTAATTTGGCTTTGGCCAGATAATCAGACACCACCTTAGACCCCGGCGCAAGCGAAGCCTTCACCCACGGCTGCGGTTTCAGCCCCAGACTAACGGCTTTTTTAGCCAGCAGCCCAGCCGCCATCAGCACGCTAGGGTTTGAGGTGTTGGTACAGGAGGTGATCGCGGCGATGACAACGGCGCCATCCGGCAGTTCATGCTCTTGCCCTGCAAGGGTATAGCTGACAGGGGTACGATCTTTGTGGGAAGCGTTAACTTCCAGCTCGTTGCTGGCGGCGAATGCTTTTGGCACTCCGCCCAGCGGGACGCGGTCCTGCGGGCGTTTTGGGCCGGCCAGACTGGCCTCAACATCGTTCATGTTTAAAGAGAGCGTGCTGGTAAACACAGGTTCATCACCCGTGTTGCGCCACATACCCTGTGCCTTAGCGTAGGCTTCAACCAAAGCCACCTGCTCTTCGCTACGGCCGCTAAGACGCATATATTCCAGGGTTACGCCGTCAATCGGGAAGAAACCACAGGTCGCACCGTACTCAGGAGACATGTTGGCGATAGTTGCCCGGTCGGCAAGCGGCAGTGAATCAAGACCGTCACCGTAAAATTCCACGAATTTACCGACCACGCCATGCTTACGGAGCATTTGGGTGACGGTCAGTACCAGGTCCGTGGCGGTGATCCCTTCGCGCAGTTTGCCCTCAAGCTTAAAGCCGACAACATCCGGAATCAGCATAGAGACCGGCTGGCCAAGCATCGCCGCTTCCGCTTCGATCCCACCCACGCCCCAGCCCAGCACACCCAGGCCATTAATCATCGTGGTATGTGAATCGGTACCCACCAGCGTGTCAGGGTAAGCGACCAGTTCGCCGTTCTGTTCTTCACTCCAGACGGCTTTGCCCAGATACTCAAGGTTTACCTGGTGGCAAATGCCGGTCCCCGGCGGGACGACGCTGAAGCGGCTGAACGCCTGCTGCCCCCAGCGTAAAAAAACATAGCGCTCGTGGTTACGCTCCATCTCAAGGCGAACGTTTTCCTCGAAGGCATCATTGTCGCCAAAATGATCGACGGTCACCGAGTGGTCAATCACCAGATCGACCGGGGAAAGCGGGTTAACTTTGGCCACATCTCCGCCGAGACGTTTCACCGCTTCACGCATGGCGGCAAGGTCAACCACTGCCGGTACGCCGGTGAAGTCCTGCATCAGTACCCGGGCAGGTCGGTAGGCGATTTCGCGGTCGGCATGGGCCTGTTTGAGCCAGCCGGCAAGGGCATGAATATCTTCGCGGGTGACGGAGTCTTCATCCTGCCAGCGCAGCAGGTTCTCCAGTAAGACTTTTAGCGACTTAGGTAAACGGCTGATATCCCCAAGCTCTTTTGAGGCCAGCGGCAGGCTGTAATAGTGCCAGGTTTTATTTAGCGCCCGTAGAGTATCCTTACTGGCTTCGCGTAGGGTTAACGACATAGCTCCTCCTTTATGACAGGGATAGCGATTGCCCTGATTATCTGCAGGGTCGCTATTAAAGATAACACAAACCTGCCGTAACGATTTGATAACAACCCAAATTGATAAATGGCGCTATGGGAGAAGAGGTAATAAAACAAACGCCCCAACAATGAGGTCGGGGCGAGAGGCAAAGCCAGGCAAATTATTTAACGCAGTCAGGCGGTAACAGCGAGTACCGCACAAAAAAGGTTAATTAGCGAAGGCGCGGAGTATTTCGACCCAGAACAAGGCAGACAGCGTAAAAGCGCCCAGCCAGGACCAGTATTTCACGGCGCTATGATTATTCATAAGGTTAGCTCAATGTTACTGTATGCAAACAGACTGCTTAATTAAGCAGTCACCAGAATGTATTGCTGTGTGTAATTATCAGTGAATAACATGTTGCTCTGCGGTAAATAAAATGCATTTTTCGGCCGCGGAGAAAATAAACGATTCAATAACGAATTTATTGTTTTTTACTGTCGTCTTCGGAAAACAAATCAATAAAGGCCTGCTGCTGTTTCGTCAGCGTCCAACCTTCAGGTGGTGTGTTTTCCTCTTTTTTTTCTTCTTTTCGCGGTTTACCGCTATTGCGGACCACGACCTTGGGTGCAGGAACCCTATCCCGAGTAGACATAGCTACCCCCAAAAATGCCAGGCAACCAGCGCCACAACCAGCCAGAACAAGGCTGAAACCAAAAACACCGCAATCCATGCTTTGCGTTTCAGAGCCGGATCCTGCTGCGGTTCCTCACTTCCTGATGACATTGCTAGCCTCATACAATCGACACCACTTATCGTAACATTCCAAACAATTGGTATAACTAATCGCCAGTTGGGATTAATCCTAAAGAAACTCTAGCTCAAAAGCCAGAAAAATTGCGCAATAACCAGGAGAAAAGATTTAATCTTTTGACCTGAAATAAATAATCGAAACACCAGATTTGCGCAACTACGAATTATTTACTAGCTGTGTCTCTTAATTGCGACACAATAACCATTAACAGGATGTGGCTTATTTGCGGGGATGGGAATAGGCAAAGAAATGCGTTTAATTCTTGTTTAATAATGGCTCGGGTATCTCCGGATTCACCGAAGATACCCTGGGAAATTATTTGGCCGGTAATTTGATATCTTTAAACATCGCTTCAATATCGTCGTTCGAGCGCAATGCTACGGCGGTATCGACCACGTCACGGGTTAAATGTGGCGCAAAACGCTGAATAAAATCATACATATAACTGCGCAGGAAAGTACTGCGGCGGAAACCTATTTTCGTGGTGCTGTGGCTAAATACGCCCTGGGCTTCGATGCGGACTAAATCCGGGTCTGAAATCGGATCCACCGCCATGCTCGCAATTACCCCTACCCCGAGCCCTAAACGAACGTAGGTTTTAATCACATCGGCGTCGGTCGCGGTGAAGACGATCCGCGGCGTTAACCCTGCACGATTGAAGGCGGTATTCAGCTCTGAGCGACCGGTAAAGCCAAAGGTGTAGGTCACCAGCGGATACTGCGCCAGCTCTTCGATGCTAACCGACTCTTTCGAAGCCAGCGGATGGTCCGGCGTGACCACAATGGAACGGTTCCAGTGATAGCAAGGCAGCATCACCAGGTCGTCATAGAGATGAAGCGCTTCGGTGGCGATAGCAAAGTCCGCATTGCCTTTGGAAACCGCCTCTGCAATCTGTGTCGGCGAACCCTGATGCATATGCAAAGAAACCCGCGGATAACGCTCAATAAAGCCTTTAATCACGCCTGGCAGCGCATAGCGGGCCTGGGTATGCGTGGTTGCCACATAGAGCGAACCTTTGTCAGGCCAGGTGTGCTCTCCGGCGACGGATTTAATGGCGTCGACTTTCGACAGCACTTCACGGGCGATGCGGATGATTTCCTGTCCGGCGGGCGTCACCTGGGTCAGGTGTTTCCCGCTTCGGGCGAAGATCTGGATCCCGAGTTCGTCTTCCAGCATACGAACTTGCTTACTGATCCCCGGCTGAGAGGTATAAAGCCCTTCTGCCGTAGAGGAGACATTGAGATTGTGGTTCACGACTTCAACGATATAACGCAGCTGCTGTAATTTCATAGCTTACCGTCCAGGGTCAAAGGCCCCGGCGCAATGGGCGGGGTTAAGACGCAGAAAAAACGAAAATTGACATTGCTTTACTCACTATATCAGTTATAGCTACTTTGTATAGATGGGATAAAAAGATAATAAACGAGTTATATAAAGCGCCATAAAAAAACCGGAGACAAGCTCCGGTTTTCTCAGGTTCAGGCCGTATTATTTCTTGCCCACGACCCACTTGCCGTCAACGAAGAAGGCTGACCAGCCGGTCGCTTTGCCGTCTTTATCGGAAGCAACATACTGTTGCTTCGTTTTACGACTAAAGCGGACAAACGCTTTGTTACCGTCAGGATCTTCCTGAGGGGCGTCGGCCAGGTAACGCAGCTTCTCCGGCAGACGATCGCGGAAGCGGTGCAGTTCTTCCACCAGCGGGGCACGCGTTTCACGAGATTTCGGGAACGTGTTCGCGGCCAGGAAGACGCCGGCGGCACCATCACGCAGCACGAAATAGGCGTCCGATTTCTCACACGGCAGCTCCGGCAGAGGCACCGGATCTTCCTTCGGTGGCGCGACTTCGCCGTTACGCAGGATCTTACGGGTGTTTTTACACTCATCGTTGGTACAGGCCATGTACTTGCCAAAACGCCCCATTCTCAGGTGCATTTCTGAGCCACACTTCTCGCACTCAACGATTGGGCCGTCATAACCCTTGATCCGGAATTCGCCCTCTTCGATTTCGTAGCCGTCACAGGTCGGGTTGTTACCGCAGACGTGCAGCTTACGCTTCGGATCGATGAGGTAGCTGTCCATCGCCGTGCCGCACTTCTGGCAGCGGCGCTTGGCGCGCAGAGCGTTGGTTTCCGCATCATCACCTTCCAGCACGTTAAGAACTTCGTTCTCAGGCACCAGGTTGATGGTGGTTTTGCAGCGCTCTTTCGGCGGTAACGCATAGCCAGAACAGCCGAGGAATACGCCGGTACTCGCGGTACGAATCCCCATTTTACGGCCGCAGGTTGGGCAGTCGATGCTGGTCAGAACCATCTGGTTCGGGCGCATGCCGCCTTCTTCCGGCTCCTGCTCAGCTTTCTCAAGCTGGCCGCTAAAATCAGTGAAGAAGTTGTCCAGCACCCCTTTCCACTCGGCCTGATTATTTGCCACCCGGTCCAGGCTGTCTTCCATCTGCGCCGTGAAGTCATAATTCATCAGTTCGCGGAAGTTTTCTTCCAGACGATCGGTAACAATTTCACCCATTTTTTCAGCGTAGAAACGGCGGTTCTCAACGCGCACGTAGCCACGATCCTGAATGGTCGAAATGATAGAAGCATAGGTGGATGGGCGGCCGATACCGCGTTTTTCCAGTTCCTTCACCAGCGACGCTTCGCTGAAACGCGCAGGTGGCTTGGTAAAGTGCTGGGCCGGAAGCAATTCAACCAGCGTCAGAGACTCGCCTGGATCCACCGCCGGTAAGGTACGATCTTCGTCGCCCTTGCGCAGCGCAGGCATCACTTTCGTCCAGCCATCAAAACGCAGCGTGCGGCCTCGCGCCTTCAGGCGGTACTCACCGGCTTCTACCGTCAGCGTGGTGGAATCGTATTTCGCGGGTGTCATCTGACAGGCAACAAACTGGCGCCAGATCAGCTGATAAAGCTTCTGGGCATCCGCTTCCATGTCTTTTAACGCTTCCGCCAACACGGTCACATCAGAAGGACGAATCGCTTCGTGCGCTTCCTGAGAGTTATCCTTACTGGCGTATTGATTAGCGTCCGCCGGCAGATATTTCTTACCGAAGTTCTCTTCGATATAGCCGCGAACCATGCTCACCGCATCCTGACTCAGGTTAGTAGAGTCGGTACGCATGTAGGTAATGTAGCCCGCTTCGTACAGACGCTGTGCCATCATCATGGTTTTCTTCACGCCGAAGCCAAGGCGAGTACTGGCGGCTTGCTGCAGCGTGGACGTAATGAACGGCGCGCCAGGCTTGCTGCTGGTTGGCTTGTCTTCGCGATCCAGAACGGTATAGCGTGCTTTTTCAAGCAGGCTAACGGCCGCCATGGTCTGCTCGCGGTTAACCGGACGGAAAGGCTTGTCTTTATGATGACTCACCTGCACCGGCAGCGCATCGCCCTTCGGCGTCGACAGATTGGCGTCGATTTCCCAGTACTCTTCCGGGACAAAAGCTTTAATTTCGCGTTCACGCTCAACCACAAGGCGAACCGCCACGGACTGAACGCGCCCGGCAGACAGGCCACGCGCAATCTTTTTCCACAGCAGCGGAGACACCATGTAGCCCACAACGCGGTCCATAAAGCGGCGCGCCTGCTGGGCGTTCACACGATCAATGTTCAGTTCACCCGGCTTTTCAAACGCCTGGCGAATCGCATTCTTAGTAATTTCGTTAAACACTACGCGGCTGTAGCGAGTGTCGTCGCCACCGATAACTTCCCGCAGGTGCCAGGCAATGGCTTCCCCTTCGCGGTCAAGGTCGGTTGCGAGATAGATGTGGTCTGCTTTTTCTGCCAGTGATTTCAGCTCGGAGACCACTTTCTCCTTGCCCGGCAGCACTTCGTAATGAGCATCCCAGTTATGCCAGGGATCGACACCCATACGGTTGACGAGCGCTCCGCGTTCATCCTTTTTGACCTTTTTGGTCCCTTTGGCGGCGGCAGAGTCAGCGCTCTTCTTGGTGGTTGATCCACTGGTCGGCAAATCACGGATATGACCGACGCTGGACTTCACCACGTAGTCATTTCCGAGATATTTGTTGATCGTTTTGGCTTTTGCCGGGGACTCAACGATGACGAGAGCTTTACCCATTTTCACCTTTACCTATTTAATTCTTCCAGGAATACGTCGCAAATTTTCACCTTCCACTGGCGACGCGCTTTTTTATATTGCGGCAGTGTAGAAGGAGATCAACTCTTTTTTTCAATAACCTGCAACACCCTCAGCTCACTCATCGGGTATTGAAGGGTCAAAATCTCAAGCAAGTGGCATAGCACGACGGAAGTTTGGTCGAATGTCAAGCAATTCTGTTGCCAGATTTGCGAAAGCGTCACACTCTACCTGATAAAATATGTTACGCAACTTTATTAGCATGCAATACCCGATCCCGCCAGCACGGTTAACTTTTTTAAGGCCACAGTGTTTACAGGGAAAATTTGCCCTTTGGCGCAAAGCGGACGTAAACTAGCGCCAGTTTTTTAAGGAGAACATCATGCAAGAGACGACTCAGCCTATTGACCGCGAATCCCTCCTCGCAGAGGCGAACAAAATCATTCGTGAACATGAGGATTTCCTGCACGGGATGGAAGCCACCGGCGTGGAACAGAAAAACGGCGTGCTGGTCTTTAGTGGGGAATACTTCCTGGACGAACAAGGTTTGCCGACCGCGAAGAGCACGGCGGTGTTCAATATGTTTAAACACCTGGCTCACGTCTTGTCGGAAAAATATTCTCTGCGGGACTAAACGAAAAGCGAGGCTAAACAGCCTCGCTTTAGTTGCTTTAAACCAGCGGTTTTTCGCCACGCTGCCACCAGCGCAACAGCAGGCGGTCAAGGCTGTTTGCCGCGCTACCGGTAAAGCGATCCATCACTTTTTTACGCTGCAGATAACGCACGTTAATCGCGTCAAAGTCTTTCATCATCCCCAGCAGCAGGTCGTCGCTGGTTGCCACGTCATCCACCAGCCCTTTTTCCTTCGCCTGAGTGCCGTACCAGTGTTCGCCTGTCGCCACCGCTTCAATATCAAGGGCCGGCCGCATACTGCTGACAAACTGCTTGAACAGATGGTGCGTTTCGTTCAGGTCTTCCCTGAACTTCTCACGCCCCTGCTCGGTATTTTCGCCCAGCAGGGTCAGCGTACGTTTGTACTGCCCGGCGGTATGCAGCTCAACGTCAATGTCATTGCGCTTAAGCAGGCGATGGAAGTTCGGGATTTGGGCGACAACGCCAATCGAGCCAATAATCGAGAATGGTGCAGCCACAATGCGTTGGCCAACACAGGCCATCATATACCCGCCGCTAGCGGCCACTTTATCTACCGCAATGGTTAACGGTACTTCTTTTTCCCGTAAGCGCTGGAGCTGCGATGCGGCCAGCCCGTAGCCATGCACCACGCCGCCGGGACTTTCCAGGCGCAGCAGAACTTCATCCTTTGGCTTAACCACGGACAACACGGCGGTAATTTCTTCACGCAGGGAGCTCACTTCGTGGGCATCCATACTGCCTTTAAAATCGAGCACATACAGCGTCGGCTTGCCCGAGCTCGCTTTCTCCCCGCGTTTGGCTCGCGCTTTGGCCTGCTTAGCCTCCAGCTTAAGTTTTTTCTTTTCTTCTTTAAGCCACAGCTTCTGCTGATGCGGGTCAAGCATAGCGACCTGCATCTCCTGCTGCACATCCTGATACTGCTCGCTCAGATTCGTCAGCCTGAGCTCACCGCGCCCCTGTTTCTTGCGTTGCGCAACGTTTACCAGAATGAGGGCAACGGCACCAATTGCCACCACGATGGTTACCGCTTTAGCTAAAAAAAGTCCATAGTCAGCAATTAGATCCACATTTACCGCCTTTATCACTAAGCATTGTTAATGTCTGTCAGTGTACCCGAGCAGGCACACGTTCGTCTGTAAGTAACTATAAAGGCTGCAAGAGCGCTTCCTTAAAAGAATTGGTGCCGGGAAATTTTTGCAAAATGTTAATCCTCAGCATTGTCTCCGGCTGACTGATTGAAATACGCCCGTCTTTAAGGCATAAAGCCGGGTAACCCAATGAGAAATAAGACGTGAGCAGATTGCATCACGCGAGGAACAAAGCCATGCATTATCAGCCGCAAGATAATTTATTGAAAAATCGCATTATTTTAGTGACCGGCGCCAGCGATGGCATCGGCCGTGTCGCCGCCCTTACCTACGCGCGCTTTGGCGCCTCGGTGATTTTGCTGGGCCGCAATGAGCAAAAGCTCCGCGCCGTTGCCGGCGAAATTCAGTCTCACGGTTTGTTGCCCGCGCACTGGTTCACGCTCGATCTGGCTACCGCCACCTCGGCAGAGTGCCATGCGCTGGCAAACAAGCTCGCCACGTTGGTTCCTCGCCTGGATGGCGTGCTGCATAATGCCGGTATTCTTGGCGATGTCGTGCCTATGGATAAGCAGGATCCGGATACCTGGCAGGCCGTTATGCAGGTCAACGTCAATGCGACTTTTTTCCTGACTCAGGCGCTGCTTCCTTTATTACTCAAATCCGAATCCGGCTCTCTGGTGTTCACCACCTCAAGCGTTGGTCGCCAGGGGCGTGCCGGCTGGGGCGCTTACGCCGCATCAAAGTTTGCCACTGAAGGCATGATGCAGGTCCTGGCAGAGGAATATAAGCCGCACAACCTACGCGTAAACTGTATTAACCCTGGCGGTACGCGCACGGCGATGCGCGCCAGCGCCTTCCCTACCGAAGATCCGGCCAAGCTGAAAACGCCGCGGGATTTGATGCCGCTTTATCTCTGGCTGATGGGCGACGACAGCCGCCGTAAAACCGGCATGAGTTTTGATGCCCAGCCCAACCGTAAACCCGGGATTTCAGAATGAGCGAGGAGCGTTATCAGCAGCGGCAGCAGCGCCAGAAAGAAAAGGTTGATGCCCGGATTGCAGAAGCCCAGCAGGAACGCGGGATTTTGATCGTCTTCACCGGTAACGGCAAAGGCAAGACAACCGCCGCATTCGGCACCGCCACCCGGGCCGTAGGCCACGGCAAAAAAGTCGGCGTGATTCAATTCATCAAAGGCCAGTGGCCGAATGGCGAACGTAATCTGCTGGAGCCACTCGGGGTTGAATTTCAGGTGATGGCGACAGGTTTTACCTGGGAGACGCAGAACCGGGAGACGGATACCGCCGCCTGCCTTGCGGTGTGGGAGCACGGCAAGCGGATGCTGGCGGATGCCACACTGGATATGGTTATCCTCGACGAGCTCACCTATATGGTGGCCTATGATTATCTGCCATTAGATGCAGTATTAAACGCGCTCACCAACCGCCCTGCGAACCAGACGGTGATTATCACCGGACGCGGGTGCCATCGCGAGATTCTGGATGCCGCCGATACGGTCAGCGAACTCCGTCCGGTGAAGCATGCATTTGACGCCGGAGTAAAGGCGCAAATCGGCATTGATTACTGAAATTCCAGGCGCTTAAGCAGCTCCGCATTTAGCGGCAGGCAGAGGCAATCTTCCCCCAGCGCCAGCTTGCTGTCGGTGGCTGCCAGGCGGGAAACAAAGCGTTTTCGGTATTCCGTTGGCGTCAGACCGCAATACTTATTAAACGCGGCAATCAGGTATTTATGCTCCTGAAAACCGCAGGCGTGACTAATGGTGGTGATAGGTGACCGCGTATCTCTGAGCAGCATGCGGGCTTTATTTAGCCTTACCAGGGTCAGGTATTCTTTAAAGTTATGGCGGCTCACTTTCTTAAACTGCCGCGAAAACCATGAGTAACTGACCCCGATGTAGCTGGCGACCTCGGTGAGACTGAGCGGCCGATCGAATCGCTGATTAATAAACTCAATCCCTTTTTTGATCATCGCCACTTCACGCTCCGTACTGTCGACCCGGCCCCCCGGCTTACCTGCGGTGACAAGCGCATCCAGCAGCAAATAAATTGCGGCAATACGCTGGAAGGGTGCGCGGTCGTCTATCAGGTGTTCAAGCAGCGTTTTCAGCCGTTGATGCACCAGCCTGTCCGCACTGTCCGTCACGCCGCCCGGACGACACCAGTCAATGTCTGGCGCCGGGTGTAATTCGTCGAACAGGCCGGAGGAAAACTGCACCGTGACCAGCGTGCTGCCCTCTTCCTCCGCACACAGCGAGTGAACGTCCTGGGCATTAATATAGAGCATTCCACCCCGCGTCAGTTCAATCGACTGCATACCTACGGACAGGGTAAACCGCCCCGTAAGGACGGTCACAAGTTCAGGCGCCGGGTGCCAGTGAGGCTCGCAGTAACGCACCTCTGCGGCAAAAACATTCAGCTTATCGGCATCGAAAGCAATCAGCTCATAGCCGCTCGCGTTCAGTTGCCGTCCCTCTGTAATTGCCTTCCCGGCATGAATGGCTGAAAAAGAAAACACGGCGCCCCCTGTGGCTATTAATTATTGCTCCCCGGCGAGCACGGCGTTCAACTCGTCTCGCTCAATGTCCAGCCCAAGAAATTCGGTAAGGGCGATTAATAATCCGCAAAAGAGATCCGGCGCAATCCGGGTCAGCTTCTCCCGCACAATCTCAGGCGGCACACCGCTTTTCCCGGCAACCAACGCTACCACGCGAGCGAAGACTTCCGGCTGCTGAATCAACTGCTGCAGCGAGTTATCATCGCGGAGCGTCATGTATTGCTCCTCGCAGTCAACATCAAACCCGGCGCTGAGCGGTAAATCGCGTGACGACCCGCCAACATAAACCTGCCAGCGGCCGGGAGTTATGAGCCATTTTGCCAGGCCCGGATGGTAGCAACTCAGCTCGGCAATCGGCAGCTGGAGGCTAACCCGCCGCGTTTCTCCGGGTTCCAGCGAGATTTTACTAAAGGCCTTCAGCGCCTGTTCCTCGCGAATCAGTTCCCCTTTTGGCGCGCGGACGTATAGCTGCACAATTTCTTTACCGGCGTACTTGCCGCAGTTTGTCACATCCACGCTGACCGTTAAGGTCTCATTATCACCTAATCGTTCTGCAGAAAGCTTAATCCTGTGATACGCAAAACGCGTGTAGCTCAGGCCGAAGCCGAAAGGAAACAGCGGCGTCAGACGGCGTTTGTCATAATAGCGATAGCCGACAAATAATCCCTCACTATAATGGTGTTGCAGATTTTCTCCCGGGTAATGCAGCCAGGCTGGCGTCTCTTCTACCGTGTTTGGAACGGTGACCGTGAGCTTGCCGCAGGGATTACGCTTGCCAAACAAAATTTCCGCCACCGCGCCCCCCATTCCCTGTCCGGCAAAAAAGGTCTCCAACAATGCTTTGCATTCGCTCAGCCACGGCATCACCACCGCATCGCTATTGGCCAGTACGACCACGACATTAGGCTGAACCGCCGCAACCTCCCGAATCAGCTGCTCATGAACCGCCAGAATATTGAGATCCTGACGGTCGCCGTTTTCACCATCTTCGCCGACGGCGGTACTGACAAAGATGACCGCGACATCGGCGTTTTGTGCGACGGTTATCGCCTCCTGAAGCGCCTGAGCATCAGCGTGTATATCGTCCGGCGTACCTTCGGCCCAGGAAACCGTAAACGCCTCTCCCGCCAAAGCGAAAATCTCATCGAGGGGACGGTCGAGGAAATAAGGCACCGTAGTGGCACAGCCGGACCCCTGAATAACAGGCTGCTGCGCGGGTTTACCCAACACCGCTATACGAGGCGTTTTATCGGGCCGGAGCGGAAGCAGACAGTCTTCGTTTTTCAATAATACAATCGACTCTGCCGCCAGCTGCTGCGACAGGACGTGGTGCGCCGGGAAATCTGCAACGGTATCTCTGCGGCGATGGCGTTCTACTTTATCAATGAGTTCGAGCATTCTCAGACAGGCGCTATCAATCACACTGAGCGGCACTTCACCGGCCTCGATAGCCGCCAGCAATGTTTTCTTATCTCGTACCGTTTCCGGCATGGCTAAATCATTGCCTGCCATCAGCGAGGCCGGGCGGTCTTTAATTCCGTACCAGTCCGACATCACCAGGCCGCTATAGCCCCACTCATCGCGAAGGACTTGAGTGAGCAAGAAAGGATCCTGGGAGGTTTGAACCCCATTCAGCCGATTGTAGGAGGACATCACGGTCCACGGATTCGATTTGGCAATCGCCCGCTGGAACCCTGCGAGATAAATCTCACGCAGAGCGCGCTCGTCTATTACCGAGTCCATTTCGGTACGGCGAAACTCTGAATTATTGGCGGCGAAATGTTTGAGGCTGGCCCCGACACCTTCTGCCTGTAGACCATTAATCAGGGCTGCGGCGATATCGCCGCTGACAACCGGATCCTCCGAGTAATACTCATATCCCCGCCCCGCGAGGGGAGTACGCCGAATATTAATACCCGGCCCCAACAAAATCCCCACACCCATTTGCTGACACTCAAGTCCTAACGCCTGCCCCATTTTTTGCACCAGCTCAATATCCCAGCTGCAGGCCAGGCTTGAGCCGTTAGGGAAGCAGGTAGCCGGCAAAGAAGTGCTGAATAAACCCTCACTCCCGCCTTTCTGTTCCCCCTCTACCGCTCCTGCCCGGTCGGCCGTTTGGGTGATCACGGAGATAAAATCATCCATGCTCCACTTCTCCTGGCCATCGATTTGAGCGCTGCTGTAGCGTACGCCATAGGTGCCATCCGTCATGACGATGTCAGGGATACCGTGCTGCGGCAGAGCGGCTGTTCGCCACAGACCGCTGCCGCTCAATAAGGTCACTTTTTCATTGGTCGTCATTGCCGCAAGCATGGCGTGAAAGTCAGCATTCATTTTGCTAATCTCCAGAAATTAAAGCGTTTCCTGCTTGCGCAGACTAAGTTTATGAACGATATCGCGGTATTTATTTTCATCGAGAGAATAACAGGCGACAAATATCGCGCTGAGTGCAAACATCGCCCCCGGAAATAACGTCATCATAATATTAATACCGTTGATAGCCCTGGCACTTATATTCCCGGCATCATAGTGGTAATAATCGAGCATCCAGCCAGCACAACCGCCGCCGATGGCCATCGCAATTTTCGTGATAAAATTATAGAAGCCGTATATAGCACCTTCGGTACGAACCCCGTGATGCCATTCCGCATATTCAACCGTGTCGGCTATCATCGACCACATGGCAACAAAGCCGACACCCAGCGTAATACTGTAGAGGCAGACGCCGGTCATAATTAACCAAATATTGTCTCCGGCAACAAAATATTGCATGAGCACACCCAACACCCCCAGCAGCAATGCTGCCAGTGTCATTTTCTTTTTCCCCATTAAGACGATCAGCTTTTCGCACAATACCGTGCCCGCAATATAAGCCGCCGACTGAATAATGAAGAAAGTCGCGGTAAACCCTTCGTTACCAATAATGTATTTTATGAAATAGATAGCAATCGCCATCCACACCGTATAGGCAATGTAGAAAAAAACGGTGAACAGTGACAGGTGGATGAGCGGTGTATTCCCGGTGACGGCCCTGAGCATTTCGCGCAGCCCTGGTGAACGTGTGTTCTCTTCGGTGACCCTCTCCTTCGTCATGCCAAAACACATCATAAACATAAAGGTGGCCAGCAGCGCAAAGCATGACACGGCAAAGACATAGCCAGACTGCTTATCGGTAAACGGCGATATAATCCAGTCCGCGGTGGTTGAAACAATCAGGTAACCCAGGATAGCCAACACAAACCGATAAACCGACAGGGAGGCTCGCGAGGCTTCATGCTGCGTGATGCGGTTCGTTAACGCCGAATAAGGGGTATTTACCGCCGTATATGCGAGGCAGTAAAGCGTGTAAGAAAGCAAGGCATAATAAAATTTAGCGTCGCCGCCAAAGGGGAAAAAACACAGTACGGTCAGAAAACCTAAGGGAATCGCGCCATAGCATATCCAGGGCCTTAGCTTCCCGTAGCGGCTGTGCGTTTTATCAATGGCAAACCCAATGATCACATTAAAAATGGCATCAATGATTCGTGCCACAACAAATATCACACTGGCCTGTGCGGCGCTAATGCCATATATATTGGTATAAAAGAAAAGTAAGAATAGCGATACAAAACCAAATGATAAATTAGAGGCAAAATCGCCAAACCCATAACCTATTTTTTCTTTTACGCCGATCGCCACATAACTTGCCGATAGCTTCTTAACTGAATTCATCTCAACCCCCGGACTTGCACAAAGTTCAGCCAGTATAAGGAGGATGAAAACCCATTACTTTGCGTTATTTGTCGAGCTATTTCCTGTTTTTTGTCTTTATGCGGAAGTGTGAGACTTGTCTCAAACGGGAATATCAGGGGAGACATTCCCGGCGAGAACTCACCGGGAATGAAGGGATTAACCGTTGCTGCGGCTGCCGGAACGACGGTTGCCGCCGGTGGTCTGAGTATGACGCTTAACGGCACGGCGAATCTGGTTCGCCTTCATGCGGCGGCGATCTTTTTCCACCGCCACTTTGCTGCTGGTTTCTTCCGGCAGCTCAACCAGGGTACGCAGATAGTTGGTCTGCGCCAGGTCAAGTTCGGTATAGCCTCCGCGCGGCAGGCCTTTCGGCAATTTAATGTCGCCGTAGCGCACGCGAATCAGGCGGCTCACCTGTACCCCGACCGCTTCCCACAGGCGACGAACCTCACGGTTACGGCCTTCGGTCAGGGTCACGTTGTACCACTGGTTAATGCCTTCGCCGCCGGTGAACTTGATAGTTTTGAAGGCCGCCGGGCCATCTTCAAGCTGCACACCACGGGACAATTGTCTCACCTTGTCGTCATCCACCTGGCCAAACACGCGCACGGAGTATTCACGCTCCACTTCACGACTTGGGTGCATCAGGCGGTTAGCCAGTTCACCGTCGGTGGTGAACAGCAGTAAACCACAGGTGTTAACGTCCAGACGCCCAACGGCAATCCAGCGCGCACCGCGCAGTTTTGGCAGGCGATCAAAGACTGTTGGGCGCCCTTCCGGGTCACTGCGAGTACACAGCTCACCTTCCGGCTTGTAATAGGCCAGCACGCGACAGATTTGTTCCGCAGATTCACGAATCGAGATCAAGTGACCATCGATGCGAATTTTAAGCGACTGATTTACTTCGACACGATCGCCCAGCGTGGCGATTTTGCCATCAACGCTTACGCGACCAGCAGAGATAATGGTTTCAATCTCACGACGGGAACCATGGCCAGCGCGAGCCAGCACTTTTTGTAACTTTTCGCTCATTGAGCTTCCTCGGGTGTCGCCTTCACAGGCGTCTCAGATACTTTGAAATCAAAAGGCATGGGCCTGATGAAGTATAAATACGGATTCGGACCGCTGCACAGCCGTTGTCAAATAACGCGGGCAGCTTCGTGGCCGCACATAGTACACGAATTTTAGCTCAAATGGAGTTAAAACCCATCGACTGGATTTTCCTGATATTAATGACTCAGGCTGTCTTGCAGCGAGGCACGGTCAGCGGATGAACAGACATCATTTATTGCCACCTCTCTTTGTGCCCGGGCTGCCTCACCGCCTGCAAGAAAGACGGGGAGCCCACTGCTGAGCCAGCGCTGGTACATAGCCTGCTGCCCCTCATCGAGGGCTTTATCTGCCCAAATCATGATGTGTTCGGCGTTAATGCAGCTGAGATCCGGGAACGGAATTTCACGATCCAGCACCTCCACGCAGAAGCCGTCACTGGCAAAACGTATGCCCTCCAGCCACAGCTCAACGGGATCTTTCAGCGAGAGCGCCAGAATAAACAGGCTGCCGCCGGGGCGCTTACGCCCGCTGGCCAGCACGAACGTGGCATATTCAATCAGTGCCGTATCCAGCATGGCACGGCTCATGACCATTTCCTGCTGCACATCGGCATTGAGCCACAGCCTGAGCGGGCGGATAACTTCATCAATAAAAATTGCCGGAGGAACTTCGCGGCCGTAGCGCCAGATAAGCCCCCGCAGCTTCGTGGGCTGCATTGCTTCGCATTGCGCCAGCAGGGCTTCCTGAACCTCAAGCCAGCCGGGAGGGTTACTGCTTTCCTCCCCGTTCAGCAGCGCCAGCATATCCGGTAACGCGGCGCCCTTTTCCAGCCAGCCGACAATCGCGGCGACGCGGGCGCAGTGAGTAAAATTGAAGAAACGGTGCCCGTTCTCATCCACCTGCGGTTTAATTAAACCGTAACGCTGCCAGCTGCGAATATTGGCCGGCGTCACGCCGCATTGAGAAGCCAGTACATCAATGTTAAATCGGGCCATAGCGATTTCCTTACAGGAAAGGTTTAACGTCCCCGACACCCTCACGCATTACCACCGGAGCGTCTTCCGTCAGATCGATAACCGTAGTGGGTTGCTGCCCGAGATAACCGCCGTGAATAACCAGATCCACCACTTTTTCGAGGCGGTCTTTGATCTCTTCGGGATCGGACTCGGTAAATTCGTTGCCGGGCAGCATCAGCGAGGTCGACAGCATCGGCTCATTCAGCACTTCCAGCAGCGCCAGCGCAATCGGGTTCGACGGCACGCGCAGCCCGATGGTTTTCCGTTTTTCCTGCAGCAGGCGACGGGGAACTTCTTTGGTGCCTTTCAGGATAAAAGTGTAATTCCCCGGCGTATTGTTTTTAATCAGGCGGAACGCCACGTTGTCGACGAATGCGTAGGTCGACAGCTCCGACAGGTCCCGGCACATCAGGGTAAAGTTGTGGCCATCTGGAAGCTGGCGGATGCGGCAAATGCGCTCCATGGCGCCCTTGTCTTCAATTTTGCAGCCCAGCGCATAGCCGGAATCTGTCGGGTAAACAATCACCCCGCCTTTACGAATAATGTCCACCGCCTGGTTAATCAGGCGCGGCTGCGGGTTATCCGGGTGGATATAAAAAAACTGACTCATACTGCCCTCTCTTTAGCGATGTGGCTCTGCTCCCAGTGCAGCCAGACGGGCTCAACGCCCGCCGGTAGCCACAGCTTACGGCCCAGCTCAATCCACGCGCAGGGCAGATGAAAATCTGAGCCCTGCGACGCCAGCAGATTAAACTGCTTAGCGTAGCTCGCAAGCTGGGTACGTTCGTTAGGAGCCTGCTGGCACTGCGCAACTTCCATGGCATCGCCACCGTGTTCGGCAAACTGCGCCAGCAGTCGTTTTAGCCATTTTGCGGTCAGGCCGTAGCGCCCTGGATGTGCCAGCACCGCCTGCCCGCCAGAATGATGAATCACATCAATAGCTTGTTCTATTGTACACCACTGAGGCGGAACGTATCCGGTTTTCCCTTTCGCCAGGTACTTTTTGAAGACGTCCCCCATATTGCTGGCTTTGCCCTGCTCAACCAGAAAACGAGCAAAATGCCCGCGGGTAATAGCCCCACTGCCGGCATGGCGCATCGCCCCTTCTAGCGCCCCGGGAATGCGAGCCTTATCCAGACGTTCGGCAATCATTACCGCACGTTGACTGCGGCGTTCACTTTGTTGTTCAAGGAAAAGCTTCAGCGCCGGGTGCTGCTCATCAATGCCCAGGCCGACAATATGGATTTCATGGTTTTCCCAGACGGTGGAAATTTCAACGCCGCTGATTAACTGTAGCGGTAAATTCAGGCGCTGGATTTCAGCCCTTGCGGCAGGCAGACCCGCAACGGTGTCATGGTCGGTAATAGCCAGTACCGTGACGCGCATATCTACCGCGCGATTAACCAAAGCTTCAGGAGACAACAGGCCATCCGAGGCGGTAGTGTGGCTGTGCAGGTCGTGGATCGTGGCCAGGGTGGGCTCGCTCAAAATGGCTCCAGAATGGATAAACAGAAATTTAGCGGCCCATGATAGCGATATTCGGCTATTTTAAAAAATCAGTATTGACAATATAGCCGCGAACCAGTTTACTAGTACGCAAGTTCACATAACGAGGTATCTGAAATGAAAGCGATGAATTCCCTGCACGGTTGGTGGCGTACTCCCTGAACTCGGGCGGTGCGATCGCGTACGCTGTTTAACAGCGCAGATACCAGGCCCGCCAACGATGCGGGCTTTTTTTTGAACAAAATTTGAGAACTAAAATGCAAACACAAAAACCGGCACTTGAACTCCTGAGCAGCGAAGCTGCCTACCGTGAAAACCCAACGGCCCTTTTCCACCAGCTGTGCGGCGCGCGCCCTGCGACCCTGCTGCTTGAGTCCGCTGACATCGACAGTAAAGACGACTTAAAAAGCTTGCTGCTGGTGGATAGCGCGATGCGCATCACGGCATTAGGTGACACCGTCACCTTGCAGGCGTTGTCTGCTAACGGCGCGTCCCTGCTGCCGCTTCTGGATGCCGCCCTGCCTGCTGGCGTGGAAAACCAACACTTCCCCGATGGCCGCACCCTGCGCTTCCCGACGGTCAGCACGTTATTAGATGAAGATGCTCGCCTGTGCTCGCTGTCGGTCTTTGACGCATTTCGCATCATGCAGGAACTGGTGAACGTCCCTGCCGAAGGACGTAATGCGATGTTCTTCGGTGGCCTGTTTGCCTACGACCTGGTGGCCGGCTTTGAAGATTTGCCGCAGCTGAAACAGGACAACCGCTGCCCCGATTATTGCTTCTATCTGGCCGAAACCTTATTGACCATCGATCACCAGAAAAAGCAAACCCGCGTTCAGGCGAGCCTCTTTACGCCGTCAGACAGCGAAAAACAGCGTCTGCTGAAACGCACCGAACAACTGCGCCAGCAAATCAGCGAAGAGCCTGCGGCGCTGCCGGTGCAGAAAGTTGAGCACATGAGCTGTGAAGTGAACCAGAGCGATGAAGAGTTCGGGGCGGTTGTGCGCCAGATGCAAAAAGCCATTCGCATCGGCGAAATTTTCCAGGTTGTACCGTCCCGCCGCTTCTCGCTGCCTTGCCCGTCACCGCTGGCGGCTTATCAGACGCTGAAGAAGAGCAACCCAAGCCCGTACATGTTCTTTATGCAGGACAACGATTTCACGCTGTTCGGGGCTTCCCCGGAAAGTTCCCTGAAATACGATGCAACGAACCGCCAGATTGAGATCTACCCGATTGCCGGCACGCGCCCTCGTGGTCGCCGTGCCGACGGGTCGCTGGATCGCGATCTGGACAGCCGCATCGAACTGGAAATGCGCACCGACCATAAAGAACTGTCTGAACACCTGATGCTGGTTGACCTGGCGCGGAACGATCTCGCCCGTATCTGTACGCCGGGCAGCCGCTACGTGGCTGATTTAACCAAAGTCGACCGTTACTCCTTTGTGATGCACCTGGTATCCCGCGTTGTTGGCGAACTGCGCCATGACCTGGACGTGCTGCACGCCTACCGCGCCTGTATGAATATGGGCACCCTGAGCGGCGCACCGAAAGTACGTGCGATGCAGTTGATTGCCGGGGCCGAAGGCGTCCGGCGCGGCAGCTACGGCGGTGCGGTGGGCTACTTCACCGCCCACGGCGACCTCGATACCTGCATCGTCATCCGCTCGGCCTACGTTGAAGACGGCATTGCCACCGTCCAGGCTGGCGCTGGCGTTGTGCTTGATTCAGACCCGCAGTCCGAAGCCGACGAAACCCGCAACAAAGCCCGCGCTGTTTTGCGCGCCATTGCTACCGCGCATCACGCCCAGGAGATTTTCTAATGGCTGACATTCTGCTGCTCGATAATATCGACTCATTCACCTATAACCTGGCGGATCAGCTCCGCGCAAACGGCCACAACGTGGTGATTTACCGTAACCACGTTCCGGCGCAAACCCTGATCGAACGCCTGGCCACCATGGACAACCCGGTTCTGATGCTGTCTCCGGGGCCGGGCGCACCTAGCGAAGCGGGCTGTATGCCGGAGTTACTGACGCGGATGCGCGGTAAACTGCCGATTATCGGCATTTGCCTCGGCCACCAGGCCATTGTGGAAGCTTACGGCGGCTACGTCGGCCAGGCGGGCGAAATCCTGCACGGTAAAGCCTCCTCAATTTCCCACGACGGCGAAGCGATGTTTGCCGGGCTGCCAAACCCGCTGCCGGTGGCGCGCTATCACTCCCTGGTGGGCAGTAACATTCCTGCCGGGCTGACCATCAATGCGCATTTCGACGGCATGGTGATGGCCGTTCGCCACGAGGCTGACCGGGTTGTGGGCTTCCAGTTCCACCCGGAATCCATCCTCACCAGCCACGGCGCTCGCCTGCTGGAGCAGACCCTGGACTGGGCGCTGCAGAAGCTGAAGCAGGCCAATACGCTGCAGCCGATCCTCGACAAGCTTTATCAGGCGCAAACCCTGAGCCGCGAAGAGAGTCATCAGCTGTTTTCCGCCATCGTTCGCGGGGAGCTGAAGCCTGAACAGCTGGCGGCCGCGCTGGTGAGCATGAAGGTACGCGGTGAACACCCGAACGAAATCGCCGGGGCCGCATCCGCCCTGCTTGAGCACGCGGCGCCGTTCCCAAGCCCAAGCTACGAGTTCGCCGATATCGTCGGCACCGGCGGTGACGGCAGCAACAGCATTAACATCTCTACCGCCAGCGCCTTTGTTGCCGCGGCGGTCGGGCTAAAGGTCGCCAAGCACGGCAACCGTAGCGTTTCCAGCCGTTCGGGTTCCTCCGATCTGCTGGCGGCGTTTGGCATCAACCTGGAAATGAACGCCGACGCTTCCCGTAAAGCGCTGGACGAGCTGGGCGTCTGCTTCCTGTTTGCGCCTAAGTACCACACCGGATTCCGTCACGCGATGCCGGTTCGCCAGCAGTTGAAAACGCGCACCCTGTTCAACGTTTTGGGGCCGCTGATTAACCCGGCTCATCCGCCGCTGGCGCTGATCGGCGTTTACAGCCCGGAACTGGTGCTGCCGATTGCAGAAACCCTGCGCGTCCTCGGTTACAAGCGTGCGGCGGTAGTTCACAGCGGCGGCATGGATGAAGTATCTCTTCACGCGCCAACGCTGGTTGCCGAACTGAACCACGGCGAAATCAAAAGCTATCAGCTGACCGCCGCCGATTTTGACCTGCCTGCCTACCACCAGGAAGCGCTGGCGGGCGGTACGCCGGAAGAAAACCGTGACATTCTGACCCGCCTGCTACAAGGTAAAGGTGAGACCGCGCACGAGTCTGCCGTTGCGGCAAACGTGGCCATGCTGATGCGACTGCACGGCCATGAGGACCTGAAAGCTAACGCACAGAAAGTGCTGGATGTATTACGCAGCGGGGCAGCATACGACCGCGTGACCGCGCTCGCGGGGAGAGGATAAGGCAATGCAGGAGACCGTATTAAACCGCATCGTGGCTGACAAAGCGCTGTGGGTTGAAGCCCGCAAACAGCAACAGCCGCTGGCGAGCTTCCAGAATGAGATAGTGCCAGCCACGCGGAACTTCTATCACGCGCTGCAGGGTGCCCGCACCGTCTTCATTCTTGAGTGCAAAAAAGCGTCCCCGTCTAAAGGGGTTATCCGCGATGATTTCGATCCGGCACGTATTGCCGGTGTTTATAAGCATTATGCTTCTGCTGTGTCGGTGCTGACCGACGAGAAGTACTTCCAGGGCAGCTTCGATTTTCTGCCAATCGTTAGCGGGATTGTCAGCCAGCCGGTGCTGTGCAAAGACTTTATTATCGACGCCTACCAGATTCATCTGGCGCGTTTTTACCAGGCGGATGCCTGCCTGCTGATGCTCTCTGTGCTGGACGATGAACAGTATCGCCAGTTGGCCGCCGTGGCCCACAGCCTGAACATGGGCGTGCTGACCGAGGTGAGTAACGAAGAAGAGCTGGAGCGTGCCATCGAGCTCGGCGCCAAAGTGGTCGGCATCAACAACCGCGATCTGCGCGACCTGTCTATCGATCTGGACCGCACTCGTCAGTTAGCGCCGCGCCTGACCCACGGCGTGACGGTTATCAGCGAATCGGGCATTAATAATTACGCCCAGGTTCGCGAGCTTAGCCACTACGCCAACGGGTTCCTGATTGGCTCTGCGCTGATGAGTGAGGATGACCTGAACGCTGCGGTACGCCGCGTGCTGCTCGGGGAGAACAAAGTTTGCGGCCTGACGCGGGGGGAAGATGCTCGCGCGGCTCAGGAAGCCGGTGCCATTTATGGTGGACTGATTTTCGTGCCGACTTCACCGCGTTTTGTCACCGATGATAAAGCTGCCGCAGTCATTGCCGCCGCCCCGCTTCGCTACGTTGGCGTGTTCAGAAATACGCCGGTAACAGAAGTTGTGGCAAAAGTAGAGACGTTCTCACTGAGCGCAGTTCAGCTTCACGGCGCTGAGACCCAGGCATACATTACCGAGCTGCGAGCGCTGCTGCCGGAGAACACGCAAATCTGGAAAGCGTTGAGCGTGGCTGACTCGCTGCCGGAGCGTAATCTGCAGCACGTCGATAAATACGTGCTCGATAACGGCCAGGGCGGCACCGGGCAAAGTTTTGACTGGCGACTGTTAGCCGGACAAAAGCTGGAAAACGTGATTCTGGCGGGCGGCCTCGGAGCGGATAACTGCGTGGAAGCGGCCAAAGCCGGCTGCGCGGGACTGGATTTCAACTCTGGCGTGGAAAGCACGCCGGGAATAAAAGATGCTAACAAGCTGGCTGCGGTCTTTCAGACTCTGCGGGCTTACTAAGGAAGAGATACCATGACTTTACTGAACCCTTATTTTGGTGAATTTGGCGGCATGTACGTGCCGCAGATCCTGATGCCGGCTTTACGCCAGCTCGAAGAGGCGTTTGTGGCAGCGCAAAGCGATGCTGAGTTTCAGGCGGAGTTTACCGATCTGCTGAAAAACTACGCGGGTCGCCCAACGGCCCTGACCAAATGCAAAAATCTGACCGCAGGCACCAACACCACGCTGTACCTCAAGCGTGAAGATCTGCTCCACGGTGGCGCGCACAAAACTAACCAGGTACTGGGCCAGGCGCTGCTCGCCAAGCGTATGGGCAAAACTGAGATCATCGCCGAAACCGGCGCGGGTCAGCACGGCGTAGCCTCTGCCCTCGCCAGCGCCCTGCTCGGCCTGAAATGCCGCATTTATATGGGTGCCAAAGACGTTGAGCGCCAGTCGCCAAACGTCTTCCGTATGCGCCTGATGGGGGCCGAAGTCATTCCGGTGCATAGCGGCTCATCCACCCTGAAAGATGCCTGTAACGAGGCGCTGCGCGACTGGTCTGCAAGCTATGAAACCGCGCACTACATGCTCGGCACCGCCGCGGGTCCACACCCGTTCCCGACCATTGTGCGTGAATTCCAGCGCATGATCGGCGAAGAAACCAAAGCGCAGATTCTGGAGAAAGAAGGTCGCCTGCCTGATGCGGTGATCGCCTGCGTGGGTGGCGGCTCCAACGCCATCGGCATGTTTGCCGACTTTATCGACGAAACCAGCGTGGGCCTGATTGGCGTTGAGCCCGCCGGGCACGGCATCGAAACAGGTGAGCATGGCGCACCGTTGAAACACGGCCGCGTGGGCATCTACTTCGGCATGAAGTCCCCGATGATGCAAACCGACGAAGGGCAAATTGAAGAGTCTTACTCTATTTCTGCCGGGCTGGACTTCCCGTCCGTAGGGCCACAGCACGCCTACCTGAACAGCACCGGCCGCGCCGATTACGTCTCCATTACCGATGACGAAGCGCTGGATGCCTTTAAGGCGCTGTGCCGCAGCGAAGGGATTATTCCTGCCCTGGAGTCCTCCCACGCCCTCGCCCATGCCTTAAAAATGATGCGCGAGAACCCTGAAAAAGAGCAGCTGTTGGTAGTGAACCTCTCTGGCCGCGGCGACAAAGACATCTTCACCGTCCACGATATTCTGAAAGCACGAGGGGAAATGTAATGGAACGTTATCATCATCTGTTTGAACAGCTGCAGGCCCGCAAGGAAGGCGCATTCGTTCCCTTTGTGACGCTGGGCGACCCGAACCCTGAGCTTTCGCTGAAAATTATCGATGCGCTGGTTGAAGGCGGCGCGGATGCGCTCGAGTTGGGTATTCCGTTCTCCGATCCGCTGGCGGACGGGCCAACCATTCAGGGTGCGGCGCTGCGGGCTTTTGCCTCAGACGTGACGCCAACCCAGTGCTTTGAAATGCTGGCGACGATCCGCCAAAAGTACCCGGAGATCCCGATTGGCCTGCTGATGTATGCCAACCTGGTGTTTAACCGCGGCATCGACGAGTTTTATGCCCTGTGCGCCAAGGTGGGCGTGGACTCCGTACTGGTGGCAGACGTACCGGTGGAAGAGTCCGCTGAATTCCGCCACGCCGCAATGCGCCACAACGTCGCGCCTATTTTCATCTGCCCGCCAAATGCCGACGAAACGCTGCTGCGCGAAATTTCGGCCCATGGCCGGGGTTACACCTACCTGCTGTCCCGGGCTGGTGTCACCGGCACTGAAACACGCGCTCAGCTTCCGCTGCACCATTTGATTGAGAAACTGGGTGAATACCAGGCCGCGCCGCCTCTGCAAGGCTTCGGCATCTCCGAACCGTCTCAGGTACGCGATGCAATTGCCGCCGGTGCGGCTGGCGCAATATCAGGTTCCGCGGTGGTTAAAATCATCGAAAAGAACCTGGCGCAGCCTGAGGTGATGCTCAGCGAGCTGAAACAGTTCGTGCAGAACATGAAAGCCGCCACGCGCGGTTGATCGGTAAAAGGCCGGGGAAACCCGGCCTCATTCTTTTCCCCTTCGTTTCATCAACATTCCGCTATATCTCTTCGCGTATCCCTGGGCCCTTTTGCCATTTCCCGCCTTTGCAAATCACAAAAATGTGAATTTTTGATGAAGATTTATGGAGTAATTTACCTCTACTCTCTCACCGCTTCGGAAATGCAATTCGCGCTCAGACGCGGGGCAACTGAAGTCACTCCCACAACTCAGAACCTAAGATGGTAGAAAAGATGAAGAAAACAAGCGTATTACTCGCTGGACTGCTCTCCTTCACTGGTGGCCTCTTGCCAGATGTTCAGGCGTCACAAACACCAAATCACATCAGCTGGGAATCGCGCTGGCAGCACTTACCTGAGACACCTGCGCCTGTCGCCGGCATAAAATCGGGCTATGCCGAGGTCAATGGCATTAAGCTCTATTACGGAATCCTTGGCCATGGCTCACCGGTTATTTTTGTTCACGGCGGCCTCGCTAACTCTGACTATTGGGGGAAACAAATCCCCGTATTAGCAAGGAACCACCAGGTTATTATCGTCGACAGCCGGGGACACGGACGCAGTACCCGCAACAGTCAGGAATACGGCTACGATTTAATGACCGATGACATCGTTGCGCTGATGGATCATTTAAAGTTGAAAAAAGCGGATATCGTCGGCTGGAGCGACGGCGGGATCATCGGCATTGACATGGCAATACGCCATCCGGACCGCGTCAACAAAGTCTTCTCCTTCGCGCCTAACACCAAAACCAGCGGTGTAAAGCCTGGCGTTGAGAACGATCCTGTCTTCGGGGCTTATATCAAACGGGCGGGAGATGAATATAAAAAATTGTCTAAAACACCAACAGAGTATGACGCTTTCGTCGAGCAGATAAGCCACATGTGGGCCTCACAGCCAAACTGGAGTGATGCTGACCTGCAGAAAATTAACACGCCGGTCCTGATAGTTGACGGAGACCATGACGAAGCGATTGCCCGTGAGCACCTTGAATATATTGCCAAAACCATTCCGGGGGCTGGTCTGCTCATTCTGCCAAACAGCAGCCACTTTGCCTTTATTCAGGCGCCTAAAGAGTTTAATGATGCCATTGTTAACTTCCTTGATAACTGACGTTCTTTAAGTCACGCAAGAAAACTGGCCGTAAAGGCCAGTTTTCCCTTCATATTAGAAGCGGTAACCTGCGGAGAACATAAACACCCACGGATCGATACGCGTCTTAATACTCTGCTGGTCTTCCCCGGATTTAAATTTCACCGTGGTGTCGATGTCCATATACCAGACGGACATGTTCAGCAGCCAGTCGTCGTTAACCAGATAGTCCAGCCCGACCTGACCCGCCGCGCCCCAGGAATCTTTCACTTTCAGATCGCTCAGGCCCGCGCTTTTGCCGGTGTCATTGAAACTTGCGTCAAAGAAGGTGGTGTAGTTCACCCCGACGCCAACATATGGCCGCACTTTGCTGCCCGCATCGCCAAAGTACCACTGCGCCATCAGCGTGGGCGGTAATTGATGCACGGTTGCCAGGTCACCGGTTGGCCCAAGCCCTACTTTGTGACGGAACGGCGTGGCCGCCAGCAGCTCAATCCCGATGTTATCGGTGACCATGTAGTCGAAGGTCAGCCCCAGTTGCGTATTGTTATCAACTTTAAAGCCACCCATTTTGAGCACGTCATCCGAACCCGCGGTGGGTCGAACCGTCGCGGTACCCGCGCGCATAAAGAATTCACCCGCCTGATGCGCCGACGCCGCACCGGACAGACACCCCATCGCCAGTAATGCCAGAGTGAGTTTTTTCATAGCCCTTCCCTTGTTATGGTTTTTAACTGCGGGCTGAATATACTCAGAAAGAAGTACAAAGTGATCTAACACCGATCACACTTTGCCCTCTAATTTAACATTCAATGATCTGGATTAATTTTTGGTGGCGCTGTGAAAAACAACAAACCGAAACCAGATCAAATTTGTGAATAATCACATCCTGAAAATTCTTCCCCATCCGCCGCTTGCAAAAGGCCCTGTCCCGGCTAATTTGGATGTTCTTCTCAACCGTTGGAATGTGAAATCAGAAGTGGCAGGTGCAAGATGAGCGATAACCCTTGTATGACTTGTGGTGCCTGTTGTGCTTACTTTCGTGTCTCTTTCTACTGGGCTGAAGCCGACGACGCCGGCGGCCTGGTTCCTTCGCACTTAACCGAACCGGTTACCCCTTTTCTGCGCTGCATGAGCGGCACAAACCAGCGTAATAGCCGCTGCGTTGCGCTGGAGGGTGAGCCTGGCCAGCGGGTCAGCTGTAGCATTTATGAGAATCGCCCTTCCCCGTGTAGGGAGTTTGCTATGTCCGGGGAAGACGGCATCACCAACGATGCCTGCAGCCGGGCGCGCGCCCACTATGGCCTGGTGCCACTGCACGGAACTGACGCTATTCAACCGCTTATAGAAAGTGTTTGTGGTGCCACGGCAGGCTCATCCAGGGTACAATTACCCCCAGATTGATAACCGCTAGCAACATCAAGGAGAGTGCATGTCTATCACGGCAGGTTCCGTATACCGTGACACGGGGAATTTTTTGCGTAATCAGTTTGTTACTATATTGCTGATTGCGTTACTTTGCGCCTTAATTTCTGTGATTATTGGCCGTGCGTTCTCGCCCAGCGAAGAACAAATGGCGATTCTGAGTGAGGGAGATAACCTGGCGGGCAGCGTCGGGCTGTTTGATTTAGTGCAGAATATGTCGCTGGAACAACAGCAAGTGTTACTGAAAGCGTCTGCGGCTTCCACGTTTTCGGGCCTGATTGGCAACGCCATTCTGGCGGCTAGCATGATGGTGCTGATGCAAATCGTTTCTGCAGGTCAGCGCGTTAGCGCCCTGCGGGCGATTGGTGCCTCCGCGCCGGTGCTGCCAAAAATGTTCATTCTGATCTTCCTGACCACATTGTTGGTGCAAATCGGCATCATGCTTGTGGTTGTGCCTGGCGTGCTGCTGGCTATCCTGCTGTCGCTTGCCCCGGTGATGCTGGTGCAGGATAAAATCGGGATTTTCCGCTCTATGCGCAGCAGCCTGCGCCTGGTGTGGGCGAACATGCGCCTTGTCGCCCCTGCGGTCGTCGCCTGGCTGGCGGCCAAAACGGCGTTACTACTGCTGGCCTCAAGCTTTGCCGCGCTATCGCCGGAAGCAGGAGCCGTGATTGCGAATACCATAAGCAACCTGATTTCTGCCGTGCTGCTTATCTACTTATTCCGCCTGTACATGTTGATACGTCAATAACCTTCCCCGACTCCTGACCGCGCGTTATAGTCAGGAGTCACCTCTTTACGGAACAGATTATGAAGCAGTTTCTCGACTTCCTGCCCCTGATTGTCTTCTTTGCCTTCTACAAGATGTACGACATTTTTGTCGGCACCTGGGCGCTGATCATCGCCACCGCCCTCGCGCTGGTTTACAGCTGGGTTAAATACCGCAAGCTGGAAAAAACCACGCTGGTGACCTTCGTGATGGTTGCCGTGTTTGGCGGGCTGACGATTTACTTCCACAATGCCGAATTCATTAAGTGGAAAGTCACGCTGATTTACGGCCTGTTCGCCGCGGCGCTGCTGGTGATGCAGTTCGGCATGAACAAGCTGCTGATTCAAAGCATGCTGGGTAAAGAAATCACCTTGCCAACCGAAGTGTGGTTCCGCCTGAATATCGCCTGGGCGCTGTTCTTTATCGCCTGTGGTTTATTGAATATTTACGTGGCGTTCTGGCTACCGGAAAGCATCTGGATTAACTTTAAAGTCTTCGGGCTGACCGCCATCACGCTGGTCTTTACCCTGCTGAGCGGCGTCTACATCTACCGTCATATGCCAAAGGAAGAGCAGTAATGCCGAACGAATTACCGCAAGGTGAATTAGTGCTGCGCACCCTGGCTATGCCAGCGGACACCAACGCCAACGGCGATATTTTTGGCGGCTGGCTGATGTCGCAGATGGACATGGGCGGCGCCATTCAGGCCAAAGAAATCGCCCATGGCCGCGTCGTGACCGTGCGCGTGGACGGCATGACCTTCCTGAAGCCGGTGGCGGTAGGCGACGTGGTGTGCTGCTACGCCCGCTGCGTTAAGCGCGGGACAACGTCCATCACCATCAATGTGGAAGTCTGGGTGAAAAAGGTCTCTTCCGAGCCTATCGGCCAGCGCTACAAAGCCACCGAGGCGATATTTATCTATGTCGCCGTGGACAAAGAAGGCAAGCCTCGCGCGATACCTCAGATAGATTAATGCTTAAGAGAAGCCCGGCAATGCCGGGTTTTTTATTCCCTATTATTCCTCAGTCAGGCATCATCACTCGAGGTTGAACTTAGGAACGATTCTTGTTCTGAAGAACTGCAAACATTCCACCAGAGAAGGTGGTTGAAGAGAAAAATAATGAGCGCTAAAAACACAGATATCAGTAAATTTTTAAGTTATATATTGCGTCATAAACCCGAGTCAGTTGGCTTAACGCTGAATACCGAAGGTTGGGCTGCTATAGACGATATTATTTCTTGTTCAGCCAAAGAAGGTTTCTTTCTGGATCATGAAATCATTCAAAATATTGTAGATACCAGTGAAAAAAAACGCTTTACAATTTCAGATAATGGACTGTGCATTCGGGCCGCCCAGGGACATTCTACCCCACAGGTAAATATCAATTATAAAGAAAAAATACCGCCATCCCTGTTATACCATGGTACGGCGACACGCTTTATGCCAGAGATACGAGAACATGGGTTAGCCCCCATGTCACGCCAGTATGTACATCTTTCCCCTGATGAAGAAACTGCAATTCAGGTGGGACAACGCCATGGTAGACCTGTGGTTCTTCAAGTGAAATCCTTGAGCATGCATGCACTAGGCTTTACATTTTTTCAGGCGGACAATGGCGTCTGGCTTACTGAATCGGTCCCATATCAATTTATTCAGGAATAGTTATTCATGGACCTCAGCCTTCTCAGCTTTATAACGGGCAGACTCGAGAAGCGCCATTGTAAATAGACCCGCGTCCTGGCTGAGTGTCTGCTAAAAATCAAAACAACTTGACCGGGGCCCGCTTCACTCACAATCTGATATCAAAGGACTGACAGAGGACAAAATATCAATAACATCCCCTGAGGTCACAATTAAGCAGTGAGTTATTGACTCACCCTCATGTACACCAACACTTTGTTCTGTAAACCATTTTAAATACATGGATGCATTTACGGTATAAATACCCGTCAACATTTCCCCATTATGCTCTACCTGCATTTTTAATAGGTCACTTTCATCAGGAAGCCTGAATGAGTGAATCCAATCAAACTCAACTTTAATCTTACTCGCTCCTTCCAGTGTAAAAATTATCTCAAGCGCCCCCGATGCATATCTGATGTTCTCTAACCGGCTTTTTTTAGTGTAAAACCACCGTCAATCCTCATCAATTTCTCAATCATATAGATTACCCATCGGGTATAAATTTAATTCCGTTCCTAACTAATTGAATTTTCGTTAGTAGTATTCCATCTGCACTGCTTTTATACACAATTACGGCCCTGCCAGGAGATAGTTTTCCAACTCGTCCACCAGGAATATCTCTTATATAACCTTGTAATACATCATAAGCCAGAGAGTGAAAATCTTACCTAGCAAAGCGAGACATGACCATAACCGAATCTGGACTGGATTACCCCCCCACACTCCAATTCGCATGTTATAAAATCCTCAAGAATTAATTTATCTTCAACCTCAAATACCGTCACCTCACCTTTGAATCTGAGTGCTAAACCATCCGTAAACTGGATGATAAACCCGTCTTCAAGTTCTTTAATTTCGTCAACATAATATTGGTTATCGAATGGACGTCCATAAGAGCCATTGGGTAAGAAAAAGTAAATTGAACACCTGTTTTTAAGCCACTCTTTTACTCGTTCAATTTGTTTCATTTTTTATTACCCGGCTGCACATAGCGTAAAACCACCATAATTGTCATCTGTAATGCAAGATTACTTCCCACAGCATTATTCACTGAAGACACTTCATTATATTATTTGATTACACAATAAGTCAGTGATAAATATCATTTAGCTATCATTTCCTTTATCCAGGGTTCATTTTTAGAATGACGCCATGCATGCCATCCGAGTGGAAGGTCTGCAAGGAGAGTAATTGTTGGGTCAAGACAGACAATAGCCTTCAGGCTGACTAAAATAGCATCTTTTTCGAACGCAACTCCTGGTTGGTTAGTATGAAACTGCCATGCTCCATCATCGTTATCATGCGATACATATGCGATCCACTCTTTCTCATAAACAATTTTTCTATTAACAATAACAGCCGTATTTGGCAAATCGCTGAATTTCCATTGTGATTTTGTCATTTTTTTATAATCTTATTCATTCGTTTTTTGTCTATTCTACTCTCGCGATAAAACTTGAGCATTAAATAATTACTCCTTGCCCTCTGCCTTCATCTTTATAAAGGGCAGACTCATAATAAGCCACTTTCAACCATTCATCAAACGTATCTGCGTATCCTCTGCCTTCCCAGCCAACTGAGGCAAATGCGTGAACATAATAAACTGTTGGTTCTCCAGATGTATCCGCACCATCAAAACAAACGATATCACCTGAGTATCGCCAATTAGCAAAAGGAATTAACCTCCTTTCAGGATAAAGTTCTGTTATTTTTTTACACCAAAATTCGACATAATTTGCAGAACTGCAAAAAACCACTAAGGCCATTTTTATCTACGTACCCGTGAGCAAAGAATACAGAGCTCGTGCCATACCTCAGATAGATTTTCACTTAAGAGAAACCTAGCAACTCCATTATTCAGAGCATTATCAATATAACAAGGAAACTTAAAAATCATCTATAAATGAACACTATAATTAAAACTCATAGATATATACAGATAAAAAAGAAGAGCATCGCTTATTATTTATATAAAAATTAACCCTGAAAAAAATTTACGAACGATATCGCACCATCGCCATTAAAGAATATGTAATCCTGACTTTTTTATCATGGATTTTATTGAAGTGAGATGCGTAAATTCACTTTTAAATAAATAAAGTGAATGAGTTAAATCATAACCGACCATGGCATATAAACCTATGTCATGAAAATAAAAATTACACAGAGGATTTTCTCTCATGGCTGATGATATTGCCATAGAATAAATTGGAAATTCAACCTCTTCATGAACAACACCATCTGATATTAAAGAAACATGACCACAAGATTCCTCATACAAATTAGAGTATAAAGCTAAAAACTTCTTTTCTATATTTATGAACTGCCTTACTTTCACAGGATCGTCTCCTACATCAGCAAAGCTGACTATTTCTTCCGCAAGATACTCATCTCCAGACAAATAATGAGTGAAGTGAGAGACACTAATTTCAAAAAACAGTTCAATCATCGAACCCTGGTCATCAAAATCTATATCATTTAATATTTTTTGTAACTTACTCACTTTCTTGACATGTTCCTATTTTTATCCAGCGACGTCCAGGCACTACCGCCATGTAAATCAGACAGGGTTGATAAGAAAATATCATTATCATTCAATATGTTGAAGCTATACAAAAGATACTCTCTGAGCTCTTTATCCAGAAAGCTCACACTGACCCATCCAGCATTCTGCGTTACATTAATAAAACATGATGGATTCGTATCAGAACCAATCAGCACAGTGTAAGGCTCACCTACCTTGTGTTTTTTGAGGGCTTTCTTTTCATCCCATAAGTCGATTGGTTTTTTCTTTGCTCTAAACCATGATTTATAGTAAAAACATTCTTATTCATTTATATACTTCCCCGTTAGTATTACGGGTCATTACATTAGCTTTTTTAGCTGAACTAAGTACTCATTGAGATATAGGTTTAGCTTAAGAAGGAATCTCCAGAATATTATCCCCCTTCAACTGACTCCTGGAAGTCCCCAGCAAACATTCCCTTGGTTTATAGATTTGATATTTTTCTCAATTATGATGGTGTCCCAAAAATGTATCTTGATTGATCGTGTCACTTGGGTTCACAACATCAATACCGACGAGGAATCTAACGTCGCCCCCGAGATCCTAGAGCAGTTCATGTCCACCCAGCGATGGTTTTCGGGATAACGAGGCTAATATGGTAAACAATAAGCACCTTCTAAAGATTCATATTGTAAGACTGCATACTTACCTTCGGATAGATATTCTACATCTATCGGTTCCGGAGGATATTCTTTGGTATAAATACCTTCTAAAAAAGCACGATACTGTTCCAGCATGTATAATGTTTGTTCAATCGTTAAAAGAATCTGTAGGTGTTCAGAATATTCACATCCAATAAATACCTTATCTTGAGTAACCATTACACAATAGGCATTCCCTATCCCAAAATTACCATCATTTTCTTTACCTGAAGCAAGATCAGTTAGATTTTTTACCCATATATCTAGTGAATTTACCCCCCAAGATAGATCTGAGGATAGCCATCCTGCAATTGCACATACTCCGTATCCTTGTCTCGGTGTATGCCTAATGTTTTCATCATCCTCCAGTGCAGTAGGAACAAAATGATTATGGAAGTCACTCCATCTTAAATATAGCTTTTTACTGTACATTCTACTTCCCTTTAGCGTAAACAGGCCAAGCGGTTGCTCCGGTTCCATCTGGTTTCCCATAGTAACCTTCTATCTTAATGCCAGAAGAAGAGATACCTTGCCATTTATCTGCGTTAAAAGAGTATGGCGACGAGTTTTTAAACGCCCTTTCAATTTCCTGAGCGGCTTGACGTTTTGACCATTGCTCAAGGAAGAAGGTCGTTACAGCCTTTTTTGGTATCCACTGTCCTGTCGCAGGATCTTTTACAGAAATATAACCCATTGATACACCATCAGCATCAGGAGTGCCTGTAACTATCTCCGCCAGTGGATTTGATATGGATATCACGCCCGCGTTCAGCTTACTGCCTGAGACAGTCTAATGCCCAATTTTACACTCAGAGGTTGACGACAGGCTACCGTAGCTGAGGCTAATGCCTATGATCCAGCGAAACCCACCACGCTTTCACGCAGAAGGGAAACTGGCTCTATGTCGCGCGTAACGTTAAGTTGCATGCTACTGACTGCAGAGGAGCCAGTACTTAGGGTTAGGCTAAATACTGCGATTCGTTACGCAATAAACCAGATAAGTGCTTGCCAGCGGCCCCACCTTCCCGCATTGAGTTTTACGACCGGGTGCGGTACGACTATCTGCCGCTTCAGGGTGCGTGGATTTCACTGGCCGGGTTTACGCCGGGGATGCCGATAAAAATCCGGGTAATGCCGGACTGCATTGTGATAACCGCCCAGAACAGCCGCGAACTTTGGGGCTGTGCTGAGGGGTTAAGCGTCACACATTTCAACAAGAAGAAGATGCAGCAGTGGATAAAAAGCTTCCCTGGGGCGTTGAACGACACCGGCGATATCCCGGTTATCAGGCGGGAATCGCCCCGCTATGATTGCCTGAAGCGGGGTAAGAACTAAGACTTAACGTGAATATCCCAACCGCATGAAGTTGGGATTATCATCTAACCAATAAATTCATCTCTTTCATAAGGTTCTGGCCAGGAGCCTTCAAATGCAACTGCTTCAATTTCCAACTGATTTGATGTAACCAGACTAACCATAAAACAACCACCATATGGTAGTTTTTTATGCTCAAAATTACGTTCCCAATAGCGTTTTTCTTTATTTATTTTAGAGAAAGGCTGGTTGAGCTGTACCGTGGTAAAAAATCCAACACCCGTTCTATTCCTTTCTAAAACCTCAGCACTATCCAATTGAAAAACCAATTCTTCACCGAGTGCAAAGGTCAACGCGAAATATTCTTCATCCAATAACTGCATTAGAACGGCCTCAAAGGCGCTGTTGATATTCTGAATTCACCATTAACAGCAATGTCCTTGACACTTACATTGCTGTTACCAACACGTACTGTTACCCAACTCCCTGTTTGATAAGAACCCGAATTTCTAGCCAAAGGTTGAGCTGCATTATGCATTTCTTTTAAAGCTGCTTCCTGAGAACCAAACTCTTTTATAAGGCTACTGACTTGATGCTTATCTGCAAATATATGGGATACTTTTTTGGTATCATATCCCAACTTCTCAACATCTTTCTTCGCTATTTCAGCTGATTGCTGGCTCCGCGCATTCCCCTCATCTTCTGGCCCCCAGCCACCTGGCGTTCCTGAACCCGCGCCACCGTATTCGGCTTTGTCATCATCCGACAGGTCCTTGCCTACATTTGGTTGGCTTTGCTTATTGTCACCACCACCAAGCATTTCACCAATAATAACCCCAAGGCCCGCATCTGCCGCACCGCCTGCGGTGCCACCGCCCATACCACCACCGCGTATGAGGTCATCACCGAGACTATTAGGACAAGTTCAAGTTTGATGAACATAACCACGCCCCCTATCAAAAAAACGTTCAATCTCAGAAGGTGTTGGCTTTTTCCGGGCCGATCGGCCAGCGCAATAAAGCCACCGAGGCGATATTTATCTATGTTGCCATGGATAAAGAAGGCAGCCTCGCACGATACCTCAGACGGACTAGCGCTTAAGAGAAACACGGCAATGCCGGTTTTTTTATCACTATGCTACAGAGGCTGTCTGCTGTTCAAGTTTGCGCTCGGAGATTGACGACTAGCTGCCGAGGCAATGATTGCAATAACTCCGTAGGTAATCTGACAGGCAAAAAAAATCCCGCCAGCTGTGGGCGGGATAGACATTATTTTAGGTCCATAACTCTTTACCATCGGATGATAACCATACCACTCCGGCAGGAGCTTTAACCAAAAACCACATACCATACTCATCTAAATCATCATCTTCCTCTTCGCATGGGTATGGTGGCCAAGCTGCTTGTATCATCAATACTTGTTGCTCAACAGAGCCCGATAAAAAAACACCATTCACCGCTAATTTTATTTTTTTCTCAGTTAATAGTCTGGTCAATATACAAAAAAACACTTTCTTTCTGAAGGCGTAATTATCAGAAATCTCAGCACATTCAACACTGATATGCTGCCATATAGTTCCCATTGACAGGCCATAAGAACTTTTAATAACCAATGAACATATTTCATTAATATCTTTCATTATTTAAATTTAACCTCCACCCTTCTTCTGCCATTTATCGATGGGGTCATCAAATCTATAGTCCATTTAGCACCTGTCTGTTGCGCTGATGTTGAAAAATCTCTCAATGTTACAGTACTACCAGCAGAAGGTCCTTCTGTAATTTTTACTGAGTACAGATTACCTTTTCCGGGAACAACCTTAACCGAAGGCATATTTTCTGATCCTGTAAGCTGTTTAAAGTAAGTCATGACATCAGCATCAGTGGCCCCCTTAAATACAGGCGCACCTAAACTTAGCTCTGGATCCGTAACCATCGTTTTCCCATTAATGTTTAACTGAAAATCTTTTGGATGTATGGCCGGATTATTAAATTGAGATGCAAGGTTATCAATTTTCTTCGCTGATCGCTTAGAGCTTTATCACAGTAGTTGTCCCTCACAGCACAGGCTGTAAGCGCCATAGCAGCATCAGGACCATAGTCAGTAGTCGCCAATGCTGTGTCACCAGTATCTGCAGCTGCATTAATCACACTGTTAACCATTGCTGACAACGGGCCTTCACCTAGTTTATCTCTGACGAGATCTTTCCAGACTTTTGCACTTTTCTTAACAGATTCACGAGTCTTGTCACCGCTCAGTGAGTTATTCTCAATCTCAACCCGGGCAGCATTTGCACCGCTAGCGGCTGAGAACGTATCGCCACCCACGCTACCGCCTGCCACTGCGCCTATAGCGGTAGCAAGGTTGCTGATGAAGTCCCTCTCTTTGCCCTCCAGCGCTTCGGCTTTTTTGCCGTAAAACGCCATCGCCAGGCTGTCGCCCATCACTGCCGAACTCATACCTCAGGCAGCCGCGGCTAGCGGGCCACACGCCTTAAGTTGCTGCCTGGAAAATATTATTTATCAGCGTCAATATTTATCTATATCGCCGTAAACAAAGAAGGCAAGCCTAGCGCGATACCTCAGATAGATTGACGCTTAAAAGAAACCCGGCCGCGCCGGGTTTTCATTAGGGCCAAACAGAGATGCCATCTTACTATCATGTATGGAGTTACTCGAATGTTAAACCACTATGATCTTTTACGGAGGTCATACAACTTATCTTTTAACCACAATCCTGCACCTAAAGTAGCTCCCGCAACACTTCCTTTTCTCAAGGCAATATATAATGACTCTCTCCATGAAAAAATAAATACGTCATTATTGATGTATGAAATCATTGACATAGCAAGTTGGCAAATAAAAAGTACAGCAGAGATTAAAACTGCACAATAAGCCACTAAGAAAAAAAACCAAGACATACCAACCTTACTGAAACGCTTCATTATTTTTTATCCATCTTATCTAACTCATCTTTTGCAACCTTCCCTGTAAGTTCAGAAGCAGTAGAGCCAGTAATTGCACCAATAATATCTTTTTTCGTTTGGTCGGCGATTGGGGATAACTTGTCAACAGCTTTCGACCCAAGGCTCCCCATGCCACTAGCCAAACCAGCGCTTATTACTGAATTAGTCGGATCTTCACCTTTAATACTGCTCCCAATAGCCGCCCCAGCCATATTAATTGGAATTGACACTATGGTGCCTTTCCCATTTGTCGCTACTGCAGTCAGCCCAGCCATAATGGCATCAACATAGCTATATGGGTCGTTTCCGCTAAGCTGGACGGCAGAGTTGACTCCCACACCAATTGTCGCGTTAGCCGCCATTCCTTTTATAGTAAGCCCCAGCACACTGCCTCCGAGCATAACAGGAGCATCACCGATACTGGCATTCGATTTGTGGTAACCCCAAGTATTCATTATCGTCTGAGCTTTAGACATAGCTTCTGAATCAGGGTCTCGTTTTTGATACTTTTGTCCGGACAGAAGGCTTTTAACAAGTTCCTGTGCAACCGCTGAGCCGTATTCTTTCTCCATTTCACTGGCATAAAAACGCACATAAGCGGCTAATTCAGCCCGTTCGGTACTACTCATTTGTGAAGGATCTCGGGTAAATTTATCTACCAGTTCATCACTAATTTTATCTGCATTTTCAAGCTTAATCAGCTCACTCGCTGTAGCTAATGTCTTATCTCCGTTCTTTATTTTCTCAATAGCTTTGTCAAGTCTATCGGTTGAAGTGCCTCCAAGGAAGTTATTCTCAACCGCATTTTTCCCGGCCTGTGCGCCCGTGGTCGCCGCTGCGGTGCTATTCCCCACCACGCCGCCGGCGATCCCTGCCGCCATGGTGCCGAGCAGGCTAACCAGCTGTTTCTGGTCCTGGGTTAAATTACCCGGATCTTTACCGGGGAACATCTCGGCGGCGATATGCCTCGCCGCCAGTTCGCCGCTGAATGCGCCGCCGTGCCTGCCGCCGCATTGCCGCCAGAAAGCTGCGCAGCCAGAGCGCCCTGCAGCTAGTGTCCAGCCCGCTGGTCAGGGTCACGCGGTTCCCGCTTTCCACCGTGGTTTCGCTGTGCGCGACCGTGCTGCCGTTCTCTTTGCCTTTCCTGGCGTTCACGCTGGCCGATACATTGATACCCTATCCACCAGAGCCAACGCCTGTCCCAACGCCCACGCTACCGCCCTGGCTGCTGTTGCTGCCACTGACCGTTTCGGTGTTCGACGCCGAAGACAGCAGAACATCACGCGAGGCACTCAGCGTCGTATCGTGCCCGGCCTGTAACGGGCTGCCATAGCGGAGGCTCACGCCTGTGCTCCAGTAAAACCCACCATACCTTCACACGAAGGGCAACTGGCTCAGGGTGCGGGTGATGCCCGGTTGCCTGGTTCTTACCACCCAGGAGCCGCTACCACCTCCGCCGGGCTGTTCCTGCCAGGCCACCCGCCAGCCCTGCCGCCAGCGTGCTCAGCGCGCTGATGTTCTGCTTCTGCTCTTCGCTCAGGTCATCCCGCTTTATCCCCGGGTACATCTGCTGCGCGATGAATTCCGCAGTGGTCGCACCCGCTGCGCCTGACAGCGCATTATTGCCCTGTATCTTCGCCACCACTGCGCCCAGCACCGCATGGGCCATCAGGTTCGCTTCTGTGTTTACTTCGCCCGTTATCGGGTCAGTGGTCTTTTTGTGGATAATTTCTGCCAGATACGGCGCCGCGCCGCCGGCTATCGCCTTCGACAGGTCTCCACCCGCCAGCCCCTGCACCGCCGCCGTTGCCGCCTGGATGCCCTGCTGTATGGCGCTCCCGGTGCCGTAAGGGGCCATTGCCGTGTGGTAGGCTTTATCGGCTATCTGTTTGGCTGTTGGCTCTTTATTCCCTTTGGCAATCAGTTCCGCTCTCGCCGCCTCCAGTGCCGCCAGGTCTTTTTTCGCCTTCAGGCCCGCAATCTCACCCTGCGTCCGCGCGATATCCGCCGCCTGGTTCCCAATCTCCGAGATAAGCTGCGCTGCCTGCAGCCGCTTCTGCTCTTTCTCTTTGTCGAAGACAGGACTCAGCGTCTGGTTCGCGTGCTCCGCATCGCGGCTGAGATTAGCCACATCCTGCTGCTGCTTGTCTGTATCACGTACCGTGATGGTGCCCGCCGACACCGCCGACCGGGTCGTGGAGCTGTCGTGCCCCTCTTTGTTGACCCCGGTCAGCAGCGTGTTCGCCAGGTTCCCCACGAACTGGCCACCAATGTTACCGCCGGTGCTGAACCCTGCGCTCTGGTGTTCCACCTTGTAATCGGCCTGGTTGTGGATATCCCCCCACCCCTGCGTGCCGGTATCCAGACGGTTGTTGTCTGCCGATGCCGTGGAGCCAATCACCGCCCCGTTAAGCTGGGTGTGCTCCCCCACCGTCACGTCAAACCCGCCCTTGCCCGCAAACAGCCCGGTCTGCTCTTTCACCGAGTCGTAGTTACTGTGCATTTTGTCCCGGCTGACGTTCATGCTTGCCGCTTGAGGCTGTCTGCTGCTGAAGTTTGCACTCGGAGAATGACGACTGGCTGCCGTAGCTGAGGCTCACGCCTGTAATTCAGCAAAACCCACCACGCCAACACTTGTAGTAAGTAAATAGAGATATTCCGACATGGGCATTCTTCAGGCTATAACCTTACGGGATCAATCACTATCTCCCCAGGAGGTGGTCCAAGATTGACAGTAAAATCCTGGTACAATGGCCGAGATTTTTAATGGTCAATAAAAATCCGGTTTTATATGACCTTCTGCTTTCAGGATTTCAAGAAATCGGTTATAAGCAATTTCGTCGTATTCCCGAAGGCCATCTAATAAACCCTCTTCAATTAATGCCTTGTGATAAATACCTGAACGATAATAAACAAAACCTTCAGGAATGCTTGGATCTATAATTTCAACATTATCTACAAGTTTACCTGTAATCCTGTAAGTGCCTAATCCACCATTCCCCCTTGGCATCCCAAGTAACATTGTTTCCGTACAGGTTTTATCAATAGAAAAAACCCAATATACGCCAAAAATGTCAACAGCATTTCCCCATTCATCTTTAATCTTCATTTGACTTTTCCTTTAATTGAATCAATTACATCAGATGGATCAGCCGTAACCCGCTGAGGCGTAACAATTTTCATATCATAGGCCTTCCCAGTAATGGAATTATACTGGTAATGAATTTCAATATTAGATCCATTTGGTAGCTTATGTGAGGCCGTCATTTTTTCAAACCCTGCGGAATAAGGAAAACGAAGGTCTGTATTAAAATTCATACCCATGTCAGAAAATTTCTTTCCATTAGACGGATTTTCTTTCACCTGATTCCACAATACCTGCTCATTCAGATCTCTTGGCGAAATAAATTGTTTTCCCGGCTTCGCCGTAGATATTTTCTCCGCCGCTCTGATCAGAATTTTGTTATCAATAACCTTAAGGCCTTTGCCCAGCAGCGATAACACTTTCTCTGCCGGAAGCGAGGTCAGCAACGCCAGCGCGTAATCCTTTGCGTCTTTAGCATCAAGTACAGCCATTACAGTGTCTGAGCCGGGGTTATTGCTCAGAATAGCTTTAATGATATCAGCACTTTCCGGCAGGTCACCTTTCACCATCTGCACCAGCCCCGCCTGTACCTGTTCAGGGGGCAGATTATTGTCCTGCGCGTACTTCACATAGGAAGTCACTGACTGACCATAATCTATTGCGCCGGCTGGCAGGATATTGTTCCAGCCATCACCCAGCGCATTATTCTCAACCGCATTCTTCCCGGCCTGCGCACCTGCCACCACGTCCGCCGTGCTGTTGCCAGTCAGGCCCCCTACCAGCCCCCCCGCCAGCGTGCTCAGCGCGCTGATGTTCTGCTTCTGCTCTTCGCTCAGGTCATCCCGCTTTATCCCCGGGTACATCTGCTGCGCGATAAACTCTGCGGTGGTCGCCCCCGCCGCGCCTGACAGCGCATTATTACCCTGTATCTTCGCCACCACGGCGCCCAGCACCGCATGGGCCATCAGGTTTGCTTCGGTGTTCACCTCGCCCGTTATCGGGTCAGTGGTCTTTTTATGGATTATTTCCGCCAGATACGGCGCCGCGCCGCCGGCTATCGCCTTCGACAGGTCGCCACCCGCCAGCCCCTGAACCGCCGCCGTCGCCGCCTGGATACCCTGCTGAATAGCGCTCCCGGTGCCGTAAGGCGCCATCGCGGTGTTGTAGGCTTTATCCGCTATCTGTTCGGCCGTGGGCTTTTTATTCCCTTTGGCAATCAGTTCCGCTCTCGCCGCCTCCAGTGCCGCCGGGTCTTTTTTCGCCTTCAGGCCCGCAATCTCACCCTGCGTCCGCGCTATATCCGCCGCCTGGTTCCCGATTTCCGAGATAAGCTGCGCCGTCTGCAGGCGTTTTTGCTCTTCCTCTTTGTTAAAGATCTGCCCGATACTGCCGTTGGCATGCACGGTGTCGCGGCTCAGCGTCGCAACGTCCTGCTGCTGATTCGCCCTGTCACGAATTGTGATATTACCATCCGCCACAGCGGATTGCGTGGTACCTTCGGCGTGGCCTTGACCGTTCATCCCGGCCAGCAGCGTGCCGACGTTCCCTAGGCCGTTAGCGGCCAGCATTGATCCGGCAGATATATTCGTGCCACCGGACAGGCTGATGCCGCTGTGGCTGACCTTATAGTCGGCTTTGTTGCCGATATCAGCGAAGCCCAGCGTCCCGGTATCGAGACTGTTTTTATCCGCTTCAGCCCGGCTGGCGATCGCTGCCCCATTCAACTGAGTGTGGTTGCCCACGGTAATGTCAAAGCCGCCGTTGCCGGCAAAAATACCGCTTTGTTCCAGCACCGAATCGTAGGTGCTCTTCATCTTGTCCTGGCTAAGGCTGATATAGCCAGAACCACCCCCGCCTCCGAAGGTGTAGCTCCCGCCTGCGGCCACACTGGTTTGCTTGCTGTCGTAGTTATTCGAGTCCTGCTGGCTGCCGATCAGCAGGTCCCGGCCAATGTCGGCGATGACTTTATCGCCGTTGACCTGGGCGCCGTTCAGGATGGCATCGCGGCCGCTGGTGAGGGACACCGTGCCGCCGCTGTCGAGCGTGGTTTCCGTCCAGCTGGTGCCGTTCCCTTTGTCCTTACCGTTGGCGGCGTTGACGTTGGCAAAGACGCTGAGCCCCGCCGAACCGCTGTTCACGCCGAAACCGATGCCTATGCCTCCGCCGCTGCTGCTGTTTTTGCCGGTGGTCAGCTGCGTATTGGCCGCCCCGCTCAGCACAATGTCGTTGCTCGCCGCCAGAGAAGTATCTCCTCCCGCCTTGAGCTGGCTGCCGCCAATCAGGATATTGCCGCTTTCAGCACCGTTTCCTTTCCCGGTCGCGGTGACACTCAGGTTATTCCCGGCCGTGAGGCTCGAGCCTTTCACTGCGTCCGACTCGGCGTGCTGCTCTGATTTCGATTTTTGTGTCGTTAGGGAGACGCTTACCCGAATACCGTCATCAGGATCTTTCTCTGCCCCTGCTTTCTGAGAGTTCAGGTACGCCTGCCCACCGGCCAGCGCCGTTTTGGTAGCCTGTAACGCGGCCAGCCTGCCGTCGCTTTCATTTTTCGTCGCTTGCGCAGTGGTCACCGCGCTGTTCACCGCGTCGCCCACCGCCCCGGAAAGCGCCACGGTCAGTCCGGTGCTCTTCTGCTCAAATTTCTCATCGCGGGTACGCTTGTCGTGCCCCGGCTCAATGAGAACGCTATCGCCAGTGACCGACAGATCCTTGCCTGCGACCAGATCGGCGCCGCCGATGTGCGCCATTCCCCCGGCATTCACGCTGACGTTTCCGCCTGTAGATCCCACGGTGCTAATGCTCTGGCTCTGGGTGGTGCCTTGCTCACGCAGATCGTGGGTACTTTTGCTGCTGCCGATGGTAAAGCCGATGCCGCCGGTGCCCATCAGGCCGCTCTTTTTGGTCTCCTTAAAGTGCCAGGCGGTGTCCATGTCCGTCGCGGCCACGATATCGACGTTATTACCCGCGTTCAGCGCCACATTGCCGTCCCCTACCACGGACGAGCCTTTCACCAGCAGATCGTTGTCCGCTTTCAGCGTCACGTTATCGCCACTCAGCAGCGTTCCGGCTTCGCGGGTCGAGCTGGTTTCGTTGATGGTGTGGGTTGTTTTGCTGCTCAGGAACCCTTTATTGGTTTTGGTTTCTTCGTCGTAGTGGTAGTCACTGTCGGTCGCCGTGGCAAGGTTGATATCCCGCCCTGCACCTACCCCGATATCCCCGTGAGCCGTCACCTGCGCGGCCTGCGTGTTAACATCGCGCCCGGCAATAATTGTGGTGTTCCCGCCGCTGGCGATTTCTGTGCCTTGCTGACGCACGGATTCGTTGATATCAACTTTTTTCTTCGCGGTGTACTTGTCGCTGTGGGTAGATTCCGCTGCCTCTAAGTTAACGTCCCGTCCGGCCTGTAGCCCTACGCTGTCTTGCGCGAACAGGTTGCTGGCTTTAACAGAGATATCGCGGCCAGCTTGCAGATTAAGCGTTCCCCCGCTGGTGATTGAACTTCCCTGTTGAGTAATATTTTCGTTGAGATTACTACCACGCCTTTCTCGTTCAACAAGCTGATTGCTTTCAATGACTATATTATTTTGCGCTTTAAGTGCCATATTGCTGCCAGCGCCAAGAGAAGCACCGGTAACAAGAATATCCGTCCCTGCATTAAGAATGAGAGAATCAGTGGCGTTAATAGAAGCCAAAGCACCTAAATCTGTTTGTACGAACTCTAACCCTCGCCGATCCCAGCCTTTTCCAACATTTGCGGCATCCCAAATATTTGCCGATGTCTTGTTAACAATCTGCCCGGACACACTTTCCAGGGCAACTTTTTGTCCTGAAATAGTGGAGCTGACATTATTAATATCGCCCAGCGCGCTGAGCTGCAGGCTGCCGCCTGAATTAATTGCCCCGCCGTTAATATTACTGATGGCGTTCTGGCTGCTGGCGCTCAGCAGAGTCTTGCCCTGCAGCGTGCTGCCATCGTTGGTGATATTCCCCGCGTTGAGGATCGTCAGATTCCCGGCGATTACGCTGCCGTTATTCACCGCAACGTCCTTCGGAGAGATATACAGTTTAGGCACGAGGACATTTTGCCCGTCGATTACCGCGTTTTCCCACCACAGGATGCTGGAATCCAGCGCGGCGACCTGGTCAGCGGAAAGGCTGACGCCCAGCTTAAGCCCCAGTTTGTCCCGAGCCTGAGCGGCATGGTCGATCAGGTACTGCATCTGTTCCAGATCGGAGCCGACGCCGTTCACGTAGCGGTTGCCGGTCTGATTCAGGATCTGATTGCTGACATAGCGGGTATCAAAGGCCGCATCCCCGAGGAAACGGTAATCATATTCCGGGCGCAGGTTCAGGCGAGCGAGGAAATAATCCGAGCCCAGGAATTTATTGGTATCGGTATAAGTGGTACGCGTTTCCTGCGGCGCGTTTGGCCCGGCCATCCCGGCAAGCTTGTAGATATCGTTGAACAGGCTGTTGTCCAGCTTTCCAAGGCCATCCAGCTTGGGGTTGGTGACGATCAGATACGGGCTTTTTGGATCTTTATTGACCACAAAATAGCCGTTATTGCCGGCAGGCAGCGGATAATCGCTGAGCTTAATTGGCGACCCGCTAGCCGTCAGCTTCGAGGTAATCGCCGAAATATCCGTCAGCTCAATAGGCCGATAATCATATCCCGGCGGCGGTAGCGTTTTACCTCCGCTGGATTGCGCTATAACCTGAGCGGCAGCGGCGGCAATATCATCATTTTTATGGCGAGATTGCTCACCCGATGGCTGTTTGGTCAGCTCAACGCTCTCACCGTTAACAGGGGTGAGATTACCGCCATTCGCCTTCGAATCCACCAGGCCCGTCGCGTTGCCCGCTAAATCAATACCGGGCCCGCCCTGTTGGCTTAGATTTATATCCGCGATCTTACCGCCGGCCTGACCATAGTCCGCACTATTCTGCGGCCGGTTATCCACGGCGGCTAATCCACCGCTTCCGGTTGGGTTTTCAATGTTACCAATCCCGCTGCCAGGCAAATTGATCGTTGCCTGCGGCGCGGTCACCGTATTATTTGTGCCCGTTTTTAGATCGGTGGCCTGCGAACCGCCACTTACACCAGGACCACCGGCTAAATTAAGCCCTGGCGCGCTGCGGCCCGGCGTGTAGCCGGCTGAATTTGAGGTGATATATGAATTATCAAACTGGTTACTAAAACTGGCATTAATATCTCCACCTGCTAGTATACTAGCCCGATAAATTTGACCATTAGTTGATGAAGCTTCAGATATTTTAGGTCTGTAAGTCGCTTCAACCGTATCACCTGATGTACTTCTGTAGCTGTCAAGCACATAAATCACCTCCCGGCTTGACATCCCCGTTTGATAACTCAGATTATCCAGACTCGTTCCGCTTAATCTGATATTCTTTTTAGCTATAATATTACTGGCCTGATTTGTTAACTGACCTGAAATTAAAGCTATATTTGCTCCTGAAGAAATCCTCGCAGCAACACCGGTGGCATCAACAGTCAAAGATTCTGTAAAATTCCCGCCTGGGTAAATTTCATCCTGGAGAATATCAAAGAAAACGCCAAACTTTACATACGGCCCTTTATTGTCAGTGCCATAACTTGCCCCCGAAGGAAAAACATCACGATTGTTCTCAGAGTTTGTTGATGTTTTATTCACTACAAAATTTATATAGCCGTTAAATAAATGTCCGGTGCGAATAGAAATATCGCCATTCTGCGTCTCAATACTTCCGGAGGTATTCACCACTTCCGCGTTGGCGTTGCCCGCCGCATCACGCTGCATCCACAGGCTGTTGCCCGCCAGAATATCGCCGCGGTAGTTGCGGATGCTGTTGGCAAACAGGCTCATATTATTGCCCGCATACAGCAGGGCGCTGTTGAGCAGCGTGCCGCCCGCGCTGGCAATCAAATCACCGGCGGTGCCGACGAAGCCCGCGTTGTTGATGCCGTTCTGGCTGGTCAGGCGCAGCGTCCCGCCCGCCTGCACGCTGCCCGCGCCGTTCAGATTAAGCTGCCCGGCACTGAGGTGGCTTTCGCCGTAGCCCGCACGCACCTGCCCGTTATTATTTAACGTGCCTGCGGCAGAGAGCTGCACGCCCTGGCCCTGCATCAGGCCATTGACGTTAATATCGCCCTGGCTGCTGACCGCCAGCGTATTGCCAGCCGCCAGCGTGGTCAGCTGGTTGTAGCGGCCCTGGCTGTTAAGCGACAGGTTGCCCAGCGCCGCCACCTGCCCCTGCAGGCTGGTATTCCCGGCGTTGATCCCCATATTGCCCTGGCTAAGCAGCCGCGCCCCGGCAGCGCTGTTAACCTGGCTGGCCGTGATGCCGAGGTTCTGCGTCGCATACACGGTGCCGTTGTTGTCCAGCTGCCCTGGGTTAACGGTTAAATTGCCCCCCTGCAGCATGCCGTTATTCAGGATATAGCTGCCGCCGATCGTCCCCTGCTGCTGCGCCAGCACCGTTCCGCTGTTGCTCAGCGAGCCAGCATTCAGCCAAAGTGCAAAGCCCTGAACCCAGCCGCCGTTGGTAAACCCTGGCGCATTGAGCGTCAGCGTGCCGCCGCTCAGGAGCTGGCCCTGGTTGTTGCCGCGCTCACGCAGGTCGATGCGGGTAGTGCCGTTCCCCTGAACGGTGCCGGTGTTGGTTAGCTGCTGTGCCCCAAGATCCAGACTGCCCTGACTTAACAGGACCGCGTTTGGCCCGTTATCCAGGCTGCCACTCAGCGTGCCGGTAAGGGCAGAATTCGCTTCTACACGCCCCTGATTGTTCAGTGCGGCGGCGTTGAGACTGACCGCGTTGCCCTGAACGTGGCCCAGGTTGGTGATGATATTAGCCCCGACGGTCAGCAAGCCATTGGTCAGCAGTTTGGCCCCGCTTTGCACGTCCAGATTGCCGCCCAGCGAGATGCCCAGGCCTTCAACGCCGCTGATACTGCCGCCGTTATTGAGCGAGCTGCCGCTGAGAGTGAGGTTTTTGGCCTGGATCTGCCCCTGGTTTGTTATCCCTGGCACCGTGACGGTGGCCGCGTTATTGGCCGTGATGGCACCGGTATTCGTCAGGCCGGATGCCAGCGCCAGATCGAGGTTGCCGGTACTTTGCAGCGTGCCGCTATTTTGCAGTTGCTGAGCGTTCAGCTTCAGATACTGCGCCTGCCACAGGCCGCCGTTGGTAACGTTTTGCCCGGACACCAGCATCGCGCCCTGGGTTTGCATGGCGCCGCCCAGCCGGTTGTTGATGTTCTGCTGAGGCTGCAGGGTCAGCGATTTCAGGCCAATCACCGATCCCGCGTTGTCTATCGCTGTGTTGCTGGCCGTGAGGTTGCTGCCCTGAATATTACCGCGGTTCAGCAGCGCGCCGCCGCTGAGCGTTAAGTCTCCCTCGCTTAACAATGCGCCGGTGTTGTTTAACGTTCCGGCGCTTATCTGGCTCACGCCCTGGCTGAGCAAACGCCCGCCGTTGGTCAGTTGGTTATCAACCTGAGCCGTCAGCCCGTTGATGCCGAGCGAGCTGCCGCTGTTGTCCCAGTTCGTCGCCTTCACGCCCAGGCTCTGCCCCTGCATAACCCCCGCATTGCTAATCTGCTGGCCATTCAGCGCCAGCTGCCCGCCCGCGAGCATTTTGCCGCCGGACAGGTTGTTCAGCGCGGCAGCGTTAACCGTCAGATCTTGCCCCTGCAGCGTGCCCTGGTTGTCCACGGTATCGGCATTGACCGTCATTCCCTGCTGCGCCAGCAGGGTTCCCTGATTGGCGAGCGTCGACAAGTTAAGCGCCAGCGCCCCGCCGGTCAGTATTCTCCCGTCGTTCTGGTTCGTCACCGTCAGCGTGGATGGCATGCCCGAGGCCAGGGTCAGTGCCGTATTGCCCTGCAGCAGGCCCGAGTTGTTCAGGGTATTGGTCGTTATCGCAACGGTGTCTCCCGCCAGCGTGCCCTGGTTGTTAAGGCTGGCCGTTTGCAGAGACAGATCTTTCTCTGCCAGCAGTCTGGCCGCGTTGCGATTGAGGATGCTGTCGGTAAAGTTCAGCGCCAGGCTACCGCCCTGCAGCATGCCCTGGTTATCCAGGCTCGCGCCGGAAAGCGTGAGCGCCTCTTTGACGGAGATCAAACCCAGGTTGACCATCTGCGGGATAGTCAGGTTAAGCGAGCTGCCGCTCACGATCTGCCCATCGGCAAGGTTGTTGAATTGCGGGGTATTCAGCGCCAGCGTCTTGTCGCCCTGGAGTACGCCCTGGTTATCAATGCGGTTGCTGCTGAGCTCGAGCTTGTCCGCGGCAATCACGCCGCTGTTCGCCAGGGTTTCGCTCTGGCTGTGGAGCGTGTCTGCTGCCAGTAGTTTGCCGCCGTTTTGGTTATTCAACTGCCCGGCGATATCCAGCGTTAAATTACCCGCCGAAAGCGTCCCCTGGTTGCTCAGGCTGCCTGCGGTGAAGGTCAGATTGTCCCGGGCCTGAACGGTGCCGGTGTTGTTTACGTCGTTAGCGGCAATGTCGAGCTGGCCGCCGCTTAACAGCTTCCCGCCGCTCAGGTTATTCAGAACACGAACGGCCGGAGGCGGAGCAGCGGCAAAACTTCTCAGCAACATCCTCTGAGGGCGACTGGCTCCTGCACCGGAGAGCGACAGGCCATGATTGCCCTGCACCAGCCCGCCGTTATTGAAAATGTTGACCGCCAGGCGCACGTTATCCGCCGCCACCGCGCCGCTATTGCTCAGCGACTCTCCGCTGAAATCAAGCGTGCCGGTTGCCAGCAGTTTCCCTGTCGCCTGGTTGGAGAGCCCGTTTTGCAAGGCAAGGGTGAGCGCGTCACCCTGCACGATACCGCTGTTGTCGAGGTGAGTACCGATAATATTCAGCGCCTGCTTCGCCAGCAGCGTGCCGCTGTTTGTCACGGAGGCAGTATGGAGATCCAACCCGCTGTTGCCCTGCAGCGTTCCCCGGTTATTAAGCGTGTCGGCCTGAACACCGACCTTTGTCGCAGCCAGCACGCCATTATTATCCAGCTGGCCGGTGGCAAGCTGCAGCTCGCCCTGACTCAGCATCTGCCCGTCGTTAGTGACCGATTTATCGGTGTTAATCGACAGCCTGTCTTTACCGGACAGCGATCCGGTGTTGCGCAGATCTCCGCCCTGCAGCGTCAGGGTTTGCCCCTGAAGCAGCCCGGTGTTGTTCCACTGGTTGCCGCGAAGATCAAGCCAGCCCCCGGTCAGCACCTTGCCTGCCGCGCCGTTGCCAAAATGCGTGGCGTTGAGCTTCAGGCTGCTTCCGCCCTGCAGCAGGCCATCATTTTGCCCTTGCAAAGTCGTTAACGTGACGTTGTCACCGATGATTTGCCCGGCGTTAGCCCAGTCGCCAGTGGTCATTGCCAGCTGGTTGCCCGCCAGCAGTGAGGCCCCCGCCTGATTGTTTAACTTCCCGCTCAGGTTCAAATCCAGGTTCTGGGCGTCAATCGCCCCGAGGTTATCTAAATTTCTCCCGTCGAGCTGAAGATGTTTGCCGGCAGAAATCGTGCCCGCATTGTTTAGTTCGGGCAGGGTCAGGGTGACGTCATCCCCGCCCGCCACCGTGGCCCCTTTGTCGTTTCGCAGCGCAGCGGCCGTTAGATTAAGTTTTCCGTCGGCCTGAATCAGGCCGCTGTTGCTTGCCTGGGCTTGCCCGGCATCAATGTCCAGGGCAGAAGCGGCGATAATGCCGGTATTGCGGAGCGGCCCGGTCTTCAGGCCGAGATAATTCTGGCTAATCAGCCGCCCGCCGTTGTTGAACGCCCCGCCGAATAAAATATTCAGCGCTTCGCGGCCAAGGATCTGCCCCGTATTTTCACCGCCATCTTGCCCGCCGGTGAGCGTGAGATTTCTGCCCTGCAGCCGACCGGCGTTATCCAGACGCGCAGCCGTCACGTCGATATTGTCGTCACTTAATAGCTGGCCTGCGCCACCGTTAGTCAGCGTCCTGCCTCGGGCGCTAATGCCGTTGTTACCCTGGAGCAATCCGTTATTGGTCAGGTCCTCAACCGCCAGAGTGGTATTGCTGGCCATCAATTTCCCGGCGTTGCTGCCTTTTGCCGCCGTCACCGAGAGCGTATTGTCGGCGAGGAGTACACCGCCGGCCTGATTATCCAGCCCTTGCGTCAGCCCCAGGCGCAGGTCGCTGGCTTCAATGTTCCCGCTGTTGCTGAGACTGGCCCCATCGATAGTCAGTCCTTGTTCTACCGAAATCAGCCCGGCGTTGTTCAGCTCAGGAACAGACAGCGACAACCCGCTGCCGCTGATAATTTTCCCCTGCGCGAGGTTATTCAGCACCGTGGCACCCAGACGCAAAGATTTTTCGCCCTGCAACAGGCCGCCGTTGACGTAACGCTGGCTTTCGACGCTGAGGTCGGCCGCCGCCAGTGTGCCCTGGTTTTCGAGGCTTCCGCTGGTCAACGCGAGTTTGTCTTTGCCGAGGATTTTACCGGTATTGACGACATCGTCCGTCGCGGTCAGGTTGAGGATGGACAAGCCAAGCAGCTTGCCGCTGTTGGTCATGTGGCTGGCATTTAGCGTCGCGGCGTCGGCCTGAATCTCTCCCGCATTGGTTATTTGGCCAGCGGCAAGTGTCAGTTGTCTTTCAGCCAGTACGCTGCCACCCGTGGCGTTATTGAACGTGTCGCCTGTGGCTTTGAGCGCGGAATCCCCCTGCAGCAAGCCCGTGTTAGAGACGTTTTGTGCATCCAGAACGGCACTGTCGGCGATTAACTGCCCCGCATTATCCAACTCAGAAGCAGAAAGCTGCAGGTTGCGTTTTGCCACCAGCACGGCACCGGCAAAGTTGTTTACTTTTTCACGCAGTTTTAGCTGAAGATCCTGCGCTTCAATGCGGCCCCGGTTATCGAGCGTCAGCCCTTCGATGGTCGCCGCCTGGTTGGCGGAAATCACCCCCGTGTTCACCAGGGCCTGAACGGTAACGTTCAGGCCACCGCCGCTTTGCAGCCAGCCCTGGTTGGTCACGCTGCCAGCGTTGAGATCAAACTGACCACCTGCGATGGCACCCTGAGCGTCCGGCTGACCGACGATGATTTTCCCTTGCGGGCCGTTCTGCAGTTCCCCGCTAACGCTGACCGTTAAACTCTCACTTCCGCTGGTCAGCCCGCTGTTATTCCATTGCCCCGCGCCGATCGCGAGTTTTTTTCCCTGCAGGCTCCCGGCATTATTGAAGTTGTCAGCCGTGAGCGAGAGCGAATCTTTCGCCAGCAGTGCACCACTGGCCTGGTTGTCCAGCTGCTGGCCAGCTTTCAGCGTCATTGTCTGAGATTCAATATTGCCGCGGTTAGCCAGCATCTGGCTCTCAATGGCCAGCCCCTGCTGGACGGAGATCAGCCCGGCATTGGTAAGCTGCGGGATACTGAGCGCCAGACCGCTGCCGCTGATCACTTTCCCACCGCTTTGGTTAGTCAACTCCGCGGCGGTCAACGCCAGAGTTTGGCCGCCCTGAATCAGGCCTCCGTTGTCTAACGTAATGCTGTGCAGGGCGAGAGAAGCAGCCTCAAGCTGCCCGGTGTTTTTTTGCAGTGCCGCTGTCGCATTCAGGTTTTTCTCAGCCAACAGGCTGCCGGTGTTGGTCAAGGCGTTGTGCGCAACTACGTCAAGCGTGGAAGCCGCTATCTGACCGCCGTTGTTGAAGTTATCGGAGGTACTGTTCAGACCATTGCGGGCGGTGATTTTCCCGCCGTTCTGGTTGTCGATGTTCCCTGCAATCGCCAGAGTCAGGGCATCGCTGTCCAGCGATCCCCGGTTGGTAAAGTTCAGGGCATTAAGCTGTAAACTTTTCTGCGCCAGCAGCGCACCACCGGCCTGTTGCACAATGTTGTCCGCGGTGAGCGACATTGCGCCGTCGGCCTGAATATTTCCGCTGGTGTCGAGCTGTTTGGCCCCAAGCGTAACGGTATTGCCTTGAGTGCTGCCGCTATGCGTCAGTGAGTCGGTGTTAACCGCCAGCGCGCCTTTTGCGGCCTGCGTACCGCCCAGCGTGATGCTATTCTCCGCCTGCAGGAGCATATTGCCTTCAGATTGCAACTGCCCGCCGGCAAGAGTTTCAAATCGCTCGCCTTTGAACGTCAGGTCTTTTTGCGAGGTGATTTGCCCGGCGCTTTGTAGCTGCTGAGTCAATAACTCTAGGTTGCCCCCGCTTGCCAGCGAGCTTCCCTGCAGGCCGTTAAACCGATTGCTGCTTAACGTCACATCCTGCTTGCCGTTAACCGTCCCCGCATGGCTGAAGCTGTCAGCCTGAAGCGCAAGTTTACCGTTACTCAAAAGCTGGCCATTTGGGCCAACAGTAAAGGCATTGTGGCTGGTCCATGCCTGGTCGGTGCCACTGCTCAACATGCCGTCTATCCACGCATCCCCGGTCGTGGCCGTTAGTGCTGCCCCGGCCAGCATCTGGCCGCTGTGGGTTAACGAACCAAGATCGAGCTGGATATTGCGCTGCGCCTGCAGATTACCGCGGTTGTTAAAGCTGTCCGCTTTGGCGTTTAGGTTCCCATTGGCCGTCACCTGGCCACTGTTGGTTAACTGGTCAGCGGATAAAGCAGTGTCTCGCCCTGCCGTCAGCTTACCGGCATTGTCCAGGCCTGCCGCCGCGCTGGCACGAATCGCACCGCCCGCGTTGACTTCGCTGGCCGCATCCGTGCTTACAGCCCCGGCATTGAGAGTGATGTCATTGCCGGCGGTGAGCTGGCCGTTGTTCAGCGCCAGTTTTCCGCTGCCGTTCAGCGTTATGTCCCGATCGCTGGCTACTTTGCCGTTGGCGACGGTGATGTCGGACCGGCTATTAACCTGTGTTGCGACCCCGCTTTTATGCTCGCCGCTCAGTACTACGCTATCCGCCTGAGCCATGAGATTGCCGCTCGCAAGGCTGTTATTCACCACCAGTTTGCCGCTGGCATCCAGAGTAATGTCTCCCTGACGCGCGTTCAGGTTCCCCAGGTTGACGCCCACGCCTTTATCGGTGGACACAAGATGAATACGATTGGCGTACATCCCGCCCAACGCGCCGGTATCAACGGCCACCACGGGGGCGGCGCCCTCTCCGGCTATCGGGGTGACTGCGCCAGTGGATGAAACACGGTTGGCACCCACGGTCATCTTAAGATCTTTGGCATGAATACCAGCGTTGACTTCCGTTGCCCGGGCAATGATCGACAGCGCGTCGCTTTGGCTGGCGTCCAGGCCCTGGCCTTCCACCGTGATGGTGCCTTTGCTGACATCCAGCGCCAGCAGGTTGCCTGCCGCATCAAACTGGGGTTTGCCCGTGGTCAGCGTGGCATTGGGGGTGTTGATAAATCCGCAGCCGTTACAGGTAATACCGTAGGGGTTGGCAACCATCACGTTGGCCGCCTTGCCCGCCACTTCAGTGTAGCCCTGCAGCTGTGAGCGATTGCCCCCGATGACTTCATTGATGATACCGGTCGCTTCCTGACCGGCCCGGAGGTTAGGGTTGTTTTGAATTAGTCCCCCGAGCTGAGTCTGGGTCAGTTGCCCGGTGGCGTTGTTAAGAATCAGCCCCTCTTTTCCGACGTTATAGTCCTGGAACTGGTTATGGGAGATCCCTGCCTGGTTTGGCGTGGCTATGTTAATGACCGGCACACCGTTTCCGGCCTGATCCATCTGCGTGCCCGGCGTGGCCGGGTTGATGGTCGCCGCCACCGCCGGAAAAACCGGCTGCCCGGCGATCAGGCACATGACGAAATAACTTAACAGGCGCTTCGCTAATCCCACGGGGTGCTTATCCATATTGGTCTCTTAAATCGCCAGGCCGAGGCGGTAATAAATCACGAGGTGATCCGGCGCCAGATAGGCCGGATAATGAAGTGGCGTGCCGACGGTGAACTGGCTGGAGTAGTAGCGTCCGGCGACAGTGAGGCCAGCAGAAGCGCCCCAAAGCGTCCCGGAAGCTTGCCGATCATCGCTGTCATTGCGCAACCAACCGCCATCCACGGCCGCGTTCAGGCTGACCTCACCCAGATAAGGGAGGCTGAACAGGGCGTAGTTCAGTTCGTTGCGAAGATAGCCCCCGTTGTCGCCGGAGAGGTATTGCTCTTTAAAGCCACGCACCGAGCTTTCACCGCCAATCGTTAAGCGCTCACTGCCGTAAAGCCGATCAGGTGACCATTGCCCGTAGGCGCTGGTTAACCACCAAATTTTTTGCGTCAGCGGGCGCTGAAAACTGCCGCTCAGGCTCCATTTTTTGAATTCAGCTTTTGGCACGTCGCCCCGCTTGCCGTTATCGTTTTCGGCCCCAAACCACGGCACACCGTGGCTGAATGACGGGTTCAGAGTGGCCACACCGCCGGCAATTTTCTGCGTATGGTTGAGACCGAATTGCAAACTGGTGAGCTTACGGCTGCTGCTGAGCAAGAGCGCATCGTTCAGGTAGTTGCGGCTGAGCCGATGAGTCAGCCCGACGGAAGCGGCGGTTTTTAAGTCCCCGTTTCGGTAAAGCACATGGGAGAGGTTCAGGCGGTGTGTTTCGGCCTGCCCGGTCGAACGCCACAGATAACCTCGGTTATTGAGAGTGGTGAGATAGTCGCTCCAGCTGTAGCTGTAATCGACCAGGCTATAGCCCCAGGGCACGCTGACGCCGGCCTGGAAGCTTTGCGCATCGTGGTCGCCGGCAAAATCGCTGCTGCGCCCGCCGCTGATAAACCATTTATCCGCCAGGCCTAGCGGATTATTGGCGGTCAGAGAGGCGGTGAGTTGCCCGGTGCCGGTGCTTTTTTGCCCGCTGTTATCAAACCCAGCGGCTGCGGAAAACGGAAATTCCGGCGTTGCCGTGAGATTGACAATGGATTCTCCGGCCTTTTCCCCCGGCAATATTTCAATTTGTACCGGCGTGGTGCGTAACCGGTTTATTTGCTCCATACCCTGCTCAATATCACGCAGGTTGAGGAGTTTTCCTTCCAGCCCAGGAAAAGCCGTTTTTAGCTGACGTGAAGGTGCACCTTCAATGCGAATGGCCTGTAGCCTGCCTTCCAGCACCGCAATATGCAGTGTTCCTGCAGAAAGATCCTGCTCGGTCAAAAATGCACGACTGGTGATATATCCTCGGCTGATATACCAGTCAGAAATATCCCGGGTCAGCTGATTAATTTTCGCCATGCCGAGGCATTGATTAATATATGGCGCACTTAATGTTTGACGATCCCGGACAGAAAGCAGCGTTGTATTTTCGATAGCAATCTGTTGAATGGTAAAGCAAGGGCCCTGCTCAGCTCCTGCCACGGGGCTTGCCAGCCGCGGCTGCAGGCTGCGCTGGATCTCTTCCCGCTGCTGTTGGTTTTGCAACAGTAAATCCTGCTGCTGCTGCTGGATACTGTCCCGGTCGGCAGGCGTCAGCGGCGCGGCATAGCTTAAGCCAGAGTAAAAAAGCGCGCACAAAAAGGCGGCCCTATAATAATGGCGCATAAAATAAGAGTCTATTTTTGTCATTCTTTTTAGTATGCCAGCGCAGCAATAAATAAGAAAAGTCTTAAATAAACATCCTATTAATATTGGTAGTTAATTTGCATTAAGTCCGATTATTTAATTTAGGATAGGGAATTAAATAAAAACCAACACATTGTTTTATAAGGAATGATCGTAACAACGAGTCACTGCGTAAATAATAATCCACCACAGCGAATAAAACCGATCATGAAATAAAAAAGGCCACGCATTCTCATGCGTGACCTTTTAAAAACGGGCAAAAAATTAATCCACGCTTGCGCCGCCGCTAATGCGGAACTTGATGTTCACGGTAATTCCCTGGCCGGGCCTACCGCTCTCATAGCGCCATTTCTTCATCGCCAGCTTCACTTCACGTTCGAACATGTTGGCCGGCTGGGCCGAAAGGATTTCGACGTTATTCACCCGACCATCGGCATCAACATCAAACTTAACCCGAACGTTGCCGTCCATACGTAATGCAAAAGCTCGCGCGGGGTACTGCGGCTCGCCACGGCTGATAGCGCGCGGCCCGGTATTCACCGTCTGTACTGGCGCTGCCGGGGCTGATTTTGCTGCCGGCGTCGGCACCGGTTGCACTGGCGCATTATTCTCAAAAGGAGAAGCCTGGCGAGGCTCGACCGGCTTCGCATCACGTTTCGGTTGCTCAACCTTTTTCACCGGCTTGGGCTTCGGTTTTGGCTTAGGTTCGGGCTTGTGAATGACAACTGGCGCCTCTTTCGGCGGCTCAGGTATCGGTTCTGGCTCTGGCTCCGGCTCTGGTTCCGCAACCGGCTGTGGCGGAGGCTGCACAACCTGAGGTTGCGGAGGTTCAAGGTCAGCAGGCGCAACCATCGTGACGCTGATCGGCTGCGATGGTGCTGGGGACTCAATAACCTGATGTACCGAGGTGTAGAGCAACCCGGCCACAACGGCACCATGAATCCCGACGGAGAGAAGAGTCGGCCACGGAAAGCGGCGAGGTAATTCCAGGGTCATTGACGTCATAATGGTTTCAGTGTCTTTCAGGAAAGGGCAATTTTAAATGCAAATAACAATCATATTCAACAACGCATTGCCCAAAGGCGCACTTTTTCCTGCTGTCTGCGCGAGTTTCCCGCTATTTTCTCAAGGATTTAACATCCTGTTTATCTTTCAATTGCAGTCTGCCCGCCGTTCACTTAACGTGGTTTGCAACCCAACATCAAGAAGGAAGAATGCCCGTGCTGTACGTCATTTATGCCCAAGATATTGCTGATTCGCTGGAAAAGCGCCTCTCCGTTCGCCCTGCCCACCTGGCTCGTCTACAGGTATTGCGCGACGAAGGTCGCCTGCTGACCGCAGGCCCAATGCCGGCAGTTGACAGCAACGATCCCGGCAGCGCCGGATTTACCGGCTCAACGGTAATTGCCGAATTTGCTTCTCTGGAAGAGGCGAAGGCCTGGGCTGATGCGGACCCGTATGTTGCCGCTGGCGTGTACGCTAAGGTTGAAGTAAAACCGTTTAAAAAAGTATTCTGATTTGCCCATCCGCGAGCCTGCAGCTAGCAGGCTCAGTAGCCTGTTAGGTTTCCGTCGCCTGTAAATGCTTTTGTCGGAAACTGTCCCGGTCCAGAGGCCGCGAGAAAAGATAGCCCTGCGCCAGCCTGACATTGTTATTGAACAGCATCTGCATTTGCGAAAAAGTTTCCACCCCTTCGGCAATAACATCCACTTCCCTTGCCTGTGCACACCGAACCATTCGCAGCGTTTCCTCACTGCACGTCGCCTTGAAACAGCTTCGATCGAGCTTAATGAAGTCCGTTTCCACCTGAGTCAACCTGTTCTGCAGTTGTTCAACGCTGTGAATATCGTCCCACGCCAGTAAAAAACCCGCCTCGCGAAGTTGAGCGGCATTTTCACGCCCGGCGTCGTCTAACATGATGCCGTTATCCGTGATTTCAAACACAATTCGCTGCGCGGGAACTGAACGCCGCTCAGCGAGGGTAATCACCCGTTCGGCAAAACCAACGTCATTCAGCTGCACGGGGGAAAGATTAAGATGCAATAAATAACTGCTGTTATGGGGCATGATGACGTCTGTCATATAGCTAAAAGCCGTGGTGATAATATGTTTGCCCAGCGAAACAATGCCCCCGTTTTCCTCCAGCCGGTTGATGAAGACGTCCGGGGCAACGAGCGCCCGACGATGCACGCCGCGAATCAGTATTTCGGTCCCGACGCATTTAAAACTGGAGGTATCAAAAATCGGCTGCAGCAACGACTCAAAAGCCAGGCTAAAGTTATTCTTCATCACGCGATTAACGATGAATTCTGCGCTTTTCTCCATGTAACAACTCCTTAGTGCAGGCTTAACTTAGCTGGTCGATATAACCACTTTATTTTTACCATTGGATTTTGCTTTGTAGAGCAGCTTGTCGGCTTTCTCAATGAGCCTTTCATAGTCCTCTCCCCGCCACGGGCAAAGGCCTCCGCTGAAAGTGACGGTTAATCCTTGTTCACGCCAGGTTTTATCTTCCACCCGCTTACGCCAGCTTTCCATAATCTCCATGGCTTTAACCTGGTTATCGGAGAAATATATAAATGCGATTTCTTCCCCGCCGTAGCGATAGAGCTTAGCGTGATCGTCCAGTAGCCCCATGCCCATATCGGCAATCACCTTTAAAACCGTATCACCAACAAGATGTCCATAACCATCATTTATTTTTTTAAAGTCATCAACATCAATAATAGCGAGACTAAAAGGTGCCTCTCGCGTTAATAAATAGTTAACGTCGTTGTCAAAACTTCGGCGATTAAGCAAGCCGGTCAGTCCATCCGTGAGCGAAGCATTTTTTGCATTCTTTATTTGCTGGCTGTTTTCGTTAATCTCACTTAAAATTTTCTTATCTACCCCATCCTTTAACTCAAGCCGGCCAAAACGCATCATCGAAACAATATCCACAATCATCGACTTTATCGACTGACGCATAAACAACCACAGCAATGAATAAATTGCCAGGCAGAAAGCGAAGGCTGCCAAAATAACCCAGACATAATACAATGTGTATTCATCTATTGCTTTATCCTCAACGGTGAACACAACAAACCAGTCGGGATTAGAAAATGAATAATAGTAGTAATGTTTGCCGGCGACTTTGTCATGAAATGAGCCCAGCCCGTTTGTCATTCTCTGGATTGCCGCCTGCGGGACAACCGGGGTACCTATTGCATCGCTGTCCGCATCCAGTACGGCTCGCCCCTGACGATCAATAATCGAGAAGTGCCCTTCACTTGGGCTCTCCAGCTGGCGCAGCACGTAGCTCATATTGGTAAGATTCAGATCCATGGCAAACACGCCATAGCGCTCACCTTTATCGTTATGCAAGAGTTTGGCTATTGTCACCACGGGTAATTTATCAACCGCATTGGCATAAATTTCCGAGTAATTAACAAAAGAGCTCTTCACGCTGAGACGTTCGTACCAGGTGCGGCCCGAAAGAATGTAATTACTATCGACATAGGATTTGGGGATGCTGTTATATCGACCATCACGCGTAGCAATAATATACCCAGAAATAGCGGGCAACATTGAGATTGATGTGGTGAGCTTTTTCTCCAACTCTTCATCTTCAGACTTAACCAGCGCCTCAACACAATCGTTGTCCAGTAAGATAGAATTTTGCCAGAGTGCATTCTCTAAAGTTTTTAGCTGCTGTTCCAGATAGAAGGTTGCGACATTATGAACAAAACCCTCGTTCTCTTCATTTAATGTCGTTTTCAGATGATTATAACTTACGTAGGCTATGATTGAGCTAAAAACAATTAGCACAGTAATAATAATAACAAACAGGAAATTTATTCTCCTGGCGTAAGAAAAATCCTTTTTTATTAAGTCATTGATCACTTATTTTGGCATCCTGGCGCGGTAAGAAAAATCCCGAGGATTATGCCGTCACTTTTTATTCAGATAATGATCGCGATCATTTTAAAAACAAACTTCCGCCCTTTGGAAATACAATTTCAGGGAAAAAGGAAGGTTTATTTCCCGAAAAAATTTATGGGCACCTCACGCGGTGCCCGAACCTTATGCCCAGCGATCGTGGATGGCAAACAGCAAAGAGTTGCGCTGCTGGTTGACCAGGCATTTACGAATGGCATGAATGCGCATATTGCGCCGTGACTGGCTTTCCAGCCAACGCGCCCTGCGCTTTTGCGTTTGACGCTGCATACGCCAACGCCCAACTTCCGTTCTGCTACGTCTCATGTCTACGACTCAACTTTCCAAAAAAAGACGCGTCATTATAGAACCTTCTGCCGGGCAAACCATCCGTTTTGCGTATACTTTTAGTGTTAAGCAATGAAAGTTCTGCGTACACTCTCAACTCTTCGGTTTCAAAAGGATTTTTAAGGCATGACAACCTTCTATACCGTGGTGAGCTGGCTGGTCATTCTCGGCTACTGGCTGCTTATCGCCGGCGTTACGCTGCGTATACTGATGAAACGCCGCGCCGTACCTTCGGCAATGGCCTGGCTGTTAATCATCTATATTCTGCCGCTGGTCGGGATTATTGCCTATCTCTCCGTAGGGGAACTGCACCTCGGCAAACGCCGGGCGGAGCGCGCTCGCGCCATGTGGCCTTCTACCGCTAAGTGGCTTAAGGATCTGAAAAGCTGCAAGCATATCTTTGCCTCAGAAACCAGCGAGGTTGCCAGCTCGCTGTTCCAGCTTTGCGAACGCCGCCAGGGCATTGCCGGCGTTAAGGGTAATCAGCTCCAGCTATTAACCAGTTCGGATGACACAATGCAGGCGCTAATCCGCGATATCCAACTGGCGCGACATAACATCGAGATGGTGTTTTATATCTGGCAACCCGGCGGGATGGCCGATCAGGTGGCCGAGTCCCTGATGGCCGCCGCACGACGCGGCATTCATTGCCGTTTGATGCTCGACTCAGCAGGCAGCGTCGCCTTCTTCCGCAGCCCCTGGGCCAATATGATGCGTAACGCAGGCATTGAGGTGGTAGAAGCGCTGAAGGTTAACCTCATGCGTGTCTTTCTGCGCCGCATGGACCTGCGCCAGCACCGCAAGATGGTGATGATCGATAACTATATTGCCTATACCGGCAGCATGAACATGGTTGACCCTCGTTTCTTCAAGCAGGATGCGAATGTGGGCCAGTGGGTCGATTTGATGGCACGTATGGAAGGTCCGGTCGCCACCGCAATGGGTATCGTTTACTCCTGCGACTGGGAGATAGAGACCGGGAAACGTATTCTCCCGCCGCCGCCGGATGAAAACATCATGCCGTTTGAAGAGGCCAGCGGTCACACCATCCATACCATTGCTTCAGGCCCAGGTTTCCCGGAAGATTTGATTCATCAGGCGTTGCTGACCTCCGTTTATGCGGCGCGTGAATACCTGATCATGACAACACCTTATTTCGTGCCAAGCGATGATTTGCTCCATGCAATTTGTACCGCAGCGCAGCGTGGCGTAGACGTGAGCATCATCGTGCCGCGCAAAAACGACTCTCTGCTGGTAGGCTGGGCAAGCCGCGCGTTCTTCACCGAACTGCTCGCCGCCGGCGTGAAAATTTACCAGTTTGAAGGCGGACTGCTGCACACCAAGAGCGTACTAGTCGATGGCCAGTTGAGCCTGGTTGGCACCGTTAACCTGGATATGCGCAGCCTGTGGCTGAATTTTGAGATTACGCTGGTCATTGATGATGAAGGTTTTGCCGGTGATTTAGCGGCGGTGCAGGACGACTATATCTCCCGCTCGCGGCTACTGGACGCGCATTTGTGGGTAAAACGCCCGCTCTGGCAGCGAATGGCCGAGCGACTGTTTTACTTCTTTAGTCCATTGCTGTAAAACGTGGCGCATCAGCACTCGATAAGTGGATGTAGAGATGGAAATGGATCTGAATAACCGCCTGACCGAAGACGAGACTTTAGAACAGGCGTACGATATTTTTCTCGAGCTGGCCGGCGATAACCTCGATCCTGCCGACATTATTCTTTTCAATCTGCAGTTCGAGGAGCGCGGCGGGGCCGAGCTGTTTGATCCGGCCGAAGACTGGCAGGAGCACGTCGATTTCGACCTGAACCCGGACTTCTTCGCGGAAGTCGTTATCGGGCTGGCGGATACCGACGGCGGCGAGCTGAACGATATCTTTGCTCGCGTCCTGTTGTGTCGTGAGAAGGATCACAAGCTGTGCCACATCCTGTGGCGTGAGTAATAATCCAGCGCGGCCCTCAGGCCGCGCTGTTACTTCTCATTGGGCGGGAGATGCTCCCCGCAAGTTTTGCAGTAATGCGCGTTGCTGGCATGATCCTGCTGATGACAGCGCACACACTCCCTCACCGACCGCCTTCTTTGCAAATCCTGCGACATCTGTGCCGTTAGAATCCCGGTAGGGATAGCTATCACTGAATAACCAATCAGAATCAGCAGCGAGGCAACAAAGCGGCCCAGCGCAGTGTGCGGCACAATGTCTCCGTAGCCGACGGTTGTCACCGTCACCACGGCCCAATAGACCGCTACGCCCAGGCTGGTGAAGCCGTTGGCCTTCCCTTCTATGCCGTACATCAGCGCCCCGGCGGCTACCATCACAATGGCAATAAAGGAGTAGAACAGGATCAGCTGATTGCTGGCGCCGATCAGGCTACGCCACAGGCTTTTGAGCGCGGGCATATAGCGCAGAAGTTTGAGAATGCGCAGCACGCGGATGGCGCGCATTGCTCGCCAGGCAAAATAGTAGTGAATGGCAAACTCTGGCCACAGCCACAGGACATACAGAGGCAGCATGGTCGCCAGGTCAATAATGCCCCAGAAGCTAAACACGTAGCGGATAGGCTGTGGCCAGCTGAGCACTCGCAGCAGATATTCGCAGGTGAACAGCAGCGTGAAGATGATTTCCAGCCAGATAAACAGCTGCCATTCGCCGTAGGTTAGCCGGGGATCGCTCCCGACGCTTGATTCGGTAAAAACAACGGCCACGCTGAGCAGCGCCAGCAGGCCGCAGAAGGCCTCGAAACGGCGCCCGGAACGGGTATTTTGATCAAACAGAAAGCGGTAAAGCAGCACACGAAGTGATGAAATGTTGCCTGGCACGGTGATCCTCGCAAAAAGAAAGGGCCAGCGCGGTGCTGGCCCCAGGCGAGATTATAGCGGGTCAACCTTCAGACAGGAAACCGCATGGCGGAAACTGCCTTCCAGCACCGGCCGCGTTTTTGCGCATTCCGGGCCGGCAATCGGGCAGCGGGTGCGGAACACGCAGCCAGAAGGCGGGTTGATTGGCGACGGGAGCTCCCCTTCCAGCAGCTGAATAGTTTTGTTCTTTTCCAGATCAGGATCGGGGATAGGCACCGCCGACATCAGCGCTTTGGTGTAAGGGTGCAGCGGGTTATGGTAAACCTCATCGTAGGTGCCCAGCTCCACCGCATGGCCCAGGTACATGACCAGCACGCGATCGGAGATATGCTTAACCACAGCGAGATCGTGGGCGATAAAGATTAACGACAGCCCCATCTCGCGCTGCAGCTTCTGCAGCAGGTTAACTACCTGGGCCTGAATCGACACGTCCAGCGCGGAGACCGGCTCATCACAGATGATGAGTTTGGGTTCCAGAATCAGCGCACGGGCAATACCGATACGCTGGCACTGACCGCCGGAGAACTCATGCGGATAGCGGTTCACCAGGTTTGGCAGCAGGCCTACTTTCATCATCATCGCCTTCACGCGATCGCGTACTTCCTGCTTCGGCATTTTGGGATGATAGGTCAGCAGCGGCTCGGCGATAATGTCGCCGATGTTCATGCGCGGGTTCAGAGAAGCCAGCGGATCCTGGAAAATCATCTGAATATCGCTGCGCACGTCGCGCCACTCTTCCGGCTTCATACCTAAAAGATCTTTACCCAGCCAGGCTACGCGGCCGTCGGTCGCTTTCACCAGGCCAATGATGGCGCGGGCAAAGGTCGATTTACCGCAGCCGGACTCGCCCACCACGCCGAGGGTTTCCCCTTCGTACAGGCGTAGCGTCACGCCATCAACGGCTTTCAGGGTTTTTGAAGGCTGCCAGAACCACTGTTTGCCGTCTTTGATGTCAAAATGCACCTTCAGGTCAGCGATTTCTAACAGAACTTTTCTCTCTTCTGCAACGGTGCTCATGCTAATTCCTCCACCGGTCTAAAGCAGGCACGCAGGCGGCCATCACCAAACTGCTCCAGTGGCGGAGCACTATTACACGCTTCCATCGCAAACTGGCAGCGAGGCTGGAACGGACAACCCTGCGGCAAGCGCAGCAGGTTCGGCGGGTTACCAGGGATGGTGAGCAGAGACTCCCCTTCCGCGTCCAGACGCGGCACCGCGTTCAGCAGGCCGATTGAGTACGGGTGCACCGGCTTGTAGAAGACGTCACGCGCGTTGCCGTATTCCATCGTGCGCCCGGCGTACATCACCAGAACTTTATCGCAGATCCCGGCCACTACGCCCAGGTCGTGGGTGATCATGATGATAGCCGTGTTGAACTCACGCTTGAGCTCATTCAGCAGCGTCATGATCTGCGCCTGAACGGTAACGTCCAGTGCGGTGGTGGGTTCGTCAGCAATCAGCAATTTTGGCCGGCACAGCAGCGCCATGGCAATCATCACGCGCTGGCGCATCCCGCCTGAGAACTCGTGCGGGAACATACGCATACGCTTACGCGCTTCCGGCATTTTTACCGCATCCAGCATCCGCACAGACTCTTCAAACGCTTCCGCTTTACCAAGTTTTTTGTGCAGCATCAGCACTTCCATCAGCTGATCGCCCACACGCATGTACGGGTTCAGTGAGGTCATAGGATCCTGGAAAATCATCGAGATTTGCTCGGCGCGCAGGCGGTTAAGCTGCGACTCCGGCAGGTTCAGGATCTCTTTGCCGTTAAATTTAGCGGAGCCGCCGATGCGGCCATTGGCCGCCAGCAGCCCCATCAGCGCAAAAGCAGTCTGGGATTTGCCCGAGCCGGACTCGCCGACGATGCCGAGTGTTTCACCGGCACGCAGGTTAAAGTTGAGATCGTTCACTGCCGTAACGTCACCGTCCGGCGTGCCGAAGGTCACGCGCAGATCTTTAACGTCGAGCAAGACCTCAGATTTATTCAGTGGAGCGGCCACCGGAGAGGTTTCAATTGTACTCATGGAGGTACTCCTTAACGATCTTTCGGGTCGAGGGCATCACGCAGGCCATCGCCGATAAAGTTAAAACAGAACAGCGTAATCACCAGGAAACCTGCCGGGAACAGCAGAAGCCACGGTGATACCTCCATGGAGTTTGCACCGTCGCTTAACAGCGCTCCCCAGCTGCTCAGAGGCTCCTGCGTGCCGAGGCCCAGGAAGCTCAGGAAAGATTCGAACAGAATCATGCTAGGCACCAGCAGCGAGGCGTAAACCACCACCACGCCGAGTACGTTCGGCACGATGTGACGCAGAACGATATTCATCGTGGAAACACCGCCTACGTGTGCCGCTTCGATGAACTCTTTGCGTTTCAGGCTCAGGGTCTGGCCGCGCACAATACGCGCCATATCCAGCCAGGACACCATGCCGATAGCCACGAAGATCAGCAGGATGTTTTGCCCGAAGAAGGTCACCAGCAAAATAACGAAGAACATGAACGGGAAGGAGTTCAGGATCTCCAGCAGACGCATCATCACGGAGTCAATTTTGCCCCCGAGATAACCAGCCAGACAGCCGTAGAGCGTTCCGACAACTACCGCCACCAGCGCCGCTGCCACGCCAACCATCAGGGAGATACGTCCCCCGATGGCGACACGCACCAGCAGGTCACGGCCTGACGAATCGGTGCCGAAGTAGTGACCGGATGCCATGTCTGGCGCCGCGGACATCATGCCCCAGTCGGTATCAAAGTAGGTAAACTGCGACAGAACTGGCGCAAAAGCTACGAACAGCGCAATCAAAGCCAGCACAAACAGGCTGGTGATCGCCGCGCGGTTATGAATAAAACGGCGACGCGCATCCTGCCACAGGCTACGGCCTTCAACTTCCAGTTTTTCACTGAAGTTTTCCAGCGCCTCGCTGTTTTTCTTAGTCAACATTATGGCCACTCCAGCTTAGTAACGGATTTTCGGGTCGATAACGGCATACAGCACGTCAACCACCGCGTTGAACAGAATCGTCAGCGCACCGACCAGAATGGTCAGACTGAGAACCAGTGAGTAGTCACGGTTCAGCGCCCCGTTAACAAACAGCTGACCAATACCCGGCAAGCCATAAATTGTTTCAATAACCATGGAACCCGTGATGATCCCGACAAACGCTGGCCCGAGGTATGACAGGACCGGCAGCAGCGCAGGTTTCAGGGCATGGCGCAGTACAATACGACGCATCGGCAGGCCTTTAGCGCGTGCGGTGCGGATAAAGTTAGAGTGCAGGACTTCAATCATTGAGCCGCGGGTAATACGCGCGATGCTCGCGATATAGGCCAAAGACAGAGCAATCATCGGCAGTATCATGTACTTCGGCGCCCCCCCATTCCAGCCGCCACCGGGCAGCCATTTGAGGGTGATAGCGAATATCAGTACCAGCAACGGCGCCACCACGAAGCTTGGGATAACCACCCCCGTCATGGCAAAGCCCATTACCGTGTAATCCCATTTAGTGTTTTGATTCAGCGCCGCAACCACGCCCGCCGTCACCCCCAGCACAATGGCAAAGAGGAAAGCAGCCGCGCCTAATTTTGCGGATACCGGGAAGCTGGACGCCACCAGGTCATTTACCGAATAGTCTTTGTATTTAAATGACGGCCCAAAGTCCCCGTGCGCCAGCTGTTTTAAATAGCTGAAGTACTGAGTGGTGATCGGATCGTTAAGGTGATACTTCGCTTCGATGTTCGCCATCACTTCTGGCGGCAGCGTACGTTCGCCGGTAAAAGGACTCCCCGGTGCGAGACGCATCATAAAGAAGGAAATAGTGATAAGAATAAAGAGTGTCGGAATTGCTTCCAGACAACGACGTAGAATAAATTTCAACATTGCCCGTACCTTCTGGCCTGTGCCTTTGCAGTGCGATGTAAATAAGACACGATGGGGCAGAATTTATCCACCGGCCGAAGCCGGTGGGTCCTGCCCCACGAATTGCCATTAATGTTTGATAATGTACAAGTCTCTTACGTAGACATTATCCATCGGGTCTTTACCGGTGTAACCACCCACCCACGGCTTAACCAGACGGGCGTTAACGTAGTAGTAAACCGGCACGATGGCTGAGTCTTTATCAAGCTGCTGCTCAGCTTTCTCATACAGCGCGGTACGCTGGGCTTCGTCGGTTACTTTCAGGGTGTCGGCAATTATCTTATCGAACGCCGGGCTCTTATAGTGCGCAGTGTTGTTAGAGCTGTCGGACAGCATGGTGTTCAGGAAGGAAGTCGGTTCGTTATAGTCCGCACACCAGCCTGCACGCGCCACGTCGAAGGTCCCCTGATGACGGGTATCCAGGAAGGTTTTCCACTCCTGGTTCTCCAGCTTGACGTTCACGCCCAGGTTTTTCTGCCAGATAGAAGCCACGGCGATAGCCAGCTTCTTATGCAGATCGGAGGTGTTGTACAGCAGGTTGAAGGTCAGCGGCTTATCTTTGGTGTAGCCCGCTTCAGCCAGCAGTTTTCTTGCTTCTTCGTTACGCTTGTCCTGAGACCAGGTGAACCACTCTGGCGGGGTCAGTTTCGCGCCATCGGTGTACGGTGGGGTGTAACCATAAGCCGGCAGGTCGCCCTGGTTTTTCACTTTGTTCACGATAATGTCGCGATCCAGACCCAGTTTCAGGGCTGCACGGACGCGAGGGTCGGTGAACGGTGCTTTCTGGTTGTTGATCTCGTAGTAGTAAGTACACAGGTACGGATCGGCATGAACTTCGTTTGGAATTTCTTTTTTCAGTTTCTGGAACAGCTCAATCGGCAGGTTGTTATACGTCATGTCGATTTCACCGCTGCGGTAGCGGTTTACGTCTGTTACTTCAGAAGAGATTGGCAGGTAGGTAACCTGGTTAATCACGGTTTTCGCGTTATTCCAGTAGTTGGTGTTACGCACCAGAACGATACGTTCGTTCACCACCCAATCTTTTAATTTGTACGCACCGTTGGTCACGATGTTGGCAGGCTGGGTCCACTTGTCGCCAAATTTCTCAACGGTGGCTTTCGGCACTGGAGAAACGGATGGGTGAACCAGCAGTTTGTAGAAGTAAGGTACCGGCTCGCTCAGCGTGACTTCCAGAGTGTGGTCATCGATGGCTTTCACGCCCAGATCGCTGGTCGGCTTCTTACCGGCGATGATATCGTCGATATTGGTCAGGTGGCCATACTGCAGGTAGCTTGAATAAGGAGAAGCGGTTTTCGGGTCAGCCAGGCGCTGCCAGCTGTACACAAAGTCCTGTGCGGTGACAGGTTCGCCGTTGGACCACTTAGCGTCTTTACGCAGGTGGAAGGTCCAGACTTTAAAATCTTTGTTGTCCCATGACTCTGCGACGCCCGGAGACGGGTGGCCCTGCAGGTCACTCACCAGCAGACCTTCGAACAGGTCGCGGCTGATATTAGACTCTGGCACACCTTCGATTTTGTGCGGATCAAGAGATTGAGGTTCTGAGCCGTTGTTACGAACCAGATCTTGTTTCTCTGCCAATTGCACACCCGCCGGAACATCTGCCGCCATCGCGACATTGCCAGCAATCAGCGCAGTTAAAATGCCCGCTGCAATCAGGCTTTTTTTAGTGATATTTGTCATTGTGTTGGTACTCCACTCATTATAATTACCGACCCGAAAGCCGGCCTCTTCCCCTCAGGGGTCCCTTACAGCGCAGGAGCGTTAGACGTCCGTACGGGATACTGCTTTCCTTACTACTTCGCTATCACCGACTTTATTTTCGGGCCACTCGATTCGGCAGCCTCATTACGTCGATTCTTTCTACCGCCGATTGCGTGGTCGACGGCCATTGTTCACTGTTTCGCAGGACATGATTACGTTGCGAAATCATTCTCATCTAGAAAAGAAACATTTTTCAGCGAATTGTTTTGCCCGGAAAGTATCAAAAGCTTCAGATACCCGCCAATACAATTTGCAAATTTGTTAACCATTTCTCTTTTATGGAGAGATTGTGGGGAGTGTTATGCGCGAAGGACGTTTGTATAAACCCAATCATAATCTTTATAATCATGGAGTTAGTATACTATCGCCGCATGGGAAGGTAGGTCGCTATATCGCCCGCTTCATCACTCACAAAAAATTAACAATTGATTATTTTTTAGCACATTCCTCTGCGGGAAGGCATGAATTACTAATATCATCTCAATAAACCCGCAGCAAGCCTGATTGCATAACGACGGCTAAATATCATTTCGATTGCCACTTTTCTGTACAGATTGTTACAGCGTCAACTGCTAATGCCCGGTTTTCCAAAGCATTTTCTTATGAAAGATTCGCAATTACTTTTTCAATAACGAGGAAAGCGAGGGGATGAAATTTTGTTCTGCTGGAAGAAAAAAAGCAGAATAGAGATTCTGCTTTTTCATTTGAAAGCGGCAGCGTAATTAACTTGCCAGACCTGGGAAGATAGCCCTGACGCCGGTGACAATAAATTCGATACCCAGCGACATCAGAAGCAGACCCATAATACGGGTGATCACGTTGATGCCGGTTTGCCCCAGCATACGTACCAGCCAGGGTGCGATACGGAACAGCAGCCAACAGCAAAATGCAAACAACGCAATGGCAATGGAGAAGCCCAGGAGATGCCCCCAGTTATGGTAGCGGCTCCCCCAGACGATAGTGGAACTGATTGCCCCCGGCCCTGCCATCAACGGCAATGCCAGGGGAACAACCCCCACGCTTTCGCGAATTGCGCTCTCCGATTTTTCTTGTTTGTTCTGTTTATCTTCACCCAACTTGCCGCTGATCATCGACATAGCAATAGTGACCACAAGAATACCGCCGGCGATGCGGAATGAGTCTATCGAGATTCCAAAGACTTGCAGAATGCCGTCACCCAGAAAAAGTGAGGTCCAGAGAATAATCGCCACCGAGAGGTTGGCCGTGAGGTTGGTTTTATTTCTCGCTGCGGCAGTCTGGTAACTGGTCATACTAATAAATACGGGAATGATCCCAACCGGGTTGACCAGAGCAAACATCCCGATAAAGAACTTAATATAGGTTGGCAGGTCGAAAAAAGATTGAGCCACGCAAAACTCCGCAAATGAACAAAGCAAAAGCAGGCGTAATGTAATGGAAAAAAAAATTCGCCGCTACGCTATTTCCCTGCTTAATCGACGTCTACAGCAACTTATTTTAGCATGATGATGAACTGTTACCTGAATGTTGAGTTTGTGGTACTTTGTTTTGACATCGCTGTGACTAAATTTTTAAATATTTATCAATCACCTGGATAGCGCCTGCTGAATGGTGTCAGCATGAAGTAGTTGTGATTTAGATCACGAAAAACCTACTCAGAAGTGGGTACTCTTGGACACATCTGAAAAGCAGGTTTTCCTCTATCACAGCTTATTCAGATGAGGCTCTTTTAGTAAATCAGCGCATGAATCCAGGCCTTTTTTATGACAGTTTTTTGTCTTAAACACGCATTCTGTTGCTGCTGACTATACTGTCGACTCGCGCAGCTTATTTACTAAAAGAGTTTAACATTATCAGGAGAGCATTATGGCTGTAACTAATGTCGCGGAACTGAACGCCCTCGTCGAGCGCGTAAAGAAAGCCCAGCGTGAATATGCCAACTTTACTCAAGAGCAAGTCGATAAGATCTTCCGTGCTGCCGCCCTGGCCGCTGCCGACGCTCGAATCCCCCTGGCTAAATTAGCCGTCGCTGAATCCGGTATGGGTATCGTCGAAGATAAAGTGATTAAAAACCACTTCGCTTCCGAATATATCTATAACGCTTATAAAGATGAGAAAACCTGTGGCGTGCTGGCCGAAGATCACACCTTCGGTACCATCACTATCGCTGAACCTATCGGCATCATCTGCGGTATCGTCCCAACCACGAACCCTACCTCTACCGCTATCTTCAAGTCTTTAATCAGCCTGAAAACCCGTAACGCTATCATCTTCTCCCCGCACCCGCGTGCTAAAGATGCAACCAACAAAGCGGCTGACATCGTGCTGCAGGCAGCCATCGCTGCGGGCGCACCAAAAGATCTGATCGGTTGGATCGACCAGCCGTCCGTAGAGCTGTCTAATGCCCTGATGCACCACCCGGATATCAATATGATCCTGGCAACCGGTGGCCCGGGCATGGTTAAAGCAGCTTACAGCTCCGGTAAACCAGCTATCGGCGTTGGCGCCGGTAACACTCCGGTTGTGGTTGACGAAACTGCAGACATCAAACGTGCAGTTGCTTCTATCCTGATGTCAAAAACCTTCGACAACGGCGTTATCTGTGCTTCTGAACAGTCCGTCATCGTTGTCGACTCTGCTTATAACGCAGTGCGCGAACGTTTCGCTACCCATGGCGGCTACCTGCTGCAGGGTAAAGAGCTGAAAGCCGTTCAGGACATCATCCTGAAAAATGGCGCGCTTAACGCCGCGATTGTTGGCCAGCCGGCAACTAAAATTGCAGAACTGGCAGGCTTCACCGTCCCGGCAGACACTAAAATCCTCATCGGTGAAGTGTCCGTAGTAGATGAGTCCGAGCCGTTTGCTCACGAAAAACTCTCTCCGACGCTGGCCATGTACCGTGCTAAGAACTTCGAAGACGCCGTTATTAAAGCGGAAAAACTGGTTGAGATGGGCGGCATCGGCCATACCTCTTGCCTCTATACTGACCAGGACAACCAGCCTGAGCGCGTTAAGTTCTTCGGCGACAAAATGAAGACCGCACGTATCCTGATTAACACCCCTGCCTCTCAGGGTGGTATCGGTGACCTCTATAACTTCAAACTGGCGCCTTCTCTGACGCTGGGTTGTGGTTCATGGGGCGGTAACTCCATCTCCGAAAACGTGGGTCCTAAGCACCTGATCAACAAGAAAACCGTTGCTAAGCGAGCTGAGAACATGCTGTGGCATAAACTTCCGAAATCTATCTACTTCCGCCGTGGCTCCCTGCCAATTGCGCTGGATGAAGTGATTACTGATGGCCACAAACGTGCGCTGATTGTGACCGACCGCTTCCTGTTCAACAACGGCTATGCGGATCAGATCACCTCCGTGCTGAAAGCCGCTGGCGTAGAAACCGAAGTCTTCTTCGAAGTTGAAGCTGACCCTACGCTGACCGTTGTTCGCAAAGGTGCAGAACTGGCCAACTCCTTCAAACCAGACGTGATCATCGCGCTGGGCGGCGGCTCCCCAATGGATGCAGCCAAAATCATGTGGGTAATGTACGAGCACCCAGAAACCCACTTCGAAGAACTGGCCCTGCGCTTTATGGATATCCGTAAACGTATCTACAAGTTCCCGAAAATGGGTGTAAAAGCGAAGATGATTGCGGTGACCACCACTTCCGGTACCGGCTCTGAAGTAACGCCGTTTGCGGTTGTTACCGACGATGCGACCGGCCAGAAATACCCGCTGGCTGACTACGCGCTGACCCCGGACATGGCGATTGTTGATGCCAACCTGGTGATGGATATGCCTAAGTCGCTTTGCGCCTTCGGTGGTCTGGATGCCGTGACCCATGCGCTGGAAGCTTACGTTTCCGTGCTGGCAAGCGAATTCTCTGACGGCCAGGCTCTGCAGGCTCTGAAACTGCTGAAAGAAAACCTGCCTGCTTCTTATAATGAAGGTGCTAAAAATCCGGTAGCGCGTGAACGTGTTCACAACGCCGCAACTATCGCCGGTATCGCATTTGCTAACGCCTTCCTGGGCGTGTGTCACTCCATGGCACACAAACTGGGCTCTCAGTTCCACATTCCTCACGGTCTGGCGAACGCCCTGCTGATCTCCAACGTTATTCGCTATAACGCGAATGACAACCCAACCAAGCAGACTGCTTTCAGCCAGTACGACCGCCCGCAGGCTCGTCGTCGCTACGCTGAAATTGCAGACCACCTGGGTCTGAGCGCAACGGGTGACCGTACCGCAGCCAAGATCGAGAAACTGCTGGCATGGCTGGAGTCAATCAAGGCTGAACTGGGTATTCCTAAGTCCATCCGTGAAGCTGGCGTGCAGGAAGCAGACTTCCTGGCACATGTCGACAAACTGTCTGAAGATGCGTTTGATGACCAGTGTACCGGGGCCAACCCACGCTATCCGCTGATTTCTGAGCTGAAACAAATTCTGCTGGACACCTACTACGGCCGTCCGTTTGTAGAAGGTGCTGTAGCTAAAGAAGCAGCGCCAGCGGCAAAAGCTGACAAAAAAGCCAAGAAAACGGCTTAATCGTTAGCCCTGAAAACACAAAACCCGCCTTTCGGCGGGTTTTTTTATGCCTGAATACATCACTCAGGCCTTCACAAGATGTTTAATCCAAAAGATATCAGGGATTAGCCGGTCGTTTATTAATTGCCCTGAATCGCCTGCAAAGAGCCTTTAAGCAACGCTTCTTTATAATGTTTACGGCAGACCGACACATAGCGTTCATTACCGCCTATCACAACCTGCTCGCCTTCATTATATGGTCGCCCTGCCTGATCGAGACGCAGTACCATGCTGGCTTTACGGCCGCAGAAACAGATTGTTTTCAGTTCAACCAGTTTGTCGGACAGCGCCAGCAGGTACTGGCTGCCGCTGAATAGTTCTCCGCGGAAATCCGTCCGCAGCCCGTAGCATAAAACGGGAATATCCAGCTCATCGACAACGTCTGATAAAGCATAAACCTGCTCTTTAGATAAGAACTGACTTTCATCCACCAGGACACAGTGCACCGGTGCGGATTGCTGCTCTGCGCGAATGTCGGCAAACAGGTCCGTCGTTGGGTTATAAAGCCGGGCCGGAGAAGAGAGACCAATACGCGAACTGACTTTACCCACACCAAAGCGATTATCTATCTCGGCGGTATAGACCAGGGTTCGCATCCCTCTTTCCTGATAATTCCAGGATGACTGAAGTAGCGCCGTCGATTTTCCCGCATTCATTGCTGAGTAGTAAAAATAGAGTTGAGCCATTGCACCTGTAGCCTGAATCAAAAGTGTAAATTATGTTTCGGCGATTGTATCACACTGTACCGGGCGGGTGGATGGCGGATTACCTTGCAAAACACCCGGGTTAATTGCATTAGGTATATTAATAAATCACGCATATACGCTGAGTAATAGCGGGATAGCCTGGGGTATGAAACTGAGATGGCGGGCACCATCACGACTGGTTTATCGAGCCTGAATGAAATGGTTAACCTGCTCAATTATTATAAATTGTAAACGGCCGACATCCATTCCAGGCATTAATGGGGGAACCGCAGAATTCGGAAAAAATCGTACGCTAAGCTAACGGTGTTCTCGTGACAGCTCTTTGACTAGGCTTTCTAAGGCCATTCTGATAGCCCTGACTTCCTGAAAAGCCATGGCTAAAATTTGTGCGGCTAAAAGGGATAACCGATGGTAAAGTAAGTTATCCCTGTCGAGATACTGAAAAGCGTTATCCTCGTTTTTCCCAAAACTGTTTTGCCAGTTCGCTCAGAGCGCTAGTTAACTGAGCGACAGATTTCGCACTTTGCAAATTATTCTGCCCGGTCTGTACATTGGTATCAGCAGCATCGCGTATATTGATAATACTGCGGTTTATGTCTTCACTTACTGCTCCCTGCTGCTCGACCGCAGTCGCTATTTGCGCGTTCATGTCGGTAATTTCGTTAACGCGTTGGCCAATTCCATCAAGAGCTGTAGCTGCTTCCTCTGCGTGAGCTACACTCGTGTGCGCTTGCCGACTACTTTGCTCCATGACTGTAACAGCGGATTGCGCTCGCTCTTGTAGAGCGCTGATCATGCTTTGAATATCCGTTGTCGATTGCTGTGTGCGAGCAGCAAGACTGCGAACCTCATCGGCGACAACAGCAAAACCACGCCCCTGCTCACCAGCACGCGCGGCCTCAATTGCTGCGTTGAGTGCCAACAAATTCGTTTGCTCGGCGATCCCTCGTATAACGTCAAGAACTTTTGATATCTCGTTACTTTGACCTTCAAGCTCATGAATAACCTGAGTGGCTTGCCTAATTTCACCTTCAAGGGCAGTGATTGACTGGCTTGTGTGGGCTACCAGACGCTGGCCAGATGCCGTCTCAGTGTCTGCTCTTCCGGCCGCATCTGCAGCATGCTGTGCATTGCTCGCAACCTCTTGAATGCTTGCCACCATTTGGTTTACTGCCGTTGCTATTTGATCTGTCTCTGCCTGCTGCTCAACTGTAAGTACATTGCTTGACTCAATATCCTTTAGTAGGCCTCGGGTGTGTTCGCTAAGCCGATTTGATGCATCACCTATGCGACCTACTATGGCGCCTGTTTCAGCTTGCATCATTCGTAAAGCAAACTCTATTTGGCCAAACTCATCGGTGCGCCCAGTGTAGAGGGATTGACTTAATGGGTTATTGGAAATATTCCTGGCTCTTTCAACCAGTCTTCCAAGAGGAGAGAGAATAGCCAAAACACTAACAGAGCTTAAGCTTCCTGACATTAAAGTGGCTAACAATAAGCTGCTTATTGATGTATCAGTAAGCATGCCGGCAGCCATTGCGCTTGATATAATACTACCCCATATGAGCAAGAGTATTTTCACGGAAAAGCTAGCAGCCAATTTCGGCCTCGCGGCCTTCCCGCTTCTCAATTGAGCATATAATTTTTCCGCAGCCAAAACCTGCTCAGGTTCAGGCTTGGTCCTTACAGACTGGTATTCAACAATCGAACCATTCTTAGCTATTGGCGTTACATAAGCACTTACCCAATAGTGGTCGCCATTTTTACAGCGATTTTTTACTAGCCCCATCCATGAGCGGCCAGATTTTAATGTACTCCACATATGCTCAAATGCAGCAGGCGGCATATCTGGGTGTCTTACGATGTTGTGAGGCTGGCCTAATAGTTCTTCCTCAGTGAAACCACTGATTTTAATGAAGTCAGGATTAACGTACGTGATATGGCTTTGAGGGGAGGTAGTCGAAAGAATATTGGCATCTTTTGGGAGTTCTAAGTTTCGACCCGTCACTGGTAAATTCTGGCGCATAAGAACCTCAAGGGTTGGCTGTTTTATTTTATTGTTTTCGGCATTAAGCCCAATTTCTTGAGCGTTACGATAAAGCTAGCATGGAAACGATAGGTGCAAGCAAGTTAAGGGTTGCATCGCGCATGTCAATCTAGGCTATACCCTAACTTGATGTCAGGCAGGGCCGCGCCGCTTCGTCAGAATAGAGTCTGCTTTCCCATTTTTTGACACATGCCCGCGAAGGTTATAGATTTCAGCCTGACAGAAATGGGCTTTGAGGCACAACGGAACAGAAAGTGCACTTAAGCCGCCTTCAACCAAGGAGACATCGTGCAGGGGCACCGCATCGGCTACGTCCGGGTCAGCAGCTTTGACCAGAACCCGGAACGCCAGCTGGAACAAACCCAGGTGAGCAAGGTGTTCACCGACAAGGCATCGGGCAAGGACACCCAGCGCCCCCAGCTCGAAGCGCTGCTGAGCTTCGTCCGCGAAGGCGATACAGTGGTGGTGCACAGCATGGATCGGCTGGCCCGCAACCTCGATGACCTGCGTCGCTTGGTACAGAAGCTGACTCAGCGCGGCGTGCGCATCGAGTTCCTGAAGGAGGGCCTGGTGTTCACTGGCGAGGACTCGCCGATGGCCAACCTGATGCTGTCGGTGATGGGGGCCTTCGCTGAGTTCGAGCGCGCCCTGATCCGCGAGCGGCAGCGTGAGGGCATCGCCTTGGCCAAGCAGCGTGGCGCGTACCGGGGCCGCAAGAAAGCCCTGTCCGATGAGCAGGCTGCTACCCTGCGGCAGCGAGCGACGGCCGGCGAGCCCAAGGCGCAGCTTGCCCGCGAGTTCAACATCAGCCGGGAAACCCTCTACCAGTACCTCCGCACGGACGACTGACACATGCCGCGTCGCTTGATCCTCTCGGCCACGGAGCGGGACACCCTGCTTGCGCTGCCGGAAAGCCAGGATGACCTGATCCGCTACTACACCTTCAACGACTCCGACCTGTCGCTGATCCGCCAGCGACGCGGCGACGCCAACCGCCTCGGCTTCGCCGTGCAGCTCTGCCTGCTGCGCTACCCCGGTTACGCGCTGGGAACCGACAGCGAGCTGCCCGAGCCGGTCATCCTGTGGGTGGCGAAGCAAGTCCAGGCCGAGCCGGCGAGCTGGGCAAAGTACGGCGAGCGCGACGTGACCCGTCGCGAGCATGCCCAGGAACTGCGCACCTACCTGCAACTGGCCCCGTTCGGCCTGTCCGACTTCCGCGCCCTGGTGCGCGAGCTAACCGAGCTGGCCCAGCAGACCGACAAAGGCTTGCTGCTGGCCGGTCAGGCCCTGGAGAGCCTACGGCAGAAACGACGCATCCTGCCGGCGCTGAGCGTGATTGACCGGGCCTGCTCGGAAGCCATTGCGCGAGCCAATCGGCGGGTCTACCGCGCCCTGGTCGAACCACTCACGGACTCGCATCGGGCCAAGCTGGACGAGCTGTTGAAGCTCAAGGCCGGCAGCAGCATCACCTGGTTGACCTGGCTGCGCCAGGCACCGCTGAAACCCAACTCTCGGCACATGCTGGAACACATCGAGCGGCTGAAGACATTTCAGTTGGTGGACTTGCCCGAAGGCCTGGGCCGGCACATCCACCAGAACCGCCTGCTCAAGCTGGCCCGCGAGGGTGGGCAGATGACGCCCAAAGACCTCGGTAAGTTCGAGCCGCAGCGCCGCTACGCGACCCTGGCCGCCGTGGTGCTGGAGAGCACCGCGACCGTGATCGATGAGCTGGTCGATCTGCATGACCGCATCCTGGTCAAGCTGTTCAGCGGCGCGAAGCACAAGCATCAGCAGCAGTTCCAGAAGCAGGGCAAGGCGATCAACGACAAGGTGCGCCTGTACTCCAGGATCGGCCAGGCGCTGCTGGAAGCGAAGGAAAGCGGCAGCGACCCCTATGCCGCCATCGAGGCGGTGATTCCCTGGGACGAGTTCACCGAGAGCGTCAGCGAGGCCGAGCTGCTGGCCCGGCCGGAAGGCTTCGACCACCTGCACCTGGTCGGCGAGAACTTCGCCACCCTGCGCCGTTACACGCCGGCCTTGCTGGAGGTGCTGGAACTGCGCGCCGCGCCGGCCGCGCAAGGCGTGCTGGCAGCCGTGCAGACCCTGCGTGAGATGAACGCCGACAACCTGCGCAAGGTGCCGGCCGATGCACCCACGGCCTTCATCAAGCCGCGCTGGAAGCCGCTGGTGATCACCCCGGAAGGCCTCGACCGGAAATTCTACGAAATCTGCGCCCTGTCCGAGCTGAAGAACGCCCTGCGCTCCGGCGACATCTGGGTCAAGGGCTCGCGGCAGTTCCGCGACTTCGACGACTACCTGCTGCCGGCCGAGAAGTTCGCCGCACTCAAGCGCGAGCAGGCCCTGCCCCTGGCGATCAACCCGAACAGCGACCAGTACCTGGAAGAGCGTTTGCAGCTGCTGGACGAGCAGTTGGCCACCGTCACCCGCCTGGCCAAGGACAACGAGCTGCCCGATGCCATCCTCACCGAGTCAGGGCTGAAAATCACCCCGCTGGATGCGGCGGTGCCGGATCGGGCGCAGGCGCTGATCGACCAAACCAGCCAGTTACTGCCGCGCATCAAGATCACCGAACTGCTGATGGACGTGGACGACTGGACGGGCTTCAGCCGCCACTTCACCCACTTGAAGGACGGGGCCGAGGCCAAAGACAGGACGTTGCTGCTGTCCGCAATCCTCGGTGATGCGATCAACCTCGGGCTGACCAAGATGGCCGAGTCGAGCCCCGGCCTGACCTACGCCAAGCTGTCCTGGCTGCAAGCCTGGCACATCCGCGACGAAACCTATTCGGCGGCCTTGGCCGAGCTGGTCAACCACCAGTATCGCCACGCCTTTGCCGCCCACTGGGGCGACGGCACGACCTCATCCTCCGATGGCCAGCGCTTCCGCGCGGGTGGCCGGGGCGAGAGCACCGGGCACGTCAACCCGAAGTACGGTAGCGAGCCGGGACGGCTGTTCTATACCCATATCTCCGACCAGTACGCGCCGTTCAGCACCCGCGTGGTGAATGTCGGCGTCCGCGATTCCACCTATGTGCTCGACGGCCTGCTGTACCACGAGTCCGACCTGCGGATCGAGGAGCACTACACCGACACGGCCGGCTTCACCGATCACGTCTTTGCCCTGATGCACCTGCTAGGCTTCCGCTTCGCGCCGCGCATCCGCGACCTCGGCGAAACCAAGCTGTACGTGCCGCAGGGCGTGCAAGCCTACCCGACGTTGCGCCCGCTGATCGGCGGCACCCTGAACATCAAGCACGTGCGTGCCCACTGGGACGACATCCTGCGCCTGGCCAGCTCGATCAAGCAGGGCACCGTCACCGCCTCGCTGATGCTGCGCAAGCTCGGCAGCTACCCGCGCCAGAACGGACTGGCCGTGGCCCTGCGCGAGCTGGGCCGGATCGAGCGCACGCTGTTCATCCTGGACTGGCTGCAAAGTGTTGAACTGCGCCGCCGCGTGCATGCCGGCCTGAACAAAGGTGAGGCGCGCAACTCGCTGGCCAGGGCGGTGTTCTTCAACCGCCTTGGGGAAATCAGGGATCGGAGCTTCGAGCAGCAGCGCTACCGGGCCAGCGGCCTCAACCTGGTGACGGCGGCTATCGTGCTGTGGAACACGGTGTACCTGGAACGCGCCACCCAGGGGTTGGTCGAGGCCGGCAAGCCGGTGGACGGCGAGCTGCTGCAATTCCTGTCGCCGCTGGGCTGGGAGCACATCAACCTAACCGGCGATTACGTCTGGCGGCAGAGCCGCAGACTGGAAGACGGGAAGTTTCGGCCCTTACGGATGCCCGGAAAACCTTAGCGTACGATTTTTTCCGAATTCTGCGGGCTCCCCCCAAAGACCTCGGTAAGTTCGAGCCGCAGCGCCGCTACGCGACCCTGGCCGCCGTGGTGCTGGAGAGCACCGCGACCGTGATCGATGAGCTGGTCGATCTGCATGACCGCATCCTGGTCAAGCTGTTCAGCGGCGCGAAGCACAAGCATCAGCAGCAGTTCCAGAAGCAGGGCAAGGCGATCAACGACAAGGTGCGCCTGTACTCCAGGATCGGCCAGGCGCTGCTGGAAGCGAAGGAAAGCGGCAGCGACCCCTATGCCGCCATCGAGGCGGTGATTCCCTGGGACGAGTTCACCGAGAGCGTCAGCGAGGCCGAGCTGCTGGCCCGGCCGGAAGGCTTCGACCACCTGCACCTGGTCGGCGAGAACTTCGCCACCCTGCGCCGTTACACGCCGGCCTTGCTGGAGGTGCTGGAACTGCGCGCCGCGCCGGCCGCGCAAGGCGTGCTGGCAGCCGTGCAGACCCTGCGTGAGATGAACGCCGACAACCTGCGCAAGGTGCCGGCCGATGCACCCACGGCCTTCATCAAGCCGCGCTGGAAGCCGCTGGTGATCACCCCGGAAGGCCTCGACCGGAAATTCTACGAAATCTGCGCCCTGTCCGAGCTGAAGAACGCCCTGCGCTCCGGCGACATCTGGGTCAAGGGCTCGCGGCAGTTCCGCGACTTCGACGACTACCTGCTGCCGGCCGAGAAGTTCGCCGCACTCAAGCGCGAGCAGGCCCTGCCCCTGGCGATCAACCCGAACAGCGACCAGTACCTGGAAGAGCGTTTGCAGCTGCTGGACGAGCAGTTGGCCACCGTCACCCGCCTGGCCAAGGACAACGAGCTGCCCGATGCCATCCTCACCGAGTCAGGGCTGAAAATCACCCCGCTGGATGCGGCGGTGCCGGATCGGGCGCAGGCGCTGATCGACCAAACCAGCCAGTTACTGCCGCGCATCAAGATCACCGAACTGCTGATGGACGTGGACGACTGGACGGGCTTCAGCCGCCACTTCACCCACTTGAAGGACGGGGCCGAGGCCAAAGACAGGACGTTGCTGCTGTCCGCAATCCTCGGTGATGCGATCAACCTCGGGCTGACCAAGATGGCCGAGTCGAGCCCCGGCCTGACCTACGCCAAGCTGTCCTGGCTGCAAGCCTGGCACATCCGCGACGAAACCTATTCGGCGGCCTTGGCCGAGCTGGTCAACCACCAGTATCGCCACGCCTTTGCCGCCCACTGGGGCGACGGCACGACCTCATCCTCCGATGGCCAGCGCTTCCGCGCGGGTGGCCGGGGCGAGAGCACCGGGCACGTCAACCCGAAGTACGGTAGCGAGCCGGGACGGCTGTTCTATACCCATATCTCCGACCAGTACGCGCCGTTCAGCACCCGCGTGGTGAATGTCGGCGTCCGCGATTCCACCTATGTGCTCGACGGCCTGCTGTACCACGAGTCCGACCTGCGGATCGAGGAGCACTACACCGACACGGCCGGCTTCACCGATCACGTCTTTGCCCTGATGCACCTGCTAGGCTTCCGCTTCGCGCCGCGCATCCGCGACCTCGGCGAAACCAAGCTGTACGTGCCGCAGGGCGTGCAAGCCTACCCGACGTTGCGCCCGCTGATCGGCGGCACCCTGAACATCAAGCACGTGCGTGCCCACTGGGACGACATCCTGCGCCTGGCCAGCTCGATCAAGCAGGGCACCGTCACCGCCTCGCTGATGCTGCGCAAGCTCGGCAGCTACCCGCGCCAGAACGGACTGGCCGTGGCCCTGCGCGAGCTGGGCCGGATCGAGCGCACGCTGTTCATCCTGGACTGGCTGCAAAGTGTTGAACTGCGCCGCCGCGTGCATGCCGGCCTGAACAAAGGTGAGGCGCGCAACTCGCTGGCCAGGGCGGTGTTCTTCAACCGCCTTGGGGAAATCAGGGATCGGAGCTTCGAGCAGCAGCGCTACCGGGCCAGCGGCCTCAACCTGGTGACGGCGGCTATCGTGCTGTGGAACACGGTGTACCTGGAACGCGCCACCCAGGGGTTGGTCGAGGCCGGCAAGCCGGTGGACGGCGAGCTGCTGCAATTCCTGTCGCCGCTGGGCTGGGAGCACATCAACCTAACCGGCGATTACGTCTGGCGGCAGAGCCGCAGACTGGAAGACGGGAAGTTTCGGCCCTTACGGATGCCCGGAAAACCTTAGCGTACGATTTTTTCCGAATTCTGCGGGCTCCCCTTAATACCCGGAGTTGATATTTGATGATTAATGCGAAATTTCTATCTTTTCCCTCTGTGGCAAACCCTTTTGATGTCAGGGTTGTTGTGTAAAAATTGAGTCTTAAAGTGCCATTTTACGTGGTCTCCCGGCCAGAAATTAAGTTGACCCTATTTAAAACGCCACATATATATCAGCAAATTTTGAATTACTTACATTCACGGCTATTGCACAACTTAATATAACGCTCTATTATTAGCTCAAACGTCACCCCCCAATAATAAGTTTGAGATTACTACAATGAGCGAAGCACTTAAAATTCTGAACAACATCCGTACTCTTCGTGCCCAGGCCAGAGAATGCACCCTGGAAACACTGGAAGAAATGCTGGAGAAATTAGAAGTTGTCGTTAACGAACGTCGTGAAGAAGAAAACGCGGCGGCCGCTGAAGTTGAAGAGCGTACTCGTAAACTGCAGCAATACCGTGAAATGCTGATTGCTGACGGCATCGACCCTAACGAACTGCTGAACAGCATTGCTGCTGTTAAATCTGCAGGTAAAGCGAAACGCGCTGCGCGTCCTGCTAAATACCAGTACGTCGACGAAAACGGTGAAACCAAAACCTGGACTGGCCAGGGCCGTACTCCAGCTGTTATCAAGAAAGCAATGGATGAGCAAGGTAAGAAACTGGAAGACTTCCTGCTGTAATCCTCTCAGTGCTGCTTATTAAGATCCCGCTCCGGCGGGATTTTTTATTTCTGACGCCCCTCAGTTTAATGTCCCGAACTTCCCTCACCTCAGAAAAACAATCATATAACAGCTTACGTTTCTTTATTAATGAACCATCGCCAATATCTTTAGATACAATACCTGTCCTTTAGTACAGTTAATTTCACTCGCTAATCATCAGGTTAAGCCTGAAACTGATTTATCTGATGTGAAGATAATCCTTTTCCGGAGTCGATATACTCCATAAGCGTTATCAACTAAAAATGAGATATTACTATCTGGAGTTGAATCATAGCCTGAGGAAATGGTTTCCTGGCCAAAGATCTCACTCCCCGTGCTTATTAAGCACGGCTTACGTTGCTTTTATCTTCGGCACGGTGAGAAGCCCTCGCCTCGCTTTGGTTCGGCTAAGTATATTCCTGCATCTTTAATCGTGAATATTCGCCCTGGCCATTTAATCAGGTGGCCTGCCGTTATGCCTGCCTCGCGAGCAGGCGGTTAAATAACGAGCACAAGCCTGTATCCTGACGCGGATTATAAGGACTGTTCGATGGCTGTCAGCAAAGCGTACCCGAGACGGGCGAAAATACCGTGTAGAAAAGCTGTGATGAGGATTTAAAAGCTTACGGGTAGTACGAGGAGGGAAACGTGACCGGCAGCGTACAAGCTCTGTGGAAGCGCTGTCGTGCCGGTCGCGTTAAATAACAAAATGCGGACGTTATTTAGACAACATTAATAGAGGCACCGCGACCGATGGCGTAATAAACAAAACCACGCTTATTCAGTCTTTCTGGATCATAAAGATTACGGCCATCAAAGATAACCGGCTGCTTCAGGGATTTCTTCATCAGATCGAAATCCGGTGCCTTAAAGCTCTGCCATTCGGTACAAACCACTAACGCATCAGCGCCCTGCAAGGCCGCCTCTTTGGTTCCCATCAGTCTTAAATCGCTGCGGTGGCCATAAATACGCTGGGTTTCATCCATGGCTTCAGGATCGTAAGCCTGCACCTGTGCACCGCGTTCCCAAAGCGCCTCGATCAGCACCCGGCTGGAAGCTTCCCGCATGTCGTCGGTATTCGGCTTGAAGGACAGCCCCCAAAGCGCAAAGGTTTTGCCTTTTAGATCCTGCCCGAAATGGCGAATCACAAACTCAGGCAACTTTTGCTTCTGGGCATAGTTAACTTCTTCAACCGCCTGCAGGATCTTAGGCGTGTAGCCAATCTGCTCCGCGGTGCGAATCAGCGCCTGAACATCTTTCGGGAAGCATGAACCGCCGTAGCCACAGCCAGGATAAATGAAGCTATAACCAATCCGAGAGTCAGAGCCGATACCCATCCGCACTTTCTCAACGTCAGCCCCCAGGCGTTCGGCCAAGTTCGCAATTTCGTTCATAAAGCTGATTTTGGTCGCCAGCATGCAGTTAGCCGCGTACTTGGTCAGCTCGGCGCTGCGGATATCCATCAAAATCATACGATCGTGATTGCGGTTAAACGGCTCGTACAGTTCACGAAGCAGGTCAATAACCTCTTCATTATCCGTACCGATGACGATGCGCTCAGGACGCATACAGTCGGCAACCGCAGCCCCTTCTTTCAGAAACTCAGGGTTAGAAACCACATCAAAATTGATTTCCAGTCCGCGAGATTTCAGCGTTTCTTCCATCACCGCACGCACTTTGTCTGCCGTACCAACAGGAACCGTCGATTTGTCGATGACAACTTTATGTGAATCCATGTATTGCGCGATGGTGCGTGCAACGGCGGTCACATATTTGAGGTCAGCGGAACCGTCTTCATCCGGCGGAGTCCCCACGGCGATATAGTGCATTTCACCATGGTTGACGCCCTCTTCAGCATTGGTGCTGAACTGCAGGCGCCCTTCTTCATAATTCTTCTTCACCAACGGCGCAAGGCCTGGCTCAAAGATAGGGATTTCGCCTTTTTTAAGGTTTTCCACTTTCTTTGCGTCTACGTCGATACACATGACATCGTGCCCAACATCGGCGAGCACGGCTGCCTGGACTAAGCCAACGTAGCCAATACCAAATACGGTAACTTTCATCTTACCATCCTGCGTTGAATTAACTTATTTCTTCGCGCCTACGGTGGCTTCAAGCCAGGTTTTAAAGTCCGCACCCAGCGTGTTATGACGAATACCGTACTCAACAAACGCCTGCATATAACCCAGTTTGTTGCCGCAGTCGTGGCTCACGCCTTTCATGTGGTAAGCTTCAACGGTCTCTTTTTCCATCAGCATGGCGATAGAGTCGGTGAGCTGAATTTCATCCCCGGCGCCTGGAGGGGTTTTCGCCAGCAGCGGCCAGATATCGGCGCTCAGGACATAACGCCCCACAACGGCCAGGTTTGACGGCGCGACGTCTGCTTTAGGTTTCTCAACAATACCGACCATCGGCACGCTGTCGCCTGCAGAGAGTGCCACACCTTTACAGTCAACCACGCCATAAGCGGTCACATCCGCAACAGGTTCAACCATGATTTGGCTGTTGCCGGTCGCATCAAAGCGACGGATCATTTCGGCCAGGTTATCCTGAGAAAGGTCGGACTCGAACTCATCCAGAATTACGTCCGGCAGGATCACCGCTACCGGCTCATCACCGACGACAGGATGCGCGCACATCACGGCGTGGCCCAGGCCTTTCGCCAGCCCCTGACGCACCTGCATGATGGTGACGTGCGGCGGGCAAATAGACTGAACTTCTTCCAGAAGCTGACGCTTAACACGTTTCTCAAGCATGGCTTCCAGTTCAAAACTGGTATCGAAGTGGTTCTCGATGGAGTTCTTAGAAGAGTGGGTAACCAGTACAATCTCAGTGATACCGGCAGCGATACACTCATTAACGACATACTGAATCAGCGGTTTATCAACCAGCGGCAGCATCTCTTTTGGAATTGCCTTTGTTGCCGGCAACATACGCGTTCCCAACCCCGCAACCGGGATAACAGCTTTTCTTACTTTAGAATTAATGGCAGCCATTGAAAAAACCTCCAGGACTGTTCAAGTTTCACACTTGTCGTCAATTTAAAAACGCGGTTGAGTATATCAGCTTAAAAACAAAAACCGCCCCCCGTTTACTCCGGCAGCGGCTAATTTAAGACAAATACGATTAGGTTGGTCGCGATATTACCACCGCCCGGGTTCCAGGAAAAAAGCTAAATGTAATCAGTTGTTCCGTTGTTTATTCTGCAGACAGCATCAGCCGTAAACGCCCGCCTGAACCCCACACCTGACATTGCCAGGCTTCGCACCGCTGGCTGATTTGATTGAGGTAAGCGTTGCCCAGCGTGCCCAGCGGCACCCCGTTGCTGACCTGAATTTGATGCTCTCCGGTATTTAATGTTGCATTAAGCCCGGCTGAGACCAGAATGAGGTTTTTTAATCCGCTGTGATAATAACCAACAATGAGCGGGAATTGTCCGTTCAGGTTTGCCTGACGCAATAGCTGATTGACCTGTTTAAGTAAATTACCCAGTTCGGGTAAACGCTGCCCTTGATGCGAAAGTTGTTCCTGTAATAATCCGTTGAATAATGCTCTGAGCAACAGCGCCGCTAATACACCGTTATCGCCGGCGCGGGTAACATCGAGGCAATAAAAAGCCAGGTCATTATCTGAAAGCGGTGCAATATCGAGCACCAGCCCGGGTTGATCGACAGAAATTAACTGGCGATAATTTATTCGACAGCGCGACATTACCTGCTGGACCGGCGGCTGTAGCTCTTGCAGCAGCTTTGAGGCCGCCTGAGGATCTCGCGCCAGCGCATCCCAGTCCTGAAACAGTCGCTCTTCCTCTTCAACCCTGGAATTAAACATCGCGGGATAGAGGCAGGACAGCACGGTTTCTTTTAATCGATTAAGATCTTTAATGGGTTTTAGCAAGACGTCCTGCACGCCAAGCCGTAAGGCCTGGGCTATATCGGACATATTTTCAGTCCCGGAAATAACCAGAATGGGCGTTTGGTTACCTTCATTACGGATGTGTTCTACCAGCTCAAGTCCGTTCATTCTCGGCATCGCCAGATCGCAAATCAGCAAGTCCGGTGTAAATTGCCCCAGCTTCTCAAGCGCATCCATCCCATCCCAGGCAAGCAGCGTGCCAGCTCCCAGCGACGTCAGATAACTGTCCAGCAGAGAGCGGAAAACGGGCTCGTCTTCAACAATGAGGATCTGTTTTCCTTCCAGCGGGTAACTCATGCGCTTTCCTCTGCCTGGCAATATTTCAATAGTGGCACGGTATCGCAACGAGCGCCTGTCAGAAACGGTTTAAGTATTGACCTAACCATGAGTACGAACCAACGGCAGTAACTCATCCATTTTTTTCTCAACCGCCAGACTCCCCGCCGCAATAGCTTCGGACGCGCGGTGAAAGTCGAGCGTGGAAATTTGTGGGCAAAACGGCTGCAGAAGAATATCCGGGGGATCCCCCGCCATACGGTTGCGCTTGAGGCGGTTCTCAAGCACCTGAATCGAGGTGGTCATGATCTCCATCGCGGTCGGCGTGACGTTCGCCCGGCGGTGGGTCATTTTCCCCAAACGCTCCCGCAAACGACTACGCCAGGACGCAGGCTGTGCCAGCCCATCATCCCCGGCGGGCGTCATATTTACCGACAGCAGATCTTGCTGCATCAGATGTGCATCGTGCTGCAAATCCACGGCAATCACAATATCCGCCCCCAGCGCGCGGGTGAGCGAAATGGGCACCGGATTAACAATAGCGCCGTCCACCAGCCAGTAACCATTGTGTGCAACAGGCGACAGCAGTCCCGGCATACTGCAGGAAGCGCGAATAGCCTGATGCAGGTCACCGTCGGTAAACCACAGCTCTCTGCCGGTACTCAGGTTGGTAGCCACGGCACCAAATCTCATGCCACAGCCCTCGATAGCGGTTTCTGGAATAATTTTGCGGACATTGTTAAACACGCGTTCACCGCGAAGCAGCCCGCCGCGACGCCAGGAGAGATCCATGAGGCGCAGAACATCCCAGTAGCTGAAAGACCGCACCCACCGTTCCATCACCGGCAATCGCTGGCTGGCATAGGCGGCACCAACCAACGCGCCGACGGAACACCCTGCCACGATATCAATCTGAATCCCTGCTTTTTTTAACGCATTGATAACGCCAATGTGCGCCCATCCTTTAGCCGCACCCGACCCTAATGCCAGGCCGATCTTTACCTGTCTCATCACGCCTCGGTCAATCTTCCCCGGTAATCACTCCGTGACGCCAACGCCACCGCTCAGTTAACATAAGTGCTGCCGTCGTATTATTGGCGTCGTTTATTTTTTCCTGGAGATATTATGTTGCAACTTTGTCCCTGTGGCAGCGGTTTGGAGTATAGCTTATGTTGCCAGCCTTACCTAAGCGCAGCCCAGCATCCGCAACGCCCGTCACAGCTTATGCGCTCTCGTTACACCGCTTTTGTGAAGCAGGATGCCGATTATCTTGTTTCCAGCTGGCATGAGCGCTGCCGTCGCCCGTCTTTAAAATCAGAAATATCCAGCGCCTTCGGTGACACGGAATGGCTTGGCCTGACAATATATGAAGAGGCCGAAGGCAAAGATGCAAACGAAGGATTTGTCAGCTTTGTTGCCCGTTTTCAGGAAAACGGCAAGCAAAGCGCGATAATCGAACGTTCCCGTTTCGTCAGGGAAAGCGGTCAATGGTACTATATCGACGGCATCCGCCCGCAGTTCGGTCGTAACGACCCCTGCCCTTGCGGTTCCGGGAAAAAATATAAAAAATGCTGCGGATGATAGCCTTCACCGCATAACAGCATTATTGTTTCGCAAACACCGTTCAACAGGATTTATCTCTTCATGCAGGCACTACAACGTAAAGTTCTCCGCACAATCTGCCCCGATCAAAAGGGTCTTATCGCGCGAATCACTAACATTTGCTACAAACACGAACTCAATATTGTTCAGAACAACGAATTTGTCGATCATCGTACCGGCCGCTTTTTTATGCGCACCGAGCTGGAAGGCATTTTTAACGACACCACCCTGATGGCCGATCTGGACAGCGCGCTGCCGGAAGGCTCAATTCGCGAGCTGACGCCTGCCGGTCGCCGCCGCATTGTCATTCTGGTCACCAAAGAAGCCCACTGTCTGGGCGACTTGCTGATGAAATCTACCTATGGCGGTCTGGACGTAGAAATTGCGGCCGTCATCGGCAATCACGAAACCCTGCGTACCTTAGTGGAGCGTTTTGATATTCCGTTCCAGTTAGTCAGTCACGAAGGTATGACGCGAGAAGAGCACGACATGCAAATGGCCGATGCCATTGACGCGCATAAACCAGATTACGTCGTGCTGGCAAAATACATGCGCGTCTTGACGCCCGAGTTTGTCGCCCGATTCCCGAACCAGATAATCAATATCCACCACTCGTTCCTGCCGGCGTTTATCGGCGCACGTCCGTATCATCAGGCGTACGAGCGCGGTGTGAAGATTATCGGCGCTACCGCGCATTACGTTAATGATAATCTGGATGAAGGCCCAATCATCATGCAGGACGTGATTCACGTCGATCACACCTACACCGCCGATGACATGATGCGTGCCGGGCGTGACGTAGAGAAAAATGTACTAAGCCGCGCCCTCTACGAAGTGCTGGCCCAGCGCGTCTTCGTCTACGGCAACCGCACGATTATTCTTTAATCACCCGGAAAATGAATTGGTTAGCTTTACGGCGCTCAGCGTAAAAAAGCGGCAAACGATTCATTTTCCCAAAGTGAATGCTTTACAGCGGCGCTTCATTTGATATGATGCGCCCCGCTTCCACAGCGAAGCAGGCCAGTAACAAGCATTACCCCGTGGTGGGGTTCCCGAGCGGCCAAAGGGAGCAGACTGTAAATCTGCCGTCATCGACTTCGAAGGTTCGAATCCTTCCCCCACCACCATTATTCACCGCAGCGATGTGGTAATACCGATGAGATGAAGCAATGTTTTCACTTATTTGGAAGGGTGAAAAGTGAAGCGACGAATAATCCTTCCCCCAGCACCATCTCAAAATTTAAAGCACTACCCCTGGCGGGGTTCCCGAGCGGCCAAAGGGAGCAGACTGTAAATCTGCCGTCATCGACTTCGAAGGTTCGAATCCTTCCCCCGCCACCATCTTCCAGAAAACATCCCAACTTCAAAACTCACACAATCTTCCAGATCCCTATTGGGGAAGGACGAGAAGCTTCGATTAAGGTTCGACTCGAGCAATAGCGAGAGCCCGCTGCCGCTGGCAGCGACCCGAAGGGTGAGGAGTGAAGCGACGAATAATCCTTCCCCCGCCACCATCTTCCAGAAAACATCCCAACTTCAAAACTCGCACAATCTTCCAGATCCCTATTGGGGAAGGACGAGAAGCTTCGATTAAGGTTCGACTCGAGCAATAGCGAGAGCCCGCTGCCGCTGGCAGCGACCCGAAGGGTGAGGAGCGAAGCGACGAATAATCCTTCCCCCGCCACCATCTTCCAGAACACATCCAAACCTAAAAAATTGCGCACTCTGCCAGATTCCCGTTGGGGAAGGGCGAGAAGCTTCGACTAAGGTTCGACTCGAGCAATAGCGAGAGCGCGCTGCCGCTGGCAGCGACCCGAAGGGTGAGGAGTGAAGCGACGAATAATCCTTCCCCCGCCACCATCTTCCAGAACACATCCAAACCTAAAAAATTGCGCACTCTGCCAGATTCCCGTTGGGGAAGGACGAGAAGCTTCGACTAAGGTTCGACTCACGCCAGTGAGAATGCACTTGTGCGGTCATCCTTCCCCCGCATCACCTCAACCACTTTATCCGCCACTCTTTCAGCCACGCCCGAAACTGCGTTATGCTATTTCCGTATTCATTCAGAGGAAATAAGATGCCTGATATACACACCTTCAATCGCTGCATGACCCCTTTCTGGCGTCAGCATCAGGCCGAGCTGTACCATTTCCTGTTAGCCAAAACCGCCGATCCGGATAAAGCCGCAGACCTGCTGCAGGAACTGTTTTTAAAGGCCCGGGATAATGCCGGAACATTCTGCGAAATGGATTATCCGTTAGCCTGGCTCTATCGCGCAGCGAGAAACCTGCTGATTGATGAGCATCGTCTGGGAAAAACATTCGTTGAAGTCCCTGAGTCACTGATTCATGAGCCCTCTCTGGCCGAGCCCGTTTCCTCCCTGGCGCAATGCCTGCCGGAAACGCTCCAGTCCCTTCCCGCCGGTGAAGCCTGGCTTATTGAGCAATGCGATATTTATCGCCGCCCGCAGCAGGACGTTGCCGACGAACTCAAACTGACGCTGAGCGCCCTAAAATCCAGGCTGCTGCGCGCCAGATCAAGCCTGAAGCAAAAACTAATTGAGCTGTGTGACATTGAAGCGGATGAACACTCCCCCGTCTGCTGCCATAAAAAAATGCATTAATTTTCGCATCTTTTTCTTTCCTCGTTCGTTTACCTCAATACCACACTTTGTGGCTTACTTTTGAGGCAAACAACATGGCCAGAATTGAAATTTATGAGGCAGCCGGCTGCTGCGCGACGAGCAGCATAAACGTCCAGCAAACCGATCTGCAGTGGAGCGCCGACCTCGACTGGGCGAAGCAAAACGGTATCGCTCTCCAGCGGTACAATCTGGCTAAAAATCCCGCCAGCTTTATCAATAACCCCACGGTGAAGCATCTCCTGAATGAGTCAGGCTCCAGCGTGCTGCCGGTTGTACTGGTCGATGGGTCATTAGCCCTGGCCGGTAAGCGCCCGGACCGCGTGGATCTGGCCCGCTGGGCAAACATCCCCTTCACCCAGGACTGGGAACAACACAGCGCTGAACCCGGCTGCTGCACCATCCCCCGTCTGCCTTAATTCATCTCAGGAGCAAATCATGGAAATGTCTTTCTTAACTGACATCCCTCAGTTTATTTTCTTCACTGGCAAAGGCGGCGTGGGCAAAACCTCTCTGGCCTGCGCGACGGCTGTCCGGCTGGCCGACAGCGGGAAACGTACGCTGCTGGTGAGCACCGACCCGGCGTCTAACGTTGGGCAGGTATTCAATCAGCAGATCGGACATCGAATCGTGGCCGTGGAGCAAGTACCGGGCCTGGATGCGATGGAAGTCGACCCGCTCGCCGCCGCACAGGCTTACCGTGACAGGGTTCTTAACCCGGTGCGGGATCACATGCCGGCGGACGTAGTGAGCAGCATAGAGGAGCAGCTTTCCGGCTCCTGCACGACCGAAATAGCCGCCTTTGACGAGTTCACTGCGCTGTTGACCAGCGAAGCATTACGCGAGAAATATCAGCATATTGTGTTCGACACCGCCCCCACCGGCCACACTATCCGCATGCTTGAACTGCCGGGCGCATGGAGCAATTATCTGGACGCGAATCCAGACGCCACCGCTAATCTTGGCCCGCTGGTCGGGCTGGAAAAACAGCAACATCAATATGCGAATGCCGTCGCCGCCCTGGCGGATGAAAACCTGACTCGGCTGGTGCTGGTCGCCCGCGCGCAAACTTCCACGCTGAAAGAGGTTTCGCACACCCACGATGAACTTTCTCACCTGGGTTTGAAGCACCAGCACCTCGCCATTAACGGTGTACTCACGCCACAGCAGGATGAGCACGATCCGCTGGCGCAAAGTATTTTGGCCCGGGAAGAAAGAGCGCTAGCGGCCATGCCTGAAAATCTGCTGCAGCTCCCGCAAACCCGGCTACCGCTAAAATCATTCAACCTGGTGGGCGTTAATGCCCTGAGAGCGCTCCTTAATCCCGTTGATGAACATCCCTCGCACACAGATATCCCAGTACAGGCAACTGCGCCAGCGTTGCCTCCACTTTCCACTCTGGTGGAAACATTAAGTCTCGCGGGGAAAGGGCTGGTGATGACGATGGGCAAAGGCGGCGTAGGGAAAACCACGCTTGCTGCCTCGCTGGCCGTCGCGTTGGCCAGTCGTGGGCATAACGTTCATCTGACAACGTCCGACCCGGCGGCGCATCTCTCCTACACCTTTGCCGATGCCATGCCCGGCCTGACGGTGAGCCGAATCGATCCCAAAGCAGAAACCGAGCGCTACCGCCGCTTTGTGATGGACAATCAGGGCAAAGATCTTGATGACGCCGGGCGAGCCGTGCTGGAAGAGGATCTACGCTCCCCTTGTACTGAGGAAATTGCGGTGTTCCAGGCGTTCTCCCGCATCATCAAAGAGGCGGATGACCATTTTGTGATTATGGACACCGCTCCCACCGGACACACGCTGTTATTACTGGATGCCTCAGGCAACTACCACAAAGAGATGGTGCGCCAGATGGGCAATACTGAAGAGCGTTATCTCACACCGATGATGCAGCTGCAGGACCCGGAGCAAACCAAAGTGATTATCGTCACGCTGGCGGAAACAACCCCGATGCTGGAGGCGGTTAACCTGCAAAGCGATCTGCGACGGGCCTCGATTGAGCCCTGGGCGTGGATAATTAACAACAGCATCGCAGCCGCGCAGCCCTCGTCTCCGCTGCTGAAGGCCAGGGCCAGCAGAGAAATACCGATTATTCAGGAGATTCAGAGCGTACACGCCAGACGCATAGCCCTCATACCGCTTCAGCCTGAAGAACCGGTGGGCATCGAACGGCTGATGAAACTGAACGGGAGAAACTAAACCTTAAAAAAGCGGACTCAGGCAGCCTGAGTCCGTAGAAGTTACATCACGGCATTTATCACAAAGAAACCGACCGCGGTCATTAACAGTGAACCCAGCACGTGGGCGAAAACAGACGCCATCGCCCAGGCATAATTCCCCCCCTGCAGCAGCGAAAACAGCTCAACAGAGAACGTTGAAAAAGTACTCATCCCACCGCACAGGCCGGTGGTGATTAGCAGTTTCCACATAGGGTCCAGATGCGGCTGACGCAGAAAGAAAGCCAACGCGCCACCGATAATCAACCCGGCCAACAGGTTGACCGCCAGCGTGCCGAGGGGCAAATGAGGGAAAAGGCCATTCAGACGTAGCGCAAGAAGCCAGCGAATCACACACCCGGCCGAGCCGCCAACAATAACTGCAAACAGTGGTTTAACCATATTTCCCTCAAACGATCTAAACGATACAGTGTTGTTAAATAAGAACTTTGCTTTTAGCTTTTATGAATAAAAGCGCCGCGCCCGGCAAAATGCGCATCGGTGCCTAAGGCCTGTTCAATTCGCATCAGCTGATTATATTTTTCTACCCTTTCACCCCGACAAGGCGCGCCGGTTTTCAGGTGCCCCGCACGCAGGGCAACCGTCATGTCAGCAATAAAGCTGTCCGTCGTTTCACCGCTGCGGTGCGAAATAAACGTTCCCCAGCCGTGCTGCTGGCAAAGTGCCACCGCGTCGAAGGTTTCACTCAGAGTCCCTATTTGGTTCAGCTTGATCAGCGCGGCGTTAGCCAGGTTCTCTTCTATGCCACGTCGGATGTATTTCACGTTAGTCACGAAGAGATCGTCCCCCACCAGCTCGACCCTGTTGCCCAATTTTTGGTTCAGGTGCTTCCAGCCTGCCCAGTCATCCTCGGCCAGCCCATCTTCAAGTAGCACAATAGGAAACTGACTCAGCAGCTCGGCATAATAGCTCGTCATCTCTTCGGCGCTAAGCGTGCTTTTTTCCGTTCTTAGGTGGTATTTACCCTCGGTATAGAATTCGCTGGAAGCGGGATCGATACAGATGCTGATATCTTCCCCAGGCCGGTAGCCCGCTTTCTCAATCGCCTGCACGATAAACTGCAAAGGTTGTTTATTAGAGGACACCGCCGGGGCAAATCCACCTTCGTCACCCACGGCTGCAGAAAGATTGTTATCCAGCAGGATCTGGCGAAGCGCCTGGTAGACTTCGCTCCCCTGGCGCACGGCTTCGGTCAGGCTGGCCGCACCATGCGGCGCAATCATAAACTCCTGAAAATCCGCTCCCTGCCCACGGGCATGCACCCCACCGTTAACAATATTCATGCAGGGAACCGGCAGCAGGTTCGCCCTCAGCCCGCCGAGATAGCGAAACAGCGGCTGGCCGCTAACCTGAGCAGCAAGCCGTGCGACGGCCAAAGAAACACCGAGAATGGCGTTGGCTCCGAGACGCGCCTTATTTTCCGTGCCGTCCAGCACCAACAGAATGTCATCCACCTCTCGCTGTTCGCGAGCATCAACGCCCACAAGCGCCTGATGAATCTCGGTGTTGACCGAATGCACCGCATTCTGCACACCCTTGCCGTTGAAGCGCTGTTTATCGCCATCCCGCCGCTCAATGGCTTCCCTTGAGCCGGTGCTGGCACCGGACGGAACAGACGCCCGCGCCATTACGCCCTCTGCGGTATAAGCATCAACTTCAACGGTTGGGTTGCCACGAGAATCCAAAATTTCACGAGCAACAATTTTATCCAGCGTAAAATTCATGGTGACTACCTCATTTTTTGCCATCGATATGTTTAATCAGCACGTCAACATTCAGATGATTGACGTATTCCATCGAGTCAGAAGCGAACTGCCCCAGCCATCGGTTGCGGTGCCCGGCCAGCACAAGGTCCACTCCCAGTGAAGAAATGCATTTTTCAACGTCTTCAAAGCGGTTCAGCGTGACCAGTTCCCGCGTTTTTACCGGCACGCTGACGGAGCGCACCAGCTCGCTAAACAACGCTTTCGCCTGAATCAGGTCGGCGGAAACGTTGTCATCCATTCGCGCATCGGAGACGTAATTCATCTCCCGGTAGTCATCGCTAATGTGTACCAGCGTGATTTGGACGGGCAGCGCCCCGGCAAGGCGGGCGGCATGCTGGATCAGCACCAGTCCGTCGGTCTTGCCCTGAATAAGTACGAGAACGTGGGAATAGAGGCTCATAGTCGGCTCCAGGCAGGATTGAGTTGGCTTTGCAGCCAGGGGAGAAGCTGTTTTTTGCGGCTCATCATGCCGGGCATCACGCAGGGCTGCGCCCCAGGTATCAAGGAAGATGTAGAAAAATAGAGTTCAGAAAGCCCGGCATTAATGTCGGTCACCATCAACACGACAAAATCGACATCGGCGTCGGCTGCATGCCGGTTTATTTCTTCCAGCAGGGCATCCAGTTGAGGAGCAAGTTGCGTTAGAGAGTATAGTTCCAGCTGCGCAATTTTTAGCCGAACACCGTTGATGTCAAAACGTTTGAGATCTTTGTGCAGGAGTTCCCTCGCGCTCAGCCCGGCAATAGAGGTCTTAGCCGTCAGCAGGTCGGTAATAAACTCTTCATAATCAATACCGATGCGCCCGGCCAGCTCATCCGCCGTCAGCCTATCCTCAGGTGTGGTCGTGGGCGAACGTAGCGCGACGGTGTCACTGAGTAGCGCACCCAGGAGTAAAATAGCCTCGCTGGCAGAGAGTCCGTCACGAAGTCGGGCGTCCATAAGCTGCCAGAGCACTGTGGCGGTGCTGCCCACGGGTTTGATACACACCTCCGGCGGCAACCGGGTCATCAGCCCGCCCAAACGGTGATGATCGATGATCCCGACAATATTGCCGGTGATAAGCGAGTCTGGCCCTTGCCCCGGCTCGTTGAAATCCACCAGCCAGATGTCTTTATTGCTCAGAGAAGACGAGAGAAGCCCGGGCAGAGGAAGCCCGGCGTGGGAGAAAATCAGTTCAGTTTCACGGTTAACCTCGCCGCAGCGCCACGCCTGCGCAGTGCGGCCCCGCAGCGTTAACCAGCGCGCAACCATCACGGCGCTGCAAACGGCATCGCTGTCGGGATGAAGGTGACCAATAACATGTATCATGGCTCGAGCCCCGTTAAGGGAAGCATGCAGAGCCGGGGGGTAAACGTTGACCAGCCTGACATGCCTCTTGGATTAAAAGAGTCATACCAGGCGTCATCAGCCTCCGAACGAGGCGGTTGGGGAAGGTGGAACGCCATCACCTTGCGAAGCATTGTGAACCCTTCCCCACAGGGTTTCAAGCAGGTTTTATGGTTTCAGCCGCTGGCCCCGCGCATCCACAACCTGTTCGCCATCCTCTTTGCTGAACGCGCCCTGCAGCGGGTCAGGCAGGATATCCAGCACGCGTTCTGAAGGGCGGCACAGTCTCGTCCCAAGTTCAGTCACCACAATCGGGCGGTTAATTAGCAGCGGGTACTGCGCCATAAACTCGATGAGCTGCTCATCGCTGAACTGCCCTTTCTCAAGCCCCAAAGTCTCATAGGGCTCAACGTTTTTGCGCAGCAGTTCGCGGGCGCTAATCGCCATCCCGGCAAGCAGGCCGCGAAGCTCTTCACGGGACGGGGGCGTCTCGAGGTAATAGATAATCACAGGCTCCGTCCCGCTGTGCCGGATCATCGCCAGCGTGTTGCGGGAGGTACCGCATTCAGGGTTATGGTAAATCGTAATTTTGCTCATGGTCGGTGACTCAGTGAGAGAAAGAAAGACGCAGGGCTAACGCCACCAGCGTAACCGCCAGCACGGGCAGCGTCATCACAATGCCTGTGCGGAAGTAGTAGCCCCAGCTGATGGTCAGCTTCTTCTGGGCAAGAACGTGCAGCCACAGCAGCGTGGCCAGGCTGCCTATCGGCGTGATTTTAGGCCCGAGGTCGCAGCCGATGACGTTGGCGTAAATCATCGCCTCTTTGACGACGCCCCCGGCGCTGCTGCCCTCAATGGATAAGGCCCCGATCAGCACCGTAGGCATATTGTTCATCACGGACGACAGGAAGGCGGTGATAAACCCCGTGCCGAGCGTCGCAGTCCACACCCCGCGTTCTGCCAGCGCGCTGAGCAAACCGGAAAGCTGCCCCGTCAAACCGGCGTTGCGCAGGCCATACACCACCAGATACATCCCCAGCGAGAAAATCACAATCTGCCAGGGCGCCCCGCGCAGCACTTTGCCGGTATTAATCGAATGCCCTTTTTTCGCCACCGCGAGCAGAATCAACGCCCCCACGGCGGCTATAGCACTGACCGGGATCCCCTGCGGCTCCAGGGCAAAAAAGCCCACCAGCAACAGCACCAGAACAATCCAACCCGCCTTAAACGTGGCCGGATCTTTGATGGCACTGGCCGGGGTTTTCAGCAGTTCAAGGTCGTAAACTGGGGGAATATCTTTGCGGAAAAACAGATGCAGCATGGCAAGCGTGGCAGCAATCGCCGCGAGGTTAACCGGCACCATCACCGAAGCGTATTCGCTAAACCCAAGCTGGAAGAAGTCTGCGGAAACGATATTAACCAGGTTAGAGACAATCAGCGGCAGGCTTGCCGTGTCGGCGATAAATCCCGCGGCCATTACAAACGCCAGCGTCGCGCCCGGGCTAAAGCCCAGGGCCAGCAGCATGGCGATAACAATCGGCGTCAAAATAAGCGCCGCGCCATCATTCGCAAATAGCGCCGCCACGGCTGCGCCAAGCAGCACTATCCAGGTAAACAGCAATCGTCCACGCCCTTTTCCCCAGCGGGCAACGTGCAATGCCGCCCACTCAAAAAAACCCGATTCATCCAGCAGCAGACTAATAATAATCACCGCGATGAAGGTGGCCGTAGCATTCCAGACAATCGCCCACACGACGGGAATATCGGCGATCTGAACCACACCTGTCGCCAATGCAAGCCCGGCGCCCAGCATCGCACTCCAGCCAATGCCCAGCCCCCGCGGCTGCCAGATAACCAGCCCCAGGGTGAGAAGGAATATTACCCCTGCTAAAAACATGTTAACTCCCGTTCCAGTAACACCACATCATTCATATATGAAAAAACGAATGTATTAAGATAAATTTTTTTACTGACAAAGCGTCATCGTTCCGCTCGCTTCAGTTTGCTTTAAACGTTCCAGGACTTCATGCCCCTGGCTCTGCCAGGCCTGCTCAATGACCGCCGCCGCCCAGGCGGGCATATGCGGTGAGAGACGATAGTAAACCCATTTCCCCTCTCTTCTGTCCTGCAGCAAACCACCCTCGCGCAGCATAGCCAAATGCCGGGAGACCTTAGGCTGCGGCAGATCCAGTACGGCAGTGAGTTCACAAACGCAAAGCTCGCTTTTCGCCCTCAGCAGCAGGGTGATAGCCAGCCGGGTCTCTTCAGAAAGATATTTAAAAAGCTGTAAAGGCGTCAGTGCAGTCATGATGGAGTCTCTTGAATAGGCGCTGCTATAGTAAATCTCAGCGCGCTAAAGTCAATCATCACATTCGAATAAACGAATTTGTTTGTCATAAAAAAGCCCGGTCTAAACCGGGCTTGCGATGATTCTGAAAGACTAGCGGCGCGCGCGAACAATCTGGTATTTGCGCGTCAGGTACTCTACCGGCGCGCTCCAGATATGCACCAGGCGAGAGAACGGGAACAGCAGGAACAAGGTCATCCCCAACACCAGATGGACGCGGAAGATAAACGCCGCGCCGTCAAGATATGCCGATGCACCGCCGCGGAAGGTCACCACGTGCTGCGCCCAGTTCACCAGTTTCATCATTTCGCTGCCGTCCATATGCTGAGCGGAGAACGGAATGGTGCCCAGCCCCAGCGCACACTGGAGCATCAGCAGGCTAAGGATCAGAATATCGGCCCCGGTGGTGGTGGCACGAACCCGGGGGCTGAACAGGCGACGCTTCAGCAGCAGCAGGCCCCCTACCAGCGTCATCACGCCGCTGGCCCCCCCGGCAAACATGGCCATTTTCTGTTTAATTTCCAGCGGTAAAAACGACTCGTACATCCAGTGCGGCGTCAGCATGCCGAGAAAATGCCCGGCAAAGATCCCAAGAATGCCGAAATGAAACAGGTTTGACGCCAGGTTCATGCCCTTGCGATCCAGCATCTGGCTGGACGCTGCGCGCCAGGTGTACTGCCCGTAGTCATAGCGAAGCCAGCTACCAATCAGGAAAACGGCGCCGCAAAGGTACGGGTAGATGTCAAAGAAGAAGACGTTGAGAAAATGCATTATTTCCCTCCTGCTATATTCAGGTACTGCGGAGCCACCGCCCCGGCAAAACGACGCTGGTGCGCGGTAATTTCAGTCTCTCCGCAGCTGTCATCGGCCATAAATTTCACCTGCTCCTCCTCCCACACCGCATCCAGCGCCTGCGGCGTGTCGTCGCGCGCTTCGTTAGCAATTTGCTGGCGAACCGTTTCCACGCTGACGCCGCTTTCAGACAGAGCAATCAGCAGGTCAAACAGCAGGGCATAATTGCTCTCACGCTGCTTCAGACGAGCGCTGAGCAGGGCCAGGATTGGCGCGATGTCCTGCAGCCCGCCCTGCGCTTCCACAGGGGCGCGCTGGGACAGATATTCCAGGTACAGCGGCAGGTGATCCGGCAACTCGTGGCTGTCAATTTCCAGCCCGGCCTGCTGATACTGGTTCATCAGGTTAACCATCGCCTGGCCACGATCGCGTGATTCACCGTGAACGTGTTCGAACAGCAGCAGCGATGTTGCCCTGCCGCGATCGAACAGTTCGCTGTAGCTGGATTGCGCGTCCAGCAGTTCACGGTGGCAAAGTGCATCAATGAATCCAGCCAGATCGCCGCGCTGTTCTTCCGTCAATGCCTCACATTGGGCCAGGGCGTCATGCAGCTCCTGGTGATGCTGCCACAGGGCAGCATCCGGGTACTCCAGCAGGCGGGAGATAATCAGTAATTCAATCATGGGTGCGGCTCCGTTTTGCTCGAGACGTCGATGGCGTCAATCCGGCGGCTGTTGAACAGATTGAATTTGGTATCGCTGCCGTGGCAGCCATCGCCGAAGCTAAAACCGCAGCCGCTGTGCTCAGGGAAGGTTTCCGCCGCCAGCTCGCGGTGGCTGGTCGGCACCACAAAGCGATCTTCGTAGTTCGCGATAGCCAGGTAACGGTACATCTCCTGCGCCTGAGCTTCGGTTAACCCCACCTCTTCCAGCGCGCGGGTATCGATCGCGCCGTCCACGGTTTCGGCACGTTTGTAGTGGCGCATCGCCATCATGCGTTTCAGCGCCCGCAGTACCGGAGCCGTATCCCCGGCGGTCAGCAGGTTTGCCAGATACTCCACAGGAATACGCAGGCTTTCGACGTCAGGCAGAATGCCGGTATGCGGCAGCTGGCCCGCATCGCTTGCGGACTGAATCGGCGACAGCGGCGGCACATACCAGACCATCGGCAGCGTGCGGTATTCCGGGTGCAGCGGCAGGGCAAGCTTCCAGTCCATCGCCATTTTGTAAACCGGAGACTGCTGGGCAGCGGCGATCACGCCCTGAGGGATCCCGTCTTTCAGCGCCTGAGCAATAACCGCCGGATCGTTCGGATCGAGGAACACGTCCAGCTGGCGCTGATACAGATCTTTCTCGTTTTCCGTGCTGGCCGCCTGTTCAATCGCATCCGCGTCGTACAGCAGCACGCCGAGGTAGCGAATACGCCCTACGCAGGTTTCAGAACACACTGTTGGCATGCCGGCTTCAATGCGCGGGTAGCAGAAGATGCACTTCTCAGACTTGCCGCTTTTCCAGTTGAAGTAGATTTTTTTGTACGGACAGCCGGTGATACACATCCGCCAGCCGCGGCATTTATCCTGGTCAATCAGGACAATGCCGTCTTCTTCACGCTTGTAGATAGCGCCGCTCGGGCAGGTCGCCACGCAGGCCGGGTTCAGGCAGTGTTCGCACAGGCGCGGCAGGTACATCATGAAGGAGTTTTCGAACTGGCCGTACATCGCCTTTTGCATATTGACGAAGTTCTGGTCCTGCGCGCGTTTTTCAAATTCACCGCCGAGCAGCTCTTCCCAGTTCGGGCCAGCTTCGATTTTATTCATTCGCTGGCCGGTAATCAGCGAGCGAGGCCGGGCCACGGGCTGCGCTTTGCTGCCCTCCGGCGCGGTGTGCAGGTTCTGGTAGTCGTAGTCAAACGGCTCGTAATAATCATCGATGCCCGGTAAATGAGGGTTAGCGAAGATTTTCCCCAGCAGCATCGCGCGGTTACCCATGCGTGGCTGCAGCTTGCCGTTGATTTTGCGGATCCAGCCGCCCTTCCATTTTTCCTGGTTTTCCCAGTCATTTGGGTAGCCCAGGCCGGGTTTAGTTTCCACGTTGTTAAACCACGCGTACTCCGTCCCTTCCCGACTGGTCCAGACGTTTTTGCAGGTCACCGAGCAGGTATGGCAGCCGATGCATTTATCCAGATTCAGCACCATGCCAATTTGTGAACGAATTTTCATTTTACGCTCTCCTGTACCTGGTCATTGCCTTCGCCGTCTAACCAGTTAATCGCTTTCATCTTACGAACCACCACGAATTCATCGCGGTTTGAGCCGACCGTACCGTAGTAGTTAAAGCTGTAGGCCAACTGGGCGTAGCCGCCAATCATGTGGGTTGGCTTCAGCGTGATGCGGGTAACCGAGTTATGGATCCCCCCGCGCTGGCCGGTAATTTCAGACCCCGGCAGGTTCATGATGCGTTCCTGCGCGTGGTACATCATCGTCATCCCGGCGGGCACACGCTGGCTCACCACCGCCCGCGCCGTGAGCGCCCCGTTTTTGTTAAACACTTCAACCCAGTCGTTATCCGCGATGCCGATTTCTTTCGCGTCGGCTTCACACAGCCAGATAATTGGGCCCCCGCGCCCCAGCGTCAGCATCAACAGGTTGTCGCTGTAGGTGGAGTGGATGCCCCACTTCTGGTGCGGCGTCAGGAAGTTCAGCGCTTTTTCCGGATTGCCGTTGGACTTGTGGCCCATCATGCCGTCCACGGAACGGGTATCAATTGGCGGGCGATACACCACCAGGCTTTCGCCAAAGTCACGCATCCACTGATGATCCTGATAAAGCTGCTGGCGGCCTGACAGGGTGCGCCACGGAATCAGTTCGTGAACGTTGGTATAGCCCGCGTTGTAGGACACATGCTCATCTTCCAGGCCGGACCAGGTCGGGCTGGAGATAATTTTGCGCGGCTGAACCTGAATGTCCCGGAAGCGAATCTTCTCTTCTTCCTTGGGCAGCGCGAGGTGCGTGTGGTCGCGGCCGGTAAATTCGCTGAGCGCGGCCCAGGCCTTCACCGCCACCTGACCGTTAGTTTCCGGCGCAAGGCTGAGCACAACCTCAGCGGCATCAATCGCCGTGTTGATCATCGGCTGGCCTTTAGCCGGGCCGTCGGTCTTCACGTAGTTGAGCTTGCGCAGGAACTCGACTTCTTTCTCGGTATTCCAGCTAATACCTTTCCCGCCGTTGCCGATTTTCTCCAGCAGCGGCCCCACGGAGGTAAACCGTTCATACGTCGCCGGATAGTCGCGTTCAACCACCATGATGTGCGGCGCAGTTTTGCCCGGGATCAGGTCGCATTCGCCCTTTTTCCAGTCCATCACGCCATACGGCTGGGCCAGTTCGGCGGCGGAGTCGTGCTGAATCGGCAGCGTCACAATATCGGTTTCTTTACCGAGGTGGCCGACGCAAACTTCAGAGAATTTCTTCGCGATGCCTTTGTAGATTTCCCAGTCGCTTTTTGACTCCCAGCAAGGATCAACGGCGGCGGAGAACGGGTGAATAAACGGATGCATATCCGAGGTATTCAGATCTTCTTTCTCGTACCAGGTGGCGGTCGGCAGCACGATGTCGGAATACAGACAGGTGCTCGACAGGCGGAAGTCCAGGGTGACTACCAGATCCAGCTTGCCTTCCAGGCCATTATCGACCCACTCCACCTCTTCCGGCATCAGCCCGCCTTCCTGGCCCAAATCTTTCCCCTGAATACCGTGCTCGGTGCCCAGCAGGTATTTGAGCATGAACTCATGCCCCTTCCCGGAGGACCCCAGCAGGTTGGAGCGCCAGATGAACATGTTGCGCGGGTGGTTGTAGCCGGAGTCCGGCTGCTCAGCGGCGAAGCGAATACCGCCGGATTTGAGCTCATCGACGGTGTAATCCACCGGCGACATCCCGGCCTCTTTCGCTCTGTCAGCAATGCGCAGCGGGTTAGTGCCAAGCTGCGGGGCAGACGGCAGCCAGCCCATACGCTCGGCGCGCACGTTGAAGTCGATCAGATGGCCGGTATAGCGGGATTTATCCGCCAGCGGCGACAGAAACTCGTCCGCCGTCACCGTCTCGTAGCGCCACTGGCTGGAGTGGTTATAGAAGTAGGAGGTGCTGTTCATATGGCGCGGTGGACGCTGCCAGTCGAGGGCAAACGCCAGCGGCATCCAGCCGGTTTGCGGGCGCAGTTTTTCCTGACCGACATAGTGGCCCCAGCCGCCGCCGCTCTGCCCAATGCTGCCGCAGAAGATCAGCATATTGATAAGCCCTCGGTAGGCCATATCCATATGGAACCAGTGGTTCACGCCCGCGCCAACGATAATCATCGAGCGGCCATGGGTTTTGTCTGCGTTATCCGCAAACTCACGGGCAATACGCACGATGTCCTGGCGAGGCACGCCGGTTATCTTCTCGGCCCAGGCCGGGGTGTAGGCTTTCATTTCGTCGTAACTACTGGCGCAGTTTTCATCGTTCAGACCGCGATCCAGGCCGTAGTTAGCCAGGGTAAGATCGTAAACTGTAGCCACCAGCACGCTTGAACCATCCGCCAGTTGCAGGCGCTTCACCGGCAGTTTATGCAGCAGCACGTCTTTCAGTTTGACGTTTTCGAAATGCGCGGTGCTCTCACCGCCAAAGTACGGGAAGCCCACCTCGGCGACTTCATCGTGGCTACCGAGCAGGCTCAGGCGCAGCGCGGTTTCTTCGCCAGTGCTGCCGTCACGCTGTTCAAGATTCCACTTGCCTTTCTCCCCCCAGCGGAAACCGATGGACCCGTTCGGTGCCACCAGCTCACCGGTCTGGTCAGCCAGCGCGACGGTTTTCCACTGCGGGTTATTTTCCTGACCAAGGCTGTCGACCAGGTCTGCCGCACGCAGCAGATTAGCGGGCGCATAAAATCCGTCACGCGCTTCCAGCGTTACCAGCATCGGCATATCGGTGTAGCGACGAACGTAGTCGGTGAAGTACTGGCTCGGTTTGTCGAGGTGGAACTCTCGCAGCATGACGTGGCCCATGGCCATTGCCATCGCGGCATCGGTCCCCTGCTTCGGCGCCAGCCACTGGTCGCACAGCTTGGAGATTTCCGCATAGTCCGGCGTCACGGCAACGGTTTTGGTGCCTTTATAGCGAACTTCGGTAAAGAAATGGGCGTCTGGGGTACGCGTCTGAGGAACGTTAGAGCCCCATGCGATGATGTAACCGGCGTTATACCAGTCGGCGGATTCCGGCACATCTGTTTGCTCGCCCCAGGTTTGTGGAGACGCAGGCGGCAGGTCGCAGTACCAGTCGTAGAAGCTCATACAGGTGCCGCCGATAAGCGACAGGTAACGCGTCCCTGCCGCGTAAGAAACCATCGACATCGCCGGGATCGGTGAGAAGCCGGTGATCCGGTCCGGGCCGTAGGTTTTTGCGGTATAGACGTTCGCCGCCGCAATCAGTTCGTTAACCTCTTCCCAGCTTGAACGAACAAATCCCCCGCGGCCACGGGCCTGTTTGTAGCTTTTGGCTTTGTCAGGATCGTTAATGATGGATGCCCAGGCCTCGACCGGATCCTTATGCTGCGTCTTAGCTTCGCGCCACAGCTTGATCAGCCGTTTACGCATCTGCGGGTATTTCAGACGGTTGGCGCTGTAGAGATACCATGAGTAGCTCGCCCCGCGCGGGCAGCCGCGAGGTTCGTGGTTTGGCATATCCGGGCGGGTACGCGGGTAGTCGGTTTGCTGGGTTTCCCAGGTCACCAGGCCGCTTTTGACATAAATCTTCCAGCTGCAGGAGCCGGTACAGTTCACGCCGTGCGTGGAACGTACCACTTTGTCATGCTGCCAGCGCTGGCGATACCCTTCTTCCCAGTCGCGATTGGTATCGAGTAGCTGGCCGTGTCCATTGGCGAAGGTTTCTCCCTTCTGCCTGAAATAACGAAACCGGTCGAGGAACTTGCTCATCGGGATACTCCTGATGTGGAGCCTGGTGGCTCTTCTGGTGAAATCGACATTGCTTGATGCCCGAGACGGTAACGCCTCGAAAGAAGGGGATTTTTGATAACGATCAACTGCTCCTGGTGTGGTTTTTTACTCCCCACCAACCTCTACCCCCAAAGTGTGATCCCTGCAATTTCAATAACTATATGAATGTAAACATAAAAATATTAAAATTTATCAGCGAGGGATTAGGGCCAGGCCGGGTTTGGGTATTAAGGGGTAGGCGGCGTCATAACCGCCCCTGGAAACATTCCGGGCAAAAAAAAGCGCGACCGAAGCCGCGCAAAGGGATAACCAAAAGGTCAAAGCATTAGCGTGAAGATTTACGGCCATAAACGGCCCAGGTGATGACCACGCACACGATATAGAAGACGAGGAACAGCTTCATCGCCCCGGCAGGCGAGCCGGTGAGCGCCAGGGACGTGCCGAAGGCTTTAGGGATAAAGAACCCGCCAATGGCCCCGATGGCCGAGATAAAGCCCAGCGCTGCGGCGGTATCCGTGGCGGCTTCTCGCAGGGCAACTTCATCGCTGCCGCCGGCAGCTTTCACTCTGTCCATTGTCAGCTTGCGGAAGATCACGGAGATCATCTGGAAGGTGGATCCGCTGCCCAGCCCGGCCGTCAGGAACAGCATCAGGAACACGCCAAAGAAGGCGATAAAGTTCCCGCCCTGGCCGTCAGACGGCAGCGTGGTGAACAGCAGCGCGCTGAAAATCGCCATCAGAATAAAGTTATACAACGAGACTCGCGTCCCGCCCCAGCGGTCGGAGATCGCTCCACCGGCGGAACGTGCCAGCGCGCCAAACAGCGGGCCAAAAAAGGCGAAATGCAGAATGTTGACGTCCGGGAACTGAGTTTTAGACAGCATCGCAAACCCGGCGGAAAAACCGATAAACGAGCCAAATGTGGCCAGGTACAGCAGACCCAAAATCCAGAGGTGGCCGCGCTTTAGCACCGGCAGCTGTTCACGCAGGGACGCTTTGGACGCCGAGAGATCGTTCATCCCGAACCAGGCCGCTAAAGTGAAAACGGCCAGAAACGGCACCCAGATCCACGCGGCATTTTCCAGAAACAGCATCGTGCCATCGCCCTGTTCAACGCCTTTACCGCCGAAAACGGCAAACATCGACAGGGAGATAACCAGCGGGGCGACCAGCTGCATCACGCTCACGCCCATATTCCCCAGCCCGCCGTTAATCCCCAGGGCACCGCCCTGCTTTGCCTTCGGGAAAAAGAAGCTGATGTTTGCCATGCTGGAAGCAAAGTTCGCCCCGGCAAAGCCGCACAGCAGCGAGATGCATATGAAGGTGTTAAACGAGGTGCTGGTGTCCTGCACGGTAAAGCCAAGCCAGACGCACGGAATAATCAAAATGCCGGTGCTGAACGCCGTCCAGCGTCGGCCACCAAAAACGGGCACCATAAACGAATACGGCACGCGCAGCAGGGCGCCAGAAACGGACGGTAGCGCCGTGAGCATAAACAGTTGGTCGGTGGTGAACGTAAAGCCAACCTTATTCAAATTCACCGCCACCGCGCTGAAGAGCATCCAGACGCAGAAAGCCAGTAGCAGGCTTGGCACGGAAATCCACAGGTTGCGACTGGCGATCCGGTGCCCCTTTTGTTGCCAGAACTGCGGATCTTCGGGCCGCCAGTCGGTAATCAGTGCGCCCGACGACTTCTCGGTAACGGGAGACTGTGACATAAACACCTCATTTCGTGTGAGTAAATGCCGCAACCTTAGGGTTCCTGCGTGGATATTAGTTGATGTAAATCAAGGGATAATCTATCTCTCGGGCGGGCAAAAATTCCCCCTCATTCTTTGTGAGTAATCTTCTGACAAAAAAATAACGTGATTTATCACATCCCTGCGGGGCTGGTTGCCGACTGATTTCGGCGCTCTGCCACCTGTGGCAATTTAGGGGTAATCCTTAGTGGGTATGGGTATACTCCAGGTGTTGGCCGAAAATAGCGCCACTCATCCCCTTCACCGCTTCAGGAGCCCGTGCGCAATGCTAAAACGCCTGCTTTCTCCCCTCTCGCTGGTCAATCAGCTCACGCTGGTTGTCATGCTGCTGGCGACGTTAAGCGTGGCGGGAATGGCAATGGCCGGCTGGCTGGCCCAGGGGATCTCCGGCAATGCCCACGCGATCAATAAAACGGGCTCGATGCGCATGCAGAGCTACCGCCTGCTGGCGGCCATTCCGCTGACGGAACAGGATAAGGAGCTGCTTAGTGAAATGGAGCAAACCACCTGGAGTGACGATCTGCTCCTTGCCGCCGAACGCGACGGGCAGCAGGCTAAACTTCAGCAGTTACAAGAATACTGGCGCAGCACCCTCGAACCCGCGCTGATCGCCGCCCAAACGCCACAGCAGGTGAAACCCGCCGTCGCCCATTTTGTGACCAGCATTGATGAACTGGTCAGCTCCTTCGACCGCACCACGGAGATGCGTCTGCATCATGTGATTTTGCTGCAGCAGGGTATGGCGGTATTACTCGGGTTGTTGATCGTTTTTACCCTGATTTGGTTACGCAAAAGATTACTCCGCCCGTGGCGGCAACTTCTGGCGATGGCCGCCGCCATTGGTCAGCGAGACTTCACCCAGCGCGTGAATGTTCGGGGGCGGGACGAAATGGCCACGCTTGGGATCGCGCTTAACAGCATGTCCAGCGAGCTGGCGCAAAGTTACGCCGTGCTTGAACGGCGGGTTCGGGAGAAAACCGCCGGGCTTGAGCAAAAAAACCAGATGCTCACTTTCCTCTATGAGGCAAATCGCCGCCTGCACGCCCGGGCTCCGCTGTGCCAGCGTATTTCCCCCGTGCTGAGCGAGCTGCAGGTTTTAACGCCATTGCTGGGGATCGTGCTGCGGGTTTATGAGTACGAAGATGAAGAGAATTACCAGGAATACACTTTCCAGCCGGATGCACTCTGCGACGCTCAGGGCTGCCAGCTGTGTCCGGATGCCGGGGCAGCGCAGCCACAGGAAACCACGACCCTGAAGTGGCGGCTCACCGATAACCACGTTCATTAAAGCCCTGCAGCAGGCCGCGGCGGGCGAGATGGTACTCAGCGAGGCGCTAACACCTGTGCTGGCGGCAAGCCTGCGGGCCAACCGTACCACCTCCGATCGTGATGTTAATCAGCTCACGCCGCGCGAACGCGATATCCTGAAGCTGATAGCCCAGGGCTTGCCTAACAAGATGATAGCCCGCCGCCTGGACATCACCGAAAGCACGGTGAAGGTGCACGTCAAACACCTGCTGAAAAAAATGAAGCTCAAATCCCGGGTAGAAGCCGCCGTTTGGGTTCACCAGGATCGCATCTTCTAACGCCTGCTACTCCTCCGGTAACAGGGAGTAGCGCGGATCGCTTTCAGGGGTGATCAGTAGCGGAGCCGCGGGCTTGAGCACAATCTCATTCGAAGTGACCTTCTGCCCTTTTGCATCTTCCACGGTGACCGACAGGTGGTAATTATTTTCGGCGCCGTCCTGCCACGCAGGTAAAATAATGCTCCAGCCGTCGGCGCTGAGCGGCTGGGCCGGTGGCGTCAGGCTAAGCGCCTGAGTATCACCCTGCCATACCAGCCGCCGGATGCCGTGCGTCGCTTTCACCTGCAGCTTAAGCAAAACCGTTTCTCCCGGCTGTAGCTGCCAGGGCGGCGTCGCCAGGAATACCGACAGCGTTTTGCGCTGGCGGAACTGCATCACCGGGACAGAGTCCCTCTCAACGCTATCGTAGCGGCTGCCGCGCAGCGAACTGGTGGTGGCCACTTCGTCCGCCGAGAGCTGCTTCTGCAACGGCACTCCGAAGCGATAATTCAGCTTAAGCCCCAGATTGTCCTGCGCGATCCCGCTTTCACCCTGCTTATGCTGGGCCGTGAGCGTAATCAGCGGCACCGGCGTGTAGTTGATGCCCATCGTCACCGCGACGGGGTTTCGGTATCCGCTATCGCTGTCGAAGAGCGTGACGTTGTCACCAAAGTATTGCTCAAAGCTAAGGCTGGTAAAAATATGCCGATAAAACGGCAGCCAGGCTTGCGCCGTGACATCGTAGCCCCGGGCCAGGCGCTGTTCGAGCGTGTCGGTTTGCGCGCGCCAGCCGTTCAAAGGCTGGTAATAATTAGCCGAAAGCCGCAGGTATTCCCCCCAGGCTTCCGCCCCAAACCCCGCCCGCTGGAGCTGCGTTGTCAGCTGATTGTCGTAGAACGAGTTGTAACCCAGCAGCCAGTTACCGGCTACCCAGCGCTGTCCCAACCCAATGTTACCGGTGGCGCCGTTTTTTTGCTGGCTAAAGCCGAGCTGGCTCCAGGTCAGATAACGATTGTTGTCCTGCCAGGGGGTAAATAACGCCCCGCTGCTGCCGGACCAATTGCCGTGCTCATCCACCCGTAAATTGACGTTGGCTTTGCCCCAGGGCGAAAGCAAAGCCTGGGTTTCATCGGTCACTTTGTCGGTCAGTAAATCCCTCAGACTGGTAAAGGCGAACAGTCGCGCCTGCTCGCCGGTATCCAGCCCGTTGTCCACCATGCTGTCTTCGCCAAACTTCTTCGCCATCGCGGCAATTCTGCGCGCGGCGGCATCGGTTTCAGGCGCAAGGCCCATATTCGGCAGGTCGTCGGCGGGAGAAGAGAAAGGATTTCGGGCAGCAGGCGCGGCGTTGTGTGAGGTACTCATTGCCCCTCCCGGACGAGGGAGCAGGCAGCACAAAGTCAAAAACGGAACGGCAAATCTACGCATTGCGTAATGATAACACACTGGTTTTGCCCTTAACCTGCCGGGGCCACGTACATGTACGACTCCAGGATTAATCCGGCTTTTCCGGGGATAAATCATACTCACCGGTAACTCAGGGCGATACACTGTTTCTTATGCTCAGCGTTATCATCAAGGAGAAGACAATGCAGAAGATAGTCATTATTACCAACGGAGCGGCTTACGGCAGTGAGTCACTTTTTAACAGTTTGCGGCTGGCCATCGCCCTGCGCGACCAGGAGCCGCAGCCAGAAGTAAAACTGTTCCTGATGTCCGACGCGGTTACCGCTGGCCTGCGTGGCCAGAAGCCTGCCGAGGGATACAACATTCAGCAGATGCTCGAAATTCTCACCGCACAGGGCGTGCCCGTGAAACTCTGTAAAACCTGTACCGACGGGCGCGGCATCACCGGCCTGCCGCTCATTGAAGGCGTCGCCATCGGCACGCTCGTTGAACTTGCCGAATGGACCTTAGCGTCAGATAAAACCCTCACTTTCTAATTATTTCGGCGCGGGAATATTATTTGCTTATACCCTCTCTCGCGCCATCAAGTTACCTGCAAATGTTGCCGATATTTGGCTTAGGACAACACAGCAGCAGGATAATAATTATGGTTAGATCTCTTCGTACACGTCTTCTTTTAGTCACGGCAATTTGCCTGGTCTCCGCGTTATGTCTCAACACCTTCATTAATTACACCGTCACCAGCCGCGATAACCAGCGTGCCATAACTGACACCTTGACCAGCACCAGCCTGAGCCATTCCGTCGCGATCGGCGACTGGGTCAGCGGTAAAATGGCCATCGTGAGTTCTCTGGAAAGCGCTGCGCTGAGCGAAGATCCCATCCCGGTCTTCACCCAACAGGCAAAAGCCGGGGGCTTCACCAATATCTATGTAGGCTACGCGAATAAAACCGCAAAATTCTCAGACCCAACGGGGGTACCCGCCGATTTCGACCCGACCGGGCGCCCGTGGTACCAGCAGGTGGTGAAAGACGATGCCCCCGTCGTGACCGCCCCTTACGTGGATGCCGGTACCGGTAAACTGGTGGTAACGTTTGCCGTGCCCATTAAGCAAAATGGCAACCTTAAAGCTGTCGTCGCGGGGGATGTCGCGATGGACAGCGTGATTGCTAACGTACGCAGCATTCACCCCACGCCAGACAGCAGCGGGCTGCTTATCAATAGTGATGGAACGTTGATTGCCGGCCAGGATCCCGCCCTGACGCTGAAGGCCTTTTCTGATGCCGTTCAACAGGCTGATTTCAGGCAACTGCTGGGCGACACCCATCGCACCACAGGCACAATGAATGAGCAACGCAAGCAGCTAATGGCCACGCCGATTGCCGGGACTCATTGGTATCTGGTGGTGGCCCTCGACGAGCATGATGCCACTTCGGGGATGCGTGCCTTAGTGAAAGCTTCCGCCATCGCCCTGCTGGTGCTCGTCCTTATCTCTGGCGCAGTTGTGCACCTGCTTATTAGCAAGGTGATGAGCCGCCTCGGTATGATTCGTGACGGGATGCGCGCCATCAGCAACGGCACGAACGACCTGTCACAGCGGTTACCGGAAACCGGCCACGATGAAGTGACGGAAATAGCCCACGCCTTTAACGCCTTCAGCGATAAGCTGGGCGTGGTCATGACCCAGCTCAGGGATTCAAGCGCCTCGGTGAAGGTGGCCGCCAACGAAATTGCCGCCGGTAATCAGGATCTTTCTGCCCGCACCGAGCAGGCAGCCTCCAGCCTGCGGGAAACCGCCAGCGCCGTGGAGCAGATCACCGCCTCCGTCGCGAACTCTACGGCATCAGCCGCTCAGGCCAATACGCAGGCCCACAGCGCCAGTGAAGCCGCCGGGCGCGGGGGTGCAGTCGTCTCAAAAGTGATAACCACCATGCAGGCCATTGAACAGGCCTCGGGCAAAATCGGGGACATCACCGGCGTCATTGACAGCATCGCTTTCCAGACCAATATCCTGGCGCTAAATGCCGCCGTTGAGGCCGCTCGCGCCGGTGAACAAGGCCGGGGATTTGCCGTGGTGGCCGGCGAAGTACGGAACCTCGCCAGCCGTAGCGCGCAGGCGGCGAAGGAGATCAAAAGCCTGATCGACTCTACTACCGCAAGCGTTGCCGATGGCTCGCTTTATGTGCGCCAGGCCGGTGAAGCGATGGACAAAATAGAACAAAGCGTCGGAAGCGTGCTGGCGATCATGCGCGAGATAACCCTCTCAACCGACGAACAGATGAAAGGGATTCAGGAGATTAACCACGCGGTCAACCATCTGGACAGTATGGTGCAGCAGAATGCTGAGCTGGTGGTGGAATCCGCGGCGGCGGCGGGCGCGCTGCAAAGTCAGGCCGGAGACTTAGCGGAAACCGCGGGGCATTTCCGTATTTAATGATGTGCTGACGGGCGTTTGCCAACGAAACACCCGTCAGCTGAAAGGTTTCAGGCACAATATGATTATTGTTTAATCGTTGCGGCATTTTTTGATCAGCATCAGCATTTGCTCCCCCAGGCTCTGGTGTGATGCCTCGAGTGATTTGTGAACAACATCACGTACCAGGACAGCACCTTTGGGGGCCTAAAGGCCATGTTTGATGCGGAAGTGGAGTGAAAAATGCCAGTAGTAAAAGCCAGTCTAAAACTTTTTGGTGGCGATACCGTGGTGGTTCGCTGTTCGAATAACTGCCATATCCATTTGATGTGCGACTCAGACAAGCGAGGTAGCACGGAGGCCGACGTTCTGAGCGTGCAGAATCGCCGGTCGGCCTATATCGCCGTGCCCTACAGCGGAACCTGGAAGGTACTGATAGACAGCCACACCCAGTCGCTTGAGCACTCCATCAGTTTTGTTCCGGCATAAAAATCAAGGCCACCCTAAGGTGGCCTTATATCGGTGACAAACAGTCGAAAACGTGGTTTTCAACTGTTTGGGGCAAACCAGAAGACACCATTCATTGTTTTATGAATAAGGCGTGCTAATTTTTAGAACAATGAATACACATTGAAAAATCAAGGCCACCCTAAGGTGGCCTTTTTCTTGTCAGGCAAAACCGGGCTGCAGCCCGCCTTCATCCTCATGCCCGCTCAGCCAGGCGCGGACCTGGTTTGCCAGTTCGGACATACGGTCATCCTTCATCCCGTGCTTTTTCATCTCCTGCTCGAGAGAAAAAAGATACTGCGCATTGGTGCCCAGAGGCCCACTGGCGGAAGCAATCAGCGGCGCGATGGTTTCTGCCCGGGTGTCCGCCTCATAAAGCGGATGACGCGGGTCCATAATGAACACCAGCGCATTGACCGTCCGCCCGTCATCCAGCGCGAGTTTGCACCAGGTGGGAAGATAACAGCCGGTAATCATCTCCCGCTTCCAGACCAGCGTCAGCTCGTCTTCAAGCCCCGCCTCCGGTAACCGGTAAGCAAGCCCGGTTGTTCTGCCGCCCTCTTTCAGCGCGAGCATGCGTCCGGGACGGCAGGCAGTTCCACGCCCCGCCGTCAGCCGCAGGCAAAATGCACGATGCCAGCCCACCAGCATGCCGGGGGCTGACTCTTCAAATTCAAAAGCCGGGTTCCACATCAATGAACCGTAACCAAAAAGCCATACCGGACTTTGGTCTGGGCGACAAGCGAGCGTCGCGGCAAGAGACGCCGAGCGCTGCTCAGGGGACCACAATAACGATTCCTCAATGGCACCAAAAGCCGTCTTACAATCCGCTTTCATTAAGAAATCACGCGTTAACACGATATACCTCCGCCACTGCTTGCTTCCATGCGACTGCACACGCTGCGCCTTCCCGGCATTTATTGACAACTTTTGCCTACTAATAGAGCAACATATCAAGACCATAAGCAATTCGCCGCGCGCTGGCAAGTATGATGACGATCACATAATAGATAAATTGTCATTTTTTCTTGTCACACTGACGGGCGTTACTCTGTCATCCATAAAATAGTCACACACAATAGAGGGTTAATTTTCCTGGCGCCTCTCTTTGTGAACAGCTTACTCGTCCGTTTTCGTTTCGCTAACATGCTGATTTCACGCTCAGGTTGTGATTTTCATGCGAATACCCCAGACATAGGCCGTCAAAAATAACGGTTATTTGCTTTAATTAAATCCATATCAATATGTTTTATTTAAACTAAATAAAGAACACACACCATTTTGGTGCATTAGAACTAAATTCAAATAAATGCCGTAAAAGTAAGTAAATTTACAACTAAAAGTAACGGTTTTTTGCTAGTTTATATGACTTCAAAAACCTGACTATAATGATCAAAACAGGTTATCGCCTGCAGAGATGGAGAAGTTGAATGACAAAAACACAACATGAGGCGGTAAAAACCCGCCACAAGGAGAGTTCTCTCATTTTCCCGGTACTGGCACTGGCGGTACTGGCAATGTGGGGGTCAAGCCAGTCCCTGCCGGTGGTTGTCGGCATCAATATTTTGGCGCTGGTCGCCATTCTCAGCAGTGCTTTTAGCGTTGTACGTCACGCGGACGTGCTGGCGCACCGTCTGGGTGAACCCTACGGCTCGCTGATCCTGAGCCTGTCGGTCGTTATTCTTGAAGTTAGTCTGATTTCCGCGCTGATGGCCACCGGGGATGCCGCCCCGACGCTGATGCGCGACACGCTCTATTCCATCATTATGATTGTGACCGGCGGCCTTGTAGGCTTCTCCCTGTTGATGGGCGGTCGCAAATTTGCCACACAGTATATGAACCTGTTTGGCATTAAACAGTATCTGATCGCCCTCTTCCCGCTGGCGGTGATCGTGCTGGTGTTCCCGATGGCGCTGCCGGGCGGCAATTTCTCGCTGGGTCAGTCCCTCCTTGTCGCGCTGATTTCGGCCGCCATGTACGGCGTGTTCCTGCTTATTCAGACGAAAACGCACCAGAGTCTGTTTGTTTACGAGCATGAAGATGAAGGCGACAGCGATGACCCGCACCACGGCAAGCCGTCCGCACACAGCTCCACATGGCATACGGCCTGGCTTATCGTCCACCTGATTGCGGTTATCGCCGTCACCAAGATGAACGCCAACCCGCTGGAGCATCTTCTGGACGCGATGGATGCACCGGCCCAGTTCACCGGCTTCCTGGTTGCTCTGCTGATTCTGTCTCCGGAAGGTTTGGGCGCGCTAAAAGCGGTGCTGAGCAACCAGGTTCAGCGCGCAATGAACCTGTTCTTCGGTTCCGTGCTGGCCACCATTTCCCTGACCGTACCGGCGGTAACGCTGATTGCCTGGTTCACCGGCAACGACCTGATTTTCGCCCTCGGCATGCCGCAAATGGTGGTGATGATGGCGGCGCTGGTGCTGTGTCAGATTTCGTTCTCAACGGGCCGCACCAACGTGCTGAACGGCACCGCACACCTGGCGCTGTTTGCGGCCTACCTGATGACAATCTTTGCCTAAGTAAACAGCAGACTGCCCATAAGGGCAGTCTCTAGTGTTTGCGCCCTCTCCCCGTGGGAGAGGGTCGGGGTGAGGGCATCAGGCCACTACAAACTCATTTCGCTGTCTCCCTCAAGAGAGGGGTCCAAATATAAAAAAACCCGCCGCGGCTGGTTTTGTTTTTTTGCAGGAATTAGTTACTGGTGTCCAGCGGCTCGAAGTTCTTCACCAGATCGTCAATGGCTTTAATCTGGGTCAGGAAAGCTTCCAGCTTCGCCAGCGGCAGCGCGGATGGGCCGTCGCAGCGCGCGTTGTCCGGATCCGGGTGCGCTTCAATGAACAGACCGGCGAGGCCAGTGGCCATCCCGGCACGAGCCAGTTCGGTCACCTGAGCGCGACGGCCGCTTGACGCCGCGCCAAACGGGTCACGGCATTGCAGAGCGTGGGTAACATCGAAAATCACCGGCGCGCCGTTAGAGACCTGCTTCATGACGCTAAAGCCCAGCATGTCGACAACCAGGTTGTCGTAGCCGAACTGCGTGCCGCGATCGCAAAGAATGATTTTGTCGTTACCGCCTTCGGCGAATTTATCCACGATGTTGCCCATTTGGCCCGGGCTAACGAACTGTGGTTTCTTCACGTTGATGACGGCACCGGTTTTGGCCATCGCTTCAACCAGGTCAGTCTGACGAGCCAGGAATGCCGGCAGCTGAATCACGTCAACCACGTCAGCCACAGGCTGAGCCTGGTGAGACTCATGCACGTCGGTGATGATTTTCACGCCGAAGGTCTGCTTCAGCTCCTGGAAAATCTTCATGCCCTCTTCCAGGCCTGGGCCGCGGTAAGAGTGAATGGATGAACGGTTGGCTTTATCAAAAGAGGCTTTGAACACGTACGGAATACCCAGTTTTTGGGTCACGGTAACGTAGTGTTCGCAGATGCGCATCGCCAGGTCGCGGGATTCCAGCACGTTCATGCCGCCAAATAGCACAAATGGCAGGTCGTTTGCGACCTTGATATCGCCAATGTTAACCACTTTTTGTTTCATATGTTCGCCTTATCAGGTGTGAACTTAATGCAGGGTAATCTGCTTGTGCGCAATCGAATTGATTTGCGCCTTAATCATTTCGCTAATCGGATCTTCCGGGCACTGCTCAACAAAGTAGCTTAAGTCATTGAGCGCCACATGCTCGCAGTCCAGCTGCGCATAAATCAGGCCGCGGTCGCGGATTTCGTAAGGATCTTCCGGATTAAACTGCAGCAGCACTTCGCTGGCGCGCAGCGCCATCTCCATCTGCCGCTCCTCCATCAGCGCGGACTTGAGCGTATCCAGCAGCTTGCGGATCACCTCCGCGTTGTCGGACTCGTCCAGATCCTCGTCGAACAGCTCGGCCGTTGGATTAATGTTGCCCTTGATCCACACTTCCAGCGTGTGCTCATCCAGCGTATCGCCGTTAAACGGATTGATAAGCCACATTTCGCCATCCATCCAGTCGGCACGCAGGATAAGCTGCGTCGGGAAGATAACCGGCATCAGCGGAATATCAAGCTGCTCAGCGACCCACAGCAATATCGCCCCGAGGGAAACTGCGCTCCCCTGGCGGCTTTTTAAAACATTGTCCAGCCACAGGGCGTCGGACAGGCGATAAACGCCCCCTGAATCCTTAAAGCCCCACTCCCCGTAAAAGAGTTCCAGCAGTTTTTCCAGCTGCAGGTCGGGATGCGCCCCCTGGCAAATCTCTTCTTTTGCCAGGCTGACCAGCTCGCCGAGCTGCGCTTTAACTTCTGCGGTCGGGAAATCATCCCGAATCAGCTGCGAGACCAGAATCATGCCCTCGCAGAGCGGTGCCTGATTAAATTCGAAATCGGCTAACGACTGCATACTTACCCCAATATCGGTATTTTAGTGGTGGCGAGTTTTATGATGATGTAGAGCACCACCAGCCCCAGCAGAAAAGCAAACCAACGAACCTGCTGGCTGCGCGGGCGTTTACCCAGCGCGATAAAACCTAAAGCGATGTAGATGATAACGCCAAACAGCTTTTCAGTCAGCCACGTTCCCTGCGGCGTAAAAGGATAGAAATGCGTAACCATGACCAGCGCAAAGCCGCTGATCAATAACAGCGTATCATTAACGTGCGGCACGATGCGCACCCAGCGCCTGCCGGACATCACAGACCCGCGATATTGCCACCAGTAGCGTAAAACAAACAGGCTGATTGAAATAACGACGGTGAAAATATGCAGATATTTAAGTGAGAAATAAGTCGCCAAAATGTCTGTTCCTTAATGAGTCAAAGATAGCGTCCTGACGTCAGGCGATCGTTATCGCCATAATCTTTGTAGGTTGCAACCTCAATAAAACCGGCATCCCGCAGCAAACGCTGTACGCTTTCGCCCTGCGTCCAGCCGTGTTCCAGCACCAGCCAACCGCCGGGTTCAAGAAAACGGCGTGAATCGTTAACCAACGTTTCTAAATCGGCCAGGCCATGATTCTCCGCCACCAGCGCGCTTTTCGGCTCAAAGCGGACGTCACCTTCGCTGAGGTGCGGGTCTGCTTCGTCGATATACGGTGGATTACTGACAATCAGCGTAAAACGCTCGGTATCGAGGGCGTTAAACCAGTGACTTTGCAGTACCCTGACGTTGGTTATGCCAAGGTTATCCGCATTCATTTTCGCCAGCGCCACCGCTTCAGGCACCACGTCCAGCGCGGTGACATCGCAGTCAGGGCGTTCGCTGGCCAACGCCAGAGCAATAGCGCCGGTCCCGGTGCCAAGATCTAAAATTGCGCACGGGGCATCCGGCAGCTTTGTTAACGCATGTTCGACCAGGCATTCGGTATCGGGGCGAGGAATCAGCGTCACCGGAGAAACGCGCAGCGGCAGCGACCAGAACTCGCGCACCCCAACCAGGTGCGCTACCGGCTCGCCGCGCTCCCGCCTCGCCAGCAGAGCATCAAGTTCGGCTTGCTGGCCTGGCGTCAGCGTGGTTTCGCCAAACGCGAGGATAAAAGTGCGGGATTTGCCGGTGACAAACCCAAGTAAAATCTCCGCATCCCGCTTTGGGCTTTCGCTTTGCGCCAGGCGTTGCACGGCCTGGCGAAGCCATAGCTGAAACTCCATTAATCCTGCTCGGACAGCGCCGCGAGCTGATCGGCCTGGAACTCCTGCACAATCGGCTCAATCAGGGCATCGATTTTCCCTTCCATCACTTCATCCAGACGATAAAGCGTCAGGTTAATGCGGTGATCGGTCACGCGCCCCTGCGGGAAGTTGTAGGTACGGTTGCGGTCAGAACGGTCGCCGGAGCCCAGCAGGTTGCGGCGGGTGGATGCCTCTTCCTGCTGGCGCTTTGCTACTTCGGCAGCGCGAATACGCGCCCCCAGCACGGAAAGCGCTTTGGCTTTGTTTTTATGCTGGGAGCGTTCGTCCTGGCACTCCACCACAATCCCGGTTGGCAAATGGGTAATACGGATTGCGGAGTCGGTGGTGTTGACGTGCTGGCCGCCGGCGCCTGAAGAACGGAAGGTATCGATGCGCAGATCCGCCGGGTTAATGTCCGGCAGTTCTGCTTCCGGGATTTCCGGCATCACCGCCACGGTACAGGCGGAGGTATGAATACGCCCCTGAGATTCCGTGGCCGGGACGCGCTGTACGCGGTGGCCGCCAGATTCAAACTTCAGGCGGCCATAGACGCCGTCACCGCTGATTTTAGCGATCACTTCTTTGAAACCGCCGTGCTCGCCTTCGTTCGCGCTGATAATCTCAACGCGCCAGCGGCGGGATTCGGCATAGCGGCTGTACATGCGGAACAGATCGCCGGCAAACAGCGCGGCTTCGTCCCCGCCCGTACCGGCGCGAACTTCGACAAACGCATTGCGCTCATCGTCGGGATCTTTTGGCAACAGCAGCACCTGGAGCTGCTGCTCCAGCTCTTCGCCACTGGTTTTAGCTTCGGCCAGCTCTTCCTGCGCCATTTCGCGCATTTCCGGGTCGCTGAGCATGCTTTCTGCGGTTTCAATGTCTTCCTGTACCTGGCGCCATTGCAGGAAACAGCGCGATACATCGCTTAACTGGGCATATTCACGAGACAGGGCGCGAAAGCGGTCCTGATCGGCAATGGTCGAGGCATCGCCAAGCAGGGCCTGAACTTCTTCATGGCGCTCCTGCAAGGCTTCCAGTTTGGCAACAATAGAAGGCTTCATGGGCGGTGGTTCACCTTGTAATAAGAGTTGTGTGTGCTAATCCAGCCCGAGGCTGTTACGCAGGATTTGCAGGCGTTCGTCGTCCCCGTCACGGGCAGCCTGCGTGAGCGATTTGGTTGGGGCATGGATCAGGCGATTGGTCAATTTCCAGGCCAGATCCTGCAGTACGGATTCCGCGTCGCCGCCCTGTTGCAGGGCAGCCAGCGCTTTGGCAGCCAGGTCATCTCTCACCTGCTCTGCCTGACTACGGTATTCGCGAATGGTCTCAGAGGCGCTTTGCGCGCGCAGCCAGGCCATAAATTCGCTGCACTCTTGCGCCACGATAGTTTCAGCCTCAACAGCCGCCGCTTTGCGCTGCGCGAGGTTGCTCTGAATAATGGCCTGCAGATCGTCCACGCTGTAAAGATAAGCGTTCGCCAGTTTACCGACTTCCGGCTCGACATCACGCGGCACGGCAATATCCACCAGCAGCATCGGTTGGTTACGGCGGGCCTTGAGTGCGCGTTCCATCATGCCTTTGCCGATGATAGGCAAGGGACTGGCGGTAGAGCTGATGATGATATCGGCATCCGCCAGACGCTCGTCAATCTCGCTCAGGCCGATCACTTCCGCACCGACCTCATCGGCCAGCACCTGGGCGCGTTCCCGGGTACGGTTGGCGATAATCATTTTCTCAACTTTATGCTCGCGCAAATGGCGGGCAACCAGTTCGATGGTCTCCCCGGCGCCGACCAGCAGGACGGTAACCGAGGAAAGAGATTCAAAAATTTGCCGCGCGAGGGTGCAGGCTGCAAATGCGACGGAAACGGCACTGGCGCCGATGTCGGTTTCGGTGCGCACGCGCTTGGCAACGGAGAAGGACTTCTGGAACATGCGTTCCAGTTCGCTGGAAAGTGAATGTCCTTTTTGGGAATCGGCAAAGGCTTTTTTCACCTGCCCGAGGATCTGCGGTTCGCCCAGCACCAGTGAATCCAGGCCGCTGGCCACGCGCATCAGATGGCTGACGGCGTCGTTATCATGGTGCCAGTAAAGGCTTTTACGCACTTCCTCTTCATTGAGGTTGTGGTATTCGCACAGCCAGCGCACCAGCCTCTCGTGCAGGTTTTCCTGTTGCTCAACGCTCAGATACAACTCAGTTCTGTTACAGGTCGACAGCACCACCCCGCCCTGAACCATAGGCTGTTCCAGCAAGCTACCCAACGCCTGGTCGAGCGTGTCTGGCGAAAACGTTACGCGTTCTCGCAGCGATACCGGAGCGGTTTTATGGTTAATTCCTAACGCTAACAGGGTCATGGAGCGGTCTGAGTAATACCGATGTTGATAAGGATTTCTGGTCGCATCATACAGGATGAGCCGAATCAATAAAAGAGAGCTTCCCCTTGTGGAGTAAGTGGATGTTTTATGATTTAAGACAACATGACCGTAGACGCCCTGCCGCCTGCCCGTTAGCATGAAGGGTTGACCACAAAAATGAATTTAAGGATTTGCTGCCGCTATGTTGATGCCAAAAGCCCGTCTGATGCGCCTTCTGCCCCTTGCCAGCCTCGTACTGGCCGCCTGTTCAGTCAACCAACCGAGCGGCCCGGGCAAGAGCCCTGACTCGCCGCAATGGTTAGAACACCAGCAACAAGTACAAAAAATCACCCAATATCAAACGCGTGGCGCTTTTGCTTATCTCTCCGATAGCCAAAAGGTATATGCCCGTTTTAACTGGCAGCAAACCGCGCCGGACCGCTACCGTCTGCTGCTAACAAACCCGCTCGGCAGCACCGAACTTGAACTTAACGCTCAGCCGGATCGGGTTCAGTTAACCGACCGTGATGGCAAGCGCTACATTGCCAAAGATGCGGAAGAGATGATCGGCAAACTGACCGGGATGCCTATTCCGCTGAACAGCCTGCGCCAGTGGATGTTAGGCCTGCCGGGCGATTCAACAGATTACAAGCTGGACGACCAGTACCGCCTGCGTGAAGTGAATTACACCCAGGGCGGAAAAACCTGGAAAGTGGTCTACAGCGATTACGACAGCAAAACCCAGCCCTCCCTGCCTTCCAATATGGAACTGCGCGAAGGCGACCAGCGCATCAAGCTGAAAATGGACAGCTGGACGGTGAAATAATGATCTCTCGCTGGCCTTCTCCTGCAAAACTAAATCTGTTTTTGTACATCACCGGTCGCCGGGCCGACGGTTACCACAACCTGCAGACGCTGTTTCAGTTTCTCGATTATGGCGATACGCTCACCATTTCACCGCGCCAGGACGGCGTGATTCAACTGGTGACACCCATTGACGGCGTGCCGGATGATGAAAACCTGATTATCCGCGCTGCCCGGATGCTGGGTGAGTACGCGGCAGAGAAAGGAACTCTGCCCGCCGGCGCGGGAGCGGATCTCGGCGTCGAGAAGCGGCTCCCAATGGGCGGTGGACTGGGCGGTGGCTCCTCCAACGCGGCAACGGTGCTGGTTGCGCTGAATCATCTCTGGAATACGCGCTGCAGCGAAGACGAACTGGCTGCGCTGGGTATTCGTCTTGGGGCCGACGTGCCGGTGTTTGTCAGGGGGCACGCAGCCTTTGCTGAAGGCGTCGGCGAAATCCTGACGCCGGTTGAACCTGAAGAAAAATGGTACCTGGTTGCCCATCCGGGCGTCAGTATTCCGACGCCGATCATTTTTGGCGATCCCGACCTCCCGCGCGAAACCCCGGTCAGGTCAATTACGACGTTGCTAAAATGTGAATTTGGCAACGATTGTGAGGTTATCGCAAGAAAACGTTTTCGCGAGGTTGATGCCGCGCTTTCCTGGCTGTTAGAATACGCGCCGTCGCGCCTGACCGGCACCGGCGCTTGTGTGTTTGCTGAATTCAACACCGAGCACGCCGCCCGGCAGGTGCTTGAGCAAGCCCCGGAATGGCTGCATGGGTTTGTTGCGCGAGGCGTTAATAGATCTCCGCTGCATCAGGCCATATCCGGGCAAGCTGGGCATTGGTGACAACGTCACCTCGTTTCAGACGTTGCATCGTGCTCTTTAATACACCGCCTGGATGGGGGCTACCCCGCCCGCACATAATGCGGTAGCAACCATCCGCCACTGGACGCATGCCTGAGGTTCTTCTCGTGCCTGATATGAAGCTTTTTGCTGGTAACGCCACCCCGGAACTAGCACAACGTATTGCCAACCGCCTGTACACCTCCCTTGGTGACGCCGCCGTCGGTCGCTTTAGCGACGGTGAAGTAAGCGTACAAATCAACGAAAATGTACGCGGTGGTGATATTTTCATCATCCAGTCCACCTGTGCCCCAACGAACGACAACCTGATGGAACTGGTTGTTATGGTTGATGCCCTGCGCCGCGCTTCTGCAGGCCGTATCACCGCTGTTATCCCTTACTTTGGTTACGCTCGTCAGGACCGCCGCGTGCGCTCCGCTCGTGTGCCAATCACTGCGAAAGTCGTTGCTGACTTCCTCTCAAGCGTAGGGGTTGACCGTGTTCTCACCGTGGACCTGCACGCTGAACAAATCCAGGGCTTCTTTGACGTCCCGGTAGACAACGTCTTCGGTAGCCCAATTCTGCTGGAAGATATGCTGCAAATCGGCCTGGAAAACCCAATCGTGGTTTCCCCGGACATCGGCGGCGTGGTTCGTGCCCGTGCTATCGCTAAGCTGCTGAACGACACCGATATGGCTATCATCGATAAGCGCCGCCCGCGCGCTAACGTTTCCCAGGTTATGCATATCATCGGTGACGTGTCCGGCCGTGATTGCGTCCTGGTTGACGACATGATCGATACCGGCGGTACCCTGTGTAAAGCAGCGGAAGCGCTGAAAGAACGCGGCGCAAAACGCGTATTCGCCTATGCAACTCACCCAATCTTCTCCGGTAACGCGGTACACAACCTGCGCAACTCGGTGATCGACGAAGTGATTGTGTGCGATACCATCCCGCTGTCTGACGAAATCAAAGCCCTGCCAAACGTCCGTACCCTGACCCTGTCCGGTATGCTGGCAGAAGCAATTCGCCGTATCAGTAACGAAGAATCTATCTCTGCGATGTTCGAGCACTGATAGACGTTGCTTTTAAAACCCGCTGCGGCGGGTTTTTTCGTTTTTGAACGACTCTTTTTCAATGCCTCCTTCACCTGCCTGAACGACAGATGATGCGCTCACGGATGGAATCACAAGTGAAAACCGTATCTTCTTCTCACGTCATGCCTTTCCGCGCCCTGATTGATGCCTGCTGGCGCGAAAAGTACACCCTGTCCCGCTTTAGCCGCGACGCCATTGCCGGCGTTACCGTTGGGATCATTGCTATTCCTCTGGCTATGGCGCTGGCCATCGGCAGCGGCGTCGCGCCGCAGTACGGTTTGTATACGGCCGCCGTCGCCGGGATTGTTATCGCCCTAAGCGGTGGGTCGCGCTTCAGCGTCTCCGGCCCGACAGCGGCTTTCGTGGTGATCCTCTACCCGGTCGCACAGCAGTTCGGTTTGGCGGGGCTGCTGGTGGCCACGCTGATGTCCGGCATATTCCTGATCCTGTTTGGACTGGCGCGCTTTGGCCGGCTTATCGAGTACATTCCGCTGTCGGTGACGCTGGGCTTTACCTCCGGGATCGGGATAACTATCGCCACGATGCAGGTGAAGGACTTTTTCGGCCTGACGCTGGCGCACGTACCGGAGCACTATCTTAATAAAGTGGCCGCGCTGGCGATGGCGATGCCCACCATGAATATGGGCGATGCGGCGATCGGCATCGTGACGCTGGCGGTGCTGATTGTCTGGCCTCGGCTGGGAATTCGCCTGCCGGGACATTTGCCTGCGCTTCTGGCAGGCTGCGCCGTTATGGCGATTGTCACCTCGCTGGGCGGTGAAGTGGCCACTATTGGCTCCCGCTTCCACTACGTGCTGGCCGACGGCAGCCAGGGCAACGGCATTCCTCAACTGCTGCCTCAGCTAGTGCTGCCGTGGGATATGCCCCATTCAGACTTTACGCTGAGCTGGGACTCGCTGAGCGCCCTGCTGCCTGCCGCGTTTTCTATGGCCATGCTGGGGGCCATTGAATCGCTGCTTTGTGCGGTGGTACTGGACGGCATGACCGATACCAGGCACAACGCCAACAGCGAGCTGGTCGGCCAGGGGCTGGGGAATATTATTGCCCCATTCTTCGGGGGCATTACCGCTACCGCAGCGATTGCCCGCTCCGCCGCTAACGTGCGCGCCGGGGCAACCTCGCCGGTTGCCGCCATTATTCACTCGCTGCTGGTGATCCTTGCCCTGCTGGCGCTCGCCCCTCTGCTTTCCTGGCTGCCGCTTTCGGCGATGGCCGCCCTGCTGCTGATGGTGGCATGGAACATGAGCGAGGCGCATAAAGTCGTGAACCTGCTGCGCCGCGCCCCGAAAGACGACATCATCGTCATGCTGATCTGCATGTCGCTGACCGTGCTGTTTGACATGGTGATAGCCATCAGCGTTGGCATTGTGCTGGCGTCGCTGCTTTTCATGCGCCGGATTGCCCGTATGACCCGCCTCGCACCGCTTAGCAATGTGAATACCGCCGAGGATGTGCTGGCGCTGCGGGTCACCGGGCCGCTGTTCTTTGCCGCCGCCGAAGGGCTGTTCGTTCAGCTAGCCCAGCAGGTGCCGGGTCATCGGGTGGTTGTTCTGCAGTGGGATGCTGTGCCGCTGCTGGATGCGGGGGGGCTGGATGCCTTCCAGCGGTTTGTGGAAAAAATGCCGGAAGGCTGTGAGCTGCGGGTGACAAACCTCGAATTCCAGCCGCTGCGCACCCTCGCGCGGGCTGGCGTTAAGCTGATCCCTGGCCGTCTTGCGTTCTTCCCGGACGTTCAGGCAGCACTGGCCGCCGACTAGCGGCCAGTTCAATACTACTGCCCGGCTTCACGCCGCCGCCGGCCGGTCACGCTTTCGCGGTTCACGCCCCAGTTGTCGGTTTCAACCTCATCGATAACCACAAAGGTGTCGGCGGGCTTTTTGTTTAACACCTGCTCCAGCAGGTCGGTGACGCCCTCAATCAGCGCAAGCTTCTGCTCTGCGCTGACCCCTTCCCGGGTGACGCGAATATTAACGTATGGCATAGCAATTCTCCCGTTACCAGATACCAGCGGTACTGCCGCCGTCAACGGCCATCACCGTGCCGCTGACAAACTGCGAATCCGTCAGGTACAGCACGGCGTTTACCACATCCTGCACGGTGCCCGTCCGCCCGCTCGGCGACAGCGTGCTGAGAAAACCTACCGAGCCGGAATAATCCGCGTGCAGCGGCGTTTCGATAATGCCAGGCGCCACGGCGTTAACCCGCACATTGTCCGCCGCCAGCTCTAAAGCCAGCGCCCGGGTGGCCTGATTCAAACCGCCCTTCACCATCACCGGCAGCAAAGCCGGCACCTTGACGTTGGGCTGCATGGCCACGCTCGCCGTGATGTTCACAATATGACCCGACTTGTTTTTACTCATATGGCTGGCGGCAAGCTGGGACGGGAAGAGGAACCCTTTCAGGTTGGTGTTAATCAACGCGTCGATATCCTGCTCGCTGTATTCGCTCGCCGGTTTCGGGATAAAGATCCCGGCGTTATTGATCAGAATATCAACGCGGCCAAAAGCGGCGATAGCCTGCTTAAACAGCGTTTCTGCGGTTGACTTCAGCGCGATATCTCCGCCCACCGGCAGGAAATTGGCCGGGTTGCCCAGGCTTGCCGCCGCCGTTTCTAAGCGCTTCAGCGTGCGGCCATTGCCGACGACATTGTAGCCGCGAGCCAGATAAGCCTGCGCGATAGCCAGACCAATGCCGCTTGAGGCGCCGGTCACAATAACGGTTGGGGTTGAGTTCATACTGTGCTCCTGTGGGTGAATGTGGAGCTCACTATACTTATGACATAATGACCGATAAATTAGCCATCCGTAACATGACAAGATACCTGATGTAATAAATAAAAAGGGAGCACCCGCGATGAAACGCCACTTCGAAGAGATGCAGATCGGCACGCTGGAGCTGTTTTGCCAGGCCGCAGAACAGCTCAGCTTCAGCGCGGCGGCCAATGTTATGGGGATCACGCCCGCGGCGGTCAGTCGCTCTATCGCCCGCCTTGAAGAGCGTTTGGGCGTGCGCCTGTTCGTGCGTACAACCCGCCAGATAAGGCTGACGGAAAGCGGTGAGCGCTACTTCAGCCAATGCCAGCAGGCACTGCAGCAGCTCAGAGAGGCGGAGCGGGAAGTGACCGGCGCACAGATTGAACCTGCCGGCGTGCTGCGAATAAGCCTCCCCACGCCCTATTCTCATTATCGCGTGCTGCCGCTGCTGCCGGAATTCAGGCAGCTCTACCCCCGCGTGTCGGTGCAGGTGCACATCAGCAACCGCAACATCGACTTTGCCGATGAAAGTTACGACATTGCCATTCGCGGCCGTTCCCCTGCGGATTCCTCTTTGATTGCCCGCAAACTCGAAGACGCCGAGCTGATTACGGTCGCCTCTCCGGCCTATTTAGCCCGGGCGGGAATACCGAAAACGCTGGATGACCTGAATCAGCACGAGTGCATCCAGTTCGAACTGCCGAGCACCGGGCGAAAAGTCCCCTGGACATTCAGCATCGACGGCAAAGACACCGATATTTTTACCAGCGGCGGCTTTACCTGTGCGGAGGATGTGCTGGGCATTGTGACGCTTGCCAGAAGCGGCGCGGGCCTGATCCAGACCTACCGATTTATTCTGGAGCAGGATGTCGCCGAGGGAACGCTGGTTGAGGTGCTGCCCGAGTACGGCGGCACCTCCCGGCCCTTTATTTTACTTTACCCTCACGCCCGCCATCTCTCTCTGCGGGTCAGGAGCCTGGTTGATTTCCTGGTCCAGCGGCTTGGAACATAGCGCCGATGGCCTGCTGCAGCCAGGCCAGCACCTCCGGCGTCATCCAGGTGCCTTTAGCCAGCGCAGGTTCGTTCGCCATTGCGGTGCGGAACTTTTGCTGCGTCTGCGGCGACTGGCCGGCAAAAGACTGAAACAGTTCCAGCCAGCGGCGCGCAAGCTGCTGCGCCTGGTCTGAATCAGGTTTCACGCCCTGCGCATTGGCCTGACGCACAGCGGCCACCAGCGGCGGCCACTCCTGCATACGGTCGAAATAGTGGCGGCGGGTGAAGGCAAACTCCTCATCGTTCAGGTAGCGCCGGTAAATATCCAGCTTGCTGTGGCCAAATGCGTGGGTCACGTATTCTGTCAGCGCCGGAGTGATCCCTGTCTGCCGGGCCATGTCCGGCTCGGCCTGGTGCATTCTGTTCAGCCGAACCAGAAAGTCAGGCTCCCCCGCCGTGTCACGCTCCAGCATTTCCATCCAGTGCGTGGCCAGCCGCTGCGCCCGCTCATTCTCTGGCGGAACGCCCTGGGCATGAAGCCCGGCCACCTCCTCCACAAGTTGCTTCCATTCCTCGTCACGGCGGCTATCAGGCTGCGCAAAAGGCAGGCGCCGTAACTCTTCTTTTGAAAAATAGCGATCGTACATCGTCATTAACTCCAGCGTAGTCAGCCATTCCTCGAGGTCAGGTTCTGCGCCGCTGCGCAGGGTTTCACGCAGCGTAACCAGCCGCTGTCGCAGCACGGCGATTTCAGCCAACTGGCCATCCAGCATGGAGATCTGCGAATCCAGGATCTCCTGGAGCGACAGCGCCTGACGCTCAAGACAGTCGCGCACCTCACTCAGGCTCATACCCATCCGGCTCAGCGCCTGAATGTGGTGTAACCTGGTGATATCCTGCCGGTTATACAGTCGATAACCCGCCGCGGTGCGGGCAGAAGGCAGCAACAGGCCCATGGCTTCATAGTGGTGTAGCGTTCGTACTGTGATGCCAGCACGCTTTGCCAGCTCCCCAACTTTGAACAACATGTCCTGCTCCTTTTGGCTTCTGCTGAGATGGAGTGTGCAGCCTCACGTTACGTGAGGGTCAACCCGCTAAGCATAAAAAAAACGGCCCCTGAAAAGGAGCCGTTTCTCAAAATCTGCTAAATATTAGCTATGGCGATGATGTTCATCCCGGCGGCAGCGTTTATCGTAATGGCGTACCCACCAGTAACGGTCACACACCTGCTCACGTCCGCCAACACGCGCCCCGGCAAGCCAAAGTACGGCCCCGACGAAGATGCTCAGCACGGCACCGTGGGCGAAAAACTGCGGCAGGTTTAGCTGCGGGAGCTGGTTCAGAATCGAATAGCCCACGCCGACCACCATCACAACCAGTCCCAATCCCATGAGGACATTACCGAGTAACGAAGCGTTTCTGCGTTTCATATGTCACCTCCGCAAAATTACGGGTCGGTGGGGAACATCCCCTCTCCTTGTGACTAAAGTATAGACAATGTCCCTAATGAGCGTGTGCGTGAGCGATCACAATTACGAACGAAAGACCTACAAAAGTTTACAAATAAGCGCCTGAGTTGCTTGAAATTCTAATGGTTCAGATCATCAACTATTCAAGAATGTGTCGGCGCGGGGATTGCGCTTTGTCAACGTCGCTGTGGCGCAGTAAACTACGCGGCTGTGAACGGTTTTCAGGAATTTAAACGTGAGCATCAAATTAATTGTCGGCCTGGCAAACCCAGGCGCTGAATATGCAGCGACCCGCCACAATGCCGGGGCCTGGTATGTGGATTTACTGGCCGAGCGCCACAATCAGTCGCTGAAAGAAGAAGCGAAATTCTTTGGCTATACCGCCCGCGTTAATCTTGGCGGAGAAGACGTCCGTCTGCTGGTTCCGACCACGTTTATGAACCTCAGCGGGAAAGCCGTTGCCGCTATGGCCACTTTCTTCCGCATCGCTCCGGACGAAATTCTGGTGGCGCACGACGAGCTGGATCTGCCGCCGGGCGTGGCGAAATTTAAACTTGGTGGCGGCCACGGCGGGCACAACGGCCTGAAGGACATCATCAGCAAACTGGGCAATAACCCAAACTTTCACCGGTTACGCGTGGGGATTGGCCATCCGGGCGATAAAAACAAAGTTGTCGGCTTTGTGCTCGGCAAACCGCCGGTCAGCGAACAGAAGCTGATCGACGACGCCGTGGACGAAGCGGCGCGCTGCACCGAGGTCTGGCTGAAAGAAGGCCTGACCAAAGCGACCAATCGTCTGCACGCCTTTAAAGCACAATAAACCGGCTCTCCCCGCGCCAGGAAAGGATTTCCACGCCCGCTGGCAGCGGTTTAAGTGTATAATAGGCAAAGTTATCTACATTTTTTCAATGAAAACGTTAAAGCTCATTGATTATCAAGCAATTAAGGTGATTTAAACCATGGGATTCAAATGCGGTATCGTCGGCTTGCCGAACGTTGGTAAATCCACGCTGTTCAACGCGCTGACCAAAGCAGGTATTGAAGCGGCTAACTTCCCGTTCTGTACCATCGAGCCGAACACAGGCGTTGTGCCAATGCCGGACCCGCGTCTGGACAAGCTCGCCGAAATCGTTAAACCGCAGCGTATTCTGCCGACCACCATGGAGTTCGTGGACATCGCCGGCCTGGTGAAAGGCGCGTCTAAAGGTGAAGGCCTGGGCAACCAGTTCCTGACCAACATCCGTGAAACCGAAGCTATCGGCCACGTTGTGCGCTGCTTTGAAAACGACAACATCATCCACGTAAACAATAAAGTGGATCCGGCTGACGATATCGACGTTATTAACACCGAGCTGGCGCTGTCTGACCTGGATACCTGCGAGCGCGCGATTCACCGCGTGCAGAAGAAAGCCAAAGGCGGCGACAAAGACGCTAAGGCCGAGCTGGCGGCGCTGGAAAAATGCCTGCCGCAGCTGGAAAACGCCGGTATGCTGCGCGCGCTGAAAAATCTGACCGAAGAAGATAAGGCTGCAATCAAATACCTGAGCTTCCTGACCCTGAAGCCAACCATGTATATCGCCAACGTTAACGAAGACGGTTTTGAAAACAACCCGTACCTCGACAAAGTTCGCGAAATCGCCGCAGGTGAAGGTTCCGTTGTGGTTGCCGTATGTGCTGCCGTCGAATCCGACATCGCCGAGCTGGACGACGCCGACCGGGAAGAGTTCATGGCCGAGCTGGGTCTGGAAGAGCCGGGCCTGAACCGCGTGATTCGTGCAGGCTACGAGCTGCTGAACCTGCAAACCTACTTCACTGCTGGCGTGAAAGAAGTCCGCGCGTGGACCATCCCTGTCGGCGCCACCGCTCCGCAGGCGGCGGGTAAAATTCACACCGACTTCGAAAAAGGCTTCATCCGTGCGCAGACCATTGCCTATGAAGACTTCATCACCTTCAAGGGCGAGCAAGGTGCGAAAGAAGCCGGCAAAATGCGCGCCGAAGGTAAAGACTACGTCGTGAAAGACGGCGACGTGATGAACTTCTTGTTCAACGTCTAACCCCTTCGTGTGCCATAAAAAAATCCACGCTCGAGCGTGGATTTTTTGTTTTAATAATACGTTAAGTAAAATTTTTAAACTTAATCTAAATTAGCTGCAGAATAAGTTCAGTGAATAGATTTAAATATTCTCGGCAGCGCACCATTAAAATTCATCATAGATAAACCGTCAGGTTCATTTCATTCTAAGTCAGGTATCGCTGGTATCTACATCCTGCAAGGTACTACGTCACGTATATATCTATATCACCAGGCCATCGTCGTTGCTGTCAGTCAAAAACACTGCCAGGGCAAAGCTTGACGTCTTCAGTCTTCCAGGTAACGATTTTTTCACTGGTATCTATGTCTTTAACAGAAACAGAATCACCGGCATATAAGGAACCAGTAACTACAATATCGTAGTTATGGTTAGGCTGAGGTATAAAATTGGCATATGTCCAACGGCTCGCATAATGTACAACATCGATCAACTGCCCGGGCTTTATCGTAAACTCATTTATAAACGGACCGCTTACATTTTGCGATGCAGGCATATCTGCAAGTCTCTTGTTCCCGGTTACCGGGATGCCAATCAGGGCAAAACCTGAAGTAATACGTCTTTCCAACACTTTTTTATAACAGCCGCTGGGCTGCTTTTCATAGAACTGCAATGCCGTGTTGCCCATAGTGCTGGCGCGTATGCGGGCTGCATCCGCCCCTTTATAGTCTTCCAGTGCGGGCCGGAAGCCGGCAGTGCATCCGCTAAGAAGTATTGTCGCTATTCCAGTAGCTATAATTTTTTTATACATTTCTGAACCGTTATATTAATTTGAGTTAAGTGCAAGATCTTATAACATCACTATTTGTGTGTTTCATCTATCGAGACTTGTAGTTATTAACAAACCAGAATCTGACGCCTGGCACATTAGCACAACTGAGTTATATCATGCTACTAAGGTATATTACTTAATAAATACCCCAGAACATTGAGACCGAAAACCAATCCAGCAATAGAGCACCATATATAAAGCCAGTGAAGTTGAATGTTCTACAAACGTAATGAGTAACCTGACAATAAAAAATCCACGCCGAAGCGTGGATTTTTTTACAACAAAGAAGAATCAGCGAGTCGCGCTATTCGGGTAAACCGTCGCCGCCGGCAGCGAGCGTTTATCCAGACGGTGCAAGCCATAATAGATAATGGCGGTGCCAAACCAGCCGATGATCCACGACACATCGTTGCCGTCGAAGAGCCATGTCAGCGAGCCATGGAACAGCGGGTTCTCAATAAACGGTAGCTGAATCAGCACCCCGACGATATAGACGCCAATACCAAACAGGTTCCAGCGGCCATAGCGCTTGTCGGCGTCAAACAGCGCGGGAATATCTACGGCTCGGGACGAAATAAAAAAGTAATCGGTCAGGCTGATGGCGCTCCACGGCACAAAGAAGGCCAGCAAGAACAACAGAAAATGCGTGAAATGTTTCAGGAATGCCGGTTCACTCAGCAGCGCAATGATGCATGAAGCCGCTACCATCAGTACCACAAACAGAACGCGATTCTTCTGGCTCAGGGCGACCTGCTTGCGGAATCCGGACACAATGGTGGTCAGCGACATAAAGCTGCCGTAGGCGTTCAGGGTAGTAAAGGTGATTTTGCCGAAGCAGATAGCAAAATAAATCAGCATCGCCATGGTTTCGGTTTTGCCCAACCCCACAATATAGCCGACCTCGTGGCCGGAAAAGGCGCTCCCGGCAATGGCGGCGGTAATAACGCCCAGCGTCATGGAGGCCTGAGTCCCCAGCACGGTGCCGCTAAACACCGAGAAAAACACCTTCGGGCCAGACACGTCCCGCGGGAGGTAGCGCGAATAGTCGGACACATAAGGGCAAAACGCAATTTGCCAGGAAGAGGACAGCGACACCGCCAGCAAAAACATCGGCATGGAGAAATGATTATTTTGCAGGATGGCCGTGAGATCGGTGTTAAACAGCAGCGACCCAAACAGCCAGGCAAAGGCCAGCACGCCAACAATACTGGCGACCTTCCCGAGCTTATGGATCACGCGGTAGCCGAGCACGGCAATGACGATGATGATGGCGCTGAACAGAACCATCCCGCTGACATCGCTGATTGACAGCAAATGCGCCATCGCCTGCCCCGCCAGCACGGTTCCGCTGGCAGAAAACCCGATATACATAATGCACACCAGCACCAGCGGAATGACTGCCCCGTAAACGCCAAACTGCGCCCGGGAGAGGATCATCTGCGGCAGGCCAAGTCTCGGCCCCTGCAAAGCATGGAAGGACATGATCGATGCCCCCAGAATCTGCCCCACAAACAGCCCCACCAGCGACCAGACGACATCGCCGCCCAACACAACGGCCAGCGCGCCGGTAACAATCGCGGTGATCTGCAAATTGCCCCCGAACCAAAGGGTAAACTGGCTAAAAGGATGCCCGTGACGTTCCCCGTCCGGGATGTAATCGATAGATCGGGTCTCGCTCAGACGTGAGCCCTTTTTTGACTGTTCTTCTGTGGATGAAAAGGAAGACATAACGACCTCGCTAAACCTGATTGAACGCCGGAAACCCACCACACATCAAATGATCACTCATGTATATACAAGCAAAAGACGCAAACCACACCCTGCTGATAATGAATTTGCGAACTAAGTTGTAGATTTTATGTAACCAAATTGATGTGCAGATGTACCAATATGAAAAACTGATGGCTACCGGGCGCGGGAAGGCCAGCCCGAACGCTGGTGAGAGGGTTAACGTTGAGGGAAAACGGAAAATTAAGGCCGAATATTTAGGCCAAAAAAACCCACGCGCACGGTGGGTTTCTTAGATGATTGCCTGCCAACCTGCCTCGGCCACAGGCTGAGTAAAATCGGGGATTACAGCCCGGCTGGACGCGGAACTTCAATATAGTTCCCGTCGATATCCTTCTGGTAATAACTCCCGTTACGCACGTAATAGCGTTTCCCGTTGTAATCCAGCACGCTGACGCCAGAGTTGATGCTGGACGGCGTCTCTACCCGAACGTACTCCGCCCCCTGACGCTGGTAATAAATCCCGTTGACCACATAATAGGTTAACCCGCCAACGATAATGGCCGTGGCAAGCCCCGGCAGTACGGTGAGGCGTGGCCCTGCATAGAAATAATGCGGCCCCGGGTAATAGCGTGGGCCAGACCAGAATCCCGGGCCATGGCCAAACCAGGGGCCTGGACGCGCCTGCGCCAGCGGCGGCACAACAATCAGCGCAGACATCACCCATACATACAGAGACTTTTTCATCTTAAACACTCCTGACCTGCGGCTGAACGCGAGCTTTAGCCCGCTTTAGGTCGATTATAGTCCCGCCGCCTCAGGCTTTTCCGTACAGGGACGGTAAATCCCCGAAATCTCCACAATCCCGCTTTTGGCGTCTTAATTTATCCTTAGATGTAAAAAATCCACGCAAAGCGTGGATTTTTTTTATCTGCAGGAACGCCGGCGTTTTTTATTCGAAACAAACGTCAGGATTATCCGCCAGGGAAATAAAGGTTTTGCTGTTTTTATCCAGGGTGCGAATTTCACCGCTTTCGATATCGTACACCCAGCCGTGCAGCCGCAGGCCATTGTTGCGCAGCCCAACCGCGACGGAAGGATGCGTTTTAATGTTGTTCAGCTGCGCGATAACGTTTTCTTCAACCATGGCGTTGACCTTGTCGGTCTCATTATTCCAGGTTTTCTTTTCCACGACCGCTTTTGCCGCATCGGCATAGTGCAGCCAGTGCGCAACGGCCGGCATCGGATCCAGGCACTGGCAGGAGGCGATAGCTTTCATCGCGCCGCAGTTAGAGTGCCCGCAGATAACAATATCGGTTACGCCAAGGGCAACAACTGCGTACTCAATGGTCGCAGAAACGCCGCCCGGCTCCGGGCCGAAAGAAGGCACGATATTGCCGGCATTACGAATAACGAAGAGCTGCCCCGGTTCTTGCTGAGTCACCAGCTCCGGCACCAGACGGCTGTCGGAACAGGAAATAAAAAGCGCTTTAGGATTTTGGCTGGACGCCAGGCTGCGAAAGAGCTCTTTGCGCTGCGGAAAAATCTCTTTCTGGAAGTTAAGAAAACCTTCGATGATATGTTGCATAGCACGTTCTCTTGTTCTGTAGTGACCCCGACATGATAGAGATCACATTGCGTTAGTCCAGTCCCAACGCGCCAAAAGGTCGCTTTTTCTCTCCCGCTAAACCAGAACAAATCCACATCCTTTGTGGATCTATTCCGGCTTACTGGCGGCTAATGATTAGCTGCATCGCGTTTTAATCGCCGAGACATTTCTCTCGAGGTTCGCCGGATCGTATTCCGCCAGCTGAAAATTAAAACCTTGATTTCTCTTTAAATCCAGACGCTCCGGGCGCAGCATATTCGGGTTGCTGTCAACGTCAAACAGCTTAGCAATATGCCCCGGATCGATTCGGCCATGTGCCATGTTCATAAAATGCGTGTTGATATCGTTCAGCGATACCGGATGCGAAGCTTTCTTGCTCATCCAGTCATCAAGGCGCAGCGGGCGCGTCGCCCCATCCCCTAAATCAGACTGATACAGGAACGCATCGCGCCTTGGTTTTGCGCTTGCCGGCAGATCAATCACATAGGCGTGCCCCATTCCTGCATCATTCACGCGCAATATGAAATGCTTATGGGCGGGTAAATTGGCAAGCTGTTGCTGAAGCTGAGGCAACGACATTGTGTGCCCGTGTTCAAAAGCGTAGCTGAAATGGTCGGTGTCGAGGAAAAGCTTCATCACGTTATTCGCCGTGACGCCGCAAACAGGCTCGTTAATGCGTTTGCTGCTGCCCAGCATTGCCTCAACTTCATGTTTAGGCATTCCCCACTCCCGGGCCGTATTTGAAATATTATCGTCTATCGCTTTCAGCAGCGCCGAAGGGCTTTTATGGTGAATTGGCACCGAATTGTCATCGCTGTTAAGCAGCACGTTGGCTCTCAGGTTTTTGCCGCTTAGCTTCGCGAAATCCTGCACCAGGCGGGTGGAGGGGTTATTCACGCTACGTGAAGACGAAGCCGTGGCCGACGTTCTGGCAGTGCGGCTTGACTGGCCGCTTTGTGCCTGCAGGCGCGGATCTGACTGTGTAGGACGGAAAGTATTAAGGATGTTTCTCATCGGAGGGTATTCCACTCGTTGGGCAATTGAGGCTGAGTGGTAGCGGTGACGCACAGGTTCCCCCGCCGGGGTAAAAAACCCACGCCGAAGCGTGGGGGCAGGATTATTTCAGGTTCAGAGGATGGGTTGATTTCGGGCTGATATTGTCCGCCCGGAGATTGACCTTCTTCGTCTCTTCTTTATCAAACGGGGTACGTTTCTCATCGGTCAACTGTGCCGCAACGTAAGTCTGAACATATTCGGCGTTATGGGTCGCCCGGCTGGTTTCCACGCTCGCCAGATTGCCCTTTTTGAACTCCAGCGCGGTCTGAGTGGTCGTTTCTTCACTGATCACATGATAGGTGTAGTTTTGCGACGATTTCAGTCCCGTGAGCTCCAGTTTTGCGCCGGGGACCAGTGACTCATGATAGCTGGCCTTGAGGCTTGCCTTCGTGCTTTGCACCAGCTTGCTCAGGTCACCTTTTCTGTCGGTGCTGGCCTGGGTCGACTGGCTAAAGTCATAGGAAAAACTGTCGTTTTCCTCAGGCTTGTAAGGGTTGGAGGCCGCGTCCGCCTGCTTGAACGACGCGGTAAAGTCCGCCAATCCGCTCAAGTAAGAGCGTGCCTTATCCTCCGCAGAAAAAGTAATGGTTTGCTGAATCCCGCTGGTTTTCGCCTCGTTCGAGCCGTAATCGCTATTCAGCGCGTGGAAGGCACTTTTAAACAGGGCTAGCTGGGCTTTGTTGGCGTGGCCGCGGGATCCTGCCCCGTCCAGCTGTCTCTCATAGGCGGAAAGCGCCTGAGTCTGCTGACTTTTGCTGCCCAAGGTCCCCGGGGTGCTGAGATCCGTAGTCAGGTTAAACGTCGCGTCGGCATCTTTATAGCTTAATGCGCGCTGGGTGCTATCGCTCTGGAAATGCAGAGACTGGATTGAGCTGCCGGCCTGGCTAACATCGGTGTTCAGCTCCACGGACTTGAACAGCTTGCTGTCGACGTTGAGCAATCCACCGATTTTTATCGCCGGTGGCTTCTGCGCCAGGCCATCAAGTGCATTCTGGAAACCATCCGCAAGGCCCGAGATCGCCGCCACGTCATCGTCGGTCAGGTCGCCTCCGCTGGTCTGAACTTCCGCGACCAGGCCTTCAGACTGACGGGATAACGAAATGCTGACCTTAACGCCGCTTTGTGTCTCAATATTCAGTGCGACCGCGCTGTCTTTGTCCTGAACGACGTTGCCATCTGCGGCGGCGGCCGCAGGCGAGGCTACCGCCAGAGAGAAACCTTTCGGGTTATCTTTCAGCGCCAGCAGAAGCTCTTTGCCCAGCCCCTGGAACGCGACGGAGGTCGGTTGCGAAAGCGTGGCTCCCATCAGCATGGATAAATTGCTGTTGACGCCGGGAGTAGTCGCCCGAAGTTTCTGGGCACCAAACGAGTAAATAGCGCTAATGTTGTCGCTCGCCCCGCTGAGGGTGACGCGCGTTGAGGACTGAATCGCCGGGGCCGGTACCACCGGAGCTTTAACCTTTGCCGTAATATTTGCCCCCATCAAGGGAACAGAAAAACCAATGCTGCCAATCGGACCTGTCATTTAATTCATCCCATTATGTTGGTCTGCAATGAATATCGGCCTGATCGGGGTTTACTTGAGTGAAAAAGCATCCACGGACAAACACGCCTAACGCAGCGTATAGCCACCATCGCAATAAATAGTACTGCCGGTAATATTCTGATTATCCAGTAGAAAAAGCGCCGTTGCGGCCTGTTCGTCTACGTGTCCCGGGCGGCCATTTAACGCCAGACTGTTCCAATATTGGTAGGCCGGCTCACGGACTTCCGCCGGGCGGTTACGCCAAAGTTCGCTGTCGGTGGTGCCCGGCGACAGGCAGTTTACCCGCACCGGCTTCAGTTCCACCGCCAGGCCTCGCGCCAGCCCCTCCAGCGCCGCATTGCAGGCAGCATAAGCGGGTGCCCCGATGGGGCGGGCAGAGGCCGCGCCGGACATCAGCACCACGGCAGAGGAAGCCTGCAGATTGGGAAGCGCTTCATAGACGGCCCAATATTGTGACCAGAATTTTGCCTGAAACAGCGCTTCTGAGGTGGCGGTATCGCCGTCGCGGAAATCGCCAGTTTGATAAGAGGCAGCCGGGGTAAACAATCCCGCCAGCGGCCCGGCATCCGCAAAGAAAGCCCTGAGAGACAAACGGTCAGTCACGTCTACCCTTTTGCCTGCGGCATTTTTGCCAAGCCCGGCTACTGCCGCCTGCAGTTTTTCCCCCGACCGACCGCCGATAAGCACGCTGTCTCCGCGAGAGGTCAGCTTGCGGGCGAGCGCCAGCCCGATGCCAGAGCTGCCGCCCAAAATGGCATAACGCGTATTGGCCATGATTTTCTCCTCGTGAACGCGCAGGCCAGCATTAAAACCCGAAAGCACAGAGGAGGATAGCGCAATAGCAGATATGCATTTTCACCGGGTAACTAACGCGTTAGTTGCTTTAGCACCTGTGCGAAACCGGCTTTGATCTCGGCGTCTTTTTCATGCCGCCCTTCGCGTATCACCCATTTCCCGCCGGTCATCACCTCTTTAATCGGATTAGAGGCGCAGGCAAAAATCCAGCGGTTCAACAATTCGCTGTCTTTCGCCGTCGCCAGGAACGGATCGTTGCCGTCCAGCACCAGCCAATCGGCTCTCGCCCCCACGGCCAGCTCGCCAATGTTTTGCCCCAGCGCCATGCGCCCACCGCGCAGTGCCCCCTGATAAAGCACGTTGCCGACATAAGGCTCCGTCTCAAGGTGCAGCAAGTTACGGCGGCGGTTATTCAGGCGCTGGCCGTATTCAAACCAGCGTAAATCCTCGCTGACGCTGACGCTGATGTGGCTGTCTGAGCCAATTCCCCAGTTGCCGCCCTGCTGTAGAAACGCCTGCCCGGGGAAAATGCCGTCCCCGAGATTCGCTTCTGTGGTCAGGCATAGCCCGGCAACCGCGCCAGAATCAGCCATAAGCTGCGTTTCGCTGTCGGTGATATGGGTGGCATGAATCAGACACCAGCGCTCATCGACAGGCATATTTTCATACAGCCACTCCACGGGGCGCAGCCCGGACCAGGCGAGGCAGTCCGCCACCTCTTTCTGCTGTTCGGAGATATGAATGTGAACCGGCTGCGGCTGCGGCTGACTTTCGAGCACAATACGCATCTGTTCCGGCGTAACGGCCCGCAGCGAATGGAAGCATAAGCCGGCGCGTTGCATCGGTTCCGGGGCAAGTGCAGTGGCGATGCTGTCGTACAGTTTCAGGTAGCTGTCAGTATCATTAATAAAGCGGCGCTGCCCCGTGGATGCGGGCTGCCCTCCAAAGCCGGAATGCGTGTACAGCACCGGGAGCAGCGTCAAACCAATGCCGACATTTTTTGCCGCCAGGGAGACGCGCAGCGCCAGCTCCGCAGGCTGCGCGTAGGCCTTGCCGTCAACATCATGGTGCAAATAGTGAAACTCGGCGACCGAGGTATAGCCGGCTTTTAACATTTCGATATACAGATAGCTGGCGATGGTTTCCAGCTGTTCCGGGGTGATTTTGCCCACCAGACGGTACATCAGATCCCGCCACGTCCAGAAGCTGTCTGCCGGGTCGCCAACCACTTCCGTCAGCCCCGCCATCGCCCGCTGGAATGCGTGCGAATGCAGGTTCGGCATCCCCGGTACGACAATGCCGTCCAGGCGAATATCGTTGGCATCCGGCACGCTGTCGTACGCCAGTGAATGAATTACGCCCTCGGGCGAAACGCCCAGTTTGACATTCTCCGCCCAGCCCTGCGGCAGAAGCGCTTTCGCCGCGAAATATACCGCCATATCAGCACCCCGGTTCGATGTTAATCAATTGTATATACATGCATGTATATATACATCCAAATAGGGGTAGAGTAAACTTTAAAGGATACCCGGGCGAGGAATGATGAATGGCACAAAACGACGTTTTTAAAGCAGCGGCAGAGACCGACAATCTGGACCAGCCGGCCCCCTACTATGAAAGGGTCAAAATCATTATTAAGACCAATATTCATAGTGGACTATGGCCAGTAAACTACCGGGTTCCTTCCGAAAGCGAACTGGTGAATCAGTTTGGCTACAGCCGCATGACTATCAACCGCGCCCTGCGCGAGCTGACCGCCGAAGGCCTGCTGGTGCGCATGCAGGGTATCGGTACTTTCGTCGCCGAAGTCCGCGGGCAGTCCGCCCTGCTGGAAATCAATAATATTGCCGACGAAATAGCCAGCCGCGGGCACCGCCATCACGCCCGCGTGCTGGAGCTAACCCAGGTGTATGCCGATGCGCAGCAGGCAATGGCCTTCAACTTACCCAAAGGCAGCCGCCTGTTCCACTCGCTGATTTGCCACTACGAAAACGGCGTGCCGGTGATGCTGGAAGACCGCCTGGTGAACTCGCTTATCGTGCCGGATTACTTCCAGCAGGACTTCACCCGTATCACGCCCAACGCCTATCTCTCCTCCATCGCACCAATCGTTGAGGGAGAGCATATTATTGAGGCGGTGAACGTCCCTCGCGAAGAGTGCGTCTATCTGGAAATCGACGAGCACACGCCTTGCCTGCAGGTGAATCGCCGCACCTGGACCGGGCGACAGAACAAAAAAATCGTTACCAGCGTGCGCCTGGTTTACCCGGGTTCACGCTATCGGCTCGAAGGAAGCATGCACAAATGATCCAGCTTCTGCCCTACGAGCAATGCCCTGACATGCCCTGGAAAAACGGCCAGGGCGTCACGCGGGAAATTTACCGCTTCCCGGCTACGGATGGCTATGACTGGCGTATTTCGGTGGCAACGATCCGCCATGACGGCCCCTTCTCTCTTTTTGCCGGCTATCTGCGTAATATCAGCGTGCTGGAAGGTGAAGGCATGTATCTCACCGTTGACGGCGAGCCAGGCGCGCTGATCCCGCGGTTCCAGGCAACTGATTTTAGCGGCGACAGCGACGTCTCCTGCGCTATTGTCGGCGGGCCGCTGCTGGACTTTAACGTCATCTATAAAGCAGCCACCACACAAGCAACCGTAAGCTGGCTGCGGGAAGGAGCCTGGGCGCACCAGCAGGGTACGCAACTGCTGTTTAATGCGGGTGACCGGCTGGAGGTTGACGTCAACGGGGAGCAACACATTTTGCAGCACTACGACAGCCTGCTGCTTAGTGAACCGGCCACGGTCCGCGTGCTGCCCTCTGCCGCCTCCCTCTTCGCGCGCGTCACCCTTACGGTATAAATATAAACCGGCAGACTGGCTGCCGGTTTTACGTTGCTGACCAAGAGGGCAAAAGCGTGGTTTTTCCCTCTTGGTGGTTATCAGCCGAAAATCAATGAATTGATTTTCCAGTTTTTTTAACGAGCCCTCTGGTATTTTTTCTATCGTCAGAGGTTTGTCATCCGTCTAAAACCGGCAGACTGGCTGCCGGTTTCGTCTTTATTTCACTTCATCGGCCCTTAAACTCAGGCGACTGTTTAGCCTTAAACGCCGTCAGCCCCGTCGCCCGATCTTCACTGTCGGCGATTAACGCCGAGAGCGATCGTTCATAGGCCACGCCCGCGCTCAGCGGCATTTCGTAGCTCGCCGCCACGGCTTTTTTAATCATCATCGCGGCCAGCGGCGCGGCTTTAGCGACCTGATTTGCCAGCACTAACGCCTGCTCTTCAAGTGAATCCGTCACCCGGCTGACTAGCCCGGCACGCAGCGCTTCCTGCGCGTCAATTCGTCTGCCGCTCAATAACATGTCCATTGCCAGCGACTTGCCCACGGCTCGCACCAGCCGCTGCGTTCCCCCCGCACCGGGGATAATACCGATGTGGCTTTCCGGCAGGCCGAAGACCGCGCTTTGATCGGCGATAATAATGTCGCACAGCAGCGCCAGCTCAAGGCCGCCGCCGAGGGCATAGCCGGACACGGCGGCAATCAGCGGAGTTTCAATGCCCGCCACCCGATCCCACTTCTCGCTAAACCCGCTGCGCCACAGCGTCGTCGCCGAAGCAGACGCCAGCGTGCCGGTATCAGCCCCGGCAGAAAACGCCCTGGGAGAGCCAAGCAAAACGATCGCCCTGACGTCCGGCCGCCCGTCCAGCTCGGTTAAGGCGCCGAGCAGCTCATCAAGCATCTCACCCGTGAGCGCGTTGTACTTCTGCGGCCGGTTGAGCGTAACCACGGCAACCGCGCCGTCAACGCGAGAGAGAATATCACTCATGTTTCTCTCCCCCGGTCAGCTGTCTGACGATTTCATCCCGGTGGCGCATGCCTGCCGCGGCGGTCTCTGCAGTCCAGGCATAGAAGCCTTCCCCGCTTTTCGCACCGAGTTTGCCGTCGGCCACTTTGGCTTTCAGCCACGCGGGGAGTTCACCGCTGTTATCCAGCGCGGGCAGTAAAATACCGGCCACTTTTTCCACCGTATCCAGCCCGGCGAAATCCATCAGCTTCATCGGCCCCATTGCCGCCCAGCGGGGAGCCAGCGTGCGCTGCACCGCCCGGTCTACGTCCTCCACGGACCCGATGCCGGCATCCACCAGGTAAAGGGCCTCGCGCAGCATCGCGTACTGCAGCCGGTTGATAATAAACCCCGGAATATCCTGGTTGACGACGATAGTCTCTTTCCCCAACTGCTGGCAGATATCCCGCACGCGCTGGCAAATGTCATCCCCGGTGTGCTCCCCGCGCACAATCTCGATCATCGGCATGGTATCCGCCGGGTTAAACCAGTGCATGCCGATCAGCCGCTGCGGCTGGCTCAAGGATGAGGCCAGCAGCGTGATGGACACGCTTGAAGTGTTCGTCGTTATTACGCACTCCGCGCTGACCAGCCTCTCGACATCTTTGAGGACCCGCTGCTTGAGCGCCACGTCCTCAGCAACGTTCTCAGAAACCAGGTCGGCGTCACTCAGGCAGGCCTCAAAAGAGGTGGTGAATTCCACGCATTCTCCAGCGCCGAGCGAGGCCACAATGGCCCGCGCTTTATCGATCGTCGACTCAGAGCGCGACCACAGACTCACCCGGTAGCCCGCCCGCGACATCACCACGGCGATACGCGCCCCCATTGTTCCGGCCCCGACTACCGCAACTTTCTTTATTTGCACCATTTACCTTCCCCGCCGCTTAAATTACGCCCTGCGCCTTAAGTTGCGTTAGCGTTGCCTCATCAATAGCCAGCAGCTCTCGCAGCACGCTTGCCGTATGTTCGCCCAGCGCAGGGGGTACCAGCGCAGGCTCTGCTTTCATGGCGCTCATTTTCACCGGCTGAGGGACAATAGAGATATTGCCTGCCGTCGGGTGCGTCACCTGCTTAACAAGCTCGCGTTCTCGCGCATAATCACTGGTCAGAATCTGGTCGAGGCGCAGCACGGCTGAAGCAGGGACGCCTGCGTTGTCCAAAATGGCCTGAGCATCGTGAACCGTTTTATCCGCCAGCCAGCGTTCAATTTCTGCCCTCAGCGGCCGCTGGTTCGCCAGCCGCAATGGGTCGGTGAGATACAGCGGGTCGCCTGCCAGCTCGGGCTTTTCCATCGCCGAGCAAAGCTGGCGGAACAGTTTGTCGTTGGCGACCGCAATAACAATATGGCCATCCTGAGCCGGATAACTGTCCATCGGGGCGCTGATAGGATGGGCATTACCCAGCCGCCCGGCGGAGGGTTGCCCGCCAATCCACTGGGTCAGAGAAACCATTTGCATCGTTACCATGGTGTCGAGCATCGACACATCAAGGTGCTGCCCTTTGCCGCTGATCCCGCGCTGCAGCAGCGCCGCGAGCACCGCCCAACTGCCGTACAGCCCGGCCACAACATCCCCAATGGCGTCCCCCACGCGGGTGGGTTCCCCTTCTGCCCAGCCGGTGACCTGCATAATGCCGCCGTAGGCCTGCACGATATGGTCATAAGCGGCTTTGTGGGCCATTGCTCCTTGCTGCCCAAACCCGGAAATACTGGCGTAAACCAGCCGTGGGTTGATTTCCTGCAGCGTCGGGTAGTCGATGCCAAGGCGTTTTGTCACTCCGGGACGGAAGTTCTCCACCAGCACGTCGGCCTGCGCCACCAGTTGCTTAAGAATGGCTAACCCCTCAGGCGCCTTTAAATCCAGGGTGACGCTTTTTTTGCCGTGGTTAAGCTGCATGAAGTAGCTGCTTTCCCCGCCGATGTGCGGGGTGAAGCTGCGGGAGTCATCCCCACTGCCCGGCATCTCAATCTTGATGACTTCCGCACCCAGATCGTTAAGCAGCGAGGCGCACCACGGGCCGGCCAGCACGCGGGATAAATCAAGCACTCTGACACCTTTCAGCGGCTGCAAAGCTTCACTCATGTTCGGACTCCTCAACCAGGGCGAGCAGCCGTTGGCTCAGCTCACCTTCTGCAATCAAATCACGCACGGCGTGCATATCCGGGTAGAGCGCTGTGTCCGCCTCACGGAACGGCACGCGTTCACGCACCATGCCCAAAGTTAATTCCGCGCCAACCGAGGCGCGAAGCGGACGGTGAAACTCCAGCGCCTGGCTGGCACACAGCAGTTCGATGGCAACAATATCCACCGCGTTGCTCACCGCCTGCATGGCTTTGCGCGCCGAAGAAACGCCCATACTGATATGGTCTTCCTGCCCGGCGCAGGTGGTAACGGTATGCACGCTCGAAGGCGCAGCCAGGCTGCGGTTATCCCCCGCCAGCGCGGCAGCGACGTAAGGCGGGATCATCATCCCGGAGTTCGCACCGCTTCTGCCAACCAGGAACGCAGGCAGGCCGCTAAGATGCACGTTGGTAATACGATCTGAGCGCGCCTGAGATGCGGTGCTGACCTGGGCAATGGCCACAGCCAGAGAATCCAGCGCCAGCGCCAGCGGGGCGCCGTGGCCGTTGCCGCCGGGCAGGATCGCCAGCGCATCGTGTTCTATAAGGAAGACCGGGTTATCGGTAACCGAATTCAGTTCAATAGTCACAATCTGGCGGCAGTGGGCAAGCTGGTCGCGCACCGCGCCGTGAATTTGCGGGATACAGCGCAGGCTCAGCGCATCCTGCACCCGGTGGTCGCGGTAGCGGGCGAAGATCTCGCTGCCGCTCAGCAGACGACGAAGAATCGCGGCAGTTTTCTGCTGCCCGTCGTGTGGCCGCAGGGCATGCAGGCGGGCGTCATAGCCCCGGGTATTCCCCTTCAGCGCCTCCAGACACATGCCGCCGGCCATATCCGCCACCGGCAGCAACCGCTCAAAATCATGCACGGCCAGGCACGCCAGGCCGGTGATTTCATAGGTGCCGCTGATCAGCGCATGGCCTTCACGCGGGCCCGGAACTCGGGGAGAGATGCCCGCCTTTGCCAGCGCCTCGGCGGACGGCAGAAGCTCCCCCTGATACCAGCACTGCCCTTCGCCAAACAGCGACAGCCCGATATGCGCCGTCGCAATTAAATAACCTACCGAGCCGCTGGCCGGCGACCACGGCGTAACCTGCCGGTTAAGCATTTCGGCCATGCGTTTCGCCAGTTCAGCGCTGACGCCGCTGTAACCCTGCAGCAGCGATTTCAGCATTACCGCCATCATTGCGCGCACTTCACGTACGGACAAATCTGGCCCCATCCCGCAGGCGTGGCTGCGCAGCATATTGAGCTGTACGCTGGCTATCTGGTCGGCGGAAAGGCGTTCCGTGACCAGGTCACCTACCCCGGTGGTCAGGCCGTAGATCACCTGCCCTTCATCTATTGCTCGTCGAATATACCCGCTGACGTGGTCCATATTCGCCAGGGCTTCGGGAGCCAGTTCGACCGGCGCCCCGTCGGCGATACGCACCAGCTCGTCGATGCTGGTTTGTGCTCTGCCTAAGGTGACGACCTGATGGGCGTGTGCGGTGGAGCCAGTTTGTCTTGTCATCGTGCGCCCTTACTTGCTCAGGCCATGTTTAACCAGCCACTGATGCGCGACGTCATCGATGCTGGCAAATTCGGCAAGCTGCCCGTTCATAGCAATCAAATCTGCGGTGGTTAACTGCGCAGACACTTTGTTCAGCGTGTTCTCAATGGTCGGGTTCAGCGTGGTGGTGGCCACAATCGGAACAATGTTTTGTGCCGCAAACAGGTTTTTCGGATCGCCCAGCGCCACCAGATGGTCCTTCTGAATTTCCGGCGTGGTGGAGGTTAAATCCGCCGCCTGGATTTGATTATTTTTCAGCGCGGTCAGCGTCAGCGGGCCAGCCACGTCCAGCACTTTGAAACTCTTAAAATTCAGGCCATACACTTCTTTCAGCCCCGGCACGCCTTCGTGGCGGGTTTTCCATTCTGCCGGGCCGCCCAGAATGAGCTCTGCCGCATGCGGTTTCAGATCTTCAATGGTTTTGAGTTGGTACTTATCTGCCGTTTTCTTAGTGACGGCGATAACATCGCTGTTTTGCGCCACGGCGGTGTTCAGCATCTTCACTTTTGCCGGGAGCTTCGCCGCCAGCGCGGTTGCCACTTCGTCTGAACTGTGCGCCGTATTATTGGCGTCCAGATAGCTCAGCAGCGCGCCGCTGTACTCCGGGATAACGTTAATGGAGCCGTCCAGCAGGGCCGGAATGTAAACTTCGCGGCTGCCGATGTTGAGCTTCTTCTCCACCGGGATGTTTTGCGCTTCCAGCGCCCCGGCGTAAATCGTCGCCAGCAGTTGGTTTTCCGGGAAATCAGCCGAACCGATAATCACCTTCTGCCCCGCATCTGCCGCCCACGCGGAGGAAACAACAGACAGCATCGCGGCACTCAACAGCGTCAAACAACGTTTCTTCATATTCATCGCTTTCACCTTGTGTAATTAACGGGCTCAACATCACTGGGTTTTGATACGTCGGGAAATACCGTGGGAAACCACGTACTTCACCGAAAGGGAAAAGAACACATCCACGAGCAGCGCCAGAATGGCAACCAGCACCGCGCCGGCGGTCATCTGGGCAAAATCGTTCGCCGCGCGACCGTCGATAATCAACCGGCCCAGGCCGCCAAGAGAGACGTAGGCCGCGATGGTGGCGGTAGAGATTATCTGCAGTGTGGCGCTGCGAATGCCGGACAGAATTAACGGCGTGGCACAGGGCAGCTCAACCTGAGTCAGCACCTGGAACGGCGTCAGGCCAATACCTTTGGCGGCGTCGTGAACGCTTGGGTCAACGGAGCGGATACCCGCATGAACGCCCAGCGCTATCGGCGGCAGGGCGAGCACCACCAGCACGATAATGCACGGCAAAATAAAGGCCATGTCCGACTCGAAGTACCCCGCCATCAGAATAACCAGCAGGATAATCAGGCCAAACGACGGCAGAGAGCGCAGCGCGTTGGTGGTACCAATCAGCAGCGCTTCCCCTTTGCCGGTATGACCGGTGTAGCAGCCCACCGGAAACGCAATGGCTATCGCTATCGCCAGCGCCACCGCGCTGTAGCCGATATGCTGCGCCAGCAGCGGGAGAATACCGTCATCGCCATACCAGTGGCTGAGCGTAAAGAACCAGTCAGACATACTTTATCCCCTTGTTGGCTGCCAGCGGCTTAATGAGCGGGTGACGGCCACAACCACGCAGTCGAGCACAAAAGCCAGGATGATACACAGCGCGATACCGGCAATAATCGGCGTCAGAAACTGCAGTTGAAACCCCTGGGTAAACAGCGACCCGAGCTGCGGGGCGCCTATCAGCGCGGCGACGGAAACAATACTGACGTTAGAGACCACGGCGACTCGCATCCCCGAGCCAATTACCGGCACCGCCAGCGGCAGGTCGACCTGGAAAAACTGGTGAACCGGCTTATAGCCGAGGGCAAAGGCGGACTGCCGGGTGTCGGTAGGTACCGAATCCAGCCCGTCGCACACGGTTCTGACCAGCAGCGCGAAGCTATAAATCGTCAGCGCCACCACCACGTTGATCGGGTCGAGGATCTGCGTATTAAGCAGCGGCGGCAGTAGCACAAACAGCGCCAGAGACGGGATGGTGTACAGCAGCCCGAACAGGTTAAGAATGATGCCCTTCACGCGCGGCATACTGCTCACCAGCCAGCCGGCCGGGATAGCCAGCAGCAGGCCAATCAGGATCGGCGTGACCGAGAGATAGAGGTGCCACAGCAGCAAATGGAAAATTTTGTCGCTTTGCGCCCACAGCCAGTCGAATCTCATACCGCCTCCCGCGCCATTGACTTGCAGGCATCCAGGACGTGATCCAGCCCCAGGGTCCCCAACACTTCGGCCCGCTCGCCAATTACCACCGCGCGATGGCACGGCGAGCTGAGCGCGGAGTCAAGCATCTGGCGCAGCGTGCCGCTTTGCGGGAAAAAGGTCGCGCCCAGATTAATGTGCTCCGGCACCACCGCCTCAACCTGCTGATGCGTATCAAACCAGCCGCAGGCTTTGCCTTCGCGGGTCACCAGCAGCCAGCGCTGCACCGCAATGTCGCGCGCCATGTCAATCGGCGTGCCTACCTCGGCGGTCGGCTCCATCTGCATGGATGCCAGCGGCCCTGAATTGTAAAAACTCAGCTTGCGGTAGCCGCGGTCGCGGCCAATAAAATCGGCCACAAAATCACTTTGCGGGGCGTTAAGCAGCTCCCCCGGGGATGCCATCTGCCCCAGCTTGCCGCCGGGCTTCAGTACCGCAACCAAATCACCCAGCTTCATGGCTTCATCAATATCGTGAGTCACCATAATGATGGTTTTACTCACTTCCTTTTGTATACGCAGGAACTCTTCCTGCAGTTGGTCACGCACCACCGGGTCCACGGCGCTAAAAGGTTCATCCATCAGCATAAACTCCGGGTCAGCGGCCAGGGCTCGGGCAACCCCTACGCGCTGCTGCTGCCCGCCGGAAAGCTGCCACGGATAGCGTTTGGCCAACTGCGGGGCCAGGCCGACGACCTCCAGGAGCTCCCCCGCTCTTGCCCGGGCTTTGGCCTTAGGCATGCCATTGAGGATCGCGGTGGTGGCGATGTTGTCGATGATGTTTCGGTGAGGGAACAGCCCCGCATTCTGGATGACGTAGCCAATGCGGCGGCGCAGTTGCACCACGTCCATGGCGGAGGTGGATTCACCGTTGAGCAAAATCTCGCCGGAGGATGGCTCAATCAGCCGATTAATCATGCGCAGTGACGTTGTTTTCCCACAGCCTGAAGGGCCTACCAGCACGGTAATCTTGCCGCCAGGTGCGGTGAGATTGAGTCCATCCACCACGACCGTGCCGTCGTCATAAAACTTGGTCACATTGTTGAAAGTAATCATCGCTACGCCTCATGGTCATCTGGCTGCCGAAGAAATGAACGGCTGCGTAAAAAAGCTATGTATAGCATTGTATGTACAATCTGCAAAGCCTGTGCCATAACAAAAACGCAACATTGAAATAAAGACAATTTATTGTTTAAAAACAAATATATGTTTGTTTTATTAAATTTTAAATGTGATCAAGGCGTGATTTTTATCAGGATTAAACGGTGCCTTACGGGCGATTTTCCAGCTATCCGAACTGCTATTTTTGCCCTAAAAAGGATCAATCTCTTTGTAAAGAGCGCCAAAATGGTGCGACACAGGATAAAAAAGAAACGATATATGATGTAACTACTCGAGAGATGCGCATTAACACCATGATTTTAAACAACTAAAAAATCAATGTCGCGCCTGGCATCAAATATGCTAATCATGTATATACAAGCAAACGAAAAAATGACATGGTATTTTTCGTGAGCACTTTCCCCGTTATCCCAAAACAAGGTGAACCCCATGAAGAGTGAGTTTTCTCGTTATCGTGATGTTGAAATCAGGGCGCCGCGCGGCACGAAGCTGAATGCAAAAAGCTGGCTGACGGAAGCCCCGCTGCGCATGCTGATGAATAACCTCGATCCGGATGTGGCTGAAAACCCGAAAGAACTGGTGGTTTACGGCGGCATAGGCCGGGCGGCGAGAAACTGGGAATGCTACGACAAAATGGTCGAAGCCCTTAAGGCGCTAAATGAAGACGAAACCCTGCTGGTGCAGTCCGGCAAGCCGGTTGGCGTCTTTAAAACCCACGCCAATGCCCCCCGCGTGCTAATTGCCAACTCTAACCTGGTGCCGCACTGGGCTAACTGGGAACACTTTAATGAACTGGACGCCAAAGGGCTGGCGATGTATGGCCAGATGACCGCCGGGTCATGGATCTACATCGGCAGTCAGGGCATCGTGCAGGGCACCTATGAAACCTTCGTTGAAGCAGGCCGCCAGCACTATAACGGCTCCCTGACCGGTCGCTGGGTGCTCACCGCAGGCCTCGGCGGCATGGGCGGCGCGCAGCCTCTGGCCGCGACCCTGGCCGGCGCCTGTTCACTGAACATTGAATGCCAGCAGTCCCGCATCGACTTCCGCCTGCGCACGGGCTATGTGGACGAGCAGGCCAAAGATCTGGATGACGCCCTCGCCCGCCTCAAACGTTACACCAGCGAAGGGAAAGCCGTTTCTATCGCCCTGCACGGTAATGCCGCAGAAATTCTGCCTGAGCTGGTGAAGCGTGGCGTTCGCCCGGACATGGTTACCGACCAGACCAGCGCCCACGACCCGCTCAACGGCTATCTGCCAGTGGGCTGGAGCTGGGAAGAGTACCGCGAGCGCGCGGCCGTTGAGCCTGCGGTGGTCACTCAGGTCGCGAAGGCGTCCATGGCGGAACATGTAAAAGCGATGCTCGCCTTCCAGCAGCAGGGCATTCCGACCTTTGATTACGGCAACAACATTCGCCAAATGGCGAAAGAGATGGGCGTCAGTAACGCCTTTGATTTCCCGGGCTTTGTGCCGGCTTACATTCGACCGCTGTTCTGCCGCGGGATCGGGCCTTTCCGCTGGGCCGCACTGTCCGGCAACCCGGAAGATATTTATCGCACAGACGCCAAGGTCAAAGAGCTGATCCCGGACGACAAGCATCTGCACCGCTGGCTGGACATGGCCAAAGAGCGCATTAGCTTCCAGGGTCTGCCGGCGCGTATCTGCTGGGTCGGCCTGGGCCAGCGCGCCAAACTCGGGCTGGCATTTAACGAAATGGTCAGAAGCGGCGAGCTGTCTGCGCCTATCGTCATTGGCCGCGATCACCTTGACTCCGGCTCGGTGGCAAGCCCGAACCGCGAAACCGAATCAATGCAGGATGGCTCTGATGCGGTATCCGACTGGCCGCTGCTGAACGCCCTGCTGAACACGGCGAGCGGCGCGACCTGGGTTTCCCTGCACCACGGCGGCGGCGTCGGGATGGGCTTCTCGCAGCACTCCGGCATGGTTATTGTCTGCGACGGCACCGATGAAGCTGCAGAACGTATTGCTCGCGTGCTGAACAACGACCCGGCCACCGGCGTAATGCGCCACGCGGATGCGGGCTATGATATTGCTATCGAGTGCGCCAAAGAGCATGGTCTGAACCTGCCAATGCTGGCGAAGTAGTTCCCCTGTGGCGCGGCACTCGCCGCGCCCTGTCCAGATGAGAGAGATCTTATGCGGATTTTATGGCGTAACTGCCGCATCACCACCATGGTCAACGGCCAGTACAACCTTATCGAAGACGCGGCTTTGCTCACCGAAGGTGACAAAATTGCCTGGGTGGGCCCTTATAGCCAGCGTCCCGACCAGCCTTATGACGAAGAGCAGGATCTGCACGGCAAGCTTGTCACCCCCGGACTTATTGACTGCCACACCCATAGCGTGTTCGGCGGCAACCGCAGTCAGGAATTTGAGATGCGCCTGAACGGTGCAACCTACGCGGATATTGCCGCAGCGGGCGGAGGTATCGCCAGCACGGTGAAAGCCACGCGGCAGGCGAGCGAAGCCGAACTTCTGACAAGCGCCAGCCGCCGCATTGATGCGCTGCGCAAAGACGGCGTCACTACCCTGGAAGTGAAATCAGGCTACGGCCTCAGCTTTGAAGACGAGCGCAAAATGCTGCGCGTGATCCGCCAGCTGGCGCAAAGCCTGCCGCTGACGATTTACAGCACCTGCCTGGCCGCCCACGCCCTGCCCCCGGAATACAAAGACCGCAGCGATGACTTTATCGCCAACGTATGTGACCGCTGGTTGCCAGACCTGCATCGCGAAGGGCTAGTGGACGCCGTGGATGCCTTTTGCGAACACCTGGCCTTTTCGGTGCCGCAGGTTGAACGCGTTTTTGTGAAAGCCCATGAGCTGGGCCTGCCGGTCAAGCTTCATGCCGAACAGCTTTCGCTGCTCCACGGCGCGGGGCTCGCCGCCCGACATAATGCGCTTTCTGCCGACCACCTCGAATATCTCTGCGAGGAGGATATTCGACTGATGGCAGAGCATGGCACAACCGCCGTCCTGCTGCCTGGGGCATTTTACTTCCTGCGCGAAACGCAGAAACCGCCGGTTTCGCTGCTGCGTAAACATTATGTGCCGATGGCTATTTCCAGCGATCTCAATCCCGGTACTTCCCCGGTGCAGTCGCTGCGGCTAATGATGAATATGGCCTGCACGCTGTTTGGCCTGACGCCGGAAGAGGCGCTGGCGGGGGTGACGCTGAATGCGGCGCGGGCGCTTGGAATTAGTGAGAAAACGGGCACCCTTGAAGCCGGTAAAGAAGCAAGCTTTGTTGCGTGGGAAATAGACCATCCCGCCGAGCTGAGCTACTGGCTGGGCGGCACGCTCTCCAAACGGGTTATCTATCACGGGAAAGAGGTGTGGAATGATTAAGGGCTTTGAGCTTTATCAGGGCAAGCTGCCGCTGCTTATCAGCATGCCGCATCCCGGTACACAATTAACGCCGGAAGTGGCGACCGGGCTGACGGCACGGGCCAAAAAACTGGAAGATACCGACTGGCATATTCCCAAACTTTACCAACCGATACGCGAAATGGGTGCCAGCATACTCAGCGCCAACTACTCCCGCTACGTGGTTGATTTGAACCGCCCGTCGGACGATAAGCCGCTGTACGCCACCGCCACCACCGGGCTTTATCCGGACATCTTTTTCGACGGCGAACCGCTGTTCGAGGCGGGAAAATCCCCTGACAAGCAGGCCAGAGCCGACATCCTGACCACTATCTGGCAGCCGTATCATCAGGCACTTGCCCAGGAACTGGCAAGACTGAAAGAAACCTTTGGCTATGCGTTGCTGTGGGACGCGCATTCCATCAAATCGGTGGTACCGCGCCTGTTTGATGGCCGCCTGCCGGATCTTAACTTCGGTACCGCGGACGGCACCAGCTGTGCCCCGTCGCTGAGCGCGGAATTGCTGCAAGCCAGTGAAGCTTTCAGCGGCTACAGCAAAGTGCTGAACGGGCGGTTCAAAGGGGGCCACATCACGCGCCACTACGGTGCGCCACAGCAAAATATTCATGCCGTGCAGCTGGAGGTGGCGCAGGATTGCTACATGGATGAAGAGAGTTTTGCCTGGTCTGAGGAAAAAGGGGCGCAGTTCCAGCAGGTGCTAACCCGGCTGATTGAAACCGCCCTTGCCTGGGGACAGCGGCACTACGGCTAGCCCTCTTGACTTAATTTGTTAAGAGCGTACTTTTCAGGACATGAAAACGATTCTGGTTATTGTCCCTGACGGCGGCATGCTGTTCGAAGCCGCCGGTATCGCCGATATTCTGATGCAGGCTAATCGCCTGCATGCGGAAGCGTTGCCCGAGCCTCGCTACCGCATCAGTATCGCCACCACTCAGCCCCACCACGTTGTGCACGGCATGTCCGGCCTGAACCTGCTGGCCGACCACCGGCTGGCCGACCTCGATCCCAATGAGCCTCGCGATACCATCATGGTCACCGGCAAAGGTCAGAGCGAGCCGGAAGGCAGCGCGGTGGTCGAATGGCTATGCCGGGCGGCGCCAAATACCCAGCGCATTGCCTCGGTTTGCGGCGGCGCTATGCTGCTGGCCCGCGCCGGTTTGCTGGATGGCCGTCGGGCAACCACCCACTGGCGAATGCTGGAAGAGATGCAGGCCAGGTGGCCACAAATCAAAGTGGAAGGCGGCCCTTTATATATTCAGGACGGCCCGGTGTGGACGTCCGGCGGCGTCAGTTCCGGCTTTGACCTCACCCTGGCATTGGTAGAGGCGGATTACGGTTTTACTCTCGCCCGTGACGTCGCTCAGGATCTAGTGATGTACCTCCATCGCCCCGGCGGGCAGCTGCAGTTTAGCCGCTACCATCTGCGCCAGGCGGCCAACACCGGGCCGATAAGCCAGCTCCAGGACTGGCTGCTGGATAACCTGGCGGATGATTTGTCGGTAGAAAAACTGGCGGAGCGGGTTGCCATGAGTCCGCGTAATTTTACCCGCGTCTTTACCCGGGAAACCGGCGTCACGCCCGCCCGCTATGTGGAAGAAGCCAGACTGGCCGCCGCCCGCCATCATCTTGAGCAGTCGAACGACACCCTGGAACGGGTGGCCTGCGCCTCAGGTTTTGGCACCGCCATTAATCTGCGCCGCGTCTTTGAGCGGCAACTTCACCTTACGCCGGGGGAATACCGCGAACGCTTCCACTGCCGGAAGTTGGCATGAATTGATCCTTTTTTGTCATTTACGCCATTTCACTCTGGGCCTACTCTGACTCCAGACATTCAAGAGAAGGAGTGAATCATGGTTAAGGTCGGGATTAATGGTTTTGGCAGAATAGGACGCAACGTGCTGCGCGCTGCCCTGGGTAACCCCAATATTGAGATCGTGGCAATCAACGATCTGACGGACAGCAAAACCCTTGCGCACCTGTTAAAACACGACTCGCTGATGGGCAAACTGCCCGCGCCGGTAGAGGCCTCTGAAGGGTTGCTGCACGTTGACGGCAAGCCGGTCCGCGTATTCAGCGAAAGAGATCCGGCGCAGATCCCGTGGCGTGACGTCGGCGTAGATATTGTTATCGAGGCCACCGGCTTTTTTACCAGCCGCGAAAAAGCAGAAGTACACATCACCCACGGCGGCGCAAAACGCGTGATCATTTCTGCCCCGGGTAAAGATGACGACCTGACCATTGTGCTGGGCGTGAACCACGAAAGCTACGACCCACAGAAACACTTTGTGGTCAGCAACGGCAGCTGTACCACCAACGGCCTTGCCCCTGCCGCGCAGGTACTGCATCAGGCATTCGGCATTGAACACGGGCTGATGAACACCACACACGCCTACACCAACAGCCAGGCGCTGCACGACCAGCCGGAAAAAGACCTGCGCGGCGCGCGTGCGGCGGCGCTGTCGATTGTGCCTTATTCCAGCGGCGCGGCTAAAGCCCTCGGCAAGGTTATTCCTGAACTTGACGGTCGCCTGACCGGTTATTCTCTGCGTGTACCGGTGCCGGTGGTGTCTATCGTCGATTTAACCGTGACGCTCAAACGCGATGTCACGGCGGAAGAGGTTAACGCGGCGTTCCGTAAAGCCGCTGAAGCTGGCCCGCTGAAAGACATCCTGGGCTACAGCGATGAACCGCTGGTCTCCAGCGATTATCAGGGTGACCCGCGCTCTTCCATTATTGATGGGCTTTCAACCCTGGTGATTGGCGGTAACCTGGTGAAAATTCTGGCCTGGTACGACAACGAATGGGGCTTCTCTAACCGCCTGGTTGATCTTGCCCTGCTGATGGATAAACGCGGACTGTAAAGTTACCTGAAATGAAAAAGCCAGCCTTGCGGCTGGCTTGATTGCTGACAAAGAGGGAAAAAGCGTGGTTTTTCCCTCTTTGTGTTTATCAGCTGAAAATCAATGAATTGATTTTCCTGTTTATTTTTCTGGCGACACATTGCAGAATTTTATCCGCATGAGATTTGTCATCAGTCTAAAGCCAGCCTTGCGGCTGGCTTTTTTATTGCAGCCTCTGCAATACAGAGGCTGGCTGAGGCGTAAACTTACAGCGCCATATCGTGCTGGGTAGCCGCTTCCGCTTTCGCTTCGGCGGGTTTTGCCACCGGCGTTGCGCTCTGGTCGTTCATTTGAATGACCGGGGGTTTGGTCAGCTGCAGCGTGGCTGCGGTGTCATCCCAGACCTTCTGCGTCAGCGCCGCGTTGCCGTTCATCTCCTGGCCGTAGCTTGGCACAACGGCGCGGATCTTGCTCTGCCACTCCGGAGAGTTGAACTGCTGCGGGAACATCTGCTTCAGCACGTTCAGCGTGATTGGTGCCGCGGTAGAGGCACCCGGGGATGCGCCCAGCAGAGCAGAAATGGTTTTCTGCTGGTCAACAACCACTTCGGTACCGAGCTTCAGTACGCCGCCTTTGTTCTCATCTTTTTTGATGATCTGCACGCGCTGGCCGGCCTGAATCAGTTTCCAGTCTTCTTTACGCGCCTGCGGGTAGTACTCTTTCAGCGCTTCAAAGCGATCTTCATCGCTCAGCATCACCTGACCAATCAGGTATTTCACCAGATCAAAGTTATCCAGACCTACATCGGTCATCGGCATAAAGTTGCTGGTGGTGGTGGTGCTCAGCAGATCAAAGAAAGAGCCGTTTTTCAGGAATTTAGTGGAGAAGGTCGCGAACGGCCCGAACAGCACCACGCGCTTACCGTCGATAAAGCGGGCATCAATGTGCGGCACGGACATCGGTGGTGCACCCACGGAGGCCTGACCGTACACTTTTTCAAGATGCTGGCTGGTTACCGCCGGGTTTTCGGTCATCAGGAACGAGCCACCCACCGGGAAACCGGCGTAGTTTTTCGATTCCGGAATACCGGTTTCCTGCAGCAGCTTCAGCGCGCCGCCGCCTGCCCCGATAAAGACATATTTCGCATCGATGGCGTGCTCTTTCCCGCTGGTCACGTCTTTGATGGTGACGTGCCAGGAATTATCGCCGTTGCGTTTGAAGTCGGTGACTTCAGAAGAGGTTTGCAGGGAGAAATTCGGGCTTTTTTTCAGGCTGCCGATCAGCTGGCGGGTAATTTCCCCGTAGTTAACGTCGGTACCCACTGGCGTCCAGGTTGCCGCCACTTTTTGATTAGCATCGCGCCCTTCCATCACCAGCGGAGCCCACTGCTTAATTTGCTCGTGGTTAGTGGAGAATTTCATGCCCTGGAAAAGCGTTGTTTTCTGCAGCGCGGCATAGCGCTTGGTCAGATACTCAACGTTTTTATCGCCCCAGACAAAACTCATGTGAGGTGTGGAATTAATAAACGAATGCGGGTCGTTCAAAATACCACGCTGAATTTGCGCGGACCAGAACTGACGAGAAATCATAAACTGTTCGTTAATTTCCAGCGCTTTGCTGACATCAATAGAACCATCCGGGCGCTCCGGAGTATAGTTCAGTTCCATATTTGCAGAGTGCCCGGTACCGGCGTTATTCCAGCCGTTAGAGGACTCAAGCGCCACGCCGTCAAGCTTCTCAACCATGACCTGTTTCCAGTCCGGCTGCAGTTCCTGGAGCCACGTCCCGAGAGAGGCGCTCATAATACCGCCGCCAATCAGCAGGAAGTCAGTTTTTTGCGTGGAATCAGCGTTAGCATAGCTAGCAGAGCTTACAAATAACGCCAGTGTTGTCAGAGAAATAATTGTCTTTTTCATTGCAGGCATAATAATTCTATTGCATCGCAGGTGAATGAAGTCTTTCTATGTTAACCCACTTTTACGATATTTTAAAATCTCATTCACATTCTTATTAATCCATACAATTAATGCCAATGATTTTTTTAATTAAAAAAACCAGACAACAGAAAACTTATTGGATTAATGAACAATAGAATAACCCGGATAATAGATTAATTATTTTAGACAGTTACGAGGATATCTGCAGATATAACCGCAGCAAAATCATCCTAGAAGACGATTCTGCTGCGGTATATGTTTGCCCGAATATCAGTCAACACGAGCGGCACAAAAAGACTATTTTTTTATTTCTGAGGCAGATGATTTGACCTGTACGTACTCACGCCCTTACGCCGGATGGAATCGATCCATAAATCTGCGCTCCACGCCCCCACGCCAAAACACTGAATGGCCGTTTCACGCATCACTCGATGTTCGTTCGCTATCGTTGTCGGCATCAGTGCACTATCATCCGTATTAATACAGACGGCCAGTGGGCCAGAACGCAAACCATAGCGGTTAAACTTCTCTCCAGGCTTAAGCCACTCTTGCTGCGGCGGGTTCCAGCGAAACAGCGGGTGCTCGTGGTATTTTTCAAACCGTCCGATATAGATATTAGATGTTGGACAGGCCTCGACGATCAAGCCTTTGCGGCTGTATTTTTCCATCAGGAAATCCTGAATGGCCTCATAGAGGCGGAGCTCTCCCTGAGATAACACGTCTTCATTGTCGTGAATTTTCGGCGCAAAAAGATCCCCCGCGTCTGTCTGGCAGTTCACTGAAATAATGCTATTAAAAGGATTATTATCTTCTATTCCACTGTTGAGATAGCGTGTCCATAGCTTACTGGCCTCACGCACTTCGTCCTTATCATCCCTGTGCAGCCATTCATAATCGGGTGCCCATTCGGCAACGTTACTGATGTCGGGCTGCATCTTTTCATAATCAGGCCAGTTACGCCGCAGCAGCCAGGCGCGATAAAGCATGTCAGGCGTGCAAATAATATGGTAAAGCTGCTGAGACCAGCGGTGAATTTTATCTCTTAGCTCATGCATCACGGGAATATGCTCAGTTGTGTGTTGCGAGAGCTGAACAGCCTGGTGATAGGCCCAGACTAAATTATCTAAGTGCTGGCCAGCGGTGAGCCAGGCCCGGCGCTGCCGGTTTGCCCATTGACCCGCATCCACGCCCAGTGCCAGGCCGTGCCCAAGCCTGTCACCTTCCCTGAGTTGGCAAAACTCTACGGCTTCGTCCATCGCGCGAAGGCCGCTTAACAGATGGCTGTAATCCTCGCCGCAGTGCACGGTAATAAACGGTCGCTGTAATCGCGTCGACATGGGCATGCCGCCTGGGTGTTTGGCCGCTCGAAGAACCCTTAGCACTGGGGCAAATATCTCAATCGGCAGGTCATTTTCATTCCCTGCCACATCATATCCGCGCACAAGACGACGTAAATCAACAGGTTGTGGCTCTGCATCTATGTCGCCCGTATGTTCGCCATTCTTTAGCGTGACGGAAGCATTGAAGGCCTCGAGTCCCCTGACCTGCCGCAACAGATCATCTCGAAAGCTTTCTACCCTACGATCGTAAGGTTTCTTTTTGTCCGGTAATCCGCGCGTGAAGTGAATGACCAAGTGAGCCTGTTCTGGCAAAGCCTGCTGATGGTGGCTGGCGTAGAAATCTTTAAGCTCGTGATGGTAAATATTCGGCTTTTTTCTTTTGCCCAGTACAAAGTCTGGGGAAACCCGGTATTCACGGGAAATATGCTTGCCGAAGTCATAGCGTGTCGCCTCTCGCCTGAACAACTCCTTGTCCGCCCGGCGAGTCCCAAAGCTGAAATATTCCACAAACTGGCCAAGGCCCACCGCCGAGACCACCATATAGTTGCGGAGGATATTACTGACGCGGATGAGGTTTTCGAGGCAGTGTTCGTACCCGGATGCGTGCGCTCCCAGCATTAATCCGCAGCAAAAAAGCATCCAGCGTTTATGCCCCTGCTCATCGGACTGAATCGCAATCTGCAAAATACGCTGCTGCTGCGTCACAGGCTCGCGAAGCGCGGCCGTGTCCAGAAGCCCCGACCGCTCATCTGTGGAGCTTAACAACGCAGTCGCACTATTAAGCTTCGTGAAATCAATCTCTTTTGACGCGTCAGGGGCGTTATAGATCGCCGGTAATAAACAGGCAACATACGCGGATAGCCAGTGCGGGAGCTTTCTCTTGTCCAGATGATGGCTTTCAAAAAGCGTATATTCTTCCCGGTGTGGCCAGTTGACACCTTTTTGAAGTTCAAAATCCCCGTCAATAAAACTCAGCATGGACAAAGAAGAATAGCCATGTCCGTTAAAATGCACGTGGTTATCGGCATACTCAAGCTCATTTCGCTCGCCGGGAAAAGCAAAAGCACATTGCTGTCCGATAACGGCAGCAATAAACTCATGCTCGGATAAAATATTCTCTTTCAGCAGCCGAACATAGGCGCTGGCGATAATCCACGCCGGATCGACTATTGAGCAAAGCATCACCCAAGATTCAAGCTTTTCACGCCTAACCTCAAAGCAATCCCCCTGCCAGACAAGAAAGTGATCGATATATTTCTTCAGCAGTTGATGGATATCCGTTCCAGCGGAGGGCAGATCCCATTGTTTTGCATTATGTTCAATGTCTTCCTTTCGCAGGCGGCCACCAAAATAAAACTGATAGTCTTGGGCCGCCCGCAGCAGGGCATTACGGTCTCCCGCCCAGTCATTATTCTGGAAAGGTACGCTGTCGATATGCTCCCGCAGACGGTGATTAAAGAGCCGGTCGGAAGCTAAATAAGCGCTCGGGATCAGCCAATAAGGGTCCTGGTTGTACATAGGCCGCCTTTATTCCTCTAAGCCTAAGCCGCGGGCCAGGCCCTTATACATCCATTCAATCTGGCCGCCGGAATCGATTGCACTACTTATTTTTTCATCGTTTATAATTTTATTGTATAGGAGACGAGCTTCATCAACATTTAAAGCTGCCCATGATTCCACATCATTAATTTTAACGCTATTCTTTCCTGATCTTGACAAGTAATAACTTTTAACCCCAGGGAAATCCATGCTTTTTATTAGAACATTTAATTTCTCTAAATTACCCTTGCCTTCACCCCGACTATTACCAATGAGATAATGATTATTATGACCTAACTCAAAGACAGGGTTTTGAGTCATGACAACAATTAATCTAATGTAATCATTCTCATGTTTGATTAATTCTTTTTTATTATCATCTCTAATTAAATGTAATATTCCATCGAGATTTTTTGACAAGGTTCTGTCATACTTATTGAACTCATCAAAATCTCTAACCAAACTAGATCTTGCACCTGTTGCCACGTTAGTGTTGATAACTATCCCATCTCGCAAGAATGATGTTAATGAGTTTATGAAAATGTATTCAAATCGACAAGCCAGGTCTGAAAGATGCTCATATTTGAATTGTTTTTTGTCCGTAACAAGATTCTTCCTTAAAACATTTAGTTGGGAAAATGTTTTGTTGAACAACACGGACATTAATGGAATGAAGTTTTTCTCGGCAAGCGAAGGGATTGCATAATCAGCCGACCAATTATAGATATCTTCACCGATATTATCTATTTCTTCGGAATACGAACTGGAATCATCAAAATCTGGATCGTCTTCACCATCTTCATCGATAATCCTTGTTGGATTCAAAGCAAAAATGGAATAAAAAGGTGCTCTCAAGAACATATTTTTAAATTGCTCCTTGAACACCTTTTTATCGCTAAATTCTTTAGGGAGATTACCTGTGACGGCTAACAGTGACCAAGCCAAAACCTCAAAGGCGCGGCTAAAGAAAATATGGTATCGCCTGTTATGCTGACGGCTATAGTAATTATTATATGTATAAATTGCCAGTAACTTATTATTTACATCTTTCTTCTCAGCCACTTCTTTACTGAGGAATAATGGTTCCATAATTAACTCGAGAGGAGGTAAACTACGTAGCGTATAATCTCTACTCTCCAGAAGACTTTCGTATTGCTGAGAAAAAACAGTATCCAATATTCCTTTGTTAGTTTTATGCGCTTTCAAATCCGCTATGTTATTTATCTGTTGAGTATAAAAATCCTTTTTAGCCCAGCTATAACGATTTTTCTGCAACAGCGGATTGAAGGCAATCAGCGAGTTTAAATCAAGCGCCTCGGACGATTGCATGGTTCTCACTTTAAGAAACGATTCGGCGTTAGTCAGCGCAATGCCATCCTGTTTTTCTTCTGCCCAAATTGAAAACTTCCGCCACAACTCATCTACGGTTTTATCTTCATCAAGCTGTGAAGGCGTTAACAGCCTGACTAGTTGCGTCACTTCACGGGCGCTGTCAGGTTTTGGCCAGTCAGTGCTACGCTCTTGTCCGTTACACAACGGATAAAACACACGCTTAATTTTGCTTTCATACTCAGAAAATGTGCAGGGGCCGTTTTGCGTCTGGCTCCGAATTTTGAGTTTGGAGAGGAGCTGACTGATAGGTACCAACGGTAAACGAGTATGGTTAGGGAAAACCTTGGTCAAATATGCCTTTGACAGACGCTCTGCCATAATCTTGCCTTCGTTAAAATTACTGGCGTGGCTGTTTTTCGCAAGTGAGCCTTCAAATTGCATGGTCGTAATATGTCGGTAAAGATCGTCGTCACCGCTGACCAGCGGCAGAATCAGTGGGCAAGAAAGGATGCAGCGGATATCGTCCAGCACGCCAAAGGCATTGTCGATCTTCATGTCGACATCATCAATCGGCAGCACTAAAGCGTCGCAGTCGAGCAAATCTACGCTGGCAATAAGAAACTTGTGGAAATATTTTTCGAGGTGAATACCGGAGCGATATTTTTGCAGCCGGTCGATCCCGCGATATTCATCAAACTCGGAGGCAACGCCTAAAGCCCCTGACAGGATTTTCAACGCGCTATAGAAACCGTCTTTTTTTTCTTGATCTATTTTCGGTAACTTTAAGTTTTTTTCAACAGCGGCATAAACAGAAGCAATAATCACTTCAGAAAAGCGATCGTGTATATTTAGCAAGGTAGGATCTATTGCATCAATAAAATGAAGATCCGGTAAATCACTTGCGCTTTGCACATGTTTTTTTTTGTTAGCATCCCAAACAGCCTGGATATTCCTCAGGAAAACCGTCTTCCCTGTGCCCCGTGCACCGCTGATAAAAATCGCATGGTGGTAACTACTTAATTTGGTAGCTTGATTTTTGCATTGGCTGACATTCTTTTTATAATCTTTTGCCGCCCTACCCATTTTGTCCAGGTGGCTGACCAGCGTTTTGTTAGCCTCTTGTTGCCAAAGTCCATTTTGCTCCCCGCCGTTTTCAGGAGAGTGAAAGTCATCTTGATATTCAGGCAAATCAAGGTTCAGAATAATTTCGCCAGCCATAATTCCCTCAGAGATACGTGTATTTAAATGCTTCACCCAGGCAACATCCTTCTGAGCAACAAGAAAAAGTGATAAACGTCACATTAAAAAGGACAGATGTTATTCACATTGATGTAATAACGGATGGTAATTAATGCAAATATCACATGGGGGCTAATATTACCACGACATGTTATTTCGATCCCAGTATTAAGCAGAAGGTTGCTTTTATTTGAGGAGTGACTTGCGGTTTATTTGAACAATTAACGGCGTGCCGATAACGCAGGTGGCCTATGATATGGGCTATCAAAGCGCCAGCAGCTTTACCACTGCCTTTACCCGAATTATCGGCCTGCCGCCGGGGCGTTATCTTAAAGAGACTTTCACCCCGGACAAAAGCTGACGCAGGGTCAACGCGGCGACCGCAAGCACCAGCATCATCACGATCTCAGCGGCCAGGAACCCGATCATCGCCACGGAATAATCCCCGCTTTGGCGCTGCAGATGCAGGAACAATGCCCCAAGCACCGCCGGGCCAAGCCCCAGCGCGGACTGCTGCAAGGTGCTTAATATGGCGCTTGCCGCCCCGGCATCGTTCAGGTCGATATCGCGCATCCCGATGCGGTAAAAACTGTTCACAATCAGCGCCTGGCCGTAACCGGTCACCAGCGTCGCAGGGGCGATTGCCAGCGGGCCTGCGTGAGTGCCAAAGTGGTAGAGCGTAAATATCAGCCCCAGCAGACCCACAACCTGGATGGCAATCCCGCTCAGCAGAATAGTACTCAGCGAGTGGCGCACAATAAGCCTCGGGGCAAACCACGCTGAGACAAAATACGAAATACCCATGGCGATAAAGCTGTTCCCGGACTGCCACGGCGCCATTCCCATGCCCGACTGCAGCGTCAGCGCCATGCAGAACATAAAGCCCGACCAGCAGGTAAAGAACAGCAGCGCGATCAGCAGGCCAAACCGGATACTGCCCAGTTTCAGCAGCCTTGGCGGCAGCAGCGGTTGTAGTCCACGCCGCTGTTGGTTAAGCGCCCCGACACGCATCAGGTAACCCAGCGGCAGCGTGGCCACCAGCATCAGTTGCATCGGCCACGGCCAGTGCAGCTCTGGCCCGAGCGCCATCGGGAACAATAGGCAGCACAGCACCAGCGCAAGCGTGACGGTGCCCTGCCAGTCAATGCGTGAATGGCTTTCGCTCCGCGTTTCAGGAATATAAAACCGACTCAGCACCAGGACCAGCAGGCAGATAGGCACGTTGATAAAGAATGCGTTCCGCCAGCCCAGCCCGGCGATATCCGCCGACACCAGCCAGCCGCCGCCCATCTGGCCGATAATAAAGGCAATTCCGCCAATACCACCATACAGGCTGATGGCGCGGGCGTGAGCGGTGCCCTTGAGCGTGACGTGCAGCGTGGCAAGGATCTGCGGCACGATAAGCGCGGCCCCAACGCCTTGCAGGGTACGGGCCGCCAGCAGTTCGCTGACCGAGCCGGAAATGCCACACAGGAAAGAGGCTATCCCGAAGAGCGCCACGCCCCAAAGCAGCGTCCTGCGGCGGCCATGGTTATCCCCCAGTTTGCTGCCCACCGCCAGGCTAACGGCAAAGGCGACGCCGTAAAGCGCCACAATAAGTTCAAGCTGGGTTGGTGTGGTGCCGAGGGACTGGGTGATCGAGTCCAGCGCCACATTGGTAATAGACGTGTCGATTAGCGGCAGCATCTGGCCCGTCAACAGCAGCACCAGGCCTGCACGGCCGGGTGAAACAGGCGAATTATTCATCAGGGACTCCATTGCATAGTTCAGGATACCGACGTAGGATCCATGAACATTTAACCGGGTACCAGTTCTTACTTATACTGGTACTGGCACTACTATTCTGGAGTATTTGTGATGCTCATCACTCAGCCTGAGCTGCGTCATGGCCCGCTGGACGACAGTCGTAAAATGCTGGCGCTGTTTTTACGCACCCGCCGTGAAAGCCTGGATCCGCAGCGGCTGGGTTTACCGCGCAGCGGGCGGCGGCGCACCCCCGGCCTCCGCCGGGAAGAAGTAGCGCTGCTGGCTGATATCGGCGTGACCTGGTACACCTGGCTTGAGCAGGGGCGGGAAGTGAACCCTTCCGCTACCGCCATGACGGCTATCGCCAGCGCGCTACAGTGCTCCCCGGCGGAAACCCGTCATTTGTTTATACTGGCCGGCCTGCCCCCTTCCGAAGCGCCTGCGGCGGCACAGTGCGAGGGGCTCAGTCCCGCCGCTCGCCGAATGCTGGACGCCCTGATGCCCAACCCCGCCAGCATTCAGAAGCCGAACTTCGACATCCTCGGCTACAATTCACATTTTTGCCAGCTGATGGGGGTCGATCTCGACGATGAACCGCCGGAGCATCGCAACTGCATCTATCAGTATCTGACCAATGCCACCTGGCGCAGCCGGGTTGACTGTAACGAAGATGTGCTGCCCAAGTTTGTGGGCTGGTTCCGCGCCGGGATCACCGAACATCGCGGCGATCCGCGCTGGGAAACTCTGCTGGAATCGTTTTTCGCCGCCTCCCCCGCGTTTAAAACGCTTTGGGAACAGCGCTACGAAATCCGCAACATCGAAAACCACATAAAGCAGTACACGCACCCGCAGATAGGCACCTTCGGTATGCAGCAGGTCAACTGGTACTCCGCGCCGAGGGACGGTTCAAGGCTGCTGGTTTACCTGCCGATTGATGAGACGGGTGAGCGCGCTTTGCGGCTATTTTCGCAATCGAGCGGAGCCTGATCCTCAGGCTCCCGGGCGGGCGGCGTGAAGCGCGCCCGATGCTTTTTTTCGTTGTTTTAAGAATAACCTCAGGGAAACCCCAAAAGGCCATTCGCATTGACTGCAGAATAAAAATCAGACTTCGCCGAAAACTTTGAATTTATCAAACAAATTCAAAAAATTAACGCCATCTTCATGCTTTTTATTCCACTTAGATGACCCGCTGATTATTTTTAAACCAACCCAATTTTCTTCTGTACCAACCCGACATCAAACCCTGATGTGCGTAATAGGTTATTCCGCTGTTATAACACCATTGAATTGTTAACCGGGCTATGTAAAATCACGCTACTATGCTGAAACCACGCGAATTCCTTGCGCAGGCGAGACTCTCAGGCCGCCACGCCGTTTTGCGTGGGCGTATCTCACGTCGTGGATAATTATCCTGTGCGGCGCTCCTTGCTCCCACGGCGGTTGGGTTTTAACCTTTTTCTCAGGGAACGTCTCAATGAAATTGCGAAGCCTGTTAGTCCTTCTTGTTGTCACTACGGTTGTCGGTTGTAAAGCGCCACCGCCGAAGATGACCGACGACACCATTGTGACCAGCACAGTAAACGGCGTCACCCTGACTCATCGCTACATCGTTGAAGTACCAGCAGAATTTACACCAGTAAATGCTGACTATCGGGCACTTTATCCGGGCTCTATCATGAGCAAGCCCGATTTTGGCGGCAAAGTGCTGGCTCAGCTTGAAAACGGCCAAAGCTACACGGTACTAGGCGAAGTAGAAAACCACTGGTTTGCTATCGCCGAGCAGGACAAACAGGAACTGCTGGGGTATGTGCCGCTGAGAGCCCTGGTGAAAAGCGAACTGTATAACCAGACGCTGAAAAAAGATCGTCCGCGCCCACGTCGCGCGGCGAAAAAATCCACCTGCGTTGCGGTAGATAATAAAAGCAAAGCCTGCCAGAACGCCGATAACGGAACGTGGATCATTAATTAAACTTCCCCTTCGGGGGTTTTCTCATCAAAGACTTCCGTATGAGATTGGCAACGGTCACGCAGGCAACCTGTGCAGACATTGACGTTGCCCTCTCTTTACACACAGGCTAACAAGGATCTTTATGAAACTCTGGCTTTCGGGTATAGCGTTGCTGCTGGCATCCACTACCGTCTGGGCAGGGAACTACCGCATCGTTCAGTCGCCTTCCCAAAAGCTGGACGTATGGATAGACGACATCAAAAGCAATGCCCCGCAAAGCTGGTGCGGAAGTGAGCTGCCGGTACGCATTGTGGCAAACGGGGATAAAAACCCTCTTATTCTGAAAACTTTTATGCCCCGCCTCGGTGCGCTTCTGGAAAACCAGTGTAGCGAGATTGAGCGCGTCAACTGGCAGCTGGAAGATCCCGAAGGCGCATCCCTCGCTCGCGGTTCCGCCACCAAGGCCAGCGACTGGGATGTTACGATAGAATCCCCACTCTCTTCGGTTGCCACCCGCAATGAACGCCCGGAAGATCTTTCCGCTCCTCTCGACCGCACGCCATGGCTGGAGTTTACCCTGCAGGACGGTTGCCACTTACGCACATTCTGGCAGGGTGACGCGGGCAGCAGTTCTCTTTTTATTCCGGCTAAAGAGAATGGTAAATGTGAAAAAGGCGGCTGGCTGAACGGCAGCAGCGAAGTGATTCAGCACGGCGCCGGCGGCGAGAAACGGATTATGATGACGTTTGTTCACGGCTTCCCGGTCAGCGGGCTGAATCCCGCGGCCGATGCCGACAGCTTGCTTATCACCAGCGTGAACAATGAGCGCATGGTCGTCAGCAATGAACAGGCCCCCCAGAGCTGGCTGATTTTGCCTTACCACCCGGAAATCAATGGCTGGAAAACCAGCGGCACCGTTGCCGTCGAGGTATCTCGAGATATGGCATTAGACGAGCAGCGCCTCCAGACCCGGCTAAACGAGGTGCGTAAACTCTGGTCCGGGTGGTTGACGCCAGGCACGTCCATCACGCTACTGCTGGTCGAGTCACTGCACCCGCAGCTGCGCGACCCGGCCGCTGGAGCCTGGCGCGCCCAAAAATAAATATGCCGCATATTGCATGATTACGCGCAGAGAACATTATGCTAGATAACGATTTTATCCCAAGAGTCCCCAACGCTCTGCCGCTTGGCTACCGCTTTGACGAATTTGAAATTCAGGAAGCCATCGACGCCAGCGTGACCAGTATTCTTTACCGGGCGTGGGATCACCAGCTCGAACGCCTGGTGGCTATCCGTGAATACATGCCTAAAGCTTACGTCATGCGCAATGATGTGATGGAGCTGGTGCTGCACAGCGAACGCGATCATCTGGTTTACACCACCGGCCTGAACAGTTTCATGCAAGAGGCGCGTCAACTGGCGCACTTTAACCACCCTAATCTGCCCCAGGTGCTGCGCATCTGGAGCGACAACAATACAGCTTATGTGGTGACGCTGTTTTATAGCGGGATTACGCTCGATGAACTACAAAAGCAGCAGCCGTCGCTGATTGATGAGGCGTGGCTTCGCCGGATGTTGCCGATGCTTTGCGGCGCGCTGGCAACGCTGCATGCAGCCGAGCATCTGCACCGCAACCTGTCGCTGAAAAGCATTCAAATTCAGGATAACGGCCTGCCTATCCTGCTCAATACCGGCGCGCCACGCCGGGGCCAGGGTTCACTGGACGAAGGTAATACCCTGCTTCATCCCGGTTTTGCCCCGCTGGAGCAATACACCGGAGACCTGGCAAGCCAGCTAGGGCCGTGGACCGATATCTACGCCGTCGGTGCCGTGCTGTATACGCTCATTACCGGCAATGCACCCCCTGCCAGCGTCGCGCGCAGTATTCAGGACAGCTGCATCCGGCTCGCGGAAAGTCAGCCTGAAGGTTACTCCCTCAATTTACTGCAGGCAGTGGACAAGGCCCTGTCGCTGAAGCCGGAAGATCGCCCCCAATCCATTGAAGATTTTGCGGCCTTGCTGAACCTCCAGCCTGGGGACGTGCGTGAACTGGTGAGCAGTAAAAAAACCGGTACCGCGCTGGTACCGGTAGAAGATCCTGATAACACGTCGCCGCTGCCGCTCTGGAAACGCTATCAACCTGCCCTGCAAATTGGCGCGGGCGCCGTCGCGGGCCTGATTGTCGGCGCAGTCCTTTTTGGCCGGGGAAGCCCCTCCGTGAGCTCGCCAGAACCGGCCCCCGCGCCGCATGCTGCGAATCAAAGCCCGACGCAGGCCAGCCAGGCCCCCACCGCCGTTAAAAGCACGCTTGCCCGCGTCTATGTTCGAATGAACGACGGCGAACAGCTGGCTGTAAACGGGAAAACACAAAAACTGGTGCCGGCCGCCAACGGTTTTGCGTCACTTCAGCTTCCGGCAGGGAAGTATCTGTTAACGCTGAGCGGCGGAGAAACCTCCCGCAAGCAAACCATTGTAGTGGCGAACTCCGGCACCTGGCTGGTGAACCCGCAGGGGTGATTACAGAGGCAAAACATCAGGGTATAGTACTGGCTGAAATATTTTGACATCAACAAAGGAACCGATGATGACATCTGCCGTTGCCAGCTATACCACCCGAGCCATACAAAAGTTACAGAAGCTGGGCATCATGCCGGCCCCGGAAGCCGAAACGCCGGTGCTGGTTCTGCTGGATGCGATTGTGGACCTGGATACCGATCGCGTGACTGCCATAGGCAGAACGTTGCAGCAGCAAAGCGCGTTCAACGCCGTCGTTCGCGACAATATTTCCAGCATGGATGTTGCCAATCGTCAGACAAAAATCGTCGCTGCTTTCGACTCTATCCGCCAGGACGCCACGCAAATGGTGGACTGGCTGGATGACGGCAAACTGGATCTGATGGAGCGCATCAAGTCCGGCTGGATGACCCTCCGCCGCGGTTCTATTCCCGATCGCTTTAACGCCATCAAGAAGACCTGGCTGGAAGTCGCCAAAGCCTCCGATGAGCAAATCTCCCGCGAAAAAGTCATTCTCGACGCCTATCAGGATTTCCGTTTTGGCCTGAAAGAGGCCCATGTGGATGCCATGGCGCTCATGACCCTGGCAGAACAGCGCGTAGACCAGTGCCGCCAGACACTGCAAAGCGCTCAAACCGCCGCTGACGGCAACGACACCTCTGACGGCGCAGAGCGCTCACGCCGCGAGCTAGTTCGGGATGAGGCCCTGCGCGCAATGCAAAAAGAAGACGAACGCTATCAAATCGTCAAAGACCTAACCGACAACCTGCTTATCGCCTACAACGCGGCGGAAGCGGTGTTTGCCCGACTGCAGCAAACTAACGCGATTAAAGAGCGTGTTTACCGCCAGGGCGTGACCTTCTTTGCAACGAACGAAATCGTCTTTACCGCACTTTCAGCCTCAATGACCTCACTGCAGGGCCTCGACGAAAGTACTAAAACGCTGGAAGCAATGAAGGCCGGCATCAACGACGGGCTGAACACCATTGCTTCCAACGGTACAAAACAGCTGGAAGCCGGGCTACGAGCGGGCTACGGCTCCACCATCAAAGCCGAATCTGTGCGTTCCCTGGTGAATGCTATCGTCAGTTTCCAGGAGTCCAGCTACAAAATGATCGAAGAGCTGCGCGGAGAAGCCACGAAAAATGCTGAAGAGCTGGCGGCGGTTGTCGAAGACGGTAAGCGACGTTTTACCAGCATTGTCAATAAAGCAGAGCTGACGCGCTGATCCGCGGCATTTTAACGCCACTATTCCGGCCCGATTCACGGAGAATCTGAGTTAAATGGAAGCCTATAAACTGGCACGAACGCTGGCGCAAAACACGGCGACCCAGCGTTTACAGCTCTCATCGGTAGAAGCCTCTGTGGCAGAACTGCGAGGCCAGCAGCTCTCTTTACAGCAGCAGATCGCCACGCTTTACCAAAAAATGGCGACGCTGCTTTTGCAGGAATCTTCAACCGTTGATGTCGATGAGCAAAACATTCAGCCCCTGCTGCAACAGTTGAACAACGAAATTGCCCTTACCCGCCAGCAGCTGACTGCCGAAGAGCAGCGCTTTCAGCAGCATCAAAGCGCGCTGGCTACGCTGGATGAACAAATTGATCGGCGCGAAGCCGAACGAGACGCACAGCTTGCCGCAGATCCGCAGGCTGAACAGGCTCGGGTAGACAAGGAAAACTTCGCCGCTGAATTAGAAAAACAAACTGCGCTTCACGCCGAACTTGAAGTTGAGGTCGCGCAGAAAACGGCGGTCTACGACCAACAGAAATTGTTCAGTTATTTGCTGAACAAAGGCTACGGCACTGAAAAATATCGTGCCTGGCGCCTTCGGCGTAACCTCGACGGCTGGATTGCCGGACTGTGCCGCTTTAACGAAAACGCGGTCAATTACCGTATGCTTTTCGCGCTGCAAAAGGCCTCCGAAACCAAACTGCAAACGCTGGGCCAGTTGGCCCTCGCGCGGGATGACCATTTCAAAGGCTTTGTCAGCCGGGTTGAAAAGAGTGTTGGTCTGCCCGAGCAGTACCAGCGGCTTGAGGTCCTGGAAGCAAACCTGACCGTAAGCCAGCAAAAGGTTAGCCAGCTGCAGATGAAAATGCAGGAGTATGCCAACGGAGAAGGTGAGAATTTTCAGCATATTATGCGCAGATTGTCGGAACAGATGTCCCGCCTGCCTCAGCAAAAGCTCAGCGAACTGGTGGCGCGAACCGCCTCGCCTGATGACGATATTATGCTTGAAAGAATACGCACGCTAATTTCTCAGGAGATAAGCCTCGGCGGCCGTATTGCCGCCGTACAAACCGATCAGCAGAGCGCCCGGCACGATCTTGGCCTGGCTGAATCGCTGGAGAGCGCTTTCCATCAGTATGGCTTTAACGATCCCGACCTTGAGTTCAAATGGGGCCTCCTTGATAGCGAGGAAAAACAGATCAAGCGCTATATGAAAGGCGAACAAAGCCTGAAAGATATTATGACTAAGATATCCGCAGCCTCCCGTAAGAGGCCAAAGCCGGCCACCGTTAGCAGCTATAGCAGCCCCCGGCGGCCCTCTTCCGGGTCAGGATGGAAATCGAGTTCATCCTCCGCCAGAAGCTCCGGCACAAGTTCGTCCCGCAGTAGTTTTAGCTCATCTTCTTCAACCGGTGGCGGAAGTTACCGGACTACGGACAGTTTCTGATGGATAAGATAAAACTCAGCGATCAGCTTGGGGCGATGGCCATCATCGACGCGCTGCATGCCCAGCAAATAGCCGTTGACGAACATTTAGACCTGCCGCTGTTAAGGCAGAAAATCAGCCAGCGAATACGTGATTACTACCAGAAATCAGGGACGGTGGTGAATGACGAGTTGATCGAAGAAGGCGTGAAAAACTGGTTCACGCACCGTTTGAGCTACCAGTCCCCGACGTTAACCCTCAGCCAGCGGCTGGGCGTGACGCTTTATTTGACGAGCCCTAAGTGGCTAAAAGGGCTAGGGGTGCTGGTGCTGTGCGGCGCCCTGTTTACCGGCTATCGTCTTTATGACGCCCATAGGCAGCAGGAAGTATTAAACGGCAATATTGCGCTGCAGATAAAAAGAAGCCAAGACCTGACGGGGATTGCCCACTACATAAAGGGAACGCTGGATGTTGCCAATAAGGCGGCACTTATCTGGGCCACGAAGCCGTTAGCTGAGGTTGAGGATAAGGTAAATGGCATGCTGGAACAGTTTTCGCATCAGCAGCCACAAAACCTGGTGATGGCGGGTTCCCGTGCTGAGCGCGAGGAACAGCTACAGGCGCTGAAAGCGCTGAACGACAAACAAAGAGATCGCCTGGAATATACCAATAATCTCATCGTCGACGTACCTCGTCTGCTGCAGGCTGACGGCGCGCTGCAGAAGATTACCGCTGACCCACAGTTTGCGACATTCCTCAGCCAGTCCTCTGATATTTCAGCCAAATTCGAGGCGGCGAAACAGGCTATCTTGCAAAATAGTCCGACGGTGGAGGCCACCGTGGCAGAGGTCAGCACCGCCGTGGAGCAGCAAAAAACGCGGGCCGAGCGGATAAAAATTTTTGCAGAAAAGAAGAATAAGCTTCTCGGGCTTCCCCTTTCCAGTGGCGACAGGAAAACACTCAGCGATTTTGTCGCCGGGCTGGAGCGTAGCTTAGCCGACCGCGGCTATACGGAGATTATTCCACCGCCGGAATGGATAGAGTCTATCAACCGCCTGGACGAAATGTATGCCTATGTGGTGGAGCCGCTGACGTTCATTGTGGTGGATCGCATTGGTGAAAAATCTGGCGTGGAGCGAACTTACGATGAATCAGGCGGCCGCAGTTGGTACCTGATAACAGAAGCGATAAACAGCCGCGGCGTGCCGCAGGCGGTGTGGGTCAAAGACAGTGAAACCGGACGGGAGCGTAAGACGACCACCTTCGGAATTCGAATCTCCCAGGCCGAGTTCGAAAAGCTCAAAAAAGACAAGCAGGAAGATGGGCACATCGATAACTACATCGTAGGCAATAAGCCAGCCAATCAGTTGACCGTTCGTTATCAGCGTCCGGTGATGAGCGGGCGAATTCTGAGTTGGTAATACCGTCCTACTGCGCCCCGCTCTGCGGGGCTTTTTTACAGGGTAAATAATCTGGTTTTTCTCTTTTTATCTTCAACAACACTCGAAATTCGGAAAATTCAACTAATGTTTTCAGGGAGTTGATCGCAACGTAGCGTGTTGCGTCCCGTCGATGGAGAAGGAATGATGATAAAACCCGTTTTGCGCCGGCCTTATGCGCTCTGCTTTGCGGCCCAGATGGCCGCTGCCGGTGCCGTATTTGGCCTCACGCCGCTTGCTTCATTTGCAGCCCAGGAAACCGAAAACTCACGCCCGCCCGAGCCTCAATCCCCGGATGAGCTTTTCGGGCCTTTGTTTATTGATGTTCAGACGGCGAAGCTATTCCCCGACCAGAAAACCTTCGCCGATGCCGTGCCCAATGGCGATCCGCTGATGATCCTTGCCGATTATCGTATGCAGCGCCGGCTCTCGGGGTTCGACTTACGCCATTTTGTAGATGTGAACTTTATCCTGCCAAAGGAAGAAAAAAAGTATGTGCCACCGGAAGGACAAAGCCTGCGGGAGCATATCAACGGGCTCTGGCCAGAACTGACCCGCTCCGCTAACAGCGACGGTAAATGGGACCCGCTTCTCCCGCTGCCAAAACCTTACGTTGTGCCCGGCGGGCGCTTCCAGGAGCTTTACTACTGGGACAGTTACTTCACCCTGCTGGGGCTGGCCGAGAGTGGGCGCTGGGATGACGTGCAAAATATGGTGGACAACTTCGCCCACGAAATCGATACCTGGGGCTACATTCCCAACGGGAACCGCAGCTACTATCTGGGCCGTTCACAGCCGCCGTTCTTCGCCATGATGGTGGAACTGCTGGCGCAGAATAAAGGCGACAGCGTTTACACAACCTATTTGCCGCAGCTGAAGCAGGAGTACAGCTGGTGGATGGAGGGCAGCGACGCCCTCAAACCAGGCGAAGCCCATGCCCGGGGGGTGAAACTCAAAAATGGTGCCCTGCTCAACCGTTACTGGGATGAGAAAGACACGCCGCGAACCGAGTCTTACCTGGACGACGTCACCACCGCGAAAAATACGCCGTCGCGTGCGGCCACGGATATTTATCGTGACCTGCGGGCTGCCGCCGCTTCTGGCTGGGATTTCAGCTCCCGCTGGATGGATAATCCGGCCCAGCTGGGCACAACCCGAACCACAAGCATTGTGCCCGTGGATCTCAATGCCCTGCTCTATCAGCTTGAAAAAACGTTGTCGCATGCCAGCGCTCTGGCAAACGACAGTTCGGCGGCGGAGCGCTATAAACAGGCCGCCGATGACCGTCAAAAAGCCATTGAGCAAAATCTGTGGAATGCGAAAGAAGGCTGGTACGCGGATTACGATCTTAAAAGCGGTACGGTTCGAAACCAGCTAACCGCCGCCGCCCTGTTCCCGCTTTATGTTCATGCCGCGGCGCAGGACAGAGCGGATAAAATGGCGAAGGCTACCCGACAGCATCTGCTCAACGCGGGCGGGCTTGCCGCCACCAGCGTCAAAACCAGCCAGCAATGGGATGCGCCAAACGGCTGGGCGCCGCTGCAGTGGGTGGCCGCGGAAGGCCTGCAAAATTACGGGCACAAAGATCTCGCGCTGGAAGTGAGTTTCCGCTTCCTGAGCAATGTGCAGAGCGTCTTTAACACAGAGCATAAGCTGGTTGAGAAATACGATGTCACCACCAGCGGAACAGGCGGTGGCGGAGAATATCCGCTTCAGGACGGCTTTGGCTGGACTAACGGCGTCGCGCTCAAAATGCTCGACCTGCTCTGCGGGAAAGAGAAGCCCTGCGACAATGCGCCGGATAAACTGCCTTCGGCAACGCCCGGCCCCGTAACCAACCCGGTAAAACCGACGGCAGAGAAAACAGCCTCCCCTGCGGCAGCAGGCAAAGCTGCACAGTAATCTCACGGCGGCTACGGCTGCCGGTTTCATCTCTTAATCATTTCATTCAAAACAATAAGCCCATGAAATCATCAGTGATTTCATGGACTTTCATGCATAAAAAACGCGGCACCGCTTGTGCTCAATAATAATAACGATAATAATTCGCATTCGAAATCGCATCTCTACGCCGCGCTTTCCCGTCGCAGGCCGACGGAGGAATTCCATCAGGATGATGACCTCAAATACTTCCGGACAAAAAAATGATAAAGGCTTTTACCGTAAAGCGTTCCGCTTTACTCTGCGCGCTGGCTCTCTTCGCCCCTTTTTCTTCATCGGCTGAAGAAACGCTGGTTGTCACCGCCAAGCCTGCCGATACGGCAACATCCCCGACGATGGGTTACACCGCTACCACAACCCGTGGCGCAACAAAAACTGACGAGCCGCTGATTACCACCGGGCAAAGCATTTCCGTCGTGACCCGCCAGCAAATGGAAGACCAGGGTGCGCAGACCATTAACAGCGCGCTGAACTACACGCCTGGCGTGTTCACCGGTTTTGCCGGCGGCGCAACGCGCTACGATACCGTTGCGCTACGCGGTTTCCACGGCGGTGATGTGAATAACATCTTTCTTGATGGCCTTCGCCTGATGAGCGACGCGGGCAGCTATAACATCGTGCAGGTCGATCCCTGGTTCCTGGAGCGCCTTGATGTCATCAAAGGCCCTTCTTCCGCCCTTTACGGCCAGACCGTGCCTGGCGGCCTGGTGATGGAAACCTCGAAACGCCCGCAGTTTGTTGAAGAAGGCCACGTCCGGGCGATGTACGGCAATCACAATACCAACGGCACGGCGTTTGATTACACCAACGCGATTAATGACCAGTGGGCCTTCCGCATTACCGGCCTGACCAAAAATAGCGACACCCAGTATGACAACACGCGCGACGAGCGCTACGCCGTGTCGCCTTCTCTGCTGTGGCAGCCGGACGACGCAACTTCACTGGTACTGAGGGCTTACCTGGAAAAAGATCCCTCCGGCGGCTACCACAGTGGAGTGCCGGGCGACGGCAGTCTTTACACCACGACGGGACGCAGGCTGGATACCGGGTTCTCAGACGTACAGCCGGGCGATGACGCCTTTAAGCGCCACCAGCAGATCTACAGCTACGAGTTTGCTCACGCCTTCGACGATGTCTGGTCATTCCGTTCGAACGCCAGCTATACCCACTCTAACGTGGCGCTGCGCCAGGCCTATCAAATTGGCTGGGCGGATGACGCCCACAACGAACTTTCGCGCTATTACAGCAGCGAAAACTCCTCGCTGGATGCCTGGGCCATCGACAACCAGCTGGAAGCCGACTTCGCGACCGGCGAACTGCAGCACAAAGTGGTGCTTGGGGGGGAATACCACCGGTTCACCAACGATCTGACGGACGGCACCGGCTATACCACTAGCCTGAATCCGTGGACAGGCGTTTCTGGCGGTGCCGGCGGCTATTATTACTTTGACCCGCGCGACACCAGCTACCAGACCATCAACCAGGGACTGCTGGTTAAAGCGGGCCGACGCCAGTACGAGCAGACCGGGGCTTACCTGCAGGATGAAATGAAGTGGGATCGCTGGCATATGACGCTGTCTGGCCGCTACGACCATCTGGTCACCAAAAGCCATCTGGTGGCGACAGCTATCGATAGCGACGTGACGGACAACCGCGCAGACAACCATTTCAGCGGCCGCGCCTCCCTGCTGTACGCCTTTGACAACGGAATTTCTCCGTATGTCAGCTACAGCCAGGCCGTCACGCCGCAGGTGCTTTCCGATGCCGAAGGCAAGCTGCTGAAACCCACCACGGCCGAGCAGTATGAAGCCGGGGTTAAATACCAGCCGGCCGGCAGCAGCGATCTATATAGCGCCGCCGTTTACGATCTGACCCAGAAAGACGTGGGCAACCGTAACGTTCAGGGCGCATATTTTGAACCTGCGGGCAAAGTCCATTCGCAGGGGCTGGAGCTGGAAGCACGCACTCAGCTCACGCCACGCCTGTCGACTATCGCCAGCTATACCCTCAACCGGGTACGTTACAAAGATGCGATTGACGGTAACGACGGCAACACGCCATACGTCACGCCCAATCAAATGGCGAGCCTGTGGAGCACGTTCAAAGCCGATTACGGCCTCAGCCTGGGCGCGGGGATTCGCTACATCGGCAAACAATGGGCCGACAACGAAAATACCCGGCGCGTGCCTTCCGTAACGCTGCTGGATGCTATGGTTCGGGCCGATATGGGGGCATGGACACCGTCGCTGAAGGGCGCGTTCGTGCAGCTCAATGCGACCAACCTGGCCGGGCGCGACTATGTGTCGGGCTGCTACGGAACGGGCTACTGCTATTGGGGGGCGGAACGTTCTGTGATTGCAACAGTGGGTTATGACTTCTAATAGAATACGCTAAATGTAAAAACGGCCCCGAAGGGCCGTTTTTTGTAATGAATGACTTTCTACCGTCGTACCATCCTGAAAATAGCCAGCACAATAATGGCGCCAATCACCGCCACAAAGAAACTTGGCCAGTTAAAACCGGTTACCGGTCCGCCAAGGTGCAATGCCGTCGCCACCCAGCCGCCGACAACCGCACCCACTATCCCCAGAATACAGGTGAGGATAATACCGCCGCCGTCTTTGCCAGGCATAATCAACTTAGCTACCACACCCGCGATAAGACCAAAAATAATCCAGGCCAGGATACCCATTTTAGAACGTCCTCTTCTACATTGTGAGCTTTAGCAGGCCCGCCTGAAGCTGTCTGTGCCCCGGCCAGCGACCTGCTGTCAAAAAGAGTATAGTTCGGTTGCAAAAAAACGTGATGAATCTCACCTGGTTATGCCCATTTTCAGGAAAAAATAGTCAAAAATTTGTATTAAGTTTTATCCGGTTTTGCCGATAAGCTTCGTTACCACAACCTGAAAACACAACAAGGACTTGAGCCTTGAGTCACTATAACGATCAGTTCCTGAAGCAGTCTCCTCTGGCAGTATTAGGTGTGTTACGTGATTTACACAGACAGCAAGTTCCCGTCCGGCTGGAATGGTCTAACGGGCAGTTCATCAGCAAAATCCTCGAAGTCTCGGCGGAGCGTTTAGTGCTCGATTTTGGTAGCCAGGCGCAGGAAAACCTTTCCGTGCAGAAGGCCAGCCACATTGATTTCATCGCTGAAACTCAGGGGGCAAAAGTCGAGTTTTCATTGCCCGGCCTGAAGGCAACGGAATATCAGAATCTGCCAGCGTTTATCACGCCGCTGCCGCCGTCGCTGTGGTTCGTTCAGCGCCGGGAATACTTCCGCATTACCGCGCCGATGCAGCCCCAGTACTATTGCCGCACCGAATTACCCGACGGTTCTCAATTTGCCTTCCGGCTCTGCGACCTGTCTCTCGGCGGGATGGGGGCGCTGGTGGATGGCACGTTACCCCCAGGCCTTGCGCCAGGCCTGCGCTTTGGCCGCGTAGAGATGGATCTCGTGGAATGGGGTAAGTTTTACTTTGATATGCAGCTGGTGATGGTTTCAGAGCGAAAAGTGGTGGACAGTAAAAATGAGACCATTTCTACTCCGCGCCTGAGTTTTCGTTTCTTAAACGTGAACCCGGCCGTCGAGCGCGAACTGCAAAAGATTATTTTCTCACTTGAGCGGTCAGCCCGGGAAAAGACCAACCGCGTGAAATAGCTTAAATGGCGTTCATGGCCCGCGTTACTTTATACAGGTAGCGCGGTGCCTGTGGTGCCGGATGGTTGGTCGCCACATGCTGATAAAACTCATCCGGGCTCAGACGATTTATCTTGTCTATTGCGTCCTGTCTGTCGGAATCAAAGGTTCTTAATAGCGCCCCCGCCCCGTTTACGTACGAGACAATCAGCGCGTACTGCATCACCTGCGGATCGTTGATCCCCCGCAGAATACCGTGCTCCAGAATACTCAGGTAGGCCGTGCCAATGTCGATATTGCGCGCCGGATCTCTCAGTTCACTGTCCGATGGCTGCCCGCTGAAGCCCTGATTACGATACTCCTCTTTACCTGCCGTGGAGCCTTTGATTTGCATCAGGCCGATGGCGTTTGAGGCGCTAACCAGCTTCGGGTTGCCGCCGGACTCCACGGCGATGATCGCCGTTATCAGCCTCGGGCTAACGCCCCACTGCTGGCCAGAGAGTTCGGTCAGCGGCATCCAGTTCAACGCCCGCTGGGTAGGGATCGTCGGATCCCACGGCGCTTGCTGCTGCGGGGAATGGCTGGAACAACCGGCCAGAAATAGCACCAGAATGATAAACCCTCTTAATTTCACGCCTCTATCCTTATTGATGTGGCCCGCCATAACGGCGATGACAAGCGCTCTCGATAGCGGCATGATAACCAATTCATATTCAGCAAGGAAATGCCATGTCTCTGATTCATTTAATCGCCCCTTCCGGTTATTGCGTTAATCAACAGGCCGCGGCCAGGGGCATTCGCCGGCTGGAAGAGAACGGACATCGGATCGTCAATCAGCAGGCAGTGACGAGGCGTTTTCAACGTTTTGCCGGGACGGACAGTGAACGACTGGCGGATCTCAATCAGCTGGCGACGCTGCCGCCGGAAACGGACATCGTGCTGGCCGTGCGCGGGGGCTACGGCGTGAGCCGCCTGCTTGAGCACATTGATTTCTCACGCCTTGCCGCAGCGCTCCGCGTCCGGCCACAAATTATCTGCGGCCATAGCGACTTCACCGCTTTCCAGCTCGGCCTGCTGGCACAGTGCGGAGCAATCACCTTCAGCGGCCCGATGCTTGCCGGTAATTTTGGCGCAGAGGAGATGGATGAATACACCTGGCACCACTTCTGGCGGGCGCTCAGCGAGCCTGAATTAGCGCTAAGCTGGGAAAATGAAGCGCCTGCGATGCGGGCCAGCGGCACGGTATGGGGCGGTAATCTGGCGATGTTGATCTCTCTGGTCGGCACGCCGTTTCTGCCGCAGATCGAAGGCGGAATTCTGGTTGTGGAAGATATTAATGAGCATCCCTTCCGCGTCGAACGCATGCTGCTGCAGCTTTACCATGCGGGTATCCTTTCCCGTCAGAATGCAATTATTTTAGGAAGTTTTAACGGTACAACGACCACAGATTACGATGCAGGATATACTTTTGAGGAAATGCGTAAAACGCTGCAACAACGCCTGAATATACCTGTCCTTTCCGGCCTGCCTTTTGGACACGAACCGCAAACCGTGACGCTGCCGCTCGGCGCGTTTGGCGAACTGGTTCATGACGGGGTTACCTCCCGACTAACGTTAAGCGGGCACCCGGTACTTCGCTAAAGAAGGCCGCTTTAAGCGCCCTTTTTGGGCGTTTGAGCCACCAGTGACATGTTACACTTCCACAGCATAGATAAAGGAGACGAATGATTTTGGACGCAGGGGCGATTGTCAGTCTGTTTATTTTGGGTTCCGTTCTGGTAACTTGCAGTATCTTATTAAGTTCTTTCTCCTCTCGTCTGGGCATTCCCATTCTGGTTATCTTTTTGGCTATCGGTATGCTGGCCGGGATCGATGGCCTGGGCGGTATCCCGTTTGATAATTATCCCTTTGCGTATCTGATCAGTAACCTGGCGCTGGCGGTGATTCTGCTTGATGGCGGGATGCGAACCCAGGCGAGTTCGTTTCGCGTCGCGCTTGGCCCTGCGCTCTCACTGGCAACCATTGGCGTATTAATTACCTCCGGCCTGACCGGCATTGCCGCCGCCTGGCTGTTCAACCTCAACCTGATTGACGGCCTGCTCATCGGGGCTATTGTTGGCTCCACCGATGCCGCCGCGGTCTTTTCCCTGCTCGGCGGGAAAGGCCTTAACGAGCGCGTCGGCGCCACGCTTGAAATTGAGTCCGGCAGCAATGACCCGATGGCGGTGTTTCTCACCATCACCCTGATTGAAATGATCCAGCAGCACCAGACGGGTCTGAGCTGGCTGTTCCTCGTGCACATTATTCAGCAATTTGGGCTGGGGATTGTGCTTGGCCTCGGCGGCGGCTATCTGCTGCTGCAGATGATAAACCGCATCACCCTGCCCCAGGGGCTATACCCGATGCTGGCCCTGAGCGGCGGGATCATGGTGTTTGGCGTCACAACGGCGCTGGACGGCAGCGGTATTCTGGCGGTTTACCTGTGCGGCTTTGTGATGGGCAACCGCCCGATCCGCAACCGCTTCGGGATCCTGCAAACCTTCGACGGCCTGGCCTGGATGGCGCAAATCGGTATGTTCCTGGTGCTCGGCCTGCTGGTGAATCCGTCCGATCTGCTGCCTATTGCGGTGCCTGCCCTGTTGCTTTCCGCGTGGATGATTTTCTTTGCCCGGCCGCTGTCCATTTTTGCCGGTCTGCTGCCCTTCCGTGGTTTTAACCTGCGCGAACGGGTATTCATCAGCTGGGTTGGGCTGCGCGGCGCGGTGCCGATTATTCTGGCGGTGTTCCCGATGATGGCCGGGCTGGATAACGCTCGTCTGTTCTTCAATGTGGCCTTCTTTGTGGTGCTGGTGTCTCTGCTGCTGCAGGGTACGTCGCTGGGCTGGGCGGCAAAGAAAGCCAAAGTCGTGGTGCCCCCGGTCGGCTGGCCCGTTTCCCGCGTGGGTCTGGATATCCATCCTGACAATCCGTGGGAGCAGTTTGTTTACCAGTTGAGCGAGGAAAAATGGTGCGTGGGGGCCGCATTGCGCGACCTGCATATGCCGGCAGAGACGCGTATTGCCGCACTATTCCGCAATAATGAGCTGCTTCATCCGACGGGCAGCACTCGCCTGCGTGAAGGGGACGTACTTTGCGTGATTGGCCGCGAACGCGATCTTCCTGCGCTGGGCAAACTGTTCAGCCAGTCACCGCCGGTCGATTTGGATCAGCGTTTCTTTGGCGACTTTATTCTGGAGGCCAGCGCCCAGTTCTCCGACGTGGCGACCATTTATGGCCTGACGCTGGATGAAGAAGTGGATACCCAGCAGTCGTTAGGTGATTTTGTGCTGGGCATGCTTGGCGGTGCGCCGGTGGTAGGTGACCAGGTAGAATTTGCCGGAATGATTTGGACAGTGGCCGAGAAAGAGGACAACCTGGTGCGTAAGATTGGTGTCCGGGTGGCCGAGGAAGAAGAGGAATAGCTTCCCCTCATCCCACAGCCCTCTCCCCGAAGGGGCAAGGGGGAAAACAAGCTGCGGGAGACATTGTTTGTTCCCTCTCTATCTCAGAGTGAGGGAAAAAGAAGCTGCGACGTTGTGGCAGAGGGGAATGTGAGTCCTAAAGGGAGGCTAGGTTCCGGCTCCAATCGCCTGCGTTTTCTCTCCGACCGGCCAGGGTCAGGCTGTCGGGAACGGCCGGAGGCTGAGAGCGTCGGGAACGCATCTCAGCCGACCCAGGACTGGGAGATAAAACAGAGGTCTGCCGCTTTAGCGGTCGATTTATTTCGCCGGGAGGCCTGGGCCTCGGGGGAGTGACGGTGACTCCCCCGAGTCGTTTACCGGCGCGGGGGTGATATATAAAACAGGGCTGTATGCGTGACGACGAAACAACTTCTCGAGAGAAACAGGCGCATTAGCTCACCACCACCGGCACTCGCGGCGCTAGCGCACACATCAGTTCATAACCAACCGTGCCGGCGGCGCTGGCGACATCGTCAATTTTGACGTTTTTGCCCCACAGCTCAACCGGGCTGCCGATACCAGCCTGCGGGCAAGGCGTCAGGTCTACGCTAATCATATCCATCGACACTTTGCCTACCACGCGGGTCATGACACCATCTACCATGACAGGCGTACCGTCTGGCGCAATGCGTGGATAACCGTCCGCATAGCCGCCGGCTACAATCCCGATTCTCTGCTCGCCGCTGGCGGTGTAGCGACTGCCGTAGCCCACGGTATCGCCTGCTTTCAGGTTCTGAATCCCGATAATTTCGCTGCTTAGCGTCATTACCGGCTGAAGGCCGCTGGTGGCCACGTCCTGCCATTGCCCACTCGGAGAAGCACCGTACAGGATGATCCCCGGGCGAACCCAGTCAAAGTGCGCTTCCGGGTGCCACAGCGTGGCCGCCGAGTTTGACAGTGAGCGAGGAGCATCAATCCCCTCCGCCGCCTGCGCAATACGCTTCATCGGTTCAACAATGCCTTCTGGCTGCTCGGCATCGGCAAAATGCGCCATCAGCGTCAGTTCACCCACATTCGAGATAGAACGAAGTTTTTGCCAGATGCCGTGCACGCGATCGGGCGTAAACCCGAGACGATTCATCCCGCTGTTAATTTTGAGATAAACATCCAGCGGGGCGCTCAGCCTGGCGTTGGCTATCGCCTTCACCTGCCAGTTGCTGTGCAGGCTGGTGGTCAGGCGATATTTGTCGAACAGCGCCAGCTCATCAGCATGGAAGAACCCTTCCAGCATCAGAATCGGCCCTTTCCAGCCGCGCTCGCGCAGCAAAATGGCCTCTTCAAGGTTCAGCATGGCAAAACCATCGGTCGCACCTAACGCCGACCAGACGCGGTCGAGGCCGTGGCCGTAAGCATTGGCCTTAACAACTGACCAGACGCGTGAATGCGGGGCGGCTCTGCGCACCACCTCAAGATTATTGCGCAGCGCGCTGAGATCCAGCGTCGCGACCACAGGACGGGACATGACGGCTCCTTTTAGTTATGTGCGCCATGAAGGTGGCGGGCGCTCAACGGCGTAAAGCCTGGCGCATAGCGAGCAATACCTAAATCCTCACATGGGATAGCCGGGGTGCGCCCGGAAATCAGGTCGCTCAGCATCTGGCCCGAACCACATGCCATTGTCCAGCCCAGCGTGCCGTGTCCGGTATTAAGCCAAAGATTCTTGAACGGCGTGCGCCCTACAATTGGCGTCCCGTCCGGCGTCATCGGACGTAGCCCGGTCCAGAAGGTTGCCTGTTCTACGTGCCCGCCGCGCGGGTAGAGATCCCGGACGACCATTTCCAGCGTTTCGCGACGCGGCTGCAGCAGTTTAGTGTTGAAGCCCACGATTTCCGCCATTCCCCCCACGCGGATGCGGTTGTCAAAACGGGTAATGGCAATCTTGTAGGTCTCATCCAGGATGGTTGAAACCGGGGCGCCCTGCTCGTCGGCAATAGGAATTGTCAGCGAGTAACCTTTTAAAGGATAGACAGGAATATCGGCGATGCCCTTAAGCAGACCGGTCGAATAGGAGCCGAAAGCCACCACGTAGGCATCCCCCTTGACCACTTCCTGGCCGCACTGCACGCCGCTGATTTGCTGGTTTTCGTACAGCAGCCGGTCGACCGGCGTATTGAAGCGAAACTCAACGCCCGCTTCCGCCGCCATTCGCGCCAGGTTTTGGGTAAACAGCTGGCAGTCACCGGTTTCATCGTTTGGTAAGCGCAGGCCACCGGTCAGCTTGTGGGCAACGTCCGCCAGCGCAGGTTCAACGCGATTGAGCTGGCTGGCTTCCAGAAGTTCATACGGCACGCCGGCATCTTTCAGGACGGCGATGTCTTTGGCCGCGCTTTCATACTGCTGCTCGGTGCGGAACAGCTGCAGCGTGCCACCCTGACGCCCTTCGTACTGGATGCCGGTGGAATGGCGCAGCTCTTTCAGGCAATCGCGGCTGTACTCTGCCAGGCGTACCATGCGGCCTTTGTTTTCCATGTAATGGCGGGTATCGCAGTTGCGCAGCATCTGCCACATCCACTTCAGCTGGAACTGGGTTCCGTCGAGACTGATGGCCAAAGGTGCGTGGCGCTGGAACATCCACTTAATGGCTTTTAACGGGACGCCCGGAGCTGCCCAGGGGGCGGCGTAGCCCGGAGAGATTTGCCCGGCATTAGCCGCGCTGGTCTCTTGCGCCGGCCCTGATTCGCGATCGATGACGGTGACTTCATGCCCGGCCTGACGTAAATACCAGGCGCTCGCCACGCCGACGACACCACTTCCCAGTACCACAACACGCATATCTGCTCCGCAATTAGCTAAAAGAATAATCTTCTGATTACATATTGATAACTCAGTTGAATATGTTATTCAACATATGGCTTTATTATGGTGACTAAACTCACAGAGTTGCCCGCCAGGGCTGGAGCGAGATAATTAGCATCTCCTGTACGGGAAAACATTTTCGTCAAAATAAAATGCTGCCTGACGAGCTAAAACCCCGGTATTGGGATCAATAAATCGCGAAGAAAAAATTTTACTTGTGGGCGCTATCTTTCAGGAGTTGTCTATTCTTGAGAGTGAGGCTTTCCATCCAGAGAAAGTCGAAAACAATGAGGGCGCGCTGATGGCTACCGTAACTGATTTCGCCACAAAGGATCCCATCCGTCTGAGTGACGGCCCCGACTGGACGTTCGAGCTACTGGACATCTACCTGGCCGAGATTGACCGGGTAGCAAAGCTTTACCGTCTGGACACCTATCCCCACCAGATAGAGGTCATCACCTCCGAACAGATGATGGACGCGTATTCCAGCGTCGGGATGCCGATTAACTATCCGCACTGGTCTTTTGGCAAAAAATTCATCGAAACAGAGCGCCTGTACAAGCACGGACAGCAAGGGCTGGCGTATGAAATTGTCATCAACTCTAACCCCTGCATTGCCTATTTGATGGAAGAGAACACCATCACCATGCAAGCCCTGGTGATTGCGCATGCCTGTTACGGGCACAACTCTTTCTTTAAAAACAACTACCTGTTCCGCAGCTGGACGGATGCCAGCTCGATAATCGACTATCTGATTTTCGCCAAAAACTACATCACGCAGTGTGAAGAACGCTACGGCGTGGATGAGGTGGAGCGCCTGCTGGACTCTTGCCACGCGCTGATGAACTATGGCGTAGACCGCTACAAACGCCCGCAGAAAATATCCCTGCAGGAGGAAAAGGCGCGCCAGAAAAGCCGTGAGGAGTATCTGCAAAGCCAGGTGAACACGCTCTGGCGCACGCTGCCGCGTAAAGAAGAGGAAAAAACGGCAGAATCCGCCCACCGCTTCCCTTCAGAGCCGCAGGAGAATCTGCTGTATTTTATGGAGAAGAATGCGCCTCTGCTGGAGCCGTGGCAGCGTGAAGTGCTGCGCATAGTGCGCAAGGTCAGCCAGTATTTTTATCCGCAGAAGCAGACTCAGGTCATGAACGAGGGCTGGGCCACCTTCTGGCACTACACCATTCTGAACCACCTGTATGACGAGGGGAAAGTCAGCGATCGTTTTATGCTGGAGTTTTTACACAGCCATACCAACGTGGTGTTTCAGCCGCCCTATAACAGCCCGTGGTACAACGGCATTAACCCCTACGCGCTGGGGTTCGCCATGTTCCAGGACATCAAACGTATTTGCCAGTCGCCAACCGAAGAAGACCGCTACTGGTTCCCGGATATTGCCGGCAAAGACTGGCTGGAGACGCTGCATTTCGCCATGCGAGACTTCAAGGACGAAAGCTTTATCAGCCAGTTCCTGTCGCCTAAGCTGATGCGAGACTTCCGCCTGTTCACCGTGCTGGACGACGACCGCAACAATTATCTGGAAATTTCGGCCATCCATAATGAAGAGGGTTACCGGGAAATCCGTTCTCAGCTGTCGGCCCAGTACAACCTGAGTAATCTCGAACCGAACATTCAGGTCTGGGATGTGGATTTGCGCGGCGACCGCTCGCTGACCTTACGCTATATCCCACACAACCGTGCTCCGCTGGATAAGGGCCGCCGGGAAGTGCTCAAGCATGTGCACCGCTTGTGGGGGTTTGACGTTGTGCTGGAGCAGCAAAACGCGGATGGCAGCGTGGAACTGCTGGAGCGTTGTCCGCAGCGAAACCCGCTGTAAGTGCCAAAAAAAACGCTTCCAGAAGGAAGCGTTTTTTTATTCTGGCTTAGCGGCTATGCATCGCCAAATCGCCAGGCAGGTTTTTCTGCATCCGGTGCCAAATCTCGCCGCTCTCACGGCCGTAGTTGCGCACGGTATCAAAGACCTGATCGTACAATCCCTGCTGGCAAATATCCGCCAGACGGTGATAGAAACCCAGCGCCAGGCTGCGGGCTTCGGGGTTGGAGAAGTAGTGACGCCCGATGCGGGTGTACAGCCCTTTCATCCCGTTCAGGATAAGCCCATAAATTGGGTTACCGGAGGCAAACGCCAGGCCGCGGAAAATGTTGTAGTCCAGCTCGGCAAAGGCGTCCGCGTGGTCTTCAACCTTGTTGGCGGTGGCCAACACTTCCTGCGCTTTCTCCGGATACTGACGAATCGCCGTGCGGATAAATATCGTTGAGATATTGGTTCGCACCGAAAGCAGGTTATCTATCAGCTGCGGCACGCTGTCGTGATCGAGACGCGCCAGCGTTTCCAGAATGTTTAAGCCCGAGGTTTCCCAGAAATTGTTCACCCGAGTTGGCTTCCCGTGCTGAATCGTCAGCCAGCCGTCACGCGCAAGACGCTGAAGCACTTCACGTAAGGTGGTTCGCGTTACGCCAATCAGTTCTGAAAGTTCACGCTCCGCGGGCAGGATAGAACCCGGCGGAAAACGACTGTTCCAGATACTTTCTATAATATACTCTTCCGCGAAACCCGCTGGGCTCTGCGCCTTAATGACCATAGTAAGATTTCCATTACTCAGGTTTTGCAAATTGGACTCATCATACCAGATGCCATGCGCGCCAGATAGCGGGGGCGACGCGCAAATGCGGGATCGGCGTTGAATTTTGACGATAAATGCCTTAACTCAGGATTTCCTTCGGCTTGATCGCGTGAGCCTGAAACGAGTACCCTGAAGCGTTATCTTTCTAAACATCAACATAATACAACGGATAATGGTAACTATACGATGGAAATGTCCTTTGGGCGGGCGCTGTACCGCAACTTTCTGGGCCAATCACCTGACTGGTACAAGCTGACGCTGCTTCTCTTTTTAGTGGTTAATCCGCTGGTCTTTTGGTTTGTCAGCCCGTTTATCGCGGGCTGGATGCTGGTTGTGGAGTTTATCTTTGCCCTGGCGATGGCGCTAAAGTGCTACCCGCTACTGCCGGGCGGCCTGCTGGCCATTGAAGCCGTGCTGGTCGGCATGACCAGCCCCGAACACGTTCGGGCTGAAGTGGCTTCAAATCTTGAAGTCCTGCTGCTGCTGATGTTTATGGTGGCAGGGATTTATTTTATGAAGCAGCTCCTGTTACTGCTATTCACCCGCCTGCTGTTAGGGATCCGGTCCAAAATTGCGCTGTCGCTGGCCTTCTGCGTTGCTGCCGCGTTTCTTTCCGCATTCCTTGATGCTTTAACCGTCGTGGCCGTTGTCATTAGCGTAGCCGTGGGCTTCTACAGCATTTACCACCGCGTGGCGTCGGAAGCTCAGGATGACAGCAGCGTTCAGGACGACAGCCATATTCGGTCTGACAGCCGCGAGGTTCTTGAGCAATTCCGCGCTTTCCTGCGCAGCCTGATGATGCACGCCGGGGTTGGCACCGCGCTGGGCGGCGTAATGACCATGGTTGGGGAGCCGCAGAACCTGATCATTGCTAAAAACGCCGGCTGGCACTTCAGTGATTTCTTCCTGCGCATGATGCCGGTGACCATACCGGTGCTGATTTGTGGCCTGCTCACCTGCGTTCTGCTGGAGCGTTTTAAAGTGTTCGGCTACGGGCAAACGCTGCCGGAAAAAGTGCGCGGGATCCTGTATGACTTTGATGCCCAAAGCGCGAAGAAGCGAACGAAGCAGGACCAGATGAAACTGCTGATTCAGGCGCTGATTGGCGTCTGGCTGATTATCGCTCTGGCGTTGCATCTGGCAGAAGTCGGCCTGATTGGCCTGTCGGTGATTATTCTGGCGACATCGCTTTGCGGCGTCACCGACGAACACGCCATCGGTAAAGCCTTTACCGAAGCGCTGCCGTTTACCGCATTGCTGACCGTATTCTTCACTATCGTGGCGGTTATCATCGACCAGCATCTGTTCAGCCCGATTATTCAGTACGTGCTCGATGCATCCCCGCACGCCCAGCTGTCGCTGTTTTACATTTTTAACGGTCTGCTGTCTTCTATCTCCGACAACGTTTTTGTTGGCACCGTTTATATCAACGAGGCAAAAACTGCGCTGCAGAATGGCGCCATCAATATGCAGCAGTTCGAACTGCTCGCGGTGGCTATCAATACCGGCACTAACCTGCCCTCGGTGGCAACGCCCAACGGTCAGGCGGCGTTCCTGTTCCTGCTGACGTCTGCGCTGGCGCCGCTGATTCGCCTCTCCTACGGCCGCATGGTTGTGATGGCGCTGCCCTACACGCTGGTTCTGACCCTTGTGGGCCTTCTGTGCGTGGAATATACCCTGACGCCAGCCACGCAATGGATGTTGGACAGCGGCTGGCTCGCCACGCCTGAAACGCTGCTTGCACCACACTAAGGCAATTTGACGGGAAGTCCGCTTCCCGTTACAAATTTTTTCCTTATAAACATCCGATTACTGCGTTATTTTCATCTGCGCTACTGGCGCTGAAAGGGAATTGGTTTACACTGCCGATTCTACGCATGCTGCAGGGAAACTGATTATGTTGCGATATTTAAACCAATGCTCTCTTGGGCGCACCGCATGGCTGCTTTTAGCCTTTACGGCCTTTGCGCTTGAGATGGTGGCATTGTGGTTCCAGCACGTTATGGGGCTGAAACCTTGTGTGATGTGTATCTATGAGCGTTGTGCGCTCTTTGGCGTGATGGGCGCTGGTTTGGTGGGCGCGATAGCGCCTAAAAGCCCGCTGCGTTACGGTGCACTGGCCATCTGGCTCTACAGCGCAGGGAAAGGCGTTCAGCTGGCATGGGAACACACCATGCTGCAGCTTCACCCCTCCCCGTTTGTGACCTGTGACTTCTTCGCTCGCTTCCCGACCTGGCTGCCGCTGGACAAATGGCTGCCGCAGGTCTTTGTCGCCAGCGGCGATTGCTCTGTTCGCCAGTGGGAGTTCCTGTCGCTGGATATGGTGCAGTGGCTGCTCGGCATCTTCGTCGTGTTCCTGATCCTTGCGGTGTTGGTGCTGATTGCTCAGTTCTTCAAGCCTAAGCGTCGCGACCTGTTTGGCCGCTAAGTTAGCGAGCTCCGTAGACAAATAACCCACCTCTCGGTGGGTTATTTTTTTCAGGAATGATCGCGCCGGTACAGCGTCCATTCGTCGATTCGTTCTCCCCCAGGCAGCAAACAATCACTTCTTTCGCCCTGAGGCGTTTTCACAATCACAGATTTCCCACCTTTTGCCTGACAGTAGACCGAAGCCGGGTTCGCCATGCCCACGCTGTGCGGGGGCTTCGGCGCCTCACGCTCTGCTGTCGCACAGCCGCTGAGCAGCAATATGCCCATGATAGTTGCTAGTTTTTTCATTTTTCCTCCTCTGAAAAGTGAAGTATTGCCCGTCAAGGATTGCCCACTCTACAGTCATGCCCAGAATTAACGTTCTTATTGGTTCATAAAATTCTAATAGTTGAATATCATGCAAACCCTGGACACGATCTCCGGGAGGAGAGTATGTTTTGGTGGCATAAAAGGAAAACTGAACATCCCCTTGCGGCTGAACTTAGCCAAATCCCTGCTTATCCTCCAGAACTGTTCACCAGCCACAGTATCGCTATCGGTGGCCTATCGGAGATTGGCTTTTCACGGCAATATCCGCATCTGTTGCTGGTCATTTCATCTTCGGGCAGAGGTGTCATTGATTGCAGAAATGGCGAAAAAATTGCCAGAGACACAGAAGCTTACGGTGAATGGTACGACCCCATTCTTCTAACATGCAAAGGTATCGGGCCGCTAATAGATGAGACAGTTACCATCTCGGGTCAATGTGGCGGTGGGTTACCATTATGCAATCACCGCGGTGAAACATTGACCCGCGTGGCGCCTGGCTGGCCTGAGGAAACACTCTTTTGGAACGCAGTGGGACGGGATGTTCTGTACGATAAATTCAGGCAAAACTGCTACAAACTCACCACCGACTATTTTCATAGCGCCGGCTATTCCTGGAACGGGGAATTTATCGTCTCAGCCACCAGCAGCGATTTGACCATTTGGCAAAAAAACTGACAGGCCTGACGGGGTCGTTAAGTTAATCCGCCCACTCGGGCTTGTTGAGGATGTGATCCTGCCAGTCGCGTACCTCGGACTCTTTCACCGCGATATGGCGCACTGAAATGCGCTCGCCGTGCATGGCGGCTTTTGAGCCGGTAATCAGCGGGTGCCATTCCGGCAACGGTTTGCCTTCGGCCAGCAGACGATAAGCGCAGGTGTGCGGCAGCCATTCAAAGGTCGGCAGATTGTCGCGGGTGAGTTTAATGCAGTCCGGCTCGTATTCGAAACGGCGGGCGTAGTTCTTGCACTGACAGGTTTTGATATTGAGCTGCTTACACGCGACGTTGGTGAAGTAAATCTCGTCGGTATCTTCGTCCATCAGCTTATGCAGACAGCACTGGCCGCAGCCGTCGCACAGAGATTCCCACTCGGCGTCGCTCATTTCGTCGAGAGTTTTACTTTGCCAAAAAGGAGTGGGTGTCATAGCGGTTCCTGCATTTAAAAATTAAGCTGCACCTTATAAACAGTCTGACACCCGGATGCAAGTTTTGCCGCCCTGAAGCGGCAAATTGTTTATAAAACGCGCGTCGTCAGACTATGGCCGGCAAAGCTCACTTCCAGCTCATCGCCGCTAAGCAGCGGGCCTACGCCTTCAGGAGTCCCCGTCAGGATCACATCCCCCGCGCGCAGGGTGAAGAATTTGCTCATGTAAGCAATCAGCGGCACTATCTTGTGAATCATGTCTTCAGTATTACCCTGCTGCCTGATTGCACCGTTGATCTTCAGCTCAAGCGGAGTATTTTGCGGATCGTGAGTAAACTGCGCCGCAGGGATAAACCCGGAGATTGGGCAAGAGTTATCAAACCCCTTCGCTTTTTCCCACGGCTGGCCAGCTTTTTTCAGTTTGGCCTGCAGATCGCGCAGCGTGAGGTCCAGCGCAACGCCATAGCCGGCAATAGCTTTCTGGACGTGGGCTTCGCTTGCCTGCTTGAGGGTTGAGCCAATCAAAATCGCCAGCTCCACTTCATGGTGTACGGAGCCAAATTCCTGCGGCAATGCCAGCGGCTGACGAATATCACACAGCGCGCTTTCAGGCTTGATAAACACCACCGGCTCGTCCGGCGTGGCACTGCCCATCTCTTTAATATGTTTGGCATAGTTGCTGCCAACACAGACTACCTTGTTTACCGGAAAATCCAGCAGCGCACCCTGCCAGTTATGATGTTGATACATGCCTTTCCTCTGTGTCGTTTGTGTTAACTGCCTTTGATACTAGATAAAAAAATCCCCGCTGAATACCGGGGAAGTGTTTCTAAGCGTGCCTTATTGGGCAATGGCATCCGCCATTTTACCAATGCTAATGGCAAAATAGTAAGAGCGGTTCCAGTGCATAAGGGTACGGAAGTTGTTGTAGACGAGGAACGAACGATCCAGACCATCGTCTGGCTTCACCAGCCAGGCCGTTTTTGAGGAGGCAGGGAGATGGGTTCCTCCCGGCAGCGTTATCCCTAGTTTTTTCCACCGGGCCACAGGCTTGCCCTGCCCCGGACTGGTGCCCAGCAGTGCGGTATTAAAGCCTGCCGGCAGTTTCACCTCATAGCCCCACGCCCCGCCACGCTGCCAGCCCTCTACCGCCAGGTAGTTTGCCGTGGAAGCAAAAACGTCTCGGGTGTTATTCCAGATATCAATTTTACCGTCTCCGTCACCGTCTTTGCCGTAACGCAGCAGCGAACTCGGCATAAACTGGTTTTGCCCCATCGCCCCGGCCCACGAGCCCTTCATCTGCGCCGCGCTGGCATTACCCCGCTGGATGATTTTCAGCGCGGCGATGAGTTCATTGGTAAAAAATGCTTCGCGGCGGCCCTCAAAAGCGAGCGTCGCCAAAGCAGAAATGACGTCTTCTTTACCCTGAAGCTTGCCGAAGTGACTTTCCATTGCCCAGAGGGCGACGATATAGCGGCTTTGAACCCCCGTATTCGCACTGACTTTTTCCAGCTCAGCCTGATGAAGCTTCGCCAGGCTACGCGCCTGTTTTATTTTTGCGGGGGTGATAACGCGGTTTAAATAGTCATCAAGCGTTATTTTCTTTTCCAGTTGATTGCGGTCGGATTGAATGACCCGATCAACAAAATGAATATTGGCAAAAGCTTTTGTCAGCGTTGCATTGCTGATGCCCTGCACTCTGGCTTGTTGCTTTAATTTTTCGACGTAAGCCGGGAATTCAGCCGGGTCTCGCCCTTGTTCAGCGAGCGTTGTGGCTTGAGGCACTGAGGCGGCAGAGGCCGCCTCTGCGGGGCTGAGATAACCGGCCCCGTTGGCGAGAATTAAGGCGCTGAAGGTATAACGCAGGGCTGCATTTTTCATCGTCTTTTCCGCAATAATGTGTTTTACACATTTTCAGGCTGAATACCTGGAAAAGATTGGCCTTCAGTCCGAAAATTATTTTTTAGGACTCTTTTCCAGGTGCATGGTGAGCAAGCTTTCTACTGGCGGTGGGATCTGTAAATAATAACCCTCATTTTCCAGCGCCTGTTTCACTTTATCCAAATCGGCATTAGCCAGTTTTTTACTGCCGTCCAGCGGCAACAGCATCGACAGTACCGGTTTACCAAAGCCTTTCATCAGCTCTTCCGGCACGCGAGAGAAATCGTCTTTTTTTTCGACATAAAGATATGTCTGGTCACGTTTAGTACTTCTGTAGATCACACAAAACATTTTTTTTACTCTATTTTCGCCAGCGAGTGGCTTGCCTGAATATAAGCTGGACTATAACATGCCTGATGTACTTCGGAATATCGTCCCACAATTGTGGGGATTGAAACTGAATTGAGTAAGGTCAGGATGTCAAACACGCCAATCGAGTTAAAGGGCAGCAGTTTTACCTTATCTGTGGTTCATTTGCATGATGCACAACCTGAGGTTATTCGCCAGGCTCTGGAAGATAAAATCGCCCAGGCTCCCGCATTCTTAAAGAATGCCCCGGTGGTCGTTAACGTCGCCAGTCTCGATGGTTCCGCCAACTGGAAGAAAGTACAACAGGCCGTCACCGCAACTGGTCTGCGCGTTGTGGGTATCAGCGGCTGTAAAGATGAGGCCCTAAAGGCTGAGATTGAGCGCGCTGGCCTGCCCTTGCTGACCGAAGGAAAAGAAAAGGCCGCAAGAACGCCGAAAGCTGCACCTGCAGAGCCCGTTGTGGTCGCCGCGCCGGATGTTACACCGGTCACAAAAACGCGTTTAATTGATGCCCCGGTCCGTTCCGGCCAGCGCATTTATGCGCCAAACTGTGACTTGATTGTGACCAATCACGTCAGCGCCGGTGCAGAACTTATAGCAGATGGTAATATTCATATTTACGGCATGATGCGTGGTCGTGCGCTGGCTGGTGCAAGTGGCGATCGTGATGCACAAATATTTTGTACTAACCTGGTAGCAGAGCTTGTTTCTATTGCGGGCGAGTACTGGCTGAGTGAGCAGATCCCAGCCGATTATTATGGAAAAGCGGCTCGCCTCAATCTGGCGAGTGGTGCGCTCTCCGTTCAATCTTTGAATTAAGCCCTTTTAACAAGGAAATCCTTTATGGCACGCATTATTGTTGTTACATCGGGTAAAGGGGGCGTTGGTAAGACCACGTCCAGCGCGGCCATCGCCACGGGTCTGGCCCAAAAGGGAAGAAAAACCGTCGTTATTGATTTCGACATTGGCCTGCGTAACCTTGACCTGATCATGGGCTGCGAGCGCCGCGTTGTGTACGATTTCGTTAACGTTATTCAGGGCGATGCCACGCTGAATCAGGCGCTTATCCGTGATAAACGCACTGAACAGCTCTATATCCTGCCTGCTTCACAAACCCGCGATAAAGACGCCCTGACCCGCGAAGGCGTGGCCAAAGTGCTGGAAGATCTGAAAAACATGGACTTCGAGTTTATCGTTTGTGATTCCCCGGCAGGTATCGAAACCGGCGCGCTGATGGCGCTGTACTTTGCAGATGAAGCGGTGATTACCACCAACCCGGAAGTCTCTTCGGTGCGTGACTCAGACAGGATCCTCGGCATTCTGTCGTCCAAATCCCGCCGCGCTGAGAACGGTGAAGATCCGATTAAAGAGCATTTATTGCTGACCCGCTACAACCCAGGTCGCGTCAATAAAGGCGATATGCTGAGCATGGAAGACGTGCTCGAAATTCTGCGCATTCCGCTGGTTGGCGTTATCCCGGAAGACCAGTCAGTGCTGCGTGCGTCCAACCAGGGCGAGCCGGTGATTCTTGACGGTGAATCGGATGCAGGCAAAGCCTACGCCGATACCGTGGAACGCTTGCTCGGCGAAGAACGCCCTTTCCGCTTCATTGAAGAAGAGAAGAAGGGTTTCCTGAAACGCCTGTTCGGAGGATAAGTTATGGCATTACTCGACTTTTTTCTGTCACGAAAAAAGAACACCGCCAACATCGCGAAAGAGCGTTTACAGATTATTGTTGCTGAGCGTCGCCGTAGCGATGCGGAACCGCATTACCTGCCACAGCTGCGTAAGGACATTCTCGACGTGATTTGCAAGTACGTGCAAATCGACCCGGAAATGGTCAGCGTCCAGTTGGAACAGCGGGATGGGGATATTTCAATTCTGGAGCTGAACGTCACGCTCCCGGAAGCGGAAGAAGCCAGTAAGTCGGCCTGAATAAAAAGCCCCCTGCATTTACAGGGGGCTTTATTTTTACGCAGTCACTTAACGTTTATTAAGATCTTTCTCGTTGCAGTCCGCTAATATATTTCAACCTGAGAATAATACTGTAATTATTCCCAGGTCATATAAGCAATCAGTATTCCGCCAGTAATTTCGTTAACGCTTCTGCCATTAATTCTGCCCGCCAGCCGCTAATTAATTCCGGCATCACGTTTTGTGGCTTCAATTTCCAGTGCCAGTTTAACAGCTGATTGATTTGACGACGGGAGGCTAATAATTCGGCACTCAGCCCCTGGGCCTCACTCACCTCCTGCACCAGCGCTTTAATTGCCTTAAACACTTTACGGTAACCCGGCATATCCACCAGATTTTGCAGCGGCTGGGGCAGCTCGCTTTCAGGCAGCGCCTGCGCCTCAGCAACCAGAGCAATAAGCGTTTTACCGTGGAAGCGAATTTCGCTGCCGCTCAGACCAAGCGAATCCAGTTCCCCGAGAGAGCCAGGCATATATCTCGCCACCTGCCACAGGTTTTCTTCACGGACGACAAAATTCACCGCCATGTCGCGCTCGCGGGCTTTGCGCAAGCGCCAGGCCGCCAGCTTCTTGAGGCAGGCCAGTTGCCGGGTACGAAGCTGCCAGGCATTGCCTATTTCGCGCCAGGCCTCTTCCGGATCAAGCTGATCGCGACGGCGGGAACACATCAGGTGGCACTCATCGAGAGCCGCATTGATCCAGCCCGCAGCTTTCGTTTCGGCCATCAGTTTTTCCGCGATAGGCAGCAAATAAAGCACGTCTGCCGCCGCATATTCGCACTGCCGCTCGGTGAGCGGACGCGCCAGCCAGTCGGTGCGCGATTCACTTTTATCCAGCGCAATACCGGTGTAGGACTCAACGATGGTGGCAAAGCCGCAGGACAGCGGGCGGCCGGTAAACGAAGCCAGAATCTGGGTATCGATAAATGGATCGGGCAGCATGCCAAAGGCATTCAGGAAGACTTCGAGATCTTCGCTGCCCGCGTGCAGATACTTGATGGTGTCAGGATCCTGCAGCAGCGCTTTGAACGGCGACCAGTCGCTGATAGTTAAGGGATCTATCAGCGAAACCTGCTGGCCGTCATAAAGCTGGATCAGCCCCAGCTGCGGGTAGTAGGTACGGGTGCGAACAAATTCGGTGTCCAGCGCCAGGGCGGGGAACTGACGAGCAGCCTGGCAAACGGCGGCCAGCCCTTCATCGGTAGTAATCATCTGGTAAGTCAAATTCAGTTCTCTTAGGTTGCGCCCATAAAAAATGCCGGCGAACCGGCATCAGGACGAGTGACTTGGAGCTCAGGCGCTATTGTTGCCTGTCTTGCCCGCTTCGTCACGCAGTTCTCGTCGTAAAATTTTCCCGACGTTCGATTTTGGCAGTTCAGTGCGGAATTCAATCAGTTTCGGCACTTTGTAGCCGGTTAATTGACGGCGACAGAAGGCGATAAGCGCCTCTTCCGTCAGCGCAGGATCTTTTTTCACCACAAAGATTTTCACCTGCTCCCCGCTCACGCCGGCAGGTACGCCGACGGCAGCAACTTCGAGCACGCCTTCATTCTGCATCACCACGTCTTCAATTTCGTTGGGATAAACGTTAAATCCGGAAACGAGGATCATGTCTTTTTTGCGGTCAACGATGTTCATAAAACCTTCGTCGTTCATCACCGCAATATCTCCGGTGCGCAGCCAGCCATCTTGCAGAATTTCATCGGTCTCTTTCGGACGCTGCCAGTAGCCCAGCATTACCTGTGGGCCTTTAACGCAAAGCTCACCCGGTTCGCCCGGCGGAACCTCATTGCCGGCATCATCTATCAGTTTTACATCGGTAGAGGGTACCGGCAGGCCAATAGATCCGCTGTGGTAATCTATATCATGCGGGTTGGCGCTGACCAGCGGCGCACATTCCGTCAGGCCGTAGCCTTCAAGCAGGAAGCGCCCGGTGAGTTTTTCCCAACGTTCAGCAACGGCGTGCTGAACTGGCATACCGCCGCCCGCGGAGAGGTGCAAGCTCGAGAAATCCAGCTGCTGGAACTCTTTGTTGTTCAGCAAAGCGTTAAACAGCGTGTTCACGGCGGTCATGGCGGTGAAAGGATATTTCGCCAACTCTTTAACCAGACCAGGAATATCACGCGGGTTGGTAATCAGCAGGTTCTGGCCACCAATGTCGATAAACAGCAGGCAGTTAATGGTCAGGGCAAAAATGTGGTAGAGCGGCAGCGGGGTTACAACCAACTCTTTACCCTCATGCAGTAGCGGGCTGTATGCCGCTCTGACCTGCTCAAGGTTGGCCAGCATGTTACGGTGCGTCAGCATGGCACCTTTGGCTACGCCGGTTGTCCCCCCGGTGTACTGCAGGAAGGCTAAGTCTTCATTAAGAATTTCAGGCTTGATGTACTGCATGCGGTAACCGCTTTGCAGCGCCCGGCGGAAAGAGATGGCGTGCGGCAAATGGTATTTCGGCACCAGGCGCTTGATGTACTTCACGACGAAGTTGACCAGCGTGCCTTTGGCCCCGGAGATCTGATCGCCCAGGCGAGTCAGGATCACATGTTTCACCTGCGTTTTTTCGACCACTTTCTCCAGCGTATGGGCAAAGTTTGACACGATGACAATCGCGCTGGCGCCGCTGTCGTTCAACTGGTGCTCCAGCTCTCGTGGCGTATAGAGCGGGTTTACGTTAACCACCACCATGCCGGCGCGCAGGATGCCGAACAGCGCGACAGGATACTGCAGCAGGTTTGGCATCATCAGCGCCACGCGGTCGCCTTTTTTCAGGCCCAGCCCCTGCTGAAGGTAGGCGGCAAATGCCCGGCTGCGCTCTTCCAGCTTGCGGAAGGTCATCACCTCCCCCATGTTGATAAACGCAGGCTTATCGGCGTAGCGAGTGACGGCCTGCTCAAACATATCAACCAGGGATTGATAGCGGTCGGGATTTATTTCAGCCGCAACGTCGGCCGGGTAGCGGTTAAGCCAAACCTTATTCAAGGATCCACCTCTGAAATTATTATTTGTCGTCATCACAACCCCAGGGAATACATTTCGTTAACATAATATTAACTCAGCGTACCAGTTTATTAATTAGCCTGATTAAAGGTTGCGAAGCACATCACTAAATTTTTTCATCCGTCCTGGATAAAAACAAACAGCGGCCAGGCCGCTGTTTGAAAATATTTTAAAAACAACAGATTATTCGGTTACAACGGTTTGCACCTGTGCAGGCCCCGGATTGTACCAGCCGCCCCACATATCGTAATGGTGGCGATACGGGTAAGGCCCGCCCCAGAACCACGGATCGATTGGCTGCGGCGGCATGACGACCTGCTGAACCACGTTCCAGCGCTTGTATCCCGTCGCCTGCATGGTCATGAATTTATACGGCGTCTGGCCAATCTTGCCTTCTGCTGTGCCGGTGATTGGCCCAACGACCGTGACCAGTTGATTACGGAAATCCACCGGATCAAGGAAACCATTCACGTCAGCATAAATACGCCCATGTGAAGGCTCATTCAGCGCCGGTCGAGCCCCCTCATCGAGGCTAACAGTGGCAATCTCAAGACGCGTTTTGCCCTGCAGGTTGTCCACATTCACCACTCGCCCACCAAAGCGCGCTTCCTGCCCAACGTAGAGCTGCGGCGCATTCATCACCACCGCCAGGTCCTGCTGCGGGGTATCGGAAGTCCCTTTGATGGCATCCGGTACGCTCACGCAGCCGCTCAGTACCAGCGCCGCAGCGGCGGCCAGCAGCCAGCTGCATTTTTTGACATTATAAACAGCCATACCTCATCTCCTTAACCTCCCACGCCGTATGGCGGGGTGGGTCTTACTCTCTGCCAGGTAGCTTTTTCCAGGTGACTTCGTTACGCAGATAGACCGGCTCAGCATGTTCTACGGCAACAGTTTTTCCGGCATGAAACGCCTGCTGCGCCAGAGGAAGCATGTCCTCAGCTTCAGGCAGCGTGGTTTCACCGTCCTGCAATGAAAGCCCGCTATCCTTCGCCATATCAGGCCATGCCTGCCAGCCTGTTCCGACTGTAGCCCAGGTGCCGCTCAGATGCTTCAACCGCCCGGCAACGTCTTCAGGCTTGAGGACGGCTTCGCTTTCTTCGCCGTGCCATACGCCCTGCTCATCACGGACATACTCAGCCCAGTAGACTTCGCCCATGCGGGCATCTATTGCGGCGAGCACGCGAGTGGCCCCTGTTCTGCGCCATGCCCCCTGAGCCATCGTCGCCAGCGTTGAAACGCCAATCATCGGCAGCTCAGCGCCCAGCGCCAGCCCCTGCGCGATACCAATCCCAATTCGCACGCCGGTAAAACTGCCCGGCCCACGCCCGTAGGCAAGTGCGTTCACATCAGACAAAGTAATCCCGCCCTGGTTCAGGATCTCTTTGACCAGCGGCAAAATTCTTTGCGTGTGTTCACGCGGGCAGAGCTCGAAATGGGCGTAGGACGCCGCGTCGTTTTGCAGGGCAACAGAACAGGCTTCTGTTGCAGTATCGATGGCTAAAATTCGCATGGGCTTGCCAACCTCTGGCGGAGATAAGGTCAAAAAACGGCGCGCATCATACCATAGCCTGGCACAAATTACTGCGCGCCTGAGGCATTGAGGAACTCAACTGCCCGATTTATATCCCTGGTACGTGGCGTAGGAGGCAGGCTGTTGAGGAAAACAGCGCCGTATGGCCGCATGACAAGACGGTTATCGCAGATAACCAATACCCCACGGTCTTCCACATCTCGTATCAGGCGACCCACGCCCTGCTTGAGGGTAATCACCGCGTCGGGCAGTTGCACCTCGTCAAACGGGTCGCCGCCGCGGATACGGCAATCCTCCATTCGGGCCTTGAGCAACGGATCGTCCGGGGAGGTAAAGGGCAACTTGTCGATGATGACCAGGGAGAGCGTGTCGCCCCGCACGTCTACGCCTTCCCAGAAACTGCTGGTTGCCACCAGCAGGGCGTTACCGGCCTCAACAAACTGCTGTAGCAATTGACCCTTGCTGGTCTCCCCCTGCAGCAGCACGGGCAACGTCATGGTGGCCCGGAACTGCTCGGCCAGGTCTCGCATCATGGCGTGGGAGGTACAAAGCATAAAGCAGCGCCCGTTGTTGGCTTCGATAAGCGGACGCAGCAGGTTAGCCAGGTGGCGGCCAGCGTGGGGCTGATTGGGCGTTGGCAGCCCCCTCGGCACACACAGCAGCGCCTGTTTGGCGTAATCAAACGGGCTGGCAAGCAGCAGCGTTTCCGCGTCGTCGATGCCCAGCCGTTCAGTGAAATGACTCATTTTGTCATTCACCGCAAGCGTGGCCGAGGTAAAGACCCAGCATCCTGCTTTTTCCCGGATAACTTCCTTAAACTTGTCGGCCACGGAAAGCGGCGTCAGGGCCAGCGTGAAATGGCGGGCGTTACATTCATACCAGTAGCTGTAGCCCGGCTGATTAATCTCTTTCAGCCTTTTGATTCGCCCGCGATAAATCACCGCGCGTTCAAAAGCGGCATCCAGCAGGGCTGAGCGCCCCAGAGAAAGCTTCGCCACGTCATAGCACAGCTCCAGCGCGTCATCGAGCAGCAGCAGAGAACGCTGAATATTGGCGTCCGCAAGCAGCTCGCGTAAGTTGCCCCGGTAGCCAGGGTCGCCTATTTGCAGGCGGAAATCCTGCGTGCGCTGGGCCAGGCTGTCGGCACTTTTTTGTAGCTGTTGGGCATCACGGACTTCTGTGCGATAGGCAATAGAAATGTCTTTGGCGAGGTCGAGTAGCTGTCGGCTGGAGATAGACTGGCCAAAGTACTGGCTGGCGATATCCGGGATCTGATGAGCTTCATCGAAAATCGTTACCTCAGCCTCAGGAATCAACTCCGCAAAGCCACTCTCTTTCACCACCATGTCGGCCAGGTACAAGTGATGGTTCACTACCACCACGTCGGCGTCCATCGCCTTTTTGCGCGCCTTGACCACGAAACAGTCCTTATACTGCGGGCAGTCCTGCCCCAGGCAGTTGTCGTTGGTACTGGTGACCATCGGCCAGACGGTGGAGTCTTCGGCGACGGTACCACAGGTACTGATATCGCCATCCACGGTTTCGCTGGCCCAGCCGCGCAAATGCATCACGTCGCTTAACGCCTGCACCGGCAAATCACCGCCCGCCAGCGACTGCTGTTCCAGCCTTTCCAGACAAAGGTAGTTAGAGCGCCCTTTCAGCAGCGCCACGCGACCGGTAAATTTCAGCGCGCGCGATATCGTCGGCAGATCGCGGGAAAACAGCTGATCCTGCAGCGCTTTCGAGCCGGTAGAAATAATGACTTTTTTGCCAGAACGCAGCGCGGGGGCAAGATAAGCGTAAGTTTTCCCTGTACCAGTGCCGGCTTCTACCACCAGCTCACCGCCGGCTTTAATCGCCCGGGTTACGGCCTCCGCCATTTCGCGCTGCGCCTCACGCGGCTTGAAACCGGGAATGACCTTAGCCAGTTGGCCGTCTGCTGCAAAATCGTCCGTCACGTTACCCCCTGGTTAAATTGCCAGTGATTATGTCAGCCCCGGCGAGGTTTATCCAGCCAGGCGGTAGCACCGGGCTGCGGATTGTGGCAGTCTGTGCCGCACATATCGTTTGTTGTTAAGGAGTTGCCATGAGTATTGCGCGTATTAAACCTGAAGCCCGCTGGTCTGATGCGGTTATCCATAACCAGACCGTGTACTACACCGGCGTGCCAGAAAACCTGGATGCCGACGCTTATCAGCAGACGGCAAACACCCTTCAGCAAATCGACACCCTGCTGGCCGAGCTCGGCAGCGATAAGACCCGCATTCTTGATGCAACGATTTTCCTGCCCGATGGCGAAGATTTTGCGGCGATGAATAAAGCGTGGGATGAGTGGGTCGTGGCGGGTAAAGCGCCGGTACGCTGCACCGTACAGGCTAAGTTGATGAACCCGCGTTACAAAGTGGAAATCAAAATCATCGCCGCCGTGTAACGCTAAGTCGCTGAGGCCCGGCTAGTCCTGCGGGTCTTCTTCTTCGCCGTCTTCATCTTCAAAGCGTACGACGATGTTACCTCCGGTATGCGAGGCACGGATCTCACTGGCAACCAGGGCGATGGCTTCGCCGCTGCTCATGCCGTCGGCCATCAGTTCGTGAATACGCTCGACGGCCTGCTGCTGCTGCTCGTGGCTAAGCGCCGGTAATCCTGAAATCATATTGAACTCCTGTTACAGTGCTGAAGTCGCTATTTTACTCTGCTCCTGACGATGCTACCAAGATGAATGTTACAACCTCCCCCGCTTTTCGCGAACTCAGCTGGCAGGCCGATGCCGTTCAGCACTATTTCCGTGCTGTTTCCGCTCAGCCCTGGGCCATGCTGCTTCATTCTGGCTTTGCCGAACACCCGCATAATCGTTTCGATATTATGGTCGCCAGCCCGCTTGCGACGCTGGTCACCCGTGGCCAGGAAACCGTTATTGAACGCGACGGCCTTTCATCGCGGTACGGCGAATGCCCGCTGGAGCTGTTACAGCAAACGCTGGACAGCTTTGACCTGACCACCCCACCCAATGCCGATATCCCATTCTGCGGCGGTGCGCTTGGGTTATTCAGTTACGATCTGGGCCGCCGCTTTGAAAAACTCCCGGCGACGGCTGAACAGGATTTAACCACGCCGGACATGGCCGTCGGCATTTATGACTGGGCGTTAATTGCAGACCATCACCTGCAGCGCCTGACGCTGGTCTGCCGGGGAGACATTGAGGCTCGTCTGGCCTGGCTGAATGCACTCTCCCCCCGGCAGGAGATTCAGCCTTTCCGGCTGACCAGCCAATGGCAGTCCAATATGTCCCGGGAAACATACGGTGAGAAATTCCGCCAGATCCAGGCTTATCTCAGAAGCGGGGATTGCTACCAGGTCAACCTGGCTCAGCGATTCAGCGCCAGCTTTGAAGGGGATGAATGGCAGGCTTTCGAAACGCTAAATCAGGCGAACCGCGCGCCGTTCAGCGCTTTTCTGCGGCTACCGCAGAGCTGTATTCTTAGCCATTCCCCGGAACGGTTTGTACTGCTTGAGGACAAGCAAATCCAAACTCGCCCGATTAAAGGCACTCTGCCTCGCCTTGCCGATCCGCAGGCAGACGCCGCGCAAGCCGAACGCCTGGCTAACTCAGCCAAAGATCGCGCTGAAAATCTGATGATTGTTGATTTGCTGCGAAACGATATCGGCCGCGTCGCAGTCCCGGGCAGCGTCAAAGTGCCGGAGCTTTTTGTCGTGGAACCTTTCCCGGCGGTACATCACCTGGTGAGCACCATTACCGCCGCGCTGCCCGAGACGCTTAGCGCCTGCGATCTATTGCGCGCCACCTTCCCCGGCGGTTCAATCACCGGTGCGCCCAAAGTTCGGGCCATGGAAATTATTGAAGAGCTCGAGCCTCAGCGTCGCAACGCATGGTGCGGTAGTATCGGCTACATTAGCTTCTGCGAAAAGATGGATACCAGCATCACCATCCGCACGCTGACTGCCGAAGGCGGGAAATTATACTGTTCTGCCGGGGGCGGGATCGTCGCCGACAGTAACGAAGCGGCGGAATATCAGGAAACTTTTGATAAAGTTAATCGTATCCTGCCCTTACTGGAGAATTAATGCATGCCTGGTTCGTCCCTGACGCTGAATGATTTCCTTGCCCGATTTCAACTGCTACGCCCGGCAGACAGCGGGCCGGTCAGCAACAAACGTCAGGCGGCGGTACTGGTGCCGATTGTGCGGCGGCCTCAGCCGGGGCTTTTGCTCACCCAGCGCTCGCTGATGCTACGCAAACACGCCGGTCAGGTGGCCTTCCCCGGCGGAGCGGTAGACGACACCGACAGTTCGCTGATAGCCGCCGCGCTGCGGGAGGCGCAGGAAGAAGTCGCCATTCCGCCAGAATCCGTCGAGGTTATCGGTACTCTTCCCCCGGTAGACAGCGTGACCGGTTTCCAGGTAACGCCTATTGTTGGCATCATTCCCCCTGATTTGCCGTGGCGCGCCAGTGAAGATGAAGTCTCTGCGGTGTTTGAAATGCCGCTCGCCGAAGCGCTGCGCCTTGGGCGCTATCATCCGTTAGATATTCATCGCCGCGGCAATGCGCATCGCGTCTGGCTCTCCTGGTATCAACGCTATTTTGTCTGGGGCATGACGGCGGGCATTATTCGCGAACTCTCTTTACAGGTAGATAGCGATCCAGGCGACACTTTAAAACGCTGAAAATGGCTATATTTAAGCAACAGAAAGACCATAAATCATCTGCTATTAGGTGATTTATGGTTAAGCATTAGTTTAATTCATGTGAATAGTTTCCTGGTGGAACCAATAAATTTTTAAACTAGCGCTTAGCCATTTCAAAGCATCATGTTCCATGAAACAGGGTGCTATCAGAGGAGTTTTAGAGTGATTAGCATATTCGACATGTTCAAAGTCGGCATCGGGCCATCCAGCTCCCATACCGTCGGGCCAATGAAGGCCGGGAAACAGTTTGTCGACGCACTGATCGAACAAGGGCTGCTGGACAGTACCACCCGCATCGCGGTGGACGTCTACGGTTCCCTTTCCCTGACGGGGAAAGGCCACCACACCGATATCGCGATTATTATGGGTCTGGCCGGCAACCAGCCCGATAACGTAGATATCGACGCTATTCCTGCTTTTATTCGCGACGTTGAAACCCGTGGCCGCCTGCTAATTGCTCAAGGTCGTCATGAAGTGGATTTCCCGCAGGATAACGGCATGCGTTTTCGCAGCGACAACCTGCCGCTGCATGAAAACGGCATGCAGATCCACGCCTACAGCGGCGACAAAGAGATTTACAGCAAAACCTATTATTCCATCGGCGGCGGCTTCATCGTCGACGAGGAACACTTTGGTAAAGACGCGGTCAGCGAAGTCTCCGTGCCTTACCCGTTCCATTCCGCGCAGGAAATGCTGCAGCACTGCAAGGACACCGGACTTTCCGTGTCCGGCATGGTGATGCAGAACGAACTGGCGTTGCATAGCCGCCAGGAGATTGAAGAGTACTTCGCAAATATCTGGCAGACCATGCGCGCCTGTATCGATCGCGGTATGAACACCGAAGGCGTACTGCCCGGCCCGCTGCGTGTCCCGCGTCGTGCTTCTGCCCTGCGCCGGATGCTGGTGTCCACCGACAAGCTCTCCAACGACCCGATGAACGTGGTTGACTGGGTGAACATGTTTGCCCTGGCGGTGAACGAAGAGAACGCCGCCGGTGGCCGCGTGGTAACCGCGCCAACCAACGGTGCCTGCGGGATCGTGCCTGCGGTACTGGCTTATTATGACCACTTTATTGAACCGGTCACGCCGGACACCTGGACTCGCTACTTCCTGGACTCCGGCGCAATTGGCGTGCTGTACAAAATGAATGCTTCTATTTCTGGGGCAGAAGTGGGCTGCCAGGGTGAAGTGGGCGTCGCCTGTTCGATGGCGGCGGCAGGACTGGCTGAAATTCTGGGCGCTAGCCCGGAGCAGGTTTGCGTTGCGGCTGAAATTGGCATGGAGCATAACCTCGGCCTGACCTGTGACCCGGTCGCCGGGCAGGTACAGGTGCCTTGTATCGAACGTAACGCGATTGCCTCGGTGAAAGCTATCAACGCCACCCGAATGGCAATGCGTCGTACCAGCGCCCCGCGCGTTTCGCTCGATAAGGTCATTGAGACCATGTACGAAACCGGTAAGGACATGAACGCCAAATACCGCGAAACATCGCGAGGCGGGCTGGCCATTAAGGTTCAGTGCGATTAAACAGTAATAACGAAACGCCGCTTATGCGGCGTTTTTTTTATCTTATCTTTTTTTATTTTTTAGCTCTCTGATATCCCGCTACACTTTGATGATAACGTTACGCCTTACCTCTTGCGGCGAGAAACAGGGACACAGGGATGCAAACGGCACAGCGGATTATTTCTGACTATCGCCGCAGGCGAGTTATTGTCTGCGTGGCGCTTGCCATTTTGGTTTTAATTGTCACGCTTAGCGTCCGGTACGCGACCGAACGCAACCTTAACGAACAGCGCGTTATCCAGTTTAACCACCGAATCATTACCACGCTCGATACACTTCTCGCCCCACTGAATACCGTCAGCGACGACATCATGCAGCTTATCGGCACTTCCTGCGATAATGCACAATTAAAAATTCGCGAACACGCCGCCAAAATGCAAACGGTGCGCGCCATTGGTTTAATTAAAGATGGCGTCCTGTACTGCTCCAGTATTTATGGCGGCCGCGACGTGGGAATTCATTAGCTTCACACGCGCCTGCCCTCACCCGATCCTTTGCTCTTTTTATCGCGGGACAGTTCGCTCTTAAAAGGCACGCCGGTACTGATTTTCTGGCGCCCGCAGCCGGGGAAAACCCGCGATGGCGTCATGCAGATTATTAATATTCAGATGTTGACCAGTCTGCTGCTTAAGCCCGAGCATCCCTGGGTGACGCGAGCGGTACTTAACGTCGGCGGCGATCATCTGGAATACGGAGGTGGTCTGCTCGGCACGGTTAAAACGGATGAGGATCAGGTTGCCAGGCAAACCGCATCTAAACTTTATCCCTATTCCATTACCGCAATTGGCCCTTCTGCCGACCAGCTAACGCTACAGAATTTACCGGCCCAGCTCCCGCTGGCTTTATTGCTCAGCCTGCTGGTGGGCTATATTGCCTGGCTCGCGACCGCCAATCGCATGAGCTTTTCCTGGGAGATCAACCTCGGCCTCGCCGCCCGGGAATTTGAAGTCTTCTGCCAGCCGCTGGTCAGCGCCCGAAATTTACAGTGTGTTGGCGTGGAACTGCTGCTGCGCTGGAATAACCCAAGACTGGGCTGGATTTCGCCGGAGGTGTTTATCCCCCTCGCGGAACAGCAGCAGCAAATTGCCCCGCTCACGCGCTTTGTGCTGGATGAAACCGTTCGCCATCTGGAGATTTTCCCCAAAACGCCGGGGTTTCATATCGGCCTCAACGTTGCCGCCAGCCACTTTCACGACGGCGCCATTATTCGCGACCTGAAACGTTATTGGTTCCCGGCTACGCCTAAGCAAAAGTTGACGCTGGAACTCACCGAGCGTAACGCCCTGCCCGCAATGGATCACAGCGTCGTTCAGGAGCTGCACAGGCTCGGTATCGACCTGGCTATTGATGATTTCGGCACCGGCCACAGCTCACTCGCCTATCTTGAAACACTGAATCCCAACGTATTGAAAATCGATAAATCCTTTACCGCCGCCATCGGCACCGATGCGGTAAACTCGACGGTTACGGACATTATTATTGCGCTCGGGCAAAGGCTGGGCATCGATCTGGTGGCTGAAGGGGTGGAAACGCAGGAACAGGCGGAATATTTACGACGTAACGGTGTAGATGTGCTGCAGGGCTTTTTGTATGCCAAACCCATGCCGCTGAAGGATTTTGCCCACTGGCTCGAGGGCAACACACCGCCGCCCCCTCGCCATGAAGACCGGGCTATCCCGGCCTTCCCTCTGCGCTGACTTATTCTTCTTCGTCTTCGTGTGGGGAACGTTCTTTCTCCACGCGAACCAAATCGACGCGATAATCGTTGGCTTCGACTATCTGAATACGCAACGGTGCCACTTCGATGATATCCCCAACTTTAGGGATATGGCCATTCACCGCAATCACGAGGCCAGCGATAGAGGCAATATCCTCTTCACTGTGCATCAGGCGATGGATATCCAGCCGCTGCTGAAGCGCATGCAGGTCCGTTGAACCTTTGACCAGCCAGCCGTCGCCATCGCGAACGATTTCAGGCGTTTCATCCGCATCTGGGAATTCACCGGCAATCGCCTCCAGTACGTCCAGCGGTGTGACCAGCCCCTGTACCACGCCAAATTCGTTGTTTACGATAACGAAGCTACCGCGAGCGCGACGCAGCACGCCAAGCAGGTTGATCGGGTCCAGCGTTTCCGGCACGACAATGGCCGGGGACTGAGCGGCAATCGCCGCCACATCAACGCCTTCGTCCAGCGCCACCAGCAGCTCTTTCGCGCGCACGACGCCAATGATTTCATCCAGTTCGCCACGGCATACCGGGAACAAGCTATGGGGAGAGGCCAGCAGCTGTTCACGGATCTCCGGCACGCTCTTCATCGCATCAACCCAGGAGATCTCACCGCGCGGCGTCATAATGCTGCGCAATGAGCGTGAAGCCAGGGTCAGCACGCCGTTAATCATGTAGCGCTCTTCATCCGCAAAGGATTCCGCCTCGATTGGCGTCATGACCTTGCTGTCTTCGCTGTTTTGTACGCGTTCCTGACGCTTGCCGCTCATCATGCGCAGAATCGCATCGGCGGTACGCGCGCGCAGCGGCTGGCGCGACTGATGTCGAATAAAGTTCCGGCGAGCGATCTGGTTAAACAGCTCGATGATGATCGAGAAGCCAATGGCCGCGTACAGATAACCTTTTGGAATATGGAAACCGAAGCCTTCAGCCACCAGGCTCAGACCAATCATCAGCAGGAAGCTCAGACAGAGCACAACCACCGTCGGATGTTGGTTAACAAAGTTGGTCAGCGGCTTGGAAGCAAGCAGCATGACGCCCATCGCAATGACGACCGCAGCCATCATCACCGGCAGATGGTTCACCATCCCCACGGCGGTAATCACCGCATCCAGCGAGAAGACAGCATCCAGCACGACAATCTGCAGCACCACTACCCAGAAGCTGGCGTAGCCCTTGCCGTGCCCGTCATCATGCTGACGGTTTTCAAGGCGCTCGTGCAGTTCCGTGGTCGCTTTAAACAGCAGGAAGATACCGCCCACCAGCATAATCAGGTCGCGGCCCGAGAAGGTGAAATCCGCGATACTAAACAGCGGCGCGGTTAACGTGACCAGCCACGAAATCAGCGACAGCAGTGCCAGACGCATAATCAGCGCCAGCGACAGGCCGATCAGTCGGGCCTTATCACGCTGCTTAGGCGGAAGTTTGTCCGCAAGAATGGCGATAAACACCAGGTTATCAATACCCAGTACGATTTCCAGCACAACCAGCGTAAGCAAACCGGCCCAGATTTGCGGGTCCATTAACAGTTCCATGTCAGACTCCCGTTAAGGGCGCAGCAAATCGGCATTCCGTAGGTTACGGACGCAAAGCGGCTAATGAATCGTATTTGCGGGCATAAAACGCCGCTGAGAGGGTGGGATTTCGGCATCCCGGCAGTGAAAAGACGTCGGTGACGGTCCATAGGGTGGGCTACTGCCCGCTACTCCTGAAAGTGAATCGGACGCTAACATTATCAAAGTAAACCAGGGCTTGGCAAAGATTTACCTGACTTTGCAATTTTTTTGCAACTTACGCTGACCATATTTTACAGCGTAATGGCATCAAATCACGGCAAAGTTAAATTACGGATCTTCATCACATAAATTATTTTTTCACTGTCTAAAATAATTCCGGCAAATGGTTTGTTCTTTACTTGAACGTGTTATCTGAATCGATTCGCTAAAAACGATACCGATACACCACCGCACCCTTCGAGGGGTGTTGTAATGACAAAAACAGGAGGTAGCAAGTGACTATTGCTATTGTCATAGGCACACATGGCTGGGCAGCGGAACAATTGCTGAAAACCGCCGAAATGCTATTAGGCGAACAAGAGAACGTTGGCTGGATAGATTTCGTGCCGGGTGAAAATGCTGAAACCCTGATCGAGAAATATAACGCTCAACTGGAGAAGTTAGACACCAGCAAAGGCGTGTTATTCCTCGTGGATACCTGGGGTGGCAGTCCATTCAACGCAGCAAGTCGTATCGTTGTGGATAAAGAAAATTACGAAGTGGTCGCCGGGGTGAATATCCCGATGCTGGTCGAAACCCTTATGTCGCGGGACGACAATCCAACGTTCGACGATCTGGTTGCACACGCGGTTGAAACCGGCCGTGAAGGTGTGAAAGCGCTGAAAGCCAAGCCGATTGAGAAAGCCGCACCGGCCCCCGTTGCCGCAGCGCCTAAAGCCGCTGCACCGGCCAAACCGATGGGCCCGAACGATTACATGAACATCGGTCTGGCGCGTATTGACGACCGTTTAATTCATGGCCAGGTTGCCACCCGCTGGACGAAAGAAACCAACGTTACCCGCATTATCGTCGTCAGCGACGAAGTGGCGGCAGACACCGTTCGCAAAACGCTGCTGACCCAGGTCGCACCACCGGGCGTCACCGCGCATGTGGTTGATGTCGCAAAAATGATCCGCGTTTACAACAACCCGAAATACGCTGGGGAACGCGTGATGCTGCTGTTCACTAACCCAACCGACGTGGAGCGCATTGTTGAAGGTGGCGTAAAAATCACCTCCGTCAACATCGGCGGCATGGCCTTCCGCCAGGGCAAAACCCAGGTTAACAACGCCATTTCCGTTGATGAGAAAGATATTGAGGCCTTCAAAAAGCTAAATGACCGCGGTATTGAGCTTGAAGCACGGAAAGTGTCTACCGATCAAAAACTGAAAATGATGGATCTGATCGCTAAAGTTAAATGATTGTCATCACTAATAATATTGCTCAGATTTCACACATAAGTCATCGTCAATAGGAGAAGTACAATGGAGATTACCACTCTTCAGATTGTGCTGGTGTTTGTCGTAGCCTGTATCGCCGGTATGGAGTCGGTGCTCGATGAATTTCAGTTCCACCGTCCGCTTATCGCCTGTACTTTAATCGGCGCCGTACTTGGCGACATGAAAACCGGCATCATCATCGGCGGTACGCTGGAGATGATTGCCCTGGGCTGGATGAACATCGGTGCCGCCGTGGCCCCGGATGCCGCCCTCGCCTCTATTATCTCAACCATCCTCGTCATCGCCGGGCATCAAAGCATTGGGGCGGGTATCGCCCTGGCTATCCCACTGGCTGCAGCGGGCCAGGTACTGACCATCATCGTTCGTACTATCACCGTGGGCTTCCAGCACGCTGCGGATAAGGCGGCCAATAACGGCAACCTGACGGCGCTTTCCTGGATCCACGTCTCTTCCCTGTTCCTGCAGGCAATGCGTATCGCTATTCCAGCGGTTATCGTCGCCATCTCCGTGGGCACCAGTGAAGTTCAGAACATGCTGAACGCCATTCCAGAAGTGGTGACCAGCGGCCTGAACATCGCCGGCGGCATGATCGTGGTGGTCGGTTACGCGATGGTCATCAACATGATGCGCGCGGGCTACCTGATGCCGTTCTTCTACCTCGGTTTCGTTACCGCGGCGTTCACCAACTTCAACCTGGTGGCACTGGGTGTGATTGGCGCAGTAATGGCCATTCTCTACATTCAGCTGAGCCCGAAATATAACCGTAGCGCCGGCGCGCCGGCCCAGGCTGCTGCCGCTAACGATCTTGATAACGAACTGGACTAACAGGTGAGCGAAATGGTTGATTCCACTAAATTAGCGACTGAGAAGAAAATCACCCAGAGTGATATCCGTGGCGTATTCCTGCGTTCTAACCTGTTCCAGGGTTCATGGAACTTCGAGCGTATGCAGGCGTTAGGTTTCTGCTTCTGTATGGTGCCGGTTATCAAACGACTGTACCCGGAAAACAACGACGCCCGCCGTCAGGCTATCAAACGTCATCTGGAGTTCTTTAACACCCACCCTTACGTTGCCGCCCCTGTGCTTGGGGTTACTCTGGCAATGGAAGAGCAGCGCGCTAACGGCGCAGAGATTGACGACGGTGCGATTAACGGCATCAAAGTTGGTCTGATGGGGCCGCTGGCAGGCGTAGGCGACCCTATTTTCTGGGGTACCGTGCGCCCGGTCTTTGCCGCCCTGGGTGCCGGTATCGCCATGAGCGGTAGCCTACTTGGCCCACTGCTGTTCTTTATTCTGTTCAACGCAGTGCGCCTGCTGACCCGCTACTATGGCGTGGCCTATGGCTACCGCAAAGGCGTCGATATCGTTAAGGATATGGGCGGCGGCTTCCTGCAAAAACTGACGGAAGGGGCGTCTATTCTCGGCCTCTTTGTCATGGGGGCGTTGGTTAACAAGTGGACGCACGTTAACATCCCGCTGGTGGTGTCAAAAATTACCGACCAGACCGGGGCAGTTAAAGTGACCACCGTGCAAACCATCCTCGACCAGCTGATGCCGGGCCTGGTGCCGTTGCTGCTGACCTTTGCCTGTATGTGGCTGCTGCGTAAAAAAGTCAACGCGCTGTGGATCATCATGGGCTTCTTCGTCATCGGGATTGTGGGTTACGCTATCGGCCTGCTGGGCCTGTAATATGTACTGATAACCGGGGGCTATACGCCCCCGGTTTTTTTATCTTTGACGGGAGGTTTCATGACGTTAACGGATGTCGTGCTGGTTATTTTTATCGCGTTGCTGCTGGCTTTTGCCGTTTACGATGAGTTCGTAATGGACAAACTGAAGGGAAAAACCCTGCTCAAAATCCCGCTGCTTCGCCGCAATCGCGTCGACAGCGCCATCTTTGTCTTCCTTGTCGGCATCCTTATCTACAACAACGTGACCTCTCACGGCACCCCGCTAACCACATGGTTATTATCTGCTCTGGCGCTAATGGCCATTTATCTTTCCTGGTTTAGGCAGCCGAAGATCATCTTCAAAAGTCATGGTTTTTTCTTCGCCAATGTTTGGGTGGAATATAACCGTATTAAAGAAATGAATTTATCGGAAGATGGCGTGCTGGTGATGCAATTAGAGCAGCGTCGCTTATTGATTCGCGTAAAGAATATTGATGACCTCGAAAAGATTTACAAATTAATGGTTTCAACTCAGTGAGTTACAATTATAGCAAAGTCTATATTTGTGGGTCGTTTTTAGCCACTCGAAACATAGCCTTTGCTATTTCATAAGATTTGCATGGCTTTATTTTAACCTTTTCATTGCATATCCCGTTAAAATGAAAATCGTTATCAATAAGTAATGAAAAAAATAGAATTCAAAGATTGTTTTAATTTAAAAAAATATGTTAAGGTTGCGCCCGTCGTTGGGGAGTAGCCGATTTCTGCCACAGGCAGAAATGTACATGTCAACATACTCGTTATATCCGCTCCTGAGATTAACGTGGCATGTACGCCTCAGAGTTCTGAGTAGGCGAGACCATAGGCACGCGCCATCGTAAAGTTGGGGATGGTTTGCGTGTATATGGATATCCCCAACTGAGGCGTAACTATGAATCTCTCCGCAACTCTCCTGCTCGCTTTCGGCATGTCCATGGATGCCTTCGCCGCTTCCATCGGCAAGGGTGCCACACTGCATAAACCTAAATTTTCTGAAGCACTGCGCACCGGTTTGATCTTTGGCGTCATTGAAGCCATTACCCCGCTTATCGGCTGGGGCCTTGGCCTGCTCGCCAGCAAGGTTGTGCTGGAATGGAACCACTGGGTGGCTTTTGTTCTGCTGGTATTCCTCGGCGGACGTATGGTGCTGGAGGGTTTCCGCGGGGCGGCTCAGGAAGATGCCCCAAAAATTCATCGCCACGGTTTCTGGCTGCTGGTCACCACCGCAATTGCCACCAGCCTTGATGCGATGGCCGTGGGCGTGGGGCTTGCCTTCCTGCAGGTGAATATTATTCAGACTGCGTTAGCCATCGGCTGCGCTACCGCTATCATGTCTACGCTGGGAATGATGGTCGGCCGCTTTATCGGGCCTATGCTGGGCAAACGCGCCGAGATCCTCGGCGGTATCGTGCTGATAGGCATCGGCTGCCAGATTATGTACAGCCACTTCGCCCCTTTTAACTGATCAATCGCGCTGCCAGACCCGCACCACAAAGTCAGTTTCACAGCTAAACGCCGTTTCCGCCTTAAGCGCATCCCGGACTTCCGGGCGTGCACGCCAGGCGAACGGCGTCATTTGCAGCAGAGCGGCAGCCTCATCACCGCGCAGGTTCATCATCCAGCCTGGCTGCAGCGTCTGCTGTAGCGTAAAGCCAGGCATGGCTTCAACCTCTTCACTGTGCAAAACAATATCCTGATAAATCAGCCCTTTTAGCTGCATCAAATGGCGTGGACCCGGCGTAGCCGTCACCACTACGCCGCCACGTTTCACGACTCGCGCCAGCTCTTCGGCCTTGCAGGGAGCAAAAATACGCACAATGGTGTCCAGACTCTCATCGGCAAACGGCAGGCGGTGGCTGGACGCCACGCAGAACTTAATCTCGCGGTAACGTTTGGCCGCGTAGCGAATCGCTACTTTTGAAACGTCCAGCCCCCAGGTCTCACCGCCCTTCTCTGCCACTACCGCTGCAAATCCCGCCGTGTAGTAACCTTCCCCACAGCCAATATCCAATAGCGCAGAGGGCGCCAGCGCTTTTAACAGCTGGCAAAGGGTATCGCGCAACGGTTGATAATGTCCGGCATCGAGAAATGCCCGGCGAGCCTGCATCATTTCCGCGCTGTCACCCGGGTCTTTCGAACGTTTATGCTGAACGGGCAGCAAATTGACATAACCTTCTTTGGCGATATCAAACTGATGCCCCTGAGGGCAGCGATAGCTGTTCGCATTGGCGCTTAGCACGGAATGGCAGAGTGGACAAAGCCAGGACATAGAAAACTCCAGAGGCAACAAAGGGCGCAAGTGTAACGCCCCTTTTGCCAAACCGCTACATGGCGGCGCGGTCATTCTCCATTTTGTTCAGCACCATCATGCTGTTGTCTCCGGCGGGCAGTCCATCCGGCTCAATATTTTCGAGCCTTAAAACATCGCCCATGATTTGGCTGAAAACGGGGGCGGAAACCGCTCCCCCATAGTACTTGCCATTGGACGGGTCGTTAATCACCACCACCAGCGCATAGCGAGGATTGCTGGCCGGTGCCACACCCGCGGTGTAGGCAATGTACTGATCCACATATTTACCATCGGGGCCGATCTTTTTGGCCGTACCGGTTTTCACCGCCACGCGGTAACCATGCACCGCCGCCTTAACCCCGCCGCCGCCGGGCAGCGCCACGCTCTCCATCATGTGTTCCACTTCATGCACGATTTCTTCAGGCATCACCCTTTGCCCTTCCACCGGCGGATCAACGCGCGTGATGGACAGCGGGCGTGAAATACCGAAGCTACCGATAGTGGCGTAAACATGGGCCAGCTGCAGCGGAGTCACCATCAGGCCATAGCCAAATGCAAAAGTGGCCCGATCCAGTTCCCCCCAGCGCTGACGCACCGGCAACAGGCCACGGCTTTCCCCCGTCAGGCCGATGGCCGTTGGCACTCCAAAGCCAAATTTATGATAAGTGTCCCAAATATTCTGCACGGGCATTGCCAGTGACAGACGTGACACGCCGGTATCACTCGATTTTTGCAACACGCCTGTCAGGGTCAGTTGCGGATAGTACCCAACGTCGCGGATGTGGTGCCCATCCAGAGTAAACGGGTGGGTATCTATAACGCTGTCAGGCCGGACAATTCCCTGCTGCAGCGCCGTCATCACTACCATCGGTTTCACCGTCGAGCCGGGTTCGAAGGTGTCGCTTATCGCGCGGTTACGGAAGTCGTCCAGCTTTGCATTATCGCGGTTATTCGGGTTAAAGGTTGGGTAGTTGGCCATCGCCAATACTTCACCGGTCTGCACATCGATGACCACCGCAGCACCGGACTCTGCCTTGTTCCAGGACACGGCGTTGCTAAGCGCATCTTCCGTGACGGTTTGCAGGCGTTCATCAATGCTGAGCTGAATGTTATGCGCGGGGCTGGCGGGGTTCTCGGTAATATTTTCCACTACGTGGCCGTAGCGGTCTTTGCGTACCAGGCGTTCACCTTCTTTGCCGGTGAGCTGTTGATTGAAGCTTTTCTCGATCCCTTCGATGCCCTGATCGTCAATGTTGGTAAATCCTATCAGGTTCGCCCCTACCCGGCCCGCAGGATAAAAACGGCGAGATTCATCGCGCAGTGCGATGCCAGGGATATTTAGTTTGTCGATGTACTGTGCCTGCTGAGGGTCCAACTGGCGGGCAAGGTAGATAAAACGGCCGCGTTCGTTGCTGTGAATGCGTGCGGCAATCTCACTGAGAGGGACATGCAGCGCAGAGGCCAGCGCCTGCCAGCGGCTGTTGACCAGTACGCCACCCTTCTCCATCACCGTTTTCGGGTCGGCCCATACTGCTTCAACCGGCACGCTGACCGCTAAGGGCTTTCCATTGCGATCTTCGATCATCCCCCGGGGCACCTCAATCGGCTCCTCGCGCAGGGAACGCATATCCTCCTGCTTAACCAGGTTATCCGGGGAGATAATTTGCAGCCAGGCGATACGTCCAAGCAGAAAAATCAGACTCCCCGTGATGGCCACGCACAGAAGCCCAAAACGCCACTGGATAAAATTACCGGTTAATGCGGGAACACCCTTCTTCACAACCATTCCTTGCTCAGCCTAAGCGATTGAAAGATTTAACCAGATTCGACGCGTTTTGCCGGGAGAACAGTGCTAAAACCTTCGCAGCTTTGCAACAAGAGGCAACAAATGATTCAGTTTGTTAATAACTTTAAAAACAGTAGATTAGCGACAGAAATGAAAAAGCCCCGTCGAAACGAGGCTTTTATCACAATTCGGCGTTATTCGCGCCTGAGCTCTAATCCAGAAGAATTAGATGGCAGTCACGTTAACTGCAGCAGGGCCTTTCTGGCCGTCCTGGATTTCGAATTCAACGTTCTGGCCTTCAGCCAGAGTTTTGAAGCCGTTACCCTGGATTGCAGAGAAGTGTACGAATACATCTTTGCTGCCGTCAGCTGGAGTAATGAAACCAAAACCTTTAGACTCGTTGAACCACTTAACTTGACCTTTAATCTTTGCCATTTTGCAAATTCCTTAGATTGTATTCTTCGCCCGCAGGCATAACTTAGATAAAACAGAGACATTACTGCATGAGGCACTAATATAAGGCTCGGCAGAGAAGCGGTATTCAACGACAACGTGTTTACTCAGGTCTTCTTTACTGAAAATGCCACACATAAACAGAACTGTACCTCGTTTAACCCAACGTGTTATCACACACAACGTAAACAATGGAAAGCCATTTTTAAGCATGTGTCGATCTGCCGCACAGATTCAGAAAATTACACGATTACTTTGAGAAAGTAATCCGCGCTTTTTGACGTATATTTCCATCATTAAAAATTGTCGCAACAGGTTGTGTTTTAACAACATTCCGACAACTTCTGAACCTTAGCGTAAAGCGTACATTTCGTCCAGACGCGGGCACAATAAAATCCTTTTATAAGGATATATCTTTATGATTTTTTATGCATACCTATGCACAAATCAACCTAAAGCAAGTCATCGTGACCGGTCACCGGATTACATTGCAGCCTTTTTTACGCTCAACAGAATAAAGCCTGTACAACAGAGCTGTTATTCTGCACCAATATAATGAAAGTTTAATGACACTTTGCCCCAGAATAAGGCAATAAAAACGTTTCGATGCCTTTAACCCGTGATTGCTCCGAGGTTAATTTAGCCCCATAGAAATAAAGCCGTCATTGCAGGTAATAATAATTAATTCTTATTTTTGCTGAAGGGTAAACTTTGACCGATAGGCAGCGGTGAAAACAGGTTGTCGTTTTCCCCTTGCTCCTGCAAGGCTGCAAGCAACTCCTGCGGCGGCTTATCGAGAGACTCATCAGCAAGTTCGAAAACGCCCCAGTGGATAGGAATTGTCACGGGTTTGCCGATCGCTTGCCATAAAGTTACCGCCTGCTGGGGATCCATGTGATGATCGCCCATAAACCAGCGGGGTTCGTAGGCGCCAATAGGTAACGCTGCCATATCGAATGGCCCCAATCGTTTCGCTATCTCGGCCAGCGACTCGGTGTAACCGGAGTCACCGCTGAACCAAAAACGCAAAGCCCCTTGCTCCACAACCCAGCCACACCAAAGCGAACGGTTGCGATCCCAAAACGTTCGCATACTCCAGTGCCGAGCCGGGACGGCAGTGAAAACCATGCCGCACCAGTTAAAGCTTTGCCACCAGTCCAGCTCCGTTACCTGCTCAATGCCGCGCCGGCTGAACCACGCTTTCAGGCCCAGAGGCACAAAAAAATGAACGTCAGGAAAACGCTTGATCAAGCGACGGACGGTTTTGCGGTCCAGATGGTCGTAATGGTTATGGGAAATAAGCACCGCATCCAGCCGGGGCAACTGGTTAAGGTCGAGCGGGACTTCGGTTCGCCGGGACGGGCCGGCAAAAGAAACCGGGGATGCACGACGGGAGAAAACAGGGTCGGTCAACAAAAAATAGCCGTTAAGCCGCAATAGCAGACTGGCATGTCCCAGCCACCATACGCGGTCATCGCTGCCGCGCAGATCGACCGGTTGCCACCAGCGCTGAATAAACGAGGAATAACCGTCGGCAGGGGGATGTGGCAGCTTCTGCGCTTTGCGCTCCTGCCGCCACTTTTGGACGTCGCCAGGCTGCCTTATCGCGGGCTCCGTGTTGCGGAATCCATCGGGCAGATGGTGGGATAATTGCGGATTGTACCAGGGGTTTTTCCAGCTCATCCCACCTCCAGCCAGATTAGCGTTCTGCTACCAGACGAACAAAATCGTCGTCATTTTCTTCTTCAGCCTTCTCAGCCGGTTTGTGTTCCGGCTCTGGTTCGTTCGCTTCACACAAACGACGCAGCAAGGCGTTTTGACGTTTCTGTAAATCAACCAGCTCTTCAAGCAGCGCAATCTGGTCGTTTGCACGGCTGCTGGAACGGTTGACAAAAAACCACAGAACGAGACCGACAATCAGCGTCACCAGCGAGATCGCCAGTGGTATGAAACTCAAAGCACTAAAACCCAATTCGTTCATCTTACCACCTCAAAAAAAACGCATTCTACACCTGAGGCAGAGAGAGAAAAATCACTACCAGGGGATAAATTTATTAATGGTACAAATGCCGCTGAAAAATTGCACATCCTGGTCGCACATCACATTTATCGTTTGAGTCCATAGCAGCAGGCAGGTAACAATAATCACCAAAACAATCACCCATCTGTACTTTCTCACTACAGCGCTACCTCTTGACCATAGAATTTCGCTAATTTAACACTATCCAACTAAACCATAAGTAACGTTTCCTGCTTTTTCATTTCAGAATCATCAGATTGTGATGCCAATTATTCAGAGTAGGGTTGAAGCAGGATTAGATTGATGTTTGAGGTCAGTATGCGAGCGATCATTCGTACAATTGTTGTTATCGCCATCATTTGGATTGGTTTGTTGCTCTCCGGGTATGGTGTATTGGTGGGTAGCAAAGAAAATGCGGCAGGCCTTGGACTGCAGTGTAAGTATCTGACGGCACGCAATACCGTGACCGCCCAGTTTATTCATACAGACAGCGGAATTATTGGCCTAACCGACTGCCCGCTCCTGCGAAAAGTCGACACGCCGATTGATAACGGCTAGAGCGACGTGGCCGCGTGTTCTGCGCGGCCTGGCTTTACGGAGTCAGAAAGGATAATGATGGTAACCCATCTGCTGTGACAGCGTGCGAGCGGCCTGATGCAGGAGACGCACGTATTCAGCCAGCCCTTCTTCCGAATAGCGGAGTGTTGGAAATGAAATGCTCATGCCCGCAACCACAATCCCGAAACGATCGAACACTGGCACCGCGACACAGCGGATCCCCTCTTCCTGTTCCTCATTGTCTTCGCCATACCCCTGCGTACGCACCTGCCCAAGTACAGGAAGAAGTGCATCTGTACTGACGATAGTGCGTTCTGTGCTGCGGACATATTCAACATCCGAAAGAATGTCCAGAATCTCTTCATGCGGCCGCCACGCCAGCAACACCTTGCCTATCGCAGTGCTGTATAGCGGGTTACGACGACCGACCCGGGAATACATCCGCAGGTTATAAAGCGAATCTATTTTATGGATATAGACAATGCTGCTGTCCTCCAGCGCACCGAGGTGAATCGCCTCTTTGGTCCGCCGGGAAAGTTCACGCATCTGTATATCTGCGCTGCGGATAAGGTCGACATTCTGTAGCGCCCCGCTACCCAGCTCAAAAAGCTTCAGCGTCAGGGCATATTTTTCCGACTCTTCTTCCTGTGACACGTACCCGAGGGATTTCATCGTTTGCAAAAAGCGATACACGGTGCTTTTGGACATCATGACCCGCTGAGACAGTTCGGTGATACCAATCTCTTTTTCTTCACCAAGGGCCTGTAAGATGCCGAAAACCTTCAGCACGGAAGAGACTGCATCAGGCTGCTTATCGGGGTCTGAAAGTGCCATACATCACCTCGGGCGTTGTTGTTTTATAAAAATTGGAACCGCTTTTTAGTATATTTGCGCCCGCCGGCTGCCGCAATCAAACCCTGCTGATTCGTTACAAATCTGCGGCATCGGCAAGATTAATTAATGATAAAATCATTACCCTCCTAACGACTTCATACAGCCTAATTTAATCTATGGATAAATCAGTGTCCGACGGCTTACCTACGCCCCAGCGGTATGGTGCTATTTTCACCATTGCGCTCGGCATCATGATGGCCGTCCTGGACGGCGCTATTGCTAACGTCGCCCTGCCAACCATTGCGCACGATTTAAACGCCAGTCCGGCGGAATCTATTTGGGTGGTTAACGCTTATCAAATAGCGATAATTGTCTCCCTGCTGTCACTCTCATTTCTCGGCGATATATTTGGCTACCGCCGCATCTACCAGTGCGGTTTGGTGCTGTTCTGCCTGACCTCGCTGTTTTGCGCCGTTTCTACTTCGCTCCCGATGCTGACCTTTGCCCGCGTGCTCCAGGGCTTCGGCGGCGCGGCATTAATGAGTGTGAATACCGCCCTGATACGTCTCATTTATCCGCAACGCTTTCTTGGCCGCGGGATGGGCGTTAATTCGTTTATCGTCGCCGTTTCCTCCGCCGCCGGCCCCACCGTCGCCGCCGCGATTCTTTCCGTGGCCTCCTGGCAATGGCTGTTTTTAATCAACGTCCCGATTGGCATTGTTTCGCTGGTTCTGGCGCTGCGCTATTTACCCCCCAATCAGCAAAAGTCCCAGGGGCAGCGTTTTGATATCCCCAGCGCGGTAATGAATGCCCTCACCTTCGGGCTGCTGATTTCAGCGATCGGAGGCTTTGCGCAGGGCCAACCGGGGTCAATCGTTATCGGTGAACTGGTGGCACTTGTGGTGATTGGCTACTTCTTCATCCGCCGCCAGCTTCGTTTGCCGTTCCCTTTGTTGCCGGTTGACCTGCTGCGGATCCCGATTTTTTCGCTGTCTATCGGCACATCAATATGTTCGTTTGGTGCCCAGATGCTGGCGTTGGTTTCGCTGCCCTTTTTCTTGCAAACCGTCCTGGGTCGCAGTGAGGTTGAAACCGGGCTGTTGTTAACGCCATGGCCGCTGGCAACGATGGTGATGGCACCGCTGGCAGGTTATCTTATCGAGCGGGTTCATGCCGGGCTGATGGGTGCCATCGGGCTTTTGGTGATGGCCTGCGGGTTGTTTGCTTTGGCCATGCTGCCCCAGGCCCCGTCCGACCTGAATATTATCTGGCGTATGGTGTTGTGTGGGGCAGGATTCGGCCTCTTCCAGTCCCCGAATAACCACACCATTATCTCCTCAGCGCCGCGCCATCGCAGCGGGGGCGCAAGCGGAATGCTTGGGACCGCTCGTCTGCTCGGCCAAAGCTGTGGGGCCGCATTGGTAGCGCTAATGTTTAACCTGTTTGGCGCCAGCGGGACGCATGCCTCGCTGATACTGGCGGGGATATTCGCCACCATTGCCGCCGTCGTCAGCGGTCTGCGGATCTCCCAGCCCCGGGCCGGGACATAAAAAAAGCGTGCCACCGGGGCACGCTTTTTCACTACAAACTTTCTGTTACTTCAGGTATTCGCCGCTGCGCAGCGCTTCGATACGTTTGTCCAGCGGTGGGTGAGTCATGAACAATTCGCTCATTGACTTGGCCTTACCGTTGATGCAAAACGCCATCATGCTGCTGGCTTCCTGCGGCTCATAGCTGGTTTTCAGACGCTGCAGCGCAGCAATCATCTTCTCGCGGCCCACAAGCTTCGCGGAACCCGCGTCGGCATGGAATTCACGATGGCGTGAGAACCACATGGTGATGATGCTCGCCAGAATACCGAACACCAGCTCCAGCACCGTCGCCACCGCGAAGTAAATCAGCGGGTTGCCGTTGCTGCTTTCGTTGTCATCACGGTTCCCGGACAGGAAGCCGGAAGCCACCTGTGCGATGATGCGGGAAATAAAGATAACGAAGGTGTTCACCACGCCCTGAATCAGCGTCATGGTCACCATGTCGCCATTGGCGATGTGGCTAATTTCGTGTGCGATTACCGCTTCCGCTTCGTCACGACTCATGTTCTGCAGCAGACCCGTGCTGACCGCAACCAGAGAGGCGTCACGTCGCGCTCCGGTGGCAAAGGCATTGATGTCTGGCGCATGATAAATCGCAACCTGCGGCATGGCGATGCCCGCCTGCTGAGACTGCTGGCGCACGGTTTCCATCAACCAGTGCTCCGTTTCATTACGAGGTTGCTCAATCACCTCACCGCCTACTGAACGTAATGCCATCCATTTTGACATCAGCAGGGAAATAAAAGAGCCGCCAAAGCCAAACAGCACCGCCATGATCATCAGACCCTGAACGCTGCTCGACTGGATCCCCGTCAGGCTTAGCACCAGCCCGAAAACGACCATTACCGCAAGGTTGGTCAACAGGAAAAGCCCGATACGCATCATAATTTTCTTTTTACCTCGGTTAAAAACACGCTCTTTGCGCTCCCACACATCGTAGGGGCGCGCCGCCTATTTTCAAGCATCAACCCCGCCCAAGTGATTAATAATACATAACTTTACATTTTGTATGCATTTATCTTACATCACGAAAGAAAGGCAAAAAAATGGGCACCGCTTTGGTGCCCATCCGGGAGGTTACTTCGCCGCCGCCGGCTGCTCGGCCGGCCTGTCCTGCTCCATGCCGGCAAGATCGATGGCGATATGCACCGTCTCGTCCAGATAGGGATCGGGCTCCTGATAGTCCTTCGGTAAATCGTCGAGTTTCTTAATCGGCGCTTTGCCTTCACGTTTGAAGCGGTCGTTGATTCTGGCCAGGCGCGTCGCGTCGTCTTCCTGATTCTCTTTTTCACGCTGCGCGTAATTCAGAGAAACAACGTTGCGTTTTTCCTTCAGGGCATTGAAACGGGCAATGTCCTTCACGATGTACTGGAACTCCGGATCCTTAGCGATGCGATCCTGATGCAGCTTCAGCAATTCAGGTTCGAACGGCGTAAGGTCACCGGTTTTCACGTAGGTCGCGGCGTTGATGCTGTCCCACGGCAATGCATTGTCTTCGAACTTCTCGCCGGTTTCAGTTTGCTCGGTCCCGGTAGGCATCATGATGTCCGGCGTAACACCTTTACGCTGAGTACTCCCGCCGTTAATACGGTAGAACTTCTGAATGGTGTACTGAACCGAACCCAGTGCAGGCCATTCCGGACGCAGCATCTGATCGTAAATGCGATTCAGCGAACGGTACTGCTGCACGGTGCCTTTTCCGAAGGTCGGCTCGCCGACAATCAGCGCGCGGCCGTAGTCCTGCATTGCTGCAGCAAAGATTTCAGATGCCGAGGCGCTAAAGCGGTCAACCAGCACCACCAGCGGCCCCTTGTAGTAGACCACGCCGTCAGTGTCGCTATCTTCACGGACTTTACCGTTGTTGTCGCGAACCTGAACCACCGGACCACTTGGGATAAACAGGCCGGACAGCGACACCGCTTCGGTCAGAGCCCCGCCGCCGTTAGAGCGCAGATCGATAATCACGCTCTTCACGTTCTGTTTTTCCAGTTTCTGCAGCTGAACCTTCACATCATCGGTGAGGCCAACGTAGAAGCCTGGAATATCCAGTACGCCGACTTTGTCTTTGCCAACTGTCTTCACAGACATCTTGACCGCGCGGTCTTCAAGACGAATCCGCTCGCGGGTCAGCGTTACGGTGCGAGTCTTGGTGCCTTTGCCCGCCGGCAGGATTTCAAGGCGAACTTTGCTGCCTTTTGGCCCTTTAATCAGCGCCACAACGTCGTCCAGACGCCAGCCAATAACGTCAACCATCGGTTTACCCGTTTGGCCTACGCCCACAATGCGATCGCCGACGGTAATAGCCTTGCTTTTCGCCGCCGGACCACCGGCAACCATTGAGTTGATCAGCGTGTAATCATCATCCATTTGCAGTACCGCGCCGATGCCCTCTAAAGAAAGGCTCATTTCGGTGTTGAACTGCTCGGTGCTGCGCGGAGAGAGATAGTTGGTATGCGGGTCAATCTCATGGGCAAACGCGGTCATCGCCAGCGAGAAAACGTCTTCGCTGTTGCTTTGCGTCAGACGACGGATAGCAAACTGGTAACGTTTAGTCAGCGTTTCACGAATTTCCTGCTCGGTTTTGCCGGTCAGCTTCAGGCTCAGCTCGTCGTATTTGACTTTCGCATCCCAAAGCTTATCCAACTCGTCGATGCTCGTTGGCCACGGAGCCTTGCTGCGATCCAGATTGATGGTGTCGCTACCGGTAAAGTCCATCGGCTTCGCTAACACCTTCAGGGCGTACTGGTAGCGTTCAAAACGGCGCTTCTGACCCAGATTATAGAGGTCGTAAAAAATATCGAGCTTACCGCTGCGCAGTTCATCGCCAATTTGCCCTTTCTTAGCGGCAAACTGTGCAACGTCGCTGGCTAACAGCACGTTATGACTGTAGTCCAGCAGGTTCAGGTAGCGGTCGAAGATTTTTGCCGAGAAGTTGGCATCCAGATCAAACTGACGGTAATGGGAGCGCGTAAAACGAGAGGTCACGCGCTCACTCACCGTTGCGTGCTGAGCTTCTTCCTTTAACTGAGGAATTTGATCGGCACGGGTAATGCTGTCCAGGGCCGAGGCACTGCCTGCCAGGAACAGCAGGCTGGCGATAGCCGTAAGCTTAAAGAGTTTGTTCATGCCTGAGTCAGGCCTCCGTTTCAGAACTGCAAGTGTTCTGCGCGTACGATCATTGCCATACCAGAAGTCAGCTGTACACGGACGCCATCTTTGGTAATTTCCAGTACGGTAGCGTCCATTGCGTTGTTACCGGCTTTGACTTTAATGGCCTGTCCAACCTGCAGGGCAGCAATATCGGTCACCGGCGTACGACGCTCTTCACGAGGTGCCTTAGGTGCCGGTTTCTCAGCGCGTGGTTTACGCTCTGCCCCTTCTTTACGACGCGGTGCTGCGGCCGGGCGAGGTTTACGTTCGCGACGCGGTGCCTCTTCCGTTACGCCTGCGGCTGCTGCGGCTTCACGTTTCTTCGCCTGTTGCTCAGCGCGCTGCGCCTGAACGCGGGCTTTTGCTTCATCCAACTGCTGACGAGCATGTTCGACATGCTGTTCGTCCAGCTCACCGCAAGGGTTACCATCAAGATCGACGCGAGTCGCGCCGGCTTTGATGCCGTAGAGGTAGCGCCAGCTTGACGTATAAAGACGTAATGCTGAACGAAGCTGAGTTTTGCTGAGGCTCATTTCGCCTTCAACACGAGAGACTAAATCCTGGAAGATACCAATCTTCAACGGACGAGCTTCACCTTCAGCGCTGAAACATTGAGGGAAACGCTCGGCCAAAAATGCGATAACTTCTTTACTGCTATTCAACTTAGGTTGATTTTCCATGAAATTTCCTGATTACAACGGAATTGCCAATAAGTCGCAGGCATGAACAGGCGACATTATAATGACGCCATCGCTAAATGCCACGTTATCCGTTGCTTATCATGCTATCGAGGGAAGAATTTTTTAAAATCAGTGCCGCTCAGCACGTCTGAAAGCCGCGAAACCAAGGTTTTTAAACCCATTTCGTCTTCTTCTGAAAAACGGCCATACTCGGTGCTGTCGATATCCAGGACGCCAATCGTCTGGCCATCCACCGTTAGCGGCAGCACAATTTCCGAATTACTGGCCGCATCGCAGGCAATATGCCCATCAAAAGCATGCACATCTTCCACACGCTGAATCGTGCTTGTTGCGACAGCTGTACCGCATACGCCCTTACCGACGGGAATTCGCACACAGGCAATTTTACCCTGGAAGGGCCCCAGAACTAGCGTTTGGGCTTCAAGAAGGTAGAATCCCGCCCAGTTCACGCCGTCGAGGCGCTCAAAGAGCAAAGCACTGGTATTCGCCAGCGTTGCGAGGAAACTGGTTTCACCTGCCATTAACGCACTAAAATCGCGATTCAAATCCGCGTAAAATTGTTCTTTGTTCATTAAATAACCGTTATGTTGTCTTGCTTTACTTTGTAGCATACTAAAATAAGCATTAAATGCACGGTGCCACAAGGTGTATCATTTTATGAATTACGATAGGCTAAATGCATCATTCAGATAACAACGCCCCCGGCTTACGACGCACAATGAAAATTCACGCCATCAGTCAGGCTTTGCCTCAGGCACGTTATCAGCGTTGTCCCCAATGCGATACCCTTTTCTCTCTGCCCCAGGTTAAATCAACACAAAGTGCCTACTGCCCTTGCTGTGATGCCAGAGTGCACCACGGTCGTGACTGGTCATTGACGCGTCTGGGGGCAATGGCCGTGGCGATGCTGGTGCTCATGCCCGTCGCCTTTTCCGATCCGCTGTTGCGCATCTATCTTCTGGGCTCGAGTATCGATGCCAACGTCATGCAGGGGATTTGGCAGATGGCAAGCCAGGGAGACGTGCTCACCGCTGCCGTAGTGCTCTTCTGCGTGGTCGGCGCGCCGGCCACGCTGGTCGCGGCTATCGCCTACCTCTGTTTTGGCAACATTCTCGGCATGAATCTTCGCCCGGTGCTGCTGATGCTGGACAAGCTTAAAGAGTGGGTGATGCTGGATATCTATCTGGTAGGTATCGGCGTGGCCTGCATCAAGGTTCGCGAGTACGCCTTTATACAGCCTGGTCCCGGGCTGATTGCGTTTATTGCCCTGGTTATCCTGAGCCTGTTGACCATGATCCACCTGAACATTGAGCAGCTATGGGAGCGTTTTTACCCTCAGCGCCCGGCTCGGGCCTTTAATGCGCAGCTGCGGGTTTGCCTTGGGTGCCATTTTACCGGTGTTCCGGACGAAAGGGGCCGCTGCCCTCGCTGCCATATTCCGCTGTATCATCGCCGTAAGCAAAGCTTACAAAAATCCTGGGCGGCACTGATTGCCTCCCTGGTATTCCTGCTCCCGGCTAACCTGTTGCCAATTTCTATCATTTACGTGAACGGAGCCCGTCAGGAGGACACCATTCTTTCGGGCATTATTTCCCTGGCGCACAGCAACATCGCCGTTGCCGCCGTGGTGTTTATTGCCAGTATCCTGGTACCGTTTACTAAAGTTATTGTATTGATTACGCTACTGATCAGCATTCATTTCAAATGCCAGCAGGGTTTAAGGACCCGCATATTGTTGCTGCGCTTTGTCACCTGGATTGGCCGCTGGTCTATGCTCGATCTGTTTGTCATCGCTTTGATGATGTCACTGGTTAACCGTGACCAGCTGCTAGCTTTTACGATGGGTCCCGCCGCGCTCTTCTTTGGCGCGGCGGTTATATTAACTATTCTTGCCGTCGAATGGCTGGATAGCCGACTACTTTGGGACGCACATGAGTCAGGAAACGCCCGCTTCACCGACTGAAGCGAGAATTAAAACGAAACGCCGGATCTCACCTTTCTGGTTACTGCCTGTTATTGCGTTACTGATTGCCGGCTGGTTGATCTGGACGACTTACCAGGAGCGCGGCAACACCGTGACCATCGACTTTATCTCCGCCGACGGGATAGTCGCGGGCCGCACGCCGGTGCGCTACCAGGGCGTTGAGGTCGGTACCGTGCAAAACATCAGTCTGAGCGATGACCTGCGTAAAATCGAAGTCAAAGTCAGCATCAAAAGCGATATGAAGGATGCGCTGCGTGAAGACACGCAGTTCTGGCTGGTGACGCCGAAGGCCTCCCTTGCCGGCGTATCCGGGCTTGATGCCCTTGTGGGCGGGAACTACATCGGCATGATGCCGGGTAAAGGCGAGCCGCGCGACCATTTTACCGCGCTCGATACCCAGCCTAAGTATCGCCTTGATAACGGCGAACTCATGATTCACCTGCATGCCCCGGATTTAGGTTCTCTGAACAGCGGGTCGCTGGTCTATTTTCGCAAAATCCCGGTTGGCCGGGTGTACGACTATTCCATCAATCAAAACAAGCAGGGCGTGACCATCGACGTGTTGGTCGATCGCCGCTTTACGAGCCTGGTGAAAAAAGGCAGTCGTTTCTGGAACGTGTCCGGCGTGAAAGCCGATGTTGGCTTAAGCGGCGCCAAAGTTCAGTTGGAAAGCCTTGCGGCCCTGGTCAATGGCGCCATCGCTTTCGACTCCCCTGACGATTCAGAACCGGCCAAAGCAGATGACGAATTCGGCCTGTACGAAGATCTGGCGCACAGCCAACGCGGCGTCATCATTAACCTCGACCTCCCGAGCGGAGATGGCCTTAAGGCAGGGTCAACAAAGTTAATGTACCAGGGGCTGGAAGTGGGTTCATTGACCAAGTTAAACCTTAATCCGGGCGGCGCTGTCACCGGAGAAATGACCGTTGATCCTGGCGTCGTAAGCCTGATGCGTAGCGGGACGCGCATCGAACTTCGCAGCCCTAAAATCTCGCTGGATAACCCAAGTATCAGTACCTTACTGACGGGCAGCACCTTTGAACTGGTTCCAGGCGACGGTGAGCCACAGGATCGCTTCACCGTGGTCTCCAGTGACCAAACGCCGCTTCAGCAACCGAACGTACTCACGCTTTCGCTGACGGCCCCTGAAAGCTATGGCATTGATGCCGGGCAGCCCATCATCCTGCACGGGATACAAATCGGCCAGGTGGTTGAGCGAACACTTTCGGCCAAAGGGGTCACATTCTCTGCGGCGATCGATCCGCAATACCGTCATCTGCTGCAGGGCGACAGCAAATTCGTGGTCAATAGCCGCATTGATGTGAAGCTCGGCATGGACGGCGTTGAGTTCCTGGGGGCCAGCGCTAACGAATGGGTAAACGGCGGTATTCGCGTGCTGCCGGGCAGCAAAGGCGAAATGAAAAGCAGCTATCCGCTTTACGCCAACATGGATAAAGCGATTGAAAACAGCCTGAGCGACATCCCGACCACCACGCTAACGCTGACGGCATCCAGCCTGCCTGATATTCAGACGGGCTCCGTGGTCCTGTACCGCAAATTCCAGGTGGGGGAAATCATCACCATCCGCCCTCGCGCAGAAAACTTTGATATTGATGTTCACATTAAGCCGGAATACCGCAAGTTGCTGACGCCAAACACCGTGTTTTGGGCCGAGGGTGGCGCGAAAGTTCAGCTCAACGGCAGCGGGCTGACGGTTCAGGCCTCCCCGCTTTCTCGTGCGCTTAAGGGAGCCATTAGCTTTGACAACATGACCGGCGCAAGCGTCGGCCAGGTGAAAGGTGAGAAACGCGTACTTTATGCCTCTGAAACAGCGGCCAGAGCGGTAGGCAGCCAGATAACGCTGCACACGTTTGATGCCGGGAAACTGTCTGCCGGGATGCCAATCCGCTATCTGGGCATCGATATTGGCCAGCTCGAATCGCTGAACCTGACGCAATCGCGCAGCGAAGTCGAAGCGAAAGCCGTACTTTACCCGGAATATGTTTCCACCTTCGCGCGCGGCGGCACTCGCTTCTCGGTAGTCACACCGCAGATTTCTGCCGCGGGCGTCGATCACCTGGATACCCTCCTCCAGCCATACATCAACGTTGAGCCGGGCAAAGGCGACCCGCGCCGCGACTTCGAACTGCAGGAAGCCTCCATTACCGACTCCCGTTACTCAGACGGGCTGAACATCGTGCTGGAAGTGCCCGAAGCCGGTTCACTGAGCATCGGCACGCCGGTTCTTTTCCGCGGGATTGAAGTCGGCACGGTGACCGGCATGACGCTCGGCAGCCTTTCCGATCGCGTCATGGTTGGCCTGCGTATCAGTAAACGTTACCAGCATCTGGTCCGTGAAAATTCCGTCTTCTGGCTGGCTTCCGGCTATAGCCTGGACTTTGGCTTAACCGGCGGCGTGGTTAAAACCGGAACCTTTAACCAGTTTATTCGCGGCGGTATTGCGTTTGCGACCCCACCGGGAATTCCGCTTTCGCCTAAAGCGGAAGCCGGGAAGCACTTCCTGCTGCTGGAAAGTGAGCCGAAAGAGTGGCGCCAGTGGGGAACCGCCCTTCCGCGCTAAGCCATAAGCCCGGGCGGTACGTCGCCCGGGCAATTCCGTGTTAAACTGCGCCCCTTAATTTTTTCAGGGGCGTTTTTCATGGCTCAATCTACTGCCGTTTATCTTCCGCAATCATTCCTCGATGCGATTCGTGACGCACTTCCCGCGGACCAGACGCTGGAAAGCTTTATCGAATACTGCCAGTTGCCGCTGCGTCGCAGCCTGCGCGTCAATACGCTGAAGATATCCGTGGCTGACTTCCTGACGCTCGTCGCGCCTTATAACTGGCGTTTAACGCCGGTGCCGTGGTGCGAGGAGGGTTTCTGGATTGAACGAGAAGATGAAGACACCCTGCCGCTGGGCAGTACCGCGGAACATCTGGGCGGCCTGTTCTATATTCAGGAGGCCAGCTCAATGCTGCCCGTTGCCGCGCTGTTTGCCGACGGTAATCAGCCGCAGCGCGTAATGGACGTCGCCGCCGCCCCCGGTTCAAAAACCACTCAGATTGCCGCCCGCATGAATAACACCGGCGCCATTCTGGCCAATGAATATTCCGCCAGCCGGGTAAAAGTCCTGCACGCAAATATCAGCCGCTGCGGTATCAGCAACGTGGCGCTGACGCATTTTGATGGTCGCGTATTCGGTGCCGCGCTGCCGGAATCCTTCGACGCAATTCTCCTCGATGCGCCCTGCTCCGGCGAAGGCGTGGTGCGAAAAGACCCCGATGCGCTCCGTAACTGGTCTCCTGAAAGCACAACAGAGATTGCCCACACTCAGCGCGAATTGATTGAGAGCGCTTTTCACGCGCTCCGTCCGGGGGGCACGCTGGTCTACTCGACCTGCACGCTGAATCGCCAGGAAAACCAGGATGTGTGCCAGTGGCTACTGGATACCTGGCCAGATGCAGTGGAAATAGCCCCCCTGAGTGAGCTTTTCCCGGAAGCCAGTCGTGCGCTGACCCCGGAAGGATTCCTGCACGTCTTCCCTCAGATTTATGACTGCGAGGGCTTTTTCGTGGCGCGTTTACGTAAAACGGCCTCGATCGAGCCGCTGCCGGCGCCTGGCTATAAAGTAGGGAAATTTCCCTTCGCGCCAATGAGGGGCAAAGCAGCGGCCGAACTCACCGCCGCTGCGGCAAAATCAGGCCTTAGCTGGGGCGATGAACTTAGCCTGTGGTTGCGCGACAAAGAGATCTGGCTGTTCCCGGCAGAGATTGAGCCGCTTATCGGTAAAGTCCGTTTTTCCCGCATCGGCCTGAAACTTGCCGAACAGCACAACAAGGGCTTCCGCTGGCAGCATGAAGCCGTGGTTTCTCTGGTAAAAAGTGACAACCCGCTTTGCTTCCCGCTGAGCGAGGCCGAAGCCGAAGAGTGGTATCGTGGGCGGGATATCTATCCAGAAGTGACACCGTCACGGGATGAGGTGGTTGTCACTTTTCAGGGCCAGCCGCTCGGCCTGGCGCGTAAAGTCGGCTCGCGCCTGAAGAACAGCTACCCAAGAGAGCTGGTGCGCGACGGTAAGCTTTTCGCCGCCCCGCAGGCTGGTTAAAAAAATAAGCACTTTTTAAGTTGGCAATTTGTGCTGCCTTGACTAGTCTCAAATTGGGGTGACCCACTGGTCATACCACCTGCGCAGATAACAAGGAGCCAAAAGATGACAAAAACCAATGTCCGGATCGGCATCTTCGAGATCGATGATGCCGAATTACACGGTGAGCAACAGGGGGATCGAACGTTAAGCATTCCCTGTAAGTCCGACCCTGACCTGTGCATGCAGCTGGATGCCTGGGATGGTGCAACCTCTATTCCCGCCGTGCTGGACGGCGAACATTCCGTACTTTATCTAAAACACTACGATCGTCAGCGCGATGCCTGGGTTATGCGCCTTGCATAATTCAAGATGAACCCGTCCCTGAGACGGGTTATTTAGATGACAAACAGCAGAAAAACGTGGTTTTCAGCCGTCTGGAGTAAACCAAAGAACATCATTCCTTGTTTTTCTCAGACCAAAAGTGCAGTTTTTAAATCAATGATTTTTGCCAGCGCTTTCTCCGTCCACGGGACGGATTATTTATTTCCCCACTTCCCCATGCTCCCCTACACTTAAACCAAACGAAGCGGTTCTGAGGCGCTAATGTTTGCTTTGGTTTTATTTGTTTGTTACCTGGACGGCGGCTGTGACGATCTGGTGCTGGAAGTCTTTACCAGCGAAAAGCAGTGTCTGAGTGCAATGAAAGAACAGCGTATGCGCCACGGCGGCTGTTACCCGGTGGAAGAGTTTATCGATGGATTCTGGCGGCCTGCCCAGGAGTACAGCGACTTCTGAGCAGGGCCAAACCAGATTAGCTACTGCGCGGGCGCAACAGCATTCGTACCTGCTTCCCGTGGTACTCAACGTAGTGCTGGAAAGTAAAACCGAAGCGCTCTGCCAGGCCAACAGAACGCTGATTATCGTCATCGATAATGCAGCATACTGGCCCACTGAAATTGTCATCCGCCCAGCTTAAAACCGCGCCGAGCGCTTCCGCTGCATACCCTTGACCGTGCACCGCAGGAATAAGCGACCAGCCCGCCTCCGGGTGTTCCAAAGCGGGCGTGAGATTCCGTTTAGCTTCCTGGAACCCAAACGAACCCACAAATCTCCCGTTTTGTTTTTCGAACAAAGCCCAGTAACCATAGCCCATCGCCTGCCAGTGGCCGATATAACGCATCAGTCTTGCCCAGCTCATCTCGCCATCCTGCGGTTTTCCGCCGCCGATAAACTTCACCATCTCCGGGTCTGACCAACACGCAACCAGCGCCTCGTAGTCATCCAGCGTGAAGTGGCGCAGGATAAGGCGTTCCGTTTCAAGACGTGGGGCTTCAGTAATCATCATGACTCCGCTCAGTATTACTCTTGTAGTCGTTGTTTAAGGCCGGATTTGCAGCCGTAAATAATAGCGCACAGCAGCAGGCTAAACAGCATGGTACCCAAAAACACGCCAGCCCCGGTCAGGGTCAGCATTACGCCGCCAATCAGCGGCCCCAACGCAATGCCTAACGTCGTCAGGGTGGATGCGCCCAGGTACGCACCGCGATGTTCATCCGGTGCCAGCTGATCCAGCAAAATATTCAGGTTCGGCATCAGAATTGCTTCACCAATGCTGAAAATAACCGTCACGCTCACCCATAGCAGCGCATCCGGCGTACGTACGGACCAGAACAAAAGCTGCGAAAGCGCAAAGATAGCGCCCCCCAGCATAATGCGGTTAGGCAGGCTCACCTGGGCCAGAAAGCGAACCAGGAAAAGCTGGGCGATAAGCACCGTACAGGCGTTAGACACCAGAATCAGCGTAATCAGTTTTACCGCGGCCTCTGCGTCCAGCGTAAGCAAATAAAGCGGTACCACGGACTCATAATGCACGAAAACCACGGCGCACAACGTGCTGCACAACATCGCCGCGACAAACAATTTATCCCTGGCGATGATCAGCATAACATCGCGTAATCTCACGCCGGCCTGGGGTTCACTTTCTTTTGCTACCAGCTTTCCCGCAGGGATAAACAACAGGGTATAAATCAGCAGCGGTAAATAGCTCACTGCAGTTATCACAAAGGTGCCTTTCTGCGAAGTCAGCCCAAACGCTATGCCCACCAGCGGCCCGGTAACCGCCGCCACATTCACCAAATAATAGCGAATCTGCAGCGCCAGAGCGCGACGACGGCGATCGCCCAGCAAGTCGCTCATCAGGGCACGCGTGGGAGGCTCTACCCACGCAAAACAGACGCCAACAATCATTAGCCCAATGATAAATAAAGTCATTCCCGTCGCCAGCCCAAGCAGCGCATACCCGACAAACGACAGCGCACAGCCCAGGGAGAGCACGCCCCGACGGCCTAATTTATCCGACAACTGCCCGCCATACATCCCTAGCACAACCGCCAAAAGCGCGCTGCTGGTCATCGCCACGCCCACGGAGATCGGGGAAAGGTGATAATTACGGGTCATGATCACCGTCATAAACGGCCAGGCCATAAAGTAGCTAAAGCGAATCACCAGGGTAAAAAATAGCAGCGCAATCACCGTGGCCGGGAAGGTTTTGACCGTCGGCCAAAAACCGCGCGCAGCGTCCTCACGGACGGCATCGTTTGTCGTCATAAAGTATCCTGTTATTTATCGTTATAGTGGAGGCGGGGCCGCTTACGCTGAGTAAGCGGTTAAATAGCAATAAGTTATTCCGTATTGGCTGGCAACGGAAATGTTACTGAAATGTTTATTTCCCCAGCTTGTCATTCAAACCGTCGGCCGGGCAGCGGAAAGTAGTGAGAAATTGTGACCTGCCGCTCAAAAAATGGCATTTCATGCTGGGAATGTTTGGGGAGAACCGGCGGCTGAACGCCGCCGGCAAAACGGCTAAAGCTTTCCGCTCAGGCGCTGATGAAAATCGGCGCTATGGGTGTCCAGACCCACAATTTCGACCTGGGTCTGATAACGCTGATAACGCGTTTCAATGGCATCCAGCACGGCAACGGTGGAGGCATCCCAAATTTGTGCCTGAGTCAGATCGATAACCACCCGTGCCGGGTCATCAGCATAGTGAAAATGCTCGACCAAGTCGTTGCTACTGGCGAAGAATAGCGGCCCACGAACCCGGTAAGTCACTTCGCTCCCGTCCGCCGCTAACTGCCGCTCGGCACGCACCACATGCGCAATACGTCGGGCAAACAGCATCATAGCGAAAATAGCTCCCCCCAACACACCAAGCGCAAGGTTATCGGTGTAGATCGTTATCGCCACGGTCGTGAGCATCACCAGCGTTTCCGGCACCGGCATACGGCGCAGCGTGCCGGGAGAGATGCTATGCCAGTTCAGCGTTTTCACCGCCACAATCATCATGATCCCAGCCAGCACCACCATCGGAATTTTCGCCATCACTTCACTCAGCACGGTAACCAGCAGCAATAGCACCAGCGCAGCCGCCACGGTAGATAACCGCGTACGCCCTCTTCCCAGTTCAACGTTGACGATGGTTTGCCCGATCATAGCGCAGCCGGCAATGCCACCATAAAAACCGGCGAAGATATTAGACACGCCAAGCCCCCAGCATTCGCGTCGCTTGCTGGAAGGTGTGTCGGTGAGTTCGTCCACTAACTTTGCGGTGAGCAGAGATTCCATCAAGCCAACAAAAGCGATACTCAACGCACAGGGCCAGATAATGCGCAGCGTCTCGACGTTAAGCGGCACCAGCAGCTCTGTTAACCCAGGCAAACCAGCCTTCATAGGCCCGCTGTCACCGACCGTGGGCAATCCCCATCCCAGGGCGATACTCAGACCGGTCACCAGGACAATCGCCACCAGCGGTGAAGGCACTGATTTAAGCAGTTTCGGCAACAATAAAACGACGGCGAGCGTCACCGCGAACAGACCCCATACCAGAGGCGATTGCCCCCAGACATGAGGCACCTGAGCAAGGAAAATAAGAATACCCAGCGCATTCACAAAGCCGGTCATCACCGACAGCGGGATGTAACGCATCATTCGCGCCAGTCCGCTCACGCCAAACAGGATCTGAATCCCGCCCGCCAGCACCACCGCAGGCAAAATATAGCCAATACCGTACTGATGAACCATCGGCCCTATAACCAGCGCCACCGACCCGGCTGCTGCGGTAACCATTGCCGGGCGGCCGCCCAGAATCGACATAGCAAAACACAGCACAATAGACGCGATTAAGCTGACTTTCGGGTCAACGCCCGCAATCAGAGAAAAGGAGATAACTTCAGGGATCAGGGCCAGCGCGGTGACAACCCCGGCAAGCACTTCGCGCTGGATCAGCCGGGGAGAGCGAAGCACGGCGCGCAGGCTATTCTCATGCGCATGTTGAGCGGCAAGCTCAGTTTGATTAGTCATAGTTGAATGCAGGTCTATTGTCATGAACGCCGCATTTCTCAAGGAATGCGGTCAGCGAGGCCGAAATTGTAGCGTTGTCACCACAGCGATGCGAGTTTTTGTGATATGCATCACTCGGCCAAATACCCTGCCTGCCCAGCCCTTTTGTTTGCGCAACAAATAATTAACAAATTGAGTAAAAAACGCTGGACGGCAAGCTATCAAGGTGTGGTATGGTCTTAGCGCACAGGTCAAGCCAAAGCGTTATGGGAAACGCTTTACGCGCAAGCAGGCTGACGGGTTCCCGGATAAAAAAAAGACCGAACACGATTCCTGTATTCGGTCCAGGGAAATGGCTCTTGGGAGAGAGCCGTGCGCTAAAAGTTGGCATTAATGCAGGCTAAGTCGCCTTGCCTCTTAAGAATAGATTACCGGCGCAGGTTTTCCAGTCCACAACAAAAGTGGTCAGAAAAAAGCCGCAACAAAGGTGACTATTTATGCAAAAACAGCAATATCCCGTTGAGGTTATTGCTGTTTTTTTATGGCAAAAAATGCGTGTTTTTTATTCAGCGCAGAGCTTTTGCGCACGCTCAATGAAGGGTTCAAGACTCATTTTCTGGCCTGGATGCTGCGGATCGTCGACCTGAATGATGCTTATTGGCTGCCCGCTCGTTTTACCGCTCTTGATCTGCTGCTCGGCAATGGCGTTCAGCGGGTACTGCATCAGCGTGCTTGGGTTAATGGCAAACAGCGCATTCCCTGTTCTGCAGCTCAACATCACCTCTTCGCGGTTGAACGCCCATTTGTCTTTACCCACCTCAAACCGGCTGACGGTGATAATTTGCGGGGCAGCCAGCGCAGAGCCCGCGCAGGCCAGCAGCAGTAAAGTCAAAATGCTCTTTTTCATGAGTCTCTCATATAACCAGTTTGTGCCGTCAGAACGGCTCCCAGGTAGCAAATAGGCTGACAAGCAGCAGTACCCCTACCGATAAAATCACTTCCAGCCAGGTCAGCTGAATAAATCTGTGCTGCGCATGGGCATGAGCGGCATCAAAGCGCGGCACCAGTATATAGCGGTTGATCAATGCCAGCGTTACCATCCCGAGCACCAGCCCAACCTTGAGGACCAACAGCCGAAAGTAGCCGCTTTCCAGCGGCAGTGCCCAGCCCAGGATCAGCAAGCTATTCACTACGCCGGTAACCAATACCGCAGCCACGGCGAGATGCCCGTAGCGAGAAAAACGCATCATGGCCATGAGCGCCGGGGTGCGCCAGCGCGGCTTGTGTGCCATGTGCATACAAACCAGCAAAGGCAGCAGGCCCCCCACCCACCAGGCCGCGCTCAGAAGATGAATCGCGTGGTTGATCCGCTGGAAGGCACCCAGCGCCCCGTCGTGCATGGCGGCGTGCCCGACGCCAGCCAGCATAATGAGCTGCGCCGCGGCTAACAGTAGCAATAACCCCGGCATAGCCCGAGGAGCGATCAGCACTGCGGCCAGCGTGGCCAGGCCCAGCAATAGCTGCCATATCCATACCGAACCAAAGCGAGTCGTTAGCACCGCCTGCCAGACATCCGGCGAAATCACATCGCTCCAGCCGTCCCCCATCTGCCCGGCCTGAGCCATAAATAACAAACAGGCGCTAAAAAACGACAGCCAAACGGCAGGCCGCCACTGCGCTCTGAGGCGGCGCACAAGCACGGGCTTAAACTGCTGCGGGGCAAGCAACGAACAGCAGATGGCGCTGCCCAGCAGCACCATCAATGCAGTGAAATGGATAAAACGCAGCGCGATGTAAAACGCCGATAGCATGGCGATTACTTCACGGAGAAGTGGTAGTTACCCTTGGTTTTGTGCCCATCAACCGACACAACATGCCAGTCCACGGAATAATCACCCGGTTTCAAGGTTTCTTCGACCGGCACAATAAGCTGTTTGTTGTCGGTCTCAGCCACCTTCACTTTCCCGGTCTTCACGGCTGATTTCTGCGGGCCGGTGACGGTCACACCGCTGAAGCCCGGCTCAACGCCTTCGGAGAAACTTAGGGTCAGCGCCTGCGGGGATGCTGTTACGGCAGAATCTGCCGCAGGAGACTGCTGCTTAAGGTGCGCATGCGCAAAAACGGCTGGAGAAACGGCCATAGCAGCGACAAATGCCGCGACGGTTGCGATGCGGGAGGAGATGAACGCCATATTAACTATTCCTTTTTGTTATGTGATAAAGCGGCAAGGATAACCCCGGGCCGATACCAAGTCGAGACGGGAAAAGCTATTGTTGCTTGTCATCCGGAGCGCAAAACAGTAACTTCTGCGCTGACATTGCAGGAGGATATGATGAGCTACAATCTCGCCGATTTACCCCAGGAAGAAATGGATAAAGTTAACGTGGATCTCGCCGCCGCCGGCGTGGCATTTAAAGAACGCTATAACATGCCCGTTGTGGCTGAAATGGTGGAGCGAGAACAGCCGGAGCATCTGCGGAGCTGGTTTCGTGAAAAGCTGATTGCCTATCGCCTGGCCTCGGTTAATCTTTCTCGTTTGCCCTATGAACCAAAGCAAAAATAAAAACTTAAGAACTATCTCGCTGATTCAAAACTAGTGCTACTCTCTTCCCTGTTCAGTTGACCACAAGCTTTGGCTCATCCGTCACGATTGCAGGATGCAATCGTTGGATGAAAGATTAAGGAAGAACCTATGCCACGCTGGAATGTTGCCGCTGCGCAATACGGTGCTGTTGCCGGGAATTATCAGGCCAACATCGATCATCATCTCGATTTCATCCGCTGTGCCGCCGAACAAGGCATCGAACTTCTGGTTTTTCCCCAGCTCTCTTTATCCGGCTTACGCCCCGACAGCCACCCTCCGGCGCTGACCGATCCGCTGTTCAACCCACTGGCTGAGGCTGCTCATCGCTATCATATGACCGCGATCGTCGGCATGTCACTCAGCGACGGAACGCATAGCGTAGCCGGCATGGTGGGGTTTCTGCCCGACGGGTCACGTATCGCCTGCTGTAAACGTCCTGCTGAAGCAGTCGAGACGAACGCCCGGCCTCCAGTTGCGCCACTTTTGGGACAACGCTCTCGCAATATCGCGCTGGCCGTTTGCGCCCAAAGCAATGATGAATCCTGGCCCAGAAGCGCCGCTGACATCGGGGCAGACCTTTACGCGACCGGCGCCGCGATGACAGAACTAAGCTACCAGCAAGATGAAATGTATATGCAACGCTGGGCGCACAAATATGGACTCAACATTTTGCAGGCTAATTACGCCTGGTCCGAGACAGAAATTCGCTCCGCAGGCCGCAGCGCGTGTTGGGATAATTTAGGCCAACTCGTCGTCAGAGCCGATCAGGGCGAACTGCTGGCGATTGGCCGTCGGGATGAGAGAGGTTGGCACGGCGAGGTCATTCCTTTACGCTAGTCACCTGAAGCCTGTTAACGGAGACTGCGATGCTGCGCATAATTGATACGGAAACCTGTGGATTACAGGGGGGCGTGGTAGAAGTTGCGTCGGTCGATATTATCGACGGTAAGATTGTGAACCCGATGAGCGATCTTGTCCGTCCCGATCGGCCGATAAGCTACCAGGCGATGGCCATCCATAAAATTACCGAAGAGATGGTGGCCGATAAACCCTGGATTGAAGACGTTATCCCTCGCTATCTCGGGAGCCCCTATTACGTTGCGCACAACGCCAGTTTTGACAGCCGCATGCTGCCGGAAATGCAGGGCGACTGGATTTGTACCGTGAAGCTGGCGCGCCGCCTATGGCCAGGCATCAAATACAGCAACATGGGGCTGTATAAATCGCTAAAGTTGCATGTGGATACGCCAGCCGGGCTGCATCATCACCGCGCATTGTTCGACTGCTATATTACTGCCGCTCTGCTGTTGAGAATTATGGATGTATCGGGATGGACTGCGGAAGATATGGTCACGATCACCGGGCGTCCTGCGCTGGTGACCACCATGATGTTCGGCAAATACCGGGGGAAACGGATTGCGGAAATAGCCGAAGATGATCCGGGCTATCTTCGCTGGATGCTTAACAACATCAAGGAGCTGGCGCCGGATCTCCGCATGACCTTAAGACATTATCTGGCCGCCAGCGCGGCCGATTAATGCACGCGCCCTGGCAAGATCCCCTGCGCCAGGGCAATCAGGAAAGCAAACTCCAGCGCTACGCCTTCGTAGGATTTAAAGCGCCCCGACTTGCCACCGTGCCCGGAATCCATGTCCGTACAAAGCAGCAGCAAGCTCTCATCTCGCTTATAGTCGCGTAATTTAGCAACCCACTTAGCCGGCTCCCAGTACTGTACCTGCGAATCATGCAGACCGGTGGTCACTAACAGGTGGGGATAAGCCTGTTCACGCACTTGATCGTAAGGGCTGTATTGCTTCATATATCGGTAATACTCTTCATCCTGTGGGTTCCCCCACTCCTCAAACTCCCCCGTGGTGAGCGGAATCGACTCATCCAGCATCGTCGTCACAACATCGACGAACGGCACCTGAGCCACCACGGCATGGAATAATTCAGGACGCAGATTAATAGCCGCGCCCATCAGCATGCCACCGGCGCTGCCTCCCATCCCATAAAGTAATTTAGGATCGCCATATCCCAGCCTGAGCAGCTCGTCGCACACGTCCAGATAGTCGTTAAAGGTATTCATTTTGTTCAGGTACTTGCCATCTTCGTACCATTGCTGCCCCAGCTCCCCACCCCCGCGTACGTGGGCAATAGCGTACACAAAGCCGCGGTCAAGCAGACTCAAACGGCTACTGCTAAAGTCCGCATCCATGCTGCTGCCATAGGAACCATAGCCATAGACCAGCAGCGGGCTTTTACCCCGGCGGAAGTGCTTGCGGTGATAAACCAATGACACCGGCACCTGAACGCCATCCCGAGCGGTCACCCACAAATGCTCACTGCGGTAATTGCCGGGGTCAAAGCCGGCAACCTGGGTTTGCTTGATAACCCGGCGCTCCCCGCTGTCCATATCCAGTTCAAATAGCGTATCTGGCGTTGTCATGGAGGAATAACCGTAACGCAAAAGCGAGGTCTCCGGCTCAGGGTTGTAGCCAAGCCAGGTAACATAGGCTGGATCGTCAAAAGCGATACCCGTGGACTCACGCGTATGGCGATTAATCTGACGCAGGCTGGTCAGCCCCTGCTGTCGTTCAGCAACCACCAGCCAGTCTCGAAATAGCGTAAAGTCTTCAAGCATGACCTGTTCCCGTGCGGCAATCAGCGTTTGCCACTGTTTTTCCTCCCGCACGGCGCTGCGGTAGAGCCCGAAATTTTTACCGTCTTTATTGGAACGAATGTAAAAACCATGCTGGTAGTGATCGACCGTGTATTCATGGTCTTTTCTGCGCGGGGCAAAGGCTTGCGGCTCGGCATCTGCCAGTTCTGCATCCAGTAACAAAGCCTCACTTGTCGTCGCGCTCGCCAGATGGATGACCACAAAATGCCGTGAGGTCGTTTTATGCACGCTGACGTAAAAAGCGTCATCTTTTTCCTCATACACCAGTTGGTCATCGGCCACCGGGTGGCCCAATCTGTGTCGCCAGACCTGATAAGGCAATAAGGTTTTGGGATGCTTGCGCACGTAGTAAAGCGTGACGGAGTCATTCGCCCACACAAAGCTGGACGAGACGTTATCCAGCAGCTCCGGATACCAGTTTCCGGTTTTCAAATTACGCAGACGAATACCGTACTGACGACGAGAGAGATAGTCCTCCGCCAGGGCCATAACGGCGTTATCCGGGGTGATGGCAAACCCGCCCATCGTGTAGAACTCGCTGTGGGCGGCGCGCTGGTTGGCATCCAGTAAAATGTCCCACTCGGCCCACTCTTCTTTGACCGCAGATTGCCGCTGATAAATCGCGTACTCGTTTCCCTTTTCATAGACCTGCCGGTAGCGATAGCCGTTCTTCACATACGGGGCGGATACATCGTGAGGCGGAACGCGGGCGATCATCTCTTTTAGCAATTGATCCTGCAGCGATCGCTGGCTCTCCATGATCTTTTTACCGTAAGCATTTTCCTGCTCGAGGTATTTCAGAACATCCGGATCGGCGCGGTCATCATCCCGCAGCCAGTAATAGTTATCCGTGCGGGTATCACCATGCAGCGTCATAGCGTGAGGGATTTTTTTGGCTTTTGGCGGCATCACTTTCATCATTTTCCGTTTAACACCCTGTAAGGGTGGCAAATTCAGCCGAGCTTGCAAGCGGAAGATGAAAGATAAAAGAAAATGCCGGGAGATACCCGGCATATCCTGATAGCAGGAGGATTAAACCGGGAGCGGTTGTTTTTGCTGCTGAATATCTTGCTCAATACCGGAACGGACATCCTGCGGTATGTGTAGTGCATCACCCAGGGCGCTCAAATAGCTGCGTTCCATAAAGTGATCGATATCGATAGCCGTGCAGCTGAGGTAATAAAGCTCCAGCGCCTCCTCCTCGTTTCTCACGCCTTGCGCAAGCTGGTGAGGATCTAACGGCCGGTCAATAGCTCGTTCGACGAGGGCCTTGCCTTCACCGTCGATACCGACTTCACGCAATTGCTGCTCAATAAACTGGCGCTCTTTTGCATCGATGTGGCCGTCGCTTTTCGCAGCAAAAACCAGCGCGGTGATTAATCTTTCGGTACGAACATCTATCGACGAGTGCGGATTGCCATACTCCACTGCAGTCGGCTGATTCTGGCGGACGCGTGCCTTGTATTTGTTCCATAACACGCTCCCGGCAACGGCGCCGCCGCCGACCAGTAGAGCGCTGGTGCCGTACTTTGTTAACAGTTTGCGGGAGGACTTACTCGCCAGCAGTAACCCGGCGAGCCCACCCAGCGCCCCCGGTACCAGAAGTTTACCGATCCCTTCAGGGCCATAACCGGCTGCAGGCTGTGAGGATTGAGAAGAAGTGGATTGCCTCAGTAGCGACTGAAGCTGCTGTAACCAGTTATTCATGACGGAGACCCTCTGTTGACTTAATTCGTCGAGAGTAGGCCACAGGACGTCAAGAAACGTCGGACAGCGCTAAAGATGGGAAAAGAATCGCGCCGGCTGCCCGGCGCTAACTGCCGAACCGTATTACGCGGCTTTGGTACGTTTACGTCCAGGGTGCTCACTGACGTTGTCTTCCGCCACAGGCGATTGCTCAGCCGCCGAGGACTCCGGGTCTGGCGCAGACTGGTTTAACTCAGTTTCTGGCAGCTTGCCGTTTTTCAACACGCCCGCCAGCAGATCTTTGTTTTCCGCCATCCACATCGCCAGGGTGTCGCTCTGCCCTTCCTCCAGCGTAATCGGGCTTTGCTGCAGCCATTCGCCGAGTACTTCAGCCAGATCCAGCATTTTGTCGTAAGCGTCAGCATCCTTTTTACTGGCAAAGGCCATTTTTTCTTGTCCCTCTCTCACCACAACATATTTAATCTCGACCGCCATTTTGCAGCTCCGTTTTACCTGTTTATTTATCCAGTATATCGCCATTCATTTTAACACACAAGCCGGAAAGGCGCTGCCAACGCAAACGTTTTCGTTTATACTTCCCGGGTCTTTTTCTTTGTTAAGGCTAAATCACATGTCAACGTTGGGAACTGCTCTGCGCCCGGCAGCTACGCGAGTTATGCTGCTGGGTTCCGGTGAATTGGGTAAAGAAGTGGCCATTGAGTGTCAGCGCCTCGGGGTAGAAGTTATCGCCGTCGACCGCTATGCAAACGCACCGGCGATGCACGTCGCGCACCGCAGCCATGTGATTAACATGCTGGATGCCGCGGCGCTAAAAGCGCTTGTCGCCGCCGAAATGCCCGATTTTATCGTTCCTGAAATTGAAGCTATAGCCACCGATGCCCTGCTGGAGCTTGAAGCCCAGGGCCAGCGTGTGGTGCCGTGCGCCCGCGCAACTCAGCTAACCATGAACCGCGAAGGTATCCGCCGCCTGGCCGCAGAAGAACTTCAACTGCCCACTTCCAGCTACCGCTTCGCCGACAGTGAAGACGCCTTCCGCCAGGCCGTGCAGGAGATTGGTTTGCCGTGCATTGTTAAACCGGTGATGAGCTCCTCGGGCAAAGGCCAGAGCTTCATCCGTACTGCCGAACAGCTGGCGAAAGCATGGGAATACGCCCAGTTCGGCGGACGGGCCGGCAAAGGACGCGTCATCGTCGAAGGGGTGGTCAATTTTGATTTTGAAATCACCCTGCTAACCATCAGCGCCGTTGATGGCGTGCATTTCTGCGCGCCTATCGGACACCGCCAGGAAGATGGCGACTACCGTGAGTCCTGGCAGCCACAGCAAATGAGCGATATTGCGCTGGCAAGATCGAAAGAGATCGCTGAAAAAGTGGTTACCGCTCTGGGCGGCCACGGCCTGTTCGGCGTTGAGCTGTTTGTCTGCGGCGATGAGGTGATATTCAGTGAGGTTTCCCCTCGCCCGCACGATACCGGCATGGTGACGTTGATTTCGCAGGATCTTTCTGAGTTTGCCCTGCATGTACGCGCCTTCCTCGGCCTGCCAGTCGGTGAAATTCGCCAGTACGGCCCGGCGGCCTCGGCGGTTGTCCTGCCAGAGCTGCACAGCGATAATGTTAAGTTCAGTAACGTGGGAGCGGCGCTGGGTGGTGGTTTACAGGTTCGCCTGTTTGGTAAGCCGGAGATTGCGGGTAAACGCCGCATGGGCGTGGCGCTGGCAACGGGTAACAGCGTCGACGAGGCGGTTGCCAGAGCTGTGGCATCGGCCGCACAGGTGAAGGTGGAAGGATAAAAAAACGCCTTCTGTTGAAGGCGTTTTATGCATGGAGCCCCGTTAATGCACGGGGCTTTTTTATGGCTTACAGCTTAGCGCCTTCCACCGCCTCGCGGGCAAGCTTAGTGATGCGGTCATAATCACCCGCTTCCAGCGCATCCGCCGGTACCAGCCATGAGCCACCGATGCACAGCACGCTTTTCAGCGCCAGGTAATCGCGGTAGTTAGCCGGAGAGATGCCACCGGTTGGGCAGAAACGCACCTGAGAGAACGGCCCGGCAATGGCCTGCAGCGCTTTTGTGCCACCGTTGGCTTCCGCCGGGAAGAATTTAAACTCTTTCAGGCCGTAGTCCATTCCCAGCATCAGTTCTGAAACGGTGCTGATACCCGGGATCAAAGGAATGGTGCCTTCGGTCGCGGCTTTCAGCAGCGGCTCGGTCAGGCCCGGGCTGATGGCAAACTGCGCGCCTGCTTCGGTCACTTCTGCAAGCTGTTGTGGGTTCAGCACGGTACCCGCGCCAATGATAGCTTCCGGCACCTCTTTCGCAATCGCGCGAATAGCGTCGATAGCACAGGCCGTACGCAGAGTGACTTCCAGCACGCGGACGCCACCGGCCACCAGCGCTTTCGCCATCGGCACAGCATGCTCCAGCTTGTTAACAACAATAACCGGCACAACCGGACCGGTTTTCAGGATCTGTTCTGCTGTAGTTTTCCAATTTTTCATCTGAGCGCCTCTTAGCCACTGTTAATCTGTTTCCGGGGCATTGCTGCCACGGGTTTAAAATTTAATACAGGTTGCGCCTTGTTCAGCGCCCGAAAGCTGTTCGCGCAACGCGCCGAATAACTCTCGACCGGTCCCTACGCGCTCGGCGCTGAGATCCGGGTGATAAGCAGTGCGCGCCGCAAGTACGGCTTCATCGACCAGCAACGTTAGCTCGCCCGTTTGGCCGTTGACGCGAATCATGTCGCCATCCTGCACCTTCGCCAGCAGCCCGCCGTCATACGCTTCCGGGGTAACATGGATTGCGGAAGGCACCTTCCCTGAGGCACCGGACAGTCTTCCATCTGTCACCAGAGCAATTTTGAAACAGCGGTCCAATAATACTCCAAGCGGCGGCATAAGTTTATGCAATTCTGGCATGCCGTTCGCTTTTGGCCCCTGATGGCGCACCACAACAACGCAATCACGGTCCAGTTTGCCGGCTTCAAAGGCCGGTAATACATCATGCTGGCTTTCGAAAATAACCGCTGGCGCTTCAATCACCTGGTTTTCTACCGGCACCGCTGAAGTTTTCATCACCGCCCGGCCAAGATTCCCGCTCAGCACTTTGGTTCCGCCGTGACGGGAGAACGGTTTTTCCATGGTGGCAATAACGTCGCTGTCCAGCGGCTGGCTGGCGCCTTCACGCCAGGCAAGCTGGCCGTTGTCTAGCCACGGCTCCATGGTGTAGTGGTGCAGGCCAAAACCGGCCACGGTGTTAACATCTTCGTGCAACAGGCCGCCTTTAAGCAGCTCACGCATCAGCACGGGCACACCGCCCGCGGCCTGGAAGTGGTTAATATCCGCAGGGCCATTCGGGTACAAACGCGCCAGCAGCGGTACAATTTCGGAGATGTCAGAGAAATCATCCCAATTGATAATGATCCCTGCGGCGCGAGCCATTGCGACAAGGTGCATGGTGTGGTTAGTCGACCCGCCGGTCGCCAGCAGTGCAACAATGCCGTTCACAACCACTTTCTCGTCGATCATTTTACCGAGAGGCATCCATTCGTTGCCGTTGCCGGTCAGGCGAGTGACCTGGCGTGCGGCGGCATCCGTTAGTGCGCCACGCAATTCAGCATCGGGCTGGACAAAAGAAGAGCCCGGCAGCTGCATGCCCATAAACTCAACCACCATCTGGTTGGTGTTCGCCGTGCCGTAGAAGGTACAGGTCCCCGGTGCGTGATAAGAGGCGGCTTCCGCTTCCAGCAGCGCGAGACGGTCGACTTTACCTTCCGCATAAAGCTGGCGAATGCGAACCTTCTCTTTATTTGGCAAACCGCTTGCCATCGGGCCTGATGGCACGAAGAGCGCAGGTAAATGCCCGAACGACAGGGCGGCCATCGTCAGCCCCGGTACGATTTTGTCGCACACGCCAAGGTAGAGCGCACCGTCAAACATATTATGGGAGAGGCCAACGGCGGTAGACATGGCAATAACTTCGCGGCTCAGCAGCGAAAGTTCCATACCATCCTGGCCCTGAGTCACTCCATCGCACATAGCAGGTACACCGCCTGCCACCTGCCCCACTGCGCCCACGGAGTGCAGCGCCTTGCGGATTTGCTCAGGATAATGCTCATACGGCTGATGGGCAGAGAGCATGTCGTTATAGGAGGTGATGATCGCAATATTGTTACGCAACATGCTTTTCAGCGCCGCCTTATCGTCCGGCTGGCAGGCAGCGAAACCATGCGCGAGGTTACCGCAGGCAAGTTCCGAGCGGTGAACCGTGTTGCTCCTGGCTTTCTCAATGCGTGCCAGGTAGGCTTCGCGCGTTGGGCGGGAGCGTTCGATAATACGCGATGTTACCCGTAACAAATTTGGATGCATAGAAGTTCCTCAGAAAGTGGCTGTTCTCCCGCATTGATATCGTCATGTTCGGAGCTACTGACAGTACCCTGGTAGCCCATAAAACTTGATGTCGGGAGCAAAAACGCTTCAGCTAGTGTAAATAAAAAAGCCCCGCGGGTGAATCCACGCGGGGCTATTATTCATAAAAAACTATGCCACTTCTGTGTTAGATCATGTTACCGGTAAAATGAGGAGCATTTGTTAGCGACGTTTTACCGGTTATGTTCACGACCTGTTACTCAAATTCGTTCCATGAGTGGCCGTCACGAGTAATCATTGCCACGGAAGCCACCGGCCCCCAGGTTCCGGCCTGGTATGGTTTCGGCGCATCGTTATCCGCAGCCCAGGCTTCGGTAATGGAGTCTACCCATTTCCAGGCCTCTTCCACTTCATCACGACGAACAAACAGCGCCTGAATGCCCCGCATGGTTTCCAGCAGCAGACGTTCATAGGCATCCGCCAGGTGAGACTCGTTGAAGGTCTCGGAGTAGCTCAGATCCAGCTTGGTGGTTTGCAGGTTATGCTTGTGCTCAAGGCCCGGGACTTTGTTCAGGATCTGGATATCCACGCCTTCGTCCGGCTGCAGACGAATAGTCAGTTTGTTCTGGGGCAATTCCTGCCAGGAATCTTTAAACAGATTCAGCGCAGGGTTTTTGAAGTAAACCACGACTTCAGAACATTTGGTTGGCAGACGTTTACCGGTACGCAGGTAGAACGGCACGCCGGCCCAGCGCCAGTTGTCGATATCTACGCGGATAGCCACGAAGGTTTCGGTAGCGCTGGATTTATTCGCGCCTTCTTCTTCCAGGTAGCCCGGCACTTTCTTGCCCTGCGCAAAGCCCGCGGTGTACTGCCCGCGCACGGTTTTAACACGCACGTTAGTGCGGTCAATGCGGCGCAGCGACTGCAGAACCTTCACTTTCTCATCGCGGATGTGGTCCGCGGTCAAATCAGACGGTGGTGACATGGCAATCATGCACAGGATCTGCAGCAGGTGGTTTTGGATCATGTCGCGCATCTGCCCGGCCTGATCGAAGTAACCCCAGCGGCCTTCAATCCCCACTTCTTCGGCCACGGTGATTTCTACATGATCGATAGTGCGGTTGTCCCAGTTGTTCGCGAACAAGGAGTTGGCAAAACGCAGCGCCAGCAGGTTAAGAACGGTTTCTTTACCCAGGTAGTGGTCGATACGGTAAACCTGGCACTCTTCAAAGAACTCGCCCACCTGATCGTTGATCTGCTGGGAGGTTTCGAGAGAAGTCCCCAGCGGCTTTTCCATGACGACCCGAGCAGGTTTGGCGTTAAGCTTCGCTTTACCTAACCCTTTGCAGATAGCGCCAAAGGTGCTTGGCGGCATGGCGAAATAGTTGATAGTGACCCGGTTCTGCTGGTCGAGCATTTTGCCAAGCTTAGTAAAAGCAGAGGTGTCGTTGACGTCCAGGTTACAGAAATCCAGACGACCGCTCAGTTTGTCCCACAGGCTCTCGTCAATCTTCTCTTTCATGAAGGTTTCGAGGGCTTCGCGTACAACTTTGGTGTATGCCTCTTTATCCCACTCTGCGCGGCCAACACCCAGAATACGGGTCTCCGGGTGGATTTGACCTGCTTTTTCCAGCTGATACAGGGATGGCAACAGTTTCCGGCGCGCCAGGTCGCCTTTTGCACCGAAAATGACCAGATCGCACGCCTGGGCTGTTTGCGTTACCGCCATGTTTGTCTCCTCGTTTCGGATATCCCGGCTTTTACCGGCCCTCTGGGGCGCGGATAGCATTAAGCCAGGCACGTCTTGTAATTTTATTACGCTGCAATGTACTGCTTTTGCTGAATTGAGGACAACCGTTAACCCCGGTTTGACCGCCTCAATTGCTAACTTTTCCCACAATGCCGCACTAAAGCGTCATTTAATGGCGTTTTTTTGTGCGATGTAACCGTTGCCAAAGTTAGACACCGATCATGTAATGAAAAAAAACAACAACATTACTCCGGCGACTCGCCCTATCACATTTTAGCAAGAGTATATTCTTGCTAAATCGGCCCACGATTTCTTCTTTTGCTGAAATCGCTAAAACCCATGAGTGCCCGCCTTTATGAATATGCTGGAAAAAATCCAGTTACAGCTGGAACACCTTAGCAAATCGGAACGCAAAGTCGCAGAAGTGATTCTTGCTACACCTCAGGACGCCATTCACTCCAGTATAGCGACGCTTGCCCGCAGCGCTGACGTCAGCGAGCCCACCGTGAACCGCTTCTGCCGTCGCCTGGAAACCAAGGGCTTCCCTGATTTTAAACTGCACTTAGCTCAGAGTCTGGCGAATGGCACACCTTATGTAAACCGGAATGTTGATGAAGATGATAGCGTCGAGTCCTATACCGGTAAGATATTTGAGTCCGCCATGGCGAGCCTTGACCGGGTTCGTCAGTCGCTGGATATGTCTGCGGTTAACCGGGCCGTCGATTTGCTTACCCAGGCAAAGAAAATTGCCTTCTTTGGTCTCGGGTCATCAGCCGCCGTCGCCCACGACGCCACCAATAAATTCTTCCGCTTCAATGTCCCGGTGATTTACTCCGATGACGTCGTTATGCAACGTATGAGCTGTATGAATTGTACCGAGCAAGATGTGGTGGTGCTTATCTCTCACACCGGTCGAACTAAAAACCTGGTTGAGTTGGCTCAGCTAGCCCGTGAAAACGATGCCATTGTGCTCGCCATCACATCGGAAGGCAGTCCGCTTGCCCGTGAAGCGACGCTTTCACTGCTGCTGGATGTACCAGAAGATACTGATATTTATATGCCAATGGTGTCTCGACTGGCGCAGCTTACCGTCATTGACGTACTGGCGACGGGCTTTACTTTGCGCAGAGGGGCAAAATTCAGGGATAACTTGAAGCGAGTCAAGGAAGCGCTCAAAGAATCGCGCTTTGATAAAGAACGTCTTCTCTCAGGCGATGAACGTTAATTTTTGATAACAAAGTTGTAACTTATTAGTCTGTTCGGTTACGTTGTCATGGGTGTTCACAGCACGCCCTGACCTACCGAGTTTTTGTTCACGCAACACCAAGTTGTTTCAGTCAACGGAGTAATACATGTCCAGACGGCTACGTAGAACCAAAATCGTTACCACCTTAGGCCCGGCTACCGACCGCGATAATAATTTAGAAAAAATTATTGCCGCCGGCGCTAACGTGGTACGAATGAACTTCTCCCACGGTTCAGCTGAAGATCACCAGCTGCGTGCAGATAAAGTGCGTGAGATTGCCGCAAAACTGGGGCGCCATGTAGCGATCCTCGGTGATTTGCAGGGCCCTAAAATTCGCGTCTCTACCTTCAAAGAAGGCAAAGTATTCCTCAACCTTGGCGACAAATTCCTGCTGGACGCCAACCTCGGGAAAGGCGAAGGCGACAAAGAGAAAGTGGGCATCGACTATAAGGGTCTGCCGGCCGACGTTGTACCTGGCGACATCCTGCTGCTCGACGATGGCCGCGTACAGCTCAAAGTACTGGAAGTTCAGGGCCTGAAAGTATTTACCGAAGTGACAGTAGGCGGCCCGCTGTCCAACAACAAAGGGATCAACAAGCTGGGCGGGGGTCTGTCTGCTGAAGCGCTGACCGATAAAGACAAAGCCGATATCGTGACCGCTGCCAAAATCGGCGTGGATTACCTGGCCGTCTCATTCCCACGCTGCGGCGAAGATTTGAACTACGCACGTCGCCTGGCGCGTGATGCGGGCTGTGATGCGAAAATTGTGGCGAAAGTAGAACGTGCGGAAGCCGTCTGCGACGAAGCCGCCATGGACGACATTATTCTCGCGTCTGACGTGGTAATGGTCGCCCGAGGTGACCTGGGCGTAGAAATTGGCGACCCGGAGCTGGTTGGCATCCAGAAAACCCTGATTCGTCGTGCTCGTAAGCTGAATCGTGCCGTGATCACCGCCACCCAGATGATGGAGTCGATGATCACCAACCCAATGCCAACCCGTGCGGAAGTCATGGACGTGGCAAACGCCGTACTGGACGGTACCGATGCGGTGATGCTCTCTGCAGAAACAGCGGCAGGTCAGTACCCGGCAGAAACGGTCGCGGCCATGGCGCGCGTTTGCCTGGGTGCGGAAAAAATCCCCAGCATTAACGTCTCCAAACACCGTCTCGACGTGCAGTTCGATAACGTTGAAGAAGCCATCGCGATGTCCGCGATGTATGCCGCTAACCACCTCAAAGGGGTTACCGCCATCATTTCAATGACCGAGTCCGGGCGTACCGCGCTGATGACGTCTCGCATCAGTTCCGGCCTGCCTATTTTTGCGCTCTCGCGCCATGAGCGCACGCTGAACCTGACTTCACTGTATCGCGGCGTGACGCCGGTTTACTTTGATAGCGCGAGTGAAGGCGTTGCCGCCGCGAATGATGCGGTAAACCTTCTGCGTGATAAAGGCTATCTGATTTCCGGCGACCTGGTCATCGTGACCCAGGGCGACGTGATGAGCACCATCGGCACCACCAACACGACCCGCATCCTGTGCGTTGAATAATTCACCCACGCCATAACCGGGTCACCCCGCTAAAGCCGCAACATTCCGTTGCGGCTTTTTTTTTCCGCCCCGGCTCCCGTCAGCAAATCCACACTGAATTCATCGTTTTAAATTTATAGTCAATTAAATTGATATGTTATAACGTAACGACTTGTGACGACATTCAGGCTCCATGCCGTCGATTTTTGAACAGGCACGTTCATTTTGAGTACCCACAGACACTATGAAAATCAAACGCAACCTATTATATCCCGGCGTATTTTTTACGTTTTTCTCCCCCCTGCTTTTTGCCGCAGACTGCAACAGGCTATCCTGTGAAGAAAACATCACGGTAGTCAGCCAAACGCCTGCAGAGCTTCCGCCCGCCAGCGGCACGGCCTCACGTTTGGGCCTGACTGACAAAGAAACGCCGCGGTATGTGGAAACCTTTTCACAAAAACAGATCATCTCGCAGGGTGACCGTACGCTTGCCGACACGGTCAGTCATGCAACCGGCATGTCCGGGGTTGCCTCCCCTACGCTTTCCAACAGTTTTTCTCTGCGGGGTTTTATGCCGGTAAGTTGGCTGCTGGACGGGCTGGAAATGCCCGGCAGTACGCTGCAGCTTGGCAATCCGGCTCACTATCAGCAGGTGGATATTTTGCACGGTCCTGGCTCCGCGCTTAATGGCCTGAGCGCCACCGCCGGCAGCGCCAACCTGGTTTCACGTCAGCCCAGCTTTATTGACGCCCCCGTGATGCTTCGCTATCAGCTGGGAAGTTACAGCACCCACTCATTGCAAAGCGGAGCCGGGGGAACGCTGGTAGAGGACAAGGTAGCCTGGCGCCTTGATGCTTCCGGTAGTCAAGGGAACAGTCAGGTTCAGCACGAGCGCAACAGGCAGTCCAGAGTCAGCGGCTCGCTGCTGTTTCGCCTTACCGACGAAACCACCCTGACGCTATATGGCGACAAAATGAACAACAGCAGCGACAACCCATACTTCGGAACGCCGCTCATTGAAGGCAAGGTGCAGTCGCGGCTGCGCGGTATTAACTATAACAATTTGACCGATGCCAGGATTGCCAGCCATGCCACCGCACTGCAGGCTGTTCTCGACACAACCCTCGCCCCGGGAATCGCCTTTAATAACCACACCTGGTATTACAATGGCTATCGCTACTGGCATAGCGTGGAGCGCTATCGCTACAGTGCAGCCACTCCGGATACGATCAATCGTGACTCCTGGAGTGACTTAAGCCATAAAAATACGCTGCTGGCCAACCGCTCAAGCGTCTCAATAGACCACACCTTACTGGGCCTTGATAACCGTATGGTCACCGGAATTGAGCTGCAAACCAGCCGCTTCGACTACCAAAAAAACGGATTTCCCGGCGCGCAGGATATCCCGTTGCTCAACCCGCCGCGTGAGCCATTCAGCGCCGAAACCAATATTACCCGCGCGCCATGGAGCAGGGTCACCCAGCGCCAGTATGCGGCCTTTATAGAGGACAGTCTGCAACTCACTGACAGCCTCAGCCTGCTCAACCAGCTGCGATTTACAAGACTGGATATGGACTGGCATTACTTCGCTCCGGCTCGCCGCGAAAGTCAAAATCGCAGCTTCCTTAACGCCGGTATCGGCCTGAACTGGGATATCAGTGACGGCACAACGCTCTATGCCAGCTACACAAACGGCAAGGAAGCAGGCGGCGACATTTTCTTCCTCGGTGCCGATCAAACTCACCTCCCGCTCACCGAGTCGCAACAATGGGAAACCGGCATTAAGAGTCGGTTCTGGGATAACAGAGCATCCGTTAATCTTGCCCTCTACCAGCTGCGCAAAAATAACCTTTTTACCCCTTCAGCCACAACGCCGGGTGAACTCCTCGCCGTAGGGCAGCAAACTTCACGGGGTATTGAGCTGTCGGCCACGGCCCGGCCCACCGATCGCTGGGAGGTGGCGGGCAACCTTGCATGGACCCATGCAAGATTCGATAGCTTTAGTGCAGGCTCTCCACCAGAAAACCTTAACGGCAATCAACCCGCTTATATCCCGACCTGGACCAGCAATCTGGCGCTGACCTGGCATCCCAGCGCTCCTCTCAGCTTGAGGAGTGATTTGCGCTATGTCGGGAGCAGCTACAACGACAGCCGCAATACTAAAAAGATGGACGACTACATCACCCTGGATCTGTCAGCAGAATACAAACTGACGCCCAAAGTTAGCCTGGGCGCGCGGGTTCGCAACCTGACCGATACGCTCTATTCCTATCAGCGCACCTACGACGGCCAGGCTCTGATCGCCCCTGCCCGCACATGGGAAGGCTGGATAACGGTATGGTTCTGAGGCTCAGGATTTTTATGTTTGCGGCGGCTGGCCTGCTTTTTTCCTCTGGTTCTTCCGCCGTCACGGTGACCAATTGCGGTGTGCCACAAACAATAACTTCCGTCCCAACGCGCATCGTCGTTTATGGTAACCCAGCGCTGGAAAACCTTCTGGCACTGGGCATACGCCAGGAAATTGTTGCCATCGTGGGCTATGACCCGTCCAGAGATCCTATGGGATTTTCTGCCCGGAATGCCCTTTCATTGCCCGTCGTGGCCAGGACTGGGCTTATTTCCGCCGAGGCGCTGCTGATGCTGCGTCCCGAAATGATCTACTCGTCAAGCTGGTACTGGTTTTGGTCACCGGAAGGGGCAAGCCGGGATCAAATCACGAGCTGGGGAATATCAAGCTGGCTCTCCCCCGGCGCCTGTAGCGGCCAGCAGAGCGTACCGAAGGAGAAAATCAGCTTCGCCGCCCTTTTTCGAGAAATCCAGGATCTGGCGAAAATTATGCATATTGAGGCTCGGGGACAGGCGCTGGTTAACCGGGAAGAAAAACACCTTGCAGCCCTTCGCCAACGCGCAGCCAAATTGGCTCCGGCTCGCCTGCTCTGGTGGTATTCCGGCACCGACTCGCCGTTTGTCGCCGGCTGCTGTGGCGTTCCGGACATGCTGAGCAAAGAAAGCGGCAACCACAATATTTTCTCGGACATCTCGGCGCTATGGCCAAACATTGCCTGGGAGGAGATAGCCCGTCGGGACCCGGATATTCTGGTGCTGGCCGATTTGCCACGGGGCGGCACCGGCGACAGCGCGAAAGATAAAATCACCTTCCTCGAACACTTTCCCCTGACCTCGGGCCTTCGTGCCGTGAAAGAAAAAAAATTCATCATCCTGTCAGGCTATGACATGGATCCCTCCATCCGCTCAGTGGATGCGCTGGACAGGCTTATCACCTCACTTTCTACCAAGGAAAATCATGACTGACATGACATGGCACACTCTCGTAACCCTCTGGGACCAGCAGCAAAGCGCTTATATTGCCAGCAGGGAAGCTCGCTTCGACGCCCTGATGGACACTCTCGCCTTGCAGTTCAATGGGGAGTTCTCGCTGCTCGAGCTTGGCTGTGGGCCGGGTTCCCTTACAAAACGCCTTCTTGAAAGGTTTCCTGCAGCACAGATTACCGCCATGGATGTTGATCCCGTGATGTTGGCCATCGCCCGAGAAACGCTTGCCGCCTGGGGCGCTCGAGTACGTATTCTTTCTGCCGACCTGGCGACACCGGCCTGGCAGGAAAAAATAATCGGCCTCCGCCCGGATGCCATCGTCTCGAGTACTGCCCTGCACTGGCTGATGCCTGACAGGCAGCACAGCCTGCACGTTGAGATCCTGAAATTACTTGCCGATAAAGGCATATTTCTCAATGCCGACCACCAGCGTTTTACCCCGATAGATAGCAATAAAAAAGCCATCAGCGAACGTCATGATGCCCGAACGCAACAACAGGCGTGGGATAAAGGCGTCGTTGACTGGGACAAGTGGTTCACCCTTGCTAAAGAAATACCGGAGATTGCCAACTTGACGCCTGCCCGTGAAGCCGTTTTCTCTGGCCGCCCGGTACCTCCCTCAACGACGCTGGCTTTCCAGTTGGCAAGCCTCAGTCAGGCCGGTTTCAGCGAAACAGGTACGCTGTGGCAGCTCATGGACGATTACCTGATTGCCGGGTGGAAATAAGCGCGTGCTGCCATTGCGCCTGCTGCTGTGCGGCATTGCCTCGCTGCTTGTGCTGATTTACAGCCTGCGCTTTGGGGCCGTGACGTTGTCCCTGAGTGAAGTCATTCAGCTACTGCATTCGGCTCCCGTTGAAGACCCCCGCCTGGCGCTATACCAGAAGATTGTCTGGTCACTACGCTTACCCAGAGCGCTGCTGGCGATGGTCTGCGGCGGCGGGCTGGCGCTGGCTGGCGCCGTGCTTCAGACCCTAACCCGAAACCCGCTGGCCGACCCGTGGCTTCTGGGTATTTCTTCCGGGGCGGGCCTGGGTGCGGTCACCATCATTGCGCTCGGCGTTCAACCGCTGCTAACGGCAATGCCCGGCGGGGCTTTTCTCGGGGCACTGGCCGCTTTCGGGCTGGTTTTGCTCCTCGCCGGACGAACCATTATGCAGCCAGCCCGGTTTATGCTCTCGGGCGTCGGCATTGGGCAATTGCTTAGCGCATTAACCTCATTAATCGTCTTCTGGCAAACCGATGCGACGACCTCGCGCGGCTTTACCTTCTGGCTTCTGGGTGCGTTTGGGCAAGCAACATGGTCACAGGTGGCTATCTGTGCCGCCGCGCTATTCTTTGTGGGGACACTTTGCCTGGCGCTGTCCCCAACATTGAATGTTATGGCGCTGGGAAATTTAGCCGCCAGGAGCCTGGGCGTTAATGTTTTCGCCCTGCAAATATCACTCTACCTGGCCATCACGCTTCTCACCGCAATCCTGGTCTCGTTTTGTGGAGCAATTGGATTTGTCGGCCTGACCGTCCCCCATCTGGCAAAAATGATAATCGGCAATGGTCATCAATGGACTTTGCCTGCCAGCATTCTCTGCGGTGCGATGCTGACGCTAGTGTCCGATACCCTGGCGCGGACGCTATTTGCCCCCAGAGAGCTGCCTCCCGGCGTCATCACGGCGCTTATCGGCGTGCCGGTATTTTTCCTCGCTCTTCGCCGTCGCCCACATCCTTAATTCCCCGCGCAGGAAGACTCCGGCCTGACTGCGCTTTCCCCCTCCGCACTGCTGACGCCCTGAAAGTTGTCACGAAATTGTTAACTCTTGAAGAGGATTTAGTGAGTATTCTCTTTATAAAGTGCAGGCATATGTTCATGCAGAGCCTGGTCAATTTCACCCGGCTTTACGCTCACTCACCCTCACTGGGACATTGACGATGCTGGTAATTATCCTTGCTTATCTGGGCGGCCTGCTAACCATTGCCAGCCCTTGCATCCTGCCGGTGCTACCGTTTGTATTTGCCCGTTCCGATCGGCCGTTTGTCAGCACCGGGCTGCCGCTACTCGTCGGGATGGCATTAACCTTTACGCTGTTTGCAACCCTTGCGGCCGTGGGCGGTGGCTGGGTCGTCGCGGCTAACCAATATGGCCGCGGCGTTGCATTAGTGTTGATGGCGGTGTTTGGTATTACGCTCCTGTTCCCTCGCCTGGCCGAGCGCGTGATGCACCCTCTGGTTAACGCGGGCAACTCACTGTCTAACCGTGTAGCACCGGGGCAGCCGGCGGGTCCAGGCGCTTCATTTTTACTGGGCATTGCAACCGGTCTGCTTTGGGCCCCCTGCGCCGGCCCGATCCTGGGGCTGGTACTGACCGGCGCAGCCCTGCAGGGAGCAAATGTAGGCTCTACGCTGCTGCTGTTGGCTTATGCCGCCGGCGCGGCCACCTCACTGGCGCTGGCGCTTCTGATCGGCGGCAAAGTCTTTAGCGCCATGAAACGTTCTCTGGGCGTGGGGGAATGGATCCGTCGTATTCTCGGCGCCGGTATGTTACTTGGCGTCGTCGCTATTGCCTTTGGCCTGGATACCGGGGTATTAGCCCGGCTGTCCACCGCCTCGACCGGCGGCATAGAACAAGCATTGGTCAAACGCCTCTCTCCGGACAGCACCACATCCAATGCCCCATCGCCCGCTTCGGTGGTGAAAACCTCTGATGACGACACCATTCCAACGCTAACCGATGCTGGCGAAATGCCCTCGCTGAGCGGCGCAACGCAGTGGCTTAACTCCCCACCGCTGACTGCCGAAGCCCTGAAAGGCAAAGTCGTTTTGGTCGACTTCTGGACTTACTCCTGCATTAACTGCCTGCGTTCACTGCCTTACGTGAAAGCCTGGGCTGAAAAATACCGCGACCAGGGACTGGTGGTGATTGGCGTCCATGCGCCGGAGTTTGCCTTTGAGCGCGACGTCAACAACGTCACCAAAGAGGCGAAAAAACTGGGCGTAACTTATCCCATCGCCATTGATAACGATTACAGCATATGGCGGGCGTTCAATAACCAGTACTGGCCAGCGCACTACTTCATCGATGCCAGCGGCCGCATTCGCTATGAGCACTTTGGCGAAGGCGACTATGCACAATCCGAACGCGTTATACAGGAACTGCTGCGCCAGGCGGGAGCCAGGGATGTTAACAGCGGCATCAGTACCGTTACTGCCAGCGGCGTAGAACAGGCGGCCAGTGGCCAGAATGACATCTCGCCAGAAACCTATCTCGGCTATATGCGGGCGCAAAACTTTGCCTCCGGCGAAGTAACCGGCGATAAACCAGCGGACTACAACAAGCCCTCCGCGCTGCCGCTGGACAGCTGGGGACTGGCAGGCAACTGGACCGTTGCCGGCGAGAACATCACCCTTAACCGGCCAAATGGCAGCATTGTTTACCAGTTCCATGCCCGCGATTTGCACCTTGTCCTCGGCCCGGGCCCTGAAGGGAAACCGGTGCGCTTTAAAGTCACCATCGACGGTCAGGCACCCGGCAGCGTCCACGGCTCAGATGTTGCCCCGGACGGTAGCGGCACGGTGACTGAACAGCGGCTGTACCAGCTGATTCGCCAGTCGAGCGGCAGCGGTGAACACACATTCAGTATTGAGTTTGAAGATGCAGGCGTGAACGCCTATGCCTTTACGTTCGGTTAATCGGGAGAGTACCAGGATGAAAACGACACTATTTTCTTCCACCAAACGCCGGGGAGTATTGTTCAGCGCTCCCGCGCTTATCATCGCGGCGCTAGTCTTTCAGAATACGGCCTGGGCCGAAGCTGAGCGCGCGGTGGCTATTCCTGCCCCACTGCAGGACGAAGCCCCCGCCAGCACACAGCTTGAAACCGCGGTCTTTGCCGGGGGCTGTTTCTGGGGTGTTCAGGGCGTTTTTCAGCATGTGAAAGGCGTGACCAGCGCAATATCTGGCTACACGGGCGGTAAAGCACGGACGGCAAATTATGAGACGGTAAGCATGGGGATGACCGGGCACGCCGAATCCGTGCAGGTTATTTTTGATCCCACCAGGGTGACCTATGGTCAGCTATTGCAGGTCTTCTTTTCCGTCGCGCACAACCCAACGGAGCTAAACCGCCAGGGGCCGGATTACGGGACACAATATCGTTCTACCGTTTTCCCGCTCAGCGAATCGCAGGCAAAGGTGGCCCGGGCGTATATCACGCAGCTTAACGCCAGCCATAAGTTTAGTGCGCCGCTGGTTACCACGGTTGAAGAACATGCCCAATTCTACCCGGCGGAAAAATATCACCAGAACTTCCTGAACGACAACCCAAACTACCCTTACATTGCTATCAACGACATCCCAAAAGTTGAGCAGCTTAAACAGCTTTTCCCGGCGCTGTGGAACAAAGATCCTGTGCTGGTGAAAGGCTGAAAAAAAACCGCGCCGGTGAAACACAGTGGCGCGGTTTTCGATGGTGCGGGATACGCTATTTTTTCTTTTTCGGGAACAGTTCATCCCGGCAGTATGGCTCTATCTCGCCCTCTTTGCGGGTCTTCAGGAGCTTGAGGATCCAGGTATATTGCTCAGGATGCGGGCCCACCAGCAATTCCACTTCCTCGTTCATTCGGCGGGCGATGGTATGGTCATCGGCCTCAAGCAGGTCATCCATCGGCGGGCGGATAAAAATATCCAGCCGATGCGTTTCGCTGTTATACACCGGGAAAAGCGGGATCACGCGTGCACGGCACACTTTCATCAGGCGGCCAATGGCCGGCAGCGTTGCCTTGTAGGTCGCGAAGAAATCGACAAATTCGCTGTGTTCTGGCCCGTGATCCTGGTCGGGAAGATAGTAGCCCCAGTAGCCCTGACGAACGGAACTGATGAAGGGTTTAATCCCATCGTTGCGGGCATGCATCCGGCCCCCAAAACGGCGACGCACCGTATTCCAGACATAATCGAACAGCTGGTTACCCTGGTTATGGAACATCGCCGCCATTTTCTGGCCCTCAGAGGCCATCAGCATGGCCGGGATATCCACGGCCCAGCCGTGCGGCACCAGGAAAATCACGTTCTCCCCTTTCGCACGGATCTCGTCCACGCTCTCTTTGCCGTGCCAGTCCACCCGGGCCATGACCTTCTTCGGATCGCGCAGCCCCAATTCCGCCATCAGCACCATTGCCTGCGGCGCGGTGGCGAACATATGGTCGATGACGGCCTCCCGCTGAGCCTCCGGCATATCCGGGAAGCAGTACAGCAGGTTAATTTGCGCCCGGCGCCGGGCGCTTTTGCCCAGGCGTCCCGCTAAGCGTCCAATTTTACCCAGCAAAGGATCCCGGAGCCCCGGCGGAAGAAGCGCCAGCCCGGCGAAGGCGCCAACGCCAAGCCATGCTCCCCAGTAACGCGGGTGCAAAAAGGCTTTTTGAAATTCAGGGATAAACTCACTGTGGTTTTTTTTTGCTTTTTCCATGCGGCTCTCAGTAGTTCGCCAGCAGACTGGCGAGACGAATTTATCGTTATTTTAGCGGGGCAGCGGCCGGCAGACAAAAGAAAAAGCCGGTCACAAGAACCGGCTTTTCGTCAAAGGGCGCAATCAGTCGATGCGCAGTTGCGGCAGAACCTCTTTAACCTGTGCCAGGTAATCACTGCGATCGGAGCCGGTCAGGCCTTCAGAACGCGGCAGTTTGGCCGTCAGCGGGTTAACCGCCTGCTGGTTGATCCACACTTCATAGTGCAGGTGCGGGCCGGTAGAACGCCCGGTATTACCCGACAGCGCAATACGGTCACCGCGCTTCACTTTCTGACCAGGTTTCACCAGCAGTTTCTTGAGGTGCATGTAACGGGTGGTATAAGTGCGGCCATGGCGGATAGCAACAAAGAAACCAGCCGCACCGCTGCGTTTCGCCATGACCACTTCACCATCCCCGACGGCCAGCACAGGCGTCCCCTGCGGCATCGCAAAATCAACGCCTTTATGCGGCGCCACGCGGCCAGTAACCGGGTTAAGGCGACGTGGATTGAAGTTAGACGAAACGCGGAACTGTTTCACGGTTGGGAAACGCATAAAGCCTTTGGCCAGACCAGAGCCGTTACGATCGTAGAACTTGCCGTCTTCCGCACGGATGGCGTAGTAATCTTTGCCATCGCTGCGCAGGCGCACACCGACCAGTTGGCTTTGCTCGCGCTTGCCGTTTAGCATTTCGCGAGACATCAACACGGAGAACTCATCGCCCTTCTTCAGCTTGCGGAAGTCCATCTGCCACTGCATTGCCTTGATAACCGAGCTGATTTCTGCGCTGGTCAACCCGGCATCACGCGCGCTGGAGACAAAACTTGCGCCCACCGTGCCCTTCAGCACGCTGTTAATCCAATCGCCCTGCTGTGTTTCGCTGCTCATTTTGAAAGCGTTTTCAGTGCGGTCATAGGTACGCGTTTCGCGACGTGACATTTCCCACGTCAGCCGCTGCAGATCGCCATCGGCGGTCAGCGTCCAGGAGAGCTGCTGGCCAATTTTCAGGTTGCGCAGATCTTTGTCCACCGATGCAAGCTGACTAATGTCGCCCATATCGATGCCGTACTGATTCAGAATGCTGCTTAGCGTATCACCGGTGGAAACAACATATTCATGAACGCCCGCTTCACCGGAGGTTTTATCATCCAGCTCATCCTGAGGCAGGGTGTCATCTTCGGCGTCCGGGGACTGGTCAAGAGGTTCGCTGGCTTCCGGCAGCAGCGAATGTATTTCGCTTTTTTGAAGTTCGATGGTCTTGATTATCGGACTGGACTGCGGATGGTAAATGGACGGTCGCCATACCGCGACCGCCAGAGTGAGAACCGTAAGCGACCCCAGCATAACGCGATGGGGTCGTGATAGATTGTCAAATGCCATGGCGACAGAGCGGGCTATCTGTTGCACGTATTCACTTCCTCGTTAATCTCCTTTCAGGCAGCTCGCATACTGGTTCGCAAGGCTGGTCATAAACTGCATATAGCTGTTTTTACCCAATGCGACTTCAATTCCCAGAGGATCTAAGGTGCCGGAGCGAACATTAGTGCCTCTGGCAACGGCGTTAATTACCGCTGGCCTGAATTGTGGCTCAGCAAAAACGCAAACCGCTTTATGCTCAACCAACTGTGTTCTGATTTCATGTAAACGCTGCGCACCAGGCTGTATTTCAGGGTTAACGGTAAAATGGCCAAGCGGCGTTAAACCGTAGTGCTTTTCAAAGTAGCCATAGGCGTCATGAAAAACGAAATACCCTTTTCCTTTCAGCGGTGCCAGCACGGAACCCACCTGTTTATCGGCGTCGGCTAAGCCTGACTCGAAATCTTTCAGGTTGGCGTCAAGTTTGGCTCGATTTTCGGGCATAAGTTCCACTAATTTATCGTGGATTGCAACCGCCGACAGCCGCGCCACGTCTGGGGAGAGCCAAATGTGCAAGTTGTATTCACCGTGATGGTGATCTGCGTCACTCTTTGCGCCATGATCGTGTGCATCACCGTGCTCGTGGTCGTCGTCGTCACCGCCTTTCATCAACAGCGGTTTCACGCCGGCGAGCGCCCCCAGCTCAAGCTGTTTTTGCGCGGGAAGTTGGCGCACTGATTTCTGCATGAAAGCTTCCATCTCAGGCCCAACCCAAACCACTAAGTCCGCGCCCTGTAAGCGTTTTACATCTGACGGGCGCAAAGCATAATCGTGTTCAGAGGCGCCATCGGGCAGTAATACTTCAGTGTCAGTCACCCCGTCAGCAATGGCGGAGGCAATAAAACCCAGCGGTTTAATGGATGCCACAACGGCAGCATTGGCGCCGGTGGTGGCAGAGCCCCAAAGGGCAGCGGAAAATGCAGCGAAAAGAAGTGTCTTTTTATGTAACATAATGCAACTTATCATCGTGATAACCAGAGTGAATGTGATATTATAACATTCGCTAACTTATGCAACCCTTGAAATTGTCATGACAAATTTGGTTGAACTGAAAAATATCTCGGTCTCTTTCGGCCAGCTACGCGTGCTGGCCGATATCTCACTTGCGCTCAAACCCGGCCGTATTCTTACGCTGTTGGGGCCAAACGGCGCCGGTAAATCCACCTTAGTGCGCGTCGTGCTCGGGCTGGTCACGCCCGACCAGGGCGTTATCAAGCGCGACCAGCATCTGCGCATTGGCTATGTGCCGCAAAAACTGCATTTGGACGCCACGCTGCCGCTGACGGTGAGCCGCTTCCTGCGGCTGCGTCCGGGCGTTAAAAAAGCAGACATTCTCCCGGCGCTTAAGCGTGTGCAGGCCGCCCATTTGATTGATGCGCCGATGCAAAAACTGTCTGGCGGTGAAAATCAGCGTGTCCTGTTGGCGCGTGCGCTGCTCAATAAACCTCATCTGCTGGTGCTGGATGAACCCACCCAGGGCGTGGACGTCAACGGTCAGCTGGCGCTGTACAATCTGATTGACCAGCTTCGCCACGAGCTGAACTGCGCGGTACTGATGGTTTCGCACGACCTTCACCTCGTGATGGCCAAAACTGATGAAGTGCTGTGCCTGAACCACCACATCTGCTGCTCCGGCACGCCTGAAGTCGTCTCCACCCATCCTGAATTTATCTCAATGTTTGGGCCAATCGGTGCCGAACAGTTAGGTATTTATCGCCACCATCATAACCATCGTCACGATCTGCAGGGTCGCATCGTTCTGCGCAGAGGGAATGGACAGTAATGCTTGAATTGTTGTTGCCCGGCTGGCTGGCCGGGGTTTTGCTCGCCTGTGCGGCGGGGCCACTGGGCTCTTTTGTGGTCTGGCGTCGGATGTCCTACTTCGGCGATACGCTGGCACACGCCTCATTGCTGGGCGTAGCATTTGGTCTGCTGCTCAACGTGAACCCCTTTTATGCCGTTATCGCGGTGACGCTGCTGCTTGCCATTGGCCTGGTCTGGCTCGAGAAACGCCCTCACCTCGCCATTGATACCCTGCTTGGCATTATGGCGCACAGCGCCCTGTCCCTCGGCCTGGTAGTGGTCAGCCTGATGTCCAACGTGCGCGTCGATCTGATGGCCTACCTGTTCGGGGATCTACTCTCGGTCACGCCGCCGGACATTATCTCCATTGCCGCAGGCGTTGCCGTCGTGCTTGGCGTACTCGCCTGGCAGTGGCGTAGCCTGCTGGCGATGACCATCAGCCCGGACCTGGCCCACGTTGATGGCGTCAATCTTCAGCGCGTGAAAATGCTGTTGATGCTGGTTACCGCCCTCACCATTGGCGTTGCAATGAAGTTCGTCGGGGCGCTGATCATTACCTCGCTGCTGATAATCCCCGCCGCAACCGCACGGCGCTTCGCCCGGACGCCGGAGCAGATGGCGGGCTTTGCTGTCCTGATTGGTATGGTTGCCGTCACCGGTGGGCTTGCTTTCTCGGCGCTGTACGACACGCCGGCCGGCCCATCCGTCGTGCTGGCCGCCGCCGGGCTGTTTATTCTTAGCATGGCAAAAAAACAGCCAGCTTAAGACTGGCCGTGAAACGAAAAAGGCGCCCCAGGGCGCCTTTTTTATTGCGGAATACTCACGGCTGGGCCGGAGGGACAATCCCAAAATGTGTCCAGGCTCGCGGGGTGGCAATACGTCCACGCGGCGTTCGCTGCAGGAAGCCCTGCTGAATCAGGAACGGTTCAAGCACGTCCTCAATGGTTTCTCTCTCTTCGCCGATAGCAGCGGCAAGGTTATCCAGCCCAACCGGGCCACCGAGAAACTTGTCAATCACCGCCAGCAGCAGCTTGCGGTCCATGTAGTCAAAGCCTTCGCTATCCACATTCAGCATATCCAGCGCCTGCGCAGCCACCTCGGCGGTAATCGCCCCGTCATGCTTCACTTCGGCAAAGTCACGCACGCGGCGCAGTAAGCGGTTAGCTATCCGGGGTGTACCCCGAGCGCGACGGGCAACTTCCAGGGCACCATCCTCGCTCATCTCCAGCCCGAGTACGCTGGCGCTGCGCCCGACAATATGCTGCAAATCGGCCACCTGGTAAAACTCCAGCCGCTGCACAATGCCGAAACGGTCGCGCAACGGCGAGGTCAGAGAACCAGCGCGCGTGGTCGCGCCAATCAAAGTAAATGGCGGAAGATCGATTTTAATCGAACGCGCGGCCGGGCCTTCGCCAATCATGATATCCAACTGATAGTCTTCCATCGCCGGATACAGTACCTCTTCCACCACCGGGGAAAGGCGGTGAATCTCATCGATAAACAGCACATCGTGAGGCTCAAGATTGGTCAGCATTGCCGCCAAATCGCCGGCTTTTTCCAACACCGGGCCGGAGGTGGTACGCAAATTCACGCCCATCTCGTTGGCCACAATGTTAGCCAGCGTGGTTTTCCCCAACCCTGGCGGGCCGAAAATCAGCAGATGATCGAGCGCATCGCCGCGCAGCTTTGCCGCCTGAATGAAAATTTCCATCTGCGAGCGGACGTGCGGCTGCCCGACATACTCTTCGAGCAGTTTAGGGCGGATTGCACGATCGATTAACTCGTCCTGGGTGATGTTTCCTGGGGATACCAGGCGGTCTGCTTCAATCATCCTCTACCTCATAGCGCCGCGCGGAGCGCTTCGCGGATCAGGGTTTCGCTGTCGGCACCGGCACGGCCTACTTTGCTGACCATGCGGCTGGCTTCCTGTGGTTTATAGCCCAGAGAAACGAGGGCAGCAACGGCTTCCTGCTCCGCGTCGTCCGCCTGGCCGTTATCCGGGGAGGTTAGCACCAGATCCGCAGCCGGGGTGAACAGATCGCCATGCATGCCTTTGAAGCGGTCTTTCATCTCAACAATCAGGCGCTCGGCAGTTTTCTTCCCGACGCCCGGCAGCTTGATGAGGGAGCCAATTTCTTCGCGCTCGACGGCATTAACGAACTGCTGAGCCGACATCCCGGAGAGAATAGCCAGCGCCAGTTTTGGCCCCACGCCGTTCACTTTAATCAGCTCGCGGAACAGCGTACGTTCCTGCTTATTGTTAAACCCGTAGAGCAGCTGAGCGTCTTCACGCACCACGAACTGAGTGAACACTACCGCTTCTTTACCAATGTCCGGCAGCTCATAGAAGCAGGTCATCGGCATATACACTTCGTAACCCACGCCGTTGGTTTCCAGCAATACCAATGGGGGCTGCTTTTCCAGAACGGTGCCTCTGAGTCGACCTATCACATTGTGCTCCTGCGTATTTACGTTGATGCGCGAAAAAGTAACGCTATGATATAAAAAAGGCTGGATAGATATCCAGCCTTAATTATTTTAATCGCCCCCGCGCCAGGTTGAGCCGCGATTCGCTCATCTGGGCCGCGTTTTGCGTTACGTGGCAATGCGTAATAGCGATAGCCAGCGCATCCGCCGCATCCGCCTGGGGATTAGCCGGGAGCTTAAGCAGCGTACGCACCATGTGCTGCACCTGGCTTTTCTCCGCGCTGCCCATGCCCACCACGGTTTGCTTTACCTGGCGTGCCGCGTACTCAAACACCGGCAGATCAGCATTCACTGCAGCCACAATGGCCGCGCCGCGCGCCTGCCCCAGCTTAAGCGCGGAATCCGCGTTCTTCGCCATAAATACTTGCTCAATGGCGAAATATTCAGGCTGAAACTGGGTAATGATTTCGCTCACTCCCGCGTAGATAAGCTTCAGACGCGAGGGCAAGTCGGCAACCTGCGTTCGAATACAGCCGCTGCCCAGATAGGTCAACTGCCGCCCGGTCTGGCGAATTACACCATAACCGGTGACGCGTGACCCCGGGTCGATGCCGAGAATAATCGCCATTAAACCTCTCAATCAGGTAGAGACGATACCCTAAATATTTCAGCTCACAGAAAGGCGGCTACGCAGCGCATCCCCCAGAGCGTAGATAAACTACGTGCTGGGGTAAGCGAGGAGAGCCAACGCATCTGTGGGCTGAAAAATGACGGGTATTAAAGGGTCGCCGCCACCTCGTCGGAGATCTCACCGTTGTGGTAAACCTCCTGCACGTCATCACAGTCTTCCAGCATGTCGATCAGACGCATCAGCTTAGGCGCGGTGTCCGCGTCCATGTCTGCTTTGGTGGAAGGGATCATTGAAACTTCCGCGTTGTCCGCCTTCAGACCCGCAGCTTCCAGAGCATCTTTCACCGCGCCCATTTCTTCCCACGCGGTGTAAACGTCGATGGCACCATCGTCGAAGGTCACGACGTCTTCAGCACCCGCTTCCAGCGCCGCTTCCATGATCTGATCTTCGTCACCCGCTTCGAAGGAGATAACCCCTTTCTTGCTGAACAGGTAGGCTACGGAGCCGTCGGTGCCCAGGTTGCCGCCGCATTTGTTGAACGCGTGGCGCACTTCGGCAACGGTACGGTTGCGGTTGTCGCTCAGGCATTCAACCATCACGGCAGAACCGCCTGGGCCGTAACCTTCATAAATGATGGTTTCCATGTTCGCATCATCATCGCCGCCCACGCCGCGCGCAATCGCACGGTTCAGGGTATCACGCGTCATGTTGTTAGACAGCGCTTTATCGATAGCTGCGCGCAGACGCGGGTTAGACCCTGCATCGCCGCCGCCCAGACGGGCAGCCGTGACCAGCTCGCGAATAATTTTGGTGAAAATCTTACCGCGCTTGGCATCCTGTGCCGCTTTGCGGTGTTTCGTGTTGGCCCACTTACTATGACCTGCCATAACAATCTCCAAAAGCGCCTGTATCAGGCGGCATCAATTACAAACTCTTCAATCGCCTGCCGGTTGCTCCATGACTTGGTCATCAGGGCCGCCTCTTCGGCGGGCACCCATTTCCAGGCCAGATGTTCCGTAATAGTAATCTGGCGTTCATGAGGCAGCGCAAGACAGAACCACGATTCCGTATTACGCGTGATCCCCGGCGCATAGCGATGACGCAAATGAGTGAATATCTCAAACTCCACCCGGCGCTGGCAGTCAACTAACGGCAGCGGCTCATTGAGCACATCGATAGCGACCTCTTCCTTTACTTCACGCCGGGCGGCATGCAGCGCGCTTTCCCCTTCCTCAAGGCTGCCGGTGACCGACTGCCAAAAATCAGGATCGTCGCGCCGCTGTAACATCAGCACCCGCTTCGTATCTTCTGCGTAAATGACCACCAGAACCGAGACGGGACGCTTATAAGGCATCAGTTTTTCTCTGCCTTTTTAATGACTTCAATCCCCAGTTCGGCAAGCGAAGCAGGGTTAGCGAAACTTGGCGCTTCGGTCATCAGACAGGCGGCAGCCGTGGTTTTCGGGAAGGCGATAACGTCACGGATGTTGTCGGTACCGGTCAGCAGCATGGTCAGGCGATCCAGACCAAACGCCAGGCCTGCATGAGGCGGAGTACCGTACTTCAGCGCGTCCAGCAGGAAGCCGAATTTCTCGCGCTGTTCCTGCTCGTTAATGCCCAGAATGCCGAACACGGTCTGCTGCATCTGGCCGTTGTGAATACGCACGGAGCCGCCGCCCACTTCATAGCCGTTGATAACCATATCGTAGGCGTTTGCAATGGCGGTTTCCGGCTGGGCAGCCAGTTCTTCCGGCGTCATATCTTTTGGCGCGGTGAACGGATGGTGCATCGCGGTCAGGCCGCCTTCACCGTCCTCTTCAAACATTGGGAAGTCAACCACCCACAGCGGCGCCCATTTTTTCTCATCGGTTAACTGCAGGTCTTTACCGATTTTCAGACGCAGCGCGCCCAGCGCATCGGCAACCACTTTTTTGCTGTCCGCACCGAAGAAGATCATGTCGCCGTCGGCCGCACCGGTACGTGCCAGGATAGTTTCTACGATATCCGCATTCAGGAATTTGGCTACCGGGCTGGTTACCCCTTCGATGCCTTTCGCACGCTCGTTAACCTTGATGTACGCCAGGCCACGAGCGCCGTAAATTTCAATGAACTTGCCGTAGTCGTCAATCTGTTTACGGCTGATCTGTGCGCCACCCGGCACACGCAGCGCGGCAACGCGGCCTTTCGCATCGTTTGCCGGGCCGGAGAAGACTTTAAACTCAACGTCTTTGACCAGGTCAGCTACATCCACCAGCTCCAGCGGGTTACGCAGGTCCGGTTTGTCGGAACCGTAGCGGCGTTCAGCTTCGGCGAAAGTCATCACCGGGAAGTCGCCCAGGTCAACGTTAATGGTGTTAATCCACAGTTTGCGCACCAGGTCTTCCATCACTTCACGCACCTGCGGTGCGGTCATAAAGGAAGTTTCGACGTCGATCTGGGTAAATTCTGGCTGACGATCGGCGCGCAGATCTTCGTCGCGGAAACATTTAACGATCTGGTAGTAGCGGTCAAAGCCGGACATCATCAGCAGCTGTTTGAACAGCTGCGGAGACTGTGGCAGTGCGTAGAACTTGCCTTTATGTACGCGGGAAGGCACCAGATAGTCACGAGCACCTTCAGGCGTGGCTTTAGTCAGCATCGGGGTTTCAATATCGAGGAAACCGTGATCGTCCATAAAGCGGCGCACGAAGCTGGTAATTTTTGCGCGAGTTTTCAGGCGCTGAGCCATTTCTGGACGACGGAGATCCAGGTAACGATACTTCAGGCGCGCTTCTTCAGTATTAACGTGGTTGGAGTCCAGCGGCAGCACGTCAGAGCGGTTGATGATGGTCAGTTCGGTGGCAAATACTTCCACTTCGCCGGTGGCCATATCTTTATTAACGTTGCGCTCGTCGCGAGCACGCACGGTGCCAACAACCTGAATACAGAACTCATTACGCAGTTCAGAGGCGAGCTGAAACGCTTCCTGACGGTCCGGGTCGAAAAACACCTGCACGATGCCTTCACGATCGCGCATATCAATAAAGATAAGGCTACCGAGGTCGCGGCGACGATTGACCCACCCACTAAGCGTTACTTGCTGTCCCACATGGGATTGATTGAGCTGCCCGCAATATACTGTACGCATGAGATATCCCTTAATTAGCTGCACGCGACCCGCCACCTGCGACGGCAGGCGCTTTGGTGGCAGCTATTTCGACTGTCACAACTGGATGAAAAAAGGGGGCTATTATACTGGAAATAATGGCTGGCGATAACCCCGAAACCGCCGACTGGCGCGAATCACAGCGCCGGTATTGCAGATTCTCACAAAAATTAACAAAATTTGTAAACTCAGCAACCTGGCTTCCAGCGTAAGGTATTGACCCTTAACCCCAATGTTAATCGGAGTCACAATGACACAATTGAACGCATCTCGTACTGCCCTGGTGGTGATTGACCTGCAGGACGGTATTTTACCGTTCGCGGGCGGCCCCCACAGCGCCAACGACGTCGTGGCTCGTGCAGCGCGCCTGGCTGAGAAATTCCGGGCCAACGGTTCGCCGGTGGTCATGGTGCGCGTAGGCTGGTCGGCCGATTACGCTGAAGCCCTGAAACAACCTGTTGATGCCGCACCGCCGGGCCATGCCCTGCCGGAGAACTGGTGGAGCTACCCTGCCGCACTCGGTAAAAAAGACGGAGACCTTGAAGTGACCAAACGCCAGTGGGGTGCGTTTTACGGCACCGATCTGGAGTTACAGCTGCGCCGTCGCGGTATCGACACCATCGTCCTTTGCGGGATCTCAACCAATATTGGCGTTGAATCTACCGCCCGCAACGCCTGGGAAATGGGCTTCTCGTTGGTTCTGGCTGAGGATGCCTGCAGCGCAGCCAGCGCCGAACAGCATAATCACAGCCTGAAGTTTATCTTCCCGCGTATTGCCCGCATTCGCAGCACCGACGAGATAATCGCCTCACTATGATTTATATCGGCCTTCCACAGTGGCAGCACCCGAAATGGAACCGGCTGGGCATCACTTCGCTGGAAGATTATGCCCGCCACTTCAACTGTGTGGAAGGCAACACCACGCTGTACGCTCTGCCAAAAGCAGAAATCGTACAGCGCTGGCGGGAAATGACAGGCGACAGTTTTCGCTTCTGTTTTAAATTTCCCGCCACCATTTCCCATACCGCCGCCCTTCGCAACTGTGGCGATCTCACCGCCGAGTTTTTCGACCGCATGTCGCCGCTGGCGGGCAGGATAGGCCAATACTGGCTGCAATTGCCGGCCACCTTCGGGCCAGGTGACCTCCCGGCGTTATGGAATTTCCTCGATACGTTGCCCGCTGACTTTACCTATGGCGTAGAAGTACGGCACCCGGCCTTTTTCGATAAAGGCGCCGATGAGCAGGCGCTGAACCGTGGCCTTCACGACCGCAAAGTGAATCGTGCGATTCTCGACAGCCGCCCTATTCACAGCGCCGTGCCGCATAATGAGGCGGTGCGGGAAGCCCAGCGAAAAAAACCTAAAGTTCCGGTGCATGCCATTGTCACGGCCAGCCACCCGTTAGTGCGGTTTATCGGCAGCGATAACATGGAGCAAAACGCCGCACTGTTCGACGTCTGGTTAAAAAAACTGCCTGAATGGGCGACAAAAGCGACGCCCTACCTGTTTCTTCACACCCCGGACATTGCCCAGGCCCCGGAGCTGGTTCATACGCTGTGGCCCGCGCTACAGCACGCTTTCCCTGAATTAGGTGCCCCGCCAGCTATCCCGCAACAGGCCACACTTTTCTGACCACTAGCGACAGCACTCCTGTTGCGAGCTATCATAGCGGAAGCCGTAACTATTTCGACATGGAGTTAATATGGTAAGCGCGCTGTATGCGGTGCTGGCTGCTCTGCTGTTAATTAAGTTTTCGTTCGACGTTGTTCGCCTGCGCATGCAGTACAGAGTATCCTACGGCGACGGTGGTTTTAGTGAACTCCAAAGCGCCATTCGTATTCACGGCAATGCGGTGGAATATATTCCCATTTCCCTTCTGCTGTTATTGCTGATGGAGATGGACGGTGCCGAAATCTGGATGGTACATATTTGCGGTATTATGCTGTTGGCCGGACGCCTGCTGCATTATTATGGATACCATCATCGTCTTATTCGCTGGCGCCGTTCCGGCATGGGTGCCACATGGTGTTCTCTGCTGCTGATGGTGCTGGCCAACTTATGGTATATGCCGTGGGAGTTGGTTTTCTCGCTCCGTTAACGCAAAATACGCCCCTTTCGAATTTCCGGATTTAACGTTATGTCTGACCGCGATACGCTGTTTTCCGCCCCGATAGCCAAACTGGGCGACTGGACCTTTGATGAACGGGTAGCTGAAGTCTTCCCCGATATGATCCAGCGCTCGGTGCCAGGTTACTCCAATATCATCTCCATGATTGGCATGCTGGCGGAGCGCTTCGTGCAGCCTCACAGCCAGGTCTACGATCTTGGCTGCTCTTTGGGCGCGGCAACATTATCGGTACGACGCAACATCCACCACGATGGCTGCAAAATTATCGCCGTCGACAACTCACCGGCCATGGTCGAACGCTGCCGTCGCCATCTGGACGCCTTTAAAGCGCAGACGCCCGTCGAGGTCATCGAAGGCGATATCCGCCATATCGCCATTGAAAATGCTTCAATGGTGGTACTGAACTTTACGCTGCAATTCCTCGAGCCCGATGACCGTCAGCGGCTGTTGAACAACATCTGGCAAGGCCTGAAGCCGGGGGGTGCGCTGGTGCTTTCGGAGAAATTCAGCTTTGAAGATGCCGAGGTCGGCGAGCTGCTGTTTAACATGCACCACGACTTTAAGCGCGCCAACGGCTACAGCGAACTGGAAATCAGCCAGAAACGCAGCATGCTGGAAAACGTGATGCTGACCGACTCGGTCGAAACCCATAAAAAACGCCTCCGGCAGGCAGGCTTTGAGCACGCCGAACTGTGGTTCCAGTGCTTTAACTTTGGCTCTCTGGTAGCCGTCAAATCCGGAGAAGTCGCGTGATTGATTTCGGTAATTTTTATCAGCTGATTGCAAAAAACCACCTGGCCCCGTGGCTGGAAACCCTGCCCGCGCAAATTGCCAGCTGGCAGCGTGAATCCCTGCACGGCCAGTTCAAACACTGGTACAACACGGTGAACTACCTGCCGGAGATGACACCTCATCGTCTCGATCTGCTGCACAGCGTAACCGCAGAGTCCGCCGCCCCGCTAAGCGAGGGCCAGCAGCTTGGCATTGAAAAACTGCTGCGTAACCTGATGCCGTGGCGGAAAGGGCCTTACTCGCTGTATGGCGTAGATATCGACACCGAATGGCGCTCAGATCTTAAATGGGATCGCGTCTTGCCGCACATTTCCCCGCTTGCCGGGCGAACCATTCTCGACGTCGGCTGCGGCAGTGGCTATCACCTGTGGCGGATGATTGGCGCAGGCGCACAGCTTGCGGTTGGTATTGACCCAATGCAGCTGTTTATTTGCCAGTTCGAGGCAGTGCGCAAACTGCTCGGGAACGATCAGCGCGCACACGTTCTACCGCTGGGTATTGAGCAACTTCCGGAACTGAACGCCTTTGATACCGTGTTCTCGATGGGCGTACTTTACCATCGCCGCTCGCCGCTGGATCACCTCTGGCAGTTGAAAAACCAGTTGGTCAAAGAGGGTGAACTGGTGCTGGAAACGCTGGTGGTGGAAGGCGATGAAAATACCGTATTAGTGCCGGGCGAGCGCTACGCGCAAATGCGCAACGTTTACTACATTCCGTCCGCGCTGGCGCTGAAAAACTGGCTGGAGAAATGCGGTTTTGTCGACGTGAAGATTGTCGATCACTGCCTCACCACCCAGGAAGAACAGCGCCGCACTTCGTGGATGATCACCGAGTCGCTGGGAGACTTCCTCGATCCGAACGACAGCCGCAAAACCATTGAAGGTTACCCTGCCCCGCTTCGCGCCGTTCTGGTGGCCCGTAAGCCATAATCCTCAAACAAAAAACCCGGCGCTGATTGCCGGGTTTTTTATCTTCGCTATCTTTTAGCGAAACACCTGTGCGGTTCCGCTCCACAGGCTGGAGTCGCCCGGGGTGGCCAGGCCAGTAACGTTAATTTTGCTGCCGCCGATTTTCTCGGCCTTTACCTGGAGCTGATTGACGGCGTCATCGGTGCTACCGGACACGCCTCGGATGGACACTACGCCAATCTGCTCCTCACCAGCAGTGCTGCCGTTAAGCACTTGCGGGAGTGGGGCGGCAAAAGCGGTAGATGCAAAAACGGATGACAGAGCCAGGATTACGGTTGCAGTTATTTTTTTCATTTTTAATTCCCTCTAACATTGATAGTTGTCAGAGAGGATTATTCACAATGGGGTGTTTTATAACGTAAGTGACTGGCAAACGATGTTAAACAATGTGTGCAAAAAATGCAGAACTGGTTACACAACGCTTCGCCGCTTACAAATAAAAAACCCTGAGGTTAGCCAGGGTTTAAAGGGATTAAGTTTTGTTCAGTCACTTTTTAGCGACTAGCTGATTCTCAATTTAATGCCCTGATATGAAACCTAATCAACATCTCGTGACTCTTTCCTCATCGTCACTCATTGACGCAGGAATGAGTCCAAATGGAAGACCCTCACCACCATGGAATACATTGACAAAATTACGCTGCCCATTAATTTCATGCCAGCATGCCAGTTAAACACCCAGTGCTTATGCGGAAAATGATTTACCTTTTCGCTTTACCAAACCGACAGTGAAAGCCCAGGCAAGTTAAAATAAATTATAGATACAACATCGATTATCAAACGGAGAGTTTATTTTGGCGATAAATAAACAAGATAAAGCTGCTATTCCAATAAGATAACAGAACAAAAACGAAACAAGAAGAAAGCTATTCATAATCAAATCCTTTAATTTTGAATACAACTAAACTCCATGAAAATACGTACAATCAATAAACAAACTTAGTACATTCCTGTCAAGTCGCATCCATGTATAGCTTTTTAACGAATTGAAAAGTTTCGTTGAAACGGCCAGCGAGAATCGAATCCAGATCATCAACTCATTTTAGAGGTGGAAAGTTGAGGTAATAGCCATTATACGATGACCGTATTTTTTCGGTTAATGCCTATTGAATAAGTAGTCAGTTTGGTTTAAGTACATTCGGCTGAGTACTGGTGCGATGCTGCTGATTGTGCAGCAGCAGCTAAGCGCTCATGCGAATGAGGTTTACATTTTCTGCCTGTCAGGCCATTGGTTAAAGTATCAGAACGTTAGAACAACTCATAGATGTGGCATTTACTGTCACACTCAGATGTCATTGTGGAGAATATAGAATGATAAAGCGTCACCGTCACCATAAGACAAAAACACAGAAACAAGACAAGAAGAAAACTATTCATAATCAAATCCTTTAATTTTGAACATGACTAAACGCCAGGGAACCGTGTGCCAGTTATAAACAACCAAATGTTGTGCATTCTTGTCAAGCCACGCCCATGTATAGCTTTCTCACGAATTGAAAAGTTTTGTTGGAGCGTAAAACGAGGATCGAATTCGTACCATCAGCCCGGAAGGCTTTGGTAATAGCCAATATACGATGGCGCGCTCTGGTGCCGACTACCGGAATAAAACTGGTGACCTACTGATTATAAGCCGGTTGATCTATCTTGACCCTGTGCCAGCAATAGTTTTGCTTTGGCGACGGACTGGAGTTCATCGGGTTGTTCAACGGGTGTACGTGGAGAGGAGCCCCCGCCCTTACTCCCCGAGATGCGTCGTTTTCCATGCTGTACTCATAAAAAACCGCCCGAAGGCGGTAACTGTAGCGTTATTTTAAATATTATTTAACGAGCAAGTCGTAATAATATTGTTCATCATACATTCTTAGAAAACGTATTGCGCCACAACGGACATATTCAAGTTGTTTATCACGCGTAATTTCACCCTGACATATAGGGCAGGAACTGTTTGAAAAGATGAAAGCCAACTGAATACCCCCCCAGCAAAAAAGAGCCCTTTTTAGGTTGTCACAACTTATCAGTTTTTTTATTTGCCTGGTCCAGCCCCAAGAGCCCCCCAAAACAACATAATTGATTGATATGGATAAAAAAAGCCCCAGCAATACGCCGGGGCCTGGTACGAGCAAGCATCATATTGGGCGACATGATGCGCGGTAGAAATCTTTTCAGTGCGGCGGGTTTCATCCCGCCAGTGCGTTTTTCATGGCCGCCACTGTGTCTGCATCCACACAGTAACGATTAAATTCATCGGCTTCAGCATCGGCGCTCATCGAAACTCCAGCTTTGCGATAGCGCATCGGGGAAGGTACCGACCGCCCCGCCGAGCTGTGAAGCTCCTCAATGCCGTTTGCCACAAACTTACTCACGTTGCTCAAACGCACGCCTGCGCCAGCCATAATAATTGGAGCACGGGAATGCTGTTTTAGTTCCCGAAGAAGTGAGATTCCCGTTTCGGCCGTTTGCTGCTGCCCTGAAGTCAGTATCCTCGCGACGCCTAACGCAGCCAGTTGCTCAAACGCCTGCAGCGGATGATGGCACATATCAAACGCCCGGTGGAACGTCACGGCCATCCCTTCGGCGGCCTGCATCACCTGCTCCATTCGCGGCAAATCAATATTGCCGTCTTCATCAAGCATACCAATAACAAACCCCGGGAAACCGAGTTCACGCACAAAAGCGATATCTTCGAGCATGGTGGCAAATTCGCCGTCGGTGTAGCAAAAATCACCGCCGCGCGGGCGAATAATCGGATGCACCGGAATCGACACTTTCTGTCTCACTTGGCGCAACACGCCAGCGGATGGCGTCAGCCCGCCTTCTTTAGGCGCGGAGCAGAGTTCAATTCTGTCCGCGCCGGCTTGTTCTGCAGTAACAGCACAATCTATTCCATAACAGCATATTTCAAGCAAAGCCATTGATTACTCCTATTAAAACCTGCAGTTCGCCGGTTGTGTCCCCGTCACGGAATGATAATCTGAAAAGAGATCCACAAAAAGGTAGCGTACTATGGCATTCAATTTTGATGAATGGATCGACAGGCGTCACAGCGACAGTTCGAAGTGGAATAAATTTTCTGAAAACGTGCTGCCCATGTGGGTTGCTGATATGGATTTTCGCTCACCGCCCTGCATCCTCGATGCGCTACAGGCGCGCGTCCGGCACGGCGTATTTGGCTACGGCAAACGGCCGGATGAACTGATAGAAATCCTCACCGAAAGGCTCGCCAGCCGCTATCAGTGGCGCATCAAACCAGAATGGCTGGTCTTTTTGCCTGGCGTTGTTTCCGGCCTGAATCTCTGCGTTCGAGCCTTTACCGCCGCCTCGGAATCGACGATAGCCCCGACGCCGATATACCCGCCGTTTCGTAGAGCTTCCGAACTTGCCCAGCGCACGCAGATTAATATGCCGCTCAGGCTGAAAGAAAAACGCTGGATTATCGAGCCTGAAGCGTTAGCGACCGGCCTGACGGGCAAAGAAAAACTATTGATGCTTTGTAATCCGCAGAACCCCGGCGGCACAGTTTACCGCCGGGACGAGCTTGAGCAGCATCTGGCCTTTGCGCAGCGGAATGAGCTAATTGTCTGTTCCGACGAAATTCACTGTGACTTATTGCTTGAACCTGGCGTAACGCATATTCCTTTCGCGACATTAAGTGAAGATGCGGCGCAGCGTTCAGTGACGCTAATCTCCCCGTCCAAAACCTTTAATATTGCCGGGCTTGGTGCCTCGGTGGCCGTTATTCCCAATCCTGAACTGCGCCGTAAATTCAAAGCCGCGCGGGCAGGTATTGTTCCGGAAGTGGATATTCTGGCCCTGGCGGCGGCGGAAGCTGCATGGCGAGACGGCGAGGCGTGGCTGCAGGCGCTACTGGTTTATCTGCGCGTTAACCGGGATAAGCTGATACAAGCGGTGAATGCCACTCCGGGCTTAACGATGGTATCGCCGGAGGCCACTTATCTCGGCTGGATTGACGCCAGCGGCTTAGGCGTAGAGAACCCGGCAGAATTCTTCCTCAACGCCGGGCTGGGCGTCTCTCCCGGCACAGATTTTGGCGAAAAACAGTTCGTGCGAATCAACTTTGGCTGTACGGCGGCTGTCCTTGATGAAGCCATCAGCCGCCTGCAAAACGCCGCTCAGCAGCGCTAATCAGTCGGCCTGTTCGCTGGCAACAATCTGCTCAATACTCCAGGGATGGAATTTGATTGTCACTTTACCGTCGGTAACCGCAAGCGTTGGGTTGGGCAATCTTTCACGCTCCCCTTGCGGCGAGCTGGTTTTCACCGAAATACCCGTTTCACGCAGCCCGGCGTCAGACAACAAATCCAGCGCCCGCGCGTTAAGCGTTTCTGGTTCGCCCGGCAGCACTATCTCAACGTGTTCCCAGCCTTCGTGCGGGTAACGTTTTTCACCGGGCCAGGGCAGCTCCACAACCGTAAATCGCCAGTGCGCAACGCACACCGGCTCATCCAGCCTGAATAAACAGATTGGGCGACCATTGATAATATTTTCACTCAGCAAGGTGCCGCATTTTTCCAGCCCTGCGCGCCAGCGTTCGGCCGTCGCGTTCTGGTGGCAACGCAAAGAAATGTGATCGGCATCCAGGGGCGCAATTTCCAGCCCGAGCCGGGTGGCAAGTTCTGTTAACGCTTTCGTAAATCTCGGCAGATCTGCCGAAATATCATGCAGTTCATCTACCGCCTGCCAGTGTGCCATACCGCCATCCTCTTTCTTAGAAAGCGCGTAATCTACCCTGTTCCTGGCGGGCCGCCAACTCTCCGCCAGGGCCAAATGCTGATGAATGGTTATTCATTGCACCGTTAATAATAATTGCGCCGCCCGCAAGCAAGGCTTTTGCTGACGTCAGAGCGCAAATAACGTTATACTCTCGCCCTGTTTCTTTCCCCATTTTTAGGCAGCCATGATTCGGCGGCCCAGTACAAATTGTAAGGTATCCCGGTGAATATTCAGTCTCTTCTCTCAGAAAAAATCAGCCAGGCGCTGATTGCTGCTGGTGCGCCAGCGGACTGCGAACCGCAGGTTCGTCAGTCAGCAAAAGTCCAGTTCGGCGACTATCAGGCCAATGGCGTGATGTCCGTTGCTAAAACGCTGGGCATGCCGCCGCGACAGGTTGCAGAGAAGGTCATCGCTAATCTCGATCTGACCGGGATCGCCAGCAAAGTCGAGATCGCCGGCCCGGGCTTTATCAACATATTCCTCGACCCGGCATTTCTGGCGAAAAACGTTGATCAAGCCGTAGCGTCCGATCGTGCGGGGGTGAGCCTGTCTGAACCACAAACCATCGTGGTCGACTACTCTGCGCCAAACGTTGCTAAAGAAATGCACGTGGGCCACATTCGTTCCACCATCATCGGTGACGCGGCCGTGCGTACCCTCGAGTTCCTCGGCCACAAAGTCATTCGCGCCAACCACGTTGGCGACTGGGGCACTCAGTTCGGCATGCTCATCGCGTTCCTGGAAAAACAGCAGCAGGAGAACGCCGGCGAAATGGCGCTGGCCGACCTGGAAGAGTTTTACCGTGCGGCCAAAAAACACTACGACGAAGACGAAGTCTTTGCCGAACGCGCCCGTGGTTACGTGGTTAAGCTCCAGGGCGGCGATGAATATTGCCGTGAGATGTGGCGCAAGCTGGTCGACATCACCATGACGCAGAACCAAAAAACCTACGAACGCCTCAACGTGACCCTGACCCGTGATGACGTGATGGGTGAAAGCCTCTACAACCCAATGCTGCCTGGCATTGTGGCCGACCTGAAAGAGAAAGGCCTGGCGGTAGAAAGTGAAGGCGCGACCGTAGTGTTCCTGGATGAGTTCAAGAACAAAGACGGCGACCCTATGGGCGTGATCATTCAGAAAAAGGATGGCGGTTACCTGTACACCACCACCGACATCGCCTGCGCGAAATACCGCTACGAGACCCTGCACGCAGACCGCGTGCTCTACTTCATTGACTCCCGCCAGCACCAGCACCTGATGCAGGCCTGGACCATCGTGCGTAAAGCCGGCTACGTGCCGGAATCCGTTACTCTGGAACACCAGATGTTCGGCATGATGCTGGGCAAAGACGGCAAGCCGTTCAAAACCCGCTCCGGCGGCACCGTGAAGCTAACCGACCTGCTGGATGAGGCAATGGAACGCGCCCGTGGCCTGGTCGCGGCGAAGAACCCGGATATGCCTGCGGACGAACTGGAAAATCTGGCGAAAGCCGTCGGCATTGGCGCGGTAAAATACGCCGACCTGTCCAAGAGCCGTACCACCGACTACATCTTCGACTGGGACAACATGTTGGCCTTCGAAGGGAATACCGCGCCATACATGCAGTACGCCTACACCCGCGTATTGTCCGTGTTCCGTAAAGCCGACCTCGACGAAGCCGAACTGCTGAAAGCGAAGGTCGTCATTACCGAAGATCGTGAAGCTCAGCTGGCCGCCCGTCTGCTGCAGTTTGAAGAAACGCTGAACGTCGTTGCTCGCGACGGGACGCCGCACGTTATGTGTGCCTATCTGTACGATGTTGCGGGCCTGTTCTCCGGCTTCTACGAGCACTGTCCTATTCTGAGCGCCGCCGATGAAGCGACCCGCAATAGCCGCCTGAAGCTGGCGCTGCTCACTGCGAAAACCCTGAAGCTGGGTCTGGATACGCTGGGTATCAACACCGTAGAACGTATGTAAGCCTAGAGCTATACAGACAAAAAACCCGGCCAGTGAGCCGGGTTTTGTTTTTCAGGCCAATCAGAAATGGCAGGGAAATAGCCCGTTGACGCTCAGACAGCCTGCTAGTCAACCAAAGGGCTTACTGAACATAGTTAACAATAACCTGATTACTGCGCACCCGCAGCGGTGGGTACATCGCCCCGCCGCCCGGCACTTCCCAAACAAAGCGCAATGGCTGATTTGCATCGGTGTTAGTCAGCCCGCGCGTGGTGCCATTTTCACCTTCAAGCGGGGTACAATTCGTGGGCGAACAAAGTTTCACCGCCAGCCCCGCAGGCGTGGGGCCATCCAGCACATAGGTCCAGGCAATCAGCGTCATTCTGCCGCTGACGGGCTGCATCGGTTTCAACGGGCGGGACGAGGCAGACACCCCCCGATTGCTCAGGGTCACGCCGATGCCGCTGTCCTGCCAGGAGCCCTCACCTAACGCCAGCGCACCAAACGGCACCAGCAACATCAAAAGTAATGCTTTCATTTATTTCGCTCCGATCGTCGCCGTCATGCGGATGTTGCGGTTGTCAGACAGCTCCAGGCTCGAGAGCACCACCAGCTGCGGTAACGTTCTGCGTAAGAAACGGGCCAGCAGAGGGCGCAGAGCGTGGTTCACCAACAGCACCGGCGGCGCGCCCAGCATCTCCTGGCGCTGCAAGGCATCCTGAGTCTGTTCCAGCAGGCGGTCGGCCAGTCCCGGCTCGAGGCCGCCCCCGCCCTGCAGAGCCTGCAGCAGCAGACGTTCCAGGGACGCATCCAGCCCAATAACCTGCACTTCGCCGGTGCCAGGGAACCATTGCTGCGTGATGGCCCTGCCCAGCGCCACGCGAACCACGGCGGTCAGCTCATGCGGATCGCTCTGAATAGGTGCATGTTCCGCCAGCGTTTCCAGAATGGTACGCATATCGCGGATCGGCACCTTCTCTTCAAGCAGGTTTTGCAGCACTTTATGCAGCGTCGTCAGCGTCACCACCGCCGGGATGAGATCTTCGGTCAGCTTAGGCATTTCCTGCGTCACGCGATCCAGCAGCTGCTGCGCTTCCTGGCGGCCAAACAGCTCTGGTGCAAACTGCCCGATAAGGTGGTTCAGGTGCGTTGCCACCACGGTACTCGCTTCAACCACGGTGAAGCCCTGAATCTGCGCCTGCTCTTTCAGGGCGCTTTCAATCCAGATGGCGGCAAGACCAAAGGCCGGATCAATGGTCGCCTCGCCCGGCAATGTCCCTGCGGCCGTGCCGGGGTTAATCGCCAGCCAGCGGCCAGGGTAGGCATCGCCGCTCCCAATTTCTACGCCCTTCATCAGGATCCGGTAACGCGCCGGGGGCAGATCCATATTGTCGCGGATATGCACCACCGGCGGCAGGAACCCCATTTCCTGAGCGAATTTTTTACGAATACTGCGAATACGTCCGAGCAGCTCGCCGTCCTGCTGGAAATCCACCATCGGAATCAGGCGATAGCCCACTTCCATGCCCAGCGGATCTTCCAGCTGCACATCATTCCAGGTGGCCTCCACGGCCTGGGTATTTTCCGGCATTTTCACCGGCTGAGGCGCTTCTGGCGCGGCCATCTGGCGGCCACGCATCCACCAGGCTAAGCCCAGTAATGCGGCGGTAAACAGCAGGAAAACAAAGTTTGGCATGCCCGGCACCATCCCGAGCAGCCCGAGTACGCCAGCGGCCAACAGCATCACGCGTGGGTTATTGAACAGCTGGGTCACCATCTGTTCGCCGACGTCCTGATCGGTCGCTACGCGGGTAACGATCACGCCCGCAGCGGTGGAAATCACCAGCGCCGGGATCTGAGCCACCAGGCCGTCACCGATGGTTAGCAAGGTATAGCTTTGCGCCGCCGCACCCATCGCCATATCGTGCTGGATAACGCCGACCATCAGGCCGCCCACCACGTTAATCACCATGATGATAAGCCCGGCCACGGCATCGCCGCGAACAAACTTACTTGCCCCGTCCATTGAACCGTAAAAGTCAGCTTCCTGGGTCACCTCAGAGCGGCGCTTTTTCGCTTCCTCTTCACCAATGATCCCGGCGTTCAGGTCGGCATCGATTGCCATCTGTTTACCCGGCATCCCGTCCAGCACAAAACGCGCGCCCACTTCGGCGATACGCCCTGCCCCTTTGGTGATAACCATAAAGTTGATGATAACGAGGATGATAAACACCACGATACCGATGGCGAAGTTACCGCCCACCAGGAAGTGGCCAAATGCTTCAACCACTTTACCCGCCGCCGCGGCACCGGTATGTCCTTCCAGCAGGATGATACGTGTAGAAGCGACGTTCAGCGCGAGGCGCAGCAAGGTCGTAAACAGCAGAATGGTTGGAAAAGCCGCGAAGTCCAGCGTGCGTTGGGTGAACATAGCCACCAGCAACACCATGATCGACAGCGCGATGTTAAAGGTAAACAGCAGGTCGAGGACAAACGGCGGCAGCGGCAGCACCATCATCGACAGAATCAGCAGGATCAGTACCGGTCCCGCAAGAATTTGCCATTGCCCAGATTTCATGTTGCCCGGCAGGCGCAACATCGCAGCCAGATTAGCCATCGGAGTCCTTCTCGTTTGCAAAGTCCAGCGCCTCAGGCACCGGCAGATTTTCAGGTTTCTTAGGAATTAAGCCGCCCGCCACGCGCCAGCGGCGCAGCTGCCAGACCCAGGCCAGCACTTCCGCCACGGCAGAATAAAGCTGGCCGGGGATCTGCTGCCCAATTTCTGCATGGCGGTACAGCGCGCGCGCCAGCGGAGGGGCTTCCAGCATCGGGATGCGGTTTTCATTACCAATTTCTTTAATGCGCTGAGCGATAAGTCCGGCTCCTTTAGCCAGGACTTTGGGCGCGCTCATTTTGTTTTCGTCGTACTGCAGAGCCACCGCATAGTGGGTCGGGTTCGTAACGATAACATCTGCTTTTGGCACATCGGCCATCATGCGACGGCGGGCAATCGCTCTCTGCTGCTGACGAATACGCCCTTTAATGTGCGGGTCGCCCTCGTTCTGTTTGTACTCGTCCCGAATATCCTGACGGGTCATGCGTAACTTTTTAATGTGGCTGTAGATCTGGAAGAAGACGTCAAATCCCACCATAGGAATGAGGCCCAGAATCACCAGCAGAGCGCAAAGCGCCACCATGTTTAGTGCACTGGCAAGCGCGGTCACCGGAGACTCACTCATCAAGCGCATCATCGCCGGCCAGTTGTGCCACAAATACCAGGCGGCCACGCAGCCCACCAGAACCGCTTTCAGCAGCGCTTTGAGCAACTCCGCCGCTGTCTGCATGGAAAACATCCGCTTAATGCCGGCAATCGGGTTAAGTTTGCCGAGGTTAAACTTGATGGATTTCGCGCTGAAGTTCACGCCCCCCAGCAGCATCGGCGCAGCTATTGCGACAATGACCAGGCCTGAGATCAGCGGCAGCAGGGCCATCACGGCAAGCTTAATCAAATGGCTAATCTGATTCACAATCAGGCTGGGATCGTTGATGATTTTATGGTCAAAGTGCAGGCCATCAGACAGCATCGCGCCGAGCATCTTGCCCAGCGACGCGCCTCCCATCCAGATAATGCACAGCCCCACCAGCAGCATCAGCAGGGAAGTCAGTTCTCGGGAACGCGGGATCTGCCCCTCTTCACGCGCCTTTTCTAGTCGGTGGGCCGTGGGGGCTTCTGTTTTTTCCTGATCGCTATCTTCAGACACCGCAACAATCTCGTGGCCGCATTTTCAAGGACAGCATGACAGAGCACGGTTGGGCTAATAGAGGAATTACAAACGTTTTTGTACGTTTATTTTGACGTTAAGCGGCGGCCTCCCCCACGCACGCGAGAGCGGCCGCCGGTATGTTAAAACCCTAAGCTGTCCAGCAAATCATCAACCTGATCCTGGCTTGCCACCACGCCGGCGGCGGTAGCATCAAGCTGTGGGCCATTCAGCAAGCCTTCGTTCACGCGCCTGGCGCGCGCGTCCGGCTCTGGCATATTTTCCAGCAGCACCATCAACAGCTGGCGTTCGATCTCCTGGATAACGTCCATCATGCGCTTGATAACCTGACCGGTAAGGTCCTGGAAATCCTGTGCCATCATGATTTCCAGCAGCTGTGCGTTAGTGAAGCTGGTGTGCTCCGGGACGCCTGACAGGTAGCTGCGGGTATCGGTCACCAGTTCGCGCGCATCTTTCAGCTCGATCGGGTTTTCAAACCATGCATCCCAGCGGCCACTCAGCGCTTTGGCTTCACTTTCCAGCTGGTTCTGGTGGGGCTGAGACAGCTCCACGCAGTTCAACGCGCGCTCTGCCGCCTGCGCGGTCATTTGCACGACATAGTCCAGGCGATCGCGGGCGTCAGGAATGGCTTCAGCCGCCTCAGCAATGGCCTGGTCGAGCCCCAGTTCACGCAGGCTGTCGCGCAGCATGCGGGTCAGGCTACCGATACGTGCAATGATATCGGTCGGTGAATGCTCGTGTATCTCTGTTGCCGGGTTTGTTGATGAGTGCATTTGCGCCTCCTTACATGCCGAGCTTTTCGAAAATTTTGCCCAGTTTCTCTTCCAGTGTTGCCGCCGTGAATGGCTTAACGACGTAGCCGCTTGCCCCGGCCTGTGCGGCTGCAATAATGTTTTCTTTCTTGGCTTCCGCCGTAACCATCAGCACCGGCATCGCTGACATCGCGCCGTCGGCACGAATCGTTTTCAGCAGTTCCAGGCCGTCCATGTTCGGCATGTTCCAGTCAGAGATCACAAAGCCAAAACCACCGGCCTGCAGTTTGTTCAGCGCATCTACGCCGTCTTCCGCTTCTTCAACGTTATTAAAACCCAGCTCTTTAAGCAGGTTACGCACGATACGGCGCATGGTTGAAAAGTTGTCTACGACCAGAAACTTGAGTTCTTTGTCCGCCATAAAATCCGGGCTCCTTCAGTTAAATACGTATTGCCTGTCCGGCTCTAATTTTCGCCAGCATCTGCTGGCTAACCTGGCTTAAATCGACCACTTCGCTGACGCCACCAGAATTGATGGCCTCACGCGGCATGCCGAACACCACACAACTTGCTTCGTTTTGGGCGATGGTCCACGCCCCTGCCTGGTGCATCGCCAGCATCCCGGCGGCACCGTCATTACCCATCCCGGTGAGGATCACGCCCACGGCGTTACGCCCCGCGTGTTTCGCCACCGAATGGAACAGCACATCCACGGCCGGGCGATGCCGGTTCACGGGTGGGCCGTCATGTAATTTGATTTGATAGTTTGCGCCGCTGCGCGCCAGCTCCATGTGCTTATCCCCCGGGGCGATATAGGCATGCCCCGGCAGCACGCGCTCGCCGTCTTCGGCCTCTTTCACGCTGATCTGGCACAGCTTATTCAGCCGCTCGGCGAACGAACGAGTGAAGCCCGGCGGCATATGCTGGGTAATCAACAGCGCCGGGCTGGACAGCGGCAGCGGCTGCAGCACATGTCGAATCGCTTCGGTGCCACCGGTTGACGCCCCAATCGCAATCAATTTTTCCGAACTCAGCAGCGGCCCGGCCTTCAGGGTCGCAGGCACGGCGGTTGGCGCATGTGCGGCAATCTTCGCCCTGGCAGCGGTACGCACTTTTTCAGCAATCATTTCGCTGTAGGCCAGCATCCCTTCGCGGATGCCGAGCTGCGGCTTGGTCACAAAGTCGATGGCGCCCAATTCCAGCGCCCGCAGTGTCACCTCAGACCCTTTTCCAGTCAGCGAAGAAACCATCACCACCGGCATAGGCCGCAGGCGCATCAGCTTCTCCAGGAAGTCGAGGCCGTCCATACGGGGCATTTCGACATCCAGCGTTAATACATCCGGATTGAACTTTTTAATCAGATCGCGCGCCACCAGCGGGTCCGGTGCGGTAGCAACCATTTCCATATCGCTATGACTGTTGATAATTTCCGTCATTATCTGCCGCATCAGCGCAGAGTCATCGACCGATAAGACACGTATTTTCGTCATGTTCTTTCCTTACTCAGGCCATAGACCGTCTGGCCACGCAGCCAGAAGTCACGGCTGAGGTTACTGAAGTTCTCCGAATGCCCGGCAAACAGCAAACCACCGGGTTTCAGCAGCGGAACAAAGCGCTGCAAAATCGCCTGCTGTGTGGGTTTATCAAAATAAATCATCACATTGCGGCAAAAAATGGCGTCAAATGGCCCTGGCACCGGCGCCTGCTTGTCCAGCAGGTTAATCGGCGCAAAATCAATATGATTCGACAGTTCGCTCCGCACCCGGACAAGCCCCTCATGCGGCCCTGTGCCTCGCATGAAATAGCGCTGCATCTGTACCGGCGAAAGCGTTTTCAGCTCCTCCTGGCGATAAACGCCGCTCTGGGCTTTCTCCAGCACCTGCGTGTCGATATCGCTGGCAAAAACCTTCCAGCGACCAGCCCCGCCCCCCAGCACATCCGCCAGAGTAATGGCGATGGAATACGGCTCCTCTCCGGTCGAAGCCGCTGCGCTCCAGACTTTATAATCTCCGGCGCGCTTACGGGCGTGTTCCGCAAGGATTGGGAAATGATGTCCTTCGCGAAAAAAAGCGGTCAGGTTAGTGGTCAGCGAGTTGATAAAAGCCTGCCATTCGGCGCTGCTGGAATTAGCCTCCAGCATGCCTAAATAGCGGCCAAAATCATCCAGACCCAGCAGACGCAGGCGACGAACCAGGCGGTTATACACCATGTCCCGTTTATGGTCGGCCAGCACAATACCCGCGCGCTGATAGATCAACTGGCATATCCGGCGAAAATGCGCGTCGGACAGCGGCAGACGCTGTGTCATCTGTAGCATTAATGACTGTTGCCCGGTGGGCGTCGATGATGTCATAGCGCCTTCTTCATTCCATTCAAGATGTTACCCATTCCCCTGTGGCGACGAACTCGCTGGCGACAGGATCAGCATCGGTGCCGCTCAGGTTAAATACCGCCACCACGCCGGAAAGATATTCGGCCTGGCCCGCCAGCGCGTCGGTGGCGCTGGCGGCTTCTTCAACCAGCGCGGCGTTTTGCTGCGTGACCTGATCCATCTGGCTGACCGCCTGGGCGACCTGCTCAATCCCACGGCGCTGTTCATCTGACGCCGAGGCAATTTCGCCCATAATGTCGTTAACCTGCGTGACCGAACGGACAATTTCAGCCATCGTTGTCGCCGCCGTATCTACAAGCTTTGACCCCTGTTGCACACGGTCAACGGACTCTTCAATTAAGACTTTGATCTCTTTGGCCGCCTGCGCGCTGCGGCTGGCCAGGTTGCGAACTTCCCCTGCAACCACCGCAAAGCCGCGGCCCTGCTCCCCGGCTCGCGCCGCTTCTACCGCTGCATTCAGGGCGAGGATATTAGTCTGGAACGCAATACCGTCGATCACGCTGGTAATATCGCTAATTTTCTGCGAACTGCCCGCGATGTCGCGCATGGTATTTGCCACGTTCGCGGCCTGCTGACCGCCCTGCTTCGCGGTGTCAGCCGCGCTGCGGGAAAGCTGTGCCGCCTGGCGGGCGTTATCGGCGTTCTGCCCTACCGTGGCCGTGAGTTGCTCCATGCTTGCCGCCGTTTCGGCCAGTGAAGCCGCCTGCTGTTCGGTGCGCGCAGACAGGTCGCTATTGCCTGCGGCAATCTCACCGATACCGGCGTGCATTGAGCGGGTACCGCTGCGTACCTGACTGACCGTCTCCTTTAACGCCGTTTGCATGTTTTTCAGGCTGGCGAATATCTCCGAGATCTCATTGCGCCCGAAGACCGAAATGGGCTTCGCCAGGTCGCCGGCGGCGATGCTGTCAAAGTGGCTACGCACAATGGCCAGCGGCTGAACAATCATCTTGCGCGACCAGGCCAGGGAACCGAGTAACAGCACGACGGCGATAATTGTCACCACGGTGAAAATCACCGCAGAGATATGGTAATTTTTCTGACTGTCGCCGCTGGCCTCCAGCACAATCTGATTGATGCTCTGCTGCCAGGCATTGAAGTTCGCATCAAAAACGCCCTGCGATTTTTGTACCGGCGCGCTCATAAAGTCAGACAGCTGGTTGTTCTCAAGCCACGTAGCCTGGTGCTGGAGATCGTCCCGAAACGCCGCATAGCTCTCTTTCGTCGACGCCAGCATTTTCTCGGCCTCGCCCTCTTTCTGCGGGATCTCGAGGAACTGATTAAACAGCATATCCGCCTGCTTCAGGCTGCTGCGGGCATCCGCCATCAGACGCTTGATATCGTCCGGCGGATAGCTGAGCGCCGTCAGCGTGCCAGCCCGGTTTAAGGCGTTGCTGGCCTGCAGTAATGCGGCCCGGCTTTGCGTTAACGCATCGCGCTGCTGGTTGCTAACCTCGACCCTTTTTAGGTTCTGGAAATCGTCACGAAAAGCCCAGAAAGACAAACCATTACTGCCAATCTGCAATACGCCGCAGACAATCAAAATCAGGAAAAGCGTGGTCGAGATCCGGATACGGTTTAACATCAAAGCTTCCCTCTACCGGCCTGCAGGCCGGTATTCATCTGTTCAGAAAGTTTCCCAGTTATCGTCACCCCCGGCCCTGGCCGGAGTACGCGGGGCATGAACCACAGGGCTTTGCGCTACCGGCGCGGCCGCTGCAGGTTTTTTACTACCCGCATTCCCTTGCAAACGGAACGTCGCTACCGATTGAGTCAGGCGACTGGCCTGCTCCTCCAGCGCAGCGGCCGCGGCAGCAGACTCTTCCACCAGCGAGGCGTTCTGCTGCGTCACTCTGTCCATCTCCGACACGGCCAGGGCGACCTGGTCTATTCCCCGGCTTTGCTCGTCGGAGGCGGAGGCAATTTCTCCCATGATGTCCGTGACCCGCGTAACGGCGTTCACGATATCGCTCATGGTTTCTCCTGCGCTTTCAACCAGTACGGAACCCGTATCCACGCGCGAAACGGAATCTTCAATCAGCAGCTTAATTTCTTTCGCCGCCTGGGCGCTGCGGCTGGCTAAGTTACGTACTTCCCCGGCGACGACCGCGAAACCGCGCCCCTGTTCACCGGCACGAGCGGCCTCTACCGCCGCGTTGAGCGCCAGAATGTTGGTCTGGAAAGCTATGCCGTCAATCACGCTGATGATGTCGGCAATTTTCTTCGAGGAGCCGGCGATGTCATGCATGGTTTTCACTACGCCATCCACAACCTTACCGCCGCGCTGCGCGGTTTCAGACGCATTCAGCGCCAGCTGTGAAGCCTGACGTGCGTTTTCGGCGTTCTGCTTCACGGTGGCGGTGAGCTGCTCCATGCTGGCGGCGGTTTCTTCCAGGGAGGCCGCCTGCTGCTCGGTACGGGATGAAAGATCGTTGTTACCGGCGGCAATTTCGGTGGTGCCGCTGTAGATGGCATCCGACCCTTCGCGCACGCTGCTGACCGTGGTGATCAACTCCTGCTGCATGTGCTGTACGCTGGAGGCAAGCTGGGTCAGCTCGTTTTTCCCTTCCACGTTAATTTTTTCCGTCAGGTTACCGGCGGCAATCTCGCGAATGTGGCCAATCACAACGTTCAGCGGCTTAAGCAGAATCTGACGCATACCGACCCAGACCAGTAGAATGACTGCGGCCAGCGCCAGGGCTAAAATGCCAAGCTGCCAGATGGCAAAGGTGTAACCGTCGCGGCTGTCGACGTAAGAGGCTTCATACATGCGATCGTTCAGCGCCAGATAGCCATCGTAGGCTTTTTCGAGCGCATTCTGCATGCCCTGGGTTGACTGGCCGAAATAGGCATCCATGTTGCCGCTTTCCAGGTATCCAATCAGTTCCGCCAGCGCCTGATGGTAGGTCTGGTAATCACCGTCGATGTCTTTCACCACGGTGTTCATTTCAGCGGAAATGGGCGCAACCTGTTTAAAGTTGTTGTAGTGCTGCTCGGCGCTGGCAAGAGATTTCTTCGCATTGTTCAGCAGATCGGTTTTGGCTGCGCTCTGGCTGTTGGCCGGATCCATCATCATGCGCGCGGCAGAGCGGCTAAGGTTAATGCGCGTGTGTAACATCAGGATCCAGGCCTGATTTAATTCGGCCTGCTGCACCCGCAATTCACGGGAGACTTTGAAGTTATCATTGTTGTTTTTTAACGAATTAAAGAACATTCCACCGGAAATGATTTGCAGCAGCGCGAACACCACCAGCACCATCATCAGCATGGTGACAACGCGAATACGCTTTAACATAGGACGCCCTTTTAACGACTTGTTCCCGAGGTTATCGGCACGGCCGGCGGGAACTTTACGTTAAGTCACAGGGAAATTAACCGGTTGCGCCATGGCAGCCGGCCATCTGTCAGGAAGGGGAACGATCAATAGGTTACGGTAATGGTCACCGTATCGGCATAGTCATCCGGCGTGTAGTTAGTGCTCGGAATAGTGACATAGACCGGGAACTGCTGCGTAGCCCCGGTGCCGGTACTGGACGGCATGTTCTGCGCCGTGTTGCCCCACACGGCCCCGGATGTCCCGGTGGCCTGCCTTAGCTGATAGGGCACCTGGTCGGTGTTAGCGCCAGTCCCTTTTAACGCCCCGGTGCCGCCCGTATTGCTATTCGATGGCGTCAGGCCGACGGTGTAGAGCGTGCCGTTGGTGCAGGCAATACCGATGGTGTTATTCGACGCCAGATTGGTTTGCATGGCCGCCACCTGCCCAAAGCTCACGTTATTGGCGTAGCTGACGTTGCACTGCTTGCTCACGGTTGCCACCACGTTGAAGGGAAAGTTAGTTGCCACACCCGTACCGCAGTTAGCGGGCGGGGCCAGCAGGCCGGTATTCATTGTGACGGTGGTCATGCCGCTGGTGTAAATATCCTGATAGCCCCCAGGCGCCGCGGACGTTTGCGGCAGCGACATTTGAGCGTAGACCGTCAGGCTGCCGGTGACGGGCGTCAAATTAAGCAAATTGAGCTGCACCACCGGATAGGTCGTTCCCGACTGGAACTGGCTCCCCCACGCCCCCCCGCTTAATGTGCCCTGATAAAGCTCATAGGGCAGCGTACTGGCTGGCGGCCCGGCAAAAGACATTTTGTGGTTCCCTACCCCGGTTCCGTCAATATTAAAGCAGAGCGTTACCCCGGCCAGCAGATCGCCCAGTTGTTTGGAGCAGCTGTAATCGAAGGTCATCGACGTATTGGGCGTGCCTGTCGCCAGCGGGTTGATGGTGCCAAAGTTAACGGTTTGAACGTTGCTCACCGAGCAAACGACCGCATGGCTAATCCCGGGGGAAAGCAGGAGTACCGCCAGCAGCAGCAATTGTTTTAATCTCATGCGGGTAACTCCTGTATTAACCTGCCCCGGATACGCTATCGACACACGATCGGGCCAATCGTGGGTACGCTTTTCTGATTTTCTGGGTAGTCAAACTCAGCCACGCAAATACCGTTCTCTGTTGTCACCCTGAGCTGATTGTGCAGTTCAAGGGCATCGAAATAGGTCAAACCATCAAACCCGACAACGCTATTCTGCCCGATGCCTGACATTAGCCTGACCGGGCTGCCTTCGGCGATGGCCTTGCCTTTGGTATCAACCAGGTTCACCTGAGCGGCGCGCACCGGCTTGATATCAAAATTCACCAGCGTACCGGAGCGGTCGGCCGGGGTAGCGTTCAGGCTGACGCTGCGGATCCGCATATTGGCCGGCAGGTTCATAGGATCGATACTGATCAGGTTGTTCTGGTAGCTGTTAAGCGGCGTCACCAGCAGCAGGCCACTGCTATCACTATTGCCTACCAGGTTATGCTGCAGCTTGACCGGTACATCCGGGATCCCGTCCGTAGAAACCACGGCAAAACCGTTGTTGATCTCCCGGGCGGCAAACACGCCGCCGCCCATCATCACCAGAGAACCCGTCGCCCCTGCATAACCGTAATTGTTGTCTGGAATGCTGCGGAAGCCGGTATATACGCGGCCATAGCGTCCCAGGTAACCCACTTCGCCCTGCCCGGTTTGCTGTGAACTCTGCTGGCTGGCGGCCACGTTCCAGCCGACCCCGCCTTCGGACGGCGGGCTCTGGCTGGCATTGAGCTGGTAACCCATCTTGTCGCCGGTACGCTGCACCGTCGCCCCGGCAGTCAGGCTATTGCTGGTACTGACGGTCAGCATCAGATAAACGCTGCGGTCGCGGGTGTTATCAATATTTTGGTTAAAGCTGGCGCTTAAGGAGACGTTTTCGGTGATGGATTTAAACCAGCTGGCGTTGGCGTAGCGGATAGCGCTTTGGTCAGGGTAGCGAAACTGCAGGTAACTCAGGCTGAGATTCCCCCCCACGCCGAAGTTATACCCCACCACCGCGCTGCCGCTTAAGGCAGGCGGCGGGGCGCCATACCGAGTCGCCACATCGTGATAATCCCCGGACGTAGCCGTGACGCTGGAGCTAAAGTTGAAGCGCCCGCCGGACCAGCGGTAGCCCAGGCCATATAAATAGCCGTTCTCCCCGGCATCAGAGCTTGCCGCCAGCGCGGTTGAAATCGTCCCGGACTGACTCCAGGGGATCCAGTCGCTGCTGACTCCGCCGTTGACCAGGCTGTCGCTGGCTTCCATATGGCCGCCGGCGGTCAGGCTGTTACTGAAGCCCCGCCGCCAGGTGCCGCTGAGCGCGGGTTCGCTGGCATAGTCGAAGGAGGAATAGCCGTAGTTTTTTCGGACCACGCCCAGCTCAAGAGACCAGTCCGTCAGTCCTTCCCTGAGCAAAAGCTGATCGTTGTAAAAAGAGAAGTTCTGCACGCTGGTTCTGCCCAGGGCATCGGTCATCATCACCTGAGCATTCCCTGCGCCGGTGATATTTGGCAGCGTATTTAACTGGAAACTGCCCGCCGGAACCTCGCCGTTGTAGTATTTAACCCCGTTGACATACAGCTCAACGCTGGAAGGCAGCGTTGCTGAGCCCAGAAACGCCGGAAGCGGCGTCGTTGGCATGTAAGGGTTGAGCCCAAAATCCGTGCCGATTTTCACCCCGGCAATGCGGGTCTGACGAGACCATGAAAGCGAGCTGGTAAGCGTGTCGCCGAGGGTCACCGCCAGCATTTTATCTGGAAAGGATGAGCGCCAGCTGGTGTCCAGACGGCTAAAGGACTGGTTGTTATTCTGCTCCGTGCTGTAACGGGTAAGCTGGGTCGAACTCAGCACGCCTGCCGAATTAAATGCCCGGAACTCACTGAATGTGTTGAAGTTGCTATTCTTCCCGCTGTCCCCGTAGAGGTCGTAATTGAGCAATGCCCCAAAGGCGTTGGCAGCCTTCGGCGAGGCCATTTCAGACTGGTTGAGCTGGGTGGTCTTCAGATCTAACAGGCTCAGCGGTGCGGTTAGCGCCAGGGTTTGTTGCTGAACGTTATAGTCAACCGTGACCTGGGCAATGTCATTCAGGTAAAACGGCGGCTGCGCTTTTTCCGGCAGGTGAAATCCCAACTGACGCAGGGCCATTGCGTCGCCGTAGAGTTTTCCCTGCGCGTAGCCAAGATGAACCAGACCCACGGCATTCCCGTTCACCGTCGTGTCCAGATATAAATCCACGCCTACAGGCTGAGCTGTATCATTACTGGCCGCATTCTGAGGTAAGTCATTATTAGTATTTTGTGCTGCTGTCATGCCTGAGAAAAATAAACCATTAAGCAATACAATATTTACCAAAGAATATGGCCAGTCATAGATTTTGTTCTGTTTTTTGACCATTGATAGTGACTTCAACCTTTCCACTGTGATAAGCATCACTGGCAGACGAAGATATTATCCACCGCATAGTTGAACCGGGAAGAACATAGCCTAACAGGCCTGGAGTAATCGTTTTTCGTGCACCATTAGCCTGAATAAATGTCATGGCAGAAAGCTGGGCGTGGCTGTTTCCATGATTACTCACATCGATAAATGTTTTGCCATCGGTTTGCACTAATGCCCATTTAAGTTTCGCGGTGTTTTCAGCCTGCCCCACAGGCTGCAAAAACACCGGCACAGAATAGCGCATGACAAATTGAAGGGTATTTTTCTGCACTTTAGCAGGCGGCAGTTCATCAATAAACAAACGATAGGCCTGCTCTACCTGATTGGTGGCAGGCGTCGTGCGGATCACGCGGACAAGCTGGCGCTCCCCGGCGGGCAGCGTCACGATAGGTGGGCTAATGACCAGCCCCTGAGAGGTTGACAGCCTGTCGGCATTGCCGCTTTGCTGCCAGTTGAAAACCCGTACCTGTGCGTTGAGCGGCGCAGTCCCTTCATTACTTAACCATATACCGTCCGCATTTTGTGTGGCGCTCAACGTCAGGTTAACCGGCGATATCTGCAGGCCACCGGCTAACGCGTTTTGTCCCACGGCCAGCGCCAGCAACAGGCACGCGCAGGCAGGGCGTCCGCCTAATTTCATTTTCATCCGTTGTCCTGAAATCAGTAGTTAACGTTGACGGTCACTGTATCCGCATAGCTGTCTGGCGTGTAGTTGGCGCTCGCCGCAGTGGCATAAACCGTATACGTTATAGCCAGTCCTGTGCCTAAGCCCGCCACGCCGTTACCCACTGTCGTTGTGGTGGCGGTGTTACCCCAAACCGGCCCGGTAGCCGAGGTTTGGTTCAACTGATAAGGAACTTTGTCGGTGTTGGTTGCAGCGTTAAGCACGGACGACATCGCCCCCGAACCGGTGGTGGTTCCGCCGTTGGCCGCAGAAGGTGCAAGTCCGATAAAATAAGGCGTTGCCTTTGAGCAGTTAACGGTGAACGTATTACTTTGCGAGGTGTTTACTGCGCTAGCTGCCACCGACCCAAGGTTAATATTCGAGCCCGTGCCAGCCGTCACTGCACAGGATTTTGTAATCGTGATGAGGACCTGAAATGTACCGTTTGCCACCGCCGCATTAGCCGATGGAATAACCGCAAACGCAGTACAAGAGAGAATTAAGCGTGCTGCAGTGGCTGAATTCATATCCTTACCCTCATTCAAATGATTCAATCATGCTTCGTGAATATACAGCGAAGCGGCACGGGATGATTTAACGTTAGTCTATATTCCGCTTTAATAAAGACGGCGGACACCATAACTTGTCGTTTATATAATTCGTCATGAAGCCAAAGACCAGCCTCTTAAATACCGCTCATGCTGCAGGAAACATAATTCCGCCCACACATTAAGCCTAATCGTTCAATTTACAAGCAGGCAAAACGGTTTCTGTTCGCAACTTTCATAGACCGCCTGGTAAGAAAAAAATCAGTACGTTACGTCATCACTTAGTTGAAATTTAGTTTAGAGAATGGGAAATAACCAGACCACGTCAAAAAATTCACCTCAGCGGTGGATTGACACACTATTACCAATAAAAACAAACCGTTAACCGCAACACCCCTCAACATTCTGCAACGTGAAAAGAATATATCCACTGTTTTGTGACAACAATCACAAATAATGATTAAGTGCTGCTTAATTAACAATTAACAGAATTTATAAAAAAGAGTTGTATATCGGCGCAGTTTGATTCAATTTATGCTCCGCACATTTACGGCCCGGAAACAATAATTATATAGGGGTCAGTAAGTTACAAAAAAACACACATTAACTACAGTCAACTACGGGGTTACTAAGTCAGTGGCAAGTTCAAACAAACTCACGCTATTCATCATTCTGTTCATGATAGCGGGGATCTTCACCGGTGCGGCCATCCACGAATACGCCGCCGCCGACGTCATCAAAGGCTACGCCGATAACATCACGCTGTTTACCGATATCTTCCTGCGTCTGATCAAAATGGTGATTGCACCTTTGGTCTTTAGCACCCTGACGGTCGGCATCATGAAGCTGGGCGAAACCTCTACCATTGGCCGCGTAGGCGGTAAAGCAATGGTCTGGTTTGTCTCTTCTTCCGTGCTGTCGATTCTGGTCGGCCTGTTTATTGTCACCCTGGAGCATCCGGGCGCGGGCATGAACCTGGAAGTTCCGGCCGAAACCGTACAGACCGGCCTTGCCGTTAGCGGGATGACGCTGAAAGCCTTTATATCCCATACGATCCCAACCAGCATTGCCGGGGCGATGTCGGACAACGAGATCCTGCAGATTGTGGTGTTCTCGATGTTCTTTGGTATTGCCGGTGCCTCTTTGGGCGAGAAATTTAACGCCCCGCTGGTCAGCGCCCTGGACGTTGTGTCCCACATCATGCTAAAAGTGACCGGCTATGTGATGTATGTGGCGCCGTTGGCCATTTTCGCCGCCATCTCTTCGGTGATTGCAACCCAGGGCCTGGGCATTCTGCTGAACTACGCGTCGTTCATCGGCGGCTACTATGTGGCTATCGTGCTGACCTGCGTGGTACTGATTAGCGTCGGCTACATGGTGCTGAAGCGGGATGTGTTCCGCCTGCTGGCGATGCTGAAAGATCCTGTTCTGGTCGCCTTTACTACCAGCAGCTCCGAAGCGGCCTACCCGAAAACGCTGGATCAGCTGACCCGCTTCGGATGCTCCCGCAACATCGCCTCGTTTGTGCTGCCCATCGGTTACTCCTTTAACCTGGTCGGCTCGATGGTCTACTGCTCCTTCGCTTCCATGTTTATTGCCCAGGCTTACAACGTGCACCTCTCCTTCTCTGAGATTGCCGTTCTGATGCTGACGCTGATGCTGGCGTCCAAAGGCATTGCCGGCGTGCCGCGCTCCGCGCTGGTTGTGCTGGCAGCGACGATTCCAAGTTTCAATATTCCGGTAGCGGGTATCCTGCTGCTGATGGGCATTGACCACTTCCTGGATATGGGCCGCTCGGCCATCAACGTGCTGGGCAACGGCGTGGCTACCGCGATGCTGTCCAAGAACGAAGGGATGCTGGAAGAAACCGGCTCCGTGCCGGGGGAAGAAGTTCAGGCATAAAAAAAGGCTACCCTCGGGTAGCCTTTCTTCTTTCTATCAAGTCTGGTCAGGCAACCGCAGAATCCAGCAGTTCCATCTCTTCGCTGTTCAGCAGCTTCTCGATGTTCACCAGAATCAGCATACGTTCGCCCAACGCCCCCAGGCCTGTCAGGTATTCAGTCGACAGCGTAACGGCAAACTCAGGCGCAGGACGAATCTGATCGGCCGTCAGCGACAGCACATCGGACACGCCATCAACCACAATCCCGACCACGCGTTTTTCCAGGTTCAGCACGATAACCACGGTGTTGTCGTTATATTCCACGCCGTCCTGCTCGAACTTCAGGCGCAGGTCGATGATCGGCACAATCACGCCGCGCAGGTTGGTTACGCCCTTGATAAAAGCTGGCGTGTTCGCGATGCGCGTCACCTGATCGTAACCGCGGATCTCCTGCACCTTCAGGATATCAATGCCGTACTCTTCAGCGCCGAGAGTGAACACCAGAAACTCCTGGCCTACGTTTTCTCCGGTCAGTTTTGTCACATTTGTTAGTGCAGTCATTTGCGTACCTATTCTTTTAAGCGGTTAATCAGGCGACGGTTAGCGCCAGACGTTGTTCACGGTTTAGCCCCTGCAGCGCAGAAACATCGACGATCAGCGCCACGCTGCCGTCCCCCAAAATGGTGGCCGCAGAAATGCCCGGCACCTTGCGGTAGTTGCTTTCAAGGTTTTTCACTACAACCTGGTGCTGGCCAATCAACTGATCGACCAGCAGCGCATAGCGACGCCCGGCGCTTTGCAGGATCACAACGATGCCCTGCGTGGCTTCGGTTTTTGCGCCTTGAACGTCAAAGACTTTCCACAGCTCAACCAGCGGCAGATACTCCCCGCGTACTTCCAGTACACGCTCGCCGCCCGCCAGCGGGTGCAAATCTTCTTCCTGCGGCTGCAGAGATTCCATCACCGCGTTCAGCGGAAGAATAAATACTTCGTCACTCACCTTGACCGACATGCCGTCCAGAATGGCGAGGGTCAGCGGCAGCAGGATACGAATGGTCGTCCCTGCCCCGGCTTTCGATTGAATTTCGACGTGGCCGCCCATCTCCTGGATGTTACGTTTCACCACGTCCATGCCCACGCCGCGGCCAGAAACATCGGTCACCTGCTCGGCAGTAGAGAAGCCCGGTGCGAAGATCAGCATTCCCACTTCGTCATCGGTCATGCTTTCGCTGACCGGCATTCCCTGGGAAATAGCCTTCGCCAGAATACGTTCGCGGTTAAGCCCTGCGCCGTCATCGGTCACTTCGATACAGATATTGCCGCCCTGGTGTTCCGCAGACAGAATCAGGTTGCCAACTTCGGACTTCCCTGCCGCGCGGCGTTTTTCCGGCGACTCGATGCCATGATCCAGGCTGTTACGCACCAGGTGCGTTAACGGGTCAATAATACGCTCGATCAGGCTCTTATCCAGCTCCGTGGAGCTGCCCATCAGCGTCAGTTCCACCTGCTTGTTCAGTTTCCCGGCCAGGTCACGGACCAGACGCGGGAAGCGGCTGAAGACGTATTCCATCGGCATCATACGGATAGACATCACCGACTCCTGGAGGTCGCGCGCATTACGCTGCAACTGCCCCATGCTGGTGATCAAATCGCCGTGGTTGACCGGGTCGAGTTCGTTAGAGCGCTGGGCCAGCATTGACTGGGTAATAACCAGTTCACCGACCAGGTTAATGAGTTGGTCAACCTTCTCTACCGCCACGCGGATACTGGTAGATTCGGATGCGCGAGCGGCAGGCTTATCGCGCTCAACGCGCCCTGTGGCTGGCGTTAACGGCTCCGGCAGGCCGGCTTTTTGCACCGCGACTGCCGTTTGCGCAGCAGCTTCAGGCACCGCCACCGAAGTGGTTTCTGCCACCGCTGGCGCACTTGTTGCGGCAACGGGCACAAAGCTGATTTGCTCGGGCTCAATTACGAAGCAAAGTACGGCGGTAATATCATCTTCGCTGACGCTGGTTTCCAGCGTGGCCGTCACGGAAGCGGCGTCTTTAACCACATCGCTCAGGGTGCCCAGGTTCCCCAGCTCTTCGAGCATCAGGTCACGTTCAGCCTCTTTCAACCCATCAATCACCACCCGCAGTTTGCCGCCGTTGTCGGCTGGTGCGGACGCAGGCTGCTCCGTTTCTACCACGGAGAGTTTGGCCGGCGCCGACGGAGCCTCGCCTTTGGCTTCCAGGGCCAGTTGACGCAGCGCTTTGCAGATATAATCGAAGCTTGCGGCATCCGGCTCTTCAGAGTTTTTATAGGCGTCCAACTGTTCCTGCATAATATCCTTGGTTTCCAAAAACAGGTTGATGATATCGGTGTTGAGCTGCATCTCACCGCGCCGCGCTTCGTCGAGCAGGTTCTCCATCAGGTGGGTCGTTTCCTGCAGGATGGAGAAGCCAAACGTGCCGGCGCCACCCTTGATGGAGTGAGCCGCACGGAAAATAGCGTTCAACTGTTCAGAATCCGGCGCCTCGGGCACCAAATCCAGGAGATGCTGCTCCATATCAGCCAACAGTTCGTCGGCTTCGTCAAAAAATGTCTGGTAAAAATCGCTAATATCCATGCTCACGCTATCACCTCGTAGCTGGTTGTGGCGCAACTGTGTTATTCGCCGGAGCCGCCGTAGGATCCTGCTGCAGAACGCCAAGAGGTTGGTTATCGCTCTCGGAGTTCTCGTGCATGATGGCGTCTTCGGTCTGTTTATTAAGCACCAGCAAACTGATGCGACGGTTAATGGCGTCACCGCCTCCGCGTTTGGAGAGACTCATCGTGGAGGACATCCCGATCACGCGCAGCACTTTGCCATCGTCGAGACCACCGGCTACCAGCTCACGGCGGGACGCGTTCGCGCGGTCGGCGGAAAGCTCCCAGTTGCTGTAGCCGCGCTCGCCGTTGGCATAAGGCAGGTCATCGGTATGACCGGACAAGCTTATCTTGTTAGGGATACCGTTCAGCACCGGCGCGATTTTGCGCAGGATGTCACGCATGTAAGGTTCCACTTCCGCGCTGCCGTTTTTAAACATCGGGCGGTTTTGGCTGTCGATAATCTGAATACGCAGCCCTTCCTGAACCAGATCGATTTGCAGGTGCGGGCGCAGCGCGCGCAGTTTAGGGTCGGATTCAATAAGCTGGTCCAGATCCCCCTTGATGCGTTTCAGGCGGTTGGCCTCCATACGCTTGCGCAGCTCTTCGATGTTGGGCTGTTTTTTCACTTCTCCCTGCTGCTGGGTGACGTCGTCGCCCCCACCAGGAATGGGACTTTCGCTGTCGGCAATGCGCTGGCCGCCGGTAATGGCCTGCGCCAGCGGGGTGCGGAAATAGTCAGCAATTTGCGCCAGCTCTTTCGGGCTGGAGATGGAAATCAGCCACATAACGAGGAAGAAAGCCATCATCGCGGTCATAAAGTCCGCGTAGGCAATTTTCCAGGAGCCGTGTGCCGCCCCGCCGTGTGCCTTGTGCTTGCGGCGCTTTACGACAACGATGGGATGGGCCTGATTTTTCATACTTCTTCTTCCGTCGCGCGCTGCGCGTTCGGGGAACGTACCGCTCTGACATGCTCTTCCAGCTCAATGAACGATGGACGCTCGCTGGAGTACAGCGTTTTACGGCCAAATTCCACCGCAATTGGCGGCGCATAACCGTTGAGACTGGACAGTAAAGTGACCTTCACGCACTGCATCATTTTGGTGGTTTCAGCGCTTTTTTGGCGCAGCACGCTCGCTAATGGGGAAATAAAACCGTAAGCCAGTAAAATACCGAGGAAAGTTCCCACCATTGCGTGCGCAATTAATGCGCCTAATTCCGCAGCGGGACGATCGGCAGATGCAAGAGCGTGCACAACCCCCATTACCGCAGCAACGATACCGAAGGCAGGTAATGAATCTCCCATTAACGCAAGGCTGTTGGCAGGTATTTCCGCTTCGCTTTCATGGGTCTCGATTTCTTCATCCATCAGCGCTTCAATTTCGAATGTATTCATATTTCCGCTGATGATTAAACGCAAATAATCGACAATAAAATCAAGCATCATGGTGTCCGCTAAAATACGCGGGTAGCTGGCGAAGATTTCGCTTTCTTTAGGGTTTTCAATGTCTCTTTCGAGTGAAAACATACCCTGCTGACGCGACTTAGCCATCAGACGATAAAGCAATGCCATCAAATCCATATACATGCTTTTGGTATATTTTGAACGTCTGAAGAGCAGCGGCAGCGCTTTTAAAGTCCCCTTAATCGCCTTGCCGTTATTCCCTACAATAAACGCCCCAATACCCGCCCCACCAATGATCACAAATTCAGCAGGTTGATAAAGTGCGCCAAGGTGGCCGCCGGTCAACATGTAACCGCCGAACACTGTCCCTAAAACAACCAGGTAACCTATTAAAATCAGCACGAGATCATCCTTACGCCGTTGAGTGTAGCGAGGATGCCCAGGAGGCAGATGCAGCGTCGTGTTTGGCCATAAAAAAAGCAGCGGTAATCTCTCACCGCTGCTGGAATACGCAAACACAGAATCTGTTAAACAGCCTGTTCCACCTGGTCATCCAGCAGTTGTGGAATAATATCGGCAGCATTCTGGGAAAGTTTACGTCTTTTTACCGCCCTTGATGGCGGCTGGCACAGACTGCAGGCAAAGCTGCCGACCGGCTGGTGTGCGTGGGTGATAAAATTGCCCCCACAGCAGTTACACTGGCTCAACTGGAGCATACCGCTCTCAACGAAACGAACCAGCGTCCAGGCGCGAGTCAGTGCCAGAAGCGGACCGTCAGACTGGGAAGGACATTGTTCAAGATAGAGTCGATAGGCTTTAATCACCGCATCAACGCCAGTGCATAGCCCACTACGAAGTAAAAACTGCCAGGCATTACAGAACATGGAAGCATGAATGTTTTGCTCCCAGGTCATAAACCAATCAGTAGAGAAAGGCAGCATCCCTTTTGGAGGAGGACTTCCACGGAGTTCTTTGTAGAGTTTGATCAGGCGACCACGGCTCAACTGCGTTTCGCTTTCCAGCATTTGCAGTCGGGCACCCAGTGTTATCAGCTCCATAGCAAGCTGAATATCGCGAGCTTCCTGGACAATACTTTTCTCGCTCATTTGTTATGCCCTTTTTTTCTTAGGTGCCTCGGCAGGCGTCGACACCTCATTCAATAAACGGGTAGATAACAAAATACCGGTATGGATTTGTTGTAAATCATCCACACGGGAGTCTTGTGTTAAACGAGTAATTGCCTGACTTTCGCTAAAACGGAACTGACAAACTAATTGGTTAGTTTCTGCCAGTTTCACCATTTGGGGCAACGTAAGTTCCCCTAGCGTATTTGCCATATCCTCAGCGATACCTAATCGAAACATAGCCGAAGCTTTGTCCTGACTAATAAGACGCTGTGCAAGCAATAAGTACGACAAATTGATGTCGTAAATATGTTTTAGCAACTCGGAAGTATGCATTTTTTCCATCCCGAATAACCAACTATTATTGTATGCGGCCCAGCCTAAATATCTCGGATGACAGTAACGTTTCAGCGTGTGTAAATTCTCCAGAAACTTACAATTGTAAGAAACCGAAGCGCATTTACCGCGCTACTACTGTTTTCTGAACTATTAGGGGGTTTTTACCGCACCCCGCGATGTCGCCGGGTCGCCCCGGTTAAATTAAAACAATCGTTACGGCCAAAATGCACGGATAGATCTTTAGCTCCGACTCAGCCTCCTTCACATCCCACAGAAGAAGCCTTTTCCCTGACAGAGCCCGAACGTATGTTGTCGTTCATCATTTTATTACAAAAAACTAAGATTTTTCCTAATTCGGGCAAACTCTACTCGCAGCCCCTGGCACATACAATGCAGCCACCTGCGATTTTGGAATTTATGTGACGCAGATCACATAAATACATCATCCTTCGGAGTGAAAAGCATCAGAATCGCTTTTCATTTGCTTACTTTTTAATCTAATTGAGAATTTAACCGAAGCCGGTAGACGAATAGTGACACTGAAAGATCACAACTCCATGAGTTGCCATTGCTTTTTATCCGATACCGGCGGCCAGGAATGCCTGGGCGATCACACTTTAAGAAAGCCATAAAGAGTAATCTGCTGTTATTCATGGACTTAAGTCAAATTATAGCGTGATTTTAACCGACCGTTATGATTTCAAAAGCGTCAGTTACCGAAAGTTATCGCGCGATCCAGGTTCTCAAATTAATCCGTTCGTCTGATGGAAAAATTTCACATTTCGTCTACGAAACAATGTTGCAAATTCGTTTCATAAGAATAACTAAACAATTTCTATGAGTGGCCTCACATTTCGTATCGCGACAAGCGTTGCACCTGGGGCACAACTGGTGTAAGAAAATGTTAACAATTCACGCTAAATGTGGAGGGGTTATATGAGCTATCGTCATGTGCTGGTTGCCGTTGCTATCACGCCTGAAAGCCATCGTCTGGTACAAAAGGCCGTCTCCATCGTCAAACCCGTCAACGGAAAAATTTCCCTCGTCACGCTCGCATCAGATCCTGAACTGTATAACCAGCTTGCCGCCCCTATGATGGAAAACCTGCGCGATCTGATGCTGGAAGAAACCCATCTTTTTCTCGATGAGTTAAAAGAGAAAGCGCAATATCCTGTTGAAAAGGTAATTATTTCCACAGGGGAACTAAGCGAGCACATTTTGGATATCTGTCAAAAGCACGATGTCGATTTAGTACTTTGCGGTAATCATAATCAGAGTTTCTTCGGCAAAGTCATGTGCTCAGCCAAGGCTGTCGTGGCTTCTAGCCAGGTCGATGTGCTGCTGGTCCCGCTTTAACGCCCCTCCAACAGGAAGCGGAGCCTACTCGGCTTTTTTAGCCTCAACTCCGCTGCTTTTTCAGTTATTCCACAGCGACTAATCACGTCAATTTATAAAAACTCACGTTTTTGTCCTGTGCTTTCGCCACGGTCTTAATACAGAAAGATAACGCTCAAATAAACGGCAGGGTTTTCGGGTTTCGTCATAACGCCTGCCGCACCGTATTCCTCGGGGATACTTCGCCGGCAGGATACTGCTTCCCTTTAGCAACCCAATCACCCCACCTGGGCATACTTTTTTACGATAGATAGAAAAAAACAATTCATTAGCCGTATCAGCGGATTCGGCCCTATTACCCTTCCCGGAATTGCTCGTTTTTTATCCCCGCAGCCTGTTCAGGTGCAACCCCGGATCGCGTTCGCCCGACAATCGTTCGCCCCACAGAGCGAGTGTTTTGTTTGAAACCCGGATGATTAAATCCCTGACTGAGAGGTAAATGATACAAACATGATCTCTATGCGCTTAAGCCGTCAATTTAAAAAAGAGCAGAAAAATAAAAAATGATTCACATTATAAACAATTGAAAAATTCAGCCAGCCACACTTTTGACGTGACACCAAAAGGATGACACCCCATTAACATGGAGGATATATTTTATATCAAATACAGTAGGTTACATAAGTTAAGAAAAAAGAACAAATCAGCCTGCTTTTATCTTTAATAAGATGAAAGAAATCAAAAATAGCGCTAATCAGGACTTTTCTCATCCTTGATAGCAGCGTATGTTTATTTCATCCCTTCGTAAAATTGCTCATGGAAATAAGGATATTTATATGCCCGCGGCCAGCATGATCCAGAAACTTAATGCGCAAATTAATCGTGAGTTCTACGCGTCCCACCTGTGTCTGCACCTGAGCGCCTGGTGTGCCAAAAACAGCCTGACAGGGAGTGCGAATTTTTTACGCAGCCAGGCACAAAACAACGTCACCCACATGATGCGGGTCTTCAATTTTATGAAGCAGTCCGGCGGCATGCCTAGCGTCGGCACCATCTCTCCGCCTGACTGCCACAGCCTGACGCTGGAAGAACTTTTCCAACAAACGCTGGATGACCATCACCTGAGACATGAAACGCTGACCATGCTTAAGGAAGAAGCTAAAGCCGTCAATGCCGGTAAGATTGTGAGTTTTTTAATGGCGCTGGAATTAGAACAGGATCGCGAGGGAGAGCGGCTGCAAACGGTTCTTGAAGAGGTGCGCAATGCCAAAAAAGCGGGCCTGTGTATGAGCCAGACCGACAGGCGCGTGCTCAGCTTCGTCGAACACGGCTGTCATTGAGCTGTTCGGCTCAGATAAAGAAGCCCCGCGAATCGCGGAGCTTCTTTATGGCAGCTTAAAACAGCCTCAGTGTGCGTCTTTCTGCTGCGTGAATTTCAGCTCAATCAGGGCAATTGCTTTTTGAATCGCCCGGCGCGTGACCGGGTCAACGGCCGCTGGATGGGTGGTAAAATCGATGGTTTTCAGCTGTTCAGCCATCTTGTCACGGACTTCAACGGGGGCAATCACATCAATCACGTCGAGAATTTGTTTAATCACTAACTGGCACGCCACGACATCGGAAACCAGTTCCTGATCGGCAGAGAGTTGTTCGGCCATTTTAATCTCCTGTTTTATTTGCGCGACAGTCTACCTGCGCGCCTCTGCACGAGGCAACAGCGTATTCGCCGGAAGAAAGGGAAGCGAGAGCAAAATGCCCCCGCCGACTCATTTTTCGAACTGCCAGCAGGCCACCCGGTGGCCCGGCGAGATCTCCTGCATTCGAGGCGGTTGCTCGTGGCACTGCCCCATGGCCCGCGGGCAGCGGCTGGCAAACTTACAGCCTGGGTTTTCCCCCGCCTCACTGCCCATTTCGCCCTTTAACCCGCCCTGCTCCAGCATCTGAACATGCGGATCGGCGACGGGAATAGAAGCCAGAAGCGCCCGGGTATAGGGATGAGCGGGCTGGCTATACAGCGTTTGCGCAGGAGCTTCCTCCACCAGCGACCCTAGATACATCACCCCAATTCGGTCTGAAATGTGGCGAACCATCGACAAATCATGGGCGATAAACAGGTAAGTCAGCCCGAAAGCCTGCTGCAAATCCTGCAGAATATTTACAACCTGTGCCTGGACGGAGACATCGAGGGCAGACAGCGGCTCATCGCAAAGAATAAATTCTGGATTCACCGACAGCGCCCGGGCAATGCCGATCCGCTGCCGTTGCCCGCCGCTGAACTCATGGGGAAAACGGTCAAGATGCTCCAGGTTTAACCCCACCTGCCCAAGCAGTTCCAGAGTACGGGCTTTCCGCCGGGGCGCATCATAACCGTGAATACGCATCGGCTCCGCGATTAGCTGCGCCACCGTCAGGCCAGGATTTAGCGACGAATAAGGATCCTGGAAAACAGCCTGCATCCGGCGGCGGATGGGCTTTAGCTGACGCTCATTAAGCGCCGCAATGTTTTGCCCATCGAACTCTATTGTGCCGTCGGTTAACTCGAACAACCGCAATAAGCTTCGCCCGAGCGTCGATTTACCGCAGCCGGACTCCCCTACAAGGCCGTAAGTTTCCCCCGGAAAAATATCGAAGCTCACGCCATCCACGGCCTTTACAGTCGTGTTCGGCCCGAACCAGCTCCGGTTCGCAATGAAATGTTTGTGCAGATTACGCACGCGAATTAAAGGAGTAATGTCAGGCATGAGCGGCCTCTTTTTCCCACAGCCAGCAGTTGACCTGATGGCCGTCGGCAAACGTGTGTTTGGGCGCCGGGGTGTCGCAGATAGCCATGCGCTGTGGGCAACGAGCGGCAAAAGGACAGCCTGGCGGCGGATGCAGCAGACCTGGCGGGCTGCCCTCAATCGGTGATAAACGCTCTTCGCTGCCGTCGGGGCGAGGCAGAGAGGCCAGCAGCCCTCGCGTGTAGGGATGGGCCGGCCGATAAAAAATCGCCTCGACACTCCCCTGCTCCATCACCAGCCCGCCGTACATCACCACTACCCGGGAGCAGACCTGCGCCACCACGCCCAGGTCATGAGTTATCAATAAAATGGCGGTGTCCGTCAGCTGCTGGAGATGTTTCAGCAGGCGCAGGATTTGCGCCTGAATCGTCACATCCAGTGCGGTCGTCGGCTCGTCGGCAATCAGCAATGACGGATGGCACGACAGCGCGAGGGCGATCATCACCCGCTGGCGCATCCCGCCGCTAAATTCATGCGGATACTGGTCGTAGCGTTTTTCCGGCTGGCTGAGGCCCACCTGCCCGAGCATCACTATCGCCTTCTCTTTGGCCACTTTTTTGCTCAGATTCTGATGGCGAATAAGGATTTCGCTCATCTGCCTACCGATGGTCAACACCGGGTTTAACGCCGTCATCGGATCCTGGAAAATCATCGCGATTTCGCTGCCGCGGAGATGACGCATCTGCTCCGCCGTTTTACGCGCCAGGTCTTCCCCCTGAAAACGGATATGCCCTCCCACAACTTTGCCGTGACTGCCGAGCAAATTGATAACCGATTTGCAGGTGACGCTTTTGCCACAGCCAGACTCGCCCACAATGCCCACAACTTCCCCCCGCTGCACGCTGAAGGTAACGCCGCGCACCGCCTGAACCTCTCCGTCGCGGGTGAAGAAAGAGGTTTTCAGATTATCGATTTCCAGCAGATTACGCATCGCGGTTTGCCCCCGGCTCAAAAGCTGTGCGGAACACATCGCCCAGCACGTTAAAACTCAACACCGTCAGCAGGATCAGCACGCCCGGGAACATCGCCAGCCAGGAAGCTTCGCCGATATATGACTGGGCGTTATTCAACATGCTTCCCCAGGAGGCATCAGGCTGCTGCACGCCAAGACCAAGAAAACTCAATGTGGACTCCAGGAGGATCGCGGAGGCGATATTCAGGGTGGCCGCCACAATAATCGTCGGCAAAATATTCGGGATGATATGCCGGGTAATAATTATCAGCGGATGTTCCCCGGAGGTCCGGGCATAAATCACGTACTCCCGCTCTTTTAACGTCAACGTTTCAGCCCGCACCAGCCGCGACATATTCATCCAGGTCAGCGCGCTGATAATCAAAATGATGTTAGCGATTCCGGGCTTCAGGTAGGCATTGAGCACCAGCAGCAGGAAAAAAGCCGGGATTGACATTAAGATGTCCACCAGCCTCATCAGCAGATTGTCAATTTTTCCGCCAAAGTAGCCGCTGACGGTGCCTACCAGCGTACCAATCAGCGTGGAAAACAGCATGGCTAAAAACCCGACCATCAGGGAGATTTTCCCGCCGTAAAGCGCGCGGGTGAAATAGTCCCGGCCATATTCATCCGTGCCAAACCAGTGGCTTACATCAGGCGGCAGCATTCTTCCCTGAAGCGACATCTGATTGGGGTCCCACGGACTTAAAAAAGCCGATAATGACGCCAGAGCAAAAATCACCAGCACCGCCAGAGAAAACTGCGCCGGGCGGCTGTGCTTCAGACCTTGTTTAACCTGCATCCATCTTCTGCTCATGGTTACCTCAGCGCCTTAATGCGCGGATCCGCCACGCGATACAGAAGGTCGGCCAGCAAATTCCCCACCATCAGCATCAACGCTGAGAGCAGAATAATGGCCATGATAAGCGGGTAGTCGAGGGAGGTTATGGCCTGGATCCCCAGCAGCCCCATGCCCGGCCAGGAAAACACGCTTTCCGTCACGTAGGCGCCCACCACCAGCTCGCCAAAAGAGAGGCCAAACAGCGTGATGACCGGCAGCAGCACGTTCTTCAGCACATGCCGAAACAGGATGGTACTGCGGGTTGCCCCATAGGCCAGCTGAGTTTGCACATAGTCGGCGGACAGCTGGCTGATGGTGTTCGAACGGATATAGCGCACATAGCTGGAGAGGTTGTAAAACGTCAGCGCGATGCAGGGCAGAATGCCGTGACGAACCACATCGAGCCAGGCATCCTCCACGCCGATGGTCCGCATCCCCATGCTCGGCAGCCAGTTAAGCTGCACAGAAAACACGGTAATCAGCAGTATGCCAAACCAAAATATCGGCACCGAGATCCCCACATAAGCGAACATGTTCAGGGCATGGTCGAGCCAGCGGTGTTTGAACGCCCCCGCCAGCAGCCCCAGCGGAATCGCCAGCAGGATAGCCAACAGCAGGGATACTCCCATCAGGCCAAGCGTGGCCGGGATGCGCTCGGCGATCATCGTCAGCACCGGACGGTGATAAATCAAAGAGTAGCCGAGGTCACCCTGTAGCAAATTTTTCAGCCACAGCAGGTATTGCACCGGCAGCGGCTTATCCAGCCCCATGCTTTGGCGGATCCGCTCGATATCATCCGGGCTCATGCGCGGCGTAATATACGCCTGCACGGGGTCGCCGGGGGCCAGCTTTACCAGTAAAAAGGAGACCAGCGAGATAAAAAGCAGCATCGGGAATAACTGCAGTAAGCGCCGGAAAAGAAGGTTATTCATATTTTCGCCTGCCTCCGCCCGGCCTGTGCAGACGTGCCGGGCGGAAGGTCACTCATTGTTATTGTTGATAAATCTTCGACAAATCCTGGAACATATAAACGGGCTTAGGCTCCGCCTCTTTCGTCCCGCCAAAACGTTTGTCCACCGCCACAACCGCGTTGGTGTAGGCAATCGGGTACCAGGCCATATCGTTGGCGACGGTTTGTTGGATCTGCTTGTAAATAGCCGCGCGCTTCGCCGCATCCGTTTCCGTCGCGCCCTGCTCCCACAACGCATCAAACGCCGGGTTTTTATAGTGCGCGTAGTTATAGGCTTCGTTGCTCATATACAGTGACTTATAGCCGTCCGGCTCAGAGCCCATGATGTATCCTCCCAGGCTTAGCTCCCAGGCGGTGTTTTTCATGTCCTGACTGCGCTGAGACATCGCGTTTGCATCCAGAGGCAATAATTCAACGTTGATACCTATCGCCTTCAGCTGCTGCTGGATATAGAGCCCCATGCTTTCCTGGGTTTTATTACTGTTGATGTAGGCCAGGCGCAGCTTCAGACCTTCCGGCTGCCCGGACGCTTTAAACAGCGCTTTGGCTTTATCGGGATCGAACGTGTACGGTTCCACATCGCTGGTCTGGTACAGGGTATCCGGCGTGAGAATGGAAGCCGCCGGTTTCGCGTAATCGAGGGAGGTGAACGCCGTTTGCACCAGGTCATCTTTGTTCAGCGCGTACGCGATTGCCTGACGCAGGGCTTTGTTCTTCATGCTGTCAACGTTCTGGTTGAACGTCATGTAGGCCAGACGCCCTTCCGGGTAAATGACAAAATCAAACTTGCCGGTGGCTTTCAGGCGTGAAACATCCTGCGGGTCCACCATCTTGAGATTGATTTCACCGTTCTGCAGCGCGAGGTTAGCCGAGTTTGCGTCCTTCGCGAAGCGGTAGGTCACCGAATCGAGTTTCGGTTTACCGTTCCAGTAATCATCGAACCGCGTCAGCGCGTAGTACTGGCCCGCGCGGTACTCTTTAAACTTGAACGGGCCGGAGCCGACTGGCGCTTCATTGCGCGTGCTCTTTTCCAGATCGCCCGCTTCGCTACCGAAGATATGCTGTGGGATCGGGAAAATTTGCACCAGCGTACCGGCGAAGGCGGCGCTCACCTGCGGGAGCGTAAATTTCACCGTGAGAGGATCCACTTTGCTTACGCTGAGGGGCTTGTTGCCATAAACAAACATGCTGCGGAAGAAGCTATGCTGCTTTTCATCCAGCAGTTTATTAAAGGTGAACACCACGTCATCGGCGGTAATCGGCCGTCCATCCTGCCATTTCAGACCGGGCTTCAGCTTCAGCGTCCAGGTGAGATTATCGGCTGAAGGCGTCAGGCTTTCCGCCAGGCCCCATTCGATCTTGTCGCCGCTGTAACTGTACAGCGGCGAGTAAAGCGCCTGCATAATGGTGAGCGTAGTCCGATCGCTGGCATACAGCGGGTTCATGGCCAGCGGATCGCCGGAGGTGATGCCGATTATCAGGCTGCCGCCCTGCTGCGCTTCTTTTGCCGGGGCAGGCGCCGCCGCGGTCTCTTTTTTAGCGTCATCACAGCCGCTCAAGGCCAGGGCCAGCGCGGCGACTAGCGCCGACAATACCAGAGGTTTACGCATTGCTTCAGAAACTCCTTGCTCAATAAGAGCCCGCATAGTGCGACACTCGCTATCGCTTGTAAATGTGCCTAAAAAGCATAAGCTTAGCCGAAATTTAACTATCCGCATGGTGTCTGGGGCCAGCACTGACGAGGAATAGTATTTAACCCGCCTGCGTCACATAATTTTCTTTATCAAGCCCGTGGGAGGCATAAAAAAAGCAGCCCGAAGGCTGCCTGAGTTTGAAACACGCTGTTGTTTTCAGACTACGTTGAGACGGAACATCGCCACCGCGTCATGGAGGTGGTGTGCCTGCTTCTCCAGCTCCACGGAAGAAAGTACCGACTTCTGAACAAGGTTCACGTTTTGCTGCGTCACGCTGTCCATTTCCCGCACGGCGATCCCCACCTGCCCGATCCCCTGACTTTGTTCCAGGGAAGCGCTGGCAATCTCTCCCATGATGTCATTCACCTGCTTCACGGCGCGGAGGATCTCATCCATCGCCTCTCCAGCTTTTCGCACCTGCTGCGACCCGGTGTGAATATTGCTGACCGAGTCGTTGAGCAGCGTTTCAATCTCTTTTGCGGCTCCGGCGCTCCGGCTGGCCAGATTACGTACTTCGCTGGCGACGACCGCAAAGCCTTTGCCCTGCTCCCCCGCCCTTGCCGCCTCTACTGCAGCATTTAGCGCCAGAATGTTAGTCTGGAACGCGATGCTGTTAATCACCGTCGTGATATCGACAATTTTGTTCGCGCTGCTGGCGATCACGTCCATTGTCTTCACCACCTGCTTCACCGAATCCCCCCCGTTTACCGCCGCATTGGTGGCATTCTGAGCGAGATGGCTGGCGTGATTCGCATTGTCGGCGTTCAGTTTCACCGTGCTGTTCAGCTGTGCCATGCTGGCGCTGGTCTGCTCCAGCGCGGCGGCCTGCTGCTCCGAGCGGGAAGATAAGTCGGTATTCACGCCGGAAACTTCGGTGGCATTGGAGCGAATAGCTTCGGCGCTGTCCCGGATCCGGCTAACCGCCTTTTGCCAGTTTTCCTGCATCTTTTGAATAGGCTGCACCATCAACCCAATGCAGTTACGCCCTAAGTCCGGCAGTGCGGCAGCCAGTTCGCCCTGCGCCAGGACATGCATGTGGTGGCGGATAGTATTGACCGGCTTAACCAGGCAAAACCACAGGTAGCGTTCGGTAAAAATGACGATAGCGATACTGATGGCGATTGAGATCGTCAGCATCAGTTGAGCCGTGTTAATCCACGTCAGTTGATCCGGGTTGAGCGCAAGCTGTTGTTTGAGGTTGTGTAATAGCCATAGCGTTGCGCCCGCCACGCATATCCATGCCAGCGTTGAAAAGACTTGTATCAGCACCACCATCGCGCGAATTTTAATATTGCGAATAATGTTCATTTCTTGGTTCCCCGGTCAAAAATAAAATGCACTTCCTGTGCGGCTTTGGTGACGCTCGTCCTGATTTATTCCCTTGTATATCTGCATAAGTGAAATTAAATCGCGCCATAGCGCTATTGTCGGCACGGAGCGGCAAAACTTGACGCGTATTTGATCAAAAAATCGCCGTGCATTTTATGGGGAATTTACTTTAAGAAAGGCTTTTTTATTTTGTAATTTGAATTAAGGGTTCTTTAAAATTTGAAATTTATGGAATTTACTGCCCTCTTAATCGAACAGGGTTTTCAGCCCGCCCCGCGTGCTACCATGAAGACGGTTAAGTATGAGGAATAAAGAAAGATGAAGCGCATTTATCTGGCCGTTGCCGCCCTGTTACTGGGCGGGTGCACCGTAAGCAAAACACCTGAGCCGCTCAATACCAATGAGCCTGCCGGGGTTGTTCGCCTCGCCTATAACCTGCCGCCGCTGCAGACGGCCAAAGTGGATAAATTCCTCGCACAGTCCACGGCTTCACGCCAGTGCCAACAGTGGGGCTATGCCAGCGCCATCCCTTACGGCAGCGACATCAAAACCTGCACCACCTACAGCGGTACCCTTTGCCTGAACACGCAGGTTGTGCTGGAGTATCAGTGTCGCGGCGTGACCGGGCCGCAATATGCGGGCGTCACCAGTAACTGGTAATTTTCGAATATTCCTCTATTTTTAGTGACATCTGTTCAAAGAGAAGCCTGACGCCAATGTAAGCCGTTCCTGACGATAAATATCTCGCGCTGCCGTTTTCCCACGGCGGCTTGACTCTATTTTTTCATCAGGAACTTAACATGCTTCTTTTACTACTCCGCGCCCTGCGCCAGCACCGCTGGTTCACGCGGCTCGGGCTCGCGCTTTTGTTTTCGTCTATTGGCAACGGCCTGACTTACGTTCTGGTCTTTAGCCAACTGTTAAACAGCCACGCTACGCCCGCCTGGCTTTCTCTCGCTTATGTTCTCTCGCTGGCGCCCGGTTTACCTGCCAGCTTTGTTGGCGTGTGGTTGTTAAAACGCTGGCCAGCATTTTCCGTCCTGCTTCTCGGTGAAGTATCAGGCCTTATCGGTCTGGTTTTGCCCGGCCTCGCACTGCTGAGTGACCACCCGGCCATGCTGTTGTTGAGCCAGGCCGCGGCCTCCTTTAGCACCGGCCTGACGGTTCCGGTGCTGAGCCAGCTCTTCAAACAAGGCTTATCCAAAGCGCTAATGCCCGCCGCCGCAGGTATTGAAACGCTGGTGTTTGCCGCCAACGTTATCTTTGGCGTGGGGCTGGGGACGCTACTGTACGGTCATGTCAGCCTCTGGCTAATGCTGTTTCTGGATGCGCTCAGCTTCATTTTTGCAATAGGGCTACTCTGGCACGCCTCCGCCGTTTTTGTTGTGGAGAGTGAAGATAACTGCGCCCCCGAGGAAAGCGAAGAGTTTAGCTGGCGTACCGTCTCCCCGGTGCAAAAACGTAGCCTGCTGCTGTTGCCCAGCCTTGCCCTTGTGGGCGCGCCCGTGATGGCTTTGCTCCCTGCTCTCGCCCCAGAATTGCCGGGGAATGAAACGGACAATGGCCTGGCGCTGCTGTTTGCCCGCAGCGTGGGGCAACTTCTGGCCCCGCTCCTGCTGAGTGAGAGACAGGTGCGCTACCGGGCGGGTAACAGTCTCCCGCTGATGCTGGCACTCCTGCTTTTTACTTTGTGTTATTTCGCAGTGGCGTACTCGGGCACTTTGTGGCTGGCCGTGCCGCTGATCGTTATCGCGCATTTGTTCAGTAACTGGTTCTATCTGGTCGCCACGCTTAACGTGATGGACAGCTTCCCCGGTCGACAGGTCGGCGCGGCAATGGCGGCAAGCTGGCGGCTGCAGCTCGGCATTACGCTTGTCGCCCCGCTGGCAACGGGGGTGATTGCCGGATATGTCCCCACGCAGTGGGTCCTGCCCGGCAGCGGTATCTGCGGGATTATTCTTGCCCTGTTAATGCTCGGTGACTTGCGAAAAGTACGGAATTGTAATTTGATATCGCGGCGGAATAATTCCGCATTTAATTTTAATAATGATGATGACAGTAAGACAGGTGGATAATGGTATTTTATAAAGCAACACTTGCAGGGGCATTAGCTCTGGCTCTGGCGGGCTGTGTCGCGCCAGCGAAAACCACATCGGCGGTCACCGCTCCGGCTAAGCAGTGCCAGGTCGGCGATGCAATGACGCAAACCACGCTCTATTTCGGCATTAGCCGCCCATCCGGGGCGGAGATTACCGCCAATGAATGGCGTAGCTTTGTGGACAAAGACGTGACCCCGCGCTTCCGCGAAGGGCTGACTGAATATGACGCCAAAGGGCAGTGGCTGAATGCTAAGGGCGAAGTGACCCACGAGCCGAGCAAAGCAATTATGCTGATTCGCGGCAGCGATGCGGAGAGCAGCAAAAAGGTCGACGAACTGCGCTCTATCTATAAAACCCGCTTTGCGCAGGAATCCGTAATGCGCGTTGACCAGCCGGTCTGCGCCGCGTTCTGATCATTGTGCGCTAGAGAAACGGCGGGGAACCCCGCCGTTTTTGCTTTTACAACACCAGCCCGGCAAACGCCGCGGACAGCAGGCTGACCAGCGTCGCACCGTACACCAGGCGAAGGCCAAAGCGAGAAACCACGTTCCCCTGCTTTTCATTCAGCCCCTTGATGGCGCCGGCCACAATCCCGATGGAAGCAAAGTTAGCGAACGAAACCAGGAAGACCGACAGGATCCCCAGTCCGCGCGGTGACAGCGTCGCCATGATCTTCTGCAGCTCAATCATTGCGACAAATTCGTTAGCCACCAGCTTGGTCGCCATAATCCCGGCCGCTTTCAGCGCATCCGCCTGAGGAATACCGACCAGCCAGGCAAACGGATAGAAGACGTAGCCCAGAATTTGCTGGAAGCTCAGGCCGAAGACCGTCGCGAACAGCGCATTGATGGCGCTGATCAGCGCGATAAAACCGATCAGCATCGCCAGAATAATCATCGCTACTTTGAAGCCCGCGAGGATGTACTCTCCCAGCATTTCAAAGAAACTTTGGGATTCGTGCAGCTTCTCAAGTTTGATTTCAGGCTCAGCCCCAGGGCGAGTCGGGTTAATGATAGACAGGATGATGAAGGTGCTGAACATATTCAGGATCAGCGCCGCGACCACATACTTCGGCTCCAGCATCGTCATGTAAGCCCCGACGATAGACAGAGAAACGGTGGACATCGCCGTCGCGGCCATGGTGAACAGGCGGCGAGAGCTCAGGTCGCCCAGCACGCCCTTGTAGGCGATGAAGTTTTCTGACTGACCCAAAATCAACGAGCTGACGGCGTTAAACGACTCCAGCTTGCCCATGCCGTTCACTTTTGAAAGCAGTGTCCCGACAATGCGAATAACAATCGGCAGGATACGGAAATGCTGCAGGATACCGATCAGCGCAGAGATAAAGATTATCGGGCACAGTACGCCGAGGAAGATAAAGGCCAGGCCCGCTTTGCTCATCCCACCAAAGACGAAATCACTACCCTGCCCGGCGAAGGTCAGAAGGTGGCCAAAGAAACCGGACACGCCGTTAATCACCCACAAACCACTGTCGGAGTGCAGGAAGAAGAACGCCAGCAGGCCTTCAATAACGACAAGTTGTAACAAATAGCGGATACGGATGGTTTTACGATCGAAGCTCACCAGCCACGCCAGTCCCATGATGACAAAAAGTGCGAGAAGAAAATGAAGAATGTTCATGTGCAGTCTAATTTTGAAAGAAACGTATTTAGCCACAGCTCCTGCGTCAGGTAAATGGTGGTCATAAGAATATTTAGCCATAAGATTTTCCAATGACAACATAGACTTACTCTTAGCATGGTTATCATTTTATTCGACTAAATATGACTGATTTATTACACCTGAAGCGGTAATAAAATAGCGAAGCGGAACAAGATTAATTCTCATTATTAATTCACTTTTTCATAAATAAAATAATAGTAACAACCATTCTCATTACACTAATATAATTAACAATTTCTTTGCATTATGGAAAATTAATAATTAAAGTAGCGCCATATTAACGCCCCTCAAAAAATATGGAGCCTGTGATGCTGAAGACGGAAATGATTGAAAAACTGAACGAGCAGATGAACCTTGAACTCTACTCTTCCCTGCTTTATCAGCAGATGAGCGCCTGGTGCAGCTATCACAGCTTCGAAGGGGCTGCCGCGTTCCTGCGCCGCCACGCTCAGGAAGAGATGGAGCACATGCAGCGTCTGTTTGCATATTTGAATGATACCGGGAGCATGCCGCGTATTAACGCCATTCAGTCCCCTTATTTAGAATACGCTTCACTGGATGAATTATTTAAAGCTACTTACGAGCACGAGCAGTTAATTACTCGTCAGATTAATGCCCTGGCCCACTCCGCCATGACCTCTCAGGATTATCCAACCTTTAATTTCCTGCAGTGGTATGTTGCCGAGCAACATGAAGAAGAAAAACTGTTTAAATCCGTGCTGGATAAACTCAGCCTGGTGGGCAAAAGCGGTGAAGGCCTGTACTTTGTCGATAAAGAGCTGGCCACGCTGGACGCTCAGGCTTAATTGCCGTGAAGTAGCAGGCCACTATGGCCTGCTATTTTCGCTTTAGTGCAGCGCCCCGCCGTTTCGCTGGCTGTGCCAGTAGCCATAAAGCGCCAGTGCCGCAGGTTTAATCGCCTCAATGCTTGCCAGGAATGCTTCTGGCGTCAGGTTTTCAAACTCAGCTTCACTCTCCTCAAGCCCGTGTAAGGCAATGGCATCCAGCTCCGGCTGAAGCTCCGCCGGCAGCGCAGGCCAGCTTTCCAGCGCCACGCCGCGCATGTAGCCGTAGCACCACTCTTCCACGATGGTGATTTCGCGGTTATCCACTTCGCTGGTGCCAAACAGCGGCTCAAACTGCCCCGGATACTCCGCCAGACGTTCAGCAATATCATTCATATGCTGGAATACCAGGACACCAAAGCGGGTCAGTTCTTCTTTGCTTTCCCATTCTGGCTCAACATCACCGCCCCATACCGCACGCAGCACGGTGGTCGGTTCAGTTATTTCCGGCCCAGATAACAGTGCCGTGAGCAGCCCGTCCAGCTCGGCCACATCAATCACCGAATGTGCGGTGCCATACTTCAGCAGGATGTCATCCAGCCAGATAATTTCGTCTTCGGTCAGCGGTCCCTGAGTCATCTTTGGGTTCCTCGTCTTACGTTTGAATAAAATTTTGCGTAGTGTACCCGCTCCGCGCGCGGCGAGTCATTTTCATTCCGCTTTAGTCAGGCATTCCACCAACAATTGGCGGGTTTTGTCGAACAGCGACGGGCTGCGATTCAGCACCTGCCAGACGCTGTTGTGGTCGGCATCCGGCACGGTCAGCAAAGCTTGCCTGCCCCGCCCCGATGCCGAATCATAAAGCCGCCGCGGGATCTCTGCCGGAATAACCCGATCCTCAGCCGCGGCAATCACCAGGACATTACCGCTAAATTCAGCCAGGGTCTGCCAGGCATCGCTTTCCCTCCAGCTTCCAGGTTGGCGAATAATGGCGGAGAATTCAGGCCCAAAATTTACCCGGTATGCCGAAGGGTGATACACGCCCGGCACCATCAGGATAAGGGAGCGCAATGGCAGAGATTTGCTCAGTTGCAGGGCGTTGTACGCCCCCATGCTTACGCCCATACAGCCGGTCAGTCGGGAACCTTGCTGTGCGGCTATCGCCAAAGCCTGTTCAGTGCGGCTCAGTAAAGAAGATTGAGAGAGCTCTCCGCCGGTTTCCCCGTGGCCGATGCAATCAAAAGCCGTACTTCCAAACCCCAGCTCCGCCAGCAGGAGCCGGTAGCGAAGCCCTGCCTCACGGTCTTTTGACCCTCCGTGGATCATCAGGATGTGGCCTTTACTGCCGAAAATACTGTCAGCCCTGAGCCTGTGGCCCTGAAAAGGGACGTCAAAACCGTGTCGTGAAAAAGTGTTCATGGTTGCCGGATGGAATGCCAGGGAATGGTTTAGCATGGCATTCTTTTACCGGAACAGGCAGGATAATTTTCAGAATGGCAAATCGCAGGCAATAAAAAACCACCCGAAGGTGGTTTACACGACACTGCTTATCATTGATTTTATTCTTTTTATTCCCATGGTACCCGGAGCGGGACTTGAACCCGCACAGCCATAAGCCGAGGGATTTTAAATCCCTTGTGTCTACCGATTTCACCATCCGGGCTCGGGAAGAAATTGGAGGCGCGTTCCGGAGTCGAACCGGACTAGACGGATTTGCAATCCGCTACATAACCGCTTTGCTAACGCGCCAAAATCTTTTGCCTTTTCAGGCGGTAACAGAAATTCTATTACCTAAATTTGGAGCGGGAAACGAGACTCGAACTCGCGACCCCGACCTTGGCAAGGTCGTGCTCTACCAACTGAGCTATTCCCGCTTTTTGTACAAGTGAGTGTTGGTGGCTGTTAAGCTAATCACTTGATTTTATTATCTTCCGGCTAACGTTGCTGCCTTTCGATGCGTTGCATTCTACTTACCTGACGCAATGAGTCAATGAAATTTTCTAACACCACGAATCGTTTGCTGAATTTTGCGCCGGATAGATCACGGTTCGAGCAAATCGCCGCGTGCAGCAGCCAAATATTGGAACATTGACCAGAACGTCAGTACCGCTGCGACGAAGAAAAGCGCGATGCCGGTGTACTCAATCCACATATTCGGGCGCCACAGCATACCGATCAGCGCCAGCATTTGCGCCATCGTTTTGGTTTTACCTATCCAGGAAACCGCCACGCGGCTACGTTTGCCGATTTCCGCCATCCATTCACGCAGCGCCGAGATAATAATTTCGCGAGCGATCATCGTGGCCGCCGGCAGGGTCACCCACCAGGCATGATAGTGTTCCGCCACCAGCACCAGCGCCACAACCACCATCACCTTATCGGCAACCGGATCGAGGAACGCGCCGAAACGGGTACTTTGGTTCCAGCGACGCGCCAGAAAACCATCAAACCAGTCGGTTATGGCCGCCAGCCAAAAAATGAAGGCGCAAAGGAAAGGTGCCCAGTTGAACGGCAGATAAAACGCCAGCACAAAGAACGGGATAAGGATGACACGAAACAGCGTGAGCAGTGTTGGGATATTGAATCGCATAGTGCCAGTTAACTATCTGTCATAAGTGGAAATTGTCTCTATGTTGCTACAGAGCCCTTAATGTTTCAACGAGTAGTAGATCTTTTCTGCCAATGCCTGCGAGATGCCCGGCACTTTTGCGATCTCCTCGATAGAGGCATTGATTAACGGTTGCAATCCGCCCATATACTTCAGCAACATCTGGCGGCGCTTTGGTCCGATGCCTTCAATGGTCTCCAGTGAGCTGGTACTTTTCACTTTCGCACGTTTTTTACGGTGCCCGGAGATAGCATGATCGTGTGAATCATCGCGAATATGCTGGATCACATGCAGCGCCGGAGAGTCCGGCGGCAAAGAGAACCCCTCACCTTCGGGTTCAAAGAACAAAGTTTCCAGCCCTGCTTTGCGGTCACTGCCTTTGGCTACGCCCAGCAATAAAGGATGGTGTTTATCCCAGGGCACGTCCAGTTCAGCAAATACCGCCTTTGCCTGCCCCAGTTGCCCCTTCCCGCCGTCTATCAGAATCACGTCCGGGATTTTGCTTTCTTCTATTGCCTTACCGTAGCGGCGGCGCAGCACCTGGTTCATGGCCGCATAATCATCGCCCGGCGTAATGCCGGTAATATTGTAGCGACGGTATTCCGCCCGAAGCGGGCCGTTACTGTCAAAAACCACACAGGACGCGACAGTTTGCTCCCCCATCGTATGGCTGATATCAAAACATTCCATCCGCTTCACTTCCGGAAGTTTTAGCACTTCGGCCAGCGCTTTCAGGCGCTGCTGAATGGTGGACTGTTGGGAAAGCTTTGTCACCAGCGCCGTTGCGGCGTTGGTACGGGCGAGCTTCAGGTAACGAGCCCGGTCGCCGCGAGGCTTGGTCTGGACATTCACCTTACGCCCGGCCAGCTCACTCAAAGAGTCCGCCAGCAGAGATTTGTCCGCCAACGCGAAGTCGAGCAGGATTTCAGAAGGCAGCGTGCGCATCTGACTCCCCTGCAGGTAGAACTGCCCGACAAACGTCTCCACGACTTCGCTCAGCTCAGTTCCTGCCGGAACTTTCGGGAAGTAGCTGCGGCTGCCAAGGACTTTACCCTGGCGAATAAACAGTACGTGCATGCAGGCCAGGCCCGCATCAAACGAGACGCCAATGACGTCAAGATCGTCGCCGGAGTTGGAGACAAACTGTTTCTCGGTAATACGCCGGACAGCCTGAATTTGATCGCGGATCCTCGCGGCTTCTTCAAATTCAAGATTTTTGCTCGCCACTTCCATGCGGGAAATAAGCTGCGTCAGCACCTGATCGTCCTTCCCCGCTAAAAACAGACGCACATAGTCCACCTGCCGGGCATAGTCCTCTTCGGTAACCAGGCCGGATACACAGGGGCCAAGGCAACGCCCGATTTGATACTGGAGGCAAGGCCGCGAGCGGTTGCGGTATACGCTGTTTTCACACTGGCGAACAGGAAAGACTTTCTGCAGCAGCGCCAGCGTTTCTCGCACCGCATAACCGTTAGGAAACGGGCCAAAGTATTCGCCCTTCGCGTGCTTCGCCCCGCGGTGCATCGCCAGCCGCGGGTGGCTATCGGCGCTCAGAAAAATAAAGGGATAAGATTTATCGTCTCGCAGCAGCACGTTGTAGCGCGGCTGGTAGAGCTTGATGTAGTTGTGCTCAAGCAGCAGAGCCTCGGTTTCCGTGTGGGTCACCGTGACATCAATATGCTGGATCAACGCCACCAGCGCTTCGGTTTTGCGGCTGGCCAGATTCGTGCGGAAGTAGCTGGAGAGGCGTTTTTTCAGGTCTTTAGCTTTGCCGACATAGATAACCGTGCCGCCGGCATCGTACATGCGGTAGACGCCGGGCTGGCTGGTTACCGTCTTGAGAAAAGCCCGGGAATCAAAAGTATCACTCACTACTGATTAACGTCTCCGCATTGAATAACCCGTGGCGAATAGCCAGGTGGGTCAGCTCCACGTCCCCGCTGATATTCAGTTTACTAAACATGCGGTAGCGGTAGCTGTTCACCGTTTTAGGGCTGAGATTAAGCTGCTCAGAGATCTCATTGACCTTCTGGCCTTTGGTGATCATCAGCATAATCTGTAATTCTCGCTCAGACAAACTGGCAAACGGGGATTCCGCCTCTGGCGCTATCTGGCTTAAGGCCATTTGTTGAGCAATATCAGAGGCGATGTAACGCTGACCCGCATTGACGGAACGGATGGCGTTCACCACGTCCTGAGGCGCCGCGCCCTTGCTTAAATACCCTGCCGCGCCGGCCTGCATCACTTTCGCAGGCAGCGGGTTCTCTGTATGGATAGTCAACATGATAACTTTGATATCTGAAGAGTAGCGGGCAATTTTACGGGTGGCTTCCAGCCCGCCGATCCCCGGCATATTCATATCCATTAACACGACATCAACCGGGTTACTGCGGCACCATTTGATGGCATCCTCGCCGCAGTTCACTTCACCCGAGACTTTGATGCCTTTAATCTCTTCCAGAATGCGTCGTATCCCTGCGCGCACCAGTTCGTGGTCATCAACAAGAAGAACGTTGATCAAAGGGCTATTCTCCAGAAAGGGATAACGCTGCTGATAGCTAATTAGTCATATATTAACGTTTTTCCGACAACATTAAAATCCAAATTGCTGTCAGCACATTCTGTTAACACTAACGAAGAATATATCTTTACTTTCAGGTCTGTTTCTGCGGCGCACATCAAGTTTCAACCATCGGCACGGACGCTATTATTCTCTGACCAAAAAACGGCTAATTATCAAAATGCGACGATCATCAAGAATAAAAACCTTATTCTCTCGTTTTATTTAACGTTAGCTAAACGAGAGCGAAACAATTTGTTTTTAATTCTTCCAGCTACCCCACGAATAACCCTCTGGCGATATTGTTTATTACCGTAAACATTCAGGTGCATTCTCACCCGCCGAACATGAATAACTCTGGTGAATGTTATGGTATACTCCGCCGCCTTATGAATATCACTGTGCATAATGGCAGCGTACTAACTAAGCATTGAGGAAAGTAAATGAGTACTCCAGATTTTTCCACCGCCGAAAATACCCGTGAACTGGCACAAGAAGTCACCTGTCTGAAGACGCTGTTAACCCTGATGCTGCAGGCTATGGGCCAGGCTGATGCGGGCCGCGTTATCCTGAAAATGGAAAAGCAGATCGCGCAACTGGAAGACCCAACTCAGGCCGAAGTATTCAGTAACACCGTTAAGCAAATTAAACAGGCTTACCGTCAATAAGCCGGGGGCGGCTGGCAGAATCCGGGTTCGCCAGCCGTCAGCGCCAAACGCAACACCCGCCCTTCAGGCTCAGATGATCCCCATAGCCGCCGCATAGCAGGCTATCTGCGTCTTGTTTGGGGCATTGAATTTCTTCTGCATATTCTTCTGATGGAAGTTCACCGTATTCTCAGAAATGGACAGAATAATCGCAATTTCTGCCGACGTTTTACCTTCTCCCGTCCACTGGAGAATCTCTCTTTCGCGCTTACTCAGCTTCATGTCGAGCATTTCGACCGACGGGTCTTCCAGGCGGTTTAACGTCGCCATACTCAGCTCGGCAAGGTAACTCAGCCGCAGCCCAAGCTCATCTTCCGAAAGAATTTCCGTGCGAACATTTGAGCGCGAAACGGAGAGGAACCCTGCCGTGCGGTTAGGCGCCATGACGCAATGCGTTCGCCCGGATGCGAGACCGTGATCGCGCGCGGCATCCCACAGCTCACGAGACTCAGCAAACAAGGCATCGCTCCAGATTATTTCACCGCGCATGAAATTAGACTGTTTCAATACCGGGTCAATAGCAAAATAGTTTTCTGTGACATACCACTCTAACCATTTTTGTGGGTAAGAACTCTGCAATGATAATTTAGGCCGTGTAAAAGGCACCGGGTGCCGAACACACAGCGAAAAATAATCAAAGCCCAGGCGTTGAGTTTGTTGTTGAACTAAAGTTTGTAATTCGCTGGCATGAGTAATTGACAGGAAAAGTTCGAGTGCTTCCCGTCGCCAGCTAAAAAAGTCACGTTCCAGCATTATATCTGGCGTCTCTCCTGGCGCTAAAAAGTATTTCATTAATAGAATGTAATAAGCTAACACATTTATTAAAGTAATTAATGTGATTTATTGTTTTTCCGCCACAATTCTTCGGTTTTTACATATGTCAGGAAAAATTTACTGGAGCTCAGTATGGTTAAATCTTCGTTTTCCCTTCTTTTCAGCGCAATGACCCATGAGCTGGGGCTGGAAACGGCCCTGCCGTCAGTGGCCAGGGTGGGTAAAGGCGAGCTCGCCTCCCATTTTCCTGTGACCGAATTCGCCGCCGCCAGCCTCGCGACGGCAGGTTGCGCCCTGAGTGCGCTGCTCTCTCGCCCGGATACGCCGCTTTATATAGATCAGCGGCTGGCCTCATACTGGTTTTCGACCAGCCATTTTCCCGTTAATCGCTCTCCCGCCGCGCTATGGGATCAATTTGCCGGGGATTACGCCACCCGGGACGGCTGGATCCGGCTGCATACCAACGCCCTTCATCACCGGCAGGCGATGGAGTCCGTGCTCGGCGTAAGCAAAGATAAAGCGGCCCTCGCCCAGAAAGTGATTACGTGGGGAAAAACCGAGCTTGAAGAGGCAATCGTGGTTGCGGGTGGATGCGCGGCAGCAATGTTAACCCACGATGAATGGTTAAAACATCCGCACGGGAAAACCGTCGCGGCAGAGCCCTTGTTCTGGCAGCAGTGCCATGCCGAAGCCCCTCGTACAGCATTAGCCCTGTCGCCTGCCCGCCCGCTCGCTGGCCTGCGGGTTCTGGATCTCACCCGCATCATTGCCGGCCCGGTTGCCACCCGATTCCTGGCCGGGCTTGGGGCGCAGGTGCTACGCCTCGATCCGCCCGGCTGGGAAGAACCTACCCTTGTCGAGGAGGTCACACTCGGGAAAAAATGCGCCAGGCTCGACCTCAGGTCTGCCGAAGGCAGAGAGCAGTTCAAAACCCTGCTTGCCGATACGGATGTTCTGGTTCACGGCTACCGCGCCGACGCGCTGGAATCACTGGGATTTGGGGCCGAAATCCGACAGGCTATCTCCCCGGGGCTGGTCGACGTTTCGCTTAACGCCTGGGGATGGCACGGGCCGTGGCGTAACCGCAGAGGTTTCGACAGCCTGGTCCAGATGTCCAGCGGCATCGCCGACGCGGGAATGCGCTGGAAACAAACCGGGCGGCCTCACCCACTCCCCGTTCAGGCACTGGATCACGCCACGGGTTATCTGATGGCGGCAGCGGTGCTCAGAGGTCTAAAAGTCCGGCATGAGCAGCATCAGGGCTACAGCGCACGCCTGTCGCTCGCCCGAACGGCCGCCTTGTTAATGTCGCACCGGGCAGGAGATCAGGCTGAGCTGGCCGCTATCGGCCCGCATGATTTCCAGCCGATGATGGAATGGTCTGCCTTTGGGCTGAGAAACCGGTTGAAATTCCCGCTGATGCTGGCAGGCACGCCGGTAACCTGGGCCACACCTCCGGCGCCTCTCGGCTCGGCGACAGCCGCCTGGGGGTGAGGCCGGACCTTACTGTGCGTTACTGGGTCAGAAACTTCTCCAGGAACTGCCGGGTACGCGGCTGCTGTGGGCTGGCGAAAAGCGCTTTTGCCGGCCCCTGCTCCACAATCTTGCCCTGATCCATGAATATTGCGCGGTCGGCCACGTCACGGGCGAAGCTCATTTCGTGAGTTACAATCACCATTGTGCGTTTCTCGTCCGCCAGTTGACGGATAGTGTTCAGCACTTCCCCTACCAGTTCCGGGTCAAGCGCCGAGGTTGGCTCGTCAAACAGGATGACTTCCGGGCGCATCGCCAACGCACGGGCAATCGCCACTCGCTGCTGTTGCCCACCCGACAAACGGCGCGGGTAGCTGTTCTCTTTCCCGCTTAATCCCACCTTCTCCAACAGTTCGCGCGCCCGAGCAACGGCTTCGGCTTTAGGCTCTCCCTTAACGATGACCGGGCCTTCAATTATGTTTTCCAGCACCGTGCGATGTGGAAAAAGATTGAAGTTCTGAAACACAAACCCCACCTGCTGACGCAGCGCACGAATGTTCTCTTTCTGCCTGGCCAGCGACTGCCCGGCATCAATCGTGATATCACCCACCTGAATGGTGCCGCTGTCCGGTTCTTCCAGCAGGTTAATACTGCGCAACAGCGTGGTTTTTCCCGAGCCACTCGGGCCGATGATAGCCACCACTTCGCCGGGCTTAACGTCCAGATCAATACCGTGCAGCACCGTCTGCCCGTGGAATTTTTTCACCAGTTTTTTTACGTCAATGGCGCTCATTTCGGCTCCCTGTCCTGGCGATTAAGCTGGTTTTCAAAATAGTTCTGCAGAGTGGAGAGCACCGTCGCCATCACCCAGTAAACCAGGGACGCAGCGAGATACATGGTAAACACTTCCAGCGTGCGGGAGGTGATCAGCTGCGCCTGGCGGAACAGCTCCGGCACCTGAATGGTGGCCGCCAGCGAGGTGTCCTTCACCAGGCTGATAAAGCTGTTTCCGAGCGGCGGCAGCGCCACGCGGGCCGACTGCGGCAGAATCGCACGGCGCAGCGTTTGCCAGCGAGTCATGCCGATACTCGCCGCCGCTTCCCATTGCCCTTTATCGATAGAGGAAATCGCTGCCCGCAGGGTTTCGGACGCATAGGCCGCCGTGTTCAACGACAGGCCGATCATCGCCGAGGGGATCGGGTCCAGCTCAATGCCAAACTGAGGCAGCCCGTAATAAATCATAAACAGCTGGGCGATGAGCGGCGTGCCGCGAAAAATGGAAACATAAAAACGCGACAACAGCGAAAAGGGCCAAAACGCCGACAGGCGCATTAGCGCCAGCATAAAACCGAGGATCAGGCCAAAAAACATCCCGCCAATACTCAGCTGGAGGGTGAATACCGCCCCTTTAAGCAGATACGGTGCTGAGTCCAGCACCAGTTGCAAACTTTCTTGCATGGTGATTCCCGATGATTAAAACCTGGCCCGCGTCTTACAGATGCGGATGGTAGGCAAATAGCGCCGGTGCCCCGCCGGTATGAATAAAGGCAATTGGCCCCTGATCCTTAAATCGTTTTTGCGCCACGCCGTCGATAAGGCCGGCCATCGCTTTGCCGGTGTAAACCGGGTCAAGCAAAATACCTTCAAGTCTGGCCAGCAGTTTTACCGCTTCCATACCTTCTTCATTCGGCGTGCCATATCCCGGCGCGAAGTAGTCATCCCACAGGATGATGTCGCTGGTCGCGCTAACCTCAAGGGACTGCGCCACGGCCTGCTGCAGGGCAACAACTTTAGGCTTTTGCTGCGCCACAGTTCTGGAAACGGTAACGCCAATCAGCTCCACGTCCGGCATCAGTTGTTCAAGACCAACCGCCAGGCCGGCATGTGTCCCCGCGCTGCCGGAGGCCACAACCACGGAAGACAGGCTGACGGCATCCTCGCACTGCTGGGCAATTTCCAGCGCGCTTTCAACGTAGCCCAGGGCGCCAAGTGCATTAGAGCCGCCGACCGGAATAACATAAGGCCTGAATCCCTGGGCTTCCAGCCGCGTAGCCACCGCTTCCAGCTGTTTATCCGGGGCATTTAGCGCCTCGCACATCTCGACCTCGACGTTAAAGAGATCCAGCAGCAGGCGGTTGCCGTTAGTCAGGTAGTTTTCGGCTTGCGTTCCGATAGGGTTTTCCAGCAGCGCCACACAATGCAGCCCAAGCCTGGCCGCCACCGCCGCAGTCTGACGAACGTGGTTGGACTGAATCGCCCCGGCGGTGACCAGCGTATCGGCCCCTTCCCGCAGCGCATCCGCGGCTAAAAACTCAAGCTTGCGCAGTTTGTTGCCGCCCATCGCCATCGGCGTCACGTCATCACGTTTAATATAGATTTCACGGCCAAGATAGTCCGAAAAGCGCGGTAAATACTCCAGCGGCGTGGGCGCACCAATAAATTCCAGACGAGGAAAACGCGTTAGGTGATGCAGTGACATAGGGCCTCCTGAGCCGATATCGATATCCAGTTTCATTATGCACCAGAGAGATGGGTTTCCTCTCTGCGGTAAATAAAAAAAGGTGCTGAAATCAGCACCTTTTCACTGTGATACCGCGTTACTTAGTAACGTCCGCCCCGAACCATTTATCGGACAGCTTAGCCAGAGAACCGTCTTTCTGCATCTCGGCGATGGCCGCGTCGATGGCTTTCAGCAGATCTTCATTACCTTTACGCACGGCAACGCCAGCTTCCTGACGAGAAAACGCATCCCCCGCTACCGCCAGCGTATTGTTGGTTTTCTTCACCAGATCAAGCGCGGCGAGGCGGTCGACCAGAATCGCGTCAATACGGCCCACGCGCAGATCCTGATATTTGGTAGGGTCATCATCATAGGTACGGATATCTACGCCAGGAACATTTTCACGCAGCCACTGCTCATAGTTAGTCCCGAGACCCACGCCGACTTTTTTGCCCTTCAGGTCTGCCGCAGTTTTAATCCCGCCTTCGTTGCCTTTTTTCACCAGGGCCTGAATACCGGAAATGGTGTATGGGGTGGAGAAGTCGTATTTTTTCTTACGTTCGTCGGAAATGGTGACCTGGTTAATCACCACGTCAATGCGTTTAGAATCTAAAGACGCCAGCATGCCGTCCCATTTGGTCGGCTTCAGGGCTGCTTTCACGCCAAGGTGCTGAGCCAACTGTTCGGCAAATTCCACTTCAAAGCCGGTCAGCTTGCCGTCATCTCCCTGGAAGCTGAACGGCGGATAAGTGCCTTCCAGCCCCACCAGCAGCGTGCCGCGTTCTTTTACTTTATTCAGAAGGTTTTCAGCCGCGAAAGTTTTCACGCTTGCGCCAGCCACCAGAGCAACGGCCATGACGCCCATCAGTGCCTGACGCCCGATCATTTTTAATTTCATGTTTACCCCGATTATTTACATTTTTTTGTAGTGTAGCGGGCGGCTTCGGGATATATCAAAACCAGTCCGCTACAACTTATGCAAATTTAGTATATATCGGAGGTTGCGCTAATTTCCTGGCGCGGGATCGCATGGCCCTGTACCTGGAATTGCCAGTATTTGCGTAATGCAATGCGGTAATTATTGGTGCTGGTACGGGGCAGCCAGGCGTCCAGCGTCTCGTCCAGCAGGCCTTGCAGCGAGCCGGGAAGTGGGACTTTATGTTCGCTCAGATGGTTACCCAGGCGGCGCAGACGAACCACATATTCACGAATCGTCCCGTGGCTCATTTCAGTCTGCTCAAACAGATACTGTTTAAAGCCAATAATATCGAAGTAGTTGTTTTGTTCTTTGCAGTGCAAATCACCGCAAAAACGACACAGCGCCATCCACTCTTTCTGCTCGATAAGCCAGGTGGCCTCATCAATAAGCGTATCAAGTTGAGCAATGGTGGCTTTATTGATGATCACCCCGCTGCGCGTGAGCGTGATGCGGTCGAGCAGCTTACTGCAATGTGCACAATGTGTCTGGGTGTGTTTGAAATCTTTGAGATAGCGGCTTAATGGCCGTCTTTTTGACTGCTGCACCGTCATGATAATTCCCAGGTCGTCAGATAATTGTGCGGCACTCCCTACAACTTACCCAGTTTGGTGCGCAAACGCTTGATCGCCTGGCTATGCAACTGGCTAACCCGGGACTCACCCACATCAAGCACCGCACCAATCTCTTTGAGATTCAGCTCTTCCTGGTAATAAAGCGTCAACACCAGTTGTTCGCGTTCCGGCAAAGCTTCAATCGCTTCCATCACGCGCTGGCGTAGATTGCTGTCCAGTAATTGCTGTAGCGGGTTTGCCTGCTGGTGCTCCTCGGTGACCAGTTCAATGCTATCGCCATGCTCTTCCCGCCACTCATCGTAAGAGAAGAGTTGGCTGTTATTAGTGTCGAGCAACATCTGGCGATACTCTTCGAGCGGGATGTCCAGTCGCTCCGCGACTTCCGTCTCGGTAGCGTTACGCCCCAGCTCTTGCTCCAGTTGACCAATCGCCTGTGCCACACCGCGAGCGTTACGCCTGACGCTTCGCGGCACCCAATCACGGCTGCGCAACTCATCAAGCATCGCCCCACGGATGCGCTGCACCGCGTAGGTAGTAAATGCCGTTCCCTGCAGGGCATCGTAACGTTCGACTGCATTCAACAACCCGATGCCGCCTGCCTGTAGCAGATCGTCGAGCTCCACACTCGCCGGCAGACGTACCTGCAGGCGCAATGCTTCGTGACGCACAAGCGGTACATAACGCTGCCACAGCGAGTGTTTATCCATTACACCTTCAGCGGTATACAGTGAATTCACGATAAACAGCCCTGCGTTAGTTGAGTTATCGGCATGATTATCCGTTTCTACAGGGGTTTTAATCGGATGAATAGTGGGTGAAATGGGGGGTTATTTGGAGGTTACCGCACGGCGCCTGGGATATCAGTTACATATTTAGAGACGAAAAGATGCAAAAAAAGACAAATGAACTCGCATTATCAATTTTTATTCCACACCGCAACGCACCATTTTAAGAAAGTCAGATTCACTATTTTTTACAACAAATCCGTGTGTTAAATAAAGTCGCTGCGCCCTCTCATTGTCTTTATAAACTTCCAGTTCAAGGGTGTTTATGCCAGAAATACCGAACTGATTAATACATTTATTTAACAGTAAGTTCGCGATGCCGCGCGACTGAAAGCCGGGTAAAACAGACACATTGGTGATGTAACCAAAGCGTAATTCAGCATTAAGATAAGCCGCAACAAGGCCAATTAACGTATCCTGCTCCCAAGCTTCAAAACAGTGCGCATGGGTTTTAATCTTCCTGGCATAGCCTTCAATGTCAACTCTGGCAGTTAGCTGTTTCACAAAGCCTGGCTCGCCGCCTTTCAAGTGCAGGATAATATCCTGAACGCAGGCTGTATTGTATTTTAGCAGCATGGTTAATTCAGGCTCCATTTTTCCTGACATAGCCCTATAACCGCGTTTTTTGAATTAAACATCATGACATCAATAATTGACAACCAGGGGACAAAAGCCTCTCCGTACTGAGGATAATGAAAATCATCTGGCTGAATAAAATGCAGCGTCATCCCCTGTTGTGCAAAAGCTTCAGCCGAATAAAGCGCTCTTCCTCCGGGTAAGTTGATATAGGTATCAGCACGCTGGCTACGGCATATCTCGAGAATTTTGTCCTGCGCACGTAAAGTGGGATCGATATCAATCTCGGAAGAAATCAGCAACTCACATTTCAGGGATAATACCCTCTTGAGAACCTTCAGAGAGTGATGTAAGTAAGCAAACAAATCAGAACTTTCAAACTCAACAATCTCTTCCAGTACCGGAAAAATATCATTTGCATAAGGCGCATGGCGATAGGCGGCGTGTAGCTGGTTGAGTAGTCGGGTTCTGAACGGCTCCTCTGAAAGCGTCCGGCAATTAATGTTGAGAAAGCGTGACGCTTTTTTTAGCGGTAAGGTAAACGTGCCTGGTTGGCCATCAAGGAGAATACGATTGCGGTTAATCCAGCCCTGTCTGACATATTGTACGTTATCGAACAGCACAAAGCGGTCCACCGCGGCCATTAGCTGAAAATAGCCAATGTAGGGGAAAAAATAGGGCTGCATTACCGCAATTTTCACTGTCAAAGATCCTTATCCTGCATATTTATTCTATTCTCACACTTAGAAGTGGCCGACGTTTTCTCAATTTCAAGACTCATCAGGCTACGTGTCGCGACTGATTTTTATCCGCGAATTTAATGATCGTGTCTATTACACGCATCTGATCTTCAAGCTGCAAATCTGGATAAATAGGTAAACAGAGTATTTTCTCAGCAATTTCATTAGCATAAGGCAAGTGCGTTGCCTCCGCCGTTGGAAGATGTCGGTACATAGCAAAAGAGCTAATAAGAGGATAAAAGTAGCGGCGTGAATAAATTCCCTCTTCCTTGAGTGAGTCATAGAGTTCATCGCGACTTAGCGGATATTCTTTCTCCACCAGCAGAGGGAAATAAGCGTTATTCCACTCAAATCCGCCCTTAGGATCAAAGTATGTCAACCCAGGTACGCCTGTTAATTTCTCACAATACCTTTGGTAGATAGCTGCGCGAGCGGCCAGAGCGTTATCAATATGCTGCAGCTGCAGCAGCCCAAATGCCGCTTCCATTTCGTTCATCTTAGCGTTAATGCCCGGGGCAACGACTCGCGTTTCACCGGCAAAACCAAAGTTTTTCAGATAGTCGATACGTTGCTTGGTACGTTCGTCGTGACAGATAATCGCGCCACCTTCAAACGTGTTAAACACTTTTGTGGCGTGGAAGCTTAGTACGGATAGGTCACCGTGGTTCAAAATGCTCATGCCGTTTTGTCTAACGCCAAACGCATGGGCCGCATCATAGATAACTTTTAATCCGTAGATATCGGCAATCTGCTGGAGCTTGTCAACCTCACAAGGAATACCGTAGCAATGTACGGGCATAATCGCCGTCGTTTGCGGGGTAATCAGCTCCTCAACCCGATCCGGATTAATATTAAATGTTTTTGGATCAATATCGGCAAATACCGGAGTCAGCCTGTTCCACAGTAAGGTGTGGGAAGTCGCCACAAACGAATAAGGCGTGGTGATAACCTCCCCCGTTACGCGGAGAGCCTGCAATGCGGTCAATAAAGCCAGGGTGCCGTTTGAAAACAGGCAAACATATTTTACCCCCAGGTATTCTGCCAGAGCCTGTTCGAGCTGCTGGTGGAACTCTCCGCCGTTGGTCAAAATTCGGTTTTTCCAGATTTTCTCCATGTAAGGGAGAAACTCTTCCAGCGGCGGCAAAAGCGGGCTGGTGACAAAGACGTTGTTGCCCATAACTAAACCTGTGGGTGAGAAAAGAGATAGTCAATGGTAGCAAAACCGTCCCTGGCCTTATCGCCAAAACAAAGCGCTTTTCTACGGGCATTTACCTGAACGACTAATCCCTTGCCGTGGCTGGTTATTTCCCGTGGTTAAAGGAACAGTTCATGAATAGATTCCGGCACGGCGTCACGATCCCAGATAAACTGGCTGAGTTTTTCCTTCGGCACGCCCTCCCTGAGAGGAGTCAGAATGGCCTGTTGCCATACCTGCAGATCTGCTCTCAGACAGTGAGATGAAATAGCCTGGCTAAGAGAGTCAACATCACTGGCAATAACATCGATACCGCTGACGGCAAGCTGGATCGCGAGGTATTCATCTTTAAACCGGTTGTGTTCCCCCTGATGACGGAAAACAATTGCCTTATCAGCCTTAAGCTGGCTTAACGCCCGTTGCGTGATTCGTTTCTCACTAAAACGAACGGTTTCTGCCACCAAAGGCACCCACCGTTTAGGCCAACTACCGGCGATAATCCAGTCAACAGAGGGACTAGTGGCAACAATCATTCGTTCGATGAAAGCCAGCTCACTTTCTGACGCGTCACCAGGCATACAAACGACGCGCTGACGTCCTGTTGTCTTTCTGATTTCATCCTGCTTCTCCGGCATCAAAACAATGGGTAATCTGACCACGGGTATTTTGCGCCGGGTCAGTTGAGCCTCTCTCCCGGCTGACCAGGTAAGCCATTTTGTTATCACCGCGCTCTGCCACTGAATGTCACTTCCCGGAGCATCGGCAAGCGCATAAACGTTAACCGGCAAGACCGCCAGGGTCACGGCAAGACGGGATGCCAGATTCTCATCGGGTGCTCCAGTCAATACAATAGCGGCAGGGGCCCGACGCATCAGTTCCGGAATGAGAGGTAACTCACGCCCCCGCTCGAGTACAATAAGCCCCTCGCTGGAGAGCACTTGCAGAAGGTTACCTATGCGTAGCGAATATTCATTCTCTTCAATGTTTTCAATCAGCAACACGCGCGGCAGGTTATCGCTAAAACTGTACTGCCAGAGAAAAGGCGCCTTGTCAGCAGAGAACAACGGCGTCTGAAGCATCAGATTGACATTATAGGCTGGATCCTCGGCAAAAAACTCTGGGATCGAGGCAAGTAACGCGCTGCGTTGCTCGTTAACCCCCTGGAGATTCGAATTCACCAGCCTGGCATTATCCGAAGCCACAACGCTGAACGGAGTCCAGACGTTCATAAACCCGGCCACCCGGAACGTCAGGGAAGCGATAACCTCTATAACGCCTTCATCGGTATAACCCTCCGGGATCCCACCAGCCTGCTGCCACAATTCACGGCGAATTAACAGGCAGTTTCCGCTAATGGCCGAGTAGTTTTGCTCCGACTGGTAGCGTCCCAGATAACCTTCTGATTGCCAGGACTCTCCCTGACCAATGTGGCCGAACCAGCCGTTTGCCCCGACAATCATCCCGGCGCTAAGTAAACGCTGATCGAGCGTGATGATCTTTGGCCCTACACAGCCGATTTCTGGACGTTGAGCATGACTAACCAACACCGTTAGCCATTGCTTCAGGACAAAGAGAGTATGCACATTCAGCAACAGCAAATACTCGCCTGAGGCTTCCTGCTCAAGGAGCGTCATACGGCTGGCGTAGCTGCTTTCCGCCTCGCAGATAACAGCCTTAAGAAGTAAGGCCTCCTGTAACTGCTGGACAACCTGCAGCATGGCTTCTCCGGCATTCTCCCGTACCGCCAGTAATACCTCCCTATAGGGCCACTCTGTGTTATTAATCAAACTCTCAAGGCAGCGAACAAGCCGCTCAGGTTCTTCTCCGGCATCTATCAAAATGCTGACAATCTGCGTTTTCGGTGCATCATAAATCAGACGCCAGGAGGCGTTATTTTGCCTTTCGACCCGCCCCTCATTATATTTGCGGCGTTGTAGATAGCTCCGGAGAACCTGCTCTTCTTCATGCACATTAGCCTGATTAAACTGGGAAACCGGAACAATTGTCGTAATATCAGCGATATGACCAATACCACCACTCTCTCTTTGCAGAATATCATTCACCAAAAACTCGAATTCGAAGGCTCGGCCTGCCTCAGGGCTAAAGCCACCGGCTTCTATCCAGGCGTCCCGTCGGAACCACACCCGCTTCAGGTAACGGTGCGGTGAAGAGAGAAATAAATCGAGGTTAAAATCAGGCTTACGTACGCTTGTGACCTCGCCGTTCTCATGACGAAGAGCTTCATCGGTAAAAATTGCCCGACACTCACCCGCCTGAGAGAGCACTCGATTCATCATGGCAATACTGGCAGGAGCGTATTCTGTCCCGGCATCAATACAGTGTAACCAGTCAAAATGGCGCGCTTCCGCAAGCTCCATCACCCGCTCAATCCACGCATTTTCATCCACAATCCCGAAAGCCAACGTCTGGCTTTCAGCGGCCGCATCCCCCACGACCAGCAGCACTGATTTCTCCGCCACGCCCTGCTCTATTAACGAGTTCAGGGAAAGAACAATCTCGTGCTCAAACGCTTCACGGCAGAAAATAACATGTAGGATAGCCACCGCGGCGGGGTTTTGCGGAACTGGGAATGTACGATTTTGAAGCCAGCCGCCAAACGTAGTCAGAAAACGAGCTTCATCCTGCGCTCTGGCTTTCTGCTGCGTCATTTGCAGGAAATTATCCATCTGCAGCGCCTGGAGATGACGCTCTTTTAGCATGTGTTCACGAACTCGCGGTAACCCTGCACGAATCTCGTCCAGCGCCTGAGGGGAGTCAAAATAACCAAACCCTGCGCCTCCCATATCTTTAAAGGTTTGCTCATTCAGGGAGTAATGTTCATAGCCCAGTGCCCGCATAGCAACCACCGGGCAACCGCATAAGTTTGCCAGTACGCAGGTTCCTGAGGCCTCGAAGGTATAGAGCACGCGGCCCCGTTTAAGCATCAAAGCCAGTTCAGATAAAGGCAGGGGATTTCTCATCGACAGCACGGTGATGTTTTCCGGCAAGACGGAATAATCCACCACTGACTCGGGTACCCTGTTCAGGTAGAGAAAATCACGGTCTTTAACCGGATTATCATCCTGAAACAGCGAAAAATCGTAGCACTCGATAGACAGCAAATTGACGTTGGGCTCTTTGTCGGCAAACTCATCGCGATACCAGAAAAAGAGATCGTCCGGGCCGGCATCAATTGTGTTCCCCGCAATCACGCTTTCACGATTAAGCATATAGCGAACGCTAACTGGTGCCGAAAGTGGATTCCCCGAAACCACCTCGGGGTAAACGGCAATCCATGGCTGGAAACCCGATATGAGCGCCTGATACTCTTCATCCGTTAATGCTGGCGTATTCCACTGCGGGTTAACCGTGCCGCCCACCATCCACGCCTTTCCCCCCGCCTCATTAATGATATGGCAAAGCCGGTGCATAACCTGAATGCCGAGAGAAGACTCACGGTAGTCCGGGGCTAACAACAGGTAGGGGAACTCAAGCTGTAATGACATGTTCATTTCCTGAAATACCGAACGGCTATGGCTGGGATTCAGCCACCGGACAGGTAAGATAAGCGGCTCACAGGCGCAGTATTACTTGTATTTTGACTCAGGCGGGATTAACTAAGGGAAGAATAACCGAAGGGATCGGGGGCTATATCCGGTCATTAACGCTTGCCCCGCAGGGCAAGCAGTCAATCATTAAACGTTAGCTTAACCAAGCCTGCTTCCAGTCGTTGAGCCCTTCATCCTGCAGCAGCCAGTCCTTGTGGATAGCCGCTCGCAGCTCATCACCGCGCTGGCTTAACGCCTGCCGGTCAGCAAGTTGCTCCCGAATAGCACTTAACCATGTGGCAAAACGGTTCGGCAGCCGGGTGACCGGTAAATCGCCGCGGTAAGGCTCAATGTCGGTACAGATAATCGGCACGCCGCAGGCGCCCAGTTCCAGCAGGCGAAGGTTGCTTTTGCATTCGTTAAATACGTTATTCTCCAGCGGCACCAAAGCAAGGTCCAGGTCCAGGGTACTGAGCTTTTCCGGGTAAAGCTCAAACGGCACCGCCAGATGGAATTCACAGCGAACCCCTTCCGGCTTCATGCCCATAAAGACCCAGTCTACCTCGTCCTCAAGCGCTTTCATGAGCGGCAGAAGTAGTTCGAGATCGCCCGTATGGCTACTGCCACCGGCCCAGCCTACTCGCGGTTTTTTACCTTCACGCTTGCGGCTTTTCAGGTGTGCCCACTGCTCAACGTTGAGGCGGTTTTGTGCCACCCGAATATCGCTGTGGAACTCACGATATGCATGAGCCAGCGGTTCCGTTGAAACCACCATCCAGTCAGCTTGCTCAGAAAGCAGCTGCAGCCGGCGCTGCATGTCTTTCGGCAAGCTCGAGGCCATAGCATTTTTCGCGGAGATATTCAGGTAGTTATCATCATACTCAATCACCAGACTGGCCGAACTCACCTTGCGGTACTGCTGCATCATCTCTGACATACGATCGTCAAGCGGAAGCTCCAGCAGCAATATATCAGGCTGAACGCTGGCGACTTCCATCACTGAAGGGAAGCCATGTATCACGCCGCCCTCAAGGCATAATGCGCGTTCCAGCGCCTGCCAGGGCTTCATCACCCGATAGTTGCCGCAGCCGGTCCAGTTAACGTGTGATGCCATCACCACCGGTAAGGGGTTGCCCGGCAGCGGAGGCTGAATACGCGCCGTGCGTGTTCCCAGCCGGAAAAGTGACCCAACGCGCGCCAGATGACCGCTGTAAAACGGATCTTTGGCCAGCGTTTTCCCCCATTTACCCTGCAGACGAACGAATATGTCGTCATCGGGGTGCGCCGCAATGCCAAATTTTTCCGTGAACAGACGCGTCGCGCCGCCCAAATGCTTCACGCGAGAGTCTGGTGTCCAGACGGTTAAATAGTGCAGTTCACGCAGGCGCAAACAAAAATCAACATCGGCTAAATAGACGGGGAAGTTTTGCTCATCGAACCCGCCAACCTCGGCAAACACATCGGCGCGCACCATCATGCAAGCTGCGCTTACGGCCGCTGCGCCGCGAGTCGTTTGAAGCCGCAACAGGAACCCGGCATCTTCGGCCCCTGCCCCCTGGTTGGCAACCTGAGTTCCCAGTCCAAGACCGTTGATAAACCCGCCATGTTCAACCCGCCCATCAGGGTATTCCAAACGTGCCCCTACCGCGCCGACCTCGGGGCGTAAAGCGTGGCGAAGCAGGCTGGTAAGCCAGTCGGCATCTACCAAGTGAGTATCGTTATTTAAGAACACCAGCACCTGGCCACGCGCCTGCGCTGCCGCCAGGTTATTTATTGCAGAGAAGTTAAACGGTTTATCCCAGCGGAAAACTCGAATGCTGTCAGGTGAGAAACCGGCCAGTTGATCGAGATAATCCCGGCAGTTTTCATCCTGCGAGTCATTATCAACCAGAATAATTTCATAATGCGGGTAACGCGTCACTTCAACCAATGACTCAATACACTGTCGGAGTAGCGGCAACTGATCCCGGGTCGGAATAATGATAGAAACCAGAGGTTCAACGGGCAGTGGGTATACAACCCGCAGCGCACCATTGTAGCCGTTGGCCTCAGCCTGAGCAGCAAGACCACAGCGCTGGAAATGGGCGTTCGTCACCTGCGCAAGCTCAGCGCTTATGTCCGGTTGTTTGATCAGGCTTTCTAGCCTGTGTGGGACATTTACCAGCACATCATTAACGTGCCCAAGGCTCACAGGACCATGCTTTTCAATCAGTTGCCAACAGAAATCTAAGCCAGCAAACAGCGAATATGACGCAGACAGCCCCCCGTGCTCTCGCCAGCTGTCGACGGTAATGAACAGCGTACTGCCGATGTAGGGCACGCTACGCAGCAAATCGATATCGCAGTCCGGCTTCAAAGAAAGCTGAGGCTCTCCGTGCTCGTCGATAACATATTCATCGCAATACCAGGCCCCTACCTTCGGCTCTCGCAGGCCGTATTCTGCGTAAAGTAATAAGGCGTGTGGCTCAAGTCTGGCTCCCGCAGTCAGCATTAAAATTCCGCGAGCATCCGTAACGTTGGCTAGCTGGTTAAGCGCCTGGCTGACGCCGTCTTTATCACTGATAAAGTTGATTCCCTCGACATCAAGCAGAGGACGTTGACTAATCACGGTCACGCTCTGCGCGGCCAGATGTTGAGCACTTAATGATTGCAGCGTGTGTGTCAGCTTGTCTGCATCACCGTCCGTATCAATGACCGCAACGGCTATCTGCCCAAACTCCGGGTATGACTGAATAAATGAGTGAAGAATTGCCATGCGGGTCGGGGAAGGTTTTCTGTCAGCCAGCCAGCTTTGTACAGAGATGTTTTCATGATCCAGCCCTTCCATCACCTTTCTGTGTAATTCCAGGCTGCGGCTTTCTTCATCATTAATGGACAGCGTTTCTGCCGGCGGAAGTCCCGCCACAATGCCACCGAGCAAGCGCTCAAGGTTGCACTGTTGACTAACCAGCTTTTGTAACTCCCGCGCCCATTTCTTCGCGCGAGCGTAACCGTCTATAACGGAACGAGCCCATTCGACAGGATCGCTGACCGCAATACCGTTACGGACGCTAAAGGCTACTTCAGCAAACCTGGCATAATTAGTCTGATTAAGGTAACCCGAGGTCGAATACCCATTCGACAGCACAACCGGAATACCCAGGCTCATCGCCTGCACGGCGAATCTGCCGGTAGTGATAATTAACGGGTAGCTTGCCATCAGTTCAGCGCTAACGGGCTCAACGGCAAAGTCCAGGTTATAGTAATGCAGCTCAATGCCCAAGGCCTTAAAAGCCTCGCTCTGACGTTCGCTGTCAGGAATGTTCCCGGAGTGGATAACCAGGGCGGTTTTTAATGCGCCATCGCGGGATGGAACATCACTATTAGCTGAAAACTCGGGTGAAAACGAAAGCGGTAGCGGCCTGAGCCTATTTGAATTAATGCCTTTATCGGCCAGCACAAAGTGCATTTGCGCGGAAAAATAAAGGCTTTGCCAGGCCAGGCGATTTTCCAGTTCGGCACCGTAGGGTAAATCTACATCTGCATAATAATCAAAGTGTTGAAAGATTACATTACCTTTGATTGCCTGTTTTTGCAGGGCAAAATTAAGCTGTTCGCTGACATAACCCTGGAAAATCCAGATAAGCTCATATTCAGCGCGCAGTTCATGTTCTGAAGGCGGTACAAAGCGGACATGTTGATGCTGGGCGTGGTTTTCCAGACGCGTCAGCCAATAGCGCCCCACCTTATTGGCGACCACATCGACCTGCCAGTTTTGCTGCAGGAAGTACTCGATAACATCGCAAAACGTCGTCTCGATTTGATTAAAATGTTCGAATTTATCAATGCAAATCAGGATGCTTTTCATAGTTTCCGTTTTTAATCAGAGAAGCGATGTCGCTAGTGTGAAACAAAAACCCGGCGGTTGCCGGGTTTTTTCTTAAAACTGAATCTGACGCTAAAATTAACGCAGCAGGGACAACATCGCCTGTGGAACCTGGTTTGCCTGAGACAGCACGGAAGTACCAGCCTGCTGCAGGATCTGCGCACGGCTCATGTTGGAAACTTCGGTCGCGTAGTCAGCATCCTGAATACGGGACTGTGCAGCAGACAGGTTGGTGATGGAGTTGCTCAAGTTATTAACGGTAGATTCGAAGCGGTTCTGCAGCGCACCCAGGTTAGAACGAGCGTTGTTCACTGCGGTCAGTGCGGTATCAACAGCTTTGGTAACATCGCTCGCGCCGCCGGAGGTAGCGATGGTAACAGTACCGCTCAGAACAGTGCCGGAAGCCAGGCCGCTTGCGCTTGCGTTGATCAGGGAATCGCTACCGATTTTGATGGTGTCGTTTGTAGAAGTGTTCGCGCCAACCTGGATGTTCACGCCGCCAGAAGCAGTACCGTCCAGCAGGTTTTTGCCGTTAAAGTTAGCGGAACCAGAGATACGGTTAATCTCCTGCAGACGCTGGTTGATTTCAGTGTTGATGGAATCCAGGTCGCTCTTCTGGTTGGTGCCGTTCGCTGCTTTAACAGACAGTTCACGGATACGCTGTAAGTTGGTGTTGATTTCGTTCAGGTTACCTTCGGTAGTCTGAATCAGAGAGATACCGTCGTTGGTGTTGCTGGCAGCCTGAGTCATCCCTTTAATCTGAGCGGTCATACGGTTGGCAATCGCCTGGCCAGCAGCATCGTCTTTCGCGCTGTTGATTTTCAGACCGGAAGACAGACGCTCGATAGCGGTACCCAGCGCAGACTGAGATTTGTTCAGGTTGTTCTGAGTGCTCAGGGACAGCAGGTTAGTATTGATAACTGACATAGTTTTAATTCCTTAAAAATTTGGGGTTTAGGTTCGGTGCCTAACACTCACGGCGTCTCTCACCGTCAACAAGGTTATCGACGCCCCCCGTTCCAACTTTAGAATTAATCATAAAAAAAATACTAACCAATTGATTTAAAATGAATTAAAACTTCAAAAACATCTTGATTTACGTGGATTTAATATTAAAAACAGACTGCGAACGAAATTTCAGTAAGAATATATTTTACCCAACGGGACAAGGTAGACATATATTAAGGCAAGCATATGACGCAATCGCTCTATAAGCCCCAATCCCACCAGCCTATTCCGCTGATTATTTTTTTCATTTCACAGTAAACTTTTCCCACTGCTCGCCGATAACTGACTGAAACTACCCATCGACTTTGAGGAAGACATGTATGGCTGGCATCAGTAATCTCAACGCAGGGAACAGTCTGGGATTGTCCGATCTCTATGACAAATTGGAAACTGCTGAAAAAACTAAACTGACAACAATTACCAATCAGCAAGCGACCTACAATGCCCAACTGAGCGCTTTTGGCAAGTTACAGAGTGCGCTACAAAACCTGCAGACGGCAACGGCTGCTCTGGGCAACAAAGACACATGGAGTTCAACAAACGTCAGCAGCACAAACACCGCGTTCAGCGTCACTACTGACAGTACCGCGACGCCGGGGAACTTTATCGTCAACGTAAATCAGGTCGCCAAAGCACAGGTATTGACCTCAGGCAGCTATGCCACAGGCACCGAGCTTCTGGGCAGCACGACCGGCGGTACGCGCACCCTGACCATTACGCAACCGGGCACAACCACCCCGCTGACGGTAAACCTTGCCGATGGAGATACCTCCCTGAATGGCATCGCGGGCGCCATTAATAAGGCAAACGGCAACGTCACCGCAAGCGTGGTAAAAGCAAGCGACGGCGATTACCGTCTGATGCTGACCTCGAAGACAACAGGTCTCAGCAGCGACATGACGGTGAAAGTCACCGGGGACGATACCCTTCAAGGCAAAATTGGCTACGACTCTACCAGCAAAACTGGCGCGCTGAACGTCTTAACCAATTCACAGAATGCCGTGGTAACGGTAAACAATATCAAGATTGAACGTCAGTCAAACACGATTTCTGACGCCTTCCCTGGTATGACCTTTACCCTGAAGTCGCAAAGCACTGCGGATGAAACGCTGACCGTCGATCGCGCAACGGACGCAAACAAAAAAGCCATTAATAACTGGGTGACGGCCTACAACTCGTTGCAGTCAACCATTACCAGCCTGACTAAGTACGTCAAGGTTGATGCAGGCAGCGACCAGTCATCCAACAACGGTGCGCTGTTGGGCGACAGTACGGTTCGTTCCGTACAATCTCAGCTTCGCAGCCAGTTGACCAACGTGCAAAGCGGCGCCATTGCCATCATGGCCCAGATTGGCGTAAACCAGGACACGGTGACGGGAGCAGACGGTACGCTGGGCAACCTGAAAGTCGACGACGCGGCATTAACAAAAATGTTGTCGGATAACCCTCAGGCAGTGCAGGCCTATTTCATCGGTGACGGAAAAACCACCGGCTTTGCAACTCAAATGAATAATACGTTGACCTCCATGTTAAGCACCACCTCAGGCAGCAGCGGCGTTATTCAGAATGCAAAAGACGGGATCAACAGTACGCTGAAAACCCTGAGCGATAACTACGACAAGATGTCTGCCTCTATTGATGCCACGATGGCTCGCTACAAGGCGCAGTTTACCAGTCTGAACACGTTAGTCAGCTCGTTGAACAACACGTCAACCTATCTGACTCAACAATTTAATAAGAGCAGCTAAGGAGCTGGTATGTATAACAACACTGGTGTTCAGGCCTACCAAAGCGTAGGGCTTGAAACGGCAGTCCTGAGCGCCAGTCCACATCAGCTGGTGGTCATTCTTTTCGATGGGGCACTCAGTTCCCTTGTACGGGCCCGCCTCTTCATCGAGCAAAATGACACTGCGGCCAAAGGGCAGGCCATCACCAGAGCGATTAATATTATCGATAATGGGCTAAAGGCTGGACTTAACATGGACGTGGGTGGCGATCTTCCACACAACCTGTCGGCACTTTATGAGTATATGGTCAAGCGTTTGCTTGAGGCGAATCTCTATAACGATGTCAGCATCATCGCCGAAGTTGAGGCCCTGCTGAACAATATCGCAAGCGCCTGGAAGCAAATCGGCCCAGGAACCTCACCCACGCAGGATTCTTTCTGATGAATGATTTCATCTCATCCCTTAATCACTGGCAGGCGCTGCAGGCGCTAAGTTATACAATGCTCAACCTGGCTCACTCAGGGAAATGGGATGAGCTGATTGAACAGGAAATTAAGTACGTCACGCTGGTGGAAGAGATTGCGCGCCATCCTCTTTCGCCCGGCAATACCTACTATCAGGATAAGGCGAAAGAGATCCTCTCCAGTATTCTGGCGAACGAGGCAGAACTTAAAGATCTCCTTAAGGGAAGAATGGAAGAACTGCGAGGGCTGATAGACCAATCCGGCAAGCAAAAATCACTCACCAACACCTATGGCGAACTGTCAGGGAATGTGCTTTTCCCACTGGATTTTAATCAATAGCCCTACGCCTGCGATGATTTGCACCATACTCCAGAGGTCAGCTAAATGACTTCTGGAGCGCGGACAAGATGACGAACCCCACCCTGTTACAGTTTTTCCACTGGTACACTCCCGGCAACGGAACGCTGTGGTCAGAAGTTGCGGACCGGGCGGCCAGCCTCAGCGACATCGGCATCAACATGGTTTGGCTTCCCCCGGCTTATAAAGGCAGCGCGGGCGGTTATTCAGTGGGCTACGACAGTTACGATCTCTTTGACCTCGGTGAGTTTGACCAGAAAGGCAGCGTCGCCACCAAGTACGGGGATAAAACGCAGCTGCTGGCGGCAATAGAGGCGCTGCGGAACAACGGCGTTTCGGTGCTGCTGGATGTGGTCGTGAACCATAAAATGGGCGCCGACGAAAAAGAACACATCCGCGTCAACCGGGTGAATGCCGATAACCGCAACGAGATCTCGCCTGAGGTTATCGACTGCGAGGCCTGGACCCGCTACACCTTCCCAGCCCGCGCCGGGCAATACTCAGAGTTCATCTGGGACTACAAATGCTTTAGCGGCGTGGATCATATTGAAAACCCCAATGAAGACGGCATCTTCAAAATCGTCAATGACTACACCGGCGAAGGCTGGAACGACCAGGTGGACGACGAGCTGGGGAATTTCGATTATCTGATGGGCGCCAATATCGACTTCCGTAACCATGCGGTGACCGAAGAGCTTAAATACTGGGCGCGCTGGGTGATGGCCCAGACGCACTGCAACGGCTTCCGGCTTGATGCCGTCAAACACATCCCGGCCTGGTTTTACAAAGCGTGGATTGAGCACGTCCAGGAAGTGGCGGACACGCCGCTGTTTATCGTGGCGGAATACTGGTCCCATGAAGTGGACAAGCTGCAGGAATATATTGCCCAGGTAGCAGGCAAAACCATGCTGTTTGACGCCCCTCTGCAGATGAAATTCCATGAGGCGTCCCGGCTTGGGCGCGACTACGACATGAGCCAGATTTTCACCGGCACGCTGGTTGAGGCCGACCCGTTCCACGCCGTCACGCTGGTGGCTAACCACGACACTCAGCCGCTGCAGGCGCTTGAAGCCCCCGTGGAGGCCTGGTTTAAACCGCTGGCCTATGCGCTAATTCTGCTGCGAGAAAACGGCGTACCGTCGGTGTTCTACCCCGATCTTTTTGGCGCAAGCTACGACGATGCCGGCGGCGACGGCCAGAACTACCACATTGATATGCCGGTCATTGAACAACTGGATGACCTGATTCATGCCCGGGAGCGCTTTGCCCACGGCGTGCAAACCCTGTGGTTTGATCACCCCAACTGCATCGCCTTCAGCCGCAGCGGCACGGCGGAAGCCCCGGGCTGCGTGGTCATCATGTCCAACGGCGATGAGGGCGAGAAGCACGTCACCCTAGGCGAAAATTTCGGTGAGAAGAACTGGCGTGATTATCTCGGCAATCGTGAGGAGACGGTGCGCACCGATGCAGCCGGCAGCGCAACCTTTACCTGCCACGGCGGCAGCGTCAGCGTTTGGGTGCTGGAGGATGTGCTGTGAGTTAGCTTCGTTCAACGCACCGCCCGGCAGTAGTCAATACCCTGTGACGCTGGATAAAAGTTCCGTTCACTTCCAGCCCTGTTTTATCTGTAGCTCCTGTACCGATGAACGTCTTAGGGGAGTCACCGTCACTCCCCTAAGAACCCGGACTCCCGGCCAAATAAATCGACCGCTGAAGCGGCAGACCTCCGTTTTATCTCCCAGTCCTGGGTCGGCTGAGATGCGTTCCCGACGCTCTCAACCTCCGGCCGTTCCCGACGGCCGGACCCTGGCCAGTCGGAGAGAAAACGGAGGCGATTTAAGCCGGAACCGTGCCTCGCTTTATGTTTAGCGCTGACTTAAAACGCAGCGTCGCTTCTTACCCTCACCCTAGCCCTCTCCCTAAAAGGGAGAGGGAATAAACCGTGTTCACAGCACCTGTTTCTCCCTCGCCCCTTTGGGGAGAGGGCCGGGGTGAGGGGATGTCTTATTATTTCGACAGTTTGCTATCCAGAGGATTTTTAGCCAGGAAATCAGCGCATTCCGGCGTCAAACGATCAACGCGCTTCAACGTCATCCCGGCGTACTCCAGCGTGTCACCGCTACGCTCGATGGCGTAAATTTCACGCTTGACGGTAACGTTGCGCAGATCGCCAGACAGATACGTCAACTTGCCCGGCACCCCAATCACCCGCTGCCACTGGCGGCAGTCCAGGGTATCACCCTGCGGCGTGACGACCAGGGAGGCAATCGCTTCGGGGCTAACCAACTTGCTCTGTGGCCCGCTGGACTGCCAGTAGCCAGCCATTCCGGCCGGGGCTTCAGTGCGCACCACCTGCTTATAATCTCTAACCTCGGCGCAGCCGCTCAGTGTTACCAGCGCCGCCAATACTAAAAGCTTCTTCATCGTCTATCCTGACTGCGGAGAAAAAATAATTCTGGCATTAAAGCCCGGGGCCTGCCAGCGATTCCTCCCGAGGAATAAAAATTGATCCAGATTGTTTTTTCATCTTTTCAGCCTGTTAAGCCCAAAAGATGCGCGTATTATTGCATCCTCTTTTGCCCGCAGCGGCACGTTCTTCTGAGTTCAGAGGCGAAAACAATGACCTGGCACTCCTTTAAACACCAATACCTGGTTACCTTCTGGAAACCGATGCCCGCCGTGGTAGCGGCCGGGATCCTCTCCACCTATTACTTCGGCATCACCGGCACCTTCTGGGCCGTCACCGGGGAGTTCACCCGCTGGGGCGGCCAGCTCCTGCAACTGATGGGCATTCACGCCGAAGAATGGGGTTACTACAAGCTAATTCACCTCGACGGCAGTCCGCTGACCCGTATCGACGGCATGATGATCATCGGCATGTTTGGCGGCTGTTTCGCCGCCGCGCTATGGGCCAATAACGTTAAACTCCGCCTGCCCCAGCACCGTATCCGTATCATTCAGGCCGTGCTCGGCGGGATCATTGCCGGCTTCGGCGCGAGGCTGGCGATGGGCTGCAACCTTGCCGCGTTCTTTACCGGGATCCCTCAGTTCTCGCTGCACGCCTGGTTTTTCGCCCTCGCGACCGCCATCGGCTGCTGGTTTGGCGCGCGCTTCACGCTGCTGCCGATGTTCCGCATCCCGGTCAAGCTGCAAAAAGTGTCTGCCGCCTCCCCGCTCACGCAGCAGCCAGGACGCGCTAAGCGCCGCTTCCGCATCGGGATGCTGGTGTTTATCGGCATGCTCGGCTGGGGCGGCTTGACCGCCATAAACCAGCCGAAACTCGGCCTCGCCATGCTGTTTGGCGTCGGCTTTGGGCTACTAATTGAACGCGCCCAAATTTGTTTCACCTCTGCCTTCCGCGACATGTGGATCACCGGGCGCACCCACATGGCGAAAGCGATTATTCTGGGCATGGCGGTCAGTGCCATTGGCATCTTCAGCTACGTGCAGCTTGGCGTGGAAGCCAAAATTATGTGGGCGGGGCCGAACGCGGTTATCGGCGGCCTGCTGTTTGGCTTTGGCATTGTGCTGGCAGGCGGCTGTGAAACCGGCTGGATGTATCGCGCAGTTGAAGGCCAGGTGCATTACTGGTGGGTTGGTCTCGGCAACGTTATCGGCTCAACGCTGCTGGCCTGGTTCTGGGATGACATCTCCCCTGCGCTGGCCACCAGCTGGGATAAGGTCAACCTGCTGGACACCTTTGGGCCACTTGGCGGGCTGCTGATGACCTACCTGATGCTGCTCGCCGCTTACCTGCTGATTGTCGGCTGGGAAAAACGCTTTTTCCGCCGTAAAAACCAGGCTATCACCACTACAACAGGAGAAACCGCATGAGCCAGACTATCGTCCCTGATTACCGACTGGACATGGTGGGTGAGCCTTGCCCTTACCCGGCCGTTGCCACGCTTGAGGCGATGCCACAGCTGAAAAAAGGCGAGATTCTGGAAGTGGTGAGCGACTGCCCGCAGTCTATCAATAACATCCCGCTGGACGCCAAAAACCACGGCTATACGGTGCTGGATATTCAGCAGGATGGCCCAACTATTCGCTATCTTATTCAGCGTTAATCATGAAAGGGGCAGATCCTTGCCCCTGTGACTAACGAACCGGCTTCACCCATGCCCCGGAGTCCAGCAGAAAACGCTCTGCGCTGGCAATCTTCTGCACCGCCCTGTCCCCATGCTTAGCCACCAGCATCGCCAGCAAACACTCGGCAATCCCCATGGCCGACACTACGGAAGGAAAGAACGACGGGCTGTGCGCGGAGAAATAGAGCGTGCTGGTGGCGTGCTCCGCGAGCGGGGAAAGAGGGGAATCCGTCAGCGCAACGATTTTGCTCCCGGCCTGCCTCGCCGCACCCAACACATCAAGCGATTCACGCGAGTATGGCGCAAACCCTATCATCAGCACGACATCCCTTGGCGTCAGTTCACGGGTAAAAATTTCGTAATTGCTCGCCTGTCCATCGATAAGCGACACGTTCTTATTAAACAGCCGATAGATATAAAACAGCGTATAGGCTACGGAATAGCTGGCCCGGAAACCACACACATAGACATGCTCGGCGGCATCCAGAACATTAACCGCCTCTTCCATTGCCTGCGGGTTTTCAGCCTCGGTGTGGGAAAGATTCACCCCATGGGCGTCAAATACTTCCTGATAGAGTGAGGTCGATCTGCCCTTATCCACCAGCTTTTCCGCCCTTGCCTGATGTGTTTCATGGCTCAGGCCCAGTTCCTGAATAAACGCGGCTTTGAACTCTCCCCAGCCGATATAGCCCAGACGCTGAGCCAGGCGCAGCAGCGTGGCGGGCTTGACGCCGATGCGTGATGCAAAAGCACGCATTGAAAGCGCAATTAAGTCCTTCGCGTTATGCAGAATCAACTCTGCGGCCCGCTGCAGTTCGGGGGTTAATGTCTCGTAATGTGCTTCTAGATTTTGTTGTGGGGTCATAGGCTGACAGGACGCTCCCATTTAAACCGGAAATCCCTTCCGGCATCGTGAAGGTATCGTCCTGATAGTGCAGTGAAATGACTTTATTCGTCAAATAAATGCACATACCGCACGGAGATTGCGTATAAAAAAGAGGCATTACTCAACTAAATAGCGGCCGTGACACAACGGCTCCGCGCAGCAGGACATACTATAGGGAACTTTCAGGAAAATGCTTATGACTGAAGAACAGAGCCAAGAATTAAAGAAAAATAAATCAGCGATGGCAGCTAAAAAATACCTGCTCTTAATTTTTTGTATCACCTGATTTATTTTATCAAAACGCTTTTTTCAACCGCATTTTTGGCAAACTCATTCATACCAATAAAATAAATCAATAAAAAAATCATAGTGGTGGCAAAAAGTCTTAACGTAAACGCCGAGAACATGTAATCAAAGAAAAAAGAACAAAAAACGCCAACAGAGAGCTGAAGCGAAGCATACCAGAACATCGCAATCTTTTTCCGATGCGTTGGTTTCCTGGAAAACTCAAAGACATAAAATCTGTTCGGCATGAACTTTGTACTAAAAAAAATAAACAAGCTCACCAGCATCAAAATGATAATAGCCACCCACCCTGGAGTGTTTGAAAATATTCCATCCGGTGAGGATTTAACTATGGAATAAATTGACACGCCGGCCAGCGAAGTACAAAGCGCCAATAAATTAGCTCGAAGTCCATTGTAGTAGTAATCATTCCCTTCTAAAGGAATTTCATAACACTTCATCATGTCTACTCTTAAAAAGTGACTATCTGGGTGAGGAAGTCATTCGCTACGTCAAACTGGAGCAAAAACGTTTTGCTCCGGCCTGAAATCAGTAAGCAAATCAGCCCATGCATTAAACCTGCATGTTCATCACTTCCTGGTAGGCAGCAACCAGTTTGTTGCGCACCTGAATACCCATTGCCAGCGAAACGGAAGATTTCTGCAGATCCACCATGACATCGTTCAGCGCGACGCCCGGCGTACCGAGAGCAAATTTCTCCGCCTGGACACGCGCGGTGTTGGAGGTTTCGCTTATCCGTCCTAAAGCGGCCTGCAGCTCGCCGGCAAAACTTACCGTTGGCGCGGAGGTAGCCGATGCCGCAGGATTGGTCGCCGACAGCGCGGTCGCCTGAAGTTGTTGCAGTACGCCCTCGATACCCTGAATAGCCATGTTTACGCCCCATTTGTATTAAGCCGGTGAAGATTATCACCTTGTCAATAGGATAAAGGCGTTAAATAGACGTAAAAAATAGAGCTAATTCAGCCATCGAAATTTCCTGAAACGAAAATAATGACACTGCCATCCATATGGAACTTTTGTCGTGTTTGTCGACCCGGGAGTCTGTCTTGTTCACTCTTTACTTAGAATTTTTTGTCAACGCTAAGCCGCGAGGTGCGGAATGACCACTGCTGCTCAGGCACAAACGCCGCAAAACAAGACTCTTGAGTGGTTAAATCGCCTTCGCGCGAATCCAAGGATCCCGCTGATGATGGGCGGTGCCGCCGCCGTTGCCGTGCTGGTGGCCCTGGTGCTTTGGGCAAAATCTCCCGATTACCGCGTGCTTTACAGCAACCTCGCCGATCAGGACGGAGGCGCGATTGTTACCCAGCTTCAGCAAATGAATATTCCCTACCGTTTCTCAGACAACGGTAGCGCCATCATGGTCCCGGCAGACAACGTTTACGATCTGCGTCTGCGTCTGGCTCAGCAGGGCCTGCCTAAGGGCGGTGCCGTCGGCTTCGAGCTTCTGGATCAGGAAAAATTTGGTATCAGTCAGTTTAGTGAGCAAGTGAACTACCAGCGTGCGCTGGAAGGCGAACTGGCCCGCACCATTGAAACCCTTGGCCCGGTGAAGAATGCCCGCGTACATCTCGCCATGCCAAAACCTTCCCTGTTTGTTCGTGAGCAAAAATCCCCTTCCGCGTCCGTTACTCTGAGCCTTGAGCCTGGCCGCGCACTGGATGAAGGGCAAATCAATGCCGTGGTGCATATGGTTTCCAGCGCGGTGGCTGGCTTGCCGCCGGGTAACGTTACGCTGGTCGATCAGGGTGGCCACCTGCTGACCCAGTCGAACAACGCCGGACGCGACCTTAACGACGCCCAGCTCAAATACGCCACTGACGTAGAGAGCCGCTACCAGCGCCGCATTGAATCTATCCTTGGCCCGATTGTCGGCAACGGCAATGTGCATGCCCAGGTCACCGCCCAGATTGATTTTGCCAACAAAGAACAAACCGAAGAGCAGTATCGCCCTAATGGCGACCCGGCCCAGACCGCGATCCGTTCTCGTCAGCTGAACCAGACCTCTCAGGTCAACGGCCAGTTCCCGGGCGGCGTGCCCGGGGCGCTCTCCAACCAGCCGGCTCCGGCAAACACGGCGCCGATTTCTACGCCACCACAAAACAACCAGAACAATCAGCAGGCCAATAACGGCCAGCAGAACCAGACTTCCACCACCAGCCAGAACGGCAGCAGCAACACGTCGCGTGACGAAACCACCAACTATGAAGTGGACCGCACCATCCGTCACACCAAGCTGAACGTGGGGGATATTCAGCGTCTGTCCGTTGCCGTGGTGGTGAACTACCGCCAGTTGGCCGACGGTAAACCTCTGCCGCTCACTGCCGACCAGATGAAGCAGATTGAAAACCTGACGCGTGAAGCCATGGGGTATTCCGAAGCCCGCGGGGACACCCTGAACGTGGTTAACTCGCAGTTTACCGCTACCGACGACGACATCGGCAGCAGCCTGCCATTCTGGAAGTCTCCGGCCTTCTTCGACATGCTGCTCTCCGCAGGTCGCTGGCTGATTGTGCTGATTGTAGGCTGGGTACTGTGGCGTAAAGCGATTCGTCCACAGCTCACCCGTCGCGCGGAAATTCTGAAAGCTGCCAGCGAAGCGAAAGAGAGCCGTAAAGCCGAAGAAGAAGCCGTCGCCGTTACGCTTAGCCGCGATGAACAGCAGCAGCAGCGTAAGGCTAACCAGCGCCTGAGCGCCGAAGTCATGAGTCAGCGTATTCGTGATATGTCCGACAACGATCCTCGCGTAGTTGCGCTGGTGATCCGCCAATGGATGAGTACTGAAATATGAGTATTACCGGAACAGAAAAGAGCGCCATCCTGCTGATGACCATTGGCGAAGACCGCGCCGCTGAGGTGTTCAAGCACCTCAGCCCGCGTGAAGTACAGCATTTAAGTGCGGCGATGGCTAACACCCATCAAATTTCAAACAAACTGCTGACCGAAGTGTTGGCCGAGTTTGAACAAGAAGCCGAACAGTTCGCCGCGCTGAGCATCAATGCCAACGACTATCTGCGTACCGTATTGATCAAAGCGCTGGGCGAAGAGCGTGCCTCCAGCCTGCTGGAAGATATTCTCGAAACCCGCGATACCACCAGCGGCATCGAAACGCTCAACTTTATGGAGCCACAGAGCGCCGCCGATCTTATTCGCGACGAACACCCGCAGATCATCGCCACCATCCTGGTTCACCTCAAGCGTGGTCAGGCGGCAGATATTCTGGCGCTGTTCGACGAACGCCTGCGCAACGACGTGATGCTGCGTATCGCCACCTTTGGTGGTGTCCAGCCGGCCGCGCTGGCTGAGCTGACCGAAGTCCTGAACAACCTGCTCGACGGCCAGAATCTCAAGCGCAGCAAAATGGGCGGCGTGAGGACGGCAGCGGAAATTATCAACCTGATGAAAACCCAGCAGGAAGAAGCCGTTATTACCGCCGTGCGCGACTTCGACGGCGAGCTGGCACAGAAAATTATCGACGAGATGTTCCTGTTCGAAAACCTCGTGGCCGTGGACGACCGCAGCATCCAGCGTCTTCTGCAGGAAGTGGAGTCCGAGTCTCTGCTTATCGCCCTCAAAGGTGCAGAACAGGCGCTGCGCGAGAAGTTCCTGCGCAACATGTCCCAGCGTGCTGCGGACATCCTGCGCGACGACCTTGCCAACCGTGGTCCGGTTCGTCTGTCGCAGGTGGAAAACGAACAGAAAGCTATCCTGCTTATCGTGCGTCGCCTGGCGGAAACCGGCGAGATGGTGATCGGCACCAGCGAGGATACCTATGTCTAATACGCTGCCATGGAAACGCTGGACGCCTGAAGACCTCGCCTTCCCTACGCCGGTTTTCGAAGAGATTGTGATGCCGGAAGCGGCAGCCGAGCAGGAAGAGCCGGAAAGCGAGCCGGATCGCCAGCAGACGCTGGCGATGATGCAGGCTCAGGCCCGTGAGCAAGGCCACAGCGCGGGTTTTGCCGCCGGGCACGATCAGGGCGTGGAAGAAGGCCGTAAAGCGGGCTTCCAGCAGGGGCTTGAACAGGGCATCAATGAAGCCCGCCAGCAGCAAGCACCGGTTCACGCCCGGATGCAGCAATTGGTCAGCGAATTCCAGTACACGCTTGATGCGCTGGACAGCGTGATCGCTTCCCGCCTGATGCAAATGGCGCTGGAAGCCGCACGTCAGGTCATTGGCCAGACGCCAGCCGTGGATAACAACGCGCTGATCAAACAGATTCAGGGGTTGCTCATGCAGGAACCACTGTTTAGCGGCAAACCGCAGCTGCGCGTCCACCCGGATGACCTACAGCGGGTAGAGGAGATGCTGGGCGCGACGCTGAGCCTGCACGGCTGGCGTTTGCGCGGTGACCCAAGTCTGCACCAGGGCGGCTGCAAAGTCTCCGCCGATGAAGGCGACCTTGATGCCAGCGTAGCCACCCGCTGGCAAGAGCTGTGCCGGCTGGCCGCCCCGGGAGTGCTCTGATGACCGCGCGCCTGACCCGCTGGCTGAACACGCTCGATAATTTTGAAGCGCGGATGGGCGAACTGCCGTCCGTTCGCCGCTATGGTCGCCTGACGCGTGCCACTGGCCTGGTTCTGGAAGCCACCGGCCTGCAGCTGGCGCTCGGCGCGACCTGCATCATTGAACAGCATGACCGGGAAGTTGAATGTGAAGTCGTGGGCTTCAACGGCCATAAACTGTTCCTGATGCCGCTGGAAGAAGTTGAAGGCATTCTGCCCGGGGCCCGGGTTTATGCCCGCTCCGCAACATCAGAAGGCCTGCACAGCGGTAAAAAGTTGCCGCTTGGCCCGGCCCTGCTGGGCCGCGTGCTTGACGGCAGTGGACGCCCGCTTGATGGCCTGCCTTCGCCGGACACCGGCCTGACGGGTGCACTGGGCGCGGCACCGTTTAACCCGCTTCAGCGCACGCCAATTGAGCATGTCCTCGATGTGGGTGTACGCCCGATTAACGCCCTGCTTACCGTGGGCCGCGGCCAGCGTATGGGCCTGTTTGCCGGGTCAGGCGTAGGTAAAAGCGTCCTGCTTGGCATGATGGCGCGTTACACCCAGGCCGATGTGATTGTCGTGGGCCTGATAGGCGAGCGTGGTCGGGAAGTAAAAGACTTTATCGAGAACATTCTCGGTGCCGAAGGCCGGGCACGTTCGGTAGTAATTGCCGCCCCGGCGGACGTTTCGCCGCTGCTGCGTATGCAGGGTGCCGCCTACGCAACAAGAATTGCCGAGGACTTCCGCGATCGCGGCCAGCACGTCCTGCTGATTATGGATTCACTCACGCGTTACGCGATGGCCCAGCGTGAAATCGCCCTCGCCATCGGCGAACCGCCGGCCACCAAAGGCTATCCGCCTTCGGTGTTTGCCAAGCTCCCGGCGCTGGTCGAGCGCGCGGGGAACGGCATTCACGGCGGGGGCTCAATTACCGCGTTTTATACCGTACTCACCGAAGGCGACGATCAGCAAGACCCGATTGCCGACTCCGCGCGAGCCATTCTTGACGGCCACATTGTGCTGTCGCGCCGCCTGGCAGAAGCGGGCCACTACCCGGCCATCGACATCGAAGCTTCTATCAGCCGGGCCATGACATCGTTGATTACCGAGCAGCATTACGCCCGGGTACGTCGTTTTAAACAGTTGTTATCCAGCTTCCAGCGCAACCGTGATTTGGTGAGCGTGGGGGCTTACGCCAAAGGCAGCGATCCGATGCTCGATAAGGCCATTGAACTGTGGCCGCATCTTGAAGCCTTCCTGCAACAAGGCATTTTTGAACGCGCAAACTGGGAAGAAGCCAGCCTCGCACTGGAGACGCTTTTTCCCGCGGTTTGATGAGAGGTGACCATGAACCAAAACAGCGCACTGGATACTTTGCGTGAGCTCGCCGCCCAGGAAGTGGAAAAAGCGGCGATTCGTTTAGGGGAGATGCGCCGGGGTTGCCAGCAGGCTGAAGAGCAGCTCAACATGCTGATTAACTATCAGTTTGAGTACAGCAACAGCCTGAATGACAACATGAGCCAGGGGATTGCCAGTACGCGCTGGCAGAACTACCAGCAGTTTATACGCACGCTGGAAAAGGCTATCGAACAACACCGCCAGCAACTGATGCAGTGGACCAATAAAGTTGACCAGGCATTGGGTGCGTGGCAGGAAAAACAAAAGCGCCTGCAGGCATGGCAAACCCTGCAGGACAGAAAGGCAGCGGAGCTGTTGCTGGCTCAGAACAAGCTCGATCAGAAACAGATGGATGAATACGCCCAGCGGGCCACTTTGAGGAAAGGCGAATGATCACATTGCCAAAAATTCTGTTAAACAACGGGGCCGACACCGCTGCAGCCGGGGATGCAAAAGGCGCGGACGGGAAAGGCTTCGGGGAAGACTTCCTGGCGCTGCTTGGTAAAGCCCTGCCGGGTAACGTCGCCCTGGACGACGGTAAATCACTGCCTTTAGGTGCGGCATTAAGTAAAGTTGCCGCGGCCAATGCGGCAAAAGGGGATGCCAAAGACGGCCAGGCAGCCCTGACTGAACTGCTGAACTCGCCGGAGCAGCCGGAAGCGCTTTCTGCCCTGCTCACCTCCCTCGGCAAAATCGACGCCGGTGACAAGCCCGATGTGGCGCAGAAAGACGCCAAAACCGACAAACCGCTGAGCGACGCCGAACTGCAGACGCTAAGCGCACTGTTTGCCATGCTGCCGCAGCCTGTCACCGCCACACAGCCCGTGACGCTGCCTAAAACCGCTACCGATCCGGCATCGCTGTCTGCCCTCACCTCTGCGGCCGGCAATACCACAGGTAAAAATACTGCGGACAGCCTGCTGCCTGCTGACGGCAGCGCGAAGAAAGCGGCCCCGTTGGGCGCAACGCTCGCAGACAATAAATCTGCAGCAGCCAGCGCCACGGCAGCGGCCCAGCCGCATGGGGATGACAAAGCTCAGCTGGTAGCCAACAACAATCCTGACGCGCGTGACAACGCAACTCCGCAGGCAAATAACACCACCCCTGTCACGGCGCAGGTCACCCCAGCCATCAGCAGCGCAACTATCGCCACTCCAACCACGACGCACATCGCCACCCCAACGGCGCCGATGATCAGCGCTCAATTGGGCAGCCATGAATGGCAACAGCAGATTTCTCAGCACGTTACGCTGTTTACCCGTCAGGGCCAGCACAGCGCCGAGCTGAGATTGCATCCGGAAGATCTCGGACAGGTGCAAATTAGTCTAAAACTAGAAGATAACCAGGCACAGTTGCAAATGATGTCGCCGCACAGTCACGTGCGTGCTGCGCTTGAAGCGGCGCTGCCTTCACTACGTACTGCCCTGGCTGAAAGCGGTATCCAGCTTGGCCAGAGCAATATCAGCAGCGAAAGCTTCGCCCAGCAGCAGTCCGGCCAGCAACAACAGCAGCAAAGCGCCCGCGGCGGAGAGCGTTTCTCCCTAAGCGGTAACGACGCGGAACCGCTGCCGGTGGCCGAGAGCCTCCAGCGCCTGGCAAGCAGCAACGGCGCGGTGGATATCTTCGCCTGAGCCCCATGAAGGGGTAAACGCCAGAGCTAGCGACAATAAACGTGTGTTTTCCGGGCTTTGACCGCCCGGAGACACGGGATAATTGCTATTCAGCAGTACCGATACAGGAATAAAGCGTTCAATGACTGATACCGCTATCACGAAAGGCCGTAAGCGCGCCATCTGGGTGCCGATACTGGTTCTTATCACACTCGCCGCGTGCGCGACCGCAGGCTACAGCTACTGGCGCATGCAGCAAACGCCAGCCACAGCCCAGGCAAAAGCGCCTGAGCCACCGCCTGCACCAGTGTTCTTCGCTCTGGATACGTTTACCGTGAACCTGGGTGATGCGGATCGCGTGCTGTACATCGGCGTCACGCTGCGTTTAAAAGATGAAGCGACCCGTCAGCGTCTGAGCGAATTCCTGCCGGAAGTCCGCAGCCGTCTGTTGCTGCTGTTCTCTCGCCAGGACGCCAACCAACTTGCCACTGATGCCGGCAAGCAGAAGCTGGTGGAAGCGATTAAAACTACTCTGGCGCCGCCTCTGGTCGCCGGGCAACCTCAACAGGTAGTCAGCGACGTGCTGTATACCGCCTTTATTTTGCGGTAAGTCCATGGGCGACAGTATTCTTTCTCAGGCCGAAATCGATGCGCTGTTAAACGGCGACAGTGAGAATAACGACGAGCCAAAGGCCAGGGCGCCGGGCGAATCCGATATTCGTCCCTATGACCCTAATACCCAGCGTCGCGTAGTGCGCGAGCGCCTGCAGGCGCTGGAAATTATTAACGAGCGTTTTTCTCGTCAGTTCCGTATGGGGCTGTTTAACCTGCTGCGTCGTAGCCCGGACATCACCGTCGGGGCTATCCGTATCCAGCCGTACCATGAGTTTGCCCGCAACCTGCCGGTGCCGACTAACCTGAACCTGATTCATCTGAAACCGCTCCGCGGCACCGGGCTGTTTGTCTTTTCACCAAGCCTTGTGTTTATTGCGGTAGACAACCTGTTTGGTGGGGATGGCCGCTTCCCGACAAAAGTGGAAGGCCGGGAGTTTACCCATACCGAGCAGCGCGTGATCAACCGCATGCTGAAACTGGCGCTGGAGTCCTATAGCGACGCGTGGAAAGCGATTTATCCGCTGGACGTGGAATACGTTCGTTCGGAAATGCAGGTCAAATTTACCAATATCACCACGTCGCCTAACGACATCGTGGTTAACACCCCGTTCCACGTCGAAATTGGCAACCTGACCGGTGAGTTCAACATCTGTCTGCCGTTCAGCATGATTGAGCCGCTGCGCGAGCTGCTGGTGAACCCTCCGCTGGAGAACTCCCGTCAGGAAGATCAAAGCTGGCGCGACACCCTGGTGCGCCAGGTGCAGCATTCCGAGCTGGAATTAGTGGCTAACTTCGCCGATATTCCGCTGCGGTTGTCCCAAATCCTAAAACTGAAACCTGGCGATGTGCTGCCCATCGAAAAGCCAGATCGCATTATCGCGCACGTGGATGGCGTACCGGTTCTGACCAGTCAGTACGGTACGATCAACGGCCAGTATGCCCTGCGCGTAGAACATTTGATCAACCCGATATTGAATTCGCTGAATGAGGAACAGCCCAAATGAGTGATATTAATCAACCGTCCGATGACAATGCAGGCTCAGTGGACGATCTGTGGGCTGATGCGTTAAACGAGCAGAAAAGTTCCGGGAAAAGTACTGCGGATAACGTATTCCGCGCGCTGGAAGGCAACGATATTGCCGGCAACGTGCAGGATATCGACCTTATCATGGATATTCCGGTCAAGCTGACCGTCGAGCTGGGCCGTACCCGCATGACCATCAAAGAACTGCTGCGCCTGACGCAGGGTTCCGTGGTAGCACTTGACGGGCTGGCCGGTGAACCGCTCGATATTCTGATCAACGGTTACCTGATTGCCCAGGGTGAAGTGGTTGTCGTCGCCGACAAATACGGCGTGCGTATTACCGACATCATCACCCCATCAGAACGTATGCGTCGCCTGAGCCGCTAAATGACAACCCAGGCCACCGTCACTCAGCCCAGCGTCAATGCCAGCTCACCGTTAGTTCAGGTGAGCGGAGCATTGGCCGGCATTGTTATTTTTATTCTGGTGGCCGCGTGGCTGGCCAAGCGTTTTGGATTTCACGGCGCGGGCGTCGGCGCAAAAAAGTCGCTGAACATTAGCGCCAGCGTGAGCGTAGGCCCGCGAGAGCGCGTCGTGGTGGTTGACGTCGAGGATGCTCGCCTGGTCCTCGGCGTCACCGCCAGCCAAATCACGCATCTGCACACGCTGCCCCCTGCACCGGTCACGGACATTGTGGAAAAAGCTCCCGCCCCTGCCGATTTCCAGAAACTGATGAAGAACCTGCTTAAACGTAACGGGAAAGATTGATGAAACGTTTGCTCGCGCTCTCGTTACCGGGCCTATTTTTGCTCATCCCTGGGGCCGCCTTTGCGCAATTACCCGGCCTGATAAGCCAGCCCCTCGCCAACGGCGGTCAGAGCTGGTCTTTACCGGTGCAGACGCTGGTCTTTATTACTTCCCTGACCTTCCTGCCGGCTATTTTGCTGATGATGACCAGCTTCACGCGCATCATTATCGTTTTTGGTCTGCTGCGTAATGCCCTCGGCACGCCCTCCGCGCCGCCTAACCAGGTGCTGGTCGGCCTGGCGTTGTTCTTGACCTTTTTTATTATGTCGCCGGTGTTCGATAAGATTTATACCGACGCCTATCAGCCCTTCAGCGAAGACAAAATATCGATGGAAGTGGCAATGGATAAAGGCGCTCAGCCGCTGCGCGAGTTTATGCTGCGCCAGACCCGTGAAGCCGATTTGGCGCTGTTTGCCCGCCTCGCGAATACTCAGCCGCTGCAGGGGCCGGAAGCCGTGCCGATGCGTATTCTGCTACCCGCTTATGTCACCAGCGAGCTAAAAACTGCATTCCAGATTGGCTTTACCGTGTTTATCCCGTTCCTGATAATCGACCTCGTGATCGCCAGCGTCCTGATGGCGCTCGGGATGATGATGGTTCCTCCCGCGACAATTGCCCTGCCCTTTAAGCTGATGCTTTTTGTGTTGGTCGACGGCTGGCAGCTGTTGGTGGGTTCATTGGCGCAAAGTTTTTACAGCTAGCGGAGGAAGAAAATGACGCCAGAATCGGTCATGATGATGGGCACCGAAGCGATGAAGGTAGCCCTTGCCCTTGCGGCCCCGCTGCTTTTGGTTGCGCTGATAAGCGGCCTGGTCATTAGCCTGCTGCAGGCGGCAACGCAGATAAACGAAATGACGCTGTCGTTTATTCCAAAAATTCTGGCCGTGTTCGTGACTATCGTCATCGCCGGGCCGTGGATGCTTAACCTGCTGCTGGACTACATGCGTACCCTGCTGACCAATCTGCCGAACACCATTGGATGATCCACGTTGACAGCACCCAGTGGCTTCACTGGCTAAGCCTTTATTTTTGGCCGCTACTGCGCGTGCTGGCGCTGATCATGACGGCCCCTATTCTGAGCGAGCGCTCGATTCCCAAGCGAGTTAAGCTTGGTCTCGGGCTGATGATCACCTTTATCATCGCGCCCTCTTTACCCGCAACCGGGGTAACGATTTTTTCTGCCGCCGGTTTTTGGCTGGCAATACAACAAATTCTTATCGGTGTGGCCCTGGGTTTCACGATGCAATTTGCTTTTGCCGCCGTGCGCACCGCCGGAGAAATTGTCGGCCTGCAAATGGGACTCTCGTTTGCGACCTTCTTCGACCCCGGTAGCCGCCTCAATATGCCGGTGCTGGCGCGCTTCCTTGATATTCTGGCCATGCTGCTGTTTCTCACCTTTAACGGCCATTTATGGCTGATTTCGATGCTGGTTGATACTTTTCATACTTTGCCCATCGGGGGCGACCCGATCAACAGCAACGCCTTTATGGCTCTGACCCGAGCGGGTGGACTGATCTTTCTTAATGGCCTGATGCTGGCGCTGCCGTTAATCACTTTGTTACTGACGCTTAACATCGCGCTGGGTCTGTTAAACCGCATGGCTCCGCAGCTATCAGTATTTGTTATCGGTTTCCCGGTCACCCTGTCTATCGGCATGCTCATTTTTATGGTGATGATGCCGCTTATCGCCCCTTTTACCGAGCATTTATTCGGCGAGATTTTTGATCTCCTCGCGGATATAGTCAGCGAAATCCCGGCAAATTAATATCCATATTTTTTATGCTGTCTCTCTGAGGATATTCCTAAAAAAAAATGTTAATAACATCCGCCACGATATATCTGGCGCGGAATATAAGTTTTTACCTTGCTCACAATACGCAACATTCACTTTACTTTAAGAACATTCCTGGCAAATTATAGGCAACTTTCCGGGATAGTGATTTCGCCTTTTAAATTATTAATAATGGTTACCCATAAATAATTAGAACTGCGGAAAATGCGGCGGACTGGCTTTGCCCCTGGGACTGACATTGTCACTCACGGCCATACCAGTACAGCTTTCAATCTGCGCTCCTGATTATTACGGGTATAACGCGCTTAGTGAGGGTTTGCTATGTCAACGATTATTATGGACTTATGCAGCTATACCCGGCTGGGGCTTGTCGGCTACTTAGCCAGCCGCGGGGTTAGAAAACGGCATATTACAGATGTAGAAACGGTAGAACAGCTGGCACAGGCATGCCAGTCGCAGACGCCCAGCGTGGTGTTTATAAATGAAGACTGTTTTATTCACGATCCGGACAGTAGCCAACGAATTAAGCAGATCATTAATCAACATCCAGGGACGCTATTTTTAGTCTTTATGGCGATTGCTAATATTCACTTTGATGAATATCTTCTGGTCAGGGAAAACTTGCTGATCAGTTCGAAATCCATCAAACCAGAATCGTTAGACGATATTTTAGCGGAATACTTAGCAAAAAATGCACAATGTATTGGACATATTAATTTGCCGACACTTTCTCTTAGTCGCACAGAGTCCAGCATGCTAAAAATGTGGATGTCAGGACAGGGAACGATTCAAATTTCCGATCAAATGAACATCAAGGCAAAAACCGTTTCGTCGCATAAAGGGAATATTAAACGCAAAATCAAGACCCACAACAAGCAGGTGATATATCATGTAGTCCGCCTCACCGACAACGTCACCAACGGTATTTTTGTTAACCTCCGGTAGCTTACTTACGCTGCATCCCTACGCCGCTATGGCCGCAGTATTTAATCTCTGACGCCCGTCAGAGATTAAATACAAGTTAAACGACATACTCTTCGGTAACAAAACAGCAACACTTGCCAAAAAAAACAGAAAAATCTCTCTAGACTTACGCCCTACCAGTATACATGGAGAGATTTGTCGCTATGGTAGCCGTTATTATTCTTGGCATTTTCATTATCAGCGTCTTCTACGCCCACTCCCGCGGCGTCGAAAAACAAAAGTTTTCACGCCAGCTTTTTGACCACTCGACCTTTATGGCTCCGGTCAATATGTTCATGACGCGTTTCTCGCGCCTGCCGCCTGAACAGCCTTATTTCCCGACCAGTGACTTCCCGGAACTACAAAAGCTGACGGATAACTGGGAAGTCATTCGTGAAGAAGCGCTGCGTCTGCAGGGTCATATCAAAGCGGCAGAAAGCCACAACGATGCCGGTTTTAACACCTTCTTTAAGCGTGGATGGAAACGCTTTTATCTTAAGTGGTATAGCGATGCGCACCCTTCCGCGCACGAGCTTTGTCCGGTCACGACAAAGCTGGTCAGTGAGATCCCATCCGTGAAAGCGGCAATGTTTGCCGAACTACCGGCGGGCGCTTACCTGGGTAAGCACCGCGATCCCTATGCCGGATCGGTGCGCTACCACCTGGGCCTGGCCACGCCAAACGACGATCGTTGCTTTATTGAGGTCGATCGGCAACGCCATAGCTGGCGTGACGGCGAGGCGGTTATTTTTGATGAAACCTATGTGCACTGGGCCGAAAATAAGAGCGAACAGACCCGAATCATTCTGTTCTGCGATATTGAGCGGCCGATGAAATGGCGCTGGGCGCAGGCCGTGAACCATTGGGTAGGCACCACCCTGATGTCTGCCGCCAGCTCGCCAAACAGCGACAGCGACCGTACCGGCGCCCTGAACCGCGTATTTAAGTACGTTCACGCGCTGCGCGACAGCGGGCAAAATCTGAAGAAACGCAATCGGAAGGTGTATTACGCGATGAAGTATTCGGCGATCACGCTGATTTTTGCGGCGATTATCGTACCAAGCGTGGTGTAGAAGATTGCCCCTCTCCCCAAACAGGAGAGGGGACTGTCCAGAGCAAGTCTCAGCCTCAAAAGCCTACTCTTCGCTCTCGACAAAAATCCCGTCCGGGTGACCGGACTCATTAAAGAACCAGATCCCCAGCGGATAATCCTCCAGCGAGACGAGATACATCGTCCCCTCGTTAAACGGCTCTACCGCCAGAACTACGCCCGAACGTCGCGGGCCGCCATCGGTCTTCACGGTCACCCGATCATTGATTTTCATGGTTATTTCCTCCAAAGATATTGCTTGCCATTGTAGATCAAAAACCCCCTGAGCGCCCTTACTCCGGGCAGACTGGCGCATTATCTGAAACGACTATACTTAAGGGTGGTAGTCAGCGAGGGCAAAGTGATGAAGACCGTGAAAATCAGCGGCAGCGCGGCGCATCAAACAACGGAAGTTGATGTTGACGCACTGCTTGCCGCGATCAATGAAATTAGCGAAAGCGATATCCGCCACGCCAACAGCGATGAACATCCGCAGCGAGTGAGCGTGGATGGCCGAGAGTGGCATAGCTACAAGGAACTGGCGGATGCTTTTGAACTGGATATTCGGGATTTCAGCGTGAATGAAATTAACCGCTAAGAAAAGCATCCCGGCCGGGGAGCCGGGATGAAAACTTGCTGAAGCAAGAAGCACTTGAAATTCGTTACATCAGGAAATCTGATGTGTTGACCACATTACCTTAAATTTTATTGAATACAAGGATATATTCTTTTCAAGAATGCCTGACGGCAGACCTATTGACGCCGGGAATTTGATTCCAATGCCTTGTTAAATCGTTTTTTTAAACCTGAGCCCCGTATAAAAAGGGGATTTAAGCACTGAAAAAATTAAGATTTATCCTAAATTGAATCACCTGTTTTCATATGCCGTGCAGGGGCGAATATAAAATAAATCCGCACCAGCCTCGCCAAACACTCGGCAAAACATTACGCAGTCTTTAGCAATAGCGCCCATCAACAACCCGGCCAAAACATCAACAATGCTTATATGATATAGCGGCCATACCCGTCGGATGACTCAGTCCTGCATGCAAACCTGATTGCGGCCATGCTGTTTCGCCTTATACAACCGACGGTCAGCGATGGACTGCAGATGCTCAAAATCATAATCATGCCGCTCGTGCGCGCAGCTAACCCCGAACGAAGCGCTGATTTTTAGGGTCTGCCCGGCCTGTAAAAACAGCTCTTTAGTATTGATGCGGAGCCGGATTCGCTCGGCTATTGCCGCCGCTTCCGGAAGCCTGGTGCCGGGCAACAGCACGCAGAACTCTTCCCCACCCACGCGCCCTGCCACATCCCCTTCCCGAAGGGAGGAGGCAAGCAGCGCTGCCGCGTGGGAGAGCACTTTATCGCCAGCGTGATGCCCGAAACGATCGTTAATGCCTTTAAAGAAATCGAGATCCATCTGAATAACAGAGAAAGGTTTATCTTCGCGCTGGCAGTCCTGCGCCAGGCCGTGGGCGATATCGAAGAAGGCCCCACGATTATAGAGTCGGGTCAGGGTATCGTAATTTGCGCGCCAGCTTAGCGTCTGCTGCAGCGTCAGCATATTGCTGACCAGCCGCCGGATGATGCGCCAGGAGATGAACAACATCAGCGTAAAGAGCAGCCAGAGCACCGTCAGCACAATGCTTATCCGGCCAAATTCCCCCTGTACGCCCTCGCTCAGGGTATGAACTTTGATCAACACGCCGTCAAAGTTCATCAGTTTCGCCCACGTCACAAAGCGGCTGTCCATTCGCAGTTCGCCCTCTTCTCCGCTTTCCATGGAGCGGGCAATTTCCGCCTGCTGTTTGGCGTTAAAGACCGGCGACAGCGGCAGGCTGTTAGCCGCGGTTGCAATGAGCGAAAATTGCCTGTCAAACAGCATCACCGTGCCTTCATAACGATCGTGGGAAAGCCCCTGAAGAAATTCATGCATGCCGCTGACAGGAAAATCCATCGCCAGCACGCCGTACCAGCGCTGATTCAGATCCAGCGGCACGGAGGCAGTAATGATCTGGCCATTTAAGCTGCTCGGGTTATAGGTATGCGTCCACTGAAGACCTCGTCCCGGGTTATTTTCCGGGGACTGGGCGCCAAAATAGGGCTGGGCAATCAGGCGGTAATAGAGCGAAACGATGGTCGGATCGTTTTCCGGCGGCGTACTGGAAAGGAAGAATCCTGCTCGAGAGGCATAAAACACACGCCTTTGCAGGTCGCGCTTATCGTCGGCAAGCTGCATGATGTAGCTGAATTCCAGCGCCGCTTCCAGCTCAGGGTAAAGCCAGGATTCATCCCGGTCGAGTACGTGACCGTGGCTGACAAACTCGTCGGAAACGCCATTAATCGGCATGCCGCGATTCAGATCCAGCCGCAATTGCCAGTAAGGCTGCGTTCGCTGTACGGAGAAATCCGCCAGCGCCTGACGGGAAATATCAGTAGAAATAGGCGACTGTAGCGCATAATGCATGGTGTTGCGGTAAAACAGCAGGTTATCAATGCTGTGCTGCAGCTGCCGGTCCAGCGCGGTGGCGATGTTATCGAGACTGTTTCGCTGATTAGAAATGTAGGCCGATTCCAGCACCGCCACTTCACGCCAGGTAAGCAGCGTTGAGCAAAGAAACACGACGATAAAACAGAGGTTTACCACCCGCTGCGGTCGTTTATAACGGCTTAAAAACCGTTCAAATGCATTACCGATCAAGGGGATTCTCCCTGGCGGGCGACCCGGGCCGCGGTTATCAGTTCCTTCCGAAAACCCCTGGAAGAATGAAGTCTTTGCTAATTTTGCCACCGCGACGGCGCTTTGTCGAAGCTGGCCCACAGCACGGCGGCATAAAAAAACCCGGCAAAGCCGGGTTTCGTTAGAAAAAACCAAAGGCTTCACACCTGCTGATGCTCTCTGATTTCAACTGGCGCAAGGTCATCCTCACGGAACGCCTCACGCTTTACACCGTACCCGTCGTACCAACGGCACTCCACCATGCCACTGGAATAACCCGTGACAATCATGCGGGGACCACCGTTTTTACGCCGGACTTCATCGCTGACCACATAAACCATAGCCGCCTCCGGCATTAGGGGTGAAAACCTCTAAAGTTATAGTCAATGGTCAGCGTTTTTTCCTGGCCAAAGGCACAATTTTCTTTCCAGCCTTAATGCGAAGCGCTGCCCCGGAGGTGATTTATGCCGTTAACAACCAACAGCACAATTCCACCGGCAATAAAGCCGAGCACCAGATTGGCAAGCGTTGGCCCGATAAGCGCAACCGCGCCGCCATATTGTCCCACCCATTGCTCAATGCCGTGGTGAAGCACCGGCACGCCGTGCACCAAAATACCGCCACCGACAAGGAACATCGCCAGCGTCCCGACAACCGTAAGCGCTTTCATGAGCCACGGCGCCAGGATCAGCAGCCCTTTTCCCACCGCCTTAGCCAGCGCCGCGCGTTTATCCGCCAGCCAGTATCCCAAATCGTCAATTTTCACGATCATCCCAACCAGCCCGTACACGCCAATGGTCACCAGAATGGCTATGCCGGCCAGGATTAACACTTGGTTTAACAACGGCGCCTCCGCCACAATGCCGAGCGTGATGGCGACTATCTCCGCCGAAAGAATAAAATCGGTACGCACCGCCCCTTTCACCTTATCTTTTTCGAAGGCCAGTGGATCCTGAGCGGCTATGGCCTCCAGCCTCGCCTGTTTTTCCTCCGCGCTTTCTTTGTGCCTGCTCGCCTTTACGCTATGCAGCACTTTTTCGACGCCTTCAAAACACAAAAACGCCCCGCCCACCATCAGCAGCGGCGTGATTGCCCACGGCGCAAACGCGCTGATAACCAGCGCCAGCGGCACCAGAATCAGCTTATTGAGAAAAGATCCTTTTGCCACGCTCCAGACAACGGGCAGTTCCCGATTCGCACGCAGGCCAGAAACCTGCTGAGCATTCAATGAGAGATCATCCCCCAGCACGCCAGCGGTTTTTTTTGCCGCGAGTTTGCCCATAACGGAAATGTCGTCCAGCAGCGTGGCGATGTCGTCGAGCAATGTGAGTAAGCTACTTCCAGCCAAAATATCTGTCCTTATTGATGTCGTTACCCAAGAGTATGAAGCAAAAATCTCGCCGCGAAAAATCGCCGTCCTTGTCAATAAAAATTAACATTATATCAACAAGTATAATGCTCGCTATCCGCAGACTTTTGGCGTTAACTGTCGGCCTGAAATTGATGTCTGGTGAGGGATTATGCGAGCTCGTTCTGGTCAATTAGTGCCGCTGATAGCGGCGCTGTTTGCGTTGTACATTATCTGGGGTTCAACCTATTTAGCGCTGGCTATCGGGGTGAAAACCTGGCCGCCGTTTATCCTCGCCGGGACGCGCTTTATGCTGGCAGGCTCGCTGCTGATGGGCATCCTGCTGCTTCGCGGCCACAAGCTGCCAAAACTTCGCCCGACGCTTAACGCCGCCCTTATCGGCGTGCTGCTGTTGGCCGTGGGCAACGGCTGCGTTACGGTGGCGGAACATCAGCATGTGCCTTCCGGCATTGCCGCCGTCATGGTCGCTACCGTGCCACTGTTTACCCTCTGCTTTAGCCGCCTGTTTGGCATTAAAACGCGAAAGCTGGAGTGGCTCGGGATAGCCATCGGCCTCGCGGGCATTGTGTTGCTGAACAGCGGCGGCAATCTCAGCGGCAACCCTTCCGGCGCTGTTTTAATTCTGATTGGCTCCCTGAGCTGGGCGTTTGGCTCGGTTTACGGGTCGCGCATTGAATTGCCCGAAGGTATGATGGCCGGCGCGGTTGAAATGCTGGCGGCGGGAATTGTCGCCCTCAGCCTCGCGGCGCTTACCGGCGAGCGGCTGACAACGATGCCGGACACCTCCGGCTGGCTGGCGCTGGGCTACCTCGCGCTGTTTGGCTCCATGATTTCCATCAGTGCCTATATGTACCTGATTCGTAATGTCTCCCCGGCGGTGGCCACCAGCTATGCCTACGTCAACCCGGTTGTGGCCGTACTGCTGGGCACCACCTTTGCCGGTGAAAACCTTTCGGGGACTGAATGGCTGGCGCTGGGGATCATTATTTTTGCCGTGGTGCTGGTCACCCTGGGTAAATATTTGTTCCCCGCTAAACCGGTTATCGAGACTTGTGAAATGGAAAAATAGCTACTCTGCGGCCAGCGTCTGCTGGCCGCTGTCGTTTCGTTGATGGATCCCGGTCACGTTGATTTCCGCGCTATGCCCGCCGCTGCAAATCCACTCTTCTAAACGTTCACACAGCGCCCGGTCGGGCATTTTCTCACGGCCACGCAGCGCGCATTCCCAAACCACCAGCACCCGCCAGCCCTGTGCCAGCAAAAGCGACGTATCTCGCTTATCCCGCACAACGTTGCGCCCTATCTTTTCCAGCCAAAAGTCGGTTCGCGTGGCCGGGACTTTAAACAGATAACAGTCGTGATGATGCCAGAAACAGCCGTGGGTAAAGATCACGCAGCGGTACTCGGCCACCACAAAGTCGGGCTTACCGGGCAGTGCGGCATCCTGCACGCGAAAGCTAAACCCGCACTCTGCCAGCAGCCCGGCAAGGCGTTTTTCAATGGCGGTGTCGCGCGTGGCAATCGCTCGCATGTTTTTACTGCGTATTGCTTTGCTGTGTACGTCCGCCATAACTTCTCCGCTTAGCGCTTTTTCACCGCTTGTTTAATCACCGGCTCCAGCAGCTTTGCCACCGCGGCAAACGCAGGCACGACCACGGAGTTACCGAACTGGCGATAAGCCTGAGTGTCTGACACCGGAATACGGAACGCTTTCCCTTTCGGAGCTTCAAAGCCCATCAGCCTGGCGCATTCCCGCGGCGTCAGGCGTCGCGGCCTGTTCTGCTGGTTATCAGGATGGTTAAAATCAGCCTCGCCCAACGCCTTGTCCCAGCCGCGATCGACCAGGATTTCCGCCCCATCCTTAAAATAACGGGCCGACAGCGTTCTGGCCACGCTGGCCGGGTTGGTTGGGTCAACCAGTCCGTAACCAAAGCAATTGCCCTTAGCCTGGTGCTTCTTCGCGTAGTTATAGAGGTATTTCCACAGCGTAGGAGTCAGTACATATTTTGCATCGACATCTTCATCCAGCAGCTCGCCAAAGGTCGGGCGGCGAGTCGGATAGAAATGACTGAGCGTCGTTAGCGTTACGGCGGGATCCAGGTTCAGGTCACGACGCGTACCCACCAGCACGATGCGTTCGCGGTGCTGCGGCAGGAAATTTTTACCGTCGACAATTTTCGGATCGTCCCGCCCGGAAACCGCGGCATCGGCCACGTCGTAACCCAGCTCGTCCAGCGTCTGCATGATAATACGGAACGTATTGCCTTTATCGTGGCTCTTCAGGTTTTTAACGTTCTCCAGCACAAAAACCGGGGGACGCTTGGCGGCAATGATCCGCGCCACATCGAAGAACAATGTGCCCTGCGTTTCACAGGCAAAACCGTGCGCGCGCCCGAGGGCGTTTTTCTTCGAGACGCCGGCCAGAGAAAATGGCTGGCAGGGGAAACCGGCCAGCAACACATCATGATCCGGCAGCGTGGCCTGAATATGGGCCGTCGCCTGTTCGTCCGTGACGTCGCCACGGTTGCTGAGCGTCACGTCGCGAATATCTTCATTGAACTGGTGTTGTGCCGGGTCACAGTACCAGTTTGCTTTATACGTCCTCACCGCGTACTTGTTCCATTCGCTGGTAAACACACACTGCCCGCCAATCGCCTCAAATCCGCTGCGGATCCCACCTATCCCGGCAAACAGGTCAATAAAGCGAAAAGCATAGCGGCCATGATGCGCCGGCGGCGACGGCAGCATACTTTGCAGCATCTGCACTTCCACGTCGGTTAAACCGCGGGGAGCAGACTTGCCGTTATACCAGCGGTTCAGGGACTCACGCGTCCAGTCGCCCCCGACCTGGCGCAGGCGCAGGGCAACGGTTTTTTGATCGTAGATTTCCAGTAAGCGGCTGACCAGCGCATGATCTTCTTCTTGCTGAGTTTGTTTGTGGCGCTGCGCCTGAAGGGAGAGGTGTTCTGCTATCGCGTCAAGATCGTTCATCGTGAACCAAAAATGGGAAAAGGGAGTGAAACTGTATCACCGATTTGACCCAGAAAGAATGGAAACAGCCCGCACAAACGCGGGCCGGAAGGTTTAAGCCTGTGATTTAAAACGCTGCAGAACCCGTTCGTCCACCTGCAGATAGTCGCCTTTCAGCTCGGCGCACAGTTTTGCCATATAGCCGACGAGAAAATCCGCATTGTGCCGCGCCAGCGCACGCCCGGCTTCGGTTTGCATTGACTCCGGCAGGCGCAGGAGCTTTTTCTGGAAATGGTCCACCGAATACAAGGTGTCGTCCAGTTCCCGGCGCTCGGCGAGCGGATCGTCGCTGTCGAACAACGGGCGCCCCAGCGCGCCGGACACATAAAACACCCGCGCCAGGCCTATCGCCCCCAGCGACTCCAGCCTGTCCGCATCCTGCACCACTTTGGCTTCCAGCGTCTGCGGCGCGATAGCCGCGCTAAAACTATGGGCCCGCACCGCATGGGCTACGTCGTCATACCGCTCGCGGGGGAAATCCGGGAAATGCGTTTCAAGAATGCGCAGCGTTTCCTGCGCGGCCTTTGTGGAGGCCAGGTGGCGCTCCGGGTGGTTCTTTGGCAAGTTAACAATGTCGTGGAAATAGCAGGCGGTCAGCACCACCAGCCTGTCCGCCTCCGTCCCTTCCATAATATGCTGGGCGGTTTTCCATACGCGCCGGAAATGCGCCACGTCATGGGCTTTGTCATCCTGCGCCCAGTTCTCAATCAGATACTGCTCAAACTGCTGCTGCCAGCGGGCAATCGGCATACACGTACTCCCGTTCTCGTGAAAAGCGCCAGTCTGAGTATAACCAGATTTATGACAATATTATGACCTGCTCGCGGAGCACATCCGCCACGCTTTGTGCCGTCGCCGCGCTCAGCAACTTCTCGCGGAAGGATTCATGCATCAGCTGCCGGGCTAAAACTGAGAAAATCCGCATATGCTGCGCCTGCTCCTGGTCGCTGAGCGTCAGCATAATCACCAGTTGTACCTCCACGTCATCTCCCCAGTCCAGCGGGTCTGCCAGCCGCAGGACAGAAATACTGCTGCGGGAGATCGCGGCAGACTTGCAGTGTGGAATGGCAATGGAAAAGCCCAGCGCGGTGGTAAAGACCGCCTCACGCTGCCAGATAGCCTGCTCGGCAAGCGTCGCGGAGGCCGCCCGCCGCTGAACCTCAAGATTATCCGTCAGCCGTTTAATCACCTCGTGCTTATCACGAAGTTTTTCATCCATAAACACCAGCGCAGGGCTGACCATGCCCTCATCTTCGTTGGTGACCACAGCAGTGAGTTTTTTGCACTCCAGCTCGTACCAGCGATGCGCCACGCCATCAGGTGCCGCCAGCACAAAACCGTGCCCGGCGCCAAGCAAGTACTGCCCTGCCCCAGCGGCAAAAAGCGGTTTCGTCGAGTCCAGGCATAATAACGGCGTCGAAAATACCCGAGCGAGTATAGCGGTATGGGATGTTTCGCCGCCCGTCGGCATCACAATGCCCCGCAGGAATGGTCCGCGCAGCAGTAATAGCTGACCTGGCGTTAGTACGTCATCGCCAATGACCAGCGCGGCTTCATCCAGTTGCGGCAGCCCCAGCCGCGGGTCACCGGTCAGTTCGGCCGCAACCCGCAGGCCCAAATCAAAAACATCCAGCTCCCGCTGACGCAAGTATTCACTGCCGCTTTGCCGGAAGGGCTCACGCAGTAAGTCCACCGCTTTAGCGAGCGCGGCCAGCGCATTGCGGGCATCTCCCCCGTGGAGCAGGCACTCCTCAACGGTTTCATCCTCCAGGAGCTGACTTTGCGCCTCCAGGATCTGCGCCGCCTCGTCCGCTTGATGGCGGATATCTTCCCGTAAATGCTGTCGCGCTGCCCGCAGGGCGGCGGTCAGATGCTGTTGCTGAATGGAAGAAGATTCCTCATCGTAGCGCCACGCCAGCGCGTGGAGATCGACCTGGGCAAAAAAGACGGCCTTTGCCAGCGCAGCCCCGGGGCTCACGCCCTTCCCTTGCCAGACGGGGGATCCACTTCGGGAAAGAAACACCGGCAGCGGCCGATCTTCTTCCACGGAGACCGCCAGCGGCGTGTCACTCTGCGCGAATTCATGCTCAATAAAATGGCCGAGCGCCTGCCGGGCCGCCTGCTCGTCAGGGCCCTCTATCAGCAACTGACACTCGTCGTCCCGGGCAACATCCGCGCCCACCAGGGCCAGAACGCGCTTTGCGTCGCCCCGGCGTGATTTAGTCTGGTTTACCAGCGTAACCGAGGAAATAAAGCGTGAGGCCTGCCGCTCAAGCGCGCTGGCCGGCCTGGCGTGAAGCCCGTTCACGAGCGGGCAACGAAATAACAATGTCTGCATGTGGATAGCCCCTTATTCAAATGAGCGAATTAGCCAGGAAACCGGAGTGCCTGCTTCGACCGAGCTCGTTGGCGTGGCCGGTATTTCCGCCAGCGTGACCTGCTGCGGCGTACCGCTGGTTTTCGGGGGAAGGTTTTCCTGCACGGTCAGGCCTGGGTTCCAGCCCCTGAGCACCAGCGCCTCTTCGTTTTGCGCTTTTTTCAGGGTGCTGAAATGCAGGCCGCTCTCCCAGCTCAATACGCTGAAGTACGACGGAAAGGCTTTCCCGTGAGGATTGGTGCGAAAACGCGACCAGCCAGAATCCAGGTAGCCAGCAGCCGGCGAGCGCCACTGCTCCACCGTCTGCCAGAAGGCCGGGCTTTGCCCGTTGTCCATCGGCATCACGGCAAAGTGGAACGCGTGACGACCGGGAATTTGTGAATCAGGCGAAGGCAGCACCATGCCCGATGCCCTGCCGGGCCGCCATTCCAGCGCGGGGCGCCCCAGCCAACCCACGCTGCGGAACAGGGTAATAGCCAGCGTGTCCGGCTGCCCGACGGGAATTTCGTATTCCCGCATCCCGGCAGTTACTACCCCAAGACCACGCTGCGCGTGATGCATCATCACCAGACTTTGCATCGGCCACAGCGAGGCGGGTGCTTCCGTCCAGTTTTCCTGCTGCCAGACCGCGAGCGTGCGAGGAATATTTTCACGTTCGATCAGGCCAAAAGGCTGATCGGCAAAATGGGTGGCCTGATGCACGCCGGTCGGCAGCTCAACCTGCAAACGGTGATCGCGCAGCGTGTTGTTCACTTCAAGCTCAACATCCAGCCAGGCGCTGTCGTGCGGCAGGGAGAGCGTCATCACCGCGTCAAGCCGCGCATCAAGCCGCCTTGCACGGCGTGAATCTGCATCCGCCGGTGCAGGGATTTGTAGCCTGAGCTGCAGGCTGTCTTTAAGTACGCCGCGAGTAAGAATGGCCCGCTGCAGGCAGCCTTCACTGCCAATCTTCCAGTCAACCGCCGGCGGGGAGTAGTTATAGTTGTCCCCTGCGTCTTCGCCGTCGACCAGCCGCAGAATGTGCGGGTATACCTCGCCGGTTCGCTTATCGGTCAGCGTAAGCTCTCCGGCGTTGTTCTCCAGCCGCAGCCAGGCGTTCTCCAGGCAATCGCTCTCCCTGGCAGGGGTCTTAAACCCAGCGGCTTCCCCTTCCTGCAGGTAAAAGGTTTTATAGCCACAGGCGGGCAGCGCCCGCGCCTCCAGCAAAATATGGCATTTACGGAACCAGGTGGTTGTCGTGCTGTTGGAAAGCTCCTGCACAACCAGCGACATATCCTGCGGCTCTTCGTGCAGCATCTGCCAGCGGCAAGGATTACCCCCGCTATCCACGATGCGAAAATCCTCTTCCGGCGTATACAGCGTGAGGCTAACCTGGGTATCTCGCTGCGCAGGCAGCGGGTTAAAGACCACGATTTTTTTCCCGTGCTGGCTCGCCTCGATCCCTTCCGCCAACATTTTCATATTCAGATCAAATAACTGGGCGGCACTCTCTTTGCCGGACAGTAAACGCCCCTTCACCATCTGGTTCACCCGGTCTGAATTGCAGCCGCCGATGCTGTCGTGGGCGTGAGATTGCATGGCATCCCGCCAGATCTGCTCCACCGTCTGCTGCGGATAAGGCAGCCCCAGCCGCCAGTTCAGCGCCAGTAAGGGTTCCAGCGTCTGGCTGACAAACTGTTCCAGCGAGGCATTGAGCTGCTTAATATCCGCCCGGGTTGAGAAAATCCCGCGATGGATACGCATGTATTTGGGGCTGAGCAGCTCGCCGCGCCAGACAGGCAAAGTGTGTTGATCATCGCGCAGCGCGGCGAAGAAATCACTGAAGCTGCTGCGCCTGAAAGAGTATTCACTCTGGATGGCATTCAACTTTTCCAGCGCGCCGGGCACCGCATATTCGAAGGGCGATTGATCGTTCCCATTGGGGAGCAAAAGATGATTTGTGGCAGAAAACCGAGCCTGTTTTTCCAGAATCGGCGGTAATTTTTCAGCCAGTTCCAGCGCAGCCGTTGGTAGCCACTTTGCGCAGCCGTAACCCCAGGGCAGCACGGCGGCAAGCACCTGCTGCCCGCCCTGCGCCTGCCAGCAAAATTCACTGGTCGGGACGTCATGCTCACACCACCCGCGCCAGAGCACCGCGCTGTCGATGGCAAACTCGCTTAAAAACATCGGCAGTTGCGCGCTTTGCCCGAAAGAGTCAGGCACATAGCCGACCGGCATATAGCTCCCCCAGGCTTTACAGTCCGCCAGCCCAAGCAGCAAATTGCGGGTAATTGACTCTGCCCCCACCACCAGAAAGTCGCTTTGCGTGTACCATGGGCCAATCAGTACGCGCCCCTCGGTAATCAATTTTTGCAGGCGCGATTGGTGCTCTGGTGCCACCTGTAAAAAATCCTCCAGCATCACCGTTTGACCATCTAAAATAAACGGCCCCAGCGCTTCGTCCTGCTCCAGCCGGGTGATTAAATCCAGCATAAAATAATAAAGCACGACCTTTGAATCGTTCTCGGTGAAATACCACTCTCTGTCCCAGTGCGTGTGCTGAATCAAATGCACAATCTTCATAACGTCACCTTATTGAAGGCTGAAACTGTGAATTAACGGCGTAACCGTCCCCGGCATGAAATACCGCAAAATACACACGCCAGACAGCCTGAAATAAATTAGCCGATCGCTAACGGCCCACTTTAAATTTAGGCACGGCCGCCGAAGGTTTATTTTCAACGACGCTTTCACCGCGAAACACTAATAACGATCCTACGGCAATGATCCCCGCGCCGACGGCAATAGACAGCACATAGATGGGCCATTTATCCACCGCCAGCCAGCCGTAAAAACCTGAAATCGGCGCATGGTTTACCGCCCCCAGCCCAACCGCCAGCGCGGCCCCGGTAGCCGAGCCCGCCACGTTGATAATGATAATTTTGGGGTTTGCCAGCGCGAAGGGAATAGCGCCTTCAGACACGCCAATCAGACCCATCAGCGTCGAGGCCTTCCCCGCTTCACGCAGCGAAATCGGGAAGCGTTTAGCCCAGATAAGCGTCGCAATGCCAAGACCAATCGGCGGGACGATAATCGCCACCTGCGCGGCGGTATTGGGGTCGTAAATTCCCGAGGCCAGCAGCGCCATCGCGGTGGTGACCGCCGCCTTGTTCACCGGGCCGCCCAGGTCAAAGCCCACCATCCCGCCCACGACCGCGGCGAGAATGATTTTGTTCGTCCCGGACATCGCCAGCAGCCAGGTTTCCATCCCGTGGTTCAGCGCCGCCAGTGGGCCACCAATAATAAACGCCATCACCATGCAGGTCAGCAGCGTGCCGCCGACGGGCAGAATAAAAATAGGCCCGGCAGAGGCCAGTGCCGCAGGCAGTTTGATCCAGGCTGCCAGCGCCCGAACGATGTAGCCCGCGACAAAACCGGCGGCAAGCGCCCCAAGAAATCCTGTCCCAAGGCTGCTGGCCAGCAGGCCACCCACCATCCCCGGCGCCAGGCCAGGTTTATTGGCAATGGCAAAGCTGATATACCCGGCGACGACCGGCAGCATCAGCGACAGCGCCAGGCCGCCAAACCCGTCAAATTTATGCAGCATCTGCACAATGATGCTCGCCGCCTGGGCATGGCTGGCATCCCATATATTATCAATGCCATAGAGCGAAGCGCCGATGCGCGCGATACCCATGATCACCGCCCCGGCAATGACAAACGGCAGCATCCATGACACCCCGGTCATAATGGCATTTTTGACCTCTTTGCCGGGGGATATCCCCGTCTCCGCCTTGAATTTAGCCATTTGCTATCTCCGTCTCTATCGCCTCAAACACCGCCTCGCCAAACTTGATAGGATCGGCCACGCTGCATTCCAGTTTCATCATGCCGTCAAAACGTTCCTGGCCGGTAATTGCCACATCAGCGGCAAGAATAACCGCGTCGGCCCGGGCAAGGTCGTCGGCGGTAATTTCGTTTTCGACCCCCATGCTGCCCTGAGTTTCGACTTTCACCTCATGACCGCGCCGCTGACCAACCAGGGCCAGCGCCTCCGCAGCCATATAGGTATGGGCGACGCCCGTAGGGCAAGCTGCAACACAAACGATATACATAACAACTCCTTATCTGGCTGAAGAGAGGCAATAAAAAAAGCACAATGGCTGAAAAGCGCATTGTGCTTTGGGGACGAACAAGGGCCAGCATCGCGGCGTCTCCGGCATCACCGCCCGCGTGGAGACACATCATCAACTGATGCAGGCTGGAAATACGGCACAGGAACGAAAGCTCATAGCGTTTGCGAACGGCCAGACGGCGCGGACGCGCAACGGTATGCCCCGTTCTTAATGACGGAGAATAGGGATAGCGAAGTGAATGATAGAGATCTCCGGCGCGGCACCAGAGCCGGGACCAATTAACGGTGCAGGCATTATCCAGTGAATCAGAATAAACTGAGTCGTCTTTTTCCAGTTCGCTCACGGTATTTAACCAGCAGCTGTTATTCAACCAAACGCGTGCCTTGCTGCCAAACATCAGCAACATAAAGCGGCTCAGCGTTATGATTCGAACAATATAAGCGTGCATGGTTTCTCCCATAAATCTTTCCGCAGTGTAGACAGTTCGAAAAATAACAAACGTGACTTTACGCACAGTTATATAAATACAAAAACCCTCCTTTTAATGAGGGAAAAATAATCTGAGGCGTATCGAAAAATTTAATGCTGTCAGGGAAGAGAATGAGATAAATACGGCGGCAGACCAACGAAAAGTGTCAAACAGGAAGGGATACATCCTGAGCCACTCAAATGCAGGTGGCTCATTGGGAAATCTGGCTCTAACGCAGTCGGTTTTCTCTGGCTCGAACGGGATACGCACGCGGCCGGGTATACCAGGCTACCCAGCCCAGCACTGCCGCAACGGACCCGAGTACCAGCAGCCCCATTAATGCGCCAAGCAATTTTCCGCTAAAGGTGCCCAAATCACCGCTGGTCACCCCGCTGACCACCCAAAAATAGCGAATCATCGCCCAAACGATGTACAAACAAAAAGCATAAAACAGCCACAGCGCAATTTTGCCGCCGGGGCTGCGAGTTGGTTTCGCATCCATAACGTTCGACCTAACTTTTTCAACTGGAACAAAAACGGGTTGTCGACGGCAGATCCCCGGCCGTCTTAATGTGATTTTTATCACACTAACGTAGCAGATGAACCGTCTTAAGCGTTAAATTTTGTTTCAAATCAAAGCTTATGGGGCATAAATAGGCTTTGGCAGCAGGTTTTGATTTAGCTTAAGGAAAGTTCTTAATCGCGAGCGGCGGCTCTCTCCCAAACAAGTACCAGGAACAAATCTTCCCCTCACCCTGGCCCTCTCCCCAAAGGGGAGAGGGGAAAACAACAGGTCAGAAGAGTAGGCTATCTGTTCCCTCTCTCTTCCAGGCGCACACAATTTGTTCCCTCTCCCTTCCTGGAGTACGCAATCTGTTCCCTCTCCCTTCCAGGAGCACGCAATCTGTTCCCTCTCCCTTCCAGGAGTACGCAATCTGTTCCCTCTCTCTTCCAGGCGCACACAATTTGTTCCCTCTCCCTTCCTGGAGTACGCAATTTGTTCTCTCTCCCTTCCAGGAGTACGCAATTTGTTCTCTCTCCCTTCCTGGAGTACGTAATCTGTTCCCTCTCCCTTCCAGGAGTACGCAATCTGTTCCCTCTCTCTTCCAGGAGTACGCAATCTGTTCCCTCTCCCTTCCAGGAGTACGCAATCTGTTCCCTCTCCCTTCCAGGGAGAGGGTTAGGGTGAGGGTAAAAAACGAGAGAACCGGGTATCAGGAAATGACGATGATTCCCCGAGCCGTTTACAAGCCTGGGAGCGGGAACTGAAACTGAACGTAACCTTTACCGAACCGACAAAAAACCCGGTATTTTTAACCAAGAGGCAGTCTCTTGCTTAGAGAAAAAACGCAACTCAGGGAGAGAGATAGAAAATACCCTTTATTCTCTCCCTCAATATTCCCTCACTGAAATATAAACGAACAAATTTAATTTCCACTCGCGGGTTGACAATAGTATTAGCCATGGGTAGATTTCACGGGCCGAAGTTGCGGCCTTTCCTAACCTGACATAAGAGACTAATGGATACTGAATTTAGTAGCTGCCCGAACATGGCCTTAATGGCGGTTCGGGAAAGTAAACATGAAATCGATTGTGATCACTTCTTCGTTTTGGTGTGTCTCGCCGGAGCCTGATGCTCTCGTGTTGTCCCACCTCGACCAGGGTTTTCACGGTCCCGAGGTGTGTTATGAACTTCAAATCTACCCTTTTTCCTGGTGTCAAAACAGTGACATCAACGCTGCGTGTCCGGCCGCCCCGCGATCGGGTGTTGTCCGCACGTAAAAAACAGTCAAACTCAATTTTCTCTTCGAAAATCAGTGAGTTGAATCAGCGCATCACCAACTGGCGTGTCAGTCCTGTCACCGGCCAGCTGGAGCGTCGCTGCAGCTTCTCTGACAGCGAAGACCCACAAAGTCGACCCTTCGTAGCCTGATTCAGCCGTTACGCCGCCTGGCGTGTCTGCGCGCTATGCCGCAGCCCGCTTTCGTGCGTCATGCTGAGTTACGTCACTGTTGGCACCTGTTTATTCGCTGATGCCTTTCGGCATATTTATCAGCAGGTATAAGCACGTCCAAAGAAAAGAAAATATAAATTTCTCACCTATTTATTTTAATAAATAAATAGCGAGAAACCCTGTGCGAAATTAATTTAAAACCGATCGCTCATGCGACATCGGACTATTTTCGGCCGCCTTAAATCTGGCGTTCGCCGTAAAAAAGTCTGCTGCCGCCCGGCGACAGGAGCACCACCATGACTGTACAAACCAAGAATCGTAATAAAAAAAGCACGCTGTCTATGCGTGCCGCCCAGGAAGCCAAAAATGGCATCGCAGAAACCCTGGTCAACCTGAATACCACCCGGGAAGGGCTGCAGGAGGCCCACGCCAGCGCACGGCTGGAGCGGGATGGCCTGAATGAGGTTGCCCATGACAAACCGCCTCACGCGCTACTTCAGCTGCTGATGGCATTTAATAACCCGTTTATCTACGTGCTCGGTATTCTCGCCGGGATCAGCTTCTTTACCGATTACTGGCTGCCCACCAGCCAAGGCGAAGACGGCGACCTGACAACGGTGATTATCATCGGCACCATGGTGGCGCTCAGCGGCCTGGTGCGTTTCTGGCAGGAGCACCGCTCGGCGAAGTCTGCCGAGGCGCTGAAAGCGATGGTTCGCACTACCGCCACGGTGGTTCGTCGCGAACATGCGGGGCAAAAAGGAACCCCGCGTGAAATCCCGATGCGTGAACTGGTCGTGGGCGACATCGTGCAACTCTATGCGGGGGATATGATCCCGGCAGACGTGCGCCTCATAGAGTCTCGCGACCTGTTTATCAGCCAGGCCGTGCTGACCGGTGAAGCGCTACCGATTGAGAAATACGACACCCTGGGCGACGTGGCGCAAAAGTCTGCGCACGATAAGGCGATCGACAGCGAAAACCTGCTGGATATCCCTAACATCTGCTTTATGGGCACCAACGTGGTCAGCGGTACCGCGCAGGCTGTGGTGGTCGCGACCGGGCCACGGACATACTTTGGCTCGCTGGCTAAAGCGATTGTCGGGAGCCGGGCACAAACGGCCTTCGACCGCGGCGTGAACAGCGTCAGCTGGCTGCTGATCCGCTTTATGCTGGTGATGGTGCCGGTGGTGTTCCTGATTAACGGCCTGCTGAAAGGCGAATGGTGGGATGCCCTGCTGTTTGCCCTGGCGGTGGCCGTGGGCCTGACGCCGGAAATGCTGCCGATGATCGTCAGCGCCAACCTCGCCAAAGGCGCGGTGGCGATGGCGAAGCGCAAAGTGGTGGTTAAGCGTCTGAACGCTATCCAGAACCTGGGCGCAATGGACGTGCTGTGCACCGACAAAACCGGAACACTGACGCAGGATAAAATAATCCTCGAGCACCACGTTGGCACCAACGGCCAGAAAAACGAGTCCGTGCTGGGGCTGGCCTGGCTCAACAGCCACCACCAAAGCGGTATCAAAAACCTGATGGACCAGGCCGTCATTTACTTCTCTGACAATGAGCCAAACTTCGTCAAACCACAGGGCTACAGCAAGGTCGATGAGATGCCGTTCGACTTCGTCCGCCGCCGCCTGTCGATTGTGGTGAAGGACAGCCAGAGCAATCACCTGCTGGTGTGCAAAGGCGCCGTGGAAGAGATGCTGAGCATTGCCACCCATATGGAAGAGAACGGCAAGGTTGTCGCGCTGGACAACCAGCGTCGTGACGCCATGCTGGCAATGACCAATGACTACAACAAAGACGGCTTCCGCGTCCTCGTGGTGGCCACTCGCGACATCCCTAAAGCCGAGGCGAAAAAACAGTACGGCACCGACGATGAGCACGATCTGATCATCCGCGGGTTCCTCACCTTCCTCGACCCACCGAAGGAGAGCGCAGGCCCGGCTATCGCCGCCCTGATGGACATTGGCGTGGCGGTAAAAGTGCTGACCGGCGATAACGCCATTGTCACTACCCGCATCTGCCGCCAGGTCGGGCTGGAGCCAGGCGAGCCGGTACTCGGCCCGCAGATTGAGCAACTGAGCGATGCGTCTCTGCAGCAATTAGTGGAAGAGCGCACCGTGTTTGCCAAGCTGACGCCGCTGCAGAAGTCTCGCGTGCTGAAAGCGCTGCAGGCCAACGGCCACACCGTAGGCTTCCTCGGGGACGGGATTAACGATGCTCCTGCCCTGCGCGATGCCGACGTAGGTATCTCGGTCGACAGCGGCACCGATATCGCCAAGGAGTCCGCCGACATCATTCTGCTGGAAAAGAGCCTGATGGTGCTGGAAGAAGGCGTGATCAAGGGCCGCGAGACCTTTGGCAACATCATGAAGTACCTGAACATGACCGCCAGCTCCAACTTCGGCAACGTGTTCTCGGTGCTGGTCGCCAGTGCATTCATCCCGTTCCTGCCGATGCTTGCGATCCAGTTGCTGCTGCAAAACCTGATGTACGACATCTCCCAGCTCGCGCTGCCGTGGGACAAAACGGATAAAGAGTTCCTGAGCAAGCCGCGTAAGTGGGATGCCAAAAACATCGGCCGCTTCATGGTCTGGATTGGCCCGACGTCGTCCATTTTTGACATGACCACCTTCGCGCTGATGTGGTTTGTGTTCAGCGCCAACAGCGAGCACATGCAGACCCTGTTCCAGTCCGGCTGGTTCGTCGAAGGCCTGCTGTCGCAGACGCTGGTCGTGCACATGCTGCGTACCCAGAAAATTCCGTTCATTCAGAGCACCGCCGCCTGGCCGGTGATGATGATGACCGGGCTGATTATGGCGATTGGGATTTACGTGCCGTTCTCTCCGCTCGGGCCGCTGGTTGGGCTGCAGGCGCTGCCGTGGCAGTACTTCCCGTGGCTGGTGGCTACCCTGCTCGCCTACTGCTGTGTGGCTCAGGGCATGAAGACGTTCTACATGCGTCGCTTCAAGCAGTGGCACTAACGCTGCGTTAAAAACAGCAATAAGGTGCCGCTTCGGCGGCATCTTATTGCAGACAAAGAGGAAAAAAGCGTGGTTTTTCCCTCTTTGTAGTGAGCAGTCGAAAATCAACGAATTGATTTTCCTGTTTTTTTAAAAGAGCCATCTGGCATTTCTTCTTTCGCCAGAGGTTGGTCTGCCGTTTGAGGGTGCCGCTTCGGCGGCATCTTTCAGGCAAGTAACACAAGCTGGAAAGCATTATGGAAAAGCAACATTCCATTATTTTCCTGATTAAAAATAAGACCATCGCACTGGTTGTCTTATTTTTAATGAAAATAACCCGCACCCTTCGCGTCCACGCCCTGGCCTGGTTCGCCGGAGGGAAAATCAACTACCGACATGCGAAAGCCTTACTGAACCTCGCCAGCGCCATACATCGTTTTTCGATCAGGTTACTGCGTTTTGTTACACCACCCGCCCTGAAGAGGGGGAATTAATTATGTCCGGAACTACTCTGTTAATTAACCTGGCTGGCGCCATCGCTTTGCTGCTCTGGGGCAGCCATATGATTTCAACCGCGCTGCAGCGCGGCTTCGGCACGCCGCTGCGCAACTGGATGGGGCGCCACCTCACCAACCGCTGGACAGCTCTGCTCGCCGGTATCGGCATTACCGGCGTACTGCAAAGCAGCACTGCGGTGAGCATGATGGCGACGTCGTTTACCGCCGCCGGCACGCTGAGCCTTGCCCCTGCCCTGGCGGTGATGCTCGGCGCCAACATCGGCTCCACGCTGGTGGTACAGCTAATGAGCTTCAACATGGAAATGGCCATTCCTCTGCTTCTGCTGGCCGGATTTGTGGTCTTTAAGCTGCGCGACCATTCCAACTTTGAGAGCGTGGGCTGTGCCCTGATTGGCCTCGGCCTGATGCTGCTTGCTCTGCATTTGCTGAGCGGCACGCTGGCGGAGATCGAAGTCACGCCGGTATTTCACGCCGTGATGCAGGGGCTGCAGGGGGACGTCTTAATCGCTCTGCTGGTGGCTGCGATCCTGACCCTGCTGTGCCACTCCAGCGTGGCGATTATTTTGCTGATAGCCTCCCTCGCCGCCACCGGCGCGATGGGGCCTGAAACGGCGCTGATCCTGGTCATGGGGGCAAATATCGGCAGCGCGCTGCCGCCGGTGCTAAACGCCGGTTCGGCCGTGGCTCGTCGCCTGCCGGTGGGCAACCTGATTGTTCGCCTGGCCGGCTGTGCGCTGGCGTTAATGCTGCTCCCGCTGCTGACGGATATCGCGCAGAAGTCCGGGCTGAGCACGCCGCAGCTGGTGGTGTGGTTCCACACGGCGTTTAGCGTCGTGCTCGCGCTGCTGTTCATCGGCCTGACCGCGCCGATGGCTCGTTTCCTCGAGCGACTGTTCCCGGAAGAAGAGCGCGTGGGCGACCCGGGCATGCCGATGTATCTGGACGATGCTGGCCTCGAAGTGGCTTATATCGGCCTGTCTAACTCAGTCCGGGAATCACTGCGCGCCGCCGACATGCTTACCATCATGCTGGACCGTCTGCTGGTGCTGTTTGTTACCCAGGAAAAGCAGGCCGCCGATGAGATTCGGCAGCTCGATCAATCGGTGGATCTGCTCAGCGCGGCGGTGCGTGCCTACCTGGCCGACATCGGCCACGACGGGCTGAATGACGCGGATGCCGATCGCGCCCAGGAGATCCTGATGTTCATCATCAACTTTGAGCACGCGGGCGACATTCTCTCCAGCAACCTGACCCAGTTGGCTACGCGCCGCGCGCGTCGGGGCGAACTGTTCAGCGACTTTGAGTTACACAACATCCGCCTGCTGCATGCGGAGATCCTTACCAGCCTGCGTCTCGGTATAGCCGCGTTTATGCATGAAGATTTATCCGCAGCCCATCAGCTGGTACAGCGCAAGGAAACCATTCGTCAGCTCGAGGCTTCCGCCAGCCGCGAGCACTTTAAAAAACTGCGAGAGGACAAAAATGCCTGGGCGGAATCCGGCGACATTTTCCAGCGAGTGCTGCGGGACTACCGCCGCGTGCATCACCACATCGCGGCCGTGGCCTACCCGGTGATTGACCGCCTGGGCGATAAGTCGCTGCGCTTTATCGAAACGCCGCCGGACGCTTAAAAAACAATAACCGCCGCGAGGTGGACGAAGCATCTTTTCAAGGAAAGCAACTTTAAGGTACAGAAAAGTGAGAGTTTTAATCTGCGCAGGTCGATTTTATGCCGACACCCACACCCTCACCCGCGTGCTGGATTTATATACCAGCACGCAGACAATAGATGTGCTGATCCACGGGGGGCATCAGTCGCTCGGCGGCACCATTGAAACCTGGGCCCGCGGCACCGACGTGCACGTCATCCGCTACCCGGCCAATTGGGCGCTACACGGCAAATACGCGGAAATCCGCCGCAATCTGTTTATGCTGGAGGACAGCCGCCCCGACGTGCTGCTGGCTTTCCCTGGGGGAGAAGATACGGCGGAGTGCATAAAAATGGCACGCAATTCTGGCGTGAAGGTGATCGAGATTTAATCCGACGGGCTGCGGCAGGTTTATGTTACCGCAGCCCGCTTTTTCAGGCCGCCACAGGCGCCAGGTTAACGTCTTTCAGGAATTCGGTAATGCGCGGGTTTTCTCCGCTGCGCAACGCCTGCGGCGAGTCATCGCAGACCACCCGCCCTTTTTCCATAAACACAATTCTGTCCGACACGCTAAACGCAAAGTTCATCTCGTGGGTGACGATCACCATCGTAATACCCTCGCCGGCCAGGTTTTCTATCACCTGTAGCACCTCATTCACCTTTTCAGGATCCAGCGCTGAGGTAGGCTCATCAAACAGCATGATTTGCGGGCGCATCATTAAAGCCCGAGCAATCGCCACCCTTTGTTGCTGCCCGCCGGAAAGCTGATGCGGGTATTTGTGGGCGTGCTCCAGCATACCAACTTTACGCAGCAACACGCAGGCCTCACGCTTCAGCTCTGCATCCGTCGCCAGGCGGTGGTAGTGCGGGGCCAGCATCAGGTTTTTCATCACCGTTAAGTGCGGGAACAGGTTAAAGCCCTGGAACACCATGCCGATATTTAACCGGTGCGCGGCGTTTTCCACGTACTGCGGCTTCTGAGCCCCCTGTTTCTCCAGGCGAATAAACGGCTGGCCGTTGATCAGGATCTCGCCGTTATCCAGCTGTTCCAGGCCATTCAGCAGACGGATAAGCGTGGTTTTTCCGGAGCCGGACGGGCCAATAACAGACACCACTTCCCCGGGCTTGATCTCCAGGTTCACCGCGCCGAGCACCTCCACATTGTTATAGGCTTTGTGCAGCTTACGGGCCTGCAGCGCGGGAGTATTCGCGGCCAGCGCCGGGCGAGCAACCAACCCGCTTTCCTGCGCCGCCATCGCCTCCAGCTCAGCTTCCGGCAGACGGGCCGTTTTACGCTGGGTGACATCCAGCCGTTTTTCCAGCAGCTTCAGCAGGAAATCAAAGACCGTGACGATAAACACATAATAGAAAGCCACCGCCGCCATGGTTTCCATTACCAGGAAGTTTTGCGAGTAGAGCCGCTGTCCGACCATCAGGATCTCGGTCAGCGAAATCACGGACACCAGCGAGCTTAATTTCACGATGGAGATGTATTCGTTCGCCAGCGACGGCAGCGCCACCCGCAGCGCCTGCGGCACAATGACCAGCCACTGAATACCGGCGTAGCGCAGCCCCAGGGCATGGGCGGCTTCACGCTGCCCGCGCGGGATGGCCAGCAGGCCACCGCGGTGAATCTCGGCAATATAGGCCGTTTCGCTCAGCACCAGCGCGATAAGACCGGCCCAGAAAGGATCGCTCAGCAAAGCCGAACTGCCGGGCAGCGCCTGGGGCAGGTTGTAGACAAAAATCAACAGCACCAGCAGCGGCAGGCTGCGAAACAGCCAGATATAAGCCCGCGCCGGTAAAGAAAGCCAGGGAGACGCCGCCTGTTTGCCCAGCGCCAGAAGAAAACCAAACCCAATGCTGATAATCCAGCTAAGCAGGCTCAGCTTAATCACGGTCCAGGTTGCCTGCCAAAAATCAGCGTTGCTAAACAGGCTGAATAAATAGTTCCAGTCAAAAGACATATCCGTACTCCCCGGCGGTGATGATTACAAACTACTGGCCTGAATTTCAGCTTCGGACGGCTCCGCCAGGTGGTATTTTTTCACTAAGGCCGAGTATTTCCCGCTGGCTTTAAAGGCCGCAATGCCGTCGTTCAGCGCTTTTTTAAGCTCCGGGTTTGTTTTGCTCACCCCCAGCCCCACCAGTACCGGGTACAGCAGTTCCGTCGAGGTCACCGCCAGTCGCCCTTTCATTTTGTCCACCACCTGGCTTGCCACGGCGGCGTCGGTCATCTGTACTTCAACCGCGTGGGAAAGCAGCGCCTGCGTGGTTTGCGGGTCGGTTGAGAATTCGCTTACCGTAATCGGCTTCAGTCCCTGCTTCACGCAGTAGTCCGCAGACAGCGTGTGCAGTTTTTCCAGCCAGTAGGTACCCTGCATTGATCCTACTTTATGCCCACAAAGCTCTTCCGGTTTGGTTGGCTTGAAGCTGGCGTTGCTGAGCGTCAGCAGCGACTCGCCGGTTTTCAGGTACGGCACCATGTCGATCACTTTCTGGCGCTCAGGGGTGATAAACAGCGCGGAGGCAATCAGCTCGAAGCGCTTCGCCTGCAGACCGGGGATCAGGCTGGTGAAACGGGTATCCACGTAATTGGGCTTCAGCTTCATCGCTTCGGCCACGCCGTTGATAAATTCAATATCGAAGCCCGCCGGGGTTTTGCCGTCGAGGTATTCGTAAGGCGGGAAGGTAATATCGCTGCCCACCGTAAGCTGCCCGGGGGTCATCACGGCGGCCTGAGCCCCGCCGCTAAGCAGTAAAGGCAGCGCCGCCGCCATGCAGATAAATAACGCTTTGCTATGTGAAGATGTAAACATGCGATGACTCCAGTGCAGGTGGTTAATCATTTTTATGGATGCCAAAACGCAGGCACCTTAAACAACGTATGATTTTCGCGCCGGGGAATGCCTTGCAATATATTCGCCAGGACGATAATCACTCGATGAGCGTTTGCGATGGGGCCATGCTGCAGGAGAAGCGCGTCGGGATAAAGGACGAAAAATATTCCTTACCTCTATAAAAAATTGTTTTAATGCAATGGTTATTTTTTTGCACCAATGAAGCACAAGGCGTTAATTTCCCGAAAGAAAGCCAATAAAGACATATTTCAGGCAGATAATTGAACTTTTAAATATTCACCCGCACCAAAAAAGTGCAGCTTAATTTTTCATTGCTACTTTTTGGGGATAATAAATGCCAGCGAAAAACAAAAATATTTTTTCCCAGTGAGATTTTCAGACTCAAAAGCTCCCTTTGCTAAAATCTCGCCTCTCCCACACGCTTTTTGGGGATGTCACTGACCCGGTAGCATCTGGCATGGGCTTTGCTACAGATTGACTGGATAGTCTGAAACTTTCTTGCAGGCTGCATTGACAATAAAAAAGCGGGGTTAGCGCCATGACACATTTCACGCTCAAGCAACTCAAGTATTTTGTCACCGTCGTGGAGGCGCAGAGCATCGCCGAGGCGTCAAGGCAGTTGCATATCGCCCAGCCTTCCGTTTCCATTGCCATCAAAAACCTGGAAGACACCTTTGAGCAGCAGTTTTTTATTCGCCATCACGCCCAGGGCGTTTCTCTCACGCCGGGCGGGCTGAGGTTTTATGAAAAAGCCCGCGAGCTGCTGCGGCTTTCTTACCAGTTTGAGCAAAATGCCAAAGCGGATAACGACCTGGTTTCCGGCACCATCGCCATCGGCTGCTTCGAGTCCGCAGCCCCGCTTTATCTGCCGCGGCTTATCGCCGGCTTTCGCAAGCTATACCCAGAAATTACCATCCGGCTGTACGACGGCGAACAAAATGAGTTGACCCACGGGCTGCACCGCGGGCGTTTCGACCTCGCCTTTATGTACAACCTGGAGTTAGAGAGCACGCTGCACACCGAAAAACTGAATGCCCCGCAAAAGCCTTACGCCCTGCTGCCTGCGGCCCATCCGCTGGCGGGGAAAGCGTTCGTCACGCTCGAAGAACTCAGCCGTGAACCGATGATCCTGCTGGATGTCATTCCCAGCAAAAGCTACTTCATGAATATTTTTACCGACAAAGATCTGCACCCGGAAGTGGCCTACAGTTCACCGTCGATTGAAATGGTGCGCTGCATGGTCGGCCAGGGCATGGGCTTTTCGGTGCTGGTTACCCGCCCCTGCACCGACGTAACCTATGACGGCCAGCGCGTTAAGCAGGTTGAAATCATCGATGACATGGCGGCTTCCACGCTGGTGATGGCTTATTTACGCAATAACGAACCGACCCGACCGACGCGTTTATTTATGGATTACTGCCGTACGTTTGAGCTGATGCCGGAAGCCCTGGCAGAAGATTAAAAAGACATGATGCACTGCCTTAAAATACAGGAAATTCATAGCCTGTAGATTGAGGCTACTTTATTTATACCTTATCCCTAGATTTATAATATTTTACGGAATGTCTGCCGCTTAATAACCTTGTGCCATAGCGAAGCTGCGCTGAATCTTATTTCCCGAGCACCAAGGAAACAGACATGACCGAAATAAAAACACAGACAGATACCCTTGTGATTGGCGCCGGCCAGGCCGGGATCGCCATGAGTGAGCACCTGACACGCCTCGGTATTCCCCACCTGGTGCTGGAGAAAAACCGCATTGCCGAAGCCTGGCGCAGCGGCCGCTGGGATTCGCTGGTGGCGAATGGCCCGGCCTGGCACGACCGCTTTCCAGGGCTTGAATTTGACGCCGCCGACCCGGACAGTTTTATCCCCAAGGACGAGGTGGCGAACTACTTCGAAAACTACGCCCGTAAATTTGAAGCCCCGGTAAAAACGGGCGTGGAAGTGAAAAGCGTGACGCGCAACCACGGCAGGCCGGGATTCACGGTAGTAACCAGCGAAGGCATTGTCGAAGCAAAGCATATCGTGGCCGCCACCGGGCCTTTCCAGCGCCCCATCGTGCCGGCTATTGCTCCGGCAGATGACGGGCTGCACCAGATTCATTCTGCGGCTTACAAAAATCCGGCCCAGCTTCCGGCCGGCGCGGTGCTTGTGGTGGGTGCCGGTTCATCCGGGGTGCAAATCGCCGATGAACTTCAGCGAGCAGGTAAACAGGTTTACCTGTCCGTGGGCGCCCACGACCGCCCTCCCCGCGCCTACCGTAACCGGGACTTTTGCTGGTGGCTGGGTGTGCTTGGGCTGTGGGATGCATCGGCCAACCAGCCCGGCAAAGAGCACGTCACCATCGCCGTGAGCGGCGCTCGCGGCGGCCACACCGTTGATTTTCGCGCCCTCGCACACCAGGGTATTCACCTCGTCGGGCTGACCCAACGCTTTGCCGAAGGGAAAGTCTTTTTTGAAGATAACCTTGCCCACAATATCCGCCAGGGCGACGAAAGCTACCTGGCGCTGCTGGACGCCGCCGATGCGTGGCTGGCCCGCAACGGGCTCGATCTGCCCGAGGAGCCGCAGGCCCGTATCTTCCCGACAGATCCCCTTTGCGTTACCCGCCCCACGCTTGAATTGAACCTGGCCGAAGCGGGCATTACGTCGATTATCTGGGCGACCGGATACGCCCCGGACTACGGCTGGCTGCAGGTGGATGCTTTTGATGTGCAGGGCAAACCCCGCCACCAGCGCGGCGTCTCCAGTGAGCCGGGCGTCTATTTCCTCGGCCTGCCGTGGCTTTCCCGCCGGGGCTCGACGTTTATCTGGGGCGTGTGGCATGACGCGAAATACGTCGCCGACCACATTGAAACCCAGCGCAAATACAGCCGCTACCTCGACGCTTCCCAGCGCTAATCTTATTGCCAACAAGGAATTAACCAATGCCAACGCATACCCGTATTCGCATGTTTAACACCAAAGAGACTTACCCGAACCAGTCGCTGAACAACGACCTCTGCCAGGCGGTGCGCGCCGGGAACACCGTCTATGTACGCGGCCAGGTCGGGACAGATTTTGAAGGGAATTTGATTGGGCTGGGCGACCCGCAGGCGCAGGCTGAGCAGGCGATGAAAAACGTTAAGCAGTTGCTGGAGGAAGCCGGGAGCGATCTTTCCCACATCGTCAAAACCACGACTTACATTATCGACCCACGCTACCGCGAGCCGGTGTATCAGGAAGTCGGCAAATGGCTGAGAGGCGTCTTTCCCATTTCTACCGGATTGGTGGTTTCCGCCCTCGGCCAGCCGCAGTGGCTGATGGAAATCGACGTTATCGCGGTGATCCCGGACGATACTCAGGGGGAAAAATGACCTTTTCCATTGCCGCACGCTGCCGGGAAACCGGCCAGCTTGGCATCGCCATTAGCTCCTCCAGCATCGCGGTCGGCGCGCGCTGCCCGTGGCTGGTGCCGGGCGTTGGCGCGGTGTCGAGTCAGAACATCACCCTGCCCGCGCTGGGCCCGATGGTGCTGTCGAAGCTGGGCGAAGGCATTGTTCCAGAGGCAGCCCTCAAGCTTGTCGTCGGAGAGCATCTGCATAGCGATTACCGCCAGGTCACGGCCATAGACAGTAATGGTAAAACGGCCTTCCACAGCGGGGTTAATTCTCTGGGCATTTACCACGCCGTGGAGGGAGATAACTGCGTGGCGGCGGGCAATATGCTGGCCGATAAATCAGTGATTAACGCCATGGTCGAACGTTTCGAACAAAGCCCCGGCCCGCTGGCTGACAGGCTGATGGCCGCCCTTGAAGCGGCGCTGGAAAAAGGGGGCGAAGCCGGGCCGGTGCATTCGGCGGCATTAAAAGTGGTGGACACCGTCGCCTGGCCGGTTGTCGACCTGCGCGTGGACTGGGCAGATGACAATCCGATCGCCGCGCTGCATTCCCTCTGGCTGGCCTATAAACCGCAAATGCAGGATTACCTGATCCGTGCGCTCGATCCGCGCGAAGCCCCCAGCTACGGTGTGCCAGGCGATGAATAGCCAACTGATTCTTTTATTGCAGAAGTTACTGGCTCGGGATACCACCAGCCGCGAGTCTAACCTGGCGCTGATCCAGGATATTCATGATTATCTCGCCGAATGGGGTATCAGCGCGGAGCTGTTTCACAGTGCAGACGGGCGTAAAGCCAATCTTTACGCGGTGCTTGGCCCGGCAGGCGGCGGCGGTGTGATGCTGTCCGGCCATACGGACGTAGTGCCGGTGGACGGGCAGCAGTGGAGCGTTCCCCCATTCGATATGACTTACCGGGATGGCCGCTATTATGGGCGCGGCGCGGCGGACATGAAGGGCTTTATCGCCTGCGTGCTGGCCTCCGTCCCGGCGTTTCTTGCCCAGCCGCTGAGAATGCCCCTGCACCTCGCCTTCTCCTACGACGAGGAAGTCGGCTGCCTCGGCGTGCGCAGTCTGGTGGAGCACCTCCGTGCATCAAAAGAGAAACCCGCGCTTTGCATTGTTGGAGAGCCAACCGAAATGCGCCCGGTTTACGGGCACAAAGGAAAAATCGCCATGCGCTGCGAGGTGCACGGTCACGCCTGCCACTCCGCCTATGCCCCAGAGGGCGTGAACGCCATTGAATATGCCGCCCGGCTTATCAGCAAGCTGGGCGAGGCTCGCGAGGCGCTAACCCAGAAAACAGATGCCCGCTTCGATCCCCCGTTCAGTACGCTCCAGGTCGGCACCATTCAGGGCGGCAGTGCGCTGAACATTGTCCCGCAAGAATGCCAGTTTGATTTTGAAATCCGCTACCTGCCGGGCATCGAGGCCACGGCGGTCATCGACGACATTCAACGCTATGCGCGGCAAAGCCTGGAGCCCGCCATGCAAAGCGTTTCCCCGGCAAGCGCCATCCGGTTTACTCCGCTCGGACACTACCCTGGCCTCCTGACGGACGCCCAGTCCGAATTTGCCCGGTGGCTGGCGCAGTGGTGCGGCAGCGATGATTACAGCACCGTGGCATTTGGCACCGAGGGCGGGCTCTTTGATGAGGCCGGGATAGCCACGCTGATTTGTGGCCCCGGCAGCATGGCGCAGGGACACAAGCCCGATGAGTTTGTCGCCGAAGATCAGTTGCATAATTGCATGGCGATGCTGGAGAACCTGCGCCAGTGGATGAGCGCCTGATTTCTAAAAAGCGCGCTTGTATTTAGCGCGCAAACCGCTGTTTCGCGGCCTCAGTCACCGGCGTGTATAGCGCAATCAGCGTGCCTTCCGGGTCACGAAACTGCATCGTGCGGTTGCCCCACGGCATCTCTTTGGGCTCATGTACCATCTCGACGTAGCCGCTTAAACGGGCAAATTCCGCGTCCACATCTTCCACCCTAAATTCCAGAATGACCGAGCGGTTGCAGGCGGGCTCCGCGCTCCCGGCTTTAAATAGCGGGACGGTCTGCGCACTCCCTATGGCGATAACCCCTACTGGCGTGATAATTTCGGCGAAAACCGGGGCCAGCCAGTCGGCGCGTGCGCCGGTCAGATGCTCATAAAACGGCACCATTAGCTGCATGTTCTGCACAATCAGACGGACAGACACGAATTTCATAGATGATCTCCTTTTAGGCAGCGAACAGCGCGGCCCTGGCGGCATCATCCCTCAGGCATGCTGCCAGCGTGGTGGCAACAGGATAAAAAAATGCGGCGAACAGACAGATTATTTCAACTGATCCAGATCCTCAGGCGAGCCTCTCGTCCCGTCACCGCCGCGCGCCTGGCCGAAGAGCTGGAGGTATCGAAACGCACGGTTTACCGGGATATTGCCGACCTGGCAGGGCAGCGGGTGCCTGTGGAAGGAGAAGCCGGGAGTGGGTACACCCTCAGCGCGGACTACGATATGCCCGCCCTGATGTTTACCCCCGATGAGCTGGAAGCCCTGCTGTTAGGGGCGGATCTCGTTCGCAGGCTGCCGGATGCGACGCTCGCCAATAACGCCCAGGATGCGCTGACGAAAATCCTGTCGGCCCTGCCGGACAGGCTGGCGCGCGCCGTGACGAGCTCTGCGGTGGCGATCAGGCCGGATATCGTGCCAGAGCAGCAGCCCGATACCCGCCTAATCAGAGCCGCCATCCGGCAAGGCAAAAAGCTACGGCTACGCTACCGGGCGACCAAGGATGAGGTTTCAACCCGTGTGGTGTGGCCGGTTGTGCTGGGCTATGACCTTGAGCGCTGCCTGCTGATTGCCTGGTGCGAGGCCAGGAATGACTTTCGTCACTTCCGCGCCGACCGTATTGAGGCGTTAACCGTGCTGGAAGAGCAAATCCCGCTAGCGGCAACCGCGCTGAAGGAAAACTGGCGGCGCTGGCGGGAGAAGACGTTCAGGCCAGAGATGTGATGGCGGCCCGGGGTTAGGGCCTGGGTGGCAGGATATAAGCAAATTACTACAAACCATTAAATATATAACACTATGAAAATAGTATTCTTTTTATACAACCTAGATCTTTTTCCTGGAATATAACTTCCAATATGTGCCGTTCATCATTCACCCAACTCGCAACGGCGTCCCGCAATACTTCTATATATACTTTCAGGTCGTCACCTGGAATATCAGGCAAGTTATCATGGGCTATTATTATTTTTTCTTCGCCTATCCAACTATAATCACTCAAACAATCTGCCAATGCATTCCAGTTAAAACCAAAGTACCCAGGAAACCACAGCAAATAATAGATGGACTTTAATAACTCATCGGTACTAGCAATCAATGGATCTAATCTGGCGAAAAAAACCTCAGCTGTATCATATGATGCAGGACCATTGATAAATTTAAATATTCATTAGAATCAATTAGTTGCTGTGAGCTAGTCTTATTCTCCGGATATTCTTCATTAAAAATCATTGTTTTTTTTCCACTCATAATCTTGTAAATATTTTTCAATAGGATATGCCGTACCAAGCTCATGTATTTCACCGGTATCCTTATCTACTATAAATGGTGAATTACCTGCAAGTTGAGAAGAAAACTCTCCCGTTTCGAGATATTCTCTGGATTGAAAACAAAAAAACCAGCCTTCAGCGAAACGGTTTTGAACAGTAATAACAACTGGAATATCTGTATATTTTAAATATTCCTCCGCTTTTTTCACTGCATTGTCAAAATTAATCATGTATTCTCCCTCCCATCCCCGGAATAAATAAAACTGACGAAACTAGTAGGCTTAGCCACCTGTCTATCAGGAAACTGAAACTGTAGGTGTCATTTGTTGAGTATCACTCCTGAACGGAGAAAATTATATAGATTTATTACTATGTTGAAATTCCAGAGCCGAGAGCAAATACTATTTTTATGAATGACACTTTCCGTGAGGAGCAAACAAGCTATGGCTAAGTGCAACGACTAAACACTTCTGTTTAATGTAAAAACCATATTGATGACCTACTTATTATTCAACAACAATAAAAGCGGCTATTTTTTCCACATCCGCAATAACACTACTTTCGAAATCTTTTTTATCTACCCGATGTAAGAAGGAACTAATATTTCGAAGAGTTGGTAACACGCTCTCTATTTCGCCACGGCTCAAAGAGGCTATGGAAGATATTAACTCGCCATCATACTTCTCTCCAGCCAAAGGATCTTGCTTTAATAACTCCTCTGCTACTGGCAAAACTTCCGACAAAAAAAGAGATTGCCTTATGGCCCTGGCAATGTCTCCTGCTTCTAGCGTTGAGAGCGGTACATCCAGAATATTGCCAAACCATTCATCCAAAGAAGAACGACGGTTCTTCTCATAATTAACATGATTATTCAATAATAGCTCTCTAAATGTTGTCATATACCCTGTCATTTTTGTTGATTTGAATTTATTAACAGCATTCATTGCCTTTCATGAGGTACTAGCCTGTCTATCGGGCTGCTGCCTGCCAGATAATGGTCTGGTTCGCATGCTCTACATCACGCCTGAGTGGCAACGTTTGACCGAGCATTATTTTACTCAGGGTTAACGTCATAACGTTCATCTTGAATAATGTAAGGTACTGCGACATTTTCCCACACAATCTTCGCCATGTTTGGCCATTCAGTAGGTTTTTGCAGCTTTGCAATATAATTGCAGATTAGCCTAACAGCCCGATTAAAACCAGCCTTATCTAACTCAACAAACGAATAAAATTTCAGATACTCGCCTCCTTCAGACTTTATTATTTCATGCCGTCTGGGATGACCAGGCAAAAAAACATCATCCAGTAGATCGCCAAATGCATACCAGTAACTGCTATGTATAAACGCAGATGTCAGTCTATTTTCAGAATTTTCAATAGTCACATCTCTACGAAAAAAAACTTGCCCCCATATCAATTACCTCAAAGTGATGATTCTATCTTGCCTGGCCCATCAGGGATGCACGTTTTTGGCCCCCGGCACTCTACCGCCTCAGTGGAGAACACCAAGCATAGCTACAAATCCAATCCATTGTTAAAGAACACTCAGACTAAATTTATATGTCATATCCAGCATTTTTGAACACTGAACGCACATGCCTGGCTAATCCAACAAGATCCTCATAAGCTTTTGGCCCGAAATCCGGCTCATATTTTTCCATATACTTATCAGCTGCAAGTTGACATTCAGACCATGCAATATTTCTTTTGTCATTAACATACTCTGGCAATATGCATCTATTAACACCCTTGCCAAACTCTTTTTTTTGACTTATTAATATCCATTTCAACAATCCATTATATGAATTAACTGACTTTTCCAGAAGATCTATTATTTCGTCATTTTCGTTTGAAAACCTAAAACTTGTCGCTGGGGGCCGGGATGAACGATCTTCGCTAAACTCAGGAGTGTTTTTAAATTTAAAGGCGGGATATCTTGATGGAATTCTTCTCCATTCAATATCCCCAAGCTTACTGATAACATCATAAAGCTCTTTGCCGTTTGATGTATTCATCACTTCAACCCCTTATATTTATCAATAATGGTTATACCATTAGGGTTAATTGATTTCATGTGTTTTCCCAATCCAGTTTGGATTGGGCTTTAACGATAATCCAGGATCATAAACATACTCGCCGTCTTTGTGAGCAGCTTCAGGCACATCAAATTCTTTTACAAGTCTGTTCATCTGATGCTTATCAGCAAAAATATGAGATACTTTATTAGTGTCATACCCCAAATTTTCAACATCTTTTTTGGCTATATTTTTGGACTGATGATCTCTCGCATTCTCCTCATCCTGTGGTCCTCAGCCGCACGGTGTTCCTGACCCTGTCCCACCAAATTCGGCTTTCTGTGCATCCGTCAGATTTGTAGCAATATTCGGATTCAAAGCATTTTCAGAACCAAACTTGTCCCTAAGCAAGCCAAAATACTTCCTGGTAATCTCATCATAACCCACCAGTTCCAGCATGCCAAAATGCTCTAACTCATCAGCCGTCATCTTGTCAGCAACGTCCTTGATGGCTGTGCCTGCAAGACCCGCGATTCCCAGTTTTATACGCAGCTCCAGTAGCTGCTCTGCAACTTTCGGCCGGCAGGGTGATGCTATAGCGCAACCTCTGGCTGCAACTGTCAGTATATTATTATTCTCAACCGCATTTTTCCCGGCCTGCGCACCTGCCACCACGTCCGCCGGGCTGTTGCCGCTGACCTGGGACCAATAAGGCCATCTCAAGGCGTAGAAGTAAAGAACCGGGCCAATTGGCTGGGTTCTTATGTCATTAATCTATATGAGCTTAACTATAAATATATAAATCAATAGAGCTTTCAGCACCAATACTACCCAAAAACCGATTCGTCTCTGCTGACCAATAGATGGCTGGCTTTTCCCCATTCTCTATTTCTATTAAAAGAGAAAAATAGAACGTAACACCATATTTCTCTTTTATTTCGTTCAAGACATCAATTTTACATCTCAGCAAAGATAATAATTTTTTTGTTTGCATATCTACATCACAGGACTCTTCTTTCTCTGTATAGATTGACCAACTAGTCTCTGTACTCGGTCTTTTTTTCGTTCCACTGATGAGATCTTTAAGCTGAACCTCCATAGGCTCTATCTGTAGTAAAGCAGTTATCTCATTGGGATCAAAGACATCTCCGCAAATGGAAAACTCTGCTTTTACTATTGTTTTATCCATGTAATTAGCCTACTTATTAATAAATTCGCCAGTCGGGATACCTTCACCTTTCCCACCTTTTCTGAAAATCTACAACCGTACTTTTTTTACCAATACGTCCGCAAGCAACAGCTGGTTACAGAGTTGTTCGAGGTGATCGTGTAAGCCATCGCGTTAGGTGGTAAATAAAGTAAAATCTCGACATAGTGGCCAGGATTAGTTTTTACTAGTTGAAAAAATCATCTTGTGTGAGCTGCTTACCCGTCGGGATAACTTCATCTTTGTCAAAAGATAAAAGATATTCTTCATCATAAAGTTTTATTGAATACCCATAGAGAACTCCATCTTCTTCACTTATTCCCATAACACCACCTTTTTTCCCCGCATACTTATTATTTTTTCCTTTGCTGTCAGGAGATATTTTCACTTCCTGATAGAAAGCAATTTTATTTTCCATAGACATAGCACCTTTTTTTGAGTAACTCTTCCATTCAAAAATCTGACCTGCTGTAGTAGATAGGTCTTTCACTCATTGATTACTAATTCGGCCTGACATCTTCCAGCTATTAATGACATTATGGCTATCTATATCTGGAACAATATAAACCTTTTCATTCAAGAATGCCAGTTGGCCATATGAGTTAAATGAAACTTTAGGTGAAGGGTTCCGTGGACCAAAAACGATTTTTTACAACCTTCTCAGCTTCTTTCCTTTAAGGACCAAATAAGACAAATCACCCTGGCCTGGCCCATCATTAGGGCATTGTTAAAAAATAAATTGATTATATGATTTTTCTCAAAGGTAATTCTTTACCTATGGCAACAACCTCTGAGTCACTTTCATCAAATCTACCTAAGAGAAAAAAGATAACCCCATCGTTATGCAATATATCCTTAATCCATTTTATTATCCGTCCCTCCGGGGGGGTATCAACATCACTTAAATCTGGAGGGCAATTAGAAAAATAAATTCTTTCCTCTGCATTTATTAATCTCTGGACATCACTAACAAGGGAACTAATAGTACAACAATACCCTGTTAACACCAACCCTTCACTTCCTTTATCAATAAATGATTTCTTATCCAAAAAACCATCTATTTTTACTCCTGAAGATTCTATTAATCCCCATGTTTTTTTATAGTTTACAATCGCGGTATTAGGTTGCTCAGGTACCAACTGAACCATTAAATGAATTTTATCGTTGTTATTATCAGTCAAAACAGCAAACATTTCTTTTAATAACTCACCTCCATACTCTCTTCGTGAATATCCGTGCCATTCCCAACTAACAGCTGAAACACCAACTTCTGAAGGAAGTATACCATCGAACTTACAAATGTCATTTTTGACATTGATATCTTTAGCATAACGCTTAACATAGTTAACATTCATAATGATTATCCTTTTCATCATTAAAATATGGGTCTCGATTCTGGCTTGAATCATCTGTAAAGAATGACCATCAGCATCATCTCGAATATATACTTTCTGAGTTCCACCACCAGATTAGGTATCTCAAACTCATATATATAGCCAGGCTGAGTTTTTGTCGCCTATCAACATTTGGATACACTTTGCTCGGGCTTTGACTTACAGGAATACCAGAACGTCTTTTAGACTTATTAAATGCCCCCGATCTCGCAGCCCCTTCGGGAGACCGGTTTATCAAGGTAAGCCAAGTCATCTTTATTCACCCCATCCGGGATTGGTGTTACCGTGGTGTTGCCGCCTGTATCCGGCACACCGCTGGTATTCCCGGTATGGCTGCTGCCATTCTGATCGCGTTGATCCGGCGTGGTCAGCATCGTGCCTCTGTTCTGCTCCGGGACAGGGTTCGGCAGCGTACTGTCAACCAGCGGCCGATCAAGCGCCGGTAAGGGAACCAGTGTGCCTTCTGACCCTCGACCATTTCCTTATACGCTGCCTGCTGCTCCGGGGTGAGCTGCTCTATTGCATCGGCTTTACCCGTCATAGCCGCTGCCAGTATCATTGTGCGGTCTGCATCCGAGATATTGCCCATCGCCGTTTTCGCCACGCTGATGCCCAGCAACGCCCCAGCCTTTTCTCCACTACCAAGTTACGGCATGAAGCGATCTTGTAAGCACCCCCGTTTTAGTTCCACACACTTTTTGAGAGTTCCGGTTTTTCAGCCATCAGTCGGTACTCTTCCGGCGTCATGTTATTCAGGGATTCATGAGGCCGTTCGCTGTTATATTCAACCAACCAACGCCCAGTGATTTCTCGTGCTTCATTCAGTGTCCTGAACAGGTAAAAATCCAGGATTTCTGTCCGGTACGTCCGGTTGAACCGCTCAATAAACGCATTCTGTGTTGGCTTACCCGGCTTGATAAATTCCAGCTCCACACCATGGTCTTCAGCCCATTGCGCAAGCGTCAGAGATACAAGTTCCGGGCTATTATCCATCCGCATTTTCAACGGATATCCACGGTTTGCCACTATCCTGTCCAGCACTCTCACGAGCCGCTGTGCCGGGATATTCAGGTCGATTTCTATCGCCAGTACTTCGCGGTTAAAATCATCCACCACATTGAAGGTCCGAAAGTGTCTGCCGCAGACCAGCGCATCGTGCATAAAATCGATGGACCAGCTCTGGTTTAACGCTTGCGGCGTCGCCAGTGGTACTCAGTAAATCGGGCTTTACGCATGGTAATCTCCTTAAAGGACATATTCAGTATGTCGGAAGATCTTTAAAATTGAATGGTTCATTTTGCAGGGATACTTACATCCATAAATATTATGGTACAGGCTCTTTTTTCTTCGCCTCTGTCCAGATTTGAGTATCTTTAGATTTTCCTTCCTTAACCTTAGGTATTGACTCCTGGCCAGGCCATCAGGCATAGACATTTTATGCCCGGTATCCTACCATCTCGATGGAGAACACTACATTGTAGCTACAAATCCAATCTACTATTAAAGAGCACTCAAACCAAATTTATACGTCATATCCGGCATTTTTGAACACTGAACGCACATGTTTAGTAAGGCTATGAAGATCGTCATAAGCCATCGGGCCAAAATCTGGACAATAATCACTAACATACTCGTTTATTACATGTGTAACTGACTCCATCTTCTTACCAAGCTCTTCAATATATTTAGGCAAGATACATCTATTAACTCCTGAACCATATTCTTTTTTTTGACTAATCATAGACCACTGTACTTCTCCTTTATAAGACTTAATGGCCTCTTCTAATAACACAACAACTTCCGGATTCTCTTCTTTGAAGCGAAAACTGGTGTAAGGAGGATACTTAGAACGATCAACCTTTTCAAAATGGTCATTTACCCATTCATCCTGAATCCGACTCTGATAACGACGCCACTCGAGAGCACCTAAAGATTCGATAAAATCCAATAATACGGTTTCTTTCTTACCTATCTGAAACATTGTTTTAACCTCTGTAATTTTTCGGAGAGCGTCATATTCCTTAATTTATAGATTTGATATGCTTTTCCCAGTCCCCCTTAGGGATCGGTTTTAATGACAATCTTGGATCGCAAACATACTTACCATTGGTATAAACCTTACGGTAAAGTCAATATAATTTCACTTCCAGAAGTCGTAGATTTCGTATGTAGGGAAATACAAGCCCTAACATTTTTACATATAATTCATTTTTTAGATTGCATCTAACCTCGGTAGTTAGCATGCAAAAAAATCTTCATTTTCTGGTGGAATAGAAGGCGTTACACACAGTCAGATCCAGAAATTATGCAGACAATCTACCTACCGACAACTGGTTGGAATACACCGCCTTTAAGGTCGGGACTTAGTTTAAGGTGCGGATGATGCAGGATTATCTGATAGTGACCTCTTAGAAAATCGCGCAGCACGAGCCGGAACACTTAAAGACCGACTAAGGGTCTGTAAGTTCTCCTGCCGTAAACAAAAACAACTTAAGAAGCGGCTCGAGGTCACCGGCATTTCGCAGCGTTAAAACGCTAACTGATTGCCTTATCGAATAAAATTCCGGCATAGTGGCCAGCATATTTTTACACAGTGATTTCGTAGAGTGTATCAGGTGGCGACAGATACGCTTCGAAATCCGTATGTATTACATTATATAGTTCAGATAATTTTATTTTCGTTATAATTTCGATCTGGTTGCACTCAGTCAATGCGACTATCATTTTTTCTGCATTTGTAATCCTGTACATATCAGCCAGGGTATCAAGTAGTATCTCAAGACGAGCTTTAGCTCCTGGCGGGAAACCAATATCTGATGTCTCTGGATCATACTCATCATAATCAATTAGATATGTTGCATTAGGATAACCAGGTCGATCCCCTATAATAAAAATAAAAACATCATCTGATGGAATGAATTCCACAGGAAAGTTATATAACTGCTCTTCAGTTATCTTACTGATACCGACTTCCCTACTAGACATATATTCTTCCAAGTTTATTTTTGTCTCGTGAACGACAGGGGGAAATACGTAACCACAAATATCATTTGACATCCGTTATCGGGTCAGTGGTCTTTTTATGGATGATTTTCGCCAATGAGACCACCTCAAGGTGTAGAAGCAAAGATCTCGACCAATTGGCCGGAATCTCGTACAACTAAGTCATATCACTTTTAACTATAAATGTATAAATCAATATCTAGCTCAGCCCCAATATTGCTTATAAAAGCCAGTTTTTCCGTATTAAAACTCATTCCTGGCTTTTCACCATTCTCAATCTTAACGACAAATGTAAAAATAAAATTTACGCTATGTTTAATTTTAACGTACTGTAAGTCACTTTCCTTACCATAAAGCAATGAAATTATCTTATCTAGCTGTTCGTTAATATCATAAGACACCTCATCACCCGTAGATAATTTTCAACGCGTCTCAATGCTTGGTTTTTTTTGGCCGTCAGGGATACATCCCTTTATTCTTACTTCATCAGGCTGAAGGCAAAGTTTCCGGGTAACATCATCAACGTCAAAAGAGTCACCATAAATAGAAAAATATGCCATTACAGTTGTTTTATCCATAATAATACCCTATTTAATGTACTCGCCTGTCGGTATACCATCCCACTTACCATCTTTCTTAAAGATCCACAGTTGCCCAGAATCTCTTTCTACATAAATGTCATAGTTAGTATTTTTCCCATCACCCAAAAAATCCCCCTTCAAAGCATGAGCATCTACGTCATTATTTTTTAAATTTTTATCATCCGCCATTTTATATTAGACGGCTTTTCCGCTCCATTATCGTGCCCGTCACTTACCATATGATTTGGCAAGTCAGGTACGGCCTCGGTATTACCTGTATTGTTTGGTGGTTGATCTACAGTCTGGTTACCATCTGTATTACTGGGACCCGCATCAGCTTGCCCTGTATTATTTCAAGTATGGTTTACACCCTGATCTGGTAGTTAGTTTCCGCCCGTATTGATTGGGCCTGGTCCAGCTATCTGGTCACCACCTTTATGAGCAGGAGCTGAAGTGAATTCAGATACTTTCCGGTGATCTCATCGTTACCCATCATCTACAACGTGACAACATGCTCTAGCTCATCAGACGTCATCTTGTCCGCAACATCCTTGATAGCTGCCCCTACGATACCGACTATACCCGCCTTGGCTCCGATCTCTAGCAGTTGCTCTGCAACCTTGCTACGACATGGGGCAGCGATAGCACAACCTTCCGCAACAACCTTCAGATAATTATTCTCAACTGCATTCTTCCCGGCCTGCACATCCGCCAGGCTGTTGCCTGTCACGCCCCCGACCAGCCCTGCCGCCAGCGTACTCAGCGCGCTGATGGTCTGCTTCTGCTCTTCGTTCAGGTCATCCCGCTTTATCCCCGGGTACATCTGCTGCGCGATGAATTCCGCAGTGGTCGCCCCGCGGCGCCTGACAGTGCATTATTCCCTTGTATCTTCGCCACCACCGCGCCCAGCACCACATGGGCCATCAGGTTTGCTTCGGTGTTCACCTCGCCCGTTATCGGGTCAGTGGTCTTTTTATGGATTATTTCCGCCAGATACGGCGCCGCGCGACGGATCCTTTTCCGCCTTCAGGCCCGCAATCTCACCCTGCGTCCGCGCTATATCCGCCGCCTGGTTCCCAATCTCCGAGATAAGCTGCGCTGCCTGCACCTGCCCCGCCCGCCGCTGCGCTGTTGCCCTCGGCATATGCAAGATGGCCACGATTCTTTCAACAGAATGATATTATTGGGCTAACGGAAGATAGAACATCAATCACATCATTATCTGTAACTATCAAGTAATGAGTTATATTATCTCCGTCATGAGTATTGACGCTTTGTTCGTTAAACCATGTTAGATATCGGGATCCTTCTACTGTATAGATCCCTATAACCATTTGACCATTCAAGTCATCTTGCATTTTTAACAGTTCACCTTCATCGGTAACACGGAAAGAATGTACCCAATCAAATGCAACACGGCTTTTTTTCGTTTCATCTGCATGACCTGAAGCTAAAATCAGTTCCAAAGTTCCAGATAAATATCTAAGATCAACCAATTGATTTATCTTAGCATAATTTTCACCACAGGTGATATACATCAATTTTTCAGTCATATAAGATCATTCGTCATATCTAAATTTGATCCTGTTTTTGCCCGACTGGATTTCTAATGTTGGTCTTCCATCAGTGCTCACGAACAATAACAGTTCGACCATCAGGAAGTTTACCCACTCGGCCACCAGGAATTTCTTTAATCTCTGTAGGAGCTAATGAATCAGTTTCACTTTGCCTGTTGTGCCATATTTAACACCTGCACTTGTTGTGACTGTAAATTCCCACCGCAATTAGCTGTTACTTTGTATTATTCATGGCATTAGTAGATTTCAGGCAGGCAGTAACTACCTCCTCACTCGCCGAGCCAAACATTTGCTATTCTAACTAACTGAGGAGGTAAGACGACTAAGAGACACCTCAACTAGGCATTAGGATCCTCGTAACGCTTATCTTGTTTTATTAAAGGCTCAATTTCGTTGTTCCATACTACCTTTTGAAATAATTGTGCTTCTGTCGGCTCGATTATTTCTGTTAAATAATTACGAACTGCCTTTATTGCTATGTTGAAATCTTTTTTCTCCAGATCATAAAAATTAATTTGATCAAGAACATAAACTTCCATTACTGTTTCATAAAGCGCGGGATACTTTGCATTTAATGCCTTATCAAATAATACTTCCAAAGCTCCTGATGCACTTCTATTTAACACAACACTTAAATTATCGCCACTATTTTTACCATAGCCAATACCAATATATGAACCCATAATCACCTCAATATAATAATTTTATCCTGGTGTTATTTTGGAAGTATTTTAACATAACACATAAATATCAGTTGATTCCCAGGCGTTAACACACTGAAATCAACCGGAACTATATCTGCCTTATTTAAATGTTTAATGATTTGATCTTGACCAGGAGGAAACGCCCCGACTTCTCTCGAAATCGTCATGTTTTGTTTCATAGAACTTGTTAATACCATCTATTTCCACTTGTTTTAGATTTTTTGCTGTATACATTAAATCAACTGTTTTGCCTTTATTCGCCCCAGTTGTGATAACAAAATCTGCATTTGCTGTACCAACGGTTCCTTCTGGTAGCCTTTCCATTTTTCCCAATGAGGTTTCCAATCTTGCAGCTGCAGCCGCCTCTGCTGGATTATATTTTCCGTTGCCTAATGCATCTTTAGTATTAAGTCGGCCATGCCCTTCAAGTGGTGTGACATTAACTTTTACTTCGTAAATACCATCTATGTTCTTAACTAACTGATTCGTTGTATCCGGCAAATGCTCAAATGAGGCACCGCCGCCTCCGCCGCCCGAGCCGGAGAACTTACAGACGCTGCGCAGGGTCTGTAAGTTCTCCGCCCGCAAGCAGCGGCAGGTCACGGAGCTGATCGAAGTGATCGGCAAACCGCAGCGGTGAGGCGGTAACCGACTGGTGTATAAAGTAAAATCCCCTCAAGTTGACTGGTTACTACCAGGCTCAGATCAGATCTTCACCATTTAACAGTACAATGACATTTTCCTTACCAAGCTCATTTCTAACCATATCGGCCATTTCGTCAGTCGATATTTCTAATGCTTTATTGTTCACATCAATGTAAAAATATGATTCAGGGTCGAAACCAAATTCATTAGATATCTCTTTGTCAAAAGGTCCCAACGTTCTTGCTTTATACAAAATGTAATGTTGGGGGAATACCTTTGGATTACTTGATAAAAGACGATCCAACTGAGGTTGTAGCTCATAAACTGAAAATTTAGTGTAACACCTTATACTTATTGACATATTTACTCACTTTACCCTAATCGCATTACCGGATTTATCGATAATAATTAACTTATCCATGCCCAACACTGGCCATTGACTGAACTGGTTTTGTAACGCTTTCATACTCACCTTAGTATCAGAAATATTGATTACGACATTAGTAGTTTGTCCCTCATCAATCTTTCCTTTTACTTCAGTCCAAATATTTCTAACGCTACTAGATTTTTGCGCATAGTGATCAAAAATCTCACCATTAATCCGGTAATCTGGATTTTTGTTTCCAGCTACAGAAGGGTTTTGTTCTACATAAAACCCTGATTGTGAGAGAATTTTAGCACTCTCATTTTCTCGGTTTAGGGAGCGAATATTCTCCTTCGTCATACCTGGTTCTATCTTAGTGACAGGCCCTGTTAAAGCCCCCTCAGACTTCGTAATCACATTACCGATAGAACCGGTTTGCCATATAGTAGAGTTACCCGGTGACGCTATTGCGCCATCTGTCTTACCTATAACATTATTTCCAGCAACACCACCAAAAATTGCCGCTGTCCCTAAGCCTATATTCAGTGCACCTTCACCATGGTTGCCATCAACGATCTGGCCGATCCCAGTACCGGCTTGATAACCCCCACCTGCTGCCAGCGTTGAACGTGCAATAATTCCCGGAGCACCCGGCAAAGCGAGTAAAGCATCGGTTCCTAATGCAGCCTGGCCGGATTGCACGCTATACCCTTTCAGATAACTCAGCGCCTCATTGTATGCTTTGGTATCTCCTGTTGAGGCAACAAATGCTTTTCCTGCAACCAGTGACTGAACAGCGTCAGCCGCTTGCTGTGGGGTATATCCGTACATAGACTGAAGTTCATAACCATACTGGTTAAGCAATCCAGCTAGCTCTTGCTTCTGGCCTTCTGTCAGTGGTTGGCCTGATTGGAACTGTTGCAGCAACACATTGCTGGCTCGATCTTCATTCGTCAGTCTGACAATATTCTGTGAAGCTTCTAACAGGTTTTTACCGGCTTTCTGATCCTTAATGGATTTATTCAGTGTTTCGGCTTTCTGCACGCTCAGGAAGTTGTGCTCGGCCGACAACTTACCCGCCTGCGCCCCGGCCACCGCGTCCGCTGTACCGTTACCGACCACGCCTCCTGCCAGACCCGCTGCCAGGGTGCCCAGCACGCTGATGGTCTGCTTCTGCTCTTTCTCTTTATCGAAGACAGGACTCAGCGTCTGGCTGGCGTGCTCCGCATCGCGGCTGAGATTAGCCACATCCTGCTGCTGCTTGTCTGTATCACGTACCGTGATGGTGCCCGCCGACACTGCCGACCGGGTCGTGGAGCTGTCGTGCCCCTCTTTGTTGACCCCGGTCAGCAGCGTGTTCGCCAGGTTCCCCACGAACTGGCCACCAATGTTACCGCCGGTGCTGAACCCTCCGCTCTGGTGTTCCACCTTGTAATCGGCCTGGTTGTGGATATCCCCCCCACCCAAGCTCCTAATCCAGCTACGTCGGCGTAAAAAAGAAGGTTTCAGGGCTTAGAAGCAAAGATCCCGTCCAGTTGGCCGGGATTAGAGGCATAGATATTTATAAAGATCCTGATTTATATATTAATCCAGATTTTTATATCTCTCAGGTATATATTCCTTATGTTCCATAGATTTCATCAGATCTAAAAGATCAGCCAAAAACCAAGATAGCTCTTCTTTGCCTGAACACTCAGTTAACTTCTCTATTTGTTCGTCTGAGCAATTTTTCAAAACATAGTTTACACAGTCTGAAAAAACTACAACTTCAGACTCAGAGAGACGAACATCAAACAAAGTGACGTTTACCCCTGGAATGTAATCAACCTTGAGAACATCCATCATTACCACCTTACATAGTCAGATAATTTATTCTTAAATTCATATAGTTGACTGCTATCGGGCCTGCTCCATCGACCATCATTTAAACGTTGCGCTGTGTTCTTGTCAGAGTTCTTGAATGAAGTGACAACTTCCCCATTAGGATCAATGACGTGGATATTCGCACCACTACCTTTAACGATCCAACTGCCATCTTCTTGAAGCAAAATGTCTGCTGGTCGTGATTGCTGTACATCATTAATAACAGCGCCAACCGGACGCCCCTCACTATTTCGGATCTCCGCAGGCTGGCCTTGCGTGATTTTATTACTACTCTCGCAGTTCGTCGGTAAATCAGGCGCACCTTCTGTATTACCTGTGTTATTAGGTGCTTGCGCTACAGTCTGGTTACCACCTGTATTCCCGGTATGGCTGCTGCCATTCTGATCGTGTTGACCCGACGTGGTCAGCGTCGTGCCTCTGTTCTGCTCCGGGACAGGGTTCGTCAGCGTACTGTCAACCAGCGGCCGATCAAGCGCCGGTAAGGGAAGCAGTGTGCCTTTCTGCCCCTCGACCATTTCCTTATACGCTGCCTGCTGCTCCGGGGTGAGCCGCTCTATTGCATCGGCTTTATTTGTCATAGCCGCTGCCAGTATCATTGTGCGGTCTGCATTTGAGACATTGTCCATCGCCGTTTTCGCCACGCCGATGCCCAGCAACGCCCCCTGCCCTTTCTCCACTACCAAGTTACGGCATGAAGCGATCTTAGCGCATGCTGTGGCTCCAAAACGCGCTAAGGCTACCAGATTATTATTCTCAACCTACAATCAAGGGTAAGAAAATTACTCTTCTAAATAATACACCCCATGAGAACCTTCTAGAGAGGCATAAATATTCATCGCTTCTTCTCCTTCTGCTATGTACTCTACATCAATGGGCTCAGGAGGTACGTTTGGATTATTAAAATCTCCTTGTAAGAATTCTTTATATTGCTCAAGAATATAAACCAGCTGTTCTATCACAAGAATAACTCTTTGTTCTTTAACGTATTCACAAGCAATAAAAACTAAATTATTTGTTACCATTACCCAATGAGCATTACCTATACCATAAAAGCCATCTGGTGCCCTGCTGGATTCTAGGTTGGTTAAATTATCAATCCAAATCTCAATGGAATTTAGGGAATATTGAATATCATCAGATAACCAACCTGCTAACTCTCGAGAACCATAGCCTAAAGTGGTTTTATCTGTTGATAACCCAAATTTATTACCTACTGGTGTGAAATCTTTACTATTATTATTCCACCAGAAATTTATTCTATCATTTAGCATTGGTATCCCTACTATTAAATACGGGCCATGCAGTCGCACCTGAACCATCAGGCTTACCATAATAAGCTTCTATCTTAACACCGCTATCCGAATATCCAGTCCATCTTTCTGTATTTGGTATATTTGTTGAATTTTTAAGTGCACTTTCAATTTCTTGTGCCGTTTGTCTTTTTGACCAATAGTTCCCCACGAACTGGCCGCCAATGTTACCGTCGGTGCTGAACCCTGCGCTCTGGTGTTCCACCTTGTAATCGGCCTGGTTGTGGATATCCCCTCACCCCAGCGTGCCGGTATCCAGACGGTTGTTGTCTGCCGATGCCGTGGAGCCAATCACCGCCCCGTTAAGCTGGGTGTGCTCCCCCACCGTCACGTCAAACCCGCCCTTGCCCGCAAACAGCCCGGTCTGCTCTTTCACCGAGTCGTAGTTGCTGTGCATTTTGTCCCGGCTGACGTTCACGCTTGCCGACCCCGACATCGAGCCAAAGCTAAAGCTCCCGCCCGCGCTGGCGTTCTGCTGTTTGCTGTCGTAGCGGTCGCTGTCCTGCTCTGAGGTCAGGGTCAGGTTGCGCCCTACATCAGCCACAATGCTTTTGCCACTGACCGTTTCGGTGTTCGACGCCGAAGACAGCAGAATATCACGTGAGGCATTCAGCGCACTGAGGATAACTAACTGGTTTATAAAGTAAAACCAGAGTCAAATGGCAGGGATTTGGCTAAATAAGATCAGTTTCTTTTATTTTGTCCAAGCTTAGCTTTTCTAATGGAACATCGTATACGTCAGCTTGCTGCTGAATTAAAGTTATGACCCGGTGGAAAGCTGATAGATAGCCAGTTTGGAAGTTTTCATTATCTGTCCCTAATGCTGCAATTTTCTTGGTTTTAGCCTCTTCAGCAAGCTCTCTTAAAGCTTCACCTAAAGTAACAGCAAGTGCTTCATATTCATTAAATTCCATTATTTCTACCCTTTAGAATACCTTCAGCAATAGCTTTATATGATTCATGCCTATTTACATCTTGTTGCCAGTGATGCAGCAGGTTTTCCTGGTGCTGTGGACTTAGATTTTCCCAATCAGGTACATGTTCCAGACGTTTTGCGGGATCATTCAAATACCCCTGATGTTCCGCTATCTGCTTTTCATGTTTGGAAATAGCTTTTTCCAGATTTTTATCTGGGAGTTTGTTGTATTGATCATACTGTTTAGGATAGCGATCTTTAGCAGCATCAAAATTAACTTTGCTTTGCTGAGAAATTGCTCCATTATTCCGCGCATTCTCCTCATCCTGAGGCCCCCAGCCGCCCGGTGTTCCTGACCCTGTACCACCAAATTCGACTTTCTGTGCATCCGTCAGGTCTTTAGCAACATTAGGATTCGAAGCATTTTCAGAGCCATACTTGTCCTGAAGCAGGCCAAAATATTTCCTGGTAATCTCATCATTACCCAGCATTTCCAGCATGCCAAAATGCTCTAACTCATCAGGCGTCATCTTGTCGGAAACGTCCTTGATGGCTGCTCCTGCAAGACCCGCTATTCCCAATTTTGCACCCAGCTCCAGTAACTGCTCTGCAACTTTCGTCCGGCAGGGTGATGCCATAGCGCAACCTCTGGCTGCAACTGTCAGTATATTATTATTCTCAACCGCATTCTTCCCGGCCTGCCACCACATCCGCCGTGCTGTTGCCAGTCAGGCCCCCTACCAGCCCTGCCGCCAGCGTGCTCAGCGCGCTCAGCGCGCTGATGGTCTGCTTCTGCTCTTCGCTCAGGTCTTCTCGTTTTATCCCCGGGTACATCTGCTGCGCGATAAACTCTGCAGTGGTCGCCCCCGCTGTGCCTGATAGCGCATTATTGCCTTGTATTGTTATTAGTGGTTATCGCTGTGAGTTAGCATTATTTTCTGGATACTCTTCACTAAAAAATCTGTAAGTTGCCTCCAGCATTTCCGCATAAAATGGATCAGCAGAAATTTCTTTATATCTAGTATAAACTTTTGAGATTAAATCATCTGAAAATTTCATTCTAAAGGATGTCTTGCTGTATTTAATAAACCCATCCATCGTTTCATCTAAAATAGGTGTCGACATATTTGTTATATGCTGCTCAACATACTGCAAAGCATACTCTTTATTAAGATCAAAAAGATGAGAAAGGCAAGAGCTGTCTAAATAATCATCACTATTTTCTTTTGAACCTATTATTTTCTTGCAAAAAATCTCACACTCCTGTGGGTCGATAAAATGTAAGCTTGTAAGCAAGATGGCAACTTCATCTCGAGAATCATCATACGAATCAGCATTGGTATAACCATAATGCAAATAATTATTTAGTTCTAAAATAATTTGCTCTTTTGATTTTTTCATTATTTACCACTCCCTTTCACATCAAAGAGTTGACTAGTTACCGTGGACAATCTTTTTGTTCCATCAGGCTGTATCGTCCATGCAGCATTAAGCCGAACAGATCCAGTAGGTCCTTTTAAAACAACAGAACTCATTCTGTTTTCCAATGTCAATTCTTTAGCCGAGTCGAATAGCTTTTCAATAATAATACTATTATTTATATTAGATTCATTATCGATACCAGCCCTTGATAAGTTCTCCCCCATTGTACGAGACTTTTCGATTCTTCTGATATCATTCTTTAGCGCGTTTACTTCCGCCTTTTTACCTGATTTTTCAAAAGCACGTTGGTCTGCCATTTGTTCTGTTCTTAAAACTTCCAAACGTGCTTTCGATGCATTTAAGTCGCCAGAAGCTCCACCACGCAGCCATATTTCTACCTTATCCACAGGTATATGAATGTCATTTCTAACAGCAGTAAGATGGTTTTTACCATTTGCATCAGGCAACATCTGAATACCGCTTTCCATCCGAGCAACTTTTTGAATTATTTTTACCGTCGCTCCAGATACAATAGTATTACCGCCGATATTCCCCAACACTTTCCCTTGCAAAGATCCAACCATTTGTCCTGCAAGTTCTGGGTTATTCACTAACGCATAGTCATATAGCTGATTCCACTCAGCAATAGAGATTTTAATTGCATCATAGGTTTTATCATAGTTCCAAATGGCACTTGCGAGGTCAGCAATGGTATCCATAGGATGTAGAATAGTGTTGATGGCTCCTTCTAAGCTTTCTGATACTCCGTCTTTTAAACCATCCTTAACACCTTGTTCTCGACCTTTTTTAAAAGCATCTTTTTTACTTTGGTCATTTCCATAAATATCATCAAGATCGACACCTTCAGCCTGTTTTTGAATACTGGATTCAATTTCTTTATGCGTTCTTCCTGCTAAGTTAAAAGCATTATTCTCAACCGCATTCTTCCCGGCCTGCGCACCTGCCACCACATCCGCCGGGCTGTTGCCTGTCAGACCACCCGCCAACCCTGCCGCCAGCGTGCTCAGCGCGCTGATGGTCTGCTTCTGCTCTTCGCTCAGGTCATCCCGCTTTATCCCCGGGTACATCTGCTGCGCGATGAATTCCGCAGTGGTCGCCCCCGCCGCGCCTGACAGCGCATTATTACCCTGTATCTTCGCCACCACGGCGCCCAGCACCGCATGGGCCATCAGGTTTGCTTCGGTGTTCACCTCGCCCGTTATCGGGTCAGTGGTCTTTTTATGGATTATTTCCGCCAGATACGGCGCCGCGCCGCCGGCTATCGCCTTCGACAGGTCGCCACCCGCCAGCCCCTGTATTGCCGCCGTCGCCGCCTGGATGCCCTGCTGAATGGCGCTCCCGGTGCCGTAAGGCGCCATCGCGGTGTGGTAGGCTTTATCGGCTATCTGTTCGGCCGTGGGCTTTTTATTCCCTTTGGCAATCAGTTCCGCTCTCGCCGCCTCCAGCGCCGCCGGGTCTTTTTTCGCCTTCAGGCCCGCAATCTCACCCTGCGTCCGCGCGATATCCGCCGCCTGGTTCCCAATCTCCGAGATAAGCTGCGCTGCCTGCAGCCGCTTCTGCTCTTTCTCTTTGTCGAAGACAGGACTCAGCGTCTGGTTCGCATGCTCCGCATCGCGGCTCAGATTAGCCACATCCTGCTGCTGCTTGTCTGTATCACGTACCGTGATGGTGCCCGCCGACACCGCCGACCGGGTCGTGGAGCTGTCATGCCCCTCTTTGTTGACCCCGGTCAGCAGCGTGTTCGCCAGGTTCCCCACGAACTGGCCACCAATGTTACCGCCGGTGCTGAACCCTGCGCTCTGGTGTTCCACCTTGTAATCGGCCTGGTTGTGGATATCCTCCCACCCCAGCGTGCCGGTATCCAGACGGTTTTTGTCTGCCGATGCCGTGGAGCCAATCACCGCCCCGTTAAGCTGGGTGTGCTCCCCCACCGTCACGTCAAACCCGCCCTTGCCCGCAAACAGCCCGGTCTGCTCTTTCACCGAGTCGTAGTTGCTGTGCATTTTGTCCCGGCTGACGTTCACGCTTGCCGACCCCGACATCGAGCCAAAGCTAAAGCTCCCGCCCGCGCTGGCGTTCTGCTGTTTGCTGTCGTAGCGGTCGCTGTCCTGCTCTGAGGTCAGGGTCAGGTTGCGCCCCACGTCAGCCACAATGCTGTTGCCGCTGACCTGCGCGCCCTGCAGCGTGGTGTCCCGCCCGCTGGTCAGGGCCACGCGGTTCCCGCTTTCCACCGTGGTTTCGCTGCGCGCGACCGTACTGCCGTTCTCTTTGCCTTTTCCGGCGTTCACGCTGGCCGACACGTTGATCCCCGCGCCGCCAGAGCCATAGCCTATCCCAACGCCCACGCTACCGCCGTGGCTGCTGTTGCTGCCACTGACCGTTTCGGTGTTCGACGCCGAAGACAGCAGAATATCACGTGAGGCATCCAGCGTCGTATCTCGCCCGGCCTGTAACTGGCTGCCCACCACCGCAATATCCCCGCCGGTGGCCTGAATATGGATATCACGTCCGGCGTTCAGCTTGCTGCCCGAAGCCGTCTGCTGGTCCAGTTTACGCTCGGAGGTTGACGACTGGCTGCCGTAGCTGAGACTAATACCAACGGTGTTGTCGTTCCCCTTCACGTCGCCGGTGGCCTCATCTTTCGCCACCGCCTGCGCGGCGCTGACGCCGGTCAATGCCGCCTGGGTGCCCTTCAGCGCCGCCAGTCGCCCGTCGCTTTCGTTGTGGGCCGACTTCGCCTGCTGCACCGCGGTGTTCACCGCGCTGCCCGCCGTGCCGGAAAGCGCCAGCGTGAAGCCGCTGGACTTCTGTTCGGTTTTCGTCAGTTCTGTGTGGCTGTTCTGTGCCGCCGTAATGGCGACCTCACGCCCGATAATGCTGAGATCCTGCCCGGCCACCACGTCGCTGCCGTGCACTGTCGCCGCGTTGCCCGCCGTCAGGCTGACGTTCCCGGCGCTGCTGCCCACGGTACTGCCTTTTTTGACGTTGCTGTCGCTCTCGGTGGTCACCTTTTGGCTGGCCGAGCCCACCGTAAAGCCAATGCCGCCGGTGCCCATCAGGCCAGATTTTTTCTTCTGTGTGACCTGGGTGTCATGCATTGATTCATCGGCGGTGGTCAGCGTCAGGTTGTTGCCTGCCGCAAGCGCCACATCCTGCGTGCCAACCACATTACTGCCCTGCACCGTGAGATCGTTCCCCGCGCGCATCTGCACGCTGTTGCCGCTGAGCGTGGTGCTCTGCGCGTCGCGCTCGCTGGTGTTGCCGTAAAAATCATAGGTCGTTTTCGACAGGAAGCCTTTCTTCGTCCACTGGCTGCGGCCTTCATGGTCAAAGGTCGATTCGCCGCTGGTCAGGTTGATGTCATTCCCCGCCTGGGCGATTAAACCGTCCTGCGCAGTGATGTCTGCCGCCCGGGCGTTAATGTCCCGACCGGCGGAAAGCTGGAGGTTGCCTCCGGCGTCGATGCGGCTGCCCGCCTCGCTGGTTTGCAGCGTGCGGTCGAAGTGTTTGGCATCCCGCGTGTAGTCGGTGCCGTGGCTGAGCTGCCGCGTATCCAGGGTCAGATCCCGCCCCGCCGTCAGCCGCGTGTCGCTCTCTTTGCCCCGGTTGACCAGCTCGCTGGCGGTCAGGCGAATATCGTTGCCGGCTTGAAGAATCAGTTTCCCCTGGTCGTTTTCAACGTAGATCCCGGCCGTACGTTCCAGCCACGCTTCTGTGCCCTGGCGGCCGCCCTGGGTCTGGCTGACGATGTCATGCCCGGCCGCCAGCGTCAGGCTGTCGCCCGCCATCAGTTTGCCGCCGGTGTTGGTAATATCGTTTTTCGCCAGTACCGTGAGCTTGTCACCCTGAATGAAGCCTGCGTTGCTCAGGTTTTCCGCGCTGATTTGCGTCAGCTCGCGGCCTTTCACCGTGCCGCTGTTGGTGACATCGCCCTGGGTATTCATCAGGACTCGGTTGCCTGCCAGCAGCGCGCCGCTGCCGGTCACATCGTCCGGTTTCACCCGGACATAAAGCTGCGGCACGCTGACCACTTCAGTGCTGCCGTCCGGCAGGGTGACGGTTTTATTCACCATCCACACCATGTCGCTGGTGAGCAACGCCGCCTGCTCAGCGCTCAGCGCCACGCCGGGCTTAAGCTGGTACTGTTCCGCAAAGGTTTTGCCGTTGTTCAGCAGCCATTTGTACTGCTCATTGTCGTCGCTCATTCCCGTCAGGAAGCGCTGCCCGGTCGCCTGAGCAACCTGGTCACGCACCAGTTTTTGCTCGTAAAAACCGTCGCCGAGACGCTTCTGCAGGCGGTCGCCCCAGACATCTGCGCTGCTGAACAAAGCCTTACCGCTGGTAAAGCGGCTGTCGGTTTCAATCAGGTAATGGTTGTTGTTCCCCGGATGCAGCACGAACAGGCTGCTTTCCGGAAGACGGAGCACCGGCGGCACGACCCGCACAACCAGCTCGCTCGCCTGGCCGTTTTGCTGCAACGGCAGGTCGAGGATCCCCCCCGGCTGTGAGGCCGCCAGCGCGTCAAGGTCCGCCGGGTTATTGAGCGTCACGTCTACCGTCCCGCTGCCGCTGGCACGGCCCCCTGCCGCCGCCTCTTGCGTCACGCCGTCGGCAACAATTTTTGTCCCTGAATTATTTTGCGGCCCAATGAGCTGCCCCGCTCCTTGCCCGGCGCGCGTGGCCACCTGCATCAGCCCCATCGCCAGCGGCGTTTCGCTGTTATTCCCCGCATAGGCATAGACGGACTGCCGGGTTTTCCACTTGCCGCCGCCCTTGTAGTTAGAGATGGTCTGGCCTTGCTCAACAATCCGCTGCACGCCCTGGGTTTCATTGTTGAAGACCTGCCCCGTGCGGGTGACCAGGTCCCCTCCGGCGATGATGCGGCTGTCCTGGTTGGTGAGGGTGCCACCTTCAACCGTCAGATCCCTGCCGCTGCGAATTGTCGACGGATCTTTGTGCACCACCTGCGTTTGCCAGACCTGCCGGGTGTAGCGGTATTCATAGAAGTGTTTCGTCACGCCGCCGGGGATAAAGAAGCGCAGTCGGTTATTGCTCCCCGGCTCTTTTTGCAGACTAACACCCGGGATGCGGTTGCCGTTCTCATCAATGGCGTAACGGAAGCGACCTTCCCACGGCCCGAGACGATAGCGTTTCCCGTCGCCGCCAAAACAGGCACCGTCGCCATCGCCGGTGCAGAACTGGAACTCACTCACTTCGCCTGAGGACGACACCAGCCCCGGCGCATCGCTCAGTAACAGGTGAATATCCCGGTTGTCGATTTGCTGTGCCGCCAGGTGCATAGCCCCCATGGCTTCGATATCGGCGCTAAAGTTTTCCACTTTTTGCGCCAGCCCGGAAAGGGTGCCGTCCGGGCTCATCTGCCCGCCAATCGCCATATCACCGTCGCTGTAAATCAGGGCGTGATCTCTGTTGGTCAGGTTGTCTGTCGCGACGATCAGCCGCTGGCGGGCCGCAATCGTTGCGGCTTTATTCTGCGGCGCATCTTTGTCGTTGATTAGCCTGCGGGCGTCAATCAGCAGGTTATCGCCGTAGATCCGCCCCGGGCCGCTGTTATGCAGCGTGTCGGCGATAAGATGGCTATTTGTGCCGTCCACCAGCCCCGTGTTGGTCATTTGCCCGGCGCGGACAGCGACCGTGCTGCCCTTGATTTCGCCGCTGCCGCTATTGTTCAGCGCAGGCGTGGTAATGGCCAGCGTTCTGAGCGCCGTCAGTAAGCCCGCATTGGTCAGCCCCCCGCGAGCGTCAAGGGTCAGGTCGCCGTTGCTGGCGAGGGTGCCGTCCTGTAACAGATGCACCAGCGTTGTCAGGTTGAGCGCCTGCTCGGCCGTGATGCGCCCCACGCCATCCAGCTGACGAAGCTGCACGGTCATGTTGCCCTGCGAAACCAGCTCCCCGCCCTGGTTGCTCATCACCAGCGCGCCGGCGTTCACCGGTGCAATGTCCAGCTGTTGTTGGGAAGAGAGCAAACCGCCGCGGTTGTCCAGCGCCGCCTGAATATCGGCGGCAAGTTGATTCGCCGCCCTCAGCGCTCCCTGCTGGTTATTGACCGCACGCGCAGTGAGCTGCAGGTTGCCCGCCTCAATGCCCTGCCCGCTGGTGCGCGTGTTGTGGTTATCCAGGCTGTCTGCCGCGAGCGTGAGCGTCCCGTTAGCTTTAATAAAGCCCTGGCTGTTATTGAGATCTTGATTAACCTTCAGCTCGCCGTCTTTCCAGGCAAAAACTTTGCCCTGCTGGTTATTCAGCGTGTCGGCGCTGAGCGCCAGGCCACCGCCCGACAGCAGTTTGCCGCTCTGGTTATCGATTTGCCCGCTGAACAACGACAGCATGGTGTTGCCCTGCAGCGTTCCGCCCTGATTATTCAGCAGCCCGCTCAGCAGAGTGAGCGTCTGGTTAGCCAGGATCTGGCCCTGCGGGTTGTTGAACACGCCCTGTTGCGCGTCCAGGTGCATAGCCCCGCCGGCCTGTATCTGGCCGGTCTGGTTGTTAAACGCCGTACCGGTGAGTGATGCATCCCCCAGCGAGCTAATCTGCCCGCCCAGGTTATCCCACTGCCCGCCTTTGCCGTCCAGTTGCCCCGCTGCCAACAGGCCAGCGCGGTTGTCTACATTCCCGCTGCGCAGAGTCAACTTACCGCCCGAACGAATGCCGGTGGTATCACCGCGGGTGTCTGCGTTGTTAAGCCTCGCCCCCTGGGTATCAAGGGTAAGATCGCCGGTCGCCTGGATCAGGCCGCCCGTGTTATCCAGCCCTTCGCTGGTCAGCGTCAGCTGGCTGCCGGTCAGTCTGCCTCGCTGGTTGTTCACCTGGCCACCGTGGAGAGCCAGCGCCTGCCGGGCGGCAATGCGCCCGTCACCGTTGAGCAAGGCCCCGTCCAGCGTCAGGCTGGCGTCGTCAGCCGCAGACTGGATCAGCCCGCCGGCGTTGTTCAGGCTGCCGGCACGAAGCCCCAGCGCGCGCAAGCTTTCAAGGGTGCCCTGACCGTTATCGATTGCCCCGGAGATCAGCAGGTTCACCGCCCCCTGCGGCGTACTGATTCGCCCCGTCTGGTTATTCAAGTCTGAGGCATTGAGCGCAATGCCCTGCTGCCCGACCAGCCGCCCGTCGCGGTTATCCAGGCCCCGTGCCAGTGAGATATTGGCGGCGCCGTTGGCTGCCATCAGGGTTCCGGCCCGGTTGTCCAGCGCATCACCGGCCAGGGTGAGGCCGCTACCGCTTTGAATGGTGCCGCTTTGGTTGTTTACGGACTCGCTGGCGTTCAGTTTTAACTGCCCGTCGCGGCTACTGAGCAGGCCATGGCTGTTATCAAGCCCTTCCGTACCCAGCGTCAGCTCGCTCGCGCCGCTGGTTTCACCGCGCCGGTTATCCCAGCCTTTCCCTTCGGCGTGAACTTTATCTGCCGCGATCAGGCCGGACTGGTTATTCACCTCCCCGGCGTGCAGCGTCAACGTGCCCCCGGCTCGAATGCCGGTTTTGTTGCCCAGGGTCTGGGCGTTATTCAACTGCTGGCCCTGAGTATTCACCGACAAGTCGCCTCTGGCCTGAATCAGCCCCGCCGTGTTATCCAGCCCCTGCCCGGCAAGGGTCATGGATGCCGCACTGATGCTGCCCTGCTGGTTGTTCAGCCCGGCACGGTAGCTAAGGCTAAAATCTCCGTCGCCGCTGAGCGTTCCCTGCTGGTTATTCAGCGCTCCCGCCGTTATGCGCACCCCGCTCTGGCTGGCAATTTGCCCGCCGCTGTTATCGATTTCGCCGCTGAACGTGAGCGAGGCTTCTCCCGGCCCCCGCTGCAGCAACGAGCCACCGCGGTGCAACAGGCTATTCCCCTCAAGCTGCAGCCGCTGGCCCTCGGTCCTGGCCCCGTTCAGGGACAGGCGAGCGCTGTTCAGACTCAGGAAATCCTCACTGAGCATGTCGCCCTTGTCGCCGATGAAATCCTGACTGGTTACGGCCAGCCCGCCAGTCTTCTGCGCTATCAAACGCCCCTGCTGGTTGTCGATGCGCGCTGCCTGAAGGGTGACGCCACCATCAAAACTGCCGAGCTGCCCCTGGGTGTTGTTCAGCGTCTCAGCCTCAACCGCCAGACCGCGCGCCGCGGTGATCGACCCCTGCGTGTTATCGACGGAGCGGGTTTTCAGCGCTAAAGCCTGGGCCCCGGTTTGCGCCAGTTGCCCTTCGCGGTTGCTGATTTCGTCCGCTTCAAGATGGAGGGTTTCTGCGCTGAGATGGCCTTTATCATTGCGAATCTGACCCTGGGTGCTGGCGCTAAGGCTACGATCCGCCGCCAGCGTGGCGCTGCGGGTGTCAATGTCCCCTTGAGTGGCGGTGAGGGACAGGTCTTTCGCCTTCAGCTTTGCGCCCTGTAAATCCAGCGCCTGACCGCTGGCCGCAAGCCGTTCACCGGCCTGGAGTTGCCCCTGAGCCTGAAGTTTGCCGCCTGCGGTTAGCGTCATCGAGCCAGGCCGCGTCAGGTTGCCTTTCTCATCCACGCCTGCGGCAGTGACGCTGTTCTGCTGCGCGTCGATTGAGGCCGCCGTCACCTGCACATTTCCTGCCGCCAGCACCGTACCGCGCTGAGTGGTCTGGTTGCGGGCATCAAGCTGAACGTGCCCATCCGAGCGAATATTGCCGCTATTATCAATATCACCGGCTACGACGTGTACCGCCTGCGTCGAGCTCATTAGCCCGTTGTTTGTGAGCTTGCCGTCGGCGCTGAGCGACAGTTCTCCCGCTGACGCGCCAATCTCCCCGGCGTTACGTACCCCGACGCCTCGCTCGGTGCCCACCAGTTTAATTTTATTGGCATACATGCCGCCCAGCGCCGCCACGTCCAGCGCAAATTCGGGCTTATCTCCCGCGCTGTCCGGCCTGGTGGACAACACATTGCCCTGGGCATCGGTCTGGTTACGCCCGGTCGTCAGCTGTAAATTTTTTGCCTGTAACTGGGCGTTGACGTCAACCGAGCGGGCAATCAGGCGGGTGTAATCACTCTGCCCATCGTTAAGCCCCTTACCTTCGATGCGGATCCGGCCATTGTCCACGTCAAATCCCTGAAGGCGGCCATTTTCAATCCGCGCTTTACCCGCCGCCAGCGTGGAGGTATTGGCGTTGATAAAACCGCAGCCGCTACAGGTAATGCCCGCCGGGTTGGCAATAATCACATCCGCGCGCTTCCCGGCCACTTCAATAAAGCCGTTGAGCTGGCTGGGGTTGCGGCTGTTCACTTCGTTGAGAATGACTTTGGCTTCGCCGTTGGCGAGCCACGGGTTACCCGCCACCGCCCCGGCCAACTGCGTCTGACTGTTAACCCGGCTGTTGTTGAGCACCGCACCGCGTTCGCCCACATCAAACTGGCTGTAACGGTTGTGTGACAGGCCGTTTTCATTCGGCGCCTGAATATTGACCTGAGGCAGGCCGTTGGACGTGTTGACCACCGTCGGCTGCTGGCGACCGGCAGCGGAACCATCCGCCACAATGCCGTCCGCCCAGGCGGTGGGAGCAATAATTCCCCCGGCAAGCCATAACGAGAAGGTTAGCGCCGAGAGCCGGAGGCAGGCTCCAGGCGTGGCCCCGGTGCCGCGCGTCGACTCTCCGCCGTAGGCACGAGCTAATTCTGAAACCACCACCAGCATCTGGCGGGCGCGGTTAAAGACGATGCGGTAGCACAGCTTGTTCATAACAATAACTTCCCGTCATTCTGCCTCAGGCAGTCCATGTTGAATTAATATTGCCAGTTAACGCTGAAGCCCAGGGTCACCGGATCGGTGCGAAAACCCGATGGCTTTGAGAGCGGTATGCCGGCAAACAGGTCATAGCCAATCCCCGTTCGGCTGATGTTGCCTCGAAGCCCGCTTACCGCGCCGGCCAGGTGACGCCCAAGCAGCGCAAACCCGTCCGCGCGCCCGCCAACTTCGCCATAATCAGCCCCCAGGTAGAACTCCTGCTGAGGCAGCGGCGTTTGCCACGCCAGGGTGTTCTGCACATACCAGCCGTGATTGGCGCTCAGGGAACGCTCCCCGTCGAAGCCGCGGACCGTCCAGCGGTTACCGATAGAGAACTGATCCTGTGGCGTAAGAGGCGTAGAGCTGGTCTGCCGCAGCCAGCTCATCTGGTAGCGGAATTGTTGATTCGCGAGGGCAAAAGGCAGGTTTAAAGAAGCATTCCAGGTGAGGATTTTGCTCAGCGCTGTCGCGTAGTCGCCTTCAGGATTTTGCTCTTCCCAGGCCGGCATCGCGCCAAACCAGCGCGTACCGCGCTGATAGCTCACGCCCGCGTCCAGCGTCGCCGCCCCCAGATAGTGACGATGGCTCAGCCCCAGTTGCCAGGCGCTGGTCCGCCGACGCTGTATATCCAGCTCAGTGTCGTTAATGTAGTTGCGCGTTTCGCGGTACAGCACGCCATAGCGCAGCGTGGTTTTGCTGTTGCTACCTCGCTGAATCACCCGGCTAAGGCCAGTATTCAGATTTTTGCTTTGCCCGGAATAGCGGATATCACCGTTAAGGCCCGCAATGGACTGGACATAATTAGAGCGCCCGCCGGTCATATCAAACAGCCAGTAGCCCCACGGCAACGAATAATGCGCATTCAGGCTGGTGCTCTGTTTTTTGCCCTGGAAACCGAGATCGTGCCCGGCCGAAATGTAAAACAGGTCGCTCAGCGCCAGCGGGTTATCCAGCGCCAGCATCACGCCGCCCTGGGTACGCCCGGTGCTTTTTGTGCCGGAGTCGTCCACCCAGACGCTGGTATGCCACAGGCGGGATTGTTTCCGGGCAATCACAATGTCACTCTCTCCCGGCAGGTCACCGGGCACCAGCTCCATACTGGCTTCTACAGTGGGTAAACGCTGCAGGTTTTCCAGCCCTTGCTCAATATCGCGCAGATCCAGCAGATCGCCTTCTTTCACCGGCATGGCCGTGGTGATAATTGCCCGACTGTCGGCCCCCTCTTTATAGCGCACCGCCCGGACTTTCCCCGGAAAGAGGGTTAGCTGCAATGTGCCGGAGCGTAAATCCTGTTCAGGCGCCAGCACCCGGCTGGTAACCCAGCCGTGCTCAATCAGATTGTTTTGCAGGCGGCTAATGAGCTGGTTGATGCCTTTTATGCCCAGGCAGTGCCCGACGCCGCCGTTGGCGATGCGGGAGAGCGGCACCCAATGAGGGAACGCCTGCTTGCCGCTCAGTACAACAGAAGTAATTGGGAAACAGGGCGTTTCGGACGGAAATGGGCCATTCACCTCTGGCACAGTGTCAGCATCCAGACGCACACCTGGTGTCTGGGGGGCGAGCTGCGCCTCACGGGCCTCCTGTTGAGCCTGCTGGTGCTGCTGTTGATGATCGAAAAGCCGGGTGCTGTCGGGAGCAGCCAGAGCCTGAAATACACTGCCTGCGCAAAGGACGGCTAACGAATTAAAAAGCAATGAATGCACTGACGGCATATCACCTTCCCTGATGAAATATGAAATATAGTTTTATTTTTCTCATTATCATTAAAATGCGCTTAATGGCAATAATTTAGGTTAATTTGTTCGACGAAACATTTTCCTCATTTAAATGTACTCGCCGGGTTTTCTAAATATTTATCGACCATGCGGACTCTTTCCTGAGAGCATCTGTAGTATTTAAATGTAAATATCCATAACTCAGCCGGGACAATGTGACACATTCTATTTTTCGGATTTAATATATGAACAATAGAAATGTCACAGGATCGCCCGCCTGCCAACAATCGACATAATATACTGATTTAATTGAATTTTAATTAATAGCGCAAGTTAACTTCAGAGGCCGGGAATTTGACTTCTATGTAACGGAAAATATTATCTCCAATGACACACTCGTGACTCACGCCCCACCAAAATTAGTAGGCTTGAAATATTCCACCCGGCCTTGACTCAATGACATTTTCTCATAAGCCCGACAGCCAGAATCATTCTTCAGGAGCCCGCTTTTGGAGAGGAGGCTGTCACCCCATCGTCACGTTAATTTAATACAGGACAAGAAATTCACGTCCCGTCTGAAATATCACTTATCCGAAATCAGCCCCTATCGGGCACGCATGATGGCCATTCTTTCGCAGAAAATCTTTTTACCGGGGGTGATATTGTCGGTGCCAATGCTACGACTTAGTTCACAAAATTAATGAGATAGTCGCAAAGCGCTACCCAAGGAGGCGAGTCAGGTGATAACGTGTCGGACGGTCTCTGGGCAGGCATAAGCCGCCGCGATGATAACGCTTCAGAGAAAAAGGATGGAGACCCAAGCCGGGCAGAAGAACTGGCGGAGAGAGGGGGATTTGAACCCCCGGTAGAGTTGCCCCTACTCTAGTTTTCGAGACTAGTCCGTTCAGCCGCTCCGGCATCTCTCCGTTCTGGTGGTTGCCATCATGCCAGGTTATGCGGCATTTTAACAGTCTGGGTTCTTTCGTTTCAGTTCAAACGATGACTTTGCGAGCAAGTAACATGATTAAGTGGCCCTGGAAAGCAACTGATTCAAGCGCCGCCCCCGCGTTCCCGTGGGAGCAGGCATTAGCCATCCCCGTGCTGGCATCACTCAGTGAAACCGAGCAGCAGAAATTAATTGGCCTTGCGGATCGTTTTTTACAGCAAAAGCGGCTGGTTCCGCTGCAGGGTTTTGAGCTGGATGACCTGAAGTGTGCCCGCATTGCACTCCTGTTTTGCCTGCCGGTGCTGGAACTGGGCATTGAATGGCTGGATGGTTTCCATGAAATCTTACTCTACCCCGCACCGTTTATTGTGGATGATGAATGGCAGGACGACTTCGGCCTGGTGCACAGCCAGCGCGTGGTGCAATCCGGGCAGAGCTGGCAACAGGGCCCCATTGTTCTGAACTGGCTGGACGTGCAGGACTCCTTCGACGCCTCCGGATTCAACCTGATTATTCATGAAGTTGCCCACAAACTGGACAGCCGCAACGGTGACCGCGCCAGCGGCGTGCCTTTAATTGCTTTGCGGGATGTGGCCGGCTGGGAACACGATCTCCACGCCGCGATGGACAGCATTCAGGATGAAATCGATATGGTTGGCGAAAATGCCGCCAGCATTGACGCCTATGCCGCCACCGATCCGGCAGAATGTTTTGCCGTGCTTTCCGAATATTTCTTTAGCGCACCGCAGCTCTTTACGCCGCGCTTCGCGTCGCTTTATCAGCGCTTTTGCCAGTTCTACGGGCAAGATCCGTTCCAGCGTCTGGTTGATCGAGAAAACACCCCCGGCAGCGCCGGAAATACGGTGCATTAAACCAGCAACGAGGCGTAAATTTAACCATATGAATTAATGCGTTACTTTTACTGTTGACAGGTTTTATGGCTAACGATAACATGCGCCCCGTTGAAACAATTCCTCTGTAGTTCAGTCGGTAGAACGGCGGACTGTTAATCCGTATGTCACTGGTTCGAGTCCAGTCAGAGGAGCCATATTTGAGAAGCCCGCTTAAGGAAACTTAAGCGGGCTTTTTGCTTTTATAAATCCCCGGCTGTCTTCCCGTTGCCAGCCGCCCGATTACGCGCTATGTGGAATTCCCTTCTCTTTTCCGCAGAGATATTTCTCAGTCACGCTTCACAAAACGCACGGGCATACTGCGAATCCCGGTATGCTTATTGCTGCGCACCCAATTAACTTCGCCATCCAGACTGAAGCTATGCACCTGCTCCAGCAGATGGTGCAAAATAACGCGCATTTCAAGCCTCGCCAACTGCGCGCCAAGACAGCTATGTCCCCCGCCCCCAAATGCCAAATGGAGATTTTTCTGGCGGCCAATATCGAACGTAAAAGGTTGCTCATAATAAGCATCATCCCTGTTGGCTGACGCCCACCACAACGTGACTTTCTCCCCGCGGCGAATAAGCCTGTCGCCGATAATCACATCGCGCGTTGCCGTGCGACGGTTATAGGGGGTCGGGGAAGTCCAACGCAGTATTTCGTCGAGCGCTGAATTCATCAGGCCGCCGTCCTGCTGCAGGCGCAGCCACTGCTCTGGATGGTGAATAAATGCCAGAATACCACCGGCAATCGCGTTACGCGTGGTCTCCAGCCCCGCCACCATGACCACGCTGAACACCATCAACTGTTCCAGCGGCGTAAGTTTTCCCAGCCCTTTGGGGAGTTCGCCCGTCACGGCCAGAGACACAATATCGCTGCCTGGGTTCTGGCGTTTCTCTTCGACAAACTTATGCCCGTAGGCCATGAAGTTTTTCATCCCCTGCTGGCTACTGATGCTGGTTTCACCCAACTGGCGGTCCGAATAGTCCAGGACGGCGTTAATCCACGCAAAAATCTGATGGCGATCGTCTTGTGGGATACCGACCAGACTGGCGATAGCAAACAGCGGTAGCTCTGCTGCGATGGCAGAGACGAAATCGACACGTTCCTGCTGGAGCGCGGCCTGTACGGCAGACTCTGCTGCGGCAAAAAGAATATCCTCCATCGCCGCCACGCGGGCATTGGTGAGGGCCGGGCCAATCAATCTGCGTAGCGCCTTATGGCGAGGATCGTCCATCATATTGATTACCGATCCTGGCCCCATTTCCCGGGGCAAATCCTCAATCATAGTGCCGCCGCCCTGCCGATCGCCGCCGCCGGCGGAGGAGAAGGTGTCGTTATCTTTCGCGATGGCCGCAATGTCGTGATAGCGCGTAAACACCCAAAATCCTTCGCCATCGGGCGTGAGCGCCGTCCGGGGATGGAACAATGCGCCGTGGTGGCTACGCAGGTCGGTGAATACCTGATGTGGAAACCCGCGGCTGAACAGATCCAGATTGGTCAGATCCACGTCAGGCAGGGGCCAAGACTGCGCAGCCTGTTCACTGTTGATAATCGCTTCGGACATCATTACCTCCCCGGTTTATTGCAGACGCCAGCCTTCAGCATGGTTACGCGCCTGCCAGAAATCAGCATAGCGACCGCCTGCGGCCAGTAATTGCTGGTGGTTGCCTTGTTCAACAATGTGCTGCCGATCCAGCACCAGAATCTGGTCAGCGTTTTGGATGGTCGAGAGCTGATGGGCAATGACCAGCAACGTACAGCGATGGTGTAGAGACTGTAATCCGGCGGCAATCGCGGACTGATTCTCTGCGTCCAGAGCGCCGGTGGCCTCATCCAGCAGCAATATCGGCGCGTTTTTCAACAATGCGCGAGCGATGGCGACACGCTGGCGTTCACCGCCAGAAAGCAGGCCGCCGCCCTCACCAACCTGGCTTTGCCAGCCATCCGGTAGGCGTTGCAGCAGCTCGTCCAGCCGTGCCAGCCTGACTACCTGCTCAATTTCCTGCGCGTCGGCGTGCGGATTGCCAATCAATACGTTTTCCCGCAGGGTGCCGCTGAACAGATAATTGTCCTGAAAGACTGGCGCGATCAGTGACATGTGCTCCCGACTGCTTAACTGTCGCAGGTCGGTGCCTCCCAGCGTAATGCTGCCGCTGTCAGGGTCAAAGAAACGTGCGATCAAACGCATAAGGGTGGTTTTACCCGCGCCAGAGAGGCCCACCAGCGCCGTGGTGGTATTGGCGGGCAGCGTAACCGACACATTTTCCAGGATAGGCCGCTCGGGTTGATAGCCAAAGGTCACGTTATGCAACTGAATGCTGGCCTCGCCGCTGTATGGCTGAGGATCGTCGGCCTGCGGCAGCGGTTGCTCGGCCAGTACACGCTCCACCGCATCCATTTGGGCAGAAGCCATGCGGATCCCGGCTCCATAGGCGGCCACTTCGGTAAGGGGGTCAATCACCCGGTTAATGAGCACCAGCAGCGCCAGCAGCGTGACCAGCTGCTGCGGATCGTTATCGCTCAACCCCAGCCAGGTGACGCTTGCCATCAACGTCAGGAAACTGAGCTGCGCCAGCCAGGAGTTAGCCAGTAACGGCGGCAGCACCAGCCACAGCTGGCGTTTACTGGCCCGATGTTGTGCCACTAAGGCCAGATCAAAATTGGCATGTCCCTGTTCGCCGCAGCCGTGAGTGCGCAACACCATTTGGTTTTGTGCAAACTCAAGCATACGTTCGCTGGCTTCTGCCGTAGCATGGTGAACGGCTTCATCTGCGGCGCGCCCCAGCCTGCCCGCCCACCAATAAACCAGCGCCACCAGCGGAAAAATAACCATCGCGATCAGCGCGATACGCCAGTCGAAGAAAAAGGTAATCGCCACCACCACCAGCGGTGTCAAGGTGGCACGCATTAACGGGCTTAATTGGTGTGCGGGCAGCCCCAGGATTTCCATCACCCCCTGGCTGAGCAGCACGCCAAGCTGGCTGGTATTGGCGGGACTGAACCATCCCAGCGGCAGAGTCACCACGTGGTCGCCAATGCGGTGACGTAAGGTATTCAGTAGCGCTATGGCCACCTTGAAGCCGCCCAACGAGGCAACGTAGTTAAGATACCAGGCGAGCAACGTACAGAGCGTGAGCGGCAACAACCACCATGTCGCCTGCGTGATATCATCCTGCAAAAGCGCCTGGACTATCGGCACGACCATCGCAAAAGCGATCCCCTGCACCAGGCAGAAAAGCACCATCAGGCTCAGGTAACGTTGCAGAACCTTCGCGTTATCTTTGCCCAGCAGTGACGAGAGACGGGTCAGCAGCATACATCCTCCTTTGAGGGTGAGAACTGAGCCTGCCACAGACGCGCGTATTCACCCTTGTTAGCCAGCAGTTGGCTATGCGTTCCCTGTTCCGCAATACGTCCCTGCGCCAGCACCACGATATTATCGGCGTTAACCACCGTCGCCAGGCGGTGAGCCACCACCAGCAGCGAGCGGTTACCCTGTTGAGAAATGAGCCGGGAGAGCGTGTCCTGAATGGCGGCTTCTGATTCCGCATCAGCCTGGGCCGTCGCTTCATCCAGCACCAGCAACTGCGGCTCTTTGAGTAGCGCTCTGGCAATACTCAGGCGCTGCGCTTCCCCACCCGACAGGCAAGCATCTTCGCCATAAACCGACTGATAGCCACGCGGCAATTGCATAATGCGTTGATGGATATTGGCTGCCTGCGCCGCGGCAATCACTTGCCGATCGGTTGCCTGCGGATAACCCAGGGCAATGTTGTCTCTGATACTGAGTCGCAGCAGTCGTACTTCCTGAAAGACGCAGCCAATCTGACGATAGAGATGGTCGGTCGTGATATTGGCCAGATCGACCCCTCCCAGCATAATCCGGCCAGCATCGGGTTCGGCAAAGCGCAGAAGTAACTTCGCCAGCGTTGACTTGCCCGCCCCGGATGCTCCAACCAGCGCCGTTACCGTACCGGGTTCCAGCCTCAGCGATATGTCATGCAAAATCTGGCGATCGGGTCCGTAGCTGAAGCTGACGCGATCAAAACACACCTGGTTGCCCGTATTGAGCATCACCCGCTCCGGCTCCTTTTGTTGAGGGATCGCCAGTAACCCTGCCAGGCGTGTAAAAGCCCCCTTCGCCATCTGCAGTGACTGTGCGCTGCTGCTTAACGTGCCAATTGGCACCGAGATACCCAGCCCCAACACCGCAAACGGCAGGAGTTGCCAGATATCCATCCAGCCGAGATGAATAAAGGTGACGCCGCCAACCAGCACCAACAGCAATAAGGTGAGCGGCGCGATAATCACCCCTGAAAGACTTTCCGGTTTGATAAGCGGACGCACCCAGTCGAGAAAGAAATCGCGAAAGCTGTCTACCGCCCGGCGATATGCCTGATGAGCAATGCCCGGCTGGCCGAAGGTTTTCACCACCGGTATGCCCTGGACAAACTCCACGACCGAGCGATTGACCTGCTCCAGCTCCTGGCCGTATTCCACCATTTTGGCCTGACTGGCACGCATAATCTGGCGATAGAGCAGAAAAAAGAACGGGAGCGGAATCAGGGTGATCAGCGTCATCCGCCAATCGATGAACAACAGGTAGCCGTAGACGCACACAAGAGTGGCGGCAGCGTTTGCCAGATTCAGATAGGAGTGCGCCACCAGATGATGAATCGCCGTCACGTCATCCTGCATACCCTGCTTAATTCTGCCGCTGCTGTTGGCGCTGAACCAGCTGAGCGGCGCGTGCGCCATACGACGCGCTAACTGGCGGCGCAGCCACAAGGAGAATGCATTATCAGCGAGGTGCGTCGTGAGGTCGGCCAGCCCCCGCAACGCCAGTCCTCCCCCCAGGCAGAAAGCGGATATTTTCACGATATGCCAGGCCAGGGCCGCACGGTCTGCCTGCGCGCTCATCAGCACCCGCGCCAGTTCAGTCAGACCAATCAGCGGGGCCAGTACCAGCGCCGATGAGCCCACCTGAAGTACCACGGCCAGCGCAATCCAGCCGCGAACCGGTCGTAATAGCCCGACCGGCTGAGGTTCAGTCTCGCATGTTGAAGTCATCACAAATCTCCTTATCAAACACAGCGCCTGAATCAGCCTCACCGCTGCTGAGATGCAGCTCTGCGGTGCAAATCTGTCTGGCTGCCGGTAAATCATGGGTAATAAAAAGCACTGCCATGCCCTGCGTCAGTAGCTGATTCAGCAGTTGCAGAATCATGCGGGTGCTGAGCACATCCAGAGCCGAGGTGACTTCATCGCAGATAAGCACACAGGGCTGACCTGCCAGCGCCCGCGCCAGCGCCACGCGCTGTTGTTCGCCGCCAGAAAGTTCTCGTGGCAGGCGGCGGGCATAATCGCCAGGCAGTCCGACCTGCTGCAGCAGAGCGGCCACGCTGCCTGGGTGGGTTAATCGGTACCTATCGAGCGCCTGTTGTAGCTGCTGTCCAACGCTGCGTAACGGGTGCAGTGAATGGGCTGGGTCCTGGGGCACCAGCGCGATGGCGCGCTGCTGTTCACCCGAGCGCCGGCGCACATCGCTCGCCAGCGGTCGATCGCCAAGGGTGATAGCGCCCTGATGGGATGGATTTAAACCCGCCAGCGATCGCGCGAGAGTGCTTTTGCCAATGCCTGATGGCCCGGTGACCGCAAGGCACTGCCCCGGATGCAGCGCGAAACTCAGCGCTGGCAACGCAGTCTGTCGGGAATGCCCCGGATGCCAGCGGGAAACCCGCAGCAGTGGCTCACCTTGAGTGGTGACCGGTCGCGACCAGGTCACAGGGGACAACCACGCGCGCAGCAGTGGGCTTTTGGGGGTGGCAAAAAGCTGCCGGGTGCAGCCATATTCCAGCTGCTGCCCGTTATGCAGGACCAGCATCCGTTGCGCTATCTCCGCCACGGCGTTGAGTTCGTGACCAATCAGCAACAGGGCAAACCGATGTTGCCGCTGTAGCTGGTGCAGCTCCGCCATCATCTGCTCACGATGTCGGCGATCTAATCCGGCGAAGGGCTCATCGAGAATAAGTAGCTGTGGGCGCTTCAATAGCACCCGAGCGAGTGCGACCCGGCGACGCTGTCCGCCGGAAAGCTGGTGGGGGAAACGTTGCAGGAAAGCGTTATCCTGCGGCAATCCGAGAGAAGCCAGCATCTCGCTAATGGCGCTGGCATCACCATGATGAAATTCATTAAGCTGACGCCGCACTGACATACCTGGCGTCAGTTCCTGTGCCGGGTCCTGGCCAAGCCAGGCGGTGTGCCTGAATCTGAGCTGACGGAGCTGGCGAGGCGTGGCCTGCAATACCTCGCATCCGCAGCAGATAATCTGCCCGCCGGCGTGGCGCTGCCCGGAGGCCAAGTCCCCCAGCAGCGCACGCCCAAGGGTACTTTTCCCTGCCCCGCTGCTGCCAATCACCGCCAGCGAATCCCCCGCGGCCAGCTCAAAATTAATATCCTGCAGCACCGCATCACCCTGTGGGTTGCGGATCGTCAGGCCGGAAACCTGCACCACCCAACGCATCAGCTCTTGCTCCAGCGGTCAGTCTGCAAACTCATCGCCACCACCACCAGCGCGATACCAAGCGCAGGTAACAGCGCCGCCCAGGGATTGAGCATCAGCCCGGGTAACCCGTCGCGCACCATTGATGCCCAGTCGATCCCGCCGGGGCTGGCAATACCGAGAAAACTGGCCGAGGCGAGCAGGTAAATCGCAGCGACTAAACGGGTAGTCCCATCAGCCAGGATACCGGGAACAATCACCGGCAGGACTTCGCGCCATAACAGTACCGGCAGCGCATCGCCTGCCGCACGCGCCACCTCGACATAACCGGTATCGAGGACCGGATCCGCCAGCGAACGTATATAGCGCAGGGTAAAAGGGATATTGAGTAACGTAATCCCGATCAACAGCGCGACCAGCCCGTTGCCAAAGGCATAGATAACCCCAATCAGTACCAGCAGCGGGGGCATGTACAGGAGCGGATCCAGTAACACCACCAGCCTTCTGCCGCGATCGGGCAAAGCAACCAGCAGCAGCGCGCACAGGCTGCCTAAAAATGAGGAGCACAATGCGCACAACAGGGGGAAAAGCAGAATATTGCGACCACCGCTCAGCAGCCGGCTCAAGACATCCCGCCCCAGGCCATCGCTGCCCAGCCACAGGGTTTCATCCGGCAGTTGCCAGGCCAGGCCGAGGCTACGCTGTGGGTTATAGGGTGCCAGCCACGGGCTACAGATAATCAGGGCAATCATCAATAAAGCGATGATTCTCACGAGCGCCTCCGCCAGGGATCGAGCCAGACCGCCAGGACATCCGCCGCGAACCAACACAGGGCGGTAATCAGCGCCAGCAGCATCGCCACCCCCTGAAGCAAAATGGCATCACGGGTATTCAGCGCCGTCAGCAGCAGCTCGCCGAGGCCGGGAAAGCCAAATACGCGTTCTACCACCACGGCACCGCCAATCAGGTAGGGTAAACTGGCGGCAAATAATTGGGCCAGCGGCCCCGCGGCCTGGGGCAGCAAATGGCGGGCCACCAGCGTCAGCCCGCGAACACCGTTAAGGCGGGCGCTGAGAATGTTGGGCGCGTCAGTCAGCCTTATCAACGAGGCGCGTATCATACGCAGCAAATAACAGCCGCCGATCAGCGCCAGAGTCAACGCGGGGAGAACCAGAATAGACCACTGGTCGCTGATATTGCCGGAAGCCGGCAACAGGGATACCGCCGGGAACCACCCCGCCCCAACCGCCAACAGCAGGATCATCAGCGTGGCAACAATAAATTCCGGGGTGCTTAATCCACTCATCGCGATAAATGACAGCAGCCGATCCTGCCAGCGATCCCGATGCATCGCCGCCAGTACACCGCCGGTGCCCCCCAGCAGCAACATCCCGCAGGCGGCCAGCAGCGCCAGCAGCGCACTCCGCCGAGCGGCGGGAGCGATAATATCGACTACCGGTTGTTGGCTGGTTAAAGAGATGCCGGGATCGCCGCGCAGAATACCGTTAAGCCACTGCCAGTACCTTGCGGCGACGGGCCTATCGAGACCGAACTGATGCCGTAGCGTCTGCAACGCCTGCGGGGTGGCGTGTTCACCCAATGCCTGCACTGCGGCATCTCCGGGTGCCAGCGTCAGAGTGAAGAAGATCAACATGCTCGCCAGCCACAGCAACAGCAGTGCGCTAAGCAGACGCCAGAGGACAAATCTGGCCATCATTGGCCGCCCGCTATCCGGGCGCTGCGGAACAGAGGGATCCCCTGGTTGAGCTCAACGCCCTGCAAAGCCGTCACCGCCGCCGAAAGCTGATCGCGATACCCCCAGAGCAAATACGGCCCCTGTTGCCACAACTGTTGTTGCAACTGGTTGAGCTGCTGCTGTTGGCGCTGTGGATCGAGCGTTTTACGCGCCTGCTCTACCCCTGCCGCAAAATCGTCCGGATACCACCCGCCATAGTTATAGGGGTTGTCATCGCCGAACAGCATCGGGATCGCCGCCAGGAATGGGCGATTTAGCGCGTACATCGACAGCATCTGCGCCTGATGGAGACGTGAAATATCACCCAGATAATCGGCCGCAGCCACCGTCTCAATCCTGAGGGTAATGCCCACGTCGGCCAGCTGCTGGCGTAATAGTTCTGCCGCGTCGTTCAGCCCGGGAGTCAGGTCGGCGGTCAGCAAGGTTAGCTGCGTGATATTTTTTTTCCGCAGCAGCGCCTGCGCCAGAGCAGCATCGGTCTGGCGCTGAGGGAGCTGGTTGTCAAAACCACTGAGCCCCTGGCCGAAAACATCATTCCCCCGGTAACCATAGCCCCCGAGGACCACATCAAGCAGTTGCTGACGGTTCACCAGCGTTTTCAGCGCCTGCCGAACCTCAACGTCGTCAAACGGTTTTACCCTGGTATTCATGGCAAAGTAATAACCACTGGCATTTTCCACACCGCTGCGGATGATTTGCCAGCCCTGACGTCCTTCTACGCTGCGGGCGCTGCTAACCGGAATATCAAAGGCATAGTCTGCCGTCCCGCTCAGCAGCGCATTTACCCGCGCCGTGGCATCCGCCAGCGGGCGAATTTCAATACGATCAAACCACGCCGCTGGATGCCATGCGTAGGGGTTGCGGCTGAGCAACGCCCCGTTCTGCGCATTGAAGGAGGTGACTTGATACGGGCCGCTGCATATCGGGATCGCCACATCCCCCCGTCCCTGTTTCCATACCATACTGGCGGCGGTCAGCACGGTGGTGACCAGATCGGCTCGTGGACGGGTAAGAACCAGCTCCAGCTCTTCGGCATTCACAACATGGCTGGCCTGCATATCGACATCGCTGAAGAATCCGGCAAAACCGGGAGAGGCGGCCAGAAAGCGCAGGCTAGCCAGCACATCATCTGCGGTCAGCGGCGATCCATCGGAAAAGCGCACCCCTGAGCGCAGTGAAACAGTCCAGCGCGTGGCATCCTGATTGGAGGTAATGGCCCGACTCAACTGATAGTCGAGATTGCCCTGTTTATACGCCACCAGCACATCGCAGACATTGCCGGTCACCACCCAGGGGTAATAGGTTTGCGCTCGCCCGTAATCGAGCGTTTCACTCTGGCTACCCAACATCACCACCCGGAGAGTACGGTCACCTGCAGCCTGCGCGGCGGGCAGAGCCATTGCCACCCCCAGGAACAGCCACCCTGGCAGTCGTAATTTCATCATATTTGCATCCGGGTAAACTGAATCATGCGCCCGGAAACCAATCCAGGCGCGGCGCGTAATCAGAATTTTATTTGCGTACCGACGCCCAACACACGTCCATGCCCAACGGTGACCGCCTCGCTGCCTGGGCCGTAATACAAACCAATGTACTGCGGGCGTTCATTCGTCAGGTTTTGACCAAAGACATAGACATCGAAGGAGGAGAACTCTAGGCCCACTTTGGCGTTGTAGAGTTGGTAGGCATCAAGCTTGAAGTGGCTGCCGACATCCGCTTCACGACTGCCGACATACTGATGCTGTGCCAGGGCGAAAATATTGGCTTCCGGCAGTCCCAGCCAGGCGGCAGAATCGTAATATTGCAGCGTCAGGTTGGTGTTGAATTTCGGTACCGCCGGTACCCGGTTGCCAGAGCGTGCGCCGGATGAGGCCGCGACATCATCCGAAACATTACGTAATGCCGTATGGGTGTAACCCGCCCCGCCGCTGAACTTCCAGTGCTCGGTCAGTTGCAGCGAGCCTTCCAGCTCCATGCCATAGTTACGGGTATCAATCGGTTTTGGCACAAAGGTGAATGACGCGGAATCCATCGCGAACAGGTTTTCATCTTTTACGACGTTATAGAACAATGAGGCATTCAGTTCGGCACGCCCGTTCAGGAAACGGTTTTTGCTGCCGATCTCGTAGCTCCAGGAGGAGGAATCCTTATAAGGCGTATCCTTCAAGCCGCTGGGTGCGTTGTTGGTATAATTAGGGAAACCACCGCTTTTCGCGCCGCGTGTGACGCTGGTATAGATTGTCGAGTCGTCGGTCAGGTCATAACTCAGCGCCGCGCGGCCTGTCACCATGTCGTAATTCAGCACCCCACTTTGATTGAAGTAGGCCACCGTCCCGGGGAAACCATTGGAACGATACACCGATTCATAAGTTTTACGGTCATGGGTGTAGCGGCCGCCTAACGTACCTTTCAGTTTCTCTGAACCAAACAGCGGGACCGTCACCTCGCCAAAAGCGGCATAGCTGTTGGTAGTGAAATCCCCATTACGCGTACCGTTGGTGGAAGCGAAGAACGCAGAATCATATTTGGTAGTCAGCCTGTAGCTGTCATGCAGATAGTTGATGCCGCCGACCCAGACAATATTCGCGTCGTCGAGGCTACTCAGGCGCAGTTCCTGATACAGGCTGTTCTGGCTTTCGTCATAAGTACTCCAGTCGGTGGCTGGAATAAATGCCGACGCCGGCCTACCGAACACTTTGCTAAAGGTCAGCGCCTCAGAGTTATTGGTCAGGTTTTTAAAATCGTAATGGTTCACTGCGGATACAGAGGTAAACTGCATACCATCAAGCTGACGACTGGCGGTTAATGACAGACCGGAAACTTCGCGATCGACCCAGCCTTTAGGATCCAGCTTTACCGTGGGGAAGTTCGGGCCTTTCTTGAGAATGAAGTTTGACGGCGTGTTGTTGTTCCGCTCGTAGTTGCCGGTCAGCACAAAGCGGGTAAGGTCGTCGGGGGTAAAGACCAACGAACCACGGAACACCCCGGTTTCCATCTTGCCCAGCTTGCCACCCGGCGTATTGTTATCCACATCAGCGCCCAGGTTGGAATAGGCTGCGGAGAAGCGCCCGCCCAGGCGGTCATCAATCAGCGGCCCGGAAACCGTCAACTGGCCCACGTTCTCGGATTTACTGTTCAGGCCCGCTTCCGCACGCAATATGCCTTCAAAGGTATCGCCAGGCTGGCGGGTGGTAATGTTAATCGCTCCCGCCTGCGCATTGCGTCCAAACACCGTGCCCTGCGGGCCGCGCAAGACTTCAATCCGTTCAACATCCAGGAAACGCAGATCCGAACCGAAAGCCGGTTGCGGCACGCCGTCGATATAGGTCACGACCGATGTATCATCAAAGCCGAGCGGCTGGGCCATCGGCCCGACCCCACGAATAGACATATACGTTGAGCGCATATCCCCCAGTGAGCTGAAGCTGATGTTTGGCACGTCGCGGATTAAGTGCCCCACATCATCAATGCGGCGATCGTCCAGCGTCTGACGATCGAACAAGGTCATGCTGACCGGGACTTTCAGCGGATCCTCTTTCACTTTACGGGCCGTCACCACCAGGGTTTCTTCTTTTTTGCTATCGGTGGTTTGTTCCGCGGTAAAAGCCGGGGTTGAAATCGCCAGACCGCACAGAAGACAGAGCGGTTTAATGGCGACAGGCAGATTTTGTTTTAAGCTAAGCTGGTGTGAACTGGTGCGCATGACCATCTCCATGGTGCTGAAACAGAAACAAAAAAATAATTTTATATTTGTCTCAATTATATGGGGGTGGTCATGGGACACCCTAGATAACTCAGCTATGAGCAAAGCTAAATGAGTTATGTTTTCAGCCAGTCAGAGGCTGAGAGAGTCGCGCGGGGGCATACCAAATTTACGCCGATAGGCAGTAGAAAAGTTACTTGGATGCTGATAGCCAACATAGTAGGCGGCCTGTTTTACCGTCCACCCTTCTGACTCTAATCCCTGACGGGCACGGGTCAGGCGCTGGTCGCGCAGAAAGGCGAAAACCGACTGCCCCATGACTGCCTGGAACTTACTTTTCAGTGCGCTGACGCTGATACCAACATCACGCGCCAGGTCACACAGGCAATGGTTGCAGTCCAGTTCGGTGACCAGCTTATCCCGCACTTTCAGCATCCGCGTTACATCGCGATGTGGCGCCATCACCCCCATCTGAGGTAAATCCGGATTCGCCGCGCGCAGCACCTGGGCCATCAGATCCAGTACGCAGCTATGGGTCTGTAGCCGGCCAATCACGCAGTTATCGCAAAAGCCAAACAGCTCATTGGCCCTATCGATGGTGTACTGCGGGATAATTAAGCTGAAGACATGGTTACGCTGCAAAATACGTTCGACCTGCTCCGCCAGCTCTTTATCATTAATCCGGTCCGGTGCCGCCTGAATCACCAGGCTGCGGCAATGATGTCCGCGTGGATTGCGGCACCACAGGCGCATACGGTCTTTGGTGGCAATCACTTTCGCCATACCCCTTTCCGCCGGCAACGGGCTGCCGTCATCAAGATGATAATTGGGTTCATCGCCGCCGAGCGTCAGTAAAATAGTCAAACAATGGTGAAGCGTGCCGCTGCGATGGTCGTCCCCGTTGGCGGTCAGCTCATTGAGGCAGAGGTTGACGCCATAGGGCAGCGTGACCGTTTTGATTGTCCCTTCAAACTCGCCAGACTGACGAACCGAGCAGTTGGTATTTGCCAGCTCGTAGTCGTAGCCCCATTTGTGCGCCATATCGGTTAACTGTTGCAGAGAATGTAACTGGTGAGTGGATTGCATAAAAAACCCTCTTTTGTAAGTACCCGGCTGGCGAACTCGCCAGGTGCTTAGTTCCCGAAACGAAACTCAGGGAATCATCATACTGGGGTTTACAGATATGTAAATAATAATCATTATCAGTTAACAAATCTTTCCCGGCACTCTCTCCACGCAACAAAAAAATGGGTCAGACTCTATGATAGCCTCATTGCAGATGCGCCCTCCTCGGCCGAAGAGAGCGCATCCGCAACAGGTTAATTAACCAGAAAGTACCAACAGACCTCGTACAGTTGAGTCAGCTACCATCTCTTATTTCGCTGGCGAAACCACCAGGTAAGGCGCCACGCTGGAAAGTTTTTCGCAGGTCTCTGTCAGTTCGCGTAATGCATTCGACTGAGCAATCACTCCGGCTCCGGCCTGGATCCAGCTTCTCTGCGCATCCTGAAATGCGCTGCGCAGAACAAGTGCCGCTTCGAAGGATCGATCGCCTTCCAGCATCAGTATCGCGCCGGAGTAAAGTTCACGCGGCACCGCTTCCAGGCGGAGGATTGCAGCCAGTGCCGGGATCTTGGGAATACCGGATGCGGTGATCGCCGGGAACAGCACATCAAAAGCATCCCAGGCATCGCGCCCCGACGCCAGTTTGCCGCATACCTGAGACCCCAGATGTTGCACACTTCCCCGTTCGCGTACCGACATCAGGTCAGTGACCGTCACGGAGTCACGCACGCACAGCGTTTCCAGCTCTCCAATTGCCGCTTTGACCGAGATAACGTGTTCCACAATCTCTTTGCTATCGCTTTGCAGCTCGGCCCGATTGTAAGCATCTTCACTTGCCGAACCGGATAGCGCGCGGGTGCCTGCCAGAGGTTCGCTGGTGACGATGTCCTGTTCTACCGTCACCACCATCTCCGGGCTAAAACCGGTTGCGGCATACGCTCCCTGCTGCAACAAGAAACTGCGTGCCGGGGTATTGGACATTCTGCCGCACCAGAGGGTAGCGGGCATGTCGATGCGTTCTGCAAGCGTCAGAGCACGCGACACAATCACCTTGGTGTATTCACCGGCGGCAATCTCTTCAAGCGCGCGTGTCACCTGCTGCTGGTAATCTTTACCCTGCGCGGTCAGGTCGGCCAGGAGCGCGCTGCCAGCCGGTGCCGGGGTGATGTCCTGTAATTGCCGGGCGAGGCGCTGGCATTGGTCATCACTCTGCGCCAGGATCGTCACTTCCCCGGCGTCAAAAACCAGTTCATCGCGCGGCACCAGGAGAGACAGCAGCGGCCACTCTCCGGCCGGAAATGCGATCCCACGAATGCAAGCCGCGTAATTAAATCCGACCATACCGAAGACACGTTGCCCCGTGCTGGCATGTTGCGCACGAAACTGACGGGCGTAATGGGCCAGCGATGCGGTGACGGGGACTGTCTGGCAGCCCTCTTCGCTTTCGGTTATTGCCTGCGAGCCATCAGGTGAAAGGGTTAAACTCGCCCGTTTACCCAGCCCCACATACCAGCATGGTGGTCGCTCATAGACGTAGTAATCCTCTGTCGGATTCTGCCTGATAAGGCTGACAATCGCGGCCAGCGTCCGATCTGCAGGCAGGTTGAGTCGAAGTTCGGTGCGTGTATCCGTCATGTTGACTCCTGAAAGTTAAACCGCCAGCCGGGCTGCCAGCGCTTGTTTATTGATTTTGCCAATCGGCGTCAGTGGGAAAGCATCAATCAGCGTAAGTCGATCTGGCCATTTAAATGGCGCGACCTGCTGCTGTTCAAGAAACGCCCGCATCTCGGCAAGCGTAAGAGGGGAATGGGCGATAACGACCGCATGGATCGCTGCCTGCTGCTCTCCGGTTACATCCGCCAGCACCGCCACGTCGCGTACCAGTGGATGCGCCCGCAGGCACTCCTCGATTTCATCGGCGGCAACCGACTCTCCGTGGCGGTTGATAGTGTCGCGGGTTCGCCCCTCCACCAGCAGTTCACCGCCGGGCAACTGCCGTACCCGGTCGCCGCTGCGGTAAAATCCCTCGGCGGTAAACGCCTGACGATTGTGTTCCGGCGCGCGATAGTAGCCGCGGATGGTGTAAGGCCCGCGAACCAGCAATTCCCCGGCCTGTCCGCTAATCACCGGCAGTCCCTGCTCGTCAACCACCCGAATCTCATCATCGTCGCATAGCGGTCGGCCCTGCGTGGTAGTAATCAGCTCAGGTGAATCATCCAGCCGCGTGTAGTTCAACAGCCCTTCCGCCATGCCAAATACCTGTTGCAACTGGCATCCCCACCGAGCCAACAGCTGGCGGGCAGCATCGGCTCCCAGCCTCGCGCCCCCCACCTGAACCAGCCTCAGTGAACTAAGGTCTGGTTGTTCCCACTCCGCCGCTTCCAGCCATAACGTTGCCAGCGAAGGGACCAGCGCCGTGAGCGTCACGCGGTGCTGATGAATCGCGTCAAACGCATCTTCAGCGGCGGCAGTGGCCGGGACCACCACGCAGCCTCCGCGGGAAAAGATCCCGAGGATGCCCGGACAGGCAAGTGGAAAGTTATGCGCCATTGAAAGCACGGCCAGATAACGGTCATCCGGCTGGACATTGCACAGCGCGGCGCTGGCGCGAAAGTTGTAGTGATAATCGGCATGGGTACGGGGGATCAGCTTGGGTAAGCCGGTTGTGCCGCCGGAAAGCAGCAGCAAAGCAATATGCCGGGACGCATCCCCAGAGGGCAACCCCTCCATCGCCGGAGCCTGGCTGGCGGCAAAACGCTGCTTCTCCGTTGAAAACAGGCTATGACAGTGAGGTGCCTTAGCTCGCAGGCTCTGCGCCTCGATTCCCGCCTGTTCTGCGTCACTCAGGAACCAGCGCGCCTGCGCCAGCTCCACCACATGCAGAATTTCACGTTGGCGATGAGCCGGTAACATCAGTACCGGCACCGCCCCGGTAAGGATCGCCGCGAACAAGGCCACCACAAAATCGGCCCCGTTGGGCAACTGAATAACGACCGTCTCCCCGCTCTGCATCCCTCGCTGCCTGAGTTCACCGGCGAAACGACATGCCTGGGTGATTAACTGGTGATAACTCCAGCTGCGGCCCGGTTCAATCAGGGCGGGGCGGTCACCGTGCTGCCGCCATTGCAGAATCAACTGACCGAGCGTTTCCGGCTGCCAGTAGCCGCGCTGCGTATAACGCTCGGCCAACGCTACCGGCCAGCGCATCTCCTCCGGCAGGATACGACTATCGGGGGATGCAATCGGTTCAGACATAAAGCACCCCCGCCTGCGCAGTCAGGCGTTCAGCACGCAGCCCGGTTTCACGGGCAAGATCGTCCAGGCCAAAGGTGTGCCAGACGCTCCGGTTACGGATCACCTGCGTGGCGCAGGGGCCGCCGCTAACCGTCCAGCATGAAGTCAGCAACATGGTGTCGTTGGGTCCAGGCTCACCCTCGAGGGTCGCGTGATAGTGACGCTGACCAATTGTTTCACTGGCCAACGTCATCGTCGGCAGTACCATCGGTTTTTCGACCGGCAGCAGTTCCACAAACACCGGCGCCCCAGGGGCAAGCCGCGGCAGCAGTATTGACCACAGCGCCTGACGCGCCTCTGTCGTCAGATGCCCCAGCACCCCGAAGGCCACGACCGCGCCCAGCCGCTCGGGTAGCTGCAGCTTGTCCACCGTGTCCGGGATAATCGTGACGCGCTGCCGCAACTCCGGCCTTTGCACCACGCAATGAGTCAATACCGCACGCATGGCCGGGGCTGGCTCCACCGCCAGAATATCCACCCGCGGCACGGTTTCGGCTATCGCCAGCACAGTTCGTCCGGTGCCAGCACCAATATCCAGCACCGGGTCGTCAATATCGGTAAATGCCGATAGCCGCTCACGCAGCGCGGTTTCACCCGCGGAGTGCGCGCGACCAACCAGATCGTAAAACTCAGCGACCGGTGAGTAGAAGTCTTCCATAGATTATCCTTCACTGAACAAGGGTGAGAACTGGCGTAATGCCTGCCGCACGCAAGCCACCACGGCGGCACGCTGGCTGGCAATAAAGAAGTGATCGCCGGGAAAACGATGCACGATACTTTCAGCTGAGGTGTATTCCGCCCATGCCTCGGCTTGCGACAGAGGCAGTTCACTATCGCCTTCGCCGCTCAGCACCACTATCGGGCAGGTGAGCAAACGCGCAGGCTGCGGGCGGTAATTCTCAATCAGTCGGTAGTCATTGCGGATTGCCGGTAGCAGCAACTCTGCCAGCTCTGGTTGTTCGCGCAGCGTCTGGTTATCGTCGCTGAGGCGCAGCAGTTCCTCGATAATTTGCCGATCGCTCCCCAGATGAATGCCGCTATCCAGCGGATGAAAATTCGGCGGCTGGCGGCCTGAGATGATCAGCATTTCTGGATGCAGGCCGTGGGCGGCCAGTGACTGCGCCAGCTCATGGGCGATGGCACCGCCCATACTGTGTCCGAGCAGGGCAAAGCGGCGTTCCGCCAGATGCGGCAACAGCTCCGCCTGCAAGGCGGTCAACAGCTCGGGCATATTATCGATGAAGGGCTCAGCGAAGCGGTCCTCGCGCCCCGGATACTGCACCACGGCGAGCTCCGCCTCAGACGCATCGAACAGGTAGGGCCACGGGCGAAACGTACTGGCCGCCCCGCCGGCATGGGGTAAGCAAACCAGCAACAGCGGCGCATCGGGTGCGGGCTGGTAAAAGCGTAAAAAATGCTGGCTCATCGCGGGGCCTCCTCAGTTAACCTATCAATAAGCGGCAGAATGGCCGGCGTGTCGGGATAAATCAGTTCTGGCGGCCCCAGCACCGATGACACCCGATGCCAGAATCCGGTCACCCCCAGCGCCCATTGCACCTGCTGCTGCGCCAGCGCAGGAGCATCGATGGAGCGCCGAAAATCCTCCACCGCGCAATTAATAGCCTGTGGCCACATTTGTTCGAAAATCTCGCTGAAGCTGACGGCTTCGCTGCCAGGCAAAAGGGTACTGCTGGCCGCCAATAAACGTTCTGTCCCCTCTCCCTCCAGCACCAGGCGATGAGTTTCATCACGGTGGGTATGTAATCTGGGGCTCCAGATCGCCGGGCCGTGGGTATCGGCGAGTGCCAGTACGCCGCTTTCGGCGGTAATGGTCAGGCGGTGTAGCAACAGCGCGTGGTTGTCCGCGTCTGCCGGGTGGATTTGGTTCTGAACACGCAGCGTGAGCGGTACGCCGCCGATACTGCCGTGCAGGCAGGTATAAGGCCCCACCTGGCGGGGCTGCATCAGTTCCAGCTGCGCCGGGCGCAATTTTCCCAGCGCGCGCGCAATCACATCCAGCAGCGGGTAAAGAATCTGTGCGCCGCAGACGCCTTCAATGTATTGCACCGGCTGGTGCTGGCGCAGAATCTCGGCCGCCTCGAGAAAGCGACGTATGGGGGCAACGAAGGGATAGAATGCATTGATGCCAAAGCGGACATGATGCTGGTGCGCCGTGCGCAGGCAATCGGCCAGCTCGTCAGGATGAAGCGGATGCTCCTGCAATACATGGATACCTCGCGTTAACAACTTGCAGGCGATTTCTGCGCCCTTGCCGCCGGAGACGGCCGCCCTCACCACCACGCAGGCAAGGTCTATATCGGCCGGCAGACTTGCTGCCGAGGTGTAGTGCGCAATATTCAGCTCACGCGCGTAACCTGCGGACACGGCAGAGCCGCTGGAAAGGATCCCAACCAGTTCAATCGCCGGATTGTTGGCCAGCGCGCGCAGATAAAAGCGGCCAAAGCTGGTACCACATACAATCGCACGGCAGCGGTGTGTTGAGGCTGGAGTCATATCACCCCCTGTTCTGGCTGCATATCCGGCAGATACTGGCTGATGTGGGTGCCCGCATGCAGCCGCGTGATATCAGCCAGCACGGTTGCCGGGTTCAGGACACGATCTGCAAAATGCACTCCCGGCGCAATCTCACCGCGCATCAGGCTCAGAACGGTACTGACGGCGGTAGCAGCGGTGAGCGCCAGGCTGCTGTCCGTGCGCACCACGACGCGCCGACGCCATTCCCCCTCCTTCTGCCAGTCAAACACCATTTGGTAATAAGGGGCGTAGCCCGCCAGATCAATTTCACTGGCCTTCTCCACCGCTGCCCGGGCAATAGAGAGACTCTGCGATGTGCCATCCAGCTTGCCACGCAGCCCGGTCAGGGTTTCCCGCAGGCATTGACCACTGAAAACGTTGTACCAGCTCAGAGCGGAGAGATGATGGCGCTGCGCCAGCCGCTCGGCATCGGCGCTCAGCCAGGGCAGTAACGTAACGTGACCGGCGAAATGCGCCAGCGTATCCGTCTGCTGCGTTGACAGAACATGGCGGGCGCGACGTCCGAGCCGCCAGCCGGCACCGGCTTCTCCGTACCAGTAATCGCTGCCCTGCAACGCATTGCATTGTTCATTTAACGACAGCACCAGATCGGCGGCGGCCGCGCCGCTCACCCGCTCAATACCGCCGCTGTAGACAGTCAGTTCGCCGCCAGTACTTTGGCTCATCCAGCCCGGCACCAGATTCGCCAGCCCGGGCAACATCCCGGCGGAGAGCACCGCAGTCCAGTGCTCATCGCCGGCAGGTTGCCGCTGTAACAGATGCCATGCCGGGCCATCGCCAGAGACATCCACATAATGCGCCTGCGCCGAGGCGGCGGCCCGCGCCACCCGATCGAGCACCTGATAGGAGGGACCGGCGCAGTTCACCACCGCGACACAACCCCGGCAAAACTCGCGAAGTTCATCCTCCTGCCATAGATCCACCGGCCGAGCTTCCGCATCCAGGCGTGTCGCCAGCTGCTGTAAGGGATCGCGACGGCGACCGCCGAGCCGCAATGCAAATCCTGCCTGAGCCAGCCAGCGGCTGACATTACACCCTGCGCCGCCGGTGGCGCCGAGTACCGCGATGATGTTGTCGTTCATCAGGCTTCTCCCGGCGCGGTGTGGCGCGCTATCAGCGCAGCCAGAGTGGGCGCATGCTGACGAGCCAGGCAGCTAAAATGGTCGCCGGGGGTGTCTTCCACAATGAGTTCCCCCAGGCAGAGACGGCGCCAGTAAGCGTGGACGTCGCCCGGCGTACCGGGCAAGAGAGGATCGCTCTCGCTGTTACGCACCAGAATGGTTTTACCAAACCAGGGATCGGGGCGATATTGCCCCACTGACGCCATGCTGTGTCCGAACAGAGCGTAACGACTCGCAAACAACGCGCTGGCTTCATCCTCCTGATGGTAGGCTCCCTGGGCCATGCCGGCCGTTTGTAATGCTTGCAGGCGAACGGCCAGCGGCTGCTCGAACCAGCGCGTCAGCGCCTGCGCGACCTGCGGATGGCCGTCGAGGCAATCAAATGCGTCTTCGGCGATACGCTGCGGGGTCCGTTGCAGGATAGCGCTCACGGCAGCGGCCAGCGCCGGCTCCTGCGGCAGCCCCAGTTTCTCCAGGTCGGCCCCGATCGCGCGGGCAAACACGTAATCCACCAGCCGCGCGTCATCCACCTGCGGCGGCTGATACGCGCTGATAACCACCAGCTCGCGCACGTTCTTGCCGCGCTCGCTGAGCTGGCGGGCAATTTCCGCAGCCAGCAAGCCACCGAGGCAATACCCCAGTAAAGTGAAGCTTTCCCCCTGCTCTGACAGGGCATCGGCATAGTGACCGGCCAGCGTGGCTAACGCCTCATGCGGCGCCAGCGCCATAAACGTCTGCTGGCTAGGCAGTTCGATACCGACACCGCGGGCAAATAGCGACTTGTCCAGGCTCGCCAGCAGATGCTGATACGGCTGGAGATTACCCGTCCCGGCGTGAAGCAGGACGCAGCAGTGGCGGTCATAATCCTGTTGGCCCCATAACGGAACCAACTGAGCGCTAGTCCGCTGTTGCTGTTCGCTCTGCGTTGCGCTGCTGCGTAGCAAATCCGCCAGCGCCATCACCGTGGATTCACGCAGCAGATGGCGCAGCAGGGTTTCCCATTCGAAATGGGCTGCTGCCGCGACCCGGGTGCGCAGACGTCCGATCATGCGTGATAACAGCAGGGAATCGCCGCCCAGCGCATAGAAATCAGCATCGCGCTGCACGTCCGCCAACCCCAATACTTCCGCCCAGACGGCGGCAATCTGTTGTTCCAGCGCATCGCGCGGGGCGTTCCCGCTCCCAGCCTGCTCCACCCTGGCCAGCTGTTGCGGCGCGGCGCTCAGCAGCCGCTTACGATCGGTTTTACCGTTAGCCGTACGCGGCAGACGATCCAGCAGATGTAGATGCGCAGGCACCATATAGCCCGGCAACCGGTCTCGCAGAAAATCCCGCAGCTCATCGCGGCGGAGGCTGGCGCGGTCCGTTTTGAACTGGGCGATAAATACCCCTTGCCCGGAGCTGGACAGCGCGCTTTCCGCCAGCGGGGCGCAATCGGATATCGTCGCCCCCGCCTGCGCCAGCAGGTCAAGCCACTGCTCGCGGGTGAAGAACGTTTGATCGGTGTTGGCGCGCAGGTCTGTAAAGCCCGTCAGTTCCGGGAAAAACTCCATCGAAACCAGCAGCGGGTAGTTATGACGACGGAAAGGTTCGATAAACACCAGCGTGCCGCCGGGCGCCAGCAACGAGGAGAACTGCGCCAGCACGTCACCTGCGTTGCGGGCGTTATGCAGCACGTTGGCGCACAGAATCACATCAAAGCTATTCGCCGCCATCCCCTGCCGCCCCGCATCTTCGTTCATGTCAAAAATGCCGTAGTGCATCCAGGGATAAGGGGCGAAAAGCTTACGCGCTTCAACGAGGAAGAACTCTGACAGATCGGTAAACCAGTATTCAGGCTGCCAGGGCGCCAGAGCGGGCACCAAATCACTGGCGGTCCCCGCCACGCCGGCCCCCACTTCCAGCACCCGCAACGGGCCGGTACTGGACGCCGCCAGCGCCGAAATAGCCGCAATCACAATCGCGTTCATGCTCTGACTGACCAGGTTATCCCGGTAGGCCGCGTGGGCGGTCGACAGCTCGCCTTCCGGGAACAGAATACCGCGGACATCGGTTTCGCCACGCAGCAGCCCGCTCAGGCAATCGCTGCAAACACGGATATAGTGCAACGTCTGGCTGCCATACCCGGCACGCTGCTCGAGCTGTTCCACCTCGTCCCAGCCCTGCTGCAAAGTGGCCGCATCGCAGGGGATCAGGTCTGCGTAGCATCCCTGCGCATCCTGCGTAAGCGCCCCGACGCTGACCAATCCGGCCAGCCAGCGGCGCAACAATCGCTGATGCACCTCCGCCACCCCGGTCGCATGATAGATCTCCTCCAGCGAGTGGCGGGTGGCGGTCGTGGCGAACAGGCCATCCTGGCGCAGGCGATAGGACATCGCGAGAATCGCCACGCGATCTGCTCCCGCCATTAACGCCTCGAAAGCGTCACCATCAATCTGCTGTTCAATATGCCGCGCACGCTGCCGGGCGCTTTCCATCGCCGGCCGACTGCTGGGCTGTTCGTCCGCCACCAGTTCTGCGAATCCCAGCAGATTACTGGTGGTGCCATGACCTTCCGTCAGGCATACGGCAGCATCGGCGACGGCCGGATGTTGCCGCATCGCCGCGGCGATTTCCCCCAGCTCAACGCGGTGTCCGCGGATTTTGACCTGGTTATCGACCCGCCCCAGAAACTCGATGTTGCCATCCGGCCAGTAGCGCCCCCGATCTCCGGTCAGGTACAGGCGCAGTCCGTCATCGCGGGTCACAAAACGCGCGGCGGTCTTCTCCCTGTCCATCCAGTAACAATCCGCCAGCCCGTCACCGCTGATGGCGATCTCGCCGCTGACCCAGTCAGGGCGATCGTGCAGGCTCTCATCAACAATATGCAATTGCTGATTGGCCAACGGCTTGCCATACGGAATGCTCTGCCAGGCCGGAGCAACGTGCGTGACCGGATGGAATACCGACCAGATTGCCGCTTCAGTCGCGCCCCCCAGTGCTATCAGTTGGCCATTAGCTGAGATGGCCTGCAATTGTTCCAGCAGATTGAGTGGAACCCAGTCTCCCGATACCAGCGCCAGCCGTAGCGTCGGTAGGGGTTGTTGCGTATCGGCCAGCATCTGTAGCTGGGCCGGCACGCTGTTCCATAGCGTGACGCCATATTGAGTGATGCATTCAGCCCAGTGTGAAGGGTCAGCTTTTCTCGCTTCCTGCGGATAGACCAGGACGCCTCCCGCCGCCAGCACGCCAAACAGATCGTACACAGACAGGTCGAAACTCAGGTTAGCAACTGCCAGAACCCGATCCCGGGCGCTCACCGCAAAGCGGCGGTTGATATCGGCAATCGTATTCCAGGCGGCATGATGGTTGATAACCACGCCTTTCGGTTCGCCAGTCGAGCCGGAGGTATAGATAATATAGGCGGGCTGATGGAGACCGATTCTCAGCGGCTGGAAATCACCAGCGGGCGTCTCTGTATGCCAGGCGACCGGATCTACGTCCTCAGGCAATTGTGCAGGATCGTCACAGATTACCCGGCGCACCCCGGCGTTACGCAAAATCGCCTCTCGGCGACGGGCGGGCTGTTGCGCATCAACCGGTACATAACACCCGCCGTTTAGCAGGATGGCAAGTGGGGCGAGCGCCTGGGCGCGCCCTTTCCCGCACATCACCGCGACGGCTTCGCCTGGACGATGCCCCGCCCGCTGCAAATCCGCCGCCAGTCCGTAAGCCCGGGCGGCCAGTTCGCCGTAAGTCATGCTTCCTTCATCGTCCCACAGCGCAATGTCATCCGGCTGCCGCTCCGCCATGTCCAGGAATCCCTGATGTAGCAGTTGGGTGAAATCTGGCTGACTATCCTCGTTAGTTTGTTGGCGAATGGCGGCTTGTGCCGCTGGCAGCGTCAGCAGTTGACGCTGGTTAAGACAAGACTCACCGTCCTCCAGCAGCCGCTGGATTAACCCGCTGAAGGCATTAAATGCATGTTCAATAAACTGCTCGGGAAATAGCCCCTCGCGTGAGTCCCACGCCAGCATCATGCCATCGGGCTGGGCGGTAACCTGGCAGTCAATCACCACCTGCGGGGTTTGGGTTAAACCCTGCTCGATACGATAGTGCGCCGGCGCCTCCTGCCGCTCCCCCTGGCCAAGCGTGCTGGTAAACACCACGGGCATCAGCACCGCCTCACCATGATGGCGCGACAGTTCACTCAACACCTCAAGGCCAGAGAACGCGCTATGGTCGAGATCGGCAAACAGGCGCTGATTGAGGGTCAGCAACTGTTGGGCAAACGCTTCATCCCCGCGCAGATCGACCTCCAGCAGCGTGACAGACGTGAAATCCCCGACCACCCGTTCAAGGTCACGATGCTGCCCCTCACGGCGGAAAATGGGCAGGTTGAGCGTAAAGTGACGGCTGTCGCTGTAGAACCCCATCACCTGTGAGAACGCCCCCAGCAGCAGCGCGTTCAGCGTCACCTGCGCTTTCGCAGCCAGCTGATTCAGCCGGTGACGCTGTGGATGGGACAAGCGCAGATGGCGACGGACAAATGTGGCTTTCTGAGCGGAGACGCTAACTGGCAAGTCCGGAGCATTGGGGAGTTCAGGGATGCGCTCCCGCCAGTATTGCTGCGCCTTGCGGTAGCGTGCGCCCTGGCGCGCTGCGCGCCGGGCAATCACGTAGTCACGGAAACCCAACGAGGGCGCAGGCAGCAGCGTTCCGGGCGAAAACAGCAGTTGCTCCAGTTCATCCACCAGCAGATAAAGGCTGGCTGAATCCACCAGGATAAGCTCAATCGACAATAGCAGGCGGATTTGCCCTGCCGCGAAAATAGTGGCTGCGGCAAAAAGCGGCCAGCGCTGGTAATCCGCCGGAGCAGCCAGCATCGCTTCGCGCAACTCAGCGATACGCGCCCCGATTTCTGTGGTTGGCAAGTCTGGCCATTCGTGTTGTTGCGGCTGGAACAGCGGCACCTGTGGCAAAACGCGCTGGAATCCCTCGTCCTCAATCACCACCCGCAACATGTCATGACGCGCAATTAGCTGATTAAGCGCCCGGTTGAGCTGCGTAGCCGTGACGGGCCTATCAAAACAAATTTCCAGATATCCCCGACAGGCGACGCCGCCGAACGCGAACGCGCTATGACGCCCGACAAAATAGGCCTGCTGTGCCTCCGTTAAGGGGAAAGGTGTAAAACGCGCATCGGGATCGGCTTGCAGGACTGCCCCGCTCTCATGCTCCCTGAGCCAGTCGAGGATGGCCGGTTTATGGTCGCGCAATTCCTGCATAATGGCTTCGGTCATCACTCCCGCAGGCGCACGAAAGCGCAGATTGTCCTCCTCCTGCCACAGTTCAATGCCCTGAGTTTCCAGTCGTACGATAACGTCAGAAATTTTCACAATAAACCTTCTTCCATACTGTTTTTGTCAGCCAAATGCCTTTCGACGGATGCGCAAAGGCCCGAGAGGGTAGCGTCAGCAAAAAAGTCTCGTAGTGTCAGACGAATACCGAAGTGTTTGCAGATTTGCGCGACCAGGCGGGTGCCCAGGAGCGAATTACCGCCAGCGCTGAAGAAGCTTTCGCTGGCATGAGCCGGGTGCGCGCCCAGCACCTGGGACCAGATGTCCGCCAGCGCCTGTTGGTGGGGGGCGTCCAGGGAAAACGCGGTTTCCGCAGCCTGGGCGGTGAGCTGCGCCAGCGCCTTGCGGTCGATTTTGCCATTGGCGGTGAGCGGCCAATTGCTGAGAGAAGCGATCGCCGTAGGGATCGCCCAGCCAGGCAACACGCTACGCAGCCCGCGCTGTACCTCATCGACCGTTGTCCTGCCCTCATAAAAGGCGTGCAGGCTGGCGCTGACGCCGCTCCCCTTGAGTAGTACCACCGCGCGGCGTACCCCCGGGCAACGCTGGAGCTGCTGTTCAATTTCGCCCAGTTCAATACGGTGCCCGCGTAACTTCACCTGGCCATCGCGCCGCCCGAGAAATTCGAGGATGCCGTCGGGGCGGTAACGCCCCATGTCGCCCGTGCGATACCAGCGCTGCGGGTAGTCGCCGCTAAAACTGGCCTGGGTCAGATTCTCATCGCCACAATACCCGCGCGCCACCCCCATCCCGCCAATCCACAGCTCCCCGGTCACCCAGTCCGGCAGATCGCAGCCCAGTTCATCCACAACCCTGAACTGCTGATTGCGCAGCGGTAAACCGTAAGGGACCGATGTCCAGTCGCGCGGCGGTCGGGCCGGAACCGGCCAGGCGTTGGACCAGATGGCGGCTTCCGTCGCACCGCCCAGCGCAATAACCTGACACTGCGGCGCAATACGTTCCAGCCGGGCGGCAATGTCCGGGCTGACCCAATCGCCTGACAGCAATGCCAGGCGCAGCGCCGGTAATTCATCGCCGCGCAGTGACGCGATTTCGATAGTCATCTCCATCAACGCGGGGACGCTGTTCCAGACGCTGACCCGGTGCTCCTGCATCAGCGCCAGCCATCCCTCGGCATCGCGATGCTCCTCTTCCACGCTGAGCACCAGTTGCGCGCCCTGGCTCAATGCGCCGAAGATATCGAAAACCGACAGGTCAAAATCGAGCGCAGCGACACCCAAAAACACATCCTGACCGTGGATGGCATAACGCTGGCAAATGTCGTCCACGGTATTACTGGCGCTGCGGTGTTCAACTTCCACGCCTTTGGGTTCACCGGTCGATCCGGAGGTAAAGATGATGTAAGCCAGGCTGGCCGCATCGGGCAGCACCGGCTCAGGCAGCGGCGCGCAGTTGAGTAGCTGTTCCACGGGAAGAGATATGGTGCCGTCCACGCAGCCAATCGCCCGCTTCGCCTGTGCTTTACGGCATAACAATGCCTGCCTGGCGGGCGGATGATTGCCATTGACGGGAAGATACGCGGCGCCCGCCGCCAGTACGCCCAGCACCGCCGCTATCTGATTGACCCCGCGCGGCAGACTTATCGCCACGCAGTCGCCTTCGTTAACCCCCTGCATCTGAAGACCCGCCGCCACCGCAAGCGCTCTTTCCCGCAGCTCGCCATAGCTGACGCCGCCGCTCTGGCCGTCCCACAGCGCTATCCGCTGCGGGTGACGACGCGCCTGCTCAAAGAAGCCCTGATGCAGCAGCGCCTCGTCCTGCGGCAATACTTTGGTGGCATTGATCCGCTCGCGAACGCTCTGCTGAGCGAGAGGCAACTGCCGCGGCGGCGGCGACTGCCACTCGTCGTCGGCCAGCCACTGTAGGGCCGCGCAATAGCTGGCAAACATCTGCTCCACCATCTGCGGCGGGAACAGATCCTCCAGATAATCCCAGCTCAGCAGCAGGCCATCTTCGAGGTCAATCACCTGATGATCCAGCCACACCTGCGGCGTCTGAGACAGCGTAAAGTCGGGCCAAGGCGCGGCTTTCGCCACCGCATCAGCCACGCCGAGCATGCTGGTGAACACCACCGGCACCGCTCGCGTTTCACCGCCATGATGCTGCGCCAGCTGCCGCATCACGCTGACAGCAGAGACATCCTGATGATCCAAATCGCGCCAGATTTGCGCCTGCATCCGCTGGGCATGACTGAGCCAGCTCTCATCCGCCCGGGCGTGGTATTCCGCCAGTATCAGCGAGGTAAAGTCGCCGATGACCCGGTTGATATCAGGATGGAGCGGCTTGCGGTCAAACAGCGTCATATTAACCACCAGCGAGCGCTGCCCGCTCCAGCGACTCAACACCTCGGAGAAGCAGGTCAGCAACAGCACGGAGGGGGTGATTTGCGCCTGGCGCGCCCGTTGCAGGATCTTTTGCCACTGCGGCGTTGCCAGCCTGGCCTGCAGGCGGCGGAATACAGGCTGAGTCAGCGTCTCCGGTTCAACCTGCGTCGGCAATGCAGGTGCGGCAGGCAACGAAGCCAGCCGCTGCCGCCAGTATTGGAGGGATTCTGAAGACGCCCCCTGCTGCTGGCGCAGGCATTGGTAATCGCGGAACCCCACGCCGAGCGGCGGCAAAGACGTCTCAGGATGCTGGTAGTAATGGAACAGTTCGGTGAACAGCGTCAGCATGCTGAGGCCATCGACAATCAGGTTGTCGAGCAGCACGGCCAGCCGCACCTGGCGATCGCCGTAATGGATGACCTGGACGTCGTAGAGGCGCCCGCTGTCCGGGGAGAGTTTCTGTCGCGCCATCTGTTGGCGCACTTCATCTAAAGAAGCAGCATCCAGGTGATGCTGGCGGAAGTGGTAAAAAGGCACCTCCGGCATGATCTGCTGCTGGCCGTCTACGGTGATGCGACAACGTAGCATGTCATGGCGTAACACCAGCTGATGCCATGCCTGCTCCATGCGTGCGACATCCATACCCGGCAGTTCATATTCGTTATAGCACTGCGCCGCGATACCACCGAGCGTGAATCCCTCCTGCCGGCCCAGCCAGTAGGCCTGCTGCACATCGGTCAGCGGGAAGGGTTGGTAGCGGCAGGTCGCATCATGCGCTAGCACAGGCTGCTGCGCCGTTGCGTCACGTTTCAGGCTGGCAGCAAACGGGCGTAGTTCAGGGGTGCTAAACAGGGATGAGAGTGCCCCCCGGAAACCCGCCTGTTGTAGTCGGCTCATCAGGCGGGTTGCCACCAGACTGTCGCCGCCAAGGCTGAAGAAGTTATCGCTCGCGGCAACGTGCGGCACCGCCAGCAGCTCACGCCACAACTGCGCCAACAGTGTTTCCGCCTCGCCGCTGATGGGCTGTTGCTCACCGGCATGCGCTGCCTGTTCCAGCCGCGCCGCAATCTTGCGGGCGATAGCTTCACGATCGACTTTGCCATTGGCGGTGAGCGGAATCTGGCTGATTTGGATCAGGTGCTCAGGCACCTCGTAATCCGGCAGGCTGACCTGCGCGGCGTGTTTTACCGCGGCCAGGTCTATCGGCCGGGAGGCGACCAGCGCCGCCGCGAGCTGCCGCGTTGTACCGGTTAACACCACCGCAACGGCACTGTCCACCTGCGGCAGACGACTGAGCGCGCCTTCCACCTCGCCCAATTCAATGCGGTGGCCACGGATCTTGACCTGATTATCGGCCCGGCCAAAGAACTCCAGCACGCCATTGGGGCGATAGCTGGCGACATCGCCGGTGCGATACCAGCGACGTTGCTGCCACGCAACAAACTTCTCTGCGCTGCGCTTTTCATCACCGTGGTAGCCCGTCGCCACGCCGGCCCCGCTGACCCACAGTTCACCCTTGACCCAGTCCGGGCAATCACCTCCCTGCTGGTCCACCACCCGGCACTGCATATTCGCCAGCGGGACGCCGTACGGCGCCGATGCCCACCAGGGATCTTCGGGTTGGATCTCATAATACGTCGAGTGAATCGCTGCCTCGGTCATCCCACCGAGGGAGACAAAACGCGTCTGCGGCGACAGGTGCCATAAATCCTGAGGCAGCTGGCGCACCACGCGATCGCCCCCGACCATCACCAGACGCAGCGCCGGAGTGAGTCCATTCGCTTGAGCAGCAACGGTAATCATCTCGATCAATGCGGGTACGGCGCTGATGACGCTGACCTGCCAGTGGTTAATTAACCCCACCCAGGCAGCGGCATCACGGCGCTCCGCCTCATCCACCACCACCAGCGAGGCTCCACGCCCAAGGAAGGTGAAAATATCGTAGGCTGAGAGATCAAAATCGAGAGCCGACAGGGTGATGGAGCGATCGCTATCGCTGATGTCGAACAGCGCCGCGACAGCATCAACGGTGTTCGCCACCGCGCTATGACTCACCACCACCCCTTTTGGGGTGCCGGTTGAGCCAGAGGTAAAGATAATGTACTTCGCTGCCTCTGCAGGCTGCACACAGGGCGCAGCCAGGGGCGTCGCCTGTAGCGCCTCACTAAGGCTGGTTACCGCTATGCCCTGCGGCCAGCTGAGCTGATGCAAACTGTCTTCATCGCACAGCACCCGCTTCACCCCGGCATCGCGATAGACCACCGCGCGGCGAGCCTCCGGTAGACCGATGCCGGAAGGGACATAGCAGCCCCCCGCGGCTAACACGCCCAGCACCGCGACAATTTGCCCGGGGCCTTTTGCATGAGTGATAGCGACTCTGTCGCCGGGTTGTATCCCCCGTTGCTGCAGATAACCCGCAACCGCCAACGCCTGGCGCGCCAGGGTGCCGTAATCCATCCGTCCTTCCAGGCCCCAGAGCAATGCGGTGGCGTCCGGGTGTTGATGGGCCTCGGCAAAGAAGCGCAGGTACAGCGGGCGGGAATCCGGGAAAGATAACGCGGTCTGATTGGTGAGCCGACGTATCTGCTGCTGGCTCTCTGGCAATGGCAGCGTCACCGGCTGGCGCCAGTCGGATTGCGTTAACTGCTCCACCAACTGACAGTAGCTGCTGAACATCGCGTCGATCATGCCGGCCGGGAATAACGCCTCCAACGCATCCCAATCCAGCAGCAGGCGCCCGCGCGACTCGCTGATTTTTGCGTCCAGCCACACCTGCGGGGTTTGCGTGATGGCATAGACTTGCCGGGGGAATTCGTCCGAAAGATCGAGCGACGCGTCTTTATCCAGGCCGAGAACGCTGGTGAACACCACCGGCATTGAGGCCATAGTCTGGCCTTTCTGGCGGGCCAGTTCGCGCAATACCCAGATCCCGGACACTCCGCGTTGCTCCAGGGCCGCCCCTTCCTGCTGCTGCAGGTGACGGGCCGCAGCAAGGAAATCACCTCCGGCACTGCGCTGGTAACCCAGCAGCAGAATTGAGGCGAAATCACCAACCACATGGTTAATCTGTGGATGGCGCGGCTGACGATCGAACATCGTCAGGTTGATGGCCAGCGCGTGCTGGTTACTCCAGCGGGCCAGCACTTCACCATAGGCCGCTGCCAGCGCCACGCTGGGCGTAATACCGTAACTTTTCGCGACCGTCTTTAGCTGTTGCCAGCGGCCGGGAGATAACTCGTGACTCCAGCGACGGAAACGCGGCTGTTGCAGGGTTTCAGCCGCGACGGCCAGCGGCAGCGCGGGACGTTCCGGTAAGGTTAAGAGATGCTGCTGCCACCATGCCTGCGCCTGCTGCTCGCGCTCCGCATCGGGCCGGTTTTGCAGGACATAGTCGCGATAGCGGATAGACAGTTCCGGCAGGCTGGACCGGGGGTCGCGATACAGCCGATCCCATTCAGTAAACAGCACCATGATGCTACGACCATCCAGCATCATACTGTCCAGACTGACAAATAAACGCTGGCGCTGCGCATAGTGGGCGACATGAATGGCGAATAACGGCCACTGACACGGATCGTAAACCTGATGGGATAACGTTTCACGCAGGCTTGCCAGCTGAGCCTGTGCATCTTCATTCAACCAGTGCTGCTCAATCTCCCACGCGGGAAGCTGCTCCGCGACCTGCTGTTGCCCCTCCTCCGTGACGCGAACGCGCAACATGTCATGACGCAGTATTAGCTGACGCCAGGCCTGTTCCAGCCGCACGACATCCAGCCCCTGGCCGTCGAATTCAATGTAGAAGTGCGACCCTACCGCCCCCAGCGTCATTTCCCCGGAGCGACCTATCCAGAAAGCACGCTGAATATCGCTGAGCGGGAACGGTTGATAACGATTGGTTTCATCGGCGCTAAGCGGCTGGTCGGGTACCTGATGCTGGCGTCTCACATGGGCACAAAATGCCGCCAGCGTTGGCGTGGTGAAGAGTTCGGCCAGGGGGGCGGTAAGGCTCTGTTCACGCATCCTGGCGATTAAGCGGGTGGCGATCAGACTGTCGCCCCCCAGCACGAAGAAATTGTCCTCGCGCCCAACCTGCTCGGCCTGTAGCAACTGCCGCCATAGGGCGGCGACCTGTTGCTCAATCTCCCCTTCGGGAGGCAGATATTGCCGTTCAGCGTTCGCCAGCTGCCGCTCTGCCTGCTGCTGCAGCGCGCGACGGTCCAGTTTACCGTTCGCCGTCAGCGGCATTTCTGCGAGGAACTGATAGTGTTCCGGCACGGCGTAGGCCGGCAGTTGCGCCTGTAGCCAGCCGCGCAGCGTTGCATGACTCAGGGGTTGCAACGTCACCAGACTGGCACACAGCTGTCTGGCAGCCGGCGATACGATGCCTACGCTTGCCTGAAGTACCTGGGGATGGCTAAGTAACGCGGTTTCAATCTCACCCAACTCAATACGGTGGCCGCGTATTTTGACCTGCTGATCGGTGCGCCCAATGTACTCAATAATACCTTCAGGCCAGTAGCGTACCCGGTCGCCGCTCCGATACCATCGCCGACCTGCATCCTCAACAAACTTTTCCGCGGTACGGACAGGGTCTTTCAGATAACCCAAAGCCAGGCCCGGCCCGCTAACCCACAGCTCGCCACCGACCCAGGCCGGGCAATCGCGACCTCGCTCATCGACGATACGGCAATGCATATTTTCCAGCGGCTGCCCGAAAGGCACCGCTGACCATCGCACATCATCCGGTTGCAGGACAAAAACCGTCGAGTGGATAGCCGCTTCAGTCATCCCGCCCAGGCCGACAAATGCAGCCTGCCCGGTCAGCGACCACCAGCGCGAGGCCATTTCCGCCGGGATGCGATCGCCCCCCATCATCACCAGACGCAGCGATGGCAGGGGTTTGTCGGCCGCGGCGGTGAGGATCATATCCAATAGCGCCGGAACGCAGCTGATAACCGTAACTTGCCAGCGCCGTAACAGCGCCACCCACGCGTGGGCATCCCGGCGCTCGAATTCATCGACCACCACCAGCCCCGCCCCACGGCTTAGGCTGGCGAAGATATCGTAAGCCGACAGGTCAAAATCCAGCTCAGAAAGCGAGATGGTGCGATCCGCCGGCGTGAACCGGAACAAGCCGTCGACGGCATCAATAGTATTGGCCACCGCGCCATGTGAAACGGCCACGCCTTTTGGCGTCCCCGTCGATCCGGATGTGAAGATCGCGTACATGGCCTGCTGAGGCGAAACCGGCAGGCAAGATGGCAATGGCGGGCTGGCTAACGCCGCGCTGAGCGGGACCACGCCCCATCCCTCTGGCCATGAAGGCTGGCAATCGGGCCGATCGTCGCTCAAGATCCACCGCACATCAGCCGTCTGATATACCTGCTGCCGGCGTTGCAACGGCACGTCTATCCCGCAGGGGACATAGGCTGCGCCGGCGGCCAAAATACCCAGCGCGGCGATGACCTGCCCGATGCCCTTCCCCATACTGACAGCAACATAGTCGCCAGCCTTCACGCCCTGCTGCTGCAGATAGCCAGCAACGCATAACGCCTGATGCGCCAGCTCGCCATAGGTAAGTTGGCGCTTATCCCCCCACATTAGAGCAATCGCCCCGGGCCGCTGTTGTGCCAGCTGGAAAAAGCGCTGATGGAGCGGAACACCCGATGCGACAGACGCTTCGGGCTGAGGGAATGGCACCCACGGAGCCGGCGTGGCAAGAGGTTTCCGCCAACTTACGGGCTCTTCCAGCAACTGAAGCGTACGCTCCCGGAACCAGTCAAACATCGCATCAATAACGTGGGGCAAGAACAGGTCGGCACGGAAATCCCAGTTCAGCAGGATCCCCCCCTGATACTCTGTGGCCTGGGCATCCAGCCACACCTGAGGCCCCTGCGAGATTGACCAAACCGGGTCGCCCAGGGTCTGTTTTACCTGGGGTTCATACAATTCACCCAGCGCCAGCGCGCTGGTGAAAACCACCGGGGCCAGGACCTGTTCCCCACTTTGCTGCCGGGCCAGATCGCGCAGCACCTCAACACCGCCGTAGGCCGAATGCGCCATAGCCTGATGCAGCTGTCCCTGGAATCCCCTCGCCTGGGCGATAAAGTCAGGCTGACTGGCAGGTTCAACCGTCACCAACACCGAACTGGAGAAATCACCGACCAGGAAATCGACCTGAGGATGGTCGGAGTGGCGGGCAAATACGGGCAGGTTAAGCACGAAGGGAGAAGCCCCGTTCCACAGACCAATTGTCTCGGAAAACAACGTTGCCAACACCACCGGGACGGTCAGCCCCGCCTGTTGACTGAGCTGTGACAGCGCCTGACTTTGAGCGTCACTAAGGCAGAAGTATTTGCGTTCAGTCCGGGGAGCTGCGCTCGACGCGCGCAGCGGTAAGGCAGGCGGACCGGCCAAATTGGCTAATTGCTGTTGCCACCAGCGGCGATCTTCCTGCCACTGCGATTGCTGATTATCACGTTTTTGCCGGAGATAGCTCTGGTAGCTGAAATTTAGCGCAGGAAGGGCCGCGTCGGGCCGGGCATAGAGCGAGGCCAGTTCACGCAGCAGGATGCGCAGACTGGCGGCGTCACCCGCGATCATATCCAGATCCAGATGCAGCCGGCTGCGCTGTCCGGGCAGCCGCGTCAGTGCCAGCATCATCGTCTGGCCCTGTTCGATATCCAGCCGCTGGTGGGTGTAGCGTTGACGATATTCTTCCAGCAGTGGCGCCACTTCCGTGGCGCAGAGATCGATTAAGTCATTCACCTGTAACTGACAATCTGAAACAGCGACGGTGTACTGTAACCCTTCGCTGTTGATGCGCATCCGTAGCATCGGATGGCGGGCGATAAGCTGCTTAAATGCCAGATTAAGACGCTCAGGTTCCAGCTCCGGCCCGTCAAGCTCAGCATAAAAATGGGCAGAGACACCACCAAGTTGCTGTTGCTCCTGGCGACCGATCCAGAAGGCATGCTGCATCGCCGCCAGTTCAAAAGGGGCTTCGTCGGCGTTGACCTGTATAGCTGGAGGCACGGTAATGCTATTGGCTGCCCGCACAATAGCCACCCATTCCGCCAGCGTTCTTTTTCCAATCAGTTCAGTAAATCTGACGGAGATACCTGCGCGGCGCAGTTCACTGGCCGCACGCATGGTGCGCATCGAATCAAGGCCGAGGCAGATCAAGTCACTTTCGTCATGCAACTGTTCTGAGGGCACATCTAACAGCCGGGTTAACAGACTTTTTAACAGCGCTTCTGGCGAACTCATGGTGGTGATATCTCCTGTAAATAGCCGAAAACAGGTTTTGGCTATTTCCTTGCCGATGAGGAGATATGTTGGTTTTAATCGCGGTCTGCCGTCATGCGTTATAAGTTATGCCTTAAGACATTTGACTATGCGAATGGCCAAATAACAGCATCGAATCTATGCCCTTAGTTCAGAAAGGCAGCAGTTATTGTAATAATGAAAGGTCGTAAGACACTGATGCCGTGGTCGAATTATCGGGATACTCGCCGTGAACCTTTGGCCCAGCCTATATTGCGGGCAGACAAAAGTGCGACTCCCCTGCCTGCCCCATCAATTACCGGTGGTGAAAATCAAAACCGTTCCGGTCAGGGCTGATACGAATTTTTATTTTATCCGTCAATGTGATAGCGGCCTATCGCAGCGATGCAAACGCCGGATATCCATTTCAATGACATGGATAACTCCCCCATTCCCCGATAAATGCTCTGTGTTGCAAATATGCTGATTCTCCGTGCCCGGTGCCTGACATTTGAAGCCACAATAAAATTGCTAAAACAAACCGAGCCGTATAGCATAAATAGAATATATCGGCAGCTTCAGCCATGGTGTCATTTTAATTATGTTTGTTTTTACAAAAAAATTACCTGATGGCAAATTTATTCATTCACATAAAGTCGGCCATCTTATTCAGGAACCCTCAATATGTGTTTGTGAGATAGAGTTTCACACGAACAACTATCGCGATGCACTATTCACAGAGCATTCAATTCCGTTTCCAGAGAAGCTCTTCGCGGCGGTAGCAAAGCGTCGCTCAGAATATCTATGTGGGCGTATCTCAGCTCAAACGCTATTAACCGAAAAGCAAATTTATACACAGGTAACTCAATCAACAGAAGGGGTGCCAATATGGCCGGATGGATGGCTTGGTTCTATTTCTCATACAGAGCACTGTGCGATAGCGGTTATAGCTCCGCAGAATAACCGCGGCATTCTCGGTGTGGATATTGAGAATTTTAACCCCGAAGCGCTGGAGGAAATAGCCGGAACAATCACTCAAGAAAGTGAGCGAAAGCGCCTGGCGAAAAGTGAAATAGGTTATAACACTGCACTACACATCGCCTTTTCGGCAAAAGAAAGTTTCTACAAGGCACTATATCCCCAGGTAAGAAAAATTTTCGGTTTTGAAAGCGCCATAATTACCGATATAAACACGCACAATCAAAGCTTCAGCATACTGCTGACACAGGCCCTGACTCCCACCCTTCCAGCTGGATTCCAGCGCACTGGTTATTATCAACTTGATAAAGACAAAGTCGTTACCGTTATTTACTAAAATGTCATTATTATAGCCTGACCCGATTTAATACTGATGCCGGATGTTAATAATAAAATGCTTATTTAACCAATAGACAGATGACGATGGCAGAAGCTATCTAAAAATGGATAGCCACTATAATTACATTAATTTATGCGTAATCCTCAGCTTTTGAGTTTCTTATTGCCAGCGTTACTGTTCGTTCTCCCCGCGGCCAGTCGGCTCAGGTGTACCGCCATGGGCAGTTCCTCTCAAGGCCGTGACCGGGTTCTCCATCGCGGTTAGATAGCGGACATATTTTTACATTGGAAGACAGCGGGTGAGTATGGGCGACTCCTGCCCGCCATTTGCCGCCAGGGCAAAACACGATAACTTTTTAGGCTCTGCGCCCAGTCAGAGGGGCCATATTTAAACAGCCCGCAGAGGGAAATGGCCCTGACCCCGAATTTGCTCCAGTCATAATCAGGAATAACCGGCTTCATGTTGGGTGCATGTTCTGGCAACCGGCAGACTTTTCAGCAAATTCGGACGGGGTCATCCAGCCCAGCAATTGTTGTTTCACGGATAAAGGCGTACCTCATTCGGACAGCTTTGCGAAGTACGCCTAATATGTCCCGTTCGTCCGTAACCCGCGTCAGTTCCTTCTGGAGGCGTCGGATCTCAGCCTGAGCGTCTGACTGGACTTTATTAGTTGAAGAATCCGGGCCATACGTCTTTATCCAGGCATAAAGACTGTGGGTGGTGATACCGAGACGTGTTGCCACGCCGGAAACTGGATGACCGCGATCAACAACCTGTTTTACCGCATCAATTTTAAACTCTTCGGGATAACGCGTACCGCTCATGGGCACCTCTCTGTCAGCCATTTTAAATGACTCAGAGGTGTCTGTTAAACCCGTGGCCATTCATTTTGGCACAGGTGGTGTGCCGTGGGTGTGGAATGTTTCAATTGTTTTCAACCCCCAAGCCTGGCCTTTTTTACGTTCACTTTCCGTCCATATGACTGCCTGCCAGTCAGGGGCCAGGATCAAACGAGCGCCTGAGTTAGCAAGTTCTACACGGTTGCCAGCGGGTTCCCATACGTAAAGGAAAAAAGTTCCCTGAATAGCATGTTTGTGCGGTCCAGTCTCAATATGTACGCCGTTTTCAAGAAAGATATCTGCCGCACGAAGAATATCTTCACGCGTGTCAGTAGCGTAGGTGACATGGTGCAGACGACCGTTTCCGCCACCACGTTCTTCAGTACAAGCCAGATCGTAAGTTTTATTATTAATAGTGAACCAACATCCACCAAGTCGGCCATTATCTAACTGGATCATCTCCGTGACGAGCGCACCAAGGCAAGTCTCCATAAAAGCCTTAAATTCACGAACATCAGATGCCAGTAGATTTAAATGATCGAGTCGACGAGGAGAGGCTCCTCGCCCGTGGTAACGTTGGGCCAGATTTTTGAGAGATGGTCTCTCATCTTCTTCCGGCTGATAACGTACGGTATCGTAGTAAATTTCGAACACATGGCCAAAAGGGTCAGCGAAGCGGAAAGCGCGGCCATGCCCTTCCTCACTATCCACCCAGCCAATCACTTCATATTGACTGGCTTCAATAACGGCAACACGGCGCCTGAGTGCAGCTTCTGAACTCGCTCTGTAAGCGATATGCCCCACGCCGGTTGTATGATGGCGAGTAAGTTTTAAAGAATGAAATTCATAATCATCCCAGGCGCGTAACCACGCGTGATTTTCATCTTGTTTTGAAACCGTCAAACCATAGACATTGACGAAGAAATTGAGGCTCTCTTCAAACTTGTCGGTATACATCTCGACATGCCCTAAGTGCGCGATGTCAAAACAGGGCTCTGGAAATAGATTTGTCATTATATGCTTCCTATTAATTGTAGGTTTACAGAATTTGTAGAATCAAAAAGAAGATTAACCTTTCATCCACTGGCGTGGCAGTGGATTTAACCGTAATCTGCTATGATTTTTATTTATAATGTGACGGTGCTAACATGTATTGCACCACTACTCTATCGGGTTGAATTAATCACTGACCTCTCAATAAAAAATCAATATTTAGAACATTAACCTGCCGGGTTTTAACGTATGTAAATTATTATTTTTTAATGATGCATGGAGATAATACCTCCCCAACGACGGATCATCACTAACCTAAAAACACCACCAAAAAACCTCTGATTTACCGCGGAAAAGTTAATGAACGTCCTTGGATTGATGCCAGTAGAATTTGGCAGGCACAAGGCAGCAAGAATACCGACAATATAAGAAGCTATTGCCAGGCTTCCCATTGCATATCCGAGGTGGATTTGACTCGATACAATTCCGACCAGGGCAGGCATTAACGAACTAAAACCGCAGCCAAAACTTGCGCAAAACCCGGCACCACTAGTACGAACATGCGTTGGAAACATTTCAGAGAACGCTGGTGTTAACCCACAAGCCAACCCTCCCTGTAATGCCTAAGGAAAAACCCCAGGACGAGAGTCATATTTAAATTAACTTCTGCAGACAATTAGTAATAACATTATTTTTATGTAACCAAAGTCACTAAAACACCCTCTCGCTTTTGATTATCAAATATTAACTCTTATCCTTTTCTCGATTTAGCCTGCGTACAGGCATAGATGTCATCATTGAGTTAAGAAATATAGCGGAGGACATTGTCTTCGATGGAGAGGATTGAACAGTAAATTTAAAAAACCATCGACATCAGAAAACTACGTTTCTGATGTCGAAAATACCATTTGTTCTACATAATAGGGATGTATTTCCGTTCGGCATGGGACGTAAAATGCTTCACTTTCTCTCTAAATCTGCAGAATTTAATTCAAACTCACTGCTTTAAATAACCCCGGCGGGCGCGAAAAAATTCGCATAGTAAACTTTTCACTGGTGCATATAGCTACTTCAGCTTGTCTACCGCGTCTTGCCAGACAAATGGCATAAAATCATTGTAATTTATTCCTTTACTCGCCATTTTTAACGGTAAATCAGCCTGAACCTTTTGCGTTGCATTACTCATGCTGGCAGTCACGCCGGCATCTTCCAATGTTTTAACGACTTCCCTCATTTCCTCCGAACGCCTGAGGCCATGTTCAGCAACACGACTGATAAGATAATGCGGTAATTGATCGTTCCAACCTAGTGACGGAAAACTGGCATGAAGTGAGGCAAGAACAACTTGTTCCACTCCATACTGACGTGCAGCGCTAAGGCATTCAGTCGTTAACGCTTCTAACCCTTTGATCATCACACTGCGACACATTTTAATTGCCGAAACGTCACCAATATTTTCGCTGGCTGCATGAACATTACTACATCCCAGAGAAGTTAATAGCGATGCCACACGTGGAGCGACCCTGCCGCCCATTAATAGCGGTGTATCAAGCCGTTTGGGAGGAACTGGTGCCATTACGGCAACATCAAGATATTCTCCGGCCCCTTTGGCAATCGCGTGGCCGGCAGCACGTTTAGTCACCGGCGAGACGGAATTAAAGTCGAGGAAAACTTGCCCGGCGCACATCAGCGGTGCGGCCTGTTCAGCCACATCCAGTGCATTCGACGCAGTGACAAACGATAAAATTAAATCAGCATCTATCAGCACGTCAGTCAGGGAATCAGCAGGCCGAACACCTATCTGCTTAGCCCGCCCACGGAGGTGTGCAGTCTCCTGATTAACGAACTTTTTATCCCAGACAGATATTTGCGCGGCGCCCGCTAAATCCTGAGCAAAAATGAGCCCGGCTTCACCAAAGCCAATAATCGCGATACGTGTCATAAAGGTTCTCCTTATTTGCCTGCCCACAGCGATCCCGGTATGGCTACGCGCCCTTCAAACAGAAGTCGAGCTGTTCGAATCAACCCGCTGTTAACAACATCTCCCGCACTATCACACGCTAACATGACGCCGAACTCCCCAGTAGGATGTTCAATCGACAACCGCTGCTCTGAGGCATCACTCACTTTCGCCAGCCCTTCTGTAACGGAGCCTGGGATAAGACAAGCCGTTGCTACACTGACAGCACCCAGTACACCGATGGAAGCATGGCAGCGGTGAGGGATAAAGGTGCGCGTGCTCAACGTGCCGTTTTGCATCGGACGTGCGATCAATGACATTTTCGGTACGGTGCGCTGTGCTACATCTCCAAGGTTCATCAGCGGACCAGCCTGCAAGCGGATAGATTCCAGCCGCGCTTTCAGTTCCTCATCGTTATCCAACTGCTCACGTGTTTCCAGGCCAGTACGTTGCAGATCAGCTGCGCGGATCAGAACAACCGGCATGCCATTATCGATGCAGGTCACGTCAATCCCGTCAATAGAGTCACGCGCGTTACCCGTCGGTAGCAGCGATCCACAACTGGAGCCGGCGATGTCCTTGAAATTCAATATTTGCTCAGCGCCGCTACCGGGCACACCATCAATTTGTGTATCGCCTTCGTACTCCACCACGCCATTAGGCGTGGCGATACTTGATTCAGCGATTTGCCCAGTGTTGACCATAAAGATACGCACGCGGGTCACTGCTCCCTGCACCGCAATCAGCCCTTTTTCAATCGCGAATGGTCCAACTGCAGCCAAAATGTTTCCGCAGTTCTGCCCGTAATCAACCACGGCTTTATCAACATTGACTTGGGCAAAGAGGTAATCGACATCGGCATCAGGGCGCTCTGAAGAAGTAATAATCGCGACTTTACTGGTGAGCGGATCGGCTCCCCCGATGCCGTCAATCTGACGTGTATTGGGAGAGCCCATAACGGCTAGCAGCACACGATTGCGAATCGTCTTATCATCCGGCAGATCCGCGCCAAGGAAGCATGCCGCTTTTGACGTACCACCGCGCATCAGTACACATGGGATAAATGTCTGGTTCATCTTCAGATGTTCTTCAGTTCATCAAGGGAGTCGAGATAGCGCAGCCCTTTTTCAGCTAACTTCGGACGCATCTGATAGATGTCGAGTCCCAGTTCACCTGCAGCCAAACGCTTGCGTTTGCTCTCTTCGGCATCTTCACGTTTCTGCGCCGCGGCAGCCACTGCAGGCGCCCTTTGACGTGGCACAATGACAACGCCATCATCATCGGCGACAACTATGTCCCCGGGATAGACGAGTTGCCCGGCACATATCACGGGCACATTGACTGATCCAAGCGTCTCTTTCACTGTGCCCTGGGCGTAAACGACACGCGACCAGACGGGAAAACCCATTTCGCGCAGTGTTTGACTATCACGGATACCAATGTCGCCGACCAGAGCCACAACGCCTCGAGCGTGAAGAGACGTTGCCAGCAAATCGCCAAAAAATCCGTCATGGCAATCTGAGGTGGGTGCTACCAGTAAGATATCGCCCGGAAGGCACTGTTCCACGGCGACATGGAACATCCAGTTATCACCCGGCGAGACAAGAACGGTCACAGCGCTGCCTGCAACAGCACGGTTTTGTTGAATCGGCCGCACGCGAACATCCAGCAGGCCGCTTCGTTCCTGTGCTTCATGCGTTGTCGCCACGCCGTAACGAGCAAAACGTTTCACCAAATCGGCGCCAGTGCGTTCAATGTTGGTCACCACCACACCTTTCTTATTCACTACGTTCATGAGAGGTCCTCGGTTACGCGTGGGAACAGACTTTGATATCCTTCTCCGTGGCTGATCGACTTTGAAGAGGTGATGCCTACGTTACGTTTTGCCTGTACACCGCGCTGTAGAGCTACGCGCGTATAGTATTCCCAAAGATGTTCTTGTCCTGCCATACACTGGATCGCCGCATATTTCTTATCCCAGACAGGCGTAATATCCAATAGCACATCAGGCTTCCAGTTGCATTGTTCTGGCTGGTGTGGTTCGAAGCAATAAACTGGCGGGGCACCGATAATGGGTTCACCGGGGCGATAACCTTCGGCCTGAGCAATAATACGCGCTTCCTGAGTCAGGTTTGCTGCCAGAGGGTGATCGTAGTTATAAGGGTCGTTCACCGAGTGTGTGAGAACAAAATGTGGTTGAACGCTGCGGAACACATCGGCGAGGCGGAGTAGCGTCTCTTTATCTGCCCGCAGCGGATAATCACCCAAGTCAAAAAACTCAATACTGGCCCCGAGTATTTTTGCGGCTGCCTCGGCTTCTTCCTGACGACTTTGCTTCACGAGTGCTTCCGTCATGTTGCCCTTACGCCACAACTTAGCTGATTCACCGCGTTCACCATATGAAAGGCATACCACATGCACGTCATAGCCTTGAGAAGCATGCAGAGCGATCGCGCCGCCTGCACGCCATACAAAGTCCGCTGAGTGGGCGCTGACGACTAAGGTACTCTTTTTAATACTGTTTTCCATTATCTCATCCTGCTTTTGGCTGTTTAATTCATCCTGCCATGGGTTTCAGGAAGCGGATAATGCCTTTCATTGCGTCAGTTATGAGTTTTATTTATGTTGTGAATGACCGTCAACTTTGGTATTGAAAACATGAAAATAAATTCAGATGAATTTCAATTAAAAATCATGCAAATACGTGCTTTCTGCATGATTTCAGAGCAAGGAACCGTGTCGGAAGCCGCAACTAAATTATTTCGCACACAGTCGGCGATCACTCGTTCAATCCGTGATCTTGAACACACTTTACGTACGCCGTTGTTTGAGCGACATGCTACTGGCATGTTGCTTACGGAAATGGGCAAATGTGTTCTTCCTCGCGCTAAGCGCGCCATACATGAACTTCATCAGATCCCTTCGATACTCAGCAGACTTAGACAACGTGACAATGTGCGCGAAGAGGCAGAACCAATATGGTTATTTAACCTGCGTCGCCTGCAAATTTTTTTGATGCTGTATCGGCTGCATCATACGCAAAGCGTGGCGACATCACTGGGGATCAGCCAGCCGGCAGTCAGCGCAGCCTTAAAAGTTCTGGAAAAAGGAGCGGGACTAAACCTATTTCAGCGCACGCCTAAAGGAATGATGCCGACGACTGCTGGAGGCGAAATCGCACCATTTATCAGTCGCGCACTGAATGAGGTTCGTCATATCCCTGAGGATCTGGCGGCCCATCGAGGTGTATTAACTGGCACTGTACATGTTGGCGCGTTGCCGCTCTGTCGAAGTAGCATCCTGCCTGTTGCGATTACGCATATGGTCAAGCAGTTTCCTGGTATTAAAGTCGTGACGAATGAGAGCTCCTACAGCGCATTGGTGACTGAGTTGCGGTCTGGCGATATTGATTTCATTCTCGGTGCATTACGTCAAAACGATGGAGCCTCGGATATACATCACCAGGTTCTGTTCAATGAGGAGCTTATTTTACTTGCGCGCCCGCAACATCCGCTTGCCGGGCGCACTCTGACCCCAGGTGATTTAGCAATGACTCAGTGGATACTTCCCAGAGATAATACGCCTGCACGCCATTTGCTGGACCGCGCATTTGAGACGTTAAACATGCCGTCACCTCAGCCGGTGGTTGAGAGTGGTGATCTTGCGATTGTGCGTTGTCTGCTGCTGAATTCGGATATGGTCGCCGCCGTCTCTTCGCATCAACTTGAATATGAATTACGTGCAGGTATTCTCGCATCGCTGACATTAGAGCTACCAGATACACGGCGAGAGATTGGTTTTACATTTCGCCGGGGGGCGCTGCATTCGCCTGCAGCCACGGCGCTATTGCATTGCATCAGCGATCTGAAGCATTGGCATACCTAAAAGAAATTCATATGGATAATTAGCTGAATAGCGTCGGAAGCCTCTATATATGGAGGCTGGCGCATGTTTTACTTTAAAACCACAGTGTTAAACTCATCACAATATAAATTTAACTCATACCCCTAAAAGACTTTTTTGACAGACACCCCTGCTTACCCCGCTTAACGTATCTCTCGATTAATACTTTTCTCTCATCACACAGATAGCTGCCGTAGGTAGCAAATAAGAGAGCGTACCCGATGACAGCCAATAATCTGATTAATGTGAAAGCGTGGATTGATGCCCGACCTATTTCATCCTTCCAGTGGCGAGTGTTAGTGCTATGCCTGATTATCATCATGTTTGACGGCTATGACGCCGCCGTAATGGGTTTTATTGCCCCAGCACTGATAGAACAATGGGGAATCAGCCGTTCTGCGATGGGCCCGATTCTCGGTGCGGCTATGTTTGGCGTCGCACTTGGCGCACTTATCGCTGGGCCAATGTCCGACCGTTATGGACGTAAGCGGGTGATTATATTGTCGGTGCTGATGTTTTCCGCATTCAGTCTCGCCTGCGCTTTTGCCACATCACCCAGCCAAATGGCCATATTGCGCTTTATTACTGGGCTAGGACTAGGTGCTGTAATGCCGAACTGCGTGACGTTGCTGTCTGAGTATATGCCGGAGCGGCGTAAAGGCATTATGATCACCCTCATGTTCAGCGGGTTCAATATAGGATCCGGAATGGGCGGATTTATCGCAGCCGGATTGCTGTCACATTATCACTGGCCCGTAGTCTTAATTTTTGGTGGCGCACTTCCCCTCATCCTTTTGCCGCTCATGGCCTGGTTATTACCGGAATCCCCCCTCAGCCTGGTGGTACGCAAAGCGCCTCGCCTTCAAATTGCTGCATTACTTAATCGTATGGGTGGAAATTTCGGGGGCGATACCTCTTTTGTACTCAACTCACCCAACGTGAAGCGTATCAGTACCATTGCGGAGCTTTTCCGTCACGGCTTCGCCCGGGGAACAATTATTTTGTGGCTGACCTACTTTATGGGGTTATTCGTTATCTATCTTCTGAATGGATGGCTACCTACCATCATGCGGTCAGGCGGTATTTCACTCGAGCAGGCAGCCATTATCGCAGGTTTATTCCAACTCGGTGGCCCGGTAGGTGGAGTGGTTGTCGGTGCACTGATGGATAGGATGAAAGCAAAATGGGTGATTGGCGTAGTGTATTTCGTCGGTTGCGCCTGCCTGATTCTACAGGGTCTTTTAGGTCTGACTGGTGTGGGACTTGGGGTAATTATATTTATCACAGGCATGTGCATTAATGGGGCACAAAACGGACTGCAGGTTTATTCCCCCGCATACTACCCAACTGAAATCCGCGCTACCGGTGTGAGTTGGATGCATGGTATTGGTCGCATTGGTGCCATTCTGAGTTCATCAATGGGTGGGTTACTCATGGGAGCATTCCCGGATCAGTCAGCCATATTTTTCATACTTGCTCTACCCGCGCTTCTCGCTGCGGGGTCAATTATCTTACACCGTAACATCAGCCTCGATATGAAAATTAAAGGTGCGGAGCTTGGCGATATTCCGGCGCTATCTCAGACAATGAATATGAATCGCCACAGGTTTAACAGACACCTCTGAGTCATTTAAAATGGCTTGAAGAGAGGTGTCCATGAGCGGTGTGCGTCATCCCGAAGAGTTTAAAATTGAAGCGGTAAAACAGGTTGTTGATCGCGGCCATCCTTAGCGGAAAGAACTGCGGCTGATCCGTAGCGCAAAGCAGACCTGCCGCTCGCTGGCTCCATAGCGTGCCTGCAGGTCCCGGCCCCATTCGCGCCGACGCGCCAGCGTCAGTTCTTTTTTGCCAGCACATCCTGCAGCATGGCCTTGTCGAGGCTGAGATCGGCAACCAGCTTCTTCAGCCTGAGATTCTCTTCCTCAAGCTGCCGCATGTGCTTCAGCTCAGAAGGGGAAATCCCGCCGTTTTTTTTCGCACGGTATAAACGTGGCATTGGAGATGCCCGGCTTACGGCAGACTTCGGTGAATCGTGACTTTTTCATCGGCACAACCTCCGCTCAGGGGAGTCGTCATGCCGGAATTCTGTTTCTGAATGGAGCGGGATCCTGGGTCAGGGCCAGAAACTTAAGCGGGCTTTTTGCTTTCATGAATCCCCGGCTGTCTTCCCGTTGCCAGCCGCCCGATTACGCCGTATGTTGAATCCCCTTCTCTACTTCTGACTTAGTTGCTTTACGCGTTGAGGAAAAATGGAATCATTGTTTGTCTACGGCACGCTTCGCCCTGGCCACGTTAATGCACACATCATGGAAAAGATTGGCGGAGAGTGGCTGCCGGGCTATGTGCACGGCACTTTTTACGAACGCGGCTGGGGAGCCGCCGCTGATTTTCCGGGCATCGTGCTGGATAAAAATGGCCCCGAGGTTCACGGCTATCTGTTTTTATCTCCAAACCTCAGCGACCACTGGCCAATGCTGGACGAATTTGAAGATGGGTACGATCGGGTAGAGGTCGAGGTCATCACGCATGATGGCCGCCCCGTCACCGCGTGGATTTATCAGCTGCAGCCGCAGAGTTAACGGGAGACCGAAAGCAAACTCGGCCTCCTCCTATGAGTCGGTTAGTTCACGGCCAGCCGCAGCGCTAAATAGTCCGGATAAGGGTTAAAGTAATTCTGCGTCAGCAGATAGCGATCCGGATACTCCGCCAGGTAATGTTTCAGCAGCGTCAGGGGAGCGAGTATCGGCAGCAAACCGTCCCGATAGTGCAGGATCACATCCCGCAGCTCACCGCGCTGGCGGGTATTCAGCTGTGAACGAAAATACCCCTGAATATGCATCAACACATTGGTGTGATTTTTCCGCGAGGCGGGCGTTTTCAGGATGGCCATCAGTTTCTCACGGTAGGCCACAAAGAAGCTGTCCAAATCGTCCCACTGATGCAACGAGGCGACAAAAGGCCCAATGTCGCGGTAACCCGCCTGGTGGTGCGCCAGCAGCTGAAGTTTGTACCGGCTATGGAAGTCCAGTAACCCGCGGCGGCTAAGGCCATTAGCCCGCAGCGTGTTCAGCTCATGCAGCGCGAAAACGCGCTCCACAAAGTTCTCCCGCAGCATCGGATCATGCAGGCGGCCATCTTCCTCGACCGGTAGCCAGGGGTATTGCTCCAGCAGCGCTTGGGTGAACGTACCCACGCCCTCCTTGCGGCCAGGATTACCTTTCACATCGTAGAGCCTTACCCGCTCCATACCGCAGCTCGGCGATTTAGCACAAACGATAAACCCAGCCAACCCATCCAGACCCGAGACGTAGTTCGTGGCGAAATCGGTCATTTTTTCCGTGACGTCATCGTGCGGGGCCTGGCTGAAACGCATTCTGATGTCTCCCTCACCCAGTTTAACCAGCCGCAGAGCAGGCCGTGGGACAGGAAGCCCAATCGCCATTTCCGGGCAGACCGGTTTGAAAGTCACACTCTGTGCCAGCCCGTCCATCACAAAGGCCATACGCTTGTGCCCGCCGTCAAAACGCACGGTGGAACCGGTTAAACAGCCGCTGATCCCAATCACAGGTTTCGTGCTCATGGCGTGATCCTCTCTCTCACTACGCTTCACGGGTGAAGAAAAGCGTGACTATGCCTGGGGTAACCCCGGATTTTTTCATCTCGGTTTTACTGAAGTTATGTTTGTCGTCCTGGAGATACATGACGTTAGCGTATAGTTAAAACTTGCACAAATACTTAAATTTGTCCAAGTTTAGAATGTGATATTTTTAAAAGAACAACTATTTCAATGCACTAGAAACAACGAGGTGATGCGAAAGATTTCAAATTTTTGACAAAAAAGCTCGATCCACCGCGTTTTCAGCAGGTCGTTTGACGAGCATGTTGTGGAGGTAGCGAGGGGGCTAGAGGGGAATGATCTCGAGAGTAGCGCCCTGCTGCTGCCAGAGTTCAATTTGCTTTTGGCGGGCCGCCGTTAGCTTGCCGGATGTGACCAGCAGCCATTTTCGTTCAGGGAAAATATCCGGAGCCAGGACGGCGGGCGGAACGGGAAGCACGTCAATACGGTGCCCCTGGCCGGTAAGCCTGAGCGCTTCAAGCCAGATTTCACAGGGATCGCTCAGATGCCAGCCGGCAATCAGGCAGTTGTCACCGGGCGCTCTTTTATCCCCTTCGAGGCAAAACGAGGTGTAGGCGATAATGATGCCGTCAAGGATTTCGCGCAGGGTCATGATGGCCGGTACGTTAGCCGATACCTTACTGCGCAGCGGGCGCAAAACTTCCGTCACCAGTTCCGCACGAGGATATTCCCGGCCTGCATCGTAGAGAAGCTGGCGAAGAGATTCGATTTTTCCCTCATTCAGCCGCTGCAGCATGCTTTCCTGCAGGCCAGACCAATTGTTCGCCCTGCGGGCTTCAGGCCTGGCCAGCAGCGGCTTCACCTGGCTGACAGGCACCCCTTTTTTTACCCAGTCGAGAATGTTCAGCGCCTGCTGGATGTCGTCATCGCTGTACTGCCGGTGGCCGCCTTCGGAACGCAGCGGCTTAAGCAGGCCGTAACGACGCTGCCAGGCACGGAGCGTGGTGGCGTTAATTCCGCACAGCCGGGCAAATTCGCCGATAGAGTAAGACATAAGGAGCACCTGATAACCATGAATACTTACAACATACTACGGATTATACCGGGCTAAATGAAGCGCAAAACGTTCGCACTTTATTTTCAATGTGCAAAGGGAAAACGCTTCCCCTGCTACCGGCTTTGATACCCCCGCCAGAGAAACGTCTGGCCGGGTGCCAACCAGTAAAAGGGGGATTAGCTTAAATCGTGCAACTCTTTATCCAGCGCGTTACTCAGCACAATGTCTTCGAAGTTCACAGCCAGCCCGCCACGCTGCGGGGTGCAGCACATCACGCCCACCCGGCATTTGTCGAATCCTGGAAAATGCGCCAGCCTCAGTAGCGGCCAGGTTTTGCCGTCAGCGGAATACTGCAGCCGCAGGCTGTCACCTTTTCGGGTCAGGCGCATCCAGAACAGATTCGCATTACCGGGAAACACGCCGGTTGCCCAGTCGGAATGGCCCAGCGTCAGCACGCTGCCAATAGCAGGAGCGCCGTCGTTAAACTCGATGCCCGCTTTTAACCAGTGGGATTCATCCCTCAGCAGCATGATACCGGCCTGGTCGTAGAGCGCGCTAAAATCAGCTTTTACCTTCACCTGGAAGGTAAAATCCCCGCTCACATCGCAGCCATAAAAATGGCCGGAAAAACGCTCGAATCCGTACCATGTTTTGCGCCAGAAGTCGGTTTGTTCGTCGGTAACGACCGAGAGTACACCGTCGCCTTCGCGCCAGACTTTTGGCGCATTAATCCAGTAAAAATCCGTGTTCATGACATGACCTTTCCCTGTTGGATTTATCGCCAGCCCAGCTCAGGCGCAACGTGCTTCAGAATAGATTCGATGACGTGTGCGTTGTAGTCCACGCCCAGCTGGTTTGGCACGGTTAACAGCAGCGTGTCGGCTTCAGCAATTGCTTCATCCTGCGCCAGTTGCTTGATGAGCAGTTCCGGTTCAGCGGCATAGCTGCGGCCAAAAATGGCCCGGGTTTGTGCATCGATATAGCCGACCTGGTCGCCTTCTTTGCCGCTGCCGCCAAAGTAGTTGCGGTCGCGCTGATCCATTAACGCGAATATGCTGCGGCTGACGGAAACGCGAGGTTCACGCGTATGGCCGGCCTCTTTCCAGGCGGCACGATAGGCGCGGATTTGCTTCGCCTGCTGGATATGGAACGGCTCGCCGGTTTCATCGGTTTTCAGCGTGGAGCTTTGCAGATTCATACCTAACTGCGCGGCCCATTCCGAGGTCGCATTGGAGCTTGCTCCCCACCAGATACGCTCGCGCAGGCCTTCAGAATACGGCTCAAGACGCAGCAGACCCGGTGGATTAGGAAACATCGGCTGTGGGTTCGGTTCGGCAAAACCTTCCCCTTTCAATGCCTCGAGGAATACCTCGGTATGACGACGTGCCATATCAGCTTCAGTTTCCCCCTCGCCGGGCACGTAGCCAAAATAGCGCCAGCCGTCGATCACCTGTTCCGGCGAGCCGCGGCTGATCCCAAGCTGCAGACGCCCGCCGGCAATCAAGTCCGCCGCTCCCGCGTCCTCCACCATGTAAAGCGGGTTCTCATAGCGCATATCAATCACGCCGGTGCCAATTTCAATGCGTTTGGTTTTTGCCCCAATGGCCGCCAGCAGTGGGAAAGGTGAGCTTAGCTGGCGAGCAAAGTGATGCACGCGGAAGTAAGCGCCGTCGGCGCCGAGCTCTTCTGCGGCCACGGCAAGGTCGATGGACTGCAGCAGCGTATCCGCCGCAGAGCGCGTGCCTGACTGGGCGGCAGGCGACCAGTGGCCAAACGAAAGAAAGCCAATCTTTTTCATCGGATATCGTCCTTAGACTCGGGGGTAACCGGCCTACAGTGACAAAAATCCCGTCCCGATAGCCAGCAAAATATTGCGATACCGCACTAAACGAATCATCGGTTTCAGCAGGGCCCGACACAACGCCTGCCGATTGTAATCAAAAAGTAAATGTCGTATAACAGGCACCTCCGAGGGGTGTCCTGTATGGGCTGAGATGGCGCAAGCCGAACCCTTTGAACCTGATCTGGGTCATGCCAGCGAAGGGACGGTCGGCAATGACAGCTCTGTTATTGTCTGTTCATACCTCTGCGCGCCCGGATCTCCACTTACCCAGGAGGTCCTATGTACACCCCACTTTTCGAAAATGGTCTTTACGGACGACTGCGCCAGCAGGCCGGCCATCATTGGCAGGATTATGTCGCTCATCCTTTTCTGCAGCAGCTTGCCGCCGGAACGTTGCCTAAAGCCGCATTCCAGCGCTATTTGACCCAGGATTACCTTTTTCTGATTCATTTTGCCCGCGCCTACGCGCTGCTGGTCAGCAAACTCCATACGCTGCCGGAAATGCGCGCCGCGACCGCTTCCCTGAATGCCATCGTCTCCGAACTGCCGCTCCATGTGGCTTACTGCAAAAGCTGGGGGCTGGACGAGACGCAACTGGCGGCCGAGGCGGAAGCACCGGAAACCATGAATTACACCCGCTATGTGCTGGATATTGGCCATTCGGGTGACGCGCTTGATCTGCTGGCTGCCCTGCTGCCCTGCGTGGCCGGATATGCAGAAATCGGTCTTGGTCTGCTGCGTAGCCCCGACACGCTGATGGAAGGCAATCCCTATGCTAACTGGATTCGTAATTATGGCGATGAGGGCTATCTCACCGGGGTGCAGGCCGCTGTGCAACTGCTCGAAAATGTAGGCCACCAGCGTGGCGCTGAAAGCCGTTTCCCGGAACTATCGCAGATTTTTACCACCGCGACGCAGCTTGAATCCGCGTTCTGGCAAATGGGGCTGAATGCCTCATGACCGACAGCGCTACCTCACCGGGCATTCAGGTTCGCGATCTCAGCCTGCGGTTTGGCAACCAGATCATTTTTGAGCGGCTGAATTTTGATATTCCCGGCGGCAGCTTCGTTGCCCTGCTGGGCGCGAGCGGTGTCGGTAAAACAAGTCTGCTGAAAATTATCGCCGGGCTGGCGCAGGCCAGCGCCGGGAGCGTGACCTGCAGCGATGGCCGGCCCGTTGCCGGGCGTATCGCCTGGATGGGGCAGAAAGATTTGCTCTACCCGTGGCTCAGCATCGAGCAGAACGTGGCCCTCGGTTCTCGCCTGCGTGGTGAAGCGGTCGACAGCCAGTGGACGGAACATTTGCTTGAGCAGGTCGGGCTGGCAGGCTATGCCAAAGCCTTGCCAGCTTCGCTATCGGGTGGCATGAGGCAGCGCGCCGCCATCGCCAGAACGCTTTACGAAAAGCGCCCGATCGTGCTGATGGACGAGCCGTTTTCCGCGCTGGATGCCATCACCCGCACGGTAATTCAGGACCTGGCGGCAGAGCTGCTGGCAAAAAATACCGTGCTGCTGATCACCCACGATCCGATGGAAGCCTGTCGGCTCAGCCACCGCCTGCTGGTGCTGTCCCGCGGGCCCGCGGGCATCGATGATTCGCATATTATTGCCGGGCAGCCGCCCCGTGCGCCGGACGATGTTGATCTACTTCAAAGCCAGGCCGGGCTGCTGCAACAGTTGATGAGGGCCGCCGAATGAAGCCGACTGCAGACACTCATGCTACACGCCTTCGCCGTGGGCTGACCGTTTTTGCCGGGCTGTTGCTGCTTTGGTATCTGTTCACCCTCGGGAATATTCCCGCCTTTCTTTTGCCCTCTCCCGCTTCAGTTGCACGGGCCTTGTGGGATGGCCGCGATTATCTCGCCTGGCACGCGCTGGTCACCGCCTCAGAGATTATCAGCGGGCTGATTCTGGGCGTACTGCTCGGCGCAGGCCTGGCGCTGGGCATGATGTTCTCCCCCCGCCTGCAGCGCTGGCTGATGCCGCTGGTGCTCACCAGTCAGGCCATTCCGGTCTTTGCCCTGGCGCCTCTGCTGGTGCTCTGGTTCGGCTTTGGCATGAGCGCCAAAGTGGCGATGGCCGTGCTGGTGATCTTCTTCCCGGTGGTGTCGTCGTTCTTTGACGGGCTGCGGAGGGTGAATAACGACTATCTGGATTTGGCCCGCACGATGGGGGCCTCACGCTGGGCGCAGCTAAAACACGTTCGGCTGATGGCAGCCCTGCCTGCTTTTGGCTCGGGGTTGCGCATGGCCGCTGCCGTCGCCCCTATTGGGGCGATCATTGGCGAATGGGTAGGTTCCGCGGAGGGACTGGGATACGTCATGCTGAACGCCAACGCCCGCATGCAAACCGACGTCTGCTTTGCCGCGCTGTTTATTTTAGTCCTGATGACCGTTCTGCTTTGGCTGGCGGTTGATGCCCTGCTGCGGCGGCTGATTGTCTGGTCGCCTGAACACAATGAATAACCGTCTTAATGAAGGAATTAAGAAAATGAAAAAAACGCTGTGTGGTCTGCTGCTCACCGCCGCCTTCGCCGCTCAGGCTTCCGCCGCCGAAAAGCTGACCTTGGTGCTCGACTGGTATATTAATCCCGATCACGCTCCCATTATGGTAGCGGAACAGATTGGGGCTTTTAAGGCCGAAGGCCTGGACGTGAAGATTATTCCACCGTCTGACCCAGCGCTACCGCCGCGCCTGGTTGCCGCCGGGCAGGCCGATCTTGCCATTACCTACCAGCCGCAGCTGCACTTCTTTGCCGATCAGAACCTGCCGCTGGTGCGCGTCGGGACGCTGATAAACTCCCCGCTGAACACCCTGATGACGCTGGATCCAGGCATCAAATCGCCAGCGGATCTCAAGGGCAAAAAAATCGGCTATTCCGTCAGCGGGATCGAACAAGCGACGCTTGCCACTATGCTCGAGCATGAGCACGTCAAACCGGAAGATATGAAGCTCATCAACGTCAACTTCCAGCTCACCAGCGCCCTGCTGGCGGGCCAGGTGGATGCGGTGATCGGCGGCTACCGCAATATCGAAGCGCTCGAGCTGAAACTTCAGGGTAAACCACCGGTGGTGTTTAACGTCGAGGACTTCGGCGTCCCGGCCTACGATGAGCTGATTTTTGTGGCAAACCGCAAAGCGGCCAGTGAGCCTAAGATCAAAAAATTCCTCGCCGCGCTGAAAAAAGGCAACGAGTACCTGCAGGCGCATCCGCAGGAAACCTGGCAGGCCTTTGCCAAAACCCATGCGGAGCTGAATACCGAGCTGAATAAACAGGCCTGGCAGGCAAGCCTGCCGCTGTTTGCTACCGACCCGGCCAAACTCGACCGGGCCCGCTACCAGGCCTATGAGCAGTTCCTGTTTGATAACAAGCTAATCAAGAAAATCACCCCGGTGGATGACTACGCCGTAGAGCTCCACTAGGCCAGATCGCCCGGCTGCCTGCAAACGGGCAGCCGGGCATTCGGTCAGTCAAACCAGGCATCAATCGGGTCGTAATACCGCGCCCAGGCTTTAGGGCCTTCGGCCATTTCGGCATCGGTGAGTAAGGCGTACTCGAGTTTCTCGCGCAAATCCCTCTCATCCATATCAATCCCGATAAAGACTATTTCCTGGCGCGCATCGCCGATACCGTCTTCCCAGTGCTTTAAAATATGCCGGAGGCTTTCGGCGTCCTGCGGCCACTGTTCACGGGGAATGCTGGCCCACCACATCCCTGCCAGCCCCTGACGCATCACGCCGCCCGCGTGGGACCACGATCCGGCATGATGAGGGCGACTCGCCAGCCAGAAAAAACCTTTTGAGCGAATCACGCCTTTTAGCCCGCCGTCGGTCACCATCTGGAAACGCGCCGGGTGGAAGGGACGCCGGGCGCGAAAAACAAAATTCCGAATGCCGTATTCTTCGGTTTCGGGCGTGTGCTCCCCGCGTAGCTCTTTTAGCCAGCCCGGCGCCTGTGCCGCGGCATCGAAGTCAAACAGCCCGGTATCCAGAACCTGGTCAAGGCTCACCTGGCTAAACGCTGAAGTGATGATTTTTGCCCGTGGGTTAAGGGAATGCAGCACGGACATCAGGCGGCGTTTCTCTGCCTCACCGATCAGATCCGTTTTGTTGAGCACAAGAACGTCACAAAATTCGATCTGGTCAATCAACAGGTCCACCACGGTGCGTTCATCTTCTTCGCCCATGGACTCGCCGCGAGACTGAATGCTCTCGTGAGATTCATAATCCCGAAGGAAGTTAAAGCCGTCCACAACCGTCACCATGGTGTCGAGTTGGGCGATATCGGACAGGCTTTCTCCCTTGTCATCAACAAAGGTGAAAGTCTCCGCCACGGGCAGCGGTTCGGAAATGCCGGTAGATTCGATGACCAGGTTATCAAAACGTCCTTCCCGGGCAAGCTGGCTGATTTCCACCAGCAGATCTTCACGCAGCGTGCAGCAAATGCAGCCGTTGCTCATCTCAACCAGCTTTTCATCGGTGCGCGTGAGGCTTGATCCCCCCTCACGCACCAGCGCGGCGTCAATATTCACCTCGGACATATCGTTGACGATCACCGCCACTCGCCGCCCTTCCCGGTTATTTAAAATATGGTTGAGCAGCGTGGTTTTTCCGGCACCCAAAAAACCGGATAGCACGGTGACGGGCAGTTTCTTTGGCCGATTGTTAGCCTGCGTTATCGATGACATTGCAACTCCTTACTGACTACACAGTTATTATTGATATGTTATAACATAACAATAAAGGCCTGCATTGTCATGTCCGAGCAAAAAAACCAGAGGGTAGAAATGAAAAAAGCCAGCGGACGCTGGCTTTGAAGAGAAGACAAAGTTACTGCAGGCGGAACACCCGCACCAAATCACGCAACTGCTTCGCCTGGTCATTAAGAGATGCGGCCGCAGCGACCGACTCCTCTACCAGCGCGGAGTTTTGCTGAGTGGTGGAATCAATCATGCCAATGGCGCTGTTGATCTGGGAAATACCGTCGGTTTGTTCCTGGCTGGCTTGCTTGATCTCCCCGAGGATCGTATTCATTTCCTGCACGTTTTCGATCATACCGGCAATCTGCGCGTTTGCTTTCTCCACCAGCCCCATGCCTTCGCGTGTCTGGGTGGTCGAATTCTCAATCAGGCTTCTGATTTCGCTCGCTGATGAGGCACTTTTTTGCGCCAGCTGGCGAACTTCCCCGGCTACCACGGCAAAACCACGCCCGTGTTCTCCGGCGCGAGCCGCTTCCACCGCCGCGTTTAATGCCAGGATGTTGGTCTGGAACGCAATGGAGTCGATAAGGTTGATGATGTCCGACATACGGTTAGAGGTTTCATTAATCACGCGCATTTTGCTGGTGACCTGAGACATCATCTGGCCGTTATTTTTCACCACCGAGGCGGCTTCGGAAGAGAGTTTTGTTGCCTCGTTTGTGTGGTCAAAGGTGTTTTTCACCGTAGAGGTGATTTGCTCCATCGAAGCCGCCGTTTCTTCTACAGAGCTGGCCTGCTCTTCGGTACGCGCTGCCAAATCCTGGTTCCCGGCTACGATTTGTGCGGCGGCAGAGGAGATGGTTTCTGACCCCTGCTGGACCTGGTGGACAATCTCTTGCAGGCGGACTTTCATACTCATCAGCGCCTGCAGCAGTTCGCCTGTTTCATCTTTATGGGTGACGGTAATGCTCCCCGTAAGGTCGCCATCGGCAATCGCACCGGCAAACTCAACCGCACGAACCAGCGGGCGCGTAATGGAGCGAACCACAAACATACCAATGACGCTGCCCAGCGCGATACTCAACAGCGTCAGCAGAACGGTGACCAGGCGGTTAGAATGGTAATCTTTGTCTACCTGCTGCCCCGCGGCGGCCATCTTTTGATTCTGGATAACGATAAGCTCCTGCACCTTATCTTTGTATTTTTCCTGAATCTGAATGGTGGTGGACATCATTTCCTGCAGCGCGGCGGCGCGGTCGTTCTGCTGCACCGCCTGTAAAATACGAAACCGCGAGTCCAGATACTCTTTACGAATGTCGGCCAGCTCCCGCAGCGCTTTTTGTGACGCCGCATCGGTGCTGGACTTGTTCAAGTCCGCCAGTAGCGCAGTAATATGCGCACTAATCTCCGCAAGATGTTTTTCTGACTTCTGACGAAATACGCCGGCTTCATCCAGCAGCATCAGCTGCTGCGTATTCACAAACTCCTGGAAACTATCAATCAGGTCATTCGCTTTAACGGTTGTCGGATAATCATTGTTAACAATCGTCTGAATGCCGGTATTTGCCCGACTCAGGCTGAGCAAAGAAAGCCCTGAGCTGAAGACCATCAGCACAATAAAAATAGCGATCGTCAGCGTTAATTTGCTGCGAATTTTTACATCATGTAGTGACATTTTTTCTCCCTTGGGAAGCATATTTTTATGAATGCGCAAAATCCTCTGCGGCCGAAACAGCAGAAAATAAATAGCACAAAGGGATGGAAGCACCTCGTACAGGCTTATCGGATATATTCAGATTAACTTTATGAATTTGATCGGTTTTTTCTTATGGTCAGGCCAGATAGATAGCCGAAAGCTATTAATTGAATTGCGATTGATCGATGATTTGCGATAAGGAACGTTTTTTTATTCTATTTTTCCAAGAGCAATACTTTTGCTAACACTATTTTTATTAATACAGCAAGCGCGCGGCAAATATAAATCCACCACGCGCCGGTTTATTTAATTATTTAATATTTTATTAACAACCCTGAATTACCCTGGTCAGGGCAAGGAAATATCAAATTTGATAATCGATGGCGGGTTCTTCCGGCTCCAGCGCCAGGCGCTTAATCTCTTCGACCGACAGCTCTGGGTTGCACAGCTCAATAAAACGCCAGACATAGTTACGCTGCAGCTGCCCGCGGCGGATCCCGAGCCAGACGGTATTCGCGTCAAATAAGTGGCGCGTGTCCAGCCGCACCAGACTCCCCTCTTCGCCGCTGGCCTGGTCTGCCACCAGCCCAATACCCAGACCAAGCTCAACGTAGGTTTTTACCACGTCAGAATCCTGTGCGCTGAGCACCACGTCCGCGGTTAAACCACGCCGGGCAAACGCTTCATCTATACGGGAGCGGCCGGTAATGCCCTGACGGTAGGTGATCAGCGGCCAGCGACTAATGTCGTCCAGCGTTAGCGGGCTGGTATGAATTAACGGATGCCCCTGCGGAACCAGCAGGCTGTGGTACCAGCGGAACCATGGGTAGGCGACAACCAGAGGGTCGGTGCTCAGACGTTCGCTGGCGATGCCGATATCCGCTGCCCCGCTGTGTAACAGCGATTCGATTTCCTGCGGCGTGCCCTGAATCAGCTCCAGCCGGACTTCAGGGAATAAGGCGCGGAAGGCTTTGATCACCACCGGCAGGCTATAGCGAGCCTGAGTGTGGGTGGTCGCTATCGTTAGCACCCCGCTGGTGTCGTTGGTAAAGAGGTCAGCCAGGCGACGCACGTTGCTGGCTTCATTGAGAATACGTTCGGCAATCACCAACAGGGCTTTACCCGGTTCGGTCATACCTAATAACCGTTTGCCGCGGCGAATGAATATTTCAATCCCCAGCTCTTCTTCCAGCTCGCGAATATGGCGGCTGACGCCAGACTGAGAGGTGAAAAGCATATTGGCGACTTCGGTGAGATTGTAGTCCCGTCGCGCCGCCTCGCGGATTATTTTAAGTTGCTGGAAATTCACATCGCCCCCGGGATCATGACTGTTCTTTACACCATTGTTAAAGTCACAGCCCCGGCGGGACAAATAATAAAAACCAGCAACCTATTCCATTTAGTAATAAGCGGACTTAACCCACCAGCATCAATTCGCGATTTTCCAGCGCCGGGCGAGTGACCAGAGACATAAGAATTTCTTTTACCGCCTGGGCCTGAGGAGACAGCGGCAAACGCGCGGACAGGTTCAGCGACAGAGGTAAATTTAACGACGGGCTGGTGATGCGAGCCATCCAGCCGCCGGCAGAATCAGCAAGCGAACGGGCGGCGGATTCCGGCAGAACGGTCACGCCCATGCCGCTGGCAATGGCCGCGGTTAAGGTAGAAATGGACTCGATCTCACCGATAATTTTTGCCGTCAGGCGGCGCAGGGAGAAAGCCTCATCCACGCGCTTGCGTACCGCGCTGTAGTCGCGGGGCAGGAAAAGATTCATCGCGGCAACGTCCGATAAATCAACGCTGTTACCCGGACAGTCGCGGGTGCCCACGAGGAACAAATCTTCTTTCAGTAGCGGCTGACTGGTCAGCCCCGCCGTTGGCGTGCGGTCATACAACACCGCCATATCAAGCTGCCCGCTAAGCAATTTGTCATTCAACTGCGAGCCGCTATTTTCATGCAGATACACCTGCACATCCGGCAGTTCAGCGCGCACGGCCTGTAGCAGCGGCATGGTGATAGAGGAAGCCGCCATCCCCGGCGCAAGGCCAATAGAAACAAGGCCGTGCATGGTCTGGCCAACGTTATTTACCGCCAACTGGGCCTGCTCACACTGGCGCAAAATGGTTCGCGCGTGGGCATAAAGAATTTTCCCCGCTTCCGTCGGCGTGACGCCGCGTTTGGTGCGGATCAACAGTTGCTGATCCAACTCCCCTTCCAGAGTGGCAACCTGCTGGCTAAGCGCCGGCTGTGCGATGTGCAGTACTTCTGCCGCCTGAGTCAGGCTGCCAATATCAACGATTTTTACGAAGTACTTCAGTCGTCTTAAATTCATTTTGCCCCCTATTACGGTGTGCCAGCCAGTCATGGCAGTGATGTCGTTAAAGGTTTTGCAATATGCTTGCCACATTTTGAAATCTCTGCACAAACGAGATAACAGGCTGGATAATAAGAGAAACTGATAAAGCCCCGGCGGGGATTAACGAAACGAGGGTTTTGCTTATGCCCCATAAGAGGTACAAATGCACCATGAAGGTGCATTTAAAGGGATAAAAAGCGTGCCGGTGATAAGCCGACACGATGACTCACACCCCGGCCCACCACAGGCGCATTTTCATTCCCCAATAGCTTGTCCAGCCGCTGGTGGTGGACACCACCTGGCCTTTATCGATGATGACAAACGTGGGCGTGACGCCTATCTGCCAGCTGCGGGAGATAGCCCCGTCGGCATCGTTGACCACCGGGAAATGAACGCCTTTGCGCGCCAGCCAGCGGGAAACCTCACTTTCATTGCCGGAGCGAAGCGCGATAGTCATCACGTTCTGACCTTCGGCCTGTAGCTTCGCCACATCCGGCGTGGTGAAACGGCACACGGCGCACCAGCTGGCCCAGAAATAAACCAGCAGCGGACGATCCGCACTCAGCGCACCGAGGGTAACATCCTGCCCGTCCAGCGTGTGCAGCGGCGTGGCATCAAAAGCCACCGGCGACTGAGGCGCGCGCCACCAGTCCATCACCAGCATCACACCTGCCAGTAAAACCAGCAGGATTAATCCTTCCCGCAGCCAGCGCCGTAGTTTACTTGCCATGGGCAGCCGCCAGCTTTTCTTTAACCACCTCTTCCAGCGTTTCCCACGGCACCGCACCGGGGATCATTTCATCACCAATAATGGTGGCGGGAGTACCCTGCACGCCCACGATGCGCGCTAACTGAAGGTTAGTACTTAATGTTTCCATGCTTTTTTCGTCCGGGGTCACCGGCGTTGCCCCACTTTTTTCAACCGCCGCCGCAATGCTCGCCGCATCATGATAGCCCTTCTTCTGCATCAGCTTTTCATGCAGCGCCAGGAACTGGTCCGGGTGCTGGCGCCAGGTGGTCAGCACCGTACGCGCCGAAAGCACGGAGCTTTCGCCCTTAAACGGCAACGGCTTCACAATCACCGCCACATCCGGGTATTTCTGCACAATCTTTTCCAGCATCGGGTCGAGCTGTTTGCAATAAGGGCAGTTGTAGTCGGTGAAGTTTACCAGGGTTAACACCGGTTTCTTGGCGCCGAAGCGTGGGCTGGCCGGATCGTTAAACAGCGCCTGCTCAATCAGCACTTCAAGCTGCTTTTGCTGCTCGGCGGAAAACGGCGCGGGGGCTTCTTTTGCCGCCAGCGCCAGGCTGGAGAACAGAGATAGGATTAAAATAAAAGCGTATTTCATGGTGTTGTTCCTTTGGCTTCATCCAGGGTCGAGAGTACCGAGTCGCGTGACAGCAGCGTCGGCAGCACCCTGCCGTCCGGCAGGCCTGGGCCATAAATTTGGTTGAACGGCACGGCAACCTGGCCGCGGCTTCTCAAGAAGTCCGTGATTTGCTGAGACGGCAGCGTCCAGTCGCCGCGCAGGGCAACCACATCCGGCGCCTGCAGCGCAGCCTGCACATCCTCTTTGTTGAGCACGTTGTATTTGTTGGCTTTGCAGGTAATGCACCAGTCGGCGGTGACGTCGATAAACACGCGCTTATGCTGGGCCAGCGCGTCCTGAATCGCCTGCTCGCTGAGTGGCTGCCAGGCGATGTTTTCCTGTGCCGGCTTGCCGCCTGAAACCCCGAAATGCACCAGCAGCAGGCTTGCCAGCCAAATCGCAGAGCCGAGCATCAGCAGGCCAAGCACCCGGCGCAGCCAGGTCATCCATTTCCCCGGGCGCGGCAAGCGCATAGCAAGACCGGGACGCAGCGCAATCAGCAGCCACGGCAGGCTCATCCCCAGCCCTAACGCCAGGAAGAGCCCCCACAGCACCGGGTACGAAGCCGTGAGCGCCACGGCTACCGCCGTGCCAAGGAAAGGTGCGCTGCACGGTGTCGCCAGCAGCGTAGCAAAAGCGCCCTGCCAGAAATGCCCGGCCATGCCGGTGCCCCCCTGGGTTGCCAGGCGAGTGTTCATATTGGAAGAGAGCCGGAACTCAAACAGGCCAAACAGGTTAGCGCTGAACGCCAGCATCACCAGCGCCATAAAGCCGATAAACCACGGGTTCTGGAACTGAATGCCCCAGCCCAGCGCCTGGTTGGTCAGCCGCAGAATGGTCATCAGCAGCGCCAGCACCATAAAGGAAGCGATTATCCCCGCGACCGAGGCTAAAAACTGGCGCCGCACCAGGCCCCGGTCTTTCTGCTGCACCAGCAGAATAGACCCGAGCTTCATCCCCAGCACCGGCAGTACGCACGGCATCAGGTTAAGGATCAGGCCTCCCACCAGCGCCATCAGCACCACCTGCCAAAGCGGGAAGGCATCATTCCCCCCTGCCGCTGCCGACGCTGACCCAATCGTGAGCGTGTTTTGCTGAGCAATGCCGTTGTCGGCCAGAACCAGGGTAATCGATTTCCCGCGCAGATCCGGGGCGCCTTCACCCCAGCTGTCGCTGACCGGCACCGTGGCCTGCAGCGAGTCACCGTCAATGCGGAACGTTGGCTTGCCAAGATCGGCCTCTTCCGGCGGGTCGAGATAAAGCCCCGGCTCCGTCCAGCCCCCGGTACGCACAGCATCGATAACCAGGCTTCCCTGGCGATAGCCCGCTTTAAGCGAGTCGGTCAACCCGCTTTCAACCGGCACTTGCCCCATTGCCTGCGCGAAGTCATGGGCGAACTGAGCATCTGCCGCGGAAGGCGTGACGCTAAAGGCATAATCGGTCAGCAGGCAGACGTTGCTGCAGGTGGAGAGCGTCAGCACCCCGCGGATAGTGGCCGGCACCTGGCCGTGAAACACCATCGGAATGGTGACCCGGTCGTGGTAGCCCTGGGTTGTGATCCCGGCGACGTCAAAGCGCGAGGGCGTGGGCCAGAACCACTCAACTTTTGGCATTTCGCCCTGCCAGGCAATAGCCGGCGCCACGCCACCTTCCCCAGGCGATCGCCAGTAGGTTTTCCACCCTTTTTCGAGCTTCACGTCCAGTAAAAGACGAGTTTCGTTGTCACCCGAGGTATCAGCGCGCAGCCTGACGCTGGCGTGATCGTTATCCGGCGATTGCAGCCAGCCAGACTCTGCGGCCCAGGACACGGGCAGCCATAGCATGAGCAGGCACAGCAGCGCCTGCCTGAAGCGAATAAACATGTTTTTTCTCCATAAATGATTAACTAACTGTGGGTCACAGCCGGTCTGTCATTCACGGAAGACGCAGAAACGAAGATGCACCCTGAGGGTGGGTGGTGAAGTGGCTCTTGGAGGAGAAAACGGCATCCGCGTGGCACGCACGGGCGCCAACAGTGAAAGCAACAGGCAAATCGCGAACAATGCGCCATCGAACAAAACGGGCGGCACGCTCAACAGCGATTTGGCACTAAGTTCGCACGGCGTGACCGGCGAGTCACCGTCCGCCTGCGGATTGTCGGACTGTGTGGCAACAGCGCTGGTCACGGTTTCCATCTGCAATGCGTGCAGGCCCGCCATGCGCTGTGCGGTACAAACCAGTACCACAACACATGCCAGGTAAAGAAACCAAATCCCTATACGCCGCTGTTTTACCATCAGGTCCTCACTGTTTAACCCGGCTTATCTTAGCGGCTGGCAAAAGATTGGCAATCTTTGTGCTGTAAAGTTATGTCTGAGCATCTTTCCTGGCGATGTTTGCTTGTTTTATCGGCAAACGGTACAAAAGGCGCTTTGGAGGCTTTGACAAGCCAGTGCTGCCTCGCTAATATGCGCCCCGTTCACACGATTCCTCTGTAGTTCAGTCGGTAGAACGGCGGACTGTTAATCCGTATGTCACTGGTTCGAGTCCAGTCAGAGGAGCCATATTTAAGAAGCCCGCTTAAGGAAACTTAAGCGGGCTTTTTGCTTTTGATTTTCCGCATGATACTTACCTCTTCACAAAATTCATTATTCCTTCGCGCCAGCGGTTCACATTTTAAATTAGTCGGCTACTATTGAGCTATGGTGTACGCTTTTCATGCAATGAAACCCCGCTGTTTTATAAAATATTTTTCAGTATCCTGGTCGTTATGTTAGTAAATTTTGACGAAGAATTGCGGCATATTGCAGGGAACTGTAGAGAACGTGTAGGGATCGTGATAGATATAAAAGAAAAGCCCCCGCAAACGCAGGGGCTTAAGTTTCTTTATTTTTATTTTTTGTAATGTAAAATTACAAGTGCTTACAATCTTGTGCATCGGGAAATCGGTGTACTAGATAATAATCTGTGAACATTTTCCTTGGTGTTGCTCAGGTCTTTGACCGCCTGACCCGCTTGCGTGTTGGCGCGGCCGGTCAGGATTTTTTTAGTTTAGAGAAGGCCTTAGGCAAAAAAAAGCTGTCTTTAAGTACAGGGGGACTTCCACATACAGGGATACGCTATGTGTTCTGCAATTGAGTTTTTTATAAGTAATCATAATGATTTACACCCAGGCCTCGCCCGGGAACTGTATGCGTTACGCAAAAAAACATTTCATGAACGGCTCGAATGGAAGGTGGAATGTGAAGATAATCAGGAAAGAGATCAGTTCGATAACGCAAATACAACTTATTTAATGGGCATGTCGGAAGGCCAATTATTTTGTGGCGCACGCTTTATTGACGCCAAACATCCGACCATGACTGATGAAATATTTCATCAATATTTTAATAACATTAGTTTGCCAAAAGATATTCCGTGCTGCGAAATCACCCGATTATTTTTAGATAAAAATCGTCGTGACGAAGGGAATTTACGTACCCTACCCGCCAGTAAAGCTTTATTTCTGGCAATGATTATGTATTGCCTCAAAAATGGCTATCCCGGCATGCACGCGGTGACCAGTCGGGGGATGTACGCTATTTTCCGCCAGGCAGACTGGAAAGTTGAAGTTCTGCAGAAGGGGCTCTCAGAAAAGGGCGAGGCTGTTTATTATATTTTTATGCCCGCCAATCAGCAGATTATCGAAGATATTATTAACAAAGATAAAAACAGCGCATGGCTGCGCGACACGCTTACCCAGCTCCAGCACCTGTAACCACTCTCGACTCAGGCATCCAGCAGTCTGAGTTCGATACTGAGTTTAACCGCGTGACGAGCATTATTAACGCCGAGTTTTTTCATGGCATTGCCCATATGAAATTTAACCGTGCGTTCGGTAATTGACAGTATGACGGCGATTTCCGCATAGGTTTTTCCGGCGTACACCCACTGCAGAATTTGCTGTTCACGGGGCGACAGGAAAACATTCTTTTTCTGTCGAATATCGCTGTATAAATTCAGCATCTTTTGGTGCAGTTTGATAAAGAAGGCAATCACTGCCTCACGGTTTTCAGTGAGATTGACTTCCGAAGGCTGATGGCTGATCAGTGAAAGCACGACAAGGTTATTCACATAATCATGGAGCGGGTATGTATGCCCCTGCACAATGTTGTGCTGCGAACCTTCGTCAAAAATACGCTTCAGCGTATACCCGGATGAGACCATCATCCCGCTGTCCCATGAAAAATCCTCCAGGCTACTGAGAGACCGGACAATCACTGGGTCAATAAATTGATATTTGTTTTCGAGATAAATGTTAAACCATTGCGGATTGTTATTAATAATACGCATTTGGGAAGGGTCTTTCTTATTCATCACAGCATACGCGTAGGTCGTATGTTTGTAATTCAGAATAAATTCATCAAGTTCGCGCTGAATTAATGAGTTTACTTTGCTGTCGTTATAATAAGTGTCCTTCACAACCATGGCCATCCGTAGAATTAAGAGAGCAAAGTATAGATCATTTCCCTTCTCTTGCCACACCTCAATGCCACCGATTTGATGAATAAACGCAGGAATGGCCTAATATCCATTCCTGCGTAAAAATAAAAGTTAAATCACATAATCATCATACGCTTAGATTTCAGTCAGAATCTGACTAAAGTCGAGGCGTGACTTCGGCAACCCGGCATTAAAATCTTCCACGCTGCGGTAGCCCAGCGCCACCATCACCACGCTGGTCAGCCCTTTTTCACGCAGGCCAAACTCTGCGTCCAGCGCGGCGGCATCAAAGCCTTCAATCGGCACGGCATCAATGTTCAGGGTGGAAACGCCCAGCAGCAGCGTGCCCAGGTTGAGGTAAACCTGCTTCTCCATCCAGTGCTGCGCATCTTTCATGTCAAAACGGTGTTTATTGGCATAGAAAGAGCGGCCTTTGTGCTGCCCTTCTTTTGCCTGCTCCGTGGCAAAACGGCCATCTTCCTGCTCTTTTTGCAGCAGCGTTTGCAGGTGCGCATCGTCATAAACCGTTTTGGCGCAGAACACCACGACATGCGATGCATTGAGCACTTTAGGCTCGTTTGCCGCGTAAGGCCCGGTGGTCGCTTTGGCAATGCGCGCCTTGCCTTCATCACTGCTGGCCAGCATGAAATGCCACGGCTGTGAGTTGGTGCTGGATGGGCTCAGGCGCAACAGATTTTTAATTTTATCCACATCTTCAGCGGCAATTTTTTTAGACGCATCAAAAGCTTTCGTGGCATAACGGCGGGAGGCAGCATCAATAATATTCATCACTATTTCCAAATCAGTTTCTGTATTTTGCAGCAGCCAGCCTGGCCGCCGCGGATATAACTTAAAGGGCCACTTCGTCCAGCGGCACCAGCTTCAGCGGCTCCGCCAGCAGCGCGTCCATCTGTGTCACAAACGCCTGGAAGTGAGGCAGCGAATTGTGCAGGTCGAGCGCCTGCTGACCCCGCCACGACTCGCGAACATAAAACCTATCAGGCTCTTGTTTAAGCTGAAAAAGCGTGTAGTCGAGGCAGCCCGGCTCAAGGCGGCTAGGCGCAACCAGCGCTTTCAACGCGGCTTTGAGATTCTCCTGCTGGCCCGCCTTTGCTTTCAGCATCGCAATAATGGTCAGGGTTTCGGTCATCGCCATATCAGAAGCCCTCCAGCACGATTTTGCCCACCGCGCGCCCGGTTTCCAGCAGCGCGTGGGCGCGGCGCAGGTTGCCCGCGTTAATTGTGCCATAGTGTTCACCGAGCGTAGTTTTTAACACGCCCTGGTCAAGAAGCGCGGCGACTCTCGTCAGCAGATTATGCTGCTCAATAATATCGCTGGTGACAAACATCGAGCGGGTAAACATGAATTCCCAGTGTAGCGAAATGCTTTTAGCCTTGAGCGCGCGGACGTCCAGCGCCACCGGGTCATCAATCAGCGCAAATTTCCCCTGTGGGATCAGCGCTTCAATCAACTGGGCATAATGCTGTTCGGTATTGGTCAGGCTGGCAACGTGCGTAACGTGCTTAATGCCAATACGCTGCAACTCTTCGGTCAAAGGCTGGCTGTGGTTGATGACGTGGTGTGCGCCGAGTTCGGTCACCCACTTCTGGCTTTCCGGGCGAGAAGCCGTGCCAATCACCGTGGCTTTTGTCAGCCTGCGGGCTAGCTGGGTCAGAATGGATCCTACGCCACCGGCCGCGCCCACAATCAGCAACACATCATCTTCACCGCCGTTTTCCGGAATACCAAGGCGGTCGAAAAGCATTTCCCAGGCGGTGATAGCCGTCAGCGGTAATGCGGCTGCAGCAGCATTTTCCACGGACTGAGGTTTGAGTGCCGCAATGCGCTCGTCCACCAGCTGAAATTCACTGTTGCTGCCCGGGCGGGTCAGCGACCCGGCATACCACACGGCATCGCCCGGTTTGAAAAGCGTTACCGCCTCACCGACTTCCACAACGGTACCTACTGCATCCCAGCCCAGCACGCGGGGTGCGTCGCCGCTAAAGCCACTGCGGACTTTGGTATCAACGGGGTTAACGGAAATGGCGTTCACCGCCACCAGAATGTCATGGCCCTGAGCAACGGGCTTCGGCAGCGTAATGTCCTGCAGTGCATCAATGTTGCTGCCGTCTTTTGCGGCGCGAGTAATAGCAATAGCTTTCATAGCAGCTCCAATAAGGTAATGGGTTCATCAATTTAGTAAAATCATGGTACAAGGAGCGCTGAAGGTGAAAAACCGGCGTCAGGAAACAACACTTATACTCGGAGAGTGAAAATGCTCAGGCTGGAAGACCTTGCGCTGTTTGTCAGGGCGGCGGCGTTAAACAGTTTTAGCGATACCGCCAGAGAAGCCGGGCTGCAGCCGGCCCAGGTCAGCACCGCCATTAAGCGCCTGGAGCAAAACCTCAATATTCGCCTTTTTGCCCGCTCAACGCGAAGCCTGCGCCTGACGCCTGAAGGTGAAGCCTGGTTGCCTTATGCCCAGCAGGTGCTGCAGACGCTGGATGCCGGGTACGAACAGATCCAGCCGCCCAGCGACGAAGTGCGTGGCACGCTACAAATCGCCGTGCCTTCAGACCTGGGGCGCAATCTCCTGCTCGACGTCTTTCAGCAATTTCGCAGCACTTACCCGGCGCTAAGCCTGAAGCTTCTGTTTTCCGATCGAATAACCGATGTGTTTAAAGACCCGGTGGATGTGGCCTTTCGCTATGGCAATAACGATGATGCGTCGTATATCGCCCTGCCGGTCGCGCCAGAAAACCGCCGCGTGCTGGTCGCTTCCCCGGCCTATCTTGCTCGCTACGGTGAACCTCAAACTCTTGCCGATCTGGCTCAGCACAATGCGCTGACGTTTGTTCTTCGGGGGCGGGTGCACAATAGCTGGTCGTTCAGCCGGCACGGCAAAATGCTGCAGGTGGCGGTGAAAGGCTCGATGATGAGCGATGATGCAGAAGTGATCCACAGGCTGGCGGTGAAAGGTGAAGGCATTACCTACAAATCCTGGCTGGACGTCAGCGAAGATGTCCAGGAAGGCCGCTTAAAGCTGCTGTTGCCGCAGTATGAAGGGGACAGCATTCCGCTGAATCTGATCTGCCCGCACCGTAAGCAGTTGTCTACTACGGTGAGGCTGTTGCATGCGGCGGTCAAGGCACGCTGCGAAAACGCGATGCGCACCCTGCCCGTTATAGAAGCTTAAAACGTAACCCAGTCATCCCCCGCAGTGGTAACGGCGGCGGCTTTTGCCTGAGGTTTTACCTTCGTTTCTTCCCTGGCCTGTTCCTCACGTCCGGACAGGCGGAAACGCGACACCGCTTTTTGCAGCATTTCAGTCTGGCCTTCGAGCGCCGCCGCAGCCGCCGAGATCTGCTCCACCAGGGCGGCGTTTTGCTGAGTCACGCTGTCCATTTCACTCACCGCCACGCTCACCTGAGAAATGCCTTTGCTCTGTTCGTCCGTCGCCGAGGCAATTTGCTTCATGATTTGCGTCGTGTCAGACACGGCCTGCAGTACCTCTTTCATGGTGTTGCCCGCCTCGTTCACCAGCGCCGATCCGCTATTCACCCGGCTTACCGAGTCGGCAATCAGCGTTTCAATCTCTTTCGCCGCGCCCGCGCTGCGGCTGGCCAGATTACGTACTTCCCCCGCCACTACGGCAAAACCTCTGCCCTGCTCACCTGCGCGTGCGGCCTCGACGGCGGCGTTAAGCGCCAGAATGTTGGTCTGGAATGCAATGCTATTGATGACGCTGGTGATCTCACTGATTTTGCGGGAACTGTCGGAGATCCCTTCCATCGTGACAACCACATCGCCCACCAGCTTGCCGCTGCGGCTGGCGGTTTGTGATGCTTTCTCCGCAATGCTGCTGGCCTGGCGGGCATTCTCGGCGTTGAATTTAACCGTGGCCGTTAGCTGCTCCATGCTGGCGGCGGTTTGTTCCAGCGCGGCGGCCTGCTCTTCGGTTCGCGAAGAGAGATCGTTATTGCCGGAGGAGATCTCCGCCGAGCCACGATAAATGTTCTCGGTGCCGCTGCGAATCGCGCTCACCGCCTCACGCAGACTGCCCTGCATCCCGGCCAGCAGCGGGAATAACTTGCCGACGCAGTTTCGCCCAAAGTCCTCAACCGGATGGCTGAGGTCGCCTTTAGCAATCACCGAGAAATGATCCCGAATACGATCCAGCGGCTTCACGAGCAGGTTCACCAGATAGCGGTCGGTAAACAGCAGGATCAGCAGCCCAATAACAATGGCGACCACTACGGTGACTTTCATCAGGCGAGTCAGCGAGTCCACGGCAACCCTCGTCCGATCAAGCCGCTCTTCGGCCACGGCGGTAAACTTGCTGCTGCTGGCGCCAAAGGCGCGGCTGAGCGGAGGCGTCACCTGAGTGGCCTGCTGGCGATAATCCCCCGCGCTCCCCTGCTGAGCAAGCTGCATCTGCACCGCCACGCCGCTATCCAAAAGCTGCTGCCATTTCTCTATGACGTCGGCAGAAACGACCGGATCCATTGGCCCAGGAGAAACGCTCTTCAGACGCTCAAGCTCGCTTTTCATGTTGTCCAGCGCTTCCTGAACGGGCTTAAAGTCGGTACTTTCCCCGGCAGCCTTCGCCTCCATTACCCGCGAAAGGCGAGTAATAAAGCGAAAATACTGGTCATTACCTTTACTCAGAATAGTCATCTGCGACACCAGCTGATGGTCAACGGCGTTGCCGTCCCCCAGCTTCGCCAGTGAATAAACGGTAAACACGCCCACGGCTGACCACAGCAGGCAAAACAGCCCCAGTACGGTGAGCAGCACCCGGCGCACGGTAAAATTCTTTAACATCCCCATGTCATTCCCCTCATCGTTATTGTCGTTATCCCATCAAGCTCGGGTATCACAGGGGTTATCGGCAATCTTTACGCGGGTATTCATTTATTTGTGATGAATTTTTTATGAGGCTCGCAACTCTCCCCGTCTTCCGCTTCCGTTCTGCTCCCGGCGTGACATACTGAGACACTAACCCGGCCAGAACCGGTAAAGGAGAATCAATGAATAATAACGTTGTATGCCAGGGGCTGACGCCTGCTGAAGCCCTGGACAAGCTGGAAGCACTGTATGAAAACTCGGTAACCGCCCTTCGCGACGCGATTGCCCTCTACACCCAACAAGGCACGCTGCCGGACGTAGACGCGCGTTCCGACGGGCTGTTTGTCTACCCGGAACTGCGGGTCAGCTGGGACGGCGTTCCCCGCGGCCCGAAAAATACCCGCTCCTATGCCCGCTTTACCCACTCCGGCAGCTACACCACCACGGTGACGCGTCCCGCGCTGTTTAAAAGCTACCTGAACGAGCAACTGAGCCTGCTGTGTGAAGACTATGGCGTCCACATTGAAGTTGGCCCTTCTCAGCACGAGATCCCTTATCCTTATGTGATTGACGGCCTGAATCTCGACCGCACCATGAGCGCCGGGCTGACGCGCCATTTCCCGACCACCGAGCTGTCACAAATTGGCGATGAAACCGCCGACGGCCTGTTCCACCCGACGGAAGCCTGGCCGCTTTCGCACTTCGACGCTCGCCGGGTAGATTTCTCGCTGGCTCGCCTGCGCCATTACACCGGCACGCCGGTGGAGCACTTCCAGCCCTTCGTGTTGTTCACCAACTACACCCGTTACGTGGACGAATTTGTTCGCTGGGGCTGCCAACAAATCCTCGATCCGGACAGCCCGTATATCGCGCTGTCCTGCGCCGGAGGTACCTGGCTTACCGCCGAAACGGAAGCCCCGGAAGAAGCGATTTCCGACCTGGCGTGGAAAAAACACCAGATGCCGGCCTGGCACCTGATCGACAAAAACGGCAGCGGCATTACGCTGATTAACATTGGCGTTGGCCCGTCAAACGCCAAAACCATCTGTGACCACCTCGCGGTGCTGCGTCCGGATGCCTGGCTGATGATTGGCCACTGCGGTGGCCTGCGTGAAAGCCAGCAGATTGGCGACTACGTGCTGGCCCACGCCTACCTGCGTGACGATCACGTTCTGGATGCCGTGTTGCCGCCGGACATTCCTATTCCAAGCATCGCCGAGGTCCAGCGCGCCCTTTACGACGCCACCAAACAGGTGAGCGGGATGCCGGGCGAAGAAGTTAAACAGCGGCTGCGCACCGGCACGGTGGTCACCACCGATGACCGTAACTGGGAACTTCGTTATTCAGCTTCTGCGCTGCGCTTCAACCTCAGCCGCGCGGTGGCTATCGACATGGAAAGCGCAACGATTGCCGCCCAGGGTTATCGCTTCCGGGTGCCTTACGGCACGCTGCTGTGCGTTTCGGACAAACCGCTGCATGGCGAAATTAAGCTGCCGGGCCAGGCCAACCGTTTCTATGAAGGGGCGATTTCGGAGCACCTGCAAATTGGCATTCGCGCCATTGATTTGCTGCGTGCCGAAGGGGAAAAGCTGCACTCGCGCAAGCTGCGTACCTTCAACGAACCGCCGTTCCGTTAACAAAAATAATAAGGAAGCTGGATGCAACACACTTCATCACTCGGCGCGCTGCGGGCGTTGCTCCGGGAGCGCGAGCTGGATGGGATCATCGTGCCGCGCGCCGATGCCCATCAGAGCGAATACTGTGCGCCTCATGACAATAAACTTGAGTTTATCAGCGGCTTTACCGGTTCCGCCGGGCTGGCGCTAGTGCTTGCCGACCGCGCCCTGCTGTTTGTGGACGGGCGCTATCAGGTGCAGGCTCGCCATCAGGTGAATCTGCAGGAGTTTGAGATTCATCATCTGCACGACGAGCCGCTTCACCTTTGGCTACGAGATAACCTTCCGGCGGGCAAACGCATTGCCTTCGAATCGCTGCTGATGGTCAACAGCCAGTACGAAAACCTGCGCACCAGCGGCTGCGATCTGGTGGCGCTGGATGACGATCCGCTCGATGCTATCTGGCCAGATCGCCCGGCGGCACCCTGCGGTGAAATTATCGCCATGCCGGACGACATCAGCGGCGAAAGCTCTGCGTCAAAGGGGGCACGGATCGCCCAGACGCTGAGCCAGGCAGGAGCCGATTATCTGGCGCTGACGCAGCCGGACAATATCGCCTGGCTGCTGAACGTGCGTGGCTCGGACATTCCGATGAGCCCGGTGCCGCACTCCTTCGCGCTGGCGAGCGCCAGGGGCGACATTGAATGGTTTGTGGCGGAAGGCAAACTGCGGAAGCTGGATAAAGCCTGGCTCAGCGGCATCACCATCCGCCCGATGGCTGAATTCCTTGCCCGCTGCCAGCAGGTAGCGACCGGGAAACACATTCTCATCGACGCGGACTCTGCGCCGGTCGCCGTACGCTTTGCCGTGGAGCAAGGCGGGGGCAGCGTGCTGTGGGCGCCGGATCCTGTGACGCTTATCAAAGCCAATAAGAACGAGACCGAGCTGGCGGGCTACCGCGACAGCCACATCGAAGACGGCGTGGCCTGGGTGAATTTCCTTGCCTGGCTGACCCGAGAAGTGCCGCGCCGCGAAGCCGCAGGCAATCCAGTCACCGAGCTGGAGGCCCAGGAAAAACAGCTCAGCTTCCGCCAGCAGGGCTCCACCTTTACCGAGCAAAGCTTTAGTACCATTTCCGCAGCGGGCAGCAACGCCGCGATGTGCCACTACCACTCTTCGCCGGAAACGAATTTCGCCCTCACCGCCGCGCAGTTCTACCTCAATGATTCCGGCGGGCAGTATATCAACGGCACAACGGATGCCACCCGCACGCTCAGCTTTGGTGAGCTGGATGCGACCCGCCGCCTGCACTACACCGCCGTGCTGAAAGGCTTCCTGGCGCTGATTTCACTGCAGTTCCCGCAGGGGGCTCAGGGCCACCAGCTCGATGCCTTTGCCCGCCGCCCGCTGTGGGAACTAGGGCTGGATTACGACCACGGTACCGGGCACGGCGTCGGCCACCGGCTGATGATCCACGAAAACCCGCACCGTATGGCGAAGAAGGTGAGCCCGTGGCCGATGCTGCCGGGCAACATCATCACCATCGAGCCGGGTTATTACCTGGCGGACACCCACGGGATCCGTATCGAAAACCAGGTCGAGGTGATTGCCTCCCGGCCAGGCTTCTGCAAATTCGCGTCGCTGACGCTGATCCCTATCGATTTGTCCGCCGTCGACGTTGATTTGCTCAGCCCGCAGGACATCGCCTGGCTTGACGATTACCACCGGCAGGTGCGGGACACCCTCTCCCCACGGGTGAACGAAGAAGTTCGGGAGTGGCTGGAAGCCGCCACATTGCCCGTCAGTCAACAGCGCAAGCAGTAACCGTTTAAGGCCGCTTTTGCGGCCTTTTATAGGTGCTGACCCAGAGGGAAAAAGCGTGGTTTTTCCCTCTGGGTGGTTATCAGCCGAAAATCAATGAATTGATTTTCCTGTTTGTTTAAATGAGCCGTCGGGTACTTCTTCCCTCGCCAGGGCTTTGCCAGCTGTCTGTTAAGGCCGCTTTTGCGGCCTTTTTCATTGAGTTGCTGGATTAATCGGCAGTTGAACGCATTTCACCAAAACAGCCTTTGACAACCCAGACTCACCCCGTTAGTATTCGCCCCGTTCACACGATTCCTCTGTAGTTCAGTCGGTAGAACGGCGGACTGTTAATCCGTATGTCACTGGTTCGAGTCCAGTCAGAGGAGCCATATTTAAGAAGCCTGCTTAGGAAACTAAGCAGGCTTTTTGCTTTTCTGCGCCGGCAAAACCCGCCACAAAAAAAGCCCGCTTAATTCAGCTTAAGCGGGCTTTTATTCTCTAACGCGGGCCGTGTTATTCCCAGGCGCGTTCGGCTTTGCTGGCGTCAAACACCGGCGGTGGCCTGCGGAAGCGGCGGGTGAGGAAGGCCAGATACAGAATACCCACCGCGGCCCACACCAAGCCCAGCGTCAGGGACGTCACTTCGAGGTTCACCCACAGCACCGCCACTGTTGCCGCGCCAATGAGCGGCAGAATGAGGTAGTGCAGCTTCTCGCGCCAGGTTTTGTTGCGGCCTTCGCGACGCCAGAAGTGGTTGAACACCGACAGATTGACGAAGGTGAAGGCCACCAGCGCACCGAAGTTAATCAGCGCCGTGGCCGTCACCAGGTCAAAGAACAGCGCGGACAGTGCCACAATACCCACCATGATCACGTTCAGCGCCGGGGTGCGCCATTTGGGGTGCACGTAGCCGAAGTATTTTTCCGGGAATACGTTGTCACGCCCCATCACATAAAGCAGGCGAGAAACGCTGGCGTGGGAGGCAAGCCCGGAAGCCAGGGTATTCACAAAGGTCGTGCAGAGGAAAATAGACTGGAACAGCTTGCCGCCGACGTACAGCGCAATCTCCGGCAGCGCCGCGTCCGGATTTTTAAAGCGGCTGATGTCCGGGAAGAACAGCTGCATAAAGAACGATGCCACAATAAAGATAATGCCGCCGTAGGCCGCAGTCAGGAAAATAGCTTTCGGGATGGTGCGCGCCGCGTCCGGTGTCTCTTCCGACAGCGTAGTGACCGCATCGAAACCGAGGAACGAGAAACAGACTATCGTCGCGCCGGTGATGACCGGGATCAGGTGCGCATTTTCACTGATAAACGGCTGCAGCGACCAGACGGTGCCCACGCCCTCGCCTTTATGCAGCCCCTGCACCACCAGAATAATAAACACCACCATGATGGCTATCTGGACCAGCACAAACAGGGTGTTGAAGTTCGCCACCAGGTTGACGCTCTTCAGGTTGGCCGCCGTCAGGATGCAGACAAAACCTACCACCCAAATCCACGGCGGGACTTCAGGGAATAGCGCCGAGAGGTAAATTTTTGCCAGCAGAACGTTAATCATCGGCAGGAACAAATAGTCCAGCAGCGACGACCAGCCCACCATAAAACCAACGTGCGGGCTAATGGCCTTTTGAGCATAGGTATAGGCTGAACCGGCCTGCGGGAACTGGCGCACCAGTTTGCCGTAGCTGATGGCGGTAAACAGCACCCCCGCCAGCGCAAGCAGGTAGGACGCCGGGACGTGACCGTCGCTGATGCCGGACACGATACCAAAGGTATCAAACACCGACATCGGCGTGAGATAGGCCAGCCCCATCACTACCACCTGCCAGAGTTTCAGAGATTTGCGCAGCTGCGGTTTCCCCGCCTGCGAAGCCATGTCTACGGAGGAATTAGTCGCCATGACGATGTTCCCCCACGCGGATACAGGTTTGCGAAACGTTCTTCGTTCGGGCAAACCTGCTTAGCCTGGGGGTTAATCGTAACTGTCGGGGAACGGGAATAAGGTTCACGCAGGCCGCTGGCCCGTCGTTATCAATGCGGCAGCAGCGTTCGCCCTCGCCGTGCGGATATTTAAACATTTGCGTCTGCATCATTTCATTTCCTCGTCGTACACATTGTCGTTAACTGAAGACCCGTTGCCGCCCGCGCTCCATTACGCGACTCCGGGAAATGGCAGGTTGCCCTGCAAAACGTCCGGCCTGGCTCCGCTCAGTCCGTATGATGCTACTTATGTATCCACTTGCCCGGCCAGGCTTGCTCTGGCGGGCAGGCGGCACAATCAGGCGTTTTTCAACATCCACTCAATTTCAGTTTCTGTGATTAAACGCTCAAACTGCACCAGCTCATCGTGCTTGCACGCATGGAAAACGTGGGCGAAACGCTCGCCCAACAGGCTGCGCAGATGGTCGTTCTGGGTAAATTCCCATAGCGCATCGCTCTGGCGGATTGGGAACGGCAGCCCTTCCTGCTCCAGCCCGTTGCCTTCAACTTCTTCCTGCAGCGGCAGGTCGTTATCCAGCCCGTGTAAAATGCCGGCCAGAATCGTCGCCATCACCAGGTACGGGTTGGCATCTGCCCCCGCCACGCGATACTCCACGCGGTGGTTGTCCCGGTCGCCGCAAGGAATACGCAGCGCCACGGTGCGGTTGTTATGCCCCCAGGAAGCCTGGGTCGGGACATACATCCCCGGCTGGAAGCGACGCCATGAGTTCACGTTCGGCGCCAGCAGAGCCATAGAAGACGGCATCAGGTGGATCATGCCCGCCAGCGCGCGTTTCAGCAGCGCTGAGTCTTCACCATCGGCGTCCGCCAGCACGTTTTCACCTTTGTTATTCAGCACGCTGATGTGGATGTGCATCCCGCTGCCCGCATGCTCTTCATACGGCTTCGCCATAAAAGTGGCGTGCATCTTATGCTTCTCTGCGACAGTTCGCACCAGGCGTTTTAACGCCAGCGCATCATCGCAGGCATCCAGCACGTTATCGGTGTGGTGCAGGTTGATTTCAAACTGCCCGGGGGAGGCCTCCGCCACCGCCCCGTCGGCCGGGATCAGCTGCAGGCGAGCCAGGTCGTCGATGTCAGTCAGCACATCGGCAAAGTGGTTTAAATTATCGACGGAGTAAACCTGGCTTTGGGTATTGCGGTCGTCGGTGCCCGGCGCACAGGGCGGCTGTAAATAGCCTTCGGCGTCGCGCTGGCGGTCAATTAAATAGAACTCCAGCTCTACCGCTACCACGGGGAACAAGCCACGCTGGCGCAGCTGCTGCCAGAGTCGGTTCAGCACGTTCCGCGGCTCAACGTCAAAGGGAGCGCCATCTTCATCCAGCATGGTCAGCATCATCTGCCCGATAAACTCGGGGTCGGCCGCCGAGGGAGTCAGCGTTCCCGGCACCGGTACGCAGCGGCGATCCGGCTCACCCAGCTCCTGCCCCAGCCCGGCCTCTTCTACTACATTGCCGAGGATATCCATGGCAAACACTGACGCCGGGAAGTAGCAGCCCTTTTCTACCTTACGCAGTCCGGCCACCGGAATACGTTTTCCACGGAAGCAGCCGTTCAGGTCAGTGAGCAGGACATCGACATATTGGGTATTGGGATAACGTTCAAGAAAGGTATTCACTTCGCGTGCAAACGCGCTACTTCGTCTCTCTTCGGAATGCTGAACAAAATTCTCAACTTCTACGATATTGGTTTCCATGATTCACCGCCGTTGCGTTGGATGCCGGTCGCTGATGTCGACCGTTAAATATAATGTCCACTCTTCGACAATGGTGCGAATTAAAATGTTTGTCAAATGTTAATTTAAGTTTGCAAGGACGTTACACCGCTGCTAGATTGAAAAAATATTGAACGGATACGGGCAACATGGAATCGTTTGGAAATAATTTAGTCCATAATGTGAGGTTGATCATGGTCGATATATTTGACAAGCCAGTGATTGGTGTCGTGATGTGCAGGAACAGGCTTAAGGGTCATCAGACCCAGACGTTGCAAGAAAAATACCTGAATGCCGTATTGAACGCCGGCGGATTACCGATTGCCCTCCCCCATGCACTTGCAGAGCCAGAACTGCTGAATGCGCTACTGCCTAAACTGGACGGGATCTTCCTGCCGGGCAGCCCCAGCAACGTGCAGCCGCACCTTTATGGTGAAAACGGCGATGAGCCTGACGCCGATCCTGGGCGTGATGAACTGAGCATGGCGCTTATCGCCGCCGGGCTCAAAAGGCGCATTCCCATTTTCGCCATTTGCCGGGGTTTGCAGGAACTGGTTGTCGCCACAGGCGGGACTCTGTATCGTCGCCTGTGCGATCAGCCTCAGCTTCTGGAACACCGTGAAGATCCTGAGCTTCCCGTGGAGCAGCAGTACGCACCTTCACATGAAGTTCAGGTACAGGAGGGAGGATTGCTTTCGCATTTAATACCGGGTTGCAACACGTTTTGGGTTAACTCATTACATGGCCAGGGAGCGAAAACGGTGGGCCCGCTACTGCGCGTAGAGGCAAGATCGCAGGATGGACTGGTGGAAGCGGCAAGCGTTCACGATCATCCTTTTGCCCTCGGCGTACAGTGGCACCCAGAATGGAACAGTAGCGAATACGCCCTGTCGCGTTTGTTGCTTGAAGGTTTTATCAACGCCTGTCAGAAGCACCTGTCTGAAAAACAGCGACTCTGACCACTACTGTTAAGGAAATGCCAATATGAGCGATGACGGCCTGGCGCCGGGTAAACGTTTGTCAGAGATCCGCCAGCAATTGGGTCTTTCTCAACGTCGTGCCGCCGAACTGTCTGGATTAACGCATAGCGCCATCAGCACCATAGAACAGGACAAAGTCAGTCCTGCCATCAGTACGCTGCAAAAGCTGCTGAAAGTCTACGGGCTGTCGCTCTCCGAGTTCTTCGCGGAACCGGAAAAACCTGATGAGCCGCAGGTGGTTATTAATTACGACGACCTGATTGAAATAGGCAGTCAGGGTGTTTCAATGAAATTAATACACAATGGGAATCCTAACCGTACGCTGGCGATGATCATTGAGACCTATCAGCCGGGCACAACCACCGGCGAGAGGATCAAACACCAGGGTGAGGAGACGGGCACGATACTGGAAGGTGAAGTGGTTCTGACCGTAAACGGCCAGACCTGGCACCTGGTTGCGGGGCAAAGCTATGCTATTAACACCAGCATGCCGCACAGCTTCAGCAACACCTCGGCAGGTATTTGCCGCATTATCAGCGCCCACACCCCCACCACGTTCTAATTTTTTCTGGCCTGATAAGGCTAACAAAGAGGGAAAAGCATGATCGTTCCCTCTTTGTGGCTAACAGCAGAAAATCAATAAATTGATTTTCCGGGCGCATTAATTAGCAGCCCAGGTGTTTCTTCTCTCACCTACGGTCTGTTTGTAGCCAGAGGCCTGAGTTATTCAGGCCTTATTTAAAAACGTTTTTAACAGGACTTATTTCCTGGGGCTTTTTGCAGCCCAAATTTGCCTGAAGAACCCAGTAAGGCCATTTATCCGATTGAATAAAAGGAGTCATCATGGACTTTCAGCATCTTAATTACTGGCAGGAGAAAGCCAAAAATACCTCGCCGGAAACGCGTCTGTTTATTAATGGCGAATATTGCTCTGCCAAAGACGGCGAAACGTTTAGTACCGTCGACCCTTTTGCGCAGCGTAACCTTGCCGAAGTCGCTCGCGGCAAAAAAGCGGACGTCGATATTGCTGTCCAGGCCGCCCGAGCCGTGTTCGATCGCGGCGACTGGTCGCAGGCTTCTCCGGCAAAACGCAAAGCCGTGCTGGGCAAGCTGGCGGATTTAATGGAACAGCATCACGAGGAGCTGGCGCTGCTGGAGACCCTCGACACCGGCAAACCTATCCGCCATAGCCTGCGTGATGATATTCCGGGCAGCGCCCGCGCTATTCGCTGGTACGCCGAAGCCATCGACAAAGTGTACGGCGAGGTCGCCACCACCGGCATTAACGAACTGGCGCTGATTGTGCGTGAACCGGTGGGCGTGATTGCCGCTGTTGTGCCCTGGAACTTCCCGCTGCTGCTGGCCTGCTGGAAGCTTGGCCCGGCGCTGGCGGCCGGCAACAGCGTGATCCTAAAACCTTCTGAAAAATCACCGCTGTCTGCCATTCGTCTTGCGGCGCTGGCCAAAGAAGCGGGCCTGCCGGACGGCGTGTTTAACGTTGTGACCGGCTTTGGTCACGAGGCGGGCCAGGCGCTGGCCCAGCATCCGGACGTGGACGTGATTACCTTCACCGGCTCCACCCGCACCGGTAAACAGCTGCTGAAAGATGCCGGCGACAGCAATATGAAACGGGTCTGGCTCGAAGCCGGCGGCAAAAGCGCCAATATCGTTTTTGCCGACTGCCCCGATCTGCAAAAAGCCGCTGCCACCACCGCCGCCGGTATTTTCTACAACCAGGGCCAGGTCTGCATCGCCGGTACGCGTCTGCTGCTGGAGGAGAGCATCGCCGATACGTTTATTGCCCTGCTGAAAGAACAGGCTAAAAACTGGCAGCCCGGTAATCCGCTCGATCCTGACACCACTATGGGGACGCTGATCGACAGCGCCCACGCCGACAACGTACACGGCTTTATTCGCGACGGCGAAAGCCAGGGCAAGCTCACACTCGACGGGCGGAATAGCGCCCACCCGGCGGCTATCGGCCCGACAATTTTCACCGACACCGCGGCGGATGCCCGCGTCGGCAAGGAAGAGATCTTCGGTCCGGTACTCGTCGTCACCCGCTTCACCTCCGAAGCTCAGGCGCTCGCCCTTGCCAACGACAGCGACTACGGCCTCGGTGCCGCCGTCTGGACCCGGGATCTCTCCCGCGCCCACCGTATGAGCCGCGGCCTTAAAGCCGGTTCCGTTTTCGTCAATAACTACAACGACGGCGATATGACCGTCCCGTTCGGCGGCTACAAGCAGAGCGGCAACGGCCGCGACAAATCCTTGCACGCCCTTGAGAAATTTAGCGAACTGAAAACCATCTGGATTGCCCTGGAGCCTTCATCATGACTGAACATACCACCAGCTATTACGCGGCCAGCGCCAACCACTATGAGCCCTTCCCGCAGTTAACCGAGTCCGTCACCTGCGACGTGTGCGTGGTCGGCGGCGGCTATACCGGCCTGTCGTCCGCGCTGCATCTGTCCGAAATGGGCTTTGACGTGGTGCTGCTGGAGTCCGCTCGCATCGGCTTCGGTGCCAGCGGGCGCAACGGCGGGCAACTGGTGAACTCCTACAGCCGCGATATCGACGTAATTGAGCGCCGTTATGGCCCGGAAGCGGCCAAAATGCTCGGCAGTATGATGTTTGAAGGCGGGGAAATTATTCGCGAGCGCATCAAACGCTACCAGATTGACTGCGATTATCGCCCGGGCGGCCTGTTTGTGGCGATGAACCACAAACAACTGGAAACCCTGGAAGAGCAAAAGACCAACTGGGAGCGCTACGGCAACACCCAGCTTGAACTGCTGGATGCCAGCGAGCTGAAACGCGAAGTAAACAGCGACCGCTATGTAGGTGCCCTGCTCGACCACAGCGGCGGCCATGTTCACCCGCTGAACCTGGCCATTGGTGAGGCCAATGCGATTCGCCTGAACGGTGGGCGTATTTTCGAACAGTCTCCGGTGACCCATATTGAGCACGCCAGCCCGGCAGTGGTCAGCACGGCGAAAGGCAAGGTGACGGCGAAGTACGTGATTGTCGCTGGTAACGCCTATCTCGGCGACAAACTCGAACCCGAGCTGGCGAAACGTAGCATGCCGTGCGGCACGCAGGTGCTAACCACCGAGCCGCTCGGAGAAGATCTTGCCCGCTCGCTGATCCCGAAAAATTACTGCGTGGAAGATTGTAACTACCTGCTGGATTATTATCGGCTGACCGCCGATAACCGCCTGTTGTACGGCGGCGGCGTGGTGTACGGCGCGCGTGACCCGGCGGATATTGAGCGCCTGGTGATGCCAAACCTGCTGAAAACCTTCCCGCAGCTGAAGGGCGTGAAAATTGACTACAGCTGGACTGGAAACTTCCTGCTGACGCTGTCCCGCCTGCCACAGGTGGGCCGTCTGGATAAAAATATTTACTACAGCCAGGGCTGCAGCGGGCACGGCGTCACCTGGACCCATCTGGCTGGCCGCCTGATTGCAGAGCTGCTGCGCGGTGATGCGGAGCGCTTCAATGCCTTTGCTAACCTGCCGCACTACCCGTTCCCGGGTGGCCGAACGTTCCGTATTCCGTTTACCGCCATGGGGGCGGCTTACTACAGTCTTCGCGATCGCCTTGGGGTTTAATTTGCCTTCGCTATTGCGCTGAAGCCTCAGCCACGCTGAGACTGACGAGCAATAACCCGACGCACGGAGCTATCCCCTCCGTGCGTTTTTTTATTAGCGACCTGCCGCTTTGTCACCTCGCAGCGTCATCACCGTGCTGTGGATCACCGCCGCCATTTTGCCGTCCTCTTTTTGAATCTCGCAGCAGTAATGGCTGATGGTGCTGCCCTTGTGTACCGGGAACGCCTTCGCCGTCAATTTGCCCTGCCAGACCGGCCTTAAGAAGGTGGCTTTCAGGTCAATGCTGGTGAAGCTTTCACCCGGCGCCATTAGCGTGGAATGAGCGGTGCCGATTGCCGCATCCGCCAGCTCGCACAGCATGCCGCCGTGAACCGTGCCCTGCTGGTTACCGTGAATCGCCGCGTCCGCATTCAGGCCAAGCGTGGCACAGCCTTCGGCCACGTCCAGCAGTTCGAACTTAAGCAACTGCGATATCGCCGTCGGGTAATTCATGTGGGTGACGTCATCGACCGAAAGGCTGTTATTGAGCATCTTTCTCAGATACTCCAGCACCGAAAGTGGATTGTTTGCCAACGTACTTCTCCTGTGCGGGTCAGCCCCTTCTTTGAGGGGTGGAATAATCCTGGCATAAAACGTACGGCACACGGGGAAGACCGCACAGAATGTGCCGCCCGTTGCGCGCGAAAACTTCACACAGCGGTAGATTAATTAAGGAAAAAATAAGATGGCTTAAAGTAATTTACAGTCAATAACACCCAGATATTACCAGCCAGAATTTTTGAAAGTCTTCATCAATAACCCCCGCTATTCATTGCTTAAGCGGCAACGTAGCATGCAACACATTAACCGACGACTCGCCTTATTACCCACATTGAGAGATTCATTATGATGCGTAAACTGATTAACTCCGCCCTTGCCCTCACCGTATTTACCGCCCTTACCGGTACGACTTTAGCCGCGACCGAAGTCCAGCAAACCGGCACCGGACAAAGCATTGGCTCGGTGTCAACCAGCGGGGCAACCACCCTGGATCAGGCTATAAATCAACTTTCTGATAAAGCAGATAAAGCCGGCGCAACGTCCTTCAAAGTGACCTCCGCTGGCGGGCAAAATAAACTTTATGCTACCGCAGAATTATTCAAATAAATAAAAGCTCGCAAAGAGCGAGCTTTTATTTTTCTTACTGAAAATTACAGTCGTCCGGTTTCCGTGGCGGCTGAATTTATTTGTACCGGCATCCCCGAGCGCCTATTAAGCGCTTCACTCACCACCGCCGTATTCACCCCAGAAGCCTGAGTTTCGCTGCGCAATACCGTGGTCATCGGCAGGGGAACTTTCTTGTCGGACTCAAACTCGGCGCGGTTGCGCGACAGCGGCTCGTGAACCTCTAACCAGCGCTTACCGTCCGGCTCGGCGGTGACCTTCACCGGCTGATCGATGAGCTGAACGCGAGTCCCGACAGGCACATTATCGAACAGGAATTTGATGTCGTCATTGCGCAGGCGGATGCAGCCCTGGCTGACGCGCAGGCCAATGCCAAAATTGGCATTGGTGCCGTGGATGGCGTACAGCTTGCCGATGTAAATGGCGTATAGGCCCATCGGGTTATCCGGCCCCGGCGGCACAAAGGCAGGCAGCGTTTTGCCTTCTTTGGCGTATTCGCGGCGGGTGTTCGGGGTTGGCGTCCAGGCCGGGGCGTCCTGCTTACGCTCGACGCGGGTCACCCAGTTGCGGGGCGTTTCACGCCCGGCCTGGCCGATACCTATCGGCAAGATCTCTACGGTGTTCGTGTCCTTTGGATAGTAGTAGAGGCGCATTTCCGCCACATTCACCACAATCCCTTCCCGCACGGTATCCGGCAAAATGACCTGCTGCGGAATAACCAGCTGCGTGCCCGCTTTGGGCAAGAACGGATCGACGCCCGGATTCGCTTCCAGCATGTTGCTGAAGCCCTGCCCGTACTGAGCGGCAAAGTGTTCCAGCGGTTCCTTGTTACCCTCCGGCACGGCGATCGTCAGGGGCGTACCAACCAGGCGGCTGCCTTCCGGCGGTAAAGCATAAGTCACGGCCATTGCACTCTGCGTGACCGCAGCCAGAGCAAATGCCAGCGTGGAGAAACGAATCATAATTTCCCTGTTAGTTAACATGATGTGAATACGTTAAGCATAACCGCCCTGAGACAATTCTGTAAGGATTGCGTGTCAACATGTCTATTAAATATACAGCCGGGTTGCGACCGGTGGCTTCAGAGGGCATGATGTCCTCTCGTTTTTAAAGGAGACTTTATGCAGGAATTGATATCCGCCCTCGAGCAATACGGCATTCAACCCAGCCAAACCACTTCCCTGATCGTCATTTTCGGCATCATTTTTCTGACCGCACTCGTCGTGCATTTTATTCTGCACGGCATTGTTCTGCGTGCTTTTGAGAAGCGCGCGCAGTCCAGCGCCAGCCTCTCTTTGCAGATAATTACCCAGAACAAGCTGTTCCAGCGGCTGGCGTTTCTGCTGCAGGGCATCATCGTCAACGTTCAGGCGGTGCTGTGGCTGCAAAAAGGCAGCGACGCGGCGACCATTCTGACCACCTGTGCCCAGCTGTGGGTCATGCTTTACGCGCTGATGTCCTTCTTCTCGCTGCTGGACGTGATCTTCGGCCTGTCGGGTAAATTTGCTTTTGCCTCCCAGCTGCCGCTCAAAGGCATTTTCCAGGGCGTGAAGCTACTCGCTGCGATTGTTGTCGGCATCATGATGGTTTCGCTGCTAATAGGGAAATCCCCGGCGATCCTGATAAGCGGCCTTGGCGCAATGGCCGCCGTGCTGATGTTAGTGTTTAAAGATCCGATTCTAGGCCTGGTCGCCGGGATCCAGCTTTCTGCCAACAGCATGCTGAAAATGGGCGACTGGCTGGAAATGCCGAAATACGGCGCGGACGGGGCGGTGATCGATATCGGCCTGACCACGGTGAAAGTTCGCAACTGGGACAACACCATTACCACCATCCCAACCTACGCTCTGGTGTCTGATGCGTTTATAAACTGGAGCGGCATGTCGGCCTCCGGCGGGCGTCGCATCAAACGCAGCGTGAACATCGATACCACCAGTATTCGTTTTCTGTCACAGGACGAGCATGAGAAATTGCTCAAAGCGAAGCTGCTGCAGCCCTATATGGCGGAGCGCGGGAAAGAGATTAGCGAGTACAACCAGCACCACGCCGACGACTCGGTGCTGAACCAGCGCAAAATGACTAACGTCGGTACCTTCCGGGCTTATCTGAATGAGTACCTGCGCAGCCACCCGCGTATTCGCAAAGATATGACGCTAATGGTGCGCCAGCTTGCTCCTGAAAGCGCAGGTCTGCCGGTGGAGATTTACGCCTTCACCAACACCGTGGTGTGGGCGGAGTATGAAAGCATTCAGGCGGACATCTTCGACCACATTTTTGCCGTGGTGGAGGAGTTTGGGCTGCGTATTCACCAGACGCCAACCGGCAATGACATGCGGGCCATTGCCGGGGCTTTTGAGCGCTAAACGGCGCTTTCTTCCGGAGCCTGAAGCGGTTCTTTCGGCGGTCGCGGGTATTTTTTAAGCCAGCGGCCGCTGACCATTCGCCAATAGAAGCACGCGCCGCGCACCGCCCAGTCACCGAACATTCCCAGCCACACGCCCACCACGCCCATACCGAGCACAATCCCCAGCGTGTAGCCGGCGATAACGCGGCAGCCCCACATCCCCGCCATCGACACCCACATTGCATAGCGGGCATCACGCGCCCCCTTCAGCCCGGCAGGCAGCACCCAGGAAGCTGCCCAGATAGGCATAAAGGCGGCGTTCATCCACAGCAGAACTTTGACGACTTCTTTGACATCGTCTTCGCTGGTATAGAACGAGGCAAACAACCCGGCAAAAGGCGCGGTTCCCCACGCAATGATCGTTAGCCCAACCGTGGCGAGCCAGAACGTGTGGCGCAGCTGACGCTCAGCCTGACCTATTTGCCCTTTCCCGAGCCGCCTGCCGACGATAATCGTTGAGGCAGACCCCAGGGCGTTACCCGGCAGGTTGATCAGCGAGGCCACCGAGAAGGCAATAAAGTTACCGGCAATGACGTTGGTGCCCATCCCGGCGACAAACATCTGCGTCAGCAGCTTACCGCCGTTGAACAGCACCGACTCGACGCTGGCCGGGATACCAATCCCGAGCACTTCCCACAAAATCGCCCAGTTGAGCGGCGTGAAATAGCTTTTCAGCGAAATGCGCAGCGCCGGGTTAAAGCCAATCATCAGCACGAAGATAATGCCCGCCGCGCCAATGTAGCGGGAAATGGTCAACCCCAGGCCCGCGCCAATGAAGCCCAGCCCGCCCCAGCCAAAGATGCCGTAGATAAGAATGCTGCTGATGATGATGTTAAGGATGTTCATGCCGCCGTTAATCAGCAGCGGGATTTTGGTGTTACCCGCCCCGCGCAGCGCGCCGCTGCCGATAAGCGCAATCGCCGCCGCCGGGTAGCTCCAGACGGTAGTTTGCAGGTAGGAAAGCGCCAGACGTTTTACCTCCGGCGTGGCGTTCCCGGCGATAACATCGATGATGTGCGTGCCCGCCAGGTGAATGCCTGCGGCCATAACAAACGACACGATGGTCATCAGAATAAGCGACTGTCTGGCCGCCGCCCTCGCCCGCTCCGGATCCAGCCTGCCGAAGCTGAATGCCACCACTACCGTGGTGCCAAGATCGATAGCGGCGAAGAACGCCATAATAACCATGTTAAAGCTGTCGGCGAGCCCTACGCCCGCCATCGCCTCTTTCCCTAACCAACTCACGAGGAAGGTACTCAGCACGCCCATCAATAACACGCAGGTGTTTTCGAGGAAGATTGGCACCGCCAGCGGCGTTATCTCACGCCAGAACAGCACCCGATAACTCTTACGTTTGGCGTACCACGGCGTTTTCGCCACGGTCTGGCGAAGGACTGCATGTAAGTTCAAGCGAGGACCTGCAAGGAAAGATAAAACGGCATTTCAAATAATGGGCGACAAATCGTTATCCTGCAAAGGATTTTTTTGTCTCAGATTGCCTGAAAAGGCAACAAGATGTTGATTGTTTCCGCAAACGCACTAAACCGTTAGATTTTGCCTTTGACAAGGCCCTGAGCCGCCGCTAATATTCGCCCCGTTCACACGATTCCTCTGTAGTTCAGTCGGTAGAACGGCGGACTGTTAATCCGTATGTCACTGGTTCGAGTCCAGTCAGAGGAGCCATATTTGAGAAGCCCGCTTAAGGAAACTTAAGCGGGCTTTTTGCTTTTGCTGGTTCAGGCAAAAGGGTTACTCCCTGCCGCCAGACTCGATGATTAACCGTTATTATCGATGTAAAACCATAGCTACAGACTTTGTTATTCAGCCTAAACCACATTTGAAAGTTATCACCTCGTAACATCGCCCTCGTCACTCTTACCCCCTCGCAGGGTTCCACGCCTTGTGAACAAACTCGATACGGTTGCCGTCAAAATCAGCGATATTTGCAGCATAATACCCGGTAGTGAAGTAAGTGCGATCTGCCGGTTTGCCTTCATCGTGACCGCCAGCTTTAATCGCGGCGGCATAGACTTCATCCACCTGCTGGTTGCTGTCACAAACAATCCCGACGTATAGCCCGGTTTCCCCTGGCTGACGCTGGCGCAGCCAGATACTGGTGCCGATGCCCGAGCCTGACGTATAAACCGCATCTGCTATTCCATACAGGTCGGGGACGCCTTCCGGGCCATTGCGGGAATCATAATGACCAAACGGCTTCCAGCCGAGTGGCTTTAATGTGGCAGTATAAAAAGCCAGAGATTTCTTCAGGTCGGTAACGGAAACATAGATATGGTCAATCATCACAGCACTCCTGCAAAAGTAGAATACTGGTTTAATATACAGTTAAAATTATGCGTTATGCCACACCGGACTTAGCACTCTGTGCGTTGCCTGAGCATTATATTTACAGCGAGAAGGATCAAAGGCGCGGGTTAAAGCGGCAGGTAACCGGGTTTTGACATTATCTGGGGAAGAAAATGTAGCCCCAAAGCGCTGAGGCGACATTATATTCAAATCTATAACGCTACAAATTCAGCTCCCACTCATCTCCCCCCAGCACCTTGCCGTTCACCTGGATCTCAATCTGCTGCACGCCGGGATAATACTGGCGGGTGGTGATTGTCTTCACCGCGTGCTTTTTCTCTATGATGACCGAGCCTCTGGCCGGGAGTTCGAACGTACGCAGTTTGAAGACCTTCGGGGCGAGGCTGCCGTTGGCTTTCATAAAGTGGATCACGTAATCCACCACGATGTTTTGCGGGGCGCGGCTGGTAGACCGGAGGCTGATTTTAAATTCCAGACTCTCGCCGAGGGCAATGGCTTTTTGTTTAAGGGTGAAGGCATCCAGCGCGACTGCCGCGCCATGCTGCACGCCGATAAGCGCCAGCGCATCCGGGTGGCCATTCTTAATTAAGGTGCGCAGCGAGTGGCGGGTTATCCACGCGACTTTTTTTACGTCGTCACTGCCGGACTGCTTCGCCTGCTGCTGCCAGCTTTGCAGGAGCTGAATCACGTAGTCCGGATGATCTTTGGTGATGTCGTTGAGGTGGTTGGCGACGCTTTTTCTGACGTAAAGCTCCGGGTCGAACTTCAGGGCATCCAGAATCGCGCGTGTTCCCGCCGGGTCTTTAATGAACAGATGCAGCTTTTCGCCCCACGGCACGCGCGGGCGTGTGCCTTCCGATGCCCAGCGGCGGATATCCACGCTCGGATCCTGCGCGCAGTGCAGCAGGAAGCGCATTGTTTCTTCCGGATTCTGTTTGATGAAGGGCCGTACCGCCCATTCGGCAGTAAAACAAACGGTGACCACTTTCAGGGCTTCGAGGGAAAGTTCCGGCTGATTGAGGCCATAGACCTGAATAAATTCCGCAAAAGGCCAGACGGCAAAGCCCTGCAGCTTGTTTTCTTTTAGTACCGAAACCACTACGCCCAATGCTGTCGGATAGTCCTGCGGCAGTTCCGCCGCCAGCGCGTCGCGAATAGTCTGGACTCTGGCCTTCATTTCCAGCTTATCGAGGTGTTCTGCTTTGTTTAAAAATGCTTCGGCGTTGAAGGCGGGATAATGCACCGCGATCAAACTCGCTATGTCCTGCAAAAGCGCATGATTAAAAGCATGTTTAAACGCGTTCTGATTTTCGACGGACTCACTCACGGCCCTACTCCATTGCGGATAACGTATTGCCGGAGTCTATCACTGTTTTTTCTTTGTTTTTTAGCCGTTTGCTACAAAGCTTGCTAGCTAATGCGCCCGGGATTCGTCAGCACCTGGCGGAATTTTTCTACATCGCAAATCACGTATTCATGGGCCACTTTCTGAATGTACTGCTCTTCTATCAGCTGGTTGATGACTCGGCGATAGGTTCTCTCTGAGCAGCCAAACCGTTCGGCCTCGCGGGACACCTGCGAAAAGTCCACCAGCGGCTTGTTCTGCTGATAGCGTTCGTACAGGTCGGCCACGATGTTAAACACCAGCGGCTGCAGGAAGCGTTCCATGGTTCTTGCCATCCCGCGCTGGTAGCTGGAGGAAAGCAGTTGGCTAAGCCAGACGCCGACTTCCGCGTGACTGGTCAGGATAGTATCCATCATCGCCAGCGGGATGACTTTTACCGTCATGGTGTCGTGGGCGACGACCGAGAACTGGCTCGGGGTGTGGGTGAGATATTCTATTTCGCCGATGATGGTGTCGCTGACAAAGCGCTGCCCCAGGCTGAATGCTTTCCCGTTTTCGGCGTTGTAGTGCATGGTGTATTCGCCGAGGACTATCCAGTAGAGTGCTTTGATCTCCTCGCCCTGGCGCAGAATAAATTCGTCGGGGCCGATTTCTTTACTTTTAAGCGGCGTGGCGTACACGGCATCGCGCAGGATCTGGTGCCCGCGCTGAGCGAATTGCTGAATAATATTCATGGTGTTGTCGCTCTCCGGCAAGCTGCCACGCAGCTTAATAAGGTCACTAACCCGTCAAGTATTGCCTGTTTCGCCAGAATCTGCGGCGAAAAAGGCGGCTGAGATTAACTATCCCCCCTCGGTATTGTCAATACTCCTCGTTTTACTCATCCCTTGCCAGCCCTGGCGTTCCACTTTTCTTACCAGGGCAAAAATCAAATTTGTGATCGCCGTCAGCCCGGTCGGACATTTGCCTTTTTCTGCAAGCCACGGGGTTTCTATCGTAATGGCATGCAACCAGCCAGGAGATCGTCTGATGACGCCACATATTAACGCCCACCCCGGCGACTTTGCCGAAACCGTGATCATGCCCGGCGACCCGCTGCGCGCGCAGTACATCGCGCAGACTTATTTAACCGACGCAAAGCGCGTGTGCGATACCCGCAATATGTTCGGCTTTACCGGCTACTACAAAGGCAAGCGCCTTTCCGTGATGGCGCACGGGATGGGCATTCCGTCCGTGTCTATTTACGCCCATGAATTGATCAACGCGTTTGGCGTGAAGCAGCTTATTCGCATCGGCACCTGCGGGGCGGTGGATGAAAGCGTGGATATGCGCCATGTGATTGTCGCCACCGGCGCGGGCACTTCATCTTCGGTAAACCGCGATCGCTTTGGCGGTTACGACTACGCGGCCGTACCGGACTTTGATCTGCTGCGCCGCTGCTGGACAGCGGCTGAGCAACACAATATTCCGACCCAGTTCGGCAACACTTTTACCAACGACCTGCTGTACGACAAACCCGAAGGCATGCTCCCTGCCCTCAAAAAGATGAACATCCTTGCGGTGGAAATGGAAACCTCGGCGCTGTTCACCATCGCCGCGCAGTACCGCGCCAAAGCCCTGAGCCTGCTGACTGCCTGCGTAAGCAGCGTCACGGGGGAAGAGCCCACGGCAGAAGAACTACAAAATACGTTAGACAAAATGATTGAGCTCGCTTTAGAAACCGCACTTCTCTGCGATTGATTTCTCCCATAAGGGTTCTCCGATGACAAACTCTACACACCAGCCGGCCTCTGGCGGCATAAAAGTTGAAGCAAACGGCGTGAATGCCGTCCCGGAAGCAGAGCGCTACGGCAAACCCGCCGGGCTGTTCCCGATTTGGTTTTCCTGGAACGTTTCTATTCTGGGGATGACCTACGGCATTTACGTTTACTCGCTCGGCCTGAGCGTCTGGCAGTCGATCACCGCCGGGATAATCGGCTATCTACTTTCCTGCTGCCTGGTTGGCGTGCTGGCGGTGGGCGGGCCAAGAACCGGCCTGCCGACGCTGACCCAGACCCGTTTCTGCTTCGGCTATCACGGCAATAAATTCCCGACGCTGTTTGCCTATATTTCCAATATGGGCTGGAAAATCACCATTATTACCCTCGCCTCGTCCACCGGCGCGGCGCTGTTTGCCAAACTTTGGCCCGCGGCGTTTGCGCTGGCGGACGGCAAACCTACGCTGGTTTGCATTCTCGGCTGGTTCATCGTCAGCCTGGTGCTGACCATGTCGGTCGCCATTTATGGCCACCAGCTGATTATGAAGGTGGAGAAATACATCGCCTGGCTGACCGGGTTTATGAGCATCATCTTTATCTTCCTGATGCTGCCGCATATTCACTGGGAAAAGCTGGGCCAAAGCGCGGCCCACGGCGACCTGCTGACCTACATCGGCGGCGTGGTGATGGCGATGACCATGGTAGGCCTGGGCTTCCTGAACTACGGCGGTGACTTCGCGCGTTATCTGCCGAAGAAAACCCAGGCCTCAAAAGTTATTTTCTGGACAACCACGGGGATTTCACTGCCGGTGAGCATTCTGCTGGTGCTGGGCGCATTCCTCGCCGACAGCAACCCGGACCTGAGCGCCGCCGCGGCACAGTCGCCTATCGCCTCGCTGACTAACCTGCTGCCGTTCTGGTTCTACGTGCCGTTCTCCATCGTGATTATCGTTTCGCTGCTGGCGGCTGCAATCACCGGCGTTTACAGCTCCGGCCTCGCATTGCTGGCGTTGGGTATTCCGGCCAGCCGCGCCACGACCACCACGCTGAACGCGGCCATTATCGGCTTCGGGGCGTTCTACCTGATGTTTATTTCCGATTCATTCCTGGCAACCTTCCAGTCGTTCCTGGCCTCTATTTCGGTGGTGATTGGCTCCGCCGGGGCGATTCAGCTGATCGACTTCCTGCGCCAGAAGCGCCTGGGCTGGGATGTGGCGATGGCGAATAAAGCCGGTTTTGGTGGCCGCGACGGCCGCTGGACGGCGCTGCTGTCGCTGGGGATTGCGACGTTTGTGGGGCTCGGCACAATTACTTCCGGCGACCCGTACATCGCGCATGTGGTTGGCTTCCTGCTGACGGAAGAGACCCGCCACAGCGTCTTCGCGACGGCGAACCTGGGCGTAATCGTCTCGATGCTGACCGGGGGCGTAATGTATTCTCTGCTGACCTTCGGCCTGAAGATTGAGCTGCCGGGGATTTCGTCTGCGCCAGCGGCTACAACCGTGCAGGGCAAGACTCAAAAAGCTTTGTAAGCCTAAAAACGGACCCGCTAAGCGGGTCTGTTGCTTTCCCAGTCCTGTAAAAAATCTATTAGCGCACGCACCTTCGCCGGAACGTGCCGCGTGTTCGGGTAAACCGCATAAATCCCCTGCGAGGGAAAACGGTATTCCGGCAGCACATGCTGAAGACTGCCGCGCACTATCGCACTCCGCACCAGCCATTCGGGCAGTAAACCTACGCCGCATCCCTGAACCACAAAAGCCATGAGCGCCGCCGCCGTGTCGGTCATAAAGCGGGCGGGTCCGGTTATTGTTAGCTCCCGCGTTTCCTGGTCTCGCCCAATTACCTGCCATTCTCTCGGCGTGGGTAGCCGACGATGAATGACCCATTCCGCTTCAGCCAGCGCCTCGAGGCTGCCGATCGGGTTACGCTCAAGCCACTGCGGCGCGGCCACCGCCACAATCTCAAAGCGCTCTATCAGCGCCGCGCGATAAGACGAGTCCAGCAGCTTACCGAGGCGAATGGCAACGTCAAACTGCCCGGAAATAAGATTAACCGGGGCAGATGAGGACTCGTGCCGGATAGTCAGCCCCGGGTGCAGCCGGCCAAAAGCGCTCAGCGCCGGGATAACCCTGGCCTGGCCGTATTCCGGCGTTGTCGAAATACTCAGCTCGCCAGTAAACCCGCCGTGATGCCCCTGGACCTCTTCAACCAACGCTTCACTCTCCCTTAACAGCTGCAGAGCACGCTGGTAAAACACTTCCCCCGCCTGGGTTAACGCCACGCGCCGCGTGGAACGCACAAGCAACGACACACCAAGCTCCGCCTCAAGCTGGCGAACGTTGAAGCTTATCACCGCTTTTGTTTGCTGCATGGACTGTGCCGCCGCGGTAAAGCCCCCGGCATCCACTACCGCAACAAACTGCGCCACACGCTGCAAGTTAAGCATGCTAATTCACCTGATTATCAAATTATTTTTGACAGTGTATCAGCCGGAGCGGGATTTATCCGCCGGGCCGAACCTGTTGAAATCGCCTTTTCTTCTTCACGAGAACCGCCATGCCTTACCGCTACAGGGTTGCCACCGTTTATCTGCTGGGCTTTTTTCTCGACTTAATCAATATGTTTATCTCCAGCGTCGCCTGGCCAGAAATGGGGAGAGCGCTAAATGCATCCGTTGCCGAACTGGCGTGGATAAGCCACGGTTATCTTTGCGGTCTGACGCTGGTTATCCCCTGCAGCGCATGGCTAACGCAGCGGCTGGGCGCCAAACGCCTGTTTATGCTTTCACTTGCGCTCTTTACGTTGGGTACGCTGGCTTCTGGCCTCGCTCCTGGCCTGAACGCGCTAGTCGCGGCGCGTATTTTACAGGGCGTGGGCGGCGGGCTGCTCATCCCCGTGGGCCAGGCGCTGACCTGGCAGCTTTTCGCGGTGCATGAGCGGGCAAAGCTTTCATCGGCAATCATGCTGGTCGCACTGCTGGCTCCGGCGCTTTCGCCCACTGTTGGCGGATTGCTTGTGGAGTCCTTCGGCTGGCGCTGGATATTTCTTTCGAGCCTGCCGCTGGCACTGCTCACGTTAGCCCTCGCGGGACTTTGGCTAACATCCACAGAGCGGCAGGCAGCCCGGACGCCGCTGGACGTCAAAGGGCTGATACTGGGATCGACGGGGCTGTTCGCTATTTTGCTGGGCGTCACGCAGGCCAGCAACGAGGCAACGCATGTGTCGGCCCTGCTGTGGCTGGTCACCGGAATGCTTATTCTGTGGCTGTTCATACGCCGCAACGGCAGGCAACCTTATCCACTCTTCAGTCTGGCGTTGCTGGGAGATCCGCTGCTGCGCTACGCGATGCTCGTTTACCAATGCATTCCGGGTATTTTTATGGGCACCAGTCTGGTCAGTATTGTTTACCTGCAAACGCAGCTAGGCATTTCGGCTAGCCATACCGGAATGCTGATGTTGCCCTGGGCAATAGCCTCTTTTGTTGCGATTTCATTTACCGGCAAGATGTTTAACCGCCTCGGCCCTCGCCCGCTGATAACCGCCGGAGGATTGCTTCAGGCCACGGGAATTTTACTGCTCACGCAAATCAATTCCGGAGAGCAAACCTCGTGGCTGGTCGCCGCTTACGCGTTAATGGGCCTGGGGGGAAGCCTTTCCAGCAGCACGGCGCAGAGCAGCGCTTTTATCTCTATTCCTGCGCAGGCCATGCCCGAAGCCAGCGCGCTGTGGAACATTAATCGCCAGCTTAGCTTTTGCTTTGGCGTAGCGCTGCTGAGCCTGCTGCTGACCGTATTACAGGCGATGATGCCCGCACCTCAAGCTTATCTTTTTACGTTTAGTCTTGCCGCCGCCGGGACGCTGGCCCCGCTGATTTACTCTTTACGGCTGAATAACCAGCACATTAAAAATCAACTTACCCAAAAGGAATACTGAGCGATGAATATCTGGTTCAAAGAAGTGATTGAGGCTCACGTGGCCATTGAGCAGTGGCTTGGCGCGGGCCAGGGAGAACTGGAAACGCTGCTGGCCCGCTTTACGAAAGATTATTCCATGGTCGCGCTCAGTGGAGCAAAGCTGGATCACCCCGCGCTTTGTGGCTTTTTTAGCGCCAGCGGGGGCAGCCGTGAAGGGCTGAGAATAGAGGTGGATAACCTCACGTTGCTGGACGAATGGCCGCATGGCGCCACCGTACTTTACCGCGAAACACAAACCCTGAACGGCTCCACCACCGTGCGCTGGTCTACGGTTATTTTCCGGATGGAAGGTGGCGAAGTATTGTGGCGCCATTTGCAGGAAACCGGGCAAGTTTAAAACCGGCCGGGCGGTGAACGCCGCCCCATCCCATTACAGCGCGATATTGAAGTGTGTGCCGTCCGGTAGCTCGATATCCAGCTTAACCTTCCCGCCCGCCGCCTCGACGTAACGCTTGAGGGAAGAGAGTTTTATATCACGGCCCTTTTTTTCCATTTCGGCGACGGTGGGTTGCTTCACGCCCAGCTTCTGCGCCATCTCGTTCTGCGTTTTTCTAACTTTATCGCGGAGTTCAGCCAGATGGATATTCAGCAGCATTTCGTTGGCCATGGCCTGTGCCGCGGCCACCACTTCGGGTTTTTCTTCGGCCAGCAGCTGTTCTGGTGTTCGACCCATTCTGTTTGTTCCTTTTCCGTTAACTGTTTCAGATGAGCTGCAAATTCCTTATCAGCCCGAGGAATCATGACACGCGGCTCTTTCATGTTCGCGTATTGCGACCCTCTCACGGTGTTAACGTAAGGCCTGCTTAGCAAAGGGCCCCTGCGCTTTAGCAACACCATTGATGCTATAACACAGGCTTTGGTTGCATCATCCGATGCCGTAAACCAGGCATCAAACGTATCCGTCATTTTTATCAACCACATGCGACATTCTTTTCAAGATAGGTTAAATGCTATATAGGCACAAGCCTATATCGTGGATTATCTGTGCAAAAATGCAGCGAATCAGGGCACTGATTCAACATGTCCGAGCAGGCTTCAAGTATTTTTTGACGTGTGCGGGGCGTTGCAAAGCGAATGGAAAATGACTCGCAGATGTAAAAATGGGCGAGATGATCTCGCCCATTTTGAGTACAGCTTAAGCTTTTACGCGGCGGGCAATGATGTCGTCGGCCACGTTGCGCGGCGCTTCGGCATAATGATGGAACTCCATGCTGTAGGTCGCCCTGCCCTGAGACATTGAGCGCAGCGTGGTGGAATAACCAAACATTTCCGCCAGCGGGACATCGGCCCGAATGACCTGGCTACCAAAACGTTCTTCCATGCCCTGAACCATGCCACGACGGGACGAGAGATCGCCCATGATGTTACCGGCGTACTCTTCCGGTGTTTCCACTTCGACGTGCATGATCGGCTCCAGAATTACCGGAGCCGCCTTGCGCGCTGCGTCCTTGAAACCGAAGATCGCCGCCATTCTGAACGCCATTTCCGAAGAATCGACGTCATGGTAAGAACCGAAAGTCAGCGTGGCCTTGATGTCCACCACCGGGTAGCCGGCCAGCACACCGGTATTCATCGCTTCACGCAGCCCTTTCTCTACTGAAGGAATGAACTCGCGTGGGACCACGCCCCCTTTGGTCGCATCTTCAAACACAAAGCCAGTGCCAGGCGCAAGCGGTTCGAGCGTCAGCACCACATGACCATACTGCCCTTTACCGCCTGACTGCCGCACAAATTTCCCCTCAACGTCTTTCACCGTCTGGCGGATCGTTTCGCGGTAGGTTACCTGCGGCCGGCCAATGTTCGCTTCCACGCCAAACTCACGCTTCATGCGGTCCACGATAATCTCCAGATGAAGCTCGCCCATGCCGGAAATAATCGTCTGCCCGGACTCCTCGTCGGTATGCAGGCGGAAAGAGGGATCTTCCGCCGCTAAACGCTGCAGCGCGATGCCCATCCTCTCCTGGTCGGCCTTGGTTTTCGGCTCGATAGCGAGGGAAATCACTGGCTCAGGGAACTCCATCCGCTCAAGCGTGATCGCCGCATTCGGGTCGGTTAACGTATCCCCCGTGGTGACATCTTTCAGCCCTACGCAGGCGGCAATATCCCCGGCGCGCAGCTCGTCAACCTCATGGCGATCGTTGGCATGCATCTGCACAATGCGCCCAATCCGCTCCTTCTTGCCTTTCACCGGGTTGTAAACCGAATCGCCTTTACGCAGTACGCCGGAATAGACACGGATAAAGGTCAGTTGCCCAACGTACGGGTCGGTCATCAGCTTGAAGGCCAGCGCCGAGAAGGGTTCATCATCACTGGGATGACGTTCCGCGTGTTGCCCTTTTTCGTCCACGCCGTCAATGGCAGGAATGTCGAGGGGAGACGGCATCAGCTCTACCACCGCATCCAGCATGCGCTGCACGCCTTTGTTTTTAAACGCGCTACCGCACAGCATGGGCTGGATTTCCCCGGCAATGGTGCGCTTGCGCAGACCAGCAATAATATCCGCTTCGCTCAGATCGCCGGTTTCCAGATATCTGTCCATGAGCTCATCGTTAGCTTCCGCCGCCGCTGACACCATTTTTTCACGCCACTGTTGTGCCGTTTTCAACATGTCTTCTGGCACCGGAGCATAGCTGAACGTCATGCCCTGGGTAGCATCGTCCCAGATAATGGCGCGCATTTTGATCAGGTCCACCACGCCGGTGAAGCTCTCTTCAGCGCCAACGGGGATCGCGATGGGAACCGGGTTAGCTTTCAGGCGGTCAATCATCATCTGCACCACGCGGAAGAAATCAGCGCCCGGACGGTCCATTTTGTTAACAAAGGCCAGCCGTGGCACGCGGTATTTATTCGCCTGTCGCCAGACCGTTTCAGACTGCGGCTGTACCCCGCCCACAGAGTCGTAAACCATGACGGCACCATCCAGCACGCGCATGGATCGCTCCACCTCGATAGTGAAGTCTACGTGTCCCGGCGTGTCGATGATGTTGATACGGTGCGGTTCGAAACCGCGATCCATACCCGGCCAGAAGCAGCTCACCGCGGCGGATGTAATGGTAATACCGCGCTCTTGCTCCTGAGCCATCCAGTCTGTCGTTGCTGCGCCATCGTGAACTTCACCCAGTTTGTGACTCATGCCGGTGTAAAACAAAATACGTTCAGTCGTGGTTGTTTTACCGGCATCAATATGGGCAGAAATACCAATGTTGCGATAGCGTTCGAGAGGGATGGGTCGGGGCATGATGTGTCCTTAGTCTTTTTGACTGTTAAGCGACGGCCAGGCTGGCCGCCAGATTTGTTCGCCAACATCATAGTACAACTGTACGAGTATATTCGAACAATTTGAGCTATCGTTAATCTCGATACACCTGAAGCTCGTCAACTTTGTTATAGTAGCCGGCCGCCGTGCCGCTACCGCCTACAGGAAGAGTATGATCGCCAACCACCCGGAACGAGAACAAATCCGCCTTGAAAATGTGCTTTTTGCCCTGGGCAATCCTTTGCGGCTGGAGATTGTCAGGCAGCTTGCCGGAGGCGTTGAATTGACCTGCGGGGCTTTGCGTCAGGATGTGGCGAAGTCGACCATGACCCACCACTGGCGCGTTCTGCGCGATAGCGGCGTAATCTGGCAGCGCCCTCAGGGGCGTGAGAATTTGATTTCGTTAAGACGTGAAGATCTGGATGCGCGATTCCCCGGACTGCTGGAAACCTTACTGCGGGTAATGGTCACTCAGGCATAAAAAAACCGCCCTAAAGGCGGTTTTTTTGTTCGCTGAAGTTATTCAGGCTTGGTGTCAGCAACTTTCTGCTCGCCCATCACTTTCAGCTTCTTAGAGATCTCACGACGCTCTTTAGACAGCTCGGCGTTTTTGATGATGTAGTCATCCACGCGGTCTTCGTAGTCGGTTTTCATGCTGGCAATGATGCCCTGCACCGCTTCGATGCTCATACCCGGCTTGATGTAGTCGCTCAGGTTATCCAGCAACAGCACACGCTTTTGGTTGTCACGGATCTTTTTCTCTACGTCCTGAATTTCACGCTGCAGTTTGTTTTTACGACGGAACAGACGAACAAACTCCAGAACGTCCTGGAAGGTAGGTTTGATATTTTCCATTTTTACACCCCTGCTAAATTGGTACTCGGATTCGTTAAGACAACCGCCATAACCTTAGTAGTAGCGGTTGACGATTACAATTTTTTGTCAGTCTCACTAACGGGCTTGCCCTATCTTAACCTCAATTTCTGCTGAATCGAAACAAGCATTGTCATTTCTGTGCTTTACGCGCGCTATTTGCGCAGCGCGCGGCAAATGAGATGCGATAGTAGCTCAAGCTGGCGAGCCAGTTCGAGACTGAGCCAGACATAGCCGTGAATAGGCGTCTCCTGGAGTTGGCTGCCCTTGCCCGCCTCCATCAGCTGGCGCAGTTCAAAAACGATTTCGTTCAGCTTCTCGGTGTTGGCTGAGATAGGCGAAGGATTTCCTTCGTACAGCGCCTTCGCAATGGCCGACAGCGTTCGCTGCGTCATTTGCTGCGTGTCGCGCAGCGTACGGGCGTTGATCATCACGAAATGGCTTTCCCGGGTGGCCCAGTACGCGTTGATTTGCAGCTCAAGGGTACAGACCATATTACGGTTAATGGTCTGAATCGCCTCAAAGACTGATTTCTGAATGCGGGTTTCTTTGCCGGCGGGGCCAATCAGGGCGCGCATCTTAACCACGTCATTAAGGATTTTCTGCAGAGGCTTCTCAAGCCGTGGGCGCTCCACAAGGTTTGGCGAGAACCCCGCGGTATAAATTTTGCTGAACGCCTGCACGAAGGTCGCCATCTGGATACGCCAGTGGATAAACGCCCGCTGCGGGTAGACGCTGGTGAACAACATAGCCAGAAGAGATCCAAATATAACGTCGCCGCTGCGCCACAGCGCAATCTCCATGTCTCCCGGCGGCGCCCCGACAACCACGGAGAGCGTGATGCCGATAAGCAACGCCTGATAGGGGCGCTTACCCAGCGCCAGATAGCCGCACAGGAACATTGCCAGCCCGCACCAGATAATCATCAACGGCAGCGAAAAAAGCTCCAGCTTGAGGGCTATCAGCCCAATGGCCGCACCAAAAATTGTGCCACCGATACGCTGGAAGGCGCGCGGAACCACATTTCCCCAGAAAGAGATAGGCCCCATCACTACCACCAGCGTGATCAGCGGCCAGGTGCCTTCGGGGATGTTAAGCAGGCGAACCAGAACAAAGGTCAGCACAAAAGCAAGGGCGATGCGTATACCGTGGGCAACGCGATAGTTGCGGTAAATACGGATCTCAAACGGGGTCAGTGATTTGTCGGGACGCACACCCGGCTCTCCGGAATTAAAAAAGAAATTGTACTCGTTTTTCTCGCAAAGAAATCATATCGCCGGGTGCGGAGGGACTTTTGCGCGGAATATTTCACATTTCTTTGCTGAATATCAGAAATGGGCGGCAGACTGCCGCCCGGATTCAAAGACGCTAGCGCAGCCAGGGCGTAAAAGTCACCCCAACCAGCAGCCCTTCAGGGCTAAGCAAACGTGACACCGTTTGCCCCCAGGGTTCTATACGGTTATCCACCAGCATCCGGTAACCGGCCTGTTTTAGCACCGCTGTCGCCTGCCCGACATCTTCTACTTCAAATTCAACCCAGCTTTGGGGCGCGACAATGTGCTCGGGCCAGCTATCCACGCCGAAGCAGGATTGCGCCGCCTGAGCGAGCGGCCAGAGCGCGAAATGCTTCACGCCCTCCAGCTCGCCGTTTTCCGTGGCCAGATAGTCCTCGTTGCCCTCCATCGCTTTCAGCGGCAGGCCAAGAAGCTGCTGATAAAACCCGGCACTTGCCGCCACGTCGCGCGTAACAGGACCATACCCGGCGATAAATAAAACCTTCAATCCTGCGATAGCTTCCATCATGGTGCGCTCCTGTCAGACTTTAGCCACCGGGATATACATATCAATTTCCCATACCCCGGATGCCGAGCCGTCGTTGAGATAGATTTCGTAGCAGGGTTTACCGGTTAACCGATAGCCACCGTCAGCCTCTACCTGGTCAAAGAAGGTTTCCCATGCCTCCTGGAATGCTTCGTTTTTGACTATTGCATGCCCGATGGCGTAAGTATCGGCCTCGATGGCGGTGACGATAACGCCTTCACTGTTCTCCGGCAGTTTGAACTCTTCCGGCACGCCCAGCACCGTATCCACCCGGAGCTTTGCGGCCGGAACAACATCGGGATCATCATAGTAAACGGCCAGCCAGTCTCCGTTCAGGCCGTGGGTTTTCGCCCACATTGCCAGTTGGCCAAACCCTTGCGGAACCGTGGTTTCCCACGGCCCAACCAGATGAAAGCCGGCCACTTTACGCGCCGGAACATGCTGAACTTTAAACGTCATACCGCCTCCACGCTGATGAATAAATACACTGTACATTTATACACTGCATTTTTTAGAGGCGGGGCACAAGCTGCCAGATTTGGGAGCTGCTTCGCAGGAAATAGAAGTAAAAAAACCGCGCTAGTCGCGCGGTCGTTCACAATACAAAGGGTTAAAGCTTGCGGCTGATAAAGTCCCCGAGACGCGAAAATAGCCCGCCTTTCTCCACCGGCGTAAGGTTCACCAGCGGCCAGTGGGAGATAAGTTTGTCGCCATCAAACAGCTGAATTTCGCCCACCTGCGTATTGGCGGCCAGCGGCGCCTCCATATCCTGCTTGCTCAGCACATACTTTGCCTTGATGTTCGGGACTTCTGATTTAGGCAGCGCGAGGAAAACGTCCTGGTCCGGGCCAACATTGATGTCGGATTTATCGCCGTACCAGATGTGCTCGCTGCCGATAGATTTGCCTTTTTGCAAGACCTGCACGGTGTCGAAGTTATCCTGCCCCCAGTGCAGCAGCTTGCGGGCCTGCTCTTCACGTCCTTTTGAGCTAAGGCCACCCATAATCACCGCAATCAGGCGGCGCTGGCCCGACACGCTGGAGGCAATGATATTGAACCCCGCCGTCTCGGTATGCCCCGTTTTCAGGCCATCCACGTTCAGGGATTTATCCCACAGCAGGCCGTTGCGGTTTTGCTGGGTAATCCCGTTCCAGGTGAGGCTGCGCTCGCTGTACATGTGATAGAACTGAGGCTCACCGTGGATGATAGCGCGGGACAGAACGGCCAAGTCATAGGCGGAGCTGTGCTGCCCCGGCGCGTCCAGGCCGTGAACGGTTTCAAAATGGGTGTCGTGCAGGCCGAGCTGTTCCACATAGTGGTTCATCATGGCGACGAACTGCTTTTGCCCCCCGGCGACATAATCTGCCAGCGCAACGCAGGCATCGTTCCCGGAGTCGATGATCAACCCGCGGCTGAGATCGCGCACGGTCACCCGGTCACCGGGTTTAATAAACATCAGCGATGAGCCATCAAAGACCGGGTTACCTTTTGCCCAGGCGTCTTTCCCCACCGTCACCACGTCGTCCGGGGTAATACGTTTGCTGTCGATCGCGCGGTCAACCACATAGCCGGTCATCAGCTTCGTCAGGCTGGCCGGATTACGTTGAACGTGCTCATTACCCGCAGTCAGCACCTGCCCGGTGGTGTAATCCATCAGTACCCACGCGCCGGCCTCTACCTGAGGCGGCTGCGGCTGATGGGGGAAAGTATCATCAGCAAAGGCGGCATTGACGGAAAGAGACAAAAAGCTCAGGGCAACAAGCAGGCGGGTTTTCAACGGCATTTCCTCAAAGACTTAATTTACAGCGGCTCGTTTTACGGGAGTTCTTGTTAATTTGCTTCTTTAAATTGCAAGAAAATATGACATTTCATATTTAGCAATAAATATGAATGATATTTGTACGAAATATATTCCAGTCACAGGTTGTGATGCGTTTATTCCGATATTCCATGTTTGTGCGACATTCTGATTGTGGCAGCGTTGATTCATTTTTACTCTGACCGAAGAATACACAAATAAAGGTCATCGTATGGTGGAAGGTAAACGTTGGTCCCCTGAGCTGGAAGGGCTGCGAGGCCTGGCCTCGCTTTGGGTTCTGCTCGGCCACATTTGTCTGCTGGTGCAGTGTCGCATTCCCATTCTTTACGACCCGGGCATGGGGGTCGATTTATTTATTTTGCTGTCAGGATATTTGATGGCAAAAAATTATCAGGAGCGCAGGGAAAAAGAGCCGTGGAATAGCCCTGATACTTTTCGTAAATTCTGGCTACGCCGCTTCTTTCGCATCGCCCCGCTCTATTATCTGCTGCTGATCGTGGCGTTGATTTTTGGCAGTTGGTTTGGTGAAATGCGCGATATTATTGCCAGCGCCTGGCCGACAACCGCCACCGCCAGCAGTCGCTATGCCGACCACTCCGCACTGAATATTTTCAGCCATCTGACGTTTATTTTCGGCCTGTTACCGGCTTACTCTTTCCGTACCGTATTGCCGGACTGGAGCATCGGACTGGAGATGCAGTTTTACCTGCTATTCCCGTTCATTATGCTGCTGGTGATGCGCTACGGCTTTGCGGTTAGCGCCCCGCTGCTGATGGTTGTTTGCCTGGCGGCCCGCTGGCTTTTCCCGGACTACTTCGACGCCTTCCCGATGCCGGCCATGATCCTGATAAAGCTGCCGCTGTTTATCGCCGGAATGCTGATATCCCACGCGGTAATGCAAAGAAACCTGCGCTATTGCGCGCTGGCACTGCTCGCCCCGGTCATTGCCTGGCAGATGCATATCGCAGAAACCCACCTGCGGCTGATGGCAGAGTGCATTATGCTGGCGGGGATGACGCTGCTGCTCTGGCAGCCTGAAAAGGACTCTCGCCTGCGCCGAATCACTGCGGCCCCCCGCAGGTTACTCACCTGCCGGTTTAGCCTGTTTTTGGGCGATGTCTCATACTCGGTGTACCTGCTGCACCTGATGATTGTCATCCCCACGATCGGCCTGCTTGTCCGCTATACCAATTTTGCTCATCAACCCTCCCTGATTCGTTTTTTGATGGTGACGTGCCTCGTGCTGCCCGTTGTCTGGCTGATTGCCGTCGCGCTTTACCATAAGGTAGAAAAACGAGGCATCGCGCTGGGCAAACAGTTGTCTGGCAGAGCAGAAATGAAGTCCGGGAGGTCAGTATCTTAAACGCGCTTTTCCTTCTGATGCGCGGACAGATGGTTTACCATTGAGTCTGATGATAACTAGCTCAATGGTAACCTCTGTGTCCGATTCTGCCTCACTTGCTACCTTTCTGTTTCACGATTACGAAACCTTCGGCAAAAGCCCTTCGCTGGACAGACCGGCTCAGTTTGCCGCGATTCGCACCGACGGTGAATTTAACGTTATTGGCGATCCGGAAGTGTTTTACTGCAAGCCTGCGGATGACTACCTGCCTCAGCCTGAAGCCGTGATGATCACCGGTATAACGCCCCAGCAGGCGCTGGCACGCGGCGAGAACGAAGCGGCCTTCGCTAAACGCATTCACGACATCTTCACGGTGCCAAAGACCTGCGTGGTAGGCTACAACAACGTACGTTTTGACGACGAAGTGACGCGGAATATCTTTTACCGTAACTTCTACGATCCCTATGCCTGGAGCTGGCAAAACGACAATTCTCGCTGGGATTTGCTCGACGTGATGCGGGCCTGCTACGCCCTGCGCCCCGAAGGCATCGTCTGGCCGGAAAACGAGGACGGGCTGCCAAGCTTCCGCCTTGAACATCTCACCAAAGCCAACGGCATTGAACACGCCAACGCGCACGATGCCATGTCAGATGTTTACGCCACCATCGCGATGGCTCAGCTGGTGAAAACCCGCCAGCCGCGCCTGTTTGACTATCTCTACAGCCACCGCTCAAAGCAGAAGTTACAGACGCTGATTGATATCCCGCAGATGAAACCGCTAGTCCACGTATCCGGCATGTTCGGTGCCCAGCGCGGCAATACCAGTTGGATAGCGCCGCTGGCCTGGCACCCGGACAACCGCAATGCGGTCATTATGGTAGACCTGGCCGGGGATATCTCTCCCCTGCTGGAGCTGGATGCCAGCACCCTGCGTGAGCGCCTGTACACGCCCAAAGCCGAACTGGGGAATAGCGCGGCGGTGCCAATTAAGCTGGTGCACCTGAATAAGTGCCCGGTGCTGGCCGTCGCCAACACGCTGCGCCCGGAGGATGCTGAACGCCTCGGCATTAACCGCCAGCAATGTCTTGATAACCTGAAAGTGCTGCGCGAACACCCGGAAGTTCGTGAAAAAGTGGTGGCGCTGTTTGCCGAAGCCGAGCCGTTTGTGCCTTCCGATAACGTTGATGCCCAGCTTTACAACGGCTTCTTTAGCGATGCCGACCGGGCCGCAATGCGTATCGTGCTGCAAACAGACCCGCAGAATCTGCCGGCGCTGGATATTACCTTTGCCGATAAGCGCATTGAGAAACTGCTGTTCAACTATCGCGCGCGCAACTGGCCGGGCACGTTAAGCGAAGAGGAGCAAAACAGCTGGCTGCAGTATCGCCGCGACGTGCTTTCCCAGGAGGCCCTGCAGGCCTATGCCCTTGAGCTGGAAGCGCTGTACAACCAGTATGAAGGGGATAAAGAGAAAATGGCGCTGCTAAAAGCGCTGTTTGAATATGCCCAGTACCTGGTCGGTTAATCTTTCCTGCATGCCCCAAAAAAAAAGCTCCCGAGGACGGGAGCTTTTTTTATATCAGAAACCGATTATGCGGCGTCTTCGTTGTACTGTGGCACCGGGTTACGGAAGCTGCGGGTCACGCAGGCCAGGTAAACCAGGCCAATACCGCCCCAAATCAGGCCCAGAATCATCGAGCTTTCTTCCAGGTTGATCCACAGCGCGCCAACCGTCAGAGCACCACATACCGGCAGTACCAGATAGTTAAAGTGGTCTTTCAGCGTTTTGTTACGCTTTTCGCGGATCCAGAACTGCGAGATAACCGACAGGTTAACGAAGGTGAACGCGACCAGCGCCCCAAAGTTAATCAGCGCCGTGGCAGTCACCAGGTCGAAACGAATCGCTAACAGAGCAATGGCCCCAACCAGCAGTACGTTCCATGCCGGGGTACGCCATTTCGGATGAATGTAACCGAAGAAGCGAGTCGGGAACACGCCATCACGCCCCATCACATACATCAGACGAGAAACGCCCGCATGAGCAGCCATACCGGAGGCCAGTACAGTCACGCTGGAGAAAATCAGCACGCCCCACTGGAAGGTTTTACCGGCCACATACAGCATAATTTCCGGCTGAGATGCGTCTGGATCTTTAAAGCGAGAAATGTCCGGGAAGTAAAGTTGCAGGAAGTAAGACGCAACGATAAATACCATCCCGCCAATCAGCGCAGTCAGGAAGATCGCCTTTGGAATTACACGCTCAGCATCTTTCGTCTCTTCAGACAGTGAAGATATCCCGTCAAAGCCCAGGAACGAGAAGCACAGGATGGTTGCCCCGGTGATCATCGGTACCACATGGGCATCACCGGACCAGAACGGACGAGTACTTGCCAGCGTCGCTGAGCCTTCACCGTGATAAACCCCATAAATGATCAAGCCTACAATGACGGAGACAATCCCCATCTGCAGCACCACGATCAGGGTGTTGAAATTAGCCACGGTTTTGATGCTGCGCAGGTTAGAGATGGTCATAAAGGCCACCAGCGCAACAACAAATATCCACGACGGCACACTCGGCACCAGCGCTTCAAAGTAAATTTTTGCCAGCAGAATGTTGATCATCGGCATGAACAGATAGTCCAGCAGCGACGACCAGCCAACCATAAACCCAACGGTAGGGTTAATGGATTTCTGTGCGTAGGTATAGGCGGAGCCCGCAGACGGGAAACGACGCACCAGCTTGCCGTAGCTCAGCGCGGTGAACAGGATCGCCACCAGAGCAAAGGCATAAGCCGTCGGCACATGGCCATCGGTCATCCCGGAAACAATACCGAAAGTATCAAACAAGGTCATCGGCTGCATGTAGGCAAGGCCCATCATGACTACCGGAACCAGCGTCAGGGTCTTACGCAGACCTGGGCGGGTGTTTGCACCTGCGGTGACGTTAAGCGACATGGTTGTTTCCCTCGGTGGAGAAAGCCTGCGCAAAAGCAAAAATCTGCCCCATCTTAATTTCCTCGGCGACACGACTGTCGTTTTTTAAAAGCTAGTATCTATCCGGTACGAAGCCCGGCCTCTTGGTTTTTTTGGCAAATGCCGTTTGTCTGACTTAATTGATTGCAAAAAAATAACCGACGTCTCTTAAACGTCGGTTAGTTTTCTATTTTGCAGGCCGCATATTTTGCACCATTTGAAGGCACAATGACAAGATGTTAAAGCCATCTTTGTTAATTTCTTTTTCGGCGCTGGCGGAAGTAAAACCTCCCACATTTGCTACCGCAGAAGAAGATAGGCCTGTTCCCGCGTATCACTGCCCTAACCTACTGCCGGGCAGACATTGAACATAGCCAGGTTCGCCCCATCCCGCCAGTCAAAAAGGCACTATTTTTCTACTGGCATATAGACCTGGGCGATGTGGAGGTCGGCGACGATTTTTTCGCGCCACCATTCGCTGGCCAGCCCGGCCGTTTGCTCATTCCAGCCTATCCATACCGGCACATAAGGCACCTGCCCGGCGACCTGCTTTTCCACCAGCGCGCCGCTCTCAATATAGCGCTGTGCCATATAGCGCGGCATATACCCGCAGCCAATGCCGCTGATTTGCAGCTCAAGCTTGGTTTTGAAATCAAACACGGTGATGGCCTCCTGCTCTTCGAGCAAATGCAAAGCTCTGGCAGACTCGATTCTGGAGGTATCACCCACCACCACCGCCCGGGACTGCTTGACCAGGCGGCGTGGCAGCGGCTCCTGCGCTTTCGCCAGCGAATGATGTGGCGCCACGACAAAAACTATCTCCAGTCTGCCCAGAAGCGTAAAGCCAAAACCGCTCAGCGAAGGTGGTTCACTCATCGCCCCAACAATAATGTCCGCCCGCCCTTCCGTTAGCGCCTCCCATGAGCCGCCCAGTACATCATTGATGAACTTTAGTCGCGTCACGCTGTAACTTTGATAAAACGCTTCGATTAACGGCGTCAGCAAAGAAAAAGGAAAGGCGTTGTCCACGCCGATGGTGAGTTCGTGCTCCCAGCCCTGCTGGAGTTTAATCGCCTGCTTTTCCAGCTCACGAACCGAATGCAGAATTTCACGTCCTTTTTCCAGCAAGAGTTGGCCAGTACGCGTAAAACGTGCCCGATGGCCGCTGCGGTCGAGGATTTGAATGTTAAGGTCGCTTTCCAGCTTTTGAACGCTGTAGCTCAGCGCCGAAGGGGTTTTAAAAAGCTTTGCCGCCGCAGCAGCAAAGCTTCCTTCTTTATCCAGCGCATCAAGGATGACCAGTACGTCCAACAAAGGTTTCATACTCACCCCCGGGTGCGCTTAGCCCGCCGGCGCTGAACTTACTGCATCGGCATAACCAGCGGATTAGGATATTGATATTCGAAGCCTAGCTCATTACAGATCCGGCTGCCGTCAATCAGCTTGCCATGGCCGCTCGCCGCGTCCTGACGGAACGACGGTGCCTCAAGGCCAATTTGCCTGGCCATAAGCGAATAGAACTCTTCCCGCGTTGGGTGAGTCGGGGCACAAAGATTATAGACTCGCCCACCTTTTGGTGCCTGAAGCAGCAACGTAATGGCCGAAATCACATCTTCCAGATGGACCAGGTTCACGCCGTGCTGCCCGTTTGCCACATCCGTTTTCCCCGCCAGAAAACGCCCGGGATGACGTTCTGGCCCCACCAGCCCCGCGAGGCGGAGGATATCCACGGACGTCCCCGGCAGCTTGTGCAGCCAGTCTTCCAGCTCTTTAAGCACTTTGCCACTGGCGGTGACTGGGTTAAGCGGGGCCGTCTCTTTGACGTTACCCTCGCCGTCACCATACACGGAGGTCGAGCTGGTAAATATAATACGCGGCACGGAATGCGCGAGCGCGCTGTCGACAATTTCCTGCACCGCCTGCAGATAAAAATCATCGCCTTCACCGCTGCGTCGGGCGGGAAGCGTCACCACTAACGCATCAACATTCAGCAGCGCTTCCAGATCGTCACTGTCGCAAACCAGTTCCGGCTGCAGATGTAACTGGTAACTTTCAATCCCGCACATGCGGGCAGCCTCTACGCCATCCAGCGTCGTTTTGCTGCCGGTGACCTGATAACCACGCGCTGACAATGAGAGCGCCAGCGGCATTCCCAACCACCCTAACCCGACTATTGCGACCCTTTTCATGCCTTGTCTCCTGACCTCGCAGCATTATCTTCTGACGAGTGAATTTAGCTCTCACTTAAGGCTACGCCACCCGGACAGAACTGACAATTCCCTCTGCCTTACAGAATATTAATCAACGGGGAAAAAACCCCTTGCGCTCAATGCGTCATCTGGTTTACGTTAATTGGCACATAATGAATAGTCATTCATACGAGAATTTTATGACACGCGTTCAGTTTAAAAACCACCATCATCACCATCACCCTGACTAGTCTTTCAGGCGATTGGTGCTGGGAGACGAAAAGATCTTCCAGTGGTGCGTGAACGCGAGAAAAAGCCCCCGGAAGATATCTTCCGGGGGCTTTTTTATTGGGCGTCAGACAGGAATTGATAAGGGGTAACTACCGATGACCGACAACAACCGTTTACGCATAGCTATGCAGAAATCTGGCCGTCTTAGCGATGATTCACGCGAATTACTCGCCCGCTGCGGCATAAAAATCAACCTGCACACCCAACGCCTGATTGCGCTGGCCGAAAACATGCCCATCGACATTCTTCGCGTTCGCGATGACGACATTCCAGGGCTGGTAATGGACGGCGTAGTGGACCTCGGTATCATCGGTGAAAACGTCCTCGAAGAAGAGCTCCTGACGCGCCGCGCCCAGGGCGAAGATCCGCGCTATTACACGCTGCGTCGCCTGGATTTTGGCGGTTGCCGCCTGTCGCTGGCGACTGCCGTGGACGAACCCTGGGATGGCCCGGCCAGCCTCAACAACAAACGCATCGCAACCTCTTACCCGCACCTGTTAAAGCGCTATCTCGACCAAAAAGGCGTGCAGTTTAAATCCTGCCTGTTGAACGGTTCGGTGGAAGTGGCGCCGCGCGCCGGCCTGGCCGATGCCATCTGTGATCTGGTGTCTACTGGTGCAACGCTTGAAGCTAACGGCCTGCGTGAAGTCGAAGTTATCTACCGCTCCAAAGCCTGCCTGATCCAGCGCGATGGCGAAATGCCGGCAGCCAAACAGCAGCTGATCGACAAACTGCTGACCCGTATCCAGGGCGTGATTCAGGCCCGCGAGTCCAAGTACATCATGATGCACGCCCCAACCGAGCGTCTGGATGAAGTCATTGCCCTGCTGCCGGGTGCCGAGCGCCCAACCATTCTGCCGCTGGCCGGCGATCAGCAGCGCGTGGCGATGCACATGGTGAGCAGCGAGACGCTGTTCTGGGAAACCATGGAAAAACTGAAGGCGCTGGGTGCCAGCTCCATTCTGGTACTGCCAATTGAGAAGATGATGGAGTGATGGGATGAGCAACTTCAACACGCTGATTAACTGGAACGACTGTGATGAGGGCGCCCGCCGTGCGCTGCTGATGCGCCCGGCCATTTCGGCTTCGGACAGCATCACCCGTACCGTGGCAGACATTCTGAACAGCGTTAAAAGCAACGGGGACGCCGCCCTGCGAGAATACAGCGCGAAGTTCGATAAAACTGAAGTGAAGCAGTTGCAAGTCACTCAGCAGCAAATCGATGAAGCCGGGGCGAGACTCGGCCGCGAGATTAAAGAGGCGATGGCCGTGGCCGTGGCTAACATCGAGAAGTTCCACCTCGCGCAGCAGCTTGCTCCGGTGGATGTGGAAACCATGCCCGGCGTACGCTGCCAGCAGGTGACTCGCCCAGTAGCCTCCGTGGGCCTGTATATTCCAGGCGGCACTGCCCCGCTGTTCTCGACCGTGCTGATGCTGGCCACCCCTGCCCGCATCGCTGGCTGTAAAAAAGTGGTGCTTTGCTCACCGCCGCCGATTGCCGACGAGATCCTTTACGCGGCCCAGCTTTGCGGCGTGCAGGAAGTGTTTCAGGTCGGCGGAGCCCAGGCTATTGCTGCGCTGGCATTAGGCACAGAAAGCATCCCGAAAGTGGACAAAATTTTTGGGCCGGGCAACGCCTTCGTCACCGAAGCAAAGCGCCAGGTCAGCCAGCGTCTCGACGGCGCGGCCATTGATATGCCTGCCGGCCCGTCAGAAGTGCTGGTGATCGCCGATAGCGGCGCCACGCCAGACTTTGTCGCATCCGACCTGCTTTCTCAGGCAGAACACGGCCCGGATTCGCAAGTGATCCTGTTGACCCCGGACAGCGCCATGGCTCAGGCCGTAGCCGATGCCGTTGAGCGCCAGCTGGCTGCCCTGCCGCGCGCAGAAACCGCCCGCAAAGCGCTGGAAAGCAGCCGCTTAATTATTGCCCGGGATCTGGCGCAGTGCATTGAGATCTCGAATCAGTATGGCCCTGAGCATCTGATCATTCAGACCCGCAACGCCCGTGAGCTGGTGGATGATATTACCAGCGCAGGTTCGGTATTTCTTGGCGACTGGTCGCCTGAATCCGCCGGGGATTATGCCTCCGGGACGAATCACGTGCTGCCGACCTACGGGTACACCTCCACCTGCTCAAGCCTCGGGCTGGCGGACTTCCAGAAGCGCATGACCGTGCAGGAGCTTTCTCCGCAAGGTTTTGCCTCTCTGGCAAAAACCATTGAAACCCTGGCCGCCGCCGAGCAGCTTACCGCCCACAAAAACGCCGTTACCCTACGCGTCGCCGCCCTGAAGGAGCAAGCATGAGCATCGAAGAGTTAGCCCGCGCCAACGTTCGCGCCCTGACCCCTTATCAGTCCGCCCGTCGCCTGGGCGGGAACGGTGACGTCTGGCTGAATGCCAACGAATATCCGACGCCGGTGGAGTTTCAGTTAACCGCGCAGACGCTGAACCGCTACCCGGAATGCCAGCCAAAGCAGGTGATCGCCAATTACGCCAGCTATGCGGGCGTGAAGCCTGAGCAGGTTTTGGTGAGCCGCGGTGCGGATGAAGGTATCGAGTTGCTGATTCGCGCGTTTTGCGAACCCGGCAAAGACGCCATTCTCTATTGCCCGCCGACGTACGGTATGTACACCGTCAGCGCCGAGACTTTTGGCGTGGAGTGCCGCACCGTGGCCACGCTGGACAACTGGCAACTGGATCTTCCGGCGATTGCAGAAAACCTTACCGGCGTAAAAGTCGTCTATGTTTGCAGCCCAAACAACCCGACCGGCCAGTTGATCAACCCGCAAGATTTGCGCGTCCTGCTGGAAATGACTCGCGGTAAAGCGCTGGTGGTAGCCGATGAAGCGTATATTGAGTTTTGCCCCCAGGCGACACTGGCAGGCTGGCTTGAAGAATACCCAAACCTGGTGGTGCTGCGGACGCTTTCTAAGGCGTTTGCGCTGGCCGGCCTGCGCTGCGGCTTTACGCTTGCCAATGAAGAAGTCATCAACCTGCTGCTAAAGGTCATCGCCCCGTATCCGCTTTCCACGCCGGTGGCCGACATCGCTGCTCAGGCGCTTAGCCCACAGGGCATTAATGCGATGCGCGAGCGCGTTGCCGAAGTGCTGCTTAATCGCCAGTACCTGATTAACGAACTGAAAAACGTGCCTTGCGTCGAGCAGGTGTTCGACAGCGAAACCAACTACATCATCGCCAGAATTACCGCCTCCAGCGCAGTCTTTAAATCGCTGTGGGATCAGGGCATTATCTTACGTGACCAGAATAAACAACCGACGTTAAGCGGCTGCCTGCGCATCAGCATCGGCACGCGCGAAGAGTGCCAGCGCGCCATTGAGGCGCTGCGTCAGCAACCCGGCCTGCAGGCCACGGAGAGCAAATGAGCCAGAAAGTACTTTTTATTGACCGCGACGGGACCCTGATTTCCGAGCCACCGAGCGATTATCAGGTCGACCGCATGGATAAACTCGCCTTTGAGCCTGCGGTGATCCCGGCCCTGCTGCAGCTGCAAAAGGCAGGATACCGCCTGGTAATGATCACTAATCAGGATGGTCTGGGCACGGCCAGCTTCCCACAGGCCGATTTCGACGGCCCGCATAACCTGATGATGCAGGTGCTGACCTCGCAGGACATTATTTTTGATGAAGTGCTGATTTGCCCACACCTGCCGGCGGACAACTGCGACTGCCGCAAGCCGAAGCTGGCGCTGGTCTCCGGCTACCTGCAGGACGGCGGGCTGGACAAAGCCAACAGCTACGTGATTGGTGACCGCGCCACGGACATTGAGCTGGCGGAAAATATGGGTATTCAGGGACTGCGCTATAACAGCGCTGACCTGGGCTGGAAGCAAATCGCCGAGAATCTCACTCAACGTGACCGCTATGCTCACGTGGAGCGCAACACCAAAGAAACGCAGATTGACGTCAAGGTGTGGCTCGATCGTGAAGGCGGTAGCAAGATCGCCACCGGCGTGGGTTTCTTTGACCATATGCTGGACCAGATCTGCACCCACGGCGGCTTCCGCATGGAGATCGCGGTAAAAGGCGATTTATACATCGACGATCACCACACCGTGGAAGATACCGGCCTGGCGCTGGGCGAAGCGCTGAAGCTAGCGCTGGGCGACAAGCGTGGCATAACCCGCTTTGGCTTTGTGCTGCCGATGGACGAATGCCTCGCCCGCTGTGCGCTGGATATCTCCGGCCGCCCGCACCTCGAATACAAAGCCGAGTTCAACTACCAGCGCGTGGGCGATCTCAGCACTGAAATGGTGGAGCACTTCTTCCGCTCGCTCTCTTACACCATGGGCGTGACGCTGCACCTGAAGACCAAAGGCAAAAACGACCACCACCGCGTGGAGAGCCTGTTTAAAGTCTTTGGCCGCACCCTGCGCCAGGCGATTCGCGTAGAGGGCGACACGCTCCCCTCTTCGAAAGGAGTGCTGTAATGAACGTGGTGATCCTCGATACGGGCTGCGCCAACCTGCATTCGGTGAAATCGGCCATTCAGCGCCACGGCTATCAGCCGCTGGTGAGCCGTGACCCTGACGTGGTGCTGCGCGCCGATAAGCTTTTTCTGCCGGGCGTGGGCACTGCTCAGGCGGCTATGGACCAAATCATCGAGCGCGATCTGGTGGAGCTGATTAAAGCCTGTACTCAACCCGTGCTGGGTATTTGTCTGGGCATGCAGCTTCTCGGCAGCCGCAGCGACGAGAGCCACGGCGTTGAGATGCTGGGCATTATCGACCAGCCGGTGTTGCAGATGAAAGATTTCGGCCTGCCGCTGCCGCACATGGGCTGGAACCGCGTCTACCCGAAGGCGGGCGATCGCCTGTTCCGCGGCATTGAAGACGGGGCGTATTTCTATTTCGTTCACAGCTACGCGATGCCGGTCTGCGAAAACACTATCGCCCAGGCAAACTACGGGGAAGCCTTCACCGCGGCGGTGCAAAAAGATAATTTCTGGGGCGTTCAGTTCCACCCCGAACGTTCCGGTGCGGCTGGCGCTCAGCTGCTGAAAAACTTTCTGGAGATGTAGGCGATGATCATTCCGGCTCTTGATTTAATTGACGGCAAAGTGGTACGTCTCCATCAGGGAGATTATGGCCAGCAGCGTGACTATGGCAGCGATCCGCTCCCGCGTTTACAGGATTACCAGGCTCAGGGCGCAGAAGTGCTGCACCTCGTGGACCTGACCGGGGCCAAAGATCCGGCTGCCCGGCAAATTCCTCTGCTGCAAAAGCTGCTGGCAGGCGTGAGCGTGCCGGTTCAGGTTGGCGGCGGCGTGCGTACAGAGCAAGATGTTGAAGCCCTGCTGGACGCGGGTGCAGCTCGCGTTGTTGTCGGCTCTACCGCGGTGAAATCCCCTGAGCTGGTAAAGGGCTGGTTTAAACGTTTTGGTGCCGATGCTTTGGTGCTGGCGCTGGACGTGCGCATTGATGCCGAGGGAAACAAGCAGGTGGCCGTCAGCGGCTGGCAGGAAACCTCCGGCACCACTCTGGAACAGCTTGTGGAGCAGTTCCTGCCGTTTGGCCTGAAACATGTACTGTGCACCGACATTTCCCGCGACGGCACGCTGGCAGGTTCAAACGTGGAACTGTATCAGGAAGTGTGTGCGCGCTTCCCGCAGGTAGCATTTCAGGCTTCCGGCGGCATTGGCGGGCTGGATGATATTGCCGCCCTGCGCGGCAGCGGCGTGAAGGGCGTGATTGTTGGACGTGCGCTTCTGGAAGGTAAATTTAACGTGAAGGAGGCGATTTCATGCTGGCAAAACGGATAATCCCTTGCCTGGACGTGCGTGACGGCCAGGTGGTGAAAGGCGTGCAGTTCCGCAATCACGAAATCATCGGCGACATCGTGCCGCTGGCCCAACGCTACGCCCAGGAAGGCGCTGACGAACTGGTGTTTTACGATATCACCGCCTCGAGCGATGGCCGCGTGGTGGATAAAAGCTGGGTGACCCGCGTTGCGGAAGTGATCGATATTCCTTTCTGCGTGGCGGGCGGGATTAAATCCGTTGAGGATGCCGCGCAGATCCTGTCGTTCGGGGCGGATAAAATTTCCATTAACTCCCCTGCCCTGGCCGAGCCTGAGCTTATCACGCGTCTGGCGGATCGCTTTGGCGTGCAGTGCATCGTGGTCGGCATTGACACCTGGTTTGATGCTGAAACCGGCAAATACCACGTAAATCAGTACACCGGCGATGAAAGCCGCACCCGCGTCACAAAGTGGGAAACCCTGGACTGGGTGCAGGAAGTGCAGAAGCGCGGCGCCGGGGAAATTGTCCTGAATATGATGAACCAGGATGGCGTTCGTAACGGCTACGACCTGGCCCAGCTGAAGAAAGTGCGTGAAGTCTGCCGCGTGCCGCTTATCGCCTCCGGCGGTGCGGGCACCATGGAACACTTCCACGAGGCCTTTCGCGATGCGGACGTGGACGGCGCCCTGGCGGCTTCCGTGTTCCATAAGCAAATTATCAATATTGGTGAACTGAAAGCATTTCTGGTTCAGCAAGGCGTGGAGATTCGAGTGTGTTAACAGAACAACAGCTAGCCCAGCTGGACTGGGAAAAAACCGATGGCCTGATGCCGGTCATCGTTCAGCACGCGGTGTCTGGCGAAGTCCTGATGCTCGGCTATATGAACCAGGACGCGTTGGCTAAAACGCTGGAAAGCGGCAAAGTGACCTTCTTCTCGCGCACCAAACAGCGCCTGTGGACTAAAGGGGAAACGTCAGGCCATTTCCTGAACGTAGTGCGTATTGCCCCAGACTGCGATAACGACACGCTACTGGTGCTGGTAAACCCCATCGGCCCGACCTGCCACCTCGGCACCTCGAGCTGCTTCGGCGAAGCGCACCACGACTGGCATTTCCTGTTTGAGCTTGAGCAACTGCTGGCCTCACGTAAAACCGCCGATCCGGCAAGCTCCTACACCGCCAAACTGTACGCCAGCGGCACCAAGCGTATTGCGCAGAAAGTGGGTGAAGAAGGCGTGGAAACCGCGCTGGCGGCAACCGTGAACGATCGTCACGAGCTGACCAACGAAGCCTCTGACCTGATGTATCACCTGCTGGTACTGCTGCAGGATCAGGATCTGGACTTAAGCACGGTGATTGAGAATTTACGGGCCCGGCATAAATAAGCCCGGGAACTGATGCAAAAAAGGCCGCTAATGCGGCCTTTTGTTTACTGTGGGCTGGCTATCAGTCAAGCCACTCGGTGTGGAACACACCTTCTTTATCGGTACGCTTATAGGTATGCGCCCCGAAGTAGTCACGCTGAGCCTGGATCAGGTTAGCCGGCAGCACGGCTGCACGGTAGCTGTCGTAGTAGGCAATCGCCGCAGAGAAGGTTGGGGTTGGGATACCGTTCTGCACCGCGTAAGAAATCACATCGCGCAGAGCCTGCTGGTAACCGTCGGCAATTTTCTTGAAGTAAGGCGCCAGCAGCAGGTTTGCGATAGCCGGGGTCTCAGCATAGGCATCAGTGATTTTCTGCAGGAACTGGGCACGAATGATGCAACCCGCACGGAAAATTTTCGCGATTTCGCCGTAGTTCAGATCCCAGTTGTTCTCTTCAGATGCGGCACGCAGCTGGGAGAAGCCCTGAGCATAAGAAACGATTTTACCCAGGTACAGCGCGCGACGAACTTTCTCGCTGAACTCGGCTTTGTCACCGGAGAACGGTTTAGCCTGCGGGCCACTTAACACTTTAGACGCCGCTACACGCTGCTCTTTCAGAGAAGAGATATAGCGTGCGAATACGGATTCAGTGATCAGGGACAGCGGCTCACCGAGATCCAGGGAGCTCTGGCTGGTCCATTTGCCGGTACCTTTGTTGGCGGCTTCGTCCAGAATGACGTCAACCAGGTATTTGCCCTCTTCATCTTTTTTGGTGAAGATATCTTTGGTGATGTCGATCAGGTAGCTGCTCAGCTCGCCTTTGTTCCACTCGGTGAAGGTTTCAGCCAGCTCTTCGTTAGACAGATTCAGACCGTGCTTCAGCAGGGAATAAGCTTCCGCAATCAGCTGCATATCGCCGTATTCGATCCCGTTGTGCACCATTTTCACGTAGTGACCGGCACCGTCTGGCCCAATGTACGTCACGCAAGGTTCACCGTCTTCAGCAACTGCGGCAATTTTGGTCAGGATTGGAGCAACCAGCTCGTAAGCGTCTTTCTGACCGCCAGGCATGATGGATGGGCCTTTCAATGCGCCCTCTTCACCGCCGGAAACACCGGTCCCGATGAAATTGAAGCCTTCAGCCGACAGGTCGCGATTACGACGAATGGTGTCCTGGAAGAAGGTGTTACCGCCATCGATGATGATGTCGCCTTTATCGAGATAAGGCTTCAGGGAGTCGATAGCAGCATCAGTGCCCGCGCCCGCTTGCACCATTAACAGGATACGACGTGGTGTTTCGAGAGACTCAACAAACTCTTTTACGGTGTAGTATGGAACCAGCTTCTTGCCTGGGTTCTCTGCGACGACTTCTTCAGTCTTCTCACGGGAGCGGTTGAATACGGAAACGGTATAGCCACGGCTTTCGATGTTCAGCGCCAGGTTGCGCCCCATCACGGCCATACCAACAACGCCGATCTGCTGTTTGGACATTACATACTCCTGTCAGGTGTGGTTACCCAGCTGGCAAAGGCCCCAGCGGGTTGTAAGTGAACAGTATGTTAGCCTAAAAAAACAGAATGAACGAGAGTGTGATGTAGAGAAAGCACAAAGAGTTAGCAAAGAAAGATGCTTACAAAATGTAGTGATAAACGGGACTTCAAAAAATTGAGAATGTTTTTTTGCTATAGTAGCATCTTGACTACATTATAACTTTAAAGCTAAATACATGTCTTTGCACAACTCATCAGATGACACAATACGTTACCGTTCTGATATTGACGGTATACGCGCTATCGCAGTTAGTTCAGTTCTACTTTATCATTTCTTCCCGCAAATTATTCCCGGTGGATTCATCGGCGTCGATGTATTTTTTGTCATATCAGGCTATCTGATCACATCGATTATATTATACAAAAATAAAAAACAATCATTAAGCATACTTGATTTTTACGCTCGTAGAATAAAAAGAATTTTCCCTGCATTGTCAATTACTCTAATTTCATGCCTGGCTTTTGGATGGTTCGCATTATTATCAGACGAATACAGGCAGCTAGGAAAACACGTAGCTGCTAGCACTATATTCGTTCAAAACTTAACATTGCTTTCTGAAGCAAATTATTTTGACAATGCTAGTATTGCAAAACCCCTGCTTCATCTATGGAGTCTAGGGATTGAGGAGCAGTTCTATTTAATCTGGCCGCTTATCATCTATTTATGCATAAAATATAACAAGAGCCTCGGCGTAACGCTTTTACTTGCTGGAAGTGTCTCTTTTTTAATTGATCTTTGGTACTTGAAAAGCGGGCACCCTTCTGCTGCCTACTATTCTCCAGATTCTCGAGCATGGGAGCTATTAGCAGGTGCAATGCTTGCATGGCTACACAACCAAGTCGGATATATAAGACAAAAAAATATTTTTGATGAGATCATAGTATTAGCAAGCCTGACTCTCCTGGCTTTAGGGCTATTTTTTATAGATCAAGAGAAAAACTTTCCTGGATTTTACGCACTAATACCGACTGCCGCTACATGCATGCTAATTTTTGCTCATCCAGAGAATAGAATATCTAAAAAGCTTCTCTCTTCACGGATGATGGTTTTTATAGGATTAATTAGCTATCCTCTGTACCTCTGGCACTGGCCATTACTTTCATATGCATGGATTCTAAGCGGGAGCGAACCATCCATCAGTTTAAAATTCATTTTAATTGCTGCTACTTTTATTCTTTCGTTACTAACGTATTATTTCATTGAAAAACCTTTCAGAAATAAAACATATTCGTGGCGCAGCGTTGTAGGCCTTGCATCCGTTCTTTTGGTGACCGGATCATCAGGGGCAATTGTCTATCTCAACAATGGGTTTCCACAACGCCAGAATGCGGAGCTACAAGGTTATCCTGGCGATATTGGCCACGACCAGTTCCACAAATTCATTGCGACAAAATACGTAATATGCACACCGTCTGATATCGCAGCTACAGCCTTAAGGTGGGGTAACTACATACGCTGTATGCAATCAAAAGAAGGTAATGATATCGATATCGTTTTACTGGGCGATAGCCATGCAGAGCATCTATTTATTGGGATGGCGGAAAGCCTTCCGAACAAGAATATTGCTTTTTATATTGAAGATGGCTCACCTTTCCCAGGAAATAATAAATTCACACGTCTCTATGAAGCCATATTAAAAAACAAGCACATAAAAACGGTGGTACTCACAATGTACTGGCATGGGCGCGTCGGTGAAGTTCCTCAAGGTTCTTCGCTAGAGGAGCAAATAGCAAAAACAGCAAGAATTTTCACATCCGCTGGAAAAAAAGTTATCTTGACCGATGATGTCCCCGATTTCCCATTTACGCCTGATAAATGTAAGGGGCGACGTTGGTTATCTATTGGTGAGCGTACTTGTACCATCTCACAATCAGAGTCAGATAAGGAAAAAAATAGCTACATATCCGCACTTGAGAGGGTAGCAGAAAAAAATGAAAATGTTACGTTACTGTCAGAAAGGAAATATCTGTGTGACGGGGTAGGATGTAGCATGATAAAAGATGGGAAATTAATGTATCGTGACATGCACCATTTAAATATTAATGGCTCAAGATATATTGGTAAGGAACTCGTGATAAATAACCCACAAGCCTTTAATTAAGAGGTAGGCGAACTAATATTTAGTATTAGTTCGCCTTTTTATTAAAAATCTATTTCATGATGTAGCTTATCATAGATATTTGAAAACTTATTTATAATTGCCTGATCAGAGTAATCGAGGTGAACTTTGTCATAAAGCCTTTCTGCAAAAAGTAATGCTTCATCGCAGTTATCAAAAACATGAGCAATCGTACTTTTTAACTCAGCGTAGTCACCCGGTTTTATGAGATAACCATTAACGTTGTTTTCCACAAACTCATTACAGCCCTGGATATTAGTGGTCACCACGGGTACACCGCAGAAAGCAGCTTCAATCAAAATCCGCGGTATTCCCTCGCCATAGCGGGTAGGTAATACAACCAGGTCCGAATCTCCTAATACATTTTCCATATCAGTTCGGTGACCTAACCAACGAACATACTCTCTTTTTTTAATTTCTTCTATTTCATCAGGTGTGTACGCATTACGTGCACCAGTATCATAGATCCCTGCAATATTCAGAACGAAATCATTACGTTCTATATATAGCTCATCTAATGCATTGAGCAGGGTATCTAATCCTTTATCCTTTAATAACCTTGCAGCAAATAGAATATTTTTCTTATCATTTTTAAAAGCTTTATATTGTCTAAAAAAACGCTTAGGATCGACACCAGCGCCTTCTACAAAATAAAGACTTTGGGAATCAGTGATGTTGTTTTCTTTAAAAAACATTAAGTCATGGTTGTTTTCGAAAACAAATGCCCCATGCCGAGATGAACCAGCTGCTTTATATAAACTGGTTACTACAGGACGAATGCTTTTAAAGAAAAAGGATTGGTTTGAAAAAATAACACCTAGCCCTGTAACACTTTTCACCACGGGACGGCGGATGATGCGACCAATAATGCCAGAATAAATATTAGGCTTCACCGTAATTGAATGAATAATATCTGGATTAATTTTACGGGCAAGTTTTAAGAGAGAATAAAGAGTAACTAACTCAAAAAAAGGATTGATTCCACTGCGTGAGATTTTTATGTTGTGACATTCAATGCCATGACTTTCTAATTCATCACTCACGCCTGGAGTATCGAAGCAGGAAATAAGGACGACTTTATAACCATTAGCAATATTAGCAGTGGCGCGATTGAGCCAGTGCAATTTGAAGTACCAATCCGCATTAACAACATATAATAACACTTTATCTTTCATAGGGGCCTGTACGTCCCAGGATTCCATCGATAAATCCTTTGCTAATGTATTTAAAATGCAAGTGCCTTGGTGCAAGGAACAACGTAAAGATAACTGCTTGAACAACTGATTTTAACGTAACATTTATTTTCCAACCGCTAGGCATATAACTTCTTCTAAGTAACAACATCACGTTGCGGAAAAAATAATAGTGTCTTATGGGCGAATGAGTGGTAATTTGTCGGCCGAATAAAATCAGTGGCTTATCACCGATCTTATGATCCATTTTAGCATTTTGGGCCACAATGCAAACCAGTCCTTTTGCCTGCGCGCGATACCCCCATTCAATATCTACACAATCGATAAAAAGTTTGTCCTCCATAGTCCCGACTTTATCCAACACATTCAGGTCTATCAAAGAGCCCGAAGCAATAATAAAATCCGTCATAAAATAGGAAGATTTAAAATCTGGACTAACTAGCTTCACCGTGAATCTCTGAGCTGAAACAAAACGCGATGGTAATCCTGAATCAAGATCGAAATGAACAGGTCCCACTGCCGCCACATTGACTCCGTCTTTGACAGCGCAATCCCGAGCTGCATACAGGGCCTCAACTAATTGATGCGATGGAATTGAGTCCTGATCAAAAAGGATAACATCTTTGGCACCATGACTTTTCGCCATGCTGATTCCAATGTTTTGTGCCTGTGCAATGCCAACATTTCGACCAAGGGGATGGAAAATCACATTCGTAAGCAATACCGGTGATGAAATAACAGATTCAACTGGTGTGTTATCAATGACAAAGACATTATCAACCTGGCTGGACAGTGCCATAAGCAGGGCTGATAAACTCTCCTGGCTAGGATAATATGTAACAATAATGGCAGAAATCATAGCTGGTAAACTTAGTTAACTAAATCGCGTAGCAAACCCGAGAAGATAAATTCGTCTCGGCTTCCATCAGGTAGGTCTATTCTAATCCTGTCCTTTGAGACATCCATATTTGGAGTTAGATAGAGCAAGTTTTGCCCTGCCTCAATACGGAAGTGTATGCTATTTTCCTCTGAATAACCGTCTGTTCCTTTCAATAGATAGTAAGCTTGTAGTACCGCAGGAGTTGCTGTTTGAATAGAAAAATGAAACATGAAATGTGAAGATCTGCGAAGTTCTTCGGATGAAATAAGTACAATATACGGGTCATCGCCTGTGACTTTTATGCCAAAACCCCCCTGAACTGGATTAATGTCCACGCTGTGGGCTTCCGCTATACTCATGGAAGGTAGTGTTGCCATATTCTGAGTAGCATTACGTTGAACAAGAATTGGTTGTTGGAACCGTTGCAAAAGAGCGAAGTCATACAAACTGGACTTTTCACATCTCTGCTGAATGTTCTGCCGCTGCTGTTCGTTGACATGATATTTTGCAGAATAAACATGCCAATTCTCGGGTGGAATATTGATGAACAAGCCACCAGTGTGCTCTGAATTAGACAGTATGTTATTACAATATTCTTCCGTCCATAAAGACGAATTCGAAACTTTTGTCGCTGGATGACCTAATTCAAAGATAGAACTGACAGAGAACAACATAGGAACTACCAGAAGAAAATTAATAAGTCTGGAGAAGATTGTTCTATCAAGCAGAAATATTAGTGCAATTGCAAAAAGTATGTTTACACCAAGGAAGTACCGGTCAGGGAAAGTTGTTGTGTACTCTCCAAACAAAGCACTTAAGCCCCGACGCATGACGATTAATGAAAGATAATAGATACCAAACGAGGCGTAAATGAAAACAACAGCAAAAAGCTTTTGGTTAATTATAATTTTACCATTTTGATAAAATCTTTTTATTCCAAAAATAATAACTGCAACTACACACACAAAAACACAAACAACCGTTATGTCATTTAAGGATGTGTAGATGCTAAACAGCAGAGGATAGAGCAATACGCGAGCGAGAGAAAACTCAATGAATGCAGATCCCTTAACTGGGAAATCGGCACCACCACTGTCATGCATTGCACTGCCAGAGATCATTAATAAACTAAAGAGAATAATTAAAAAACTGATTGCTGCAAGAGAATAAAAATATTTTGACTTGTTTTTATAACCCAAATAAGTGGTTATGACTACGAAAATCAGCTGAAAACCTACGCCAACAGGTAGTGTCAGACAAGATACCAAGGATAACAATAGTGCAATAAATGCCAATGGGACAGACTGTTTGTTGAGTAGCACTGCGCTTAAAAGCACAGCTTGTAATACAGGAAAAATGAAACCTAGATTAAGAATACGACCGTAAATTTCATTCCCATCTCCCCCAACGGGCATCAAAATGATAATCAGCAATAAGCAAATAAGAGAGTTAGTAGATACTGCATTTCTAAATGCGAAATAAGTACTTATCACACAAATAGAGAAAAAAAGGTTGGACAAAAAGAAATAGACTAGCGGGAGATAAAAAAGGTTACCATGGAAAAAAACATCCAATAATATCAATGCACTTTTATAAAAAAGAACAAACCCGAGGATTGGAAACACTCGAGTGTGGAATGCTGCGTTCCATAAACCGGAGTCAATCACTTTTGCTGTCCACGGCCCATCTTCTGCATAAACCGTTGGATAAAGAATAGGATCGAGATTCCTTAATGAAAAGAGAATAAACAACACAACCAATGATATCAGAAGTAATAAAGGTTTTTGATATGTTCTGAGTATTCTTATTGCTGTAGACATTATGTTTTTCCAACAATATATTTTGAAACTACAAAATTCACATAAAGATTAAATGGGGTAACAATTATCTTGACGATAAATGCCGATGCAGTGAAGGTGATTAGATCACTTGCGTTTGTATACAACAGATGAGTTAAGCACTGTATGAGCATGGAAAATAAAGCAATAACTATTAAACTATAGCCATAGTATGCTGCATAACCGTGTACTGCTTTTCGATCAATTCGCTTATCGAATACAACCACCCTCGAAATCCAATAAACAAAAGTGACAGCCAGGGAAGCACTGCACAGATTAGCAATAAGTGGTTCTATGTTGAAATTAACAAGAAGGGTTATAGTACCCAGGTCAATTAACCACCCACAGCCAGAAATAATAATAAAATTGAAGGATTTACTTTTCATGCTTTACGATAAAAACATTAGCCTTTGCGGATGTAGCAGAATCAATGCCCACTTGTGAATCTTCCAGAACAATGCAGTTTCTAATATTAACGCCTAATGCATTGGCAGCAATGAGATAAGGTTCAGCATGTGGTTTGGCATTTTTAACATCATCCCCACTGATCACAACATCAAAAAATTTATCAAGATTATGATAATGAAGTAGCTCTTGAACGGCTTGCCTGGATGCAGTTGTAACTAACCCTACAGGCGTAAATTGTTTCGAGTGAGTAAGAAAATCCAATACGCCCGGATAAATTTTTGTTTTAGAGAAAAATGTCGAGTACAGATTTTTTTTGAGTTCTGCTATCGCTTTATGCTCTCCGTGACTAGCGTTCGGCAATATTATAGGCAAAAAAACTTTCCAGGACATTCCGTTATAAAGCTTATAAAAATCATCAATGGCTATCTTTACACCATATTGACTGATTGCTTCACAATATGCAGAAGCATTAGCAACTTCGGTGTCAATCAATGTCCCATCCATGTCACTTAAGATCGCTTCGATCATTGCTTATTCTCTAGTTCAAGATACTCATTAATGATGAGCAACATGCAGGCAGTAAATGCATTTCCCGTCGCTTTGTCTTTTCTGAATTTGTAAGGAACCAGTCGTGTGTAATGGATAATTTCGTGCAGTAATACTTCTTTTAGGAAATCCTGTCCAAATTCATTAATAATCCATTGTTTGTATTTCTCATAAATGGCCGCGTACTGCGATGATCTAAAAATACTGACTTTTATTTCGCCATTTTCAAAATGGCAATTGATCGAGCGATTTAGTGATTCATACCCCAAATGCAGTGACTGCATAAGTTTTGCGTAATCAAGTAGCGGAGATTCAAAGAAATTACCTACATTAGGATCGATAATAAACCAGCCATTCTCATGGTTTTTATCAATAATGATATTCTCAATTGTAAGGTCACCATGTATTATAGATACTTCTTTAAATTTAAAATCCTGAGTTCTAGAGGGATCATTTATCCAGTTAGAAATCTCATCCAGATCTATTTTTTTACCATTAATAACAACTTGAGCTGTATCAGAGAAAATAGGAGACAATGTTTTAATCTTATTAAAGTTATCAACCATCTTTGTAGAAAGATAACTCTCAATCATCGAATCCTCTGCAACACCTGTACTCATTCGCGCATGGAAGTTTTTAACTGAATTGAGCACATCGACAAGATGCGCCCATGACGCATCCAGGGATGCAGAATGTATAAACTCATAAAAGTCGATAGAGGTATGACTGTATGGCATGTCATAAATATAATTGCCATTCAACTCATGATCTCTGACAACACTAGCTAATACTAATTCACTTGAATATTTACATAGCCATTTTTTTTGTTCTTGTAATTTTTTAGTACCTAAATCTGAGGCAAATTTCCGAACATACATGCTGTTATCCGAAGAGATCAGCGCAGTCAAGGCATCAGAACCACCATGGAAAATACGATACAATATGACATCGTTACCCATCCCTCTCTTGTAAAATTCAGAGATAAGATCAACATCATTTCTAAAATTACGGGCTAAGAAAAGCTTATATTGTTCTTCAGTAGAGAATAAATCTCGTTTATTTGGTAAAGTATCGTTATTAAACTCAAACCAACGAAGAACTTTCACAGGCTCAAAGCTGTATTTGTTCTTAATCAAATAGTAAGCAAAAATGAATAACACTGGGCTAAGGAAAAACAGTGTCATGCTTGCAAACATCTCAGAGGAAAAGGTGTTTTGTAATAATTTAAATGTAGAGTTAAGTGGAGAATCAAACAAGGAATAAATAAGTATTTCCGGTGAAGCTCCTGTAGATTTAGCTATCAAGTTATAACTAATCAAATAAGAAACCCACATCAGAGCACTGTTTATAATATAACAGTTTAAATTCTTCCTAAAACAAATGTAAACTTCATTGAGGCACCAGAAAAAATGACGTAAAGAATATGATATTTCATCATTAAAGATACCTGTAATACTATTAAGCACCTTTTTTATACTTTTATTGGTACCGATTAGAGAACATAGTACAAAAAATAAAACAACACCGACGATTATAAATAGTGATTCGGAAATGTTATATTCCGGATTCTCACTCGAAATAAACCAAATCAATATTGCGCCCCAAACCAAGAGGTCAAAAACGCGCTCGAATATTACAGATGCAAATGAAAGAGCAAAGCTTTGTTTACCCAAGTATGAAAAAACGCCAGCTCTAACAACCTCACCAAGACGGAATGGTACAAAAAAGTTAACTACATATCCCAACGAAAGTGATGTAAATTGTATACTACGTGTAGAGTCATCCCGACCAGGCAATAGATTATTCCAACGCTTAACACGAATAGAATGCCCTAAGATCAGAAAAAATACGGCACCAAGGAAATAAGAAACAGCCATCATTATTTAGTCCTTTTTGTAGAGCCACGTATCAAATATTTTTTTATTTTCGGCTTCTTTTAATTCTTCAGGCGTTCCAAAGGATAGATGAGCATCTAACAAAATGCCTTTAACAATGCACCCTTTGTCGCAAAGAATATTATAAATCCCACTAATAAAAAGTTCATTATAATTACATGATCTTTTGTACAGCTGATAATTCTCAATGAGCACATTTTTATTTGCAAAAATATATGCTCCAGAGATCGCAAAATTACTGATAACCTTTTTTTCGGCAGTTTTAATTAATATCTCATTTTTATAAAGAGCATATGAATACGCCGGCGAATCGGACTCAAAATTACATAAATATGCCATCACATCGGAATTAGGCACCATATCCTTTATGTAATGCCCTAAGTTTTTAATTTCAAAAGCTTGGTCACAATCATTAAAGATAACAGGCAGGTCATTATCAATGAGCTGTAAACCACACATTGCAGTATCGAGTGCACCATCTGTTACATCATCTAAAATCACAAACTTTGCTTCGGGGAAAAAATGGCTTATTTGCGTAACAATATTATGTTCTACGACATGTTCTTTTAAGACAACACAGATTATTTCGCTGACTTCAGTCGCTCTTTTTACTGACTCTATAGCCCACCAGAAAAATGGTTTGCCATTCAATTCCACTAAAGGTTTAGGTAACGTATACCCTTGCCTGGAAAAACGACTCCCTCTCCCAGCCATTGGAATTACTAAATTAATCATTTTTGTTGTTCCATTTGAATTTTTCTTCCAAATAAACATTATCAAAATTGATATTGTTATTGCCAATTGCCACAAGGCCACTAATACCTTTAAAAAGATAATTCAGAGCAATTTTTAGAGTTCGAGTGGCTTGGGAGAATAATTTCACATTTGATATTTGATCGTCTTCTCGCCATTCAACAGAGAAATATTTAATTTTTTGTTTTTTACTTATAGAATACAATAACATAAAACAGTTGAAAGTTAGATCATTAGAAAACTGTTCTATTGTTTTATCTGATATTGCTGAGACCTTTTAAATATTCAATCCCGCACCAAGATCTTTGACCATATGGAATGAGCAGAGGGTATAGATCAAGTTAAAAATATAATTCCCAAAGATTCTAAACTTTGCATAACCCTTAAGACGTGAATCATGACTGAACCGACTTCCCAAACAGCAGTCATAGTCATTTATGTATTGACCATTAATTATGGCAATCAAATCATCAATATTTCCCTGATCATCACCATGTAAAACTGCAATATGCGTTGCTTTCACATGTTGCGCATGTCGGAAAGCTATCTTGTGTGTGCCTCCGAGCCCTACATTACGACTGTTTGTGAAAACAGAAACATTGTGTAATTCCAGGGACTGAACGCTTTCGATCGCTTTAGCCACAGTATGATCTGTACTTCTATTATCAATTACCAAGATTTCATGAAATTTTTCATAATTATTGTTTTCTTTTAAACTCTTCAGGACCCTTCCAATTTGCTCCTGACAATTATAGCAGGGGATAAAAAGAATTATTTTATTGTTGAGATTCATTCTAGTGTCCCAGTACTTGTTTGACGATAGTGTCAGCGAAAGCAAACTCAGTATTGTTTGAGAATAAATTATCTTCAAAAACCACTGGAAGATCATTTTCATACTGCTCACATAGCAAAATCAGCTGTTGCGCTATAGATTCTGGTGTGAAATTTTCTGGTTCAACTATATTCTTACTTCTGTCTGAAAGACGTTTGTTGGCATATGTGTTGCTTACAACCTTAACGCCAAAACTTGCCATTTCTAATGGAGGATAACTTGGATGCGGAGACAACATCAGCGATAACCCCACGGAAGATGTAGAGAGCTGATGAATATATTGGTCAAGAGTTAGTTTGCCCAGAGATGTCATTTTCACTCCCTCGGTGAGCTGAATATCTGCATGACTCTCGCCCGCGGAAACGACACTCCACTGACCTGCCCTATCGTAACCTTTTGCCCATTCCTGTAGAGCCAATACCACAATATTAAATAAATTGCGTTCAACACCCGGTCGGCCATACACGAGAATTTTTCTTTCTTTTACGAGCGCTTTTGCATTTTCTCTTGCTGCTGATAATACTGGGTTTATTCGTGGCTCAAAGAAATAATATTCACTAAAGTCATAATTGTTATTAACGAAAAAGTCCTTTAGCAGTTCAGTGTTAAATACAGGAATAGTTTTGTCCGGATGTGCATATGTAGAGTCTGCAAGTGCAAAGCGTGATGACCACGCATAAAACCCTGGTTCATAGTCCTGAATAAAGTAGATTGATTTTCTGTCCATCACACCAAATGTTGAATGTTGCCACTCAAGCGCTTTGAAAGTGTTATATGCAGTCCACCATGCAGTCGAGACAAAGTAATCGCCCTCAGAAACCTTCAGTGTTGCTCCTGCCCTGTTACCAGCTACGACAATGCAGTTTCCAGCGCAATCATCACTTGCGAGATCAGATAATTTCCAGTCGGAATAAAATTGCCCCGATTTAAGTTCCACGTTAACTTCATCAGTCACAATAATACGAGACTGTGGGAAATCTTTTCTTATCGTATCGAAAAAGCGTAGTGCAGTCGCAATACCGCCAAAAACATGCTTTTCCGACAGTGCAGGTATGAGCAGATTGATACGACTATTAGGAATATTGCTTTTGACAAATTCAAACGGTGTTATTTCTGGAATATCATAATTTACCGAATTGTTTCCCGAAGTTTTACATGATTCATACGCATTTTTTGCCATGCTATAAATAACTCGATTAGATAGCATTTTTTTTAAAATAAAATTAATCATAATTTAAACGTTGGCTTATTATTAAATCTATCCAGGTTGGTATTATAAAATGGATCTGTACACTCAGTTCTGTAAGGCTCATATTTTATTTTAGATCTTTCAAAGTCACATTCTGGTACAAAACTACTACGACTTTTAGACTCTAAATGGAACAATTTCGTCTCAGCCAGGTAAATATTTTGGTAGCCTAGTTTGTGAGCCCTAATGCAGATTTCAATATCACTACCGCAAATTTCAAACTCTTCATCATATTCGCCAAGTCTTTTGAATTTTTCACGCGAAATAGCATGACAGGCACCAGTTAACGCTAACACATTTCTATTTATAGCTGGTGAGACAAATGGCCCTACATGATGTGCATTGCTTTGACCTTTAAACACGTGTTCCGCCCAGCCAAACAGCCCAACCACAACGCCCGCATGTTGGATAGTACCATCTTCATACAACAATTGTGGCCCAACGACAGCGACATCAGGTAACAACGCCCATGATGCCATGTTTTCCATCCATTCAGGGGTAATGACGAGCGTATCATTATTCAGGAAAATAAAAACATCACCAGTAGCATGAGCCGCACCATGATTATTTAATTTCGACCAGTTGAAAGGCACATCGTCACGTATGACTTTGCAATTCTGTCGAGATGCAACCCCATCGAGGAACTGTAATGTAGGCTCTTCTACAGAACCATTATCAATGATAATAATTTCGTAGTTTTCCCAATTAGATTTAGAATCAATACTCTCCATGAGATCGGCAAGCAGACTGATTTTATCTCTAATTGGTATAATTAATGATATTTTTGTTTCAGGGCTTATATGAAACTTTGGTTCATATGTAAATAAATTTTCGCCATCCAGAACTTCAACAAAATTATCTGGGTAGGCTGATTTAAGATAATTTGTTAATGCAATTTTCCCAGCATCGTGGGCATAAGGCTTCGCGGCAGCGTTGGCGGCAGTTGATTGCGGATGTTCACGCCAGTGATAGAGAACACGTGGTATGTGTACAATATTTTTAGCGACCAGGCTTGCTCGTAAGACCAGATCATAGTCCTGAGCACCTTCCAGACCAAGCGTGAAACCACCAATGTGATTCATTAGCTCTCGAGAGATGCAGGTTATATGTCCGATATAGTTTTGACTATACAACAATGCAGGCGACCAGTCAGGTTTCAGGAATGGTGCCTTGCGCTCACCATTTACTGTAACGTGATCCTCATCTGTGTAAATAATGTCTGGATGATTCCCTTCATTAATTGCATTGGCCAAATAGTGTAAAGCATTTACGTGCAACAAATCATCATGATCGAGTAAAACAATATAGCTTCCCGTCGCAAGGGCTAGTGCCTCATTCGTGGTATGGGAAATATGGCTATTTATCGAATTACAAACTACCTTAACCCTGCTATCAACCGAATATTTATTCAGTAGCTCGGTCAATGCTGATGAATTAGACGCATCGTCACAAATGCACAACTCCCAATTCGAGTAGCTCTGAGCATAAACGGAATCAATACATTCTTGAAGAAACTTCAAGTCACTTTTATAAACAGGAAGCAAAATTGAAATAAGCGGACTATTATCCTTATTCAATGCTTTAGCTATCCTATTTATTTCGACTTCATTCTTTTTATTCTCTACTTTAATAAAGTCTTCATATGACAACTCATTTTTACTATTTCCAACCCCCTTCAACCTGACCTGAATTTTGCGTAACGTAACTACGAAACCTTCATTTTTTATAGAGCGCAAAAGTTGAGTTGGTATTTTACGGAGGTTATTACCTTTTAGCCGACCGAGTATATTGATTGCTAAATTCTTTACTTTCCTGACTTGACGGACGCCAAAACGCAAAGGCTTCGTCACTGTCCATGAAGTAGAGGAAAGTAATTGTTGTTGTGACTGAATAAGGTCATAAACAACATTTGATATATCAGACGATCGGCTAAGAACATCAATGCTGATATCAACTTTACCACTGACAGCTTCAAACTTCTTGCTATCCAATTTAAATATAAATGCTGGATCATTATGGGTGCAATAGACCGCAGCTTTGTTTTCATTGAGTAAAAATATTTTATTATTTTCATCCAGTGTATGTAGTTCTGCTAGCGGTACAATATGAAGAATTTCATCACTCTGAGATTTAATTGTAACATTGTAGAGATAGCAGAACATTGGCTCTTCACACAAATCAATTCTTATCTCATCAAATTGCTTGTTTTTAGGTAGATCCAAACTAATTGTTATTTTTTGATCATTGTATGGAATTAGCTTTACAACACAGTCATCTGGAGTATATGTACTTAGCTCATCGCGCCAATAAAGCTTAGCTTTAAATTTAAATTGATTGCTGGTTTGTACTGCACTTTTATTTTCAACTGTTTTGTTTTTAGCCTTAGAAAAAGAGCATTGTGCGACAAATTGATACGCATTAACATCAGGAAAATGACCGATCAGCTTATTGAGTCGTTTAGCATTGTCGACTGTTACATTACTAGAAAATTCTGAATCGTTGTTGATGAGATTAATATCTCGAATTATATTAGCAGAAAGACCGGCTTCGGTGATCAGGTGCTTAAGACTTTTACGCGTAAAAAAACGAAGATGTGTTTTGTCTAAAATGCCAGTCTGTCGATAGTTAAACTCTCCATTCGAAAGCTCTGCAATCACACCTTGATAGCCGACGTTCGGTACCGATATTATTACCTTCCCTTCATCTTTCAAGCACTCAAGCGAATTTTTTAATACTGTTGCTGGATCGTATAAATGTTCAAGTACATCAGCAAAGATGATAAAATCGTATTTATTCGTAATGTTAGAAAATACATTATAGTTATTGAGGTCTGCTACTTTGACATCACGATAGTGCTCTCGTGCAATAACTGCTGCATCGTCTTCGTATTCAATCCCATCAACAGTACAGCCTTTTTCAGAAATCAGGAATTTCCCTAATGCACCTTCATAGCATCCGACATCCAAAACTTCTGAATTATTGTCGATAAATGAGGACACGACAAATAATGAATCTTCACTGTTTCCTAGTTGCTCTCGGCTATATTTATGATTATCAGTCATTTCAATCTCATTTATCTATTGGGGATTGTAACCATTCATGCTCGATACGAAATATACCTTCACCTTCATAGTCATTGTAAACCGTGAATTTCTCTGCGTCGGTAATATAATCAAAACCAATCAAACTTCTATCACCCATGAGCCCGACATCAAAGCTGTATGATCCTGGCAGCAATGGCAATGCAGGAATTTTATACTCTACTGTATAAATCCCTTTTTTATTTTCTATTTGGTAATTATCGAGCCCCGTATTAACCCCATACAAATATTTTCTTTCTGAGGAATATAATGCAGCGCCTACCATTAAACCATCAACGACCTGATCATTGACCTGATACTCAATCGTTAATGACAAATGCTCCCCTGTCTTCAGATAGTTTGTATCGATCTTGGTAGAAATTATTCTGGCAGGTGCTCCAGGTTTTTGCTGTCGGGTGTCATTGCTTCCAGTGTCAGCATGCTGGATCTGATACATAAAATCATTGTACCGATCGCATACATCATTTGCTGATCCGGAGGCCCGTATCGCGCCGCCATCAATCCAGATAGCCTTATTGCAAAACCTTTTTACTTGTTCTGGTGAATGAGAAACAAATAGTATTGTTGTTCCTTTATCCTTCAAAGCATTCATATGCTTTAGGCATTTCAATTGAAATCTTATATCCCCTACTGCCAGAGCCTCATCAATAATAAGGATATCTGGCTGGATATTGGCAGCAACGGCGAAAGCCAGTCGCACATACATACCTGAGGAGTAAGTTTTGACTGGTTGGTTAATAAAGTCGCCGATATCGGCAAAACTGACGATATCATCATAGGTCGCATTGATTTCGTCTTTCGTTAACCCAAGAATACTGGCATTCATGAAAATATTTTCACGTCCAGTAAACTCAGGGTTAAATCCTGCACCAAGTTCCAGCAGGGCAGCTACGCGACCATTAACCTGAATACTTCCGGATGTAGGTGAAAGCGTGCCTGTAAGCATCTGTAAAAGCGTTGATTTTCCGGCACCATTTTTCCCCACAACACCTACAGAATCCCCACGCTCTATTTTGAAATTGAGATCTTTCAGTGCCCAGTGCTCTTTGTGGTATTTTTTTACCTGCAGACCGCACATCTTCCTCAATCTATTGACTATCGGACCAATGAGTCTGTACTTTGGATTATCATAGATAAAATAGCACTTACTAACGCCGTTAACTTCAACTGTTACATTAGATGACATCAGCAAACCCTTTTTTTAGCTTCTCGAAACAATAATGTCCCACAGCAAGGGCTATTAATGAGCCACCATAGGATACAGCCACCGCTAATATTCCTGGTGTTTTGCCCCAAATAATGACATCCCTGGTTGCTTCGATAAAATAGGCTAACGGGTTAAGCATCAGTATAGGCTGTAAAGATTCTGGTAACGCTGTGCGAGGGAAAAACAATGGGGAAGTGAACATCAGTATTGTTGTTAAAACTCCCGTAATCTGCGCAAGGTCACGCAAATAAACGCCTATAGAGGATAAAATTAACATCATCCCTACTAATGCAATAAAATACGGGAGCCATACTACAGGTAGCAATAGTAACGTCAAATGCACCTGATTCATTAATACGATACTGGCAACAATCAGGATAATCAAACTAACAAAAGCATGAAACAAACTACTCAGTAAGACGGTTACTGGTAATATCGAAAGAGGAAAAACTATCTTATTGACATAGTTTGCATTACTGGTAATTAAGGTCACGGAACGGTTAAAACACTCAGCGAAGATATTAAAGACAACCATCCCTGAAAAAAGAATCACGGCAAAAGAAGCCTTATTCCCATCTTCGCTAACGCCCCATTTAGCTTTAAAAACGACAGAAAACACAAACGTATAGATAGCTAACATCAAGAGCGGGGTAAAAAAAGACCATCCCATGCCCATTACTGAGCCTTTGTAGCGGCTCAGTATGTCACGTTTCGTCATCTGATAAATTAATGTTCTATTATAGAATAGCTCGAATAGATATTTTTTCATGCAGTTTATGACTTACAGTAAGATGCTATCTTTGAGTTTTTTACCGATCTGGTCTTTTGCTGACAAGATGGTCAAATTATCTTTAATTGGCCATGCAATATTAATGTCAGGATCATTCCAGAGAATTGAATGCTCAGCCTGTGGGTTGTAGTAATCTGTACACTTATACACAAACTCTGCTTCTTCACTTGTCACGTAGAAGCCATGTGCAAAACCTTCAGGCACCCACAATTGGCGTTTGTTTTCAGCTGAGAGCAGTACCCCAACCCACATACCAAAAGAAGCAGATTTTTCACGAATATCGACAGCGACATCGAATACCTCTCCGCTGACAACACGGACTAGTTTGCCTTGTGTATTCTCTGTTTGATAATGTAATCCGCGCAGTATGCCTTTTTTCGATTTTGAGTGGTTATCTTGCACAAAATTACATTTTCGCTGAGCAACCAATTCTTCAAACTTTTGCTGATTCCAGGTTTCCATAAAGAACCCCCGCTCATCACCAAACACTGCGGGCTCAATTATTTTGACGTCTGGAATAGCCGTATCAATCACTTTCATAACTTATTTATACTCTTCAATATTATTGAGTGCTGCGCGCCAGTCTGAAGGTTTAATACCGAACTGGCTGTCAATTTTTTGGCAATTCAGCCTCGAGTTTGATGGTCGTTTTGCCCGAGTTGGATATGAGGAGCCTGGAATACTGTTCACCAATGGTGCTACTTCTAAACAATTATGTTGTAGAGCGCTGGTGAAAATAGCCCTCGCGAAATCAGCCCAGTTGGTATGCGGAAGGCCAGAGAAATGATAGATTCCCCACTGAGGTACCTTACCGCTAGCGATATGATTAATTATCGAAATAATTGCACTTGCAATATCGCCTGCATACGTAGGGCCACCCCATTGGTCTGCAACAACATTTAGCTCATTTCGTGTCTTTCCAAGACGAAGCATGGTTTTAACAAAATTATTACCATGTTCTCCGAATACCCATGCTGTGCGCATAATGATGTATTTACTTGCATTTGCGGCAACCGCTTCCTCACCAGCAAGTTTGCTTTTACCATAGACACTTTGCGGAGCAGTTTTCATATCTTCTACATATTCGCTTTCACCTTCACCATCAAAGACGTAATCAGTAGAAATATGCACCAGTACGGCACCATTTTGCTCCGCTGCGATAGCAAGATATTTTGGGCCGTCTGAGTTGATTTGATAAGATGCGTCAATATCATCTTCAGCTTTATCTACAGCCGTATGTGCCGCAGCGTTAAGGATAAAATCTGGCTTGAACGCGCTGACTTGCTCATTAACTTGATTAGCATCACTAATATCCAGTTGATGACGGTCAACAGCTAAGAGTTCTGCTTTATCTTTTAGCTGTTCAACCAGACAGTGCCCTACCTGCCCATTACAACCAGTAATCATTACACGCATTTTTGCCTCTTATTTCTCGCCAACAAGTGACATCAGATACTGACCATAATCATTTTTCATCATTGGCTTAGCCAACCTGATGACATCTTCACTTGTGAGCCAACCATTTCGCCATGCAATTTCCTCAAGGCAAGCTACTTTCAGCCCTTGTACATCTTCAATGGTCTGAACAAAAGAAGATGCCTGATGCAGACTGGCATGGGTACCAGTATCCAGCCAGGCGAAGCCACGCCCCAGCAGTTCCACACTTAATAGCCCACTCTCAAGATACATTTGGTTTATCGACGTTATTTCCAACTCGCCACGATGAGAGGGTTTAACTTGCTTAGCAAATTCGACGACGCGATGGTCATAAAAATAAAGTCCAGTCACCGCATAGTTAGATTTAGGTTGAGTAGGCTTTTCTTCGATAGAAACGACTTTATTATTGTTATCAAATTCAACGACCCCGAAGCGTTCAGGATCCTTAACTTGATAACCAAACACTGTAGCCCCTTCCGGACGTGCAACTACCTTTTTTAGTGTATTACTAAAGGACTGGCCATAAAAAATGTTGTCGCCAAGCACAAGGCAACACGAATCGTTTCCGATAAAGTCTTCACCAATAATAAATGCTTGGGCCAGACCATCTGGACTAGGCTGAATCGCATACTCAATGTTAATACCTAAATGACTGCCATCACCCAACATCCTTAAAAAGGAAGGGTTATCTTCTGGCGTGGTAATCACCAAAATATCCCGAATCCCAGCAAGCATCAAAGCCGATAACGGGTAGTAAATCATTGGTTTATCGTAAATAGGCAGCAGCTGTTTAGAAACACCAAGAGTAATTGGATAAAGCCGTGTTCCAGACCCTCCAGCGAGCACAATTCCTTTCATCATTATTTCCTAATTAATCCGCCAAACCTAAACGTTCACCCGCATAAGAGCCATCCATTACGCGCTGCCACCATTCTTGATTAGTTAAATACCAGTTCACGGTTTTTCTTATTCCTGATTCAAATGTTTCAACCGGTACCCAACCTAAATCTTGTTTGATTTTACTCGCATCAATCGCATAGCGCAGGTCGTGCCCCGGGCGGTCGGTAACGTAGGTGATAAGCTCTTCAAAGTGTTCAATATTCCCAGGCTTAGCTGCAACAACTTCATCCAGGATGGAACATATTGTCTTGACGACTTCTATGTTTTTACGCTCATTGTGGCCACCAATATTATAGGTTTCCCCAACAGCTCCTTCCGTTACGACTTTATAGAGCGCACGAGCATGGTCCTCTACATACAACCAATCGCGAATTTGCTCCCCGTTGCCATATACCGGCAGCGGTTTACCCGCCAGCGCATTCAATATGATCAGAGGAATCAGTTTCTCAGGGAAATGATAAGGACCATAATTGTTAGAGCAGTTGGTTACGATTGTCGGGAAATTATAAGTCCGACGCCAGGCACGGACTAAATGATCGCTCGATGCTTTAGAAGACGAATATGGACTACTTGGGGCGTAAGGCGTTTCTTCAGTGAACAGAGGAAGCTCAGCCCCCGCAGACACTTCATCCGGATGCGGCAAATCGCCGTACACTTCATCCGTTGAGATATGGTGGAAGCGGAATGCTGCCTTGCCCGCTTCATTCAGAGACATCCAATATTTTCTGGCCTCTTCCAGCAAGACATAAGTACCAATGATGTTGGTCTCAATGAAAGCAGCAGGCCCGGTAATGGAGCGATCAACATGACTTTCTGCGGCGAGGTGCATCACCGCATCTGGCTGATGGGTTGCGAAAACACGAGCAATTGCTTCGCTGTCACAGATATCCGCTCGCTCAAACACATAACGTTCGCTGTTTTCGACGTCAACCAGGGACTCCAGGTTACCTGCATAGGTTAACTTATCAACATTGATTACAGAGTCTTTAGTATTATTAATGATGTGACGAACAACAGCAGAACCGATAAAGCCTGCTCCGCCAGTGACAAGAATTTTCACAATAGTTTTCCCGCGATATATTTTGCTTGAACTGTGTCTTAACAACGAAAAGCCAGGAGGTGCTTCCTATTTACTGCCCTTAGCTACAGCCATGCTACCGCCCCTGGCTCAACAGCTACCAGTGCACTGTACAACATAGGCGATAGCGTACCTTCCGGTACGGCATGTAAGAAATCACCACAATTTTCATATTTCATACGACGATTCTCAAGGGAAAATTTTGGTCTATACACAGTAGCCAAAAAATGATAACCCTATGAAAATCTTGAGCTTCACTGTCGATTAATAAAGCAAAACGGCGGCTTATCGTTCAACGTCTATCACACACTGAACGTTATGCCACCGTTTACCGCGCTCTCCTCCATGACAGCGACTTACAACAAAGCTTAGGCTTTGGCTAGAAGCTTCTGGATGCTCTCGCGAAACTTCTGGCCTTCCTTATGGTTACGCAGCCCGTACTGGACGAACGCCTGCATATAGCCCATTTTCTTACCGCAATCGTAGCTCTCGCCGGTCATCTGCATAACTTCTACAGGCTGAGTTTGGTTCAGCACCGCGATAGCATCGGTTAGCTGAATGCGGCCCCACGCGCCAGGCTCGGTTTTTTCCAACAACGGCCAGATATCCGCAGACAATACATAACGCCCAACTGCGGCAAGATCGGAGTCCAGCGTTTGCGGCTGGTCTGGTTTTTCAACAAACTCAACAACCTGGCTTACCTGCCCTTCATTCTGCAGCGGTTCTTTGGTGGTGATCACTGAGTACGCCGCCAGGTCTTCATTTGGCATATGTTTAGCCAGAACTTGGGTACGGCCGGTTTCATTGAAGCGAGCCACCATAGCCGCCAGGTTGTAACGCAGCGGATCGGCGCTGGCGCCATCAAGCACCACATCAGGCAGAACCACAACAAATGGATTGTTACCAACGATTGGCTGCGCGCAAAGTATAGAGTGCCCCAGCCCAAGTGGTTGGGCCTGACGAACGTTCATGATGGTAACGCCAGGAGGACAAATAGACTGGACTTCGGCCAGCAGCTGGCGCTTAACGCGCTGCTCAAGCAGGGCTTCCAGCTCGTAGGAGGTATCGAAGTGGTTTTCAACGGCATTCTTGGAAGAGTGGGTTACCAGTACGATTTCTTTGATACCAGCGGCAACAATTTCGTCGACGATGTACTGGATCATCGGTTTATCAACGATAGGCAGCATCTCTTTAGGAATCGCCTTAGTTGCAGGCAGCATATGCATGCCTAAACCGGCTACCGGGATAACTGCTTTTAAATTAGTCATTCTTAGTCCCACCTCTAAATGGTTGGAAGATTATAGTCTTTTCGTGCTCTGATGCCAGCATGAATTTATTAAACGAATGATTCATGCTAGCGCCACAGAAGTGCAAACGAAATATGCCGGCAGCGCTATTTTCGCGCCTGTTGACTCAGAATTGTCGTAAAAGGGCTTGCATTATTATTTGCTTACTCTTGAGAGTGCAAAATTAAGGTTTTCACCGTTGACGTGCAGCTGATCTATCCGGTCTATATCGACCGAGCTTTGGCCCTTTTCGTTCACCGCGCGAATATTCGCCAGCGACAGCAGCGTGCCGTCTTTGGCCATGAACTTGCCGCGCACGTCCTTGCGGAGATCGAAGTTTAGTTTCAGGGCTGGCCCTGTCGTGGAGAGTTGCATCACATTGATATCACGCATGAAAAGATGCTGAGGTTTGTTGTGAAACTCAAGCGAGGCGCGCTTGAGCGTGACGTTGTTCAGTGCCACAAAGGAGGTTGCATTGCCGGATGAGATCTGAATCCCACGCAAAGGGCTACTCAGTTCGCTATTATCGAGTTTAATATCGCTAAGCTTAAAATTTTGAGGAATAGACAGATAATTCCCCTTAATCACGCCATAGCCAATCAGCATCCCTGCGCTGTTCACCATATCCACATCGTCAATGACAAAGTTATCGCAGCCATATATCGCCACGGTTGCGTTATCGATCCCGGCGGTGCGGCTGAAAGTTGGATTAATATTACGCGCCTTTACGTTACGAATAAGGAAATGCTTCCCATTCTCAACATGAACTAACTGGCGGCAGTTACTGCCGGTAATATTAGCCACCACGAAGTTTTTTACCGCCTGGTCTTCGGGATAATTATTGTCATACGTGCTCCCCGCCAGCCCGATGCCTATCCCCCAGTTAATCTTTCCATTCGTACAGTTAATATTGTCAATAACGTGGTCAGAAATCAGCAGATCGTGGTCATTGATCGCCACGTTCCACTCAATGGCATCCCCCTGCAGATGGCTGAAGTGGCCGTTGGTGATGCGCACGTTCTCCATCCGGTTGTGAAATCCCTGCCGCAGAATCGCGTAGTTGGCATCATGTACGGTGATACTGTCGATGGTGAAGTTACGCATTGTCCGGTTATCTTTCCCGCCAATGTAAATCTGCGCCACATTGACAAACCCGCTCATATCAATGCCTTTGATAGTGCAGTCCGAACCCCGCACATCCAGCGTGATATTGTTAAACCGCCCCTTTCCCTCGCCGGCAATCTGGCAGCCATCCTGCAGCACAAAGCGCCCTTTGCCGTTGCCCTTCAGCCCGCCGGCCACGAGTAGCGTTTTCCCCTGCGGCATGAAAATGGCGGTATTGATATTGTCGCAGACTAAATCTGCCGGCACCTGCACAACATCAGCCTCGGCAAATGCCTGCCTGAAGGCAGCTATCCAGTCGTTTTGATAGAAATCTTTGACGTTGACCTGTGTTCCCCGGCCGATGGCTTTTACCGTGCCGGGAATAAGAGATGTCGCCGCCAGGGCAGAGCCTGCCGCGAGAAGCTTACGGCGAGACGCGGAGAAAGGGGGGTGCTTCAGTGGATTGCTTTTCGACATACGTCCTCATCATAGGATTCGGTGATTTACAGCGTCTGAAGCTGACGGGCAAGCTGCTGGTAGATAACCTGCTGATTGAACTGACTGGCGACTTTCTCCCTGGCGCGTGACAGCATCAGTTGCAGGTCGTTTTCCGACACGGAGGTCGAGGCCTGCAGCTTATCGGCGAGTGCAAATGCGTCCTTTTCCGGTACCAGCCAGCCCGACTTATCGGCGTCGATAAGCTCAGGAATGCCGCTATGCACGGTCGACACGACGGGGATCCCAACGGCCATCGCCTCCATAAGCGCGACCGGGATCCCTTCCATGTCTCCATCTTCCCCTGTGACGGAGGGAAGCAGGAACAGGTCGGCCCTGTCGAGCATCGCTTTCACCTCATGGCTGGGCTTGAAGCCGGGCATAAAGACCACGTCCTCCAGCTGCAGTTGCTCAATCAGCGTCTTCAGACGGCGCTCCCAGGGGCCAATGCCTAGAATGTTGTAGCGAAATGCCACGCCGCGCGCCTTCAAGAGCCGGCAGGCTTCAATGGCAATATGTAACCCTTTTTTTTCCGTCAGGCGCGCCACTGAAACAATCTCCAGCGTCGTACCCGGCGTTTTCATGGGCCTTAAAGAAAACTTCTCCATATCCACACCCATCCGGGATACCGCAATTTTGCTCTCCGGGCAGCCCATTTGCTTCAGGCGGTTTGCCCAGAGATTGCTGATGGGCAGCATTAAATCCCCGCGCTCAAACAGCTGCCGGTATTCAGGCGTGTAGTGCGCCAGCGCATCCCGGTGGGAAATATCGATGCCGTGGAATACGGTAGCAATTTTGCCTTTAAGCAAACCAAGCTCCTTGAGCTTGGCTGCCGTGACGCCAGCCGGGCCAAAATGCGCGATAAAAACGTCGGCCTCCAGCGGCTGTTTCTGCCGCCCGCAAATAGATGAAAGGATCAGATTACGGGCTTCATCGCCGTAGCGAGCGCGGCTTAAGGCACGCCAGGTTCTGCCTCTCAGGCCGCCGCGGAGCGTATTCAGCGCACGGCTTTGCAGTTTGGCGACTTTACCTTCCGGTTCATCGAGCAACCAGACGGTTTTTTCTGAAAGTCCGTAGCTTTTAAACGTCGCATGAGTATTGGTCAGATCGCCTTTTTGCAGAGCAACAATCTCAACTTCGTAACCCATGTCGATAAAAGCGGTAATCTGATTCAGCACAAAGGTTTCCGAGGCCAGCGGAAACTTGAGCAGGAAGAAACCAACCTTCATGTCCCCTCCTTGACTCGCTCAAGTACCGATTCCACCATTTTCATGCCGTTGGCACGCTCGGCGCTCACCGCCGTCGCAAGCCGCTGGTTAATCGACGGTAATTGTCCAAGCACATCAGCGACTACACCCTGCAAAGAACCGTCCAGCAGTTGGCGAATATCGATGGCCATTTCTGGCATGCCGAGCTGCTGCATGATGCCTGCGGATTTGTGTTCGTAGTTGATGGCGATGGCCGGCGTGCCGAAGTTCATCGAGATAATCGCCGAGTGCAGGCGAGTCCCCACCGTCAACTCGCAGGCGGCGAAGATTTTGCCCATCTCTAAATCGTTAAGCTCATCCATCACCACGTGATAGTCATCGGGCTGCCTGATGTACTGCCGAATATTGAGCGCCACCATGCGGTCGTCTTTGTTATAGCTGTCGATGCCGGTGCAGGTGGATAGCGCCAGGACCTGGTAACCCTGCTCAATGGTACGGTTCACCACGTCGGCAAAGGCCTTCTCATAAGCCTCCTGCGTGGTGCCCAACCGTTTATCGAACGGCGCAAGTTCACGCAGCGTAATGGCCACGGTTTTCTTCCCTGCCACCACGCCGAGCCAGTGCTTAACCGCATAGCCCGGCACAAAATCCTCTTCATGCTGGGCCACCAGCCACGCCGTATCGACCCCTTGTTCAACTTTGCTGGTGTCGATTTGACTTTGTTTCATTAACTCCAGACTCACCGTTTCACGCAGAATAAGGGACCTGGCGTGGCCGAAGACATAGTTCGCCAGTTGGTTAAACTGCGGCTCCTGGAACGGACCAACGCTGTGCCCGACCATATAAACCGGCTTACGCGCCATAAAGCTGCACAGCGCATGCTCAAACTGCGTGACGCCATAAAGATCGACAAAGAAAGAGCCGCCTACCTGAATAATCGCGTCGTACTCCTGCAGTGATTTTACAAAATCAATGAACCCCTGCGGGATGGCAATATTACGCAACCGTCCGGTGTTGGTTGCCTTGGCCACCAGCACATGGTGCTGATATTTCCGGCGCAGGACTTTCTTCACCCGCCCCACCAGCCCGGCCGCGTTGTTATACTGCTTCATTTGCTTGTAGAGCCCGTCGCCCAGAACCGGACGCCCAAGCAGCCAGGCTGAACTCACCGGGTAACGGCTCATCACATCGACATGGATGCTGTCATCCAGCGTGGTAATGGCGTCAATCAACCCGCGCAAAATGGCGCTATCACCGCGGTTACCGCAAGTATGGTTGCCAAGAATAAGTAACTTCATATCGACCTCTAAATTTATGACGACGCGGTAAAAAAGTGGTTTTCCCGCTGCGTTGTTATTAGCCAGCGCGGAGCAGCGCTTTCAAACGTTCGCTTCGACAAAACTGTCGCTTCAGCTCAACAATCAGCGCATTGCGGGACAAAATAATCATCACAATAAAAGCCGCAGCCCCGGCCGCTACCTGTACGCCTAACATGGCCGCCAGCGGCAAATGCCCGTTCAGCGCCATGCCAAGCCCGGCGCTGACAATCAGCGTGGGGAGAGAGAGGTAAAAAGGCAGCCAGATGCTGAGGATGTACTCCCGGTAGCTGGAGCCCAGTACCGGTTTAATCATGATGAAATAGCTGAGGACGGTGTTAACCACCTGAACAAAAAGAAAGCCGAGCGTGACGCCGAGCGCGCCGCCGATCTGGCCGCCGACAATAATCGCCGGAATAAACAGGCAGGTTTTAAAAACGTTAAACTTGAAGCTAATGTCCACGCGCGCCTTGGCCATCAGCAGTGATCCGATCGGGTTCCCAATGGAACGCAGCAGGCCGACCACGCACAGCAACTGCAGGATAGGCGTAATGAACTGCCATTTTTCCCCAAACACCAGCGGGACGAAGTTATTGGAGACCACCATCAACCCCAGCAGCGCCGGGAAGTTAATGATGCCCACAATCGACAGCAGCTTATAAAAATTCACCCGGAGCTTCGCGGTGTCGTCCTGAATCTTGGCAAACGCCGGGAAAAGCACGCGGGTGATGATCGGGTTGAGCTTCATCGGCGGCACAACGGCCACGTTATAAGCCAGGTTATAGCCACCGGCGACGCTGGCGCCGAGAATACGCGCCAGCACCAGCGTTGAAAGGTTGGTGTTGACGTAGTTGATCACGCTGTCTGCGGTCAGCCACGCGCCAAACTTCAGGTTTGAATTGACCGATTTCAGAGAAAAATGGAAGCCCGGGCGGTAAATCTTGCGTCCAAAGAAGCCAAACAGCATGGTGCGCACCACGGTGTTCACCAGATAACCAATGATTGCCGTGATGGCGAACGGATAATACATTGCTGCCGCGACGGTAACGCTGAATCCCACCAGCACGGACACCGTCTCAATTGAGCCGATTTTCGAAAATTCCAGCTCCTTTTGCATCAGGGCGCGGAACTGCTGCCCGTGCGGGATAACAATAAACGCAAAGGCCAGCGTTTTAATCAGCGGTGACAAGTCCGGGTTATGCAGCACACCGGCAATCACGCCGCTTAATAAAAACACCACGATGCACACCAGCACGCCCAGACCGACGTTCAGCCAGTAGAGCGTGGTTAGCTCCAGCTGGCTTATCTCTTTGCGCTGAATAATCGAGTTGGCGATACCAAAATCAGACAGCGTATCGGCCAGGGCAATGATCACCAGCGATACGGTCAGCAGGCCAAACTGGTGGTTATCAATGGTTCTGGCCAGAATGGTCATCTGTGCCAGCCCTAAACCAATAATGATCACCGTTGCAATCGCGGACCACTTTGCGCCGCTGATGGTTTTTTCTCTCAGGCTCATGTTGGGTTCCGGTCAGTATGCCGCTTTGTTAACAAAGCCTTTGAAAACGGTCAGGAAAACAATCTTGATGTCGAACCAGAGGCTCCATTCACGAATGTATTCCAGGTCGAACTCCACGCGCTTTTCCATCTTATCGAGCGTGTCCGTTTCCCCACGCCAGCCATTAATTTGCGCCCAGCCGGTAATACCGGGTTTAACCTTATGGCGCAGCATGTAGCCTTCAATTAACGCGCGGTATTGCTCGTTATGAGCCACGGCATGGGGACGAGGGCCGACGATGGACATGCCGCCAAGCAGCACGTTGATAAACTGCGGCAGTTCGTCGAGAGAGGTGCGGCGCAGGAAACTCCCCACCGGGGTGATGCGTGAATCCCCTTTCGTGGCCTGCACAACCACCGCGTCGTTTTCCATCACCTTCATGGAACGGAATTTCCACACCTTGATGGGTTTGCCATCCATGCCGTAGCGCGTCTGGCGGAAAATAACCGGCCCGGGGGAAGTCAGCTTCACCGCCAGGCTGATACAAAGCAGAACCGGGGAAATCAGCAGCAGAATAAAAGAGGACAGCACGATATCTTCCAGCCGTTTAAGCACGCTGTTAAAGCCGCTCAGGGGCGTTTCAAACAGCGGCACAACCGGCACACCGTTGACCTCTTCGGTACGGGCATTGAGGATATTGAAGGTGAATACATCGGGGATCAGCAGCACGGAACAGGTGGTATCCGCCAGTTCACTCACCAGCTTTTTAATCCTGGACTCGTGGCTCATCTCCATCGCGATGTAGACTTTATCAATCTGGCCGTTACGGGCGTCAGTCACCAGCGTATTGAAGTTGCCAATATAGCTCACCAGCGCCCCTGCTGGCGGCTCATCGTCATAGACGCCAAGCACGTTAAAGCCAAGCCATGGTTCATTCTTGAAGCTTTGCGCCAGCACCTGCCCAACGGGCAGAGAGCCTGCGATGGCAACGCGGCGCGTATTAAAGCCTTTGTTACGCAGCCAGCCCGCAGCAAAACGGATCCATGACCGGCAGATAACCATCCCGGCACCGGTTAAAACATACCAGGCCAGGTACACCCAGAAAGAACCATCAAAATCGCTGTTAAAGGCCAGCAGTCCGGCGCTGAAAACCACGCTCAGCGTCCAGTTCTGCAGCAACAGGAATAGCTCGCTGGAGATTTTCACCCCGCGCCATGAGCGGTAAAAATCCGTCATCCCACCGATCATCTGAAACACAACGAGGGTCAATAAAGCCATCAGCAAATGCATATAGAGAAAGGGCAAAGCGTTAGCCTTGCAAACCATCCATAGCCCGGCAAACATGATGCTGATGTCAGAAAAACGTTGCACCATAGAGATCAACGATGCGTTGGTTTTTGGCAGCTCACGCTTTTTTAGATTTGTCATCGTTTTACCTTTGAAAGTTGTCGCATTTGTGTTCTTCCCCCTCACCCCAGCCCTCTCCCCACGGGGAGCGGGAGAAAAGCGGGTACCTGACTATTTACTCCCTCTCCCTTCCAGGGAGAGGGTCAGGGTGAGGGTTAAACACCTCAATGCGCCAGGTTACTGATTCAGCAACGCCATAATTTCCTGCGTTCGCGCCTGCATCAGCGTCTCGTCGCCGCGAGACTCCACGTTCAGGCGAACCACCGGCTCGGTGTTAGAGCTGCGCAGGTTGAAGCGCCAGTCGCCAAACGCCATGCTGATCCCATCCGTATGGTCAATCTCTGCCGCGTGCGGGCCGAAATGCGCGCGTACCCGCTCAATCGCCGCCGCAGGTGTCTCCAGCTTGCTGTTGATTTCCCCGCTTGCCGGCCAGGCCGCCATGCGATCCTCTACCAGCTCGCCCAGGGTTTTGCCCTTCAGGCACAGCAGCTCGGTCACCAGCAGCCACGGGATCATCCCGCTGTCGCAGTAGGCAAAGTCACGGAAATAGTGATGCGCGCTCATCTCACCGCCGTAAATGGCGTCCTCTTCACGCATGCGTTCTTTAATAAACGCGTGCCCGGTTTTGGACATCACCGGTTTCCCCCCCGCACGCTCGACGATATCGACCGTGTTCCAGGACAGGCGCGGGTCGTGAATGATTTTCGCGCCCGGCTGTTTTTCGAGGAACGCCGCCGCCAGCAGGCCCACGATGTAATAGCCCTCGATGAACTGCCCTTTCTCATCGAACAGGAAGCAGCGGTCAAAATCACCGTCAAAAGCGATGCCCATATCCGCCCCGTGGGCAATCACCGCGTCGCGGGTATCGGCCCGGCACTCAGGCAGCAGCGGGTTGGGAATACCGTTCGGGAAATTGCCGTCCGGGGTGTTATGCACCTTCACAAAGGTCAGCGGCACGTTGAGCGCCTTAAAGCGGGCTTCGATGGCGTCCACAATCGGGCCTGCGGCGCCGTTGCCGGAGTTGACCACCAGCTTCAGCGGTTTGATGTGGCTGACGTTGATGTAGGAGAACAGATGGTCCAGGTAGGCTTCCAGCACCGACACTTTCTGATAGCTGCCGCGCGCCGAGGCTTTCACCGGCGGGAAGTCATTGGCTTCCGCCAGGCGCTGCACGTCGCGCAGGCCGGTATCGCCGCTGATTGGGCGGGCGCCCTCGCGCACCAGCTTCATGCCGTTATAGTCCATCGGGTTGTGGCTGGCGGTCACTTCAATACCGCCGTCCACGTTCAGATGCCAGGTGGCAAAGTAAATCTCTTCGGTACCGGACAGGCCGATATCCAGCACGTCCACGCCCGCATCCTGCAGGCCACGCGCCAGCGCCTGTTTCAGCGCTTCGCTGGTCAAGCGAACGTCGCCCCCGAGAACGATAGTTTTCGGCTTCAGGTACTCGCCGTAGGCGCGACCGATGCGCCAGGCAATGTCTTCATTTAGCTCGTCGCCCAGGCGGCCACGGATGTCGTAAGCTTTAAAACAGGTCAGTTGCTGCATGATTTCGCTCCTTCGGGCAACAGTTACCCAACCCACGGGTGTCTGGCCCGTGGAGCATGTTTTTTAGTCAGGGATTAAATACGTCCGTAGCGGTCCTGGAAGCGGACAATGTCGTCTTCTTCCAGATAGGTACCGGAGCGAACCTCAATCAGGTCGAGTGGAATTTTGCCGGGGTTTTCCAGGCAGTGGGTCATGCCGAGCGGGATATAAATAGATTCGTTTTCGCCCAGCAGTTTGACCTCATCCCCCAGCGTGACCTTCGCGGTGCCCGCCACCACAATCCAGTGCTCGGCGCGGTGATGGTGCATTTGCAGCGAAAGACCTTCGCCCGGCTTGACGGTGATGCGCTTCACCTGGTAACGCTCCCCGGCGTCGATGGAGTCATATTTCCCCCACGGGCGGTAAACCTCGCGGTGATTATGATGCTCGTGGCGGCCCTCACCTTTGATGCGCTCCACCACTTTCTTCACGTTCTGGACATGGTCACGGTCGGCAATCAGCACCGCATCTTTGGTTTGCACCACAACCAGGTCTTTCACCCCCACGGTAGTGACCAGGCCGGATTCGGCATAGATGTAGCTGTTTTCGGTTTCGTGACTGATAACATCCCCGTGATGGACGTTCCCTTCCGGGCTCTTGGCACTGATTTCCCACAGCGAGGACCACGAGCCCACATCGCTCCAGCCGGCGTCCATCGGCACCACCACCGCATCGGCGGTTTTTTCCATTACCGCATAGTCGATAGACTCATCCGGGCAGGCCAGGAACGCCTGCTCATCCACGCGGACAAAATCCAGATCCGGGTCAACGCCCGCCATGGCTTTTTCGCAGGCGGCCAGAATGTCGGGGCGGAACTTCGCCAGCTCTTCCAGGTAGCGACCGGCGCGGAACAGGAACATGCCGCTGTTCCAGTAGTATTCTCCGCAGGCGACATAGGCCTGGGCGGTGGAGAGATCGGGTTTTTCGACGAACTGTGCCACGCTAAAGGCCAGTGCATCGGCGCCGTTTTCCGGGGTAGCCACTGCGCCACGGCGAATATAGCCGTAGCCCGTTTCCGGCAGGTCGGGGACGATCCCAAAGGTCACCAGCTTGCCGGCTTCCGCATAAGGCATCGCGCAGCGCACCGCCTCGCGGAAAGCCTCTTCATTCTGAATGACGTGATCGGCGGCGAGGATCAGCATCAGCGGGTCCTGCTGCGGCTGGTTACGCAGCGCGGCCAGGGCGGCCAGCGCAATGGCAGGGGCCGTGTTGCGCCCGGCAGGTTCCAGCACGATATTTTCGGTCAATTTACTTAGCTGGCGCAGCTGCTCGGCCACAATAAAGCGGTGTTCCTCATTGCAAATCACCACCGGACTTTCGCACTCTACCCCGTTCAGGCGATTGATGGTGGTTTGCAGCATGGTCAGATCCCCTTTCAGGCAGAGGAACTGCTTGGGGTACAGCACGCGGGACAGCGGCCAAAGACGACTGCCGTTTCCGCCCGCCATGATCACCGGATAGAGTTGTGACTGACTCATCATTTATCCCCGAATGTCAGCAATAAATTGGCTTAACACGTTCTCTTTTTCGAGCGTGCGTTCGGCATATTCACGTGCCACCGTGTTGTGTTGAGGAAGCTGCAGGCAGCGTTCAATGCCCGCCGCCAGCGCATCGGCGGATTCAGGCATCACGCAAACCGCAATGTCCGGATACGCCTCGCAAAGCTGGCCCAGTTCTGTTTCAGGCTCGGCGGTAATCACCGCATTTCCGCCGACGGCCAGGATATTGGTGAGTTTTGACGGCAGCACGGCGTCTGCCGCTCCCCGGCGCTGAATAACCAGGTGGCAATCAGCCAGACTGAGCAGCGCGGGCAGCGCTTCGTAAGACTGAAGCGGGTGGAACACCACGTTACTCAGCCCGTGAACGTGCACCAGTTTCTCAAGTCGCTCTTTGCCCCCACCCTGGCCAACAATCACGAACAGATACGGGCTCTCAGAGAATCGGCCCGCCACTTCAATGACCGTTTCCAGCCCCTGTTTTTCACCGATGTTGCCGGAGTAGAGAATGATTTTTTTATCTTCCGGCAGGCTAAGCGCCTTACGAACGGCCTGGATTTGTTCGGGGGCTACATCGCGAAATCGCGCCACTTCCGACCAGTTAGGAAAGAAAATCACCCGCTGTGGGTCGACCCCTTTCTCGGTGGCTTTATTCATCATCGAGCGCGAAATGGTTGAGACGTTATCGACGTTATGCAGCCCGCTTTTTTCAAAGCGCTGTGCCAGGCGAGCAATTTTGCCCGGCGTTTTACCGGCCATACCGAGGCCGAGCATCGCGTCCACCTCGTAGTCCTGAATATGCAGCAGCGTGCGGGCGCCGCTCAGTTTTGCCAGCAGACGCATCCCCGGCACACAAAACAGCGTCGGTACGACGCCAATGACGCGATCTGGCTTCCAGCTACGCTGCGCCAGAAGCGGGAAAAATGAACTCAGCGCGAAGCTGCCTAAATGGATCAGACGTTTCAGCGTCGAAGGCTGCTTCGGTACATACAGCGGGCAGCGCCAGACGGTTGCTTTCCCCTGCTCTTTTTTGTATTTCCACGCCGAGTATTCCGGGTGAACGCGCCAGACCGGATAATAGGGAGGCGCGGTGATGACCCGCACCTCATGGCCCCGGCTGGTCATCCACTCCACCATCTCACCGGTGTACTTGCCGATGCCGGTCAGTTCCGGTGAATAGTTAATGCCGTAGACCAGAATTTTCATAAGCCCGGTACCTTCCCATTACCCTGGGTGATGAAGTAAGCGCGGCTGTTGTCGTGCACGTCTTCACGCTTAAGCAGCGCTTCCGGCGTCAGCCAGCAGTAAGCTTTGTGCTGTTCGGCCGGCAAATTGAGCTGTTTGTCGTCCACCCGCAGCCGGAAGCCCAGCACCACGTAATGCGTCGAAAAATCTTTTCCAGAGAAGTTATCGCCGTAGAAGTGCTGCCAGACGCCGTAGAACTCCCCGTCCATCAGGCTGAACGATTTGCCCAGTTCGGCCTCCGTCAGCCGAATGAAGGCATTCGCCAGCGTTTCGTTCTTCAGCACCCTCCCCCCGGGCACAAACCAAAAGCCCTTTGCGGGGCGATTGGTTCGCAAACCCAGCAGGAACTCGCCCGCCTGGTTTTCGACGATAAGATCGATGGAAATAAGCGGTGTAGCACTCACCACGGTGGCAAAATCTTCTGCGCTCAAAAACATGCTTACCCCCGGAACCGCTGCTGGTTTTCGAGGAACCACTGGTAGGTACTGGCGAGGCCCGCCTCCAGGGAAATCTCGTGATACCAGCCGAGGCGATGCAGACGGGAAACGTCCAGCAGCTTGCGCGGCGTGCCGTCCGGCTTCGTGGCGTCAAATACCACCCGGCCACGGTAGCCGGTGACTTTCGCCAGCGTCTGCGCCAGTTCACGAATGGTGCAGTCCACGCCGGTGCCGACGTTAATGTGCGACAGCATCGGGTCGGTGTTTTCCTGCCACACCTCCTGGTCCAGCTCCATCACATGAATGCTGGCTGCGGCCATGTCGTCCACATGCAAGAACTCGCGCATCGGCGTGCCGCTGCCCCACACCACCACGTCCGGGGCATTCTCCTGCGCGGCTTCATGGAAGCGGCGCAGCAGGGCCGGAATAACGTGGGAGTTGCTCGGGTGGAAGTTGTCGTTTGGCCCGTACAGATTGGTCGGCATCACCGAGCGGTAATCCCGTCCGTACTGGCGGTTGTAGGACTCGCACAGCTTGATACCCGCAATCTTGGCAATCGCATACGGCTCGTTCGTGGTCTCCAGCGTGCCCTGCAACAGCTCGCTTTCGGCCATCGGCTGCTTCGCCATCTTCGGATAGATACAAGATGAGCCGAGGAACAACAGTTTGTTCACGCCGTGCGTGTGCGCGGCATGAATGATGTTGCTTTCGATCATCATGTTCTCGTAGATGAACTCTGCCGGGAAGGTGTTATTGGCGACGATGCCGCCCACTTTTGCCGCAGCCAGGTACACCTGGTCAATTTTCTCCCTGGCGAAGAAGGCATCGACTTCACCCGCGTCCAGCAGGTTCAGCTCATCGCGCCCGCGCAGCACCAGTTCAACGTCATCACGCTGCCCGAGCTGGCGGACGATGGCCGAGCCGACCATCCCACGGTGACCGGCAACAAAGATACGTTTCTTATTCATACTCAGGACTCCAGCGCGATGGCAACCTCATACCCATGGGACTTCAGCAGGGAGTGTTTCTTCGCCGCTTCCAGGTCTTTGGCCACCATCTCGCCGACCATCTCCTGCAGGGTGATTTCCGGCTTCCAGCCCAGGGTTTCGTGCGCTTTGGTTGGGTCACCCAGCAGGGTTTCCACTTCAGCAGGACGGAAGTAGCGCGGGTCAACGGAGACGATAACATCGCCTGGCTTCACGCCCGGTGCATCGTGCCCCGTGACGGAAACCACAATGCCCTTCTCTTCCACGCCCTGGCCTTCAAAGCGCAGTTTGATGCCAAGCTGAGCCGCAGCCATTTCCACAAACTGACGCACGGAGTACTGCACGCCGGTGGCGATCACGAAGTCTTCCGGCTTCTCTTGCTGCAGCATCATCCACTGCATTTTCACGTAGTCTTTGGCATGCCCCCAGTCGCGCAGGGAGTCCATGTTGCCGAGGTACAGGCACTTCTCCAGGCCCTGAGCAATGTTGGCGATAGCGCGGGTAATTTTACGGGTCACGAAAGTTTCGCCGCGGCGCGGAGATTCGTGGTTGAACAGAATGCCGTTACAGGCATACATGCCGTAGGATTCGCGGTAGTTGACGGTGATCCAGTACGCATAAAGCTTAGCCACCGCGTACGGAGAGCGCGGGTAGAAAGGGGTGGTTTCTTTCTGTGGAATTTCCTGCACCAGGCCATACAGTTCGGAGGTAGAAGCCTGGTAGAAACGGGTTTTCTTTTCGAGGCCGAGGAAGCGAATGGCTTCCAGCAGGCGCAGGGTGCCCATCGCATCCACATCGGCGGTGTATTCCGGTGACTCAAAAGAGACCGCTACATGGCTCATTGCGCCGAGGTTGTACACTTCATCCGGCTGCACTTCAGACAGGATGCGGGTCAGGTTGGAGGTGTCGGTCAGGTCGCCGTAGTGCAGATGGAATTTCGGATTGCCCGCGTGCGGATCCTGATAGATGTGATCCACGCGCTCGGTGTTGAACGACGATGCGCGACGCTTGATACCGTGAACTTCATAGCCTTTTTCCAGCAGGAACTCCGCCAGGTAAGAGCCGTCTTGTCCGGTGACACCCGTAATGAGAGCTACTTTAGTCATGATAATTTATCCTCTGTGAACATTTTTATTGGCCCTTACCCCTCACTCCATCCCCCTCACCCAGAGGGAGAGAGAACCGTTAATACACAGAGTGAAGGTGAAAAGAATTACGCGCGGTCGCGTATTTTTACGGCCGGGTTTCCCCGGCAAACGGCATTCGCCGGTAATGATTTATAAACACTGCTCCGAGCCCCAACGACGCAGCCATCACCGATGGTGACGCCAGGGGAAACAAAGACATCCGTAGCCAGCCAGCATTTTTCGCCGATCGAAATCGGGGACTGTGTAATATCGAAATGCTTGCTCATATAATCGTGACTGCCGGTGCACAAATAACACTTTTGCGACACCACGGAATTAGCGCCGATGCTAATTTCGCCGAGGGTATACAGTACTGCGTCATCGCCCACCCAGGCATAATCACCAAGCGTTAACTTCCACGGATAGGTAATTTTCACCGAGGGGCGAATAACAACCTTCTTACCCACTTTCGCCCCAAAAAGACGCAACAAAAAAGCACGCCACGAATATAAAACCTGCGGCGACCAGGCAAATAATGTGGCCTGAACCAACCACCACAATTGCACTTTAATGCCGCTCGCGCCGCGAAATCCCCTCGGTACACTGAAGCCGCTTAATTCCTGCATAATATTTCCCGTGTGCTTTAGGCTTTGTTATAAAGCGCTTTTGCCTTACCGGTTGTTTTTAGCCGCAGTCGAAACGATATCTCAGCGATAAAACCCGGCACGCGTAATATTTTGCGCTGTACTTTTCTCGCGTCGCGGCATAATTCAATATTGTTGGAGGTGGACACCCCACCCATTGAGAATTCCGACACCAGTCCTTTAATACGCTTAAAGGCATAGCCGCTTTTATACATTTTTGCCGCCAGCGCATAATCGGATGAGACTTTATATTGCAGGTCGTAGGGATATTTTCGCAGACCGGAAAGTGGGAAAAAGATCGCCTGATGGCTCGCCGGTAGGCTGTGATAGATATACCAGCCACGCTTGGCGCTGCGACGAATCTTATTGCCGTCGCCAAAGTCCAGCAGCGCGTCGCCAATTACCATCGCGTCATCACGCTCGCCCACTGCCGCCAATTGATAGATCACGCTGGCAATATCGGGGTGAAAGGCATCACCGGAGTTCAGAAAGAGCGCATAGCGCCCCTGTGCCATGGCTATGCCTTTGTTCATCGCGTCGTAAATGCCGTTGTCTTTTTCGCTGACAAAGCGCAGGTTGTACTGACCTTGCAGGCCGGCAAGAAACTCAGCCGTGCCGTCCGGAGAGTTGCCATCCACAACAATCCATTCGAACGCAATATCTTTTGCCTGTGCCAGATGCGCCAGTGATTGCCAGGTTTTCACTACCCCGTCATAGTTACGCCATGCGACTGTAATAATACTTAGGAACATTATTGCGCACCTCCTGGCAGCGAATGATTAATTGCTTTACGCAAAATAAATGGGCAAACAATTAAAAATGCATATTCCGGGCTAAAAATGGAACCCGTAAAGAACAAAGATACAGGCATAAACAACCAAAGCTGAACACGATAATTCTCATTATTGCCAAATGCATTACGCATCATTTTCATGACTCGCCACATATAGCCAGCGGTCATTAACACCGCAAACCATGAGAAATAAATAATCAGCAGATACAGTCCATTGTCCACGGTTTTACCTACATCCGCACCGTTAAATATTCCGAATGATGCAACATATTCATAGAGAGAACCAAAACGAACTACACCATCAACGTTCGCCAGTGAATACCCAACCATGGCTAACGGACCGATTATACGATAATACGATGAAGAACCTTCGGTTCCCAAATCACCAACACGGGTAGCGATATAAGGGAAGGCAAATACCAAACCGATTAAAAAAACAGCCAGTGAAATAATCGCCAACGGCAACTTCTTTTTAATGGCGCTTTTATTAAGGTATTGAAACGCCCACTCCAGCAGATAGAACAAAATAAACGTCATTACCCCAGAGAAAGATCCTGAAAGGATTATCCCTAAAAGAATCATAACATCAGTTTTCGGCGTTTTGATACCAAACTGTTTGATGCTGAGCCAAATTGAGATTAATGCCAGGGCGAAGAAAGCAGGTTCAAAATAGAGCGCCGTGGTGCGCCGCCCGCCAAAGCTAATAAAGTTGAGCACGTAGCTGTTACTGTAGATAAGAAACTTCGAAATTTTCTCAATCAGGCTACTGCCGCCGGTCAGAATAATCTGAGCCATTTCCGCCGCCGCCAGCGCCACAATGATGCCCACCACACAGTAGAAAAACCGCAATATCTTCCGGTGATTGCGCTGTGAAATCGTTTTGAAGCGACAGCTCCATGTCATCCCCAGTATCAGCACAATATAGACAAACAGCATCATCGAGGTGACGTATTTGGCAGGATCGAGCGACTGACCAAAAATGTAGTTAAATGCCGTCAGCCCCGCCCCCACGCCAAGCGCAATCATCAGCTTTTTAAGGTTGATGCGCTCGATATACAAGAACAGTATTGCCGGCAGGAAGGTCACGATCGTTATCGGAAAACTCTCTCCCAGCGAGGCAAGCTTGATATTCACCACCAGGTAGATGAACGGCAGCAGCAGATAGCTACAGACCCTGATAGAACGAGACATATTCCTCCAGCATCTGTTTGCCACTGTAGGCCTGACGGCTGGCCGCGCGGAAAGTCGCTAAATCGGTGGCGAAGACCTGTTCCGCCAGCTCGGTTTTTTTGAGCTGCACCAGCGCCAGAACCTGCTCAGGCGTGAACGTCTTTCCGCCAACCTTGCGCAGAACTTCGTCTGCCGCTTCGCTGCTTGTTGCCAGCACAGGAACACCGATAGACAGGGCTTCACACAGAATCAGCGGATAGTTATCCACCCGGGAACTGAACACCAGGCTGTCCATCGTATTCAGCTCACTCATCAGCGCGCGTTTATCGGTCATATAACCGTGGTTCACCACGTTAGCGCCTTCGAACGGCGAAAACTTGCCGAAGGTATGCAGCTCGATTTTATCGCCCAGCGCCATCATCGCCTGCACCAGCTTCTGGTTAGTTTTGCCGTCATAACGCAGGTCGTGGGCGACAATAGCCACGCGGGGTTTGGCCGTCGCGACGCCGCTTTCCGGCAGCTCCGCCAGAATCGCCTCGGTTGCGACGTCAATACCATTGTTGATGATGCTGCAGCGTCCGGCGCCATACAGCTGATTAAAAGCGTCTGCGACGTGCTGGCTGGGGGAAATAAACTTGCAGCCCAGCGCCAGCATCTCGCGAAACAGCTGGCGTTTGCCCTCCACCTGCTGATGCGCTTTATCCACTTTGACCGGCGGATAGTTGTTCAGCGTCGGGCATTTTACGCAGCCTGTTTTCCAGCCTTCACAGCCGTCCAGAAAGGCGCAGCGCCCGGTGATGCTCCAGTGGTCATGCAGCGTCCAGACAAAAGTGACATCCGGCTTGTGCGCCTTCACCCGCTGGCAAAACGACACCATTTCATCCAGGTTCAACCAGTAGCTGTGCACCACATGGAAATGCAGCACAACCGGCTGCGGGCTGCGGGTGACCCGGCGGTAGAGCTTGTTCAGGTTGCCGAACGGGTCGCGATTCAGGAAACGAAACAGCGCGATATTGGCGACAGACACCAGCCGAGGCGTGTGTTTTTCAACGTCAGGATAAATGTCGTGGCTGGCGCTTTTCTTGCCGCCTTTGCCATAGCCGTAGATAAAACGTGAAGACAGCCCGGCCAGACGTGCACGCTGGTGAAGATCGAGCGCAACACCCGCCGCACCGCCCTCTGCCAGGCGCACATTGAATTGCATGATATTCATTTGATCACCTTCACCCGCGCTTTTTCACCCACCACCAGCGCGTTGTCCGGCACGCTGTCCAGCACCACGCTGCCCGCGCCTACCGACACGTTATTGCCGAGAGTGATATCACCCACGATTATCACGTTGGCTCCCAGCTCGACGCCGTTGCCAATCACCGGGCAGGCGAGACTGTTACCCCGGTTACCAATGGTGACGCCGTGGCGGATGGTGAAATCATCCCCGGCGATGACAAACTTATTGATAACCACCCCATAGCCATGATGAATCGTGAACCGGCGGCCGATGGTGGCCCCGGCCTGAATTTCATAGCCAAACAGGCATTCGGTAATAAATCGGTAGGCCAACAGCACCGGCGCGGCCCAAAGGTTGTTGATGACGCTTTTCTTGCGCCACACCGAGCAGAAATGGGCCAGCCGATAGGCCAGCACCATGCAGCACGGGCGCAGGCTCCAGCTATTGGCACGAATATCTTCCAGCACGCTTACCTCCCCCGCAGGCTATCGGCAAGGCGTTTGCCATTGCGCACCGTCAGCAGGGCTAACAGCGTGCGCAACGACATGCGCTTATTGCGGATCTGGTAGAGCGTATACAGCTGATATTTCTTGCTGGCCCGGTCGAACTTGTCTTTGTGTTTGCGGTAGAAGTGGAAATAACCGGCAAATTTCTTCGGGGATTTGGTTATCTGCATTTCGCCGTGATTAACGTGCAGAATTTGGGTCGCCTCTTCCACCTTCCACGGCTGCCCGAACGCCACCACCATGCGCAGGAAGATGTCGTAGTCCTGCGCCGCTTTCAGCTCGGTATCAAACAGGCTTTTCTTAAAGCGCTCGGCGTAGGTAAACACCTGATTGCCGATGATATTGCGCTTGTAGAACAGCTTCAGGGAGTACGGCGACTTGGGGTACAGCGGCAAACTGGCCGGCTGCGAGTAGACCTGCCCTTCACACAGATAGTCGTTTGCATATAAGAACGCGTGAGTAACCAACTGATGCTGGTGGGACAGAAACACCGACAGTCGGTTTGGCGTCCATTCGTCATCATCATCAATGCCGGTGATAAACCGCCCCTTCGCCAGCCCAATGGCCTGGTTACGCACCGCGCAGGCGCCGCTGTTCACGTCGTTGTGAATGTAACGCACCCGGGGGTCGCCGAGATCCGCCACAAACTGCTGCAACTGCTGGAAGTTGGCGGAGCAGTCATCGACGATAATCATTTCCCAGTGGTCATAATCCTGGCGCAGCACCGAGTTGATGGCGCGAATAGCCAGCTGTTGACGATTCCACGTCGGCATATAAATAGAGATAAGCGGGCGAGTTGCGCTGCTGTTCATGGCCATCACCTTATTTAGCATCCGACTTATATTCGTATTCGTAATACCCGTAGTCCTGGTAGCCCGTGGCTCTGCGGAAAATCGAGTTGAGGATCACACCGCGCACGGCAATGCCGTTTTGCTCAAAGCGGCTCAGGCTGGTTTCCACTTCTTTCAGCGTGTTCACCGCGTAGCGGGCCACCATCAGCGTGGTTCCCGCATGGCGACCCACAATCGCCGCGTCCGTGACGGCCAGAATTGGCGGAGTATCAATCAGCACCAGGTCATAATTTTCGCTGGCCCACTTCACAAGTTGAGAGAAGCGTTCGTTCATCAGTAGCTCTGACGGGTTAGCCGGGACCTGCCCGCGAGGGATGAGATCAAAGTTTGGTACGGACGTTTTCTGCGCACAGCGGGTAATATCCCCCTGGCCTGAAAGCACGTCGGACAGCCCGTTAACGTTGGTGGTACCCAGCAGTTCGTGGGTATAGCCTTTGCGCATGTCGCAGTCCATCAGCAGTACGCGCTTGTTGGTCTGGCTAATCACCGCCGCGAGGTTGGCACACACAAAGGTTTTACCGATGGACGGGCTAACGCCGGTCAGCATCAACACATTGTTAGAGGCCTGCATCATGGCGAAATGCAGGCTGGTTCGCAGACTGCGAATGGCCTCAATCGCCAGGTCGGTCGGGTTACCCACCGCCAGCAATTGGCTCTGTTTGAAGCGCTTTGTCCCTTTGGCGTTGCGCAGGTTGGCCTGGTCGCGGGTTTTCTGCCATTCAGAGAGCGGGATGCTCGCATAGACGCTAAGCCCCGCCTCTTCCAGCACGGTCGGACTTTCAATCCCGCCGTTAAACAGTGAGCGCAGCAGTACGCCGATCACCGACACAATCAGGCCCAGAATAATGCTGCCCAGTATCACCAGCAGGCGCTGCGGTTTAACCATCCCCGGCTGCGTAATAGCCGGGTCAACGATGCGCACGTCACCCACCGTACTGGCTTCGGTAATTTTCAGCTCCTGCTGCTTGTTCAACAGTTGCATGTAAACCTGCTGCCCGGATTCCACATCGCGGGTCAGGCGTACGATTTCCTGCTGGGTTTTAGGCATCGCGGCGATGCTGTTGGTCAGGCGGGCTTTCTGATCTTCAAGCGTTTTGCGCTGTTCCAGCAACGTGCGGTAAGACGGGTGCGCTTTAGTGTAGAGCTTGGAAATTTCAGCCTCTTTGAAGGTCAACTGGTTGAGCTGGGCATCAATGTTGACCACGGAATCCAGCAGCGATTTCGCCTCCAGAGAAAGATCCACCGAATCCTGGCGCTGACGATAGGCGTTCAGCTTGTTCTCTGCGGTATCCAGGTTGCGGCGCACCTCAGGCAACTGCTCGGCCAGGAATTTCAGGCTTTTAGCGGCCTCTTCAGATTTACGCTGTACGTTCTGAGCCAGATAGTTACGGGTGATACTGTCGAGAATGGCGCGGATCTGATCTTTATCTTCCCCGGTATAAGACAGGCTAAGCACACCGGTATCTTTGCCGTTCTCGGTCACCGTCAGGTTACCCAGCAGCTGATTGATCATCCCCAGCGTGGAATACTTCACGACCGTGAAGCTGTCGCCAGGTTGCGCCTGGATGCCGTCAACCTGCAGCGTGACACCCGATTTACTCAGCAGTTTGTCTACTTCACCTTTGGCGCTAAAGCCATTATCGCTGGTCAGTTGATACTGCTTGTTGTTCAACACTTCGACGGTAAAGGTGTCTTTATTCATCGCCGCAGGAAGTGTGAAGGTGGTGACATTCACCGTATCGTTCTGGTGCCCTTGCAGTCTGTCCCAGCCGGCGCCGAACAGCCAGAAGGTGTTCTTGGTCACCGAGATATCCAGATTCAGGTCATCAACGGTTTTCCCCAGCACCATGCGGGACTGGATCAGCTGAATTTCTGCGGCAGAAGCCGGCGGCTTATTGCTGAGCGCGGAGCTGATATCGTTCACCAGCGTGTTGCCGGCATTTTGTTCGATTTGCACCAGCGCGTCTGCCTTGTACACCGGCGTGGCAAACAGCGCATACACTGCGGCCAGCAAGGCAAACAGCCCTGTGATGCCGATAACCCACCAGCGAGCCTCCAGCACGGTGCCAAACAAACGGCCAATATCAATTTCGTCATTGCCCTCGGTCGGGGCGCTCGAACGGCGTACTTTCTCTGTCATTGTTATCCCTGATGAGCGTTGAGTGCGTTAGCCCACTTTTGGGCAGAAAGGTCGAGCATGCTGTAGACCGCTTCAAAGGCGTCGCGGCTTTTTCGATAAGGATCGGGGATTTCTCTGCCGGCATCCCAATGGCCAAACAGCATCACTTTACCGCGCATCTCGGGTGCCATTTCACACAGCGTGGTGATGTGGCGTTTTTCCATCGCCAGAATCAGATCGTGCTCCCGGCAAAGGCGGCCAGAAACCTGCCGGGCTAAATGCCCTTCGAGGGAAAGGTTATGCCGTCCGGCAACGTCGATGGCACCGGCATCAGCGCCCTTCCCAACAAGCGCCCCCAGCCCAGCAGAGCTGACGCTAAGTTCCGGGTGGTAGCGTTTGAGCAACCGTTCAGCCGTGGGGGAACGGCAGATGTTCCCCACGCAAACCACAAGTATTTTGTTGAACATAGCGCGTTACCAGGTGTGGATATCTTTGGCGGTATCGGTCATGTAACGAACGCCGCTGATGGTTGGCAGAAGCTGGTTGATCAGGCGATTCCAGCGAGAAACCGGAGCGGTTGTCACATACACCACGTCATAAGGCTGCAGCTGGAATTCAGTGCCCATTACCAGCGAGGTCGCGTCGGACATATCAAGCTGATAAATATTGGCGATCTTGCCATTTTGTTGCGTCTGACCTTTGAGCGGACGGATAACGAAGATGCCGCTGGCGTTTGAAGAAGTGAGATCGATACCTTCGGCCTGGCCAAGCGCTTCGGTGAGCGTCATGCCGCTGAAGTCCATTTTGAGGGTGGTTTGCTTCTTCACTTCCCCCATCACGAACACTTTCAGATCGTCATTACGCGGCACAAACAGAATGTCGCCGGGGTACAGCAAATGGTTTTGGCTGAGGTCGCCGTTTTGCATCAGCGCCTGCAGAGAAATACGTTTTTCCTGGCCGTTATGGGTCAGGACGACGTTACGCCAGTCGGCCACTTCGGTTAAACCGCCTGCGGCATTGATTGCGTCAAGGATGGTCAGCGGTACGTTAGTGATGGGCTGCTGGCCGGATTTATTGACCTGCCCGGAGATATAGGCTTTTTGCGAGCGGAAAGCAGCAATATTAACGTCCACCTGCGGCTGGGCAATGTACTGCGCAAGGCGGCTGGTAATATCGCTGCGAATTTCTGCAAGCGTTTTGCCGGTCACGCTGATTTTGCCGACATACGGGTAGAACATTGTGCCATCGGGCTGTACCCAGTTACCGGTGTCGCTTGAGCTACGATACTGACCCGCTGGCGTGGTCAGCTCAGGGTGATCCCAAACCGTGACATTTAATACATCCCCCGGCCCGACGCGGTACTGATAATTGGCGATATCTTTATCCAGACTGGCATTCGGCTGGGCAACCACCTGACGAGGCCGCAGTTGTTCCACCAGTCGCGGTGTTAAAGGATAAACATTGACCATTCGGTCAAGGTCGAAATCAGCATCCTGTTGTTTGATGACGTCTTTTCCTGAAGCAGACATATTGCTACCGGGAAATATCGTACAGCCGCTCATCAGGGTGACTGACACCAATAATGGCACCAACTTAAGTTTGTATTTTATCATTGAATATTTATCACTATGGCAGAGTAATTATCCTGAGCGAATAAAACAGGCAAGCAATTAGTCGTGAGCATGAAGTACAGAATGGAACATATTCAGAGAGTGAGAGAACTGGCATTATTCCTAAAATAAGCTTATTTCCCGACATCCTGATGGCTCCATAGCTTGCTGTTATCTGGCCGCATCCGGGCACGCTACCGCCCCTGGCTCACAGTCACCAACCTACTGAAAACGGTAAATAACCCTAATAATCCGCGGCACTCAAATATCCAATAAGATATTGAAATCAGAGAATCAGGTTTTATGAAAATGCTGGGGCGAACTATTAACCAATGTATAAAAAACACATTCATTTCTCATCATCGATAAAGATTGTTGCAGCTTAAAACCCAGCAGGCAAGGAGACAAAAGGCCGCAACCGGACTTTTAAGAATAATATGAACTACGCAATAATAACGTTTTAGGATTTTCTTTATATTGACAACGATAATAATCGGATAATTACTCCGATAATATGCGGAACTATCTCATAGAGGTTCATGGCAATATAAAATATACAACCAGAATACTTCTTTAAATATTGCCCATAATGACTTGCCGGATATTCATTTAATGATGGTAATCCTATAAGTCATTACGGATTAATCTCAGGCAAACATTGCTTTTTGTCCGACAATTATCCATCATTTCCGTGTGGCATTTGCCCGTAAGTGAAAGGCTGTAAACCTCGTATGGAATGGATTGCCGACCCCTCAATCTGGGCCGGGTTAGTTACCCTGGTCGTTCTCGAATTGGTTTTGGGCATTGATAACCTTGTTTTTATTGCCATCCTCGCCGAAAAGTTGCCCCCCAAACTGCGTGACCGTGCCCGCGTCACGGGCTTGCTGTTGGCGATGGTTATGCGTTTGCTGCTGTTGGCCTCTATTTCATGGCTGGTGACGCTTACCCGACCGCTTTTTACGTTCCACGATCTTAGCTTTAGCGCCCGGGATCTGATTATGCTGCTTGGCGGCATGTTCTTGCTGTTTAAGGCCACGATGGAGCTAAATGAACGGCTGGAGGGCAAAGACAGCGAGCACCACACGCAAAAACGGGGCGCCAAATTCTGGCCCGTCGTGGCGCAAATCGTTATTCTTGACGCTGTGTTTTCCCTCGATTCGGTTGTGACCGCCGTCGGCATGGTCGACCACCTTGCGGTAATGATGGCCGCGGTTATTATCGCTATCGGGCTGATGGTGCTGGCCAGTAAGTCTTTAACGCTGTTTGTGAACAGCCACCCAACCATCGTCATTTTGTGCCTGAGTTTCCTGCTAATGATTGGTTTTAGCCTGGTGGCCGACGGTTTTGGCTATCAAATCCCGAAAGGCTATCTCTACGCCGCCATCGGCTTCTCGGTGATGATTGAATCGCTCAATCAGTTGGCTATTTTTAACCGCCGACGCTTTCTTTCTGCGAACCAGTCGCTGCGTGAGCGCACTGCCGAGGCCGTGTTACGACTGTTGAATGGCAAGAAAGAAGACGCGGAACTGGATGCCCAAACCGCATCGCTCATTGCCGACAGTGGTATAAACAGCGATGTTTTTAACCCGCAGGAAACGCGAATGATCGAGCGCGTGCTGCACCTCAATCAGCGCAGCGTCAGCAGTATCATGACCTCCCGCCACGACGTCGAACATCTGGACATTACCGCCCCGGAAGCGCAGGTTCGCGAACTGCTGGATAAAAACCAGCACACCCGCATCGTGGTCACGGACAATGAAGACGATATTCTCGGCATCGTACACGTTATCGATTTATTGCAGCAGTCGCTGCACGGTGAAGCGCTGAATATTGCGCAGTTGATTCGCCAGCCGCTGGTTTTCCCTGAAACCCTGCCGCTACTGCAGGCGCTAGAACAGTTCCGCAACGCGCGAACTCATTTTGCGTTTGTCGTGGATGAATTTGGCTCAGTGGAAGGCATTGTTACCCTGAGCGACGTGATGGAAACCATCGCCGGCAATCTTCCGAACGAAGTGGAAGAGATAGATGCCCGCCACGATATCCAGAAAAATCAGGATGGCAGCTGGACGGCTAACGGCCACATGCCTCTGGACGACCTGGTACAGTACGTCCCCCTTCCCCTGGATGAGAAGCGGGAATACCACACCATCGCCGGGCTGCTGATGGAGCATTTGCAGCACATCCCGGCCGAAGGAGAAAGCGTTGAAGTCGGGGGATATTTGCTTAAAACGCTGCAGGTGGTGAACCACAGGGTGAACAAAGTGCAAATCATCCCGCGTGAGCGGGAGGATAATTTCCTTGATTATGAGGTATAAAAAAACCGGCTTTCGCCGGTTTTTTTAGTCGTTAGAGCTTATTCAGTAACTGCTGAACGTCTTTCGACTTGTCGCTCTCTTTATGCTTATCCAGCCAGTCATTGAGCCGACGCTTAGCTTCATCCTGCAGCTGCTTGCGCAGCACCTGGTCAACCTGAAGCGTGTAATTCAACTGCTGCCACGGGCCATAAACGCGGAGCGGAACGGCCGTTGTTTTTAGCGCTTCAATCAGCTTGCTGTTGCTGCCCTGCCAGCCGCCGCTGACTTTAATTGCAAAGTTGGTATCGCAGACTTCTTTCACCAAATCCATCGTGCCTTCGCCGGTCAGGGACAGTACGCTGGACTCGCCGACCATCTTCGTCATCGTCAAAAGCCCGTTATCCAGCGACGCCGACGCAGAGAAGTGGTCAAGCTCGGTGACGTTCTGCACATTTTGCTGCGCATCCACGCCCTCGTTATTCCGGCTGACAGCCTGCTGAATAAGCTGCTGGAAGTTCATCCCCTCAAGGCGGGAATGGGCCAACTCAAGCTGGGCATCCCCCTGCCAGTTGGTGCGGAAATCTTCCGCATCCAGATGCTCACCGCTAAAATCGCCAGTCATAGAGAACTGCCCGGTCAGCGCAATCGGGTAATCAAAGGCGGTCAGAATTTTGCCTATCTCAATATTTTTCACCTGGGGCTGGAAGGCAAGTTCAGGCGTCTGACCGCTGGCGTCCAGGACGCCAGGCAGCGAGAGCGTGCCCTGCCCCAGCTTGCCGTTGAGCTGGTTAATACTGAGCTTGCCATCCTGGTTCACCAGCGCGGTCTGTACATCGCTGAACGCCAGGCCACGCCAGCGAACTTCACCGGCATTGATGTTCACTTCGGCATTAAAATTACGCAGGCTGTGGTAGTTCGTCTCACCCTGTTCTTCGGCAATCACTGGGCCAGGACGGGACTGCTGCTGAGCCTGCTGAGCCTGTTGGTTAATCACGGTATCCGCGACCGGTGCATTGGCCACCAGCTTGTCGAGATTAAGCAGCCGAGAATGCAAATCTACCGTCCAGCGTGGCTTATCCAGTAACACCAGGCTGACATTGCCCTGCAAATCACTGTCGTTAGCCGTAAGCTGCATATTTGTAAGCGAAAGCTGACTGCCCGCGTTTTTCCAGCCAAGCTGCAGCGAACCCGAACCGCTGATTCCGCCGGCAGGAAGATCGGCACCCTGCAGCTGGTAGTCCATTTGGCTTAACGTGGCGCTTATCTGCTGTGGATAGTCATTGAGATCGACATCTGCGGTGACCGAAAGCGCTAAATCCCGCTGGTCGCGGTTGATTTGGCTGCTGAGTTCAATATGCGCCTGGCGCTTATCATCCTGCGTCATATGCAGGTTAATATTGCGGACGGTGATCTGTTCGTCATTGATATGCTGGAAGACCAGCACGCTGTCGACCACCTTAAGCTTCGCGACATCAAAGGACCAGCCACGTCCGGTATCTGGTTCACTAACGGTGCCTTTTGGACCTACCGGAGCGTTAGCCGAGAGCTTCGCTTCAGCCTGCGGCGTCAGTTGGAACACCGCGCTTTTCAGCATCACCTGGCGAACCTGAAGCTGGTGAGATAGCAGTGGGATCAGCGCCACATCCAGGCGCATATTTTCCGCACTGACCATCGGCTGACTGGCGCCTGGCGCCGTCAGCGACATCCGGCCAGACAAAATACTTAGCTGCGGCCAGACATGCCAGCGCAGCGGCCCTTCCAGCTCAAGATGATAACCGCTGCGGGCCTCCACCTGACGAACCATATAACCACGGAAGTCGTTAGGATTAACCAACAACACAAGTGAGGTCAGGCCGGCTACCAGCACAACCAGCAGAATCATCAACGTGGTTAAAAGTCGTCTCATCACATTCTCCATATCATTCGCCAGAGAGCGAACAACTCACGGCGATTCAGTCTTTATCGATACGGCTTGCTACCGCGCCCTGCTGATCGCGGTACTTTGCGTCCTGACGGCGGTTGTAAGGGCGCGCGGCAGGCCCGGAGAGGGGTTCAAAGCTCAACGCGCCAATCATCATGCCCGGACGCAGCGCCAGCGGCAGTTTCCCTGAATTGTAGAACTCAAGCACGATACAGCCATGCCAGCCCGGATCGATACGGTGCGCAGTGACGTGTACCATCAAGCCCAGGCGCGCTAACGAGGAACGCCCATCCAGCCAGCCCACCAGGTCATCGGGCAGCGTAACGGACTCCAGCGTCACCGCCAGCGCCAGCTCTCCCGGATGTAAAAAGAAAGCATCGCCCTCATCCAGCACAATCTCATCACTCATCACGCGTTCTAACGCTTCGGTGACTTCATCTTTAGGGCCGCTGAGATCGATAAAAGGTGCGGTATGACCGCTAAAAGTGCGGAATTTATTGCCGAGGCGAACATCCACGGTTGCACCGTTAATGCGTTCAACCGGAGGACGGGGGGTAATCGCTAAACGGCCATCATCCAGCCAGGCTTCGATATCACGATCGCAAAGGCGCATCGCAGATTCTCCTTATCAATCTCAGTTTTACACACACTGCCACAGAGTGCCGACGATAGCCAATTGGCAATGGATGAGGGATGCAAAGTAAAAGCGAGCGGCTTACGCGCGCTCGCAAAGGTCTTTATTCAAAGAACTGACTGATTTTGGCTTTCAGAATATCGATTGCGATGCGGTTCTTGCCCCCGCGCGGCACGATAATATCGGCGTATTGTTTGGAAGGCTCAATAAATTGCAGGAACATTGGGCGTACCGTTTTTTGATACTGCGCCATCACGGAATCCATTGAACGACCGCGCTCGTTAACGTCACGCTTCATACGGCGCATCAGACAAATATCCAGCGGCGTGTCGACAAAAATGGAGAAATTCATTTCCTGGCGCAGGCGGGCATCGGTCAGCAACAGGATGCCTTCCAGGATGATCACCTTTTTGGGGACCAGATGCACCGTCTGGTCAGTGCGGGTATGCTCCACATAGCTGTAAACCGGCAGTTCGATAGCTTTACCAGACTTCAGCGTCTGCAGATGCTGGAAAAGCAGGTTGTGGTCCATGGCGCTGGGGTGATCGTAGTTGGTTTTAACACGTTCTTCCATCGACAGATGGCTTTGATCTTTGTAATAACTGTCTTCTGGAATGACACCAATGTGTTCATCGCCGACTTGCTCGCGCAGTTCACGATACAACGTGCTGGCAATGAGGCTTTTCCCTGAAGCCGATGCGCCGGCTATCCCGATGATGACGCATTGATGAGACTGATCGGTCATATTATTTACGGCCTGAATACGAAAAGTGTTGGAAGGACGACGCGAAGGCGTCAAACGCGGCAATTATAGGGACAACCGCCGTTTGATACCAGTCTCTTACCCCCTGCAATCGCGAAATTACGCGGCAAGAGGGCGACAAAGTGACGGCCGCATGACGGCGCGCCAGCGTCAGGCAACAGGTTAAGGTGGAATTATTTAATTACGTGATTTGGCTACGCAATTTCTGACGCTCTGTAGGTAAATTCTGACAAGCGAGCATAGGAATTGTAAATTGTTTGTACTAGCATAAACCGATTCTTTATTTATATGCATCCGGGCATGGCTCCTGGCGGCAGTGTCCAAGCGGATTTGCGGTAATGATTATAAAAAACAGACAAACAGAAGCCGCCATCCATTCATTGATACTGCTGGCTGGCTTAGGGTTACTCAGCTTTATTTTCACCCTCTACTCCATGGAGCTGACGTTAAAAGGCACCGATTTGGTGCCTATCTGGTTTACCACCTCGGTGATAATGGCGGCATTTTTCCGTATGCCCGTTCGTCTGTGGCCGTTGATTGCCGCCGCCTGTGCGCTGGGTAGCGTCGCAGCCAGCGTCGCTATTTTTCCTTTTAACTGGCTGAATCTCTCGTTAACGGCGATAAACCTGGTTGAAGCGCTGCTGTTACGCCGCTTTTTGCCGCGGAAAAATCCCTTACAGAACCTCAATAACTGGGCTCGACTTGCCGTGTGCAGTGCGGCGATCCCACCGCTGGTTGGCGGCCTGCTGGTGACGCTATTGCCGATACCGATTGACTCCTCCGCCCTGAAAACGTTCTTTATCTGGGTGCTGTCCGAGTCTATCGGGGCGCTGGCGCTAATGCCGGCTGGGCTGCTGTTTAAGCCTTATTATTTGCTCCGTCACCGCAAAGCCGCTTTGCTGTTTGAAACCGTGGCGACCTTCGCCGTTACGCTGGCGCTAAGCTACTTTTCATTAATTTATCTGCCCTGGCCGTTCACTTTTATCATCGTCATTCTGATGTGGAGCGCCATCAGGCTGCCGCGCCTGGAAGCCTTCATTATCTTCCTTGCCACGCTGATGATGGTGTCCGCGATGATAGCCACCGGTAAATTCCCGATGTCTACGCCCCACCCTCGCGTGCTGGAGTATGCCCCGTGGCTACCGTTCCTGCTGATCCTGCTGCCGGCCAACGTGATAACCATGGTGATGTACTCCTCCCGCAAAGAGCGGAAACACATCACCGAAAGCGAAACGCGCTTTCGTAATGCGATGGAGTATTCGGCTATCGGTATGGCGCTGGTTTCCACCGAAGGCAAATGGTTACAGGTGAATAAGTCACTGTGCAAATTCCTCGGTTACTCCAGCGAAGAGTTGAGCGAACTCACCTTCCAGCAAATTACCTGGCCCGAAGATTTGAATCTCGACCTGCAACATCTGAGCAAGCTCTCTGCCGGCCACATCAATAGCTATTCGATGGAAAAACGCTATTACACCAGTGCGGGCAATGTGGTGTGGGCCATGCTCACAGTCTCCGTTGTGCGTCATACCGACGGCACGCCGCTCTATTACATCGCACAGATTGAAGACATTAACGACCTCAAACATACCGAGTGGATCAACAAGCGGCTGATGGAGCGGATTACGCTTGCCAACGAAGCCGGCGGCATCGGTATCTGGGAGTGGGATCTGACCAACGATGTCATCAGTTGGGATAAGCGGATGTTTGAGCTTTACGATGTGCCGCCGCATACCAAACCTACTTACCAGCTATGGCTGGACAGACTGGTAAAAGAAGATCTCCCCCATTCAGAAGCGGTCATTCGCGAGTCGTTAAAAAACCGCCTGCCGTTCAAGCTTGAATTTCGTATCCATGTAAAAGACGGTATTCGCCATATTCGCTCCCTGGCCAACCGCGTGCTGAATAAAAACGGCGACGTAGAGCGGCTGCTGGGTATCAATATGGACATGACCGAGGTTAAGCAGCTCAACGAAGCGCTGTACCAGGAAAAAGAACGGCTGCACATCACGCTGGACTCTATCGGTGAAGCCGTGATTTGTACCGATGTCGACATGAACGTCACCTTTATGAACCCCATCGCCGAAAAACTCAGCGGCTGGGCGCAGGAAACGGCTATCGGCCAGCACATTCTGGCGATTCTGCGCATTACGTTTGGCGATAACGGCCCGGTAATGGAAAACATACACAGCGGTGATTTTTCTCGTAGCGCTATCGAGCAGGACGTCGTGCTGCACTGCCGCAACGGCGGCAGCTACGACATCCACTACACCATTACGCCGCTGACCACGCTGGACGGCCAAAGCATTGGCTCCGTACTGTTAATCCAGGATGTCACTGAGTCCCGGAAGATGCTCAAGCAACTGAGCTACAGCGCCTCGCACGATAGCCTGACTCACCTGGCCAACCGGGTAAGCTTTGAGAACCACCTGAAGCGTTTGCTGCAGGGCGCGATTGAACACCGCCAGCGTCACGCGCTGGTGTTTATCGATCTAGACCGCTTCAAAGCCGTCAATGACTCTGCGGGCCATGCCGCAGGTGATGCCCTTCTGCGTGAGCTGGCGGCGATGATGCTAAGCATGCTGCGCACGGGGGATTTCCTTGCCCGCCTCGGCGGCGACGAGTTTGGTTTGCTGCTGCCGGACTGCTCCACTGAAAACGCACGCTACATTTCTGAGCGTATCATTCGCAGCATCAACGATTACCACTTTATGTGGGATGGCCGCCTGCACCGCATTGGCGCGAGCGCCGGGGTCACCCATATTGACGGGGATAACGCCATCGCGTCCGAGGTGCTTTCCCAGGCCGATATCGCCTGCTACGCCTCTAAAAACAACGGCCGTGGCCAGGTCACGGTTTATGAGCCACACCGCCACTACATGGAACAGGGGCGAGACACCATGCCGCTCGACGAGCAGTGGCAGGTGATCAAAGACAACCCAATCCTGATGATAGCGATGGCGATTGCGCCGCCGCGTATCCCGGAGTCCACTTGTTTCTACCTGCTTACCCTTCGTTTCTGGGGCAGTGAAGGCGACGTTATCAATGAACCGGCATTCCGTTCAGGCCTGGCCGATCCGGCACTTCATCATGCGCTGGATCGCCGCGTATTTAGCGAGTTCTTCGAGAAATACGCCGCTCAGGTCGCAATGAAAGGCTTTGGCGTCGCGCTGCCTGTTTCCGGTGCGGGCCTGGTCAGCGATACCTTTATCAACGAACTGCTGGAACAGCTATCCACCAGCCGGATGCCTGCTCGTCTGCTGCATTTGACGATTCAAAGCAGCGATCTGCTTACCGAGCCACAGCGCGCTTATGCCAACCTGAAGCGGCTGCGCAAGGCCGGTTGCCGCATGGTGCTGAGCCACGTTGGGCGGGATTTGGAACTGTTTAATACGCTGAGCCATCATCTGTTTGACTACGTGATGTTAGATCCTGACCTGATCCTCAACGTGCACTGTAACCTGATGGACGAAATGATGGTGACGATTGTACATGGCCATGCCCAACGCATGACGCTGCAAACTATCGCCGGCCCGGCGGACATGCCTCTGGTGATGGATACGCTGTCCGGCATCGGGATTGATTTAATCTATGGGGAAACCATCACCCAGCCACAGCCGCTGGAGCTGCTGCTGGCCCACAGCTATTTCGGGATTAACTGACTGGCGCCCAGCCGTCGCTATACCAGATGTGTAACAGCGCATAGGAGCGCCACGGCTGCCAGCGTTCAGCATAGCGGCGGATCTGCGCAGTCGTCATATCGGGAAAGCGCTGTTTAATCAGGTAATCATCCGGCAGGAAAACGTCCCTGGCCTGCCAGCCACGCAGGGCGAAATAGTTGGCGGTCCAGCGCCCAATGCCCGGCAGGGCAATCAGGTTTTTTATTCCCCCGGCAAGGTCATCAGGCAACTGCAGCGGAAACTGCCCTGTAACCACCTCTCCGGCCAGATGCACGATGGCCTCCGCACGCTTAAGCGACATTCCCAAAGATTTCAGTTGCTGAATATCAACGTTTGCCAGTACTCCAGCACTCGGGAAAAGATACCAGTCATCGAATCCTTCAAGCTTTGTTCCGTAGGCTCTGGCTACTTTACCGGTCAATTTTGCCGCCATGGCGACGCTGACCAATTGCCCAAGAATGGCCCGAATGGCCTGCTCGAACGGGTCCATGCATCCCGGCAGCCGCAGGCCGGGCCGGGCTGCGGCCAGCGATCCCAGACTGTTCAACACCTGGTGTGGGTCCCGGTCTAAATCCAGTAAGTTCTTAACACGCTGCAAAACTGCGTCCGCCACGGGTTCAAGACCGTCGCTGAGCGTTACGTTAAGGCACAGATTTTTTTCGTCGGGCTCAAGCGTAACCAGTCCGGCATGTTCCCCCAGCGAGAAGCTGCGCTGGTAGCGATTGTCGGCAACAACTTCCACGCCCTCAACGGCACGCCCCCGTAAGAAACCGAGTATCCAGGGCCAGTCATAAGGTGGTTGATAGCTAAGGGTATACATAAATAATCCTGAAGATAATGAGGATATTAGGCGGGCAACATTGCTTATTTAGCATACCGTCAAATGCGGATTTCTGCCTTGCTTTCATATTCAGTTGCCCACGGCCCGTCATTCCGCTAAAGTCGCCCCCCTTCTCACTGGCATGGGGATAATCAACGAAAATGAAAATCGGTTTTGACTACGGCACGGCGAACTGTTCTGTCGCCATCATGCGTGATGGAACACCACAGCTACTGGAGATGGAGAATGGCTCATCGCTGCTGCCTTCTATGCTCTGTGCTCCGACGCGGGAAGCGGTGAGCGAGTGGCTATTCCGTCACCACGAAGTTCCGGCTACGGGAAGTGAAACACAGGCGCTGCTGCGCCGCGCGGTGAGCTACAACCGCGAAGAAGACATTGACGTGCTGCCCGGCAGCGTAAAGTTTGGCTTAAGTTCGCTTAGCCAGTACATCGAAGATCCGGAAGAAGTTTACTTCGTTAAATCGCCAAAATCCTTCCTCGGCGCCACCGGTCTGAAACCACAGCAGGTTGCGCTCTTTGAAGATCTGGTCTGCGCCATGATGCTGCACATTCGCAAACAGGCGGAAAGTCAGCTGGACGGCACAATCGATCAGGCCGTGATTGGCCGGCCGATTAACTTCCAGGGTCTGGGCGGGGAAGATGCCAACCAGCAGGCACAGGGTATTCTGGAACGCGCCGCGCATCGGGCAGGCTTCCGCGACGTGGTGTTTCAGTTTGAACCCGTTGCCGCAGGGCTGGATTTTGAAGCCACGCTTCAGGAAGAAAAGCAGGTTCTCGTTGTCGATATCGGCGGGGGCACCACCGACTGCTCGGTACTGCTGATGGGGCCTGACTGGCACCAGCGTCGCGACCGTGAACAAAGCCTGCTCGGCCACAGCGGCTGCCGCGTGGGCGGGAACGATCTGGATATCATGCTGGCGTTTAAGCAGTTGGCTCCGCTGCTTGGTATGGGCGGCCAGACGGAAAAAGGCATCGCGTTGCCGGTATTACCCTGGTGGAATGCCGTCGCAATCAACGACGTCCCGGCACAACATGACTTCTACAGCGTGGCGAACGGCCGCTCGCTCAACGAGCTGGTACGGGATGCTCGCGAGCCGGAAAAAGTGGCTTACCTGCAGAAAGTCTGGCGTCAGCGCCTGAGCTACCGCCTCGTCCGCGCGGCGGAAGAGAGCAAGATTGCGCTTTCCAACAGCCGGCAGGTTGCAACTCTATTGCCGTTTATTGCCAGCGAAGTGGGCTGCGACATCAGCCAGGAAGCGCTGGAAACAGCCATCAGTCAGCCGCTGCATCGCATCATGGAGCAGGTTACGCTGGCAATGGAAAACAGCAATGCTAAACCCGAAGTTATCTACCTGACCGGTGGCAGCGCCCGTTCTCCGCTGCTGCGTCATGCGCTCGCCCGGCAATTGCCTGATATTCCGATTACCGGGGGGGATGACTTTGGCTCAGTAACCCAGGGCCTTGCTCGCTGGTCAGACGTCGTGTTCAAATAATCGTCTCAAAACTCGATTCATCAACTAAACCGCAGGCCTCCTGCGGTTTTTTATATCTGAAAACGTCTGTTCCTGTCCGGAAATTCCAGATGCAGCGAAAGTTTGCCGCCCAGAGCCTCAACGTAGCGCTTGAGGGTAAGAACCTTAAGGTCGTTACCGCGCTGTTCGATGGCGGCTATCGCCGGCTGCGAAATGCCCATTTTTTGCGCCACTTGCTTTTGAGAAAGTCCCTGCTCTTCACGCACCAGCTGCAGGCCCGTTTCCAGAATTAAGACTTCGGTCATTTTGCGGATCTCTGCCTGGTCTTCCGACGAGAACCCGGCCATCACTTCAGTTAAGGTTTTCATATTCACTCTCCAGGTCTGCAAGGTGGTTCGCCAACTGCGTATCAGCCTGCGGACGGCTCAACGCAGGCCCCAGAACTCAAGATTTCCGAAGGCTGCCGCAAGCCGTTGGCGGAGATCCAAAGGCTGCGCCTGATACCAAAAATAGAAATTGTCGGTAAAAATTACGCTCCATGTCATCATTCACCTCATAAACTATAGATTATACTTTTCACATAAACTACAGTTTATTTTTCATTCGAAGAGGCAGCTATCTTTTACGCAACACCTCGAAAAAAGTATCGAGGTGAATGAAATTATTTGGCCACTAAAACATCACTTACTTGCTATATGTTGCTAATCTGACAGTACTTCATATTTCCTCCATCATTACGGGGCTATCCGTTACTAAACTAGTAACATTACGCCTAAAATCGTTTCAGGAAGAGAACACGTCATCTATGAAAGGCACGCAGACTTCTCGCTGGTTGTGGATTACAGCCTTTATTCTCGTGGTAATTGCCGCCGTCTGGTTCTGGCGCAGCCATAATGCATCATCAGGAGCTCAGCCTCAGGCTAAATCCGGCCAGACACAACAGGCAGGCCATCGCGGAATGCGAGGCGGGGCGTTAGCTCCGGTTCAGGCCGCAACGGCAACCAGTGAAGCCGTGCCCCATTACTTAACCGGCCTGGGCACTATCACCGCGGCCAACACCGTGACCGTGCGCAGCCGCGTTGACGGGCAGTTATTGGCCATTCATTTCCAGGAAGGTCAGCAGGTAAAAGCCGGTGATTTACTGGCAGAAATAGACCCCAGCCAGTTTAAAGTCGCGCTGGCTCAGGCCCAGGGGCAGTTGGCTAAGGATCAGGCCACCCTGGCGAATGCTCGCCGCGACCTCGCCCGCTATCAACAGCTGGTCAAAACTAATTTAGTCTCTCGCCAGGATCTTGATACTCAGCAATCGCTTGTAGCTTCTTCGCTCGGCACCGTTAAAGCTGATGAAGCAGCCGTGGCCAGCGCCCAGCTGCAGCTCGGCTGGAGCCGCGTTACCGCCCCTATCGACGGCCGGGTTGGCCTGAAGCAGGTTGATATCGGCAACCAGATTTCCACCAGCGATACTAACGGTATTGTCGTGCTGACGCAGACGCACCCAATTGACCTGGTTTTCACCCTGCCGGAAAACGATATCGCCACGGTGATTAAAGCGCAGAAAGCCGGTGAAACCCTGAGCGTTGAAGCCTGGGACCGCACCAACACCACAAAACTCAGCGGCGGTAAACTGCTGAGCCTTGATAACCAAATCGATACCACCACCGGTACCATCAAGCTTAAAGCCCGCTTTGATAATCTGGATGATGCTCTGTTCCCGAATCAGTTTGTGAATGCCCGTATGCTGGTGGACACCCAGCAGAATGCCGTGGTTATCCCGGCGGGTGCGTTGCAAATGGGTAATGAAGGTCATTTCGTCTGGGTACTGAACGGCGATAACAAAGTCAGTAAACATCTGGTCACGCCGGGGATCCAGGACAGCCAGAAAGTCGTGATTACCGCCGGCGTTTCCACGGGCGACCGCGTGGTGACCGATGGCATTGACCGCCTGACGGAAGGCGCCCAGGTTGAGGTTGTCGAACCGCACACCGCGGCTGACGATAAAGCCAGGCCTGCCACGCAGGCAAAATCCGGCCATAAACATAACGGAGCGCGCTCCTGATGCAGGTGTTACCTCCTGGCTCAACGGGCGGCCCGTCCCGCCTGTTTATTCTCCGTCCGGTGGCCACCACGCTATTGATGGTGGCTATCCTGCTGGCGGGGATTATTGGCTATCGCTTTCTCCCTGTGTCGGCACTACCGGAGGTGGACTACCCTACCATTCAGGTGGTCACGCTCTATCCTGGCGCCAGCCCGGATGTGATTACCTCGGCGATCACTGCCCCGCTCGAGCGCCAGTTTGGACAGATGTCTGGCCTGAAACAGATGTCATCGCAAAGTGCCGGGGGGGCGTCAGTTATCACCCTTCAGTTCCAGCTGACGCTGGCGCTTGACGTTGCTGAGCAAGAAGTCCAGGCGGCAATCAACGCCGCCACCAACCTCCTGCCGACCGATCTGCCAAACCCACCGGTTTACAGCAAGGTCAACCCGGCAGATCCACCTATCATGACGCTGGCCGTGACCTCAACCGCCCTGCCGATGACGCAGGTGGAAGATATGGTTGAAACCCGCGTAGCCCAGAAAATTTCCCAGGTTTCTGGCGTAGGCCTGGTTACGCTGGCGGGCGGCCAGCGCCCCGCCGTTCGCGTTAAGCTGAACGCGCCGGCAATTGCCGCACTTGGCCTGACCAGCGAAACCATTCGCACCGCCATCACCAACGCCAACGTTAACTCAGCCAAAGGCAGCCTTGACGGCCCGGCACGCGCCGTCACGCTCTCCGCCAACGATCAGATGAAGTCAGCCCAGGAGTACCGCGATTTAATCATCGCTTATCAGAACGGGGCGCCAATCCGCCTGGGGGATATCGCCACCGTTGAGCAAGGGGCTGAAAACAGCTGGCTTGGCGCCTGGGCGAACAAGCAGCAGGCCATCGTGATGAACGTCCAGCGTCAGCCTGGGGCCAACATCATCGAGACGGCAGACAGTATCCGCCAGATGCTGCCGACGCTGACCCAAAGCCTGCCGAAGTCAGTTGAAGTGAAGCTGCTGAGCGACCGCACTACCAACATCCGCGCCTCCGTGACCGATACCCAGCACGAGCTGATGCTGGCCATCGCGCTGGTGGTGATGATCATTTACCTGTTCCTGCGCAACGTCCCGGCCACGATCATTCCTGCCGTCGCCGTGCCGCTGTCGCTGGTTGGCACATTTGCAGTGATGGTATTCCTTGGTTTCTCCATCAATAACCTGACGCTGATGGCGCTGACCATCGCCACCGGGTTCGTGGTGGATGATGCCATCGTGGTTATCGAGAACATTTCACGCTATATCGAAAAAGGCGAGAAACCGCTCGCCGCTGCGCTAAAAGGCGCCGGTGAAATCGGCTTTACTATTATTTCCCTGACCTTCTCGCTTATCGCCGTGCTGATCCCGCTGTTGTTTATGGGCGATATCGTGGGCCGTCTGTTCCGCGAGTTTGCGGTCACGCTGGCAATTTCTATTTTGATCTCCGCGGTGGTTTCGCTGACGCTCACCCCGATGATGTGTGCGAGAATGCTGAGCCACGAATCATTGCGCAAGCAGAACCGCTTCTCCCGCGCCAGCGAGAAAATGTTTGATAACATTATTGCCGCCTATGGCCGCCTGCTGAGCAAGGTGCTGAACCATCCCTGGCTGACGCTGAGCGTCGCTTTTGGCACATTGGCGCTGACCATTGTGCTGTGGATCTTTATTCCCAAAGGCTTCTTCCCGATTCAGGATAACGGCATTATCCAGGGTACGCTGCAGGCTCCGCAGTCGGTCTCCTTCGCCAGCATGGCCCAGCGCCAGCAGCAGGTAGCGGACGTGATACTGAAAGATCCGGCGGTGGAAAGCCTGACCTCGTTTATCGGCGTGGACGGCACCAACCCCTCATTAAACAGCGCCCGCCTGCAAATTAACCTCAAGCCGCTGAGCGACCGTGATGACCGCATCCCGGCGGTTATCGACAGACTGCAGCAGAATGTCGCCAGCGTCCCGGGCGTGCAGCTTTATTTGCAGCCGATTCAGGATCTGACCATCGACACCACGGTGAGCCGTACCCAATACCAGTTCACCTTACAGGCGACGTCGCTGGATGAACTGAGCACCTGGGTGCCGCAGCTGGAAAACAAACTAAAAACGCTGCCTCAGCTCGCGGATATCAGCAGCGACTGGCAGGATCAGGGGCTGATGGCCTATGTCAACGTTGACCGCGACAGCGCCAGCCGGCTCGGTATCACCATGTCGTCGGTGACCAGCGCCCTGTATAACGCATTCGGCCAGCGTCTGATTTCAACCATTTATACCCAGGCCAACCAGTATCGCGTGGTACTCGAACATGACACCAGCACCACGCCTGGGCTGAGCGCGCTCGACAACATTCGTCTCACCAGCAGCAACGGCGGCAGCATTCCGTTAAGCGCGATTGCGAAGGTAGAGCAGCGGTTTGCCCCGCTGTCGATCAACCACCTCGACCAGTTCCCGTCCACTACGTTCTCCTTTAACGTGCCGGAAGGGCAATCGCTGGGCGACGCGGTGACCGCCATTACCTCGGCGGAAAAAGAGCTGGCCATGCCGTCTGATATCACAACGCAGTTCCAGGGCAGCACCCTCGCCTTCCAGGCCGCGCTGGGCAGCACCATCTGGCTGATTGTTGCCTCGGTGGTGGCGATGTACATCGTGCTGGGCGTGCTGTATGAAAGCTTTATTCACCCAATCACTATTCTGTCGACGCTGCCCACGGCGGGCGTTGGCGCGCTGCTTGCGCTGATGCTGGCGGGCGCAGAACTGGACGTTATCGCCATTATCGGGATCATCCTGCTCATTGGTATCGTGAAGAAGAACGCGATCATGATGATCGACTTTGCGCTGGCCGCGGAGCGTGAACAGGGAATGGCGCCATACGAAGCGATTTACCAGGCCTGCCTGCTGCGCTTCCGACCGATTCTGATGACCACGCTCGCCGCGCTGCTGGGGGCGCTGCCGCTGATGCTTTCAACCGGCGTTGGCGCGGAGCTTCGCCGTCCGCTGGGTATTGGCATGGTAGGTGGCCTGCTGCTCAGCCAGGTCCTGACGCTATTTACCACGCCGGTGATTTACCTGCTGTTCGACCGCCTGTCGCACTACACGCGTCGCCGCTTTGGCCGACAGCACGAGGAGGCGTAAGTGAAGTTTTTTGCCCTCTTCATTTACCGCCCGGTGGCGACGATTTTATTGACCGTCGCCATTACGCTGTGCGGCGTGCTGGGCTTCCGCCTGTTGCCGGTGGCCCCGCTCCCGCAGGTCGATTTCCCGGTGATCATGATCAGCGCTTCCCTGCCGGGCGCTTCACCGGAAACCATGGCGTCGTCCGTAGCAACGCCGCTGGAGCGTTCCCTTAGCCGCATCGCCGGGGTCAACGAAATGACCTCGTCCAGCTCTCTGGGCAGCACCCGCATCATTCTGGAGTTTAATTTCGACCGTGATATTAACGGCGCCGCGCGTGACGTACAGGCGGCGATCAACGCCGCTCAAAGCCTGCTGCCCAGCGGAATGCCTGGGCGCCCAACATACCGCAAGGCCAACCCGTCCGATGCGCCCATCATGATCCTGACGCTCACCTCCGACACTCTGTCGCAGGGCGAGCTATATGATTTTGCCTCCACGCAGCTGGCGCAAACCGTGTCGCAAATCGACGGCGTGGGCGATGTGGACGTGGGCGGGAGCTCTCTGCCAGCGGTGCGCGTGGACCTCAATCCTCAGGCACTGTTTAACCAGGGCGTATCGCTTGATGCCGTCCGGACCGCAATAAGCAACGCCAACGTTCGTCGTCCTCTCGGCTCGGTAGAGGACAGCACACGCCGCTGGCAAATTCAGACCAACGACGAGCTAAAAAAAGCGGCGAACTACATGCCGCTTATCGTGCATTACAATAACGGTTCGGCCGTGCGGCTGCAGGATGTCGCCCACGTCACCGACAGCGTGCAGGACGTGCGTAACGCCGGGATGACCAACGCCAAACCGGCCATTTTGCTGATGATTCGCAAATCGCAGGAAGCAAACATCATCGAAACCGTGGACCGCATCCGCGCCAAAATTCCCGAATTACGAGAAACCATTCCGGCGTCCATCGACCTTCAGGTGGCCCAGGACCGTTCGCCCACTATTCGTGCCTCGCTGGCGGAAGTAGAACAATCGCTGGTGATCTCCGTATCGCTGGTCATTTTGGTGGTATTCCTGTTCCTTCGTTCAGGGCGCGCCACCTTTATTCCGGCGGTGGCCGTGCCGGTGTCGCTGATCGGGACTTTTGCCGCCATGTATCTGTGCGGCTTTAGCCTCAATAACCTGTCGCTAATGGCGCTGACGATTGCCACCGGCTTCGTTGTCGATGACGCCATCGTGGTACTGGAGAACATTTCCCGCCATCTGGAAGCGGGAGTGAAGCCAATGCAGGCGGCGCTTCAGGGCGTGCGGGAAGTGGGCTTTACCGTGCTGTCCATGAGCCTGTCGCTGGTCGCAGTCTTCCTGCCACTGCTGCTGATGGGCGGGCTGCCCGGGCGGTTATTCCGCGAGTTTGCGGTCACGCTTTCGGTGGCTATCGGGATTTCGTTGGTGGTGTCGCTCACGCTCACGCCGATGATGTGCGGCTGGCTGTTGAAAAACCGCCCGCCGGAAAAGAGAAACAAAAACCGTGGATTTGGCCGCCTGCTGATTGCCATGCAGGGTGGCTACGCGCGCTCGCTGAAATGGGTGCTTAACCACACGCGGCTGGTGGGCGTGGTACTTCTGGGTACGATAGCCCTGAGCGTTTGGCTCTATATCGCTATCCCGAAAACCTTCTTCCCGGAGCAGGACACCGGCAGGCTGATGGGTAATATTCAGGCCGATCAGAGCATCTCTTTCCAGGCCATGCGCGGCAAGCTGCAGGACTTTATGAAGATCATTCGTGAAGATCCGGCGGTGGACAACGTCACCGGCTTTACCGGCGGCTCCCGGGTGAACAGCGGCATGATGTTTATCTCCCTTAAACCACTGAGCGAACGCAGCGAAACCGCTCAGCAGGTGATTGACCGGCTGCGGGCCAAGCTGGCCAAAGAGCCCGGTGCCAACCTCTATTTAATGGCGGTGCAGGATATTCGCGTCGGTGGTCGTCAGGCTAACGCCAGCTATCAGTACACCCTACTGTCGGATGACTTAAGCGCCCTGCGAGAGTGGGAGCCAAAAATCCGTAAAGCGCTGGCGGCCCTGCCTGAACTGGCGGATGTTAACTCTGACCAGCAGGATAACGGCTCTGAAATGGACCTGATTTACGACCGTGAAACCATGTCCCGGCTGGGGATCAGCGTCTCGGATGCCAACAACTTGCTGAACAACGCCTTTGGTCAGCGTCAGATCTCCACCATCTACCAGCCGCTGAACCAGTACAAAGTGGTGATGGAAGTTGACCCGCGTTACACCCAGGACATCAGTTCGCTCAACCAGATGTTCGTCATAAACAGCGAAGGGAAGTCGATCCCCCTCTCCTACTTTGCCAAATGGCAGCCAGCGAACGCCCCACTGTCGGTCAACCATCAGGGGCTGTCTGCCGCCTCCACCATCTCGTTCAACTTGCCTGACGGCGTGTCACTTTCCGAAGCCAGCGACGCCATCGACAGAACCATGACCTCGTTGGGCGTGCCGTCTACCGTGCGCGGCAGCTACGCCGGGACGGCACAGGTATTCCAGCAGACGATGAACTCGCAGGTGATCCTGATTCTGGCGGCCATTGCCACGGTGTATATCGTGCTGGGCGTATTGTATGAAAGCTACGTTCACCCGCTGACAATCCTCTCGACGCTGCCTTCCGCAGGCGTCGGGGCGCTGCTGGCGCTGGAACTTTTCAGCGCTCCCTTCAGCCTGATTGCGCTAATCGGTATCATGCTGCTGATAGGCATCGTGAAGAAGAACGCCATCATGATGGTGGACTTCGCGATAGAGGCGCAGCGGAAGGGTGATTTAACGCCGGAAGAGGCGATTTTCCAGGCCTGTCTGCTGCGTTTCCGCCCAATTATGATGACCACGCTGGCCGCCCTGTTTGGCGCATTACCGCTGGTGCTGACCAGCGGTGATGGCGCAGAACTGCGTCAGCCGCTGGGGATCACCATCGTCGGCGGGCTGGTTATGAGCCAGCTGCTGACGCTTTACACCACGCCGGTGGTTTACCTGTTCTTTGATCGACTGAGATTGCGCTTTAGCCGCAAGCCCCGTGAAAGTAAGGCTCTGTCCGTATGACTGATTTGCCCACCGCCGTTCGCTGGCAGTTATGGATTGTCGCTTTTGGCTTCTTTATGCAGGCGCTGGACACCACAATTGTTAACACCGCCCTCCCCTCGATGGCGCATAGTCTGGGCGTAAGCCCGCTGCACATGCACTCCGTGGTGGTGGCCTACGTGTTAACGGTTGCGGTCATGCTCCCGGCAAGCGGCTGGCTGGCGGACAGGGTGGGTGTACGTAACATCTTCTTTACGGCGATCGTTCTTTTTACCCTCGGGTCCTTGTTTTGCTCGAATGCCTCAACGCTCAATGAGCTTGTCCTGGCCCGCGTCGTTCAGGGTATTGGCGGCGCCATGATGGTACCGGTGGGGCGCCTCACGGTGATGAAAATCGTACCGCGTGCGCAGTATATGGCGGCGATGACCTTCGTGACGATCCCAGGCCAGGTAGGCCCACTGCTCGGCCCCGCGCTCGGAGGCGTGCTGGTGGAGTACGCCTCCTGGCACTGGATTTTCCTGATAAACATTCCGGTCGGTATCGTCGGGGCCATAGCCACCCTCTGGCTGATGCCTAACTACACCATGCAAACCCGCCGCTTTGATATTTCCGGCTTCCTGCTGCTGGCGTTCGGCATGGCGGCGCTGACGATTGCTCTGGACGGACAAAAGGGTCTGGGCATTTCCAGTGAAACCCTCGGGCTGTTGATCCTCGGCGGCGTTATCGCCATTCTGCTGTACCTGTGGCATGCGCGCGACAACGATAATGCGCTGTTCAATCTCAATTTATTCAGCACTAAAACCTTTTCGCTTGGCCTGCTGGGCAGCCTGTGCGGGCGCATCGGCAGCGGCATGCTGCCGTTTATGACGCCGGTATTTCTGCAGATTGGGCTTGGTTTCTCACCGTTCCATGCCGGGCTGATGATGGTCCCGATGGTGCTTGGCAGCATGGGCATGAAGCGTATTGTTGTGCAGGTCGTCAACCGCTTCGGCTATCGCAACGTGCTGGTCGCCGCCACGCTCGGCCTGGCGCTTATCACGCTGATGTTTATGGCCACCGCCCTGATGGGCTGGTTCTGGCTGCTGCCGGTGGTCCTGTTTGTGCAGGGCATGGTCAACTCCATGCGCTTCTCTTCCATGAATACCCTGACGCTAAAAGACCTGCCGGATGACCTCGCCAGCGGCGGCAACAGCATGCTCTCAATGGTGATGCAGCTTTCCATGAGTATCGGCGTGACCGTCGCCGGCCTGCTGCTGGGCATGTTTGGCCACCAGCAGCTCCCGGCCGGCGGGGAGCAGGCTCACAGCACCTTTATGTACACCTATTTCTGCATGGCGCTGGTGATTGCCCTTCCGGCATTGCTGTTCGCCCGTGTCCCTAATGAACGTTCGGAAAACGCGGTGATTAGCCGTCGTAAAAGGAGCGAAACATGAAACTCTGGCGCTCCGGGATCACCGGGAAATTATTCCTCGCCATTTTTTCCACCTGCCTGCTGGTGCTGGCCATCATGCACTGGGGCGTGAGATTAAGCTTTGAACGCGGCTTTATCGACTACATCAAGCGCGGCAATGCCCAACGCATTGAGATGTTGAGTGACGCCCTGGGCGAACAATATGCCCTTCACGGCAACTGGCGCTTCCTGCTGCACAATGATCGGTTTGTGTTTCAGATTCTGCGTTCATTTGAGCGGGAAGGCGACGAAGGCCGGGGCTTACCCCCGCACGGCTGGCGGACCAAGTTTTGGGTGGTCGATCAGAACTACCAGGTATTGGTTGGCCCCAGAGAGAAACTCCCGCGGGACGGGATGCGCAAATCGATTAACGTCAATGGGCAGGACGTTGGCTGGGTGGTTGCCTCGCCAATTGAGCGCCTGACCCGCAATACCGATATTAACTTCGATCGTCAGCAGCGGCGCACGAGCTGGATCATCGTTGCTTTGTCCAGCCTGCTTGCAGCGGCAGCTACGTTCCTGCTCGCTCGCGGCCTTCTGGCCCCGGTGAAACGCCTGGTTGAAGGGACACACAAGCTCGCCGCCGGAGATTTTTCCACCCGGGTCGCAGTCGGCAGTCAGGATGAACTGGGGCGGCTGGCCCAGGACTTTAACCAGCTCGCCAGCACCCTGGAAAAAAACCATAAAATGCGCCGGGCTTACATGGCGGATATTTCTCACGAGCTGCGTACACCGCTTGCCGTTTTACGCGGTGAACTGGAGGCGATTCAGGACGGTGTACGCAAGTTTACGCCGGAATCCGTCACCTCACTGCAGATGGAAGTCGCCACCCTGACCAAGCTGGTCGACGACCTGCACCAGCTTTCCATGTCCGATGAAGGCGCGCTGGCCTACCAGAAAAAATCGCTGGATATTATTGCGTTGCTGGAAGTGGTTGCCGGAGCATTCCGATCCCGTTTTGATTCACGCGGCCTGACAATACGCCTCGCGTTACCCGATACCGCCATCATTTTCGGTGACGGAGACCGCCTGATGCAGCTGTTCAACAACCTGCTGGAAAACAGCCTCCGCTATACCGACAGCGGTGGGCAACTGGTTATCAGCGCTAAAATTATAAATCAGCAGTTTGTGATGAGCTTTGATGACAGCGAACCCGGCGTCTCGGACGAGCAGCTCAGCCAGCTGTTTGACCGTTTTTATCGCGCTGAAGGCTCCCGCAACCGCGCCAGCGGCGGCTCAGGGCTGGGCCTGTCTATCTGCCAGAATATTGTGACCGCCCATGGCGGAACGCTAACCGCCTCCCATTCACGCTTTGGCGGCGTTAGTATTACCGTTGAACTTCCTCTGGAAACAGAAACGTCGAGGACACTATGACCGAGCTACCAATTGACGACAGTACGCCACGTATTTTGATCGTAGAAGATGAACCTAAGCTTGGGCAGTTGCTCATCGACTACCTCCGCGCGGCAAGCTATGCCCCTACTCTGCTGACCCATGGCGATCAGGTGCTGCCGTATGTTCGCCACACGCCGCCGGACCTCATTTTGCTGGATTTGATGCTCCCCGGGACGGACGGCCTGACGCTGTGCAAAGAAATTCGACGTTTCTCCGAAGTGCCCATCGTGATGGTGACCGCGAAGATAGAGGAAATTGACCGCCTGCTGGGGCTGGAAATTGGCGCCGACGACTACATTTGCAAACCTTACAGCCCGCGCGAAGTCGTTGCCCGCGTGAAAACGATCCTGCGCCGCTGCAAGCGCCAGATGGCCATTTCCGCCGGGTCGGAAGAAAGCCCGCTGGTGATTGATGAAGGCCGCTTCCAGGCTATCTGGCGCGGTAAACTGCTGGATCTCACCCCCGCAGAATTCCGTCTGCTAAAAACCTTGTCCCACGAACCGGGCAAAGTGTTCTCGCGCGAAATGCTGCTGAACCATCTCTATGACGATTACCGCGTGGTCACCGACCGCACCATCGACAGCCACATTAAAAACCTGCGCCGCAAGCTTGAAGCGCTGGATACCGATCAGTCGTTTATCCGCGCCGTTTACGGGGTGGGTTATCGCTGGGAGGCCGACGCCGGGCGGGTGATTTAAACCAGGCGTCACGACATCTGGTCAAATTTTCTTTAACCAGCTATCTTTCAGACTGTTACCAACAATGCGTGGACGTCAGTTTAAGGAGAGGCTGTGTCGACAATTCTTATTATGTTGGCTGTATTGCTGGCACTGGTTGTGCTTTACCTGTGCTTTGTTCCGACGGGGAAATCCCCTATTACCGGGCTGTGGTCAACATTGCCGACCAGGCGGGAATATCTTCAGGCCCACCCCGACGATATTGCGCCCAACGGCAGCCCGCAGTGCTTTCACTGTCATTCTTCAGAAACGCTCGATGTTGGTCTGGCAAGATTTACAGATTTTCGTCGCACCATTATTTGCCGCAAATGCAAACATCAGCTCTGGCGTGAGCAAGATTAGGCCGTGACCCGGGCAAATAATGAAAATAAATGAGCGGTTTTTAAAGTGACAGCTAAAGGTGGTCATCATGGAAAAGTATGTTTTCTATAGCAAAGATATCTCCGTCAACATCTATCCGAAAGCGTCACTGACTTCTGAAGAAAAACAGCGCCTGAGCAAAGAGGGGTATCAAAGAATAGGTTTTGAAACGCGCGCTACGGATGAAGCTGACGCCATGGAACGATACCTGACTCATTTCAAAGAAAACACTGAAGCGCTGGAGGATTACGCGAAGGATATCGCCTTTTCATCACTGCTCTTTAACGGAGGGCGGTTTCTTTTCTGAATCCGTAAGATGGTTTACTCCCCAGCCTCACGGCGCTACAATTCCCGCCCTAAAATTGTGGTAATCCACTCGACTTTAGCCGCTTCACCAGGTGGAGCGGTTCTGACCTGATATCAGACCGAGACTTTCATGTTTAAACCAGAACTCCTCTCCCCGGCGGGAACGCTGAAGAATATGCGTTACGCTTTCGCCTACGGCGCAGACGCCGTCTACGCGGGCCAGCCTCGCTACTCACTGCGCGTACGCAATAACGAATTCAACCACGAAAACCTCCAGCTCGGGATAAACGAAGCCCATGCGCTGGGTAAAAAATTCTACGTGGTGGTGAACATCGCCCCGCACAACGCCAAGCTGAAAACCTTTATTCGCGACCTTAAGCCGGTTATCGATATGGGCCCGGATGCGCTGATTATGTCCGACCCAGGGCTTATCATGATGGTGCGAGAAGCATTCCCGGCGATGGATATTCACCTCTCCGTGCAGGCTAACGCCGTTAACTGGGCGACGGTGAAGTTCTGGAAGCAAATGGGGCTGACGCGCGTCATCCTTTCCCGCGAGCTTTCCCTGGAAGAAATCGCCGAAATTCGCGAACAGGTTCCTGAAATGGAGCTGGAGATCTTCGTTCACGGCGCGCTGTGCATGGCGTATTCCGGCCGCTGCCTGCTCTCCGGTTATATCAACAAGCGCGACCCTAACCAGGGGACCTGCACCAACGCCTGCCGCTGGGAATATAAGGTTCAGGAAGGCAAAGAGGACGACATCGGCAACATCGTTCACGTACACGAGCCTATTCCGGTGCAAAACGTCGAGCCTACGCTGGGCGTCGGCGCCCCAACGGACAAAGTGTTTATGGTGGAAGAAGCCAAACGTCCGGGCGAGTACATGACCGCCTTTGAAGACGAGCACGGCACCTACATCATGAACTCGAAGGATTTACGCGCCATTGAACACGTTGAGCGTCTGACCAAAATGGGCGTCCACTCGCTGAAAATCGAAGGCCGCACCAAGTCCTACTACTACTGCGCGCGTACCGCCCAGGTGTATCGTCGCGCCATTGATGACGCCGCAGCGGGCAAGCCGTTTGACCCTACGCTGCTGCAAACGCTGGAAGGCCTGGCACACCGCGGCTATACCGAAGGTTTCCTGCGCCGTCATACCCACGACAGCCACCAGAATTACGAATACGGTCACTCCATTTCTGAGAGCCAGCAGTTTGTGGGCGAGTTTACCGGTGAACGACGGGGTGACCTGGCGGCCGTGGCGGTGAAAAACAAATTCCTGCTGGGCGACAGCCTGGAAATGATGACCCCGCAGGGCAACATCACCTTTACCCTGGAAACCCTGGAAAACGGTAAGGCCCAGCCGATAGACGTTGCCCCGGGCGACGGTCATACCGTATGGATGCCTGTACCCCAGGAGATAGCGCTGGATTATGCTCTGCTGATGCGCAATCTCTCTGGTCAGACAACCCGTAAACCGCACGCAAACTAGTGAATTAGGGTTATTTTTCGCGCTAAGACCATTCTTAGAAACCGATCACATACGGTTACACAAGATAACGTTATTATCCGCAAGCTGAAAAACATAACCCATAAATGCTAGCTGTACCAGGAACCACCTCCTTGGCCTGCGCAATCTCCCTTGCGCAGGCTTTCTTTTTTCCGCTGATTCAGCCAGTTCTTACTCCTCTGCGCCCACTTTGCTCTACACTTTGATAATGCTCACTTTTCTGAGGTAAGTCATGGAGAGATCCCCGCATTCATTTTTAATTCTGAACGGCAAAGGCGCCGGTAACCCACAGCTGCGCGAGGCCGTGCATACGCTACGTGAGGAAGGTTACGTATTGCACATCAGGGTGACCTGGGAAAAAGGTGATGCAGAACGCTACATTGAGGAAGCCCTGAGTCTCGGCGCAGATACCGTGGTTGCCGGGGGCGGGGACGGCACAATTAATGAGATTGCCACCTGTCTCGCAAAACTTTCGCCTGACCGTCGCCCGGCATTAGGCATTCTACCGCTGGGGACGGCCAACGACTTTGCCACCAGCGCCGGCATTCCTGAGGAATTTGAAAAAGCGCTGCGCCTCGCGCTGTTCGGCAAAGCCGCCAACATAGACCTGGTGCAGGTCAACGAAGAAGCCTTCTTCATCAATATGGCAACCGGCGGATTTGGCACGCGCATCACCACCGAAACGCCGGAAAAACTTAAAGCGGCGCTCGGCGGCGTCTCTTATTTCATTCACGGTTTAATGCGCATGGATATGCTGAAGCCGGATCGCTGCGATATTCGTGGGGAGGGCTTTAGCTGGCAGGGAGATGCGCTGGTGATAGGCATCGGCAACGGTCGGCAGGCCGGCGGCGGGCAGCAGCTTTGCCCGGAGGCGTTGATCAACGACGGGCTGCTTGAGCTACGCATTTTCACCGGCGAAGACCTGCTTCCCGCGCTGTTGACAACCCTGACGCGCCCGGATGAAAACCCTAACATCATTGAAGGGAAATCGGCCTGGTTTGAGATTTCAGCCCCGCACGATATTACCTTTAACCTCGACGGCGAGCCGCTGAGCGGACGGCAATTCCGAATTGAAGTGCATCCGAATGCGCTGGCCTGTCGTTTACCCCCCAATTGCCCGCTGCTGGGGTAAACCTGCAAGGTGCAGCTTGTTTCCCCCTCACCCCGGCCCTCTCCCCAAAGGGGAGAGGGGGAAAACAGATGACAGGGAATATGATTTTCCCTCTCCTTCAAAGGGACAGGGAATAAACAAGCACTGGCAATATTTTATCCCCTCTCCCTTCCAGGGAGAGGGTTAGGGTAATAACGCCCCGGGCAAAAACTCCGCATAAAAAAGCCCTCAAAAAGAGGGCTTTATAACCTTACTCAGCAGAGCTTAAGCGATGCTCACTTTCTCATTCAGATAAACATCCTGCACGGCGTTGATAAGCTTCACGCCGTCGGTCATCGATTTCTTGAACGCTTTACGTCCCAGAATCAGCCCCATGCCGCCCGCACGTTTGTTAATAACCGCCGTGCGTACCGCGTCGGCCAGATCCGTTTCACCGCCTGCTGCCCCGCCGGAGTTGATAAGGCCCGCGCGGCCCATGTAGCAGTTAGCCAACTGGTAACGCACCAGGTCGATAGGGTTGTCGGTGGTCAGTTTGCTGTAAACTTTTTCGTCGGTGTAGCCAAAGTTTACCGCTTTGTAACCGCCGTTATTCTCCGCCATTTTCTGCTTCACGATATCGGCCCCGATGGTCGCCGCCAGGTGGTTAGCCTGGCCGGTTAAGTCGGCGCTGACGTGATAATCCACCCCGTCTTTTTTAAACGCGGAGTTACGCAGATAGGCCCACAGCACGGTGACCAGGCCAAGTTCGTGCGCACGCTCAAAGGCGGCGGAGATCTCTTCAATCTGGCGGCGGGATTCCGGCGAGCCAAAGTAAATCGTGGCCCCGACAGCAACTGCGCCCATGTTGAAGGCCTGCTCAACGCTGGCGTACAGCGTCTGATCGTAGGTGGTCGGGTAACTCAGCGTTTCATTGTGGTTAAGCTTCACCAGGAAGGGAATACGGTGGGCATAGCGGCGAGAAACCGAAGCCAGCACGCCGTAGGTTGACGCCACGCAGTTACAGCCCGCTTCGATGGCCAGCTCAACGATATTTTTCGGATCGAAGTAGAGCGGGTTCGCGGCGAAAGAAGCCCCCGCCGAGTGTTCAACGCCCTGGTCGACGGGAAGAATAGAGAGGTAGCCGGTGCCGGCCAGACGCCCGGTGTTGTACAGCGTCTGCATGTTTCGCAGTACCGCTGGCGGGCGATTATTATCCACCATCACCCTGTCAACATAGTCCGAGCCGGGCAGATAAAGCTGGTCTGCCGGAATAGTCATACAACGATGCTGTAACAAGCCGTCGGCATCTTTGCCAAGCAACTGCGCAATATCAGTCATAATACGCTCCCGTAAAGGCAGCGAGCACCCTGCCCGCTGTGCATAAAGAATCCTGTTCTGCCGGGTCAAAAAAACCGGCCGCACTAAGCCTGGTACCGACGGCGTGGATTTGCCAGTTCGAAGGCACTTTTGCCTCCTTTCCAGGAGTAAAGCCAGGTGGCCACCCCGGCTATTTTTGCAATGGCGATCATAGAATCGACGCAAAGGTATTTAAAAGGTATTATTCATTGGTATGGTTAAGGCACACCCTACACCTGTCATGAAGGTCCTGAGCATGAAACGTACAACGATTAGCCTTTCGTTCATGATGTTTATGGAATGGTTTATCTGGGGCGCCTGGTTTGTGCCCCTGTGGCTGTTCCTCAACAAAAGTGGTTTTACCGCCGGTGAAATCGGCTGGTCCTACGCCTGCACCGCCATCGCTGCTATTCTGTCCCCCATCCTGGTCGGCTCGCTGACCGACCGCTTCTTTGCCGCTCAAAAAGTGCTGGCGCTGCTGATGTTTGTTGGCGCCGGGCTGATGTATCTCGCCGCACAGCAAACGGAGTTTGTCTATTTCTTCCCGCTGCTGCTGGCCTACTCGCTCACCTATATGCCGACGATTGCGCTGACCAACAGCATCGCGTTTTCCAACGTCGATGACGTGGAACGTGATTTCCCGCGTATTCGCGTGATGGGCACCATCGGCTGGATTGCCTCCGGGATCGTGTGCGGCTTCCTGCCGCAGATGCTGGGCTTTAGCGATATCTCGCCAACCAACGTGCCGCTGCTGATCACCGCCATAAGTTCGGTTGTTCTAGGCGGGTTCGCGTTCTTCCTGCCGAACACCCCGCCGAAAAGTACCGGCAAACTGAGCCTGAAGGTGATGCTGGGCCTCGACGCCATCGTCCTGCTGAAGGACAAAAACTTCCTGGTCTTCTTCTTCTGTTCGTTCCTGTTTGCTATGCCGCTGGCGTTTTACTACATCTTCGCCAACGGCTATCTGACCGAAGTCGGGATGCACAACGCCACGGGCTGGATGACGCTCGGCCAGTTCTCGGAAATCTTCTTTATGCTGGCGCTGCCGTTCTTTACTAAGCGTTTTGGTATTAAAAAGGTTCTGCTGCTTGGCCTGATCACCGCCGCCATTCGCTACGGCTTCTTTGTTTACGGCGACGCGTCGCACCTGTTCACCTATGGCCTGCTGTTCCTCGGCATCCTGCTGCACGGCGTGAGCTACGACTTCTACTACGTCACCGCCTACATTTACGTAGACAAGAAATCCCCGGTGTATATGCGCACCGCGGCGCAGGGGCTGATCACCCTTTGCTGTCAGGGTTTCGGCAGCCTGCTGGGCTACAGCCTCGGCGGCAAAATGATGGAAAAAATGTTTGCTTACTCTTCGCCGGTAAACGGCCAGACCTTTAACTGGGCGGGGATGTGGGGCTTTGGCGCGATAATGATTGCCGTCATCGCCGTGCTGTTCATGGTCTTCTTCCGCGAGTCGGACAAAGAGATTGCTGCCATCGCCGTTGCCGGTGATGAATCTGAAAAAGTACTAAAGGAAGCGTAACAATGGAAAATCGTATTCTGGGAGCCTTTTACGGCCAGATGTTAGGTGATGCGATGGGGATGCCGTCCGAACTGTGGCCGCGCTCGCGGGTGAAGGCCCACTTCGGCTGGATAGACCGGTTCCTGCCGGGGCCGGCAGAAAACAATGCCGCCTGTTACTTTGCCCGCGCTAAGTTTACCGATGACACCTCAATGGCGCTGGCGCTGGCGGACGCTATTATCGAGCACCACGGTGCTATCAACCCGGATACCATTGGCCGCCATATTCTGGCCTGGGCAGAAGGGTTCGATGCGTTTAACAAAAACGTGCTTGGGCCGACATCAAAAATAGCCCTGAATGCGATCAAACAAGGTACACCGGTAAGTGAGCTGGAAAACAATGGGGTAACCAACGGGGCGGCGATGCGCGCCTCCCCGCTTGGCTGCCTGCTGCCAACGGCCAACCTCGATGAGTTTGTGGCCGAAGTGGCGCTGGCCTCAAGCCCGACGCACAAATCGGACTTAGCCATCGCCGGTGCAGTAGTGATCTCCTGGGCCATTTCCCGCGCAATAGACGGGGCAAGCTGGGCAACGATTTGCGATGAACTGCCTTCCGTTGCCCGCCATGCTCAGGAAAAACGCATCACGACGTTTAGTGCTTCCCTGGCTGCACGCCTGGAACTTGCGCTGGGTGTAGCCCGGAAGGCCCGTGGTACCGAATCCGCCATGGAGGAGATTTATCAGCTGGTCGGCACCGGCACCAGCACCGTTGAGTCCGTGCCGGCCGCCATTGCGATGGTCGAACTGGCGAAAACTGACCCTAACCGCTGCGCCATCCTGTGCGCTAACCTCGGGGGAGATACCGACACCATCGGCGCGATGGCTACCGCCATCTGCGGTGCCCTTAATGGGGTAGAAAGCATCGACCCGGCGTTAAAACAGGAGCTGGATGAAGAGAACCAGCTCGACTTCACGCGCTACAGCCGCATCTTTATGGCTTACCGCCAGCAAAGAGAGGCCAGCTATGAAGCCAAATGAGCTGCTAAGCAAGCTACCCCAGCTTAAGGCTCAGCGCCCGGTTTGCGTGCTCGGTTCGGCGGTGATTGACGTCATCGCCGACGCCTACGCCCTGCCGTGGCGGGGCTGTGATATTGAACTGCATCAGCAGGGCGTTAACATCGGCGGCTGCGCGCTGAACATCGCCATCACGCTTTCACGCCTGGGCATAGACTCGCAGAACGCGCTGCCGATTGGTCAGGGTACCTGGGCTGATATTATTCGCAACAGCCTCGAAAAACAGCAAATCCGCAGTGAAATTCATACCGATGCCGGGGATAACGGCTGGTGTCTGGCGCTGGTTGAGCCCGACGGAGAACGTACCTTTATGTCGTTCCGCGGCGTTGAGCATCAGTGGAATCAGGCCTGGCTTGATGCCCTGGTTATCGCGCCCGGCACGCTGCTGTCGCTTTCCGGCTATCAGCTCGCCGGGCCGGGCGCAGAGCTACTTGTCCGCTGGCTGGAATCGCTTCCCAACATCACGCCGTTTATCGACTTTGGCCCGCGCATTGCCGATATTCCCCAGCCACTGCTGGCGAGGATCATGGCCTGCAAACCGATTGTTTCGCTGAATCGCCAGGAAGCGGCGATCGTTGCCGAATGGCTTGACGTTGATCCTGAAAATATTGAAGCGATTTGCCGCGCATGGCTCGCCCGCTACGGGAGCCCGCTGATCGTTCGTTTAGATAAGGACGGCGCCTGGTTTGCGGACAGCGGTGGTGTGGGGATCGCTGCGCCCTTCCCGACCTCCGTCGTTGATACCATCGGCGCCGGCGACAGCCATGCGGGCGGTACGCTGGCAGGTCTGGCGGCGGGCTGGCGTCTGGAAGAAGCGGTGAGTCTCGGTAATGCGGTGGCCAGCTATGTGGTTGGCCACCGGGGCGGGGACTGCGCGCCAAAACGTGCGCAGCTTGAGCAAGCCCTACTCCTCGCAGACGAAAACGTATAAATCGCTGCGGCAGTGGCTGATGCTGTACTCAATGGGCCGGTTTTGCGGATCGAACGCCACCTGTTTGATAACCAAAACCGGCACCGGCGTTTCCAGCTTGATGTGCGACTGGAATTCGCTGTCCGGCATTCTGGCGCTCACCCGGCTGCGCGTGCGCTGCGGAATAATGTTCTGGCTGCGGAAATAGTCATAAAGCGAAACGCCGATTTCATCCGGGTCGGCAATCAGCCCGGTCGGTACGTAAGACTCTTCGATAGACACCGCATCCTCATCCACATAGCGAATGCGCTTGAGCAGGAAAACCTCGCTTTCCGCCGGGATCGCGAGCTGTTCTGCCACGTCTGCCGGGCATTTCACCACGCGTTTGTTAACCCACAGCGTGTCCGGTTTTTTCCCCCGGAGTACAACCTGCTGCGAAAACCCTCTGGCCTCTTTCAGCGAATACTCAAACGTCGCGTTAATCTGCGTGCCGTAACCACGCGAACGCGTGACCACGCCTTCATCTTCCAGCGCCTGCATCGCCTTTCGCACGGTAATACGCGACACGCCCGTGAGCTGGCTGAGATCGCGCTCCCCCGGCAGGATATTGCCCTGCGGCAACAGCCCGGCGCGCACGGCATTTTTCACCGTTTCAACAAACTTGAGGTACAGAGGAGCGTTATCCGGGGCGGCAAAGCGCTGTTTAAGCTGTTCAACTAACTGGTGATGAGCCTGTTCCATGGTACGCAATTGTCCGGCAAGGAAGATGAAGCCAGTATAGTACCACTGGTATTACGCTGGCTAAAAACTTCTCTTTTAACCGACAGTTACCACCATTCGTGAAAATGATGCACCGGGCCAATGCCGTGCCCGACTTCCAGGGAATCCGCCTGCGCCAGCGCCTTCGATAACCAAATTTTCGCGGCGGCCACGGTTTGCGTCCAGTCATCATGGCGAGGACGCAGCGCAGCCAGAGCGGCAGACAAAGTACAGCCGGTGCCGTGAGTGTTTTTCGTCTGTACGCGCGGCGCGGTGAAGCGCTTCACATCGTGGCGGGTAAACAGCCAGTCAGGGCTTTCTGCGTCGTCGAGGTGCCCGCCCTTCATCAGCACCGCTTCACAGCCCATCGCCAGCAGGGCTTCGCCCTGTTCACGCATCTCCTTTTCACTCCGCGCATGGGGCGCCCCCAATAGCGCTGCCGCTTCCGGGAGATTGGGCGTGATCAGCGCGACATGCGGCAATAGCTTTCGACGTAAACTTTCGACCGCCGACGGGGCCAGCAGCGGATCGCCGCTTTTCGCCAGCATCACCGTGTCCAGTACCACGTTCTGCGCCTGATAGAACGCCAGTCGCTCCGCAACGGCTTCGACGATATCGGCCTCAGCCAGCATGCCGATTTTTGTGGTGTCGATGCGCACGTCGCTCAATACCGAATCCAGCTGCGCCGCCACAAACTCAGGCTCAATACGGTAAACGGACTGCACGCCACGGGTATTTTGCGCCACCAGGGCGGTGATCACGCTCGTGCCGTAGGCGCCGAGCGCGGAGAAGGTTTTCAGATCGGCCTGGATCCCCGCCCCGCCGCTTGGATCGGTTCCGGCGATGGTTAAGGCGTTGATACGTTTCATGCCAGAGCCTCCGCGTGAAGCAGATAAAGGGCGTCGAGGAACGCTGGAGTGAAACTGCCCGGCCCGCGGCTGGCGGCGATAGCCTGCTCGCCGGCCAGCGACATAAAGCGGCAGGCGGCGGCGACGTTGTCCAGCCGGTTCCCCGGTAAAGCGCAGCACGCAGCGACCACTGCGGAAAGCGCGCAGCCGGTGCCGACCACACGCGTCATCAGCTCTCCGCCGCCGGCCACGGCAAGCGTTCGCTCTCCATCAGTGACGTAATCAATTTCGCCGGTCACGGCAACCACCGCGCCGGTTTCGCGCGCCAGCTTTTGCGCCGCCGGGAGCGCCGAAAGTGCATCATCAGTGCTGTCCACGCCGCGCCCCCCGGCCTGCTCCCCCGCCAGCGCCAGGATCTCAGACGCATTGCCACGAATGGCGGCCGGCTTCAGTTGGACAATGTCGCGAGCAAAACGCGTGCGGAAAGCCAACCCCCCTACGGCGACCGGGTCGAGCGCCCACGGCGTTCCGGCGCTATTGGCGGCGTGAATTGCGGCCCGCATCGCGGTCGCCTGCTCTGAGGTCAGCGTCCCGAGGTTGATCAGCAGCGCGCTCGCCAACCCGCTGAACTGTGCCGCTTCTTCGGCTTCGATCACCATTGCCGGGGCAGCACCCAGCGCCAGCAGCACGTTAGCGGTAAAGGTTTGCACTACGTCATTGGTCATGCAGTGAACCAGCGGAGAATGCTGGCGGAGGTGGTGTAAAACAGAGGCGGCGGTCGCGCCGGGTAGCAGGTCAGGTTGCATAACGGTAAGGCTCCTGTCCGGCGTGAAAGAAGGGACGCCGGACAGGCATCTGACTTCCCTACGCTGGCATTATCCAGATCAGGTGGTACGGGTATTTCTCAGCCTTCACAAGGAAGGGCACCCCGAGTCATTTACATCAATATGTTGTGATTAATGCTGGTCATTAATCCGTGCAGAGGATGGTAATGCCAGCGGGAAGTCTTGTAAACGGCAAAAGCGGCGCTTTACGGATTGTACCTGCCGGGGGGTATGTGTATTTGCTTACCCGGCGGGTGATTTGATGAAGGAATCATCCCGTCGAACTTAACTGCCCTGCGCTATCTTTTCATCACATAACCTTGGGCGTGGCAACACTTTCAAACGTAAGTCATCCCGCCCCTTTTCACCTCGATTGTAACAGCCGTGTGAGCGCCCTGGCACCAACACAAAGGGTGAATGTGAACTGGATGTTTTATCGTTTTTAAACCCCCTAGACTAAGAATTTTCTTATGATTCAGATCAAGGATTACATTATCACATTCCGGGATAGTTCATCGCCGTTACCAGTACGACAAATAATGTACTGGCGCGTTTAAATTAATTATTTATGGCGAGAGAAAAATGAAATCCGTTAACGTTTGTAAATCAATAGCCGTGGCGCTTGGCCTTTTAGTGATATCGGCTTCAGCCAGGGCCGATATAGTGAGTGACTTCTATAATAGTATGGTGAATAAATCTATTACCTGGCAGGAAGCCAGGGCCAGTTTTGAAAGTATGGATCCAACGCAACAACAGGCTATACGAGATTATGACCACGCCCACCATACAAACTACACGAACGATTTTGTGAGTGGCATTACTACCACACCTCATCTGGATGGAAACCATTCAGAGCCTGTTACGCCCCATCTCGATGCCCCCCATTCTATCGTCGCCAGCACACTTACCCCTGCAACGAAGATTGTCGATAATAGCTCGCACCTCGACAGTCCGGTGACGGATGCAGACCAACAGGCCGCCAAAGATAAAGCGATGATCGAATACGTTCAGTCTCAGATAAAAAACGGTGTTGATGGTAAAAATGGCGTGACTACCACCAATATTAAACTGGATACGGCGGCTCAGGCACGCGTCGCCAGTAACAGTAATCACATTCTGTTAAATACCGAACTTGCTGAGAATAATACCCGCATGATTCAACACAACAGCCAGTCGATCGACACATTAAATAATGCATTCTCTGCATTAAAAGATGAAGTTAACAATAACCAAAAAGAGGCCAACGCAGGTATCTCTGGCGCGATGGCAATGAGCAATATCCCCCAGGTTATGAATAATCAAACCGTTGCTATCGGGGCGGGTATTGGCGGCTATGAAGGCGAAAATGCTTTAGCCGTGGGGGCCTCTGCTCGCGTCGGTAATTCTGTTGTTGTAAAAGCCACCGTCAGTGATGATACAGAAAACGATGTGGGCTACGGCGCGGGCTTGTCTGTTGGCTGGTAGTTGCTAAGGGGTGACATTTACTTCGCTAAAACCACTGCTAAGCTCTATTTCAGCGCCTTTCCAAAGGCGCATTTTTGGCAGTCGGGGCTTTGGCCCGGCAGGGAATGAGCAAAAAACACAGTGGTCAGATAACAATATGAAATATATTATTTTACTCATCATTATTATTTCAGTGGTCTATGTGCATTACCGCGGCAAGATTCGTTTTCGTTTCTGGCGGCAGCTATCAGACCATTCAACGTTTACCGCCCCGCTTAACGGTTTTATGTATCTTTTCTCCAGGGTGCCGAATACGCCCTATTTAACGCCGGAAACCTTTCCCGAACTGGCAACGCTGCGGGATAACTGGCAGGTTATTCGCGACGAAGGGATTCACCTGCAGAAGCTGGAGCAAATAAAAGCCGCAGATAAATTTAACGATGCCGGTTTTAACTCCTTCTTTAAAACAGGCTGGAAGCGTTTTTACCTGAAGTGGTATGAAAACGCCCACCCGTCAGCCAGCCTGCTGTGCCCGAAAACGACCGAACTGCTGCGCACCATTCCGTCCATCAAAGCGGCGATGTTCGCCACCCTCCCCGACGGCAGCCGCCTGCCGCGGCACCGCGACCCTTATGCTGGCTCACTGCGTTTTCACCTGGGGCTGGCGACCCCTAATGACGATCGCTGTTTTATTGAAGTGGACGGGAAACGCTATAGCTGGCGGGACGGCGAAGGCGTCCTGTTTGACGAGACCTATATTCACTACGCGGAAAATACCAGCGGCGAGAATCGCCTGATCCTGTTTTGCGATGTGGAACGACCCATGCGCTACCGCTGGGCCCAGGCGGTCAACCACTGGCTGGGGCGTAATCTGATGAGCGCCGCGTCGGCACCTAACGATGAAAACGACCGCATCGGTGGGATCAACCGCGCTTTCCGCTACATCTATCAGATTCGTATCGTCGGGAAGAAGCTTAAAAGCTGGAATAAGACGGTGTACTACATTGTGAAATGGATCCTGTTCGGCGGGATTGCCGTGCTTATCTGGCGGGCGTTTTAAGCAAAAAATAAGGCCTCTAATCAGAGGCCTTACGTCCAACAGGTTACCGCAGCTGGCGCTGCAGGCGGCGCGTATCAAAACTCAGGGAAGTTGCCCCCAGCGCTGAGATTTGCAGCAGGCCCGAAGCAATCATCAGGTTCTTCAGGAAGTGCAGCACGGTGTTCTGGTCGGCAAAGTTGTGGTGGAAAAACACCGCCGTCGCCACGGTGAACACGGCCAGCAGTGCCGCAATCAGCCGGGTACGGTAGCCCACCAGCAGCAGAACGCCGCCCCCCACCTCAGCCGCCAGCGCAATAAGGTACCCAAGTAACGGGAATGGCAGCCCTACCGAAGCGATATAGCCCTGAGTCGCCTCAGGCGCAGCAATTTTTCCCAGCCCGCTGACGATAAAAATCGCGGCAATCACGATGCGACCCACGGTCGCGAAATTAGTAGCGTATCTGTCCATTCGGATTTCCCGTTAAATTCACTGGTGCGCGGCCGTTATCAGGCCAGCGACGCAATCTGGTTTTTCGCATCGGCGAGCGCGGCACTTTTCGCTTCGTCGCCACGGCTCAGGTTTTCTGCGCGGATGACGGTCACATCGGTCAGGCCGATAAAGCCCAGCACCGCTTTCAGATAGGATTCCTGGTGCTCCAGGAAAGCCGCCGGGCTGTCACCGGTGTACTGGCCGCCGCGAGAGGAAGCGATAAACACTTTTTTACCTTTTGGCAGCAGGCCTTCCGGGCCGTTTGCGCCGTACTGGAAGGTACGCCCGGCCACACAAACGCGGTCGATCCACGCCTTAAGCTGGGATGGAATAGAGAAGTTGTACATCGGCACGCCAATCACAATCACGTCCGCGGCGAACAGATCGTCAATAAACGCGCCGCCGGCAGCGAGGTCTGCGCCCAGCGCCGCGTCGGTCACTTCCGCGCCCTGGAAAGCGGCAATGTGTTTGTCTGACAGATGCTGAGCCGGGGACTGCACCAGGTCACGGTAAATCACCGTGGCGCCGGGGTGCAGCGTTTTCTGACGGGCAACAATCTCCGCCGACAGCTGGCGGCTGACGGAATAACCGCCCAAAACACTGGTATCAATATGCAGGATAGTCGACATAGTTTTAGCCTCGGAAATAGAGCTTTGTTTAGGGGATAAGCGCGTTAAGAGTTTTTTTAAAGCCGTTAACATAGATGTGCTCAATCTTTAAGATTCGCTGAACATGGCTGCCACTATGCCACTGCCTTTCCCACCCGAATAGCCGTTATATTTCGATGCAATCCATCGCCATGCCCGATACATCATCGCCAATGACAAAGCCATGCCGAAGGGCTATATTGCGCTTCACCCCTTCACTGCCAGGCAGGAACCACAATGCTGGACGGTATTTCGCTGGACCAACTTCGCACGTTTATTGCCGCCGTCGACGAAGGCAGCTTTTCCGCGGCCGCTCGCAAGATGTACCGCGCCCAGTCGGTGATTAGCGATTTGATCAGGGGGCTGGAGGCCCAGATTGGCGTGCAGTTGTTTGATCGTTCCGGCCGCTATCCAAAGCTCACGCCCGAGGGTGAAGTGCTGCTGGCCGATGCCCGCGGCATTGTTTCTCGCGTTGATTTTATGAAGGCACGAGCGCGCGGCATGTCGTCGGGACTGGAGTCGGAACTCTCGGTGGTGGTGGACGTTTTCTTTCCGCTGGAAGCGATGACTTCCGCGGCAAAAGCCTTCCGCGAGCAGTTTCCAGGCACACCTCTGCGCCTGTTTGTTGAGGCACTGGGCGGCGGTTACAAACCGGTGCTCAACGGCAGCGCCGGGATTGGCATCCTTGGCTCGCTGCCGGATATGCCGGCCTCGTTGACCGGGGAGCGCCTGACAGGCGTTTCGCTGGTGATGGTCGCCTCTCCCGATCATCCGCTGGCGCAGTTCGAAGGCATGGTACCAAAGTCAGAACTGACTAAACACGTTCAGCTGGTGCTGACCGACCGCTCAGAGCTTTCCAAAGGGAAAGAGTTTGGCGTGATGTCACCCTCCACCTGGCGGCTGGGCGACTTGCTGGCCAAGCACGCCTTTTTGCTCGATGGTCTGGGCTGGGGCAGCATGCCGTCACACGTTGTCGAGCGGGATATTCGCGAAGGGCGGCTGGTACGGCTGAACATTGAGGACGTCCCGCCCGGCGGACTCGCGCTGCCGATGTTTGGCGTCTACCCGATTGCCTCCCCGCCCGGCCCCGCCGGACGCTGGCTGATTGAGCGGCTTAAAAACCTCTGCCCGGCAAAACTGGCCGCCGGTTTACCCAAAACTAGCGGCGAGTAACCAACCGGTGAGTCACCCTCTCCTCACCGGAAACGGCCTGAAACCCGGCGGCTTCATAAAAACGAAAGGCGTGTTCCGGCGCATGGGTGTTATAAAAATCAAACCAGTCGTCTCCGCCGGCGAGTATGGCCTGCAGCAGTTGCTGCCCTGCCCCTTTCCCGCGCCAGGCCGGGCTAAGGTACAGGTGCCGAATACGCCCCGCGCGCTCATCTCCTGAAAACGGGTCGCGATTAAGCCCGCCAATACCGACCAGTTCTTCACCGGCAAAGATACCCAGTAGTTTTTCTCCAGGGGAGGAGAAACGGTTGTCTCCGCTAAGCCAGTTGGCTTCAAGACGGCGCAGCATATTGTAATGTTCCTCGACGCTTTGCGCTTTGAGTGAAGCAAAGCCTTTGTTATCTGGCGTCACCAACATTATTCGTAGCACGGTTATCCCCCCTATTAAGTCAACTATTAATCGCTATCAATATCCAGCAGGTTATTTAAAGCATGGGCCCGCAGTTCATTGACTTTACTGATGCTTTTTTCCGGCGAGGAACGGATCACATCGCGCGGATCGTTAATCAGCACGCGGCCATGACTATCGACTAAAAATTGCAGATCGTCGATATGCAATTCATGGTTTTTCAGCTTGTTAATAATGGCATTACAGTCCGCCAGCACGTTTTGATTGAACTTCTTATCATCCGGCAGGCTTTTCTTATTATTCACGATGTCTTCGGAATCAAACGCGTTGTGGATGTAGTCTTTCTCCACGCCGACGTTGCCGCCGTGTTTGACCAGGGCATGCGCATCCACAACGGGAAAGCCGAGGTGCTTAAGCTGTTTCGTGGTTTCAAGCTCTTTCAAAGCGTACTGTTCCGCCGAAATGGTGCCGGTGGTGCCCGGCCTGAACAGACACACGCACTTGCGTGGATCCTGCCGCGAGTGAAAGACATCTTTTTGACTTCCCGCGCCGATTTTCTGCCCCAGCGACGGCACATCCTGAAACGCCGTCCCCGGTGCCTGAACATTCGAAGCGGGCAAATGTCGCCCCTGGGCTGCATGGTTAGCAACGGTATACATAGTGGACTCTCCTGTGCGGTTCTTCACCGCGCTGTAGAAAGCCCTTGAGTGGCAATAGCAGCCCGCAGGTTCCCGTCGGCCTTGCCCTGGCACCTTTCGTAACCAGAAAAATTCCCGCGGCCCCATTCCAAACGCTATGAGATCGATTATCATTCCCTTCCTAAATTTTCCCGTTCTGAAGGTCATCCATGTTCACAGTGTTTACCGCCAAAGCTCGCTGGCTGCTTGCTGCCGTTGCCTTGTTGAGCTTCGCCGCCCAGGCCGCACCGATTGTTGTTACCGACGTAGCGGGCCGGGAAGTGACGCTGCCCCATCCGGCAAAACGCGTGATGCTGGCCGATGCGCGAGCCCTGCTGGCGCTGAATATTATTCACCCGAAGGACCCGCTGGAAAACATTATTGCCTGGGATAACTCGCTGAAGACCAAAGCGCCCGATCTGGCGGATGCCTATGCGCGAAAATTCCCGCAGGTGAGCAAAATTACGATGTTTGAGAACCCGTACTACACGGATTTCAGCGTCGAAAAAGCGGTCACGCTACAGCCTGACCTGATCATCTTTGACATCGGCGTGCTGGCCAAGCTGAAGAACAGCGGCGTGCTAAGCCAACTGGAAAAAGTAGGCATTCCGGTGCTGATTATCGACTTCCGTCAGCAGCCGTTGACCAACACCCTGCCCAGCATCGAGCTGCTGGGTAAAGTGTTTGATGAGCAGAAAAACGCCGATGCGTTTATTCAGCACTACCAGCAGCGGATGAATCTGGTGCGCGAGCGCGTGGCTACGCTGAAACCAGAGCAGCGCCCGAGCGTGTTTATTGAGCGCGCGGCGGGCATCCGCGGCGATGAATGCTGCCAGACCTTCGGCAAGGGCAGCTACGGCCAGTTTATTGATACCGCTGGCGGCAATAATATCGGCAGCAAGCTGTTCCCGGAAATGAGCGGCCAGGTGAATACCGAGCAGGTGATCACCAGCAACCCGGACTTCTACCTGATGACCGGCGCCGACTGGAACCGCGGCAACCGCGCGCCTAAAGCGGTACCGCTGGGTTATATGGCCGACAAAGCCGTGGCCGAGCAAAAGCTGAAGGGGCTGATGAACCGCACCGGCATTAACGTGCTGACGGCGGTGAAAGAGAAGCGCGTTATGGCTATTTACCATCAGTTCTACGATTCTCCGCTGAACTATATTGCGGTAGAGGCCATCGCGAAATTCCTGCACCCGGACCTGTTCAAAGACATCGATCCGCAGGCCGACATTGAGCAGGTTCACAAGCAGTTCACCGCGCTGGATTACAGCGGCGTCTTCTGGGTTACCCCATAAATTAAAACGGGCTGGACTAAACCATTAGCCAGGCCATCTGTTCTGCCGAGCGGGAAACTAATCGCTCGGCTTTTTTTTGCTTACTTTTTGTCTTATTCCGAATTATTCCGTAATAAAACTATTTACTTGAAAATAATTATCATTAAGATTGTCATTTCCAAAAAATACACATAACAGCAAACCAACGTTGTAAAGGAATGATGATGCGCCCCCTTTTTCGTGTCTCTCTTCTGGCAAGTGCTATAGCATTCGCGTTGCCAGCACTCGCTGCAGATAACACTCCAACAAATAAAACTCCCGCAGACAAAAAAGCCGACGATATTACCGTGGTTGGCAACTGGCTGGATAACCCGGACACCAGCACCGTGCTGCTTAACCACCCAGGTGCGCGCTCGATAGTGACCGAGCAGCAGCTTCATGAACAGGGTTCAGAGACGCTTGCCGATGCGCTGAAGGGCATTCCGGGCGTGCAGGTGCGCGACAGCAACGGCACCGGCGGCAGCGACATTTCTCTCAACGTGGGTATCCGCGGCCTGACTTCTCGTCTGTCCCCGCGCTCCACAATTCTCATGGATGGCGTTCCGCTGGCGGTTGCCCCTTACGGCCAGCCGCAGCTTTCCATGGCGCCATTGGGCATGGGCAACATTCAGTCCGTTGACGTGGTTCGCGGCGGCGGCGCCGTGCGCTATGGACCACAAAACGTCGGCGGCGTGATTAACTTTGTGACCCGCGACATTCCGAAAGAGTTTGGCGGCACCGTCAGCGCGCAGACTCAGGGTGCCAGCCACGGCGGCCTGAAGACGCTGACCAGCGCGTCCGTTGGCGGCACGGCGGATAACGGCTTTGGCGCAGAACTGCTCTACTCCGGCCTGCACGGCCAGGGCTACCGCGAGAGCAACGACAATACCGACATCGACGATTTCATGCTGAAGACCAAGTACAACTTCACCGATCGCGATGAGCTGCAGGCAAACTTCCATTACTACGAAGCCCAGTCCGGTATGCCGGGTGGCCTGACTACCGCCCAGTATGCGAAAGATCCGTTCCAGTCTGACCGCCGCTGGGATAGCTTTGAAGGCCGCCGGAAAGACATGTCCTTCAAATATAAGCACACCGAAGACGATAAAAAGCTGGAGGTCCTGACCTACTTTACCGACAGCTACCGCAGCAGCGATCTAGAGTACTTCAAGGGCAACAAACGCACCCTGAACTCAGCGCCGCGTAACTACTCCACCTGGGCGATTGAGCCAACCTATTCCCAGCTGTTCCGTTTCTGGGAGATGTCTCATGAGGTCACCCTGGGCTACCGCTACCTGAACGAAACGTCGGACGAGAAGGGTTACCGCACGCCAAAAGCGTATGATCCTGCCACCACCTACACTAAACCGGACATGAGCGAGTACTACCAGCACAGCTCCGGTGGTACGGCAGCCAACGCTTTCTACATTGATGACGCCATTAACGTCAGCAACTGGACTATCACGCCAGGTCTGCGCTATGAAAGCATCAAAACGCACACCAGCGATTCCTTCCAGAACATCGACCGCGAGAAGACCTACAGCGAACCGCTGCCTTCTATTAGCGTGATGTACCACATGTCTGATGCCTGGAAACTGTTTGCCAACGCCAGCACATCCTTCGGCAGCATGCAGTACTTCCAGCTGACCCGCGGCGGCAGCGGTAATCAGCCGGCAGCGGGCCTGACGCCGGAAAAAGCGCATACCTATGAGTTCGGTACCCGCTATGACGACACCACGCTGAAAGCCGAAGCTACGCTGTTCTACATCGACTTCAACGATCAGCTGCAGTACATCAACAACATTGTGGGCTGGACGAACCTGGGCGCAACCAAGCATCAGGGTCTTGAACTGGCGCTGAATTACGATCTGAGCGAAGTGAACCGTGCGCTGGATGGCGTGAGCGTGTACAGCACGTACACCTACACCAAAGCCACCAGCGACAAAGGTGACTTCGCCGGTAAAGATCTGCCGTTCTACTCTCGCCAGGTTTACACCGTGGGCACCCGCTACGCGACAGGCAACTGGGTATGGAATCTGGACAGCTTTGCGCAGTCTAAACAGAGCTCTCCGGGTACCGGGCCGAACTACATCACCGACGAAAGCGCGGACGGGCAGTTTGGTAATATCGCAGGCTATATGGTGTGGAATATGCGCGGCGAGTACGACTTCGGGCCGTCGCTGTCTCACCTGAAGCTGGGTGCCGGGATTAAGAACCTGTTCGATCAGCGTTATTACACGCGTTCAAACGACAATAACTCCGGGAAATACGTAGGCGAGCCGCGCACCTTCTTCGTGCAGGGTTCTCTGGCGTTCTGATAAAGACCCTCACCCTCTCCCTACAAGGGAGAGGGGATAAAAGGGTTTTCTTATGCTTTCTCCCCTTTGGGGAGAGGGCTGGGGTGAGGAGAAATTACGCCAGATCCCCGCCGTTGCTGGCAATCACCTTCTTATACCAGTAGAACGACTTCTTCGGCGTGCGCGCCAGCGTCCCCTGCCCTTGATCATCACGATCGACATACACAAAACCGTAGCGTTTGCTCATCTCGCCGGTTGAAGCTGAAACAAGATCAATGCAGCCCCAGGAGGTGTAGCCCATAACCGGAATACCGTCCTCAATCGCCTCGCCCATCGCTTTAATGTGTTCCCGCAGGTAGCCTATCCTATAGTCATCATTGATTTCCCCGTCGGCGTTGACCTCATCCTTCGCGCCCAGCCCGTTTTCAACCAGGAACAGCGGCTTCTGGTAGCGGTCGTACATCATGTTCATGGTAATGCGCAGGCCAAGCGGGTCGATGCCCCAGCCCCACTGGCTGAAGGTTATGTGCGGATTTTTGAGCGATTTAATGATATTCGCCGGGTTGGTATTGCCTTCATTCATGTCGGCCGAAGCACAGCGTGAGGCGTAATAGCTGAAGGAGACAAAATCGACGGTGTTCTTCAGGATCTCGTCGTCACCGGGCTCGGTGACAATTTCAACCCCTTTCTCACGAAACATCCGCGCCGCATAAGCCGGATAAGCCCCGCGCGCCTGCACGTCAATAAAGAACAGGTTCTCACGGTCTTTCTCCAGCGCCGCCCAAACGTCCTCAGGCTTGCAGCTGTACGGATAGAAATTGCCGCCGGCCAGCATACAGCCGACCTGATTTGCCGGGTTAACTTCATGAGCAATTTTGGTGACCAGCGCGCTAGCAACCAGCTCGTGGTGCGCGGCCTGATACATCACCTGCTCTTTGTTATCCCCTTCTTCAAAGACCAGCCCGGCGCCGGAGAACGGGCTGTGCAACATAATATTGATTTCATTGAAGGTCAGCCAATATTTCACCAGACCGTCGAACGCCTCAAAACAGGTTCGCGCGTAGTGGCTGAAAAACGCCACCATTTTACGGTTACGCCAGGAACCGTATTCCTGGACCAGGTGCATTGGCACATCGAAATGGCAGAGCGTCACCAGCGGTTCGATGTTGTATTTCTGGCACTCGGCAAACAGGTCACGATAGAACGCGATCCCTTCCGGGTTAGGCGTCGTTTCATCCCCTTTGGGGAAAATACGGCTCCACGCAATAGAGGTTCGGAAAACGGTGAACCCCATTTCGGCCATCAGCGCGATGTCCTCTTTATAGCGATGGTAAAAATCTATGGCCTCGTGGCTGGGGTAAAACTCATCGTCCCGCAGCACAAACCGCTTTTCCACGCCGAGTTTTACTCCAAAGCGGTTGTCACCATGCGGGATCATATCGACGGTGCTTAGCCCCTTGCCGCCGGCCTGATACGCACCTTCTGCCTGATTAGCCGCAATTGCGCCGCCCCATAAAAATCCTTTTGGAAAAACTGTCTCAGCCATGTCTACCTCTGATTAAAGTGTTTTTACTGCATTATCTTGTCGTACAAATTCTGCGCCGCCGCCCTGCTCTTTGGCTTTAGCCTCCTCAACGGGAATATCTTCAAACCCGAGAATAAGCGTAGTAATAAACGAGAGCACCACGGCCAGAATCATCACCGCCACAACCCAAACGATGCTCATCGGGTTGGCGGGGTCGAAGAACTGCACGCTGGTGAAAAGCCCCGGTGAGGCCATGGAATGGCTGGCAAGCCCGCCAATACCGGCGACGGCACCGCAAATAAAACCGCTGATAAGGCAGGCGATCAACGGGCGTTTCAGCCGCACCGCTACGCCGTAAAGCGCAGGTTCTGAAATACCGGCCACGATTGCCGACGCGGCAGCGGCGAGCGCCGTCTGACGCAGTTCCGGATTCTTTGTCCGCCAGGCGACGGCCAAAGATGACCCCCCGAGAGACAGGTTAGCGCCAATTTCCGACGGCATAACCATGCCTTCTTTGCCGGTTTCGGCGATGGTCTGGATAATTGTCGGCGTAAACACGCGGTGCATCCCGGTCATCACCAGCAGCGGCCAGATAGCCCCCATGATGGCGACGGAAAGCCAGCCCAGGTAACCGTGCACGGTGTAAACCAGGGAAGAAATCCCGCTGCCTATCCAAATGCCTAATGGCCCAATCAGCAAAATCGCTATCGGCGCGGAAACCAGCACGATAAGCATCGGCTTGAGGAAGTTTTTCGTCACCGCAGGCGTGATGCGATCAATCCACTGTTCGATATACGACAGCAGCCAGGTCATCACCAGCGCCGGAATAACGGTATAGGTGTATTTCACGGCGGTAACGGGCACGCCCATAAAATCAACCGCCTGCCCCTGAGACGCCTTGGCCATCAGGTCAATAAAGGCCGGATGCACCAGCACCCCGGCGATAGCAATCGCCAGCGACATGTTGGTTTTAAATTTCACGGCAGCAGAGGCTGCCACCATCACCGGCAGGAAGAAGAAAGCGCCGTCACCGATGAGGTTAAGAATAATCAGCGTCGAGGAGGTTGTTTCAAATAACCCGGTCATCGCGAGGATCATCGCCAGCAGCTTCACCATCGAGCCGCCGATGATGGCCGGGATAAGCGGCGACATAGTGCCAATCAACGCATCCAGAATACCCGCCCCGATGCGCTTCAGGGTCAGTTTGCCTTTTGCCGCCGTCTGCGGCCTGCCCCCTGTTCCTTCGGGGAGATGTTTCAGTACTTCAGCGTAGGCCTGAGACACCGTGTTACCAATAATGACCTGGCACTGCTGGTCATTTTTAACCACGCCCAGCACGCCGGAAATTGCCTTCAGTCGGGCGCTATCGACGCCTGCATCATCCTGTAATACAAAGCGCAAACGCGTCATGCAATGGGTTACCGCCACTACGTTTTCCGCGCCGCCTAAAGCCTCAATAATCTGTCGGGATACTGCCTCGTACTTGTTAGCCATGAGGTGAAACTCTCTTGTTATGATTTCGTAGGTAACCGGTTCCACATAATCATGTGTAGTTAAAAAACATATAACAATGATTATTTTTATTGAGATCGATTTTTGTGATTCACCTCGAAATACAGGCTACGCTGCGCCCTGACCGTGAAAAGTGTAAAATGGTCAGAAATGACGAACTTACGAGAAGCCTTTATGTCGACAATGCAGGAAGTAGCGAAAAAAGCAGGCGTATCGAAGGCGACCGTTTCGCGCGTGTTGTCTGGTAAAGGCTACGTGAGCGAGGCCACTAAAACGCAGGTGTACCAGGCCATACAGGAAACGGGGTATCGCCCCAATTTGCTGGCCCGTAATCTGGCCACCAGCAAGTCAGGCTATATTGGACTGGTGGTGACCAACACGCTGTACAGCGGGAACTATTTTAGCGAACTGCTTTCCCAGGCCGCGCTAAAGCTGGAAGCCAGCGGGCGCCAACTGATTCTGGTCGACGGCAAACATAGCGCCCAGGAAGAGCAGGCCGCCGTGCAGTTCCTGCTCGATTTGCACTGTGACGCGGTGATCATTTACCCGCGTTTTTTAAGCGTGGATGAGATGGACGCGCTGATTGAGCAGCACAAGCAGCCGATCATGGTAATGAATCGTAAGCTGCGCAAACACCAGAGCCACTGCATTTGCTGCGACCACAAAGGCTCCAGCTTTAAGGCCACCCGCTACCTGATTGACCAGGGCCACCGGGATATCGCCTTTATTACCGGCGTCCTCGACTCTCCCACGGCCAGAGAGCGCCTGTCTGGCTACCGGGAAGCACTGGAGCAGGCAGGACTACGGGTAAGGGACGAACTGATTGCCACCGGAAAATGGACGCCGGCCAGCGGTTCTGCCGCAGTCGAAAGCCTGCTCAGTGCGAAACTGAACTTCAGCGCCCTGGTTGCCAGTAATGATGATATGGCTATCGGCGCTATCAGCAGGCTCGGTCAGGCCGGTCTGTCGGTGCCGGGCGATGTGTCCGTTATCGGCTTTGATAATATCCCGACCGGGGCTTTTCTCTCCCCGCCGCTGTCGAGCGTGAAGGAGCCGGTGAGTGAGATGATTCATGAAGTGATTAACCGCCTGACGGCGATGCTGGACGGCGGCTATTTCTCAAGAGATAACCTGTACAGTTCTGAGATGATTGTGCGGAGTTCTGTGGCAAAAGGGCCTCATTTTCAGCAAAAATAAGGCAAAAGAAAAAGGAGCGAACTACGCTCCTTCAGACGGCTGCCCCCTCCTGCCGTAAGAAGAAATGCCAGGCAATTCGGCAATAAAACTGGAAAATCAATTCATTGATTTTCGGCTGATAATCACAAAGAGGGAAATACCACGCTTTTTCCCTCTTTGTCAGCAACCATAAGGAGCGAACTACGCTCCTTTTTCTCATTTAATCACCACTCCCGAACACCGCTTCCACGGCAAAGGCAGCGATTTGTCCATCCTGCTCTTTAGTGGCGCCCGAAACCCCAATCGCGCCAATAACCGCCCCCTCGGCGTTACGCAGCGGGATACCGCCGTCAATGCCCACCAGCCCGCCGTTACTGTTTTCCAGCGAATACGCCGGGCCGTTTGGATGCAAATTAACGCCGACATCTTCGCTGTTGGCCTGGAATAGCACCGCCGTACGCGCTTTACGCATCGCGATATCAATGGTGGCCAGGAATGTGCCGTCCATGCGGGCAAAGGCCGTTAAATGGCCGCCGCTGTCCAGCACCACGACAGAAACCGGGGGGAAACTGTGGATCTCCACCGCCGTTTTTACGCGGGCGATCAGCGCTTCTGCAAGAACTAAACTGACTGTCACGATGAAAACCTCAATGTGCTAACGGGGGACGTTTTTTGGCGTCAACCACCGCCCAGGTGTGGATCAGCAGGCCGAAGACCGCCAGAATTGCGCCCACCCAGCCGGTGGACTCCCAGCCAAAGCCCGCGGAAATAGTCACCCCGCCAAGCCAGGCGCCTAACGCGTTGGCGATGTTAAACGCCGAATGATTCATCGCCGCCGCCATAGTTTGTGCATCTCCGGCGACGTCCATCAGGCGGATTTGCAGCACCGAAGAAAGCGACACCATCGTGCCCACCAGCATCACGGTGACAGCGCCCAGCCACGGATAATGTGAGGTGTAAACATAGGCACTGAGTACCAGGATCGCCCAAATCAGCAGCAGGCGGACGGTTTTCTCCAGCCCGCGATCTGCCAGCCGACCCCCTACGATATTGCCGACAATCATACCCAGACCGAACATCGACAGGATCACCGGGATCATCCCCACCGACTGATGCGCCAGCTCCAGCATGGTGGGCTTCACGTAGCTGAAGACGGAGAACATTCCGCCGCTGCCAATAGCGCCAATAGCCAGCGTCAGCAGCACCTGCTTACGCGTCAGGGCGGTCAGCTCACGCAGCGGGCTGGCGTCTTTATCTCCGGCCCGCCACGGCACCCAGGCCCGAACCAGAATCAGCGTCAATACCGCCAGGCCACCGACGATGGCAAACGCGCTGCGCCAGCCGAACAGTTGCCCAATGGCCGCCACCGCAGGCACGCCGAGCAAGTTGGCTATCGTCAGGCCCAGCAGCACCATCGACACCGCCTGCGCGCGCTTCGAGCGTTCAACGAGGCTTGCGGCCAGCAGAGCCGCTACGCCGAAGAAGGTGCCATGCGGGAAACCGGCCAGGAAGCGCGCCAGCATCATGGAGTAGTACCCTGGCGCAAAAGCGCTCAGCAGGTTACCAACGGCAAACATCGCCATCAGGGCAATCAGAAAATCACGCCGCGCCATGCGGGCGCCCAGCACCGCCAGCAGCGGAGCCCCGACCACCACGCCCAGCGCATAAATGCTGATCAGGTGGCCCGCGGAGGGGATCGAGACGTGCAGCCCGTTTGCGGCATCGGGCAGCAATCCCATGATGACGAACTCGCCGGTACCGATGGCGAAACCGCCCATGCCGAGCGCAAACAGCGCTTTCAGCAGCCCCGATCGCGACAGGGAAACTGTCTCAGCCCCTTGTTCAAGGGCTTGTTCATTAGGTGATGACATAGTTTTTTGACTTGTGCAGGTGAACAACAAAATACGCCCCGGCGCGGTTCGTCGGGGCGCGAGAGTACTAAAGCGATGTTTTCCGGTGCGGAGGTGCCATAAATTCGGCCCCCAGCGGGGTGCTAATGTGTTTGTCTAATATCAGGTCGATGTCGTGTTTATCTTCAGCGGTCAATGTCCAGCCGGAAACGTCTTCCACCCCGCTTAATTGTTCAGGACGGCGAGCGCCCCACAGCGCGATGGTAGGCCCGGCATCAAGCACCCAGCGCAGCGCCAGAGCCATCACGCTCTTGCCGTAACGCTCTGCGGCAAACGCTTTCAACGTTTCGACCGCGGCCAGATACTGTGCAAAGCGCGGCGGCTGGAATTTAGGATCGAAACTGCGCAGGTCACCTTCACCAAACACAGTTTCCGGCGTCATGCGGCCGGACAGCAGGCCACGGCAAATCGCACCGTAGGCCAGCACGACCATCTGGTGGTATTTCGCATACGGCAGCAGATCTGTTTCGGTTGCACCGCGTTCAAACAGGTTGAGCGGCGGCTGCATGGTTGCCAACGGCGCGGCGCTGCGGAATCTGTCCATCTGTGCTGGCGAATAGTTGCTCACGCCGAGGGCGCGGAATTTCCCCTGCTGATGCAGCGTTTCCAGCACGCGCGCGGTTTCGTCTATAGCCACTAAATCGTCCGGCCAGTGAACCTGGTAGAGGTCAATGTAATCCGTTTGCAGGCGGCGAAGCGAGTCTTCAATTTCCTGGCGAATGCGCTGCGGCGTGGAATTACGCGTAACCCGCCCGGCGTCGTCCCAGTCCAGCGCCACTTTGGTGGCAATAATCGCCTTGTCCCGACGACCGACCAGCGCTTTGCCCACTACCTCTTCTGAGTGCCCGAAGCCGTAAACTGGCGCGGTGTCGATAAGGTTGATGCCGCATTCCAGCGCTGCATGCAGCGTCGCTATCGATTGCTCGTCGTTACTGCCGCCCCACATACTGCCGCCAATGGCCCACGTTCCCAGGCCGATACGGCTGACCGGCTCAGAGATGCCCGCGATGTGAATCGTTTCGATTGCCATGATTTACCCCTGTCTGTTCTGTGAACTTATAATAACTCATGTTAAGTTGAATTTATTTCAACGAACCCTTGATGACAGAGGCCCCTTTTATGCCCGCTCCGGTCCGCGGTGAACTCGCCGATCTCAACGTTTTTTTAACTATCTGTCGCCGCAAAAGCTTCCGCCTGGCGGCCTCTGAGCTGGGTGTGTCTACTTCTGCGCTAAGCCATACTATGCGCGGGCTGGAGGAGAGGCTCGGCGTTCGCCTGTTAAACCGCACCAGCCGTTCCGTGGTACCCACCGACGCCGGTGAAGCGCTGCTTGGGCATCTGGAAACCGGCTTTTCCCATATCCGTATGGCGCTCGATGAGCTGGATCACTACCGCGAGTCCCCGGTCGGGCGATTGCGGATCAACATTCCGCGAGATGCCGCTCAGCTGCTGTTTGCGCCAGTGCTGGCAAAGTTTATGGCTATGTATCCGCGGCTGCAGATGGAGATTACCGTCGATAACACGCTGGTTGATATTATCGGCAGCGGCTATGACGCCGGGATTCGCTACGGGGAGAGCGTCCCCAAAGACATGATTGCGATGCCGGTGACGCGCAAGCTGAGGTGGATAGTGGTTGCCTCACCTCAGTATTTAACCAATACCGCGCACCTCCCGCTGGAAAAACCGGACGATCTCTTCCAGCACCAGTGCATCCGTATGCGACTCGGCAACGGCACGCTGTACAAATGGGAGCTTAACCGGGGCAAAGAGGCGCTGGCACTGGATGTGCCAGGCTCGCTGATTCTCAATGAGAGCGAAATGATCATTGATACCGCCTTAAACGGCTTCGGGCTGGCGTATTGCCTGGATGTGCGAGTGCGCCCTCTGCTGGAAAGCGGGCAACTGGTGCAGGCGATTCCGGAATGGGTTTGTGAAGATGAGCCCATGGTAATGTATTACCCCAGCCGCAGGCAGCTTCATCCCGGCTTAAGAAGGCTTATCGAGATGATGCGTGAGGCCACGCTGTACTAAAAATATTTCATATTAATAATCAATAAGTAAACCTTCATTCATGCGCCATTGAATTTAAATAGCTTGCAATAACATAGTGCACTATTTAAATTCACCCGCAGTCACCGCCGCATCAGGCGAGCCACTTCCAATTAAATAGCACGCGATACAATCGCAAAGGAGATAATATGTCACGCTCATTACTACTCGCCATGGGTTTAACCGCTTCCAGCCTTGCCTCTGCTTATGCCGCCGATGTGCCTGTCCCGACGGTTGGCGTGAGTAAATTCCTTTCCGCTTTAAACAGCGGAGGCGGTAAACCCATCGAGCAGCTCTCCCCGCAGGCTGCGCGGCAGGTACTGATCGGCGCCCAGAAAGGGGCAACCCTGCCCGCCGCCGAGGTCTCTGAAAAGACGATTACCGTGGGCGGCAAGCCGCTGACGCTGACCATCGTTAAGCCGAAAAACGCCAGCGGCACGCTGCCGGTGTTTATGTTCTTCCACGGCGGCGGCTGGGTGCTGGGCGACTTCCAGACCCATGAACGCCTGGTGCGTGATTTAGTGGTCGAATCGGGCGCTGCGGCGGTGTTCGTTAACTACACCCCGTCGCCGGAAGCGCACTTCCCTGTCGCCATCAACCAGGCCTATGAAGCCACCCGCTGGGTTGCCGAACACGGCAGCGAAATTGGCGTGGACGGCAGCCGCCTGGCGCTGGCCGGGAACAGCGTGGGTGGGAATATGGTTGCCGCCGTCGCCCTGCAGGCCAAAGCGCAGCATACCCCGGCGATTCGCTACCAGGTCATGCTTTGGCCGGTGACCGACGCGCGCTTTGATACCGGATCTTATAACCAGTTCTCAAACGGCTATTTCCTCAGCAAGAACATGATGAAATGGTTCTGGGATAACTACACCACGAACGAGAGCGACCGCCGCAACATCCTGGCTTCACCGCTGGAGGCCAGCCGCGAGCAGCTGAAAGGCCTGCCGCCAACATTGATTCAGACGGCGGAACTGGACGTGCTGCGCGATGAAGGCGAAGCTTTTGGCCGTAAGCTCGACGCGGCGGGCGTGCCGGTGACAGTGACCCGCTATAACGGCATGATCCACGACTACGGTTTATTGAATGCTATCAGCGGAGAACCCACCGTCCGTACCGCCATTGCGCAGGCCGCAGGGGAACTACGCGCTCATCTGAACTGAGTCCAGCCCGGCATTTGGGGGTACGAGAGTTATCCCCTTTTGCCTTCACCTGCCCCATCGATGGGGCAAATAATTCATCTCCCGGCATTGCGGGGGGTTGATATAGGTCAACGTGACGGCCCACGGAAAGCGCAAGATACCCACCCGCGAATAATAGAATTTATATTATCCCGAACAGAAATTAACCATTAATAATGACAGATGAGTGAATGACTGATGAGCAAGCTGAAAATGTTGGTCCTGTCGCTGGGCCTGGTCAGTGGCCTGGCAAGCGCTGCCCTGCCGCTGTTCAATGGACAGGGTGCGCCGGGCGAGGTACATATCGATAACGGGGGGCCGGTCTATCTTAACGGCAAGCAAATGGCGCTGAAGAAGGTCAACGACAGCTTCTATGAGGCGCGCGGCCAGGGCGTGGTGTTATCGATTGCCGTGATGCCGGACGGCAGTCCTTCCGTCAGTTGGACGGGTAAACACCGGGCCCACGGGGAAATTATTCCGGCAGAAAAGTGATGCCTCAAGGCTTCCGTTCGGCGGGTGAGAGGGCCTCACCCGCACAGCATCTTATTCCGCTTTGGCAGGCTTCAGGCGCTGGGTCAGACCGCGCAGGAAGTAACGCAGGAACTGATCGCCGCACTCGCGGTAGTTTTTATGATCGGGGTTGCGCATCATGGCGGTAATTTCCGGCATAGAGATGCGGAACTGCTGGGCGGTGAGGATCTCCAGCACGTCGTCAGACTTCAGCTCAAAAGCGATACGCAGCTTTTTCAGAATAATGTTGTTGGTCATCCGGCGCTCGAGCTTCGGCTCCGGCTTGCTTTCATCTTTGCCGCGTTTGAAGTAGATCAGACCGTTAAGAAAGTTTGCCATGATCAGATCCGGGCAGGCTTTAAAGCCTTCTTCGTCCTCTTTTTTCAGCCACGGAACGATTTGTTCAGCGGGGACGTCGGTGCCGGTCAGGGCAAGGATCTTAACGATTCCATCGTTATTCAGGTTCAGCATGTAGCGAACGCTAAGCAGTACATCATTATTCAACATGGGACAATCTCAGGAGCCAAAAGCGGGCAGTATATAGAGAAGCGACCGCGTTGTAACAAAAACCGCGCGGATTTGTCCGCCAGAGCCAAATTTGCTGGCGGTGAATTGGCACTCTTCAGGCTTAAGGGTAGACTCAATGGGCTAACTTTGATCCTAAAAGGTTCCCCTTTGATACTACGACTTTGGCAAGAATCAGATCGTCCCTTCTTACGTACCCTTTATCTTCAAGCTCGCCGTAAGGCCTGGCCCTGGCTCGACGGCGGCGCCTGGCAGCTCGAAGACTTTGACAGCGCGACGCAGGATGAACGCATCTGGGTAGCAGAAGAAAACGGTCACCGTATCGGCTTCGCTTCCGTTTGGGTACAGGATAACTTTTTGCACAACCTGTTCGTCAGCCCGGAATATCAGCGAACGGGGGCGGGAAAGGCGCTTCTGGAGAAAGTACAGGGTGAATTTACCGGCACGGGTTCGCTAAAGTGCCTGGCAAAAAATGAACACGCGATTGAGTTTTATCGGCGTAACGGCTGGCATATTGAAGCACCGGGAGACGGGCCGGACGGGGAATACTATTTAATGCATTTTGTGTTGAGGTAGCGCCTCACCTCCTGAAAATAATCTCTCCTCCCCTCACCCCATCCCTCTCCCCAAAGGGGCGAGGGTGAAATAAGAAGCAATGTTGCAACCAGGGAAGAGAGATTAAATCTTTACACCGCTCTGAAGGCGATCTCGCTTGGGATCACATCGCCATTCCAGTAAAGCTGAGCCGCCACGCGCCCCGCCAGCTCGCGGTACAGCGTGGTGATATCGCTTTCCGGGCGGTTGATCACCGTCGGTTTACCGGCATCCAGGTCCTCGCGCAGCGTGATGTGCAGCGGCAACTGCCCCAGCAGCGTGGTGTGGTACTGCTGCGCTAATTTTTCGGCGCCGCCCGTGCCAAAGATAGGCTCCTGATGGCCGCAGTTGCTGCAAATATGAATGCTCATATTCTCAACTATGCCCACCACCGGCACCTCAACTTTCTCGAACATCACGATCCCTTTACGGGCGTCGATCAGCGCGATGTCCTGCGGCGTCGTCACGACCATCGCTCCGGTGACCGGAATGTTTTGCGCCAGCGTCAGCTGGATGTCTCCGGTGCCCGGAGGCATATCGATCACCAGGTAATCCAGGTCAGGCCACAGGGTTTCCTGCAGCATCTGCATCAGCGCTTTACTGGCCATCGGGCCACGCCATACCATGGCGTTTTCGTCGGTGACCAGGTAGCCAATCGAGTTAGTCGCCAGGCCGTGTGCCACGATTGGCGCCATGTGCTTGCCGTCCGGCGACGTTGGGCGTTCATGTTCAGCGCCCAGCATGGTGGGGATCGACGGGCCGTAAATATCGGCATCCAGAATACCGACTTTGGCCCCTTCGGCCGCCAGCGCCAGCGCCATGTTTACCGCGGTGGTCGATTTACCCACCCCGCCTTTGCCGGAGCTAACGGCAATGATGTTTTTGACGCCGTTAATGCCGGGCTGGTTTTTCACCCGTTTCAGCGTGGCAATGTGATGACTTAGCTTCCAGTCCACCGCTTTTGCGCCGGTTATCCGCAGCAGGTCAGAGCTACATGTCTCTTTTAAGGCGTCAAACCCGCTTTGCCAGGCGAACGGCATCTGCAGTTCAACGTGCAGCGTGTCGTCAAGCATGGCCACATGGTGCAGCGCTTTCAACGCGGTAAGATTGTGCTTCAAGGTAGGGTGCTGAAAATTGGCCAGGGTCCCGGCGACCATCGCGCGTAGCTGTTCCGGGGACTTGCTGGACGGGGATTGCGAATTCATCCCGACTCCTTATGTTTTTATCGGACATTGCAATCCGCTAAGCATACCAGAAACCACGCCGCCTATTCATGTGCGGTTATTGCGGGCTTTGGGGTTACTAAACAATTGCCAATCCGGTAATATCAAATCCCCTTTTTTAAATCAGAAGATGCAATTCCCACTATGACTCAACCCGCGAAAAAAATATTGGTAACGTGCGCCCTGCCGTACGCAAACGGCTCAATCCACCTCGGTCACATGCTGGAGCATATTCAGGCTGATGTCTGGGTCCGTTACCAACGAATGCGCGGCAACGAGGTTAACTTCATCTGCGCAGACGATGCCCACGGCACGCCTATTATGCTGAAAGCTCAGCAGCTGGGGATTACCCCGGAGCAGATGATTGCCGAAATGAGTCAGGAGCATCAGACTGATTTTGCAGGCTTTAACATCAGCTATGATAACTACCACTCTACCCACAGCGACGAAAACCGTGAGCTGTCGGAGCTGATTTATGGCCGCCTGAAAGAGAACGGTTTTATTAAAAACCGCACTATTTCTCAGCTCTACGATCCGGAAAAAGGCATGTTCCTGCCGGACCGTTTTGTCAAAGGCACCTGCCCGAAATGTAAAGCCCCGGATCAGTACGGCGATAACTGCGAAGTATGCGGTTCAACCTATAGCCCAACCGAACTTATCGATCCGAAATCCGTGGTGTCCGGCGCCACGCCTGAGATGCGTGATTCCGAGCACTTCTTCTTCGACCTGCCGTCCTTCAGCGAAATGCTGCAGGCCTGGACCCGCAGCGGCGCGCTGCAGGAGCAGGTTGCTAACAAGATGCAGGAATGGTTCGAGTCCGGTCTGCAACAGTGGGATATTTCCCGCGATGCGCCTTACTTCGGCTTCGAAATCCCGAATGCACCGGGCAAGTACTTCTACGTCTGGCTGGATGCGCCAATCGGCTACATGGGTTCCTTTAAGAACCTGTGCGACAAACGCGGCGACACCACCAGCTTCGACGAGTACTGGAAGAAAGACTCCACGACCGAGCTGTATCACTTCATCGGCAAAGACATCGTTTACTTCCACAGCCTGTTCTGGCCGGCCATGCTGGAAGGCAGCAACTTCCGCAAGCCAACCAACCTGTTTGTTCACGGTTATGTGACGGTTAACGGCGCGAAGATGTCCAAATCTCGCGGGACCTTTATCAAAGCCAGCACCTGGCTGAAGCACTTCGATGCCGACAGCCTGCGCTACTACTACACGGCGAAGCTCTCTTCCCGTATCGACGATATCGACCTTAACCTGGAAGACTTCGTGCAGCGCGTGAACAGCGACATCGTCAACAAAGTGGTTAACCTTGCGTCGCGTAACGCCGGCTTTATTGCCAAGCGTTTTGACGGCGTGTTGGCCGCAGACATTGCCGACGCAGAGCTGTACAAAACCTTCACCGATGCCGCAGAAAGCATCGGCGAAGCGTGGGACAGCCGCGAATTTGGCCGTGCAATCCGCGAAATTATGGCGCTGGCGGATATCGCTAACCGCTACGTGGACGAGCAGGCTCCGTGGGTGGTGGCTAAACAGGAAGGCCGCGACGCCGATCTGCAGGCCATTTGCTCCATGGGCATTAACCTGTTCCGCGTGCTGATGACTTACCTGAAGCCGGTTCTGCCGTCGCTCACCGAACGCGCGGAAGCATTCCTGAATGCCGAACTAAGCTGGGATAGCATCGCTACGCCGCTGCTGAACCACAAAGTGAACAGCTTCAAGGCGCTGTATAACCGCATTGAAACCAAACAGGTGGAAGCTCTGGTGGAAGCATCTAAAGAAGAAGTGAAGGCGCTGAATTCTACGCCGGTAACCGGCCCGCTGGCGGACGATCCGATTCAGGAGACCATCACCTTTGATGACTTCGCGAAAGTGGATATGCGCATTGCGCTGATTGAGAAAGCAGAATTCGTGGACGGCTCCGACAAGCTGCTGCGTCTGACGCTGGATCTTGGCGGTGAGAAACGCAATGTCTTCTCCGGCATTCGTACAGCCTACCCGGATCCGTCTAAGCTGGAAGGTCGCCTGACCGTGATGGTGGCCAACCTCGCACCGCGGAAGATGCGCTTTGGCGTGTCGGAAGGGATGGTGATGGCCGCAGGTCCCGGCGGGAAAGACATCTTCCTGCTGAGCCCGGACAGCGGTGCTCAGCCTGGTATGGCGGTTAAGTAAGCCCTTCACCCCAGCCCTCTCCCCCCCGGGGAGAGGGTGCAAAAACGGATTTATCCCGCTTTCTCTCCACTCCCGTTCAGGGACGGACTGCAAAACAGTCGAACTGCCCTGTCTTATCCCCTATCCCTTTTAGGGAGAGGCGAAAAACAATCGAACTGCCCTGTCTTAACCCTATCTCTTTTAGGGAGAGGCGAAAAACAATCGAGCCGCCCTGTCTGATTCCTGCTCCTTGAGGGAGAGGGTGCAAAACAATCGAACTGCCTTGTCTTATCCCTACCCCTTGGAGGGAGAGGGCGCAAAACAATCGAACCGCCCTGTCTTAACCCTATCTCTTTTAGGGAGAGGCGAAAAACAATCGAACCGCCCAGCCTTATCCCCTCTCCCTTTTAGGGAGAGGGTTAGGGTGAGGGTAAAAATCAGGCGTCTCGTGCCTGCCCGACAGTTTTGTCCTTCAGGAACAACACCATCAGACCCAGCCAAATCAGCCCGCCCAGCAGGTTAAACAGGCTGAACAGACCGTTACCGCCGAACTGGTAGGCGTGCTTGCTCAGCTCAATGCCGACGGTAAAGATCAGCATCTGCAGCATCCCCATCGCCGCCGACACCGTGCCTTTACTCATCTCGCTGGCGAACAGCGTCAGGCGCACCAGGCCGGCATTCGCCAGGCCGATACCAAAGGCATACAGGCTCAGGCCAGCCGTCATCCATAGATAAGCATGAGAAGAGGCTACCGTGGCCACCGCCGCGACAATCAGGCCGGGCACAATCCACCAGCCGCCCATGATAATCAGGCTGCGCACGCTGCGGCGTGACGTCAGCTTCGCCAGGACCAGGTTACCGAGGATCAGCGCGCCGAAAATAGGCACCTGCAGCAGGCCGTATTCATAGCTGCTGAGATTCTCCCCGCTGATGATGATCACCGGCGACTGGGCAATCCACGCCAGCAGCGGCAGGCTTACAAAGCCCGTCGCCAGCGCCCCAGAAACAAAACGCAGGTTTTTCAGCACCAGTTTGTAGTCGTGGCCAAGCTCTTTCAGGGAAAGCTTCTCGCCGAGGCGGGTCGCCGTTTCCGGCATCGCCTTGTGCAGCCCAAAGAAAGAGATGGCCGCCAGCAGCGCAAACAGAACGAACATGGTTTCCCAGGGAGCAACGTGGATCCACGCGGCGCCCACCAGCGGCCCAAGCAGGGGCGCAATCAGCGCAACGTTCGCCATCAGCGCGGTTATCTTGATGCAAACCGACTCTTCAAAGGACTCCTGAATAGCGGCGTAGCCCACCGCTCCAATAAAGCACAGGCTGACGCCCTGCAGAAAGCGCAGGAAGGTGAACTGCTGAATATCCTGGGCCAGCAGCGTCGCGAGGCAGGTGACGATAAACCATACCACGCCGGTGAGCATCACCGGGCGGCGGCCAATACGGTCAGACAGCGGCCCCAGCAGCCACTGCAGGAACATACCGCCCGCCAGGTAAGCCGTCATTGAGGTCGGCACCCATTCCACGCCCGCCTGGAACTGATCCACTACGGCCAGCATCCCCGGCTGGATCATGTCATTGCCGATATAAGTTGAGAATTCGTAGAGCACCAGGCAAAGCGGGAACAGTAGCGCCTGACGGCCTAACGATTTGTTAGCTATCGTATTATGTTGCATTCGGAACTCAGAAGATAAAGAAACGCGCAGAGTGTATTCAATTGCCCGTGCCAGCGGTAGTCAACGGCTGACAAATAGCACGGGGTGTAAAGCCGCGCACATCATACCTCAATTCTATTAAGGATTTCTTAATCTGTGATGAATATTCTGCTGCCATGAATCTCAGGTCAGCCCGGTCTTTACCAAATACAAGATGAAATGTTTTCCTAAACCAACGGTAAATAAGACAAAACTGCTTTACCGTCTACCGCCCCGCTTCTATCTTTTCCAACTTTGCATCCTGATAATACTGGCTGCAGTTTTTAGCTGGCTCTCCAGGGATGAAGGACTGGATCGCTGGCTAACGGGGCTCTGGTTTGATGCAGCCAGCCGCAGTTTCCCGCTGCAAAACGATCGGCTGATGGATTTGCTCAACCACCGTCTGTTAAAGGACCTGGTGATTGCCGGCGGCGTTATCGCGCTGTTGTGGGGGGTCTGGCGCCGTCAGCCGCGGCTGGTCGTGGTGGCTTTGCTCATCGGGCTTGGGGCATTAACGGTCGGCGTCCTGAAAGGCTTTAGCCACCACTCCTGCCCGTGGAGTCTGGTGGAATACGGCGGGAATGCAGCCTCGTATCCGCTTTTCGGCATGGCACCGGCTGACAGCGGGCCTGGGAGATGTTTTCCAGGCGGCCATGCCTCCAGCGGCTTTGGCGTGATGGCACTGTTTTTCTTGTTTTACCGTGAACGTCCGCGCCTGGCGTGGTTTTTCCTCGGCCTTGGCGTGTTTCTCGGCTTGAGCATGGGATACGGCCAGGTGATGCGCGGCGCGCACTTTTTCAGCCACAACCTGTGGGCAGGTTGGTGGGTATGGTTAACCCAGGTGGTGCTTTATGGCGCGATATCCACCTGGTCAGTTAAAGCACAGGACAAGTCATGATGGAAATGCTCAACCAGAATCTGTTTTTGCTCATTAATGCCACCCCGTCGTCGCCGGAGTGGATGATAAAGCTGGCAATATTCCTCGCCCGGGATCTGATCAGTATCGTCCCGCTGCTGATCGTCGTGCTCTGGCTGTGGGGCCAGCGCAAGCAGATGCCGGCCCAGCGCCAGGTGGTGATCAAAACCGGTATGGCGCTGGTTATCAGCGTGGTGCTGTCGTGGATCATCGGCCACCTGTTCCCGCACCCTCGCCCTTTTGTGGTCGGGCTGGGCTACAACTTCCTGCACCATGCGCCGGATGACTCTTTCCCTAGCGATCACGGCACGGTAATTTTCACCTTTGCCCTGGCATTTTTGTGCTGGCACCGCATCTGGTCCGGCGTGATGCTGTTTGCTATCGGCTGTGCGATTGCCTGGTCCCGCGTCTACCTCGGCGTGCACTGGCCGCTGGATATGCTCGGCGGCCTGCTGGTCGGGATGAGCGCCTGCCTGCTATCGCAGATAGTCTGGAACCTGCGCGGGCCACAAATCCATCAGCGCCTGCACCAAATCTACCGCTACTGCTTCGCGCTGCCCATCCGTAAAGGCTGGGTGCGTGACTAAGCGGTTCACCACAGGTAAAATGCGTTAACTTTATTTCCCCTCACCCTAACCCTCTCCCCCGCAGGGGCGAGGGGATAAAACGCAGAAAGGCCTATGGAAACCCGCCGTGACGAACGCATCACCCGCCTGGTACAGGCGCTGAAGCGCAGCGACAAAATTCATCTAAAAGAAGCCGCTCAGCTGCTGGGCGTCTCCGAAATGACCATCCGCCGCGATATTAACAGCGAGCCGGGTCAGGTGGTTCTGCTGGGGGGATATGTGGTGCTGGAGCCTCGCAGCGCCGGGGCCAGCCACTATCTGCTGAGCGATGAAAAAACGCGTCAGGTTGAAGAGAAGCGTCACGCCGCCAGGCTCGCTGCGCAACATGTTCGACCGCGCCAGACGGTGTTCTTCGACTGCGGAACCACCACGCCTTACATCATCGATGCCCTTGACGACGATCTGCCTTTCACCGGCCTGTGCTATTCCCTCAACACCTTTTTGGCCCTGCAGGATAAGCCGAATTGTCGGGTAATCTTGAGCGGGGGTGAGTTTCACGCCAGCAACGCGATTTTTAATCCGATTAGCTTTCAGGAATGTCTGGGGAATATCTGCCCGGATATTGCGTTTTTATCGGCGGCAGGCGTCCATCTGCGCTACGGCGCGACTTGCTTTAATCTGAATGAACTGGCGGTTAAACATTGGGCGCTGAGCATGGCCCAGCGTAAAATTTTGGTGGTGGACGATACTAAGTTTGGCAAGGTACGCCCCGCCTGCATGGGGCCGCTGACGGCGTTTGATACTCTTATTACCAACCGGCCTCCCGCCGCGGAGTTTATAGACTTTGCCGCGGCGGAAAACCTGACGTTAGAGTGGTAGGCGCTTAGGAGAACCAGCTGCCAAACCAGCCGTGGAGCTTCATCAGCACAAAGTCCCACATGCGGCTTAAGAAACCGCCCTCTTCTACCGGCTCCATCACCAGCAGCGGACGCTGTTCAATGGATTTACCGTTAAGCTGGAAGTCGATGGTGCCGACCGCCTGGCCTTTTTTCAGCGGGGCGGTGAGCTGTGGTTCATTCAGCGTAAAGCTGGCTTTCAGGTTCTTCAACTGGCCACGAGGAATCGTCACCGAGCCACCCTCACCGGCACCAAGATTGACTTCACTCTTATCGCCAAACCAGACGCGCTGAGTCACGAAAGTCGCGTCAGGCTTAATTGGCGTCACGGTTTCGAAGAAGCGGAAGCCCCAGGTCAGCAGCTTTTCGCTTTCGTTAAAGCGAATTCGGTCGGTTTTCGTTCCCAACACGACGGAAATCAGGCGCATATCGCCGGAGGTTGCCGACGCGACCAGGTTGTAGCCCGCCCCTTCGGTGGTACCGGTCTTCATACCATCAACGTTGAGGTTAGAGCTCCACAGCAGGCGGTTACGGTTCGGCTGCTTGATATTGTTAAAGGTGAACTCTTTCTCTTTATGCACCGCGTACTCTTCCGGTACGTCATGGATCAGCGCCTGGCCCAGCAGCGCCATGTCGCGCGCGGTGCTGTACTGCCCTGGTGCATCCAGGCCGTGAACGGTTTTAAAGGTGGTGTTGGTGAGTTTGAGCTTTTGCGCGTAGTTGTTCATCAGGCTGACAAACGAGTCCTGACTGCCCGCCACATAGTCGGCAATTGCAATGCTGGCGTCGTTTCCGGACTGAATAATGACGCCTTTGTTCAGGTCTTCCACTGAAACTTTGTCGCCCGGTTTCAGGAACATCAGCGAAGAGCCGCGCAGCACCGGGTTGCCGGTAGCCCAGGCATCTTTCCCGATAGTCACCATATCCGTCAGGTGAATTTTGCCTGCTTTTAGCGCCTGCCCTACCACGTAGCTGGTCATCAGCTTGGTCAGACTTGCCGGATCGAGCTTGTCGTCGGCATTTCCTTCCGCCAGCACCTTGCCACTGGCGTAATCCATTAAAATCCAGGCTTTTGCATCAACCTGGGGTGCATCTGCGGTCTGCTCAGCGCTCAGCGCAGGAGCCGCTATCAGCAGCAGGGTTGTCCCTGCGACTAAACCACGTAGTGTTGCCGGCATTTGCAAGCTCTTCATAAAACCACCTGAGTATCCATTCTTAAAAAATTCACGGCGCGCACCGCCACCCAAAAGTCAGGATGTGAGTAATAACGCACGAATCCACTTAAAGAAACATAGAGTTGGTAAAGTTTTTTAAGTTTATTCGATATCTGCACGAGTTGCCGCCGTCACGCCATTTTTTTTAGCTTCGGTTGAGAAACAGTGGTGTTTTCGTGACCGGAGCCGGGCATACTCGATGTCCACCTGCAAAAAAAGGAACCACCATGATTACCGTTTGGGGCAGAGATAACTCCACCAATGTAAAAAAAGTGCTGTGGTGTCTGGAAGAGCTGCAACTGCCGTACCGCTCCGTTCCTGCGGGGGGGAAATTTGGCCTGACGCACGATGCCGATTACCTGGCGATGAACCCGAATGGCCTGGTGCCGTGCATTCACGATGACGCATACGGGCTGACGCTGTGGGAATCCAATACCATCGTCCGTTACCTGGCGGCAGAATATGGCCGTGACTCGCTGTGGGTGAATGCTCCGGCAGAGCGGGCCAAAGGGGAAAAATGGATGGACTGGTCCGCCACGGCGGTGTCCGGCCCTTACCGCGGCGTATACGCCAGCCTGGTCAGAACCCCACCGGAAGAGCGAGATAGTAAGCTGATTGAGCAAAGCATTGCGGCCTGCAACAAGCTGTTTGCCATTGCGGATGCAGAATTGGCTAAACAACCGTGGTTGGGTGGCGAAGCCTTTGGCCTGGGCGACCTCGCATTTGGCCCGCAAATCTACAGCCTGCTCAATCTCGATATTCCATGGGATGCGGTGCCAAACCTCCAGCGCTGGTATCAGCAGCTGACCCAGCGCCCGGCGTTCAAGAAAATTGTGATGATCCCGCTCACCTGATTTAGCTTTCCGTCGGGCTAATTTTTAGCAGCTCGCCGTCAGATTCGTCGGTCAGGACATACAGATAGCCGTCCGGGCCGACGCGCACATCGCGAATACGCTTCTTACGATCGCCCAGCAGCCGCTGCTCACCCGTCACCTTGTCGCCGTCCAGCGTCAGCTCAATCAGATTCTTTTCTTTAAGCGCGCCGATAAACAGCTTACCCTTCCATTGCGGGAAGGTGTCAGCGGAATAAAACGCCATGCCGCTTATTGCAGGAGAGACTTTCCAGTAATGTATCGGCTGCTCGGTGCCTTCAACCTCTCCCCCTTTAGCCTCAGGGATCTTCAGTCCGCTGTAGTTAACGCCCCAGGTCGCCAGCGGCCAGCCGTAGTTTTTCCCGGCTGCCGGGATATTGATCTCATCGCCACCTCTCGGCCCGTGCTCATTTAACCACAGCTCGCCGTTGGCTGGATTAATGGCTAATCCCTGCGGGTTACGGTGCCCGTAAGACCAAATTTCAGGCCGGGCGCCCGGCTTGCCCACAAATGGGTTGTCCTGAGGTATGCCCCCCTCGGCATTAAGCCGCACCACTTTGCCCTGCAGCTTATCGAGGTCCTGGGCCGTGGCGCGCTCGTTGTTCTCTCCCAGCGCGATAAACACATGACCTTGCCCGTCAAACGCCATGCGCCCGCCGAAATGATTGCCGGTGGAGAGTTTTGGCGTCTGGCGGAACACGACCTTGAAGTTTTCCAGCCGTTTCAGATCCTGGCTTAACGTCCCATACCCGACTGCGGTACCGGCTTTATTGTCGCTGCCGCCTTCGGCAAAGCTAAGCCATACGCGGCGGCTACTGGCAAAATCCGGGGCCAGCACAACGTCCAGCAAACCACCCTGTCCGTGAGCCCAGACCACGGGCACGCCGCTAATGGGCGCAGATAAGCCTTTGTCCTGCTGCCACAGATGCAGCTCCCCGCCGCGCAGGGTAATCAACATCCCCTGGTTATCAGGTAAAAAATCCAGCGCCCACGGATGAGGCAGATCGGTTTGCAATACCTCAACGTTGGTTTTGGCGGCCAGCGTAAAAGAGGCAGAGAAAAGCAGCGTGGCGGCAATAAGCGTGCGGGACGGGAACGGCGGCATGGTAATCTCCTGGTTTAGGCTATCCGTTAAGGGTAGCCGCCGGAGATAATCTAATGCCCGGTTTTACATAACATTAAGAACGGGGAGCGAAACAGGCTCCCCGCGCCCGGTTCAGGCTTCGATGGCCTTCCCGCGTGCCGCCAGCGCATTCAGGCTCCGGGAGAGCAGCATCAGGCTGGCCTCAAGCTTCGCCGCATCAACCGCGATGTATTGCGGGCAGTCTTTGCGCCCGCTCATCAGGCAAAGTGCCGCGGATGAACAGGCTTCAACGGCATGGCGGAAATCATCTTTTTCATCATCTGGCAGGCTCGCCTGCAGCATAAAGGCGGCGTCGTGGCTCCGATGGCAGACATCAAGCAAGCGACCCCGCAGCAGTTCGCTTTCGCTGACAGACATGTACCCTTTGGCCTTTCTCAACGCCAGATAGGCGGCGATCTCTCCCTTCGCGACCTTCAGTTTTTGCAGCAGGTCGTTTTTGAGTGTTCGTCCGGACATAGTGCATCCTCCTCGTGGGCTAATCGTTAATCCACAGCCAAAGTATGGTCAAAAGACCAAGGTTTCGCGGCCATTATCTTTCGCATTTGGTGCTGTTTCGTGGGCCAGCCGCAGCGCGCAGTGGTTAAACCGAAGTGGAATAAATCACCTAAAACGCAAACTGCAATTCTCCAGTACAAATTCCCGCCCAACCTCTGTAGAATCCCTGCCCTAATCTTTCTAATAATCGAACACTTTTTAAGCTATGAGCAATGTGACCCAACAGCCCCGTATCGGGTTTGTCTCCCTCGGCTGCCCGAAAAACCTCGTGGACTCCGAACGCATCCTGACTGAACTGCGCACCGAAGGTTATGACGTGGTGCCAAGCTATGACGACGCCGACATGGTTATCGTCAACACCTGCGGCTTTATCGACAGCGCCGTACAGGAATCGCTGGAAGCCATCGGCGAAGCGCTGAACGAAAACGGTAAGGTGATTGTCACCGGTTGCCTGGGCGCAAAAGAAGATCAGATCCGTGAAGTACATCCGAAGGTGCTGGAAATCACCGGCCCGCACAGCTATGAGCAGGTTCTGCAGCACGTTCATCACTACGTGCCAAAACCTCAGCACAACCCGTTCCTGAGCCTGGTGCCGGAACAGGGCGTGAAGCTGACGCCGCGCCATTACGCGTATCTGAAAATTTCCGAAGGCTGCAACCATCGCTGCACCTTCTGCATTATCCCGTCCATGCGTGGCGATCTGGACAGCCGCCCAATCGGCGACGTGCTGGCAGAGGCAAAACGTTTGGTTGAAGCGGGCGTGAAAGAGCTGCTGGTGATCTCCCAGGATACGTCCGCTTACGGCGTGGACGTCAAGCACCGCACCGGTTTCTGGAACGGTGCCCCGGTCAAAACCAGCATGGTGAGCCTGTGTGAGCAGTTGGCTAAACTGGGCGTCTGGACGCGCCTGCATTACGTTTACCCGTACCCGCACGTTGACGATGTGATCCCGCTGATGGCGGAAGGCAAGATTCTGCCGTACCTCGATATCCCGCTGCAGCACGCCAGCCCGCGCATTCTGAAGCTGATGAAGCGTCCTGGCTCTGCGGATCGCCAGCTGCAGCGCATCAAGCAGTGGCGTGAAATCTGCCCGGATCTGACCCTGCGTTCGACCTTTATCGTCGGCTTCCCGGGTGAAACCGAAGAAGACTTCGAGATGCTGCTCGATTTCCTGAAAGAAGCGCGTCTGGATCGCGTGGGCTGCTTCAAATACAGCCCGGTGGACGGCGCGACCGCCAACGAACTGCCGGACCAGGTGCCGGAAGAAGTGAAAGAAGAGCGCTGGAACCGCTTTATGCAGCTGCAGCAGAAGATCTCTGCCGAGCGCCTGCAGGAAAAAGTGGGCCGCGAGATTCTGGTCATGGTTGATGAAGTGGACGAAGAAGGTGCCATTGGCCGCAGCATGGCGGATGCACCAGAAATCGACGGCGCAGTTTACCTGAATGGCGAAACGAAGCTGAAACCAGGCGACGTTGTCCGGGTGAAAGTTGAAAACGCGGATGAGTACGATCTGTGGGGATCGGTGGTTTAATTTTTTCTGCCCGTCGGAACCGTGACCGCAAACCTTCTATGAGGGCTCAGTTAAGGTTCCGTTCACTTCCAGCCCTGTTTCACATGCCACCACAGAACTTGTGAACGACTCGGGGAAGTCACCGTCACTTCCCCGAGACCCCGGACTCCCGGCCAAATAAATCGCCGCAAGCGGTAAACCTCCGTTTTATCTCCCAGTCCTGGGTCGGCTGAGATGCGTTCCCGACGCTCTCAGCCTCCGGCCGTTCCCGACGGCCGGACCCTGGCCAGTCGGAGAGAAAACGGAGGCGATTTAAGCCGGAACCGTACCTCGCTTCAAATCCGCAACCACACTGAACATCACTGTCGCTTCAAGACTTACAGCCACGCCCTTGTTCCCGGCTCTCATCGCCCCCGGTTATGACCCAACTCAGGCGGGGTTGAGCTGTCGGGAACAGCGAAAGAGAGCGATCGTCGGGAACGGATCGCGAACGACCCCGACTGTTTGGGTGATAGCCGGTGGGTTTACCGCTTCAGCGGCGATGAGCTCGCCGGGCGCCGGGGCTGTTCGGGGGATGGCGTTATCCCCCGGACACGTTCACCGGTGCGGGGCAGCATATGAAACTGTACTGGAAGTGAACGGAACCTTATCCAGCCCTCCAAAGAGGACATGTGTAAATACGAAATCACCAGTGAGCACACGTTAAAACGTATAACTCATCCCCACCGTCAACTCCCGCAGGTTATTCTTATTCACCATTGGGCTGTCGCTGATAGCACTCGGATAAAAACGCTGGGTGAACTGCGCCCAGGTGTTCCATAGCGGCGTCCAGGCGTAATTCATCGCCAGCTGCGCATAAGGCACTATGCTGCCCTGCGGGCGCCATGTCGCGAGACCCGTTTTGGCCGACTCTTTCTCTGAGACGCCATAGTAGTAGCGTGTATTTTGCGCATTAGAAAAGTCCATTCCGGCTTCAGGCACCAGGGTGAAATCCCCCCACTGCGCCAGAGCAATATATGCCGAGTTCGCCGTCACTCCGTTGCTGACGCCCAGGGTGTCGCCCGCAAGCGTGGCGCTGAACGCGCCTATCGGCGTGGTGTACTGCATCGTCATGCCGCCCATCATGGTGCTGTGGCGGTTATTCAGCCCCCGCAGCGCGGGCGTTTGCCCGGTATCCGCCCGATACAGGGTGTCGTAGTAATAGACTTTTGCGCGCAGCAGCAGCGTGTCGGTGTTAATGAAGTTATAGCCAGCTTCGGTGCCGTCGAGATACCAGGTTTTGCCGTCGTAGCCGACGTAGGGCAGCGCCCAGCGAAGCTGGTGACGCGTTTGATAAGGGGTTTGATACAGGCCACCCTGCGCGCCTAGCGACCAGTTGGCCGCCGGGCAGGCAGTGGTAATCAGCAATGGGCTGAGCAGAAGTGCCCCGGTTATCTTTCTCATTTCTTCACTCCAGGGCAACGAATCTACTGCCTCAGCTTAGCCTTTAATTTTGGGATCCAGCGCGTCCCGCAGCCCATCCCCCAACAGGTTGAATGCCAGCACGGTCAAAAAGATGGCGAGGCTAGGGAAAATAGCCACATGCGGGGCAATCACCATATCTGCCCTCGCCTCGTTCAGCATAGCCCCCCACTCCGGCGTGGGTGGCTGAGCCCCCAGGCCGAGAAATGACAGGCTGGCGGCGGAGATAATCGAGGTCCCGATACGCATCGTGAAATACACCACAATCGACGAAACGGTTCCGGGCAGAATATGCCGGAAGATAATAGTCGCATCCGGGGCGCCAATGCTACGCGCAGACTCAATAAAAGTTTGCTGTTTCAGCACCAGAGTATTGCCGCGAACAAGGCGGGCAAAGGCCGGAATACTGAAAATCGCCACCGCAATAATCACGTTGGTCATGCCGCTGCCCATCACCGCCACCACCGCTATCGCCAGCAGAATACCGGGAAAGGCGAACAGCACGTCGCATATTCGCATGATGATGCGGTCCCACCAGCCTTCGTAATAGCCCGCCAGCAGGCCAAAGAAAGTGCCAATCAGCGCCCCAATCAGTACCGAAAAGACCCCGGCGGCCAGCGAAATTTGCGCCCCGACCAGCACGCGGCTAAAAATATCGCGCCCCAACGAATCAACGCCAAACCAGTGCAGCATCGACGGGCCGTCGTTCAGCCGGTCGTAATCGAAGTAGTTTTCCGCATCAAAAGGGGCAATCCACGGGGCAATTAACGCAATCACTATCAACAAAAGCACGAACAGCCCGGCGGCCATCGCCACGGGCTGCTGGCGAAAACGCCGCAGAAATTCACTCCACGGGGTGCGAATTTGCCCGGCACGCACCACGGGCATCGCGTTGACTATGGCCTGGCGTCGCCAGTTTAAAAGTCGCATCCTTATTTGTACCTGATGGCCGGGTTAATGGCGGCATACAGCAGATCCACCACTAAGTTGATCACAATAAACTCCAGCGAAAACAGCAGAACCTCAGCCTGAATAACCGGGTAATCACGCATCTCCACCGAATCCACCAGCAGGCGCCCTAATCCCGGCCAGTTAAATACTTTTTCCACCACAATCGAGCCGCCGAGCAGAAAACCGAACTGCAGTCCCATCATAGTAACCACCGGGATCATGGCGTTACGCAGGCCGTGTTTTACCACGATCAGCGTTTCGCTCACGCCTTTCGCCCTGGCGGTACGCATGTAGTCTTCGTGCAGCACATCCACAAAGGACGCGCGGGTGAATCTGGCCATTACGGCCGCCACCGCCGCACCAAGGGTTATGGACGGCAGTATATAATGCTGCCAGCTATCGGCACCCACCGTAGGAAGCCAGCCCAGTTCAACCGAGAAGACCTGCATCAGAAGCATTCCCAGCGCGAAGGCAGGGAATGAAATGCCGGACACGGCAATCGTCATACTCAGGCGATCCGGCCAGCGATTACGCCAGACGGCCGCCACAATTCCGGTCGCCAGGCCAAACAACGTTGCCCATGCCATGCTGGTCAGCGTCAGCCACATGGTGGGCATAAAGCGGCTGGCAATCTCTTCCGAGACAGGGCGGCGTGAAACCAGCGAGGTGCCAAAGTCACCCTGCACAACGTGAGTGATGTAATGCAGGAATTGCCGCCATAAAGGTTGATCCAATCCCAGCTGTTTACGAACAAGTTCGATGACCGTGGCATCAGCTTCCGGCCCGGCGATCAGACGAGCCGGGTCGCCGGGCAACAGATGCACAAACAGGAACACCAGCACCGCGACGATGAACAGCGTCGGGATCAGGCCAAAGAGGCGTTTGAGGAAATAGTTAAACATCGCGGCCCCTCACCCTAACCCTCGCCCCTGAGGGGCGAGGAGATAAAAAAACAGGGCATAAAGCCCCTCTCCCCGGAGAGGAGAGGGCATAAAGAGAAAAGGCTTTGTTTTCCCCCTCTCCCATTTAGAGAGAGGGCCGGGGTGAGGGTCATTATCACGCTACTTCAGATCCGCATTATCAAAACTAAACCCGGTATCCGGCATCACGTAGAACCCGGTGAGATTTTTGCTGTGTGCAGAAACCAGTTTTTCCACCACCAGCGGCACCCACGGAGATTCTTTCCAGATAGTGTCCTGGGCATCTTTATACAGCTTCGCTTTCTCTGCCGGCTGGGTGGTTTTCAGCGCATCGGTCAGGTCTTTATCCACCTGAGGATTGCTGTAAAACGCGGTATTAAACAGCGTTGGCGGCCAGTTCTGGGAAGCAAACAGCGGCGACAGCGCCCAGTCAGCCTCACCGGTAGACGCCGACCAGCCGGTGTAGAACATTCTTACGCCGCTCTCTTTCTGCCCTTTCGCCTCCACTTCGGCCGCACGCTGCCCGGCATCCATCGCCGTCACTTTCACCTTAATGCCGACCTGTGCCAGTTGCTGCTGGGTAAACTGCAGCACTTTCTGCGCGGTGCTGTGGTTGTGGGATGACCAAAGCGTGGTTTCAAAGCCGTTCGGGAAGCCTGCCTCTTTCAGCAACGCTTTGGCTTTGGCCGGATCGTAAGGCCAGGGTTTGAATTTCTCAGCATAGGCGAGCGCCGGTGGCACCACGCCTTCTGCCGGCGTAGCAAAGCCGGAGAACGCAACTTTCACCAGCGCCTGGCGGTTAATCGCGTAGTTGATGGCTTCGCGGACTTTCGGGTTATCAAACGGCTTCTGGGTGACATTCATGCTGATATAGCGCTGCATGATAGACGGCGAGGCAACCAGCTCAAGCTTACTGTTTTTCTCCAGCACGCCAGCCTGCTCGTAAGGGATCGGGAACGCGAACTGAGCCTCCCCGGTTTGCAGCATCGCCGCCCGGGTGTTGTTATCCACTACCGGGCGCCAGGTAATGCTGTCCAGCTTCGGCAGGCCTTGCTGCCAGTAACCGGCGAATTTCTTCACCTTCACAAAATCGGTCTGGTTCCAGGTATCCAGCTGGTACGGGCCGGTCCCCACCGGGTGGAAACCGATATCTTTGCCGTATTTCTGCAGCGCAGCCGGGGAGATCATCGCCGTCGCCGGGTGGGCCAGAATGTTGATAAACGCCGAGAACGGCTCTTTTAAGGTGATTTTGACCGTGGAGGGATCGATCGCTTCCGTTTTGGCAATGGTTTTATACAGGTTGTAGCGCTTGAGGTGATTGTCCGGATTGCTGGCGCGGTCGAGGTTGGCTTTTACCGCCTCGGCGTTAAAGTCGGTGCCGTCCTGGAATTTCACGCCAGTGCGCAGCTTGATGGTGTACACCAGGCCATCGTCAGACACTTTGTAGCTTTCTGCCAGCACGTTTTGCAGCTTCATATCTTTATCAAGCCCGAACAGCCCCTGATAGAAAGATTTGGCTACGGCCTGGGACAGCGTGTCATTCGCGTCGTAAGGATCGAGCGTGGTGAAGTTTGAGGCCACCGCTACGACGACATCTTTAGCAGCGAAAGCGGGCGTGGCGATAACGGCGGAGGCAAGTCCCGCCGCCAGAAGCCATTTTTGCGTTGTGTTAGCTGTCATTATTGTTTTCCTTTATAGGCGATTTTCACTGCTGCCGATGGAGTGACGGGCAACAAAATGCCCCGGCCCCACCGCAACCAGCGGTGCTACGTGCGGTTCATCCCCCAGGCTGCGTGTGGCGCTGGGGATCTCATCAGACACTAAAACAGGCTTGCGTCCCTTACGGGTTGGGTCAGCCACCGGCACCGCCGCCATAAGTTTGCGGGTGTATGGATGCTGAGGGTTTTCAAACACGGCGCGGCGTGGGCCAATCTCAACGATCTGGCCCAGATACATCACCGCCACGCGATGGCTGATACGTTCCACGACGGCCATGTCGTGGGAAATAAACAGGAAAGCGATGCCAAACTCACGCTGCAGATCGAGCAGCAGGTTAACGATTTGCGCCCGAATAGAGACATCCAGCGCCGAGACGGACTCATCGGCAATCACCACCTTCGGATTCAGCGCCAGCGCACGGGCAATACAAACCCGTTGCCTCTGGCCACCCGAGAATTCGTGCGGATATCGCCAGGCGTGTTCCGGCTGCAGCCCTACGCGTTCAAGCAGCCAGGCAACGCGCTGCTGTGCCTGTTCTTTGGACATCGCCTGGTGCACCAGCAGTGGTTCCATAATGGAGTAGCCCACCGTCTGGCGCGGATCCAGCGAGGCATACGGATCCTGGAAAATAAACTGAATATCTTTCCGGACGTGCTGCAGCTCGCCGTTAGGCAAATTATCAATACGCTGGCCGTTGAAGGTGATCGTGCCGCCCTGGGTTTCCACCAGCCGCAGCAGTGAGCGCCCGGTGGTCGACTTACCACAGCCGGACTCCCCCACCAGCGCCAGCGTTTCGCCGGGCAGTAAATCAAAACTCACCTTTTCAACAGCATGCACCTGGCGCGTCACCCGGTTGAATATTCCGCTGCGCAGCGGGAAACGAGTCACTAAATCCCGAACTTCCAGCACCGGCTTCGCGCCCTGGGGAATCGTGTCCTGCTCAGTTTCGGGCTCTTGCTGAGTCGACTGCCCTGGCACAATAAGTGGAAATTTACGCGGTAAATCGCTGCCGTTCATGGCGCCCAGCCGCGGGACGGCTGCCAGTAAAGCCTGCGTGTAAGCGTGCTGCGGGTTTTGGAATACTTGCTCAACGGTGCCGGTTTCAACCGCTTCGCCCCGGTACATCACCAGTACCCGGTCGGCGATGTCGGCCACCACGCCCATATCGTGGGTGATAAATATTACGCCCATCTGCATTTCATCCTGCAGGACGCGAATAAGCTGCAGGATCTGTGCCTGGATAGTCACGTCGAGAGCGGTCGTCGGCTCATCGGCTATCAGCACCGCCGGGCGGCAGGAGAGTGCCATGGCAATCATCACTCGCTGGCGCATCCCGCCGGAAAGCTGGTGCGGGTAGCGATTCAGGATGGCCTGAGCTTCAGGAATGCGCACGCGTTCCAGCATACGCTTCGCTTCCGCCAGCGCCGCGCGGCCGTCCAGCTTTTGGTGTAAACGGATGGATTCAGCGATTTGCTCGCCCACGGTGAACACCGGATTAAGCGAGGTCATCGGCTCCTGGAAAATCATCGCCACATCCGCCCCGCGCACGCGACGCATCTGGGCGTGGCTCAGTTCGGGCAGATTTAGTACCTCATTATTGCGCCGGCGCAGCAGCAGCTTGTCGCAGCTAACCTGCCCGCCGCCCTGCTCCAGCAGGCGCATCAGCGCCATCGCCGTGACCGACTTACCGGAACCCGACTCGCCAACGATGGCCAGCGTTTCACCTCGATTAAGGGTCAGGGACAGGTGACGCACCGCGTCGGTGACCTGCTGCTGTTGGCGAAAGCGAATATTGAGGTCGCTAACGGCAAGCACCTGCTCGTCCGGTAGCTCATGACTGTGCGGCATTAACTCTCCTGGTCACGATAAATTCCTACATTCGGGGCATCGCCGACAAAGCCAAAGCCGCGGTACATCCCCTCGCTGTTAAATGGCAGCGCGACGTTCCCCTGATTGTCGATAGCAATCATGCCGCCGCTGCCGCCCAGCGCGGGCAGTTTCTCCATCACCACGCGGTCAACGGCCTGCTGCAGGCTTAGCCCGGCATACTCCATCAGGGCCGCAATATCGTAGGCCGCCAGCGTGCGTATAAAGACTTCGCCCGTACCGGTGCAGGACACGGCGACGTTGGCGTTGTTGGCATAGCAGCCCGCGCCAACTAAGGGAGAATCCCCTACCCGACCCGGCAGTTTATTGGTCATTCCGCCGGTGGAGGTTGCCGCCGCCAGATTCCCTCGTTTATCCAGCGCCACTGCGCCTACCGTGCCAAATTTTTTATCGGCATCAATCGGCTCAGCCCCGTCATGATCCAGCCGCATCTGCTGGCTTTCACGGGCGCGCAGCAGTTGCTGATAGCGTTCTTCGGTAGAAAAAAGTGTTTCATCCACCGGCTCAAGCCCGTGCAGAGCGGCAAAACGCTCGGCTCCTTCGCCAATCATCAGCACATGGGGACTGTTTTCCAGCACCAGTCTTGCCGCCAGAATCGGGTTGCGAATATGGCTCACGCCCGCCACCGCCCCGGCATCCAGGCTGTTGCCGTCCATCACACAGGCATCAAGTTCATGTTTACCTTCGCGGGTAAACACCGACCCTATTCCGGCGTTGAACAGCGGGCACTCTTCCAGCAAACGTACCGCTTCGGTCACCGCGTCCAGCGCGCTGCCGCCGCGTTCAAGGATCTGCTGCCCGACTTCAACAATGCCGGAAAGTGCGCTAATAAATTGCAGCTCTTTTTCCGGCGTCAGGTGGGCGCGGGTCAGGGCTCCGGCCCCGCCATGAATAGCGATAACGGCTTTGGTCATTCGGCATTGCCTGTAGAAAGTGATATCTGGCAGCGTTTTTTCTATAAATATCAGAATCGTTGCCAAACATTGATACGATTTTTGAATATAGAAAGACGTAAAAGTGTTGTAAAGAAAATTGACTTTACCCTGTGAGGCCAGAACCGTCCTGAAAGGGAGAGGAAATGGCGACTTACGAAACTAAAGTCGCCATTTTAAGGTTGCTGACAAAGAGGGAAAAAGCGTGATTGTTCCCTCTTGTGTTCCTCAGCCGAAAATCAACGAATTGATTTTCATATTTTTTTAACGAACCGTCGGGTGTTTTTCCTCTCGTCAGCGATTTGCCACCCGTCTGAAAATGGCAATAACAAAATCTTAGAACTTCGCGCTAATCCCCACGTTGTAGCTGGTCTGGTTCCCGTCGCTTAAGCCTGCCGTTTGTGCAACCGCCGCAAAGGCTGACACGGTATCCGAGAGCGGCATATCGGCCCCAACAGCGATATCAACCCAGTTTTTATCCAGCTCTGCACCGCTGCGGCTGAAGGTCAGCGCCGTGGATTTTAGGCCACCGCTCGCCCGGTAACTGTCATCGCCAAACTGATGTCGGTAGCTGGCCTGTGCCCAGGGATTAATGGCGCCCAGCTTCGTGTCCACGCGCCAGCCCGCGCTGCCGATTTGCGAATGACCATTCTGGTCACCAAAGCGCATAGCGGTGCTGCTACTGCCGTTTTCGCTGTAGCCGTTCACATGGCTGTAATCCCAGGCATATTGCAGTACAGGCCCCGTGGTCAGCCAGCTTGTGACGGGGATATCGTAGCCAGCCGTAAACCTGGCGCCATAAAGTTTGCCGTCAGTATCGCCTTTTTCCGTACGGGTGAGCTGCCCCAGGGTGATGTCGCGCTGGATATTAGTGAAGTCGGCAGAGAGATAATGTACATCCCCGTTAAGCCAGGCCTGGCCCGCACGAAGCTGGCCAAAGAGCGCGGCCTGAAAACCTCGGGTGTCGTAGCGGTAGCTGTGGTCAGGGCGCTGATTATCCAGCGAACCGGCGAGCAGCCCGCCCAGTACCACCTTTTCATTCAGCTGGTAGTCGAGGCCCAGGGTCAGGTTATTGGTGTTTCCTTTGCCGGCGCCGGTTTCACCAGTACCGCTGTACCGCTGATAGCCACCGCTGTAACCGCCAAACACGCCCAGTGAACCAGCGGCGTTATTGCCCTGGCGCAGCTGCTGGTAGCGGCTATCAAGCGTTGCCCTGCTGCCGCGGACCATCGCCTGCGTGCCTTGATTCAGGCTAGTGACCTGCACAGGCGCGACGATAATCGACTCAATATACTGGGCAATAATGCTGTGAACCTGAGGGCTCGGGTGGAAATGATCGGCAAACAGATAAGCCTGAGCAGCGTTAAATCCAGGCGTGGAGCTGGTGCAGTCGGTCGCCGCCACGCCGGCCGGGCAGGCCATTCCGGCGGTATTTGTCAGGCCGAATGCCTGAGGGTTGGCCAGAATTTCCTGGAAGACGCCGTTGATATCCGCCCGGGCGATATTGCCACCATGCTGAAGCAAGGCCTGATCCTCAGCGCTGTTGTAGAACGTGGTGAGCAAAGCAGCCTGCTGCACGGCCTGATCGTAGGCGGCTATCAACTGAGCGGCCACGCCTTGCTGAATAAGTGGATCAGGGCTGACGACGGAAGCCGCCGCCCGCAGCGCCTGATGAATGGCCTGCTGGCGGCTCGCCAGATCCGGCGTTTGCGCCGCGTCCAAAGAGGTATAGGCGGCCTGAATAGCTGGCGTGGCCGCAGCGCCAAGCCCGGTGCTAAGAACCAGTTCCATTAGCGTAGGCGTCGCGCCGATATTCGGGACGTTAGGCACCACCACCAGCCCTGCCCCCGCATCAAGCAAGGCCCCGACCTGCGCGGCGGCGTTGGTCGCACTGTTGGCGGCAATACCCTGCGCCAGCGCCGGCTGAGTGGCGGCCGCGGCAAGGTCATTGCCACCGATCCAGTGAATGTATAAGCCGTTTCCGTCCGCTCGGCCACCGGTCTGACTTAGATAACGCTGAACCTGGTTTTGGGTATTATCCGCCGGATTTAGCGTGGGCACCGAGGTTGCACCACCTGCGGCATAGTTGCTCCCGCCCTCGCGGGAGGGGGTCAGCGCCAGGCCATAATGCTCGGCGAGCTGTTCGTCATAGAGTTTGTTCTGGCTGTTGTTCCAGGTCCAGCGCCCGTTGTTGCCGGTATCGCTGAGGCTGTCGCCAAAAACGGTAAGGGAATCAAAAGCAAATGCTGATGAGGTGAAACTCACCGCGACGGCCAGGATACTGAATTTGAATGCATTTTGTTTGCTTATCATCGGTTCTTCCTTGCAGGTTTTGTATTAGCCACAATGACTATAGCCAATGGCGATTGACGCGCAGGCCAAGCGTAATGCAGAAACGTGACAACGTGATGTAACGCATGTCCGACCACTGGTGAACCGTTTTTGCTGATCCCGGGCATGCCGCCAGGCGACGTTTTCTGCCATACTAAGCCCTTATTTTGCCCCTGCCCCTGGAGTCATGAATGGAATTTACCGCCGGGCTGATCCCGCTTGAAACCGCGCTAGAACAGATGCTGTCCCGTATTCATCCATTGTCTGAAACAGAAACCCTGCCGCTGCTGCAGGCAACAGGCCGCGTCACGGCCGCCCCGGTGGTCTCCCCGCTCGATGTCCCGGGTTTCGATAACTCAGCGATGGACGGCTATGCGGTACGGCTGGCGGATATCAAAGCCGGTGGCGCCCTGCCCGTCGCCGGCAAAGCGTTTGCCGGGCAACCTTTTAGCGACGAATGGCCGGCGGGCACCTGCGTGCGTATCATGACCGGCGCGCCTATTCCCGTGGGTGCCGAAGCCGTTGTTATGCAAGAAGAGACGGAAGTCACCGAAAGTGGCGTACGTTTTAACGCCAGCGTGAAGAACGGCCAGAATATTCGCCGCCGCGGCGAGGATATCCACCAGGGTGCCAGCGTGCTGGCCGCAGGCGTGCAGCTGACCGCCGCCGAACTGCCGCTGATTGCTTCTCTGGGCATCCCGGACGTTAAGGTTTACCGCAAAGTGCGTGCCGCGGTGTTCTCGACCGGAGACGAACTCCAGCTTCCGGGCCAGCCGCTGGCCGAAGGTCAAATCTACGATACCAACCGTCTGGCGGTTCACATCATGCTGGATAAACTGGGCTGCGAAGTCATCGACCTCGGCATCGTGCGTGATGACCAGGATGCCCTTCGCGCGGTGTTTAACGAAGCAGACAGCCGCGCCGACGTCGTCATCAGCAGCGGTGGCGTTTCCGTAGGCGAAGCCGATTACACCAAACAAATTCTCGAAGAGCTGGGCGAAGTCGGCTTCTGGAAGCTGGCAATCAAGCCGGGCAAACCGTTTGCCTTCGGACGCCTGAAAAACAGTTGGTTCTGCGGCCTGCCGGGCAATCCGGTTTCCGCCGCGCTGACCTTCTACCAGTTAGTACAGCCGCTGCTGGCCAAACTGAGCGGCCAACTCGGTAGCCCTCTGCCGCCGCGCATGCGCGTACGCACCGTCGGCAAGTTGAAGAAATCCCCTGGCCGCCTCGACTTCCAGCGCGGCATTCTCCGCCGCAATGAGCAAGGCGACCTTGAAGTGTTGAGCACCGGGCATCAGGGCTCGCATATCTTCAGCTCCTTCAGCCAGGCCAACTGTTTTGTGGTGCTGGAGCGCGAGCGCGGCGATGTAGAGGCCGGAGAATGGGTTGAGGTCGAACCGTTTAACCCGCTGTTCGGAGGCTGAAATGGTCGAGCTTAGCGATGAGGAAATGCTGCGCTACAACCGCCAGATTGTGCTGCGCGGCTTTGACTTTGAGGGCCAGGAGAAGCTGAAAGCTTCGCGAGCTCTCATCGTCGGACTGGGCGGGCTGGGCTGCGCTGCGGCCCAGTATCTGGCGGCGGCGGGCGTGGGTCATCTCACGCTGCTCGATTTCGATACCGTTTCGCGGTCGAACCTTCAGCGGCAAACGCTGCACCGCGACGCCACCCTTGGGAAACCAAAGGTGGATTCCGCTCGTGACGCACTGGCGGCGATTAATCCGCACATCCAGATTGAGACGGTCAATGCCCTGCTTGAAGAGCCGCAGCTTGATGAGCTGGTAGCAAAGCATGATGCCGTCCTGGACTGCACAGATAATGTAACCATTCGCAATCAGCTTAACCGCTGCTGCCACCGGCACAGGACGCCGCTGGTTTCCGGGGCGGCGATTCGTATGGAAGGGCAGATAAGCGTGTTCACGTATCAGGCTAACGAGCCCTGCTATCGCTGCTTGAGCCGTCTGTTTGGCGAAAGTACGCTGAGCTGCGTGGAGGCGGGCGTCATGGCGCCGCTGGTCGGGATTATCGGCTCACTCGAGGCGATGGAAGCCATCAAGCTGCTGGCAAACTACGGCACGCCGGCCCGTGGGAAAATAGTGCTTTACGATGCGATGACCTGCCAGTTCAGGGAGATGAAGCTGGCACGTAACCCGCAGTGTGAAGTCTGCGGGTAGAAACATAAACGGGGATATTGCTATCCCCGTTTTTTTTTAGACCGCCAGGTCGGTGAGCATCACCTTGGCGATTTCGAAGTAAATCAGCAGCCCTGTGCCATCAATCAAGGTAGTGATAAACGGCGCAGACACCACGGCAGGATCGATATTCACCTTACGCAGCAGCATGGGAATAATCGATGAAACAATCGCGCTCCAGACGGTGATAGCGATAAGCGTCAGGCTGACCACCATCATCACTTCCATACCCACGCCCAGCATCCACGCCCGAATAAACCCGGCGGTGCCGATCGTTAAGGCAATGAGCACCGAGGCCGAGATCTCCTTACGCAGGATTGCCCCCAAATCCTTTAGCCCCACTTCGCCGAGCGCCATCGCCCTGACCAGCGTCGAGGTTATCTGCGTCCCGGTGTTCCCGCCGGTGCCAATCAGCAACGGGATAAAGAACGCCAGCGCAATCGCCGCTTCGAGCTGATCTTCAAACGATTTAATCACTGAACTGGTGTAAGCCTCGGCCACGAATAGCAGCAGCAGCCAGACAGATCTTTTGCGCCACAGCGTAAAGACGCTGCTTTGCAGGTAAGGCGTTTCCAGCGGCGACGAAGCGCCCTGCAGCTGGCTGTCCAGCGTGTTCTCATCCTCAAGCAGTTGCGCAATTTCCTGCGGGCCCAGCACGCCTTTCAGCTTGCCGTAGCTCAACACGGGAATATAGTTAGTGCCCGCCTTTTTGATTTCAACGCAGGCCTCATGGCGCGTTTTTTCCGGCGTTAATGAGAACGCAACGGATCTCATCAAGTCGCTCAGCAGCGCCTCTTTGTCTGCCTGCAGCAGCGATTTTACCGGCACGAGGCCAAACAGATGGCCATCATCGTCCACCACAAATATCTGCGACGGGATCTGCTCATTTTTAATGCCCGAACAGAACAACGCCTGCGCCTGTGCCACCGGCGTACCCGGCGGTAAAGCGATATAGTCCTGGCTCAGGTAAGCCAGCACGGTGTTTTGTGAGTCTGAGGATGGCAGTTTGACGGACACGGCCAGTGAAGCGAGGGAGTGCGCTGAGGTATTAGTTGAAAAGGTCATGATTTTTCCCCGGTTACTGTTTTAAAAATAAACAGTCCTCATCCTGGGGCGAAGCAAGATATGAGAGTGCTGACGCTATCTCCATGTCTCGGTTTTATCACTGTACAACGTATCCCCAAAAGCGGGGGAAGTTACCTGGGGTTATACCTTCGCTCGATATAGCCTGTCCTAATCTTGGGCGTCTCTCGACGTCGTCAGATCAGCAACCTATGTTTGTACAGGAGCCTCGCCTAACGAGATACTGCAAGTCTTCCGCGGCCTATAGTAGGGATTTAAACTTCGGGCGCAAGGCAAAGAGCCTGCGCTGTTTAGGGTTTATTTATGCTTTTTTTCTGCTCAGTCGTAGAGTTTATCACTGGCCACCGCCGGACGCCCTTTACCGGTTCCCACTCGCCGCACTGACTCCTGCACCTTCAGCGTACCGGCCAGGAGAATATTCACCACTGGCGCTTCCGGGCGCATCAGGCGCTGCTGAAGCAGCTGAACCGCCTCCTCCCCCAGCTCGTCCCTGGGAACATGAACCGAGGTTAATGGCACATCATGGATTTCGACCAGGTTAAAGCCGTCGATGCTCATCACCGACATATCCTGCGGCACGCGCAGCCCGGCTTTTTGCAAAGCGCTAACGGCGCCTGCTGCCATAAAGTCACCGCCGACTAACAGCGCGCTCGGCCACGCCGGTCGAGGCGTAGCCGCCAGATAGTCACTGATTAAAGCCTCGCTCTCTTTGGCGCCAAAGCTTTGGGCAACCAGCAAATGTCTGGTCTCATCAAACGACAAATTACGACAGTCCCACGCATCCCGGATCCCGGCGAGGCGCAGCTCCATGGTGTAGCGACGCAGACACATGAGCGTCAGCACCCCTTTATGTCCCATGTCGAACAGGTAGTTTGCGGCAAAGCGACCCGTCATCAGGTGATCCGGCGCCACGCCTGAAAGACGCATTTTGCGATCCTGGCAGTTGATAAGGACACAAGGCTTGCCCAAGTCCGCAGCTAAATCATGAATATGCGTATCATCAATTCCCAACAGCAGGGCCGCTTCCGTTTCCGGCTCGTTCATCTTGCTGAGGAACAACCCGGTATCACTGTCATTCTCTTCCAGCGCGCAGAAGCGCAGCCTGGCATCGTGGGAAAGCAACGCCTTGCCGATGCCCTGCATCACCCGGTAATAAAAAACATCCAGCCGCTCATCAAACGCCCGTCGGGGCGCGAACACCACCAGACTGTTGACCAATAATCTGCCAGCGGCAATTCCCTGCAATACCCCCTTCTCTTTGGCGCAGGCCAGAACCTGCCGGCGGGCGGAGTCGCTGGTATTCCCCTTGCCCGCCAGCACGCGGGAAACGGTGCTAATTGATAGCCCCGTCTGGGCGGCAATTTCGGCGATTTTTAGCGTTTTTCTCATTTTGTGATCGACACCCGTTTGTGAAATGAAAAAATTTTCATGGCCACGGCAACGCCATAGTGCCGTAAAAAAGGCACCATTTCTTCGCTCAAGATCCAGATGATGAAAATATTTGCAAAAATTGCGCTATTGGTTGGTTGATAACTCAATTACGCTCCATTTTGTTGACCAATAAGGTTCGCATCTAGAACAAAAAATAAATTAAACACATAAAAATCAAACAATTAAATTACACCCATCGCCAAAAATAGTGGCATACCAATTCTACTAATACCCTACAAGGTGGAGTGAACTATGAGTCATGGCATCGATCAACCGATAACCGCCGTTAAGGCAGGACGCATTTTCCGGCATCTGCGCTGGTGGGTTCTGGTTCTGTTCTTACTTGGCGTCACCGTGAACTACATCACGCGTAATGCGCTGGGGATCCTGGCGCCTGAGCTGAAAACCTCTCTCGGCATTACCACCGAACAATACTCCTGGATTGTCGGCGCCTTTCAGCTGGCCTATACCCTGTTCCAGCCCATCTGCGGCTGGCTGATAGACGTGATTGGCCTGAAAATCGGCTTTCTGATCTGCGCCACTATCTGGGCGGTGATGTGCATGCTTCATGCGGGAGCCGGGAGCTGGTTACAGCTGGCAATTTTGCGCTTCATGATGGGTGGGGCGGAGGCTGCGGCCACGCCCGCCAATGCCAAAACGCTGGGTGAATGGTTCCCGAAAAAAGAACGGCCGATTGCCGCTGGCTGGGCCGGGGTAGGTTTTTCCATCGGCGCGATGCTGGCTCCGCCTATTATCTACTTCGCCCACAGCTTTTTTGGCTGGCAGGGCGCGTTTATGTTCAGCGGTGCGCTGGCGTTAGGGTGGGTTGTATTGTGGTGGCTGTTTTATCACAACCCGGAGCAGCACCCGAACCTGAGCAAGGAAGAGCTGGAGTTCATCAAGCAGGATAACGAGCCGCCCGCCGTGAAACTGCCCTTCTTCACAGCCCTGAAGACCGTCTCCAAAAACAAACGTTTTTACGGTATCGCTATTCCGGCCTTTATGGCAGAGCCCGCCTGGGCGGTACTGAGCTTCTGGGTTCCCCTTTACCTGGCTAATGAACGAGGCATGGATCTTAAGCAAATTGCCATGTTCGCCTGGCTCCCGTTCCTGGCCGCCGATATTGGCAGCGTTGCCAGCGGGTATCTGACCAAAGTTTATGCCCGCCTGTTCGGCTGCTCGCGCACAAACTCCGTGGTTGCCAGCTCGGTCACCGGCGCTTTTCTGATGCTCTCTCTGGCGCTGGTTGCCGTCACCAAAGATCCCTGGATTGCCATCCTGCTTATCTCCATCGGCGGCTTCGGGCACCAGATTATCTCCTGCATGCTCAGCGCACTGGTGGTGGACTCGTTTGATAAAGGCCAGATGGCCACCGTCAACGGCATGCGCGGCTCCGCGGCCTGGATTGCCAGCTTTATCTTCTCCCTGATTATCGGCGTGACCGCCGACAAGATTGGCTTTAACCCGCTGTTTATCGCCATGGGCTTTTTTGATCTTATCGGTGCGGTGTTCCTGGTGGCGTTTATCGCCGAACGTCGCGCAAAACGTACCTGAATGGATGGTCTCTCATGAAAACACTTAAGAACTGGACGCTCGCCAGCCAGAATGACAGCCAGGTTATCCTGACTCTCGACGGTAAGCATTCTCTGCACCTGTTTGTGCTGGAAGATAAGCTGTTTCGTGTGCTGATCAAGCGGCGGCAGAGCCTGGCGCTTGACCGCACCTGGAGCATTGCCCCGCAGCAGGATGTCCCCTGGGAGGGGCGAGACCGCGAAAGCCTCGCCGGGTTTACCCTGCCCGGCTTCACGCTGGTACAGCAGGCCGATTGCCTCATTATCAGTAGCGAAAGCCTGCGCGTGACCGTGCATCAGCCGCTGTATCTGGAATGGGAATACAAATCCGAACGGGGCGAATGGCTGCCTCTCGCCTGTGACCGCCCCACCAGCGCCTACCAGCTTAACGCCCACGGCGATGGCGTGGCTCACTATCAGCGGCGCTTTGCCGGAGAACGCTTTTACGGGCTAGGTGAAAAAGCCGGGCCGCTCAACCGCACCGGCAGGCGCTATGAGATGCGAAATCTGGATGCCATGGGCTATAACGCGGAATCTACCGACCCGCTCTATAAACATATCCCCTTTACCATTACGCGCCGGGATGACGTCAGCTTTGGCCTGTTCTATGACAATCTGAGCAGTTGCTGGCTGGACCTGGGCAACGAGATAGACAACTATCACCTGGCCTACCGCCGCTGGCAGGCGGAAGCCGGCGATCTGGACTATTACCTGTTTCTCGGCCCGCGCGTGCTGGACGTCACCAAAGCATTCGTGCGCCTGACCGGTAAGACCTTCTTCGGCCCAAAATGGAGCCTCGGCTACAGCGGCTCAACGATGCACTACACCGACGCGCCAGACGCCCAAAATCAGCTCATGAACTTTATCCGGCTGAGTCAGCAGCATGGGATTCCGTGTGACTCTTTCCAGCTTTCGTCAGGCTATACCTCCATCAATAATAAACGCTACGTGTTTAACTGGAACTATGAAAAAGTGCCGCAGCCGAAGGTGATGAGCCAGACGTTTATGGCGGCAGGTATCCGCCTTGCGGCCAACATTAAGCCTTGTCTACTGCAGGATCATCCGCGCTATGAGGAGGTCGCCAAAGGCGGGCTGTTTATCAAAGATTCGGAATCCGATACGCCAGAACGCTCCAGCTTCTGGGACGATGAAGGCTCTCATCTGGACTTCACCAACCCGGCCACGGTGAAATGGTGGCAGGCTGGCGTCACCACCCAGCTACTGGAAATGGGCATTGGCTCCACCTGGAACGACAACAACGAATACGAAGTGTGGGACGGGGAAGCTCGCTGTCACGGCTTTGGCCAGCCAATAGCCATCAAACATATTCGCCCGGTCATGCCGCTGCTGATGATGCGCGCCTCAATGGAGGCTCAGCAGAAATTTGCCCCGGAAAAGCGCCCCTATCTGATTTCCCGTTCCGGCTGTGCCGGGATGCAGCGCTACGTCCAGACGTGGAGCGGCGACAATCGCACCAGTTGGGAGACGCTGCGCTACAACACGCGGATGGGGGTGGGGATGAGCCTGTCCGGCCTGTTTAACGTTGGGCATGACGTCGGCGGTTTTTCGGGTGATAAACCCGACGCCGAGCTTTTCGTGCGCTGGGTTCAGAACGGCGTGATGCATCCGCGCTTTACCATCCATTCCTGGAATGATGACCACACCGTTAACGAGCCGTGGATGTATCCGGCTGTCACTCCGGCTATCCGCAGCGCCATTGAGCTGCGTTACCGCCTGCTGCCCTATTTCTACACGCTGCTGTGGCAGGCACATGCGGATGATGAACCCATGCTGCGCCCTACATTCCTCGACCATGAACACGACGTGAAGTCATTTGACGAATGCGATGAATTCCTGCTGGGCCGGGATCTGTTAGTGGCCAGCGTGGTAGAGCCGGGGCAGCGCGAGCGTGCTTTATGGCTGCCGGACAACGAGCACGGCTGGTATGACTATTACACCGGCCAGTGGTTTAGCGGCGGCCAGACAATCACCCTGCCCGCACCGCTTGAGCGTCTGCCTCTGCTGGTTCGTGCCGGTGCGGCTCTGCCTCACAGCGAACGTATCAGCTACGTTTCCCCACAGGACGATACCGTTCGTGAACTGAAGATTTACCCGCTGCAAGGCGCAGGCGTATCCCGCGGCATGCTGTTTGAGGATGACGGAGAATCCTGGGGCTATAAAGATGGCAACGCGCTCTGGCTTAGCTGGGAAATAACCGGTACGGCTGAAACAATCAACGTGGCCTTTAGCCGTAAGGGGGATTATCTGCCCGCGTGGCGCGAGATTAAGCTGTCTCTGCCTGAGGGCGAGCAGCGGCGGCTGTTGGTGAACGGTGTGGAATGCGAGGTGTGGGAGCTGTAGCGGCCCCTCACCCCGGCCCTCTCCCCAAAGGGGCGAGGGAGAAAAAACAGGAAGTTTATCCCTTCAGAAGTAACTCGGGGGAAAAACCGCAGGAGGTAGATGTCTCAATCTGCCTCCTCTCCCTTTTAGGGAGAAATACCTCGGTCTGTCCCCTCTCCCTTTTAGGGAGAAATATCTCGGTCTGTCCCCTCTCCCTTTTAGGGAGAAATATCTCGGTCTGTCCCCTCTCCCTTTTAGGGAGAGGGTTCGGGTGAGGGTAAAATTACCCGTCGATCCCTTTGCTGCGCAGGTAATCTTCGTAGCCGCCGGTGAAGTCAATCACGCGCTCTGGGGTAATTTCCAGCACGCGAGTAGCCAGCGAGCTAACAAATTCCCGGTCGTGGGAAACGAAGATCAGCGTCCCCTGATACATCTCCAGCGCCATGTTAAGCGATTCGATGGATTCCATATCCAGGTGGTTGGTCGGTTCGTCCATGATCAGGATGTTTGGTTTTTCCATCATCAGCTTGCCGAACAGCATACGGCCTTTCTCACCCCCGGAGAGGACTTTAGCAGGCTTCTTAATGTCGTCCTGGCTGAACAGCAGACGGCCAAGGATGCTGCGCACCGCCTGCTCGTCGTCGCCTTCCTGCTTCCACTGGCTCATCCAGTCGAAGACGGTCAGATCGTTTTCGAACTCGTATTCGTGATCCTGCGCGTAATAACCAATCTGAGCATTTTCAGACCACTTCACGCTGCCGCTTTCCGGGGTCAGCTCGCCGACGAGGGTTTTCAGCATGGTGGATTTACCCACGCCGTTGGCGCCCAGAATGGCAATCTTCTCGCCCACTTCCAGCAGCAGGTTGAAGTTTTTAAACAGCGGGCCGTTCTCAAACCCTTTAGTCAGCGCTTCAACCTCAAGGGCGTTACGGAACAGTTTCTTATCCTGCTCGAAGCGGATGAACGGGTTCTGACGGCTGGAGGCCTTCACTTCGTCCAGCTTAATTTTATCAATCTGACGGGCACGAGAGGTTGCCTGGCGAGATTTGGATGCGTTGGCGCTGAAGCGGCTCACGAAGGATTGCAGGTCCGCAATCTGCGCTTTCTTCTTCGCGTTGTCCGCCAGCAGGCGCTCGCGAGCCTGAGTTGCCGCCGTCATATACTCGTCGTAGTTGCCCGGGTAAACGCGCAGCTCGCCGTAGTCCAGATCGGCCATATGGGTGCAGACCATGTTCAGGAAGTGACGGTCGTGCGAGATGATTATCATGGTGCTGTCGCGTTCGTTCAGCGTCTGCTCCAGCCAGCGGATAGTGTCGATATCCAGGTTGTTCGTTGGTTCGTCGAGCAGCAGGATGTCCGGGTTGGAGAACAGCGCCTGCGCCAGCAGCACACGCAGTTTCCAGCCTGGTGCCACTTCGCTCATCGGGCCGTAGTGCTGCTCCAGCGGAATGCCCACGCCAAGCAGCAATTCACCTGCGCGCGCTTCTGCGGTGTAACCGTCCATCTCGCCGTATTTCACTTCGAGGTCGGCAACTTTGTAACCGTCTTCTTCGCTCATTTCCGGCAGGGCATAAATGCGGTCGCGTTCCTGTTTCACTTCCCACAGCTCGCCGTGGCCCATGATGACGGTGTCGAGCACGGTGAATTTCTCGAAGGCGAACTGATCCTGACGCAGCTTACCGATGCGCTCGTTTGGGTCGAGAGAAACGTTGCCAAGGGTAGGTTCTAGGTCCCCGCCGAGGATTTTCATGAACGTGGATTTGCCGCTTCCGTTCGCGCCAATCAGGCCGTAACGGTTGCCGCCGCCAAATTTAACGGAGATATTTTCGAACAGCGGTTTGCTGCCAAACTGCATGGTAACGTTGCTGGATACAAGCACTGGTATGTCCTGGAGAAATAAGTTGTCGAGATTTTGGAATGTGATTTCGGCCACATTATGCCATAACTATGATAAAGGTTCGCCCCGCATCTTCACCGTACAATAGTTAATCAGTGTGAAAAAATTGTGATTTCATCCACATCTGATTTCCCAGATGAATGTAATGCACATATAATGCGCGGCTGAATCGTCCATGAACACTCACTAGCTGGCCCGTCTGGCATAACATCTCGCACAACATGAATATGAAATTACGCTCGCTCTTACTGGCTTTTGTGGCTGTCGCGTCTTTCTCAGCTTCCGCCGTGACTTATCCGTTACCGACTAACGGCAGCCGCCTGGTTGGTGAAAACCAGGTTATCACTATTCCGGAAGGCAGCACCGCGCCGCTGGAAGAGTATGCTTCCCAGTACCAGATGGGACTGTCTAACATGCTGGAAGCTAACCCGGGGATTGACCCGTACCTGCCTAAAGCCGGTACCATCCTGAACATCCCTCAGCAGCTGATCCTGCCGGACACCGTGCATGAAGGGATTGTGATTAACAGCGCCGAAATGCGCCTCTACTACTACCCGAAAGGCACTAATACCGTGATCGTGCTGCCAATCGGCATCGGCCAGTTGGGGAAAGATACCCCGATCAACTGGACCACCAAGGTAGAGCGTAAGAAAGCGGGCCCAACCTGGACCCCTACCGCGAAAATGCACGCAGAATATGCCGCAGCCGGTACGCCACTGCCGGCCGTTGTACCCGCCGGCCCGGATAACCCAATGGGCCTGTACGCGCTGTATATCGGCAACCTGTATGCAATTCACGGCACCAACGCCAACTTCGGTATCGGCCTGCGCGTAAGCCACGGCTGCGTGCGTCTGCGTAATGAAGACATCAAGTTCCTGTTCGACAACGTGCCGGTCGGCACCCGCGTTCAGTTTATTGATGAGCCGGTAAAAGCCACCACCGAACCGGACGGCAGCCGCTACATCGAGGTTCACAACCCGCTTTCCACCACCGAAGCGCAGTTTAACTCCGATGAAATCGTGCCGATTAAACTGACCAGCAGCGTGCAGAAAGTGACTGCTCAGTCTGACGTTGACACCACCGTTGTTGACCAGGCGATTCAGAATCGTTCCGGGATGCCGGTTCGTCTGAACTAAGTAAAAGCAGATTGTATGAAGGCGGCCTCCGGGCCGCTTTTTTATTGCCTGAAATCCGTCCGGCAACCTTCACGCAGGGAATGTTTGTTATGCTGATAATTCATGATGTGATGGATAGCACAACTTTGAGTTTAATTGTATGATGAATGTGTTTCTTAAAGGGTAACCTCCATGCGTAACTCGTTCACGATAATCTGGCAGTATATTCGCGCTTTTATCTTAATTTACCTGTGCTTATACGCCGGTATTTTTGTCGCCTCTTTACTGCCTATCGTCATTCCAGGCAGCATTATCGGTATGCTGATTTTGTTTGTACTGCTGTCGCTGCAAATCCTGCCGGCGAAGTGGGTAAAACCCAGCTGCCATTTGCTGATTCGCTATATGGCCCTGCTGTTCGTGCCCATTGGCGTAGGCGTTATGCAGTATTACGACGTGCTAAAAGCTCAGTTTGGCCCGGTGGTGGTTTCCTGTTTAATCAGTACGCTGGTGGTGCTTGTTATCGTGAGCTGGAGTTCACACCTGGTGCACGGCGAAAGAAAAGTGATTGGTGAAGGCGAGGCAGAGAAAAAATGATGCACTTTATATGGTGGTCTTTACCGTTAACGCTGGTGGTGTTTTTCGCCGCCCGCAAGCTGGCCGCCCGCCTGAAATCCCCACTGCTCAACCCGCTGCTGGTTTGCATGGTGGTGATCATTCCTTTTTTATTGGTGACCGGCATTCCTTACGACCACTATTTTAAAGGCAGTGAAGTGCTCAACGACCTGCTGCAGCCGGCGGTGGTGGCGCTGGCTTTCCCGCTTTATGAGCAGATTCACCAGATCCGCGCTCGCTGGAAGTCCATTATCACCATCTGCTTTATTGGCAGCATGGTAGCGATGTCCACCGGCACCTCAATTGCGCTGCTGATGGGGGCTTCCCCGGAAATTGCCGCTTCGGTTCTGCCGAAATCCGTTACCACGCCGATTGCGATGGCGGTGGGCGGCGGCATTGGCGGTATCCCGGCTATCAGCGCCGTCTGCGTTATCTTCGTCGGTATTCTTGGCGCCGTATTTGGCCACACCCTGCTGAACATGATGCGTATCAATACCAAAGCCTCGCGGGGCCTGGCGATGGGGACAGCTTCTCACGCACTAGGCACCGCTCGCTGCGCGGAACTCGATTTTCAGGAAGGGGCTTTTAGCTCGCTGGCGCTGGTCATTTGCGGGGTCATGACCTCACTTATCGCCCCGTTCTTATTCCCGGTGCTGCTGAAGCTCTTCGGCTAAAACTTGCGAGAGATCGCGCATTTTCATATTTGTTTTCATAAGTTGCACAGACAATTAGAAGTAGATCACATATTTGGCCTATACAGATCCGTAAACTACGTTTCCGTTACCCTTTATGAGGCTTTAACATGCGTTCACGTTTTGATGCTGCCGTTGTGCAACTCCCCGCCGCGCTGCAAACCGCTTTGCAACCCCTGCTTGCCGACGAACACTTCCCGGCTATGTTTACCGCGGCCGAAGTTGAAGCGCTAAAACATCAAACCGGGCTGGGTGACGATGACCTGGCTTTCGCCCTGCTGCCGCTGGCCGCTGCCTGCGCCCGCGCGGACCTCTCGCATTTTAACGTGGGTGCCGTCGCACGAGGCGTCAGCGGAAATCTCTATTTTGGTGGCAATATGGAGTTTCTTGGTGCCACCATGCAGCAAACCGTGCACGCCGAACAAAGCGCCATTACCCATGCGTGGATGCGCGGCGAAAAAAGCCTGGTTGATATCACGGTCAATTACACCCCCTGCGGCCACTGCCGCCAGTTTATGAATGAACTGAACAGCGGCACCGCACTTCGTATTCATTTGCCTGGCCGCCAGCCTTCAACCCTTGGTGAGTATCTGCCGGATGCCTTTGGCCCGCGCGATCTGGACATCAAAACGCTGCTGCTGGATGAAGAAAATCACGGTTTTGCGCTGAAAGGTGATGCCCTGACTCAGGCGGCTATCACAGCGGCTAACCGCAGCCATGCGCCATACAGCAAAGCCCCGGCGGGCGTTGCTCTGGAAATGGTAGACGGCAAAATCTTCACCGGCTGTTATGCGGAAAACGCCGCGTTCAACCCTTCTCTGCCGCCGCTGCAGGCTGCGCTGAACCTGCTTTCACTTAATGGTTACGACTACCCGCAAATTAAGCGCGCCGTGCTGGCAGAAAAATTCGATGCGCCGCTGCTGCAGTGGGATGCCACCTCCGCCACGCTGAAAGCTCTGGGCTGTGAGGCCGTTGAGCGCGTTAATATTGCTCAATAATTCTTCAGGGCGGGTGTACCCACACTCGCATTGTTGAAATTTGCCCCAACTGAACCCGCGTTTCTTGCTCTTGAGGGCCGGGTAAAGTAGCCTTGGATGAAATTTCATCCCGCGAATGAGTCTGCAAGTTCATGTTGAAGCGCGTGTTTTACAGCCTGCTTATTGTTATCGGCTTAACGCTGGCCGCTGCGCTCGGGCTCGACCGCTGGATCAGCTGGAAAACTGCGCCCTACGTCTACGATGAACTGCAGGACCTGCCCTATCGCCAGGTTGGCGTAGTGCTCGGCACGGCCAAGTACTACCGTACCGGCGTCATCAATCAGTATTACCTGTACCGCATTCAGGGTGCGCTGAATGCCTACAACAGCGGCAAGGTGAACTACCTGCTGCTGAGCGGCGATAACGCGCAGCAAAGCTACAACGAGCCGATGACCATGCGCAAAGACTTGATTGCCGGCGGCGTTGATCCGGCGGATATCGTGCTGGACTATGCCGGCTTCCGCACGCTGGACTCTATCGTTCGCACCCGCAAGGTGTTTGATACCAACGACTTCATTATCATTACCCAACGCTTCCACTGCGAACGTGCATTGTTTATTGCTCTGCACATGGGGATCCAGGCGCAGTGCTACGCGGTACCTTCCCCAAAAAACATGCTCACTGTTCGGATGCGTGAATTTGGTGCCCGCCTGGGCGCATTAGCCGATCTCTATCTCTTCAAACGCGAGCCGCGTTTCCTTGGTCCATTAGTCCCTATTCCGTCCCTGCAGGAAGTCCCTGAAGACGCGCAGGCCTACCCGGCAGTCACGCCAGAGCAACTGCTGGAAATACAGAAAAAAGAGAAGAAATGAGATCTGCTTTAACGCAGAGCAAAAAAAGCCCGCACATTGTTTGGCGGGCTTTTTTGCACATCACAGGAATTATTTCTTACGCGCGTACTTCAGAGAGTCCAGCGCCACGGCGAAGATGATGATGCCGCCCTTAATAATGTACTGCCAGTAAGGGTTCACGCCGATATAGGTCAGGCCGTAGTTGATAACCGTAAAGATGATAACCCCGGTCACCACGCCCAGTACCGTCCCCACCCCGCCGCTGAACGACACGCCGCCGACCACGCACGCCGCAATCGCATCCAGCTCATACATAAAGCCGAGGTTGTTGGTGGCCGAACCGATACGCCCCGCTTCCAGCATCCCGCCAAAGGCATAAAACACGCCAGACAGGGCATAAATCATGATCAGGTTCAGCGCCACGTTAACGCCGGACACTTTCGCCGCTTCCGGGTTGCCCCCGATAGCGAAGATGTTTTTCCCGAAGCGGGTTTTGTTCCAAAGCACCCAGACGAACAGCACCGCAAACAGGGCGTAGAACGTGATATAGGACAGGCGGAAGCTGCCCAGCGCAATAAAGCCCTGTGTGAAGGTCGAGAAGTGAGAATCAAAACCGGAAATCGGCGATGCCCCCACGAAGTCGTAATACAGGGAGTTGATCCCGTACACGATGATCATGGTGCCCAGGGTGGTAATAAACGGCGTCACGTTCAGGTAGGCAATGATAATCCCGTTCACCAGGCCAATCACCGCGCCCACGGCGCAAACAATCAGCAGCACCAGCGGAATCGGCATCGTGTGCATGTCCGGGAACACCTTGTTGACGTTATCCATGGATTGCAAAAGCGTTGCCGCGACAACCGCCGCCAGCCCAACCTGACGCCCCGCGGACAAGTCGGTCCCCTGGGTCACAATCAGCCCGGCCACGCCCAGCGCGATAATAATACGCACCGAGGACTGAGTCAGAATGTTACTCAGGTTAAGCAGACTTAAGAAGGTCGGATCCTGGAAAATGATGATCGCCAGCAGCACCAGCAGCACCACGTAGATGCCGCCCTCTTTTAGATAAGTTAGAAAACTCTTCTTATTTAACGCACTCATTTTTAATAGCCCCTAAATCATCACAGGTGCACAGACGCAAGACGGAGGATTTCGTTCTGCGTTGTTGTTTTGGTGTCTACAATTCCGGCCACGAGCCCGTTGCTCATGACCAGAATACGGTCTGTAATCCCTAACAATTCCGGCATCTCGGACGAAATGATAATGATCCCTTTCCCTTTTTTGGCCAGTTCGGCAATCAGTTGGTAAATCTCAAACTTGGCGCCAACGTCAATGCCGCGCGTCGGTTCATCCAGCATCAGGATTTCCGGTTGAGTAAGCAGCCAGCGGCCAATAATGACTTTTTGCTGGTTACCGCCGGACAGTGAGCCGATGGAGGTCCGGTGCCCCGGCGTTTTCACGCGCATGGAGTCGATAACCCACTGGGTATCGCTTTTCATGCGGGAGTTATCCAGCAGGCCGACCTTGTTTTTGTAATTACGAATATTGGAAATGAGTGAGTTAAAGCCGATATCCAGGTAGGCGTAAATCCCGGTCGAGCGGCGCTCTTCAGTCACCAGCGCAAAGCCGTGATTAATCGCTTCGTTCGCGCTGCTGTTGTTAATCTTTTTGCCGTGCAGCTTAATGGTGCCGCCAGATTTTTCGCGGATACCAAACAGCGTTTCCACAATGTCGGTACGCTTCGCGCCGACCAGGCCGGCAATGCCGAGGATTTCCCCTTTGTGCAGATCAAAGGAAATATCGCGAATCGATGGCTGCCGCAGCGAGGTCAGGTTGCGTACTTCGAGGATAACTTCGCCCGGCACGTTGGATTTGTCCGGGAAGCGTTGGTTCAGGGAGCGGCCCACCATCATGGCGATGATTTTGTCCATATCCAGCCCTTCCAGCGGCTGGGTGGCAATCCACTGCCCGTCGCGCAAAATAGTAATTTCATCGCACAGCTGGAATATTTCTTCCATTTTATGGGAGATATAAACAATGCCGCAGCCGCGATCTTTTAATTTGCGAATGATTTTAAAAAGATGATTAACTTCTTTTTCCGTCAGCGATGACGTTGGCTCGTCCATAATAACGATTTTGGCGTTATAGGAAAAAGCCTTGGCGATTTCAATCATTTGCATTTGAGAAACAGATAGCGTACCGACGCGGGCTCGCGGGTCGATATCAATATCCAGCTCGTCAAATATCTCTTTGGTGTCGCGGTACATTTTATCCTGATCGACAAACACGCCTTTGGTCGGGTAGCGCCCAAGCCACATGTTGTCCATCACGGTGCGCTGCAGAACCAGGTTAAGCTCCTGATGCACCATAGAAATACCGTTTTCCAGCGCCTCTTTCGTGCTGCTGAAATTCACCTCTTTTCCCTGAAAAAGGATACTGCCGGAATCTTTGCTGTAGATCCCAAAAAGGCATTTCAATAATGTCGATTTGCCCGCACCGTTTTCACCCATCAGGGCGTGAATAGAGTGTGGACGCACTTTTAAATTAACATTATCCAGTGCCTTGACGCCGGGGAAGGATTTATTAATGCCGGTCATTTCCAGCAAAAATTCCGTCGGCGTAGCTGAGTTATTGTCGACCATAATTATACCTGTGTCGCTGAGTAACTGGCCTAAAGCCGGGCGCAGGGTTCTGCGCCCGTATACAACAAAAAAACGTTATACCCTTAATAATTCGAGCTGCAGGACAAAAGACTTTCAAGTCTTTTGAACAGCGCATTGCGCTTGCCCCGTCGGGGCGAGGCTCTGCCGAGTAACGCAGCAAGCTCACGGATCCCCAGGCGCTTACATCAAGTAAGTCACTGGGGTGAGCGAGTGCAGTTAACGTCCCTGCGGCTCAAAGGATGACGGGTATTTATTTGCCGATGAACTGTGCGAGATTATCTTTATCCACGCCTACATAAGGTACGCGTACGATTTTGTTCTCAATCTTCCAGTTAGTGCCTTCGGCGGCTGGCTTACCGTCGGCCAGGTTTTTCGCCAGGTCGAAGGTGGCTTTTGCCTGGTTGTTGGCGTCGTTCAGCACGGTACCGGCCATTGCACCGGATTTCACCAGCGCCAGCGCTTCCGGCAGGGCATCTACGCCAAAGACTGGAATAGAGGTTTTGTTGTGCGCTTTCAGCGCTTCTACTGCACCCATTGCCATCGCGTCGTTGTTAGCGATAACCACTTCGATTTTGTTAGCGTTCGGGCCGGAAAGCCACGCATCCATTTTGTCTTTAGCCTGAGCGGTATCCCACATGGCGGTATCCAGCTGCAGTTGCTGAGTTTTCAGACCTTTATCGTTCAGCTCTTTGATAACGTAGGTGGTACGCGCTTCGGCATCCGGGTGGCCCGGTTCACCTTTCAGCAGCACGAACTGGATCTGGCCGTCTTTGTTCAGATCCCAGGCCGGGTTAGCCGCCCAGTGTTTAGCGATCAGGTCGCCCTGGATGATGCCGGACTCTTTGGAGTCGGTACCAACGTAGTAAGCTTTGTCGTAGCTATCCAGCGCTTTACGGGAAGGTTCTTTGTTGAAGAACACAACCGGCACGTTTTGCGCGCGTGCTTTTTCGATTACGGTGCCCGCTGCAGCCGGGTCAACCAGGTTGATGGCCAGCGCTTTCACGCCTTTGGCCAGCAGAACGTCGATCTGGTCGTTCTGTTTGGACTGGTCGTTTTGGGAGTCGTTCATCAGCAGCTGTACGTCAGGTGACGCTTTCGCATCTTTCTCGATAGCTTTACGAACCACTGACATGAAGTTGTCGTCGTATTTATAAATCGTCACACCAATACGGTCAGCGGCGTTCGCTGCGGCACCAAACAGCATGCAGGACATCACGGCGGACAGAGTCAAAACCTTCTTATTCATGGTATCTCCGGTTTTTATTTTGCAGGGTAGTTCGCGTTCGAAACCAGGCAGGACAGTAATGTTATGAAAAAGTTACTGAATGCCGAAGTTATCCTAAAAAAATGTGCACTTCCGTGTTCGGTAACAATCCAATACTGCGTTTTTATGATAGCTAGTGGCCTTATCACGATGCTAAAAGTGAGCAGTCACCGTTACATAGTGTTTCAGCTGATAAAACGCTGACATAATAGTCAGCGCAATGTTAATTAACTGTGAATTTACTCACAGATTGAAACCGGTTACATCTAACTCTTTGACAGCGGAGTGATCGACGCCACATTTTGTTTTATCGCGACCGAATGACGGCGGACTAAAGTCGGCATAAAACAGTGCGTTACATCACTGTTCAGCTGGCCTGCCGCACCCTGTAACGCCAGTTCTGTCGCCAGGCGCGCCATAGAAACCACCGGATAGCGCACGGTCGTCAGCTGTGGGTCGGTGTAGCGGGCAATGGGAATATCGTCGAAGCCGATGATGGAAACATGCTGCGGTACGGCGATGCCGTTGTCTTTTAGCGCCGTTAGCGCGCCGGCCGCCATGCTGTCGTTATAAGAAAAGACTGCGCTCAGCTGCAGGTTACGACCCAGCAGCTCAACCATCGCGGCCTCTCCGCCCTGCATGTCCGGCGTGCCCATTCCAACCCAGCCCTCCGGCGGCGAAATCCCCTGCTCTTCCAGCGCCTGTAGCCAGCCCTGATGCCGCTGGTCGTTATCTTCAATCTGATGGCTTGAGGCCAGATAACCGATGCGCGAGTGGCCCTGGTTCAGCAGCATCCGCGTGGCCATCACCGCCCCGCTGACGTTGTCCAGGCAGACGCAGCGATGGGCATAGCCGGGCACCAGGCGATTGATCAGCACCATGCCGGGCACCTGTTCCAGAAAATTAGCCAGCTCCTCATCGCTCAGCGCCTTTGCGTGCACAATTAGCGCGCTACAGCGCTGGCGGATGAGCACTTCTATGGCATGGCGTTCTTTCTCTGCCTGGTGGTAGCTGTTGCCGATCAGCAAATATTTATTGTGCTGCTGGGCAACCACGTCCACGGCTTTCACCAGCGCCCCGAAGAAGGGGTCGGACACGTCCATCACTACCACACCAATGGTGTCGCTCACCTGAGTGGCCAGCGCTTGCGCATTGGCATTTGGACGGTAGCCCAGCTCAGAAACCGCCAGCATGACATTTTCGCGCGTTTCCGGGCTGACCAGCGCGCTGTTATTTAATACTCGGGATACTGTCGCTACTGAAACCCCGGCGATACGGGCAACGTCACGAATGGTAATCGGCGTTGGGGGAGTCGGTCTCATAGGTGCACCCTGTTTTAGGCAAGGTGGCTATTTTGCGGCGAGTGGGGGGCGGTTCGACGTGAAGTTGATCACAGTGATGAAAGCGGTTACATACAATTCGTTAACCTTTGTGACGAATATCATTATCTCTGTGCTTTGCGTAATGCATTCCCTGAGGCACGGGCGGTTAACTGTCTCCATACCCATTCCACCGGCCCCTGGCGGAAATAGCGCAGCCAGAAGACCGACAGCAGAATATTCACCATCCACACGGCAGGCACAAAGGCCAGCAGCGCGAGGCGGTCAAATTTCATATATAAACCAAAGCGATAGAACAAGGTTGTGCAGATAACTGTTTGCAGCAGGTAATTGGTCAGCGCCATCCGCCCGACGCAGGCAATCCAGCCCACCAGCCGGAAGCGTGACAGCTGTGGCCAGAATCCCCAGGCCAGCGCGGCGTAGCCAATAGCCTGAAACGGGGCGCTCAGCTCGCGCGGGGCCTGTAACAGCAACGCACACCAGCGGGGATCCCATTTCAACTGCCACTGGGCCACTATCGCCGGCAGGTTAATCGCCATGCCGATGGCGATCAAAATGGCTCCGGTTCGCCGGTAGTGTTTCAGGCTGAACTCCCCTTTCAGCCAGCCGCTGCGCATCAGCGCCGCACCAATCAGCATCATGCCTGCCAGCTGCCAGCCGTATTGCGCGCCCAGCGCCACAAGGTTTGACGAGAGTAAATCTGCGCGATTGCTGATAGCCTCCACGCCGCCGCCGAGCTTCCACCATTGCTCATACTGCAGATTAGCGGCGTCAGGCACCCAGGAGCGGTTAACGCCGCTGCCTGAAATAACGCCCAGCAGCAGCAGCACGCCAATGCCGATGAGGTATAGCACCGCCCCGGTGTTAAATAGCTGCTTTTGCCCGGTTGCGTCACGAATCAATCGCCAGCACACCAGCCCGGTCAGGCCGTAAGCCAGCAAAATGTCACCGTCCCACAGCAGGAGCGTGTGAATAAATCCCAGCAGCACCAGCAGCGTCAGCCGCGACTGGATCCAGCGTGAGCCACGGGCCAGCAGTATTTGCAGGCCTGCCCCAAACAGCAGCGCAAAAAGCGTGAGAAATTTAACTTCGGCAAACAGGTCCATTACCGCCCAGGTCCAGGCGTCGCGGGAAGTTATCTCGCCATACCAGGCCGGGTTGAGATAAGCCGCCTTCGGCAGGCCAAAGGCGACAATATTGAGCAGCAGGATGCCCAGAATGGCGGTACCGCGGACAAAGTCCAGGGTGACATTTCTCTCCACGGATACCTGCCTGAGGGGATTAATTGTGGCGTACTGCGCGCAGGAACTCCTGACGCGTATTCTGACTGGACTTAAACAGGCCGCCGAGCGACGTGGTGGTGGTCGCACTGGTGGCATCTTTTACGCCACGCGCTTTCACGCAGTAATGCACCGCATCGATGGAAACCGCGACGTTGTTGGTGCCCAGCAGCGTTTGCAGCGCAATCAGGATCTGCTGGGTCAGGCGTTCCTGAACCTGCGGACGCTGAGCGAAAAACTGCACGATGCGGTTAATTTTGGACAAGCCAATGACGGTCTCTTTCGGGATATACGCCACGGTAGCTTTGCCGTCGATAGTCACGAAGTGGTGCTCGCAGGTGCTAGTCAGGGTGATATCGCGCACGGTGACCATTTCATCCACCTTCATTTTGTTTTCAATGACGGTGATTTTCGGGAAATTGGCGTAATCCAGACCGGAGAAAATTTCATCGACATACATTTTTGCGATGCGATGCGGGGTTTCCATCAGGCTGTCGTCACTCAAATCGAGATTAAGCAGCTGCATGATTTCCGTCATATGGGCGGCAATCTGGCTTTTCCGGGTTTCATTATCCAGTTCACGCAACGGCGGACGCAGCGGTGTTTCCAGACCGCGCGCAACCAGCGCCTCATGAACCAGGGCGGCTTCTTTTGAGAGTGATGACATGCTGTTTTCTCCTGCAGGTGTGGCTGACCTCTGCCCTTCATGAGGCAAAGTGTCCGCTTATTGTGCGGCAGCACGTGCTTAGAATCCAGTAGTGCCGGGCATAATTATTGAAATCGAAAATACCGTTCATGGCCTGAGCGGCCGAGAACAATACCGTTGCGGCCATAATGCGGGATGGCTAGACTCAGGTGAAGTGAAAGTTGTTCATAAGTCTTGAAAATAGATAAGGATCCTCTGGATGGAATTACTGGAAGAACACCGATGTTTCGAAGGCTGGCAGCAGCGCTGGCGCCACCCGTCTACCGTGCTTAACTGCCCCATGACGTTCAGTATTTTTCTCCCACCTCCGGCAAGCGCCACGCCACCGCCGGTGGTTTACTGGCTTTCCGGGCTAACCTGCAACGATGAAAACTTCACGACCAAAGCGGGCGCGCAGCGCGTTGCAGCAGAGCTTGGCATTGTGCTGGTGATGCCGGACACCAGCCCGCGGGGCGAAGACGTTCCTAACGATGCAGGCTACGACCTGGGCCAGGGCGCGGGCTTTTATCTCAACGCAACTCAGCAGCCGTGGGCTACGCACTTCCGCATGTACGATTACCTGCGCGACGAACTACCGCAGCTGATTGCGGATAATTTTAGCGTCAGTGAAAAAGCGTCGATCTTTGGTCACTCCATGGGCGGGCATGGTGCATTAATGATGGCCCTGAAAAACCCCGGGCGCTTCCGGTCGGTATCTGCTTTTGCGCCGATTGTTAACCCGACCCGCGTGCCGTGGGGGCAAAAAGCCTTTAAAGCCTATCTCGGTACGGATGAGTCCTTGTGGCAAGACTGGGACAGCTGCTGCCTGCTGGCTAAAGCCCCGCAGTCGGCACAATTGCCTATGCTCATCGACCAGGGGGATGACGACCAATTCCTCGCCGACCAGCTAAGGCCAGAAGAGTTTGAAAAAGTCGCGCAGGAGAAGGGCTGGCCGCTGGCGCTGCGTATTCAGCCGGGCTGTGACCACAGCTACTATTTCATTGCGACGTTTGTTGAGGATCATCTTCGTTTTCACGCGGAGCATTTGCAGGGTTAGTGAGTTGCCCTCCCCCTAATCTTAGCGGTGAGCGCTCTGTTACTCCGTTATTTTCCGTTCACCTGAGAATCTATTTCCCCTGCACGTTCGCAGCACGGTGAACGTGTCAGGTGGCATTCCCCCCGGCGCCCGGCGAGCTCTTCGCCGCTGAAGCGGTAAACCCACCGGCTATGAGAGCCGGGAGCAAATCTTCCCCTCACTCCAGCCCTCTCCCCAAAGGGGCGAGGGAGAAAACAAAAGTTATGGGAAACTTTGTTTTCTCCCTCTCCTTTCCAGGGTGAGGGTCAGGGTGAGGGTAAAAATAAGAAGCGAGGCACGGTTCCGGCTTAAATCGCCTCCGTTTTCTCTCCGACTGGCCAGGGTCCGGACGTCGGGAACGGCCGGAGGCTGAGAGCGTCTGGAACGCATCTCCGCCGACCCAGGACCAGGAGATAAAACGGAGGTCTGCCGCTTTAGCGGTCGATTTATTTGGCCGGGAGTCCGGGGTCTCGGGGAAGTGACGGTGACTTCCCCTAGTCGTTCACCGGTGCGGTGGCCACATATGAAGCTGGAATTAAGGTGAACGGAACTTTAGCCGACCCTTTTTAGAGGACAGGAAAAGCGCCCAACAACTTAGAAACTATAATCCAGCGCCATAAAGTAGCGACGACCGTCTTCGTTATAGCTGTAGATATCACGATTCAGATCTTTGTCGCCCAGGTTCAGAACCCCAGCCCGCACCTTGACGTTCTTCGTCGCTTTCCAGGCACCGCCGGTGTTCCACACGATATAGCCGCCAGGCGTTTTATCCGTCGCGGAGACCGCACGCTGTTTGCCGGTGTAGTTTGCAGAAACATAGAACGACCAGTCCTCGAGCGGCGCCCAGTCAACGGTACCGTTAGCCGTGTGGAACGACTGCTGCTGCAGCGGTTTATTGCCACCGTTGCTCAGATCGCGCCCGTCGTTATAGGTGTAGTTCAGCGACAGCTTCCACTGGTCGTTAAACGGTATTTTCAGCTCGGTTTCCACGCCGCGAATACGCGCTTTGTTCACGTTGTAATAGCGGAAGATAGGGTTACCGCTCCTATCAAAGCCCACAAAGTTTGAGTAAGACGGCGCTACGCTGCGGTTCGCAGTACGCTGGATATCAATCATATCCTCAACGTTGTTCTGGAAGGCAGTCACGCTGCCGCTCACCCCGTCCAGAAAGCCTTCATCCCCGGCGTAATACAGCCCCAGCTCAAAGCTTTCGCTGGTTTCCGGTTTCAGGTCAGGGCTACCGACAATCTGGCAGGCGCCACGGCAGGATCTGCTGGTCCAGTCCGGGCTAAGCTGCAGCAGGGACGGGGCTTTAAATGCCGTGGCCCAGCCGCCTTTGACGGTGAGGGTATCCGTCGCGCTATAGACGAGATATGCCCGCGGGCTCCAGTGGTCGCCGTAGGTTTCATGGTCATCCATACGAATGCCGGTGGTCAGCGCCAGCGGTTCGAAGATGCGCCATTCGTCCTCGATAAACAGGGCGTACTGGCTGGCCGAGGTATTCGAGCTATTGCCGCCGGTAATATTCACCGGGTCGCTCAGCTTGTCGTGACGCCACTCCCCGCCAAAGGTCAGGAACTGGTTGATATCGCTCAGCGGCAGTACCAGCTTACCGTCGAGGCTGTTGTTGCGTGAGGTGATAGCCGCGCTGTTGCCCGGGTTCAGGTTATCAATTTTGTCGCCGTAGAAACGCAGCTCGGTATTGCCGAAGCCCCAGCGCCCGTTATGCCCGAGGGAATAATCCTGACGTTCGATACGATTCTTATCCAGCGAGTCTGATTCCCTGTCCTGGCGGTCAAAGCCGTAGCCCAGGGTGACATCCTGATTATCAGCCGGTGTCCAGGCAAATTCCGTGCTGGCATTGCGGGAAGTGAAACCTTCAATCTGCGGCGTCAGGCCATTGGCGTTCGTCGTCGATGCCTGCTGGCCATCCTTCTGGCGCTTACCGAGGCTGCCATAGACTTTTACGCCCAGCACGTCGTCAATCAACGGGCCGCTGGTGAAGAAGTTACCGTTATAGGTGTCGCCGCGATCGCGGTGTTCCTGCACGGTGGAATCTACGGTGAAAGTGCCATGCCAGGCTTTGCCGACTTTACGGGTGATGATGTTCACCACGCCGCCAAGGGCATCTGAGCCATAAAGAGAAGACATCGGCCCGCGCACCACTTCGATGCGCTCAATCGCATCCGCCGGGATCCAGTTCAGGTCAAAGTCGTTATGGCGGAATACCGCATTGCGGGAGTTGACTCGTTTACCGTCTACCAGAATCAGGGTATAGCTGCTGTCCAGGCCGCGAAGACTGACGCCACGGCGGTTATCCCCTTCGTTGGTCAACTGGACGCCGGGCACGTTCTGCAGCACATCTTTCAGATTGTTAACTGGTTTTTTTTGCAGTTCGTCCCGGGTGATCACGCTGATACTGGCGGGCGCATCTTTGAGGTTTTGTTCGGTGGCAGACGCGGTGACAACGAGGGTTTCTTCGCGATCGTCAGCGATGACGGGGAATGCAAGACTGAGTACAGACGCACAAAGTCCTCCCCGGACAATGGGATTCAACCTTAACATTTCTTTCTCTCCATGAGGTGAATTACAAACGAAACTACCGTTTAGCGCTCACATTGCACTATGCGCCAGCGGCTACATTGGCCGCCGGCTGCATATTGTGTTCCATAGTATTCCTGAACTGCGTTGTTATACGGTGGGCGTTTCCACCAGGCCGTCGATCAGCACCTGGGCAACCCCCTGTGAGCAGCGTTCAATGCGCCCCTTCACCCCGTAAACCTGGGCCAGACTGCGCGGAGTAATCACATCCTCCGGCTCACCGCTGGCAACCAGTTTGCCGTCGCGCAGCATGAGAACATGCTCGCTATGGCGTAAAGCAATATTGATATCATGCACCACAACAACGGTGACGATATTGCGCTCGCGGGTTTCGCGGGCGACCAAATCCATGACGTGGAACTGATAATTCAAATCCAGCGCGCTCAGCGGCTCATCGAGCAGCAGCAGGGACGGACGGCGAATCAAAGACTGCGCCAGGCCAACCAGCTGTTTTTGCCCGCCGGAAAGCTGGTCGAGATAGCTCAGCGCCAGATGCGAGATCCCCAGCTGTTTCAGCAGTTCCATAACCTGAGCTTCGCTTTCGGCGCTGTGACGGCCACCGGATGCGCGCTGCGCCACGATAATGGATTCCAGCACATGCAAATGAACGCCCTGCGGCAGCGACTGCGGCAGATAAACCACTTTTTCAGCGCGTTTGGCAAACGGCAGAGCCATCAGGTCTTCACCGTCCAGATACAGCTGCCCTTCCGCGCGATTCAGCCCCGCTAACGAACGCAGCAGCGTCGATTTGCCGCAGCCGTTCGGCCCCAGCAGCACGGTAATTTTGCCGCGCGGCAGCGCAGGCACGCTGAGGTTTTCGATAATTTTACGCTTTGGGTAACCGGCGTTGAATGCATCAATCTTTAAGCCCTGCATCACACGTTCCCCTTATGGCGCAGAATAATACTCAGGAAGAACGGCACGCCCACCAGCGAGGTGACAATCCCCACCGGAATAATGACGCCAGGGATAATATTTTTAGACGCCACGGACGCCAGCGACAGCACCAGCGCCCCGACCAGCACGCTACCCGGCAGGTAGAAACGGTGATCTTCACCAAACAGCATACGGGCGATGTGCGGTGCCACCAGGCCGATAAAGCCGATGGGGCCGACAAACGCCACGGACAGCGCGGACAAAATACTGATGCGCAGCAACGTGCCTAAACGCAGGCGCTTGACGTCGATGCCAAAACTGACGGCGCGATCTTCGCCTAAGCGCAGCGCGGTGAGCTTCCAGGAGCTCAGCATGGAGATAGGCATAATGATGGCGAAAGCCAGCAGCAGCACGCCGAGTTTGTCCCAGGAGGCTCTCGCCAGGCTGCCCATCGTCCAGAACACCAGCCCCTGCAGCGTGTCTTCGCTGGCGATGAACTGCAGCATCGACACCAGGGCGTTAAAGGTGAACACCAGCGCGATACCAAACAACACCACGCCGGAACTCGCGACTCGAGTCCAGCGGGTAATGGCGTCCAGCATCAGCGCGGCGAACAGCGCAAAGACAAAGGCGTTAGCGGAGATAAACCACTGATCCGGCACCCCGGGAATACCGATGCCGAGGATAATCGCCAGCGCGGCACCAAAGGCCGCAGCGGAGGAGACGCCGAGGGTAAACGGGCTGGCCAGCGGGTTATTGAGGATGGTTTGCATCTCCGCCCCCGCCAGGCCCAGCGCCATACCGACCAGCAGCGCCATCAGCGCATAAGGCAGACGAATGTCCCACACGATCACCCGCGTACCGGCGTTAGCGCTGGCTGGGTCAATCAGGGTCTGCCACAGCGTATCCAGCGGCAGCCCTGATGGGCCAAGGGTAAAGTCCAACAGCAGCGAGGCTAAGATCGCAATGACCAACGCCCCCATCAGCAAATAGCGGTGGCGTAGCACCTGCTGGTAGCGCCCCATAATGGTGGCAGGCTGCGCCTCGTTTGGCATCGGATCGGTGGTGGCACTCATTAAGTCTTACCTTCGTTACTTCTTAAGATCGGTCCAGTACGTTCCCGTTGGCTCGACCGCCAGGAACTGTTTATAAAGTTGCTGCATTGTCTGTTCCGGGTTCACCTCAGCAAACTGCTGTGGATGGAACCAGGTGGCCATCGCCTGAATCGCCAGGATGTTGTACGGCGAATTGTAGAAATTATGCCATACGCCATAGGCGCGACCCTCTTTGACCGCCGTTAGCTGGTCAATGCCTTTACGCTCCAGCACGCTCTGCAGGCTAGCCTGCGCTTCGGCTTGAGTAGCCTGAGCGCCAAGCACTACGCCCGGAGAGGTTGAACCCGGTGCTTTACCGCCGCTGGCAATATAAACCTGCGGGTCAACGGCAAGCACTTTTTCCAGGTTTACCGTGCCCAGCGCGCCCGGCAGCAAGTTTTTGGCAATATTCGTGCCGCCCGCCAGGTCGATGAAGTCGCCCATGTTACCTTTCCCCGCTGAGCCACAGCACTCTTCCATGGCCGCAGCGCGCAGTTCGATAAACACCGATGGCTTCTCTTTTTCCGCCATCTTGCCGGTGACGTCGGTAATTTTTTTCAGGTTTGCTTCATAAAAGGCGATGTAATCATCGGCCTGTTTCTCGCGATGCAACACTTTGCCCAGCACGCGCATGCTCGGCAAGGTATTTTTGAGCGGCGAGGTGCGAAAATCAACGAAGACCACCGGGACGCCCGCTTTCTCTAACTGAGAGACCAGTTCGCTATGACGGCCTGGCCCATGGCCAGAGAGGCCAAAAATCGCCACATCCGGGTGCAAAGTCAGCACCTTTTCCGGGCTGACGCTGTCGGCGGTAGTACTGCCAATTAGCGGGATGTCATCAATTTTCGGGAATTTCGCTTTATATTGCTCGTAAGTCTGCGTATCTAACTTACGGAAATCGCCCTGCCAGCCAACGATACGGTCAATCGGCTTTTGCCCTTCCAGCAGCGCCAGGGCATAAAACAGGCGCCCTTCCCCCAGTAAAATGCGGTCAACCTTCTGCGGGATGGTCACTTCACGCCCGACGATATCGGTCACCGTCGCGGCCAGTGCGGAAGACAAACCGGCGGCGGTTAATGCCACAGCCAGACAAATATTCTTGAGTTTAATCATACGCTTCACGCTAACACTCCTTCGTTCCTTAAAGAATGTCGTTAACGATAAAGCAAATGATAATGGTTATCAATTTAATTGTTCTCTACTATAACCCGAAGGAATTATTGCTGGCGAGAGCGAAATAAAAAAGGGCGTGATAATCACGCCCTCTAAAGAGTAACTTATTGTTGCTAAGGCTTATTTCTCACGAAATTTTGGGAATTCCATTTCGCTGTAGCGCACAAAACGGCTGCCCTTCGTTATCTTGTAACCAAACCAGATAGCCAGGAACAGCGGGATGCCGATATAGGTCGCCGCGACGCCGCCCCAGTCGATAGTGTCAGACAGGAACGCTTCGTAGTTCTGGCCCAGGGTGATGATCAGACACAGCACGAAAGCGAAGATAGGCCCAATCGGGAAGAAGCCCGAGCGGTACGGCAGGTCGTTAATGTCGTTGCCCTGCAGCACATAGCCGCGGCGGAAACGGTAGTGGCTGATAGCAATCCCGAGCCACGCAATAAAGCCGGTCATCCCCGAGGTATTCAGCAGCCACAGGTAAACGGTCTGGTTGCCAAACATAGACGTCAGGAAGCACAGCGCGGCAATAACGGTGGTCGCATACAGTGCATTACGCGGCACACCGCCCTTTGAAAGCTTCGAGAAAATACGCGGCGCTTTGCCGTCGCAGGCCAGGGTGTAAAGCATACGCGTGGAGGCGTACATCCCGGAGTTACCCGCAGACAGCACCGCCGTCAGGATAACGGCGTTCATAACCGCCGCCGCAGACAGCAGGCCGGCGTGCTGGAACACCAGGGTAAACGGGCTGACGCTAATGTCTTTCACGTCATTGCGCAGCAGGCTGGGATCGGTATAAGGGATTATCAGGCTGACAATCAGAATAGCGAAGACATAGAACAGCAGGATTCGCCAGAACACCTGACGCACGGCGCGAGGAATGTTTTTCTCCGGGTCAGCGGACTCTCCGGCAGCAATCCCGATAAGCTCGGTGCCCTGGAAGGAGAAGCCGACGATCATCGCCACGCCGATCATTGCGGCAAAGCCCCCGGCAAACGGCGCATCGCCGGTTGTCCAGTTGCTCCAGCCTACCGGCTGCGCCCCTTTGAAAATACCCACGATCATCATCACACCCACAATGATGAAGATGATGACGGTGGTCACTTTTATCAGCGAGAACCAGTATTCCGCTTCGCCAAAGCCCTTCACGGAAATCCAGTTGAGCAGGAACATAATACCCAGGAACAGCGCGCTCCAGATCCAGCCGGGGGTGTCCGGGAACCAGTAATTCATTACCAGCTGTGCGGCCACGAGGTCAACGGCGATGGTCACCGCCCAGTTGTACCAGTAGTTCCAGCCGAGGGCGAAACCAAAGCCGTCTTCAACGTATTTCTGGCCGTAGGTCGCGAAAGAACCGGACACAGGCATAAACGCCGCCAGTTCACCCAGGCTGGTCATCAGGAAGTACACCATCAGGCCAATCAGCATATAAGAAAGCAGCGCCCCACCCGGCCCCGCCTGAGAAATTGTCGCCCCAGAGGCAACGAAAAGCCCCGTACCGATGGATCCGCCGATGGCGATCATCGTCAGGTGGCGCGCCTTTAATTCGCGGCGTAAGCCAGGCGCTTCTGTCGTTTTATCTTGTGAAACCATAGGAAATTGTTGCCTATCCAAAAAATGAGGCAAGATTGTAACAAAACGTCTTTATTCAGATAGCAGAAATCCCGGGTTATAAGAGAGCTTCATGATCGCCCGGCGATTATTAGCAAGTCACTTATCAGGCCGATAAGTTGAGGGGAATTAAAATACCGCCGGCGCGGTCAACTGACCGGCGGTCAAAGATTAACCTAGCCCGCGTACGGACGAAATAAACTGCTGCAGTTCCTGGGTTCGAGGGTTGGCGAAGAACGACTTGCTCTCCCCCTGCTCCCACACTTTGCCCTGATGCATAAACACCACGCGGTCGCCGACTTCACGGGCAAAGTTCATCTCATGGGTCACCAGAATCAGCGTCATGCCTTCCGCAGCCAGTTGTTCCAGCACCTTCAGCACCTCCCCTACCAGTTCAGGGTCAAGTGCCGAGGTAATTTCATCGCACAGCAGTACTTTAGGGTTCATCGCCAGCGCGCGGGCAATGGCCACACGCTGCTGCTGGCCGCCGGACAGGTTAGCCGGATAGTAGTCCACACGTTCACCCAGGCCGACTTTGTTGAGCATCTCCAGCCCCAGCTCGCGGCATTCAGCGGCGCTTTTATTCAGTACCCGGCGCGGCGCCAGCATCACGTTTTCCAGCGCGGTCATGTGCGGGAACAGATTAAAGTTCTGAAACACCATCCCGACAGAGCGGCTGATTTCACGCGCCTGCGACTCACGGTCGGTAATGGTCATCCCCCCGAGCTTGATGCTGCCATCCTGGTAGCCTTCCAGCCCGTTCATGCAGCGCAGCAGAGTACTTTTACCCGAACCGCTGCGGCCGATAATCGACACCACTTCGCCCATGTCGATATCAAGGCTAACGCCCTTCAGTACGTGGTTGTCGCCGTAATATTTTTGTACGTCATTAATGGTGATGAGCGGCATGGAATTTTTTCTCCAGATAGCGGCTGTAGCGCGACAGCGGGTAGCAAAGTAAGAAATAGCCAAGCGCCACCAGGGCAAAGACTTTAAACGGCTCAAATGTCACGTTATTAAGCATGGTGCCAGCTTTGGTCAGTTCGACGAAACCAATGATCGAGGCCAGGGCAGTGCCTTTGATGACCTGCACCGAAAACCCGACCGTTGGCGCCACGGCGATACGCAGCGCCTGCGGGGCAATCACCCGAAACAGCGTCTGCCCAAAGCTCAAACCGAGGCAGCGACAGGCCTCCCACTGGCCTTTCGGCAGTGCGCGGATACTGCCGTACCAGATATCCAGCAGAAACGCGCTGGTAAATAACGTGAGAGCCAGCGTGGCCGCCGTCCAGGGGCTCACGTCTATACCGAACAGCGCGATACCAAAGAAGGCGAGGAACAGCTGCATCAGCAGCGGCGTGCCCTGAAACAGCGCCACGTAGGCGGCAATGAAACGTTTTGGCCACTTCCAGCGGCTAATACGCAGCAGCAATAAGGGCAAGGTCACCAGCGTGCCGCAGAAAAATGCAATCAGTGAAAGCAGCACCGTCCAGCGAGCCGCCAGCAGCAGGTTGCGCACGATATCCCAGTCGGTAAACGTCATCATCCGACATCACTCCCCAACCATTTTCGCCCTGCCGCCAGCAGCAGTTGACGCATAATTAACGACAGCACCAGATACATTAAGGTCGTCACCAGGTAGACCTCAAAGCTGAGGAAGGTCCGCGACTGAATGAGACTGGCCGCAAAGGTAAGATCTTCACAGGACACCTGCGACACCACGGCAGAGCCCAGCATCACGATAATGCACTGGCTGACCAGCGCCGGATAAATACGCTTCAGCGAAGGGGGCAGCACCACGCGTAAAAAGGTCTGGCTGCGGGTTAACCCCAGCACACGAGCCGCTTCCCACTGCCCTTTGGGCGTAACCTGAATACCCGCCCGGATAATTTCGGTGCTATAAGCCCCGAGATTGATCAGCATCGCGATAAGCGCCGCTTCCCCGGCGTTGAGCTTTAGCCCCAGCGCCGGTAGCCCAAACACAATAAAGAACAGCTGCACAACAAACGGCGTGTTGCGAATCAGCTCCACGTAGCCGCCCCACACCAGGCTTAACAGCCCGGATTTGCCACTGCGAATGGCCGCCCCGGTAATGCCGATGGCAACGCCACCCACCGTCGACATAAAAGTGAGTCCCAGCGTCACCCACAGGCCGGAGAGTAACTCCGGCCAGTAAGGCAGCAGACCGGCAAAATCAAGTTGCGTGGTCATGCCCGGCTCCTCAAGCGCCGAGATTGGCAGGCAACGGCGCCTGCATCCATTTCTGCGACAGGGTGTTCAGGGTGTTGTCCTTCAGCGCGTCACCAATCAGCTCGTCTACCTTCGCTTTCAGCGCTGGTTCATTCTTTTTCAGCCCAATGTAGCAAGGCGAGTCCTTGAGCATAAATTTGCTGACGGGGGCTTTGGTTGGGCTCTGGCGGGCAATCGCCGCAACGACGAGGTTACCGGTGGCGATGTACTGCACCTGGCCTGAAAGATAAGCAGAAATGGTGGTGTTGTTGTCTTCGTAGCGCTTCACGTCGGCGTCTTTGGGTGCAAGATCGGTTAATACCATGTCTTCCACTGCACCGCGGGTCACGCCGATGGTTTTCCCGCTGAGCGCTTTAGCATCGGCCACCGGGCCGTCTTTAGGCCCGAACACGCCGAGGAAGAACGGGGCATAAGCGCGGCTAAAATCGATGACTTTTTCACGTTCAGCGTTCTTGCCGAGGCTGGAAATGACCAGATCAACTTTATCCGTCTGCAGATAGGGCACGCGGTTCGCGCTGGTGACCGGCACAAGTTGCAGCTTGACCTTCAGCCCCTTCGCCAGGTAGGCGGCCATATCAATGTCGTAACCCTGCGGTTTCAGGTCAGCATTCACCGAACCAAAAGGCGGGAAATCCTGCGGGACCGCCACGCGCAGCACGCCGCGTTTTTCAATATCCTGCAGTTGATCGGCCATAACCGCTCCGGCCTGAGCCAGCAGAACCGTTGCGCCAACTAAAGAGAACAACCATTTTTTCATCGTCATGTGCAGCCTCGTCGCCTGATTGAAACAAAAGATTCTTTGAATTCAATTCTGCAACTAATGTGCCAACGCGGATGAAGCTCGAAGATCGCTGCAGCATTAAGGTGAAAAAGAGATTAAACGGAAGGACGTTGCCTCGCAGCCACACCCCAATCAGGTGCAACTGCAAGATTTTGGTGCATTACGCTTCGCAGTAGCGCAGAAAACGCAGCAGCGCGTTAGAGATGTGCTTTTGGCGATGGTGGATCCGGTACAGGGTCCGCACCAGACGGGGGAGAGGAATAGCCACCTCAACTAACGAACCGCTTTCCAGCTGCTCGGCAATCACCCGGCGGGACAGGCAGCTAATACCCAGCCCGTGGCGTACCGCATGTTTTATCGCCTCAGAATTGCCCAGCTCCATTCCCAACTGAAACTCTGGCAGATGCGAAAGTAATAAATAGTCGACGATTTCACGGGTGCCTGAGCCGCGCTCGCGCAGGATCCACGGCTGTTTTGCCAGGCTTTCCAGCGTCACCGGCTGGTGCACCAGCGGGTTGCCCGGCGAAGCAAAGACCACCAGCTCATCGTCGAGCCACGGTTCTGTTACCAGTTCCGCCATGTGGCAAGGCCCTTCGATCAGGCCAATATCCACGCGAAAATCCGCCACCGCATTAATCACATCCTGGCTGTTGCCGACGCTAAGCTCCAGCGGCAGTTTTGGAAAGTCACGACGATAGCGGGCAATCATCTCCGGCAGGATGTAGTTGCCAATAGTGCTGCTGGCATACACCCGGATCGCGCCGTTATCTTCCCGGAACAATTGCTCAATTTCACCGGCCTGCTCCAGCAGCCCCACGACTCGCGGGTAGAGCAGTCTGCCGTGTTCATTTACCACAAGGCGCTTCCCAACGCGGTCAAAAAGCTGAACCCCAAGCTGACCTTCGAGGTCGGCAAGGGCGGCGCTGACCGCCGACTGGGAAAGCGACAGCATCTGAGATGCCTGCGTGGTCGAGCCGCTTTTAAGCACTTCAGCAAACACTTCCAACTGCCGCAGCGTGATATGCATAAGAGAGATGTCCTGTGGTGGCAGCGCGTCGCTTACCACTTATAAAGATTAATTATAAATATATAATCAATTTTATTTTTATGCCAGCCAGGCGTAGCCTTTTTGCCGTGACAGAGGAGAAGGTTATGACAGCACTCACCGTACAAACTCAGCGCCACACGCTGTGGCATTTTTTACCGGGACTGGCGCTTTCCGCCGCCATTACCGGCCTGGCATTATGGCTTGGCAACATTCCAGCGGTAGCCGGCGTCGGCCTTAGTGCCCTGACGCTCGCCATTCTTTGCGGCATGATTATCGGCAATACCGTTTACCCAAAAATCTGGCAGCAATGCGACGGCGGCGTGCTGTTCGCCAAGCAACACCTTCTGCGTCTCGGGATTATTCTTTATGGCTTCCGCCTGACGTTTTCGCAAATTGCCGATGTTGGCGTCAGCGGCCTGGTAATTGACGTGCTCACGCTGTGCAGCACCTTCGCCCTCGCCTGCTGGCTCGGTCAAAAAGTGTTTGGTCTGGATAAGCAAACCAGCTGGCTGATTGGCGCAGGCAGCAGTATTTGCGGCGCGGCAGCGGTACTTGCCACCGAACCCGTCGTGAAAGCCGAAGCCAGTAAAGTCACCGTTGCCGTCGCAACCGTGGTTATCTTCGGGACGCTGGCTATTTTTATCTACCCGATGATTTACCCGTTGGTTAGCCACTGGTTTACGCCGGAAACCTTCGGGATCTACACCGGGTCAACAATGCACGAGGTTGCCCAGGTTGTTGCCGCAGGCCACGCCATTAGTCCGGAAACGGAAAATGCAGCGGTCATTGCCAAAATGCTGCGCGTGATGATGCTCGCCCCGTTCCTGATTTCCTGGCCGCCCGCGTGAAATCTCTGGCACCGGCAGGCGCGGCGCAGACGGGTAAAATTACCATCCCGTGGTTTGCGATACTGTTCATCGTGGTGGCGATTTTTAACTCCTTCCACTTCTTGCCGCAGGCGCTGGTAAATGTGCTGGTAACGCTGGATACCTTCCTGCTGGCAGTGGCGATGGCCGCGCTGGGCCTGACGACCCACGTTAGCGCCCTGAAAAAGGCCGGGGTTCGCCCGCTGTTGATGGCGCTGGTGCTGTTTATCTGGTTAATCGTAGGCGGCGGCGCTATTAACCTGGCGGTTCACCATCTGTTAGCTTAATTCAATACGGAAAAAAGCCTCCTGACCCGCTATCATGACGGATTACCGATAGCGGGTTTTGCCCGTCAAGAAACAGGAGAAGACAGATGAAGTTTATTGGAGCGCACGTTAGCGCCTCGGGCGGCCTGGAAAACGCCGCCATCCGCGCCCACGAACTGGAAGCCACCGCTTTTGCCCTGTTCACCAAGAATCAACGCCAGTGGCGCGCCGCACCGCTAACCAGCGAAATCATCGACAGCTTTAAGAGCGCCTGCGAAAAATACCACTACGGCCCCGGCCAAATCCTCCCTCACGACAGCTACCTGATTAATCTCGGCCACCCGGTTGAGGATGCGCTGGAAAAATCCCGCGAGGCATTTATTGACGAAATGGTTCGCTGCCAGCAACTGGGGCTGACGCTGCTGAATTTCCATCCAGGTAGCCACCTGAAGCAAATTCCGGAAGAGGAATGCCTGAAGCGCATTGCGGAGTCGATTAACATTGCGCTGGAGAAGTCTGAAGGCGTGACCGCCGTAATTGAAAACACCGCCGGTCAGGGCAGCAACCTTGGCTTCCGCTTTGAGCATCTCGCGGCAATTATTGACGGCGTGGAAGATAAATCCCGCGTCGGCGTCTGCATCGACACCTGCCACGCTTTTGCTGCCGGGTACGATCTGCGCACCGAAGCTGACTGCGAACAGACCTTTAGCGAATTCGAGCGTATCGTCGGCTTCAGGTACCTGCGCGGGATGCACCTCAACGATGCAAAAAGTGAATTTGGCAGCCGCGTTGACCGCCACAACAGCCTGGGGCTGGGCAACATAGGCCACACGCCGTTTAGCTGGATTATGCGTGACGCCCGTTTCGACGGTATCCCGTTAATTCTGGAAACCACCAACCCGGATATCTGGGCCGAAGAGATAGCCTGGCTTAAGGCGCAGCAGCACGAGGAAGCCACGGCTTAATTCTGTCACTGTATGCATCAGGGTCATTGCTGGTAGCCACACCTCAGTGTGCTGCCAGCTCATAATAAAATGCCGGGTTGCTCTGAATCGTAGCCAGTACCTTGGCCGCTAGCCCGGTGGGATTGCGGCGTTTTGATTCCCAGCTTTTGATCGTGTCAACGCTGGTGCCTAAGGCCTCAGCCATTTCACTTTGCGAAACCTTCAGTTGTTCTCTTATCGCCCGAACATCCGCCACATCATAACGCACGATCTTCGCGGGTATGTTGCTCACGTTTTTAATTTCCACCGCCTCTTCAAGCGAGGTTTTAAGGTCATTAAAGAAGCTCATTTTCTACGCTACCTTTTAATAATTTAGTCAGCTTCCTGAGTTCAGCTTTTTCTACTGCCGTCAGGTTGTCTTTGACGTGCTTCGGCCACGCCATGATCAACCCAATCATCTCTGCCGCTGCCAAAAAATAGATTACCCGAGCGCCCCGCTTTTACCCCGGACGCCGGTTGCCATTCTGATTTTCCGTAACCCTCCGGTGCCCTGAATCAGGTCCCCTTTCTCCGGGGGCCAATTAAAACCTTTTGCAACGCACTCAGTTCATCATCTGTCGCAAACTGTTTAATCTGCCGGGTAAATAGTTAGCGGCCTTTCATGATTGGTCGGAGAGTAACATTGATAGTAGAAAGAAAAACGCCCCGCATTAGCGAGGCGTTTTTCGTTGAGCGGGAGATTATGCGGCCTTCGCCGCCAGCTCCGTTTCAGGACGCTTGAGGAAGGCGTAGGCCAGGCCAGCCACCAGCGTACCGGCCACAATCGCCAGCAGATAACCCAGCACCGGGGTAATCGCCCCTGGGATCAGCAGGACAAACAGGCCGCCGTGCGGGGCCATTAGCTTCGCGCCAACGGCCATGGACAGAGCGCCCGTCAGCGCCCCGCCGATGATGCAGCAAGGCAGCACGCGCATCGGGTCACGAGCGGCAAACGGAATCGCGCCTTCGGTAATGAAGCACAGCCCCAGAACCAGTGCCGCTTTGCCCCCTTCTTGCTGCGCCTTATCAAACTTACGGCGAGCAACCAGCGTGGCCAGACCCAGCGCCAGCGGTGGCACCATGCCTGCGGCCATGATAGCCGCCATTGGCGCGTAAGTCTGGGTACTGAGCAAGCCGACGCCGAAAGCGTAAGCCGCTTTGTTCACCGGGCCGCCCATATCGGTACACATCATCCCACCCAGGATAGCGCCCAGCAGGACCGCGTTTGCGGTACCCATAGTTTGCAGCCAGTGGGTCAGACCCGCGAGAATTTTAGCCACCGGGGTACCGATCAGATAGATCATTGCCAGGCCAACAACCAGGCTTGAGAACAGCGGAATGATCAAGATCGGCTTCAGCGCTTCCATACTTGGCGGCAGCTTCAGCTTCGAGCTAATCAGTTTCGCAATGTAACCCGCAAGGAAGCCAGCGATAATACCGCCGATAAACCCGGAGCCGGTGCTAACTGCCAGCATGCCGCCGATAAGACCCGGCGTCAGACCTGGGCGGTCAGCAATCGAGAATGCAATGTAGCCCGCCAGGACCGGCACCATCAGCGCAAACGCTGAGCCACCACCAATCTGCATCAGCGCCGCAGCAAGCGTGCCCGGCTCTTTAAAGGCCTGGATACCGAAGGCAAAAGAGAGCGCAATACACAGCCCGCCCGCAACCACCATCGGCAGCATGTAGGACACGCCGGTCAGCAGGTGGCGATACGCCCCGGCGCTCTCTTTTTTACCGGACTCCTGGGCCGCGCTTGCTTTACCTGCGGCTTCGTAAGGTTTGGCCTCAACCAGCGCCTTATCCAGCTCCTGAGCCGTTTTCTTCAGCGCCAGGCCGGTAGACGTGCGGTACATCGGCTTGCCGGCAAATTTGGCCAGATCCACTTCAATATCCGCCGCCACAATCACCAGATCCGCCTCGGCCACTTCTTCAGGGGTAATCGCGTTCCCTGCGCCGACGGAGCCACGGGTTTCAACCTTCACCCACCAGCCACGTTTTTTCGCTTCGGTTTCGATAGCTTCCGCTGCCATAAAGGTATGCGCCACGCCGGTTGGGCAGGCGGTTACGGCGACAATCCGCTTCGGCCCTTTTGCTGGAGCGGATGCGCTAGCTATTGGTGCGGTGTATGTATGTGCTTTACCTTTCGCTTCGCTCAGGAACAGTTCTGGGTGCTGCACCGCGCGATCGATATCGCCCAGGAACACTTTTTTGCCGTTCAACGAGGTGTCAGCAGGAATGGCATTGCCAACCACAATCGCCAGTTCGGCATCGTTCGGATTATCAATAATGTCGAGGTGCGCTTTTGGCGCTGCGGCACCGAGCAGCGTCTTCGCCAGATACGCGCGCGCCTGCCCAAGTCCCGGCTCAATAATTAACAGCGTTTTCATTGCCTGTCTCCTGCTGTCAGTGGAAAGGTTTCAGGTCGACACGAGCCATCATAGCGGCCAGCTGTGTACGATCGGTAATACCTACGTTGCTCTGGCTAACGGCCAGGGCAGCAACGGCGGTAGCAAGGCGCAGCGTGTGTTCGCTGGACTCGCGCATCAGCAGGCCATAAATGAGGCCGCCGACCATTGAATCCCCTGCGCCAACGGTACTAACAACTTCACACGTTGGTGGTTTGGCAATCCATTCCCCTGAGGCGTTAACCCACAGCGCACCTTCAGCGCCGAGAGAAATCACCACATGCGCAATCCCCTGCTCACGCAGCGCATGCGCCGCCTCAATCACATCCTTCAGTTCAGGCAGTTTGCGACCGGCCCAAATTTCCAGCTCACGGCGGTTCGGCTTGACCAGCCACGGCGCCGCTTTCAAACCGGCAACCAGCGCTTCGCGGCTGCTGTCGAAAATGATGCACGGGCACTGGCTGCGCAGGCGCGTCATCCAGTCGGTGAACGCTTCCGGGGAAACGCCCGCCGGCAGGCTACCGCTGACGCAAACCATGTCGAACTGACCCAGCCAGCTCAGGGAGTCGGCCACAAAGCGTTCCCAGTCAGCGCCGGTGACTTCAAAACCGGAAAAGTTCAGATCGGTCACTTCGCCGTCTTTTTCGGTCAGCTTAACGTTGATGCGGGTGCGGCCCTGCACGACCTGGAAGCGGTTAGCAATCCCCAGCTCGCTGAACAGTTGCTGAAAACCATCCTGATTGTCTTTGCCCAGGAAGCCGCCCACCGTAACGTCAATGCCAAGATCTTTAAGCACTTTGGCTACGTTGATGCCCTTGCCAGCCGCATGCAGGCCGGTGGTACGCACCAGGTTCACCTCTCCACGCTCGATTTCCGGGCAAAAGCCCACCAGGTCATAGGCCGGGTTTAGGGTGATCGTCGCTACACGTCTGGTCATTACGCGCCCTCCCCCAAACCTTCGGCGATGGCTTCGCCAATCGCTTTCAACGCCTGTTCAGCATCTTGCCCCTGTGCGGTAAAGCGCAGGCGGTGGCCTTTTTTCACGCCCAGCGCTACAACTTTCATCAGACTGCGTCCATTTGCCGGTTTCCCGGATCCATCAAGGTTTGTCACGGTAATTTCGCTATTAAATTGTTTTATGGTGTTGACCAGCGCCGTACCCGGGCGGGCGTGCAGGCCGTGTTCATTGCGTATGGTAAATTCGGCGCTCAGCGCTTCTTCCGTCGGGGCATCATCGCTGGTCAGCAGCGTCAGCAACGCCGGGGCATCTGCGGTTAAAAGCCTGTCGGCACGGTTGCCAATCAGCATGTCGCTCAGGCGGTTTAGTACCTGCAAGGGCTGCTCGTCGGCCACGGCCACGGTCATCAGGAAAGAAACCGGGTTCCCGTTCGCCTCAAAGCTTGCCGCCGGACGACTGACGGCAACGGCGCTCGCCAGGTTGCCTTCCGCGCTGTCGTTCAGCCAGATGCCCTGACCAAGATAAAGCGGGTTGCCGGCAATCACATTGCTGACAAAAGCAGCATCAACCGCACCGGCTTGTTTCAGGCGCCCGGCGTTCAGCGCCTGCAGCGTCATCAGATTGCTGGCCTCAACATTCAACGCCAGCAGGCTGTTGTCCAGCAGCAGCGCGGTGCTTTGTTTTTCGCCCATCAGCAACGCGCGGAGTTCTTCCGCACTGGCGGCGGATTTCAGCTGTTCAGCAACGTCGTCGTCACTCAGCACATGGGTCAACTGGCGCAGCAGGCCGAGGTGTTCATCGGAGCTGGCGGCAATACCAATCGCCACGTAAGCAGTCTGCCCCTCACCCCACGCCACCCCCTGCGGGAACTGGAAAACCTGAACGCCGGTTTTCAGCACCAGATCGCGCGTGTCTGTGGTGCCGTGTGGGATAGCAATCCCGTTGCCTAAATAGGTTGTGGTTTGCTGTTCACGCGCCAGCATACCGTTGACGTAGCCTTCGCCGACGTTGCCTGCCTGCACAAGGGCGGCGGCAATCAGGCGGATAGCGTCTTCTTTGCTCCCGGCAGCTTCGCCCGGGTGAATATCCTGCACAGATAACTGGAACATAGATCGCCTCTCTCGCTGAATTGAAACGATTCAGCTTGCTTGAGAAAAAATGCGCCATCTCGAGCTGCGGGATGCAAAAAGATGACGCTGAAACGTTTCAAGGAGTGTTGCGCTAATGCTGCATTTCACGCAACATTTCTCGTATTTCTGTTTGCGAAATTTAGAGCTTCAGCACATTTTCAGTTTAGCAGACGGGAAATTCAGCGCACCGGCGGCCGTTTACGGACCGGCATCAGCAAATTTCAGCTATGGCCACACAGCAGTTGGCGGGGGTTGTACTCGACGGTGGAAATTGACGGCTGGAACATACAAAGAAACCACGTCGGTAAATGTTGTACCGACGTGGAGCGGCCTCAGGCGAGCTGACGAGTTGGCCTGAAGACGATTTCGTTCACGTCCATTTCATCGGGCTGTTCAAGGGCGAAGGTAATCGCACGGGCAAAGGAATCGGCCGGAATAGCCGTTGTCTGATAAAACCCCTGCATGCCACGAGCAACATCTTCTTCGGTGATACTGTTCGGCAATTCAGAATCAACGGCCCCGGGCGAAAGAATTGTCGTGCGGATATTCCAGGGTTTTACCTCCTGTCTCAGGCCTTCCGTCAACGCACGTACGGCAAATTTCGTCGCAGAGTAGACCGTTCCGCCAGGCATGATTTTATGCCCGGCCACCGACGCGACATTGACAAAGTGTCCGGACATTTGGCGCTGCATATGCGGCAAGGCCGCCGCAATACCATAGAGCACGCCCTTGATGTTCACATCGATAGTTCGCTCCCAATCCTCAACTTTCAGCCGTTCAAGCGCCGAGATCGGCATTAAGCCTGCATTATTGACCATCACATCAACCCGACCGAAGGCATGAACCGCCCTCCCGACGAGCCGCTGCACATCGCCGAGCACAGTCACGTCGGTCTCAACGGCGAGAGCCTGCCGCCCCCCGCTGGTTAACTCATCGGACAACTGCCGTAAGCGCTCAATCCGACGAGCCCCCAGCACGACATGGGCTCCCTGTTCACTCAGCCGACGCGCAGCGGCCAGACCCAGACCGCTGCTGGCTCCGGTTATCACAATGACTTTATCTTTAATGTTGTTCATCACACGCTCCAGGTAGGGGTTTCAACGCAGATGTTAGGCAAAAGAATATCAACCCACTAGCGGGCTATTTATTGACGCAATAGAAAGTACAGATTGATAATTGAAAACAAATTGACGCGAGGAACATTTATGGCAGCCAGCGATCTTCGGGCCATCGAAATCTTCATCAACGCGATAGAGCTGGGCAGCATTCGTCGGGCGGCCGCCATGCAGGGCATTAGCCCACAGGCGGCAAGTCAGGCACTTTCCGCTCTGGAACAGCGTTTAGGCGTGCGGCTGCTTCATCGCACTACGCGGCGACTGGCACTGACGACGGAAGGACAGCAATTTCTGGAAGAGGCTAAACCCGCGCTGGCGTCTCTGGCACGAGCAGGAGATCGTATCCGTAATGTCAAAGACTCCATTGCCGGCCCCTTGCGCATCATTGCCCCAAAATACGCATTTTTGCCTCTACTCTGGCCTTTGATTGATGAGTTTTGTACCCGCTATCCGGAGATTGAACCTGACATAAAGCTTGATGACCGCATCGGAAGCTGGGTGGATGAGCGTACCGATGTTGGCTTTCGTATAGGCCACCCTCCTGAGGAAGGGCTTTTTGTACGCCGGCTCTTTGCTATGCAGCTTATCGTTTGCGCTTCGCCGGGTTACCTGGCGACTCGTGGCGCCCCAACATCCATTGCCCAACTGTCTGAACACAGGTGCAGTACCTTTCGCCATCCCGGTTCAGGCCGGGTGCTCCCCTGGCTACTCAATGTCGAAGGCGAAGTCACGTCCGTTAATGTGCGCCCCGCGTTATCAACCAATGATGCCCACCTGGAAACACAGGCGGTGTTATCTGGCCACGTCATAGGCCTGCTTTCCGGTTTGTCCGCTGCGCCCCTGATTCGCGCAGGCAAGTTGATACCGCTGCTAACCCGACATATGACGGATCACATGAGCGTGCATATCTACTACGGCAGCCGACCGGCGCAGCCGGCACGAGTCCGATCTTTTATCGATTTGACCGTCGAACGTTTGCTCGATTCATCAGACTACGTGCTGGACTCTCATGAGCTGGCTGAGGCTGAAGCTAAGGGGCACCGATCCTGAGCAGTTAACGCTTTATTTTCTCCTGGATGATTTGTGCGAGTCCCCCGGCGGGGCTTATGGCTAAATCTGTCTATTTAAGGGCAACGAGAGTACACTTCGCGCATTCTTTTTCCTGTCACCCAAAAGTATGCAAAACGCTCCCGTTACCGCCGCCCGCAAGCCTCTGGACTTCACCTCAACCGCGTTTCTGATTGTGGCCTTTTTGACAGGTATCGCCGGTGCGCTACAGACCCCAACGTTAAGCCTGTTTTTAACCGATGAAGTCCACGTTCGCCCTGCGCTGGTCGGTTTTTTCTTCACCGGCAGCGCGGTGATTGGCATTCTGGTGAGCCAGTTTTTAGCCGGGCGCTCCGACCGCAAAGGCGACCGAAAAACGCTGATTTTTGTCTGCTGTCTGCTCGGCGCGCTGGGCTGTATCCTGTTCGCCTGGAACCGGAACTACTTTATTTTGCTGTTCGTCGGCGTGTTTCTGAGTAGTTTCGGCTCCACCGCCAACCCGCAAATGTTTGCGCTTGCCCGCGAGCATGCCGATAGCACCGGGCGAGAAGCGGTGATGTTCAGCTCTATCCTGCGCGCGCAGGTGTCTCTTGCCTGGGTGGTTGGGCCACCAATTGCTTACGCGCTGGCGATGGGCTTCGGCTTCAAAGTGATGTACCTCAGCGCGGCGTTTGCCTTCGTCATTTGCGGGGCAATGGTCTGGCTCTTTTTACCCTCCATGCGCAAAGAGCCGCTGGCGAAAGCAGAAGCCAGGCTTGAGTCTCCGCGCCGCAACCGCCGTGACGCCCTGCTCCTGTTCGCCGCCTGTACCATGATGTGGGGCTGTAACAGCCTCTATATCATCAATATGCCGCTGTATATCATCAATGAGCTACACCTCCCGGAGAAGCTCGCCGGCGTAATGATGGGCACCGCGGCTGGGCTGGAAATCCCGACGATGTTGATTGCGGGCTACTACGCCAAACGCTTCGGTAAACGTTTCCTGATGCGCTTTGCCGTTGCGGCAGGGCTACTGTTCTACGTCGGGATGGTGACGCTGACCAATGAATATATGCTGCTGGGGCTGCAGCTGTTAAACGCCATCTTTATTGGGATTTTGGCCGGGATCGGTATGATCTATTTTCAGGATCTTATGCCTGGCCAGGCAGGAGCCGCCACCACGCTGTACACCAATACCACGCGCGTGGGTTGGATCATTGCCGGTTCGCTCGCCGGGGTGGTCGCCGAGATCTGGAACTATCACAGCGTCTTTTTCATTGCGCTGGGAATGATAGCCATCAGTATTTACTGCATGGCTCGCATCAAAGATATTTAAGGCGCCGTGGCAGCTTCCAGGTGGATCAGGTACGCCATTGCCTGCTGGCGTGAGGTGCCACACATCTCTCTGGCTGGCTGGAGGCCGCCGCAAACCTTAGGCCGTAAAGGCGATCCAAACAGCTTGCAGCGCAGGCGTTCGTCCAGCTGAATACAGGGCGTGTTGGCCGGCTTCCCCTCTGGCATACCGGGGATCGGCGTTGATATTGAAGGCGCGGTACAGCAAGCGCCGCAGTCAGGACGACAATCCATTTGCGTTTCCACCAGCGTTAAAGGGTGCGTGACAATAACAGACCCTGTGTCTGCGTCAATCTAACAATTCATTTAACATCATTCCTTCTTTCGGGATACACTTGCGCCACAACGACTACGGATCGGTAACGTTTTGTCACGGCGCAATCACTTCCACCAAACAGCCTGCTGGCTGGCGCTGCTTGCCGTTGCCATGCTGTTTATTGCACCAGTTATTTCAAAATCGCTGATGCACCATTCAGCTTGCGAACACAGCAGCATGATGATGACAATGGACATGTCTGACATGGACCATCACATGCCCATGCCCGAACCCTGCCCCCAGGCCTCAATGCCGCACAACATGCTGATGTCCGGCCCGGGTATGTCGCCGGGAGAGGAGATCGCCTGCGGATATTGCCAGCTACTGATCCACCTGCCTTTTATTCAGTTCTGCCTCACCGTTTTACTGCTGTTATTGTTGATATGCGTGCGCCGGACGCCGGTGGTCGCGCTCTGCTGTGCGACGGTTTCTCGCCCGTGGTCACCTCACCCGGCCCGCGCCCCGCCCTCTGCTGCCTGTTACTTCGCATAAAACACCAATAATTAACTGCGTAACGCTGCAGGCAACGTTGAAGCGCTGTCTCGGCTTGTTCTTTTCATAAAGAGCGGCCACGTTACGCCTGAAGGACAGTAAGGCAATGATGAAAACGCATTTAAAGCCGCTGGTATCTTTGATACTGCTGGCGATTACTTCTCCCACAGCCGTCGCGGCGGGTGCGCATGAAACGATGAATATGCCGGACGACGCCGTGATGATAGTCACCTCTCCGGCGTCGTCGCCGCTGGAGGTTGTGACGTCCCCCAAAACGCCGCGTCAGCCAGTGCCTGCCAGCGACGGATCTGATTACCTGAAAACCATCCCCGGCTTCTCGCAAATCCGCAATGGCGGTACCAACGGCGATCCGGTATTTCGCGGCATGTTCGGCTCTCGTCTGCGCATTCTTACCAATAATGGCGAAATGCCGGGAGCTTGCCCGGCCAGAATGGACGCCCCGAGCTCTTACATTTCACCGGAAAGTTTTGATCTGCTGACGCTGATTAAAGGGCCGGAAAGCGTGCTTTGGGGGCCGGGTAACTCTGCAGGAACGGTACGCTTCGACAGGGAGCCACCGCGCTTTGACAAGGCGGGTATTCAGGGCACGGCCAGCCTGCTTACGGCCTCCAATCAGCGCTGGGATAGCAATGCAGACGTCAGCCTGGGAAGCGAAGATGGCTATTTACGGCTGATAGGCAATAAGTCCCATTCCGGCGATTATGCAGACGGCGACGGCAACCGGGTGGCATCAAAATGGGATAAATGGAACGCGGATGTTGCGCTGGGCTGGACGCCCGACAAGGACACATTACTTGAGCTGACGGCGGGTAAAGGCAACGGTGAAGCCCGCTACGCGGGCCGCAGTATGGACGGTTCCCAGTTCAGGCGCGACAGCCTCGGGGCGCGCGTTGAAATGTCGAACCTCGGCGAGGTATTCAACAAATTCGAAAGCAGCGTCTACTACAACTACGCCAACCACATTATGGACAACTATTCGCTGCGGTCGCCGGGGACAATGTCCAGCGGCATGTCCGGCGGGCATATGGCCTCCATGGATATGAGCAGCTTAATGGATATGGGTTCGTCCATGAGCATGAATATGCCAATGGCAATGCAGTTGGATCGCCGCACGATTGGTGGCCGCATGATGGGCACCTGGACCTGGTCTGACTACGAGCTGCGCAGCGGCATAGACGGGCAGCAAAGTACCCACCGCAGCAAACAGGATGCCGGCTGGAAGCAGGATGCCCGTTTCCAGGACGCAGGCATTTTTAGCGAGCTGACCTGGAATGCTGATGCCAACAGTAAAGTTATCGGCGGGACGCGCCTCGACCGGACTCGCGTCAATAATGACACGGGCGTAGGGGCCAGCGTGCGCAGCAAAACGCTACCGGCAGGCTTTGTTCGCTACGAACAAACCCTGAGCGATGTTCCCGTTATGCTGTATGCCGGCGTAGGCTACACCGAACGTTTCCCGGATTACTGGGAACTGTTTTCCCCCACCTACGGGCCGGACGGCTCTAAAAATGTCTTCGATAACCTGAAAACGGAAAAAACTACGCAGTTAGATATTGGCGCCCAGTACAGCGGCGAGCGCTTCAATAGCTGGGTTTCTGCGTACCTTGGCCGGGTTAACGATTTCATCCTGTTTCGCTATGACCCCAATAACGCCCGCGTCAGTCAGGCAGATAACGTTGACGCCACGATTATGGGAGGCGAAATGGGCATGAGCTATGCGCTGACCGAAGCATTGAAAGCGGACGCAAGCCTGGCGTATGCCTGGGGGAAAAATAGCAGCGATAGTCAGCCGCTGCCGCAAATCGCCCCGCTGGAAACACGCTTCGGCCTGACCTGGGAGCGCGGGGACTGGAGCAGCACCGGCCTGCTGCGCGTAGTCAGCAGCCAGCATCGCGTGGCGCTGAACGAAGGGAATGTTGTCGGGAAAGACTTTGATAAGAGCAGCGGTTTCGCGATTTTCTCCGCCAACGCGGCTTATCGTCTCAGCAAAGCCATCAAACTCAGCGCCGGGGTCGATAACCTGTTTAACAAAACCTACAGCGAGCACCTGAACCTGGCGGGCAACAGCAGCTTTGGCTATTCGTCCAATACTCCGGTCAATGAGCCTGGTCGGACGGTCTGGGGCAAAGTGAACGTCACGTTTTAATCATCGAGGCCCCGGTTGCCGGGGCCATTACGCTTCATCATTCAAAAGCCAGGAGGCTGATATGTTTGCCAAACTTCGTACGCCAGAAGGTAAAAAGTTCCTTATCGCGGTTGTTATCGTCTTCACTATCGTCGTGTCGCTTATTTCAAAGGTGACCTTTGAAGGCGTTGAAGAGCAGTACAACTGGCCAATGGAACAGTGGACGCTGGACATGTTTATCATGCAGGGTGCATGGGTCACTATCTACACGATTATGTTCACTATTTTGTGTTCGCTGCCGTTTGCTTTCTATTTCTTAGCGCCCAAGGATGGCCGCGGCTAAGGCGCGTTTCACACCAGGCGTGTCGGCAGAGCAGGACGTTGCCGGCACGGCCTGGCTGAAGCCCCTTACTTTTGTGCTTCTTTATCAAATCCACTTGCCTGAAACGCGCCTCACGAGTACTTTGACGCAATATTTTCGCATCTCAATTTTTGACAGGAAACACCGATGGCAAGAGCTAACGAAATCAAAAAAGGCATGGTTCTCAATTACAATGGCAAGCTGCTGATTGTTAAAGATATTGATATCCAGGCTCCCAGCGCACGCGGCGCAGCAACCCTGTATAAGATGCGTTTCTCCGATGTTCGCACCGGGCAGAAAGTGGAAGAGCGCTTCAAAGGTGATGATATCGTTGACACCATCACCCTGACCCGTCGCTTCGTTGATTTCTCCTATATCGACGGCAACGAATACGTATTCATGGATAAAGAAGATTACACGCCGTACATCTTCACCAAAGACCAGATCGAAGAAGAGCTGCAGTTCATTCCTGAAGGCGGTATGCCGGATATGCAGGTTCTGACCTGGGACGGCCAACTGCTGGCGCTGGAGCTGCCGCAGACCGTGGATCTGGAAATCATCGAAACGGCACCGGGCATCAAAGGCGCTTCCGCCAGCTCCCGTACCAAGCCAGCCACCCTGTCCACTGGCCTGGTGATTCAGGTGCCGGAATACATGGTTGCCGGGGAAAAAATTCGCATTCATATTGCAGAAAAACGCTCTATGGGCCGCGCAGACTGATGACACATGACGCTCCTTCGGGAGCGTTATGATTGCTGCAAATGAGGGAAAAACGTGGTTTTTCCCTCATTTTCATTATCAGCCGAAAATCAAAAATTGATTTTCCTGGTTTTTAACAGCTCGTCTGGTCTTTCTTCTCTCGCCGAGATTTATCTTGGTCTGAGCGCTTCTTCGGGAACGTTTTTTCATCTCCCCATCAAAGTTGTTATACCAATTAGACTTTACTGCCTTATTATCAGACCTTCATCACACAAAAGCGATTAACTATACAGACCAATTTTATTTTCTGTCATACAGCTTTACACTGCATGGGTTCCCACTTCCCCCTCACAGGATGCGACTCTATGGACACCCTTGCCACTGCTTCACTTCCGGATACCGTTCAACGGCCAAACTACGACCGCCACGCGCTTAAGACGCGCATCGTGCATTTTGGGTTTGGCGCTTTCCACCGTGCACATCAGGCCCTGCTTACCGATCGGGTTCTCAACAAGCTGGGCGGCGACTGGGGGATCTGTGAGATCAGCCTGTTTAACGGCGATAAACTGATGCGCGATCTGCGGCAGCAGGATCACCTTTTTACGGTGCTGGAAAAAGGGGCAACGGGAAACCAGGCGCGGATCGTTGGCGCCGTTAAAGAGTGCCTGAATGCGAAGCTGGATGGCATGGAAGCTATCCTGGAGAAATTCTGTGAACCGCAGGTCGCCATTGTCTCTCTGACCGTGACCGAAAAAGGCTACTGCATCGATCCCGCCAGCGGAAAACTCGATATCGCCAATGAGCGAATTATTCACGATCTGGCATCGCCTCAGGCTCCTCATTCCGTGCCGGGCATACTTGTGGAGGCGCTAAGCCGCCGTCAGGCGCGAGGCTTAAACCCGTTTACGGTTTTATCCTGCGATAATATTCCTGATAACGGGCATCTGGTTCGTCAGGCCGTGCTGGAGATGGCCGCAAAACGAAGCGCCGGTCTGGCAGAATGGATTGCCAAAGAAGTCACCTTCCCCAGCACCATGGTGGACCGCATTGTCCCGGCCGCCACGGAAGAATCTTTACAGGAAATTGCCGAAATACTGGGCGTACAAGACCCCTGTGCCATTGCCGCAGAGCCGTTTATTCAGTGGGTAGTAGAAGATAACTTCGTGGCCGGTCGCCCGGAATGGGAAACCGTCGGCGTGGAAATGGTTGACGATGTTGTGCCCTTTGAGCAAATGAAGCTCCGGATGCTCAACGGCAGCCATTCGTTTCTCGCCTGGCTCGGCTATCTTGCCGGCTATCAGCACATTAATGATTGTATGGCAGATAAGTATTTTGCTCTTGCGGCGCGGCACCTGATGCTGCAGGAGCAGGCGGTGACGCTGAATATTCGGGGCGTCGATTTGAACCAGTACGCCAGCAGCCTGCTCGAGCGGTTTGCAAACCCGGCCCTGAAACATCGCACCTGGCAAATCGCCATGGACGGCAGTCAGAAGCTCCCCCAGCGCTGGCTGGAAAGCGTGCGCTGGCATCTGGCTAACGGGAGCCGCTGGTCGTGCCTGGCGCTCGGGATTGCCGGCTGGATGCGCTACGTTAGCGGCGTCGATGAACAGGGCCACGCGATTGACGTTCGCGATCCGCTGCGAGACAAAATCCAGACTCTGGTGAGCGGCAGCGGCGAAAACGAACGCGTTAGTGCCCTCCTCAGCCTGAGCGAAATTTTTGGTGATGACCTGCCAAAAAACGAAAGGTTTGTCGAAAACGTTCAACAAGCCTGGCAGCAACTCACCCGCCTCGGCGCACGCGGAGCGGTCGAAAACTTGCGCTTAAGTTAACAATCAATGCGCTTAACGTGGTCTTACCGTGCGGTAAGCCGCGTTAAGGCTTCTCTTTTCACCGGGTTGTCGTCAGGATAGTCAGCGTAAATAATGAATAATCACTGATAGATTGACGTGGTTTACAGGCAGTAAACCCCCGGAGTCACCGTGACAAAAACGAATTTAATTACCGGCTTTCTGGGCAGCGGTAAAACCACCACTATTCTGCATTTATTGGCTAATAAGCCTGCCGATGAAAAATGGGCGGTGCTGGTCAATGAATTTGGCGAAGTGGGGATTGATGGCGCATTGCTGGCAGACAGCGGCGCACTACTGAAAGAGATCCCTGGCGGCTGTATGTGCTGCGTTAACGGCCTGCCGATGCAGGTCGGACTCAATACGCTGCTGCGCCAGGGCAAGCCGGATCGCCTGCTGATTGAACCTACCGGGCTCGGCCATCCAAAGCAAATCCTGGATATGCTCGCAGCCGACGTCTATCAGCCGTGGATTGATCTGCGGGCCACACTTTGCCTGCTCGACCCACGCCAGCTTCTGGATGAAAAGGCTCTGAATAATGACAACTTCCGTGACCAACTTGCCGCGGCGGACGTCATTGTGGCGAATAAACAAGACCGCGTCACGCCTGAAAGCCAGGTCGCTTTAGAGCGCTGGTATCAAAATAATGGCGACAGCCGCACGCTTATCCATGCGGAAAAAGGTGTCGTTGACATTGAGCTTCTCGACAGACCAAGACTGAATCAACGCGAGCTACCGCCCAGCCCCGACCACCAGCATGCCCACTCGGCCCCCCATGGCCTTGCCGCGCTAAGCCTTCCGGGGCATCAGCGCTGGCGCCGAAGCCTGAACAGCGGGCAGGGGTATTACGCCTGTGGCTGGATTTTCGATGAGGAAACTGTCTTCGATACCATTGGCCTGCTGGAGTGGGCACGTCTCGCGCCGGTGGAACGAGTCAAAGGTGTGCTGCGTATTCGCGAAGGTCTGGTGCGCATCAACCGACAGGGCAACGACCTGCATATCGAAACGCAGCCCACGCCGCCGCTGGATAGCCGCATCGAATTGATACACCCGGCTCAGCCCGACTGGAATGCTTTGCAATCCAGCCTGTTGAGCTTACGTTTAAGTTAACGCATCTACCTTTGCGCCCCCGTAATGAGATTTAGAAGCTGTATCATGATTAATCGCCTCCCCCTTATCCTGTTACTGAACGTTCTGGGCATTGCCCTGTTCTTTAGCTGGTACCTGCCCGAGAACCATGGATTTTGGTTCAACATTGACGCCACGCTGTTTCATTTCTTTAATAATGAACTGGTCAAGAGCCATACCTTTTTAACGCTGATTGCCATCACCAATAACCGGGCCTTCGACGGCATTTCATTGCTGGCGATGGGCGCGCTGTTTTCCTGGTTCTGGCTGCGTGAAGACGGCGCGGGTCGCCGCCGCCTGGTGCTGATGGGCATCGTGATGCTGCTGTGCGCCGTGGTTATCAACCAGCTCGGCCACCTTATTCCGGTCGTGCACGCCAGCCCAACGCTGTACTTCCACGACATCCATCGCGTCAGCGAACTGCTGCACTTCCCGACGAAAGACGCCTCGAGCGACAGCTTCCCCGGCGATCACGGTCTGATGCTGCTAATCTTCACCGGTTTTATGCTGCGTTATTTCGGCCCACGAGCCTTTCTTATTGCCCTGGCGATCTTCTTTATCTTCTCTTCCCCAAGAATAATGATCGGCGCACACTGGTTTACCGATGTCTACGTCGGGTCAGTGTCTATTGCCCTGGTTGGCCTGCCCTGGGTGCTATTGACCCCAATCAGTGACCGGTTAATTTCCATACTGCATCGCACCGCCCCGGGAAAATATAAAGCGTCCCGCTAACGGTTAATAAGTGAAGAAGATAGTCAACCAGCAGGGCCCCGGGCGGGCCCTGTTTATTTTTTCATCATTATGACAACAAGATGAATATTTACTCACACAAAATCCGCTTCATTTTGAATGACCTGACGATAAAACCAGCAGTATCGCCGATCATTTGTTCGAAATAACCTTTCGCGACGAATCATCACAATTTCTTATAAAAATAAGAATAAAAACGCTCGCATAGCCAGGTTTTATCGGGTAGTCTCGGGAAAGTTTGGTCTACGGCTGATCTATTTGTGCTGTGAATAAAAGTGTGCGATGTTCCACATTTTTGTGCATGAATAATTGTCTCGTGGCTTTTAGGTAATTAGTCTCGTCACGTTGGTATTTTTGTATAACGAATTATTCGTTAAGGACATCAAGGGAAAACAAACAAAATGGTCAAATCACAGCCTATTTTGAGATACATCTTGCGGGCTATCCCCGCGATTGCGGTAGCAGTTATGCTTTCCGCCTGTAGTTCGACTAACACAGCAAATATGCATTCTGAGACGCATGCAGTCGGTGAAAAAGATGGTTTTTTACTGCAAGCCTCTCAGGATGAATTCGAAGAGATGGTTCGCAATGTTGACGTGAAGTCACGCATTATGGACCAATACGCGAGCTGGAAAGGTGTACGCTACCGTCTTGGCGGCAGCAGCAGAGCGGGTATTGATTGTTCTGCATTCGTGCAGCGCACGTTCCAGGAGCAGTTTGGTTTAACCCTGCCTCGTTCAACGTCTGAGCAGCAGGAGTCCGGTAAATCAGTTTCGCGTAATAAATTACGCACCGGCGATTTAGTGCTGTTCCGTGCCGGTTCAACCGGGCGTCATGTAGGCATCTACATTGGGAATAACCAATTTGTACATGCTTCAACCAGCAGCGGAGTTGTGATTTCCAGCATGGATGAACCTTACTGGAAGAAGCGTTACAACGAAGCACGCAGAGTGCTAAGCCGCAGCTAACGCCGCCGCAAGATATGTTTTGTTGAGAGTTATTCCCTTGGCTACTCGGCAAAACCACCAACGTTAAAACGCTGCCTATGCAGCGTTTTTTTATTCCTGAAATTCAGCCGGTTACTCTTTCCTCCAAAAAATGAAGCATGGAATAGTTACCTTGTGAAACAAATTAAACAATTTCCTGGTTATGGGTTATAGTCAGAAAAAATCATTAAAACAAACGATGATTCGCTTGCCCCTGCGGGACTCATACATCCATGTCTTATAAGAATATTTTTTCGCGCTACTTTAGCACCCCAAAACAGATAGTCGCGTTTAGCCTTCTGATGGGATTATGTGCCGCATTATTCATCGGTGGGTTAACCAGCCTGGCGCTCCATTCAAAGCGTGAGTCCGCCTATAACCTCCTCTCTCGCGACATCAGCAACTATCTTGATACCTTCTTTAAAGAACTTCACGCCACCGCAGACGGTATTCAGCCTTTAACCATGAGCGAGTGTGAAAGAGTCAGCGGCGAACTGACGTCCCGTGCGGCTTTTAATGTCAATGTTCGCGCGTTTTTATTGGTAAGAAATGGCATCGCCTACTGCTCTTCCGCCACCGGCAATATGGAAATGTCGATGGACACCCTGGAGCCCGAACTCAATATCAATAAAACCGTCGACCTGGCGATTATGAACGGCACACCAATGATGCCGGGCAAGCCGGTGATTGCCGCCTGGTTTCTCAACCCGCTGGCTTCGGGGCGCGGCGTTTTTACCACGCTAAACGTAAATCTTACCCCCTACCTGGTTTTCACCTCCCGCCAGCAGGACATCAGCTCCATGGCGCTGGTGGTGGGCAATAAAGCGTTAACGTCCTATTCACCGGACGTGATAAATACCGATGAACTTCCCCCCTCGCCTACCAGAATCTCTGTCCTTACCGGTTACCCGATTAAACTCTACATTTATGGCACGCCGTGGCCGATCGAGGACATTCAACTGGCCATTCTGGCAGGGTTATTATCCGGTCTGCTGAGCGCCGCGCTGTGCGGTTACTTTCTTTCGGTGAAAGTGCGGGCCGGGAAAGAAATTCTTACCGGCATCAAGCGGGGGCAATTTTTTGTTGTTTACCAGCCCGTTGTCGACTCGCAGGCTCTGCAGATGCGTGGCATAGAGGTGCTGATGCGCTGGGAGCACCCAACGGCGGGCATGATCCCCCCGGACGCGTTTATCGGCTTTGCCGAAGCTCAGCAGCTGATTGTCCCGCTGACGCGCCATTTGTTTGAATTGATTGCCCAGGACGCGCCCACGCTGCAAAAAGTCCTGCCTGCCGGATCCAAGCTGGGGGTGAATCTGGCCCCAAGCCATCTTCACTCCCCGACATTTAAGCAAGACATTCAGGCTTTTGCTGCTTCCCTGCCGCCGCATCATTTCCAGTTAGTGTTTGAGATAACCGAACGCGACATGCTGAAAGAAAAAGAGGCGATGGGCATTTTCGCCTGGCTGCACGAACAGGGGTTTGAAATCGCAGTTGATGATTTCGGCACCGGCCACAGCGCGCTGATTTACCTGCAACGTTTTACGCTGGATTACCTGAAAATCGACCGCGGCTTCGTCAACTCCATCGGCATGGAAACGGTGACAGCCCCGGTGCTGGACGCCGTCCTGACGCTTGCCCAGCGCCTGAACATGAACACCGTGGCGGAAGGGGTAGAAACGCCGGAGCAGGCGAAATGGCTTATCGAGCGCGGCTGTAACTTCCTGCAGGGGTATTATTTCAGCCGTCCGCTTACCCTAAGCCAGCTTGTTAGCTGGAATCCATCCCACACGCTTTATGACGAATTGAAAGACTGACAGGCATTGCGCAATCTTCACCGGCTAACTTATGATTAACCATCATGGGCTTACCGGGCGCAGCCGCGTTACGCCTGCGCTTTCCCACCCACCGGGCAAGGAATGAAGATGACTAAAGCTGTACGTGCACTGATGCTGCTTTGCCTGAGCACCATTTCCCTTACGCCGCGCGCCGCAGAGATAAACGAAAGCTATTCTTTTGCCGTACTGGGCGAACCTAAGTACGCCGTCAACTTCACACAGTTTGATTACGTCAATCCCGCGGCCCCTAAAGGGGGCAATATCACACTCTCAGCGATTGGCACTTTTGATAACTTCAACCGGTTTGCCATGCGCGGTAACCCGGGCATTCGCACGGACACGCTATACGACCCGCTGTTTACCACTTCCGATGACGAGCCCGGCAGCTATTATCCTTTGATTGCCGAGATGGCTCGCTACCCGGCCAACTTTGCCTGGGCCGAAGTGTCCATTAACCCACGAGCCCGCTTTCAGGACGGCAGCCCGATTACCGCCGAGGACGTGGCGTTCACCTTCAACAAATTCATGACCGAAGGCGTGCCGCAGTTCCGACTGATTTACAAAGGCGCGTCGGTACGCGCCATTGCGCCGCTCACCGTGCGTATTGAGCTTGCTACGCCGAGTAAAGACCGGATGCTGGGCCTGTTCTCGCTCCCGGTGTTCCCGGAAAAGTTCTGGAAAGATCACAAACTGAGCGACCCACTCTCTTCTCCACCGCTTTCCAGCGGGCCGTATAAAATCACCGACTGGAAAATGGGGCAGTACATCACCTATTCGCGAGTGCGGGACTACTGGGCGGCAAATCTGCCCGTGAACCGCGGGCGCTGGAACTTTAACACCATCCGCTACGACTACTATCTCGACGATGACGTTGCTTTTGAGGCGTTCAAGGCCGGGGCATTTGATTATCGCACTGAAGTCTCAGCCAAAAACTGGGCCACGCGCTACACCGGGAAAAACTTCAGTAACCATTTTATCGTCAAAGATGAGCAGAAAAACGAATCCGCCCAGGATACCCGCTGGCTGGCGTTTAACATCCAGCGCCCCATTTTCAGCGACCGCCGGGTTAGAGAGGCCATCGGCCTGGCCTTTGATTTTGAGTGGATGAACAAGGCGCTGTTTTATGGCGCTTACAGCCGGGCCAACAGCTATTTTCAGAATACGGAATACGCCGCGCGTGGCTACCCGGATGCCGACGAGCTGATGCTGCTGGCGCCAATGAAAAAAGATCTCCCGCCGGAGGTTTTCACCTCTATCTACAATCCGCCTAAATCGGACGGCAGAGGGTTTGACCGGGAGAACCTGCTCAGGGCGCTAAACCTGCTCAAAGAAGCGGGCTGGGAGTTGAAGGACCAGAAACTGGTAAATGTGGCCACCGGCCAGCCGTTTGTATTTGAACTGCTCACCAGCACGACCGGTAACACGCAATGGATCCTTCCCTTCCAGCGCAACTTACAGCGCCTGGGCATCACCATGAATATTCGCCAGGTCGATAACTCGCAGCTTTCAAGCCGCCTGCGCAGCCGCGATTATGACATGATGCCAAGTTTATACAGCGCAATGCCTTATCCAAGCCCAAGTCTGCAAATCATTTGGGCATCGGAATACATCAATTCCAGCTATAACGCACCTGGGGTGCAAAGCCCGGTGATCGACAAGCTGATTGAGATGATTATCGCCAACCAGGGCGACAAGAAAAAACTGCTGCCGCTGGGCCGTGCCCTCGACCGAGTGCTGACCTGGAACAACTACATGCTGCCCATGTGGTATATGTCGGCCGACCGCCTGGCCTGGTGGAATAAATTCTCCCGCCCCGCCATCCATCCACTCTACAGCACCGGCTTCGACAACTGGTGGTATGACGTGAATAAAGCGGCGAAGCTGCCCGCCGATCGGCGTCAGGGGGAATAACGTGGGCGCTTACATTCTGCGGCGTTTGCTGCTTATCATTCCCACGCTGTGGGCGATAATTACCATCAACTTTTTCATCGTGCAAATTGCTCCCGGCGGGCCGGTGGATCAGGCCATTGCCGCGATACAAATGGGCCACACCAGCGGGATGCCGGGCATGAGCAACGACGCCATGGGCAGCGGCCATGCCCGCACCGGCGTAGGCGACGCCACCAGCAGCCAGTACCGCGGTGGTCGCGGCCTTGACCCGGAAGTCATTGCCGATATTGTGCACCGCTACGGGTTCGACAAACCGCTGCACGAACGCTATTTCAATATGCTAGGCGACTATTTACGTTTCGACTTCGGCAACAGCCTGTTCCGCAGTTCCTCGGTGATTAAGCTGATAAAAGACAGTCTGCCGGTCTCCATTTCCATCGGGCTGTGGAGCACGCTGATTATCTATCTGGTGTCGATCCCGCTTGGGATCCGTAAGGCGGTCAGCAATGGCAGCAGTTTTGATATCTGGAGCAGCATTTTTATTATTATCGGCTACGCCATTCCGGCATTTTTGTTTGCCATCCTGCTGATTGTGCTGTTCGCCGGCGGCACCTATCTCGACTGGTTCCCGCTTCGGGGGCTGACGTCGGCCAATTTTGATACCCTACCCTGGTACGGCAAAGTCACCGACTACCTGTGGCACATCACGCTGCCGGTGCTGGCGACGGTCATCGGCGGCTTTGCCACGTTAACAATGCTGACGAAAAACTCCTTCCTCGATGAGATTCGCAAGCAGTATGTGGTAACGGCGCGGGCCAAAGGGCTGGATGAGAAAAAAATTCTCTATCGCCATGTGTTTCGAAACGCAATGCTGCTGGTGATTGCCGGTTTCCCGGCGACGTTTATCAGCATGTTCTTCACCGGTTCACTGCTTATTGAGGTGATGTTCTCACTTAACGGGCTGGGGCTGCTGGGCTACGAAGCCACGATTTCGCGCGACTATCCGGTGATTTTTGGCACCCTTTATATTTTTAGTTTGATTGGTCTGCTGACCAACATCATCAGCGATGTCACCTACACGCTGGTCGATCCCCGTATCGATTTTGAGGGACGAGGATGAGCCGATTAAGCCCGGTAAACCAGGCGCGTTGGGCGCGCTTTCGTCAGAACCGCCGCGGCTACTGGTCGCTGTGGATCTTTGCGCTGATTTTTGTTTTGAGCATGGGGGCCGAACTGGTCGCCAACGAGCGCCCGCTGGTGGTGAGCTACGAAGGCAAGCTCTGGTTCCCGTCGCTGAAAAACTACAGCGAAAGTGATTTTGGCGGCCCGCTCGCAACCCCCGCGGACTACCAGGATCCTTGGCTGACGGAGCGCCTGAACGAAAAAGGCTGGATCCTCTGGGCACCGATACGCTTTAGCAGCAACACCATCAACTACGCCAGCAACGTACCTTTTCCTTCGCCACCCAGCGCACAAAACTGGTTTGGCACCGACGCCAACGGCAGTGATGTGCTGGCGAGGATCCTCTACGGGACGCGTATTTCCGTGCTCTTCGGCCTGCTGCTGACCTTTTTTTCCAGCATTATTGGCGTTCTGGCCGGGGCGGTACAGGGCTATTACGGCGGACGCATTGACCTGTGGGGGCAGCGGTTGATTGAAGTCTGGTCCGGCATGCCGACGCTGTTTTTGATCATCATGCTTTCCAGCGTGGTTCAGCCTAATTTTTGGTGGCTGTTGGGCATTACCGTGTTGTTTGGCTGGATGGGACTGGTGGGCGTTGTGCGGGCAGAGTTTTTGCGCACCCGAAACTTCGACTATATTCGCGCGGCGCGGGCGATGGGCGTTAGCGACTGGTCTATCATGACCCGGCATATGTTGCCCAATGCCATGGTGGCTACCCTGACCTTCCTGCCGTTCATTCTGTGCGCGTCGATAACGACCCTGACCTCACTGGATTTCCTCGGCTTTGGTCTGCCGCTCGGGTCTCCCTCTCTGGGTGAACTGGTGCTGCAGGGCAAAAACAACCTTCAGGCGCCGTGGCTGGGCATCTCCGCCTTCTTATCTCTGGCCATTTTGCTCTCCCTGTTAATTTTTATTGGCGAAGCGGTTCGTGACGCCTTTGATCCTTCTAAGGCGCGCTGACCATGACGACTCCGCTTCTCGCCATTAACCATCTTTCGATTGCCTTCCAGCAGGGAAAAACTCTGCATCAGGTGGTGGACTCAGTTTCGCTGCAGGTGGAAGCCGGTGAAACGCTGGCGCTGGTCGGTGAGTCCGGCTCAGGCAAGAGCGTGACGGCGCTTTCCGTGCTGCGCCTGCTGCCGTCACCGCCCGTGGTTTATCCCTCCGGAGAAATTCTGTTCCACGGCAAAGACCTGTTAAACGCGCCGGAAAAGACGCTCCGGGGCGTACGTGGCAACAAAATTGCGATGATCTTTCAGGAACCGATGGTGTCGCTGAACCCCTTACACACTATCGAAAAACAGCTGTATGAAGTGCTCTCCCTGCACCGGGGAATGCGACCAGAGGCCGCGCGGGCGGAAATCCTCTCCAGTCTCGATCGCGTTGGCATTCGCAACCCTGCGACCCGGCTTCAGGACTACCCTCACCTGCTGTCCGGTGGCGAACGCCAGCGCGTGATGATTGCGATGGCGCTGCTGACTCGCCCTGAATTGCTGATTGCCGATGAACCGACAACGGCGCTGGACGTTTCAGTCCAGGCGCAAATCCTGCAACTGCTGCAAGAGCTGAAGCAGGAACTGAACATGGGCCTGCTTTTTATTACCCATAACCTGAGTATTGTGAAAAAGCTGGCGGACAACGTCGCGGTCATGCGCCACGGCAAGTGCGTGGAGCAACAACCCACTCCCGGCCTGTTCATTCATCCCCGGCATCCCTATACCCAACAGCTGCTGAACGCTGAGCCGTCAGGCGAGCCAGTGCCAGTTGCAGGAGACGTTAATCCCCTGCTCAAAGTCGAGGATCTGCAGGTCGCGTTTCCTGTTCGTCGGGGGCTGCTGAAAAGAACGGTCGGACACCACTACGGGCTTAAAAATCTCAGTTTTGAGCTGCGTCCAGGAGAGAGCCTGGGGCTGGTCGGGGAGTCAGGATCGGGCAAAAGTACCACCGGGTTGGCGCTGCTGCGCTTAATTCATTCCACCGGCGCCATCTGGTTCGACGGCCAGCCGCTCCACCAGCTTAGCCGCAAGCAGCTACTGCCGCTGCGCCGCCGGGTGCAGGTGGTATTCCAGGATCCCAATTCCTCGCTGAACCCACGCCTTGATGTGCTGCAGATCGTTGAGGAAGGCCTGCGGGTGCACCATCCGTCGTTCAGCGCCGCAGAACGTAAAGCTAAAGTGATTCAGGCGCTGGAAGAGGTCGGGCTGCAGGCGGATATGCTCCACCGCTATCCGGCTGAGTTTTCCGGCGGCCAGCGCCAGCGTATCGCTATTGCCAGGGCTTTGATTTTACAGCCACAGCTAATTGTGCTGGATGAACCCACCTCTTCGCTCGACCGCTCAGTTCAGGCCCAGATTCTGGCACTGCTAAAATCCCTGCAGGAAAAACATCAGCTGGCTTATATCTTTATCAGCCATGATTTACAGGTAGTGAAAGCGCTTTGCCATCAGATGGTGGTACTGCGTCAGGGGGAAGTTGTCGAGCAGGGAGACTGCAGGCAGATATTTAGCGCCCCACAAAGCGACTACACGCGTCAGCTTCTGGCGCTAGCCTGAAATTCAGAAAGGATTATGGCTGGAAAAAGACTCGGCGATAGCGACGCCGACGTTTTTCAGGCGGCAGGTTGCGGCCAGCTCGTCCTGCAGGTTAACAAAAAGGCACGGCTCGCCTTCACACTCCACGACTGAGCTATCCACTTCGATATCGCTTAACGCCTGGCTGAGCGTATCCATGATCGGCCACGCTTTTTCCCCGTCCGGGCTAAGCAGCTTCAGGCCAATCAGGCAATCGTCGTCGTGTTGCGCATTTTGCGGAATCGGTTCAACTTTGGAGCCTGCAAAACCCGTCAGCCAGCGATAGCTCTGCGGCAGACGATGCACGATGGACAGTTGTATGGTGTTCAATTTCATTTCCCCGGAAGTTCCAATCGGCAATTTATCTCAAACTCTTTACACAAAGGTTAACACAATGTTGATAAATTGCGTTTAAACGAGCATGAAAACGGCTCACATCCAATATAGAGATTTCAAAACTAACGCTTTATTTTTGTGCTATGGCACGCGTTTCGGCGCTATATGTATCGCTTTCTGAGATCTAACTCAACCTTTTTAACTACAAAGTTGTGACTTTTTACAGTTGAGCCTTTTACATATGCGAAACATATATCCTGTATTGACCGGGATTGTAGGGGATTTTTTGGGAAGAAAACGGGCGTTTCTGAACAAAAACGCCCGCGGGTTTTCAGGCTTTCGTGTGGCGGGTTTTACTGGCGTAAAAGTAGAACAACACGGAGGCCGTCGCACAAATAGCAATAGACCAGATCATCGGCCACGCGGTGTTAAAGGTTGCCACCGAGAGAAGCGCCCCTGTTAACGCGCCGATGCCAAAGCGGAATGTCCCGGCCAGTGAAGATGCTGTGCCAGCCATATGCGGAAATTCATCCAAAATGACCGCCATCGCATTGGATGACACCAGCGACACGCAGCTGATAAACACCGCCACGCCAAGCACCATCGCCCAGAAGCCGAAGTCCAGCTGGCTGCTGACCACCAGCCACACAGCCATCGCAAACTGAATGTACAGCCCGGCACGGAACATGTTAATGGCCCCAACCCGGCGCACAAAGCGGCTGTTGATCATGGTCATGAAGAACAGGAACACAACGTTCAGCGCAAAGTAGTAACCAAAGTGCTGCGGCGAAACATGGTTTAATTCGATGTAGACAAACGGCCCGGCGCTGAGGAACGAGAACATCCCGGCAAAGCTGAAGCCGCTGGCCAGCATATAGCTAAGCACCCGCTTATGGCGGAACAGTGTGGCAAAATTACCTGCCGTGGTGCGCAGGTTAAACTTCTGCCGCATTTCAGGGGCGAGAGTTTCGTGAATAAAGAAGAAAATCATCGCCGAGGCGAGCAGCGCGGCGGCGGCCAGAATCCAGAAGATCGTGTGCCAGCTGTACCACACCAGCACCGCCCCCCCGATCATTGGCGCCACCAGCGGCGCAATGGTGGTAATCAACATCACGAAGGACATCATCCGGGAGAACTCTTCTTTCGGGTAGATATCCCGCATCAGGGCGTTGATGACCACGCTCGCCGCAGCCGCCGCAAGGCCATGCAAAAAACGCATCCAAATTAGCTGGTCGATGGTCTGTGAAAGCGCGCAGGCGATAGCCGCCAGCGCAAATACCAGCGTACCACCCAGCACCACTGGCTTACGTCCCAGGCTATCCGCCATTGGCCCGTAGAAGATCTGCCCGATGGCAAAGCCCAAAATATAGGTGCTGAGGGTCATTTGTGCGCTGCCCGCCGGGACATTAAAGCCCTGGGCTATCATCGGCAGCGCCGGTAAGTACATATCAATGGACAGCGGCATCAGCATCGCCAGCAGGCCAAGGATAACGATAATACCGACAGAAGAGTTCTGTTTACGGCTCAAAAGTGACTCCGGTGATTAGGGCATGCCAACGCTGGCAATTTCCTGTTCGGTTAACGGGCGATACTCCCCAGGCGCCAGTTCAGGATCCAGGGCGATGTCACCAATGCGCTCACGGTGCAGGCCAACAACATGATTGCCAACCGCAGCAAACATACGTTTGACCTGGTGGTAGCGGCCTTCGCTGATGGTTAAGCGGACTTCCGTCGGCGTGATGACTTCCAGTACGGCGGGTTTGGTGAGATCTTTTTCATTATGCAGTTGAACGCCTTTGGCGAAGTGTTCCGCCGTGCCTTCTTCAACCGGTGATTCCAGCGTAACCAGATAAGTTTTCTCACAGTGATGGCGCGGAGAGGTAATCCGGTGCGACCACTGGCCGTCGTCCGTCATCAGCACCAGACCGGTGGTGTCAATATCCAGGCGACCCGCGGCATGCAGCTTGTGCGCCACCGGCACGTCGAGGAAGTAAAGCACGGTCGGATGATCGGGATCGTCTGTAGAACAGACATAGCCCTGCGGCTTGTTTAGCATGAAGTAACGCGGGCCGTGCTGCTGGGTCAGAGGATTATCGTCAAACGCTACCTGATGTTCCGGCAGCAGTTTAAAGGAGGCGTCGCGCACAACTTCACCGTCAATGGTGACACGGTTAGCACGAATTTCACGGCCAGAAATAGCGCGGCTGATACCGAGCTGCTGAGAGATAAATTTATCGAGTCGCATTAGTGTATTGCCTGTTTCATGAAGGTGCCGACAAACGAGCGTGCGGCAGGGGCTGAAGCCCAAATTCAGGTGAAAATTGGTTTGCCTGATAATTAGTTTGCCAGTATAGCGACATCAAAAACTCTCTCAAGGTAAAACCGTGCTTTATGGCATAATCGTTGCAGTCATTTGATAACAAGGTTGTAAAACCGCCCTGCCATGTCTTTTACGTTACGCCCATACCAGCAAGAAGCGGTGGATGCCACCCTCAGCTACTTCCGCACGCACCCTGAACCTGCCGTCATCGTTTTACCTACCGGGGCGGGTAAAAGCCTGGTGATTGCGGAGCTGGCAAGAGTGGCTCGCGGACGCGTGCTGGTGCTGGCCCATGTGAAAGAACTTGTGGCGCAAAACCATGCGAAGTATGTCTCCCTCGGACTGGAAGCGGATATTTTCGCCGCTGGCCTGCAGCGCAAAGAAAGTCAGGGCAAAGTGGTGTTTGGCAGCGTTCAATCCGTTGCCCGCAATCTCGAACATTTTCACGGTGAATTTTCCCTGCTGATTGTCGATGAGTGCCACCGCATCGGCGACAGCGACGAAAGTCAGTATCAGCAAATCCTGGCGCATCTGCGAGGCAATAATCCCAGGCTGCGACTGCTGGGGCTGACCGCTACGCCCTTCCGCCTCGGCAAAGGCTGGATTTATCAGTTTCATTACCACGGCATGGTTCGCGGCGATGAAAAAGCGCTGTTTCGCGACTGCATTTACGAGCTGCCGCTGCGCTATATGATTAAACATGGTTACCTGACGCCACCGGAAAGGCTGGATATGCCGGTGGTGCAGTACGATTTCAGCCGTCTGCAGGCGCAGTCCAACGGGCTGTTTAGCGAGGCGGATCTTAACCGCGAGCTGAAACAACAAAAACGCATCACCCCCCACATCATCAGCCAGATAGTCGAGTTTGCCGCAGACCGGCGCGGCGTGATGATCTTTGCCGCCACGGTAGAGCACGCGAAAGAGATAACCGCCCTCCTGCCCGCCAGCGATGCGGCCCTGATTACTGCCGACACGCCAGGCTCCGTGCGCGACACGCTCATCGATGCTTTCAAAAATCAGCAGTTCCGCTTTTTGGTAAACGTTGCGGTACTGACCACCGGTTTTGACGCGCCGCACGTTGATCTGATAGCCATTCTGCGCCCTACAGAGTCCGTTAGCCTTTACCAACAAATCGTTGGCCGCGGCCTGCGACTCTCACCGGGGAAAAAAGACTGCTTGATTCTCGACTATGCCGGAAACCCGCACGACTTATTCACGCCGGAAGTGGGCAGCGCCAAAGGGAAGAGCGATAACGTGCCGGTGCAGGTTTTTTGCCCTTCCTGCGGTTTTGCCAATACGTTCTGGGGAAAAACCACGGCGGACGGCAAGGTGATTGAACACTTTGGCCGCCGCTGCCAGGGCTGGTTTGAAGACGACGATGGCCTGCGCGAGCAGTGCGACTACCGCTTCCGCTTCAAAAACTGCCCGAACTGTAATGCTGAAAATGATATCGCCGCCCGCCGCTGCCATCAGTGCGATCACGTCCTGGTGGATCCGGACGATATGCTTAAGGCTGCGCTGAAGCTGAAAGATGCGCTGGTGCTGCGCTGCAGCGGCATGACGCTACAGTCCGGCGCAGACGCAAAAGGCGACTGGTTAAAAATCACCTATTACGACGAAGATGGGGCAGACGTTAGCGAGCGCTTCCGTCTCCAGACGCCGGCCCAGCGTATGGCGTTCGAACAGCTTTTTATTCGCCCACACTCCCGGGCGCCCGGCGTGCCGTTACGCTGGATTACCGTTGCCGATGTTGTGGCTCAACAGCCGCTGCTACGCCACCCAGATTTTGTGGTAGCCCGTAAAAATGGCCAGTTCTGGAACGTGCGTGAAAAGGTTTTCGACTACCAGGGGCGCTTCCGCCGGGCCAATGAATTACGGGGTTAGCCGGTACTTTTCATTGCCGACAGAGTCAGATACGGCTATAATGCCGCCCGCTTTTGCATCCGCAAAGCAGAAAACTTTACCTGCTGCTGGGTCGCCTGTAGCAGGCTTATTTAAAGAGAAACAGTCAATGTTTACTATCAATGCAGTAGAACGTAAAGAGCATGGCAAGGGTGCGAGCCGCCGCCTGCGTGCAGCAAACAAATTCCCGGCTATCGTTTATGGTGGCGCGGAAGCTCCTGTATCCATCGAACTGGATCACGACTCCGTAATGAACCAGCAGGCTAAACCTGGTTTCTACGAAGAAGTTCTGACCCTGTCTATCGACGGTAAAGAAGTAAAAGTGAAAGTTCAGGCTGTTCAGCGTCACCCGTTCAAGCCAAAACTGACTCACATCGACTTCGTTCGCGCATAATCGCGAGTTAAGTTCGAAAAAAACCCCGCTTCGGCGGGGTTTTTTGTTATATAAGCATTCCCGACGCCACGCCTGGCCAAAAGAGACAAATTCCATGGTTGAAAAAATCCCTGCGGGTGCATCGTTGATACCCGCCGTAGAGAAGGATATCCAGGCTATCAGGACGATACAAAGCTACCACGCCCATATCTATTTCGAGACGCCTCAGCAAAGGCTGATTGCCGAGCGGATCCGGGCAGAGATTGCGCTGCGTTTTTCAGTACTTCTCGGGCGCTGGCACGATGTACCCGTTGGCCCTCATGCGCTGCCGATGTACCAGGTCGCTTTTATGCCGGAGGAGTTTGCGCGATTTGCGCCGTGGCTGATGCTGAACCGCTGTGGGTTAACCGTGCTGCTGCATCCCAACACCGGGCAGCCCAGGGCCGATCATACCGATCACGCAGTCTGGATGGGGCAAAAGCTGGAGATCCGCCATTTGCAGCGCCTGCCCGAAAGCGAAGGTCCGGAACCAGAGTACATCCCGAATACTTCCCCTACGGTTTCGCCGTAAACGTTAGCATTTTGATACGGCCCGGCTGAAAACACGGGCCGTGTTAGCAGGTTATTTGCCTGAGGTACGGCGCTGAAGCTGATCGCGCAGATTCGGCGGTGTCCCTTTAATAGTTAAGGTGTCGGTGGCCGGATCCCAGAAAATACGTTCGCCCAGCAGCATGGCGTCGAAGTTAATCGTCAGCCCGCCGCCGCTACCGGCGTATTTCGTCAGCTGGCGCAGCGTGCCGCGATCGGCCGGGAAGCTCTCTTCCAGCTCATAGCCTTTCTCAGCGGTGAACTGCTGGAAGTTTTTATCGTCTACCGCCCACGGCAGTTCATCCGCCAGAGAAGAGAGTTCTATCTCCTCCCCCGCCTGAAGCTGTTCATTGCAGTAAGCGTAAACCTGCTGTCGCGCCGCCTGGCGTTCGTTTTTGTCCAGTTGAGCTTCGTGAGTGAAGTCATCCAGCGCCTGCAGCAAACCTTTATTTTGCGCTTTGGCATTCAACCCTTCGCTGGCGCCCAGGAAGTCCATAAAGAAGTCGGCCACTTTGCGCCCTACTCTGCCCTTCAGGAAGGTCAGGTAGCGGGTAGATTCCGGGTTGGTTTCCCATTCGGTCAAATCAATACGCGCCACGATGTCCGCGTGGTTGATATCGAGGTAGTGGGTCGCGCTGATATCCAGCTCTTCGTTAACGCGCATGCTGCTCAGATTATTCAGCACCGCCACCAGCAGATATTCGACCGCCAGGTAACGATAATGGCAGAACAGCACGATACCGCCGTCGGCAAACGGGTATTTTGCCAGTTCATCGCGAAGGCGACCGGTCGCCGCACGGGTAAAGGCAAGAAAATCTTCATCGCCATTACGCTGCAGACGAAGCGCTTCAGCCAGTTCGCTCTCTTCGCTGAACAGGCCGTAAGCTTTATTTTTAGCGCTATATACGCGATGCAGTTCCGCCATCATCTCTTCGACGGCACCGTCAGTTGCCAGCAGCGAGTCGCGCAGCACGACGTCCAGCGTCTGCTCATCGCGCTTAATCAGTTGATGCAGGGCAATCTGGTTGATATCCAGACTCATGTTAAACTCTCCTTTAAGACCGGGCGGTATTCAACCACTGCCGCTACCGGGACGCAAGTCGTGATAAAAAAGCGGAAAAATCGTCCCTGCTACGGTAAGATAATGCCCTTTCCCGAATACGAATGATTTTTAATTTATGCCACAAACATCCCGCTACAGTGACGAACAAGTTGAAGCGATGCTGACCGAACTGGCAGCCGTGCTGGAAAAACACCACGCGCCTACCGATCTTTCCCTGATGGTATTGGGAAATATGGTCACCAATCTGATAAACACCGACGTGGCGTCCGCTCAGCGTCGTCCTTTGGCTCGCTCCTTTGCTGAGGCGCTTCAAGCTTCAGTGAGCGAAGATAAAGCCCACTAAGGAACTATCGTAACAAGTTATGGTGACTAACCGTCAGCGCTACCGCGAAAAAGTTTCCCAGATGGTCAGTTGGGGACACTGGTTCGCCCTGTTTAATATCCTGCTGGCCATGCTGCTGGGTAGCCGCTATCTGTTTATCGCCGACTGGCCAACGACGCTGACAGGGCGGGTTTATTCCTGGCTGAGCGTCGTTGGGCACTTCAGTTTTTTGGTATTTGCTGCCTATTTACTGCTTATATTTCCGCTGACATTTATCGTCATGTCGCAGCGCCTGCTGCGCTTCATCAGTGCGGCCCTGGCGACGGCGGGCATGACGCTGCTGCTGATAGACAGCGAAGTTTTCACGCGTTTCCACCTCCACCTGAATCCCACCGTCTGGGAACTGGTGATTAACCCCGACCAGGGGGAGATGGCCCGCGACTGGCAACTGATGTTTATCAGCGTGCCGGTTATTTTGCTTATTGAGATGCTGTTTGCGACGTGGAGCTGGCAGAAACTGCGCAGCCTTGGGCGTCGTCGGCAATACGCGCGTCCTTTAGTGATTCTGTTCTTTATCTCCTTCTTTAGCAGCCACCTGATGTACATTTGGGCGGATGCTAACTTCTATCGCCCCATTACTATGCAGCGGGCGAATCTGCCGCTTTCGTATCCGATGACGGCTCGCCGCTTCCTTGAAAAACACGGCCTGCTGGATGCCCAGGAGTATCAGCGTCGGCTGGTTGAGCAAGGCAGCCCGGAAGCGCTGTCGGTTCAGTACCCGCTGAGCAACCTGCAATTCCGTGATATGGGCCTTGGGAATAATGTCCTGCTCATTACCGTTGACGGGCTGAATGCCGGGAGCGTGAGCAAAGATATGCCGGCACTGAAGGCATTTGCCGCCGACAATATCCGCTTTACTCAGCACATGAGCTCCGGGAACAACACCGACAGCGGCATCTTCGGTCTGTTCTACGGCATCTCCCCTGCCTATATGGACGGCGTGCTTTCAAACCGCACCCCTGCCGCGCTGATTACCGGTTTAAATCAGCAGGGATATCAGCTTGGCCTGTTCGCATCCGACGGTTTTAACTCGGCAATGTACCGCCAGGCTCTGCTCTCTGATTTCTCGCTGCGTCCGGCTAAAAACCAAACTGACAGCCAGACGACCACACAGTGGATTAGCTGGCTTGAACAGTACGCTTCTGATGACAATCGTTGGTTCTCGTGGGTCGCCTTTAACGGCACCAGTATCGACGACAACGGTAACCAACAGGGCTTTGAGCAACGCTATTCCCGCGCAGCCGGTAACGTTGATGAGCAGATTAAACGCGTACTGGATGCGCTGGAAGCTGCTGGCAAACTGAAAAACACAGTCGTGATTATTACCGCAGGCCACGGTATTCCGCTCGGCGATCAGCGGGACTCTTTTGCCTGGTCACGCGCACGCATTCAGGTTCCGCTGGTGATCCACTGGCCGGGAACGCCGGCGCAGACCATCACCAAGCTCACCGATCATCAGGATGTGATGACTACCCTGATGCAGCGCCTGTTGCACGTTAAAACGGCGGCCAATGAGTATTCCCAGGGCGAAGATTTGTTTGCCGCGACGCGTCGTAATAATTGGGTAATTGGCGCAGACAATCAGACTCTGGCCGTGACAACGCCCGAGATGACGCTGGTGCTCAATAACAATGGCCACTATCGGATGTACGATCTGCAGGGCAAACGGATCAATGAAACTAAGCCGCAGCTTGATTTGCTGCTGCAGGTTCTGACCGACGAGAAGCGCTTTATCGCTAACTAATTGTTTATTTATAAGACAGTTAGCCTCAGGTTTCCTTGCAATCAACGCGGAAAAATGTACTATTATTCTCCTGCGTCGGCACGTAGCGCAGCCTGGTAGCGCACCGTCATGGGGTGTCGGGGGTCGGAGGTTCAAATCCTCTCGTGCCGACCAAATAAACATGAAAAACCAGCCTCTTACGGCTGGTTTTTTTACGCCTGAATTTTGCCAGGAGAGTCTAAAGTAAAGCCGCCGGAGTTGGCGGCTTTGTGCGGAGCCTTACAACAGGAACAGCGTAGCCAGCCCCAGGAAGATAAAGAATCCGCCGGTATCCGTTATCGCCGTGATCATCACGCTTGAACCAACGGCAGGATCTTTGCCCAGCTTGGTCATGGTCATCGGAATCACCACGCCCATCAGCGCCGCGACCAGAAGATTCAGAATCATCGCCAGCGTCATTACGCCGCCCATCGCCGCGTCGTTATACAACAGCCAGGTGATCCCTCCCATCACACCGCCCCAGACCAGCCCGTTGATCAACGCCACACCAAGCTCACGCAGCATCAGGAAGGATATGTTACCCGCCTGAATATGCTGCAGCGCCAGCGCACGGACAATCATCGTGATCGTCTGGTTACCGGTGTTACCGCCAATGCCCGCCACGATGGGCATCAGCGATGCCAGAGCCACCAGTTGAGAAATAGTATGTTCAAATAATCCAATAACGCGCGAGGCCACGAAAGCCGTACAGAGGTTAATGGCAAGCCAGGCCCAGCGGGTACGTACGGCTTTGCTGACTGGCGCGAATACGTCCTCTTCAGTACTCAGGCCCCCCATACGACGCAGATCGTTATCGGTTTCCTCGTACACCACATCGACAATTTCATCGACGGTTAAGCGCCCCATCAGCTTACCGGTACTGTCAATCACAGCGGCGCTGATCAAGTCATCACGTTCAAAGGTACGCGCCGCTTGTTCGTCATGATCTTCCGGCGCAAAGCAGGTGGGGTTGTCGTCCATCACCTTCAGCACCGGCGTCTGCGGGGAATGCAGTAGAATCGCCGTGAGATCCAGCTCGCCCAGCAGCGTTTTATCCCGGCTGGTGACAAACAGTTTATCGGTGTTCTGCGGCACTTTGCCGCGAATACGAAGATAACGCTGCACAACGGCAAGAGTGACGACCGGGCGCACGGTGATCACTTCAAAATCCATGATCGCACCAACGCTGTGCTTGTCATAATGCAGGATCTGGCGAACTTGCGTCCGCTCATTCTGCGGCAGCGTCGCCAGCAGGCGCCCTACCAGGTCTCGGGGCAGGTACTGTGCCAGGTAGATCTGATCGTCAATATCCAGCGGGCGCAGCGCGTTGAGCAGCGCTTTGTCGCTCATATCCTCAATCAGGTCATCCCAGACAGTCTCTGAAGCCTCAACCAGCACGCTACCGCGTCGGTCTTCGGTGACGAGGCTCCATAGCGCCAAACGCTCTTCCGTTGGCAAGGCTTCCAGGACATCGGCGAGATCCGGCGCGGGCAGTCGCCCAACCAGCGTCACTATCTCGGCGATATCCTGCTCGGCGCTTTGCGTTTCCGCGAAAGGCTCTTTGGCCAGAATACCGCTGGCGACGGCTTTGTTGGTCAACAGAATCTGCAGGATGCGTGCCCGATCCTGGTCACGCTCTTTGGTGCTGTACTTCTGAATGGCGGTCATAAATAAGCAGTTCCCTGGAAATGACGAGTTAGTTTATAGCCTGACGGGATGAAGAAAACAAAAAACCAGCCTTAATTGGCTGGTTTTTTTACTTTGTTTAGGCGGCACTGACTTAATGACCCGTTCGTGCCACAGCATCGCGCGAGGCTTGCACCCGCTCATCGCCGGTCAACTCGCTAAGCTTGCCTTGTCGCATTTCCAAAAGCCGGTCAGCGTGAATAAAGTAGTGGTCGTCGTGGCTGATGGCAAATACCGTCTTCCCCATTTGCTGCATTAACGGCAGCAACACCTGGTAGAACTCGCGGCGGAAATGAGGGTCCTGGTCTGCGGCCCATTCGTCCAGCAGAATGATATCGCGCTCTTCCGCTATCGCCAGCAACAGGGCTACGCGCTTGCGCTGCCCCTTCGAAAGCTTGAGGTTGAGAATGGTACCGTTGTCCAGCTCCAGCTTACTGCTCATTTTCAGACGATCGAGCCAGCTATTGATCAGCTCAGGATTAGCCGGTTTGCCCTGTGGCCCTAACAGACGATCGAACAGCCAGACATCGGTGAACACCGCGGAAAACAGCTTGCGATAGTCATCCTGCACCTGCGTCTCTATGCGTTGACCATCAAGATAAATCGCCCCGCTGACGGGCTGATACAGCCCCGTCAGCAGCATGGCCAGAGTGGATTTTCCGCTGCCGTTACCGCCAATCAGAAACAGCAGCTCCCCGCGCTTGATAGTGAGGTTCAGCGGGCCAACGCTGAAGATATTATCCCCGTACTGAAACACCACGTCGCGCATTTCAAGCTGCTGCCAGTTTCCCGCAGCCGTCGAACGGGGAAATGCGGCTTCGTAAGGGGCAAGCTGAAACTTGTTCAGTTTATTGAAGGCAACCTGGGCGCTTAACAACGTCGGTAACGCCCCCACGGCGGAAAGGAGCGGCGTGCGCAGGAATAGCAGCGTTAAAGAAAACGTTGCCGCCACGTTGGTATCCGACCAGCCCAGGCTGTTGGCCATATAGAACACCAGGCCAATCGCGCCCAGCATCATGATGTTTGACCAGTTTACGGCGCTGAGGTGATAAGTATCTGCGCGGATAATATTGTTTCGATAGTCGGCGGCGTGAGGCGTGTAGGTGTCTTCGTAAATTCGCTCCGCACGTTCGCGGTTCAGGGCAAGTTCCTTGCGCCCTTCGATAACGGTTTGATAATCGTGGTAGAGCTTGTCTTCGATTTCACGAAGCTGGGCCATATGCTTGTATACCCGCGCCACCAGCAGATAACCGCCCACAATGGTGATCACCAGCCATACTGTGGTCACGCCCAGCATTTTGGGCGACAGCCAGGCGAGATAAGCCGCAGAGCCAATAGCCAGAATAATCCCCTGCACTAGCTCCGGCAGACGCACGAAGGCAATCGTAATATTGCGCACGTCGCTGGTTAAGCCGGCCAGCAGTGCCGAGCTCCCCAACTGCTCTACTCGCTCAACGTCGGTGTCCATCAGGCGTTTGATAAACTCGCTGCGCAGGCGAAAAACAAAATGGTGCCCGAGAGTGGTAAGTGCCAACTGTGAGCCAAGCGTCACCGCCATCAATAACAGGAGCAACCCCAGAAACTCTGGCAAAACCGCCAGGGTAAGGTCGGGGGTTTCAATCAGACGCTGGTTAATGAACGCGATCAGGCCGATGCCCAGCGCCGCACTTGCCAGGCTTAACGCCATGACCATAAGAAAAGGCCAGCGGTACTGGCGATAAACCACACGAAGTAGCTCCATTATTCCCTACCTGCAAAATAAAACAGCGAGCAGTTTAAACGGCTCGCCGCCCACATCAAGAATAATTCTTATTTTTATTTACCTTACGAGGCACGGCGAAAGGTCAGGTTGTAGCGGAATTGATCGGTGAGAGGATGGAAACCGGGTTTGAGAGGCAGAATGCCGTGATAAAAAAGCCGTGACGCGCCCCCCCATACCACAACGTCACCATGCTCCAGCATGACCCGCAGTAAGGGATCTCCGCGCTGCAGGCCGCCAAACTGAAAAATTGCCGGTAAACCCAGCGAGACAGAAACAATGGGCTGGTGCAGATTCGGCTCATCCTTATCCTGGTGCAGAGAGAGCTTTGTGCCTGCGGCGTAGCGGTTGATCAGGCAGGCGTCAGGTTCAAAATCCTGGTAACCCGCCGCCATTGAGGCCCGATGACAAATGGACTGAAATACCTCAGGAATCAGCGGCCAGCGCTGCCCGGTCAGCGGATCCTGAGGCGAGTAGAGGTAACCATGCTGGTTGGTGCTCCAGCCTAACGCCCCGCAGTTGGTCATTGCCACCGACATGGTGTGCCCGCCGGGCGTCACCATATGGCGGAAAGGCGCCTGCTGAGAAACCTGCAGAACACCTGCCATCAGCGCGGCGGCCTCCTCCCGCGCAAAGCGCCGCAGGATAGTCGCCCCGGCAGCAAGCGGCTCCTCCCATGGGGCGTCATCAGCAAACAAATCCAGCATTATTCTTCCAGCCTTCTCGTTTCATTTTCCAGCAGCTGACGCTTACGCTCTACGCCCCAGCGATAGCCGGACAGTCCCCCATCGCTGCGGATCACCCGGTGACAGGGAATAGCGACCGCAAGCGTGTTGGCCGCGCAGGCACCGGCCACGGCACGCACGGCGGCGGGCTTGCCGATACGTGCTGCCAGTTCGCTATAGCTAACAGTAGACCCAGGCGGAACGGCTCGTAACGCCTGCCACACCTGTTGCTGAAATGCCGTCCCGCGAATATCCAGCGGCAGCGCAAATTCTGCCGAGGGCGCTTCGATAAAGCTAATCACCAGCGCCACGCGCGAGGCAAAGGCCTCATCTCCCGGCGTAAGATGTGAAGAGGGAAACTCAGTTTCCAGCTCCCCAATGAGGGTTTCGGCGTTCTCACCCAATAAAATCGCGCAAATACCGCGCTCGCTTTCCGCCACCAAAAACTCACCTAGCTGGCAGGTACCGACCACAAATTGCACATGAGCCCGAGCCCCACCTTTACGGTACTGGCTTGCCGTCATGCCCAAAGCCGCATCGGCCTGGTGGTAATACGCGCTCCCTGACTGAAAACCCGCATCTAAAATGGCGTTTGTTACCCCTTTCCCCTGCGAGAGCCCCTGACGCAACCGGCGGGCGCGGTGCGCTTTTTGCCATTCGTTTGGCGTCAGGCCCGTCACACTTTTAAAGAGTCGATGGAAGTGAAAGCTGCTCATGGCAACCCGCCCGGCTAGTTCATCGAGTGTGAGGGGGGTCTCACTGGCTTCAATAATCCGGCAAGCCTCTTCAATGCGCGCCACTCGCTGAAGCTCGGGGGCAAGCTTGTCCGGCTGGCAACGCTTGCAGGAGCGAAACCCCGCCGCAAGCGCCTCTTCAGGCGTGCCGTAGAAGGCCGTATTTTCACGTAGCGGGCGGCGGGCGCTGCAGGAGGGCCGGCAGAAAATACCGGTTGTTTTGACGGCAAACACGAATTGCCCGTCAGCCTGTGCATCGCGCTGCTCCACCGCCTGCCAGCGCTGCTGCTCTGTGATATACCCGTTAGTCTGTTTCATCATCACAACCTCATGCTTAACTTAACGATACCATCATGGCAGCCGGGGCAGGATGAAAAACTCGGGTTCTTGCTTTTTAATTTTTTTCGTCAAGCAGGAAGGTTTTGAACTGCGGCGACATCCAGCTTCGGAAGCCGTCCCCTTCTTTGCTGATAAGGTAAACGGCCAGGCCTTCTTTCTCAGCAACCTGTTTGGCCTTTTCTTCCCCCAGAACCATCAGCCCGGTGTCCCAGCCATCTGCTTCCATCGCCGTGGGCGCGATAACGGTGGCGGAAACTAACTTGTGCTCGATAGGCCGCCCGGTCTGCGGGTTAATAATGTGGGAAATACGCTTGCCGTCCAGCTCGTAATAGTTGCGGTAACTGCCTGAAGTGCTGATGCCGTGGCCGTTGACATCAACCATCGCCTGCACGGCATTTTCGCGGTCGGTGGGTTTCTGAATAGCCACGCGCCAGGCTTTCCCCGCCGGATTAGTGCCGCGAGTGGTAACAGCCCCACCGACAGAAACGAGATAGCGGCTAATGCCATTTTGCTCCATCAGGCGCGCGAGATGATCGGCGGCGTAACCTTCACCGATCGTGGACAAGTCAACATACAACCCGGGCAGATCCTTTTGTAACCACTGCTTGCCGGCAGCATTGACCACCTTGAGGTGCTGCAAGCCGGTTAAGGCTTTTGCCGCATCGATTTGCGCCTGATTGGGCGTGTGCAGCGGCTGTTTATCTGGCCCGAAGCCCCACAGGTTGACCAACGGCCCGACAGTAATATCCATCGCCCCGTTGGTTTTCGCGCCAATGCGCAGTGACATAGTGACAATATCACTCATCGCCTCACTCACCGGATACGGCTCAGTACTGGTGGACTGGTTAAACAGGGAAAGCGCCGAGTCTTTTTTCCAGGTCGACATCAGTCGATCGTCGGCATCGAGCTGGTTCTGAATTTTTTTCTGCAAAGAGGCTTTCTGCGCATCATCGACATCAGCCAGGCTCACGCGCCAGTAAGTCCCCATGGTTTTACCTTCGAGCACCAGGGCCTTTGTGGCGTCAGGTTGTGCGTTATCACAAGCTGACAGAGCAAAAAGAGCTACGGCGAGCCAGCCGTGACGAATAATGCGTGAATCCATGGTGTCATTCTCCAGTTTTGGGAGACTCAGGGTACAGCAAATACGTCATGAAGGGGCGGTCAGCGGCGGGTCATTGAGGTTTGAGACATAAAAAAGCGCCCTGCGGCGCCTTTAGTGGTTGCTGACAAAGAGGGAAAAGCGTGGTTTTTCTCTCTGTGTGGTTATCAGCTGAAAATCAATGAATTGATTTTCCCGTTTTTTAACGGGCAATTGGGTATTTTTCTGTCACCAGATAGCCTGAGATAGAAAAAAGGCGCCTTGCGGCGCCTTTATCTGCTTTAACAGAATTAGAACTGGTAAACCAGGCCTACACCCACAATGTCATCGGTACCGATGCCCGCTGCCTGAGTGAAGGTATTTTTGTCCAGCAGGTTGATTTTGTAGTCAACGTAGGTGGACATGTTTTTGTTGAAGTAGTAAGTCGCACCCACATCAACATATTTCAGCAGATCCTGGTCGCCGTAGCCGTTTTCCAGGTCTTTGCCTTTAGACTGCAGGTAAGCCACGGATGGACGCAGACCAAAGTCGAACTGGTACTGAGCTACAACTTCGAAGTTCTGTGCTTTGTTAGCAAAGCCCAGGCTGCCAGCGCGAGTTGCGTTGTAGGTCTGGGTGTACTGGGTTGCCAGATAGATGTTGTTCGCGTCGTATTTCAGGCCGCCGGTGTAGGTGGTTGCATCGTCACCGTGACCCAGCACGCCAGCAGCGTTCTGATCGGTAGTACGCTTAGAGCTGGAAATTGCTGAACCCAGGCTGAAACCTTCACCCAGTGCATAGGTCAGAGAACCGCCGAAACCGTCACCATTTTGACGCAACAGGCCGCGGCCATTGTTGGTTTGACCTTCACCGCTGGCGCTGCCGTTTTTACCCTGATACTGCAGAGCAAAGTTCAGGCCATCAACCAGACCGAAGAAGTCGGTGTTACGGTAGGTTGCAACGCCGTTTGCACGAGACTGCATGAAGTTGTCAGAACCGTAGGTATCGCCACCGAATTCTGGCAGAACGTCGGTCCAGGAAGTTACATCGTAAACAACGCCGTAGTTACGACCGTAGTCGAAAGAACCAGCCTGACCAAACTTCAGACCAGCGAAGCCCAGACGAGTCCAGGACTGATTGCTGGAGTTTTCAGTGTTGTTCGCCTGTACGTTGTATTCCCACTGACCGTAGCCGGTCAGCTGGTCGTTGATCTGAGTTTCACCTTTGAAGCCGAAACGAACGTAGGTCTGGTCGCCGTCAGCGCTTTTATCATTGGAGAAATAGTGCAGACCATCAACTTTACCGTACAGGTCCAATTTATTGCCGTCTTTGTTGTAAATTTCGGCTGCATTTGCAGCGCCTGCTACCAGCAGAGCCGGTACCAGAAGGGATAGTGCTTTAACTTTCATCTTATTAACCCTCTGTTATATGCCTTATTTTATTTACCACTGCTTGCTGATTAACCCTCTAATCAGTCGGCAAATTCATTGTCCAAAACAAATACAGAATAATCCAATAAGAATATGATACTAAAACTATATAGATGTTTCATTTATCGACATAGATGTATCAAAATGTAAATATGAGGGAACTTTTTTTAGCACGAATAGCTAAAAATATAAGCATCAATAATCAAAAAATAATAACAATCAATAAAAATCAATTACTTACAAGCAAAACAAAAAAGTAGCACTGAATGATAATTTTTTTCTTAATTTAGACGATAAAATCATACTCGCTATCATCATTAACTTTATTTATTACCGTCATTCGAATCTGAATGTCCGTTTACCCCTATTAGCACCGGATGCTTGCATCCGGTTTTTTTTTGCCTTTCTTTACACAACTTTAATATTCCTGTGCTACCGATACAATTTGTAATGCCTGTTAATTAATCAATCTTCTTTTTTTCTCCATATTTCATGGCGAATGCGGATTTTTCTTAAAGAAATATATTTATCGCAGCTAACATGTCAGAAATCAATATTTGTACAAATCCTCTTCAACTGTACAAATTGCCCGCAAGACTTAACGCAAATCCTTATTTAAGGATTTTTCCTAATAATCAGTCACCTGAAAAAAATCTGAGAACCCCCTATACTGCGTCAGATTGCTGACGGCACCGCCATATAGAGGTATTCTTAGCATCTGCAAGCGCTAAAACGCTAAGGCGAAACGGCTCACTAAAACAGTTGAGCTATCTATCATCCAGGATTGGCGAGGCTTCGCCGGGTTGCATACATACAATGAGCCAGTCTGAAAATACATCGCTAAATAAGTTCTCACTGTTCCCCGGCAACATTACCCGCTTCTTTCTGCTGCTGATCATTGTCCTGCTTGTTTCGATGGGCGTCCTGGTACAAAGCGCCGTCAATGCCTGGCTAAAGGATAAAAGCTACCAGATTGTCGACATCACCCATGCTCTGCATAAGCGGGTAGAAACCTACCGTTACGCCACATGGCAAATCTACGACAACATCGCGACAGCCCCGGCAGCCTCGGGTGAAAACCTGCAGGAAACTCGTCTGCGCCAGGACGTCTATTACCTCGACAAACCGCGCAGCAAAACCGAAGCGCTAATTTTTGGCTCCCATGACAGTTCTACGCTGGAAATGACGCAGCGGATATCCGGCTATCTGGACACGCTGTGGGGGGCCGAAAGTAGCCCATGGTCGATGTACTATCTCAATGGCCAGGACAACAGCATGATTCTGGTCTCAACGCTGCCGCTCAAAGATCTTTCTTCCGGGTTTAAAGATTCCGGCGTTGGTACTATCGTGGATTCTCGCCGTGCAGAGATGTTGCAGCAGGCGAATGCCCTCGACGAACGGGAAAGTTTCTCACCTCTGCGCAAGCTTAACTGGCAAAACGGCCATTATTTCACGCTGAGAACCACGTTTAACCAGCCAGGGCATCTGGCAACCGTGGTCGCATTCGATCTGCCGATTAACGATCTCATCCCGCCGACCATGTCACTGGACAGCTTCCAACTGGATCCTGACGAGCACCAGCGGGCAACAGCGGCGACGGCAGCGGATAAGGACGATCCGGACAGCGTCAGCATTAATTTTAACAGCGCTCGTATTGAAATCACCGCGCCAGTAGCAACAACGCAGCTCCAGTTGGTGTGGCAAGTGCCGTTTGGGACGCTGATGATGGACACGCTGCAAAATATTCTGCTGCCGCTGCTGCTGAATATAGCGCTGCTCGGATTGGCCGTTTTTGGCTTTGCTACCTTCCGCCAGCAGCCCCAGCGCCAGGCCGAAAGCAATCCGGGGAATGGCGAGCTGCAAATACTGCGGGCGCTGAATGAAGAGATTGTCGCGATCCTTCCCCTTGGGCTGCTGGTACATGACCTCGACGCTAACCGTACCGTGATAAGCAATAAAATTGCCGATCACCTGCTCCCCCACCTGAATTTGCAAAACATTATTTCGATGGCGGATCAGCACCAGGGGGTCATCCAGGCCACGGTCAACAACGAGCTGTATGAGATTCGTCAGTTCCGCAGCCAGATAGCCCCGCGCACGCAGATTTTTGTTATCCGGGACCAGGATCGTGAAATTCTGGTGAACAAGAAGCTCAAACAGGCTCAGCGCCTTTATGAGAAAAACCAGCAAGGCCGGGCTGCCTTTATGCAGCATATTGGCGAAGCTCTGCAGCTTCCGGTGAAGCAACTGGCGGAACATGCCGCAGAAATTCACGACAGCAAACATCTGCAGCTGGCGAACGACGCCCAAACCATTGTCCGGTTGGTCGATGAGATCCAGCTCCTCAATATGCTGGAAACCGACAGCTGGAAAACCAGCGCCAGCGAGTTTTCTATTCAGTCCCTGATTGATGAAGTTGCCCTGTCGATGCTGCCGATTATCAAACGTAAAGGGTTACAGCTGCTCATCAATAACAATCTGCCGGCCGATGAAAAACGTCACGGCGACAAAGACGTCCTGCGTAAGATCCTCGAACTGCTGCTGCACTATTCCGTGACCACTACGCAAATTGGCAAGATCACGCTTGATATTAGTGAGGAAGAGGCGGGGCCAGATCGCTTACTGTTCCGCGTGCTGGATACCGGCAACGGCATTGGTGGCGGTGAAATCGATAATCTGCATTTCCCGTTCCTCAACGAAACCAGCGAAGACCGCTATGGACAGGCCAACGGGCTGGCATTCTATCTCTGCGATCGCCTTGCGCGTAAGCTTGGCGGGCACCTGAACATCAAAACGCGCCCGGACATTGGCACACGCTATAATTTACACATCAGAATGACCGCTGAGCCGCAGGCAGACTCGCAGGACGAGAAGCTGCTGGATGACGTTGTGGCCATGCTGGATATCACCTCCAACGAGGTGCGGACGATTGTGACCCGCATGCTGGAAAACTGGGGCGCGAACTGCATTTCCCCGGACGAAAGACTCGCGAGTCAAGACTTTGATATCTTCCTCACTGATAATCCGTCTAATCTTACTGCTTCGGGCTTGCTTTTAAGCGATGATGAAAACGGGATGCGGAAGATTGCACCTGGCCAGTTCCGGGTAAACTTTAATATCAGCAACGCGATGCAGGACGCCGTCCTGCAGCTGATTGAAAACCAGCTGGCGGAAGAAGACACACCTGATTCGCCTCTGGGCGGCGACGAAAACGCTCAGCTGCACGCCAGCGGTTATTACGCGCTGTTTGTCGACACGGTACCGGAAGATGTCACCAGACTGTATACTGAATCTGCAGCGGGCGACTTTGCCGCTTTGGCTCAGACTGCGCACCGCCTGAAGGGCGTGTTTGCGATGCTGAATCTGGTGCCCGGCAAACAGTTATGTGAAACGTTGGAGCATCACATTCGTGAAAGTGATGCTTCAAACATACAAAAATATATCAGCGACATTGATGCTTACGTCAAAAGTCTGCTGTAGCAAGGTAGCCTATTACATGAACAACATGAACGTAATTATTGCTGACGACCATCCGATTGTTCTGTTCGGTATTCGCAAATCTCTTGAGCAGATCGAATGGGTGAATGTTGTCGGTGAATTCGAAGACTCCACTGCACTTATCAATAACTTACCAAAGCTTGAAGCCAACGTTCTGATAACCGATCTGTCCATGCCTGGCGACAAATACGGTGACGGCATCACGCTGATTAAATATATCAAGCGCCACTTCCCTAACCTGTCGATCATCGTGCTGACCATGAACAACAACCCGGCCATCCTTAGCGCGGTTCTGGATCTGGACATTGAAGGGATTGTGTTGAAACAAGGCGCACCAACCGATCTGCCAAAAGCCCTGGCCGCGCTGCAGAAAGGCAAGAAATTTACCCCAGAGAGCGTTTCCCGCCTGCTGGAAAAAATCAGCGCAGGTGGCTATGGCGATAAACGCCTTTCGCCGAAAGAAAGTGAAGTCCTCCGCCTGTTTGCAGAAGGCTTCCTGGTGACTGAGATTGCCCGCAAGCTGAACCGCAGCATCAAAACCATCAGTAGCCAAAAGAAATCAGCGATGATGAAACTGGGCGTGGAAAACGACATTGCTTTGCTGAACTACCTGTCTTCAGTGAGCCTGACGCCGGCGGACAAAGAGTAATCTTCGTCACCGTCCGAAAAAAAGCCCCGCATCTTGATGCGGGGCTTTTTTTATAGCCTTGATTCATGAAACATCGCGTGTACTTCGCACCCGGGCGGCATAAACCGCCAAAGTCTGTTTAATCACATCAAGGGTCACCGGTTTAGACAAACAGCTGTCCATACCCGACTCCAGGCAGCGCTGCTTCTCTTCCGCCAGCGCGTTTGCCGTCACGCCAATCACCGGCAGCGTCAGCCCCAACTGGCGAATGCGCTGCGTCAGGCGATAGCCGTCCATGTTCGGCATGTTGACGTCGCTGAGTACGATATCAATATGATTTTTACTGAGCACGTTAAGCGCATCGACCCCGTCATTCGCCGTTTTGCACTGATAGCCGAGCGAGCCGAGCTGATCCGCCAGTAAGCGACGGTTGATCGGATGGTCATCAACCACCAGAATCATCATGTCATCGTTTTGCTCGCTTATCTCACTCGCCGCCGTCAGCGCCGGTGAACTGCCGGGCACATCGACGGTGATGCTGTAAATTCTTCCCAGAAGCGGCAGCAACTCGTGTGGGGCTGCGACGCTGTGCACCCAACGGCCAGGTTCAAACTCAACGGGAATACCAATATGGCGTCGGCAGAAGACAATGGCTGCGCGTCCAGCCCACGGAGCCGCAAGATTATCATCGGTAATCAGAATATCATCGCTCCCGGGGGGCTCACCCTGCCAGGATTGTGCCTGTAGCCCATTTTTGATCAGCAAGGATTCCAGGTAACTGCTCAAATAATCGTTGCGAATAGCCAACCAGCAGCGCTTTTCCGCCAGCCCTTCAACATTATTCTTCGGCGCAAACTGTGCCTTATAGAGCGGGATACGAACCGTAAACTGGCTGCCCATTCCCGACTCGGTATCCACCGAAATATCGCCGTCCATCATGCTGATTAGCTTTTCGCAAATCGCCAGCCCCAGCCCGGTTCCCTGGAAGTTGCGCTGCACGCCAGTCCCTACCTGGAAGAACGGGTCGAAAAGTCGGGTGACCTCTTTGGTCGGGATCCCTACCCCGGTATCACGAACCCGGAAGCTCAGATAATCTCCGTTGATTGAAACATGCAGGATGATACAGCCAATATCGGTGAACTTAATCGCATTACTGAGCAGGTTCGAGATGACCTGCTGCAACCGCATCGGATCGCCCTGCAGCGTGAGTGGCACATCGTCGTCGATAAAGCAGTACAGCCCAAGCTGCTTGCGGACCACCAGCGGCAGATAGTTGGCGGTAATATGGCTCATTACCTCCCGAGGAGAAAACTCTCGCGGCTCAATTTTGAGCTGTTCTGATTCTATTTTCGAGAAGTCGAGGATATCGCTGATAATTTTCAACAGCAGGCTGGACGAGTTGTTCATCGCCGTAACCAGCCTGTCCACGCCCTTCGGCAGCTCTTTGGTCTGCAGAAGATCAAGGTTGCCGATAATCCCGTACAGCGGCGTACGCAGTTCGTGGCTGACGGTGGCCAGGAACATGGATTTCGACTGGCTCGCCTGCTCCGAGGCCTGAGCCATCTCCTGCAGAGATTCTTCCATCTTCACGCGGGCGCTGACGTCAACCAGCACGCAAATCGCCACGTTTTCATTACGGTAGCGTGAATGCACAAAGCTTATCTGCAGATTGGTGTGATTACTGGTCATCACATCGACAAAATTGACCTGCTGGCCACAGATTATCTGCGTCAGTCTCTGCCTGTCCTCATGCGTCAGCATATTGAGGTAATTGTGTGCCAGTTCGTTACTCAGAATATTTGTGCCGTCCTGCGTGCGCAAAATACAGATGCCAACCGGCGCAGACGCGACGATCTTCCGGTTGAACTGCTCATGCTCTTCCAGCCGTTGGGCATCGCTTTCAGCCGGAATAAAGATCCTGCGCTCATACATCCGCGCCAGGGTAAACAGCACAATACCCACCAGCACGTTGAGTAATACCGCATTAAGGATCAGCATCCTGATGCTTTCCAGCACCAGATCGACAGGCACAGAGTAAATCACGCTCAGCGAGGACGGCGGCAGGTTTTTCTTCAATACCAGCGCCTTAAAGCCAGACGTATAGCCGAACCAGGAACGATCCTGAATCCAACGGCTTTCCGGCTCAATACGCGATTCCGGGCCGGTCAGAGAAATTAATGGATGACCGTTTTCATCGAGAATCGTGACGCCGATAGGCAGCGTGCCCGGCGTCAGGAAGTTCTCCATACGCACCGTTTGCTCAATTCCCAGCAGCGCCTGGAGACGGTTCGCCAGATAGACCGGCGTCAGAGTATAGAAGTAACCAATGCCGGGGCGCGGCCCTTGCCCAATCCAGTAAATGCTGTTGGCGCGTTCATCCTGCGGCGCGGTGCGGTACTTCATGATGCGTTCGTGCAGCGTTTTCAGAGCGCTCTCCCGCTCCAGCGGCATATCGCGTAAGCCAAAATCCGCCATACAAAGATTATCACCACCAATCAGGAACACGCGGTTGAGATCGTAAGCGGCGGAGAAGTTATCGCGCCAGTAGCGCAGGAACCAGGACAGCGACTGCAGCGAGCTTCGCCAGGTAACGCTCACCGCCGAACAGTCTGAGTCCGGGAACAGCGGCATGAACGTGGGTGCATCCGTTTTATCCGCACTTTGCTCCAGAGGGGGGAGCACGCCGTTGGACGCGGTAAGGCGATTTTCAGCAATATACTTCAGCTCTTTCACCACGTCCGAAGTACGCTGGATATAGCGCTGGGCCTGGTCAAAGCTGATATTAAATTCCTGACGAATTTCCGACTCTTTATCGTGCAGCGCGTTGACGATGTAAAACACGGAAAACAGCGCGATAAGCAGCCAGAGCAGAAGCGCCAGCGCCCTGAACAGGTAGCGCGAAATTTTAAGGGTGCTGCGAAAAGAGACGAAGTATTTCAAATTGGGCCTGAAAGTACGCGAGCGAGTGAACAGAGATGCGCTTAAGGTAGCCGCAAAACCATTGTCCCGCAACGGCAAACAAAAAAGGCCGCAAAAGCGGCCTTTTTTACAGACTATTCCGGATTATTCGTCCGCTTCGTCGGCATCATCATCATCGGTATCCGCTTCAGGTGCGATTTCATCGTCCCCTTCGGCAACGCTACCGTCGATGCTGTCCAGCTCTTCGTCATCCACAGGCTCAGCAACGCGCTGCAGGCCCACAACGCTTTCGTCTTCCGCAGTACGGATGAGAATAACGCCCTGGGTATTACGCCCGACCACGCTGACTTCAGACACGCGGGTACGTACCAGCGTACCGGCATCGGTAATCATCATGATCTGGTCGGTATCTTCCACCTGCACTGCCCCAACGACGCTGCCGTTACGCTCGGTGACTTTGATGGAGATAACGCCCTGCGTTGCACGAGATTTGGTTGGGTACTCAGCCGCAGCAGTTCGTTTACCGTAACCATTCTGCGTGACGGTCAGAATCGCACCGTCACCGCGAGGAATGATCAGGGAAACAACTTTATCGTCGCCAGCAAGCTTAATACCGCGAACGCCCGTGGCGGTACGGCCCATGGTACGCACTGCGTCTTCTTTGAAGCGCACCACTTTACCTGCCGCCGAGAACAGCATGGCTTCGTCGCTACCGTTGGTTAAATCAACGCCAATCAGTTCGTCACCCTCGTTGAGGTTAACGGCGATGATGCCCGCAGAGCGAGGGCGGCTGAAATCAGTCAGCGCAGTTTTCTTCACGGTACCGCTTGCGGTCGCCATGAACACGTTGATGCCTTCTGCGTACTCGCGCACCGGCAGAATCGCGGTAATGCGCTCGTCCTGTTCCAGCGGCAGCAGGTTCACAATTGGGCGACCACGGGCACCACGGCTTGCTTCTGGCAGCTGGTAAACCTTCATCCAGTACAGGCGACCCCGGCTGGAGAACAGCAGGATCGTGTCGTGGGTGTTAGCCACCAGCAGGCGGTCAATAAAGTCTTCTTCTTTAATGCGGGCGGCCGACTTGCCTTTGCCACCGCGGCGCTGCGCTTCATAATCGGTCAGCGGCTGATACTTCACATAGCCCTGGTGAGACAGGGTGACCACCACGTCTTCCTGGTTGATCAGGTCTTCAATGTTGATATCCGCGGTGTTAGCCGTGATCTCGGTGCGACGGTTGTCGCCGAACTGATCGCGCATCGCTTCCAGCTCTTCACGAATCACTTCCATCAGGCGCTCTGCGCTGCCCAGGATATGCAGCAGTTCAGCAATCTGCTCCAGCAGCTCTTTATACTCATCGAGCAGTTTTTCGTGCTCAAGGCCGGTCAGTTTCTGCAGACGCAGATCCAGAATCGCCTGAGCCTGCTGCTCGGTGAGGAAGTATTTGCCGTCGCGGATACCAAACTCTGGATCCAGCCACTCAGGACGGGCGGCATCGTCGCCCGCACGCTCAAGCATCGCCGCAACGTTACCCAGATCCCAGGAACGGGCAACCAGGCTCGCTTTCGCTTCGGCGGCATTTGGCGAGTTACGGATAAGCTCGATGATAGGATCGATATTCGCCAGGGCGATGGCCAGACCTTCGAGGATATGGGCACGATCGCGGGCTTTACGCAGTTCAAAGATGGTACGACGGGTCACCACTTCACGGCGGTGGCGCACGAACGCAGCCAGGATCTCTTTCAGGGTCATGATCTTCGGCTGGCCATGGTGCAGAGCAACCATGTTGATACCGAAGGAAACCTGCAGCTGAGTCTGGGAATACAGGTTATTGAGCACCACTTCGCCAACGGCGTCACGTTTGATCTCAATAACAATGCGCATACCGTCTTTGTCAGACTCATCGCGCAGGGCACTGATGCCTTCCACACGTTTGTCTTTCACCAGCTCGGCGATTTTCTCTATCAGGCGAGCTTTGTTCACCTGATACGGAATTTCGTGAACGATGATGGTTTCACGACCGGTTTTTGCGTCCGCTTCCACTTCGGCACGGGCACGAATATAGATTTTACCGCGACCGGTACGGTAGGCTTCTTCAATACCGCGGCGGCCGTTAATGATGGCGGCGGTCGGGAAGTCCGGGCCAGGGATATGCTCCATCAGGCCTTCAACGCTGATGTTCTCGTCTTCGATATAGGCGAGGCAACCGTTGATAACTTCGGTGATGTTGTGCGGCGGAATGTTAGTCGCCATCCCGACTGCGATACCGGATGAACCGTTTACCAGCAGGTTAGGAATTTTGGTTGGCATGACGTCTGGAATTTTTTCGGTGCCGTCGTAGTTATCGACGAAATCAACCGTCTCTTTTTCCAGGTCTGCCATCAGCTCGTGGGCGATTTTCGACATACGGATTTCCGTATAACGCATCGCCGCGGCGGAGTCGCCGTCTACGGAACCGAAGTTACCCTGGCCGTCGACCAGCATGTAACGCAGGGAAAATGGCTGTGCCATACGGACGATGGTGTCATAAACCGCGATATCACCATGAGGGTGATATTTACCGATAACGTCACCAACAACACGGGCGGATTTTTTGTATGCTTTGTTCCAGTCATTGCCCAATACGTTCATCGCGTAAAGCACGCGACGGTGTACCGGCTTAAGTCCATCGCGGACATCTGGCAGTGCGCGGCCGACAATTACCGACATCGCATAATCCAGATACGAGCTCTTTAGCTCTTCCTCAATGTTGACCGGCGTAATTTCTCTGGCAAGGTCGCTCATGTAACCGCTATCCCTCTACTGTTTTCCCGGATTCAAAGGTCGCAAATTATAACACATCCGGCCCTGTGTGGGGAAACCTCAACGCAATTGTCGGCGCTTTATTCACGCCGTTAGCCTGATATACTGCCTGCCTTAACATCTGCAAGGAGTCACCGCTGTAATGAATGCTGAAAACCAACCGGTTACGCAGAACGTCGACCATGAGGAAATCGCCAAATTTGAAGCTGTCGCTTCTCGCTGGTGGGATCTGGAAGGTGAATTTAAGCCGCTGCACCGCATCAATCCACTGCGTTTGGGCTACATCAACCAGCGCGCCGGTGGGCTGTTCGGTAAAACCGTTCTCGACGTTGGCTGCGGCGGCGGCATTCTTGCGGAGAGCATGGCCCGTGAAGGCGCCAACGTTACCGGCCTGGATATGGGCTTTGAACCGCTGCAGGTTGCCCGACTTCACGCGCTGGAAAGCGGCGTTAAGGTGGACTATGTCCAGGAGACGGTGGAAGAGCATGCCGCCAAACACGCCGGGCAGTACGACGTGGTGACCTGTATGGAAATGCTGGAGCATGTGCCTGACCCACAGTCGGTGGTTCACGCTTGCGCGCGCCTGGTTAAACCCGGCGGCCACGTATTCTTCTCCACCATTAACCGCAACGGCAAAGCCTGGCTGATGGCCGTCGTCGGCGCAGAATATGTGATGCGCATGGTGCCGAAGGGCACGCACGATGTTAAAAAGTTTATTAAGCCCGCCGAACTCTTACGCTGGGTAGATGAAACCCCGCTGCGCGAGCGTCATATGACCGGATTACATTTCAACCCCATCACCAACGCATTCAAGCTTGGCCCTGGGGTAGATGTTAATTATATGCTGCATACTGAAGCATAAATCGGCATATCGTATAAGGATTGATTATCGATAATTGCGCCAGAATCGTTGCGCAATTATCGATGAAGTTTAAGAAATCAGCACCCGATCAAAATTTTCATTTTTTTTGCATCCCATTGACAATTCCCTCAAGCCTTATGTGACGTGGACTTACGAAAAAAGCACGCCGTCGAACCTCATTTTAGTGACGAAATCAATACTTGTACTGAACGGATTCCTTACTAGAATACTCACCATCTAGTGACCATTTTGTCACCCACCCCCTATATATAGTATTTATCCACAGAGTTAGTCACAGGCTGACGGATGTGTATAAATCAGGGGAAAACTCATCTCACGGACAGGTAAAACTCACATGAATCAGAGTCTGCTGGTTACAAAACGCGATGGCAGCAAAGAGCGCATCAATCTGGATAAAATTCATCGAGTACTCGACTGGGCCGCTGAGGGGCTGAACAACGTCTCCGTTTCCCAGGTTGAACTGCGTTCCCATATCCAGTTTTACGACGGCATCAAGACCTCTGACATTCATGAAACCATCATCAAGGCTGCAGCCGACCTGATCTCCCGTGACGCACCGGATTATCAGTACCTGGCCGCTCGCCTGGCTATTTTCCACCTGCGTAAAAAAGCCTACGGCCAGTTTGAGCCGCCGAAGCTTTACGATCAGGTCGTGAAAATGGTTGAGATGGGTAAATACGATCGTCACCTGCTGGAAGACTACACGGAAGAAGAGTTCGAGCAGATGAACGATTTCATCGATCACTGGCGAGACATGAACTTCTCCTACGCGGCGGTGAAACAGCTCGAAGGCAAATACCTGGTGCAGAACCGCGTCTCTGGCGAAATCTACGAGAGCGCGCAGTTCCTCTATATTCTGGTCGCCGCCTGCCTGTTCTCCGGCTACCCGCGTGAAACACGCCTCAGCTACGTGAAACGTTTCTACGATGCGGTTTCCACCTTCAAGATTTCTCTGCCTACGCCAATCATGTCCGGCGTGCGCACCCCGACTCGTCAGTTCAGCTCCTGCGTGCTGATCGAGTGCGGCGACAGCCTGGATTCTATCAACGCCACCTCCAGCGCTATCGTGAAATATGTTTCCCAGCGCGCGGGCATCGGCATCAACGCCGGCCGCATTCGTGCACTGGGCAGCCCGATTCGCGGCGGTGAAGCGTTCCATACCGGCTGTATTCCGTTCTACAAGCACTTCCAGACCGCGGTGAAGTCCTGCTCCCAGGGCGGCGTGCGCGGCGGGGCTGCCACGCTGTTTTACCCGATGTGGCACCTGGAAGTGGAAAGCCTGCTGGTGCTGAAAAACAACCGTGGCGTGGAAGGTAACCGCGTGCGCCACATGGACTACGGCGTGCAGATCAACAAGCTGATGTACACCCGTCTGCTGAAGGGCGAAGAGATCACCCTGTTCAGCCCGTCTGACGTGCCGGGGCTGTATGATGCCTTCTTCGCCGACCAGGATGAATTTGAGCGCCTGTACACCAAATACGAGAAAGACGACAGCATCCGCAAACAGCGCGTGAAAGCGGTGGATCTCTTCTCCCTGATGATGCAGGAACGTGCCTCTACCGGCCGTATCTACATCCAGAACGTTGACCACTGCAACACCCACAGCCCGTTCGACCCGGCGATTGCCCCGGTGCGCCAGTCCAACCTGTGTCTGGAAATCGCCCTGCCGACCAAACCGCTGGATGACGTCAACGACGAAAACGGCGAAATCGCCCTGTGTACGCTGTCCGCGTTTAACCTTGGCGTGATTGAGAGCCTGGACGATCTGGAAGAGATGGCCGTGCTGGCAGTCCGCGCGCTCGACGCCCTGCTCGACTACCAGGATTACCCAATTCTGGCGGCAAAACGCGGCGCGATGGGCCGTCGTACCCTGGGTATCGGCGTGATTAACTTTGCCTATTATCTGGCGAAGCACGGCGTGCGTTACTCCGACGGCAGCGCAAACAACCTGACGCACAAGACTTTCGAAGCCATTCAGTACTACCTGCTGAAAGCCTCAAATGAACTGGCGAAAGAGCAAGGCGCCTGCCCGTGGTTCAACGAAACCACCTACGCGAAAGGCATCCTGCCAATCGACACCTACAAGAAAGACCTGGATGCCATCAGCAACGAGCCGCTGCATCTGGACTGGGAAGGCCTGCGTGAGTCCATCAAAACGCACGGCCTGCGCAACTCCACGCTTTCTGCCCTGATGCCGTCCGAGACCTCCTCGCAGATCTCCAACGCCACCAACGGTATCGAACCGCCGCGCGGTCATATCAGCATTAAAGCGTCGAAAGACGGGATCCTGCGCCAGGTTGTGCCGGATTACGAAGCGCTGAAAAATAACTACGAGCTGCTGTGGGAAATGCCGAGCAACGACGGTTATCTGCAGTTGGTTGGTCTGATGCAGAAGTTTATCGACCAGTCGATCTCTGCCAACACCAACTATGACCCAACGCGCTTCCCGTCAGGCAAAGTGCCGATGCAGCAGTTGCTGAAGGATCTGCTCACCGCCTATAAATTCGGCGTGAAGACCCTGTACTATCAAAACACCCGTGACGGCGCGGAAGACACTCAGGATGACCTGGCGCCTTCTATCCAGGACGATGGCTGCGAAAGCGGCGCATGTAAAATCTGATTTTCGTTTTCCCCTCACCTCAGCTTATCCCGGCACCGTGCCACTCCCCTCTCCCGCCAGGGAGAGGGTCGGGGTGAGGGGAAACAAAATAACGGAATAAAAATAATGGCTTACACTACTTTTTCACAGACGAAAAACGATCAGCTCGCCGAGCCTATGTTCTTTGGCCAGTCGGTAAACGTAGCACGCTACGACCAGCAGAAATACGACATCTTCGAAAAGCTGATTGAAAAGCAGCTCTCCTTCTTCTGGCGCCCGGAAGAAGTGGACGTCTCCCGCGACCGCATCGACTTCCAGGCGCTGCCGGAGCATGAGAAACACATCTTCATCAGCAACCTGAAGTACCAGACGCTGCTGGACTCCATCCAGGGCCGCAGCCCGAACGTCGCGCTGCTGCCGCTGATCTCCATTCCAGAGCTGGAAACCTGGGTTGAAACCTGGGCATTTAGCGAGACCATTCACTCTCGCTCTTACACCCACATCATCCGCAACATCGTGAACGATCCGGCGATCGTCTTTGACGACATCGTCACCAATCAGGAAATCCTCAAGCGCGCCAAAGACATCTCTGGCTACTACGACGACCTGATTGAAATGACCAGCTACTGGCACCTGCTGGGCGAAGGCACCCACAACGTGAACGGCAAAACCGTCACCGTGAACCTGCGTGCGCTGAAGCGGCAGCTGTACCTCTGCCTGATGAGCGTTAACGCCCTGGAAGCGATTCGCTTCTACGTCAGCTTCGCCTGTTCCTTCGCCTTCGCCGAGCGCGAGCTGATGGAAGGTAACGCCAAAATCATCAAGCTGATCGCCCGTGACGAAGCCCTGCACCTGACCGGCACCCAGCACATGCTGAACCTGATGCGCAGCGGTGAAGACGATGCGGAAATGGCGGAAATCGCCGTTGAATGCCGCCAGGAATGCTACGACCTGTTCGTGCTGGCTGCTCAGCAGGAAAAAGAGTGGGCCGACTATTTGTTCCGCGATGGCTCGATGATTGGCCTGAACAAAGACATCCTCTGCCAGTATGTGGAGTACATCACCAACATCCGTATGCAGGCGGTGGGCCTTGACCTGCCGTTCCAGACTCGCTCCAACCCAATTCCATGGATTAACGCGTGGCTGGTGTCCGATAACGTGCAGGTTGCACCGCAGGAAGTTGAAGTTAGCTCCTACCTGGTAGGCCAGATTGACTCGGAAGTCGATACCGACGATCTGAGTAACTTCCAGCTGTAAACATGGGCCGCATTACGCTCAGCATTACCGGCGCTCAGTTAATCAGCGAAGAAGAGCATCCTTCGCTATTGGCGGCGCTGGAGTCACACAAAGTCTGCGTAGAGTATCAGTGCCGGGAAGGCTATTGTGGCTCCTGCCGCACCCGGCTGCTGGCGGGCGAAGTGCAGTGGCTGACCGAGCCGCTGGCGTTTATCCAGCCCGGTGAAATTCTCCCCTGCTGCTGTAAAGCGCGGGGCGATATCGAAATCGAAATGTAGTGATATAAAAAAGGCCGCAAATGCGGCCTTTTTCATTAACGATTACGGCTTATTGAGAAACCGCACGGCTTTGTCCGGGAAGTCGGTAAACAGCCCGTCCACGCCGGCTTTGTTGTACAGCACGTCATACAGCTGATTCACATCGCTCACGTAGTCAGGCAGCGCGTCCGCCCTCACCGTGTAAGGATGCACGGTCAATTTACTGGCATGCGCGTCGGTCACCATATCGGTGAGCTTCACGTTGCCTTTGCTCGACGCCTTCTCCACCAGCATATGGTAGTCCGGGCCAATGCCGTCCGCATACTGGGCTATCTGCTTCATCGCGCCTGGCTTAAACATCCAGTCGTAGCTGTAGTTCACCCACTTGCCATCCGGCAGTTTTTCCTGAGTCTCATTCCAGTCGGTGTAGGCGATAAGCTGCACCAGCTTGAGGTTCATGCCCATCTTCGGCTCAAGCTCGTTTTTAATGCGCTTAAGCTCGGCGGCGTCAAAGCACTGGAGATAAACCTTATCCTGCTTGCCGGTGTAACCGTATTGCTTCAGGACTTCGAGGGTTTTCGCCGCGATATCCTTGCCTTCCTGATGGTGGAACCACGGCGCTTTTATCTCAGGGTAGATGCCGATGTTTTTTCCGGTGGAATGGTTCAGCCCCTGAACAAACTCGATCTCTTCTTCAAACGTGTGCACCCGGAAGTCAGATTTACCCATCGGGAAACGCCCCGGATAGGTCTGCACCTGCTTACCGTCAACGATGTCAAAGCCCTCGGTAAACTTCAGGGACTTGATTTCCGCCAGCGTAAAGTCGATGGCATAGTAGCGGCCATCTTTACGCGCGCGGTCCGGGAAACGCTGCGCTACATCTGTCACCCTGTCCAGATAGTGGTCATGCAGCACCACCAGCCTGTTGTCTTTGGTCATCACCAGGTCTTGCTCAAGGTAATCTGCACCCTGGGCATAGGCCATCGCTTTCGCCGGCAGCGTGTGCTCGGGCAGATAGCCGCTGGCCCCCCGGTGGGCAATCACGATTTTGTCCGTGGTCTGAGCGAAGACGCTGCTGGTTGCCACCAGCACTACTCCTGCCAGTAAAGATTTTGCCATCAGTTTCATATTGCTCTCCTTAGCCGTTTTTCAGCATTTTTTCATCGTGATGTTTGCGCTCGCCAATCATCACCACAATCAGCAACAGCACGGCCAAAATACTGCCGCCTATCATCACGATAAAGCCGCCGTCCCAGCCGAAGAAGTCCACGGTGTAGCCGACAATCGCGCTGGCCGCCACCGAGCCGCCGAGGTAACCAAACAGACCGGTAAAGCCCGCTGCCGTACCCGCCGCTTTCTTAGGTGCAAGCTCAAGCGCATGCAGGCCAATCAGCATCACCGGGCCATAAATCAGGAAGCCGATAACAATCATGCAGGCCATATCCACGCCCGGGTTACCCGGCGGGTTAAGCCAGTAAACCACGGTGGCAATCGTCACCAGCACCATGAAGAACACGCCGGTCGCGCCGCGGTTGCCTTTAAACACCTTGTCCGACATCCAGCCGCACAGCAGTGTGCCGGGAATACCTGCGTACTCATAAAGGAAGTAGGCCCACGAGGATTTATCCAGCGCGAAGTGCTTCACTTCTTTCAGATAAGTTGGCGACCAGTCCAGGATGCCATAACGCAGCAAATAGACAAATACGTTGGCAATGGCGATGTACCACAGCAGACGGTTCGGGAAGACGTACTTCATGAAGATCTGCTTAGCCGTCAGCTCTTCTTCCGCTTTCTCACTGTAATCGTCCGGATAGTCGTTTTTGTACTCTTCAATCGGCGGTAATCCGCAGGATTGAGGCGTGTCGCGCATCAGGCCAAAGGCGATAATCGCCACAATAATGGCGGCGAAGGCGGGCATATACAGCGCCGCATGCCAGTCGTTAAACCACGCCATCCCTAGCAGGAACAACAGCGGAGGAATACCGCCCCCGACGTTATGCGCGCAGTTCCAGACGGAAACTATTCCACCACGCTCTTTCTGCGACCACCAGTGCACCATGGTACGCCCACATGGCGGCCACCCCATGCCCTGGAACCAGCCGCACAGGAACAGCAGCACAAACATAACTGCGATGCTGGACGTTGCCCAGGGCACAAAGCCCATAAACAACATCACGGCGGCGGCGAGGATCAGCCCGGCAGGCAGGAAAACACGCGGATTCGAGCGGTCCGAAACGGAACCCATGATGAATTTCGAAAATCCGTAGGCGATCGAAATCCCGGAGAGAGCAAAACCGAGATCGCCTCGCGAGAAACCTTGCTCCACCAGATACGGCATTGCAAGGGTAAAGTTTTTCCTCACCAGATAGTAAGCGGCATAACCAAAAAAGATACCCATGAAGATTTGCCAGCGCAGGCGACGATAGACAGGGTCTATCTGCTCCTTTGGCAAACGCGCCTGGTGCGCGGCAGGTCTAAAGATACTAAGCATACGAGCCTCCGTGGCCTGGATTTGCGGCGGGAGCAAACGGCTCCTGCCAAATGTTCTTTTGCGAGCGCATGGTAGTTATCTATGCGCGTATTTACTGTGAAACATCGCACACAATGTTACATTTTTATTACAAAAAGGCGAAATGGTGCATATTTTCATTAATAATTTTCGTTTCTTGCTCGAATTTGCTCGCAATCGAACATCCCACACTTTCTTTATGGCTGAATAACGGTAAATAAAAAGGGGATAAAGGAGCGCCATGTGAGCAGAGAAACGGACGTGATTATCATCGGCGGAGGGGCTACCGGCGCCGGGATAGCGCGAGACTGCGCCCGCCGCGGGCTAAAGGTACTGCTGCTTGAGCGTCACGACATCGCGACCGGCGCCACTGGCCGCAATCACGGTCTGCTGCATAGCGGCGCACGCTATGCGGTCACCGACGGTGAATCCGCCAAAGAGTGCATCGAAGAAAACCGCATTCTGCGGCGTATTGCCCGCCACTGTATCGAGCCCACGGACGGCCTGTTTATCACCCTGCCGGAAGATGACCTGGCGTTTCAAAGCGGGTTTATCGCCGCCTGCCACCAGGCGGGTATTCCCGCAGAAGCGTTAGATCCAAAGGATGCATTGCGGCTGGAGCCGTCGGCCAATCCATCACTCATCGGTGCGGTTCGTGTCCCGGATGGCACGGTTGACCCGTTCCGCCTCACCGCCGCTAATATGCTTGATGCCAAAGAGCACGGGGCTGACGTTCTCACTGGCTGCGAAATCACCGGCCTGATCCGTGAAGGCTCACGCGTTTGTGGCGTGCGCGTATTCAACCATCTCACCCGACAAGCCGGAGAGTTCCGGGCGCCGATGGTCGTGAATGCCGCAGGGATCTGGGGACAACAGATCGCAGAATACGCCGATCTCAGCGTAAAAATGTTCCCGGCAAAAGGGGCGCTGCTGATCCTCGGCCACCGCATAAATAACAAGGTGATCAACCGCTGTCGTAAACCGGCAGACGCCGATATTTTGGTCCCCGGCGATACCATTTCGCTGATCGGCACCACCTCTACGCATATCGATTACGACCAGATAGACAACATGTACGTCACGCCGGGTGAAGTGGACACGCTGATTCATGAAGGAGAAAAGCTGGCCCCGGTGCTGGGACAGACCCGAATCCTGCGGGCCTATGCCGGCGTCAGGCCCCTGGTTGCCAGCGACGACGATCCTACCGGGCGCAGCGTCAGCCGCGGAATTGTGCTGCTGGATCATGCGAAACGCGACGGCATGGACGGCTTTATCACCATTACCGGCGGCAAACTCATGACCTACCGCCTGATGGCGGAATGGGCAACGGACCTGGTTTGCGAGCGCCTGGGGAACATCAAACCCTGCTCCACCGCCTCGGCATCGCTGCCGGGGTCCGAACAGACAGCGGAGCAAACGCTGGGCAAAGTTATCTCCTTACCGCCGACGATTCGCGGCTCCGCCGTCTGGCGGCACGGCGACCGCGCGACGCGACTGCTGAATAACAGCCGGCTCAGCAATAGCCTGGTTTGTGAGTGCGAAGCCGTCACCACCGGCGAAGTGCGCTATGCCATCGACGCCCTCGGCGTAAAAAACCTGGGGGATTTACGTCGCAGAACGCGCGTGGGCATGGGCACCTGCCAGGGAGAACTCTGCGCCTGCCGCGCGGCCGGCCTGCTCCAGCGCTTCCAGCTCACTTCGCCTGCGCAATCGCTGGATCAGCTTTCTCACTTCCTTAACGAGCGCTGGAAGGGCGTTCGCCCTGTCGCCTGGGGAAATACTTTGCGAGAAAGCGAATTTACCGCCTGGGTTTACCAGGGGCTATGTGGCCTGGACAACGGAGAACAGGGATGAAATTTGACACCATCGTTATCGGCAGCGGCCTGGCCGGGTTGACAGCCGGCATAAAGCTGGCGGAAAACGGCCAGCGCTGCGCCATCGTAAGCCGCGGGCAAAGCGCACTGCACTTCTCTTCCGGTTCGCTTGATTTACTTTCGCGGCTGCCGGACGGCACGCCTGTTCACGAACCAGAGGCCGCGCTGGAAAGCCTGGCGGAGCAAGCACCTCAGCATCCCTACAGCCTGATGGGCAAAGAAAGCGTCCTGGCGCTCGCCGCAGAAAGTGAACAACTGCTGGCCAGGGCAGGTATTCCTCTGACGGGTCATTCCCGCCAGAATCACCTCAGAATCACGCCGCTGGGCAAGCAAAGAGCCAGCTGGCTCAGCCCGCCGGAAGTACCGCAGGCGCCGTTACCCTGGCAAAAAGTGACGGTGATTAATATTGCCGGTTTCCTGGATTTTCAGGCAGAGCTAGTGGCCGGTTCACTGTCTGCCAGCGGCTGCAGCGTGCACGTCGCCGAGCTCACCCTGCCCGTGCTGGATGTCTTGCGTAACAACCCGAGCGAATTTCGTGCCGTAAACATCGCCCGAGTGCTGGATCTTCCGGAAAACCTCCCGGCGCTGGTGGATGAACTCAGACTGCTGTTGGGCAGCGGCGAGGCCATGATCCTGCCCGCCTGCATGGGTCTGGAAGCCCGGACGGTTGCCAGCGTTGAGCAGGCCCTCGAGGTGCCGGTCAAACTGCTGCCAACGCTGCCGCCTTCGGTACCAGGAATGCGTCTCCACAATGCCCTACGCAGTCGTTTTCAATCCCTGGGTGGGCTTATCATGCCGGGAGATACCGTGACCGGGGCGCAGCTTGAACAAGGGCGCATCAATGCTCTGTTCACCAAAAATCACCGTGAGGTGCCCCTGCGCACCCATAATGTCATCCTGGCCAGCGGCAGCTTTTTCAGCGGCGGACTTGAAGCCACCCGACAACAGGTTATCGAGCCCATCTTCGGCCTGGAGGTGAACATACAGGGTGAGCGAGACACCTGGAGTAAGGCTGATTTCTTTACCCCGCAGCCTTGGCTGCAGTTTGGGCTCACCGTAAATACCCACTTCCAGCCGTTCCACCACGGTGAATACACCAAAAATCTCTACGCCATCGGTTCCGTGCTGGGGGGCTTTGACCCTATTCAGCAGGGATGCGGGGCCGGTGTTTCGATGCTCACGGCGCTCTGTGTTGCCAATCAAATCCTTGTTGCCGAGGAGACTCGCCATGAACCTGCTTGATGAAACCAGCTTTGAAAGCTGTATTAAATGCACGGTCTGCACCACCGCCTGCCCGGTAAGCCGCGTTCGTCCGGAATATCCGGGGCCAAAACAGGCCGGGCCCGACGGGGAGAGGCTGCGTCTGAAAGATCCCTCGCTGTATGACGACGCGCTGAAGTTCTGCACCAACTGCAAGCGCTGCGAAGTCTCCTGCCCGTCCGGGGTCAACATTGGCGATATCATCCAGCGGGCGCGGGCCAAATACGGCGCACATAAGCCTTCCCTGCGCGATGCGATTCTCAGCCATACCGATTTACTGGGTACGCTCTCCACGCCTTTCGCCCCGCTGGTCAACGCGACTACCGGCATGAAGCCGGTGCGTAAACTGCTGGATAAAACCCTGAACATTGATTCCCACCGTGAGCTGCCGAAATACTCTTTCGGCACCTTCCGCCAGTGGTATCGCCGACAGGCGGCCCGCCAGGCAAGCTTCCCGCAGCAGGTCGCTTTCTTCCACGGCTGCTTTGTGAACTACAACCATCCACAGCTTGGCAAAGACATGGTTAAAGTGCTTAACGCGATGGGCATCGGCGTCCAGTTGCTGAAAAGAGAAAAATGCTGCGGCGTGCCGCTTATCGCCAACGGCTTTATCGAGAAGGCAAAAAAACAGGCCAGGGTAAACGCCAGCTCGCTGGAAGAAGCCGTGATGCAGCGCGGGCTGCCGGTGATTGCAACCTCGTCCACCTGCACCTTCACGCTGCGCGATGAATACCCGCATATCCTTGGCATAGACACCACGCAAGTTCGCGATCGGCTTGAGCTCGCCACCCGCTATATCTGGAAACTGCTGGAAGAAGATGGCCGAACGCTGCCGTTAAACAACACGCCGCTGCGCATTGCTTATCATACGCCGTGTCATATGGAGAAAATGGGCTGGACGCTCTATTCCATTGAGCTGCTACGCCGCATTCCCGGCGTGGAGCTGGTGATTCTGGACTCCCGGTGCTGCGGCATCGCCGGCACCTATGGCTTCAAAAAGGAGAATTACCCGACTTCTCAGCGCATCGGCGCCCCGCTGTTCCAGCAAATTGAAGAGAGCGGCGTGGACCTGGTGGTGACGGACTGCGAAACCTGTAAATGGCAAATAGAAATGTCTACCAGCAAACGCTGCGAGCACCCGATTACGCTGCTGGCACGGGCGCTCGCCTGAAGCCTAGAGGCTGGCTGACTCTACCACGTTAATCCAGCCGTGCTCGCTCTCCAGCGGCTGGCCGTTGAGCCAGCGGCGCAGCACGTTAAGTGCCATCATGGCGCATACTTCCTGGCGGATTGCCAGCGCGTGGCGATGGGCACCAAACTTCACGCCGAGGCCGAAGGTGCCATCTGGCGTGGAGAGCGCAAAGTTGATCTGCTGCTCTTCCTCGCCAGAAATTACCAGAGCCAGACTGCTCTGTTGGTTCAGGCGCAGCTCTGCGCTGGAGGCTAACGCCTCAGCCAGTGTTTCAGACACCGGCGGTAAAACACGGCTTGCCCGAAGTGCGGCCTGCGCCCGGTTTAACTGCAGCGCCAGCAGGCCCCCGGTGAACTGCTCGCTCACGGCGAGGGTCAGAGCACGTTCGCCCAGGCGGCGTGCTATTTGCGCCGGAAGCCCTTCGGTATCCTCAAAAATAAGACTTTCACCTGCCACGCGGCGGACTTCCGGCCAGACAGCCTCCATCGCTTCACGCTGGCTGGCCGGGCCGGTAAGCTTGAGCTCAATGATCGGCATAGATGAGCGATAGCCCATCACCACGCCATCCGGCAGCGCCAGCGGATCAAGACATTGCGCCAGTTCGCTCTCGGAGCGCCCAAAGGTGGTTAAACGCAGGCATACTGGCGGCTCGGGGAGCGTAAAACGTTCACGCAGCCGGGGCATGATCTGTTGGTCCACCATGGCCTTAAATTCTGACGGTACGCCGGGGGTGAAAAACATCAGGCAGCGGTTTAAGGTCAAAGCAAAGCCGCAGGCGGTGCCCACGGGATTGTCGATCATTTCACTGTTGGCAGGGATTTGTGCCTGTTTGCGGTTGCTCGGCGCCATCACTCGCCCTCGCTCGGCAAAGAACTGCTCCATATAGGTCAACCATTCCGCATGCTCGACCAGCTCAACCCCCGCCGCCGTAGCCGCCGCCAGCGCGCTTAAATCGTCGCTGGTTGGCCCCAGGCCCCCGTTCACAATCAGCACATCGGCTTCGTGGCTACGCTCTCTCAGCACGGCAACCAGGTCAGGCAGACTGTCTCCGACCGTATTACGGCGTGACATGGGTAAACCCTGATTAAAGAAATAGTCAGCAAGCCAGGCCGCATTGGTATCGGTAATTTGCCCGTACAGCACTTCGTCGCCGGTTGACAGCATTTCTACTTTTAACATCTTTTACTCCGCAGCAGGGGAACGCCCCACTATAGCGCAGGCTCCGGGGAACGGCAGACACAAAAAACGCGGCTAAAAGCCGCGCTTAGACTACTGACCAACCTCTGGTGATAGAAAAAAACCAAAGAATTCGTCAAAAAAAACAGAAAAATCAATTCATTGATTTTCGGCTGATAACCACAAAGAGGGAAAAACCACGCTTTTCTCTCTTTGTCAGTAACTTCAACGCGGCTAAAAGCCGCGCTGAGGGATTAGAAGCTAGCGCTTACGCCCACATACGGGCCGTCGGCAACGGTATCGGTACGATCGCCGTCTTTGCCGCCGAGGCTAATATAGCGGTAACCAACCTGCGCCGAGAACGGACGCATAAAGTTCCAGCTTGCACCAGCGCTTGCTTCTTTGTAGTCCTTCACGCCGCTGGACAGAGAATCCGGAGAGTAGTAGTAATCGCCAAACACGGCAATATCAGAAGTAATTGGCCATCTCAGACCGCCACCTGCAGCAACCGCATAGCCTTCTTTGCGATCTTTTGGATGCAGGTAAACGCCACGACCGCCTACGGTTGCCATCATCGGCCCCAGAGGAATATTAAAACCGAGGCCAAGCCCTACGGCATCACCATTGTCGTCGTTATGCGCATAGTTACCAGTTACCGCGATGCCGCTGCTTTCGGTGCCAAAACCCACGCCGAGATTAGTGTATTCCTTACCGACTTCAGCACTCACGCCAATGGCGCTCGCACCAGCAGAAACCAGCAGCAAACCCGCACCGCCGGCTAAAAGTAATTTATTCATTCCTTGGTTCCTGAAAAAGAAAAAGGGCAGCCCTTGAAAATGCCACCGAGTGGCCTCGCCATTATCTTATTAACTCGTTAGAAAATGCCAATATTTCGTTAAATGTAAGAAAATGAAAAGACGCCTTTTTGTGTGACAAGATCAATGAATCCAGGCTGCGCTAGATGACACATTGAACAGGTGAATAATAAACACAGTTTAAAAATGGCTTTAAATAACCGTTTTTTAAATGTGAAACCTGACCACCAAGGAGGCATTGATGAGCAAGAAAGGATTAACAACCGGCGCAGGCGCTCCCGTTGCGAACAACAACAACGTTGCTACCGCAGGCCCACGGGGCCCGATGTTGCTTCAGGACGTTTGGTTTCTTGAAAAACTCGCCCATTTTGACCGGGAAGTGATCCCTGAGCGCCGTATGCACGCGAAAGGTTCCGGTGCATTTGGCCATTTCACCGTGACCCACGACATCACCCGCTATACCCGGGCAAAATTATTCTCAGAAGTCGGCAAAAAAACCGAACTTTTCCTCCGTTTCTCCACCGTGGCAGGTGAACGCGGCGCGGCGGACGCCGAGCGAGATATTCGCGGCTTTTCCATGAAGTTCTATACCGAAGAGGGCAACTGGGACCTGGTGGGCAACAACACCCCGGTGTTCTACCTTCGCGACCCGCTGAAGTTCCCGGACCTGAACCATGTCGTCAAACGCGACCCGCGCACCAACCTGCGTAACCCAACGTATAAATGGGATTTCTTCTCGCACCTGCCGGAAACCCTTCATCAGTTGACCATCGATTTCAGCGACCGCGGCCTGCCGCGCTCTTACCGGCATATCCACGGTTTTGGCAGCCACGCCTTCAGCTTTATCAATAGCGATAATCAGCGTTTCTGGGTGAAATTCCACCTCAAATCCCAGCAAGGTATTGAGAACCTGATGGATGATGAAGCCGGCCGCCTGATTGCAGAAGACCGCGAAAGCGCCCAGCGCGATCTGTACGAATCCATTGAGGCCGGGGACTTCCCTCGCTGGACGTTGTTCGTGCAAATTATGCCGGAAGCCGAAGCGTCAAAAACACCGTACAACCCGTTTGATCTGACCAAAGTCTGGCCACACGGCGACTATCCGCTGATAGAGGTGGGCGTGCTGGAACTGAACCGCAACCCGGACAACTACTTCTCTGACGTTGAACAGGTGGCTATGTCCCCGGCCAACGTCGTACCAGGCATTGGTTTCTCCCCGGATCGCATGCTCCAGGGCCGCCTGTTCTCCTACGGCGACGCGCATCGCTATCGCCTGGGCGTGAACCACCATCAAATTCCGGTGAATGCGCCGAAATGCCCGTTCCACAACTACCACCGCGACGGGGCTATGCGGGTGGACGGTAACAGCGGCAATGGGGCGACCTACGAGCCAAACAGCTTTAACGTTTTCCAGGAGCAGCCGGATTTCAGCGAACCACCGCTAAGTCTGGAAGGGGCGGCAGATCACTGGAACCACCGGGAAGATAGCGACTACTTCAGCCAGCCGCGCGCGCTGTATAACCTGCTCAGCGAAGAAGAGCATCAGCGTATGTTTGTGCGCATTGCGGGTGATATGAAAGATGTCCCGGAAAGTATTCAGAACCGCCAGATTTGCCTGTTTAGCCAGGTGCATCCTGAATACGGTGCCGGGGTGGCAAACGCACTCCACGCACTGAAAAACGATAAATAATACACTGCAGGGGTTATGCCCCTGCAGCCCACGCTATCAAGGTGCGGCGGGAGATTTTAATCCCGCCCTGTTTTAGCGCCTGCGGCAGCGGCAGCCAGCGCACGGGCCGCTGAAAACGGGGCAGTTTTCCGTCAAGCCAGGCGGCGATATCATTAACCTCGCAGCCTGCACTTATCTCAACCACGGCCACCGGCCGTTGTCCAAATTCCGCGTCATCAACCGGCACCACAAATACCTGCTGCACCGCCGGATGCGCGGCAATAACCCGCTCCACCTCTTCCGGCTGAATACCTTCCCCCCCGCTGAAGAATTGGTTATCAAGACGCCCGACTATCGTCAGGCGGCCAGCACGCAAAACGCCCCGGTCACGGGTAGCAAACCAGCCCTGTTCATTCCCCAGCGGAATAAGACACCCATCGCGCCAGTAGCCGCTGGCCAGGCTGTCCGCTTGTATCCACACCTCTTCATCGACAATTTTCACCTTCCGGCCTGGCAGCGGGGCACCCACATCAGGCTGGCCGTCGGCGCGTTTTGCACAAACCGTAGAAGCCAGTTCGGTGAGGCCATAGCCACACCAGCAGCGCACGCCGCGGGCTTCTGCCTGCTGCGTCAGTTCCACGGGGATTGCTGCCCCGCCGAGGAGTACCTCACGCAGCGCCAGAGGCTCCTGCTTTTCCAGCAGCCGCCACAGCTGAGTTGGCACCAGAGAAGCGTGACTGCATCCTCGTAGCGCCTCGTTTATCGACCGCGCGGACGAAATCACTAACTGGCCGCCCGCATACAGCCAGCGCCAGAGGATCCCCTGCCCGGAAACGTGAAACAGCGGCAGTGACAAGAGCCAGCTATCGTCGGCGCCGTAATTCATCATCGCCAGTACACCCGCCGCGCTGGCAAGGTGTGCAGAGCATGTATGCACAGCCGCTTTAGGTAACCCGGTTGAACCAGAGGTCAGCGTCATAGAGGCGAAACGCGATGGCAGCCAGGCTTCGCACCAGGCTGGGGCACTAACCAGCGACAATGGGGCCACATCCGGGAAAGGCTCATCGCCGGGTAGGGTTATCCCGTAGCTAAGCGTCAGCGACGGTAAAAGTTGCGCCAGTAAACTATCGGGAAGCTGAGGATTTAGCGGCAGAATGCGCGCCCCGCATTGCCACAACGCCAGCCAGACGAGCAGCGTTTGCGGGCCATTTTTTGCTTTAAGCGCAACACCATCGCCTTCCTTTACGCCCTGCTGACGAAAACCTCCCGCCAGGGCATCCACTCGCTGGCACAGGGTTTCCCAGGTGAGGAGATCATCGTCGAGTCGGAGCGCAACACCCGCGCCCCGGACGTTGGCCCAGTGGCGCCACGGCCAGTCGGTAAAGATCATCGAATACGCTCGAGCCTGTCGGTGGTGACACAAGGCAAAGGACTCCCGGGCCAGTTGCGCTCAACCTGCGACTGCATCAGGGACAAAGTATCCAGCCCAGGCAAGGTTCCCGGCGTCAGCCAGGCGGCAATTCGAGCCAGTTGGGTCAGACCAAGGCTGGATTCAATGGAGGAGCTGATCACTGCTTTTAGCCCCAGTTTATGTGCCGCGGCGACCTGCTCCCGCACCTTCTCCAGGCTACCTGTAAGCGTCGGCTTGATAACCAGGGCCGCAACGCCTGGTTCAGCAGAGAAAGTGAAATCCACTTCGCGCAGGCTTTCATCCCAGGCAATCGCAATCCCCGTTTCCCGGCTAAACTCCCGAGACTGCTCGCGGGTTTTGCACGGTTCTTCGATAAAATCGATGCGCGAGCGGTGAGCCGGGTTAACGTATTTGGCGAACTGTTGCGCCTTGAGGGGCGTCCAGCTGCGGTTAGCATCGAGACGCAGACGAAGTTCAGGCACGGCTTCAAGCAATAAATTAACCACCATCCCGTCGCGAACGGCTTCGTACAGCCCCACTTTAACCTTCGCGGTTTTATCGCCCGACATCTTCGCCAGCGCAAGGATCAGCTCGTCTGGATCGCCGGTACACAGTGGGGCAACGCGGTAGTCTGCGGCCTGCGGGAGCCTACCCTCAGCTTCTGCCAGCGCACAGCTCAAACCAAAGGCAACGGACGGCAGATCGGGCAAGGGCGCCGATTCATCGGCCACCCATTGTTCAAGCCAGCGTTCGGCCTGCCCCTGAGCTTCCGCGAGGCTTTCACGACTAAAGCCCGGCAAAGGAGAAATCTCCCCCCATCCGCTGCTATCGCCCAGCGTCAGCCGCACCAGCAGGCCCTCTCTAAACTTAAGGCGCTGGTCGCGGAGCACAACGCCCGCCTCCATCGGGATTTGAAAGCGCCATAGCGCCGCGCTGCGCATTACGGGTTCCGTTTAAATTTGCTGAAGTCCGGCTGGCGCTTCTGATTAAACGCGTTGCGCCCTTCCTGGCCTTCTTCGGTCATGTAGAACAGCATCGTGGCGTTGCCGGCCAGCTCCTGCAGCCCGGCCTGACCGTCGCAGTCGGCATTCAGTGCCGCTTTCAGGCAACGCAGCGCCATCGGGCTGTTCTGCAGCATTTCTCGGCACCAGCGCACGGTTTCTTTTTCCAGATCGGCAATCGGTACAACGGTATTAACAAGGCCCATATCGAGCGCTTCTTTCGCATCGTACTGGCGGCACAGGAACCAAATCTCGCGCGCTTTTTTCTGCCCGACGATACGCGCCATGTAGGAAGCCCCCCAGCCGCCATCGAAAGAACCGACTTTCGGGCCAGTCTGGCCAAATACGGCGTTTTCAGCCGCGATAGTAAGATCACACATCATGTGCAGCACATGCCCGCCGCCGATGGAAAAACCTGCCACCATCGCCACAACCGGTTTAGGGCAGGTGCGAATTTGGCGCTGGAAGTCGAGCACGTTCAGGTGGTGCACGCCGCTTGCGTCTTGATAGCCGCCGTAGTCACCACGCACTTTCTGGTCGCCGCCAGCACAGAAGGCTTTTTCACCTTCGCCGGTCAGAATAATGGTGCCGATATTGTCGTCATAGCGAGCGTCGGCCAGGGCATTGATCATCTCTTTGACGGTCAGCGGACGAAACGCATTACGCACTTCCGGGCGGTTAATGGTGATCTTGGCAATACCGTCGCTGGATTTATGGTAGCGAATATCGGTGTAGCCTTCAGAGCAATCCAGCCATTCAACCGGGGCGTAAAGCATTTGTTCATCAGGATAAATCATGAAAGATCCTTACAGGTCATAGTGACGAAAGAGGGTTAACAACGCGGAGCTAAACGCAGCGGGAGCTTCCCGATGTGCGTTATGCCCGGCGCCAGAAATCAGGGTCAGAGAACAGCTCAGCTCCGCGGCAACGGAGCGAAACTTTGCGTCTCGTTCACCGCAAATAAAATGAAAAGGCGCGGCAAGCTGGCCGAGCGGCTCACGTAAATTGGGCTGCCGGGCAAGCGACGTCGCCTCCAGCATGCCGGCCAGCGCCTTCGGGGTGTTCTTCGCCCGGAAGGCAACTAAATCAGCGCGCTGCTCGGGGCTTAGAGAACGGAAAACAGGCTGCTGGTACCAGGCGTTCAACACAGCCTGGAAATTTTCATGCATTAAACGCTGTGCCCAGCGGGCATCGTTCAGCGCCCTCGCCTCGCGCTCTGCCTCGCTGACCAAACCGGGATGGCTGCCTTCTACTACCAGGCCACGCAGCCCCTGAACATCCGGTCGGCTGGCGTGATACATAGCAATACGTCCGCCCAGGGAGTAGCCGACCAGCCAATAATCATTTATGCCGTGATGTTTGAGGGTATTTCGTAACGCGCCTTCGACATCGGCAAAATCCCGCACCGGGACGTCGGCGGAGCCGCCGTGGCCGGGGAGATCGACACTCAGCTGAGGCCAGTCGAGAAAATGCGGCTCACACGCCTGCCATTCCCGATGGTTGCCGAGGAAGCCGTGCAGCCAGACTATCCACGGCTGATTTGAACGGCGGCCCGAATGCGGCACGGCGTGAAGGATCATGCCTGGCTAACCTGGGCCAGAAGATGCTGTAGCGTTTGTGCGCCGGCGGTTTCCGGCACGGTGATTTCAATCACCGTTGCGCCAGGACGAAGCCAGGCCCGACGAACGGCTTCATCGAGCGCCGGCCAGCTGTCGGGGTTCTGATAGCCCAGCTCAAACATGGCGGCAGCATGGGAGAAGTTCACGTTTTGCGGCATACAGTAAAAGCGCTCACGCTCTTCGGCTGGCGTTGGCAAAAGGGAGAAGATCTGACCGCCGTTATTGTTGACCACCAGCAATACAAACGGTGCCGAGGCGTGGCGCAGCAGCGCCAGGGCATTAAGGTCATAAAGCGCCGAGATATCGCCAACGATAGCGAGCGTTGAACGCGCCGTTGCCCGCTGAACGCCTGCTGCAGTAGAAAGCAGGCCATCAATGCCGCTCGCACCTCGATTGCTATAAACCGGATACCCAACGGGAAGCTGAGCGAAAGCATCAATCAGCCGGACAATTAAGCTATTACCAACAAATAGCTGACCACCCTCTGGCAGCAACTGCGGCAGACGCTGGGCAACCTGCGCCTCGCCAAATTCACTTGTCCCTTGCTCAACTTTTTCCAGCGTCTGCCAGGCAAGAGACGTTAACGTTTCGGCCCAGGGCAGGCGCTTTTCTGCCGGATGTTTTTCCAGCCAGTCCTCAACGCGGGCGACAAGGCGGCGGCCACGGTGGTTGGCAGGATCGAGACGCCCGGGCTGACTGTCCACCAGCCAGTACTCTTCCGGCCTGCAGGCGGCCTGCCACTGAAGCACCCTTTTTCCGGTCAGGCTGCCGCCAAACTGGATGACTATCTGCGCCTGTTCGAGGCAGGTAACGGCCTGGCTATTGCTCAGCCACAAATCCGCACACGGCAGCGGCTGCCCGGTTTGAGAAAGCACATCGCCGATGAGCGGCCAGCCCAGCATTTGCGCCCAGGCCGCGACCTGCTCACCCGCACTGGCAGAGAGCCTTCCTGCCACCACCACGCCGCGTTTTTGTCGCCAGAAGAACCAGTCTCTTTGCTTCGGCACCGCATTTTCGTGCCCTTCACGCAGCCAGGGAGCGTTTCCTTCCCACCAGTCTCCAAGCTGGTTTTGCCAGTCCACGCCGGTATCATCAGGCGCGCCATAAAGCGGCTCGGCAAACGGGCAATTGATATGCAATGCGCCCCCGTGTAGCTGCCCAACGGCGCTGTCAATCGCGGACACCAGCCAGCTGGCGGGAATATCGTGCGTAGGGCGAGGCAGGTTAAGTTCGGCGGAAGGATGGGAGCTAAACAGCCCCGGCTGGCGAATCGCCTGGTTTGCGCCGCAGTCGATAAGCTCTGGCGGGCGGTCCGCCGTCAGTAAAATCAGTTTTTCGCCGGTCAGTCCGGCTTCTATTACGGCAGGATAAAGATTGGCCACGGCGGTGCCGGAGGTCACGATGATCGCCACCGGCTCGCCGCTGGCCTTCGCCAGCCCAAGCGCCAGATGGCCCAGGCCGCGTTCATCAAAATGAGTATGGCAAATGAAACTGCGGTTATCCGCCGCGCTGAGCGTCAGCGGCGTGGAGCGGGAGCCGGGGGCAATGCACACATGCCGCACCCCATGTCGGGTTAATGCTTCGAGTATGACGCCCGCCCAGCGGCGGTTAAATGAGCTTATCGACATAATATTGTCCGCAGTCAATTTCGACTATCGATTATAAATACTATGGCAAGAGTTAAATTGATTTGCGTCGTGAATAGCTTATTCAGTTCCCGCTGCCTATCAGCAACGTCTTCAAACCGGCCGCTTTATTTTCAATTTCCTGCCACTCTTCGGCGGCAACCGAACCGGCGACAATCCCCGCCCCTGCATAAAGGCGAACGCCGGTATGGCTCACTTTTGCCGAGCGCAGCGCGACGCAAAACTCAGTTTGATGGCGGGACAGATAACCAGCCGAACCTGCGTACCATTCACGCTCAAAAGGCTCGTTCGCGGCAATAAACTCCCGGGCCAGCTCACGCGGTAAACCCGCCACCGCGGCGGTAGGCTGCAGCTGTTTAAGGCAAAGCGCATCATCCTGACGTTTGAGCTGCGTCCAGATACAGCGGCGCAAATGCTGAACCTTACGCAGCCGCATCACCTGCGGCGGTAGCACATCCAGCGCGCCAACCGCCGCCTGTAAACGCTGGCAAATGTCTTCTACCACCAGCATATTTTCACGCTGGTTTTTGTCATCTTTAAGCAACCACTGGCCTAGCTTTGCGGCCTGAGCATCGTCGGGGTGGTTAGCCACCGTCCCGGCCAGGGCTTCAGTCCGCAGCGCATCGTCGATTCTTCGCCACAGGCGCTCCGGGCTGGAGCCAAGAAATGCGTTTTTCTCATCAAAGGCCATCAGAAAATGGTAACAGTTCAGGTTGACCCTGCGGCTGGCGGCCATAAATCCTGCGGCAGAAACCGGGGAAGAAAACGCCAGATCGGTAGCGCGGGCCAGAACGACTTTATCCAGCGCATTCTGGCTGATGGCGCTGACCACCTGATCCACCAGGCGGTGCCACTCAGGCTGTTCCGGGAGATGGGTTTCACCGAGGCATTTGAGATTTAGCTGCGGCAGAAGTTTCGCCGGCAGAAGCTGCTCAATAAACGCGGCTGCCGCTATCGCATCCTGCTTCAGTGACGTTTCGCTGTACAGATGCAGCCAAAGAAACGCCTCCCCCCCTACGCGCCGCCATTCCAGACGCGAGAGAAACAGAAAACCGTGGGACGGATCAAAGGCATTTAATCCCCAGACGCGCAGAAAAGGTTGTTCCGGGTGGGACTGCAGAAAAGCCTGGGCGTCTTCCAGCGCAGAAAAACTCAGTAACGCGCCCAGCGCAGCAACTTCTTCGTTCCCGTTGCGCTGCTGCCAGTAAAATTGGGGATACCGTGACTGGGCCGTTAGCCAGGCCAGAGGATCGGAGGCGTCACTTAGCGTGACCGGTACACACAGGCGCTGAAGGCCCGGCTCATCCGCAAATTCCCCTGCTAATTCCTGCTGCATTTGCTGCAGTGCTACGGCTACTGAATTCACGTTTACCTCACGTTCCGTAAAAACCCCTGATTATACGTGGTCGTTACCACAAAAAAAAATCCTACCCAGGGGGTAAGATTCTTTATTTGCCATTTGCAGGCGCGGTCAAGATTATCGGCGGAGCAAAAGCCCAATCACCAGCCCGACCGCAGCCCCGATGCCGATGCCCTGCCAGGGCTTTTCATGCACGTAATCATCGGCGCGGTAGACCGCTTTTTTGGTGCGGTAATAGTAGTTGTCTGAAGCGTTGCTGATACGCGCTTTGACGTCATTCAGCGCCTGTTCGGCCTTTTCCTTCAGTTCAATGTACTTTTGGTCAGCCGGGTCACCGGAGGCGCGAAGGACTTCTTCAAGCGTGTCGCTCAAGAGCGCAAGGTCATCATCGAGACGAGATTCATACGGTTGCATCACTGTTCTCCGTGTTAAAAAATTTCTCGTCCGCTAACTATAGACAACATCAACCGGTTTCGCCCGGTCTATCTGTTCGCCATCCCCACATGCGGGATACCATCTTCGTCATACACTTCGGTGACCGGGTGGAAGCCAAACTGGGCATAAAATGCCTGTAAATGCGCCTGAGCGCCCAGGTAAATAGCACGCTCAGGCCACTGACGCTGACAGGCGGCAAGCGCCTGAGTCATGAGCTGTTGCCCAAGTTTTTCACCGCGCACCGAGGCATCGACAATAACCCGGCCAATAACTACCGGCTCCAGCTCGTTATCACTTTTCAGAATGCGGGCATAGGCAATCAGTTTGCCGTCCCGCCAGCCGAGAATATGGCGGTTTTCTCCCACTAAATCCTCGCCATCAACATCCAGATACGCGCAGCGCTGCTCGACAATAAAGACTTCGCAGCGCAGGGCTAAAAGGGCATAAAGGTGGGTGGCGCTCAGTTCAGAATGGTGTAAATCCTGCCAGTTAAGCATTGAAAAACTCCTTTTGATTCAGGCGCCACCTGCCGGGTTACTGGTGCCGCTCAAGCAACTGTTTTAGCACAGTTTCCAGAGGCGTGGCACCTTTCACCGTTTCGCCGGTGAAATCAATCCAGCCTTCGTTAAAGCCGTCCAGCATTTTCATACGTGGAAGCGGATTTTTCATGCCCTGAGCAAGGAAATCTGCTTCCCAGTTTTCTCGTGGAACGGCTTTTACCGTTACCGGTCGCCCCAGAACCTGAGAGAACGCTTCGGCTGCCAGATGCGGGCTATAACGCTGCGGCCCCTCCAGCTCCACAATCCGGGTCCCCGATTCTGGCTGAGTCAGCAGTTCGGCGGCAAGCAGGCCGATATCGACTGTCGCAATCATCGGGATAGCTCGCGCCAGCGGCTGCAGATGGCTGTAGACAGTCCCGGTCTCTTTGGCACTTTCCACATCCCAGAGGAAATTCTCCATAAACCAGCCCGCGCGGAGGAACACCACGGAGTGACAAACATCCGTGAGCTCTTTTTCCATTAATCCCAGGGCATTCAGCAGGTTTGGTTGCGTCGCCTGTGCCCCAATGGTTGAAAGGCAGACAACGTGCCGTGGACGGGCCGCCAGCAGCGCGTGTCTGATGGCCGCAATATGGGCTCTTGGTTCAGCCATATTCCCTGAAGGATCGAACACCGGTGGCAGCAGGATAAAGACGGCTTCAGCCCCGGAGAAGGCTTGTGCCAGCGCTTCACCATCGTGCATTTCTGCCAGCGCAATGTCAGCGCCCTGCTGTGCCCAGAGTTGCCCTTTAGTTTCAGAGCGGACGACAGCCCGAATCTCATGTCCCTGAGCAAGCAAAGCTTCCGCCAGTGCACCGCCAACTTGTCCGGTAATACCTGTAATTGCGAACATAATGTTTCTCCAGTTTGAGATCCCACCACAGGGATGGACGGCATTATGCTGATGCGGCTATGTTGTATCGATAGCACCATAGACAATTCACTGATGACTGCGGGGCACTAATATGATTTTCAACGATCGAACATTTGACGGCCTGTCCGTGTTTACCGCCGTGGTAGAAAGCGGCACGTTTGCCGCCGCCGCAGAGGTGATCAATATGTCCCCACCCGGAGTCAGCCGGGCGATTGCCCGACTGGAAAAACGCCTTGGCATCCGCCTTTTCGACCGCACGACCCGCGCGGTGGCATTAACCGTAGAAGGCAAAGAATTTTATCGTCAGATCCTACCGCTGCTGGCCGCGCTGGAAGATGTAACCAGCACCGCCTCACTTTCCGCGAAGGCGATTACCGGCAGACTGCGGGTAAACATCGATCCGTTCTTTTCCAGCCTGATCCTGGGGCCTCAACTGGAGAGGTTTATGTCCCGCTACCCCGACCTCGAACTGGATCTGGTGACCAGCGATCGGCTGGGGGATATGATTGGCGACGGTTTCGACCTCGCTATTCGCTTTGGTGTGCCGCGCAACAGCACGCTGGTGGCACGCAAGCTGCTGGAAACGCGTATCATGACGGTCGCCACCCCCGCCTATCTGGCGCAGCACGGCAGGCCGGAAACACCGCAGGCGCTGCTGGGGCATACCTGTATTCATTTCCGCGATCCGGAAACCGGCAGGCCGTTTGAATGGGAGTTTCATCGCCAGGGAGAGGTGCTCAAGGTCCCGGTCAGTGGCCGCCTGACGCTGAACGACGCCCGGACTTTGCATGAGGCCTGCCTGAGCGGGCACGCTATTGCCCAGATGATGACGTTTGGCTCCGGCGATTTAGTGAAGAAAGGACAGCTGGTGGATTTATTTCCCGACTGGCCGGATGAACGCTTCCCGCTTTACGCTTTTTATCCTTCGCGAATCAATCCTGCCGCCCGAACCCGCTGCTTTCTTGATTTTATTCTTGAACTGGCCAAAGGCTGAGCCCATAAAAAAACCGCCAGCAAGTGGCGGTTTTTGAACGGTTTTATAAACCCGATTACATCAGCGGCTGCGCCAGCTGTACCAGGCTGATAAGCGGCTGCGGATAAATACCCAGCAGCAGCACCAGCAGGGAGGAGATCAGCACCACCACGCCGCCCGCGGTCAACGCCCAGTTAGACGGGGTGTCGCGGTTAAGCTGCTGAGGTGCGCTCAGGTACAGGCTCACGGTCACACGCAGGTAATAGTACAGGCCGATGGCGCTGCCCAGAACCACAGCGCCGGTCAGCCACCACAGGTGGGCCTGAACGCCTACGGCAATGATATAGAACTTACCGATGAAGCCCAGGGTCATTGGAATACCCGCCAGAGAAAGCATCATCACGGTCATTACCGCAGAAAGCACCGGCTTGTGCCAGAACAGACCACGGTAGGAGAACAGTGAGTCAGCATCCGGGCCACGGTATGGGCTGGACATCAGGCTAACCACGCCGAATGCGCCCAGGCTGCTGAACAGGTAACCCGCCAGATAAACGCCTACCGATTCCATTGACATATTGCCGCTTTGCAGCGCAATCAGCGCCACCAGCAGGTAACCGAGGTGCGCGATGGAAGAATAGCCCAGCAGACGCTTGATGTTGGACTGGTTCAGCGCCATCAGGTTACCGAACAGGATGGATGCGAAGGCGATAATACCCAGCACGACGCGAACCGCTTCGCTGTCACCCACTGGCGCGTAGAGGAACAGACGCATCACCACGCCAAAAATGGCGATTTTGCTGGCGGTTGCCAGGAAGGTGGAGACCGGGGCAGGTGCGCCCTGGTAAACGTCTGGGGTCCACAGGTGGAACGGCACCAGTGACAGCTTGAAGCCAAGGCCGACAATCATCAGGCCCAGGCCCGCCAGCAGCAGAGGTTCGTGCAGCATGTTGTCCGCCAGGCTCTTACCGAGGCTAACAAACGACAGGCTACCGGACTCAGCGTAAACCAGCGCCATACCGAACAGCAGGAAGGACGATGCCGCCGCTGACAGAATGGTGTACTTGATGCTTGCTTCCAGGGAACGCTTCTGGCGGAAGGCATAGCCGACCAGGCCGAACAGCGGCAGAGAGATAAGCTCAATGCCGAGGAACAGCGCCGCGAGGTGGTTCGCGTTAGCCAGCAGAATACCGCCGAGGGCAGCAATCAGTACCAGCAGGTAGAACTCTTCGCGGTTGTCGGTGTAGCCCTGAAGCCACGGGTAAGCAAAGGTACAGGTTGCCAGGCTCGCCAGCAGCACCAGCCCGGTGTAGAGCATGGCGTAGCCGTCAACGCGCATCAGCGGGGTGACGTCCATCGCCCCTGCCTGACCGACAAACCACAGTGAAATCAGCGCGGCGTTAAGGCCGATAACCGACAGCGTAGCATTCAGAAAATGGTCGCGTCGCCACGCAATGGAGAGCATCACAACCACCACCGTCAATCCGACGATCAACAGCGGTAGCAGCGCGATCAAATGTTGAGGAGTTATTGTCATGGCGAATTACGGCCTTGTAGTAGAAAGTGAACTGGTAAACCACTGCTGAATATTGCTCATCGCAGAATGCGAGGTATCCAGAATCGGCTGCGGGAAGAAGCCCAGCAGAACTAACAGCACCACCAGCAACAGAATGATAAAGAACTCGCGCATGGACATGCCTGGCAGTTGTTTATCGCTGATTTCGCTCTTAGCTTTCCCGAAGTAAGCACGGTGCAGCATCGCCAGGGAGTAAACAGAGGCAAAGACCAGACCGAAGGTTGAAATCACGGTAATGACCGGCACAACGTGGAAGCTGCCGAACAGGATCATGAATTCACCGACGAAGTTACCGGTCCCTGGCATACCCAGGGTGGCAACAGCGAAGAACATCGACAGACCGGGCAGCCATTTAATCTTGTTCCACAGGCCACCCATCATGCGCATGTCACGGGTGTGCAGACGCTCGTAAAGCTGACCACAGATGATGAACATACCCGCAGCGGACAGACCGTGAGCAATCATCTGAATCACCGCCCCCTGGTATGCCAGTTGGTTGCCGGTGTAGATAGCAATCAGCACGAAGCCCATGTGGGAAACGGAGGTATAAGCAATCAGGCGTTTAATGTCGGTCTGAGCAAAGGCCATCCACGCGCCGTAGAAGATACCGATGACACCCAGCCACATGGCGATTGGCGCAAACTCTGCAGACGCCTCAGGGAACAGCGGCAGAGAGAAACGCAGCAGGCCATAGGCCGCGGTTTTCAGCAAGATACCCGCCAGGTCAACGGAACCCGCCGTTGGTGCCTGGGAGTGCGCATCCGGCAGCCAGCCGTGAAGAGGAACCACCGGCATTTTCACCGCGAAGGCGATAAAGAAGCCCAGCATCAGCAGCCACTGTACGCCGTGGGACATCGGCGTTTTCAGCAGAAGCTCATAGTTGAAGGTCCAGACGCCGGTGGCGTTGTAGTGCACAAACACCAGACCCAGGATGGCAATCAACATCACCAGGCCGCTTGCCTGTGTATAGATGAAGAACTTGGTTGCAGCAGTGATACGCGTCTTCCCGTCGGAGGCTTTGTGGCCCCACAGCGCAATCAGGAAGTACATCGGCACCAGCATCATTTCCCAGAAGAAGAAGAACAGGAACATGTCGATGGCAAGGAACACGCCGATAACGCCACCGAGGATCCACATCAGGTTGAGGTGGAAGAAGCCCTGATATTTTTCGATTTCATTCCAGGAGCAGAGTACCGCCAGCACGCCAAGCAGGCCGGTCAGTACCACCATCAGCAGCGACAGACCGTCGAGCGCCAGGTGAATCTCAATACCAAAACGTGGGATCCACGGCAGAATGAATTCTGACTGCCACTGCGGCAAACCCGCCGACTGCGTCAGAGAATAGCCACCCTGCAACCACAATTGCAGAGACAGTGCCAGTGTCAGCCCCATGGTAATCAGCGCTATCCAGCGAGGCACTTTCACGCCAAAGCGTTCGGTCTGCCAGCAGAAGAAGCCGCCGATAAAGGGGATTAGTATTAGCCAGGGTAATAGCATGGCGTTTGAGTCCCTAAGTCAAAATAATTCTTAAACATCGCTCACTTCCCAGCGCCAGAGGAGGTTTTAGGCCTCACTCCGACCCTCTCTCTTACGAGAGAGGGGGATGGAAGAAATCCTGTTAACGCAGAACCAGCAGCAGGCCCAGTACCACAACGGCACCGATGCTCATGGACGCAACATACCAGCGCAGGTAACCGTTCTCACTCACCAGCAGGCCGCGGCCAGCGAAGCGGGAGAGAATTGCCGGAATGTTCATCAGCGCATTCAGCGGGTCACGGCGCAGCAGCCACGCAATACCGAGGAACGGCTTGACGAAAATCATGTCGTACAGCCAGTCGAAGCCCCAGGCATTGAACCACCAGGTACCGAAGAAACGCCCCGGCGCGCTGTTCGCAAGCGACGTCACCAGAGTACGTTTGCCCAGCCACAAGAAGGCGGCAATCAGGATACCGGCAATGGCGACGACGCCGGAGATGATCTCCAGAGTCAGCACGCTGCCGTGCGCAAGTTCAGTGGTTTCCGGCAGTACGCCGCGCAGCGGTGGCACAATCATTGCGCCAACGAAGGTGGACAGCACCAGCAGAACAACCAGCGGCAGGTGGTGGGTAATCCCCTTCCCTGCGTGAGCGTGAATTTTTTCTTCACCGTGGAACGTAATGAAAATCATGCGGAAGGTGTAGAGCGAGGTCATGAATGCCCCGACCAGACCCGCAACCATCAGGTTGATGTGGCCATTCGCCATCGCACCGGCAAGGATCTCATCTTTACTGAAGAAGCCTGCGGTAATCAGCGGCAGAGCGGACAGCGCCGCGCCCCCGACCAGGAAGCAGACATACACCAGCGGAATGGACTTACGCAGCCCCCCCATCTTGAAGATGTTTTGCTCGTGGTGACACGCCAGAATCACCGAACCGGATGACAGGAACAGCAGCGCTTTGAAGAACGCGTGGGTCATCAGGTGGAAGATTGCCGCATCCCACGCCTGCACGCCCAGCGCCAGGAACATGTAGCCAATCTGGCTCATGGTGGAGTAAGCGAGTACGCGCTTGATGTCGGTCTGTACCAGCGCCGCGAAGCCTGCCAGCACCAGCGTAATGGCACCCACGATACCGACCAGATGCAGAATTTCCGGGGTCATCAGGAACAGGCCATGGGTACGGGCAATCAGATAAACGCCCGCAGTAACCATGGTGGCCGCGTGAATCAGCGCAGAAACAGGGGTTGGACCCGCCATCGCATCTGCAAGCCACGTTTGCAGAGGCAGCTGTGCAGATTTACCGACCGCACCACCTAACAGCATCAGGGTTGCCCAGGTCAGCATCTGATTACCGGCAGCGAAGTGCTGCGGCGCCAGCTCGACCATTTCGCGGAAGTTCAGCGTACCCAGCTCGTTGTAGAGGATGAACAGGCCGAAGGCCAGGAACACGTCCCCAACGCGAGTCACCACGAACGCTTTCATTGCCGCCGCGTTGTTCTTCGGATCGGTGTAATAGAAGCCGATCAGCAGGTAAGAACAAAGGCCCACGCCTTCCCAGCCGAGGTACATCAGCAGCAGGTTGTCGGCAAGGACCAGAACCACCATGCTGGCGATGAACAGGTTGGTGTAGGCGAAGAAGCGGGAGTAACCCTCTTCACCGCGCATATACCAGGAAGCGAACATGTGGATCAGGAAGCCCACGCCGGTGACCACGGAAAGCATGGTCAGGGAGAGGCCGTCCAGCACCAGGTTGAAGCCGATGTTAAAGTCACCGACCGCCATCCAGGTCCACAGCGGCTGAGTGAACGCCTGCTGCCCGTTGTTGAAGAAATCAACCCCGGCAATGGCGGTCACAACCGCCGCCAGACCTACAGAGCCCATCCCGATGGTGGCGGACAGGTTTTCTGACCAGCGGCCGCGGGAGAATGCCAACAGTAAAAAGCCAATCAATGGCAAAACAATGGTTAACCAGAGAAGGTTCATCCACGCATCTCACTTACTGAATCGATATTCAGATTCTGGCGACGACGATGGAGCTGCAGTAACAGCGCGAGGCCAATACTGGCTTCGGCAGCAGCTAAGCTAATCGCGAGTATATACATCACCTGACCGTCAGCCTGGCCCCAGTAGCTGCCGGCAACCACGAAGGCCAGCGCGGCGGCGTTAATCATCACTTCCAGGCTGATCAGCATGAACAGCAGGTTGCGGCGGATGACCAGCCCGGTCAGTCCCAGCACGAACAGAATGGCGGCGAGGATCAGTCCATGTTGCAGCGGGATCATACGTTCTCCTCCGTTTTTCTTCTCACGGCCATGTCAGCAGGGCGGTTGCTCAGCACCTCACCGGCACGGTCTTCACGACCCAGGTGGAACGCAACGACCAGACCTGCCAGCAGCAGCATGGAGGCCAGCTCCACCGCCAGTACATAAGGCCCGAACAGCGCGATACCGACCTGTTTCGCATCGATGGAAGTGCCATCAATACCCTGGTCGTTAACGGTGCGGATTGCGTAAATCAGTACCGCCAGCAGTACCGCAGACAGGACGCCAGGCCCGATCCACAGCTGCGGCTTCAGCCACTCGCGCTCCTGCTGCTGAACCGCGTTACCGAGGTTAAGCATCATTACCACGAAGACGAACAGCACCATGATAGCCCCGGCGTACACGATTATCTCCAGTGCACCGGCGAAGTAAGCCCCGAGGGAGAAAAACACCCCGGAGATCGCCAGCAGCGAGATGATCAGGTACAGCAGCGCATGCACCGGATTGGTGTGAGTGATCGTCCGAAGGGTCGTCAGGACGGCCACAATGGCGCAGATATAAAAAGCGAATTCCATTCCTGACTCCTTAAGGTAACAGGCCTTTGACGTCGATAGGCTTGGCTTCGTTTTCCGCTTCGCCCTTATCTTTGCCGTCGATTGCCATACCTGCCATCCGGTAGAAGTTATATTCCGGGTATTTGCCCGGACCGGAGATCAGCAGATCCTCTTTCTCGTACACCAGATCCTGGCGCTTGTACTCACCCAGCTCGAAGTCCGGGGTAAGCTGAATCGCGGTGGTTGGGCAAGCTTCTTCACACAGGCCACAGAAGATGCAGCGAGAGAAGTTGATGCGGAAGAACTCCGGATACCAACGACCGTCTTTCATCTCGGCTTTCTGCAGGGAAATACAGCCTACCGGGCAGGCTACCGCACACAGGTTACAGGCAACGCAGCGCTCTTCACCGTCCGGGTCGCGCGTCAGCACGATACGGCCACGGTAGCGCGGCGGCAGATACACTGGTTCTTCCGGATACATGCGGGTTTCGCGCTTGGCGAAAGCGTGCATGCCGATCATCCAGATACTGCGTACCTGGGTGCCGAAACCAACCACTAACTCTTTCAATGTCATGGTTTTTTCACCCCTTATGGTGCCTGGTAAAGAATGACCGCGGCGGTCACCAGCAAGTTGATAAGCGTCAGCGGCAGGCAAACTTTCCAGCCAAAGGACATCACCTGGTCATAACGTGGACGAGGCAGTGCGGCGCGAATCAAAATGAACATCATCATGAAGAACGCGGTTTTCAGCGCGAACCAGATGAACGGCGGTAACCACGGGCCATGCCAGCCACCAAAGAACAGCGTCACGATCAGCGCAGAAACGGTGACGATGCCGATGTATTCCCCGACGAAGAACAGACCGAACTTCATACCGGAATATTCGATGTGATAACCGTCGGCCAGTTCCTGCTCGGCTTCCGGTTGGTCAAACGGGTGACGGTGGCAAACCGCAACGCCGGCAATCGCGAAGGTCACGAAGCCGAAGAACTGCGGGATGATATTCCACAGATGCGCCTGGTTGTTGACGATGTCGGCCATATTAAAGGAACCGGCCTGCGCCACCACGCCCATCAGGGAAAGCCCCAGGAACACTTCATAGCTCAGGGTCTGCGCGGAAGCACGCATCGCACCAAGCAGGGAGTATTTGTTGTTACTGGACCAGCCGGCGAACAGCACGGCGTACACCGCCAGGCCCGCCAGCATCAGGAAGAACAAGATCCCGATGTTCAGATCCGCAACCACCCAGCTTGGGCTGACCGGCACAATGGCAAAGGCCAGCAGCAGCGAGGTGAACGCGATCATCGGCGCCAGCGTAAAGATCACGCGGTCCGAGAACTTAGGGATCCAGTCCTCTTTAAAGAACATCTTGATCATGTCCGCAACCAGCTGGAGTGAGCCACCCCAGCCTACGCGGTTTGGTCCGTAGCGGTTCTGGAACAGACCGAGCAGACGGCGTTCGCCGAAGCTCATGAATGCCCCACAGGTCACCACGACCAGCAGAATGACAACCGCTTTGAGGATGCTCAGCAGAATGTCGATAACTTCCGGTGTCAGCCAGCTCATTGCGCAGCCTCCTGCAGATTTTCAAGACGAGCACCGGCAAGCACTGGCGCAATCCCCGGCATACCCATCGGCAGACCTACCTGCCCTGCAACCAGACCCTCGGACAGCTGCAGCGGCAGACTCAGCGTCTGACCTTCGTAGCTGAAGGAGATCAGGCTCCCGGCGTTAACGCCAAGCTTCGCGGCATCGGCCGGATTCAGCTTGATGTAAGGCTCAACCATACGCTTCTGGAACACCGGAGAACGCTGGGACATCTCGTCGCTACCAAACAGGTGGTAGTACGGCGCGATACGCCACTTGCCCTCTTCCGCGTGGAAGGTGTCCGGCACGGAAGTGAAGTAGTCCAGACCAGTGTCAGAAGCTTCGATCAGGCGCACGCCCGGATCGCCGTGGCGCAGATGACCGCCCACTTCGGCCTGGAATTTGTTCCATGCCTGCGGGGAGTTCCAGCCTGGTGCCCAGGCAAACGGAATCTGCTGACGGTCGGCCAGCGGGCTGTTGTTCCCTTCCATAGAGAAGGCAAACATGGTGTCTTTATCCTGTGGCTGACGCGGTTCGTGCACGCTGATGTTGGCGCGCATTGCGGTGCGTCCGCTCGAACGGATTGGAGAACGGGACAGCTTCTGGCCTTTGATACGGAAGGAAGCATCCGGCGCGGCATCTTTAATACCGGCTAACTGAGGCAATACCTTCACGCACGCGTCAATCACATGGTCAAGCTGCGTCCAGTCAACGTCACGGCTCTGCACGGTGCTGTGCAGGGAGTGCAGCCAGCGCCAGCTTTCGAACATCGTCACGCTGGTGTCGTAGTAAGCCGGATCGTAAACCTGGAAGAAGCGCTGGGCGCGGCCTTCGTTGTTAATCACCGTCCCATCGCTTTCTGCGAAGCTCGCCGCGGAAAGAACAAGGTGTGCTTTATCCATGATGGCCGTGCGCTGATGGTCAATAACCATCACCAGAGGGGCTTTGCTCAGCGCCGCGTCTACGCGGGCGGCGGAAGCATGACGATGGAGGTCGTTTTCCAGCACCACTACCGCATCGGCAGCGCCGCTTTCCAGCTCGCTCAAGGCTTCTTCCAGAGAGCCGCCGCCAATCATGCCGAGACCAACGCTGTTTACCGCACGGGCAATCATCGTTACGCCGACGTCTGCACCACGGCCTTTCAGCGCTTTAGCCACGTTTGCCGCGGCCTGAATCACCGCTTCGCTCCCGGCGTTAGTCCCTGAAACAATCAACGGCTTCTTCGCGCCGGCCAACGCCTGCACGATAACGTCGACTTTATTCTTCAGGTCCCTTCCCAGTTCAACGGCCGGAGAGTTGCTGTCCAGCGCATTGGCAATGGCAAAGCCAAGGCGGGCCTGATCTTCAACCGGGGCACGGTAAGTCCATGCGGCGATATCATCCAGGCGGGTGCTGTCTACGTTGGTCACAAACAGCGGGTGCTTAGCGTTCTGCCCGATGTTCAGGATTGCGGCGATCTGCCAGTCAGCAACTTTCTGCGCCGCCGCCATTTCACGCGCCTTCCCTTTCACCGCCTGGCGGATAGCCAGCGCGGCACGAGCGCCGGTCTGGGTAACATCTTCACCCAGGATCAGCACGGCGTCGTAAGATTCGATTTCACGCAGCGCAGGAGTATGGATGCCGCTGTCACGCAGCACTTTCAGCATCAGCTGCAGACGAGCCTGCTCACCTGCTGCAATACCGGTGTAGAAGTTTTCGGCCCCAACCAGCTCGCGCAGAGCGAAGTTGCTTTCCACGCTCGCGCGCGGAGAACCGATGCCAATCACTTTCTTCGACTGACGCAGGATATCCGCCGCGCCCTGCATAGCCTGCTCGGCGTTCAGGGTAATCAGGTCATCGCCACGACGTTGAACAGGCTGACGCGGACGGTCTTTCAGGTTTACATAGCCGTAACCGAAACGACCGCGGTCGCACAGGAAGTAGTGGTTCACGGTGCCGTTGTAGCGGTTTTCGATACGGCGCAGTTCACCGTAACGTTCACCTGGACTTGTGTTACAGCCCAGCGAGCACTGCTGGCAGATGCTCGGTGCGAACTGCATATCCCACTTACGGTTGTAGCGTTCGGAGTGCGTTTTGTCGGTAAATACGCCGGTCGGGCAAATCTCTACCAGGTTACCGGAGAACTCGCTTTCCAGCGTGCCGTCTTCCGGGCGACCGAAGTAGACGTTGTCGTGCGCGCCGTAAACGCCCAGATCTTTACCGTCTGCATAGTCTTTGTAGTAACGCACACAGCGGTAACAGGCGATACAGCGGTTCATTTCGTGAGAGATGAACGGACCGAGATCCTGATTGCGGTGAGTACGCTTGGTAAAGCGATAGCGACGGAAGCTATGACCGGTCATGACGGTCATATCCTGCAGGTGGCAGTTGCCGCCTTCTTCACAGACCGGACAGTCGTGTGGGTGGTTGGTCATCAACCATTCCACAACGCTTTCACGGAACTGTTTCGCTTCGCCATCATCAATAGAGATGAATGTCCCATCGGAGGCCGGTGTCATACAGGACATCACCAGGCGACCACGGGTATCTTCCGCGTTCTGATATTGCTTCACCGCACACTGGCGGCAAGCACCGACGCTGCCCAGCGCCGGATGCCAGCAAAAATAAGGAATATCAAGACCGAGGGAGAGACAAGCTTCCAGCAAGTTGTCTGCTCCGTTGACCTCGTATTCTTTGCCGTCTACATGAATCGTAGCCATAGTCAGCATGCTTCCAGTTGGCCTGAATAACTTCAGGCGTTAATCAAAAATTCTTGTGCAATGCACCCTCACCCGTTTTCGCTTTCTCCCTCTCCCCTTAGGGGAGAGGGCCGGGGTGAGGGGCGATATCACCAGCGCGTTTTTAACAGGTTCGGCTGAATACCATTAATGGCACGCAGATTTCCGTAATCCTGTTTGGCAATGCCTGCTTCGAATTCGTCGCGGAAATATTTAATCGCACTCTGCAATGGCTCAACGGCACCCGGTGCGTGGGCACAGAAAGTTTTACCCGGTCCCAGATGGCGGCAAAGCTGCTCAAGGGTTTCAATATCCCCTGGCTGTCCTTCGCCACGCTCAAGCGCGCGCAGGATTTTTACGCTCCACGGCAGACCATCGCGGCACGGTGTACACCAGCCGCAGGATTCACGGGCAAAGAACTCTTCCAGGTTACGCACCAGCGGCACCATACCGATTTCATGGTCTACCGCCATTGCCAGCGCCGTACCGAGACGGCTGCCTGCTTTACCAATACTTTCAAATTCCATCGGCAGGTCGAGGTGCGCTTCCGTCAGGAAGTCGGTCCCCGCCCCGCCCGGCTGCCAGGCTTTGAACTTCAGGCCATCGCGCATGCCGCCGGCGTATTCTTCCAGGATCTCACGGGCAGTGGTGCCAAACGGCAGTTCCCAGACGCCAGGGTTTTTGACGCGGCCAGAGAAGCCCATCAGCTTGGTACCGGCATCTTTACTCATGCCGCCGCCAATGCCCTGATACCACTCCACGCCGTTAGCCAGAATCGCCGGTACGTTACACAGGGTTTCGACGTTGTTTACACAGGTCGGTTTACCCCAAACGCCGCTTGATGCCGGGAACGGTGGCTTAGAGCGCGGGTTCGCACGGCGGCCTTCCAGGGAGTTAATCAGCGCAGTTTCTTCCCCGCAGATATAACGCCCGGCGCCGGTGTGCACGATAAGCTCGAAGTCAAAACCGGAACCCAGAATGTTTTTACCAAGCAGGCCCGCTTCGGTGGCTTCAGCGATTGCGCGGCGCAGATGCACAGCCGCTTCAATGTACTCACCGCGCAGGAAGATGTAGCCGCGGTAAGCTTTCAGCGCAAAAGCAGAAATCAGCATGCCTTCCACCAGCAGGTGCGGCAGCTGTTCCATCAGCAGGCGGTCTTTATAGGTGCCCGGCTCCATTTCATCGGCGTTACACAGCAGGTAACGGATGTTCATGGACTCGTCTTTTGGCATCAGGCTCCACTTCAGGCCGGTGGAGAAGCCCGCGCCGCCGCGCCCTTTCAGGCCAGCGTCTTTTACCGCATTAACGATTTCGTCCGGCGCCATGCCGGTCAGCGCCTTACGCGCGCCTTCATAGCCGTTTTTGCTACGGTATTCGTCAAGCCAGACCGGCTGTTTGTCATCGCGCAGACGCCAGGTCAGCGGATGGGTTTCGGCAGTACGAATAATCGTCTTCATTTATACTGCTCCAGCAAGTCAGGGATGGCTTCCGGCGTCAGATGGCTGTGAGTATCCTCATCAATCATCATGGTCGGCCCTTTGTCGCAGTTACCCAGGCAGCAAGTAGGCAGCAGGGTGAAACGGCCATCAAACGTGGTCTGGCCCGGTTTGATGTTCAACTTAGCTTCGATAGCTGACTGAATGCCCTGGTAGCCGGTGATATGGCAAACCACGCTGTCGCAGTAGCGAATTACGTGGCGGCCTACCGGCTGGCGGAAGATTTGGCTATAGAACGTGGCCACGCCTTCTACGTCGCTCGCCGGGATACCCAGCACGTCAGCAATCGCGTAGATGGCGCCATCTGGCACCCAGCCGCGCTGTTTCTGAACGATTTTCAGCGCTTCGATAGAGGCCGCACGGGCATCTTCGTAATGGTGTTTCTCGTGCTCAATCGCCTCACGCTCTGCCGCACTCAGCTCAAAAGCCTCAGCCTGGTTTTGTTGGTTATCGTGCATAGTTAGCGATCCACATCAGACATTACAAAATCGATACTACCCAGATAGACAATCAGGTCTGAAACCAGGCTGCCGCGGATCGCCGCCGGAATTTGCTGCAGGTGCGCAAAGCTCGGGGTACGAATACGGGTACGGTAGCTCATGGTGCTAGCGTCACTGGTCAGGTAGTAACTGTTAATCCCTTTCGTTGCCTCAATCATCTGGAAGGATTCGTTGGCCGGCATGACCGGGCCCCAGGAAACCTGCAGGAAGTGAGTGATCAGGGTTTCGATATGCTGCAGCGTGCGCTCTTTCGGCGGCGGCGTGGTCAGCGGGTGATCCGCTTTGAACGGGCCGGCTGGCATATTTTTCAGGCACTGCTCAAGAATGCGCAGGCTCTGGCGAAGTTCTTCCACTTTCAGCATGACTCGGGTGTAGCAGTCGCTGATGCCACCGCCAACCGGGACTTCGAAGTCGAAGTTCTGGTAGCCAGAGTAAGGGCGAGCCTTACGCACGTCGAAGTCGATACCGGTGGCACGCAGGCCAGCACCGGTGGTGCCCCACTCCAGCGCTTCTTTCGCGGTATAGGCTGCAACGCCCTGGGAACGGCCTTTCAGGATGGTGTTGCGCAGCGCAGCTTTCTCATAAGAATCCAGGCGCTTCGGCATCCACTCCAGGAACTCTTTCAGCAGACGCTCCCAGCCCTTCGGCAGATCGTGTGCAACACCGCCGATGCGGAACCAGGCCGGGTGCATACGGAAACCGGTAATCGCTTCCACCAGATCGTAAATTTTTTGGCGATCGGTAAAGGCGAAGAAGACCGGCGTCATGGCGCCCACGTCCTGAATAAAGGTGGAGATGTAAAGCAGGTGGCTGTTGATGCGGAACAGCTCGGAAAGCATAACGCGGATAACTTCAACGCGCTCAGGCACCACGATGCCAGCCAGCTTTTCAACCGCCAGCACGTAAGGCATTTCGTTGACGCAGCCGCCGAGGTACTCGATACGGTCAGTATACGGAATGTAGCTGTGCCAGGACTGACGCTCACCCATTTTTTCAGCGCCACGGTGGTGGTAGCCGATATCCGGCACGCAGTCGACTATCTCTTCGCCGTCCAGCTGCAGGATGATACGGAAAGCACCGTGTGCGGATGGGTGGTTTGGCCCCAGGTTCAGGAACATGAAGTCTTCATGCTCGCTGCTGCGCTTCATGCCCCACTCTTCAGGCTTGAAGGTCAGCGCCTCCATTTCCAGGTCTTCTTTCTGTTTAGTCAGGATAAACGGATCGAATTCTGTGGCGCGCGCCGGGTAGTCTTTACGCAGCGGGTGGCCTTCCCAGGTCGGCGGCATCATGATGCGCGTCAGGTGCGGGTGGCCATTAAAGGTGATGCCAAACATCTCCCATGTTTCACGCTCGTACCAGTTGGCGTTCGGGAAGAGTTTTGTCAGCGTCGGCAGATTAAGATCGTTTTCAGACAACGCCACCTTGAGCATGATATCGCGATTGCGTTCAATGGAAATCAGGTGGTAGAAAACGGAAAAATCCGCAGCCGGTAAACCGTTGCGGTGTGTGCGTAGACGCTCATCCATGCCATGCAGGTCGAACAGCATAACGTAGGGTTTTGGTGATTTCTTGAGGAAATCGACCACTTCCAGTAACTGTTCACGCTTAACCCAAACTACGGGTACCCCGGTGCGGGTTGGCTGAACGGTAAAGGCATCCGGCCCAAAACGGTTACGCAATTCGCCAATGACCGGATCATCCAGGTGATCCCTTGTCTGCCAGGCTGGCATAGCGGCGTCTTGCGCGGTTAAATCGGTCATAGTTCTCACCATTGCAAATGGTTCTGTGGTGACTGCGCTCAGTGTCTTTGCTTTTATATTATTGATATACAAAGACGCTCACTGATCGCAGGCGCTAATTAAATCTCGTCCGGCGTCCGCAGGTTGGTTACCGCGATACGCTCGCCGCGCTTACGCTCACGCTCGGACTGCATGTTGGCGCGGTAAACGCCCTGATCGCCAACAACCCACGACAGCGGGCGACGCTCTTTGCCGATAGACTCCTGCAGCAGCATCAGCGCCTGCATGTAAGCCTCCGGACGCGGCGGGCAGCCTGGGATGTAAACATCAACCGGGATAAATTTATCTACGCCCTGCACAACGGAATAGATGTCGTACATGCCGCCAGAGTTAGCGCAGGCACCCATGGAAATAACCCATTTAGGTTCCAGCATCTGATCGTAAAGGCGCTGAATTACCGGAGCCATTTTGGTGAAGCAGGTACCGGCCACCACCATCAGGTCAGCCTGACGAGGAGAAGCACGTAAAACTTCTGCACCGAAACGCGCCACGTCATGTACAGCGGTAAACGAGGTCACCATCTCTACATAGCAGCAGGAAAGGCCAAAGTTGTATGGCCAGATTGAGTTTTTACGACCCCAGTTCACCACATCATGCATGGCATGCTCGAGCTTGCCCATGTAAACGCTGCGGTTAATCTCTTGTTCGAGGGGATCGGTTACGATCTCCTGCTTTTGCAGGGGGTAACGGTCATTCTCACCGTTGGGGTCTATGCGGGTGAGCGTATAGTCCATCTTATTGCCTCGCTATTACTGCGTATGACGGTTAGTGAGACTGTCTGTTTCCGGGTTGATTTTCTCACGACGCGAACGCGCAGGAGTCCAATCCAGAGCGCCAATACGCACCAGATAAACCAGACCAGCCAGTAGCACTAAAATGAAAATTGCGGCCTCGACGAAGCCAATCCAGCCGCTTTCACGGATAGAAGTTGACCACGCGTAGAGATACAAGGCTTCCACGTCAAAGATAACGAAGAACATGGCGACCAGGTAAAACTTGGCGGAGAGACGTAGACGCGCCGTACCAACGGAGTCGATGCCCGACTCGAATGGGGTGTTTTTGTGCCGTGCCTTAGCTCTTCCGCCAAGGAACCAGCCCCCGACAAGCATCAAACAGCACAGGCCAATGGCGACAATAAGAAAGACAGCGAACGCCCAGTGATGAGCGATAACTTCAGTGGATGTTGACATACTCATTGCTTACTCATCAAAAGTGACGCCAAAATCTCTGCTCTTGTTGGCAGATGAACGCCACATCGATTCATGGGGAGGAACAATCAACCGTACAATAACTACCGGAAATAATGCGTAGGCAGCCAATTGATGGGGTTTTTTACTCCTTTCTATAACCTTTTGTCAACTTTAACAAAAGTATCCACACATTAATTTACACCGACAGCAATTCATTAACATTTAATGCGTTAAAACTCATCAACACTCGCGTAAAGACCAGATTTAGATGAGGGTGAATCGTGTCCGTTCCGTGTGAAAAAATAAACAGCCCCTATATTTTGGCAGGAAATCACAACTATTCCTCCCCCCAAGAGGGAGTATTTTCTTGATCTGAGACACGCTTTTGTTAATCCACTTCAAAAAGAAGCAACATTGTTATTCGTTTTTTAACATTACCTGGCCATTGCGCGAAGTTTTTGCACATAAAACGAACAAAATTGGATACACAGCCAATACATTGAATTTGTTATAAAAGATGGAAGAGACCGTGATTTAATGAAAATCAGGTATAAAAAACGGGCCATTGGTGTAAAAAAAACCACCAACGGCCCATTTTCAGTCTTTAATATTTTGTTACCAACTAGTCAACCGACTGCTACTCAAAATCCCCTTCGACCAGCAGCGTGTCGTCCCCTTCGGTTCCCGCCGTGTTGTAGCGGTAAGGATTCTCCGGCGTCGCCAGTGCGCTGAATATCGCCTGTGCCAGCTCATTACCGCTTTCAGGGTTTTTACACAGCAGATATTGGGTTTCAGGTAACACCGGCAGCCCTTCGGAAGCTCCCAGGACACGAAGCTCCGGGCTCATCATTTCAACCGGTCTGGCAGTCACGCCCAACCCTGCTTTGACCGCTGCCCGCACGGCGGCAAGCGTGGAGGCGACATAAGAAATACGCCATGGCGTCTGGCTGGCATCAAGATGTTCTAGCATCATATCGCGGTACGGACTTGGGTCGTCCAGCATCACCAGCGGCAACGCTTCTCCACTCTGGAACACATAATCAGCGGCGCAGTACCACAAGGTGGGCGAGGTGCGCAGGACAATGGCATCAAAGTTAGAGGGGTTTGATGTCGTCACCACCAGATCGACCTCATGCTGATTGAGCATTTCGATCATGAACGGATTGCGTTTGACCCTGACGTCCAGCGCCAGCTTGGGGTAAACCGAACTGATGCGATTTAACAGGAACGGCAAGATGGTGTCCGCCGTTTCATCAGAGGCGCCAAGAGTAAGCGACCCTTGCAGATTGTTAAACATCAGGGAAGAGCACGCTTCATCATTGAAGCGAAGGATTTTACGCGCATAACCCAGCAGCTGAATGCCGTGCTCGGTGAGCAGTTTATTACGGCCATGTCGGGCAAAAAGTTCTTTCCCGACTAATTGCTCAAGGCGCTGCATCTGTTGGCTAACAGCGGATTGAGTGCGGCATACTGCAGCGGCGGCGGCAGCAAAAGTATTGAGATCGGCGACCGCAACGAATGTCCTCAGCAGATCGAGGTCGAGGTTCAGTATCGGACGATTTGCGTTAATCATAATTTGTTCACTAATAGGTTGCTCTTTCGAGTCTGCCCTGGTTGTATTGCTATGATTTATCAAAGAGATAAAGCAATTCCTTTTACCGAATGTCTCCGGTAGTCGTGGCCGCATACGTTAGCGACGCTTCTGTTTGTTATTTTTGTATTCCCGGACATGTCACAATTATCTGAAACATGACCTATCGGGATATTATGCAGGTCAAGATAAGAGAAAAACCACTAACTCATCGTACCAGTTAGCTATTTTAAAACTGAGTTATAAAGCTAAATCAGCTTCGAGAAACGACTTTTAATAAGCTTTTATATGATTATTTAACGGGTTGAAACACAGCGGAAGGCATAAACCGGCCAAACCACGCAACCAGTTGAATAATAATAGAAATATTTTAAAACACCGATAAAACCACGGTACTGCGGCGCTTATCGACTTCTAAAACCTACCATTTTTCGTAGTCCATCTTACAGTAAAACAGTATGTTTTATAACACTTATTACGAATTATCTGATCTCATTCTCTTTTTGTGGTTTCCACCTTGTTGATTATTTACAGCGTTTTTTGAACTCACCCGCAAGCCATAATAAAAGACGCTTAATTATTGCCGAGGTATTTATCTATTACATTGCTCAATCTTTTGATATACATCTCTTTAACTACCTCGTGATTAATCCCTTAATGTTTCGGCCATGAATATTAATTTTTCCTTATGTTTAGCGACAACACCTTTACATCCACAGAACCTCTCGCTTAGTACAGAGCACTAAGCAGAGAATAGCATCACACCAAAACTATAACGTGGATTTTTAATCTTCCATAAAATAAATATGCAGTTTATTTCACTATCAATGTTTTTAAGGGCGCATTGCGACTTATACATTGTGCTGAAAAGATAAATGGCGTTTCTTCAAGCCTCATCCTTCAAATCTTGCTGCAGCAGGAGTACATTGTGGCGGTGCGCTTCCACGGCAGGACGCGAAATTAACAACAAAGGTCGAAGCTTCATGTCCCCCATCGAAAAATCCAGCAAACTTGATAATGTCTGTTATGACATCCGTGGCCCGGTACTCAAAGAGGCAAAACGCCTCGAAGAAGAAGGCAACAAAGTGCTTAAACTCAACATCGGTAACCCCGCGCCGTTCGGTTTCGAAGCGCCGGATGAGATCCTTGTTGATGTGATCCGTAATCTTCCGACAGCCCAGGGATATTGCGATTCTAAAGGGCTGTTTTCTGCCCGTAAGGCCATCATGCAGCACTATCAGGCTCGTGGGATGCGGGATGTCACTACGGAAGATATCTACATCGGTAACGGCGTTTCCGAGCTGATTGTCCAGTCAATGCAGGCGCTGCTTAACAGCGGGGATGAAATGCTGGTTCCCGCGCCGGACTACCCGCTTTGGACAGCCGCGGTTTCCTTGTCGAGCGGTAAAGCGGTGCATTATCTGTGTGACGAGAGCTCAGACTGGTTCCCGGATCTGGACGATATCCGCGCTAAAATCACTCCGCGCACTCGCGGCATTGTGATTATCAATCCGAACAACCCTACCGGCGCCGTTTATTCCAAAGAACTGCTGTTAGAGATTGTAGAAATTGCGCGTCAGCATAACCTGATAATCTTTGCCGATGAGATCTACGACAAAATTCTCTATGACGACGCCGAACATCACTCGATCGCTGCCCTGGCGCCGGATCTGCTCACCATTACCTTTAACGGTCTGTCAAAAACCTACCGCGTGGCCGGTTTCCGTCAGGGTTGGATGGTACTTAACGGGCCGAAGAAACATGCGAAAGGCTATATAGAAGGTCTGGAGATGTTGGCCTCAATGCGCCTGTGCGCCAACGTCCCTGCTCAACATGCTATTCAGACCGCTCTTGGGGGCTACCAAAGCATCAGCGAATTTATTGTGCCGGGCGGCCGCCTGTACGAGCAGCGTAACCGTGCCTGGGAATTGATTAACGAAATTCCTGGTGTTTCCTGCGTTAAACCTCGCGGGGCGCTGTATATGTTCCCGAAAATTGACGCAAAACGCTTCAACATCCATGACGACCAGAAAATGGTGCTGGACTTCCTGCTGCAGGAAAAAGTGCTTCTGGTTCAGGGGACGGCATTTAACTGGCCGTGGCCGGATCACGTCCGTATTGTTACGCTGCCGCGCATTGATGACCTGGAAATGTCGATAGCCAAACTGGGTCGTTTCCTCGGCCACTATCATCAGTAAGCCATTCGGGGGCATTTGCAATGTCCCCCTTCTCCCCTCACAATGACGTCACCGAGTTGTAACCGCGAGAACGTCATGAGTCAGAGTCATTTCTTCGCCCATCTCTCCCGCCTGAAACTGATCAACCGCTGGCCGCTGATGCGCAATGTCCGCACCGAGAACGTGTCTGAACACAGTTTGCAGGTCGCCATGGTTGCCCACGCGCTCGCCGCCATCAAAAATCGCAAGTTTAACGGCAGCGTGAATGCCGAGCGTATCGCGCTACTGGCGATGTATCACGACGCCAGCGAAGTGCTGACCGGGGATTTACCCACGCCGGTAAAATACTTCAATTCGCAAATCGCGCATGAATACAAAGCCATTGAAAAGATTGCGCAGCAGAAGCTGATCGAAATGGTGCCGGAAGAACTTCGCGATATCTGGGCTCCACTGATTGACGAGCACAGCTACAGTGAAGAAGAAAAAGCGCTGGTGAAACAGGCAGATGCGCTGTGCGCTTACCTGAAATGCCTGGAGGAGCTTTCCGCCGGGAATAATGAGTTTTCGCTGGCTAAAAGTCGCCTGGAAAAAACGCTGGCCGACCGGCACAGCCCGGAGATGGATTATTTTATGCAGGTCTTCGTACCGAGCTTCCAGCTTTCGCTGGATGAAATCAGCCAGGATTCGCCGCTTTAAAGGCTTCCCCCTCCCCCTTTTGGGGCGAGGGGAGCTATCAGAACGGGAACAGCATCGGCACCATCACAACGCTCACGATCATCACAATGATAGTAAACGGCACGCCGAGCTTCACGAAGTCGCTGAACTTATAGTTCCCGGGCCCCAGCACCAGCGTGTTCACCGGTGAAGAAACTGGCGTCATAAACGCCGCAGAAGCCGCCATCGCCACAATCATCGCAAATGGATAAGGCGACACGCCCATTGATTTAGCCGCCGCCAGTGCGATAGGAGCCATCAACACTGCCGTTGCGGTATTAGAAATAAATAACCCGATAGCCGCGCACATCACAAACAGGCATACCAGCATGATGTATGGCCCGTAACCGCCGCCAAACTCCATCAGGCCGTGCACGATCAGACTCACCCCGCCGGTTTTCTGGAGCGCCAAAGCAAAAGGCATCATCCCGACAATCAGAATAATGCTCGGCCAATGAATCGCCTTGTAGGCGCTTTCCATATCGATACAGCGGAATTTGCCCATCAACAAACAGGCAATAATCGCGGCAATTGGGTTCGGTATTTCGTCGGTCAGCATCAGCGCCACCATCAACGCCAGGCAGAAAATCGCATGGGGCGCCTGGCTGTGGGCCGGGGAAGCATCCCGCTCTTCTACCGGCAAATTAAGCACCAGGAAATCACGGCTCTGCTGCGAAAGCTGGTTAATCAGCTTCCAGTCGCCGACCACCAGTATAATGTCCCCCAACTGGATAGGTTCATCCACCAGCAATCCTTCCATGGCTTCACCCGCCCGCCGTAAGCCGACAACGTTAAGTCCGTAGCGGGTTCGGAAAGCCATCTCTCGCAAAGTCTGCCCGGTGAGCTCGGACTCGGGCAGGAGAGACACTTCTGCCATCCCCACATCCAGCGCCTGATCGGAAAAATACTCTCCGCGAAGGATCATCGGCTCCAGCATTTGCTCGCCGCAAAACTCACGTAAATCAATCTCAGAAGCCGACATGTCAATCAGCAACACATCGCGGGCGCGGAATTCCGTTCCCCCGGTCACATTGACAATCACCCGGCGGAAACGACGCCAGCGTTCGAGGCCAATCACGTTCGCACCGTAGCGTTCACGCAGCTTTAAATCGTCAAGCCGATGGCCAACCATCGGCGAGCCTGGGCGAATAGCCAACCGGCGCGCTCTCCCCGTCAGGCGATATTCTTTTATCAGATCGCGGAATGAACGGCGCTTCCAGCTCTCTTTCCCCGCCTCTTCGCCACGCCCTTTGAGCGCGAAACGCGCCACCAGCATATAAAAGATGCCCAGCACCAGCACGGCCAGGCCAATCGGCGTCACGCTAAAGAACTGGAAGCCTTCCAGCCCTTCTCGCAGCAGTTCGCTATTAATGACCAGATTAGGCGGCGTCGCGACCAGCGTCATCATGCCGCTTATCAGTCCGGCAAAGCTGAGCGGCATCATCAGCCTGGAAGGCGGGATCTTCATACGCATGGAGACGCTGAGTACCACAGGAATAAAAATGGCCACCACGCCGGTGGAGCTCATAAATGCCCCCAGCCCGGCTACCGTCACCATCAGCAGAACCAGCATTTTGGTTTCGCTACTGCCCGCCACGTCCACCAGCCAGCTTCCCATCTTAGTGGCTACGCCGGTACGCACCAGTCCGTCACCGATAATGAACAACGCAGCAATCAGAATGACGTTGGGATCGCTAAACCCGGAAAACGCTTCGCTGAGGCTTAATGTTCCGCTAAGCACAAAAGCGACAATCACCAACAGCGCCACCGCATCCATACGCATTTTTCCGGTGGCGAAGAGCAGGACGGCAACCGCCAGTAACGACAACACCCAAATGAGTTCCGAATTCAAAATGAGTTCCTGAATGGCTGATTATTGGTGAATTGAATGTAGACGAGAATGCCATAAAAAAACCCCGCAAATGCGGGGTTAAATCATGGGATTAGTGTTTTCTTAACACTTCAACTATACCGTCCGGAGATTTCTGGACGAGAAGTTCGGTAAGGGAGGAAAGAACGTAATCCACATGTTCAAGCCGGGGTGTATCCGCCGGGGCGTTAACCGCTATTACGTGGCAACCGGCAGCAAGCCCTGAAAGCACGCCCGCCGGCGCGTCTTCAACGACCACGCACTCTTCCGGCTCCAGGCCGAGCAGTTGAGCCCCCAGCAAATAGGCATCCGGCTCAGGTTTACCACGCGCGACTCGTTCCGCCGTCACAAACACTTCCGGCTCAGGCAACCCACCCGCCAGGCGGCGAGCAGATGCCACCGGCACAGAGCCTGACGTGACGATAGCCCACGGAATACCGGCTTCGTTAAGGTGAGCCAATAGCTCCGCCGCGCCAGGCAGCGCCTGGATACCGTCAGTATCCTCAGACTCAAGCTTCTCCAGGCGCAGAAACTCCTGCTGAATGTCTTCCTCAGAAGCACCGGCCATAAAGTGGCGCAGTGAGGTAATCGCCTGCTTGCCGTGGATGAAGCCCAATACTTCTTCCGGAGAAATATTAAAACGCTTTGCCCAGTTGACCCACGCGCGCTCGACGGCTGGAAGGGAGTCAACCAGCGTACCATCCAAATCAAACAAGAAACCTTTACACTTCACTACGCGTCTCTCCTCAGGCGTTAATAATCTGCGCAATCTCGTTGGCGCTTAAGTGATACTGACGCGGGCAAGCGTGCCACACCTTCAGCATTCGTTGGTATTTGTCCCACATCGGGGTTTGGGCGTTGAAACCGTGGGTGCCAGCATCGAAATGGGTATAGCGGCCTTCAATATTCACCATGAAGCGAACATAGCCGAGGAAGCGGGCTTCGGTGGCGGCATCAAACCCCATAAAAGTGACGCGACGCTCATCGATTTCCTTGCTGTCTTTCAGGTTGGTCCAGGAAACATGCATCGCGTGATACATTTCCATGATGTCGATGACGATGCGGCAAGTTTCCTCTTTTAGCTCGCCAAACTCGCGATCCAGTTCGCGCATTTGTAGGCCATAGCCGCGTTCGATGATGGTCTGCAGACGACGATAGCGTTCGGCATTATCCGGGTCCATCATCGTCATCATCTTATACTGGTTAGATAAAATCAGACGTTGCGCATGGGTCATTTCCATTTCCGGGCTCCTTTGGTTCATGGAAAAATGCAGGTTATGAAGAGGATAACCTGTAAGAAAGTATGCCTTCCTTTATATGCGCAACCGTAGGGTAATTACAAATCATCCAGGAAAGTTTTATCCAGCTGTTTGAACGCGCGCTTCAGCACGTCCGCCAGTGCCTGGTAGTCCGGCTTGCCCTCCACGGGTGCCAGCGCCTGCCCTGCTTCCTGCAGTTTCATACGAACTTCATAAAACCACTGTAATGTAGAAGGCGGTAAAGGCGTGACCGAACGCTTGCCCAGCCACCACAGCCCTTGCATCGGCAGGCTACAGGCAAAGAGTGCCGTCGCTACCGCTGGGCCAAGCTGTCCGCCCAGCGCGATTTGCCACGTCAGGGTAAATACCGCCAGCGGCGGCATAAAGCGAATGGCGTAACGCGTGGCACGAATCACACGGTTTTCGATAAATACCGGTGACAGGCGCTTATCCAGCGGCCAGGTCTTTGAGTAATGCTGCCCACGTCCGAACAAGCTAAACCAGCTTACATGGCTATTCTGGGGTGTCGACATGGCTCATACCTCAACTCTACATATAAAAAATAAAATAATTTTGCAACTCAGCAACTCTAAATGACATCGTTCAAAAAATTTTGTCTTTACGAGCCTCTATCTGCTACCCTGTGCCGGCCTTGATGGCCGTAGTGGGGAAACCACACGCTGTCAAATATTCTTTTACATCGCCGTGACCCGCAGCGTCGGGTGATATGGCGTAAACTCTGAGTAATTTTATTCGCCATGCCGAAAAACGCTTCTGGCATGACGTTAATCATAAATGTCCGCGTCATCATGCGCTACGCTGATAGACTCACTGACGTTTTTTTAGCCACGTATCAAAAATAGGTACTTCCATGTCGAGTAAGCTAGTACTGGTTCTGAACTGCGGTAGCTCATCACTGAAATTCGCAATTATCGATGCTGTAAACGGTGAAGAGTACCTTTCTGGTTTAGCAGAGTGTTTCCACCTTCCTGAAGCCCGTATCAAGTGGAAGCTGGACGGCGCTAAACAAGAAGCGGCTCTGGGTGCAGGTGCCGCTCACAGCGAAGCTCTTAACTTCATCGTTAATAAGATTCTGGCAGAAAAACCAGAATTGTCCGCTCAGTTGACCGCAATCGGTCACCGTATCGTACACGGCGGTGAAAAATACACCAGCTCCGTTGTTATCGATGATTCTGTGATTCAGGGTATCAAAGATTCAGCCTCTTTTGCACCGCTGCATAACCCTGCACACCTGATCGGCATCGCTGAAGCCCTGAAATCCTTCCCTAAACTGGCTGATAAAAACGTCGCTGTCTTCGACACCGCGTTCCATCAGACTATGCCGGAAGAATCTTTCCTCTACGCTCTGCCGTACAAACTGTACAAAGAGCACGGCGTGCGTCGCTACGGCGCACACGGCACCAGCCACTTCTATGTGACTCAGGAAGCCGCAAAAATGCTGAACAAGCCGGTTGATGAACTGAACATCATCACCTGCCACCTTGGCAACGGCGGTTCCGTTTCTGCAATCCGTAACGGCAAATGCGTTGATACCTCCATGGGTCTGACCCCGCTGGAAGGTCTGGTGATGGGTACCCGCTCCGGCGACATCGACCCGGCTATCATCTTCCACCTGCACGATGCCCTGGGCATGAGCGTAGAAGACATCAACAAAATGCTGACCAAAGAGTCCGGCCTGCTGGGTCTGACCGAAGTCACCAGCGACTGCCGCTACGTTGAAGACAACTACGCAACGAAAGAAGACGCTAAACGTGCAATGGACGTTTACTGCCACCGTCTGGCGAAATACATCGGCTCCTACACTGCGCTGATGGATGGCCGTCTGGACGCCGTGGTCTTCACCGGTGGTATCGGTGAAAACGCCGCTATGGTTCGCGAGCTGTCCCTGGGCAAACTGGGCGTTCTGGGCTTCGACGTTGACCACGAGCGCAACCTGGCTGCTCGCTTTGGCAAGTCTGGCTTCATTAACAAGGAAGGCACCCGTCCAGCGGTGGTTATCACCACCAACGAAGAGCTGGTCATCGCTCAGGATGCATCCCGCCTGACCGCCTGATTCCCTCACCGCCAGCCTTAGCTGGCGGTGTTGTTTTCTGAGTCGAGTGAGCATCCCTGCTCGCGAAAACGAAAGAGGTTATACCGTGTCCCGTACTATTATGCTGATCCCTACCGGAACCAGCGTCGGCCTTACCAGCGTAAGCCTCGGCGTTATCCGTGCTATGGAACAAAAAGGCGTTCGCCTGAGCGTCTTCAAACCTATCGCCCAGCCGCGTACCGGTGGCGATAGCCCGGACCAGACCACCAGCATCATCCGCGCTAACTCCACCATCCCGGCCGCCGAGCCGCTGAACATGGGCCACGTAGAGTCCCTGCTGTCCAGCAATCAGCAGGACGTGCTGATGGAAGAGATTATCGCCAACTACCATGCCACCAGCAAAGATGCTGAAGTTGTGCTGGTTGAAGGCCTGGTGCCAACCCGCAAACACCAGTTTGCTCAGGCGCTGAACTACGAAATCGCCAAAACACTGAATGCGGAAATCGTCTTCGTGATGTCTCTGGGCAACGACTCTCCGGAGCAGTTGAAAGAGCGTATCGAACTGACCCGCAGCAGCTTCGGCGGCAGCAAAAATACCAACATCACCGGCGTTATCATTAACAAACTGAACGCCCCGGTTGATGAGCAGGGCCGCACCCGTCCGGATCTGTCTGAGATCTTCGATGACTCCAGCAAAGCGAGCATCGCGAACATCGATCCTAAGCAACTGTTTGCCGACAGCCCGCTGCCGGTTCTGGGCTGCGTGCCGTGGAGCTTCGAGCTGATTGCTACCCGTGCAATCGACATGGCTCGCCACCTGAACGCGACTATCGTTAACGAAGGCGACATCAACACCCGCCGCGTGAAGTCCGTAACCTTCTGTGCGCGCAGTATCCCGCACATGCTCGAACACTTCCGCCCAGGTTCTCTGCTGGTCACCTCTGCAGATCGCCCGGACGTGCTGGTTGCCGCCTGCCTGGCCGCCATGAACGGCGTGGAAATCGGCGCTATCCTGCTGACCGGTGGTTACGAAATGGACCCGCGTATCAGCAAGCTGTGCGAGCGTGCATTCGCCACCGGCCTGCCGCTGTTCATGGTTGAAACCAACACCTGGCAGACCTCTCTGAGCCTGCAGAGCTTCAACCTGGAAGTCCCAACCGACGACCACCAGCGTATCGAGAAAGTGCAGGAATATGTGGCCAGCCACATCGATGCTAACTGGATCGAATCCCTGACCGCGACCTCCGAGCGCAGCCGTCGTCTGTCTCCTCCAGCGTTCCGCTACCAGCTGACCGAACTGGCTCGTAAAGCCGGTAAACGCGTTGTGCTGCCGGAAGGCGACGAACCGCGTACCGTTAAAGCGGCAGCTATCTGTGCTGAACGTGGTATCGCGACCTGTGTGCTGCTGGGTAACCCGGATGAAATCACCCGTGTTGCTGCGGCGCAGGGCGTTGAGCTGGGCGCAGGCATCGAAATCGTTGATCCAGAAGTGGTTCGCGAAAGCTACGTGGCCCGCCTGGTTGAGCTGCGTAAGAGCAAAGGCATGACCGAAGCCGTTGCCCGCGAGCAGCTGGAAGACAACGTTGTGCTGGGCACCCTGATGCTCGAGCAGGACGAAGTTGACGGCCTGGTTTCCGGCGCCGTTCACACTACCGCGAACACCATCCGTCCGCCGCTGCAGCTGATCAAAACCGCACCGGGCAGTTCTCTGGTGTCTTCCGTGTTCTTCATGCTGCTGCCTGAACAGGTTTACGTTTACGGCGACTGTGCGATCAACCCGGATCCAACCGCAGAACAGCTGGCAGAAATCGCGATTCAGTCCGCTGACTCCGCGGCCGCTTTCGGTATCGACCCACGCGTTGCAATGCTCTCCTATTCCACCGGTAACTCCGGCGCGGGTAGCGACGTTGAGAAAGTCCGTGAAGCCACCCGTATCGCTCAGGAAAAACGCCCTGACCTGGTCATCGACGGCCCACTGCAGTACGACGCTGCGGTCATGGCGGACGTGGCTAAGTCTAAAGCACCAAACTCTCCTGTTGCGGGCCGTGCGACCGTGTTCATCTTCCCAGACCTGAACACCGGTAACACCACCTATAAAGCGGTACAGCGTTCTGCAGACCTGATCTCCATCGGGCCAATGCTGCAGGGTATGCGCAAGCCGGTTAACGACCTGTCTCGTGGCGCACTGGTTGACGATATCGTCTACACCATCGCGCTGACCGCGATTCAGTCCGCTCAGCAAGCCTAAGCCCGCTGAGACGTAAAAAGGCAGCCACCTGGCTGCCTTTTTTATTGCTTTGACCCGCTACAGTAGCTCTTTCGCCGCCTTCACGATATCGCTCGCCGTCAGGCCATACTCCTGCTGCAGGAAGTCCTGGGTTCCGACCTGGCCGTAACGCTCCTTCACGCCCACTCTGCGCATCGGCACCGGGCAGCTTTCCACCAGCACTTCCGCCACCGCCGACCCTAGCCCATTGTGAATGCTGTGATTTTCACAGGTCACGATACGCCCCGTTTTTTCGGCGTAGTTCTTCACCAGCATGCGGTCGATAGGCTTGAGGGTAAACATATCGATTACCGCCGCGCTGACCCCTTCCTGCGCCAGGAGCTGAGCCGCTTTGAGCGCTTCTGCCACCATTATTCCGTTGGCTATCAGCGTAATGTCCGTCCCTTCACGCAGCACGTTGCCTTTGCCGATGGTGAAGGTTGAGCCTGCCTCATAAACCGTGGCCGCCTGTTTGCGAATAGTACGCACCCAGTAGAACCCTTCCAGCTCGATCAGCTGGCGCAGAATGTCTTTAAACATCACCGCGTCAGTCACTTCGAGCACGATGGAGTTCGCCAGCCCCCGGACAATCCCCATATCTTCAAACGACATATGGGTACCGCCGTTGTGGCAGGCCGTCACACCGGCGTCGGAGGCGATGACCTTGACGTTATTCCGCTGGTAGTCCAGCGACATAAACAGCTGGTCAAAGCAGCGACGGCTGGCAAAGGCAGTGAAGGTATGGACGAACGGCTTGCGTCCGGTCAGCGACAGCCCCGCCGCCACGCCAATCACGTTAGCTTCCATGATGCCGCAGTTAATCACATCCTGGGGGTTGTCGCGCTGTACGCCATCCATCGCCATCGAACTCATCAGATCAGCTTCCAGCGCGATAATTCCGCTGCCTTCCTGAATCTGCTGCTGAACAAACCCGGCGTAGACTTTACGCATTTCAACGGCGTCCTGGCCGCCGGTCTGACTTACCTTAATCATGTGCCGCCTCCAGTTGCGCGATGGCCTGCTCAAGCGCCTGTTTTGACTGCTCCGTCAGGCGGAGATGGTGGGAGTTTCCCAGTTGCTCAAGGTACGGCACCCCTTGCCCTTTAATGCTATCGAGGATCACCAGCAGGGGGCGCTGTTCGCCGCTGCGAACGGGTTTTACCGCCGCCAGCAAACCGGCAATGTCATCGCCTTTCACCTTCACCACGTCAAAACCGAAGGCGCTAAACTTCTCTGCCAGATCGAAGGCACAGATGATTTCATCCAGCTCGCCGTCCAGCTGCTGCTTGTTCCAGTCGACAAAAACCGTCAGGTTGTTGAGGCGGTGATGAGCAATAAACTGGAAAGCCTCCCAGCACTGCCCCTCGTTCAACTCGCCGTCACCAACAATGCTGAACACCCTGTTGCGACGCTGCGCCAGCTTGTGGGACAACGCAATACCTGCGGCAATCGAGATCCCCTGCCCCAGCGAGCCAGTGGTCGCATCCACACCGCGAGTTTTCAGGCGGTCAGGATGGCTGGGCAGGCTGGTTCCGTTCTGGTTCAGCGTGGCCAGCTGCTCGACCGGAAAATAGCCTTTCAGCGCCAGGGTGCTGTACAGCGCCGGGCCAGCATGCCCCTTCGACAACACAAAGTAGTCGCGCTCCGCCCAGTCAGGATCGCCTGGATCAATATTCATAACATCGCCATACAGCACCGCCAGAGTCTCGACCACCGACATGCTGCCGCCGTAGTGGCCGAACCCCAGTTGGGTGAGCGCTTTCAGCGTCTCTACCCGGATGTCGCGCGCAAACCGCGTGACGTCTGCCAGCTCATTCATTATTTAGCCCCCGTATTGTCTTCAGTGTGTGCGGCACGAGTGCCTTTTCCTTTGCCCAGATAATTGAAGCCGACCAGCACCGCAAAGACCGCCACCACCACCGCAGTGATCGCCGCAGGCGACAGGAAGCGTGCGAGGTTGCCAAGGATAATGCCCACCACGCCGAAATCAGCGTCGGAGAAGGTTGTGTTGGCAAAGCCCAGCGCCCCCAGGACAGGCAGCAGCAAGACCGGTAGGAAGGTGATCAGCAGGCCGTTGGCAAAAGCCCCCACCATCGCGCCGCGACGGCCACCGGTAGCGTTACCAAACACCCCCGCGGTCGCCCCGGTAAAGAAGTGAGGCACCACACCCGGCAAAATCAGCACCAGCTTCATTTGCCCCAGCAGGAACAGGCCCACCAGGCCGCCGAGGAAGCTGAACAGGAAGCCAATCAGCACCGCGTTTGGTGCGTAGGGGTAAACTACCGGGCAGTCCAGCGCCGGACGAGCGTTTGGCACCAGCTTCTCGGAGAAACCGGTAAACGCCGGAACGATTTCCGCCAGTATCAAGCGCACGCCCTGCAGGATAATGAACACCCCGGCCGCAAAGGTAATCGCCTGAATAATGGAATAAACCAGGAAGTTCTGGCCGCCGCTGAGCTTCTCTTCTACATAGGTCTGGCCCGCGCAAATCGCGAGGATCATGTAGATGATGATCATGGTCAGGGAGATAGAGATGGAGCTGTCGCGCAGGAAGCTCAGGTTCTTCGGCAGGTTCATCTCTTCCGTTGAGCGTGAGCCCTTGCCACACTTACTGCCTATCCAGCCGGACAGAACGTAGCCCAGCGTGCCGAAGTGGCCAAAGCCGATGTCATCGGTGCCTGTAATACGGCGCATATAACGCTGAGCAATAGCCGGGAAGAACGCCATGATCAGGCCAAGGATCAGCGAGCCGGTAAACACCAGCGCCACACCTTCAAAGCCCGCCACCGTCAGGATGACGCTGATCATGCATGCCATATAGAACGTATGGTGGCCGGTCAGGAAGATGTACTTCAGGCGGGTAAAGCGGGCCACAACAATGTTCGCCACCATCCCGAAGGCCATGATCAGCGCCGTGGATGCCCCATACTTTTCCAGCGCGATTGAAACGATCGCTTCATTATTCGGAATAATGCCCTGGATATTAAATGCATGCTCGAACATGCCGCCCAGCGGATTTAAAGAGCCCACTAATACGGTGGCACCGCCGCCCAGAACAATAAATCCTAATACGGTTTTAATTGATCCTTTTACCACATCAGAAAATGACTTCTTTTGCGCCACCAGACCAATTAATGCTATCAGCCCGACGAGAATAGCCGGGACTTTAAGAATATCAACGATAAAATTCAGCGTGCCAAGGATAAACATATCCGCCTCCGCTTATATCCGTCATATTTCGAACCACAGGTGCGTGGGCTGAACGCCCGCCGACGATTTACCTGATGTAAACGCCAGGGATGCCTGAGCCTGCCGCCGTCTACAATTCGAATTACTTTGGCTATATATTATTATGATTGACGACCAGCAAAATAAGCGCGCAGCTTATTTTCCAGCTCATTGATATCGATGATGTTGTTGATCACCACCAGCTGACTGTCCGGCAGGCTTGCGCTGGCGGCAATATCTTTTGCCATCACAAACACATCCGCTGCGCCCGGCGTGGCGGAAGATAAATCCGAATGTTCCACTTCGGCTTCGATATTAAGTTTTTTAAGCACCTTTTTAATATTCATTTCGACCATAAAACTACTGCCCAGGCCGGAACCGCAGATTGCCATTATCTTCATCGTGTTTACCTTATATTTTTTAGTAGAGTACGAGCGCATCGCATTTTTCAATGCAACGTAAAAAACCATGGTGTTAAATTAAAAAACTAGAATCGATTAATTATTTTTTGTATTTCCTCCAGGTTATTGGCCTGATGCAGTAACGCCATATCTTCGTCGCTAGAAAATAGCTCAGCGAGCGCGGAAATCATTTCAATGTGGCTATGGCTGTCCGGTGCCGCCAGCATAATAATGACGTCAACCGGGTCGTTCCCCTCAGAATGAAAGCTAACGCCCTGCCTCAGCTTCAGGAGCGACAGGCCCAGTCCGGTCGCGCCCTCTTCCGGACGCGCATGCGGCATCGCCAGACCCGGCGCCAGTACATAGTACGGGCCGAGTTTTTGGTGCTGCTGCATGATAGCTGTCAGATAATGGGGAGCAATAATGCCCGCCTCCAGCAGCGGCCCGGCGCTAATCTCCAGCGCCTGCTGCCAGCTCGCAACTTCGTCGTGAAGCTGAATAGTCTGCTCATGCAGCCATTGGTTGAGCACGATAACCTCTCGAAATCGACATTGATGATGGGCAAACTTTATTCAACGGCTTCGGGTTTAACTGTGATTGATATCACAAAGATAGCGCTACCAATAACTATCACTCGATTTTGTGATAGCGCTATCAAATTGCAATCATTGTGTTAAATCGCATTAAGGCGCACGATTTCAGGCGTATACTTGAGCGATATTTCCCCTTCTTTTTCAGGGGCCAACGTCAGCCTGGCGTTTTTCAGGCCGAGAATCAGGAATCACAATGTCCATAACCCGAAAGCGGCGAAGTACCGGTAAGGTGACGCTTGCAGATGTGGCTCAGCTCGCCGGAGTCGGTACCATGACCGTTTCGCGAGCGCTAAGAACCCCGGAGCAGGTTTCCGACAAATTACGCGAAAAAATAGAAGCGGCGGTTTCCGAGCTTGGTTACATGCCCAACCTTGCGGCAAGCGCGCTGGCCTCCGCCTCCTCATACACCATAGCGATGGTGGTCCCAAGCCTGGCGGAATCCGGCTGCAGCGAAATGTTTGCCGGCCTGCAGCAGGTGCTGCAACCGGCGGGATATCAGATAGTCCTTGCGGAGTCCCAGCACCGGCTGGAGCAGGAAGAGAAACTGCTGGAAACGCTGCTGGCGTCCAATATCGCTGCGGCGATTCTACTCAGCGTTGAACATAGCGACACGGTACGAGGCTGGCTGAAGCACGCCAGTATTCCTGTGCTGGAGATCGGCGCCACGCGCGCCGACCCGCTGGACATGAACATCGGTATTGATAACGTCGCTGCCATGTTTGAACTGACGGAAATGTTAATCCACCGCGGCTATCAGAACATCGGGCTGTTGTGCGCGAACCAGGAACAATGGATTTTCCAGCAGCATCTTCAGGGCTGGTACAAAGCGATGCTGCGCCACCATATGTCACCCAACAGAGTGATCAACGCTGCCGCCCCGCCTAATTTTTCCACCGGAGCCGCACAGCTACCCGAGTTTTTACTGGCCTGGCCGGAGCTGGATGCGCTTGTCTGTGTATCAGATGAGCTGGCCTGCGGCGCGCTGTACGAATGCCAGCGCAGGCGCATCAAAGTCCCTGACGACTTAGCCATTGTCGGGTTTGGTGACAGCGACGTGAGCCGCGTTTGTCAGCCTGCACTGACCACGATTGCGGTACCACACCGTAAGATTGGGATTGAGGCCGGAAGGGCGTTGCTGGCAAGAATAAACGAAGAACAATGGGACCGGAGCCCGACTATCGCGTCATCGCTGTGTATGCGGGACAGTTGCTAATTTTCCCTCACCCTGGTCCCCTCCTGGTCGAAAGAGGATCGGGGTGAGGGTAAACAATTACTCGCTTTCTTCGCTTTGTGACTCATTTTTGGCGTTGCGGGTCATCCACAGCGCCAGCGCTTTCAGAGAATCAGGGGTAAATTCGTCGCAGCGGGCGGTGATCTCTTCCGGGGACATCCAGCTCACTTCGCTGACTTCTTCTTCCTGCAGCGCAAAAGGCCCGTGGGAAACGCAGCTAAAGAGCCCGCCCCAAACGCGGCAGCTATCGTCTTCGAAGTAGAACTGCCCATGCTCCGCGAACGGTACGCCGGCAATGCCCAGCTCCTCTTCCGCCTCACGGCGAGCCGACTCCAGCATCTGTTCATCCGCCTGCACTACACCGCCTGCGGTCGCATCCAGCATACCTGGCATAAAGTCTTTAATTTCGGTGCGACGCTGCACCAGAATTTTGCCCATACCATCGTGCACAACAATATAGGTCGCGCGATGACGTAGCCGCTGAGCACGCATTTGCTCGCGGCTTGCCTGTGCGATGACCTCATTGTCTTCATTAACGATATCTACCCATTCCGTGCCGACAAAATGACTCTGTTCCACCATCAGGGAAACCTTATTCAGGGGCGCTCTTACGGCGCGTTGTTGGATTAACCTGTCAACGTTACGGGGTAATACTCACCTGTGCAATAACCCCATCACTCTCCAGCGTGCGAACGGTCAGAACGCCATCATCCAGCATCCCGTAACTGGCCTCAAAACCGCCCTTCGGTATGCTGACAGAGCCTGGATTAAACAAATAGATCTGTTCGTGCTTTTCTGCAACCGGAAGATGCGTATGGCCGAAAATCAGAACATCGCCAGCGGACAGCGGCGGCAAATGCCCCGGGTGATAAAGATGCCCGTGAGTCAGAAAAAGCCGCTGCTGTGCCAGCAAAACCTGCTGCCAGGGCGCGGTAATGGGAAACTGGAGCAGCATTTGGTCCACTTCACTGTCGCAGTTTCCACGCACCGCGATAATCTTATCGGCAACGGTATTCAAGCTCTGCGCCACCGCTGAAGGATTATAGCCTTCAGGTAGCGCATTTCGCGGGCCGTGATTCAGTAAATCGCCAAGAATAACCAGCCATTTCGCGCCGCTGTGCGCGAAGCGTTCCAAAACTTTTTCCGTGGCGGGTAGCGAACCGTGAAGGTCCGAGGCAAACATCAGTTTCATTTATCCCTGGCTCCAGTAATGATAACCGGCCAATGATAACCAATTCCCCGTCCGCTATCAGCCTGCGTTTTTGGCCGACTGTGCCAGCCAAAGCTGCACCGACGCGCGCTGCCACTGGAAGCTGGCATACTCCTTCAGCCGCTCAGGCACTTCATCCCCGTTCAGTATCAGTCGGTTAAGCATCAGCGCCAGGTCGGTGTCGGCGATAGACCATTCACCAAATAAATTTTGCTGTCCTTCCGGCAGCAAACGCCCGGCGGTGGCGATCAGTTTCTCCGCAGCCTGTTGACCGGCAGGGCTTAGCGCAGGTTTCTTCTCACCGGCAAACACCACGGCAGTAGAGCGCTCTTCCCGAATGGGCATCAGATCGCTGCGCAACCACGCCTGAACCTGACGCGCGCGGGCGCGTTTTTCAATGTCATGGGGATAAATACGTTCCCACGTCGGCGGCGCAAAACGCTCTTCCAGATACTCATCAATGGCGGAGGACTCACTTAGCGCAAAATCTCCGACGGCCAGTACCGGCACGCGACGAGTCAGCTCAAAACCCTTCCAGCCAGGCTTTAAATTTTGGCCGCTGGCGAGGTCGACTGTTTGCAAAGAAAAGGCGAGCCCTTTTTCTTTCAGCGCAACAAACACGGAAAGCGCATAGGGGCTGAAACAGTGGCTATCGGTCCACAACGTAATGGCAGGCTGGCTCATCATATCCTCACTTATTCGCGCGACAGGTTATTGAACATAGAGCGAAAAAAGCGTTTTGTCATCCGCTTATAACGCACCGTTCCGGTGCAGAAATAGTAAAAACTTCTATACTCGAAACATTTGCCAAAAATGAGCTAACCTCTGGAGTGACCATGATCGAACTTTATTATGCGCCTACCCCAAACGGCCATAAAATTACCCTGTTTCTTGAAGAAGCCGGCCTGGATTACAAAATCCATCGGGTCGATATCGGCAAAGGCGAGCAGTTTCGCCCGGATTTCCTGGCTATCTCACCGAATAACAAAATCCCCGCCATCGTGGATAACAAACCGGCCGACGGCGGCGAGCCTCTAAGCCTCTTTGAGTCCGGCGAAATATTGCTTTATCTGGCCGATAAAACCGGGTTACTCCTCAGCAAAGAACTGCGCGCCCGCAACGCTACGCTGCAGTGGCTTTTTTGGCAGGTCGGTGGTTTCGGCCCCATGCTGGGTCAGAACCATCACTTCAACCACTTTGCTCCTCAGCCTGTCCCTTATGCTATCGAGCGCTACCAGGTCGAAACCCAGCGCCTGTACGGCGTGCTCAATAAGCAGCTTGAGAAAGCCCCCTGGCTTGGTGGCCACGATTACAGCATTGCGGACATCGCAACCTGGCCCTGGGTGGTGTCCCATGAGCGCCAGCGCGTTGACCTGGCTAATTTCCCGGCCGTTCGAAACTGGTTTGAGCGGATCCGCACCCGGCCCGCTACGGTGAAGGCTTATCAGCAGGCCGAGAAGGCATAATCCCCGGTTCAGGTTTTTTCCCGCGCTGGTGTATCCTGTGGCGGGAAACGACTGATAAGGAACCTGCAATGTCATCCATGCAACCAGACGCCATTATTCGCATTAAAAATCTGCGCCTGCGTACCTTTATTGGCATCAAAGAAGAAGAAATTGCCAATCGACAGGACATCGTGATTAACATCGCCCTCCACTACCCCGCGGGCAAAGCACGGGAGAGCGAAGACATCAACGACGCGCTGAACTACCGCACCGTCACCAAAGAAATAATCCAGTTGGTTGAGAATAACCGCTTCTCGCTGCTGGAAAAATTAACTCAGGATGTGCTGAACATCGCATGCGCCCATCCGTGGGTGACATATGCTGAGGTAGAGATCGATAAACTTCACGCGCTCCGCTATGCCGACTCGGTATCCATGACCCTGAGCTGGCGGCGATAAGCGCCTCCAGGTGGGAGGAACGTATGGAGATCCTGATTACCGGCGGCAGCGGGCTGATTGGCCGCCACCTGGCAGCTCGCCTGCTTGAGCTTAACCATCGGGTGTCGGTCGTCACCCGTTCGCCAGACAAGGCCAGCAAACGGCTGGACAAGCGCGTGGCGCTTCTCAAGGGGCTGGATGAATTACAGAATCTTGACGCCTTCGACGCGGTAATCAACCTGGCCGGGGAGCCGATTGCCGATAAACGCTGGAGTGAGGAGCAAAAACAGCGTCTGTGCCAGAGCCGCTGGCAAATCACCGAGCGGCTGGTCGACCTGTTTAAGGCCAGCCAGCAGCCGCCCAACGTCTTTATTTCCGGTTCAGCCACCGGTTATTACGGCGACCTTGGCGAAGTGGTCGTCACCGAAGACGAACCACCCCACAACGAATTCACCCACAAGCTTTGCGCCCGCTGGGAGCAGATTGCCTGCGGCGCTCAAAGTGAAAATACGCGCGTATGCCTGTTACGCACCGGCGTGGTGTTGGCCCCTAAAGGCGGGATCCTGGCCAAAATGCTGCCGCTGTTCCGGCTGGGGCTGGGCGGGCCCATTGGCAATGGCAGACAATATCTGGCGTGGATCCATATCGACGATATGGTGAACGGCATTCTCTGGCTGCTGGATAACGACCTGCGAGGGCCGTTTAATATGGTTTCCCCTTACCCGGTTCGCAACGAGCAGTTTTCCCACGCCCTGGGCCAGGCGCTGAAACGGCCGGCTATTCTTCGCGCCCCGGCCACGGCAATCCGTCTTTTGATGGGGGAATCCTCTGTCTTAGTGCTCGGCGGGCAGCGGGCGTTGCCTAAACGCCTGGAAGAGTCGGGCTTTGGCTTCCGCTGGTTCGACTTAGACGAGGCGCTGGCGGATGTGATTCGCTAGCGGCCAAAAGCCGGGTTTAGCGCCCGGCTCCTGGTTTTATTGCTCGGCAGGGCTCATCTCCCTCGGGCTGGCTTTGTGCTTGTCTCGCTTCGGCTGTGGGACTTTGATAATAAAGGTCAGCCCGCCCGCAAACAGATACAGCCCGGTATACGCCCACACCACCCCCACGATGTCGAAAAACGGCAGGATCAGCGAGGCGATAGCCGGTGCCACAAAGTTGCTCATCCCTGCGGACAGGTTATAGATGGAGATGGCCGCTCCGCGATGGTGCGGCTCCAGCGTTGGAAACACCGCCGTCATTGGCACAAACGCCGCAACAAAGGTGCCGAGCATAACCGCCGGGATCATCGCCACCCAGAAGTTATGCCCCACCCACACCGGCAGGTAATAAAACGTCAGGCTGGAAATCGCCATGCCCAAACAGCCGAACCAGCGCACCTGGCGGATCCAACCGATGTACTCCCCCATAATTCCCCAAAAGATATTGGTGAAAATGGTGACAAAGAAGAACACCGCCCAAATCTGCAGCCATTCAGAAATCGTGAAGCCGAGACGGTCCACAAACAGCAGCGGCATCACTATCGCGAAGCCAAACAGCGACAGCGTGTTGATAATGCGGATCAGGCAGGCATAAAACACGTCACGGTTACTGAACAGAATAGTCACCGCCCGCGACATCTCCGTCATCTTCTCTTTCAGCGGCAGATTGACCCGCGAGCGGTCAACCGGCACATTGCGCAGACTGAAAAAGGCAATCAGCCCCCCGCCCGTTACCCACGCGATAGCCATCCACAGCGTGCCCGTTTCTCCAAACGCGGGGATAGTCAGGCTGGGCAGATAGCTCCCCACCACACCGATGCCGATAGAGTACATAGCCCAGAACCAGCCGGTTGCCGCCGCCAGCCTCTCACGCGGCACGACCTGAACCAGCATCAGCATGAAGGAGTAGATAAACAGCGGGTAGGCCAGGCCGCGAATACCGTAGAACAGCAGCATCAGCGGGTAGTTACGCATCCCGAGCCCGAGCGTCATAAACAAGGCGTGCATCACTACCCAGGTCACAAAACCAATCAACATCGCTTTTTGCGGGGTGATAAGCTCGGCCACTACGCCGGAAGCCCAGGCCGCCAGCCCTGCCGCAAGGCCATACAGGGTAAAGACCATCGCCGATTGCGCGGGCGTAAAGCCCATGTCGGTAATGTGCTTAGACAAAAACGCCATCTCGAAACCATCGCCACTCATAAAAATAGCGATGGCGATAAATCCCCACAGCAGATGTTTAGGTAAACCAAACCAGTAGTGTTTAGATTGCATCACACTCTTCCTCGTTCACGGGTACAGGGATCCCGGCGGCAGAAAAACCGCCGGGTGGGCAGTCAGGGCAGCAGCTTACGAGCGGCTTTTTGTTGTTGATAAAGCAGATGGAATACGGACAACCGCTTCTGCAGAACGCTCTGAGCGGCTTTACGCGGCGTGAAGCGCTGCTCGACGGAAGGCTTGCGGCAAACCACTTCCTCCACGCCACCGTCGGCCAGCCAGCCAAGACGGGCTGCACCGAGCGCACCGGAAGAGCTGGCCGGGTGCGTCACAATCGGCACATCCAACACATCGGCAATAAGTTGTGCCCAAATAGCGCTGCGTGCCCCTCCGCCGGTCAGGCTGCATTGGGTTATCTGGCTACGGGAGGTCTCCAGCACTGCCATACCGTCAGCCAGGCCAAAGGTCACGCCCTCAATCACCGAATAGCCCAGTAGAGCGCGATTGGTTTCATGATTTAGCGCGAAGAAACTCCCCATGGCGTGAGCATCGTTGTGCGGCGTGCGCTCGCCTGACAGATAAGGCAGGAAAACTGGCGCATGCTTTTTCTGCTCGTCGCTCAGCCCAGCCATCTCCTCCATGAGCTGGCTTTCGGTGACCGACAGCAGATTGCACACCCAGCGCAGGCAGCTGGCGGCGCTAAGCATCACGCTCATCTGGTGCCAGCGCTGAGGTAAAGCGTGGCAAAAGGCATGCACGCCGGATTCAGGGCTGGTTTGCAGCTCGTCGTTTACCACGAAAATAACGCCAGACGTGCCGAGCGAAATAAACGCATCGCCGTTATTCACCGCGCCAACGCCTACTGCCGAAGTAGCGTTATCACCCCCGCCACCGGCGATTTTGACGGCGGAGCTAAGCCCCCACTCGGTCGCCAGAGCGGAACGTAAAACAGCGCTGACTTCGCTGCCCTCCACCAGGCGCGGCATCTGGCTGCGGCTAAGCCCAGTCGCCGCCAGCAGTTTGTCTGACCAGTCACGCTTTGCCACGTCCAGCCACAGCGTTCCGGCGGCGTCTGACGGGTCAGAGGCAAATTCACCGCTCAGTCGCCAGCGCAGGTAATCTTTCGGCAGCAGCACTTTATCTACGCGAGAAAAGATCTCCGGTTCATGCTCCGCCACCCAGCGTAGCTTCGGGGCGGTAAAGCCGGGCATCACCAGGTTGCCGCTGATGGTCAGAAATTCAGGGTGTTCTTCAGTGAGCCGGGCGCACTGCCCGGCGCTGCGCGTGTCGTTCCACAGAATACAGGGGCGCAGTACTTTTCCCTGGCCATCCAACAACACCGCGCCGTGCATCTGCCCGGACAAGCCAATAGCGCGGATCTTCGCCCAGGCATCGGGCATTTGCTGGCGCAGCGTAGAGACCACCTGCTGCGTCGCCTGCCACCAGGCCTCAGGATCCTGTTCAGCCCAGTGCGGATGCGGGCGCTGAACGGTTAATGCCGCGTGCGCGGCGCCCAGAATTTCGCCCTGCCCGTCAATGAGCAGAGCCTTTAGTTCAGACGTGCCGATATCGATTCCAAGATACATAGCGCCTCCTTAAGCTGCGGCCAGCGGCTGCCGAGGAGACTTGATCCACGCCTCAAGGCGAGTGACCGTCCGCACCATCAGCGCATGGAAAGCGGAGGAATGCGCGAGTTCGGCAAACAAGGTTTCATCGCTGACAAAGGCCTTGAGCGGCTCAGGAGAGGCGAACAGTGCCCGAACAGCGTCGTCCTGCATGACGCCATCCTGATACTCGTAAGGCAGCTGACCTTGCGCCCAGCGCTGCAGGAACAGGAAGAAAAGTGCGGGCAGCACCGCCGTTGCCGCAGGCTCCTCACCGCGCTGATAGCACTCCATCAACGTTGGAGTAATAAAGCCTGGGATCTTCGACAGGCCGTCGGCGGCCACGCGCTGGTTGGTATCTTTGATATACGGATTGCTAAAGCGGGCCAGCACCACATCGCGATACCCGGCCAAATCCAGCGGGCTTGGCGACAGCGAAGGAATAACATCCTCCGTAACGTAGTCCCATGCCATCTGCTTAATCGGCTGCTGCACGGTGCTTTCATCAATATAGCTCAGGCCGGTAAGCGTGCCCGCCCAGGCAATGCAGCTGTGGCTGGCGTTCAGAATGCGGATTTTTGCCTCTTCATACGGCAGCACCGATTCCACCATTTCGACGCCAACGTTCTCAAGCGGCGGGCGGCCGTTGATAAAGTCGTCCTCGATAACCCACTGAATAAAAGACTCCCCCATCACCGGCACTTTGTCGTCGAATCCGGTAGCGGCTTTCACCCGCGGGGCAATGTCCGCCGTAGGGCGAGGGGTAATGCGGTCCACCATGGTGTTAGGCGACACGGTGTGGGTGGTCACCCAGTCAAACAGAGCGTGGTCGCCCTTCGCCTTCAGGAACGACAGAAAGCCATGGCGGAAGCGTTCACCGTTGTGGCGCAGGTTATCGCAGTTAAGCAGCGTTACCGGCTCACCGCCATTGCTCATACGCTGATGCAGAATGCGGCTGAGGGCGCCGTAAAGCGTGGTCATGCCTCCGGCAAGATCGGCTTTGACATCAGGCTGATTAACGTCCAGCTCGTGCTGTGGCGTCAGGTAATACCCGGCTTCGGTGACGGTGAAGGCAATCACGCGGGTCGAGGCTTTGGCCCCCTCTTCAACCAGGGCAGTAATCTCTTTATCCCACGGCAATACTTTGCGGATAGAGGCGATCTTTTCGTAGGCGCGCGCCCCTTCCGGAGTGACTGTTTCCAGCACATATTCGCCGTGCTGCGCCGCCAGTTGGCTCAGCAGCTCGCCGGCATCATTCCGGATATTGCCCAGCGAAATACTCCACCCGTCATCGCCCTGCTGGCGCAGCTGATTGAGATACCACGCCTGATGGGCACGGTGAAAAGAGCCTGCGCCAATATGCATCCATACCGATTTCGTCGTCATGATTCACCTCAGAATTAAGCATTTGTCATTTTTAAGGGCATTTGCCCGTTTGTTATAGTCTAGTTGCGGCAGCCGCCGTCTTTCTGAGATCAAACTCACACAGACAACATTTGCCCATAAAAATGACTTTTGCCCAATTACCAACGAAGCACGCGCGGGGTAGAATGCGTGTCAAAGAGTCATAAGGTGTCGCCATGAGCAGAGAAGATAAAAAACAAGAGCAAGCCGCGCGCGTTGCCTGGATGTATTACGTGGCGGGAATGACGCAGCAGGACATTGCCCGCGAACTGGGAATTTCCCGCCAGGTCGCCCAGCGCCTGGTTTCTTCCGCACGCGAGCAGGGTATGGTGACGGTGAAAATCGCCCATCCGGTCGCCCGCTGCCTGAAGCTGGCGCAGCAGGTCCGGGAACGTTTCGGGCTGGAAATCTGCCGCGTGGTACCTTCGGAGGGGCTGGGCGACGAGGCCATCCAGCAGATGCTGGCGGTGGAAGGTGCTGAGGTGATGTCACAGTTTATCGCCGACGAGCAGCCGCAGGTCTTCGGCATTGGCTCCGGGAAAACGCTGCGGTCGATCATCGACGTGCTGCCGTGGGTAGAACGCCCGCAGCATCACTGCGTATCAATGATTGGGGCGATTGCGCGCGATGACTCGGGTACGCGCTACGACATGCCGCTAAAAATGGCGGAAAAAATGCAGGGCAAATATTATTTCATCCCCGCCCCTCTGTACGCCGACAGTGAAGAAGACCGCGACATGTGGTGCCGGCATAAAGTTTACCAGCGTGTGACCGACCGGGCGCTGGCGGCTAACGTCGCGTTTCTCGGCGTTGGCGAGGTGGACATCGGCTGCCCGCTGAACGCCGAGGGTTTTATTACCGACGAGCAGGTCAACATGCTGCACGGCCAGGGCGTTGCCGGTGAAATGCTGGGGCATTTCTTTGACCACGACGGCCAGCGCGTTTACAGCGAGCTGGATGCCCTGCTGACCAGCGTGCCGCTGCAAAGCGATAACCCGCGTAAAATAATCGCCTTCTCCGGCGGAGAGCGGAAATTTGCTGCCATCAGGGCGGCATTGACTGGCCGCTGGATGTCAGGCCTGGTGACGGATGAAAGTACGGCGGTGAGGTTGTTGGGCGAGGCGTGATGCGTTATTCACCCTAACCCTCTCACAGTGGGAGAGGGTTAGGATGTGGGATTACTTCAACGATCCGGAAAGGAACTGCTGCAGGCGGGCGCTTTTCGGGCTGCCAAACAGCTCGGCCGGGGGCCCTTCTTCCTCAATACGCCCCTGATGCAGGAAGATAACGTGGCTTGAGACGTGCCGGGCAAAGTCCATCTCGTGGGTGACCACCACCATGGTTTTCCCCTCTTCCGCCAGCTTCTGCATAATACGCAGCACTTCACCCACCAGCTCCGGATCCAGCGCCGAAGTTGGCTCATCAAACAGCAGCACTTCCGGCTCCATCGCCAGCGCGCGGGCAATGGACACGCGCTGCTGCTGGCCACCGGACAAATGCACCGGGTATTTAACGTACTGACGCTCATCGATGCCGACTTTGGCCAGGTACTTAATTGCCCGCTCTTTTGACTCCTGCTTGCTCAGGCCAAGCACCTGAATGGGCGCTTCCATCACGTTTTCCAGCACCGTCATGTGGCTCCACAGATTGAAGTGCTGGAACACCATCGTCAGCCGGGTACGCAGCAGGCGCAGCTGGTTTTTGTCGGCCACTTTGAGCTGGCCGTCTTTGTCACGCACCAGATTGATGTTCTGGTTACTGACCACAATCGTGCCTTCGCTGGGTTTTTCAAGGAAGTTAATGCAGCGCAAAAAGGTACTTTTGCCCGAGCCAGACGAACCGATAATGCTGATTACGTCCCCGGCATTAGCCTTCAGAGACACCCCTTTGAGCACTTCATGTTCGCCGTAGCGTTTGTGCAGATCCGTTACGTTTAATTTAATTTCAGCCATCAGAAGTCACTCAGTGCGAAGCGGGTTTAACGTGCTGCAGCCAGCGTTTTTCCGCTTTGCGGAACAGGCTTATCAGCACATAAGAGATAATCAAATACAGCACGGCCGCGATGCCAAACGCCGTAAACGGCTGGTAGGTTGCGGAGTTAATATCACGGGCAATCTTGAGCAGATCCGGCACCGTGGCGGTAAACGCCAGCGCCGTAGAGTGCAGCATCAGGATCACTTCGTTGCTGTAGGCCGGCAGCGCAATACGCAGCGCGGAAGGCAGAATAATACAGCGGTACATTTTCACTTTTGAAAAGCCGTAAGCGCGCGCCGCTTCAATGTCACCATGCGGAACCGAGCGAATGGCGCCAGCGAAAATCTCCGTGGTGTAGGCGCAAGTGTTCAGCGTCAGCGCCAGCACGGTACAGTTTAGGCCGCTGCGGAAGAAAGCGTTGAGCAGCTCCGTACCTTTGACAATCTCCAGCGTGTACATCCCGGAATAGAACACCAGCAGCTGCACGTAGAGCGGCGTGCCGCGAAACACGTAGGTAAAGAGCCAGATAGGGAACGAAATAAACTTGTTGCTGGACACACGCCCGATGGCGAGGAACAGCGCCAGAATCCCGCCCATTACCACGGACGTAATCAGCAGCCAGAGCGTAATGGCTACGCCCGTATAGCGGTAGCCGTCCGTCCACAGCAGCGACTGCCAGTAGTCGTGAATAATATCTATCATAGCTCGGCCCTCTTCACGCCAACGGAATAGCGGCGTTCAAGCCAGAGCAGCACTCCGTTTGAAACCGTTGTAAAGACCAGGTAGATAATCCCGGCCACAATCGCGAAGTAGAACGGCTGCCAGGTGCTTTTCCCGGCGAGCTGGGTGGCCTTCACCACGTCTTCCAGCCCAAGCAGAGAAACCAGCGCGGTTGCTTTCAGGATAACCTGCCAGTTGTTGCCAATTCCCGGCAGGGCATAGCGCATCATGGCCGGGAACAAAATACGGCGGAAAGTTTGTGAGCCGGTAAAGCCAAAGGCGGTGGCCGCCTCAATATGGCCTTTCGGTACGGCAAGATAGGCACCACGGAAGGTTTCGGTGAAATAAGCCCCGTAGATAAAGCCGAGCGTGATGATGCCGGCAATCATTGGGTCGATATCAAACTGCGCCATGCCTAACGCGTCGGTAATGCTGTTGAGCAGCATCTGCAGACCGTAGAAAATTAACAGCATCAGCACCAGGTCCGGCACGCCGCGAATCAGCGTGGTGTAGCCTTCAAACAGCAAAGCGAGCGGGCGATTTTTGGACAGTTTTGCGCCAGCCCCGGCAAGCCCAATCAGCACGGAAAGGACAACCGAGGCGAGCGCCAGCTCAAGCGTAACCAGAGCCCCTTTAAAAATTACTTCGGAAAAGCCATACAACATGGTGCGTATCCTGTCGTCAGTGTTTGCTGCTACTTATTGGGCCCCGTCTGACGCGGGGCCTTTGTCACCGGTAAGGCTTATTCACCATACACATTAAAATCAAAGTACGGCTTCGCTAACTTGTCGTAGGTGCCGTCTTTGCGCATCTCCGCAAACGCCTTATTCAGCGCTTCACGCAGTTCGTTATCTTCTTTACGCAGCCCCATACCGGTGCCAACGCCAAACAGCTTGTCGTCTTTTATGGACGGGCCGCCGAACTGATAGTTTTTGCCAACAGGCTGCTTAAGGAAGCCTTCGCTGGCGGCGACCTCATCCTGGAATGCGGCGTCAATGCGCCCGGCCGCCAGGTCAGCGTAAATAGAATCCTGCCCCTGATAGGAGACAATCTCGATGCCTTTTGGCGCCCAGTGCTCATTGCCGTAGGTTTCCTGCGTGGTGCCCTGCAGCACGCCGACGCGTTTGCCTTTCAGCGACTCAATGGTGGGTTGAATTGGGGAGCCTTTTGCCACCACCAGGCGAGAGTCCGCCGCGTACAGCTTGTCGGTAAACGCGATTTCCTGCTGGCGCTTCTCGGTGATAGACAGGGAAGACATAATGGCGTCGATCTTCTTCGCTTTCAGCGATGGGATCAGCGCATCCAATGGGTTTTCAACGAAGGTACATTGGGTGTTAATGCGCTTGCAGAGTTCTTTAGCCAAATCGATATCGAAACCGATCAGCTGGCCCTGAGCATTTTTGGATTCAAACGGCGCATAGGTTGGGTCCGTGCCAATCCGCAGGTTTTTCGGAATGGCAGCGAATGCTGTGGTCACGCTGGAAAACGCCAGCACCAGAGAAAGAGACAAAACCAGCTTTTTCATAATTATCCTCAATAGACTGTCCGTTACTTAAGGCTCACACCACTACGTTAACAGGGAAAACTTAGGCACCACGTTGCGAAAAAGCCGTTTTCGCACCATTAAGGTGCAGCCGGAACGGGGCCGCACCACTGCATAGTTATCCTGCCCGGCTAAGAATATATTCAAAACCGGGCTACAGACTACGGGATAAACTTATTCGCCGTAAACATTAAAGTCGAAGTACTTTTTCGCCAGTTTGTCGTAAGTCCCGTCTTTACGCATTTCAGCCAGCGCTTTGTCGAATGCGGCCTTCAGCTCGGTGTCATCTTTACGCAGGCCGATACCTGTCCCGTCGCCAAAGTACTTCTTGTCCTTCACCGACGGACCGGCAAAGGCATAGTCTTTCCCGGCAGGCTGTTTCAGGAAGCCTTCGCTACCGGCAACTTCGTCCTGGAATGCCGCATCCAGACGCCCGGCCGCGAGGTCAGAGTAAATCAAATCCTGGTTGGCGTAGGCCACCACATCGACACCTTTCGGGCGCCATTCGGCATTGCCGTAGGTCTCCTGAATTGAGCCCTGCAGCACCCCAACGTGCTTGCCCTTCAGCGATTCGAGGGTCGGTTGAATCGGGGAGCCTTTGGCCGCAATCAGCCGAGAGTCCGCCGCGTACAGCTTGTCGGAGAAGAGGATCTCCTGCTGGCGTTTTTCGGTGATCGACAGAGAAGAGATGATGGCATCAATTTTCTTCGCCTTCAGCGACGGGATCAGGGAGTCAAAGTCGCTGCCTACCCACGTACATTTGGTCTGAATGCGCTTGCAAAGTTCGTTACCCAGATCGATATCAAACCCTACAAAATCCCCTTTCGCGTCTTTGGAAGAGAATGGCGCATAGGTCGCGTCGGTACCAATACGGACGTTTTGCGGAATCGCTGCAAACACGCTGGCTGCGCTGGACAGACCGAGCAGTAAAGACAGTGCAAGAACCGACTTCTTCATACGATACCCTCAAGTTTGGCTTTCTTATTTGTGATGTCTTGTTGTGTGGTAATGCCTTTGCATACGGAGAGTTGCAGTTCTCATGCCACTTTTCCCTGCGTGGGAAAAAGTCGCTGATTTATGTTAATAAAACGTTGCAACTTCGCGCTAGTTTGAAAGATAGCAGGTCTGGGAAGCGGGACTAGAGGGGAAAGCGGTTTTCGTGGATTAAATCTTCTAAAAGCGATCGGCGTTGCAGATTTGCCCCATTATGAGGCAATCATTTTGTGATGCACCGCAGCAGTGCATTACTTGTGTTCGCCCCAGCGGATGAACAGGTCTTCAGGTAGCTCAAGGTCAAACTGATCCAGCACCCGGTTGACCGTCTGATCGACAATATCCTGCAGCGTTTGCGGGCGATGATAGAACGCGGGCACCGGCGGCATAATCACCGCCCCCAGCTCAGAAGCCTGAGTCATCAGGCGCAAGTGGCCGAGGTGCAGCGGCGTCTCACGAATGCAAAGCACTAGCGGACGACGCTCTTTAAGCACCACGTCCGCCGCACGGGTCAGCAGCCCGTCCGTATAGCTGTGTACGATGCCGGACAGCGTTTTAATCGAGCAAGGCAGCACTGCCATCCCCATGGTCTTAAACGAGCCAGAGGAAATGCTGGCGGCAATATCACGAGAATCATGCACGACATCTGCCAGCGCCTGAACGTCGCGCAGCGAGTAATCGGTTTCCAGCGCAAGCGTCTGGCGTGCCGCGTTGCTCATCACCAGATGGCTTTCTACCTCCGGTAACTGCTGCAGGATTTGCAGTAAACGCACCCCGTAAATGGCGCCGCTGGCTCCGGAAATACCGACGATCAGTCGTTTCATTGAATTTGCCCCTAAGAATATCTGGGCTGACTTTGCCGCAAGATGAGATGGGATGCAAGGCTGGCCGGGCGGGGAGGTGAAGGAAGAACATGCCTCTCCCCTTTTCAGGAGAGAGGCAAAGACAGGTTAGCCTTCGTTGTGCATCTCTAAGTTTTCCACTTCATTCTGACGCGCCAGCGCTTTGGAGTCGTCGTTACGCAGGGATTCGAGATATTGCAGATATTTGTGGTCAACGTCTTTCGTCACGTAGATACCGTTAAAGACGGAGCATTCGAACTGGGTGATATCCGGGTTTTCCACGCGAACCGCTTCGATAAGATCGTCCAGATCCTGGAAAATCAGGCCGTCGGCACCGATGATCTGGCGAATCTCATCCACTTCACGCCCGTGAGCAATCAGCTCGTTGGCACTCGGCATGTCAATCCCGTACACGTTCGGGAAACGAATTTCCGGTGCGGCGGAGGCCAGATAAACTTTTTTGGCGCCGGCTTCACGAGCCATCTCGATAATCTGCTCAGAGGTGGTACCGCGCACGATGGAGTCATCCACCAGCAGCACGTTCTTGTCGCGGAATTCAGCGCGGTTGGCGTTCAGCTTGCGGCGCACGGACTTACGGCGCAGCTGCTGGCCCGGCATGATAAACGTACGGCCCACGTAGCGGTTTTTCACAAAACCCTGACGGTACGGTTTCTCAAGAATGCGGGCGATTTCCAGCGCGATATCACAGGAGGTTTCTGGAATCGGAATGACCACGTCGATATCCAGGTCTTCCCATTCGCGGGCAATTTTCTCGCCAAGCTTTTTCCCCATCTCAACGCGCGCGCTGTAGACGGAGATCTTGTCGATGAAGGAGTCCGGGCGCGCAAAATAAACGTACTCGAACAGACACGGATTGCTGACCGGGTTGTCGGCGCACTGGCGGGTGAACAGTTGGCCTTTCTCGGTAATGTAGACCGCTTCGCCCGGCGCGATATCACGCAGGAACTCAAAGCCCAGGGTGTCCAGGGCTACGCTCTCGGAGGCCACCATGTATTCGGTGCGGCCGTCGCCCAGGTCGCGCTTGCCGATCACCAGCGGACGGATACCGTTCGGGTCGCGGAAGGCGACCATGCCGTGGCCGATAATCATCGCCACACAGGCGTAAGCGCCACGAATCTGGCGGTTAGTGGCGGCGATGGCGGCAAAAATGTTGTCTGCTTCCAGCGGATAATGACGGAAGTTATCCAGCTCGCTGGCAAAGATATTGAGCAGGATTTCAGAATCAGAAGTGGTGTTAATGTGGCGGCGTTTTTCTTCAAACAGCTTTTTACGCAGCTCGTGGGCATTGGTCAGGTTACCGTTATGCGCCAGGGTTATCCCGTAAGGAGAGTTGACGTAGAAAGGCTGGGCTTCAGAAGCGCTTGAACTGCCGGCGGTGGGGTAACGCACGTGGCCAATGCCCATATTCCCCTGCAGACGCTGCATGTGGCGGGCTTCAAACACATCGCTCACCAGGCCATTCGCTTTACGCAGACGGAAACAATTTAACGCGTCGATGGTGACGATGCCTGCGGCATCCTGGCCACGGTGCTGAAGCACCGTTAACGCATCATAAATCGACTGGTTTACCGGCATGAAACCGGCGATACCGACAATACCGCACATGTTGTCTTTTCCTCATTAAGCCACACCCCCCGCTACGATTAGCGGGGCAAGAAACTTGACGAGCTTTGCAGATAGTCAAAGAACCATCTGATGATGAAACTGAATTGCGGGATAAGCTGCGACTTTTGCCAGTCATCGCTTTTTGAAAAACCGGTAAAGGTATCCAGGAAGAACAGAATGGCGGAGACTATCAGTACGCCACGCAAGGCGCCAAAGCAGATCCCCAACACCCTGTCTGTACCCGACAGGCCGGTTTTTTGCACCAGCGCGCTAATCACATAGTTGACTATCGCACCGACAATCAGCGTCGCGATAAACAGCACCGCGATAGCTATCCCATTACGTACCAGTTCGTCTTCAAAGCCAGTGAACCAGACTGACAGATAAGTGTAGTAATGACTGGCGACAAAGAAAGCACATCCCCAGGTCACAAGCGATAACGCTTCCTTCACAAACCCACGTATTACGCTTACCAGGCAAGAAAAACCGATAACCGCAATGATGGCGTAATCTATCCAGACCATGAAAAAATCTCGTGATAAATTGCCCTGACGTCCAGTTCGGGGCGAATTCTAACAGAAAAAGAAAACGTTTGCGTAGGGATTTCCTTCCCGCGCGTAAATAAATAATGGCGTTGAAAAAAGCATCAACGCCATTAAAAAAGTGCCTGTTTTGCCCTCACCTTTTAGAGGCGAAGTGACGGTATGGCGTCATTTTTCCCCTCACCCTAACCCTCTCCCCAAAGGGCAAGAGAACCGCTCGGTGTCATAGCTTTCCCCCTCTCCCTTCCAGGGAGAGGGCCGGGGTGAGGGTCACACACCGCTACCGCGGCGAGTAGTTCATCACCACGCCGTTCAGGCCAGAAAGCGAATTCAGCTCGCCCAGCGAGGACTTCAGCTTATCTTTTGAGGCATCAGGCCCAACCAGAATACGGGTGATTTTCCCCTGCACAGGCGTTGTCGGCGAGGTGTAAACTTTGAACCCGGCCCCGCGCAGTTTACCAACAATTTCATTTACTTTGTCCGCATTTTTCAATGCGCCAAGCTGCACCACATAGGCTTGCCCGGTCGGCGCTTTGTCGGCTGGTTTTTCCGTCTTCGTCGGCTGCTCAGTCTGGTTATCGGCGGCAGGTTTAGGCTGCGGCTTTTCCACCGGCTTCGGCTTCGGTTTTTCCTGCACCGGCTGAGGCTTAGGCTGCTCGTGTGCGACGGGTACTTCGTCAACGCCCGCAGAGCCTTCATTCGGGATAGCCCCACTATTCAGCCCCGGCGGCACGGCAGCCCCCGCCCTTACCTCTTCAGCTGCGCCTTCTGGCGGCTGCGCCGGCAGAGCCTGGGTAGCCGCCGGCAACATATCAGGTTCATCGCTGTCTCCCGGTTTTGGCACCAAAGGAATCGCCGCGAATTCATCCTGATAATGTTTTTTTTGCCCGTCCAGCAGGCCCGGCAGCACAATGACGCCCAGCGCTACCAGAATAATGGTTCCGACTAATCGGTTTTGAAACTTACTCGCCACCTGCTCTCCCCGCGTCCAGTACTTCCATTACATGGGCCACCGTGTGAAATGAACCACACACCAGCACGGTATCTTCGGCCGTGGCGGACGCCATGGCTGCGTGCCATGCGTCCGCCACGGTTGCAAATGTCCTGCCTTCACCAAGATGGGCAATAAGCTGCTCTGCGCTTGCGCCTCGTGGCCCTTCCAGGGGAGCACAATACCAGTTATCGACCTGGGGCGACAAACAGGCAAGTGTTCCGGCTATGTCTTTATCATGCAGCATCCCGATAACCGCCAACACGCGCCCCCGTTCAGGCAGCGCCGCCAGGCGACCGGCAAGGTAAGCCGCCGCATGGGGGTTATGGGCAACATCAAGAATCACGCGAGGCGCCTGAGACACGACCTGGAAGCGCCCGGGCAGCGTGGCATGCTCGATGCCATAGCGTATCGCATTTTCACTCACGTTGAGTTTGCTGGCACGTAAGGCGGCCAGCGCCGTGGCGGCATTGGGCTGAGGAACCAGCGGCAGCGGCAGGTCTTTAAGCTCGCCGCTAGCGTCCCGGAACGTCCAGCTTGTGGCACTCACCTCATAATCCCAGTCAGCGCCGCGCCTCAGTAGCTGCGCGCCTTTCTCCTGGGCCACATCGGCAATCGTCTGTGGCATATCTGGCTCGCCCACAACCGCCGGGTTATCTCTGCGGAAGACGCCGGCCTTTTCCCGGCCAATGCTCTCACGATCCGGGCCCAGCCAGTCGGTGTGATCGAGCGCGATGCTGGTCACCACGGCCACGTCGGAATCCACAATATTGGTGGCGTCAAGGCGCCCGCCAAGACCCACTTCAAGAATCACCACGTCTACCGCCTGCTGCTTAAACAATAGCAAGGCAGATAGCGTTCCGTATTCAAAATAGGTTAAGGAAATATCTCCGCGAGCGGCCTCTATTTCGGCAAACGAGGCGGTATGCAGGGCTTCAGGTAACTCTTTCCCCTGAATGCGCACTCGCTCGGTGTAGCGCACCAGGTGCGGCGAGCTATAAACGCCTACCCGGTAACCGTCAGCCATCAGCGCGGTTTCAAGCGTACGGCAGGTTGTGCCCTTACCATTCGTCCCCGCCACGGTGAAGACAGTGGGCGCAGGTTTCAGTACATCGAGCTTGAGCGCAACGTTGCTGATCCGCTCAAGGCCCATATCGATAGTAGTAGAATGAAGGTTTTCAAGATAGCAAAGCCACGTGGCCAGGGGCGACGTGGCTTGAGGAATAAGGTCTTTGTCCATGATGCCCACTTAACATGCACATAAAGAAAAGGGCAGAGCCTGCTGGCCTGCCCTTAGTTGCGAATCAGGCCTCTTGACCCTGTTCCGGCGCTGGCGGAACCACAATCGGTTCACGCGGGGCTTCCGGATTTGGCGCCGGCAGATTCATAAACTTCGCCAGAACGCTCGCCAGTTTCAGGCGCATTTCCGGGCGACGGACGATCATGTCGATAGCGCCTTTTTCGATCAGGAACTCGCTGCGCTGGAAGCCCGGCGGCAGTTTCTCACGGACGGTCTGTTCGATGACTCGTGGGCCAGCAAAACCGATCAGTGCTTTCGGTTCGGCGATATTCAGGTCACCCAGCATCGCAAAGCTTGCCGAGACGCCGCCCATGGTTGGGTCAGTCAGCACGGAGATATACGGCAGACCGCGCTCCTGCATTTTGGCCAGCGCGGCGCTGGTTTTCGCCATCTGCATCAGCGACATCAGCGCTTCCTGCATACGCGCCCCGCCGGAAGCGGAGAAGCACACCATCGGGCAGTTATCTTCCAGCGCCTGTTCAACGGCACGGACAAAACGCGCGCCAACGACAGAACCCATCGAACCGCCCATAAAGGAAAACTCGAAGGCCGCAGCCACGACAGGCATACCGTGCAGAGTGCCTTTCATCACCACCAGTGCGTCTTTCTCACCGGTCTCTTTCTGTGCGCTAACCAGACGATCTTTGTACTTCTTGGAGTCACGGAACTTCAGCAAATCTTTTGGCTCAAGCTCGCTCCCCAATTCCACCATTGTGCCTTCATCTAACAGGCTATGCAGGCGATCGCGCGCCGACATACGCATGTGGTGATCGCACTTAGGGCAGACGCCAAGGTTGCGTTCCAGCTCGGCGCGGTACAGGACCTGGCCGCAGCTGTCGCACTTGGTCCACACCCCTTCAGGGATGCTCGCCTTGCGGGTGGGAGTAATATTGCTCTTATTGAGAATTCGTTCAATCCAGCTCATTGATGACCTTTCTGCTTGAACCTGGTCGATACCAGCTTTTCTGCGGCAGTTTTCCCTGCCCCAGACCATAAATGGTGCTCATTAAAACACAACGGCCCGCGACTTTGGATAAAAAAGTGGTCGAACCGCTGCCACGTATTATTTTGACTGCCGCGACGCAGCGCGTTTGTGGCGGATAACTTCCACCACGCCAGGCAGTATCGAAACCACGATAATTGCCACAATCAGCAGCTTCAGATTTTCCTGTACTACCGGCAGGTTACCGAACAGGTAGCCCGCGTAGGTGAACAGCAAGACCCACAGCAGTGCGCCGACGACGTTGTAGATCGCAAAATGGCGATAGGACATATGCCCCATTCCGGCGACAAACGGTGCGAAGGTTCGCACTATCGGCACGAAGCGCGCGAGGATAATCGTTTTTCCTCCGTGACGCTCGTAAAAAGCGTGAGTTTTATCAAGATAACTGCGACGGAAGATTTTTGAATTTGGGTTACTGAACAACTTCTCGCCAAACAGCCGTCCGATAGTGTAGTTCACCGCATCGCCGATGATGGCAGCAATCACCATCAAAATGACCATGTAATGCACGTTCAGGTCATTGGTTTCCAGCGAAGCCAGCGCGCCCGCCACAAACAGCAGCGAATCGCCCGGTAAAAACGGCGTCACCACCAGCCCGGTTTCGCAGAACAAAATCAGGAACAGGATAGCGTAAACCCAGACGCCGTATTGTGCCACCAGCTCGGCCAAATGCACGTCGATATGCAAAATGAAGTCGATGATAAAACGGATGAAATCCATCAAAGTATCCTTTCTTAAGCAGCAATCAATCGGCTAAAAAAAGCGGCCCCATCGGCAGACGTGGCAGCGCAAAATGGTCGGGGTAATCCACCGACACCAGGTACAGCCCTTCCGCTTTTGCGGTAGCGGCAGCTTTAGTACGATCCTTCCACGCCAGCAGGTCGGCCATCCAGCTTTCGGCCTGGTTGCCGCAGCCGACTTCCATCAGGCTGCCGACGATGTTGCGCACCATGTGGTGCACAAAAGCGTTGGCTTTAATGTCCACGACGATGTAAGCCCCATAGCGAGCGACCGTAATGTGCATCATATTGCGCCATGGGGTGCGAGACTGACACTGCACCGCACGGAATGAGGTAAAGTCATTTTCCCCCAGCAGGCTCTGCGCGGCGCGGTGCATTTTGTCCGCATCCAGAGGCAGGTGAAAATGGGTGACGCCTTGCTGTAAAACGGCCGGTCGCAAGCGGTGATTATAAATCACGTAGCGGTAGCGACGCGCCGTGGCGCTGAATCGGGCATGAAACTCAGACGGCACATCTTTCACCCAGCGCACGGCAATGTCGCCGGGCAAATTCGTATTTACGCCCATCGTCCAGGCCGCATCTTTGCGTACGGCGCTGGTTTCAAAATGCACCACCTGGCCGGTGGCGTGAACGCCCGCATCGGTGCGTCCTGCGCAAAACACGTTAATCGGCTCATTGGCTACCTGAGATAGCGCTTTTTCCAGCTTTTCCTGCACGCTGCGCACTTCGTTCTGGCGCTGCCAGCCGTAATATTTACTGCCGTCGTACTCAATGCCGAGCGCGATTTTATGAAGCGGAATTTCGCTTAGCACTTCAGACATCAGTACATATACTCCTGCACCAGCTTCTCAGCGGTTTTTATCGCCATCAGCGCGCCACCAAAGCGAACGTTATCGGCCACCGACCAGAACTGAATCTGCTCTGGCATACCGTAATCGTTGTGCACGCAGCCAATAGAAAGATGACCGCTGCCGGATGCATCCGCCACCTGAGTCGGGAACTCGCCCTCTTCAGACAGCGCAATATCTTCAGCCTGAGCAAACGCATCGCGAGCTTCTTCTGCCGCCAGCGGGCGCAGAGCTTCAAAGTTGACGATTTGGGCATGGCCGTAGAACACCGGCGACTGCACAAGGCTGGCGGAGATCATTAAACCGTCGTCCTGCAGCACTTTACGCGCTTCATTTACCAGGCGACGCTCCTCCCGCACGCTGCCTTCGGCGTCCGGCACCAGCGGCAACATGTTGAACGCCAGCTGGCGGCCAAACAGATCTTCTTCATCAATAGGAATGCCGTTCAGCAAGCGAGCGCTTTGCCCGGCCAGCGCATCTACGGCCACTTTGCCACGCGCGGAGGCAGACAACAGGCTGGTCACCTGAATACGCGACAGGCCGCCCTGCTCAATCAGCGGTTTTAACGCGCTCAGCAGCTGGCTGGTCAGACTGTCCGCCACGGCAACCAGATTACGGTTGCGGTAATCGCTCAGCACAAACGGATTCACGTCCGGCACCACCAGCGGCACATCCGGCTCCATAGCAAACAGGCCGCTGGAGTCGATCACCAGGCAGCCAGCATTGGTTGCTTCTTCTACATAGCGAGCGGAGGCTTCGGCGCCCGCGACGAAGAAAGCAAGCTGGGCCTGAGTCCAGTCGAATTCCGCCGCATCCTGCACCAGGACAGTTTTGCCTTCATAACGCAGGCTTTCACCGGCACTCTCGCCGCGCGCCAGGGCATACAATTCACCAACCGGGAACTGACGTTCAGCAAGCAGTTCAAGCAAAGCTGAGCCTACGGCACCGGTGGCGCCTAAAACGGCAATATTCCAGCCTTCGGACATGTTGGTTTACTCCAGAAAATCAAACAGATGCTCTCCGAGACACCGTCTCAGAGAGCCAGAAGATAATGCTTAGCGAAGCGGGTGATGTGCCGCGCTAAAGCCAAGTTTTTGCAGCATGTTCGCCGCTGCCGCGTCATCACACTGCACATACAGCGATGACCACTCGCGGCGTTCCAGGTAGTTTTTACGCAGCTTGTCGAATTCACCAGGCTGAGCGGCTACCTTACGCAGCGGCGCATCGTCGCGGCGCACATCATACACCAGATGCACCAGTCTTTTGAGCGTGGGCTGATCGAGCGGGCCTGCCAGCGTGATACGGCCAAATTCCGGTGCAGGCAGTAATGAATCCAGCGCTACCTGCCGGGGCTGACCAATGAAATTGCTAAAGGCTTCAAACACCTGTGTAGTGCCGCGAGCCTTACCTTCAAGCGTGTAGCCCGCAATGTGCGCCGTACCAATGTCCACCTTGTCCAGTAGCTCGACGTTGAGATCCGGCTCCGGCTCCCAGACGTCCAGCACCACGCTAAGATTCTGCCCTGCTTTTAAGCATTTCAGCAACGCGTTGTTGTCTACAACGGGGCCGCGACAGGCATTAATCAGAATAGCGCCAGGCTTCAGACGGCTAATCAGCGCCTCGTCCGCCAGATGCAGCGTTTTGTAAGTGCCGGATTTAAACAGCGGCGTATGGAAAGTGATTATGTCGGCTTCCTGCACCAGCGCTTCCAGCGAAACGAAATCGCCTTCATCACCGCGATCGGCACGCGGCGGATCGCACAGTAAGGTGCGTACACCCCAGGCTTCAAGCCGCGCCTGCAGGCGGGAACCAACGTTACCGACGCCAACAATCCCGACGGTCCGGTCTTTCAGTTCAAAACCATCGCGCTCGGCCAGCATCAATAAGGAAGAGAACACATACTCAACTACGGCAATCGCATTGCATCCGGGGGCAGCAGAGAAAGCCACCCCGGCACTTTGCAAATATGCTTCATCAACGTGATCGGTTCCGGCCGTGGCCGTCCCGACAAATTTAATCCCTTTACCGTCCAGCAGTTCAGCATTCACTTTGGTGACCGAACGCACCATCAGCGCGTCAGCATTCGTTAGCGTATCCACCGGAATCGGACGCCCCGGCACGGCAGTCACCTCGCCCAGGCGGCTGAAAAGTTCGCGGGCATAGGGCATATTTTCATCAACGAGGATTTTCACCTGAGTACCTGTCTGTTAATCGTCGAGATAAGGCCGGATAGTGTGCCATAATCTGACGTCCGGGCATAACGAACTATGCTCGTCATACTTCAAGCTGCAGGCGCGTTGGCTGCACCCGTTCACCCCAGTCACATAGTTAGCTATGCTCCTGGGGACTCACGGTCTTGCCGCCTTCCTTCAGCCCGAATTATATAGAGCCTATTTTTTTAATGTTTTTTCGTGTTTAAGGCGAGCTTAAGGATTTCACTATAATGCAACCCATTCAGGGCGCCGCGCCGCGTCCTCCGGGGGAACCGCCCTCCGCACCCTCTGCCGCCGGCGAACAGCCGCTTTCTACCCAGCAACGTACCGTGCTGGAGCGTTTGATCACCCGGATCATTGCGCTTAGTCAACAGCAGAGCGCTGAAGTTTGGGCCGGCCTTAAGCATGACCTTGGGCTGAAAAACGAGGCCCCGCTGCTGTCGCGCCATTTCCCGGCCGCCGAGCAAAACCTGAATCAACGCCTGACCAGCGCGCAAACCACGCTGGCAACGCGCCAGATTATTCAGCAGTTAAGTGATTTGCTGCCCCAGGGCAACAACCGCCAGGCGGTGAGCGACTTTATCCGCCAGCAATTTGGCCAGACCGCCCTGAGCCAGCTCACGCCAGACCAGCTCAAAACCGTGCTGACGCTGCTGCAAAATAACCAGCTTGCCATTCCTCAGCCGCAGCAGCGCCCGGCCACAGACCGCCCGCTGCTGCCCGCCGAACACAACAGCCTGAACCAGCTGGTCACCAGGCTCGCCGCGGCGACGGGCGAATCCGGCAAACAGATCTGGCAGTCAATGCTTGAGCTTTCCGGCGTTAAAACCGGCGAGCTCATCCCGGCTAAGCACTTTGCTTTGCTGACGACCTGGCTCCAGGCCAGGCAAACGCTGAGCCAGCAGTCCGCCCCCACTTTGCACAGCGTGCAGGCCGCACTGAAGCAGCCTCTTGAGCCGCTGGAGTGGAAAGATATGGTGGATTACAGCCAGCAGCGCTTCCAGGCCACGCCGCAAACGGTGCTGACGACCGCGCAGGTGCAGGACATTCTCAATCAGGTGTTTTTAAGACGTGCCGAGCGCCAGCCGGCCATGATTGAAGTGCGTGATATTCAACCGATCTACAACCCGATGTTCAGCGCGATTATCGAGCCAATAAAAGCCTTGAGCGCGAGACCCGGCCTGGCGTTGATCGCGCTGGTCGTCGTGATGATTTTGCTCTGGCTGGTGATATAGCGTCCCCAGGGCTAACTTTTGGTCAGATTTTCTTTCAACTTTTCCGAGGGATGTCTTCCCCCGCCGTTATTCCTTTCCCCGGTAGATCTGTTTCCCCTGCACGTTCAGAGCCGGTGAATGTGCAGGGTGATAACGCCGCGCCCTGACAAGCCTGCGCCCGCGAGCTCACCGTCGCTGAAGCCGGGCATCCCCATCGGCTATCCCCGGGTCGATCAGAGCCTGACACAATTCTTCCCCCTCACCCCGGCCCTCTCCCCAAAGGGGCGAGGGGGAAAACAGGCGACGGGAGACAGGATTTATTCTCCCTTCCCCAAGAGCCGAGGGAGAAAACAGGCGACGGGAGACAGAGTTTATTCTCCCTTCCCCAAGAGCCGAGGGAGAAAACAGTCGACGGGAGACAGAGTTTATTCTTTCTTCCCAAAGAGGCGAGGAAGAAAACAGGCGACGGGAGACAGAGTTTATTCTTTCTTCCCAAAGAGGCGAGGGAGAAAACAGGCGACGGGAGACAGGATTTATTCTCCCTTCCCCAAGAGGCGAGGGAGAAAACAGGCGACGGGAGACAGAGTTTATTCTTTCTTCCCAAAGGGGTGAGAGAGAGAACAGGCGACGGGAGACAGGGTTTATTCTTTCTTCCCAAAGGGGAGAGAGAGAAAACAGGCGGCGGGAGACAGAGTTTATCCCCTCTCCCTTCCAGGGAGAGGGTAAAAGCCAGAAGCGAGGTTGCAGTTGAAATCAGTCCCGGACATCAAACGTATTTGTGCCGAAGTGACAGCGCCCTCCGGGAGAAGCCCGGGTAAGGGCGGAATTATTCCCGGTTTATGACTGACGCTTCAGCTGCTCCCGGCGATACTCGCCCTGCCGCTCGAGCATCCAGCCCGGATATTCGCGCGGCAGCTCACTCACCGCATTCAGCCTTTCGAGCTCGTCCGCGCTAAACTGAACCCCCGTCGCGGCGATATTGTCATCAAGCTGCTCGATGCGTTTTGCGCCAACGATAACCGTCGTCACCGCCTGCTGATGCAGCAGCCAGGCCAGCGCAATCTGCGCCACGGAAACGCCTTTGACGCCGGCAATGTCACGCATCACATCCACGCAGTCAAACGCGCGGTCTCTGTTGACCGGCGGGAAGTCAAACTCAAGGCGGCGGCTCCCGGTTTCGGCTTTCCCGTCGCGATCGTACTTGCCGCTGAGCAGCCCACCCGCAAGCGGGCTCCACACCATCAGACCGACGCCTTCACTTTGCATCATCGGCACCAGCTCTCGCTCCAGATCGCGTCCGGCAAGGGTGTAATAAGCCTGCAATGAGGCAAAGCGTGCAAGCCCCAGACGTTCAGAGATCCCGAGAGCCTTCATGATTTGCCAGGCCGCCCAGTTTGAAACGCCGATGTAGCGCACCAGGCCTTGCTGCACCAGGGAGTCCAGCGCCCTAAGCGTTTCCTCTATCGGCGTCGCGGGGTCAAAGCCGTGCAGCTGGTACAGGTCGATATAGTCGAGCTGCAGCCGCTGCAGGCTCTCCTCGATACTATTCAGCAGATGAAAACGCGATGAACCTCGAGAGTTCGGCCCGGCGGTGCCGGTTTCGCCAAACGCTTTGGTTGCCACCACCACATTCTCACGCGGCACGTTAAGGTTTTTCAGCGCCTGGCCGGTGATGATTTCCGACCGTCCGCCGGAATAAACATTGGCCGTATCGATAAAGTTAATCCCGGCCTCCAGCGCACGCCCAACCAGCTTGTCGGCATCATTTTGCGCCAGTTGGCCTATTTTTCCCCAGATGCCGTCTTCGCCACCAAAGGTCATGGTGCCCAGGCAAAGCTCTGAAACAAACAGGCCGGTATTACCTAATTTTTTATAACGCATAGCGGTACCTCATGTTCAGGATTTCAGGAAGGAAGAGTGCGGACTGCCAGTTATACGCGTCGCGCGCAGTTCTGGAATGGGGGATTTCTGCTCATTCCTTGCCTGTTTCTGCCTGAGTTGGCGCTAACGTAAAAGCAGTAATAAACCGTAGCCGACCAGCGCGGCCCAAAGCAGCATCGGGAGAGAATAGAGATGGAAACGCCACCAGATGCGGCGGTCGTTGGCCATACGAAGGGCAATCAGGTTCGCCAGCGAACCCGGCAACAGGCCAAAGCCGCCGATATTGACCGCGAAGGCCAGCAGCAGCGAGGCAGGCACGTAGTTCAGCAGCAAAATGGTGGCAGGGACATTGCTGATGAATTGCGACAGCAAAATGCCAAGGCCAAACAACTCGCCCGAAGAGAGCCGCGCCACACCCTGAAGCGAGTGCTGCAGCGCCGGCAGTTGGGTGATCAGGTGAACATCAATAAACATCACCACAAATACCACCAGCAGACTCCAGTCGATGCTGAGCAACACTTTGCGCGCCAGCATCAGGAACCCAAGCGCAATCAGCCCCAGCCCCCAAAGCTCAAGCTTTAGCTCCAGCGCAAGAATAAATACGATATAAAACGCCAGGCAACACCAGACAAGTTTAGGCTGCCAGCGGCTTTCATTCACCTCTCCGCGGTAACGCAGCGGTTTTGGCTTAAAGCAGACCCACGCCAGCACCAGCAGGCTGATGGCCATAGCCAGCGCCAACGGCAGCATCTGCCAGGTGAAAGCGCCGAAAGAGATCCCGGCATGCCCCCACAGCAAGATGTTCTGCGGGTTACCAATGGGCGTAAGCAAAGAGCCAGCATTGACCGCCAGCGCTTCAAAGATAATCAGCTTGCTGGCCGGTACGGAACAGAGTTTTTTCAGCGTGATGGTCAGAGGCACAATAATGAACAGCGCGACATCGTTAGTCAGGAAGGTCGACAGCGCCGCCGCCGCCGCGACCATAAACAGCGCCAGCTGCCGCTCGTTGGCGAAACGCGCCACCATCTTGCGGCCCAGCACGTCGAAATAACCGCTCAGTTCAACGCCTTTGGTCAACATCATCAGCCCGGTCAGCGTAATAATGGTGTGCCAGTCTATGGCGGCGGGCCATAAAGCCGGGCGGAAAGGCACCGCCAGGCTCAGGGCGACGCCGATTAACAATAATAAATGCAGGAATCGATCGCGCAGAAACGGCTGCGCCAGACGCAGCAGCATGTTTAGCCGATACCCCGCTCTGCACTGAATTTGCGGAAAGCTTCCAGTGTCTCTTCGCTGACGTGGTGTTCCACACCTTCGGCGTCAATGCGCGCAGTCTCCGGGCTAATGCCCAGTGCGAGGAAGAAGTTTTCAACAATTTGATGCCGTTCCCGGCTCTGCTGCGCCAGCTTTTCGCCTTCCGGTGTTAAAAAGACGCCGCGCCATGGAATCTGCTCAATCAGCCCAACGGACGCCAGGCGTTTTAACATCTTGGCGACTGTCGGCTGTGAAACCCCGAGACGTGCCGCCATATCCACCTGGCGGACTTCACCGACTTCATGAATCAAATCAGAAATCAGCTCAACATAATCATCAATTAACTCACGGCGGTGCGCTTCGCGTACCTGCCTGAAGCCCTCAACATGCTCTTCAATATTCGGTAATGGCGTCACTTTTTCGCTGTTCTTTTGCCCTGCCCGACGGCTCATAGTGCTTCCTCTTCCAGTGGCGCGGCGTCGTCATCTGACGACGGAAGGCTTTATTGTAAACCAGCATTGCTCATCCACAAAAAATTAACGAAATAGCCGTGGCTATAAAATATAGCCTGTGCTATACCTGTATGTAATCCAGTCAGGCGCGTTTACGGAAAAACGGTCGTACGGCTAACAGGAGGACGCTATGAACGAATTTAAGAGGTGCATCAACGTGTTTTCACAATCTCCCTTCCAGGTACGCTTAATGCTGCTGAACATGATTTGTGAGTGGGTTGCCGGTAAACCCCAGCAGAAAGAAGAAAAACAACAATAACGCCAGGCCCCGCCGCCTGGCGACTTTTGTTAACGTTTCTGGTTAACAGTCATTCTTTTGTCACAATCCCCCTGCAAAATCCCCGTTAATGGCTAATCTGGCCGAGCTTTAACCCCATCATTTGTCGGATTTGCAATCAGCTTCGCAAAACCGCGGTCGGTTATCAGTTGATATTCTTATCTTACGGCTCTATCTTCTTGCAGCCCTGCACATGAAGCGGCTCGCAGATGCGGTGCAATTCCCCTTCGTTTCCGTCTGTCAGGCAGGCTCTACCCTTATCGCCAGGGTCACCGCATGGCGTTTTGCAAGACCATAATAAAGATGAATGTAACGGTTAAAGATACCCTGACTGTGCGCGGAATCGTGCTGAATCCGTGGGCTGGTTTCTATTTTTTGCAGTCTCTGCTGATCAACTTTGCGCTGGGCTATGCCTTCAGCCTGCTTTACGCCATTGCCTTTAGCTGCATACTTATGCTGCTGTGGCGCACCGCTCCACGCGCCCAGAAAATCCTGCTTGGGCTGTGTAGTGCCGTGGCGGCAATGTACTTCCCGTTCGGCCAGGCTTACGGTTCGCCAAACTTCAATACCCTGCTGGCGCTGCACTCAACCAACTTTGAAGAATCCACGGAAATCATGACCATCTTCCCATGGTACAGCTACGTGGTTTCTCTCTTTATTCTCGTCCTTGGCGTCATGGCGCTGCGCCGCAAACGTGAAGAAAAACGTCCCTGGGGTCATTTCGATAGCTTATGTCTGGCCGTAAGCGTGGTCTGTTTTTTTGTTACGCCGGTGACCAACCTCGCCTACGGTGGGGTGTTCAAATTTAAAGATACAGGTTACCCGGTGGTGCGCTTTGTGAAAGATGTCGTGGTCAACAACCACGAAGTCGTCGAGGAGCAGGCCCGGATGAAGGAGCTTTCACAGCAAAAAGACTCCTGGAACGTGCTCTCAGTGCAGCCTAAATATCACACTTATGTCGTTGTAATAGGCGAAAGCGCCCGCCGCGATGCGCTGGGTGCCTTTGGTGGCCATTGGGACAATACGCCCTTCGCAAGCCAGGTGAAAGGCAGCCTGTTTATGGACTACGTCTCCGCCAGCGGCTCAACGCAAAAATCACTGGGGCTGACGCTGAACCGCGTCGTGGACGGTAAGCCGCAGTATCAGGACAATTTTGTTACCCTGGCAAACCGCGCGGGCTTCCAGACTTGGTGGTTCTCAAACCAGGGGCAAATCGGCGAATACGATACCGCCATCGCCAGCATCGCTAAACGCGCGGACGAAGTGCAGTTCCTGAAAAATGGTGATTTTGAAGCGGACAAAAACACGCGGGATGAAGCCCTGTTAAAAATGACCGCACAGGTTTTTGCCACTCAGCGCACCACGCCTCAGCTGATTGTGCTGCATTTAATGGGCTCACACCCGCAGGCCTGCGATCGTACTCAGGGGAAATACAAAGATTTTGTGCAGTCTAAAGAGACATCCTGCTACCTCTACAGCATGACGCAAACGGACGACTTGCTAAAACAGCTCTATTTGCAGCTGCAAAACACCGGCAATAGCTTCTCAATGGTCTATTTTTCTGACCACGGATTGGCCTTTAAAGAGCGCGGTACCGACGTACAATATCTGGCGCACGACGATAAGTTCCAGCAGAATTTCCAGGTGCCGTTTATGGTGCTGTCGAGCGATGACACCACGCACCGGCTGATTAAAGCCCGCCGCAGCGCCAATGACTTTCTCAACTTCTTCTCTGCATGGACGGGGATAAAGGCGAAAGAACTGACGCCGAAGTACAAGTTTATTTCCGAGCAAAAAGCCGGCCCGGTCTGGATAACCAACTTCAATTTGAAGAAAGTCGACTATACTCATCTGCAGACGGATATGTTTGAGACCAGGACGCGTTAATTTCTGCCGGTTTAGCGATAAAAAAAATCCGCCACTTGGGCGGATTTTTTATTGCTATCCCGGAAGGGATATTAGAAGCGGTAGCCTACGCCAGCGATCCAGGTGCCAACGTCAACGCTACGAATACGGCTCTGCTCGTAGGAGAAGTCCAGAGCAACGTTTTCGATTGGGTTGAACTGCAGACCAGCACCGTAGGAGAAGCCGTAGTCGCTAACGGAATCGTGAGCAGCTGGGAATTCGGTCGCCTGGAATTTACCGTAGCCAACACCTACTACACCGTAGATGCTTGCCCAGTCGTTGATGCGGTAAGCAGGACCAGCGGTGATGCCGTAGTACTGGCCTTTAGTGTACACGCCGTCAGAAGTGTCGCTTTTCTGGGTGTAGGTGAAGGAGCCGATGTAGCCCAGCGGGGTATCATTTTCGTAACGGTATTTCAGGTTGAAACCGCCAGCTTTGTTAGCAACGCCCTGCATATCGCTCTGCGCGTAACCACCGGTAACGGTGCTGGTTGCTGCAGATGCGGTACCTACGGAGACGGCCAGAACACAGGCCAGAGCTGAAAGACATGCAATTTTTTTCATAATATCCACCTCAAATGTGCTTCAAGTAAGTCCTAAGTTTTAAATATAACAAAACCATGACAGAAACTCTTCGCCAATTGTGTTGTCTAACGATCTTTTTCCTGTAACATAACATTTCCACTACATGCTAAATTACTAAAAAATCAGGAAAATGCCGCTTCGCGAGGGCAAATTTTAATCCCTTTAACAACATCGTCATTCAGATAATTCTGGAATTATTTCTGACACAAACTGACAAAAGTCCCTCGATCGTACTCCACGCCATGAGAATTTTTCTTAATGAAAGTTCAACCAGCCATAACTTAATCCTTTAGACTGGGCAGGCTTTTATTTTCTTGACCAAACATAAACAAATACTGACAAGGTACAGGATGCCGCAAACTTCCCGTAATATGCCGCGCTGGCTGCCGATCGTGGTTTTGCTTATCGCCATGACATCGATTCAAAGCGGCGCTTCGCTGGCAAAATCATTATTCCCGCTAATCGGTCCTCAGGGCGTGACTTCGCTGCGCCTGTTCCTGGGCACTCTCATTCTCGCGGTGATTTTTAAACCCTGGCGACTGCGTTTTAAGCCAGAGCAGCGACTGCCTTTACTGTTTTATGGGCTGGCGCTGGGCAGCATGAATTACCTCTTTTATGTCTCTCTGCGTACAGTGCCGCTGGGCATTGCGGTGGCGTTAGAATTTACCGGGCCGCTCGCCGTGGCGCTTTTTGCCTCACGCCGGGCCGTGGACTTTATCTGGGTGGTGCTGGCAGTTGCCGGGCTGTGGTTCCTGCTTCCCCTGGGCCAGGACATCTCCCACGTAGATCTGGCCGGTGCAGCCTGCGCACTGGGTGCCGGTGCCTGCTGGGCCATCTACATTATTGCCGGGCAGAAGGCGGGCGCTGAGCACGGCCCGGCCACGGTCGCGTTTGGTTCATTAATTGCGGCCATTATCTTTGTGCCTCTCGGCGCCTGGGAAGCCAGCAGCTCGCTGTTGCAGTGGTCGCTGCTGCCTGTCGGCCTGGCGATTGCCGTGCTTTCAACGGCGCTGCCTTACTCGCTGGAAATGATTGCGTTAACCCGCCTCCCCACCCGCACCTTTGGCACGCTAATGAGCCTTGAGCCGGGCCTTGCGGCATTGTCAGGCATGCTGTTTCTCGGCGAGCATCTGACGTTGATACAGTGGTTAGCGCTGCTCTCCATCATCGCGGCATCGGTGGGATCAACCCTGACCATGAAGCGCGAAGCACAGATTAAAAACGTTGAAATAAATTAATCTGTCTCCCTGTATTTAATGCGGTAATAATTACCGCATTAAATGCGTTACCCGCCGGCGAGGACTTATATTCACCGCCAGCTGTAATACGCAATAAGAATTATTTTCTTTTCACCGTCATATTTACTCACTCTTTTTGACATAAATCATAAAAACCATATAACCACCTGTTAATAAACAAATTACTATTTTCCACCTTGCGCTTACTATCGGTTTGATAGGTATTACCCTAGCCAGCAAAGTAAAAAGTCGGTGCTATACTTATTGCCGGTAATTCATTGGGACACCAACATCAAGAGGATGAAAGATTATGAGTACCGCTAAACTGGTAAAAACTAAATCTACAAACCTGCTATATACCCGCAATGATGTGAAAGACAGCGAGAAAAAGGCCACCATCGAGCTACTGAATCGCCAGGTCGTCCAGTTCATCGACTTGTCGCTGATTACCAAACAGGCTCACTGGAATATGCGCGGGGCTAACTTTATTGCCGTACACGAAATGCTGGATGGCTTCCGCACGGCGTTAACCGAGCACCTCGACACCATGGCAGAACGTGCCGTGCAGCTTGGCGGCGTGGCGTTGGGCACCACTCAGGTGATCAACAGCAAAACCCCGCTGAAAAGCTACCCGCTGGATATTCACACCGTACAGGAACACCTGAAAGAGCTGGCCGATCGCTATGCCATCGTCGCCAACGATGTGCGTAAAGCCGTCGGTGAAGCAAAAGACGAAGATACCGCAGATATTTTGACCGCCGCTTCCCGCGATCTTGATAAATTCTTGTGGTTCATTGAGTCCAACATCGAGTAACCAGAGCAATTTCCTATGGCTCCTCCTCCGCCAGGGGGCGGGGTCTGCACCAAAACAGAGCAGACCATCGCTTAATTCATAGCCCAAAGTTAATCAAATGTAATAATCACCTCACACAATCGTTAACGAATGATTGTTTTGTCCACTGATTTCGCGGTAAAACTAACCCCTACCCTGCCGGCTCATTTTGCGCACCAAAATGGTGCACCATAACGGTGCGTTATGACCAGCTTGCAACGCTCAATGTGCAATGTTAAATAATCACATCCTTGCAAAAACAGTAAGTTGCAAATTTGGCACGATTCTTTCATGAGTCGCCGCTGACGCAGGGGATCGCCCCGTGGATTAACAAAGGAAATGCTATGAAGTCGATTTTGAAAGTTTCACTGGCTGCACTTACCCTGGCTTTCGCTGTATCTTCCCATGCCGCTGATAAAAAACTGGTCGTTGCGACCGACACCGCGTTCGTTCCTTTCGAATTTAAACAAGGCGACCAGTATGTTGGCTTTGACGTGGATCTGTGGGCTGCTATCGCCAAAGAATTGAAGCTGGACTACACCCTGAAGCCAATGGATTTCAGCGGCATCATCCCTGCTCTGCAAACGAAAAACGTTGACCTGGCGCTGGCCGGGATCACCATCACCCCTGAGCGCGAAAAAGCGATCGACTTCTCCGACGGCTACTACAAAAGCGGCCTGCTGGTGATGGTCAAAGCCAATAACAACGACATCAAAAGCGTGAAAGATCTGGACGGTAAAGTTGTTGCGGTTAAAGGCGGCACGGGTTCCGTTGATTACGCGAAAGCCAACATCAAAACCAAAGACCTGCGTCAGTTCCCGAACATCGATAACGCCTACATGGAACTGGGCACCAACCGCGCTGACGCGGTTCTGCACGACACGCCAAACATCCTGTATTTCATCAAAACAGCCGGTAACGGTCAGTTCAAAGCTGTAGGTGAGTCTCTGGAAGCCCAGCAGTACGGTATCGCCCTGCCTAAAGGCAGCGACGAACTGCGCACCAAAATCAACGGCGCGCTGAAAACCCTGAAAGAGAACGGCACTTACAACGAAATCTACAAAAAATGGTTCGGTACCGAGCCTAAATAATAATTCTAAAAATGAGTAACATCTGAGGGGCGCCTTTCGCCCCTCTTATTATTAAACGCCTCCCACGCTGCCAGGCCCCGGCCTGAAGCCCAAAGAGGTGAATCACGGTAGACAACAGGAACACATCATGCAGTTTGACTGGAGCGCCATTTGGCCTGCAATTCCCATCTTGTTTGAAGGCGCTAAGATGACCCTATGGATTTCAATCCTGGGTCTTTGCGGCGGTTTAGTAATTGGTTTAGTGGCGGGCTTTGCTCGTACCTACGGCGGTTGGATTGCCAACCACGTAGCCCTTGTTTTCATCGAAGTGATTCGCGGCACGCCAATTGTGGTGCAGGTGATGTTTATCTACTTCGCCCTGCCAATGGCCTTTACCGATCTGCGTATCGATCCGTTTAGCGCCGCGGTCGTCACCATCATGATCAACTCCGGAGCTTACATCGCAGAAATCACCCGCGGTGCAGTGCTCTCTATTCATAAAGGCTTCCAGGAAGCGGGCCTTGCGCTTGGGCTGTCAAAACGTGAAACCATCCGTCACGTTATTATGCCCCTGGCGTTGCGCCGTATGCTGCCGCCGCTGGGTAACCAGTGGATCATCAGCATCAAAGATACCTCGCTGTTCATCGTTATCGGTGTAGCAGAACTGACTCGTCAGGGTCAGGAAATTATCGCCGGTAACTTCCGCGCGCTGGAGATTTGGAGCGCCGTTGCGGTCTTCTATCTGATTATTACCCTGGTGCTGAGCTTCGTGCTGCGTCGCCTTGAAAGAAGGATGAAAATCCTGTGATTGAATTTAAAAACGTCTCCAAGCACTTTGGCCAAACCCAGGTGCTGCACAATATTGACCTGAACATCAAACAGGGTGAAGTAGTGGTAATTATCGGCCCAAGCGGCTCCGGTAAATCGACCCTGCTGCGCTGCATCAACAAGCTGGAAGAGATCACCAGCGGCGACCTGATTGTTGACGGCCTGAAAGTGAACGATCCGAAGGTAGACGATCGCCTGATCCGTCAGGAAGCCGGCATGGTGTTCCAGCAGTTCTATCTGTTCCCGCACCTGACCGCGCTGGAAAACGTTGCCTTCGGCCCAATTCGTGTCCGCGGCATGAAAAAAGACGCGGCTGAGAAGCTGGCGAAAGAGCTACTGGCGAAGGTTGGTCTGGCGGAACGTGCGCATCATTATCCGTCAGAGCTTTCTGGCGGCCAGCAGCAGCGCGTGGCCATTGCTCGCGCCCTTGCCGTTAAGCCGAAGATGATGCTGTTTGATGAGCCAACCTCAGCCCTCGACCCGGAGCTGCGTCACGAAGTGCTGAAAGTGATGCAGGACCTGGCCGAAGAAGGCATGACCATGGTTATCGTTACCCACGAAGTCGGCTTTGCCGCCAAAGTGGCCTCCCGCCTGATCTTTATCGATAAAGGTCGTGTGGCGGAAGACGGTAACCCGCAGGAGCTTATCGACAACCCACCGAGCCCGCGCCTGCGCGAGTTCCTGCAGCACGTCGCATAACGCCTGATTCAGGGCGACTAATCTCAGTCGCCCTGATTTTTCTGGAATTATCCCGCTTTTCTCCTCGCTAAAATCACAGCCACTATACTTACTCCTTTGTCAGATTTTCTCAGTCCGGAGGAGCGCTGTGCGATGGATCCTGATATTACTGTTTAGCCTGATGAGCCTGCCCGGCCATGCAGTCACCTTACCCGCCGCAGCCGTTGCCGCCTCAACATCCCAGGGCAGCACCGCACCACCAGCAGAACCCAGCGTAGAAGAAAAGAAAAAAGCGTACTCGGCGCTCGCCGACGTGCTGGACAACCCAAAGTCCCGCGGTGAACTCATCGAGCAGCTTCGCAAAGTCGCCGCTGACGATACCTCGCCAACCGTGCCGGCCATCGCACCACCCGATGCGCTCCCTGAAGATAAAACCGTGCTCGAAAACGTCACCGACGTCAGCCGCCGCTACGGGGGAGAGCTCACGCAGCGCTTTGAGCTGCTCCAGCAAAATATCGCCAGCGCACCGAGGAAAGCCTTTAACCAGCGGACTTTCTTCAATGCACTGAGTCACTTCGCGATGCTCGCCAGCGCCGTTTTTGTGTTCTATTTCCTGCTTCGCGCCTGCGTCAGGCCGCTATGGGCCAAAATGGGCGACTGGGGACGAAGAAAAAACCGCGACCATACCAACTGGCTTCACCTGCCGATGACCATCCTCGGCGCCTTTGCGGTGGACATCCTGCTGCTGGCGCTAACGCTGTTCGTCGGGCAGCTTCTCAGCGACAAAATGAACGCAGGCAACGCCACTATCGCCCGGCAGCAGGGGCTGTTCCTTAATGCCTTCGGGCTTATCGAGTTCTTCAAGGCCGTTCTGCGCCTCATTTTCAGCCCGCGTTTCCCGGCGCTGCGCCCTTTCCCCATCGGTGACCAGGGCGCCCGCTACTGGAGCCTTCGCCTTTCCTGGCTGAGTACGATTATCGGCTACGGGCTATTGGTGGTGGTGCCGATTCTCGCCAATCAGGTCAACGCCCAGATCAGCGCTATGGTTAACGTAGTGGTGATGCTGCTGATCACCGTCTGGGCGCTATATCTGATTTTTCACAACAAACGCGCCATCCAGCAAAGTCTGATTCACCTGGCAGACCGTTCAATGAGCTTCTTTAGCCTGTTTATTCGTGCCTTTGCGCTCGTCTGGCACTGGCTCGCCTGCCTCTATTTTGTGGTGCTGTTTTTCCTTTCGCTCTTCGATCCGGGCAACAGCCTGAAATTTATGATGGGCGCCTCGCTGCACAGCCTGACCATCATTGGCGTGGCGGCGTTTATCTCCGGCATGCTTTCACGCTGGATAGCAAAAACCATCACCCTTTCTCCACAGGTGCAGCGTAATTACCCCGAGCTGCAAAAGCGTCTTAACGGCTGGATCTCCGTCTCGCTGAAACTGGCGCGTATTCTTACCGTTTGCGTCGCAGTCATGCTGCTGCTGGACGCCTGGGGGCTTTTCGATGCCTGGCAATGGCTCACTCAGGGCGCCGGAGAAAAAACCGTCGACATCCTGATCCGCATCGTGCTTATCCTTTTCTTCTCAGCGGTAGGCTGGACGCTGCTGGCAAGCCTGATCGAAAACCGCCTTGCGTCGGATATCCACGGCCGCCCAATGCCAAGCGCGCGAGCCCGCACGCTGCTGACGCTGTTCCGTAACGCGCTGGCCGTGGTGATCAGCACCATCACCATCATGATCCTGCTTTCTGAAATTGGCGTGAACATCGCACCTCTGCTGGCCGGCGCGGGGGCGCTGGGGCTAGCGATAAGCTTTGGTTCGCAAACACTGGTGAAGGATATTATTACCGGGATATTCATTCAGTTTGAAAATGGGATGAATACTGGCGACTACGTCACCATCGGCGCAATTACCGGCACCGTCGAAAAAATGTCGATCCGCTCGGTGGGCGTTCGTCAGGATACGGGGGCTTACCACATCATTCCGTGGTCATCGATAACGACCTTCGCCAACTTCGTCCGCGGGATTGGCTCTTTCGTGGCGAACTACGACGTCGACAGGCAGGAGGACGTGGACAACGCTAACCGCGTGCTGAAAGAAGCTGTGGAAGCGCTAATGAGCCAGGAAGATATTCGTATGTTAGTGATTGGCGAGCCGTTGTTCTCGGGCATTGTGGGGCTGACGAATCAGGCCTTCACGGTACGCGTGACCTTTACCACCCTGCCGCTAAAACAGTGGACGGTGCGCTACGCGCTCGACGGAATGGTCAAAAAACATTTTGATGAAGCGGGTATCAGGCCTCCGGTGCAAACCGTGCAGGTTATGCAGCCGGGTGCCGATGCTGTGCAGGCGCTACAGGCCTCGGATGCGGCGGCCGGCGCGCTACCGCCCGCCAGCCCAACCCGCTAACTATTTACCGCGGGTTTTCGCCCAGCGTGCGCGCTGGGCATCATCCATAAAGCTCCAGGCGATGAAACGGCTCTGCTTTTGCCCCTGAGCCATCTCTTTTTTCACCACTTTTACCACGCCGGTTTCCTGCATCACGCGGTATAGCGCGGGCAAGTTTTCGCCTTTTGAAACCAGCGAAGTGAACCACAGCACCTGGCGGCCAAACGCCTTACTTTCTTTGATCATCTGGCTGACGAAGGCAACTTCACCCCCCTCGCACCACAGTTCCTGCTCGCGACCACCAAAATTCAGCGCGGCCCCTGCGCCCTGGCCAAGATTGCGGCGCTTACGCTCGCTGCCGCTGCGGGCCGCCTCGACCGAATCATGGAACGGAGGATTGCACAGCGTGGCGTCATAGGTTTCATTTTTGTGGATAATGCCGTCCAGAATGCAGGCGGCATTTTTTTGGCGGCGCAGGCGAATCATGCGGCTAAGCCCGGCATTGCCATCCACAATTTGCTGGGCGCTGCGAAATGCGTCGCCGTCCAGCTCTGAACCGGTAAAGCGCCAGCCGTATTCATGCTGACCAATCAGCGGATAAATGCAGTTGGCGCCCACGCCGATATCCAGCACGGAAGCCTGAGCTGGCACAACGCCGCCGTTCCCCTCTGCCAGCAGATCGGCCAGATGATGAATATAATCCGCGCGCCCCGGCACCGGGGGGCAAAGAAAACCGTCCGGAATATCCCACTGCTTCACCTGATAAAAATGGGCCAACAGCGCCTGGTTCAGCGCCTTCACCGCCAGCGGATCCGCAAAATCAACGGTCGTGTCACCGTGCGGCCCTGGGCGCAAAAACTCGGCCAGTGCCGGGCAGCTCGCGGTTAATGCGGCAAAGTCATAGCGACTGCGGTGACGGTTACGCGGATGCAAACCAGGTTTGGTGTCGGCTGGGGTTTTCATTGGGGGCTTCTCCTTATGTGGCCGCGTAAGATACTCTGCTCTCCGCGTCGGGTAAATACATCGCTGACGATTTGACCTTTCCAATACGAATTCAGGTGCGTAATGAGTAAAAAACGTTATTACTACGAGCCCTCGGAAGGCCACGGTTTACCACACGATCCGCTGAATGCCATTGTCGGGCCACGTCCTATCGGCTGGATCTCCTCCTGCAACCTGCAGGGCCAGCGCAATCTCGCGCCCTACAGCTTTTTTAACTGCTTTAACTATCGACCACCGATCATTGGTTTCTCCAGCACCGGCTGGAAAGACAGCGTCCAGAACATCCTCGACACCAAAGAATTCGTCTGGAACCTGGCCACGCGCCCGCTGGCAGAACAGATGAATGAAACCTCCGTGACGCTCCCCAGAGGAGAGGATGAGTTTCAGCGCGCGGGCCTGACCCCGGTGGCGGGCACAAAGGTCAGCGCAAGCCTGGTCGCCGAAAGCCCGGTCAACTTTGAATGCCGCCTGTCGCAGTGCATTCGCCTGACCTCTGCCGACGGGGAAGCGCTGAACAGCTGGCTGGTGCTGGGTGAAGTGATTGCCGTGCACATTGATGAAGCGTTGCTTATCGACGGAGTCTACCAGACCGCGCTGGCGCAGCCCGTGCTGCGGGCCGGGGGGCCAACCGCTTATTACACTGTTGATGAATCGCAGCGTTTTGACCTGGTTCGTCCCGACGCCCGCTAACGCAAATAAAAAACATAAAAATCAGCCACCTATTTGTGGCTTAACGCTATAAAAACAGCCGAAAAACGTGGTTTCGGCTGTTTTGATCAAACCAGTACATCCCCTTCACTGCTTTTTCGAACAAAGCGCTCATTTTAAGACCAGTGCATTTAATAAAGAAAATCAGCCACCTATTTGTGGCTTTTTTGTCAGCATTTGGTCAGGTTTTATCGTTCAAAAAACACGCACAAGTCCATCAATTTTTTGCGTCATTATCTGCCTGAAGGGGAACTAGACTGTAATTGTCAGACAACAAAAAGGTGTTTTGCTCTCAACGCTCAAGAGGATGTAAAGATGAAAAAACTGCTGTATTTCTCTGCGGTTATCTCTCTTGCTGCACTGCCTTTTGCCTCCATGGCAGCCCAGGAAATGAGTAACGCAAACGTCGGACAGATGCAACCTTTTGGTACCGTCACCGCTAAAGCGTCTAACCTTGACGACCTCCAGGCCAAACTGGCGGAAAAAGCGAAAGAACAGGGTGCAACCGGCTTCGTGATTAACTCCGCTGGCGGTGATAACCGCCTGTACGGCACCGCCACTATCTACAAATAGTCTGCTTTACGGCCTACATAATGCCCTGCTCTGCGGGGCATTTTCATTTCCTCGCGCGGAAAATACTTTAAGCAATCATATGATACTTATATGACTCATCTGTGAATCAACTCACTTTATTAGCTCTGAACAACCACTAAGGTAGATGCACGCAAGAATTGTCTCTTGTGATTACTTTCGGAGCGGTAAAATGAAAAACCTGATGGCCGCATTAGAAGCCCGGCTGATGCCCCTGGCTGCCAAAATGGCGCAGCAGCGCCACCTCGGCGCCATCCGCGACGCCTATATCTCGTTCATGCCGTTTATTATCGTTGGTTCCATTCTGCTGGTGATCTCATCCTTCCCAAGCACCCATTATCAGCAGTTTATGGCTTCTGTTTTTGGCGAGGGGTGGTCCGCCACCGTTGAAATTCCCTTTAACGCCATCTTCTCTACGATGGCGGTGTTTATCAGTTTTCTGGTGGCCTACCGGCTGGCGGAGCGCTACGACATTGACAGGATGTCATCGGGCATTTTGTCCCTCTCCTGCTTTCTGATCCTCACGCCTTTCGCTAAGCACCCGGACGTCGGCAACCTTATTCCAATGGAATGGCTGGGATCGAAGGGGCTGTTTGTAGCGATGCTGGGCGCGCTGGCAAGTACGGAGCTTTTTGCCTGGATGCTGCGCCAGAACTGGGTGATAAAAATGCCGGACGGCGTACCACCCGCGGTGCAAAAATCTTTCGCCGCACTCATCCCTTCGCTGCTGATTCTGATTGTGGCCCTGGCGGTTCGCGTGCTGTTTGCCAAAACTGACTACCACACCATTCACCAGTTCGTTTATGAAGTGCTGGCGACGCCTATCCGCCACTTCGGCACCTCTTATATTGGCGCGCTGTTTACCTGCTTCAGCATTACCAGCCTGTGGTCGGTGGGGATCAACTCCGGTTCAATGGTCAACGGCATCCTCCGTCCGTTCTGGATGGAAAACCAAATGGATAATCTGGCCGCGACGCAGGCCGGAATGCCGCCCCCGCACGTTGTGACGGAACAGTTTTACGACATGATCTGGATGGGTGGCGCGGGCGCAACATTGTCTCTGGTGATTGCTATGCTGCTGTTCGCCCGCAGTCAGCACATCAAAAACGTGTCGCGCCTGGCCGTCGGCTCCTCCATCTTCAACATTAATGAGCCGGTGCTGTTTGGCCTGCCGGTCATCATGAACCCCATCATGCTGATCCCTTTCAACCTTGTGCCGCTCGTGCTGGTCACCGTGCAGTACATCGCGATGTCCATCGGCATGGTGGCCACTACCACCGGGGTCTACATTCCCTGGACGCTGCCGCCGGTATTAAGCGGATTCATCGTCACCGGCCACCTGAGCGGCGCGGTAATCCAATTGATTAACCTGTGCATCGGGGCGCTGATTTATCTGCCGTTCCTGAAAGTTGTCGACCGGCAATATCGGGCCAATGAATCACCGGCTCAAGTGACTGAACGTAAACCCGCCACGGAGTAGTTAAACATGACGTTATCAGCAAACTGGGGAACGATCGCCACCTGGCGTATGGCATGGGAAGGGATAGGTGAAGCCGCCGACCGGCTGCAGCGAGGCAGTTCGGCGAACGATGCCGTCGTGCACGCGGTTAAATGTGTGGAAGATTACCCCTTCTATAAATCGGTCGGTTTTGGCGGCCTGCCGAATGAACAAGGCGAAGTCGAACTTGACGCCGCGTTTATGGATGGCACCAGCCTCGCGCTCGGTGCCGTGGCTGGGGTAAAAAACATCGCCAACCCTATTCTGGTAGCCAAAGCACTGAGCGAAGAGCGTTTCAACAGTTTTATGGTCGGCCAGGGGGCCGAAGCCTGGGCCAAAGACCGGGGCTTTGAAAGCAAAACTATGCTGACCGAGCGCGCGTACAACCATTACCTGAAGCGTAAACGAGAAACACTCGATCGCGGATTAAGCCCGTATACCGGGCACGACACCGTGGGGGTTATCGCCCTTGACGCCCAGCAAAGAATGTCAGTCGCCACCTCCACCAGCGGCCTGTTTATGAAACGCCCTGGCCGGGTGGGCGATTCGCCTGTCTCCGGCTCCGGTTTCTACGCCGATAGCGAAGTCGGGGCCGCGACAGCCACGGGTCTGGGAGAAGACCTGATGAAAGGCTGTATAAGCTATGAGATAGTCAGCCGCATGGCGCGGGGCATGTCACCCCAGCGTGCGGCTGAGTCCGCCGTTTACGACCTTGAAGCCAGGCTGATTGCCCGCTATGGCCGGGCGGGCGACCTGTCCGTCGTCTGCATGAACAACCGGGGCGAATACGGCGCGGCAACAACCATCGACAACTTCTCTTTCTCTGTTGCCACCCCGGCGCAGCCGGCCCAGGTGTTTCTCACCGCCCGGGACGGCAACCGCACGGTCATCCGCCCGGCAGACCGCGAATGGCTGGACGCCTACCAGCAGCGCATCACCGCGGAGGTTATCCAATGAAATGTCTGCTTGTTTCACCCGAGGCTGCCTTTAATAATGCTCACCTGGTCTTGTGGGATACCTCACTAAGCCGCTGGCCAAACGCACTTCAGCCCTTGCTGGCAGAGATGTCCACCCACGATGAGCCGCAAACAACCACCTTCGGCTTACAGGGGGTCTGCGAGCGTCTGTCGCTGCTGCCCTCCGCAGAAATCGCTCAGCCAGCCGTACTTCGCCAGCTGCTTTCTGCCGTTGAAACACTGTTACCTTCCCCCGTTTTGCAGCCCGTCGCGCTGGATCTCGCGGGCTTTAACCTGGCAGATGAAACCACGTTTATTCGCCTGCGCACGCTGCTTATTGCCCTCCTCAACCGCTTCTATCAGTTGCCGCAGTTGGGCTATCGAGAGGACGAGCTGCAAAGCCACGGTGAACTGTGGCTGATTACCGAACCCAACAATGCGCTGGCTCGCCGTCTGGCTTCCCAGGCCGAGGCCATCGCGCAGGGCATGTTGCTCTCTCGCCAGTTAGCGGATTTGCCCGCGCTGGATTGCCGCCCACAGGATGTGGCGCAGCAAGCGGAAACCTGGGCCCGCCAACACCCACAAACCCGCTGTGAGACTCTGGATGAGCAGGCCATTTTTGACCACGGCCTCGGCTGCCTGCACGCCACCGGAAAAGGCAGCGTCAACCCTCCCCGGCTGGTAACGCTGTACTGGGCTGGTGCCAGCGAAGAGGCGCCGGTATATGCCCTCGTCGGCAAAGGGATCACCTTCGATACCGGCGGAATGTGGCTGAAAGAAGGCGAAGGCATGCGCACCATGAAATATGACATGTGCGGTGCGGCGGTGGTGTTTGGCATGATGGAAACGGTGAAGCGCCTTAACCTGCCCGTCAACGTCGTGGCGGTCATGGCGCTGGCGGAAAACATGCCTGGCAGCACGGCGATGATGCCGGGGGACGTTGTACGTTCCCATGCGGGGGCAAGCGTGGAAATCATTAACACCGACGCCGAAGGCCGGCTGGTTCTCGCGGACGCACTCAGCTACGTCGCAGAGCGTTTTAAGCCCGCGGAAATCATCGACGTCGCCACGCTGACCGGCGCGGTGGTCAAAGCGCTGGGTTACGATATTTCGGGATTAATGAGTAACAATGAAGCACTCAGCCAGCGCCTGCAGCAGGCAGGCAGCCTGACGCAGGACCGCGTCTGGCCTCTGCCGCTGGACGAAAGCTTTGACGGCCAGGTTAAAAGCACAATTGCCGACTACACCAACACGCCGCCCAACAACGCCGCCATTGCTGTTTCCGCCGCGCAGTTCCTCAGTAAGTTCTGTCACCAGCGCCCATGGGCACACCTGGATGTCAGCGGCACCGCGCTGTCGCGAGGGAAATTTACCCAGGCCAGCGGCCGACCGGCGCATTTGCTGACGCAGTATTTCCTGTCGCTGTGTGAGGGGAAATAACATTGCCATGAAAAAGCGCCCGAAGGGGCGCTGTCTATTTATTGCCTGGCTAACGCTGTCGAAGCCACGCCTCGGGCGTCAGGTTTTTCAGCCGGCTGCGGATAATCCTTTTATTGAGCAGATCTTCAAACTCCAGCAGCACCGCCCCCAGCCCCAGCCGCTTATCAAAACGCTCGCCGTTCAGCAGCGTCTCCAGTGCCTGGTGGTAATTGCCCTGCCCGGCTTTTTCCAGCCAGTCTTCCTGCGCCGCAGCATGTAAAGGCACGGCAAGCGCCCCGGCAAGCTTCTGCGTAAACGAACAGGGCTTCGCCGTTAAAGAAAGTACGGAGAGCGGCAATCCTTCCCGTAAAAACCCCACCAGCGGCTCAGGCACCTCTTCACAGCCGCGTTCACGCAGCGCAACGGCCATATAGCCAGAGGTTCGCTCGCTGAACACCAGCAGCTCACCTTGCTTATGACTCATCGTCTCCGGCAGCGAGAAGACATCCAGCATAAAATGGCCCGGAGCCTGGCTAAGCGCCGGCTTGGTCATGCGCGACTGCTGCCAGTTTTGCAGCATACGGCTGATGCTTGCGCGGGAAATCCCCTGCTGAATCAGTAAACGGGCGGCTTCGAGAAGTTCGTCCAGGGAAAGCGCAAGGCGCACACGCAGGAACACCAGCATCGATTCTTGCTCGTGACTTAACGCACGATGAATCGTATTCGGCCGGTGAGATTTATCATAACAGTCGTCTCGCTTGCGCCAGCGCCGAACGGTATCGACCGAAATGTTCAGTTCCTCCGCCAGCTCGCCGTCCGTTTTCGCGGACTCCTGAATGTACTTTCGCGTACGTGGCGTTGTTGTGGCGTTGGAGTGCAGCTTTATCTCCATCGAACCTCATCCATCGGGTTAAAAAGGAAAGACCACAGTATAAAAGCTTCCCCGCCTGCTTACTGCGCAAATAATCAAAGTCATGCTGAAAAAGAGGCGCAAGCGATTGCCCGTCAGGTAAGACCAGCGTTGGTAAAAAGAGTAGCAAAATGTGCGCAAACTAAGTGTTTCCTGGGTTAACGTCACGCATCGAAACTATTTACCCGGCAATCACCCTTTATTTCAATGAGTTATAACTAATTCAATTTTTTTGATTAAGGTCGTCAATTCTCTTCGATTTATTCTTCCGCAGAAAAGTGTGACCATAATCACATCGACGGAACAACGTCACCTTAACAGAACAACCTGCGAGAATTTAGCCATGAAAACCATCAAATATGCTGTAGCTGCAATTGCTCTTTCTACTCTGTCTTTCGGTGCTTTCGCTGCCCAATCCGTTAACGAAGCCCAGGCGCAGAACCTGAATAAAATTGGCGTTGTATCCGTGACTGGCGCAACGACTCTGGACGGACTGGAAGCAAAACTGGCAGCTAAAGCGGACGCCGCTGGCGCAAGCTCTTACGCGATTACTTCTGCTAACACCGAAGGCCACATGAGCGGCACCGCGGTTATCTACAAATAATCCCGCGTTCAAGTAATACCCTCATCAAGGCTGGTACCCTCATCGGCCTTGATAGCACTACCCTTGTTTAACCCTGATGTTACCCTTGTTTGCCCGCGATGCCTGTCGCGGGCTTTTTTTTGTTCCGCACTCAGAAAACGTCGGCAACCCGGGCCAGGCCGGCCTCAAGCGTTGTAGCCTCACCGGTGGCTACCAGGCAGCAGGCCATCTGAATTTTCAGCGACTGCGGCACCGGCTCAACCCCGGCGACACAGCGCTCAATCCAGCGGGCGGTTACTTCAGGATCTTTGCCTGCCGGCAGCACGACGCCTTCATGTTCGGTTTGCCGCTCGCTCACGATGCGGGTGCCCTGGCCATCAATCAGCGTTAACTGCGGGCAGCGCTGCGGGTTGGCATACACCTCGCCTTCCGTACCGTGCATTAATAGCCCCCGCCCGCCGATATCGGCAAAAAACTTTGCCACTTTCGGCACATATTCCGGGTGAGAAACGCTGGCCAGACGCAGCGCAGCATCCTCCTCAAACGGCGTGGCCAGCTTCGCCAGCGTGTGTGCGCTGTTACGCACGCCCATGCGCCAGCGCATTGCCAGCTGATTTTCCATCGGCGGGCATAGCGCACTAATCGGCAGATAGACGGGATGGTGGGACTCAAGCTTCGCCTGCGCCTGTCCGGCGTGGCGGGTCGGTTCAATGCCCAACAGCGTAAAAATGGTTTCCGTCAGCACTCGGGTGGGATCTTCGCTCACGCCATGGACTACCACCGGGTAGCCAAGCTTGTTGAGCAAAAGCGCCAGCAGCGGCGTGAGATTAGCCTGCTTGCGGGCGCCGTTATAGGAAGGAATGACAATCGGCATCGGCTTGTCGGCCGGCGGCGTGAGTGTAATCACATGCTGCTTCATCGCCTGATAAAAACCGAGCATTTCCGCTTCGCCTTCGCCCTTAATACGCAGGGCAATCAGCACCCCACCCAGCTCAAGATCGGGCACTTCGCCCTTCAGCATATGGCTATACAACCCGCGTGCGGTATCAAAATCGAGATCTCTGGCATGGTTTTTCCCACGGCCAATTTCTTTAATGATTTTGCGATAGTCCATTCAGACTCTCCTTGCTATTTCTTGCTCACACGTTTGCGCCGTACAGTGTGTTTCGGCGTCGTTATTATCACTTTGGCTTCCGGCGCTTCCGGCTGTTCAATCGGGAATACCGGCAGCGCGGCCAGCAGACGCTCGCCGTAGCGTTTACTCAGCAGGCGGCGGTCGTAAATGACTATCTCACCATAGCAGGCGTGGCTGCGAATTAAACGCCCAACTTGTTGAATCAGGTTAAAAGAGGCGCTGGGTAAACTCTGTACTTCAAAAGGATAGCGGTTGAGGCTTTTCAGCCACTCTCCCTCGGTGACGACCACCGGGCTGTCTACCGGCGGGAAAGCAATCTTATGAATATGCACCTGGGTCAGTAGCTCGCCTTTCAGATCCAGCCCTTCGGCAAAAGATTGCAGGCCAATAAGCACGCTGGTTTCCCCGGCCTGAACGCGCTGGCGATGCAGCTCAACCAGACGGTACCGGGGCTGATCGCCCTGCACCAGTAGCATCAGCCGCAGGTCGGTGACGTGGGTTAAAAACTGCTGCATAGCGCGGCCGCTGGCAAACAGCACCAGCATCGCTTTGTGCTCGCCCTGTGCCAGCTGCGCCCGGAAGAAGGCTGCCATCTCGGCAATGTGCTGCGCCTCATGCTCCATCAGCGGCTCAAAGCGCATTTTGGGGATCACGATTTTCCCCTGCTCAATATGATTAAACGGCGAGTCCAGATGGATAAACCGATCTCCCGCTTTCTCACGCAGGCCGCTCATCTCCTGCAGGCGGTCAAAGCGGTTGAGCGAGCGCAGCGTGGCGGAGGTGACGATAACGTGCGGCACCTTGCGCCACAGCATTTTCTCCAGCTGATCGCTGACGCGGATCCCCACGCAGTGGAAGAACAGATGCGGCTGCCCCTCGCGAATTTCACGCGTCACCCACTTGGACACCGGCGCACCGGAGGCCTGTTCCATCGCCGCCAGCTTCCACAGCTTGCTCTGCGCTTCAAAAAAGCCTAACGCCCGGTTCATTTGCAGCAGCGCCCGATGCAGACGCACGATGTCGTGGCTGGCGGTTTTTTCGCTCAGATCGTTTAGCAGCGCTTCCGACAGGCCGCGCAGCGCCTCCATCAGCTTCGCCAGGCGCTGGCAAATGGCCATCACTTCTTCGGGCAGGACGCCCATTTCAAAGCGGTGTTCGCCTTCTCGCTCTCCCGGCAGCCAAAGGCTAACAATCGTGCTGAACGACTGCAGCAGCTCGTACACTTCGTCACAGTGATTGGTCAGACGTTCAGGCGCGGTCAGCGGCGGCGGGCTTTTAGGGCGGAACTGCGCCATGCAGGTTTCTACCAGCTTACTGAACAGGTCGAGCTGCAGACGACTGTAGCCCGGCGTTACCTCCGCGCTCATCTCCAGCGCGTCGCGGGCAACGTCCGCCAGATGATGGCCTTCGTCCAGCACCAGCAGCAGATTTTTCGCTTCCGGCAGCACCGCATCACTTTCCAGCGCCGCCATAACCAGCGCGTGGTTAGCCACGACCACTTCCGCCTCGTCGATTTCCCGGCGCGCCACAAAGAACGGGCACTCTTTATACCAGTGGCAGTTTCTCCCCAGGCAGCTGGCTTTGTCGGTGCTCAGCCGCCGCCAGAGATCGTCGTCAATCGCCTCATCGGTATGATCCCGCAGCCCATCCCATTTATAGCCGTCGAGGCTGGCTTTAAGTTTGGCGCAGCGCTGCTGTTCGGCTTTGCTGGTCGGCGACATCTCATCGTCCAGAAACGCCAGCAGATCGCCCTGCGTAAAGTTATCTGTCGCCAGCGCGGCCAGGTTCCGCGGGCACACGTAACGCCCACGGCCAAAGGCGGCGGTAAACTTCAGGTCGGGAATGATTTTGCGCAGCAGCGGCAGGTCTTTACTGAAAATCTGGTCCTGCAGCGCCACGTTGGCGGTGCTGACCACCAGGGTTTTTTGATCCCCTCTGGCAATAGCAATGCCGGGGATCAGGTAAGAGAGGGTTTTGCCGACGCCGGTCGGCGCTTCGATAGCCAGATGCCGCCCTTCTTCACCGGCAAGGGTCTTCGCCACCTCGGCTATCATCTGCCGCTGAGGCGCTCGCGGAATAAAATCCGGGATCTGCTGCTGTAACGCCTTATACCAGGCACCGATTTGCGCTTTTTGCGCCGACGACAAAGCCATAACTTCACTTCTTTCTCTGAATAATTTAAGTCACAGACCTGCGTCTGTGGCTCGAATTATGACGAGATACTGTATAAACAGCCACTATTGTTTTACTTTTATCCCGCTGCCCCCGGTGCTTTTCCTCTTCCGGGAAGTGTATTCAGGAAAACGTTTTAACCGCCTCAGGGCGGTTAAAACGTGAGGATTGTTTTTAAACCAACCACGCGGCCAGCTTTTCGGCCTGTAGCGCAAAACGGTTAAACAGCCGTTGAAGCACTTCCGGCTCCAGCTGATGAAACGGCAGGCTGCTCCACTGCACAACCTGCTGCCGATCGGGCAGCAGCCCGGTGAGTACCGGCGGATAGTCCATCCCCAGCAGATTGGCCTGCAGCAGCACCCTGAGCGTGTCGGTGTCGCTCAGCCGGGTTGGCTGCGTGGGCAGCACACAGCTCAGCAACAGGTGCCCAACCGGAGATTCGCTGATCTCCAGCGTCACGCCCTCGCCAAGCTCAACGGAATAGCCTTCCGCGCTCTCAAGCTCGGCTCTCTGCCCCAGCTCATCGGTCAGCAGCGGCTGCAAAATTTGCGCTAGTTTTGAAGGTGCAGGCATTATTAGTTCCCTAAAATTCGCCGGAATGCGGCCGTGACGGAGTTAGAACGAGGCCGCGTTCGGGCCGGGGCCGGGGCGGTGCCGTAGACGTCTGGCGGAATAACCGGCGGTTCACGGTAAGCCGGTCGGCTTGCCATGGCGTGCATCGGCGCGTGGGCGTGCATCGGCGGTGGGCCATAGCTGTATACCGGCGCGGCTGCGGGCGGCGGGCCGTAGCTGTATACCGGCGCGGCTGCAGGTGGCGGGCCGGAGTTGAACGCGGGACCATGAGCCGGCAAGGGAACGGTGCTGTACATCCCTCCCGGAGCGGGAGGCGGTGGGGCATAAATGGGCATCGGGGCCGGGCGAATATCGACGGAGTTTGCCCGGCGGCGAGGCGCAGTGGGTGGTACCGCATTGGATGCCGTTCTCGGACGGCGCCCTCGGGAAGAAGATTCCGCGGCGAACGATTCCGTACGCTGGCGAGGCCTATCGTTACTGGTGAAGGTGGGCGCAGGCGTTGCGCGCTGCTGGGCTTCTGCCGCCGCCTGAGGCCCGTTCATTCTGGAACGCATCTGCCCGACGGACAGCGACTGGTCAAAATGCTGCACAACGCCGCGGCTGTCGGCGCCATCGTACTGAATGCCCAGGTTATTGGAGGCGTGGCGCTGCACGTATCCTGGCCCCGCCACCACCGAATCCCGCAGCTGTTCCGGGCTAAGCTTGGCGAGTTTTGGCGCCGCCTTGCGGAACGCTTTATCCACTTCCGCCTGCGTCGCTTTTTCGCCCCGGAGCAGCTTCTCACGGACATCATCATCCCTGTGGCCAACAGGATACGTATGCAGTACGTGGTAACTATCACCGAATTTCGCGTCTTCTATTCGCATGGCTCGGCCAAATTCCGGCCAGGGATCTGACACCACCGATCTCCCATTTGCGCGCGGATCGCCGATGATAACAAAGGCGTGGTCTACGTCGCGATTGTGCACCACGGAAACCGGCTGTTTGACGCGGGAGTTCGCCAGCAATAGCGCATTCACCGCCGCCATTTCGCCGCAGTTGCCCGCCCGAAACTTAGCGGCCTCCCAGGCGCGCACGGTGTAATCCCCGTTGCCCGTTCCCTTCTGCGACAGAAGCGTTCGCTTATAGGATTCGGCCATCGTGGCGCGAACGTGGTTCTTTTGGTTGCCCGACCCCATGTCCAGAATGCGCCAGGTATCATCTATCGCCTTATTGGCGTAATAGAGCGCGTCTGCCCGGCGCGACGACACGTTCACGGTGCAATCGAAATGCTGAGGGTTGTCAGGCTCCAGCGCGATGCGCATGGATACCCGTCGGTTTGAGTTACCGCTTATCAGGCCGGGATCGACCCGCAGGCTGGTATCAACGTTGTTTAACGGCATGATATCTCCCCACTTTAGTTGTTGAGTCAAAAGGTTAAGTGGGGAGAGTGGCGCGGTGGTTCCTGCCGCGAAAGAATTTACCCTGCGGCGTACTGCCCGCGCAGCGGCAGGCCGTGCTCCTGGCGAATACCGTTTTCGGACAGCGCTTCACCCGCATACTTGCCGATGCCCACCGCGCGGGACTCCTCCTGCCCGGCCGGAGAGCCTGTATCGTAGCGGTCCGACGTCCCCCCGGTGTATGTCCCCTTCATCATGCGGTAGCCGTGAACCAGTTCATGGGCAAGCGACACAAAGGCCAACGAGGTATCGTCCAGCAGGCTTGGGCGGCCGTGGGCGTCGATAGCCACGGACTGCCGCGGGTTCCAGTCGACGCTGACGCTGGTCCCCTCGCCTTTCTTACCGAGCGGCTGTTTTTGGGCCAGGTGCGTCGCTTTTTTATTGTGCGCCTTATCGTATTCGCTGCTGGAAAGGTGAAACCGGCGAACCTGAAACTCGGTCAGCACCGGGCGGGCAACCGTATTCGCCATCGCCGTCACCTTCACTTTAACGTAGCGACCCTGGGTGCTGAGGTTACGTAGTTCATCCACCAGGCTCCTGCCATTAGGCCGACTGAGTAGCTTTCGCAACGCGCTTTCAGCGGCGAGGTAGTCTTCCGGGCGGTGATATTCAATGGCGATATGTGGCGCCACATGGCTGGCAGAGATAGTACTCATCTTTTCCCCTTTGTATAACGTTAACGTCGCAGCAGCAGCGCTTCAACCTGACGGCGCTGAAGCCGGTCTTTTTCTGCCTCCGGCGTAGCCTGCCGTTCGCGCGGCGCGGCAGGCTGGCACCAGCGGCCAATCACCGACAGCGTCCAGCTCAAACGCTCAAACAAGGGAAGCAGCGTGTCGAGATGCAGCTCGTCCAGCGGCAACGCCGCCCAGACTACCAACTGCGCACGGTCTTTATCGGCGGCAACGGTGATGGCCGGCTGCCGATCAATGTTCAGGTTGGCCTGTAATAGCTCGAGAAGCAGCGCCTCGCCGGGGTTGTCCGGCAGCGCAAGCAGCCCCACCATCGCCAGCGTCATGTTTTCCGTCAGTTCCAGAAAAACCGTCTGGCCATCGTCGAGCGTTAACGAGTAGTAGCCCCGGGCGTTGAAAACAATTCCGGGAATATTCAGCTGGTTAAACAGCGGCTGGAGTTTGTGGTAGAGCTGCTCAGCAATCACCATGATTTTCACCTGTCTCAGTCAGGAACATGGGGCGTGAGTGGCCGGCAGACGAAGCGGGTTCCGGGGAGAACTTGTAACAAGCTGCAACCTTATCGCCCCCGGCAAAGCTAGATTCGCCGCAGCGAGGCTGCTATGTTCATTTAAGACACGTCTTTGCAATTCGTGCGTGATAATTATTTTTATAAAAAAGAACGATTTAATAACTATAAATTATGGATGACAGACGGTATGGCAATCAGACTCCTCCTCGCGGACGATCACATTTTGATGCGCGAGGGCCTGAAACAGATTTTTTCACTGGATAAGAAAATCAAAGTGGTGGCGGAAGCGGGCTGTGGCAAAACGGTGCTATCGCTGCTAACGGAAATCGACGTAGATGTGCTGCTGCTGGATCTCTCCATGCCCGGCGACTCCGGGCCGGAGCTGGTCCAGCAAATCACCCGCCTGTGGCCGATGCTACCGGTGCTGGTACTGAGCATGCACAACGAGCCACAGATCGCCCAAATGGTCCTCGCCAGCGGCGCCCACGGGTTCATTACTAAAGACCAGGCGCCGCAAACGCTGCTGCACGCTATCCATCGCGTCGCCTCCCGCCAGCGCTACATCGACCCCTCGCTGGCGGAAGCCATCGTCTTTTCAACTCAGGAAAACGACCAGCTTCGCCGCTACGCCACGCTATCCCAGCGAGAGAAACAGATCCTCCGCCTGCTGAGCAGCGGCGAAAATATCAACGGGATTGCGGAAGCGCTGAGCATCAGCAACAAAACGGTCAGCACCCACAAGACCCGGATGATGGAAAAAATGCAGTTCGACAACAACGCCGACATCATCAAGTTTGCTATTCGCTATCATAAACTTTAGCCGGTGCCGGCAGGGCGTAAGGGATCTCGATATGCACGCAGCTCCCTTTGCCCGGCGCACTGTGGATGTTAAACGTCCAGCCTTTCATCATGCAGCGTTCCCGCATACTCAATAATCCAAAGGCCCCGTCGGATACCTGGCCGGGGTCAAATCCTTGCCCGTCATCATTAATACAAATCAGCACGACTTTGCCCCGCGTCAGGACTTTCACCTCCACTTCCCGCGCTTTTGCATGCCGCTGAACGTTAGTGAGCGACTCCTGTACCACGCGAAAAATGGCGGTCACCTCATCGTCACATAGCGACACCGGCAGCGGCTGAATAGTCAGAGTACACACGCCGGAACGGTGCTTGTTGAATTGGTCCCGCAGCCAGATAAGCGCGGGCTTTAGCCCCATGTTCAGCACCGCCGGGCGCAGTTGGGTGGCGATATCCCGTACCACTTTGATGGTGCCATCCACCAGCTGCGTCAGCGGTTCGACTTCATGCTGCAACGCAGGATGGTTCTGGCCCAGCAGTGATATCCCCACCCGTAGTGAAGTCAGATGCTGCCCCAGCTCATCGTGGATCTCCCGCGCCATATGCTTGCGTTCGTTTTCAACGCTGCTTTGCAGCTTTTGGGTCATCTGCCGCAGTTGATCGTGCGTCTGCCGCACCTGCTGTTCGGCAAAATATTGCCGGGAGGCAGGGCGAGCTATCACCAGCACGGACTTCAGCGTCTGCTGCAGCGTAAACTCAGGAATAAAACGCGCCTGGTAGATCCTCGACACCCGCAAGTCCGAGCGCACGCCGTGCAGCACGGCCTCCAGCTGAATATGCTTGCGAAGCACCAGCTGGAGCGACCAGCTGATCTGCTCCATTAACGTGGAATCGCCGATAAGCGAATTCATCTTCAGCCCGATAGCCGCGGCGCTCTTGGGCATACACTGCAGCGCCGTTTCGTTGGCATAGAGCAGCCGCTGTTCGCTGTCCACGCGCAGAATCGCATCCGGCATATTGTCCAGAATGTCGCGAAGTTCGTTTTCACGGTCGTAGTAAAAACGATGAATATCGTTGCGATAGCGAGTATCGCATACCACCATCATCACCCAGCTCTGCCGCTGAAACTCGAAGCGGCTCGGGCAAACTTCAACCGGAATAGCCTGCGTTGCCGCCTGAAACCGGGCGTTAATCTTATCGCCGTATTGCGAATGTTCCGGCTGCTCCAGCTGCTGCTCAACCACCGCCAGCAGCGGCAGATCGCCATAGCCGCGCAGCCGGGTAAAAATATTTTCGCCCACAAGCTGCCCGGCCCTTGCCTGACCGGCATTTTCCGGCAGGCAAAGACTGAGCGCCTTGTGGTTGGCAAAAACAATATTGAAATCCCTGTCAACAATGAAAACCAGCTCGCGCATGCTATTGAAAGCGGCGCTCAGCAATTCCTGAGTGTCATTGGGCCGAGGGTGCGGCCCGCCGTCTTGTTTCATAGAGTGTGATTCTTCTCGTTCAGGGAGTAACGAAGCACCGCTCGCTCAGTTCAGGCTGTCCCACCCCAGATCCTGTTTCAAAGACTGTCGGAGACGGGAAAGACGGGAACGCACGGTGCCAATAGGAATAGTCATCCGGTCAGCCGCTTCCTGGTAACTGATATCGTGATCCACGATCAGCTGTAATAATTGCTGATAATCTTCAGGGAGTTGCGCAATACGCTGCAACACTTTCGACAGGATGTCCTTACCCTCAGTCACCCCTTCCGGCTGCTCCGAATGCAGCAGCGTACCGAGCACATCATCGTTTAACTCATCGTGCAGGTAGCTCACTTTGACGGATTTATAGTGATTTTTCACCAGATTTACCGCAATCCCGAACATCCAGGTTTCCGGGCGAGACGTGCCGCAAAACTTGTGCTTATTGCGAATCACCTCATACCAGGTGTTCTGCACGAGGTCTTCTATATCGGCAAAGTTTGCCACGCGTTTACGAATAAAATTGTACAGCCTCTGTTCGTTGTCGCGCATTACGCGCTCCCAGTTAACCACCGGAAACTCGCCCTGCACGACGTTGGACTCAAAAGCAGACTGCGCATCCGGGAAAACCTGTGATTCGAAATCAAACATCGCTGACATAGTGAACACCTTTTTATTGAATAGATTCAGGAGTTCGTCCTATAGCAAGCGCCATGCCAGCGAAAAACACCAACTCAACACACTGATTATTAACAACTAAATTTTAAAAATCAGATTAATATGAGCAAAAACACACACAGTCTGAAAACCGGTTTGTGCAACTTTTTACACATGTCCTGGCGGAGGAATTTTTTTATTTTCCCGGGAACCGCCCCAGGCCTTAACCCACACACTGACAGGCGAATCGGGTAAGGCACACCGCAATGAACATGAGAATCCCCCAGCACCACCATCACCACAACCTGCGTCTTGAAACCGAACAGGCGGACGCGCTGGTCGATGAGCTAATCAGCGACACTAACAATGACAAGAGCGCGGCGAGCAGTTCATCGTCCGCCACTCGTGCAGCGCCCGCGCCACAGCGGCCCGGTGCAGCCCAGGAGTCGATGGCGTCAACTTTTGCGGAAAGCATCGAACAAAAAATCAAGCATGAAGAGCAGCGCACGCAAGCGACCCAGCTGCGCCGCATCTCCGTGGCGGCTATCAAGGTCACTCATCTTGTTGAGCTTGGCCGCCTGCTGGAAAGCCCGTCAGGTAAGGAGCAGGCCGAGCAAGAATCCGCCTTTGAACGCATGTTGTCGGGTGCCGAAGGGAAGGCCCCGACGCTGGATGATTTGCTGGAACAGGCCAATCACGACCCCGCCTCTGCGTTTGTGACCCTCAGCCTGATGGCGATGCGTCTGCGCAACGGCAGCAACCCGGCGCTGGCGGCACGGGTCGAGCAAATGCTTGCCGACCTGCAGCAGCAGCACCCGGAAAAAATTAACGCTGGGGTGAATACCGCCCCGGCGATTGCCGCGTTCAGCAGCGATCCGGCGCAGAAGCGCGAAATGCGCCAGCTCTATTACAGCGGTGTTATCAACCAGCAGTCCGCCGACAACATCATGGACGTGCTGTTGGATAAATTTGGCGTCGACGGCTTCGTGCCCGCCCTGCGCACCTTGCAGCGCGCACTGTCCGATGACATCGCCGCCCTGGCGCCTTCCGCCCCGCCGACGGCCCTGCGCCGCCTGCTTTCCGGGCTGAACGATACCCGCGCGATTACGCACACGCTGTCGGAAGTGGCCCAGTTCCTCGACCGCCTGAAGAGCAAATATTCCCACGTCACAATGGGTGCCGATGTCATGACGCGCTCTTTGCTCAGCATGTGCCGCAACGGATTCTATTCCCGGGATCTGACCCAGCTTGGTCTTCAGGTGGTGGGCGAAAAACCCTTGCAGCAGTCGCTCTTTTTCAACGGTCTGCTGACGCTGCTTCAGGCGCTGCCGGAGAAAATTTGGGGCGGGAACGATGAAACCCGCAGCAACGCCCTGCTTCTGCTGCGCACCCTGAACGGCGAATACGCCGCCTGGGAAAAACGCAGCCAGCTCGCGCAGTAAACGGACTTCACCAGGATTGAATAGCCCATGAACGCTTTGTTTAACCTTCTTAACCGGCTGGCAATAACCGCCATGCAACGCTCCGAAGTGGTCGGGGCTTTCATCGCGCTGGCGGTGGTGTTCATGCTGATCATCCCGCTGCCGCTGGGGCTGATTGACGTATTGATTGCGGTCAACATCAGCGTGTCGTGCCTGCTTATCATGACGGCGATGTACCTGCCTAAACCGCTGGCGTTCACCACGTTTCCGGCGGTGCTGCTGCTGACCACGATGTTCCGCCTGGGGCTGTCTATCTCCACCACGCGCCAAATTCTGCTGCAGCAAAACGCCGGGCACATCGTCACCGCCTTCGGCAACTTTGTGGTCGGCGGCAATCTCGCGGTAGGGCTGGTGGTGTTCCTGATCCTGACGGTGGTGAACTTCCTGGTTATCACCAAAGGATCGGAGCGTATCGCCGAAGTTGCCGCCCGCTTTACCCTCGATGCCATGCCGGGCAAGCAGATGTCTATCGACAGCGACCTGCGCGCCGGGCTGATTAACGTCCAGCAGGCAAAAAGTAAACGTGAAGACCTGGCGAAAGAGAGCCAGCTTTTCGGGGCGATGGACGGCGCCATGAAGTTTGTGAAAGGCGATGCCATCGCCGGGATTGTGATCCTCAGCATCAACATGGTGGGCGGCTTTTGTATTGGCGTGCTGCAGCTCGGCATGGCCGCGGGCGACGCCGCCAATGTCTACTCAATTCTGACCATCGGCGACGGCCTGATTGACCAGATCCCGGCGATGCTCATCTCTCTGACCGCCGGGATGATGATCACCCGCGTGTCGGCCAACGAGGACATCCCCAACAACAACATTGGCCGCGAAATAAGCGACCAGCTAACCAACCAGCCCAAGGCATGGATCATGTCCGCCATAGGCATGTTCTGCTTCAGCCTGCTGCCGGGGATGCCGACGGCGGTGTTTATCGTGCTCGGAATAATTACCCTGGGTTCGGGGCTGTTCCAGCTGTGGCGTGCCAAACGCGCGGCGGCCTCCGGCACCGGGGGTGAAATTGTCGCCCCGGAAGCCAACGGCGAAGAAGATATCCGTACCTTCAACCCCAGCCGCCTGTTTGTCCTCAGCTTCTCATCCGCTCGCGCCGGTGATCCGGAGGCAATGGCGCTTATCGAAGACATTCGCCGCCTGCGCAACCGGATTGTGAACCAGTACGGCTTCACGCTGCCGGTCTTCAACATCGATTTTTCGCCGTACCAGCCCAACGATGAATTTCGTTTTCTGGTGTATGAAGTGCCTAAAGTGATTGGCACCTTTACCTCAGGTAAGCGGGCGCTGGACTACCGTTTGCTGGCCCAGGAAGAGACCGGCACCGAACTCAGCACCGAAACCTATCCTCAGGAAAAAGGCTGGGCGTGGCTGGAAGAAAACGATCCGCTGCTGGATAAATTCCAGATGGAGTCCTGGAGTTCGCACCAGCTGCTGCTGGCCCGCATGGAAGAGGCGCTCTTCGCCAGCGGCCCGCGCTTTATCGGCCTACAGGAGACCCGCGCCATTATCTCCTGGCTGGAGATGGATCTGCCGGAGCTGGCGCAGGAGTTCCAGCGCATCTTCCCGATCACCCGCCTGAGCGCCGTACTCCAGCGTCTGGTAGCCGAACGTATTTCGCTACGTTCGGTACGAAGCATTACCGAATCGCTGATTGTTCATGGCCAGCACGAGCGCGATGTGGGCCTGCTGGTCGACCAGGTTCGGATCGATATCAAAGAACACATTTGCCACCAGTACAGCCACGACGGCGGCATCCAGGTATGGCTGCTGACGCCGGAAACCGAAGAGATCCTGCGCGACAGCCTGCGTCAGACGCAGAACGAAACCTTCTTCGCCCTCAGTCAGGACAAGCACGCCCTGCTGCTGGAACAGCTGCGGGAAGTATTCCCCCTGTTCCAGCGGCAAACCAGCGTGCTGCTGTCCGCCCAGGATTTACGTAGCCCGTTGCGCCTGCTTATCCAGGACGAATTCCACCACGTTCCCGTGCTGTCGTTCGCCGAGCTGCAATTCAACCTGCCGGTCAACGTGCTGGGGCGCATCGATATTCACGAAAACGCGCTTGACGCCTTCACTGCATAAAGGGTGCTGCCATGTATGAGCTGAGAGTATTAAACGGATTACATGAAGGCGCGGCGCTGCCGTTAAGCGGCGAACGCTGGCAGTTGGGCAACGCCGCCGACAGCGATTTGCAGCTCAATGATGGCGGCATTAAAGCCAGCCACGCCCTGTTAAGCCGCAGCGCCGAAGGCTGGATGCTCACGCCGATGGAGGGCACCGTTTGCCACCGCCACGGTGAACGCCTGAGCGCACAGCAACTCTGGCAGCCCGGTGAAATCTTCGCCGTCGGCGGCGTCTGGCTGACGCTCGCTGCCGCTGACGACGAGTGGGATAACCGCCCGCCGCCGCCGTTGCCTGTGACCAGCCCGGACGAACCGGCCCCCACCCTGCGCGAACCTATCGGCGGGATGCAAAGCAAGCCGGCTCCGGCGGCTCGTCGTTCACTGCTGGCAAGGATCCTGCCTCGCTGGGCGCAAATCTTCACGCTGTCCAGCCTGATGCTGCTGACCTTTACCATCTTCAGTTGGGTGCTCCAGCCCGGCATCGCCCAGCAGAACAGCGACGAGGAGCCGCAAATTAAGCCAGCCATTACCAATAGCAACGAGCTGCGCAGCGTGGTGGAGCAGGATCTGCGCGAGCGCGAGCTCTATAACAAAGTACAGCTGGCCAGTACGCCGCAGGGCATTACGCTCACCGGTGACCTGCAGGAAAACCAGCTGCCGATTGTCAGCCGCATGGTGGACAGCATCCGCGGCGATTATCAGCTCAAGGTGGCGCTCACTAATCAGACGAAAGTGCGCGAGGCCGTGCTGCCTTTCCATATCGTGCAAATTACCGCCGGGCCGCACGCCAACATCGTGACCGAGGACGGGCAGCGCCTGTTTGTGGGAGACGAACGCAACGGCCTGCGCCTGACCGGCATTACCGCCGACAGCGTACAGTTCGGCGGCAAGGAAAACATCGCGGTGAAATGGTAATGGTGCGCTATCAGACCGACCTCAACGCCTGGTTTGCCCAGCGCCATAGCAGCCTGAGCCAGCTTTCCGCCGTCAGCGCTTATGGCCGCATCACCGGCATCAGCGGAATTCTGCTGGAAAGCAGCTTGCCGCAGGCGCGCATCGGCGACCTGTGTCTTATCAGCCGCAGCGGCGACACCGAAGTGATGGCCGAAGTTGTCGGCTTTAACCCTCGCCACACTTTGCTTTCCGCCCTGGGGCCGCTGGACGGCATCGCCCAGGGCGCTCGCGTCACGCCGCTGTTCCAGCCCCACTCTATTAGCGTGTCGGACAGCTTATTTGGCAGCGTGCTGGACGGCTTTGGCCGCGCCATTGACGAAGATAGCCTTTCCGCTTTTGCGCTGGCCAGCGAGACACCGGACGCCCGTGGCGTGCTCGGTGATGCTCCTCCGCCCACGGACAGGCCGCGAATTGATACTCCGCTGCCGACGGGGATTCGCTCCATCGATGGCGTGCTGACGATTGGCGTGGGCCAGCGCGTGGGCGTCTTCGCCGGCGCTGGCTGCGGTAAAACAACCCTTCTGGCCGAAATGGCGCGTAACACGCCGTGCGATGCCATTGTGTTTGGCCTGATTGGCGAACGTGGCCGCGAACTTCGCGAATTCCTCGACCACGAGCTGGACGCCGAGCTGCGGTCACGCACCGTGCTGGTTTGCTCCACCTCTGACCGCAGCAGCATGGAACGCGCCCGCGCGGCGTTTACCGCCACGGCCATTGCCGAAGCGTTCCGTAACAAAGGTAAAAACGTCCTGCTGATTATCGACTCGCTGACGCGTTTTGCCCGCGCACAGCGTGAAATTGGCCTGGCGCTCGGGGAACCGCCCGGCCGGGGCGGCCTGCCACCGTCGGTCTATACCCTGCTACCGGGGCTGCTCGAACGCGCCGGGAAAACCTCGCGCGGCTCTATCACCGCCCTTTACTCAGTGCTGATTGAACAGGACTCGATGAACGATCCCGTGGCCGACGAAGTCCGCTCGCTGATAGACGGCCACATTGTCTTAACCCGCCGCCTGGCGGAGCGCGGGCACTACCCTGCCGTGGACGTGCTGGCCAGCCTGAGCCGAACCATGAGCAACGTCGTCCCTCGCGAACACATTGCCGAAGCCAGCACGCTGCGCCAGATGATGTCGGCTTACCAGCAGGTCGAAATGCTCATCCGCCTTGGTGAATACCAGCCGGGAAATGACCCGATGACCGACGCCGCGGTGCAGTCTCAGTCGGCAATCAACGCGTTTTTACGCCAGGCCAACCATGCCCCAAGCGACTTTACCGACACCCGCCAGCAGCTGCAGGAGGTCATTGCATATGCGCCGTCATAGTGAGGTAGAAACCCCGCTTGCACCCGATCCGCAGCAGGTTGCCCTCGAGCAGGTACTGACGCTTCTGCTGCCCATCAGGCGGCGGCGCTTACGCCGCAGTGAAAGCGAACAACGTCAGCATGAGCAGCAGCTTCGGCACTGCCAGGAAGCCGTCGAACAGGGTGAACGGCAGCTGGCAGAGCAGAAAATCGGCTATTTGCAGCTGCGCAATGATTTCGTGCCCCGGCACGCCGGCGTCACGCAGCCGCTTAACGACCTGCGGGAAACGCTGGATGTGGAGAAATCCACCCGCGCGGGCGTTATCCAACACATTCAGCAAATACACCAGCTGCACGAAGAAGTGCAGCAGCAGCAGGCACGCCTGACCGCCGCGCAGTCGGCCGTGCAGCGCTGCCAGCGGGAAATAGAAAAAATGGAGTATTTGCTCAACCAAAATCAGGGGAACGCTTTATGATTCACCACGCGCTAAAAAACGCTCACCCGCAGCCGAAGCTTTGGCAGCAGTCTCACCCGGCCCCGCAGCCGCATCACCAGCCGGAGAACGCACCGCAAACGCCAGCCCCTCGCGCACCGCGCACGCCGGTAAATAGCATGCCCACAATGCCGCCAATGCCTGCCCGAAGTGCCTCCTCCTTTAGCCGGGCCAGCGATCGCCAGAAGCTGTCGCGGGATGAAAAAGAGTTTAGCGACCTCCTGTCCGACGATGAGCCAGCCCCGGTGATGCCTATCCTGTCGCTCAACCTGTTTGACGGCTCCCTCGGCGGTACCGAACAGCCGCAGCAGGCCAGTGAGCCCCAGGCTTCTGCCCTGCAGGCCATGCTGGAATCGCACCTGGTGCAGGGCATTGAACAGCAGGAAAGCCTGCCCGCCCGCTTTAGCCTGCTGCTGCCAGATTTAGGCGAAGTGGTGGCGCAAATTACCCCGGCCAGTGGCGATGGGCTGGATATTGCACTCGGTTTTTCTGCTCATGCCTGGGACAAAGTTCGCGGCTTTGAACAGGACGGACAAGGCGCGCTCAGCGGCCGTCTTGGGAAAAAAGTTCGCCTCCGCTTCAAGCGGCGGGAGGCGGTATGAAACGTCTGCTGATTGCCGCTCAGTCGTCGGATGAAGCCCGCCTGCGGCGCTGGATCGGCAGCGGCTGGCGGCTCCCGTTCTTCAGGGAGGAAATGGCCGGCGAACTCCGCCTCCTGCCCTTCCGAACGCAGACTTAGCCCGGGACACAGCCTGAAGCCTTCCGCTGTGCCGCAGGCACGCTGTTTTTTAGCGATCCGCTGCCGGTGCTGGGACTGATGGCCGATTGCCCGGCGTTGCCTGGCGTTTCCACCGAGGACAGTGCCTGGTACTGGCCCTACTTCAGCCAGCAGCTCAGCCCTCAGCTGGCCGGGCTATTTGCGTTTCTGCAGCCTGCAGACGAACAAGCAAAGCCTGACCTTACGCTTCGCCTCGAGGTATTCCTCGGCGAAGCCTATGCCAGCACGCTGCTGTCGCTCTCCTGGGCCACGCTGCATCAGCTTGCTCAGCACCCGGCCTGGCAGCGGCTGATGGCCCCGCTTAACCCTGAACTTCCGCTTCAGTTACCGCTGACCGTTGGCAAGCTCCGGCTTTCCGCAGGCGCCGCCCGCCGCCTGGCTGGCGGGGATTTACTTCTGCCCGCCGAGACTTTCTTTTCGCCGGAAGGGCGCGGCGTGATGCCGCTGGCGCGACGACAATTTCAGGTTCACCTGGAACTGGCGAGCGAAACGACTCACAGAGACTTACTACACATTACGTTTAGCGAGGAGCTAACCATGACTTACCCGAACGCCCCCCTGGAGTACGACGATCAGCAGGACGGCGAAGAAGTGGTACCCGCCGGGGAATGGCAAACAACACGGGGGAGTTTCGACGACTTGTCGCTGGATTTGACCATCCGCTGCGGCAACTTGCAGCTGACGCTCGGCGAGCTACAGCAGCTGGACGCGGGGTCAACGGTCTTAGTGCAGCACGTCACGCCGGGTGAGGCACTGTTGTGCCACGGCAACAGCCTGCTGGCAAAAGGTGAACTGGTGGATGTTAACGGCACGCTCGGCTTCCAGATAACCCGCATGCTGCGCCAGACGGGTACGGCCATGGAACCCGTGTGATGGCCGAGAATATCAGCTCATTTAATCCCTTGGCGCTGGCCATCCTGCTGGGCGCTATTTCGCTGCTGCCCCTGCTACTGATGATAACCACCAGCTTTCTCAAGATTTCCATGGTGCTGATGCTGACGCGTAACGCCATCGGGGTGCAGCAAACGCCGCCCAACATGGCGCTTTACGGCATCGCGCTGGCCGCCACGCTGTTCGTAATGGCGCCGGTGTTTGACGGGATGCAAACCCGCTTCAAGGAGAAGCCTCTCGATACCACCAGCGCCGAGCGCTTAGAAAACAGCCTGCAGTACGGCATTAAGCCGCTGACTGACTTCATGCTGCGCAACAGCGACCCGGATCTGGAAACCCACCTGATGGAAAACAGCCAGCGCATGTGGCCGAAGGATCTGTCGGAGAAGATAGTCCACCAGCGCGACAACCTGCTGATCCTGATCCCGGCGTTCGTACTGTCCGAGCTGCAAAACGGCTTTAAGATCGCCTTTTTAATTTTTATCCCTTTCCTGGTGGTGGACCTGATCGTCTCCAACGTGCTGCTGGCGCTGGGGATGCAGATGGTGTCGCCGATGACCATCTCTTTGCCGCTTAAAATTCTGCTTTTTGTCATGGTGAGCGGCTGGACGCGCCTGCTGGACGGCCTTTTCTACAGCTATATGTGAGGACGTTATGGACATGATCTACATGTTTAAGCAGGCGGTACTGATGGTGGTTGTGCTCTCCGCCCCGCCGCTGGTGGTGGCCGTGCTGGTGGGCATTGTGGTGTCCCTGCTGCAGGCGGTGTTTCAGCTCCAGGATCAGACCCTGCCCTTTGCCATCAAACTGGTCGCGGTTGGCACCACGCTGGCGCTGAGCGGCCGCTGGATTGGCCTGCAAATGGTGGAGCTGGCGCAGTCGGCCTTTACCATGATGGCCGCCTCCGGAACCCTGCGATGATTGCCGCCGAACTGACGCCGATATTCAACGGTATGCTGGGGCTCGGGCTGGCGATAGCCCGCATATACCCGTGCGTGCTGCTGACGCCGCTGTTTGCGTTCTCTGCTCTGAAAGGCATGATCCGCACGGCGGTTGTTGTCCCGCTGGCGCTGTTTGTCACGCCAACCATTGTGCCCATGCTGAGCCATGCCCCCCATACCCCGTGGGGGATTGTCGCCATGATGCTGAAAGAAGTGGTGCTGGGGATTTTTCTTGGTTACCTGTTGGCGCTTCCCTTCTGGCTGTTTGAGTCGGTGGGCGTGCTGTTTGATAACCAACGCGGGGCGCTCAGCGGCGGCCAGCTTAACCCGGCGCTGGGCGCAGACGAAACGCCGCTCGGCTACATGCTTTTGCAGTGGTCGATAATGGTGCTGGTAGTTAACTTTGGCCTTTCCCTGGCCACCCAGGTTATCTGGGACAGCTACCGGCTGTGGCCGGTGGACAGCTGGCTGCCCGACTTCCGCGAGCAGGGGTTCCTTGTGTTCCTCGGCCAGGTGAAGCAGATGTTTATCGACACCATTCTGTACGCCGGCCCGCTGGTGTTGCTCCTGCTGTTCCTCGATTTCGCCGTCGGCGTGCTCAGCATCTACAGCCCGCAGCTGCAGGCCACGGTGCTGACCGTGCCGCTGAAGTGCATCGCCGGGCTGCTGTTCTTTATCTTTTACCTGCCCACGCTGGAGTATTTCGCCGGCCACCAGTTCAGCAGCCTGCGCGATTTGATCCCGCACCTGGCGGATATTCTGCCCGCCCGTCAAACCACCTGGTAACGCCGCTTCGGAGGGTGCCAAGCCGTGAGTGAAAAAACAGAGAAGGCCAGCCCCCATAAACTTCAGGAGGCCCGCAAAAAAGGCCAAGTCAGCCAAAGCCAGGACATTCCCAAACTGCTGATTATGTTTGGCGTTTTGCAGCTTATTTTTTCCATGATGGAAGCCAGCATGGCGAAGCTGCAGGCGCTGATGCTGCTGCCGCTGATGCGCCTCAGCAGCCCCTTCAACCAGGCGTTAGGGGAAGTTGGCGGTGCCGCGCTGCTCACTGTCGGGGTGTTTTTTATGATGACGGTTGGCACCGTCATTCTGCTGCGCATCGCCGCCGGCTGGATCCAGTTTGGCCCGCTGTTTGCCATCGCCGCGCTGGCCCCGAAGCTTGAGGCGCTAAACCCGCTGAATAAATTCAAAGAGATGTTTTCGGTGAAGCAGTTTATTCAGATCCTCAACAGCCTGCTGAAGGCCATCACCCTTTCGGTGGTGTTCTGGCTGCTGATCAAGCCTCGCCTGTCGCAAATGGCCAATCTTTCAGGCGGCACGCTGGACGGCTTCTGGCATGCGGGCGTAGCGATCCTGGAAACCCTCGCCCACACCATCGTTGGCGTGATGCTGGTATTTTCGGTGGCCGACTTTGCGCTGCAGAAATACTTCTTCCTCAAGCAGAACCGCATGAGCCACGAGGACGTAAAAAACGAGTATAAGCAGATGGAGGGGGACCCACACACCAAGGGCCACCGCAAACACGTCGCCCATGAAATTCTCAATGCACCGGCAAAAAAAGTGACCCCGCAGGAGATGGAAAAAGCCGATGTTCTGCTGGTGAACCCGACGCACTTCGCCGTGGGGCTGCGCTATCTCCCGGACGAAACACCGCTGCCGGTGCTGCTGTTTAAAGCGCAGGACGAAGACGCCAAAGCGCTGATCAAACTGGCCCATGCCGCCAATATCCCGGTGGTTCGCTACGTCTGGCTCACCCGTAATCTTTACCGCACCACCGAAGAAGGCGCCTATATCCCACGCGATACGCTAAAAGCGGTGGCCGCTATTTACCGCCTGCTGCGCAAGCTTGAGGGCCGCCTGAAGGGCGAGACGATTGAGTTTGAGGAGTAACGGGGGGATCGCCTGTCGGCGAATACCCTCGATTATGCCAAGCCCGGCTAAGACTCCGTTCACTTCCAGCCCTGTATCATATGTCACCACCGAACCGGTGAACGTCTCAGGGGAGCCACCGTCGCTCCCCTAAGAACCCGGACTCCCGGCCAAATAAATCGACCGCTGAAGCGGCAGACCTCCGTTTTATCTCCCAGTCCTGGGTCGGCTGAGATGCGTTCCCTACGCTCTCAGCCTCCGGCCGTTCCCGACGTCCGGACCCTGGCCAGTCGGAGAGAAAACGGAGGCGATTTAAGCCGGAACCATGCCTCGCTTTTAACCCGCAGCCACACGGAACGTTATAGCCGCTTCAAGACTTACAGCCACGCCCTTGTTCCCGGCTCTCATCGCCCCCGGCTATGACCCAACTCAGGCGGGGTTGAGCTGTCGGGAACAGCGAAAGAGAGCGATCGTCGGGAACGAATCGCGAACGACCCCGAATGTTTGGGTGATAGCCGGTGGGTTTACCGCTTCAGCGGCGATGAGCTTGCCGGGCGCCGGGGGTGGTCAGGGGGCATGGCGTAATGCCACCTGACACGTTCACCGTGTCCGATGTCAACATATGAACTTGTACTTAAGGTGAACGGAACCCCACCCATATCAACATAATTGAACGTATTTGTGACTAAGAGACAGCTCTTAAAGTGAGAGTCGAATAATTTTTCTGCACTCGTATGCGCGAGCATGATCGAGACAAAAAAAGACCGGCCTCCACGCGATTAACGCAGAAAAACCGGTCAAACAGAGGGCGAAGAAGAGTTTCGCGAAACACGCGGGGTGAAGTTAGCCTGCACCACGCGTCAAAAAGAACATCTGTGGATGACTACACAATCCCTTAGGCCAGCGCGGCGCTTGCCAGGTTCATCAGCGCGCCGTGGTGATGCTTCAAGGCGTCCTTGATGATATTGCCGTTAAACAGCTGCGCATCGGCGTTCATCAGCAGGCTGGAAGAGCCGTTGCCCGGTGTCGTAGCGGAGCCAGGAATAGAGCCCCCCACCATGGAGGTTTTCAGATCGTTTTTCGCGGACTGGAAGGCTTTCAGCGAATCGCCGCTCAGCGGTTTGCTGTTTTTCAGCGCGTCTTCCCAGCTGGATGGGCCTTTCCCGATGTGCACCAGGCCCGGCATACCGGCACCCGCGCTCTGCGGCTTGCCGTAAATTTCCGGGTGCTGATCCATAAATTTACCGATTTCAGCGCGGGTCTCTTTCGAGCCGCCGTCAACTTTACCGCCGCCGCCCAACATGGCGCTCAGGCCGCTGGTGTCTGACTTCACGTCATCCAGCGCCTGCAGGCCCATTTTGCTGCCCAGCTGGCTGCCCATACTGTTACCCAGTTGGTTGAAGCTGTTTGCGCTGTTCGCGCTGGTGGTGGAGATCGGCAGCTGAACCAGGCCAATGCCGGTAGAAGGTGACTGCAGGCCGTTGCTCATGCCGCTGTTGAAAGCGTTCATGTTGCCCGCCCCCGCCAGGCTGTTGAACGGCGTGTTCTGTGAATTCACGCCCATTTGCTGGATAACCTGCTGGAGCATCTGCTGCATATTGCTCATCGCCAGCGTGTTGCCCATGCTCGCGCCGCCCTGACTCTGCGGAGACATAAAGGTGTTGTTATTGTTTCCGTTCATGCCGCCGGAGAACAGCAGGTTGGTCAGCCTGGAGGCAATGTCGTTCACCATCTGATCGCCAACGTTTTTCAACAGGTTAGCGGCCATACCTTCTGGGGTTGCGTTCAGCGCCATCTGCGGTAATGCAGTGGCCAGATTTAGCATATTTCCAATCGTACTCATTAGATTACCTCAACATGACTTCGGGGTTGATACAGGCGACCAGCCCTGCTGGGTCGCAGTATTAAGACGCCTGTTAAGTGAAAAGAAACCGGCTTCGGTTCCACAAAACTGCCTGACATCAGGAAAAAAATGCTTTTTTCAAAAGCAGGCGTGAAACAGCCACGCCCGCGAGCGCACTCAACGCACCGGCATCTGCGTGTAATCCTGCACACCGTTACGCATATCGTTCGGCCACCAGATGGTCAGGTGGTGGCTGTCCGACAGCGGGCGGCACGCCACGCTGTCACAGCCGTTATCATTGCGGGTAGCGCAGCCGCTGAGGACAAACGCCAGCGCCAGCAGTAATAAAATCGAAGGTTTCATCGTGACTCCTTAGTGCAGTACTGGGCGCGGCGGCAGGAGATAGCTGCGCGATCTTGATGCGTTCACCGGCAACGACGATGAAGAGGTCAGCAGCGACTGGCGGCTACGACGCCCTTCTCCCCGCGTGCGATAGGCGATATACACTTCTGCCGACTGGCCTGGCGCAAGGTTTCCACCCGGCCATGCGGCCACGGCCAGCACGTCATCATCGCGGCAGCTGGACTCGTCAAAGCGCTGCGGCTTGCCGCTGATATTGCGGATCAGCCCGACGCTGATTTGTATCGACGCATTGCTGTACCACTGGCTGTGGGAACTGTCTGATGAAAGCCCCGGCCCCACGTTGCACAGTTGGCCAATGCCCATACCTTCACCGCCCGCCTGGAACCCCGTAGGCACTTTGTCTTCCGCCAGATCCCGCATAGCGTTTTCGATATCACCTTTCATCGAGCTGTAGCGCTGACGGAGCTGGACCTCATTCATCGCCGCCGAGAGTTGCTGGCGATCCTGCTCGTCGATGTAGCGCGTCGGGTCCACCTGGTCACCCACCAGGTGCGGGGTGATGATGAACAAGCGCTCGCGCTGCGACGTCTCGTGGCTGGTGTAAGAGAAGAATTTCCCCAGGTAAGGAATGTCGCCGAGCAGAGGAATGCGGTGGTCGGTGTCACCGGTTTCGCGGGAGTGGAAGCCGCCCATCACCAGCGAGCCGTTCTGCTGAACCAGCGCCTGAGTGCTGACCGTGGCGCGCTTCGCGCCGGTTGCCACGCCGTCATCGTTGACCTGGACTTTGCCGTCTTCCACATCCACCACTAACTGCACCGTACTGGTTGGCCCATTGCCAATGGCGCGCGGCACCACCTGCAGGCTGGTTCCGGCGGTCACGGGTTCAATGGTCGCCACGCGTTCACCGGTCGCGGTAATAAAAGCGGTATCGCTCATGTCGATCACTGCGGGCTGGTTTTCCAGCGTCAGAATCGACGGGTTGGCAACGATGGAGGCGTTGCCCTCGCCTTCCATCGCCTGGATCTGGGCAAAGAAGCGGCTGTAGTCGGTCACGAATAGCGTGCCCGCCCCCTGCAGCATGGAAGAGCCCGCGGTGATATTGCCGAATGTGCCGCTGAGGTTGCTGGAGAACTTTGAAAACGCGTGGCGGTCGACATCAATAATCATGGCGTCGATTTCCACCAGCTTTTGCGGCACGTCAATCTGAGAGATCAGCGCCTGATACTGCTCGCGGCGTTTAGGATCGTCCCGGACCAGCAGGGCGTTGTTGCGCACATCGGCCGAGACCAGCGGGTTCATTTCCCCTTCGTCATCGCCGCCTGCGCCACGCATACGGCTGTCCTGGCCCTGAATCAGCCCGGAGAGAATGTTGTCCGATTGTTCCTGGAATGATTTGTTCAGGGCTTCACGCGAGCTGCCTTCTCCGCCGGGGACAATCCCTTGCGAAGAGCGGGTGCTCTTCTTGCCCAGTAATTCGTTGAGGATGGTTGCCACCCCGGGCACCAGCAGCGTTTTCTCACGGTATTTAATTTCGCGGTCGGCTACCGAGGCGTACTTCAGCGGGAACGCCATCATCTCTTTGTTCTGCTTTTTGTCTTTATCTTTGGCGCTAAAATCCGCCACCAGCGCGACGTACTCCGGCGGCCCGGTGACAATCACCACGCCGTCGTCCGGCAGCTCGCCGTAGCCGAATTTATCTTCCAGCAGCCCGACATCACGCAGCGCCTGCTTGAGATCCGGCGCGGCATCGGCCGAAACGCTGATGCGCTTCGAGGTTTCTGCCGACTGCGGGCTGACGAACAGCGAGCCGTTATAGACAAACCACTGGAAGCGGTACTGCAGCGCCAGGCGGTCGAGGAAGGCCACGCCGCTGTCGGAACGCAGGCGTCCGTCCACCACGCTGTCGGGCACATCTCCTAAACGCAGGTTCACGCCGTGGCTGCTGGCGAAATCCTGCAAGACGGTGCGCAGCGGCGTGCCCTGGGCAGAATAGGCATAGGCGCCATTTTGCCAGTCGGCAGGCGTTTGGGCGCTCACGGCTGCGCTGTAGCAGCCGGCGGTTGCGGCCAGGACGAACATGGCTGAGCGTAGTAAACGAACGTGCTGATTCAACGACTCACTCTCCTGTAATCGACGGCCAAATGAGGTAGCCGCCAGGGGGACAAACTGCGTTAAACAACGGCTTACGAATAAGCCGTCGACGGCATAACTAGTTGATAGAGTCGATAATCTCCTTGCTCAGGCTATGCTTGAGCGACCCCAGTTGGCTGTCGGTGAAGGTTGCTGCCGCCTCTTTCATCAGGGCGTTTTTAAATTCCACCATGTCACCCATGCTTGGCGCGGGCTGGCCGAGCGTGCTCTGCGCCAGCTCGGCAACCGAGTGGTGCAGACGGGACAGTTGGCTGTCGAGATTGCGCTGAATATCAAAGGAATTGCTCATACGTTTCTCCTCGCGTTGAAATCGCATGATAAGTGGCGGCAGAAAGGCGACGGTTCCCGTCGCGGGAAAATTAACTTCCAGGCGGGGACGTTTTTGCGACGGTTTAGCTGGCGAGGCGCAGCAAATGCTGCTGGAGCGAAGCCCAGCTAATGCTGAATTCGCCCTGGGCGGTTTGCAGCAGCAGCGTTTCGGCCGCCAGGGCGTCGTCGGCGCAGCGCGTCCAGCCTAACTGAGGGCGTGCGGCCAGCCAGCTTGCCAGCGGGGCTTCATACTGTGAGGGGTGAAAAAGCGTGACGTCCGTTGCTCGGGCGCTCGAATTCTGGAGCTGAGTCAGCAACGCCGTGAGTTTTTGCTGTTCGCTCAGGCCGCCAAACAGCTGTTCAAAAACGGCCGTAATGAGCGCCTGCGCCTGGCTGACAATCTCGGCACTTTGCGCCTCCCGCTCGGCCTGCCAGTCGCTAAAAAAGGGTTCGGCCCGCAGCCAGAAATCACGTTCGACTTCTTCACAGCGGCTGGCGGCCAGGCGTTCGGCGTCGGCCTGCGCCTCGGCGAGCATCTGTTCAGCCCGTAGGCGGGCTTCCTCCAGCAGGGCTTCACTCTTGAGCATAGCCTGTTCCACCAGGCTCTGCGCCTGCCGCTGGGCCTGCAAAGCGGAGTGAGGCAGCAGAACGCCTTCAATAACCTGGCTGTCCTCTTCTAAGGCGAGTTTACGGCCAATCCACATGCTTTATTGCTCCCGTGAAAAATCGTTCAGCGCTGGCGTTCGGGGCTGTTGAGCCTGCCAGATCGCACCGTCCCACAGCGCCTGCAGGCGATTTAGCGGCGGCACCGTTTCATCCACAAGCATCGCTTCACATCGCGCGATGACGGCCTGAGGAAAACTAAACCGCAGCCGCTGCCACGCCGCAGGCGTTATAATCGGACGCAGCAGGCAGAGCACCGCGAGGTTTGGCTCTTCGCTAAAACTAAGACTTGCGGGCAACCAGACGCCGGGGCGTAAACCTCGGGTCAGACGTTCGCACCACACCCGCTGAGGTTCAGTGAGCTGCCCTGCCCCGCTCCCTCGCTGGCAAACTTCGGCCACCAGCGCAAAAAGCGTTTCACGCTGGGCTAAGTCAAGCGTAACCAGGGCCAACAGGCGCGTGTCAGGCGTTTCCGGCAGGCATTCCTCCAGCACCAGCATGGCCGGTAGGGCCTGCGGCGACTTGAGCATCAGGCTCTGACGCCTCGCCTCGTCGAGGCTGAACCAGGGCAACCCGAACCAACTGGCATCCGCCTGCCGCCAGAATCCCTCCAGCCACCAGCGGAGCCAGTTCGCCGTCAGCGCACGATCCCAGGTAACCACCGGCGTTACCGACGCTCTGGGGGCACGACGGCCAGTTCAGTCGAGCCTGAATTTTTGCCGCGCTTCATCGCCTTTAATTTCGGTAAAAGGGTGAAAATACCGCCGAGCAGCAGTAACAGACCCATCAGCGAGAAGAACAGGGTTCTGACCGTGGCATACTGCGACAGCGTCAGCTGGAAAGGCCCTAAGGTCACCAGTTCCACGCGGTCGTGATAGGCCGCAGCGGGGACAAATACCACGGACAGCGCACCGTCATTTTTCCCCGAAAGCCCGGGAATACTCGCGGCTACCAGCCGGCGAATTCTCGGCTCAATGCTGTCGGGATCCATCTCCGGGGTGTATTTAATAAACACCGACGCCGAGGCGGGCTGCACCGGCTCACCGGGCGCCACGCGTTCAGGCAGGACAACGTTCACTCGAGCCACCACCACGCCATCAATTTGTGAAAGCGTAGATTCCAGCTCCTGAGAAAGCGCATAAATATAGCGAGCGCGCTCTTCGAGCGGGCTGGAAATAATGCCGTTTTTCTGGAATACCTCGCCCAGGTTAGTTCGCGCTTTATGCGGTAAACCATTGGCGTTAAGAATGCGGACGGAGCGTTCAATATTGTCCTGAGCCACCAGCACGGTCACGCCGGTTTTATCAATTTGCTTGTCGGCTTCAATTTTGTATTTCGACAGTTCAGAAATGATGTCATTGGCATCATTTTCCGTCAGGCCAGTGTTCAGAATGACCTGTGAGTCGCAGCCTGCCAGCAGCAGGACCAGCAGCCAGGGCTGCAGGATTTTTCGCCAGCGTCGTTGCATGATGGATTACTGCAGATTGGTCAGTTTATCGAGCCCCGAAATGCTCTTCGAGACTATCTTGGCGTTCATCATGCTCTCCAGGTAATAGTTAGAGAGCTGGTCATCCACCTGGTTAAGCACCAGTGGATCGGTGGAACGCGCGGCTTTACGCAGCACGTTATTCATCTGTTTCTGGTCGCCTTCCATTTGTTTGAACATGCCGGAGGCTTTTTCAAACATCGCGGCAGGTTTCCCCCCCACGCCACCCATAGCCGAGGCCGCTTCCGGCTGTTGCAACGCGGCTGAAAAGAAAGCGGCATCGCTTTGGGTCGCGACGTTGTTACCGAACGGGATGGAAGACTGAGCGGCCGGGCCGGATGCAACGCCCAAAGAGTCGGGTTCTGGCAAAGGCATACCTGTCGCAGGATTAAGAATGTGCATATGAGAGTTTCCGCCAGCAAAAGAAAAGATCAGGGATCCACGCCGGGGCGAATCCCTGATTAGCATTAGAAGGAAATTTTGTTCTGTGCCAGAGAACTGATCATAGTGGTGGCGGAGTTCTGGTAGCCGGACACGTAGGCGTTCTTACGGTCACGTTCAGCTTTGTCCAGAGAATCCTGCATTGATTTGTTTTCGATAGAGTCCATCTGAGACTGGAAGCTATCTGCCAGGCTGCTGCTTGCGCCTGCGTTGTTACCGGTGTTTACTGATGGCATGATGTTTACTCCTCGTTAATTAAACAGCAAATGTTGTGTCATTCACGGATTAAGTGGCGCGGCGTAAGCGGCAGTTCCAAAAAAACTTAAAAAATTAATTTTCCTTTTCAGTCAATGATTTAATTCTTTGATAGAGCGTTCTTCTTGGAATGCCCAGTTCATGTGCGGCGCTCACAACCCGATTTTCATGCCGGGATAGGCAATCTTCTATCAGGCTGTATTCGATCCGCCGCAGCCGCTCTCGCAGCCGCACGGAACGCATCTCCGGGTGCGAAACCTGTCCCAGGGCCGGCAGCCCCAGCACAAACCGTTCGGCCGCGCCTTTTAATTCACGAATATTCCCCGGCCAGCGGTGCATCAGCAGCGCTTCGCTAAGGTGCTGCGACATCGGCGGCAGCGCACGATTCAGCCGAACCGCCGATTCCTGCGCAAACCGGCGGAACAGCGGGATAATGCATTCCACACGCTCACGCAGCGCCGGAAGCGAAATTTTGACCGTCGTCAGGCGGAAGAAGAGATCCTGGCGGAACAGTTTTTGCTCCATGAGCTGAGCAAGAGGTTTTTGCGAGGCCACAATCACCCGCAGGTTAAGCGAAATAGACTGCGTGCTGCCCAGGCGCCCAACGGTGCGGGTTTCTAATACCCGCAGCAGCTTGGCCTGCAGGCTCAACGACATGCTGTCAATTTCATCCAGAAACAGTACGCCATTATTGGCGCTTTCTATGTAGCCGGCACGGGAGTGGGTCGCGCCGGTGTAGGCCCCCGCCGTCACGCCGAACAGTTCGCTTTCGGCCAGCGTTTCGGGGATCGCCGCGCAGTTAATCGGTACAAAAGCGCCACGACAGCCAGAATGGTCGTAAATACGGCGGGCAAAGGTGTCTTTGCCGGTGCCCGTTTCGCCTTCCAGCACCAAATCAACCTTTAGAGGGGCTAACGTTTGCAGCCAAATATCCAGCCCGTCGTGCACGTTTTCAGACGCGGGTAATGCGGCTGCCGACCGCGGCATATTCAAGTCGATATCGACAGGAATATGCTTTATCTCCCAATGATTCGAACTGTTTTCTTTCATAAATCCCCCGCTGCCTGGCTTATTCAAGGTCTGGCGTATGAGTCCCACTTATGAACCATAAACGTGAACCATAAAATGATTGCCGCCTGCCGCCGTGAGAAAATACGGTGGCACGCTAAATGAATGAGTTTTGTTTATGAGAAGCAGGGATAACCTATCACCGAGCTGCGGTTTCACAATCAGACAAAATTTTAGCCCCGCGTAGGGATATCCCTACAACGGAATACAGGTTTAACTGTTCCGATGTCTGGATAGCAGGCCATTTTTGTCGTGAAAAAAACCTCAGGGAATGTTGCTTACTGAGGTTAATTTCGTGAAGCCGACTGAAAAAAAATGTGGGTTTTGCTATATATGTCTAAATGTATTAATAAGAATCCAAATATTTTATTAATAAATTAAATAAATGATTTATAAGAATAAATTAATTAAAAACAGACAAGACTCTGGATTTTACTCATGTCCAGCCAAAAAAATGAAGTTTTGCCCGGCAGGCGTATGGCGACCGACGGATTCTCCGACAGCATTTCCTCACAATCGGCAAAGTCGATAATATATATTTACGATTATTTACACTGAAGCACCTTAACAGAAACACCCTTTTCTTTTTGAAATATATTTCACTTTTAGTATTTATGTTTAATTGGGAACATTCCTGGTCGTAGTTATTGCGATTAATCACGCCTTTTTAGCTTGTCAAAGAAATAAACTGCTTTGTAACTAAAATGCAGCCACCTCTTTTTAAAGAAGTGGCCGCAGAATTACTCCGTTTTGTAAAGTAACGGATAAAATTAAGGCATGGCTATCAGGCAAATTTCGCCATGTGGCTGTTCACTTCGTTAACGTAGTTAGGGTCACCCAAGGAGACGCTGGATAAGTTGTGGAGGTTCACCTGATCGTCGCCGGAGTTATAGGCGCGAAGCGCGGCATCATAGCTGCCGAATTTCTCTTTACCCTCTTTGAGCATCAACGCCGAGCACATGATCTGGTTAGCCGGGGAGTTCATGTCGCTGCCGAGTTTGTCCGGGTATTTGCTTTGCATCGCCCGGTAAGTGTCCGGGTTGATCTGGTTCATGCCGCTGTCGGTCAGGCCGTTGCCCGGGTTGGTGGATTTCGCATTCACGTCGCCACCGGACTCCTGCATCGTCAGCGCGGCTAAAAGTTTGGCCGGAACGCCGGTTTCTGCGGAAGCTTTTTCATATTCCCCCCCGAACTGGGAAACGATTTTTTGCAGCGTAGGATCGCTGGTTTTCAGGCTAGTGTCGCCGGGCGGCAGGCTATCCGCAGACGGCCCCGACGCACCCGCCGGCCCGCCAGAAGGCGCTGCTGCGAAGTTGTTCAACGGGCGGCCAGCATCTCCGGCACCATCGCTGCCGCTGCTGCCCATGCCAGAACCTGAGCCGGAGCCGGAACCAATGCCGCTCGCCGGCGAAGAGGAATCGTCATCCCCCTTACTTTGCCCGGTATTCATGTGGAAAAGCTGCATCAGCTCTTTCAGGAACTGCTGCAGCATCTGCTGAAGCTCCTGCATCATGCTGTCGGCGGAACCGCTGCTGCCGCTTGACGAAGCGTTCGCCGGGTTAGTTGCCGGGCTGTTGTTATTGGCCGGTGAGTCGCCAAAGTTGATCGCCGACGGCTTGTCCGCCGCCCCCGCATTGGCAAAATTCAGCGCCAGCGGAATCGCCAGCGTGTTCCCGCCGTTATTCAGCAGCAGTTTGGCGGTAACGCTGTTACTGCCGTTCTGCGAGTCCGGTGACGCCCCGTCCAGGCCTGGAAAATGGTTTTCCGGCAAAAGAGGTGAGAACCCACCCGGTCCTGATGATATCTGCATACAACACACTCCCCTAAGTGATACCCAGTAGCAATAACCGGCCGTCTCTTAACCTCGCAATGACGCTCAGTTTCGCCCACGTCCGGGATGTTCAACTGAGTGAGAGGCAGGGTCAAAGAGTTCCTGATGTGGCAAAAAATGGGGAACCCAGGCGCGTTTTTCGCCACACATTGCCAGTTAGAATGAAAGGAGATAACGCGATGCAGACTAAACAGTGGCGCTGGGGGCTTTTGCTGCTTAGCCTCCCGGCTCTCGCGCAGGCCGAATGCTTTACCCGCGTGGGACATGCCTTTGGGATATCCCCGGCATTGCTGGAGGCCATCGCCTGGAAAGAGTCAAAATTTAGCCTCTCTTCGGTAAACGCCGCCAACTCAAACCACACCGAAGACGTGTGCATGATGCAGGTGAACAGCGTGCATTTTGGTCGGCTGAAGCAGCTGGGCGTGACGCGCGACAATCTGCTGCACGACCCCTGTACCTGCATCGCTACCGGCGCGTGGGTTTTACACGGGCTGTTCCGCCAGTATGGCCGCTCCTGGAACACCGTCGGCATGTACAATACCGGCCCGTCGGAAAAGCGTCATCAGCTTCGCCAGCGGTATGCCGATGACGTTCAGCGCATATACAAAATTCTGCAAAAGCAGCAGCCCGCGCGGCGCGAAGAGGATCTTTTCGCCAGCAACACAGCTGCTGGCCAATAAAAAACCGGGATATTTCCCGGTTTTTTATTTCAGCCCATTTTAACGCGGCGCTGCCGTCTCCAGCAGCGAAGGCAGTTCGGTAATAAATGCCCTGACCTCCCCACTCTGGCTGATAAATGCGTTTAGCCAGGCCACAAACCGCTCTGCGTCGAGGACGGACATCTCACACTGGGTACACAGGCGCACCGCGTTGTTGCCATCGAGCGCCAGCCAGCAGCCGCGCATCGCGTTCATTTCAAAGTTCATCGCCAGCAGGTTCGGCAGCAGCGCCGCATCCTGCCCGGTCAGTTCCCCTACCCGGCAGTGCAGCACCACCGCGCTGCTCTCTGGCGGCAGTTCAATCACCGCGGCCTCTTGCTGCTGCGAATCCGTCAGCAGGCAAACCCCCTCTTCAAGGCGAAGCGAGATCTTTTGTTGTTTTCCCCAGGCATCAAGCCACTGTTGAAGTCGTTGCTGCATCGTCATTTCCTTATCCTCCTTTCACCATAAATCCTGCCTCAGCGGCATCTTTCAGCGCCGATTTCACCTCTTTTTCTGCCTGAGCGACGCCACCGTCCACGGTGTAGCTGAGCGGCGCGCTGTCGTCGTCGCCGTAGCTGAAGTTGATGGTGCCCAGGTTTTCATTCATCGACAGCGATACGCCGTTAGAGCCGCCGAGTAAAAATGACGGCGTGGAGAACCCATCGGATTTACTCTGCGTTTTGGTAAAGGCGATAGATTTCAGGCGCAGCTTGTCGCGGTCCTTAAGCAGGTCGACAATCGAGTCCTGAGTGACCGCGTGGTTTGCCCACTGGTCGGCTAGCTTCTCCCGCGGCTTGGTTTTCAGCTCAAGAGAGACCACCGCCTGGGCACTGCTGTTATCCTGCAGCCCCCGCAGAAGCGCTTTCAGTCGGTAATCCTCGCCCATCATCTGGGTAATGCGATCGGCGTTACTCGGCGAAAACTCGCCTTCCATAAAGTGGCGAACAAAGTGGAACAAACCGTTACTGTCGATGCGCGAAAGGTTCTTATAGGTTGACTGGTACTCCGCCTTATTCACCAGTTGCTGCTGGTTAAGCACGGCATTTTGCTGACGCACGGTTTGCTGTAGCGACTGCAGCGCCGCCTGGGGGCCGTTCCCCGTGAGCTCATGGTGCCGAGACGGCGGAATAAAGCGGGCAAAGTGGCTTTCCAGTTTACCCAGCCGCTCTCCTGCGGACATCGGCAAGCGCGGGGCCCCCTCCACCGGCGTGAGCTCATCCAGCAACTGGCGGCTGGGGAGATCGGTAAACTCGCCGCGTAGCCCGGTGATAAGCGCATCCACTTCGGCATTGCTCGGTTCCGGCAGCGTATTCTGCACGGAAAGCGAGTCGGCCTGCTGCTGCCGGGCGGTAAGCTGCTGCAGCGTATCAAGCAGCGGGCGGCGCGCCTTTGCGTTATCTGCAGGCGGATACCAGCGGGTGAAATGAGCATCCAGTTGGCTGAGTTTGTCGGCCACGGACATCGGCAGTTCCCCTTCTTTCGGCTCCTCTTTGAGTTTGGCCAGCAGCTGCGTGGAGGCGCTGTCGGTAAACTGTTTGCCCAGCGTGGTCATCAGTTTTTCCAGGTGAACGCCTTCCACCGGTTGCGCATTTTTTAAATCAACGGTAAGACTGTGCGTCGTCCGGTTATTGATCGACAGCTGCACGCTGGCTCCTACCCCGACGCCCACCGAGAAGGGATCTTTGTGCTTCGGCTGAATGGTGGTGCTGACCGGAATGGCAATGTTGGCCCCGGCGTTCATCTGGTTAAACGCCCTCAGGCGATGGTCGCTGTGGCTGACGCCCTGCCCTTCGGCGTTGCGGGAGTCGGTCCGCTCGCGGCTGCCTGCCAGCAGGTTAGTGTTGGCATAAACACCGCCGCCCAGGCGGGCGCTGGTAGGGAAATCTTTCTCGTGGCTGTCGGTAAACGGAAAGCCGACGCTCGCCAGCGCGGCCGCGTTGATGTCCACGCTGAAGCTCTGGGTCGCGCCGCTCTTCACGCTGTGGTTGGCCCCCCGGTTCAGAAACTCCAGCGGATCCAGCGTGCCGCTGCCCAGTTGTTCGATGAAACCAGGAATTTCGTGTTCTGCCAGTTCAAACGAGACGCCGTGCTGGGACTGAAGCTGCCCACCCAGCGTGACGCCACCGCCCAGGCGAACCCCCTGTGACAGCGGGTGTTTATGGTCGCCATCGAGGTAGACTTTGTGGGTTTTGTTGTAGTCAGTCAGGACGTTGTAACCGACGCCCACGATGCCGGTTGCCGAGACGGCACCGGTTCGTCCGAAGCTAACGTTAATCCCCGTATCGCCGCGAGAAAAACTCATGGTGTAGCCACGGTCAGCCCCCACTTTGCCGCCAACGCCCGCCACAACCTGAGTACCCGGCGCCACCGTCGCAGTCGCGGAAGCCCCATAGGTACGGCTGAATGCCAGGTTTTCGCCGCTCTCCAGAGAGAGCACGGTGGAAACCATTTTGTCCTGCATTTCGCGCTGGCTTTCCGCCTGCATCACGGTTTTGGTGTTGATGTTGACGCCGTGGTTTTCTTTACTGAACGCCTTCGTCATCGCCTTGATGGCGTCGTAGTTGGCCTCCAGCGATTTGTGGTTGCCGAAGCCCTGGGTGGTCACCGTTTTAATCACGTTCCCGCCCCATTCGCTGTCCCTCAGCCGGGCAACGTTGGCGGCAATTTCCGCCATTTTGGCCGACCGCTGAGGCTCGCTCAGCAGCGTGGCCTGCTGCAGATCATCCACCGAATCATGCAGGGATTTCAGCGCCAGCACGTCCAGCATCACCCTGGATTTCACCAGCCCGATATCGTCATGGATATCGCGCTGGCGCCCCATCGGCACCTGTTCTTTCTGATGGTTAAGGGTGATTTGCCGGGCCTCCAGCTCGGCAATAATCGCCCCCGCGTGGTTGCTTTTATCCGCAGGGAAGCGCCGCAGCAGTTCGCCCAGTTGCCCGGTAAGGTTATCCTGGCGGCTGCTAGACGGGTTCAGCGCCCCGCTGTGGCTATTGTTCAGGCCAAAGCGAGACGGTGTCGCCCCCTGCCGACGTTCATCGCGTACGCCATAGTGCTGGCCTATCTGCTCACAGTAATGCGTGCTGCTGTCCGACAACTGGCGTGCAAAGCTGCTCATCTCTTCCAGCAGCGCCTTTTCCTGCGGCTGCCACTGGCGCGCCGCTTCCCCGCTCATGGTCTCGAGGCGCTGGCTTAGGCCAGGGCGTGGGGCAGCTCTGGCCGGTTGCCGGGAGAGCGCCTTCAGCCGCTGGGTCAAATCCCCCTGCTGCTGGTAAACGTCCTTCAGTCCTTCACGCCCGGCGTAGCGGTGCTGAATAGAGTAAGCGGCGGTTTTTATCGGGCGCGGCCATTCCAGCGAGGGGCGGAAGGCAAACGTGCTCAGGCGGGTGCGGAACGAGGTTCGAACCTGTTTGCCGTCCTGTCCGGTCTGGCCAAGGAAGTTAACTTCGCGTTTGAAGGTGATCCCGGTGCCCGGTAAACGCCAGTCTTTTGACGCTTTAGTCAGGCGCTCGTAATTCTGTCGCGCCATGTTGGGCTCCGCCGCCGGCGCAGTCGCCGGTTCGCCTTTTTCCCAGGCCCCGGCCTTGAAGATAAACGTGTTGCCCTGCTTATCCAGCGCGCTGACTTGCCCTTTCGCCGAGGTTTGTAGCGCGCTGAGCTCAGGCTGGCTGCCGTCCTCATTTGCCGGCAAAACGGCCTTCGCTAATCCGTCGGTTTTGCCGCTGTTCCAGTGATTTTCCGGCAGGCTAAACAGGCTCCCCTCTTTGCTTAACAGCCAAAGCTGTTTGTCTTCCCCGAGGGCGAGATCGCTGACTTTTGCCGCATCTTCTTTCCCCGCGCTGCCGGGCACCAGCGTCTCAATTTTCTCCCGCAAGGCTGCCTGGCTTAGGGTCTGGGTGGCACGTTGATTGCGGCGAGTGGTGGTGTCTATGTGGTGGAAGCCGATATCGCCTTTTTCGTTCACCGCCAGATAGCGGCGGCTGTCGATCACCGTAAACGCCTGCGCCTTTTCCGCTTTGTCCAGCCCGGCCGTGGCCAGATCGGCGCTGACGCTTTTGATCACCTGTGGCAGCGCAAAAACGTTGCTGCCGTGGTCGACTTTGTTGCTGCTCAGGTTCACCTTGAGGCGCTTGAGTTCACCATCTTTCATCAGCCACGGCTGGCCGTCGAGGCCGCACTGCAGCTTGTCTGCTTTTTCGTCGGAAGCGGCCCACAGGCCGGTGGTTTCGTTGAAGTAATGCACTTTTCCGTCGTGCAAAGCCAGCTTGCCGAGCCGCCCGAGATCCACCACATCCTGGGCGGCAGGCGTGACCTGCGGCAGGCCTTTTTGGTAGTCCAGCACCATGCTGTCGCTAAGGTTCCAGCTGCTTTGCGGCTTCAGATCGCCGCCGTGCCAGTGGAAGGTGATGGCGTGCTTTTGGTCGTACTTATCCTTGACGATAAGGTGCAGCCGGTCGGTTTCGTCGGCCAGCATATCTTCAATTTTCGCATCTTCCTCAACCGTCGCGGTAACGTATTGCGTGATGTTATCCAGCAGCGGTTTATGCCGCGCATCCCCGAAGGTTAGCCCCGTGCTGTGTTCGTCGGGTTTGTCACCGCAGAGCAGCCGGCCATTGTTGTCCAGGGCAAACAGCAGCGGGCCATGCAGGGCCGTTTTTTTCAGCGTCATGTTTTCAGGCAGCGTCAGCGTCCTGGGCTGAGGATCGGTCGCCGCCAGGTTGGCGACCCAGGCCACCTGCGGCTTCTTCTCATCATCACTCATCAACACCAGGGCATCGCGCTTCGGGCCCACCGCATAGTGGTCGATTTTGTGCTCAAAATTGACTTTGATCGTGTCGCCGACGGCGCTGCCAAGCTGTTTGTCGTCATTCACCCGCCATAGCATGCCGTCGCTCTGGCGCGACAGGGAGGAGAGCTTGTCGTCCTCGCCGGAAAGCGATTGCCAGGCATTGGCGGCGCTGTCAAAACTGTAGAGTTTTTTGTCGTGCAGGCGGTAGCGCGTGCCGTCGCCGTCGGTGACGCTGTCCGTCAGGCGGTCGCGGATACCCGTTTCCGGCAGGCGTACTTTCTCCCCGCCAATATCGACGGTCTGGCGATCGTGCCAGGAAAGATGCTGCCCGGCAGGCTCCAGGCTTTGGCGGCGCATAAATCCCCGATGGGGCTGGTGTACTTCTCGCCACTCTATTTTTTGCTGGCTGTGGCTGATGGCGATAAAAGCGCCGGGCTGGCTGCGCAGCGTCATCAGTCGCCCCTCTTTATCCAGCAATACATGCTGATGGCCGTCGTCGCTGGCCAGATGGTTTTGGTAACGCAGGCGATCGTGACCGATAGTTTTTTCCATCAGGGCGTGCAGAGGTGCGGACGTGGCGGGCGTCTCAATGTCGAGACGCCCTTTTTTATCGAGCGACAGCCGGGTTTCCAGCAGCATGTTCTTTTCAGGCTCAATCTCCGGCGGCAGTTCGGCAAAGTGGCTACCGGGCGTCCCCACCTCATTACTGGGGATGGCGTTCGGGTCAGAAACATCCGGCTGGCTGTAAACGCTGGCGGAGCTGGCGCTGGGCTGGCTGTAGAGGCTTGGACTGGTGGCGCGTGAAGCATTCGCGCTGGCCTGACTATAGAGACTCGGGCTGCTGGCGCGCGATGCACTTGCCGTGACGGGAACCGTAATTTGCGCGGCGTCTTGTCCGCCGCGGTGCCGCCCTAAAAAACGGCTGAACATCCCTTTTTGCGAGGTCTGCGTGTTTGCCGCACTTTGCCTTAGCCCACCGGGGGCCGGCGTAGCGCCAGACTCGGCGTGCAGCGATCCTGACGCGGTTTGCGTGGGTGGAGCCTTGCCTTGTTTTATCGCTGAGGCGCGTGACCGCCCCTGCTGTAAATCGGTAATTTCACGGTCGCTGATAGCTCGCCCTGGCTTGATAAAAGCCGATATTCCTAATCCCATGCTGTTACCCCTTAACAGTCAAACACGTTCTCCGCTTAGTCAGTGGCAGGAATTCGGTTCCGGTTCCAGGCTAAATTTTCTTTAACCCTGTGTAAAACCTGATAAAACCAGACGCAGCAAGGGCTACAAGCCATTTTACCGTTAAAATAAAATCAGAAAAAACCGATAGCCCCGCCGTTTTAAGGCTGGAGAAAAAGCGGGAATGTCGCGGCAGATTGACCCATGACAAGGTCGGCGAAAGGCGTCGCTCTCTATAATCGGCCTCCTTCCGCACAGGGGTAAATAACCGTGGATTATCAACTCAATTTCAACTGGCCAGAGTTTATGGAAACTTACTGGCAGAAAAAGCCGGTGGTGCTCAAAAACGCGCTGCCTAACTTTGTCGATCCTATTACGCCCGACGAGCTTGCCGGTCTGGCGATGGAGAACGAAGTCGACAGCAGGCTGGTCAGTTTTAAAGACGGGAAGTGGCACGCCAGTAACGGCCCCTTCGAACACTTTGATAATCTCGGCGACACCGGCTGGTCGCTGCTGGCCCAGGCCGTTAACCACTGGCACGAACCCGCCGCCGCGCTGGTGCGCCCTTTCCGCGTGTTGCCGGACTGGCGTTTAGACGACCTGATGATCTCGTTTTCCGTACCGGGGGGCGGCGTTGGCCCGCATATTGACAACTATGACGTGTTTATTATCCAGGGCATGGGCAGCCGCCGCTGGCGCGTGGGTGATAAACTGCCGCTGAAGCAGTTTTGCCCGCACCCGGCGCTGCTGCACGTTGAGCCGTTCACGCCGATTATCGACGAAGATTTAGCCCCCGGAGATATCCTCTACATTCCACCGGGCTTCCCGCACGACGGCTTTACCCATGAAACTGCCCTGAACTATTCAGTGGGCTTCCGCGGGCCGAACAGCCGCGATTTAATCAGCAGTTTTGCCGATTATGTGCTGGAAAATGACCTCGGCGGCGATCACTACAGCGACCCGGATCTGACCTGCCGGGCAAACCCGGGCAAGGTTGAAAGTTATGAGCTGGAACGCCTGCGCAGCATGATGACGGCGTTGATTAGCCAGCCGGAAGCGTTCAATCAGTGGTTCGGCAGTTTTGTGACCACGCCGCGACATGAGCTGGATATTGCCTCCGCAGAGCCGCCTTACGAGCCGGAGGAAGTGGCCGCCGCGCTGGCTGGCGGAGAAGAGCTGGTTCGCCTGAGCGGGCTTCGGGTACTACAGGTTGGCGAGCATTTCTTCGTCAATAGCGAACCGCTGGAAGTCACCGATCGGGCTGCGGCCGTGGCAATGTGCCGCTATACCCGGCTGACAAAAACGGAACTGGGTGCAGCCGCTGAGGATAACGAATTCATCCGCTAGCTGACGGGGCTGATTAACCAGGGATACTGGTACTTCGAAGATTAAACCCACCCGCCAGAAAACCCGGCCCCCTCAGGCCGGGTGAGCGGAACCTAATCCGCCCCTGCGTAATTGCGGATGTTACTGGACGAAATAAGCCGACGATTCAGGCTGAGACCGGCCCTCAACTGGAAACCCCCGCCAAATTTCCTTATCATTGGCGCTTCCCTTCTGAGCCACGCGAGTGACCCGTGCACGAAATTTTTACTATGCTGCTGGCGGTGTTCGATCGCGCGGCGCTGATGCTTATTTGCCTTTTCTTCCTGATTCGCATTCGTCTGTTCCGCGAATTACTGCACAAAAGCGCCCATACGCCTAAAGAGCTGCTGGCGGTCACCGCTATTTTCTCAATGTTTGCCTTGTTCAGTACCTGGTCAGGCGTGCCCGTTGAAGGTTCGCTGGTCAACGTGCGTATTATCGCGGTGATGTCCGGCGGGATCCTGTTTGGCCCCTGGGTGGGCATTATTACCGGGCTTATCGCCGGGACGCACCGCTACCTGATCGATATCGGCGGCATCACCGCTATCCCCTGCTTTATCACCAGTATTCTGGCCGGGATTATCTCAGGCTGGATCAACCGCAAGGTGCCGAAAGAGAAGCACTGGCGGGTGGGGATCATCGGCGGCATGCTGTGTGAAACGATGACCATGATTCTGGTTGTGCTCTGGGCGCCAAGCACCGCCCTCGGCCTCGATATCGTCTCCAAAATCGGCGTGCCGATGATCCTCGGCACGGTGTCTATCGGTTTTATTATCCTGCTGGTGCAAAGCGTTGAGGGCGAGAAAGAGGCCAGCGCCGCTCGCCAGGCCAAACTGGCGCTGGACATCGCCAACAAAACGCTGCCGCTGTTCCGCAAGGTTAACAGCGAGTCGCTGCGCCAGGTTTGCCAGATCATCCGTCACGACATCGATGCGGATGCGGTCGCCATCACCGATACCGAAAAAGTGCTGGCCTATGTCGGGCTGGGGGAAAATAACTACCACCAGAACGACCAGGCTTTCAGCCCTCGCACCCGTCAGGCATTGAAAGAGGGGCGCATAATCATTCGCAACGATGATGAAGCCTGGCGCACGCCGGAAATTCACTCCTTAATCATCATCCCGCTGTGGGAGAAAGGCGTGGTGACCGGCACCCTGAAAATCTATTACCGCCACGCCCACCAGATCACATCCACGCTTCAGGAAATGGCCGTTGGCCTGTCGCAGATTATCTCTACGCAGCTTGAGGTTTCCCGCGCGGAGCAGCTGCGCGAAATGGCCAACAAAGCCGAACTCAGGGCGCTGCAAAGCAAGATAAACCCGCATTTCTTGTTCAATGCGCTGAATGCGATATCCTCCTCAATCCGTATGAATCCGGACACCGCGCGCCAGCTTATCGTCAACCTGTCACGCTACCTGCGCTATAACATCGAACTGAACGACGACGAGCTGATTGATATCCGCAAGGAGCTTTATCAAATCAAGGATTACATTGCCATTGAGCAGGCGCGCTTTGGCGACAAGCTGACGGTGATTTATAACATTGATGAAGAGGTCAATTGCCGCATTCCAAGCCTGCTTATCCAGCCGCTGGTAGAAAATGCCATTGTTCACGGCATTCAGCCCTGTAAAGGTAAGGGCGTGGTGACGATAAGTATTGAAGAGAGCGGCAACCGGGTGCGCATTGCCGTGCGCGATACCGGCCACGGGATCGATCCTAAAGTGGTCGAGCGCGTGGAGAATAACGAGATGCCGGGGAACAAAATTGGCCTGCTGAACGTACATCACCGAGTGCAGTTACTCTACGGCGAAGGGCTGATCATCCGCCGTCTGGAGCCCGGTACTGAAATCGCCTTTTACGTGCCGCGCTTTATTCCTACCGCCGCGCCCCGCCCACTGGAAGGGAGAGAAGCATGAAGGTCATTATCGTAGAAGACGAGTTTCTGGCGCAGCAGGAGCTGAGCTGGCTTATTAAAAACCACAGCGAAATGGAGATTGTCGCCTCTTTCGACGATGGTATGGACGTGCTGAAGTATCTGCAGCATCACGAAGTTGACGCCATTTTCCTCGACATCAATATTCCGTCGCTGGACGGCGTGCTGCTGGCGCAGAACATCAGCAAATTTGCCCACAGGCCGTTCATCGTGTTTATTACCGCCTGGAAAGAGCATGCGGTGGAAGCCTTTGAGCTGGAAGCGTTTGACTACATTCTGAAGCCTTATCAGGAGTCGCGTATTATTGGCATGCTGCAGAAGCTTGAGGCCGCTTATCAGCAGCAAACCTCACAGCCTGCCGCAAACCACGAAAACCGCGATGCCACGACGATAAACCTGATCAAGGACGAGCGAATTATCGTTACCGACATCAACGACATTTACTACGCGGAAGCCCACGAGAAGATGACCTTCGTCTATACGCGCCGCGAGTCTTACGTCATGCCGATGAACATCACCGAATTTTGCAGCCGCCTGCCGGAGAGCCACTTCTTCCGCTGCCATCGCTCTTATGTAGTGAACCTGAGCAAAATCCGTGAAATAGAGCCGTGGTTTAACAATACCTATATTCTGCGCCTGCGTGACCTGGATTTTCAGGTACCGGTGAGCCGCAGCAAGGTGAAAGAGTTCAGGCAGTTGATGCGTCTGTAGAGAAGGGAATCTTGCGGGCGCAATGCGCCCGCAAGCTATTACAGGACGTGCCCCAGCGTCTGGCGCAGGTGTGCCCCGGCGCCCAGCAGCCCTGGCTTATCGTGAACGATGAGATAAACGGGAATATCCTTCACGAACTCTTTGAAGCGGCCTTTGTCTTCAAACCCACCGCGGAAGCCGGAAGCCTTAAAGAACTCCAGGAAGCGCGGCACGATACCGCCGGCGATATACACGCCGCCAAAAGTGCTCATGTTCAGCGCCAGGTTACCGCCGAAACGCCCCAGGATCACGCAGAACAGCGACAGCGCGCGACGGCAGTCGGTGCAGGTGTCGTCCACCGCTTTTTCGGTAATGTCCTTCGGCTGGTAGTTTTCCGGTTCGCGACCGTCGGCCTTAACAATGGCGCGATAGAGGTTGAGCAGGCCCGGTCCGGAGAGAATGCGCTCGTTGGAGACGTGCCCAAGTTCGTTGCGCAGCTGCTCCAGAATAATGCCCTCTTCTTCGCTGTTCGCCGCGAAATCTGAGTGTCCACCTTCGCCCGGCAGGCTGATCCAGCGTTTGTCGACGTGAACCAGGTGAGACACGCCCAGCCCGGTGCCCGCGCCGTAAACCACAACCGGTTTGCCTGCCACAGGCTCGCCGCCGCCGAACTGGATCAGATGCTCTTTTTTCAGCGCCGGAATCGCCATGGAAACGCCGGTAAAGTCGTTGATAATTTCCAGATGATCGAAGCCCAGGTTTTGCTTCATTTCGGCGGTGGAAAACGCCCAGGTGTGGTTGGTCATTTCCACCCAGTCCCCGTTTACCGGGCAGGCAATTGCCACACAGCCTGACTGCACGCTGATGTTATGTTCTTTGAGATAGTGCTGAATCACCGCTTCCAGGCTTGGAAAATCCAGGCCGGAGTAAGTCCTGGCCTGTGAAATATCGCCCGTGTTCAAATCGCATAGCGCCAGACGTGCATTGGTGCCGCCGACATCTCCCACCAAAGCATATTTTGTCATTCTCAAACAGCTCCGCTAAAGTCAGAATAAGTTCTGGCAACACTGTAAAATTAGCCAGCCGAAACAACAACGACCATCATCCAGGTGCGGCGCGATTGTTGAACCAGGTCACATTCTGGCTTTACCGTTTCAGCCCTATTTGCAATGCGGCTTAAGACTTTCCGTTTTTGCGCCGTGCGACTCCCTATTGTAAGGATTGACTATGCTCCATCCGCGAGCCAGAACAATGCTGGTACTTTCCATTCCGGCTCTGATTATTGGCGTCTTATCCAGCCTGGTGTTAATTGTCATCATGAAGGTCGCCGCTGTGCTGCAGGAGTACCTGTGGGTGACGCTGCCGGCCGGGCGCGGGTACGATCCTCAATCCCCATTTTGGATACTGCTTATTTTAACCCTGACCGGCGTCGCGGTCGGGCTGGTTATCCGGTTTTTGCCGGGCCACGGCGGGCCAGATCCGGCTACCGAACCGCTTATCGGGGCGCCCGTGCCGACAATGGCCATTCCGGGCCTGATTATGGCCCTGGTGATAGGCCTTGCCGGCGGCGTAAGCCTGGGGCCAGAGCACCCGATTATGGCGGTGAATATTGCACTCGCGGTGGCGCTTGGCGCCCGCGTTTTGCCGAAGGTTAGCCCGCTGGACTGGACTATCCTCGCCGCGGCAGGCACCGTTGGCGCATTATTCGGCACGCCGGTCGCCGCCGCGCTTATCTTTTCGCAAACCCTGGGGGGAAATAATGAAGTCCCGCTTTGGGACAGACTGTTCGCGCCGCTGATGGCCGCGTCGGCGGGCGCCTTAACCACCAGCATTTTCTTTCAACCGCACTTTGCCCTGCCGGTTGCCAGCTACCCCGAAATGCACATTGAAGATCTATTCAGCGGCGCGGTTGTCGCGGCTATCGCCATTGCGATGGGCATGGTCGGCGTCTGGTGCCTGCCGAGGCTGCACCGTCTGATGCACCAGCTAAAAAATCCGGTGCTTATTCTCGGCGCTGGCGGATTTTTGCTGGGTCTGCTGGGGATAATCGGCGGCGAAATCACGATGTTTAAAGGCCTGGATGAGATGCGGCAGTTGGCTATCTCCGGTTTTTCAGTATCGTCGCTGCTGCTGTTTGCCGTAGTGAAACTGGCCGCGCTGGTTATCGCCGCCGCCAGCGGTTTTCGGGGCGGACGTATCTTCCCGGCTGTTTTTGTGGGCGTGGCGTTGGGGATGATGCTGCACCAGCACGTTGAGGCGGTTCCCGCCGCGATTACGCTCTCCTGTGCCGTCCTTGGCATGGTACTTGTGGTGACGCGTGACGGCTGGCTGAGCCTGTTTATGGCGATGGCCGTAGTGCCGGACGTTAAACTCCTGCCCTTGCTGTGCATCGTGATGTTACCCGCCTGGCTCCTGCTGGCGGGTAAACCGTTGATGATGGCCGGGCGGCCAAACCGCTAATGCTCCATTTCCGAGTTGCGTTTACCCAGTGAGGTGGTGACAGCCCTAAGCAGCTCGGGAATGTCCTGCTTCGGCAGAACCACTTCCACCAGCGCCAGCCTCTCCGGGCTGGCCAGTTTCTCCAGCACTGCAGCAAGCTGAGACGTTTCGGTGACCCGCCAGCATTCGGCCAGGCTATCCACGTTCATCGCCTGCGGCAGGCGCGTCCAGTCCCACGCGGCGATATCGTTGTAGCGCTGTTCCGGGCCATGGATCGCCCGCTCAACCGTGTAACCATCGTTATTCAACAACAGGATGACCGGCTTCTGGCCGTCGCGCTGCATGCTGCCCAGCTCCTGAATAGTCAGTTGGGCTGAACCGTCGCCTATCAGCAGAAGCACGCGCCTGTTCGGCCATGCGGTTTGCGCCCCAAACGCCGCAGGTAGCGTAAAACCGATCGATCCCCACAGCGGCTGGACGATGAACGTCACGCCCGCCGGCAGGGTTAAGGCTGCGGCACCAAACGCCGCCGTGCCCTGGTCGGCCAGAATGATATCGCCAGGCTGTAAGGCGTCTTGCAGGGTTTGCCAGAAAGCGTGCTGGTCCAGCCAGTCACTGTCGCAGGCTGGAAGCCGCGGTGGCCTTTGCGTGGCCTCGGGCCAGGAAGCCGACTGCTTAGCACACAGCGGCTGCAAAATGGCGATGGCCTGCGCCATGGAGATTCCGCTAAACCAGCGCTCACCGACCCGCACCGACTCCGGCTGAACCTCGATCGTCTGCTGCTGGCTTAACTTCTGGCTGAAACCGGCGGTGATGGTATCGGTGAATTTCACGCCCACACAGATAACCAGCCCCGCGCTTTCAATCCCCTGCTTCACCTGCGGCGGGCTGGCCGCCCCGCTGTAGGTGCCCAGAAAACCGGGCTGACTTTCATCGAACAGCCCCTTCCCCATCAGCAGCGTAGCGTGAGGGATGGGCGCGCTCGCCATCCACTGCTGGAGCGTTTTTTGCTGCCCGTAACGCAGGGCGAGAAAGTCGGCCAGCAGCGCCACGCTTCGGCTTTCGGCAATTTTTGCCTGCGCACACTGGCGGAACGCTTCCAGAACTGCCGGTTCAGCCGCCGTTTCACTGGCAATCAGCCGCGTTGAGGGGCGCGTTGCCGGCGCCTCCGCGACGTCGCTCGGCAGTAACAGGTAACCAGGACGCTGCTGCCTCAGGGCTTCGAGTATTACACGGTCAATTTCGCTACAGGCATTGGCGGGCGTGAGCGAAGCCTGTGCGACAGAGACTTCTTCGGCAATACGCAGAAAGTGACGAAAATCTCCGTCACCTAAGGTGTGATGAAGCAGTTCGCCGCGCTGCTGGGCGCGGCTATTGGGGGCGCCAACGATATGAATGATGGGCAGGTGCTCGGCATAGCTGCCCGCCACGCCGTTAAGCGCGCTCAGTTCCCCCACGCCAAACGTGGTAAGCAGCGCCGCAGCGCCTTTGCAGCGGGCATAACCGTCTGCGGCGTAGGCGGCGTTCAGCTCATTAGCGCAGCCCACCCAGGCAAGCCTCGGATGCGCAATAACGTGATCCAGGAAAACAAGGTTGTAGTCACCGGGGACGCCGAAGAGATAATCGATCCCACCTTCGTTAAGCCGGTCAACAAGATAGTCTGCCACACAGTAGCGCATAGGATTTTCCTTCTATGAGGGCTTGCTGTGAGTATTGAGTAACCGGGATCGGTGTCGAGAATATATCCGATTTAAGGGGTGGCACGCGGAATTTACAGTGCATTACTGCGGACTCTGATGCACATTGACGTTGTGAAAACGCATACACTCAATGCTCTGCTACCCGAAAGGATGATAACAATGACCTGGCAGCCCAACCCCGAACGCTATACGTCTATGGAGTACCGCCGCTGCGGTCGCAGCGGCCTGAAACTGCCCGCAATTTCCCTTGGCCTTTGGCACAATTTTGGCGACGAAACGCTGCTGGAAACCAGCCGTCAACTGCTGAGAAAGGCCTTTGATCTTGGCATTACTCACTTTGATCTTGCCAATAATTACGGGCCACCGCCCGGTTCGGCTGAGGCGAATTTTGGGCGCATTCTACGGGAAGACTTTCAGGCCTGGCGCGACGAGCTGATTATCTCAACCAAAGCGGGCTACACCATGTGGGACGGGCCTTACGGCGACTGGGGTTCGCGCAAATATCTGATTTCGAGTCTCGATCAGAGCCTGAAACGTCTGGGGCTTGAGTATGTCGATATCTTCTATCACCACCGCCCGGATCCTGAAACGCCGCTGGAAGAGACCATGCGCGCCCTCGACCATGTGGTTCGTCAGGGCAAAGCGCTGTATGTCGGGATCTCTAACTATCCGGCAGATCGGGCGGAGCAAGCCATTAATATCCTGAACGAGCTCGGAACTCCGTGCCTTATCCACCAGCCACGCTATTCCCTGTTTGAGCGCTGGGTTGAAGGCGGCCTGCTGGATCTGCTGCAGGAAAAAGGCGTCGGCAGTATCGCTTTTTCCCCGCTCGCCGGTGGTCAGCTTACCGACCGCTATCTGGGCGGTATCCCCGTAGATTCACGCGCCGCCAGCGGCAGTCGTTTCCTGAATCCCGATCAGATTACGGAAGAGAAGCTGGCAAAAGTGCGCCGGCTGAATGCCCTGGCAGAGAAACGCGGGCAGAAGCTGTCGCAAATGGCGCTGGCCTGGGTGCTGCGTGATGACAAGGTGACTTCGGTACTTATTGGCGCGAGTAAAACCAGCCAGATAGAGGACGCCGTTGGCATGTTAAGCCAACGGCATTTCAGCGAGCAGGAACGAGCCGAAATCGAGGAAATTTTAGTGTAAACGCTTACCCTCCCTCCCGGGTTCACGCCGGTATTTGTGCAAAAAATGCTGCGTCACACGATTTAGGAATTGTGTAGTTCATCGGCCCGTTTGTCGGTTTGTAATATTGTGTTAACAAGCCGCAACACGGCTCTGAGAACCAGGGAGAGAAAGTATGTTCAGGTCACTAATGCTTGCCCTTGCCTTACTGGCCGCGGCGCCGATGGTGGCTAACGCGGGTGAAATCACCCTGCTGCCGTCGGTTAAATTACAGATTGGCGATCGCGATTATCGCGGTAACTACTGGGATGGCGGCAGATGGCGCGACCGCGACTACTGGCACCGGAACTATGAATGGCGCGATCGCGGCTGGCACCATCACCGTGGCTGGGATCGAGGCTGGGACCGCGGTCGGAGTAGCTACGAACGCGGCTACCGTGAAGGCTGGAACGACCGCGATGATCATCGCGGCAGAGGCCGGGGCCACGGTCACCACCACTGACAAAAAGGGCTGGATAATCCAGCCCTTTTCTCTTTATTTGGCAAGATTAGTTGCCAAACAGCGTCCCGAAAATTAACCACAGGTTGAGCGTCACCACCACCGCCACTATCGCCCAGCCGACCAGCTTCACCCAGCGCACGTTAACCAGGTCACCCATCAGCTTTTTGTCGCTGGTAAACACCAGCAGCGGCACCAGCGCCAGGGCAATGCCGAAGCTCAGCAGAACCTGACTCATGACCAGAATGCGCGTTGGGTCGAGCCCCATCATGATCACCACGAAAGACGGCGCCATGGTAATAGCCCGACGTACCCACAGCGGGATGTAGAACCGCACAAACCCCTGCATGACCACCTGCCCGGCAAGCGTCCCGACCACCGTGGATGACAAACCGGCCGCCACAAGGCTAAGTCCGAAAATCGTAGCAGCGGCATGGCTCAGCAGCGGTTCCAGCGTTTTATAGGCATCTTCCAGCTCGGCAACGCCGGTATGCCCGGTGAAGTGAAACGCCGCTGCGGCAGTTGCCATCATCGCCAGGTTGACGAAGCCGGCAATCGTCATCGCTATCGCCACGTCCCATTTAGTGGCGGAATAGCGCTCAGCCCGGTTGCCCGCGTGCAGGTGCTGAGTCAGGGAAGAGTGCAGATAAATCACATGCGGCATGATAGTCGCCCCCAGAACGCCGGCGGCAAGATAGACCGCCTCAGAGGTCGGCAGACTTGGGATAAGCATCCCTTTGCCCAGCGCCGCAACCTTCGGCTGGGAGAAAACCAGCTCAACGATGTAGGCCGCGGCCACAAACAGCAGCAGCCCGCCAATGACTTTTTCCAGCGGCTTTTGCCCGCGACTTTGCAGCATCAAAATCAGGAAAGTGGCTATCCCGGTCAGTACCGCCCCCTGTAACAAAGAGACGCCCAGAATCAGCTTAAAGCCAATAGCCGCCCCGATAAACTCCGCGAGATCCGTCGCCATGGCGATGATTTCTGCCTGAACCCAGTAAATCCACACCAGAGGACGAGGGTAATGATCGCGAATTTGCTCCGCGAGGTTCTTGCCGGTGGCGATCCCCAGTTTGGCCGAGAGTACCTGAATCAGCGCCGCCATCAGGTTTGCCCATACCACCACCCACAGCAGTTGATAGCCATAGCTCGCCCCGGCCTGGATATTGGTGGCGAAGTTACCGGGATCGATGTAGCCGATAGCGGCGATAAACGCCGGCCCCATCAACGCCAATCGCAGCTTGCGCGCGGTGCGTCCGGTATTGCTGTCAATGCGACTGCTTGTCATCTTCTGCCTCTGAGATATAGCCTTTGCTATGTTTCATGCTATCAAAGTGAGAATGGTTATCAAGTTCATTTAGTGCGGGGAAATTGATTTCTCTGATAGCCGAAAACGATATGCAGGAGGCGTGAGATGGTGAATCTGGATGCCGGTTAACGGATTAACATTTGGCCAACGTGTAAACTGACGACAAGCCATCTTAACGTAACTTTTAGCTTCTTTACTTAACATAGCAGAAATGTATAGTGGATCACTATTTTTGCGTTCCGTCACAGGTCATCACTATAGTGTGGAATTGATCTCGTTTTCTTATTGCTTGTTACATAGAATGTGCAACGAAATTAAACCTGCCTCATATTTGGAGCAAATATGTCCCGCGTTTTGCACTTTGTTTTAGCGCTTGCTGTGGTCGCGCTGCTGGCTTTGCTGGTTAGCCCTAACCGCAAGCAAATTCGTATTCGCTTTGTCATTCAACTGTTAGTGATCGAAGTGTTACTGGCCTGGTTCTTCCTGACCTCCGACGTCGGCCTGGGCTTCGTAAAAGGTTTCTCCGAGATGTTCGAGAAACTGCTCGGCTTCGCTAACGAAGGGACAAACTTTGTCTTCGGCAAAATGAACGACGAAGGCCTGGCTTTCTTCTTCCTGAAGGTGCTGTGCCCTATCGTCTTTATTTCTGCGCTGATCGGTATTCTGCAGCACATTCGTATTCTGCCGATTGTTATCCGCGCCATCGGTACCGTGCTTTCTAAAGTCAACGGTATGGGTAAGCTGGAATCCTTTAACGCCGTAAGCTCGCTGATTCTGGGACAGTCAGAAAACTTCATCGCCTATAAGGATATTCTCGGCAAGATGTCGCGCAACCGCATGTACACCATGGCGGCAACCGCTATGTCTACCGTGTCCATGTCAATTGTGGGTGCGTACATGACCATGCTGCAGCCAAAATACGTGGTTGCCGCGCTGGTGCTGAACATGTTCAGTACCTTTATCGTGCTGTCGCTGATTAACCCGTACCGCGTGGATGAGAAAGAAGAAAACCTGCAGATGTCTAACCTGCACGAAGGTCAAAGCTTCTTCGAAATGCTCGGCGAGTACATTCTGGCAGGTTTCAAGGTGGCGATTATCGTTGCCGCGATGCTGATTGGCTTCATCGCTCTGATTTCTGGCCTGAACGCGCTGTTCGCAGCCGTGCTGGGTATCTCCTTCCAGGGTATTCTGGGCTACATTTTCTACCCGGTAGCCTGGGTAATGGGCGTGCCATCAGGCGAAGCGCTGCAGGTCGGCAGTATCATGGCAACCAAACTGGTTTCCAACGAATTCGTTGCCATGATGGATCTGCAGAAGATTGCCAGCACCCTGTCTCCACGCGCCGAAGGCATCCTGTCCGTGTTCCTGGTTTCCTTCGCTAACTTCTCTTCTATCGGTATTATCGCCGGGGCAATTAAAGGCCTGAACGAAGAGCAAGGCAACGTGGTTTCCCGCTTCGGCCTGAAGCTGGTTTACGGCTCTACGCTGGTGAGTATCCTGTCGGCATCGATAGCCGCGCTGGTTATCTGATTATTGCCTATCAAAAAGCCGGTGCGGGTCACCGGCTTTTTTTATGCCTGCGATTCAGCCTCATCGCCCCAGCACACTCTGTTGCGCCCCTGCTGTTTCGCCATGTACAGACGAATATCCGCCTGGCTCTGAATGTGTTCCAGGCTCCCCTCAGGAGCTTCTTCATGGGAAGCGACACCCAGCGAGGCCGTCACCAATAGCGAAGAGCTGTCCTCCAGCTTAAGAGGTGTGTTCACCAGCATCTTGCGAACCCGCTGCGCCACGGCAATCGCCGCATGCAGATCGGTGTTAGGCAGGTAAATACAAAACTCTTCGCCGCCGATACGCCCGACGATATCCTGGGTGCGGATCGCCTGCTGGATGCAGCGCGTGGCATGGATAAGCACCCGGTCGCCGACCTGATGCCCAAAGCGGTCATTCACTTTTTTGAAATGGTCGAGATCCAGCTGAATCAGGGAGTAATCCACATATTGCGGGCTGATGCGACCGGTTGTCTCAAAGAAACCACGCCGATTTAATACGCCGGTCAGGTCATCGTGCAGCGCGTGCCGGTGCATTTCCTGCTGTAAATGGCCCATGTTGCGAATCAGCCGACAAATCATCCGGTGTGAGCCAAGCAGAATAAGAATGACGGTCAACCACATCACCACCAGCAGAACGCTAAACCGCCCAAAATCCTCGTGCAGCCCCTGCCGGATAGTCTGGATGCTGACAAGAATTGCCCCGGTCCCTGTGACACGCCCGAAAGTGGCATAGGCGTAGCCAAAGCGTAAAGTGCCCCGGGATTCATCGGTCAGCTTTTCAAGAATCGCCTGTCGCTGCGGCTCGCTGAGGCGATAGCCATTTTGCGAGCCAACGGGGCTGGTCAGCGGGTTCATCTGTTCATCAAAAAGCAGATAAGCGCTTTGCGTGTCGTCCGGCAAGGCGCTGGAGAGATACAGTCGAAGCGTTTCGGTCGTGACCGCGATACCAAACAGCCCAATCCATCGATCGTCAAAATCCACCGGAAGGGAGCCATTAATCAGCGTTTTGCCGGTATCGGCAATATTTTGCCGCGTCCAGAATGGCTCACGCCGCGGGTTTAACAGCGGCGAGCCGAGAACAAACGACCCCTGCATTGCCAGCGGGTTAGCGCTGTCGATAAGCAGTTTATTCACATCAGGAGAGAGAGACGCAATAAATGCGCCGGATCGCGACATGTAGTAAATGCTGGACGAAAGACGGTTGCTCCCGCCAGCCAGCGGAAAGAGATCCTGAATATCACGCAGAGCCTGATATTCCCGCTGCGTGATTTTTTCCCTCTCTTCTTTTGGCTTGTTTTTGAAAGGCTGAACGCTATCGGGGATCGGCAGGCTTTGTATATGCAGCGGCGACAGCATCTCTTTATTGCTGGCCCGGGAAGCCAGCTGCGATAGCGGAGTGAACTGCGGTTCATTCAGCGTTTCAATGAACATCCGCCGCAGATAACGCAGGTTGTCCATCTGATATTGAGATTTACTTTCAAGTCTGGCGATAACGCTTTCGAGGTGGCTGAGCTGGCTGGTGCGATAACCGTGGTTGAACAGCTCGCCCTGCTGCCAGAAAAGAAAAGTGATCAGCAGAAAGAGCGACAGAAAACACACATGGGTAATGCGCAGTGTTTTTACCATCGGCAAACGGACATGGCTAATCAACGACGTGCTCACGGTGATTCCTTTTTATGGTGCCAGGGAGAGCGTCAGTGCTTCAACTGCTGCAGAGGCTCGGGTTTCCCCACCAGATACCCCTGCAGGAACTGGACGCCAAGCTGCAGCAGGACGTCGCGCTGCTCTTCCGTTTCAACATACTCTGCGACGACGCTAAGCGACCTGGCCGCGGCCAGTTTGCAAATGGACTTCACTATCAGTTTGTCCATCACATCGCTGGTGATGTCGCGAACAAAGCAGCCATCTATTTTAATGATATCCGCCTGCAGGTTCTTCAGGCGTTCATAGTTAGCGTAGCCTGTTCCAAAATCATCGATAGCGATCTTAAAACCTTTCTCACGCAGCAGCGCGATATTTTGGTTAGATGTCTCCGAGTTTGAAAACGCCTGCTCTTCGGTGACTTCAATCACTACCGCACTGGTCGGCACCTTGTAAGCCTCAAACAGGTCGACAATCTGCTGGGCAATCTCTTTTTGCATTAGCGTTAGCGGCATCAAGTTGACCGAAAAACGCGTCTGCAGCATGTCGCCCGGGTGATTTGCAAGCCAGGCCAGCAACATCTTCATCACCATCATGTCAAAACGGGTGCTGAGGTTAAATTCGGCGACAATCGGAATAAATTTATCCGGAGTGATGTTCTGGCCGTCAATCAACAGTCGGCTGAGAATTTCGTGATAGCCTTTCCCCTCGCGGTTGACAATCGGCTGCGCGAAGAGCTGGAAGGCTTCTTCATCGATGGCTCGCTTAATCTTTTGTAGCAGCAATACCCGCTCGGTTGTCTGCCCGGAGACAGCCTGCAGTCTTGAATCAAGCCCCAGCACGCGCTGGGTGTCGCTGGCTTTTTCTGCCAGATAACTTAATTGCCCCAACATACGCTGCAGTTCTTTCGGGGAATCAACGATCCCCCAGGAAGCCCCGTATTCAATTTCAAGGGAAGTATTGTGCCAGGGGATTTTTTTATTGTTCAGTTGCTCAACAAAATAGGTCAGACGGGCTTCTGTTTCCTCTTCTTGCAAAAACAAAAGCAGCTCACTGCCCGGCAGCTGAAATATCTTCTCCCCTTCCAGCAGCCAGGGTTGTAATTCTCTGGCAATGGTTTTCTTGCAGTAAATACGCATCATCATGCCGTAATGTCGGCTAAGGAACTCAAAGTTCGCCATTCGCAGGCAGCAAAGTGCGCCGGTTGGATAGGTGAGGATATGTTCCTCCAGCGCGCGTAAATTAGGTAATTTTGTTAAGGGATCGGTCTGTGCTTGCAGGTGATAAACGCGCTTCATCCATTCATTTTTATGATAGGAAATAGCCATATACAAAAGGCATACGGTAAAGGAGATAAAGACTGACAGAATAAAGGACAGCGCATATTGCGTATTTACGCCCTGCAAAAAACTGGTGTTGTAAGTTAATAACACCCACGCCGAAATACCCCACAGCAGCGACACCAGCCTTGCGTCAAGGCGACGTATCCCGAGGGTAAACAGCACAAAGATAACCGGGACCAGATAGCCGGAAATCAGCTCACTTTGCCACGGCGAGCACATCAGTACCAGGTACAGTGCCCAGGCAACCAGCCAGCATGGTGTATAAAATCGGTGCTTATCCTGCCTGTAGTGCCGCACGCAGCGCCGCCAGAATCCGGCTGCAAAATGTGGGTTCAGCACCATACGTAGAGGGTAATAGAAAAGCGGCGTGAAGATAAGCGAGGCCACGACAAGATTCAGCACATCGACAATCATATAGATTACCGAACCGCCGCCAAAGAAGGGCGCCAGCTCAGGCGGATACGCAATGGCTTTACCCATGAGGTACATCAGCAGCTTAATGGTGAACGGCGCAGCAAAACCAAGCCAGAAAATACGCTGCCCCATCCCTTTATTGGGTAGCCCGAAACGCCAGCGTCGCCCCACGTAGTAGCGGGTAATTAAACCGGCAAGCAGTAAAGGAAATAGCAGACAGAAAATAAAAGCAACCAGCGGCCCAAGCGATAAATCCAGCAGCCAACTGTAAATAATCAACGACCCTAGCGTTAACGGAAAAACAGCATGTCGCCCATAAATAATAATCATTGCCATTATAAAACTTAACGGCAGATAGGCGAGATAGGTTTTATGTCCATCCACGAGGGTTGTGGGTGAAATATAACGAGAAAATGGAATAAGGAGCAAACACAACGCCAGGGAAATCGCTATTTTTCTTATCGTCTTGTAAATAATCATAGGCCCTGGTGTTAACTTTATGTAGTTGTTGAAACAGTGTTTTTCGCTGGTTAGGGTACGTTTATTTATTGAGCGAATCAAGTTTAAGGCATGTGTAAAAAGCAATCTTACCGTACTGCAGAAATAATAGAACAAGCCGACATAAGTAGAGCGTTTTTTACCGAGGGGAAGTTAAAAGCAAGAATTTTTTAGCCTGAAAAGCAAAAACCCCCGCCGAAGCGAGGGTTTTAAATTTTGGTGGAGCTAAGCGGGATCGAACCGCTGACCTCTTGCATGCCATGCAAGCGCTCTCCCAGCTGAGCTATAGCCCCACTGACAGGTGCTGATTTTACGGTACCAATCTGCTGGTGAAGATTTGGTGGAGCTAAGCGGGATCGAACCGCTGACCTCTTGCATGCCATGCAAGCGCTCTCCCAGCTGAGCTATAGCCCCAAACCGTAAAGACCTTGTCGTGTTGACGGGCGGCATAATATGAAACCCCACATAGCGTGTCAACGGCAATTTGTTCTTCCGCGATCAATCGCCTAAAAAGCCATCGCCTCAGGCAATTCCAGGTTGCATATCATCCCGATGTGGTTAATTCTGTCACAGTTTCACGTTAGTCAGTTCAATAAAATGAACCACTAATAAAGCCGTTTCGGCCGCAATGAAAAGGAATCACTGTGCTCAAGGAAAGAATGACACCTGAAGAACTGGCCGTTATCACCGGCTACAGCCGCCAGACCATCAATAAGTGGGTTCGTAAAGAAAATTGGGAGACCTCACCTAAGCCCGGCGTTCAGGGCGGCAAGGCGCGGCTGATCCATATCGATGAGCAGGTCAGGGAGTTTATCAACAGCACCCGGCGAGTGACGGATAATACCCCCCGCTATGGCACAACGGACGCCTCACTGGAAAATCTGCTGATTAACTCAGTCCAGCAAATGTCCGACAGCGAGCAGAAAAAGATGTCTGCCATGCTGCTGCGAGACGGAATTGCCGGTTTACTTACGCGCCTGGGTATCCGCGATAACGAGTAATTGCCCGGCGATTTCCTGTCGACGCCAGGGAAAATAAAGGATTGCAGATGTTCAAGGAAAAAATGACCGCCGACGAACTGGCGGAAATGACGGGTTACACTCGCCAGACGATCAACAAATGGGTACTGAAGCATAACTGGGAAACCTCTGATAAACGTGGCGTCCCGGGCGGTAAAGCAAGATTTATTTATATCTCAGAGCAGGTGAAAACGTTTATCTACAACACCCGCAAAATGAGTGAGAGAGCGGCATCGTATAGCGTCCTGCGAACGCCGCTGGAACAGCTGATGCTGAACGCCCTGCGTACTTTATCCAAAGAAGAACAGAAAAAAATGACCGCGATTCTTGAGCGTGAAGGAAGCGAAGGTCTGCTAAAACGCCTCGGCATCCAAAAGGATGAATAAATAAAAAAGCCGGTGACTCAGCCCCGGCTTTTTGCTTTCTGCGACGCTTACTGCTGAGCTTCACGCTCGCTGATAAAATCGAGGGCTTTGTTGATGCGGGCCACGGAACGCTGTTTACCAATCGCATGCACGGTCACATCAAGGCCAGGAGACTGGCCAGCGCCGGTCACGGCGACACGCAGCGGCATCCCAACTTTCCCCATCCCGACTTCCAGCTCATCGGCTGTGGCCTGAATAGCGTGGTGAACGTTTTCTGCGTTCCAGTCGCTCAGCGCGGCCAGTTTGTCACGCACCACTTCCAGCGGCTGACGCGCAACCGGGCGCAGGTGCTTCTTCGCAGCATCGGCGTCAAACTCGCTGAAGTCTTCGTAGAAGTAGCGGCAGGTCTGCGCCATCTCTTTCAGGGTTTTACAGCGCTCGCCCAGTAGTTTCACCAGCTCTGAAAGCTGCGGACCGTTGCGCGTATCAATGTTTTCCTGCTCGATATGCCATTGCAGGTGCGTTGCCACGTACTCTGGCTCCAGCGTATTGATGTAATGGTGGTTCAGCCACTGCAGTTTTTCAGTATTGAAAGCGCTGGCTGACTTGCTTACCGCGTTCAGGCTGAACATCTCAATCATCTCTTCACGAGAGAAGATCTCCTGGTCACCGTGGGACCAGCCCAGACGCACCAGATAGTTAAGCAGCGCTTCCGGCAGGTAGCCGTCGTCGCGGTACTGCATCACGCTAACCGCCCCGTGGCGCTTAGACAGTTTTTTACCGTCGTCGCCGTTGATCATCGAAACGTGAGCATAAAGAGGAACCGGCGCGTTCAAAGCCTTCAGGATATTGATCTGGCGCGGCGTGTTGTTGATATGGTCTTCACCACGGATAACGTGGGTGATCTCCATATCCCAGTCGTCCACCACCACACAGAAGTTATAGGTTGGAGAACCGTCGGTACGGCGAATGATCAGATCGTCCAGCTCCTGGTTGCTGAATTCGATCGGGCCACGAATCTGGTCATCAAAGATGACGGAACCTTCCTGTGGGTTGGCAAAACGCACAACGCACGGTTCGTCATCGGCATGGTGCTCGTGGCTGTGGCGGCAACGGCCGTCATAACGAGGCTTCTCGTTATTGGCCATCTGCTCTTCACGCAATGCCTCAAGGCGCTCTTTAGAGCAATAGCACTTATACGCCGTGCCCGCGGCCAGCATTTCGTCGATAGCCTGGTTGTAACGATCAAAACGCTTGGTCTGATAGTACGGGCCCTCATCCCACTGCAGGCTCAGCCAGTTCATCCCGTCCATAATCGCTTCGATGGCTTCCGGGGTTGAACGCTCGAGGTCGGTGTCTTCTATACGCAGCACAAACTCGCCTTTGTTATGACGAGCAAAAAGCCAGGAGTAGAGAGCAGTACGGGCACCGCCAACGTGCAGATAGCCTGTTGGGCTTGGCGCAAAGCGAGTTTTGATTTTCATTAAACGGCCTTAGTTACACATATTTGCCGGCAAAGCGGCAATTGCCAGGGAAAATTAACAGGCAACATTCTATCACTGTGCGCTAATTCCTCAATGTTGATGCCTGTAGATAGCCGGAAAGTAGAGAATTTGATGATAAATCAAACGCCAATGCCTGTTTCTTGATCGCATCGTTTAATTTTAAGACGAACGAATAAAAACTTTAGAAAATGCGTTGACTCATTTTCAACTGTCCCTATAATGCGACTCCACAAACCGGGGGTGATTAGCTCAGTTGGTAGAGCATCTCCTTTACACGGAGGGGGTCGGCGGTTCGAGCCCGTCATCACCCACCACTCTTTAAGAGTGACCTGGAATGTAAAGTAAGAGATTTAGAGATGGGTGATTAGCTCAGTTGGTAGAGCATCTCCTTTACACGGAGGGGGTCGGCGGTTCGAGCCCGTCATCACCCACCATCTCCTCTTACAGAATTAGCAGTACCGAAGTTTGGGTGATTAGCTCAGTTGGTAGAGCACCTCCTTTACACGGAGGGGGTCGGCGGTTCGAGCCCGTCATCACCCACCATCGGGTCGTTAGCTCAGTTGGTAGAGCAGTTGACTTTTAATCAATTGGTCGCAGGTTCGAATCCTGCACGACCCACCAATGTAGAAAGGCGCCCTAAAGGCGCCTTTTTGCTATCTGCGATTCGGAAGGTTTGACAAAATTGTCGGGAACAATTTTGAACAACGTTCTACGTTGGCCCAAAGGGTGAGTCTCAGGACGAGACGAGTAGCCTGCAGCAGGTTCGAGTCGAACGTAGTGAGACAACGGAGCCGTTTGCGACGACGGCCCGAAGGGCGAGCACAGCGAGTCATCCTGCACGACCCACCAATGTAGAAAGGCGCCCTAAAGGCGCCTTTTTGCTATCTGCGATTCGGGCAGGGTTCGAGCATGCAGCAGGTTCGAGTCGAACGTAGTGAGACAACGGAGCCGTTTGCGGCGACGGCCCGAAGGGCGAGCACAGCGAGTCATCCTGCACGACCCACCAATGTAGAAAGGCGCCCTAAAGGCGCCTTTTTGCTATCTGCGATTTATTCCTTTCGAAAAAACCTTCAACTTCTTCGCCACCAGGCCGATATAGGCTTCACCTATTCTATTACTCTGAAGGCATTATAATGACAACCATCAGCAGTTCCGCTCCGGTAGGCATTCAGTCTAGTGATGTCAGCGGCAGCAGCGCCTCCGGCAGCTCAGATAACAGCACCGCAGCGCAAATCGCTCAAATCACGAAAAAAATTAGCGATCTGACGAACAAGCTCAAAGAAGCGTCCATCACGCAGGATCGCACTCCTGAAGAGAAGAAAAAACAAGTCGAGCTCCTTCAGGCCGAGATTAAAATGCTGCAGACTCAGTTGGCCCAGCTTCAGCGCAAACAGGCTGAAGAAGCCCAGCAAAAACAAGAGCAGCAGCAGATCAAAGCCACGGGCGTGAACAAGCCTTCCGACGACCACCAGATCGATATTTATATCTAGTCGTCCATAAAGAGCGGATCGCCAATTCGGGCCAGGGTTAACAGCCTGGCCTGCTCCCGCACCTCTTTCCAGATAGCTTCCGCCGCACGAGAAAGCGAGCGGTTCTTTCGCCTGACCAGCATCAGCTGTCGGTTTATTACCGGCGTTAACCGCTTGACGGTAAGCGGCCTCCCTTCAGGCAAAGGCAGCGCCAGCGCGGGCAAGACGCTTAGGCCGATGCCCGCTTCTACCATCGGATACAGCGTTGCGGGGTGCCCAATCTGCTGAACAACGTTCACCTCGATCCCCTGGCGGACAAAAGCCTCATCAATCAATGGCCGGCTGCCCGAGGCATAATCTTGCAGCACCAGGTTTTGGCCCTGCAGCGCGGACCAGCCTACCTGCTCCGCCTTAGCGAACGGATGATCGCTGCGGCACAGCAGGAGAAAAGGCTCAGACAGCACCGTTTCACACTCCAGATCGCTGGCCTGCACCGGGTCGATAACCACGCCAAAATCAACTTCCCCCTGGCGGATACTCTGCAGAACCCACTGCTGTGAAGCATCATGCAGCATAAATCGAATATTCGGATAAGCTTCTGCACTGGCGGCGATAGATTGCGGCATGAGGTGCGCGGATAACGTCTGGCTGGCAGCCACACGAACCGTGCCGCTAAGCTGATGCCCCACCACCCGCGCATCCAGCAGCGTTGTGGTCAGCTCCTCCAGCAGCCGCTCCAGGCGAGGAGCCAGCAACTCTCCCGCAGGGGTGAGCACCACTTCCCGGGTCGTACGGTCAAGCAGCTTAACACCCAGCTCGGCCTCCAGCTCTTTCAGGCTGTGGCTGACGGCCGACTGGCTCAGCCCAATGCTCTCCCCTGCCCGGCTGAAACTGCCGGCATGGGCTACCGCAACGAACACGCGAAGCTGACGCAAAGAATAATTCATCTATTTTCTTCATCAATGCATTTAATAAATCAATTTTATTTCTGAAATTAGCGGAAACACAATAGCGCCCTTCACCTTTGAGGAATGGCTATGAAATTGCTCCGCATTGTCGACCCCTTTACTTTGACGCTGGTTTGCACCGTGCTGCTGGCCTCTTTTTTCCCGGCGAAGGGCAGCTTTGTCGGCTTCTTTGAAGGGCTGACCACCGCCGCCATCGCCCTGTTGTTCTTTATGCATGGCGCAAAACTGTCTCGCGAGGCGGTGATCTCCGGCGGCAGTCACTGGCGGCTGCATCTGTGGGTGATGTGCAGCACATTCATCCTGTTCCCGGTTCTTGGCGTGCTGTTTAGCTGGTGGAAACCGGTCAGTGTCAGCCCAGAGCTCTACAGCGGTTTCCTTTATCTCTGCATTTTGCCCGCCACGGTGCAGTCGGCCATCGCCTTTACCTCCATTGCCGGAGGCAACGTGGCGGCGGCTATCTGCTCGGCCTCTGCCTCAAGCCTGCTGGGCATTTTTCTTTCGCCGTTGCTGGTCGGTCTGGTCATGCACGTTCAGGGCGCAAGCGGTAGCCTGCACCAGGTAGGCAGTATTATGCTGCAACTTTTGGTGCCGTTCGTCGCCGGGCACCTGATGCGGCCCTGGATTGGCGCCTGGGTGGCGAAGAATAAGAAATGGATCGGCAAAACCGACCAGACTTCCATTCTTCTGGTGGTCTATTCCGCCTTCAGTGAAGCCGTAACGCACGGCATCTGGCATAAGGTTGGGGCTGGTTCGTTGTTGTTTATCGTGGTGTCCAGCCTCGTGCTGCTGGCCATTGTGATAACGGTGAATATCTTTGTGGCGCGGCGCTTTGGCTTTAGCAAAGCGGATGAAATTACGATTGTTTTCTGCGGGTCGAAAAAGAGCCTGGCCAACGGCATCCCCATGGCCAACATTCTGTTTCCGGTCGCTGCCGTAGGGATGATGGTGCTGCCGCTGATGATCTTCCACCAGATCCAGCTGATGGTGTGCGCCGGTATGGCCCGGCGTTACCAAAGAAAAGCGGCTGCAGCCGGTGAAAAGCAGACTGCAGCCATCAGAACCTAGTGCCGCTTGAGGGGCCGGACCAGGTTGTCCAGCCCTTCAACTTTAATCAGCAGCGTCAGAGCCATCAGCTCACCGAGATGCCCCGCCGGAAACTCCCCTTTGCGGGAAAACCACAGCAAATACTCCTCCGGTAAATCAATCAGCATCCGGCCTTTGTATTTACCAAACGGCATCGCCGTGTTGGCTATCTCAATAAGCTGTTCTTTGTCCATTAGTCACCCAGTAAACGAATCATTTCCGCTTCATCGATAACCGTAATACCCAGCTCCTGCGCCTTAACAAGCTTGGAGCCCGCCGCTTCTCCGGCAATAACCAGATCGGTTTTTTTCGACACGCTGCCGGCTACTTTTGCGCCCAGCGCCGTCAGCCGGTCTTTGGCTTCGTCGCGGGAAAGAATACTCAGCGAGCCGGTAAGCACCACGGTTTTTCCAGCAAACGGGCTATCGATTTCTTCCGCTTTGACAACCACAGGCGCGGGCCAGTGAACCCCGGCTTCTTCGGTAAGCTGGCGGATAACATCCCGGTTGCTCTCTTCAGCAAAGAAGTTAAAGGTGTGCGTCGCCACAACAATGCCGACATCCGGCACTTTTTGCAGTTCCTCAATGCTGGCCGAGATAAGCGCATCCAGCGTACCGAAGTGCGCTGCCAGCCCTGCGGCGGTGGCTTCTCCGACTTCACGGATGCCTAAGGCATACAGGAAGCGTGCAAAAGTCGTCTCTTTGGCTTTTTCCAACGCATCAACAACGTTTTGCGCAGATTTAGGCCCCATACGATCCAGCCCGGTGAGCTTGCCCGCCGACAGCGTAAACAGATCGGCTGGGGTGGCGACATACTCTTTTTCCACCAGTTGATCGATGATTTTGTCTCCCATGCCGTCAACGTCCATCGCCCGGCGGGACACAAAGTGTTTCAGCGCCTCTTTGCGCTGGGCACCGCAAATCAGGCCCCCGGTACAGCGGGCGACGGCCTCACCTTCTACTCGCTCAACGTCTGAACCACAAACCGGGCAATGCGTCGGGAAGATGATTTCCTGAGTATTCTCCGGGCGCTCCGTTTCCACCACGCCAACAACCTGCGGGATAACATCCCCGGCCCGACGGATAACCACTCTGTCGCCTATGCGCAGGCCAAGACGCTCTATTTCATCGGCGTTGTGCAACGTCGCATTACTCACCAGCACCCCGGCGACCTGCACCGGCTCCAGGCGAGCTACGGGCGTGATTGCGCCAGTACGTCCTACCTGGAACTCCACGTCACGCACCGTGGTCATCTGTTCCTGTGCCGGGAACTTGAACGCAACGGCCCAGCGCGGCGCTCTCGCGACAAAACCCAGCGTTTCCTGCAGCGCAAGCGAGTCAACTTTGATAACCACGCCGTCAATATCGAAGCCCAGCGTTGGGCGATCGGCTTCTACCTGATGATAAAACGCCAGCACCTCTTCCGGCGTGCTGCACAGGCGAATGCGGTCGCTGACCGGCAATCCCCAGGCCTTAAACTGTTGCAAACGCGCCATGTGGCTGGCTGGCAGTTCACCGCCCTCCAGCAGCCCCACGCCGTAGCAGAAGAAGGTCAGCGGGCGCTTAGCGGTAATACGGGGATCTAGCTGGCGCAGCGAACCAGCCGCAGCATTGCGCGGGTTAGCAAATACTTTCCCGCCGGTGCGGCGCGCCTCTTCGTTAATTTTTTCGAAACCTGCCTGCGGCAAGAAGACTTCGCCCCGCACTTCAAGACGACGAGGAATATTGTCCCCCTGAAGTTTGAGAGGTATTGCGCGAATGGTCCGGACGTTAGCAGTGATGTTTTCACCCGTTGTGCCATCCCCTCGGGTCGCGGCCCGCACCAGAACCCCGTCTTCATACAGGAGACTTACCGCCAGGCCATCCAGTTTTAGTTCACAGCAAAACGTCAGGGCATCGCTGCTTTTCAGCCTGTCCAGCACGCGTTTGTTAAACGCCAGGTAGCTGGCTTCGTCGAAAACGTTATCAAGGGATAGCATCGGCACTTCATGCCGCACCTGGGTAAACTCACTCAGCGGCGCCGCCCCGACTCGCTGGGTCGGTGAATCCTGGGTAATGAGTTCCGGGTGCGCTTCTTCAAGCGCACGGAGTTCGCGCATCAGCCGGTCATATTCCGCATCGGGAATTTCGGGATTATCCTGCACATGGTACAGATATTCATGATGGCGAAGCGTGGTTCGCAGGTGATTAAGTTGTTGTTCGATTGAGTCCATATCGCACCATCAATGATAAAAAACCCCCGACAGGCGGGGGTTTAGGAGGAAAATTCAGGCCAGGATTCAGGCGTTGGCTTCAACAACCTCGCGGATCCTGTCCTGGTACTCGCGCAGTTTTTGCGGAGTCATCATGCGACGCTGATCGTCGAGCACCACGCCACCGACCTCATCGGCGATGTGCTGCGCAGACTGCAGCATCAGCTTAAAGTTTTGTGCGGCGTTGCCGTAGGACGGCACCTGCATAAAGATGGTCACGCCCGGCGTGGCGAAGTCGGCCATATTCTCAGGATCGAAGGATCCAGGTTTAACCATGTTCGCAAGGCTAAACAGTACCGGACCGCTGCCATCAGGGCTGAGATGGCGGTGGAAAATATTCATCTCACCAAACTTGAAACCGGCCTGCTGAATGCTGTTTAACAGCAATTCGCCGTTCAGCATCGTGCCCGCATGGGCGGCCACGTTCATGACAATCACCGTCTCTTTCTTCACCGGCGCAGGCTGTGGGGCGGGTTCAGCCACGACAGGTTCTGGCGCAGGTTCTGCAGTGAACTGTGGCGCGGGCTGAACTGGGGCAACAGGCGGTTGCTCAGGCACTGCCGCCGGGGCTGGCGCAGGAGCCGCTACAGGGCGTACGGGTTCAACATGCTGAGGAGCAGGCTCAACGTGGCGCGGGGTGACCGGCTCAGGCTGACGCGGCTGCGGGGCAGGACGAGGTTCTGCTGACGCATACGGCGGCTCATAGTTGTGCTGAGGAGCCTGAGGCTGACGTGGCGCACTCGTTTCACGGGAGGCAGACTCCGGCACAGGCGTAGTACGACGCACGCGCACTTCACCGACGCCTTCCTCTTCCTCATCGTCCTCTTCTTCGTATTCGTCACGCTTCGACTTCATACGTTTCAAAGGGCGATCGCGGAACACGGACGAGCGTTCCTTACGACTGGTCCACAGACCGTGTACCAGTAAGGCTATTATGGCGATTGCGCCAACAATGATTAATATCAGACGCAAATCCTGCATCATTATATTCTCTGTTGTTCTAACACCTTGCCACCGCGGCAAACATTTACTCACTAAGAGTATTTGCCCATCTGCTCAAGTGCAAGTGCGAGCACGGTTTTCTCACCATAAAGATAGCCTAAGCGCACCTTTTTGCTGATTTTTCGACCAATTCCTGGCGAGTTTTTCTGAATGCAGTCAGTTATGATAGCGAAGCAGCTAACTGCATTGACCTGATAAGGAGTCTGCTCAGATTATGGTTTCATCTTCCGGAACCACGCCTCGTAGTGGCGTTTATTATTTTTCCCAGGGCTGGAAACTGGTTCGCGAACCGGGCATCAAGCGCTATGTTCTGTTGCCACTGCTGGTCAATATCATCTTGCTCGGCGGCGCTTTTTGGTGGCTGTTCACGCGCCTTGACGTCTGGATCCCGGCGATGATGGGCCACGTCCCGGACTGGCTCCAATGGCTGAGTTACGTGCTCTGGCCGCTGGTAACGCTCTCTGTGCTATTGGTGTTTGGCTACTTCTTTTCGACAATCGCGAACCTGATTGCCGCACCGTTTAGCGGTCTGCTGGCTGAGCAGCTTGAGGCTCGCCTCACGGGGGGCACGCCTCCGGATACGGGCGTGCTCGACATAATGAAAGATCTGCCGCGCATCATGAAGCGCGAGTGGCAAAAGCTGGCCTGGTATCTGCCGCGCGCGGTAGTCCTGCTCCTGCTTTACTTTATTCCCGGTATTGGTCAAACCCTCGCCCCGGTATTGTGGTTCCTGTTCAGCGCCTGGATGCTGGCTATTCAATACTGCGACTACCCTTTTGATAACCATAAGGTGCCGTTCAAACAGATGCGCATAGCGCTTCGAGAGAAAAAGATAGTCAACATGCAGTTTGGTGCGCTGGTGAGCCTGTTCACGCTAATCCCTGTCCTGAACCTGTTTATCATGCCGGTTGCCGTCTGCGGCGCGACAGCCATGTGGGTGGACTGCTACCGGGCAAAACACGCCATGTGGAAGTAACATCCTCGGGAAGGGGAAGCCGCTTATGCCATTGCTTATTCCATGTTGCATTGGCTTATTTCCCTTCCACATATAGATATGCTATTTCCTTACTTCCGCATATTTCCTGAGCGGGTATGCTGAACCGGTATCCCAAAATTCAGACAGTTAAGGACGAGCCATGAGCAAAATTTATGAAGACAACTCCCTGACAATCGGCCATACGCCGCTGGTTCGCCTGAACCGTATCGGCAACGGACGCATTCTGGCTAAGGTGGAGTCCCGTAACCCAAGCTTTAGCGTCAAATGCCGTATTGGTGCCAACATGATTTGGGATGCCGAAAAACGCGGCGTGCTGAAACCTGGCGTGGAGTTAGTCGAACCTACCAGTGGTAACACCGGTATCGCTCTGGCCTACGTTGCGGCAGCGCGCGGTTACAAGCTCACGCTGACCATGCCGGAAACCATGAGCATTGAACGCCGTAAGCTGTTAAAAGCGCTGGGCGCAAACCTGGTGCTGACCGAAGGCGCTAAAGGCATGAAAGGCGCCATCCAGAAAGCCGAAGATATTGTCGCCAGCGATCCGGCTAAATACCTGCTGCTTCAGCAGTTCAGCAACCCAGCTAACCCGGAAATTCACGAAAAAACCACCGGCCCGGAAATCTGGGAAGATACCGACGGTGAAGTGGATGTGTTTATCGCCGGCGTCGGTACCGGTGGTACGCTGACGGGCGTGAGCCGCTACATCAAGAACACCAAAGGTAAAACCTCGCTGATTAGCGTGGCTGTAGAGCCGACGGATTCCCCGGTCATTACCCAGGCGCTGGCGGGTGAAGAGCTGAAGCCTGGGCCGCATAAAATTCAGGGCATCGGGGCCGGTTTTATCCCTGGCAACCTCGACCTTAAACTTATCGACAAAGTGGTTACCATCAGCAACGATGAAGCCATTGCTACCGCTCGCCGCCTGATGGACGAAGAAGGGATCCTCGCGGGGATCTCCTCCGGCGCCGCCGTTGCCGCTGCGCTAAAACTTCAGGAAGACGAAGCCTTTACCAATAAGAATATTGTGGTTATCCTTCCGTCCTCCGGGGAGCGCTATTTGAGTACTGCTTTGTTTGCCGATCTGTTCACTGAGAAAGAACTGCAACAGTAATGCCAGTATTTGATATATGCTTAAAAAAGCACCCGCGAGGGTGCTTTTTTGTGGCATACATCAAACTTTCACCCTCATCGGCATTGCGCTTACCCCCGCAGGTCTGGTATTTAACCAGCAATTATTTTGATGCGCGAAATTAATCAAGCTGTGAGATGCACCTGCTGAATCGATTTAACGATTTGGTGCCTATCTGCTTTTCACGGCATAATGATGAAGAATCTGTGAAACGCTGTTGGCGTTTTTTTCACGGTTCCCATGCATCCAGTGCCTCGTTTCATCTTACGATGGCGCTAACGTTACAGGCTAAAGTGTGGCCGCCAGGCTAGACTTTAGTTCCACAACACTAAACCTATAAGTTGGGGAAATACAATGTTCCAGCAAGAAGTAACTATTACCGCTCCGAACGGTCTGCATACCCGCCCTGCTGCTCAGTTTGTTAAAGAAGCTAAAGGCTTCACTTCCGAAATCACTGTGACTTCCAACGGCAAAAGCGCCAGCGCTAAGAGCCTGTTCAAACTGCAAACTCTGGGCCTGACTCAGGGTACCGTAGTGACTCTCTCCGCCGAAGGTGAAGATGAGCAGAAAGCCGTTGAGCATTTAGTAAAACTGATGGCTGAACTCGAGTAAGTTCTGGGTTCTTCGTAAATATCAGTCACAAGTAAGGTAGGGTTATGATTTCAGGCATTTTAGCATCCCCGGGTATCGCTTTCGGCAAAGCACTTTTGCTGAAAGAAGATGAAATTGTCATCGACCGGAAGAAAATTTCTGCCGACAAAGTTGAGCAGGAAGTTGAACGTTTCCTCAGCGGGCGCGCCAAAGCATCCGAGCAGTTAGAAGCGATCAAAATTAAAGCTGGCGAGACCTTCGGTGAAGAAAAGGAAGCTATCTTCGAAGGCCACATTATGTTGCTGGAAGACGAAGAGCTCGAGCAGGAAATCATAGCCCTTATCAAAGACAAGCTGGTCACTGCAGATGCTGCGGCATACGAAGTGATTGAAGGCCAGGCAACAGCTCTGGAAGAGCTGGATGACGAATACCTGAAAGAGCGTGCGGCTGACGTGCGTGATATCGGTAAACGTCTGTTGCAGAACATTCTCGGCCTGAACATTATCGATTTAAGCGCAATTAAGGATGAAGTTATCCTGGTTGCCAAAGATCTGACGCCGTCTGAAACCGCACAGCTGAACCTGAAAAAGGTGCTGGGTTTCATCACCGACATCGGCGGACGCACCTCCCACACCTCCATCATGGCCCGCTCCCTTGAGCTGCCAGCGATTGTGGGCACCGGTAGCGTGACCTCCGACGTGAAAAACGACGACTATCTGATCCTCGATGCGGTTAACAACAAAGTTTACGTTAACCCAACCAACGAACAGATCGAAGAGCTGCGCGCCGTTCAACAGCAGGTTGCCTCTGAAAAAGCAGAGCTGGCTAAGCTGAAAGATCTGCCAGCTATCACCCTCGACGGTCACCAGGTCGAAGTGTGTGCCAACATTGGTACCGTTCGTGACATCGACGGCGCTGAGCGTAACGGCGCAGAAGGTGTAGGTCTGTACCGTACCGAATTCCTGTTTATGGATCGTGACTCACTGCCAACTGAAGAAGAGCAGTTTGCTGCCTACAAAGCCGTGGCTGAAGCCTGTGGCTCCCAGGCGGTTATCGTCCGTACCATGGACATCGGCGGCGACAAAGAGCTGCCGTACATGAACTTCCCTAAAGAAGAGAACCCGTTCCTGGGCTGGCGTGCCATTCGTATCGCCATGGATCGCAAAGAGATCCTGCGTGACCAGGTTCGCGCCATTCTTCGCGCCTCTGCTTTTGGCAAGCTGCGCATCATGTTCCCGATGATCATCTCCGTTGAAGAAGTGCGTGCACTGAGAAAAGAAATTGAGATCTTCAAGCAGGAACTGCGTGACGAAGGCAAAGCGTTCGATGAATCTATCGAAATCGGTGTGATGGTCGAAACCCCTGCAGCCGCGACGATTGCTCGTCATCTGGCCAAAGAAGTCGACTTCTTCAGCATCGGCACCAACGATTTAACTCAGTACACCCTGGCAGTTGACCGCGGTAATGATATGATTTCACATCTTTACCAGCCGATGTCACCGTCCGTACTGACTCTGATTAAGCAAGTTATTGATGCTTCTCATGCAGAAGGTAAATGGACCGGTATGTGTGGTGAGCTTGCGGGCGACGAACGTGCTACACTTCTGTTGCTAGGGATGGGCCTGGACGAATTCAGTATGAGCGCCATTTCTATCCCACGTATCAAGAAGATTATTCGTAACACGAACTTCGAAGATGCGAAAGTGTTAGCAGAGCAGGCTCTTGCTCAACCGACAACGGACGAGTTAATGACGCTGGTTAACAAGTTCATTGAAGAAAAAACAATCTGCTAATTCACGAGATGCTGCCCAAATTACTGCTTAGGAGAGAAGGCTAATGGGGTTATTTAGTAAACTGTTCGGTGACAAAGGCAATAGCGACACCGGAACCATTGAGATCGTTGCTCCACTGTCTGGCGAAATTGTTAACATTGAAGACGTGCCGGACGTCGTGTTTGCTGAAAAAATCGTTGGTGATGGGATCGCTATCAAACCAACCGGCAACAAAATGGTTGCTCCGGTTGACGGCACCATCGGTAAAATCTTCGAAACCAACCATGCCTTCTCTATCGAATCCGATAGCGGCATTGAGCTGTTTGTTCACTTTGGTATCGACACCGTTGAGCTGAAAGGCGAAGGCTTCAAGCGCATCGCGGAAGAAGGCCAGCGCGTGAAGAAAGGCGACGTGGTTATTGAGTTCGACCTGCCGCTGCTGGAAGAGAAAGCCAAGTCTACCCTGACTCCGGTTGTTATCTCCAACATGGACGAAATCAAAGAGCTGATCAAACTGACGGGTAGCGTGACCGTGGGCGAAACCCCGGTTATCCGCATCAAGAAGTAAGATTCATGCAGAGAAAAAGGCACCTTTGGGTGCCTTTTTTATTGGCCGCTATTCAGCGAGGTAGAATCAGCTCATCTGACTGCTGCGCCTGAGTCCAGATCATCACTTCAAACACCCGGTGCGCAGCTTCTCCCGCGGCAATCGCCACCGGCTTGCCTTCGAGAATTCGGCTTACCAGCTCGGCGCAGAACAAATCCCCGGTTCCTTTCAGGTCGGTCACTACGCGCGCATGGCTGGTCACATCGACCTCATTTGCGGTCACGGTCACCACAGAAATCGTATCAACGCTGTTTCCCGGCGCGCTGGTTATTACCACCCAGCGTAACGTGTCTGAGAGAAGGCTTCGGGCGGCCATCACGGCCTGCTCCAGCGTATCGCAGGGCATCCCGGTCAGGATATGCAGTTCAAAGAGATTGGGCGTTATCCCCTGTGCATGGGGCAGCAGCGCCGTGCGATAGGCTTCAGGAATACCGGCCTTGACGTAAATACCGCTGTCAGTGTCCCCCATCACCGGATCGACAAGAATCAACAGCTCAGGATGGCTTTCACGCCTTTGGCGCAGCCATTCTGCCAGCAGCTGGATTTGTTCCGCGCTGCCCATATACCCTGTCGTCACCGCCTTCAGTTCGCGTAACGCATCGCGTTCTTCGAGCGCTCGCAGATAACCGCTAAACCAGTCGGCCGGGATCACGCCGCCATAAAACGTATCGTAGTGCGGCGTATTGCTGAACAACACCGTAGGAACGGCCATGACCCGCCAGCCATGCTGCTGAATAGCCGGTACCGCGATACTGTTACCGACGCTGCCGTACACCACCTGGGACTGTACCGCCACAATATCTGCCTGTAACGCCCTGCCTGCATCCTGAAACAATACCGACTGAATATCGTTATCCTGACTCATTTTTTCCCCTTGCCCGCCAGACCGCTGAGGTCTGAATTGCTGAGCGGCCATTATAGCCAGACCCGGGCAGCACAACCAGGGTAAGTACCGGCTTCTTTATTCAGGCAATAACAGGTATGCAGCTGCCATCATTCAAATTTATCGAATCAACGGCAAAAGTAATATTTTCTTTCTGACGTTACATTTTTTAAAATATATAAACCGAGTGATGAATAAAACATTATTACCGATTAGTGCTGGTTAGCCATTTATCAATAACGCTCACTTAAACACTCCATCAACAATTCGCCCCTTAGCCGTCAAGAATATATCCTCAACGCCCTTTATTTACATTATCTCCTCCAGTCAATTTTACAATTTGATCAGGTCAAATCTCATAACGTCACCTATAACAAAATTTCCTTCCGGAGAATAAACCTCACTCTGCATGAATATAAGGAAGCGATTATATGAAAGATATATCCAGAAGAAGCTTCATGGCCTTTGCCGCAGGCGGCACCGTTGTATTAGCGACAGGGCAGGCCCATGCCCACGATGACAAAGTAAAATCCTACCCGGCAAGCGTACGAGATCCCGGCCCTCATGACCCCATCCGGGAAGCTGAAAACCCTGATATCGTCAATCCTCCTTCTACCGACAGCGGCACGCTGCCAAATCTGCGCTATTCCTTCAGCGACGCCCATGTCAGAAAAGGCACCGGCGGCTGGACCCGACAGGTCACCAAGCGGGAGCTGGGCATTTCCACCACTATCGCCGGCGTAGACATGCGCCTGAACGCCGGAGGCATCCGGGAACTTCACTGGCATAAAGAGGGTGAATGGGCCTATATGACCTACGGCAACGCGCGGGTGACGGCGTTCGATGCAAAAGGTGGCTGGTTTGTGGACGATATTGGCGTCGGTGATTTATGGTATTTCCCGCCGGGTATTCCTCACTCCATTCAAGGTATCGGGCCTGACGGCTGTGAATTTCTTTTGGCCTTTGACGACGGTGGATTTGATGAAGACAGTACATTCCTGTTATCCGACTGGTTTAAACATATTCCACCGGAGATACTGGCGAAAAACTTCCAGGTTCCCGTTTCCACATTTTCAAAACTGCCTTCACCTGCCGATGAATATATTTTTGCGGGTACAGTTCCGGGCAGCCTTACCTCAGACAGTATTAATGGCGCGGCTAAATCAGAGATTAATTTCACCCACCATATGCTGGCGCAGGATCCCATCAAAGCTCCCGGCGGCACCGTCAGAATAACCGATTCATCTAATTTCCCGGTGTCGAAAACTATCGCGGCAGCGCTGGTGGAAATAGAGCCCGGCGGGCTGCGTGAACTTCACTGGCACCCGAATAACGATGAATGGCAGTACTATCTTGAAGGGGAAGGCAGAATGGGCGTGTTCGCCTCTTCGGGCCAGGCCAGAACATTCGATTATCGCGCCGGTGATGTGGGCTACGTCCCCTTTGCTATGGGCCACTATATCGAGAACACCGGCTCCACGACCCTGCGCTTCCTCGAGCTGTTTAAAAGCGACTATTACGCGGATATTTCGCTCAACCAGTGGCTGGCCAGCACGCCGCCTGAGCTGGTAAAACAGCATTTGCAGCTTGATGATGCGTTTATGAAGGCATTGAGCCTGCATAAAAACCCGGTTGTGAAGTAGCCGGCTATCAGGAAAAGATCGCCTCAGGCGACCTTTTCCTGGCTTACAGCATCAGATCCCCGCGCCCTGAACGTAACTCTCTTCCCCGAACACGCCGGTAGAAAGATAGCGATCGCCTCTGTCACAAATAATAGCCACCACCACGGAACCAGGGTTCGCTTTGGCTACGCGCAGCGCACCTGCCACCGCCCCGCCGGAGCTCACGCCGCAGAAAATCCCCTCTTCAATCGCCAGGCGGCGCATAGTCTGCTCGGCTTCCGTCTGCGCCATATCGATGACCTCATCCACCAGCGTCGGGTTGAAGATCTTCGGCAACCACTCTTCTGGCCAGCGGCGGATGCCCGGAATGCTGCTGCCCTCTTCCGGCTGTAGCCCGACAATTTTCACCGGCCTGCTTTGCTCGCGCATAAAGCGGCTCACGCCGGTAATCGTGCCCGTGGTGCCCATGCTGGAAACAAAGTGCGTGATTCGCCCTTCGGTCTGGCGCCAGATCTCTGGCCCGGTAGTCGTGTAATGCGCCAGCGGGTTATCCGGGTTATTAAACTGGTCGAGGATTTTACCTTCGCCGCGATCGGCCATTTGCTGAGCCAGCTCACGCGCGCCCTCCATGCCCTGTGCTTTGCTGACCAGAATCAGCTCGGCGCCATAGGCCTGCATCGCCGCCTTGCGCTCCATACTCATGTTGTCCGGCATCAGCAGCTTCATGCGGTAGCCTTTGAGCGCGGCAATCATCGCCAGCGCAATGCCGGTATTGCCGCTGGTTGCCTCAATCAGCGTATCGCCGGGTTGAATTTCCCCGCGCTTTTCCGCCTGAACAATCATCGACAGCGCCGCGCGGTCTTTTACCGAGCCAGCAGGGTTGTTGCCCTCGAGCTTGACCCAAATTTCGCTGCCGTTCGTCAGCCCGCTGCGCTGCAGCCGAACCAGAGGGGTATTGCCAATTGTGCTTTCTAAAGTGATCACTTGCCTGCCCGCAATAAATGAAAAAGCGGCCTCAGTGGGCCGCTAGTGCGTGTCCTGTCGGGGTAAATTATCAGGCAGACTGCGCCAGGTCTACACCCTGAATACGGTTGGCCCCTTCGTACAGGCGCGCGTTTTGTAATCCCACAAACAGGCGCTCGCCGCGCTGCGGAATTTGCTGCTCCTTCAAAACCACCGTTAGCGGTTCGTCATACCAGCCCAGCGGCTGTACGACTAGCTGCATGTAATGTCCGCGTGGGCTGACTTCCAGCACCTGCACCGGCAGAGGTGAATCAAGATTCGTGCGGCGGCTGACGTCCACTTCCCACGGCCGCAGGAACAAATCAACTTCCCCCTGGTGCGCCGGAGTGAACCCCAGCGGCCAGCGGTGGGCGCCGACGTGGAACTGGCTCCCTCGAATCACGCCCTTCAGGCGATTAACCTCGCCGAGGAACTCCAGTACGAAGCGGGTCGCGGGCTCACGCCAGACCTGATCAGGCGTATCGACTTGCTCAATATTGCCCTGGCTCATCACCACCACGCGGTCGGCAACTTCCATCGCCTCTTCCTGATCGTGAGTCACAAACACGCTGGTGAACTTTAACTCTTCGTGCAGCTCACGCAGCCAGCGGCGCAGCTCTTTTCGGACCTGAGCATCCAGGGCGCCAAAGGGTTCGTCCAGTAACAGGATTTGCGGCTCCACCGCCAGCGCACGCGCCAGGGCAACACGCTGCTTTTGCCCGCCAGACAGCTGCGCCGGGTAGCGGTCAGCAAGATGGGAAAGCTGCACCATCTCCAGCAGTTTCGTCACTTTCTGTTTGATCGCGGCGGCAGATGGGCGTTCGCGACGCGGCAGCACCGTTAAGCCAAAGGCAATGTTGTCAAATACCGACATGTGGCGGAACAGCGCATAGTGCTGAAACACAAAGCCGACTTTGCGGTCACGGGCATGCATACGGCTGACATCGGTACCGTGGAAGCTAATATGCCCGCTGTTCTGATGCTCCAGCCCGGCAATGATACGCAGCAGCGTGGTTTTACCGGAGCCGGACGGCCCGAGCAGCGCCACCATCTGACCAGAAGGGATATCCAGCGAGATATCGTTCAGCACCTGGGTGCGTCCAAATGACTTCTTAATATTGGCAATATCAATGCTCATGATTTTCCTCCTGCTTCAGGCGCTTTTCCTGATTATTCAGGCGCCACTGCACCGCACTCTTTAAGAACAAGGTCAGCACTGCCATCAGGGTCAACAAAGCGGCAGCGGTAAACGAGCCGACGGTGTTGTAATCCTGCTGCAGTAACTCAATCTGTAACGGCAGTGAGAAGGTCTCACCGCGAATCGAACCAGACACCACCGACACCGCACCAAATTCACCGATGGCTCGGGCGTTGGTCAGCACCACGCCATAAAGCAGCGCCCAGCGGATATTGGGCAGCGTCACGCGGCGGAACATCTGCCAGCCGGAAGCGCCCAGTAAAATCGCGGCTTCATCCTCCTGGCTGCCCTGGCTCAACATCACCGGCACCAGTTCACGTACCACAAACGGGCAGGTCACGAAGATAGTCACCAGTACCATCCCCGGCCAGGCAAACATGATTTGCAGGTTATGGGCGTCCAGGAACCCCGCCAGCGGGCCGTTAGAGCCATAAAACAGCAGGTAAACCAGCCCCGCAACAACCGGGGAAACGGCAAACGGAATATCCAGCAGCGTCAGCAACAGCTGGCGGCCAGGGAAGTTAAAGCGCGTCACCAGCCAGGCCAGCAGCGTACCGAACACCAGGTTCACCGGCACGGTAATCAGCGCAATCATCACCGTCAGCCAGATGGCGTGCAGCATGTCCGGGTTGGCGATATTTTGCAGCGCAGGCATCAGCCCTTTGGAAAAGGCCTCAGCAAAGATAGAGGCGACCGGCACCACCAGAATCAAGAAAGAGACCAGCACGCCGATGGCGATCAGCGTCCATTTTCCCCAGTTAATGCGGGGACGGTTATAGCTTTTCAAAGCGGTTACGTCCGTCATCAGTGACCTACCACGCGTCGACCAAAGCGACTCTGCAGCGTATTAATGGTGAACAGCAGAAGCAGCGACGCCGCCAGAATCACTGACGCAATGGCGCTGGCCGCCGGGTAATCAAATTCCTGCAGGCGCACGAAGATCATCAGCGAGGTGACTTCCGTCTTCCAGGCGATGTTCCCGGCGATGAATATAACTGCGCCAAACTCACCCAGGCTACGGGTGAAGGAGAGCGCCACACCCGCCATCAGCGCCGGAGAAAGCTCCGGCAGCACCACGCGGCGAAAGCTCTGCCAGCGGGTAGCGCCGAGCGTTTCTGCGGCTTCTTCGTACTCTGGCCCCAGCTCTTCCAGCACGGGCTGCACGGTCCGCACCACAAACGGAATACTGGTAAACGCCATCGCCACCGCGATCCCCAGCCAGGTATAGGTCACTTTAATGCCAAACTGCGCCAGCCACTCGCCGTACCAACCGTTTACGGAGAACAGCCCGGCGAGGGTTAAACCCGCCACCGCAGTGGGCAGCGCAAAAGGTAAATCCATCAGCGCATCAAGCAGGCTACGGCCCGGAAACTGGTAGCGAGTCAGGATCCACGCCATTAATAAACCAAACACACCGTTAAACACCGAGGCCAGCGCGGCGGAAAGCAGCGTGACTTTATAGGCCGCAACCACCTGCGGGTTGGTGATAACGTCCCAGTACTGGGAGAACGACATTTGTGCAAGCTGCATGACCAGCGCGCTGAGCGGCAGCAGCAGAATCAGGCAAACAAACAGCAGGCTGGTGCCGAGGCTAAGCGTAAACCCCGGCAACACGCGTTTTGAACGGCTGGCAAACATCAACTACGCCCCGCCGCTAACAGCTTATCCAGCTCCCCGCCGGTCGCAAAATGCGTTTTCATCACTTCAGGCCAGCCGCCGAATGCATCTTCAACGCGGAACAGTTCGGTCTGCGGGAATTTGTCTTTCAGCTTGTCCATCACCTGCGGGTTATTCACGCGGTAGTAGTAATCAGTGATGATCGTCTGCGCCTGAGGGCTGTAGAGATAGTTCAGATAGGCTTTGGCTGCTTTCTCCGTGCCGTTGGCCTTCACGTTTTTATCCACCCATGCGACGGGGAATTCGGCCAGAATGTTGACCTTCGGCACCACCACTTCATAACCGTCTTTAGCGTACTGGTTACGGATGTTATTCACTTCTGACTCGAAAGAGATCAGCACGTCGCCCAGCCCACGTTCGACAAATGACGTTGTCGCCCCGCGGCCGCCCGTATCGAACACCTCGACGTTTTTCAGAAATTGCGTCATGAATTGCTCGGTTTTGGCTTTATCGCCGCCGTCAGCTTTGTCTGCCGCGCCCCAGGCCGCCAGATAGGTATAGCGGGCGTTGCCCGAGGTTTTCGGATTTGGGAAAATGAGCTTCACGTCCGGGCGCACCAGGTCGCTCCAGTCGTGGATGTTCTTCGGATTGCCCTTGCGCACCAGGAAAGCCATGGTGGAATAGAAAGGTGAGCTGTTGTTCCCCAGACGGCTCTGCCAGTCTGCCGGGATCAGGTTGCCTTTATCGTGCAGGATCTGCACATCGGTCACCTGGTTATAAGTTACAACGTCAGCTTTTAAGCCCTGTAAAATTGCCAGCGCCTGTTTTGATGACCCGGCATGAGATTGTTTTATCGTCAGTTTGTCGCCGTTATTCTCCTGCGCCCACTGTTTTTCAAACGGCGGATTCAGTGCGGCAAACAGCTCACGGGACACATCATAAGAGCTATTCAGCAGCTCTGTTGCATGGGCAGAGCCTGCCAGCAGCAAAGAGACAGCGAGCGCGTTCCATACTTTTTTAACAGACCTGATTGCCATGCTTCGCCCTTATAAATGTGATGAATGCCATAAATGTCATGACAGTCAGTGTATTTATAACGAGCGATAAAGCTGTAACGCTTTTATATACCGTTTGGCGATTTACAAGAAGAAAGGGATATAAGAAAACGGCGTAGCAAACGCTACGCCGGGGGAGATTACAGGCTCAGTAATTTATCGAGCGACGGCGCGAAGTAATAGCCGCCGGTGACCGGCTTAGTGAAGCGCAGCATACCGTCACGTTTACCGTCGGTGTCGCCAAACATGCTCAGCAGTTGCTGCTCAATGTTATGCAAACGCGCGCAATAGGCGATGAAATAGAGACCGTGAACGCCGCTGGCGGTGCCGTAAGGCAGGCTCTGACGCACAATCTTCAGCCCCTTGCCGTCTTCTTTCAGATCGACCCGGCTCAGGTGAGACGTTGCCGGCCGTGCTTCGCCGTCAATCTCTTCGTTTTCCTGTTTGGTACGGCCGAAGATCATCTCCTGGTCGTGAACGCTCAGGCGGTTAAGCTGCTTGAGGTTGTGTTCCCAGCGCTGTACCAGCACGTAGCTGCCGCCCGCATCCACGCCTTCATTGATAACCGCCACCTGGCGCCGATTCTCCTCGCCCTGCGGGTTTTCCGTTCCATCAACGAAGCCGCTGAGATCGCGCTCTTCCACCCAGCGGAAGCCGTGAATTTCTTCTTCAATTTTAAGCGCATCGCCAAACGCAGCCAGCGCAGCCTGAGCCACGGAGAAGTTGACGTCATGGCGCAGAGAAAGAATGTGGATCATCACATCGTGCTGGGTTGCAGGCGCCAGGCCTTTACCTAATGGCGTAAAGTTTTTCAGCTCGGCAGCACCTTCGCCCTTGCTGAGGTCGCGCCACAGATCGTACCCGAAGCCGACGGTTGCCCCCAGCATCGCGTCAGGGAATTTTTCCTGGAAAGCGTTCAACGCCTCAATAAAGGTTTTGCACCCTGCGCTAATCGCGCTGAAGTCGCCCTGGACAGAAGCTTCCAACCAAACGGCGGCACGACAATGTTCCGGCAGAATGCCGCTTTGAACCCGAGACATGATTCCTCCTGAAAAAATGCCACCCAGGGTGGCATCATAGTTACGTACCACCGGAGGTGGCATTTATCGGGCTATTCTAACCTGATTCATTCACGCCGACTTGCGGCGGCGCAAACCTGGCGCAGATTTTATCGACGCCAGATAATTTTGTTAAGCGTCCATTTCTTTAGCGTATCATCCGACGGCATCAGCCCTTCCGGCCCGTGCCACTCGCCTTTAAACAGGTAGCTGATGTGCTGGCTGTTCGGCGCCTGACAGATAACGCTTTCCGCATCGTCGCCGGTGCCTTTTTCACAGACCCCAAACGCCTTGTCATACAGATCGCTGAAAGGCGTGCCAATCTTCACCCCGCTGGCGGTTTTAATGTCATTATCCATCACATCCACGCGGCTCACGGTGCCTTTTTCACCGTTCACCACCAGCTTCACGTCTTTGTCCTTCATCGCCTCAAAGTAGCGCACAATGGTGCCGTTTTCGGTTTTCATGCCGCTGCGCAGGCGATAATTGTCATTCAATCCCTCGCTCACGGTCTTCTCATCCATTGCGCTGGCAGAGGTCAGTTTTCCCACGCCCTGCTCGCTCACCTCAACGGAAGAGCCAAACCAGTTCCACGGATAAGCGGCAGACCAGTTAACGGAAGAAAGCGTGGAACACCCGCTCAGAACCAGCGGCAGGCCTAACAGCATCAGGCGCAGAGATTTCATTGATCATTCCTTTTCAAAAAATGGTAACGGCCTTTGGAGTACGGGGATGTCAAAAAGTGCCGCTTAACTCGTTTTTCAGGGCAAAGTAATCCCGCAGCCGGCGGTTAGCCACCAGCCACCAAAGCGCGAACAGATCGGCCGTCAGCAAAACAATGGTGGTGCCGGACAGCGTTTCGTCACCGGTTAGCAGTACAACCTGCCACACCAGCAGTCCGACCTGAGCCGCAATCAAGACCCAGCGAAACGCCCGCCAGAATCGAGGCCAAAGATGGCGCCGCCCGCTGAGCAAAAAGGCCAGCGCGGCAGGAATACCGGGGATCAGCCCCAGCCAGAAATTATCTCGATCGGGATAAAACAGGCCCAGCAGCGCATCGCCCTGCTGGCGAGAGGCCCCCGCCAGCACCAGCAAACCCCAGGTGCGGGCCTGTAACAACAACACCGCCCAGAACAGCAGCGGTGCTTTTAAATTGCCCTGTGAATCATAATCAGCAGGCAAATACATGGCATAGACACATTTGAAAATTAATATTCCTGATCTTCTATCAGCCGCTTGCCGAGCAAAATGGTGTCCTGGTGCTCGTAATCGAGCTTTTCATAGAGGCCGATAACCAGATCGTTCTCTTCGCGCACCATGATATGAATCTTCGGGCAGCCGCGGGCAATCAGCTTCTTTTCCAGCCGGTTCAGCAAGGCGTTAGCAATGCCACGGCCCCGAAACTCCGGGTGCACGCCCAGGTAATAGGCTGACCCCCGATGGCCGTCATAGCCGCCCATCAACGAACCGACGATCTCACCGCCCACCTCAGCGACTAAAAACAGGTCCGCATCGTGGTGCAACTTACGTTCAATGTCCATTTCCGGGTCATTCCATGGGCGCAGTAAATCGCAGCGCTCCCAAAGGGTAATGACCTCTTCGAAATCTTCCTGGCGAAAAACGCGAATTTCCATGGTATTAGCCACCTTAAGCCGTAAAAGTTTGATTATGGCGTTAATCGTCCGTTAAGCCAATAACTGCCGCAAAAGCGCGAAAAAAATGGCATAATCTCCGACCAGTCACGAAATGAAACGAATGGATATACATTTCTGACGCCAGAGTGTCGTTTGCATGATGCCGATACGTTATAACTTCCCATCTGGACTCCATAAGATAAATAATTCATCCGCATGAGCAAAATTAAATCGCTAAAGCAACTTACGACGCGCCGCCAGGTCCTGCTCACAGGTTTAGCGGCGTTGACGCTAACCGGCATGAACAAAGCGCTGGCAAAGGAAGAGGCCACATCGCTTAAAACCTCTAATTCCCACAGCAAAGTGGCTAAAAAATCCGGGGCAAAGCGCATCGTTATGCTCGACCCGGGCCACGGCGGGATTGATACCGGCGCTATCGGCCACAACGGGTCGAAAGAAAAGCATGTGGTCCTGGCCATTGCTAAAAATGTGCGCAGCATCCTGCGCAGCAAGGGGATCGACGCAAGGCTGACCCGCACAACGGACGAATTTATTCCTCTGTACGATCGCGTTGAAATAGCTCACCAGCACGGCGCAGATCTGTTTATGTCGATCCACGCAGACGGTTTCACCAGCCCAACAGCGGCAGGCGCTTCGGTATTCGCCCTTTCCAACCGCGGCGCAAGTAGCGCCATGGCGAAATATCTTTCGGACAGAGAGAACGCCGCGGATGACGTCGCGGGCAGCAAAGTTAAAGACAAAGACCACTACCTGCAGCAGGTGCTGTTCGATTTAGTGCAGACCGACACCATCAAAAACAGCCTCACGCTCGGCTCGCATATTCTGAAACAGATTAAGCCGGTGCATAAGCTGCACAGCCGCAACACCGAACAGGCCGCCTTTGTGGTGCTGAAGTCGCCGTCTATTCCGTCCGTGCTGGTAGAAACGTCGTTTATCACCAACCCGGGCGAAGAAAAGCTACTCGGCACTACCGCCTTCCGCCAGAAAATTGCCACCGCCATTGCCTCCGGCGTGATGAGCTATTTCAACTGGTTTGATAACCATAAAGTCCACGGTAAGAAGCGTTAATTTTTATGACTGAGCCCGATATCCACGCCGTAAAACAATTCCTGCTCTCCCTGCAGGACACTATATGTCAGCAGCTTTCCGCCCTTGATGGCGCCGTCTTCCAGGAAGACAACTGGCAGCGAGAAGGCGGCGGCGGCGGGCGCAGTCGGGTTCTGCGCGGCGGCGCGGTGTTTGAACAGGCAGGCGTTAACTTTTCTCACGTTCACGGCGACGCCATGCCGGCATCGGCCACGGCCCACCGCCCGGAACTGGCGGGCAGAAGTTTTCAGGCCATGGGCGTTTCGCTGGTAGTACACCCGAACAATCCTTATGTGCCGACCAGCCATGCCAACGTGCGCTTCTTTATTGCTGAAAAACCGGGCTCCGATCCGGTCTGGTGGTTTGGCGGCGGCTTCGACTTAACGCCTTACTACGGCTTTGAAGAGGATGCGGTGCACTGGCATCGCACGGCGTATGACCTGTGTCAGCCGTTTGGTGACGACGTTTTCCCCCGCTACAAAAAATGGTGTGACGACTACTTCTTTATCAAACACCGCAATGAGCAGCGCGGTATCGGCGGCTTATTCTTCGACGATTTGAATAAGCCCGATTTCGATTACGGCTTCCGCTTTATTCAGGCCGTTGGGCAGGGGTATCTGGACGCGTATCTTCCGATTGTTGAACGTCGCAAAGATATTCCGTTCGGCGAGCGAGAGCGGGACTTCCAGCTTTATCGCCGCGGGCGCTACGTAGAGTTTAATCTGGTGTGGGATCGCGGCACGCTGTTTGGCCTGCAAACCGGCGGGCGAACCGAATCGATTTTAATGTCGATGCCGCCGCTGGTGCGCTGGGAGTATGACTACCAGCCAGAAGAAGGCAGCCCGGAGGCTGCCCTGTATAGTGATTTCCTGCCGGTGAAGGAGTGGGTGTAGCTTTCGCTTTTTTACCTTCACCCTAACCCTCTCCCTGCAAGGAAGAGGGGATGTTTAGTGCTCCCTTGACTCGGTTTCCCCCTCCCCCGCCAGGGTGAGGGGGCGTTCAATCACAGCGGCGCTGTTTGCGCCTCCACAACCGCCAGCGCCACCATATTCACAATCCGGCGCACAGAGGCAATCGGCGTCAACACATGAACCGGCTTCGCCACGCCCATAAGCACTGGCCCAACGGTCACCCCTTCAGAACTCGACACGCGCAGCAGGTTATAGCTAATACGCGCCGCCTCAACGTTCGGCATGATCAGGATGTTGGCAGAGCCTTTCAACGGGCTGTCCGGCATACGCTCATGGCGAATACTTTCGACCAACGCGGCGTCCCCATGCATCTCCCCGTCAATTTCCAGGTCAGGCGCACGCTCGCGCACCAGCTCCAGCGTTTTACGCATTTTGCAGGCCGCTTTGCTGTTGGATGAACCGTAGTTGGAGTGGGACAGTAGCGCGACTTTCGGCTCAATGCCGAAGCGGCGCACCGTTTCCGCCGCCAGCAGCGTGATTTCCGTCAGCTCTTCCGGCGTTGGGTCGTCGTTCACATAGGTATCAGCGATAAAGGTGTTGCCGCTCGGCAGCAGCAGCGCGTTCATCGCCCCGGCAGCCTTGACGCCTTCGCGGTAGCCAAACAGCTTCTCTACCACATCAAAGTGCTCGTGGTATTCGCCAATTGTCCCGCATATCAGCGCATCAGCTTCCCCACGATGCACCATGATAGCCCCAATCACCGTGGTGTTGCTGATCACCGCCCGCTGTGCCTGCTCCTGGGTGATCCCCCGGCGCTTCATAATGTTGTAGTACTCGTGCCAGTACTCTTTAAAACGCGGATCGGATTCGTTATTCACTATCTCAAAATCTTTGCCCGGCTGAATTTGCAGGCCCAGCTTTTTGATGCGCATTTCGATGACGCTTGGGCGACCAATCAGAATAGGCTTCGCCAGCCCCAAAGTAATCAGCTCCTGCGTGGCATGCAGGACACGCGCCTCCTCCCCTTCGCTCAACACCACGCGCTTCGGCTCTTTACGCGCCTGGGAGAAGATCGGCTTCATAAACAGGTTAGTTTTGTAGACAAACTCCTCCAGCTTCTCGCTGTAGGCATTGAAATCCTGAATCGGGCGAGTGGCCACGCCGGAGTCCATCGCCGCCTTAGCTACCGCGGGGGCAATTTTCACGATCAGACGCGGGTCAAATGGCTTAGGAATAATGTATTCCGGACCGAACGTCAGTTCCTGTTCACCGTAGGCGGAGGCCACCACGTCGCTTTGTTCGGCGTGAGCCAGTTCCGCAATGGCATGTACCGCAGCCAGTTTCATCTCTTCGTTAATCGCCGTGGCGCCTACGTCCAGCGCGCCACGGAAGATGAACGGGAAACACAGCACGTTGTTCACCTGGTTCGGGTAGTCCGAGCGGCCGGTACAGATAATAGCCTCAGGACGCACGGCTTTTGCCAGCGGCGGCAGAATTTCCGGTTCAGGGTTGGCCAGCGCCAGAATCAGCGGTGCCTTGCCCATCTTCTTCACCATGTCCTGGGTCAGCACTTTCGGGCCGGAACAGCCAAGGAAGATGTCCGCGCCCTCAATCACATCGTCCAGGGTCCGCTTACCGCTGTCCTCCACGGCATAGGCGGCTTTGGTTTCCGCCATGTTCTCTTCGCGGCCTTTATAGATAACGCCCTTCGAGTCACAAACCACAATGTTGTGTTTCTGCATGCCCAGCGCGACCAGCAGATTCATACAGGCAATGGCCGAGGCTCCCGCCCCAGACACCACCAGACGCACATCGGAAATATTCTTTTCAACCACTCGCAGGCCGTTCAGCACCGCGGCGGTACAAATGATAGCGGTACCGTGCTGGTCATCATGGAAGACAGGAATATTCATACGTTCGCGCAGTTTTTGCTCGATGTAGAAACACTCCGGCGCCTTGATATCTTCCAGGTTAATACCGCCGAAAGTCGGCTCCAGTGCGGCGACCACGTCGATAAGCTTGTCCGGATCCATCTCATCAATTTCGATGTCGAAGACGTCAATACCGGCGAATTTTTTAAACAGCACGCCCTTGCCTTCCATCACCGGTTTACCGGCCAGTGCGCCAATATTGCCCAGCCCAAGGACCGCAGTACCGTTAGAGACCACGCCCACAAGATTGCCGCGCGCGGTGTACTTGTAAGCAGCGAGGGGATCCTTTTCAATTTCAAGACAGGGCGCCGCTACGCCCGGCGAATACGCCAGTGCCAGATCGCGCTGGGTTGCCAGGGGTTTGGTCGGAGAAACCTGGATTTTCCCCGGGACTGGAAACTCATGGAAATCGAGGGCACTTTGCTTCAGTTGTTCATCCATTGCATCGTTCCTTTTTGGGTCTTCTTTATTGTTACGTTAGCCGCCTAGTATCACGCGGGCACGTTTCGCAAACTTTGAAGGTAGCCATACTATTAAGATTAGGCGTGATTATTGTTAGCTAACTATAGAAGCAATGTTAGCGGCCGCCCCGTCATCGCCCCCATCTGCTATGCTCTTGGGTTATGCAAAGCGCAAATTTTCACGGCGAGCGACACGGAACGCTCAGGTAAGACGTTGCTTTTTCAAGGAGATAGTAATGAATCAGCTAGACAGCATTAAGCAGTACACCACCGTAGTTGCCGACAGCGGTGATATCGACTCTATTCGCCACTACCAGCCTGAAGACGCCACCACCAACCCTTCACTGTTGTTAAAAGCCGCAGAGCTTGAGCAATATCAGCCGCTTATTGATGACGCCCTGGCCTATGGCAAACAGCGTGGCGGCAACAGGGAACAGATAGTGGCCGAAGCCAGTGACAAACTGGCGGTCAATGTCGGTGCGGAAATTCTGAAAAGCATTCCGGGGCGCGTGTCCACCGAAGTGGATGCGCGTTTGTCCTATGACAAAGAGAAGAGCATCAGCAAGGCCCGTCGCCTGGTAGAGCTGTACGCCGAGCAAGGGATCGATCAATCCCGCATTCTTATCAAGCTGGCGTCAACCTGGGAAGGGATCCGGGCGGCGGAAGAGTTGCAGAAAGAAGGTATCAACTGCAACCTGACGCTGCTGTTCTCTTTTGCTCAGGCGCGCGCCTGCGCCGAAGCGGGCGTCTTCCTGATTTCCCCGTTTGTGGGGCGTATTTACGACTGGTATCAAGCCCGTAAACCGATGGATCCGTATATCGTCGAAGAAGATCCGGGCGTGAAATCCGTGCGCAATATCTACGACTACTTCAAGCAACATAACTATGAAACCATCGTCATGGGCGCCAGCTTCCGTCGTAAGGAACAAATCCTCGCGCTGGCGGGCTGCGACCGACTGACCATCGCCCCCAACCTGCTGCAGCAGCTGCAGGACAGCGAAGAAGAAGTTGTCCGCAAGCTGATCCCCTTCTCACAGGGCTTCCGCCGCCCGGCGCCAATGAGCGAAGCGGAATTCCGTTGGGAACATAGCCAGGATGCTATGGCCGTAGAAAAACTGGCCGAAGGGATCCGCCTGTTCGCCATAGATCAACGCAAACTGGAAGACCTGCTCGCCGCCAAACTTTAACAAGACCTGGAGTGAAACATGTCATCACGTAAAGAGCTTGCCAACGCCATTCGCGCCCTCAGTATGGATGCGGTACAGAAAGCCAACTCCGGCCACCCCGGTGCACCGATGGGCATGGCCGATATCGCCGAGGTGCTGTGGAATGACTTCCTCAGCCACAACCCGTCTAACCCGCACTGGGCCAACCGCGACCGCTTTGTGCTGTCGAACGGCCATGCGTCGATGCTGCTTTACAGCCTGCTGCACCTGAGCGGCTATGACCTGCCGCTGGATGAGTTGAAAAACTTCCGCCAGCTTCACTCCAAAACGCCGGGCCACCCGGAAGTGGGCTATACCCCCGGCGTTGAAACCACCACCGGCCCGCTGGGCCAGGGGTTAGCCAACGCCGTGGGGATGGCCATTGCCGAACGCACGCTGGCCGCGCAGTTCAACCAACCCGGGCATGACATCGTCGACCACTACACCTATGTGTTTATGGGCGACGGTTGCCTGATGGAAGGGATTTCTCATGAAGTCTCTTCTCTTGCCGGAACGCTGGGCCTGGGCAAGCTGATTGGTTTCTACGACCACAATGGGATTTCCATCGACGGGGAAACCGACGGCTGGTTTACCGACGACACGGCCAAACGCTTTGAAGCCTATCACTGGCACGTTATCCATGAGATAGACGGCCACGACCCGGCAGCGTTGAGCAAAGCCATTAAAGAAGCCCAGAGCGTGAAGGACAAACCGTCCTTGATCATTTGCCGTACCGTGATTGGCTTTGGCTCACCAAACAAAGCGGGCAAAGAAGAAGCGCACGGCGCTCCGTTAGGTGAAGAAGAAGTCGCCCTGGCACGTAAGCAACTCGGCTGGAAATACCCACCGTTTGAGATCCCGACAGACGTTTACCGCGCCTGGGACGCGAAAGAAGCGGGTGAAAAAGCGGAAGTCGCATGGAAAGAAAAATTCGCCGCCTACGCCAAGGCGCACCCTACCCTAAGCGCCGAATTCAAGCGCCGTACCGAAGGCAAATTGCCGGATAGCTGGCAAAAAACCGCCCAGCACTATATTGAGCAACTGCAGGCTAACCCGGACAAAATCGCGACCCGCAAAGCGTCTCAGAATGCCCTTAACGCCTTCGGCCCGTCGCTGCCGGAACTGCTTGGCGGCTCCGCCGACCTCGCCCCAAGTAACCTGACCATCTGGAAAGGCTCGAAGTCGATTAAAGAAGACACCGCAGGGAATTATATCCACTACGGCGTGCGCGAATTCGGCATGACCGCCATCGCCAACGGCATCGCCCTGCACGGTGGCTTTATCCCTTACACCGCCACCTTCCTGATGTTTGTGGAGTACGCCCGGAATGCGGCGCGTATGGCGGCGCTGATGAAGGCCCGGCAGATCATGGTTTATACCCATGATTCCATCGGGCTTGGGGAAGATGGCCCAACCCATCAGGCCGTCGAGCAATTAGCCAGCCTGCGCCTGACGCCAAACTTCAGCACCTGGCGTCCCTGTGACCAGGTCGAGGCCGCGGTAGCCTGGAAATCCGCGCTTGAGCGCCAGACCGGCCCAACTGCGCTGATCCTGTCTCGCCAGAATCTTGCTCAGATGGATCGTACCCCTGAGCAACTGAAAGCCATCGGCCGCGGCGGGTATATTCTGAAGGACAGCGACGGCAAGCCGGATCTCATCCTGATTGCCACGGGCTCGGAGATTGAAATCACCGTCGAGGCCGCGGCAGCATTGAGCAAAGAAGGGCATAAGGTGCGCGTGGTGTCGATGCCGTCCACCGACGTTTTCGATGCCCAGGATGAGGAGTATCAGGAGTCCGTCCTGCCTTATGCAGTCCGCGCTCGCGTGGCGGTAGAAGCCGGTATCGCCGATTACTGGTACAAATATGTCGGCCTCAAAGGCGGGATTGTGGGCATGACAACCTTCGGGGAGTCCGCCCCTGCCGGGAAGTTGTTCCCGTTCTTTGGCTTTACGGTGGAGAACATCGTGGCAACGGCGAAAAAAACGCTCGGCAAGAAATAGTTCCTGTCATCCAGCCCTCTCCTTGCGGGGGGAGGGTGCTCGTTTACCTCAATGAATCCAACCTACTTAGTGACCCACAGCGTGGGCCAGCCGCCCGCTTTATGCCAGTCGTCGCAGGCAGGCTCTTCTGCATAGCGAACCAGTCGAAAACGCTGCCCGTCATAGCGCCAGCGCGTGGCTACCCCGCAATCACCCGGCCCACGCCCCTTCGCCAAAGTCGTTAACTCTTTGCCGGACTCATCGAATCCCGCGTTCATTAGCTCCAGCTCGGCGCTGCCGCTGTCCGGCATAAAGGGCAAGCGCAGGTGAATCGTCCTGGCAACAAACGGCTTTTGCCGGGAAATCACCCAGGCCAGGGACACCACGTTATAGGCTCCCGCCTCACAGCTGGTCAGCATCAGAGCCTTGTCGTCGGTCAGAGGGAAAACGCGCACTTCACGGCGCAGAGGATCAAGCGAACACTGGCTGTTATTCATCCGCCATGTGCCATAATCCAGCAGATCGTTCAGTTCATCGTGTGAAAGCGGCGTTGATGCTGCTGCTGCTGCGGCCACGTCTTTTAGCGGCGGGGCCGGGGGCACGCTCAGAGGAGGCCCGTCACCTTTTTTAATCCATGCGGTTTCACTGCCAATGCGTTTTTGCTGGCTGTCGATAAACAGCAGCGCCGCTTTGAGCCCACTGAGTGAAATGACGCCCATTCCTTCGGCAAGGGTGATTTTATCGCCGTTCACAATGGCGTTTAACAGGCCGTTAATCGCTTCCGGGTTATTGGTCATCAGATGATGAGGCGACACTTTCCATTCGTTGGGCTGGATAACAACAGGCGTGTCGTCGAGCCGCAGCCGCGGCGCCACAGGCGGGACTTTGACGTCCACGCTCTCCATATTCCCCAGGTCGATGCGCAAACTGGCGTCAGTGCGGGCCCCGGCCCCTCGAGTAATCGTCATCACCAGCCCCTGATGCAGCCCGGTATTACGGGCACTGCAAAAGTTCTGGTTATTGCAGGTCACCTGCCAGTCGGAAAACTGCTTTTGTGCCGGCGCCGCGAACGCAGCCTTAGCCACCAGCAGTGCAAGCATGAGTAAAGAGGATATCCGATTGAACATTGAAGGCTGCCCTAAGAAGCGAAGCGTGAAAAACGTACGATGGTGCGACGTATCTTCGGCTCACGAGACAGCCTGCTCAATCGGATTTGTCGGATAGATTTATCGCAATATTAAAAATCACAATAACCTGATTTTATGGAACTTTACCCCATGATATTGCGCAACTGCAGCTGTTGCAGCAGTATCACCGTCTTTCCGTCGCGAATTTCACCGTTATTCACCATCGCCATTGCCTGGCTGAAAGGGATTTCCAGCACGTCGATATCTTCATCCTCCACGCCGCCGCCGGCCCCTTCTCGCTGCGCCTCGCTGTATTCCGCCAGATAGAAATAGACGATTTCGGTCACGCCGCCGGGAGACATATACAGTTCAAAGACTTTCTCCACTTCCCCCACCTGAAAACCCGTTTCTTCCATGGCCTCTTTGCGGGCACAAACCTCTGGCTCGTCGGCATCCAGCAGCCCGGCGCAGGCTTCTATCAGCATGCCATCTTCATTCCCGTTAACCCAAGTCGCGACGCGGAACTGGCGCGTTAACACCACGCTTTTCTTTTCACGGTTATAGAGCAGGATGGTTGCGCCGTTGCCCCGATCATACACCTCGCGTTTATGGCGCACGCTTTCGGCCCCATTGCGAGACAGGTCATAGGTAATATTGCGCAGGATGAAGTAGTTATCAGACAGGACTTTATCTTTGATGACGTCAATACGTAACGACATAGGGTCTCCACAAGGCGGTAAGGGAGCCGATAATGATATGCCGTTCTGTGAGCGTTGTCGCGTTACGTTAGGTGTGTTTTTTGGGTGTGATTTTCTTTATGTTGACCAGATGGTGGTTCCGTTCACTTATCGTTCAGTTCTCCCTCACCCCGGCCCTCTCCCCAAAGAGGAGAGGGAGAAAACAGATAGCGGAAATATTCTTTATCCCCTCTCCCTCTGGGAGAAAACAGGTGACGGAGCGTTTTTTATTCCCTCTCCCTTCCAGGGAGAGGGTAAAAAAACAGAAACGATTCTGCGGCTTAAGTTAGTGCGGGACATAAAGCACAGCACGGTTCCGGCTTAAATCGCCTCAGTTTTCTCAATACCCCGCCTCAACCTCTCGCATATCCGGCAGTTTATGCGCTATCCCCTTATGGCAATCAATGCAGGTTTTGCCATCTTTGATTGCCTCATCGTGCATTTTGGCCGCCACGGTTTTCTGCGCGCTGAAATCCATATAGTCGAAGTTATGGCAGTTTCGACACTCCTGAGAGTTATTGTTTTTCATCCGCCGCCACTCGTTTTGCGCCATCGCCAGACGGTGATCGTAAAATTTCTGAGGCGTGTCTATCAGCCCAAAGGCCTTGGCGTACAGCTCCTTGCTGGCCTGAATTTTACGGATCATTTTTGGCACCCATTCGTGCGGCACATGGCAATCCGGGCAAGTCGCGCGTACGCCGCTGCGGTTGTTGTAATGCACCGTGCCCATGTATTCCTCATACACGTTATTGCGCATTTCGTGGCAGCCGATGCAGAACTCTTCGCGGTTGGACATTTCCATCCCGGTGTTGAAACCGCCCCAAAAGAGTATCCCGGCGGCAAAGCCGATAAGCAGCAATGTGCCGAGCGCTAACCGGCTCGGTCTGCGCCACCACTGCCACACGCGCTTAATGATGCCGGGTTTACGAGTTGATTTATCCATAACTTATTTCCCAAACCCTTTGGATGGCTCGAAGGTATTTCCAACAATCGGGGCGACATCCGCCTGAGGCACATGGCATTGCAGGCAGAAATAGCGGCGAGGCGCTACATTCGACAGCACTTTACCGTCGCTATCCATAAAGTGCGTTGGGCTGACGCGCGGTGCCCCCGTGATACGGTAGCTCTCAACGCCGTGACACTGCAGGCAGCGGTTGCTGGTCGTCGTGACCTGGTAGCCGTCAACGCTGTGCGGGATCATCGGCGGTTGATTAACATAGTTCAGCGCCATCCGCGGCTGCTGCTTTGGCATTAGCACGGCGCCTTCCGGCGTGCCGGACACCTCTGGCGATTGATTGAGATCCACGCTGCTTGCCGCCCAAAGTGCGCCGCTGACCACCAGAGTTAATGCCGCTCCACACTGAAACAACGCCTTTGTCAGGCCATGGCTTTTCATGATTTAACTCCCGAGCTCCATCGTATTGTTATTTTGAAAACATCCTCGGGGCAGATGTCGATGCAGCGACCGCAGTTCAGGCAGTCGCGGCTCGAGATCCGCGCCGGGCTGTGCTTATCCAGTACCGGGGCGCGCATCACCTGCGGCTCCGGGCAAACGTGAAAACAATCCATACAGCGGGTGCAGCGCTCACGCCCGCCGGTGCTAACTTCAAGTGCACCTTTGCTGCCGACTGCACCATACAGCGCCCCAAGCGGGCAGAGATGGCCACACCAGCCGTGTTCAACCAGCAATAAATCGAAGAGAAACAGCGCGATCAGCAGCCAGATACCCGCCCCAAAGCCAAAGATCAGCCCTCGCCCCATCAGTGAAACAGGGTTAACCCATTCCCAGATGAGCGTGCCGGTCAAGGCGCTGCCTGCCAGCACTATCGCCAGCAGCAGGTAGCGCAGCCAGCGCGGCAGTGAAGCCGAAGCGTTAAAGCCCGTTTTCCGCCGCAGCCACGCAGCCAAGTCCGTTAACGGATTGAGTGGACAGACCCATCCGCAAAAAATCCGCTTGCCCAGCAGCGCGTACCCGACCAGCACAATTCCTGCGCCACTCAGCGCCACGGCCGAAGGCAAGTGGCCGCTCAGCAGGCTTTGCAGCACCATCAGGGGATCGCTCAGCGGCACCCTGTCCAGCAGCAGGCTGCTGCTGTAGTTCCCGTGCAGAACCCATACGCCGAAAAGCGGGCCGCAGAGAAACAAACTTAAAACCAAGGCCTGTGAAAAACGGCGCATCAGCAGCCATTTGCGGCTGTGCCACCAGCCCTTTTTCGCTGCGGCATCGCGCCCAGCATCCTGCTTATGGTTTGCCATTGCTCGACTCCAGCCAGCCAAAGCGGTAATGCTTCCCTGCCTCCCCTCTGGCCAGCGAGCGCGGCAGCACTTTGATTGCCGCCTGGTCCAGCACGCAGGCCTGCTCACATTTCCCGCAGCCGGTGCAAGCGTCGCTGTGCACCGTTGGCAAGAATCGAGCGTGTTTGCCGGTACGCATGTTGCGCTCCATCTCAAGGGTGATGGCCCGGTCGATAGACGGACAAACGCGGTAGCAAACATCGCAGCGCAGACCCTGATAGTTCAGGCAATTTTCGTGATCCAGCAGAACCGCCAGCCCCATTCGCGCGTCGTCGATGGAGGCGATATCTGCGTCCAGCGCGCCGCTTGGGCAAACTTTGGCGCAGGGAACGTCTTCGCACATCTCGCAGGGCACGTCCCGCGCGACAAAGTACGGCGTGCCCGCCGCCAGCCCGGAAGCAAGCGTTGCCAGCTTCAGGGTGTCGTAAGGGCAAGCCTGCAGGCACTGCCCGCAGCGGACACAGGCGCGTGAAAATGCCTCTTCATCCAGCGCGCCCGGCGGACGCAGCCGCACGCCCTGCGCGCGGGAAGTTCGCTGCTGCAAACCCAGAACCACGGCGACGGCCGCCAGCCCCCCCGCCGCTCGCGCAACATCACGCAAAAAGCGGCGGCGGGCCGGTTGAGTTTTGTCGGCGCGGGACATTGCGCGTTACACCTTCGCCAGCTTCACGGCGCACTTCTTGAAATCCGCCTCTTTGGAGAGCGGGTCGGTGGCGTCGAGCGTCAGGTTATTCACCAGCTGCGCGGCGTCGAAGAACGGCATGTAGACCAGGCCCCGAGGCGGCTTGTTGCGGCCACGGGTTTCGACGATGGAAACCACTTCGCCGCGGCGAGAAATCACCTTCACTTTGTCGCCACGGCGCAGACCACGCTCCTGCGCATCCAACGGATGCACAAACGTGACGGCCTCCGGGAAGGCACGGTGCAGCTCCGGCACGCGGCGCGTCATGCTGCCGGTGTGCCAGTGTTCGAGCACACGGCCAGTAGAAAGCCACAGGTCGTACTCCTGGTCCGGTGCTTCCGCCGCTGGCTCGAACGGCAGCGCAAAGATCACCGCTTTCCCGTCCGGTTTGCCGTAAAACCTGTAGCCTTCCCCGGCCTTAACGTACGGATCGTGGCCCTCGCTGTAGCGCCACTGGGTTTCTTTCCCGTCGACCACCGGCCAGCGTAAACCCCGGGCTTTGTGGTAATCGTCAAACGGGGCCAGATCGTGCCCGTGCCCGCGGCCAAAGCTGGCATACTCCTCAAACAGGCCTTTTTGCAGGTAGAAGCCCAGCTCGCGGGATTCGTCGTTTAACTGCTCAGCCGCCAGTTCGGTCAGCGGGTATTGGCGCACTGCATCACTGGCGAACAGTACGTCGAACAGGGTTTTGCCTCGATACTCAGGTTTCTGATCTACCAGTTCGGCAGGCCAGACATCCTCTACCTTGAAGCGTTTAGCGAAGGTCACCAGCTGCCAGAGATCGGACTTCGCCTCTCCCGGCGCGCTCACTTGCTGACGCCAGAACTGGGTGCGGCGCTCCGCGTTGCCGTAGGCCCCCTCTTTTTCCACCCACATTGCCGTCGGCAGGATCAGGTCAGCCGTTAACGCGCTGATGGTCGGGTAAGGATCTGAGACGATGATAAAGTTACGCGGGTCGCGCCAGCCCGGCATACGCTCCTCGGTGATATTCGGCCCGGCCTGCATGTTGTTGTTGCACATCACCCAGTACACGTTGAGCTTGCCGTCTTTCAGCGCCCGGTCCTGCGCAACGGCGTGTAAACCCACTTTTGATGGAATAGTGCCGGCGGGTAGCCGCCACGTTTTTTCGACGATTTCCCGGTGTTTTTCGTTGGTGACGACCATGTCTGCCGGTAAGCGGTGGGCAAATGTACCCACTTCACGCGCGGTGCCGCAGGCGGACGGCTGGCCGGTCAGCGAGAACGGCCCGCAGCCCGGCTGAGAAATTTTCCCGGTCAGCAAGTGCAGGTTGTAAACCAGGTTATTGGCCCAGACGCCGCGCGTGTGCTGGTTAAAGCCCATCGTCCAATAGGAAATAACTTTCTTATTCGGGTCGGCATAGAGCTTCGCGAGCGCTTCAAGCTGGTCTTTCGGCACTCCGCTCATTTCAGCGGTTTTCTCCAGCGTGTACTCGGCGACAAACGCTTTGTACTCGTCGAAGCTCATGGGTTCTGAGGCGTCAGAGCCCGGATTCTTCGCGGCTTTTTCCAGCGGATGCGTCGGGCGCAGCCCATAGCCAATATCCGTCACGCCCCGGCGCAGATTAACGTGCTGCTTGAAGAACGACTCGTTAACCGCATTGTTCTGAATGATGTAGTTGGCGATGTAGTTCAGGATAACCAGATCGCTTTGCGGTGTGAAAACCATGCCATTGTCCGCCAGCTCAAAACTGCGGTGCTGGAAGGTCGACAGTACGGCGACATTGACGTTTTCATCGGACAGGCGGCGGTTAGCAATTCGCGACCAGAGAACCGGGTGCATTTCCGCCATGTTGGAGCCCCAAAGCACAAAGGCATCCGCCTGCTCGATATCGTCATAGCAGCCCATCGGCTCATCCATGCCAAAAGTGCGCATAAAGCCCACAACCGCAGATGCCATACAGTGGCGCGCGTTCGGATCGATGTTGTTGGAACGGAAGCCAGCCTTAAAAAGCTTTGCCGCAGCGTAGCCTTCCCACACCGTCCACTGGCCGGAGCCAAACATACCTATGCCGTCCGGGCCTTTATCTTTCAGGGTGGCCTTGAATTTCTCTTCCATTACGTCGAAGGCTTTTTCCCAGCTTATTGGCTGGAATTCGCCCTCTTTGTGGTACTGCCCGTCTTTCATGCGCAGCAGCGGCTGGGTGAGGCGATCTTTCCCGTACATGATTTTTGACAGGAAGTAGCCCTTAATGCAGTTCAGACCACGGTTGACCGGCGCTTCCGGATCGCCCTGGCTTGCGACGACGCGGCCATTTTGGGTCCCCACCAGCACGCCGCAGCCGGTACCGCAGAAGCGGCACGGGGCTTTGTCCCATTTAATGGCATCGGATTTGCCTACCACCGCACGAGCCACGCCCGGTACGCTTAGGCCCGCCGCCGCGGCAGCTGCGGCAACGGCATTCGCTTTCATAAAGCTACGACGACTGAGTTTCATGGTGCTTCCTCACCTTGTTCGTTCTGCTGGTGATAAACCAGCGACACCGCCAGCACGCCGGAGATATTGCGTGCCCGCTCAATTTGTTCCAGCAGCGTGCTGCTTTGGGCTGCCTCGATAACCACCGCAAGTTTGCCGCTGTCGATATCGTCAACCGCAACCTCGCTACCCGGCAGGGCGTTGATCGCGCTGCGTACGGCAGCAACATGTTCAGGTTTGGCCTGAACCACCAGGCCGCATACGTGCCAGTCAGTGTGCATTTTGTGGCCTCAGGGTTATGGCTGACGTCGGGCAACCGGCCACACAAGCGCCGCAGCCGTGACAGGCAGACGAAGAAATCTGTGGGCGGGAAACGTCCTGAAGAGTGGGTAAGAACCGGATGGCCTGCGGCTCACAGGCATCTTCACAGCTGCGACATTCCACCTGATGCCAGGCCAGGCAGGTTTCGCTGAGCTGTAATGTCAGTGACCAGGGTTGCACAGATTGCGGGGCAAAAAGCCGCTGGGGGCAGGCGTCCGCGCACGCATAGCAGAAGGTACACTCGCCCCGGCGAAAGTCGATTTCAGGGTAGCCGCCCTGGCCACGGCGAAGCACCCGGCTGTGACAGGCGGTAATGCAGCTGTCGCAGCGCGTGCAGTCCAGAAGAAAATGGTTTTCATCGCCGCTCCAGGGAGGGCGAATGGTGGGAGTAGAACTGTGCCAGCCCCCGGTCAGCAGGCCGCGACGGGTCAGTTTAGCCATTGGGCAGATCCTTGCTCAAAATGCCCGGCCAGGTCGTCACCGGGTAAAAATGTCTTTCTTTTTATCCGCGTGATTTCTGCGGTTTTTACGGTACTTAAGGTATGTGACGAGGGGTTACAAGAGCATCCCCCTAAAGGGGTAAATACCGTTGTCGGATCAAAGAGGTGAACGGTTTAGGCCCAACGGGGACGAATCAGCAGATGTAAGACAGAGGTTATGATGTGGCAAAGCTCGCGTTAAATACGGCAGCATTTTTCGCGCTGGGGTGCAAAAGTCACCGTCAGACGTTTGCGTATAGGGCAGATTCTGGTAGGTTTCGCTCCACCGTATACTTTAAAGGGTTATTACCCAGTGACAGTCAAACGCTCGGTCTCCACCAGCCTTGCCCGTGCTTTCTTTTCGATTGTTTTGCTGTCGTTGCTGTCAACCGGCATCGCGATGCTGACGCTCGCCAGCAGCCTGAAAGATGCGGAAGCGGTGAATATTGCGGGCTCGCTGCGGATGCAGAGCTACCGTCTGGGTTACGATCTTCAAAGTAACCCCAGGGCTATTGCGGCGCATTTACAGCAGTATCAGCAGTCGCTGGACTCCCCGACATTGCAGCAGCTCAACCGGTTTTGGGTGCCTGATGAGGTGAAAACCCGCTATAACGCGCTGCAACTTGCCTGGCAGCAAATGCAGCAGCATATTCTGAACGAAGACATCGACTGGTACCGCTACAACATTGCCGCCTACGTTGAACAAATCGACCTGTTTGTGCTGGCGCTACAGCATTATGCCGAGCGAAAAATGATGCAGGTGGTCTCGGCTTCGGTGGTCGGTTTTATCGCCATTTTTACCCTGGTGTTCTTTACTTTGCGCCGCATCCGCCAGCAGGTTGTCATGCCGCTAAATACCATGGTGGAGGCGAGTAAAGCCATTGAGCGCGGCGAGTTTACGCCGCCCAATCTCGACCGCTCATTACCCAATGAGCTGGGTTCACTGGCCCAGGCTTTTATCCGCATGGCGGATGAGCTGCAAAAACTCTACCGCTCTTTAGAAGAACAGGTGGCGCAAAAGACCGTGCGGCTGCAGGAAGCCAACCGTATGCTCGAAGTGCTTTACAGTTGCTCCCAGGCGCTGAACGTCAGCACCATCAACCGCGACTGCTTCGTGCAGATCCTGCAAATAATCCACCAACATGAAGGGGTTAGCGCCCTGGAAATGCAGGTCGGTGAAAACTGGTGCCTGACGGAAGGCTCCCCGGTGCCGGAAGAAAAATGGCATACCCTGCCGCTGGTTCAGCAGGACAGCGCTTTTGGTACGCTGCGCTGGCAATCACCGGGTAAAGCCCCTTCCCCGCAGCTGATGAAAAGCGTTGCCACCATGCTGGGACGAGGCGTGTACTTTAATCAGGCGCAGAAACACTACCAGCAACTGCTGCTGATGGAAGAGCGAGCCACGATTGCCCGGGAGCTGCATGACTCTCTGGCACAGGTCCTCTCTTATCTTCGTATCCAGCTGACGCTGCTCAAGCGCGCGGTTCCTGAGGAAAATCAGCCCGCACAGCGGATTGTCGGGGATTTTTCCCAGGCCTTAAATGACGCCTACCGCCAGCTACGCGAGCTGCTCACCACCTTCCGCCTGACGCTGCAGCAGGCAGATTTGCCCGCCGCGCTACAGGAGCTGCTCGAACCACTGCGCGAGCAAACTCAGGGAGAAATTAGCCTGAAGTGCAGCCTGCCCACGCAGGTGCTGGACGCTTCCCGGCAAATCCATCTGCTGCAAATCATCCGTGAGGCGGTACTGAATGCGATTAAGCACGCGAATGCGAGCCATATTGAGGTTATTTGCCGCTCGGAAAACAGCGGCGAGCATTACGCCTCAGTGTGTGACAACGGGTACGGCATCGCCAGCCTTGAAGAACCCGAAGGCCACTACGGGCTAAATATCATGCACGAACGCGCAGGTCGACTTGGCGGCCAGCTGACAATATCCCGCCCGCCAGAGGGCGGAACGCGAGTAGAGGTTCACTTTACCTCCCCGACTCCGGCTGACGCCGGGAACCATAACAATAATTAGCTTTATTCAGGAGTTAGTAATGTCAGAGAAAACGAGATACCAGGTTTTAATCGTGGACGATCACCCGCTGATGCGACGCGGGATCCGCCAGCTTCTTGAGCTGGACAACACTTTTGCCGTGGTGGGAGAAGCCAGTAGCGGCGCAGAAGCCATCAGTTTAGCTAACCGGCTGGCACCGGACCTCATTCTGCTTGACCTGAATATGAAAGGGCTGAGTGGCCTGGATACGCTCAACGCCCTGCGCAGGGACGGCATCAGCGCTCGCGTGGTGATCCTCACCGTTTCCGACGCCCGCAGCGATATCTTTACGCTGATTGATGCCGGGGCCGATGGCTACCTGCTGAAAGACAGCGATCCGGAGACTTTGCTGCAGGAAATCCACCAATGCCTGAAGGGGGAAAAGGCGTTCAGCGACCAGGTTCGCGAGTACCTGAATAACCGCGGCAGCGAGCGGCAGAGTAGCGATCCCTTTGCTATCCTCACTGAGCGCGAACTGGATGTGTTGTCTGAGGTGGCTCGCGGCCTGTCAAACAAGCAAATCGCCAGCGGCCTGCATATTTCAGAAGAGACGGTAAAAGTGCATATCCGCAACCTGCTTCGTAAGCTGCAGGTCAGGTCTCGCGTAGCGGCAACCGTACTTTTTTTGGAAAATCGGGGTTAAAACGACCCAATAAAAGGTACGGTTACAAATCCTGCCAATTCCAAAGCATATTTACACTATCTCCTAAATTTCTCCACGTTTGACTAAGCGGTTAAAGCTACAGTGATGCGGTTATTGATAACAATTAGAAGCTTTTAAGGGGTCCTGACCGCATGGCGAATTTTTTCATTTCTCGCCCCATTTTTGCCTGGGTGCTTGCAATTCTGCTTTGCCTGACCGGGGCGTTGGCTATTTTTTCGCTACCCGTCGAGCAATATCCCGACCTCGCGCCGCCTAACGTAAGGATCACCGCGAACTACCCTGGCGCTTCCGCACAAACCCTGGAGAACACGGTTACCCAGGTCATAGAGCAAAGCATGACCGGCCTGGACAACATGATGTATATGTCGTCCCAAAGCAGCAGCGCCGGTCAGGCAACCATTACCCTGAGCTTTAAGGCCGGGACCGACCCGGACTCAGCGGTACAGCAGGTACAAAACCAGCTACAGTCAGCGGTGAGAAAGCTTCCACAGGACGTACAGACCCAGGGCGTCACGGTAAATAAAACCGGTGATACCAACATCCTGATGGTGGCGTTTGTTTCCACCGACGGCAGCATGGATAAGCAGGACATCGCCGACTACGTCGCCAGTAACGTGCAGGACCCGATGAGCCGCGTGAACGGCGTCGGCAGCGTGGATGCCTACGGTTCGCAGTACTCCATGCGTATCTGGCTCGATCCAAATAAGCTCACTAACTATCAGATGACGACCCAGGACGTGGTCACCGCCATCAAATCCCAGAATGCTCAGATTGCCGTCGGCCAGCTTGGCGGCACCCCGGCGCTGGACAAACAGGCGCTAAACGCCACCATCAACGCGCAGTCGCTCCTGCAAACGCCGCAGCAGTTCAAAGACATCACGCTGAGAGTGAATCAGGATGGCTCCCTGGTGACGCTGGGGAATGTGGCAGACGTTGAAATGGGGGCAGAGAAGTATGATTTCCTGAGCACCTATAACGGGCAGCCAGCTTCAGGCCTGGGCATTAAGCTGGCTTCCGGTGCCAACGAAATGGAAACCGACAAGCTGGCCCGCGCCAAAATCGAAGAGCTTTCGCAGTTTTTCCCCCACGGTCTGGAAGCAAAAATCGCCTACGAAACTTCCCCGTTTGTTAAAGCCTCGATTACCGATGTGGTAAAAACGCTGCTGGAAGCCATTTTGCTGGTGTTCCTGGTCATGTATCTGTTCCTGCAAAACTTCCGCGCCACGCTGATCCCAACCATTGCCGTCCCCGTGGTGCTGCTCGGAACCTTTGCCGTGCTGTATGTCTTCGGCTACAGCATTAATACGCTGACAATGTTTGCTACCGTGCTGGCCATCGGCCTGCTGGTTGATGACGCCATCGTGGTGGTAGAAAACGTCGAGCGAATTATGAGCGAGGAAGGTCTCTCCCCCCGGGAGGCTACCCGCAAATCAATGGGCCAAATCCAGGGGGCGCTGGTCGGCATCGCCATGGTGCTGTCCGCCGTGTTTGTGCCGATGGCCTTCTTTGGCGGCACTACCGGAGCTATTTACCGCCAGTTCTCGGTCACTATCGTTGCCGCCATGGTGCTGTCGGTGCTGGTCGCGATGATCCTCACGCCAGCCCTGTGTGCAACCATTCTTAAGCCGCTGCACAAAGGCGAACATCACGGCCAGAAAGGCTTCTTTGGCTGGTTTAACCGTACCTTTAACCGCAGCGCCGAACGCTACGAAAACGGCGTGGCCAGAATCCTCGCCCGCAGCCTGCGCTGGATGATGATTTATGCCCTGCTGCTTGGCGGCATGGTGTTCCTGTTCCTTAAACTGCCGACGTCATTCCTGCCTCAGGAAGATCGAGGCGTGTTCACCACTTCAGTGCAGCTTCCCAGCGGCGCAACTCAGCAGCAGACGAGCAAAGTGGTGCAGCAGGTGGAGAAGTACTACCTCACCGAAGAGAAAGACAACGTCGTTTCGGTGTTTTCCACCATTGGCGCGGGCCCCGGCGGGAACGGGCAAAACGTGGCGCGGATGTTTATTCGCCTGAAGGACTGGGACGAACGCAGCACAGACGGCAGTTCGTTTGCCATCATCGAACGAGCAACCAAAGCCTTCAATAAGATCAAAGAAGCGCGAGTCATTGCCAGCAGCCCGCCTGCGATTAACGGCCTCGGCAACGCCGCAGGTTTTGATATGGAGCTACAAGATCACGGCGGCGCGGGGCACGATGCGCTAATGCAAGCCCGTGACCAGCTATTAGAGATGGCCGGCAACAACCCGCAGCTCACGCGAGTTCGCCACAACGGCCTCGACGACAGCCCGCAGCTGCAAATTGATATCGACCAGCGTAAGGCCCAGGCGCTGGGTGTCTCAATTGACGACATCAACAACACCCTGCAAACCGCCTGGGGCTCAAGCTATGTGAATGACTTTATGGATCGCGGGCGCGTGAAGAAAGTGTACGTCCAGGCGGCGGCGAAATACCGCATGCTGCCGGACGACATCAACAGCTGGTATGTGCGCAATAAAACCGGCGGGATGGTGCCGTTCTCCGCCTTCGCGACATCCCGCTGGGAAACCGGCTCACCTCGACTTGAGCGCTACAACGGCTATTCAGCCCTGGAAATCGTGGGTGAAGCCGCGCCGGGGCTAAGCACCGGCACGGCAATGGACATTATGGAACAGCTGGTCAGCCAACTGCCAAACGGCTTCGGCCTTGAGTGGACGGGTATGTCCTACCAGGAACGCCTCTCCGGTGCGCAGGCCCCAGCGCTGTATGCCATTTCGCTGCTGGTGGTGTTCCTGTGCCTTGCGGCGCTGTACGAGAGCTGGTCAGTGCCGTTCTCCGTCATGCTGGTGGTGCCGCTGGGGGTGATCGGCGCCCTGCTCGCCACCTGGATGCGGGGTCTTGAAAATGATGTTTACTTCCAGGTTGGGCTGCTGACGGTGATCGGCCTTTCGGCGAAAAACGCCATTTTGATTGTCGAATTTGCCAACGACCTGAACGCCAAAGGACAGGATCTTGTCGCCGCCACACTTGAGGCCTGCCGGCAGCGACTGCGCCCGATATTGATGACATCCCTGGCGTTTATTTTCGGGGTGCTGCCGATGGCGACCAGCACCGGGGCGGGCTCCGGCAGCCAGCATGCGGTAGGTACGGGCGTAATGGGCGGAATGATCTCCGCTACCGTTCTGGCCATTTTCTTTGTACCGTTGTTCTTTGTCCTGGTGCGCAGACGCTTCCCGCTCAAAGAGCATCACGACTAAACGCCGCGTGCATTAAGCCACAAAAAAGGCGACCTTTTACGGGTCGCCTTTTTGTTGATGTTCGCAGAGTATTCAGTCCCAGGATATCGCGCCGCTGCTTTTTATGCCGGAACGCTTATTTGCGCAACATATCTTCGATGAAGTCTTTCCACTGCCCTAATTCGTGCTCGATCATAACCGCCTCTCTTGATGTTGGCGCAAGTATACGCGGATATATCATGCAGTTGAACCTTTTTTGAGCGCTCAACTGTTGAGCAATATCACAAATATATCGTTAGCAGAATAATGGTTTACCGCTGAATCCTGGCTCGATAATTACCTTCACCTGCGGCAAAATGGTTGCACTTTGAAAAGCTAAAACGGAACCGACTGCCACTATGATAACCATGTACGGCATTAAAAACTGCGACACCATCAAAAAGGCCCGCCGCTTTTTAGACGCTCAGGGGGTGGATTACCAGTTTCACGACTATCGTGCTGACGGGCTGGACGCCGCGCTGTTGAACGGCTTTATCGCAGAGCTCGGCTGGGAAGCGCTGTTAAATACTCGCGGCACAACATGGCGCAAGCTGGATGAAGCCCACCGTGCGTCTATTAACGACGCACAAAGCGCAGCGGCACTGATGCTGGAGATGCCGGCAATCATCAAACGCCCATTGCTCTGCGCGCCCGGTCAGCCTATGCTGCTGGGTTTCAACGAAACTCATTATCAGCAGTTTATCAACGAGGTATAGTCTTATGTCCTGCCCGGTTATTGAGCTGACGCAACAGCTTATTCGTCGTCCTTCCCTGAGCCCCGATGATGCCGGTTGCCAGGCGCTGCTGATTGAGCGCCTGCGCGCGATTGGTTTTACCGTTGAACACATGGATTTTGGCGATACCCAGAACTTCTGGGCCTGGCGTGGGCAGGGTGAGACGCTGGCGTTTGCCGGGCACACCGATGTGGTGCCGTCAGGGGATGCTGATCGCTGGATCAACCCGCCGTTTGAACCCACCATTCGCGACGGTATGCTGTTTGGCCGCGGTGCGGCGGACATGAAAGGTTCGCTGGCGGCGATGGTCGTTGCGGCTGAACGTTTTGTGGCCCAGCATCCAAATCATAAGGGCCGCCTGGCGTTCCTGATCACATCCGATGAAGAAGCCAGCGCAACCAACGGCACCGTGAAGGTTGTTGAAGCGCTGATGGCGCGCCGTGAGCGTCTGGATTACTGCCTGGTTGGTGAACCATCCAGTACCGAAGTCGTTGGCGACGTGGTGAAAAATGGCCGCCGCGGCTCTCTGACCTGTAACCTGACCATCCACGGCGTACAGGGCCACGTTGCATACCCGCATCTGGCAGATAACCCGGTACATCGCGCGGCCCCAATGCTCGCAGAGCTGACGGGAATTGAATGGGATAAAGGCAACGAGTTCTTCCCGGCCACCAGCATGCAAATCGCCAACGTGAAGGCCGGGACCGGCAGCAACAACGTTATTCCGGGCGACATGTTTGTTCAGTTTAACTTCCGCTTCAGCACCGAGCTGACCGACGAAGACATCAAGCAGCGCGTTATCGCCCTGCTGGATAAGTACGAACTACGCTATACCGTCGAGTGGTGGCTCTCCGGCCAGCCGTTCCTGACCTCACGCGGTAAGCTGGTCGATGCGGTAGTGAACGCCGTTGAGCACTATAATGAAATTAAACCGCAGCTGTTAACCACGGGCGGTACATCGGACGGGCGCTTTATCGCCCGCATGGGGGCTCAGGTCGTTGAACTGGGGCCGGTGAATGCCACCATTCATAAAATCAATGAATGCGTCAACGCCGCCGACCTGCAGCTACTGGCCCGGATGTATCAGCGCATTATGGAACAGCTTGTCGCCTGACGGGCAGCCAACTGAAGAGGTATCAGCATGGAATGGCTATCGCATTACTGGTGGATTATCGTCCTGGTGTTATTACTGGGGATTTTTATTAACGTCATTAAAGACCTGAGCCGAATCGACCCGAAGAAGTACATGGCAGACAAGCCTGAGCTTCCGCCACACCGTGATTTTAACGATAAGTGGGACGACGAGGACGACTGGCCTAAGAAGAAATAACCGCAGCCCTCACGCCGGGCGATTCCGGCGTGAGGGTCAATCATTTACAGCAGCTCAATCAGATCATCATCTTTCGGTGCCCCACCGCTCAGAGCCTCATCAAAATAGTGCTTCGGCACGGTGTAACGCAGGTGATCCAGCGCCGCCTTCATGCTGCGGTCATCGATGGCATGCCCCAGGGAGTCAATCAGATCCAGCGTGACGTCCCCACCCAGGCTAAGTAACTTCTCGGCAGCATCCACCGCATGCGTCGCATGGATGACTTTGTCGTTATCCCCGTGGATCAGGTGGATAGTGGTGCTGGTGGAGGCCTGCTGCGGCAGCACCGCATAGCGCCCGCTAAAGGCAATGACCCGCGCCGCAAGACCTGGCTGCGCCTTGATACTTTCCAGCGCCATGATGGCCCCTTGCGAAAAGCCGATCAGCGCGGTGGCCGTGGGCGGCACGCCGCTTTGCTGCTGCCAGTAACGCACGGTTTCAATAAAAGCTGGCATCACAGCATCCACGCGCTGCTGGCGGTTTTCTTCCGTCACGCCTGCCACGGAAAACCACTCCCGGCCAGCGCCGCTTTCAGCCGGGCCGCTAAGACTGACCACCAGGGCGTCAGGAAACTCTGGCGCAAACCAGCTCCCAATTTCCCCCATGGCTTTGGCCGTGTCGCCTACGCCGTGGCACAGCAGTATCAGCTGGCTGGCCGGTGCCGCGGGACTCTGGACAACAAAATGGTCATGTTTCATGGCTTTCTCCTGGTTAATGGAGACAACTATACGCCGCTGCATGGGGATGACCATGCCGTTTCATTGAACAAGTTAGTGGAATTTTTGCAATTGCATAATGCCGCTGTGCAGCTCAGTCGCGCGCGATGAGTCAAGGTCTTCCAGCGCGTGTCGGGTTTCCTCACGCATCAGCGTCAGCAGCGCTTTCTTGCCCGAAAGCCCCAGCCGCTGGCTAAGTCTCTCGCTGCTCTCCCGCTGCTGCAAACGTCCACGCAGCGCATGGAGTGATAAACCAGACGCCAGCAAAAGGCGATTCAACGCCCCCAGGCAAGCCTCCAGTGGACGATGGGCAAAGGCAAAACCGGATAACTCCGTCCAGTCTTCAGGGAGCAAAGCCGACGAGGAAGCCTCGGGCAAGGGCAAAGACAATTCCAGCCAGGCTTTCTGCCACGGCCAGTCTCGCCGCAGCCTCTGCCGTTCATTTTCCATCAGCGACCGGCCTTCCGGCGTGAGCGGCAATAGCGCCATGGCGCTGTAGCAGCCGCTGCTGGCCTCCCGGTGAGCACCTATTCGAACCAGCTCAAAACCACAGCGCTGCCAGAAGCGCCACAGTTCATCGGTATAGCCGAAGCTGACCGAGAGATAATCATATCGAAGATTCACCGCCTGCCGCGCGCGCTCAATCATGCTGGCACCAATATGCTCGCGCTGGCGCAGAGGGTGAACCGCAATGCGGCTGATACGCAGCCCGCGAAGCGTAGCGGCCAGCGGGCTTCCACCGTGTGCCGCCAGCGACTGCGCCACCAGATTACCCCTGGGGCGCCGGAACCCGGCCCACACGCTGCGGCTGAGATTTTCATCGAGCCCGCCCTCTGCAACCATCCACAAGGCCCCTGCGCACTGCGCTTTGATATTGGCCGCGATAAAATGCTGGCCGGGCGCGTCGAGCATCCGCCGCCAGTCGAGCGGCGAGGTGCGGTAATGCGCCCCCGAAAGCAGCCGGTACATCTGCTCTAACTGCTCAGATTGGCGCGGCCAGTCTGCCGGCTCAACAACCTGTAAAACAGGATCCCCCGGCGGGAATTGTTCAAGATCCGGCTCATCGAACAGCATGATCCTGTCAATGACCTGCTCCAGGGGATCGTTTCGCGCCCAGCGGATCGGCGTGTTCAGCGTGAAGCGCTTGAGTGCCGGAAACGCCGCGCAGAATTTCAGTACAAAGCCGCGCCCGGTTCCCTCGTACCCTTGCACCGTGGTGGTGAGCAAAACGCGGGGAAAGCGCTCTATTAGCTGGCGTAACAGCGGGGCCGGAATAGCGGCCGCCTCGTCCACAATCAGCCAGTCATACGCCGGTAATTCACACTCTGCGGCCAGCGCGTCCGGGGCCATAAAATGAAAGCTTTCCCCGGCATAGCTTGCCAGCACGTCGGTGGCAGCCTTCGCCGGAGCCGTCACCAGGCAAGCGCCCGAAATCCGCTTGACCAGCATACCTGCCAGGGCCGATTTACCCCGGCCCCTGGCCGCCGTCACCACCGCCACGCCGCGCCCCATCCCGGACAAATTATCGAGGATGACAGCCTGCTCCTGCTCCGGCGCGCCGCTGGCGGGCTGCCAGGAAGGACGAAAAGCAAAGCGATTAAGGGTAAACGGTTCATGCTGCTGCCACAGTCCGGCTTCTGCGTCCTGCTTTATGCAGCGCTGGAGGTGGGAAACAAAATGGGGGGTCGGGATAGCCTGAGGGGCATCGCTCCAGCGGCTGGAATCTTCATCCGCTAGCGAAGCCCAGCGCGACCAGTCCGGCGTCAGCAACAGCAGCCAGCTGCCCGCTTTTAGCATACCGGACAGCGCAGCCAGGGCGGCGGCGTCCAGCCCGCGCCTTGCATCAAAAACGGCATGCTGAAACTCACGCCCCAGCATGCTGCGCACCGCCGAGGGCGCGCAGTGGAAAGGCAGCTCAGGCGAAGGGCCAACCCACAGCCAGTCTCCGGGTAAAGAAGTCGACAGCCTGGCAACCTGCTGGCTGCTCCATTGACTCTCCCCGGCCAGCACCAACAACCTACGGATGCCCGTCTGCTGCATGTGCGCTGTGGCCTGCTCTATCGACGCTATAAATGTCCCTGCGGTCATCGATTAGCGAAGCGCATTGCCAAACGTGTTGCACTGGGCCGGATCGCCGCTGTCGAATCCACGCTTGAACCAGGTATAGCGCTGCTCTGAGGTGCCGTGGGTAAAGCTGTCCGGCACCACCCGGCCCTGGCTTTGCTGCTGCAGGCGGTCGTCGCCAATAGCTTCGGCGGCATTGAGCGCTTCCTGAAGATCGCCCGCATCGAGCACCTGCTGTTTCTGCATGCTGTTCCCCCAGACGCCGGCGAAGCAGTCGGCCTGAAGTTCCATTTTCACTGACAGGCGGTTACCTTCGGCCTGAGAAGCATTCTGCTGGAGCTGGCGAACTTTTGGCTCAATGCCCAGCAGCTTCTGCACATGGTGGCCGACTTCGTGAGCAATGACGTAGCCCTGGGCGAAATCCCCACCCGCACCAAGCTTGTTGCGCATATCATCGTAGAAAGAGAGGTCGATATAAACGGTACTGTCCGCCGGGCAATAGAACGGCCCCATCACGGACTGACCGGTCCCGCAACCGGTACGCGTTGCCCCGCGATACATCACCAGTTTAGGCTGCTGGTAGGTGCGCCCCATTTTCTGAAAAATCTCTCCCCAGGTATCTTCGGTCGTGGCCAAAATTACCGAGGTGAATTTTGCGGCTTCATCATCTTTCGGGCTAATAGTGCGCTGCTGAGAAGACTGCTGAGAAGCCGGCGGCTCGCCGGACAGGAAGGAAGTAAGATCGACGCCGTAATAGCTTGCCACAATGACCACGACCAGCAGCACCAGGCCACCTTTCCCGCGTGGGATGCGAAAACCACCGCCGCCCATGCTCATACCCGGGCCGGAGGCGTCATTGCGCCTGTCTTCTACGTTGTCGCTTTCGCGACGTCCTTGCCAACGCATACGTTCACCCTCATTCACAACATGTAATGAAATACTCGTCATACTTCAAGCCGCAGGTGCGTTGGCCGCATCCGTTCACCTCAGTCACATAGTTAGCTATGCTCCTGAGGACTCACGGCCTTGCCGCCTTCCTGCAACTTGAATTATTTAGAGTATAGATCGTAGGTGGTTACCGGCAGGATTACCATAAGAACTGGCAGCGAAAAAACAGGGTGCGCAAAAACGCACCCTATTGCGCAACGTAAACGATTGCGTGGTTAGTCTAATTTTACGCCGAGACGGTGAGCAACTTCCTCATACGCTTCAATCAGGCCACCCAGGCTCTGGCGGAAACGGTCTTTATCCATTTTATCAAGCGTTTGCTTGTCCCACAGGCGGCTGCCGTCCGGGGAGAATTCGTCGCCCAGCACCACTTCACCTTTGAACAGGCCAAACTCCAGCTTGAAGTCAACGAGGATCAGGCCAGCGTCGTCAAACAGCTTGCTCAGCACGTCGTTGGCTTTGTAGCTCAGCTCGCGCATGCGGGCCAGATTCTCTTTGCTCACCCAACCAAAGGTTTCGCAGTAAGATTCATTGACCATCGGGTCATGCATGGCGTCGTTTTTCAGGAACAGATCGAACAGCGGTGGGTTCAGCTCAATACCTTCTTCAATACCAAGGCGCTTCACCAGTGAACCCGCAGCGCGGTTACGAATCACGCATTCCACCGGCACCATGTCGAGCTTCTTCACCAGCACTTCGTTATCAGAAAGCAGCGCTTCCATCTGGGTCGGGATACCCGCTTCTTCCAGTTTGGCCATAATGAAATGGTTAAACTTGTTGTTTACCATGCCTTTACGATCGAACTGCTCGATGCGTGCACCGTCACCTGCTGACGTATCGTTACGGAATTCGAGCACCAACAGATCCGGGTTTTCCGTACTGTAAACGGTCTTCGCTTTGCCGCGATACAACTCAGCTTGCTTTTGCATCTTTCTTACTCCAGGTATAGCGATCGCTTGCGCAATCGGAGGGGTTTACCCGTCATACTTCAAGCTGCATGTGCGTTGGTGGCGCCTTCCTGCAGCTCGAATTATTTGGGGTATCTACATAGGCCTAAATAAGAAGGGCCGGAATTAACCGGCCCTGCTGTGTTACTTGCTGAATGCGGCCTGGAATACGGCTACCAGGGCATCATTCTGAGACTGCGTCAGCGGGTGCCCTTTCGGGTCGATGAACTGCAGGCTGCTGCGGTTATCGAGGTCGCCAACCTGCAGCTTATAGTCGCCGTTGGTCAACCCAGGATCTTTCGCCCCCAGGTCACTCCAGCTGCTGTCAGACAGCGCTTTATAAGTTACCGCGATATTGCCCTGAGAACGGGTGGTATCGGTAACTTTCATGCCCGCTTTCTCAAGCGCAGCCGGCAGGCGGTTCCACACCACGTTGAACGGCGCACGGACGACCAGCATTGGCAGCCCGGTATCATCCGCCGCGCTTTGCACATCAAGCTGCGCGGAGCTGCGGTTGTCCTGTGCATTCTGGCGCGTGGTTTCAGACTTATCGAGACCCGCACTGATGATGTTCAGCATTTGCGCGCTGTAGCGCTGCAGAGATGAAGCATCCGCCACCGGCTTGCCGCCCTGCTCCAGGTTCAGCAGTTTAACTACAACGGACTGCTGGTAGCCCTGAGGCTGCACGCTAATCTGGTAACGGCCGCGGTACTGCACATCTTCGTCAGCGCGGTTCCACTGAACCCAATCGGTTGTCAGGGTTTGGCTGGCATCGTTGCGCTGAGCGATAGCGTAGTTCTCAGATTGCAGAATGCTCACCACCTGAGGCCACAGCCCGCTCGCCTTATTGGCTTCCACCTGCAGCGTAGCGGTATCACCGGTGAACTGAGTGCGAGCCCCGTTCACCAATGCCAGCGCCTGCGCCGGCGGACGAATATCCAGCTGCTTGCCTACAGCACCGCTGCCGTTGGTGACCGGAATGTTGTAGTCGCCATTCTGAATCGGCAGGATCATCCCGGCCGGAGAGTGGATTTCCGCAAGTGGGGTCGCATCCAGGTAGGACTCATCGCCGCTAACCTGACGCTTGTAACGCTGATCGGAACTGCACGCCGCTAACAGCATGGCGAGCGAAACAACAGCAACTTTTGCCACCGTCGACTTCTGTACTGAGTAAGCCATCAAATCTCCCTAAGCTTTACAGCAGACCGGCATGCTTAAGCGCACTGATAATCACCGGGCGACTGGCGTCGGTCAGCGGCGTCATCGGCAGGCGTAAGGTATCGGTTGCCACAAGACCCAACTCCCTCGCGGCCCATTTCACCGGAATAGGGTTGGGTTCTACAAACAATTTATGGTGCAGCGGCATCAGACGCTGATTAATTTCGCGAGCCTGTGCAAATTGCCCTGAGGTGGCCAGTTTACACATTTCCGCCATTTCACGCGCGGCTACGTTTGCGGTTACGGAAATTACACCGTGTCCACCAAGTTGAATAAAGTCCAGCGCGCTGGCGTCATCCCCGCTCACCAGGATGAAGTCATCTTCAACCAGCTCTTTGATCTGGTTTACGCGGCTTAAGTTCCCGGTGGCTTCTTTGATACCAATAATATTTTTGATTTTCGCCAGGCGGCCAACGGTTTCCGGCAGCATGTCACAGCCGGTACGAGACGGCACGTTATACAGCATCTGCGGCAGATGGGTGCTTTCAGCGATCGCTTTAAAGTGCTGGAATAGCCCTTCCTGAGTAGGACGGTTGTAATACGGGGTGACCGTCAGGCAGCCCACAATGCCGCTGTCCTGCAGGTGATGTGTCAGGGAAATCGCTTCGGAGGTGGCGTTAGCCCCGGTACCGGCAATAATCGGGATACGCCCGTCAGCCAGTTCCACGGTAAGCTTCACTACGTCGACGTGTTCGTCGTGGCTTAAGGTAGCCGATTCGCCGGTAGTCCCTACCGAGACAATCGCCGAAGTTCCGCTGGCGACATGGTAATCAATCAGTTTTTTCAGGCTGGACCGGCAGACATTACCTTTCTCATCCATCGGCGTAATTATCGCGACAACACTTCCCGTAAACATTAGCCACCCTCTGTGCAAACATGTTCTCCAATGTTACGTTTGGTGCCATAGCAAAAGCAAGCCGCCAGAAGGCGCTAAGCGGTTGGCAGCTTACTTTTTTTATGCTTTCCTAATGTGAATCTCACCGATTGACAGGAAGAACACGCTTGACACCCTCATCACACCATTATTTGGTTATCACCGCCCTGGGGGCGGACCGTCCAGGTATCGTCAATACTATTACCCGCCACGTAAGCAGCTGCGGCTGTAATATCGAAGACAGCCGTCTGGCTATGCTGGGTGAAGAGTTCACTTTTATCATGCTGCTTTCAGGCACCTGGAACGCGATAACCCTGATCGAATCGACCCTGCCGCTAAAGGGCGCGGAACTCGATCTGTTAATTGTGATGAAACGCACAACCGCCCAGGAAAGGCCGGCCACGCCCGCCACGGTTTGGGTGCAGGTTGAAGTGGCGGACTCGCCGCACCTGATTGAGCGATTTACCCACCTGTTTGATACCCATCAGATGAACATTGCCGAGCTTGTCTCCCGCACTCAGCCTGCTGAAAACGGCGTGGGACCGCGCCTGTATATTCAGATAACCGCCCACAGTCCAGGTTCACAGGATGCGACAATTATCGAGCAAGCGTTTAAAGCCCTATGTACAGAATTGAAAGCAGAAGGCACTATTAACGTGGTTAACCCACAGCAAGATGATTAAAGACGGAGAGTACTGATGAGCCCACTGAAAGCCGGTGATATTGCACCGAAATTTAGCTTGCCCGATCAGGACGGCGAACAAGTAAATTTAACCGACTTCCAGGGACAGAGAGTTCTGGTTTATTTCTATCCAAAAGCGATGACACCAGGCTGCACCGTGCAGGCATGTGGTTTGCGCGACAACATGGATGAGTTGAAAAAGCGTGGCGTGGAAGTGCTGGGTATCAGCACCGACAAGCCGGAAAAACTTTCCCGTTTTGCCGAGAAAGAGCTGCTTAACTTCACCCTGCTTTCTGATGAAGACCATCAGGTCTGCGATCGGTTTGGCGTGTGGGGCGAGAAATCTTTTATGGGCAAAACCTATGACGGCATTCACCGTATCAGCTTCCTGCTGGACGGCGACGGTAAAGTGGAAAAGGTGTTTGACGATTTCAAAACCAGCAACCACCACGACATCGTTGTGAACTGGCTAACTGAAAACGCCTAAGAACAGATAAAAAAGCCGACATTTCAGTCGGCTTTTTTCTGGCGGTTATTCCCTGCTCACGACGTCATCTACCACCGAAGCATCCGGCCAGGCGTGAACCACGGCTTTAATCAGCGTTGCCAGCGGGATAGCGAAAAACACGCCCCAGAATCCCCACAGCCCACCGAAAATCACCACCGACAGAATAATCACCAGCGGATGAAGATTCACCGCCTCTGAGAACAGCACCGGCACCAGCAGGTTGCCGTCCAGCGCCTGAATAATCAGGTACACGCCAAACAGCGTCCAAAATTCGGTGCCCAGACCAAACTGGAACAGCGCCACACCGATAACCGGAATAGTGACCACAAACGCGCCGATGTAGGGAATCAGCACCGAGAAGCCAACCAGCACCGCCAGCAGCAGCGAATAATTCAGCCCGAAGACAATAAAGCCGATATAGGTCGCCACGCCTACGACGATCATCTCCAGCACTTTGCCGCGGATATAGTTGGTAATTTGCTGGTTCATCTCCAGCCAGACTTGCCCGGCCAGCCCGCGGTTACGCGGCAAAACACGACGCACGGCATTCAGCATCTGCTCTTTGTCCTTCACCAGGAAGAACACCATCAGCGGCACCAGGATCAGGTAAATCGCCAGCGTCAGCAGCCCAACCAGCGATGCCAGCGAGAATTTCACCACCTGATCGCCCATGCCTGACAGCCGACCGCGCACGTTCTCGGCCATGGCATCAATAATGCCCGCATCCACCAGCGCCGGATAACGCTTAGGCAGCGTTGCCGCAAAATCAGAGAGCTTGTTGAGCATCCCTGGCATATCGCGAATCAGGTTGATGCCCTGCTGCCAGGCTACAGGTGCCACAAACAGCACCATCAGCAGCAAAATGCCGACAAACAGCACCAGCACGATGGTGGTGGCCCATGTTCGGGAACAGCCGATACGCTCGAGACGTACCGTCGGCCACTCAAGCAAATAGGCCAGAACGATGGCCACCAGCAGAGGAGCCAACAGACCGTGCAGGAAGAACAGGATGCAAAAACCCGCCACCAGAATAACCAACAGGGCAATCGCCTCCGGGTCGCTGAAGCGACGGCGATACCACTGCAACAACATGTCGAGCATACATCCCTTCCGTGAAGTTTTTTTTGATGCCGAATTGTATCGAAATGTCACCGTAAAGACTTTGCTTTTTACGGCGGATTACAAAGGGATAATCCACCAAATAAAATCTTCGCAGCTTCAACGCCCTACAGTACACTTCTTTAAGCGAACAAACTTGTACTCATCGTGTCAAAATCTGACAACGACTAAACGGGACAGTAGTTATGGTTAGGCAGTTGAAAAAGACCCTGATTGCAACACTTACGGCCGCACTGCTGGCGGGAAGCGCGCTCCCTGTAAGCGCGGATGTGACTGACCAGCTTCCCGACATGGGGACATCCGCAGGCAGCACGCTGTCTATCGCGCAGGAAATGCAGATGGGCGATTTTTACGTCCGTCAGCTGCGCGGCAGCGCACCGCTGATTAACGATCCGCTGCTTACGCAATACATTAATTCGCTGGGCATGCGGCTGGTTAGCCACGCCAACTCGGTGAAGACCCCGTTCCACTTCTTCTTAATCAACAACGACGAAATTAACGCCTTCGCCTTCTTTGGCGGCAATGTGGTGCTGCACTCGGCGCTGTTCCGTTATGCCGATACGGAAAGCCAGCTGGCCTCTGTTATGGCACACGAAATCTCCCACGTAACCCAGCGCCACCTGGCGCGTGCGATGGAAGATCAAAAGAAAAACGCGCCGCTCACCTGGGTGGGTGCCTTAGGCTCAATCCTGCTGGCGATGGCCAGCCCGCAGGCCGGGATGGCTGCCTTGTCCGGGACGCTGGCCGGGACTCAGCAAGGCATGATCAGCTTTACGCAGCAGAATGAGCAGGAAGCCGACCGCATCGGTATTCAGGTGCTGCAGCGCTCGGGCTTTGATCCTCAGGCGATGCCAGGCTTCCTCGAAAAATTGCTCGATCAGGCGCGCTACTCTTCTCGTCCACCGGAAATTCTGCTCACCCACCCGCTGCCGGAAAGCCGCCTCGCGGATGCCCGCAACCGCGCCAACCAAATGCGTCCGGTGGTTGTGCAGTCCTCAGAGAATTTCTATATGGCGAAGGTTCGCACCCTGGGGATGTATAACTCGGGCCGCAATCAGCTGACCCCGGATCTGCTGGATGCCTGGTCGAAAGGCAACGTGCGGGAGCAAAATGCAGCCCAGTATGGTCGTGCGCTGCAGGCCTTGCAGGCGGATAAGTATGATGAGGCCAGAAAAGCACTTCAACCGCTGATTAGCGCCCAGCCGGCTAACCCGTGGTATCTCGATCTCGCCACCGATATCGACCTCGGCCAGCACAAAGCCAATGACGCTATCAATCGGCTGAAAAACGCCCCGGACCTGAAGAATAACCCGGTGCTGCAGTTGAACCTCGCCAACGCTTACCTTGAAGGCGGGCAAACAGCGGCGGCAATCACACAGTTGAACCGCTACACCTTCGCCCACCCTGACGATACCAACGGCTGGGATTTACTGGCGCAGGCGCAGGGGAAATCAGGCAACCGCGATCAGGAGCTGGCCGCCCGAGCCGAAGTCATGGAGCTCAATGGCCGCCTGGACCAGGCTATCTCACTGCTCAGCAGCGCCAGCTCGCAGGTGAAACTCGGCAGTCTGCAACAGGCCAGGTATGACGCCCGGATCGATCAGTTGCGCCAGCTACAGCAGCGCTTTAAACCTTATATGAAGATGTAACAGGAGTTCGTATGTCCACGAAGGTCGAAATTTATCACAACCCACGCTGCTCAAAGAGCCGTGAAACGCTGAACCTGCTCAAGGAAAAGGGGGTTGAGCCAGACGTGGTGCTCTATCTGGAAACGCCCCCGGACGCAGCCACCGTCAAATCGCTGCTGAAGAAACTGGGCTTTGCCAGCGCGCGGGAACTGATGCGCCGCAAAGAAGACCTTTACAAAGAGCTAAAGCTGGACGACACCAGCCTCAGCGAAGAAGCGCTCATCCAGGCGATGATTGAGCACCCGAAACTTATCGAACGCCCAATCGTGCTTGCCAACGGGAAAGCCCGCCTTGGCCGCCCGCCTGAACAGGTTCTCGACATTCTCTGACCTGCCCCGCCCGTTCCCTGCCCGGGAACGGGTTAGCCGCCCACCGGCACAATTTTCAGCTCTGCCAGCCCCACGCCAAGCTTACGCGGCTCATGCCCCAGAATATTGCCTTCGTTGGACAGCTGCGGCTGCGGCGGCGCAATGGTCAGCACCTTGCTGCCAGCCGGGTTATCAAAGCGCAGCGTGACGGTGGAAAGCTGGTCCCCGAAGGTGATGGTCTGCTCTTCATCACCGACCTTAACCGAAACCGGCTCGCCGACGTTTGGCCCAAAGGCTTTGGCCACCAGGACCAAATCGAACGTTGTCGGCAGCGGAGCCTGATACTCAATGGTCACCACCGGTGCCATGTTGGCGTTTGACCAGCGGCCCCAGGCTTCCGGGCGCGAAATACCGCTGAACTGCTTCACGCTCTGCGGCGCCCCGGCCACGTTAAAGATAAAGCTGTCCGCCCGGTAGCGAATGCTGTTTTCATCCGCCTTCAGCAGAGCCACGTTATTTTTGAAACGCTCATTACTCAGCGTTTGCCCGTCAAACTGTACGTTGTACTCGTCCAGCGGTTTGTCCACCAGCCGCACCGTTGGCTCCCCGCCAAGCTGCCCCTGGGCCACGCACAGCCCGGTTGAAAGCGCGAGCTGCGGTTCCCACAGGCGCGCCATTTTGTAGCAGCGGTCGGCCCAGATAAACCGGTCGTCGTTTTTAAAATCCGCCAGCTGGTAGCGGAGCGGCGCGGAATATTCGCTTTCCGGCAGCGGTTCAATTTTGCCTTTGCCGATTTTCAGCAACAGCGGCAGTTTGAAGTGCGCCCCGGAATAGCTGAAGGTGTTCTTCTTCTGATCGATGCTGTACCGGCTGATGGTTTTCGGGAAGTTCCACAGATCGATCACGTCCGGCTTCCATTCAGTAACCTTTTCTTTCAGGTTGGTAAAGACCATCGACAGCGACTCGCCGGACAGGCTACTGCGCCCCAGGCCGATGTAGTTCCCGCCGCCGAGAATATCCAGCACCGTCGCGCCGTTATCCATCGTATTGCGCTTCACGGCTTTTATTTCCGCCTGCGGTTTATCGCCGCGAATGACAAAGAACAGGTTCTGCCTGTCCTGTTTGGTCAAGTACTTATACGCGGTGTTATTCATCGCCAGGTGATCGGACGAAACTACGATCACGGTGTGACGGAAATACGGCGAGGCTTTAATTTTTTCTATCAGCGCCGCGATATGTTCCTGGCTGCAGGCCACGGCGCTAAAAGAACGGTTTTCTTTGCCATCGAAGCTGTAGCTGCGACGGTTACAGGTCCGCGAGATAAAGCCGTCCGGGTGATGGGTGTCGACGGTCAGGGTAAACAGCGAGAAGCGTTTCCCGGCCTTAGAAAGCTCGATAAATTTGTCATAAGCTTCGTCCAGCACCGTATCGTCGTAAAAGCCCCAGTTATTCCGGTAGTTCGGGTCGGCCACCATCCCCTTCAGCTCCTGCGCGCCGTACATATGCTCGAAGCCGTGGGACTGCAAGAAAATGTCTTTACCCGCAAAGCGCAGGTCTGCGCCCTGGATAAAGTAGTTTTGATAGCCGGACGCTTTGAGAATATCGCCGAGGCAGATGTTCTTCGGGAAGAAGCTCGACATCGACGCCGAGGAGTTCCCCTCGAAAGGCGCAAACAGCGGGATCCCACACTGCGAGGCCACAATGCCCGCAATCGTGTAGTCCATTCCCGGCATCTGGCCGCTGTGGCTGAAATCTATCGCCTGGCTTTTCAGGGCGTTCAGCTCTGGCGCCAGGCCGGGAAACGCCTGCTCATCAAAATAAGTGCGCTCCAGACTTTCGCCGTAGATATACACCAGGTTGAGTTTTGGCTGCTTAATGGTGCCTTCCGGCACTTTATACCAGTCGGCAAAGTCAGAGGTGCCGGTACGGGTCTGGGATTTAATCAGCGACACCACCTGCTGGTAAGCGGGCGTAGTTTTTATCGAAAACAGGGCCAGAGACAGCGCCAGGACGCTGTAACCCAAATGATGAGGATGGTTCTTTCGGCGTAAAATCCAGGTCAGACCGCCAAAAATCACAATCAACCCGACGGCGAGCCCCAGCCCGGGCAGAATGTATTTGCCGACGCCCGCGCCGGTCATGCTGCTGGTGAGCGTATAGAGCACCGCGTCGTTAATGCCTTCGCCGGTAAAATAATTACTGGCCAGCAGCGTCACGTTGAGTACGATAAACAGACCGAGCATCAGTAAGATTACCGACAGCCACCAGATATTTCGGCCGGCCTTTACCGCATACACGGCAATAGCCGCCAAAAACAGCACCAAAGAAAGCAATTCGGACAACGCCAATACCTCAACTATCGCGCAGCCTGGCGCGATTATTCATGCAGAAAAATAACAGCCGGTAATTTAACCTCACCGTCACATGGCTGCAATTCATCTGACATTACTTTGCGCTTGATGTCGTACTTTCGACAATAGCCCTGCATTTTAGGACTGAAGGCCTTTAATAGTTTCTAACGATTACAACCATCGCTACTACAACGAACCGGGGAATTGACCTTTTTAGCGCTTAAGTGCTGTAATTTCGCCGCTGTTATAATTTTTTAAAGTGGAATTGTAACGCGCAACACCGGCCACCCTCGCAACGGGTGGCCTTTTTTATGCCCGCGGCAAAGATGTTAGGAAATACCTCTTGATTCAATTAAACCTACCCATTAGAGCCCGTGGCTAAAATTCGGTACCTTTCTCCCATCACAAAACGGAGGAAGTTTAGATGTCATTAATTAATACCAAAATCAAACCATTCAAAAACCAGGCTTTTAAAAACGGTGAATTCGTTGAAGTCACGGAAAAAGATACCGAAGGCCGCTGGAGCATTTTCTTCTTCTACCCGGCTGACTTTACTTTTGTCTGCCCGACCGAGCTGGGCGACGTGGCTGACCACTACGAAGAACTGCAGAAACTGGGCGTAGACGTGTATTCCGTTTCTACCGACACCCACTTCACCCACAAAGCGTGGCACGCCAGCTCTGAAACCATCGCCAAAATCAAATACGCGATGATCGGCGACCCAACCGGCGCGCTGACCCGTAACTTCGAAAACATGCGTGAAGACGAAGGTCTGGCAGACCGCGCAACCTTCGTTGTTGACCCACAGGGCATCATCCAGGCTATCGAAGTGACTGCCGAAGGTATTGGCCGTGACGCTTCTGACCTGCTGCGCAAAGTGAAAGCTGCTCAGTACGTAGCTTCTCACCCAGGTGAAGTTTGCCCGGCTAAATGGAAAGAAGGCGAAGCGACTCTGGCACCATCTCTGGACCTGGTCGGCAAAATCTAAGTTTTACCCGCGTTCCCTCTTTTATTACGGCTGCTCCGGCAGCCGCTCAGGCTTTTGCTAATACTGCCGCAAAAGAAGAGATAAAAGAGAGCAATAACCAATAAACAAGGAAATCAATTTATTGGTTTTCGGCTGATAACCACAAAGCGGGAAACCCACGCTTTTTCCCGCTTTCTCAGCAATGTTTCGGCTACCCAGGTAGCCGTTTTTTCTCGCTACCAGGGAGATTGACCATGCTCGACACAACAATGAAAACCCAGCTCAAAGCCTATCTTGAGAGACTAACGAAACCTGTTGAGTTGATTGCCACGCTGGACGACGGCGCGAAATCATCTGAAGTAAAAGAACTGCTGGCAGAAATCGCTGAGTTATCCGACAAAGTTTCTTTCAGCATTAATAACGACCTGCCGGTGCGCAAGCCGTCGTTTTTGATCACTAATCCAGGCTCAAGCCAGGGCCCGCGCTTTGCAGGCTCCCCGCTGGGTCACGAATTCACTTCCCTGGTGCTGGCACTGCTCCAGGTCGGCGGTCACCCGTCCAAAGAATCTCAGGAGCTGCTGGCGCAAATCCGTGAGATCGACGGCGACTTCCACTTCGAAACCTATTATTCCCTCTCCTGCCACAATTGCCCGGACGTTGTGCAGGCGCTGAACCTGATGAGCGTGTTGAACCCGCGCATCACCCACACCGCTATCGACGGCGGCGTTTACCAGAATGAAATTCAGGAACGCAACGTGATGGGCGTGCCTGCCGTCTACCTGAACGGCAAAGAGTTTGGCCAGGGCCGCATGACGCTGGCTGAAATTGTGGGCAAAATTGACACTGGCGCGGAAAAACGCGCGGCGGACGCGCTGAACCAGCGTGAAGCTTATGACGTACTGATCGTCGGCAGCGGCCCTGCGGGCGCGGCGGCGGCGGTATATGCGGCGCGTAAAGGCATCCGTACCGGCCTGATGGGCGAGCGCTTCGGCGGCCAGGTGCTGGATACCGTGGATATCGAAAACTACATTTCCGTACCAAAAACTGAAGGCCAGAAGCTGGCGGGGGCGCTGAAAGCCCACGTTGACGATTACGATGTGGACGTGATTGACACCCAAAGCGCCAGCAAGCTGATCCCGGCCAAAACCGAAGGCGGCCTGCACCAGATCCAAACCGCATCAGGCGCAACGCTGAAAGCCCGCAGCATCATCGTGGCAACCGGCGCCAAATGGCGCAACATGAACGTGCCGGGTGAAGATCAGTACCGCACCAAGGGCGTGACCTACTGCCCGCACTGCGACGGCCCGCTGTTTAAAGGCAAGCGCGTGGCGGTGATCGGCGGCGGGAACTCCGGCGTGGAAGCGGCCATTGACCTGGCGGGCATCGTCGAGCACGTTACCCTGCTGGAATTTGCCCCGGAAATGAAGGCCGACCAGGTGCTGCAGAACAAAGTGCGCAGCCTGAAAAACGTCGACATCGTGCTGAACGCCCAGACGCTGGAAGTGAAAGGCGACGGCAGCAAAGTGACCGGCCTGCAGTATAAAGACCGCGTGACCGAAAGCGTGCATGACGTTGCCCTGGCCGGTATCTTCGTGCAAATCGGCCTGCTGCCGAACACCACCTGGCTGGAAGGCAGCGTGGAGCGCAACCGCATGGGTGAAATCATCATCGACGCGAAATGCGAAACCACCGTGAAAGGCGTGTTCGCCGCGGGCGACTGCACCACCGTGCCTTACAAACAGATCATCATCGCCACCGGTGAAGGCGCGAAAGCTTCCCTGAGCGCGTTTGATTACCTGATTCGCACCTCAGCCCCGGAATAAAGCACCTGCCAAAAAGGCCGCGCCACAGCGGCCAGCCATAAAAAAGCGGCTCACTGAGCCGCTTCATGGTATCGAGAAATCCCAGACAAACGCAGCATTGCCATAGGAATTAAATTCAGTAATAAGGAAAATCATTTTGATGATTTTCGGCTGATAACCACACAGAGGGAAAACCACGCTTTTCCCTCTGTGTTATCAAAAAAAAAGCGGCTCACTGAGCCGCTTTTTCACGTTCTGAATCTTACTTACGGCGCCAGGTCGTGCCGGCCGCGCCGTCTTCCAGCACGATGCCCATCTCGTTCAGACGGTCACGCGCCTGGTCCGCCAGCGCCCAGTCTTTCGACTGACGCGCATCGTTACGCTGCTTGATCAGCGCTTCGATTTCCGCCACTTCGCCGTCGTCCGCCTGCGCGCCGCCCTGCAGGAACTGTTCCGGATCCTGCTCCAGCAGGCCCAGAATTGCGGAGAGCTTACGCAGCGCCGCTGCCAGTCCGTTTGCCGCCGCCAGATCTTCCGCTTTCAGGCGGTTCACTTCGCGAGCCATATCGAACAGCACGGAGTAGGCTTCCGGGGTGTTGAAGTCATCGTCCATCGCTTCACGGAAGCGGGCCTCGAAGGCTTCGCCCCCGGCTGGCGCCACTCTGCTGTCGGTCCCGCGCAGCGAGGTGTACAGACGCTCCAGCGCCGAGCGGGCCTGTTTCAGGTTCTCTTCGCTGTAGTTGAGCTGGCTGCGGTAGTGGCCGGACATCAGGAAGTAACGCACGGTTTCCGCGTCGTAATACTTCAGCACGTCACGCACGGTGAAGAAGTTGCCCAGGGATTTGGACATCTTCTCGCGGTCAACCATCACCATCCCGGAGTGCATCCAGGTGTTAACGTACTCGCCGTCATGGGCACAGGTAGACTGCGCGATTTCGTTCTCGTGGTGCGGGAACATCAGGTCAGAGCCGCCGCCGTGAATGTCAAAGTGGTTGCCCAGTTCTTTGCAGTTCATGGCGGAACATTCGATGTGCCAGCCCGGACGGCCTTCACCCCACGGAGAAGTCCACGCCGGCTCGCCCGGCTTGGACATTTTCCACAGCACGAAGTCCATCGGGTTGCGCTTCACGTCAACCACGTCCACGCGCGCGCCGGCCTGAAGCTGCTCCAGATCCTGGCGAGACAGCAGGCCGTAATTCGGGTCGGTTAGCACCGAGAACATCACGTCGCCGTTTTCCGCCACATAGGCGTGATCGCGGGCCAGCAGCTGTTCAACAATTTCGATGATTTCCGGAATGTGTTTGGTCGCACGCGGCTCGCTGTTCGGGCGTAAAATGTTCAGCGCGTCGAAATCTTTGTGCATTTCCACGACCATGCGGTCGACCAGCGCTACAAAGTCTTCGCCATTTTCATGGGCGCGCTTAATGATTTTATCGTCAATGTCGGTGATGTTACGCACGTAGTTCAGCTCATAGCCCAGGGAACGCAGGTAGCGCGCCACCACGTCAAACGCAACAAAAGTACGGCCATGGCCGATGTGACAGAGATCGTAAACGGTGATACCACACACGTACATGCCTACCTTTCCGGCATGAATAGGTTTGAATTCCTCTTTTTGGCGAGTCAGTGTATTAAATATTTTTAACATCAGGGGATTCCATGTAAGCGTGTGGAAGAATACTCCCGGTTATCTTACCCGATTATTTTCCCCGACGGCAGTCTGCTTTGCATTACTGACTATGATGTAGCGTTATGCTATAACAGCGTGCTGGTACGACGGCACCGTTTGCCGCCGTACTCTCTGACACTCATAGGATGCAAGCATGGTTACTTTTCACACTAATCACGGCGACATCGTCATCAAAACTTTTGATGATAAAGCGCCTGTTACCGTTAAAAACTTCCTGGACTACTGCCGCGAAGGCTTCTACAACAACACCATTTTCCACCGTGTGATCAACGGCTTTATGATCCAGGGCGGCGGTTTCGAACCGGGTATGAAGCAGAAAGCGACCAAAGACACCATTCAGAACGAAGCGAATAACGGCCTGAAAAACACCCGTGGTACGCTGGCAATGGCTCGTACCCAGGCTCCGCACTCTGCAACCGCACAGTTCTTCATCAACGTGGCCGATAACGACTTCCTGAACTTCAGCGGCGAAAGCCTGCAGGGTTGGGGCTACTGCGTGTTCGCAGAAGTGGTTGAAGGTATGGACGTGGTTGAGAAAATCAAAGGCGTTTCCACCGGCCGCAGCGGTATGCACCAGGATGTACCGAAAGAAGACGTTATTATCGAAAGCGTAACCGTAAGCGAATAATGTCGACGCTGTTTATTGCAGATTTACACCTCTGCTCAGAAGAACCGGCGATTACCGCCGGTTTTCTGCGTTTTTTGGCCGGGGAAGCCCGTCGGGCAGATGCGCTTTACATCCTCGGCGACCTGTTTGAAGCCTGGATTGGCGATGACGACCCGGAACCGCTGCACTCGCAAATCGCCGCCGCGATCAAAGCCCTGGTTGATTCAGGCGTGCCCTGCTACTTCATTCACGGCAACCGCGACTTCCTGCTCGGCAAACGCTTTGCCAAAGCCAGCGGCATGACGCTGCTACCCGAAGAGAAGCTGCTCGACCTGTATGGCCGCAAAGTGCTGATCATGCACGGCGACACGCTGTGTACCGACGACGAAGGCTACCAGGCGTTTCGCCGTAAGGTTCACCAGCCCTGGCTTCAGGCGCTGTTTCTTGCCTTCCCCCTGTTTATCCGCAAACGCATTGCCGCCCGGATGCGCGCCGGCAGCAAGGCCGCCAACAGCAGCAAGTCGATGGCCATTATGGACGTTAATCCGCAGGCCGTGGTCGACACCCTCACCCGTCACCAGGTTCAATGGCTGATTCACGGGCACACGCACCGCCCGGCGATTCACGAACTCGAGGCTAACGGGCACCCCGCTTTCCGCTGCGTATTAGGCGCATGGCATGAAGCAGGGTCGATGATCAAAGTGACGGCGGAAAACGTCGAGCTGATCCACTTTCCTTTCTGATAACAAAGCCCGCTTTTTTGCCGATTCGTTAACCACGCAACCGTTTTCCTTGCCGGAAGTTCGTGCTATTCTCTGAGCCCTTCTGAACGGGCGCCCGACGCCCGATGATGTCTGCACACCCACAGGAGTTTTGAGACGCATGTCTTCTGAGCACACCCCGGCGCGTATCGCCATTGTTATGGGTTCCAAAAGTGACTGGGCCACCATGCAGTTCGCCGCGGAAATCCTTACCGCCCTGAATGTCCCTCACCATGTCGAAGTCGTCTCCGCCCACCGCACGCCGGACAAGCTTTTCAGCTTCGCCGAGCAGGCCGAAGCCAATGGCTACCAGGTTATTATCGCCGGAGCCGGGGGCGCAGCGCACCTGCCGGGTATGCTGGCCGCGAAAACCCTGGTCCCGGTGCTGGGTGTGCCGGTCCAAAGCGCCGCCCTTAGCGGCGTGGACAGCCTGTATTCTATCGTCCAGATGCCGCGCGGCATTCCGGTCGGCACGCTGGCCATCGGTAAAGCCGGGGCCGCCAACGCCGCCCTGCTGGCCGCGCAGATTCTGGCCCTGCATGATGCCGAACTGAGCCAGCGCCTGGCGACCTGGCGTCAAACCCAGACCGACGAAGTGCTCGATAATCCGGACCCACGGAGCGAAGCATGAAACGCGTTTGTGTATTAGGTAACGGTCAACTGGGACGTATGCTCCGCCAGGCCGGTGAACCGCTGGGCATCGCCGTTTACCCTGTCGGGCTGGACGCCGAGCCGGAAGCCGTGCCGTTCGCTCAGAGCGTGATCACCGCCGAGATTGAGCGCTGGCCGGAAACCGCGCTCACCCGCGAACTGGCGCGCCATAACGCCTTCGTTAACCGCGATATCTTCCCGATCATCGCCGACCGCCTGACGCAAAAGCAGCTGTTCGATAAGCTCGGCCTGGCCACCGCCCCGTGGCAGCTGCTTGCCGGCAGCCACGAATGGCCTGAGGTATTCAGCCAGCTGGGCTCTCTGGCGATTGTGAAACGCCGGGTGGGGGGCTACGACGGCCGCGGCCAGTGGCGCTTACGTGCCGATGAAACCGACCAGCTGCCGGAAGAGTGCTACGGCGAATGCATCGTCGAGCAGGGCATCAACTTCTCCGGTGAAGTGTCTCTGGTGGGCGCCCGCGGCCACGACGGCAGCACGGTGTTCTACCCGCTGACCCATAACCTGCACCAGGACGGCATTCTGCGCACCAGCGTCGCCTTCCCGCAGGCCAACGCCGAGCAGCAGCGCCAGGCCGAAACCATGCTTACCGCCATCATGCACGAGCTGGGCTACGTCGGCGTGATGGCGATGGAGTGCTTCGTCACCCCTGCCGGCCTGCTGATCAACGAGCTGGCTCCGCGCGTGCACAACAGCGGGCACTGGACGCAAAACGGCGCCTCCATCAGCCAGTTCGAGCTGCACCTGCGCGCCATCGTGGATTTGCCGCTGCCGCAGCCGGTGGTGAATGCGCCGTCGGTGATGGTGAACCTGATCGGCACCGACCTGAACTACGCCTGGCTCAAGCTGCCGCTGGTGCACCTGCACTGGTACGACAAAGAGGTTCGTCCGGGCCGCAAAGTCGGGCACCTCAACCTGAACGACAGCGATACCGGCCGCCTGAGCGCCTCGCTGGAAGCCCTGGTTCCCCTGCTGCCGGCGGAATACGCCAGCGGCATTGCCTGGGCGCAGAGCAAGCTGGTGAAGTAAAATCGCACCTCGTATGACCCTCTGTTTGACATTAGAGGGTCAGACCCATTTCCCCCTGCCCCTTTTCTTTGCCCGACCAGAAGCGCACAATCCCCCCGTTTCGCCGCTTGAGACTCAGAGCCTATCCCAGTAGGCGTCCATTGTTGCCGCCAGTTTGGATATGGACAGCGTGGAAAAACCGGAGCGTACACGCAGTACGTGAGGATTTTGAACCCTGCCCATGGCCAAAATGGCAAATAAAATAGCCTGATGGGAAAGGCTCTAAGGTTATGCCATGGAAAAACGCCCCAACACGCAGGACTACGACCGCCTGCTGTGCAATGACATCCCGCTGATAGACGTTCGCGCCCCGGTAGAGTTCGCTCAGGGTTCAATGCCCGCCGCGCATAACTTACCGCTGATGCTGGACGAGGAACGCGCGCAGGTCGGGACATGCTATAAGCAGCAGGGCCAGCAGGCCGCCGTCGACCTGGGGCACCGGCTGGTTAGCGGCGAGCGAAAAGCCAGCCGAATCGAACGCTGGCTGGAGAGCTGCCGCCGGCAGCCCGAGGGCTATTTGTGCTGCGCCCGGGGCGGGATGCGCAGCCACATCGTGCAGCAGTGGCTGCGGGAGAGCGGCCTCGAGTACCCGCTGGTCACCGGCGGCTACAAAGCCCTGCGCCAGCGCGCCATGCAGGTGATCGACACCCGTTCTCAGTGGCCGATGATTATCGTCAGCGGCAACACCGGCTGCGGCAAAACCATCCTGATCCGCTCGCTGCCGACGGGCGTTGACCTTGAAGGCCTGGCGCACCATCGCGGGTCGTCGTTCGGCCGCACGATTGTGGCCCAGCCTTCTCAGGCCAGCTTCGAAAACAACCTCGCCGTCACCCTGCTGAAAATCAGCCCGACCGAGCCCCAAACGCTGGTTGTGGAGGATGAAGGCCGGATGATTGGCTCCCGCCATATTCCCGAAGCCTTCAGGGAACAGATGCTGCGCTCGCCAATTGTGGCCATCGACGATCCGTTCGAGCTGCGGCTGGAGCGCCTCAAAAACGAATACTTCCGGCAGATGAGCGAGGCGTTTTTATCCGTCAGCGAGGAAGAAACCGCCTGGCGTGATTACGCCGAGTACCTGCACCACGGCCTGTTTGCCATCCGCCGCCGCCTGGGCATGGAACGCTTCCAGCAGTTCACCGCCAGGCTGGACGAAGCCTTGTTAACCCAGCGGAAAACCGGCTCCTGCGAAGGCCATCTGGCCTGGCTGTCGCCGCTGCTGAAAGAGTATTACGACCCGATGTACCGCTATCAGCTCAGCCAGAAGGCCGACCAGATCGTCTTCCGGGGTGATTATCAGCAGGTCGAGTCCTGGCTGCGCAGCGTTAACGAGTAGCCGATTTTTCCCCGGCGGCGAGCGTCAGCCCTAGTCCAGTCACCGCCAGCCCGACCAGCGGAATACCCACCGCCCACGGCAACGTAAACGCCAGCGCAAACAGTGCCGTGCCGGTGGCTGGCCCCACCGAGCCCTGCAGATCGCTCACCACCGAAAGCGCCGCCATGTACGTCGCGCGGAGCCGCGCCGGGGCTAACTTATTCACCGCCGTCGGGATCAGCGGGCCGGTCATCATCTGGGACAGCGAATAGAGGCAGACCACCATCCCCAGCGTGACGACGTGTGGATGTGCCAATAGCAAAACAAAGGCAGTAATCAGCGCCGAGCCTGCGCTGAGGGTGATAAATAACGGCGAGCGGCGGGCAAACAGCTTCGTTAAGGCGAGCTGGCCGACCGTGTTAATCCCCGCCCCAAACGCGAACAGATAACCGATACTGGCCGCACTCATCCCCATCTGATTGCTGGCATACAGCGGCATAACGGCCTCCACCCAGCTCCCGGCCACGCCCAGCAGCAGCACCCATATCAGCAGGACGGCCAGACGGCGGTCCCGGAACGCGGGCAGCAGCGCGCTGAGCCCCTCTTCTTCGTCGGCCTCATCTTCCGCATCAGCGGCTAACGAACGTGTTTCCGACAGGCAAACCGCCAGCATCAGACCGCCGGCCACCATCACCGAACCTCCGGCCAGGAAGACGTAGCCCAGTCCCTCCTGCACCAGCCCCGTGCCCAACAGCGGCCCGGCAATGGCGCCCGCCCCGGAACACACGCGCATGATGCTGAACTGGCGGCGGTGCTCCGCCGCGGGCGTGGCGTCGGCCACAATGGTGTAGATAGTCGGGTGCAGCACCGACTCAAACAGGCCAATGACGATCAGCACTGCGGCAGCCGCAAAGACGCCGTGAGCAAAGAACAGCGCGATAAAGCCCGCCCCAACGCCGGTCGCCGAAATAATCAAAACGGGCCTTCTGCCCACGCGATCGGCAATGCCGCCGATAAACGGCGCGGCCAGCAGTTCGCCCCCGGCATAGCAGCCGAACAGCAGGCCAATAAACTCCACCGGAATAGCGGCAGACTGCTGCGCCCACAGCGGGAAAAACGGCACAATCGCGCCGTCAACCAGGCCGACAATGAAATAGAGGATAAAGCCCAGAACGTGGGGCCTGCGGTACGAAACAAGGGGGGATGCAAACAGTGCCATGATATTACCCAAGTACAATTACCCCGAATGCCGGGGAGAATATGTACGTTGGATAACGTTAACGTTTACGGCTGGCGAGAAGCTGGAGCGATACTAGCCAATCGTTTGAGAAAGGGCAACTGTGAGTTTTGGGGGCTAGTGGTGGGTTGGGGAATTGGGGTAGTTTTGTGTTTGGGGAATTTGCTGAGGGGTTAACGTTTACTTCTGGATAAATTTTTTAGCCAACTTAGTGCTAGGAACAGACGTTGTTAACATCTACCTGTGCCAAGCCATCGAATGCTGGTTTACCAATCTAGCCGAATTTTAGTTTTGAAATTGTAGTGTTACGCAATGTAAATATACCGCTTGCATCTATAGTTGTTAACTTACAGGGGTCAAAATGGGACGTTCGGCCGATTACACTATCCAAGGATTTCTGTATCAGTTTAATATGACAATCGCTGAACTGCTTAAGGCTGCAGACGAAGCAGAAATTACAATTGAAGGAATCGTTGAAGATATTGAGGTGGCTACCTTCACGGGTATAAAAGCCATACAGTGTAAATATCATGAGGCGCAATCTAAGTATACGCCAAGTATGCTGTATGATCCTCTACTTCAAATGATGAAACACTTTAAGTCAAATCCAACCGCTAGAATAAACTATCATCTTTTCGCGCACCTCCCAAACACAGCCTCAGTCCTTATCTCTGCCGAAGATCTGAATAATGCTCTGAATTCAAATAATAAAGAACTAAAAAAACTGACAGAAGATGCTGCGGATGTCGATGTTAATGCCTTTCTGGACGTATTTTGCATCACGATTACACCAAAGTATGATGATTTGGTGGAGGAAAATATAAAACTGCTTGTTGCCTTGGGCTTCAGCCAGAACGAAGTAGAAACATTATTCTACCCAAATGCTATTCAGATAATTGGTGACCTGAGTATCAAACATGATGAAACATTGAGGAAAATCACCAAAAAATCTTTTTTGGAAGAATTACGCCGAATTCGAACTACAGCGGTATCTCAATGGACACTTGCATTAAAATCGCGACAAAAAATTTTGGATTCGAGACGTAAACAGTTAAAAGAGAATCTGAATATAAATTCCCGCCTGCGTTTTCTAATTATTTTTCCAGCTCTCCTGGAAGATTTTGATGCCCAAATAGTCCTGTTTATAAAATCCTTTATTGATAAATACCACTTTAAACAGACGCATACACATACTCCCATCTTCGTGCTGGATGTTTCTCAATCCATATTTGATGAAATAGCAGAACGGTTAGTAGGTAAGGATGTGATCCCAAATCTCGGACGCCCCGTTAATACATTCTCAGAGAAGAGATTTTTCAGCGAACCTATTGTTACCCGAGATAAAAAAGAGTTTGTCCTGCGCTTTATTCGTTGGGACGATTACAGAAAACTACAGCTAAAAATTAAGGCAGATGACTTTTTTGTAATCGGAGATGGAGATGTATCGTGCCTAGATCTTCGGGATGTAAATCTTGAGGCTTTGGGTGCCGAAAAATTTGATGAAATAAAATATATGATGGGGATTAGTAATGCTTACTAAAATTGGATCTGTACTGTCATGCGCGCCAGAAGCTGTTGTCGTTGCTGTTGATAGTCTGGAGGTATTTGAAACGAGTAAAGAACATCTTCAGGTTGGACGCCTTTTAAAAATTTCTCAGGGTAATCATGATTTTACTATTGTCACTATCCGTAATATCAAAGGTACTAACACCACAACGCCGGAAGGTAAGCCGGCTTGGAGCTTTCAGATTGAGTGCCAAGCAATCGGAACTCTATTGGATGATAAAAATTTTGACCGCAGTAGCCTCCTATTACCGGTACCCACAGAGCATGCTTTTATCGCAGACAATGGTACCTTAGACAAAATATTCTCTGCTGATAGCGAGCATGATTTCCCACTCGGCAAGCTTTCTATGAATAAAGATACCGATCTCATGATCTGTGGTAACAGATTTTTCAGTAAGCATATTGCCATCGTAGGATCTACGGGCACCGGCAAGTCATGCACCGTTGCGAGTGTCTTACAGAGGATTGTTGGAATAGCTGAGAATAAAAACAGCAATAAGGGTCGTCAAAATAACTCTCATATAGTTATATTTGATATTCACGATGAATATTCTGCAGCGTTCAGCTTAAATGACGAAGAGTCCTTCACTCTGACCCGGCTTGATATTGACTCCCTCCAACTGCCATACTGGCTAATGAACTCCGAAGAACTTGAAAGCATGTTCATCGAAAGTAATGAGAATAACTCTCATAATCAGGTAAGTCAGTTCAAGCATGCGGTTGTATTAAATAAAGAAAAACATAACCCGACAGTTCCAGAAGTAACATATGATACGCCCGTCTATTTCTCGATGAAGGAAGTCTACTACTATATTGAAAACCTAAATCGAGAGGTCATTGGTCGGCAGGTTGGTGAGGATAAACCTAAGCTGGCTGATGGAACTCTAGTTACCGATCGAACGATTTATTTTGACAAAATTCACAATTTTATCGCAACCTCATCTGCAGGAGCAACTAAGGCAACCGTCGGGCCTTTTAGTGGCGAATTCAACAGGTTTGCTTCGCGTCTAGATTCCAAGCTTACAGATAAACGTCTCCGGTTCCTGTTGGATGCCAAGAAAGTTAACGGGAATGCACATGTTACAGAGGATTTCGAGACGCTGATGAAGCAATTCATTGGCTACCTAGATAAATCGAACGTCACTGTCATTGACTTAAGCGGGGTACCATTTGAAGTTCTTAGCGTTACGGTCAGTCTTATCTCTCGTCTGATTTTCGACTTTTGCTTCCATTATTCAAAGCTACAGCATGCCATCGGCAAGCTCAATGACATCCCGGTTATGTTAGTTTGCGAAGAAGCACACAATTATGTACCTCGGGACGGGCATGCATCCTATAGGGCATCAAGGAAATCTATTGAACGCATAGCAAAAGAAGGCAGAAAATATGGCTTGAGCCTGATGGTAGTAAGTCAGCGTCCATCAGAAGTCTCAGAAACAATTTTTGCTCAATGCAATAACTTCATTTCGCTACGGCTGACTAATGATGCCGATCAGTCCTACGTGCGACGCCTGTTCCCTGATAATGCCAATGGTATCACCGAACTTTTGCCAAACTTGGCTCCAGGGGAATGTGTAGTAGTTGGTGATGCGGTTTTACTTCCAGCGGTGATTAAGATGCCACTACCTGCGCCAGAACCCCACTCCCAAAGTGTGAAAGTTCATAATGAGTGGAAATCACTCTGGCGCGACGTGGCTTTTGCACAAGTTATTGAACGCTGGAGAAAATGAAAGAGAGTTTCAGTTCTAGGGCCTTCGAAAAGGCTTCGTAGTGGATACATGGAATGTTTATGTAAGCGGGTGTCATTCCAGATCAGGTGGCTTTTCGCTCCAGATAATGATCAAGTTAAACATTAAGATAAATTAGAAAAAATCTTCAGCTTCATCGAGCTTAATTGAAAATTATGAGGGTAACCATGGCAATAAAAGAATGCGCAGAAATCCATAGACAACTGTGGTACACAGAGAACCTTGGAGTAGCACAGGGGTATGGCCCTTCTCCACGAGATCGTGAATTGCTAGTTGTACTTGCAAATAAACTAGGTATACCAGACGAGAAATTTATCAATTCCGACGAGAGTAAAAAAATCACAGCTCAGGAATATCTGACAGCTATGCTTGAGACAATGGAACCACTGTCTCAAATGTTCCAAGATATTTGGACGTATTGCGAACGTACATTGATTAGAACATCAAAGCATGCCCTCGATATCGAATGGAACTTTAATATGAATGGGCAGCCAATAGCAATAAACCCTGATGCATTCAGGAAATATAAAAAGCTGATAGGCAAGACCTTTGATAAATTTAAATTTAACAATTTGTGTAATGAATTTGCTAATGCCTGTCGTGAACATAATGATGGAAAAGGTTATATTAGGGATGCCCCCATGCCCCCCAAACCTAAAAATGCAGACCCCGAAAGTGTTGCATCGAGAATTCATGATATGTGTAAGCACGTCAAGGAAGATGGATCAATTCATGATGGATACTATGGAGCTACAGACGCAATTCCTTCTCTATCTGCCATACAGAATAAAAACCTTTGGCAACAAGGAGACTTTGCAGAGTTAAAACCATTAGTAGATGAATTTGATAACCGTATAAAGCTAGAAGATATTCTGTCTTTACCATTCTGGAAATTCCGCTGGCAAATTTACGAACTGTGGTGTTTGATAATTACCCTTCAACTATTTGAGTCTCGTGGATTTACACTAGCTCAGTCCTCAGACGGCGCTTCCTTGCTTGAACTGGGGACAAAAGTAGTGGTTGCGGAAAGAAATTCTAAACCACTGGGGCAGATTATTTACCAACCTACATATATCAGCACATCAGGAAAAAATGTTCATCCTGACATTGTGGTTGTTCAGGGACACACAGATGCTCTCACACCGAATATAGTTCGTGCCATAGTTGAGTGCAAACAGCGTAAGATGGGCAATGAGGAGTTTTTGTTCTCTCATAAAAGACATTTCGATGGTGTTGCTGAAGCTTATAATGATTCCATCGGCCCCAATGGTCAGTTGGTGCTGTTAAATTACGATGAGGTTAAGTTTACTAGAAGCTATACACTTCTTGATAATTTTAAACCACAAAATACCAGCTCCTTAGGAAAGTCACTTACCTCAATACTCAATGAGTTTTCTACGGTAGAAGAACCGCGTCAAATAGTGCTTGTAGTTGATGGCTCACAAAGTATGTTAAAGACATCCGTTAAACCTGATGAATACATTAATAATCTTCATAAAACACTGGGCGCATTAAACGAGGTAATATGGCTAAAAGGGAATGCCATTCATGTTGAAAAAATAGATACTTTTGACTACAGATCATTCTATGGTTCCGAACACTTAAGTCTATTCTTGGATGGAATAGCTGCAGCAAATAATTTTGGATCAAATGTTAGTGTTCATCTTATTACTGACCTTGAACCACATTATGAAATATTGGGTGAAGTACGGAAAGTAGCCCCCAAGCTCCATATACATTATATTACGTGAGTTAATGTGACGAGAATTGAGTGAAAGTGCTGCGCCCGCTTTTCACTCAAAGCGGACACCGCCCTCCCCCTCTGGGGGAAGGCTGCCATTAAACCCAAAAACTCAATGAACCAAATTCAAAGCCCCGCCCTGGATCATATTCAAACCCCCGTCCAGGGAGCGAACAAACCTCGGGGCTTTTAAATCCTCTGCCAGCACGGTAATAAGCTCATACAGGATCCCGGCCATCTGCTGCCTTTGCTCCGGGGATTCCTGGTGGTTCAGCAGGACGATGGTTAACGCCGCGCAGTACTCGCGGAGCGTTTCGGAGTCGGTGGCTATCGGGTTGTAACAGATGCTGGCCTCGCTCTCTTTGAGCGTCAGCTTCTCTATCAGGTAGTCCGGCAGCGGGGCTTGTAGCGCGCTTTTTAATACTTCCAGCCCGGCGAGCAGCCGGCCGCAGAGCGCCATGCGTTCCGTTTGATTTTTGTTTTCAAGCAAATGCTCGGCGTACTGCTCGCAGATATCCAGCACCTGGAAAAGATCCATCGCCGCACCCTGCGGCTTTTCTAGCAGGGTTGCGATATCGCCCGCAAATGCCGGATCGTGAGAAGTGATTTCCGGGCTTGCCTGTGTGGTACTATCTTCGTTAGCCATACTGTTACTCCTTTTAACGGTTGTGGTTAGCCCCCGTCTGGTGTCTCACCACCATTCGGGGGCGCTTCTTCCTCCGGCCTTCACCGGACTCATCACTTGTTCATATCCCCAAGCATACTGGATGACCACACAGCCATATAGCTGAAAAATTGGACAAATATGCAAACTTCGAGGCGACTCGCAGGAAAATGAAACGCGTTGGGGAATTGCAGTTTGGGGGCTTCTCAGCAAGAAAACCGCCGGGAACAGAACCTCTCCGGCAGCTAAAAATCATGCAGGCCGGACGGATGCCCGGCCAGAAAGAAGGTTAATGCCTGTCGCGCTTGTCCGCGCGTTTGGCGAGATAGTCGCCAAACATTTGCACGATCTGTACCAGCACAATCAGCGCCACAACCGTGACCACCATGACCTGGGTTTCGTAGCGGTAATAGCCGAAGCGGATCGCAAGGTCACCCACGCCGCCGCCACCGACAATCCCCGCCATCGCCGAGTAACCGATCAGGCTGACCAGGGTTATGGTTAACCCGCGCAGCAACCCGGCGCTGGCTTCCGGCAGCAGCACGGTGCAGATGATGCGCATCGGGCTGGCGCCAAAGGCCTCCGCCGCCTCAATAATGCCTTTGTCCACATCCCGCAGCGCGCCGTCCACCAGGCGGGCATAAAACGCAATCGCCGCCACCGACAGCGGCACGGAGGCCGCTATCGGCCCGATGGTGTTGCCGAGCAGGAACTGCGTCAGCGGCAACAGCAGCACCAATAGAATGACGAACGGCACCGAGCGGACGATGTTCACCAGCACCGAGCTGATGATGTTCAGCGTGCGGTTCTGCCAGAACAGGTGGCGGTCGGTGACGAAGATCAAAAAGCCCAGCGGCAGGCCGCCGATAATCGCCAGCAGCGTGGAAATGCCCAGCATCTGGAAGGTTTCGCCAAAGGCAATCGTCAGGTCCGCGACTAAATCATCCATTCAGCACCTCCACACAGGCCGTATGTTTCCGAATATGGTCGATGGCATCCCCCACCGCAGCCGGGTTGCCGGGGGCGGTGATCGCCACCACCAGAATGCCCAGCGCCCGGTCGCTGATGTACTCAATTTTGCCGTGCAGAATGTTCACCGCCACGCCGTATTTCACCGCCGCGAAGGAGAGCACCGGCTGTTCGGCCGAGTCGCCGACGAACATGATTTTCAGCAGCGCGCCGCGCATGTTGTCCAGCAGGCGCACCGGCAGCGTCAGGTTCAGCGTGTGGGACACCAGCTGGCGGGTAAATTCATGCTGCGGATGCGCGAAGATGTCGAACACCTCGCCGGACTCCACCACTTCTCCGCCGGACATCACCGCTACGCGGTCGCATATCGTTTTGATCACGTTCATCTCGTGGGTGATCAGCACGATGGTGATCCCCAGCTGCTGGTTGATCTTTTTCAGCAGCGCCAGAATGGTGGCGGAGGTTTCCAGATCCAGCGCGGAGGTCGGTTCATCGCAGAGCAAAACATCCGGATGGTTAGCGATGGCGCGCGCAATACCCACGCGCTGTTTCTGCCCGCCGCTCAGCTGCACCGGGTAGCGGTTCGCTTTGTCGGCCAGGCCCACCAGCTCAAGAATTTCGGCCACGCGGGGGCCGATTTTACTGCGCTCCCAGCCCGCAGCTTTGAGGCTGAACGCCACGTTCTGCCTGACCGTCCGGGTGTGCATCAGATTAAAGTGCTGGAAAATCATGCCAATGCGCTGCCGCGCTTTGCGCAGTTCGGCCCCCTGCAGCGCGGTTACCTCAGTGCCAGCAATTTTTACGCTACCCTCACTCGGGCGCTGGAGCGCATTCAGGGTACGCAATAAGGTACTTTTCCCGGCGCCGCTGGTGCCAACAATGCCAAAAATCTCACCGGCGCCAATGTGCAGCGAAACATCGTTCACCGCCCGGCTGGTCTGGTTCCGGCCCGTGGGGAAGTCCACGCAGACCTTTTCAATCTCAATCATGACAACCTCAAATCAGCGACAAAAGGCAGGCATCCCGCCTGCCCGCTTTGCTCTGGTTACTTTTTATCGGCGGCAACCATCCAGTCAGGTTTCTGGAAGGCGTTGAAAATATTCTGCGGATCGTCGATCGCTTTTTCGTAGGCCGGGGACTGCACGGTTTCCACGATATCTTTGGCGAACGGTTTATCCGCATCTTCGGCACGCACCGCGATGATGTTTTTGAGGTTCTCGTCCAGGTGTTCCTGTTTGAGCGCAGAGGAGAGTTTTAGCCCGGCCGCAATGGCAAAGTTACCGTTGACCAGCGCGGCGCTGGCGCTGTCCAGCGTGCGCGGCAGCTGTGCGGCTTCCAGCGATTTAAATACCAGGCCTTTCGGGTTGGTGGCGATGTCGCGCTCGGAGGCTTTGGTCGGGTCAATGTTCTCTTTGATGGTGATTAGCTCCATCGACTGCAGGAAGCGCAGGCCACGGGCGAGGTTGGTCGGGTCGTTAGACAGGGTGACAATGTCGCCCTGCTTCAGCTCGGCCAGGCTTTTGACCTTATGGGAATAAATGCCCATCCCGGCGGTTGGCACGGTAATCAGCTTCGCCAGCTTGAGGTTTTTGTCGGCGGTGAATTTGTCGAAGTACAGCGAGTGCTGGAACAGGTTGGCGTCGATGCTGCCGTTGGCCAGCGCCATGTTGGGCTGCACGTAGTCGCTGAACTCACGCACCACGACTTTATAGCCTTTCTCTTTTAGCGACGGGGCGATGGCCTGTTTGACCATGTCGCCGTAAGGCCCCGGCGCCACGCCGAAGACGATGGTATGCGGGTCGCTGTTGGCCTGAGCAAACTGCAGGCCGCTGGCCAGAAGTAAAGCGCCGGTCGCCACGCGCCAGCCGAAACGATTTCCCATGGGTATTCTCCCTTACAGAATGATGTGTGGTGTCCTGAGGCGAGCCTCTTTCACGGGCCGCTTACTAAGTCGTTGATCCAACTGGACAGAATAAGATGGCACATTCCGCCAGCAGGGGTAATTGAAAATATTTCATCTTGCCCACGGGAGAAGGCGCGGCGGGCATGGGCTGAGCTTTTGCGAATCACGACAAAGCAAAGCGGAAAACCCGCTTTGCTTTGGGATGGGCTTACTCAGGGCAGGATGCCGCCCGTTTGCGCTTCACGTTTGTTTTGACGTTGAACAGCAAATAACTTGCCAGAGACAAACAGCCCACGCCCACGGCGCCGTAGGCCAGCACGCCAGAAAAACCGTCATTCAGCGCCTGAATAATAAGCTCGCTGTCGAGCGTGGCTCTGGTGCCGCCGGCGATTTGCTCTGCCAGGGCATACCTTTCGCTCACGCTGTCGATCTGGCTCTGCAAACTTTCGGCTATCCCCGCCACCAGCAGGCTCCCCATTAGCGCAATATTGATGGCGAGGGTAATTAAGCGCGAACTGATATCAATCCCGGAAGCCATGCCCACGCGGTTAGCGGCCACGGAACTCGTGGTGGTGTTGGTGACCGGGGTATTGATTAACCCCAGCGCCATGCCCGAAAGTATTGCGCCGGGGAGCAAACTGACGTGATAGATGACGGCCAGTCTCATCAGCACAAATCCCAGGCCGATGGAAGCCAGTCCCAGCGGGATGAGGCGTGCGGCGCCAAAGCGCAGTACCAGCCTCTCACCGACGGGCGGCATTAACAATGTGGGCAGGGTGTAGGCCAGCAGCGCCATACCGGTCTCCATAATGCTGTAGCCTTTCCCAATCTGATAATAAACCGGCAGATAAATCATCAGCGGCCAGAAACTGAAATTCATCCCCACAGACCCCATCAGCGCGCCGGAAAAAGGTCTGATCCGAAAGACGGAGAAATCAAACATAGGATGCGGGTGGCGAAGCTCAATGATGACGAACAGCCCCAGGCTGATAAAAGTGCCCAGCATGGTTAACTGGGCTTCACGGCTGGTCCACCCGATATTCCCGCCCTGGGTGATGAGCCATGTCGCCCCCACCACTCCTATGCTCAACGTCATCAGGCCAGCGACATCCAGCGGTTTCGTGGTGTTTTCCCGCGACTCGATAACATTTTTCAGGGTCAGAGCCAGGGTGAGCAGCGCGATAACGCCGTGGATCAGAAATACCCATTGCCAGCTAAACCACGCCTCCAGCACGCCGCCGATGACGGGGCCAAAGCCCAGGCCAAAACCAAATGTGATCCCCCAGGCGGAAAACGCCCGGCTGCGCGCTTTTCCCGCCGGAAACTGAACCGACAGGATGGCAATCAGGCTGGTTAACATCGCCCCGCCGCTCAGTCCCTGCAAAAAGCGCCCCACAATAAGCCATTCCGGCGTCCGGGCCAGGCCACAGAGAACCGACGTCAGGCCAAACCCAATAATGCTGATAATAAAAATACGCTTGCGGCCATATTTATCCGCCAATGTTCCCGTGGCCATTAATACCGCCGTACAGGAGAGGGTATAAGCGTTCATAATCCACTGCAGTTCGCGAAAATTGGCCTGCATCTGCTTTTCCAGCACCGGCAAGATAACCGGGACGCTGGATATCTCCAGGCCCGACATCAACGCGGCCAAACAGACCGCCATCAGCGCTAAACTATTTTTCATACTGATTTCCTGCAAAACGTTAAGAAGATGCCAGCATGAAAGATTCAGGGGGGAGTAGAAATCGACGCCCAGGTCAGTTATCGTCAAGATCGTGCCATTTTCAGCGACAGGACAGCCATGCCAATCCTCTCTCAGGTTCACTCCCCCGCTTTTACACCGAAAAATAGACGGCTGGTTGTGCTGGCCTATCAGTGTCTCTGCACCTTTGAGTTCGGGATTGCCGTCGAAGCTTTTGGCCGCGTGGATGAAGAGCTCGGCCAGCCTCTCTATGATTTGCGCGTCGCGTCGTTAGAAAATGGCGTCTTTGACGCCCAGGGCGGGGTGCGTTTAGTGGTGGATGGCGGACTGGAGCTGCTGGCCGATGCCGGGACGATTGTCATTCCCGGCTGGCGAAATGTTTTTGAACCGGCCCCGGAGCCGCTGATTGCCGCCTTGCAAAGTGCCCACCAAAACGGGGCCCGGATAGTGTCGATTTGCGCCGGCAGTTTTATTCTCTGCGAAACAGGATTACTGAACGGCAAGCGAGCCACCGCCCACTGGAACAGCACCGAGATCCTCGCGGACAGGTTCCCTGCGGTGCAGGTGGAACACAGCATGATCTATGTCGATGAGGGCAGTCTGATCACCTCCGCGGGCGGCGCCGCCGGGGTTGACCTGTGTCTGCATCTTATTCGTCGTGATTACGGGATTGAAATCGCCAACCGGACTGCACGCCGCATGATTACGCCCCCGCTACGGGAAGGCAGCCAGGCACAGTGGGTTCAGCAGCCCGTCCCTAAACGCCGCACCAACAGCCTGGCGCCCTTGCTGGACGACTTGCGCCACCATCTCAATGCGCCCATGGTGATCGAGCAGCTGGCCAGGCAAGCGGGCATGAGCCGCCGGACCTTTATCCGCCGGTTCAAAGATACCACCGGCACCACGCCGGGCGAGTGGATGCTCAGCCTCCGGCTGGAAAAAGCTTGTGCGCTGCTGGAAAGCGAGAAACTCAGCATTGATCAGGTTGCAGAACAGTCTGGATTTGGCTCAGCGGAAACGCTCCGGCATCACTTCCGGCTGCGCTTTAAAACCACGCCCACACAGTGGCGCAAGACCTTCAAGGCCCGAACATGCATACCCGTTTCTGAATAGGTAAAAAATAAGGCAGGAAACGCTGAATGAGGCGGGCAGCAGCGCTGCCACCCGCCAGAGGCACGATTAGAAATCGTAGCGCAGACGCACCAGGTTCATGTCGCCCAGGTTGTCGGTGCTGGAGGTGAAGACGTGCTCGTAGTCCACCTGGAAGCCGTAATCCAGCTTGAAGCTCACGCCCACACCGTTGTCGATGCGCTGGTAGCTGCGGCCGGTGACGTACTGCAGACGGTCACCCATGAAGTATGGCTGCACGGATTTAACCGCGTACTGGCCAACCGGGATGGTGTAACCCGCAAAGTACTCGATGCCCCACGCGTCGCCGGAGAAGTAGTTGTTGACGTCTTTCAGCTTGGTGGTCAGGAAGTTCTGATACCAGCCGCCGCCGAAGCTAAACGTCCAGTTGTCCGGTTTCCAGCTCAGCGCAGTCCCGTAGATGTTCTGGTTGTAAGACTTGCTATCCCCGTCGGTCGGGTTACGCATATCGGCCCGGGTGTAGTTCCATGCGGTACCCCAGGTCAGGTCTTTGGTGATGTGGTAATCCACGCCCAGAGAGCCGCCGCCTTTACGCTTGTAGCGCATGCCGGTGGTAGCACGGATGTCGTGATCTTCAAACAGGTAAGAAGCGTACACGTCCGCATCGCCGAAGGTATTTTTGTACTTCAGCATGTTGCGGGAACGGTAAGAGCCGTCGTAGTCGCCGTTCATGCCGTTACCCGGAGCCTGACCGATCATGTCGTAGTCCCAGATATCGGTTTTCGCGCCAACCACATCATAGTAGATGCTGTTTTGCTGGCCGTAGGTCAGCTGACCCCAGGTTTTGCTTTTCAGGCCGGTGTACAGCATACGGCGAGTGGTATTGTTCGCGCCTTCTGCATAGTGGTTGTCCCACTCAAATACCGCCGGAATATTTACGCCCAGCTCGTAATAGCTGATCCAGCTAATATCATCGAACAGATAATAATCAGCCGCGAAGCGGAAACGGGTGCCGCCGTCAAAGCCATTACGCTTATAGGAGCCTTTATCGCCGTCGCCGGACATCATATTAAACTGTGGACGAATACTGCCGCCCACGGTGAAATTGAGGCGGCTGAGCGGGTTCCCGGCCTGCGGATCTTGCTTCAGGACGGTGATTTCTGCGTTAGCAGCGAACGACGCCATACCTGCAAGCAGGCCGGCCCCAATCAGTAATGGTAAAGCGCGCAAATTTGCTTTCATGTGGATCCTTAGTAACCGTATTTATTATAAGCGCGGGCATATTAACGCTTATTAAGTCCGATTTCTGAGGGATTTTTATTAATTCGTGCGGTTATCCATCAGTCTTTTCTTAATAGATATTAAAAAAACAGCAATAAATGCAGAAAATATGTTCTAACGCAATAAACAGCGAAATATAAACAATTTTATAGCGGTAGCCGGGCGTCCCTGCCCGGCTTTCTCAGACGACAAACTGGCGGAAAAGCGCCTTGCCTTTCAGTAAACGAACGCCCAGCCAGCCGCCACACAGCGACAGCAATATCGCCCCGGTCACCGGCAGCACTACCCACAGACGCAAATCAGGCTCCCAGGGGAAGTCGAACACCCGCGTTTGCAGCACGCCAAGTGCCGTTTCAGCGCCGATGGCCGCCACCAGGCCGGATACCAGCCCCAGCACGGCAAACTCACACCACAGCGTGGTTCTGAGCAGTTTTTTCCCCGCCCCCAGCGTCCGGTAAACCACCAGTTCCTGATGACGCTGGCGCATGCCAACCTGCACCTGAGCCAGAAGCAGCAGGAGGCCGCAGGCGGTCACCAGCACTACCATCACCTCAAGCGCGCGGCTGACCTGCTCCAGCACCTGGTCGATTTGTTTCAGGATAGCCCCGATATCCAGCAGGCTGACGGTCGGGAACTCACGGTTAAGCTGGGTCAGCAGGCCATTACTCCCCTCCCAGCGGAAGCTGGTGAGCCAGCTCTGCGGCTGCCCGTCCAGCGCCCCCGGCGGGAAAATGAAGTAGAAGTTTGGCCGCAGGCTTTCCCAGTCCACTTTGCGCAGGCTGGTCACCTTCGCGGTGAAGTCCTGGGTATCTCCCATGAAGGTCACGCTGTCGCCGAGCCTGATGTTCAGCCGCTTCGCCACGCCGTCGTCCATTGACACTTCCCCGGCCTTCGGCGGCCAGCTTCCCGCCAGGATCGGGTTATGATCCGGCCTCTGGCTCTGCCAGGTCAGATTCAGCTCGCGGTTCAGCGCCTCGTCCGGGTTACCCTCGGTGGACTGGCCGTTAATCGCCGTCATCCGCGCCCGCACGATGGGGTAGAACGAATCCGGGATCACCTGATGGTCGGCAAGGAAGGTTTTCACCGGCTGAACCTGCTCCGGGGCAATGTTCACCAGGAAGTAGTTCGGGCTTTCCGGCGGCAGCTGCTGCTGCCATCTGTCCAGCAAATCGCCCCGCAGCACGAGCAGCAGCGCCAGCAGCATAAACGACAGCGAGAACGCCGCCAGCTGGCTGAGCGTCGCCCACGGCTGGCGCAGCAGGCGGTTGACCGCCAGGCGCAGGGCCAGGTTTTTTAGCGTCAGTTTCTTAAGCAGCTTCAGGACGCCCCAGCCGACGAGGCCGCACAGCGCCGCCAGCACCAGCGTACCCGCCAGCACCGCCCACAGCAGCGCACTGCCGCCCATGAGCAACGCCAGCAGCAGCACCACTACGACGCTTATCACCGGCAGATAAATCTTCAGCGGCCAGACGTTGGCCACGGCGTCACGGCGCAGCACGCGCAGTGGCTGAGTGGCCAGCAGCAGCCGGTACGGCCGCAGCCCCACCAGCACCGAAATAGTGACCATGGCCCCGACAGCCCACACCCACGGCCAGAGGCTCGCCGGCGGCAACGCGGCAGGCAACACCGGCTTCAACAGCTGCATCAGCGCGGCTTCAAACAGCAACCCGACGGCTCCCCCGGCAATCGCCGAGAGCACCAGCACCATCAGCCACTGGCCGATAATCAGCTTCCGCAGCGCCGCCCTGCCCGCCCCCAGGGTTTTCAGAATAGCCACCAGATCGTAGCGGCTGCGGCAGTAGTGGCTCATCGCCACGGCAATCGCCGCCACGGCCAGCAGCAGCGTCAGCAGAGCGGAAAGCAGCAGGAACTGCTGAGAACGTTCCAGGGATTTGCCCAGGGCGCCTTCGTCCTGCTCCATGCCAATCCAGCGCTGCTCCGGCTTCAGCTTCGGCAGCAGAAAATTTTCGTACTGCGCTAGCTGCTGCGGGTTGCCGCCAAATTTGTAGCGCCAGCTGATGCGGCTCCCGGGCTGCACCGCCCCGGTCTTCTCAACGTCGGCCAGGTTCATCATCAGGCGGGGCGCAATCTGGAACGGGTTAAACCCGGCGTCCGGCTCCTGAATCACCTGCCCGGCAATGCGCAGCGTGGCATCGCCCACGTCAATATTGTCGCCCACTTTCAGGTTGAGCAACGCCAGCAGGCGAGGCGCAAGGAGCGCGGTACCCGGCTCGGGCTTCAGGCCCGGCGGGTTGGTTTCCAGCTCGCCGTACATCGGGTAAACGCCATCCACCGCTTTCACATCGGCCAACTGCGGCGTGTCACCGGCAAAGGTCATGGTGGCGAAGCTCAGCTGTTTGCCGACCTTTAAGCCATCGCTTTGGGCCTGGGTCAGCCACTCGTCCGGTACGGCACGCGCGCTACGCAACGTCCGATCGCCCGCCATATACTCGCGGCTTTGCTGGCTGAGGCCTTTTTCCATTCTGTCGCTGATGCTGCCGAGCGCCAGCACGCAGGCCACCGCCAGGCTCAGCGCCAGCCAGACAATCAGCAGCGAGGGGGAGCGCCACTCGCGCCAGAACCAGCGGGCTATCATGCTTCCTCCCACAATTTGCCTTCGCGCAGCCTCAACCGGCGGTCACAGCGGGCCGCAAGCTGCTCGTCGTGGGTGACCAGGATAAGCGTGGTGGCGAAATCACGGTTGAGGGAAAACAGCAGGTCTGCGATGCGGTCCCCGGTTTGCCTGTCGAGGTTGCCGGTGGGCTCGTCGGCAAACAGCACGCCCGGTTTGCCGTTAAACGCCCGAGCCAGCGCCACGCGCTGCTGCTCGCCCCCGGAGAGTTGTGCCGGCAAGTGATCCAGCCGTTTGCCTAAGCCCAGTTGTTCCAGCAGCGCTTTAGCCTGCGCGCGGCTGGACGAACTGTTTTCACCGCGCAGCAGCGAGGGAAGCTCCACGTTTTCCAGGGCATTAAGGGTGGGCACCAGCATAAAGGACTGAAATACAAACCCGACGTTACTGGCGCGCAGCGCCGCCCTCGCCTCTTCATCCATGCTGTGCAGCGGCTGCCCGCAAAGGTGGACTTCGCCGTCCGTGCCGTCATCGAGCCCGGCCAGAATCGCCAGCAGCGTGGACTTGCCCGATCCCGACTCGCCAATCAGGGCGATGGTTTCGGCCGGTTTGACAACCAGCTCAACTCCGGTAAGGATGGAAAGCTCGTGTTCACCCTGACCCACGGACTTACTAAGATGATGAACTTCAACAATGTTTTCCGCTGGCATTTGCCCTTCCTGTTTCTGGCTTTGATGACTTTCCGCGCCGCTGCGGCGGACACGTTATTGATTTTAGGCGATAGTCTGAGCGCCGGTTACCGTATGGCGGCCACCAGCGCCTGGCCCGCACTGCTGGATGCCAAATGGCAGCCGCAGGGTACAAAAGTCGTGAATGCGAGCATCAGCGGTGATACCGCGGCGCAGGGCCTGGCTCGCCTGCCGGCGCTGCTAAAACAGCATCAGCCCCGCTGGGTGCTGGTGGAGCTTGGCGGCAACGATGGCCTGCGGGGGTTCCAGCCTCAAGAGGTAGAAAAAACCCTTAACCAGGTCATCACCGATGTGAAGGCCGCCAATGCCCAACCGCTGCTGATGCAAATTCGCCTGCCCGCCAACTACGGACGCCGCTATAATGAGGCGTTTAGCGCTATTTATCCGCAGCTTGCCAAAGAGTTTGATATTCCTTTGCTCCCGTTCTTTATGGAGGAGGTCTATCTGAAACCGCAATGGATGCAGGATGACGGCATTCACCCTAATCGGGATGCTCAGCCGTTTATCGCCGACTGGATGGCGACGCGGCTGACTCCGTTACTCTCTAAATAATCGGCGTCGCAGCGTCAGGCATGACGAGATAGTTAAACACGACTGATAAATAATCGGGGCGCCCTTCGGGTAAAGTTATGCAAAAATCTGTTTTAATTACAGGCTGCTCCAGCGGGATTGGCTTAGCCAGCGCGCAGGAGTTACAGAAGCTTGGCTATAACATTCTCGCCGCCTGCCGCAAACCGGCAGACGTAGAGCGTATGAATCAGCTTGGGTTTACCGGCATTCAGCTCGATCTTGATGATCCGGAAAGCGTCAAACGCGCCGCCGCCGAAGTGATTGCCATCACCGGCAACCGCCTGTACGGGCTGTTTAATAACGGCGGTTACGGCGTGTATGGCCCGCTGAACGCCATCTCCCGTGAACAGCTTGAGCAGCAGTTCTCCACCAACTTCTTCGGCACGCACCAGCTCACCATGCTGCTGCTGCCGGCCATGCAGCCTCATCAGGAAGGCCGCATCGTGATGACCAGTTCGGTAATGGGGCTGATTTCCACGCCGGGGCGCGGAGCCTACGCCGCCAGTAAATATGCGCTGGAAGCCTGGTCGGACGCGCTGCGCATGGAGCTTCGCCACAGCGGGATTAAAGTCAGCCTGATTGAGCCGGGGCCAATCCGCACCCGCTTCACCGATAACGTCAATCAAACCCAGAGCGACAAGCCGGTAGAGAACCCCGGCATCGCCGCCCGGTTTACCCTCGGCCCGGAGGCGGTGGTGGCCAAAGTGCGCCATGCTTTTGAAAGCCCAAGGCCGAAGTTGCGCTATCCGGTGACCGTGGTGACCCACGTTATAACCGTGCTGCGCCGCCTGCTGCCAGCGTGCGTAATGGACAAAATTTTACGGAGCTGAGTTGAAGTCCCGGCCTCAGCCCCCATGTAAAAAAACAAATGCTTAACAGAGAATCGCCCATGTCCGCAGAAAACATTATCAACATTACTGAAGCGAACCTGCACCAGACGCTGGAACAGTCCATGGCTAAACCCGTGCTGTTTTATTTCTGGTCTGCCCGCAGCCAGCATTGCGAGCAGTTAACGCCGGTACTGGACAAGCTCGCCGCCCAATACAGCGGCCAGTTTATTCTCGCCAAAGTTGACTGTGACGCCGAGCAGATGGTGGCCTCGCAGTTTGGCCTGCGCTCTATTCCTACCGTATACCTCTTCCAGAATGGTCAGCCGGTAGACGGCTTCCAGGGGCCGCAGCCGGAAGAAGCGATTCGCGCCCTGCTCGACAAAGTGCTGCCGCGGGAAGAAGAGCTGAAAGCCCAGCAGGCCGTAGAACTGATGCAGGAAGGCAAACACGCCGAAGCCCTGCCGCTGCTGAAAGATGCGTGGCAGCTGTCCGGCCAGAATAGCGAAATTGGCCTGCTGCTGGCGGAAGTACAGATTGCCCTGAACCGCAGCGAAGACGCCGAAGCGGTGCTGAAAACCGTGCCTCTGCAGGACCAGGACACCCGCTATCAGGCGCTGGTTTCCCAGATTGAGCTGCTGAAACAGGCTGCCGACACGCCGGAAATTCAGCAGTTGCAGCAGCAGGTACAAAACGAGCCGGACAACGCCCAGCTCGCCAGTCAGCTAGCGCTGCAGCTTCATCAGGTTGGCCGGAATGAAGAAGCGCTGGAGCTGCTTTATACCCATCTGAAAAAAGACCTGGGTGCCGCCGACGGCCAGGCGCGCAAGATGATGATGGAGATTCTGGCCGCGCTGGGCACCGGTGACGCGCTGGCATCCAAATATCGCCGCCAGATTTATGCGTTGATGTATTAATCTGCTAAAAACAAAAGGCCGGATATTCCGGCCTTTTTTTATCGGTAAACGCGGATCCCGCCGTCCACGCCGTTCGGGCTCAGCAGCACCTGCCAAAGCTGAATATTCCGCGCGCGAAATGCGCCGGCACAGGCGTTCAGATAATAGGTAAACATCCGTTTGAAACGCTCGTCATAATTACGCGAGATATTAGGCCAGCAGCGGAGAAAATTATCGTACCAGGCCATCAGCGTTCTGTCGTAATCCGCCCCGATATTGTGCCAGTCTTCCATAATAAAATGTTTTTCACTGGCGCTGGCGATATGGCGCACCGAGGGTAAACAGCCGTTAGGGAATATGTACTTATTGATCCACGGGTCGACGTTTAAATCCGTTTCATTTGAACCAATGGTATGCAGCAGGAAAAGGCCATCAGGTTTTAAATTACGCGCAGCGACTGCAAAATAGGTGTTGTAGTTTTTCGGTCCGACGTGCTCGAACATGCCGACGGAAACAATGCGATCAAATTTGCTGTTGAGGTCGCGATAGTCCTGCAGCAGGATCTCCACGTCCAGACCCCGGCAGCGATCCTGCGCCATTTTTTGCTGTTCCGCCGAAATGGTCACGCCGACGACGGAGACGCCATATTCCTGCGCCGCATATTGCGCCAGGCCGCCCCAGCCGCAGCCGATATCCAGCAGCTTCATGCCCGCTTTTAGCTGCAGTTTTTCGCAGATCATATGCAGCTTGTTACGCTGGGCCTCTGCCAGATTGCCCGCCTCTTTCCAGTAACCGCAGGAATATTGCATATAGGGATCGAGCATCGCGGCAAACAGATCGTTACCAATATCGTAATGCTCTTTGCCGACTATCCAGGCCCGCTTACGGGACTGCAAATTAAACACTCTGGCCCCGGCGATACGCAGCAGGTCGGAGACATGCTTCGGCATTTTGCTGTCCAGACCGTGGCGCAAAATATGGGTAAATAAAATATCCAGCCGGTCGCAGTCCCACCAGCCGTCCATATAGCTTTCCCCCAGGCCGAGAGAACCTTCCTGTAATATTCGCTTGAAGAAGTCTGGATTGTTCACCCGAATATCTGCCGGGCCGTTGCCGTCAATATCAATCGCCATGGGTGAAATTAATTCTTCCACGATTTTCTGCCAGTGGCTGTTATTCGCCTGATGCTGCTCAGCTATTATTGTCCCCATTGCTTCCTCACCGGGATAAGTGTTCTTGCCAAATACCGCCCGCCTGATAACGCGGGCTGCCGAAGCATTCGATACTACGCCTGCGAACACCATGCGTGAAATGAACTTACTCCATGAAAATCATTCCATTAAGGAATGATAAAAAGGAAAGCAGCAATTAATTCTCATCGGGCACAGGTATGTTGCTGAATGTTTCAGGTTAAGCAGTTAGACTGAGTACAAAACAAACAGGAGGTGTTTTTGATGCTTATCGTGATCCCCGTATTAATTCTCGTGGCGCTGGTGATTGTGGCGGCCGGGGTAAAAATCGTGCCCCAGGGCTTTCAATGGACCGTCGAACGCTTTGGCCGCTATACCAAAACCCTGATGCCAGGCCTGAATCTTGTGGTGCCGTTTATGGATCGCGTGGGCCGCAAGATCAACATGATGGAACAGGTGCTCGACATCCCTTCCCAGGAAGTCATTTCTAAAGATAACGCCAACGTCGCCATTGACGCCGTGTGCTTTATTCAGGTGGTTGACGCCCCGCGCGCCGCCTATGAAGTCAGCAACCTTGAGCTGGCGATAATCAACCTGACGATGACCAACATCCGTACCGTGCTCGGCTCGATGGAGCTGGATGAGATGTTGTCCCAGCGCGACAACATCAACACCCGCCTGCTGCACATTGTGGATGAAGCCACCAACCCGTGGGGCATTAAAATCACCCGTATCGAAATCCGCGACGTGCGGCCACCGGCCGAGCTGATTGATGCCATGAACGCCCAGATGAAAGCCGAACGAACCAAGCGCGCCTACATTCTTGAAGCCGAAGGGATCCGTCAGGCGGAGATCGTCAAAGCTGAAGGTGAGAAGCAGTCGAAGATCCTGAAAGCCGAAGGTGAGCGTCAGTCTGCCTTCCTCGAGGCGGAAGCCCGCGAGCGTAGCGCTGAGGCAGAAGCCCGCGCCACGCAGATGGTGTCCGAAGCTATCGCGAAAGGGGATATTCAGGCGGTGAACTACTTCGTCGCCCAGAAATACACCGACGCGCTGCAGCAAATCGGGTCGGCCAATAACAGCAAAGTGGTACTGATGCCGCTGGATGCCTCCAGCCTGATGGGCTCCATCGCCGGGATCAGCGAACTTATCGCCCAGAGCGGTACCGAGCGTAAAAAATGATCGACAGCATTCTCGCGCACCCACACGTCTTCTGGCTTGCGCTTGGCGGACTGCTGCTGGCGGCGGAGATGCTCGGCGCCAGCGGCTATTTGCTGTGGAGCGGCGTGGCGGCGGTCATCACCGGCCTGCTGGTCTGGCTGCTGCCCCTCGGCTGGGAAACGCAGGGCGTCTGTTTTGCCCTGCTGACGCTGGTCGCCGCCTTTCTCTGGTGGCGCTGGCTGTCCAGCCGCAAGCAGCAAATTCCGGGTGAAGTGCTCAACCAACGTGGTCAGCAGCTGGTTGGCCGCCGTTTCCGCCTGGAAGCGGCGCTGGTCAACGGCCGGGGACATGTGCGCGTGGCCGACAGCAGCTGGCCAGTGACCGCCGATGAAGATTTACCGGCGGGCTGTGAGGTTGTGGTGCTGGCCGTGGAAGGCATTACGCTAAAAATTAAAGCGGTTTAGTTTATCTCGTGGCGATGGCAGCAGCCGGCAAGATTGTCGATGATCGGGCAATCGGCGCTGTCATCGCCCGGGCAGGCATCTGCCAGGGTGAGCAAATGCTGGCGCATATTCTGCAGCTCAATAATGTGCCGCTCGATATCCGCGACTTTCTGCAAGGTACGCGCTTTCACGTCCGCGCTGTGCCTGGCCGGATCGTTAAACAGGCTCACCAGTTCTTTGCACTCTTCCAGATTAAACCCGACCTGACGGGCCTGGCGCAGCAGCGTCAGCTCATCGAGATGCTTTTGCGTATAGCTGCGGTAGCCGTTGTCGGCGCGAAACGGCGGCGTGACCAGCCCTTTCTCTTCGTAAAAACGAATCGCCTTGCTGGTTAGCCCGGTTTTTTTCGCCACATCGCTAATATTCATTTTTGCTCCTTGACCTTCCCCTTGATGGAAGGTTTAACCTCTCTCATAGTTAACCGAATCATCCTTTCGGTCAATATTTCACCTCACCATCATACAGGAGTCTCGCGATGTCACACATTGTGGATCTGAATCTGGATGGCCTGACCTGCGGCCACTGTGTTAAACGCGTCAAAGAGAGCCTCGAACAGCGTGCAGACGTTGAACAGGCTGAAGTCACCCAAACCCACGCCCGCGTCACCGGCAGCGCTACGCCGGAAGCGTTAGTGGAAACCGTCCAACAAGCGGGATACGGCGCAGAAGTCGCCAGCCACCCAAAGGCTGAACCGCTGGCAGAGTCATCAACTCCGTCGGAAGCACTGACAGCGGTCGCCCCTTCGCTTCCGGCAGCGTCTACCGACGATGACAGCCAGCAGTTGCTGATCGGCGGTATGAGCTGCGCCAGCTGCGTCTCCCGGGTGCAAAATGCCTTACAAAATGTACCGGGCGTCAGCCAGGCACGGGTTAACCTTGCGGAGCGCAGTGCGCTGGTGATGGGCACCGCCTCCGCTGAATCGCTGGTCAAAGCCGTGGAAAATGCCGGCTACGGTGCCGAAGCGATTGAAGACGACAGGAAACGCCGCGAGCGCCAGCAAGAAACGGCGAACGCCGCCATGAAACGCTTCCGCTGGCAGGCGATTGTCGCCCTCGCCGTCGGGATCCCGGTGATGGTCTGGGGCATGCTCGGCGACAACATGATGGTCACCGAGAGCAACCGCTCCCTGTGGCTGACCATCGGCATCATTACCCTTGCGGTGATGGTTTTTGCCGGCGGCCATTTTTACCGTAGCGCCTGGCGCAGCCTGATGAACCGTGCTGCCACCATGGATACCCTCGTCGCCCTCGGCACCGGCGCGGCCTGGCTCTACTCGATTACCGTGAATATCTGGCCGCAGCACTTCCCGATGGAAGCCCGCCACCTCTACTACGAGGCCAGCGCGATGATCATCGGCCTGATAAACCTCGGCCATATGCTGGAGCAGCGCGCACGTCAGCGCTCTTCTAAAGCCCTTGAACGCCTGCTGGACCTGACGCCGCCGACCGCGCGAGTGGTGACGGAAGAAGGCGAGAAAACTTTACCGCTGGCGGAAGTCACCGCCGGAATGACGCTGCGCCTGACCACCGGCGACCGCGTGCCGGTTGACGGGGAAATCACCCAGGGTGAGGCCTGGTTCGATGAAGCCATGCTCACCGGCGAACCGGTCCCGATGCAAAAATCGAACGGCGACGGTGTTCATGCCGGTACCGTGGTGCAGGACGGCAGCGTGCTGTTCACCGCCACCGCAACCGGGAGCCATACCACGCTGTCGCGCATTATCCGCATGGTTCGACAGGCGCAGAGCAGCAAGCCGGAGATTGGCCAGCTTGCGGATAAAATTTCTGCCGTGTTTGTGCCGGTCGTCGTCGCTATCGCGCTGATCAGCGCCGCCATTTGGTACTTCGTCGGCCCTGCCCCGCAAATTGTTTACACCCTGGTCATTGCCACCACGGTGCTGATTATCGCCTGCCCTTGCGCCCTGGGCCTTGCCACGCCGATGTCGATTATTTCAGGCGTGGGCCGTGCCGCCGAGTTTGGCGTTTTGGTTCGTGATGCCGATGCCCTGCAGCGCGCCAGCACGCTGGATACCGTGGTCTTTGACAAAACCGGCACGCTGACCGAAGGCAAACCGCAGGTGGTTGCCGTGGAAACCCGCGCCGGGGTGGATGAAGCGCAGGCTATACGTCTGGCAGCCGCGCTTGAGCAGGGTTCAAGCCACCCGCTGGCTCGCGCCATTATTGAAAAAGCAGGCAGTTCAACGCTGCCGGAAGTGACGTCGTTCCGTACTTTGCGTGGGCTTGGCGTCAGCGGTGACGTGGACGGGCACAAACTGCTGCTGGGCAACAAAGCGTTGCTCGACGAGCAGGGGGTGGACACCCGGTCGCTTGCCGACAGCATTGATGCTCAGGCTCGCCTGGGCGCAACCCCGGTCCTGCTGGCGGTAGACGGCCAGCTCATGGCGCTGTTGGCCATACGCGACCCGCTTCGCAGCGACAGCGTCAGGGCGCTCCAGCGCCTGCACCGCAACGGCTATCGCCTGGTCATGCTCACCGGCGATAACCCGGTGACCGCCAACGCTATCGCCAAAGAGGTTGGCATTGATGAGGTGATTGCGGGCGTGCTGCCGGACGGCAAAGCTGACGCCATCAAACAGCTACAGCTGCAGGGCCGCCAGGTGGCGATGGTCGGCGACGGCATTAACGATGCCCCGGCGCTGGCTCAGGCCGAGGTGGGGATTGCCATGGGCGGCGGCAGTGACGTCGCCATTGAAACTGCCGCCATTACCCTGATGCGCCATAGCCTGATGGGCGTTGCCGACGCGCTGGCCATTTCCAAAGCCACGCTGCGGAACATGAAGCAAAACCTGATGGGGGCGTTCGTGTACAACTCGCTTGGCATTCCAATTGCCGCCGGCGTGCTCTACCCGCTGACCGGCACGCTGCTCAACCCGGTGGTGGCCGGCGCTGCGATGGCGCTGTCTTCCATCACCGTGGTCAGTAACGCCAACCGCCTGCTGCGCTTTAAACCGAAAGACTAACCTTTCTGCGGCCTTCTTCTCCTTTTGAGCGGAAGGCCGACTTTTTACTTTCCCCTTCCAGCCCAGGGCGTTAGCATGGCTTTTTAGCCAGGGAATCGCGATATGGGTTTGTTCCAACGTCTTAGCGCACTGCTTTCCAGCCTGACCGCCTCCACTTATCCCTGGCCTGCCCTTGATATCACGCTCCCCGGCAAGCGCCATTTGCACCTCGTGGGCAGCATTCATATGGGCACCCGGGACATGGCTCCGCTTTCCGCCCGCCTGGTGGACAAACTTCGCGCGGCAGATGCGCTGATCGTCGAGGCGGACATCCGCTCAGGCGATTCGCCGTTCAGTGAAATTGCTGAAGACATTGCCCTGGAATCACGTATGGCGCCGGGTGATTACCAGCAGGTGCTGAGCCTGTGCGGCGAGTTAGGTATTTCGCCGGGCAGCATTGAACACCAGCCGGCATGGCAGGTGGCGTTGATTTTACAGGCCCACCAGGCGCAGCGCCTTGGCCTTCGCCCTGACTACGGCATCGACTATCAGCTGCTGGAAGCCGCACAGCGCTATGGCGTGCCGGTCACCGAGCTGGAAGGCGCACAAAGTCAGATAGATCTGCTGAAGGGGTTGCCTGAGGGCGGGCTGCCGCTGCTGAATGACACGCTGGAGCACTGGCACACCAACGCCCGGCTGCTGCAGATAATGATTGGCTGGTGGCTGGAAACGCCGCCGCAGCAGGGCAACATTGCGTTACCCAACACCTTTGGCGACGAGCTATATGACGTGTTAATGCATCGGCGAAACCGCCAGTGGCAGGCGTTTCTCCAACAGCTGCCCGCCGGGCGCTACGTGGTTGCCGTCGGGGCATTGCACCTGTACGGCGAAGGTAACCTGCCGGAAATGCTAAAAAAAGGGTAAAAAAATGGCCAATATTTCTATTGGCCCGTCAAAGAGGAATTTCATTTATTATTCTGTTTATCCCGGCTGCCGAAGCAACCGAAGCTGAATTGTCGCTCAATGTGATGGTTAACGCCATCACTATTGTGTAGCGCTATATTACTCGTCAAGTATATCACTATGATTACTATTTTGTGCGTTTTCAAAACAACGAATAAAGAAGGAAACCATGACTCCCGCGGTAAAACTCCTCGAAAAAAACAAAATCAGCTTTCAAATTCATGCCTATGAGCACGATCCGCTGGAAACCAACTTTGGGGACGAAGTGGTCCGTAAGCTGGGGCTGAATGCCGACCAGGTGTATAAAACGCTGCTGGTCGCGCTCAATGGCGACATGAAACACCTGGCCGTGGCGGTGACGCCGGTAGCCGGGCAACTCGATCTGAAAAAGGTCGCGAAAGCGCTGGGCGTGAAGAAAGTTGAAATGGCGGACCCGATGGTGGCGCAGCGGATCACCGGTTATCTGGTGGGCGGCATCAGCCCGCTGGGGCAGAAAAAGCGCCTGCCAACGGTGATTGATGCGCCGGCCCAGGCGTTCGCCAGCATCTACATTTCCGGGGGCAAGCGCGGGCTGGATATTGAACTCGCGGCAAACGACCTGGCGAAGCTGCTGGATGCCAGCTTCGCCGATATCGCCCGCCGCGATTAACGCTTAGTTCCAGCTTACCTCGCCCTTAGGTTGGTAAGCATTTACGTCCAGCGGGGAGTTCTGTTCGATGTACTGTTTCAGGACTTCCGCATCCACAAAACCGGTGTTGACGTACCCCGGCTTTTTATCGATTTCCGGGTAACCGTCGCCGCCGGTGCCGTTGAAGCTCAGCGTGGCCATGCGGTAGGTTTTGGCCGGATCAATCGGCTGGTCTTTGATTTTCAGGTTGCTCAGCTTGCCGCCGGTTGAGGTGAAGCTGACGTTAGAGAACTGCGGGTAAGCGCCAGAGTCCGGGGTTTTCTGCGCCACCGCCGTCAGGTATTCCTCAACGTCTTTGCCGTTCATGTCGATATAAACCACGGTATTACCGAACGGCTGCACCTTTAGCACATCTTTATAGGTAATATTCCCGGCTTCGATGGAATCACGCACGCCGCCGCCGCTCATTACCGCAAAGTCCGCGTTGGTTCGCGCCATCTGTGCCGCCAGCAATACGCGCGCCAGGTTAGTCTGCACAAAGCGTACTTTGCTGCGGTCTCCTTCCAGATACCCGTTCACGCTGCCCACTTTCACCTTCAGCGCGGCCTGGCCTTTGTTCTGGAACGGCGTCAGCAGGGAGAGCATCTGCTGATTTTCAGCGATTTCTGGCGTGTAAAGTACGCGCTCACTTTGCCCGTTGTCGTAGGTGATTTTCTTTTTCAGGTTAATCGGGATCAACTGATAGTGCACCAGTTTCATCTCGCCGTTGCGGAACTCAAAGTCCGCCCGTCCGACGTATTTCCCCCACTCATGCGCCTGCACAATCCAGGTGCCGTTTTGCCTGTCCGGCGCGCAAGGCGTGCCCGGCACATAATCTTTCTGCTTCTGATTTTCCTGCGCCATGCAGACCGGATCCTGTGAGTGACCACCCACAATCATCGTCAGCGCCCCGGCAGGCAGGCTTCTTGCCATTTCGACATCCCCCGGCGCATTTGAGCCGTGGTTGCCGTCGTCGTAGTGGCCCATATGGGTCGCGGCAATAATCACGTCAGGTTTTTCGGTGCCCTGCAGTTCCTGAATCACCAGTTTGGCTTCATCCGCAGGCTTACGGAATTCGATATCGGTGAAATATTCCGGGTTACCGATTTTGGCCGTGTCGTCAGTGGTCAGACCGATAACCGCCACTTTGATACCCTGAGGTTTAAAAATCGCGTAGGGCTTAAACAGGCGCTCGCCGGTGCTTTTTTGATAAATGTTGGCGGACAGCAGCGGGAACTTCGCCCATTTTTCCTGCTGACGCAGCACGGATAGCGGGTTGTCGAACTCATGGTTACCGACGGCCATGGCGTCATAGCCAATCAGGCTCATGCCGCGAAAGTCCGGTTCTGCATCCTGCAGGTCGGATTCCGGCACGCCGGTGTTGATATCACCGCCTGACAGCAATAACACGCTGCCGCCCTCGGCTGCGACCTCTTTACGCACGCTGTCGACCAGCGTTTTTTGCGCCGCCAGGCCGTACTCCGAGTACTCGTTGCGCCAGAAGTGGCCGTGATGATCGTTAGTGTGAAGAATGGTAATTTTATAGGTCTTGTCTTTTTCCCAGGCCAGCGCTGAAGCGCTGGTTAAACTCAATGCCACCAGCAGCGCCGTGGTTATTGTTTTAGCAGCAAACCGCATTGCAAATCTCCATGTCAAAATGTAACTGCGCAGAAATAACAGATAGCCATCAGGATAGACAGCTATCTTTTCCGAAATGCGACTTTCTTCAAATCCCCTGCGCGAGTATGTTAGCAGGGTAAGAATTTCTTCCGGACGATTTCCTGCGTCGCCCGCTCTAAAAACAATAACCGTTCGTACAGGTAATTATGGCAAGCTCTCAAACCCTCACCCAGCCGGGCACGCCCCCGGAGCAAAAAAAAGCGCGCACCGCATTTGGGATCCTCGGCGCTATAAGCCTCTCCCACCTGCTCAACGACATGATTCAGTCGCTGATTCTGGCTATCTACCCGCTGCTACAGGCCGAGTTTTCCCTGAGCTTTATGCAAATCGGGATGATAACCCTGACCTTCCAGCTCTCTTCATCGTTGCTGCAGCCGCTGGTGGGCTACTACACCGATAAATACCCGATGCCGTGGTCGCTGCCGGTAGGCATGTGCTTTACCCTTTGCGGGCTGGTGCTGCTGGCGCTGGCGGGCAGCTTCCCCGCAGTGCTGGTAGCAGCGGCGCTGGTAGGCACCGGCTCGTCAGTATTCCACCCTGAGTCCTCGCGCGTGGCGCGTATGGCATCCGGTGGCCGCCACGGGCTTGCGCAGTCGCTCTTCCAGGTAGGCGGCAACTTCGGCAGTTCTCTCGGGCCATTGCTGGCAGCGATTATTATCGCGCCTTACGGCAAAGGTAACGTGGCCTGGTTCGTGCTCGCAGCCCTGCTGGCTATCGTGGTTCTGCTACAAATTAGCCGCTGGTACGCCGCTCAGCATAAAATCGCAAAAAGCCGCCCTGCCGCGCCGGTGGTCAACCCACTGCCGCGCAACAAAGTTATTCTGGCGGTCTCTATTTTGCTGCTGCTGATCTTCTCTAAATACTTCTATATGGCGAGCATCAGCAGCTACTTCACCTTCTACCTGATGCAAAAATTCGGATTATCCGTACAAAATGCCCAGTTCCACCTGTTCGCCTTCCTGTTTGCCGTCGCGGCGGGGACGGTGATCGGCGGTCCCGTGGGGGATAAAATTGGCAGAAAATACGTGATTTGGGGCTCTATCCTCGGCGTTGCGCCATTTACGCTTGTTTTACCCTACGCATCACTTTACTGGACGGGCGTCCTGACGGTCATCATTGGCTTTATTTTGGCCTCCGCTTTCTCGGCTATCCTGGTGTATGCCCAGGAGCTACTTCCTGGCCGTATCGGTATGGTTTCAGGGCTCTTTTTCGGATTTGCCTTTGGGATGGGTGGCCTTGGCGCCGCCGTGCTCGGGTTAATTGCTGACCATACAAGCATCGAGTTGGTCTACAAAATATGTGCCTTCCTGCCGTTACTCGGCATTATGACAATATTCCTGCCCGATAATCGCCACAAAGCGTAGATTTTAGCGGCCAAAGTATTGCTTTGGCCGCCTCCTGTCGCCATATCCTTCTGGTTGTCACCCCACATAACTGACTTAAATGCTACTCAGGACGTTTTTTTTATCGAAATGCGTTTTTTATTAAAAATTCAACAATTATTCATAAACGTCGATAAAGAAATTGTCATAAACTGTGTAACAGAACGTTTTGGAACATCGGCCAACCAAAGGAGACGGAATGCATCACGCCACACCGCTTATCACCACCATTGTTGGTGGTCTCGTGCTCGCTTTTTTACTGGGTATGCTGGCTAACAAGCTGCGCATATCTCCGCTGGTGGGCTATTTATTAGCTGGCGTGCTGGCTGGACCTTTCACTCCAGGTTTTGTTGCTGATACCAAACTTGCCCCTGAGCTGGCGGAATTAGGCGTGATTCTGCTGATGTTCGGCGTCGGGCTGCATTTTTCATTGAAGGATTTGATGGCGGTAAAGGCCATCGCCATCCCCGGTGCAATCGCGCAGATTGGCGTCGCGACGCTGCTGGGCATGGCGCTCTCCTGGCTGATGGGCTGGTCGTTGATGACCGGTATCGTCTTCGGGCTTTGTTTGTCGACGGCAAGTACCGTCGTGCTGCTGCGCGCCCTTGAAGAAAGGCAGCTAATTGATACCCAGCGAGGGCAAATTGCCATCGGCTGGCTGATTGTCGAAGATCTGGTGATGGTGCTTACCCTGGTGCTGCTGCCCGCCGTCGCCGGCATGATGGAAAAAGGCAACGTCGGGCTGGTTTCCCTCAGCCTGGATATGGCAATCACCATCGGGAAGGTCGCGGCGTTTATCGCTCTGATGATGCTGGTTGGCCGCCGCCTGGTGCCGTGGATTCTGGCACGTAGCGCAGCGACAGGCTCCCGTGAACTGTTCACCCTCTCCGTGCTGGCGCTGGCGCTGGGTATCGCCTTTGGCGCGGTTGAATTATTTGACGTCTCCTTTGCGCTGGGCGCCTTCTTTGCCGGTATGGTGTTGAATGAGTCCGAGCTGAGCCACCGCGCGGCGCACGACACGTTGCCGCTGCGAGACGCCTTTGCAGTGCTGTTCTTTGTTTCCGTCGGCATGCTGTTTGATCCGCTGATTCTGATTCAGGAACCGCTGGCGGTGCTGGGCACGCTGGCCATCATCATCTTCGGTAAATCGCTGGCCGCGTTCCTGCTGGTGCGCATGTTTGGCCACTCCCAGCGTACCGCGCTGACCATCGCCACCAGCCTCGCGCAAATCGGTGAGTTCGCCTTTATCCTGGCCGGCCTCGGCATGGCGCTCAACCTGCTGCCACAAACCGGGCAAAATCTGGTGCTGGCGGGCGCAATCCTGTCGATTATGCTGAACCCGATTCTGTTTGCCATCCTTGAGCGCTACCTTGAGAAAACAGAAACCCTGGACGAGCAGACGCTGGAAGAGGCTATCGAGGAAGAGAAGCAAATCCCGGTGGATATCTGCAACCACGCGCTGCTGGTCGGCTATGGCCGCGTCGGCAGCCTGCTTGGCGAAAAGCTGCTTGCCGAAGGCATACCATTGGTCGTGATTGAAACCTCCCGCAGCCGCGTTGACGACCTGCGCGAGCGCGGTATCCGCGCCGTGCTGGGCAATGCCGCTAACGAAGAGATCATGAATCTGGCGCATCTGGACTGCGCCCGCTGGCTGCTGCTGACTATCCCTAACGGCTACGAGGCGGGTGAAATCGTCGCGATGGCCAGAGCAAAATGCCCGGATATCGAAATCATCGCCCGCGCGCACTACGACGACGAAGTGGATTACATCACCGAGCGTGGGGCTAATCAGGTCGTCATGGGAGAAAGGGAGATTGCCAATACCATGCTGGGGCTGCTGGTGCCGCCGGTGGCACAGGAAGTAGTGACAGGTTAATCAATATCAGGGTGGCGATATCACGCCACCCTGTTCTCTATAATGCCAGTCGTCGGGCGGCGTTTTCCAAACCATTGAAGATGGCATCGCTGATAGGCTTTGGAAAGTTTTTTGGCAATAATGCTCTTGCTTTACTCAGAACTGCTGGCGTTTTTTGATAAAACTCGTCGATAAGCGCCGACATTCTCGCTTCACTAAAACCACATTTTTTAGCCGTAGCAAGAAAGTTGCGGGGAAAAATAGTATCCCACTCATATTTTCTGCCTTTGTCAGTGGATGCCAGAGACATCGCCATTTTTATATCCTGCTTCGCAAGCCCACGCCCGCCAATAAGTGGATAACAGGACATAATGTCATATAGCGGCGTCAGGCTATACCCACCACCGGGCATAATCGCAACAGAATAGTTTTTGGCATGACCATCACTTGCCGCCAGCAGCCAGAAAAGAATATGACTGCGCATAAAATTATCTCGATCCTGCTCCGCATTATCTGAACCCAGCAGAAATTTCATAATAGATTCAATGCCTGGCCCGCCGTCGCTTTCATATTTTTTCGTCGATGGAAAGCCTAAAGCCTGGCAAATATCTTCCTGTGGAAGACGGGCAATCCAGCGATTATTATCCACAAAACGGCGATCGAAACGCTCCACGGCCAGCGCCTTAATATTACGGGTTGTGATGATTTCGCATGTTGGAACTTTCAGACCATACAACCCTGCCAGTTGCATGCAAAGCCATTCATTCTCCACGCTATCAAGAAGATCCAGCGTAAAACTGTGCCCCTGAATTTCGCCAACAGGTAACTTAAATATGTGGGTGGTGGGAGTGATGCCTTTAGGCAATTGCCAATCGTTCTGATAACGCAGCAGTGCCGTCTTTTCCTGTGCACCCGCGATTGAAATACGAAAATCATACATTTCTTGCTGAAGATGTCGGGAAGGATTTAAATAACCCATCAGAATGGCGTCCAGCTTTTCCGCATCAAGCGTTTCACTGTTTATCTGTTCTATGTCCTGAATGGCATCTTCCGGTGGCTGTAATATTAATGCCCCGACACAGTCACGGCCCACTTCATAAAGTAAGTCGAAGGGCTGCAGAGAACCAGTCTGATAACGACTGGCGATCCGCTCGCGAATTTCACGATTATCCGGCAGCAAATTGTCGAAAAAGTTAAAAACGACTTCACCTGTATATTCTGCTATGCGTAACGGCATGGAAAGTGATATTGGACGCGCGCCTGGCGTCTTAACCCACTGAGGATCTTACTGGAAAATATTAGAACCGCTATTCTCTTGTACTAATTGCCCCACCAGATACCCATTCATATACACAGATAAACATTTCATTTACCACTCCTCTTTCCAGACTTCAGAGCTCCCCTGGCTGGATTTCGTCTCAATATGAAATTCCATATTCATAGACGATAGTATTTTAAATAACGTATCAATTTGAGTTTTGGCTGGGTTGTTCTCAAATTTTGAGACAGTATCCTGGCGTAAACCGACTTTCTCTGCCACCGACGCCTGTGTTTGTTTTCCCTGTTTGCGAGCGTCCTTCAGGAAAATAGCCAATTGTTCGGGGGAAGTAATTTTCATTATGTACCTCACTGATTTTTACCGGCACTAGCGTGTAAAATAAACCTTACCGGCACTAGCGTATAAAATCAGTTTTACCCGCACTAGCGTATAAAAAAGCCGGAAGCTATGCTTCCGGCTTTCGATAACATCTTACGCAAAAATCAACGTTCCCAGTAAGACTCTTCGAGGCTGTCTTCCCGCTCGGGCAGGCCGCGCGTCAGTCGTGGAGAATGCTGATTTAATACCTGATAGCTTACGCGGTTAGCATATTTGCACACCTGGGCCAGCGAGGAATATGTCAGCCAGGTCAGCTTATGCTTGCTGGAGTTAGGCACGTTACTGCGGTGGTAATTGTTTGCGGTGATATCGTGCAGCAGCGCAGCAAGCGCCCCGTCCCCTGCGCCGTTGGTGTTCATGATCTTCTCCGGGCCGCCCATGTATGGCGCGATGTGGGAGTAGATTCGCAGCGGTTCAGCGCAGTCTTTCAGGCGCATCGCGCGGCTAAATTCAAACTGGTTGAATTCGGCAATCGCGCCTGGCAGAAGTGGATGCTGGGTTTTGCGCTTCGCGGTTTCTTCGGTATAGCCAGCCATATAAAGGCCTACCGGCCCGGCAGTACAAAGCACCAGATCAACCCAGTCCAGCGCCTTGTCGGCGGCCAGCAGCGGATCGCTTTCACCGGTTAAGGCTTCACCTTCTTCTTCATTCATCGCCAGGATGGAAACATGCTCGCTCAGGAAGGCCTGCCACCAGGCCGGGTTCTCGGCAATCACGTATTTAGTGCCCAGGGTCAGCACCACCGGCACGTTGTGTTTCTTCGCCCAGGCAATGGCCTGCATGGTGGCATCCGGCATCGGCTCGCCCGGCTTGCAGCGCACCAGATAAGAGGTCAACACCAGGGCGGACGCCCCGGCAATCACCTCTTCCGGAATGCTTTCTGCACGCAGCTGGTTCATGTGGCCCGGGCTGATGGCAAAAGTACGCTCCCCCTGGTCACCAATCAGCGTAAAGCAGCGGCCAATCGGGCCGTCCACGCCCTGCAAATAGTTAAGATCGGTCCGGCTGGAGGTATTGCAGAGGTAGCGGTAGGCGTAGCTGCCGATCTCGACATTACGGCACATCACGCCGAGCAGCACCGAGCGGTCATCGGCCAGCACCGAGTAATTGTGCATAGTATTGCCGATGGTGCCCCCGGCAAACTGGTGGGTAATCAGGTTGTTATCGGCCAGTTCTTTGTAGAGCGCATCGGCCACATCATCCTCAATCACCAGAGAATGACCAAAACTCAGCCCGTAGCGCCGTACAAATTCATCGTCCACTTTGGCTTCAATATCCACCAGCGTTTGATCGATGCCGACCACCCAGGAGGAACCGCTTTCGGTTTCAGGCTGAGTTTGCTGTAAGAGCGGGTCACGGGCGCTGACGGGGAAGTAGTGTTTGGATTTGCGTTTACCGGGAAATTTCATGGTGTCGTTACGGGCTGGATAATGAGGCGGAGAATAGTAGCATTCCCCGCCTCAGGATTCTATTTGCGATACCGCTCTACCAGACTCATCATCATCGCGATATGGGCCGGATCGTCGTTCAGCGCAGGAATGTACTCGTATTTTGTGCCGCCCGCTTCGATAAACACTTCCCGGTTCTGCACCGCCATCTCTTCCAGCGTTTCCAGGCAGTCAGCGGAGAAGCCCGGACACATCACCTGAATGTGCTTCACGCCCTTTTCGGCCAGCATTTTCAACGTTTCGTCGGTGTACGGCATCAGCCACGGTTCGCGGCCAAAACGCGACTGGTACGTCATCATCACCTTTTCCGGCGGCAGTTCAAGGGCACTCAGCAGCTCGCGAGTGGTGTCGCGGCAGCGCTGCGGGTAATCATCACCTTCATTGGCGTAGCGCTGCGGAATACCGTGATAGGACAGCAGCAGCACGTCCGGCTCACCGTGTTCGGCAAAAGAGCGTTTGACTGAGGCCGCCAGCGCGTTGATATACGCAGGCTCTGTCGCGTAGTCGCGAATCAGGGAGATAGAAGGCAGGCTGCGATAATCGGCAAAGATCCGCCCCAGCTCGTCCCATACCGCCGCAACGGTTGAGCAGGAAAACTGAGGATAAAGCGGCAGCACCACGATGTGCGTCACGTTCTGCGCCAGAAGATCGTCCACGGCGCTTTTCAGCGATGGTTCGCCGTAGCTCATCCCCAGCGCAACCGGCGTATCCGGCAGCTGCTGTGCCAGCGCTTTTTCCTGCCGACGGCTGTACACCATCAAAGGCGAGCCTTCTTCCATCCAGATGGACTGATAGAGTTTGGCCACCCGCGGTGAACGCAGCGGCAAAATGACGCCGCGCAGCAGTGGCCACCACAGCAGGCGGGGCGTATCCACCACGCGCTTATCGCTCAGGAACTGACGAAGATAGCGGTTGACCGCCGCCGGCGTCGGGGCGCTCGGCGTACCAAGGTTAGCCAGTAAGATGCCAATTTTTTCCTGATTCATTCCCACCCCTTATCTATAAATTGCCGTCAATTGTAACGTAAAAGAGTGAAACGAGAACCGATTACAGTGAAAGGGGAAAATATGGGCAAAAAAATACCAGGGCATGCCCTGGTATTTATTATCGCTACGGGAAATTATCCGAGGATTTTTTCCAGCTCTGCGCGAACGTCAGCCACGGCCTGGGTGCCGTCAACTTTAGCGTATTGGGTGTTACCCGCCTGCGCTTCTTTAGAGTAGTAGCCGATCAGCGGCGCGGTCATCTGATGGTATTCCACCAGGCGCTTACGCACGGTTTCTTCCTGATCGTCTTTACGGGTGGTCAGCTCTTCGCCGGTCACGTCGTCTTTACCTTCAACCTTAGGCGGGTTGAATTTGATGTGGTAAACGCGGCCGGAAGCAGCGTGTACACGGCGACCAACGATACGGTCAACGATCAGTTCGTCCGGTACGTCGAACTCCAGCACGAAGTCAACCTTGATACCCGCTTCTTTCATGGCATCTGCCTGCGGGATAGTGCGTGGAAAACCGTCCAGCAGGAAACCGTTACGGCAGTCTTCCTGCGCAATGCGCTCTTTAACCAGGGCGATAACCAGTTCATCGGTCACCAGCTTGCCAGCATCCATGATGTCTTTGGCCTGTTTACCCAGTTCTGAACCAGATTTGACCGCGGCACGCAGCATATCACCGGTGGAGATTTGCGGAATACCGTATTTCTCCATGATGAACTGAGCCTGAGTCCCTTTACCTGCGCCCGGCGCGCCGAGCAGAATGATACGCATTGCGTAATTCCCCATACATTTAATTATTCAATCGAATTTGAGGCGAAAACCATACCACTAAAGGCGGTATCATCACAAGGAAACGGCTGGGATGGCGGTCCTGTCAGGCCGATTTGCCCTGCTCATTACGGACGATTTTTCACTCGTTCTGTGCTTCAGAATCGCTTCAGCTACAAACCTTCCCCCCTCCAGTTCAAAGGACAGCAACGGCAATAACTTTACTTACAACAGAAAAAAATTATTGTATTGCGATAATTTTAGCTGACATACTATGCAGGAAATCTCATTTTGTTAAGGACAACTAAATATGAAACAACCCACCGCCAAACATCAGCAACGTTCATTGACTCGCCTTAGCTATGTCGGCAAGAGTACGGCGATACTTGCCTGGGGGCTGTGCCTTGCCTACGCCGTGGGCGAACTCTACATGTGGCTCTTTCACCGCGAGGTTTTGCTGAACGGGATCCTACAGGCGCTTTCGGACAGCCAACCGCTGCTGGCCGACCCGGGCTTTAAACTTTCAACCCTTCCTGTCGCCCTGCTGTTTCTGCTTAACCTGCTGCCGATTCTCATCACCGCGCTGGTTTGGCTTCTCACCGGTCTCTTTTTCCTGCGCTTATCGCGAAATGAGCTCTGGACCGCACGCAACTTCAAGCTGTTGTGGGCGGCAGGTATACTGAACATCGTCAGTCCCTTTGTGTACCAGCTGAGCTGGACATTGCAGAGCCTGGCTGTGTCACTGGATTTGCCATCAGGGGAAAAAATATTTGTCTTCTCTCTGGGGCTCTCAACTAACGGCGTTTATGAAGTGGTCGTTGGAATCATTCTCTGTGCTTTCGCCTGGATGATTCGCGAATCCATTAAGATCCACGAAGAAAACGCGCTCTACATTTAAGGTTTTTATGTGGCAATTGTAATTACGCTTGATGTCATGATGGCCAAAAGAAAAATACGTTCAAAGGAACTGGCCGCCGCCATTGATATTACCGAAGCCAATTTGTCATTGATGAAAAATGGCAAAATTAAAGGCATCAAGCTCGATACCGTTGAGCGGCTTTGTAAGGCGCTGGACTGTCAACCAGGAGATCTATTTCGCTATGAGGAAGAGCACGAGTCATGAACAAATTTACCCCAATCCTGATGTGTTGTGTGCTGTTGAGTGGTTGTGCTTCACAGTGGGTAAAAACGCGCGGCAATGCCGAGGAATACACCACCGCCAGAGCCAGCTGTGAGACTCAGGCCGAGCAGAAATACCCGGTGAGAAATGAGGTAGCGCAGCGAACCAAGTACACCACATATTACGAGACATGCGGTAAAAAAGAGGACTGCGGGGGGGAGAAAACAAAGGCAGTGAAAAGACCAGAGATTGAAAGCTACGTCATGGATGTCAATCACGACAGCCGGGATAGCCTGTTTTATCAGTGTATGGAACTTAAAGGCTGGGAAAGCAAACTGCAGTGGTACTAGCCTGCGAGCGCAGGCCGCTGAATTAAATTTAAAATCATAATAATCCGCTTACACCGTTCACTCTTCGGGGGAGCCCCCCTGCCTGTCATTCGTGAGCAAAGGCATTCCCGATCGCTTCGGGAAAGGACTGTTAATAATTATTTATGGAGACACATTATGCCTGGAGTATTCATGTTCACCACCCTGTTACGCAAATTAATCCGACTCATTCTCTCAATCTTTTTAATATCAACCCCGCTGATGGCGGCAGATATTTCCGGATTAACAAGCAGTGATTCACCGTTTTCCACTCAGGATAATAAGCTTTGCTACGGCAAGGTATGCGTGGGTTCGAGCGAAAATAAACATTTGCCGGACATGTTCGGGAAAGCCGATCCTCTTAGCCGACGGGCACAAACCGACCCGTGGTCGACTTATGATTTTGAGCACTCCGGAACCGGGGTACGCATAAGCGTCGGGCTTTAATCCCAACAAAAAAACCACCTGCCGAGGCAGGTGGTTTTTGTCAGATAGTCAACCCGACTTAAGAAACCAGCAGCTGGTTCATGCGGCGGATGAACTGGTTAGGATCTTCCAGTTGACCGCGTTCGGCTAACAGCGCCTGGTCAAGCAGCAGTTCAACCCACTCGCCGAACTGCGCGTCATCCTGCGTGTCCGCCGCGCGTTTCACCAGCGCATGCTCAGGGTTAAGCTCGAAGATGTATTTCACTTCCGGCACTTCCTGGCCCGCAGCGGCAAACAATTTCGCCATCTGGGTGCTCATGTCGTTGCTGTCGGTGGTCACGATCGCCGGCGTATCTGTCAGGCGGTGAGTAAGACGTACTTCCTTCACGCGCTCGCCCAGCAGGGTTTTCACGCGATCCACAAACGGCTCCAGGGCTTTCTCGGCTTCTTTCGCTTCTTCGGTCTCTTCGTCCGTCAGTTTATCCAGCGACTCGTCGGTCTTGCTGACTGACTGGAACGCTTTGCCGTCGAATTCGGTCAGGTAGCTCATCATCCATTCGTCGATGCGATCGGAAAGCAGCAGAACTTCGATGCCTTTCTTACGCAGCAATTCCAGGTGCGGGCTGCTCTTCGCCGCCGCGTAGCTGTCTGCGGTGATGTAGTAAATCTTCTCCTGGCCTTCTTTCATGCGGGAGACATACTCTTCCAGCGACACGGTCTGTGCGGAGGAGTCGTTGTGCGTGGTCGCGAAGCGCAGCAGTTTAGCGATAGCTTCCTGGTTCGCGTTATCCTCCGCCGGGCCCTCTTTCAGCACGAGGCCAAAGTTTTTCCAGAAGGTCTGGTACTTCTCGGCGTCGTCTTTCGCCAGTTTGTCCAGCATCTGCAGCACGCGTTTGGTCAGCGCGCTACGCAGGTTCTGGGTCACTCGGCTGTCCTGCAGGATTTCACGGGACACGTTCAGCGGCAGATCGTTAGAATCTATCAGGCCGCGGACGAAGCGCAGGTAGTTCGGCATGAACTGCTCGGCATCGTCCATGATAAACACGCGCTGTACGTAGAGTTTCAGCCCATGCTTGTGGTCACGGTTCCACATATCCCACGGTGCCTGGGAAGGGATGTACAGCAGGCTGGTGTACTCCTGCTTACCTTCCACGCGGTTGTGACTCCAGGAAATAGGGTCGGTAAAGTCGTGGGCGATGTGCTTGTAGAACTCTTTGTATTCGTCGTCGCTGACTTCTGATTTGCTGCGGGTCCACAGCGCCTGAGCTTTGTTGATTTTTTCCCAGCTAACGATGGTTTCACCGTCTTTTTCTTCTTGCTGTTCAATCTCAACCGGCAGAGCGATATGGTCAGAATATTTGCTGATGATGGAACGAACGCGCCAGTCGTCCAGGAACTCATCTTCACCTTCACGCAGGTGCAGCGTGATTTCGGTGCCGCGATCGGCTTTCTCGATGTCGGCCACGGTGTATTCACCCGCGCCTTCAGATTCCCAAAACACGCCCTGCTCTGCACTGGCACCGGCGGCGCGGGTGCGAACGGTGACTTTGTCCGCCACGATAAACGCGGAGTAGAAGCCTACGCCGAACTGGCCAATCAGCTGGCTGTCTTTAGCCTGGTCAGAGCCCATAGACTCGAGGAAAGCCTTGGTACCGGATTTAGCAATGGTGCCCAGATGCTCGATAACTTCATCGCGGGTCATCCCGATGCCGTTATCGGCGATGGTCAGGGTGCGATTATCTTTATCAAAAGAGACACGAACGCGCAGTTCACCGTCACCTTCGTAAAGGCTGGCATTAGACAGGGCGCGGAAGCGCAGCTTGTCTGCCGCATCGGAGGCGTTGGAGATCAGCTCACGCAGGAAGATTTCTTTGTTTGAATACAGAGAGTGGATCATCAGGTGCAGAAGCTGTTTTACCTCTGACTGAAAACCGCGGGTCTCTTGTCCTTTCATGGTCATTGATACCTCAACAAAATCATACGGGATGAAGAAAGCGTTGAGGGGGATATGGTAGCGATTTGTGCCTTTTCAAGCGGAGGAGGCAAAAACCTCCTCCGGACGATTAAAAATTAATCTTATGGCGGCCGACCAGCGAGTGCGAGAGCGTGGTGCCATCCACCATTTCCAGCTCGCCGCCCACCGGAACACCGTGAGCGATACGGCTGGCTTCAACGCCGTACTGGGCACAGAGTTCGGCAATGTAGTTCGCCGTAGCCTCGCCCTCCACCGTTGGGTTGGTGGCGAGAATAACTTCTTTCATCGGCTCGCTGGCAAGACGGTGTTCAAGGCGATCGAGCCCGATGTCGTTCGGGCCGATGCCGTCCAGCGGCGACAGGTGCCCCATCAGCACAAAATAGCGGCCTGAGAACTGGCCGGTTTGCTCGATGGCGTGAATATCCGCCGGGCTTTCCACCACGCAAATCTGGCCGTTTTCCTGGCGACGTGGGTTGGAGCAAATGGAGCAAACTTCCTGCTCGGTGAAGGTACGGCAATCCGCACAGTGGCCAATCTCGGACATGGCGCGGGTCAGCGCCTGAGCCAGACGCATACCGCCGCTGCGGTCGCGCTGCAGCAGGGCAAACGCCATACGCTGGGCAGATTTCGGGCCAACGCCGGGCAGGCAGCGCAGGGATTCCATAAGGGCTGAGAGTAAAGGACTGGTTTGCATCGCTCGGGCTTGTGAGAAAAAAGTGGGCTATAGCCTAACATTAGCCCTGCGGATGGGTATAGGAAAAGATATCCCCCGCACGATGGCTCGCCGGGGGAAAAGTTTACGCGATGTCTTTGCCGAAACGGCCCTGATTAAAATCATCGATGGCCTGATGAATTTCCTCTTTGGTGTTCATCACGAACGGGCCGTGACCAACCACCGGCTCATTCAGAGGCTCGCCGCTAAGCAGCAGAACCACCGCGTCATTATTGGCCTCAAGGGTCACGCTGTCGCCTTTAGCATCCAGCACCACCAGCTGCGCTTCGCGCGCCACCTCTTCACCGTTGACCAGTACCGTGCCTTTCAGCACAACCAGCGCCGTGTTCCAGCCGTCTTTCACCGCCAGCTGAGTGACGCCCTGCGGGGTCAGACGCATATCCCAGATGCTCATAGGCGAGAAAGTCCGGGCCGGGCCTTTGGTCCCGTTAAACTCACCGGCAATCACCCGAACCTTACCGGCATTGTCCGGCAAATCGGCCACCGGAATATCAGCGTCGGTAATCGGCTGGTAGCCAGGCGCGGTCATTTTGTCTTTTGCAGGCAGGTTGACCCACAGCTGTACCATCTCCAGGCTGCCGCCCGCTTCGCTAAATGCAGGAGAATGATATTCCTCATGCAGGATCCCGCTCCCGGCGGTCATCCACTGCACGTCCCCCGGGCCAATAACGCCGCCGTTGCCTGCATTATCGCGGTGGGCGACTTCGCCTTTGTAGACGATGGTGACGGTTTCAAAGCCGCGATGCGGGTGCTGATCCACGCCGCGCTGGCCTTTATTGCTCGGCTTAAATTCCGCCGGACCCGCATAGTCCAGCAGCAGGAACGGGCTAAGCTGCTCGGCAAATTTTGAGTACGAAAACAGCGAACGAACCGGGAAACCATCCCCCACCCAGTGGGAAGCCGGTGCGGTATAAACGCCAAGAATTGATTTCATGATCCTCTCCAAAAGGGATGTTTCTGATGGGATAAAGCTTACCCGTCAGACGCTCAGCCCGGTAGAGTGCTAAAGTAGACTCAGTGTTCCATAAACAGGACAATACAAATGCAGGACTTGAACGACCTGTGGTACTTCGTGCAGGTGGTGGACAATGGTGGTTTTTCACCCGCCAGCCGGGTTGTCGGTATTCCAAAATCCCGCCTGAGCCGCCGCATTGCGCTGCTGGAAGAACGGCTTGAAACCCGCCTGCTGCAGCGCTCGACTCGCAGCTTCACGGTGACCGAAGCCGGGCAGATCTTCTACCGCCACTGCAAAGCGATGATGATCGAAGCTGAAGCGGCGCAGGAAGCCATCGACACGCTAAAGTCAGAGCCGAGAGGGCTGATCCGCCTCACCTGCCCGATAGCGCTGCTGCATGTCCATGTGGGCGATATGCTGGCGCGCTTTATGCGCCTTTATCCGCAGATTGTTATTCAGCTCGAGGAAACCAACCGCCGCGTGGATGTGCTGAACGAAAACGTTGATCTGGCAATTCGCGTGCGGCCTTTACCGCTGGAAGACAGCGATCTGGTGATGCGCAAGCTGGCCACCCGCAGCATGTGTCTGGTTGCCAGCCCGGACCTGGTCGCCCGCCAGGGTATGCCTGGGGCCCCCACAGATCTTGCTCACTGGCCAAGCCTGGCGCTGGACAAGCCGCAGCAAACCTACCGCTGGTGTCTGTTTGGCCCCGAACAGCAAGAAGTGATCGTTCACCACAGGCCCCGTTTTGTTACGACGGATATGATAGCCCTGCGCACCGCGGCGCTTAACGGTATTGGCGTCGTGCAGCTCCCGAAGCTAATGCTTAATGACGCGCTGGCGCTGGGAAAGCTGGTTCACGTTCTGCCTGAATGGCGAGCCAGAATGGAGATTGTGCATGTGGTCTTCCCTTCACGGCGAGGGCAATTACCGGCGGTGCGGGCGTTGATTGATTTTCTGGCGGAGAGCTATCAGGCGCTGGACGAAGAGGAGTAAAACGGCCTTCTCCCGGGAGGGAGAAGGCGGGAAAGCATCAGAATGGCATTTTAAAGCCCGGTGGCAGCTGCATACCGCTGGAGACGCCGGCCATTTTTTCTTTCTGCGCTTCACCGATACGGCGAGCGGCATCGTTGAAGGCTGCGGCAACCAGGTCTTCAACCATCTCTTTGTCGTCTTCCATCAGGCTTGGGTCGATTTCGACACGGCGGCAGTTGTGTGCCCCGTTGATGGTCACTTTCACCAGGCCCGCGCCGGACTCGCCGGTGACTTCCATGTTGGCGATTTCTTCCTGAGCCTGGGCCATTTTTTCCTGCATCTGCTGGGCCTGCTTCATCAGGTTACCCAGACCGCCTTTTCCAAACATAATCTTCTCTCTTTCATCGGGCCAGCCCTCGCAGAATGCGAGAGTGGCTATCAGGGTTTCACACTATGCCGCGCAAAACGAGGCATATCAAACAGGGCGAATACTATCTTCATCCAGCTCTGCATCAAAGAACCTTTGCAGAGTCTGAATATTGCTGTCGTTGCTCATCGCCTCGCGCGCCTGTGCCAGCTTCTCTTCGTAGATAGCCTGACGCCACTCAAGCGGCGTGCGGCGCGCCAGATTCTCATCTTCAATAATAGTCAGTTCTATCGCTTCGCCATGGCGCGAACTCATGGCATCTGACAGCGTTTTTTGCGCCGAGGGCGAATTCAGGTGACGCTGACCCGGACGCAAATGCAGACAAACCCGATTGCCGTCCACCTCTTTCCAGGCGTTAAGCGCCAGCTGTTGCACCAGTTTTGGCAGCACCAGTTGATTGATTTCCGCCGCCCATTCGTCGCGCTCAATAGCCTCTTCGGCCAGTTTCTGCGCCAGCTCTGGCGTTTTTTCATGCTCGAGCGCTTTTTTCAGCGCCTTGGGCGTAGCTACCGGCTCAGGGGCGACTTCCGTCGGATTTTGTGCCTTCCAGCGATAAGCTTCAGGCTTCGCCGGTTTTTCCAGCGCCGATGGCGCAGGGCGCGCCTGAACGCGTTCGGTCACCGAGGCCAAACGTTCCAGCGCGGAGCTTTTTGCCGGCCGCGCTAGTCGTTGCGCTGCCGGCTCATTCTTTTTTGCTTTATCAGCCTCCTGCTGGCGCATCAGTTGGCTGCGCGCCTGAAGGATTTGGCTGGTGGCGTCCGGCAGCGGAGGGGCTTCCCTGTCCGGCGGCGGGGCCGCCTGCTGCGGCCTTGCTGCTGGCGGGTGCGAAACCGGATTCACCACCGGAATGCTTGCCGCCTGGCGGGGCACTTCCGGCTCAGGCAGCGGCTTGCGCGGATGGAAAGCCAGCGCGCGCAGCAGCGTCATTTCTACGCCCATTCGGCGATCCGGCGCCCACGGCAGCTCTTTGCGGCCAATCAACAGCGTCTGGTAATAAAGCTGCACGTCGGCAGGCGGAACAACGCGGGCAAGCTCGCGCATACGCTGTTCGATGGCCGCCATATCGCTGCCAAGGGCAGACGGAGAAAGCTGCACCATCGCCACGCGGTGCAGCAGGGCGGACATTTCTACCAACAGCGCTTCCCACTCCACGCCACGCGAGGCCGCGTCGTTCAACAACGCCATTACGCGCTGGCCGTCGGCCTGAACGACAGCTTCAATTAGCGACAGCGCCTGGTCATCATCAAGGGTGCCAAGCATCGCACTGACTGCCGCAGTGGTAACCTGCCCGTCGCCGCTGGCAATCGCCTGGTCGGTCAGGCTTAGCGCATCGCGCAGGCTGCCGTCCGCCGCGCGGGCTAACAGCTGCAGCGCTCGGGGTTCGCTCACGACCTTTTCTTCACCAAGAATGTGCTCCAACTGATGGCGGATCTGTTCGACATCCAGCGCTTTCAGGTGGAATTGCAGGCAGCGGGAAAGAATGGTCACCGGCAGCTTTTGCGGATCGGTGGTGGCCAGCAGGAATTTTACGTGCGGAGGCGGCTCTTCCAGCGTCTTAAGCAGCGCGTTAAAGCTGTGGCGCGAGAGCATGTGTACTTCGTCGATAAGGTAGACTTTAAAGCGGCCACGCGCGGGGGCGTACTGCACGTTGTCCAGCAGATCGCGGGTATCTTCTACTTTGGTGCGCGAGGCGGCGTCTATCTCAATCAGGTCGACAAAGCGGCCCTGTTCTATTTCACGGCAGTTATCGCAGACGCCACACGGGGTTGCGGTAATACCGGTTTCACAATTCAGTCCTTTCGCCAGCAGACGAGCGATTGAGGTTTTCCCCACACCTCGGGTGCCGGAAAAAAGGTACGCATGGTGGATGCGGCCCAGCGACAAACCATTAGCCAGCGCGGTCAGTACGTGTTGCTGGCCGACAACATCAGCAAAAGTTTGTGGGCGCCATTTGCGGGCTAAGACCTGGTAGCTCATCTGGAGTTAGGCTCTGGTTCGCGGGAAAGGTGAATCGAGGGGGTAATGCTAACATAAGCCCCGCCCGATGGGCGAGGCCTGTGATATCTGACTGTAGATTGGCGCTTTAAAAGCATTCTCTTCGCTTTAAAAAGACAAAGGATATGAACTTTTAACTTGCCCCAACGCCTAAAAACCACGTTTTTTGGGCGTTTGTCTCTGAACGAAAGCCCGGCTCGATAGGCGAGCGAGGCTTGTCACTGTATGGCAATAGAGGTGAACTTAGTGGCCCGGGAAAGGCACAAGGCAGAAGCTTTTCACGCCCATGTTTTCCAGGCGCTGCTCGCCGCCAAGGTCAAACAGGTTGATAACGAAAGCGGCATCGGTCACTTCACCGCCGAGACGACGAATCAGTTTCACCGTCGCTTCAATGGTGCCGCCGGTTGCCAGCAGATCGTCCACCACCAGCACTTTATCGCCCGGTTTGATGGCATCTACGTGGATTTCAAGGCTGTCGGTGCCGTATTCCAGCTCGTAGCTTTCGGCGATGGTTTCACGCGGCAGTTTCCGTGGTTTACGCACCGGGATGAACCCAACGCCCAGCTCCAGCGCAACCGGGGCGCCAAACAGGAAGCCACGCGCTTCGGTACCCACCACTTTGGTGATCCCGGCGTCTTTGAAACGAGAAACTAACAGCGCAATGCTGGTGGCATATGCTTTCGGATCTTCCAGCAAGCTGGTCACGTCACGGAACAGAATTCCTGGTTTTGGGTAATCAGGAACGCTTTTAATGCTGTTTTTGAGATATTCAAGCTGCTGCGCAGTCGCGGTCATCGGTTTATGCCTGCTAAAAACATGATACTAAACAGAGTACCTGTGGGTTCAAATGTGAACCACTGGTTAACGGTTAACCAGCTGTACCCGTGCTCGAAAACGCTCGAATTTACTGGCTGGACGCGACAATTGCAACAGCTTCTGCTGCGGTTTATCGCTTTTGTTGTGCTTCATCAACCACCGGAATGCGCCACATAAAGATCAGCAGCGCACAAAGTATCACCAGCAGCAAAATTCTAACCCACACTATCTTCACCAGCCACAGCGAAATCGCGAAGGTGACGAGAATAAACAGGATAGCTTTTGGCTTAGATCCGCGGGGCATCGCGCGGTGCATTTGCCAGTGCCGCAGATAGCTGCCAAACCATGAACGGTAGAGCAGCCAGTGGTGAAAACGCGGCGATGAACGGGCGAAACACCACGCGGCCAGCAGCAAAAAAGGCGTGGTCGGCAACAGCGGTAATATCACGCCCAGCGTCGCAAGCACTACCGCCAGCCAGCCGATGATGAGTAGAATAAGACGCTTCATGCTGTAACCTCTGACAATCCCTGGAGAGCCATTTTGTGAAAACCGCTTCGCTGTTACAAGCCCTGGAAACTCGGGTCGCCGAGCTGGCCGCCGCCGTTGAGCCGGTCGCCCTCCTTCGGGCAGGCCAGGCGCGCTTCGACCGCAAGCTCTTCCATACCCATAGCACGCAGCTGAAAGATTATCTCCATGAAGCTCAGGCTAATCTCGCCCAGCTTCAGCTCAGCGTCAGCCACGGTAAAACGGACCAGGTGGCATTTATCGCCGAAAAGCTGGTGGCGCAGATTGCCGCGCTGCAGCGGGAATTAGCCACCGCACATTTACGTCAAAGCGAGCCGCCGCAAAAGGTGCAGGAAAACTTGTACGAAAAGCTGGCCACCCATCAGGATTACGAACGCAGGCTGCTGGCGATGGTGAGCGATCGCGAAAGTCAGCTTTCACTGCAAACCACGCTCGCCGGCCAGCAAAAGCTTCAGCGTGAACTGGCCGCGCTGGAAGGCCGCCTGCAGCGCTGCCGTCAGGCGCTGACTCGCATAGAAAAAGCTATTGAAAGACGTGAGCGCGGGCTGAGTTAACCCCAAAATAAGGAGCAAGAATGTCGCTGGATAACGCCCCGGACGAGGTCAAACTGGCCGTCGATTTAATCATGCTGCTGGAGCAGCACCAGATCCCAACGGACACCGTCCTTGCGGCGCTGGACATTGTCCGTCAGGATTTTCTGCGTAAGCAGCGGAAAGCACACACGCCCCCCGCCGGCGACTAAGGCAGGCTGGTCGGCGGCAGCAAGCCGCCGTTTTTGCCTAAGTCGCGCTTCACTTCCGTCAGCTCATCGCCCTTTTCATTGTGCAGATGCACTTCAAGCTGGTTGAAGGCGATGTTGATATTGTTTTCCCGGCACAGTCTGTCGATGGCGCGGTTCAGCTCATCCACAGTGATGCTGCGGTCGCGCAGTTCACGAACATACAGGCGCAGTTCGTGGTCAAGCGTGCTGGCACCAAACGTCGTGAAATAGACCGCAGGCTCAGGATCATGCATAACCCGCGGGTGCTCCATTGCCGCCTTCAGCAGGATCTCTTTCACTTTATCGAGATCGGATCCATACGCCACGCCGAGCTTGATAACCACGCGGGTGATGGTGTCCGTCAGCGACCAGTTGATCAACCGTTCGGTCACAAACGCTTTGTTCGGGATGATCACTTCTTTACGGTCAAAGTCGGTGATCGTCGTCGCGCGAATGCGGATCTTGCTGACGCTGCCTGAGAACGTCCCGATGGTGACGGTATCGCCGATACGTACCGGGCGTTCGAACAGGATGATCAGGCCGGAGACGAAGTTACCGAAGATCTCCTGCAGGCCAAAGCCCAGGCCAACCGACAACGCCGCCGCCAGCCACTGCAGTTTGTCCCACGATACCCCCAGCGAACCAAACACCGTCATCGCCCCAATCACGATGATGGCATAGTTGAGGATAGTGGTGATGGCATAGGAAGCGCCCTGGCGCATTTTCAGCCGCGACAGGACCAGCACTTCAAGCAGGCCCGGCAAGTTTCGAATCAGCGCCCAGGCGACCATCGCGGCCACCAGCGCAAACAGGATGCTGCCCATGGTGACGTTTTTCATCACCGTGGCGCCCGCTTCGCTGCCGGTGTAGTGCCACAGCACGATGCTGTCGAGATAGGCAAAGACGGTAATTAAATCAGACCAAATGGCGTAAAACACTACGCCGAACAGGGCGAACATCAGCAGCATGGTTAATCGCATGGTCTGCTGGTTGATCTGATCCAGCGCCAGCGGCGGCTCTTCGACTGGCTCCGCACCCTCCGCACCCTCTTTAACCATATTCTGGCGGCGAGCCAGCGCACGGCGGTAGGCAATACGGCGCGCCGCAACGCTCAGGCCACGGATCACCGTCTGGTGGATCAGGTTCCAGATAATCACCAGGTAAACCGTGTCTATCCAGCGGTTAGCGAGACGCAGCGTGGTATAGAAATAACCCGTTGCCGTCAGTACCAGCAGCGCTACCGGCACAATAGAGAGCACCGTGATGGTCAACAGACGCATCGGATGGGACTCTTTATCACGCCAGTTGTCGCGGCACATCGGGATAATCAGGGCGGTGATCAGCAGCAGGTTAAGGAAAATCATAAACTGCCCGAGCACATCGTCCATCAGGTGCAGCGGCGAGAGCTCACCCACGACGGACCAGAACAGTAGCGGCAGCAAAGCAAAGCTGATGCGCACAATCTGGCGGCGATAATGGCGGGTCAGGTGCTCCGGCATGTTAAACCAGATCACCGCCAGGCCACGGCTGGTCAGAATTCGCCAGGCCATGCCAAACACTAGCCAGAACAGCGCCAGCTCTTTGGCAAACGCCCACAGCAGTTCGCTGATGTTGAGCTGCATAAACAGCAACACCAGCCCCACCGAGAGAATGGCCATGGTCAGCGGCAGCACTTTCAGGAAGTTAAGCAAAATCGCTTTGGGCGTATTGAGCTGGGTGTCCGTGCGCAGTTGCCCGACTTCCGACGCCAGCTTAGCCAGCTGCTTGTCTATCCATTGGTAACGCCAGCGCAGCAGACCGGCCAGCAGCATCAGCGGCAGCGCGGTGAACAGGGACATAAACAGCCCGTCCAGCACTTTGTGCCAGCTGATATCCAGCTTCATGCCTTTGATTTGGTCGTGCAGCGCGCCCGGGAAGGATTTAATCCATTCCCAATTCATCGGCTTGTTACTGTTAACCCAAAAGATTTGCTGGGTCAGCATTTTCTGCAGGCTGGTGCTGACGCTCATCAGCTGCTGCTGGTTAATTTGCAGGTTAATCGCCATCATCAGCTGATTGCCCAGCTGCTTGTTAAGCTGGTCCAGAAGCTCGCGGCGCATGTCCACCACCTGCATCAGCGCATCGTGAACTTCGTCGTTAACCTCGTTTTTATGACCTTCAACAATCTTGTCAACGTAGCTGTCGCTTTGGAACAGAGCATCACGCTGCTGGTTGATGTCGAACTGCTCCAGGCGCAGGTCGGCAATGCGGTTGGTGAGGTCTTCCAGGTCGTCGGCAGACGGCAGCGTTTGCTGCTGCTGATACAGAATTCGGGACAGCAAGAGGCTGCCCTTCAGTACCGAGATTTGTTCTTTCAGGTTGCGCTCGGACTGCAACGCGCGATCGAGCCAGTTTTTGACGCGGATATTACGCTGAACCAGCTCGTTCCCACTTTGGGTGGCGTTAATCAGGCGCTGGCTGAGCTGGTGGTTGACGTCCAGCTCCTGGCGCACCAGCGGGTTATTCTGCACCGCGCTGGCATCAGCGTCGTCCGGCGTGACGGCTTCCTGAGCCGTTTTTTCCGTCAGGGTTAAGCGTTTGCTGTTAACCGCTTCCTGCAGCAACTGAAGCGTATGCTCGAGCTGGCCGATATTGGCGTTGGTGTAGTCACGCTGTTTTTGCAGCGCATCCTGCAAGACGGTGTTGCCTTCCAGACTTTTACGCTGCTGTTCAATTTGGGTATTCAGCAGCGCCTGCTGCACCAGCAGCAAGTTTTGTTGGCTTGGGCGCAGAGTGGCTTCACCCGGCGTGGTGCCGTTCAGCCTGTTACGCACCTGCAGCAACTGCTGGGAGGCGCTGTACATGGCATTCTGCACGCGCTCGGGTTGAGTTTGCAGCGAAACCAGCTGGCTGTTCAGCGTGGATAAATCGTTGTTGGCCGACTGCAGTTGATCCAGCACGCTGGTCAGCCGGGTTTCCAGCTGGCGCAGAGAAAGCGAGCCCAGCGTTTTACGTGTAGCTTCGTCATCGGCTGGCGTACTCAGTGAATTCAGCGCGTCGGTCGCCTGCTTTAGCTTATCGGGGGCCTGGGCAACCGTGGTTTTAAGCTGCGCCGTCTCTTGCTTCACGCGGTCGAGCTTGTCCAGCATCTCAAGCGTTTCGGTGAGATCTTTTTGGGTGAGCTTATCGTCAGGGGTCAGCGTTTTTTGCTTGTTCAGCGTGTCCAGCTGCGACTGCACCTCCGCCCTGGCAGGCAGATCGCCATTACTTTGCGCCGCCTGAGCCACGGAAAAAGGCAGCAGGACGGAAACCAATAAAAACAGGAAAAGAATGAATGCGGAACGGGAAGTCCGCGACAGAGCGTTGTGCTGCGTAGTCATGGTTGAGTAATTACGGTGCCGCGCATGTAAGTGCCAGCTAAAAGTAAAAGGCCACGGAAGACGCGCAGAATAGCACGGCTTCAGGGCGCAGAATAGCAATCGCCCTCGGAGGAATCTCAAATGATTTATCGGGTGAACGGCGGCCGAGAATTACGCCGATTTATTCAGCGTTGGGCTGAGCTGGAACATCTCCAGCAGGATGGCGATAAAGTCTGGTGCTTTAGCATGTAAATCAAAGGTTTCTGGTGCAACCAGCCAGTTTTCAATCAGGCCAGTAATGTAGCTACGCATCAGCGTGACGGCGAGGGAAAGGCGCAGACTCGCAGGCAGCTTTCCGGCGTCGATACAGCGCTGCAAAGCGGCTTCAATACGTTCGTTGCCTTCCATATAAAGCGTGCGTCTGGCCTGCTGCAAAACCTCAAGCTCGCCCACAAACTCGCACTTGTGGAAAATGATTTCCGTCATTAAGCGACGGCGCTCTTCTGTCACCGTTGCCTGTAATATATAAATGAGTAATTCTCTTGTCACAGACAGTGGATCGTCTGGATATTTTGCCCGATACTCAATCTCTAAGTCACCAATACTGGATTCGGTTAGCTCCCAGATCTCACTAAACAATTCCGACTTATTTTTGAAATGCCAGTAAATCGCACCACGTGTTACCCCGGCAGCCTGCGCGATATCCGCGAGCGAAGTCGCAGAGACGCCCTGCTGTGAAAACAGGCGAATCGCAACGTCGAGGATGTGCTGGCGGGTTTCAAGCGCCTGAGCTTTGGTTTTTCGTGCCATAAGTGGGTGAATTTACTTTAGTCAGATTTACATACATTTGTGAACGTATGTACCATAGCACGACGATAATATAAACGCAGCAATGGGTTTGTGGACATTTGATCCATTGAACAACTTTGAAATCGGACACTCGAGGTTTACATATGAACAAAAACAGAGGGTTTACGCCTCTGGCGGCCGTTCTGATGCTCTCAGGCAGCTTAGCGCTTACAGGATGTAACGAGAAAGAGACCCAGCAGAGTGCGCCGCACGCCCCGGAAGTGGGTGTAGTGACTCTGAAAAGCGCGCCATTACAGATTACTACTGAGCTTCCAGGACGCACCAACGCCTTCCGCATCGCAGAAGTTCGTCCTCAGGTTAGCGGCATTATTCTGAAGCGTAACTTTACCGAAGGTAGCGACATTCAGGCTGGTGTTTCGCTGTATCAGATCGATCCTGCAACCTATCAGGCTGCGTACGACAGCGCGAAAGGCGACCTGGCGAAAGCCCAGTCCAGCGCGAATCTCGCCCAGCTGACGGTCAAACGTTATCAGAAACTGCTGGGTACCAAGTACATCAGCCAGTCTGACTACGACACGGCTGCAGCCACCGCACAGCAGGCAAACGCTGACGTCGTCGCAGCAAAAGCCGCTGTTGAAACTGCACGTATCAACCTGGCGTACACCAAAGTGACCTCGCCTATCAGCGGCCGCATCGGGAAATCCGCGGTCACCGAAGGTGCTCTGGTCACCAGCGGGCAAACCACGGCCCTCGCCACCGTCCAGCAGCTTGACCCTATCTACGTGGATGTGACCCAGTCCAGCGATGATTTCCTGCGCCTTAAGCAGGAGCTGGCAGACGGCAAGCTGAAACAGGAAAACGGTAAAGCCAAGGTCCAACTGATGATGAACAACGGTGTCGCCTATCCTCAGGAAGGCTCGCTGGAATTCTCTGAAGTGACCGTTGACCAGACCACCGGGTCTATCACCCTGCGCGCAATCTTCCCTAACCCGGACAAAACCCTGCTGCCAGGGATGTTTGTTCGCGCCAAGCTGGAAGAAGGCGTTAACCCGAATGCCATCCTGGTTCCGCAGCAGGGGGTCACTCGTACTCCACGCGGCGATGCCTCCGCGATGGTCGTTGGGAAGGACGACAAAGTTGAAGTTCGCCAGCTGCAAACCAGCCAGGCGATCGGCGACAAATGGCTGGTTACCGATGGGTTACAAACAGGCGATCGCGTGATTGTTACCGGCCTACAGAAAGTAAAACCGGGTGTTCAGGTAAAAGCGCAGGAAGTTGCGGAAGACAATAAAGGCCAACAGCAACCCGCCGCAGGCGCGCAGTCAGAACAACCGAAGTCTTAACTCAAACAGGAGCCGTTAAGACATGTCTAAGTTTTTTATCGATCGCCCCATCTTTGCCTGGGTAATCGCCATCATCATTATGTTGGCGGGTGCGCTTGCGATCATGAAATTGCCTATCGCGCAGTATCCAACGATCGCGCCACCGGCCATTCAGATCTCGGCAAACTACCCGGGTGCAGATGCGAAAACGGTACAGGATTCAGTAACCCAGGTTATCGAACAGAATATGAACGGTATCGATGGCCTGTTATACATGTCCTCTACCAGTGATTCCTCTGGTACCGTTCAAATCACCATTACCTTCGACTCCGGCACTGATGCCGACATCGCCCAGGTTCAGGTGCAGAACAAACTGCAGCTGGCAATGCCGCTGCTGCCACAGGAAGTACAGCAGCAAGGGGTTAGCGTCGAGAAGTCCTCAAGCAGCTTCCTGATGGTGCTCGGTATGATCAGTACCGACGGTTCCATGAACCAGCAGGATATTGCGGACTACGTTGGCGCAACCATTAAAGATCCGGTCAGCCGTACCCACGGTGTAGGTGACGTTCAGCTGTTTGGTGCTCAGTACGCGATGCGTATCTGGATGGATCCGAACAAACTCAACAACTACCAGCTAACGCCGGTGGATGTGATTAACGCTATCAAGGCGCAGAACGCCCAGGTAGCAGCAGGCCAGCTCGGCGGGACACCACCGGTCAAAGGCCAGCAGTTGAACGCCTCCATCATTGCGCAAACCCGCCTGAAATCGGCAGAAGAGTTCAGTAAAATCCTGATGAAAGTGAATCAGGATGGGTCTCGCGTACTGCTGAAAGACGTGGCAAAAGTTGAGCTCGGCGGCGAAAGCTATGACGTTATCGCCCGCTATAACGGCCAGCCTGCTGCCGGTCTGGGTGTCAAACTGGCTACCGGTGCGAACGCCCTGGATACCGCCGAGGCGGTCCGTGCCACCGTTGAAAAACTTCAGCCTTACTTCCCGGCGGGCCTGAAGGTTGTGTACCCGTACGACACCACACCGTTCGTTAAAATCTCTATTAACGAAGTGGTGAAAACGCTGGTCGAAGCTATCGTGCTGGTGTTCCTGGTTATGTATCTGTTCCTGCAGAACTTCCGGGCAACGCTGATTCCAACCATCGCGGTACCGGTGGTACTGCTGGGCACATTCGCTATCCTTGCCGCCTTTGGCTACTCGATAAACACCCTGACGATGTTCGGCATGGTGCTGGCGATAGGCCTGTTGGTGGATGACGCCATCGTTGTGGTTGAGAACGTCGAGCGCGTGATGGTGGAAGATGGTCTGCCACCGAAGGAAGCCACGCGCAAATCCATGGGCCAGATTCAGGGCGCACTGGTGGGTATCGCGATGGTACTGTCGGCGGTATTTATTCCGATGGCGTTCTTCGGCGGCTCTACCGGCGCAATCTACCGTCAGTTCTCGATTACCATTGTTTCGGCGATGGTGCTCTCGGTACTGGTAGCGATGATCCTGACTCCCGCACTCTGTGCAACCATGCTTAAGCCAATCCCGAAAGGTCATCATGATGACAAGAAAGGATTCTTCGGCTGGTTCAACAGAATGTTCGAGAAGAGCACGCACCACTACACCGACAGCGTCGGTAACATTCTGCGCAGCACCGGCCGCTATCTGGTTGTGTATTTGCTGATTGTGGTCGGCATGGCGGTTCTGTTTGTTCGTCTGCCAAGCTCGTTCCTGCCTGACGAGGACCAGGGCGTACTGTTAGCCATGGCGCAATTGCCAGCGGGTGCAACCCAGGAACGTACGCAGAAAGTGCTGGATGAAGTCACGGATTACTTCCTGACAAAAGAGAAAGCGAACGTTAACTCGGTATTTACCGTTAACGGCTTTGGCTTCTCCGGTCGTGGTCAGAACACCGGCCTGGCGTTCGTTTCGCTAAAAGACTGGAGTGAACGTTCAGGGGAAGAAAACAAGGTTCCGGCCATTGCGGGCCGAGCCATGGGTACGTTCTCGCAGATTAAAGATGCGATGGTCTTTGCCTTTAACCTGCCGGCGATTGTCGAGCTGGGTACCGCTACCGGCTTTGACTTCCAGCTGATTGATCAGGCAAACCTTGGCCACGAGCAGCTCACCCAGGCTCGTAACCAGCTGTTCGGTATGATTGCCCAACACCCTGACCTACTGGTTGGCGTGCGCCCGAACGGCCTGGAAGATACGCCGCAGTTTAAAATCGACATCGATCAGGAAAAAGCACAGGCGCTGGGGGTCTCCATCAGCGATATCAACACCACGCTGGGTGCGGCCTGGGGCGGTAGCTACGTCAATGACTTTATTGACCGTGGCCGCGTGAAGAAAGTGTATGTGATGGCCGAAGCGCCATACCGTATGCTGCCAAGCGATATCGGTAACTGGTACGTGCGTGGCTCTTCCGGACAGATGGTACCATTCTCCGCGTTCTCTACCTCGCGCTGGGAATACGGTTCACCGCGTCTGGAACGTTACAACGGCTTGCCATCCATGGAAATTCTTGGCCAGGCCGCACCGGGTAAAAGTACCGGTGAAGCCATGGACATGATGGAGCAACTGGCGGCGAAACTGCCAACCGGCATTGGCTTTGACTGGACGGGCATGTCTTACCAGGAACGTCTGTCCGGTAACCAGGCCCCTGCCCTGTACGCCATCTCGCTGATTGTTGTATTCCTGTGTCTGGCGGCGTTGTATGAAAGCTGGTCAATTCCGTTCTCCGTCATGCTGGTTGTTCCGCTTGGCGTATTCGGTGCCCTGCTGGCCGCAACAATGCGTGGCCTCACCAACGACGTTTACTTCCAGGTTGGCCTGTTAACAACCATTGGCCTGTCGGCGAAGAACGCGATACTTATCGTTGAATTCGCCAAAGATCTAATGGAGAAAGAAGGCAAAGGCCTGATAGAAGCGACGCTGGAAGCCGTGCGTATGCGTCTGCGTCCAATTCTGATGACCTCTCTGGCGTTTATCCTTGGGGTAATGCCGCTGGTTATCAGTACCGGTGCGGGCAGTGGCGCACAGAACGCCGTAGGTACCGGTGTAATGGGCGGGATGGTGACCGCGACCGTGCTGGCTATCTTCTTCGTACCGGTGTTCTTCGTGGTGGTACGCCGCCGCTTCAGCCGTAAGAGTGAAGATATTGAACATGCGCACGCGGTAGAACATCACCAGTAAGCCGTTCAATCACATAACAAAAGGCCGCATAATGCGGCCTTTTTTATGAATATAGAAACCGGTTTCAGTTTGTTTAATTGCGTTTCCTTAATTCCGCCTTAACTTCTCTCTCCCGCATTATCTTCAACATAAACATCGTCTCATTTCGGAGAAAATAACGCTTAAATACTCGTTAATCCATGATTAACGAAACAACAAAAACCGAAGTATTACATTTATTTGGGAATATTCTTACAAATTAACGCCTGTTTTTTAGCCGGATACAGAATAGTCTTATAGATTGATTAACCGGCTGAAAGTTATAAATATTACCCATTATGGGTTAATGAATCTCTGACAATTTAAGTTAAAATTCATACTAAAGTTTTAATTCACATTTAGTAACGTATTCTCCTTTTTTTAACTTAATTGTAATTTTTCGTTAGAGCGGCATGAAATCCAGGCAACATTGATTTATAGTTACAGCACATGTAATAATCGTGGCAACAGTTCTTCACCTCATCAGGTGTGTCCACCCCAACCCGTTGTGTTTATCATTTGTTTTACCGATAAAGGGGGCAGCACTATGGACGAATACTCACCAAAGCGGCATGATATCGCGCAGCTTAAGTTCCTCTGTGAGAGTCTGTATCACGATTGTCTGACCAATCTTGGTGAGAGCAATCATGGATGGGTTAATGATCCTACATCGGCCATTAATCTACAGTTGAATGAATTGATTGAGCACATTGCCGCATCTGCGCTTAATTATAAGATTAAGTATCCAGATGAGAGCAAATTGATTGAACAGATTGATGAATACCTGGACGATACTTTCATGCTATTTAGCAATTACGGCATTAATGCACAAGATTTGCAGCGGTGGCGTAAATCGGGGAATCGCTTGTTCAGATGTTTCATCAGTGAGAGTCGCGCTAACCCAGTAAGCCACTCGTTCTAAAAATATTAAAATACTTAAGGCGAATTTATGACTACCAAGCTCACCAAGACCGATTATTTGATGCGTCTTCGACGTTGTCAGACAATTGATACGCTGGAACGCGTAATAGAAAAAAATAAATATGAATTATCAGATAATGAGCTGGCGGTGTTTTATTCAGCAGCCGATCACCGCCTTGCAGAACTGACGATGAATAAACTGTATGACAAAATCCCACCTTCAGTGTGGAAATTTATTCGCTAATATAAAATTTTATTAAATAATATTTTAAATATCACATTTATCTCCCGTTATTGTCTGGTTTGACTCAGCCGATGTTGCACAGGTTTGGATTAACGCCCGTTATCCAGCCAGCGAAATACCGCAAGCACTTCTCTACGCTAACCTTGCCACGCTGCAGTCTGTGACGTGAGGTTCATCACGCTCAGGGAAAGATGCCCACTCTTTTCTCTCGAAATTCAGGTAGCCTTGCTGGCCACTGAAGAGGGAACCGATGATGAGTGAAGAAAAGCGTAAGATGATTGCCGGAGAGCTATACCGGCCCGGAGACGAAACTCTACAGCGCGAAAGCCACAAAGCACGTCAGCTACTGCATCGCTACAACCAAAGCTCACCGGACGAGCAAGCGTACCGCGATGAGATCCTCGCCGAGCTGCTCGGCCAGAGCGAAGGGGCTTACATTGAACCTACGTTTCGCTGTGACTACGGCTACAACATCTATCTGGGTAAGAACTTCTACGCCAATTTCGAATGTGTCATGCTGGATCCCTGCCCCATTCGCATTGGCGACAACTGTATGCTGGCGCCTGGCGTTCACATTTATACCGCGACCCATCCCCTGGATGCCGAAACACGAAATAGCGGCGTTGAACTGGGCAAGCCGGTGACAATTGGCAATAACGTCTGGATTGGTGGGCGAGCGGTTATTAATCCCGGCGTCACCATTGGCGATAATGTCGTGGTGGGATCGGGTTCGGTAGTGACCAAAGATGTTCCGGCCAACTGCGTCGTGGCGGGTAATCCTGCACGTATCATCAAGATGCTTTGAAGTGGCCAGGGCTATTAACTGTTATGGTTATTTTTGGCTTATCTGTTACTTTTTTGCCTGGCCCGTGCTTCTTAAAATAGTCTGGTCATGCGTACAACCGAAACAGAGAACTTAGAAGGCACACCATGTCAGAAATTCAGCGCCTGCTTACCAATACCATCGAACATCTGAATGAAACTGAAAAGCGCGATAACCGCCCGCGCTTCAGTATCAGTTTTATCCGTAAGCATCCCGGATTATTTATCGGCATGTATATCGGTTGGTTTGCCACAATGTGGGTGATGCTGGAATCAGAAACGCTGGCGGACTCAGTATGGCTGCTTGTCGTGCTGTTCGCGCTGATGAACGCGTTTTTCTTCTTTGACGTTAACCCTCGCTACCGCTACAGCGATATTGACGTCCTCGACCTGCGGGTTTGCTATAACGGCGAGTGGTACAACACCCGCAACGTGCCCACTGCGCTGATCGATGAAATTCTCAACTCCCCTGGCGTGGACGATGAGCAAAAATCTTTGCTGCACAAAATGCTGAGCCGCAAAGGGGAACTATCGTTTTATGACGTTTTCTCACTGACCCGCCAGCAGCCTGCAGGTCAGCGATAACAACTAGCGACGTTTCTTACGTCCCTGAACCGCTTTAAAACGCGGATTAGATTTGCAAATCACATACAGCCGCCCCTTGCGCTTAACAATCTGGCAGTCAGGGTGGCGCTGTTTTGCACTGCGAAGTGAATTCAATACCTGCATTTCTTAAGACTCCTTCCCGCTAAAAAATTTGCCAAAACGCTGCTGGAAGCGCGCCGGGCCGCCTTCATTGACGAAGACTTTCTGTTTGCCGGTGTAATGAGGATGCGAAGCGGAAGAGACTTCGATCGTCACGTAAGGGTAAGTCACCCCGTCCAGCTCAATCTCGCGGTCGGTTTTGATCGTCGAGCCCACTTTAAAATATTCATTTACGCTGGTGTCATGAAACACCACCGTCCGATAAAACGGATGGATGTCGCGCTGCATAAAAATCACTCCGATATGTTATAACGTAACAATAAAATAAAAGATGATCGGGCAAATTGCAAGCGAGGCTTAAGCGGGAGGAGGCGTCAAAAAGAAACGGGCACCGCCTGGGTGCCCGCTGTGATTAGAGTTTAAATCCGGCTACCACACGCTCAAGCTGGGTAGATTGTTCGGCCATGGAGTGCGAGGCGGAAGAGACTTCCTGAACCAGCGCGGCATTCTGCTGCGTGGTGCTATCCAGCTGATTAATGGCCAGATTCACTTGCTCAATACCGGTGCTTTGCTCACGGCTGGAGGACATTATTTCGGCCATCAGCGTCGTGACGTTGCGCACGCCCTGAGTCAGCTCTTCCATCGTGCTGCCGGCCTGATTAACCAGCTCGGTCCCCAGATTCACATTGCTCACAGAGTTTTCGATCAGCGCTTTAATTTCGCGCGCCGACTGTGCGGAGCGCTGGGCAAGACTGCGAACCTCAGAGGCAACAACCGCAAAACCCCGGCCCTGCTCACCGGCACGGGCGGCCTCAACGGCGGCGTTGAGCGCCAGGATATTGGTCTGGAAGGCGATGCTGTCAATCACGCTGATAATATCCACCACTTTGCCAGAAGAAGTCTGGATAGCATTCATCGTGCTGACGACCTGCTTCACCACTTCTCCTCCTTTCACCGCTACGCTGGAAGCTTCGCGCGCCAGCTCGTTAGCGTGGGCAGCGTTATCGGCATTCTGGCGAACGGTGCTGGTCAGCTCCTCCATCGATGCCGCCGTTTGCTCAATCGAACTGGCCTGATCTTCAGTGCGGGCAGAAAGATCCTGGTTGCCCGTCGCAATCTGATGCGAAGCCGAGGAAATTGCCCGGGCGCTATCCCCTACCTGGCGCAGCATGGTTTGCAGGTAACTAATCACGCCGTTAAAGCTGTTGATAATGGCGTTAAATTCCGGGCTGCTGGTCGGCTCAAGGCGCTGCGTCAGGTCGGCACCACCGGCGGAAAGGCGGCTGATGTTGTGATTAAGATCGCCCAGACGACGCATCATATTGCGAACAAACAGCACCAGGATCCCAAGCAAAACTATCGCCATCGGGATCTGCACCATGCCAAGGCGCAGCAGAATAGCGTCCGTTTGCTTGGTCAGCAGCGCGGTTGGCAGGTCAACCGCCAGGATCCACGGGCTGCCTTTTACCGTCTGCAAAATAACGGTGTGCGAAGTGCCGTCGTTATCGTACTCATTTTCACTGCTTTGGCTGGCATTAAAACCGGGCAGCATTTCCTGAACCGCTTTCGCCATTGGCAGGGAGCCGCTCAGATCGGAAAGATTCTTTAGGCCCGCCGTTTTGCCAATCTGATCCGCGTTACCGACGACTTTGCCATCGGCTTCAATGATCAGCACCTGGCCTTTAACCGCTTCGCTCATCTGTTTCGCAAGCTGATTAAAGAAACCCAGCGTCACATCGATGGTCGCCACGCCCCACGGCTGCCCCTCTTTGGTAATCGCCATTGCGCAGTTAGTTCTCGGCTGCGGGCTGGCATCATCCTGGTAAGCGTTCGCCCAGGCGCACTGCCCTGCCGGCGAAGCAAGCCCGGCTTTGTACCACACCTGCTCGTAGTAGTTTGGCGCTGCATCCGAGTTCCAGTAGGTATTTTCTTCAAGTTTATTGCTGCCGGTGCGGGCAAAGAAAGTGCTGAATTTATTACGCCCCGCTTCGCGCTTCTCCGGCAGAGGCCAGATACCGCCGCCAAACACGTTCACATCCTGGTACTGATCAACCAGCGTCGGCAATAACTTATTAATATCATCGCTTTGCATCGCGGCCACGGACTGGGTAATGCTGCGCATTTGCGCCTGCACCCGGTTCATCTGCTCGGTGATATTGACCGCAACGTTATCCACTTCGAAGCGAATCAGCTGGGTTTCATTGCGCTTAAGCTGCGGCGTTACAAAAAAGTGAATCACCAGTGAGGTGACCGCAATTAACAGCATGAAAAACAAACATAAAGAGGTAATAAATCGGGATTGTGTAGTTTTTAGCATGATGAAGACACCTGGTGGTAGAAAGCGAAACGCTTAGCAAGCTCTTCGGCATAAAACCCATAAACTTAACTGCTGCCATAATTTAACTGCTCGTTAATTATTTCAAAGTGTAATTAACGCTCAGTGAAATCCATAAGTTACCCCTATGCATTGAAATATTTTGCAATGATTAGACTTTTCTCGTTTCCGCAAATGCTTAGAACCCTGCCGGGTCATACCTTAGACGATAACAATATTGGGCGAGGCTTTTTGATTGCGGCAAGGTGAGCGCTAACGCTACCCGACCGTATCCAGAAGGACATTGCCATGATGCTGCCCCGCTGTTGTGCCGAACTCAACGTAACCACTTCATCCAAGACCATGATTACCGGAGTAAACTATGAGCACCAATCCAGGCCTGGCGCTGCCGATTCTTGACCTTTCCCAGCTTAACGGCAGCGAAAATGACCGTTCAGCCTTCCTCAGCCAGCTGCGCTACGCCGCAAGAGAAATTGGCTTTTTCTACCTGATCAACCACGGCATCAGCCCTGAATTGCAGCAGGCAGTCCAGGATGAAGCCCGCGGCTTCTTTGCCCTCCCCGACGATGAAAAACAGCAGGTGGCGATGATCCATTCGCCGCATTTCCGTGGCTACAACCGCGCCGCCAGCGAACTTACCCGCGGCCAGCCCGACTGGCGCGAACAGTTTGATCTCGGCGCAGAACGCCAGGCGCTGCCGACGGATGAATATGCCCCGGCATGGCGCCGCCTTCAGGGCCCCAATCTCTGGCCAACCGCAAGACCGGAACTCAAACCGACGCTTTTACAGTGGCAAAGCGAAATGACCGCCGTGGCGTTAAAACTGCTGCGCACTTTTGCCGAAGCCCTGAGCCTGCCAGCCGATGCTTTTGATGACCTGTACGGCAACCTGCCAAACGAACACATCAAGCTGATTCGTTACCCCGGGCAGTCTGCCACGCAGAGCAACCAGGGCGTGGGCGCTCATAAAGATTCAGGTTTCCTGAGCTTCCTGCTTCAGGACGAGAAAAAAGGCCTGCAGGTCGAAGTCTCGCCGGACAACTGGGTTGACGCCCAGCCGCTGCCGGGCAGCTTTGTGGTCAATATTGGCGAACTGCTGGAGCTGGCCACCAACGGCTACCTGCGCGCCACCGTCCACCGCGTGGTTTCTCCCCCTCAGGATGAAGAACGCCTGTCCATCGCCTTCTTCCTGGGCGCACAGCTCAACGCCGTTGTGCCGGTTTATCAGCTCCCGGAAGCGCTGGCTCGTGAAGCTCAGGGGCCAGAAAGCGATCCGCACAACCCGCTGCTGCGCGACGTGGGCTGGAACTACCTGAAAGGCCGCCTGCGCTCACACCCCGACGTAGCGGAGCGTTATTACCCGGATGTCCTTCGTAACAGCAGTGAACTGATCGCTTAATAACACATTAAAATAAAAGGAAAACAACGATGAAAAAGACCGCTTTTAAATTGGCTGGCGTTGCTCTGTCACTGTCTCTGGCTTTCGCGGCGCAGGCCGCAGACGCGCTGCGCGTAGCGGCTGACCCGGTACCACATGCGGAAATCCTCGCCTTTGTTCAGAAACTCGATCCGGCCCTCAAGCTAAAGGTCGTCGAGCTGAGCAACGGCGTAAACGCTAATGAACTGCTGGCCAACGGCGACGTCGATGCCAACTACTTTCAGCATGTGCCTTATTTGCGTGACCAGGAAAAAGCGCTCGGCAAAAAATTTGTCGTCGCCGCGACGGTGCATATCGAACCGCTGGGCATTTACTCGCATAAATACAAAGATCTGAAATCCGTCCCGGAAGGCGCAACCATCGCGGTGCCAAACAACGTCACCAACCTCAGCCGCGCCCTTTACCTGCTCCAGGACAAAGGGTTAATCACCCTCAAGCCGGAATTTAAAGATGCGGCCACAAACCAGGCCACGCCCAAAGACATCGCCAGCAACCCGAAGAAGCTGAAAATTCTGGAAGTCGAATCGCCGCAAATCCCCCGCTCTCTGGATGACGTTGGCCTGGGCGTGATCAACGGCAACTATGCGCTGGAAGCAGGGCTCAGCCCGGCCAAAGACTCCCTTGGCCTGGAAAGCGCGACCCATAATCCCTACGCCAATATCCTGGTTACCAACCCGAATCTGGAAAACGACCCGCGCATCAAACAGCTGGCAAAAGATCTCGAGTCCCCTCAGGTCGCCGAGTTTATTCGCAAGCAGTACAACGGTTCAGTGATCCCGGTAGAGACTAAGTCATGATCGCCCTTGAGCGGCTGAGCAAAGTGTACGCCGGAGAAGGCCGACCGGCGCTGGATGACATTAACCTTGTGGTCCCGGATGGCGCAATTTACGGCATTCTGGGCCGCAGCGGCGCCGGGAAAAGTACGCTTATTCGCTGTCTCAATCTGCTGGAGCGGCCCACTTCGGGCCGCATTATCATGAATGACCGGGACATCACCACCTTCAACCAGCGCGAGCTTCGTCAGCACCGCCAGCGCACGGGCATGGTATTCCAGCATTTCAACCTGATTCACGCCCGCAGCGTGGAAGACAACGTTGCTGTGCCGCTGGAAATCTCGGGCACGCCGCGTGAGGCTCGCCAAAAGCGCGTTGCCGAGTTGCTCAACCTTGTGGGCCTGAGCGACAAAGCCAAAGCCTTTCCATCCCAGCTTTCCGGCGGACAAAAACAGCGCGTCGGCATTGCCCGGGCGCTGGCCGCCCATCCGGAAATCCTGCTCTGCGATGAGGCCACCAGCGCGCTGGATCCTGACACAACCTCATCAATCCTGGCCTTGCTGGCGGACATTAACCGTCAGCTTGGACTGACTATCGTGCTGATCACCCATCAACTGGAAGTCGTCAAAGCCATTTGCGATCACGCGGCGCTGCTGGAACACGGCAGATTAATTGAAAGCGGCCCGCTGTCTGAACGATTAGTGGACCCGTTCTCCAAATTACGCACTTCGCTGCTGCACGACGAAGAAGCCGAACGCGAGTTCCTGCGTCGCCACGGCGTGGAAGGGAGAGTTTTATGCGAAGTAGCATGAGTTGGGAAGATCTGTGGCCGCTGCTGCTGGACGGCACCCTCGATACCCTTTACATGGTGGGCCTGGCCGGATTATTTACCGTGCTGATTGGGCTACCGCTCGGCGTCTTGCTGTTCCTGACCCGCCGGGATGCGGTGCTCCCTGCCCCCCGCCTTAATCAGGTGCTTGGCAGCATCATTAACGTGGGGCGCTCGTTGCCGTTTATTGTCCTGCTCATCGCCCTGATCCCGCTCACCCGGATTATCGTCGGCACCACGCTCGGCAGCACCGCGGCGGTGGTGCCCATCACCATCGGCGCCTTCCCGTTCTTCGCCCGGGTGGTCGAAAGCGCCCTCGATGAGGTCGATAAAGGCCGGATTGAAGCCATTCTGTCGATGGGCGGCAACGCCTGGCATGTGGTAAGCAAAGTGCTGTTGCCCGAGGCTTTACCTGCCATCCTGGCGGGCATCACGCTAACGATAGTCATGCTGATCGGCTTTTCGTCAATGGCCGGCGTTATCGGCGGTGGCGGCCTGGGGGATCTGGCTATTCGCTACGGCTACCAGCGCTTTAATAACCAGGTCATGGTCGGGACGGTGATCATTCTGATTGTGATGGTGCATCTGGTGCAAAGCCTCGGCGATCATTTGGTTCGCCGCCTCGCCCACCGCCGCTGATCCGCCCCGATGAACGCCCGGTGCCCTGCATCGGGCTTCTCTCTAATTTCCCCGTTTTGCTGATGATCCAATCTGGATCACAAAACCACATTGTTAACGTTAACTATTGCGATTAACATCACATTTATGAAGCCTACGCTCTTCTCCTGCTTAAAAGTTAACGTTAACAATACAGCCATTCAAGCACTCAGAGACTGCACACATGGCACTGACCAAACGCAATAAACACCACTATCTGATCCTGAGCGGGCTGCTTTTTACCTTTTTCTGGACCTGGTCATCGGCGTTTTCACTGATCGCCCTTTGGCTAAACCAGAAGATCGGCCTGAAAGGAGCGGAAACCGGGCTGATCTTCTCCATCATCGCCTTTACCGCGCTGTGTGCTCAGCCGCTGTACGGCTTTATTCAGGACAAACTGGGGCTTCGTAAATCGCTGCTGTGGGTGATAGGCGTCCTGCTTCTGATAAGCGGCCCCTGGTTTATCTTCGTCTGCACGCCCCTGCTCGAGATCAATATCGTCGCAGGGGCTATCAGCGTCGGGCTTTATGTCGGTGCGACCTTCTTCGCCGGTATTGGTGCGCTGGAATCCTACACTGAACGCGTCAGCCGCATCGTCGGCTTTGAATACGGCAAGTCACGCATGTGGGGGTCTTTAGGTTGGGCTGGCGCCACATTTTTTGCCGGGCTGCTCTTTAATCTCGACCCACAGCTGAATTTTTGGATGGGTAGCGTCTCAGCCTGCCTGTTTCTGCTGTTGCTATGGCGCATGCGCGATATGCAACCCAACGCCCTCAGCGAACTGGAATACGGCAAAGCCAGCGCCCTTACCCTTGCCGATGCCTTCGGGCTGCTGAAGCTATCTCGCTTCTGGGCTCTGGTCCTTTTTGTGTGCGGCGTCAGCGTCTACAACGTTTACGATCAGCAGTTCCCGGTGTACTTCGCCTCGCTGTTTAACGACGTACAGCGCGGCAACGAAATGTTTGGTTTTCTCAACTCCTTCCAGGTCTTTCTGGAAGCGGGCGGAATGTTTCTCGCCCCGATGCTGGTCAACCGCATCGGGGCCAAACGCGGGTTGCTGCTCAGCGGCCTGATCATGGCCGTGCGTATTTTTGGCTCCGGTATGGCAAGCGATCCGCTGACCATCTCCTGCATGAAGCTATTGCACGCCGTTGAGCTTCCTATCCTGCTTATTTCAATGTTTAAGTACATCACCACACAGTTCGATCAGCGACTCTCCGCCACGCTGTATCTGGTGGGCTTCCAGTTTATAACGTCGATCTGCGCCACCGTACTTTCTCCACTGGTAGGGCGTGGCTACGACCAGTTAGGCTTCGCAGACACCTACATGATTCTGGCCGGACTGGTTCTGGCGCTCACCCTGATTTCCGCTTTACTGCTCAAAGACTCGGCCCCCAGGAACGAACATCCTTCTTTTAAATCTGACCACCAGGTAATGCTATGAATACCCCACTGAACAAGGCGCAATCCGCCTTAGAAACCCTGCAAACAGCGCGCGGCAACGCTTTTTATCCGCTCTATCATCTGGCACCACCCGCGGGCTGGATGAACGACCCTAACGGCCTGATTTATCACAACGGGCTTTACCACGCCTTCTATCAGCACCATCCGTTCGATGAAAACTGGGGGCCAATGCATTGGGGGCATGCCACCAGCCGGGATATGGTTCGCTGGAAACATCAGCCCATTGCGCTGGCACCAGGAGATGAATGGGATCGCGATGGCTGTTTCTCCGGCTGTGCGGTGGCCGATAACGGCGTGCTCTCGCTGATTTACACCGGACATCTCTGGCTGGCTGGTGCCGGAAACGATAGCGCGATACGCCAGGTGCAATGCCTCGCCACCAGCGAAGACGGTGTTCACTTTCAGAAACAAGGCGTCATTCTCACCCCACCGCCCGGCATCATGCATTTCCGCGATCCGAAGGTATGGCAACAGGATGGCACCTGGTGGATGGTCATTGGCGCCCGAGACGAGCACGATCGAGGCAAGGTATTGCTTTATCGAGGCGATTCACTTCATGACTGGCAGTTGGATCGCATTCTCGCGGAAGCCAACGCGGATATGGGCTATATGTGGGAATGCCCGGACTTCTTCCCGCTCGGAAACAGCAAGATCCTGATGTTTTCCCCGCAGGGCATCAAGGCCAAAGGCTGGGCATATCAGAATCTGTTCCAGAGCGGCTATTTGCGAGGGCGATGGCAACCGGGGGAAGATTTCCTACCTTATCAGCCGTTTGAAGAGATGGATCACGGCCACGATTTTTACGCCCCGCAGTCCTTTGTCGCCGAAGATGGCCGCCGTATCGTGCTGGGATGGATGGACATGTGGGAATCTCCCATGCCTTCTAAACGCGAAGGCTGGGCGGGTTGCCTTACCGTGCCACGCGAACTGTGCATGATGCCAAACGGCAAACTTTACCAAAATCCGGTGCACGAACTGGCAACGCTTCGCGCCAGGGAGCAATTGGTGTTGCCCTGCGTGCTGGACACGCAAAAGCAGATGCTGCACCCGAATGCAGAAGCCGTGGAATTAGAGATAGCCTGGGAGGCCGGACAAAGCACGGCTGAACGCTATGGCATTCGCCTGGGACAGGGCTGTGAGCTGTTTGTCGATGCGCTAACCCGGCGTCTGGTGCTGTCACGCTGCTATCAGGACGCGCAGCTGGACGGCGATCGCAGCGTGCCGTTATCGGAAAACGGCGACCTGCATCTGCGGATTTTTATCGATCGATCTTCCATCGAAGTCTTTGTTAACCAGGGCGAATACTGTCTCAGCAGCCGCCTCTACCCTCAGCCAGGGGAACGTCAACTGGAACTTTTTGCCAGCCACGGGAAAGCCTTATGCCGGGGCGGCACGCTGTGGCAATTGAGCGCGTTATAGCGAAACGCGCTTGACCAGCGGGCAAGGCAGCCGCTGGATGCCCCTGCTCTCCAACCCGTCAATTAAATGCAGTGCCGCCTGGCGACCAATGGCGTCATGCGGCAGCTGAACCGTCGTCAGCGGCGGAAGGAACAAATCACCGATCCCTACCTGGTTATCGAATCCAAGAACAGCCACCTGCTCAGGAATTGCCACGCCCTGCGCCAACAGAGTCTGCCAGGCCACAAAAGCGATGCGGTCATTACCGCACACCAGCACATCGAAATCCGCTTTTCCTTGCTGGCAATGTGCCAGAACAAGCCCTGCCAATACAGGATAATGGCTATCGCCCCACTGCATGTGATACTGCAACACAGCATCAACGTCGAGCCCGGCTTCACGCCAGGCCTGCTCGAACCCATCCCGGCGAGAACCGCTGGCAAGCGCTTCTTCGGGCAGCCACAGACAAAGCGGACGGCGGTATCCCCGCTCAATCAGATAGCGAGTGGCATGGTACTGCCCGTTAAAATCATCCGGAATGTAACTCGGTAAATCAGCATCGTCACTAATACAGTTAGCCAGCACCACCCGGTGGGTATTTAATACCGCAGGGAGCTCAACGTGCCGCAGCCCCATCGTGGTAAAAATGATGCCGTCCGGACGCTGGGCCAGGAGCTGATTGACCGCCCGCTCGGCGTCGCCAGCAGAAAGGATATTAATCAGAAAACTGTTCCAGCCTCGCTCACGCGCAGTCTGCTCAATGGCCAACAGTATTTCTACAGAATAGGGCGTGGTGGCGGTGTCCAGCGCCAGAATACCGATTGTCGACGCTTTGACGCCTTTGCTGCGGATCTTCCGGGCGGAATAGTCCGGTACATAGTTCAGCTCATCAATGGCCCGCTGTACCCGCTCCCGGGTCGCCGGGCTAACGTGTTCAGCCTGATTAATAACCCTGGAAACGGTCATCAGCGACACGCCCGCCAGGGTTGCTACATCTTTCAGAGAAGCCATATCTAATCATTCAGCACGAGAGAAAAACCGATAGTAGCGGTTTTTACACGGTTTTTCTCGACGAGAATGCGTTTGTCTATTTCTCACGCACCAGCACGGTGGTCAGCACGAAAGAAAGTCCCAGCGCCAGGGCCACGCCCAGCAGGGCAAAGATAAAGTACGGCCCGATATAAGCAGGCAGGCTAAAGATGCTCGACAGGATATAGCCGTACAGCCGCACGCCGAAGAAAGCGATGAAGGCCGAAGCGACCGAACTGGCAATCGTGGCGGCAATAAACGCTTTCTTGTAGCGGGTTAACACCCCAAACAGCGCCGGTTCGGTAATGCCCAGCAGCGCAGAGATCCCCGCGGACAGCACCACCGAGCGATCCGATTTTGACTTGCTCTGCCGCCAGATGGCAAACGTCGCCCCGGCGATAGCCATGTTAGCCATAAACATCATCGGCATAAGCATGTCATAGCCGCGATCGGTAAAGTTCTGCAGCGCAATTGGAGTCATGGCATGGTGCATCCCGGTCAAAATCGCTATCGGGCGAATAGCCCCCACCACCAGCCCGGCGAAGCTGGCGGAAACCCCGAACAACCCTTCGATAAACCAGGCCAGCCCTTTCCCCAGATAAATCCCCAGCGGACCAATCACCACCAGCGCCACAAGGGCGGAGATGAACAACGTCAGCGTCGGGGTAAACACAGTTTTAAGCACCTCAGGCATGATGCTATCCACCCAACGATGGATATAGCTCAGCGCCAGCACCGAGAAAATAACCGGGATCACGCTGGAGGCATAATTGAAGACCGAAACCGGGATCACATTGAGAAAATAGAAAGCGTCCACCGCGCCGGCCTGATGCGCCGCCAACGCTTTCGCCGCTTCAATCAGCGACGGATACATCAAACAGGCCGCCACCGCCGCCGCGAGGTATTCGTTAGTTTTAAAAATTCGGGCCGCGGAAATTGCCAGGAAAAACGGCAGAAAATAAAACACCCCGCTGGCGATGAGATCGATAACAATCACCGTATCGCTTTTGGCCGAAATCAGCTTGAGTGCCACCAGCCCGGCCAACAGGCCTTTGATCATCCCGGCCCCGGCAATCGCCGGTACAATCGGGCCAAAAACGCCGGAAACTGTGTCCATAAACAGCGAAACCAGGCTCTTGCGCTCTTTTTTGCCGGCAGAAGCGGCAGGGGCATCTTTTGTGCCGCCGAGCAGCGCTGTCAGTTGCTCGTACCAGCTGTTCACCTGCGGGCCGATGATTATCTGAAACTGATCGCTTTGCGTCTGCGCCCCCAGCACGCCGGGCAGCTTTTTGATCTCAGGCTGGTTCACTTTATTATCATCAATTAAATCGAAACGCAGACGCGTCATGCAGTGCCAGACTTTATTAATATTATCCGTCCCGCCGACCAGACGGATAATAGAAGCAATGACGTCACGACTCCCCATGAATAACTCCCCGGTGTTGGTTTATTGTTATGTGTTGTTGCCGCCGATGGTAGAGAATCAAAAAATTAAAAACAAACCAATGAAACATGACAAGCATCACAGTTAGCCAATTCAAAAGAACAAGAACAACAATTGGTACGGTTTTATTGCATTTAAAAGTGAAATAACTGACCAATAAAAAAGAGTAAAAAAAAGCGTTTACCGCCGGGGAAAAATAGGGTGATAGTAATAGCAGAACTTAATTCACTGCGTTTATATCAGCCTGATGGTGGAGCTTTCTCGTGCTACCCACAATTATCGAAAATATTGAATGTTTTATTACTAAACCAGACCGACACAACCTGGTAACGGTGCGGGTCACGACCAACAAAGGCGTGACCGGTCTCGGGTGTGCCACCTTCCAGCAGCGGCCGCTGGCGGTTAAAACCCTGGTCGATGAATACCTCAAGCCACTGCTGACCGGCCGCGACGCCAACCACATCGAAGACCTGTGGCAGATGATGACCGTCAACGCCTACTGGCGAAACGGCCCAATCATGAACAACGCCATCGCCGGCGTGGATATGGCGCTGTGGGACATTAAAGGCCAGTTGGCCAATATGCCGCTTTACCAGCTTTTCGGCGGTAAGTCGAAGGATGCTATTGCGGTCTACAGCCACGCCGCCAGCGAAACGCTTGCCGGGCTCTACCAGGAAGTGAACAAACTGCTGGCGCAGGGGTACCGCTACATCCGCTGTCAGTTAGGGTTCTATGGCGGCACGTCTCAGGGCATGCACCAGACCAAAGCCCCCACGCCCGGCGCCTACTATGACCAGGACGAGTACATGGCAAACACGGTGGAAATGTTCCGCGCCTTGCGTGAGAAATACGGCCACCGCTTCCATATCCTGCACGACGTTCACGAGCGCCTGTTCCCGCAGCAAGCAATTCAGCTGGCGAAAGCGCTGGAACCTTACCAGCCGTGGTTTATCGAGGATATTCTGCCGCCGCAGCAAAGCGCGTGGCTGGAACAGGTGCGCCAGCACTCTTCGGTACCGCTGGCGATGGGCGAACTGTTCAACAACCCCGCGGAATGGCATGACCTGATAGTGAATCGCCGCATCGATTTTATTCGCTGCCACGTTTCGCAAATCGGCGGGATTACCCCGGCGCTAAAACTAGCGGTGCTCTGCCAGGCCTTTGGCGTGCGCCTCGCCTGGCACGGGCCGCCGGACATGACGCCGATTGCCGTAGCGGTGAATACCCACCTGAATATTCACCTGCATAACGCGGCGATTCAGGAGTTTATTCCCGTCAAAGAGAACACCGCCGCCGTGTTCCCCGGCGCACCGACTGCGGAAAAAGGCTATATGTATCCACTGGAAAAAGCAGGCATTGGCGTGGCGTTTGACCAGCGGCAGGCGGAACGCTTCCCGGTGGAATATCGCCCGCATGAATGGACGCAGAGCCGACTGCCCAACGGCGCGATACACACGCCTTAAGACGTTTTACGGCGAGCGAGATTGGCATGGTTAAAGGGGATGACGTAGGTGCAGGAATAGTTGATATCGACAATGTCGCTGATTTCAAACACCCGTCCCCCTTCGAGGATGCCGCGGTTGCTGATCTGCATCGCGGGCACTCCTTTCTTGCATTCAAGCATTTGAGCCTGCTCTTTATTGACCGTGACGGCCTGATAACGGGTCAACAAATGTGAAATGCGATACCCCTTGCTCAGGACGTACTGCTGCAAAGAGCTTTCAATCACCTTCTGGTTGAGATCGGGAAAATCTTTAGCCGGCATGCGCGACGTTTCAATCTGCACTTTTTGGTTATCCACCAGCCTCAGGCGGCAAAACTGCCAGATGAATTCATTCGCAGCGAGGCCAAAAACCTGCTGCTCCTCGCGGTCGGGGAGCTTTTTATGCAGGCTGACCAGCCGAAACGTAATGCGGTCGAAAGACTTTTCAGTGATCGAGTTATACACCAGCGGGCTGCTGCGGGCCTGCTCGTTAATCCATATCCCGGAACCTTGAATGATGGAGACCACGCCAATGCTGACCAACTTTTCCAGCGCCTGGCGAATGGTGAACCGCGAAACCCCATATTCTTCAGCCAGCTGACGCTCCGGGGGCAGTTTGCGCGGGCCCGGCTCGCTGTGCTGATAAATTTTGCTCAGGAGATCCTGAGTCACAAAGTCTTTCTTTTTCATCGCGGGCTCCTAACCTTTGCGCTGAAACATAACATTCCTGCGCCCGGTGAACTATGCTGGCAGGTAAATTACCCCAAACGTTTAATCCCTTACGCCGGAACCCACTTATGACAAGCAAAAAAATGGTCAGTCTCGTCAATGGCGTGCTGATTATGGCCGTGCTGCTGCCGGTCTTGCTTAGCATCTATCTGGCGCATAACAAGGCCGAGAAAACCTTCCACAGCGAGCTGGAAAATTACGCCGACCGCGCGCTGCTGCGTAGCAACAGAGTGATTGACCAGGCCACCGCCGCGCTCACACAAATAAACAGCTTCAGCGGCCAGTATTGCTCCCGCGGCCACCTGGATGCGATGCGCCGCGTCGCTTTCAATTACCTCTATATCCAGGAAGTGGTCTATATCGTCAATAACCGCACCGTTTGCTCGTCGCTTGAAACGACCCACGACGGCGCGAAGCTGGGCCCGCCCGACACCAGCGGTACAAAAGGCTTCTTCGCCTGGTACACCGACGTCACCGACCTGGGCTTTGAGCGCCCGATGATGTACATCGGCCAGTTACAGCATGTGGTGGTAATAGACCCGGTTGCCTTTATTGATGTGATCCCTTTTGGCCATAACCCGGTAGACGTGGCAATGGTCGGCATGCAGCACAACCGGCTCATCGCCAGCAACGCCCCGCTGCCGAATCGCAGCTGGGAGAGCGAAATAAGTAAAGGCACGGAGGCGTACTCGGACGGGAAAAACGACTATGTGATTCGCCGCTCATCAGAGCTGGGGCTGGCGATGATAGCCTGGGCACCCAGCGCCCCGTTGCAAACGGCCTGGTATAAGCAAATGCTGCTCTGGCTGCCGATTGGTATTCTCTTCAGCCTGAGCGCCGGCTGGTTTATCACCCGCCTGCTGCGACGCCTTGAATCTCCCCAGGCGCGCATTCAGGATGCGATTCGCGATCGGGAATTTACCCTCGAATATCAGCCCATAGTCGATTTGAAAACCGGGGAAGGCGTGGGGGCAGAAGCGTTAATCCGCTGGCGTCTACCGGACGGGAGTTTCATCAGCCCGGACATTTTTATTCCTATTGCCGAACAGGCTGGGCTGATTTCACAGATAACCGAACTGGTGGTTAAAAAAACCTTCACAGATCTCGGTGACTGGCTGCACGCCCACCCTCACCACCATGTCTCGATCAACCTCGCCCCGGCCGATGTGCTTAACGACAAGATTTTACAGGTCATCAAGCCCCTGTTGCTGAAGTACCAAATCAAAGCGGAGCAGATAGCGCTGGAGATCACCGAGCGCGGCTTCGCCAACCCGAAAGTCAGCGCCCCGATTGTGGCGAAATACCGCGAGGCGGGCCATCCCATCTACCTGGATGATTTTGGCACCGGCTACTCCAGCCTCAGCTACCTGCAGGATCTCGACGTCGATATTCTTAAAATAGACAAATCGTTCGTTGACGCGCTGGAGTACAAAAACGTCACGCCCTATATCATTGAAATGGCGAAAACGCTTCATCTGGCGACGCTCGCCGAAGGGATTGAAACCGCGGCACAGGCGGCATGGCTGCGAGAACACGGCGTTGCCTGGGGGCAGGGCTGGCTTTATAGCAAAGCCCTGCCTAAACAGGCCTTTATCGACTGGATTGCCCGTAACCGCGCCCTGAGCTGATCACTTCCGCAACAGCTGCTGGAGGCGCTGCTGCTGGCGCCTCTCCAGCCAGCCTTTCAGCAGGAACAAACGCAGGCCGCCCATCACCAGCAGCGCCCCCCAAATCAGCGTTGGCCACAGGAACCAGTTCTGGCCCGGCGAAGTCAGCCAGTTAATTGCGGCCAGGCCGGTACACACAATCGCCCACACCAGCACCGAACGGTAGAAGCGATACTCGCGGGCAACGCGGCGTTTAGCCTCAAGAATGCGCGTATTGAGCGCATCCTCTGGCTCACCGTCCGACTCATTATCGTTGTACAAATCCGTCACGTTGAGATCGAACGCCGCCGCAATCGCGCTCATGGTTTCCAGGCTCGCCTGTCCGCCATTCTCAATACGCTGAATGGTTCTGACGCTCAGGGAAGAGAGTTCGGCCAGCTGCTCCTGGGACCAGGCGCGGGACAAACGCAACGCTTTAATGTTGTTACTCATGGCTGGAGATCCTCGAATGATTTAACCCGCCCTGACTATGGCTCAGCCCGCGCCACTTCAACACGACAGCGGCCCGACATCAACCCGACATCAACCTGACATGAAGCTGACGACGAAAATGTGCCGCTTTTCGCCGGGCAAAAGCAAAGCAGATCATCGGCAGAGGCAAAGTGAACAGCAGCAGCAGCCACACCAAAGTATAAACCGCATCCACGCCGTCGTTTTGCAGGTTGGTATACAGCTTGACGGGGATCCCCTGAGGGAAATAGGCAAAAATCATCACGATGCCGAATTCTCCTATCGCCCGAACCCAGGCCACGGCAAGCGCGGATGCAAGGCCCGGAGCAGACATCGGCAAAGCAAGGCGCAGGAAGCGCTGCCAGGGCGATGCCCCCAGTGTACGACCGGCTTCAAGGATCTCCTTCGGTACCGCGGCAAACGCCGAGCGAGCGGCGGTAATAAAATAAGGCAGCGAGCCGTACACCTGCGCCAGCACAAAAGCCCCGGGGTTATTCACCAGCGTCAGCCCAAAGCGAGACAGCCATTCCCCCGCCAGGCTGTACGGCCCCCAGGCGGAAATCAGCAAAATCCCCATCGCCAGCGGCGGCGTTAACAGGGGAAGCAACACCAGGATCTCGACCAGCAGCCGTCGCCGACCTTTGGCCCAGGCCAGCCACCAGGCCACCGGCAGCCCCAGGGCGACAACAATCATCAGCGCGAGGCCGCCCAGCCCGAGGGAAACGGCAATCGCGCCGCCGTCGCCCCAGGCCAAATGAAACCCATGCCACGGCGTAACACCGAGCAATGTCGCAAACGGAATCGCCAGCAGCAACAACGCCGGTAGCGACAGCCACAGCGCCGGGCTGCGTATCATTGAGCGTAAATCGCCTGGCCTTTTGGTGCCGCATAGCCATTCGCTTTAAACAGCTTCTGGCCTTCGGCACCGCGCATAAAGTCGATAAACTTCTGCCCCTGCTGCACGCCGTTAGGGGCGTTTTTCAGCACGGCAGCGTAATAGACCAGCGGCTGGGTATGCAGCACCCGATCTTTCCCGGCGCTGTCCTTGATAGTGAAGCTCACGGTGTCATACCACTGTTTGGCTTCATCAGGGTTGCTGAGGTTGATCTCATCCGGCAGTGCGATGTACGGCAGTTTGGCGGAAATCACTTCGCTTTCATACCCGGCGGCGGCGTCAACCTGCCCGCTCTCCAGCCGCGTCAGCAGGCCACCCTCCAGGCTGACCTGAGCCGGGTTTTGCACTTCCCCCATCACCTGCTTCGCCGCGCCCGGCTGCTGGTAATATTTTTCCGCCAGCAGCAGCGTAAAGACAATATTCTGCCCTTTAGGATCGTTATACGGGTCGGTACGGCCAAACTTCAGCCCCGGCGTCGCCAGCACTTTCAGCCAGCTGGCGTCTTTGCCGCTCGCGGCGGCAAATTGCGGGGCGTATTTTCCTTTCGGGCTATAGGCGATAACCATGCTGGTACTGGCCACCGGCACGGCATCGTCAATCAACCCGGCATCTTTCAGAATTTGCATAGGGCCAGGGGTGATGGAGACAAACACATCGGCGGTAATTTTCTTGCTGGCGAGCAGTCGCGCCATCCCGTAAGCGCCCTGCCCCTGTCCCTGATAATCGCCGTGGTTTTCTTTTGCAAAGGCCGGGCCGAGGGACTGGTCCATGACCTTGCCCATCGAGCCTGCATAGGTGACGCGAATATCGGAAGAAGCCAGCGCCGAGGCGCTGAAAAGAAGTGAGCAAAGCGCCAGGGCGCCCGCGCTGCGTGCTGAAGTCAAAGCCATAGCATCCTCGTTATATATAAAAATACACAGCGATTATCCGCGCCGCTTCGCCGCTAAACAACGAGTTTGTATGATGAATTTATCTGCGGTTGAAGTTAAGAGGTACTCCCTCGGGGTTACTTCACCCCCAGCCGCTTCGCCAGCCGGTGAAGGTTGGCCACATCGACGCCAAGCTCCCGGGCGCTGGCCGCCCAGTTATTGCCGTTGCGGGCAAGCGCTGCAGCAACCCTGCCGCGCTGGAACTCATCGGTCGCTTCTCGCAGGCTGGCAGAGGGGGATGCCAAAGGTGGGGTGTCTGGTTCATGGGCGACCACATCCCCCCGACCAGACAGCTGGAAATGTTGGGGCTGAAGCACGGGCTCCCCCTGAGGAGAGCCGGCACGGGCCAGAACAATCGCGCGATAAATGGCATGCTCCAGCTCGCGAATGTTCCCCGGCCAGCCATACTGCGTGAGGTGCGCGCGAGCCGCTTCGCTAAGCACAACCTGCTTCAGCCCCATCTTCGCGCGGCTTTGCTCGCAGAAAAAACCGGCCAGCAGCGCAATGTCCTGCCCACGCTCGCGCAGCGGTGGAACGTGCAGCGGAAAGACGCTGAGGCGGTGAAACAGGTCGGCGCGGAACTCGCCGGCCAGTACCTGCTGACGAAGATCGCGGTTAGTGGCGGCCAATACCCGAACGTCCACGCGCTGGCTGCGATCGTCCCCCACCCGCTGAATATCGCCGTACTGCAGCACCCGCAGCAGCTTGGCCTGAAGCGCCAGCGGCAGTTCACCGATTTCATCGAGGAACAGCGTGCCGCGATCCGCCATTTCAAACTTGCCGGTGCGGTGATGAATCGCCCCGGTAAAAGCCCCCTTCACATGACCGAACAGCTCACTCTCCGCCACGCTTTCCGGCAGCGCGGCGCAGTTAAGATAGACCAGCGGACTTGCCGCCCGGGCAGAACCGGCATGGATCGCCCGCGCCACCAGCTCTTTTCCGACCCCCGTTTCGCCGGTTATGAGCACGTTCAGGTCCGAACTGGCAACGATATCGATCTCTTTTTTCAACTGGCTGATACCCGCCGAGCGACCAATCATCTCCCCGGCAGCTCCCCGAGAAATAGCGGGCTGCACCGTGCCCTCGGGGGTTTGCTTCTCAAGCTGTTCCAGCAGCAAAGCATTATTCAGCGCCCCGGCCGCCAGCACGCCTATCAGCCTGAGCTCCTCATCGCTGAAACTGTCGAACTGATAAGGATCCATGCCGTCCACGGTCAGCGCCCCGATAAGCGTCTGGTCGGCGAACAGCGGTAACCCCAGGCAGGCGTGAACCTTTAGCTCTTCGTGGTCTGGAATAAGGCCGTCATAAGGATCGGGCAGCTCGCTGTCGGCCGGGAAACGCACCACGTCCCCTGCGCGGGCAATAGCCTCCAGGCGCGGATGAGCGTCAACGGCAAAGCGCCGGCCCAGCACATCAATGGCAAGGCCGTCTATCGCCAGCGGGTAAAAGTGTCGCGACTCGTAGCGCAGCAGCGCCGTGGCATCGCCGCCAAGCAGCTTTCTCAGGGTACGGATGACGCGGGAAAAGCGGTCTGAATGGCTGATACCGCTCTGCAGTTCGATAGCAATGGCGGCGAGAGAAGACATCGACAGGCTCATGGTGAGGCTCCGGGAACGCGGGCGTTCAGCTTACGCCCGAGTAGTCAAAATGACAAATGACTGAGTCATTATGACCAAAATAAACATTGTCATTATGACAATAAAAATCAGCACGTAAAATAATAAACAATTAAAAATCAAAGCATTAAAAAACTGGCACGATACTCGCAATAACACAGCCATTGAAGCACTTAACGCTATGACATCAATGAGGTTCTCAATGGCAATTCAGGTTAAAAACAACATTCAGTGGGTTGGGCAACGTGACTGGGAAGTGCGTGATTTTCACGGCACGGAATATAAAACGCTGCGCGGCAGCAGCTACAACAGCTACCTCATTCGTGAAGAAAAAACCGTCCTGATCGACACCGTCGACCATAAGTTCAGCCGCGAGTTTGTGCAGAACCTTGAGCGTGAAATCGACCTCGACACGCTCGACTACATCATTATCAATCATGCGGAAGAGGATCACGCGGGCGCGCTGACAGAGCTGATGTCACGCATCCCACACACGCCAATTTACTGCACGGCCAACGGCATTGATTCCATTACCGGGCACCATCATCACCCGGAGTGGAACTTTAACGTGGTGAAAACCGGCGACAGCCTGGACATCGGCAATGGAAAACAGCTTATTTTTGTCGAAACACCTATGCTGCACTGGCCGGACAGCATGATGACTTACCTGACCGGCGACGCGGTGCTGTTCAGCAACGACGCCTTCGGCCAGCATTACTGCGACGAACACCTGTTTAACGACGAAGTGGATCAGACCGAGCTGTTCGAGCAGTGTCAGCGCTACTACGCCAACATCCTGACGCCGTTCAGCCGCCTGGTAACGCCGAAAATTACCGAAATCCTCGGCTTCAGGCTGCCGGTGGAGATGATTGCCACTTCCCACGGCGTGGTCTGGCGCGACAACCCGACGCAAATCGTTGAGCTGTACCTGAAATGGGCCGCCGATTATCAGGAAGACCGCATCACGCTGTTCTACGACACCATGTCCAATAACACCCGCATGATGGCGGACGCCATTGCCCAGGGCATTCACGAAGTTGATCCCCGCGTGGCGGTGAAAATCTTCAACGTGGCCCGCAGCGATAAGAACGAAATTCTGACCAACGTGTTCCGTTCCAAAGGCGTGCTGGTCGGCACTTCCACCATGAACAACGTGATGATGCCGAAAATCGCCGGACTGGTAGAAGAGATAACCGGGCTGCGATTCCGTAATAAACGCGCCAGCGCTTTCGGGTCCCACGGCTGGAGCGGCGGCGCGGTAGATCGCCTTTCTACCCGCCTGCAGGACGCCGGGTTTGAAATGTCCCTCAGCCTGAAGGCGAAATGGCGCCCGGACGGCAACGCGCTGGAGCTTTGCCGTGAGCATGGCCGCGAACTAGCCCGTCAGTGGGCGCTTTCCCCGCTGCCGGTGGCTGAGGCCACGGTCGCGCCGAAAGCCGAGGAAGCTGCGCCAGCCTCCCGTAGCGCAGACCTGGGCCCTTGCATGCAGTGCAGCGTTTGCCAGTGGATTTACGATCCGGCCCAGGGCGAGCCGATGCAGGCCGTTGAGCCAGGCACACCGTGGCGCGAAGTGCCCGACAACTTCCTGTGCCCTGAGTGTTCGCTGGGAAAAGATGTCTTCGACGCGCTGGCAACGGAGGCAAAATGAACAACGGTATCGTGATAATCGGCTCGGGCTTCGCCGCCCGCCAATTGGTGAAAAATATCCGTAAACACAGCGCAGAGGTGCCCATCCGGCTGATTGCCGCCGACAGCGCCGACGAGTACAACAAACCGGATCTGAGCCACGTCATCAGCTTAAACCAGCGAGCCGAGGCAATGACCCGCCAGCAGGCTGGCGCGTTTGCGGAGCAGTTCAACCTGACGCTGCACGCCAATAGCTGGGTCAGCAGCCTTGACCCAAAAAATAAACGGGTCAAGTGTGGCGAGCAGTACTGGCACTACGACAAACTGGTGCTGGCGACCGGCTCCTCCGCCCTGTTGCCACCTGTTTCCGGCAAAGAATTGATGACAACGCTCAACAGCCAGCAGGAGTATCAGGCCTGCGAAACCCGGCTGCGTGACGCCCGGCGGGTGATGATCCTCGGCGGCGGGCTGATCGGCAGCGAGTTGGCGATGGATTTCTGCCGCGCGGGCAAAGAGGTTGTGCTGGTGGATAACGCCAGCCACCTGATGGCATCCCTGCTTCCGGCTGAAGTCAGCGGCCGCCTGCAATCCCGCCTGAACCAGATGGGCGTCGAGCTGCTGTTTAACCAGCAACTGGCGGCGGTGAGCCAGGCGGAGTCAGGGCTGTGCGCCACGCTCAACAACGGGCGCGATCTGCCAGTCGATGCGGTAGTCTCTGCCATCGGCCTGCGCCCAAACGTTGGCCTGGCCCAGCATGCAGGGCTCGAGGTTAACCGCGGCATCCAGGTGAACAGCCGGCTGCAAACCTCTGACCCGGATATTTACGCCCTCGGCGACTGTGCGGCCATCGACGGTAAAGTGCTGCCGTTCCTGCAGCCGATTCAGCTCAGCGCCATGACGCTGGCAAAAAACCTGCTCGGTGCGAGCGACCCACTTTCCCTCCCGGCGATGCTGGTCAAGGTGAAAACGCCGGAGATGCCGCTGCACCTGGCCGGGGAAACCCAGCGCCGCGACCTGACCTGGCAGATTACCGCCAGCCAGCAAGGTCTGATTGCCAGAGGGATGGACGCCGCGCAGCAGTTAAGGGCGTTTATCGTCAGCGAGGAGTATATGAAGCAGGGGTTTAGTTTGGTGCGGGAGCTGGCATCAGCGTCCTAAGCATGGTCGTTTCTATGCAAACATGGCTCAAGTTCCGTTCACCTTAAGTGCAGTTTTATATGTTGCCACCGCATCGGTGAACGTCTCAGGGGAATCACCGTCATTCCCCTGAGAACCCGGACTCCCGGCGAAATAAATCGACCGCTGAAGCGGCAGACCTCCGTTTTATCTCCCAGTCCTGGGTCGGCTGAGATGCGTTCCCGACGCTCTCAGCCTCCGGCCGTTCCCGACGGCCGGACCCTGGCCAGTCGGAGAGAAAACGGAGGCGATTTAAGCCGGAATCGGGCCTCGCTTTTAACCCGGGACTGACTTCAGCCACAGCAGTGCGGCTTTCCCTCACCCTACCCCTCTCCCGGAGGGAGAGGGAATAAAAAACCCGCCACCGCTTGTTTTCTCCCTCGCCCCCTTGGGGAGAGAGGCAGGATGAGGGGCAAATTTTTACAACCCTTCCACTTTCTCCAGCGCCGCCCGCACACTCTCCGGCGACAGCGCTACCGGCAGCGCATGAATCGACTCCCCGGCCTGTAAAGTACGGGCAATCACCTTATCCACGTCAGCCCGGTTGTGAATATCCACATCCAGCAGCGCCAGTTTGGTTGGTAAATTGAAACGCTTATAGGCCTGCGTTAGCTGTGCCAAAACATCGTCCTGCCCCAGCAGCGCGCTCTGCACCAGAATTCCGTAGGCCACTTTAGTCCCGTGCAAGAAACGGTCGGTTTGCGGCAGCGTCGTCAGGCCGTTATGTACGGCATGCGCGGCAGCAACGCGGGTGTAGCGCTCGCCCAGGCCACCCACCATGCCGCCTCCGGCAATAATCGCCTCAACTACATCCAGGAATGCCTGACTTGACCTGCCCTGCCGCTGATCTTCCAGCGCCTGCTCGCTGCTCTCCAGCAGAACATCGCGGATCGCCAGCGCCGCACCGATGCCAAGACGCACGGTGAGCGGCAGATTCTCAGGCCGCGGGCTGAGCACCACTGCTTCGTACCACTTCGCCAGCGTGTCTCCAATCCCGGCCAGCAGATATTCCTGGGGCGCACGCAGGATAATTTCCGGCTCCACCAGCACCAGGTGATTGGCATCGTTGAAAATCTCGAAGCGCAGCGCCTGCCCGGCATCGTTGTACCACACGGACAGTGGCGTCCAGGCCGCGCAGGTTGCCGCGATGGTCGGGATCGCCACGACCGGAGCATTCAAACGACGGGCCACCACCTTGACCGTATCCAGCAGCGCTCCGCCGCCGAGGCCGATCACCACCTGCCGCTCGCCGGACTCCGCCACCAGCGTCTGGACGTCGCTTTCGCTGCAGTGCCCACCAAACTGAATATGCTTCGCCCCGGGCAGCGAAAACGCGTCCGGCAGGAAAGGACGCGCCGCCTGAAAGGCACGCTCGCCGTAGATCCACACGGCGTTATTCAGTTGCTCTTCGCTGTAAAACTCAGTCAGACGGGCAAGGCTGCCGGGGTGTGAATAGTAATTAGCGGGGCCGGTAACCACGCGGATAGCGGTGCTGGTCATGATGCATTTCCTTTTCTTCGCTGGCGGGATATATTCTATGCCGATGATATGTCCAGACATCTGGACGGCTAATATCATTTTGCTTTATCTTATGTCTTTTCGTTCATTGCCCGCAACCCAGAAGGCCGCTAAAAATTCGACAGATCAATTCATTAAACCCGGAAGCCGCCGCCGCTATGACTACGCTTAACCGCCTTGAGATGCGAGAAATCTCTATCGCCTTCGCGGGCTTTAACGCGCTGAGCCAGGTAAATTTCCGGCTGGATGGCGGCTCGGTCCATGCATTGACCGGCGCGAACGGCGCGGGTAAATCCACGCTGATGGCGGTGCTTTCCGGCGCGCACGATCATTACCAGGGCGAAGTCCTGATCGACGGTGAGACGGTGACTATCCGTAGCCCGAGAGACGCCAAGCTTTTGGGGATCCATCTGGTGCAGCAGGAGGTGGACGCTGCCCTCGTGCCGGGCCTTAGCGTGGCGGAAAACATCATGCTCGATAAGCTGGCCGAAACGGGGCATGTCTACCGCTGGTCGAAAATTTACCGACAGGCTCGCGAAGCGCTGGCGCAGCTCGAGGTGGAAATAGACGTCAAAAAGCGCATTGAGCAATGCACCCTGGCGGAAAAACAGCAAATCCTGCTGGCCCGGGCGCTCTCTCATCATTGCCGTTTTTTGATCCTCGATGAACCCACCGCCCCGCTGGACAGCCAGGAAAGCGAGCATCTTTTCCGCGTCGTGCAGCGGCTACAAAACGGTGGCATCGGCGTGGTGTTTATCTCCCACCGTATCCATGAACTGAAAGCTATTTGCGACCAGATGACGGTCCTGCGCGACGGCAGGCTGGTAGACAGCGGCCCAATGGGGCATCTGAGCGGCGAAGAGATTGTCGAGAAAATGCTGGGCCACCAGTTAGACGATATTTATCCCCCTCACCGCCCGTCGGTTGAGGGCGACACGCTGCTGGCGGTTGAAGGCCTGCATGACGATTCGCTGCTGCACAACATCTCATTGCGCCTGCGCAAAGGCGAAATTCTGGGTATTGCAGGCCTGGCGGGAGCCGGGAAAACCGAGCTTTGCAAAGCGCTGTTCGGCGCTACCCGCAGCACGCTTGAGCGCGGCGAATTAAAAGGCAGGAACTGGCGCCCGACCGACCCGGCGGACTCCGTCGCGCGTGGCATCGTGCTGGTGCCGGAAGAACGGCGCAAAGAAGGCATTTTTATCGACGAGTCGGTCACCATGAATCTCGCCGTCAGCGCCGACAGCCAGTTTACCCGCTGGGGGTTGTTCGACTACCGCAAAGCCAGGCGCTGGGCGGAGGAAACCATTCAACAGTTGGGCATTCGCACCAGCGGTCCGGCGCAAACGCTGCGCCGCCTGTCCGGCGGCAATCAGCAAAAAGTAGCCATCGGCAAATGGCTGCGCAACGAAGCCGACGTGCTGATTTTTGACGAGCCGACCAAAGGCGTGGACATCAAAGCTAAAACCGACCTCTTCGTGCTGATTGACCAGCTTGCCCGCCGTGGAAAAGGGGTGATTTATGCCTCAGGCGAATTTGCCGAACTGGTCGGGCTGTGCGACCGCATCTGCGTCCTGTGGGACGGGCGCATCGTCGCTGAACTGGACGGCCATCAGGCCACCGAAGAAACCTTATTACTCTACTCCACCGGAGGAACACCCGCGTGAGCAAAGCATTATCCCTTAAGGCCAGCGCGTCCGGCCGCCAGCAGTTTTTTGACTTTCTCTACAAATGGGGGATGTTGCTCACCGTGGTTGCTCTGGTGGCGCTGTTCGGCATCGCGTCCGACAGCTTCCTTGAGCCGAACAACATCATCAATATTCTGCGCTCCATCGCCATCGTGACGGTGATTGCCATCGGCGTGTCTATCTCTCTCACCGTTGGCGGCTTTGATTTATCCGTCGGCTCGACCGCCTCGCTGGCAAACGCGCTGGTGATTTCGCTGTTCGTCTGGCACGGCTTCGGCACCACCGAGGCGATTCTGATCACTCTGGTGCTGTGCACCCTGGTCGGGCTGTTCAACGCCTTCCTCATAGTGGTGCTCAAAATTCCCGACATGCTCGCCACGCTTGCCAGCCTGTTTGTTATTCAGGGCGTGGCGATGACCTACAGCTACGGCGGCTCGATTACCGAAAACATGGTGCTGCCGAGCGGCGACATGGCCGAGGGCACTATTCCGGCCGCCTTTGGCCTGCTCGGGCAGGTGCCAACCATCGTAATTATTATGCTGGTGGTCACGCTGGTCGCCCAGCTCGCACTCTCACTGACCAAGCATGGCCGCCGGATGTACGCCATCGGCGGCAACCCGGAGGCGGCTCGCCTTTCCGGCATTCGCACCATCCGTTATCGCGTGGCGGCCTACGTGCTGGCCTCACTGCTGGCGGGCCTGGGTGGCATCCTTCTGGCTTCCCGGATTGGATCTTCACAGGTCAATGCCGGCGGCGGTTACCTGATGGACGCCGTGGCCGCCGCCTGGATCGGTTTCTCTCTGGCAGGTTCTGGAAAACCTAACGCGCTGGGCACGCTGGTGGGCGCGGTGATTCTGGGCGTGCTGCAAAATGGGCTGGTGATGCTCTCCGTGCCCTACTACGCCATGGACATTATTAAAGGCCTGGTGCTGGCTGCAGCGCTGGCGATTACTTACATACAACGACGCTAAAACAACACTTCACACAGGGTAACGACCATGAAAAAACTGACCACTTCACTGCTGGCGCTTAGCCTGCTTGCTGCTCTGCCGGGCCACGCCGCTACGCCAACGCCGGTGCCGGAAAAAATCGCCGCCCACGACGGCCCGATCCGCATCGCCGTTATTCGCAACCTGGGTTCCGACGACAACACCACGCAGTTTGTCGCCGGGGCAGTTCAGCAGGCCAAAAAACTGGGCTTCAAAGTCAGCACATTTCTGAGCAACGGAGACGATGCCCGCTTCCAGGACTTTGTAAACCAGGCGATCAGCCAGAAGTATGACGGGATTATTCTTTCTCAGGGACGCGATCCTTACTCCACCGAACTGGTGAAAAAAGCGGTGGCCGCAGGCATCGCGGTGTCGGTCTTTGATACCGCCGTGAACGGCACCATTCCCGGCGTGACCGTAACCCAACAGGACGACGCCTCGCTGACCAGCCTCTCCTTCGGCCAGTTGGTCAAAGATTTCAACGGTAAAGCCAACATCATCAAGCTGTGGGTGGCCGGTTTCCCACCGATGGAGCGCCGCCAGACCGCCTATCAGGAACTGCTGAAAGCCAACCCTGGCATTAAGGAGCTGGAGTCCATCGGCGCGGTTTCCTCCGACGTGCAGGGCGACACCGCCAACAAAGTGGGCGCGGTGCTGGCGAAGTATCCGAAAGGCAAAATCGACGCTATCTGGGGCACATGGGACGCCTTCAGCCAGGGGGCTTATAAAGCGCTGCAGGAAAACGGCCGCACGGAAATTAAGCTCTATAGCATCGATGTTTCCAACCAGGACATTCAGCTGATGCGTGAGGCTAACAGCCCGTGGAAAGTCAGCGTGGCGGTAGATCCTAAGCTGATCGGCGCCACCAACGTGCGCCTGGTGGCCTATAAGATTGCCGGGGAACAAACTCCGGCAACCTACGACTTTAAAGCGGCGGCCATTCCTCAGGCCCTGTTGGCCAGCCAGCCAGGTCCGGTCAACGTCACTTCGCTGGGTAAAATCATTCCAGGCTGGGGCCAGACCGACGACTTTATCGCGCCGTGGTTCGCCACGCTTGAAGCGAAAAATAAATAAGGAGTCGCGCAATGGCACTGCCACAACCCGAATACAGCCGCAATATGCGGCTGATCGGCCATAGCGATCAGGGGGGAAAACCGGACGGCGTACAGCTGATGGTGCACCGGGGCTATGCGTATATCGGCCATATGGTGTCGCAGGGCTTTTCGATTGTTGACGTCCGCGATCCTAAAAACCCGAAAGCGGCGGGCTTCGTGCCCGCGCCGCCGGGTACCTGGAATATTCACCTGCAGGCGCACGACGATCTGCTGCTGGTGATTAACGCCCGTGACCTGTTTGCCGACGTGCGCTTCGCCGATGAAAAGGTTTACTACACCAAATCGGTTGGCGAAACGGTTCGCGACGTGCAGGACAAAGGCTGGAGCGCCGGGTTACGCATTTTTGATATCTCCACGCCGGACAAACCCAAAGAAATCAGTTTCCTGTCGCTGAGCGGCATCGGCATTCACCGCTGCTGGTATGTGGGCGGCCGCTGGGCCTATGTTTCCGCGTTGATCGATGGGTTTAGCGATTATATCTTCCTGACTATCGACCTCGCCGACCCGCGAAACCCGCAGGTCGCGGGCAACTGGTGGCTGCCGGGCATGAACACCGCCGCAGGCGAGCAGCCCACCTGGCCGGAAGGAAAACGCTATGCGTTACACCACGCGATTATCAGCGGCGACACGGCATATGCCAGCTGGCGCGACGGCGGCCTGACGCTGCTGGACGTTTCCGACCGCTCGCAGCCGCAGCTCATCAGCCACCGCAACTGGAGCCCGCCGTTTGGCGGCGGGACGCACACGGCGCTGCCGTTGCCTGACCGAAATTTGCTGGTGGTGCTTGACGAAGCGGTACTGGACAATCAGGCGGACGGCGAGAAGCTGATTTGGCTGTTCGATATTCGTGACCCGTCGAATCCGGTCAGCATCTCCACGTTCCCGCAGCCGGATGAGATTGATTATGTGGCGAAAGGCGCCCACTTCGGCCCGCATAACCTGCATGAAAACCGCCCCGGCAGTTTTATCAGCGATACGCTGATTTTCGCGACTTATCAGAACGCGGGCGTAAGAGCTTACGATATTTCGAACCCGTACCGGCCGATAGAAACAGGTGCGCTGGTGCCCGCCGCCCCGGAAAAAATGATGGATACTCGCCCTGGCCGCCCACGGGTGATCCAGTCCTGCGATGTCTTTGTGGACGCTCAGGGGATTGTGTACAGCACGGATTATAACGGCGGGCTGTCGATTATTGAGTATTTGGGGTAGTTTGCCCCTCACCCCGTCCCTCTCCCCGCAGGGGAGAGGGAGAGAGCATACGACGGCAGGTGTTCTTTATCCCCTCCCCACAGGGGAGAGGGAGAAAACATACGACGGCAGGCGTTCTTTATCTCCTCCCCACAGGGGAGAGGGAGAAAACATACGACGGCAGGCGTTCTTTATCCTCTCTCCACAGGGGAGAGGGAGAGAGCATACGACGGCAGGCATTCTTTATCCTCTCTCCACAGGGGAGAGGAAGAGAGCATACGACGGCAGGCGTTCTTTATCCCTTCCCCACAGGGAAGAGGGAGAAAACATATAACGGCAGGCATTCTTTATCCTCTCTCCACAGGGGAGAGGGAGAGAGCATACGACGGCAGGCATTCTTTATCCTCTCCCCACAGGGGAGAGGGAGAAAACATACGACGGCAGGCATTCTTTATCCCCTCCCCACAGGGGAGAGGGAGAGAGCATACGACGGCAGGCGTTCTTTATCCCCTCTCCCTTTCAGGGAGAGGGTTAGGGTGAGGGTAAAAAACCAGAAGTGAAGCACTGAATACAATTTAAAGTGAACGCAGCAGCAAACTCACCCCTTCTGCCGAACTCTGGCTATAAACGCATCCACCGAATCCACCTGTCCGGCAATCAGAATCAGGAACTTGCCCAACTCAATCGCATGGCTGATACAGGCCAGGCGAGCAGCTTCATCCTCAATACTTTCCAGATCGGCGACGTGAGACAAACCAACCGAGCGGCGAATCAGTTCGGTGCCGCAGAAGCCCACCGCATCCCCCCAAACTTTCTGCAAATAGTGCTCAACGTAGCCTTCAGCTGCCAGCGCCGCGTCGCGTGTTTTAGCGCGGGCAAGCGCCGTAAAGCGCTCTGAGAAGCTCAGCCACAGTTCCTGAATATCTTTCAGGCGCTGCTCGCGCTGGCTGGCGGCATCCCGCGGGCCAAAATGTCCCGGCAGCGCACAGTAGTTCAACAGCAGGTTGCCGATGGCGGTCCCAAGATCAAATCCGATCGGGCCAACGTAGCCAAATTCAGCATCGATCGCTTTCAGGCTGCCTTCCGCCACGAAAATCGACCCGCTGTGGATATCACCATGCAGCAGCGCCTCGGCGCTGGAGAAGAATTTATGCTTCAGTAAAGCTACGGCCAGCTTCAGGTCAGTGTCGTTCCGCAGGGCGGCAACCTGCTGCTCCAGCGCGGCCGGGTAATTATTTCGGGCATGGATCTGATACGGATCGTTAAAGAACAGATCCTCGGTGATTTCGCACATTTCCGGGTTGATAAAGCGAGCAACCAGCGCTTTCTTATCATGCGGATGCAGATAAAAATCCGACGTGTGGAACAACGCCTTGGCCAGGTACTCTCCAAGCTGGCTAGCCGCCTGCGGATAGTAAACGCCCTTCACCAGCTCGCCGCGCCAGATGCGATGGCTGGAGAGATCCTCCATCACCATCACCGCCAACTCAGGGTCGTAATGCACCACGTTAACCGTGTGCTCCGGGCTGTGCTGATAGTGCTCCACCAGGGTTTGTGCCTCAAGGCGAGCGCGATCCAGCGTCAGCGGCCAAGACTCGCCCACGCAGCGCACATACGGCAGCGCCTGCTTAACGATAGTCCGGCTGACGCCCTGAGTATCAAAGATTTTAAACACCAGATTAAGGTTGCCGTCGCCCACTTCCTGCGCCTCCACCAGCTCAGACGGCGTCTGCAGCCCGCCAAACTGTTGAGCATAGGCCACTGCGTCAGCGGCGGTAAAAGTGCGGTATTGCGACATGGCGATCCTCTCAGAAAATAAAGTTAATTAAGACGTTTGGACGTCTATACATCTGGAAGTCATGTTGGCACAATATACCGCAACAACGCAACATGGAATTAACACGAATGCATAATTTAAAAACCACCAGCCTTGAAGTGCGTGACAACCAGCTTTGGATCCTCGACCAGCAGGCGCTGCCGCAGCAGAAAAACTGGCTCCCGGCGCACACCGTGGCCCAGTTGGTTGCCCATATTCACGCCCTCAGCGTGCGTGGCGCGCCGCTAATCGGTCTTTCCGCCAGCCTGCTATTGGCCCTGCTGGCGGAGCAAGGGCTAACAAAAGTTCAGCTCGCTGAAGCGCTGGAAACCCTGCGGGCATCCCGTCCGACGGCGGTGAATCTGATGAATAACCTCGACCGTATGAAGTTGGCGCTGGCGCAGGAAAACTTTACTGCTGCGCTCGAAGAAGAGGCGCTGCGCCTGGTGGCGGAAGACAAAGTCCTGTGCGACAACATCGCCCGCGCGGGTGCCGCGCTGGTTAAGCCCGGCAGCCGCCTGCTGACCCACTGTAATACCGGCGGCCTTGCTACCGCCGGGGTAGGCACCGCATTGGGCGTTATTCAGCGGGCATTTAATGAGGGTAATGTCGCCAGCGTTTGGGTGGATGAAACTCGCCCGCTGCTTCAGGGCGGCAGGCTTACGGCCTGGGAGCTGGGTGAACTCGGCATTCCGTACCAGTTGATTTGCGATTCAATGGCCGCCAGCCTGATGGCGAAAAAGCAGGTGGACGCTATCTGGGTTGGCGCGGACCGCATCGCCGCGAACGGTGATGTGGCAAACAAGATCGGTACATACAGCCTGGCCGTGCTGGCGCATTACCACGGCGTTCCGTTCTATGTTGCGGCCCCGCACACCACGCTCGACAGAAACTGTCCGAACGGCGAAGCCATTCCGATTGAGCAGCGTGCGGCCAGCGAAGTGACCGGCGTGGCGGGCAGTTTTGGCAGCGTGCAGTGGGCGCCAGAAAACGCAAGCGTGTATAACCCGGCCTTTGATGTAACCCCGGCGGAGTTAATTAGCGGCTGGATTCTGGATACGGGCGTGGTGACGCCGGATCAAGTTCGGGATGGGGTATTTTTGCCTAAGAAATAATGCCCCTCATCATGGCCTTCTCCCCAGAGGGGAGAAGGCCTAGAAAGCACTACAAACTCACTATTTCCCCTCTCTCCTTTCCTGAGAGAGGGTCAATCACGGCCTACGGCAAACGTGGGTAAGCATCCGCAATCGCATCACCGGTAAAGTGTGCCACCCAGCCTTCCGGATTATCGAAAATACGAATCGCGGTAAAATGCGGCTCCGATCCCATATCAAACCAGTGCGGTGTCCCCGCCGGGACGGAAATCAGATCGTTCTTCTCGCACAGGATCTGATACACCTTGTCGTCCAGGTGCAGGCAGAACAGCCCCGCGCCTTCCACGAAGAAACGCACTTCATCTTCGCCATGGGTATGCTCGGACAGGAATTTGGTCCGCAACACATCTTTCTGAGGGTTATCCGCACGCAGGCTAATAACATCCCAGCTCTGATAGCCCTTCTCCGCCACCAGCTTGTCGATCGCGTGCTGATAAGCGTGAATCACCGTGTCCGGCGTTGGGTCATTCCCTAAATCCTGGTTCGCTTCCCAGCGTTCAAAACGCACATCTTTTGCGTTCAGCTGCTCGCGAATCTCTTGCGCGTCCGTGCTGTGCCATACCGGCTCCTTTGCTTCGGTATCGGTAAAAATGGTCAATGCGCTCATGAAGAAAACGACTCCGGATTAATGTGGTCGAAACGGTTTACCTGGCGATGGCGGCTGACGTCATCCGCCTCGCCGCGAATAAGCTGCACGGTTTGCCAGCCGGCTTCCCGTGCGGCATCCAGCTCCTGGTGAATATCTGACAAGAACAGCAGCGCCTCAGGTGCCACGCCGATCTCCGCCGCGATGTTGCGGTAGGACTGCGCTTCACGCTTGGCCCCAACGTGGGTGTCAAAATAGCCGCTGAACAAATCAGTAATATTACCGGCGTCGCTGTAGCCAAAAAGCAGCTTCTGCGCCGCCACCGAGCCGGATGAATAGACATACAGAGCAATACCCTGCTGTTTCCAGGCCTTCAGCGCGGGCAGAACGTCATCATAGAGATGGCCGGTGAAGTCTCCATTCACGTAGCCTTCCCGCCAGATAAGGCCCTGCAGCGCCTTTAGCGCGGTAGATTTACGATCTACATCCATGAAGCTAAACAACGTCTCAATCAGCCGTTCAATATCCGCCTGCGGTTCATTAATTTCCGCCCGCAGGTCATTGAGTATTGGGGCTATTTCGTTTTGCTGCTCGCGAACAAAACCTGCAAGGCGTTCGCGGGCATACGGGAACAGGATGTTGTGCACAAAGCGAATGTCGCTGGTGGTGCCTTCAATATCGGTAACAATGGCGCGAATCATCATTTCTCCAGCCGTTAGCGCTGCGTTATGTTGGCAACTAAGGTCATTATTATTTAGACGTCTAAGCGTCTTGATTGCTAAATCTTAACATCGTGTTATAGTCCCGGCAACACAGGGAAACACACGCACCACGTTAAGGTCGAAGAATAATGAGCCACTCCCCTTTGATTCCAGAAAGCAAACTGCCGGCGCTTGGCACCACCATTTTCACGCAAATGAGCGCGCTCGCGCAGCAGCACAATGCGATTAACCTCTCCCAGGGCTTCCCGGATTTTGACGGCCCGCGCTACCTGCAGGAACGCCTGGCGTTTCACGTAAGCCAGGGCGCGAACCAGTACGCACCGATGACCGGCGTTCCGGCCCTGCGTGAAGCTATCGCCGAGAAAACCGAAGCCCTGTACGGCCACAGGCCGGATGCCAATACCGATATCACTGTCACGGCTGGCGCAACCGAAGCGCTTTACGCCGCCATCACCGCGCTGGTTCGCCCGGGCGATGAGGTAATTTGCTTTGACCCGAGCTATGACAGCTATGCCCCGGCAGTGACGCTTTCCGGCGGTATTCTGAAGCGTATTTCCCTCCAGCCGCCGCACTTCCGCGTCGACTGGCAGGCGTTTGCCGCCCTGCTGAGCGACAAAACTCGTCTCGTCATTCTTAACACGCCGCACAACCCGTCCGCTACCGTCTGGCGCAAAAGTGATTTTTCCGCGCTGTGGCAGGCCATTGAGCAGCACGACGTTTACGTGCTAAGCGACGAAGTGTATGAGCATATCTGCTTTGACGAAGAAGGCCATGCCAGCGTGCTGGCTCACCCGCAGCTGCGCGAGCGTGCTATCTCTGTGTCCTCTTTCGGCAAAACGTTCCATATGACAGGCTGGAAAGTGGGTTACTGCGTGGCGCCGGCGGCCATCAGCGCCGAGCTGCGTAAAGTGCATCAGTATCTGACGTTCGCGGTGAATACCCCGGCGCAGCTTGCGATTGCCGACATGCTGCGTGCTGAGCCGGAGCACTACCGCGAACTCCCGGAGTTTTACCGCGCGCGCCGCGACCGCTTTGTTGAGGCGCTGTCCGACAGCCGGTTCGAAATTCTGCCCTGCGAAGGTACTTACTTCCTGCTGGCCGACTACAGCGCAATCTCCGATCTCGACGACGTGAGTTTCTGCCAGTGGTTAACCAAAGAAGTGGGTGTGGCGGCGATCCCGCTGTCAGTATTCTGCGCGGATGCTTTCCCGCATAAGCTGATTCGCCTGTGCTTTGCCAAGCAGGAAGCGACGCTGGACGCCGCCGCAGAAAGATTACGTAAAGTCTAAAGCGACATTCCCCGTCGCCGGACGGGGAAAACTACAGGCTGAGGATCTCTTTGACGAACGGAATGGTGAGCTTGCGCTGGGCGGTAATTGAGGCGTGATCGAGCTGATCGAGCGTCATAAACAGGGTACGCATTTCACGATCGAGACGCTTCAACAAAAAGCGCCCCACATCTTCCGGCAGCTCAAACCCTCTCAGCCTGGAACGCAGCTGAAGCGCCTGAAGCTTATCGTCATCGGAAAGCGGCTGCAGCTTGTAGATTTGCCCCCAATCCAGGCGAGAAGCCAGGTCAGGCAACTGCAGATTTAGCTGGCGAGGCGGCCTGTCGCCGGTGATAAGCAGGCGTGTTTTACCGGACTCCAGAATACGATTATAAAGATTGAAAATCGCCATTTCCCACGGTTCATCTCCGGCCACGCATTCGATGTTGTCGATGCAAACCAGCGACAGCTGCTCCATCCCATCAAGCACTTCCGGCACAAACCAGGTACGCTTATCCAGCGGCACATAGCCCACGGCTTCACCACGCTGGGAAAGCTCTGCGCAGGCCGCATGCAGCAAATGGCTGCGCCCGCCGCCTTCACGCGACCAGAAATAGATGTACCCGCTGTGATCCTGACGGAGTACCGCCTGCAGGGCGGCTAATAAAGAAGGGTTGTCACCCGGCCAGAAACTCGCAAAGGTTTCATCGTCGGGAAGATAGAGTGGCAGTGAGAGCTGTGCCGGCGTATTCAGAAGTACCTCAACCATAACAGGCAGAAAATCGAGACGAGTCTAACACAGTTTTGGGGCAGGATAGAACCGGGCGAGGATCCGCCCGGTGGCTAAACGATCAGTGGTGAGCCTCGTTGTCTTTCGCATCCAGCACCACTTCTTCCGGACGCAGTATGCTGATAACTTTGAAAATAAGGCTCAGCCCCACGCCGACGATGGTCGCCAGCGCCATGCCTTTCAGCTCTGCAGCCCCGATGTGCACCTTCGCCCCGCTCACCCCGATGATCAGGATCACGGAAGTCAGGATCAGGTTTTGCGCTTTGCTGTAATCCACTTTGGATTCGATCAGCACGCGAATACCGGAGGCACCGATCACGCCGTACAGCAGCAGAGAAACGCCGCCCATCACCGGCACCGGGATGATTTGAATCGCGGCCGCCAGCTTGCCCACGCAGGACAGCAGAATGGCGATAATCGCCGCGCCGCCGATAACCCAGGTTGAGTACACGCGAGTGATCGCCATAACCCCGATGTTTTCACCGTAGGTGGTGTTTGGCGTAGAGCCAAAGAAGCCGGAGAACACGGTAGAGATACCGTTGGCAAACATTGAGCGGTGCAGGCCCGGGTCGCGAATCAGGTCTTTTTTCACGATATTCGCGGTGACCACAAGGTGACCGACATGCTCGGCAATAACCACCAGCGCCGCAGGCAAAATGGTGAAGATGGCGAACCATTCAAAGCGAGGCGTATAGAAGGTTGGCAGCGCGAACCAGTGCGCTTCGCGGATTGGCGTCACGTCTACCACGCCCATGGCGAAGGAGAGCGCGTAGCCCGCCAGCACGCCGATGAGAATCGGGATAATGGCCATAAAACCACGGAACAGTACGGAGCCAAACACCGTTACCGCCAGCGTCACCAGCGAGATAATAATGGTAGTGGAATCCGGGGATGTGCCTTCCGCTGGCAGCAGTCCGGCCATGTTGGCCGCCACACCAGCCAGTTCCAGGCCGATGACGGCAACAATCGCCCCCATCGCCGCCGGAGGGAACATTACGTCCAGCCAGCCGGTACCGGCTTTTTTCACAATCAGCGCCACAATGCAAAACAGCACGCCGCACATAATAAATCCGCCGAGCGCCACTTCATATCCCAGCGGCAGCAGCAGCAATACCGGGGAGATAAACGCGAAGCTGGACCCCAGGTAAGCCGGGATTTTTCCCTTACAGATGAACAGGTAAAGCAAAGTGCCGATGCCGTTAAACAGCAGCACCGTGGCCGGGTTGATGTGGAACAAAATTGGCACCAGCACGGTTGCGCCGAACATGGCGAACAGATGCTGCAGGCTCAACGGAATCGTTTGCAGTAAGGGCGGGCGTTCACTTACCCCAATGGCGCGGCGGGTCATGTTGTTTTCCTCTACGTGTTATTTTTAACGAACGGTGTTTGCTGCAATCAAAAAAAAGCCGACTTTCAAAGTCGGCTGATGAATCTTATTTAGTTCCGAATATCTTATCGCCCGCATCACCGAGGCCAGGAATAATGTACCCGTGCTCGTTGAGGCCCTGATCGATAGAAGCGGTGTACAGCTCTACGTCCGGGTGCGCTTTTTCCAGCGCGGCGATGCCTTCCGGCGCAGCAACCAGAACCAGCACCTTAATGCTGGTGCAGCCCGCTTTTTTCAGCAGGTCGATGGTGGCAATCATAGAGCCGCCGGTCGCCAGCATCGGGTCAACAACCAGCGCCATGCGTTCTTCTATATTAGAGACCAGCTTCTGGAAGTAAGGTACTGGCTGCAGGGTTTCTTCATCACGGTAAACGCCGACGACGCTGATACGCGCGCTTGGTACGTTTTCCAGCACGCCTTCCATCATGCCAAGGCCGGCACGCAGAATCGGCACAACGGTAATTTTCTTGCCTTTGATCTGGTCGACTTCCACCGGGCCGTTCCAGCCTTCGATGGTGACTTTCTCGGTTTCCAGATCAGCAGTGGCTTCATAGGTGAGCAGGCTGCCTACTTCAGAGGCGAGTTCACGAAAGCGCTTGGTACTGATGTCTTGCTCGCGCATCAGGCCCAGCTTGTGTTTGACGAGTGGGTGTTTCACTTCCACGATCTTCATACTCTTTCTCCCCCGAGATAGTTGGCTACCACAAAAAAAATCGCCGGATTATACCGCTTTTTTGCCGCTGCGCTACAGCTAATGGGATGATCGAGATCAACCGGACTGGATTGAGTCTATCTCAGGAATTATTTTCTTGCCGATGATAAGAGGCTCGCAAACGTTTGCCTGCACTGTTAGAATTGCCGCGTTTTTTATTTTATGCCACCCGTGGGGAACGTACAGTGACCGATAAAACCTCTCTCAGCTATAAAGATGCCGGTGTAGATATTGATGCTGGTAACGCTCTGGTCGACAGAATTAAAGGCGTAGTGAAAAAGACCCGCCGCCCGGAAGTGATGGGTGGATTGGGCGGTTTCGGTGCGCTGTGCGCGTTACCTCAAAAATATCGCGAACCGGTTCTGGTTTCCGGCACCGACGGTGTGGGCACCAAGCTGCGTCTGGCCATGGATTTAAAACGCCACGACGCTATCGGCATTGACCTGGTGGCCATGTGCGTCAACGACCTGGTGGTTCAGGGCGCCGAGCCGCTGTTCTTCCTCGACTACTACGCCACCGGCAAGCTGGACGTGGATACCGCCGCAAGCGTTATCACCGGCATCGCCGAAGGCTGTCTGCAGTCAGGCTGCTCGCTGGTCGGCGGTGAAACCGCTGAAATGCCGGGCATGTACCACGGTGAAGACTACGACGTGGCCGGGTTCTGCGTCGGCGTGGTTGAGAAGTCTGAAATCATCGACGGTTCTAAAGTTGCCGATGGCGATGTCCTGATTGCGCTGGGTTCAAGCGGCCCGCACTCCAACGGCTACTCGCTGGTGCGCAAAGTGCTGGAAGTAAGCGGCACCGACCCGCTGACTACCGAACTGGAAGGGAAACCGCTGGCGGATCACCTGCTCGAGCCAACCCGCATTTACGTGAAAAACATCCTTGAACTGATTGAAAGCGTGGATGTTCACGCCATCGCTCACCTGACCGGCGGCGGCTTCTGGGAAAACATCCCGCGCGTGTTGCCGGACAACACCCAGGCCGTCATCACCGAGTCATCCTGGCAGTGGCCGGCGGTCTTCAACTGGCTGCAGCAGGCCGGCAATATCAGCCGCCACGAAATGTACCGCACCTTTAACTGCGGCGTGGGCATGGTCATTGCGCTGCCGGCGGCAGAAGCAGATAAAGCCGTCGAGCTGATGCAGGCCAAAGGTGAAAAGGCGTGGAAAATCGGTATTATCAAGGCATCTGATTCCGAAGAGCGCGTGGTTATTGAGTAATGAAACACATTGTGGTGCTGATTTCCGGTAACGGAAGCAATCTGCAGGCGATCATTGACGCCTGCCAGCAGAAAAAGATTAACGGCACCATCAGTGCGGTGTTCAGCAATAAAGCCGATGCGTTCGGACTGGAGCGCGCCCGCGAAGCCGGGATCCCCACCCACGCTCTGGCGGCAAGCGAGTTTGCCAGCCGCGAGGCGTTTGACCGCCAGCTAATGCAGGAGATCGACGCCTACGCGCCGGACGTTGTGGTGCTGGCGGGTTATATGCGCATTCTCAGCCCGGCCTTTGTGGCGCGCTACAGCGGTCGTTTACTCAACATTCACCCTTCCCTGCTGCCAAAATACCCTGGCCTGCATACCCACCGCCAGGTGCTGGAAAACGGCGACGAAGAGCACGGCACTTCCGTGCATTTTGTTACCGATGAACTGGACGGCGGCCCGGTCATTCTGCAGGCCAAAGTGCCGGTATTTGAAGGGGATGATGAGGACGAAATCACCGCCCGCGTTCAGCATCAGGAACATGCGATTTACCCGCTGGTCGTAAGCTGGTTCCTCGACGATCGCCTAAAAATGCGCCAAAACGCCGCCTGGCTTGATGGCGTGCAGCTGCCCCCGCAGGGGCATGCAGCAGAATAATTTAACTAAAAAGGGCTTCGGCCCTTTAACGTTATGAACAAAGAGGGAAAAAGCGTGGTTTTTTCCTCTTTGTTGTTTATCTGCCGAAAATCAATGAATTGATTTTCCAGGTTTATTTTTTTTGATGCCTTCTGCAAGTTTTGCTCTCACCTGAGTTTTTAACCAGATTGAAAGCGCTTCTACATTTTTGTCTGTCTCTCATAAAGTTGTCATGGTCAGATGAGAGAGTTTCATCTGCATAGTTGGACATTCTCCGCTAAAGCTCGCCATAATAACTGACGTGACGGTGACGGCATTGCCACGTCCACGAAAACGGAGTGTGAGGACTAATGGGTCAGGATAAGCTGTATATCGAAAAAGAACTGAGCTGGTTGTCTTTTAACGAACGCGTTCTGCAGGAAGCGGCGGACAAGCTCAACCCGTTGATTGAAAGGATGCGTTTTCTCGGCATCTATTCCAATAACCTCGATGAATTCTATAAAGTGCGTTTCGCCGAACTGAAACGCCGTATTTTAATCAGTGAAGAACAGGGTTCTCCTTCCAACCAGCGCCACCTGTTGAATAAGATTCAGGCCAGGGTGCTGAAGGCCGATCAGGAATTTGACAGCCTGTATAACGAGCTGCTGCTGGAGATGGCGCGGAACCAAATCTTCCTGATTAACGAACGTCAGCTTTCCGAGAATCAGCAAAGCTGGCTGCGCAGCTACTTCAAACATCAGCTTCGCCCGCACATCACGCCGATTTTGATCAACCGCGATACCGACCTGGTGCAGTTCCTGAAGGACGACTACACCTATCTGGCGGTGGAAATCATTCGCGGGGACAGCATTCGCTACGCGCTGCTGGAGATCCCGTCAGACAAAGTCCCACGTTTTGTGAACCTGCCGCCTGAAGCGCCCCGTCGCCGTAAGCCGATGATCCTGCTGGATAACATCCTGCGCTACTGCCTGGACGATATCTTCAAAGGCTTCTTCGACTATGACGCGCTCAACGCCTATTCGATGAAAATGACGCGTGACGCCGAGTACGATCTGGTCACCGAAATGGAATCCAGCCTGCTGGAACTGATGTCGTCCAGCCTGAAACAGCGTCTGACCGCCGAGCCGGTGCGCTTTGTTTATCAGCGTGACATGCCGGATGCGATGGTGGAAATGCTGCGCGACAAGCTGACCATTTCCAACTACGACTCGATCATCCCCGGCGGGCGTTACCACAACTTTAAAGACTTTATTGGCTTCCCGAACGTCGGGAAAGCTAACCTGGTGAACAAGCCGCTGCCGCGCCTGCGCCATATCTGGTTCGATAAATTCCGTAACGGGTTCGATGCCATCCGCGAGCGCGACGTGCTGCTTTATTACCCGTACCACACCTTCGAACACGTCCTTGAGCTGCTGCGCCAGGCCTCCTTCGACCCGAGCGTGCTGGCGATTAAAATCAATATTTACCGCGTGGCAAAAGACTCGCGCATTATTGATTCAATGATCCACGCCGCGCATAACGGCAAGAAAGTTACCGTGGTGGTAGAGCTGCAGGCACGCTTTGACGAAGAGGCGAATATCCACTGGGCGAAGCGTCTTACCGAGGCGGGCGTCCACGTTATCTTCTCCGCTCCGGGGCTGAAAATTCACGCCAAGCTGTTCCTTATCTCACGTATGGAAGGCGAAGAGATTGTGCGTTATGCGCACATCGGGACCGGTAACTTTAACGAGAAAACCGCCCGTCTCTACACGGACTATTCTCTGCTAACCGCTGATGCCCGCATCACCAACGAAGTGCGTCGCGTGTTTAACTTCATCGAAAATCCGTACCGCCCGGTGACCTTCGACTATCTGCTGGTGTCGCCGCAAAACTCGCGTCGCCTGCTGTACGATTTGGTCGATCGCGAAATCAAGAACGCCCAAAGCGGACAGCCAGCCGGGATCACGCTGAAGCTGAATAACCTGGTGGACAAAGGCCTGGTGGATAGACTTTATGCTGCCTCCAGCGCGGGCGTGAAGGTGAACCTGCTGGTGCGCGGCATGTGTTCGCTGATTCCAGAACTCGACGGGATCAGCGATAATATTCGCGTGCTGAGTATCGTTGACCGTTACCTTGAGCACGACCGGGTCTATATTTTTGAAAACGGTGGCGATAAAAAAGTCTTCCTCTCCTCAGCCGACTGGATGACCCGTAACATCGACTACCGTATTGAAGTGGCCGTCCCGGTCCTCGATCCGCGCCTGAAGCAGCGTATGCTTGATATCATCGATATCCAGCTTAACGACACGGTGAAAGCGCGCATCATCGACAAAGAACTGAGTAATCGCTATGTACCGCGCGGCAACCGCCGTAAAGTGCGTTCGCAACTGGCGATCTACGATTATATTAAATCTCTGGAACAACCTGACTAACGCTCTCAGGCGAAGATAAAATTATGCCGATATCAAACCATGCTCCACGGCCGCAGGAGTTCGCTGCGGTCGACCTCGGCTCGAACAGCTTCCACATGGTCATTGCCCGTGTGGTGGATGGCGCCATGCAAATCATTGGCCGCCTGAAGCAGCGCGTGCACCTCGCGGACGGCCTCGGGCCCGATAACAAATTAAGCGAAGAGGCCATGGAGCGTGGGCTCTCCTGCCTGGCGCTATTTGCCGAACGCCTGCAGGGATTTGCAGCGGACAACGTGTGCATTGTGGGCACCCACTCGCTTCGCGAGGCCACCAATGCCGCGGAGTTTCTGAAACGTGCGGAGAAAGTGATCCCCTATCCGATCGAAATCATTCCCGGGAACGAAGAAGCCCGTCTGATTTTTATGGGAGTGGAACATACTCAGCCGGAGAAAGGCCGCAAGCTGGTGATTGATATCGGTGGTGGCTCCACCGAGCTGGTGATCGGTGAAGATTTTGAGCCAATGCTGGTGGAAAGCCGCCGTATGGGCTGCGTCAGCTTCGCGCAAAACTTCTTCCCCGGCGGCGTCATCAGCCCGGAAAGCTTTAAGCGCGCCCGCATGGCGGCTATCCAAAAACTGGAAACCCTTGCCTGGCAATATCGCCTGCAGGGCTGGAAAGTCGCGCTGGGCGCCTCTGGCTCTATCAAAGCGGCGCATGAAGTGCTGATTGAGATGGGCGAAAAAGACGGGATGATCACCCCGGAGCGCCTGGAGATGCTGCAGCAGGAAGTGCTGAAGTTTAAAACCTTCGACGCCCTGAGCCTGCCGGGCCTGTCCGAAGAGCGTAAAGCGGTGTTCGTGCCAGGGCTTGCCATTCTGTGTGGCGTGTTTGATGCGCTCGCTATCCGCGAACTGCGCCTCTCTGACGGCGCTCTGCGCGAAGGCGTGCTGTACGAAATGGAAGGTCGTTTCCGCCATCAGGATATTCGTATTCGCACCGCGCAAAGCCTGGCGGAGCAGTATCACATCGACAGCGATCAGGCCCGCCGGGTACTGGAAACCGTTGAACTGCTTTACCAGCAGTGGGAAAAACAAAACCACAAGCTGGCTAACCCGCAGATGGCAGCGCTGCTGAAATGGGCCGCGATGCTGCACGAAGTCGGCCTCAGCATCAACCACAGCGGGATGCATCGCCACTCGGCCTATATTCTGCAAAACAGCAACCTGCCGGGCTTCAATCAGGAGCAGCAGATGCTGATGGCTTCCCTGGTGCGCTACCACCGCAAAGCCATCAAGCTGGACGATCTGCCGCGCTTCACGCTGTTTAAAAAGAAACAGTTCCTGCCGCTGATTCAGTTGATTCGTCTGGCCACGCTGCTGAATAACCAGCGCCAGGCGACAACCACGCCACCGACGCTGGTGCTGGAAACCGACGATAACCACTGGACGCTGCGCTTCCCGCACGACTGGTTCAGCCAGAACACGCTGGTGCAGCTGGATTTGGAGCGCGAACAGCTGTACTGGGAAAGCATGACCGGGTGGAAGCTGACCATCGAAGAAGAGGCCGAGGCGGCGCTCTCCGCCTGATTCACTCCATCAGCCCCTTTGCGCCTTCCGGCGCTGAGGGGCTTTGTTCATTTATAAGGCTCTCCAGCGGCTGAGGGCGACCAATCAAATACCCCTGAACATAATCCATGCCCATCGCCCGGACGGCATCCTTCAACGCCTGCGTTTCCACATATTCCGCCACAACCTGCATCTTCTTCATTCTTGCCAGCTGGCATATCGAGCTCACCACCTGGTAGTCCAGGCTGCTGGTTAAAATATTGCGGATAAAACTGCCGTCGATTTTAAGGATGTCGGCGCTCAGCTCTTTGAGGCGTGCATAGCTGGCATAGCCGGTCCCAAAGTCGTCGATGGCGACCCGGCAGCCCATGCGCTGCAGCATCTTCAGCGTTATATTGGCCTGTTCAAGGTTGGTTAAAGAGTGGCTTTCTGTGACTTCGAAGACCAGCTGCCACGGCTCAATGCGGTACTTCGTCAGCAGATGCTGAACATCTTCCGGAAGCTGAGACTGGCACACTGAGGCGGGCGTCAGGTTAATCGCAAGCCTGCAGCCGGGCAAACTGTCGCGGTGCTTATCCATAAACTGAAGGGCGGCATTCAGCACCCAGCGGTCAATGCGGGATGAAAGCCCAAACTCATGGGCTACGGGTAAAAAGAGATCCGGCGACAGCAGTTCGCCTTTATCCCCACGCATCCGCAGCAGCACCTCGTAATAGGCGTCGCCCCGCAGCCCTTCAATACGCTGTGCCATCAGCACAAACAGGTCTTCGTCGAGCGCGTTTTGCAGGCGATTCATCATTTCAACTTTACGTTTGACCGCATTCTGAATGTGATTTGAGCCTTTTTGCTGCAGGCTTTCGGGCTGCTGCGTGGAAAGCGACACCCCGGCCATGGTGCTTAACTCACCGAGCAATAAGTAGAGATGGGACACCGGGTGGCGCACAAAGCAATAGCTGATGCCGATTTGCGGCTGCAGCGGCATGCCGTCCCACATAAAGCGGAACCGCCGGGCGTGGGCGTACAGGAACTCGATTTTAGCCTGGTGAGACTCATAATTGAGGCGCAGGGCAAGGTCGTGCCCGGAAAGGTTATACACCCTCTCTCCGGGCGACAACTGGCCGCGCAAATACTCCGCCAGCTGCTGTTTGTATTGAATGCGCAGTAAAACGCCATAATTGCGCCCAAGCAGCTCCAGTTCGGGAATCGACACAAATCCCAGCGCGGACCAGGGCGTGTTCCCCAGGTCACGACATAACGCGCGTAGATTCGGCATCTGCATCATCGGGTCGATAAACGCCACGCGCCGCGCTTTGTAGTGCAAGAAGCGCTGCCGGGTCGTCACCGCCGCCATTAAGTAGATGGTTATAGAGAACACCGCGTAACAGGACGAGGCGATGGCTAAATGCAGCTGAAAGCCCATGTCCGGAGGCAAATAATTGTGGAACCCACCGCAGAGAATAATCAGCACCACGGTCCAGGCGTTGGTGATAAACAGGAAACCGAAACGCATCGCTCCCCACAGCATAACGGGCAGAATAAGCGTCAGCGTGTAATCGGTATTAAAAATAGTTTTGCTTTGGCTAATCGGATACAGCAGCAGCCAAATAAGCAGGCCAACAAGCGCTGCCCATAGCAGCATTTCACTTCGCGTCACGCCTTTCTGCCGCTGCCCACACATACGTGACCAGAAGCTTTTGATAAAGCGCGGGTGCACTATCATCCGCAAAATAAAATAAAAGAAGGGTAGCCCGGTTAATCCCCACACCAGCACGGCCTGGAAATTAATTAATGTACGGGGGCTCCACGGCGTGGCGGACAGAATAGAAAAGCTGCGATCGTACCAGCCTAAAAATAACCCCAGCTCGTAGAACACCAAAAACAGCAGAGCATTCACCAGCACCAGCCAAAACATGCGCTGGGCGGTGAGCTGCAACATGCCAAAAGTCACAGCGCTGCGCCGCGGCACAAAATAGCGGTAACAGCCCCAGCTAATCGTAATCGGCACGACAAAGTGTAAAACGGCCAGCAATGCAACCCAGCCGCTCTCGGAGGGAACGTAGCGAATCAACAGCGCCAGGATGATGCCGGGCAAAGCTGCGCGACCGAACAGTAAGAGACAGGCGGTCAACAGCGGCAGCGACATATACAGCAGGAATACTCGCCCGCCGTCCAGTACAGTCTGCGCGTTAAACGTTGCCACCAGCGGCAGCAGCAGGCTGGGGAGAATTAGGGGCAGTGCCCACCATTTATTTTTTGATTTTTTATACCAGCTAGCCAGTTGCATACATCTTCGCCAAATTCCCTGTTCCTCATCGGGTATCTCCCGGATATCCTTTCCGGTTAGTTACAGCCCATCTTCCGTCAATACGGGGGCAAATTTTAGTTCGCCAACATCAAGAATAATTGATGCATATCAGTATCAATTCAATGAATCATTGCTGAGGTAAAATTCAGACTGAATATGATTCATATTAGTTCACAACAAATTCACCCATGAATAAAGTGCCCATGAATCATTCATCCAGTGCGTTTTTACATGATGAATAATTGACCTGAGTGGTTCAGTGTGACTAAATAGCCCCGTCGCCCGCAGCTGTCGGGCCAATTTCAAGGACCCCTGCGTGACACAGGTTACGACTATGCAGAGACGAAACCGTTTTAATAATCGCATGACCCGCATTATTCTGCTCATCAGTTTTCTGTTCTTTTTTGGTCGCTTTATTTATTCCTCAATCGGGGCGTGGTACCACCACCAGGATAAAAAAGCAGAAACCCAACAAAGCAGCCAACAGGTGGACAGCGCTAACCGCTAGCCCGAATGTTCCCCGTCAGTGTTCTCTTTTCAGCCCCAAAGCTGCCCATTGCCACTTGTTCAAAAATGCTCAAGCCCCGTGCTCTAAGGCCTCTCGCCTTGACCTAAAGTTAACTTGAGGTTGTAAAGTCACGCCATCAAAAACAGCTGAATGGGCACATTATGGAACAGATTGATGTCGGTTTTACCCACGTCGCATTTATGGTGAAGGATCTGGATAAAAGCGTCGATTTTTACCTCCGCTATACCGCCATGCAGGTCATTCACCACCGCGAACCAAACCTGCCGGACGCGCGCAAGGTTGCCTGGCTAAGCGATCGCACCCGGCCTTTTGCGCTGGTTCTGGTACAGGCGGACAACAATACCGACACCCCGCTGGGAAATTTTGGTCATCTGGGCGTGGCCTGCGCAACTAAAGAAGAAATTGATCAAAAAACGGAAATGGCCAGAGCCGAAGGGGTGCTGCGTAGAGAGCCAGAACAGCTTGGCGACCCGGTAGGTTACTTCGTTTTCTTTGCCGATCCGGACGGCAATACGCTTGAACTCTCCTGGGGCCAACGGGTTGGCATTGAGTCAATGTAACCCCCTAAGGGCGGTAAAAAATCGCCCTTTTCTTCCTTTATGCCGCTTCGTCTTCTTCCATTTATCCCCTCTTTTTTCTTAAGCATCTTATGTTCTAAGCATAGCTATTTATATTCCTATGGGCTTTAGCGGCGACGATTTACTCTCTGCTCAATTCAACGATTAATTGCGGGCAGTGATAAGTTAAATGAGTGGCAGAGCTTCGGTCTATTTACATGAAGAACAGCGGGAATTTGTCAGCAAACTGCGGCGTTCGTGGCTGTGGCGCACGGAGCTGCCAACCTGGCTGCTGATTATCACTATTTATGGCGGATGGTTTGCTACCGTTGCCTGGTGGAAAACAATTGGCCTCTTCCCGGCAACGCTACTGCTCATCTGGTTAGCCACCTGGTACATGTCATTGCAGCATGAACTTTTGCACGGCCACCCGACACGTTTTCCGCGCCTGAACCAGCTGTTCGGGTTAATGCCATTTTCTATTTGGTACCCGTACGGTACCTATCGCGACCTGCATCTTAAACATCACCAGGATGAAGATCTGACCGTGCCGGAAACCGATCCGGAGAGTTACTACTTTACCCGCCGCCGCTGGCAGCATTTTAGCGGCGTTCAGCGGCTGCTGGTGCGTCTGCGTAACACCTTCCCCGGCAGGCTGTTGCTAACGCCGGTGTTGACCATGCGCTGGACGGTAGTGAATATCTGGGAAACCTTCAGCAGCGGTAATCGTCCGGCGATGGCAATGTGGACGGTACATATCCTGCTGCTTATCCCGGTACTCGGCTGGCTGGTGAAGCATGATTTCTCAGTGGTGTACTACCTGCTGGTCGTCACCTGGCCGATGCTGGCGATGACCAAAGTTCGCTCTTTCTTCGAACACCGTGCGGCGGAAGATCCTGAGGCGCGCACCGTCATTAACGAAGCCGGCATGTTCTGGCGCCTGCTGTTCTTAAACCTGAACTACCACTCGGTACACCACGATCTCCCCGGTATTCCGTGGTACGGGTTGCCAACCGTGTATCGCACCTACAAAGAGGAATACCTGCGGCGTAACCAGGGCTTTTTTGTGAACGGCTACGGTGAGCTGATGCGTGAGCATCTGATTAAACCGATCCAGGTGGAGATTAACCCGTTCTTCCCGGACGGACGCCTGGCGCAGGACGCAGTCCCGCAGGAGAAAGCCCATGAGTAAGCTTATCTCTCTGCCGATGTACGACGTGCACCACCCGGATACCGAAGCGCTGTTGGCCACTTTACGCCTGTTGTTGAGCGAAGAAGGACTGGACGGCGATAACCTGATTTATAGCGAACCCGAAGACAGGCTGAGCCACTGGCAAGACTCGCGGCTGCTGATCAGCCAGACCTGCGGTTATCCGCTGCGCGCCCTGCTGCCTGATGTACAGGTCGTAGGGACCTTTCATTACCAGGCCGAAGGCTGCGAAGGATTTCACTACAGCAGCCATCTGATTGTCCGCGCAGCCGACGCAGACAAAACGCTGGCAGATTTCCGGGGCAAACGCGTCGTGTGCAACAGCGACGACTCCCAGTCCGGCTATCACGGCCTGCGCAGCCTGGTCGCACCGCGACAACAAGACGGGAAGTTCTTCTCAGACATCGCGTTTAGCGGTAGCCACCGCCAGTCGCTGGCGGAAGTGCAGGCCGGCACGAGCGATATTGCCGCTATTGATGCGGTGACCCTGGCTTTAGTTGCTCGCCATGAGCCGGCTCGCGTATCAGGCCTGGTTTCTATCGGCACAACCGCGCTGGCTCCGGGTTTGCCGATGATCACCTCAGCGCAAACTTCAGCCGTAGAGCTGGGGCAGTTGCGTCGCGCGTTGAAACGGCTCGGGAGCGAACCCGAGTGGCGAGGCGTCAGGGATGCGTTGCTGATAAAAGATTTTAGCCCTACCCACCGGGATGATTATCAGCCCATTAGCGATGCGGCGCAAAAAGCCGCGGTGAGTGGCCTGGTGACGTTGTAGGTTGCTGCTTTTTTACCCTCACCCCGACCCTCTCCCAAAGGGAGAGGGGGTATTCGTTAATCCCTGCATTTTTTAAGCCCCCTCTCCCTTTGGGAGAGAGGATTCGCTAATGCCAACATTTTTTTGCCCCCTCTCTGCCTGTGGGAGATAGAATTCGCTAATGCCAACATTTTCTAGTCCCATCCCGTGTGGGAGAAAGGGTATTCGCTAATGCCAACATTTTTTAGCCCCATCCCGTGTGGGAGAAAGGGTATTCGTTAATCCCTGCATTTTTTAGCCCCATCCTGTGCGGGAGGAAGGGTATTCGCTAATCCCTGCATTTTTTAAGCCCCCTCTCCCGGCGGGAGAAAGGGTATTCGCTAATCCCTGCATTTTTTAAGCCCCCTCTCCCGGCGGGAGAAAGGGTATTCGCTAATGCCAACATTTTTTAGCCCCCTATCCCGTGTGGGAGAAAGGGTATTCGTTAATCCCTGCGTTTTTAGTCCCCTCTCTGCCTGCGGGAGAGAGGATTCGTTAATGCCAACATTTTTTAGCCCCATCCCGTGTGGGAGAAAGGGTATTCGCTAATCCCTGCGTTTTTAGTCCTCTCTCCCAACGGGAGAGAGAATTCGCTAATGCCAACATTTTTTAGTCCCCTCTCCCCCCTGGGGAGAGGGTTAGGGTGAGGGGCGAACCTGTCACCCACGCCTGAACTGATTCCCCACCGGCGGCAACCCCAGCTTCTCACGCAGCGTACCTGGCCGGTAACCCTGCTGCATCACCCCGCTCTGTTTCAAAATCGGCGCCACCTGGTCGACAAAATTATCAAAATCCACCGGCAGGAACGGGAACATCAGGTTATAGCCGTCCACGGCCCCGGCATGAAACGCCTCGCTCAGCGTGTCGGCAACTTCCTGCGCGGTGCCGATGACCAGCCAGCTGTCGGAGCTTTGAAGCAATAACCTCCCCAGCTGCAGCACCGTCAGGGCTGGATCGTAACCTTTGATGATCTGCAGCGCGGTTCTCAGCCCGTCAAAGCCCTGTTCATCCGGCAAAGGCGGCAGCGGCGCGTGGCTATCGTATTCCCCCATATCCATCCGCAGATAGGTGCCGAGGAGATCCAGCGCCATCTGGTCGTTCATCAGCGTCTGAATCAGCGCCCGGCGCTGCGCCTTTTCTTCCGGCGTGTTCACCACCACCGGCAGCACGCCGCCGAGGATTTTAAAGTGCTCCGGCTCGCGCCCAAGCTCGCGCAAGCGTTTATTCATATCCTCGCGATAGACCAGCCCTTTCTCGATGTTGCTCATAAACACAAAGTGAATATCGGCCTGGGCCGCCGCCAGCGCTTTGCCAGACTCGGAGGAGCCAGCCTGTACCACAATCGGGTGCCCCTGCGGCGGGCGTGGGACATTCAGCGGGCCGCGCACCTTAAAGAATTCGCCTTCGTGGCTGAGCGGATGCACACGTTCAGGATCGGCAAAATAGCCGCTGTGTTTATCAATCAGCACGGCTTCATCTTCCCAGGAATCCCAGAGCTTCCGTACTACTTCGATAAACTCTGCGGCGCGCTCGTAGCGCCTGCCGTGCTCCGGCAAAGTGTCCAGTCCGTAGTTGGCCGCCTCTTCCGGCAGCCAGGAGGTGACGACGTTCCAGCTCGCTCGCCCCCCGCTCAAATGGTCAAGCGAAGCAAAATAGCGCGCCAGATTGTAAGGCTCGGTGTAGGACGTCGAAGCCGTCGCCATCAGGCCGATGTTTTCGGTCACCGCCGAAAGCGCGGCCAGCAGCGTGATCGGTTCGAGACGCGGGTTAGCGTAATGCGGCACGCCGCTCGGCACCGTGTCCCAGATGGCGACATGGTCGGCAATAAAAATGTTATCCAGCACAGCGGCTTCGGCCCTGCGCGCCAGGTCGGCGTAATACTTCAGGGTAAAAATCTCTTTGCCCGGCGCGTCCGGGTGGTGCCAGGAAAAACGATAGTCACCCTGCGGGTTGAAGAAGAACAGGTTAAAAATGGCGGTAGATTGCGGCATGGCGGGATACTCGTAGTGAAATGGCCCTCCCTGGCCGGGGACTCGTTATTTAGCGGCCAGTTTTTCTTTTACCCACTGGTCGGCAACTTTAGCCGGATCTTTATGATCGACATCCACCAGCTTGTTTAGCTGGATCAAATCTTTGGTGGTTAACTTCGCGGAGATATCGTTGAGAACATCTTCCACTTTCGGCGAAACGGCGCCTTTATGCACCAGCGGCACCAGGTTCTGGGCCGGCTGCTCGTGCTTGTCATCCTCCAGCACCACCCACTTCTCTTTCAGCAGATCGCCCTGGGTCGAAACCAGCGTCGCCACGTCGATTTTGCCGGAGTTCAGCGCCAGGCGGCTCAGCGGGCCACCGATATCCAGCGACTTAAAGGATTTGAATTTGATGCCATACACGCGTTCCAGCCCCGGCAGGCCAAGGGCGCGGGTCGCAACTTCCGGCGGGCCACCGACCACCAGCTCAGGGGCAACCTTCGCCAGGTCGGACAGGGTTTTCAGGTTATATTTTTTGGCCGTTTCTTCGCGCACGCCCCATGCGGTGATAGAGGCCGCCGAGGACGGTTTCAGCAATGCTAAATCCGCAGGCAGCGCCTGTTGCAGTTCGGCAGAGACTTCCTGTTCGGTCGTCGCTTTACTGCCGCCGTGGTAGTAGTTCAGCAGCGCGCCGAGGTACTCCGGCACCACATCCAACTCGCCGGATTTCAGCGCCGGAATGATGATTTCGCGGTTGCCGAGGTTAAGCCGAGTTTTCACCTCAATGCCCTGCTGCTTCAGCGCACTGGCGTAAATGTTGGCCAGGATCGTTTGTTCTGAGTAGTTTGCACCGCCAATCGTGACGGTTTCCGCGTGTGCCGCAAACCCCACGCTTGCCAGCCCGGCAGCCAGTAAAGTCAGCCGGAATCCCTTGCTTGCCGTCGTCAGCCAATTTTTCATCATCATCACCCTTCTCTCTTTTATGTTGTGTTGTGCGCAGGCGTTAACCTGCGGTTGGTATTGCAAAATTGAGCCAGCGCTTAGCCACCTGCGACATCAGTAGCTCACAGCCAACCGCCAGCAGGGAAATCACTACCGAACCGGCGATCACCTGCGGGTAGTCACGCTGCCCCAGGCCATCGATCAGGAAGCGCCCGAGGCCATCCAGCCCGGCATAAGCGGCAACCACCGCCGTCGCAATAAGCTGCAGGAGCGAGGTACGAATGCCGGCAAAAATCAGCGGCATTGCCAGCGGAATACGCACTCTGATCAGGCTTTGCAGCGGCGTCATGCCCATCGCTTTTGCCGCATCGCACAGCGTTTGATCGGCGTGGCTGATCCCGACATAGGTGTTGGTCAGCATCGGCGGAATAGCCAGCGCGACGAGGGCGATAAACACCGGCACATCGTTAAAACCCAGCAGCATGATGCACAGCAAGATTATCCCCAGCGAAGGGAACGCCTGGCCAATGTTGAACAGGTTGATGGCGAAAAATGCCCCACGCCGCCAGTAGCCAAGCAAAATGCCGAGCGGCTGGGCGATCAGCGCCCCGAGCAGCAGGCTTACCAGCACGTAATAGAGATGCTCACCAAAGCGGTGCCATATGCCGAGGTCGCCGCCCCAGTGGTCGGCCTGTAAAAACCAAAGCCAGGTTTGATGTACGATATCCATTAGCGCGTCCACCCCGTCAGGCTGTAGCCGAGACGTGCAATCAGCAGGTCAAGTCCCAGCGACAGCACAAGGCTCAGCGCCAGGCTGACCAAAATCGGCGTTAAAAAGTTTTGGTTGAACCCGAGGATCATGAGCTGCCCCAGCCCGCCCTGGCCTATCAGCGCGGTCACGATCACTAAACCCACCAGCGTCACGGAGGCGATGCGCAGCCCGGCAAACAGCGCGGGCAAAATGAGAAACAGCTCCACTTCGATAAAGCGGCCAAAGCGCGTGTAGCCCAAGGCCCGGCCAGACTCCAGCACATCGGCGGGTAGTTTTTGCATGCCTGCCAGTACGTTACGCAACAGGATCAGCAGCGAATAAAGCGTCAGGCCGATGACCGCCGTGGTAACTGACAGTCCGGTCCAGGGTAGCAGCAGAATAAACAGCGCCAGCGACGGGATGGTAAACAGCACCCCGCTCAGGGAAATCAGCGGGCCGGACAGCGCGGGCCAGACGATGGACAGTACAAGCATTCCGGCGGTAAGCAGCGTGCCCATCGCCAGTGACAGCAGCACCATCTGCAAATGCTGCAGCATCAGCTCGCCTATCATGTCGAGATTGTCGGTCACCCATTGCCAGTCAATCATTGCGGTGTAGCTCCTGATGCTGGCTAAGCGCATCGCTTAACAGAGCGCTGTCCACGGCGCCAGCGTAATGCCCTGCCGCAGTGACGCGCACCAGCACCCCCTGCGGGACGTCGAGCAAGGCGCTGTAAACGTGGCGCAGGGAATCACTTTCTTTGGCAATACGGACCGGCAGTTGCTGACCGTTTTCCTGCCAGTGCTGAGGCCGCCCTTCGGCGTCCAGGACCAGCGCGCGCTGCCCGTGGAGCAAGTTAGGGTCGGAAGATGTTGGTTCCCCGTGCGTGAAGACCGGCACATCCCGTCGCGGCAGATCGCCCACGCGCATCATGCCGAGGCGCTTGAGATTGGGCTCGGGGCCAATAAAGTCACGCACAAAATCGCTGGCGGGCCAGGAGAGAATGTTGTCCGGGGTATCAAACTGCCCGAGGTGCCCGCCTTCGCGGAAAATGGCTATACGGTCGCCGAGGCGAATCGCCTCGTTGATATCATGGGTCACCAGAATAATGGTTTTATGCAGCCGGGCCTGCAGCGCCAGAAGCTCGCCCTGAAGCCGATCGCGCACGACGGGATCGATGGCGGCAAAGGGCTCATCCATCAGCAAAATCGGCGGATCTGCCGCAAGGGCGCGGGCGATAGAAACCCGACTTTGCTGCCCGCCGGAAAGCTGATGGGGATACCGCTTCAGCACCAGCGGGTTCAGGGACATCAGCGCCACCAGCTCGTCAATACGGCGGGAAATGGCCCGCTTGTCCCAGCCTAAAAGACGCGGCACGGTAGCGATATTTTCCGCGACGGTGCGATGAGGAAACAGCGCAGGGCTTTGCATCACAAAGCCTATTTTACGGCGCACCTGAATGATGTCGGCGCTGGAGAGCGGCTGGCCCTGAATGTAGACCTCGCCGCTGTCCGGAATATCCAGCCGGTTGATCATTCGCAGCGTGGTGGTTTTCCCGCAGCCGCTGGGGCCAACAAAGGTGCAAAACTCCCCTTCGTTGATGGTCATATTCAGCGAGTTGATCGCGTGCTGCACATTGCCCGGATAGATCTTATTGATATTTTCTAGTTGAATCATGATGCTTCTGCACTTCCTCATACCGCGCAATTTTGCCCTTCGGGCTTATACGTTTCAGCACACGTCGGGGGAGTATTGCAGAGTCAAAAGCGTTCACAAATTCAACATGATGCTAAGAATTGCCAGAAAATAACTATCAGCAATCATCGGGTTATTTCATATAAAAACAACAAATAAGGTAGCTATTTAAAAGCTGTTCCTCACGCTACTATCGGTGAATACGCGCTAAAACGCGCCTGATAATTCCCCCTACAGAAAACTTATCCAATGAACCAAATACACTTTATTGAAGGCCCGGTTGGCGCGGGTAAATCGACCTACGCTAAAGCCCTGGCCAAAAGCGACGGTTTTACCCATATCGCGCTGGATGAGTGGTTCGTGCGGCTCTATAGCCCCGATCGCCCGGCCGGGAATTTTGTGCCCTGGTACGTAGAGCGCAAAGACCGGCTTATCGAGCTTATCCTGAGCTATGCCCGCACGGTGCTTGCCACCAACAGCATTGCGCTGGAGCTGGGGTTAATTCAGCAAGGCCCAAGGCTCGCCCTGCTCCGCCGGCTTCAGGCAGAAGGCATCCCGTTTTGCGTACACGTCCTTGATGCACCTAAAAACGTTCGCCGCGAGCGCGTACAGCGCCGCAATACCGAGCAAGGGGAAACATTCTCGATGGTAGTGTCGGACGAGATTTTTGACATCGCCAGCAGCCTGTGGGAAGCGCCCGATGAATTTGAACAGGAAGAGTTTGAGTTTGTTTTCCCGGCGACTACCAGCCGCTGACTGACCCACAGGGAGAAGCCGCTATGCCCCAGATTTATGCTCGCCCTTTAACGGCGGGAGATACGATCGCCGTGTTTTCCCCCTCATCGGCGGCTACCGCCTTTGCGCCACAGCGCTACCAAAGGGCGAAAGCTTTTATCGAGTCGCAGGGGTTTTGTCTGAGGGAAGGCAGCCTGACGGGCAAAAAGGATTTCTGGCGTTCTGGCTCCATTCGCGAGCGGGCGGATGAGTTTAATGCCCTTTTACATGACCCCAGAGTGCGCTGCATTATTTCGGCCATCGGCGGCTTAAACAGCAACTCGCTGCTGCCATATATCGACTACGCACAGCTGATGAAAGATCCCAAAATCATCATCGGCTATTCGGACGTGACCGCGCTGCTGGTGGGCATCTATCAGAGAACCGGGCTGATTACCTTTTATGGCCCGGTGGTGGTAGCGTCTTTGGGTGAGTTACCTCCGCTGGTCGACAGCACGTTTGACTATTTCCTCGATGTCCTCAGCCGACCACAGGCGCTGCCGTACACGCTCAGCCAGCCCGCAGCATGGACCGAGGAGATGATCGACTGGGAAACGCAGTCCCGGGCAAAAATCTTGCAGCCGGGTGGCTGGTGCTTCGAGGGCGCAGGCAAGGTAGAAGGCCGCGTCATCGGCGGCAACCTGAATACGCTTTACGGCATCTGGGGCAGCGAATACATGCCCGATATCAACCGGGGCGATATTCTGTTTATTGAGGATAGCCTGCACAGCGCGGCGGAGCTGGAGCGAGAGTTTGCCCATCTTTTGCTGTGCGGCGTGTTCGACCGCATCGCCGCCATTGTGCTCGGCAGACACGAGCTGTTTGACGACCAGGGCAGCGGAAAAACGCCGCTACAAATCCTGAGGGAAGTGCTGAATGGCCGCGAGATCCCCATTGTCTCCGATTTCGACTGCTGCCATACGCACCCAATGCTGACGCTCCCGCTCGGCGTGCGGATGCGCATCGACTTTGACACTCAGGCCATTTCGTTGACCAGCCAGTGGCTGGCATAAAACAGAGGAGTCGAAACTGTGGCAGAAGAAATTATTCAGGCAGGGAAAACCAGAGTGCTCCGTTTTACTGAGCAAGGCGCCCCGTTTGATGACGACGCGATGCGGGAAGGCATCAGCCAGGCCATTGAGGTACAGGCGGAGTGGATCGCGATCCCCGTCGCGCGGCTGCCTGGTAGCTTTTTCGATTTGCGTACCGGCGTAGCGGGCCTGTGGCTACAAAAGCTGGTGAATTACCGGCTTGGGGTGGCGATCCTCGGGGACGTTGGGCCCTGGCAAAGTAAGAGCCAGGCGCTCGAAGCGCTGATCGTGGAATGCAATCGGGGCAAAAGCTGCTGGTTTTTGCCGGATCTTGCGAGACTTCAACAGCGCCTGGCCAACGCCGCTCAGTAATCGAACGCCAGCATGCCTGAACGCCAGACGCTGGTCGTGCGGATCAGCGCCTTGTCGCGCAGGAAGTTAATCAGCGTGGCGATCACTTTGTCGTGGCGCAGCTCTGGGCGGGTGACGATGAACAGATGGCGGCGCAGCGGCTGGGGTAAATCCAGAATGCGCATATTTTCCGGCACCGGCAGCACCGAAAGCCACGGCATAATGGAGAACCCCAGGCCCTGATTCACCAGCCCGACAATCCCGCTGTCGCTGGCCAGCTTATGCACCACCTCATTACGCAGCCCCATCTCACGACAGCGCTCCACGGCGGGGCTCAGCGTGTTCGCATTCGGCTGGATAAATGGCAGGTTTTCCAGTTGATGCCAGCTAAAAGGCTGCCGCAGGCGGAAGCTGCGGGGCAGCATCAGCACGTAAGGATCGCTGATGTACGGCACGCCGTGCAGCGAATCCGGGTAGCCCTGAATGGTAATACCGATATCCGCCCGCCCGGATACCACCGCGTCGTTGAGGTGATGGTATTCCGTCGCGCCGTCATCGATATCCAGATGGATATCGGGCAAGGCCGTGGCCAGCGCTTCAAAATAAGGCGGCAGCAGGTTAGCCGTCGCGCTGCGGAAACAGGCCACCCGCACACGCCCGGCAAGCTGTGGCGCTTCGGCCGCCGTCTGTTCAATGCCGTCCAGCAGCTGCATGATTTTTTTAGCATCTTTGAGGATTTGCGTGCAGGCGGCAGTCGGAATACAGCCGCTGCGCGAGCGATGCAGCAGGCGCACGTTCAGGTGCTGCTCCAGCTCGGCAATGGCGTGGCTGATGCGCGACTGCGTACAGCCCAATGCTGCGGCTGCGGCGCTAAAACCATTGTTTTCAACTGCGGCTATCAGCATTTCCAGCTGATTTAGCTTTATTCCGGCCATATTTTCAGTCAGTTATTGGACGTGACGTGTTTCGACAAATCGAATTTCTTCATAGATAAGGAAAACATATCACGGTTTTCGGTTGCCGCCTACCGGCCTTCCTTTCCATCATAAAGCCAGCCAGTACGGCGCATAAAAGCAAGAATGCACCACCCGAACCAAGCACTTTTAAGGAAAACCTGAGCATGCCCGGCATCATCCATTACGGCACCTTTGTCGTCTCTTTCATCCTGCTGTTAATCATTCCCGGCCCCGGCAATCTGATCCTGATCACCAGCGCCAGCAAAGGCGGGGCGCGAAGCGGCTATCTCTGCCTGATGGGGATATTGCTGGGTGACCAGGTGCTGCTGTGGCTTGCCATTGCTGGCGTGGCGGCGCTGCTGGAATCCTCGCCTCACGTTTTTCAGGTCATTAAATGGCTGGGTGCCGCTTACCTGCTGTGGATGGGCGCACAGCTGCTGCTGAAGGCCAAAACCAGCGCGCCGCCGCCGCCGGTGACCGGCAAAAGAACACCGTTTTTACAGGGCATGGTCATCACCCTGATGAACCCCAAACCCATTCTGTTTTACGTAATGTTCCTGCCGCTGTTTATCGACCCTGCGCGCAGCCTGGGGATCCCGACGTTCGCTATTCTGGCTGGCACGGCGGCCGTGCTGACCTTTATCTACTGTTCGATAATGATATTCCTGACGACTTCGCTTGCCGAGAAAGTGCGGTCGCGGCCGGGCATGGTTTATCTGCTGGGGAAAGCCACCGGCCTGTTCCTGGCGATATTTGCGGTGAAGCTGGCGTTTTTTAGCTGAGGCCCATGGCTAAGCGAAAATAAAGGGGGCATCTTACTGCCCCCGATTAAGCTTACTCAAAACGCCGTAACGTTCTGGGTAACTGGCTAAACAATTCATAGCCATCGTCGGTGATGAGCAACATATCTTCCAGCATGATAGCCCCGACGCCGATGCCGTAGTAAGGCGTTTCCACGCTAAAGACCATGCCCGGTTCAAAGGTTTCGGTTGCCGCCGCGCTCACGAAAGGCGCCTCTTCCAGGCCTAAGAACAGCCCGTCCCCATGCCCTAGATGACCCCGGTTATAGTGCGGTAAGCCATTGGCTTTGATTTTACTCATCGTGTCGTTAAACACATGACTGAGCTTCACGCCCGGGCCAATCAGGCCGAGCATGTGCTCGTGGCCCTGCAAAATGGTTTGGTAGATTCGCTCCGCCATGGCCGTTGGCTGCCCGAACACCACGGTACGCGCCAAATCCGCGCCGTATCCGGCGACATCCACGCCGCAGTCAAATTTGATTAAATCCCCCGGTTTAACGGGGTCACGACTCGGGATTAATTTAGGGGCAAAGTCATCCCCTACCGAGATCAAATGGAAGCGCGAAAGGTTCGTTTCCGGGTGCTGCATAATGGCTGCTTTATAGGCGGCGGTGAGATCCCACGCCGAACATCCCTCACCAATCACCTTAAAGGCTTCACTGATGCCATACTCGGTTACCTGCGCACTTTTACGCAAGAAGGCTATCTCCCACGGGCTTTTGACCATTCGTAGCTCATTGAAGATTGCCGTGGAGTCCACCAGCCGTAAATTCGGGATCGCCTTATCCAGCACCTGCTTGCCGCCATTGCTCATCGCATTCAGCTCGATAGCGATGTTTTTATCCAGCACGCCAGCATCCGCCAATGCGGACTTGAGCAGCGTGAAAACCGCCTCAACCGGTGGGCCAATCGGCCGTTCTTTCACTACCCGCTGCGGGTTGAAAGGCTCATCGACATCCACCCAAACCGGGAAGGTCTTCAGCTCATAATTCGCCAGCTCAAACTGCAGGCCAGCCGCCTCGAACTCGTTCATCACAACCAAAGATGGCAGCTTTTCATCCCGGAAAATGACCGCCAGCGCCGCGCCGGTGTGGCGGAAGGTGTACATAAAGAAACTGGCAAACCCGGTGACATGGCAAAAGTTGTCCGGGGTGGTCACCACCAAAGCCTCAATATTGTTCCGGGCCATGATTGCTCTGGCCTTGGCCGTGACCGCCTGGAGATGATCTGCTTTATTCATGGTGCTCGTTACCTCAATCTTGTTTAACTTTTGCCGTAGTCAGGCCGCCAGATGTTTTAGCAGATCAATCGGGATTTATATAGCGGGCTTTTGAGTCAGGCATTGAGGTCGCGCAGCAGGCTTTCGAGCCTTGTTTCTCCCTCAACGGTTTGCGCTCCGGCCTTCAGCCCGCCCCGGATCAACCTCTCTGCCGCAGGCCGGGCGAAGAGTCCAGCCCAGGCATCGTGTTCGCGGTGGAACCCTTCCCGAAGATCGGAAGCCGGGATAGCTTTTTTCGCCGCCTGAATCACGCCTTCAGGCAGGCTGGCAATGTTGTTCGCCAGTCTCTCAACAAACGAGTCCAGGTCATCATCAGGTAATGCCCGGTTGATCCAGCCATATCGCTCCGCCAGTTTGGCCTCAATAAGCTCCGCCCCCAGCACCACTTCAAGCGCCCTCCCTCGCGTCATTCTGTCCAACAGATATTGCGTCGCCCCGCCGCCTGGAACGATCCCCATCAACGCTTCACACTGAGCCAGCCCTGCTCGCTTTTCTGCGGCAAATGCCATATCCGCGGCGGCAACAAACTCTGCGCCACCACCTCGGGCCAGGCCAGCCAGCTTAACGAGGGTAACCTGCGGCTGGCTACGTAGAAGTTCGCCCAAAGCCTGGAAAGGATTAAGCCCATCAGGAGCAGCATTCGCCAGTTCATCAAAGGCGTGAGGCTCATCAATCAGCGTCATATCCACATGGGCGATAAAGAATTCGGGAATGGCACTGTCAAAAACCAAAACATGGACAGCCGGATCGTTTCGCACCGACAGCAGAACGTGAGTGAGCTCGGACATGAGCGCGACATCAAGAACATTCACCGGCGGATTATTAATCGTCACCGTCAACACACCATTACGCTGAGAGATCAGAAGCTTGCTGTAATTTGTCTTTATCATCGGGGTTTCCTTTATCATCTGGAAAGAGTGAGGTCGTATTTTCGCCCTCCCCCGGATAGTATATTTTGGATACCTGGCGTCAATTACGCACCTTAAACATCCCAGGGATGCTGGAGGATACCTATGAGCAAGAGTGACCTTGTTTACCGGGCAGACTGCCCAAGCCGTATCGTGCTCGATCAGATAGCCGATAAGTGGTCAATGATGGTGCTGGAAGTGCTGCGAGAGCCGCAGCGTTTTAACGCCATTAAGCGAAGACTGGATGGTGTGACGCAGCGAGTCCTGACGCAGACGCTGCGCAAGCTGGAGCGCAACGGCATGGTCAAACGCAAAGTGCTGGATGGCCGGGTGCTCGGCGTGGAATATTCTCTGACGCCGCTAGGACAATCCCTGCAGGAGCCTTTCTCACGCCTGTTTAACTGGACGCTGGAAAATATAGACACCATCCAGCACTGCCAGAAGCTGTATGACGCTGAGAGTGAATAAGTTAAAAGATCTGTACAACACAAGCACAACGAAGCTCTATATTTGAAGCCCAATAAATATTATGTAGATAAATTTCATGATTGATATCCCCTGCCCCTGCTGCGGCTTTTTAACATTTGAAGAGTATTATGGCTCATTCGAGATTTGCTCTGTCTGTGGCTGGGAAGATGATGGCGTACAGCTCGCAAACCCGACTTCTGCAGGTGGGGCGAATAAAATTTCACTTGCAGATGCACAAACCGATGCACTAAAAAAATACCCTCTGCCTCTAAATTTAGCTTCGGGTTATTACCGTGCCTCTGACTGGCGGCCATTAAATACCAATGATACACAGGCAGCAGATAAGCTTCGCGCTGCAAATCACTGGCACACTCAGGCCGTAGTGAGCGAATCAGAGGCTTATTGGCGGCAATAAATAAGGACAAAGCAATTCATTATGAGCTACATCGATTCAATCAAACATGAGCTCGTTGGTTTCTTCAATGGGCTTCCTGTTTATCATCCTCTCGAAACCGTGGAAGGGGAATCATGGGGAAGCTATTATTTTTCCTGTTCTCCGGCCAATCTTATCATTGGGGGCGGAGCGGGAGAACATCCTGCGCTTGTCCTTCATAACCTTGAATCCCTCGTTGCGGCCTATCTTCTCCATGCTATAGAGCAGGACGAAGTTCATTTTGCTGAACGGTATTCCCCGCCGCCAGACCATACACGGGAAACGTTATTCGACATTTTCCTTTGTGAAAAACCAGCACTTGAGTTCTGTGGCTGGTCGATGAAACAAATACATGACTTCGTTGAATTAGCCAAATCCCCTTTACATGCCTCGCCGTTAAAAGCAGATCAATCACCTGAGGAATGGATAAAGATATCGATTGGCGAGTTTATTTATTTCTCTCTAAGCGAACTCAATCCCCTGGCAAAGGAAATGGCCACTTTAGAAGGCATTGAACAACCTGGATATTGGTTGCGCAACGTCACTTGTCCGCCGCCAAACTATGTCAAATCGAAAAAAGAATCTCTCGCGAGTGATGACGCTTTCAAGCTATGCGGATATTTTCGTTGGGATTATGTTTACCCGCCTGAAGAATAAAACCCCTGAGCAACAGTCACCGCCAGAGAACAAAGGCTTTGTACTTATTGCATCTTAAAAAAGTCGTTGTTTTCTGCGTACTCCACAAGCTATGAGCCACATGCGTAGGTTCTTAAACTCAGGAGGTAGTTAGGGGCATGATTACGGCGAGGTTTTAATATGCGAGAAATAAAAAAATCGCCAGAAAATCCTTCGATTTTACTGGCGACTTTTGAAGCTAGCGGTTTTTAGTCTGCGCTAAAAACTTATTCCCACTCAATCGTCGCCGGTGGCTTACCGGAGATATCGTAAACCACGCGGGAGATGCCGTTCACTTCGTTGATGATGCGGTTGGACACGCGGCCGAGGAAGTCATACGGCAGGTGCGCCCAGTGCGCGGTCATGAAGTCGATGGTTTCTACCGCACGCAGGGAAACAACCCAGTCATACTTGCGGCCATCGCCCATTACGCCCACGGAACGAACCGGCAGGAACACGGTGAACGCCTGGCTCACTTTGTTGTACAGATCGGCTTTGTGCAGCTCTTCAATGAAGATAGCGTCGGCGCGGCGCAGCAGGTCGCAGTACTCTTTCTTCACTTCACCCAGCACGCGAACACCGAGGCCTGGGCCCGGGAACGGGTGGCGGTAAAGCATGTCGTACGGCAGGCCCAGCTCGAGGCCAATCTTACGCACTTCGTCTTTGAACAGCTCACGCAGCGGCTCAACCAGCCCCATCTTCATCTCTTTCGGCAGGCCGCCCACGTTGTGGTGAGATTTGATGACGTGCGCTTTCCCGGTCGCGGAGGCCGCAGACTCAATAACGTCAGGATAGATGGTGCCCTGCGCCAGCCATTTAACGTCTTCCAGCTTCAGCGCTTCTTCGTCGAACACTTCCACGAAGACGCGGCCGATGATCTTACGCTTGGCTTCCGGGTCGTTCTCGCCCGCCAGCGCGGTCAGGAAGCGGTTTTCGCCTTCAACGTGAACGATGTTCAGGCCGAAGTGGTCGCCGAACATGTCCATCACCTGCTGAGCTTCGTTCAGGCGCAGCAGGCCGTTGTCCACGAACACGCAGGTCAGATTTTTACCGATAGCGCGGTGCAGCAGCATCGCGGTCACGGAGGAGTCAACGCCGCCGGACAGGCCAAGGATAACTTTGTCGTCACCCACCTGCTCGCGGATGCGGACGATGGCGTCTTCGATGATTTTGGCCGGGGTCCACAGCGCTTCGCAGCCGCAGATTTCCAGCACAAAACGCTCCAGCAGACGCTGGCCCTGACGGGTGTGGGTCACTTCCGGGTGGAACTGCACGCCGTAGAAGCGTTTTTCTTCGTTGGCCATAATGGCAAACGGACAGGTTTCGGTGCTGGCAACGGTCACGAAGTCGGACGGGATAGCGGTGACTTTGTCGCCGTGGCTCATCCAGACGTCCAGCAGCGGCTTACCGGCAGCGCTCAGGGAGTCTTCGATGCCGCGAACCAGCGCGCTGTCGGTTTTCACTTCAACCTGCGCGTAGCCAAATTCACGTTCGTTGGAGCTTTCAACGTGGCCGCCCAGCTGCATCGCCATGGTCTGCATGCCATAGCAAACGCCGAACACCGGCACGCCGGCTTCGAACACATACTCAGGCGCACGCGGGCTGTTTTCTTCGGTGGTGCTTTCCGGGCCACCGGAAAGGATGATACCGCTTGGGTTGAACTCACGAATTTGAGCTTCGGTAACATCCCAGGCCCACAGTTCGCAGTACACGCCCAGCTCACGGACGCGGCGCGCCACCAGCTGAGTATACTGAGAACCGAAGTCGAGGATCAGAATGCGATGTTTATGAATGTTTTCCGTCATTGACGTTAATTCCGAGGCAAGTGATACAAAACAAAAACACCCGGCATAAAGCCGGGTGCATAAATATTAAGAACCCATACGGTAGTTCGGGGACTCTTTGGTGATAGTCACGTCGTGAACGTGGCTTTCCTGGATGCCCGCGCCGCTGATACGTACGAATTCTGCTTTGGTGCGCAGAGCATCGATAGTACCACAGCCGGTCAGGCCCATGCAGGAACGCAGGCCGCCCATTTGCTGGTGAACGATCTCTTTCAGACGGCCTTTATACGCCACGCGGCCTTCGATACCTTCCGGCACCAGTTTGTCCGCAGCGTTGTCGGTCTGGAAGTAACGGTCAGAAGAGCCTTTGGACATCGCGCCCAGAGAACCCATGCCGCGATAGGATTTAAACGCACGGCCCTGGTAGAGTTCGATTTCGCCCGGAGATTCTTCGGTGCCTGCCAGCATGCCGCCAACCATGACAGCAGCTGCGCCAGCGGCGATGGCTTTAGCGATGTCGCCGGAGAAACGGATCCCGCCGTCGGCGATGACCGGAATACCGGTGCCTTCCAGCGCTTCAACCGCGTCAGCCACGGCGGTTATCTGCGGCACGCCTACGCCAGTGACGATACGCGTGGTACAGATGGAGCCAGGCCCGATACCGACCTTAACCGCGCTGCAGCCTGCTTCAGCCAGGGCGCGAGCGCCAGCGGCGGTTGCTACGTTACCGCCGATGATTTGCAGGTCAGGATACTTAGCACGGGTTTCACGAATACGTTGCAGAACGCCTTCGGAGTGGCCGTGAGAGGAGTCAATCAGCAGAATATCAACGCCAGCGGCGACCAGAGCATCAACACGCTCTTCATTGCCTGCGCCTGCGCCAACCGCAGCCCCAACGCGCAGACGGCCCTGCTCATCTTTACAGGCGTTAGGTTTACGCTCTGCTTTCTGGAAGTCTTTCACGGTGATCATGCCGCGCAGGTGGAAGCCCGCGTCCACAACCAGCGCCTTTTCAACGCGCTTTTCGTGCATTTTAGACAGTACGACGTCGCGCGCTTCGCCTTCTTTAACGGTAACCAGACGCTCTTTCGGGGTCATGTACACGCTAACTGGCTGGCTCAGATCGGTCACGAAGCGCACGTCACGGCCGGTGATGATGCCCACCAGCTCGTTGTCTTCGGTCACGACCGGGTAACCGGCAAAGCCGTTACGCTCGGTTAATTCTTTCACTTCACGCAGGGTGGTGGTTGGCAGCACGGTTTGCGGGTCAGTTACCACACCACTTTCGTGTTTCTTCACGCGCTTAACTTCTTCAGCCTGGCGCTCAATGGACATGTTTTTGTGAATGAAACCAAGGCCACCTTCCTGCGCCAGAGCGATAGCCAGACGCGCTTCCGTCACGGTATCCATCGCTGCGGACAGCATAGGGATATTCAGACGAATAGTTTTGGTCAGCTGAGTGCTGAGGTCGGCCGTGTTCGGCAGAACGGTGGAATGAGCGGGAACGAGGAGAACGTCGTCAAACGTCAGTGCTTCTTTAGCGATACGTAGCATGGCAATATCTCAACCTGGGGGTGAATGAGAACAGATAAAATATTGCCGCGGCATTATACAGAGCGTAAGCGATTGCATCCACACTTTTTTCGCAAAACTCCTTGCTAATAGTGAAACGGAAGGTAGTATCGACCTAATAACCTGCTGATTTAGAATTTGATCCAGCTCACATGTCGATACAAAATTCCCCCTCAATTTTTACCGTTTCTCGCCTGAATCAGACGGTGCGTTTGCTGCTTGAGCAGGAAATGGGGCAAGTCTGGATCAGCGGTGAAATCTCTAACTTCAGCCAGCCCTCTTCGGGCCACTGGTACTTCACGCTAAAAGACGATACCGCTCAGGTGCGCTGCGCGATGTTCCGCAACAGCAACCGCCGCGTGACCTTCCGCCCGCAGCACGGGCAGCAGGTGTTAGTGCGCGCTAACATCACCCTTTACGAGCCGCGCGGCGACTACCAGATCATTGTCGAAAGCATGCAGCCCGCCGGTGAAGGACTGCTGCAGCAGCAGTACGAGCAGCTCAAGCAGAAACTGAGCGCTGAAGGGCTTTTTGACCCGTTACACAAGCAGGCCCTGCCCGCTCCGGCTCGCCAGGTCGGCGTCATCACCTCTAAAACCGGCGCGGCCCTGCACGATGTGCTGCACGTTTTACAGCGTCGCGACCCGTCCCTGCCGGTCATTATTTATCCGACTGCCGTTCAGGGCGCAGACGCCCCGCTGCAAATCGTGCGCGCCATCGAGCTTGCCAATCTGCGCCACGAGTGTGACGTGCTGATTGTCGGGCGCGGCGGCGGCTCGCTGGAAGATCTGTGGAGCTTTAACGATGAACGGGTTGCGCGGGCGATTTTTGCAAGCAAGATCCCGGTTGTTAGCGCCGTAGGGCATGAAACTGACGTCACTATCGCCGATTTTGTCGCTGATTTACGTGCCCCGACGCCGTCCGCCGCTGCCGAAATCGTCAGCCGTAATCAGCTCGAACTTCTGCGCCAGCTCCAGGCTCAGCAGCAGCGTATGGAAATGGCGATGGACTATTACCTCGCCCAGCGCTCACGACGTTTTACCCAGTTGCACCACCGCCTCCAGCAGCAGCACCCTCAGCTACGTTTAGCCCGCCAGCAAACCGCCCTTGAACGCCTGCGCCAGCGCCTGACCGTGGCCATGGACGGCAAAATGCGCCGGGCGAGTCAGCAGCAGTTGCGCCTCGGTCAGCGCCTTAACCAGCAGCAGCCTCAGCCGCGTATTCACCGCGCTCAGTCCCGCCTGCAGCAGCTGGAATACCGCCTGTCACAGTTAGTAAGCGCTCAGCTCAGCCAGACTAAACAACGCTTTGGCACCGCGCTCGCCCAACTGGAAGCCGTTAGTCCGCTGGCGACGCTCGCTCGCGGCTACAGCGTCACCACCGCCGAAGACGGCAAATTGCTGAAGAAAACTAAGCAGGTGAAGTCCGGGGACACGTTAACCACGCGCCTGGATGACGGCTGGGTTGAAAGTCAGGTAACCGGCATTCAACCGGTGAAAGCGCCGCGTAAGCGTAAGCCTGCGGCGAAAAGCGAATAAACCACTCAGCGCGCGGCGGGAACGAACTCCACGCGCTTTTTAGAAATCAGTCCGTGGCCGTTCTGGCAGAAATAATCCACCGCCCCACACGCCTTCAGCACCTGCAACGGCTTATGGCAGTCCGGGCAAAGCGCTTCCAGATGAACCTCTATGTCACAGAGATTACAGTGCGCTCCCCCGTCCGTTTGGCTCAGTTCGTTTTTACACGTCGGGCAATTAATCATCCTTCTTCCCTCCCGCTAATTCATGAATGAGCCCCATTATATACCCATCACGTTAAGATGGATTCATTTCGCCCCTGTGCAAAAGACGGGCAAACCTGGCGCATTAATGCACCGTTCTTGCCCAGCCTGTTCCCTCATGGGTTCTCGCTTGTATTCAGACTGGTATCCCAGGCCGCGCTGCGGCTGAATCTTCAATTTCCTGAAGCCATTGGCACGATAATTGAATCATCCCCTGTATGCGGTTAACCGGGGAGCACACATTCATGTTTGATGAACTGTTAGATAAAGATGCCACGGCGCTGGCCGCCCTGATTCGCTGTGGTGAGGTTTCCGCCCGGGAAGTTACTCAGGCAGCCATTGACCGTCAGCAGGCGCGTGAGCCCCTGATTCAGGCGTTTTGTACCCCAACGCCGGAGCTTGCTCTGGCACAGGCGGACGCCGTCGATGCTAAGCGTGCCAGCGGTCAGCCATTAGGCGCGCTGGCCGGGGTGCCTCTGGCAGTGAAAGACCTGATTTGTACCGCCGGGGTGAGAACCACCTCAGGATCTGCCGCCTACCAGGACTTTGTGCCGGAAGAAGACGATATCGCCGTGGAGCGGCTCCTGGCGGCAGATGCCATTCTGCTGGGTAAAACTACCGCACCCGAATTTGGCTACAGCGGCGTGGGGCACAATCCTCTGTTTCCTTCCCCGCGCAACCCCTGGGATCGCAGTAAAACACCAGGCGGCTCCAGCGCAGGCTCCGGCGCCGCGCTCGCCGCCAGGATGTGCCCGATTGCGCTAGGCAGCGACGGCGGGGGTTCGGTTCGCATTCCGGCCGCCCACTGCGGCGTCTATGGTCTGAAAGCGTCTATGGGCCGCGTGCCGCTTTGGCCTGGCTGCCGCGACGACCGTTATCCTGGCGTTTCCAGCTGGGAGTCTCTGGAACATATTGGCCCGATGACCCGCACCGTGCGGGACGCTGCGCTGATGATGTCGCTGCTGGCTGGCCCGGATATGCGAGACCGCCACTCAATTCCCTGCTCTGACGTCGACTGGCTGGCCTCGTTAGATAAGCCCTTAAGCGGCCTGCGCATCGCCTTTAGCGCCGATTTTGGCTACGTGGCGGTAGACAGCGAAGTTCGCTGGTTAACGACGGCAGCGGCGCATCGTTTTGCGCGTGAATTGGGCGCCGAACTGGAGGAAGTTGACCCCGGCATTGCCGATGAAGCCAGAACATTTGCCGCCCTTGTTGCCTTTGAGAGTGACCTGACAGGTATGCGCCAAATGCAGGCCGAACTGGGACCGCGAATGTCGCCTCATCTCAGCGCGATGCTGCAGCATGAATGGCGCGCCGAAACCTTCACCGACGCGAACACGCAGCGTAAAAAAATCTGCAATCAGCTTTGGCGTTTTATGCAGCGCTATGACCTGCTGCTCTCACCCACGCTGGCCGTGCCGCCGTTTCCGCTCCACATGCAGGGTCCGGAGATCATCGACGGGCGCATGGTCAGAAGCGACCACTGGCTCTCGTTCTGCTTCCCGTTCAACTTTACCGGCCAGCCTGCCGCTTCGGTTCCCGCAGGTTTTACCGCGAACGGGCTGCCTGTCGGGCTACAAATCGTGGGTCGTCACCTGGATGATGGCCTGGTGCTCGCGGCAAGCGCCGCCTTTGAGCGCATTCAACCATGGGATCACATCAGCCCTGCTTCATTTGGAGTTCTCCATGAATAAGAAACCATCCCCTGCCCTGGAGCAGGAATTTGAGCACGAACCCGTGCCGCTTAGCCATCGTCACTCCACAGGATCCGTCTCAGCGGTGTGGTTTGGCTTCCCGATGATCCTCACCAACGCGCTGTTTGGCGGCATTATTACCTGGTCGTTAGGCTTCTGGCCGGCGATCATCGCCATTCTGCTCGGCAACCTGGTGCTGTTTGCCTATGTGGGTTCCCTGAGCTGGTTTGCCGGGCAGACGGGCATGAATTTCGCCCTGCAGGCCAAACGAACCTTCGGCACCAAAGGCTACATTTTGGTTTCTGGTTTTCTTTCCACCGTGGTGATTGGCTGGTACGCCTTCCAGACTGGCCTTACCGGGACGGTAATTAACGAGACTTTCGGCTGGAATACGCTTGCGGTGACGGCGTTCGCCATCGTGCTCTACACCGGTGTGACGTTCCTGGGCGTGCGTGCCCTGTCGATTCTGGGGATGATTGCCGCTCCGCTCTTTGTGGTACTTGGTCTGGTGGCGCTGTGGTTGATTAGCCAGCAGCATGATTTCAGCGCCGTCCTTCAGTGGCAAGGCAGCCCTGCCGCCGTGGGCACAATGAGTATGGGCACTGCCGTCACTATGGTGGTTGCTGGCTTTGCAGATTCAGGCACCATGACCGCAGATTTCACCCGCTGGTCAAAAAATGGGAAATCTGCCGTGATTGCCGCGTTCTCGGCATTTCCCGTCGCCAACGTCATTTCTTATCTCTTCGGCGTGGTTATCGTCGCGGTTGGCGCGGGCGTTGATCCGGCGACCAACGGCGGTAACTTCCTGCCGATCCTGATGGGGCACGGAGAAATTCTGTCGGCCATCGCCTGCCTGTTTGTGTTTATTAACCTTGGCTCCGTGTGCACCCACTGCCTCTACAACGGTGCCGTGGGCTACAGCCATCTGTTCCACAGCAAAATGCGGCTCTGGACGCTTATTTTGGGCGTGGTGGGCGGTGCGCTGGCGTTAGCGGGCGTGTGGTCTTATTTCCTTGAATGGCTGAGCCTGCTCGGCATCGTCGTGCCGCCGTTTGGCGCGGTGATGATTGTTGATTTGATCTTTATGGCCAAATTTAGCCAGAACCGTCAAACAAGCCATGTGCGCGGCAGCGCCTTTGCGGCCTGGGCTATCGGCAGCCTGTGCGCCGTTGTAGCTCACCTGCTGTTCCCACAGTTTGGCGAAGCGGTCATTGGCCTGGTGACAGCGGCCATCAGTTACACCCTGATTTTGAAAATCAAAAGCGAAGCTCCGGCGAACGCCATGGAGGGAAAAAATGCCTGATTACACCCTTAGCTCAACGCCTTATGCCTGGCCATTTGATGGCCACTACAGCGCCAGCGACACCGCGCTGATCGTTATCGATATGCAGACCGACTTCTGCGGCAAAGGCGGCTATGTCGACTGCATGGGCTATGACATTGCGCTCACGCGCGCGCCGATAAAACCGCTCCAGCGCGTGCTGGCCCGGATGCGCGAACTGGGCTTCCCCATTATTCATACCCGCGAGGGGCATCGCCCGGACTTAAGCGATCTGCCGGCGAATAAGCGCTGGCGTTCAAAACGTATGCACGCAGAAATCGGCGCGGAGGGGCCATGCGGCCGCATTCTGGTGCGTGGAGAGCCGGGCTGGGAAATCATTCCGGAGCTGGCCCCGCTTGAGGGGGAAGTGATTATTGATAAGCCGGGCAAAGGGTCGTTTTACGCCACCGATTTAGAGCTGATCCTGCGCAGTCGGGGGATCCGCAACCTGATTCTGAGCGGTATTACGACGGATGTGTGCGTGCACACCACGCTACGTGAAGCCAACGACCGAGGTTTTGAATGCCTGGTACTGACCGACTGCTGTGCTGCCACGGAATTAAAGCATCACGAAGCGGCGCTGAGCATGATTCATATGCAGGGCGGGATTTTTGGTGCGGTGGCGAGTTCAGACACTTTACTGGCAGGGCTTGCCAGCCAAATGCCCGCGCTGGCAGTTTAACCTTTAAACCAATGAGCTCCCCTTCTGGCGGGGAGCACATCGGCAATCAATCAGGGCTTATTTGCCCTTTTTGATATGCTTAATCAGACGCTTACGTTTACGCATCTGGTTTGGCGTCAGGGTGTTACGTTTCCCGGCGAACGGGTTCTCCCCTTCTTTGAACTGAATACGGATTGGCGTACCCATGACGTCCAGCGATTTGCGGAAGTAGTTCATCAGATAACGTTTGTAGGAGTCCGGCAGGTCTTTCACCTGGTTGCCGTGAATCACTACGATTGGCGGGTTATAGCCCCCGGCGTGCGCGTATTTGAGCTTAACGCGACGGCCGCGAACCAACGGCGGCTGATGGTCTTCCGCCGCCATGTTCATGATGCGGGTCAGCAGCGCGGTGCTTACGCGGCGCGTGGAGCTGTCGTAGGCTTCACGAACGGATTCGAACAGGTTACCCACGCCGCTGCCGTGCAGAGCGGAGATAAAGTGCACGCGGGCAAAGTCGATAAAGCCGAGGCGGAAGTCCAGGGTCTCTTTCACCTGCTCGCGAACTTCGTTGCTCAGGCCATCCCACTTGTTGACCACGATAACCAGTGAGCGCCCACTATTCAGGATGAAGCCCAGCAGCGAGAGATCCTGGTCGGAAATACCTTCGCGGGCGTCAATAACCAGCAGCACAACGTTCGCGTCTTCAATCGCCTGCAGGGTTTTGATTACCGAGAACTTCTCAACCGCGTCGGTGATTTTCCCACGCTTACGCACGCCCGCGGTATCAATCAGCACGAATTCACGCTCGTCGCGCTCCATCGGGATGTAGATGCTGTCGCGGGTGGTGCCCGGCATGTCATAAACGACAACGCGTTCTTCGCCGAGAATACGGTTAGTTAGCGTGGACTTACCTACGTTAGGGCGGCCAACGATAGCGAGCTTAATCGGCAGATCCTGAGGGTTGAAGGCTTCTTCCTCCTCTTCTTCCTCAAACTCTTCGTCTTCGGAAACAATGCCGTTTTTAGCGTTAAACGCAGCCCAGTAGGCTTCGTCTTCGTCCATCTCTTCCGGTTGCTCACGCGGGTCGATATCATCCATCCACGGCACCAGAACGTGTTCCAGCAGGCTGGTCACGCCACGGCCATGGGAAGCCGCAATCGGGTGGATTTCGCCGAGGCCCAGAGAGTAGAAGTCAATCACCGCCTGGTCCGGGTCAAGACCATCGGTCTTGTTCGCCACCAGGAAGGTTGGCTTCTGACGGGAGCGCAGGTGCTGAGCGATAGCTTCATCGGCTGGCATCAGCCCGGCACGCGCATCCACCATGAACAGCACAACATCTGCCTCTTCAATCGCCAGCAGCGACTGCTCGGCCATACGCGTTTCCACACCATCTTCTGTGCCATCGATACCGCCGGTATCAATACAGATAAACTCGCGGCCTTCGACTTCCGCACGACCGTACTTGCGATCGCGAGTCAGCCCCGGAAAATCCGCAACCAGCGCATCGCGGGTACGCGTTAAGCGGTTAAACAGGGTCGATTTACCGACGTTAGGGCGCCCAACAAGCGCGACCACAGGTACCATTATAAAAGCCTCATTACTCAAAATTTATTAGTAAAACAGCGTCAATTTTCGGCTGTTTTTAAAAAGCCAAAACGGCTCCCGAACTAAGGGAACCGTTTCAAACGTGACGATTATCCGACAAGTTTAGCGTTTGATGGCGTACAGCGTGCCGTCTTTTGCCTGGATAAGCAGTTTGTCGCTGGCAACTACTGGCGTCGTCTGGAAGCCGGAGCTGTCCACTTTCTGCTGGGCAACAAAGCGCCCATCATCGTTGTTGATCCAGTGCATGTAGCCTTCGCTGTCGCCAACAACCAGGTAGCCATTGTACAGCACTGGCGCGGTCAGGTTGCGGTGCAGCAGATCGCTTTGCGTCCACAGCGTCACGCCGCCGTCTACGTTCAGCGCCACAACGCGGTCATTCTGATCCACCAGGTAAATGCGGTTACCGTCCACGATGAAGTCATTCACCGAGCCCATTTCACGTTTCCACATGATCTGGCCGGAACGCAGATCCAGCGCCGTCAGGTTACCGTTGTAGGCCAGCGCGTAAACCACGCCGTTAACGATAACCGGCGTTGTATCAACGTCGCTCAGGCGGTCAATTTCTGTCGCACCTGTCGCCTGGGAGATACGCTGCTGCCAGATAAGCTGGCCCTGCTGCATCAGCACTGCGCTAACGCGGCCGTTATCACCGCCGACAATAGCGGCACCAAAGGCAGTTGCCGGCGCCGATTCACCGCGCAGGGACAGCGCAGGCATATCAAGGTTTACGCTCCATTTTACCGCACCGTCGGCTTCGTTCAGCGCCTGCAGCATACCGTTGCTGGTATGAATCAGCACAACACCGTCGCTAACCACCGGGCGAGAAAGTGCTTCGCCAGCCACTTTTGTCTGCCAGGCAATGCTGCCGTCGGAGGTATTCAGCGCGAAGACTTTCGCTTTTTCGCTGCCGACATAAACGTGGCCACCGTCAACGGTCAGGCCACCGGACAACAGAGCCGGAATATTACTGGAGAAGAAGCCGGTTTTCTCAGACAGATCGACCTTCCACTCTTCTTTACCGTCATCCGCGTTCACGGCTTTCACAGTACCACGGCGGTCAGCAGCATAAATGGTGCTGCCCTGCCAGGCCGGATGCAGGTTAGAGTAGAAATCACCGATTCCATCACCCACGGACGTGCTCCACGCTTTTTGCGGAGTGAACTGGTTTTCTACCGTTGGCAGCGGAGACATTTTAACTACATCTTCTTCGCCGCTGAACAGGGAGCAGCCGCTGAGCAGCGTCAAAGAGAGCAGCCCAGGCACAAATAGTTTACGCAATTGCATCGGGTCCCTCTTAGCTGGACAAATTATTGATTTTCATCTGCATCATTTCACGCAGGGCCGGAGAAGCATTGGTTTGTGAACCTTTGCTCCACGCATCACGAGCACCCTGCTTATCCCCTTTACTGAGCAGCGCTTCGCCGCGCAGGTCGGCAACCATTGCTACCCAGCCTTCGCCTTTTACGCTATCCAGCGTTTTCAGCGCAGCATCAGCCTGTTTCTGCTGAATCTGAATGCGAGCCAGACGCAGATTGATCAGCGCCTGCATGTTCTCATCTTTGGTACTGCTAAGGCCGTTTTGCAGCTGGGTGGCTGCTTTATCCAGCTCGTTTTTATCAACAAACTGCTGCGCCAGCTCTAATGCCGCCAGCGCGCCATAGGTATTTTTGTTGTCAGCGGCAAATTTCTCGACCGCTTCCAGCGTCTGCGGCTGGTCTGCTTTTACCGCGCTGGTCACATTCTGGTAAGCCAGGGATGCTTCACGCATGGAGTCGTCCTGGTGGCCGTTCCAGTAACGCCAGCCCACCAGAGCGCCGATACCCAGCACAACCCCGACTACCAGCGCTTTGCCGTTTTCCGCAAAGAAGCGTTTTACCGCTTCCATCTGATCGTTTTCGTTCTCGTAAACTTCCACGCAGTCCTTCTCCTTAACGAATAATCACCGGGTGATTAACCCAGTAACGCCTGCAGATGGGCGGCAGCGTCAGCTTGCGCGACGTTTTGTTGCTCACCTGTGCGTAAATCCTTAACCACGACTTCGCCTTTAGCGACTTCATCTTCACCCAGCACCAGTGCAACGCGAGCGCCCCACTTGTCGGCACGAGCGAACTGCTTCTTGAAGTTACCGCCGCCGTAGTTAGTCATCAATTTCAGTGCCGGCACCTGGTCACGTAGCTTTTCAGCCAGCAGCATCGCCGCGCCCTGCGTTCCCTGACCCGAGGAGATCAGGTACATATCGACAACGGATTCTGCTTTAAATTCAGGATTAATCGCCTGAACCAGTAAAACAAGGCGCTCGAGGCCCATAGCGAAGCCAACCGCTGGCGCCGCGCGCCCGCCAAGCTGTTCCACCAGACCATCGTAGCGGCCACCGGCACACACGGTGCCCTGAGAGCCCAGGCTGTTCGTCACCCACTCAAACACGGTGCGGTTGTAGTAGTCCAGGCCGCGAACCAGACGCTGGTTAACGGTGTAAGCAATGCCTGCTGCATCCAGGAACTGACACAGGCCGGCGAAGTGCTCACGGGACTCTTCATCAAGGTAATCGCCTAGTTGAGGCGCATCGTTCAGCAGAGCCTGAACATCCTGATTTTTGGAGTCCAGCACGCGCAGCGGGTTGCTGTACATGCGGCGTTTACAGTCCTCGTCCAGCTTCTCTTTATGCTGCTCCAGGAAAGCAACCAGCGCATCGCGGTAGTTAGCACGAGCCTCCAGCGAGCCGATAGAGTTCAGCTCCAGGCTCACATGCTGGTCAATACCCAGCGCGCGCCACCAGCGAGCCGTCAGCATGATAAGCTCGGCGTCAATATCCGGGCCATTCAGGCCAAAGACTTCAACACCCAACTGGTTAAACTGGCGATAACGCCCTTTTTGAGGACGTTCATGGCGGAACATCGGCCCGATGTACCACAAACGCTGTTCCTGATTGTACAGAAGACCATGTTCGATACCGGCACGCACGCAGCCCGCGGTGCCTTCAGGACGCAGAGTCAGGCTGTCGCCGTTGCGATCCTCAAAGGTATACATCTCTTTTTCAACCACGTCGGTCACTTCACCGATAGCGCGTTTGAATAACGGGGTCTGCTCTACAATCGGCAAACGGATTTCGCTGTAACCGTAGCTCGCGAGCACCTGCTTAAGAATGCCTTCAATACGCTGCCAGATGGCGGTTTCGCCCGGCAGGTAATCGTTCATGCCGCGAATGGCTTGAATGTTTTTTGCCACGTTTTTTCTCTGCTTTATATACAAAAAATGAACCCGAAATCAGGCCACTTACTCAGGTAAACGGCCGTGCGGGTTCAATCATACACGGGAAGCCCTGTGCTTCCCATGCTTCGCATTATTTTTCCAGCTGTTGGATATCAATACGCTGTTTTTCATCCAGCATGCTGGCTTTGGCACGAATACGCGCTTCAAGCTGCGCAATCATGTCCTCGTTGTCCATACGATCTTTCTGGCGGACGCCGTCTTCGTAGAAACCACTTTTCTTATTGCCGCCGGTCACCCCAAGGGTTGAAACCAGCGCTTCGCCCGGGCCATTCACCACGCAGCCGATAATGGAAACGTCCATCGGGGTGATAATGTCTTCCAGGCGCTGTTCCAGGGCGTTTACCGTCCCGATAACGTCAAATTCCTGACGCGAGCAGGTTGGACAGGCGATAAAGTTGATCCCACGGGAGCGGATGCGCAACGACTTAAGAATGTCGAAGCCAACTTTGATCTCTTCCACCGGATCCGCCGCCAGGGAAATACGCAGCGTGTCGCCGATCCCTTCGGAAAGCAGCAGCCCCAGGCCGATCGCCGATTTGACTGAGCCCGCGCGCGCGCCGCCCGCTTCGGTGATCCCGAGGTGTAGCGGCTGATCGATCTGCTTTGCCAGCAGGCGATAAGACTCTACGGCAAGGAATACGTCCGACGCTTTTACGCTCACCTTAAACTGATCGAAGTTAAGGCGATCGAGATGATCAACGTGGCGCATTGCGGATTCGAGCAGCGCCTGAGGCGTTGGCTCACCGTATTTTTCCTGAAGATCTTTTTCCAGAGAACCCGCATTCACGCCGATACGAATAGGAATGTTTTTATCGCGCGCGCAGTCAACCACCGTGCGAATACGCTCTTCGTTGCCGATGTTGCCAGGGTTAATACGCAGGCAGTCGACGCCGTATTCTGCGACTTTAAGAGCAATACGGTAATCAAAGTGGATATCGGCGACCAGCGGGACGCTGACCTGCTGCTTGATGAGCTTAAACGCCTCTGCGGCATCCATTGTCGGCACGGATACGCGAACAATGTCGGCACCCACGCGTTCTAAGGCTTTGATTTGATTAACCGTAGCTTCCACATCGGTGGTACGCGTATTGGTCATCGATTGAACGGCGATGGGGGCACCATCGCCGATTGGCACATTACCGACGTAGATCCGCTTGGATTTGCGACGTTGGATGGGTGCGGCATTATGCATGGTAAATCTCCACAATTACGCGTCTGAACTGGCGCTGATTATTCAGCCCCAACAGTGAGACGCGCAACCTGGTTAGTTCTGATAAAACGACTCAGGTCCACAGGTTTGCCCTGATATTGAACCTGTACTGCCGACGGTGCGCCAATTTTCAGTTTATAAGGTGCTTTACCCGCTAAATTGAGCTTCGCATCTTTGCGCTGCAGGCCGCTAAACAGTTTTTTACCGCTGGCATCGGTAACTTCCAGCCAGCAGTCAGCGGTAAAGTTCATTGACAGCCCTTGAGAGGCGTCCGCGCTCTGATTCACGCCAGCCTGGTCGGTTGGCAGTTGGCCAGCAGCGGGGGCAGGCGTTGTCTGTGCGTTATCAACCGCTGCCTGGCTTGGGGCCACAACGGCAGGTTGCTGCGCCACATCTGCAGTAGTAGTTTGCTGAGCTGGCGCAGAAGAAGCGGTGTTCTCCACTGGCGTAGGTAGCTCAACAGGTTGTGCAGGGGTTGATGCAGATGCCGCATCGGTAGATGCATCGCTGCCGGTGTTCAGCGGCACAGACTGGCCGCCGCTGGTTGAAAGTTCGGTGGAAGATTGGTCGGCCATTGTCGACAGTTCTTCCTGCTGCGCTTTGTGATTTTGCCACCACCAGGCGCCGGTCAGGCCAATTACCACAAACAGAATCAGCCAGGTAAAGCTCATCAGCCAACCATCGCGCTTTTTACGGCGTTTCCCAAGAGAGAAACTTTGCATCGGCTCAACTTTGGCCGCCTTAATCGGCGCCTGCTTCGCCATCATTGGCAACAGCTCTTCTTCAGGAATATGAACCAGACGCGCATAAGAGCGGATATAGCCACGCAGGAAAGTAGACGCCAGTTCGGCAGGCGCCTTGTCGTCTTCGATATCCCTGACGGTGGAAACTTTCAGGCACAGGCGTTCAGCGACAGCCTGCTGGCTGAGCCCCATTTGTTCACGAGCATTACGTAAACGCTGGCCTGTGGTTTGTGCTGCATTTGATTCGTTAGTGGCTTCAGTATTCATTAGCTACAACTGCTGGTACTGTTCAAATTAAAGAATTTGGCACAAGTCCTGTACCGCAGCGTCTCCGCTACGTCAGATTGACTCGCACCGCGAAACAAATCTGATACCTGAAGGCTACCCCTCAGTAAAAATACCCGATACCAGACATGCGGTTAGCACTAGCTGGCATTTTACTGGGCTACCGGACCCGCCGGTTAGTTAACCATAGTCACCCTTTGGCAGGATGTCCGTTAACTTTAACGAAATGGGCACAACTAAACTGTTGTTGCGAGGCTACATACTGCCTTAAAGCCGCCAGAAACGCACCGTAATTATTATGCCGAATGATGTATTAGGCCACGTTATTGACTGTTCATGCACTTTTGCCCGTTTTTTATACCGCGCTGGACACATTTGCCCAGCGCGGTAAATCGCCATTTACAATCAAACAGCTTTTACGGCAATCGGTTCGCCCTGCATGCGTTTACGCATGGTGCGCTTGGTGCGGTCGATAACTTCACCGGCCAACTGACCACATGCCGCGTCAATATCGTCGCCGCGTGTTTTACGGACAATGGTGGTGAAGCCATAGCTCATCAACACTTTAGAGAAGCGATCGATACGGCTGTTGGAGCTGCGGCCATATGGCGCGCCAGGGAACGGGTTCCACGGAATCAGGTTGATTTTACATGGCGTATCTTTCAGGCATTCAGCCAGCTGATGCGCGTGTTCTGTACCATCGTTGACGTGGTCCAGCAGCACGTACTCCACCGTGACGCGGCCCTGGTTGGCATTGGATTTCTCCAGGTAACGACGAACGGCCGCCAGGAAGGTTTCGATGTTGTACTTTTTGTTGATAGGCATGATTTCGTCACGAATATCATCGGTCGGCGCGTGCAGAGAAATGGCCAGCGCGACATCAATCATATCCCCGAGCTTATCCAACGCTGGCACCACGCCAGAGGTAGAAAGCGTAACGCGACGTTTGGACAGACCAAAGCCGAAGTCGTCGAGCATGATTTCCATGGCCGGAACAACGTTGTTCAGGTTCAGCAGCGGTTCGCCCATGCCCATCATCACCACGTTGGTGATAGGACGCACACCGGTTTTCTTCTGTGCACCAATAATCTTCGCCGCGCGCCAGACCTGACCAATAATTTCAGACACACGCAGGTTACGGTTAAAGCCCTGCTGTGCGGTTGAACAGAATTTACATTCCAGCGCACAGCCAACCTGTGAAGAAACGCACAGTGTGGCGCGATCCTCTTCCGGGATATACACCGTTTCCACCAGCTGATCGGCAATTTTAATTGCCCACTTGATAGTGCCATCGGCAGAACGCTGCTCTTCAGCAACTTCAGGTGCACGGATCTCGGCGATCTCTTTCAGCTTATTGCGCAGAACCTTGTTGATGTCCGTCATTTCGTCGAAGTCATCACTGCAGTAGTGATACATCCACTTCATGACCTGATCCGCGCGGAAAGGTTTCTCACCCAGCTCGGCGAAAAATTCGCGCAGCTGCTGGCGGTTGAGATCGAGCAGGTTAATTTTTTCGGCTTTATTGGAAACAACAACGGGTGTTGCTTCAGGCGTGTTCATTTCAGACATAATGTTTTCCGGCCTCGTTGTTACACGTTATGGCCCCTGGAGGGTTAGAAAAAGAAACGCCCCGGTGAGCAGGCTCTTCCGGGGGCGTTGCATTGTACAAATTCTATGGCATAGATGCCACGACTGAAAGCGAACAACGATTAAAAAATGTCACATCAGCTTTCTGGTCGAGAATATCCAAAGTCATTCGAGTTGCAGGCAGACAGCAAGGTAATGAGACCCAGGAACTTACTCAGGTAAGTGACCGGGATGAGTTCCTGCTGCTAACCCTCTGTGGCCCAAATGATAACGGATATTTTAGCGCGTGCGCGGGCACACTTCGCCTTCGCCGAAGAAGTAGGCGATTTCACGGGCGGCGGATTCTACGGAGTCAGAACCGTGGGTGCCGTTTTCGGTGAAGCTGTCAGCGTAGTCTGCACGCAGAGTACCGGCCAGGGCATTGGCTGGGTTAGTTGCGCCCAACAGGTCACGGTGGCGCTGTACTGCGTTTTCGCTTTCCAGCACGGAAACAACAATTGGGCCAGAAGTCATGAACTCAACCAAACCGTCGAAGAACGGCTTACCATCGTGCTCAGCGTAGAAACCACGAGCCTGTTCAACGGTCAGATGCAACATTTTTGCGCCAACGATTTTAAACCCTGCAGATTCAAAACGAGCATAAATGTTACCAATAACGTTTTTTGCCACCGCGTTTGGTTTGATGATGGAAAAAGTACGTTCAATAGCCATGATTACCTCTGTAAATGTTCTGTGTGTCCGGGAAACCCGGTTATGAAATTGGCGCAGATTATAAAGAGCAAGTTTGTCGTTGCCTATGGATGGAGATAACATTTTTTTAAAATAAGATTAGTTTTGGCAACACGATCGGCACAGCAGGCAAAATTTCTCGCTTTGCCGTTACTGCAGAGTAAAGTTCGCGCTGGCCACTTGCCCAAATTCATCCATAACCAACACTTGATAGTCGCCAGGTTTACCGAGCATTAACGCCAGCCCATCGCCTGTGCTCTCTTCGCTTTCCCCGTTGATAAACCACCACCGCTGGCCCTGCCCACCCTGGCTTGAAAGCCGAAGCGGGAGCTGCATCTGCCCCGGTAAACGTTTCAAAATAGTCCCGTCACGCACGCCCAGCAGCAGCAGCGGTGTCACGCTCTCTTTTTGCAGCGGTGGGCAACTCTCCGAAACGGCAGGCAAACGAGCGGCGCGGCGTTCAGCCTGAGGCAGCCAGGGTTCCAGGGGCAATGGCCAGAGCGCGACTGTCTGCTGACGAGCCCCGGGGCAATCGGCCGCCACTCGCTTACCCTGAGCGTCGACCCAGATAAGCTGGCGCGTTCCCTGCGAGCCTTCTTGCCCCGGCGCCAGGAGCGTGGGCGGCTGAGCATCATCCAGAAGCCATGTTGCCAGCCTTCGACGGCAGTTCACATCCCCGGCGGATAATGCCTGCCCGCCGGGCCAGCAGACCTCTGCGGCGGTGACCGAAGCGGGTCGGGGATCGGTCGGCAAATGAAGCTGCTGCACGCGCGAGTTCGCCTGCAGCAGATTATTCACCTGATTAAGCAGCGGCACGGCACTCCCCAGCCCAAACTGCCCCGCCACCGGCGTGCTGTCTGGCCTGCCGGTCCAAATCCCAATCAGATAGCGCGAATTAATACCGATGGCCCAGGCATCGCGGTAGCCGTAGCTGGTCCCGGTTTTCCACGCCAGCGGCACAACGGGCGGTAATGTTTCATCCGGCTGAGGCTGGGCCTCCCCGGCAAGAATGCGGCGGATTATCCACGCTGCACCCGGCGACATCAGCGGGCGCTCCCGCAGCGCATCACTCGCCAGCACTCGCAGTTGAGCTGCTTTTCCATGGCGGGCAAACGCGCTATAGGCAGCCACTATCTGGTCCAGCCTGGCGCCCCCGCCGCCAAGAATAAGCGACAGGTTAGGCTCACTGCCCTGAGGGAAACGGAGGTTAAGCCCCACATTACCCATCTGCCCGGCAAAACGCTTCGGCCCGTAAGCCTCAAGCACCTGAACAGCAGGTAAATTCAGCGAACGTACCAGGGCATCGCCCATGCTTACCGGCCCGTGAAAACCGGTGTCAAAATTCCCGGGCCGATAGTCGCCGAACCGACGCGGTACGTCCTGCAACAATGAGGCCGGGTGAATCAGCCCTTCATCCATCGCCATGCCGTAAACAAAGGGCTTTAACACCGAACCCGGCGAACGGATGGCGGTGACCATATCGACATGTCCAAAACGGCTGTCGTCGTTGATATCAGCCGAGCCAACCCACGCCCGAACTTGCATAGTGGTGTGGTCGACCACCAGCATGGCCAGCGAGGAGCGAGGCGGCAGGCGTGATTTCCAGTTCAGCGCCAGCTCCTCCAGTTGACGCTGCAGTGGCGCATTCAGCGTGGTAGCAATCAATGTCGCTTTGCTTTTTGCTACCAGCGCGCGCGACAACAACGGAGCAAGCTGCGGCATCTGCCGCGGTGCCAGCCAGACAGCCTCCTGCAAAGCCTCATTTACCTGTTGCCGGGGCCACACGCCCTGCTCCGCCATACGACGAAGCACCTTATCTCGCGCCAGCTGCGCGCGATCCGGCCAGCGGTCAGGCCGCAGACGGCTTGGAGCCTGGGGCAATACCGCCAGCATTGCGGCTTCTGAATAACTTAGCTGTTCGGGGGATTTTCCGAGATAAGCCCAACTTGCCGCCCCGATGCCCTGTAATGTGCCGCCGAAAGGAGCGCGGTTAAGATAGAGCGTCAGGATCTCTGCTTTGGAAAGATGCCACTCGAGCTGGAAAGCGCGCCAGACCTGGCGAACTTTACCGCCGAGGGTACGGGGGTGAGGATCTAATAAGCGCGCAACCTGCATCGTCAGCGTGCTGCCACCGGAGATCACCTCGCCACTTCGAAGATCCTGCCAGGCTGCGCGCAAAATTGAAAATGGATTCACCCCGGGATGATCCCAAAACCAGCGATCCTCGTAGCCGATTAACGCTTCAAGATAACGGGGAGAAACCTGGTTAAGCGTCACGGAATAACGCCAGATCCCTTCGGCATCAGCAAAACGCCAAAGCGGCGTGCCGTCTGCCGCGACCACCACCCGAGCCGGGTTGACCTCGCGCAGCGGTAGCGGCCAGAGCTTATCCGCCAGCCAGACAAAAGCGGCGACCAGCAGCGGGGCTATCAGCCAGAGATAACCCCGCCGCGAGCGTAGCCTTGTTCCGTTAAGCACCGGAATTCTGCTTACGGCACAACGGTCAATGTACCGGTACTGCTACCGGTTGCCCGCCACTGCGGAACGTACATTGATTCCACCTGCGGTACAGGCACGGAGTAGCTGCCCGGCGTGACCGCCCGGGCCAGGTAGATAAGGGTCGCATGCTGGCCTTCATTTAACGGCAACGCGGCCACAAAGCGATCGTCCCTGAACTCCATATGCTGGATATCCTGCTGCTGCATCTGGTTCAGCAAAGTCTGTACTTCACTCGCGCTGTCACCGAGGCTGGCGCTGCTGTTGGCCAGATTCTGGTTTTCCAGCTCCAGCCCGGCTGGCAGCAAATCGACAACCAGCGCATCCGGCACGTTCTTGTCTGCCCAAACATCCAGCCAGACCATGACCAGCTCGCCGCTTTTCAGTGAAGCAAGCGACCGGGTGTTGCCTTTCGCATCAAGGAAGTGACGTTCAATATGCAGCACGTTGCTGTAGGCAGCCGGTGCCTGCTGCGGATACCCCGCGCTGTCGAGGCGTAAATAGAGGCTGGCCATCCCGGTGTTGGTCACCTGCAGGCCAGAAAGCTGCTGCGCGGTCAGATTACGGGTTACCGCCTGGCTGGAAGCCAGCGGCTCCGCGCCCAACGAGGTCTGTGCCTGCCAGTCACCTTTCACATTTTGCAGGCCATGACCGGCAATGAACAGGGCGTTTGTTTCCTGCGTGGATAACCAGCGCTGGCTCCAGGCCATATCGGACAGCTCAAGCAGCAGTTGATTCTGGCTGTCCGGCAGCAGCTTGTTCTCTTCCAGCAGGCTCAGCATCATCGCTTTATCCCGCAGCTCGCTGCCGTAATCCGCCATCCAGATCTGTTTATCGCTGCGCTGAGTTTTCAGCCCCAAAGCAATCGCCTGCTGGCTGCGAGGCTCATCCCCCATGAGCTTCAGGGCAATTCCCAGCTGCACAAGCGGCAGTCCAGCCCGCGCCTGCTCGTGACGTTGCCAAAGCTCACGCAATGCTCCAAGGGGCGCTTTTTGCTGGCGAGCCAGTACCAACGCGGCATAGGCCTGTACCGCAAAGCGGCTGGCCGGAGCGTCGTCACTGTAGCGCAAGGCAATCAAACCCGGATCCTGAAGGTAGCGCAGCAGACGCTGATTGGCCTTGCCGAGCGCATCTCCATTTACGCTGTAACCCTGTTCACCGGCTCGCACCAAAAAGTCCGTGACATAGGCCGTCAGCCAGTACTCTTCCGGCCCTGATTTATCCCACAGCCCAAAACCGCCATTATCACTTTGCATTTCAAGCAGACGGGCAATCCCTACATCAATAGCGCCCCGACGCTGCTGGTCGGTAATACCCTTGATGCCTAACGCATTCAGTTCAGATTCGTTGGTGTAGAGAGACGGGAACAACCCGCTGGTAGTTTGCTCGAGGCAGCCATACGGATAAGCTTTTAGCTCACGAATGTAACGTGCCAGGTTCAGTGGCGGACGCCCACTCAGCAGCAGTTGACCTTCCAGGGTTGATTCCGCAATGCCGGACAGATGGGCTGGCGGAAGCGTCCATGTTTCACCCGGTTTGACCACGGCACCGCTGTTTACCGTCTGCGCAGGGAAGGCAGGACGCACACCAATCTTCCACTGTTTTACTGGGTCAGCCAGCGTTTCACCCGGCAATGCGAGCCCGTTGATCACGGCTTTTATTTCACCATCACCAAAGCCTGCTAGGGCACGGACGGGGATGAACAACGTACCGCGGGCACCGGGCGCCAGCTTCACATCCATCGTCGATGCCCCGTTTAACGCTAACAGCCCCTGAGCGCTGAGCGCCACGCTAAGCTGCTGAGGCCTGTCCGTCAGGTTAGTGAGATCCAGCGCCAGACGGCTGGTATCGCCACTGGCCATAAACCTTGGCGCGGCCAGTTCACTCACCAGCGGAGCAGCAACCGTGACTTTTTCTTCGCTATTACCAAAGCGATCGTCGGTCCAGGCCTGCGCCATGACCCGCAGCTCGCCGTTGAAATCACCAATCGGCAGCGTCACCGTCCCTTCGCCGTTTTCATCCAGCGCAACCGGCTGGGCCTGCTGAGCGATGATGGTCACATGGTTTACGGGCTTTTTACCGCCGCGGCTGAGTTCATCGCCTTCATCTCCGTCACCGCCGAAACGCAGCGCAGCCAGACGCCCTTCGCCTTCAATCACCTGGCCGTAAATGTCGTAGATGTCTGCGCCATAACGCTTGCGTCCAAAGAAGGCATCCCACGGATCCGGCGTTTTGTAATCAGTGATGCTCAGCACCCCGCTGTCCACAGCGGATAGCAGGACGTTGATTTGCTTCGGCACTTCGCCATTTTTCACGCTGGCCTTCACCTTAACCGTCAGGTTTTGGTTGGGGCGCATTTTGGCTGGATTTTGCAACGTAAGATCGAGGCGACGGCTCTCGTCCCCTAGCGGCAGGTGAAGGATCCCAACCGCGCGTTTAGGAGTAGCGGAACGCGCCTTGTCTCCGGGGCGAATAACCACGGTGCTCAAATAAAGATCGTGCCGCTGCCAGCTCTTATCCACTGGGATAGCGAGATCAATGCCGCCTGCCGGAACATCTATTTCTTTCCACCACAGCGGCCCATCGCTGGACTCCACCAGCGCGTAGCCTTTACCTGCAGCAGGCGCGGCAATATGCAGATTGATGGTATCGCCAGCTTTGTAAGACGGTTTATCTATTTTGAGCGTCACCCGATCGGGGCGAACTGCACCGGTGCCATCGCTATTATCCTGCCAGCTATACCCCGCCCAGAAGCGCAGGCTGCTGACCAGATTATTCTCCGGGTCGCGTACTTCCAGGCGGTAGGAGCCCCATTCCACCGGGAAGGCCACTTTGCCCGTTTCCCCGGCGGCGAGCGTCAGCTTCTGCTCGGCTTCCACCAGGTCTTTTTGATCATATTGAGACTGCCAGCCTTCACTTTCTTCCCAGCTCCAGTAGTAGTCCCGGCGCTCTCGAATCAGGCGCACATCCAGGTCGTTTACCGCCAGCTTTTCCCCCTGCGCGTCGGCATAAACAATGTCGAAACCTGCGCTGCTGTCTTCATCAACGATGGGCTGAGTGCGGGTGGTGTCGGTCCGGTAGTCATAGACCTCTTTGCTGGCAAATTGAGGGCGGATCCCGGGCATGGCCTGAGCAGGCCAAATAGCCTGCTCTACCCGGCGCGTCACCGGACGACCGCCGGACTCCAGCAGACTAGCCTGCAAAATAAGGCGCAGCGGAGAATGCACGTCCCCCCACTGGCTTTCCGCGCTGACGGTCGTATGCCCCTGCTCATCAAGCGTTAACTCAACGGCATCCAGACTGCGGGAAAGATTTTGCTCATTGATGTCACCGAACTGGAAGCCCGGAAGCTTTGCAACAGCCTCACGCATAGGTCGCAGGAAAAGCTGGCCCTGGAGGCTGTTACCGGCGGCTGGGGCACCATAAAGATAGCGCCCGGCGACGTCAAAATTGACGGTGTCTTCAGGGGCTATCGGCTGGCTCTGCGCCGTGAGATTTAGCGCCATACGCTCCGGCATGAAGTCTTCAACTTTAAAGATCCAGCTGCGGGGCTGGTTATCCCCGGTGTTAACCCGCACTTGCCAGTTACCGGTTGCCGCGCTTTCGCTCAGAGGCCAGGTAAATTGATAAAGCCCGTTTGCCGGCTGCCATACCTCGGTGCGGGCTACCTGTCCGTCCGGTTTAACGACCTCAAGCTTCACGGGCTGCGGCGGTAGCGGTTTACCATCGCCATCTCTGAGCAAGGCATTCACGATAACCGACTCCCCGGGGCGGTAAAGATCCCGTGGGCCAAACATGAAGAACTGTTTGCTGTAGCCTTGCTCACCGGCAATATCAAACTCCGCCAGATCCAGCGCCGGACGGCTGAGATCCAGCAGCGTGGTCTGCTCACCATTACGTGCCAGCAGCAACGTGCCTTTATTCAGCTTTTCAAGCGTCGCATGCCCGTCACCATCGCTTTTCGTTTGCCCTACCGTTTGGCCTTTTTCGTTCAGCAGCGCGATCTCTACCCCCGACTGCGCGGCACCGTTTTCCAGGCTTTGGGTAAAGACGTCGAGTCTGTCATGGTAGCGGTGTACCGAAACACCAACATCGCTCAGCGTGAACAGGGTTGCGGCGTTGCTGTAAGCGTAATGCCCGGCCTGGTTCATGATTGCGAGATAGACGCCAGGTTGCTGGAGAGGTTTGATATCCCCCAGCGGCAGCATTAGCTTCTCACGGGTATTTCGCGCAGGGTTGAGGTCAAAACGCCCCGTGTAAACCAGGTCGGCCAGCTTGAGCAGATTGTCGGACTCCCAGTTTGAAACCGAGTTACGGTATTGCCACTGGCTCACGAACCCACTCAGCGAGCTGTCCTTGATACGGTAAAAGTTGACGTCAACTTTATCGACGTTAAGCGCCATCACCGGCAAACCCGCAATCACTTTGGTCGGCAGCAAGGAGCCCCGGCTGGCAAAGCCAACGCTCGGCTGAATATCACGCGTGGCAATTTGCTTTTCAAAACTGTCGTCAAAAGTCGCTTTATTGAGCGCGAGCAGCCCGCTATCCACGGTCACAATCAGCGTGCGTTTGGGTTCCAGATGGCGCAGACGTAATTCTTTTAGATCGCTGGAAAGCTCCCAGGCCCCATCCACTTTGCCGCTGGTTTTATCCACCAGATGGGCAACTTTATTGAAGTCCTGATTGGGGTCGAGCGGAATGGAAAACGTCAGCACTAACGTACTGGCGCCGTCCAGCTGCACCTCGGAGGCATCAAGCAGCTTTAGTGGCTTCCCTGCAGACTGCTGCGCCAGTTTCTCCAGCTGGGCGGCATCCGGCTTAGTTTCAGCCTTACCGTTTTGTTCCGCCGCTGCAGAGGCGGTGGGCTGACCGGTCTGTTGATTGTTTTTATCGTCACAGCCGGAAAGCGCCAGCAGGCCGCAAACCAGCGCGGCGAGGCTCGTCAAACGTAGTGCATTCATTCTTTCATCCCTGGCCAATAAGGGCCGCTAAACATTACGTAGAGCAAGTATTATGCGGATTAGCCAGAAAAGCGAAAGTCAGAATCCTCTGCCTTGCGCGATGCCTCGCAGACAACGGTAAATTAGCGGCTGCATTCAATAAGTTTTACGAAGTATCTCGCGATGTCAGGCAAGGCTGCTTGCCGGGTTATGGAAAAACACCGACAATCCATTTTTCATTGATGAACCGGAGGCTCACTATGTCCACCTCTTTTTTCGTCGCGGGTGACTGGCTCGCAGAACACATTAACGATGACGATATCCAGATTTTAGATGCCCGTATGGCACCGGCAGGCCAGGAATCGCTTCGCGATATGCCTGCGGAGTACCGTACCGGGCACCTGCCAGGTGCGGTCTATTTTGACATCGAAGCGCTCTCCGATCACACCAGTCCCCTTCCCCACATGATGCCGCGTGCAGAAGCCTTTGCCGTTGCTATGCGCGAGCTTGGCGTCAGCAGCGACAAGCACCTGGTGGTCTACGACGAAGGTAATCTGTTTTCCGCGCCCCGGGCATGGTGGATGCTGCGCACCTTCGGCGTCGAAAGAGTGTCGATTCTGGCCGGTGGGCTGGCGGAGTGGCAACGTGAAGCGTTACCGCTGGAACAAGGGGACGTGGACCTACCGGAAGGTGAGTTCGAGGTTAACTTCGACCCGCTGGTGATCAAGCGCCTGACGGATGTGCTGCTGGTCAGCCACGAAGGCACTGCACAAATTGTGGATGCCCGCCCTGCTTCACGCTTCAACGCCCTGGCCGACGAACCCCGCCCGGGCCTGAAACGAGGCCATATTCCAGGGGCGCTTAACGTGCCGTGGGTGGATCTGGTGGAAAACGGCCAACTGAAGACCACGGACAAGCTGAGCGAGATCTTCGCACGCCAGGGCGTGAGCTTCGAACGGCCAATTATTGCCAGCTGTGGCTCCGGTGTCACCGCTGCGGTTGTAGTTCTGGCGCTGACCACGCTGGGCGTGAACGGCGTGTCGCTTTACGATGGTTCGTGGAGTGAATGGGGTGCTCGCCCTGACCTGCCCATTGAACCTGCGCAATAAAAACAAAAAGGGAGGCACAGCGCCTCCCTTAGAATAGGTGACAAATAGCCGCTAAATAATGCGGTTTTGCTTGAAGTCACGCAGGAAGCTGCCCCAGCGGCGTTCGTAGAACGGCGTGATGTGGGCAATCATGAAGTGGCTGATGCCCTTCTCGCCCTCAACAACCTGGCAGATATCAACCGGCTCATCGCCGGGTAACGTATCGGTGGCCACGCTCCCGGCCTGGCGAATAATCGCCTCGATATCGCCGTCGGCCTCAATGCCGATCAGCAGATTTGGCTCTTCATCTGCCTGCTCTTTGATAGAGCAGATGAACGCCCGCTTGACCGTTTTCAGGTTTTTAAACAGCGTGGTCAACGAGTCGACCATTTGCGCCGGCGGTTCCGCAACTTCGGAAAGCAGCAGCGAAGTTCCCCCCTCCAGCACCTCCTGCTGGCTCAGCGGATCGCTTTCCGCACTGACCAGATGGCTGATTTCGTTTGGCGTAAATTCTTTGCCGGTCGGCAGCTTGGCGTTGAGGAACAGAGACTCACCCAGCGTCATTTCAAACAAGGTGCGCACGGGCATCACGACGAATGCCTGCTCGTGGCTAACGGCTTCCTGCAGGGCTTCCAGGGAGGTGAAGAAAGGGATAACCGAGGTGCCGTCTTCTTTTTCCCAGTGCTGTAGTTCAACCGCGCTATCGGCGTCAATCGCTTCACCTTCAGCCGCATTGCCCGGTACCCAAACGGTGGATTCCAGCAGGGTACGGAAAAACGCCGGGCGGTGCGCCGGCTCGGTTGCCGCCTGTTCAAGCAGGGTTTCTAGTTCGTTTTTTGTTTCTGACATTGTGATTCCGGGATAAAGCTTAAGAGGTTTTACCCTCACCCTAACCCTCTCCCTGGCAGGGAGAGGGGACAGTTCAGCGTGCCTCTCCCTGGCAGGGAGAAGGTAACAGTTCTGAGTATCTCTTCCTGGAAGGGAGAGGAGAACCGTTCGATGTCTCTCTCCTGGCAGGAAGAGGAGAACCGTTCGATGTCTCTTTCCTGGAAGGAAGAGGAGAACCGTTCGATGTCTCTCTCCTGGAAGGAAGAGGAGAACCGTTCGATGTCTCTCTCCTGGAAGGGAGAGAGGCTGTCCGGGGTTAACTTTCCCCGAACTTTTTTCTCCCTCTCCCCTGTGGGGAGAGGGCCGGGGTGAGGGGCGCTATTACTTCGCTAACAGCAGATTGGCAATCGCACGCACGCCGAGACCTGTCGCACCGGCAGACCACTGCTCAACGGCACCTTTACGGTAAGTCGCAGAGCAGTCAACGTGCAGCCAGCCTTCGTGGTAATTTTCCACAAAGTGAGACAGGAAACCTGCCGCAGTGCTTGCGCCAGCCGGGTAAGAGGCGTTCGCGGTATTGTTCAGCTCTGCGAAGTTAGACGGCAGTTGGCTGCGGTGGAATTCAGCCAGCGGCAGGCGCCAGAACGGCTCGTTTTCTTCAGCCGCGCTTGCCAGCAGGCGGGCAGCCAGTTTGTCATCAAAGCTGAACAGCGCATGATAGTCGTTACCCAGGGCCGTTTTCGCAGCCCCGGTCAGGGTCGCGCAGTCGATGATCAGTTCTGGTTTTTGGGCTGCGGCATCAATCAGGCCATCGGCCAGCACCAGGCGGCCTTCGGCATCGGTGTTCATCACTTCAACGGTTTTGCCGTTGCGGTAGGTGATGATGTCGCCAAGCTTCATGGCGTTGCCGCTGATCATGTTATCCGCACAGCACAGGAACAGCTTCACGCGCTTGTTCAGGCCACGGGTGATGGCCAGCGCCAGTGCGCCGGTGATAGTCGCGGCTCCGCCCATGTCAGATTTCATGGAATCCATAAACGCGGTCTGCTTGATGCTGTAGCCGCCGGAGTCAAAGGTAATACCTTTCCCGACCAGGCTTGCATAAACCGGTGCATCCGGGTTGCCGGTTGGGTTGTAGTCCAGCGCCAGCAGCACAGGCGCACGGTCCGAGCCACGGCCAACGGTGTGGATACCGGCATAGTTCTGCTCACGCAGGTCTTCACCCTTGGTGATACGGTAAGAAACGTGGTCACAGGCGACATCGCACAGCAGATCTACCGCGCGGGAAGCCAGCTGTTCCGGGCCCAGCTCTTCCGCCGGGGTGTTGATGGTATGGCGAACCCAGTCGATAACTTTCAGGCGGTTATCCAGCTCTTTCTGCTCGGTTTCGCTCAGCACGGCCCAGTCAATTTTACGGGTGCCTTTTGGCGCGCGATAGCCCTGCCAGAAAGCCCAGCTTTTCTCAATGTCCCAGCCTTCACCGGCCAGTTGGACGTGCTTCAGCCCCTGGCCGTCAATTTTGCGCGCCGCGCGCTGGATCAGACCGAGATCGTCTTTGCCGGTCAGGTGTAGGGTAATGCCGTCATTGTTAATGCTATACGTCGCCTTCTCGCCCCAGCGTGCGTCCGCTGGCTGCGTGGAAAGGGTGATTTTCATGGCTTCAGTCATTTTCCAATCCTTCATTGTTCAGCACAGGCAAAATGCAAAAACGGGCCGCCCAAGGCAGCCCGTGTATCATTCAGCTTCATCTAACCAGACAAGCAAAATCGCTTCCAGTACTTTCTCGTTAGAAGCGTTCGGATCGTCATCAAACTCTTCCAGCTCGCAGATCCACTGGTGCATATCGGTGAAACGCACCGTCTTAGGATCGAGATCCGGACGGCTGTCGTACAGCGCCTCGCCGATTTCGCGGCTGTCGGTCCACTTCAGTCCCATGGCGGCTCCCGTTAGTGTTCGCGTGCGTGGTTAATGGTGTAACGCGGCATCTCAACCACCAGGTCTTCATCGCTGACGCGAGCCTGGCAGCTCAGGCGGCTTTCCGGCTCCAGACCCCATGCTTTATCCAGCATGTCGTCTTCGTCTTCGGTGCTTTCCGCGAGGGAATCAAAACCTTCACGCACCACGCAGTGGCAGGTGGTGCAGGCGCAGGACTTCTCACAGGCGTGTTCAATCTCAATGCCGTTGCGCAGCGCAACGTCGAGAATGGTTTCACCTTGCTTCGCTTCCAGAACTGCGCCATCCGGACACAGGTCCTGATGAGGCAGAAAAACAATCTTTGGCATATTAAACCTCGTCCACGGAATGGCCGGTCAGCGCTTTACGGATCGACTGATCCATACGACGCGCGGCAAATTCCTGGGTTTGCTTGTCTACGTTTTTGATTTCATTTTGAATAGCGTCGGCATCTTCACCTGCGGCGGCAGCGCTTAACGCGGCCATCGCGGCATCAATGTCGGCACGCTCTGCGGCGCTTAGCAGCGCGGCATCCGCCGTCAACGCGCTGGTCAAACTTTCCAGCACGCGGGCAGCTTCGACTTTTTGCTCGGCCAGCATGCGTGCTTGCACGTCATGCTCGGCGTAACTCATGGAGTCCTGAATCATGCTGGCAATTTCGCCATCGCTCAGGCCATAAGAAGGTTTCACCTGGATTGAGGATTCAACGCCGGTGGATTTTTCCATCGCCGTCACGCTCAGCAGGCCATCGGCATCCACCTGGAAGGTGACGCGAATATGGGCTCCACCCGCGGACATTGCCGGAATGCCGCGCAGCGTAAAGCGCGCCAGAGAACGGCAGTCCTGAACCAGTTCTCGCTCACCCTGCAGAACGTGGATAGCCATCGCTGTCTGGCCGTCTTTGAAAGTGGTGAATTCCTGCGCGCGCGCCACCGGGATGGTGGTGTTACGCGGGATAACTTTCTCAACCAGTCCACCCATCGTTTCCAGACCAAGGGACAGCGGGATGACGTCCAGCAGCAGCATTTCGCTGTCCGGCTTATTGCCCACCAGAATGTCGGCCTGAATGGCCGCCCCGATGGCAACAACTTTATCCGGGTCGATAGACGTTAACGGCGTACGGCCAAAGAACTCGCCTACGCGCTCACGCACCAACGGTACGCGGGTTGAGCCTCCGACCATCACCACTTCCAGCACTTCTTCTGCTTCCACGCCTGCGTCTTTTAACGCGCGACGGCACGACAGCAGCGTCCGTTTAACCAGGGAAGAGATGAGCTCGTTGAACTGTTCGCGGGTGACTTCGCCCTGCCAGCCGGCCACTTCTACGCTGGCGGTGGCAGCCTCGCTGAGGGCGATTTTAGCGGCAATGGCTGCGTCCAGAAGCTGACGCTGTACGCGGTCGTCGCTGCGGTCGGCAATACCGGCCTGCTCGCGCAGCCAGTCGGCCAGCAGATGGTCGAAATCATCTCCCCCGAGCGCGGAATCACCGCCGGTGGCCAGCACTTCAAACACCCCCCGGCTCAGGCGCAGGATGGAGATATCAAAAGTCCCGCCGCCCAGATCGTAAACGGCAATCACGCCCTCTTTACCGGAATCCAGACCATAGGCAATAGCCGCGGCGGTGGGTTCGTTCAGCAAACGGAGAACGTGCAGCCCGGCAAGACGCGCGGCGTCTTTGGTGCCCTGACGTTGCGCGTCGTCAAAATATGCAGGAACCGTGATTACCACGCCATCCAGTTCCCCTTCCAGGGTTTCGCTGGCTCGCGCAGAGAGAGATTTCAGGATATCGGCAGAGATGCGTACCGGGTTAAGCAGGCCGGCAGGCGTTTCGATCATCGGCAGGCCGTTTTCACTGGCCTGCAGGCGATACGGAAGATGAGGATAACGCGTCTGGATGTCCGCCAGAGAGCGGCCCATCATGCGCTTTACCGAACTGATAGTATTAGCAGGATCCTGAGCGGCAAGCGTGCGCGCCTCGAAGCCCACCAGATGCCCCTGTGCCTGGTAATGCACTACGGAAGGCAGCAGGTGACGGCCTTCGTGGTCGGCAAGGGTTTCCGCCTGGCCGCTGCGAACGGTGGCCACCAGCGAGTTGGTGGTGCCAAGGTCGATGCCCGCGGCCAGCCTGCGCTGGTGCGGCGCAGCCATCATGCCAGGCTCACTAATTTGTAATAAGGCCATGTATCGCTTCCAAAAATCGGGCCTGAGTTCAGGCGTTAAAAGTCGAGCAGCTTTTCTTCTAGTTGTTCAATTTGGCTCTGTAATTTGTCGAGGAAACGCAGCTTGCGAACGGTATCCGCCGCCTGTTCCCACTGCTGGTCATCCAGCTGCTGAACCATCTGCGCGCTGCGGTTTTTCACCATGGTTTTTACGCGCGAGGCAAAGCTTTCAAGCTTGTCACTGTCTTTAGCCTGTTCGATATCGTCCAGCTCTTCGCGTAGCTCCAGCTGTTCCATCAGGAACGCGGTGTCGCGCACGGTATGCTGTTCATTCGCCAGGTCGAAACCGTTCAGGGACAGGATGTATTCGGCGCGGGCAAGCGGGTGACGCAGCGTCTGCCATGCCTGGTTGATGGTGGCGGATTGGCTAACGGCCAGTAGCTGTTCCGCCTGAGGGCGGCTGGCGTATTTGTCCGGGTGGAACTGGCGCTGCAGCTCCTGGTAACGGCTGGCCAGTTGCTCGGTGTTCAGGGTATATCCTGGCGTCAGCCCAAACAGGGTAAAATAATCCATAACAGACTCGGGTTCATGTCAGGTAAGTGCTGTGTGGTAAAGCAAAATCCCCACGGACCAGGGCCAGTGGGGAGATGCGCGGGATCAGACGTGGAAGCTTTCGCCGCAGCCACACTCGTCCTTCACGTTCGGGTTCGTAAACTTAAACCCTTCGTTAAGGCCTTCTTTGACGAAGTCGAGCTCGGTCCCGTTTAAGAATTGCAGGCTTTTACCATCGACAACCACCTTCACGCCTTTGTCTTCGAACACGGTGTCATCCGCCATCGGTTCATCAACAAATTCGAGAACATAAGCCATCCCAGAGCAGCCTGAAGTGCGCACGCCCAGACGCAGACCAAACCCTTTACCGCGGTTGGTCAGAAAGGCGCTTACACGGGCAGCGGCGCTGTCGCTAAGGGTAATCGACATACAACAACCTCAATAAAAATTTTAACTCGTCATACTTCAAGTTGCAGGGGTGTTAGCTGCACTCATTCCCCCAGTCACTTACTTAAGTAAGCTCCAGGGGAACTCCTGAGCTTGCCGCCTACCTGCAAACTCGAATTACTTAGAGTTGTTTTGTTTCACGTTTGCTTTTGTAATCCGCGATAGCCGCTTTGATAGCGTCTTCAGCCAGGATTGAGCAGTGAATCTTCACCGGCGGCAGTTCGAGTTCGTCTGCGATGTCGGTATTTTTAATCGCCTGCGCTTCGTCCAGAGATTTCCCCTTCACCCACTCGGTCACCAGCGAGCTGGAAGCAATCGCCGAACCGCACCCGTAGGTTTTGAAACGCGCGTCTTCAATAATACCGTCATTGTTGACTTTAATCTGCAACTTCATCACGTCGCCACAGGCCGGTGCACCCACCATGCCTGAACCTACGCTGTCGTCGCTGTTGTCGAAAGAGCCAACGTTGCGTGGGTTTTCGTAGTGATCAATTACTTTTTCGCTGTAAGCCATTTTTACTTCTCCAGAATCTGAAATCGACGTCCTGACGAACGATCAGTGATGAGCCCATTCGATGGAATTAAGATCCACGCCCTGTTTGAACATTTCCCACAGCGGAGAAAGGTCACGCAGACGGCCAATGGATTTACGTACCAGCTCGATGGTGTAATCGATCTCTTCTTCAGTGGTAAAACGACCCAGAGAGAAACGGATAGAGCTGTGTGCCAGTTCATCGCTCATCCCCAGCGCGCGCAGCACGTAGGATGGCTCGAGGCTAGCGGAAGTACAGGCTGAGCCTGAAGAGACCGCGAGGTCTTTCAGCGCCATGATCAGCGACTCGCCTTCAACGTAGTTAAAGCTGACGTTGAGAATGTTTGGCGCGCCGTGTTCCAGGTCACCGTTCAGATAAACTTCTTCCATATCTTTCACGCCGTTCCACAGACGGTTACGCAGCGTGCGCAGACGGGCCATTTCGGTCTCCATCTCTTCTTTTGCGATACGGTAAGCTTCGCCCATGCCGACGATCTGGTGTACGGGCAGCGTACCGGAACGCATGCCGCGCTCGTGACCACCGCCGTGAACCTGAGCTTCGATACGGATACGTGGTTTACGACGCACGTACAGCGCACCGATACCTTTCGGCCCGTAAATTTTGTGGCCAGAGAAGGACATCAGGTCAACTTTCAGCTGGCTCAGATCGATAGGCAGTTTGCCCACGCTCTGGGTCGCATCAACGTGGAAAATAATGCCACGGGAGCGGCACATTTCGCCGATGGCCGCAATATCCTGCACCACGCCGATTTCGTTGTTTACATGCATGATGGACACCAGAATCGTGTCTTCACGCATTGCGGCTTCCAGCTGCTTCAGGTCAACAATACCGTTGCTCTGCGGCGCCAGGTAAGTCACTTCAAACCCTTCACGCTCAAGCTGGCGACAGGTGTCCAGCACGGCTTTGTGTTCGGTTTTTGCGGTGATGATGTGCTTGCCTTTCTTCTGATAGAAGTTAGCCGCACCTTTGATTGCCAGGTTGTCTGACTCGGTCGCGCCGGAGGTGAAGACGATTTCACGCGGGTCAGCGCCAACAAGTTCAGCGATTTGGTTACGGGCAATATCAACGGCTTCTTCAGCCTGCCAGCCAAAACGGTGGGAACGGGAGGCCGGGTTACCAAAGGTGCCGTCCATCGTTAAAAACTGCATCATCTTCTCAGCAACACGCGGGTCTACCGGCGTAGTTGCGGAGTAGTCGAGGTAAATCGGTAATTTCATTGCTCTTAAGCTCCGTACATCACTTCAATGCGAAGAATCAGGCTTAAAATATGCTGCCGTTATAGACAGGGAGCACCGCTCCCCCAACCTGATTCTAAAATTCTTGTTCTTCTGCTTATGCGCGCAGTTTGACGTCAATAGCGTCCTGAGAACGGGTACTGCGATGGTTTTCGTTGTGCTGGCGGTCGGCAACATCCAGAACTTCCTGGTTATTCACCAGCTCACCAAGGGTGATGTTGTTCAGGAAGCCGGTCAGGCGATCGCTCAGATCGCGCCACAGCGCATGGGTCAGGCACTTATCGCCGCCCTGGCAGCCGCCTTTACCCTGGCAACGGGTGGCGTCTACGGACTCATCAACGGCGCTGATCACTTCGCCAACGGCAATGCTGCCTGCATCTTTACCTAACAGATAACCACCGCCAGGACCGCGTACGCTGGCCACCAGGCCATTTTTACGCAGGCGGGAGAACAGCTGCTCCAGGTAGGAGAGTGAAATACCCTGACGTTCAGAAATATCAGCCAACGGAACCGGGCCCGATTCAGAGTTCAGCGCAACGTCAAGCATCGCGGTTACGGCATAGCGCCCTTTTGATGTCAGTCTCATGTCTTACTTAACCTCAAATAGCCCCTCGACCCGGGGGTTTTTAAAAGTGTGATTGTCACATAGCAGGACGCAAGTCTGACATTCCTGAGTAAAATGGTCAACTATTTAACCTACCATTTTACTCAAGTATTATTGGCCCGATTTTTTTGGGTTTTCCAGCGACGCCAGCATGCCGCGCAGGATGTTTAATTCCTGACTTTCCGGGCGTGCGCGGGTAAACAGACGGCGCAGTCGGTTCATCACCTGCCCCGGATGGGTTGGCCGAATAAAGCCACTTTCCTGCAGCGCTTTTTCGAGATGCACATAGAAACGCTCTAAGTCATCGACCAGAGGATAAGGCGCATCTTCCTCTTCTTTAGGCGCTTCCGGCTGTTCTTGCGTGGCGAGCCAGGCAATACGCACTTCGTAGGCGAGGATCTGCACCGCCATCGCGAGGTTAAGGGAGCTGTATTCCGGGTTCGCCTGGATAGCGACGTGATAATGGCACTTTTGCAGCTCTTCGTTGGTCAGGCCCACACGCTCGCGACCAAACACAATTGCCACCGGCGCGTGCTGCGCTTCGCTGATGCTTTTTAAACCGCATTCGCGCGGGTCCAGCATCGGCCACGGCAGAGTACGTGACCGCGCGCTGGTGCCGACCACCAGGCTGCATCCTGCCAACGCTTCATCAAGAGTATCGACGATGTGAGCATCGCCAATGACATCGCTGGCGCCAGCGGCCAGGGCGATGGCCTGGGAGTCCGGTTTTACCAGCGGATTGACCAGCCAAAGGTTAGTTAAGCCCATGGTTTTCATAGCACGAGCCACGGAGCCCATGTTGCCGGTATGCGAGGTTTCGACCAGCACGATTCGTACGTTTTGCAGCATTATCATTCATAGCCTGGGAAGAATATCGTAATATCTTATCATATCCCTGAGACATATTCCGAACGCTCTGCTATACTCCGCCGCGTTTTCCGTTCTTTAACATCCAGCGAGAGAGACCGATGCATCCGATGCTCAACATCGCCGTGCGTGCTGCACGCAAGGCGGGTAATTTAATTGCCAAGAATTACGAAACTCCAGACGCGGTTGAAGCTAGCCAGAAAGGCAGCAATGACTTCGTGACCAACGTCGATAAAGACGCCGAACGTCTGATTATCGAAGTAATTCGTAAATCTTACCCAAAACACACCATCATCACCGAAGAGTCCGGTGAACTGGCTGGGGAAGATCAGGATGTGCAATGGGTTATCGATCCGCTGGATGGCACCACCAACTTCATCAAACGTCTGCCACATTTCTCCGTCTCTATTGCTGTTCGCATCAAAGGCCGTACCGAAGTCGCGGTAGTTTACGATCCAATGCGTAACGAACTGTTCAGCGCCGTTCGCGGTCAGGGCGCCCAGCTTAACGGCTATCGCCTGCGCGGCAGCAACGCACGCGACCTGGACGGCACCGTTCTGGCCACCGGCTTCCCGTTCAAAGTGAAGCAGCATGCCACCTCTTACATCAACATCGTAGGCAAACTGTTCACCCAGTGTGCAGACTTCCGCCGCACCGGTTCCGCTGCGCTGGACCTGGCCTACGTTGCCGCTGGCCGCGTGGATGGTTTCTTCGAGATTGGCCTGAAGCCGTGGGATTTCGCCGCAGGAGAACTGCTGGCTCGTGAATCCGGCAGCATCGTTTGTGATTTCACCGGCGGTCATAACTACCTCACGACCGGGAACATCGTCGCCGGTAACCCACGCGTCGTGAAAGCCATGCTGGCAACCATGCGTGAAGAACTGAGCGACGCGCTGAAGCGCTAAGCTTTTTTGCCCCACCTTCTTTAATAAGAAGAGGCAGAAAGAAAAATCCCCTCAGCTTTACGGCGAGGGGATTTTTTTATGTCTAGTTAAACGTCCGTTCAGAAAGGCCGAATGCCTCTCGCCATCGGCTGCGCGCTCAGCCACATAATCAGCGCGGCCACTATCAGGATAATGCCCCCCGCCAGCGCGAGCGTAGACCAGCCGACCTGCCGCCACAGCGCAGGCGCCCGGTTCCCGCTTAAGCGAACTGCCAGCGCACGGAAGCTGTGCACCAGCAGTGCCAAACCTGAAATGGTGATCGAGGTGCCCGCCGCCATCGCCAGCGCAGACAGCACGCCCCAGCTGAAGACCCCGATAACCTTGCTGAACAGTAACACCATAATCGCGCCAGAACAGGGGCGCATTCCCATCGACAGGACAATCATCAGCCTGGCCCGCCAGTCGCTTCCGGCCGCCAGCTGTTTTTCGTCCGGGACGTGCTGATGCCCGCAGCCGCAGGTAGCATCATGGACATGATGCGGCGTAAACGAGGTGAATTTGGGTTTACGCCGCAGCTGAACGCGTAAACGCCCCAAAGCCCGCCAGCTCAGTAAAAGGCCCAGGATCCCGACAAGCAGGTAGCTGCCTTTCTCCAGCCAGAAGCTGCTGAGATGCAGCTGTCGAGATGGCAAGGCCAGGACGCCCAACACCACGACCACCAGCGCTATAGCGACCAGCCCCTGCAATAAAGAGGCGGCAAAGGTCAAACCAAGGCTGCTTTTAATCTTTGAGGGATGGGTCGCAAGCCAGGTGCCGATCACTATCTTGCCGTGCCCCGGCCCCAGCGCATGGAGCACACCATAGGCAAAACTGAAAGAGAGCAACGATAAGCCGGCACGAGAGGGGTCTTCCGCAACCTGGCGCAACAGGCCGCTTAATTCCTGATTGATTGAACGCTGCCAGCCGGCAGAGCTAAGCAGGATTTGCGGCCAGTAAATCCACAAAGCATAAAGCCCGGCGGCGGCGAGCAGGATAAACAGCACCAGCGGCCACAGATGGCCCCAGCGGCGAACGGGAGCCGTGACGGTGATTATTGACATGCCAGCGTCACCTCCTGAGCAAACTGTTTCCCTAAGTCCATGTCCTCCGGCGGGGCATCGGCTTTATCCAGCGACTGCGCGAACATCAGCGTCTCTTCGCTGGGTTTTGGCGTATGCACGGCAACCTTACAGCTTGAGGCCAGCTCCTGCGGCAGATGCACGTCTTCATCGTGGCCATAACTCATGTCGACAAAATAGGTCGGGTCGAAGGTTGAGAAACGGTATGTCTGCCCTTTCAGCGGCTGCGGATGGGCCAGCGGCAGAACAAACGTCAGCACCGCCTGATGATTGCTGCGGCTAAGGCCATATTCCGGCGGCAAATTGCCAAACTTCACTTTCTCTTTGTTATGCCAGAACTCGGTAAAATAGTGCTGGCCCAGCACGTTAGCCATCACTTCTGCGGCCAGCTTCTTCCACACCGGAGAACCCGGTTTCGCGTCGCCGGCGTCATACAACAGATCTGCTGAAGTAATCTCGTCCATCGTCCACTGCATTTTTAGCCCCGTCAGTTGCCCCTGAGCCACCACGGGTGTGGTAACGATGGAGATAAAACTATGGGGATGCGCCTGCACGCTCGCCGCTGAAAGCCCTGATAGCAGTATGGTTACTCCTTTCAGGCTGATTCTTTTGTCGCTCATGCTTCCCTCAAGATTTAAATTCTGTGAGCCAGCCGTAATTCCGTGATGAAAAACTAAAAAGGGCAATATATTGGCCGAAACCTTTAGCTATTCTTAACTTCTGACACCACATTGGGACAGCCAGATGATGACTTTACTGACGCCGCCACCCTCTGTGCTCTCCAGTTCGCAGCGCCGCTGCCACCTGCTCCTGATGCTCTATCTTCCAGAGCAGAGCGTTACGCCAGAGGTGATTTCCAGCCTTAATGGCGTGGATCAGAGGCAAACCCTGCAAGATATAGCCGACACGGGCCACGAGATCCAGAGTTATCACCGTCTCTCCCTGACTCAGCAGCAGGACGGCAGCTACCGGATTGAAGGCACAATCCTTGATCGTCGCCTCTGCCTGCTGCACTGGCTGCGACGCTCGCTGCGTCTTTGCCCGCAGTTTGTGCAACACCACTTTGGCCCGGCACTGAAGTCTCAGCTAAACCAACTGGGGCTTATCAAGGCGCTATATGACGAAACCAATTTACGTGCGCTGGTTAACCTGTGTGGGCGCCGCTTAAAAAGGCAGTACGACAGCCGGGACAGCCAGTTCCTGACGCTGTTCTTGCAGTATTGCCTGCACCAGCACCACTCCGGCAACGCGCCCGTCCTGACGCCACAGCAGCGAGAATGGAGTCAGCTGCGGCCTGAGTTTGCTGTCGCCCAGGAGATAGCTCGCCACTGGAAGCGCCGCGTGATGCAGCCGGCGAATGTCGACGAGCAACATTTCCTGGCCCTGCTGTTTCAACTGCTCAGGATCCCCGACCCCATTAATGACGAACACGAGCAGGATGCGCGTTTACATAACGAAATAGCGCGAATGATTGAACGCTTTCGCCGACAGGCCGGGCTCTCTTTTAGCGATGAACAGGGACTTAGCGACCAGCTTTATATTCACCTCGCCCAGGCGTTGAATCGCTGCCACTTTAATATCGGTATTGACCACAGCCTGCCCGAAGAGATAACTCGCCTCTATCCAAGGCTGATGAGAACCTCACGAGAGGTACTTGCGGATTTCGAACAGCATTACGGGATTCAATTGTCCGACGCGGAAGCGGGCCTGGTCGCGGTAATTTTTGGTGCCTGGTTAATGCAGGAAAGTGATATTCAGGAAAAACAGGTCTTACTGCTGACCGCCGACGATCGGGAGCTGGAGCAGAACATTGAGCAGCAACTGCGGGAACTGACCCTGCTGCCGCTTAATATTAAGCATCTGGCGGTGCAACAGTTTCAAAGCCAGGGCGCACCGCGTGAAGTGGTGTTGGTCATTACGCCCTACGCGACCTCGCTGCCGCTGTTTTCTCCCCCGCTCATTCACGCCACGCTGCCGCTGGGAGACAACCAGCAGCAGCGCATCAAAGCGCTGCTCGAAGCTTAGCTTTCCGCCACCGGGCTGACTGCGGTTACTTTTGGCCGCAGAAACAGCGCCGGAGCCGCCACCAGAGCCATAACCCAGAACATACCGCCCTGCAGATGCTGATAGAGGAAGCCCGAGAAAATCGTCATCACGGCGATACCACCGCCCATGGCAACGGCGGAGTAAACGGCCTGCAGGCGGATAACCTCCCCGCCTTTGCGGGCAGAGATATAGCGCATCGCCGCCAGGTGGCAAATCGTGAAGCTGCCGCAGTGCAGGATCTGCGCCACAATCAGCCACGGAAGTTCGGTGGTGCTTGCCATCAGGCTCCAGCGAACAATGCCGGTCACCGTGGACAGCAACAGCAAATCTCTGGCGCTCCAGCGGCGGAACAATTTGTTGCTGAGGGCAAAGATAACAATTTCCGCCACCACCCCCAGTGACCATAAATAGCCCACAACTGAAGCGGAATAACCTGCGCCCTGCCAGTAAATCGCGCTAAAACCGTAATACGCCGCATGCGCGCCTTGAAGCAGAGAAACACAGGCCAGAAAACGCCAGGCGCTGATAATCAGCCCTTTCCAGGCCGGCCAGCCCGCCGAAGCCTGATGCCGGGTTTCGCCCTGCGGCATAATGGAAGGCCGCAGCATCATGCCAATCAGCATCGACGCCGCGCCAATGGTCAGCAGCACCAGAATAGCCTGGGAACTGAACTCGCTCACCAGCTTGCCGGTAATGGCCGAACCGATAACAAACGCCAGCGATCCCCAGAGCCGCACCCGGCCATAATCCAGCGGCATTTGCCGCTGCCAGGTGCCCGCCAGCGCGTCGGTCAACGGCACCAGCGGCGAGAAAAACAGGTTAAAGCCCACCATCGTTAGCAGCAGCCAGAGCGCAGCATGGCCCAGCCAGAAACCGGCGGCAAAGATTAAGGTAGCCAGGGCCAATAGACGAAGGGCAAAAACAAGGCGGGAAGGATCGGTCACACGGGGGGCTAATAACAAACTGCCGAGGAAACGGGCGATTAACCCTGAGCCTAACAGCAATCCGATCGTTTCAGGGGGAAGTCCGACGCCTTTGAGCCAGACGCTCCAGAAGGGCAAAAACACGCCATAGCTAAAGAAGTAGGTAAAGTAACTGAGCGCCAGCCAGCGCGTGGAATGCAAAACCATGATCCCTCCCGTTTTGGAGGCGATAGTGTCGGGGATAGCCGGTCAGCATGCAAGCAAACATTAACAGCGCAATAACACACATCAAAATAAGGGGTATCACTTGCAGGCCGCCCTTTCAAAACTGAGTTAGCCAGGCGTTATTTCCCGGGACGAATGTTGGCTTTTCCGCAGAGCGATGGAGGTGGCGGGGAGAGTAAAATGATGCCCCAGGGAATGAGGCATCATGGAACAGTCTAAAGCGTTGTGACGCTAATCCTCATGCTCTGGCTAAGCGCCTCACCTTGTTTGAGCGTCTTTAACAGACCCCCGCCCGGCTGGTGGTGATCGTCAGGCGCATGGCTCATTGGCTCCAGGCAGAAGAAGTCAAAGTCATATCCCTCATCAAACTGAGGGTCGGAAACGAAGATGAAATAGCACGGAGCGGGAGGTTCGGTTTCCAGCATTAAAGCCGCCCCTTCCTGCGGATACTCAATCTTCGCTTTACCATTCCAGCCGGAGAACGCGTTATTCACCCAGCGACGCGGCAACGCGTTTGGCTGATTAAAATTGAGCACTTTTGGCAACTGAGTTTGAAATTCCCCCGCAAGCCACTGCTCCCGCTCAGGCCAATAGCCCGAAGCCTGTGCCTGAACGCGAGTTTGTGCGGTGAGGGGAAAATAAGGGTGCCAGCCGAGCCCGAACGGCAGCGGCTCTTTCCCTTTATTCGTCACCGTTAATGAAACCGTAATCGCGCCCTCAGAGAGCTGAAAAATCTGCTGAACGCTATAGCGGTATGGCCCCTCTGTATGGTGGTATTCCAGCCCCAACCTTTCGGGCGCCTCTTCCACGGGCTGCCAGAGATTCAGCCAGCCGTCGCCATGCAGATAGTGGCTATCCCATTCAACGTTAGGCTGGAGGTGGTAATTTTCCCCGGCGAATGAAAAAACGTTACCGCTTACCCGGTTGCCAAAAGGCACCAGCGGAAAACAGGAAGATTCCACCGCAACGCCGCTTTGCTTTCCGGGGCGCAGAACAGGGATTTTGCGCCCTGCATGCTGCCACCACAGGCCTTCAATCGCCCCTCCCTGGTCGGATACCAGCAGTTTCAGGCTTTCATTCTGTAAGGTAAATAAGGTCATGATCCGCCGCCTCAGTCCGGGAAGTTAATCACCACTTTTCCGCATTTGCCGCTCGCCATTAGCGCGTAGGCTTCGCCTGCCTGCTCCAGCGAGAAACGATGGGTAATAGCGCTGCGCGGATACAGTTTCCAGTCCGTCAGGTCGTGGGCGCACTTTTCCATGTGGTAGAGGCTGGTGACCCATGAGCCAATGATGCGGCGCTGATGGTGCATCAAGTCAGCGCTAACCTCAAACTCAACTTTTCCCGTTTCACCGATGTAAACCACTCGACCCCAATCCGCCGTGGACTGCAGGGCAAGCAGGCGGCCAGCGGCGTTGCCAGAGCAATCAAGCGCCACATCGGCGCCGCCGCGCGTCAGCTCAGCAACCAGCTCGGGCAGCCTTTCAGTTGTCGCCAGATAGCCGTGATCCATCAGGCCCAGTTTTTTTGCCGTTGCCAGCCTGTCCGGCAGCATATCAACGCCAATTATGCGCTTCGCCCCCCGCCCGCGAGCCAACATCATGGCCATCATGCCTACAGGGCCGAGCCCCACCACCAGCACATTGTCACTCCCGGAAACCTCGCCGCGCAAAATACCTTCATAGGCCGTCCCAACGCCGCAGCTGATAAAAGCGCCGTCCTCGTAGCTAAGTGCATCCGGCAGTTGGATCAGGTCTTTTTCTTCCGCCAGCAGATATTCGGCATGGCCACCGTCGCGCTGCCAGCCGTATGCCGCCTTGCCTTTTCCGGTACAGGAGATAGGGAACCCGCGGCGGCAGTTGGCGCAGAATCCGCAGCCTGAGATATGGTAGACCAGTACCCTGTCACCCTCTTTAAAGTGTCGACAGCCTTCGCCCGTCGCCACGATTTGCCCGCACGGCTCATGGCCGTTGATAAATCCCTGATAAAGCGGCTTATCGGGCGCGGCGGCCGTGGCACGGTGCTGATGGTAGATGTAATGCACATCGCTCCCGCAAATACCTGACGACTTCATTTTCAACAGAACCTGGTTAATCCCTGGCTTTGGAACGGCAACTTCCCGCAGTTCGACGGTAGAGTTACCCGGTAGATAGGCTGCCAGCATCGTTTTCATTATTCCCTCGTCTTACATAAGATAAAAAGTGTTCCCGCCTGTATGGCAGAAAACCCGAATAACATCAGCGCCTTGCTTTGTTGTTTCGCTGAGTGAGCAGGATGTTCGCCAGCACCGCCACCACGATAATGGCGCCGCGCACCACCTGCTGGAAAAAGGAGTTGATGCCGAGCAGCACCAGGCCGTTGCCAATCAATGTAATAACCAGCACCCCGAGGAGCGTCCCCAGCAGCGAGCCTCGCCCGCCGGAAAGCGCCGTACCACCGACAACCACCGCGGCAATCACGTCAAACTCCAGGCCATTGGCGGCGCCCGCATTCCCTGACCCAAGCCGGGCGGCAAGCAAAATCCCCGTAATGGCGGCCAGCAGGCCGGAGAGCGTAAAGATCATGATGCGTACGCGTTTAACGTTGATGCCGCACAGCTGCGCCGCCGCTGCGTTGCCGCCGATGGCAAAGACCGAGCGGCCAAAGGCCGTTTTACGACTAATAAAAACAAACAGAGCAAACAGCAGCATCATGATGACGGCGGAAACCGGCAGGCCTAAAATCTGACCGCCAAACCAGTCCAGAACGGGGTTTTCGTCAATGGGCACCGGTAGCGCGTTGGTCATGAATAATCCCATCCCACGCAGGGCACTCCACAGCCCCAGGGTCGCCACGAAGCTCGGCACATTGAACACCCCGCGCAGAACGCCAGCCAGCGTGCCCAACAGCGCACCGAGTAAAAGCACCAGCAGACAGGCAATCCCCAGTGGAACCTGGAACTGCAGTAAAAACGCCAGGCATACGGAGATAAAGGCCACCATAGGCCCAACGCTGACGTCAATTTCACCGGAGATAATGATGAGCGTCATCGCCCAGGCTGCAATACCGATAGTGGCCGCATCCCGCAGAACGTTCATCTGGTTATTCAAGGAGATAAAACCTGGCGCATTGAAAGAAAACGCCAGATAGAGAATGGCAATCACCACCAGCAGACCGATCACGTTAATGTGACGGCTAACGAACTGCTTCAGCGATGCGTTTTTGCCTTGCGGCAACGTGAGAGACGAGGCTGACATCTTAAAATTCCCCTGTAGGTTCATCAGTGCACAGACAAAAGGGCGGACATCAGTTCGTCCACGCTGACGGGAGACCGGAACTCTTTGCTGAAAGTGCCGTGCTGCAGCAGCAAAATTCGGTCGCATACGAGAGGAAGCTCTTCCACCTCGCTTGAAATGAACACGACGCTCTTTCCTTCCTGCGCCAGCTCCCGGACGATACGATAAATCTGCTGCTTGGCTTCGATGTCCACACCGCGCGTGGGCTCATCTAACAGCAGAACCTGACTTTGGGCGTAGACCCAGCGGCCAATAACCACCTTTTGCTGATTGCCCCCCGAGAGCGTGCCGATGGCCGTTTCGCTGTTGGCAGCCTTCACGCTCATCCGCCGCATGATCTCTTCCGTGAGGCGACGAATTTTGTCCCATTGAAGGACGCCTCTTTTACTCACCCGGCTGCGGTTAGTGATCACGGTATTTTCATTGACGCCAAGCAAAGGAATGATCCCCGCTTCTTTGCGGTTTTCTGGTGTGTAACCCACCCCGCGCCGCAGCATATCCGCGTAATCGGGACGCTTTAGCATTTCACCATTGAGAACAATTTCACCGCTATCAAAAGGCTCGAGCCCGATAAGTGACTTCAGCAGTTCACTACGTCCGGCGCCAAGCAGCCCGGCAATCCCCAGAACTTCGCCACGCTTTAGCGTCATGGAAATATCCCTGAGCTGGGGAAGACGCTGCAACCCGCGAATCTCCAGCACCGGCTCGCCATTCGCAGCGGCTATTGAGACAGGAGGATGCTTTTGGGTTTCATGCCCGAGCATCAGGGTGACAATATGCTGGGTCGAAGTGCTGCCGAGAGAAACGTCGCCCGCGACCTGGCCATCGCGCATGATCGTGGCCGAAGTAGCGATACGCCGAATTTCCTCCATGCGGTGGCTAACGTAGATCACCGCAATACCCAGGGCGGACATTTTACGCACGGCTTCAATCACCAGCTCCACTTCAGCGTTGGCGAGGGAACTGGTGGGCTCATCAAGGATCACCACGCCAGGCTCTCCCTCCATAACACGGGCAATCTCCACCAGCTGTTTTTGCGCGGGGCTAAGGCTTTCAACCAGCACTTCAGGGTCAATTTCTACACCGAGCGTCTGCAGGCTTTTTTTCGCCTGATGCACCATCCGTGTATTGTCGATTGCGCCGCGCCGCCGGGGCCAGTTGCCCAGGCAAAGGTTTTCCGCCACTGTCAGGCCGTCGACGAGACTTAGCTCCTGATAAACGGCCCTAACGCCGAGGGAAGATGCCTGCCGGGTCAGAGACGCATCTCTGCCTTCAAGGCGCTTTCCTCCCAGTAACACCTCGCCGCTATCCAGCCGTTCGCTGCCGGTCAGCATGCGAATTAACGTTGATTTCCCGGCCCCGTTTTTTCCCAGCAGAGCTCTCACCTCGCCTTTATGGAGGGTGAAATTGACGTTATCCATGGCAACCACGCCCGGATAGCGTTTATGACCAGCAATAATTTGCGCGACGGGCAGCGGCCCGATTTTTTCTGTTGTCATAGCTGCAGACCTCGACAAAGATAAGTGACCGCTACGGTAAACCATCAACGTGCGTGGCCAGCCACTGCTTGCCGTCTTCTGCCTTGCTGTATAAATCGATCGGCACCTGAGTGATTTTCTCTTTAGGCGGATTTTTGTTAATGACGTCTACCGTCTGGGCAAATACGGCATTGCCCATTTTCTTACCGGAAATATCCACCACCGCCTTCAGCACCTGGTTATTCTGCAATTCCTGGGCTATTTCGGTGGTCATGTCTGAGCCGAATACGGCAATCTTCCCGACCTTATTTTGATTACGCACGGCTTTAACGGCGCCGAGTGTTGCCCCGCCTGACTCGCCCATAATGGCGTCGAGATTTTGACTCGAGACAATTAATTTCTCGCCAACGGAAATCGCTTTATCAAGCACGGTGCCTTCCTGGTTAGCGACAATTTGCATCCCCGGAACGCGCGCTTTCAGCGCCTCCTCAAAACCTTTCCGGCGCTGAACGCACACTTCGAAGGCTTCGCAGTTAATAATGGCGATTTTCGGCGCGGCAATATTGTGTGCAATAAAGTAGTCGGCGGCGGCATTCCCGAGCTTTTTACCAAACTCCAGCGGGTCGCCAACCAGATAGGCGGAGATGTATGTTTCTACGCCCTTTTGATTAATACAGGTGTTGTAACAAATAACCGGAATCCCCGCTTCGCTTGCGCGGCGAATGGTACGGGTGCTGCCATTTTCCGAAACGGCAGAAAGAATAATTGCGTCCACGTTTCTGGCAACCAGCGTGTCAACGAATGAGCTTTCTTTAGAAATATCTCCCTGGGCGTTAGTTTCGATTAACTGCACCTTGACGTCCGAAGATTTGGCCGCATCCTGTACGCCCTGGCGAACGCCTGCATAATATCCCTGAGTGTCGAGATAGATGGCTCCCACGGTTATCTCTTTCCCGGCGGCAAGGCTCGCGGAAGAGGCGCTTAATAGCATCAGCACGGCAAAAAACGATTTTCTGGTGAGTCGGGACATATTTGTCTCCTGTAGGGTAACTATTTATTATTATTACTTTTTCATGGCCCACCGCTCCTGACGCTGCGGGGGCCATGAAACATGACATACTTAAAGCATTTCGCGCTGAGCGACGCGCTTGCCGCTCATAAATTTCAGTTAACGGTGTTCAGTGAACAAGGTGCTGCAGGAAAGAGAACGTCCGTTGAATCAGCGGCGCTCCCGGCCATACCGGGTTCATTTCCTCAAGGGCCTGACAGGCTTTACGGTAGCCAGATTCATCACCTCTACCTGCCGCCGCCAGCGTCTCCACCAGCAGGCATTTCTCTTTATGCTGCTGCTGAAGATCGCCATACAATGCCAGTAAATCGGGCTGAGAAACGGCAAAAAAGTCAGCCTCAACCGGCGAGCGCATCATGTTTTCCGCCCAACGTTGCATCTCACTGAATAACCGATCGGCGGTCGCCTTTTCACCCAGCAGATGCAGCGCCATACCTTGCCAGAAGAGATAGCCCACGGGCTGATCGTTATAATAGCTGTGCACGTTAATTGAGCGGTCACCCAGGGCAGCCTTACGCAGACAGCGTTCAGCTTCGTCTCGCTGGCCGCGCTGCTGTGCGCACACGCCCAGCCAGAACCAGATATCGTTGTCGGTTTGTCCAGGCAAACGCCCTTCACTCAGGTTATCCGTGTAGTGAAGCGCCGCGTTGAGCACTTCGGCAGCTTGCTCCGGCTGCTGGCGCTCAATGAGCGTCCAGGCACGCAGCAGATGGTTGAGGATAAATTGCCCGGTTATCTTGCCTTCGCCCCCCTCCCACGGATGGAATTTACGGCTGGCGAGAATTTTTTCCGCCTCCGCCGTTTTGCCGCACTGATGCCACAAACTCAGCAACTCTGCGGTCATATCATCGCGCCCCAGAGCACAGGGAAGGTTTGCCTCCAGCCGTGCCAGCCGGGTTTCCGGAGCAACAGCGGTTAGCTTATCCAGCAGATCGCGTTCAAAGAGCAGCCGGGAATCATTCGGCTGGAGCTTACAGGCCGTATCCATGTAGCTTGCGGCCTGTCGGGCATCCTGATGTTTATTCCAGGCGTGAATGGCGAGGCCGCGCCAGGCGTCAGCAAAATCAGGCTGCATCTGTGTGCATCGCTGCCAGAGAGCAATCGCTTTTTCATAACTACGTTTGCTGTAGTGGAAACAAGCGAGCAGGTGATGCGCAAAGTAGCACTCGTCGATTTTTTCCAGCGCCGCCACCTCATCAAGCGTATTAGGGAAGCGGACAAAAGCAGGGAAAACGCTGCGGGCCTGGGCAATGAGTTGCTCGCGCCCGGCCTGGGAAAGCAGGCTCGCCTGCAGGTAAAGCGGCAGCGTGCGCTGAATGTTCAACACTTCCAGCACGCCCTCAGCCAGGTCGCGCATCCCCCAACTAAGCAGTTGGCCCGCCGTGAGCAAGGCGTTGATATCACGTCCACCGCACAGCCCCCGCCACTGGGCGATAGCTGCCTCGCTGCCCTCGCAGTAAGCCTTCAACCAGCTTAACGTTGGGTTCAGCGGATAGTCTTTAAGGTGTTGCTCACGTTCTTTAGCCGACCGCGTTACCTGGCCGCTGAGCTGAAGCAGAAGATTTTCAAGGCAAATGACCTCCTGGTTACCCGGCGTCGCTCGCAGGCTTTGACGGCAGAAATCTAACCCCGCGTCATAACGCTTCTCACGGGCACATAGCCGGGCCAGACCATAAAATGCAGCGGCTTTTGAATTACCGCTCCACGTCGCGCGCCAGAAATCGTCCTCCGCCGCCTTCCAGTTCTCCTGACGCTCAAAGGCGCTTGCCCGAATCAGGCTAGCCTGCCCGCACTGTGGGTTTTTGTTGAGTTGATGCGCACGCTGAAGCGCCTGGGTGGCGTAACTCTGGCAACGGACGTAATCCGCACGATTATATTCGAGCACGGCCAGGGCAAGGTTGCAGCGATAATCCAGCGGGTCCAGTTCAATGCCACGCAGGTAGTAATCGAAGGGCGAGCGGCTCGCATGATGGTACTGCTCAAGGTGCTGTCCGATGAACCATGCTTCATCCACGCTGGTAATATCCGACGCGCAAAGCGGCGCCTTCGCAACTTCTGGCAATGGCACCTCCTGAGGCTGGTGCTCCCGGTAGCCAATCACTTCTCTGTTTTGCCGGTCAACAAGCGCCAGGGTAAGCCGCCCCGCAGCAAGCTCATTTAGCGAACCGCGCAGAACGTTGCCAGGCTCAAGGTCTATGGCCTGGTTAAGCAGCGGCACCTCACCGCCTTCTTGACTGATGAGTAAGCGATGCCCAACGAGAGGCGAAATAGCGTAAATCCCCCACTCAATGCCTGCCTGAGTGCGCTCAAGCTTAATAACGACATCTTCTGAGGCATTCTGCACCACGCCAAGAGAATGGTATGGGAGGAAATACTGAACGAAGCGCTTTTCTTCAAACGCGTCCAGCCAGGTAAAGTCCGGCTGATTATCGGCGTAAATGCCGGTCATCAGCTCAATATAAGGGCCATTGTCATCAGTCAGATTACGATCCCACGCCTGGCCGAATTCGCTATATCCCCAGCTCCACTGTTTTTTGCCCGGCGCGATATGATGATCGGCTACATGGAGCAGCCCGCCGTCTTCATCGTGGCTCCAGGCGCCGACAAAGTCATACTCAGATTTTTCGGCCATGTAAGAAGTTGGTACTGGAACATTTTTATAGCGCGAGATATCCACACCTGCGGAGTAATCCACTTTGTAATAGGTGCCGGTGGCAATCGGGAATGTCGAAACGGCGCGTTTGCCGTGGTCAAATACCGCGGTGACATCGGGTGGGAAGACACTTTGGTGCCCGTCCCCGCCCTTAACCGCCGGATTAGCCCACCACAGAAAATGACGCGGTGTGGGGTTGGCGTTGTACACGCGGCTGGCGATTTCAAGGGCCGCACGCTGCGGCCTGAGGGTGAACCCGGTCATCACCTGCAGCCCGTGCATAGGTTCTGTTTCCCCGACCCAGACGATTTTCGCCCCGTCGTCGCACTCTTCAATACTGAAATCCACCGGCATATAGGTAGTTGGACGGTGGTGCTGAGGCCAGTTAAATTCAATGCCGCCTGAAATCCACGGCCCCAGCAGCCCCACTAAAGCGGGTTTAATGACGTCATTGTGATAGACGAAATCACGCTGTTTGATCTTGTCCCAGGCGCGATGAACGCGGCCCCCCAGCTCCGGTAGGATCATGACTTTTAGATAATCATTTTCCAGCCATACCGCCTGCCAGGTTTTCATGATTTTTGTGTCGCTAAGCGTGTCCGTCACGCCGTAGGGATAAACGACGCCAGAAGATCCCTGATAAACACGATTCTCCAGAAACATGGGATGGACATCCTGCGGACCGGTTTCATAGGTCGGAATACTTACGGTTTCTTGCCAAACTTTTACTGGTTCCATGTCGCCCTCAATATTAACAAGACATACTAAAAATGAAGATTTCAGGCAGTCTAATGGACACCAGCGCGGTGTTTTTGCACAATCATCACGCAAGTAAGTTAACGAGGTTTAGTGAAATGAAAACCTGCATCAGCAATCAGCACATCCGTCATTACAATAAATGCGTCATTCTGGAGCACCTGTACCGGGAAAAACGTGCCACCAAATCAACGCTCGCAAGGCTTACGCAAATCTCCATTCCTGCGGTAAGCAATATCCTTGGCGAGCTGGAAAGTGAAAAACGGGTGTTGAACATACAGGAAAATAATTCCCTGAGAGGGCGCAGCGGCGGTACGTGGCTTATCGCCCCGGAGGGGGACTGGACGCTGTGCATGAACATTACGCCTACCAGCATTGAGTGCCAGCTGGCTAACGCCTGCCTGAGCCCAAAGGGAGAATTTGAACGCTACAGCATTGAAGCACCGACGCCAAAAGCGCTGATTGCAGAAATTGAAAAATGCTGGCATCGCTACCGAAGAGCAAAGCCAGGCTGCACAATCAATCTCGCCCTGGCGATACATGGGCAGGTTGATCCGGTGACCGGCGTGTCGCAAACCATGCCTCAGGCTCCCTGGAAAGAACCGATAGAGCTTAAGTACCTGCTAGAAGAGAAGCTAAATATCCGGGTGATGGTGGACAACGACTGCGTGATGCTTGCCCTGGCCGAGAAGTGGCAAAACTCAGGAAACAGGCAGGATTTTTGCGTAATTAACGTCGACTACGGCATTGGTTCGTCGTTTGTGATCAACGGACAAATCTATCGCGGCAATCTGTACGGCAGCGGGCAAATTGGCCACACCATCGTTAACCCCGATGGTATGGCGTGCGACTGCGGGCGCTATGGCTGCCTGGAAACGGTGGCTTCACTCAGCGCACTGAAAAAACAGGCTCGAATTTGGCTCAAAACACATCCTGAGGCACAGCAGCACGATCCGGAAAAACTCACTTCCCGGCAGTTACTTCAGGCGCTTCATGCCGGCGATGAAAGGGTCGCTCGCTGGGTTGAAGATTCGGCCAATGCGATTGGTCTTAGTCTGTATAATTTCCTTAATATTCTCAATATTAACCAGATCTGGTTCTATGGCCGCAGCTGTGAGTTCGGCGAAAACTGGCTGAACGCCATTAAACAGCGCATTGGTTTCAATCCGTTCGACCATGGCGATGGCCTGAAAAGTAATGCCACGCAAATAAACTTCGGGCAACTCACCCGCGCCCAGCAGGTGATGGGGATAGGCTATTTGTATGCCGAGACGGCGCTAATGGAATAAACTGGCCAATAACGCTTATGATAATAACCTCCCTTATTGAAAGGACGCCAAAATGCTGCTAAATGCGCTGGAGAAATGGCTCAAACAGCATCTTCCTGAAATAGCCGCCGATCTTAATCCCGGTGTGGATGAACACCTGCTGGATACCTTTTCAAGGCGTTTAAATGCGCCACTGCCCGACGCCTTTAAAGCGCTTTATCGCTGGCATAATGGGCAAAGAATGGCTATTCATTCTGGCCCCTGGTATGGGCTAAGTTTTCTCACGTTAGAGCAAGTGATAAAGGAGCTTGATGACTGGCAGTCGGTTATTGCCGGTTTGCCATCTGAAGAGTTGCGGGAAATGAATGCCACAATGTCCTCCACGCCGCCGGGTTTCGTGAAGTGTGAATATAGCAACCCATTGTGGATCCCTTTTGCATACGACTATGGCGGTAACTATTTGGGAATCGATTTGGCTCCCGGTATGAAAGGGCATTACGGGCAGGTGATTAATTTTGGCCGGGATGAAAAAAGGAAAATTGCGGTGGCTCCCGACCTAAACAGCTTCATTATGTGGATGCTTAAAGAACTCAAATTAGGGAACGTAAATATTCGTGAAGAAGAAGATGGAGGTCGAAGTTTCAATACTCTTCATCCTGAGAAATATCATTTCCTGGACTCTCTGGCGGGAATGTTTCCTGCTCAAAAATAACGCTATAGGATGAAGATTCACTCAGCTTATCCTACCTGTAAAATACCCTGTCAATGCGTTTTGAGAACAGGAAGTAAGGGATCCCGAGAACAACGCCGGCCACCGCGTAACCAATATCCAGAATCGCAGGGGCGGGAATCTCGATCCCAAACAGCCAGGCAGGGATCCACAGCAGGCAAAACAGGTAAACAAAGTTGTAGGCAAACTGAGGGATGATAATTTCCCGAATGCCTTTTCTTCGGGTAAAGAAACACCAGCTCGCCGCAAGCGTTAGCGTCAAACCAATGACCAGAACCACAATCCCCATCAGCAGGTAGTAGTGATAAATCCAGTCAAGATGCGAGTTACTCAACGCTGTGGCGACAAAAAAATAGAGCGCATAGGGCACACAGACCAGACTCACCAGCAACCAAAGCGCAGCGGCATAAAGCCAGCCGTCAATTTTTCCGTCTTTTGGGGCTTCACAAGTGGTGCCCGGTCCGGAGCAATGATCCCCTTCCGGGTGCTGCCCTTGCTCATGCTTCATGATTGCCCCGCCTCCCGCTGAAAAAACAATTCTACACCGCCTGAATCAAACAACTAGAGAGTCGTAAAATAAAAAACATTCATTAACACAAACAACGTGGTAGAGGCACAACGGCAATGGCAGGCTTGGGTTTTGTGTATTAACTTTAACTTGAGTCCACTACAGGCGAACCCGCTATGAACACACTACGCTACTTCGATTTTGGTCAATCTCGTGCCCTGATCCTGCTTATTGCCCGTATTGCGTTGATTCTGCTGTTCATTATTTTCGGCTTGCCGAAGATCAGCGGATTCAGCGGCACCGTGGCCTATATGGAGCATCTTGGAACGCCACTCCCTACGCTTGCCGCCGCGATTGCGGTGTTTATGGAAGTTGTTGCCGCTATCCTGGTCATCATCGGGTTCTTTACCCGCCCGTTGGCTATTTTGTTTGTGTTTTATACCCTCGGCACGGCGGTTATCGGCCACCATTACTGGAGTATGACCGGGGATGCCGTAATGCCTAATATGATTAATTTCTATAAAAACATCAGCATAGCCGGTGGATTCCTGCTGCTGGCGGTGACCGGCCCTGGGGCTATTTCCGTCGATAAGCGTTAAACATATCCCCCGCTCAAAGGCCGCTTATGCGGCCTTTTTCATTTGTCCCGTCACTCATTTTACTTGATACGCTTCAGCTCACAATTTCGTAACATTCTTTTCCAGGCTGACGGCCTCTATCGTGTCAAAAACATCCCTTTAACGGTCATTTGTTTCTTTATTGTTAATTATATGTTTAAAGAAAAGACTGAAATTAACACTACCATGTCCGTCCAGTTTAAAAAAACATCATATATTTAACTATTTTTTAACCAAATCAGATCTAAAAAGAAACAATAATGGGCTTGTATCACATTTAGAAAAACTGCGATTCATTCCCTCTTCCCTTCGTTGCTAGTCTCCTCTCCGTGACATGCCTCAGTCCCTAATAAAAAAGGTACACCTATGAAATTCAAACTCGCATTACTCAGTGCAACCCTGATTTCTGCATGCATGTTGTCCGGTACGGCCGTTGCGGCGGATAAGTATGAAATCGCAGTGGTGGCGAAAGTCACCGGGATCCCATGGTTCAACCGTATGGAAACCGGCGTCAACGAAGCTGCAAAAAAACTCAACGTTAATGCTTACCAGACCGGGGCTTCAACGCCCGATCCGGCTCAGCAGGTTAAGGTGATTGAGGATCTGATCGCCAAGAAAGTGAACGCCATTATCGTGGTGCCTAACGACGCCAAAGTGCTGGAGCCGGTGCTGAAAAAAGCGCGCGATCAGGGCATCGTGGTGCTGACGCATGAATCCCCTGACCAGCAGATCGGCCAGTGGGATATCGAAACCATCGACAGCGAGAAATACGCGCAGGCCAACATGGATGAGTTGGCGAAAGATATGGGCGGCAAAGGCGGCTATGCGATTTACGTCGGGTCGCTGACCGTGCCTCTGCACAACGCGTGGGCGGATTCCGCCATTAAATACCAGAAAGAAAAATACCCGGATATGTTTGAAGTGACTTCGCGCCTGCCGGTGGCGGAGAGCATCGACAAATCCTACTCCACCACGCTTGATCTGATGAAAACGTATCCGCAGATGAAAGGCGTGATCGGCTTTGGCTCCCTCGGCCCAATCGGCGCGGGCCAGGCGGTACAGAAGAAACGCGCGAAAGACAAACTGGCGGTTGTCGGCATTGCCATGCCGGGCCAGGCGGCACCTTACCTGATGCGCGGCGACATTAAAAAAGCGCTGCTTTGGGATCCTAAAGATGCAGGTTACGCGCTGGTCACCGTGGCCGATCAGCTGCTGCAGGGTAAAGCCGTGACCAAAGACCTGACCATTGACGGTCTGGGCAAGGCCGATGTCGACATGGATAAGAAAGTGATCCGCTTTAACAAGATCCTCGAAGTCACCAAAGATAACGCTCAGTCACTCGGTTTCTAAGGCGCTCAGCCAACACCAGGGAAACCGGAATGCCGGTCAGCCGGCCGGCATTCTCCAACAAGATTATTTTGTGGCGCCCACGTCGGGCGCCGGCAGGGGCATTACCCATGACCGACACATCCGCATTTATCACTCTTGAGAATATCAGCAAGCAATTCCCGGGCGTGCGGGCGCTGGATAACGTCAATCTGACGCTCAGAAAAGGCGAAGTTCATTGCCTGGCCGGACAAAACGGCTGCGGTAAAAGCACGATCATCAAAGTGATTTCCGGGGTCTATCACCCGGAAAAAGGGGCGCAGATTGCCCTCGACGGCAAACTGTTTCACAGCCTGACGCCCACGCTTTCCGCACATTACGGCATCCAGGTTATTTACCAGGATCTGTCGCTGTTCCCTAATTTCAGCGTGGCCGAGAATATCGCCGTGCACCGCTATCAGCCCGGCGGCAGCCTGTGGGTTAACCGCCGGGCGATGAAAGCCCAGGCGCTGGCGGCCATGCAGCGCATCGGCGTCACGCTCGACCCGGACAAAAAAGTCGAAAAACTCTCGATAGCCGATCGCCAACTGGTCGCTATCTGCCGGGCCATTGCCGCCGATGCCCGACTGGTCATTATGGACGAACCCACGGCATCCCTGACTCGCCAGGAGGTTAACGGCCTGCTGCGCGTGGTGAATGAACTCAAAGCGGACGGGATTTGCGTGGTGTTTGTCAGCCACCGCCTGGACGAAGTAATGGAAGTTGCCGACCGCATTAGCGTGATGCGCGACGGGAAGCTGGTCGGCACCTGGCAGGCCAGCGAGCTGGACAGCCACGAGCTTGCGTTCCTGATGACCGGGCAACGCTTCCACTACAGCCCGCTGCCGGAAAAACCACCGGTAGAAAAACAGCCCATGCTGAAGCTGCGGGGCCTCAGCCGCAAAGGCAAATACCACAACATCAATCTGTCGCTGCGCGGCGGCGAGATTGTTTCCATCGTGGGTCTGCTCGGGTCCGGCCGCACCGAACTGTGCATGAGCCTGTTCGGCATGACGCAGCCGCAAAGCGGTGAAATGTTGATCGACGGCGTGCCGGTGACGTTTCGCCATAACCACGATGCGATTAAACACGGCATTGGCTACGTGTCAGAAGATCGCCTGACCCAAGGCCTGATCATGGAACAGTCGATCTACGACAACACCATTGTCACGGTTTTCGACAGGCTTCATACCCGCAGCGGCCTGCTCGATCATGAAAAAGCCCGTAACCTGGTGGCCGATCTGATTCGTGAGCTAAACATCAAAGTCTCCGATGCCGGGCTGCCGGTAAAAACCCTTTCAGGTGGGAACGCCCAAAGGATTGCCATCGCCAAATGGGTGGCGACTAACCCGCAAATATTGATCCTCGACTCCCCCACGGTAGGCGTGGATATCGCCAATAAAGAAGGCATTTATCAAATCGCCCGCTCTCTGGCGGAGCAGGGGCTGGCGGTACTGATGATTTGCGATGAAATTCCCGAGGCGTATTACAACAGCCACCGCGTGCTGGTGATGCGCCGGGGCGAGCTGGTCGCAGAATTTAATCCTCATCGCTGTAGCGAGCAGGATATTGCTGAGGTGGTCAATGAATAACCCTCGTTTTTCCCGCCTTGTCGGGCAACATGAATTCTGGCTGGGCCTTCTGGTGGTTGCCCTGGCCGTTGGTCTGAGCATCAGCACCGATGAGTTTTTATCCCTCGGTAACCTGACGGACGTCGCCACCAGCTACGCCATTCTCGGCATTCTGGCCTGCGGACTGTTTGTGGTGCTGATTTCCGGGGGGATTGATATTTCGTTCCCGGCGATGACCGCCATTGCCCAGTACGTGATGGCAAGCTGGGTCATCGCCCACGGCGGTAATTTTGCGCTGGCGCTGGTGATTTCTATTGCCGTGGGGCTGCTGCTCGGGCTTATCAACGGCTTTCTGGTTTACTGGCTGCGGGTCCCGGCGATCATCATCACCATTGCCACCCTCAACGTTTACTACGGCCTGCTGGTGTATCTCACCAAAGGCACCTGGCTGTACGGCTTCCCGGACTGGTTTATGAACGGCATTAACTGGTTCTCTTTCACCGCCAAAGACGGTTACCAGTACGGACTGACCCTGCCGCTGCTGTGTCTGGCTGCGGTGATTATCTTTACCGCCGGGCTGATGAACTACACCCGCCTTGGCCGCCAGATTTATGCCATGGGGGGCAACCGCGAGGCGGCATCTCGTCTGGGGATGAACCTGCTTAAGCTGCACTTCTACGTCTACGGCTATATGGGGATTCTGGCGGGTATTGCCGCGGTCGTTCAGGCGCAGATCACCCAGTCCGTTGCCCCAAACTCGCTGCTGGGCTTTGAGCTGACGGTCCTGGCAGCGGTGGTACTCGGCGGGACAAGCATGAGCGGCGGCCGCGGGACGCTCACCGGGACGCTGCTCGGGGTTATCCTGCTGGCATTCTTACAAAATGGCCTGACGCTGCTGAGCGTGTCCTCTTACTGGCACGCCGTGTTCAGCGGCGTGATTATCCTGGTCAGCATCAGCGCCACGGCCTGGAATGAAAAACGCAAACTCGCAAGGGAGCTTTGAGATGAAAACCTTCGCCAGATTTTTACCCGGTGACGCCATCATCCGGCTGCAGTGCGTGATTATTGTGGTGGTCGCCGTGGCGTTTTCACTGCTGCTGGGCGGGCGCTTCTTTAGCCTCGCCAACTTCCAGTCCATCGGCTCTCAGTTGCCTATTCTCGGCATGCTGGCGCTGGGTATGGGGATGACGATGCTGACCGGCGGGATCAACCTGTCGATTATTGCCGGGGCGAACGCCTGTTCGCTGGTGATGGCGGCCATTATCGTCAGCCACCCGGATAATCCGCTGTTCTTCGCGCTGGCGCTGCTGGCGGGGATTGCGGTGGCGGTGGCTATCGGTACGCTAAATGGCGCGCTGGTTGCCTGGGTCGGCGTTTCGCCTATTCTGGCTACGCTCGGCACCATGACGCTGATTTCCGGCCTCAATATTTTGCTGTCGAACGGCACGGTGATTTCCGGCTTCCCGGCGGCAATTCAGTACCTGGGCAACGCCACGCTGCTCGGCATTCCGGTCGCGCTGCTGCTGTTCCTGCTGGTTGCCGTTCTACTCTGGGTGCTGCTGGAGCACACTACGCTTGGGCGCAGCCTGTATCTGGTGGGCTCCAACGAACAGGCCACTCGCTACAGCGGCGTCAACACCGTGCGGGTGCAGATATCGGTATACGTGATTTCCGCCCTGCTCGGCTGGGTGGCGGCCATTCTGATGATGGCGAAATTCAACTCCGCCAAAGCCGGCTATGGTGAGTCTTACCTGCTGGTGACCATCCTTGCTTCGGTGCTGGGCGGCATTAACCCGGACGGCGGCTTCGGCCGCATTATCGGCCTGGTGCTGGCGCTCATCGTGCTGCAAATGCTGGAAAGCGGCTTTAATTTGCTGGGGATCAGCAGTTATCTAACCATGGCGCTCTGGGGCGCGGTGCTGATCCTCTTTATCGCATTACAGAATCGTAAAGCCTGAGTTCAGGAGAATCATTATGGCGAGTTACTTCATTGGGGTGGATGTAGGGACGGGAAGCGCCCGCGCGGGCGTCTTTGACCTGAATGGCAGAATGGTCGGCGAGGCAAGCCGGCCGATTGAGATTTACCGCCCGCAGGCGGACTTCGTTGAGCAATCCTCGGACAATATCTGGCAGGCTGTCTGCAACGCGGTGCGGGATGCGGTTAACCAGGCCGACATTAATTCAATTCAGGTTAAAGGCCTGGGCTTTGATGCCACCTGTTCCCTGGTGGTGCTGGATAAAGAAGGTAAGCCGCTGACCATCAGCCCTTCCGGGCGCAGCGAGCAGAACATCATTGTGTGGATGGACCACCGCGCCATTACCCAGGCCGACAGAATTAACGCCCTGCACCACCGCGTGCTGGACTACGTGGGCGGGATTATTTCCCCGGAAATGCAGACGCCAAAATTGCTGTGGCTCAAGCAACACATGCCGAACACCTGGTCGAACGCAGGCTACTATTTTGATCTGCCCGACTTCCTGACCTGGCGCGCCACCGGGGATGATACCCGCTCGCTCTGCTCCACCGTCTGTAAATGGACCTATATGGGCCACGAAGATAAATGGGACAGCAGCTACTTCCGCCAGATTGGGCTGGAAGATCTGCTGGAGCACGACGCGGAAAAAATTGGCCGCTATGTAAAAACCATGGGTGAGCCGCTGGGCCACGGCCTGACCCAGCGTGCCGCAAGCGAGATGGGGCTGATTGCCGGCACCGCCGTCAGCGTCTCGATTATTGATGCCCATGCGGGCACGCTCGGTACGCTCGGCGCCTGCGGCGTTTCGGGCGAAGTGGCAGACTTTGACCGCCGCGTGGCGCTCATCGGCGGCACCTCAACCGGGCATATGGCCATTTCAAAAGAGGCTCGTTTTATTAACGGCGTTTGGGGGCCTTACTACTCCGCCGTGCTGCCGGGCTATTGGCTCAATGAAGGCGGCCAGTCGGCCACCGGGGCGCTCATCGACCATATTATTCAGTCTCATCCGTGCTATGAGACGCTGCTTGCCCAGGCGAAGACTCAAGGGCAAACCATTTACGAACTGCTGAACGCCCTGCTGCGTAAAATGGCCGGGGAGCCGGAAAACATCGCCTTCTTAACGAAGGATATGCACATCCTGCCCTACTTCCACGGTAACCGCTCGCCGCGCGCCAACCCGACGCTAACCGGCGTCATCAGCGGGCTGAAGCTTTCCCGCACGCCGGAGGATATGGCGTTGCAGTACCTGGCGACGATTCAGGCCATTGCGCTTGGCACTCGCCATATTATCGAAACCATGAACCACAGCGGCTACACCATCGACACCATCATGGCGAGCGGCGGCGGCACCAAAAACCCCATCTTCGTTCAGGAGCACGCCAACGCCACCGGCTGTGCGATGTTACTGCCGGAAGAGAGTGAGGCGATGCTGCTGGGCAGCGCAATGATGGGCACGGTGGCGGCAGGAGTCTTTGACTCCTTCCCGGAAGCGATGTCGGTCATGAGCCGGATTGGCAAAACGGTCACGCCGCAGACCAACCGTATTAAGCAGTACTACGACCGCAAATACAAAGTGTTCCACGAGATGTACCTCGATCACATGAAATACCGCCAGCTGATGCAGGAGGAAGTATGAGCAACTCGTGGCAGCAAGCCGTCACCGCGTGGGCAACCTGCAGCCGCGAGCTTGCCGCGCTGGAACAGCATTTAAGCGAGCCGCAGTGGCGCGCCTTGCTGGCCGAACTGAGAAACTGTAAAGGCAAGATTGTGGTCACCGGCGTCGGTACTTCGGGCATCGCCGCGAGGAAAATTGCCCATATGCTGGCCTGCGTCGAACACCCGGCCATTTATCTCAGCGCGACGGACGCGGCGCATGGCGATCTGGGCTTTTTACGTGCGGACGATCTGATGATCATGCTTTCCCGGGGCGGGAATTCCGACGAGCTAACGCGCCTGCTGCCGGGTCTGTCAGCCCGAAACGTGCCGCTCATTAGCGTCACTGAGAACCCGGATTCAGCCATTGCCAAAGCGGCCAGGCTGGTGATTTCTACCGGCGTGAAGCAAGAAATGGATCCGCTGAATATGCTGGCGACGACATCGATAATCCTGGCGTTGGCGATTTTTGATGCCGCCTGCGCCTGCCTGATGAGCGAGAGCGGTTATTCGAAAGAGACGCTGCTGGCCGTTCATCCCGGCGGGGATGTCGGGTTGACGCTGCGAGATGATGAAACGCTGAGATAGTTGAAAGGACAACGCGGGAGAAAGATTCTCCCGCGTAAACGCTTATCGGCAAAATACCGCGTTGATTCTCTTTGAGAATAAAAAGTACGGTATCCATATCACCGCCGCGATCAGCGGTGCCGACATATTGCGGATATCGTTATAGTCCAGACGATACTGACCTAACCATGCTGGTAATCCCACAATATAAAGCGCTGCGGTTACACCCATCAGGTAATAGGCAATCATGACTTTTCTCACACCTTTTTTTCTTTTAAAGAAGTAATATGCGGCGGCCACGATCGTTAGTAAATCAATCGTATTCAAGGACACGGCACTAACAGCATAAAACGTTATAATATTCATGCGTTGGTAATAATCTATTATTGCGATGATAAAACCATAAAGAGTTGAGCCGGATAAAAAAAGGCTGAACACTATACCCGCTGCGGGTAAGTAAAGCAGACCATTGATTTTTTTCTCCTCCAGGCGTTCGCAGCTAACACACAGCCCCGATTCTTTATTTGCTACATGTTGCTGACACGCTATACATTGCATTTTTATTCCCTTGCAAAATAAAAACGCCATATTACACAGCAACGCAAAAAGAAGAACTAACAAGAGAAATAAAAAAACCCTCTGCCGCCAAAATCTAAATTTAGGCCAGATAGCAGCATAAGCATCGAAGAATTTACCTTAATCACAAAGTAAAAAGGCTTCCCGAAGGAAGCCTTTCAACATTTCAACTTAACGATTATGCGTAAACCGGGAAGCGGGCGCAGATATCCAGCACTTTACCTTTCACGCGCTCAATGACGGCTTCGTCATTGATGTTGTCCAGAACGTCACACATCCAGCCAGCCAGCTCTTTCACTTCCGCTTCTTTAAAGCCGCGGCGAGTCACAGCCGGAGAACCGATACGGATACCGGAAGTCACGAACGGGCTCTTCGGATCGTTTGGTACGCTGTTTTTGTTCACGGTGATGTTGGCGCGGCCCAGGGCTGCGTCAGCTTCTTTACCGGTCAGGTTTTTATCAACCAGATCCAGCAGGAACAGGTGGTTTTCAGTCCCGCCGGAAACCACTTTGTAGCCACGGTTCAGGAACACTTCCACCATCGCTTTGGCGTTTTTGGCAACCTGCTGCTGGTAAACCTTGAACTCTGGCTCCATGGCTTCTTTCAGCGCAACAGCCTTGGCCGCGATAACGTGCATCAGCGGGCCGCCCTGCGCGCTTGGGAATACGGCAGAGTTCAGTTTCTTGTAGAGATCTTCGTCGCCGCCCTTCGCCAGGATCAGACCACCGCGTGGACCCGCCAGGGTTTTGTGGGTGGTGGTGGTCACAACGTGCGCGTGTGGCACCGGGTTCGGGTAAACGCCTGCGGCAATCAGGCCCGCAACGTGAGCCATATCAACGAACAGGTAAGCCCCGATGCTGTCTGCGATTTCGCGCATCTTCGCCCAGTCAACCACGCCGGAGTAGGCAGAGAAGCCGCCGATGATCATTTTCGGCTTGTGCTCTTTAGCCTGTTTGGCCATGTCTTCGTAGTCAATTTTACCGGACTCATCAATACCGTAAGGAATGATGTTGTACAGCTTGCCGGAGAAGTTAACCGGGGAGCCGTGAGTCAGGTGGCCGCCCTGCGCCAGGTTCATACCCAGCACGGTATCGCCCGGCTGAAGCAGCGCGGTGTAGACCGCAAAGTTAGCCTGAGAGCCGGAGTGCGGCTGGACGTTGGCATAGTCCGCGCCAAACAGCTCTTTTGCACGGTCGATAGCCAGCTGCTCGACGATATCCACGTATTCGCAACCGCCGTAGTAGCGCTTGCCTGGGTAACCTTCAGCATATTTGTTTGTCAGCTGAGAACCCTGAGCCTGCATCACGCGCGGGCTGGTGTAGTTTTCGGAGGCGATCAGTTCAATGTGCTCTTCCTGACGTACTTTCTCTTGCTCCATGGCCTGCCACAGTTCGGCATCATAATCGGCAATGTTCATTTCACGCTTTAACATTCGCATCTCCTGACTCAGCTAACGGTAAAAATTTTACTGCAATGAGGGGGCCCATTTGGGCGACGGGCAACAGTGTAAACCGAAACCCTTTCGGGTGATAGGGCTTGACAGAGGTTTTTACGCAAACGATTACCCAGGCATGGAATAAGGCTTCCGGGCAATAATAAGCACGTCTGTTTGTCGGATATTTATTCATCAATGACATGCGTATTTTTCATGTTCTGTGAGCCCGGTCGTTAAGATCGATAACCCATTTACAACATAAGGCCATTTCTATAAGATGCATTTGAAATGCAATTTATAAGCTACGTTGTTTATGGAGACCGCCATGCTAGACGCACAAACCATCGCTGTTGTTAAGTCGACCATCCCTCTGCTGGCCGCAACCGGACCTAAACTTACCGCCCACTTTTATGAGCGTATGTTCAGCCACAACCCAGAGCTGCAAGAGATCTTTAACATGAGCAACCAGCGCAACGGCGACCAGCGTGAAGCGCTGTTCAACGCTATTTGCGCCTATGCGGCCAACATCGAAAACCTGGCCGCCTTGCTGCCTGCGGTAGAAAAAATCGCCCAGAAGCACACCACCTTCCAGATCAAGCCGGAGCAGTACAACATTGTTGGTGGCCATCTGCTGGCTACCTTAGACGAGCTATTCAGCCCGGGGCAGGAAGTGCTGGACGCCTGGGGAAAAGCCTACGGGTTGCTGGCGCAGGTCTTCATTAACCGCGAGTCAGAAATCTACCAGAACAACGCCGCCAAACATGGCGGCTGGGAAGGCACACGCCCCTTCACCATCGTTGAGAAAAAAGAGCAAAGTTCGCTGATCACCAGCTTTGAACTGATCCCTCTCGACGGCGGCCCGGTGGCAGATTACCAGCCGGGGCAATACCTTGGCGTCTGGCTGAAGCCCGTCGGTTTTCCGCATCAGGAAATTCGCCAGTACTCTTTGACCCGCCGGCCAAACGGCAAAAGTTACCGCATTGCCGTTAAGCGCGAAGATAAGGGCATGGTCTCAAACTGGCTGCACAACCACGCCCAGGCGGGGGATCGAGTGCATCTTGCCTCGCCGGCAGGGGATTTCTTCATGGACGTTAAACCAGCAACGCCGGTGACGCTGATTTCCGCAGGCGTGGGCCAGACGCCGATGCTTGCGATGCTGGATACGCTGGCCAACAGCGGCCATCAGGCACAGGTCAACTGGCTGCACGCCGCCGAACACGGTGAGGTCCACGCGTTTAACGAGGAAGTGAAAGACCTGGGGGCCAAGCTGCCGAAGTTTGAAAGCCATGTCTGGTACCGCGAGCCGTCCTCACAGGATCGGAAACTGGCACGCTTTAACCGCACAGGACTGATGAACTTGCTGGAGATTGAAGGGAAGTTAAGCGACCCGGCGATGCAGTTTTATCTCTGCGGCCCGATCAACTTTATGCGTTTTGCGGCGGAACAGTTGGTGAAGGTTGGCGTGAATAAAGACAGTATTCACTATGAGTGCTTTGGCCCGCACAAGGTGATGTAGTTCAGTACGGATGCCCTTCACCCCGGCCCTCTCCCCAAAGGGGCGAGGGGGTAAAATAGCCACTCCAGCCAAAGGGGCCAGGGCGTTGAAAGCATCGTCCTGTTTTCCTCTCTCCCTTCCTGGGAGAGAGGAAAAAATCCAGATCAAATCGCCGCGTCGTCTTCTTCGCCGGTACGAATACGCACCACGCGCGCCACATCAAACACGAAAATCTTCCCGTCACCAATCTTGCCGGTCTGAGCCGTGCGGATAATGGTGTCCACGCAGGTATCAACGATGTCGTCGGTAACCACGATTTCAATTTTTACTTTTGGCAGAAAGTCCACCATATACTCGGCACCGCGATACAGCTCGGTGTGGCCTTTCTGACGGCCAAAGCCTTTGACTTCCGTCACCGTCATGCCGGTAATGCCAACTTCAGCCAGCGCTTCACGCACATCATCCAGTTTGAAAGGTTTAATAATCGCATCAATTTTTTTCATGGTATTACCGGTGTCCCCGCGCGGCGTTTTGTACTGTTAGTAATCGGTTGCTCACACTACCACAGCCTACTCTTTAAAGTCATTGGCCTCGAGTTCATGCCTGGCCAGTAATTTATAGAATTCGGTTCGGTTACGCCCCGCCATACGCGCGGCGTGGGTGACATTTCCTTTGGTAATTTGCAGCAGCTTACGCAAATAGTTTAGTTCGAACTGGTTACGGGCTTCGACAAATGTCGGCAAGGCGGTGTTTTCGCCTTCCAGTGCCTGCTCCACCAGCGCCTCACCAATCACCGGGGCTGAGGTCAGCGCCACGCACTGCTCAATCACATTCACCAGCTGGCGCACATTGCCTGGCCAGCTTGCGGTCATGAGTCGCTTCATCGCATCGGTCGAGAAACTGCGAACGAACGGCTTATGCCTGTCGGCAGACTGCCGTAACAAATGATTCGCCAGCAACGGGATATCTTCGGCGCGTTCATGCAGCGCCGGGATTTTCAGGTTCACAACGTTCAGGCGATAGAAGAGATCTTCGCGAAACTCTCCCCGCTCCATCGCTTTCGGCAAGTCCCGGTGCGTGGCGGAGATAATCCGCACGTCAATGTCCAGGTCGCGGTTGCTGCCCAGCGGACGAACTTTTCGCTCCTGTAAAACGCGCAGCAGCTTAACCTGCAGCGGGATAGGCATATCGCCGATTTCATCGAGAAACAGCGTCCCGCCTTCCGCCGCCTGGAACAGGCCTTCACGGCTGCTGACCGCGCCGGTAAATGCCCCGCGAGCATGACCGAACAGCTCGGATTCCAGTAACTGCTCCGGCAGCGCACCACAGTTAATGGCAATAAATGCTTTTTTGCTGCGCGGGCTGGCGTTGTGTATCGCCTGAGCCAGAATCTCTTTCCCGGTGCCGCTTTGGCCGTTAATCAACACGCTGACGTCGGACTGCGCCACCATGCGCGCTTGCTCGAGCAAGCGCTGCATAATCGGGCTGCGGGTCACAATGGTGTCCCGCCACATATCATCTCCGGCGATGTTGGTGTGCTCAAGCGCATTGTCTATGGCCTGATAGAGCGCGTCTCTGTCCACCGGTTTGGTCAGGAAACTGAACACGCCTTGTTGCGTCGCCGCCACCGCATCCGGAATAGAGCCGTGCGCCGTCAGAATGATCACCGGCATTCCCGGCTGGCCTTTTTGGATCTCCGCGAACAGCGCCATGCCGTCCATTTCATCCATTCTGAGATCGCTTATCACCAGGTCGATTTTTTCCCGCGCCAGCACCTTCAGCCCCTCGGCTCCGCTTTCAGCCGTAGTGACCGTATAGCCCTCGCTAGACAGACGCATGCCCAACAGCTTTAGCAGGCCTGGGTCGTCATCCACTAATAATAAGCGCGCGGGTTTCCGTTGCGTCATTGTTTTGCCTCCGGCTGCGATTTGTTTGAAGCGCCGCTATCGTCGTCGTCGTTGTCGTCCGTGCTGTGCGTGTCGGGCGTCAGGTTACTTCCCGGCTTGCGGCTGGAAAGCTGACGCTCAATATCGGTCAGGTTTTCCAGTTTGCGCGTCGTGAGATCGAGCTGGCTTCGCAGGCGTTGCTGCTGCTCCCGCAGCGTATCCAGCTCGCCGTCTGTAGATTGCTGGAGCTTGCTGTAGCGAGTGCGCTCATCGGAGAGTTTCAGCTGAGACAACTGCCCGTCACGCCATATTTCAAAGAGAGAACGTACCTGCACAGGCACTTCACTGGTCATGGTGTCGAGCTGGGTCATGTAGCGGCGGCGTTCAGTCGGGGTGATTTTAGCCGTAGACAGCAGAATGCCGCGCTTAAACGTGTCCTGCCAGGTTTCTGCTGGCCACTGGCGAGCTTCCGCCCGGGCTTCTGCCGGCGGCAGGCGCTGCGCACAGTCCATGCTACGCAGCCAGTAAAGCGGGTTGCTGCTGACGTCATGCCCTGTCAGATCCCATATTTCAGTGCAGTCCGTGGACAGGTAGTCAGGAATTTGTTGTTCCGGGATATGCGGTTTGTGAGCCTCATCCAGGCTGCTGGAGACGCTTGCGGGGACGCACCCCGTCAACAACGTCGCGCCGACCAGCGCCCCAGACACCCAGCAAATCAGGCGAGCCAAAGACCCGCGGCGTGGTTCACGCAATAAAAGTACTTTCATCGTTTTAATCATTCTCAGGGAAAACCGGTAATTCGATACGGAAGCACACTTCCGCGCTGTTAGCGTTAATCAGGCTAAGTTTTCCGTGCATACGTCGAATGCAATCCCTGGCAATACTTAACCCCAGCCCACTTCCCTTTACGGAGCCCTTACGCTGATGACTGCCCTGGAAGAAAGGCTCAAAAATCATCTCTTGTTCCGTGGCCGGAATCGGCTCGCCGGTGTTCGCGACCTCAATGTACAGCCTCGCGCCCATCTGCAAACTCCGAAGATAAATGGTACCGGATTCACTGCCATAGTGCACCGCATTGGAGTAGAGATTATCCAGCACGCTCATCAGCAGCGTAGCCTCTGCAAGACAGGCTTTCGGGCTTAATTGAATCTCGGTATTCATCATTTTAGCCCTCGCCGGCAGGCTGTGGGCAGAGATAACCATTTCCACAATCGGTGCCAGCTCAACCCTTTCCAGCTTCACCGCCCCGTCCGCCAGCTTGCGATTGTAGTCCAGCAGCTGTTCGATCAGTTTTTGCAGGTGACGGCTGCTGTTATCAAGGATGGCAACAATCTCTTTCTGATCGGCATTCAGCGGCCCGGCGACCTGGTCGGCGAGCAGTTCAGTCCCCTCTCGCATACTGGCAAGCGGCGTTTTTAATTCGTGGGAAAGATGGCGGAGGAACTCGTGGCGCTGGGACTCAAGCCAGGACAGTCGCTCGCTAAGCCAGACAATGCGCTGCCCGACGGAACGCAGTTCACGCGGCCCTTTAAACACCTCGCTATTGCCTAGCGAGCGCCCTTCCCCCAGCCGGTTGATCATCCGCTCGATGCCCTTCACCGGGCCGATAATCATGCGGGTAAAGATGATCACCAGCCCCAGACTGAGCAGAAACAGCACTAACGCCTGCCAGCCAAAAAACTGGCCTCGCTCGGCGATTTCTTGCTGCAACTGCTGCCCGCGTGAGAACACTACCGTCCGCGTGGCCTGCACCATTTCGGCATTGGCCGAGGCGAATTGTTCCAGCTGGCTTGCCGCGGTTGCTTCCGGTCCGCTGTTTTTACATTTAAGTTCGGCAAGATCGCTCAAAGACTGGCTGAGCGATTGATAAAGTTTAGGATCGGGTAATACAGAGGCGTGCGCCTCAAGCATTTGGGCATAGCGCTGGCGCTGCCCCTGATAGAGTTGGGCAAGGCGCGAGTCATCGAGTACGCAGTACTGCCGATAGCTTCTCTCCATTTCCAGCGCGATATTGGTCATCGCCTCGCTACGTCGGGCATCAATCAACGTGGTGCGGTTAGTCAGCGCCGCCTGGGCACTCAGGGCGTTAAGGCTTTGCCACGCCTGCCACGCCAGTACCAATAGCGGCACCAGCACCAATAAAAAGGCCATCATGACAAGCTGGCGCAAAGATCGAGGGAAAAAATGCCACTGGTTCAATAGCTTCATCTCACATTACCTGTATGACACGATGCTAGCCGCGATTGCGCGTGGTGGAAAGGTGCGATTCCCGGAAACGACAAAGGCAGGGTCAAAAACCCTGCCTTTGCTTAGGAATTAGGCGGCGCCTTACTCAACGTTTCGTCCGGAGCATGATAAGCCCAAAGGCATTTATCAAAAGTTGGACGGCAGGCACCTTTTTGTGCGTCATTCGGGGGTTTATGTAGTCTGTCTGAAAAGACGCTGACATAAAAAATTGAATGAGCCACTGGCCTTTATTAAGCATCTATCGTGCCAACTTCACCATCATTAATTCAAGTTATTGTTTTAATTATTATTAATAGCAAAAAAATGGAAGATATATTGTGCGTGATTTTTGTCCTTAGTGTCGCCATTTCACAACACTCTTTCCCCCCTCTAGTCACATCATTAAAAATCAATGAGTTAAATGTCTCCATTTGGAGACACGTTAAAAGTAAAGGTGTCGGGATTTAGTGACAAAAAAGCCCCTCATCCAGTCCCCTCTCCCCAAAGGGAAGACGGTCAGGATGAGGGGCCTGCTTGCTATTTCCTGCCCTATAAAAGCAAGGGACCGGATTGGTGCCTGTTGGCTATTTTCCCCCTCTCCCTTTTAGGAAGAGGGTCGGGGTGAGGGTAATCAGCCCAGTTGCTTACGCGCGTTACGGAAAATACGCATCCACGGGCTGTCTTCGCCCCACTCAGCCGGATGCCAGGAGTTGCTCACGGTGCGGAACACACGCTCCGGGTGCGGCATCATGATGGTGACGCGCCCGCTTTCGTTACTCACCGCGGTGATGCCGTTCGGCGAACCGTTCGGGTTAGCCGGGTAGGTTTCGGTCACGTTCGCGAAGTTATCCACGAAGCGCAGCGCCACCAGCCCTTTGCTTTCAAGCGCGGCGAGATGAGCGGCATCGCGCACTTCCACACGACCTTCGCCGTGAGAAACCGCGATAGGCATATGGGAACCGGCCATGCCCTGCAGCAGCAGCGACGGGCTGGAGGTCACCTCAACCAGGCTGAAGCGCGCTTCAAAGCGATCGGACTGGTTACGCACGAAGCGCGGCCACAAATCACTGCCAGGGATCAGCTCACGCAGGTTAGACATCATCTGGCAGCCGTTACAGACGCCGAGCGCCAGCGTTTCCGGGCGATGGAAGAAGGTTTCAAACTCATCGCGTACGCGAGGGTTGAACAGGATGGACTTCGCCCAGCCTTCCCCCGCGCCCAGCACGTCACCGTAGGAGAAGCCGCCGCACGCCACCAGCGTGTGGAAGCTTTCCAGCCCGGTTCGGCCCGCCAGCAGGTCGCTCATATGCACGTCGATGGCGTCAAAGCCCGCACGGTGGAAGGCAGCCGCCATCTCAACGTGGGAGTTAACTCCCTGCTCACGCAGGATGGCCACTTTAGGACGCGCCCCCGTCGCGATAAACGGTGCGGCAATATCTTCTTTGATATCGAAGCTCAGCTTCACGTTCAGGCCAGGATCGTTATCGTTGGCCTTGGCGTTGTGCTCTTCATCCGCGCAGGCCGGGTTGTCACGCAGGCGCTGCATCTGCCAGGTGGTTTCTGCCCACCACATACGCAGCGTGGTGCGGCTTTCGCTGAACACCGCATGCCCGTCAGCGCTAATGGTGAAGCGGTCGCCTTCGACAGCTTTACCGGAGGTAATGCACGCAGTCTGCCAGGCCGTGCTTAGCCAGCTGCGCCTCAACGGCCTCGCGATCTTCCGCGCGAACCTGGATCACGCCGCCCAGCTCTTCGTTAAACAATGCGGCCAGGCGATCGTAACCGAGACCGGCAATATCAACCTCAACGCCGCAGTGGCCGGTAAAGGCCATTTCCGCCAGCGTAACCAGCAGGCCGCCGTCGGAACGGTCGTGCCAGGCCAACAGTTTGCGATCTGCCACCAGCGCCTGCATCGCATCCCAGAAGCCTTTCAGTTGCTCAACGCTGCGGACGTCCGCAGGTTTGTCACCCAGTTGACGGTAAACCTGAGACAGCGCGGTCGCGCCCAGCGCATTATGGCCTTTACCTAAATCGATCAGCAGCAGGGCGTTGTCTTCGGTGCTCAGCTGCGGAGTCACGGTGCCACGCACGTCTTCAACGCGGGCAAACGCGGTAATCACCAGCGACAGAGGAGAAGTCATCTCCCGCTGCTCGGTTCCTTCCTGCCAGCGGGTTTTCATCGACATGGAGTCTTTGCCCACCGGAATCGTTATTCCCAGCGCCGGGCAAAGTTCTTCCCCTACGGCCTTAACCGCTTCATACAGGCCAGCGTCTTCACCCGGGTGACCCGCTGCGGCCATCCAGTTTGCGGACAGCTTAATGCGTTTCAGGGAGCCAATTTGGGTCGCGGCGATGTTCGTTAAGGCTTCGCCCACGGCCAGACGACCGGATGCCGCGAAGTCCAGTAAGGCCACTGGCGCACGCTCGCCGATGGACATCGCTTCACCGTAGTAGCTGTCCAGGCTGGCGGTAGTCACCGCGCAGTTGGCGACCGGGATCTGCCACGGGCCAACCATCTGGTCGCGGGACACCATACCGGTTACCGTGCGGTCGCCGATGGTCACGAGGAATGTTTTTTCAGCTACGGTCGGCAAGTGCAGAACGCGCTTCACCGCATCGGCGATAGAAATATCGCGGCTGTTGAAGGCGTCGCCTTTCGCTTTCAGCGTCTCGACATTGCGCTCCATCTTCGGCGTTTTGCCCAGCAGCACGTCCAGCGGCATATCGATTGGCTGGTTATCAAAGTGGCTGTCGTTGAGCGTCAGATGCTGCTCGGTGGTGGCTTCACCAATCACCGCATACGGCGCGCGCTCGCGGCGGCAAAGTTCATCAAACAGCGGCAGTTGCTCTGGCGCCACGGCCAGCACATAGCGTTCCTGAGATTCGTTACACCAGACTTCAAGCGGGCTCATACCCGGTTCGTCGTTAAGAATATCGCGCAGCTCGAAGCGGCCACCGCGGCCACCGTCGCTGACCAGTTCAGGCATGGCGTTAGACAGGCCACCCGCGCCAACGTCGTGGATAAACAGAATCGGGTTATCGTCGCCCAACTGCCAGCAGCGGTCGATCACTTCCTGGCAGCGGCGCTCCATTTCCGGGTTGTCGCGCTGTACGGAAGCAAAATCTAAGTCAGCATCGGACTGGCCGGAAGCCATTGACGAAGCAGCCCCGCCGCCCAGGCCAATGTTCATTGCCGGGCCACCCAGCACAATCAGCTTCGCGCCCGGCGTGATTTCGCCTTTCTGGACATGGTCGGCCCGGATGTTGCCGATCCCGCCCGCCAGCATGATAGGTTTGTGGTAGCCGCGCAGCTCCACGCCGTTGTGGCTGTTAACCTGCTCTTCATAGGTACGGAAGTAGCCGGTCAGTGCCGGACGGCCAAATTCGTTGTTAAACGCCGCCCCGCCCAGAGGACCTTCGGTCATGATATCCAGCGCGGTGACGATGCGATCTGGCTTACCAAAGTCCTGCTCCCACGGCTGTTCGAAACCAGGAATACGCAGGTTAGAAACGGAGAAGCCCACCAGGCCCGCTTTTGGCTTAGCGCCGCGTCCGGTAGCGCCTTCGTCGCGGATTTCACCGCCGGAGCCGGTTGCCGCCCCCGGCCACGGAGAGATTGCCGTCGGGTGGTTGTGGGTTTCAACCTTCATCAGGATATGCGCCTCTTCCTGGTGGAAGTCATAGCGCCCCGCCTCGCGGTCTGCGAAGAAGCGACCCACGGCGGAACCTTCCATCACCGCCGCGTTGTCTTTATAGGCAGACAGCACGTAATCCGGCGTTTTCTCGAAGGTATTCTTGATCATTTTGAACAGCGATTTTGGCTGCTTCTGGCCGTCGATAATCCAGTCGGCGTTAAAGATCTTATGGCGGCAGTGCTCGGAGTTCGCCTGAGCAAACATGTACAGCTCGATGTCGTTCGGGTTGCGGCCAAGCTTGTTGAACGCATCCTGCAGGTAGTCGATTTCGTCTTCCGCCAGCGCCAGCCCGAGGCGAATATTCGCCTCCACCAGGGCGTCGCGCCCTTTACCCAGCAGGTCAACGCTCTGCACCGGAGCTGGCTGCTGTTGGGTAAACAGCTGCTGCGCATCGTTCAGAGAGGTAAACACGCTCTCCATCATGCGATCGTGCAACAGGCCGGCTACCTCCTGGAGCTGTTCAGCGCTCAGCGTACTGCCGGAAACGTACCAGGCCACGCCGCGCTCAAGGCGCTTAATCTGCGGCAGGTCGCAGTTGTGGGCGATATCGGTAGCTTTAGAAGACCAGGGGGAGATGGTGCCAGGGCGCGGAGTTACCAGCAGTAAGGTTCCTTCCGGCGCATGCTCTGCGAGGGTTGGACCATACTTCAACAGCCGCTGCAGGCGGGCAAGCTCGTCAGCGTTCAGCGGAGCCTCAAGGTCGGCAAAATGAACATACTCGGCATAAATATCGCTTACCGGGAGGTTAGCATCGTTAAAACGGGCCAGGAGTTTGTTAATACGAAATGCCGAAAGAGCAGGCGAACCACGCAGAATTTCCATCATTAAAGATCTCTCGTCTTCAGGGCGAAGGGGGGAAAACGGGCGTCATTATAGAGAATCCTCCGCCTCGACGAAACCGTTTGCGTAGAAATAACAGCAGAAGTTTTTATTGTACAAAAAACAAACGATATATTCTTAAAAGTTGCTTACTGGCGTTTTCTTACGCAAAATGCGCCTCATTCACTGAAGGGGTTCAGACAAATCATGGTTATTGTTGGCTAAGGCTCATCCTGCTGCAGAATGTTATCTATTTGAAAAGAATAAAGATTAATTATCTGCTTATCGGTATCGTCACCTTGTTGCTGGCAGTGGCTTTATGGCCCTCCATTCCAGGTTTCAATCAAGCCGAAAACCGTATCGCCGCGATCAAAGCGCGGGGGGTTTTGCGCGTCAGTACCATTTCATCGCCGCTCACCTGGACGATGATTAACGGCAAAGCAACTGGCCTTGATTACGAGCTGGCGAAACAGTTTGCGGATTACCTGGGCGTGAAGCTGAAAGTTGTTGTGCGCCCCAACATCAACGCCCTGTTTGATGACCTGGATAATGACAATGCTGACCTGCTCGCCGCGGGCCTGGTGTATAACTCTCGCCGCAGTAGCGACTACCAGGCAGGGCCAACCTATTACTCTGTTTCTCAGCAGATGGTCTATCGCGTTGGCAGCCCGCGCCCTAAGTCTCTCGGCGGCGTGAAACCCTCACAGCTGGTGCTCTCTTCCGGCCAGGCGGTGGTGAGCGATCTGCAAAAGTTAAAAGAGAGCCAGTATCCCGATCTGAGCTGGAGCATTGACGCCAAACAAACCAGTAACCAACTCTTACAGCAGGTCGTTGACGGCAACATCGCGTTTACCATCTCGGACTCCATTGCCATCAGCCTTTTCCAGCGCGTGCATCCCCAACTGGCCGTCGCCATGGACGTCACCGATGAGCAGCCCGTCACCTGGTTCTCAAAACGCGATGGCGACGACAGCATGGGTGCCGCCCTGCTCGATTTCTATAATCAGATCAGCAGCGGACGGGACGCTGGCAAGGCTTGAGGAAAAGTACCTTGGCCATATCGGCGATTTTGATTACGTCGATACGCGAACTTTCCTCAACGCAGTAGATGCCGTCCTGCCGGAACTCCAGCCGCTATTTGAAAAGTACTCTGACGACATTGACTGGCCGTTGCTGGCCGCGATTTCCTACCAGGAATCCCACTGGGATACTCACGCCACCTCCCCAACGGGCGTGCGCGGGTTAATGATGCTGACAAAAAATACGGCTCAAAGTCTCGGGATCACCGACAGGTTGGATGCGGAGCAAAGCATCAGCGGCGGCAGCCGATATCTGAAAGATATGATGAGCAAAGTGCCAACCTCGGTGCCGGAATATGAACGCATCTGGTTCGCGCTGGCGGCCTATAATATGGGCTATGCCCATATGCTTGATGCCCGCCAGCTGACGGCCAAACAGAAAGGCAACCCGGACAGCTGGGCCGATGTTAAAACGCGTCTGCCGCTGTTGAGCCTGAAGCCTTATTACAGCAAAACAACCTATGGATATGCTCGTGGACACGAGGCTTACGCGTATGTGGAGAACATTCGCAAGTATCAGTTAAGTCTGGAAGGATATTTACAGGAAAAAGAGAAGCAGGCAGCCCAGGCGGATAAGTTTGCCGAGGCTTACCCTGCGGTTGCCCCGGTTGAGCTGGCTAGTCCGTCTTACGGACCTTTTCCTTTAGGGCCTTTTTCTCAAGGCGACGCGCGCGAAAAAAATCGCTCAGCATGGCTGAGCACTCTGACGCGAGCACCCCTTCACTAACCTGCACCTGATGATTCATCCCCGGGTGACCGAGCACGTCCATCAGCGAGCCTATTGCCCCGGTTTTAGCGTCACGCGCCCCAAACACCAGGCGGCCGATGCGGCTATGCACCATCGCCCCGGCGCACATGACGCAAGGTTCGAGCGTGACATAGAGCGTAGTATCCAGCAGACGATAATTCTGCAGTACCAGCCCGCCCTGGCGCAGCGCCATGATCTCCGCGTGAGCCGTAGGATCGTGGCGGCCTATCGGGCGATTCCAGCCTTCACCAATGACCTGATTATTGTGTACCAGTACCGCACCGACGGGCACTTCCCCTTCATCCCAGGCTCGCTGAGCGAGGGTCAGAGCGTGGCGCATCCAGTGTTCATGGGTAAATTCTGTGTCTGACACAACTCTCTCCGCGGCAAAAGTGGGCGGCGCATTATACACACCGCGTACCGGATTCAAAACGCCTCACTCGAGCTGCTGCAGCTCCCCGTGGGGCGTGACGCGCCAGCGATGCTCGCAGAAAAACAGCAAAGGATTATCCTGGTGGCTGTCGCTATAGCCGCTGTAAAGCCGCAGCGGCGCGCCGAGATGCTGTTCCAGTTGAACCACTTTCTCATGGCCGAGACAGCGCAGGGTCAATACCCACCCGCCGTAAGCCCGGGCCATCCGGCTGGCGATCACTTTGACCTCAGGCAGCCAGGGCGTATCAAAATAGACTTGTTCCACCAGCGGCTGCGGAGAACCGGTAATCAGCCAGACGTCAGCATCGGGGCTGTGCAAATAGTCCGTCAGGCGCTGCTGGACGACGGGAAATGCCCTCACCTTCTGCCGAAACCAGGCGACAAACTCGTTTTGTAGCCGCTGAAGCCTGGACTCACGACGCCCAAACGTGATGCCCCATAACAGCAGGCTCATCGGTTGACGGGCGGCGCTTCCTTTGATCAACATCATGCCTCCTATCAGAGGCAGTAACATAATAACTAACGGCACGTTCAGCGGCAGGCGGCGCAAGAGATAAAGCAGAAAGCTGCCGAACATGTCCTGCTGATGCAGAGTGCCGTCCAGATCAAAAAAGACGACGCGGCGCGGGGGATGGGTAGTCAATACGGGCTCCTTTAAGACTCGCGTTCACGAAACGACGTAAGCTAAAGCCTAACAGATAGCCCCGTGCTTTTCCGCGCTCACGCCAGCCCGGGTGTTCATGACACAACAGAATATTTAATTCGGTAACATTGCTCTATAATGGAATTTATAATTCGCTCAGATGCTTACCAGAGCAAGTCGTTATCAGAATTGCCGCCCCGGAGGTGAAATGAACTGTTTACTGCGCATTCGAAGCCGATACGCCATGCTGGCCCAGAGTGACCGCAAGCTGGCCGACTTTTTGCTCGCAGAGCCCGATCGCGCACGCCATCTCAGTTCACAGCAGCTGGCGGAAGAAGCCGGCGTCAGCCAGTCCAGCGTTGTAAAATTCGCGCAAAAACTGGGATTCAAGGGTTTTCCGGCGATGAAACTGGCCATCAGCGAAGCGCTGGCGAGCGGCCAAAATCCTAACTCCGTCCCGGTTCACAACCAAATTTTAGGTGACGACCCGCTGAGGCTTGTTGGGGAGAAATTGATTAAAGAGAATATCGCGGCGATGCATGCCACGCTGGATATTAATGCGGAGGAGAAACTGCTGGCGAGCGTTTCGCTGCTGCGCAATGCGCGGCGCGTGCTGCTGGTGGGAATAGGCGCTTCAGGCCTGGTGGCGAAGAATTTTTCGTGGAAGTTAATGAAGATTGGCATCCATGCCGTCGCCGAGCAGGATATGCATGCCCTGCTGGCAACCGTGCAGGCGATGACGCCGGAAGACGTGCTGCTCGCCATTTCTTACTCGGGCGAGCGTCGAGAAATCAATCTGGCCGCCGATGAAGCGCTTAACGCCGGGGCGAAGATCCTCGCCATTACCGGCTTCACGCCTAACGCCCTGCAGCAGCGGGCCAGCCTGTGCCTTTACACCATCGCGGAAGAACAGGCCACGCGCAGCGCCGCTATCTCCTCCACCAGCGCCCAAATGATGCTCACCGATCTGCTATTTATGGCCCTGGTGCAGCAGGATCTGGAAAACGCCCCGGAGAGGATCCGCCAGAGCGAAGCGCTGGTAAAGAAGCTGGTTTAGGGGGAGCGCAGGCTCAAGGCTGTTTCGCATTTGCCGGAAACTTTTTATAAAGCGTAGAAACACCGACATCGTAAATAATCGCCACCTGCCGCCTTGTTTTCCCGGCAGCGATTAACCTCCCGGCCTGTGCCCATTGCGTTGCCGACAGTTTAGGCCGCCTCCCCCCGATTCGCCCTTCCGCTCTGGCCGCAGCCAGTCCTGCCCGGGTTCTTTCGACGATAAGCTCGCGTTCCATCTCAGCTAACGCGCCCATAACGTGAAAGAAAAACCGCCCCATTGGCGTGGAGGTATCAATGCTGTCCGTCAGGCTGCGGAAGTTAATCCCGCGCGCGCGCAGTTCCTCAATCAATGAGACAAGATGGCGCATACTGCGCCCCAGCCTGTCGAGCTTCCAGACGACCAACGTATCTCCTTCACTTAGCGTTCTGAGCACTTTTTTTAACCCCGGCCTGTCCGCCGTTTTGCCGCTGATTTTATCCTCAAAAATCAGCTCACATCCTGCGCATTCCAGCGCATTTTTCTGCAGCGCGGTGTTTTGGTCATTTGTTGACACCCTGACGTAGCCTACCAGCATGACGTTTTGCCTTATAAAAGGCTGAGAGCATGCCACGGAGCGACAGGATGTGCATTTTCTTAAAGGTTGGTTTCCCAGGATCCCTCTGCCTCCCCCGCCCCCCCGCCACTCCCCCTGGCCCCTCCCGCCCCCCCCAGTTGGGTGCTTGCAATGCCCCCCCGCAGCACTCCCTACCGCCCCACCTATCCCCAGCCCCCCCCCCTCTCCCCCCCGCTCGTACCCCCCGCTCCACCCCGCCCCCCCATTCGCCGTCTCGCCTGATCCGACACCCACCGCCCCCGGATCGCCACTCCCCCCCCCCCTCAGCCCCCCCTCCCCCCCCCCCACCAGCACACAGTGCCCCAGCCGCCACGATGCTTCCCCACCCCAGTCAATCACCCAACGCCCACATCCCCCGTCCTCCCCATCTCCTCCACCCTTCCCTCGAGCACCGCCATACCCCCCGCCGATCCCCACCCCCCCTACCCCACCCCACCCGGCCCAGTCCCACCCCCTCCCCCCCCCCCCCCCCCCCCCCCACCGCGCCCCCCCCACGAACGGATGCACCCCCCCTTCCCCCATGAGCCTCTTGCTGACCCTCCCCCGCGATACCCCCCTCCCCAAATTAACGCTGCCCCCACACGCGCCCATCCCCCCCCACCATCCCCCCACCATGCCCGTCGCCATCGCCCCTCCCGCCACCTCACGCCATTGCCCCACCCGCTGAACGCAAACCCCCCTCCGCTCCTCCCCGACGCGCACCCCTTACCTCCCCCGCCCCCGCCCCCGACCCCCCTCCCCCCCCGGTCTCTCAGCCCCCCTACCACCCGCCGCGGTGCCCGTCCCATCACACTCCCACCCCCCCGGACGCCACTCCCCCACAGGCACCTCACACCCCCTATCATCCCCCCCCCTGCTACTGCCTCCCTGTACCCCCCCCCCCCCCCCCCATGCCCCCCCCCTGCCCCTCAACCAAGCAACCCCCCCCCCCCTTCCTCCGTTGCCCCCACACCCCCCGCATCCCCCGCTTTGGCACACGGCCCCCCACTCAGCCCCCCTCCCCCTATCACCACCCCCCTACCCTGCCTGCCTGGCCGCCCCTCCCCCCAACCGCCCCCTACTGCCACGATCACCCCCCCCCCCCCTCCCGTCCCCTCCACCTCCCCACCACGGCGCTCCCCGCCCTCCCCCCCCGCGCCCCCCTCCTCTCTCCCCCCCCATCCCTACCACCCCCTTACTTTCCCCCCCCAGCCCCCGACGCACCCCCTCCCAGCCCTCCCGATGCCGACGCCCCACCCCCACCTCCCCCCCACGCTATTTCGGAATCGGCGGTGGCTTTCAACGTTAATTTTCTCAGTTTGGTACGCTCCAGATGGTCAACAACAGGCTCAGAAACAACCCCCCCTCCATCCCTTCCTGCCGCCCCCCCCATGCCCCCCCCCGCCCCCCCCCCCCACCCGCTCCCACTGCCCCCCCCTCCCCTCCCCTACCCCCCCTCCCCATCCCCCCCCGGTATCCCCGCCCTCGACCGAACCCTCGACTACATCCCCAGCACCCCTAATCTCCCCCTTCCCTGATCGACCCCCATCCCCAACCATCCTCCCGCCTGCCCCACTCTCTGCTCCTCGCCCCCCCCCACCCCCCCCTGAGCCCCCCCCCCAGCTGCCATCCCCCCCCCCTCCCTCTCCCATCCCCCCCACCCCGAATCCCCCCCCCCCCTCCACCCCGCCCTACACGCCCCCGCCACACCCCCGCCCGCCCCGGATACCTCCCCCGCTAGCCACTGCTCCCCCCCCCCATTCCACCCACCCAACTCCCCCGCTCCCCACCCCCCACTGGCACTCCCCCCCCCCCCGGCCACGCCGACCCATCCTCCCAAACCAAGGTTTGCGAGAGCCGAAGAAACCGCGGCGGCACCATCGGCCTTAATATCCGCAAACGGATTCTGACGGCTGAGATATTGCTTCCCAAAGCCGGTGGTTAGCTTCGCGAGAAAAGCGGCGATATCACCGTCGTCCAGCACGTCCTGCCCGCTTTTATCGCTGACAAACTGAGCCAGCGCGGCGGCAATAAAGGACGTCTGGCGCAGCGCTTTATTCACCTGAGCGCTGCTGGCCTTGCCCCCGGCAAAACCGCTTAACAGCGCGGGCAAATTTTCCCATTCATTTTGCGGCGTGACGTTGGCGTCAGGCCGGGTTGCAAAAGGTTTAAACTGATTTGTAGCCATTAGAGTTTCCTCTCCCATGCGCCGTCGTCAAAACCGGCGATATAGTGGTTGTTAATATCGAAACCAAAGAATTTGCCGCCCTGCGACGGCGCTTCCACAGAAGGTGTCTGAATGTCTCCCGCCCAGACGCCCGCCGCTTTCACCGTCAGGTAGCCCTGTTTGATGGCCGCGAGAAGCTCGAGAGAAACGTCCGCGATATCCGTCTCCGGCAGAACCCAGACAGAAATAGTCATGTCCTGGTTGTCGACGATTTGCATTCGCAGCCCCGCCCCTGCCGTGGCGGCGTCCAGAATCGCGGGCAGCGAGTCGTTCTGCCCGTCCCAGTTGTTCATCGCGATTTTTGCCTTGAGGATGATGCGGTAGGTTTCATCGCTCAGTGAGGTGTAGCCTGCATCGGGATCGTAAGGTCCCTGCCACACGCCCTGGTCATAGCCCAGTCCGTCGGTGTCCCAGCTAAAATAGACGCCGGCAATCGGCTGGCTAACGACGCGGCTTCGCCCAATCCACCGCCCCAGCGCATCAAGCTGGACTCCAACCGCAGTGTCGATATCAAACGCGTCGATCAGGCTTTCGGTGGTCATTGCGGTTTCAGTGAAAGGACGGGTGCTCAGATCAACATGGGCAAAAAACAGGGGCTTGCTAGCGTGGTAGCTGGTGATACGCCCGGTATATTTACTCATGAGCCCACCGTGATATTGATGTTGTCCACGCTGCAGGAGGCGGCTTCGCTGTAGCCGATATTGACGTTTGCCGCCGCGACCGCAGAGGTGGATTTACCGATCAGCAAGTCAGTGATGTCGTAATACCGCGCTTTCCCGCCGCTGACCACGCCGAGGTTGGCCGGTGAGTAAATGCGGCTCAGCAGCACGCTGTCGCCAATGCCCAGGCCGTTGATATAGTCGGCAATCGCCTGCTTCATCTGCTCGCCGATTTGCGACGTATAGCCTGTGAAAACTTTCAGCCCGATGTCGACGTAAATGGATACATTGCCAGATCGTGAGAAAGCAATGCTGTGGGGATTGCCGTAGAGATCAGGCACCACAATGGACGTTGCGCCAAAGGTTGCCACGCCCTGCCCTTTTTTGCCCCTGATCGTCTGGGCAATTTCCGTCACATCCCCGCCGTCCACAATCGCAGCGATGGAATGCGGAGGCAGGCCATTGGCGTTGACGGCACCGGTATCATTTTCGTAGAGCTTATGCCGGGTTACTCCTGCAATGTTGGCAATAGCCCCCTCGACCGCCTCAAACGGCGTGAGCGCAGGTAAGGCAACGCTCTGCGATTGCCGGATGCGTAATTCGGCATCGGTTTCCGCCGCCACGCCCGGCGTGGCAGCCTGAGGGTTCGTGACCGCAGTCCAGCCACGGGTTGGCGTGCCCATGATGGTAATGGAGCCCGCGGGGGCCGCCATTACGCCGCTGCTGGCACAGGTGGCGGTGGCGATTACCGATCCATCGACACCAATCGATACCCCCTCAGGCAAAAACCACGTCACGCCGCTGTCATCTCTGACAGAACCGCGGGTTATGGTCGTGCCGGGGATGCCCGTCAGCAGTAGGTCGACCGTTGAGTACGTCGCGGCCCGCCGGACAATACCGTTGATCTTAACGTTGCTTGATAACGCCCGCCCCATCGCCGTCGCAGGCGAAAAGCTGTTGTAGGCGGCAATCGCCGCGTTGTTGGCGTCATGAATGGCCAGCGCCACCAGCGAGATGAGCTGCCCGTCTTTACTGTCCGGCTCCAGGTATGCATCGGTGCCGTAGATTTGCCTGAACGCATCCATCAATGCCCCTAACAGGCTTTGATAATCAGGCGCGGTTATCCCCTGGGCCGTTACCGTTGCCGATAACCCCAGCGTTTCAGAATTGAGGGCCATTTATGCCTCGCTGTTTAAAGTGGTGGGACCGTAAACGGTGTCGATGGTGGCGTTGAAGGTTACGGTGCGTTTTTCAGTGCGCGCGGCGCTGACCTCCAGCACGGACTTAACGCCCATGGTCTGGCTGACGCGGTCAATCAGCATTAATACCCAGGTATCATCCTGCTGCTTGCCAAGAACGGACTGGCGGTAAGGTGTCCCGGTCCGGTTGTCCAGAAACCACTCGCCCTGCCACAGCTTGAGCCGGGTACTAACCGCCTGCGCGACGCACTCCGGCGAGTTTTCCAGGAAGGTGTTTTCTCCCTGGCCAAAGGTGTAATCCCCGTCGCCGCTTTCTCTGCGATATTTCATACCGGACCTCCCGTGTTCGCGCCGCCGGACTGTACGCCCGCCGTGTCGGTGCTTCGTCAGGCTTATCCCGCTGGCCGCGACATCTCCGCTCACGGTCACGTTGCCGTTGATATTCACCTCGCCGGTCAGATCACCCCTGCCCGCCGCCGTCGCCGCGCCTCCCCCGCGCCGCGCCGCGCGCTGCCCTGCCGTGCCTGCCTCCACCCCCCTCAACCCCCCCCCCGCCCTCCCCGCCCCGCCGCCCACCCGCCGCGCCGCTCCCCCCGCTCCTTTTCCCCCCCCCCCCCCGGCCGGGCAGCACGAAGGCATCCGACAACGAGTGCTGGCGGGCATCGACCGGCTCCTGAATACCTCCGCTTTGCCACCAAAAATCGATGGCGCGATCGGCAAAAATGACCAGGCATTCGTCTCCCTTTTTAAGCGGGAAGGTCAGCGAACAGCCGCCACCGTGAGGGAAAACAACCGGCACATCCACCAGCAGCGGGTAATTGACCGGAGACACAGATCCGTCGCTGGCAAACTGCGTGCCTCTGATCGCTGGCGCCACTTCGCAGGTAACTGAAACGGGGTCGAAAAGACTGAATAATGCCGGGTAACGCGACCCGAAGATCGTTGCTTAATGCGGCCCGGCTGGCCGCAAGCGTATCGGCCAGCTCACCGCTGAGAGCCGAAGTCGTCAGAGCCATGATTCCTCCAGGGATAAAAAAACCCGCAAAGGCGGGTCTGGCTTTTATTTATTAGAGGCGGAATTTTTTTGCCACGCCTCCTCCACATCCTTAACGTACTGGCCTGCCGGGAAGCACATCATGGTCATATACCATTGATCCCCCCGGGTATCCCCGTTGTAGGTAATGCCATAAATATCGTACACGCCGTCCGGCGAGGGCCGGATATAGTCATCCTTAGCAAGTAACTCAGGCTTATAGAGCGTGTTTTGATCTAACTTCACCTGGCCGTGGAGCAGAAGGGTCGGGTTAATCAGACATTTCAGGGTTACACCCGCATTGGTTGACGTTTGCGGCCGCCCAATCAGGCCGCTCTCTGGCTGTTAAGACTCACCGGCGGGTGTGCTTTTTCAGCCGCGCTGTAATAGTCGAGCCTGTCATTCGACAGCTTCCAGGTGGCCTTGCACAGCTTACCGATTTGATCGAGATAGCTGCTGACCTTGCCGTGGAAGGTATACCCTCTGGGAAACTTCGTTTCGGGAAAAGGCGGCAGCCTTCCGGGCATAATTCCAAAAGGTTTCAGCGCTCCTGCCGCGAGCTGATACATGTCGTGTACCGTGTAGCCTTTAGCAAGCGTGGCGCTAAGTACTGCGGACATCAGCGCCTCATGGCCATCAATGGCCTGAATTAAAATCCAGTCATCAGGGGTATCCTCGCGCCCCGTCATCCAGATGCGAATGTCACCGCTGAAGATCACCCCAAAGTTCATGCCGTCTCGCGGCCCCCATTCGACCGGTTCGACAACCCTGATTTTTCCCACTTCACTGTTGCTTACCACCGGCTCTAATCCGTTGTAGCCCGCGATCAGCCGGATTTTGCTGTACTCCTTTTGGGCAATACGATTCACGTTGTCTGGCGCAAGGTTGTAGATTTTTACCTCGGCCGTTTTGGGTGAACTGCCGGCATGCCAGTCGATTTTAAACGTCACCTTAAAGCCAGAGAGCGCAATACCACTGCCGTCTTCCTTCAGAAGCTGAAGCTCAAAGTGGCGGGACCAGTTATCACTCATCTCACCCTCCTTAATCTGCCGTCACGAAGTAGAGATGGCTGCCGCGCCCGAGATCGGTTTTGCTCGGATAATCCTGAGCCTCATTGTCACAGCCGATCCATAGTCCTCCGCCAAATCCAAGCCAGACATAAGGCGCCAATAAATTGGCCCCGGCCACCAGCGGGATCCCGTTCACAATGGGCTGGTTGTCCGCATCGAGAATATCCAGGATCCAGCCAGCGGCATCCCGATATAGCAGCCGCATGCGCAGGGTCAGCCCGGCAAGTTGGATCGTAAATACCTGGTTATCCGCGCTGAGGGGAATTTCTGCAATTGACATGGTCTCTCCTCATTTTTTTTCAGGCTGAAGTGGCGTAATTTTGCTCGCCCCCATGGGGGTGGTAACCACTTTTTCGCCCTTATCGCCGACCGAAGTCGTCGTTACCCCTTCATCCATCGCCGTTTTAGGTGCTGCAGGGCGTGCTTCCGTGGCCGTCATTAATGCTTCTGCCAGCACCAGCTTGCAGCCAAGGATGTTTTCCGATTTGGCGCCGGTCGTCACCGTCAACGTTTTGAGCAGCATATTGTCGTAGGAGCGGCGGCGGGTGATGACCCTAAAGGGTTCTGCTTTTTTCTGTAGATCAAGCAGTTGCTGGTAAATTTGTGCCGGACTGGGGCCCGCGTTTAGCCAGGAACCGAGCGCGGTCGTATCGGCAAAATCAACCAGTGAACCGCCGGCTTTAAAGAAGCAATCAATGATTAACTCGCCGGGCTCGACCCAGGCATGGTCGCTGATGTTCGGGCCAAACTCGACGGGATGTAAGGCAATTTTCAGCGTGTCCGTATGGAGTTCGCTGACCACTACATCCGGCACCAGAAAACCTGAGAGGCTCGTGCGCGGCTGAAAGTAAGCACCAAAAATATCCATTAGCTCATCCTCCTGTCATACTGCTGCGCCAGCTGAGAATGAACGTTGAACAAGCGCTGAGATGTCTCGGTCGCCGCCAGACGAGGTTCAGACACGCCATTAACGACGATATGGGTATTACTGTTAATCGTGGGGGAATGCGTAGTGCTGTTGCTCGCCGTGTAGAAATCGCTCGAAGTCGCCAGGCGTTCATTGCTGGCAGCACCCGCGGGAAGCAGCATGGTGGCCGGATCCGACTGGCTCAGATTGTTGACCGCATTTGATAACTTTCCGCCTGTTCCCTTTTCTTCATCCCCAGTAAGCCAGCCCTGGAATGTTCTCCATCCCTCAGAGAGTTTTTCTTTAACGATTCCTGCGGCACCATCCGCAATTTTGCTCGCTGGCGTCTGAAACAGTCCGTTTGCAACCAATGACTTGCCGATATTAGCTGCTTCTGCCCAGTTTCCCTCTTTTAGCGCATTGATAAGATTCCCAATCAGTTTTAGCGTGGCACCCAACTGATTAAAGTTGTCCAGAAGTCCCTTGAAGATGGTGCTAATAGACCACTTGCTAAAATCGATGCCCAGCAGGCTGCCAATATCAACAATAAGATCTTTTATGGTTTTCGCGAGGCTGCCGATCGTATCCGCAGCCATTTCAATAACCGGTCCCCACTCCCCCCAGTCAATAAAGCTCTCTTCCCCGACTTTCCATTTCTGGTAGTCGTTATAAAGCAGGCCAATGGCCGCAGCCAGCGAGAGGATAATGCCGATAGGGGAAGCAATAAATGCGCTGTTCAAGACCAGCCAGGCGGCAGTTAGCCCAGCTAAACCGCCTATTAAGCCCTGAGAACCTTCGTCAAGGCGATCCCACCAGGCCATCACGTCGATAACCCAGTCGATGGTGCCGCTCAGCGCATCAACGAAAATATCAGCAAATCTTTCAACGACGCCGCCAACTTTGTCCAACACTCGTTCAATTTGTGGCGCTTTAACCAGCATTTTTTCGGCTAGTCTCTCGACAGGCTCAGCCAATTTCTCTGCCAGATCGCCACCTGATTTTGCCGCTAACAATTCAAACACGAAGTCCGCTTTACGCCAGGACTGCATAAATTTTTCGGACTGAGCGGCACTTTGCTCTGCGCTGCCGCCTATTCGCAGGGATAGGTCCTGATACTCTTCGGCAAATTGACCTAATCCGCGCTGCATCGCATGCAACGTGTCATCATCAATACCCAGATTCAATGCATAGAAATCAGCGCTGTCTCTGTTCACTGCACCTAAAGAACGGGCAACCTGCGCGAAAATATCGGCGTTATCACGTTTTAAACCGGCGTCGTCATGTGTTTTCACGCCGAGACTTTTCAAAAGGCTCTCGTGCAACGAGTCACCGTTCACATACTCACTGACGTTTTTGATCGACTTTTGCAGGGCACCCATGTCTGCACCTGACTGACTGGCGCCGTATTGCAGTGCCTTGTAAGCCTCTAAATCAGCGTTCAGAGATTGGGCGGCCTGTGCATCCTTCTCAATGCCAGACAGCCGCGTTTCAAACCAGGATCCCGCCGTTGTTAGCGGAGACAGCACCCGATTACTGAAGCTTTCGAAGCTTTTGGTGAGTTTTTCAAAATCAACTTTTGCCGTCTCTTCTTTTCCCTTTTTCAGCGTTTTATCCAGCTCCCCAAAAGCAGCGTTGATTCGCGAGCCAAGATCTTCTTGATAAAAAAAATCTGGAATCGGGACGTAAGGAACAAGCTGTGTGCTAGCGCTCATTTTCCTCTCTCCAGCGTGCGACACAGGCCTTATTCTCGGCCTGTATCTCAAGGTAATCATTCATCAGCGCAATGTCGTAGAGATCCACCGCGCCGCTTTTTAGATCCAGCCAGCTGAGGCCGAAGATCTCCGCCGGGCGAAGAATGTAATCCTCCCCGCCCGGCAGCGTCTCCAGTATCAGGCCCCCGACGGGGCCGGGTTTTCGCTGCCGGGGAGTTCTTGCAAAAAATTTCCCAGCGAGTCGGCCACCACCCGGGCCACCAGCTGCAGCAGCGTCATCAGGTCGATATCGTCGAAGGACAACGCGCCCTGACTAAATACAGGCACCCAGCCCTTCATGTGCTCGCGCGTCACGACCGAGAGACACGGATACAGAATGGTGTTGCAATCCTCATCGCTGAGGTCGGCAAGGGTACGGGCAATTTTTGGCAGCACGGTTTCGAGGGCGTTTCCGCCCTCCTTCCCCTGCAAACTGCGAAAATCACCCACAACGCCCGCCAGAACCGGCAGCAGCTTGCGCGCCACGCTAAGCTGCTCAAAAACGCCGAGCTTGCCGATGCGGTAGTTCACCGCTTTCAGGGTAATTTCCATGGCTTAGAACTCCCCGAGCAGTTGATCAATTTTTCCGCAGTCAAACTTCCAGTCCATGGTGCCCGCATCTTTACCGTTGGCATTGGCCGGTAGCTGAGAAAATGCCACGTCACGAGCCGTGACCAGATCGCCGGAGGCAGTATTGCGCACGACAATCGTGTTCTTCCCCCACAATGCCGAGGAGAGCGTTTGGGCGTTGTAGGCCAGCATCAGCTTTTTGTTTACCGGAGAGGTTTTCATCAGCGTCACGGTGATGGAGCCGTTTTTGGCCGGAGAGAGGTTATGCATCACTTCACCGTCAATGCCGACGGTCATGGTGTTTTTTGTGGCAGCCATTTCCACTTTGATCCCGGTGTCACCGTTCGCGCTGCCCGCGCCCAAATCAATCACGCCGGTTGGCCCCACCAGAGAGGCCGTAACATCCATAAAAGAATAAGTACCCATTTAAATCTCCTTAACGAACAACATTGATTTCGACGTCGGCAAAGTGCACGGCACCCGCCAGTTTGCAGGCCACCTGAATCACCGGCGCCTTACGCGCTTCGCGATCCGACTGCGCCTGGGTGGCTACCGCCGGAGCGTAGACGTAGTAGCCTTTCGTCAGCGTGTCGCCGGAGGCAAGTTGGCCAATATCAGAACCACCCCAGACGCCCGGGGCCACCAGGCCATTGGTGACTGCCTGAGCCATGGAGTGCTCGACGTTGCTCAGCAGACGGGTAACCCCGGCATCGGTTTGCGGGATTTTGGTGGGGCTGGTGTAAAGCAGGTTGTAGAGATTGGTCTGCACATAATTTTGCAGCCAGTCCAGGCCGTGGCGCTCATCAATAAAGCTGCCGTTGCTCATCACGCCTTCCTGAATAATGGCGGTGTCGTTGTTGTAGTTCACAAAGACGTTGGCATTTTTCGCGGACAGAGCGTTGATTTGCGTTTGGGTCAGCGTTTCTGCGGCAATACCCGGCTCCTGCTTGAATTTCAGGGTAATGGTGGTGTTATTGCCGTTAAAGTTAACGGTAAACGCACGGCCAAACAGGGAGGCGGCCGCAAACGGCGTGGCGCTGGAGTACTGACCAAAAGTGCGAGCGAACTTAGCCGCTTTCAGCTTGCTGAAGATATCGGTGCTGTCGTTGGCATCCAGCACTTTAGAGCTGGCAGAAGTATGGCCAAAGATACGAGAAACGCCGTCACCTTCAATGACCGCTGCCACGGCCAGCACGGCTTCATCGGCAATTGTGTCGTCGGCAATCACCAGGCCATACCAGTCGGTCGAGTGTGCACTCAGCGCGGAGACGCATTCGGCGATGGTTTCCCCGGCTTTGCCCTCGATCCCTTCTTTAACCCAGCGCCCGATATACAGGTCGGCGGGCTGCGGGGACTGCTGGTAGTAGAGGCTGGCGGCTTTGTATTCCGGGGCTTCCAGGCCAAAATCGGCAGCCACGCCGCTCAGGCTGGAATAAGCGCGCATACGCTCTTTGGCGTCAATAACGTTGCTCGCGCCTACGACCAGCAGCGCACCATAGTTACGGGACTGCGCCGCTCGTGGCGCCATATTCACTGTCACGCTGACAATGTTAGATACAGGTAAACCCTGTGACATAGCTTACTCTCCAATGATTTTTACTGCGGATGAAAGGATGGAACGAATACCGTAGCGCCGCGCAATACTGCGCTTGAGCGCCACGGTGAGGGTGTAGCGGCGTAGCCACTGGTTATTAATAAATTCAGGGTCCGGTGTGATGTCACCGCACTGCAGAAACGTCAGACCTAGCCGGTTCAGCTCGGCGTTGTTTTGCGGCACGCTCAGGCCATCCCGAAAAAGAGCGGCAACCGCCTGAGCGCCCGGGCCATAAAAGCCGCAGGTCACGTCAACGGACTCGATGCTCTGAAGCACGCTTTGGTCGTTGTCCTGCGAGTGGAAGAAAGGCGTTTCCGACTGCTTCACATTGATAAAAAAGTCACACCAGGTAATGCCGGCTTCCGGCGTGGCGGGCGGCGGATCGCTCCATTTCGCCATCACCATTTCCGGTGGCAGCCCCGATACGCCGACTATCCAGCCACTAAGATCCGCATCAAGGGCATCGTCGTAATGTGGCGATGCCCCCAGCGGCGTCAGAAAGCCCGGACGCGTGGTGTCATTCATTGATTTCTCCAAAGAAAAACCGCCCGAAGGCGGTTGAGGTTGCTGACAAAGAGGGAAAAAGCGTGGTTTTTCCTTCTTTGTGGTTATCAGCCGAAAATCAATGAATTGATTTTCATGTTTTTTAACCAGCCATCTGGCATGTCTTCTATTGCCAGAGGTTTGTCAGCAGTCTGAACCGCCCGAAGGCGGTTCAGATAAGGCTTACAGCCCTTTGGCCTGCAGACGAGCAACGTGATCGACGTACAGCTTTACCGGGTCGCTGTTGCTGGCCACCACGCCGGCAAGCTGGTTGATGGCATCGACGTGATCCATCGAATAGTCGGAGCCAATCACCTTGCCCAGATGGCTGCTGTAGCGACCTACCAGGCCATCGTTCTGGAAGCGCTCGTTGGTGAACAGGATGGAAAACGCCAGCATGGCCACATGCAGCGGATCGAGGTTGTTCGCCCCCTGGTTCAGCGGGTTGTAGTCGATAATCCCGCTCCACGAGTAGTAGTACACGCCGTTATCCAGCTCTTTGCCCTGGCCGCCCCACTGCGCAGGTAGCCCCTGCGGATACTTCTTGTTAAAGGCGGCCACGCCTTCGCTGGTCAATGCATCCAGGGCATCCACGCCGGATTGAGGCAGCCGGGGCGCACCGGCCAGGGCGGAAAGCAGCTGGCCGAAGGCCGACAGTGCCGCATTGGCGATAGACTCCGGCAGGCGTCCTGGCTTCAGCGCCAGGCGAACCAGATCGGCCACTTCTGAGCCGTGGTTAACGCCGTTTACGGAGGTGACCGAGGCAATAAGTTCGGGATGGGTCGCCGCCGCATAACGACAGGCCAGTGGCCCCTGACTGTGGCCAATCAGGTTAACTTTCGCCGCCCCCGTTTCGGCCAGGACTTTACGCACAAATTCCAGCAGCTGCTCGCCGCGCATTTCATTGCTGTTTAGCGCGGAAATCGTGGCGATGTAGACCTTAGCCCCGGCTTTCTCCAGCGCCTCTTTGATGCCGTAGAAATAGGGATAGATCCCGCCAATTTTGTCGAAACCAAACAGACCGTGGACCAGAACAATCGGATACTTCAGGGATGTAGACATAGGAATGACCTCTTTGACGTAGGAATAAAAAAGCCTCGCTTAGCGAGGCTTCAGGGGCTCGGTCATCCACTGGCGAAAGTAGAAAAGCCAGGGATCACCAATAAAAAGGAAAATCAATTTGTTGATTTTCGACAACTCAACTAAAAAGAGGGGAGAAACCACGTTTTTACCCTCTTTTTCATCAAGTAAGCCTCGCTTAGCGGGGCTTCAGGGGTTAATAAGACACTGATTGCGGATGTACTCCTGCAGCCCCGCTAGCTGCTTGTTGCTTATTTCAATTCGCTCCCGGAGACGGAAATAATCCCGTTGAGCGGCGTCAGTAAGTCCGGGGGCGGCTGCATCATCCAGCCCGGTGGCGGAGGTGGAGCCAGGCACTGCTTTGCAGGTGGCGCTGACGCGCAGCCGCTGAGTACCAGCAGCCACATCACGCTGCAGGTTTTCAATGGTGAGCCGGGCATGGGTTAACTCCTCGCTGTAGTGGGCATCCAGTTCGGCTATGGCCTGTTGGCGCCGGACAAGGTCTTGCAGCTCGTGCTTTTGCTGATCCAGCTGCTGTATAGCTGACTCAGCCCTCTGTTTTTGAACGGCATAGCGCTGGTTGAACCACCAGTTGCTGGCGATAAGCAGCGCCAATGCTGTCAGCATAAATGAGGTCAGAAGCTTCATTTCTCAGGCTCCGGCCAGGTGCAAAGCTGGTACTCCACCTCGCGGCGGTTGATAAGCCCCTGCCATGGTTTCCCGCCAGCCCAGATCCATTTTTTCAGGCCCGCGCAGGCCTGTTCGTAATCGCCGGCATTTAACGTTCTTAGCACGGAGGAGCGTAAAAAAGCGGCTGTGCCAACGTTGTAGGTAAAGCTTATCAACGCTGCACGTTGGTACTCACTAACCGGGACGGTCACCGCCCTTGAGACCACCTGAGCCGCAGGACGGAGATCCTGGTCAAGCCAGCGCCTGCACTCAGACAGGGTGTAAGTTTTATCGGGGATAATGTCTTGCCCGGTATGGCCGTAACAGACGGTCAGCACCCCGGCGACATCGTAATACGGGGTGTAGCTCACGCCTTCCAGCTCGGGCAGTAGCGTGCCTGCAATAGTCAGAGCGCCCGCCCCTGACAATCCGACTAACGTTTTTCTGAGTCCGGGAGAAAGCGCCATCAGTTACCTGCCTTTTTCAGTACCTCGCTGACTGCCCTGATAATCTCAATCTGCTCGGCTCGGTTTAGGGTTTGCAAGTCATCCACCAGCGTCTGGAGGATGCGGGTGCGCTTTTGGTCTTCGAGGTGCTGTCGGTGGGCATCCAGCCTGCCGCCCAGCCACGAAGCCAGTGAAATCAGTACGCTAAGCAGTCCGAATATCATGTAGACCATATCCTGTGTCGTGATACCCAGACCGGCGGCAAGCGCCGCCAGCCACGCAAAAGACTGCGTGACCAGATTTGCGGGTTGGTCGTGCATGGAAGAACCTTCGGTTAGGGTGTCGAACTGCCGTTGGGGTAAAGAAGCGGTGTTAAATCAGCGGAATAGAGTTTCCGCGTCGGGTTTGCTTGCCGGTTGCTTCCGGTAAGCCGGATTCGTTTCGCGGCGCGGTCTGATAAACGCTTTTTTGCCTGGCGTCTAACTTCTGGCGCAGCCGCTGATGATGTTCTGCCTGCTGGATGATTTGCAGGCCATAGATGTTTATGACCTCCAGCGCCTTGTCGGGCCGATGCCCGGGCTTGCGGGCCAGTGAGAGAATAGGCCGTGCGTCGGGTTTGGCTCTTACCCCAACTAACAGCGGGTTGGCCGCTTTCCAGATTGCCTGCTTAGCCTCCCGGCGCTGGCGGCGACGTGCCTGTGCGTCCATACAACCTCCTGTCAATCAACTTTGGTGATATCTCTCTGATATCCCAAAGCTTCTTGCTTTGGTGTATGTGCCCTTTTTTAGGGCCTGATGTTAATGAGCGTTCACTTGCCTTGTGAATCGGTGCGTCCTGCCGATGAATTGATATTGAACCGATAGTACAAAATCGTCAAGGACCAAAAGTACGAAATATTTCAAAAAAGTTCGAAATGATGATTAATCATTGATTATTAATATTATTTTTTTAGATAAGTTAGTTCGAGTTGCAGCCTGGCGGCAAGGGAGTTAGCCTCAGGAGCTTACCTGGGTAAGTCACTGAGGCTGGAGAGTGCAGCCAACACAGCTGCAGCTTGAAGGATGAGTTATCTCAGGCGTGGCGGCGAATAGAGTGGCTATACATCACCCGGCCAATAATTTTGAGGTGCTGTTCGTTTTCTTCGCTAATGCGCCAGTCGGCATATTTGGGGTTGTCCGAACGCACCAGCAGGCAGTCGTGGGTCATTTGCAGGCGCTTCACCAGCAGTTGCCCTTTGTAGAGAAACACGTAGATGCCGTCCCCGTCGAAATAATCTTTGCCGATATCCACAAAGATATAGTCACCCAGTTCAATGGTGCCGGACATGCTGTCGCCGGTGACGGTAATGACTTTTATCGTTGAAGCCGGGCGGTGGCCGAACAACTCCAGCGCTTCCTGACTGTCGTAAACAATATGGTTAATGGTTTCGGTCACTTCGCTGGAAACCAGCCGCCCCGGCCCCGCGCTGGCCTCAATATCCAGTACGTCAATACGGAAGCCCTGCTCTTCGCGCGGCTGGAAAGGATAAATGGCCGCATCTTCATGGCCGGCTGCACCCTCGCGCCCTTCGCTTTGATAGCCTGTTTCGCTGCCGTGCTGAAGCCAGAGCGCGTCGGCCCGAAGAAACGTCGCCAGCTCGTACATTTTGTCCTGCCGGGGGATCGCTTCGGCGTTAAGCCACTTGCTGACGGCCTTGGAGGAAACGCCCAGCGCGCGCGCTATCGCCATGCCGCGCCCAAACTCATCGAGGCTTGCTTCGCTGCAGGCCTGCGCCAGCCTGCGGGAAAAGGCTTCGCGCAGTTGTTCTCTCTGTACCATAAGTACGATCCCACCGTGTTTTTCGTGACCAATAGTTCAATGATAACACGTACTGAAAGTACACAAAGCACAAAACTTAAAGGCGCAGTATCATTGGGGATGATCTGCTTTTGTGGTAAAGTGCGCGCCATCGAAACGTCCCTGCTGTAGCCGTTATCTTTAATCAGATTTAATACTGGTTAAATATACATGCTTTTGCAATGTTTCGGGCGCGAAATATGAATATATCTTTTAGCACGGTGGGTGCAGGTAACAGGTTGAAATGGCGTTATTAATTACGAAGAAGTGCATCAACTGCGATATGTGCGAACCGGAGTGCCCGAACCAGGCCATCTCCATGGGGGATGCTATCTACCAGATCGACACCGACCGCTGCACGGAATGCGTTGGCCATTACGAAACCCCGACCTGCCAGAAAGTTTGCCCGATCCCCAGCACGATTATTAGTGACCCGGCGCACATTGAGAGTGAAGAGCAGCTGTGGGATAAGTTTGTGCTGCTCCACCATGCGGATAAACTTTAGCTTTCGATGATCACCGTCGCGCAGGCGTAATGGCGCTCATCCGCCAGGGTGACGTGCACTGAGCGGACGCCCATTTTTTCAGCCAATCGTTCCGCCTCTTCCCAGAAGCGCAGTTGAGGCTTGCCAAGCGCGTCGTTAAACACTTCAAACTGGTTAAACGCCAGCCCGTTGCGGATCCCGGTGCCAAAGGCTTTAGCCGCAGCCTCTTTCACCGCAAAACGCTTCGCCAGAAAACGTACCGGCTGCTGGTGCGCCTGGTACAGCACCCATTCGTTTTGGCTCAATACCCGCTTTGCCAGCCGGTCACCGGAACGGGAAATCACGCTCTCAATGCGCGCAATTTCCACAATGTCCGTGCCAAGACCGAGAATGGCCATTAGCGGCGAGCTTCCAGCATCAGGCGTTTCATCTCAGCCACGGCCTCTTTAAGACCGCTCATTACCGCACGGCCGATGATCGCGTGGCCAATGTTCAGCTCATGCATTTCGGGGATCCGCGCGATAGCCTGAACGTTGTGATACGTCAGACCGTGGCCAGCATTCACCTTCAACCCTTTAGAGGCGGCATAGCTCGCGGCTTCAGCAATACGCGCCAGCTCTTTGGCCTGAGTCGCTTCGTCTTCAGCATCCGCGTAGCAGCCTGTGTGGATTTCGATATAAGGCGCGCCCACGGCCACCGCCGCGTCAATCTGTGCGTGGTCGGCATCAATAAACAGAGAAACCAGGATGCTTGCATCGGCCAGACGCTGGCAGGCATCGCGCATTTTATCCAGTTGACCGGCAACGTCGAGACCGCCTTCGGTGGTCACTTCCTGACGCTTTTCCGGTACCAGGCAGCAGAAATGCGGTTTCGTCTGGCAGGCAATACCGATCATCTCTTCGGTGACGGCCATTTCAAGATTCATGCGGGTATCGAGGGTTTCACGCAGAACGCGAACGTCACGGTCGGTGATATGGCGGCGATCTTCACGCAGATGCACGGTAATGCCATCGGCACCAGCCTGCTCCGCAATAAACGCGGCCTGAACCGGATCCGGGTATGCCGTGCCGCGTGCGTTACGCAGGGTAGCGATGTGATCGATGTTGACGCCTAACAGTAATTCAGCCATGACAATCCTCAGAGTTCGCAGACAGATGCCGGGCAGTGTACACCTGCCGGGGAAAGCCTGGCTACGTCCAGTGATTACTGTGAGCTATCCGAAGGTTCAGGTGGTGGTTTTTTAGGCACAAACTGCCGGAACAGCTCGCGGCTTTTGAGGGGCTTCCCCTGCAGGTACGGCTTGAGGGCAATTCGGGTGAAACGCTTGGCGGCACGGAGCGTGTCTGCGTCGGGAAATTCACGTTCGGCCAGGGCTCTGAGCTGGCGGCCGGTAAAACTGCTGTGGCCGATCACCACGCTGGCAATAAAACCTTTCTCTTCACGGTAGGTGTAAGTCATTGTGTCATCGACGCCCGCCCCACTGCCGGCACAGTGCAGGAAGTCCACGCCGTAGCCAAGGTGCCCCAACAGCGCCAGTTCAAAGCGACGCAGCGCAGGCTCCGGCGTACCGGTTGCGCCCGCTAAGGCCTGAATACAGTGGAGGTAATCAAAGAAAAGCTCGGAAAAGCGGGTTTCTTGCTCAAGTACGCGAGCCACCAGCTCATTAACGTACAGCCCGCTGTAGAGCGCGATACCACTTAAGGGAAGTGCCAGAGAAACTGCTTCGGCGCTGCGCAGCGTTTTGACTTCGCCACGGCCGCCCCAGCGAACCAGCAGAGGTGTAAAGGGCTGCAAAGCACCTTTCAGGTTTGAGCGTTTGGAGCGCGCGCCTTTGGCAATCAGGCGAACGCGTCCTGACTCTTCGGAAAACAGGTCGAGCAGAAGGCTGGTTTCGCTCCAGGGGCGACTATGCAGGACAAATGCCCGTTGCCAGCCTTCCATACATTAGCTCAGGTCGTCGGTATAACCGAGACTGCGCAGCGCACGCTCGTCGTCGGCCCAGCCGGATTTCACCTTAACCCAAAGTTCGAGGTGAACCTTGGCTTCGAACATCTCTTCCATGTCTTTACGGGCTTCGATACCGATGGTTTTGATTTTGGCCCCTTTGTTGCCAATCACCATTTTCTTCTGCCCTTCGCGCTCAACGAGGATCAGCCCGTTAATGTCGTAGCCGCCGCGTTCGTTGGTCACAAACTGCTCGATCTCCACGGTCACGGAGTAAGGCAGTTCGGCGCCCAGGAAGCGCATCAGCTTTTCACGAATGATCTCTGACGCCATAAAGCGCTGGGAGCGGTCGGTAATGTACTCTTCCGGGAAGTGGTGGATAGCTTCCGGCAGGTGCTTACGGACGATTTCCGCGATGGTATCGACGTTCATTCCGGTTTCCGCCGAGATAGGCACGATATCGAGGAAATTCATCTGGCTGCCGAGGAACTGCAGGTGAGGCAGCAAAACGGTTTTATCCTGAACGTTGTCAACTTTGTTGACGGCCAGAATTACCGGCGCACGACTGTCGCGCAGCTTGTTCAGCACCATTTCGTCATCCGGCGTCCAGCGGGTGCCTTCAACGACGAAGATAACCAGCTCAACGTCGCCGATGGAACTGCTCGCCGCTCGGTTCATCAGGCGGTTAATCGCGCGTTTTTCTTCCATGTGCAGCCCTGGGGTATCGACGTAAATCGCCTGATACGGCCCTTCGGTATGGATGCCCATGATGCGGTGGCGCGTGGTTTGCGCCTTACGCGAGGTAATCGAGACTTTTTGCCCAAGCAGCTGATTCAGCAGCGTGGATTTGCCGACGTTCGGGCGACCAACAATGGCCGCGAAGCCGCAATACGTTTTTTCTTCGCTCATTCCAGCTCCAGCTTTTTCAGCGCCTGCTCAGCCGCAGCCTGTTCCGCTTTACGGCGGCTTGAGCCTGTCCCTACGACAGGCTCAGGCAGGCCACTCACCTGACAGTGAATGGTAAATTCTTGATCGTGCGCTTCACCGCGCACCTGCACCACCAGATACGACGGCAGCGGCAGATGGCGACCCTGCAGGTACTCCTGCAGACGCGTTTTCGGATCTTTTTGCTTGTCGCCTGGACTGATTTCGTCGAGACGGGTCTGATACCACGAGAGAATCAGACGCTCAACGTTCTGAATGTCGCTGTCGAGGAAGACGCCACCGATCAACGCTTCCACGGTATCAGCAAGAATCGACTCCCGACGGAAGCCGCCACTTTTCAGTTCACCCGGCCCAAGACGCAGACACTCACCCAGTTCGAACTCGCGCGCGATTTCTGCCAGCGTATTGCCGCGCACCAGCGTCGCGCGCATGCGGCTCATGTCCCCCTCGTCTACGCGAGGAAAACGGTGATACAGCGCATTAGCGATGACATAACTGAGAATAGAGTCACCCAAAAACTCAAGACGCTCGTTGTGTTTGCTGCTGGCACTACGATGGGTTAATGCCTGTTGCAACAGATCCTGATGTTGAAAAGTGTAGCCCAGCTTACGCTGCAGCCTATTTATTACGATGGGATTCATGCGATACCAAAATTAATGAATGCGTCAACTATTCAGCACACGGAACAGACCTGAAAAAAGGAAACCAACGCTGTTTCGTGTGCCGTGGCTCCCTTTCGGGAGCCAATCTTTAAAGGCGGGAATATTCTATACACAACGACAGGGGATGTCGTTAGTTTGTGGGATTTATTGTTTAATGAATGCCACCAATTCGGCTCAAACGAACACCCGTTGGCCATTCACCTTCTTGTTTCTCGAAACTCATCCAAATCGCTGTCGCTTTACCGACCAGATTTTGCTCCGGAACAAAGCCCCAATAGCGGCTGTCTGCGCTATTGTCACGGTTATCACCCATCATAAAATAGTGACCCGGCGGAACAATCCATGTCGCCAGCGGCAAACCAGACTGCTGGTAGTACATTCCCACCTGATCCTGAGCAATAGGCACCGTCAGAATGTTATGGGTGACGTTACCCAGCGTTTCTTTACGCTCGCTCAGGCGAACTCCGTCTTCGCGGGTCTGATCTTTAGGCAACTGGAAGAAACCGGAAGTGGCCTCGCTGCCGTTGCGGCGGGCGAACGTCTGCACAAAATCACTGGCTTCCACGTTGGAATAAGTGATTGGCAGGGCGTTGTCGCAGGCCTGACCGGAACTGCAATTAGGCTGAACGGTAACTTCTTTCGACTGTGGATCGTAACTCACCCGGTCGCCCGGCAGCCCTACAACGCGCTTAATATAGTCCAGGCGTGGATCTTCAGGGTATTTAAATACCGCAATATCGCCGCGTTTAGGGTGCCCGGTTTCAATTAAGGTTTTCTGATAAATCGGATCTTTAATGCCGTAGGCAAACTTCTCTACCAGAATAAAATCACCGATTAACAGCGTTGGCATCATCGAACCGGAAGGGATCTGGAAAGGCTCATAAATAAATGAGCGCACCACCAGCACAATCGCCAGAACCGGGAACACGGACGCGCCGGTTTCCAGCCAGCCCGGTTTAGGGCCCACTTTTTTCAGCGTCTTTTTGTCCAGTGCGTCACCGGTGGCAGCCTGCGCTGCCGCCTGTTTTTCACGACGTTTTGGTGCAAAGATAAACTTGTCCAGACACCACAAAATGCCCGTCACCAGCGTGGCTACCACGAGGATCAAAGCAAACATATTCGCCATGCCAACTCCTTAGATTATTTGCTGTCTTTGCCGACGTGCAGTATGGCCAGGAATGCTTCCTGAGGCAGTTCGACGTTGCCAACCTGCTTCATGCGTTTCTTACCGTCTTTCTGTTTCTGCAGCAGCTTTTTCTTACGGCTGACGTCACCACCGTAGCACTTAGCCAGAACGTTTTTACGCAGCTGTTTCACCGTCGAACGCGCGATGATGTGGTTGCCGATGGCAGCCTGAATCGCGATATCAAACTGTTGGCGAGGAATCAGATCCTTCATTTTCTCCACCAGCTCACGGCCACGGTAAGGCGCGTTGTCGTTGTGTGTGATAAGCGCCAGCGCATCAACGCGATCGCCATTAATCAGTACATCAACGCGCACCATGTTGGAAGCCTGGAAACGTTTGAAATTGTAATCCAGCGACGCGTAGCCGCGGGAAGTGGATTTCAGACGGTCGAAGAAGTCGAGCACCACTTCCGCCATTGGGATTTCATAGGTCAGCGCAACCTGATTGCCGTGATAAACCATGTTGGTTTGCACGCCGCGTTTTTCGATACACAGCGTAATTACGTTCCCGAGGAACTCCTGCGGCAGCAGCATGTGACATTCCGCAATCGGCTCGCGCAGCTCTTCGATGTTGTTCAGCGGCGGCAGCTTAGACGGGCTGTCAACGTAGACGATCTCTTTGCTCGTCGTTTGCACTTCGTAAACTACGGTTGGTGCAGTAGTGATCAGATCGAGATCGTATTCACGCTCCAGACGCTCCTGGATGATCTCCATGTGCAGCAGACCCAGGAAGCCACAGCGGAAGCCGAAGCCCAGCGCCGTTGAGCTTTCTGGCTCGTAGAACAAAGAGGCGTCGTTCAGGCTCAGCTTGCCGAGCGCATCACGGAAGTTTTCGTAGTCGTCTGAGCTGACCGGGAACAGGCCGGCATAAACCTGCGGCTTCACTTTTTTGAAGCCAGGCAGCGCTTTGTCCGCCGGGTTACGGGATAGCGTCAGGGTATCGCCCACCGGGGCGCCCAGGATGTCTTTGATTGCACAAACCAGCCAGCCTACTTCGCCGCATTTCAGTTCGGTACGGTCAATCTGCTTCGGCGTAAAGATGCCAAGGCGGTCGGCGTTGTATACCTGGCCGGTGCTCATGACTTTAACTTTGTCACCTTTGCGCAGGGTACCGTTTTTCACACGGATCAGGGAAACAACGCCCAAGTAGTTATCGAACCAGGAGTCGATGATTAGCGCCTGCAGCGGTGCATCAGGATCGCCTTCCGGCGCAGGGATATCGCGCACCAGACGCTCTAATACATCCGGTACACCCACGCCGGTTTTCGCCGAGCAACGTACCGCATCGGTGGCATCGATGCCCACGATGTCTTCAATCTCTTCCGCCACGCGCTCAGGATCGGCCGCCGGCAGGTCAATCTTGTTCAGAACCGGAACCACTTCCAGGTCCATTTCCATCGCCGTGTAGCAGTTTGCCAGAGTTTGAGCCTCAACGCCCTGCCCGGCATCCACCACCAGCAGCGCCCCTTCACAAGCGGCGAGCGAGCGGGACACTTCATAAGAGAAGTCAACGTGCCCAGGGGTATCGATGAAGTTCAGCTGATAAGTTTCACCGTCGCTGGCTTTGTAGTCGAGGGTAACGCTCTGCGCTTTGATGGTAATACCACGTTCGCGTTCCAGATCCATGGAGTCGAGGACCTGCGCGGCCATTTCACGGTCGGACAGGCCGCCGCAAATCTGGATGATACGGTCAGACAGCGTCGATTTACCGTGGTCGATGTGGGCAATAATAGAAAAGTTACGTATATTCTTCATAGTTAGAGGTTTTATGCCTTACAAATGGCCTGTGAGCTCGGCGCTTCGCGCTGTACGGAGCAGGATGTCAGAGACTGTCTTCTGCCTGAAACGCCGCATTCTACACTACAACCAGAAAGTGAGGAAACTGCTCATCCTGCAAGCTTAGGTAAGCTATAAGCAGGATGTGCAAAGAGATGTCATTTGAAGGGAATTTATTGATTTTCAGCCGGCGGCGTGGACGTATCGACACGCAGTGCATCCGGGCTAAGCGCAACGCTAAGGATCACCGGCTGCCAGCTCTCTCGGCGGCTGAAATACTGGGAAAATCCGCGAGCAAGCAGAAAGCCTCCCACGCCACCGAGCAAGGCACCGCACATGGCGGCCAGGTTGGTACCAAACAGCGTCTGGAACAGACCTGAGCACACAAAGAGCCCCACCAACGGCGACATGTACACCAGCAGTGCAGATCCTAACAGACTGCTTTCCGCAATGCCCAGTTCCACTTTCTGCCCAACCTCCAGCGGCTGCTCGCTTGGAACAGACAGCAAATGGCTGGTCTGCGGCCCCAGTTTGTTCAATACACGGGTGCCACATCCAGACCGCGAAGCGCAGCTGTTACAAGAGGCTTTAACATCACAGTGCAGCAGCGCTTCACCGTTTTGCCAGGAGACGACTGTCGCCCACTCTTTGATCATTGTGTCGCTCCGTTGAACTTCACGCTATCACCAATGCGTTTCGCCGTTTGTGGCGGCAACTCACCCACAACGGTAATTTCGGTTTTATCGCGAATTTCTGTGCTGATAGTCCGACGACCGGTACGCACCAGCTGCTCGCCATTACTTCCCTGAGACGGCGCCTGGCTGATATTCACCGAGAAGCTAAATAGCCCGTCAGAATAAAGGCGGGATTCGATGGGCACGCCCACGGTTGGCAGAGGCCGGCGGCTGCTGGAGACCTCGTTAAAACCTTGAGGTAGCCATGTAGGCGCCCACGTAAATTGAGCCTTTTCCGCACCAGGTACGGACAGCAGCGGAGGTAATGTCGCCTTTGCTAAATTCTGCATCAGACCGCTCGCCTGATTGTCGACTGAAAAAGAAACAACCCGGAACTGTTCAAGCGTTTCACCATCGCGATCCAGTAAATCAACGCGCAGTGGCAGCTTGGTTTCGGTGTCGATCCAGACAATGTAGTTGTAGCGAGTTCCATCCCGAGCGACGACGCGAATCACTTCGCATAATCTGTCGGCAATACGCGTCCGCCCGACGGAAATAAAGTCGTAGTACGGCGTCAGGCGTTTAAAGTCGGTGTAGACGATGGAAGGCAGAGAATCGACGATGTAATCCCCGGTGAGCGTGAAGGGCTCAAGTCCAGGTTCAAAGTAGCTGATTTCATTGCCGCGCTGAACGACTTCGCGGCGCGGGCCGTCCATTTGCAGGAATTGCGCAAGCGGGCGATTATCAAGACGTGCATGACGATAACTAAGAGACTCAATCCCTTGTTTGCTGATATTGATAAACGCCAGCTCGTAGTTGAGTGACTGACTTGCCTGGTTCATCTGCTGCAACAACGCCCCGGACGAAACAGTGTCCGCCGAGGCGTTGGAGGTGAACAACAGGCTGCCTGCCACGAGAGACAGGGCACACCAAAGTTGCTTCATTACTGCGATTGCGTTCCTAAAGTTTGGTTTCCTGGCACTTGCACAGCGGCCTGCTGGGTTTGCGCCTGTTCAAACTGGAGCTGCTCGGAGTGTAAACGACGCTGCAATTCATAATCCTGCAGCATAGCGTTAATACGACGACGCTGTTCCTGTACCTGCTGACTGCTGTTGCCGTTGCTAGCCGTAGCGTCAGACGGTACGCCAAGGCTTACCGGACTGGCTTTGCCCATCATCGGCAGGGTGTTAAACACTGGCGCTTCTGGCTGTGCGGTGCTGTCAGACTGGCCATTATAGTGCTGCACGCCCACGATAACCGCAAGCGATACGCACGCAGCAACGCCCATTTGGGTCAGTTGGCTTGCCCACGGACGCACCTTGTGCCAGAACGGCATTTTCTGCCATTGCTGAGGCTGCGGCTGTGATTCGGTAATGAGCGGCGCGACGTTGCGCACAGGCTCATTCGCGATAGCCGCCATCACGTTGGCAGAAATATCAAAATGGAGCACTTCGCTGGTATCTCCGCGCATCGTGTCGCGGATAAGATGGTAACTCTCCCAGCGTTGCTGCAATTCGCTGTCGTTTGACAGACGATTGAGCAGCTCGTTATCGAGAGATTCGCCATCCATTAAAGCGGAAAGTTGTTCTTTCTGCATGCCTAAATACCCTTCCAGTAATCCGCTATCGTCAACGCCTGATAAGCGGTTGAACTTTATTATCAATAGCTTCCCTTGCGCGGAAAATACGAGAACGCACAGTACCTACCGGGCAATCCATGATGGCAGCTATTTCTTCATAGCTCAGGCCATCCAGCTCCCGCAACGTAATTGCCATGCGTAAATCTTCCGGGAGCGACTCAATAGTACGGAAAACTATTTGTCTCAGTTCCTCAGACAACATTAAGTTCTCAGGGTTCGAAATTTCTTTCAATGCGCTGCCACTTTCGTAGTTTTCAGCGTCAATGGCGTCCACATCACTTGATGGAGGACGGCGTCCCTGAGCTACCAGATAATTTTTAGCCGTGTTGACCGCAATGCGATACAGCCACGTATAAAACGCACTATCGCCACGGAATGAATCCAGCGCGCGATACGCTTTAATAAAAGATTCCTGCACCACATCGGGAACATCTCCCGAAGGCACATAGCGGGAAACCAGGCTCGCAACCTTGTGCTGGTAGCGCACCACCAGTAGGTTAAATGATTTCTGATCTCCCTTTTGGACCCGTTCGACGAGGACCTGATCCGTTAACTGCTCGCTCATCCGAGGTAATGTCTCCCCAAACCCAATTTCCACGCGTAATCGAAATGCCACTCGAACCCTGCATTTTTGAGCAAGCTTTGAGTTTGAGCGCCCGAGGCCAGCAAAGTTCCGTTACGCCTTTGTTTTTCTGTCATGTTTAGCGGATTGCATCTTTTCATTATAAGTTCCGCTACACAAAACGGTAACGCCGATTCTTCTGAATCAATGCTTAAAAAGTTAGCGAGCAGAGTATCGCATGAATCAGGGCATTTCATCATCTAATCTGCCCTTTATCCTTCTGTAGTGAGATTTATTTACGCAGTTTGCTCGATATCTCCCAATAACTTTGCCGATGCGGCTGTTTAGTCTGCGCAACGCCAGAACAAAAAAAGCGTGTTCAGTATCCCACCTGGTGCTATGCTGCGGTCACTCTTGTTTAGTAAATTAAACATCATGAACACGAATAGCGATCTGATCTGTGACGTATTAATTGTCGGTAGCGGCGCTGCCGGCCTTTCTCTCGCGCTGCGTCTGGCTCAAACCAGCAAGGTTATTGTGCTAAGCAAGGGCCCGGTTAACGAGGGGTCAACCTTTTATGCACAGGGAGGGATTGCCGCCGTTTTCGACGAAACCGACAGTGTCGCGTCCCACATTGACGATACGCTGATTGCCGGTGCAGGGATTTGCGATCGTGACGCGGTAGAATTTGTGGCCAGTAATGCAAAGCCCTGCGTCCAGTGGCTGATTGATCAAGGCGTCATGTTCGACACCCACACGTTGGCGAATGGAGAAGAGAGCTACCATTTGACGCGTGAAGGCGGACATAGCCATCGCCGAATTCTTCATTCGGCAGATGCCACCGGGAAAGAAGTGGAAACCACGCTAGTGGGTAAAGCCCTCAATGACCCCAACATTCGGGTTATCGAACGCAGCAACGCCGTTGATTTAATTATCTCAGACAAGATTGGTCTGCCGGGCACGAGGCGCGTCGTCGGTGCCTGGGTCTGGAACCGGAATCTTGAAAAGGTCGAAACCTGCCGTGCTAAATCCGTCGTTTTAGCCACCGGTGGTGCGTCAAAAGTCTATCAATACACGACCAACCCGGACATCGCCTCCGGCGACGGTATCGCTATGGCATGGCGTGCAGGCTGCCGGGTTGCCAACCTTGAGTTCAACCAGTTTCACCCGACGGCGCTGTTTCATCCTCAGGCCCGAAACTTCTTGCTCACTGAAGCATTACGCGGTGAAGGGGCCTACCTGAAACGCCCGGATGGTTCGCGCTTTATGCCGGAGTTTGATGAGCGCGCCGAACTTGCCCCGCGCGATATTGTCGCCAGAGCTATCGATCACGAAATGAAGCGCCTGGGCGCAGACTGTATGTATCTGGATATCAGCCATAAGCCAGAAGCGTTTGTCCGCCAGCACTTCCCTACTATTTATGAAAAACTGCTTGGGCTAGGCATCGATTTAACCCAAGATCCGGTTCCCGTGGTGCCTGCCGCACATTATACCTGCGGTGGTGTGATGGTTGATGAGCATGGGCGCACCGACGTTGACGGGCTGTATGCCATTGGTGAAGTGACCTATACCGGCCTGCACGGCGCTAACCGAATGGCGTCGAATTCTCTGCTTGAATGCCTGGTTTATGGCTGGTCTGCGGCGGAAGATATTCTGAAGCGCCTGCCGTATGCGCGTGAAAGCAAAAATTTGCCCGACTGGGATGACAGCCGTGTGGATAATCCGGACGAACAGGTTGTTATCCAGCACAACTGGCATGAGCTGCGGCTCTTTATGTGGGACTACGTCGGCATCGTTCGCACCACGCGCCGGCTGGAGCGGGCGCTGCGCAGAATTACCATGCTGCAGCAAGAGATTGATGAGTACTATGCTAATTTCCGCGTATCAAACAATCTGCTTGAACTGAGAAACCTGGTGCAGGTTGCCGAACTCATTGTGCGCTGCGCCATGCAGCGTAAAGAGAGCCGGGGCCTGCACTACACGCTGGATTATCCGGATCAGCTCGCTGAATCCGGCCCGAGCGTACTTTCCCCTCTCTACATAAACAGGTAGAAATCCTGGGTCAGACTACAATAGCCTTCAGAGTAGGTTTGGTCTGGCCCACGGATAACCAGGCGGTCGCTGTAGTATTCCCCGTTGGTTGGGGAAAGCGCGAGCATAACCCGATGCGGCAGACGAGTTTCATTGTCGGCCACATCGGTACGGTAACGAACATGCCAGCCCTGAGATTTCGCCAGTTCGCTGAATGCCGTCCCGGCAGTTTCCGGCATAATCACACAGAAGAAACCGTCTTCAGTGATCAGTTGCTCAGCACTGCTGAGCAAGGCCTGATGATCGAGCGTCGTGGTATAGCGAGCCTGAGCGCGCTCTGCCGATGCACAGTTACTGCCTTGCTCAAAGAAAGGGGGGTTACTGACAATCAGGGAGTAGCGCTGAGTTGCCTGCTGCGCCCACTCACGAATATCCGCACAGTGAACGCTAATACGCGAAGCCCAGCGACAGCCTTTGGCGTTTTCTGCCGCCTGTTCTGCGGCAACCGGATCCAGCTCCACGGCTTCAATCGTGACGTCATCAGCGGTTCTCTGGGCGAGCATCAGCGCCAGCAAACCGCTGCCGGTGCCAATATCCAGAACGCTTTTAACGTTCACCACCGGCACCCATGCACCGAGCAGCGTCCCATCAGTCCCCACCTTCATTGCGCAGCGATCGTGGGCCACAAAGAACTGTTTGAAGGTGAAACCATCCCGACGTAATACCGCTTTTTGATCCGACATCTTATCTACCTTGCAAAGAAACCGCCGTAGCATAAGTGAAACGAGCGACCACGGAAAGACACAAACAGATGAAGATCGCAGGCATAACGTCTATAATCGGCGTCCCAAATAGAGGTAGACCATGACTGTAAGCACTTTTTCCGAACTCGAACTTGATGAAAGCCTTTTGGACGCGCTCCAGGAGAAGGGCTTTACTCGCCCGACAGCCATCCAGGCTGCGGCCATTCCTCCTGCACTTGAAGGGCGCGATGTGCTGGGTTCAGCACCAACGGGTACCGGTAAAACCGCAGCTTACCTGCTGCCAGCGCTACAGCATCTGGTCGACTTTCCTCGTAAGAAATCTGGCCCGCCGCGTATTCTGATCGTAACGCCGACCCGCGAACTCGCGATGCAGGTCGCCGACCACGCGCGTGAACTGGCAAAACATACCCATCTGGATATCGCCACGATTACCGGTGGCGTAGCTTATATGAACCACGCTGAGGTTTTCAGCGAGAATCAGGATATCGTGGTCGCGACCACCGGCCGACTGCTGCAATACATCAAGGAAGAGAACTTCGACTGCCGCGCGGTTGAAACGCTGATCCTTGATGAAGCAGACCGCATGCTGGACATGGGTTTTGCTCAGGACATTGAAACCATTGCAGCGGAAACCCGCTGGCGTAAACAGACCATGCTGTTTTCCGCGACCCTGGAAGGCAACGCGGTTAAAGATTTTGCAGAGCGCCTGCTGGAAGATCCGGTTGAAGTTTCCGCCACGCCGTCCACTCGTGAACGCAAGAAGATCCATCAGTGGTACTACCGCGCTGATGACGTTGAGCACAAAACAAAATTACTCGTTCATTTGCTGAACCAGCCGGATACCACCCGCTCTATCGCCTTTGTGCGTAAGCGCGAGCGTGTGCATGAGCTGGTTGCCTGGCTGCGCGAAGCGGGCATCAACACCTGCTATCTCGAAGGCGAAATGGTACAGGCCAAGCGTAACGAAGCCATCAAGCGCCTGACCGATGGTCGCGTTAACGTTCTGGTCGCCACCGACGTTGCAGCCCGTGGGATCGATATTCCTGACGTTAGCCATGTGTTCAACTTTGACCTGCCGCGTACGGCGGACATCTACCTGCACCGTATCGGTCGTACTGGCCGCGCAGGCATGAAAGGAACCGCGATCTCGCTGGTTGAAGCACACGATCATCTGCTGCTGGGTAAAATTACCCGCTACATGAAAGAGCCGCTGAAATCCCGCGTTATCGACGAACTGCGCCCAACCACCCGCGCACCAAGCGAGAAACTGACCGGTAAGCCATCGAAGAAAGTGCTGGCTAAGCGCGAAGAGAAAAAGAAAGAGAAAGACAAAGAGAAACCGCGCGTTAAAGTCCGCCATCGCGACAAGAAAAACGTCGGTAAGCGCCGCCAGCCAAGTTCGGCAGCGACGACAGCGTCGCCGAAAGTCGACGAATAACACTCACGCCGGGAAATCCCGGCGTTTTTTATTGTCCCGGCCCGGCGTTTTCCTGCAAACACGCCATAAAAATCTTCATCGCCGGACTGACCACCTTCCCCGCGTGGTGCGCGCAAATCGCGTTAAGCGTTAACCGCTGCTCGCTAAACGCCAGCTCCACCAGCTCACCGGATAACAGCTCCTTTTCAACGGTGAAACGAGGCAGGAAACTCACCCCCAGGTTTGCCGCGACGCACTGCTTAATGCTTTCTATACTCCAGAGCTCGATAGTATTTTCCAGCGTGATCCTGCGCTTTCTCAGCTGTTCTTCAAAGATCAGCCTAAATACGCACTGAGGTTCATTGATCACAAAACTGACCGGGATATGCCTGTCCGGCGCCAGAAAATCGATATCTTTCAGCGCCGGAGACGCCACCAGCACCAGCGATGGCTCGCCGATAGCCTGCATATGTAACGCCTCATCATTTCCAACCCGATAATACACGCCCAGATCGACGCGATCGTCCAGCAGCGCATCACGAATGGTGTAACAGTTCAGCGACTGCAGAGAGAGCTTTACCTTTGGTGCCCTTTCTTTAAAACGCTGCAGTACATTCGGCATTTTGTACGCCAGCAATGTTTCACCGCTGGCAACCCTGAGTTCACCCTCTGGCTCCGCATCCTGTCTGGCGGCCTGTCTGATAGTATCGATGACGCGCGTCAGCTCATAAACGTGGGGCATGAGCTTTTTACCGCTTTCGGTTAAACGCATCCGTCGGCCAATTTTTTCAAACAGCTGAAGCGAAAGTTCCTGCTCAAGCTGCTGAATGTGAAAAGTGACCGTCGACTGCGTGCAGCACAGTTTTTGAGAGGCCAGCAGGAACGACCCCTCCTCAACCACCGTTTTTAACGTGACAAACCGACGTAAATCCATCCAGCCTCCAATACATCGAAACTATCGAATTCAGAGTGTAGAAACATTCATTTTTTTAAATCTTCTGCTTTGCGTACTCTCAGCGAAAACACAGGAGAACTCAAGTGATCGCCATTTTCTTTAGCGCTTTTTGGACATACACCCTGATTACCGCCCTGACGCCTGGCCCTAACAATATTCTGGCGCTGAGTATTGCTACCCATCACGGGCTGCAGCAAAGCACCCGCGTGCTGGCGGGCATGAGCCTTGGATTTCTGATAATCATGCTGATCTGCGCGGGGATTGCTTTCTCACTCGTCAGCCTCGATCCCGGTTTTACTCGCGTTCTTAGCTGGGTGGGTGCGATTTACATTCTGTGGCTGGCGCTGAAGATAGCCACCAGCCAGCCGCCTGGATCGGCGACCCACGTTCAGCCAATAGGCTTCTGGGCTAGTTTCGGCCTGCAGTTCTTAAATGTAAAAATAATCCTCTACGGCATCACCGCCCTGTCGACTTTTGTCCTGCCGTATACGACGGAGATGAGCGGCATCGTGGGAATGAGCGTGGTACTGGCGGCAATAGGAAGTTTGGGGAATCTTTGCTGGGCGCTGGCTGGCCATTTATTCCAGAAGGTATTTCAGCGCTTTGGACGCTCGCTGAACATTATCCTGGCACTGATGCTGGTTTACTGTGCGGTGAGAATTGTTTTTTAACGTGAAAGAGCGCCATAAGGCGCTCTTTATTGATTACGGCAGACGCTGAATTACAGGCTTTCAGTAAAGGTACGAGTGATCACGTCGCGCTGCTGTTCCGGAGTCAGAGAGTTAAAGCGCACCGCGTAACCGGAAACACGAATGGTCAGCTGTGGATACTTTTCCGGATGCTTAACCGCATCTTCCAGCGTTTCACGACGCAGGACGTTAACGTTCAGGTGCTGCCCACCTTCAACGCGAACTTCAGGTTTTACTTCCATTGGAATTTCACGGTATTCAAACTGCCCCAGTTTACTGACCGCGACCACTTCATCTTCCGCAAAACCTGCTTTCGCGCACACGCAGCGAGCTTCGCCTTTTTCACTGTCGAGCAGCCAGAAAGAGTTCAGAAGTTCGTCATTTGCCGCTTTTGTAATTTGGATACCAGTAATCATTTTATTTCTCCCTCAGGGTAACGTGCTGATTCTTTGGGCCAGCTCTCTGGCTCATTGGTAAAACCTTTGTTGCTTTGTTGTTCTTATATCAGTCCGCCAGGCGTGATTCTTTGACTTAAATCAATTAAATCCACACGCTAAAAATGGCTTTAGCCGGTTTTATTTGTTTTACATCAACTTAGCCCATCAGCGAAACGCAAAAACTTTTGTAAATCTTCAACTTTATTTAGGGCCGTAGCGCATTGATGCCACACACTATTTTGCTCATGAGGAAGAAGCAGTTAAGCTATCGGGCAATACAGATTCGCGGGAGAGCGAGATGACCACCCACCTCACCTGGCACGACGTGCTGGCAGAAGAGAAACAGCAGCCCTACTTTACCAATACGCTCAGCGCCGTCGCGGCAGAGCGCGCAGCGGGCGTGACCGTTTATCCTCCGCAAAAGGACGTTTTCAACGCTTTCCGTTTTACCGAACTGGGTGATGTCAAAGTAGTGATTCTGGGGCAGGATCCCTATCACGGGCCCGGTCAGGCGCACGGGCTCTCTTTCTCCGTCCGTCCAGGCATTGCGCCCCCGCCTTCGCTGGTCAATATGTATAAAGAGCTGGAGGCTTCTGTGCCTGGCTTTACTCGCCCCACGCACGGCTATCTTGAAAGCTGGGCCCGGCAGGGCGTGTTACTGCTCAATACGGTACTTACCGTCGAAGCGAGCAAAGCGCATTCCCACGCTAATTTTGGCTGGGAGACTTTTACCGACAAGGTTATTGCACTCATTAATGAACACCGGGAAGGCGTGGTGTTCCTGCTCTGGGGCGCTCATGCCCAGCGCAAAGGCAGCATTATCGATCGCCAGCGTCACCACGTCCTGACCGCCCCACACCCGTCTCCGCTTTCTGCACATCGCGGTTTTCTTGGCTGTGGACATTTCGTTAAGGCAAATGAGTATCTGGCCGGGCGCGGAGAATCGCCCATCGACTGGATGCCGCAGCTGCCACAGGAAAATGGCTAAAACCAGGACGAAAAAAAACCAGCGATTACGCTGGTTTTTTTAAAACGAGAGAACGTTTTACGCCTTGTTCTGACGCCACCATTCACCCAGCAGTACGCCGGTCGCTACGGATACGTTGAGACTTTCAACGTTGCCGGTGCCTTCAATGGCTACGCTCATATCTGCGCTTTCAAAAGTGGTGTCGGAAACGCCATCACGTTCCTGGCCCAGCACCAGCACCATTTTCTTCGGCAGCTCAGCTTTGTACAGCGGAGTGCCCTGATGGCTGGAAGTTGTCACGATGGTATAGCCAGCTTTACGGAAAGCTTCCAGCCCATCGCCAAACGTCTCGCCGCTGATCGCCACAACGTGCTCAGCCCCACCTTCTGCGGTACGAATTGCCGCTCCGGACTCCAGCAGAGAGGCATCCTGAATCAACAAGCCTTTCACGCCGAAGTGTGCGCAGCTGCGCATAATGCCGCCGAGGTTGTGTGGGTTACCCACGTCTTCCAGCGCCAGGACGCAGTCTTCTTCCCCGGCTTTGTTCAGCCAGGACTGCACGCTGATGCCGCTGCGTTTTTTAATAATGAAGCAAACGCCACCGTGGTGTTCCGTGCCGGAGGCTTTTGTCAGCTCGGCATCATCCACTACGTGGTAAGCCTTGCGATTTGCAGCCATCCAGCGAAGCGCTTCTTTAAAACGAGGCGTGACGCTCTGGATAAACCAGGCACGCACGATGCTTTCCGGGCGGCTCTGGAACAGCGCCTGACAAGCATTCTCACCGTACACACGGGCTTCTTCGGCGCGCTGGCGGCGAATCACTTCCGGATCAACGATGTGCTTAGTTGTACCTTCATTGTCAGAAGCCGACAGTGAAGTGTCTACCGGGGCACGGGAAACCGTACGCCATGGAGAGGCCGCTTCACCGCGATCCCCTCTGTCGCTACGTTCATTACGATCGCGCCCGCCGCGAGGTTTATCATCGTGACGAGCCTGACGGCGACCGCCGCCTTCACCACGTGACGCACCGGCAGGACGCCCACCACCTTTCCCGGTACGCGGGTTTTGGCTGCGCTGTTCGCTTTCGTCGTCACCGCGGACATACATCACTTTGACCTTGCCGCTTTTACCTTTAAATTCGTCGTTCATTGTTCCTCCACCTGGCTGAGCGCGAAGCGCGCAGATTACCTGATGTGCCATGGGTTAGCCATTAACTTTGCTTAAAAGCTAAAAACTATTGTACTCATCGAATAAATCACTTTGTTGGCCTCCCCATCTTCGCCGATAATATGTAACATATTTGAAACATCCGCGGTGCCTGGCACCAATTTCAATCATTCTCTTTGAGGTTAGTTATGAATACCGTTTGTGCCGACTGCCAGGCCATTAACCGCATTCCTGACGACCGTATCGATGACGGTGCAAAGTGCGGTCGCTGCGGTCATGAACTGTTTGACGGTGACGTCGTCAACGCCACGGCGGCAACGCTGGATAAACTCCTGAAAGATGAGCTCCCGGTTGTGGTTGATTTTTGGGCGCCCTGGTGCGGGCCATGCGTTAACTTCGCCCCTATTTTTGAAGATGTTGCCGAAGAGCGCAGCGGAAAAGTTCGCTTCGTGAAGGTCAACACCGAAGCCGAGCAGGAGCTGAGCGCCCGTTTTCGCATCAGAAGCATTCCAACCATTATGATTTTCAAAAATGGCCAGGTCGTCGACATGCTGAATGGCGCCATGCCCAAAGCCCCGTTTGATAGCTGGCTGGACGAAAATATCTGATTCTGAGGGGGCATTTTTTAAGCCCCCTCTCGCTATCTACGATAGAATAGCGTTTTTAGCCAGGCTCCCTTCATTAATGATCGAAAACGCCGTTCTTCGCCTTCGTGCAGCCCGTCTGGCTCGCGCGACTCGCCCTTTTCTCGCCCGTGGTAATCGCGTCCGTCGCTGCCAACGCTGCCTGCTGCCGTTAAAAAATTGCCTGTGCGAGACACTTCAGCCGCAACCTGCCCGCAGCCGCTTTTGCCTGGTGATGTTTGACACCGAACCCATGAAACCGAGTAATACCGGGCGGCTCATTGCCGATATTTTACCGGAAACCGAAGCATTTCAATGGTCACGCACGGAGCCACCTCAGGCGCTACTGGATCTCGTTGCTAACCCGGATTACCAACCGATGGTGGTATTCCCCGCCTCTTATGCAGATAGCGATCGGCAAGTCCTGACCACGCCGCCGATGGCCGGCAAGCCACCGCTGTTTATCATGCTTGATGGCACCTGGACTGAAGCGCGCAAAATGTTCCGTAAAAGCCCTTATCTCGATGCGCTGCCGGTGATTTCCGTAGATTTAAGTATTACCTCAGCTTATCGCCTGCGCGAAGCCCATGCGGACGGTCAGTATTGCACCGCAGAAGTCGCCGCGGCCTTACTGGAACTGGCGGGCGATACGGTCGCTTCCGCAGGACTGACCCGGCACTTCACCCTTTTCCGCGAGCGCTATCTGGCCGGGAAACCCCATCATCAGGGCAGCGTCACAGCAGAAGTGGAAGAAAACGTTTAGACTCTCCTGAATATCACTCAGGGGAGAGAGTCGTGAGTCAACGAGGCCTGGAAGCGCTGCTGCGTCCAAAATCCATTGCCGTCATCGGCGCTTCGGCAAAAACCGACCGCGCCGGTTATTTAATGATGCGCAACTTGCTTGCTGGCGGATTTAACGGCCCGGTAATGCCGGTGACGCCGACGCATAAAGCCGTTTGCGGGGTACTTGCCTGGCCGGATATTGCCAGTCTGCCTTTGGCCCCCGACCTCGCGATTATCTGTACGAATTCCCGACGCAATCTTACGCTGCTTGAAGCGCTGGGCAGTAAAGGCTGCAAGGCCTGCATTATCTTATCTGCTCCGCCTGAGCAATTGCCTGAATTGCTGGCCTGTGCCGCACGCTGGCACATTCGCCTGCTTGGGCCGAACAGCCTTGGCCTCCTGGCTCCGTGGCAGGGGTTAAATGCCAGTTTCTCCCCTGTCCCTATCCAAAAAGGCAAGCTGGCGTTTATTTCTCAGTCAGCCGCGGTGTCCAACACCATTCTGGACTGGGCCCAGCAGCGTGAAATGGGGTTCTCCTGGTTTATCGCGCTCGGCGATAGCCTGGATATCGACGTGGATGAACTGCTGGATTACCTGACCAGAGATACGAAAACCAGCGCTATCCTGCTGTATCTCGAACATCTAAGCGATGCCCGACGCTTTGTTTCCGCCGCAAGAAGCGCCTCGCGTAACAAGCCGATTCTGGTCATCAAAAGCGGGCGCAGCAGCAAAGCGCAAACGCTACTGAAAACCCATCCAGGACTGGATGCAGCCTGGGACGCGGCGATACAACGAGCGGGTTTGCTCCGGGTACAGGACACGCATGAACTTTTCTCCGCCGTAGAAACTCTCAGCCATATGCGACCTTTACGCGGTGAACGGTTGATGATTGTCAGTAACGGCGCGGCACCCGCGGCGCTGGCGCTTGATGAGCTATGGCTACGTAACGGCAAACTGGCGACGTTAAGTGAAGAAACCATGCAGGCTCTTGTGGGAGTCCTGCCTCCTGGCGTTGAGGCAGGAAACCCGATAGATCTGCGTGATGATGCCACACCCGGCCGTTACCTGCTGGCCGTGGAAAAATTGCTGGATAGCCATGATTTTGATGCCTTAATGGTTATTCATTCTCCCAGCGCCGCCGCCCCAGGAACCGCAAGCGCCCTTGCCCTGATCGATTTGCTACAGCGGCATCCTCGTGGCAAATATCTCACCATTGTCACCAACTGGTGCGGGGAGTACTCCTCCCAGGAGGCCAGACGCCTGTTTAGCGATGCCGGTATACCGACTTACAGAACGCCAGAAGGCTCGGTAACGGCATTTATGCACATGGTCGAGTATCGCCGTAATCAGAAGCAACTGCGTGAAACCCCAGCTTTGCCGGCTAACCTGACGGCAAACACCAGCGATGCTCACCATCTTATTCAGCAGGCACTGCATCAGGGAGCAACGACGCTGGATACCCATGAAGTAAGGCCAGTGCTGGAAGCTTATGGCTTAACAACCTTACCAACGTGGATTGCAGGTGACAGTGCAGAAGCGGTACACATCGCCGAGCAAATTGGTTATCCCGTCGCATTAAAGCTTCGTTCTCCGGATATTCCCCACAAGTCGGAAGTTCAGGGCGTTATGCTCTATTTGCGAACGGCCAGTGAAGTGCAGCAGGCCGCCGAAGCCATCATCGACCGCGTAAAAATGGCCTGGCCCCAGGCACGCATTCACGGCCTGCTGGTGCAAAGCATGGCAAACCGAGCGGGCGCGCAGGAGTTACGGGTCGTCGTTGAGCACGATCCTGTGTTTGGCCCATTGATCATGCTGGGCGAAGGTGGCGTAGAATGGCGGCCCGAGCGGCAGGCGGCGGTTGCCCTTCCGCCGCTGAACATGAACCTGGCCCGATACCTTGTTATTCAGGCGATCAAAAGCGGCAAGATCCGGAGCCGGAGCGCATTACGCCCGCTGGATATCGCCGGGATCAGCGAAGTTCTGGTGCAAGTATCTAACCTGGTCGTTGATTGCCCGGAGATAGTAAGACTCGATATTCATCCATTGCTGGCGTCCGGCAGTGAGTTCACCCTGCTGGATGTCACGCTGGAATTAGCCGAGTTTACTGGTGATGCGGATGCCAGGCTGGCCGTGCGTCCTTATCCTCATCAGCTTGAGGAACTGGTGCAGCTTAAGAACGGCGACCACTGCCTGTTCCGGCCTATCCTGCCCGAAGACGAACCTCAGTTGCAGCGGTTTATTGCGCAGGTAACAAAAGAGGATCTCTACTATCGCTATTTCAGCGAGATCAATGAATTTACCCACGAAGATTTAGCCAATATGACGCAGATCGACTACGATCGAGAAATGGCGTTTGTTGCCGTCAGAAAAATAAAAGGCAGCGATGAGATCCTTGGCGTCACGCGCGCCATTTCAGATCCCGATAACGTTGATGCCGAGTTCGCCGTGCTGGTTCGCTCCGACCTGAAAGGCCTCGGGCTGGGCCGTCGCTTATTGACTAAGCTCATCGATTACACAAGACAACACGGCCTCCAGCGGCTAAACGGCATCACGATGCCGAACAACCAGGGCATGGTTACCCTGGCCCGCAAACTGGGTTTCAGCGTCGATATTCAGCTGGAAGATGGCATTGTAAGTCTGACGCTACCGCTGGGCAAAAGCGTAGATTCGTGAGTAAGGTACTGGAAAACATACTCACTTTGCGTAGCAGTAGTGGTATTATCAGCAGGTTCTGACGTCTGGATTTTGCAGAAGGCCATCCAATGAAGAGAGAAGATAAGCACTGTGATGTTGTCTAAATTTAAGCGTAATAAACATCAACAACACCTTGCCCAGTTACCGAAGCTTTCTCAATCAGTTGATGATGTAGAAACCCTGTTCTCCCCAGCGGATTTCCGCGAAACGCTGTTGAAAAAAATCGCCAGCGCAACGCAGCGTATTTGCATTATTGCGTTGTATCTTGAACAGGATGACGGCGGCAAGGGAATTCTGTCCGCGCTTTATCAAGCCAAACAGCAGCGGCCGGATTTGGATGTTTCCGTTCTGGTTGACTGGCACCGTGCCCAGCGCGGACGTATTGGTGTTGCCGCAGCCAACACCAATGCGGACTGGTATCACCGCATGGCCGAGCAGTTCCCTGATGTGAAGGTTCCGGTCTACGGCGTTCCCGTCAATACTCGCGAAGCCCTCGGCGTGTTGCATTTCAAAGGCTTTATTATTGATGACAGCGTCATCTATAGTGGTGCCAGCCTCAATGATGTTTATCTGCATCAGCATGATAAATATCGCTATGACCGCTACCAAATCATCCGTAACCGCTCTCTGGCTGACATCATGTATGGCTGGGTTAACCAGAATCTGGTGAATGGCCGGGCGGTTCATCGTCTGGATGTCGCCGAACGCGTAAAAAGCCCAGAAATCAAAAACGATATCCGCCTTTTCCGCCAGGAATTGCGTGACGCTAACTTTATCTTCCACGGTGATGCGGATAACACTCAGCTGTCGGTTACGCCGCTGGTCGGGCTGGGGAAATCCAGTCTGCTGAATAAAACCATTTTCCATCTTATGCCTTGTGCGGAGCAGAAGCTCACTATCTGCACGCCATACTTCAACCTGCCGGCAGTGCTGGTCCGCAATATCATTCAACTGCTGCGGGACGGTAAACAGGTAGAGATTATCGTTGGCGATAAGACGGCTAATGATTTCTATATTCCGGAAGATCAACCGTTTAAGATTATCGGTGCGCTGCCTTACCTCTATGAAATTAATCTGCGCCGCTTCCTCAGCCGCCTGCAATATTATGTGAATACCGGGCAGCTGATTGTGCGTTTGTGGAAAGATGGGGATAACAGCTACCACCTGAAAGGCATGTGGGTGGACAACGAGTGGATGCTGCTGACCGGGAATAACCTTAATCCCCGCGCGTGGCGCCTGGATTTGGAAAATGCCCTGCTGATTCACGATCCAAAAAGAGAGCTTGAGGGCATTCGCACCAGAGAGCTGGAGCTTATCCGCACCCATACAACGGTTGTTAAGCACTATCGAGATCTGCAAAGCATCGCCGAATATCCGGTGAAAGTTCGCAAGCTGATTCGCCGCTTGCGTCGTATCCGCATCGACCGACTAATAAGCCGTATTCTCTAAACGTTTAAGCCCTGCACTGCAGGGCTTTTTCTTTCTAGAGCTTGATCCCTTTCCCTTTGCGGTGCAGTAGCAGAGAAACAGCAAATGCCAGCGCCCCCATGCCAGAGACATACCAGAAGAAAGTCGTTTCGCTGCCCATAGATTTGAGTGATAAGGCGACATATTCCGCAGAGCCGCCAAACAAGGCGTTTGCCACCGCGTAAGACAGACCTACGCCCAGGGCACGGACTTCCGGCGGGAACATTTCCGCCTTCAGGATGCCGCTGATTGAAGTGTAAAAACTGACAATCAGCATCGCCGCCATCACCAGAGCAAAGGCCGCATACGGTGAGCTAACATTCTGCAATGCCGTCAAAATAGGCACAGTCAGCACCGCTGCCAGCCCACCAAAGCAGAGCATAGAACTACGGCGACCAATTTTATCCGACAGCGCACCGAAAAATGGCTGAAGTACCATGAAGATAAACAGCGCAAAGGTCATCAACGCGCTGGCCGTATTAGCATGCATCCCTGCGGTATTCACCAGGTATTTCTGCATATAGGTGGTGAAGGTATAGAAAGCCAGGGAGCCGCCGGCGGTGAAGCCCAGCACCATAATAAAGGCCTTTTTATTTTTCCACAGCCCGGAGAGCGTACCGGCATCCTTGTGCTCGCGGGTCGCTTTGTCCGATGTTTCGTCCAGAGAACGGCGAAGATAAAGAGCAACAATCGCCAGTACGGCCCCAATCGCAAAGGGAATTCTCCATCCCCAACTACGTAAATCTTCATCACTTAGCACTTGCTGGAGAACAACCACAACAAGTAAAGCGGCCAACTGCCCGCCAATGAGCGTAACGTACTGGAATGAGGCATAGAAACCTTTACGACCTTCGACCGCCACCTCACTCATGTAAGTTGCACTGGTACCGTATTCTCCTCCCACGGATAAGCCCTGGAACAGACGAGCTAAAAGTAATAACGCCGGGGCCCATGTACCAATGGTGGCATATCCCGGCAAGCAGGCAATCACCAATGAACCAAAGCACATCATGCAAACGGAGATCAGCATCGAGTTTTTGCGGCCATGTTTGTCTGCGATATAGCCGAATAACCAGCCACCAATCGGCCGCATCAGAAAACCAGCGGCAAACACGCCGGCGGTTTGTAGCAGCTGAGTCGTGGTGTTTCCCGTTGGGAAAAAGATATGTGCAAAATAGAGTGAGCAGAATGAGTACACATAAAAATCAAACCACTCAACCAGATTTCCCGATGAAGCGCCAACAATGGCCCAGACGCGACGACGGGTATCAGCCGCCGACGGAACAGCGTTTGCTTCGCTTGTTGTTTCAATCATTTTATTTTCTTCTCCTGTCTTCCTGAATGGGTCTAATAGCCCAGGATCCAGCAAAGCAGGAGAAAGAAATTTTGTGAGGCGAAGTATCTTGTTGCGGAGTTGTTACATTGGCTTTTGTGAGCAGGCTGAGATTTTTGCGAAAAGTATGGTTTAAAAAGCAAAAAACCCCGGCCTTTCGGTCGGGGTTATTGCTTAATTTGATGCCTGGCAGTTGTATGCCGGGCTTTCCTGCCCGTCACCCTCCGGGCAGCCTCCGGCTGTGCAAATCCGTTCCCGACGGATTTGTCCTGCTCAGGAGAGCGTTCCCCGACAAACAGCAGACAAAACAAAAAGGCCACCCGTTAAGGTGGCCTTGATGTTTTATTTGATGCCTGGCAGTTCCCTACTCTCGCATGGGGAGACCCCACACTACCATCGGCGCTACGGCGTTTCACTTCTGAGTTCGGCATGGGGTCAGGTGGGACCACCGCGCTACGGCCGCCAGGCAAATTCTGTTATTGACCGTCACTTCGTGACCATCAATATAATCCTGAACTAAGCTGAAAATCTCTCTCTAAAAACACCTTCGGTGTTGTAAGGTTAAGCCTCACGGATCATTAGTACTGGTTAGCTCAACGTATCGCTACGCTTACACACCCAGCCTATCAACGTCGTAGTCTTCAACGTTCCTTCAGGACTCTCAAGGAGTCAGGGAGAACTCATCTCGGGGCAAGTTTCGCGCTTAGATGCTTTCAGCGCTTATCTTTTCCGCATTTAGCTACCGGGCAATGCCATTGGCATGACAACCCGAACACCAGTGATGCGTCCACTCCGGTCCTCTCGTACTAGGAGCAGCCCCCCTCAATTCTCCAGCGCCCACGGCAGATAGGGACCGAACTGTCTCACGACGTTCTAAACCCAGCTCGCGTACCACTTTAAATGGCGAACAGCCATACCCTTGGGACCTACTTCAGCCCCAGGATGTGATGAGCCGACATCGAGGTGCCAAACACCGCCGTCGATATGAACTCTTGGGCGGTATCAGCCTGTTATCCCCGGAGTACCTTTTATCCGTTGAGCGATGGCCCTTCCATTCAGAACCACCGGATCACTAAGACCTGCTTTCGCACCTGCTCGAGCCGTCACTCTCGCAGTCAAGCTAGCTTATGCCTTTGCACTAACCTCACGATGTCCGACCGTGATTAGCTAACCTTCGTGCTCCTCCGTTACGCTTTAGGAGGAGACCGCCCCAGTCAAACTACCCACCAGACACTGTCCGCAACCCGGATCACGGGTCTACGTTAGAACATCAAACATTAAAGGGTGGTATTTCAAGGTTGGCTCCACGCAGACTGACGTCCACGCTTCAAAGCCTCCCACCTATCCTACACATCAAGGCTCAATGTTCAGTGTCAAGCTATAGTAAAGGTTCACGGGGTCTTTCCGTCTTGCCGCGGGTACACTGCATCTTCACAGCGATTTCAATTTCACTGAGTCTCGGGTGGAGACAGCCTGGCCATCATTACGCCATTCGTGCAGGTCGGAACTTACCCGACAAGGAATTTCGCTACCTTAGGACCGTTATAGTTACGGCCGCCGTTTACCGGGGCTTCGATCAAGAGCTTCTCCTTACGGATAACCCCATCAATTAACCTTCCGGCACCGGGCAGGCGTCACACCGTATACGTCCACTTTCGTGTTTGCACAGTGCTGTGTTTTTAATAAACAGTTGCAGCCAGCTGGTATCTTCGACTGCCTTCAGCTCCACCCGCGAGGGGTTTCACTTACCGACAGCGTGCCTTCTCCCGAAGTTACGGCACCATTTTGCCTAGTTCCTTCACCCGAGTTCTCTCAAGCGCCTTGGTATTCTCTACCTGACCACCTGTGTCGGTTTGGGGTACGATTTAATGTTACCTGATGCTTAGAGGCTTTTCCTGGAAGCAGGGCATTTGTTACTTCAGCACCGTAGTGCCTCGTCATCACACCTCAGCGTTAACAGAAGTCCGGATTTACCTAAACTTCCCGCCTACATGCTTAAACCGGGACAACCGTCGCCCGGCTAACATAGCCTTCTCCGTCCCCCCTTCGCAGTAACACCAAGTACAGGAATATTAACCTGTTTCCCATCGACTACGCCTTTCGGCCTCGCCTTAGGGGTCGACTCACCCTGCCCCGATTAACGTTGGACAGGAACCCTTGGTCTTCCGGCGAGCGGGCTTTTCACCCGCTTTATCGTTACTTATGTCAGCATTCGCACTTCTGATACCTCCAGCAAACCTCACAGTTCACCTTCAACGGCTTACAGAACGCTCCCCTACCCAACAACACATAGTGTCGCTGCCGCAGCTTCGGTGCATGGTTTAGCCCCGTTACATCTTCCGCGCAGGCCGACTCGACCAGTGAGCTATTACGCTTTCTTTAAATGATGGCTGCTTCTAAGCCAACATCCTGGCTGTCTGTGCCTTCCCACATCGTTTCCCACTTAACCATGACTTTGGGACCTTAGCTGGCGGTCTGGGTTGTTTCCCTCTTCACGACGGACGTTAGCACCCGCCGTGTGTCTCCCGTGATAACATTCTTCGGTATTCGTAGTTTGCATCGGGTTGGTAAGCCGGGATGGCCCCCTAGCCGAAACAGTGCTCTACCCCCGAAGATGAGTTCACGAGGCGCTACCTAAATAGCTTTCGGGGAGAACCAGCTATCTCCCGGTTTGATTGGCCTTTCACCCCCAGCCACAAGTCATCCGCTAATTTTTCAACATTAGTCGGTTCGGTCCTCCAGTTAGTGTTACCCAACCTTCAACCTGCCCATGGCTAGATCACCGGGTTTCGGGTCTATACCCTGCAACTTAACGCCCAGTTAAGACTCGGTTTCCCTGCGGCTCCCCTATACGGTTAACCTTGCTACAGAATATAAGTCGCTGACCCATTATACAAAAGGTACGCAGTCACCCCATAAAGAGGCTCCCACTGCTTGTACGTACACGGTTTCAGGTTCTTTTTCACTCCCCTCGCCGGGGTTCTTTTCGCCTTTCCCTCACGGTACTGGTTCACTATCGGTCAGTCAGGAGTATTTAGCCTTGGAGGATGGTCCCCCCATATTCAGACAGGATACCACGTGTCCCGCCCTACTCTTCGAACTCACAGTATGTGCATTTTAGTGTACGGGAGTATCACCCTGTACCCTGCGACTTTCCAGACGCTTCCACTAACACACAAACTGATTCAGGTTCTGGGCTGCTCCCCGTTCGCTCGCCGCTACTGGGGGAATCTCGGTTGATTTCTTTTCCTCGGGGTACTTAGATGTTTCAGTTCCCCCGGTTCGCTTCATTACGCTATGTATTCACGCAATGATAGTGTGACGAATCACACTGGGTTTCCCCATTCGGAAATCGCCGGCTATAACGGTTCATATCACCTTACCGACGCTTATCGCAGATTAGCACGTCCTTCATCGCCTCTGACTGCCAGGGCATCCACCGTGTACGCTTAGTCGCTTAACCTCACAACCCGAAGATGTTTCACTTCAGATTATGAAAATTTGAGAGACTCGAACATGTCTTAACCTCATTCTTTATTACGGAAGAACGAGACGACATGTCGTTTCAATTTTCAGCTTGTTCCGGATTGTTAAAGAGCAAATACTTCGCAGTACACCGTCACCGGTACACTCTGAAGTAAGTTTTGTGCGCGAAATGATGGTGGAGCTAAGCGGGATCGAACCGCTGACCTCCTGCGTGCAAGGCAGGCGCTCTCCCAGCTGAGCTATAGCCCCATCGATTTCGTAAAACCTTTGATTACCGTTAATTTTCATCTGGTCAAGGCGCAACTTAGCGACACATACTTAAGTATGCGAATCTGAGGTGCAACGCAGAACAGGGGAAAATTTGGTAGGCCTGAGTGGACTTGAACCACCGACCTCACCCTTATCAGGGGTGCGCTCTAACCACCTGAGCTACAAGCCTATAAGGTTTTACTGCTCGTTTTCTATCAGACAATCTGTGTGAGCACTACGCGGGTTGTATCTATTAGGTAAGGAGGTGATCCAACCGCAGGTTCCCCTACGGTTACCTTGTTACGACTTCACCCCAGTCATGAATCACAAAGTGGTAAGCGCCCTCCCGAAGGTTAAGCTACCTACTTCTTTTGCAACCCACTCCCATGGTGTGACGGGCGGTGTGTACAAGGCCCGGGAACGTATTCACCGTAGCATTCTGATCTACGATTACTAGCGATTCCGACTTCATGGAGTCGAGTTGCAGACTCCAATCCGGACTACGACGCACTTTATGAGGTCCGCTTGCTCTCGCGAGGTCGCTTCTCTTTGTATGCGCCATTGTAGCACGTGTGTAGCCCTACTCGTAAGGGCCATGATGACTTGACGTCATCCCCACCTTCCTCCAGTTTATCACTGGCAGTCTCCTTTGAGTTCCCGGCCGAACCGCTGGCAACAAAGGATAAGGGTTGCGCTCGTTGCGGGACTTAACCCAACATTTCACAACACGAGCTGACGACAGCCATGCAGCACCTGTCTCAGAGTTCCCGAAGGCACCAATCCATCTCTGGAAAGTTCTCTGGATGTCAAGAGTAGGTAAGGTTCTTCGCGTTGCATCGAATTAAACCACATGCTCCACCGCTTGTGCGGGCCCCCGTCAATTCATTTGAGTTTTAACCTTGCGGCCGTACTCCCCAGGCGGTCGACTTAACGCGTTAGCTCCGGAAGCCACGCCTCAAGGGCACAACCTCCAAGTCGACATCGTTTACGGCGTGGACTACCAGGGTATCTAATCCTGTTTGCTCCCCACGCTTTCGCACCTGAGCGTCAGTCTTTGTCCAGGGGGCCGCCTTCGCCACCGGTATTCCTCCAGATCTCTACGCATTTCACCGCTACACCTGGAATTCTACCCCCCTCTACAAGACTCAAGCTTGCCAGTTTCGAATGCAGTTCCCAGGTTGAGCCCGGGGATTTCACATCCGACTTAACAAACCGCCTGCGTGCGCTTTACGCCCAGTAATTCCGATTAACGCTTGCACCCTCCGTATTACCGCGGCTGCTGGCACGGAGTTAGCCGGTGCTTCTTCTGCGAGTAACGTCAATCACTAAGGTTATTAACCTTAATGCCTTCCTCCTCGCTGAAAGTACTTTACAACCCGAAGGCCTTCTTCATACACGCGGCATGGCTGCATCAGGCTTGCGCCCATTGTGCAATATTCCCCACTGCTGCCTCCCGTAGGAGTCTGGACCGTGTCTCAGTTCCAGTGTGGCTGGTCATCCTCTCAGACCAGCTAGGGATCGTCGCCTAGGTGAGCCATTACCCCACCTACTAGCTAATCCCATCTGGGTTCATCTGATGGCAAGAGGCCCGAAGGTCCCCCTCTTTGGTCTTGCGACGTTATGCGGTATTAGCTACCGTTTCCAGTAGTTATCCCCCTCCATCAGGCAGATCCCCAGACATTACTCACCCGTCCGCCGCTCGTCACCCAGGAGCAAGCTCCCCGTGCTACCGCTCGACTTGCATGTGTTAGGCCTGCCGCCAGCGTTCAATCTGAGCCATGATCAAACTCTTCAATTTAAAAGTGTTTGATGCTCAAAGAATTAAAACTGTTTATAAAATCAGTAGTCACTCTTCAAGACTTGATATTTGTTTGCATCCGAAGATGCTGAGATATCAATCCTGCGAGTGCCCACACAGATTGTCTGATAAATTGTTAAAGAGCAGTGCTACTTTCTCAGTAGCGCGGGCTGTGCATATTACGCTTTCCCGCTGCGTAGTCAAGCATTTATTTTTCGCTTCACTCCGCCTGACACGCCGCTTTGCAAGCCGTTGTTCCGTGTCAGTGGAGGCGCATTATAGGGAGTTCTTCGGCGGTGACAAGCGTTTATTTAAAAAAACTTTCCGACCGCATTCTTTTTCGCCAACCCGCTTATTTACAACGCTATTTGGTGTTTAAGTGTGCAATTTCGTGGGCAAATCGGGCTACCTGCGGCCAATCGGTATAAACCACTTCTTTACTTGTGTCAGTTTCACCGTCGGTCATTTTCATAATTAAGCGGATCATGAAGCGGTCCAGCCAGCCATAACGCGGGTAACGTAATGCACCAGCAAACACGGCGCAATGGTCAGGCTGCCAAACCGAGTTAAGCAAAAACTTGCGGGTATAAGGGTTTGTCTGCGGCGAACGCTTCTCAGGTTTACGGGCAACAAGGTTGACCGCGAAAAATGCACTCGCGCGCTCCTTCAACTGCAGCTGATACTTTTTCACAAACGCCTCAACGGAGGCATGAAAATGTCCGTAACGAATAGAGGCGCCAATGATCACCCGGTCGTAATTAGCCCAGGCGATTTCCTCGCAGCGATGGAGATTGACCACATCACTCTCAACACCCAGCTCTTTCAGTTCAGAAGAAATATAAGAAGCAATTTCACGAGTTTGACCATCTCGGGTCGAAAACAGAATTAAGGTTTTCACACAGGCTCCGGTTACTCGCGCCAGAAAGTAGGCGTGAACAGTACTAACAGGGTAAACACTTCCAGGCGGCCAAACAGCATATTCACGATCAGGATCCATTTGGCCACGGGATTCATGCTGGCAAAGTTGTCGGCAACGACGCCAAGGCCCGGGCCGAGGTTATTGAGCGTTGCCGCAACGGAAGCAAAGGCCGAGAAGTCATCGACACCGGTCGCGATGATGGCCAACATACTGACGATAAACACCAGCGCATAGGCAGAGAAGAATCCCCATACGGCTTCAAGAATTCGTTCCGGCAGAGCCCGGTTCCCCAGTTTGATGCTGTAAACCGCATTCGGATGCACCAAACGCTTTAGCTCGCGGTTGCCTTGCTTAAACAGCAGCAGGATTCGAATCACTTTCAGGCCACCACCGGTAGACCCGGCACAGCCGCCAATAAACGCAGAGCAGAGCAGCAATACCGGCAAGAATAGTGGCCAGCGAGCAATACTATCCGTGGTAAAGCCTGCTGTGGTGGCCATCGATACGACCTGAAAGAAAGCCTGGTTCAACGTCTGCCAGGCTGACTGGTAGGTATTGTGGAACCAAAGCACCAGCGTGCAGACCAGAACCAGCGATAACTGCACGCCGATAAACATCCGAAATTCCGGGTCGCGCCAGTACACCTTGAGGCTGCGCCCGCTAAGGAGTGAGAAGTGCAGGCTATAGTTACAGCCGGAGATCAGCAGGAAGATAGCGATGATGGTATTGATGGTTGGGCTATTGAAGTAACCCACGCTCGCATCATGTGTCGAGAAGCCACCAATCGCGATAGTAGAGAAGCTATGCCCGATAGCGTCAAACGCCGGCATCCCCGCGAACCAAAGCGCCAGCGCGCATGCAATCGTCAGCAGGACATAAATAAGCCACAGCGTTTTTGCCGTTTCGGCAATACGCGGGCGCATTTTGTTATCTTTTAGCGGCCCCGGCATTTCTGCCCGGTACAGCTGCAGCCCACCGACGCCAAGAATAGGCAAGATAGCCACCGCCAGAACGATGATCCCCATCCCGCCGAACCATTGCAGCATTTGCCGATAAAAGAGAATCGCGTGAGGTAAAGAGTCCAGCCCCACCAGCGTTGTCGCCCCGGTCGTTGTCAGGCCAGAAAAGGATTCAAAAAAGGCATCTGTTACGGTCAGATTTGGTCGCTCGGCGAAGACAAACGGCAGCGCACCGACGCTGCCCAGTACGGTCCAGAACAGGACCACGATCAGGAAACCTTCCTTCGGTTTGAGATCTCTTTTCTCGCGACGGTTCGGCCACCACAGCAGAGAGCCTATTGCCAGAGCAACAAAGAACGTTTGGGTAAAGGCGCGGCCAGCACCATCGCGATAGATTAGAGCCACTAAGCCGGGGAGTATCATGGTTCCGGAAAAGAGGATAACCAACAGGCCAACGATTCGGGTAATGGCGCGAAAATGCATTTCAGCCGCTTCCTTAAATATCTATAAATAACGAGGTGGGATTATTGTTCAAACGGCAATAAATGCAACGCACCACGGCTAAAGTCACTCAGCCTGGCACTAAAGGCAGCCACCTGGGTTTGTGGTAATGCCAGGCGCATAGCAACAGTGACCTGAAAATCGCTTTCCACGATAAGGCCATCACTTTGCTTGAGCAGCGCTTCCACACCGGCCAACTGCGAATAGTCGCACTGCAAAGTATATTCGGTTAACGGCACTTTGAGCACTGTCAGAAGCTGGTTTAGCGCCAACTGTACGCCGCCGCCATAGGCTTTCACCAGGCCACCCGTGCCCAGCTTCACCCCACCGTAATAGCGCACCACAACCGCCGTAATTTCACCAATGCCTTTCCCCATCAGCTGAGCCAGCATAGGTTTCCCTGCGGTGCCGGCAGGTTCGCCGTCATCTGAGAAACCTAGCTGCTGCGAGTCATCCGGTGCACCAGCAACCCACGCCCAGCAATGGTGGCGAGCGTCCGGGTGTTCGGCCCGGACCTTCTCAACAAACGCTTTCGCCGCTATTACCCCGTCCGTGTGGGCGACAAGGGTAATAAAGCGGCTTTTCTTAATCTCCTCGCTGACCGTGACAGGCTCAGCGGGGATTGGCCAGCTTTCCATTACGCGAGCTTCAGGTTACGCGTCATGTTTTCGGTACTGTTTTCATAGATAACGACGTTATCTTCAATACGAATGCCACCAAACGGCTTCAGGGCTTCAATGCGCTTCCAGTCGAAGTGCTTGCTGTACTGCCCTTCACGCCACGGCGCCAGCAGTGATTCAATGAAGTACAAGCCAGGCTCGATGGTCAACACCATGCGAGGTTCCAGTACGCGGGTACAGCGCAGGTAAGGATGCTGTGAAGGCGCCGCGAGGTGCGTCCCGGTATCATCCTGCATAAACCCGGCTACGTCGTGAACCTGCAGACCCAGCGGATGCCCAATGCCGTGCGGCATGAACGGCGTAGTGATCCCTGCTTCCAGCATCGCCTCTTCGCTGATGTCGTTCACCAGCTTGTGACGGCGCAGCAGCTTGGCCAGCCGCTGATGGAACTGGATGTGGTAGTCGGTGTAGCGCACGCCGGACTTCATCGTGTCAATAAGCGCCAGTTGCTCTTCATTCACGTCTTTAATCAGGTGAGCAAAATCGCTGTCGCTTTGGGTCGTCCAGGTACGCGTCAGGTCTGCGGCATAGCCGTTATATTCTGCCCCAGCATCCAGCAGGAAGCTGCGAATTTCGGCAGGAACACGGTGATCCAGCTTGGTGTAGTGCAGCACCGAAGCATGCTCATTGAGCGCCACGATATTGCCATACGGCACATCGGTATCGCGGTGGCCAGTCGCCGTCAGGTAAGCGATGTTGATGTCGAACTCGCTCATGCCGGACAAGAAGGCTTCGTGCGCAGCGCGGTGGCCGACGACTGCCGTTTTCTGTGCTTCGCGCATGCAGGACAGTTCGTAGTCCGTTTTATAAGCGCGATAATAATGCAGATAGTCGATAACCCCTTTCGGGTTGATATTGGCCGGGGTGATATCCAGTTGCAAGGCACGCTCTGGCACCGGGCCAATGTAGCCAATGTTGCCGCGAGCGGCAGGCAGCTGACTGCCGATACCGTCGGCTTTTGGCAGCGCGATCACTTCAATATCATCGGTCCAGAAGGATTCCGGCAGTGGCTCCACGTTGTGCCAGTAATCCACCGGCAGATAGAACCACAGTTTCGGCTTATTCACACCGTCCACCAGCAGCCAGCAATTTGGCACCTGAGTCACCGGCACCCACGCCTTAAACTGCGGGTTCACTTTAAACGGATAAGCATGATCATCAAGGAAGACGTTGAACAGCTCCCCGGAGTGAATAAGTAATGCATCAAGGTTAAAACGCGCCAGAACGTGGCGGGTACGCTCCTGGAGCGTTGCCACATGATCTTTATACAGCGCGGCCAGTGATTCCATAATTTATCCTTCTGTTTTTGTCTCTGTTCGCATCGCATCTTAGCATACCGGACAAACCACTGAGTTATTTCCGCCGCCTGTGATCGGGTTTGCAAATATTTAAAGAGAAATTTGCATTTCATTAACATCAATTCCACACTCCGCTTCATCTGGTACGACCAGATCCCATTGCTGGATTCAGGAGACTGACATGCTCTACCAAGGTGAAACCCTACATCTCGACTGGCTGGAAGACGGCATCGCCGAACTGGTTTTTGATGCCCCCGGCTCCGTCAACAAGCTGGATACGGCGACCGTCGCCAGCCTCGGCGAAGCGCTGGCCGTACTTGAAAAACAGCCAAACCTCAAAGGCCTGCTGCTGAGTTCCAGCAAGTCCGCCTTCATCGTTGGCGCCGACATTACCGAATTCCTGTCGCTGTTCCTGGTCCCTGCCGAACAGCTGACCCACTGGCTACAATTTGCGAACAGCGTGTTTAATCGCCTGGAAGACTTGCCTGTCCCAACCATCGCCGCGGTGAATGGCTATGCGCTGGGCGGCGGATGCGAATGCGTGCTGGCAACCGATTATCGCCTGGCGACGCCAGACGCCCGCATCGGCCTGCCGGAAACTAAGCTAGGCATTATGCCAGGCTTCGGCGGCTCCGTTCGTCTGCCGCGTTTATTGGGCGCGGATAGCGCGCTGGAAATTATCACCGCGGGCAAAGACGTCGGCGCGGCAGAAGCGCAAAAACTTGGCCTGGTTGATGGTGTGGTAAAAACCGAAAAACTGCGTGACGGCGCACTGGCTGTCCTTCGTCAGGCAATCAAAGGCGAGCTGGACTGGCAGGCTAAGCGCGCCCCGAAACTGCAGCCGCTACGCTTAAGTAAAATCGAAGCGGGTATGAGTTTCACTATTGCTAAAGGCATGGTGGCGCAGATCGCCGGGAAGCATTATCCAGCCCCGATGACCGCAGTAAAAACCATTGAAGCCGCCGCAGGTCTTGGCCGCGATGAAGCCCTGAAGCTGGAAACCCAAAGTTTTGTGCCGCTGGCTCGCTCCAATGAAGCCCGCGCGCTGGTTGGCATCTTCCTGAACGATCAGTTCGTCAAAGCCAAAGCGAAAAAACTCACCAAAGATATCGAAACACCTCAACACGCAGCCGTACTCGGCGCGGGTATTATGGGCGGCGGTATTGCCTATCAGTCAGCCTGGAAAGGCGTGCCGGTGTTAATGAAAGACATTAACGAGAAGTCGCTGGCGCTGGGCATTAATGAAGCCAGCAAGCTGCTGAACAAACAGCTTGAGCGCGGCAAAATTGACGGTATGAAGCTGGCTCAGGTTATCTCTACCATTCAGCCAACTTTGGAATACGCCGGGTTCGAACGCGTAGATGTCGTTGTTGAAGCCGTGGTTGAAAACCCGAAAGTGAAAAAAGCGGTACTGGCAGAAACCGAAGATAAAGTTCGCCCTGATGCCGTGCTGGCCTCCAACACCTCCACCATCCCGATTAGCGAACTGGCAAGCGTGCTGAAACGTCCGGAAAACTTCTGCGGGATGCACTTCTTCAACCCGGTTCACCGCATGCCGCTGGTTGAAGTCATTCGCGGAGAAAAAACCTCAGACGCTACCCTCGCCAAAGTTGTGGCATGGGCAAGCAAGATGGGCAAAACCCCTATTGTGGTAAATGACTGCCCGGGCTTCTTCGTAAACCGCGTGCTGTTCCCTTACTTTGCAGGCTTTAGCCAGCTGCTTCGCGACGGCGCAGATTTCCGGCAGATCGATAAAGTGATGGAAAAACAGTTCGGCTGGCCAATGGGCCCGGCTTACCTGCTGGATGTGGTCGGGATTGATACCGCCCATCACGCACAGGCGGTAATGGCCTCAGGCTTCCCGCAGCGTATGAGCAAAGATTACCGCGATGCGATTGACGTTCTGTTTGATGCCGGACGCTACGGCCAGAAAACACAGCAGGGCTTCTACCGCTTTAAAGAAGACAGCAAAGGCAAACCGCGCAAAGAGCAGGACGAAGCTGTTGATGGCCTGCTGGCAGATGTGAGCCAGCCTAAGCGCAGCTTCAGCGAGGAAGAAATTATCGCTCGCATGATGATCCCAATGGTCAACGAAGTGGTTCGCTGCCTCGAAGAAGGCGTGATTGCCAGCCCGGCGGAAGCCGATATGGCACTGGTATACGGCCTCGGTTTCCCTCCGTTCCACGGCGGTGCGTTCCGCTGGCTGGACACCCTGGGCAGCGCGAAGTATTTCGATATGGCGCAGCAGTATCAAAATCTCGGCCCGCTGTACGTCGTGCCTGAAGGCCTTAAGGCCAAAGCATCACGCAACGAGCCCTACTATCCCCCGGTCGAGCCAGCTCGCCCGGCCAGCGATCTGAAAAGCGCCTGAGGAGTGAATATGGAAAAGGTTGTTATCGTTGATGCCATCCGTACGCCGATGGGCCGCTCTAAAGGCGGCGCGTTCCGCAACGTTCGCGCTGAGGATCTGTCGGCGCACCTGATGCGCAGTATTCTGTCCCGTAACCCGGCGCTCGAAGCCGCAGCGCTGGACGACATTTATTGGGGCTGCGTCCAGCAGACGCTGGAGCAGGGTTTCAATATTGCCCGCAACGCATCGCTGCTGGCAGAGATCCCTCATTCGGTGCCCGCCACCACGGTGAACCGCCTTTGTGGTTCGTCTATGCAGGCGCTGCACGATGCAGCACGCATGATTCAAACCGGGGACGCGCATGCTTGCCTGATCGGCGGCGTGGAGCATATGGGCCACGTACCGATGACCCACGGGATAGATTTCCACCCCGGCCTCAGCCGCAACGTGGCAAAAGCCGCGGGTATGATGGGCCTGACGGCTGAAATGCTCTCCCGCCTGCACGGCATCAGCCGTGAGATGCAGGATCAGTTTGCCGCTCGTTCACATCAGCGTGCCTGGGCTGCAACGGAAGCCGGCCACTTCAAAGCTGAAATTATGCCGACCAGCGGCCACGATGCCGACGGCGTTCTGAAGCGTTACGACTACGATGAAGTGATTCGCCCGGAAACCACGGTTGAAGGCCTGGCTGCGCTGAAACCGGCGTTTGATCCGGTCAACGGTACCGTTACCGCTGGCACATCTTCGGCGCTGTCCGATGGGGCATCCGCGATGCTGCTGATGAGCGAAACCCGCGCCAAAGAGCTGGGCCTGAAAATCCGCGCTCGCGTGCGCTCGATGGCCGTCGTCGGCTGCGATCCGTCCATCATGGGCTACGGCCCGGTGCCGGCCTCCCGGCTGGCGCTGAAAAAAGCAGGCCTGACCGCGCAGGATATCGACCTGTTTGAGATGAACGAAGCGTTTGCCGCCCAGATCCTGCCGTGCATTAAAGATCTGGGGCTGATGGATAAGATCGACGAGAAGATCAACCTGAACGGCGGGGCAATCGCGCTCGGCCACCCGCTTGGCTGCTCCGGCTCGCGTATCAGCACCACGCTTATCAACCTGATGGAGCGTCGCGACGCGCAGTTTGGCCTGGCCACCATGTGTATTGGCCTGGGTCAGGGTATCGCGACCGTATTTGAACGCGTTTAATAAAAAACGAAACTGAGTTTAGTTGCCGTGTTTCCCGCCTGTCAGGGGCGGGTTTTTTATATCTGAAAGATAAAAAAAACCACCGACGATGCGGTGGCTTATTCTGACGACGAACGGCCTTAAATAAAGGAGAAAGCGTCGCCGAACATGTGCTCAACCAGCGCCCCGCGCTCGTTACAGAACAGGTCACGGGCAATTTTTGCCATTTCGAAACGGCCCGCAATATAGATATCGTGCCCGCTCAGTGAAGCGTGATCCTGCATAACAGCGGTAAGCACAGTCCCGCTACGGCCACGCCAGCCTTCTTCCGGCTGCTCCACCACGGCTTCAACGCGCAGATTCGGATGCTGCAGGGTCAACCCTTCCAGCTCGGCCAGATCGTACAGATGTTTCTCTTCGCGGCCGCCCCAGTAGATGGCAATTTCACGCTCCGGGTTACGCGCCAGCGCCGTCAACAAAATAGAGCGAACGTAAGAGAAACCAGTCCCGCCGGCAATCAGGATAAGTGGGCGATCTTCATCTTCGCGCAGCCACGCATCACCATGCGGCATATCAACCACAATTTCCTGCTCTTTCAGAATACGGTCCATGACCGCCATGGCGTAGAGGTTGAGCTCCGAAGCACCAATGTGCAGCTCAATGAACTCATGCTCGCTCGGCGTGGATGCCATAGAGAACGGGCGCTTATCCCGCTCATCCATCACCACCATCAAATACTGCCCGGCCTGGAATGAGAAATCGCCTTCCGGCAGCAATCGAACGCGATATACCGTGTCGGTTATCGCTTCTACCGAGGTCACTTTACAGCTTAAGGTTGTCATGCGTCCCCTCTGTCGGGTCAATAATGCTAAACCGTAAAGGTCGCCGCTCAGGCGCCTTTGTCGTTATCAAAAATAGCCAGTTCATCCCAGATTGCATCAATACGCGCGCATACCTCAACATCTTTCTTGATTGGGCGCCCCCATTCACGCTGGGTTTCGCCCGGCCATTTATTGGTGGCATCCAGTCCCATTTTAGAGCCCAGCCCGGAAACCGGGGAGGCAAAATCCAGATAATCTATTGGCGTGTTATCCACCAGCACCGTATCACGGGACGGATCCATGCGAGTAGTGATCGCCCAGATAACATCGTTCCAGTCACGCGCATTCACGTCGTCGTCGCAGACGATAACAAACTTGGTGTACATGAACTGACGCAGGAACGACCAAACCCCCATCATGACTCGCTTGGCGTGTCCGGCATACTGTTTTTTGATCGTCACCACCGCGAGGCGGTATGAACATCCTTCCGGCGGTAGATAGAAATCAATAATTTCCGGAAATTGCTTTTGCAGGATTGGCACCAGCACTTCATTGAGCGCCACGCCCAGCACAGCAGGCTCATCCGGCGGCCGGCCGGTATACGTTGAATGGTAAATCGCATCCTGCCGCTGAGTGACATGGGTCACGGTGAAGACCGGGAAGCTATCCACTTCGTTGTAGTATCCCGTATGGTCGCCATACGGGCCTTCCGGCGCCATTTCACCAGGCTCAATGTAGCCTTCCAGCACAATTTCTGCACCAGCAGGCACTTCAAGATCGTTAGAAATACACTTCACGACCTCGGTTTTGGTCCCGCGCAGCAGTCCGGCAAAAGCATATTCGGAAAGCGTATCCGGTACCGGCGTCACCGCGCCTAGAATGGTGGCCGGGTCAGCGCCGAGCGCAACGGAGACAGGGAAACGTTCACCCGGGTGAGCTTCACACCACTCCTGGAAGTCCAGGGCACCGCCGCGGTGAGATAACCAGCGCATAATCAGCTTATTTTTGCCAATTAGCTGCTGGCGGTAAATACCCAGATTCTGGCGCTCTTTGTGCGGACCACGGGTGACCGTTAAGCCCCAGGTAATCAGCGGGGCAACGTCTTCCGGCCAGCAGCGCATGACAGGAATACGATTCAGGTCGACGTCATCCCCTTCCCAAACCTGTTCCTGACAAGGCGCATTACGCAGACGTTTAGTCGGCATATTCAGAACTTGTTTGAACTGCGGCAGTTTGTCGAACAGGTCGCGGAAACCTTTTGGCGGCTCGGGCTCTTTGAGGAAAGCCAGCAGTTTCCCGACTTCACGCAGGGCAGTCACATCTTCCTGCCCCATCCCCATCGCTACGCGTTTCGGCGTTCCAAAGAGGTTACACAGCACCGGCATGGTGTAGCCTTTCGGGTTTTCAAACAGCAGAGCCGGGCCGCCGGCTCGCAGCGTGCGATCGGCAATTTCGGTCATTTCCAGATTCGGATCGACAGGCAATGCGATACGTTTGAGTTCGCCCTGCTGCTCAAGCAGCGCAAGAAATTCGCGTAGGTCGTGGTATTTCATGCAATTTATCGTGACGTCGGATTTTGCCGTCATTATACGGACTTCACCGCCGCCATGCTGTATTTTTGTTAAATTAGCGTGAAACTGGCCGCCTTCGACCGCACCTGGACAGGTTATACTGAAGCCGTGTATCTCTGCGAAGGACGTTTTGTTATTCTGACTCGCTTAAGCGGGCGAAAAGAGAAATTATGCAATCCTGGTATCTTCTGTACTGTAAACGTGGCCAATTACTGCGCGCCAAAGAGCACCTTGAGCGTCAGGAGGTCAATTGCCTCACGCCAATGATCACGCTGGAAAAAATGGTGCGCGGCAAAAGAACTGCGGTCAGTGAGCCTCTGTTCCCTAATTATCTGTTTGTCGAGTTCGATCCAGAATCCATTCATACCACCACGGTGCATTCCACCCGTGGCGTCAGCCACTTTGTTCGCTTCGGTGCACAGCCGGCAACGGTTCCGGAAAAAGTGATTGATGAACTGATGCACTATCAAATAGAGAATATCATCGACCCAGAAACGCCGTATCCCGGCGATAGCGTGGTGATTACCGAAGGGGCTTTCACAGGATTAGAAGCGATCTTTGCTGAGCCAGACGGCGAAGCCCGCTCGATGTTATTGCTGAACTTGCTGAACAAGCAGGTGCAGCAAAGCGTCAGAAATACCGACTTCCGCAAGCTTTAATGCAAAAAGGCCAGCAAATGCTGGCCTTTTTGTTCCTGAATCGTAACTAGCGCTGCATCTGCTCATCGTGCAGCCATTGGGCAACACGTTTTGAGAAGTAGGTCAGTACGCCGTCCGCTCCAGCACGCTTAAAGCACATCAAAGATTCCAGAATGGCCGGTTTTTCAGCCAGCCAGCCGTTCTGAATAGCAGCCATATGCATCGCATATTCACCGGATACCTGATAGGCAAAGGTCGGCACGCCAAAGGTGTCTTTCACGCGGCGCACAACATCGAGATAAGGCATCCCAGGTTTAACCATCACCATATCAGCCCCTTCCTGCAGATCCTGAGCCACTTCCTGCAGGGCTTCGTCGCTGTTAGCTGGATCCATCTGGTAAGTCTTCTTATTGCCGCCCTTCAGGTTACCGGAGGAGCCAATTGCATCCCGGAACGGGCCGTAGTAGCAGGAAGCATACTTTGCAGCATAGGACATGATCTGGGTATTCACGAAGCCATCCGCCTCTAACCGATCCCGGATAGCGCCAATACGCCCATCCATCATATCGCTGGGCGCGACAATTTCGGCCCCGGCTTCAGCATGGGATAGTGCCTGGCGGACCAGAATTTCGCGGGTGACGTCGTTGATCACATAGCCATCAGCGTCAATAACACCGTCCTGACCATGAGTGGTGTAGGGGTCCAGGGCAACATCAGTCAGCAATCCAAGCTCAGGCACAGCATCTTTCAACGCACGTACCGCGCGCTGTACCAGCCCATTTGGGTTATAGGCTTCTTCCGCATGCAGCGATTTCCCGTCGCTTTCAATGACCGGGAACAGAGAGAGCACCGGTACACCCAGTTTTGCCACCACCTCTGCTTCTTTCAGCAGTTGATCGATAGTCATCCGGTAAACACCCGGCATTGACGGTACTTCCTGCTGCTGGTTGTGGCCTTCCATGACAAACACAGGGTAAATAAGGTCGTTTACCGTCAGCTGGTACTCAGCCACAAGACGACGGCTGAAGTCATGACGGCGTACGCGGCGCATACGACGACCAGGAAACGTACCGGGAAATGCATAGCTCATTTAACTTTCTCCTGATTAAAACCCAGTCGGAATAACCGACGAGCATTGTCATCTGTTATCTGCGCAAGCCAGGCCGGATCTTCGCCGCGCCATTCGGCAACCTTATTCAGGATATGGGGCAGATAACAGGGTTCGTTGCGGCGGGACGCAGGTTTTGGTTGTAGATCCCGGGGCAACAAATAGGGGGCATCGGTTTCCAGCAGCAGTTGCTGAGCGGGGATAACCGGAAGTAACTCTCTGAGGGCCAGGCCACGACGCTCATCGCAAACCCAGCCAGTAATGCCGATAAATAACCCTCGCAGCAGGCAATCCCGCGCTTCTGCCTCGGACCCGGTAAAACAGTGCAGCACCACGCCGGGCAGTTGATCCAGCCAGGGATCAAGCAGCGTTAGAAAACGCTCATGTGCATCCCGGCAGTGCAAAAATACCGGCATCATCAGCTCTGCGGCCAGCGCCAGCTGAGCGGTGAAAGCGCGCTCCTGCTCCGCCGGTGTGGAAAAGTTACGGTTAAAGTCCAGACCGCATTCGCCGATAGCGACGACCTGAGGTGCCGCAGCTAAACGGCGGATGGCGTCCGCGGTTTCATCATTCCACTGGCTGGCATCATGGGGATGCACTCCGGCGGTGGACCAGCAGTTTTCATATTGCTGCGCCATGCGTAACGCTTGCTCACTTTCATGGAGGTTGGTGCCGGTCAACATCATGCCGCTCAGGCCAGCCTGCCATGCGCGCGCGACCACATCCTCGTGATCTTTTGCGAATTGAGAACTGGTTAGATTCACGCCAATATCAAACATCTCTCCCTCCAAACGACAACCGCCCCTGAGGGCGGTTATTTAATTACTGCTCTTTTTCAGAGCGCGTCTCTTCAGATTCAGGCTCATCATCTTCATCGCCATTACGCCCTTTACCGACGTAGAAGCGGGAGAAGAATACGCCCACCTCAAACAGGCAGTACATTGGCACCGCCAGAAGGGTTTGCGAGAAAACGTCCGGCGGCGTTAACAGCATGCCGACAACAAAGGCTCCGACCAGAATATAAGGGCGTTTCTGTTTCAGAGACTCCGGCGTCGTCACCCCCATCCAGCACAACAGGATAATGGCGACGGGCACTTCAAATGCCACGCCAAAGGCCATGAAGAGCGACATGACGAAGTCGAGATATTTCGTAATATCCGTCGAGACAACCACCCCTATTGGCGCGGTTTTCGTCAGAAAGCCAAAGGCAAGCGGGAAGACGACAAAATAAGCAAAGGCGATACCGATATAAAACAGCAGCGTGCTGGAGAAGAGCAGCGGCATCACCATTTTACGTTCATGTTTGTACAATGCCGGGGCAACAAAAGCCCAGATCTGGTACAGAATGACCGGCGCGGCCAGGAACACCGAGACGTAAATGGTTAATTTTATCGGGGTAAAGAACGGTGAAGCGACATCGGTCGCAATCATCGTTGATCCCAACGGCATGTGTTTGATCAGAGGCGCGGAAACCACCTGATAGATGTCATTGGCGAAATAGACCAGCGCCAGGAAAATCACCAGCACGGCGATCATGCTGTTCAGCAGACGCTTACGCAGCTCGATCAGATGGCTAATGAGCGGTTGGGTATCTTCAACAGCCATGGTTACGATTTTTCACTTGGAGGTTGTGTTGGGGCCATAACCGGTGCAGCTTCGGGCAAAGACTTCACCTGAGGCTCGACAACAGGTTCGACGGCGTTCTCGACCGCCGCCGGCGTCGATGGCACTGCCTCTGAGGGCACGGCATCAGGCGCTGTCGCCTGATGCGCCGCGTTGGCTGGCGTTACGCCCTCATGGCTTTGCTGTTCATCCTTTACCAACGGATTATGGATGGTATGCGCTTCGTCACTGTTCTTTTCAGCATCGTTCTGGGTATAGGAACGCTTCATCGACTCAGCGGCCTGGCGCAGTTCGTCCATTGACGCCTTAAGTTCGGGCGTCAAATTATCCATACTGGCTTTCTCGACCTTTTTCAGGCTGTCCTGCAGTTCCTGCAGTTTCAGTTCCTGGGCAAGCTCGTTCTGCACCGTGGTAGCAAGTGAACGCAGCGCGCGCACCCAGCCAACAACTGTTTTTACCGCCACCGGTAAGCGCTGTGGGCCCAGAACAATCAGGCCAATCACAAACACCAGCAGCAGTTCGCCAAAACCAATGTCGAACACGGTTTATACCTGCTCTTTGTCGTTGCTTTTCGCTTCGTCTTTTTTCACGTCGCTCGGTTTTTCAGAGAGGGATTTCGCCGTGAAATCAGCATCCTTCTCACCATTTTCTTTCTCTTTGCTGTCGTCGTCACTCATGGCTTTCTTGAAGCCCTTAATGGACGCACCGAGATCTGACCCTAAAGAGCCTAGCTTCTTGGTGCCAAACAATAAAACAACGATAACAACAATGATTAGCAATTGTGGCCAACTGATGCCCATACCTACTCCTGAATAAAGATGTTAAGGCAATGAGAACCGCTATTATACGGCAATCACCCGTTAATTCCGATTAAAGTTCAGGCAGAGCGTCGCCAGCCAATCAGCCAGACAACGATCCCCCCCGCCATCAACCAGGCAGGCATAAAGTCCCACTCAGGTTTGTTGATCAGCAGCAGCGTGCCGCTCAGTATAAGCGTGGCACCAATGCCGAACAGGTAACGCGACTGTCCCTGCCGCACGTGATGAAGTTGCAGGTCGCGCTGAATTTTATCAACGCTAAGCTGTAATTGCTTGCCCTGGCGCAAACTGTTGTACACCAGTTCCGGCAATTCCGGCATTTTTTCCACCCAAAATGGCGCTTTCTCTTTAAAAGCTCGTACCAGAGCAGGAATACCAACCTGATCTTTGATCCAACTTTCCAGGAAAGGTTTCGCCGTTTTCCACAGATCCAGCTGCGGATAAAGCTGCCTACCGACGCCTTCGACGTATAAAAGAGTCTTTTGCAGTAAAACCAACTGAGGCTGAACTTCCATGTTGAAACGACGCGCGGTATTGAACAGATTCAGCAGCACATGGCCGAAGGAGATCTCTGCCAGTGGCTTCTCAAAAATAGGTTCACAAACGGTACGAATCGCAAACTCAAACTCTTCTACATTCGTGTCCGGCGGCACCCAGCCGGAGTCCACATGCAGCTCGGCCACTTTGCGGTAGTCACGGTTAAAGAAGGCGATAAAGTTTTCTGCCAGATAGCGCTTATCGTCTTTGTTCAGTGAGCCAACGATGCCGCAGTCGATACCAATGTATTGCGGATCGTCCGGGTGCTCGTAGCTCACGAAAATGTTGCCCGGGTGCATGTCCGCATGGAAAAAGCTATCGCGAAAGACCTGCGTAAAGAAGACCTGCACGCCACGCTCGGCAAGCAGCTTCATATTGGTGCCCTGGGCTTCGAGCGCAACAGTATCTGAGACGGGAACGCCGTAAATCCGCTCCATCACCATCATGTTCTCGCTGCAGTAGTCCGAATAGACTTCAGGCACATACAGCATCGGGCTATTTTCGAAGTTACGGCGCAGCTGGATGGCATTCGCCGCTTCGCGCAGGAGGTTTAGCTCATCGATCAGCGTTTTTTCGTACTCACGCACCACTTCCAGCGGGCGCAAACGTCGGCCATCCGGCAGCAAACGAGGCACCCAACGCGCCAGGCGATAGATGAGCTTCATATCAGCCTTAATCACCGGCAGAATGTCGGGCCGGATCACTTTAATCACGACCTCTTTGCCGCTCTCCTTCAAGCGTGCGGTATGCACCTGGGCAATAGACGCGGAAGCCAGAGGCTTGATGTCAAAATCGTCGAACCAGCTTTCAACGGGAATGCCTCCCATCGCCAACTCAATTTGTTTCTTCGCCAGCGCACCGTCAAAAGGGGCCACTCTGTCCTGCAGCATGGCCAGTTGGTCAGCAATGATCGGCGGGAACAGATCGCGACGGGTGGAAAGCATCTGACCAAACTTGATCCAAACGGGCCCAAGCTCCTGCAGCGCAAGACGAAGACGCTCGCCCAGAGGCTTATCGCGATGACGATTAGGCATCCAGAACAGGCAACGCCGCCACAAACGTAGCGGCAGCGTAATGCGCATTTTGGGGATCAGCTCATCAAGGCCATAGCTCAGAAAGGTACGGACAATGAAATAAAGGCGGCGAATTTCTCCTGGCGTCATTTACCCTCCAGCTTATCCAGCCGTTTGCTGAGTGCGTCCACCGAGCGTGCCAGCGCTTCGGTTTCCTCTGCGAACCAGGCAACTTCCAGCGAGCCAGGCGCAACGCGCCACTCTTCAGTGAGCGCTTCCCCCAGGTACTGCTGATTGCGTATAAATCCTTTTTTCAGCAGCTTGCCGCCATGGCGTGCAAACTTACTGATGCCTTCAGAGGCAATATCGCCTATATACGGGGCCAGCAGCTCCGCAGGGTCAAACTCCGCGAGATCCATCAGCGATGCCAGATTTTGTACAACCTGAATGTCACCAGTAACGTCAAGTTCACCGCTGCGAATCAGAGCGGTAAGTTGCTGGCGATCCCGCAGTTTCGGCAGCACGCCGATATGGGTTGAGACGCTACAGTCCGCCTCACCTTCCCACTGGCTCAGTACATCCAGCTGTTGTTCACTGAACACCAGCACCACAGGCGCTGAGAATTCTTTCAGGCTAACGCGCAGCGTCTTGCCTTGCAGACGTTGACGCGCAGATTTCAGGCTACGATCGCGCCAGAGGAAGGTGTTCAGTACCCCTTCGATTCCAGCAGTCATAAGCGACATAAATGGCATCGCTGCTCCCTGATTAGAATTTATAGCCACGGTGCAGGGCGACAATCCCACCGGTCATATTGTAATAGGTGGTGTTTTCGAACCCAGCCTCTTCCATCATGCCTTTCAGCGTTTCCTGGTCCGGATGCATGCGAATGGATTCTGCCAGGTAGCGATAGCTTTCGCCATCCTGCGCCACCATCTCCCCAATACGCGGCAGAATGTGGAAGGAATAAGCGTCGTAGGCTTTGTTCAGCGGCTCGAAAGCCGGTTTGGAGAACTCAAGCACCAGCAGGCGGCCACCCGGTTTGAGAACGCGGAACATAGAGCGCAGCGCAGCGTCTTTATCCGTGACGTTACGCAGGCCAAAGGAGATAGTGATGCAGTCGAAGGTGTTGTCCGGGAATGGCAGCGCTTCGGCGTTAGCCTGCACGTATCTGACGTTCCCCACAATGCCGATATTGCGCAGCTTTTCGCGCCCCATTTTCAGCATTGAGTCGTTAATATCGGCCAATACTACTTCGCCAGCCTCACCGACCAGACGGGAGAATTTCGCTGTCAGATCGCCCGTACCGCCCGCAAGATCCAGCACTCGCTGGCCGCGACGCACGCCGCTGCAGTCAATCGTGTAGCGTTTCCACAATCTGTGGATACCGAAAGACATCAGGTCGTTCATCACGTCGTATTTCGCCGCAACAGAGTGGAACACGTTCGCCACCATATCGACCTTCTGCTCTTTAGCTACGGTACGGAAGCCAAAGTGCGTTGTTTCCTGGGATCCGGACTCCTGGGATTCATCAACCATCTCAATGCCTGCTTAATAAAGAAAATGTTCGGGAAGTGTAACAGAATGGGCGTGAAAGCCCTATGATTCAACCGTGCTACTCAGCCTCAGTTTAGCGCTCTTCACCTGTGCGCGTTGCAGACAAAGTATCGAACTCAGCCGCAGGCTCTTCACACTCATGGCCCAATCGCGCCGAATCATCCTCATCTTCCTGACGAGCTCGCTCGACCAGGTCTGGATTCATCTCACGCTTTACTTCAACACCCAACCCGCGAAAAGCGTCCGCCTGAACCAGGATATTTCCACGCCCTGATGAAAGTTTTTTCATCGCCTGCCGGTAGTTATCCTGGGCCTTATCGAGGCTTTGCCCAATTGCAGACATATCATCCACGAACAGGCGCATTTTATCGTACAGGCGCCCCGCCCGTTCGGCGATTTGCTGGGCATTACGGCTTTGATGTTCATAGCGCCACAGATTGGCAATGGTGCGCAGCGCCACCAGCAGCGTCGTCGGGCTCACCAGCATTATGTTATTTTTCAGCGCTTCGCTAATCAGTTCAGGCTGCCTGTCGATAGCCAGCAGGAAGGCAGGCTCAACGGGAATAAACATCAACACGTAGTCCAGAGAACGTAGCCCCGGCAGCTGTTGGTAATCCTTGCGTCCCAGCAGCCGAATATGGCTGCGGATAGCGGCGATGTGCTCATTCAATGCACTTTCACGCGTGAGTTCATCTTCACTATTGAAGTAACGCTCATACGCCACCAGCGTCATTTTGGCGTCAATAACAACGTCTTTGCCCTGCGGCAGGCGAACAATAACGTCCGGCTGCATACGGCTGTTGTTTTCAAGCTGGATGTTCACCTGAGTCTGGTATTCATGGCCTTCACGCAGGCCTGAAGCTTCCAGTACGCGGGTTAACACCACTTCCCCCCAGTTACCCTGGGTTTTGTTATCACCTTTAAGTGCCTTGGTGAGGTTTAACGCCTCTTGTGCCATTTGTGCATTAAGCTGCTGCAGGCTGCGGATTTCGTGCGTCAGCGTATGGCGTTCGCGCGCCTCCTGACCAAAACTCTCCTGGACCTGACGTCGGAAGCCGTCGAGCTGTTCACGAAGTGGGGACAGCAACACGTTCAGGCTTTGGCGGTTCTGCTCTTCTACCTTACGGCCGCTTTGTTCAAAAATACGGTGGGCCAGATTCTCAAACTGCTCGTTCAGGCGCTGCTCGCTGTTAAGCATTTGGCGATGCTTATCTTCGGCATTGAGCCGGGTTTGCTCCAGCAACGTGGTCAGTTCACGAATATCCGCCTCCTGCCCGCTGTTAATTTCCATTTGGGCACGGACTTCACGGTTAAGCTGATCGCACTCTTCTCGCCAGTGCTGATTTTGCTGAAGCTCCTGCCGCGCGGCAGCAAGCTCGCCGTAGATTTCACGCTGCTCTTCATGCAAAGCCGCCTGCCGCTGCGCCGCGCGCAGGCTGGCGATAAGCCAGCCGGTCAGCAAGCCTACGAGGCCAATGCCCAGCCCAAATAACAGTGAAATATCCATGCTCCCCCCAGAAACAATACAAACAGCTGCAAGGTAAAATTCTGCTGTATAAATGTCCAGATGAAAAGGGATTTTCCGGAAGGTACCGCGCAAAGCATAAAAAAAGCCGGCGAGCGCCGGCCTTATGAACGGAAAAGCAAAACTACAGCAGGCGACGCGCCGCCTCGACCACGATTTTCACCGCGTGACTTTCCGTTTTCTTCATGGTTTCCGCGTTAGGGATCTCTTGCTGCGTACGGTTCACGATAACCCCGGCAACCATACCCGCGCGCAGACCCTGGCTGGAGCACATGGTCAGCAGCGTGGCGGATTCCATTTCATAGTTCATCACGCCCATTTCCTGCCACTCTTTCATTGAGCCTTTGAAGCGGCTAACTACGCGGCCGGACAGCGTATCGTAACGCTCTTGCCCTGGGTAGAAGGTATCGGAGGATGCGGTCACGCCGATATGAGTCGTTGCGCCCACGGCTTTTGCCGCCTCAACCAGCGCGGTCGTACACGCAAAGTCTGCCACAGCCGGGTATTCCATTGGCGCGAAGTGCAGGCTGGCACCATCCAGGCGAACGGATGCGGTGGTCACGAGAACGTCACCCACGTTAATGTTCGGCTGAATTGCCCCGGTCGTTCCGACGCGAAGGAAAGTACGGATGCCAAGCTGCGCCAGTTCTTCCACGGCAATAGAGGTGGATGGGCCGCCGATACCGGTAGAACAGATGATGACCGGCTTGCCGTCGAGCTCAGCACGCCAGGAAGTGAATTCACGGTGGGAAGCCAGCTTAACCGGCTTGTCCATCAGCGCGGCGATTTTTTCCACACGCTCAGGATCGCCCGGGACGATGGCAAGCGTAGCCCCTTGCAGGTCATTTTTAGTGAGGCCGAGATGGAAAACATCAGACTTGGACATAACAGACTCCTCTGTTGAGTAGGTTTCAGGAGAAGCAAAGCGACACTTTACAGAACCCCTGAGCATAATTTCGTGATGACGCTCACTTTGAATGAAACAAATTACATTATTTGTATCTTCATAGGTGATCACCATCACAATTAAGAGTCGATCGGGCTATTTTTTGAACTTTGACGGCGTTTTTTGCCCGCCAGATTTGCTACTAATCCTGGCTATAGTTATCACACTGCGCTAATGCTGGTTCGGAGAAAACCATGAAACAAAAGCAAACAACACATAACACACCGGGCGAAGGCTTCGCACCGGCGGCTTCACCCATCGCCCCCACTGCTTTGCTAACGCCGGACGACGCGATTCTTTCTGGGGAAACATCTATTCCAAGCCAGGGCGATAATATGCCGGCTTACCATGCCCGGCCCAAAAATGCCGATGGCCCGCTGCCGGTAGTTATCGTCATTCAGGAAATTTTTGGCGTACACGAACATATTCGCGATCTCTGCCGCCGGCTGGCACTTGAAGGCTATCTGGCTATCGCCCCTGAGCTTTATTTTCGCCAGGGTGAGCCGGGGGACTTCGCCGATATCCCCACGTTGTTAAGCGGCCTGGTCTCAAAAGTGCCGGACAATCAGGTACTGGGGGACCTTGACCATGTGGCCAGTTGGGCTTCCCGCAACGGCGGCGACGCGCATCGCCTGATGGTAACTGGTTTTTGCTGGGGCGGGCGAATTGCCTGGCTTTATGCGGCACACAATCCACAGCTCAAAGCGGCTGTCGCCTGGTACGGCAAGCTGACAGGTGAGAAAACGTTGAACTCTCACCACCATCCGGTAGATATCGCCGTCAATCTTAATGCGCCGGTGCTCGGACTATACGGTGGCCAGGATACGGGGATCTCTCAGGAAAGCGTTGAGACAATGCGTCAGGCATTAAGAGCGGCCAATGCCAATGCGGAAATCATTGTCTACCCGGAAGCCGGCCATGCTTTCAACGCGGATTACCGCCCAGGCTACCATGAAGAGTCGGCCAAAGATGGCTGGGAAAGGATGCTGGCGTGGTTCAAACGCTACGGGATGAGGAAGTAATAACTAAGGGGGCTGATATAGCCCCCTTGTGTTTAGCGTCAAGCGCTGCGCAGGTTCTGCGCCGCTTGCACCATGTTAGCCAGCGCCGCACGGGTTTCTGGCCAGCCACGGGTTTTAAGCCCACAGTCTGGATTAACCCATAGACGCTCTGCCGGGACGGACTCCGCCGCCTTCTTCAATAGCGCCTCAATCCATTCCACATCCGGAACGTTTGGAGAGTGAATGTCGTATACGCCTGGCCCGATTTCGTTCGGGTACTCAAACTCTTTAAACGCCTCCAGCAGATCCATATCGGACCGCGAAGTTTCGATGGTGATTACGTCCGCATCCAGCGCCGCGATTGAGTCCATGATGTCGTTGAACTCGCAGTAGCACATGTGGGTGTGGATTTGGGTGTCATCTCGCACCACGGCGGCGTTCAGGCGGAAGGCTTCGACGCCCCATTTCAGATAAGCCTGCCAGTCGGACTGGCGCAGCGGCAAACCTTCGCGCAGAGCGGGTTCATCAATCTGGATAATACCGATACCTGCGGCTTCCAGGTCAGCCACTTCATCGCGCAGGGCCAGCGCTATCTGCTTCGCGATAGTCTCGCGGGAAACATCTTCCCGCGGGAAGGACCAGCAAAGAATTGTGACCGGGCCGGTCAGCATGCCTTTAACCGGTTTGTCGGTCAGGGATTGCGCATATTTGGCCCACTCAACGGTGATCGGCTCTGGGCGGCTGATGTCGCCGATAACAATCGGTGGCTTAACGCAGCGTGAACCGTAGCTCTGTACCCAGCCGTTCTGAGTAAACACGAAGCCGTCCAGATGTTCGCCGAAATACTCCACCATGTCGTTACGCTCGGCTTCGCCGTGTACCAGCACGTCCAGGCCCAGACGTTCCTGCTCAACAATCGCCTGCTTGATATGCCCAGCAATACCGGTGCGATAGTTGCTGGCGTCCAGCTTGCCTTTTTTGAAGTCCAGGCGCAGGCCACGAATTTCTGTCGTTTGCGGGAAGGAACCGATGGTCGTCGTTGGCCAGGCTGGCAGGTTGAAGCGTTCACGCTGTGCCGCCGCACGGGCGGTATACGCATTCTGGCGCAGGCTGTCCTGAGCGGTAATTTTAGCCAGACGCTCGCTGACAGCGGCATTGTGCACACGCTTAGACTGACGACGAGCCTGGATAGGTGTGCTCCATTCAGCAATTTTTGCGGTATTCCCGCTGTTTAACGCCTCAGTCAACAGTGAAAGTTCGGCACATTTCTGCAGGGCAAAAGCAAACCAGCTTTTAACTTCGGCATCGAGGCGAGTTTCTACGCTCAGGTCAATGGGGCTGTGCAACAGAGAACAGGATGAAGCCACCCACAGCGCACGTTTACCCACCAGATCTTTTAACTGAGCATGTTTTGCGGTCAGATCGGCCCGCCAGACGTTACGCCCGTTGATGACGCCCGCGGACAGCAGCCAGTTTGCAGGCAACTTCTTATGGATGTCGTTCACGTCATCGTTGCCGTGCACGAAATCAACGTGCAGACCCTGCACCGACAGCTCGGTGATGGTGTCCAGGTTTGGCCCCACACCTTCGAAGTAGGTGGTAAGCAGCAGCTTCACCTGACCGGTCAGCGCATCGTAGGTAGGTTTAAAGGCCTCCAGCCAGGCTTTTGGCAGCTCCAGCACCAGTGCAGGCTCGTCGATTTGTACCCACTCAATGCCGCGCTTCGCAAGCTCAGCGAGCACCTGCTGGTATACCGGCAGAATATCTTTCAGCAGGCTCAGGCGGTCAAACTGCTCGCCTTTCACTTTGCCCAGCCACAGGTAAGTCACCGGGCCGAGCAGCACTGGTTTCACCTTATGGCCCAGCGCCAGCGCCTCATCGACCTCTTGCAAAAGCTGCGTCCAGGTCAGGCTGAACTGCTGTCCCTTGGTGAACTCCGGCACCATATAGTGATAGTTGGTGTTGAACCATTTGGTCATTTCCGCGGCCGCGGCGGGCTCACCGGTTGGTGCCCGGCCACGGCCGATGCGGAACAGCGTATCGATATCGACGCTGCCGTCTTTGTTCTGATGACGAGCCGGCACGTTACCGAGCAGCAGGCTGGTCGTCAGAACATGGTCGTACCAGGCGAAGTCGCCCACCGGCAGTAATTCAACGCCAGCTTGTTTTTGTTGGTCCCAGTGGCGGGCACGCAATTCGCGGCCAACCGCCAGTAATTCTTCGCGGGAGGTATTCCCTGCCCAGTAGCTTTCCTGTGCTTTTTTCAACTCGCGCTTAAGGCCGACGCGAGGGAACCCCAGGGTGTGATTATGGATTGTCATATTATCGCCTCTTTATTTTATAAGCTTAATCCAGATGGATTTCGGATTTAGGGAAGGCGGTAAGCTCGCTTATCACCGGGAGCTAACATAAGTAAGTGACCGGTGTAAGTGAGTAAAACCAACGCGCCATAAATTCGAAAGACGCTGGATTTAGACGTCCAGATGTTTACACTTCTATAATCAGCAGGTACTGTATAATCCTCAAGCGCAATTTGTTCATGCCGAAGTGAAGGACTTTCATGATCGAGATTAAACACCTGCGGACGCTGCAAGCGTTACGACACAGCGGTTCGCTGGCCGCCGCTGCTGCCGCCCTGCATCAGACTCAGTCGGCCCTCTCTCACCAGTTCAGCGATCTGGAACAGCGGCTCGGCTTCCGCCTGTTTATCCGTAAAAGTCAGCCACTTCGCTTCACGCCGCAGGGGGAGATCTTGCTGCAGCTGGCGGAACAAGTGTTGCCGCAGATTGGCCGCGCCCTGCAGGCCTGTAATGAGCCGCACCAGACCCGGCTGCGCATTGCGATTGAATGTCACAGCTGCATTCAGTGGCTAACGCCTGCGCTGGAGAACTTCCGCCAGCACTGGCCGCAGGTGGAAATGGACTTTAAATCCGGCGTAACGTTTGATCCTCAGCCTGCGCTGCAGCAGGGTGAGCTGGATATCGTACTGACTTCCGACATTCTGCCGCGCAGCGGGCTGCATTATTCACCGATGTTTGATTTTGAAGTGCGCCTGGTGATGGCGACCGACCACCCGCTGGCGAAGAAAGACAGTATTGAGCCTGACGATTTAACGCTTGAGACGCTGCTTATCTATCCGGTGCAGCGTGAACGTATGGATATCTGGCGCAATTTCCTGCAGCCTGCCGGGATCAGCCCGGCGTTGAAAAGCGTCGATAACACACTACTGCTGATTCAGATGGTGTCGGCGAGGATGGGGATTGCCGCACTGCCGCACTGGGTGGTGGAAAGCTTTGAGCACCAGGGCCTGATTGTCACCAGGACCCTGGGTGAAGGGTTATGGAGCCGCCTGTACGCCGCCGTTCGAGACGGCGAACAGCGCCAGCCGGTGACCGAAGCGTTTATTCGTTCGACGCGCCAGCATGCCTGCGACCATTTACCGTTTGTGAAGAACGCGGAGCGACCCACCGGCGATGTACCCACAGCGAGGCCATTATCACCGTTCCCCCAATGATAAAACTCGGCCAGTGAGGCTGCTCTTGCCAGATGGCAAGATTCACCAGCAGCCCGGCCGGGACATGCACGTTGTTCATGATCCCGAGCGTGCCGGCGTCCACCTGAGTTGCGCCGTAGTTCCACATAAAATAACCCAGCCCGGAAGCTACCACGCCAAGCCAGACCAAAATCCCCCACTGTAACGTCGTTGTGGGGAGTTTTTGCGGGTTGCCGAGCGCAAACCAGGCCACAATGGCAACAATAAACGCGCCAAGATAGAACCACGAAAACGCGCAGTGCTGCGGCATCGGATGTGTTTCCATCAGGCGCTTGTAGCCCACCATGCCGATGGCAAAGCAGATATTCGCCCCCTGCACCAGCAGCAGGCCGATCCAGAAATGATCGCTCACTTTGTCGTAGCGAATAATCGCCGCGCCAATCACCGCCAGCCCCGCACTTAGCGCATAACCCCAGCGCAGTTTATTACCACTCAGCAAATCGTAGATAAGCGTGACGTACAGCGGCGTCATTACCGTGAAAAGCAGGAATTCAGATACCGTGAGATAAAGATAAGCGCGGAAGCTGAAGAGGTACATTACGCCCAGCTGTAGCGCCCCCACCAGCATGTACAGCAGCAGAGTTTTAAGCTGGTAGCCCTTGAAACGCAGAAATGGCAGAAACACCAGGGCTGCCAGGCCGACGCGCATCAGCACCGAGAAATAGCTGTCCACATGCCCGGCAAGATATTCGCCGATCAGGCTAAAAGAGAAGGCCCACAGAATCGTGGTAATGATGAGTAATGGCACAATGAGCAATCCGCAACGAACAAGATTGCGCCATTGTACTGGGAGGAGGCTACATCGGCTTAACTATTTAGTTGACGAGTGGTCACTAATAAACCACTCATCAGTTGCCGATCATTCAGCCTTGAGGAACAACCTGCGCAAATAGTGCGGCACGGCGTTGTCGGCGTTGGTGCCAATCACTTCCAGCTCCGGCAGCAGATCCTTCAGGCGCTGATGAGCGTTGCCCATGATACAGCCCTTGCCCGCCATGCTCAGCATTTCTGCGTCATTCATGCCGTCGCCGAAGGCAATGCAATCCTTCAGGCTGTAACCCATCGCTTTCGAGACTGCTTCCAGCGCGTGCCCTTTGGAAACGCCGCCCGCCATCACTTCCAGACAGGTGAGCGTCGAGAAACTGACATTCACGCGGTCGCCCCAGCGGGCGTTGATCGCCTGCTCCAGCGGCAGCAGCGTATCGTGATCGTCGCAGGTGAAGAACACTTTGCTGACGCCGTCGGCTTCCAGCAGGCCCGGTTCAAACAGGGTGTAGCTGAATTTGGCTTCCTGGAAATATTTCATCTCTTCCGGACGGTGACGGTTCATAAACCACTCGTCACCTTTGTAGACGTTGGTCACGATGTCCGGGTTGTTATGCACCACGCCAAACAGATCCTGGGCGATGTCGTGGTCGAGATCGTGAGAGAAGAACAGATTACCCTCAGTGTCATGCACGCGAGCGCCGTTCGAGGTGATCATGTACGCCTTGATCTCAAGATTGTCGCGAATTTGCGCCACATCGATATGGTGTCGGCCGGTGGCAAAAATAAAGTTAACGCCTTCAGCGGTGAGCAGTTTTAACGTTTCTTTCGCGTAAGCGGAGAGGAAATGATCGGGAGACAGCAAAGTGCCATCTAAATCTGAAGCAACGACGTGGTACATAGAGATCCTCTGAAGAGATATATTCAATTAGTTATGCCGGTCGAAAAACTCAAGCACGGCAGACAAGGCTCTGGCTCGCATAGCGTCCTTCTCAAACAGGATCTCGTGATACGCGCCTTCAATGACGTAAGGTGTTTCCCCCTCACAAGGGTGGCCCGCCGCGGCCATAATTTCGCAGAATTGCTGGTGCGCGCGGTTATCTACCACTCGCTCCTCTTCTGCCTGGAGTAAAAAGATCGGCGTGGTGATGGCAGTGGCTCCTGCTAACACCTTTTCTCCGGCGAGGATCCCTTCTCGAACCCAATGGAAGGTTGGCCCGCCTACCCGTAATGCTGGCTCATCAGCATAAAAACGCAGGCTGCGGCGGTACCGCTCTTCGCTGTGGGTCAGGACGTTAACGCTAAACGGCAGCGCGCGCCAGCGGCCCGTCCCGATGGCGTATCCTTCCCGAATACGTGGATGCCCTTCGGCCCAGTCAAGAATATGGCGCACCATCCATTCCGGCCAGCGCAGCGTAATACCAAACATCGGAGCGCAGAGCGCGACTGCATCAAAGGCGTCCGGGGCTTGCTGTAACCATAACGCGGCAATGGCGCCGCCCATTGAGTGGGCCAACAGATAGCGTTTACGCCAGTGCCCTGACGCCACTTCCTGTTGGTAAAAACGGTCAAAATCTTCGACATAATCACTAAAGTTGACGACGTGGCCACGGTGGGTGTCTGACAGCATGCGCCCTGAACGCCCCTGCCCCCGGTGGTCGATGATCAAAACATCAAAGCCGCAGTGGAACAGGTCATAGGCTAGCTCAGCGTATTTCACGTAGCTTTCAATTCTGCCAGGGCAGACAACAATCACGCGATCGTGCTGCGCCGAACAAAAGCGAACGTAGCGAACCGACACGTCATCCACGCCGGTAAATTCGCGCTCTTCCCGCTTGCGCCAAAAGTCCGTCAGTGGACCCGTGGCAAAAGCAGCAAATGCGCCTTCCCGTTCTAACCATCCATTTTTATGCTGAGACATAGGGGTCGGCATCAGGTATCTATGGTTTTTTTATGGCCCGTGGCACGCTTATCAACAATAGCGTATTGTGGCATAAAAGCGCGCGTTCAGGGAGTTTCGCATGACCTTCGAGTGGTGGTTTACCTATCTGCTAACCACAATAATTCTTAGCCTTTCCCCCGGCTCCGGTGCCATCAATACCATGACCACCGCCATTAGCCACGGCTATCGCGGTGCGGCAGCGTCAATTACCGGGCTGCAAACCGGGCTGGCGCTGCATATTGTGCTAGTCGGCGTTGGGCTTGGGGCCTTGTTTTCACGCTCGCTGCTGGCCTTTGAAGTGCTGAAGTGGGCGGGGGTTGCCTATCTTATTTGGCTGGGGATCCAGCAATGGAGAGCCGCAGGCGCACTGGATTTAAACACCCTTGCCACGGCGCAGCCGCGCAGCAAACTGTTTAAACGAGCAGTGTTTGTTAACCTGACAAACCCGAAAAGCATCGTGTTTCTGGCCGCCCTCTTCCCACAGTTTATCGCCCCACATCAGCCCCAGGCGATGCAGTACGTCGTGCTCGGTGTGACAACGGTAGTCGTCGATATCATCGTGATGATTGGCTACGCGACCCTGGCCAAACGGATTGCCGCCTGGATTAAGGGGCCGCACCAGATGAAAGCCTTGAACCGGGTCTTTGGCTCGCTGTTTATGCTGGTTGGCGCGCTGCTTGCCGGCGCGCGCCAGGCCTGATTATCGGGAGATGATCAGGTGAATACCAAATCCGGTGAACAGAGCGCCCGCCATACCGTCGATCCATTTGGCGAGGCGCTGATAGCCGCGGCGCATTTTTGGTAATGCGAACAGGCTCGCCACAATAGTGAACCAGGCGAAGGTTTCAATCGCGATCAGCACAAACAGGCCCCAGCGCTCAGCGCTGCCAACGTTGTCGCCAACAAACAGCGAGAACACGCTGCCGAAGTAGATAATCGCTTTCGGGTTAGCCAGGTTCGTCAGCAGCCCTTTCACAAAGCTCTTCCCGCCGCTCGCCAGCTCGACTTTCGGGGCTTCTTCGCCTGTAGTTTCTTTCTTGAATGCGCCGCGCAGCATCTGATAGCCCATCCAGCAAAGATACAGCCCGCCGCCGACCATGATGATGTTATGCAGCCAGGCCATTTTTTCGAGGATCAGGTGCAGGCCAAGTAGCGCCACGCCCGCCCAAACCATAACGCCAGCGGTAATGCCCAGCACGCCCATCATCGCCTCTTTGCGAGAGCGGCTTACGGCTGTCTGGGAAACAAAGAAAAAGTCAGGACCCGGGCTCATCAGGGCAACGATGTGCACCAGCGCCACGGTCAGAAATAGCATTAACATAGGGAATAGCTCGCGTGCAGATAATTCGAAGAGTCATTATCCTGCCACTTTTCCTCGCGGCAGGCTACTCTTCATCCACGCCGTCAACGTGGTCGCGAATCAGCGTCATAAACGGGCGGCCAAAGCGCTCAAGTTTACGCGTCCCCACCCCGTTAATACCCAGCATCTCGCCTGGCGACAGCGGCATCTGCTCAGCCATTTCAATCAGCGTTGCATCGTTAAACACCACATACGGCGGGATGTTTTCTTCATCCGCAATGGATTTGCGCAGCTTTCTGAGTTTGGCGAACAGCTTGCGATCGTAATTACCGCCAAAGACTTTCTGGCTGGCGCGCGGCTTAATAGCCACGACTCGCGGCACCGCCAGCATCAGCGGCTCCTCACCACGCAGGTAAGGACGTGCTGCTTCCGTCAGCTGCAGCGCGGAGTGAGCGGCGATATTTTGCGTCACCACGCCGAGGTGGATGAGCTGGCGAATCACGCTGACCCAGTGTTCCGTCGTGTGTTCGCGGCCTTCACCGTAAATCTTCAGTTTGTCGTGGCCAAGATCGCGAATTCGCTGGTTGTTGGCGCCGCGCAGGACTTCGACTACGTAGCCCATCCCAAAGCGCTGGCCGACGCGGTAAATGCAGGACAGCGCTTTTTGCGCGTCCATCAGACCGTCATAGCGACGAGGCGGATCGAGGCAGATATCGCAGTTGCCGCAAGACTGCTGGCGACCTTCGCCGAAGTAGTTCAGCAGCACGAGGCGGCGACAGGTTTGCGCTTCGGCAAAGGCGCCCATGGCGTTGAGCTTGTGGCGCTCAATGTCCTGCAGCTGTCCCGGGGCTTTTTCTTCAAGACATTTACGCAGCCAGGCCATATCCGCCGGATCGTAAAACAGCATCGCTTCCGCAGGCAGGCCATCACGCCCGGCACGGCCGGTTTCCTGATAGTAAGATTCGATATTACGGGGGATATCGAAGTGGGCGACAAAACGTACGTTCGGCTTGTTGATGCCCATGCCGAAAGCGACGGTCGCGACCACGATTTGCAGATCGTCACGCTGGAATTTTTCCTGCACTTCGCCGCGTACCTGATGCTCCAGTCCCGCGTGATAGGCGCCGGCGCTGATGCCTTTGCTTTGCAGTCGGGCGGCGATGTCTTCCACTTTTGCCCGGCTATTGCAGTAAATAATCCCGGACTTGCCGCGCTGCTCCTGAATATAGCGAGTGAGCTGATCGAGCGGTTTAAACTTCTCCATCAGCATGTAGCGGATATTCGGTCGGTCAAAACTGCTGATCTGGATGAACGGCTCGTGGAGCCCCAGCAGGCGCACAATATCAAGCCTGGTAGTGTCGTCAGCCGTGGCCGTCAGCGCAACAAACGGCACCGCAGGCAGCCGCTCGCGAAGCTGCCCGAGCGCGGCATATTCCGGGCGGAAATCGTGCCCCCACTGCGAAATACAGTGTGCTTCGTCCACCGCCACCATCGAAAGCTGCCAGTTACTGAGATGGTCGATGAAGTTGTCCATCATCAGGCGCTCAGGCGCGATATACAGCAGGCGAATTTGCCCGGTGCGACAGCCGGTCATCACTTCCAGCTGTTGTTCGCGAGTTTGGGTGGAGTTAAGACAGGCCGCCGCCACGCCGTTCGCCAGCAGCTGATCAACCTGGTCTTTCATCAGGGAAATCAGCGGGGAAACCACCACGGTCAGGCCGCCAAACACCAGCGCGGGGATTTGATAGCACAGGGATTTACCGCCCCCGGTCGGCATCACCACCAGGCAGTCACGCCCCTCCAGCACCGTATCGATGATGGTTTCCTGGCCCGGACGAAACTGTTGATACCCGAAGGTATCCTGCAGAACCTGTCTCGCCAGCGACGCCTGATTGATTACTTCCGCCTGTGCCACGCTATCCCCACTACCTAAAATTCAGGCGCCATTTTCAGCGCCTGGAAGAGAAACTGCAATGCTTTAGAAAAGATCGTTTAGCATAACGCCTACGCCAACCCGTGTCTGGTTAAAGTTGTAATCGATGAGCGATTCGCCGTAGCCGCTGTAGACCTGGGTATAGAAACGCACGTTTTTCGAGATCGGGTAGCTCACGCCAAATTCTGCCCCGCCGTAGCCGCTGTTCCAGTTGTATTGTCCCTTCACGCTGAAAATCGCCTCACCCAGCGCATAGCCAACCTTAAGCTGGTAGTAGCCCATGTATTTGGTGATGTCCGGGTTGTCCTCAACGCTGCCCACCACATACCAGGGTTTCACTTCAACCTGCCAGTCACCGTTTTGTGCCATCAGCCGGGTGTAAAGGCGGTTCCGGCCGCGAGAGGTCGGGTCAGAACGACCGTTTGAGTCGTGGTTATAGCCAAACTCTACGTCTCGCAATGTCCAGCCCGCAAAGGTTGCATCCGTTGCAAAACCGAGGAATAACTGAGGCTCGTAGTTGGTTTCACGAAACGGTGAAGATTCATTGCGGTTAGAAAGCTGCCACCAGGATTTCTGGGTATAGGAGGCCGCCAGCACGGAGTTATCGCCCAGAATACCGCGCCACAGCGGGAAGGCCAGGCTTAGCTGGAACTTCACCTCGTCTTTACGCGCGTTGCTGGCCCAGTCGTAGGAGCTTATCGCCTCTTTATTCATATCGCTGGTCCAGGTGTATAGCAGGTAATTCGTGTCGTACGGGTACAGCGTGAAGGGATTGTCGTGTTCCTGCAGCAGATTAGCAATGATACTGCCGCGCACCGCGGGCTTGTCGTGGATTTTATCAATGGTGGTTTCTTGTGCGAAGGCAGTCAAAGGTAGCATCGCGGCTACTCCCCACCCCAGAGGTTTCAGCATTAGTCCCGTTCTCCATAACAAAAAGTGTCTAAATATTTATCGCCAAACATTTTACAGCAGGATGCCCCAAAGCACGCCCCTGCGGTTCCGAAAGTGGAAAGCAACAATTGAGAAGCATAAACTAAACACCTTGTTAACTTATTCACTTTTTGTTCGAGGAATGAACGATGTCTTCCCCTGTACTCACCACAGAAGCCGCCCTCAAGCTGGTGGGCGAAATCTTCGTGTATCACATGCCTTTCAACCGTGCGCTTGGCCTGGAGCTGGAGCGCTACGAAAAAGCGTTCGCCCAACTGAGCTTTAATAATCAACCGATGATGGTGGGCAACTGGGCGCAAAGTATTTTGCACGGCGGCGTTATCGCCTCCGCGCTTGACGTGGCGGCAGGCCTGGTCTGCGTAGGCAGCACGCTGACGCGCCATGACACCATCACCGAAGACGAGCTTCGCCAGCGCCTGTCAAAAATGGGCACCATCGATTTGCGCGTAGATTATCTGCGTCCGGGCCGCGGAGAGCGCTTCACGGCCAGCAGCAGCCTGCTACGCGCCGGTAATAAAGTGGCGGTGGCACGCGTAGAACTTCATAACCAGGACCAGCTGCACATTGCCAGCGCAACGGCTACCTACATGGTAGGGTAAGGATGTAAACCCTGTTATTATTTGCTCACTATTTTTTTGCTGAGTTTTCTTCATGGATCCGAAACAGACACGTCAGGGGATCTTACTTGCCCTGACGGCCTACTTTATCTGGGGTATCGCGCCGGTATATTTCAAACTGATTCACTACGTACCGGCGACAGAGATCCTGACCCACCGCGTTATCTGGTCATTCTTCTTTATGCTGGCGCTGATCACCGTCTGCCGCCAATGGCCGCAGGTGAAACGCTCCTGCCAGAACCGTAAAAAGATCCTCGCGCTGGCGTTAAGCGCCGTGCTCATTGGCGGTAACTGGCTGCTTTATATCTGGGCGGTGAATAATCATCACATGCTGGAAGCCAGCCTGGGCTACTTCATTAACCCGTTAGTGAACGTGCTGCTGGGGATGCTCTTTTTGGGGGAACGCTTCCGGCGGATGCAGTGGTTCGCTGTGCTGCTGGCCTTCTGTGGCGTGCTGGTTCAGCTCTGGACTTTCGGCTCGCTGCCGATCATCGGCCTGGGCCTGGCCTTCAGCTTTGCTTTCTATGGCCTGATCCGTAAAAAGATTGCCGTAGATGCACAAACCGGGATGCTGTTCGAAACGCTGTGGCTACTGCCGATCGCGGGTATTTATCTGTTTGGCATCGCCGACAGCGCCACCAGCCATATGGGGATGAACCCCTGGACGCTGAACCTGATGCTTATTGCCGCCGGGGTGATCACCACGGTGCCATTGCTTTGCTTCACAGCGGCCGCTACCCGCTTGCGCCTTTCAACGCTGGGCTTCTTCCAGTATCTGGGGCCAACGCTGATGTTCCTGCTGGCAGTGACGTTTTACGACGAAGTGGTCACCCAAGATAAGTTGATTACTTTTGGCTTTATCTGGGCGGCGCTGGGGCTGTTTATCGCCGATGCGATTTATACTCAGCGGCGCGCGCGAGTAACATCGCTGAAATAGACGTGAAAAAGGAGCCCTTAGGCTCCTTTTTCTTACAACCAGTTTTTACGCTTAAAGTAGAGATAGGGCGCCAGGCCGGCGAGCATCATAAAGATAATCGCGCCGGGGTAGCCAAAACTCCACTTCAGCTCAGGCATAAACTCGAAGTTCATCCCGTAGCTGGATGCCACCAGCGTCGGCGGCAGGAAGACAACCGAGACCACCGAGAAGATCTTGATGATACGGTTCTGTTCGATGTTGATAAAGCCCATCGCCGCCTGCATCAGGAAGTTCACCTTCTGGAACAAAGATTCGTTGTGCGGCAGCAGGGATTCGATGTCTCGCAGGATTTCGCGGGCCTGTTCCAGCTGGCTGCCAGGTAAACGGGCTTTACGCACCAGGAAGTTCAGCGCTCGCTGGGTATCCATCAGGCACAGGCGAACCTTCCAGCCGATATCCTCCAGCTCCGCCAACGTTGAAAGCGCAGCATCGTATTCATCGCCCTGATGCCCTTCCATAATAACGCGGCTTAGCTGCTCCAGGTCGCTATAAATATTTTCGATTTCATCCGCCAGCTGTTCGATTTTGGTTTCAAACAGGTCCAGCAGCAGCTCCCATGCGTTGCCGTCCGCCATCGACTGATTACGGGCGCGCATGCGGTAAAGACGAAACGCAGGCAGCTCACGTTCACGCAGCGTGTACAAACGGCCTTCACGAATGGTAAATGCAACCGTGCTGTTACCGGCGTGGTCATCTGCATCTTCAAAGAAGAAAAAGGAGTGGATGTGAAGCCCGTCTTCGTCCTCAAAAAAACGCGCGGACGCTTCGATGTCTTCCAGCTCTGGTCGGGTTGCCAGGCTTTGCCCAAGTTCCGTTTGCACACGCTCTCGCTCGCTCTCTTCGGGCTCAACGAGATCGACCCATACCGAATTGGCAAGGGTATCCGTCTCGTCCAGCTCAATGCGGGCAAGGCGATTATTTTCCAGTTGAAATGCGCTCAGCATGACCGGGACTCCCAATGCAAAAAAAGATCAGGGACAATTCGGTTGGCACACAAACAGAAACAACTGAGGTTTCAGACCATTAAACAGTCTGACTCAAGGGGCGACGGAATGAAAATACACGAGGTCGCTGACAACCACGAAGGCTATCAGCATCAGAGGATAGCCTTAGAAGTTGTACCTGGATGACAGGTTATTGAGCCAGCATCTACTGGGTGTGTCCAAGGCGAGTGTCCTCTTAGCGTATTCGTGCGCGCATGTTACGCCACCACTAATATGGCGTCAACACGCAACGGGACACGGCTGAACAAGTTCATGCCAGTGACATATTAAGGGTAGCCCACCCGTGAAAAATTGTAATTAATTTCTGTGACTTACACTGTTTCCAGACGCGCATAAGCGGCGACTAACCACTTTATTCCCTGCCCCTGAAACGCCACCTGCAGGCGGCTGTGCTCCCCGCTGCCTTCCAGATTCACGATGGTTCCTTCGCCGAACTTAGGATGACGTACGCGCTGCCCCAGGCTGAAGCCAGAATCGTTCTGTGCGATAGGTGTGCCCATACGCTGATGGCTGACCGGCCGGCTAATACTTGCGCGCAGGCGAACCTCTTCCACGCAGTTTTCTGGCAGCTCACCGATAAAGCGTGACGGGCGATGATAGGCTTCTTTGCCATACAGGCGGCGCGTTTCCGCATAGGTCAGCGTCAACTTTTGCATCGCCCGGGTCACCCCCACGTATGCCAGACGGCGCTCTTCTTCCAGGCGCCCGCCTTCGTCGAGAGACATCTGGCTTGGGAACATGCCTTCTTCCATCCCCACGATAAACACCTGCGGGAACTCCAGGCCTTTTGCCGAGTGCAGCGTCATCAGCTGCACCGCATCCTGCCAGGTATCTGCCTGCCCTTCACCTGCTTCCAGCGCCGCATGCGAGAGAAACGCCTGCAGCGGCATCAAATCTTCGTCTTCGTCGTTGTAGCTGAACTGCCGCGTGGCCGTCACCAGTTCTTCTAAGTTTTCAATGCGGGTCTGGCCTTTCTCGCCTTTTTCCTGCTCATACATCATGAACAGCCCGGAATCTTTAATCACCCGATCGGTCTGGACGTGCAGCGGCATATCCGCCGTTTCATGGGCGAGGGCGTCAATCAACTCCATAAAGCGCTGAAGGGCCGACGCCGCACGACCGGCCAGCGCTTTTTCCTGCAGCAGCAGGCGGCAAGATTGCCACAGCGTTAGCTGCTGGTCGCGCGCGGTCTGGCGTACAACGTCGAGCGTGCGATCGCCTATCCCGCGGGTTGGCGTATTCACCACGCGTTCAAAGGCCGCATCATCATTGCGGTTGGCTATCAGGCGCAAATAGGAGAGTGCATCTTTGATTTCCTGGCGTTCGAAGAAGCGCATACCGCCGTAAATACGGTACGGCATACTGCCCTGCAGCAGCGCCTCTTCGAGCACGCGCGACTGGGCGTTGCTGCGATACAGAATGGCGCATTGTTCCAGCGCGCCGCCGTTTTCCTGCCAGGTTTTAATACGATTGACCACGAAACGGGCTTCGTCCAGCTCGTTGAAGGCGCAGTAAATCGAGATTGGTTCGCCGTCGCTGCCGTCGGTCCACAGCTCTTTGCCGAGGCGGCCAGAGTTATTGGCGATCAGGGCGTTGGCCGCATTCAGAATGTTGTTCGTCGAGCGGTAGTTTTGCTCCAGGCGTATAGTTTGCGCCCCCGGGAAGTCGTTCAGGAAGCGCTGAATATTTTCCACCTGAGCCCCGCGCCAGCCGTAGATCGACTGGTCATCATCGCCCACGATCATCACTTTGCCGGTATCACCGGCCAGCAGGCGGATCCACGCATACTGAATGCTGTTGGTGTCCTGGAATTCGTCCACCAGGATGTTGGTGAAGCGTTCGCGGTAATGGTTCAGGATATGCGGCTTGTTCAGCCACAGTTCGTGGGCGCGCAGCAGAAGCTCGGCGAAGTCAACCAGCCCGGCGCGATCGCACGCCTCCTGATAGGCCTGGTATACCTTCTGCCAGGTTTGCTCCACCGGGTTACCGTAGCTTTCAACGTGATGCGGGCGCAGGCCTTCGTCTTTTTTGCCGTTGATGTACCACATCGCCTGGCGAGGCGGCCACTGCTTCTCGTCCAGGTTCATCGCTTTAATCAGGCGTTTCAGCAGGCGAAGCTGATCTTCGCTGTCGAGAATTTGAAAGTCCTGCGGCAGGTTGGCGTCCATATGGTGCGCACGCAACAGGCGGTGAGCCAGGCCGTGGAAGGTGCCAACCCACATGCCGCCCTGGCTGGTGCCCATCAGTTGACCAATACGGTGGCGCATTTCCGCCGCCGCTTTATTGGTAAAGGTCACCGCCATGATGGAGTATGGAGAGCAGTTTTCGACCGTCATCAACCACGCAATGCGATGCACAAGCACGCGAGTCTTACCACTGCCCGCCCCGGCCAGCACCAGCATATTGCTGCGCGTGGCGGCAACCGCTTCGCGCTGTTTGTCGTTGAGGCTGTCGAGCAGGTAAGAAACGTCCATTGGCACCGCCGAAAAAGAGAAAGAGTTGGCCCGGCCAACTACTGGTGATTTGTACAGAGTTACTGTTGATTATATCAGCGCGAGTAGGGATGCCAACCGCGAAATCTCCAGATGCGGCAATAAACGGCTGTCATCTATCCGCATCAGGTCGCCTTCACGCAGGTTAATCCAACAGGCCTGCATCCCGCAGCGCACTGCACCGGCCACGTCAGTGGTCAGGTCATCGCCTACATGCAGGATTTGCTCCAGCGGCACACCTAAACGTTGCGCAGCGGTATGATACATATCGCTGAAGGGTTTAGCGCGCCCGTCCGGCCCGGCTCGCAGAATGAATTCGAAGTAGTTATCCAGCCCGAACAGGTGCGGCTCTGCGTTACCGTTGGTGATCGCCACCAGCGGCCATTTTTCAGCAAGCTTTGCCAGCGTGTCGTGCGTTTCCTGCGGGATATCGATACGGCTGCGCCATTTTGCGAAGTTTTCCATGGCCGCACTGGCACCGGTAAAGGCCTCTTCCGGGCTCAGGCCCGCATCCATCATTATCTGCTCCACGGCGCGACGACGCCATTCGGTGACGTCATGATAGATGTCCGGTTCTTTCACCCGCAGCGCCTCACGGCTGCGGTGAAAATCCAGAGCGGTAAACGCGTTGAGCTTCGGATGATAGTTCTGCACAAAAGCCAGAGACTCCTGAGTGGTGCGCAGAATAACCGGATGGTTGTCATAAAGCGTATCGTCGAGATCGAACGTCAGAGCAGCAATTTGCCCGAGCGGGCGGTAAAAATGCATTACGATTTCCCCCGTTTGGCGCGTGGATGCGCGGCATCATACACCGAGGCTAAATGTTGAAAGTCGAGGTGGGTATAGATTTGCGTAGTAGAGAGGTTGGCGTGCCCCAGCAATTCCTGAACCGCGCGTAAATCGCCGCTGGACTCCAGCATGTGCGTGGCAAAAGAGTGGCGCAGTTTATGAGGATGTACATGGCTGCTTAGCCCTTGTTTGATCCCCCATTCTCCAAACCGCTTTTGCACATTGCGGGCAGAGATTCGCTTTCCCGTCTTCGCCAGGAACAACGCATCGTCGTCCGGGCCAAAAAGCTCGCGCAAATCCAGCCAGTGCTCAACCCAGGTTACCGCACTCCGGCCAACCGGTACGCGGCGCTCTTTGCTGCCTTTTCCCATCACCCAGACCTCTCCGGTCGAAAGATCGATGTGGCCACAGTTCATGTTCACCAGCTCGGAAAGACGCAGGCCAGCGCCGTACATGACTTCGAGCATCGCGCGATCGCGCACCGCCAGCGGATCGTTCAGATCGATATCCAGCAGGTGGTTTACATCATCAACTTCGATATTTTTGGGCAGGTGGCGGCCCGCTTTTGGCGTAGTAATACCTTTGGCCGGGTTCGCTTTTAGCTCTCCCTGACTGACCATCCAGTCGAAAAAGCTGCGCAAGGCCGAAAGTCTTAGCGCCAGGCTGGAAGCCTGCAGGCCAGCCCTGCGGCTGCGCACGGCCAATGAACGCACGGCCGCGGCATCGCATTGCTGCCAGCCGCTGAGCTTCATCTCTTCGGCAATGTGGATAATCGCCGTGAGCTGGCGCTGGTAGTTCAGGAGAGTAAGCGGGCTGAGCTGGCGCTCAACCTTCAGGTATCGCAGAAAGCCATCAACGTAAGATGTTAATGCGGAAGTGGTCATGCCCGTTCAACCCAGCGCTCCAGCAAGTCAGGCAGCATCAGCGCCAGCTCGTGCAACAACTGAGTCCCCTGCCCCTGTTGGTAATGTTGCGGGTCGCGGCTGCTGAACAGCAGGACTCCGAGATCGCCATCGCTGCCCATCAGCGACAGGGCAACGGAACCAATGGCTTTTGCCTGCGGCAAGACCAATAAAAGCTCCGGGCCATTAAGCGGGCCAAGATAGTGCTGGCTTTCGCCAAGACGCTGAATACGCAGCGGCTCGAAGGCCTGGCGGTTCAGCGCAAGATGAGTAAAGTCCGAGGGCGCGCCAATGCGCCAGCGGTCAGCAAACAGCCGGACATTCGCCCCGGCGAGGCCAATGTCCCTCGCCCAGCGATGCAGCCGGTTCAACATTTCCTGCAGGCTGGAAGCCGAAGCCAGGCGCCCCTGAAGCTTCAACAACCGATAGAACAGGCCTTCGTTAGCGCTCGCCTGCTCCATCAGCAGCGTCATGTTCTCTTCAAGGTGGTTAATGTGGTTACGGCTGCGGGCCATATGCCACTCCACCAGCGAAACGCTGCCACGCACTGGATGAGGAACCTGCATGCTCTCCACCTGGTGGGCATTGCGAATAAAGAAATCGGGATTGCGCTGTAAATACTCGGCAACCGCGACATCGTTAAGCTCAAGAAGGGCTTCTTGCTGTTCCTCGGCATTCTTCATAGATGTATAAATCCATCATAGACGTGGGCCGCCGGGCCGGTCATGTAAAGCGGTGATCCCGGCCCTTTCCAGGCGATATCAAGACGGCCGCCAGGCAGTTCAACACGTACCTGCTCCGCCAGTAATCCTTGCTGAATACCAACCGCTACTGCGCCACAGGCGCCACTGCCGCAGGCCTGGGTTTCCCCCGCGCCGCGTTCGTACACACGCAGCCGGATGTGTTCGCGGCTGACAACCTGCATAAAGCCGATATTGGCACGTTCAGGGAAGCGTTCATGGCTTTCCATCACCGGCCCAAGGGTTTCCACTGCCGCGGTTTCGATGTCATCAACCTGGATGACACAATGCGGGTTACCCATGGAAACCACGCCGCACATAATGGTTTGTTCGGCGGCACGCATAATATAGGTCTTTTCTGCTTTGTTTGCCCGGAACGGCACCTGGGAAGGTTCAAAGTTGGGTTCGCCCATATTGACGCGCACCATCTCATCTTCCGTGACGCTCAGTACCATTCTGCCATTGGCAGTGCTGACGCGGATCTCACGCTTGTTGGTCAGCCCTTTCAGGCGTACAAAGCGGGCAAAACAGCGTGCGCCGTTACCACACTGGGAAACTTCGCTGCCGTCGGCGTTAAAGATCCGGTAATGGAAGTCGAGATCGGGATCGTACGGCGGCTCGACGATCAACAGCTGATCGAAGCCTACGCCGAGATGACGATCCGCGAGCCGACGGATCAGCTCCGGAGAGAAATAAACATTCTGCGTCACCGCGTCGACGACCATAAAGTCATTACCAAGGCCATGCATTTTAGAGAACTGCATCTTCTGCTCCATTTGCGCGGTTACAAAGCACGATTTAGCTAGTAAACAACCTGAGTCGGCGCATCATCAATGCCACGACTGTTACGGGCAGGCGCCGTCTGGACGGGTTGTTCAGGGGTTGCGCTATGCGTTGTTGGCGTCGCCTTTTTATCGGCCGGTGGGAAATAAAGAGGCCCCTTCAGGCCGCAGCCGGTGAGGCTAACAAGCGTCAGTGCCAAAGCGAGAGGGCAGAAAATCTTCTTCATTATCGGGTAGCCTGTGATTCACTATTCTGCCGTCTATCATCGCAGGTGAACCCTGAAAAGCAATACTCTTCGTCACCCAGGCCGTTGAAAATCGCCTTACCGCAAACCGGGCAAGAAAATAATCCCTGGTTTACGCTATTTAGGGGGCATTCATTCAGAAATTTCCGGGTTCCGCCCCATAAGTATTCCTCTCTGACGCGGGTTGTCTTTTATAAGGTGACGCAGATGAAACGGATTGGCATTACGGGTCTTGAACGTGAAGCAATGCAGAATTTAATTGAGAGGGCCGCTCCCGGCAGATTTTCTACGCAGTTGGTGAGCGACATCGATGCAGCTAACTACGTGAAGCGCGGCGAGCTTCATTACACGATTGGCGCATTTCAGTCGGGTATCGGCACCGCGCTCGCCGTTGCGGTAGCCGTGCTGGGCCCGGAAAAATGCTGCACGGTCGCACGCCCAGGCTGGCCGGCCAAAGAGGAACAAATCGCCCGCTGGGTGCGGGACGGAAAAGTCGCTTTCGGCATCGCCATTGAAAACGCCTCGGATGCTGTTCCTCTGCTGGTACACTACCTTGATGATGCCTGAAGCGTAGTTCCTAATTCACGGCGATGCTCTTATACTGCCCTGAAATCTCAACAGGAAGCAGACATGAACGACAGCGAATTTCACCTTTTAGCCGATAACCTGTGGCGCACGATTGAAGAGCGCCTGGATGACTGGGACGGCGATAGCGATATTGATTGTGAGATAAACGGTGGCGTACTGACCATCAGCTTTGAAAATGGCAGTAAAATCATCATCAATCGCCAGGAGCCTTTACATCAGGTGTGGCTCGCTACCAAAAGCGGCGGTTACCATTTCAACCTGAAAGGTGAAGAATGGATTTGTGACCGTAGCGGCGCAGAATTTTGGCAGTTACTGGAAGAAGCCAGCACACAGCAGGCGGGTGAAGCGGTTAGCTTCCGCTGATTACGGCTGGTACTGCTGCAGCAGCGGCGCTGAGTTATCGTCCTGATTAACCGGCGCGGCTGTTGTGATTGACTGAGTGCGGAACGGAATAACCTGCATCCGCCCATCCGTTTTCACAATCTGATAGAACTGCGGCAGGTTGAAGTTAATGAAGCTTGAGCCGTAGGTAAAGCGATCGTGTGACGAGGAGTAGAAGCGGCTGACGTCGCGCACCAGCTCCTCTTTGCTGCCTTCACAGTGATGATAAACTTCCGCTCGGTTGCTTTCGTCCAGGATATAGATGTTGAAACCCTGATCCTCACTGGCCTCTTCAAAGAAGAACTGAATAATCCCCTCACTGGCAAAGCCATCCACCACCGCAGGCAACTGAACCTGGTTAGTGCCAACCTGTACCGACAAGCCATGCAGCTTGTTGTGTGAGATAGCGCCATAAAACTCAACGGCGTTTTCCAGTTTTTGTACCGAGACATTCAGACGCTCGAAGAACAGGCCCCAGGTCTGCCCGGAGACGCGCAGCGCTTTAAAGCGGCCCGGTTCCTGGCGCGTGCTCGAAAGACGGAATTCGATGCATTCAGACACAAGCTGCTGCACGCGAGTACGGATCAGACCGCGCAGATGCTGGCTGTAGCAGAACACTTCAACGCTATCCGGCGGGGCGGCATCCTGGTGCATTTTCCCGAGAATGGTTTTTAATGCCTCAATCATCGCCTGCTCGCCGTTAAAGTGCAGGGTACGCACTTCGTTCCAGGAGTTGCGGTACAGTAGATCAACGCTGCCAATCAGGCACTGCTGCTGCTCGCCGAAGCTGAACACATCCAGTTTGCGGAAATCAAAATGCACAACCTGATTGCGGAAGGCGGCCGTCGGGTCATATTCAAGATTGACGATAATCGCCAGATGGCGAATCTCGCATGGGCTATACAGCGCTTTCGGCGTCGGAGCCGGGAGGCGCAGCGGGAAGTGATGGGATACATCCGCCACCATCTCCTGCAACTTAGGTAAATCACAAATACCGTTGCCCTTAATAAACAGGCGGGTACGCGAGGTGAGCAGGCCGTTAAAGTAGGCCCATGCCACCAGCTTATTAAGATAACGGTTATATTCCAGCGGTTGATGGCTGACGATGGAGTCCATGTTCGGCGCGCGGTTGTAGAGATACCAGCCAGAGCGGTTAGCCCGGCCAAGCGGCACATGGATGAAGGTCAGGTTCGGCTCGGAGAGATCCGGGGAAATTTGCGGGTTTACCAGCGTAACTTTACCCGGCAGCGCCTCAAACGCAGCGTACAATTTACGCGTTAATACGCCGATATCCTGCGGACTGGCGGAAACGCTAAGGTTGTTGCGGCGCGCAAAGCGGATCAGGTTGCGGTAGCTTTGCATCATCGCGTCGAGCAGCTCGTTGTGCGCTTCGCGTACCTGGTCGATTTTCCAGTTCGCGCGGTTGTCCAGCATCGCCAGACGCGCTTCGTCCCAGCCCCAGCTTTTCACCAGTTGGCTTAAGACTTCACGACGCCAGCCAACACAGGCACGCTCCCGCGAAAGTTTTTCACACACTTTCAGATAGAAACAGCGACGAACCAGGTCCAGACGTGCATGGTCTTCGATCTGCGTCAGGTACTCGGTGACGCGTTCCAGCATCATGCAGTAAGGATCGAGGCCAAAGGAGACAATTTCACCGTCGTGCAGGCGCTGTTTAATGTCTTTTGCCAGCAGGCGCGTGTTCGGGTATTCCCAGGAATACGCCTCCAGCAGCAGCGTTTTCAGCACGGCTTTATACGGCGAGTCGATGCTTTTATACAGCTGCCACAGACTGGCACCAAAGTACTCTTCAGCAGACAGCGAGCTTAGACCGCCAAGATCGAGCCACTCGTTTGGGGTCAGCACGCCCTGAGCGTAAAGAGTCATCACGTAATCGTCGTAATGCTCTTCTTCATCGCCCGGCACCATGTTCCACAGGATGCGTTTCCCGGCCAGACGTACCGCCGTGCGGTAAAATTCGTCCAGCAGCAGGATGTGCTGAGTAGAACCGCAGTCTTCGCCGCCCAGGCTACCGCTTTCGTTGTGGCGGAAACGGTTTTCATCAATCAGGAAGAAACTCACCTCAACGCCAAGAGAGGCCGCCCAGCTTTCCAGCAGGCTGCATTTGCGCTGCAGCAATTGGCGCTCGTCGTTATCGAGCCAGGACTGGTGGCAAACCCAGATATCAAGGTCAGAAGAGCAGCTCTGCCCCACGGAGGAGGTGCTGCCCATAGAATAGAGGCCGGTGATCGGCAGTTCGCCCGCTGGCGTCTCCTGAGGCGGCATTCCGCGCTGCAGTTCGAGTTCATCCAGGTAGTGGCGTTGGGTTTCATCAGGCGTGTAGAGGCAAATGCCACGGGGAACGTTACCGTCAAGGTAACCCGGCATCAGCGGGTGATGATAATGTAATAACGTTGGCAGTAGACTGTAGACCTGTTGGAAGGCAGGCCCCATAGCAGCAAGCGCACGATCTACGCGCAGTTGGTTGATGGCATCCAGTCTCTGTTTAAGTGTCTCAATATAGAGGTACAAGACATATCGCCTGATGGTTTCAGTATTACGAAAAAACCCGTTTCCTGGTTGTTGTCCCCATTATTATAAACGATTGGGACAGCAATTGCTGGAAACGTGATCAATTTAACACCTTGCCTGTTGACCGTAAAGAAAGATGCGCTACCAAAGTGGTAGACGCCCTGGTGGCACAGGCTGTTTCTTCCATAATACGAATCACGTCCCTCTGTTGCCGCAAAAACCGCCGAACCTGACAGCCTTCCGCTAACAGTGGTAGGATGGTCGGTGGACGATAATTACGGTAACAAGCATGTTAGACAATATACTCAGAATTGCCACTCGCCAAAGTCCCCTTGCACTCTGGCAAGCACATTATGTTAAGCAACGTCTTGAAACTTTTCACCCGCAGCTCACCGTTGAGCTGGTGCCAATGGTCACGCGCGGCGACGTCTTGCTGGATACGCCGCTTGCCAAAGTAGGCGGGAAAGGGCTGTTCGTTAAAGAACTGGAGCTGGCCATGCTGGACGGGCGAGCGGACATCGCCGTCCATTCCCTGAAAGATGTGCCGGTGGCATTCCCTGAGGGTCTCGGGCTGGTCACCATCTGCGAGCGCGACGATCCCCGCGACGCCTTTGTTTCCAACCATTATCAAACGCTGGATGAGCTACCAGCGGGCAGTATTGTAGGCACCTCAAGCCTGCGCCGTCAGTGCCAGATAGCCGAACTGCGTCCAGACCTGGTGATTCGCTCCCTGCGCGGCAATCTTGGGACCCGCCTCGGTAAACTCGATAAAGGCGAATACGATGCCATTATTCTTGCCGTCGCCGGGCTAAATCGCCTTGAGATGCAGGACCGCATCCGTTACGCCTTACCGCCGGAAGTGTCGTTACCCGCGGTCGGACAGGGTGCCGTCGGCATCGAATGCCGCCTGGACGATGAACGTACCAGAGCGCTGCTGGCACCGCTGAATCACCATGAAACCGCCGTTCGCGTTAGCGCCGAACGTGCGATGAATATGCGCCTTGAAGGCGGCTGCCAGGTGCCAATCGGCAGCTATGCGGAGCTGAAAGATAACGAGCTTTGGCTACGCGCATTAGTCGGCGCTCCGGATGGTTCCGTCATGGTACGCGGTGAACGTCGAGGTAAGCCGGAAGATGCCGTTACCATGGGCGTTTCTCTTGCTGAAGAACTACTGGATAACGGTGCGCGTGAGATCCTCGCCGCCGTTTATGATGGAGACGCTCCCGCATGACGATCCTTGTCACCCGCCCCTCCCCAGCCGGGGAAGAGTTAGTGAGCCGACTGCGCACACTCGGGCAGGTGGCTTACAGCTTCCCGCTTATCGAGTTCTCGCCCGGTCGGCAGCTTTCGCAGCTTCCGGCTCAGCTTGCGGCGCTTTCGCCCGGCGATCTGGTCTTTGTGCTTTCACAGCACGTCATTGACTATGCCGCCCCACTTATGCGCCGCAGCGGTATCCCCTGGCCAGGCAGTCTGCACTGGTTCGCCATCGGCAGAACTACCGCCCTGGCTTTTCATACCGCCAGCCATATTCCTATTCGTTACCCACAGGATCGGGAAACCAGCGAAATCTTGCTACAATTACCGGAATTACAGAATGTTGCTGGTAAGCGCGCGTTAATTTTACGCGGTAACGGCGGGCGTGAACTGTTGGGAGAGACGCTTGAGGCACGAGGTGCCGAGGTCAGTTTCTGTGAGTGCTACCAGCGAAGCGCTATTATTTACGATGGAACAGAAGAGGCCCACCGCTGGCACACCCGGGGGATCTCAACGCTGGTGGTGACCAGCGGTGAAATGCTACAGCAGTTATATACGCTAACGCCTGACTGGTATCGTGAGAACTGGTTACTCCGCTGTCAATTGCTGGTTGTCAGTGAACGTCTGGCATGCCTCGCCAGGGAATTGGGTTGGCAGAATATTCGGGTCGCCGCGAATGCGGACAATGACGCGCTACTGAGTGCGTTGCAACACACCTAACAATAACAGGACGCCACAATGACGGAACAAAATACTTCCTCCGCCATAGTTGAGGAAACCACACCCGCGGCTGAGACGCCATTACAAGCCGAGCCCGTGACGAAGAAAAATCGTTCCGGCATTGCAGGTATTGCGCTGGGAGCGATAGCCATTGCCATTGCCCTGGCATTAGGTGGCGGACTTTATAGCTATGGTAAACACCAGGTATCCACCCAGACGGCGACCAGCGATGCGCTGGCAAACCAGCTAATTTCACTGCAAAAGCAGCAAGAAGAACAAAAAAGCGCATTTGAAGCGACGCTTAAACAGCAGGCCACTGCGCTTAGCGACGCGAATAAACAGCAGACAGCTCTGGCACATCAACTGGACGAAGTGCAGCAGAAAGTTGCGACGATTTCCGGCAGCGATTCTAAAACCTGGCTGCTGGCACAGGCCGATTTCCTGGTGAAGCTGGCTGGCCGCAAGCTGTGGAGCGATCAGGACGTTACGACGGCAGCCGCGTTATTAAAAAGCGCTGACGCCAGCCTGGCAGATATGAACGATCCGAGCCTGATCACCGCGCGCCGCGCACTGACCGATGATATTTCTACGCTGTCTACGGTAACGCAGGTCGACTACGACGGGATTATCCTCAAGCTAAATCAGCTTTCGAACGGTCTGGATAATTTGCGCCTGGCCGACAACGACAGCGATGATTCCCCGATGGATTCTGACAGCAGCGAGCTGTCGGGCACTATCACTGAATGGCGCCAGAATCTGGTGAAAAGCTGGCATAGTTTTATGGATAGCTTTATTACTATCCGCCGCCGGGATGAAACCGCCGTTCCGCTGCTGGCGCCGAATCAGGACATCTATCTGCGCGAAAACATTCGCTCCCGCTTGCTGGTAGCCGCACAGGCGGTGCCGCGCCATCAGGAAGATACCTACAAGCAGGCCCTGGATAACGTTTCGACCTGGGTTCGCGCCTATTACGACACCAATGATTCAGCCACTAAAGCATTTCTTGAAGAGCTTGATGGGCTGAGCCAGCAAAGCATTCATATGGATATTCCGCAAACCCTGCAAAGCCAGGCGCTGCTTGAAAAACTGATGCAAACCCGGGTTCGTAATTTACTTGCCCAACCTGCAAATCCTGCTGCCAATAATGCCCAGCCGGAAGCGGCGCCGGCACAGCCAGCACCCGCTGTAAGTCAGGGGGAATAAGTATGATTAAAGTCTTATTGCTCTTCCTGCTGTTGATTGCAGGTATCGTGCTGGGGCCAATGCTGGCAGGCCATCAGGGCTACGTATTAATCCAGACCGATAACTACAATATTGAAACCAGCGTGACCGGATTAGTCATTATTCTGATCCTGACAATGGTGGTGTTGTTCGCCATCGAATGGGTATTACGCCGTATTTTCCGTACCGGTGCCCGCACCCGTGGATGGTTCCTTGGCCGCAAGCGCAGCCGTGCCCGCAAACAAACCAAAGCTGCGTTGTTGAAACTGGCTGAAGGCGATTATCAGCAGGTTGAGAAGCTGATGAGCAAGAATGCCGATCACGCCGAGCAGCCGGTGGTCAACTATCTGCTGGCTGCCGAAGCGGCCCAGCAACGCGGGGATGAGATTCGCGCTAATCAACATTTAGAACGCGCAGCCGAGCTGGCAGATAACGATCAGCTCCCGGTAGAAATCACTCGCGTTCGCTTGCAGCTTGCTCGTAATGAAAACCATGCCGCACGTCACGGCATTGATAAGCTTCTGGAAATTGCGCCGCGCCATCCGGAAGTGCTTCGCCTGGCTGAGCAAGCTTATCAGCGAACCGGCGCATGGAGTTCAATGCTGGATATTCTGCCAGCCATGGAGAAAGTGCAGATAGGTGATGAGGCCCATCGCGATACGCTGCAACAGCAGGCGTGGATCGGGCTCATGGATCAGGCCATGGCCGATCAGGGCAACGAAGGTCTGAAAGCCTGGTGGCGTAACCAAAGCCGTAAAACACGTCACCAAACCACGCTGCAGGTGGCCATGGCGGAGCATCTCATTGAATGTGACGATCACGATGCCGCCCAAGAGACCATCCTCGACGGGCTTAAGCGCCAGTATGACGATCGTCTGGTACTGCTGATGCCACGCCTGAAGTCGGGTAACCCGGAACAGTTGGAAAAAGCCTTACGTCAGCAGATCAAAACACAGGGCGATCGCCCTTTACTGCAGAGTACGCTTGGCCAGCTGCTGATGAAACATGGCGAATGGCAGCAGGCATGTGATGCATTCCGTGAGGCCATCAAACAGCGCCCGGATGCCTACGATTATGCCTGGCTGGCAGACTCTCTCGACAAACTGCATAAGCCTGAAGAAGCCGCCCTCATGCGCCGGGATGGTTTGTTGCTTACCCTTCAGCCCCCTTCCAACGCCTGATTTTCAGGGCGGTGTTCTGCCGCCCTTTCCCCCACGCAAAAAAAACACCTGCCAAAAGGCAGGTGTTAAACAGGTCTGTTTGACAACTAAGTGGTGCTTCACTCAACGTTATGTCCATGGTGTTGGATGAGACCCCATCGGGGCGACATCTGTCGGTGGACGATAAGCACCGTAATCAGCTCTGCGTCATTCCTGGGTTTATGAAGCCGAAGCAAACATAAGAAGTGGAATGAGCATCTACGAATCCATTATTGCACAATACATGCCAGGTTTGCATTTAGAAACGCATCTAGCTACCAACATTAGTCATTTCATAGTATTAGCGCAGAAGAGCGTTTGTCTTTTGGCTTCTCCTCACGCGGTCATCAGGAGAGACAAAATGTCTCCTGGAGGAGACGACTTATGCTAAAAAAAATTAAACCAAATAAAAACAATGAATTATATGTCTCCATTTAGAGACATAAAATCACCCAATTGTCTCATCTGAGCGACAACCCTGGCGGGCGGGGATATCAAGAGGAATGGGACAGGGTATGAGACGCGGCCATTAACGAGAGAGGATTATTCCCCTGCGGGCCGTTGCCAAAGCAACGTTGTCTCGCTGCGCTCGGCTCAAACCTCCTTCGGAGGCTCTCATCCTCTTTGTGCTTCAGATGCAAAAAGGCCAGCTCGAAAGCTGGCCTTTTCTAATGTGGTCGGCGAGAGAGGATTCGAACCTCCGACCCACTGGTCCCAAACCAGTTGCGCTACCAAGCTGCGCTACTCGCCGAATTACTGCTTTTACTGCCGCTTTCAACACATCAAAAGCTTATTAAGGCTCCGGGCTGAAAGCAAAAACCCTTCTTCAGAAGGGCTTTTAAAATTTGGTCGGCGAGAGAGGATTCGAACCTCCGACCCACTGGTCCCAAACCAGTTGCGCTACCAAGCTGCGCTACTCGCCGAAATACTGCTTTTACTGCTGATTAATTTAGGTGTGGTGCGAAGAGAGGGACTTGAACCCTCACGTCCGTAAGAACACTAACACCTGAAGCTAGCGCGTCTACCAATTCCGCCACCTTCGCATACATCTAAATTAATGGGGTGGCTAATGGGACTCGAACCCACGACAACTGGAATCACAATCCAGGGCTCTACCAACTGAGCTATAGCCACCACTGTAAAACTTTGACGCGGTATATGATACCACCGCAGCTCAAGCGCCCGCTTAAATGGCGCGCCCGACAGGATTCGAACCTGAGACCTCTGCCTCCGGAGGGCAGCGCTCTATCCAGCTGAGCTACGGGCGCGTAGCGCCGTTGCGGGGTCGGATAATACGGGCTTCGTGCTCAGCTGTCTAGTGCTTATTTCAATAAAATACTCGCAAAACTGCGCGTTTGGTTATGCTTTGTGCATCCTGATGCTTATCCGTTCAGTTTTTCACTAACGGCATGCTTATTCAGGCCAAACACCTTATAAACCAGCGTCACCGCGGCCAGGAAAACAACGCCAACCGTCAGCGACATTCGCGTATCTTCATTCAGCCCCATTCCCACCAGGACGCACACCAGGAACGCCATAGTCAGGTAGTTTGCCCATGGGAATAAAATAGAGCGGAACGGATGGCTGGCAATGGCCTCACGGTGCGCCTTACGGAAGCGAATCTGGCTAATCAGGATCACAAACCACGGCACCATACCCGGTAATACACTGGCGCTATAGACATAGACGAAAACGCGTTGCGGGTTCGGAATGATATAATTCAGGCAAGAGCCGAGCAGCAGAATGCCGATTGAGATCGCCACCCCTACGACAGGCACACCGCTACGTGAAACCGTCGCCATTTTAGCCGGGAGCTGACGGTTTTTCGCCAAGGCATATAGCATACGTCCGCAGCTGTACATACCGCTGTTACAGCCAGACAATGCCGCCGTCAAAACAACAAAGTTAATAATCCCTGCCGCCGCCGTGATACCGATTTTCGCAAATGTCAGTACAAACGGGCTACCTGTGGTACCGATTTGGTTCCACGGGAAAATAGTGACGATAACGAAAATCGCGCCCACATAAAAAATCAGAATACGCCACAGCACTTTCCCCACGGCGCTACGCAGCGTAACCTGCGGATTCTTCGCCTCGCCGGCCGTGATGCCGATGAGCTCCACCCCCTGATAGGACGCAACAACAATACACAACGCGGTCAAAAAGCCTTTCCAACCGCCAGCAAAAAAGCCGCCGTGCTCTGTCAGGTTGCTGAAGCCTATCGCCTGACCATGATTGCCAAAACCAAAAAAGATAACGCCCAGGCCTACGACGATCATCACGATGATGGTCGTGACTTTAATCATCGCAAACCAAAATTCTATTTCACCGTACAGGCGAACTGCCGCAAGGTTTGCCAGCGCCACAAGGCCGACAGCAAAAATAGCGGGCAGCCACTGAGGAAGATCCGGGAACCAATATTGGACGTAGACCCCAATCGCCGTGATTTCGGAAATACCGACCGCCATCCACATAAACCAATAGGACCAGGCCGTCAGATACCCAAAAAAGGGACTCATATAGCGATGAGCATAGACGGCGAAGGAACCGGCAACGGGTTCAAGGAACAGCATTTCTCCCATCGAACGCATGATGAAGAACACGAACAGGCCCGCAACAATGTACGCCAGCAGTACCGACGGCCCGGCCCATTTGAGGGTACTGGCGGCGCCCATAAACAGGCCAACACCAATGGTTCCTCCCAGGGCGATAAGTTCGATGTGTCGAGCTTCCAGCCCGCGCTGCAGCTCTGCTTTTTTCTCTGCCATAAATCCTCTGTATTGTGTTTGCTTTACTCCGGTTTTTACCGGTTATTGTGTTTGGTTATTGCCAGACTCAATAACAGGCCATGCAGCGTCGGCAAGAGATTTGCTGGCGCAACATCACTACGGCACTGCATCGAGTGGGCGCAATGGTTCCGTATTTTTTACAAAATTACAAATAACTGAGTAACAAACTGGAATAAGTCTGGTTAAAAATCGCGCAGAGAAAGCAAAACGCGCCCGGATGAGCGCGTTGGAAGGTTTAAAGCTTATTGGTCCAATGCCAGCGTAGATAACGCAGCAGGCGGAGTTGCCGTTTGATTCGGGTCGGCTGAGACAGCAATCTATATAGCCATTCCAGACCGAAATTTTGCCAGACCTTTGGCGCCCGCTTTACATGCCCGGTAAACACGTCATATGTGCCACCGACGCCCATATAAAGTGCCTGAGGATACACTTCCCGGCATGCCTGCATCAGGATTTCCTGGCGCGGAGATCCCATAGCCACCGTGACAATCGCCGCGCCACTTTCGCGAATGCGCTCAAACAATGCCGGGCGTTGCTCATCGGTAAAATAACCGTCCTGGCTGCCAACGATATTGACCTGCCACAGCTGCCTTAGCTTAGCCTCGGTTTGTGCCAGGACTTCAGGCTTTCCCCCCACCAAAAATACCGGGATATCCTCCTGACCTGCACGCTGCATCAAAGCTTCCCACAGATCGGCACCGGCTACGCGGTTCACTACGGCTCCCGGAAATTTTTTACGGATGGAGCGAACAACGCTTATCCCGTCGGCATATTTGTATTCTGCGGCGGTGATAAGGCCACGAATTTGCTCATCATCTTCTGCCGTCAGGATTTTTTCGGCATTGATTGCCACAAATGTCCCCTGACGTAAATTGCCCCCCGCATAGAGATAATCCAGCGCATGCTGCATATCTCGCCACCCCAGTAGATTCAGACCACGGATGTTATAGGAAGGGGCTTCAGTAGAGTTGTTCATGTACATCCTTATCATGCATTCTGCGTGTCGGCGGCAGGAGCAGGCACGCGTCGCAGGCGCTGATGAATAAGCCCTGCGCTTTCAAATAGCCAGTAAAGTAATTTTGCCACAACCAGGCAGGCGCCAAAAATGACGAGGAAGAACACCACGCGTGAGACAAAAGAGTCCAGCCCTTCACGAGCCAGAACGATCATATTGAAAATAGCACCAAAGCAGAACGCGTAGACGATTGCGGCTTTATAGCGGTTGCTTTCCCTGTTCGCCAGCTCATACAGCCAGTCAAACCATTTGATGATCAGCCCGACGACAACCGCGCCGAGAGGGATAAACCACACCCCACCCATCACCACCAGCGAACCAATCAACGTCGGAGAAATTGCCAGACCAGAATGGTTATTCAGCACCTGCCAGGTGAAATAGTTCGCGGTGTTCAGCACCGTGCCGGGGCGATCTGGCCAGACCCAGCTGGGTATGAATACGTAGAAATCACGAATGATGGGAGCCAGCCCCTGGAATTCGATCTTGTCGTAGTTTTGCAGCAGCAAACCAAGGTTTTCCCACGGCGAGAACGTATCGCGAGTCAGATAAAGGAAGGTGTAAAACGCCTCGTCCCCGCTGACGTTTAATCCGTAGCGCTTAAGCGCCAGCCAGAACATCCCGACAATACCCAGTACGCCCGCCGCCGCCAGCATCCAGAGCGAAATCCAGCCGCGAATAATGCCGATGAACAAGAAGATGGCAAAGGCGATGATGATGTTAGCGCGCGTCCCGCCGACAATCATGTAAGTCAGCAGTCCGAAGGCGACGGTGCTGACCAGGAAGAAGATCCAGGCCCGGCTGTCCTGCCGCAGGAAGTACACCACCAGCATGGCGGGAATAAAGAAATAGAAGAAGCGCTTGAGCGCTACGCCTGACACTTCACTGGAGAAAATTTGGCTGTAAGAGTGCAGTTTAAACAGCAGGAAGCCGTTATGGGCAAAGAAGATGCCGACGCTGACCAAAGCCACCAGCACCAGCATCAGCCACGTAAGATGCGTCTCAACGCGGTTCATGGTAAACAGCGGGCGACGCTCGGTGTGCCCGGCCTTCGCCCTGAGCCGGGTTTTATAGGTCACATAATAAATGCCATAGAAACAGGCCGCCGCGAGCTGCGCCTGCAACAGCACATCCGCGGGCACTACCGTTACCCCAAATCGGAACACCAGGGTACAAGTGAACGGAAAACCGAAAAAGAAGGTCAGTAAATAAAGCAGAGAAAAGAAGACATTGAAGTTAAACCGCACGCGGCGAAACTCCTGATACGTCAGCAATCCGATAAACCCGACCGACAGGAACCAGACAACAAATAACCCGCCAAATTGTGCCAGACTCATTTTTGCTCTCCTGCCGCGATGCTCAGCGCATGATGCCACCCATCAATATAGTTAGGGTTAAAGAAAGCGATGCTTTGTTTATCCAGTAAACGTAACTGGCGCTGCGCTTCCCTCACGGTCGCTTCATCAAGCGCATCCCCGGTAAAGAGCACCGGAATATGCTGCTCGACCATGTCCTGCCAGAACGGATTCTTACGATTCAGCACGCAGGGGATCCCCGCCTGAATCAGCAGGCACAGCGTGCCGATACCTTGTTGGCGTTCAAAAATAAAATAGCCGAGATCGCACCGGCGCAGCAGCGCCAGGTATTCATTGAATTCAATTTTTTCCGTCAATACCTGGAGGTTTTCCGGGCTAAACAAGGTACTACCGACCCGTTGCACCTCTGCAATATAAGCTTCGTTATTCGCCGGATAGCCCATTGGCACGACAACACGCACCGTGTCGCCAAACTGCTGGTGAATGGCCGTCAGCGCATCAACATGCTGATTACTACGATCGCCGGAATTTCCCACCAGCAGCGTCAGTTTCCCACTATCTTGCCGTTCGGCCGCCATCGTATTAAGGCTCGGATCCATACGGGTTGGGAAATACAACAGTTCACCTGATACCCGAGGATGACGCTGATGGAAATAGCTTAAATCCCCACGCGTAGCGAAAACGCGCCCTACGCGCCCCTGTGCAAACCGGCGCAGCCGATAGAACAGGCGGAATTTGATGCTGCGGGAAACTTCATACAGGTCGGCCCCCCAGATATGCCAGTTCATCTGCTCTGGCTTCAGGCCCCCGGTTAACAAAGCCACCCAAAGGCTGCCGTTAAACTGCCCGTGGAAAAAGAAACGCTGCTGCCGGTTCGCTCGAGCTTTAGCCAGAACCTCTGCGGCAATAGCCTGCTTCGAAGAGCAAAGCGTGATCGACAGCGCCGGAAAAGCGGACAACAGGGATTGATCTCCGGATACCACGATAAATTCTCGGGCGTGGGGAGTCGTGGCGGCTAAAACGTCGTTAAAGAAACGCAATACCGTCTGATTGTGATGAGGGATATCAGATCCCAATACGTGAATCAGTGTTGTCATGCTCGTCTACGATAAATAAGGAAAACGCCACAGCAGAGCGCAAAATAAACAATATAGGTAGCCATATAGGCCTGAGCCGCCCCCAGCGCACCGTGGACGGGTATCAACCAGCGAGAAAAGCCGGTTAACAGAACAAACTGACTGATTTCAGTCAAAATATAAAAACGCAGTGACGCCTTAGCGATAACCAAATAGCCAAACACATAGGCCCCCACCTTCAGCACGTCCCCCACCAGTTGCCAGGCAAACAAATCACGCATGGCGATGAATTTTGGTGAAAACAGTAGCCAGATGGCGAAATCACGCAGCAGCCAGACTGTCAGGCTTGCCGCCGCCACGGCGGGCAGAACAAACTTTAGCGAGCGCAGTATCTCACGCGTAATGGCGCTTTTTTCTTTCAGACGCGCAAGCGTAGGCAGCAGATAAACGCTAAAAGATGCCGTAATAAACTGCAGATAGGCATCTGAAATACTGCTTACCCCTTGCCAGATACCGACTTCGTCCCAGCCGTAATGCGCCGCCAGCAAATTTCGCATCATCACATAGGCCACGGGGAGCGTGACTGAGGTGATCAGCGCCATAATAGTAAACTTGCCGAGATGGCTGGCCAGCAGTTTATCCCAGCTCGGCTTCAGGTAGCTCAGCGGAACATGTTCACGCCTCGCAAGCAAGACGACGGCAGGGATAACGATCAGGGCCGGCACCAAAGCCAGGCCTAACAGCGCCCCCTGGTAGCCGCCTAAACGATAGCAAGCATAATAAGCCAGCACGCCGATAACGCTGCCCGCAATCAGTGCCAGGGCGTTACCTGCGGCGTCACGAAATCCCTTCATAATGGCCAGCGACAGGTTTGCCCAGGCAATACCCATCTGGACCAACGCCACCAGTCGTACCAAGTTTTGGTAATCTGCATGGCCAAACAATCCGATGCTGATTGGCCGCGCGGCAAGAACGAATATCACCGCCAGCAGGGAAGAGAACCCGAGCACCATTGCCGAGGAGGTGCCGAGTACCCGCTTTAGCTGCTCCGGGTTGTCATGATGTTCGGCAACGTATTTGGTGACGCCGTTAAAAATACCCGCCCCGGCAAGCACGCCCAGCACGGTAACCATTTGGCGGAAGTTTCCGGCAAGCCCCACGCCGGACGGGCCAAAGGCCACGGCCAGCATTTTGACCACCAGCAAACCGGCACCAATTTTTACCAGCGTGGACCCGGCGGTCCACACTGAAGCTTTGGCTAACGACATCTCAGGCGAAGTAACTTTGCAGCGTATTGATGACGGTGCGTTGGTTCACCGGCGATAAGTTGTAGAACAGCGGCAGACGGAGCAAACGCTCGCTTTCGCGAGTGGTGAAGCGGTCTTTCCCATGGAATCGACCAAACTTTTCCCCGGCCGGGCAGGCATGCAGCGGAATGTAGTGGAACACCGCCATGATTTCCGCTTCTTTCAGGTAGGAAATCAGCGCGCTGCGGTCTTCAATATCGCGCAGCTTGATGTAGAACATATGGGCGTTCTGCACGCAGTTTGCAGGGACAACAGGCAGTTCTATGCGTCCGGCTTTAGCCAGCGGTGCAAGCGCATCGTGATAGATTTGCCACAGCTTTAGGCGCTGCTGATTAATCTTCTCTGCCGCCTCAAGCTGCGCCCAAAGATACGCGGCCTGCAAATCTGCCATCAGATAGCTTGAGCCAATATCACGCCAGGTGTATTTATCCACCTGTCCACGGAAGAACTGGCTGCGGTTGGTGCCTTTCTCGCGAACAATCTCTGCCCGTTCGATTAAGGCTGGGTCGTTAATCAGCGTCGCGCCACCTTCACCGCCCGCAGTATAATTTTTGGTCTCATGGAAACTGAAACACCCGATGTGACCAATCGCGCCCAGCGCACGACCTTTATAAGTGGACATCACGCCTTGCGCGGCATCTTCCACCACAAACAGGTTATGTTTTTTCGCGATGGCCATGATGGTGTCCATTTCACAGGCCACGCCGGCGTAATGAACCGGCACAATAACGCGAGTTTTTTCGGTAATCGCCGCTTCAATTTTGGTTTCGTCGATGTTCATAGTGTCAGGCCGCACGTCTACAAACACGATCGTTGCGCCCCGTAGAACAAAGGCATTAGCCGTTGAAACGAAGGTGTAGCTCGGCATAATCACTTCGTCGCCAGGCTTGATATCCAGCAGGATAGCGGCCATTTCCAGCGACGCAGTACATGACGGCGTGAGCAGAACTTTCTTGCTGCCAAAACGCTGTTCCATCCACTGCTGGCAGCGGCGGGTAAAACCCCCGTCTCCGCACAGTTTGCCGCTGCCCATAGCAGCCTGCATGTATTCGAGTTCTGTTCCTACGACCGGCGGAGCGTTAAATGGGATCATTTTTTCACCTGTATAACCAGAAGGCGGTGCTTTCTATCGTGGCACCGCTTTTAATATAGCGACGCAGCGCGGCGGTATTGCTCACCTGAGTTGCCACCCGCAGAGTTTGCAACCCGCGCTGACGACACCAGTCTTGTGCAGCAGCCATCAGCTCTTCACCTAAGCCCTGTCCGGCAAGCAGTCCAATTCTGGCCTCTTCGGCATTCAGTTGCCGTAATGTCACAAAACCTTGGTACTTCTCACTTTTTTGCAGCAACAGGCACTGATGATCAAAGGTGCCAAGCACGGCGTTTTCGATCCATTGCGCATAGAAACGGCCGCTGTCGCCGGCCCGATACCAGGGTGTACGAAATCGGCTTTGCGTGAACACCTGGGAAGCCGCCAGGCGAAGTGCAGGAATATCCTCCGGCTGTGCGATACCGACAGGAATATTTGCATTTTGCGTGCCAATACAAAGGGCTAAATCAACCTCACCTTCAACAAGCTGAAAGCCAAGCTGCTGCAGACCATCCAGCCAGTCGGTACGATGCGCGGGGATCTTTGCCTGAACGCGCGACCATGCACTTAGCTGCTCTTCCTGCAGGACAGGGGCTTGCTCAGAGAAGTGAACCACGCTGCTATTTACGTCAAAGAAGCGGTTTTCCCACTCCAGCCCCGCCAGGGTTGCATGAATCGGATTCATACCGGATTACCGCCAAACGCCTTTAGTATCGATAATCCACGGCTGGCGCACTTTGTCAGCTGGAACGGCTTTAAATTCTTTATGGTCAACCAGCATCACCAGCACATCAGCCTGGTCAAGAGCGACTTCCAGTGAGGTTAATTCACAGTGGCCGGCAAGCTTCGCCGGTAGTGTGTGGATATTAGGTTCGACGACTAACGTTTTACCGCTGTGCCATTCGGCCAGCAGCTCGGCAATTTCCATTGCCGGACTTTCGCGCAAGTCGTCAATGTTAGGCTTAAAGGCAAGACCAAAGCAGGCAATTGTCAGTTCGCTGGCCCGACGGCCTGTTTCAGCCAGGCAGTCGGCTATCGCGGCTTTGACTTGATTAATCACCCATACAGGCTTGCCGTCATTCACTTCACGAGCAGTACGGATCAGACGGGCCTGTTCAGGATTCTGCGAAACGATAAACCATGGATCTACCGCAATACAGTGCCCGCCGACGCCGGGCCCAGGCTGCAGTACATTCACGCGAGGATGGCGATTGGCCAGACGAATCAATTCCCAGACGTTGATCCCCTGATCCGCACAGATTAGCGAGAGCTCGTTGGCAAAGGCGATATTGACATCGCGGAAGCTGTTTTCCGTCAGCTTGCACATTTCGGCTGTGCGGGAGTTGGTAATAACACATTCGCCTTCGAGGAAAATGTTATACAGCTCGCTTGCACGGGCGGAACATACCGGCGTCATGCCGCCAACAACGCGGTCGTTTTTGATCAGTTCAACCATCACCTGCCCCGGCAAAACGCGCTCCGGGCAATAAGCGATATTTATATCTGCCTGCTCTCCCGCTTGTTGAGGGAAGCTCAAATCCGGACGCAGGGCGGCCAGCCATTCAGCCATTTGCTCAGTGGCGCCGACAGGGGAAGTCGACTCCAGCACGACCAGTGCCCCTTTCTTCAGTACGGGCGCAATGGACTCTGCCGCCGATTTCACATAAACCATGTCCGGCTCATGATCGCCCTTAAAAGGGGTCGGCACAGCAATAAGATAGGCATCAGCCTCAACGGGCTGCACGGTGGCGCTCAGGTATCCAGCGTCGACGGCAGCTTTCACTACCTTGTCTAAATCAGGCTCAACAATGTGAATTTCACCACGATTAATGGTGTCCACCGCTCGCTGATTTATATCCACGCCGATGACTTTACGTTGACGGGAAGCAAACGCGGCAGCGGTCGGTAAGCCAATGTAGCCCAGACCAATAACGGAGATGGTGGAAAAACTCATAATTTCACCTGATTTTGTTTTAAGGCATTTAAAATGCGGCCACAGGCCTCGCCATCGCCGTAAGGGTTATGGGCACGGCTCATCGCATTATATTCCTGCTCATCGCGGAGCAGTCGGGTGACTTCGGCAACAATTCTCTCTTCATCGGTCCCCACTAAGCGTACAGTACCTGCGGCAACCGCCTCAGGACGCTCGGTGGTTTCGCGCATCACCAAAACGGGTTTCCCAAGAGAAGGCGCCTCTTCCTGAATTCCACCGGAATCGGTCAAAATAAGCCAAGCGTGGTTCATGAGATAAACAAAGGGCAGATACTCTTGAGGCTCAATCAAAATCACATTTTCGATATGCCCCAAAATACGCCTTACAGGCTCACTGACGTTGGGATTCAGGTGAACCGGATACACTATCTGCACATCGCTGTTTTGTGCGGCAATTCTTGCCAGCGCGCGGCAAATACGTTCAAAACCATCACCAAAACTTTCCCGACGGTGGCCGGTAACCAGAATCATTTTTTTGCTGGCATCGAGGAAGGGGTGTTTCGCCTCAATGTCCTGACGCACAGTGTCTTGAGCCAGGACTCGATCGCGAACGGAAAGCAATGCGTCAATCACGCTGTTGCCGGTCACAAAGATTTTTTCTTCGCTGATGTTTTCTTTTAGCAGGTTCTGACGTGAGTTTTCCGTCGGTGCAAAATGCCAGGAAGCAAGATGGCCGGTTAAAGTACGGTTTGCTTCCTCCGGCCATGGGGAGTAAAGATCGCCCGTGCGCAACCCCGCCTCAACGTGACCGACAGGAATCCGCTGATAGAAAGCCGCAAGGCTCGCCGCAACGGTAGTGGTGGTATCGCCATGAACTAAAACAACATCCGGCTTAAAGGATTCCAAAATAGGCTTTAGCCCTTCCAGAATACGGCAGGTAATTTCCGTCAAGCCCTGCCCCGGTTTCATGATATTTAAGTCATAGTCTGGCGTAATGGAAAAAAGGTGTAATACCTGATCCAGCATCTCACGATGCTGTGCCGTTACACATACTTTCGCGTCAAAAAACGCGTCTTTTGCCAACGCATCCACCAGCGGGGCCATTTTTATAGCCTCCGGGCGCGTGCCAAAAACGGTTAATACTTTCACGGTGATTCTCTTATGTTGAATAAGGTGGAGGCATTCCATCGCTCCTCCACCGGGTAAAGGGCTTACGCTGTCTTTGGGCGGCGAGCTAACGCTACACCTGCACCGATAAGCGCCCCAACCGCACCCCACATAATCAGCAAGAACGCACGACGAGGACTGTCACGCTTAACCGGCTCTTCTGGCGTGCGTAAATAGCGGTAGGTCTGGAAACGAGCATCGACGGTCGGCCCAACATTCAGCGTGTTTAACATCGCCCGGTTTTGATCGTAATCGATATCAAAATCAGGCCCTACGGCCTGGAGGCTTTCCAGGCGAGCCTGGAGCATAGGGCGACCCAGCATGAACATTTCTGAATCCGGAAGTTCTTCTGCGGGGACATTCGTCTCGCTTCGGGTAATATTTTGCTGTTGAGCAATTTTCAGCGCCTGCTCAGTGCTTTTCATTTTGCGATCGTAGATAGACTTCGCCACAGCCTCCTGCCGTTTTACCTGCGCTTTCATCTGAATGGTACGCGCAGCCCAGGCACCGGTAAGCTCTTCATTCAGATGGCTGGCCGCACGCTGGCTGGCAAAAGCAACGTATTGCCGCAAGAGGTTATTGGCATCAGCGGCAGTTTCAGCCACCAGCTTTACGCTATCGCTGATATTACGGGCGCTGTCGCCCGGCGAGTACTGAATATTATCGACGATCTCATCCAGCAGTGCGGCATCGGCTTTGCTGTTCCCCACCTGACGCTGCTTGTAATAATCCGTCTGTAACCAGAAATCCCTGCGGGTATCATAGGCTGAAAGCTGTACGATGAACTCTTTGTACGCTTCATCCATTACCGAAGGCTGATCTGCCGTCGCCATATTGGCTTTCACATCGAGGTTGCGCAGGAACTGCTGCTGAGAATAGTAGCCCCCCAACATATTGACCGTTGGGCGGTCGGTGATAGCCGTTGCGCTCCACTCTTGTTTCGCTAAAAAGGTGTAAATCAGCGCAATAAGGGCAAACACTAAGGCAATTCCGATAATCCAGAATTTGCCCTGCCACAGCGTGCGAAACAAGCCGCGAATATCCAGCTCATTCTCCACTACCGGGTAATTACCTGGCACATGCTCTTTCATCGCTTCCCCAATTCAAGTCAGACTAAATGTTTACGTTGTTGTTTCTGCGAATGCGACGTTTATGGCGCCTGATAAAACGAGCCACTTTCCAGGCTCGTTTAATACAAAAATCGTATAGTACAAATGCTAGCAAGAACAATGCCAACATCAGCCACTCTGGGACAAAGTGTAAATATTCAGCAGTAACGCCAATGGCTGCAAGCAGCGCTGCAGCAAGGGTGATCAGCACAAACGCCTGCCTTGAAGTAAACCCAGCGCGCATGATCAAATGATGAATATGCTGCCGGTCTGCGGAGAACGGGCTCATCCCTTTACGCAACCGACGATACATAATAGCAATCATGTCCATCAGCGGGATCGCGATAATCCATAGCGCGGTAACCGGGCTGATCGGGTGTGTTTTACCCTGGGTGGTTTCCAGCAAGATCCAGATAACGGTAAAGCCGATGAGCGTGCTGCCGGCGTCTCCCATAAAAACTTTATAGCGACGTCCTAACAGGCCAAGATTCAAAAGGATATAGGGCAGAATGGCGACGATCATGGCGAAGCACCACATCCCCAAACTATGCTGACCATCCAGAAGCAGGATTATGCCCATAGCTGCAAAAGAAACCGAAGAGAGTCCCCCCAGCAGGCCATCAATGCCATCTACCATGTTGAACGCGTTGATCGCCGCCCAAACAGCAAACAGCGTCAGGAAATAGCCAAAAGGTCCAAGCACCAGTTCCCATGAACCGAAAATGAAACCCAGGCTACTAAGGCAAAGCTTGCCGTAGGACATCATGATAATGGCAATAAGAGCTTGCACAAAAGCCCTTATCTTCACGCTGATATCGAAGCGATCGTCCAGCGCACCAACCAAAACCAACACGCCGGCACAGGAGAGGTAAAGCCAAAGGTGCGGAATATAATCATTACTAATTAAGAAGGTAAAACATATACCCGCATATACTGAAATACCGCCTACAAGCGGGATTGATCCCTGATGTCGCTTACGGAAATTGGGCTTATCAACCAGCCCTACTTTGCGAGCAACTTTACGCGCACAAAAAAGAAATGTGGTAGTAAATAAAAAAACCAGGATTAAATCAGTTCCAGCGGTGAATAGATTCACAGTGAAAACTCTCGACGAAATAAAGGATCAGATTCATTAGCATCATAGTTGCTCTCTGCAAGACCGGTATTTGCCACGGTTTCTCCTTGAAATGACTGCACGTTATACGTTCAGGTTGATGCTTGATCCGATAAAAAACACACTATCTATTGTTAGATAAGGCCAAGCCATAGGAATTAGCTGCTATGCATATCGTATAGAGCAGAAAAGAAAAACGCCACGACTAAGCGTGGCGTTCCCCGAGTTTTTGTTGCTTACGAGCGCTTCATCATGTCGAAGAAGTCATCGTTGGTTTTGGTCATTGCCAGCTTATTGATGAGGAATTCCATGGCATCAATTTCACCCATTGGATGAATGATTTTGCGCAGAATCCACATTTTCTGCAGCTCTTCCTGCGTGGTGAGCAGCTCTTCTTTACGCGTACCGGAACGGTTGTAGTCGATAGCCGGGAAGACGCGTTTCTCAGCAATCTTACGGGACAAATGCAGTTCCATGTTGCCGGTGCCTTTAAACTCTTCGTAGATAACTTCATCCATTTTAGAGCCGGTATCGATAAGCGCGGTGGCGATGATGGTCAGGCTACCGCCCTCTTCCACGTTACGTGCCGCACCGAAGAAGCGTTTTGGACGATGCAGGGCGTTTGCATCCACACCACCGGTCAGGACTTTGCCCGATGCCGGAACCACGGTGTTGTAGGCACGCGCCAGACGAGTGATGGAGTCCAACAGAATGATAACGTCTTTCTTGTGTTCAACCAGACGCTTCGCCTTCTCGATAACCATTTCGGCAACCTGAACGTGACGAGAGGCTGGTTCATCAAAGGTAGAAGCAACAACTTCACCTTTAACCAGACGCTGCATCTCGGTCACTTCTTCCGGACGTTCGTCGATCAGCAGTACCATCAGGACACAGTCTGGATGGTTATAAGCAATGCTCTGCGCAATGTTCTGCAGCAGCATGGTTTTACCGGCTTTCGGCGGTGCCACGATCAGGCCACGCTGGCCGCGACCGATTGGCGATGCCAGATCCAGCACGCGAGCGGTTAAGTCTTCGGTAGAACCGTTGCCACGCTCCATACGCAGACGAGAGTTTGCATGCAGAGGCGTTAAGTTTTCGAACAGGATCTTGCTACGGGCGTTTTCCGGCTTATCGTAGTTAACTTCGTTAACCTTCAGCAGCGCAAAGTAGCGTTCGCCTTCTTTTGGCGGACGAATCTTACCGGAGATAGTATCCCCTGTGCGGAGGTTGAAACGGCGGATTTGGCTGGGAGAAACGTAGATGTCGTCGGGACCGGCGAGGTAGGAGCTGTCTGCGGAGCGGAGGAAACCAAATCCATCCTGCAGTATCTCCAGTACACCGTCACCAAAGATATCTTCGCCACTCTTAGCGTGTTGCTTCAGGATGGAGAAAATGATGTCCTGCTTGCGCATGCGGGCTTGGTTTTCCAGCCCCATATTTTCGCCGAGAGTAATCAGCTCAGAAACCGGCGTATTCTTTAATTCGGTAAGATTCATAATGGTGGGTTCTTAAACTCGGGGTAAATCTCGAACTTAGTTTCGTGAATGGTATGGCAGGGTCATCCGTGCCTGTTTAATGGCTACCACACATGTCTGATCGCTGCCTGGTCATAGGAAATACGCAGAACTGAAACGACAAGACGGAATGGGTGATAAGCCCGAATTCGGTTATGCGTCCGTTGTGATTGCTGTAAAAGAGAGTTGATTTGACAGCGAACGGGAAGCATTAAGGTAATACAAAGATTCAAACTTAAGGGCAAGTTTAAAGCGAAGTCATAGGTAACTTAGCATGTGTGACGCCGGGCGTCCAGCAGCTCGCAAAAAAATGCAAACGCGGCACGCACCGGCTGAGATTCCATTATGCCAGATTAGCGTCGAGGAACTCTTTTAACTGGCCTTTAGACAGCGCACCCACTTTGGTCGCAGCAACTTCGCCATTTTTGAACAGCAACAGGGTTGGGATACCACGGATGCCGTACTTCGGCGCCGTACCCGGGTTCTGATCGATGTTCAGCTTAGCTACGGTGATTTTGCCCTGATATTCATCAGCGATCTCGTCGAGAATCGGGGCGATCATTTTACATGGACCACACCACTCTGCCCAGAAATCAACCAGAATCAACCCTTCAGCTTGAAGCACGTCCGTGTCGAAACTGCCGTCAGTCAGGTGAATAATTTTATCGCTCATGTTCAACTCCACAGGATTATGTCTACCTTGTTGGTGTAGCATTAACCAACTTGGGGTGACTTTATTTCACCCGGTTTATTTCAACGGATGTGCTTTCGTAAAGCAATAGTAAACTGATATTCTACCACACTATGAGCAAAACACATTTGACCGAAAAGAAGTTTTCCGACTTCGCCCTGCACCCTAAGGTGATAGAAGCCCTTGAAAATAAAGGGTTTCATAACTGCACCCCAATCCAGGCACTCGCACTTCCGCTGACTCTGGCGAATCGTGACGTTGCAGGGCAGGCGCAAACCGGTACAGGCAAAACGATGGCGTTTCTGACGTCCACGTTCCACTATTTACTTTCTCACCCGGTTCCAGAGAACCGTCAAGTGAATCAGCCGCGCGCCTTGATTATGGCGCCAACCCGCGAGTTAGCGGTACAGATTCACTCTGATGCGGAACCGCTGGCGCAGGCGACTGGCCTGAAGCTTGGCCTTGCCTATGGCGGCGACGGCTATGACAAACAGCTGAAAGTGCTGGAAAGCGGCGTCGATATTTTGATCGGCACGACTGGCAGACTGATTGATTACGCCAAACAAAATCACATTAACCTGGGCTCGATTCAGGTTGTGGTCCTGGATGAAGCCGATCGTATGTACGATCTTGGCTTTATCAAAGACATTCGCTGGCTGTTCCGCCGCATGCCGCCGGTCACCCAGCGCCTGAATATGCTGTTCTCAGCCACGCTCTCCTACCGCGTACGTGAGCTGGCTTTCGAGCAGATGAACAATGCGGAATATGTGGAAGTTGAGCCAGAGCAGAGAACCGGCCACCGCATTAAAGAAGAGCTTTTCTATCCTTCTAACGAAGAGAAAATGCGTCTGCTGCAAACGCTGCTCGAAGAAGAATGGCCGGATCGTGCCATTATCTTTGCTAACACTAAACATCGCTGTGAAGATATTTGGGGCCATCTGGCCGCCGACGGTCACCGCGTTGGGCTGCTAACCGGCGATGTCGCACAGAAAAAACGCCTGCGCATTCTGGAAGAGTTTACTCGCGGCGATCTGGACATTCTGGTCGCAACAGACGTGGCGGCTCGCGGCCTGCATATTCCAGCTGTTACGCACGTCTTTAACTACGATCTGCCTGATGACTGTGAAGATTACGTTCACCGTATTGGCCGTACCGGTCGTGCCGGGGCAAGCGGTCATTCGATCAGCCTCGCTTGTGAAGACTACGCCCTGAACTTATCGGCGATCGAAACCTATATTGGCCACGCCATTCCGGTGAGCAAATATAACGCTGAAGCACTGTTAAATGAGTTCCCACCGCCAAAACGTCTGACCCGCAGCCGCCCAGGCAACGGTCCACGCCGCGGTGGTGCTCCTCGTGGTAATCGTCGTCGCGCAGGTTAAAAAAATCTATGCTTAGTACCGCCTCACTCTATGCAGCAATTGATCTGGGTTCTAACAGTTTTCATATGTTGGTTGTGCGTGAGGTGGCAGGAAGTATACAAACCCTGACCCGCATTAAGCGAAAAGTTCGCCTCGCTGCTGGCCTCAACAGCGAGTGCGTTCTCTCCCCGGAAGCCATGGAACGCGGCTGGCAATGCCTGCGCTTATTTGCTGAACGTCTTCAGGATATCCCTCAGAATCAGATTCGTGTTGTGGCAACAGCCACGCTGCGTCTCGCCGTTAATGCCGATGTTTTTTTGCAAAAAGCACAGCAAATCCTTGGCTGCCCGGTACAGGTTATTCGCGGTGAAGAAGAAGCCCGTCTGATTTATCAGGGCGTTGCCCACACCACCGGCGGAGACGATCGCCGTCTGGTGGTCGATATCGGTGGGGCCAGTACTGAACTGGTGACGGGCACCGGCGCGCAGACGACCTCGTTATTCAGCCTCTCAATGGGTTGTGTCACGTGGCTGGAGCGTTTCTTTAGCGACAGAAATCTTGCTCAGGAAAACTTCGCGGCGGCGGAAGAGGCGGCGGCGGAAGTGCTCAGCCCGGTCATTGCCGAGCTTAAAAACCACGGCTGGAAGATTTGTGTCGGCGCTTCAGGTACCGTGCAGGCGCTGCAGGAAATCATGATGGCGCAGGGGATGGATGAACGCATTACCCTGGCAAAACTTCAGCAGCTAAAACAGCGGGCTATTCAGTGCGGTCGGCTGGAAGAGCTGGAAATTGAAGGCCTCACCCTGGAGCGGGCGCTGGTTTTCCCCAGCGGTCTGGCCATTCTCATCGCTATCTTCGAACAGCTCGGCATTGAATGCATGACGCTTGCCGGGGGCGCGCTGCGCGAAGGTTTGGTTTATGGGATGCTGCATCTTGCGGTTGACCAGGAAATTCGCCAGCGAACGCTGCGCAACGTTCAGCGCCGCTTTATGGTGGACACTAGCCAGGCGGCTCGTGTGGAACAGCTTGCGCAGAATTTTGCTTCGCAAATAGCAGAGCCGTGGGGGCTGGATCCACTCAGTCAACAGATGCTGGCGAGTAGCGCCCTGCTGCATGAAATTGGCTTAAGTATCGATTTTAAACATGCTCCTCAGCATGCGGCGTATCTGGTGAGAAACCTGGATTTACCGGGATACACGCCGGCGCAGAAAAAATTGTTGGCAACGCTGCTGCTCAACCAGACCAACCCTGTGGATCTCTCTTCGCTCCACCAGCAAAATGCGGTTCCGCCACGCGTGGCGGAAAGGCTTTGCCGCCTGTTGCGCCTGGCGATTATTTTTGCAAATCGCCGCCGGGACGATATTCTTCCCGAGATTAAGCTGCAGGCAGACGGCGAAACCTTGCATTTGGCATTGCCCGATACCTGGCTTGCCTGTCACCCTCTCGGTGCCGAACTGCTGGAACAGGAAAAACTCTGGCAGAGCTACGTCCACTGGCCGCTCAGCGTCAATTAACCTAGCTTTTACGCGCTTTGGCCAACATCTCACGAATATTGGCCACATTACTCTGCCCTTTTTGCATCCGTTCTTGCGCAGAAACCACTTTGCGTTCAGTTTCCCAACTCAAATCGTCCTGCGGCAACTCCATCAGGAACCGGCTTGGTTCAGGCCGTACCAGCTCGCCATACTGCCGACGCTCCCGGCAAAGCGTAAAGGTCAGTTCTTTTTGCGCCCGGGTAATCCCCACATAAGCCAGGCGTCGCTCTTCATCCACGTTATCTTCGTCGATGCTGCTTTGGTGCGGCAGAATTCCTTCTTCCATGCCCACAAGATAGACATAGGGGAATTCCAGCCCCTTCGAAGCATGCAGGGTCATCAACTGGACCTGATCGGCTTCTTCCTCGTTTTCACCACGCTCCATCATGTCGCGGAGGGTAAAACGCGTCACCACCTGGGTTAACGTCATCGGCTCGTCCAGGTCGCTACCTTCAAGCATTTCCGTCATCCAGCTAAAGAGCTGGTTAACGTTTTTCATACGCATTTCGGCGGCTTTCGGGCTGGGCGAGGTTTCATACAACCAGCTTTCGTAGTCGATCCCGTGAATCAGATCCCGTACCGCTGCCACCGGTTCGCGCTCGGCAAGCGTAGCCACGTCCCGAAGCCAGTGGGTAAAACGCTGCAGAGCATCAAGACCGCGCCCGCTTAGCGTCTGGCTTAGCCCCATATCAAAGCTGGCGGTAAACAGGCCTTTATTGCGCTGCATCGCCCACTCACCAAGTTTTTGCAGCGTTGCCGGGCCAATTTCACGCTTGGGTGTATTCACAATACGCAGAAACGCGCTGTCATCATCCGGGTTCGTCAACACGCGTAAATAGGCGAGCAGATCTTTAATTTCCGGGCGAGAGAAGAATGAAGTACCACCGGAGATACGATACGGGATTCGGTTTTGCATCAGCATCTTTTCGAATACCCGCGACTGGTGATTGCCGCGATACAGAATAGCGTAATCTTTGTAGTTGGTTTTATTGATAAAGTGATGAGCAATCAACTCACCGGTGACGCGCTCGGCCTCATGCTCTTCATGATTCGCCGTCACGACTTTCAATTCTGCACCGTGCTCAAGCTCGGAGAAAAGGCGCTTCTCAAAAACGTGCGGATTATTGGCGATCAGAATATTGGCCGCGTTCAAAATACGGCGGGATGAGCGATAGTTCTGCTCAAGCTTGATCACCTGCAGCGCCGGAAAATCTTTGCTCAACAGAACCAAGTTTTGCGGGTTCGCCCCGCGCCAGGAATAGATAGACTGGTCATCGTCACCGACAACGGTAAAGCGCGCCCGCGTGCCAACCAGCAGTTTCACCAGTTCATACTGGCTGGTGTTGGTATCCTGGTATTCATCCACCAGCAGATAGCGAATACGGTTTTGCCAGCGCTCGCGAACTTCTGCATTGCGCTGCAGCAGCAACGTTGGCAGCAAGATGAGATCGTCAAAATCCAGCACGTTGCAGGACTTCAGGTGAGTATCGTAGAGGCCGTAGCAATGGGCAAAAATGCGATCCCGCTCGCCCTTCGCCTGCGCGGCAGCCTGTGCCGGGGACAACAACCCGTTCTTCCAGTTGGAGATGGTTGAAATCAGCTGCTGGAGAAGCACTTTGTCGTTTTCCAACAGACCTTCGGTTAACTCTTTTAGCAGCGCGGTCTGATCGGTATCGTCAAACAGTGAGAAGTTAGACTTCATCCCTAACGCCGCATATTCACGCTTGATAATCTCCAGCCCCAGCGTGTGGAAAGTAGAGATCATCAACCCGCGAGCCTCTTTGCGCCCCAGCGTTTGTGAAACGCGCTCTTTCATTTCACGGGCGGCCTTATTAGTAAAGGTCACCGCCGCTATCTGGCGCGCCTGATAGCCACTCTCACGGATCAGATGCGCAATTTTGTTGGTGATAACGCGCGTTTTACCCGAGCCCGCCCCGGCCAAAACCAGGCAAGGTCCAGTGACAAATTCGACGGCTTGTTGTTGGCCAGGGTTTAAACGCATACGGTCACTCAATGAAAGTCAGGAGGGGACAAAAACAGCGTGGTAGTATAGCGAGCGTAATCAACATGACTCAAGGCACTATCATGGCAAAAACCGCAGCAGCACTGCATATCCTTGTAAAGGAAGAAAAACTGGCTCTGGACCTTCTGGAGCAGCTTAAAAATGGCGGCGACTTCGAGAAACTGGCGAAGAAGCACTCTACCTGCCCGTCCGGCAAAAAAGGCGGCCATTTAGGTGAGTTCCGTCAGGGCCAGATGGTTCCTGCGTTCGATAAAGTGGTGTTTTCTTGCCCACTGCTGGAGCCTTACGGCCCGCTGCACACTCAGTTCGGCTACCACATCATCAAGGTGCTGTACCGTAACTAAGCAAAAGGCCGGGATAACCGGCCTTTTCTTTATTTAGTCGACTGTAACGTCTGTTGGGCTTCATGCTTCAGCAAATGCGTGCCGACCGCCATCTGGAACACCTTAAAAATAATGCCGTTTACGAAGGTGGTCAGCGTAAGGGTAATAAACGCCGTCATAATCCAGTCAATCACCGGCATCCCGCTGTGCAGCAAATAGGGGCGATAAATCAGCATCCCGGCAAACACCACCCAATGGCTAAGGCAGTAGAAGCATTGAAAGAGATGGCCCAGCATCGCATGCTTTTTTGCCGTCCAGCTGCGCAACCCTGCAAAAAGTTCAGTTTGCGTAATGGTCATCGAAATACTGGCGGCGGCCAGGGCAATCATCAGGCAGACTGGCAGATCTGTGGTTAAGGTTGAAATCATTCCTCGTGCCCCTTTTCATTGAAATAGCTTATAAATTCGCTGCCGATGTCTTGCAATGTCAGGCTTTTAAACCGTGCCAGCACCAGCTCTTCAGCCGCACTAAAAGTCTCGGACATCACGCGATTGACTCCCTGCTCCACCAGGCATTGCGGGTTTTCACTGCGATTGCCTAGCGCAAATAGCCCCGGAGACCCCAGTGCCAGATAAATATCCAGCAGCGTCACTTCGCTGGCCCGGCGACACAACCTCCAGCCGCCGTGATGGCCTTTAGTCGAACAGACGATATTGTTCTCGCGCAGACCGGCGAGCACTTTACGAATAAACGCCGGATTGCCGTCGATAAAGGCGGCCATTTGTTCCGATGTAAGCGGCTTGTCCATCTGCTCCAGATGAAGCAGGATGTGCAATGTTGCGGAGAAGGAGTTATTTATTTTCATGTAACTTACAATATTACATAAAAAGTAAGGCGGCAAGATCGCGGGCACAAAAAAAGGCGCCGAAGCGCCTTTTTCAATTCAAAACATATTAGCCAGCAACAGCGATGCGTTTCATATCGGTCATGTAGCCACGCAGTTTTTTGCCCACTTTTTCGATTTCGTGGTTGCGAATGGCCTCATTTACGTCACGAAGCTGAGCGTTGTCTACCGCAGCGGCTGGGATCTCTTTACCCAGATCGCCCGGCTGCAGCGTGGTCATGAACTCTTTCAGCAGCGGAACCGCCGCGTAGGAGAACAGATAGTTACCGTACTCAGCGGTATCAGAAATAACCACGTTCATTTCGTACAGGCGCTTACGAGCAATGGTGTTAGCAATCAGCGGCAGCTCGTGCAGGGACTCATAGTATGCAGACTCTTCGATGATGCCAGCGTCAACCATAGTTTCGAAGGCCAGCTCAACGCCAGCTTTCACCATGGCGATCATCAGCACACCTTTATCGAAGTATTCCTGCTCGGAAATCTTGCCTTCAAACTGCGGCGCAGTTTCGAAAGCTGTCTGGCCGGTCTCTTCACGCCAGGTATGCAGTTTCTTATCGTCGTTAGCCCAGTCTGCCATCATGCCGGAAGAGAACTCACCGGAGATGATGTCATCCATGTGTTTCTGGAACAGCGGAGCCATGATGGTTTTCAGCTGCTCGGACAGCGCGTTGGCACGGATTTTTGCCGGGTTGGACAGACGGTCCATCATCAGCGTGATCCCGCCCTGCTTCAGCGCTTCAGTGATGGTTTCCCAGCCGAACTGAATCTGTTTCTCTGCATATGCAGCATCAGTTCCTTCCGCCACCAGCTTGTCGAAGCACAACAGAGAACCGGCCTGCAGCATGCCGCACAGGATAGTCTGCTCGCCCATCAGGTCAGATTTCACTTCAGCAACGAAGGAAGATTCCAGCACGCCCGCGCGGTGGCCACCGGTTGCAGCCGCCCAGGCTTTGGCAATTGCCATACCTTCGCCTTTCGGATCGTTTTCAGGGTGAACCGCGATAAGAGTCGGCACACCAAAGCCACGTTTGTATTCTTCACGCACTTCGGTGCCCGGGCACTTCGGTGCTACCATCACCACGGTGATGTCTTTACGGATAGTTTCGCCAACTTCTACCACGTTGAAACCGTGGGAGTAGCCCAGCGCCGCGCCGTCTTTCATCATCGGCTGTACGGCCTGAACTACGGAGGAGTGCTGTTTGTCTGGCGTCAGGTTAACAACCAGATCCGCCTGCGGGATCAGCTCTTCGTAAGTGCCAACTTTGAAGCCGTTTTCGGTCGCTTTACGCCAGGATGCACGCTTCTCGGCGATAGCTTCAGCACGCAGGGCATAGGAAACATCCAGACCGGAGTCGCGCATGTTCAGGCCCTGGTTAAGACCCTGAGCACCGCAGCCGACGATGACGACTTTTTTACCTTTGAGGTAGCTTGCTTCATCGGCGAATTCATCGCGCCCCATGAAGCGACATTTACCCAACTGCGCTAACTGCTGACGCAGGTTCAAAGTGTTGAAATAATTAGCCATCGTAGAACTCCGTATGTGTCGTGTTGTGCTTATTGTAAGGGCTCTGCAGCCGTGTCGTGCTGCCTAGAATGAACCCACTATATGACAGGAAATGCGTTGCTTAAATTGATATATTAACAACGTCGCGTTGCGATTATTGCAATGCAAAAACGAGGCTTGATGACCATGGATTTACGCGATCTGAAAACCTTTCTGCACCTGGCCGAAAGCCGCCATTTTGGGCGTAGCGCGCGCGCTATGCACGTCAGCCCCTCTACGCTTTCACGCCAAATTCAGCGGCTGGAGGACGACCTTGGGCAGCCTCTGTTTTTACGTGATAACCGCACCGTGACGCTGACCGAAGCCGGCGAGCAATTACGGCAGTTTGCCCAGCACACGCTGCTGCAATATCAGCAGATGCGCCATACGCTCGGCCAGCAAGGGCCTTCCCTAAGCGGAGAACTCCATCTGTTTTGCTCGGTGACCGCCGCATACAGCCATCTGCCGCCCATTCTGGACCGCTTCCGCGCTGAACATCCTTCCGTTGAAATTAAACTGACCACAGGTGACGCTGCGGATGCGGTAGAAAAAGTAGATTCCAACGAAGCCGATCTCGCCATTGCCGGGAAACCAGAATCCCTTCCGCCTGGCGTGGCTTTCTCGATGCTGGAAAATTTATCCGTGGCTTTGATTGCCCCCGCTTTGCCTTGCCCGGTTCGGGCGCAGGTCAGCCAGCCGGAACCTGACTGGGCCAAAATTCCGTTTATTCTTCCTGAGCAAGGGCCAGTTCGCCGCCGGATAGAACTCTGGTTCCGCCGTCAGAAAATCAGTAACCCGGTGATTTACGCTACCGTTGCCGGCCATGAAGCCATGGTGTCGATGGTGGCGCTGGGATGTGGCGTTGCACTGATCCCTGAAATCGTGCTGGAAAATAGCCCTGAACCGGTACGCAACCGCGTGCTGGTTCTGGAGCGAAACGATGAGAAAGCGCCGTTTGAACTGGGCGTTTGCGTACAAAAAAAGCGGCTCAATGAGCCGCTTATCAGCGCGTTCTGGAAGCTTCTACCCGGCAGCCACTAACCCGCCAGGAAGAAACGGAACGCCGGGTTTTGGGTTTCGTCGTGGCATTCGTAACCCAGTTCGTTGAGCCGGGTTTCGAAATCCGGCTCATTTTCACCCAGCTCAAACGCCGCCAGAACGCGCCCGTAGTCGGTACCGTGGCTACGGTAGTGGAACAGAGAAATATTCCAGTGCGTCCCCAGAGTGCTCAAGAACTTCAGCAGCGCACCCGGTGATTCCGGGAACTCAAAGCTGTACAACCTTTCGCGCAGCGGCTTCGAAGGCCGCCCGCCCACCATGTAGCGAACGTGCAGTTTCGCCATTTCGTCGTCAGAGAGATCGACCACGCCGTAGCCGCCCTCGCTGAGCTGAGCGATGATCTCTTTACGCTCTTCCAGGCCGCGCGTCAGGCGCACCCCAACAAAAATGCAGGCATCGTCAGAACTGGCGTAGCGGTAGTTGAACTCGGTGACCGAGCGACCGCCCAGCAGCTGGCAAAACTTCAGGAAGCTGCCTTTTTGCTCCGGAATAGTGACCGCCAGCAACGCTTCCCGCTGCTCGCCCAGTTCACAGCGCTCAGAGACATAACGTAGCCCGTGGAAATTCACGTTTGCGCCAGACAACACATGCGCCAGGCGTTCGCCGCGGATGTTGTGCTGCTGAACGTACTTTTTCATCCCCGCCAGCGCCAGGGCGCCGGATGGCTCCGCAACGGCGCGCACGTCTTCGAACAAATCCTTCATCGCCGCGCAGATAGCATCGCTGTCCACGGTGATGATGTCATCCAGATATTCCTGGCACACGCGGAACGTTTCGTCGCCGATACGCTTGACCGCCACGCCTTCGGCAAACAGCCCCACGCGCGGCAGCTCAACCGGCTTCCCGGCTTCCAGCGCCGCTTTCAGACAGGCAGAATCCTCTGCTTCAACCGCAATCACCTTGATTTGCGGCATAAGCTGCTTGATCAGAACCGCTACGCCTGCCGCCAGGCCACCACCGCCAACCGGCACAAAGACGCGATCGATATGCGCATCCTGCTGCAGTAGCTCCAGCGCTACCGTACCCTGCCCGGCGATAACTGCCGGGTGGTCAAACGGAGGCACATAGGTGAAACCCTGCTGCTGAGAAAGTTCGATGGCTTTGGCTTTTGCCTCATCGAAATTCGCGCCGTGGAGCAAAACTTCACCGCCAAAGGCCCGCACAGCGTCGACTTTGATATCCGCGGTTGTCACAGGCATAACGATCAGCGATTTAATGCCAAGCCGGGTGGACGAAAGCGCCACGCCCTGAGCGTGATTTCCCGCAGAAGCGGTAATCACACCACTGGCTTTTTGCTCGCTGTTCAAACCCGCAATCATCGAATAAGCACCGCGCAGCTTGAAGCTGTGAACGGGCTGACGATCTTCACGCTTAACCAAAATGACGTTATCAAGGCGCGAAGAAAGCTTTTCCATTTTCTGCAGCGGCGTTACCTGGACGACTTCGTAAACCGGCGCGCGCAATACCGCGCGCAGGTACTCTGCTCCGCCGGGGGCATCGGGTAACGGTTGTGACTCAGCCATATTTAGCCTCCAAGCTTGCTTTTATCACGTACAGCGCCTTTATCCGCACTGGTGGCGAGGCTGGCGTAAGCGCGTAGAGCGAAGGAAACCTGGCGTTCACGATTGCGTGGCGTCCAGGCGGCGTCGCCGCGAGCTTCCTGAGCTTCACGACGTGCCGCCATTTCCTGATCGGTAAGCTGCAGCTGAATACTACGGTTAGGGATATCGATGGCAATCATGTCGCCGTCTTCAATCAGGGCAATATTGCCGCCGCTCGCTGCTTCCGGAGAAACGTGGCCAATCGACAGACCTGAAGTCCCACCGGAGAAACGGCCATCGGTGACCAGCGCGCAGGCTTTGCCCAGTCCCATAGATTTCAGGAAGGTTGTTGGGTAGAGCATCTCTTGCATACCGGGTCCACCTTTCGGCCCTTCGTAGCGAATAACAACCACGTCACCGGCAACGACTTTTCCACCAAGGATAGCTTCTACCGCATCGTCCTGGCTTTCATAGACCTTGGCTGGACCGCGGAATACCAGGCTGCCTTCATCCACACCGGCGGTTTTAACAATGCAGCCGTTTTCCGCGAAGTTGCCGTACAGAACGGCCAGACCACCATCTTTGCTGTAGGCATTTTCCAGTGAGCGAATACAACCTGCGGCACGATCGTCATCCAGGGTGTCCCAACGGCAGTTCTGTGAGAAGGCCTGGGTAGTACGAATGCCCGCCGGACCCGCGCGGAACATGGTTTTCACCGCTTCGTCTTTGGTCAACATCACATCGTATTGTTCCAGCGTCTGCGGCAGGGAAAGGCCAAGCACGTTTTTCACTTCGCGGTTCAGCAGCCCGGCGCGATCCAGCTCCCCGAGAATACCGAGCACACCACCCGCGCGGTGCACGTCTTCCATATGGTATTTCTGGGTGCTTGGTGCCACTTTACACAGCTGAGGAACCTTACGGGACAGCTGGTCAATGTCGGTCATGGTGAAATCGATTTCAGCTTCCTGAGCGGCGGCCAGTAGGTGCAGAACGGTGTTGGTGGAACCGCCCATGGCGATATCCAGCGTCATGGCATTTTCGAATGCCGCTTTGCTGGCAATGCTGCGCGGCAGCGCGGTGGCGTCATCCTGCTCGTAATAGCGCTTGGTCAGTTCAACAATCCGTTTCCCGGCATTCAGGAACAGCTCTTTACGGTCGGCGTGCGTTGCCAGCAGCGACCCGTTACCCGGCTGAGACAGGCCCAGCGCCTCTGTCAGGCAATTCATGGAGTTGGCCGTGAACATCCCTGAGCAGGAGCCGCAGGTCGGGCAGGCAGAACGTTCAACCTGCTCGCTTTGCTCATCAGAAACTTTCGGATCCGCACCCTGAATCATCGCATCCACCAGATCGAGCTTGATGATCTGATCGGAAAGTTTGGTTTTCCCGGCTTCCATCGGGCCGCCGGAAACGAAGATCACTGGAATATTCAGGCGAAGAGACGCCATCAACATCCCTGGGGTGATTTTGTCGCAGTTGGAGATACAAACCATGGCATCGGCGCAGTGGGCGTTCACCATGTACTCAACCGAGTCTGCAATCAGCTCGCGGGACGGCAGGGAATAGAGCATGCCGCCGTGCCCCATGGCGATACCGTCATCCACCGCAATGGTGTTGAACTCTTTCGCTACGCCGCCGGAGGCTTCGATTTGCTCGGCAACCAGTTTACCCAGATCGCGCAGGTGAACGTGGCCCGGTACGAATTGGGTAAAGGAGTTTACAACCGCAATAATCGGTTTGCCGAAATCGGCGTCGGTCATCCCCGTTGCGCGCCACAGCGCGCGGGCACCCGCCATATTGCGGCCGTGGGTTGTAGTGGCGGAACGATACTTAGGCATGCTTTATTTACTCCAGTCTGTCGGGTAGCAGGCGGTCAGTTGCCGCCTGCCTGATTATATTTTTGTTTAAGACTTATGGGTTGACCTGATCCAACCAGCCCCATTTGTCTTCAGTCTCACCGGTGAACAAGCCAAAGAATGCCTGTTGAATACGTTTGGTGATCGGGCCGCAACGGCCTTCACCCACCTGAATGCGGTCTACGCTACGTACCGGGGTAATTTCTGCGGCGGTGCCGGACATGAAGACTTCATCGGCCAGGTACAGAGACTCTCGCGACAACACCTGCTCACGCACTTCAATGCCGAGGTCTTTTGCCAGTTTGATAATCGCGTCACGGGTGATGCCCGGCAGTGCGGAAGAGGTGAACGGCGGGGTGTAGATTACGCCATCTTTCACTTCGAACAGGTTTTCACCCGCGCCCTCGGACAGGAAACCGTTCACATCGAGGGCAATCCCTTCCTGATAACCGTGGCGGCGAGCTTCGCTACCGACCAACAGAGACGAAAGGTAGTTACCACCCGCTTTCGCTGCGGTTGGAATGGTGTTTGGTGCCGCGCGGTTCCAGGAAGAGACCATTGCATCAATCCCCTGATCCAGCGCTTCTGCGCCCAGGTAAGCACCCCACGGGAAGGCCGCAATGATCACGTCAGTGGTGTACCCTTCCGGCGGGTTAACGCCCATACCTACGTCGCCAACAAAGACCAGAGGACGAATGTAGGCGCTGGTGAGGTTATTTTTACGGATAACCGCACGGCAAGCTTCCATCAGTTCATCCACGCTTTGCGATACCGGGAAGCGATAGATTTTTGCTGAATCACGCAAGCGCTGCATGTGTTCACGATGACGGAACACCACTGGCCCTTTGTGCGAGTCGTAGCAACGGATGCCTTCGAAGACCGAAGTACCATAGTGCAGCGCGTGGGACATTACGTGAACTTTCGCTTCTCCCCACGGGGTCATCTCGCCATTGAACCAGATGTAATCAGCTTTCTTGGTCGTCATTGTTCTCTTCCTTTTGCGCTCAGGCGCGGATTTGTTGTGATGTTGGTTGCTGGATTTCAACGCAGGCAACGTCAACCAGCTTGCTTAATTGGGTAAACAGTAATTCGACTGGCCGCAGGCTCGCAACGGTCAATTCAATATTAATATTGTCGGTATTCCCCGCTGCGGCCATATTCATCGCGCAGATCTGGAAGCCACGATGGCGCACGACGCGTAAAACACGTTCTAACGTTTCCGGACGGAAGCGAGCCTGCACTGCGAGCTGATGTTGCATCATGATAATTTCTCCAGCATTTGCGAATTACTGGCACCGGGCGGTACCAACGGCCAGACGTTTTCGAATTCATCGATAGAGACGTGAAGCATGTACGGGCCGTCGCTGTTCAGCAGGGCGTCTAACGCAGCTTCTACCTGGTCTTTACGGGTGATGTGCTGCCCAGGAATGCCGAAGGCGCTGGCCAGCGTGAGGAAATCAGGGTTGTCGGTCAGAGTGGTTTCACTGTAACGCTCTTCAAAAAACAGCTGCTGCCACTGTCTCACCATGCCCAGGCGTTGGTTATCGAGCAGCAGGATCTTAACCGGCAACTGCTTGCGTTTGATGGTACCCAACTCCTGAACGTTCATCATGAAAGAGCCATCGCCGGATACGCAGATCACCGTATCTTCGGGTCTGGCAACCTGGGCGCCAACGGCAGCTGGTAAACCAAAGCCCATCGTGCCAAGCCCGCTGGAGGTGATAAAGTTCTCCGGACGCGTGAAGGTCATGTGCTGCGCGGTCCACATCTGATGCTGGCCTACGTCGGTGGTCACAACGGCTTCTGCTGATTTGCGCTCGGAAAGCTGCTTCAGCAGCAGCGGGGCATAGATAGCCTGGCCCGGATGATCGTAGCGCCACTGGTGTGCTTCGTTCAGGGCCGCGATATGCTGCTGCCATGAAGCAATGTGCAACGGCTGTTGCAAGGCAGGTAATAACTGGTTCAGCGGCCCCTGCAATGCGACGTGTGCCTGACGAAGCTTACTCAGCTCCGCAGGATCGATATCCATATGAATAACTTTGGCGTGCGGTGCAAAGGTATTCAGCTTCCCGGTGACGCGGTCATCGAACCGGGCGCCAACGGCTAACAGCAGATCGCATTCCTGAACAGCGAGGTTTGCCGCTTTGGTGCCGTGCATTCCCAGCATACCGGTGTAAAACGGATGGTCGGCCGGGACTGCACCCAGTCCTTTCAGAGTCACTGTAGAAGGCATACCCGTGACAGAAATAAACTCACGGAGCGCCGGAACCGCCTGCGCCATCCCAACTCCGCCGCCAACGTAAAGCATGGGTTTTTTAGCCTGAGCGAGCATCTCCCGGGCTTGATGCAATTCAGCAAACGGCAGGTCTGCATCATCTTCAACGGCGGATAACCAGGCCTCAGGCTCACCGATAGCCAACTGGATATCTTTTGGAATATCGACCAGAACAGGGCCCGGGCGGCCAGCGTTAGCAATCTCAAATGCCTCGGCAAGTACGCGCGGCAATTCATCAAGGGATTCAACGAGGAAGCTGTGTTTGGTACAAGCCAACGACAGACCGAGGACATCAACTTCCTGGAAAGCGTCAGTACCTATCAAAGGCGCCGCCACTTGGCCGGTGATGGCAACAACGGGAACAGAATCTAAAAGTGCGTCGGCAAGGCCTGTTAACAGGTTTGTCGCGCCGGGGCCAGAAGTGGCGATACACACACCGGTTTTACCGGTTGAACGGGCATAACCAATGGCCGCCATTGCCGCGCCTTGTTCATGGCGACACAGTAGATGTTCCACACCACCGTCGTACAACGCATCGTACACCGGCATAATCGCGCCGCCTGGATAACCGAAAACTGTTTCAACACCCTGCGCTCGCAACGCATGTACTACCCACTGTGCACCATTCATAGTTAGTTCCCCGCCTCATTACCGGAGAAACAGCATTTTATTCTGCAACACATACTCTGTTCCTCGCTTCACATTCTTCAGTCAACAAAAAACCCCCGGACCTTTCGGTGCGGGGGTTCTTTTCGATTCAGGCTTGATTTTTAAGCCTTTCTTTCTCCAAGTGCAGCCCCGCACGGTGGGATAATAATCACCACCACGCTAATCACGACCAGGCTAATCACTCGTAGAAGGGCTGTCATTTTCTGTATGTTCTAACGTCTAGTTCGAAGTAATGCCTACAGAGTTATCACAGAGTTGACGTGAAGCACAATATTTTTTTATGACGAAAAGATCGAGGCGGAAATTAATTAGCATAAAAACTATTTAATTTCAGTGGATAAGAAGAACGTGAAAATAATTCATAAAACTGGTCTGCTGAGACCATTTTCAACGTAATACCAGTAAAAAGTTATTATTCTGCGATCGGCTTCGCAGCCAGAACTGTAAAAAAGAGAGTGGGAGAAAAAATCAGGAAGTGGCCTCCCAGCGCATCAAATGAACAATATTTAATCTTTTATTGGCGCGGCAGAATGAAGTTTTTCACGGAGGAAAAATGTCACTGTCGGTTGTCTACACCAGAGCAGCACTCGGCGTTCACGCCCCTCAAGTTACGGTTGAAGTGCATATCAGTGCAGGTTTACCTGGGCTGACGCTTGTCGGCTTGCCTGAAACCACCGTGAGAGAAGCCCGGGATCGGGTCAGAAGTGCGTTAATCAATAGCGGCTACACGTTTCCGGCCCGTAAAATCACCATTAACCTTGCCCCGGCAGACCTGCCTAAAGAAGGTGGAAGATACGATTTACCTATTGCTCTGGCGCTGCTGGTTGCCTCTGAGCAGCTCAATCCCTCTAAGCTGGCCCAGCTCGAGTTCATCGGGGAGCTTGCCCTGACGGGGGAGTTACGTGGGGTTTCCGGGGCCATATCATCCGCGATGGAAGCTCTGAAAGCAGGGCGAGAAGTCGTGGTTGCAGCAGAAAATGAGGAAGAGGTTGGCCTGATAGCTAAACCGGGATGCTTTGTGGCCGCACATCTGACCGAGGTATGTGCCTGGCTGGAAGGAAAGCACGATCTCCGCCCTCCGGTTAGCCCTGCCCTGTGGCAAGCCGATAACGTGGAAGACATGAACGAGATTATTGGGCAAAGTCAGGGGAAACGAGCGCTGGAAATTGCGGCAGCTGGCGGGCATAACCTCTTGCTGATAGGTCCTCCGGGAACGGGAAAAACCATGCTGGCGAGCCGGCTCAATACGCTTCTTCCTCCTTTGAACGATGCTGAAGCGCTACAGAGCGCAGCCATTCTGAGCCTGGTACAATCCTCGCATCTTCATCGCCACTGGCGTCAGCGTCCATTCAGGGCTCCCCATCATAGCGCTTCTCTAATGTCCGTCGTGGGTGGAGGAGCTATCCCACAGCCAGGGGAAATTTCGCTGGCGCACAACGGCGTGTTATTTCTGGATGAATTACCTGAGTTTGAACGCCGCGTGCTGGACTCTCTCAGGGAACCCATTGAATCGGGTGAGATTCATATCTCTCGCACCCGGGCAAAAATTACCTACCCCGCAGATTTTCAGCTTATAGCGGCGATGAACCCCAGCCCCACAGGGCACTATGAAGGCAAGCACAATCGCGCCACGCCCCAGCAGACCTTACGCTATATGAACCGGCTCTCTGGCCCTTTTCTCGACCGCTTCGATCTCTCCGTGGATATCCCGCTTCTCCCTGCAGGAATGCTAAGCCAAACCAGCCATCACGAAGAAAAGAGCGAGGTAATAAGAGCGAGGGTAATTGAGACACGTGACCGGCAATTTTTCCGGCAAAGCAGGCTCAATGCCCGACTCAGTAACCATGAGATCCGTGAACACTGTGCGCTTGTGCCGAATGATGCAATTTGGCTGGAGGAAACATTACTCAAGCTGGGCCTGTCTGTCAGAGCATGGCAGCGCCTTCTGAAAGTCTCCCGTACCATCGCGGATATCGAGCATTGCGAGTGTATTACCCGGGCACATCTCCAGGAAGCCCTCAGCTATCGAACGATTGATCGGCTGCTCCTGCATTTACACCGGCTTGCAGAATAAAAAATGGGGCTTTCGCCCCATTTTTTAATCATCACTATCGCTGTAGTCTTCAACCGTATCCATCTGCGGTTTGCCACCGGACAGGGTATGAAAACGTTTTGGACGCTTGATACGCGCCATGTACTTGCTCCAGACGCGTTCCGCTTCAGTAGCAGGCTCGCGCACACCACGGCATACGGCAACAAACTGCACTTCTTCTTCAGTGCCTGGTTCGCGCTTGCCGAGATCCAGCTCATTGAACGCAAAACCATGCCGTTCTAACAGCTGTGCCTCTTTGATGGTGAAATCACCATGGCGAGCAAACCCACGTGGATAATGTTTATTGTCGAAAAACCGATTAGTCGTCGTAAAGCTTTCCGCCATCCTACACGCTCCTGATTTTCTTGGCCGAGCTATTTATGGCGCGGAGTATTAGTTACGCTTGACAGAGTGTAAAACAAAACATTTAAATCATAACGACAAATTATTTTTTGGAGTAAGGCGTGGACACCGAATTACTTAAAACCTTCCTGGAAGTTAGCAGAACACGGCATTTTGGTCGTGCTGCAGAAGCACTTTATTTGACGCAGTCTGCGGTCAGCTTCCGCATCCGACAGCTCGAAAATCAGCTTGGCGTAAACCTTTTTACCCGCCACCGCAATAACATACGGCTGACAACTGCCGGAGAGCGCCTGTTGCCCTACGCAGAAAACCTGATGAATACGTGGTTAGCGGCGAAAAAAGAGGTATCGCACACTTCCCAGCACAATCAGTTAACGCTTGGCGCCAGCGCTTCACTTTGGGAATGCATGCTTTCTGAATGGCTAATTGCGCTTTATCAACAGCATAACGGCCTGCAATTCGAAGCACGAATTGCACAACGCCAGTCACTCGTGAAACAGCTTCATGAGCGTCAGTTGGACTTACTACTCACAACTGAAGCGCCCAAAATGGATGAGTTCTCCAGCCAGTTGCTCGGTTACTTCAGCATGGGGCTTTATGGCCCTACCGCAGAAAGTCGTAAAGCTTCACTCAACTATTTACGCATCGAGTGGGGCGCAGATTTTCACCAACATGAAGCCGAGCTTATTGGAAGTGATGATATTCCGGTGTTGACCACCAGTTCAGCAAAAGTAGCCTGCAAGCTTATACCTGAACTGAACGGTTGTACCTTCCTGCCGATTGAATGGGCAAAAGAGCAGCCAGGGATCTGGCCTGTCCCTGAAAGCACAACCCTGTCCAGACCGTTGTATGCCGTTTGGCTACAAAACACGGACAAACACAGCATTATTAAAGAATTATTGAAAACACCATTAACAGCGCAGTAATGCGCTTTTGGTAGCAAAGAACTTAAAGGAGAGGAATTTTGGATAAAAAAAATCCTTTGCCTAAGCAAAGGATTATATATGGCAGGGGCGGAGAGACTCGAACTCGCGACACCCGGTTTTGGAGACCGGTGCTCTACCAACTGAGCTACGCCCCTAAATTTTGTTACTATTAAGCCTGCTTAGATAGCAGGCTTAATTTTAATAAGTGGCGGAACGGACGGGACTCGAACCCGCGACCCCCTGCGTGACAGGCAGGTATTCTAACCGACTGAACTACCGCTCCACCGAATTTTTCTACAACTACCGGTTTGTTGCCCCGGTTTACTGCTTAATTTGATGCCTGGCAGTTGATGAACTTCCGTTCACCCTACGGGCCGCTGCTTCGCAGCGTTCAGACTCACCTTTCGGTTCGTCAGTCCTACTCTCTGAGAGTAGTGAACTGCCTCGTATTACTGACCATTACTGCTAATTTGATGCCTGGCAGTTCCCTACTCTCGCATGGGGAGACCCCACACTACCATCGGCGCTACGGCGTTTCACTTCTGAGTTCGGCATGGGGTCAGGTGGGACCACCGCGCTACGGCCGCCAGGCAAATTCTGTTATTGACCGTCACTTCGTGACCATCAATATAATCCTGAACTAAGCTGAAAATCTCTCTCTAAAAACACCTTCGGTGTTGTAAGGTTAAGCCTCACGGATCATTAGTACTGGTTAGCTCAACGTATCGCTACGCTTACACACCCAGCCTATCAACGTCGTAGTCTTCAACGTTCCTTCAGGACTCTCAAGGAGTCAGGGAGAACTCATCTCGGGGCAAGTTTCGCGCTTAGATGCTTTCAGCGCTTATCTTTTCCGCATTTAGCTACCGGGCAATGCCATTGGCATGACAACCCGAACACCAGTGATGCGTCCACTCCGGTCCTCTCGTACTAGGAGCAGCCCCCCTCAATTCTCCAGCGCCCACGGCAGATAGGGACCGAACTGTCTCACGACGTTCTAAACCCAGCTCGCGTACCACTTTAAATGGCGAACAGCCATACCCTTGGGACCTACTTCAGCCCCAGGATGTGATGAGCCGACATCGAGGTGCCAAACACCGCCGTCGATATGAACTCTTGGGCGGTATCAGCCTGTTATCCCCGGAGTACCTTTTATCCGTTGAGCGATGGCCCTTCCATTCAGAACCACCGGATCACTAAGACCTGCTTTCGCACCTGCTCGAGCCGTCACTCTCGCAGTCAAGCTAGCTTATGCCTTTGCACTAACCTCACGATGTCCGACCGTGATTAGCTAACCTTCGTGCTCCTCCGTTACGCTTTAGGAGGAGACCGCCCCAGTCAAACTACCCACCAGACACTGTCCGCAACCCGGATTACGGGTCTACGTTAGAACATCAAACATTAAAGGGTGGTATTTCAAGGTTGGCTCCACGCAGACTGGCGTCCACGCTTCAAAGCCTCCCACCTATCCTACACATCAAGGCTCAATGTTCAGTGTCAAGCTATAGTAAAGGTTCACGGGGTCTTTCCGTCTTGCCGCGGGTACACTGCATCTTCACAGCGATTTCAATTTCACTGAGTCTCGGGTGGAGACAGCCTGGCCATCATTACGCCATTCGTGCAGGTCGGAACTTACCCGACAAGGAATTTCGCTACCTTAGGACCGTTATAGTTACGGCCGCCGTTTACCGGGGCTTCGATCAAGAGCTTCTCCTTGCGGATAACCCCATCAATTAACCTTCCGGCACCGGGCAGGCGTCACACCGTATACGTCCACTTTCGTGTTTGCACAGTGCTGTGTTTTTAATAAACAGTTGCAGCCAGCTGGTATCTTCGACTGCCTTCAGCTCCACCCGCGAGGGGTTTCACTTACCGACAGCGTGCCTTCTCCCGAAGTTACGGCACCATTTTGCCTAGTTCCTTCACCCGAGTTCTCTCAAGCGCCTTGGTATTCTCTACCTGACCACCTGTGTCGGTTTGGGGTACGATTTAATGTTACCTGATGCTTAGAGGCTTTTCCTGGAAGCAGGGCATTTGTTACTTCAGCACCGTAGTGCCTCGTCGTCACACCTCAGCGTTAACAGAAGTCCGGATTTACCTAAACTTCCCGCCTACATGCTTAAACCGGGACAACCGTCGCCCGGCTAACATAGCCTTCTCCGTCCCCCCTTCGCAGTAACACCAAGTACAGGAATATTAACCTGTTTCCCATCGACTACGCCTTTCGGCCTCGCCTTAGGGGTCGACTCACCCTGCCCCGATTAACGTTGGACAGGAACCCTTGGTCTTCCGGCGAGCGGGCTTTTCACCCGCTTTATCGTTACTTATGTCAGCATTCGCACTTCTGATACCTCCAGCAAACCTCACAGTTCACCTTCAACGGCTTACAGAACGCTCCCCTACCCAACAACACATAGTGTCGCTGCCGCAGCTTCGGTGCATGGTTTAGCCCCGTTACATCTTCCGCGCAGGCCGACTCGACCAGTGAGCTATTACGCTTTCTTTAAATGATGGCTGCTTCTAAGCCAACATCCTGGCTGTCTGTGCCTTCCCACATCGTTTCCCACTTAACCATGACTTTGGGACCTTAGCTGGCGGTCTGGGTTGTTTCCCTCTTCACGACGGACGTTAGCACCCGCCGTGTGTCTCCCGTGATAACATTCTTCGGTATTCGTAGTTTGCATCGGGTTGGTAAGCCGGGATGGCCCCCTAGCCGAAACAGTGCTCTACCCCCGAAGATGAGTTCACGAGGCGCTACCTAAATAGCTTTCGGGGAGAACCAGCTATCTCCCGGTTTGATTGGCCTTTCACCCCCAGCCACAAGTCATCCGCTAATTTTTCAACATTAGTCGGTTCGGTCCTCCAGTTAGTGTTACCCAACCTTCAACCTGCCCATGGCTAGATCACCGGGTTTCGGGTCTATACCCTGCAACTTAACGCCCAGTTAAGACTCGGTTTCCCTGCGGCTCCCCTATACGGTTAACCTTGCTACAGAATATAAGTCGCTGACCCATTATACAAAAGGTACGCAGTCACCCCATAAAGAGGCTCCCACTGCTTGTACGTACACGGTTTCAGGTTCTTTTTCACTCCCCTCGCCGGGGTTCTTTTCGCCTTTCCCTCACGGTACTGGTTCACTATCGGTCAGTCAGGAGTATTTAGCCTTGGAGGATGGTCCCCCCATATTCAGACAGGATACCACGTGTCCCGCCCTACTCTTCGAACTCACAGTATGTGCATTTTAGTGTACGGGAGTATCACCCTGTACCCTGCGACTTTCCAGACGCTTCCACTAACACACAAACTGATTCAGGTTCTGGGCTGCTCCCCGTTCGCTCGCCGCTACTGGGGGAATCTCGGTTGATTTCTTTTCCTCGGGGTACTTAGATGTTTCAGTTCCCCCGGTTCGCTTCATTACGCTATGTATTCACGCAATGATAGTGTGACGAATCACACTGGGTTTCCCCATTCGGAAATCGCCGGCTATAACGGTTCATATCACCTTACCGACGCTTATCGCAGATTAGCACGTCCTTCATCGCCTCTGACTGCCAGGGCATCCACCGTGTACGCTTAGTCGCTTAACCTCACAACCCGAAGATGTTTCGCTTCAGATTATGAAAATTTGAGAGACTCGAACATGTCTTAACCTCATTCTTTATTACGGAAGAACGAGACGACATGTCGTTTCAATTTTCAGCTTGTTCCGGATTGTTAAAGAGCAAATATCTCAAACGTGACTCTTTCAAGTCAGTTTTGAGATATAACGGCACGCAACTTTCACTTACATACCAGCAAGTGGCGTCCCCTAGGGGATTCGAACCCCTGTTACCGCCGTGAAAGGGCGGTGTCCTGGGCCTCTAGACGAAGGGGACACTGAAGTCTCAATCGCAAGACGCCTTGCTTCTCTACATCTATCAGACAATCTGTGTGAGCACTACGCGGGTTGTATCTATTAGGTAAGGAGGTGATCCAACCGCAGGTTCCCCTACGGTTACCTTGTTACGACTTCACCCCAGTCATGAATCACAAAGTGGTAAGCGCCCTCCCGAAGGTTAAGCTACCTACTTCTTTTGCAACCCACTCCCATGGTGTGACGGGCGGTGTGTACAAGGCCCGGGAACGTATTCACCGTAGCATTCTGATCTACGATTACTAGCGATTCCGACTTCATGGAGTCGAGTTGCAGACTCCAATCCGGACTACGACGCACTTTATGAGGTCCGCTTGCTCTCGCGAGGTCGCTTCTCTTTGTATGCGCCATTGTAGCACGTGTGTAGCCCTACTCGTAAGGGCCATGATGACTTGACGTCATCCCCACCTTCCTCCAGTTTATCACTGGCAGTCTCCTTTGAGTTCCCGGCCGAACCGCTGGCAACAAAGGATAAGGGTTGCGCTCGTTGCGGGACTTAACCCAACATTTCACAACACGAGCTGACGACAGCCATGCAGCACCTGTCTCAGAGTTCCCGAAGGCACCAATCCATCTCTGGAAAGTTCTCTGGATGTCAAGAGTAGGTAAGGTTCTTCGCGTTGCATCGAATTAAACCACATGCTCCACCGCTTGTGCGGGCCCCCGTCAATTCATTTGAGTTTTAACCTTGCGGCCGTACTCCCCAGGCGGTCGACTTAACGCGTTAGCTCCGGAAGCCACGCCTCAAGGGCACAACCTCCAAGTCGACATCGTTTACGGCGTGGACTACCAGGGTATCTAATCCTGTTTGCTCCCCACGCTTTCGCACCTGAGCGTCAGTCTTTGTCCAGGGGGCCGCCTTCGCCACCGGTATTCCTCCAGATCTCTACGCATTTCACCGCTACACCTGGAATTCTACCCCCCTCTACAAGACTCAAGCTTGCCAGTTTCGAATGCAGTTCCCAGGTTGAGCCCGGGGATTTCACATCCGACTTAACAAACCGCCTGCGTGCGCTTTACGCCCAGTAATTCCGATTAACGCTTGCACCCTCCGTATTACCGCGGCTGCTGGCACGGAGTTAGCCGGTGCTTCTTCTGCGAGTAACGTCAATCACTAAGGTTATTAACCTTAATGCCTTCCTCCTCGCTGAAAGTACTTTACAACCCGAAGGCCTTCTTCATACACGCGGCATGGCTGCATCAGGCTTGCGCCCATTGTGCAATATTCCCCACTGCTGCCTCCCGTAGGAGTCTGGACCGTGTCTCAGTTCCAGTGTGGCTGGTCATCCTCTCAGACCAGCTAGGGATCGTCGCCTAGGTGAGCCATTACCCCACCTACTAGCTAATCCCATCTGGGTTCATCTGATGGCAAGAGGCCCGAAGGTCCCCCTCTTTGGTCTTGCGACGTTATGCGGTATTAGCTACCGTTTCCAGTAGTTATCCCCCTCCATCAGGCAGATCCCCAGACATTACTCACCCGTCCGCCGCTCGTCACCCAGGAGCAAGCTCCCCGTGCTACCGCTCGACTTGCATGTGTTAGGCCTGCCGCCAGCGTTCAATCTGAGCCATGATCAAACTCTTCAATTTAAAAGTGTTTGATGCTCAAAGAATTAAAACTGTTTATAAAATCAGTAGTCACTCTTCAAGACTTGATATTTGTTTGCATCCTAAGATGCTGAGATATCAATCCTGCGAGTGCCCACACAGATTGTCTGATAAATTGTTAAAGAGCAGTGAGTCAGTCGCTTTCGCTTGCTAACTCGAGGTGGCGTATAATACGCTTTCCTCTTTCAGAGTCAATCCTTAATTTCAGGATTTTTCACTCTCATCTTCACCGTTACTCTGTGATGTTGTTCACATGTTCCGTGTCGATGGAGGCGCATTATAGGGAGTTCTCCCGGCGCTGCAACACTAAAATGACAGAAAAATGACTGACTGCTGCATTCCACAGCAAAACCCCGCCTTATACCCTTTTGCACACAGACTTATCCACAATCCGGATTTGAACTTAAAATTCGCGAGCGTGACGCAAACGTTTTCGCTACAATGCACCGCGATAAAATGGACACCCCCGATGGGGGCGTTAGCTGAGTTTTTGTCTCTTCTTTTCCTTAATTTCCCTTTTCTGCCCCGCCAGAACTAAGGTGAAGACTAAAATTCAGCTAACGCTCTTCTATATGCGAACCAAAGCCAAGGGATAAAACCATGTCACAACGTCGTCCTGTACGCCGCGCACTGCTCAGTGTTTCTGACAAAGCCGGTATCGTCGAATTCGCTCAGGCCCTCTCCCAGCGTGGAGTGGAGCTGCTGTCCACCGGCGGAACCGCTCGCCTGCTGGCTGAAGCAAACCTGCCGGTAACCGAAGTCTCCGACTACACCGGTTTTCCAGAGATGATGGACGGACGCGTCAAAACGCTGCACCCGAAAGTTCACGGCGGCATTCTGGGCCGTCGCGGTCAGGACGATGCCATTATGGCGGAGCACGCCATCTCTCCTATTGATATGGTCGTCGTTAACCTTTATCCGTTTGCCCAGACCGTTGCCCGCGAAGGCTGCTCTTTAGAAGATGCGGTTGAGAACATCGATATCGGCGGTCCAACCATGGTTCGCTCCGCAGCCAAGAACCATAAAGATGTCGCGATCGTAGTAAAAAGCAGTGACTACCAGGCGATCGTTGCCGAGCTGGACGCTAACGAAGGATCCCTGACGCTGGAAACCCGCTTCGATCTGGCGATCAAGGCGTTCGAGCATACCGCCGCATACGACAGCATGATCGCTAACTACTTCGGTAGTCTGGTCCCGGCTTACCATGGCGAAAGCAAGGATCCTGCCGGCCGCTTCCCACGCACGCTGAATCTGAACTTCATTAAGAAGCAGGATATGCGCTATGGCGAAAACAGCCACCAGCAGGCAGCCTTCTATATAGAAGAAGAAATTAAAGAAGCGTCCGTGGCAACCGCGACCCAGGTTCAGGGCAAAGCGCTCTCCTATAACAATATTGCGGATACCGATGCGGCACTGGAGTGCGTGAAAGAGTTCGACGAACCGGCCTGCGTTATCGTTAAGCACGCCAACCCTTGCGGCGTGGCCGTCAGTGGTACCGTGCTCGAAGCCTATAACCTGGCTTATAAAACCGATCCAACCTCTGCCTTCGGCGGCATTATCGCGTTCAACCGTGAGCTGGATGCAGAAACTGCACAGGCCATTATTTCCCGGCAGTTCGTCGAGGTAATTATCGCCCCTTCCGCTAGCGAAGAAGCACTGAAGGTAACCGCGGCCAAACAGAACGTTCGCGTCCTGGTTTGCGGCCAGTGGCAGAAACGTGCCCCGGGCCTTGATTTCAAACGAGTGAACGGCGGCCTGCTGGTTCAGGATCGCGATTTAGGTATGGTTACCGCGGGCGACCTGCGCGTGGTGACTAAACGCCAGCCGACAGAGCAAGAACTGCATGACGCACTATTCTGCTGGAAAGTGGCGAAGTTCGTTAAATCCAACGCCATCGTTTATGCCCGCGACAATATGACCATCGGGATAGGTGCTGGCCAGATGAGCCGCGTCTACTCCGCCAAAATTGCCGGGATCAAGGCCAGCGACGAAGGACTGGAAGTGAAAGGCTCTGCCATGGCTTCTGATGCCTTCTTCCCGTTCCGTGATGGCATTGATGCCGCAGCCGAAGCTGGCGTGAGCTGCGTTATCCAGCCGGGCGGTTCTATCCGTGATGATGAAGTCATTGCCGCCGCCGACGAGCATGGGATCGCGATGATCTTCACCGATATGCGCCACTTCCGCCATTAATTACCGGAGCGTTTATAGATGAAAGTTTTAGTTATTGGTAACGGCGGGCGCGAGCACGCGCTGGCCTGGAAAGCGGCCCAATCACCTTTAGTGCAGACAGTATTTGTTGCACCAGGCAATGCGGGTACCGCACTGGAGCCTGCGCTGCAGAATGTGGCTATCAGCGCGACTGATATTCAAGCCTTGCTAAGTTTTGCGCAGAACGAAAAAATCGACTTAACCATCGTTGGCCCGGAAGCACCGCTGGTGATTGGCGTGGTGGATGCTTTTCGCGCCGCTGGCCTGAAGATCTTCGGGCCAACCGAAGGCGCCGCACAGCTGGAAGGCTCGAAGGCTTTTACCAAAGACTTCCTGGCTCGCCACAATATCCCAACTGCGGAATACCAGAACTTCACCGACGTTGAGCCTGCGCTGGCTTACCTGCGCGAGAAAGGGGCGCCCATCGTAATTAAGGCCGATGGCTTGGCCGCAGGCAAAGGCGTCATTGTTGCGATGACGCTGGAAGAGGCTGAAGCTGCCGTCAATGACATGCTGGCCGGGAACGCGTTTGGCGATGCGGGTCACCGCATTGTTATTGAAGAGTTCCTCGACGGCGAAGAAGCCAGCTTTATTGTGATGGTTGATGGCGAACATGTACTACCGATGGCCACCAGCCAGGATCATAAGCGCGTTGGCGACGGCGATACAGGCCCGAACACCGGCGGCATGGGCGCTTACTCTCCCGCCCCGGTTGTGACCGACGAAGTCCATCAGCGCACCATGGAGCGCGTGATTTGGCCTACCGTACGCGGTATGGCTGCCGAGGGTAATACCTACACGGGCTTCCTGTACGCCGGGCTAATGATTGACAAGCAGGGCAATCCGAAGGTGATTGAGTTCAACTGCCGCTTTGGTGACCCGGAAACCCAGCCCATCATGCTGCGCCTGCAGTCAGACCTGGTCGAGCTGTGCCTCGCCGCCTGTGACGGCAAACTTGATGAGAAAGACTCTAAGTGGGATGAACGTCCGGCCCTGGGCATCGTGCTAGCGGCGGGCGGATATCCGGCCGATTATCGCAACGGCGACGTTATCCACGGCCTGCCGCTGGAAGAAGTGGCCGATGGCAAGGTCTTCCACGCAGGGACTAAGCTCAGTGAAGATGACCGCGTGCTCACCAACGGCGGGCGCGTACTATGCGTGACTGCGTTAGGAGAGACGGTTGCCAAAGCTCAACAGCGCGCGCTGGAGCTGAAAAAAGATATTCACTGGGATGGTAGCTTCAGCCGCACGGATATCGGTTATCGTGCCATTGCGCGTGAAAACGTGAAGTAAGCTCGACAAAACAGATTAAACCGCCCTCGTGGCGGTTTTTTTATGCCTAGAAATCGCCAGGCTTAGGCTGCCAGCTGCAGAAGTTCTGGTTCGCCACCAGCAACAGCTGTGAGCCTTCCGGGGCTTCCAGCCAGGCAATGCTGACGTCGAGGGATGAGTGGCTCTGGCGGCGAGCTATATGGCTCAGGGAGGCGCTATCAAGCTTCGGTGATAACGTTTCACCTTCGCAGGTCGTTACCGTGCCGTTCTGGTGCCAGCGCCCCTGGCGCAGCACAACGTGGCCAATGCGCAGCGCTTCGCTGGTCTCACGAATACGATTGGCGTTGAACTGGTACAAAGCCACCTGATCGTTAGAAAGCTGCTGCTTCTGGCTATTCACTTCCCGCTGCATAAAGCTTAGTTCGCCGTGGTCATCAAAGCGGACTTTGACATGCTCCGGCTGCTTGCCCTGAATATTGAGTTCGATAAAGGTCAGTTTGTCGCCCTGCCAGCGGTATTCACCGGTGGTGGTTGCGCCGTGCTGCCACGGACTAAATGCGGTAAGTATGTGGGTGGACTCATCGGCATTGTCTTTTCGCCAGATGCGCACCACGCCCTGATCGGCAACATAACCGGTAGCGGTAAAAGGAGGGAGTTTATTGCTGCTGCATGCCGTGAGCACCAGTGCACCCGCCAGCGCCAGTAGCGGACGCCAGACGGACAAAAGGGGCGTAAACGCCCCTCTGTTAAAACTGTTCACTGACACGCGTTAACTTACTTAACCGCGTCTTTCAGTGCTTTACCAGAAACAAATGCCGGCACGTTAGCAGCAGCAATTTTGATTTCTTTACCGGTCTGCGGGTTGCGGCCAGTGCGCTCAGCACGGTGGTTCACTTTGAAGGTACCGAAACCAACCAGTTGTACAGCATCACCTTCTTTCAGAGACTCAGTAATTGCAGCCAGAGTGGATTCCAGAGCAGCTTTAGCCTGTGCTTTAGACAGGTCAGCCTTGTCAGCAATTACATCAATCAGTTGAGTCTTGTTCATAAGTTATCCTTACAATGTGTTTATCGCTTGCTAAGCATCGAGTGCGACGGAAATGCCCAAAAAGCACTCTCCTGCATACACGCACCGATAGCCACTTTTATTCGCCCCACAAATGTAGACCAGACGGGGGGTTAATTGGAAGCCTCCAGGGAGGACAAATCAGACTGTATGTCACGTTTTACTGTCTTACTGCTGCAAATTTATACCGATATTACTGATGCCAGCCTCTCGGAGGTCAGCACGAAGCCCTTTAATGAGCTCAATATCGCGTTCTTCGCAGTCCGCCAGCAGCCGGAAAATCTCCCACTGAATGTCCCATTCTTCTTCTACCGCCGGGTTTGCTCTCAACTCCTCGTCGGTCATTTCACGACCGGCCTGAGTCATTTCCAGCATCGCCACCGAAGTGATTGAACATTTACTGACTTCGATTGCGTGCTCCAGCGTTTCACCCGAGAGACGCGAGTGAATAAGTTCACTCAACGCCACGCACGCGTCAATCGCCGGATAGACACCGTAGATATCATAGTCGCCAGCCGCAGGAATTGCCTCTTCAAGTTTCTCTAACTGACTATCAAAGTTCACTTTGGCGTCTTTCACCGTTTGGGTTTCCCAAATCAGGTCAAGGATCTTGCGATAAAGCTGAGGATCGCCAAAACCGGTTTGCTGGCAAAACATGGCGTAGTTCGGGTACATACGCTCACACAAAGAGGCCATAAAGGTGACGTGCTGCCAGCTTTCCAGCTTCTCCAGGCGTAAATGAATAGGGTTCTGTAACATGACGGTGTCTCAAAGACGGAAAATTAGCGGCAGTTTACCTGAATCACCTGCCGATTGCTTGCAGGCGCTTAAAAGCGGGGCGTCCGGAGGCAACGGCATCGGCCCAGCGGGTCGGCTCCGGCAGGCGATAGCCGGCCATGCAGCGCTCAACCCAGGTTAACGCGCCGTCGAGGCTTACGCGGTGCCCGGTAGAAACAAACAAGGGATTGCAGCGTTTTTTACTGCGCCAGACCCAGGCAAGTTGTTCATCTTTATCCATTAACGCTGCACGGGCGCCGGGCTCGTCGTCCAGTGCCTCAAACTTCCCGCACAGCCGCTTTTTCGCCACGCCGATGGTTGGTACGTCCACCAGCAGGCCAAAATGGCTGGCAACACCTAAGCGGCGGGGATGAGAGATGCCGTGCCCGTCCACAAACACCAGATCGGGTTTCCGGGAAAGCATGCCCCACGCCTCAAGCAGCGCGGGATATTCTCGAAAGGATAAAAAACCGGGGATATAGGGCATGGTGGTGGCAATTCTTGCCACCTGATATTCAACCAACTCAAGAGAGGGGTAGCTCAACAAAACGATGGCCGCGCGGGTGACATCCCCACCCTGTTCAAAGCCGACATCGGCCCCGGCGATCAACCGCGGCGGATCCTGGTCAAGGCGATCTTCGCGGATCACCTTTGAGGCCAGATCCAGCTGCTGCTCCCGTAGTATGGCGAGCTCCATCTCTTGCGACCTTAAGCGCGGTGGTATTGCGCGGACAGGCGATGCACTGATTCCACAAAGACCCCCGCATGTTCCGGCGGCACGTCCTGGTGAATACCGTGCCCGAGGTTAAAGACGTGCCCTTCTCCCTGGCCGAAACCAGCCAGAATGGTGGCAACTTCTTCCTCGATACGTGCCGGCGGAGCATAAAGCATAGAAGGGTCCATGTTGCCCTGCAGCGCAACCTTATGCCCTACGCGACGACGGGCGTCCGCGATGTCCGTCGTCCAGTCGAGGCCCAGCGCGTCGCAGCCGGTTTCCGCCATCGCTTCCAGCCACTGCCCACCGCCTTTGGTGAACAGCGTCACCGGCACGCGACGGCCCTCATTTTCACGCAGCAAACCATCGACGATTTTGTGCATGTAGTAGAGTGAGAACTCTTTGTAATCACGCCCGCTCAGCACGCCGCCCCAGGTGTCAAAGATCATGACCGACTGCGCGCCCGCACGAATTTGCGCGTTCAGGTACAGCGTCACGCTCTGGGCCAGTTTATCCAGCAACAGGTGCAGCGCCTTCGGCTCGGCAAACATCATTTTCTTAATTACGGTGAAGGCTTTGCTGCTGCCGCCTTCCACCATATAGGTTGCCAGCGTCCACGGGCTGCCGGAGAAGCCAATCAGCGGCACTTCCCCCTTCAGCTCGCGGCGAATGGTGCGCACCGCGTTCATCACGTAAGCCAGCTCGCCTTCCGGATCGGGAACCGGCAGTTTTTGAACATCGGCCAGGCTTTTAATGGGGGAGCTAAAGCGCGGGCCTTCGCCAGCTTCAAAGTACAGCCCAAGCCCCATCGCGTCCGGAATGGTCAGAATGTCCGAGAAGAGGATCGCCGCATCCAGCGCATAGCGGCGCAGCGGTTGCAGGGTGACTTCGCAGGCCAGCTCGGCGTTTTTGCACAGCGACATGAAGTCACCCGCCTGAGCACGCGTTGCCTTGTATTCTGGTAAATAACGCCCGGCCTGGCGCATCATCCACACAGGGGTGATATCTACCGGCAAGCGCTGCAGGGCGCGCAGGTAACGATCGTTCTTCAGTTCAGTCATTTTTACCTTTCCTTTAGCTGTATCGCCGCAGTCTATCACTCATAGTCCGCGCGACACAGGGCGACGGTATCTTCAATTAAGCGGCGCGCCACGGTGCCTGGCGGAGGCAGAAGTGGCAGTTGGTCATAGCGATACCAGCCCGCATCCAGCAGCTCTTTCGGGTCAATGTTGATTTCACCGCTGTGATAATCCGCCATAAATGCGGTCATCAGCGACTGTGGGAACGGCCAGGGCTGAGAAGTCACGTAGCGCAGGTTTTTCACCTGAATGCTGCTCTCTTCCATTACTTCACGAGCCACCGCCTGCTCCAGCGTTTCACCTACTTCGACAAATCCGGCCAGCACGGTATAAACGCCGTTGCGGTGGCGAGTGTGCTGAGCCAGCAGGATATGATCGTCCTTGCGAATGGCGACGATAATGCAGGGGGCGATTTGCGGGTAATAGCGTTCCCGGCAGTGCCCGCAGAGCATCGCCCATTCGCTTTTGCTGAAGTGCATTTCATGGCCGCAGTAACCGCAATACTTATGCGAGCGATAAAACTCGGCCAGTTGAACGCCGCGCCCAGCCAGCTGGAACAGGCCAACATCGCGATCCAGGAGCTGGCGCAGTGAGCCCATGTCCGAGTGGCGGTTTTCTCTAATCAGCCAGACGGGTTCACCTTCCCACTCACCGATATCCAGGGCACGGCTGCCCACAAGCTGAAATTCTGCCGCGCTACCGTGAGGTAAGTCACCCTGTGGCAACCATATTTTTTGCTCATGGCTGACTATCCACCAACCATGATCTAAGTTTTGAATAACACGTTCCATAACCTGGTGCACATCCCCGTGTTCACTGATATAAACAATTAGTTTTTACTTTTTTGGGTTAGTTTGCGTTCAATCTTTTAACTCACGGAGTCTCAATCATGCTGAACCAGTTAGCCAATCTGACTGAGCGCGTTGGTGGTAGTAATGAGTTAGTTGACCATTGGCTGCAGGCCCGTAAACACCTGTTGGTTGCCTATTACAACATGGTCGGGATCAAGCCTAACAAGGAATCGCACACCGCGCTCGACGAAAAAGCGTTAGACAACTTTTGTCACGGTCTGGTGGATTACCTCTCTTCCGGTCATTTCAGTATCTACGAACGAATCATCGGCAACCTGGAAGGTAGCAGCCCACTGCTAAGTGCAGCACAGCTCTACCCTCAACTGGAAGCTAATACCCAGCAAATCATGGACCTCTACGACTCTCACCTGGAAAACGCCATTGACCGCGACAGCTGGGTCGAATTTCAGCAGGCGCTGTCGGAGATTGGCGAGTGCCTGGAGTCCCGCTTCACCCTTGAGGATAAGCTAGTCCTCCTGGCCATCGATAACAACCTTGACGGCAGCGCCAGCGATCCCGCCGGGCTGGCAAGTCCAGCTTGAGTTGTTAGCTATTAACGAGTAATTTACAACTTTCCCACCGCAAGGTGGGATCATTCTTGTCGGAGTGCCGAGTGCGTTATGCACCGGCTGAGACCGTTAATTCGGGATCCGCGGAACCTGATCAGGTTAGAACCTGCGAAGGGAACAAGAGTAATTCTGTCTTTGGGTGCACCCGTTCTCGGGCGGCCCATATCCATTACTCCTTCCGTTGTCCTGACAAGCCATATCCTGACTAAACCTGGAATGAGCTATGTCTGCATCTGAAAAAAAATCAGGCCGCCGCGAACAGCGCGCCGCCGCCCAACACTTTATCAATACGCTTGAAGGCACCGCTTTCCCTAACTCCCGACGCATCTATCTGACCGGGTCACGCGAAGATATCCGCGTCCCAATGCGCGAAATCCAGCTAAGCCCGACGCTCACCGGCGGGAACAAAGATGCCCCGCAATATCAGCCAAACGACGCGGTCCCCGTCTACGATACCTCCGGCCCCTATGGCGATCCCGACATCGCCATAAACGTGTTAAACGGGCTATCTCCCCTACGCAGTGCCTGGATTGCCGATAGGCGTGACAGCGAACCGCTGGATGAACGCAGCTCGGCTTATACAAAAGCGCGTCTGGCCGACGACGGCCTGGACGAATTGCGCTTTGAAACTCAGTCAAAACCTCGCCGGGCGGTAACCGGAAAATGCGTCACCCAACTGCATTACGCCCGACAAGGCATTGTCACCCCAGAGATGGAATTCATCGCTATTCGCGAAAATATGGGGCGCGAGCGTATTCGTGATGCCATCCTGCGTCACCAGCATCCAGGCGAAGGGTTTGGTGCCAGCCTGCCAGAAAATATCACGCCGGCGTTTGTCCGCGATGAAGTCGCTGCCGGGCGAGCGATTATTCCCGCCAATATCAACCATCCTGAATCAGAGCCGATGATTATCGGCCGCAATTTTCTGGTGAAGGTCAATGCCAATATCGGCAATTCGGCGGTCACGTCCTCCATTGAAGAAGAAGTGGAGAAGCTGGTGTGGGCCACTCGCTGGGGGGCTGACACGGTGATGGATCTCTCAACCGGCCGCTACATTCACGAAACGCGAGAATGGATCCTGCGCAACAGCCCGGTACCCATCGGCACGGTGCCTGTCTACCAGGCGCTGGAGAAGGCGAACGGTATCGCTGAAGACCTGAACTGGGAAATGTTTCGCGACACGCTGCTGGAGCAGGCAGAGCAAGGCGTGGATTACTTTACCATTCACGCAGGGGTGCTGCTTCGCTATGTCCCGATGACCGCGAAACGCCTGACCGGTATCGTTTCACGGGGTGGGTCGATTATGGCGAAATGGTGCCTGTCCCATCATCAGGAAAACTTCCTGTATCAGCACTTCCGCGAAATCTGCGAAATCTGCGCCACCTATGACGTTTCTCTTTCCCTGGGCGACGGCTTACGCCCGGGCTCCATTCAGGATGCCAACGACGACGCTCAGTTTGCCGAACTGCATACGCTGGGCGAGCTGACCAAAATTGCCTGGGAGTACGACGTCCAGGTGATGATTGAAGGCCCGGGGCATGTGCCGATGCAGATGATTCGCCGCAACATGACAGAGGAACTGACCCATTGCCACGAAGCACCTTTCTATACTCTTGGCCCACTCACAACCGATATCGCGCCGGGCTATGACCATTTCACCTCCGGTATTGGCGCCGCCATGATCGGTTGGTTTGGCTGCGCGATGCTTTGCTACGTCACGCCGAAGGAGCATCTCGGTCTGCCAAACAAAGAAGACGTTAAGCAGGGGCTGATTACCTACAAGATTGCCGCTCATGCCGCGGACCTGGCTAAAGGGCATCCGGGGGCACAAATCCGCGATAACGCGATGTCCAAGGCACGTTTTGAATTTCGCTGGGAAGACCAGTTCAACCTGGCGCTCGACCCCTTCACCGCTCGCGCTTACCACGATGAAACGTTGCCGCAGGAATCCGGCAAAGTCGCGCATTTCTGCTCCATGTGCGGCCCTAAGTTTTGCTCTATGAAAATCACACAAGAAGTGCGCGACTACGCCGCAAAACAGGCGATAGATGCAGGCATGGAGGATATGTCTCAGCACTTCCGCGACCGGGGCGGTGAAATTTATCTCAGACAGGAGGAAGTATAATGTCCAAACTCATTTTCCCGGCTACGTCACGCCGACTGGGCCTTTATCCGGTCGTCGACAGCGTGGAATGGATCGAGCGTCTCCTCGGCGCAGGCGTCAAAACCATCCAGCTTCGTATCAAAGACAAACGCGATGAGGACGTTGAAGCTGACGTCGTGGCAGCCATTGCGCTCGGTGAACGTTACAACGCCCGCCTGTTCATCAACGACTACTGGCGACTGGCCGTCAAACACGGTGCCTACGGCGTACATCTCGGCCAGGAGGATATGGATGTCGCCAATCTGGCGGCGATAAGTGAAGCCGGGCTTCGACTGGGGCTTTCCACCCACGACAACATGGAAATGGACCGCGCCTTAAGCGCTAACCCGTCCTACATCGCGCTGGGCCATGTCTTCCCCACCCAAACCAAGCAGATGCCCTCTTCCCCGCAGGGGCTGAACAAACTGACAGAACATATTCAGACACTGGGTGATTACTCCACCGTTGCCATCGGCGGGATAAGCATCGATCGCGTGCCTGCCGTCTTAGCCACCGGCGTGGGCAGCGTCGCCGTCGTCAGCGCCATTACGCAGGCTCCCGACTGGCGAGCGGCAACCAGGCAATTACTTGAACTGGCAGGCACCGGCGATGAATGATGCAGATTTTATGCGCTACAGCCGCCAGCTTTTGCTGGAAGATGTGGCGATTGAAGGGCAGGAAAAACTGCTGTCCAGCACGGCGCTGGTCGTCGGTCTCGGCGGCTTAGGTTCACCTGCCGCCCTGTATCTTGCCGCCGCGGGCGTAGGCAAACTTATCGTCGCGGACGATGACAGGGTGCATATCAGCAACCTTCAGCGCCAAATCCTGTTTACCTCAGAGGATATTGAGCGCCCGAAATCTTCCGTTGCCCACCAGCATTTGCAGCGCCTGAACCCAGGCGTAAAAATTGTTCCGCTGGCGGAAAGGCTGGCGGGTACCTCGCTGGCCAAAGTCGTGCGCGAGGCCGATGTGGTGCTGGACTGCTGCGACAATATGGCAACCCGTCAGGCGGTAAACGCCGCCTGCGTGGCCGCAAATAAACCACTTATCACCGCCAGCGCCGTCGGCTTTGGCGGCCAGATGATGGTGCTAACGCCCCCCTGGGAACATGGCTGTTACCGCTGCGTCTGGCCTGACGAGAGTGAACCTGAACGGAACTGCCGCACCTCTGGCGTTATCGGCCCGGTCGTGGGCGTGATGGGCACCCTTCAGGCGCTGGAGGCCATCAAATTGCTTACCGGGATGGCACCTGCTACCGGCGCTCTACGTTTATTTGACGCCCGGCAGCACAGCTGGCGCACGCTGACGATGCAAAAATCAGCCACCTGCCCGGTCTGCGGAGGTCACGATGCACATTCAGTTTAACGATGAACCTCTGGAGTTGACTCCCGGCCTGACGCTCGCCGCCCTTCTGGCCCAGCTGGATCAGGGCAAAGCTGGCGCGGCGCTGGCCGTTAACCAAACCATTATCCCGCGCGAACAGTGGAGCAGTTATCTGCTTCGCGAGGGCGACACCATTCTGCTGTTTCAGGCAATTGCCGGGGGCTGATATGTTACAGATTGCCGATAAAACCTTTTCCTCTCGCCTGTTCACCGGCACAGGAAAATTCTCTTCCAGCCAGGTGATGATCGACGCGATTCGCACTTCTGGCTCACAGCTTGTCACCATGGCGATGAAACGCGTCGACCTGCGTGGCCACAGCGATGACATCCTGCTGCCGCTGCAACAGGCTGGTGTCCATCTTCTGCCCAATACTTCCGGGGCGAAAACGGCGGAAGAAGCTATTTTTGCGGCTCAGCTTGCCCGCGAAGCGCTGGGAACGCACTGGGTTAAGCTGGAAATTCATCCTGACGCCCGCTATTTACTTCCGGACCCGATTGAAACGCTGAAAGCCGCTGAAGCCCTGGTGAAACTGGGATTCGTGGTGCTGCCTTACTGCGGTGCCGATCCGGTGTTGTGCAAACGCCTGGAAGAAGCCGGCTGCGCGGCCGTGATGCCGCTCGGCGCTCCGATTGGTTCAAATCAGGGTTTGCAAACCCGCGCGCTGCTGGAAATCATCATTGAGCAATCCCGCGTGCCGGTTGTCGTAGATGCCGGGATCGGAGCCCCAAGTCATGCGGCCGAAGCGTTGGAAATGGGTGCCTCTGCCGTGCTGGTAAATACTGCCATTGCGGTCGCCCGTGACCCCGTGCAAATGGCTCAGGCGTTTCGTCTGGCCGTTGAGGCCGGGAGTATTGCGGCACAGGCCGGGTTAGGTTCACGCCACCAGCAGGCGCAAGCCTCCAGCCCGCTAACTAGCTTCCTGCAGTTTAGCGAGGAGAATGCCTGATGGCAGACACCTTTACCGACCACTGGCGGCAGCTGGACTGGGACGATATCACCCTGAGTATTAACGGTAAGACGGCGGCGGACGTCGAACGGGCACTTCATTCACCCCGCCTGACGCGGGAGGATTTAATGGCTTTGCTATCCCCCGCGGCCAGCCGCTATCTGGAGCCTCTTGCCCAGCGGGCGCAGCAGCTTACGCGCCAGCGCTTCGGAAATACAGTCAGTTTTTACGTGCCGCTCTATCTTTCTAATCTGTGCGCCAACGACTGTACCTATTGCGGCTTTTCCATGAGCAATAAGCTGAAACGCAAAACGCTGGATGAAGCGGAGATTGAGCGTGAATGCGAGGCAATTCGGGCGCTGGGTTTTGAACACCTTTTGTTGGTCACCGGCGAACATCAGACGAAAGTCGGCATGGATTATTTCCGCCAGCATTTGCCGGCTATCCGCAGCCGCTTTAGTTCGCTGCACATGGAAGTTCAGCCGCTGGACGAGCATGAGTATGCCGAACTCAAGACTCTCGGGCTTGATGGCGTGATGGTTTACCAGGAAACATACCATCCGGCAACCTACGCCCAGCACCACCTGAAAGGCAACAAGCAGGACTTCTTCTGGCGGCTGGAAACACCCGACAGGCTGGGACATGCGGGCATTGATAAAATTGGCCTTGGCGCGCTGATTGGGCTGTCGGACAGCTGGCGCACCGACTGTTTTATGCTGGCTGAACATCTGCTCTGGCTACAGCAGCGTTACTGGCAAAGCCGATATTCTATCTCCTTCCCACGCCTGCGCCCGTGCACCGGCGGCGTAGAGCCAGCCTCAATCATGACTGAACAGCAGCTGGTGCAGGTGATCTGCGCGTTCCGTCTGCTTGCGCCGGACGTGGAGCTGTCGCTTTCAACCCGAGAATCACCGTGGTTCCGCGACCATGTGATCCCGCTGGCGATTAATAATGTCAGCGCGTTTTCAAAAACCCAGCCGGGCGGCTATGCCGATAATCACCCGGAACTTGAGCAGTTTGCTCCGCACGATGGCCGAACGCCGCAGGAAGTTGCCGCCGTGCTCCGTCAGTCAGGTTTACAGCCTGTCTGGAAAGACTGGGATCACTTTTTGGGGAGGAGTGCGCAACCCTGATGTAACACACTGCAAGGGGAAGGATAAGTTTCGGTATTTACCGTAAGAACGCCGCCAGGCCATTGCCGCTTATCTGCCGATCCAATACTGTCCTCCGGTCAGCACAGATGACTGACCGGAGCGGCAGCAAAGGCTCCTTCATGCCGCTCCGCCTTCACAATTCCTGTCTTGATTCTTCGAGAAAAAGCAAAAATGTAACCGGTTTCAGTTTTCCAGGGTTTCTTTTGTGATACCTGACACACAATCGGGTTAAAGCGGTTGTTGCCGCCCCCTCTGACGGATAAATATCTCTGTATCCTTCGGACATTGAGAGCGAACTATGAAAAATATCGTGTTGTGTTGTGCTGCAGGTATGTCGACCAGCATCCTGGTTCAACGTATGGTTGATGCCGCACAAAAGAAAGGCATCGAGGTCTCAATCAAGGCTGTGCCCGTGGCAGAGTTTAAAGAGAACATCGAACGCGCCGACATCGTTCTGCTTGGTCCGCAGGTGAAATACGAGCAGGCCAAACTTCAGGCTCTTGCCGATCCTCTGGGTAAAAAAGTCGCCGTTATCGACATGATGGATTACGGTTTGATGAAGGGCGACGTGGTGCTTGATAAAGCCCTGAAAATGATGGAGTAAGATGTGGAAGATTTAGAATCAATTATTATGGAACTGCTGGTCAATGCCGGCAGCGCACGTAGCCAGGCCCTGACCGCTCTGCAGCTGGCGCGTAAAGGTGACTTTGAGGGTGCCGAGAAGGCAATGGAAGAGTCACACGAATTCGTTAAACACGCCCATAAAATCCAGACCCAGCTGATTGGCCTGGATGAAGGCTCCGGCAAACTGCCGGTCAACCTGATTACCGTTCACTCTCAGGATCACCTGATGAACGCCATGGTAATTCAGGATCTGGCTACCGATATGATTGAGCTTTATCGCCGTCTGCCGCTGGTGAAATAAGTTCGCCCAGCCTGACCAGACAAAATGTCCGCGTTGCGGGCATTTTGTTTTTCACCTACGTCTACTGCTAAAAGTTGCGATCTGCCTTTCTCCTTGTTTTGTGGCATAACACTGCATAAAGCCTTGAGCTGCATTCTCAGAGATTACTATGCCCGCAATTCCACTGCCTTTTTACACGTTAACCGTTCTCTTTCTTCTGCTGTTGAAGATCTTGCTTTCCCGCCATGCGGCGTACCGTAATGTGGCGATTTTCCTCTCGGGATGTGCAATTCTGGTCCTGCTTTCGGCACTAAGGTGGACGTTTGACGCCATCATTCTGCGCCAGCTCCAGTCTCTGGCCGCGATTGCTCTTCCACCGCTGGCCTGGTACTGCTTTAACGGGCAGCGCGCTGGGCGAAAACACGCCGCCCACTGGCTTGCCCCTGTTTTAGCGCTGACCGTTAATCTCGCGGCGCCAGCGATGACAGATGCCGCATTGATGCTCTTGTTTATCGGATATGGCTCCATCCTGATCAAAATATCCCGGCAGGGCGTTGATACCTTTGTTTTCAGCCGTATAAGCGATGCTAACACCGCGGCATCAATGACTTTTTTCGCGGGGTGTTTCCTTTGTTTTTCCGGCGCAGTTGATTTAGCAATAGCGGTAGATTTCCGTTTCTTTGAAGGTGCACAGGCCCCGATATTGGTGGCGCTATCCCAGACACTGTTACTGCCGTTTATCGGCATAGCTATTGTATTTAATGGAAAAATAGCGCCGCCACCAGAGGTGCTTAGTGCTCAGAAAGACCCTGCGGCGGAGCACAATGACGAGGAGCTGACGGCGGCATACCATCGTATTGAAAAAGCCCTCTTAGAAGGTAAGCTGTTTCTTGATCCCGACATTACGCTCAGCCTCATCGGAGAAGCATCCGGGATAGCGCCAAGGCAGCTTTCACGGGCCGTAAATCAGATCTGCGGCTGCAATGTCTCTCAGTGGGTCAACGGGTTTCGCGTCAGGCACGCTCAGAAACTGCTGCGCAACACCAGCGCCCCGGTGACCCAAATCATGCTGGACTCAGGCTTCTCAACAAAATCCCACTTCAATAAAGAGTTTGCCCGCTTTAGCGGGTCAACCCCGACGGACTACCGGCGTTTAGCGGGTGAAAATCTAGTGCCTGATTAACAAATTCGCCGATCTCACGGCCAAGCGACGCATGGATGGCCGCTCTGCTAACGGAGCCACCATCCTGGCAGACAATGCCCTCCCCCGGGTTTTCCTTCTCAATAAGTTCGGCGGCACCTGGCTTGCATAATTGCATAAAGCTAAAATGCGTAGCCCCCAGCACGCTAACGTCCTGCCGCTGTTTTTGAGGAATGTAACGCGCCAGATAGGCCGACTCGAGACTGGCAGGAAGCTCTTCGCTGTCAGACTGGGCGGACATGATCAGAACCGGGATCGCTATTTGCGCCAGGCTGGAGGGTGAAAAGCCTCGGGCCAGGCCAAGATCGAGCGAGACAATGGCTTTGATACGCGGATCGCGGGCATTGTTCGACAGTGGGGCCGCCGACTCCTGCCGGTCTATCCCTAAGGTATGCCGCAGTTTACAGCCAGACAATACTGAATGCAGTTTACAATCCTGTAAGAACCGGTCAGCGTCAAAACGCCCACCAGCCAGTTCCAGCACCGTCCAACCGCCTAATGAATGCCCTATGGCCGCGATACGCTGCGGATCGATCTTCCCGGCAATGTCTGGCGAAGCAATCAGTTCGTCCAATACTCGCCGGAGATCCTGGGGACGCTGCCAAAGCCGTTGTGCTTCGGCCTCGTTTTTATTGCCAGATGTTGTCCCTGGGTGATTCACCGCCGCAACAATATAGCCCTGAGCGGCCATCAGACTTGCCAGCCAGTTCAGATTGCGCCAGTTGCCGCCATACCCATGGGAAAGCAGCAACAGCGGGTGCATGTCATTGTCCGGGGTGGCATTCAACAACGCGCGCGTCCCGATAAATACAACGTTATCGCCAACAAGTTCTGGATTGCCCGTCTGCCGGGTCGGATACCAAACGGCAATTTCAAGAGGCCGGGAACCATGTTCATCCAGTAAGTGCTGGCGAAAAGCAGTTTCACCATAGGCAGTCTGGCTGAACATGCAGAACAAGCTAAAAAGGAAAAAAATCCGTGACATTGTGATTCTCCAGTGAAGTAAACAGGGCTGCATTCTGTTTATATTCGCTGGGTGAATCGTCCTGAAACACGATCGAGGACCTGTCTTTTTCCGGTTTCAGGCATAAAAAAACCCGCCGAAGCGGGTTTTTTATTTCAGGCGTATCGAGCGATTACTCGTCGTTACCGCCCAGGCCTGCGTTCAGCAGCTCTGCCAGGCTGGCAGAAGCGTCTTCAGCAGTCACCTGAGGTGCCGCAGGAATTTCACCCGCTGCACGGCGACGCATACGATCCTGGTGGTACGCATAACCGGTACCGGCCGGGATCAGACGACCCACGATAACGTTCTCTTTCAGGCCGCGCAGTTCGTCGCGTTTACCCGCAACAGCTGCTTCGGTCAGCACTCGAGTGGTCTCCTGGAACGATGCCGCGGAGATGAAGGACTCGGTTGCCAGAGAGGCTTTGGTGATACCCAGCAGATCGCGCATGTAGGTCACGTTGATCTTGCCGTTCGCATCCAGTTCGCGGTTAGCGATCTTAATGCGAGAGTATTCAGCCTGCTCGCCTTCCAGGAAGTCGGAGCTGCCTGCATTAACGATGGTTGCTTTACGCAGCATCTGACGAACGATAACTTCGATGTGCTTATCGTTAATCTTAACGCCTTGCAGACGGTAAACGTCCTGTACTTCGTTAGTGATGTAACGAGTTACAGCGTACACGCCACGCAGACGCAGGATGTCGTGCGGAGACTCTGGGCCATCGGAAACTACGTCACCACGTTCAACGCGCTCACCTTCGAACACGTTAAGCTGACGCCATTTCGGAATCATCTCTTCGTACGGTTCGCTACCGTCTACCGGGGTGATAACCAGACGACGTTTGCCTTTGGTTTCTTTACCGAAGGAAATGATGCCGCTGATTTCAGCCAGAATTGCCGGCTCTTTCGGACGACGGGCTTCGAACAGATCCGCAACGCGTGGCAGACCACCGGTAATATCCTTGGTACCGCCGGATTCCTGTGGAATACGCGCCAGGGTGTCACCGGAGCTGATCTGAATGCCATCTTCCAGCTGAACAATCGCTTTACCCGGCAGGAAGTACTGAGCCGGCATATCGGTGCCAGGGATCAGAACGTCGTTGCCTTTAGCATCAACGATTTTCAGAGCAGGACGCAGGTCTTTACCGCCCGCAGTACGCTCAGCGGAATCCAGAACCACCAGAGAAGACAGACCGGTCAGCTCGTCGGTCTGACGAGTAATGGTCTGGCCGTCAATCATGTCAGTGAAGCGGATGAAACCACTTACTTCGGTGATAACCGGCATGGTGTGTGGATCCCAGTTTGCTACGGTTTCACCGCCGGCAACCTGCTCGCCATCACCTTTCGCCATAATAGCACCGTAAGGCACTTTATAGCTCTCTTTGGTACGACCGAATTCGTCGATCAGTTTCAGCTCGGTGTTACGGGAAGTGATAACCAGTTTACCGCTGGAGTTCACAACCGACTTCGCGTTGCTGAGCTTGATGCTACCTTTGTTCTTAACCTGAATGCTGGACTCAGCAGCAGAACGGGATGCCGCACCACCGATGTGGAACGTACGCATCGTCAGCTGTGTACCAGGTTCACCGATGGACTGTGCCGCGATAACCCCGATAGCTTCACCTTTGTTGATGATGTGACCACGAGCCAGGTCGCGACCGTAGCAGTGAGCACACACGCCGAAGTCAGTTTCGCAACCTACTACGGAACGGACTTTCACGCTGTCAACAGAGTTAGCTTCCAGCAGGTCACACCACTGTTCGTGCAGCAGAGTGTTGCGTGGAACCAGGATATCCGCAGTGCCAGGCTTCAGAATGTCTTCCGCAGTCACACGACCCAGTACGCGATCGCGCAGCGGCTCTTTAACGTCGCCACCTTCGATAACCGGCGTCATGGTGATGCCTTCCAGGGTGCCACAGTCGTCTTCAGTCACGACCAGGTCCTGTGCAACGTCTACCAGACGACGCGTCAGGTAACCGGAGTTAGCAGTTTTCAGTGCGGTATCCGCCAGACCTTTACGAGCACCGTGCGTGGAGATGAAGTACTGGAGTACGTTCAGACCTTCACGGAAGTTCGCGGTGATTGGCGTTTCGATGATGGAGCCATCTGGCTTAGCCATCAGACCACGCATACCGGCCAGCTGACGAATCTGCGCTGCAGAACCACGAGCACCGGAGTCGGCCATCATGTAGATGCTGTTGAAGGAAACCTGCTGCTCTTCAACGCCGTCACGGTTAATCACGGTTTCGGTTTGCAGGTTATCCATCATCGCTTTGGATACACGATCGTTCGCCGCAGCCCAGATATCGATAACTTTGTTATAGCGTTCGCCAGCGGTAACCAGACCGGACTGGAACTGTTCCTGGATCTCAGCAACTTCAGCTTCCGCTTCGCTGATGATCTCGTGTTTTTTCTCCGGGATGACCATGTCATCAATACCAACGGATGCACCTGAACGCGCTGCATAAGCAAAGCCGGTGTACATCGTCTGGTCCGCAAAAATAACGGTCGGTTTCAGGCCCAGAATACGGTAGCAGGTGTTCAGCATCTTAGAGATGGCCTTCTTGCCCAGCGCCTGGTTGACGATGGAGAAAGGCAGACCTTTCGGTACGATCATCCACAGAATCGCACGACCAATGGTAGTGTCGATCAGGCTGGTTTTCGCAACGAATGTGCCCTGAGCATCTTTTTCGTATTCGGTGATACGCACTTTAACGCGCGCATGCAGAGAGGCCAGGCCAGCGCGATAAATACGCTCAGCTTCTTTAGGGCCAGTCAGCACCATGCCTTCGCCTTTGGCGTTAACACAGTCACGGGTCATGTAGTACAGACCCAATACAACGTCCTGAGAAGGAACGATGATTGGCTCGCCGTTCGCTGGGGACAGGATGTTGTTGGTAGACATCATCAGCGCACGCGCTTCCAGCTGAGCTTCAAGCGTCAGTGGAACGTGTACTGCCATCTGGTCACCATCGAAGTCGGCGTTATAGGCCGCACAAACCAGCGGGTGCAGCTGGATAGCTTTACCTTCGATCAGAACAGGTTCAAATGCCTGGATACCCAAACGGTGCAGGGTTGGTGCACGGTTCAGCAGTACCGGGTGTTCGCGGATAACTTCGTCCAGGATATCCCAAACGACAGCTTCTTCACGCTCAACCATTTTCTTAGCAGCTTTAATGGTGGTCGCGAGGCCACGCAGTTCCAGCTTGCCGTAGATGAACGGCTTGAACAGCTCCAGCGCCATTTTCTTAGGCAGACCGCACTGATGCAGACGCAGGTATGGACCTACGGTGATTACAGAACGACCGGAGTAGTCAACACGTTTACCCAGCAGGTTCTGACGGAAACGACCCTGTTTACCTTTGATCATGTCGGCCAAAGATTTCAGAGGACGTTTGTTAGAGCCGGTGATGGCACGACCGCGACGGCCGTTATCCAGCAGGGCATCTACCGCTTCCTGCAGCATACGTTTTTCGTTACGTACGATGATGTCTGGCGCAGCCAGATCAAGCAGACGTTTCAGACGGTTGTTACGGTTGATAACGCGACGGTACAGATCGTTCAGATCTGAAGTTGCGAAACGACCACCATCCAGCGGTACCAGCGGACGCAGATCTGGCGGCAGAACCGGCAGAACGGTCAGGATCATCCACTCTGGTTTGTTACCAGACTGAACGAATGCTTCCAGCAGCTTGATACGCTTGGTCAGCTTTTTACGTTTGGTTTCGGAGTTGGTTTCGTTCAGCTCTTCGCGCAGAGTTTCACACTCTTGCTCCAGATCCATGCTCTTCAGCAGGGCCTGAATAGCTTCCGCACCCATCTTCGCATCGAATTCGTCACCGAACTCTTCCAGCGCATCCAGATACTGCTCTTCAGTCAGGATCTGACGGCGCTCGAGGTTGGTCATCCCGCCTTCGATAACAACATAAGATTCAAAGTACAGCACGCGCTCGATATCACGCAGCGGCATATCCAGCAGCAGGCCGATACGAGATGGCAGAGACTTCAGGAACCAAATGTGGGCAGTTGGAGAAGCCAGTTCGATGTGGCCCATACGCTCACGACGAACTTTAGTCTGGGTAACTTCTACGCCACACTTCTCACAAATGACGCCACGGTGCTTCAGGCGCTTGTACTTACCGCACAGGCACTCGTAGTCTTTCACTGGCCCAAAAATACGGGCGCAGAACAGACCGTCACGCTCAGGTTTGAACGTACGGTAGTTGATGGTTTCCGGCTTTTTAACTTCACCGAAAGACCATGAACGGATCATGTCTGGCGATGCCAGAGCAATTTTGATCGCATCAAACTCTTCGGTTTTAGTTTGCGCTTTCAGAAACTTTAATAAGTCTTTCACGGATTTGCTCCCGTCGGAGTTAGCACTCTGTGATGCCCGGCGTTAGCCGGGCACCCTGGACCTTTTGAGCAACGATTACTCGTCTTCCAGCTCGATGTTGATACCCAGCGAACGGATCTCTTTCAACAGAACGTTGAAGGATTCCGGCATGCCCGGTTCCATCTGATGGTTGCCATCCACGATGTTCTTATACATCTTGGTACGGCCGTTCACGTCATCAGACTTAACGGTCAGCATTTCCTGCAGGGTATATGCAGCGCCATATGCTTCAAGCGCCCACACTTCCATCTCACCGAAGCGCTGACCACCGAACTGAGCCTTACCACCCAGCGGCTGCTGAGTAACCAGGCTGTAAGAACCGGTAGAACGCGCGTGCATCTTATCGTCGACCAGGTGGTTCAGTTTCAGCATGTACATGTAACCTACGGTTACCTGACGCTCAAACTGCTCACCGGTACGGCCGTCGAACAGGGTGATCTGGCCAGAAGATGGCAGACCGCCGAGTTGCAGCAGCTCTTTAATTTCGGCTTCTTTCGCACCGTCGAAGACCGGCGTTGCGATAGGCATACCTTTACGCAGGTTTTCAGCCAGACGCAGAACTTCATCATCGCTGAAGGTGTTCAGGTCAACTTTCTGACGTACGTCAGTACCCAGATCGTAGGCACGCTGGATGAATTCGCGCAGTTTCGCGACTTCCTGCTGCTGTTTCAGCATGGCGTTGATCTTCTCGCCGATGCCTTTCGCAGCCATACCCAGGTGGGTTTCCAGGATCTGACCGATGTTCATACGAGATGGTACGCCCAGCGGGTTCAGTACGATGTCTACCGGCGTGCCGTTTTCATCGTATGGCATATCTTCGATCGGGTTGATCTTGGAGATAACACCTTTGTTCCCGTGACGACCTGCCATCTTGTCACCAGGCTGAATCTGACGTTTAACGGCCAGATACACTTTCACGATTTTCAGCACGCCAGGTGCCAGGTCATCGCCCTGAGTGATTTTGCGGCGCTTAGCTTCGAGTTTCTTCTCAAACTCGTGCTTCAGCTCGTCGTACTGCTCTGCCAGCTGCTCCAGCTGGTTTTGCTTCTCTTCGTCGGTCAGGCCCAGTTCCAGCCAGCGGTCACGAGGCAGTTTGTCGAGCTTGTCAGCTTCAACGCCACCGGAAACCAGCACGGCATAGATACGGCTAAACAGACCAGCTTCGAGGATCTGCAGTTCTTCAGACAGGTCTTTCTTAGCCTGCTTCAGCTGCATCTCTTCGATTTCCAGCGCACGCTTGTCTTTCTCCACGCCATCACGGGTAAAGACCTGAACGTCGATTACAGTACCGGAAACGCCGTTTGGTACGCGCAGGGAAGAGTCTTTAACGTCAGACGCTTTCTCACCGAAGATAGCGCGCAGCAGTTTTTCTTCTGGCGTCAGCTGGGTTTCACCTTTTGGCGTTACCTTACCAACCAGAATGTCACCGCCGGTCACTTCAGCACCGATGTACACGATACCGGATTCATCCAGTTTGGAGAGCGCAGCTTCACCCACGTTAGGGATATCAGCGGTGATCTCTTCTGGCCCCAGTTTGGTGTCACGAGACACACAAGCCAGTTCCTGAATGTGGATGGTGGTGAAACGGTCTTCCTGAACAACACGCTCGGAAACGAGGATGGAGTCTTCGAAGTTATAACCATTCCACGGCATGAACGCTACGCGCATGTTCTGGCCAAGCGCCAGTTCACCGAGGTCGGTAGACGGGCCGTCTGCCAGCACGTCGCCACGTTCAATTGGCTCACCCAGAGACACACATGGCATCTGGTTGATGCAGGTGTTCTGGTTAGAACGGGTGTACTTAGTCAGGTTGTAGATGTCGATACCCGCTTCGCCCGGGTACATCTCGTCTTCGTTAACTTTGATAACGATACGGGATGCATCAACGTACTGAACGGTACCGCCACGTTTAGCAACGGCAGTAACACCGGAGTCAACGGCCACAGCACGTTCCATACCGGTACCAACCAGCGGCTTATCAGCACGCAGAGTCGGAACCGCCTGACGTTGCATGTTCGCACCCATCAATGCACGGTTGGCGTCATCGTGTTCCAGGAACGGGATCAGGGACGCACCGACGGAAACCACCTGCTGGGTGGAAACGTCCATGTAGTCAACCTGGTCGTTGCTGAACAAGCTGGATTCGCCTTTGCTACGGCAGGTTACCAGGTCGTCTACGAAACGGCCTTCTTCGTTCAGGTTGGTGTTCGCCTGAGCGATGACGTAGTTACCTTCTTCGATAGCAGACAGGTAATGAATTTCGTCAGTCACAACGCCGTCAACAACGCGACGATACGGAGTCTCAAGGAAGCCGTATTCGTTAGTCTGTGCGTACACGGACAGGGAGTTGATCAGACCGATGTTTGGACCTTCCGGGGTTTCGATTGGACACACACGACCGTAGTGGGTTGGGTGTACGTCACGTACTTCGAAGCCCGCACGCTCACGGGTCAGACCGCCTGGGCCCAACGCGGAGATACGACGTTTGTGCGTAATCTCGGACAGCGGGTTGTTCTGGTCCATGAACTGGGACAGCTGGCTGGAGCCGAAGAACTCTTTCACTGCCGCAGAGATTGGCTTGGCGTTGATCATGTCCTGAGGCATCAGGGTGTCCAGATCGCCCAGAGACAGACGCTCTTTCACCGCACGCTCAACACGCACCAGGCCAACGCGGAATTGGTTTTCCGCCATTTCGCCTACGGAACGGATACGACGGTTGCCGAGGTGGTCGATATCATCCACTTCGCCTTTGCCGTTACGGATATCGATGAGCTTCTTCATCACTTCGATGATGTCGTCGTTGCTCAGGATACCGGAACCTTCAATCTCTTCACGCAGCAGAGAACGGTTGAACTTCATACGACCTACCGCTGACAGATCGTAGCGGTCTTCGGAGAAGAACAGATTCTCAAACAGGCTTTCAGCTGCTTCGCGTGTTGGTGGCTCACCAGGACGCATCATGCGGTAGATCTCAACCAATGCGCTCAGGCGATCGTTGGTTGGGTCGACGCGTACGGTCTCAGAAATGTACGGACCGTGATCCAGGTCGTTGGTGAACAGCGTTTCGATACGCTTGTGGCCTGACTGGCTCAGTTTGGCCAGCAGGTCCAAAGACAGTTCCATGTTCGCCGGGCAAATCAGTTCGCCGGTAGAAGCATCAACGTAGTCTTTAGCCGCAACTTTACCGGCGATGTACTCAACAGGAACTTCGATATGTTTGATATCGTCTTTTTCCAGCTGGCGAATGTGGCGCGCGGTGATACGGCGGCCTTTTTCAACGTACACTTTGCCGTCAGCTTCGATGTCGAAGGATGCGGTTTCGCCACGCAGGCGCTCCGGTACCAGCTCCATCTGCAGCTTGTTGTCACGGATTTCGAAATTAACTTTCTCAAAGAACAGGTCAAGGATCTGCTCAGTGGTGTAGTTCAGTGCGCGCAGGATGATGGTCGCAGGCAGTTTGCGGCGACGGTCAATACGCACGAACAGGTTATCTTTCGGGTCGAATTCGAAGTCCAGCCAGGAACCACGGTAAGGAATGATACGTGCGTTATACAGTACCTTCCCTGAAGAGTGGGTCTTACCTTTGTCACTGTCGAAGAACACACCCGGGCTACGGTGAAGCTGAGAAACGATAACGCGCTCAGTACCGTTGATAACGAAGGTCCCGTTGTCGGTCATGAGCGGAATCTCGCCCATGTACACTTCTTGTTCTTTGATGTCTTTAACGGTGCCTTCCGGCGCTTCACGCTCGTAGATCACCAGACGCAGTTTTACGCGCAGCGGAGCAGAATACGTCACGCCACGGATTTGACATTCTTTAACGTCAAATACAGGTTCGCCCAGGCGATAGCTCACATACTGCAGCTCGGAGTTGCCGCTGTAGCTTGCGATCGGGAATACGGAGCGGAAAGCTGCTTCCAGGCCGTACTGTCCTTCGGGATCTTGCTCGATAAACTTCTGGAACGAGTCAAGCTGGATAGAAAGGAGATAAGGAATGTCCAGTACTTGTGGACGCTTTCCAAAATCCTTACGAATACGTTTTTTCTCGGTATAGGAGTAAACCATTAGGGTTCCTCAGCTCGCTGACAAGTCGACCCATCTGCCCGTCGAAAGGGGCAGTTTATGCAACACTATTTTGTGGACCGGAAAGTGGAACACTTCCCGCAATACCTGTTTCTATCACTCTTAAACCATTTCATTGCGCTTTACCCCGGAACTCCCGGCGTAGAAAGTCGCAGTATATTAAGGCGTCGATAGAGACATGCATTGAATGGAAACCAGCAGTCAAACAGTGTGAAACGCTACTGGTACCCTACAGCGCAAAAAGGCTGGTGACTAAAAAGTCACCAGCCATCAGCCTAATTACTTAGGCTGCAACCGGAAGGGTTGGCTTATTTAACTTCAACTTCAGCGCCAGCTTCTTCCAGAGATTTTTTCAGAGCTTCAGCGTCGTCTTTGCTCACGCCTTCTTTCAGCGCAGCTGGTGCAGACTCAACCAGGTCTTTAGCTTCTTTCAGACCCAGGCCAGTTGCGCCACGAACTGCTTTGATTACGGCAACTTTGTTAGCGCCAGCAGCTTTCAGAATAACGTCGAACTCAGTTTTCTCTTCAGCAGCTTCAGCTGGGCCAGCAGCAACAGCTACAGCAGCAGCAGCAGAAACACCGAATTTTTCTTCCATTGCAGAGATCAGTTCTACAACGTCCATTACGGACATAGCGGATACTGCTTCAATGATTTGATCTTTAGTGATAGACATTTAAATTGTTCCTGAATATCAGAATAAGTTTATACGTAAGCGAATACTTGATAAAGAGAACTGCGATTAAGCAGCTTCTTTTGCATCGCGTACAGCAGCCAGAGTACGAACCAGTTTGCCAGCCGAAGCTTCTTTCATGGTTGCCATCAGGCGTGCAATTGCTTCTTCGTAGGTCGGCAGAGTTGCCAGGCGGTCGATTTGGGACGCCGGGATCAGCTCACCTTCAAAGGCAGCGGCTTTGACCTCAAATTTTGCATTCGCTTTAGCGAACTCTTTGAACAGACGAGCTGCAGCGCCCGGGTGTTCCATAGAGTATGCAATCAGGGTCGGACCAACGAACGCGTCTTTCAGGCACTCGAACTGAGTACCTTCAACAACACGGCGCAGCAGGGTGTTACGAACAACACGCATGTAAACGCCGGCTTCGCGACCTGCTTTACGCAGTTCGGTCATTTTGTCAACAGTAACGCCACGGGAATCCGCAACTACTGCAGACAGCGCGCCTTTGGCTACTTCGCTGACTTCAGCAACAATCGCTTGTTTGTCTTGAAGATTTAAAGCCATTAGCTTTTGCTCCTGGGTTTTAGCCGGGACAGAAGTCCCGGAACTCACTTCGCGCTTAACCACAATGGAAAAACGCGTCTACATACGGTGAGCAGAAACAAGCTAAAGACTATCTAAAAATATTCTTCAGGTTCTGTCACCGTCTACGCAGGGAATTAAGTCTCTTGCGAAACACCTGCGGTCTTGGACGGAGGCCTGGATAAGGCCAGGCTCCAACCGAAAATTCTTTGTGTTCTGCATAAACAGAACAACGGGCGTAAGATATTAGACTAATCTTTCGCCCGCGTAAAGGCGATTATTAGTTCGCCGCTGCGTTCAGACCAGCCTGGTCAACCGCAACACCTGCACCCATGGTGGTAGAGATGCTAACTTTCTTGATGTACACGCCTTTCGCCTGAGATGGTTTTGCTTTTTTCAGCGCAACCAGCAGAGATTCCAGGTTTTCTTTCAGTTTGTCAGCGTCAAAGTCCACTTTACCGATGGTGGTGTGGATGATGCCGTTTTTGTCGTTACGGTAACGAACCTGACCCGCTTTAGCATTTTTAACTGCTTCAGCAACGTTAGGGGTTACGGTACCAACTTTCGGGTTTGGCATCAGGCCGCGTGGACCCAGAACCTGACCCAGCTGGCCAACAACGCGCATTGCATCAGGAGATGCGATAACAACGTCGAAGTTCATTTCGCCTTTCTTGATCTGGTCAGCCAGATCTTCCATACCTACCAGCTCTGCGCCAGCAGCTTTAGCTGCTTCAGCGTTAGGGCCCTGGGCAAATACGGCTACGCGAACGGAACGGCCAGTACCGTGTGGCAGTACAGTTGCACCACGCACGTTCTGGTCAGATTTACGAGCGTCGATGCCGAGGTTCACAGCAACGTCAACGCTTTCTACGAATTTAGCAGTGGCCAGCTCTTTCAGCAGAGCAATGGCTTCGTTGATGTCGTACTGTTTGGTCGCATCAACTTTGTCACGGATCACGCGCATGCGCTTGGTCAGTTTAGCCATTTCTTAGTCCTCCACTACCAGGCCCATGGAACGAGCAGTACCTTCAATGGAGCGAGTCATCGCTTCAATGTCGGAACCAGTCATGTCCGCAGCTTTGGTTTCTGCGATTTCACGTACCTGAGCACGGGTTACTTTACCCACTTTGTCTTTGTTCGGCTTGCCGGAACCAGACTTGATGCCAGCTGCTTTTTTCAGCAGAACGGCAGCAGGAGGGGTTTTGGTAACGAAGGTGAAAGAACGGTCAGCGTAAACGGTGATAACAACCGGAATTGGCAGACCTTTCTCGATGGAATCAGTTTTGGCGTTGAACGCTTTACAGAATTCCATGATGTTAACACCCTGCTGACCCAGTGCTGGACCAACCGGTGGACTTGGGTTCGCCATACCAGCTGCAACCTGCAGCTTGACGTAGGCTTGTACTTTCTTAGCCATCTAAATTTCCTCTAGTGGGTTATAGCGCCTTTTATCAAGGCTCCCCGTGAATAAACGTCTTATGTGTACAAGACACATAAAAACAAAAGGCGCGAAATTGTATGCCAATTTCGCGCCCTGTGCAATGAATAATCGCTGCTTAAACGATCAAATTATCAGGCTTTCTCAACCTGAGCAAAATCCAGCTCAACCGGCGTTGCACGACCAAAGATGGAAACGGAAACCTTCAGGCGGCTCTTCTCGTAATCCACTTCTTCGACCACACCGTTGAAATCCGCAAATGGACCGTCGTTAACGCGAACCATTTCACCTGGTTCAAACAGCGTTTTCGGACGCGGCTTATCACCTACCTGCTGCAGGCGGTTCATGATCGCATCAACTTCTTTGTCGCTGATTGGAGCCGGGCGATCGGAAGTCCCGCCGATGAAACCCATTACGCGCGGAACGCTACGCACCAGGTGCCAGCTTGCGTCGTTCATCACCATCTGGACCAGAACGTAGCCAGGGAAGAATTTGCGTTCGCTCTTACGGCGTTGGCCACCGCGGATTTCAACAACCTCTTCGGTTGGAACCATCACTTCGCCAAACAGCTCTTCCATATTATGGAGTTTGATATGCTCGCGCAGCGACGTGGCTACACGACCTTCAAAACCGGAAAACGCCTGAACGACGTACCAACGCTTTTTAGGGGCTTCAGACATCTCAGAACCTCAGGCCAGTAATAAAAGATACCAGGCGGACCAGAATACCATCCAGCCCCCACAGAATCAGTGACATTACAGCGGTAACCGCTGCCACGATTAAAGTGGTGTGCAGAGTCTCCTGGCGAGTAGGCCAAATAACCTTACGTACTTCAGTTCTTGCTTCACGAGCAAAAGCTACGGTTGCTTTGCCTTTTACCGTCAGCAGCGCAACACCACCTGCTGCTGCAATCAGGATGACCACAGCCAGTGCACGAAGCGGCAGAGTGATATCACGATAAATGTAGTTGCCCACGATTGCCACGAGCAGCAAAACGACTACTGCAAGCCACTTCATCGCTTCGAGGCCACGCCCGCTCCCTTGAGCTTCGGTATTCGCACTCATAAACCAACCTGTCACAATAAATCAGACAAACACTTTTGCCCCGCCATTGCGAGGCAAACCAAACCGAATGGCTCTTTTCAGACACTACCCGGCATAAACGCCATCTTCAGAGCCTGTCTCAGCAATGATTATCGGTAAAAAATCACTGATGAGCCAGGTTCTGGTTCGAAAGCGTACAAAAAGGGCATCAAATGATGCCCTCTTCATGTGCATTGCGTCAAATGTTATCAGCGATTAAGCGATAACTTTAGCAACAACGCCTGCACCAACGGTACGGCCACCTTCACGGATTGCGAAACGCAGACCGTCGTCCATCGCGATTGGGTGGATCAGGGTAACAACCATTTTGATGTTGTCGCCTGGCATTACCATCTCTACGCCTTCTGGCAGTTCGATGGTACCGGTCACGTCAGTTGTACGGAAGTAGAACTGTGGACGGTAGCCTTTGAAGAACGGAGTATGACGGCCGCCTTCGTCTTTGGACAGGATGTACACTTCAGATTCGAACTTGGTGTGTGGCTTGATAGAGCCTGGCTTAGCCAGTACCTGACCACGTTCGATTTCTTCACGTTTGATACCACGCAGCAGAACACCTACGTTCTCACCAGCACGGCCTTCGTCCAGCAGTTTGCGGAACATTTCAACGCCGGTACAGGTAGATTTCGCAGTATCTTTGATACCAACGATTTCAACTTCTTCACCAACTTTAACGATACCGCGCTCTACACGACCGGTAACTACGGTACCACGACCGGAGATGGAGAATACGTCTTCGATTGGCAGCAGGAACGGCAGGTCGATTGCACGTACTGGTTCTGGGATGTAAGAATCCAGGAAGCCAGCCAGTTCAACGATTTTAGCTTCCCACTCTGCTTCGCCTTCCAGCGCTTTCAGAGCAGAACCACGGATGATTGGGGTGTCATCGCCTGGGAAGTCATAGGTGGACAGCAGTTCACGAACTTCCATCTCAACCAGTTCCAGCAGCTCTTCGTCATCAACCATGTCGCATTTGTTCAGGAACACGATGATGTATGGAACGCCAACCTGGCGACCCAGCAGGATGTGCTCACGGGTCTGAGGCATAGGGCCGTCAGTCGCAGCAACAACCAGGATAGCGCCGTCCATCTGAGCAGCACCGGTGATCATGTTTTTCACGTAGTCGGCGTGCCCTGGGCAGTCAACGTGCGCGTAGTGACGAGTCGGGGTGTCGTATTCAACGTGGGAGGTGTTGATGGTGATACCACGAGCTTTTTCTTCTGGTGCGTTATCGATCTGGTCGAATGCACGAGCAGAACCACCGTAGGTTTTAGCCAGAACGGTAGTGATTGCAGCGGTCAGCGTTGTTTTACCATGGTCAACGTGGCCGATAGTACCGACGTTAACGTGCGGTTTTGTACGTTCAAACTTTTCTTTAGACATCGATTGTCCCTCTAAGACACGGATAAATCGGTGATATCACCACATCAACCAGGCATATGCCTGAATTAGCTGAATGCATTAACAGAAGAGAAACAGGGAGGAGATAAAGAAGTGGTGCTGATAGGCAGATTCGAACTGCCGACCTCACCCTTACCAAGGGTGCGCTCTACCAACTGAGCTATATCAGCACATCTTGTTGGAGCGGGCAGTGGGAATCGAACCCACATCATCAGCTTGGAAGGCTGAGGTAATAGCCATTATACGATGCCCGCATCCTGGAACTCGGCTACCTGAATCTTTCTGTAGTGAATATGAGAGAAGGCCTCTCAGTATTCGAGTCGACAAACTGTTTGTTTATCGCCTCAGGCTCCGCAATGCGTTGCCGAATATGGTGGTGGGGGAAGGATTCGAACCTTCGAAGTCGATGACGGCAGATTTACAGTCTGCTCCCTTTGGCCGCTCGGGAACCCCACCTGGGGTACTTGATGGTGCCGGCTACCGGAATCGAACTGGTGACCTACTGATTACAAGTCAGTTGCTCTACCTACTGAGCTAAGCCGGCATCAAGTAGCGCGCATTCTAGGAAGACAGCGCCGCTCATGCAACAAAAAAATCGCATAAAATGCACTACCGCTCACATTTTGCGCTAGATCTCGAAAATATGGTGGCTAAAGCACCAATTGAGAGCAAATTTCCATCGTTCCCGACACTCGTTTTCCTGGCGGTGGTGTCTGGCGGTGTCGCTATGACCAACAATAACCGTAAAAATAAGACTGGCTGTCTAAAGTGACGCGTAGGCCTTTCTTTTACTTAGGCGCAACGTGATGTATCCGCCGTAATACATCACTGTTGGTGATTTTTTCTTATTGTTCTCTCTATTCAGATGTTACCCTCCTGCCCACTGTTGAAAAGTTAAATACGCTGCGTACTTTTGATACAGAACGCCGGGTTTCCTTGCGTTCCAGAATGTAGCGCGTAAATTTTGTCCTGAATTACAGGCAGAAGCATGCTTATGAGTAATAAAGAGCAAATGTTGGCAACAACCCCTTATCTAGAATTTGACCGGAGCCAATGGGCAGCGTTGCGTGACTCTGTTCCCATGACGTTAACCGAAGGGGAAATCGCCCGGTTAAAAGGCATTAACGAAGACCTTTCCCTGGAGGAAGTGGCGGAGATTTACCTGCCGCTGTCTCGTCTGCTCAATTTCTATATCAGTTCAAACCTGCGGCGTCAGGCTGTACTTGAGCAGTTTCTTGGCACTAATGGCCAACGCATTCCCTATATCATCAGCATTGCGGGAAGTGTGGCCGTTGGGAAGAGTACTACTGCGCGCGTATTGCAGGCGCTACTCAGCCGTTGGCCTGAGCATCGCCAGGTTGAACTGATTACCACCGACGGCTTCCTTCATCCAAATAAAGTGCTCAAAGAGCGCAATTTGATGAAGAAGAAAGGCTTCCCGCAATCCTATGATATGCATCGCCTGGTGAAGTTTGTCTCTGATATCAAATCTGGCGCAACCAATGTGACGGCACCGGTGTACTCACATTTGGTGTATGACGTGATCCCTGACGGCGATAAGACCGTTGCCCAGCCAGATATCTTGATTCTGGAAGGGTTAAACGTTCTGCAAAGCGGGATGGATTATCCACACGATCCACATCATGTATTTGTTTCTGACTTCGTAGATTTTTCTATATATGTAGATGCACCGGAAGAGCTATTACAGAATTGGTATATAAATCGTTTCTTAAAATTCCGTGAAGGTGCATTCACCGATCCAAACTCTTATTTCCATAGCTATGCAAAGCTCTCTAAAGACGAGGCTGTAAATATTGCAACACAGTTATGGAATGAGATTAATCTATTGAATTTGAAGCAAAACATATTACCAACCCGCGATCGCGCGAGCCTAATTATGACGAAAAGCGCTAATCATGCTGTTGATTGCGTAAAACTGAGAAAATAATAAGATGAGGGGGACACTCCCCCTCTCTTTAACTTGCTCCACGCAGAGAAATCTCGCCACCAACCCAGGCTTTTATTACCCCATCCTGCTCCAGCAATAATCCACCCTGTTCATTAATGCCGCGGGAAACACCGTAAACCTCGCGTTCTCCAATAATGAGTTTTACCGGACGATGGATAAAGTTATCCAGTTTTTCCCAGCGAGGCAGGAACGGCAATAAACTTTCCTGCTCAAAAAGCTGCAGTGCCGTCCGCAGCTCCTGGATTAAAGTGACCGCCAGTGTATTCCGGTCAATACGAATGCCGGCTTCCTGGAGGTTGATCCATCCCTGGTTAATCACATCTGTCGCAACATTACGCATCGCGAGATTGATCCCGGCGCCGATAACTATTTGCGCGGCATCCCCTGTTTTTCCGGTGAGTTCAACCAGAATACCGGCGAGCTTACGGTCGTTCAGATAGAGGTCGTTTGGCCATTTCACCCTGACGTCTTCTGCGCCAAGGCGTTGTAATACTTCCGCCATCACGATGCCAATAACCAGGCTGAGCCCAATTGCCGCAGCTGGCCCCTGCTCCAGGCGCCAGTACATGGACAAATAGAGGTTTGCACCAAAGGGAGAGAACCACTGGCGGCCTCGTCTGCCGCGCCCAGCCTGTTGGTATTCGGCTATACATGCATCTCCAGACTGAAGAGCATTGAGACGGTCAAGCAGGTACTGATTGGTAGAATCAATTACCGGCAGGACAGCAACTGTCCCGCTATCTATCTGTGACTTAATGAAGCTTTCGTCCAGCAGCTGAATAGGCTCCGGCAAACTGTATCCTTTCCCCGGCACGGTGAAGACATCAATACCCCAGTCCCGGAGAGTCTGTACATGCTTATTAATCGCCGCACGACTCATCCCTAATTGCTCGCCCAGTTGCTCACCAGAATGAAACTCACCGTCAGCCAGAATACTGATTAACGTTAACGGAACTCTATTGTCTTTCACGCGATAGTCTCCACGGCGCTGACTTCTCCTCTCCCGCCCATAAAGCGCACCTCTGGCTCAAGCCAGACATCAAACTTCTCACCAACTAGTTGGCGAATGTAGCGTGCAAGGGCAACAATATCTGCGCTGCTAGCATTTTCTTCATTAATAATGACCAAAGCCTGTTGTCGATGCACCGCGGCGCCACCAATCCGGTGCCCTTTCAACTGACATTGGTCGATTAACCAACCTGCTGCAAGCTTAACGCTGCCATCAGGTTGAGGGTAATGGGGCACGTTCGCTCCGCAGGAAATCAGTTTTTCCGCCTTCTCCGCGCTGATAACGGGATTTTTGAAGAAGCTACCGGCATTACCATTCACTTTGGGATCGGGCAGCTTCGATGTCCTCATATTGCAGACGCTTTCAAAAACCTGCCGGGGTGTAACGGTCGCAGGATCCAGCTTAGTCAGGTCACCGTAGCTCAGAACCGGCCCCCACGCCTTAGGCAAGCGATAGCCAACCGCGACAATTGCAAAACGATCCTGGTAGTCATGTTTAAAGATACTGTCCCGGTAACCAAAGCGGCATTCTTCGTTTGTTAGACGCAATGACTGACCACTGCTTAACTCAACGCAATCGACATAGTCACATACTTGTTTAATCTCAACACCATACGCACCAATATTCTGAATAGGTGATGAGCCAGCGCAGCCAGGTATTAGGGCAAGGTTCTCCAGGCCAGGCATACCTTGCTGGAGAGAATATTCCACAAGATGGTGCCAGTTTTCACCGGCTCCGACATGGAGCAGCCAGGCATCATCCGTCTCAGTAACCTCAATCCCTTTAATACGATTGATAATGACCGTGCCTTCGAAGTCCTCGAGGAAAAGGACGTTACTGCCTTCACCCAGGATAAGTACCGGCTGCTGAGCCTGTGTCGATTCTGCCCATGCTTCAGTAAGCTGCTGTACAGATTCAGCGATAACAATATGTGCAGCCGTGGCCTGAATACCGAAGGTATTGAAGGATTTAAGAGAGGAGTTCATGTCAGCCATTTTCCGGAGTATTAACTCAAGTAGTTTACCCGATCCTGTTGGTATTGGCTTGCCTGTCTCAATAGAACGCGCATAGCAAAAAGGCTCTGTCTTTCGACAGAGCCTTTCGCTTAATTTGATGCCTGGCAGTTGTATGCCGGGCTTTCCTGCCCGTCAGGCTGAGGTTTAGTTCCCTACAATACTCGTATCATCCTGATACTCGCCCCTTCGGGGCCGCCGCAGGCGGCGTTCAAAAGTGCTCCCGGCACTTTTGTCGCATGACCATGCTCGTGTAATCAATTCCCGGACAGCTGATAAGCAAAAAACCCCGGCCTTTCGGTCGGGGTTATTGCTTAATTTGATGCCTGGCAGTTCCCTACTCTCGCATGGGGAGACCCCACACTACCATCGGCGCTACGGCGTTTCACTTCTGAGTTCGGCATGGGGTCAGGTGGGACCACCGCGCTACGGCCGCCAGGCAAATTCTGTCATTGACCGTCACTCCCGTGACCATCAATCTAATCCTGAACTAAGCTGAAAATCTCTCTAAAAACACCTTCGGTGTTGTAAGGTTAAGCCTCACGGATCATTAGTACTGGTTAGCTCAACGTATCGCTACGCTTACACACCCAGCCTATCAACGTCGTAGTCTTCAACGTTCCTTCAGGACTCTCAAGGAGTCAGGGAGAACTCATCTCGGGGCAAGTTTCGCGCTTAGATGCTTTCAGCGCTTATCTTTTCCGCATTTAGCTACCGGGCAATGCCATTGGCATGACAACCCGAACACCAGTGATGCGTCCACTCCGGTCCTCTCGTACTAGGAGCAGCCCCCCTCAATTCTCCAGCGCCCACGGCAGATAGGGACCGAACTGTCTCACGACGTTCTAAACCCAGCTCGCGTACCACTTTAAATGGCGAACAGCCATACCCTTGGGACCTACTTCAGCCCCAGGATGTGATGAGCCGACATCGAGGTGCCAAACACCGCCGTCGATATGAACTCTTGGGCGGTATCAGCCTGTTATCCCCGGAGTACCTTTTATCCGTTGAGCGATGGCCCTTCCATTCAGAACCACCGGATCACTAAGACCTGCTTTCGCACCTGCTCGAGCCGTCACTCTCGCAGTCAAGCTAGCTTATGCCTTTGCACTAACCTCACGATGTCCGACCGTGATTAGCTAACCTTCGTGCTCCTCCGTTACGCTTTAGGAGGAGACCGCCCCAGTCAAACTACCCACCAGACACTGTCCGCAACCCGGATCACGGGTCTACGTTAGAACATCAAACATTAAAGGGTGGTATTTCAAGGTTGGCTCCACGCAGACTGGCGTCCACGCTTCAAAGCCTCCCACCTATCCTACACATCAAGGCTCAATGTTCAGTGTCAAGCTATAGTAAAGGTTCACGGGGTCTTTCCGTCTTGCCGCGGGTACACTGCATCTTCACAGCGATTTCAATTTCACTGAGTCTCGGGTGGAGACAGCCTGGCCATCATTACGCCATTCGTGCAGGTCGGAACTTACCCGACAAGGAATTTCGCTACCTTAGGACCGTTATAGTTACGGCCGCCGTTTACCGGGGCTTCGATCAAGAGCTTCTCCTTACGGATAACCCCATCAATTAACCTTCCGGCACCGGGCAGGCGTCACACCGTATACGTCCACTTTCGTGTTTGCACAGTGCTGTGTTTTTAATAAACAGTTGCAGCCAGCTGGTATCTTCGACTGCCTTCAGCTCCACCCGCGAGGGGTTTCACTTACCGACAGCGTGCCTTCTCCCGAAGTTACGGCACCATTTTGCCTAGTTCCTTCACCCGAGTTCTCTCAAGCGCCTTGGTATTCTCTACCTGACCACCTGTGTCGGTTTGGGGTACGATTTAATGTTACCTGATGCTTAGAGGCTTTTCCTGGAAGCAGGGCATTTGTTACTTCAGCACCGTAGTGCCTCGTCATCACACCTCAGCGTTAACAGAAGTCCGGATTTACCTAAACTTCCCGCCTACATGCTTAAACCGGGACAACCGTCGCCCGGCTAACATAGCCTTCTCCGTCCCCCCTTCGCAGTAACACCAAGTACAGGAATATTAACCTGTTTCCCATCGACTACGCCTTTCGGCCTCGCCTTAGGGGTCGACTCACCCTGCCCCGATTAACGTTGGACAGGAACCCTTGGTCTTCCGGCGAGCGGGCTTTTCACCCGCTTTATCGTTACTTATGTCAGCATTCGCACTTCTGATACCTCCAGCAAACCTCACAGTTCACCTTCAACGGCTTACAGAACGCTCCCCTACCCAACAACACATAGTGTCGCTGCCGCAGCTTCGGTGCATGGTTTAGCCCCGTTACATCTTCCGCGCAGGCCGACTCGACCAGTGAGCTATTACGCTTTCTTTAAATGATGGCTGCTTCTAAGCCAACATCCTGGCTGTCTGTGCCTTCCCACATCGTTTCCCACTTAACCATGACTTTGGGACCTTAGCTGGCGGTCTGGGTTGTTTCCCTCTTCACGACGGACGTTAGCACCCGCCGTGTGTCTCCCGTGATAACATTCTTCGGTATTCGTAGTTTGCATCGGGTTGGTAAGCCGGGATGGCCCCCTAGCCGAAACAGTGCTCTACCCCCGAAGATGAGTTCACGAGGCGCTACCTAAATAGCTTTCGGGGAGAACCAGCTATCTCCCGGTTTGATTGGCCTTTCACCCCCAGCCACAAGTCATCCGCTAATTTTTCAACATTAGTCGGTTCGGTCCTCCAGTTAGTGTTACCCAACCTTCAACCTGCCCATGGCTAGATCACCGGGTTTCGGGTCTATACCCTGCAACTTAACGCCCAGTTAAGACTCGGTTTCCCTGCGGCTCCCCTATACGGTTAACCTTGCTACAGAATATAAGTCGCTGACCCATTATACAAAAGGTACGCAGTCACCCCATAAAGAGGCTCCCACTGCTTGTACGTACACGGTTTCAGGTTCTTTTTCACTCCCCTCGCCGGGGTTCTTTTCGCCTTTCCCTCACGGTACTGGTTCACTATCGGTCAGTCAGGAGTATTTAGCCTTGGAGGATGGTCCCCCCATATTCAGACAGGATACCACGTGTCCCGCCCTACTCTTCGAACTCACAGTATGTGCATTTTAGTGTACGGGAGTATCACCCTGTACCCTGCGACTTTCCAGACGCTTCCACTAACACACAAACTGATTCAGGTTCTGGGCTGCTCCCCGTTCGCTCGCCGCTACTGGGGGAATCTCGGTTGATTTCTTTTCCTCGGGGTACTTAGATGTTTCAGTTCCCCCGGTTCGCTTCATTACGCTATGTATTCACGCAATGATAGTGTGACGAATCACACTGGGTTTCCCCATTCGGAAATCGCCGGCTATAACGGTTCATATCACCTTACCGACGCTTATCGCAGATTAGCACGTCCTTCATCGCCTCTGACTGCCAGGGCATCCACCGTGTACGCTTAGTCGCTTAACCTCACAACCCGAAGATGTTTCGCTTCAGATTATGAAAATTTGAGAGACTCGAACATGTCTTAACCTCATTCTTTATTACGGAAGAATGAGACGACATGTCGTTTCAATTTTCAGCTTGTTCCGGATTGTTAAAGAGCAAATACTTCGCAGTACACCGTCACCGGTACACTCTGAAGTAAGTTTTGTGCGCGAAATGATGGTGGAGCTAAGCGGGATCGAACCGCTGACCTCCTGCGTGCAAGGCAGGCGCTCTCCCAGCTGAGCTATAGCCCCATCGATTTCGTAAAACCTTTGATTACCGTTAATTTTCATCTGGTCAAGGCGCAACTTAGCGACACATACTTAAGTATGCGAATCTGAGGTGCAACGCAGAACAGGGGAAAATTTGGTAGGCCTGAGTGGACTTGAACCACCGACCTCACCCTTATCAGGGGTGCGCTCTAACCACCTGAGCTACAAGCCTATAAGGTTTTACTGCTCGTTTTCTATCAGACAATCTGTGTGAGCACTACGCGGGTTGTATCTATTAGGTAAGGAGGTGATCCAACCGCAGGTTCCCCTACGGTTACCTTGTTACGACTTCACCCCAGTCATGAATCACAAAGTGGTAAGCGCCCTCCCGAAGGTTAAGCTACCTACTTCTTTTGCAACCCACTCCCATGGTGTGACGGGCGGTGTGTACAAGGCCCGGGAACGTATTCACCGTAGCATTCTGATCTACGATTACTAGCGATTCCGACTTCATGGAGTCGAGTTGCAGACTCCAATCCGGACTACGACGCACTTTATGAGGTCCGCTTGCTCTCGCGAGGTCGCTTCTCTTTGTATGCGCCATTGTAGCACGTGTGTAGCCCTACTCGTAAGGGCCATGATGACTTGACGTCATCCCCACCTTCCTCCAGTTTATCACTGGCAGTCTCCTTTGAGTTCCCGGCCGAACCGCTGGCAACAAAGGATAAGGGTTGCGCTCGTTGCGGGACTTAACCCAACATTTCACAACACGAGCTGACGACAGCCATGCAGCACCTGTCTCAGAGTTCCCGAAGGCACCAATCCATCTCTGGAAAGTTCTCTGGATGTCAAGAGTAGGTAAGGTTCTTCGCGTTGCATCGAATTAAACCACATGCTCCACCGCTTGTGCGGGCCCCCGTCAATTCATTTGAGTTTTAACCTTGCGGCCGTACTCCCCAGGCGGTCGACTTAACGCGTTAGCTCCGGAAGCCACGCCTCAAGGGCACAACCTCCAAGTCGACATCGTTTACGGCGTGGACTACCAGGGTATCTAATCCTGTTTGCTCCCCACGCTTTCGCACCTGAGCGTCAGTCTTTGTCCAGGGGGCCGCCTTCGCCACCGGTATTCCTCCAGATCTCTACGCATTTCACCGCTACACCTGGAATTCTACCCCCCTCTACAAGACTCAAGCTTGCCAGTTTCGAATGCAGTTCCCAGGTTGAGCCCGGGGATTTCACATCCGACTTAACAAACCGCCTGCGTGCGCTTTACGCCCAGTAATTCCGATTAACGCTTGCACCCTCCGTATTACCGCGGCTGCTGGCACGGAGTTAGCCGGTGCTTCTTCTGCGAGTAACGTCAATCACTAAGGTTATTAACCTTAATGCCTTCCTCCTCGCTGAAAGTACTTTACAACCCGAAGGCCTTCTTCATACACGCGGCATGGCTGCATCAGGCTTGCGCCCATTGTGCAATATTCCCCACTGCTGCCTCCCGTAGGAGTCTGGACCGTGTCTCAGTTCCAGTGTGGCTGGTCATCCTCTCAGACCAGCTAGGGATCGTCGCCTAGGTGAGCCATTACCCCACCTACTAGCTAATCCCATCTGGGTTCATCTGATGGCAAGAGGCCCGAAGGTCCCCCTCTTTGGTCTTGCGACGTTATGCGGTATTAGCTACCGTTTCCAGTAGTTATCCCCCTCCATCAGGCAGATCCCCAGACATTACTCACCCGTCCGCCGCTCGTCACCCAGGAGCAAGCTCCCCGTGCTACCGCTCGACTTGCATGTGTTAGGCCTGCCGCCAGCGTTCAATCTGAGCCATGATCAAACTCTTCAATTTAAAAGTGTTTGATGCTCAAAGAATTAAAACTGTTTATAAAATCAGTAGTCACTCTTCAAGACTTGATATTTGTTTGCATCCGAAGATGCTGAGATATCAATCCTGCGAGTGCCCACACAGATTGTCTGATAAATTGTTAAAGAGCAGTGAGTTAGGCGCTTTCGCTTGCTAACTCGAGGTGGCGTATATTACGCTTTCCTCTTTCAGAGTCAAGCGTTTATTTTCGCTTTCGTCTGACTGACTACCGGGTTGTTAAGCCGCTTTCGAAGCCGCTTCGCCGTGTCAGTGGAGGCGCATTATAGGGAGTTCTCAGAGCCTGACAACCCCTAATTTGAAAAAACTTTCTGACCGCTCACTTTCCAGGCTAAAAGTATAAAACCCGGTCAGCGATGGTTGTTTTACAAACAAAAACGAGCCCATATGGGCTCGTTTTTTACGTTGAGTGACTTACTGCACTGCCACAATGCGATCGTCTTTGACTTCCAGCTTGATTGTTTTTCCAGGAATCAGCTCACCGGAAAGGATTTGCTGAGCCAATGGGTTCTCAATTTGCTGCTGAATAGCTCGTTTCAACGGACGTGCACCGTAAACCGGGTCGTAACCGTTCTCGCTGATGAGCTTCAACGCATCATCCGAGATACTTACGCCATAGCCACGCTCTTCCAGCCGTTTGTACAGACGCTGCAGCTGAATCTGAGCAATAGAAGCAATGTGGCGCTCACCGAGAGGATGGAAGACAACAACCTCATCGATACGGTTAATGAATTCCGGCCGGAAACTTTGGCTAACCACGCCCAGCACCAGATCCTTCATGTGACCGTAATCCAGCTCCCCGAAACGCTCCTGAATTAAGTCTGAACCGAGGTTCGACGTCATAATGACAACCGTATTACGGAAATCAACGGTGCGGCCCTGCCCGTCGGTCAAACGGCCATCGTCCAGAACCTGCAGCAGGATGTTAAACACATCCGGATGCGCTTTCTCTACTTCGTCCAGCAGAATTACTGAGTAAGGACGACGACGAACGGCTTCCGTCAGATAACCGCCTTCCTCATAACCGACATAGCCTGGAGGCGCCCCCACCAGCCGGGATACGGAGTGTTTCTCCATAAACTCGGACATATCAATGCGCACCATCGCATCATCACTGTCGAACATAAAGTTCGCCAGGGCTTTGCACAGCTCGGTCTTACCGACCCCGGTTGGCCCCAGGAACAGGAACGAACCGATGGGGCGATTAGGATCGGACAACCCGGCACGGCTACGACGAATAGCGTTAGAAACGGCTTCGACGGCTTCATCCTGGCCAATGACGCGCTGATGCAGTTCTTTTTCCATGCGCAGAAGTTTGTCACGCTCCCCTTCAAGCATTCTGGCGACAGGGATCCCGGTCCAGCGGGCCAGGACTTCGGCGATTTCTGCATCCGTCACCTTATTACGCAGCAGACGCATGGTTTTCCCTTCACTCTGGGTTGCCGCGGCCAGCTGTTTTTCCAGCTCTGGGATTTTACCGTACTGCAATTCAGACATGCGCCCAAGGTCACCCACGCGGCGAGCTTGCTCGATTGCAATTTTCGCCTGCTCAAGCTCAGCCTTAATGGTCTGTGTACCGGACAGTGACGCTTTTTCCGCCTTCCATTCTTCTTCCAGCCCGGAATATTGACGCTCTTTATCTTCCAGCTCTTCATTCAGCATGCTGAGACGCTTCTGACTAGCCTCATCAGATTCTTTCTTCAACGCCTGCTGTTCCAGCTTGAGCTGAATAATGCGGCGGTCAAGGCGGTCGAGCTCTTCCGGCTTGGAGTCTATCTGCATCCGAATGCTGGATGCGGCCTCATCAATGAGGTCAATCGCTTTATCCGGCAACTGACGATCGGCAATATAGCGGTGGGACAGCGTGGCTGCCGCCACAATCGCCGGGTCGGTAATTTGCACATGGTGATGCAGCTCATAGCGTTCTTTCAGCCCACGCAAAATAGCAATGGTGTCTTCTACAGAAGGCTCAGCCACAAACACTTTCTGGAAACGACGCTCAAGCGCGGCGTCTTTCTCTATATATTGACGGTATTCGTCGAGCGTGGTCGCGCCTACGCAGTGCAGTTCACCGCGGGCCAGGGCCGGCTTAAGCATGTTCCCGGCATCCATTGCGCCGTCGGCTTTACCAGCTCCCACCATGGTATGCAGCTCATCAATAAACAGAATGACGTTGCCTTCCTGCTTAGCGAGATCGTTCAGCACACCTTTGAGACGCTCTTCAAATTCACCCCGGTATTTTGCACCGGCCACCAGCGCGCCCATATCCAACGCAAGCACACGACGGCCTTTCAAACCTTCCGGTACTTCGCCATTTATGATGCGCTGCGCAAGCCCTTCCACGATGGCCGTTTTACCGACGCCCGGCTCACCAATCAGTACAGGGTTATTTTTGGTACGGCGCTGCAATACCTGGATAGTGCGGCGAATTTCTTCATCACGGCCAATCACCGGATCAAGCTTGCCTTGTTCAGCTCGCTCCGTTAAATCAACGGTGTATTTCTTCAATGCCTGACGTTGGTCTTCGGCACCTTGATCGTTCACGCTCTCCCCTCCACGCATTTGCTCAATCGCGGCGGTTACGTTCGCTGGCGTTGCGCCCGCTGCTTTCAGCAGGTCGGTCAGAGTGCCGCGTGAGTCAAGCACCGCCAGAACAAACAGCTCTGACGAAATAAAATTGTCGTTTCTTTTTTGTGCAAGTTTGTCGCACAGATTAAGCACACGCACCAGATCCTGAGAAGGCTGGACGTCACCGCCGGTGCCTTCTACCTGTGGCAGGCGGCTTAACGCCTGCTCGATGTCGGTACGTAGTTTGCCCGCATTGACTCCCGCAGAAGTCAGTAACGGACGCACAGATCCTCCTTCCTGATTGAGCAGAGCGCTCATCAGATGAAGAGGTTCAATGAATTGATTGTCGTGCCCAAGAGCAAGAGATTGGGCATCGGCGAGAGCAAGCTGGAATTTATTGGTAAGACGATCCAGACGCATAACTCCTCCCATAAACAGGTCAAATTTGCTACTGGAGATTAAATGAGGTCATCCCTCAATTATTCAAGGTTAATGACCTGAAATATATGAAGCGCGAGCTACCCGCACTGGATCGTCTTGATTCGATAGGTTATATCAGCCAGATGAAACTTGCCATACGACCCGTTGTTCTGTCGCGGCGGTAAGAGAAGAAATCGCCGCTCTCGGTCCAGGTACAGCGATCGCCGCCGTACACCTGCGTAACGCCCACGTTCGCCAGCCGCTGCCTTGCAAGCTGATAGATATCAGCATAGTACTTTTCACCGGCAGCACGGAAAGCTAGTGCCGCTTTCTCGTCTTTTGCCACAAACGCGTCACGAACTTCCGGCCCCACTTCGAACGCCTGAGGGCCAATCGCTGGCCCCAGCCAGGCGCGAATATTTTGCGGGCTATCCTGGAAGCAGGCTACCGTCTCTTCAAGTACACCTTCACACAAACCTCGCCAGCCAGCGTGCGCTGCCGCAACTTCAGTTCCGGCCTCATTACAAAACAGCACCGGCAGGCAATCCGCCGTCATCACCGCACAAACCGTCCCCGGCGTATTGCTATATGAAGCATCTGCCCGCTTTGAGGCATAAGGCTCACCCGTTAGCTTCAGCACCGTTTTACCGTGAACCTGTTCAAGCCAGACCGGCTTCGAAGGCAAACCGGCGGCGGCGTAAAATAGCCGACGGTTCTCTTCGACATGCGCCAGATCATCGCCGCAGTGGGCCCCCAGGTTCATCGAGTCATACGGCGAGAGGCTAACGCCACCAACGCGAGTTGAGCTACAGGAAGCCACGCCTTCAGGAAGCGGCCATTGCGGGACGATCGTTTTGGTCATAGCCAGTCCAGTTGATCTTTATGGGTTTCAGTATCAGCGCGCAGGGCTTCAATCAGTTCAACCATATCCTGTGGGATCGGCGCGCTCCACTCCATCAGAATACCGCTGATCGGATGGTACAGGCGCAGCATGGTCGCGTGTAGCGCCTGACGATCAAACTTGCGCAGTACGCTGACGAACTCTTCCGATGCGCCTTTCGGCGGACGAGGACGGCCACCGTACAGCTGATCGCCCACCAGCGGATGGCTGATGTGCGCCATATGAACACGGATCTGGTGAGTACGACCGGTTTCCAGACGCAGACGCAGACGGGTATGGACGCGGAAATGCTCCATAATACGATAGTGAGTGACCGCCGGTTTCCCCATTGGGTGGACGGACATGTGGGTACGTTTGGTTGGGTGTCGGCTAATGGGCTCTTCTACCGTACCGCCACCGGTCATGTGACCAATAGCAACGGCTTCATACTCGCGGGTGATTTCACGCAGTTGAAGGGCTTCAACCAGGCGAGTCTGCGCGGGAACAGTTTTTGCCACAACCATCAGGCCAGTGGTATCTTTATCCAGACGGTGAACGATACCCGCACGCGGCACATCCGCAATTGGCGGATAGTAGTGCAGCAGCGCATTCAGCACCGTGCCATCCGGGTTGCCGGCGCCTGGGTGGACCACCAGATCACGCGGCTTATTGATTACCAGAATATCTTCATCTTCATAGACGATATTCAGCGGGATATCCTGAGCTTCCCAGCGGACTTCTTCCTCAATTTCAGCATTGATGGTTACGCTCTCGCCCCCCAACACTTTCTCTTTCGGCTTGTCCCAGACAACGCCGTTGACCGTAACTCGCTGGTCAAGAATCCATTCTTTTATGCGCGAACGCGAATAATCCGGGAACAATTCGGCCAATGCCTGATCTAAGCGTTGACCCAGTTGTGAATCGGACACCGTTTCGGTGAGTTGTACTAGTTGTGCCATAGACAGCTTCTTTCGTTAACGTTGGGTTTTACGGCAATGCCGTTTAATATAATGTGCTATTGTAGCTGGTCTTTATCGGGAGCCGGAACATGAACTCTCCCGGAAATAACATTACTTAGGAAAGTCAAACGTCATGACGCGCATGAAATATCTGGTGGCAGCGGCCACGTTGAGCCTGGCTTTGGCTGGTTGCTCCAGTTCCAAGGATGAGGTTCCTGATAATCCGCCTTCTGAGATCTACGCGACTGCCCAGCAAAAGCTGCAGGACGGTAACTTTAAAGCGGCGATAACGCAACTGGAAGCGCTGGATAACCGCTATCCGTTCGGCCCGTACTCTCAGCAAGTGCAGCTCGATCTGATCTACGCCTACTACAAAAATGCGGACTTACCGCTGGCTCAGGCGGCGATCGATCGCTTTATGCGCCTCAATCCTACTCATCCAAACATCGACTACGTGCTTTACATGCGTGGCCTGACGGACATGGCGTTAGATGACAGCGCGCTGCAGGGCTTCTTCGGCGTTGACCGCTCCGACCGTGATCCACAACACGCTCGCGATGCCTTCAACGATTTCTCGAAGCTGGTACGCGGCTACCCGAACAGCCAGTACGTTACCGATGCGACTAAACGTCTCGTGTTCCTGAAAGATCGCCTGGCGAAGTATGAGCTTTCCGTGGCGCAATATTACACGAAACGCGGCGCGTGGGTTGCAGTAGTTAATCGTGTGGAAGGTATGCTGCGTGATTACCCGGACACACAGGCAACCCGTGATGGCCTGAAACTGATGGAAAATGCCTACCGAGAGCTGCAGATGCCTGGTCAGGCAGAGAAAGTCGCGAAGATTATTGCCGCCAACAGCAGCAACACTTAATCGACAGTATCGCAAGAAAAACGGCAGCCTTGGCTGCCGTTTTTTTATCTGCCGACGCAAAAACTGAAACGGTTTAGCGTCAGGTCATCCCATCAAATATGGACGCGATTTCCGATAACCACAAGTCCTAAAAACACATATCCTGTCCTGCCTCACAAAAAGGTCTCCTTGACAAAAAGTGACAAAATAACGTGATCAACATCACACATTTTGACATTAGGAACGGTATGCTGGAGTTACCAAGACGGCAAAGACAAGAGGTAACTTTATGACAATGAACATTACCAGCAAGCAAATGGAAATCACCCCAGCTATTCGCCAGCATGTCGCCGACCGTCTCAGCAAACTGGACAAGTGGCAAACTCATCTCATTAATCCACACATTATCTTGTCCAAAGAGCCTCAAGGTTTTGTGGCTGATGCCACGATTAACACACCAAATGGGCACCTCGTAGCCAGTGCCAGACATGAAGATATGTATACGGCTATCAACGAATTGATCAACAAACTGGAGCGGCAGTTAAATAAAGTGCAACACAAAGGTGAAGCACGTCGCGCAGCAGGTTCAGTGAAAGACGTGTCCTTCGCAGAAGCAGAAGCTGACGAAGAGTAATACATTACTCTCCTTCCACTCACCGCAACGCGCCTCCGGGCGCGTTTTTTATTGACAGAACGAAAACAGAGCAGGTACTTTACCTCTCAGATTACTCAGGAAACCTGACATGAAACTTTTCCCGTTCTTCTTCGCATTCTTTTTTACCTTCCCCTGACTGGGAGGCAATTCGTCGTGTGATAAAGAATGCGAAGACGAACAAACAAGCCTCCCAACCGGGAGGCTTTTTTTATGGACACCGAAAAGGTAGCGTTATGACCGAAATGAATCCGTTGCTGGCCCTGCGCGATAAAATCAGCGCGCTGGATGAAAAGCTGTTAGCCCTGCTGGCAGAGCGCCGTCTGCTGGCGGTTGAAGTTGGCAAAGCAAAACTCGCTTCTCACCGCCCGGTACGCGATATCGATCGTGAAAGAGATTTACTGGAGCGCCTGATTACCCTCGGTAAAGGCCACCATCTCGATGCCCATTACATTACTCGCCTTTTCCAGCTCATCATCGAAGACTCCGTTCTGACCCAGCAAACCCTGCTGCAACAGCACCTGAACAAAACGAACCCGCATTCGGCTCGCATTGCTTTCCTCGGCCCTAAAGGGTCTTATTCTCACCTTGCTGCGCGCCAGTATGCCGCTCGTCACTTTGAGCAGTTCATCGAAAGCGGCTGTGCCAAATTCCACGACATCTTCAACCAGGTGGAAACCGGCCAGGCCGATTACGCCGTGGTGCCTATTGAGAACACAAGTTCAGGGGCCATTAACGACGTCTACGATCTTCTGCAGCACACCAGCCTGTCGATCGTGGCCGAAATGACCGTGCCGATTGACCACTGCGTTCTGGTTTCCGGCTCTACCGATCTGGAGCAAATCCAAACGGTTTATAGCCATCCTCAACCTTTCCAGCAGTGCAGCCAGTTCATCAATCGCTACCCGCACTGGAAAATTGAATACACGGAAAGCACCTCTGCGGCGATGGAAAAAGTCGCCCAGGCTAACTCGCCTCACGTCGCCGCGCTGGGCAGCGAGGCCGGTGGCGCTCTTTACGGCCTGCAGGTACTGGAACGCAACCTTGCAAACCAGACCCAGAACATCACCCGCTTCATCGTGCTGGCGCGTAAGGCCGTTGAAGTGTCCGATCAGGTCCCCGCGAAAACCACATTGCTGATGGCCACTGGCCAGCAGGCCGGTGCCCTGGTAGAAGCGCTGCTGGTATTACGCAATCACAATCTGATCATGACCAAGCTGGAATCACGCCCGATCAACGGCAACCCGTGGGAAGAGATGTTCTATCTGGATATTCAGGCAAACCTGAAAGATGACAGTATGCGTAAGGCGCTGCACGAGCTGGGCGAAATTACCCGCTCCCTGAAAGTCCTCGGCAGCTACCCGAGCGAAAACGTAGTGCCGGTCGACCCGGCCTGATAACAATACCAGCCCGGCTTCGGCCGGGCGGCTTAAATCAGACTTCCCGAAACTTCAGCTTTTCCATTCCGGCTACCCCAACGCGGAGGGTGAAAAGCGCTCCGGAGAGCGGTCGCCGGGCCACCTCTTCTTCATCCATGTTTTCTCTGGTTGTGGTAATGAACAGCGTTTGCATATCATCGCCGCCAAAACAGACCATCGTCGGGCAACGTACAGGCAAACGATGCTCTTCAACAATCTCACCCTGCGGCGAAATACGCGCTATGCGGTAGCCATCAAACAGCGCCGTCCAGTAATACCCTTCGCAGTCCATCGCCGCGCCATCCGGCATCCCCTCACCTTCGGCAAACCGCCTGAATACTTCGCGTCGGCCTGGCTCTCCTTGTGCGTCCAGCGGCGTCCGGTAAATCACGGCATTTGGCGTGTCTGAGGTATACATCCATTTGCCATCCGCGCTAAAAGCCAGCCCGTTAGCACCTTGGATATCATGCTGAATCACATGGGGCGTCAGATCGTTATCCACCCGGCAAAGTAGCGCGCCGTTGTAATCTCCCGGCCCCCAGAACGTGCCGGCATAAAAACGCCCCAGTCTGTCGGTGCCGCCATCGTTGAAACGGGCCAAATCTGGGTTGCTTGGGTTATCACAGACTTTGCCGACGATAAGCCCGGTATTATTGGTTAGCCAGATACCGCTGCGCATCGCCACGATAAACCCGCCGGACTCACGCAGAGCAAAGCAGCCCACCTCTTCAGAAAACTGAATAACGTCATGTTTGCCGGTGGCAAGATGGTAGCGGTGGATTTCGTTCTCAAGAATGTCCGTCCAATAGAGGCTGCCTTCTTCTGCGCTCCACGTAGGGCATTCGGGTAAGTGACCGGTATAGTCGAACAGCAGCTGCGGCTCAGCCATTTCAGGTATCCTTTTGGCAAACAAAAAAGCCAGCGGGCAAACTCCCACTGGCTTTTGATTATAAGACCTTTTGGCCCTTACTGGCGGTTATCATTTGCCTGCCGTAACAGGACGCGGCTCTCATTCTGGAAACGCTGTGCGTAATCCCCGAACCAGTGCTCCACTTTTCGGAAGCTGTCGATAAACGCCTGTTTGTCACCGTGTTCCAGCAGGCCAATCGCCTCGCCGAAGCGCTTGTAGTAGCGCTTGATCAGCGCCAGATTGCTTTCCGATGACATAATAATGTCGGCATAAAGCTGCGGATCCTGGGCAAACAGCCGGCCCACCATCGCCAGCTCGAGGCGGTAAATCGGCGATGACAGCGCCAGTAACTGCTCAAGCTGCACGTTTTCTTCCGCCAGATGCAAGCCATATGCAAATGTCGCAAAGTGGCGCAACGCCTGAATAAACGCCATGTTCTGGTCATGCTCAACGGCGCTGGAGCGGTGCAAACGCGCGCCCCAGACCTGAATTTGTTCCAGCAGCCATTGATAGGCTTCAGGCTGACGGCCGTCGCAGTAGACCACGACCTGTTTTGCCAGGCTCCCGCTGTCCGGACCAAACATCGGGTGCAGGCCAAGTACCGGGCCGGAGTGTACGGCAAGCATCGCCTGCAGCGGGCCATTCTTCACCGAAGCCAGATCCACCAGGATGCAGTCCGCCGGCAGCGGAGGCAACTTAGCGATAACCTGCTCGGTAATATGAATCGGCACGCTAACGATCACCATGCCCGCATCGGCCAGCAGCTCCGGCGCTTTGTCCCAGTCCTCTTTTTCAAGAATGCGAACCTGGTAGCCGGAGAGCGTCAGCATTTTTTCAAACAGGCGCCCCATCTGGCCGCCACCGCCCACAATCACAACAGGACGTAGTGAAGGATGCAGGGTTTTAAAGCCCTTGTCGTTCTCGCTGGAGTACGACTCGCGCATCACCCGGCGCAGCACGTCTTCAATTAAATCCGGTGGAACCCCTAAGGCTTCGGCCTCTTTACGACGAGACGCCAGCATGGAGGTTTCTCGCTCCGGTACATAAATCGGCAAACCGAAGCGGCTTTTTACTTCACCCACTTCCGCTACCAGTTCCAGCCGCTTAGCCAGCAAATCCAGTAGCGCTTTATCCACTTCATCGATTTGATCGCGCAGCGCGGTCAATTCAGCCACCATAGTAAACCTCTTATGCCTGACGAGCCGCCAGCACACCGCTCAGATCTTTGTGGATCTCACGCAGCAGGCTGTCCGTAGTTTCCCAGTCGATGCATGCATCGGTCACGGACACACCATATTTCATTTCGCTGCGCGGCTGCTCTGATGATTGATTACCTTCATGGATATTACTTTCAATCATCAGGCCAATAATAGAGCGGTTACCATCTTTAATCTGAGCTATGGCGGATTCGGCCACACCCGGCTGGCGACGGAAGTCTTTATTTGAGTTGCCGTGGCTGCAATCGATCATCAAGGACGGACGCAGGCCTGCTTTCTGCATTTCAGCTTCACACTGGGCAACATCCGCCGGGCTGTAGTTAGGGGCTTTGCCGCCGCGCAGAATCACATGCCCATCCGGGTTACCCTGAGTCTGCAGCAGGCAAACCTGACCGGCCTGGTTAATGCCCACGAAACGGTGCGGCATTGCGGCAGCGCGCATGGCATTAATCGCCGTCCCCAGGCTGCCATCGGTACCATTTTTAAAACCAACCGGCATAGAAAGACCAGAAGCCATTTCACGGTGCGTCTGGGATTCAGTAGTACGGGCACCAATTGCAGACCAGCTAAACAGGTCGCCCAGGTATTGCGGGCTATTGGGATCCAGCGCCTCGGTTGCCAGCGGCAGCCCCAGGCTAACCAGCTCAACCAGCAGGCGACGCGCGATTTTCAGCCCTGCTTCCACATCAAACGAGCCATCCATATGCGGGTCGTTGATAAGCCCTTTCCAACCTACGGTCGTACGAGGCTTTTCAAAATAGACGCGCATCACGAGGTACAGACTATCGCTAACTTGTTCAGACAGAGCTTTAAAACGACGAGCGTATTCAATCGCAGCTTCCGGATCGTGGATCGAGCAAGGTCCACACACAACCAGCAGGCGCGGATCGCGGCCAGCAATAATGTTGGAGATCGTTTGGCGGGACTGCTCAATTTGCGCTTCCTGAGCCGCAGTAAGTGGGAATTCCGCTTTCAGCTGATCCGGAGTGATGAGTATTTGTTCGTCTGAGATATGAACGTTGTTAAGCGCGTCTTTTTGCATGATGTCTGTCCTGTGTTTAGCTCGTTTGCGATAGTCGTTTCCTCGTAGAGGAGGGCTTACTGTAACCGCCAACAGTAAAGATTGCAATCCAATATACGTAAATTAATCGTTACACCAGCAATTAATCATCGCATTCTATCGCTAAATTCGTAAAGTTAACATTACACATGGCATAAAAATGCGTATTTTTCGAGCAAGCATGCATTACTCAACAAAAGCGCGCGTAAAAATTCATTCCTCCTTCTATGCTGATATTATCCCTTATGAGAGCGTTTTTCGTGGGGGAAACCGATAACGATTTACGCCCTCATTCCAGGGCTATTCTCGTTATTATTTTGGATAATCAGGAATATCATCACACCTGGGAATGAATGACGGAAATATGTGGGAGTGATATGCTCAAAGGCAACATCATAAATAATAAAGGCTGGTTTCATAGGCCGGGATGCTTTTGGGCTGGTGGCGCGTGAAAACCACGTCTCTATTGCGCAGGCTGACGTTATTTTTAACGCTTATCGTCTTCCTGCTAACGATATTTAAAGTGCAGGCCGCCCAGCCGGCGAGTCCGGGGCTGTCAGCCAAGATCCGCACTACTGTGGCAGGGATTGTCAGCTACACACGCTGGCCCCGCCTCCAGGGGCTACCTAAGCTATGTATCTTTTCAACCGCAGCCTATGCCGCCACGCTAAGCGAAAAAAATAGCGATATCTCGTATCAACCCCTGCTCGTTCAGTCGGCAGAGGGAGCATTGCGAGCACAGTGCGACGGGATCTATTTTGGTAACGAGTCACCACAACAGCAGCTGCAATTAATAGAACGTTATCAAGCCCGGCCTTTATTGTTAATTGCCGAGCAGAACCCACAATGCATAATTGGCAGTGCTTTCTGCCTGAATATTCATAATGACGCAGTTTCTTTTTCGGTAAACCTTGACGCACTCGCCCGCAGCGGCGTCAGGGTTAGCCCGGATGTATTACTGCTGGCCCGGCCAGGAAATAACAGTCATGAATAAGGATTTGACTACGCCGTCACGTCCAACGTTTAAAGGAACGTTACGTAGAATCAGCATAATCAGCGTGGTCATTGCCATGCTGGTTGTCTGGCTGCTGCTTTCCGTCGCCTCGATGCTGACGCTCAAGCAGTATGCGCAAAAAAATCTCGAATTACTGGCGGTGACCGTGAGTCACAGCCTCGAGGCTGCCGTTGTTTTCCGTGACGGCACCGCGGCCAATGAAACTCTGGCCGTACTGGGCAAACAAGGGCAATTTACCGCCGCAAAGGTGGTAGATGCTAATGGTCAGGAACTAACGCACTGGCAGGCCGATAAACCGGCTCAGCATGACATGGTGGGAGGCCTGGTCACCCGATGGCTATATCCTCATCCTATCAGGCAGCCCATCTGGCATAACGGTAAAATCATCGGTGAAATGCGCCTGATAGGCACGGATGCCACCGTGACCTTGTTTGTCTGGCTCTCACTGGGTGTGCTGACGGCTTGTATTTTACTTGCCTCCGTTATCGCATTAGGCATTTCACGCCATTTACATCGCGATATTGATGCCGCGCTGCAGAATATTACCGACGTTGTCCACGATGTCCGCAGCAACCGTAACTTTTCTCGTCGCGTATCACCGGAAAAAGTTGAGGAGTTCCATCTCTTTGCCCTGGACTTCAACAGCCTGCTGGATGAGATGGAAGAATGGCAAAAGCAGCTCCAACTGAAAAATGCTTCCCTGCAGAAAACGGCCCTCCAGGATCCACTCACTGGTCTGGCAAACCGCGCGGCCTTCCGAAGTGCGCTGGATAAACTGATTGAAGATAGCGCCACACTCCACGACAGTGCGCTGTTGTTCATGGACGGCGACAACTTCAAGTTTGTGAACGATACCTGGGGTCATGCAGCCGGGGACGCTGTGCTTATCGAAGTCGCAAAACGGTTGCTGATGTTTGCCAATACGCGCCACCTCGCCTTCCGCCTCGGCGGTGACGAATTTGCCATGCTGCTTCATTCGGTGAATAGCGAAGAGCAGGCCTCGTCCGTGCTGAAGCAGTTGAAAGAGATGGTCGAGCAGCCGATTCTTTTACCCGGCGAGCACTGGGTCACCATGACCCTGAGCATCGGCGTTGCGCTCGCGAAAGATATCACCTCAGCGGAAAGTCTGATGGAAACCGCTGACCGCAATATGTACATAGAAAAACACAGGCAACGTGAGTTGCTAATAAAACCGCCCCAAAGGGATACATTATGAAAGCGTCGCGCTTATTTGCACCAGCAATCCTCTTCTCGTTTCTTTTAACCGGCTGTCAGGCACCGCCATCTACGTTCTCCCCTGAACAAGTTGCCGCGATGCGAGCTTACGGTTTCTCTGAATCAAACGACGGCTGGTCACTTGGGCTATCTGACAAGATCTTGTTCGGTAAGAATCAGTACAAACTGCAGCCGGAAAGCTATCAAACTATCCAAAGCATGGCCGCCAGACTCTCGGCAACCGGCCTGAAGCACGCCCGTATGGATGGTCACACCGATAACTATGGCGAAGACGCCTACAATGAACAGCTCTCCCTCAAGCGAGCTAACATCGTGGCAGATGCCTGGGCCGAAGGTGCTCACATCCCTCGCAGCAACCTCACCACTCAGGGCCTGGGTAAGAAATACCCGGTCGCCAGCAACAGTACTGGCGAAGGGCGAGCGGAAAACCGTCGCGTCGCGGTCGTGATTACCGCCCCATAATCAAAGCAGATTGACTGCATAAAAAGGGCTGCCAGATGGCAGCCCTCTCAGTCCGGTGACAAACGGCCGAAAAGCGTGTTTTTCGACTGTTTGGGATAAACCATCAAACACAACCCACACCTTTATTTAGCCACAGTGATGGCCTTTACTGGCGCAATATACTTTCTTTTCCCCATAAAAAAGGGCTGCCAGATGGCAGCCCTTTTATTTGGATGTCGCCTGAGCGAATCTTAGTTAAGACGCTCTTTGATACGAGCAGACTTACCGGTACGCTCACGCAGGTAGTACAGTTTAGCTTTACGAACGGCACCACGACGTTTAACAGTAATGCTGTCGATTACTGGGGAGTGAGTCTGGAATACACGCTCAACACCTTCGCCGTTGGAAATTTTACGAACAGTGAATGCAGAGTGCAGACCGCGGTTACGGATAGCGATAACCACGCCCTCAAATGCCTGCAGACGTTTTTTAGAACCTTCAACGACCCATACTTTCACTTCCACGGAGTCGCCCGGACGGAAGGAAGGTACATCCTGTTTCATCTGTTCTTGTTCAAGTTGCTTAATAATATTGCTCATAATTTAATCTCTTATCCTGGGTAAACTGATATTTCCCCTTCATATTTGAAGCTGCATCTGCGCTGGCTGCTCTCATTCACTCGAATCACCTACTGAAGTAAGCTCATCGGGATTCACTCGCTTGCCATCTTGCTGCAACTCCAACTATTTTGGGGTTTAGGGGGCTTACGCCTGCCCATCATGTTTATGTTGCTGTTGCGTATGTTCTTTTTTGAACTCCGCCAGCAACCTTGCTTGCTCTTCAGTCAGAGCCAGGTTTTCCAAAAGTTCAGGTCTTCTAAGCCAGGTCCGGCCCAGCGACTGTTTCAGGCGCCAACGGCGAATCTCCGCATGGTTTCCCGACAATAACACTGCCGGCACTTCCATGCCATCCAACACTTCAGGACGGGTGTAGTGAGGACAATCCAGCAACCCTTCAGCAAACGAATCTTCGGTTGCCGATGCTTCATGCCCCAGCACGCCCGGAATAAACCGGGAGACTGAGTCAATCAGCGTCATCGCTGGTAACTCACCGCCGCTAAGTACGTAATCGCCGATTGACCATTCTTCGTCAATTTCGGTTTGGATCACGCGCTCATCGATCCCTTCGTAACGACCACAAACCAGAATTAACTTCTCGTTTGCTGCCAGTTCACTGACGCCCGCTTGATCAAGCTTGCGCCCCTGAGGTGAAAGATAGATAACCTTAGCACCTTCCCCTGCCGCCGCTTTCGCTGCGTGGATGGCTTCCCGTAAAGGGTTCACCATCATCAGCATTCCCGGTCCGCCGCCGTAAGGACGATCGTCCACGGTACGGTGCCGGTCATAGGTGAAGTCCCGTGGACTCCAGCTTTGAATGCTCAGCAGGCCATTTTTTACTGCCCGGCCAGTTACCCCGTAATCGGTAATTGCGCGGAACATTTCAGGAAACAGGCTAACAATACCAATAAACACGAGCCAATCCCCATTATGCTAGCGACTACCGTATGATTTCGGAGTTTTAAAAACCAGGATCCCAATCTACTTCAATGGTTTGAGTAGCGAGATCGACTTTCTTGATAACCTGCCCATCGAGGAACGGAACCAGCCGCTCCTTGATACCAAATGCATCCTTCAGGTTTGCCTTGATGACGAGAACGTCATTCGAGCCGGTTTCCATCATGTCGATGACTTTACCGAGCTGGTACCCCTGAGTGGTTACTACCTGGCAGCCCATAAGGTCTTTCCAGTAATAGTCACCCGCTTCAAGAGCCGGCAGTTGCGTTGAATCCACGACAATTTCGCAATTGGTCAGAAGATTCGCGGCATCCCGATCGTCAACGCCTTGCAGCTTGATGATCAGATCCTGATTGTGGTGCTTCCAGCTTTCCAGCTGTATTTGCTGCCACTGACCGCCGCGCTGGATAAACCAGGGCTGGTAGTCAAAAATGCTTTCGGCGTCTTCGGTGGAGGAAAACACTCTGAGCCAACCACGAATACCGTAGGAGGAGCCCATCTTGCCCAACACAATTGGGTTAACAGGAACCTGTGCGGCGAGTTGCTTGCTCATCATGACCACCGTGACAGATTAAGCTGCTTTCTTAGCTTCTTTGATCAGCGCAGCAACGCGATCAGAAACGGTTGCGCCCTGGCCAACCCAATGAGCTACACGATCCAGATCCAGGCGAACGCCTTCTTCTTTCTCGTTAGCGATAGGGTTGAAGAAACCAACGCGCTCAATGAAGCGACCGTTACGTGCATTACGGCTATCAGTAACGACAACCTGGTAGAACGGACGCTTTTTAGCGCCGTGACGTGCTAAACGAATAGTTACCATAACATCCTCTTTAGTGAATAAAACGCCGGGCCCCATCGAGGGATGGAGCCCGGTGTCATATTAAAAGCCCGAAAATTTTACTCGTTTCTAGCTAAAAAGCAATCAGCAGTTAATAAACTCTGCCTTTTGTGACCGTCGGTGTCGCAGTCAGTTTAGCGTCGGCGTGTGCGCAGAAAGCGGAGCGTTCAGCCGGGAGGTGAAAATTTTGAGCCCCCCGGCGTCAAAATGGCGAGTAAACCAGGTCAATTAACGGCCTGGGAAACCTGGCGGCATCATGCCTTTCATGCCACGCATCATTTTCGCCATTCCGCCTTTCTTCATTTTCTTCATCATGCGCTGCATGTCGTCAAACTGCTTCAGTAAGCGGTTAACGTCCTGCACCTGCATGCCGGAACCCTGTGCGATACGGCGTTTGCGGGAACCTTTGATGATGTCCGGCTGCGCGCGCTCTTTCAGAGTCATGGAGCTGATAATCGCTTCCATACGCACCAGAACTTTATCGTCCATCTGTGATTTGACGTTGTCCGGCAACTGGCCCATGCCCGGCAGCTTGCTCATCATGCTCGCCATGCCGCCCATGTTCTTCATCTGCTTGAGCTGCTCGAGGAAATCGTTCAGGTCGAAGCCGTCGCCTTTTTTCAGCTTGCTGGCGAGCTTCTCGGCCTGCGCGCGGTCAACCTTGCTTTCGATATCTTCAATCAGCGACAGCACATCGCCCATACCGAGGATACGGGAGGCAATACGGTCGGGATGGAACGGCTCCAGCGCTTCGGTTTTTTCGCCCACGCCGAGGAACTTGATCGGTTTACCGGTGATATGGCGAATCGACAACGCTGCACCGCCGCGGGCGTCGCCGTCCACTTTGGTCAGCACAACGCCGGTCAGCGGCAGCGCTTCGTTGAACGCCTTCGCGGTATTCGCCGCATCCTGACCGGTCATGGCATCGACCACAAACAGCGTTTCTACCGGTTTAATCGCGGCATGAACCTGTTTTATTTCGTCCATCATCGCTTCGTCTACGTGCAGACGACCAGCGGTATCCACCAGCAGCACGTCGTAGAACTTCAGCTTCGCTTCTTTCAGTGCGGCGTTAACGATGTCGACAGGTTTTTGCTGAGCGTCGGACGGGAAGAAGTCCACCTCAACCTGCTGGGCCAGGGTTTCCAGCTGTTTAATCGCCGCAGGGCGATAAACGTCCGCCGATACCACCAACACTTTTTTCTTCTGCTTTTCACGCAGGAACTTACCTAACTTACCGACGCTGGTCGTTTTACCGGCGCCCTGCAGGCCCGCCATCAGCACGACTGCCGGGGGCTGTGCCGCCAGGTTCAGGCTGCTGTTCTCTTCGCCCATCGCGGAAACCAGTTCAGCGCGAACGATTTTGACGAACTCCTGGCCCGGGGTCAGGCTTTTGTTAACTTCATGACCCACCGCTTTTTCTTTTACGCGGTTGATAAAATCACGCACCACCGGCAGCGCTACATCCGCTTCCAGCAGCGCCATGCGCACTTCGCGCAGCGTCTCTTTAACGTTTTCTTCGGTTAGCCGCCCACGGCCGCTAATATTGCGCAGGGTACGCGACAGACGGTCTGTTAAATTATCAAACATGGTATTTTGCCTAACGTGGTAACTGGGGCCGCAGCTCGCGACACAAAACTGAATTTGGCGGATTATATCATGAAGCCGCCTCGGGTGTGATCCAACGGTTGGAGCAGGCGACAGGTAACGTTATACTGACTTTTTTGTTCTCTGGCCAATTTGACCGACACCTTAATATGCCCGTTTTCGCCATTCTTGCGCTTGTAGCCTACTCCGTCAGCCTGGCGCTGATCATTCCCGGTCTTCTGCGGAAGAACAGCGGATGGCGCCGCTTTGCCATTTTATCCGCCGCAATTGCCCTGGTCAGCCATGCCCTGGCGCTGGAAGCACGCTTCTTTACCGTCGATGGCGGGCAAAACCTGAGCCTGCTGAACGTAGGCTCCCTCGTCAGCCTGATGATTTGTACGGTAATGACCATTGTCGCCTCTCGGAATCGCGGTTGGCTACTGTTACCGATTGTTTACGCCTTTGCGCTGATAAATCTGGCGCTGGCGACCTTTATGCCCAACGAATTTATCACCCATCTCGAAGCCACACCGGGGATGATGGTGCACATCGGCCTGTCGCTGTTTGCCTATGCGACGCTTATCATCGCCGCACTGTACGCTTTGCAGCTGGCGTGGATTGACTACCAGTTAAAGAACAAAAAGCTGGCGTTCAGTGCGGAAATGCCGCCGCTGATGGTGATCGAGCGTAAAATGTTTCATATCACCCAGGTGGGTGTTGTGCTGCTGACGTTAACGCTTTGCACCGGTCTCTTTTATATGAAGAACCTGTTCAGCATGGAAAACGTCGATAAAGCCGTGCTGTCTATTCTCGCCTGGTTTGTCTATGTCGTTTTGCTGTGGGGGCACTATCATGAAGGGTGGCGCGGCCGCCGCGTCGTCTGGTTTAACGTTGCCGGTGCGGGCATTTTAACCCTCGCTTATTTTGGCAGCCGTGTCCTGCAGCAGTTCGTTAGCTAATCTCTTAAAGGAAATCGCTTTTGGAACACATCTCAACCACCACGCTGATCGTCACCCTGATCATCATGGTGGTGGTGTCCGCGTACTTCTCCGGTTCGGAAACCGGCATGATGACGTTAAACCGCTACCGCCTGCGCCACCGCGCCAAACAGGGCAACCGGGCAGCGAAGCGCGTTGAAAAACTCCTGCGTAAACCAGACCGTCTGATTAGCCTGGTGTTAATCGGGAATAACCTGGTCAATATTCTGGCTTCTGCGCTGGCAACCATCGTCGGTATTCGCCTGTATGGTAACGCCGGCGTGGCCATTGCCACCGGCGTGTTGACCTTCGTTGTGCTGGTATTTGCGGAAGTTCTGCCTAAAACCATCGCGGCGCTTTATCCGGAAAAAGTAGCCTACCCAAGCAGTTGGCTGCTCGGCCCTCTGCAGTTTCTGATGATGCCGCTGGTCTGGTTGCTGAATACAATTACCCGCCTGCTGATGCGCATGGTCGGCATCAAGGTCGATAACATCATTAGCACCGCGCTCAGCAAAGACGAGCTGCGAACCATCGTGCATGAATCCCGCTCGCAAATTTCGCGTCGTAATCAGGATATGCTGCTGTCGGTACTGGATCTGGAAAAGGTCAGCGTCGATGACATCATGGTGCCGCGGAACGAAATCGTCGGGATCAATATTAATGACGACTGGAAGTCCATCGTCCGCCAGTTAACGCACTCCCCGCACGGCCGCATCGTGCTGTACCGCGACAGCCTGGATGATGCTATCGGCATGCTCCGCGTCCGGGAAGCCTACCGCCTGATGACGGAGAAAAAAGAGTTTACCAAAGAGGTGATGCTCCGTTCCGCCGATGAGATTTACTTTGTGCCAGAAGGCACCCCGCTCAGCGTGCAGCTGGTAAAATTCCAGCGCAATAAAAAGAAAGTTGGGCTGGTGGTGGATGAATACGGCGATATTCAGGGGCTGGTGACCGTAGAGGATATTCTTGAAGAGATCGTGGGTGACTTCACCACGTCAATGTCCCCTACGCTGGCGGAAGAAGTGACGCCACAAAACGACGGCTCGGTTATTATCGAAGGCAGCGCCAACGTGCGCGAACTCAACAAGGCTTTTAACTGGACGCTGCCAGAAGACGACGCCCGCACGGTAAATGGCATGATCCTGGAGGAGATTCAGGAGATACCGGCGACAGGCACCCGCATCCGGCTAAGTCAGTACGATATCGATATTCTCGACGTGCAGGACAACATGATTAAGCAAGTGCGCGTCACGCCGGTGAAGCCGCTGCGGCAAAGCGTTGAGCAGTAGAGACAAAAAAGCCAGCCTCAGGGCTGGCTTCGGGCGACTGACAAACCGCTGGCGAGAGAAGAAATACCAGACGGCTGGTTAGAAAACAGGAAAATCAATTCATTGATTTTCGACTGATAACCACACAGAGGGAAAATCACGTTTTTCCCTCTGTGTCAGCAACGTCAAGCCAGCCTCAGGGCTGGCTTTTTACTTCAGGCAACGAATCAGGCTTTGGCTACGGAAACCATCGCGGCGCGAATAGTACGGCCATTCAGGGTATAACCTTTCTGCATTACCATCAGTACGTTATTTGGCGCAACGTCGGCAGATTCAACCATCGCAATGGCCTGGTGCACGTCCGGGTTAAACGGCACGTTAGTGTCGCCCACCACTTCCACGCCGAACTTGCGAACCACATCCAGCATTGATTTCTGGGTCAGCTCAATGCCTTCGATCATCGGGGCTAAATCCGGGTTGGACTTGTCGGCCACTTCCAGCGCGCGATCCAGGCTATCAATAACCGGCAGCAGTTCGTTCACGAATTTCTCCAGAGCGAACTTGTGCGCTTTCTCGATATCCTGTTCGGTGCGGCGGCGCAGGTTAGCTAAGTCAGCCTGATGGCGTGGCTCAATCTCACGCTCGCGATGCTTCATTTCAGCCAGCTGAGCCTGCAGATTTGCAATCTCTTCGTCGCGCGGGTCCACGACATCGGCACCTTCTACGGCCTCGACTTCTTCGTGCTGATCCATGGCGATATCTTCCGGGGCTTGCTCGTTAGGTGTTTTCTGTTCTTTACTACTCATGAAATTCTCCGCGTTTTTAGCATTCATCTCGCTGCTTCGCTTATTATGGGGATCAGTTTCAGGGTTTCAAGGGAACCTGTCATATTGTCGCAGGAACGTCTCGAATAAGGACCACCAGGATAATGAACAAACATTTCAACTGCATCGGTATTGTCGGGCACCCGCGTCACCCCACCGCTCTGACCACGCATGAAATGCTCTATCGCTGGCTGTGCGCCAAAGGTTATGAAGTGATGGTGGAACAGCAAATCGCCCAGGAGCTTAACCTCAAACAGGTGAAAACCGGCACGCTGGCGGAAATAGGTCAGCAGGCTGATTTGGCCGTGGTCGTCGGCGGGGATGGCAATATGCTGGGCGCAGCGCGAGTGCTGGCTCGCTATGACATAAAGGTTATTGGCATCAACCGCGGTAACCTGGGCTTCCTGACCGACCTCGATCCGGACAATGCCCAACAGCAACTGGCAGACGTCCTCGAGGGACATTACATTACCGAGCGCCGCTTCCTGCTCGAAGCACAGGTCTGCCAGCACGACACGCCTACGCGCCTCAGCACCGCGATAAACGAAGTCGTGCTTCACCCAGGCAAAGTCGCGCACATGATTGAGTTCGAAGTCTATATCGACGAAATCTTTGCCTTCTCTCAGCGTTCTGACGGGCTGATTATCTCCACGCCGACCGGATCAACCGCCTACTCGCTTTCCGCCGGTGGGCCAATTCTTACGCCTTCGCTGGATGCAATCACTCTGGTGCCGATGTTCCCGCACACGCTTTCTGCTCGCCCGTTGGTCATCAACAGCAGCAGCACCATTCGCCTGCGTTTTTCCCATATGCGAAGTGACCTTGAAATCAGCTGCGACAGCCAGATTGCGCTGCCTATTCAGGAAGGTGAAGACGTACTCATTCGCCGGTGTGACTACCACCTCAATCTTATCCACCCGAAAGACTACAGCTATTTCAACACATTAAGCTCAAAGCTTGGCTGGTCGAAAAAATTATTCTAAAAAATCATCAGGCCACTTTACTGTATATAAAACCAGTTTATACTGTATGAAAACACAGTAACTCAATCGAACTCTCAATACTTCGAGTTGCAGCCCACATCCCTGCAGCTTGAAGTATGGCGAGTTCATACAGGAAGGTGGCTATGCTCGCTCAACTCACCATCAGTAACTTCGCTATCGTTCGTGAACTTGAAATAGACTTTCATCACGGGATGACGGCCATCACCGGGGAAACCGGTGCCGGTAAATCTATTGCCATAGATGCGCTGGGCCTGTGCCTGGGCGGTCGCGCGGAAGCGGACATGGTGCGTTCAGGGGCAAATCGCGCGGATCTCTGCGCCCGCTTTTCCCTGAAAGACACGCCGGCGGCGCTACGCTGGCTGGAAGAAAACCAGCTGGAAGACGGCAGCGAGTGCCTGCTTCGCCGCGTGATCAGCAGTGATGGCCGCTCCCGGGGGTTCATCAACGGCACCTCTGTTCCCCTCTCCCAGTTGCGCGACCTCGGCCAGTTGCTTATCCAGATACATGGTCAGCACGCCCACCAGCTTTTGCTTAAGCCAGAGCATCAAAAAACGCTGCTGGACGGCTATGCCGGTGAACAGGCGCTGACTCAACAAATGGCAGAGCGCTACCGTGAATGGCACCAGAGCTGCCGAACGCTGGCGCAGCACCAGCAGCTGGCGCAGGAGCGCTCCGCTAAAGCCGAACTGCTCCACTACCAATTGAAAGAGCTGAATGAGTTTTCTCCCGTTGCCGGTGAATTTGAACTGATTGATGAAGAGTACAAGCGCCTCGCCAACAGCGGCCAGTTGCTCTCCACCAGCCAGCAAGCGCTGGACGTACTGGCAGACGCGGAAGAAACCAATTTACAAAGCCAGCTGTACACTGTTCGCCACCTCATGGGTGAGCTGGTAGGTATGGATAACAAACTCTCCGGCGTGCTGGATATGCTGGAAGAGGCCGCCATTCAGATTTCCGAAGCCAGCGATGAACTGCGTCATTACTGCGATCGTCTGGATTTGGATCCGAACCGTCTGTATGAGCTGGAACAGCGTATTTCTCGCCAGATCTCTCTGGCTCGTAAGCACCACATCACGCCGGAAGAGCTACCGGCATTCCACCAGAAACTGCTGGATGAACAGCAGTTGCTGGACGAACAAACCGGGTCGCTGGAAGAGTTACTGCAGGCGGTAGCCCAGCACCATCAGCAGGCGCTTGCCGTGGCGCTGGCGCTGCACCAAAGCCGGGTCAAACATGCCGATGAACTGTGCCAGCTGATTACGGAAAGCATGCATTCCCTCTCAATGCCGCACGGCAAGCTCGCCATAGACGTCGAATTTAACGAAAACCACCTGACGGCAGAAGGTGCCGACCGTATTGATTTCCGCGTCAGCACCAACCCGGGGCAGCCGCTGCAGCCGCTGGCAAAAGTCGCCTCGGGGGGGGAACTGTCCCGCATTGCGCTGGCGATTCAGGTGATTACCGCCCGTAAAATGGAAACGCCGGCGCTTATCTTCGATGAAGTCGATGTGGGGATCAGCGGCCCTACCGCCGCGGTAGTGGGTAAACTGCTCCGCCAGTTGGGCGAATCGACACAGGTGATGTGCGTCACCCACCTGCCACAGGTTGCCGGCTGCGGCCATCACCACTTCTTCGTCAGCAAAGAAACCGACGGTGAAATGACCGAAACCCATATGCAGCCTTTAGATAAACGTTCTCGTCTGCAGGAACTGGCTCGCCTGCTGGGCGGCAGCGAAGTGACGCGCAACACGCTGGCAAACGCCAAAGAGCTGTTGGCCGCCTGAGGCTCCACAATGCGCGGTGTATTCCGCACCGCGCATTGTGCAAAAAACGCCCACCACACGAAGTAATCCGACTTTCTGCCACCTTTTCAACCAACTTTTTTATGCTCCCACTGTCAGAGTTGAGCGCCTTAAGGTTTTAAACTGCTTAAAGGTCTATTATCATCGGCATAATACGAATGAGCCACGCACTACTCCGGCCCGAAAAGGAATCAAATCACTATGCGTTGTAAAATGCTGACTGCTGCCGCAGCGGTTCTTCTGATGTTGACCGCAGGCTGTTCCACTCTGGAGCGAGTGGTTTACCGCCCAGACATCAACCAGGGTAACTATCTGGCTCCTAATGACGTCTCCAAACTCCGGGTTGGCATGACTCAACAACAGGTGGCCTACACCCTGGGGACACCAATGATGTCCGATCCATTCGGCACCAATACCTGGTTCTATGTCTTCCGCCAGCAGCCGGGCCACGAGAACGCAACTCAGCAGACGCTGACTCTGACCTTTAACAGCAGCGGCGTGCTGACTAACATCGACAACAAGCCGGCCCTGACCAAAGGGGAATAAGGTTGGCTCGATGCATAAAAAAAGGTGCCTGAGGCACCTTTTTTATTACTTTCATCTGAGGCTATTTCTGGGCAGAACGTTCCGCCCGCTGGCGACGTAGCTCTTTCGGGTCGGCAATCAGCGGCCGGTAAATCTCAACCCGATCGCCATCATTCACTTTATCCCCCAGCTTTACCGGCCGACTGTAAACCCCGACTTTGTTTTTCGTCAGATCGATATCGTCGCGAAGCTCAAGCAAACCAGAGGCAATAATGGCCTGCTCTACGGTGCTGCCTTCTTCAAGCTTCACCTGCCGCAGATACTGTTTTTGCGGTAGCGCGTAAACCACCTCAACCTGAATCTCACGCGACACGGTAAACCTCTTTGGCCCGGGTGGTGAATGCCTGAACCATGCTACCGGCAAGCTCTTTAAAGATACGGCCAAAAGCGAGCTCAATCAGCTTATTGGTAAATTCGAAATCAAGCTGGAACTCAATCCGGCAGGCATCTTCGCTGAGCGGCGTGAACTTCCAGCCCCCCATCAGCTTTTTGAAGGGACCATCCACCAGATGCATCAGAATGCTTTGATTGTCGGTCAGGATATTTCGGGTGGTAAAGGTTTTGCTGATCCCGGCTTTTGAAACGTCTACCGCCGCCGTCATCTGATTAGCCGATGCGTCAATCACCCGGCTACCGGTGCAGCCCGGTAAAAATTCCGGGTAGGACTTCACGTCGTTTACTAACTGGTACATCTGCTCGGCGCTGTAGGGCACCAAAGCAGTACGGCTAATCTGCGGCATAACAATTCCTGGGAGTCATAAATCGGACAAATAATAACATTTATCACCGCGCAAACAAAAACTCTCTGCCGCTCATGCTAAGATAAGCGCTTCCTCCTCGCGCAGGCTGCGGGGTGTCTTTGAACTCCTGGATTACATATACTGAGCAGCACTATGACTAAGAAAAAAGCACACAAACCAGGCTCAGCCACCATTGCGCTAAACAAGCGTGCCCGCCACGAATACTTTATCGAAGATGAGATTGAAGCGGGCCTCGCGCTGCAAGGCTGGGAAGTAAAATCATTACGTGCCGGGAAGGCAAACATTGGCGACAGCTACGTTATCTTTAAAGATGGCGAAGCCTATCTGTTTGGCGCCAACTTCACCCCGCTTACCGTCGCTTCCAGCCACGTAGTCTGCGATCCTACCCGCACCCGCAAGCTGCTGCTCAACCAGCGTGAGCTGGATAACCTGTTCGGCAGCGTCAGCCGCGACGGCTACACCATCGTCGCTCTGTCCCTCTACTGGAAGAACGCCTGGTGCAAGGTGAAAATTGGCGTGGCGAAAGGCAAGAAACAACATGATAAGCGTTCCGACGCGAAGGATCGCGAATGGGCGGTAGATAAAGCCCGTATCATGAAAAACGCGGGGCGTTAAGCCGATTCTCGTTCTTCCTCTCTCCGCTGGCTCTTCGTCTGAAGAGCCAGTAAAAAAATTACACGCATCTTTAATTATCAGCTATTATTGCGCGGTCAAATATTGGAGCTTTGAAATTAATTAAGCGCCACTAAATAATATATGCTATTTCCCTTCACTATTATCTCCCCTGTTAAAAAAACCAAATTAAAAAATATATAATATTTTCACATCCCCCATCGCCCTCCAATACTCATCACAAAACAGAAAACCTCTTCCAATATTTTCTGTTTTACAAAAGAAAACACCCCACCAGAAAAGGCACAATAACCTTCCCAGACGCAAGGACTCTCCCCCACTGAAGCTTCAAATTAACCAGGGCAATACAAAACATCGCCTAAAACTTATCTTAAATCTTTCAAGGTGATAAGAATAATAGTAGCCGGCCGACAGCCAAAGAACCGGCTTCAGCCGTTTGGGTGAGCCCTTTACATTCACTGGTACTTTAGAGCCACTTACATAGTGTTAAATATGGCTTAAGTTGCGCTTTCATTTTTTCCTGTCTATATCATCAATAGTCTCCATTTAATAAACGACGAGCCTATGACCCTGAGAATTAACTAATTTCGATTCCGCACCGGAAACGTCTTTTTTATTAATAATCACTGTTATCAATTTTTTGATACATGCCCTTTTTCGCCTGTTTATCGCGAAGGGGCTCGTACACTTAAACATTTTGCTTTCGGCAATGAACACATTACGCCGGGCAACTGACTACCACCACGTTCATCGCGAATGGAGTGATAACAATGCGTTCAATTTCAATTATCTCTAAATTAACCGGCGTAAAAAATAACGTCGAAGCCTCTGAAATCACCTTAAAAGGTCCCTCAATTGTCGAGCTGAAAATTGAACGTGGAGAGATAGCCAGCTACACGCGTTCGGGCCAGGACCTGGTGATCAAACTCCATTCCGGCGAAACCATTACCATCAAAAACTACTACGCCTTTGCCGATCAGGGTGGCAACCAGCTGGTGCTGGAAGGCCATGACGGCGTCCTGTGGTGGGTGCAGGATCCAGAAGTCGCTGCTCACTATGAGCAAATTGCCAATATTGACGCGATCATGGCTGCCACTGGCGCACACGCAGAAGGCGGCGCGGTCTGGCCGTGGGTGCTGGGTGGGCTGGCCGTTGCCGCGGGCGGGGCCATTGCTGCCGCCTCCAGCGGCGGGGGTGGACACTCTGATAGCGGCACCAACCCTGGTAACCCAGGCAGGCCGGACGTCACGCCGCCGCCGGCCCCAACCGGCCTTGCCGTCTCCGCCGACGGCAGAACCGTGACCGGGAATGCCGAACCGGGCAGCACGGTGACTATCAAAGATGCTAACGGCAATATTCTCGGCACCGGCACCGCGGGCAGCGATGGCAGCTTCACCGTTACATTAACCTCGCCGCAGCTAGGCGGGGAAACGCTGACCGCCACGGCGACCGACCCATCCGGTAATACCGGGCCGGGGGCCACCGTTACCGCCCCTAATATTCCGCTGCCGGACGAACCAAGCATCACCGGGGTGACTAACGATCATCCCAATGCGCCTAACGGCGGTACCGTCGGCAATAACTCACCGACCAACGACAATACACCAACGCTGAACGGTACAGGTCAGGCCGGAACCACCATCCACATCTACGATAACGGCGTGCAAATTGGCACCGTCGTGGTGGGCGCTGGCGGTACGTGGAGCTTTACCCCGGGTGGTCCTCTGGCAGATGGCTCCCATGTTTTCACCGCCACGGCGAGTAACGAAAGGGGCGAAGGGGCTCCCTCCCAATCCTGGACCGTGACCATTGACACCCAACCACCAGCAGAAGCTACCGGTCTTGTCGTTAGCCCCGACGGGGAAGTCGTGACTGGCCATGCAGAAGCTGGCAGCGCAATAACCATTAAAGATCCGAACGGCGTTGTCGTCGGAACCGGCACGGCCGATAACAACGGCAATATTAATATCACCCTGACAACGCCTCAGGTAGACGGTGAAACCTTGACCGTGGTGGTCACCGACCCGGCGGGCAACAGCAGCCCACCGGCCAACGTTGCCGCGCCAGACGTGCAGCCACCGGTCCTGCCGGTGATTACCGGCGTTCTTGACGATGAGGCTCCCAACACCGGTAATGTGGGGAATGGCCAGTCGACTAACGACAAAACCCCAACCCTGCAGGGCACCGGGCAAGCCGGGGACACCATTCATGTTTACGCCAACGGCACTGAAATCGGCACCGCTAAGGTTGACGTCAACGGGACATGGAGCTTTACGCCGCAAACCCCTCTGGCTGATAACTCCTACACCTTCACGGCAATGGCCTCTAACGTCAGAGGCGACAGCGGAACCTCGGCCAGCTACACCGTTGTCGTGGACACCACCGCGCCTGACGAACCCACCGGCCTGATAGTCAGCGCTACTGGCGATACAGTAACGGGGCTTGCTGAGCCAGGCAGCACCGTTACCATCAAAGATGCGAACGGGAACGTGATTGGCACCGGTACCGCCGCGCCTGTGACCGGTGCATTCAACATCACCCTGACCACGCCGCAGCTTGATGGCAGCAATCTCCAAGTGACAGCTACCGATGCCGCAGGCAACGTCAGCCCGCCTGCCGACGCAACCGCGCCATTATTCCCACTGCCAACGGTACCGACGATCACCGCCATTATTGACAGCGTACCGCCCATCGTGGGCACCGTACCAAACAACCAGCCAACCAATGACCAAACCCCGACGCTGCAGGGCACGGGCGTGGCCGGTGAAACCATTCATATCTATGATAATGGGGTTGAGATTGGCACCACCCTCGTTCTGCCCGGGGGCACCTGGAGCTTCACGCCGGGTTCCAACTTACTTGACGGCCCGCACAGCTTTACCGCCACCGCCTCTAACATTCGCGGCGACAGCGGTAATTCCGCATCCTATACCGTGGTTGTGGATACCGTGGTGAATCCACCTGTGCTCGATCAGATCCTCGATTCAGCGGGATCCATCACCGGGCCTGTCGGCAACAACGGCGTGACCGATGATAAAAAACCGGTCTTCAGCGGCACCGGGGAAGCAGGCAGTACCCTAACCATCTTTGATAACGGTATTCCAATTGGTCAGGTCACCGTGGGCAATGACGGGAACTGGACCTTTACCCCGACTCTCGATCTGATTGATGGCCCGCATACCATTACCCTGCAGCAGACCGATCTGGCTGGCAACGTCAGTACCATTACCGTTGGCCCAACCTTCACCGTCGATACCATCCCGCCACTTGCCGTCGTCGTTGACGCCGTTAGCCAGGACGGGACGACCGTAACTGGTACGGGGGAAATTGGCGCGACGGTCACAATTACCACCACGGGTGGCGTAGTGTTAGGCACGGCGCAGGTCGATGGCAGCGGCAACTTCACTGTCACCCTGACGCCTGCGCAAACCCACGGCGAAAACCTTATCGCTGAAGTTAACGATGCGGCTGGCAACAAGGGCCCGAATACGCCATTCGAAGCCTCAAACTCCGGCTTCCCGACCGTGCCGGTTCTGGTGTCCGTGACTGACGATGTCGGCCCGATCCAGGGCCCGCTAGCCAATGGCCAGGCCACGGATGACAGTCGCCCAACGCTAACCGGGACTGCTGAAGCGGGTACCACCAGCATCACTGTCTACGATAATGGCCTGGAGATTGGGTTCGCGACGCCTGACGCGAACGGTAACTGGACATTTACGCCATTACTGCCTCTGCTCGATGGTCCACACTCCTTCACCTTTACCGCTACGAATAACAACGGCACCAGTGGTGCATCGGCACCGTTTGGCGTAGTTGTGGATACCATTCCTCCGGGTCTGCCAACCGCGCTGACGGTTTCCAACGACGGGACAACGCTCAGCGGGACAGCCGAAGCCAACAGCAAAGTGACCATTACTGACGCTAACGGCAACACGCTCGGTAGCGCCACGGCGGACGGGACGGGCAACTTCACCGTCACGCTTAACCCACCTCAGCTTAATGGGCAGCTTCTGACGGCTAAAGCCACCGACGCAGCAGGCAACACCGGGCTGGGGGCGACCATTCCTGCCCCGGACCACACAGCACCAAACGCGCCGGGTAACCTGGCAGTCTCCGCCGATGGCCTGCAGTTAACCGGTACCGCCGAAATTGGCAGCACCGTCACCGTCAAAGACGGCAACGGCAACATCATTGGCGTCGGCACCGCCGACCCAAGCGGACATTTCGATATCCTGCTGGTACCGCCGCAGCTTAACGGTCAAACGCTGCTGGTCACCGCGACGGACGCCGCCGCCAATACCAGTCTGCCTGCCACCGTGGTTGCCCAGGATCACACCCCGCCAGTGGCGCCAACCAACCTGCTGGTCAATGAAGATGGCACCATCCTGACCGGTAAAGCAGAAGCGGGCAGCACGGTAAAAGTCACCGATGCACTGGGGAATCCATTGGGCCAGGCCGTAGCCGGGCCGGACGGCAGCTTCACCATCACCCTGACCACACCGCAGGCTAACGGCCAGATTCTGGAAGTGAACGCCACGGATGCCGCGGGGAATATTGGCCCGAACGCCCCGGTCACCGCCCCGGATATCACTCCGCCAAATATGCCGATCATTGGTTCCGTGGTCGACAACGTGCCTGAGCATACTGGTAACCTGAACAACGGCGACCTGACTAACGACGATAAACCGACGATCTCCGGCACGGCTGAGGCTAACTCAACCGTGAAGATCTACGACAACGGCACGCTGATTGGCACAGTCAGCGCAGACGGAACCGGTGCATGGACATTTACGCCAACCACCTCTATCGGCCAGGGCTTGCACAGCCTGACGGTGACCGCCACGGATGCCGCGGGTAACGTCAGCCAGCCAAGCGCCGCCTTTGCGATCAACGTTGACTCCATCGCCCCGACAGCCCCGACGATTACCCAGGTGTATGACGATGTGGGTACCGTAACGGGGCCGGTCAGCAATAACGGCGCGACCAACGACCCAACGCCAACCCTGAGCGGCAGCGGGGAACCGGGTTCCACCATCACGGTTTACGACGGCCTGAACGTCCTGGGAACCACTACCGTGAACGGCAACGGGACCTGGACATTTACGCCAGGCACCCCGCTGCTGGACGGGCCTCACGCCTTTACCGTCACGGCTTCGGATGCCGCAGGCAACGTCACCGCGCACTCCACGCCGTGGAACGTTGAGCTGATCACTGTCCTGCCAACACCGCCGACCATCGGCGAGATAATAGATAATGTTTCCCCGGATCTTGGCCCGGTGCAGCCGGGGGGCTCCACCAACGATCCTCAGCCTGTTATTAACGGGACGGCGGGCGCTAATGCGGTCGTCCAGATATACGATGGCGCTACGCTTATCGGGACCGTCACGGCAGACGGCACCGGCGCTTGGACATTCAGGCCAACTCAGCCGCTGAGCGAAGGCTCGCATACCCTGAATGTTTATGTGACGGATGCGGCCGGAAACACCAGCACTGCCACAACTCAGATTGTGGTTATCGATACTACCCCACCAGGGGCACCGACTATCGACAGCGCGCTGGGCAACGTCTCCGGTTCGCCAGTCACGCTGATAAACGGCGGCAGCACCCAAAGTACCGAGCCGGTGATCTCCGGTAAGGGCGAAGTGGGGGCCATCATCACACTGTACGTTGACGGGGGTACAACGCCGATTGGCACAGCCACCGTCGATTCGAACGGCAACTGGAGCATCACCCCGAACGCTCCACTGCTGAGCGGCACGCATGTATTCACCACAACAGCAACGGATGCAGCGGGTAACGCGGGGATGCCGTCCTCTGGCTTCACGCTGTCCGTTTACGCAACCGCTCCCGCTCAGCCAGCCGCCCCAATTGTGACCGATGACGTGCCACCTGTCGTAGGTCCCGTCGCCCCTGGCGGCAGCACCAACGACACGACGCCAACCTTCAGCGGCACCGGCGTTGCGGGTTCGACCATCGATATTTACAACAACGGGAACGTATTAATCGGCAGCACAACCGTGCGCTCCGATGGCACCTGGAGCTTTACGCCATCGACGCCGTTGGGTGAAGCGACCTACAACATTACCGTCCTGGTGACCGACCCGGCGGGGAACATCAGCCCACCATCAGTCTCGATCGCCATTACCGTCGATACCACCGCGCCAGCGGCACCGACTATAGAGTCCGCCGATGATAGCGTGGGTGCCGTCACCGGCCCTCTGGGCAGCGGCTCAGTCACCGATGATGTTTCTCCGGTATTCCGCGGGACAGGCGTCACGGGTGAGACAGTCACGCTGTATAACGGCACCACCGTTATCGGGACCGCGACAGTCGACGGCAGCGGCAACTGGGCAATCACCCCAACCACTCCGCTGGTTAATGGCGTTTACAACCTGACAGCAGTTCAGACGGATGCCGCCGGTAACGCCAGCGGGCCGTCCTCAACCTTCACCTTGACCGTGGACTCAACCCCGCTGACGCTGCCGGTTGTCACCGAGATTATCGATAATGTCGGGCCAATCCAGACGCCGCTCACAAACGGCAGCCTGACCGATGACACTACGCCGACCTTTACCGGGACCGGCAGCGTCGGCAGTACTGTCACGCTGTACGACACTAACGGCACTACCGTGCTTGGCAGCGCGGTAGTAGGCGCCAACGGCACCTGGAGTATCACAACCTCGACGCTGGGCGATGGGCCGCACAGCATTACCATCAAAGCGACCGATCCTGCAGGCAACTCTGTAGGGCCATCCACGCCTATCGTGATCACCGTCGATACCGTTCCACCAGCACCGCCAGTGGTGAACCCGATTACCGACGTCACCGGGGCGCTGGTTACCGGGACAGCGGAGCCGGGGAGCACGGTCATTATCAAAGATAGCGACGGGCATATTCTGGGCACCGGCACGGCGTTGCCTGTGACCGGGATCTGGACCGTTACCCTGGTGCCGCCGCAGTATAACGGTGAAGCGCTCACGGCTATCGCCCAGGATGCCGCCGGGAACCAAAGCCCGGCCACGGACTTTAACGCGGGCATCAACCTGGGTATCCCGGCCGCGCCGACCATTGACACCGTGATGGACGATGTCGGCACCATTACCGGCAACGTCGGAAACGGTAAGTCGACCGATGACACCCAGCCAATCCTGAACGGTACGGCGGCGGCTAACGCCATCGTGCATATCTTCATTGATGGCATCAATGTCGCCACGGTATCAGCCAACGGCTCTGGCCAGTGGACATGGACCGTGACAACGCCGCTGATTCAGGGGCCGCATACCTTCACGGCCACCCAGACCGTTGGCCTGGAAACCAGCGTTCCGTCCCTGGTGTACAACATTATCGTGGACACCATTCCGCCAGCGCAGCCGGTGATCCTCACCGTGGTGGATGCCGTCCTGCCGAACGTCGGCGGGCTGACCAACGGCCAGGCCACCAACGATCCAAAACCAACCCTGAGCGGTACGGCAGAAGCCGGTTCGACGGTGAACATCCTCGATAACGGCGTGGTTATCGGCACCGCCACTGCTAACGTCCTTGGCGTCTGGACCTTTACGCCAACGGTTAACCTCGGTGAGGGTTCGCACACCCTGACCGTGACGGCAACCGACGCCGCCGGTAACGTCAGCGTGCCTTCCACCGGCTTTGTGGTCAATGTGGATACCATCGCCCCAGCCTCGCCGGTGATATCCACCGTCATTAACGACGTGACCTCGCAGCCAGTCACTTCCGGGCAGCCGACTAACGACAATACGCCGACCTTCAGCGGCACCGCCGAGGCGGGTAGCACGCTAATCTTTAAAGACGGGAACGTGGTGATCGGCACCGTCACGGTACCGGTGGGCGGCAACTGGACATTCACCCCAACGGTTCCGCTGCTGGACGGCAACCACAACATCACCGTCACCGCGACCGATGCGGCGGGCAACGTCAGTAACCCAAGCCCTGGCTTTACCGTGGTGGTGGATACCGTGCCACCGATAGTGCCGGTTATTCTGTCCGTCACCGACGACCAGACGCTGCCTGGCAGCAGCCTGCCGCTGATCAATGGCCAGTTGACCAAAGACACTCAGCCAACCCTGACCGGTACGGCGGAAGCCAACGCCATCATCACGGTGAAAGACGGCAACAACGTGCTGGGTACAACCCAGGCGGACGGCCTGGGCAACTGGACCTTCACCCCAACCACGCCGCTGGGTCAGGGGGTACATACCCTGAACGTGACGGCGACCGATGCGGCAGGTAACGTCAGTAACGCGGCCTCGTTTGGCGTGAACATTGACTCTGTCGCACCGAACCCGCCGGTGATCGTTACCGTGCTGGACAACACCGCGCCGGTGCTGGGGCCAATCACCAACGGCCAGGCCACCAACGAAACCCGCCCTTCTCTTAGCGGGACGGCGGAAGCCGGGGCCACCATTAAGGTTTACAGCGACGGCAACCTGATTGGCACCACCATCGCCAACGGGTCTGGCGCGTGGACGCTGACCCCGGTGGCCGCACTCGGCAACGGTGCGCATACCTTAACCGTGACCGCGACCGATGCGGCTGGCAACGTCAGTAATCCGTCTAACGGCTTCTCACTGACCGTTGACACCATTGCGCCAAACGCTCCGGTTATCAGTAACGTGGCGGATGCCGTCGGCCCAATCGTCGGCAACTTGTCTAACGGCCAGGTCACCGACGACACCCGTCCAGTGCTGACCGGTACCGCCGAGGGCAATGCCACCGTCAGCGTGTACGACAACGGCGTTCTGCTTGGCACCGTCCAGGCAGATGCGGGCGGAGCCTGGACCTTCCGACCATCCACACCGTTGATTAACGGCGGCCATGCGCTGACCGTGACCGCGACGGACGCCGCGGGCAACGTCAGCCTGCCGTCAACAGCGTTTAACGTGGTGGTCGATACCATTGCGCCGACTCAGCCGATTGTGGTTCAGGCCTTCGATGACGTTGGTCCGGTTCAGGGGCCATTGGTGAGCGGACAAACAACGGACGACACTCAGCCAGCCCTCAGTGGGACAGCGGAAGCCAACTCCACCATTAGCATTTACGATAATGGCACCCTGATTGGCACCGTGACCACCAACGCGCTGGGCGTATGGAGCTTTACGCCGGGTACCGCGCTGCCTCTCGGCCAGCACGTGTTCACCGTCACCGCGACCGATGCGGCAGGCAACACCAGCGTACCTTCGGCTGGCTTTACCCTGACCATCGCCAGCGGCGTATCGAATACGCCAGTGCTGACCTCCGTGGTGGATGACGTCGCCGGTGGCACAGTTGGGCCATTAACCAGCGGCCAGGCCACTAACGATCCGCGTCCAACCCTGAACGGGACGGCAGATGCCAACAGCACCATCAAGATTTACGATGGCGGCAACCTGATTGGCACCGTAACGGCGAACGCCCTTGGCATTTGGGTCTTTACCCCGCCGACCGTACTGGCAAACGGCTCACATACCTTTACCATCACCGCCACCAACGGCGCGGGCGTGGTCAGTAGCCCAACGGCAGGCTTCACCGTGGTGGTGGATACCGTGGCACCTGGCCAGCCGGTAATTACCTCCGTGGTGGATGACGTCGGCCCAATAACCGGCCCGGTTGGCAACAACCAGCCGACGGACGACACTCGCCCAACCCTGAACGGGACGGCCGAAGCCAACGCCACTATCAATATCTTTGATAACGGCGTCCTGCTGGGTACCACAACGGCGAACGGCAGCGGCGTCTGGACGTTTACCCCGACGCTGCCGCTTCTCCAGGGCAACCATTCGTTCACCGTCACCGCAACGGATGCGGCGGGTAACGTCAGCGTGCCGTCCGTACCGGCCGGTATTGTCGTCGATACCATCCCACCGCTGGCGCCAACGGGCCTGACGGTCAACGCCACCGGCACCGTGGTCACCGGCCTTGCCGAAGCCAACAGCACCGTCACCATTACCTCCTCAACCGGGACGGTACTGGGCACAGCGAAAGCAGACGGCAGCGGGAACTTCAGTATCACGCTCTCCCCTGCGCAAACCAGCGGCCAGCCGCTGCTGGCCTTTGCTCAGGATGCCGCCGGGAACACTGGCGTCTCCGCCGGCTTCACCGCACCGTTCACCGGTGTGCCTGGGCTGCCGGTGATCACCAGCATCGTGGACGATGTCCTGCCGAAAACCGGCGTGGTGGGCAACGGCCAGAGCACCAACGATACCCGGCCGACAATTAACGGTACCGCCGAAGCCAATGCCACCGTGAAGATTTACGACAACGGGGCGCTGCTGGGCACGGTCACCGCCAACGCGAGCGGCGTCTGGACGTTCACCCCAACCGGCGCGCTGGGTGATGGCGTACATGCCTTTACCGCCACGGCAACCAACGCCAACGGGACAGGCGGGGCATCTCTGCCAACCTCGGTGATTGTCGATACCATTCCACCGCTGATCCCGACCGGGGTTATCAGCGCCGACGGGTCAACGATCACTGGCGTCGCAGAAGCGAACAGCACCGTGACCATTACGTTGCCGGGCGGGATCACCGTCACCGGCACCGCGAATGCTTCCGGCGCGTTCAGCATCACCCTGCCGACCCGTCAGATTGAAGGACAGTCGCTGTCGATTTCTGCCGCCGATGCGGCGGGTAACGTCTCGCCGTCGCTCTCCATTACCGCGCCGATCCTGCCGCTCTCTGCGAGCAGCAACGTGGTCGATTTGGCACTCACCACAGATGCCACTATCACCACCGAGCACTACAGTGGCTATGGCACCCTGCTGGTTGGGGCGCTGGGGAACGTGGGGTCGGTACTGGGCAGCAATACCGCCCAGGTTGGCTTCACCATTGGCAGCGGGGCAACCGGGCATATCACCATTAACGCCGCCGCCACCGGGGTGGTTCTGTCCCTGCTGAATACGCTGGAAATCGCCATTCAGAAATATGACTCGGCCACCAATTCGTGGACCACGGTGGTCGATTCGTCCCTGCCGCAGTTCCTGAACCTGCTGACCCTGGGCGCGACCGGCGTCACCCTGAACCTTGATGGACTGGGCGAAGGGCAATACCGCGTGCTCGGCTATAACACCAGCCTGCTGGCCGTCGGAGCGACAACGAACCTTGCGGTGACCGTCGAGGAAACCGGCCCTGGCGTTGTCAGCGGCACCACCAGCTCGACCGGGAACGTGATTACCGATCCAGGCCCTGGCGGCGCAGTAGATAACGCCCCTACCGGCACTGTGGTAACGGCTATCACCGATGCCAACGGCGTCAGCCACACCGTGGGCGCTGGCGGGCTGGATATCCAGGGCAAATACGGCACCCTGCATATCAACCAGGACGGCAGCTATACCTATACCTTAACCAACACCTCGGCGGCGGTACTGGGCCGCACCGAGAACTTCACCTACACCATCACGCATCAGGGCGTCAGCGACTCCGCGCAGCTGATTGTTTCCCTCGGCAACGGCGCACCGGCCAGCACGGTCACCGCCACGGATAACACCGGTTCGCTGACCTTCGGCACCGATGTTGTCGCCGTTGACCACGGGGCTTCACAGCAAACCGGCCTGTCGGTACTGAGCGTAGGCGTGGGTAACGTGGTTAACCTCAACCTGCTGGCCAACATGAGCAACCCGATCCTGTTTGATGTTGCAGACGGATCGACCCGCACCATGACGCTGCAGGCGAGCGTTGGCGGGGTGGCGCTGCTCTCCACCTTTGACCTGTACATCTACAAGTTCAACGCGGCGACTCAGCAATACGAGCAGTTCCAGGTGCAGAAAACCTGGCTGACGGCACCGCTGCTGGGCGGTTCTTCAGGCCAGTTGACTGTCACCCTGGGCGGCGGGGATTACCTGTTCCTGCTGATGAACGCCAGCGGCGTCTCGGTTCTGACCAGCTACACGCTGAATATCCTGCAGGATCATACCTACGCGGTCGATAGCCTGACGGCTACGACCACCGGCAATGTGATGCAGGATGACATCGCCCCGGCAGGCAGTTTGTTGACGGCGGTGAACGGGGTGTCCATTTCGGCCACCGGCACTACCACCATCGTCGGCAAGTTCGGGATGCTGACCATTGATGCCCACGGCAACTACACCTATACGCTGAAAAGCGGCCAGGGGGCCGATGGCATCAATACGCCAGACAGCTTCGTTTACACCGTCACCGCGCCAAATGGCGATACCGGCACCGCGTCGCTGAACATCACCGCCACGCCGCACACCGTGGATGCCGTGAACGACGTCAGCTCGATTATGGCTATCACGTCGACGCAGAACACCGCGGCTTACGCGAGCGCCACGGTCGGTCAAACCTCCTGGAACACGGCGCTGCTGGCCTCTACCCACGGCAACGGCAGCGGCACCTTTACCATCGCGGATAACACCGTGCTGAGCGGGGCTGCCATTGTGTTCAAAGTGGCTTCCGGGCTGGTACTGGGCGGGCTGTCGGTGAGCTGGACGCTGAGCGACGGGCTGGGCCATACCTACACCGGCACCTTTAGCGGCAGCGCCCTGCTGGGCGGCACGGCCACTATCCCGGTCACGGATCTGCATTCCGGCACCTGGACGCTGAGCTATGTCGGCAACATGGGGCCGCTGGGGCTGGGTACCATCACCATCACGCCGAACATCACCGGGACCTCGAACCTGCTGGATAGCTTCACGGCGCAAAGCACCGTCGTACACGGCAACCTGTACGACGGCACTGACTCCGCCGGCGCGGCTGACCAGCTTGGCAGCGTCCACACGCTGGTAACGATTACCGGCGCCAACGGCAGTACGGCGACCCTTAACCCGCAGACCAACAGCGACGCCGTAGCAACCATTCAGGGCCAGTACGGCACCCTGACCATTGGTATCGGGGGCAACTACACCTACACCCTGAATGCAGGAGTAACGCCCGGGTCAATCACCAACAAAGAGGTCTTTACCTACACCCTGAACGATCAGAACGGGCATTCGGACAGCGCCACGCTGACCATCAACATGAATCCGCAGATCGTCAGTACCGCCTACGGGGACATCATCAACGGCTCGACGGCCTACGCCGATACGCTGGTGTATCACGTCCTTGCCGGCGGGGCGAACGACGGTACCGGCGGCAACGGATCGGACGTCTGGAAGAACTTCTCGCTCGCGCAGGGCGACCAGATCAACATCCACGACCTGCTGGTCGGCTGGAACGGGCAGACCTCAACGCTGGGTAACTACCTGAGCGTGGCTACCGTCGGCAATAACACGGTCATCTCCATCGACCGGGACGGCACCGCCGGCGCATTCCACTCAACCACTCTTGTCACTTTGGAGAACGTGCACACCACACTCGATGAGCTGATCCAGAACAACCACATTGTTGCCTGATAGTTGTAGCGAAAAATCCCCGGGCGCGCAGACGCCCGGGGAATAAGACAAAAACGCAGTGCCATTTATTAGGGAAAAAATATGGGAAAATTACAGCCTGTTGCGTTATGGCTGGCTTGCGGTCTGTTTTCACTCCAGGCCTCGGCCGACGATACACCGGTTTCTATTACGACTCAGGGTCTGGCTCAACAACAAGAGCTCCCCTCGCTCGATGGCTCAACCGCCCTCCCGCTGAATTCTCCTGCCCCCGGAATCTTAACGCTGAACGACGCGGTCAACCGCTCTGTGACCTGGCACCCCAGCATTCGTGAAGCTATCGGCAAACTGTCCAGCCAGTCTGAACAGATTAACGTCGCCAAATCCAAGTACTACCCGCAGATCAGCGCCGGGATGAACAACGGCTACACCAACACCTACACCAACAGCGGCTACAGCCCGTCGCTGGTGCTTTCTCTGTCCCAGATGCTCTACGACTTCGGCAAAGTGGCAAGCCAGGTCCGCGCCGAAACCGCCGGGGAAGCCCAGGCCCAGGCCAACGTGCTGGTGAGCATTGATACCGTCGGGCACGACACCGCCTCGGCGATGGTACAGGTGCAGCTCTGGCAGCAAATGGTCGACATCGCCAAAGAGCAGCTGGACGCGCTGACCGCCATTGGCCGCCTGACTCAGGAGCGGAACGACCAGGGCGCAACCTCGATGTCCGACGTGGTGCAAACCGACGCGCGTATCGAGTCCGCCCGCTCGCAGCTGATTCAGTACGAGTCGAATCTCGACAGTACCCAGGCGACGCTGATGAGCCAGCTGGGCTGGACCAGCCTGAACAAAGTCAGCCCGGATTTCCCGCAGAAGCTGAATAACAGCTGCAACGTGGCGAAACCGGACGACAGGCTGGTGCCCGCCGTACTCGCGGCCTGGGCGCAGGCCAACGTTGCGCAGGCCAACCTGGATTACGCCAATGCCCAGATGACGCCCACCATCTCGCTGGAGCCGTCCGTGCAGCACTACCTGAACAAAAACTACTCCGGCAGCGAAGTGCTGGACCGGACGCAATACTCGGCGTATATCCGCGTTGAAATGCCGATTTACCAGGGCGGTGGCCTGACCGCTCGCCGCAATGCCGCCAGCCATGCGGTGGAAGCCGCACAGTCCGGCATTGACCGGGTTCGCCTGGACGTGCGCCAGAAGCTCATGGAATCCCGCAGCCAGGCCATTAGCCTCGCCACCGCGCTCCAGGTGCTGCAGCGCCAGGAACAGCTGAGCGCCCGCACCCGCGAGCTGTACCAACAGCAGTACCTCGACCTGGGTTCCCGCCCGCTGCTGGACGTGCTCAACGCCGAGCAGGAAGTTTTCCAGGCGCGCTTCGCCCAACAACAAACGCTGAGCCAGCTCCATCAACTGCAGCTTAACTGCCTGTACAACACCGGCAAATTACGCACCGCATTTGGTCTGGAACACCGCAACATCCAGTCCCTGGAGATTCAGCCATGAGCCAGACAGCCTCTCCCGCCGGGGAGTTTTTAAGCGAACAGGCCCTGACCCAATGGGCCCACGCCATCAGTCACGTTGCCGGGCACTACCGCGTGGTTTGCTCGCCCGGCACCATTCAGGCCAACGCCCCGTGGTTCAAGGACAAAACCAAAGTCGCCGCGCTGACCCAGCTTTCACGCCAGGCAGGGCTCTCATTTCACCTGCTCGGCAACACCGAAAAAGCGATATCCCAGTGGCGGCTGCCGGTAGTGGTGGACTTAGCCAACGGCCAGATCGCGGTGATCGAGCAGTTTGACGGCGAAGACACCGTGGATATCTGCTACTTCGACGACGAACGCCACACCAACCGCCAGTCGCTCAGCAAGCTGCTGCCGGAGATCCGCTTTGTGGCCGCCCTGCGCCCGCTCTCGGCGCTGAAAGACAGCCGCGTCGACGCCTATATCTCACGCTTCAGCCCGGACTGGATGAAAGAGCTGGTGATGTTGGATATTCGCCCTTACGGCCCGGTGATGCTGGCGGCCTTCTGGGTGAACGTGCTGTCGCTGGCCGGGATCCTGTTCTCGATGCAGGTGTACGACCGGGTGATCCCCGCCCAGTCGTACCCGACGCTCTACGTGCTGGCGACCGGGGTGCTGATCGCCGTGGTGTTCGGCTTCATCCTGAAAGTCACGCGCAGCAACATCATGGACGTGCTGGGCAAGCGGGCCGATATGCGCATTTCCGATCGCGTCTTCAGCCACGCCCTGCGGCTGCGCAACAGCGCCGTGCCCCGCTCCACCGGCAGCTTTATTTCCCAGCTGCGCGAGCTGGAGCAGATCCGCGAGATGATCACCTCCTCGACCATCTCCACGATCGTCGATCTGCCGTTCTTCCTGCTGTTTGTCGGGGTGCTGGCGATCATCGCCCCGCAGCTGGCCTGGATAGCCCCGGTCGCCGCCATTGTGATGGTGTTGCCCGGCCTGCTGCTGCAGAAAAAGCTCGCCACGCTGGCCAACCAGGCCGCCCACGAATCCACCCTGCGCAACGCCGTACTGGTGGAAAGCGTGCAGGGGCTGGAGGACATCAAGCTGATGCAGGCGGAGAACCGTTTCCTCCAGCAGTGGAACAGCTACATCCGTATTACCGCCGAGTCCGGCCTGAAAACCCGGGAGCTGACCCAGGGCTTAATCAGCTGGGGGATCACCATTCAAAGCCTGGTGTTTGTGGTGGTGGTGCTGTTCGGGGCGCCGCTGGTGATTGAGGGGGAACTGACCACCGGTTCGATGGTTGCCGCCTCCATGCTGGCCTCGAGGATGATTGCCCCGATGGCAAACCTGTGCGGCGTGCTCGCCCGCTGGCAGCAGGTGAAAGCCGCCAAGCAGGGGCTGGACAGCATCATGCAGCTGCCGGTGGAAACCCAGCGCGATGAAAACCTCATCCACAAGGATATCTTCCACGGCCACTACCTGTTTGAGAATGCGCAGTTTAAATACCACAGTGAAGATCCCCGCGTCCCGCTGCGCATTGCCCGCCTTGAGATCCAGCGCGGCGAACGCATTGCCGTGCTCGGGCGCAACGGCGCGGGCAAATCCACCCTGCTGCAGGCGCTCGCCGGCGGGGTCGATCTCGCCAGCGGCGAAGCCCGGCTCGACGATCTGGCGATGACCCAAATCGACATGGCGGATCTGCGCCGCAACATCGGCTTCCTGAGCCAGAACGCACGGCTGTTCTACGGCACGCTGCGGGAGAACCTCACCCTCGGTGCGCCGCACGCCAGCGACGAGGCTATCTTCGAGGCGCTGGACGTGAGCGGCGCCAGCAACTTTGTGAAGCACCTGCCCAAAGGCCTGGATCACCCGATCATGGAAGGCGGCAGCGGGCTTTCCGGCGGGCAACGCCAGTCGATCCTGCTGGCGCGGATGCTGCTCCGCTCGCCCAACATCGTGCTGCTCGATGAGCCCACCGCCTCGCTGGACGACCACACCGAGCGGGAATTTATTCAGCGGCTGAACCAGTGGCTCGGCCACCGCACCCTGGTGGTCGCCACCCATCGCGTGCCGGTGCTCGAACTGGTCGAACGGGTGCTGGTGCTCAAAGATGGCCAGCTGGTGATGGACGCACCGAAAGCTCAGGCGCTCGGCGCCGCAAGGCCAACTCAGGCTCCGGCCGCCGGCCAGACACCACCGCGGGAGTGGAACAATGAAAACCAGTCAGCATGACGTCACCATGGATGACCCGGACATCCAGCGCGAAAGCGAATTCTCCGGGGCGAGCCGCATTATCCTGCTCATCACGCTGCTGTTTATTCTGTTCGGCGTCTGGGCGTGGTTCGGCACGCTGGACGAGGTCTCCACCGGCACCGGGAAAGTGGTGCCCAGCTCCCGCGAGCAGATTTTGCAGTCGCTGGACGGCGGGATAGTCACCGAGCTGCTGGTGCACGAGGGCGACAAAGTCCAGGCCGGGCAAATTGTCGCCCGCCTCGACCCAACCCGCTCCGAGTCCAACGTGGGGGAAAGCACGGCTCGCTACCGCGCGTCTCTGGCGTCCAGCGCGCGGCTTTACGCGGAAGTGAACGACCAGCCGCTGAAGTTCCCGGACTCGCTCAAAGCGTTCCCGGACCTGATCGCCTCTGAAACCCGGCTGTATAAATCCCGCCGGGCGCAGCTGAACGACTCCGAATCCGAGCTGCGGGACGCGCTGACGTCGGTCAACAAAGAGCTGGATATCACCCAGCGGTTGGTAAAAAGCGGGGCAGCGAGCCACGTAGAAGTGCTGCGCCTGCAGCGGCAGAAAAGCGACCTGGGCTTAAGGATCACCGACCTGCGCTCGCAGTATTACGTGCAGGCGCGCGAGGCGCTGTCGAAGGCCAATGCGGAAGTGGACATGCTGGAAGCCATCATCAAAGGGCGGGAGGATTCGGTCACCCGCATGACCGTGCGCTCCCCGGTGCGCGGCATCGTGAAGAACATTCAGGTCACCACCATCGGCGGCGTTATTCCGCCGAACGGTGAAATGATGGAGATTGTGCCGGTGGACGATCACCTGCTGATTGAGGCGCGGCTCTCCCCGCGCGACATCGCCTTTATCCACCCAGGCCAGCGCGCGCTGGTGAAAATCACCGCCTACGATTACGCCATTTACGGTGGGCTGGAAGGCACCGTGGAAACCATCTCCCCGGACACCATTCAGGACAAGGTGAAGCCGGAAATCGTCTACTACCGGGTGTTTATCCGCACCAACCAGGACTACCTGGTGAACAAAGTGGGCCACCATTTCTCCATCTCACCGGGGATGGTAGCCACCGTGGACATTAAAACCGGGCAGAAAACCATCGTTGAGTACCTGATTAAGCCGTTCAACCGCGCCCGCGAGGCGCTACGCGAACGTTAATTGACCATCTATCCCGCTGGTGCTGAAGGAATTTTGTACGCCTGGCACCCGGCGGGATTTCTCTTTAGACGGCTGGTCACGCGCGTAATAAATCTGTTATACTCGCCGGTACACATTGGGGCTGATTCTGGATTCGACGGGATTTGCGAAACCCAAGGTGCATGCCGAGGGGCGGTTGGCCTCGTAAAAAGCCGCAAAAAAATAGTCGCAAACGACGAAAACTACGCTTTAGCAGCTTAATAACCTGCTCTGAGCCCTCTCTCCCTAGCTTCCGCTCTTAAGACGGGGATCAAAGAGAGGTCAAACCCAAAAGAGATCGTGTGGATGCCTTGCCTGGGGTTGAAGCATTAAAACTAATCAGGATAGTCTGGTAATGGCGTGTCTCTCCGCAGTTGCCCGGCGAATGTAAAGACTGACTAAGCATGTAGTACCGAGGATGTAGAAATTTCGGACGCGGGTTCAACTCCCGCCAGCTCCACCACTTTTTAGTTGTTTGAAGTACAATGAAGTCTACTAAGCCCGCATAGCACAAGCTCTGCGGGCTTTTTTACGTCTATTGTCGTCCAGTGAGAATTGCTGAGAACTATCACTTATGGCACCCTGAATGGGACCCACAACGAAGGGTCCAAAAATCGAGGGTCCCAAAATGGCAAAAATCGCTAAGAAGCTCACTGATACTGAAATCAAAAGCACTAAGCCAGCCGACAAAGAAATCAACTTGTTTGACGGTGATGGTTTAATCCTACGAATTTCGCCCCTCTCGAAAGGAGGGAAGAAGAATTGGTATTTCAGGTATGCAGTGCCGGTGAGTAAGAAAAGAACCAAAATGAGCCTTGGGACCTATCCTCACCTTACACTGGCAAGAGCCAGAGCCTTACGAGATGAATACCTTTCCTTGCTTGCCAATGGCATTGATCCTCAAGTCCATAACAACGATAAAGCTAATGCCTTAAAAAATGCTACTGAACACACACTCCAAGCTGTGGCAAGCAAATGGTTGAATGAGAAGGTTAAGACCTCAGGCATCTCACAAGACCATGCAGAAGACATCTGGCGAAGCCTGGAGAGAAATATCTTTCCCGGTTTGGGAAATGTTCCTATCAATGAGATCCGACCTAAACTACTAAAGCAACATCTCGATCCTATTGAGCAACGAGGAGTTCTCGAAACCTTACGGCGAATAATTTCCAGATTAAATGAAATTTTCCGTTATGCAGCAACTGAGGAACTTATCGAGTTCAATCCGGCTGACAACCTGGGGCAACGGTTCAGTAAGCCTAAAAAACAGAATATGCCAGCATTACCCCCTTCCGAACTCCCCCGCTTCCTGGTTGCTTTAAACAATGCTTCTATCCGTTTAGAAACAAGGCTACTGATTGAGTGGCAACTTCTCACATGGGTTCGCCCAGGTGAAGCTGTTCGTGCGAGATGGGCTGATATTGATATAGAAACCAGCATGTGGAACATACCATCCGATTTTATGAAGATGAAGAAGCCGCATAAGGTTCCATTAAGTAAAGAAGCTTTGCGAGTATTGGATTCATTGAAAGCCATCAGTGGGCACAGAGAGTGGGTTTTCCCCAGCATCAAAGCTCCGCTCAATCACATGCATGAACAAACAGCTAATGCCGCTATTATTCGAATGGGCTTTGGCGGTGAGCTTGTAGCCCATGGAATGAGATCCATTGCACGAACGGCCGCAGAGGAATCTGGTAAGTTCAGGACAGATGTCTTAGAAGCGGCACTTGCCCACTCGAAGAAAGATGAAATAATTGCAGCCTATAATCGTGCCGAGTATCTCGCAGAACGAATGGTTCTCATGCAATGGTGGAGTGATTATGTCATTGCTCAAAAATTTAAAGCTATTGCGGCATAACAACTCTATAAGGGGTTAAATCTTCCAGCCCCTTATTCCCGCCTAAGACATAACTTTCTGTTTTTATATCACTTTCTTCTGAACCAAGATACATAGGCAGTAACGAACAAAAGCGATTTTCTGTATGAACTGGCAAACAATACAAGAAATGCGAGATCAAAGCTGTGGAGTTGTCTGATATGGATATCCCCTTTTTGTCTTGTAACCTCTCTCTGATATCATATATAAATGTTTCTTTGCACGCGAAGAAACAACATATAAAAGTCTACGGGCAACATAATTTTGATGCTCTGAGCTACAATTTATAATATCATTCCAATTAGGTATTTTCCCATTTAGTAATCCAGTGCAAATGACCACTTCATACTCATCACCTTTTGTCGAATGACAAGTTGTGATTTTAACACCGCTTCTAAAATTGAAAAACAAATGTAATTCATTTGCTTTATAAGCCATATTATACTTTAACATTCTTTTCAATGTGGCATTAATCAAAAGTTCCATTTCTTGATAATAGTAGCTATCATTACTTATGCTCAAATTAATAGAATGGCAAAATCTCGTTATAACCTCTCTCAACCAAACATCAATTTCACAATTATAATCCACAGATAATGATATTTTATTAATAATCTTCAATATTTTTTTAGGAGACAACGATTCAGTATAGGGTGCAGCAACATTTAATTCTTGAAGGAAATCCCGCAATAGCTTCTGTCTAGTATTAAAATTAGAGGGAACTCTCCTAATTAAAAATAGTTTAACTAAAGCAAGCCAAATATTCTCATTGTTTTTAGGTATAGGAGAGATCATGACTCCATCAATTTCTATATCCGGATTAAGAGTAACAATATCATTTGAAAGTTTTATCACATCAAACCAACCAGGACACAGAATAGCAATTTCATTTGGAAGTACTCCCTGAGCCAAATGAGTTCTAATAATACCTGATACATAAATCGGCAGTTGAGAAACATCCACCTCGCTTTCTTTAAAAATTACTGAGTTGAAATCCTTATTATCTGAAAGTGAATTAATCTCATAATCTTCGTCTTTGTATTTACTATAAAAATCAACAATAGATTGGCTACTACGGAAACACCCCGTTAATTTCATCTCGGTTAGATTATCAAGTTGGAAACAATCAATTAATTCATCTCTATTCTTTACGACAGCCCCCAAACCAGTATATATAGCTTGCTCTTTATCCCCAATAAAAGTAATCATTGTATTTTTCTTTAATACAATTTGTCTGAGTATCTCATATTGTATAAGAGATGTATCTTGATACTCATCGACTAAAATACACCTTAAAAGTAAAGACAATCTTTCACAAAGTGCATTGTATTTTGTCAACACTCGACAAGTCAGATTTAATATCAAATCAAAATCGATTAATTTTTTCTCATACAAATGATTATGATATTCTTTTACAATCAAATGTTCTTTGGTCCCACGGGAATAAAACTGACCAAGGTTAAAATCTAAATTAGTAAAAACTTTATCATTTGCAGATAGGCCATGTTTTTCTTTTAATTCATTTATGAGAAATTCCTTTTCATGTTCATCAATTACACTAAATCCTCGGCAAAGTCTTGGTATCTTATCTAAATTAGGTTTTATAATCCAATTCAAACAAAAACTGTGTATTGTTCCAATCCATAACGATTCACTACTTATGCCGAATGACATAATCCGTTCAAGAATCGTATCGGCTGCTATATTTGTATATGTAAGAGCAATTATCTTCTTTTTACCTATACAAAATAGTTCTTTATTTTCTAAAATGAAACAAAGTTTAGAAACCAATGTTTTTGTTTTACCCGACCCTGGACATGCCGTTAATAATAAATTCCCGTTGAATTTAACGGCATCCATTTGCTCAGAAGTTAAATTTCTATATGGCATAAACTATAACTCCAACAATCTTACAAAACTGTCATTGATGTGTTTCTTATATTCTATCATTTTACTAGAAAAATCTTTTTCGGCATTTATACAGTCAAATGCTTTAACCCCCATTAAAGACATATTGTAGTCAAGCATTTTTTGATATATATGCTCGACATTTCTATCCCGAAGAACAAATTGAATGGCCTGTAAAATATAATCAGGAACACGATTATTAACACTAAGATGTTCTACCATTTCAGTAGCCAACCATCCCTTCCCTATTTTCTTTGCAAACTTTAATACTCTTTTATATCGAACTCTGAGATCAGATGATTTTACATCTGATTCAGCCTTTTTAAAATACGCTTCTTTTTTATACTCTGTTTTCATAACCTCTAAAAACAAGTTATTGTTTTCATCGTAGCGAACAAGCTCAGTTTCGAAAGTATTTTCTGCGTAATAAACCGTAATAAACTCATTACCTTCAATATATTTATCTAACTCTTCTTTTCTTCGTAACCCATCATCTTCGGCATCTACCAGAGATTCGACAAAATCCGCATTAAAAATATCATCAGCTACTTTTACATAGGCCGAATCAAGATCCGTGAGAATTGCACATTTTCTTTTCAGCCGTTTTTCATGGAAAAGGTTAGAAATATGTTTAAAAACAGTGCCATCTACTTTTATAAGACTTATGCCCAACTCATCTAAACTAATTCCTAAAGTTTCTTTTACCATTGCTGGTATTAAAATAAGTTCTGCATCGCCTTCTACCAAAATGACACTTTTAGCAAACAAAAGGTCACTACGAATTGCATCAAGATATCGCTCTACGGAAGAAATTTCTTTCGGCGTCAAACCAAACGATGGATGATATACATCAGTGAATCCATTTTGGCGTGATAATATATTCATTGATGATATTTTTGATACAGAGCTAATTTGTGTTGAATGTGTAGAAACAAACACTTGCGTATTTTTAAAATTGAAGTTATCGAAAAGGGTTTTTTGGATATGATTATGAATATGTGCTTCGGGCTCTTCAATTAACAAGAAGTGAGTAATATGCTCTTCACTATCCCTTATTTCTTCGTATTCATATAACTTTAAAGCAAGATAGATTAAGTTTGCTCCACCAAGACTCAGATCATCAATCTTTCCTGAGCCATTATAATCCAGAGAATCTTCAACCACTAAACCAAGTGATTGAATTAATTCTGTGAAATCCTCTGGAAGCTGTGAGGATACTAATATTTTAGGAGAATAAGTCGAACCTACTGTATTAAGTAATGAAGCAGATATCTTATTACTCAATCGCTCAATTTCAGGTATGGCAGAGATTTTACCATTGATCTCTTTAACATCTTCTACAATATCTTTTCTATCATCAATTTGTTTACTTTTTAAAGTAAGTAATTTATACAATGGATTCGTTTTATAATATTTAAGATCTGCAACTACATTCCTGAGTGCTTTGACATAAGTGCAAGCGACTTCGCTGCCTAAGGCAAAGTAAGGTGGCTTCTTCACACCTAATACAGTAGCATCATCATCATTAGGGTTTGAAAAGGAGTAACTATCAAAATCCCCAACTACTTGTTTATAAATTTCGTCATTATTCAAATCAACCTTTGTTCTAACAAAAGCTACTGCTTCATATGTTTCTTTAGAAATAATATGGTTAGATACAAATTCAGTAAAAGAAGCGGATCTTGCTTCCACATTGTCATCTTCTAATGTTAACTCATACAGCTTTTGTCGAATATGAAATTTAGGTCGATATATAAAAGTATAATTACCTTCCTTTATAGACTTATCATTACCATCATTTACTGTATAGTTGGCAAGGACCTGTTCTTCCTCCGACTCACTTAAATCATCAAAATATAGCGTAATTATGATCCAATGACCAAAGGGTTCGGATAATCCACGGTAGAAGTCCTCATTAGATAGAATCCTAGAATTCATTGGGAGAGAATCATCTAGAATTAATCTCATCGCATTAAATAAATTTGTTTTTCCCGAAGCATTTTCACCGATAATTGTATTCACTGAGCCTTTAACAAAGTAGAAATTTGAGCTTCGAAAGTTTTTATAGTTTCTAATAGCTAATTTATTGATATACATAGTAATCGATTGGGCCCTTAGCATAGTTTTACTACACATTAGATTACTCCATAGCCACCAGAAGCACAAAGCCATCGAGTTCAAAAGTCTAGTTAAGTCAAGTAAAAGCAATGTAGTTTACAAAAAGGACTAAAAGAAAAGATATAATACCAAATTGAAATTATATTATGAAAACCAATATAACGGTTAAAACACTTTTAAATCAATAGATTACTCTGGATAAAAATTAATATTGACGATGCAACATAACTATCGGATATTAAATGAACAAAAAATTCCAGACACATCCTAACAATGATCTTGATACTTACTGACAGTAACGATGTTCATGCAGATGTAGTTTCGATGAAACTCGGTGATAACTATTTCCGTTTGAATTTAGATATAGAAGCCCTTAAAGATACCAAAATTAGCTTTGATGGCTCTGAATGGACTATCTCCCAGAACGGAAAAACAATCAAAAATTCATCCGTAAAATGTGTTTGGCCAAGGCGGGTATCTGTTCAAGTCAATTCTGAACAACAGCAAGATCAAAGTAATGGTTTGAGATTATGGCGATCTGAATGGAATAAAAGCCTTTTTGGCCTATATAATGCATTATCTGAAAGTTGCTGGTTTAATCATGTAAGAGATGCAACTCTTGCTGATAACAAGTATTTTCAACATAAAATAGCTAATGAAGTTGGGTTCAATAATCCAGCATTTATAACTTCAAACTCCAAAGAAGACCTCAAAAATTTCTTAACTACTTATCCTGATTCGGTTGTTAAATTCATGTCGCAAGATATGTATGTCTCTGAATCAGGTGAGATATTAGGTCTATATGTAAACAAAATCACTTTAGAACAATTAGATAGTTTCGCAAACGATTCAGAAAACCCAATTACTCTTCAAAAATATGTTAATAAAAAATTCGAAGTTAGATACACAGTAATTGAAGATGAACATTTTGCTTGTGCTATAGACTCTCAGCATTCAAACAAGGCAAAAGTAGACTGGCGTAGATACGATATACCTAATACACCGCACTGGAAAATTGACGCACCCACTTCGGTGAAGGATAAAATAAATTCTTTAATGTCTAAGTTAAACCTTCGATATGGGGCTTTAGATTTCATCGTTGATGAAAATAATGACTGGTGGTTCTTAGAGGTGAATTCTGCTGGTCAATGGTTGTGGATCGAAGATTTATCCGGCATGGATATTTCCGGGTCCATTGCAAATTGGTTAACTTCAAATAGCAGGTGAACTATGAATGTATTTGGTTTAAATTTTCTTGAAAAAATGGAATCGGAACAAAAAGTTGATGTTTCAAACTGGGCATGGAAACCTGAGAATAGTGAAGCTCAACGAATCTATGGTTCAGGTATGTCAACGAAATCTCGTGAATCTACTTATGCTGCTGAAAAAGATAGCAGAGAAGATTCAGATCGCCCCAATGAAGGGTTAGCAGCTTAATAATATAACCAGTGAGGAAATATTAACTCACTGGTTACTACAAAGGAAAGAATATGAATCAAGTAGACATCTTTTTGAAAGTGATAATTGGTATATTTTTCTTTATATATGCTATATTGTTTTGCTATGTTATTTCTGAAATGATTGGCCCCTTAAATTATTTGATTTTCTTTCTTCCTTTCATCATTTCAATATCCCTATGCATGTTTTTCAAAAAAATCTTAAAGAAGCTTAAAAGTGCAAATGATTTTTTGCTTTTTTCTTCTGCTGGACTTGGTGCTATTAAGTTAGTTGCTTCTAAACTGAATCATGATAGCTTAGTATTGAATCACATTATAGATGCTTTAAAAAATAGTACATTACTGCTAATGATTTTAGCCACAGCTGCGACGTTGAAGGCATCCATAGCTCTTTTTGAGATTTTTACTAACGAATAAAATTATTGCTTTCACGTTTTTTTAGCTTCATATAATTTTTAAGAATTAGCACGCAAATTATAGGAATCATTAGAACCATGATCGGAGTTAGGAAATACAACCCATCCTTAACCCATGGTTCTTTTATTATTAATGATAAAAATAAAAAAAAGACAATGCATATTAATGAAGCTGATAAAGCTATAATTTTTTCTTTCATCATAAACCCTCTCGTGTTTTATATATAAATAGCTTATTTTAATCTATTGTCAACACCCCATTAAATTAAGCAAGAGCTAACTCAGAGATGCTCCGCTTCTCTAAGTTGCCTTGCTTTTCTGCTCTTTGATTGAAAAAGAATGATTTAAACCTGGAACCTTAACTTTCGAACTCCTAATTTAATTAGGATGTAATTAATTGCCACATGAAAAGAGAACTTTTGTATGCCGATACGAAATTTCTATGATCTACTATTTAATCGATGTAAAATTGTTACTCCTTCGTTTGATATGGAATAAAAAATGGGAAAATTTGCGGATTTTAATATCAAAAACAATACCGAAAATACTAATGTCAGTCAGAGCAACAGTGGTGGTTATAATGTTCAAAATACCCAGGTCATAAATAATCGAACCATCAACAATCATTATACAAAGCAAAATTCTAATGGTGATGGCGATGCAGGTGCTTTTATGGCGGGAGCGGTCATTTTAGCTATAGGAATAGGATTTGTCATCTGGTCATTTTTCACACACTATCAAGAAATTTATCCCATTTTAAAAACTGGTGCTTTATTCTCTCCTGTATTCTCGATAATTGGAATTATAGCTTTAATTCTTAGAAAAGAGGTTGAAACGACAGATTTTGTCAGATTTTTTTTCTTAGTCTTAGCTGGAGGTTCTGTTTTTTTATTAAATGAATATTTGAATATAAATGTTCCATTAGAAATCATCGACTTATCAAAACGAGCCACATCGGTTTCAGGTTTTTGGAACGGATTAAACGAATATGGCAAAAACCTTTCTTTGTCGTTGATATCTTCGAGTATCTTGATTGGTGCATCAATAATATTGATAATCTTCGCTGCATTCAGAGAATTATCATACTCCTTAGCTAACAAAAACATGTCTGGATTTTGGTTTATAAGTCTTAAAATAACTAATTTATTCCGTATTCAAGCTCTTGGTAATGGTGGGGTCATAACTTTAATCTTGGCACTAACTTTTTTAACATTAAATGGATATGTATTCCACTTTGAATGGAACTAATTTTACATGGGCCTTTTGGCCCTTGTTTTTTAATGAATAAACTAATATATACAGCTTATTGATATATTCATCTTAATTTTTATTATTTAGATTTATCATATTTACTAATTAACCTCTTTTTTTTTAATTAGTCGCCTATTCTTATCCAATAGAGAAGCAAACATATTAAATCGCGCTTAACATTGACAACTAATAATTATTTACTATAACAAGAGATAAAGTTAGTTAATTACTTTTAAAGCATGACATATAAAAGGAGTTTATATGGCAAATAAAAAATCGCAGTTTTTGAACACTAAGGATGCAAAACATTCAACCTCAAAGTGTAACTTACTACCACAGGAATTACGAATTCATTGTGTTAGTGTTCGTCTTAACAATGCTGAATTGGCCAAGCTTAATACATTGAGGGAGCATTATTCGAAAGGAGAGTGGCTTCGTATGGCTTCCCTTCAAAAATTGCCTCCAGTTATACCAGCTATTAATACCAAAGCCTGGATAGCTTTAACTGACATATCGCAAAAGCTAAATCGAATTGCGATCCATATCGATGGTAAGAGCAAAGACAGCAAGCTTACTCATACAGAGCTTTTCGCAGTGAAACGACAACTGGAAGAGCTTCGCCAGCACCTGCTAAATGCTGACATATGGAGCAAACCCTATGAAGGGTATGCAGAAGATCAAAAGGGGTAAAAGCTTCGCTGGTGTCGTGCAATATGCATTGAAGCCAGGTTCACATCATAAAAGTAATCCAATCGTCATTGGCGGGAACATGTTAGGTGATTCAGCCTCTAAACTGATCACTGAATTTGATGGCACTAAACAGCTTCGGCCCGATGTTCAGAAACCGGTATGGCACAACTCGCTTCGCTTACCTGATACTGAATCATTATCGAATGACCAATGGGTAACCATGTAAGTATCCCGGTAAACCGAACCATTCACTTTTAGAGATCTTCCGACATACTGATTATGTCCCCTGAGGAGATCGCCATGCGTAAAGCCCGATTCACTGAGAACCAGATCATTACCGTACTGAAGTCTGTCGAAGCAGGCCGCACCGTCAAAGATGCCTGTCGGGAAGCGGGCATATCTGAAGCCTCGTACTATAACTGGAAAGCAAAGTATGGTGGGATGGAGGCTTCAGATATCAAAAAGATGAAAGACCTTGAGGACGAAAACCGTCGTCCCAAACCGATGTTTGCCGATCTCAGCCTTGAATGCAGGGCCCTGAAAGACGTTATCGAAAAAAAGCTTTAAAACCAGCGATAAAGCGGGAGCTTGTCAGCTATCTGACGGCACAATTCGCCATGAGCACCCGCCAGGCGTGCAGGACATTATCGCTGAGCAGGACGGTGTATTTTTATCAGCCCGATACCCGGCGGGATGAGCCGGTGATCCTGGCTCTGAGCGAACTGGCAGAACGTTATCCGCGATACGGTTTTAAGAAGCTGTTCCAGCTGCTGCGCAGGCAGGGTAACACCTGGAACCATAAACGCGTTCACCGGATTTACTGCCTGCTGAAACTGAATTTTCGTCGCAAGGGAAAACAGCGTTTACCCGCACGTAACCCGACGCCACTGGCTACGCCGGAAGCGCTTAACCAGAGCTGGTCCATCGATTTTATGCATGATGCGCTGGTCTGCGGCAGACGTTTCCGGACCTTCAATGTGGTGGATGACTTTAACCGCGAGGCCCTCGCAATAGAAATCGATCTGAATATCCCCGCACAGCGGGTGGTCAGAGTGCTGGACAGAATAGTGGCAAACCGGGGTTATCCACTGAAACTGCGGATGGACAACGGACCAGAACTGGTCTCACTGACGCTGGCACAGTGGGCTGAAGAGCATGGAGTGATGCTGGAATTTATCAAACCGGGAAAACCAACGCAGAATGCCTTTATCGAACGGTTTAACCGGACGTACCGGACAGAAATCCTGGATTTTTATCTGTTCAGAACCCTGAATGAAGCGCGGGAAATCACAGAGCACTGGCTGATGGAATACAACAGCGAGCGACCTCATGAATCCCTGAATAACCTGACACCGGAGGAGTACCGGCTGATGGCTGAAAAACCGGAAATCTCAAAAAGTGCGTGGAACTAAAACGGGTGTGCTTACATCTCCAATTTTGGCAGGTCACATGGATGTTGGCGTCATAAATGCTTGAAATTAAATTTCCCAATGGTCATCAATCCAGCTAGCGGTTGAATCATCAATACTTATTTCCCAATTCGCAGACGGCAAAGCAATTTTCAGTTTAGAAAGTGCCTCAAGCCAGTAATCAACGGATTCGATAATCATGTTTTCATCATCAAGAGGAAGTTTAGTGGATCCTTCCAGGATGTACCCTGACGAAGGTTCACTATAGAAGGACAAAGTCTCTTCTTCGTCTCGATATGGGTATTTTTCATTGTAATTATCCAGAATCAATTGGATATGCTGATGTTCTAGCGAAGTCATAGGTTCATTACGTTTAGCGGAGTAATAAATTGATGAACTCATTCTTTATCTCTTAGTAGTAAGCATCTGTATCAGAAAAAACCTGTGCATTGTCAGTTGATGCGGAGTAATTATTCTCCCCTCATGCCCCCAACTCACCCAAAAACATGCAGAAACTCAATCTTCTCTGTCTTATCGGAAATACATAACGAGAGGAACTTATCTTTAAAACCTGCTGGAGGTGATTTCAGGTGTGTTACGGTCTCAGGATTAGACTCTAATTCATGCAACTGCGACAGCAAATTGTTTCCCATTAAGGCAGCGACATGCTCACCTAAGCTTTCTTTATTCTTTCTCAGGTAAGCGTCCAATATTTTATTTGAGGCGGCTACTGCCTCCGTTTCAGAACGCCCCAGTTCAAAGCGTGTATGGAGCAATTCATACTGGGCCTGACAAGCTGCTTCCGCCATTTCTCTCGCCTGCTCTTTTGGCCCAGGTGCTGCGGCCCAGGACATAGGTGTAACGAGCAACATCGTCAGTAAAACACCTGCTTTCATCAAAATATTGGCCTGTTTTATCAATAACCGACAACAGTTACAGATGAGCGATAGTAAACAAATAAAAGATATTTTCCCCTACCATTTTTTGGGAGGCGCATTCCATTTATCCGACCCTTTTCCCAGCCAATCCCTACCGAGCGGTATAATACCAGCATGAAGTAAGCAGCTATCAGCAGCAAAGAGCATTAAGAACAGAAGCAAAGAAGAGAAGTAAAAGAAGCGCGATTAAGGCAGGCGGCAACCCGCCCTAACCGCTAATCACAACCAACTACCAACGGAGTTGATTATGACTGACGAGCATAGTAAGCCAGAGAAGCACATCCCCACAACGACAAGGACTTATACTGTGGGCTACATTCGAGATTCGAAAAAATTCCAGCCTTCACCCGCCATTACGTTGAATGGGTTCTGGCTTGCGGAAGCGGGTTTTGATACGGGCACGAGCGTGGAGGTGCGGGTTCTGCCGGGTTGCCTGATATTAACGGCCAAGGAGCCGCCTCCGCCGGTGGAAGAGCCGGAGATCATGCAGACCCTGCGCAAGGTGTGTAAGTTTTCCGCCCGCAGGCAGAAGCAGGTTAAAGCGTTTATTGAGAACGTTGTCGCGCCGAAGCCGCGCGAAGTCTAGCGGATGACGTCAACCCCGGTGTCACTGCCGGGGTTTATCGTCGGGTATAAGCCGGAGCATAAAGCGGGTTTCCCGCGGGGAGAAAGCCTCAGGCTCCATAGCGGTTCCCGGTGTGAGCCAGCTGCCGGCGCCACACGCCCGGCGCGATGCCGTACTGGCGCTTGAAGCTGCGGTTGAAAGACTGCTGCGAGTCAAAGCCCAGGGAGATAGCCACGTTCAGGATCGGCTCTTCGGTGCGGCTCAGGCGCTCGGCGGATTTCTTCAGCTTCTGCGCGCGAATGTACTCCCCCAGGTTGTAGCCTGTGTGCTGCTTGAAGATCCGCTGCAGGTGCCACTTCGAGTACCCTGCCCGCTCGGAAACGGTGTTGATGTCGAGGCGGCTGTCGAGGTGGGTATCAATCCAGCCGAGTAAATCATGCATGAAGGCATCGGTGCTCATTGTCTCTCTCCCCTGCGGGTTTGTTAAAAGCATCTTTATCAGTTGCATTTAAATCTGACCTGCTTTGACAATAATTGCAAGTTTTATTGTTACATTAAATCCTCGTTACAAATGGGCCTTTTTCGAATGGCACAAATAGCACAGAAAGTGCAACAATTATTCTTGCACTTAGTTCTACGCCTTCCTACAATCGCCGCGATACTGTATTCGTAATTGATACACATTTTGTGCCGATGAGCGACACAAATGGCCTCAGGTCAGCCCGGACAAAGGAAGTGGCGCGGCACCCTCCGCTGCGTCTTGCCCGGCCGACTTCAACTATCGGAATAAGAATAATGAGCCTGCAAAAACATTGGGTTAGCCTTCATCTGCGCGTGTTGGGGCCGGTACTGCTTGCCGCGCTGCTCGCCGGATGCGACCGGGGAGTCGCACAAAACGCCGTGCCGCAGGCACCTGCCGTGAGCGTCGCCGACGTGGTGGTGAAACCCGTCAGCCAGTGGGATAGTTTTAACGGCCGCATCGAGGCGGTGGAAAGCGTTCAGCTCCGCCCCCGCGTCTCCGGCTACATCGACAAAGTGAATTACACCGACGGCCAGGAAGTGAAGAAAGGTGAAGTGCTGTTCACCATCGACGACAGAACCTACCGCGCCGCTCTGGAACAGGCGCAGGCGGCGTTGATGAGAGCCAAAACCCAGGCCAGCCTCGCCCGCAGCGAAGCCAGCCGCACCGACAAGCTGATCGGCACCAACGTCATTTCCCGCGAAGAGTGGGAACAGCGCCGCTCCGCCGCCACCCAGGCTGACGCCGATATTCGTGCCGCCCAGGCAGCGGTTGACGCGGCCCAGCTTAACCTCGACTTCACCAAAGTCACCGCCCCGATCGATGGCCGCGCCAGCCGTGCGCTGATCACCAGCGGCAACCTGGTCACGGCGGGCGACAGCGCCAGCGTGCTCACCACCGTGGTGTCTCAGAAGACGGTTTACGCCTACTTCGACGTGGATGAATCCACCTATCTGCACTACCAGAACCTCGCCCGCAGCGGCCAGGGCGCATCCAGCGACCATCAGGCGCTGCCGGTAGAAATTGGCCTGTCCGGGGAAGAAGGTTACCCGCATCGGGGCACCGTGGACTTCCTCGACAACCAGTTGACCGCCAGCACCGGCACCATCCGCATGCGCGCCGTGCTGGATAACGCCCAGCGTCAGTTCACCCCGGGGCTGTTCGCCCGCGTTCGCCTGCCGGGCAGCGCGGAGTTCCAGGCCCTGCTGATCAACGACAAAGCAGTGCTAACCGACCAGGACAGAAAATACGTCTACATCGTGGATAAAGACGGCAAGGCCCAGCGCCGCGACATCACCCCAGGCCGCCTGGCTTCCGGGCTGCGCATCGTGCAGCAGGGGCTGAACCCTGGCGATAAAGTCATCGTCGACGGGCTGCAGAAAGTGTTTATGCCGGGGATGCCGGTGAACGCCAAACCTGTCGCCATGGCCGCCACCAGCGCTGCCGTTAACTGATCCCTTACCAGAGAATCCGACGCATGGACTTTTCCCGCTTTTTTATCGACAGGCCGATTTTTGCCGCGGTGCTGTCGATTCTGATTTTTATTACGGGGCTTATCGCGATCCCGCTGTTGCCGATCAGTGAATACCCGGACGTCGTGCCGCCGAGCGTGCAGGTCCGGGCGGAATACCCTGGCGCCAACCCGAAAGTGATCGCTGAAACCGTGGCGACGCCGCTGGAAGAAGCGATCAACGGCGTCGAAAACATGATGTACATGAAATCCGTCGCCGGCTCCGACGGCGTGCTGGTGACGACCGTGACCTTCCGCCCGGGTACCGATCCGGATCAGGCCCAGGTTCAGGTGCAGAACCGCGTTTCCCAGGCCGAAGCTCGCCTGCCGGAAGACGTTCGCCGCCTCGGCATTACCACCCAGAAACAGTCGCCGACGCTGACCCTGGTGGTGCATCTGTTCTCGCCGAACGGCAAGTACGACTCGCTGTACATGCGTAACTACGCCACGCTGAAGGTGAAAGACGAGCTGGCTCGCCTGCCGGGCGTCGGGCAGATCCAGATTTTCGGCTCCGGCGAATACGCCATGCGCGTGTGGTTAGATCCGAACAAAGTGGCGGCGCGTGGCCTGACGGCCTCTGACGTGGTCACCGCGATGCAGGAGCAGAACGTCCAGGTCTCTGCCGGCCAGCTCGGCGCAGAGCCGCTGCCGAAAGCGAGCGATTTCCTGATCTCCATTAACGCCCAGGGCCGCCTGCACAGCGAAGAAGAGTTCGGCAATATCATCCTGAAAACCTCGCCGGATGGCTCGCTGGTTCGCCTGCGCGACGTGGCGCGCATCGAGCTGGGTTCCGGCAGCTATGCCCTGCGCTCCCAGTTGAACAACAAAGACGCGGTCGGGATCGGTATCTTCCAGGCCCCCGGCGCCAACGCCATCGACCTGTCTAACGCCGTGCGCGCCAAGATGGCCGAGCTGTCCACCCGCTTCCCGGCAGACATGAAGTGGGCGGCACCTTATGACCCGACCGTTTTCGTGCGCGACTCTATCCGGGCGGTGGTGCAAACCCTGCTGGAAGCCGTGGTGCTGGTTGTGCTGGTTGTTATTTTGTTCCTGCAAACCTGGCGGGCGTCGATCATCCCGCTGATTGCCGTCCCGGTCTCGGTTGTGGGGACGTTCAGCATCCTCTACCTGCTCGGCTTCTCGCTGAACACTTTGAGTCTGTTCGGGCTGGTGCTCGCCATCGGTATCGTGGTGGATGACGCCATCGTGGTGGTGGAGAACGTCGAGCGTAACATTGAGGAAGGGCTTGCCCCGCTGCAGGCGGCGCACCAGGCCATGCGCGAGGTGTCCGGCCCGATTATCGCCATCGCCCTGGTGCTGTGCGCGGTGTTCGTGCCGATGGCTTTCCTCTCCGGCGTGACCGGGCAGTTCTACAAGCAGTTCGCGGTGACCATCGCCATTTCGACGGTGATCTCGGCGATTAACTCCCTGACGCTCTCCCCGGCGCTGGCGGCCCTGCTGCTGAAGCCGCACGGTGCGCCGAAGGATATGCCGACCCGGCTGATCGACCGCCTGTTCGGCTGGCTGTTCCGGCCGTTCAACCGCTTCTTCCACCGTAGCTCGGAAGGTTACCAGGGGCTGGTGAGTAAAACCCTTGGCCGCCGTGGGGCGGTGTTTGCGGTGTACGTGCTGCTGCTGTGCGCCGCCGGGGTGATGTTCAAAACCGTGCCGGGCGGGTTTATTCCTACCCAGGATAAGCTCTACCTGATTGGCGGCGTGAAGATGCCGGAAGGCTCCTCGCTGGAGCGCACCGACGCGGTGATCCGTAAGATGAGCGAAATCGGGATGAACACCGAAGGCGTGGATTACGCGGTGGCGTTCCCCGGCCTGAACGCGCTGCAGTTCACCAACACGCCGAATACCGGCACGGTGTTCTTCGGCCTGAAGCCGTTCGACCAGCGGAAACACACGGCGGCGCAAATTAACGCCGAGATCAACGCCAAAATCTCGCAAATCCAGGAAGGCTTCGGCTTCTCGATTCTGCCGCCACCAATTCTTGGGTTAGGCCAGGGTTCCGGCTACTCGCTGTATATCCAGGACCGGGCGGGCTTAGGCTACGGGGCGCTGCAAACCGCGGTGAACACCATGTCCGGCGCGATCATGCAGACGCCGGGGATGCACTTCCCGATCTCCACCTACCAGGCGAACGTCCCGCAGCTGGATGTGCAGGTAGACCGCGATAAAGCCAAAGCCCAGGGCGTGTCGCTGACCGACCTGTTCGGCACGCTGCAGACTTATTTAGGCTCGTCCTACGTGAACGACTTCAACGAGTTCGGCCGCACCTGGCGCGTGATGGCCCAGGCCGACGGGCAGTTCCGCGACAGCATCGAAGACATCGGCAACCTGCGCACCCGCAACAGCCAGGGCGAAATGGTGCCGATCGGCAGTATGGTGAAAATCACCACCACCTACGGGCCGGACCCGGTGATCCGCTACAACGGCTACCCGGCGGCGGATCTCATCGGCGATGCCGATCCACGCGTGCTCTCTTCCGCACAGGCGATGAGCAAACTGGCCGCCATGTCCGGCCAGGTGCTGCCGAACGGGATGAACATCGAATGGACGGATCTGAGCTACCAGCAGGCAACCCAGGGCAACACGGCGATGATCGTCTTCCCGGTGGCGGTGCTGCTGGCCTTCCTGGTGCTCGCCGCGCTGTATGAAAGCTGGACCCTGCCGCTGGCGGTGATCCTGATTGTGCCGATGACCATGCTGTCGGCGCTGTTTGGCGTCTGGCTGACCGGGGGCGATAACAACGTGTTCGTCCAGGTCGGGCTGGTGGTGCTGATGGGCCTGGCCTGTAAGAACGCCATCCTGATAGTCGAGTTCGCCCGCGAGCTGGAGATGCAGGGCAAAGGCATTATGGAGTCCGCGCTGGAAGCCTGCCGCCTGCGTCTGCGCCCTATCGTGATGACCTCCATCGCCTTTATCGCCGGGACTATCCCGCTGATTCTGGGCCACGGCGCGGGCGCGGAAGTGCGCGGCGTGACCGGGGTGACGGTGTTCTCGGGCATGTTAGGGGTGACGCTGTTTGGTCTGTTCCTGACGCCGGTGTTTTACGTCACGCTGCGTAAGCTCGTTACGCGCGGTAAAACCCAGGCCAAAACTATCGAGGCGTGAGCCAGATAAAAAGGGCGGTGTAACAACCGCCTGATTAGCCCAACAAAAAACCGCCTTTCAAAGAGGCGGTTTTTTTATTTCTGCGGAAAGTGGCTGCAGGGCTTAATGGCCTTTTTTGTACAGCGCCTCTAGCTCAGGCACCGGCTGGCAGCCGCTGGTATCGCTCTTTTTCACTTTCTCCAGCGCGCTGGCCACGGTATGGCGAGCCAGCACCGCCAGCGACGCCTCTTCGGCTTCTTCCGCAATCGTTTTGAAGTACCAGCAGGCGTTGGCGCTCACCACGCAGCGGGCAGGCACGTCCGGGCGGGAAGCCCAAATCTTTTTGTCTTCAATCACCGACAGGTAAATATCTCGCAGGGTTATCTCTTCGGCCGGGCGGCCAAGATGAATGGAACCGTTGCGCCCCAGCGTCGAGACAATAATGCCGTCGCGCGTGAGGGGAACCATCAGTTTACGGATAAAGCTCGGGTTGGCTTCCAGCCCGTAGGCAAGAATTGCGCTGGTCGAACGTTCACCCATTTGCTCCGCCATCGCTACGCTGAGAACCATCTGCAAAGCTGTCGGGAAGCGGTAATCTAACATTTCATTTTCCTGGGTCGCGGTGGATCTTGTTCTTTTTGGCACCGCTAAGGTGAATAATCAATGAGCAATAATATACCAAATGTAGCGTTTTTTTTGAAGCAATCTGAGCTTTACCTGAGATGCAGTTCAAAATAACCGAAAGCTCATTTTCAATAAGTTACGGATCTAAACTATTCAATAAATGAATTCTGCCAGGCCGGGAAATTAATTCAAGCACTTGCCATGCCAGCTAATAAGTTGTGTAGCTGGCGTTGAATAAAATGCCCCGGCCTGTTTTGACCGGGGAACATATTTAGCGGCATTCTGGTTTCCAGTTTAACGCCTGCAGCGCAGCCATATCTTTGTCGGTATCGCCTTTGATGCGCTTCACCATGTCGTTCTCGGCCACTTTAGCGTCGGCGGGATACTGGCGGGCAAACTGCAGGTTGACGATGCCGCCGCAGGCTTCACGGGCGATCCACACATCTGACTCATAGCCGCCTTGCCTTGCGTCGCCCGGCTTCGGCAGGTAGATAATTCGGACTTCTGAAACATCGCCGTGTTTCACCACGGAATAGTGTGGCTTCGGTGTCGTGCGGTTTAGCTCCACCACCGTCGCCTGCATCCAGCGGTCGAGCGTGGCGTTGATCTTGAGCTGATTCACCGTAATTAACCGGGTCCACGCCCAATTTTCGGCCTTTTCACCGTCAGTAGTGTATTCCCACACCGCCTGCTGCGGCGTAGAGCGAGTAAAAGACTGGCCGTAGGTTTTGCCCGCAAAAGCGATGGTCTGCGGCGCGGTAAGATCTTTAATCTGCGATGTTTTTGCCGACTGCGGGCCAGCACAGGCGGCCAGCAGGCAGGTCGAAGCCAGAACAGCAATGGAGTAACGATTCAACGGTAAGCTTCCTTCTTTTTGTTATTTAATCACGCCAGAAGTCGAGGCAGAAAATAGCCCATAGCAGCCTGAGACGATGCTTTCAGGCGATTTTATGCTCTCTGACCATAGAAGGAAGTGAGTGAATGATCAATTTTTGCAGATATACTTTTCAGCATGACCTCTTCAATCAAAAATTCAAGATCGTTATAAAAGGCAGTCTATGAGTAAAACGGATTATATCCTGAGATCTCTTGCTAAGATTTCAGGCAAGCGCTGGGAGCATTACACGATTAATCGAATCTACCATCTCCTGAACGATCCTGACCTGGAGTTTATTTGCCAGCAGTGCATCAGGAAAAACGATGGGAAAATATATCTCGCCGATCTTTTTTTCCCTCAGTTAGGTCTATATCTGGAAATCGATGAAGGGCATCATGACAGTGAAGACGCAAAAATAAGAGATGCCATACGCCGCCTTGATATTACTGAGGCAACAGGTTTTCGCGAAGAGAGGATCCCCGCCAGTAACGTCACCATCAACGAACTTGATAAATATATAGATAAATTCATCAAGTTAGTTAAAGAACTTAAATCAACTCTTTTGCACAAAAAAACGTTTGAGCCATGGGACTATGAACATCGCTATACTGCTTGCAACCACATAAAAAAAGGGATGATAACCGTAGGGCCAGAAGCACTTTTTCGCCACCATAAGGATGCTCTAAACTGCTTTGGATATGAAAAGGGACATCATCAAGCGGGTCACTGGAATATACCAGAACATGTTAACAAGATTATTGGTCTTGAAGGAAAAAACATGATCTGGTTCCCAAAACTCTATGAGCAGAAAGACTGGAAAAATTCACTTTCAGACGATGGTAAGGTCATCACAGAATACCCGAACGATCTGGAAAAGAGCTATACAGAACGCTGGGATCACCGAATAGTAATGGCTCATTCGCGAGATGAGTTAAACCGAACCCTGTACCGCTTTCTTGGCGTGTTTAGGGCTGATCCAGCAACATTATCCTCAGCAGAGAAAAAATTTATTCGTACCGCTACTAGTGTAAAAATATTCCCAAAATGTCTCTGCAAAAAAACTGATTAATGATCTCGTTCCTGCTTTTCAACAATGAAAAGCAGGATTCCGCCCCACCTTCCCGCAACGGGCCTATACTTATCGGCGACACTTTTCCGCACGTTCTGTTCTGCATGCACCGATTTATGCGAGATAACGATATGGAATTAAAGGATTATTACGCCATCATGGGCGTGAAACCGACGGACGAACTCAAAACCATCAAAACCGCCTACCGCCGCCTGGCGCGCAAATACCACCCCGACGTCAGCAAAGAGCCCGACGCAGAGGCCCGCTTTAAAGAAGTGGCGGAAGCCTGGGAAGTGCTGAGCGACGAGCAGCGCCGCGCCGAGTACGACCAGATGTGGCAGCACCGCAACGACCCGCAGTTTAATCAGCAGTTCCATCAGGGCGGCGAGCAGAGCTACAACGCCCAGGACTTCGACGATATCTTCTCTTCTATGTTTGGCCAGCAGGCCAGGCATTCTCGCCAGCCGCACGCCTCGCGTGGCCACGATTTAGAAATCGAAGTGGCGGTCTTCCTGGAAGAAACCCTGGCCGAACACAGCCGCACCATCAGCTACAAGCTGCCGGTCTATAACGTGTTTGGTATCGTCGAGCGGGAAATCCCAAAAACGCTGAACGTTAAAATTCCGGCCGGCGTCGGCGACGGGCAGCGCATCCGGCTCAAAGGCCAGGGCACGCCGGGTGAAAACGGCGGGCCAAACGGTGACCTGTGGCTGGTCGTCCATATCGCGCCGCATCCGCTGTTCGACATCGTCGGCCACAACCTTGAGGTCGTGGTCCCGCTGGCGCCGTGGGAAGCCGCGCTGGGGGCAAAAGTCGAGGTACCTACGCTCAAAGACAGCATTCTGATGACCATCCCGGCCGGCAGCCAGGCCGGGCAGAAGCTGCGCATCAAAGGCAAAGGACTGGTCAGTAAACAGCACACCGGCGACCTGTTCGCGGTGATCAAAATCGTGATGCCACCTAAGCCGGATGAAAACGCCGCGGCGCTTTGGCAACAGCTGGCAGACGCCCAGTCGGCATTCAATCCGCGCAAAGATTGGGGGAAAAAATAATGGCTAACGTCACTGTCACTTTCACTATCACCGAGTTCTGCCTGCACACCGGCATTCAGGCGGACGAGCTCAATGAGATAGTCGGCCTGGGCGTCGTCGAACCCTACGATTTTGAGGTCAAACCCTGGCTGTTTGACGACCACGCGATCAGCGTGGCGCAGCGGGCCTTACGGCTAAGACGAGAATTAGCCCTGGACTGGCCGGGCATCGCCGTGGCGCTCACCCTGCTGGAGGAGAATGAACGCCTGCGGCAGGAGAATCGCCTGCTCCGGCAGCGTATAGGGCGTTTTATTCGCCATCCATAAGCGTATCTTCTGGTGGATAATTCAGCAGAATATATCCACCAGTCGTGAACATCCTGATTCATTTAGGAATATTACCTAAGGCAACATCCGCTTCGCTGTGCCAGGCTTATTCACGGTCATAAGGACTGATAACGTTTGTAGAGGATATTATGAAAAAAACGATCATCGCTTTATCTGCAATTCTGCTGGCTGCTCCTGTTTTTGCCGCGACCACCACACACGCAACCGATGAGACCGTTGCCGCGGCGCACGAAGGCGCGAACACCGCCAAAGAGAAACTGCACGAGGCGGAAAACAAAGGCGAAGAGCTGAAGCTTAAGTCTAAGCACGCCGCCGAAGGTAAAAGCGACAGCGTAGGCAGCAAGGTGAGCGAAGGCTCCCAGAAGGCCTGGCATAAAACCAAAGAAGGCACCGAGAAAGGTTGGAATGCAACCAAAGAAGGCGCTGAAAAAGGTTGGAATAAGACCAAAGAAGGCGCGTCTGATCTGAAGAAAAAAGTCAGCGAATAATTAGCCTTCTCTGAAGAAAAAGCCGCGAAAGCGGCTTTTTTTATGCCCGCTAGTTATGCAGCGTCACGCTGTCGTCCACGCTCTGGCGCCACATGCGAACCTGAGCGGACGGCGCGTTCGGGTCGGCGTAGCCGAAGGAGATCCCGAACAGCAGGCGATAATCGTCCGGCACGCCCAGAATTTTACGCGTCGCATCGGCATGGAAACCGAGCAGCGTCTGCGGAATGCCGGCAAAGCCACGCGCCGCCAGTGACAGCAGGAAGCTCTGCCCGTACATGCCGATGTCGGACGCCACACGGACGTTGTCGCCAAACGATGGCATAAACAGGAAGGCCACATGCGGGGCGCCGAAGAAGTTGAAGTTACGCAGGTAGGCCTCGCGGCGCTTCTCTTTATCGTCGCGGGCAATGCCTAATGCATCGTAATAAACCTTCGCCTGGCGCTGGCTGCGTTCGTAGTAATCGCCGTGAAAATCGTCATAGCTGAAGCTGAAATCCGGCGTGACGTTGCCCGCCGTATCGTTCTCAATCATCATCTTTTGCAGCGCATCTTTGGTTGCGCCGGAGGCAATATGGACGTTCCACGGCTGGGTGTTGCAGTTGGACGGGGAATGCTGGGCATCCTGCAAAACATCGCGGATTTGCGCCTCAGTCAGCGGCGTGGGCAGAAACGCCCGGGACGAAAAACGCTGACGTACGGCCTCGTCAAAAGCCAAAACTTTATTGCTCATACCATCCTCTCTGTGCTTCCCCGACGGTTCGGGGATCATGACTTGCCGGGGAGGATAACCCTGCCGGGCGTAGCGAAAAACCGTATAATCCATTAAGGACTTTTGCGGAAATTGCACAAATGAAAGATCTGAGCCAGATAAATGCGCGCTCAATGCGCCTCTTCCTTGCCGTTATCAACGAAGGCAGTTTTTCAGAAGTGGCCCGCCAGGAGAGCCTGTCGCCCTCTTCCGTTTCCCGCACCGTGATTCAGCTTGAGCAATCGCTGGAAACGCAGCTGCTGTACCGCAACACGCGAGCCGTGGTCGCCACCGAGGCGGGGAATATTTACGCCGCTGCGTTCAGGGAAATGCTGAGCCAGCTTGAACAGGCGCAAAACCAGATTGGTGAGCGCCGTCAAGAGCCCGGCGGGGTGCTGCGTTTCAATGCGCCGGTGTCTTTCGGTCTGCGCCATATCGCCCCGTGGATTGCCGAATTCAGTGAACGCTATCCGGCGCTGCGGCTGGAGCTAAACCTGACCGATAACTACATCGACCCGCTGGCGGACGGCACCGATTTGCTGCTGCGTATCTCGCCGATGCAGGACAGCTCGCTGCACGGGCGTTTTATTACCCGCCAGCGGGCTTATCTGGTGGCCAGCCCGGCCTATCTCGCACGCTACGGCACGCCGCAAAAGCCCGAAGAGTTACACAATCACAGGCTACTGGCCTATCGAGGTCTGATGGGCCTTCAGCGCTGGTATTTCACCCAGGGGGAAGAAAAAATACAGCTCACGCCGGAGCCTAAAATCGTCTCCGGTAATGCAGAGATGCTGGTGAAAGCGGCAGAAGATGGCGCAGGTATTGTGCTGTTCCCGGACTGGCAAATCAGCGATGCGCTGCGGGCCAAGCGGCTTATCCCGATGATGATGGAATACACCGCGTCCTACAGCGCCACCGACCATTCACTCTATATGCTCTATCCCGGCGGGCGCTTTCCGTCGCTTAACACCCGCACCGCGATAGACTTCTTTATGGCGAAGTTTGGCTCTCCGCCTTACTGGCAGGACGTTTAACTCGTTTTAAGTTCATCGAAAAGCTCGGGGGGTTTATCCCGCGCTTTAAACAGCAGGATCAGCGCGTGATAAACCCCCAATGAATTTACCCTTTATCGCCAATCCATTGCATAAACTCGCCGACGTGATTAGCCCACAGATCCGGGCGCGTCATAGTAAAATGCCCGGGCGATGTCGGGGTTCCGGCCTGTACCACGTAGCGGCCCTGTTTTAGCTTCGGTACCTCAGTTTCCAGCACGCGCAGGCTGTCCGGGTTAAACTCGTCGTCAGAGAAATTCAGCGCATACAGTTTGGTGGTAATTTTGCTCAGGTCAGGCTGCGGGTTATAGCTGAAGGAAGATTTGAGCGAATAGAGAACATCGTTGGTATCGATATGGTTGGCGGTGAAACGGTTGTTCGCCAGGAACTTGTCCGCTGCGGCCCCGTCCGGGATCGTCCTTTGCAGATCCGGCGCGCTGTCGATCATCATTCGCAGAATGTTGTACCCCTGGAGCCAGCTCTCAGGTGCCTGAGTATAATTGCCGTTGTGCCATGCCGGATCGGCTCGCACCGAGTCCACGATCATTCTGCGCCACAGCAAATTACGCCCGGAAACCTTGATCGGCAGTGACACCACCGGCATGACGCCGTCCATCATGTTCGGGTACGCCACCGCCCACTGCCAGGCGTTCATTCCCCCCATCGACATCCCTATCACGGCATGCAGGTGCTTAATGCCCAGCGTTTCGGTCACCAGCTTGTGCTGCAAATCAACCATATCGCCGTAATCGTAGTTGGGGAATTTCGCCTTTAAGCCGTCGCTCGGTTTGCTCGACTGGCCGTGGCCAATGCTGTCGGCAAAAATCAGATAGTAGCGGTTCGAGTCCAGCGGGCGGCCCGGTCCGTAAAGGGATTTGGTCCAGGCTGGACTCAGCAGCGCGCGGCTGTCCGCCCCCGTCCAGTGCAGCACCAGAATCGCATTATCAATCTCTCCCTGCGCATTTCGGTGCGCCTTCCCAAGCGTGGCGTAGTGCAACTTCACCTGAGCCAGCGTTTCGCCATCCCGAAACTTGTAGTTAGCGAATACGGCATTGGCCTGACGCGCCGCCGGGTTGAGCTGTGTGTCCCAGGGAGCCCCGGGTGCTGCTGGCGCGGGGGCCGCAAATACGGGGCTGGAGAGCCCGGCACCGGCAAACAGGAGGCTTAAAAGCAGACTGACTTTCGTAAGGGTACGCGTAGATTTCATCGAGATTCACCTGGGTAAATGAGCGAGTGTTCTCTGGCATCGGACTGGATAAAACTTGCCCGCCTCACCATTAACTCTTATAATAAGAGTAACAATAAAAAGATCAACCACTGCTTAACGATTGGCCGGAGACACTCATCCGGCTATAGACTGTTACCGGCCCACGTTGATGAAAAATAAGGAACGCTATGCGCTCAAAAGGTTTTGAAGGTATGACCTGCTCCGTCGCCTGCGTGATGGGAGCCTTAGGTGACCGCTGGGGAATGCTGATTATGCGCGACCTGTTTTTAGGCCTCAGCCGCTACGATGATTTTCGCCGCTCCAGCGGCATCACCAATGCCACGCTGTCCGACAGGCTAAAAGCGCTTGAAGAACAAGCATTGATTACCCGGCAGCTGTACCAGACGAGGCCGGATCGCTACGAATACGTGCTCACCGAAAAAGGGCGGGATATCGGGCTGGTGCTGCTGAGCATGATGCAGATAGGCAGCAAGTGGAATATCCCTGACCTTGTGGGGCCGTCGCTTTTGATGGTGGACGGCAACAGCGGGCACAAAGTTAAAGTTGCCCTGGTTGATACCGAAACCGGGCAGCAGGTTTCCCCGCAGGACGTCATGGTGGAGTTGGGGCCAGGCGCCGACGAACTTACCCGCTGGCGTTCGGCGGGCCGAATCAGAAACCCCGAACCCAGCGAGAGCTAAGTCGGGCAAGATAAACGTAAAACTCAACGAGAAAAGTGATGAAAATACTGGTGGTTGGAGCAGGTGCAATCGGGGGTTATTACGGCGCAAGGCTGATTCAGTCCGGCGCTGACGTGACTTTTCTCGTTCGGCCAAAACGGGCCGAGCTGCTGGCAAAACAAGGTCTGAGGCTGGAGAGTAGCCAGGGGGATTTTAATGCCCCGGTGAATGCGGTCACCCGGGACAGTCTCCGGCCGGACTATGACCTGATCCTGCTCAGTTGCAAAACCTACGATCTGCAGGCAGCTATCGATGACATTACGCCTGCCGTCGGCCCGTCTACCGCCATTTTGCCTTTCCTCAATGGCCTCTCGGTTTACGACGAACTCGACGCCCGTTTTGGCCCCGACCGGGTGCTGGGCGGCGCGGCTTATATTGCCACCACGCTTAACGCCACCGGCGAAATCAAACAGATGGGCGCGGCGGATCAGGTGGTCGTCGGGGCCAGATCTCCAGCAACGGTCGGCGTAGCAAAAGCGGTTTACGCCCTGTTAGCCTCTTCCGCTGGCGTGCGCGTGCTGTCAGATAACATCATGCAGGCGCTGTGGAACAAGTGGGTGATGCTGGCTTCCGGCGCGCTGATGAACTGCCTGATGCGCGGCACGGTGGGGGATATTCTGGCAACACAGGACGGCGAGGCGCTGATGAAACAGGCGCTTTCGGAAAGCCTCAGCGTCGCCGCGGCAGAAGGTTACCCGCTGCCGCCGGAGGAAATCACCAGCATTGAAAAACGCCTGCTGGACCCGCAATCCGCCTGGGCCGCCTCGATGATGCGCGACATTGCCAGCAACGCACCGCGCCTTGAAGGGGATGCCATCGTCGGCGATATGATTACCCGCGCCACCCGGCACGGCCTGAGCGTTCCGCTCTGCCGGGTGGCGTACTGCCATCTCCAGGTTTACGCCCACCAGCACACGCCGGGGGCGGTAGTTCAACAGCCGTTCAAATAACGAGGTCATATGGAGCTGCTTGCCAACGAGTGGACGCAATTTGTCGCGGCGCCGTCACAGGGGCTCCAGGGCCTGCACGCCCATTTTAATAAGCACCGCTACGAGCGCCATTCCCACGATTACTTTGTGATAGGCACCATGGACGTCGGGGCTTCCAAAGTGGGTCTGGGCAGCGGCTCGATTATCGCGCCGGCCGGCAGTGCCATGATTGTGAATCCGGGGGATGCCCACGACGGCAGCGTTTACTCCGAGCAGGGTTACACCTATAGCATGCTCTACGTGCAGCCCTGGGTGGTGGACGGCATGGCTCACGAGCTGGAGCTGAATCCCGGCCACGGCCTTTGCTTCACCCGCCCGGTGTTGAGCGACCCGGATATCGTGGCCGGGTTGCAAACACTTCACCGCACGCTGTTTCAACAGCAGGACAGCTTAGCGCTGGAGGTGACGCTGATTGACGCGCTAAAGCCGCTGCTGAGCCGCTATTCCACACGCCGTTTTACCCCGCAGGAAGAATGCCACGAGCCGCGCATAGCCAGAGTGCGCGACCTGATTCACGACAGCTTTGCCTCCCCGCTGACCACCGAAGATATGGCCCAGGCATCCGGGCTGAGCCGGGTGCGTCTGAACCAGCTATTCCGCGCCGCTTATGGCCTGTCGCTGCACGCCTACCTCAACAGAGTCCGTATGGATTCCGCAAGGCAAATGCTCCGCACGGGCCTGCCCGCTGCGGACGTCGCCAGCGCCGTTGGCCTGTTCGATCAGAGCCATTTGATTCGCCGCTTTAAAGGCTGCTTCGGCATCACCCCGGCACAATTTGTTAGCGCCCATTTTTCAGATATCCAATACGGCCGCCGCTGACCTTTTCATACTCCCGCGCCTTAAGGTTCTTATTTTCTTCGGAGCAGAGTATGTCTCATTCCACAGATTCACCGTCCGTCAGCCAGGCCAGGGCACGCGTGTCCGCCTGGGTCATGATTGTCATTGGTGCGGGAAGCGTGCTGTCGTCGCTCGACCTGTTTGTCGTTAACCTCGCTTTCCCGGCCATTCGCGATAGCTTTGCCGGCGCCACTAACCAGGCGCTGTCCTGGGTGATCAGCGCCTATTCCATTGCCTTTGCCGCTTTTCTGGTGCCCGCAGGCAGGATGGCGGATATTTACGGCCGCAAGCGTATCTTTAAAGCCGGCCTGGCGGTGTTCTCGGTGGCGAGCGTGGCCTGCGCTTTTGCCCCGGACGTTATCTCCCTGATTTGTGCGCGAGGCCTGAAAGGCGTTGGCGCCGCGCTGATGATCCCCACCAGCCTGGGGCTGCTGCTGGCGGCGTACCCAAAAGAGCGTCATAAGCAGATGGTGGGGATTTGGGCCGCGACCGGGTCAGTTGCCGCCGCGCTTGGCCCGATGCTCGGCGGGGCGCTGGTGAATATCGACTGGCGATTGATCTTTCTGATCAACCTCCCGGTGGCGATCCCGGCCCTGTGGCTGAGTAAGCACCTGACGGAAACGGAGGTGGTTAAAAGCCGCTTCCCGGATATTATCGGCTCTCTGATGCTGGTTGTAGGGCTGGCGCTGCTGGTGGCCGGGATCTCCTGGGCCAGCGACTGGGGCTTCACCAGCGCCAGGCTATGGACCGTGCTGGGCGGAGCTTTCGTCTTCCTGGCGCTGTTCGTTCGCCGCTGCCTGACGCAGCCCGCCCCGGCGCTCGACCTGCGGGTATTCCGCGTGCCTGCGTTTACCCTCGCCACGCTGGGCATGGCCTTTTTCTACATGGGATTTGCCATCATGCTGCTGGGCGGTAGCCTGTTTCTGACCCAGGTCTGGCACTGGCCGACCGTCGAGGCGGGTGCCGCTTTTGGTCTCGGCCCCGGCACCGCCGTTGTCGCCTCGTTGATCGCGGGCAGAACGGGGTTCTCCCCTAAAAAACTCACCATCGCCGCAGGCCTTTTGTATGTGATAGCCGGTCTCTGGTGGCACATCGCCCTGGGCGCTGAACCGGACTATCTGCTGGCCTACCTGCCCGCGCTGATGCTGACGGGGGCCGGGGCGGGTATCGGCCAGACGGGCTTTATCGCAGGTGGCACGGCGGCGCTGCCGGCGCATCAATATGCCACCGGCACCGGGATCATTAACACCTCGCGGCAAATTGGGGCCGCCATCGGCGTGGCGGTGTTCGTGGCCGTATCCGGCAGCGCCGTTGCCAGCGAGCAGTACCACACCGCGTGGCTGCTGATGTCGCTCTTCGGGCTTATCGCCTCGCTGTCAGCGCTGCTGCTTAGCGCGAAGCGGTAGCGCTTATTTTTCCAGTAAGCCCAGGCGAATAAAACTTTCGGCGGTGGCGACAATCGCCTCCTCCGGGGAACGCGGTGCCCAGCCGAGCAGGTTCACCGCTTTCGCATTGGTCACGGTCATGTCCACACCGAGCAGAGTCAGCGATCCTTTCATACCCGGATTTTTGTGCGCCGCCAGGCGCACCATCCAGTCCGGTAGCGCGAGGGTGGAGACTTTGCTGGCGGCGTCACCGAGGTGTTGACGCAGGATTTTCGCCACCTCAACCATCCGCAGGCTTTGGCCGGAACTGGCAAGGAAGCGCTCGCCGTTGGCTGCCGGGTGCGTCATCGCCAGCCAGTGCAGGTCGGCCACGTCGCGCACGTCCACAAAGCAAGAGTTGATGTTTGGGTTACCTTTTTGCCCGTCCAGCATGTTTTTCACCAGCCGAGTGGAGTGGGAAAAATCCGGCCCTAATACCGGCCCCATCACCGCCACCGGGTTCACCGCCGACAGCTCTAGCCCCCGCCCTTCTTGCTCGACAAATGCCCAGGCCGCCTTTTCCGCCAGCGTTTTCGATTTCTGATAAGGCCAGACTTTACCGGCAACATCGCTCCAGTCCGTTTCGTCAAACGGGCGGCGATGGCTTGCCGGATGCCCGACGCCAACGGCCCCAAAGGCAGAAGTGAGTACTACGCGCTTAACACCGGCAAAGCTTGCGGCGCGGAGTACGCGCAGGTTGCCGTCCACCGCAGGTTTGATCCAGTCCTCGTCGGTGGCGTGGTTGCCGGAAGGCGTCGGCGATGCGCCATGCATCACATAGCGGCACCCGGCCATAGCCTCGGCCCAGCCGTCATCCGCCATTAAATCAGCGACGAAAAAGGAGAGACGGTCGCCCGGCTCACAGCCGCCCTCTTTCAGATTTTGGAGCACCTCTGCTTTGCGCTCAGCGGAACGCACGGTGGTACGAACCTCATAGCCTCTCGCCAGCAGGGTAATGATGCAGTGCTGGGCAATAAATCCGGTTCCGCCGGTAACCAATACGATATCTTGGGTCATGCTTTGCTCCTCTGTGGCCTGGCAAGCAGGCGGCATATGTTCACTTGCTGCGCAGAATAAAGCCGGCCAGCCGGATTTTGAATGCTTGATAGTCCGTTCTACTTGCGCGATAGTACGGCAATGCACACCGATCCTTTTTCTGAAATCCTCAAATTTGCCAACGCCGAGTCGCTGGTCACCGGCGGCTTTACCGCGGGCGGCGACTGGGCGCTTCACTTCCCGCCGCCGGACAAAATTAAATTCTTCGCCATCGTCAAAGGCAGTTGCTGGGTGATCCTCGAAGGCCACCCGGAACCCATTCATTTTTGTACCGGCGATGTCGGCCTGCTGAATGACAGGCGGGCGTTTATTGTCGCCAGTTCACCAGAGATCAAACCGGTCGATGCCATGCGCGTTTTTAAGGCCGGAGAGAGGAACTACGCCGCCCTGGGAGAAGGGAAAGAGTTTGAGTACATGGGTGGGCACGTCCTGCTGGACCCCAACCGCGGGCAGATGCTTGCTCAGGTGTTGCCGCAGTGGATCCATATTCCGGCCGCATCCCCGCAGGCGGCGTCTTTTCGCTGGCTGCTCGATCAGCTGATTGCCGAAAGAGAAACGGCCCAGCCCGGCACCCAGCTCGCCTCCGCGCAGCTTTCACAGCTGCTGTTTATTCAGATCCTGCGTGCCCATTTGCAAACCAGCCATTCACTTCCGGCAGGTTTGCTGCGCGCGCTGGGAGACGCCCGCCTTGCCCCGGCGCTGCAGCTTATTCACGCTAATCCGGCTTGTAACTGGCGCCTGGAAGAGCTCGCCAAAACCTGCGCCATGTCGCGCACCACATTTGCGGAGTATTTCCGTACCGTATCGGGCATGACACCGGGGGCTTACCTTACCCAGTGGCGTATGCGGCTGGCGGAGAAAGCGCTGCGCGAGCAGGCCGACCAAATTGCCATGGTCGCCCAGTCCCTCGGCTACACCTCCGAAAGCGCCTTTAGCAACGCCTTTAAGCGCGAAACCGGCCTGTCGCCCAAAGCATGGCGTAACGCCGCCCGCAACACGGTAAGTTGAGAATAAAAAAACGCCGCACAATGGCGGCGTTTATGTAGCCAGCGTTCTGGCCACTTTGCTTTAACGATTAAAAACCGTATTTCACGCCAATCATCGCGGATGTGTCGTGGTAGCCTTTATCGCCGATTTGCTGTGCAACGCCGCCCCACATGTTGAGGTCATGGGTAATCTGCCCCTGCACGCCAAGTTTGAGCTGGCCAATGTTGCGGGCCCCCTCTTCATTGAGCAGTTTATCCCCCATTCTCACGCCAAAGTTTTTGGTGTTATGCAGCCAGTCCGCTTCCACGTAAGGCTTGAACTCACGCCCTTTGCCGTCGTCCTCTTGACGATGGCCGCGCAGGTAGAGCCGCACGCCAAGGCGAGATTGCAGGTTGCCCTGCCCGCTGTCCTGCACGCGAGTGCCGTTAGCTTCCGTATGTTCAGCGCTGTGCACGCCCATCCAGGTCAGCTGCGCCTGAGGTTCAAGATAGACAGCCTGACGCTGGCTTTCGCTCAGCAGCATGTTGTAGCCGCTTTCCAGCGAAGCGGTGAAGCCGCGACTTTTGTAATCCTCGTTTTGCAAATCGTCACCGCTGACGTGGTTGTTAAACCAGTTGTACATCACCCAGCCGTCCACATAGACCCCTTCACGGGAAACAGCGTTCTGGTACCAGGTACCGTAAGCCCCGACGCTGTAACCGTCCATTTCTGACTCAGAGCTATAGCCGGTCAAATTTGAACGTGAGTTACCCTGCACGTTGCCATAGCCTGCCATCAAGCCCGCCCCCCAGCGGTCGGTCTGATTGCTGGTGCCGTGCAGGAATTCGTTCCCCATCTGCGCGACATAGCGATTGGCGCTGGAGTTAATCTGGCCTTCCCCGGTATGGAAGCGGTTCTGCCCGCCTTCCTGACGCAGCCAGAAAGTACTGCGGGCCATGCCGCGCTCATCCAGTGGCGCACGGTATTCGGTGGCGCCTTCACGGTCATCCAGCGTCAGGTTAAACAGCGTATTCGCCGCCGTCAGGTTCACCAGATAGCTGCCAGCCTCAGGCCGATAAACCGGCACCGGCTCCGGTTCCGTTGGTTTCACCGGAGGCAGATTACTCATTGAAGTCAGATACCAGTTCTGCCCTTTCTGCACCAGGCTATAATCCCACGCCCCGGCGACAATACGCCCTGACTGGGTAAACGCCCCCGACGCGGAGTCGCCGCCCACGGTCACCACTTCAATGCCCTGCTCGGTTTGCGCGCCCTGGCCGCCGACATTACTCACGTTGAGCACGGTAGCGCCGGAAGTTGCCCCCTGAATCACCAGCTTGTCCGTGACGGAAGCGTCATCCCCCAACACGGTATTGACGTTCAACTGGCTGTCGGTGCCCCCGATGTAGTCGCCGCTAACATTAAGACGGTTGCCGGTAATGTTAGCGCTACGGGAGAGATTAACGATCCCGCTGTTATCCAGATCGCCATTTATCGTGAAACTGGCGGCGTCATCATTCCCCTGCAGCGGGCTGCCGACGGTCAGAGTGCTACCCGTTTCCAGCGTGGCCGCGCCGATACTCCCCGTCCCGGAGAGCAGGGTTGCGCTCTTAGCCGTGACATCACTGACCAAAGATCCCGTCACGTCCAGGCTACCTTCCGCCGGCGTGGTCGCACCGGTGTATGTGCTGTCGCCGGTCATGGTCAGCATCCCGCTGCCTAGCTTGGTCAGGTCGCCGCTCCCGGTCACGCCCTGATTGAGGGTGGTATTGAATCCCTGGGTGTCCAGCGTACCGCCCCCGCTTTCCAGCGTGATGGGGCGGTCTAAATCAAAGCTATTAGTTACCTGCAGCGTACCGCCGTCGAAGGTTAACAGACTGCTATCGGATCCCAGCGCGCCGTTCTGCGCAATCTGTAAGATGCCGTCATACAAAGTCCAGGGCGTGGCCGCCGCCGTGGTGTTGTTCAACACCCAGGTGCTGGCTCCCGTTTTATGGAAGTGCTCGAAGCCCTGGTACTGGGCACTGTCGCCAATATTGGCGGCATCAAACTGGCTGGCAGAGTCACCGCCCAAAATAAGCGTGTCGTCACCGGCCGTAGCCTGCACGGTGCCCTGGACGTTATAACCCGCCCTGAGCTCCAGGGAGTTTGTCCCGCCGGTGAACACAATAGCCTGCGAGCGGTTTTGCCCGTCGAAATCCATCCCTCCGGTGATTGTCCCGCTGTTGACGATGGTCATATCGCTGCCGCTGATCCCGACCCCGCCGGCACCAACATCTCCCACCCCGTTAATAGCACCTGCTGTACCAGGCTCTCCACCGTTACCGCCGGAAATCGTACCGGTATTAACAACGCTGCCGCCACCGGAGGTAATGCTGATCCCGGCGCCGCCGGCCCCGCCAGCATCCCCGCCGCCGCCGCCTCCACGGTTACCCGTCCCGCCGAGGATATCGCCATTATTTATGACCTGGCCGCCCGCGCCAATCAGCACGCCGCTCCCGCCTTCACCGCCGCTGCCGCCGTGGCTGGTATCCCCCCCGCTGCCGCCCCCGGTTCCCCCCAGGCCGCCGGTGATGCTGGCGCCAGCGTCGTTGGTCAGCGTGCCGTTGCCTTCGATGGACAAGCCGTTCCCGCCTTTTGCGCCGGTGCCGCCGTCGGACGTGGGGCTGTTACCGTTAGCCCCCGCGCCGCCATTACCCCCCACAAACGCGCCGTGGTTCGTCACATTCCCGGCTCCGACAATAGAGACCGCATCACCACCAGCCCCGCCTACGCCGCCACCGCCGGCAGAATCATCCCCGCCTTTACCACCGGTCACGACGCCGCTGGACTCATTAATCACGTCCCCGCCGCCATTGATTTCAATCCCGGTGCCGCCGGCACCGGAATCGCCGCCCTGAGAGGTACTTAAGTTGCCGCTACCGCCGCCGCGATTGCCAAGGCCACCGGTCACTTCGCCGAAGTTACTGACGCTGCCGCCACCTTCAAGCTCGATCCCGCTCCCACCTTTACCGCCGTCGCCGCCGTCCCCGCCGGTCAGGTTATCCCCGCTACTGTTGGAGTTCCCGCCGCCGCCGGTACCGGCATTGCCGCCGACGATATGGCCGCCGCTGTTATTGATGACCTTGCCGCTGCCCTCTACGGTGATCCCGCTCCCGCCATTACCGCCCGCAGAACCATAACCCACAACGCCGGTGCCCTGGCCAGACTCAACCGCCCCGCCGTTACCGCCGTCGCCGCCGTCGCCGCCCAGAATGCTGCCGCTGTTGGTTATCGTACTGGTGCCGCTCAGCCAGACCCCGCTCCCGCCGTCAGCCGCCTCACCGCCACTGCCCCCCACGCCGGTCACATTTTCGTTGTCTTCGGTATCGGCGTTAGCCGCCAGGCCGCCAGTCGCGCCATGCCCACCGGCAATCGTCCCGGTGTTAGTCACACTCCCGCCCTGGGTCAGCATGACACCGTCCCCTCCCGCACCGCCTGCCCCGCCACTGCCGCCGTGGAGGGTTTCGCCCGCTTCGGTCTGATCGTTCGCCGTGGCGCTCCCGGTGTTTCCCCCGTTGCCTCCATCGCCCCCGGTGATCGAGCCGCCATTGGTGTAGCTGCCCGCCCCGGTGATCAACACCCCGGCACCGCCGTCTCCGCCGTCGCCACCATTCCCCCCGTTACCCGCCTCGGGAACATCTGTGGTATTGCTGCCGCCGTTGCCTCCCCGGCCGCCGTTACCGCCTTTAATATCGCCGCTATTGTCACCGCTGCTGCCGTTCAGAACTTTCCCGGCAGAACCCCCGCCGCCGCCGCCGCCAGCGGAACCGTTGCCGGTAGTGGTGGAACCATCAGACTGGTGACCCTCCCCACCGGTTGCGGTGCCTGCGGGCAGCGAATTGGTTACGCCGTCAACGCTACCTGCGCCCCCATTCTCACCCTGGCTGCTGCTTTGCCCGCGATCCCCGGCCCCGCCATTACCGCCGTTGCCGCCGATACCGGTTGTAGTGTCCATTGTACCGCCCCCGCCGCCCTGAGCGCTGTCAGAAGCGGTAGCCGGGCCACCGGCCTGGCCATCGGCGGCAAATGTTAGCTGAGGGAAAGTACTTAATAAGGCGGCACCGATAGCTGTGGCAATCAAACGTCGCTTACCAGGGTTCTGTAATATATGGGGCATTTCCGTCCTCTTTAACTCTGCGGAGTTGTATTGATTCGAAATAGCAGAAACAGGCGTGCAACAATTTATTTAAAATTGCCTTCGGGTTTTAAAAGACGAGCGAAAATAACTTTCAAATGAAAGTAGAATTCATTTAAAAACTATTCTCGTGTTAAAAAAATGTAATTACAAAAACACCCAGATGGCGACAAAATTAACCTTTCACGGCTATCTCTTTCATGGATAAAATTCATTTCGGTGACTAATTTTAACACCATGAAAATAGACTTAAGTAAAATTAAATTGTATTACAATTTGATTTAGCGCATAGAACGAATAATCAGCGGAATTTCATTGAGAATATAAGTCGATAAAACCAGACAAGAGACAAGACATAAGATGTTGTTTTAACTAGAATTAACATCAAGGGCAGCATGAGGAAATGAAATTTAGAAAAACAGTGATTTACAGATTAATCCTATTAGCGAATTAACCTCAATTGTATTTTTGAAAGTAAAAACTGCATTTTGTCATCAAAAAATATTCACAAAAGACCCTACTTTAAATAGAACAAATATGCCACCACGATGTGGTGACAAGATAAAAACCCTCTATCTAATATTTTGTAAATGCGTCGCAATACCCCATTTAACCAATTCGATACAATCAGACTCAATATTCATGATGCTATAACTGCAGTTTTGATGCCCATATTTCCTGAGATCGTCGGTAATTAAAGCATCTTTCAATTGCCAGATGGCAACTTCCAAAGCATGGCCATGGCTCACCATAATAACAGTGTCATTATGGTGCCGTTTATTGAGCTCTTTCAGGCAGGAAAACAGCCGATGACTAACGTTATCCAGGCCTTCACCCGAAGAGATAGCCCGCTGCGGATCCCCCGATAGCAGGGCGTCAAATAACTCAGGATGCTGTTTTTGCGCCTCCGTAGCTTTCATCCCCTGAAGCAGCCCAAAATCACGTTCTTGCAGACGTTCATCCACGGTTATCAAACTGCGCAATTCTCTGGCCAGCACGCTCGCCGTGCCCTGGGCACGCCGCGCTGGTGAGGCGTAGATATGTGCGACGGAAAAATCGGCCAGGGCGGTAGCCAGCGCAAAGCTTTGCCGCAGCCCCCGCGCAGTGAGCTGGCTCTCCAGCCTTCCCTGAATAATGCCCTGCTGGTTCCCCTCGCTTTCGCCATGCCGTACCAGAATTGCCCGCACGCTCTTTCCTTTGTTAAAAATTTAATTTAGCATTTACTAAATTTAGAGTTATCTAAAGTAAAAACCATGACACCTGAACTTTACCAGCTCCAGTCCAGTGCGGATGACGCCGCAAAACTGCTAAAAGCCATGAGCAATCCCCGGCGTTTGCTGATCCTATGCCTGCTGCTCGACTCCCCAGGCACCGGGGCCGGAGAGCTGGCTGCTGCCGCAGGATTAAGCCCATCTGCAACTTCCCAACACCTGACGAAAATGAAGGATGAAGGACTCATAGAGCACCAGCGCAACGCTCAGCGAGTGCTCTACTTCATCAAAGATAGCGCAGTACGCGAAGTGATTGCGACGCTGAAAACCATTTACTGCCCCTAAGGAATAACCATGACTATTTCGTCCATCTTGCCAGAAGAAGCGAAAAAGCTTATTGCCAGCGGCGCCGCGCTGATCGATATTCGTGAACCGGATGAGCATGCCCGTGAAAACATTCCCGAAGCACATCTGATGCCGCTTTCAGCCATTGAAAACGGCGCCAGGCTGGGGCCGCTCGATCCGCACGACGTAGTGATTTTCCACTGCCAGTCCGGGATGCGTTCCTCCCAGCACGCTGAAAAGCTGGCGGCGCTTGCCGAACCGGCCCAGGTCATGCTGCTGGCAGGCGGCCTTGAGGCATGGAAAAAAGGCGGACAGGAGGTTCTGGCGGACAAAAGTCAGCCTCTGCCAATAATGCGGCAGGTACAGATTGTCGCGGGTACGTTAATCCTGCTGGGGATTGTGCTCGGGTACGCGGTTAATAACGGATTTTTCCTGCTTTCCGGCTTTGTCGGCGCAGGTCTACTGTTTGCAGGTGCCACCGGATTTTGCGGTATGGCGCGTTTACTTGCCTGGCTGCCCTGGAACCGGCGCTAGCCTATCCTGCTTTATCCGCCTTGATTTCTGATCTATGGTTATCAGGCGGCAAAACCGCATTAAATTCCCTTAGCATTCAGAGGTTTTTCTATGTTTAAACCAGGTGATGTGGTTCAGCCCAAGCAGGGCGGTCCTAAGCTGCAGGTGGTTGAGGTTCAGGGCGAGGATCTGATTTGCGTCCCGGCCGCAACCTTAGGCGCGGATAAACTGACGCTGAAGGCAGATTCGGTTTCGCTGTATCAGGAAGAAGGCGATTTCGGCGTTTGCTGATCAATAAAAAAACGGCGTGAGGTTAATCACGCCGTTCTTCTCAATAAAAGTGCCCCTATCCTTGTCGTCGCCATTCATAAACAACCGGGCACGGCGGCAATCCAGGCCAGCAATCAATAGCCCTTCTCATAACCCGCAAAGAAACATCGAACCACTACGTCCGCGTTGACCTCTTTAAGGAAGTCAGCCACCGACTCTTTATCCAGCTGATAGCGACGAGTCAGCACCCCGGCCTCCCAGGCGGCACGCTGGCGATCGCCGGTCTGCTCGGCCATATGGTGAGTAAAGCCCAGCACAAAACCGCGTTTGTAATCAGAACAAAAGCGCTCCACGTTAACCGCGCTGTCGGCCTGCCGGGCTTTCATTCCGGCCATCAGGCCCTTACCAAAATGGTTATCCATCAGCGACTCCTCATCACTCGCTATATAAATAATTATATAACGATTTGACGGGGGATGGGTATCCCTAAAACCCAGGGTTTTTGGGGGATTTAGTGCTTTAAGCTGCCGTTAAACCATCTTATTGATAAGCAATGAAAAATTAAAAATAGAACCACAAAATCAGGAAATGCCAGCGGCAAAGTGTGTTTCAACGCACTTTATCGACAAAAACCCTATAAATAAAAATTTATAGCTAATTGATGAAATCAATGCAGTGACATACTCTACTCTCAATAAATTACATGATTCATAACACTACCATTTAGCCTAAAAAGTAGCGCAAGCGACTACTTTTAAACCGGAGTCAACATTATGTTTTCCCCTGAGTCACGCTTGCGCCATGCAGCCGCAGATATTTTTGCAATGGTCGTGTATTGCTCGGTAGTGAACATGATGATTGAGATCTTTCTCTCAGGCATGACCTTCGAGCAGTCGCTCTCTTCCCGCCTGGTCGCCGTGCCGGTGAACATTATTATCGCCTGGCCCTATGGCTTCTATCGCGATGCCTTTATGCGCACCGCGCGTCGCCTGACCCCGGCCAGTTGGGCGAAAAATCTGGCGGACGTGTTGGCTTACGTCACCTTCCAGTCCCCGGTTTATGTGGTGATTTTATGGAGCGTAGGCGCTGACTGGCACCAGATTGTGGCTGCCGTGACGTCGAACCTGCTGGTATCGATGATGATGGGTGCCGCTTACGGCTACTTCCTGGATTTCTGCCGCCGTCTGTTTCGCGTCAGCGGTCAGATAGGTGTGAAAGCGGGCGCCTGAGTCCCGGCTCTCAAGGGCGACTGGCCTGAAAGCCAGTCGTTCGCTTATTCAGACTCGCCAAATAACCCTGTCAGGTATCTTTCCAGCGCAATACGGGAACTGAAGCCGTGCGGAATACCGTAGTGTTCGTGCGTTTCGCCAGCAAGATAGAGCGGAAACTGCTGGTAGTGATCGCAGGTTTTCATCTCTGAAGCCGGTTCGGCCAGCGACTGGCTGCGCTCTCTAAGAGTAGGGTGAATAATCAGGGCGGTGCGCCCCATGCGGGCTTCGCGGTTAACGTAAACATAATTCTCACCCCGACGATAGCCGTAGGTTTTTGCTGTTACCACATCCATGGTAAAACCCGATTTCTCAAGCACTCGGGCCACCTCATCCGGTCGTAAATACATAGATTTTCCTCGTCATCATTTACTGCATCGCAACCATACAATAAGCAGCATTGACAACGCTTTCGGAATTGTCCAGAAAGGTCAGCGAAGGCTTTGAGTCGCCCCATAACTAAAATCCATGGTCTACACTTAGCGGTACATCTTAGAAAGGGAGACAATAATGGCTAGCCGAGCAAACAAAAATAACGTTGACGATCAGGTAGACGAAATCAATAACGATGTCAGCCAGCTGGCGGATACGCTGGAAGATGTACTGAAGTCCTTCGGTAGTGACGCAAAAGATGAAGTTGATGCCGCACGTAAAAAAGCTGAAGCGCTTCTGAAAGAAACCCGGGCACGTATCAACGGCAATCAGGGTCGTGTGAAGCAGGCCGCGCGGGATGCCGTTGGCTGCGCAGATTCCTATGTTCGCGACAAACCATGGCAGAGCGTGGGTATTGGTGCGGCGGTGGGTATTTTCCTTGGGGCATTGCTGGTGTCACGCCGCTAACCCCAGGCGTTTAACAGTCGATAAATGAGACTAAATGCGCGTTGTAACCCCGGCTTCTTTCGCCGGGGTTTTTACTTTATGGCCAGCCTCAGCTGTCGCGCATAGCGCTGGGCCATTTCATACGAGGTGATATTGGTAAAGCTCAGCAGCAAACCGCCCGGCCCAGGATGTTCAATCCGCCAGTGACTTAGCGCCTGCACCGCAAGCCCCGCGGATCTGGCTTTATCCGCCACGGGTTTGTCATCCCCTTCGACGCCAATCACCATCTGAATGCCCCCGGCCTGAGGCACAACAACGAACCCCTGTTCGCTCAGTGCCTGCTCAAGCCACAGCCGTCGTTCAGCGTAGCGCTGGCGCATTTTTTTTAAGTGCCGCCAGAAATGCCCCTCCCGCAAGAAGTCGGCAATAGCCTGCTGAATAAGGATCGGGGCGGTACATGGCAGCCTGCTAGCCTGACGCTGAAAATCCTCTACCGCGTGGGAAGGCACGACCAGCCATGCGACTCGCAGGGCCGGAAACATCGATTTGCTGAAAGTCCCCGCGTAAATAACGCGCTGCGGACTGTCCAGGCTTTTTAGCGGCGGCAAGGGTTTGCCGTGGTAGCGAAACTCACTGTCGTAATCATCTTCCACGATCCAGCTTTGTTCCCGGCTGGCCCACTCCAGCAGCGCGTGTCGCCGCGAAAGAGAGAGCGCCACGCCTGACGGGCTTTGGTGTGCGGGCGTCAAAAGTGCAAAACGGGCATCGGGAAAATGGCTTACGCCGTAATCAACCCGCATGCCCTCGTCATCCACGGGGATCGCCCGGATGGCCATTCTGGCTTTTGCAAAATCAGGCCGAACAAAGCGGTAGCCCGGATCTTCCAGCCAGATGCCATCTCCGGGCCGCGCAAGCGTGGCGAGCACCAGGGCGATACCGGCCTGAAACCCAGAGGTAATAAAGATTTGTTCCGGCTGGCAGTCAATACTGCGGGAAAAGCGCAGGTAATCCACAATCGCCTGCTTCAATGAGGCTTCCCCGCTGGGTTCCGGCAGCATAAGATCGAAGCGAGTTTGTTGCCGTAACCGCCGCCCCATCAGCCTGGCCCAAATCGCGCGCGGGAAGAGATCCAGCGCGGGAAGGCCCATCTGAAAAGGCCTGGGCCCGCCCTGTGGATGAGCGGCTGAAAAACTTTGGCTGCCGGGATCGTGCTTCACCGACGGGCTCACGAAGGTGCCCGCCTGCCCACGCCGCTCCAGCCAGCCCTGAGCCACTAAGTCGCCATAGGCGTTCTCAACCGTGGCTCTGGCAACCCCTAACTCCAGCGCCAGAGTCCGACTGGAAGGCAGCCGGCTTCCTGCCGCCAGTTCACCGTTATTTATTGCCTGCTTTAGCTGACGGGCGATTTGCTGGTAGCGTGGCTGAGCCGGATGAGAGGCAACGGTGAGCGGCGCGAGTTTTTGCTTCATGGTCTGGTTTTATAGTTAATTTATGGCTCTCTTTGATAGTCCATCATAGTGGTAAATTGCCCTCACACCAACATGAGGAGCCACACCATGATCGAATTACGTCAGCCTTACTATGAACTCTCCCCTAACGTTATCAAACCGATGCGACAGGCGCTGCAGGGGCTGGAAAATGGCCCACTGAGTAACGAGCTTATTGAGCTGGTTTTCCTCCGTGTTTCGCAAATTAACGGCTGTGCTTATTGCCTGGAGATGCATGCCAAAGCGCTACGTAAATCCGGCGTGGATCAGGTGAAGCTGGACTCGCTGGCGGGCTGGAAAGTTAGCCATCAGTTTACCGAGAAAGAGCGTGCGGCGCTGGCGTGGGCAGAATCGCTCACCCTGATTGCCGAGATCAATGCCGAAGACGACGTGTACCAGCCGCTGTTAGAGTTTTTCAGCGCCGAGGAGATTGTTGATTTGACGCTGGCGGCCAGCATGATGAATGCGTTTAACCGCGTTGCGATTGGGATGCGGCAATAAGCTGGAATTTGTCTTTTAGATACAAACACGTTCTATATGGCCTGCCCAGGCTTAAACCGCAGCGTCGCTTCTGATTTTTTACCCTCACCCTAACCCTCTCCCTTAAAGGGAGAGGGAATAAACAATATTGCATGACATTTTTTCTCCCTCTCCCACAGGGGAGAGGGAAGCGTACGCAATCTATTCTGACCTGTTGTTTTCTCCCTCGCCCTACTCCATCCCAGGAAGGGAGAGGGAATAAACAATATTGCATGACATTTTTTCTCCCTCTCCCCCAGGGGAGAGGGACGGGGTGAGGAGGTATCAGCGGAATGGCGTAATCTCTTTGACATATCCACCATGTGATACTGATTAACTAGTGAACGGAACCTTAACCGCTCTTTCACAGATAGAGGCTCTTTGTGCCGAAGAAGCCCCCCTTCCCCTACACTTTTCAACCCCCTACAAAAAAGATCAAAAACACTATATGTAGAGTGGTTGCAAATTTTATAATCAACATCTAGTATTTCTTTCAGTTAGAACACACTGCCCGCAGTTAACTTTATGCGGCGTTCCATTATTCTAAAGGGAAATACGAATCATGCGCATTACTATTTACACTAAAGAAGACTGCGTTCAATGCCATGCCACAAAACGGGCTATGGAGAGCCGCGGTTTTACTTTCGAGATGGTTAATCTCGATCAGTTTCCTGAGGCGGTCGACGATCTGAAAGCCAAAGGCTTCCGCCAGTTGCCGGTCGTGGTGACCGAAGCAGAAAGCTGGAGCGGTTTTCGCCCGGATATGATCAACCGCCTGTGCGTTGCCGCCGGCGCATGAGCACCCTCGTCTACTTCTCCAGCGAGTCGGAAAATACCCTGCGTTTTATTGAACGCCTTGGGCTGCCCGCCTTGCGCATTCCCCTGGACGTGAAAGCGCGCCTGGAAGTGACGGAACCCTACATTTTAATCGTGCCCAGCTATGGCGGCGGCGGTATTGCCGGAGCGGTACCGCCGCAGGTGATCCGCTTCCTTAACAACCCGAAAAATCGCGCGCTGATCCGCGGCGTGATTGCCAGCGGCAACCGCAACTTTGGCGAAGGTTTTTGCCGGGCCGGGGACGTTATTTCACAGAAATGCCAGGTGCCCTACCTCTACCGTTTTGAGCTACTGGGCACCCCGCAAGACATCGACAACGTGCGTAAGGGAGTAAGCGAATTTTGGCAACGACAGAAGCAGTCCGTTTAGCAACGGAAAGCGTGGACTACCACGCCCTCAACGCCATGCTCAACCTCTATGACAAAGAGGGAAACATCCAGTTTGAGAAAGACAAACAGGCCGTAGAAAGCTTCTTCGCGCAGCACGTCTTGCCGAACACCGTGAGCTTCCCCTGCCTGCAGGCGAAGCTGGACTATCTGGTGGCTGAACACTACTACGACGATGCCGTACTGACCCGCTATTCACGCCCGTTTGTCCTTGAGCTGTTCGATCGTGCCCACGGCAGTGGCTTCCAGTTCCAGACCTTTTTAGGCGCGTGGAAGTACTACACCAGCTACACCCTGAAAACCTGGGACGGGAAACAGTATCTTGAACATTTCCCGGATCGCGTTTGCATGGTAGCGCTGACCCTGGCGCAGGGAGATGAGCAGCTTGCCACACGCCTGATGGAAGAGATGCTAAGCGGCCGTTTCCAGCCCGCAACGCCAACGTTCCTCAACTGCGGCAAAAAACAGCGGGGAGAACTGGTTTCCTGCTTCCTGCTGCGTATTGAGGACAACATGGAGTCGATTGGCCGCGCGGTTAACTCGGCGCTCCAGCTTTCCAAGCGCGGCGGCGGCGTCGCCTTCCTGCTTTCCAACCTGCGTGAAGCCGGGGCACCCATCAAACGCATCGAAAACCAGTCTTCCGGGGTTATCCCGGTAATGAAGATGCTGGAAGACGCGTTTTCCTACGCCAACCAGCTTGGCGCGCGCCAGGGCGCGGGCGCGGTTTACCTTAACGCACACCACCCGGATATTCTGCGCTTTCTCGATACCAAGCGGGAAAACGCTGACGAAAAGATCCGCATTAAAACGCTGTCCCTCGGGGTCACTGTCCCGGACATTACCTTCCAGCTCGCCAAAACCAATCAGCAGATGGCGCTGTTTTCTCCTTATGACGTGGAGCGTATTTACGGCAAGCCGTTTGGCGACATCAGCGTCAACGACCTGTATCAGGAGATGGTGGACGACGACCGCATTCGCAAAAGCTGGATTAACGCCCGCGATTTCTTCCAGACGCTGGCGGAAATCCAGTTTGAGTCAGGCTACCCGTACATTATGTTTGAGGACACGGTTAACCGGGCCAACCCGATTGCCGGGCGCATCAACATGAGCAACCTTTGCTCGGAAATCTTGCAGGTGAACAGCGCGTCGACCTACGATGAAAACCTTGATTACGCCCAGACGGGCAAAGACATCTCCTGCAACCTTGGCTCGCTGAACATCGCGCATACGATGGATTCTACGGATTTTGGCCGCACCGTGGAGACCGCCATTCGCGGCCTGACGGCGGTGTCGGATATGAGCCATATTCGCTCGGTGCCGTCGGTCGAAGCGGGGAATGCCGCCTCTCACGCCATTGGTCTCGGGCAAATGAACCTGCACGGCTACCTGGCGCGCGAGGGCATTGCCTACGGCTCACCGGAAGGGCTGGATTTCACCAATATTTATTTTTACACCATCACCTGGCACGCACTTCGCGCTTCCTGTGCACTGGCCCGCGAACGGCATCAGCGTTTTGCAGGCTTTGAACAGTCCCGGTACGCCAGCGGCGAATACTTCCGCCAGTACCTGGAACAAACATGGGAGCCAAAAACCGAGAAAGTCCGAACGCTGTTTGCCAAAGCGGGGATTGCAATTCCAACCCGAGAACAGTGGCAGCAGCTAAGCGACGACGTGCGCGAATACGGCCTGTACAACCAGAATCTGCAGGCTATCCCGCCGACGGGCTCTATCTCTTATATCAACCACGCCACCTCAAGCATCCACCCGATTGTCTCCAGGGTAGAGATTCGCAAAGAGGGCAAGACCGGGCGCGTGTACTACCCCGCCCCGTTTATGACCAACGACAATCTTGAGTTTTACCAGGACGCCTACGACATCGGCCCGGAAAAGATTATCGACACTTACGCCGAGGCCACCCGACACGTTGACCAGGGGCTTTCACTGACGCTGTTCTTCCGCGATACCGCCACCACCCGCGACATTAATAAAGCGCAGATTTATGCCTGGAAGAAAGGCATTAAAACGCTCTACTACATTCGTCTGCGGCAGCTGGCGCTGGAAGGCACCGAGGTGCAGGGCTGCGTGTCCTGCGCGCTATAACGCGAAAGTACAAGGAAAGAAAATGACGCAACTGACGCGCGTAAGCGCCATCAACTGGAACAAAATCGAGGATGACAAAGACCTCGAGGTCTGGAACCGCCTGACCAGTAACTTCTGGCTACCGGAGAAAGTGCCGCTCTCCAATGACATTCCGGCCTGGCAATCGCTCAGCGAACAGGAACAGCAGCTCGTAATCCGCGTGTTTACCGGACTGACGTTGCTGGACACCATTCAAAATACCGTGGGTGCCCCTGCGCTAATGGCCGATTCGCTGACGCCACACGAAGAGGCGGTGATGTCGAATATCAGCTTTATGGAGGCGGTGCACGCCCGTTCCTACAGCTCGATCTTTTCCACGCTCTGCCAGACCAAAGACGTGGACGCCGCCTACGACTGGAGCGAGCAAAACGACGCCCTGCAGCGTAAAGCCGCGATTATTCTGGGCCATTACCGTGACAACGATCCGCTGAAGAAGAAGATTGCCAGCGTGTTCCTTGAATCCTTCCTGTTTTACTCCGGCTTCTGGCTGCCGATGTATTACTCCAGCCGCGGCAAGCTGACTAATACTGCCGATTTAATCCGGCTTATTATTCGCGATGAGGCGGTGCACGGCTATTACATCGGCTACAAGTACCAGAAGGCGCTGGCGCAGCAAAGCGCAGAACGCCAGACCGAGCTGCAAAACTTCGCCCTCGATCTGCTGATGGATCTCTACGATAACGAGCTGGCGTACAGCGAAACGCTTTATCGTGAGCTGGGCTGGGAAGACGAGGTGAAAGCGTTTCTAAGCTACAACGCCAATAAAGCCCTGATGAACCTGGGCTACCAGGCGCTGTTCCCGGCGGAGATGGCGGAAGTTAATCCGGCCATTCTTGCCGCGCTTTCTCCCAATGCCGATGAGAACCACGATTTCTTCTCCGGATCGGGCTCCTCTTATGTGATGGGCAAGGCCGTGGAAACCGAGGACGAGGACTGGGATTTCTAGTAATCTGGCCGCTGAGCATTTTGCGAGGTGGCCTATGTCGTTATTTCGTTGTTCTGTTTTCGCGCTGCTTTGCGGCAGCGCCCCCTTAGCCCTTGGCGCCCCGCTGCTGCTGGACACGGCACAGCTGGCGCACAGTAAGCAAGAGATTAGCCAGCAAAACCCGGCATTGATGCCCGCCTGGCAAGCCCTCAAACATAAAGCCGACCAGGCGCTTATTCATCCGCTCTACAGTATCACCCAAAAAAGCCCCGGCTCGCCGGCAGGCAATCCCCACGACTATTACAGCTTTTCAGACTACTGGTGGCCCGATCCTAAAAGCCCCGACGGCCTGCCGTGGGTGCGAAAAGATGGCCAGATAAATCCCGTCGCCGTGGGCAAGCAAAGCGACAAAGCCCGGCTAAACAGCATGACGGACGACGTGTGGAATCTGGCGCTGGCCTGGCAGCTTTCCGGCAAAGACGCTTATGCGGAGAAAGCCCGCCAGCAACTGGTGAACTGGTTTATCACGCCAGAAACCCGGATGACGCCGAATCTCACTCACGCCCAGACTATTCCCGGGCGAAAAAGCGTGCGCGGTACCGGCATTCTCGACGGGCGTGGCTTTGTGCGGCTGATCGATGCCATTGAACTGCTGCACGACGGCGGCCAGCTGGACGATAAAACCTGGCGCTCCCTCAGGCAGTGGTATCGCGATTATTATCAGTGGCTGACCACCAGCGAAAACGGCAAAAAAGAGGCCGTGGCTGAAAATAACCACGGCACATGGTATGACGTTCAGGCCGCCGCCATTGCCCTGTGGCTGGGAGATAAAGAGGCGGCAAAACAGCGTTTGATTTCTGCCACGCAGCGCATTCCGGTTCAGTTTGATGCCAAAGGCGTGCCGGTGACCGAAATTGAGCGCACGCGCTCCTGGCACTACAGCAACTTTATTCTGGATGCCTGGAACACGTTAGGACTGCTGGGTGAAAAGGTTGGGGTCAACGTCTGGCAGGCAAAAAGCGGTGAGCACAGCCTGCAAAATGGTTACCTGTATATCGCTCAGTTTGTCGATAGCCAAACCCCCTGGCCTTACCCGAATATAGAGCCGTTCAAGCCCGATGAAGCGCTGGAAAATATTATCACCGCCGCACATGCCTGGCGGGAAAATAATGTCTTCAAAGACAAAGCAAAATGGCTGCTTAGCAGGAATAAAACTGCCGTTATTAATTTGATCACTCAACCGTAATATGCCTGTCATTTCAGCCTGAATTATCCACATTCAGGCTGAAATTCATCCTCGTTGACAAAAAATATCTCACCGAATTTATTCCTCCTCAGGCCAGTGCTCACGGGAAATCTCGCCCGCACTCACCGCATGGATATTTTGATATCACAAAACCGAGGGTTGCCTCAGATTCTTAGTATGTTAGGGTATATACCGGTCAATATTTCCATCAGGAATCATCTATAAATAAATCAAATACAGGAAACCGCTTATTGCATGGCAATTAAATTAGAAGTGAAGAATTTATATAAAGTATTTGGCGAACATCCGCAGCGCGCATTCAAATACATAGACAAAGGCATTTCCAAGAGTGAATTATTGGAAAAAACGGGTCTGTCGCTTGGCGTGAAAGACGCCAGTCTGGCCATTGAAGAAGGCGAGATTTTTGTCATCATGGGGTTATCCGGCTCAGGAAAATCCACCATGGTTCGCCTTCTCAATCGCCTGATTGAACCCACCCGTGGACAGGTACTGATTGACGGCATTGATATTGCCAAAATATCAGAATCAGAACTCCGCGAGGTGCGCAAAAAAAAGATCGCAATGGTCTTCCAGTCCTTTGCTTTAATGCCGCATATGACGGTGTTAAATAATGCCGCCTTCGGTATGGAGCTTGCGGGAATTCCGGTCAAAGAACGGCATGAAAAGCGCTTGATGCGCTGCGTCAAGTCGGGCTTGAGAATTATGCCCATGCTTATCCCGATGAGCTATCCGGCGGCATGCGTCAGCGTGTGGGTTTAGCCCGTGCGCTGGCTATTAATCCAGACATATTACTTATGGATGAAGCATTCTCCGCGCTCGATCCATTAATTCGCACCGAAATGCAGGACGAATTAATAAAACTACAGGCAAAACATCAGCGCACTATCGTGTTTATTTCCCACGACCTCGATGAAGCCATGCGCATTGGCGACCGTATTGCCATTATGCAAGGCGGTGAAGTGGTGCAGGTCGGCACGCCGGATGAAATTCTTAATAATCCGGCCAATGATTATGTGCGCACCTTCTTCCGCGGCGTGGACATCAGCCAGGTGTTTAGCGCCAAAGATATCGCCCGCCGTAGCCCGGCTGGCCTGCTGCGTAAAACCACAGGCTTTGGGCCACGCTCGGCGCTTAAGCTGCTGCAGGATGATGACCGTGAATATGGTTATGTCATTGAACGCGGACAGAAATTCCTTGGGATTGTCTCCACCGATTCGCTTAAAGCGTCGCTGGCGGCGGGCGAAGGCCTGGACCATGCGTTTCTGGCATCTCCAGAGGCGGTATCCGCAGAAACATCTCTGAGCGATCTGCTCTCTCATGTCGGCCAGGCTCCGTGTGCGGTGCCGGTGGTCAGTGAAGAGGGACAGTACGTGGGCATCATCTCAAAAGGGGTGCTGCTTCAGGCATTAGATCGTGAGGGGGCAAGTCAATGAGTGACGCAACAAATCCGTGGGATACCGGCAGCGCGGCAACAGACGCCGCAACCAGTCAGGCAGCAGGTTCTGCAGACGCATGGGGCGCTCCGGCGTCGGATGCGGCCACCAGTGGGGGGGCAGACTGGCTGAACTCAGCGCCGACAACGGCGCCTGAGCATTTCAATATTCTGGATCCGTTCCACAAAACACTGATCCCCCTGGACAGCTGGGTCACCGAGGGGATCGACTGGGTGGTCACCCATTTCCGCCCGGTGTTCCAGGGCATTCGCGTGCCGGTGGATTACATTCTTAGCGGCTTTCAGCAGCTGCTTTTAGGAATGCCCGCGCCGGTCGCGATTATCGTCTTTGCGCTGATTGCCTGGCAAATGTCCAGCCTCGGCATGGGCGTCGCCACGCTGATCTCGCTGGTCGCCATTGGCGCGATTGGAGCCTGGTCTCAGGCGATGGTGACCCTGGCGCTGGTGTTAACTGCCCTGCTGTTTTGTATGGTTCTCGGCCTGCCCCTGGGCATTTGGCTGGCGCGCAGCGAACGTGCGGCAAAAATTGTTCGTCCACTACTGGATGCGATGCAGACCACCCCGGCGTTTGTTTACCTGGTGCCTATCGTGATGCTGTTTGGCATCGGTAACGTCCCGGGCGTGGTCGTCACCATTATCTTCGCCCTGCCGCCGATTGTGCGCCTGACTATCCTGGGCATTAAGCAGGTGCCGGAAGATTTGGTCGAGGCGGCGCGCTCATTCGGTGCCAGCCCGCGCCAGATGCTGTTCAAAGTACAGCTCCCGCTGGCAATGCCCACCATTATGGCCGGCGTCAACCAGACACTGATGCTGGCGCTGTCGATGGTTGTTATCGCGTCGATGATTGCCGTGGGCGGACTCGGCCAGATGGTTCTGCGCGGCATTGGCCGCCTCGATATGGGTCTGGCCACGGTCGGTGGCGTGGGGATCGTGATCCTCGCCATTATTCTCGACCGCCTGACTCAGTCCATTGGGCGCGATTCTCGCTCCCGTGGCAACCGCCGCTGGTATACCACCGGCCCTCTGGGTCTCGTGACCCGTCCCTTCATTAAGTAAGCCTGGCGGCGGCTTAGGCCGCCCCTCGCCCCTTCACCATTAAAAAGGAATAACGATGCGACACAACGCTATTTTAGCCACAGCTCTTGCGACACTCGTTACCACCAGCGCTTTTGCCGCCGATCTGCCGGGCAAAGGCATTACCGTTCAGCCCGTACAGAGCACCATCGCCGAAGAAACCTTCCAGACGCTACTGGTCAGCCGCGCGCTGGAAAAAATGGGCTACACCGTGAATAAACCAAGTGAGGTGGACTACAACGTCGGTTACACCTCGATAGCCTCCGGCGACGCCACTTTCACCGCCGTTAACTGGCAGCCACTGCACGACGATATGTACGCCGCCGCAGGCGGTAGCAAGAAATTCTACCGGGAAGGCACCTTCGTGACCGGCGCCGCGCAGGGCTACCTTATTGATAAGAAAACCGCCGATCGGTATCACATCACCAATATTGAGCAGCTCAAAGACCCGAAAATCGCCAAACTGTTCGACAGCAACGGCGACGGCAAAGCCGACATGATGGGCTGCACCCCGGGTTGGGGCTGCGAGGCGGTGATTAACCACCAGAATGAAGCCTATAAGCTGGCGAACACCGTGACCGTTAACCACGGCAACTACTCGGCGATGATGGCCGACACTATTGCGCGCTTTAAGGAAGGTAAACCGGTGCTGTATTACACCTGGACGCCGTACTGGGTGAGCGATGTGCTGAAGCCGGGTAAAGATGTGGTGTGGCTGCAGGTGCCATTCTCTTCTCTGCCGGGTGAGCAGAAAAATATCGATACCAAACTGCCTAACGGGGCAAACTACGGATTCCCGGTGAACACCATGCACATTGTGGCCAACAAGGCCTGGGCCGAGAAGAATCCGCAGGCAGCGAAACTGTTTGCCGTTATGAAGCTGCCGCTGGCGGACATTAACGCCCAGAATGCGATGATGCATAACGGTAAGTCTTCCGAAGCCGACATTAACGGCCACGTAGACGGCTGGATTAAGGCGCACCAGGCGCAGTTTGACGGCTGGGTGAATGAGGCGTTAGCGGCGAAATAAACCGCCCCTCACCCTAACCCTCTCCCCAAAAGGGAGAGGGGATAAACAGATAAATATCTTTTCTTTCCTCCCTCTTCTATCCCTTCCCGGACGAGACCGTCCCTCACCCTAACCCTCTCCCCCAAGGGAGAGGGGACAAACGGACAAACATCTTTTCTCTGCTTCTTCTTCTCTCCCTTCCAGGGCGAGACCGCCCCTCAGCCTTTCCCCAAAGGGACAAGCGGACAAACATCTTTTCTCTGCTTCTTCTTCTCTTCCTTCCAGGGCGAGACCGCCCTTCAGCCTCTCCCCAAAGTGGAAAGGGACAAGCGGACAAACATCTTTATCTGCTTCTTCTTCCCCCTCTCCCTGCCAGGGAGAGGGTCGGGGTGAGGGTTAATAACCGCACAATCCGACACCCGCCTCCTCTTCAGCTGTCATTATTTTTCGCTATTATTCAGACCTCTCTTTGGCAAGTTGAAGATAATAATGAAAAACAATACTCACGGACTCAGCCCGGCGCTGATCGGCCTGATGTCTGTTGCAACCGGCCTCGCGGTTGCCAGCAACTACTATGCGCAACCGCTGCTCGATACCATCGCAAACGCCTTTTCTCTCTCGGTGAATCAGGCCGGTTTTATCGTTACTACGGCACAACTCGGCTACGCGGCGGGACTTTTACTGCTGGTTCCTCTTGGGGATATGTTCGAGCGCCGGGGGCTGATCGTCTTTATGACGCTGCTGGCGGCAGGTGGGATGCTGATCACCGCCACCAGCCAGTCCCTGTGGATGATGATTCTGGGCACCGCGCTGACCGGGCTCTTCTCCGTGGTGGCGCAAATTCTTGTGCCATTTGCCGCGACGCTCGCGGCGCCGGAAAAACGTGGCAAGGTTGTCGGGACTATCATGAGCGGGCTGTTGCTTGGGATCCTGCTGGCGCGTACCGTCGCCGGTTTGCTCGCAAGTCTCGGCGGCTGGCGCACTGTTTATTGGGTTGCCAGCGTGCTGATGGCGCTAATGGCGCTGGCCCTGTGGCGCGGGTTACCGCAGGTGAAACAGGACAGCCACCTCAACTACCCGCAGCTGCTGACCTCTATCTTCAGCCTGTTTATTAAAAACAGCCTGCTGCGCACCCGCGCCCTGCTGGGCTGCCTGACTTTCGCCAACTTCAGCATTCTTTGGACGTCAATGGCGTTCCTGCTGGCCTCACCGCCGTTTAACTATTCCGAAGGGGTTATCGGCCTGTTCGGCCTTGCAGGTGCCGCTGGCGCACTCGGGGCTCGCCCCGCAGGTGGGTTAGTGGATAAGGGCAAAGGGCACCACACCACCACCATTGGCCTGCTGCTGTTGCTGCTTTCCTGGGTCGCTATCGCTTTTGGTCAGTTCTCAGCCATAGCCCTGATTGTGGGTATTCTGGTGCTGGACCTGACCGTCCAGGGTGTCCATATCACCAACCAGAGTCTGATATACCGCATGATGCCGGAAGCCCGTAACCGACTGACCGCCGGATACATGACCAGCTACTTCATTGGCGGCGCAGCGGGCTCTCTAATTTCAGCGAGCGCTTACCAACATGCTGGCTGGAATGGGGTGTGCATTGCCGGCGCCAGCGTCGCCCTACTAAATTTGGTAGTGTGGTGGCGCGGATACCAGCGGCAGGCTGATTAGCGCGATATCGTCGCTCCCCGGAAGGGAAATTGAAGATGTAATGGCGGGGACAGTCTGTTAAGGTTGTCCCCGTTTACTAATTCGAGTGACATTAACGCAGGTTATTTATTAACACCCTATATGGATAGACCCGCAACTGTTTCAGCCGACAACCGCCACCGGGCGGCATTGTTACTCAGCCTGAAAGCAGCTTTTCCATCGCCATTTCTCCTGTCCTCAAGGCTTCAAGCCTCCGGCTTCGATGCCGTTAAACGCCGTTATACCACTCGAAACCCATTTTCTCTCCCCACGCTACTGAGCGCTCTGGGCTACGGCTTAGCGTGGTTTACGCCGATGGTGGCATCAAACAAACGTATATAAACGTATATAAACGTATAAATAATGCATTTACTTTATTTGTCACCATCGTTACTATATCGGCTGCAACTAATGAGGTTATGCCAAAATGGATAGTTCGTTCACGCCCATAGAACAAATGCTGAAGTTCCGCGCCAAACGTTACCAGGAGTTCCCGTACCAGGAGGTTCTGTTGACGCGTCTTTGTATGCACATGCAGGGTAAACTGCTGGAAAACCGCAATAAGATGCTGAAAGCGCAGGGGATCAACGAGACCTTATTCATGGCACTCATTACCCTTGAGTCCCAGGAAAATCACAGCATTCAGCCTTCCGAGCTGAGCTGCGCGCTGGGCTCATCCCGCACCAACGCCACGCGCATTGCCGATGAGCTTGAAAAACGCGGCTGGATTGAGCGCCGTGAAAGCGATAACGACCGCCGCTGTCTGCATCTGCATTTGACCGAAAAAGGTCAAGAATTCCTGAGTCAGGTGCTGCCACCGCAGCATAACTGCCTGCATCAACTGTGGTCTGCGCTGGATGCAGATGAGAAAACACAGCTGGAAACAATCACCCGTAAGCTGCTCAACCGTCTCGACCAGATGGAAGAGGATAAAGTGATCCTTGAAGCTCTGAGCTAAGCTTTCACCGTCTGTACGTCTGACAACAATCCGATTTCAAAACTACTTTCAGGCCAGCAATCTCCTTGCTGGCCTGTCAGGTCTAACAGGTCGGCTCAGCTGACCGGAAATAATAATAACCAGGTGGAGATTAGCATGAGCGCAAATGCGGAGACTCAAGCCCCGCAGCAACCGGCTAACAAGAAGGGGAAACGTAAAAGCGCCCTGATCTTGTTGACCTTGCTCTTTGTCATTATTGCTGTGGCATATGGAATCTATTGGTTTTTAGTGCTGCGTCACTTTGAAGAGACCGATGATGCTTATGTGGCAGGAAACCAGGTGCAGATCATGGCCCAGGTCTCCGGGAGCGTCACCAAAGTCTGGGCAGACAATACCGATTTCGTAAAACAGGGTGATGTTCTGGTCAGCCTCGATCGTGCCGACGCCGAGCAGGCGTTCGAGAAGGCCAAAACCCAGCTGGCCTCCAGCGTGCGGCAGACTCGCCAGCTGATGATCAACAGCAAGCAGTACCAGGCCAATATCGAACTGCAGAAAACCGCTCTGGCGCAGGCACAAAGCGACCTGAATCGCCGTATTCCGCTGGGCAGCGCCAACCTGATTGGTCGCGAAGAACTGCAACACGCCCGTGATGCCGTCACCAGCGCTCAGGCGCAGTTAGACGTGGCCGTGCAGCAATACAACGCCAACCAGGCGATGATCCTCGGTACCAAACTGGAAGAGCAGCCTGCGGTTCAACAGGCGGCGACCGAAGTACGTAACAGCTGGATGGCTCTCCAACGCACCACCATCGTCAGCCCAATGACCGGCTACGTCTCTCGCCGTGCCGTTCAGGTTGGCGCACAAATCAGCCCATCTACGCCTCTGATGGCTATCGTGCCGGCCAGCGGTATGTGGGTTGACGCTAACTTTAAAGAAACCCAGCTGGCGCATATGCGTATTGGCCAGTCGGCAACCATCGTCAGCGACATCTACGGCGACGACGTGAAATACACCGGGAAAGTTGTCGGCCTGGATATGGGCACCGGCAGCGCCTTCTCGCTGCTGCCTGCGCAGAACGCCACCGGGAACTGGATCAAAGTCGTTCAGCGCCTGCCGGTTCGTATCGAACTGGACGCCAAACAGGTTGAACAGCACCCGCTGCGTATCGGGCTATCCACTCTGGTGAACGTGGATACCAGCAACCGCGACGGGAGCGTACTGTCATCCCAGACCCGCACCACGCCGGTTTACGAAAGTAACGCCCGCGAGCTGAATCTAACGCCGGCTAACCAGCTTATTGACCAGATTATTCAGGCCAATGCGGGTTAATCAAGCGGAGGGTGTATGGCACAACAAAAACCGCTAGAAGGCGCCCAACTGGTCATCATGACCATCGCGCTGTCGCTGGCGACCTTTATGCAGGTGCTGGACTCCACCATCGCTAACGTGGCCATTCCGACCATTGCCGGTAATCTGGGCTCATCCCTGAGTCAGGGGACGTGGGTGATCACCTCATTCGGGGTGGCTAACGCCATCTCGATCCCGATAACCGGCTGGCTGGCCAAACGCTTCGGGGAAGTGAGGCTGTTCCTGTGGTCGACCGTGCTGTTTGCTATCGCTTCCTGGGCGTGCGGCATGTCGAACAGCCTGACGATGCTGATCTTCTTCCGCGTTATCCAGGGGATCGTTGCCGGACCGCTGATCCCGCTGTCGCAGAGTCTGTTGCTGAGCAACTACCCTCCCGCCAAGCGCAGCATTGCGCTGGCGCTGTGGTCGATGACGGTTATCGTGGCACCGATTTGTGGCCCAATTCTGGGCGGCTATATTAGCGACAACTATCATTGGGGTTGGATCTTCTTCATCAACGTGCCAATTGGCATTGTCGTGGTGCTGATGAGCCTGCAAGCCCTGCGAGGCCGCGAAACCCGTACCGAGCAGCGACGCATTGATGGCGTGGGGCTGGCCTTGTTGGTGCTGGGGATCGGCAGCCTGCAGATCATGCTCGACCGGGGCAAAGAATTGGACTGGTTTAACTCGACGGAAATCATCGTGTTGACGGTGATAGCAGTGGTCACCATCAGCTTCCTGATTGTGTGGGAACTCACCGACGACAACCCGATAGTCGACCTGTCGCTGTTTAAGTCGCGAAACTTTACCATCGGCTGCCTGTGTATCAGTCTCGCCTACATGCTCTATTTCGGCGCGATTGTGCTACTGCCGCAGCTGTTGCAGGAAGTGTATGGCTACACCGCGACCTGGGCCGGGCTTGCGTCTGCGCCTGTCGGGATAATCCCGGTGCTGCTGTCGCCGATTATCGGCCGCTTCGCGCACAAGCTCGATATGCGCCGCCTGGTGACCTTCAGCTTCATTATGTATGCGGTGTGCTTCTACTGGCGCGCGTATACCTTTGAGCCGGGGATGGACTTTGCCGCCTCGGCCTGGCCGCAGTTTATTCAGGGCTTTGCGGTGGCGTGCTTCTTCATGCCGCTCACCACAATTACGCTGTCTGGTCTGCCGCCGGAGCGCCTTGCTGCGGCGTCGAGTCTGTCGAACTTTACCCGTACGCTGGCGGGTTCGATTGGTACTTCGATAACCACCACGCTGTGGACGAACCGCGAGTCGCTGCACCATGCGCAGCTCACGGAGTCTGTCACGCCGTTTAACCCGAACTCGGTTGAAACCTATAACCAGCTTCAGGGCTTAGGTATGTCGCAGCAGCAGGCTTCCGGCTACATCGCCCAGCAGATCACCAACCAGGGGCTTATCATCTCCGCTAACGAGATTTTCTGGTTCTCGGCGGGGGTGTTTATTCTGCTGCTTGGGCTGGTGTGGTTTGCCAAACCGCCTTTCGGGGCGGGCGGCGGCGGCGGCGGCGGCGCGCACTGATATTTGTTACTAAGGGAGCCTTCGGGCTCCTTTTTCTTTGCCTGAGCCTGGCGGTTTCGCCACACAGGTTGTCAGCTTTGCGCCAGCCCCGGCAAAGATTATTCGCCAGGATAAATGCACCACACGACCCGGAGAATCCTGATGCTGACCAACCCATCGCAAAAATACCTCGCCCATGCGCCGATTCAGTTACCCGACCGCCAGTGGCCGAATAAAACCCTGACCCAGGCCCCACGCTGGCTTTCCACCGATCTGCGCGACGGCAATCAGGCCCTGGCCGAACCCATGGATGCGGCACGCAAGCTGCGCTTCTGGGATTTGCTGCTGAAGTGCGGCTTCAAAGAGATTGAGGTCGCCTTCCCTGCCGCCTCAGAGACCGACTTTCAGTTTGTGCGACAATTGATTGAAGAAAATCGTATTCCTGAAGATGTCAGCATTCAGGTCCTGACCCAAGCGCGCAGCGATCTGATTGAACGCACCTTTGCGTCTCTGGCTGGGGCGCACAGCGCCACGGTGCACTTGTATAACGCCACCGCCCCGCTATTCCGCAGGCTGGTATTCCGCCAGAGTAAAGAAGAGATCGTTCAACTGGCGGTCACCGCCACTCGCCAGGTACGAGCGCTGTGTGAGGCTAACCCGCAGACGCGCTGGCGCTATGAATACTCTCCGGAAACCTTTTGCTTTACCGAGCCTGAGTTTGCCCTGCAAATTTGTGAGGCGGTGGCGGACGTCTGGGAACCCTCTCCCGAACGGCCAATGATTATCAACCTGCCCGCGACCGTTGAGGTGAACACCCCCAACGTCTATGCCGATCAGATTGAGTATTTCTGCCGCCACTTTTCCCGCCGCAATGCGGTGTGTATCAGCGTGCATCCACACAACGATCGCGGCAGCGGCGTGGCCAGCGCTGAACTCGCGATACTTGCCGGGGCAGATCGGGTTGAAGGCTGCCTGTTTGGAAACGGGGAGCGCACCGGGAACGTCTGCCTGGTCACTCTGGCAATGAACCTTTATAGCCAGGGGATTTCCCCGCAGCTGGATTTCAGCGATATAAAGCAAGTGGTAGAGCTGGTCGAGCAATGCAATCAATTACCGGTGCATCCGCGCCATCCTTATGCCGGGAAGCTCGCTTTTACCGCTTTTTCCGGGTCACATCAGGATGCCATTAAGAAAGGTTTTTCCGCGCGGGGTGAGTCCGACTCAACGCTGTGGGAGATGCCCTATCTTCCCGTTGATCCGAACGATATTGGCTGCAGCTATGAAGCCGTGATCCGCGTCAACAGCCAGTCCGGAAAAAGCGGGGCTGCCTGGATGCTGGAGCAAAATCACGGCCTGGTGCTACCCCGCGGCTTACAGCAAGACTTTAGCCGCCATGTGCAGACTCAGACCGACAGGGATGGCAACGAGATGACGCTGAGCGCCCTGTGGCAGCTGTTCCGCACACTTTATGGCCCACATCAAACTGCCCCACGCCAGCTGCTGGATTACCGGACGGAGAGCCAGGCCGACGGATCTCTCCAGCTGTGGGCTCGCGTGCAAACGCAGGACGGTATCATTGCCCTGCAGGGCAAAGGTAACGGTTTGCTTTCAGCCGCGGCCGATGCGCTCAAATCTCGTTTTAACCTGGCGTTTTCTATTGAGGATTATCATGAGCATACACTCGGCAGGCACAGCGAAAGCCGCTCAGCGGCCTATATCCGCTGCACCTTCAGGCAGGGCATAAGCCACTGGGGAACCGGCATTGATAACGACGTCTCACGCGCTTCGCTACAGGCGCTGTTAAACGCACTGCCTGCGGGTTAATCGGAGTAGAAATATTCGCTCGGTGAAACGCCGAGCGTTCGTCGAAACATGGCGCTGAAGGCGCTGTGGCTTTCGTACCCGAGATCCAGCGCCACGCGCAGCACGGACTGCCCCTGGGCAAGGCGATCGAGCGCCTCCATCAGCCTTGCCCTGCGCAGCCATTCGCTAAACGCCAGGCCCGTTTGCTGGCGAAAATGGCGGAGCAGCGTTCTCTCACTCACGTTAAGCTTTTCCGCAGCAAGGGCGTTTGTCCACAACTTACCGGGCTCCGCCTGAATCTGGCGACATAAAGCCAGTAGTCCTGGAGACTGTGGCTCAGGCAGATTAAACGGCAGCGCGGCGATACCCCGAATTTCATCGAGGATCAGCTCGTAAATTCGCTCCGCCCGGCTTCCCGCCGGGTACGCCTCCGGCAGCTGGAGCGAGGTGATAATCAGCTCGCGCAGTAAGGGGGATATCTGCACAACCTGACACACCGAGGGTAAGTCTGCCCGGGCAAACGGATCGATAAACAACGTGCGGGCCGCTACGTGCCCGGTAATTTGCAGACGGTGCTGCGTACCAGCGGGCAACCAGACGCCGCGCCCCGGCGGAACAACCCAAATCCCCTGCCCGGTTTCGACTCGTACCACTCCACTCAGCGTATGCAGCAGCTGCGCGCAGTCGTGACTGTGCCAGGGCTCCGACGCGCCATGGCTGTAATCATGGGCGAAAGGAACCAGCGGCCGCGTGGCAAAACTGAACTTCAGGCTGGTGGACATAGTTTATTTCGTGAGCAAAAAGATGAAGATAGCATACCGCAGGCGTAAAAAAAGGAGCCTCCTGGCTCCTTTTTACCGCTGGCACAAAACTAGATGTGCAGCTCCTGCAGCTTCTCTTTCGGCAGAGCCAGCTCATCATTGCTGTTGACGCTGACGCCATGCTCGATGATGTGACGCGCGATATCCTGCGCTTCTTGCAGAGAGTGCATCTGATAAGTCCCGCACTGGTAAACGTTCAGCTCAGGGATCTGGTTCTGCTCTTTCACTTTCAGCACGTCCTGCATCGCCGCTTTCCAGGCATCCGCCACGCGCTGCTCTGCCGGTACGCCGATCAGGCTCATATAGAACCCGGTGCGGCAGCCCATTGGGGAGATGTCGATGATCTCTACCCCATTCCCGTTCAGGTGGTCACGCATAAAACCGGCAAACAGGTGCTCCAGAGTATGGATCCCTTTTTCCGGCATCACTTCCTTGTTTGGGACACAAAAGCGCAGGTCAAACACCGTAATGGTGTCACCGTGTGGCGTGTGCATAGTTTTGGCTACACGGACTGCAGGCGCACCCATACGAGTATGGTCGACTGTGAAGCTATCCAACAACGGCATCTGGTCACCTCCGATAAAATGATTTTTTTTAAAAATAATTGAAACTATTTTTACGCACGCGAGTCTGAGTATATGAAAGACGCGCATTTGTTATCATCATCCCTGTTATTCAGAGATGAATATTTGGCCACAAGTATGTGGCCATTTTCTTTTCTGTCAGGCCTTCTTCGCCAGCCAGCTATCAAACGACTCCGTATCCGCCGCCTCAATATCCCGCTGACGCTGCCATGAAGCATCATGTTCTTTCTGCAGGGCATCCGCAGTTAAAATTTCCAACGGCTCCTGAATCAGCATCTGACGGTATTGTTCAGCCAGCGCCAGGCCGGTGCCGCCAATCCCGTTATCAATCATAGAACGTAAAATACGTGCTGAATACGTCAATTCTGGATCTTCAAAGCTGGCAACCAGCTGGTCGCAAACCTGCTGATATTCCTGGCTGTTGGTCATGCCGTCGAGCGTTTCCGCCACGCGGCGCAGGTCGGCGAACAGATCTTTACCCACTTTCGACAGCGGATGCTGAGCCGTTTCACAGCCAATACCAAGGGTAAGCCCAGGCTTCCGCCCTTCCAGAATCACGCGATTCCAGTTGGTGCGGGTGCACAGCAGCTCATCACTACTCATCTCCGGCGCATCGGCCAGCACGCACCAAATCATAAACAGGTCGAGGAACCGAACCTGCTGCTCATCCACGCCAATCGGCGAGAACGGGTTAATATCCAGCGAACGCACTTCGATATACTCAATGCCGCCGCGCAGCAGCGCATCTGACGGCGATTCTCCATCACGCGTCACGCGTTTTGGGCGAATTGGCGCATAGAGTTCATTTTCAATTTGCAGCACGTTGGTGTTGAGCTGCAGGTGCTTCCCATCCTTCATCAAACCAATCTTAGCGTACTCTTCTGACGGGGTTTTAATCGCCCGCTTCAGCGCATCGACATAGGTGTTCAGATCGTTGAAGGTGATGCCAAGGTTGCTCTGTGACTTATTGGTGTAACCCAGGTCACTCAAGCGCAATGAAGTCGCATACGGCAAGTAATACATGCCGCATTCAGTTTTCTCAAACGGCAGCGCGCTCTCTTTACCCTGCAGGAATGAAGAGCAGATAGCCGGAGAAGCGCCGAACAGGTAAGGGATTACCCAACCAAAGCGGTAATAGTTGCGGATCAGGCGGAAGTAGCCGGCAGAAATGGCCTCTTTACCACTTTCTGCGTCCTGTACGCCACACTTTGCCTGCCAGAAAGCCATCGGCAGGGAGAAGTTGTAATGCACGCCGGAGATGGTTTGCATCAGCGCGCCATAGCGGTTTTTCAACCCTTCGCGGTACAGCGTTTTAAAGCGGCCCGCGTTAGAGGAGCCATACTGCGCCAGCTCAATGTTCTGACCGTCGTCGATGTAGCACGGCATACTCAGCGGCCACATACGTTCCTCGCCCAGCTCACGCGCCGTATGGCGATGAATGTCGCGCAGGAAGGTCAGCATATGGTCAATGTCACCATCAACCGGAGTAATAAATTCCAGGAGGGCTTCGGCGAAGTCCGTGGTAATCCATTTATGCGTAAACGCTGAGCCAAGGCTTTCAGGATGCCCGGTGGTGGCTAAATCGCCTTCTGGCGTCACGCGCAGCGTTTCACGCTCAAGACCACGGCAAATGCCTTTTACTGCTTCAGGGTGTTTTTCCAGCCAGGCCAAAGCCTGTGATACGTCCGGGATCAAATTGACCTCCCGCCTGTCGAATTTATTTTAATAAGCATAATTGTTTTCGCCGGTGATGAAGATTCATCCCACGCAATTAGTGCCACCACGCCATGCCTTGTACCGTTGCAGCCGCGACAACGATGTAGCGTAGCGCTTTACCAAGGCATAAAAAGAATATCACCGGCCCCCAGCTCAGGCGTAACCACCCGGCCAGCAGGCACAACAGATCGCCTATCAGCGGCATCCAGCTCAGTAATAACGTCGCTGGGCCAAAACGAGTCAACCAGTCGGTCGCTTTCCCCTGCCAGCGCGATTGTATACGCTGCGGGAAAAAGCGCCCCAGAATAACGTTAGTCATACCGCCAAGGCTATTACCGATTGTTGCTATTATCACAAGAACCGATACCGGACCGCTACCGGCGACCAGAAGCGCCACAAGCACCGCTTCCGAGCTGCCCGGCAGTAGCGTCGCGCTCAAAAAACTGCTGGTGAACAATGAAAGGAGCGATAGCGCGTCGCTCACAGTAAGCGCACGTCCACCGCATCCATTCCCGCACTACGCGCCGCCTGAAGGCCAAAATCGGCATCTTCAAACACAATACATTTCTCCGGTGCTACGCCCATCAGTTCAGCGCAGCGTAAGAAGGTATCAGGTGCAGGCTTATGGTGTTTAACATGATCTGCTGCCACTACCGCAGCAAAATACTGACGCAGGCCAAGATGTTTAAGCAGCGCTTCTGCAATATCGCTTTCACTACCGGTGCCGACCGACATCGGGCGGCGACCATGCCAGGCTTTAACTACCTCAATCAGCGGCAGCGGGCGCACGGTATCAAGCAGCATTGCACGCACGGCAACGGTTTTTTCGGCCGCGAGGCTGTGGGGATCGAGGTCGGCATTGTGGCTTTCAATGATCGCCGCAGCAATTTTCCAGCTTGGCGCGCCGTTCAGGGCAACCATCGCCTGCTCGTCGAAGCTCATGCCATAGCGGCCAAGGGTTTCGTGCCAGGCTTTACGGTGAGTCGGCTCCGTATCGAGGATCGTGCCGTCCATATCAAAGATTAAACCGTCATAGCGATCGTACATCTCACCCTCACTTCACTGAATGTCGAGGCGTTACTTTAGCGTAAACGGCTGAAATTGTCGCTGTCTGTGGCCTGAGAGGATATTGCGAAAAAGGGGTATGAAAACCTAAACGGTATGTTCGTGATAGGGAAGTTTAAATGACGTATTGGGGGGAATTTAATGCTTACGGAGAAATTAACTTTCTCTGTCACACCGTCATCGCTAATGATGCGGGAAAATATGGTGCATCCGGGAGGATTCGAACCTCCGACCGCTCGGTTCGTAGCCGAGTACTCTATCCAGCTGAGCTACGGATGCATCGGGATTACTGCTTTTACTGCTGACTCAATGTCGCTCATCATGCCGCAACACTGATGAAGATGGTGCATCCGGGAGGATGACTCGCCGTTTGCTTGCCCTAGAGGGCCGCTGCTGAAGCAACGTTATCCTCCCTGGCGCTGGCAGAGAGATTAACTTTCTCTGTCACACCGTCATCGCTAATGATGCGGGAGAAGATGGTGCATCCGGGAGGATTCGAACCTCCGACCGCTCGGTTCGTAGCCGAGTACTCTATCCAGCTGAGCTACGGATGCATCGGGATTACTGCTTTTACTGCTGACTCAATGTCGCTCATCATGCCGCAACACTGATGAAGATGGTGCATCCGGGAGGATGACTCGCCGTTTGCTTGCCCTAGAGGGCCGTTGCTGAAGCAACGTTATCCTCCCTGGCGCTGGCAGAGAGATTAACTTTCTCTGTCACACCGTCATCGCTAATGATGCGGGAGAAGATGGTGCATCCGGGAGGATTCGAACCTCCGACCGCTCGGTTCGTAGCCGAGTACTCTATCCAGCTGAGCTACGGATGCATCGGGATTACTGCTTTTACTACTGACTCAATGTCGCTCATCATGCCGCAACACTGATGAAGATGGTGCATCCGGGAGGATTACTCGCCGTTTGCTCGCCCTAGAGGGCCGTTGCTGAAGCAACGTTATCCTCCCTGGCGCTGGCAGAGAGATTAACTTTCTCTGTCACACCGTCATCACTAATGATGCGGGAGAAAATGGTGCATCCGGGAGGATTCGAACCTCCGACCGCTCGGTTCGTAGCCGAGTACTCTATCCAGCTGAGCTACGGATGCAAAATGGCGGTGAGGCGGGGATTCGAACCCCGGATGCAGCTTTTGACCGCATACTCCCTTAGCAGGGGAGCGCCTTCAGCCTCTCGGCCACCTCACCACACGCCTCTTTCGAGTGCTTCGAGTTACTCGTTAAAGCTTCTCGTCGCTGCGTGGCGCACATATTACTTTCTGGGACTTATAAGTCAAACAATTTTTCCCTACTCGCTATCGATTGCACAAATCACGCTCGATTAGGGTAATTTGGAGACAAAAAGAGTGTTTTATCAACAGGCAAACGGTAATAAGCGCGCAGAAACATCCCGCAGGTAAGCGAAGCAAAATGGTGTTAACAAGGGAGCGAAAGGGAACAACAGGAAGAAGAGGTGCACCTCGCTGTTCCTCAGCGAGGCGCGATATTTTTAGAAATTCGTTTGTTGGGATTTTTCAGCCTGGATACGTTGGTAGATCTCTTCGCGGTGTACAGAGACTTCTTTCGGGGCGTTAACACCAATACGGACCTGGTTGCCTTTCACCCCAAGTACAGTCACGGTCACCTCATCCCCAATCATAAGGGTCTCACCAACTCGACGAGTCAGAATTAACATTCTTTGCTCCTTGAAAGATTAAAAGAGTCGGGTCTCTCTGTATCCCGGCATTATCCATCATATAACGCGAAAATGTAGCGGATGACAAATAGATAAAACGGACTCTGTCATAGCATTACACTCTGTTATATCTAAGTTTAGCCGATATACACAACTTCAACCTGACTTTATCATTATTGATAGTGTGTAAATGTTAGTACGCCATAACTGAGAACAGTTATGGCGCAATACACTTTTAGTTATTTTCAGAGTTTTGCCGTAACCCAGGCTTCAACACCGGCCAGTGCGCCCGGCAATGCCGCCGCATCTGTACCACCGGCCTGAGCCATATCAGGACGACCGCCCCCTTTGCCGCCAACCTGCTGTGCAACCATCCCCACCAGTTCCCCCGCCTTAACGCGGTCGGTCACATCTTTGGAGACACCAGCAATCAGAGACACTTTCCCTTCTGCCACGGTGGCCAGAACAATCACGGCGGAGCCAAGCTGATTTTTCAGGTCATCGACCATGGTGCGCAACATCTTAGGCTCGACGTTGCTCAGCTCGCTTACCAGTAATTTAACGCCTTTTACTTCAACCGCTTTGCTGGAGAGATTTGCGCTCTCCTGCGAAGCCTGCTGTTCTTTCAACTGCTGCAGCTCTTTTTCCAACTGGCGGGTACGTTCAAGAACCGAACGGACCTTCTCGTTCAGGTTCTGGCTATCGCCTTTCAGCAGTTGAGCAATGTCGTGCAATTGGTCGCTTTGCGCATGGAGATTGGCCAGTGCGCCTTCGCCGGTCACGGCCTCAATACGACGCACGCCAGCCGCGGTACCAGATTCCGCAACGATGCGGAACAGGCCGATATCGCCCGTACGTGATGCGTGAGTGCCGCCACACAGTTCGGTGGAGAAATCACCCATGCTCAGCACACGTACGTGGTCGTCATATTTCTCGCCAAACAGCGCCATTGCCCCCTTCGCTTTCGCCGCTTCAAGATCCATAACGTTGGTCTCGACAGGCAGGTTACGACGAATTTGCGCGTTAACGATATCTTCTACGGCGCGGATTTCAGCCGGCTTCATCGCTTCAAAATGAGAGAAGTCGAAGCGCAGGCCTTTGTCATTTACCAGGGAGCCTTTCTGTGCAACGTGGGTGCCAAGCACCTGGCGCAGCGCAGCATGCAGAAGGTGTGTTGCGGAGTGGTTCAGGCGAATACGCGCGCGACGGGCTTCATCAACTTTCGCTTCAACGCTGTCGCCCACTTTCAGCACGCCGGAAACCAGCTTGCCAAGATGACCGATTGCCTGGCCGTATTTCTGAGTGTCGTTAACCGCGAAGTCAACGCCGTGACCTTTCACAGCACCTTTATCGCCAACCTGGCCGCCGGACTCACCGTAGAATGGCGTTTCGTTCAGCACCACGACGGCATCCTGACCGGCAGTAACCTGATCAACGGATTTGCCGTCAACAAACAGCGCGGTCACTTTCGCGTTCAGGTCGAGGCTGTCGTAGCCTTTAAATTCAGAAGCAGAATCCACGCGGATCATGCTGTTGTAGTCTGCGCCAAAACCGCTGGACTCGCGCGCGCGACGGCGCTGCTCTTCCATTGCAGCTTCAAAGCCCGCTTCGTCAACTTTGATGTTGCGCTCGCGGCAAACGTCAGCCGTCAGATCTACAGGGAAGCCGTAGGTGTCATACAGGCGGAAAGCGGTTTCGCCATCCAGCGTATCGCCCTTCAGCTTAGACAGTTCGTCATCCAGCAGCGCCAGGCCACGCTCCAGCGTGCGTGCAAACTGCTCTTCTTCGGTTTTCAGAACCTGCTCAACCAGCGCCTGTTGCTTTGCCAGCTCTTCGCCAGCGGAACCCATGACGTCGACTAGCGGGCCAACCAGCTTATAGAAGAAGGTGTCTTTCGCGCCCAGCATGTTTCCGTGACGAATGGCGCGACGAATGATACGGCGCAGCACATAACCACGGTTTTCGTTAGAAGGCGTCACGCCGTCAGCAATCAGGAATGCACATGAACGGATATGGTCCGCAATAACGCGCAGGGATTTGTTCGACAGATCTGTCGCCCCGGTCACTTCAGCAACGGACTGAATCAGCTTTTTGAACAGATCGATATCGTAGTTGGAGTTTACGTGTTGCAGTACGGCCGCAATACGCTCCAGACCCATACCGGTATCTACAGAAGGTTTTGGTAGCGGCAGCATGGTACCGTCGATCTGACGGTTGAACTGCATGAACACGATGTTCCAGATCTCAATGTAGCGATCGCCATCTTCTTCAGGGCTTCCCGGAGGACCACCCCAGATGTGATCGCCGTGATCGTAGAAAATCTCGGTGCACGGGCCGCAAGGACCGGTATCACCCATCTGCCAGAAGTTATCGGATGCGAAGGCTGCGCCTTTGTTGTCGCCAATGCGAATAATGCGCTCGCGCGGCACACCCACTTCTTTTTCCCAGATCTCATAGGCTTCGTCATCGGTTTCGTAGACGGTCACCCACAGGCGTTCTTTCGGCAGCGCAAACCAGTTTTCGCCGGTCAGTAGTTCCCAGGCAAAGTTAATCGCATCGTGTTTGAAATAGTCGCCAAAGCTGAAGTTACCCAGCATCTCGAAGAAGGTATGGTGACGCGCGGTGTAACCGACGTTTTCCAGATCGTTGTGCTTGCCGCCTGCGCGGACACAACGCTGAGACGTTGTGGCGCGGGAATAATTACGCTTGTCGAGACCCAGGAAAACATCCTTGAACTGGTTCATCCCGGCATTGGTAAACAGCAAAGTCGGATCGTTGTTCGGTACCAGGGAGCTACTCGCTACAACCTGGTGGCCTTTACTATGGAAAAAATCGAGAAACGCCTGACGGATCTCAGCGGTGCTCTTGCTCATAATTATCCTGGAATCAAGCTAACGAAGAGTTGTAAACCTGCCATGACGGCCGTAACGCAGACGGCTCAGGCCAGCTTACCTGGAAAAAAGTGGGAATAAGATAAGTTTTCTGGCGTGGGAAGTAAAATCCAGTGTGGCCCTAATCAGCAAAATTTCGCCAGATCTCCTGAATGTCTTCCATAAAGAAGCCACGATAGAGAAGAAAACGCTGCACTTTCGCCTTCGCCTGCCACTCTGTTGGCAGCGGCGTGCCAAACTTGCGTTCGGCCAGTTCACGCGCCAGTGGCTGCCAGTCAATTTCACAGGCCATTATCGCTGACTCACCAATGGCACGTTCGATGCCCTTTTGCTTCAGTTCCTGACGAATACGCTGGGGGCCGTAACCCTTCCGGCTACGACTGGCAATAAAGCGTGACGCAAACTGAACGTCGTCCAGCCAGCGATGTTCGTAACACCAGGCGATGACTTTATCAATATCTTCCTGAGTGACCGCAGGTTCATCCTCTTTAGCAAATTTTGCCGCAAAGGCAGAAGGCGTCGCCAGCTTACGGCGCAGCTCATGTTCGCTGTGGTCACGCATGGCAAGAATACGGGTCGCCTTATCCAGAAGGCGGGCAAAAGGACTGCGGCGGGGGGAAGCGGTGTTGTCGGACATAAGGTCGTATGGCAAAAGTAGAGATTGGAAGAGAGAAAACACAAAGGGCCGCATTAGCAGCCCTTTGTATTATTTTAGAAGTCTTCGTTGGTTTCGACCGCGTCTTCGTCGTGATCATCTACCGTAAAGTCCGGCGTGCTGTCCTGGTTATTCAGCAGCATTTCTCGCAGTTTTTTCTCAATTTCTTCCGCCATCGGCTTGTTCTCTTTCAGGAAGTTGCTGGCGTTTGCCTTGCCCTGACCGATTTTTTCGCCGTTGTAGCTGTACCAGGCACCCGCTTTTTCAATCAGCTTGTGCTTCACGCCCAGGTCAACCAGCTCACCGTAGAAGTTGATACCTTCGCCGTAGAGGATCTGGAATTCGGCCTGTTTAAATGGCGCGGCAATTTTGTTTTTAACCACCTTCACGCGGGTTTCGCTACCGACGACGTTTTCGCCATCCTTCACGGCACCGATACGACGAATGTCGAGGCGGACAGAAGCATAGAATTTCAGCGCGTTACCACCGGTTGTGGTTTCCGGGTTACCGAACATCACGCCAATTTTCATACGGATCTGGTTGATGAAGATCAGCAGCGTATTGGACTGCTTCAGGTTACCCGCCAGCTTACGCATAGCCTGGCTCATCATACGCGCCGCAAGGCCCATATGAGAATCACCGATTTCACCTTCGATTTCTGCTTTCGGCGTCAGCGCCGCAACGGAGTCAACGATGATGACATCAACCGCACCGGAACGTGCCAGCGCGTCACAGATTTCCAGCGCCTGCTCACCGGTGTCCGGCTGGGAACACAGCAGGTTGTCGATATCAACGCCTAGCTTTTTGGCATATACCGGGTCCAGCGCGTGCTCGGCATCGATGAACGCACAGGTTTTACCGCCACGCTGCGCGGCAGCAATGACCTGCAGGGTCAACGTCGTTTTACCGGAAGATTCAGGCCCGTAGATTTCTACGATACGGCCCATTGGCAGACCGCCTGCGCCCAGAGCGATATCCAGAGAAAGTGAACCGGTAGAGATCGTTTCCACGTCCATGGAACGGTCTTCACCCAAGCGCATGATGGAGCCTTTACCAAATTGCTTTTCAATCTGGCCCAGTGCTGCCGCTAACGCCTTCTGTTTGTTTTCGTCGATAGCCATTTCTACTCCTGTCATGCTGAGCGATGCGATGATTCGCAACCCCGCGTTCTCAATACTGTTTCGTTGAGGCAATTATACTGTATGGTCATACAGTATCAAGTTTATTTTTTAGAAAATCGTCCCACAGGCTCTGCAGCGCGAATTCCGTGGCCTGGCGGCGAACGGCATCGCGATCGCCGTCAAAGCGCTGCACTTTTGCCAGCGTTCTGCCGTGCCTATCGGCGAAACCAAACCACACTGTACCGACCGGTTTTTCAGGCGTGCCGCCATCGGGCCCGGCGATACCGCTGACAGAAACCGCATAGTCCGCTTTCGCTGCGGCAAGGGCACCTTGTGCCATCTCAAGCACCACGCCTTTGCTGACGGCACCATAGGCTTCCAGCGTGGATTCATTCACGCCGATCAGCTGATGTTTGGCTTCGTTGCTGTAGGTCACAAAGCCTCGCTCAAACCAGGCAGAGCTGCCCGCAACGTCGGTAATCACTTTCGCAATCCAGCCGCCGGTACAGGATTCTGCGGTGGTCACAGTGGCCCCAAGCTGCCCAAGGGCATTCCCTACCCGCTGGCTTAGCTTAAACAATGCGCTGTCTGTCATGCTGGCTCCGATTGTAGACATATCATTAGCCAACACGATAGCACTTTACGGGCGTTACAGGGGATTACATCGGGATACTCGGGAAGGCTTCCAGAAGTGGAACGGCCAGCAAACGCTGGCCGGAGAAAAGCTATTTCATGCTGTCGGCGATGGTGTTCACGTTATGCTTGAACGCCTTTTCATAGGTGCTTGCCGGGCCGCCAGGGCCTGAAAGCGCCTCAGGATACAGCTCACCGCCGGGCTTAGCGCCGGTCGCGCTGGCAATTTGCTTCACCAGGCGTGGGTCGGTCTGGTTTTCGATGAAATAGGTAGAGATGTGTTCATCTTTCAGCTGTTTAATCAGAGAAGCAACGTCGCTGGCGCTGGCCTGAGCTTCCGTGGAGAAGCCCACCGGCGCCAGGAACGTGACGCCATAAGCCTCACCAAAGTAACCAAACGCATCGTGGCTGGTCAGTACCTTACGGTTAGTTTGTGGCACATCCGCGAAGCGTTTTTTCGCCCAGCTATCGAGCTGCTTCAGGCGGGCAGCATAACTATCGCCACTTTTGCGGATCGCCGCCGCGTCCTGCGGGTCGGCAGCAGCCAGCGCCGCGGTAATATTTTCCGCATAAACCGCTCCGTTTGCCGCACTGTTCCACGCATGTGGGTCAGTAATAGATTTACCGTCTTCTTCCATGCTGCGGGTGTTAATCCCCTGGGAAGCCACGATAACTTTGCCTTTGTAGCCGGACGCCGTTACCAGGCGATCCATCCACCCTTCCATACCGAGCCCGCTCACAATCACCACATCCGCGTTACGCAACGCGACGCTGTCTTTCGGCGATGGTTCAAAGCTATGCGGGTCACCATCCGGCCCAACCAGGCTGGTAACTTTGACATGGTCGCCGCCAACCTGTTTAGCCATGTCAGCCAGCACGGTAAAACTTGCCACTACATTCAGCGTTTTCGCCGCAGCCATCTGGCTGGAGAGCGCCATAGCCAGCGCAATACCTATCCCTAAACGTTTCATTTAACCCCCTTCATGATTGCCAATTTCCGACGCAGCAGGCTCCCTGCAAGCACGCTGCGCGGTCCGAAAAGTATTGAGATAAAGAATGCTACGCTCGCGGTAAGCACAATGGCCGGCCCGGCGGGTAAGGAGGCGTAGAAAGACCACACCAGCCCTAACCAGGCGCAAATCAGGCCACACACTACGGCAAGCGCAATCGATCCTGGCAGCGTCTTAGCCCAGCAGCGCGCGGCAATGGCGGGCAGCATCATGAGGCCGACGGACATTAATGTGCCAAGAATTTGGAAGCCAGCCACGAGGTTCAGCACCAGCAGCGCCAAAAATGTGCCGTGGATCAGCGACGGCAGCAGCCGGTTATTCACTTGTAAAAAGCTGCGGTCGAACGACTCCAGCACCAGGCCACGATAAAGAAGCGCAAGCGCTATCAGCGTGACGCTAGCAATGAGTCCAACAAACTTAATGGCCTCGCCATCAACGGCGAGAATCGAACCAAACAACAGGTGCAGGAGGTCCACGCTCGAACCGCGCAAAGAAATCAGCGTCACGCCGAGCGCCAGCGAACCAAGGTAGAATCCGGCAAAGCTGGCATCTTCTTTTAACGGCGTCCGGGCGCTAACCCAGCCGGAAAGTAAGGCCACCAGAACGCCAGCCACAAACCCACCGATACCCATCGCCACCAGCGACATGCCGGCAACCAGATAGCCCACGGCAACGCCGGGCAAAATAGCGTGAGAAAGCGCATCCCCCACCAGACTCATGCGGCGCAGCAGCAAAAATATCCCCAACGGAACGGTGCTGAGGGAAAGCGAAAGGCAGGCCACCAGCGCGCGACGCATAAAGCCGTAAGCCACAAAAGGCTCAATAAAAAGGTGATAAATCATGCGGTTTGTACCAGCCGTGGGCGAAAGGAAGCGTATTGCGCTAAGGCTTCGTCGGCGTTACCCCACTGGTAGCCATCCGACGTGAGCAGCAAGACCTCTGGAAAGTGGCGGCGCACCAGCTCGTTGTTATGCAGCACGCTGATAAGCGTCTTTCCATCCCGATGCATCTGGCAGATGAGTTCCATTAAAAATTCGCTGGTCTGCGCATCCACCCCGGTGAACGGTTCGTCAAGCAGTACCAGCGGCGCATCCTGAACCAGCAGACGGGCAAATAGCATGCGCTGAAACTGCCCCCCGGAAAGCACATCAATCGGTCGCAGGTAGTGTTCACTTAAACCCACGCGCTCAATCGCCTCCATCACTCGCTCACGGTGCTGACGACGAAGACCGGAAAACAGCCCACGTCCCGGCCAGCTTCCCATGCACACTACGTCATAAACCGTGGCGGGAAACTGCCGATCCATCTCTCCCAGCTGCGGCAGCCAGGCAATACGCGGGCGCATATTGTCCTGAAACTTTACGCTACCGGAAATAGGAGGCAGCAGCCCGGCCAGAGTTTTTAACAGCGTCGATTTACCGCAGCCGTTCGCCCCGATCACCGCCGTCATGCTGCCACGCCGGAACTGGCCGCTGAGGGCCGACACAACCACGTTGCCGTAATAGCCCAGCTCGAGATTCTGCAATTCGATCATGGCAGGATAACCGCCCAGTGAATGGCGCCCCACAGGCCGAGGATCAGCAGCGCGACAAGGGCCACGCGAAGCAGCCCGGAAAGGCTAAACAGTGAAGAGGGAGCTACAACAGACATACCGGCACCAATATTGTTTCGTTATAACATAACATAATCTACCCGATAGCCCTTGTAAATTTCTGTTTTACACCTCGGCATAAACGAACCCTCAATCGTTCTCTTTTTTACTCCCCACCCGTAAAGCAAAAGTTTCACCGGTCCTTTCACATGCCAAAACCTTTTATATCGATGGATTTATATTCCACAATAAGACCCAAATCGGCTTTGACAGGCTGCTGGTAAGCGTCGATGGTAGCGATCTCAACGCCGGGGTCACGACCTATAACGAGGTTTACACCGACAGCGGCATTAGCCATGAATTTCTCACCGCGCTGCGTGAAAAGGCGTGAAAGTGATTGCCACCGGAGAAGAAGATGAATCAACGAATGATTAACGCCGCACGAGAAACCCTGCTGCTGGAATTACAGGAGGCGAGCCGCCTGCCGGACAGACTTGGAGAAGGTTTTGTTGCCGCAGCCAGCGCCGTACTCGCCTGCCAGGGGAAAGTGATTGTTTCCGGCATGGGCAAGTCCGGGCATATCGGGAAGAAAATCGCCGCCACGTTTGCCATCACCGGCACACCAGCCTTCTTCGTTCACCCTGCCGAAGCGTTACACGGCGATCTGGGGATGATCGAAAGCCGCGACATCCTGCTGTTTATCTCCTATTCCGGCCATGCGAAAGAGCTGGATTTAATTATTCCTCGCCTGCAGGAAAAGGCCGTGACGTTGATTGCCATTACCGGCAAAGCGCAGTCGCCGCTGGCGAAGGCGGCCTTTGCCACGCTGGATATTTCAGTTGAGCGCGAAGCCTGCCCGATGCGCCTTGCGCCGACTTCCAGCGCGGTGAATACGTTAATGATGGGGGATGCGCTGGCTATGGCGGTGATGCAGGAGCGTGGCTTCAATGAAGAGGATTTTGCACGTTCACACCCGGCCGGTGCGTTAGGCGCACGTTTGTTAAACCGGGTTCATCACCTGATGCGCACCGGCGAACAACTCCCGCAGGTGGCGGATAGTGCCTCCGTAATGGACGCCATGCTGGAGCTAAGCCGCACAGGGCTGGGGCTGGTTGCCGTCTGTGACAAAACGCAGCAAGTTGCAGGGGTCTTTACCGATGGCGACCTGCGCCGCTGGCTGGTGGGCGGCGGTAAACTGGAAGCCGGGATCAACGACGCCATGACGAAGAGTGGCACGGTGCTGAACGCGGAAACCCGGGCGATAGACGCCCAAGAGGTGCTGATGAAAAAACGCATTAGCGCGGCGCCGGTCGTGGATGAAAGCGGCAGGCTGCTTGGGGCCATTAACCTGCATGATTTTCATCAGGCAGGGATTTGATAGCCGTCTCTGTCGCCCCCAAATGAGGGCGACAGAACGCTTTACTGAACGCGAGCCAGCGCTACGGCCTGGCCTAATTGCCACACCGCCATCGCATAATGGGTGCTGTGGTTGTAGCGGGTAATGGCGTAAAAGTTTGGCAGCCCGTACCAGTACTGGTAACGGTCGCCCATATCCAGGCGCAGCAGGCTCACTTCCTGATGATTGCCCAAAGAGCCCTGTGGACTCAGGCCAGATTGCCCCAGCGCCGCCACGGAGTATTTGGTGTTGAAGCCGTTAGCCAGCCCCGGCACCTGACCATTGGCCGGCACGGCAACCATGTCGCCCTTCTCCCAGCCGTGCGCTTTGAAATAGTTCGCCACGCTGCCAATAGCATCTTCCGGATCCCACAGGTTTACGTGGCCGTCGCCGTTGAAGTCCACCGCGTACTCTTTAAATGAAGACGGCATAAACTGCCCGTAGCCCATTGCCCCGGCGAAGGAGCCTTTCAGCGCCAACGGATCGTCCCCTTCATTACGCGCCATCAGCAGGAAGGTTTCCAGCTCGCCCGCAAAGTATTGCGCGCGGCGCGGGTAGGCAAAAGCAAGCGTCGCCAGAGCATCTACAATGCGCGTTTTCCCCATTACGCGGCCCCAGCGGGTTTCAACCCCGATGATCCCGACGATGATTTCCGGCGGCACACCATAAACCTGGTACGCGCGGTTCAGGGCCGATTCATACTGATTCCAGAACTTAACGCCGTTTTGTACGTTATCCGGCGTGATAAATTTAGCCCGATAGCGTAACCATGCCCCGTTCGGCCCGGCAGGTGGCGCCGTCGTCGGAGCCTGCTGATCCATCAGGCGCAGCACGTAGTCCAGACGTTTAGCCTGGGACAACACTTCATGCAGCTGGCGACGGTCGAAACCATGGTCATTCACCATTTTGTCGATGAATTTCTCTGCTTCCGGGTTGTAGGCAAAGTCACCGGTTTGCATGAAAACATCGTGCTGCGGCTGCAGCAGGAAACCGCCCGACGGCGTACCGCTGGTTGTCTGCTGCTCGGCGGTTTTCGGCTTACTGCTACAGGCGGAGAGTAAAACCAGCATAGGAAGAAGTGCTGCGGCTGAATAACGCATCTGATGGGCTGTCCCTGTGAATGTTCGCGAAAGTTTCGCAATAATGGTAATCCATAATCACTCATCTGAGTATGCCCCTCGCGCCCTTCTGCCGTTAAAATAGCACCGGCAGCCCCAGCGCACGTTTCACTTCATCGGCCGTTTGCTGAGTCAGCGCCCGCGCTTTTTCACTCCCGGCTTTGAGTACCTCAAGCAAATACGCTTTGTCCTCGATAAAGCGGTTCCGCCGCTCTCTTATCGGTGCCAGTAGGTTCTGCAGACAGGTTTCCAGCTCATTTTTACACTGGCGATCCCCAAGCCCACCGCGCTGGTAGTGCGCTTTCATCGCCTCTACTTTCTCTTTGTCTTCATGGAAAGCATCCAGATAAGTAAACACCACATTACCTTCAATTTTTCCCGGATCGCTAACACGCAGGTGCGTCGGGTCGGTAAACATGGCGCTCACGGCCTGATGGATCTGCTGCTCGCTGGCTGAAAGCGTGAGCGTGTTACCCAGGGATTTTGACATTTTAGCGTTGCCGTCAATGCCCGGCAGGCGGCTGACCGGACTGAGTAACGCTTTGCAGCCGGTTAATATCGGCGTCGGCGTCAGGCTATTCATCTTGTGCACAATTTCATTGGCCTGTTCGATCATCGGCAGTTGATCGTCCCCCACCGGCACCAGGCTGGCTTTAAACGCTGTGATATCAGCGGCCTGGCTTATCGGATAGACAAGAAAACCTGAAGGCAGAGAGCGGGCGAATCCCTTCTGTGCAATCTCGCTTTTTACCGTCGGGTTTCTTTCCAGCCTGGCGACGGTCACGATGTTCATATACAGCATGGTGAGCTCGGCCAGCGCGGGCAGCGAGGACTGCAGGCAGATAGTCGTTTTCAGAGGATCAATACCTACCGCCAGATAGTCCGCCATCACCTGTAGAATATTTTCGGCGACTTTCTCCGGGCGGCTGCCGTTGTCGGTTAACCCCTGAAGGTCGGCCACCAAAATGTACTGCTGATGCTCATCCTGGAGCTGAACGCGTTTGCGCAGCGAGCCAACATAGTGCCCAAGGTGCAACTGCCCGGTTGGACGGTCGCCGGTTAGAATGGTTTGCTGCAAAGAGTGTGTGCTGCTCATAAATGCCTCCTGAGGCTGATAAATATTGCCGGAGGGCGAACAGATAAAACGAAATAGCCGCCTTCCGGCGGCTATTAGAAAAGGGTGAACGAATTCTTGCCGCCTCTAAAGAGACAGCCACCAGCGGCTAACCATAAGCGGGGTGTTATTTCTGTTCATCGGGTTACCCTATCACACTTCGCTTCGGTTTCCGTAGCGGGATTTAAAAGTTTATAATTTCCCCATCGTTCGCAAGATGCCCTCGCGACGAGCAGATAAAAAAGGAAAATTGGGAATCTATGGTTGTTATGAATGATCCTTCTCCAGGCGTCCTGTCGGTTTTCGATTTTGACGGCACGCTGACCCATAGCGATAGCTTTGTCCCGTTCCTGCGGTTTGCCTTCGGACGCAAAACCTTTGCACGCAAGATGATGCGCATGGCCATTCCGACGCTCAAATGCCTGCGCAGGAAGCTAACCCGCGATGAATTAAAAGAAGTGCTGATTTCAACCTTCTTAACCGGCGTGAACGAGAAGTGGGTTAAGGAGAAAGCCGAAGTTTATTGCGCCAAAAACTTCGAAAAAATGATGCGCCCCCGTGGGCTGATGGCGGTTGCCGCCGAGCTGCGCTCTGGCGCTGAAGTTACGCTGTGCTCCGCATCGCCGGCCATCGTGCTGCTACCTTTCGCCGAACGCCTGGGCGTTAAGCTCATCGGTACTCAGCTTGAAGTGGTGGACGGTATGTTAACCGGCCGCATTAACGGCCATAACTGCCGCTGCAGCCAGAAAATTCAGCGTCTGGAACAGGTTTATGGCCCGCTCAACCAGCTGCATTTGCGCGCCTGGGGGGATTCAAGAGGGGATTATGAGCTGCTGACCGCCGCCCGGGATTACCACTGGCGTCACTTCCATCGCTCCTGGTCTCGCCGTCGCTCACCTATCGAAAGATTACGTCTCGACAAACATCTCTGAGTCAGGTGAACAAGACGCCGTCACCCGAAGGAGTCAGACTGCTGACATACCTCTGACGAAAGAAGAAATACCAGACGGCTCGTCAAAAAACAGGAAAATCAATTTATTGATTTTCGGCTGATAGCCACAAAGAGGGAAAAACCACGCTTTTTCCCTCTTTGTCAGCAACCTCACGCCCTCGCCCGAAGGCGTCCTTCAACTTACTTAATTCTTGCTGTCGCTCGATTCGGCTTTCGCCGGGAACATCACGCTGAGGATGATGCCCACGGCCAGCACGCCCAACACAACGTACAGGCTGGCGGTGGCCGAAATGCTGTAACCGTGATGCCAGATGTGCTCGCTGGCGTTAAGTCCAAGCTTAACGGCGATAAAGAACAGCAGTACCACCACCGCTTTTTCCAGGTGAACGAGATACTGTTTTAACGCTTCCAGCACAAAATACAGGGTACGTAAGCCGAGTATCGCGAACATCATTGCGCTGTAGACGATAAGTGGTTCCCGGCTGACGGCAATAATGGCCGGGACGGAATCAAAAGCAAACATCACGTCAGAAAGCTCAACCACCGCCACGCAAAGCATCAGCGGCGTAGCATACAGCGTGGCTTTTTTAACTCGCCCAACGGCGATGGCCTGGTTTTCTGGCTTCGCCAGTTCCCGGTCTACCTCAGCCTGGTTAAGCAGAAATTTGCGCCCGGCAAGTTTAGGCCAGAGGGGAAAGAAGCGTTTTACCAGCCGATAAGCCAGATGCTGAGAGTAATCCTCAACTTCGTCTTCCCCGTCGTTGCCTTTGAGCATCATCACCGCCGTCCACGCCACAATTAACGCAAACACGATTTCAACATAAGGCCCCAGCGACAGCAGCCCCGTGCCGATCGCCACAAAAACGCCTCTGAAAACAATCGCGCCGATAACACCCCAGTAGAGCACGCGGTGCCGGTAGCGATCCGGAATACCAAACCAGGCAAAAATCGCCATCATCACGAACAGGTTATCGACGGAAAGCACCTTTTCAAGCGCATAGCCGGTGATAAACAGGCTGGCCACTTCCGCCCCGTGATGAATATATAAAAAACCGGCAAAAAGCATTGCCACTGCAACCCAGAACACCGACCACAATGCGGCACTTTTCAGCGAGATAGGCTCGTCTTTGCGGTGCATAAAGAGGTCGATGAAAATGGCCCCTACCGAGAGCGCCAGAAACACCGCTACCGTTTCGGTCGGGAAACCAATATGTGTAGATACCATGTTTTATCCTTCAGGAATGACGGAGGCGGTTTCGGGGGATCCGGCGCCGCCTCACTCCATTCAGGATAAGACCTTCAGGCAAAAATGGTATGTTTTTTCTGACATTGGCGAATAAACCGACGTCTGGCTTAAATCGCTCGGGCATCCCCCGCGTACTGCGCAACGGCCTGTTGTAACCTCGCCGTCTGGCTATCATTGGCCGGGCTTATCATCGCGTAGTTATAGCGGCGATCGCTCCAGTATTGTGCCGTCAGGTTATCGGCCTGCCGCTCCCCTTTCCCCAGCGTAAACATACCGGAAGGCCGGATGTAATAAGCCACGCGCGTTCCCCGGTCATCCTGGTAAACCACCAGTGCCGCCGGGCCCTGCTCGGTCACCATTAAGCGCCCGCCTACCAGCGTAAAACCGTAGTTATCCAGATCGGGGGCCAGCGCCCCGTTAATAAAATAACGGCTCATCCAGTTGTTTACCTCAGTGCGATCGCTGGCCACTACGTCCAGCGCTTTCACGCTGCCGCTGTTTACCAGGCGATAGGCCTGCACGGCATCTTCCATCGGCAGAATTTGCCGCAGAACCTCGCTGGCATGCAGTTGCCACCCGGCCACGCCCCCCATACCGACGGAGAACAGCAGGCTAAAAGCAACGGCGAGTCGCCACTGGCGGGTTCGCCGGATCTGCTGGCGCGCCCGCTGCACTTCCGAAGCAGGGGCAGAAACCTGCGGCACAAATTCATCCAGCGAGAGACGTAAGTGCCGGGCATCGGCCTGCCATTTCCTGACCTGTGCGGCCTGCTCCGGGTGTTGCTGCAAATAGTGCTCCACCCACTTTTGACGCTCTTCATCCAGTTGCCCGTCAACCCAGGCATGGAGATCCTGTTCGTCAGGTATGCGCGATTTCATTTCAACCTCCTTAACGCCGGGGCCGATGACGCTCCCTCATCCCATTTTTGCAGCTGTTTTCTGGCGCGGGACAAGCGCGACATCACGGTACCCAACGGAATATCCAGCGACTCAGCCGCCTCTTTGTAACTCAGGCCTTCCACGCTGATGAGCAGTAGCAACGCGCGCTGCTCCACGGGAAGCTGGCTGAACATCACCAGCATATCGTCATTGATCAGCATCTCTTCCGCTGACGCTGCCACCGGGTTTTCATCGCCGGTAAACAGCGACAAAATGCGCTGATAGCGTCTTTTTCGCCGCTCGCCGTCAATGAATTGCCGATAGAGAATGGAGAACAACCAGCTGCGAAGGTTTTCTCTGGCCGCCAGATCCCTTTCCCGGCTGAAAGCTTTCTCAAGACAGGACTGCACCAGATCCTCCGCGGCGTGAGGATTACGCGTGAGCCATAGGGCGAAACGCTGCAGATGCGGCAGCATTTCCCGTATTTCCTGTTCGCTCAGTTTTGACATGATTTACTCCACTGCGCGATGTTAATTCCGGCCTCTGTGACCCGTCATGCTGCTGAACACGCCATCACGCAATAGCAGCGCATGGAACAATGCGGCGGTCAGATGCAGAACCACGGTGACGAACAGCAGCAGCGCAAGCCAGGTATGCAGCGGCCGAAGCACGGCATAAAGCTCTATATTTTTAGCCACCAGCGCAGGTAACGTGATGCCGTCTCCCAGCGTCACGGGATAGCCCGCCGCGGAGAGCATTGCCCACCCCACCAGGGGCTGAGCCACCATCAGAAGATAGAGCAGCCAGTGGGATAAGTGCGCCAGAGCCACCTGAAAACCAGGCAGATGCGCCGGGAGCGGCGGCGTTTTATAACGAAGGCGAAGATACACCCTCAGAACGACCAGCAGCAAAATGGCGACGCCGAGCGGTTTATGCAATGAGTATAAAAATGCGTGCAGGCCCGACACCGTGGACACCATTCCCACGCCAATGAACAGCATCGCCACGATCATCAGCGCCATCGCCCAGTGAACGACACGCAGCAGAGGGTGAAAATAAGCTACTTTGTTCATAACCCTGCCCCTTTATTTACCTGAGCTTCTTCATGCGTCCGGCGATTGAAGGATGACGAGTAAGCCGCAGAGCGCGCGCTGAGCAGCGGATCGTCTGACCCCGAGATACCGTCTGGCAGTATCAGCGGATCGTAGTTGATGTCCCGGCAGTCGCCGTCGGCCTGATCTTGTGCGGAAGTCAGCACCAGCGTGCCTGCGTTAAGCTTTTGGTGGCTATCGGGCCAGGCTTTTGTCGCATCGTTTATCACGTCACCTTTTTCAGCCACGCTGATTAGCAAATTCCATTTTAGCGGCCCCTGCTGCAGGCGCTGCTTGAGGTCCTGCTGAAGGAACAAAGGATTCGCTTTGTCTTGCGCCGTCACTGGCGTACCGGGGGTTTGCGCCTGCATACTCCAGCGCACACCGTGAACGTCTCCTGCTTTGTTGGTAAACAGGAAAGCATTCAGGCTGTTGTAGCTATCGCTGGCCCAGCTGGACGTTGGCACATAGCTCTTCACCCAGGCAAAAAACGGCTTTGCCTCCGGGTGAGCGCTGATAAATGCCTTCATTTTGGCGGGATCGGGTTTGCCCGTTTTAGGATCGGGAATGCCGGCTATTTGTTGATCGTAGAAGCCCTGAGGCGTAGCGACGCTAAAGAACGGCAGGGCGTTCATCCCCGTGCGCCACTCCTGGCCATCGCGGGTGATAAACTGCAGCGCCATACTGCGCACCGGAACCGCCCCGTCGGGCGCATTGGGATTACCGCCGGCAATCGCCAGACGGCCAATGACTGGCGTCTTACCCGGCAGAAAAACCGTTGCTTTTGACAGCGCGCTGGCGCTGCCGTTGGAATCAAAATACCCCACCACGCAGACGCCTCTGGCATGGTTGCGGCGATAACCGGGGTGCTCTCCTGCCGTTTTTTCCAGCGCATTAACCAGCTTGTCAGGGGATAAACGCCCCGGCGTCAGCGCCCCCCAGGCCCAGGCAAACAGCAGACAGAGGGCTAACGGAATGGCGACTATCACGGCGCCACGCAGGAAAAATTGCTGCGGATAGCGCAAACGTTTAAACATCGCGCAGAAAGATGGGCGGGGTTCTCGCATAGGTTCGACTCACAATAATGAAACGGCATTTGGCTTTTGAGCACATAGGACGAACGAGATGAACATTTATTCCCGGGCCTTAAAGTTTTTTTGCCCTCTGTATTCCATCATCAAAAGCAGGGAGATTGCTGTAATTAACTTTCATGTAATCCGGGGGCGTAGATTTTAAAATATTGGCTCAGCCTTTTTCATTAATAGCTAAAAATTTAAACCTTAAATAAATGATAAACATTTGTTAGCAGACGTAACGAACGTACCTGGAGAATTATTGCAAGCCCTCGACACCAGGTTTAAAGCATAAAAACAAAGTGAAACCACAAATGAAAAGCAAAATCATTTGGCTTAGGGAGAACAAAAATAAACGCCATTGTTATTTATGGAATAAAGCATTCCCCCCTCGTCAACACTGCACCCATCGGTACAAAACCGCCCTATTGACAACGTTTTGCCTGCAGATTAATTTTCTTTCCAACCTGATAGCCTGCATAACAACTTACCCTCCTGTATTCACTGCGGGAAAAATACGCTAACAACACCATTAACATCACGCTCAATATTAATTAAAAGAGAGTTATTATGTTTAAAAACCTTTCCGTAGGCTCGCGAATTAGCGGCAGCTTCATCATTATTTTATTAACGCTGATTGTGCTGACGCTGGTGGCAATTATGCAGGTAAATAAAATAAACAACGCGCTGATCGCCATTAACGATGTCAATAACGTTAAACAGCGCTACGCCGTTAATTTCCGGGGCAGCGTGCATGACCGTTCGATTGCCATACGCGACGTGACGCTGGTTCCGGCAGGCGAGCTGCAAGGGGTTGTCGAACACATCCGCAAGCTGGAGCAGGATTACCAGGCCTCCGTCCAGCCGATGGAAGGTCTCTTTGCTCAGGGCAACGACGTTACCGTGGAAGAGCGTGCCCAATACGAAAAGATAAAAGAAGCCGAGCAGCAAACTCTGCCGCTGGTGAATGAGATTATCGCCCTACAACAAAAAGGCGATGTGGAAGGCGCGCGCCAGGTAATCCTCAATCAGGCTCGCCCAGCATTTGTTCACTGGCTGGCCACCATTAACGGTTTTATCGACATGGAAACGCAGCTTAACGACACGCTTGCGAATACGGCGCGCGGTATTGCGAGAACATTCCACCTCCTGATGCTCACGCTGGCGCTGGTTGCCGTCGCGCTTGGCCTGCTTATCACCTGGTCCACCACTCGCAAAATCACACTTTCCCTCGGCGGTGAGCCGGTTGATTTGCTGCGCATGACCAATGCCATCGCCGCCGGAGACCTGACGCAGACGCCTGAACTGCGTAAAAAAGATACCAGCAGCATTCTCGCCTCGCTGAGCCATATGCAAAATGCGCTGCGCCAGCTGGTGCTGGAAGTACGTCAGAACGCAGAGAGTGTGGCGAGCGCCAGCGCGGAGATTGCCAGGGGAAGCAGCTCACTTTCTGCAAGGACCGAGAACCAGGCCGCGGCGTTGCAGCAAACTTCAGCGGCGATGGACCAGGTAGCGAGCACGGTGCGTAACAATGCGGAAAGCGCACAGTACGCCAGTAAGCTTGCCAGCTCTGCCGCCAGCGAAGTCGCCCAGGGGAGTGAAATGGTGCAGGGGATCGTCAGCACGATGGAGGAGATCACTCAGGAGTCCGTGCGCATTGCCGACATTACGTCGGTGATCGAGGGGATAGCTTTCCAGACCAATATTCTGGCGCTTAACGCTGCCGTTGAGGCGGCAAGGGCTGGTGAACAGGGCCGAGGTTTTGCCGTGGTGGCTACCGAGGTTCGCGCCCTCGCTCAACGCTCCTCCAGCGCAGCAAAAGAAATTAAAGGCCTGATTACCGGCTCGGTGCAGCGGGTGAACAGCGGCGCGCAGGAGATAGACCAGGCTGCGGAAACCATGAGCAAGATTTTGACCACCGTCAGCCAGGTGAATAGCATCGTAAACGAAATTGCGCATAACTCTGCTGAACAGGCGACCGGCGTTAATGAGGTTGCTCAGGCCGTTGCACAGATGGATAAAAACCTGCAGCAGAACGTTGCGATGGTAGAGGTGACTTCCTCGACGGCAACCTCTCTCGATACGCAATCCCGCGTGCTGCGAGAAACCGTCAGCGTTTTCCAGGTTGCGTCCTGAGACAAAAAGGTACGGGGAATCATCATTCCCCGTTATTTTATTTCGGGAAATTAATCACCAGGTGGCTGTTGTCGTCCTTATCGTTCAGCGAGCAGCCCGGGGCTTTATCGCTCGCGCTGAAGGAAACCACAGGGCCGGGACGCATATCTTTAGGCCCTTGCTCGCGGCTATGATGAAAATGACCGCCGCCGCCCCACACCAGCGTTTTACGAGCGCCAATAGCACGCTCTTCCTTTTCTGCGGCTGCGTTCCAGGCAATATTGAGCGCCAGCCGCTTGTTCATGTATTTGATAGCTTCCATCGGCGTTTTTGGCGCAGCACCCGGAATATGGCGGTCAATGCCGGCGACGGAAATGCCGGCTTTGTGCGCTTCATAGAGTGCCCCGGCAACCTTATCCACCCAGGCCTCGCCGTGTTTTGACCAGGCATTCATGATGAAGTTTTTGGTCGCCTCTTTGCCATGGGCCAGCGCTTCGCGAAACAAGGCGTTATCGCTGTACTTCACAAACTCTACCGCCAGCAGATCCACTCCAGCCTTTTTCAACTCGGGAATGGCATGCCCGACAAATTCAGGGATCGCAAGCTGGCCATGCACATCGCCCAGATAGGCAAGCTTGTTATCACGGAACAGGTTAGCCAGGGCCTGAACGGGATCGTTTACCGGCGGCTTAATTTTAATATCAGGATGGATCCTTCCGCTGGCACTAAGGGCGGCGGGTTGAACGCGGTTTGACTGACCGACTGCAGAAAACATGGTTATCTCCGATGGGGTAATGTTTTCTGGTAAGTGGGTAACTGAACATTGAGTTCCTGAAAGCAGGATAAAAAAGATGTGTCTAAACGCAACATCCGGCTACTCAAGCGGGTAGCCGGTTCAGGCAGGCGTTATCTTTTATAATAGTTGTTGAGGCTTTTGATGTAGTTCATACAGCCCATCACGCTGGGATCGGTGCTGGTATATTTATAGTCTTTGATGATGCCCTTGCTGTCGGTAGAGATCTGAATTTTGCAGCTGTAGTTGACCGGCACAAACGTGGTCTGTGTTGTCGTGGCCTCAAACGGCTTGCCGTTTACCGTGCCAGAGGTGGTTTGCGGCGCGACATAGGGCTCGGCCCCCGTGCTGTTCGCGACCCACGTATAAACTTTTGTATCGTCGAACGTTTGCTGGTTATCCGGATAGCCCAAAATTTTGAAAGCGACGGTTTTATCCTGGCCCACCAGGCCGCGCAGCCCTTCATCAAGCTGTTGAAAAGAAACGCATCCCGTCACCGCCAACGCGCACGCCAGTACCCACTTTTTCATAGACACCCTGGAATTTAACCGTTTAAACAAAATGAAGGCGAAAAAGTTCGCCAAACTGAGGTATTACAGCCAACCGCCGCCAGAACATATCAGAATGGCACCGAGTTGCGAGGCTTTAAGCAATGTCGTTTAACCGCTGTTTTCCTGACTTTGATACTCCGTTATCATGGGCCATCAGCGGGACGATTCCCACGCACAGTTTACGCCCTATTAGTGAGTGATAATGAGAACCAGAAACATCACTAACAACTTAAAATTCAACGAAATGGATATCATTACTCCATGAGCACTAGCGAAACCTTCGACGCCCACACCCCAATGATGCAGCAGTACTTCTCTAGACAATCTAATGTCATGATCTAAAATGAATAAATATAAAAACCCTCTTCAAAAGTTACTTATAGGCTACATATGAAAAGGATAATCGGTTATCTCTTCACATTACTCTTACTTGTTGTGCTTGTGTATGCAGGATTAGTAAAGGGCGATGTATTCCCTGAATGGATCATGAGTAAGAAGCTCATGATTCGTTGTGGATTGATAGGTGTTCTTGGTGGAACTCTTTACTGCATTCGTGGAGTATATCTAAACAAATGTGTTAGGAATTGTTGGGATGACCGTTGGCATGTTTGGTATGTATTAAGACCTATCGTTAGTGGCATCTGCGGTGTAGTGGCTTATCTATTCCTTAAAGCTGGATTAATAGTGTTAGATGCATCACAAAATGGCAGTGGTGGTGACTACGGATATATGGCATTTGCCTTCTTTGCAGGGTTGAATGTCGATAAGTTCGTTGGCAAAATTGAAGATGTTGGTATGGCTATTTTTGGGATTGAAAAATCTCGCACAGCAAGATCGGGTGATAATTCCGATCAGAAATAATTAAAAAGGATATGATATGTCTGCAAAGATATGCTTCTTTCCCGTTGGGAATGGGGATATGACCCTCATCCAAACGGAAGATGATAAAAATATTTTAATAGATTGTCGCATCAGGGATGGTGAAGAACATCCTGATGTTCGCACCCAACTCAGAGAAAAGCTTCCTCGAAATAACGAAGGTCGTTTGTTTGTCCATCTTTTTATTTGGACTCACCCTGATTCAGATCATTGTGATGGGGTGGCTGACCACTTTCATTTAGGAAAACCAGAAGATTGGAGTGAGAAGAACGATAAAATTTTTATAAATGAGATTTGGTCAAGTCCAATTGTATTCAGGCGACACCATGCACAAAATCATCCGTTATGCGATGATGCAATAGCTTTGAATAAAGAAGTTAAGAGAAGAGTTAATCTTTATAAAGAAAAAAATTATTTGGATGGAGTTGGAAACCAAGTTCTGGTCTTAGGAAAAGACGAAGATGGGAAAACAGACGACATACCAGGTATCCTATTAGAATTAGACCAAACAACCCGCTGGATTAATCAAAGTTATTCTTCATATTTTGAAGCTCATTTATTGGGTCCTTCACCCAAGAAAGATCTTGATGAGTTGGAAGATAAATTAGGTAAAAATCATTCCAGCGTAATAATAAATTTTGAAATTAAAGGTGACAATAAAACTGCACACTTTTTAAGTGGTGGTGATGCAGAAGTCGTTTGTTGGGAAGGTGTTAGAGATCGTTTAACCAATAAATATTCTATGTCATGGTTAGATTATGACATTTTACAAGCACCACATCACTGTTCTTGGCATAGTCTATCTCATGATAGTTTAAGCAAAAAAGGAGATGATGCTAAAACTTCCGAGAAAGCTATGGAAGTTTTTAATAGAGCAAAAGAAAAAGCATTTATAATTTCAAGCTCTAAAACAATTGAAAATGACGAAAAAGATCCTCCAGCATACCGAGCCAAAGAAGAATATGAAAAAATAGTAGATGATGTGCAAGGTCAGTTTTTATGTGTGTCAGACCATAAAAAGAATGGAGAGAATATTCCGTTAGAGATTGAAATTTCCGATAACGGTATTAAGAAAATTGCTGCATCTGCATTAGGTATGGCCGAATCATCAAGTGCCGCTGTAAATAGACAAGGTGGTGGTGGTTATGCCTGATTGTCTTAATAAAAAGATAGATCAGTTGAGCACTATCCTTGCACCTTATGGTGCAAGGAAGCTTTCTACGAATGAATTATCAAAATTCAACGGTAAATATGTTTGTGCTTGGGAATTAGTAACTGATTTAGAATTTAGTAATGAACCTATTGTATTGCAACTAAGATACAAAACTCTTAGTCAATTTGACATCCCAGATGTGTTTATTTCCTCACCAAAAATTGATGTTTGCCAACTCCCACACTTGGAAAAAAATGGCAAGTTATGTGTTTGGCCTGACAGTTATATCATCGATCATAATGATATGACCTATGCAGTCGATTTACTAAACGATGCTATACTAATGCTAAGAAAAGGAATAAATGGTGATCTAAATGAGGATTTTATTGATGAGTTCCAGAACTATTGGATTTATCAATGTAATAAAATAGATCGACTTATAAGCCAGTGTGATCTAACAAATAAAAACACAAGGTTGGTTTTCGGTTATCGGACCCGGAAATTTGGAGTAATATATTCTGACACACAAAAAGAATTAATTAACTGGTTGGAAAACCAAAAAATATTGCCATTAGAATCGGATGGAAGTAATTCAAAAGATAAACGAATAAGGCAACAGCAACTCTCTAAAGTAGTTTCAATTCCATTGATATTCTTCAATGAAGCCTGGTATCCGAGTCAGTATCCCAAAACTGCAAGGGATTTTTTTGAACTCATAAATCAGCAACAGGAAGATCCAGAAAGCACTATTGAATTGATCTTAAGATCTTGTGCTAATATGTTCAATGTCAAGCCCATAATTCTAGTTTCATTCCCAACGCCTTCTGGGATGAATATTATAGGAATACAGATTCCTAAGGGAGTTAGTGATCTTGCCACTGACCGCTTTGATACCAGAGGTATTAGTCGGGGTCGATTCAGAAATACAGCTTTATTAGATGGTTATAGAAATTACATTGATGGAAAGATTTTAAAAAATAGAATAGGCCAAACTAAAACAGAAAATCTTATAGTAGACCGTTCTGACGATTCTTGGTTAACGGGTCGTGAGCATAACAAAACTTACAAGAAAATCTCTGAACATAAAGTAGCTATCGTCGGATGTGGTTCAGTAGGATCTTCGGTATCAAGACTGTTACTTCAATCAGGCATTAGAAAAATGATGCTTTGGGATGATGATTTAATGAAGAGTGAAAACTCCTCTCGTCATCTATTAGGATTTGATTCTGTTTATAAAAATAAAGCATTAGCTCTTGCCTCAAGGCTACGGGAAGAGTTTCCAAATGTCTATATAGAAGCTTTTAATGAAGATTGGACAGAAGATTCCAAGAATAACAAAAAAATTGCAGAAGCCGATATTATAGTAAGCTGCACTGCACATTGGAATACTGAACAGCAGTTAATTAAAAGACAGTCGGAAGACATTCTCGGTGCTATTGTCTTTGCATTTGTTGAAGCTCATGCAATGGCGGGGCATGTAATAGTCAACCAAGTGGATTCTAATGCTTTTAATAGCTGGCATATTACAGAAGGCAAAAATATAGGTGCATTAAAATATCCTGCTACTTACTGGAAAGAAAATACTCGTAAAAGAATAGCAGCATGTGCCGGAGAGTTCCAACCATACGGAGCTATCCCTTTGACTAATTTACATGCTCTAACGGCAAGAACTGTAATAGATCTAATCATGGATCGTTTTTCAAATAAATCTTTTGCATATAGTTACATAGGAAGAGAAGCAGAGCTTTTAGAACTTGGTGGTAACTGGAATGATAAATGGATTGCACAATTCGGAAACCCAGGAAAGGGTGATTGTATTATACCTTTGATTTTTGAAAATTCTAATTGGGAAAAAAGTGATGCATAAATTTCATTGTGCCGAATTAGATTTCAAAATATGCATCAGCCAAAGCATAGTAGATGAATTATTTTCTCATCGTCAAACCCACTGTTTTAGTAAAGAATCAGGAGGTATGCTATTTTCCAATAATCTCAATGATTCTGAGATTGAAATCAATAAAATAACTACACCAGGCTCTACTGACTTGAGGAAAAGAAATTATTTCAAGTTAGATGAGAAAAAAGCCAAAGAAGATATCATATCGTTATTCAAGCAGGGTTTCCACTACTTAGGTGATTGGCATACACATAACGAAGGAATGGCAAGCCCATCAGGAACAGATATCCGCAGTATCCAAGACTTATTTATCAAATCAGGTCATACAAGACCTTTTTTTCTCATGCTAATAATCCCAAACAAAGAAAATATTTCACACTGTTATTTATCAGCAGCAGATGGGAAGATGTTATATAAATTCACATATCAAAAACCAAACAAATAAAAAGGTTGTAATTATATGAATAGCACAAGTAAATCATATCCACGGTGGTTAATCATATTAATACTGTTATTTATTTTTGCTGGCTTCGTTGTTCTTGGGGTAATAATTAATCATAAGTATCACTCTAATGAAAGCTTATCTAAATATATACTCTTAATTCCCCCTGCAATTTTGTCATTAGGTTTTTCTGTATTTTATAAAAGATACGAAGTACAAGCTGAGTGGCTATTTTCATTTGCGACAGCTTCGGCTGCGATAAGTTTATGCGTTGATTCTTTACCTGGTGTCCAAAATGACCTTTTCCCTATATTCCTTCAAAGCGGGTTAGGCTATGCACTTCTCGTAATAATTGCAGCATTGTCGTTCGCAAAAATAATTTCGGCTTTCGTCAGTAGATTCATAAACTAATCATATTTCAATTCTTAAAAGTGTAGTTAATATTTTCAGTTGCTACACTTTTTTACAGGAAAGAAAACAAAAGGGAATACAATAATATAATATATAGGTAGTAAAATTATAAATGTTTCACCAAGACTATTGCTGTTAGCTAATAGTTCATTAACGAAAAAAGTGTATATGAATGATAACAGGAACATAAAAGCTAACAGATATAGTATTTTTTTATTATTAATCATAATCAGGCCTCATCTATTTTAACAATAATCCATTGATACAACATTATATGAGTATGTCAATAGCATCTATATAGATGCAAGGTATGACTAAACGAAGCGGAGCTTCGTTTAGTCTCCTTGTTTTTCGCCCTTCGGTTGAAAAAGAAAGAAAGTCAAAGTCTTATCTAACTAATTGACATAAATTGCATTTCTATTATAACTGTATTATGGGTGTGCAAGGATTGCTCACCATAAAGCGAATACACATATGAAAAGGAGTTTCTATGAGTAATACAATAACCTTATCCTATACAAATGATTTTAAACCAGTCAATAATCATATCCCCCCTGCTCAATCTTTGCGAATACATTGTGTCAGTGTTCGATTTAATAAAGAAGAATTGGCTATTCTCAATAAAAACAGAGGTGACAAAAGCAAAGGCGAATGGCTTCGATTAACCTCTTTGATAGGCTTCCTCCTGTCGTTCCTGCTATCAATGTTGAAGCTTGGAAATCACAGTCTAACATATCCCAAAAGCTGAACCGCCTTATAAGCCATCTTGATGCAAAAAGTAGCAATAGTGAGTTAGCTAAAACAGAGATCTTCGCAGTCAAGAAACAGATCAAAGAGCTTCGCTCGTGCCAGACAGCCTCTATGAGTAGGTATTCCTATGAAGTGAATGCAACAGCCCCTCATCCCTCTAAAAAATGGTCATGAGAGCATGATTGTCAGGATTGCAATTAACCATCAAATTCTTTTTATTTTTTTAGCTTTATCTGAATTTTCTAATATGATTGAAGAAATTATTTTTTCTTCTTTTTTTGCAATTAGAGATTGGATATTAATAGTACCATAATCTAAATTATCACCCCACCAGTACATGAACTCTTTTATTACGGGAGTGATATTGTCTATAACCTCTTGAGATCCTTCGTTATAAATAAAAGATAATATTTTTAAATTTTCAACATCAATCTCTTGCACAATTACCCGAAACATATCATCAGTTGGATATAAATTCGTTTCATTTAATGATATATTTAATTTTTCAAGCATCTCATTCATAAGCAAGTCTACTTCATTGAAGGCCGTATTATATTCAGTCATTATTTAACCTCTTGTTTTAAATTTATACAACATTATAATTAATCACTTTAAGAAAGAATATCAAGAATTTTTGTGAAATAAATAATATTTATTATAAAAAGAATTGCTTGAGTGAATAATTTTTTAATTATAAGCACCATACAGTGTCATCTATTCAACCGAAGCGGAAATTTATAGCATCTTCTGTGCTGCAAGAGAAGCTTTAAAATAAATGCAAGTTAAGCTGTATATCTGTATATAAAATATCAGGCACTGCGATTTTTTATTATTATAGCGAAATGAAGCAAGGGCTAACTCTGCGAAGCCGCTGCGCTTGCTTCTTCGAGTTCCCCTTGCTTTTCTTCCCTTCGGTTAGAAAAGAAAGAAAACCTCTGCCAACCTTGCATATCAATAATTTTACTCAGTAAAATATCATATATACTTCTCTTAAGCATATCTTCCAAAAATAAACCTCTCACTTTACAAACAACTTGACACATCATTTTAGCTTGACATCCTATTCGTTTAGAATATTAACATCCGATGAATTTTAATGACCAAGTAAAAATTTTCACCATGACAAAAAACTTAATAACTAAACGTGATGTAAGTACATTAAGACAGTTTTTTGATTACAAAGTTTTGTATCTTTTGCTTTATCTTCCTGTAAATATGCAAGAAGAGGATAGAGTAAAGGGTACAGAAAATGCTCACAGTTATGTAGTATGGAACTCACTTGGTGTTAGTCCGAGTAGTAGAAATTCACCCAGACAAACATTAACAGCTATACAGCAATTATGTCTATGACCGTGACTCCATTGAGGGCCAACGACTGACATCAACAACCCTGTTACAAAGCACTTACCCCATGAGTCATTGCACTTGCTGAGCTGAACGAAAACACTAAAATCAGATAATAATTAATCGCTGTATAAGCTCGTAACAAGCGGAACTTTAAGGCAAAATAGGGCTACCATCCTAATTCACGAAGTTACGCCAATGGCAAGAAAACCTAAAGAAATCAAAACAGATCCGTTAGAAGTCATCCTGTGGAAAGCGGCAGACAAGCTGCGTAAAAACATTGATGCAGCCGAGTATAAGCATGTCGTGCTGGGCCTCATTTTCCTTAAGTATATTTCTGATTCTTTTGAATCTCATTATGAGTTGCTGAAGGCAGGTGAAGGCGAGTTCGCAGGCGCTGACCCGGAAGATAAAGACGAGTACACCGCTTACAACATTTTCTTTGTCCCTGAGCTTGCACGCTGGAACTATCTAATATCTAAGGCCAAGCTACCTGAAATCGGTAAGCTGGTTGATGATGCTATGGAGCTTATCGAAGCGGGTAACCCACAGCTAAAAGGTGTGCTGCCGAAAGTCTACGCTCGCCAGAACCTCGACGCCACCGTGCTGGGTGAACTGATAGATTTGATTGGCAACATTGCACTGGGAGATGCCAAAGCGCGTTCTGCTGATGTATTAGGCCACGTATTCGAATACTTCCTTGGTGAATTTGCACTGGCAGAAGGTAAACAGGGCGGTCAGTTCTATACGCCAAAATCCATCGTAAGCCTGCTGGTTAACATGCTGGAACCCTATAAAGGCCGAGTCTTTGACCCCTGCTGTGGTTCTGGTGGTATGTTCGTTCAGTCAGAAAAATTTGTAGAAGCACATCAGGGAAATATTGACGATATTTCGATCTATGGGCAGGAGTCCAACCAGACCACCTGGCGTCTGGCAAAAATGAACCTGGCAATTCGTGGGATTAATTCTGAACACGTTCGCTGGAATAATGAAGGTTCATTTCTTAACGATGCTCACAAAGATTTGAAATCTGATTTTATCATAGCTAACCCACCGTTTAACGTTTCCGACTGGTCTGGTGAGCAGCTTCGTGGTGATGCCCGCTGGCAATATGGCATTCCACCTGCTGGCAACGCTAACTTTGCCTGGATGCAACACTTCCTGTATCACCTGTCGCCAAAAGGTCAGGCTGGCGTTGTGCTGGCAAAAGGGGCTTTAACCTCTAAAAGTTCGGGTGAAGGTGATATTCGTGCAGCACTGGTCAAAGATGCCAATGTGATTGATTGTATCGTTAACTTACCCGCAAAACTGTTCCTGAATACCCAGATCCCAGCGGCCTTATGGTTTATGCGCCGAGATCGTGAAAACAGCAGTCATTATCGTGATCGCAGTAAAGAAATTCTGTTTATTGATGCCCGTAATCTTGGTCATTTAATCAACCGCCGTAGCAAAGTGCTTTCTGACGAAGATATCAAAACTATTGCTGACACCTACCATAACTGGCGTAACAAAGGTGGCGACTACGAAGATGTGGCTGGTTTCTGTGCATCTGTCGATATCAATGAAGTCGCTAAACTTGATTATGTGCTGACGCCTGGCCGTTATGTTGGCCTTGCTGACGAAGAAGACGATTTTGACTTTAAAGAACGTTTTACGGCTCTTAAAGCGGAGTTTGAAGCACAATTGGAAGAAGAAGCGCATCTGAATAAGTCTATCGCTGAGAGTCTGGCGAAGGTGGTTTTATGAGTCAGTGGATAAAAACTAAACTTGGTGAGATTGTCATTCTTAATTATGGTAAAGCATTAAAGGCACAGGATAGGAATGCTGGCTCTATACCTGTATATAGTTCAGGTGGATTAACTGGTTGGCATAACAAAGCATTAATAAACGAACAAGGAATTATTATTGGTCGTAAAGGAACTGTTGGGAAAGCGTACTTAACTTATGGACCATTTTGGTGTATTGATACTGCTTATTATATTTTACCTAACCCTTCGAAATATGATTTTGTTTTTTTATTCTATTTGTTGAAAACATTAGGGCTGGAAGAACTGAACGAAGATAGCGCTGTTCCTGGACTAAACAGGGATACCGCTTATAGTCAAGAGATCCTATTACCTTCACTGCCAGAGCAAAAAGCCATCGCCTCTGTGCTGTCCTCTCTTGATGACAAAATAGACTTGCTTCATCGCCAGAATAAAACTCTGGAATCCATGGCCGAAACCCTGTTTAGGCAGTGGTTTATTTTAGATAGTACTGGTGTATCAGTTAGTATAGATCAGATAATTGACTTTAATCCAAAGCGAACTTTAATTAAAAGCCAAGACGCTACTTATTTGGACATGGCTGGACTGAGCACTGTTATTTTTCGTGCAAATGGATATTACAGACGTCCATTTTCTTCAGGAACTAAATTTACTAAACGAGATACCTTGCTAGCCAGAATTACCCCATGTTTAGAAAATGGGAAAGCGGCCTATATTGATTTTTTAGACGACAATGAAACTGGATGGGGTTCTACCGAATTCATAGTTATGCGTCCTAAAAAAGAAATCCATCCTTTTATCTCATATATCATGTGCCGAAACCCGGACTTCAAAGAATATGCAGAAAGCTGTATGGAAGGTTCAACTGGCAGACAACGAGTTAACTTGGATCATCTTAAGAAGTTCAATGTTAATCTGCCAACAGAAGCTTCGCTACGTATAATTAATGAGCTATTAGATTCATTTGAAAGTAAACTTATTAACAACTCAAAACAAATTGATAGCTTAGAAAAACTCCGCGATACCTTACTTCCCAAACTGATGAGCGGTGAAGTACGGGTTCAGTATGCAGAAGAAGCAATCGCATCAGTAGCATAAAATAATTATGCGGGTGTACAGCCCGCTCTCTGGTTAAGCGGCAATAAGGACAGTACGCATGGCAAAGATGACCGAATCCGATATTGAAGTAATGGTAATTGAGCACCTGCAAGGGCTGGGCTATGAGTATGTTTACGGCCCGGACATTGAACCCAGTGGCATCAATCCGTTACGTAGCTATCAGCAGGTTATCCTTGAAGATAAGGTGCGTATTGCTCTACAACGCCTGAATCCGCACCTTAGTGAACAGAAGTGTGAGGAAGCCCTGAAACAGGTGATGCAGATCAGCACACCTGATCTAATGGCAAACAATCTGGCCTTTCATCGCCTGTTGACCGAAGGGATCAATATCGAAGTCAGTAAGGATGGTAATACACAAGGAGAGCTGGCCTGCCTGATCGACTTTAACGATCCCACTAATAATGAATTTCTGGTCATTAATCAGCTCACCATCAAAGAAGGCAATCATACCCGCCGACCTGATCTTATTTTATTCATCAACGGCCTGCCATTAGTCGTTATCGAACTTAAAAATGCCGCTGACGAAAATGCTACGGTAACAGGTGCCTATAATCAGATTAAAACCTATCAGAACCAAATCCCCGTTCTGTTTAACTACAATGCTTTTAATGTGATATCTGACGGGCTGGAAGCCAAAGCGGGGACGGTTTCTGCCGATTTCAGTCGTTATATGACATGGAAAACCGCTAATGGTAAAACACAAGCTACCAGTACCCAACCACAGCTCGAAGTTTTATTACAGGGATTGCTTAATCCTGTAACGCTGTTGGATGTGATCCGCCACTTTATCGTGTTTGAAGCCAGCAAACATGAAGACAGCAAAGGGATTATCAGTATCCGTACCGTTAAAAAAATGGCTGCTTATCACCAGTACTACGCGGTTAATGCAGCAGTACTTTCCACTATTCGTGCCTCAGGTGTAAATGCAGATTCCCCCTCTGCCGAAGTAGCACTGCGCCAGCAGGGACGTAACAGTAAAGTTCTTGTTAATGCGCAAAAAACCGGAGATCGTAAAGCGGGGGTCGTGTGGCATACCCAGGGTTCCGGTAAATCGCTTTCGATGGTGTTTTATACCGGGAAGATTGTACTGGCGCTGAATAATCCAACAGTGGTAGTGATCACTGACCGTAACGATTTGGATGATCAGCTATTCGGTACGTTTTCTTCTGCCACTCAGCTACTTCGTCAGACACCAAAACAGGCCGACAACCGGGAAGAACTCAAAGAATATTTGCGCGTAGCCTCTGGTGGTGTGGTGTTTACCACTATTCAAAAATTCCAGCCTAATGATGGCAGCAATATCTATGAGTTGTTGTCAGACAGAACCAATATTGTCGTTATCGCTGATGAAGCCCACCGTTCACAATACGGTTTCAGCGCCAAAGAAGTTGACGTGAAAGACAGTGAAGGCAACGTTACAGGTAAGCGCACTGTTTATGGCTTTGCCAAATATATGCGTGATGCCTTACCTAATGCGACCTATCTCGGCTTTACCGGAACCCCCATAGAAAAAACGGACGTCAACACGCCTGCTGTTTTTGGTAACTATGTTGATATCTACGATATCTCGCAGGCCGTTGAAGATGGTGCAACAGTTCGTATCTTTTATGAAAGCCGTCTTGCCAAAATTGCCATCAGTGATGAAGGTCGTCAGCTTATTGAAGACTTTGATGATGAGTTTAACGAGGACGAACTGACGCTCACGCAAAAAGAACGTTCTAAATGGGCCAGAATCGAAGGTTTGATTGGCAGTTCAAAACGTATTAAAGCGATTGCGGCGGATATGGTTCTGCACTTTGAGCAGCGCTTAAAATCCAATGCCGATCATGGTAAGGGCATGATTGTTACCATGTCCCGCCGTATTGCTGCTGAACTATATAAAGAAATCATAGCCTTAAAACCTGAATGGCACAGCGATGATTTAAATGACGGTATAATAAAAGTCGTCATGACCTCTTCTGCTGCTGACGGGCCAGAAATTGCCAAACACCACACCACAAAAAAAGAACGTCAGGTTCTGGCTAACCGTATGAAGGATGACGACGACAAGCTGAAACTGGTGATAGTGCGTGATATGTGGTTAACCGGCTTCGACGCTCCCAGCATGCATACGCTGTATATCGACAAACCAATGAAAGGCCACAACCTTATGCAGGCAATTGCCCGTGTGAACCGTGTGTATAAAGATAAGATAGGCGGTCTGGTTGTTGACTATCTGGGCATTGCCTCTGATTTAAAAGAAGCCCTCTCCTTTTACTCTGATGCAGGTGGACGTGGAGATCCTGCTGAGGTTCAGGAAGAAGCCGTAACGCTCATGCAGGAAAAGCTGGAAATCCTGGAAGGCATGATGCATGGATACGATTACAAAGCTTACTTTGCCGCAACTACCTCACAACGCCTGACAATTATTCTTGAATCAGAAAACCATATTTTAGGGCTGGATAACGGTAAAGGTAAAATGCGTTTCCTGGCTGCGGTTGCAGCCTTGTCGCAGGCATTTGCATTGGCGACACCGCACGATAAAGCAATGGAAGCGGCACCCGAAGTAGCATTCTTCCAGGCAGTAAAAGCCAGACTGAATAAATTTACTGAAAACTCAGACGGATCAGAAGAAGAACACAATGACAGTCTGGAAGTTCGGGTAAAACAGACTATCGATCAGGCTCTGGTTACCGATAAAGTTGTTGATATTTTTGACGCTGCTGGGATACAAAAGCCTGATATTTCCGTTCTTTCTGAAGAATTCCTTCAGGAAATGAAGGATTACCAACACAGAAATATTGCTTTGGAAACGCTTAAAAAACTGCTTTCTGACGAGATCAAGGTTCGCTCGAATCAAAGTATCACCCAAGGCAAAAAACTGATTGATATGCTGACCTCTGCAATCAATGGCTACCAGAACAAGGTACTGACCGCAGCGGAGGTAATTGATGAGCTAATCAAGCTTGCCAAGACTATCCAGGAATCTGACAGCCTTGCCAGCCAGTTAAACCTCAGCGCTTATGAATATGCCTTCTATTCTGCTGTTGCAGATAACGACAGTGCTCGCGAGTTAATGGAAAAGGAAAAACTACGAGAACTGGCAGTCGTACTTACAGAGGCTATCCGCAACAATGTCAGTCTTGACTGGACAGTGAAAGAAGCAGCAAGAGCAAAAATTCGCGTGGTGGTAAAACGTCTGCTCAAAAAATATGGTTATCCACCCGATATGTCCTTGCTCGCCACAGAGACCATTTTGAAGCAGGCTGAACTTTTAGCTGGAGAATTAGGAAAATGATTCCCCTAAATTTTTAACATACAAACTATTTTAAGTTATACAGGAGAAGCTAATGGATAGCAGGCCATATCTTAAAACAGTACTATATATACTATCACTATGGCTTCTATTTTTATCATTATTAATTATGTCCTACGATAAGGTTTTGATAAAAAATGTGTGGGACTATATTTTTACTGAAAACTTTACTTTCTCAATCTCGTCATTGAAAGTGAGAAATATCGTTTTCATAGTTAGTTTGATTTTCATCTTTATTGGTGCAATTATTTTAATAGTCCTTGCAAATAGCTTTGGTTCGGGTTGGTCTGTTGCATGCACTGTCTCGGATATCAGCAATGAAAACCATAAACATTTAGAGTTTTTAACCACTTATATAATGCCCTTAGTTTTCACTGATGTCGATAGTAAGAGAACTGTATTAAATTTAGGATTGATGATATTTTTAATCGGCGCAATATACGTAAAGACAAACCGGTTTTATTCTAACCCATCACTTGCAATACTCGGATTCAGAATATACAAAGCTAATGTCCATGACCGTGGAGTGAAAAAATGCACAGTAATCTGCCGCAGTGTTCTAAAGAGCACAGATAATATAAAGTATATAAAAATCGACAATGAAACTTATTTGGCTAAAATAGTGTAGAGGTCATGACATGTTCACTAACATTGAAAATATTTCAAAATCGAAACGCATCTCTGGCGAAGCTTTTTTTGTCACTGATATTCAAGGTACGATAGATATATTTAAGGTTAACCTTGAACCTGATGCTGAAAAAGATCTGACCACTTCATTTTCTAAAAGCTTAATCAATAATATTATTGAACCTAACAGAGGTAAAGTGGCCGTTCCACTTGTATCCACTTTATTAGAAAGAGATAAACAAGTTTTCGAATATGATCACTTAGCAATTAATCATCTCCCAATTGAATTTACTAAAATGAACAACGTGCTAAATTTCGGTGTCAATGGGAATGCAACACAGTTTGATTTTGCAACACAAAGCCTGACATCGGTAAAAGCCGTAATTTACCACCTTTGTGATGGTAATGGAAACAGCGTAGTCATTTACCAACATAAATATCCTGTTTCTCTACATAAGAAAACAAAAAAGTCTTTCTTGAGTCTAAATGGCAGAACCTTAGATAAGATCACTCATGACAGTATTGATATAAATGACACGATTGACTTCTTCTTTTTTCAGAATAAGTACTATGCGCTAAACATTAAACTTCTTGAAAGAATGTATGGATTAGAAAGTGTAATAGATAATCTTGCAAATAACTCAACGCCATTAATAATAAACCTTGGAATTGTTAATACACAAGGTATGCCAGTGCCACTAGATATTTTCAAGGACATGTATAAAGACAGAGCATTTATGCGTAGACTTGCTATGGTTTCAAAAGGGAATTTAGTAAAAACGGGAGTTTCAGTCCCTCAAATACAACAAGTTATGCAAAAATTCCCTGTATTTCAACGGAATATTGATCTAACAGGAGGATTAATAAACCTTAATACTAAAGATCAAAAGAGATACTTTATTCGGCTTCTAAATAATGAAGCATCTTTTGCAGCACTTGATAACTCGCCCTTCCTGGCTGTTGAAAAAGACTCCGCTGCTTAAATTTTAAATGAGCATCCTCAAGCCGAATAACTTAAAGGATGCTCTTCAAATTTTAATAAGAATTATCAACAGCAAAAAACCTCATAAAAAACACTACTCATTTAATTTCCAAAATTAAGAAGAACATTAATAACCACCATTATATTACATGATCTTTTCCATATCCTATAGCATTACTCTCTATAGTATTAATATCTGCGCCTCTAATTATCTCCTTTATACAGATTAGCTCCAATATGGATAAATATTCTTGTGAAAATGGTTGATCCACATCACATAGGATAACCTTAACGTCCCTATGTTCCATTAAGTTAAGAATAACCTCAAGCAAACCAAATCAGATACCCCCTAATAAAACAAAAGTAAATTTGAATACCGTAAAATCTGGTGTCATTAATATCTTGAAAACAACAAAAAAGGAGATAAATAATGATATCAAGAGAAAATAATAAAAATAACCTATTCCGTGTAAAGTCTAAAAATGGTGTCCTTCGTTGCCTTAAGGCTGGCATGGATATAAATATGTGCAATAGTAAAGGTCAAACTGCTCTTTTTACCTGTAATGTACCTGAAGCTATACAGGCAATGATTGACGCTGACATTGACATTCACCACTTGGATAATGACGGTAATAATGCATTATTCTATGCTCAAAATGTTGAAACAGTGGAACTTCTTGTCAGCAATGGTATTAATGTTAACCACCGGAATAAGTCAGGTACCCTTGCGATTCAACATATTGATGTTTCACCAGGGTTAGTAAAATATCTTATCAAAGCTGGACTAGATATCCATACCAAAGATAGCTATGGCAACTCCTTTCTTTTCATTCCATTTGAAGGATATGTATACGATGCACTCATTGAGGCTGGTTGCGACATTAATCATAAAAATTTAAGCGGGCAGACAGCATTCGATTACTGGCAGTCAGAAAACCACAGCATAGCTGGTAAATATACTCACTGGGAATCTAAAAACGATAACTACATTCGTTTTCTTATCCGTAATATTCATCTTAAAGACAGTTCAAAAATTGTATTCACGAACATTACATTTAAATCAATTGAGCTGTTGTCGTTACTTATAAAGCAAAAAAATGAATTTGAGATAAGTGATAAGTGCATTATCACACCAACAAATGCCGACGTTAAAAAATTAATTTTACAACTAAAGAAACTGACAGACATTAGTCATGTTTGGTTTTACATAAACAGTACATATCTACTGACTCACTATGCAGGAAGACTGCTAATTAAATGGTTAATATGTTATGATATAAAAGTTGATATAGAATCACTAAAAGAACGCTACTTCTATGAAGAAATCCTCCAGGAAAAATCACAGAGAGAGCAAAAGGTTTTACGAACAACGATTCAACCAGTTACCTGTAAAGCAATTACAAAAAAAAGATTATGAATTGAATCTGCCTGAACACTCTCCCCTTGGCTTTAACCTTTAGTTAGATAGCCAAGGGACGCTAACATCATTAATTTAATACAAAGCCCCACATTGCACCTTAGCACTTTGAGAAATTTATTTTTTAAAACACCCTCATCGCCAATTCATACAATATCAATTACTACTCTCAAACCAAATCAATCAAATAAAACACAGCACTTTTTGATAAAAATAATTAACAATGAAAAACAACACCTTATATGAAATATAATAAAAATATATCTATTTAATTAAATAAATATAAAAATATATTTGCATTTTGTTTATTTAATAATATATATTTCCTTTGTTAATTAAATAAAGGAGAACTAAAATGAATAAAACAAACTATCCAAGCCTGACTAACTATCTCGCCAAAACAAAAAAGAACGCAGATCTTTATAGATTATATAATCCACAATTTTCTTTTTTTTGCAAAAGTGACACTCAGGAGCAAAGATTTTATTTCGATTATTTCTCAAGACATATGGTCTCGAAGAGAAATATTTTAACCGTATTCTCTATCTATACATTCACCTCTTATAACATGAACAAAAAAGAGACAATAAAAAATTTCATTCGATTTCTCAAAACGACGAATGAAAGTACATTCCATAATGCTTTTTCATTTCGCGGTGGTAACATTTTGTATGTAAGCAACAAAAACATGTTGAAAGAGATCTCATGGTTTTCACTCGCTCGAATTTACGAAGACATTAAAAAAATAAAGGAATATAAAACCAACCATGACAACTATATCAGATTAGTCGCTTAACAGAGGAGAAAAATTATGAATAACAACGCAATAAATGCATTACTCTCTTGTAAAACTCCAAAAGACATTCAGGCTTGCATTAATGCAGGCTCCGATATTAATACACTGGATTCGTTTGGAAGAAATATACTCTTTTACTGTAAAAACCCAAGAATGATTGACACTCTGGTTAAAGCAGGAATAGATTTTAACCATGCTGACAACTATGGTCACAATGTTTTGTTTAACCAGCGAAATCCTCACATACTGAAAAAATTGATTGATTCCGGCGTAGATATACACCACAAAAATGGTCTCGGCCAAACCTGTTTATGCTCGTTAGCTGATAATATATCCTGTTGCAAAACCCTGATCAATGCTGGAATTAATGTCAACAATGTGGATAAATGCGGAAGAACAATACTTTTTTACGTAAAAAATCACTCTATCTTTGATTTGATGGTTCAGGCCGGTTGCGATATAAACCACAGAGATAACCAGGGTCACGGTATTTTTGAAATTTGCTATTCATTAGGCGATTTCAAAGCCAAAATGCTCATTCGTCATATTAGTATGAAGGATAGCAGTCCAGTAATTTTCAACTACCTCAACAGCGAAAGTCTGCAGATAATGGATTTGCTTCAGAAGAAAAACCTTAACTTTACTATCTCTGATAACTGCCAGGTTTATCTAAGTGCCAATGAAAATGAAATGAGCTCTTTCTTCAGCGAACTAAAGAAGAAGACAGATATCAGCAACACACATTTTCGCCATATTGTACTGCGAGGTTATGATTTACGCGGGGACATTGAAACAATTAAATGGTTTATCCGCAATGACATCAAAATAGATAAAAAACAACTGGAACAGCATATTCGACATGATGAGATTTGTAAATATATAGCAGAACATGAGAGAAAGAAACTTAGCGAAATTATGAAACAAACAATATCTTTAATGCCAGTAAAACGTAGATTGTAACCTCCGCTCCTCCTCACTGTCATAATGAATTTAATATGAACCCTATTTTTACCCAGAGCAGATTACCTAATTAGCAATCTGCTCCACCTATCTTATTTATAAATTTCGACACTGCCTTGACTTATTTTACCAATGCGCTAACTGTAGATCATGAACACATTTTAAAAAAGGTTAGATATGCATAAAAATGAAAGTAAAGAAGATCTATCAAGAAGCTCAAGAAGAGGTAAATTCCATACAGCAAAATATTCACCTAATGAAGTTCGAACTCACTGCGTCAGCGTTCGGTTAAACGAAGAAGAATTATCTATTCTCGATAGTAAAAGAGGCCCTTATAAAAAAGGGGAATGGCTAAGAATGGCATCCCTCAACAAACTCCCACCGGTATTACCTGAAATCAATCGTGAAGCATGGGTTAAACTCGGCAACCTTTCACAGGATTTAAACCGCCTGCTGAATCATCTCGACAGCAAAAGCCCTGACAGCGAACTGACCCGTACAGAACTCTTCGCCCTGCGCAGACAAATCAAAACTCTCAGGGATCACCTTATTCCATCAACCTTTCTGGAGCAAGACCAGTGAAAGGCATGCAGAAAATAAAGCGGGGTAAACAGTTTGCAGGTGTGGTTCTCTATAGCCTTAAGTCAGGATCTCACCACAAAATCACGCCTTATATTATCGGTGGCAACATGACGGGAAGCACTGCTGCTGAACTTATCAGTGAATTTGAAGGCACAAGACTACTGCGCCCCGGTGTCGCCAAACCTGTCTGGCATAATTCGCTTCGCCTGCCAAAGGGAGAAACACTGTCAGTCAGACAATGGGCGGCATTCGCTGACGATTATATGACCCGGATGGGATTCACTGAAACCCATCTTCGCTGCTATATCATGCACGATGATTCGGACGGGCAGCATATCCATATAATAGCTAACAGAATTAACATGGTCGGTGGGAAGCTGTACCTTGGGAAAAATGAAAATCTTATCAGTACCCGGATTATCAGCGAGCTGGAGAAAGTCCACAAACTCACTCAAACCACATCTGCAATCAGTAGTCATAGTCAGGAGAAAAGAAAGCCTTCCCGCAACGAGCTGATGATGGCTGAAAGAACGACAACTCCCTGCCCCAGGTCCACTCTGCAGAGCCTGATTGATAATGCGTTAACCGGCCGCCCTGATTTGCTGACTTTTATCGCTATGCTGGAAAAGGTAGACGTCAGCTGCAAACCCAATATCGCCTCAACGGGAAAAATGAACGGCTTTTCATTTCAGTACCAAGGTATTGCCTTTAAAGCCTCTCAATTGGGTAAAAAATATGGCTGGTCTTCCCTGCAAACATTGATTGATTTCGTACCGGAACATCTGACTTTACTGAAACAAGCACAAAAGCCAACAGTACCTGCACCTGTGCCATTAACAGTGCCAATGCCAGTGCCAATGCCATCATGCGAGTCTGAAGAACAGGCTGCAAACCGGGAAACGATTCTGGAGAAAATCCATCAGCTTGAAGAAAAAATTCGTCTGGAAAGACAACAGGAGACAGTGGGTATCATTCAGCTCAGGAGCAAGCTGCACAATACAACCCGTCAGATACCCCGCCAGCGTCGCCTGAAGGCGTGGCTTGTATTGCTCGGCCATATTGTGGCACTTCTCAGGCGCAGGGGCATGTCTCTGTTACATGCCACTGCACATTCTTTCCACCAAATCCTGCACCTGCATCTTCTGACACCCTGTCATTCCATGACAACAAATCCCATTAAAGAACAATTAGTTAAAAACAACCCCCATCCTGCACCATAAGTTAAACAGTCCATACTTTAGTAATAGTCAACAAAATATTGATCGTTTATATAGATCGATAAACTAGTTATGATAGTTAAAACCTATCATCTAAGATCCATCGATCGGTACAAGCAATTTTACTAAAGCGGATCATTCATCGAAAATGTTCAAAAATACATCACTTTAAATCAGGCCACGGAGTCATGATGGATAGTAAAACGATTAGCTGCCCCTTCTGCTTTACACAAAGCCCGCACGGCGTGAGGATTTGCAAAGGTTGCCATGCAAAAGTGGCCTATGGTGAAAGTCCGCTCAGTGTGGCATTCCTGTTTCAATTCGTGGCATTCGGTCTCGCCTGGTTAGTATTTTCATTGACCGGTAGCACTCCTGTCTCAGTCATTACATTTTTTGCCAGCGTCATTATTCTTATCTGCATAATTAAAAAGAAATATGCAGACAGAGTTGTTTTTATACGGTGATATTAATTTCGCACCACCGCAAACATAAAAAATTAATATGGGAGAACTTATGAACAGATTCATGATTTCTGTTTTTTTTATTTCTGCATTCCTTATTTCTGGTTGTTCAATATCAGGCAACCAGCATCTAAAAAAAGAAACATCACAAAGTCTGCAGTCGAAGATTATCAAAAATAAAACAACGAAATCAGAAATCATTGCCGCATTAGGTGAGCCGGAAACCAAAACTACACTTGATAGTGGCAATGAAGAATGGACTTATTCCATGGATAACAATCAGTTTGATGCCACCACATTTATTCCCGTGATTGGACTGCTGACAGGGGGTTCACAGACGCAGGCCAAAACGCTGGAAATCGAATTTAAAGGCGAAACGGTCAGCAAGTGGACGTTCTCTGAAAACAACAGCAAGATGAAAACCGGTCTTATTCAATAACGTACTCTACAGTCTGGGATTATTTTATGAAAACATATGCATTTACCACACTCATTGCGTCCATTTTTTTGCTGAGTGGCTGTACCGGTGAACCGTCTGAGCAGGATATTTACACTGCGATGAATAAGGTCGTGGAGCAGACGAATGCCATCGTTAAATCCATAGCAGGTAAAGATGTCCCGAAAGACGCACTGCGGGAATTAAAATCTGTCAAAAAGCATGACTGCGTGAAAGTATCGGATAAAAGCTATAAATGCAATGTAACAGCTGTTGTCGATAACGAAAAACGCACAGCGGCAGTCACGCTGGTCAAAACGGATGATGGCTGGCAGGTCGTTGACAAGTAAGACCACAGTAAAACAATCCCGCCAGGCAGGACACCAAACCGGTGGCTCCTGCCTTTTTAATACTCGATTATGACCTGCCGGAAACGCCAGCTCCATTTCTCTCCACCATTCAGCATCCCATTCCTTGTACACGCTGCTGCCGCTATCAAAGTCTTTTCCTGATCACTGAGCCTGGCGGAGTATAAGCCAGAGAGCCTGCAATGCGTTTCTTTTCATACTGAGCCAGCAAATCAGCATAAATATGCTCTGCTTCGTCCAGATTGCCTGAAATATAATTCACAAGTGAATTCAGGCAATGCAGCAATGTATTGCTGTTTGCAAGCTTCCTGAGCAGAGTTGTGTTCAGGGTTGAAACGACTCCTGTAAACATCTGCATAATATTATCAACATGATAACATGAATTGCGATACTGCGCCCGTGAATAAAAATACTTCAGATGATACCCGGCGAAGAGAACATAAAGTTTTTTGTAAAAGACATTGTTATTAACGCTGTTGTGATGATGGGTTATAAATTTATCAACAACATGTATAAACTTTTCCTCCTGAGATAAAACATCAATAGCACTCATAACTTTCTCCATTTTTTGTTTTTATAATTAAGTACTATCATCTTCAAAAATAAAATCAATAGTAATTTAAAAATATTTTTATAAAACAATATTTATTCTATCCTCACTTAAAACAGCTTTCACTGTGGAGATATTGAGTCCTCCAGATTGCATTACTATTTCATATTTCAATTATCTGAGTCATTTCCATATTTCAGATAAAAAAACCACAGGAATATTTTTGAGAGCGTGCTACGCACTGGCTTACGCCCCGACTACCGATAAATGTTAATTATTTTTACCAAACCGGTGAAAACCATAATTTTGTTTCCCTGGCAGCGCCGCTGAGTGCCCACAGCACTCACTCGCTGAAGCAGAAAGGTTTTTTTCCGAAGGGTCCCGGCGTGAGCCGTACTCAGCAAATGGGCAAATCATGTATCTGTGTTCTCTTTCCCGATCAACTCAGCCTCCTGATTTTTTGCGCGAAGCGTATTTGTAATGACAGTTAACCTCAGGTCTATGAACTCGTGCGCGAAGCGTATTTATACTTACAGAAAATACTGTAGTAATGTTCTGAAGCCCAATGGCGCAACACACAGTTGCGCAGGCTTCACTTAAGAAATGATATTATGTAAGAAAAACAATAATAAAAGTGTTTTCATCAGGTACACCAAGGCCTTGAGTATCGTTCTAATGCAAAACTGTGGTTTCTTATTTCTTTATCACTCTTTTATCTTGCAGAACACAATTGAAAATTAACCAATAAAATCAAATAATTAAACAAACCCTGCCGTTATTAATTTCAGAACCAAAAATCATTAATTACATAACAGGTGATGGTGAAATTTAGCACCCCTTGTTTTAAATTTGATAACCAACCATCTCCCACTAAATAACAACCGTAAAATCTCAAAGTAAATACAATTAAATAATACTACCAACCAAGTTGACAAATAAATTAAATGTGCCATATATGTAATCACAACAATAAAAAAGGAGCCATCATGTCAATCACAAGCGTTGTATTAACTAAAGAACAAAAGTCCATTATTGCAGAAGCATTAGAGGTTATGCCCGAAGATCTGGAAGAAATAAAGATTAAAGCAAATAGCTATAAAAAAACGTCATTCAGAGACGATTTCTCAATGATATTCAAAGGCAATATGGCCACACTCGCCAGGATGGATTTGACGCCCACAGCGTTTAGAATTGTGCTTTATCTCTTCTCAGTAATTGATTATGGAAATATTATCCCTGATTTTTCACAGTCACGTATAGCCAAAGATCTTGGGCTGAATAAATCAAATGTCTCACGCGCATTCAAAGAGTTATTTGAGAGAAAAATACTTATTCGTGACGCCATAGATAACCAAGTATACCTTAATTCAAACTTGTGTGTTAAAGGAATCCCTCGTCGTTTCAATGAAGATCTGATGGATAAATTTAGAAAGTCCAGACTGGAGACAGAAGACTTTGCCAATTCGTTTAACTTTTATCGTGCAGGGAGTAAAACAAAGCCGGTTAAAAATCCCAAAAGAAGATATCCTACAGACGGCATTCCATTTGATTAAAATAATAAATAATGCTGTTGAACAATTTATACTTCCGCAAATGACTATTTCCCAATATAAATTCAATTTTATATTGGGAATGAAATTAATCATAAAATATCATTAAGTATATGACGTTCTTGTTCAATTTCACATGATTTAACCATCCCACTTAGTACACTAACAAAAACATCATTCCATTTCTGGCGCTCTCTCGAAGCATGCCAGTTCTCAAACAACACTTTCTCAAGAGAGATCCAAATAACTTCTGCACGAGAGGTATTTAATAGCTCCTTGAATACTTCGTCAGATACAGTAAGGGCATGAGAATAAATTTTATTATCAATAGTCCAGAAAGGCTCTGGCTTGGTAAAATCAGCCAAAGAAGCAAAAGCCAACCCACGGACCTGTGCTGCTTCCATTGTGCTGTTCACTTTATGATTATCCCGCCAGGTTTTTAAATCACCCAACAGATAATTTACGCGTTGATTTCTTGCTTTGCTATCTTCAGCCTGGTATTGGATATAAGCAGGGCCATTACCAGTCTGGCGATAACGAGCCAATGTTTTGACACTTACACCAAGGTAAAGGGCCGAAACTTCAGCACTCAGGGTTGCATCATCTGGCATACTACCAAATAGCCGCCATACTTCAGCATATTCCCTTAAAGTATCGATTGCACTCATTCCCTGTCCCCCTAATTTGTTGGCAATGGTTGATATTTCGCCGAAGCCAAAAGTGTATTATACAACTCAGGTACTGTCATCAGCATATGAAGCTCAATCCGTTGAAGTGCCTCAAAAACTCGCTCGTTATCAGGCTCAGCATATCTTTCAGTAGGGTCCGTGGTATTACGGTGGTTAAGCAATCTTTTCACCACTGCATACGAAGTTAGTTCTTCTGCAACACGGCCAAAAGTTCTTCGCAGATCGTGCATTCCCAGCTTCATTATTCCAGCTTCCTGACAGATATACTCGCGCAAGCTTTTACTGTCAGAATAATGTCCAACCTTGCTTCGTGATGAACGAGCCGGAAAAACCCATTTGCGTTTATCTGCCCGTATTTCGGTATCGTTGACGATATCTCGTCGGTCTTCCAGAATTCGCTTTGTAGCATCACAGATTGGAAGCTCATGGTCGTTACGATTTTTCGTGTCGTAAAAGCGAATAACCCGGTTTTCGAGATCGACATAGCTTGTCGTTCTGACTTCCTCTTCTGTCAGGGCCTCTCGCCAGCACAGTGTTGCTGTCTCTTCTTTCCTGGCTCCTGTCAAAATGGTCAGCAACAGATAATCACAACCCAAACGATTAAAACCTCTCTTATTGTGTAATGCAGCTAGAAACCGTCCCAAAGTATCTTTGGGGGACAATGGATTTCGTACGCCCTTGGCACGATAGCTATCTTCCAGCTCAGATCGTGTTCTGAACTTCTTCTGTACCTTTAAAATTGAAAAAGGATTATAGGACAACGAAGGTTGTCGTTGCTGGGTCTGAGCATTCCCAGCTTCAATCTCGATTGCGTGTTTTACAGCAACATTGGCCCACCTAAAAGTCTGTTCTGCTGCTGTTCTGGCTCTTGAAGCAATCTCGTCAAACTTTCGAAGGATTTCATTACCAGTAAGATCCTTGATTCGAAGGTTTTGCCATTCTTTCAACCGATTCTCAGCTTTGTCTAACACATTGAGAGTGTTTGGTTTAGCAGGTTTGGTTCTGCCAAGTAAGTGACTCCTGTATTGGGCAAAAGCTTCACTCACGGTCAATTCAGCCAGATCGAGTTCCCTTTTAATCTTGTTGGGATTTCTCTTTGTTGCAATCATTGTCTGAACCAACTGCCGAGCTGCCTCACGGGCTTGATCGATACTCGGAAAATCGGACACATTCCCAACCTTTACTTTCAAGACAGAGCTTGGCTTCTTACCCTCACTGACATTACGATCTGAAGAGGCTACTCTTCGCTGGATTACATAGGTTTTTTTCGTCAAACTGACCTTCACACCGAAGCCAACGGGTGAATCTCGATGATCGTCAAAAACTATGTAAGGTTTTTGGTCAGGGTTGGCTTCGAAAACGACTTTTCCAGAGCTACTGAGCTCAGGCTTAACATTAATACTTAACTTGTTGATAATAAAAGCCTGATTGAGAGTTGTTTTCAAAGTATCACCACCATTTGTAACCCAAAGAAGGAGTACAACCAATCTATCACGCTTTGGGCTACAAGTGAGCTACAAATTTATGGGTTTATGTGGGTTTAAAGGGGTTTTACCTGGGGCCATATGAGCACTTGAAAGAATTAAAAAATGAGTAAAATCAATATGAATGAAGACATTGATAAGGACTTCTCTAGCCATACCCCCATGATGCAGCAGTACCTGCGTCTTAAATCAGAGCACCGTGACATCCTTCTGTTTTACCGCATGGGTGACTTCTACGAACTGTTCTATGACGATGCAAAACGCGCTTCGCAGCTGCTGGATATCTCCCTGACCAAGCGCGGGGCTTCTGCGGGCGAACCTATTCCAATGGCCGGCGTGCCTCACCACGCGGTGGAAAACTACCTGGCTAAGCTGGTGAATCTCGGGGAGTCCGTGGCTATCTGTGAACAGATTGGCGACCCGGCGACCACCAAAGGGCCTGTTGAGCGTAAAGTCGTTCGCATCGTCACTCCGGGCACCATCAGTGATGAAGCGCTGCTGCAGGAACGCCAGGATAACCTGCTGGCGGCTATCTGGCAGGACAGCAAAGGCTTTGGCTATGCAACCCTCGATATCAGCTCCGGGCGTTTTCGCCTGACCGAGCCGGAAGACCGTGAAACCATGGCAGCCGAACTTCAGCGCACGAATCCAGCGGAGCTGCTGTATGCGGAAGATTTCGCCGAGATGAGTCTGATTGATGGCCGCCGCGGCCTGCGCCGCCGCCCGCTCTGGGAATTCGAGATTGAGACCGCGCGCCAGCAGTTGAACCTGCAGTTTGGCACTCGAGACCTGACCGGTTTTGGCGTTGAAAATGCCCACCATGCGCTTTGCGCCGCCGGCTGCCTGTTGCAGTACGTCAAAGATACCCAGCGCACTTCTCTGCCGCATATTCGCTCCGTTACCATGGACCGGCAGCAGGACAGCATCATTATGGATGCTGCCACCCGGCGTAACCTGGAGATCACCCAGAACCTGTCCGGCGGCGTGGAGAACACGCTGGCCTCGGTGCTGGACTGCACAGTAACGCCGATGGGCAGCCGTATGCTCAAACGCTGGCTGCATATGCCGGTGCGTAACGTCGATGTGCTCACTAAGCGGCAGCGAACCATTGCGGCTCTGCAGGAGCGCACTGCGGACATTCAGCCTACGCTGCGCCAGGTCGGCGACCTGGAGCGTATCCTTGCCCGCCTGGCCCTGCGCACCGCCCGCCCACGCGATCTGGCACGTATGCGTTATGCCTTCCAGCAACTGCCCGCCCTGCGAGAGATCCTGTCAGACGTAAGCACCGACTACGTGCAAACCCTGCGCGAGCAGATGGGTGAATTTACAGAGCTGCGCGAGTTACTCGAGCAAGCGGTTATCGAATCGCCACCGGTGCTCGTGCGCGACGGCGGCGTTATCGCTCCCGGCTATAACGAAGAGCTGGACGAATGGCGAGCCCTGGCCGATGGCGCGACTGACTACCTGGATCGTCTGGAAATCCGCGAGCGTGAGCGCCTGGGCCTGGATACGCTGAAGGTCGGTTTTAACGCCGTGCACGGCTATTACATTCAGGTCAGCCGCGGTCAAAGCCATCTGGTGCCGATCAACTATGTTCGCCGCCAGACGCTGAAAAACGCCGAGCGCTACATTATTCCTGAGCTGAAAGAGTACGAAGACAAGGTACTGACTTCTAAAGGCAAAGCGCTGGCGCTGGAGAAACAGCTTTACGATCAGCTGTTTGATTTACTGCTGCCGCACCTGGAAGCGCTGCAAAAAAGCGCCACCGCGCTGGCGGAACTGGACGTGCTGGTGAACCTTGCCGAGCGTGCTTATACCCTGAGCTACACCTGCCCGACGCTGACGGATAAGCCCGGTATTAAGCTGGTGGGTGGCCGTCACCCGGTGGTGGAGCAGGTGCTCAGTGAACCCTTTATCGCTAACCCGTTAAACCTGTCACCTCAGCGCAGAATGCTGATCATTACCGGCCCGAACATGGGCGGTAAAAGTACCTATATGCGCCAGACCGCGTTAATTGCTCTGCTGGCCTATATCGGCAGCTTTGTGCCGGCACAGCAGGCAGAAATTGGTCCCGTTGACCGCATTTTTACCCGCGTAGGCGCGGCAGACGATCTTGCTTCCGGTCGCTCAACCTTCATGGTGGAGATGACAGAAACCGCCAACATCCTGCATAACGCCACGGAACACAGCCTGGTGCTGATGGATGAGATTGGCCGCGGAACATCGACTTATGATGGCCTGTCGCTGGCCTGGGCCTGCGCCGAAAGTCTGGCAAACCGTATCAAGTCGCTGACGCTGTTCGCCACCCACTACTTCGAGCTGACCACGCTGCCGGAGAAAATGGAAGGCGTGGCTAACGTCCATCTGGATGCCGTGGAGCATGGTGATACCATCGCCTTTATGCACAGCGTGCAGGACGGGGCGGCGAGCAAAAGTTATGGCCTGGCCGTGGCCGCGCTGGCAGGCGTGCCAAAAGATGTAATTAAACGTGCGCGCCAGAAGCTGCGCGAGCTGGAAAGCATTTCCGGCAATGCCGCCGCAAGCCAGGTGGACGGAACGCAAATGTCGCTCCTGACCGTGGCGGAAGAGACATCCCCTGCCGTAGAAGCGCTGGAGAACCTGGATCCGGATTCACTTTCTCCACGTCAGGCGCTGGAGTGGATTTATCGGCTTAAGAATTTGGTGTAGTAGTTACCAAACGGCAGGCATAAAAAAAGCGGTGACTTGCATCACCGCTTTTTTATTTGAAGAGTCGATTATTCGCGGAACAGCGCTTCGAGGTTCAGCCCCTGAGCCTGCAGTATTTCACGCAGACGGCGCAGGCCTTCAACCTGAATCTGACGAACGCGTTCACGAGTCAGGCCGATTTCACGACCGACATCTTCCAGCGTCGCAGCTTCATAACCCAGCAGACCAAAACGGCGGGCCAGCACTTCACGCTGCTTAGCGTTCAGTTCGAACAACCACTTCACGATGCTTTGTTTCATGTCATCGTCTTGCGTGGTGTCTTCCGGACCGTTGTCTTTCTCGTCCGCAAGGATATCCAGCAGCGCTTTCTCAGAGTCACCGCCCAACGGGGTGTCTACCGAGGTAATGCGCTCGTTGAGACGCAGCATACGGCTTACGTCATCAACCGGCTTATCCAGCTGCTCGGCAATCTCTTCGGCACTCGGCTCATGGTCGAGCTTGTGGGAGAGTTCACGAGCGGTACGCAGATAAACGTTCAGCTCTTTCACAATGTGAATCGGCAAACGAATCGTACGGGTTTGGTTCATGATTGCCCGTTCGATGGTCTGACGAATCCACCATGTGGCGTACGTTGAGAAACGGAATCCACGTTCCGGATCGAACTTCTCAACGGCACGAATAAGCCCCAGATTGCCCTCTTCAATCAGATCCAGCAGCGCCAGACCACGATTGCTGTAGCGACGGGCAATTTTTACCACCAGACGCAGGTTACTTTCGATCATGCGTCGGCGGGAGGCTACATCACCGCGCAGTGCGCGGCGAGCAAAGTAAACTTCTTCTTCGGCTGTTAATAATGGAGAGTAACCGATCTCTCCAAGATAAAGCTGAGTCGCATCTAGTACACGCTGTGTGGCACCCTGTGACAGCAGCTCTTCTTCTGCAAGGTCGTTATCACTGGGTTCCTCTTCTACAAGGGCTTTTTCGTCAAAAGCCTCAACTCCGTTCTCATCATATTCCGCGTCTTCGTTTAACTCGTTAACTTTCAGCGTATTCTGACTCATAAGGTGGCTCCTACCCGTGATCCCTGGGCAATACACTCAATGAATGTTTTGCCGGTTTATCGCTGCGGCAAATAACGCAGCGGGTTTACGGATTTCCCCTTGTAACGAATTTCAAAATGCAATCGTGTAGAACTGGTTCCGGTGCTACCCATGGTAGCGATTTTCTGCCCCGCCTTAACTTCTTCTTGTTCCCGGACCAGCATTGTATCGTTATGGGCGTAGGCACTCAGATAATCATCGTTGTGTTTGATGATGATTAGATTACCGTAACCACGCAGTGCGTTACCGGCATATACCACGCGCCCTGCGGCGGTCGCGATAATGGCCTGTCCTTTACTGCCTGCGATATCGATCCCTTTGTTGCCCCCTTCGGTCGCTGCAAAGTTTTCGATGATCTTACCGTCGGTCGGCCAGCGCCAGGTTGAAATCGGCGAACTGTTAGACGTACTGCTGACGGTCGGTTCGGTAGAGCTAACCACAGGTGCGGTTACCGGTGCTGTGACGACTGTCCCAGCTGGCTTATTGCCTGGTAACATTTTAGTAGCACTCTGTTCACCTGAATCCTCAGAATACGTAATTGTCGGTTTAGAAGCAACTACCCTGGTCGAGTTTTGTTCAACTGGCGTCACGACGCCCTGCGCGCGGGCATCGGCAGCCGTCACCGCGTTCCCGCCGGTGATTGGCGTGCCAGAGGCGTTGCCGACCTGAAGGGTTTGCCCCACTTCCAGACCATACGGTGCCGGGACGTTGTTACGCTGCGCCAGGTCACGGAAGTCATTCCCCGTAATCCACGCAATGTAGAACAGGGTATCGCCGCGTTTAACGGTGTAGGTGCTGCCGCCCGCGTAGCTCCCTTTAGGGATGTTGCCGTACTGGCGGTTGTAAACAATGCGGCCATTTTCAGTGCGCACAGGCTCAGAAACGACTGGCTGGGACTGAGGCTGAGGCTGATGAACCGGTTGAATCTGCGGTTGCTGAACAGGTTGGATCTGAGGCTGCTGAATCGGGGCGGACATTGTCGGTGGCTTAGTCACCAGCAGGCTGCCGCTTGAGGAGCCTGAAGGATTGCCGTTGCCGCCAACGGAACTGATTGGTGCCTGGGTGTTATTATTGCTTGTACAGCCTGCCAGCCAAAGGCTCGTTAGCGTTAACACCGCCGCCCGGCGTAAAGTGAAAGTTGGGCTTCCCGCGCTCATTTATCCCCCAAAATGATAACAACCAGATATGCATAAAACACTGTAGAGAAGCGGCGTAATCCACGCCAGCTTTTGCTGAATTCGGCTACGTTACGCCGAATCAACAGCAAGAAAACCGGATATTTCCGGGTTATGCTAATTCGCCGCGCACTAAGGGCACAAAGCGAACAGCTTCTACCGTGTCGATTAAAAATTCGTCCCCGTGACGTCGTACGCGTTTCAAAAACTGCCTGTCGTCCCCCACGGGCAAAACAAGAATACCGCCGTTACCCAGCTGCGACAGCAACGCAGTGGGAATTTCCGGCGGTGCCGCCGTCACAATGATAGCGTCGAACGGCGCTTTTGCCTGCCAGCCCTGCCAGCCATCGCCGTGACGGGTCGAAATATTGTGTAAATCCAGCTGCTTCAGGCGGCGCCTGGCATGCCATTGCAGCCCTTTGATCCGCTCCACGGAGCAAACATGCCCCACCAGATGCGCCAGAATCGCGGTCTGATAGCCAGACCCGGTGCCAATCTCCAGCACTTTTGACTGTGGCGTCAGCTCCAGCAGTTCCGTCATCCTCGCTACCATATACGGCTGAGAGATAGTCTGACCAGACCCAATAGGTAACGCGGTGTTTTCCCAGGCTTTGTGTTCAAACGCTTCATCGACAAACTTCTCACGCGGCACCTGCGCGATAGCCTCAAGAACCAGTTCATTCTTGATACCCTGGGCACGTAATTGATCGAGAAGAGCCTGTACGCGTTTGCTTACCATTGCGCCTCAACTCCGGCTTTTTCAAGCCAGTGGCCAACGACTTCATGGGCGCTATGTGCGGTTAAATCGACGTGCAGCGGCGTCACCGATACATAGCCTTCGTCAACGGCGGCAAAGTCGGTGTCCGGTGCAACATCCAGTTTTTCCCCCGGTGGGCCAATCCAGTAAACCGTGTTGCCACGCGGATCTTCCTGCCGAATTACCTGGTCCGCCGGATGGCGGCTGCCGCAGCGCGTCACGCGAATACCTTTAATTTGGTCAAGCGGTAAGTCTGGGACGTTGATATTTAGAATGCGCCCGGTGCGCAGCGGCTCCCGAGCCAGCGCCCGGAGAATAGAGCAGGTGACCGCCGCCGCGGTCTCATAATGCTGATGACCATCCAGCGAGACGGCCAGCGCCGGGAGCCCTAAATGACGCCCTTCCGTCGCCGCCGCAACGGTGCCGGAATAGATAACGTCGTCGCCGAGATTTGGCCCGGCGTTGATGCCCGACACCACAATGTCCGGGCGCGGGTGCATCAGAGCATTGACGCCGAGATAGACACAATCCGTCGGCGTCCCCATTTGAACGGAGATATCCCCGTTGGCGAGGGTAAAGGTTCTTAGCGATGACTCCAGCGTCAGCGAGTTTGATGCGCCGCTGCGGTTTCTGTCCGGAGCCACCACCTGCACCTCGGCAAATTCACGCAACGCTTTCGCCAGCACCTGAATGCCAGGCGCATGGACTCCGTCATCGTTACTCAGCAATATTCGCATAATCACCCGCTGTGTTCATGAGTTCCCTGACAACGCTGGTGGCAAAGCTTCCCGCCGGTAACCAGAAGTTCAGCTCGACGGTGACATCATCCCACCAGTTCCAGCTCAGCTCTTTAGGCTGAACCAGCATCGCACGGCGCGCCGCTTCCACACGCTCACGCGTCAACAACCCCAGCAGAATCTCTTCTTCAGCCACGGATTGCTGCTCAAAAGCCAGCGCTGCGTTTTGCGTTCCCCACTCGCCATCGCCCGGCAGCGAAGCGGTGATCAGCAGTTCGCCGTTATTCACTCGCTGTTGCAGGGTGGGAAGTTCTTCCGGGGTCGCTACAAACCAGCTGCCGCGTCCTGCCAATTGTAGCGCATCGCCATCAACAACTTGATTAAAGTCTGGTTTTTTCAGGCGCTGGCTAACAATCTGATTAAACAACGCGCTGCGGGCCGCCGACAACCAAAAACTGCGTTTATTTCTGTCGCGCAGCGGCGCATTGCTTTCTGCCCAGCGTTTCGCCTGATGCAGGTTATTACCGCCGATACCAAAACGCTGACTGCCGAAGTAGTTAGGCACTCCCTGCTCCGCAACGGCCTGTAAGCGCTGCTCCATCTCGTTGCGATCGCTGACTTCGCGCAGCACGAGGGTAAAGCGATTCCCTTTCAGGGCGCCTAAGCGCAGCTTACGGCGGTGGCGAGCAAACTCCAGCACCTGACAACCCTCAAGCGCAAAGGCGCTCATGTCCGGCATCTCTTTGCCCGGCAGACGAACGCAGAACCACTGTTCGGTCACGGCATGTTTATCTTTCTGCCCGGCAAAGCTGACTTCGCGCGCATGAACCTTGAGGAATTTAGCCAGCGCATCGGCCACGAAGCGGGTATTGCAGCCGTTTTTCAGAATTCGCAGCAGCAGATGCTCGCCGTCCCCGTCCGGGCCAAAGCCTAGATCTTCAATGACCACGAAATCTTCCGGGCTGGCTTTGATGACGCCGCTGCCCTGCGGCTTGCCGTGCAGCCAGGTCAGGTTTTGCATATCCATTACTTGCTGGCCTTATGCAGCAGCGCGACGGCTTCGCAGGCAATACCTTCGCCGCGGCCGGTAAAACCGAGTTTCTCGGTGGTGGTAGCTTTGACGTTGACGTCATCCATATGGCAGCCGAGATCTTCGGCAATAAACACGCGCATTTGTGGGATATGCGGCGCCATTTTCGGCGCCTGAGCGATAATCGTCACGTCCACGTTCCCGAGGGTAAAACCTTTGGCCTGAATACGACGCCAGGCTTCGCGCAGCAGTTCGCGGCTGTCCGCCCCCTTGAAAGCAGGATCGGTGTCCGGGAACAGTTTGCCAATATCCCCCAGCGCGGCGGCACCCAACAGCGCATCGGTCAGGGCATGCAGAGCAACGTCACCGTCAGAATGAGCCAGCAGCCCTTTTTCGAACGGGACACGAACGCCGCCAATAATAATCGGGCCAACGCCGCCAAAAGCATGAACATCAAAACCATGTCCGATACGCATTATAAATTCTCCGTTTGGGTTAACCGCGTAAGATAGAAAGCCGCCAGCGCCAGATCTTCAGGGCGAGTCACCTTGATATTATCCGCCCGGGCGTTAATCAGTTCTGGATGAAAACCGCAATATTCCAGGGCCGAGGCTTCATCGGTAATGGTGGCGCCTTCATCCAGCGCGCGCAGCAGACAGCTGCGCAAAAGTTCGAGAGGGAAAAGTTGCGGCGTAAGCGCGTGCCAAAGATCTTCCCGATCGACCGTATGGGCAATCAGCCCTTTACCAGGCTCACCCCGCTTCATGGTGTCGCGAACCGGGGCCGCCAGAATGCCGCCGACCTTACTGGTGACGGTAATCGCCAGCAGGTTTTCGAGGTCATCCCGATGCAGACAGGGGCGGGCGGCATCGTGCACCAGCACCCATTGGGCGCCATCTACCGCCTGCAGGCCAGCCAGCACCGAATCTGCGCGCTGCTTGCCGCCAGTCACCGCGGTGACGCGAGGATGTGTTGCCAGCGGCAAAGAGGAAAAATACGTGTCGTTGGGACTGAGGGCCACGATCACCTGACCAACACGCGGATGCGCCATCAGGCTGGCTACCGCGTGTTCGAGAATCGTTTTGTCGCCGATGTGTAGATACTGCTTAGGACATTCCGTTTGCATACGGCTGCCGATACCGGCGGCCGGTACCACGGCAATTACGTCCGGGGAGGAGTCTGCCATGCCTTTCACTTATGCTGAGTTATCGATTATTTTGCCCGGCGTTGGAGGTATTACCGTTGGCTGCACGTTTGGAGGCATCCGGCACCAGGCGGTAGAACGTTTCCCCCGGCTTGGTCATGCTGAGTTCGTTGCGAGCGCGCTCTTCAATCGCTTCCTGGCCGCCGTTGAGGTCGTCAATTTCGGCAAAAAGCTGATCGTTGCGAGATTTTAGTTTGGCATTGGTTGCCTGCTGCGCAGCGACATCTTCGCTGACGCGCGTGTAATCGTGTACGCCGTTTTTTCCGAACCACAGCGAATACTGAAGCCAGACCAGCAAGGCCAGCAACAGCAGCGTTAGTTTACCCATCCTGCCCCCTGAAAAACGGCACAATCATCCCACAACTTTTTCGTCGACTCCACTGCGGCAAGCAACCCTGCCCGCCAAATCGCGCCAGAATTTACCACATAACGCGAATTCATGCGCGATTGCAGCAAGTTTAGCTTAACGTTGCCCATAAATAGTCTGTTACGGTTTGACGCAGTTCGGCACGGCTAACCCATCAGCCACATAAAGAGCACGCCGAACATCAGCGCCACGGAGAGCAGCGTAGCCACACAGCTGAACAGCAGCCTGCCACGCAAAATGGAGTGCAAAGCAATACCCACCACCACTGCGACCGGCATCAGCGCCAGGAAGAATGGCCAGGTGTAGAGGAAGAAAAAAAGCGTGTTGGGGCCGTAGACCAAAAAGGGAATACCTAGCGCCAGCAGCCACGACAAAAAGCCGATAAACGCCCCGGGCAATGACCAGGTTGTTTCCTCGACCGTCGGGCTGGGTTCAGCCTGAGAAATAACGATATTCGTGCTGTTGCGCATAACTGATTTCATAACCCTGATGGCCGGAAGCGTTGTGCTTCCGGGCGTCTTCAGCAATTGATGATATCGTCGCGACGCAGCAGGTCTAATATTTGGGCCACTAAATTTGTTACTAATTGTTCGCCGTCTAAGTGAATTTCGGCCCGCAGGGGCGCCTCATACACCGAATCAATGCCGGTAAAATTCTTCAATTCCCCTGCCCGAGCCTTCTTGTAAAGCCCTTTAGGATCGCGCGTTTCGCAAATGGCCAGCGGCGTGTCCACAAAGACTTCGTAGAAGCGCCCTTCTCCGGCGCGCTCACGCACCATTTGCCTTTCGGCTCTGTGCGGCGAGATAAACGCGCTGAGCACGACCAGGCCTGCATCCACCATCAGGCCAGCCACTTCGCCGACCCGCCGGATGTTCTCTTTACGGTCTTCATCGCTAAAGCCCAGGTCGCTGCACAAGCCGTGACGCACGTTGTCGCCATCAAGCAAATACGTACTTACGCCAAGTTTGTGCAGCTCTTGCTCAAGGGCACCGGCTACGGTTGATTTCCCGGAGCCGGACAAGCCGGTAAACCACAGCACCGCGCCGCGGTGCTTGTGCAGTGCTTCACGCTGCTCACTCGTCACCGGATGAGCATGCCAGACCACGTTTTCATCATGGTCGGCCATTATTTGCCCCCCAGCAGGTCACGCGCGCCCCAGTGTGGGAAGTGGCGACGCACCAGGGCGTTAAGCTCAAGCTCAAACGCGCTGTAGGCCGAAGGTTCCTGATAAACATCTGCCTGTGGCTCGCGCACCATACCTGCGCCCACGGTCACGTTGCTCAGCCGGTCGATGAAAATCAGCCCGCCGGTCACCGGGTTGGCTTGATATTTATCGAGCACCAGCGGCTCATCGAAGGTGAGATCAACCAGCCCGATCCCGTTCAGCGGCAGGCTTTCCACCACCCGCTGAGTCAGCGAGTTAATCTCGACCTGGTACTGAATATTGTCGACGCGCGCGCGGGTCTTCTTCCCGGCGATTTTGATATCAAAGCTCTGCCCCGGCACCAGCGGCTGTTCCGCCATCCACACCACATCCACTTTAGCGCTCTGCACCGCAGCCAGTGATTCCGTCGCCTCCACCACCAGGTCGCCCCGGCTGATGTCGATTTCGTCTTTCAGCACTAGGGTGATCGCTTCCCCCGCGCCGGCTTGTTGCAAATCTCCATCAAAAGTCACGATTCGGGCGATGCTGGATTCCACGCCAGATGGCAACACTTTGACGCGCTGGCCTACGCGCACGGTGCCCGAAGCGAGCGTCCCCGCATAGCCGCGGAAGTCGAGATTGGGGCGGTTCACGTACTGTACCGGGAAGCGCATTGGCTGCTGCTCTACGCCGCGAATAACTTCTACCGTTTCAAGGACTTCTAGCAGCGTCGGGCCGCTGTACCACGGCATTTGAGCGCTGGCGCTGGCAACGTTATCCCCTTCCAGCGCGGAAAGCGGCACAAAGCGAATATCCAGGTCCGCCGGCAGTTGCTGAGCAAAGGTCAGGTAATCCTGTTTGATCTGTTCAAAAGTCTGCTCGCTGAACGCCACCAGATCCATTTTGTTGATCGCCACCACCAGGTGCTTGATCCCCAGCAGCGTGGAGATAAAGCTGTGCCGACGAGTTTGGTCCAACACGCCCTTGCGGGCGTCGATCAGCAGGATCGCCAGGTCACAGGTTGATGCCCCGGTCGCCATATTGCGGGTGTACTGTTCATGCCCCGGCGTGTCGGCAATGATGAATTTGCGCTTCTCAGTGGAGAAGTAACGGTAGGCCACGTCGATGGTGATGCCCTGCTCGCGCTCCGCCTGCAGGCCGTCCACCAGCAACGCCAGGTCGAGTTTTTCGCCCTGGGTACCGTGACGTTTGCTGTCAGTGTGAAGCGACGAGAGCTGATCTTCATAAATCTGACGCGTGTCGTGCAACAGGCGGCCAATCAGGGTGCTTTTACCGTCATCGACGCTGCCGCAGGTCAAAAATCGCAGCAGACTTTTGTGCTGCTGGGCGTGCAGATAAGCTTCGACGCCGCCTTCATCAGCGATTTGTTGTGCAATAGTGGTGTTCATCTGGCGGCTCCTTAGAAATAACCCTGGCGTTTTTTCAGCTCCATAGAGCCGGCCTGGTCGCGGTCTATCATGCGCCCCTGGCGTTCACTGGTGGTGGAGACCAGCATCTCTTCAATGATTTCCGGCAGCGTCTGCGCGGTTGATTCCACCGCGCCGGTCAGCGGCCAGCATCCCAGGGTACGGAAGCGCACCATACGTTGTTCAATCACTTCACCCGGCTGCAAATCGATACGATCGTCGTCAATCATCATCAGCATGCCATCACGCTCCAGCACCGGACGCGGTGCCGCCAGATACAGCGGAACGATGTCGATATTTTCCAGGTAGATGTACTGCCAGATATCCAGCTCGGTCCAGTTAGACAGCGGGAACACGCGAATACTTTCGCCTTTGTTGATCTGGCCGTTGTAGTTATGCCACAGCTCAGGACGCTGGTTTTTCGGGTCCCAGCGGTGGAAGCGATCGCGGAAAGAGTAAATACGCTCTTTCGCACGGGATTTCTCTTCATCGCGGCGGGCGCCGCCAAAGGCTGCATCAAAACCGTATTTATTCAGCGCCTGCTTAAGCCCTTCGGTTTTCATTATGTCGGTATGCTTAGCGCTGCCGTGCACGAACGGGTTAATGCCCATCGCCACGCCCTCGGGATTGCGGTGTACGATAAGATCGCAGCCGTAGGCTTTCGCTGTGCGGTCACGGAACTCGTACATTTCACGGAATTTCCAGCCGGTATCAACGTGCAGCAGCGGGAACGGCAGCGTGCCAGGATAGAAAGCTTTACGGGCCAAATGCAGCATGACCGAAGAGTCTTTACCAATGGAATACATCATCACCGGATTAGAAAATTCGGCAGCGACCTCACGGATAATGTGGATGCTTTCAGCCTCCAGTTGCCGCAAGTGAGTGAGTCGTTTTTGGTCCATAACCTTCCCTTAAGCAGATGCGCCGCGGCCGTTCATCGCAGCCGCTTGAGATTTAATCTAAGGGGACTATAAGTCTTGGGCTTATTTGTTATGAAATTACGAATTGGAATGACTAGTTCCCGAAAAGAATAACGCCACAGCAAAGCTAACGACAAAATGTGCTTAACCGGCCGTTTTTTCGCGGGTTTAAGAGCAAATGAAATTGTTTAACCTGGCTCACAGTTTCATACTAATGGCGCTTAAAACTTCCGACCAATAAAGATGAATAAGGACGTACTATGTTTTCCGCATTGCGCCGCTCGGTGATTTGCCTGGCGCTGGGCGCGTGCTTTAGCTTTCCCGCTGTCGCAAAGGTCACGCAGCAAGGCGACATTGCCGACCAGCAAATCCGCCACATCGCGACTTACTTTCCGGGCCGAATGACCGGCAGTCCGGCCGAAATGCTGGCCGCAGACTATATTCAGCAGCAGTTTAAAAGCTGGGGGTATCAGAGCGATATTCGTCAGTTTAATACGCGCTATATATACACCACGAAAGCAGGCCATCAGACCTGGCATAACGTCACCACCAGCAGCGTGATTGCCGCCCGCGAAGGTAAACAGCCACAGCAAATTATTATCATGGCGCATCTGGATACCTTTACGCCGCTCAATGATAAAGACGTGGACAATAACCTCGGCGGCCTGACGCTGCAGGGCGTGGACGACAATGCTTCTGGCCTTGGCGTCATGCTGGAGCTGGCCGAGCGCCTGAAAGACATTCCTACGCGCTACGGCATCCGCTTTATTGCCACCAGTGGAGAAGAGATTGGCTCCATGGGCGCGAAAAACATTCTGGAGCGCATGAGCAAAGAAGATCGGGCTAACACGCTGCTGGTGATCAACCTCGACAGCCTGATCGTTGGCGATAAGCTCTATTTCAATAGCGGAGCGTCAACGCCTGCGGCCGTGCGCAAACTGACCCGCGACCGCGCGCTGACGCTTGCTCGTCGCGCCGGGATTCAGGCCACCAGCAATCCGGGGCTGAATGCAAAATTCCCGAAAGGTACCAGCTGCTGTGGCGATGCCGAACCGTTCGACAAGGCCGGGATCCCGGTGCTGTCCGTTGAAGCGACCAACTGGGCGCTTGGGGCGAAAGACGGTTACCAGCAGCGCAGTAAAAATAAGGCATTTCCAGACGGTATCAGTTGGCATAGCGCCACGCTCGACAACCTTGAGTATCTGGATAAAGCGCTGCCGGGCAGAATTAAACGGCGCAGCCATGACACGGTGCGTATTCTGCTGCCGCTGGTGAAAGAGTTGGCGAAGGCCGAGAAGTGATGTTCCCCTCGCCGTAATGGCGAGGGAGGCTTATTCGTGCAAACCGCACTCGCGTTTCAGGCCAAAGAAGCGCGTCTCTTCTTCCGCCATTCCCGGCTCCCACTTACGGGTGGTGTGGGTGTCGCCGACGGACAAATAGCCCTGATCCCAAAGCGGATGATATTTCAGCCCGTGCTCGGTCAGGTACTGGTAAACCGTACGGTTATCCCAGTCGATGATCGGCAGAATTTTAAAGACTTCGCGCTGTACCGCCAGTACCGGTAAATTAGCACGACTGCCGGATTGCTCGCGACGCAGGCCGGCAAACCAGGTTTGTGCCTGCAGCGTTTTCAGCGCGCGGTTCATCGGCTCAACTTTGTTTATGTCGTTGTAGCGCTCAATTCCCTCCACGCCCTGCTCCCACAATTTGCCGTAACGTGCTTCCTGCCATGCCGGGCTTTCGGTCGCACGGAACACCTGCAGGTTCAGCTTCAGCTTGTCGGTTAGCTCATCGATGAACTGGTAGGTTTCCGGGAACAGATAGCCGGTATCGGTCAGGATAACCGGGATATCGGGGCGCTGCTGCGTCACCAGATGCAGGCATACGGCGGCCTGGATGCCGAAGCTGGACGAGAGCACAAATTCGCCCGGCAGGTTTTCCAGCGCCCAGGTGACCCGCTGTTGGGCACTAAGCTTTTCCAGCTGAGCGTTCACTTCGGCGAGCGCCATGACGCGTTCAACCTTAGGAAGGGCGTTCAGCGCGTTAAGATCGAGTCCGGACATATATGCCTCACTTAGTGATAAATGACCCTCACCCCGGCTCTCTCCCTGGAAGGGAGAGGGGAAAGTGAATTATTCCCTCTCCCCAACTCTCTGGCAGGGAGGGGGAAAGCCAGATTCAGTATTCTTTGTCTGTTAATCTCCTCTCCCCTTTGGGGAGAGGGTGAGGGGTAAAACTAGTCCCACAAATCCCTGGCCGGATCGAGCACCGGGCGAATAATTCCGGCGCGCACGGTGAAATCACCGAAGCCTTCGTCGGCCTCGCGCTCTTTCGCCCAGCGCCCCACCAGCTCATCAATCGAGCTGAGGATCTCCGGCTCGGTGATGTTTTCGCGGTACATGCGCGGAATACGCGTCCCGATGCGGTTGCCGCCAATGTGCAGGTTATAGCGCCCGGGCGCTTTCCCCACGAGGCCAATTTCAGCCAGCATCGCGCGGCCACAGCCGTTCGGGCAGCCGGTCACACGCATCACAATGTGCTCATCCGGCACCTTGTGTTTATCCATCACCTGCTCAACTTTGGTCACAAACTCCGGCAGGAAACGTTCAGCTTCCGCCATCGCCAGCGGACAGGTTGGAAACGCCACGCAGGCCATTGAGTTCTCACGCTGCGGTGTGACCGCATTCATCAAGCCGTGATCCGTCGCCAGCTTCTCAATTTTAGCCTTTTCGCTTTCCGGCACGCCGGCGACGATCAGGTTCTGGTTTGCCGTCAGGCGGAAATCACCTTTATGGATCCGCGCTATCTCCAGCAGACCGGTTTTCAGCGGGCGCTCAGGATAATCCAGGATACGGCCGTTTTCGATAAACAGCGTCAGATGCCATTTGTCATCGATCCCCTTCACCCAGCCAATACGATCGCCGCGGCCGGTAAATTCATAGGCGCGGGTAGGCTCAAACTTGATGCCAGCGCGGCGCTCAACTTCTGCCTTAAAGACGTCTACGCCCACGCGCTCAAGGGTATATTTGGTTTTGGCATTTTTGCGGTCGGTACGGTTCCCCCAGTCACGCTGAGTCGTCACCACCGCTTCCGCTACTGCCAGAGTATGCTCCAGCGGGATGTAGCCGAATTCGCTTGCCGTGCGGGCATAGGTATTTTTATTCCCGTGCTCGATGGACAGTCCACCGCCGACCAGCAGGTTAAAGCCAACCAGCTTGCCGTTTTCCGCAATCGCAATGAAGTTCATGTCGTTGGCATGCAGATCCACGTCGTTTTGCGGCGGGATCACTACCGTAGTTTTAAACTTACGCGGCAGATAGGTTGCCCCCAGAATCGGCTCTTCGTCCGTGGTGGCGACTTTTTCTTTATCCCACCAAATCTCGGCGTAGGCGCGGGTGCGCGGCAGCAGGTGCTCGGAGAGCTTTTTCGCCCATTCATAAGCTTCCTGATGCAGCTCAGACTCCACCGGGTTAGACGTACACAGCACGTTGCGGTTCACGTCGTTGGCGGTCGCCAGCGCGTCCAGGCCAACCTCGTGCAGCATTTCATGCGCGGGCTTCACGTTCTTCTTAAGAATACCGTGGAACTGGAACGTCTGGCGGTTGGTCAGGCGAATGCTGCCATAGACAGTCTTATCTTCGGCAAATTTATCAATGGCCTGCCACTGCTGCGTGGTGATGATCCCACCCGGCAGACGGCAGCGGAGCATCATCGCGTGGCGCGGCTCCAGCTTTTGCTCAACGCGTTCGGCGCGAATATCGCGGTCATCCTGCTGATACATGCCGTGGAAGCGGATCAGCAGGAAGTTGTCGCCGTTAAAACCGCCGGTCAGGCCATCCTGCAGATCTTCTTTAATGGTGCCGCGCAGAAAATCGCTGTCGCGCTTCAGTCGTTCGGCGTCGACCAGTTTGCCTTCGACCACCAGAGGGCCAGGGTGTTTTTCGCTCATTAGTAGACATCTCGCTGATAACGGCGCTCAACGCGCAGCTCACTTAAAAATTCATCTGCCGCTTCGGTGTCCATGCCACCGTGGACGGCAACCACTTCCAGTAACGCCTGCTCAACGTCCTTCGCCATACGGTTGGCGTCGCCGCAGACGTAAATGTGGGCACCTTCCTGAATCCAGCGCCACAGTTCCGCGCCTTTTTCGCGCAGTTTGTCTTGTACGTATATTTTATGCTGCTGGTCGCGGGACCAGGCTAAATCAATGTTCGTCAGCAGGCCGTCTTTGACGTAGCGCTGCCATTCCACCTGGTACAGGAAATCTTCGGTAAAGTGCGGGTTGCCGAAGAACAGCCAGTTCTTGCCGCTCGCGCCTTCATTGTCGCGCTGCTGAATAAAGGCGCGGAACGGAGCAATACCGGTGCCGGGGCCAATCATTATGACCGGGGTTTCCGTATTTGCCGGTAAGCGGAAGTTATCGTTATGTTCAATGAATACGCGCACTTCGCCGTCTTCCTCAAGGCGATCGGCCAGGAAGCCGGACGCACCACCGCTGCGGGCGCGGCCTTCGATGTCATAGCGCACCGCACCGACAGTAATGTGGACTTCGGTTTCAGCTTCCGCCTGCGAAGAGGCAATCGAGTAAAGGCGCGGCGTGAGCGGGCGCAGCAGGCCAGTTAACTGTTCAGCCGTCAGCTCTGCCGGCGCATAGCGCGCCATGTCGACAATCGGTGTCGTCTGCGCGTAATGCTGCAGTTTGGCTTTATCGCCTACCAGCGCCAGCAGCGCCGTGTTGCGAGTCAGCTGGGCGTAGTTTTCAACGATATTGCCGGTGTTGACAGTCAGCTCGAAGTGCCACTGCAGGGCTTCACTCAGCGGCAGCGTTTTTCCGTCCACGGTGACGCTTTCATCGCCCTTCAGCCACAGTAAATCCGTCAGCTCTTTCACCAGCGCCGGATCGTTTTGATACCAGACGCCAAGCGCATCGCCCGGCTGATAGCGCAGGCCGGAGTCGCCAAGATCGATTTCGATGTGGCGCACGTCTTTATCGGAGTCGCGGCCGGTAATTTTCTGGTTAACCGCAAGCGTGGCGGTTAACGGTGATTCTTTGCTGTAAGGGCTGGTGAGAATTTCATTGCTTACGCCCGTGGCCGTTGCGGCAGCCTGAGCCGGGGTTTCCGCCGGTACGCGAGACTTTAGCAGCTCGACGATTTTGCTGCGCCATTCCTGCGCCGCGGCCTGATACTCTACGTCGGTATCAACGCGATCCAACAGGCGCTCACCGCCTAGTTCAGCCAGTTTGCTGTCGAAGTCTTTGCCGGACTGGCAGAAGAATTCATACGAGCTGTCACCGAGGCCAAAGACCGCAAACGCGGTGCCGTTAAGCGGCGGGGCCTTTTTCGAAAACAGGAATTTGTGCAGGGCTACGGCCTCTTCCGGCGGCTCCCCTTCCCCTTGCGTGGAACTGACAACAATCAGCAGCTTTTCCTGGGCAATTTGCTTGAATTTATAGTCGCCCGCGTTCACCAGATTGACGTTCAGCTTCGCCGCCAGCAGGTCGTCCCGCAGCTGCTCGCTCACGCGGCGCGCGTTGCCGGTCTGAGAAGCGGAGATCAGCGTGATCGCCGGTGCTTCAGCCGCAGGGGCCGGGGCCACCGCACCCGCACCCGGCTGCTGGTTAATCATTCCCCAGAAATAGCCGGACAACCAGGCCAGCTGAGTGGTTGAAAAATCAGTGGTCGCCGCCTGAAGGCGTGCCAGCTGGTCCGGCGTTAGCGGCAGCAAAGCGCTCGGTGGAACCTGAGAAGTCATACGTATTTAGCTTCCAGTAGCAAAAGGCAAAAAAAGGGCTTACAGACTGTAATGAGTCAAGGTTAACCAGCAGGTTATCAACAATTAAAGAAGGGATGGAAATAATTAATAACTAAAACGACTAATCGTTTTTTCAGGTAAATCATAGTGTTAAAAGTAATTAACTAACTATCTGATGAATATGAAATTTCACCATTTTCACCGTTGCTTACACCGTGCCGTCGGGCAATGAGCCGTTTAGTTAATGCGAAAAATAGTCCATTCCGCTATCATGCGGCGGTTTTTTGAATTCCAGAGAGTTAAATAATGTCCACCACCCTGTTTAAAGATTTTACCTTCGAAGCCGCCCATCGCCTGCCGCACGTCCCGGAAGGCCACAAATGCGGCCGCCTGCATGGCCACTCCTTTATGGTGCGCCTGGAAATTACCGGCGAGGTAGATCCGTATACCGGCTGGATCATGGACTTTTCCGAGCTGAAAGCGGCGTTTAAGCCGACCTACGATCGTCTCGATCACTATTATCTGAACGATATCCCTGGGCTGGAAAACCCCACCAGCGAAGTGCTGGCGAAATGGATTTGGGATCAGATGAAACCTGTCGTGCCGCTGCTGAGCGCGGTGATGATCAAAGAAACCTGCACCGCAGGCTGCGTCTATCGCGGCGAATAAGCTAAAAAAGTCCGGAAATTACGCCGGACTTTTCCTCTCTGCGCCCCCCATCAAGCTAATTTTTCTCCCGCTTTGGTAAGCTGCTCCGTCGCAACTAAAAGGTGCACGGGATGGCCACTACAGATTTCGATATTATTGTTGTTGGGGCAGGAATAGCAGGGGCCTGTTGCGCGGTGGAGTGCGCTCGCGCCGGGCTCAATGTTCTGCTGGTTGAGCGAGCCCATCAGGCCGGCAGCAAGAACCTTTCCGGCGGCAGGCTCTACACCGCCGCGTTTGATGCTCTCTTTCCTGACTTTTCCCGCGCAGCCCCGCTCGAACGCTGTATTACCCATGAAAAGCTCTCCGCTCTGACGGCGGACAGCGCAACGACGCTGAGCTTTCAGTACCCTTCGGCGGCGTCCTACAGCGTGCTCCGTGCTCGGTTAGATCCCTGGCTGTTTCAGCAGGCTGAACAAGCCGGCGCACAGTGTCTGACCGCCACCCAGGTCGATAGTCTGCATGTTGAAAACGGCGTGGTGGGCGGAGTGGTGATCGACGGCGAAGTGCTGAGCGCCAAAGCTGTCGTTATCGCAGAAGGTGCCAATACTCTGCTGGCCGAGCAGCACAAGCTATTAAATAAGTTGCCCGAACACAGCGTTGCCGTTGGCGTGAAAGAGGTACTTGCGCTCCCAAGAGACGAGCTCGAAAACCGCTTCGCGCTTGAAGGCCATGCAGGTGCCGCCTGGCTGTTCACGGGCGGTATCTGCGGCGAGCAGCCTGCTGGCGGGTTCCTCTATACCAATCACGATACGCTTTCTGTCGGCATCGTCTGCCCACTCTCTTCGCTTCGGGCGTCCGCCGCAGCGCTTCCAGACCTGCTGGAAAACTTCAAGCAGCACCCGACCCTGCGTCCACTTCTGCGCCGCGCCGAGCTGGTTGAATACGGCGCGCATCTTATTCCTGAATGTGGCCTGAACGGGCTTCCCGGACGTCTGGCTGGCCCGGGTTATTTGCTGGTGGGCGATAGCGCTCGCTTCTGTATCAATACCGGCTTCACCGTGCGGGGTATGGATTTAGCCGCGCTCTCGGCAAAGGCTGCGGCGCAAACGCTGATCCAGGTGCTACAGGACAATGAAAGTGTCGATCTTCATCAGGCATACTGCCAACAGCTGGAGCGCACTTCGCTGTGGGCGGTGCTGGAGCGCTATCGCAAGATGCCTGATTTTTTACAAACGCCGGGGCTGTTTCAGGACTATCCGCACCTGCTGGCTGAACTGCAGCGTGATATCTTTGATCCCCAGAACTCACCGCCGCCAAGGCTCGGCAGCCTGCTGTGGAAACATGCCCGCAAGGCCGGCATTTTCAGACTGGTTAAAGATATTTTTCACGGAGGACGTAGCCTGTGAACCTGCATGAGAAACTGGCCAGGAACGCCTGGCAGCCTGCGGAGAAACCGCATATTGTCCCCGCTGACAGCCCCGACAGAGAAAGCCTTGCCCTGCTGGTACGGGCCTGCCCTGCCGGATTATATCGCCAGAAAGAAGACGGCAGCCTGCACATTGATACCACCGGCTGCCTGGAGTGCGGCACCTGCCGCCTGCTATGCGACGAACAAACTCTCAGCCGCTGGCGCTACCCGCCCGCCGGCTGTGGCATCCAATTACGCTTTGGTTAACTGTATACGATGGAGTCCAAGCTGTGTCCCTGATGTCCCTACTCAAGCAACACCCGCTGATTGCAGCGGTAAAAGATAACCAGAGCCTGCAGCTGGCGCTGGAATCCGACTGCCAGGTGATTTCCGTCCTGTACGGCAATATCTGCACCATTACCGGCATCGTGCAGCAAATTAAGAAGGCGAACAAATATGCGCTGGTACACGTCGATTTACTGGAGGGGACGTCGAATAAAGAGATTGTGATTAACTTTCTGAAACTGGTGACCCAGGCCGACGGCGTGATAAGCACCAAAGCGCCAATGGTAAAAGCGGCCAGGGCGCAGGGGTTCTTCGCCATTCACCGGCTGTTTATCGTCGATTCCATCTCTTATCACAACATTGATAAGCAAGTGGCCCAGTCAAACCCGGACTGCATCGAAATTCTGCCGGGCTGTATGCCGAAAGTGATGAAGTGGGTCACCGAAAAAATCGACCTGCCGGTGATTGCCGGCGGCCTGGTGTGCGACGCCGAGGATGCCAACAACGCGCTTAGCGCCGGGGCGCTGGCTATCTCCACCACCAATACCGGCGTCTGGCAGTTGGCTAAATATCTTCCCTGACGCAGTTTTGCAGTTCGGTTAGCACCGGCAGCAAATCATCCACGATACCCACATCGGCATGGCGGAAAATAGCCGCCTGTGGATCGTGGTTGATAGCCACTATAAACCGACTGTGGGCAATGCCGCTGATAAAGGCAGGTGCGCCGGAGACGCCTGCCGCAATACAAACGTCGGCAGCAACCTGAGTGCCAGACATCCCCAACAGTTTGTCCATGCTACACCAGGCGTGCATGACGGCCTCACGGCTGGCGCCGGTTTCCATTCCCAGCCCAAGGGCAATATCCTCCACCTGCGCCATAGCCTGCGGGCTGCCAACGCCTCGTCCCACCGCCAGCACCAGGCTGGCCTCAGCCAGCCCGGATGCGGTTTCATCTTCAATTGCCGCAGACTCAACCAGCCAGGCGGGCCTCTGCTCTGCGACGGGAATCTGACAATATTCGATCTCTGGCTGCCAGGTTTTGGCTCCCGGCGCGGCGGCTACGCTCAGGCACCAGGGTTTATTCTGCAACCGGAGAGCGGCCACCAGTGCGCCGCCATAGGCACTTTTACGCACGACCTGTTGGGCAAAACTCGCTTCGCTAACCGCACCCCAGGCTTCACCTTGCAGACGGTACGCCAGCCGAGTGGCAAGCTCTGCGCCCTGCCAGCCAGAAGGGAATAACAGCATATCCACCGGAGAACGGGCGAACTGGGCGCCAATACCCTCCAGCAGTGGTTCGCTGTATTCATTCTCCGGCAGCAGCCAACCTTCAAGCTGCGTCTGTGCCATTTCACTGCGTGAAATGAAATGTCCTATCTCATTGAGCGCCGACGCTTTCCGGGCTTCGGGCAGAATCACGGCAATTTTCATGGCTTCATCCTTTTGCGTAGCCAGTCGCGGTAGAGGCTGCGGGCCTTTTCTCGCGCGTCGCTGCCCTGAATGATTAAACCGCCGCGCTGCCGCTGAGGATGCTCCAGCCCCCAAAGAGGAGATGCCGCGGCCGTATCGTTCAGCGCTTTCACGGGCCAGACCTCAACGTCCGACGTCTTCACCGCCAGCTTTTGCCGCAGGCCTGGCGTTCTCAGGCAGTAGTCTCCACGGCTTTCCACCATCAGCACCGCTGGCAGCCGCACGGTCAGGCTTCGCTTACCTGCCCCGTGCCGCTGCTTCAGGCAAACCTGCTGGCGTTCATCGTCGAGCGTAAAATCATAAACCTGGCTGAAGCACGGCCAGCCCAGCTGTTCGGCGAGGTAAAACCCCGTCTGCCCGCTATTACCTTCGGCGCTGCGCGACCCGATGACCATTAACGATTGAGGATGTTGCTGCTGCCATGCCGCCAGCAAAGCAGCCACCGTGGCAGGGGTAAAAGTCAGCTCTTCATCCGGCTGCAGCCGCACGGCCCGCTGGAACCCCAGCGCCTTAAACTGGCGCAGAAAACTGTCCGCACGCTCACAGCCAATACTTAACGCGGTAAGGTTCAGGTCCTCTTCCTGACGCAACAGTATCTCACCGGCAGCCTGCTCATCTTCCCCCAGGCAAGGGCGCGTTATCGAGGTATCCAGGCTTCCCTGCCCGGCGGTTAGCCAATCTTTCTCCGCCAGCATGGAGAGGTCTGGCTCGGCCTTAAAGGCTAACAGAATGTTCATGATTCACTCCCGGCGGCTGCTCTTTATTCCCGGACGCGGCAACAAGGCTCATGTTTCGCGTTTCCGGCGCCCAGAAGACGGAAACCAGCAGGCCCAGCATAAGCACCGCGCTAAGCAACAGCATGGTGTTTTGCACCCCGACGGACACCAGCGCCATCGGCAGCAGGCCGGTACTGATTGCCGAACCCAGGCGGCTCATCGAGGTCGCAAATCCCACCCCCAGCGAGCGAATATCTGTCGGGAAGCTTTCCGCCGGCAGCACGCCGACCAGGTTGCTCACCGCCGAAATGGTCAGGGTAAAAACAAAGAACAGTAGCAGGATGATGGTGCCGTGTTGCTCCGGCACCAGCGCCAGCGCGGTAAGGCTGAAAAACAGCACCAGAAAACCGCCAATCAGGAAGCCGCGCCTTGAACAGTGATGCGTCAGCACAAGGCCCGCAATCGCGCCCACCACCAGCACCATATTCAGCAGCAGGCTGGCGGTCAGGCCATCCTGCATTCCCAGCAGCCCGGTAATGGACGGCAGCCAGGTATAAATCGCAAACCACGGGATCACCAGGCAAACAAAGAACAGGCTATTAAACGCGGTACGCCGCCAGTATTGTTCGGAAAACAACGTGCGGATATGGCGGGAGGTCGGCACCGCAATTTCATCGCCGATCACAACGTGTTCGCCGAAGCAGCGGCGCACAATCTGATGCGCCTCGGATACCCGCCCCTGACGAAGCAGCCAGCGGGGAGATTCCGGGGTGCCCCAGCGCAGCAAAGTAATTAACAGCGCGGGCAATGCGGCCGAGGCCAGTAGCCAGCGCCATGCTTCCGGCCCGCTCTCCACCAGTTGATGACCTATCAGGCTTGCCAGCACGTATCCCAGCGTCCAGACCAGGCTAAAGGCGCCGAGCAGTACGCCACGATGTTTGCGCGGGGAAAATTCGGCCAACATGGTGTGGCCCACGGAATAGTCGCCTCCCAGACCAATACCAATCAGCACCCGTAGCACAATCAGTTGCTCTACGTTGCTAACGAAAAATTGTAAAAAGGAGGCCAGCGTGATGAGCACGAAGCTGAAGTTAAAAATTTTCTGACGGCCAATATGATCGGAGATCCAGCCCAGCACCAGGCTGCCAAGAAACAGCCCAAACAGCGCCGAGCTGCCCACTAATCCTTCCTGAAGCGGCGTCAGGCCCATTTGCGGCGTAATCATCACCAGCGCAAAGCCAATCACGCCCAGCACATAGCCGTCCGTCAGGTGGGCGCCGAAGGTCAGCCCGGCAATGCGTAAATGAAAGCGATTGAGCGGCAGGTCATCCATACGAACCGGTTCGGCGTGCATACTGATTCCTTTGTCGATCCGTAAGTAGAAAAGTCGGCTCCTGAGAGCCGACCTGTGCGGTTATTTTTCAATCGGCCAAATCGTGCCGGTATTCATGATGCCGTTCGGATCGTACTGATCTTTCAGGCCCTGCATGATTGGCCAGGCGGTGCCGTGCTCCAGTCTGGACCAGTGCACGCGGTGTTTACCGATCCCGTGGTGGTGCACCATCGAGCCGCCGAGGCGAATCGTCTCTTCGACGATGATTTTGTTCAGCGGATTGTGGTACTTGTCGATCTCCTCTTCCGGCTTGCAGTCCACCACGTTGTAGTCATACACGAAGTACATGTTGGTGCCGTTGATGTAGCTGTGGGAAGAGTGGCCGCCCAGCATAGTGATATCACCTGCATGTGGGAACTCAGTGCGAATGCGCTCGATCACATTGTGGTAAATCTCATTAATGCAGCTCCAGCTGCCGGAAACTTCTGTGGTAAAGCCCATGTTGCCGGTTTTCAGGATCTGCACGCGTTCGGCAGCAACTTTATCCGGCCCCCAGTTCAGATTATTGAACCAGGTTTCGATCAGCTTGCTGTCCACTTTCTTGCATTCCGGGTGACGAGCCACAATTTCTTCGATGCCTGCGCCGGTCGCTTCGGCCAGGCGTTTAGAGCCTTCGGCCATAAAGATCAGCACGCATTTTCCATCGGCAAAGTGGGTGAAGTGCTGGGTGCCGTCTTCGGCGTCATACAGGCGGGCAATCGACGGACGATATCCTTCCACCATCACTTCACGCAGGATGTTGAAGCCGGTTTTCATGTTGTCGAGGATATAGCCGTAGAATAGGTTGTTTTCCGGCATATATTTGAAGATTTTTACCGTCACTTCGGTGATGTAACAGAGCGCCCCTTCGTTACCGATAATTACGTGGCGAATGTCCGGGCCAGCGGCACGGCGAGGCACGTTTTTAATGCGGGTGATGCTACCGTCCGGGAACACGGCCTCTAGGCCAACCACCATGTCTTCAATCGCCCCGTACAGAGTTGAGAACTGACCGATGCTGCGGGTTGCAACCAGGCCGCCCATCTGTGCCAGCGGTTTTGACTGAGGAGAGTGGCCGGTGGTGTAGCCTTTCGCACGCAGGGCATCCTCCAGCACTTCCAGCGGGACGCCGCACTGAGCGGTGGCCTGCATGTTTTCAATATCAATATCGACAATCTTGTTCAGCCCGGAACCGTCCAGTACCACGGAGTTTTCCACCACGGTTTCCAGGCCGCCTTCCGTGGCCGAAGCGCCGGTGCGCGGCACGCAGTTGATACGGTTGCTGTTCAAGAACGCCAGCACGCTGGAGACTTGCTCAGTGCTTTGCAGCTTCACCACCGCGGCCGGCAGCGGCAGGGTGAACACGCCATGAATATCCGCGTATTTTCTGAACCGGTCGATACTGTTTTTCTGCAATACTTTTTCATCGGTAATAACCTGCTGCGGGCCAACGATTTCTTTTAATTGATCCACAATTTTTTCGCGAGATAAAGACATGACAACTCCTTCCTGACAAATAAGGGAATACGGATATAAATAAGAGAAAGCAGGAACCACCCTGCGAGAATTATCTGACTAAATAACCACCATCAACCACTAACAAATGACCATTAACATAATCTGAAGCGCGGCTGGATAAATAAACCATCGCCCCCATAAGGTCCTGCGTTTCACCCCAACGATTGGCTGGAATATGATCAAGCACGCGTTTATTGGTTTCCGGGTTTTTTCGTGTTTCGGTAGTAATATCGGTGGCATAATAACCAGGTGCAATACCGTTCACCTGAATATTATATTGACCTAATTCATCACAATACGCTTTCGTTAAACCGGCCAGAGCATGTTTTGTCGCGGAATAAGCCGGAGACCACTGCCCGCCAAGATAAGAAAATAGTGAACAGATATTAATGATTTTTCCGTGCTTTTGCGGGATCATCACCTTGGCCGCTTCGTAGCTTAATTCGAACGCCGCGGTCAGATTGATGTTGATCATCGGGTCCCAGTCGCTGCGGCCAAAATCCAGCACTTTGTTGAGCTTACAGATCCCGGCGTTGTTGACCAGAATATCCACCGAGCCAAAGGTCTCCAGGCACTGGGCAATAACCTGGGCCGGGGCGCCTTTTTCCGTAATATCCACGGTCATAAAAGCCACCTTTACACCTTGGCTTTCAATAAGTTGACGAGTTTCGCCTTTCTCTTCCACCACCGTTGGAATAAACACATTCGCCCCGGCCTTAGCCAGCGCCATGGCAAATGCCTGCCCCAGTCCGCTGTTGCCGCCGGTGACAATCGCCGTCTTCCCTTTGAGCGAGAAGAAGTCCAGTGAGAATTCGTTGAGTGCGCTGAGCGACATGATGAACTCCTTAAATTTTTTAAACGCAAAAAAAATGAGAAAAGCAAGCTCCCCCCGAAAGGGAAGTTACTTTTCTCATCGTCTCTAGTAACTGGCTAAAATAAGTATCACAGCGGCTAATCACGTTATGTGATCAACCTCACAACTCATTAATGGGAAGGTTTTAACGCTAAATTATTCACCGTCAAAACCAATAGCGTGATATTTCTCACACTAAAAAACGGCATCTCATGATAATAATCTCCGCAATTACTAGAGCCCATGAGAAAAGTAATCAGCCCCCACAAGGGATTGGTTGCTTTTCTCTTTTTTTGTCTTTAACAATCCTACTCACTGAGAGCACACCATGCGTGATTCAAATTTTCGTCGCTGGCTAACGCTGGCAATAATAAGTATCAGTGGTGGCGTAAGTTTTGACCTTGCTTATTTAAGGTATATTTACCAAATCCCAATGGCAAAATTCATGGGATTTAGCAATACCGAAATAGGCTTAATTATGAGCACTTTCGGAATAACCGCAATTATCCTTTATGCGCCTAGCGGGATCATTGCCGATAAATTCTCGCATCGCTTAATGATGACGCTGGCTATGATTGCCACCGGCCTGTTGGGAATTGTTATGGCCTTCTACCCGCCGCTCTGGGTGATGATCGTCATTCAGGTCGCCTTCGCTGTGACCACAATTCTGATGCTGTGGTCGGTCTCCATCAAGGCAGCTTCCCTGTTGGGCGATCATAGTGAACAGGGAAAAATCATGGGCTGGATGGAAGGCCTGCGCGGCGTCGGCGTGATGGCGCTGGCGGTGTTCACCATGTGGGTATTCTCGCGCTTCGCGCCGGAAGATGCCAACAGCCTTAAAGCCGTCATCCTTATCTACAGCGGCGTTTATATAGCGCTCGGCGTGCTGTGCTGGTTTTTCGTCAGCGACGGTTTTACTGGCCGTACAGAGAATGCTCAGGAAGCGAAAAAACCGGCCTTCCAGCTCAAGGATATCCTGTCCGTTTTACGCATCAGCACCACCTGGTACTGCAGTATGGTGATCTTCGGGGTCTACACGATTTATGCGATCCTGAGTTATTCCACCAACTACCTGACTGAGATGTACGGCATGTCACTAGTGGCAGCCAGCTACATGGGCATCGTGATAAATAAAATCTTCCGCGCCGTTTGTGGCCCGCTGGGCGGCATTATTACAACCTACAGCAGAATTAAGTCACCCACACGCGTTGTGCAGCTGCTTTCTATTGTTGGCGCCGTCGCGCTGGTTGCGCTGCTGGCGACCAATGCCAACCCTCAGTCTGTTGCGATGGGCATTGGGCTTATTTTGCTGCTGGGTTTCACCTGCTACGCCTCACGCGGGCTGTACTGGGCCTGCCCTGGTGAAGCCAGAACGCCGCCCTACATTATGGGTACCACCGTCGGTATCTGTTCGGTCATAGGCTTCCTGCCGGACGTGTTCGTTTACCCGCTGGTCGGCCACTGGCAGGACACGCTTCCTGCCGAGGAAGCCTACCGCAACATGTGGCTGATGGGATTAGCCGCGCTGTGCATGGTCATCGTGTTTGCCTTTTTGCTGATTCGCAAAATTCGCGCCGCCGACACTGCGCAGGAAAAATTGGCATCGCTGGCCGCAACGGGCGAGTGATGAGGGAAAATTGAAGGAGAAAGGCAATGTCGAAGCAATACATCATTGGGATTGATGGTGGGAGCCAGAGCACAAAAGTCGTGATGTACGATCTGGCAGGCAATATCGTCTGCGAAGGCAAGGGGCAGCTCCAGCCGATGTACACGCCAGACGCGGATACCGCCGAACACCCTGACGACGACCTGTGGGACTCACTGTGCCGCGCCGGGCAGGATTTAATGAGCCACTTCACGGGCGACAAGAATGCCATCGTCGGGATTGGGCTCGGCTCCATACGCTGCTGTCGGGCTTTACTAAAAGCCGATGGCACTCCGGCTGAGCCGCTGATCAGCTGGCAGGATGCGCGCGTCACTCGCCCCTACGAGCACACAAATCCTGATGTCGCATGGGTTACTTCATTCTCGGGGTATCTGTCCCATCGCTTAACCGGCGAGTTCAAAGACAACATTGCCAACTATTTTGGCCAGTGGCCGGTGGACTACAAAACGTGGACGTGGAGTGACGACGACGAAGTGCTGAAGAAATTTAATATTCCGCGCACCATGCTGTTTGATGTTCAGATGCCGGGCACGGTCATCGGCCATCTGACCGAAACCGCGGCGAAGGCCACGGGCTTCCCGGCTGGCTTGCCGGTAGTTTGCACCACCAGCGATAAGCCGGTAGAAGCGCTTGGGGCTGGCCTACTGGATGACGAAACGGCGGTGATTTCTCTCGGCACCTATATCGCGCTGATGATGAACGGCAAAGCGCTGCCGAAAGCCCCGGTGTCCTGGTGGCCAATTATGTCGTCTATTCCGGAAACGCTGCTGTATGAAGGCTACGGCATTCGTAAGGGAATGTGGACGGTAAGCTGGCTGCGGGACATGCTCGGCGAGTCGCTGATTCAGGACGCGAAAGCACAAAATCTTTCCCCGGAAGGGCTGCTGAATCAGAAAGCTGCATTGGTGCCACCCGGCTGCAACGGCCTGATGACCGTGCTGGACTGGCTGACTAATCCGTGGGAACCGTTCAAGCGTGGGATCATGATAGGCTTTGATTCCAGCATGGACTACGCGTGGATTTACCGCTCTATCCTCGAAAGCATCGCCCTGACGCTGAAAAACAACTACGACAATATGTGCCATGAAATGGACCATTTTGCCAAACAGGTAATCATCACCGGCGGCGGCTCCAACAGCGACCTGTTTATGCAGATCTTTGCCGACGTATTCAACCTGCCGGTCAGGCGTAACGAGATCAACGGCTGCGCGAGTCTGGGGGCGGCTATCAACACCGCCGTCGGGCTGGGGCTGTATACCAGCTATGAAACCGCCGTCGAAAAAATGGTGCGGGTCAAAGATGTGTTTGTGCCGATAGAAAACAACGCTAAACGCTATGAGTCGCTAAATAAGGGGATTTTCAGGGAGTTAACGCAGCACACCGACGTTATTCTGAAAAAATCGTATCAGGTGATGCACGGGGAGTTAGATAACACGGACTCGATTCAAAGCTGGTCCAACGCTTAACTAGCGGTTTACGCCGGGTGTGGTTACCGCACCCGGCTTTGCGCATCAGGCAATGTTCAAATACTTGTGCGTCTGCATCGACAGACGCCAGTTGCGTGCGATGCAGGTCTCAATGCACAGGCGCGTCGCGTCATCTTTTTGGCTGATCGGCTGCAATGCGATGATACGGCTTTTCTCATCCGTCAGCGTAGCCAGCAGTTCGTCCAGCGCTTCAACGTCACGCAGGCGCCCTACCGGGTGCTTAATTTCATCCGCACGCTCCAGCGCCTGGGAGAGAATGTCGTAGCCGCCGCGCATGTTCACCTTCGGGGAAACCGTCACCCAGGTGTTTGCCGTACAGCGTACTTCGTGAGTCCCGCTGGTTTCTATCTGGCAGCTAAACCCGTTTTTCTCGAGCAAATCCGTCAGCGGGGTCAGGTCGTGAATGCAAGGTTCACCGCCGGTTATCACCACATGCCGCGCGGTATAGCCCTGACGGCCAATGACGGCCAGCAGATCTTCGGCGCTTGCCGCACCCCATTTATCGCTTTCTTTGGTTTTGGCCAGAATGCTGAACAGCGACACTTCACGATCCGCGAGCTTATCCCAGGTATGTTTGGTATCGCACCAGGCGCAGCCTACCGGGCAACCCTGCAGGCGAATAAAAATGGCGGGCACGCCGGTAAAATAGCCTTCCCCTTGCAGGGTCTGGAACATCTCGTTAATCGGGTACTGCATAATCATCTCAGTCATAGTCACAAAAAGTAATTATCGCAGAACTGGCGTTGGAGATCATGCGAAAGCGGCTGTGCTACCGCGATGCCTGTTGCTCAGGCCACGCTCAAAACCACCATTTCCACGGTTACTGTGTGCCAGCTCTCAACTTTCTTATGGTGATGAAACGTTCGCTCCTCATGTTGATCGCCGTCATAACAGCACGTATTGCTAACTTTTAGCATCCCTCTGGCTTTCCCCCTGAAATCACATAAGGAAATGATAAATGGATGATTCTTCTGTTCCCGGGCAGCAAAGAGTTGGGCCCGCCGCCTGGATTAGCCTGCTGTTTGCGATGGTCTTTTTCTCTGGCCTGTTAGGCGGAAAAAACTGGTACGGGGTGTTTGACTTCACCACGCTAAACGGCGCCTTCGGCAAGGTTGTCAGCGGCGTTAACCCCGCCGGAGAATCGCTGGATGTCGCTAAAAGTGCCTTCCGCGGCAACGGTGGGTACGGCGCAATGGACGGCTTTCTCTTCGCGTTCGGCCTGATTCCTGCCGTAATGTTTGCGCTGGGCATGATTAACGTCCTCGAACACTACGGCGCACTGCGCGCAGCAAGAAAACTGCTGACGCCTATGCTGCGGCCCTTGCTCGGCGTTCCCGGAGCCACTGGCCTTGCGCTAATCGGCAGTCTGCAAAGTACCGACGTTGGCGCATCCCTCACTCGGGTGCTTGCTGATGAAGGCCAGATTACCGAAAAAGAAAAAACCGTGTTCACCATGTTCCAGTTTTCCGCCGGGGCCATGATCACCAACTTTTTCTCTTCCGGGGCGGTGCTCTTCACGCTGATCGCCGTTGACGGCAGCCAGGCCGTGCCAAGCTCCATCGGCATGTGCGTCGCCGTGATGTTCATTATGAAAATCGTGGGGGCAAACATGATGCGCCTGGTCCTGAACGTCACAGAGCGTAGAGCAAAAACAGAGGTGCAACATGGCTGATGCAGCAAAACCGATGATCACCGATGTCTTTGTTGCCGGGGCGCGCAAAGGCTGGACTATAGCCACAACCAGCACGCTGCCCAATGTGTTGATGGCATTCATTATTATCTATGCCCTTGAGCTCACGGGCGCACTACAGGGCATGGCGTGGCTGTTTGGCCCGGTAATGAAACTCTTTGGGCTGCCCGGAGAAGCCGCGGCGGTACTCATCGGCGGTTGGATGTCGATGGGCGGGGGCGTAGGCGTCGCCATCAGCCTGTTTGAAAGAGGGATCCTCAGCGGAGAGCATCTGGCTATTCTCGCGCCGGCCATCTATTTGATGGGCTCTCAGGTGCAGTACGCCGGGCGTATTCTCGGTGTTGTTGGCATTCCGGCGAAACGCATTCCACTGATGATAGCCCTTTCCGTGCTCAACGCATTTTGCGCCATGCTTATCATGCGCGTGCTTATTCTGGAGTAACCCATGGATCTGAAACAGTATCTTCAAGAGTTAAAAAGGGTCGTGAATATCGACTGCGGCACCGCAACCATTGCTGGCGTGGAAGAGGTCAGCCGTATCTTTCAGCAATGGTATCTGTCAGAAAACTGGCACTGCGACAGCGTTGATCTAGGAAACAAAGTGGGCCCAGGTTTGTTTGCCACGAATAAACCCAACGCCGGGCAGTATGACGTTTTACTCGTGGGGCATATGGATACCGTATTCCCACCGGGAACCGTCTCAGAGCGCCCTTTCAGCATCGAAGGCGATCGCGCCTATGGGCCTGGCGTGTCAGACATGAAAAGCGGATTGTTATCTATTCTTTGGGCCTTACGCAGCCTGGATAAAGCCGATCTTGAGCGGCTCGCTATCGCCGTCACCATGAACCCGGACGAAGAAACTGGCTCGGCCCATTCGCACGAATGGATAGGCAGCATAGCAAAACGTAGCCGCTGTGTGCTGGTGTGCGAAGCCGCCAGAGCCGACGGCTCTCTGGTGAAAGCCAGAAAAGGCATGGCCCGTTACCGCCTGGCTTTTAAAGGCGTAGCTGCCCATGCGGGTAACGATCCGGAAAAAGGCCGTTCTGCGGTTAAAGCGCTCGCTCACGCGGTGCTGGCAATCAGCGACCTGGCCGATATGACGAAGGGCACCACGCTGAACACCGGCGTAATTTCCGGCGGCGTCGGGGCGAATATAGTGGCGGATCATGCGGAGATGATTGTCGATCTCCGCTTCAATGATAATGATGAATATCTGCGGGTTAACGAGGCCATTCAGTCGTTCAGCCAGCGCCAGTTCGAGCCCGAGGTGTTAACCACCGTCGAACAGCAGGCGCAAACGCCCGCCATGGCGCCTTCTGCCGAAACGGAAAAACTGATGAAGCTGGTGGAAAAAGCCGGCGAGGCTGTCGACGTGGAAGTCCGCTGGCAGGCGGTGGGTGGTGGCTCGGACGCCAACCACACGGCGGCCCTTGGTGTACCTTCCCTGGACGGATTTGGCCCCGTAGGCGCCGGTTTCCATTCCCCTTCCGAATATCTGGAGCTGAGCAGTATCGAACCTCGGGTTCGCCTGCTGCGGGAAGTGATCCGCTCGCTGTAAAAAAAGGCCGGGGACTCCCGGCCTCCTCCCGTATTTTTAAGCCTCTATCGCCCTGCGCTCCCGGCGGCAAACCGGAGCGCGTTAATGAGATCCTGACGCAGGCTAGATCAGCAGCGGCAGGGTTGCGCTGGCGGTCTGCTGGCTGGCCTGTGCGTAATGGCTACCGTGGGTGATCAGCTCATTAACCAGTACTTCGACCAGCAGCATGGCGCCAACTTTAGCGTTTAGCGAACCGGCGCTCAGAGGCCCTTCAGGTTTGGCGGCGACGAGCAACAGGTCGGCTAAATCTGCCAGCGGGCTACGCAGCGTATTGCTCAAGAGAATGACCCGAGCGTGGCGTTTTTTGGCAATTTTCACCGCATGAAGCAGGTCTTTGGTTGAACCAGAGCTGGAAATAACGATGGCTAAATCCTGCTCCGCCAGCGTAGCGGCGTTCATCGCGGCCCGATGCATATCGCTAAACAGCTGGGCAGATTTCCCCAGGCGCAGCAATTTGTAATGCAGGTAATCCCCAATAATAGCGCTGGCGGCAACGCCGTAAATCTGTACGGATGATGCTTCATGTAATGCCAGACCCGCGTGCCTGAGCGCCTCGCGGTTTATCAATTTTCCGGTATCGATGAGGGCCTGGACGGACTCCTGTACCAGCTCATCAATGCTGTCCCCTTGTGAGACTGCCTGAGGCTGCCCCTGCTGAACATCAAGCGCCACCGCCATTTTAAATTCGGTATAGCCCTTGCAGCCCAGATTACGGCAAAGACGCGTCACGCTGGCCTCGCTGGTATCGCTTTCTTTTGCCAGCTCCGTGATGGTCAGGTACAGCACTTTTTGCGGCTGGGTCAGAATGAAATCCCCCAGCTTTTGCAGCGTCGGACTGTAGCCCGGCAGCCCCTGCCGCAGGTGCAGCAAAATATTCTCATTGTCCGTCATCAACACTCGTCCGCCTTACTGAATCAACTCTGCATAGTGTGGCGGAAAGCGGTCCAACAGCGCCAGCATATTCGATTATTTGTGATGGCGATCGGTATTCCGATAATAATTTTCAGATCACAAATTCAATTATGATAAAAATTTTCACCATAATAATTTGTCGAGAGGAAAATTTATGTCAGCGTTTAGCGGAGCCTCTTCCGGAGGCTGGTTTGAAAAAGCACAGCGGTTCGGTAAATCGTTCATGCTGCCCATTGCGGTGTTGCCCGCAGCCGGTTTGCTCCTGGGGATAGGCGGCGCACTGTCTAACCCTAATACGGTCAAGGCCTACCCGTTTCTTGATATTGCCTGGCTACAGGGCATTTTCACCATCATGGCCAGCGCAGGATCGATCGTGTTTGCAAACCTGGCGGTGCTGTTCGCCGTGGGGATAGCAGTAGGACTGGCAAAGGGAGACAAAGGCACTGCCGGACTGGCCGCTCTGCTGGCCTATCTGGTAATGAATGCCACCATTAATGCCCTGCTAACCCTGACAGGAACTCTTGCCTCATCGAATCCAGGCGCTGTCGGGCAGGGAATGGCTCTCGGTATTCAGACGCTGGAAACTGGCGTGTTCGGGGGTGTCGTTATCGGGCTAATTACGTCGGGGCTGCACAACCGCTATAACAAAATTGCGCTACCTCAGTTCCTCGGCTTCTTCGGCGGCTCACGATTTATCCCCATTATCAGTTCCCTGGCGGCGATTCTGGCGGGGGCGGTGATGATGATTGTCTGGCCGCATTTCCAAAAGCTTATCTTTGGTATGGGTGGCCTGGTAGATGCTACCGGCTATTTGGGTACCTTCATCTACGGGTTTGTGCTGCGTATGCTTGGCCCGTTCGGCCTGCACCATATTTTTTACCTGCCATTCTGGACCACGGCGCTGGGCGGGAGTGAAATGATTAATGGCCATCTGGTAGAAGGCACGCAGCGTATCTTCTTTGCCCAACTGGCCGACCCGAATACTCAACAGTTTTACATCGGGACTGCGCGCTTTATGTCAGGCCGGTTTATTACCATGATGTTTGGCCTGCTGGGCGCCTGTCTGGCGATGTACCACACGGCTAAACCAGAAAACCGCAAGCGGGTCGCGGGGCTGCTGCTTTCGGCGGCGCTGACGTCCTTCCTCACCGGTATCACCGAGCCGATTGAGTTTTCATTCCTGTTTATTGCTCCTGTGTTGTACGTCATCCATGCGGTGTTCGACGGCCTGGCCTTCATGATCGCGCATATTCTGCACATTACGATCGGCCAGACATTCTCAGGTGGTTTTATCGATTTCATCCTGTTCGGCGTGCTGCAGGGCGAGGCAAAAACGCACTGGCTGTATGTGCCAATGGTCGGTATTCCCTGGTTCTTCCTCTACTACTTCACCTTCCGCTTTGTTATCACCCGCTTCAATTTCAAAACGCCGGGCCGTGAAGATGGTGCGACGGAAGCTCTGGAAGTCAACGCCAGCGAGCGGTCACAGCAGATCATTACCGCGCTGGGGGGCAAAGAGAACATTGCTGAACTGGACTGTTGCGCGACCAGGCTTCGTGTGACCCTGAACAACGGAGACCTGGTCGATGAGGTCTTACTGAAACAAACGGGAGCACGCGCCGTTATTGTTCGCGGCAAGGGCGTCCAGGTGATTTACGGGCCCCACGTTACCATCATCAAAAATGAAGTAGAGGAGCTACTCGCCTTATGAAACCCTCCATGTTGTCGCAGGTGCAGGGGAAGCTTATCGTCTCCTGCCAGGCGTTGGAAAATGAACCCCTCCACAGCCCGTTTATTATGTCTCGTATGGCGTTAGCAGCCCTTCAGGGCGGCGCCGCGGCTATTCGTGCTAACAGCCTCATTGACGTACAAACGATTATAGAAACCATAGATTTACCGGTGATTGCCATCATCAAACGGGATTATCCAGGGAGTGATGTTTACATCACGCCAACCTTGAAAGAAGTTGATGAGCTTATGGCGGCAGAGCCGGCGATGATTGCTCTCGACGCCACCGGCCACCAGCGGCCGGGTGAGCACACATTGTCAGAGCTGGTGGCAGCGATTCGCCAGCGTTATCCGGATTTGCTCCTGATGGCGGATATTGCCACAGTTGAAGAAGCCCGACAGGCGGCGAAACTCGGTTTTGACTGCGTGGGGACGACCCTGCACGGCTATACGCCGGAAAGCAAAGGGCAAATTCTTGCGGCCGATAACTGCCGTTTCTTACGCGAGGTCGTGAGCGCCGTTGACGTGCCTGTTATCGCCGAAGGGAATGTAGACACGCCGGAAATGGCGGCACATTGCCTGGCTCTGGGGGCTTATGCAGTAGTGGTGGGTGGGGCGATTACTCGTCCACAGCAAATCACCCGCCGTTTTGTAGACGCCATTTCAGCTCTGGATTAGTCAACGAGGGTCGGTTCGGCGCTGGTGGGTTGAACCGGCCTGCTCTTAAAGCATAAGCTTTATCGCCGGTGATACGATAAGGGCTCGTGTGACGATGACCGGGGTAATGATGTAAGCCCAATTAACGCGTTATCCCAGGCCGCTGAAAGGTTTTCGTAAAGTAAAAAAAACCCGCCGAAGCGGGTTTTTCAAAGTTTAGAGCAGCAGTAAGAACTTACTGACCTTTAACTTCTTTCAGACCGTTGAACGGAGCTGGGGTGCCCTGTGCAGCCAGAGCTTCTTCGATACGAATCAGCTGGTTGTACTTAGCAACGCGGTCAGAACGGCTCATAGAACCAGTTTTGATCTGACCAGCAGCGGTGCCCACAGCCAGGTCAGCGATGGTCGCATCTTCGGTTTCGCCAGAACGGTGAGAGATAACCGCAGTGTAGCCAGCATCTTTAGCCATTTTGATCGCAGCCAGAGTTTCGGTCAGGGAACCGATCTGGTTGAATTTGATCAGGATGGAGTTAACGATACCTTTTTCGATACCTTCTTTCAGGATCTTGGTGTTGGTTACGAACAGATCGTCACCAACCAGCTGGATTTTGTCACCCAGGACTTTGGTCTGGTATGCGAAACCAGCCCAGTCAGATTCGTCCAGACCGTCTTCGATAGAAACGATTGGGTAATCTTTGGTCAGGTTTTCCAGGAAGTGAGTGAACTCTTCGGAGGTGAACGCTTTGTTGCCTTCGCCAGCCAGAACGTATTTGCCGTCTTTGTAGAACTCAGACGCTGCACAGTCCATTGCCAGGGTAACATCTTTGCCCAGCTCGTAGCCTGCTGCTTTAACCGCTTCAGCGATTACAGCCAGCGCTTCTGCGTTGGAACCCAGGTTAGGCGCGTAGCCACCTTCGTCACCTACAGCAGTGTTCATGCCTTTGGACTTCAGTACTTTTGCCAGGTTGTGGAACACTTCAGAACCGATACGCACCGCTTCTTTCAGGGTTTTCGCGCCAACAGGCTGAATCATGAATTCCTGAATATCAACGTTGTTGTCAGCGTGCTCGCCGCCGTTGATGATGTTCATCATTGGCAGAGGCATAGAGAATTTGCCTGGGGTGCCGTTCAGTTCAGCGATGTGAGCGTAAAGCGGCAGGCCTTTAGAGGCAGCAGCAGCTTTAGCAGCAGCCAGAGAAACAGCCAGAATGGCGTTTGCGCCAAACTTGGATTTGTTCTCGGTGCCATCCAGATCGATCATGATCTTATCGATGTTAGCCTGGTCTTTAGCATCTTTGCCAAGCACAGCTTCAGCGATCGGGCCGTTAACCGCAGCAACAGCTTTCAGTACGCCTTTACCCATGAAACGAGATTTGTCGCCATCGCGCAGTTCCAGAGCTTCGCGGGAACCGGTAGAAGCACCTGATGGTGCAGCCGCCAGACCAACGAAACCGCCTTCCAGGTGAACTTCGGCTTCAACAGTCGGGTTACCGCGGGAGTCGATGATTTCACGACCGATCACTTTCACAATTTTGGACATATAGGTTTTCCTCAAGTCACAACGTTAAACTAAAACTCCAGACAAACAACGCGCGATAATGTCGCGCGTTGCCGTTCTAACTCTGCTTACTTCGCCTGGCGTTTCTGGTACTCACCGGCGGCTTTCACGAAGCCTGCAAACAGTGGGTGCCCGTCACGCGGAGTCGAAGTGAATTCCGGGTGGAACTGGCAGGCAACAAACCATGGATGGTTTGGCACCTCGATGATTTCTACCAGTTGGTCATCACCGGAACGACCTGCAACACGTAAACCAGCTGCTTCAATCGGTTTCAACAGCATGTTGTTGACTTCATAGCGATGGCGATGGCGTTCAACGATTGTTGGCTCACCGTACATCTGACGAACCAGGCTGCCGTCGGTCAGTTGACACTGCTGGCCGCCGAGGCGCATAGTCCCGCCCAGATCGCTCTTCTCGCTGCGCACTTCAACGTTGCCTTCTTCATCGCGCCACTCGGTGATCAATGCCACCACAGGGTACTTACAGTCTGGCACAAATTCAGTGGAGTTGGCGTTATCCATGCCCGCCACGTTACGGGCGAACTCGATAAGGGCAACCTGCATACCCAGGCAAATACCGAGGTATGGGATGTTGTTTTCACGGGCATAGCGTGCGGTGGCAATCTTGCCCTCAACGCCACGATAGCCGAAGCCGCCAGGGATCAGAATCGCATCCAGACCTTTCAGCAGCTCAACGCCACGGGTTTCAACATCCTGTGAATCAATCAGCTTGATGTTCACGGTCAGACGGTTTTTCAGCCCGCCGTGTTTCAGCGCTTCAATCACCGACTTATAGGCATCCGGCAGTTCAATGTACTTACCGACCATACCGATGGTGATTTCGCCCGTTGGGTTGGCTTCTTCATAGATAACCTGTTCCCATTCTGCCAGATTGGCTTCCGGCGCGTTCAAGCTGAATCGTTTACAAATATAATCGTCCAGCCCCTGTGATTTCAACAGGCCTGGAATTTTATAGATAGAATCGACGTCTTTCAGAGAGATTACCGCTTTCTCCGGGACGTTACAGAACAATGCAATTTTTGCACGTTCGTTGGCCGGTACAACGCGGTCAGAACGGCAGATAAGCACGTCTGGCTGGATACCAATGGAGAGCAGTTCTTTTACGGAGTGCTGAGTCGGCTTGGTTTTCACTTCGCCGGCTGCGGCCATGTAAGGCACCAGCGTCAGATGCATGTAGAGGGTGTGCTCACGGCCCACTTCTACCGCCATCTGGCGAATCGCTTCAAGGAACGGCAGGGACTCGATGTCACCGACGGTGCCGCCGATTTCAACCAGCACTACGTCGTGGCCTTCGCCGCCTTCCAGAATACGTTCTTTAATGGCGTTGGTGATGTGCGGGATAACCTGCACGGTCGCGCCAAGATAGTCACCACGGCGCTCTTTACGCAGGACGTCAGAGTAGATACGGCCGGTGGTGAAGTTGTTACGGCGGCTCATCTTGTTACGGATAAAGCGTTCGTAGTGACCCAGATCCAGGTCGGTTTCAGCGCCGTCTTCGGTAACGAACACTTCCCCGTGTTGAATAGGGCTCATGGTACCCGGATCGACGTTGATGTACGGATCGAGTTTCATGATGGATACGTTGAGGCCACGGGCTTCAAGAATAGCTGCGAGGGAGGCTGCGGCAATGCCTTTACCCAGAGAGGAAACGACCCCGCCGGTCACAAAAATATAGTTCGTTGTCATGCTGAACCTGAGAAGTTAGGTTTAAAGACGATGGAATAACCAGGACGGGAAAGTAGTATACCCGAACAGCATGGGCGCCACAAACATTCATTCTGTTCCCCGGAAATCAACCCGGCACCACAGTCAGGCTAAGAAAATAGCCCTTCCGTGATAAATGTTTTTGACGCAAATCAATCGCTTGTTAAATAAAAAGCGCTAAAAAGTGCGGCTGGTAGCAAAAACGCTTTAGATATCAGTTTCCTGGCGTTTAACTTCTTGCCAGGCCTTTTCCATAATTTCCAGTCCAGCCTGCTCCATGGTCAGCCCCTGAGCGGCGATAATCGCCTCCACTTTTCGGAAACGAGCTTCGAATTTTCGGTTAGCTTTTTGTAACGCCACTTCCGCTTTGGTGCCCAAATGGCGAGCCAGATTGACGGTAGCGAACAATAAATCGCCCACTTCTTCTTCCAGTTTGGCCTCATCCACCACGGCCTGCTGGGCCTCAAACATCACCTCGTCGATCTCTTCGTGCACTTTATCCAGCACCGGGCCAAGCGTTTTCCAGTCAAAGCCGACGTTCGAGCAGCGCTTTTGGATTTTTTGCGCACGCATTAACGCAGGCAAGGCGTCGGGAATATCGTCCAGCGCCGAATGCTGAGCCTTCTGCGCGCGCTCTTCGATTTTAATTTTCTCCCATCTCGCCAGCACTTCACCGCTGGTTGCCGCGTCTCCGTCAGCAAAGATATGCGGGTGGCGGCGCTCGAGCTTGTCGCTGATACCCTGACAGATATCTTCAAAATTAAAGCGCCCTTCTTCCTGCCCCATCTGGGCGTAAAACACGACCTGGAACAGCAAGTCACCCAGTTCCCCACGCAGATCGTCAAAGTCTTCGCGATTAATGGCGTCGAGCACTTCATAGGTCTCTTCGAGAGTGTAAGGGGCGATAGTGGCAAAAGTTTGTTCGCGATCCCACGGGCAGCCGTTTTCAGGGTCACGCAGGCGTTGCATGATCCCGAGCAGGCGGTCGATTTGAGTCATTGTTATTCCTTGTTTTTTTACCCTCACCCTAGCCATCGCCCTACAAGGGAGAAGGCATTGGATCGAGTAGAATTGTTCGCCCTCAGCCTTTGGGAAGCACAACTGAATTGAATATGGTTGCTCTCCCTCTCCCCTTTGGGGAGAGGGTCGGGGTGAGGAGCCAATATCTTAGCCGTGCAGCCTGCGGGCATCGATAATGTCCGGCACCTGGTTGAGTTTGCCCAACACCCGCCCAAGCACCTGCAGGTTATAGATCTCGATGGTCATGTCGATGGTAGCCAGCTGCTGCTTCGTATCGCTGCGGCTGGCCACGCCAAGCACGTTGACCTTTTCGTTCGCCAGAATTGTTGTGATATCGCGCAGCAGGCCGCTGCGATCGTTCGCCGTGACGCGAACCACTAGCGAATAACCGCTGGAGTAGCTTTCCCCCCAGACAGCATCGACGATACGTTCCGGCGCGTGGGATTGCAGCTCGGCCAGCTGGTCACAGTCCGCTCGGTGAATCGAAATCCCACGTCCCTGCGTGATAAAGCCAACGATTTCATCCCCCGGTATCGGCTGGCAGCAGCGGGCGATGTGGTGCATCAGATTCCCTACGCCCTCAACGACTACGCGGCCGTTGTCTTTACTGCGCGACTGCGGCGGGGAGTAGGTTTTCTGCGTCAGTTGGCGCAGTGCGGCGGCATCCTGCTCTTCGGCGCTTGGCTTATTAAACTGCGCCTGCAGATAGTTACTCATCTGGTTGAGACGAATGTCCCCGCCGCCGATAGCCGCCAGCAGCTCTTCAATTTCATTGAAGTTGTAGCGCGGCAGTAGCGTTTTCTCAGCCTCTTTCAGGCTAATGCCCAGATGCTCTATTTCATCGTCCAGGATCTGGCGGCCGGCAAGAATGTTCTTGTCCCGGTCCTGCTTACGGAACCAGTTGTGGATCTTCGCGCGCCCGCGGCTGGTGGTGATATATCCCAGGTTTGGGTTCAACCAGTCGCGGCTCGGGTTCGGCTGCTTCTGGGTGATAACTTCTATCTGGTCGCCCATTTGCAGTTGATAGGTAAACGGCACAATACGCCCGCCGATCTTCGCCCCGATACAGCGGTGCCCGACATCGCTGTGAATGTGGTAGGCAAAGTCCAGCGGCGTTGAACCCGCCGGCAGGTCAACCACGTCCCCTTTCGGCGTAAACACATACACGCGGTCGTCAAAGACCTGGCTGCGTACTTCGTCGAGCATTTCGCCGGAGTCGGACATTTCTTCCTGCCAGGCGATAAGCTTGCGCAGCCACGCAATGCGGTCTTCATGGCCAGAACTACCGCTACGCGCATTGCCCTCTTTGTACTTCCAGTGCGCAGCCACGCCCAGTTCAGATTCTTCATGCATCTGTTTGGTGCGGATCTGAATCTCTATGGTTTTACCGTTCGGGCCAAGCACCACGGTGTGAATGGACTGATAGCCATTTGGTTTAGGGTTGGCCACGTAGTCGTCAAACTCATCCGGCAAATGGCGGAAGTGAGTATGCACTATCCCCAGCGCCGCGTAGCAGTCCTGCAGGCGCTCGGCAACAATACGCACCGCACGCACGTCAAACAGCTCATCAAACGCGAGGTGTTTTTTCTGCATTTTGCGCCAGATGCTATAGATATGTTTCGGGCGGCCATACACTTCGGCTTTCACGCCATCCTCTTTCATAGAGGCACGCAGCGTGGCGACAAAATCGTCGATGTAGTGTTCGCGATCGATCCGGCGCTCGTGCAGCAGTTTCGCGATACGCTTATATTCCGCCGGGTGTAAGTAGCGGAAGCAGTAATCTTCCAGCTCCCACTTGAGCTGGCCAATGCCGAGGCGGTTCGCCAGCGGCGCGTATATGTTGGTACATTCTTTGGCCGCCAGCACGCGCTCATCTTCCGGCGCGTCTTTCACTTCGCGCAGATGGGCGATACGTTCCGCAAGCTTAATGACCACGCAGCGGAAATCATCCACCATAGCCAGCAGCATACGGCGAACGTTATCCACCTGGTCGGAAGAAACAGAGTCGTTGTGGGTCGCTTTCAGGTGGCGAATCGCGTCCATGTCGCGCACGCCGTGAATCAGCGTAACCACCTGCTTACCGACGCTTTCCAGCATCACCTCTTCGCTGACCACGCCTGCATCCGCCAGCGGGAACAGCAGCGCCGCACGGAGCGTATCGTTGTCCATACTCAGCATCGAGAGTATTTCGACCATCTCCACGCCGCGCCACAGCAGTAATTCAGCGTCAGGATGTCCTTTGGTCTGGCGTTCACAATACGCCCAGGTTTCGGCTAAGCGTTCACACGACTGCTGGTTGGAAATCCCGAGGCTTGCAATCCATTTTTCGGGCGCAAATTCGCCAGCTTTGTTGAGATGTGCACTTCTTACCGCAACCATTATCCTCTCCTGTCGGGCTAACACTCAGGCCAATGTGCCTGATTAACCCTTTCAATTACGCTCAAAGAGCGCCATAGACTCCAGATGCCCGGTGTGGGGGAACATATCGAGCATTGCCAGTCGCTTAATGTGATACCCGGCGGCCAGTAACGCTTCACTGTCACGCGCAAGCGTGGTGGGGTTGCAGGAAACGTACACCACGCGGCTTGGGGCCAGTTTGATGACGTGCTGCATAACTCCCGCCGCACCGGCACGCGCCGGATCGAGCAATATTTTAGTAAATCCTTGTTGCGCCCACGGCTGACGCGTCACGTCGTCTTCCAGGTTTTCATGAAAGAATGTCACGTTTTTCAGCGAATTACGCTGAGCATTATATTCACCTTTCGCGACCAGCGCAGCTACGCCTTCAACGCCCACCACCGCCGCGGCTCGTTTTGCCAACGGCAGGGTAAAATTCCCCATTCCGCAGAACAAATCTAGCACCCGATCCTCTGGCTGCACCTCCAACCACTCGATCGCCCGCGCCACCATTTGCTGATTCACCGCGTCGTTGACCTGGATAAAATCACGCGGACTAAAGGTTAAGCGTAGCCCGTCTGAATGATACCAGGGCTCTTCCTCCGCCAACGATTCCAGGCTGTCGCTGTCCGGTGCAAGGTACAATGCCACCCCATGGGAATGCGAAAACTGTTCCAGTTTTTCCCGGTCATCCTTGCTGAGCGGTGCCAAATGACGCAGCACCATCAACGGCCCACCGTCGGCCAGAACCAGCTCAACGTGCCCCAGCCGGTTAACAATACTTAATTCAGACAAGCACTGGCGCAAAGGTTCCAGGCATGCTTCAAGCCGGGGCGCCAGCACGGGGCAACGATGAATATCCACCAGCGCTTTATCACTCGCCTTACGAAAGCCCATCTGTAAGGTCTGTGTGCGGGGCTGGTAATTCAACCCCAGCCGCGCGCGGCGGCGATATCCCCATGGGGCGGCAGAGATAATTTCATCCACCTGACGAGGATGTTCCCTTTCGCCCATCATGCGCCCAAGGGCTTTAGACTTCGCCGCTTGTTGCAGCGCCACGCTCGCGTGCTGCTGCTGGCAGCCGCCGCAAACGCCAAAATGCGGGCAGCCCGGCTTCACCCTCTCTGAGCTGTCGTTTAAACGGCGCTTTACCTCTGCCTGAGCGTAGCTACGCTTATCTTCGGTAATGCGAACCTCAACTTGTTCGCCGGGTAGCGCGCCGCGAATAAACAGCGCCTTGCCTTTATGACGCGCGACGCCCTGACCGAACGGATCAAGGTCGGTTACCGTCACGGTAAATAATTCACGATTCGTATCGCGTCGCTTTGCAGAGTAGAATTGCGCCATGATGTAAGTAGATGTGTTCTCAAATGTCACTGTTGCTTTTATTGTCCCATATCGGAACCCCATGACCAACTACAGCCTGCGCGCACGTATGATGATCCTGATTCTGGCCCCGACGCTTTTGGTCGGTTTGCTGCTCAGCATCTTTTTCGTTGTCCATCGTTACAATGACTTACAGCGCCAGCTGGAAGATGCCGGCGCCAGTATTATTGAGCCGCTGGCGGTCTCCAGCGAGTACGGCATGAACTTCCACAGCCGGGAGTCGATTCGCCAGTTGGTCAGCGTGCTGCACCGCCGCCATTCGGATATCGTGCGTGGCATTTCGATTTACGATGACAGTAACAAGCTGTTCGTCACCTCTAATTTTCAGCATAACGCCGCTCGCCTGAAGCTACCTGACGGGGAAAAGCCCCCGAAAGATCTCACCGTGACCCGAGCAGGCGACATTATGATCCTGCGAATGCCGATCATTTCCGAAAGATATTCGCCGGATGAATCCGCTGAAACCAACGTCAAACAGAGCAACAGCACCCTCGGTTACGTCGCCATGGAGCTGGATCTCAAATCAGTTCGTCTGCAGCAGTACCGCGAGATCTTCATCTCCACATTGATGATGCTGTTCTGTATCGGTATTGCGATGCTGTTTGCCTATCGCCTGATGCGTGACGTAACAGGGCCGATCCGCAATATGGTGAATACCGTGGATCGCATTCGCCGCGGGCAGCTCGATAGCCGCGTGGAAGGGTTTATGCTGGGCGAGCTGGATATGCTGAAAAACGGCATCAACTCGATGGCAATGTCTCTGACCGCGTATCACGAAGAGATGCAGCACAACGTCGATCAGGCCACATCCGATCTGCGTGAAACCCTTGAGCAGATGGAAATTCAGAACGTGGAGCTCGATCTTGCCAAGAAGCGGGCCCAGGAAGCCGCCCGTATAAAATCTGAGTTTCTGGCAAACATGTCTCACGAGCTACGCACGCCGCTAAACGGCGTCATTGGCTTCACTCGTCTGGCTTTAAAAACCGACCTGACGCCGACCCAGCGAGACCATCTTTACACGATTGAACGTTCGGCCAACAACTTACTCACCATCATTAACGACGTGCTGGACTTCTCCAAATTAGAAGCAGGCAAGCTGCTGCTGGAATCCATTCCATTCCCGCTGCGCAACACCCTGGATGAGGTGGTGACTCTGCTGGCACATTCCGCCCACGACAAAGGCCTTGAGCTGACGCTAAACATCAAAAATGACGTGCCGGATAACGTCATTGGCGACCCACTGCGCCTGCAGCAGGTGGTCACGAATCTGGTAGGCAACGCGATTAAATTCACCGAAACCGGCAACATCGACCTGCTCGTGGAAAAACGGGCGGAAGGGAACAACAAAGTTCAGATTGAAATGCAGATCCACGACACCGGCATCGGCATTCCTGAGCAGGAACAATCTCGTCTCTTCCAGGCTTTCCGTCAGGCGGATGCCAGTATTTCACGCCGCCACGGTGGCACCGGACTGGGGCTGGTTATCACCCAGAAACTGGTGAACGAAATGGGCGGCGATATCTCCTTCCACAGCAAGCCTAATCGGGGCTCAACGTTCTGGTTCCACATCAGCCTTGACCTGAACCCGAACGCCGTGAACGACAGGCAGGTACTGGACAAGCTGGCGGGCAAACGCCTGGGCTATGTCGAGCCAAACACCACCGCCGCACAGAGCACCCTGAATTTACTGCAAAACACACCGCTGGAAGTGGTGCACAGCCCGTCGCTCTCCGGGCTGCCCGATGAGCACTATGATATTTTGCTGTGCGGAATTCCCGTCACATTTACTGAAACGCTCACGCTGGCGAACCCTAAGCTCGCGAAAGCAGTCACCATGGCAGATTGCCTGATTTTGGCACTGCCCTGCCATACCCAGGTGGGCGCAGAAGAGCTGAAACGTCAGGGCGTGGCGGGCTGCCTGTTAAAACCGATTACCTCTACGCGCTTGTTCCCGATGCTGCTGGAAAGCTGCCCGAAAGCTAATCTGGCCCTGCCGTTCGTTGAGCATAGCGATAAGCTGCCGATGGCCGTCATGGCGGTGGACGATAACCCGGCCAACCTGAAGCTGATCGGCGCTTTACTGGAAGACAGAGTTCAGCAAGTTGTACTGTGTGAAAGCGGCACTCAGGCGCTGGAGCGCGCCCGGCAAATGAACATCGACATTATCCTGATGGACATTCAGATGCCGGAAATGGATGGCATCCGCGCCTGTGAGCTGATTCGCCAGTTGCCGCACCACCAGCAAACTCCGGTGATTGCTGTCACCGCGCACGCGCTGGCGGGGCAAAAAGAGAAGCTCATGAGCGCGGGCATGAACGATTATCTCGCCAAGCCGATTGAAGAAGAAAAACTGCATCGCCTGCTGATGCGCTACCATCCGGGCAGCATCGGCCAGCTACCCGTTCAGCAGGAAGAGCCCGTGCCACCGGCGATCAACATCAATAAAACGCTGGACTGGAATCTGGCGCTGCGTCAGGCCGCCAACAAAGCCGATCTCGCCCGAGAGATGCTTGAAATGCTGCTGGAGTTTCTGCCGCAGGTGAGAAATGTCCTCGAAGAACAGCTGGTGGGCGATAAGCCCGAAGGGTTGATTGACATTGTGCACAAACTGCACGGGAGCTGCAGTTACAGCGGCGTTCCGCGCATGAAAAAGCTCTGCCAGACGCTGGAGCACGAGCTGCGCCACGGTGTATCGCCGGAGGAGATGGAGCCTGAAATTCTGGAACTCCTGGATGAGATGGACAATGTCGCACGGGAAGCGAAGAAGTATCAGATTTGAACGTAAGTCAGGTGCGAAGAGGGAATCGGCTCCCTCCTCGCGTTTAGCAAACATACTAGCCTTTAGTCATTCCGCGCCACATCACGTCAAACCCGGCAGATTTGTATTCATCCCTGCGTGAAGGGTAGCGTCCGGCAAATTCCATCGTGGTTTCGGCCAGGCCAAAGAAAATGGCGTCAGCAAATGCCGATTCAATGCCGGTCAGCACCTCGTTAGTCACGCACTCTTTCGACAGATCGCGCAGATCAGGGTAAGCCTGATAAACCTGCTCCATCGTTTCAGGCGTGATCTTGCCGGAGACCGCCAGCTGGCGCATCGCTTTGCGGGCATTGACGTTCACCAGCCCCCAGTCGATGTAATTTCCCCACACCGTTCTCGAGCGCTCTTTGCTGGGCGCATGTCGGTCATAGGTTTTCATCAGCTCGTTGCCAAGATCTTGCTTATGATGGAGATAAACGGCGTTCAGCAACTCGTCTTTGGTGGGAAAATAACGGAACAATGTCCCTTCGGCTACCCCCGCCTTTCTGGCAATTAAAGAGGTCGCCGCCCCTAATCCCAGCTCCGCTATCGCGTCGGTTGCCGCATCGAGTAATGCTAATCGTTTATCTTCACTTTTTGGACGAGCCACGGTTCCTCACAAGCCAGTTATCTGAATGGATAGGGTTTCAGCCATCGGGTACGCCGCGATCGCTGAATGTCATGTTCTTTATCATACCGTAAATTTTGTTGACGGTTGACCTTGCCTGCCTATAATGAGTGTTTACTCACTCAATAGCAATATTACCCGCACAGTTTCTAAGAGAATCTTTTATGGCTGCCGCGCATTCTGGCAAGCGTTCGTTAACCCTAAAATTCATGGTCGTGATTATGTTATTAGGCCTTACTGCCACTAGCGTTGCGCTGTTCCCGATGACTGAATTTGGCAAATTGCCGCAGGGCAGCCGTCTTGAGCGCATCCAGCAATCGCCCCAGTACCGCGACGGCAAGTTCCACAATCAGCAGGAGACGCCAATGATGACCGACAAACGCGGTCGCATTGCTGCGCTGTGGGATTTCTTTTTCGCCCGGCCAGATACGGTAAAACCCGATCGTCCTCTGCCGCTGATCAAAACCGATCTGGCTAAGCTTGATAAACAGCAGGATCTGGTAGTGTGGCTCGGCCATTCCTCCTGGTTTATCCAGCTCGGCGGCAAGCGCATTCTTATCGATCCTGTATTCAGCCACTACGCCGCACCGTTCGCCTTCCTGAACAAAGCGTTCGCGGGCGATTACCCGTGGCGAGCGGAAGATATGCCGGACATTGACACCCTGGTCATCTCTCACGATCACTGGGATCACCTGGACTACCCAACGCTGCGTGCGCTGAAGCCAAAGATTAAACAGATCGTCACGCCACTTGGCGTTGGCGCGCATTTTGAAGCCTGGGGCTTCGATCCTGCGCTCATCCACGAGCTCGACTGGCAGGAAAAAGTTTCTATTGATAACGAGTTAACAGTCCACGCCCTGCCGGCCCGTCACTTCTCTGGCCGCGGATTAACCGGCAACAAAACGCTATGGGCAAGCTTTATGTTCGTCACGCCACAGCGAAAAGTTTACTACAGCGGCGACACCGGCTACGGCCCGCACTTCAGGCAAATTGGCGAACAGTTTAGCGATATCGATCTCGCTATCATGGAAAACGGCCAGTACGACGAAGGCTGGAAGTACATCCACATGATGTCGGAAGAAGCGGCTCAGGCGACGGAAGAACTGCGAGCCAAAACCATGGTGCCGGGGCATGCTGGCCGGTTTGCTTTGGCGAATCACAGCTGGGACGAGCCTTTCCGTCGTATAGCAACCGCCAGTGCAGGCCGCAGCTATCAGCTACTAACGCCGGAAATGGGGCAAATACTGGAAGTCAGTCAATCGCGTCAGGCCTTCGATGCCTGGTGGGAATAGATTTATCAATTATCGAATGAGCAAGATGTAGAAGGAGGTGATATGTCCATGCCTAAAGATTTTATGGAATCTCTGCTTGAGTGGGTCGATGGCAATATGCAGCGCCCGCTGCGTATTGAAGAAGTCGCCAGGCAGTCCGGCTACTCGAAGTGGTACCTGCAGCGGATGTTCTCAGACTGGGCGGGGAAGAGCCTCGGCGCCTACATTCGCGAACGTAAATTGCAGTTAGCGGCAGAAGATCTGAAAAATACCGAGGACAAAATTCTCGATATCTCAGTGCGCTACGGCTTTGATTCGCAGCAATCTTTTACCCGCACGTTCGGAAAACGGTTCAACACCTCTCCCGGCGCCTACCGCCGCGAGCACGAGCAGCCGCTTAATTAAGATCTTTTCTGGGTGGGTATGCGCCGCTTACCCACCCAGCTTTCACTTACTTCAGTAACGTTGCCCACTGCTCAACCCACGGGCCGGAAACCACTTCAGGCTCTGGATGATCATTGGCGTCAATCGTCAAAACCTCTGCGATACGGGTTGCGCCCTGCTCCTGCAATAAAGCGTCAAACTGCTTGCCGCCGCCGCAGAAGTGGTCGTAATTACTGTCGCCCAGCGCAATCAATCCATAATGCAGCTCAGGCTGGTAACCCAGCTGATCTTTTATGGCCTGGAACAACGGGACAATGCTGTCCGGCAGATCGCCCTGCCCGGTCGTGGACGTTACCACCAGCGCATAATGGTTGCGGTAGTATTGCCACTCGGTCAGGTCAGGATCTTCAAACACTTTTGCCTGATGGCCGTGTTTTTTCAGAATGGTTTCGGCTTCTTCCGCCACCAGCAGCGCATTGCCGTACATCGTACCTACAAAAATACCCACTTCGGCCATCGGTAACTCCTTAAGAATTAGAGACAAGGCTTATCCTGGCAGCTCGCCGGATCACACTCACTATTTTCAACACCCGGTAGCTGACCACGCCAGCCAAATTGTGTCAGCATTTGCATCCAGGTCTCATCCAGCCCTGCTTTCAGCGTCAGCGGTTCCCCGGTGACAGGGTGGTTTAAAGAGAGCTGGCTGGCATGCAGCATCAGGCGCTGGCAACCGAAATGCTCCGCCGCACCGCGATTTTGGCGCAAATCACCATGTTTGGAATCGCCAATAATAGGATGGCGAAGATGCGCCAGATGGCGTCGGAGCTGGTGTTTGCGGCCGGTCTTTGGCTCAAGCTCCACCAGGCTGTAGCGCGCGCTTGAATAGCGCCCCACCGCCACCGGCATTTCGACCGTTGCCAGCCCGCGATAATGCGTCACTGCGGGCTGTGGCCCTTTGTCCTGATCGCTAAATTTATCGGCGATTTTATCCAGCTCTTCAACCAGCGGATAATCCAGCACGGCTTCGTCCTGCAGCCAGCCACGCACCACGGCATGGTAGCGTTTCTGCATTTGATGCTGCTCAAATTGCTGTGACAGCAGACGGCCTACTTCACTGGACAGCCCCATCAGCAGCACGCCAGAGGTTGGCCTGTCGAGGCGATGAACGGTAAAAACGTGCTGGCCAATCTGGTCGCGAATGGTTTGCATCACCACGACTTTCTCGTGCCTGTCCAGCCAGCTACGGTGAACCAGCCAGCCGGACGGTTTGTTCACTGCGACCAGCCATTCATCCTGGTAAATAATCTCCAGCATCAACCCTGTTCCGTGTCAAACAGTGCATCCAGCTCAAGCAGCACGGCAAGAAGGGGCTCCCGCACGGTATGCGTCGCATCCAGCGCCATCTCATAATAAGGGGCGATCGCAAAGGCTTCAGGCAGAGGATGCTGGCTGTCCAGGAGCGCGTGCATACGAGGGATCAGTACCCACTGCAGCCATTCGTGAGGTTGCAGCGTATCCATGCAGAAAGGCTGCGTGCTCTCAAATGCAGAGGGATCGGGAGGCAGGCCCTGCCAGAGGGAATGATCGCGCAGGATCTGCTCAATGGTGAGTAAATGGCGGCGAACCAGCGTCTGGCGCTCCATGAAAACCTCATACGTCAGTGGAAAAGAGCGGTACAGAATAACACTTCTTCGCTGCGCGTGAAAAAGGCATAAAAAAAGGGAGCACTGTTTACACAGTGCTCCCGGTTCGTTTCGCAGCTAATCCGGCTACTTTTCATGCTCCCTGCTCGTCCATGACAACTTTGTCCTCTGGTCTCCTGACCAGCAATCCATCGCCAGGGCTTCCTGCTACCATCATCCTGATGGGTGTCCAACATCATCCTGACGCTAAATCCTTGAGTCTTCCTGACCCACCGTACTCCTGTTACGGCTCTCATTCTCCGTCCTGGAGGTGTCCCTTAACTCTGCCTGAGTTATCCGTGCTTCATCTGTGAAGCCTTCCTTGTACGCCATCCCGGCGGGTTCCTTTTGTAAGAAGCGACATCATCCTAATGTCTCCTTCATTACGTCGACATCCTGTCGATGAATATAGAATCCTCTATTTGCCCGCTTGTGACAAGGGATGCAGCGGTGCTACGGGCAAAAACTTTCATTCGGAACTTTCCTAAAACAAAAGTAACCTATTGTTTTATAAAGGCATCGATAAATGAGAGTCGCTTTCATCTGCCGTCAAATGTAGCGATCTCTCACACAGCTTGTAAGAGATCTCTCACAAGACCTTGGGCGAAAAAGCTAAATCACCTGTGGCGTTAAGGCATTAAGAAAGTCAGGGAGGGAGGCGGAAAGCACGGTCCGCTGCGGGGTGCCGATTCTTTCAATCACGACTTCACCTGTCAAGTTGCATAGTGAAACGACTTCCATTTCATCTTCCGTGGTGGCTAAAAATAGCGTCGGGGATAACTTCAAACGCTTCTGCGTCACCAGGTGACCAATCAGGTTTTCCTGCACACGAACAAAGTCGTCCTCACTCCACGCCTGCAACAGCGTCAGGGCAGTATTCCCATGTACCGCGGGCATATCTCCGGCAAACTGGGTGGTGTAAAACGCCTCAACGGCAGGCTGAAGGGAAATATCCAATGCCCGCTCCACGGCGCTTAAATCCGCTTCTGGCGTAAACGGCTGGGGTTGCCAGCGAACGTCTCCCCCCGTGGTCGTCACAATACACGGCGACGGAATGCCGTATAACGCTTCACTGGCAGGCCAGCCTCCGGTTTCCTCCTGCCACTGGTCGCAAAAACGGCGGGTAAACTCTTTAAGGGCAAAGGCGGCTTCGTTCATTAATTTCTCACTCGCGTAGGCTGGGGTACAATAAAAGCCAATTGTACCTTTATCTCGGTGAAACATGTCCTACGAAAATCACCAGGCTCTTAGTGGCCTGACGCTGGGTAAGCCCACTGCTTATCAGGATCAATACCAACCATCGCTGCTGCAGGCCGTACCGCGCAGCCTTAATCGTGACCCGCTTGGCCTCCACGCCGACAGCCTGCCGTTTAGCGGCGGCGACATCTGGACGCTGTACGAACTCTCGTGGCTGAACAATAACGGCCTGCCTCAGGTTGCCGTGGGCCATGTGCAGCTGGACGCCAACAGCGTGAATCTCGTGGAGTCAAAAAGCTTTAAGCTCTACCTGAACAGCTTTAACCAGACGCGCTTTTCAGACTGGGAAACCGTCCAGGAAACGCTGAAGCGCGACCTGAGCGCCTGCGCCGAAGGCGACGTCAGCGTGGTGCTGTTCCGCCTGCGTGAGCTGGAAGGCCAGGAAATAGCAGCCTTCAGCGGAGAATGCATCGACGAGCAAGACATCACCATCGACAGCTACGACTTTAATGCCGATTACCTGCAGCAGGCCGCGGGCGATGAGATCGTGGAAGAGACGCTGGTTAGCCACTTGCTGAAGTCCAACTGCCTGATAACCCATCAGCCAGACTGGGGCTCCGTGCAAATTCGCTATCGCGGCCCGAAAATCGACCGCGAAAAATTGCTGCGCTATCTGGTCTCCTTCCGACACCACAATGAGTTTCACGAGCAGTGCGTGGAGCGCATCTTTAATGATCTGCAGCGCTTCTGTCAGCCGCACTCGCTCAGCGTTTACGCGCGCTACACGCGCCGGGGCGGGCTGGACATTAACCCGTGGCGGACGAATACCGATTTCCATCCCGCTTTTGGCCGCCTGACCCGCCAATAAGTGCGAAATAGCTCCCAGCGCCAAAAGTGAATGTGGTTTACGGGTTGTTAAAGTGAACAAGCCAGGGCTATTGTAATCTGTGAGAACGGCACTTTTCGTTCCGTAAGGAGTTCACTTGATTACACATATTAGCCCGCTTGGCTCAATGGATATGTTGTCGCAGCTGGAAGTCGATATGCTTAAACGCACCGCCAGCAGCGACCTGTATCAACTGTTTCGTAACTGCTCACTGGCGGTCCTTAATTCCGGCAGTCAAACTGACAGCAGTAAAGAGCTGCTCTCTCGTTACCAGAACTTTGACATCAATGTGTTACGCCGCGAACGTGGCGTAAAACTCGAACTGATTAATCCCCCGGAAGACGCCTTTGTTGACGGCAGAATCATCCGCGCGCTGCAGGCTAACCTGTTTGCCGTCCTGCGGGATATTCTGTTTGTTAACGGCCAAATCGCCAATGCAGGCCGTTTTCAGCATTTGAATAAAGAAAACTCTATTCATATCACCAATATGGTGTTTTCTATTTTACGAAACGCCCGTGCGCTTCACGTAGGTGAAGCACCTAACCTGGTGGTATGCTGGGGCGGCCACTCCATTAACGAAAATGAATACCTGTATGCCCGCCGCGTAGGCACTCAGCTTGGCCTGCGCGAGCTGAACATCTGTACCGGCTGCGGGCCGGGTGCGATGGAAGCGCCGATGAAAGGCGCCGCCGTAGGCCACGCCCAACAGCGCTACAAAGAAGGGCGTTTCATCGGCCTGACGGAACCTTCTATCATCGCCGCAGAACCGCCTAACCCGCTGGTCAACGAACTGATCATCATGCCGGATATTGAAAAGCGGCTTGAGGCGTTCGTGCGCATTGCCCACGGCATTATTATCTTCCCGGGCGGGGTCGGTACCGCAGAAGAGCTGCTTTACCTGTTAGGCATTCTGATGAACCCGCACAACCACGATCAGGTGCTACCGCTGATCCTGACCGGGCCGAAAGAGAGCGCTGATTACTTCCGCGTGCTGGATGAATTTATCGTTAGCACCCTGGGCGAGCAGGCGCGCCGCCATTATAAAATCATCATCGACGACGCAGCAGAAGTCGCTCGCCTGATGAAAAAGGCGATGCCGCAGGTGAAAGAGAACCGCCGTGAAACCGGAGATGCCTACGGCTTCAACTGGTCCATTCGTATTTCACCCGATCTGCAAATGCCGTTTGAACCAACCCATGAAAACATGGCTAACCTGCAGCTTTACCCGGATCAGCCTGCGGAAAAACTGGCGGCCTCACTGCGCCGGGCCTTCTCGGGCATCGTTGCCGGTAACGTGAAGGAACCAGGCATTCATGCCATCGAGAAGTACGGCCCGTACAAACTGCACGGGGATCCGGACATGATGAAACGCATGGACGTCCTGCTGCAGGGCTTTGTTGCCCAGCACCGTATGAAGCTGCCCGGCAGCGCCTATATCCCCTGTTACGAAATCGTGCGTTAACCTTCCAGGGCGGCCAACGGTCGCCCTTATTTTTATCCCCTCCACAAGCCATTTAATCGATTGCGCTCACACTTAAAAGCATAAACATTGCGACCTGAGGTAAATACTCGTTGAAAAATGCTGTTTTACGCACTTTCTTTGGCAAAAACCGAGTTATTTGGTCAGGTTTAATTTATTGCATCATCCACAAGTGTTAGGCTTCGCGCCCATAAATACCATTTTGACACTCATGAACAGACTGTTATGCGGATTTGTCGCTTAACAAACGTAGATTATCGCATTTGGGATCGCGATCACTGATACATGGATGACATAAATGTATCTTTCCGCCCGCCGATAGTTACGGGCCACAACTACTACAAAAACGCCCCCGGCCAGAATTTAGTTTCAGCAGTTAAGGCACACACATCGCTTTAACCGCGAATTTTTAAACATTGCACGAAACATTCCTTTGGAGATGTAAATGGAAACCACTCAAACCGGCAGTATTGTCTCTGCTGAGAAAAAAGGCGCATGGCGCAAGACCGACACCATGTGGATGCTGGGCCTGTACGGCACGGCTATCGGTGCAGGCGTCCTGTTCCTGCCAATCAACGCCGGCGTTGGTGGCCTGATCCCGCTGTTCATCATGGCGATTCTGGCTTTCCCAATGACTTTCTTCGCACACCGCGGTATGACCCGCTTCGTACTCTCAGGTAAAAACCCGGGCGAAGACATCACCGAAGTTGTAGAAGAGCACTTCGGTGTCGGCGCAGGTAAGCTGATCACCCTGCTGTACTTCTTTGCTATCTACCCGATTTTGCTGGTTTACAGCGTGGCTATCACCAACACCGTGGACAGCTTCATTACCCACCAGTTGGGCATGACTGCGCCACCACGCGCTATCCTTTCCCTGATCCTGATCGTCGGCATGATGACCATCGTGCGCTTCGGCGAGCAGATGATCGTCAAAGCGATGAGCATCCTGGTGTTCCCGTTCGTAGCGGCTCTGATGGTTCTGGCGTTGTACCTGATCCCTAACTGGAGCGGTGCGGCATTTGAAACCCTGTCCTTCAGTGCAACCCCGGCAACCGGCAGCGGCCTGTGGATGACCCTGTGGCTGGCAATTCCGGTCATGGTGTTCTCCTTCAACCATTCCCCGATCATCTCCTCTTTCGCGGTAGCGAAGCGTGAAGAGTACGGCGATGGCGCAGAGAAAAAATGCTCCAGCATCCTGGCTCGCGCTCACATCATGATGGTACTGACCGTGATGTTCTTCGTGTTCAGCTGCGTGCTGAGCCTGAGCCCAGCCGACCTGGCTGCGGCAAAAGCGCAGAACATCTCTATTCTGTCTTACCTGGCGAACCACTTTAATGCACCAGTTATTGCCTGGATGGCACCAATCATTGCAATGATTGCCATCACCAAATCCTTCCTCGGCCACTACCTCGGCGCACGTGAAGGCTTTAACGGTATGGTCATTAAGTCTCTGCGCGGCAAAGGCAAAAGCATTGAAATCGGTAAACTGAACAAAATTACCGCGCTGTTCATGCTGGTGACAACCTGGGCAGTGGCGACCCTGAACCCAAGCATCCTCGGGATGATTGAAACCCTGGGCGGCCCGGTTATTGCGATGATTCTGTTCCTGATGCCGATGTACGCCATTCAGAAAGTCCCGGCGATGCGTAAGTACAGCGGCCATATCAGCAACGTATTCGTTGTAGTGATGGGTCTGATTGCAATCTCCGCTATCTTCTACTCGCTGTTCAGCTAAGCAAGCTAAAGAGTCGCCCGCCTGGGCGACTCTCTTCTCCCAAGTCACTTACGCAGGGAAATCTTATGATTAGCGTATTCGACATTTTCAAAATTGGTATTGGCCCCTCCAGCTCCCATACCGTTGGCCCAATGAAGGCCGGTAAACAGTTTTCCGATGACCTGATTGAGCAAGGGATCCTGCGCGACGTCACCCGCGTTGTCGTGGACGTTTATGGCTCGCTATCCCTGACCGGTAAGGGCCACCATACCGATATTGCGATTATCATGGGCCTGGCGGGCAACCTGCCGGATACCGTAGATATCGATGCTATTCCGCACTTCATTCAGGATGTAAACACCCACGGGCGTCTGCTGCTGGCAAACGGCCAGCACGAAGTTGAGTTCCCGGTGGACTGCTGCATGAACTTCCATGCCGACAACCTGGCGCTCCACGAAAATGGCATGCGTATAACCGCGCTGGCAGGCGATAAGGTTTTGTATTCCCAAACCTATTACTCTATCGGCGGCGGCTTTATCGTTGATGAAGCACATTTTGGCGCACAGAGTGAAAACCCAATCAGCGTGCCGTATCCGTACAAAAACGCGGCGGACCTGCAGAAACACTGCCGTGAAACGGGCCTGTCGCTTTCCGGCCTGATGATGCAGAACGAACGTGCCCTGCACAGCCAGGAAGAGATCGACGCCCACTTCGCAGCGGTCTGGGAAGTGATGAGCAACGGCATTGAACGTGGTATCACCACCGAAGGCGTGCTGCCGGGCAAAATGCGCGTTCCGCGTCGGGCGGCTGCGCTGCGCCGCATGCTGGTCACCACCGATAAGAACAACTCAGATCCGATGGCCGTTGTGGACTGGATCAATATGTTCGCCCTGGCGGTAAACGAAGAAAACGCCGCCGGTGGCCGCGTAGTCACCGCGCCAACGAACGGCGCCTGCGGAATTGTTCCGGCGGTTCTGGCCTATTACGACAAGTTTATCCGTCAGGTAAACGCCAACTCCTGCGCCCGCTATTTCCTGGCCGCCGGTGCCATCGGTTCCCTGTACAAGATGAACGCCTCTATTTCCGGGGCGGAAGTCGGCTGTCAGGGTGAAGTAGGCGTCGCTTGTTCGATGGCGGCCGCAGGGCTTGCCGAGCTGCTGGGCGGTAGCCCGACTCAGGTCTGCATCGCCGCGGAAATCGGCATGGAGCATAACCTGGGATTAACGTGTGACCCGGTGGCCGGTCAGGTACAGGTTCCTTGTATCGAACGTAACGCCATTGCGGCAGTTAAAGCCGTGAACGCCGCACGTATGGCAATGCGCCGCACCAGCGAACCGCGCGTCTGCCTGGATAAGGTTATCGAGACGATGTATGAGACGGGCAAGGACATGAACGCCAAGTATCGCGAAACGTCTCGCGGTGGCCTGGCGCTAAAAATTGTCGCCTGTGACTAAAAAGAGAGAAAACACGCTTTCCCTCTTTATCAGCGAAAAAAAGGCTCCCCGTCGGGAGCCTTTTTCTTACAGCGCCGCTTTCAAGCGCTTCACGGCTTCAGCCAGCCGATCGTCGGTTGCGGTAGCGTAAGAGAAACGCAGCGTGCGTTTATCAGCATGATCGCTAAAGAAGAACTCTCCCGGCACATACACCACGCCTTTCTCCAGCGTTTTTTGTAGCCATGCCGTGGTATCGAAGTCGTAGCGGAAAGACGCCCAAAGGAACATCCCGCCCTGCGGCTGGTTGAAAATAATGTGCTCGCCTAGCTCTTCTTCCAGCAGACGCGACAGCGTCTGGCACTTCTGCTTATAAGCCTCACGGATCAGTTCAATCTGCGGCTCAAGGCGCCCCAGTTTCAGATAGGCCGCCGCCAGCGCCTGAGTAAAGGAGTTAGCGTGCAAATCAGTCGCCTGCTTAATGATGGCAACCTTCTGCTTCATCCACTCCGGCAGAATAATCCAGCCTACACGCAGCCCCGGTGCCAGAATTTTTGAGAACGTTGAGGTATAGACCACATGGTCTTCATGCCCTAACTCTTTGGCAACCTGAATCAGGGTCTTCTCGCGGCGATCGGTAAAGCTAATGGCACCATACGGATCGTCTTCGATAATCACAAAATCATATTCAGCAGCCAGCTTCACCAGCTTCTCACGACGCTCAGCGCTGAGCGTTGTACCGCTTGGGTTCCCAAAAGTTGGCACCAGATAAACGCCTTTAACGCGCGTGGTTTTCAGCAAAGCTTCAAGTTCATCGACAATCATGCCGTGCTCATCCCCACCCACTGACTCAACCTTCGCTGCGGTCAGGCTCAGGATCTGCAGCGTGGCAAGGTAGGTAGGACGCTCAACCACAAAAACATCTCCTTCGTCCGCGAGGGCTCGAATCAAAAGATCCAGTGCCTGCTGCGAACCGGAGGTGATCAGCAACTGGTCACTGCGCGTGGCGATCCCGCGCGCCTTGCACAGCTCAACCAGCTGGTCGCGCAGCTCGGTATTGCCTTCGGTCAGGCCATACTGAAAAGCATCGTTAAAATTCTCTTCCAAAACTTTACGGGTCGCCAGCTCGAGCCCTTGTTTGTCAAACAGCTCGCTGGAAGGAATGCCGCCCGCCAGTGAAATCACGCCGGGCATTTTGCTGTGCTTAAGGAGTTCGCGGATGGCCGAGGGTTGCAGGTTTTGAATGCGTTGCGCGAGATGTTGGGTATTACTCATATTGATATTCTCTATTTTTATATTCGTTAGAAATATACATAGCCCGCTAACAACTACGCAATGGCTTTCCACCCTGAGCCCATAAGGTTTTTGCGAGAGGCATTCCTGAATTCTGCGATGAGAATAGCTCATCATGGCAGGAAGTGTTAGGGTAAGCCCATCAGAGTGACGAGTTAATTTCTTATGGCTATTCATTTACTTATCGTCGATGCCCTGAACCTGATCCGCCGCATACATGCGGTGCAGGGTTCGCCTTGCGTCGACACATGTCTGCATGCGCTCGACCAGCTTATCGGCCACAGCCAGCCCACTCACGCGGTGGCGGTGTTCGATGACGAAGAGCGGCGCGAAGGCTGGCGGCATCAGGTTCTGCCCGACTACAAGGCCGGGCGCTCCCCCATGCCGGACGAACTGCATGCCGAAATGCCGGCTCTGCGCGAAGCATTTATTCGCCGGGGTGTACAGTGCTGGCATTCAAAGGGCAATGAAGCGGACGACCTTGCGGCCACGCTGGCGGTAAAAGTTGCCTCCGGCGGCCATCGGGCAACAATTGTTTCTACCGACAAAGGCTATTGCCAGTTGCTGGCCCCGACGCTGCAAATTCGTGACTACTTCCAAAAACGCTGGCTGGACGCACCTTTCATTGCCCAGGAATATGGCGTACAGCCAGGGCAACTGGGAGACTTTTGGGGGCTGGCGGGCATTAGCAGCAGCAAAATCCCCGGAGTGCCCGGTATCGGGCCTAAAAGCGCCACACAGCTGATTAACCAGTTTTCGGACCTGGAAACGCTGTATCAGCGTCTGGATGAAGTACCGGAGAAATGGCGCAAGAAGCTGGCGCAGCACAGAGAAAGCGCTTTTGTCAGTCGCCAGGTGGCAAGGTTACAAACGGATTTACAGCTCGACGGGAACTTACAGCAGCTAAGGCTGCCGGGGACTTCTCCTTCTACCTGAAGAAGAGAAAGCCCCTCACCGAGAACAGGCGAGGGGCAACACCATCAGCGTTCGTCGCGACGACCACCCACGGCCGCCCACCAGCGTCGGATATGCACGGTCACTTCTTCGCGATCGTGGTAGAGCTGGCGGGCTTTAATTTCAGCGTTAATACCGTTGCTTTCAAGTATTTCACGGATCTGCGCCAGATTTTGCGATACCTCTTCGTAGCGCTTTTTCATCGGCAGTTTAAGGTTGAAAATCGTCTCACGGCACCAGCCGTTCACCAGCCAGGTTGCCATTAAATGGGCCACTTTCGCCGGTTTTTCTACCATGTCACAGACCATCCACGAGATGTTGGTGCGGGTCGGACGGTACTTAAAGCCGTCTTCACGCAGCCAGGTCACCTGCCCGGTGTCCATCAGGCTCTGCGCCATTGGGCCGTTATCGACGGATGAAACCCACATATTGCGTTTCACCAGCTGATAGGTCCAGCCGCCCGGGCAGGCGCCCAGGTCCACGGCGTACATGCCGTTAGCCAGGCGTTCGTCCCACTCGTCGGCGGGAATAAAAATGTGAAATGCCTCTTCCAGCTTCAGCGTGGAGCGGCTTGGCGCATCCGCCGGGAACTTGAGACGCGGGATGCCCATATAGAACGGCGAATTGTTGGTGGTGTAGGAGTACCCCGTGTAGCAGCAGCCGGGCGCAATAAAGAACACATGCACAACAGGGCGCTTCGGCGTTTCGTAGTTGGTCAGCACCCCGGCTTCACGCAGGCTGGCCCGGAGCGGCACGGTAAACTTACGGCAGAACTTCATCAGCTCTTTGCTTTCGTTGGTGTCGGCTACTTCAACCCGCAGGTCGCCGCCCTTCTCCACCACGCCCTGCAGCATGCCGACAATAGGCGTGATGCGATCTTCCGGCGGCAAATCTTTTAGCAGCTCCCCGGCAACAAACATCTGGCGGGCAAAAATCAGGTCACTGAACGGCAGCTCGCGAGCCAGTTTTTCCGCCTCTTCTGGCTGATAGCATTCAAACACGACATAGCCGCTCTGCTCTTTGACGCGGGCAAAACCATAGACGCCGCGCTGACCGGCTTTGTCGGTTATCTCTGCCGCACACTCTTTCTCGAATCCCTGGCGGCAGTACAAAATCACTTTATTCATGGCTTACGCCCTTACGTTTCAGGCGCACAGCACCAATTAACATCAATATCCAGCCGGCCAGGAAGCTGACGCCGCCCACCGGGGTAACAAACGCCCACAGCCGCAAATGCGACAGGGCCAGGCAGTAAAGACTGCCGCTAAACAGTACGGTACCCAGCGCCATAAAGACGCTGCTCCAGTAGAACCAGATGCTGATCCGGCGCTGCATCGCAACCGCAAGGCCAAAAATAGCGAGCGTGTGAAACGCCTGATACTCAAGCCCGGTCTGGATCCACCCCATCTCCGCAACACCCAGAGACTTGCTTAATACGTGCGCCCCAAAGGCGCCCAGGGCAACAAAAACAAAACCGCTGATGGCGGCAAAAATCAGCATGAATCGGCTGGTCATGGTGTAACCCTAAAGTAAGGCGTGGCCGCGCCACGCGAAGGTTGCTTATTGTTCGTAGCGAAAACGGAATTTTTCTTGCTCACTGGCCGCCTTTGCCAGGATCCACTGTCGAAACGCGGCTATTTTACCCAGTTCTGCCTGGCTGTCATGACAAACCAGATAAAAGGCATTTTTACTCACCAGCACATCATTGAACGGGCATACCAGACGGCCCGCTTCGATTTCCGTTTGGGCCATGACGTTATTGGCCAACGCAATCCCCTGCCCGTGAATAGCGGCCTGGAGTACCATTGCGCTGTGGCTGAAGATGGGGCCTTGCTGGACATTAATATGGCTCACGCCAAGCTGGCGAGTATAAGTCTGCCAGTCTCGGCGCGAAGCGTCATGCAATAAAGTGTGCTTTGCCAAATCTTCCGGCGTTTTAATCGGTTTGTCGCCGGTTAATAGCATAGGCGAGCACACCGGCAGCAAATACTCAGCATAAAGTTTCTCAACCCGTAGCCCCGGCCAGTTTCCTCGCCCATAGAATATCGCCACGTCCACGTCGTCGGACAGCTTATCTTCCTGGCGGTCCACCGCCTGAATTCGCACGTCGATGCCCGGATAAGCTGAGTTAAAGCTTGTTAAACGAGGCACCAGCCAGTGAATCGCAAAACTGGGCAATAAACTCACCGTCAGCGCGCCTTTTGCACTGCGCGCCTGCAGCTTGCGGGTGGCTTCCGTCAGCTGGGAAAAAATCTCTTTAATATCCTGATAATAACTCTGTCCCTCTTCCGTCAACAGCAGCGAGCGGTTACGGCGGCGGAACAGCTTCAGGCCAAGAAAATCCTCCAGGGACTTGATCTGGTGGCTTACCGCGGCCTGAGTAACGAACAGTTCCTCAGCCGCTTTAGTAAAACTCAAGTGACGAGCCGCAGCATCAAAAACGCGCAGCGCATTCAGAGGGGGTAATCGCTTAGACATGGGGTTATTTGGCTTAAGTGTTAATAACAGTTAACAAACTGATAGCGTTTGTTTACCTATTAGTTTTTTTTATCTGAGCCATTATAAATTGTCCGTTGAGGATGCACCAGCAAATACCTATAGTGGCGGCACTTCCTGAGTCGGAACGAAAAGTTGTCTGGAATGCGTGTTCTGGAGGGCTTTTGGCTTACGGTTGTGATGTTGTGTTGTTGTGTTTGCAATTGGTCTGACATTTCGGACCACGGTAGCCAGGCTACCCCTTTTCACTTCCTGTACATTTACCCTGTCTGTCCATAGTGATTAATGTAGCACCGCCGAATGCGGTGCTTTTTTTTGCCTGCCGTATTACTTCTTCAGTTCAACCATCTCTTTCACGTCCGAGCGGTTAATCTGCTGCATATTTCCGTTGGCATCTTTGTACTTGATCATCCCGGTTTCGTCATCGGTTTTCGGCTTACCTTCAGAGACGATCGCCCGTCCGTCATTCGTGTGCATGATGTAGTTAGGGCTGGAACAAGCTGCAAGTGCGAAGGTCATCATACAGGCAGAAACAATAGCGATGGATTTGTTCATTATTCTTCTCCTTGTGGATAGCGTTTAATGCTACTTAAGTCTTTTCTACTAACATGCTTAAATATTAGTCCAACAATAATTAGCATAACCTGCTTCTCTGATTCTGCCAGGAGAAGCAGACGATTCCGAGAAAGACGGAAACCTTGTGCCAACGTGAGTTTTGCGCGACGATCTGTGCATTGAACTGAGGATCCCCATGACAGCATTTAATCCCGCCCATTTTCGCGCGCAATTTCCCGCGCTGGCAGATGCAGGCGTCTATCTCGACAGTGCGGCTACGGCGCTAAAACCCCAGGCCGTTATCGACGCCACCCAACAGTTTTACAGCCTGAGCGCCGGGAACGTTCACCGCAGCCAGTTTCCCGAAGCGCAGCGTCTGACGGCGCGCTACGAAGCGGCGCGCGATCTTGTCGCACGTATACTCCGTGCCGAAAGCGGTAAATCAGTGGTCTGGACCCGGGGCACAACGGAAGCCATCAATATGGTTGCCCAGTGCTACGCCCGCCCTCGCCTCAAGGCCGGGGATGAAATCATCGTTAGCGAGGCCGAGCACCACGCTAACTTTGTGCCGTGGCTGATGGTGGCAGAGCAAACCGGTGCGAAAGTGGTGAGACTGCCGCTGAATGATCAGGCTCTGCCCGATCTTAACCAGCTCCCGACATTGCTGAATGAACGCTCGCGTATCCTCGCGCTGGGGCAAATGTCTAACGTCACCGGGGGCTGCCCTGACCTTGCAAAAGCCATCCAGCTTGCCCACGAAGCAGGGGCTATCGTGATGGTCGATGGCGCACAAGGCATTGTTCACTGCCCGCCGGACGTGCAGGCGCTGAATATCGATTTTTACGCCTTCTCGGCCCATAAACTCTATGGCCCAACCGGCATCGGTGCGCTCTATGGTAAGGCTGAGCTCCTTGAGCAGATGTCGCCGTGGCTTGGCGGCGGTAAAATGATTACTCACGTCTCGTTCGACGGTTTTAAAACTCAGCCAGTGCCTTATCGCTTTGAAGCCGGCACGCCAAACGTCGCAGGCGTCATTGGCCTCAGCGCCGCACTGGAGTGGCTTGAAACTGTCGATCTGCAGCAGGCGGAAAACTGGAGCCGTAGCCTGGCCACGCTCGCGGAGTCAGAACTGGCCAGGCGCCCGGGCTTTCGTAGCTTCCGCTGTCAGGATTCCAGCCTGCTGGCCTTTGATTTTGTTGATGTCCACCATAGCGATATGGTCACGCTGCTGGCCGAATCAGGCATTGCGCTGCGAGCAGGCCAGCACTGTGCGCAGCCACTGATGGCCGCGCTAGGCGTCAGCGGTACGCTACGCGCATCCTTTGCCCCTTACAACACACAGCAGGACGTGCACCAACTGCTCGCCGCAGTCGATCGCGCCCTCGATATTCTGGTGGACTGAATGCAGGCTAATCATCCCTTTGGCACAGAGATTAACGCAGAGATGCTGTGCGCTACCTTCGCGGCGCAGCGGCAGTGGGAAGACAAATATCGTCAGTTGATTTTATTGGGCAAGAAGCTCCCCGCTCTGCCGGAAACCTTAAAAACTGAGCGAATTGAAATCAGCGGTTGCGAAAACCGCGTCTGGCTCGGGCACGAACGTCAGCCGGACGGAACGCTGCACTTTTACGGCGACAGCGAAGGGCGAATCGTGCGCGGATTATTGGCGGTGCTGTTGACTGCAGTAGAAGGGAAAACCGCGCCTCAGCTGCTGGAAAAGGATCCTCTCAGCCTTTTTGACGATCTCGGGCTTCGCCATCAGCTGAGCGCTTCCCGGAGCAGCGGGCTCACGGCCCTGGCCGCGGCCGTTCAACAGGCCGCGCGCGAGGATTAATCAGGCGGCAGTTCGCGCCGCCTTCGCCATCATTTTCTTCAGTACGTGGGACACCGCCACAAAACCAAAGCTGGCGGTTACCATTGTCGCCGCACCAAAGCCCGAAGCACAGTCCATCCGTTTTGGGCCTTCAGCGGTACTTTTCATCGCGCAAACCGAACCGTCAGCCTGCGGGTACACCAGCGCTTCCGTGGAAAATACGCAGTCTACACCCAGCTTCCCTTTGCTGTTTTTCACCACGCCAAAATCACTTTTCAGGCGCTCACGCAGCTTTGCCGCCAGCGGATCCTGAATGGTTTTGGCCAGATCGCTGACCTGGATCTGCGTCGGATCGATTTGTCCGCCGGCTCCCCCCGTGGTCACCAGTGGGATCTTATAGCGACGGCAATAGGCTATCAGCGCCGCTTTGGGCCGCACGCTGTCAATGGCGTCAATAACATAGCTAAATCCCTGGCTCAGCAGTTCAGCGGCGTTATCGGCGGTAATAAAATCATCCACCACCGTGACCCGGCACTCCGGGTTGATCTCTTTGATACGCGCGGCCATCACTTCCGTTTTTGCCTGGCCTACGCTGTCTTTCAGGGCATGGATTTGCCGGTTGGTGTTGGTGACGCAAACGTCATCCATGTCGATAAGCGTAATTGCCCCAATCCCGGTCCGTGCCAGCGCCTCAGCCGCCCACGAGCCCACCCCGCCGATGCCAATCACGCAGACGTGAGCTTCAGCAAAAAGCTGTAGCGCCGCCTGGCCATACAGACGAGCGGTGCCGCCAAAGCGTTGCAGCCAGGCATCAGAGAGAACGACAGACATCGGGGAAATCCTCAGAAATAAAAAACGGGCTGATTTTACAGCCCGTTCAGACCGCTGACAAACCTCTGGCAATAGAGGAAATACCCGACGGCTCGTTAAAAAACAGGAAAATCAATTCATTGATTTTCGGCTGATAACCACAAAGAGGGAACAACCACGCTTTTTCCCTCTTTGTCAACAACCTCAACGGGCTGATTATACAGCCCGTTGTTCAGGGTGGAAACGTTGCAGCATTAACCGTTAAAAACGCTGCCCGTGCCCGGTGCCGCTTTCAGCACCCAGACTCGCCCGTAATGGTTGTACCAGCCCGCGCGGTGTCCGGCATCCGGGCCAATGCCCTGATAGATGTCGAAGTGCTGGCCTTTAATCGCGCCACCAACGTCCAGTGCCACCATCACGCGCAGCTCGTATTGGCCGGTGAACTTCCCGTTGTTGTCCAGCAAAGGGACTTCGGTCAGCAGCGTGGTGCCTGCAGGAATGATGGAGCGGTCAGACGCCACGGAAGCCCGCCCAATCAAAGGTACTGCGCTCGCGCCTTTCACCGGCGCATAGCTTGCGGGCTTGAAGAAGACAAAGGAAGGGTTCTGTTCAAGCAGTTCACGCACTTCCGCTTCGCTGTGGGTTTCTCCCCAGTGGCGAATCGCCTGCATCGACATATCTTCTTTCTTCACTTCGCCGCGGTCGATCAGCACCTTACCGATGCTGCGGTAAGCGTGGCCGTTTTTACCGGCATAGCCGAAGAAGGTCAAAGGCTGGCCATCGCCAAAATCAATGTAGCCGCTGCCCTGCACATCCATGATGAAGTTATCCATCAGGGAGTTGCTGTAGGCCAGCACGTAACTGTCACTCAGCCCGCCGCTGTATATTTCCGCCCGGGACGGCAGACGCCCACGTTTTGGCGGCATGCGGTAAATAGGGTACTGGAATTCACCCTGGCGAGTATGGCGAGCCTGAATAACCGGGGTGTAGTAGCCGGTAAACTGCACGTTACCGTAGTTGTCAGCCCCTTCCATTTGCCAGGCATCAAGGCCGAATTGCTTCAACTGGCGGGTATCCCCCCCGGCACGCAGCCACTGCTGCACGGCATTATAAATATCGCTGCCGTTATTATAGAGGCGGGGAGAAGCAGAACGAATCTGGTTAACCTGCTCGGCATAGTCGCCGCCATTGATAGGCGCCCCAACCGCATCAGGCTGATTCACCAGTGAGAAAGGCTGGGAGAACTTCCCGTCTTTATATTGCTGACCGCGATCGGTCGGTTTTGATGAACAGGCGGCCAGCATCGCTAACATGGCCCCCGCCGCTATGTACTTAATCCAACGTCCTTTCATTTACCTTTCGCCCTGCTGGTTGCCTCTGTATGCCTCGCCGAAGATAGCAAACGCGCCGCGAGAATTAAACGTGTTGAACAGCCTGTGCAGCAAAAACGTCTGTTTAGCGCCATTGTGCGGGTAAATTCAACAACCAATGGGAAATTCAGGCATTTCTGCCAAAAAAGGGTTGCAACAAAAAGCGAGCAGAGTATAGTGCGCATCCACGGACGCGGGGTGGAGCAGCCTGGTAGCTCGTCGGGCTCATAACCCGAAGGTCGTCGGTTCAAATCCGGCCCCCGCAACCAACTAAAAAGTCGCTGATTTAACGGCGCAATGATGAATAATCATTAAGAAGTATGACGGACGCGGGGTGGAGCAGCCTGGTAGCTCGTCGGGCTCATAACCCGAAGGTCGTCGGTTCAAATCCGGCCCCCGCAACCAATTAAAAGTCGCTGATTTAACGGCGCAATGATGAAAAATCATTAAAAAGAGTAGTATGACGGACGCGGGGTGGAGCAGCCTGGTAGCTCGTCGGGCTCATAACCCGAAGGTCGTCGGTTCAAATCCGGCCCCCGCAACCAACATTGAGAACACCCTTACGGGTGTTTTTTTGTTTCTGCCGTTTATAAATCTGCCGTTTATAAAAAATAAGGCAGGTTTCCCCCGCCCTTATCAGCTATTTTAGCCCCGTCGTGCCAGCCGTGAACTGTCCGAGAAGTACGCCTTGATCCCCGCCAGAATTGACTCCGCGACCTCCTGCTGGAACTTTGCCGTGCGCAGCTTACGCTCTTCTTCCGGGTTACTCAGGAAAGCGGTTTCCACCAGAATGGACGGAATATCCGGCGCTTTTAGCACCGCAAACCCGGCCTGATCGACGCTGTTCTTATGCAGTTTGTTCACTTTTCCCAGCCGGTTAAGCACCTCTTTACCGAACTTCAGGCTATCGTTGATGGTCAGCGACTGCACCATGTCGAACATCGTGTGGTCGAGGTAGCGATCTCCGCTTTTGCCCACGCCGCCAATTAAATCCGCGGCGTTCTGCGTTTGCGCGAGGTATTTCGCCGCCGTACTGGTAGCCCCTTTCGTGGACAACGCAAAGACTGATGACCCACGCGCGGCGGCGGTAGTAAATGCATCCGCATGAATAGAAACAAACAGGTCGGCTCGCTGCTTTTGCGCCTTGGCAACGCGCACTTTTAGCGGGATAAACACATCTTCATTACGCGTCATGTAAGCTTTCATATTGCCCTCTTTATCGAGCAAGGCCTTCAGCCTGCGCGCAATGCTGAGCACAATATCTTTTTCGCGGGTCTTGTTCGGGCCAATTGCCCCGGGGTCTTCGCCGCCGTGTCCCGGATCAAGCATGATGACAATCGGGCGGTCTCGCCCGGCTTTCCCCGGCTGTGGCCCTTTTTCCGCCGGCATTTTCTTGTCTAACTGGCCGTTGTTGTAATCTTCCAGTAACGCCAGCAGCGGATCTTGTTCGCTATTCATATTGGCGGGATAAAGATCCATCACCAGACGCTCTTTAAATTCGGCGACCGGGGCCAGCGCAAACAAATGCGGGGTTACGTTTTGTTTCAATTCAAAAACCATGCGCACGGTCTTTGGATCGAACTGCCCCACGCGGGCGGACTTGATAAAGGGATCGTCGCCGCGAACCTGGCTACCGATGCCTTTTAGAACTGAATTTAAATGCGCCCCTTCAATATCCACGACAACACGCTCCGGGTTGCTGAGCGCAAACTGGCGGTATTTCAGCTGATGGTTAGATTCCAGCGTCACGCGGGTATAAGACGAGGCCGGCCAGACGCGCACGGCGATCACCTGGCTTGAGGCAGCAAGACCGACCCTGCTGACGCTCAACAACCACATGGCTCCGGCACCCTGAAGTAAACGGCGGCGACTCATTAACGAACTGGAATCTGGCATGGCTCCCCTGAGCGATAATCACTAAATAGACGAATTTATTTTTTGAGCCAAAAACTTTAGCGAAACACGCGGTTACTGTCATCAATAAAAGGGTAAACGTTCAGAAAAGGTCATCAAAAGTCAGGGGGAAGGAATTTTATCCTGGATGAAAATTGGCACTTGCACCTAACGCCATAAAAGAATAAAAATACACAAATTACGAATAATCATGCAATGAGGGTGTGCCGTGGTAAAGGAACGCAGAACTGAACTGGTCCAGGGATTTCGCCATTCTGTTCCCTATATTAATGCCCACCGGGGGAAAACTTTTGTCATCATGCTCGGCGGCGAAGCCATTGAACATGAAAACTTTTCCAGCATTGTCAACGATATCGGCCTGCTTCACAGCCTGGGCATTCGCCTGGTGGTGGTGTACGGAGCACGCCCGCAGATTGACGAAAACCTGGCCGAGCACCACCACGAGCCGGTCTACCACAAACACACGCGCGTCACCGATGCAAAAACTCTCGAACTGGTAAAGCAGGCGGCAGGGCTGCTTCAGCTCGACATCACGGCCCGGCTTTCCATGAGCCTGGGTAATACGCCGCTTCAGGGCGCCCATATCAACGTGGTAAGCGGGAACTTCATCATCGCGCAGCCTTTGGGCGTGGACGACGGCGTGGACTACTGCCACAGCGGGCGCGTCCGCCGTATTGATGAGGAAGCCATTCATCGTCAGCTGGACAGCGGCGCGATTGTGCTGATGGGGCCGGTAGCGGTCTCCGTCACGGGGGAAAGCTTTAACCTCACCTCCGAAGAAGTGGCCACCCAGCTTGCGGTTAAGCTGAAGGCAGAGAAAATGATTGGATTCTGCTCGGCTCAGGGCGTGACCGACGACATGGGGAACGTAATTTCCGAACTTTTCCCGAACGAGGCCCAGCAGCGCATTGAAGCCCTGGAAAGCGCCGGCGACTATCACTCCGGCACCGTACGCTTCCTGCGCGGGGCAGTGAAGGCCTGCCGCAGCGGCGTGCGCCGCAGCCACTTGCTCAGCTATCAGGAAGACGGGGCGCTGCTGCAGGAGCTGTTCTCCCGCGACGGGATCGGCACGCTAATTGTAATGGAAAGCGCCGAGCAGATCCGCCGCGCCACCATCAACGACATCGGCGGTATCCTGGAACTGATCCGCCCGCTGGAACAGCAAGGTATTCTGGTTCGCCGCTCCCGCGAGCAGCTGGAAATGGAGATCGACAAGTTCACGATTATTCAGCGGGATAACCTGACCATCGCCTGCGCCGCGCTCTATCCGTTCCCGGAAGAAAGCATCGGCGAAATGGCCTGTGTCGCGGTCCACCCGGACTACCGCAGCTCGTCCCGGGGGGAGGAGCTGCTTAACCGCATTGCCAACCAGGCGCGGCAAATGGGGCTGAGCAAACTGTTCGTGTTGACCACCCGCAGCATTCACTGGTTCCAGGAGCGGGGCTTCCTGCCGGTGGACGTGGAACTGCTGCCTGCGAGCAAAAAAGAGATGTACAACTACCAGCGCAAATCAAAAGTGCTGATGGCTGACCTCACCTGAAAAAAGGGAAGGCATTTGCCTTCCCCTGTCTTTTATTCTCCAGAAAAAACCGCCATGAGCCCGCTGCGGCGCTCAGTACGCGTGGCTATCGCTTTATTCAAAACGCGTTCATCGGCATACAGCGACAGCTGCTTCCGGGCGCGAGTAATGGCGGTGTACACCAACTCCCGCGTCACCACCGGCACAAACTGATTCGGCAACACCAGCGCGGCGTGGTCAAATTCAGACCCCTGAGATTTATGCACAGTCATGGCGAAGGCGGTATCGTGTGCAGGCAGGCGGCTTGGCTGAACGGATTTTACCGTGCCATCAGGCATCGAAAACCAGACTCGAAGCCCTTCCTCACGCTGCAAAGCAATACCAATATCACCGTTAAACAGGCCAAGGGAGCTGTCATTTCGGGCAATCATCACCGGACGCCCGTTGTACCAGCGGGACAGCGCCTGGGCAGGTCGCTGAATCAAACGCGCCTGTACAAGCGCCTGTTCAATACGTTCATTCAGGCCGCTGACGCCGAAAGGCCCTTCACGTAAGGCACACAGCAACTGATAACGGCCAAAGGCACCAATGATTTCTGCAGGCCCGGCTTTCTGACGCACCAGCTGCAAATACTCGCCGTAGCCGCTGACGACGTCAGCAATCATCGCCGTGTAATCTTCTGGCGCCTGCAGCGGCTGCAGTGAGATGTCCGTAAACCCTTGTCCAAACGCGGCTTTCACCTGCCTGCTGTCGCTGGCATTAACGGCAAATGCCAACTGACCGATGCCGGACTGACTGTCGAACCGGTAGCTCTTACGCAGCAGGCAAAGCCCGTCCCGCAGCGCGATTGCCCGGGTGCTCTCCCCGACGGGCACCTCACAGCCGGTGAGCCGCTTTAATTGCTCCGCCCGCGCCGCTGAATACCCGTCATTCACGTAATGGCAGATGTCGCCAAGCACCGCCCCCGCCTCTACGGAAGCCAGCTGATCTCTGTCTCCGAGGAAGATCACCCTTGCCTGCTCCGGTAAAGCATCAATCAGCCGGGACATCATCGGCAGATCCACCATCGACGCTTCGTCCACCACCAGCACATCCAGATGCAGAGGGTTACCGGCATGGTGGCGCAGGCGCTGGCTGTTCGGCTGCGCGCCTAAAAGACGGTGCAGCGTGGAAGCCTCTTCAGGCAGGCGCTTTTTCTGCTCATCGCTGAGCGGTAGCTGGCGCAGCGCACTTCCCAATGATTCCGTTAGGCGTGCGGCCGCCTTACCCGTGGGTGCCGCAAGCTGAATACGCACGGGCTGACCATCAGAAAGCTGAACTAACGCGGCCAGCAGTTTTGCCACCGTTGTGGTTTTACCGGTCCCAGGCCCACCGGAAATAACCGAGATACGGCGAGTCAGCGCCACAGCCGCCGCCACCTTCTGCCAGTCCGTCTGCGGGCTGGAGCCAAACAGCGCGTCAAGGCTGTCGCGAAGCCGGGCCTCATCCACCACAACAGGCTGATTATGCTCGCCAAAGAAGGCGGCTACCCGCCGTTCATTGCTCCACATGCGGTTGAGGTACAGGCGGTTATCGATCAGTTTCAACGGCGTGGATGCATCGTCCGAACTCACCGAATGAGAAGCCAGCAATGCGCTGTGCCACCCCGAAGCGGGCCCCGCCTCCGCAAAAAGTTGGGCCACCAGCTCAGGGTGTTTACCGCCTAAGGCATATTCCGGCTTTAAGCGCTCAAGCGGCAGGCAGACATGCCCCTCGCCTGATTCGCGGCTAAGCAGCGCCGCGGCCAGCATGACGGCGGGCTGCTTATCGTTAGCTACCATCATGGCAAACTGTGAATCCAGCGGCCTGAGGGCTTTCAGCGCCACCGCCTGGTTGAGTAACTGAGACATACTCACAGTTTGATCTCCTCTGCTGCCCCGGCGAAGAGCGCGTCCATCGCCTCAACCAGCCTGATGTCAGGTCGCGTCGCAAAAATGCCCTGATCTGGTTTACCCTGCTCCACGCCGCGCAGGAAAAGATAAATCACCCCGCCAAAGTGCCGCTGGTAGTCATACCCGGCCATACGGTGGCGCAGGTAGCGATGTAACGCCAGCGTGTAAAGCTGGTACTGCAGGTCGTAGCGATGGGATTGCATTGCTACCGCCATCGCCTCCTGGGTGTAGGCACCACTGTCCTCTCCCAGCCAGTTAGATTTATAGTCCAGCAGGTAGTAGCGCCCCTGCCAGCGGAACACCAGGTCGATAAACCCTTTCAGCATCCCTTTCACCTGACGGAAGTCCAAAGGCGGACAGCCAGCAGACAGCGGGTCATAGCGGCGAATCAACGCGTCCAGCGCCGGCGCCTGTAGCTCATTGCTGATGGGTAAATAAAATTCCAGCTCCACCTGACGCTCCTTCGGTGAAAGCAGATTCAGGGCAACGCCGGTCTCATTGAGCGGTGCCGCAAGCACCTCTGCCAGCCAGCGGCTCACCACCGGCCCCCACTCACTGCCAAACCCATTGCCAAGCAGTTGCTGTTCCGTTTTCTCGCAATCTACCGGCTGAGTAAAATCGACCTCTTCGAAAAGGCTGTGCAAGAAGGTGCCCGGCGAAGCACCGCGTGGGAAAGTATGCGGCGTCAGTGATGGCTCACTTTGCTCCGGAGCTTCCCCTACGGCGTCAACGTCAAGGCGCGGCACGAAATCCAGTACCCGACTACTGCCGTGCTGCTGCAGACCAGAGTAACTGGTCACGCGCCAGTTATCCGAGATTCGACGCTTTAGCTCGCGGGCGGCAAGTTCCGGCAACGCACCGGGCAGCGGCTGCCACGGAGTATCATCCCTGGGAGGTAATGTTTCGACGTCGATGGCCTCACTTTTCATACCATCCAGCGCCTGACTTAGCCCTTCGGCGTCTAGCGCCTCCCCTTTTTGCAGCAAATAGCCCAGCGCGCTGAGATGCAGGTCGCTGTTGCCTTTTTTGGCTCGCCCCCCCCGGAACAACGGCGCAACGCCCAGGCTGCAGTGCCAGACCGAGCGGGTCAGTGCCACATAGAGCAGGCGCAAGTCTTCCGCCAGACGTTCTTCTTCAGCAAGCCCCAGACTTTCCGCGTCGTTGCTTAAATCCAGGAGAGAGGTAAAGGTCGTCCGGTCGTGGTACAGGCCGCTGCTCTGCGGGCGGTAATTAGCCACAAACGGCAGCCAGACCAGGGGATACTCCAGCCCTTTGGATTTGTGAATGGTCACCACCTGCACCAAATGCTTATCACTTTCGAGCCGCAACTGCTGGCTGGAAGCGTTGCTGTCCGGCTCGGCAATACGCTGCGCCAGCCAGCGCACCAGCGCATGTTCGCTCTCCATTTCTGCTGAGGCTTCCTGCAACAGCTCGCTGATATGCAGAATATCCGTCAGCCTGCGCTCTCCGCCCGGCGTGGCCAGCAAGTTTTCAGCTATATTTCTCGCGCCAATCAAGGCTCTTAGCATTGGCATCACGCCACGTCTGAGCCACTGTTCGCGGTAACCGAAAAACTCTTCAACCAGACTATCCCAGGCCAGTTCATCTTTGTTCAGTGACTCAATATCCCGGGCATCCAGCCCTAACATGCCCGTCGCAATGGCGCTGCGCATTGCGGTCTCAATTTCAGGCGTCAGCACTGCCTGTAAAACCCATAGCAGCTCACGCGCCTCAACGGTAGCAAACACCGAATCGCGGTTAGAGAGATACACGGAAGGAATATTAAGCGCGCCCAGCGCATCGCGCACAATGGCTGCTTCCCCGCGGCTACGGACCAGAATCGTCATGTCTGATGCCCTGAGCGACCGGGAGTCATCCCCCTGCCAAAGCAGCGCATCCCCGCGCTGCCCGGCGGTTAGCCAGTCGCGAATTTGCCGGGCACACTGCGTTGCCATCGCCTGTTGGTAATCACTTACACCGACGCCATCGCCCGGCTGAAGCCACATTTTCACCGCTGCCTGGCTTTCACCACGGACGGTAAATCTCAGCCCACCGTTACGGGGCGCTGATTTGACCGGCAGGAATGGGATCTGACGGAATAAGAACGGGTTATCAACCTGCTGGAACAGCGTGTTCACGCCGTGAATCATCGCGGGAGATGAGCGCCAGTTAGTATCCAGCGTGTAGTGGGCGCTAACTTCATGACGTGCTTTCATGTAGGTAAAAATATCGGCCCCGCGGAAAGCATAAATAGCCTGTTTTGGGTCACCAATCAGCAGCAGCGCGGTGCCTTGCTGCTTGATATACAGGCGGTGGAAGATGCGATATTGCTGCGGGTCGGTATCCTGGAATTCATCGATCATCGCCACCGGAAAACGCCCACGGATAGCCGTAGCTAAGGCATCACCACCGGGCTGATGCAGAGACTCATCGAGCCGGCTCAGCATATCGTCAAAGCCCAGCTCACCGCGGCGGCGCTTCTCTTGCTGAACAATATAGCGGATTTCCGCCAACGCCCTGGCTATCACCAGGTCACGCAGCGTCAGCGGCTCTGCGAGCAATGCGTCTATGGCGGTGAACAGACTATGCCGGGGAACCTCGCCTTTCTTGGTTTTCTCTTCAAGCGTGCTTTGCCCAAATCTCGCCAGCGCCTCAGGGAGCTGATAGCTGGTGGTTTCCAGCTGCGCCCACTGGCCAATAATCTCCAGCCAGTTCGGCAAATGTTTACTGCTGTAGCTGCGTTTATCCACGCCAGAATCTGCGATAAGGCTTGCCAGCTCCCCCGCCGCTTCCCGCCACTGGGCTTTTACGCCATCTATGGCAGAAATAATCTTTTCATGACGCGCCAGCAGCGTTTCGTCATCCGCCGGGGGCTGTTTCAACCGGGGCTGTTCGCCCTGAAGCCAGCTATTGATGTCCTTTAAAAGCGCTTCCGGGCCCGACCACTCCTCACTCATCGCTTGAGCTACCGGTCTGGGCAGCGGGTAACAGTGGCGCCGCCAGAAATCAGCACACGCATGGCGGCGCAGCACGGACTCATCTTCAAGAAGCTGCTGCTCAAACAGCATTCCGGACTCAAAAGCATTAAGGCTGAGCATCCGCTGGCAAAAGCCGTGGATCGTGAAGATAGCGGCTTCATCCATCTGCTGTTCGGCTAACAGCAAGGTGCGGGCAGCAAGCTGCTTGTCCGCTATCTGGGCAAGCAGGCTCTGCAGAAGTGGGTTTTTGGTGCGGTTACGAATACAGGCGATGCGCAATTCGTGGATATTCGCCCGAATACGGCCACGCAGTTCTTCGGTGGCAGCTTCGGTGAAAGTCACCACCAACAGTTCTTCAACACCCAGCGGACGGGGGAAAGCATTCTCTCCCCCTAAGCCCAGCAGCAGCCGCAAATAAAGCGCGGCGATGGTAAAGGTCTTACCGGTCCCCGCGGAAGCTTCTATCAACCGTTCGCCGAACAGCGGCAAACTTAAAGGATCAAGGGGCTGCGCGGTTACATCGGTCATTATTTCTCGCTTACTAGTGGTAACGTCTGCTGCAGACTGCGTGCCCCCTCCCAGGTTTTCCACCCTTTCGGAGCCGCATACTCTGCTTTGCCGTTATGGCTGCCGGAAATCTGTGACAGCACCGCCATCCCCTGGGGAGCTATCACCGCCTGATGGAAGAAATCGGCCAGCTTCTGTGGCGTTAATTTCTTAATTTCGGCTATCACTTTATCACGGGAATCAAACGCCATGTTTCGGCGATCGAAATCTTTGCTAAGCTGCGCCGCCTCTTCCGCAAGCGTTTGAGGCGCCTGCTGCATCTGGGCAATCATCCCCTGCTGGATTTGGGCAAATTCGGCGTCGCTCATGCCGCGCAGTTTTTTCTCGATAACCGGGTAAAACGCTTTAAACCGCTCATACAAGTAAGCTGGCTGTTTATCGCTGCTCTGAAGCAGGAAGCCCACTCCCCACTGGCGACCAATGGACATAGGGAAAGCAAACACCGCATAGCCAAGCTGCTCTTGTGTCCGCAACTGATTATAGAACCATGGCTGAATAATTTGCCCCAGCATTGAGCCGTAGGCCGTGCTGGTCGCTTCGTTATAGCCTTTAGGAACATAAACCGCCGCCAGCGCTGAGTCCGTGCTGCTTCCGGCCTTTTCAAACATCGCCAGATGCTGCTTATTAATCAGCACATCGTCATTGCGGCACCATTCGTTACCCTTCGGTGCCAGCTGCGTTTTAACATTTTCTGTCAGCTGTTTTGTCTGCTCCGGAGACATATTGCCAATGACCATAAACTCAGGCCGGGAATTGGTTTTCAGCCGCTCACGATAATCAAGCACGTCCTTAAGCGTCAGCTCAGGCAGCAGCGCCCGGCGGGTACTACGCTCAAAATAAGGCACCTGCGAAACCATCTGCACCGGGGCAATAGCCTGCTCAAAGGCTTTGCCTTTTTCCGCCGAATCCATCATCTGCGCATACCAGGACTTAGCCTGATCCAGCTGTTCTTGCGTTGGGGTGTAGCTAAAATAACCCTTCAACAGCGCTTCAAACAGCTGCGGCAGACGCTGCGTATAGCCGTTGGCGTTAATCATCAGCCCGCTATTCGCGTTAGATGAGAAACTAATGCCCCCAACCGATGCCTGATTGCTCAGTTCATCCAGCGCAATACCGGCCAGATAATCGTTGATGGCAAACAGCACCTGATTCTTCGCGCTGTTCATCACCTGCGGATTACGCAACACAAGAGTCACGTCCGCTTTTGGCTCGTTGCCAAAATAGCGACTCGGCATATACACCACGCGCAGATCCGGCTCGTGGATCAGCAGCTCAGGTTGCTCGTACTGTTTCTCCGGCTTATAAAGCGTGAAGTCATCGGGAATGTAAGGGTTCAGCTGAGGTAGCTCAAGCTTGATAGAGTCTGCCTTCTGCTGCCAGTCAGCAAAGGTCTGGGCAGGGATTTTGTCCACTTCGTAAGGCGCATCAACGAAATAGGCCGTTTTATTGTGCGGCTCCTGTGGGCTGATAAACCATACGCGAGCATTTTGCGGCGTCATCATATCCAGACGCGCTTTAATCGCCTCAGGATCGTACCGATCGGCAATATTCGCGGCATCCAGCGTATGGGTGACCGGGACGCGCAGCATGGTGTCTGCCAACCATTCGATGTAGTCCATATCACGGGTAATGGACGGATAGCGGAAGTCGAGATCCAGTACGTGCGCCAGCTCATCAAAGTAACGTTTATCGATACCTTTGGCGCGCAACCGATCGAGATAGCTGAATATCGCCGCAACCACCTGGTCACGGTTGGCCAGGCCTTTATCGGTCAGGGAGACGGAGATGGCGAAAACACCGCTATTGCCGGCCACCATCGGGTCAGAATCCGCCCGCACGCTCTCCGCAAGCCCCTGCTTTTGCAGCCAATCTGAAAGCGTATCGTGGCTACGGTTGCCGATCAGATAACCAATCAGCTCATCGGTTTTGCTGCGGAATTTATCGCTATTGTTATCAATGCGGAACTCAACGCGAACCACCTTACGCGGCATGACCGGCACATAGTGGATAAAGATACCTTTTTGCGCGTCAGTCACTACCGGCACGTCGATAACCGGCTTTTCGATATTTTTGTTAGGAACCCGGCCGTAAGTTTCGGCGGCAATCTTCGCCAATTCTGGCAAAGGCTTGTTGCTGTAGATAACCGCTTTCATCAGATTTGCGGAGTAGTATTTGTTTCTGAACGCCACCAGCGCGTCGAGCAGCTTACTGCCGGGCTTATCGCGCAGGGTTTCAAGGTTGCCGCCGGAGAAACGTGCCGCTGGGTGCGCAGGGTTTATTGTTTCTGCGCTAACCTGCGCCATACGCATCCCGTCACGCGCGCGAGCCATCGTCAGTTCGGCGTTTACCGCGTTACGTTCACGCTCGGCATATTGTGCCGCAAGATTAGGTTCAGCAATGGCGTCGGCCAGGCGGTCTACGGCTCCATCGAGCGCATCGTTTTCCACTTCAAGATAAAATGCGGTTCGGTAGGTGGCGGTACTGGCGTTGTGGCTGCCGCCATGCTTTTTGAGGAATTCAGACAGGCTATCCGGATCCGGGTATTTTTTGGAGCCCATCAGCGTCATGTGTTCGAGGAAATGCGCAAGCCCAAGATGAGCGTCTGGATCTTCCAGCGAGCCAACAGGCACCACCAGCGCTGACAGCGACTTCACCGCCTGAGGATCGGAAACCAGCAGCACGGTCATCCCGTTATCTAAACGAATAGCCTGATACTGACGAGGATCTTTTTCACTTTTACGGATGGTGTCCTGAATCGGTTGCCATCCGCTATCTGCCTGACTGAAGGGTGCCCAAAGAGCAACGAACAAGAAAAGCGCGGTAAACCAGGTGCTGCATTTAGGCATTCACAAACCTCGTCTTCACTAACTTACTCATCATTAACAACTTTTCGAAGCAATCCGTAGAACGCCGTTGTTATATTTCGCCAGCCCTGAGCAAGAAATCGCATCATAATTGAACTCGCCGGGCTGTGCAATTTTTAAACAATCCTTGTTCAGGATTGGTTGAATCGGAACAGAGGAAGCAGGTAGCGCTCGGCCTCTGCGATAATCGCTTCGTAATACTCGACATCAAGGGTACGGTACAAACGTTGCAGCCAGATATCAGCCCCTTCCCCTTCTACCATATGATTTCCTTCCCAGGCGGCAAGCAGCTTAGCGCGGGCTTTCTGCTGTGTCTCCTCGTCCCATAAAATGGCATTATTTTGTGGGTCATAACAGGTTTTTATCCACGCGCCACCGCTGTTAGGGAGCAGCAGTAATGGCTGGCGGAGGCCTTCTTTATAACCCTCAATCAGTTGCAACAGCCAGGCCTTCGCTTCGTCCTGCGCCATTTGAGGGAAACGCCACTGTGAATCTTTGCGCCCGTACATTCGGCTTTCGCCCGAGTAGCCGCTGGCACAGTAGACCAGATGCTCAATCCATAGCTGCATGCCGTGAGCCACATTCAGTACCGAAGGGCGCCAGCGCAGTAAACCATCTGCCTGTACGTCCGACAGCCAGCCCGTCACTCTGGTTCCGTCGATGTGAAGATCAACTTCACGGCTTTCCCCTTTTTGCCGTTCTGCCAGCACTTTTTCAGCCAGCATTTGCATTTCATTGCGCTGGTTTTCCCACAGGATTTCACCGAAAGCGCCGTACGGTAGAACGCCCGCGGCCCGATAACGCACAAACAGCTGATGCGGATCGTCTTGCTGAACAAGAGTATTAAGCAGGTGCTGATTCAACTGAAAGCGATCGAGTACATCGAGGGTGAAAGGCTCCTCATCAGGCAACTCCGTATCTTCAAGGCGGAAGTTAATCCCCAGACGCATTTGGAAAAATGCCCGCACCGGGTGCCGCCAGAAGCGCTGTAGCTGCTCAAGGGATATTTCGGCACAGGCTTCGGCATCCAGACGGTGAATAAAGTTAGCATGCGCCTCACCGGTGCCGCTCGCCGCCGGCAGCCACTCCTGAGCAAAGCTTTGTCGATCGCCCCCGGCAAGGTAGTTGGTGCTGTCGAAAGGTGTTCGTGCATGCAGCGTGACCAGATGCTTTCTCACATGCTCACTGCTGTCATCTGCATTGCATTCAGCATCTCCGGGGAGGTAGTGACTGCGCGCGAGATAGTCCAGCAGTTCTTCCACCAGCACCGACGGGTAGCGCCTGCTGTTGTCCTGGATCGAACGGCCGATATAACTGATGTAAAGCCGCTGCTGAGCCGAAATAAGTGCTTCCAGGAACAAGTAACGGTCATCGTCCCGGCGGCTGCGGTCGCCGCGCTGCGGGTGTTGGCTCATCAGGTCAAAGCCCAATGGCGCAAGCGTCCGCGGATAGACGCCGTCATTCATACCCAGCAAACAAACGACCTTAAAGGGAATGGCGCGCATTGGCATCAGGGTACAGAAGTTCACCGGCCCGGCGAGGAAGCGCTGGCTGATACGTTCCTGGTCAAGACGCTGAGCCAGTTCATCGCGCAGCAAGGTTAATGGCACGGGTTGCCGGTAGGCTGCATCAGTGCCTTTTTCAATCATCTCCTGCCACTGCTGCTCAATGAGCGCCAGCGCCGCTTCTGTTTCACTATCAGGCAGGAAGAAGCTGTTCAGCATTTCCCTGCAGAGCGGCAACCATTCATCTAAAGGGCGATCTTGGGTTAACAGCTGGCGCCAGCGGTTAAGCTGCATCAGCAACTCCGCAAGCTGCCCCACTAACTCGGCAATCAGGCCGCTGGACTCATCATAGGGCAGTACAGAATCCCAGACCCCGGCCTGGCTTTCCATCGCATAGCCAAGCAGCATGCGGGTCAGGCCAAACCGCCATGTGTGCTGCCCGGTCGCCGGCAGTTCCAGTTCACGAACGTTGTCATCATCAATGCCCCAACGAACACCAGATTCATTCACCCATTTGCGCAGGTAGCGCAGCCCTTCTTCATCGATAGAGAAACGCGCCGCCAGCGCAGGCACTTCCAGCAATGAAAGCACATCCTCTGCCGCGAAGCGGCTTTCCGGCAAGCCAAGCAGCAAAATGAATGCCTGCAGCGCCGGGTGAGCCTGGCGCGCCCGACGGTCAGAAATTGCAAACGGCAGCCAACGTTCATCCTTCGCGCTACCAAACACCGCCTGGATAAACGGGCTGTAACTATCAATATCCGCAACCATCACGATGATATCGCGCGGCGTAAGATCAGGATCGGCCTCCAGCATCGCCAGCAGTTGATCGTGCAGCACTTCAACTTCACGCTGCGGACTGTGGCATTCATGGAAGGTCAAAGAACGATCGTTAAGATCCAGCCGCCGTTTACCGTCACTGCGTTCATACTCCTCCGCCGTCAGCCCCAGAACCTGCGAATCCTTCAGCTCCAGTAAGTCATGCTGCAGCCCGTGGAGAAGGTTATCGGGTTCTAAATCAACAAAAACATCGATCTCTTCAAAACGCTCAAGTTCGGAAAGCAAAAAGGCGTAGTCGCGCCCCAGTTTGCCCCAGGAGGCCAGCAGGGAATTCCCTACATCCTGTTCACCAAGCTCATTGAACAGCGAAGAGGCGTTGTCATTATCCTTAAACAAGGTCAGTTCCCGGTCGGCCTGATGTAAGCGACGGCGGCGGCTGACAAGACGGGCAAGAAAGGCAGGATCTTTAATATCGCCCCAGTAGTAGCGGCAGGGATTGGTAAACAGCACATGGACGTCGATGTGCTTACCCAGCGCCTGCAGAGCCTGGAGGTACACCGGTGGCAGTGCAGAAATCCCACAAATAAAGACGCGGGACGGTAGCCCCGCCGGGCAAGCATCGCTTTTTTCAAGAGCACTAATAAAACGCTGGTACAGATTGGCACGATGCCATTCAGGCTGCCCCAGCTCAGCGGTGTAGCGCACCAGTTCCGCCCAGAGCGGAGCCTGCCAGAGCTGAGACTCTCCCGCACCTTCGACAAGCTCCCCCTTCTCCCAACGGCTTAGCCAGCCGGGGCGATAGACAAGATACTGGTCATAAAGATCGGCAATTCTCGAAGAGAGCTGAAACAGCTTACGGCTGCTGTCGTCTGCCTGCAGATAGTGGCCAAGCAGCGTGAACTCAGGCCTGTGGAGCATATTGGGAATGAGCGTCATCAGCTTCCAGCTCATGCTCTGCTTGTTAAAAGCACTTTCTTTTGGAATGTCGGGCAACACCCTCACGAACATGTCCCAGATAAAGCTCGCGGGCAGCGGAAACTCAATATTCGCCGCAATGCCAAACTTCTGTGCCAGCGTCATTTGCAGCCACTGCGCCATCCCGGTGCTTTGCACCAGCACCACCTCCGGCTCAAAAGGATCCGGCAATGGCTGCCGCTCCACAATGAACTCCATAATGGCTTCCAGCACATCAAGGCGGTTGGAATGGTAGACACGCAACATGAAATCGCTACTCCTGACGTTGTTCTGACCTTGGGCACTCGAGCCTCGAAAGCTGCGCTATCCGGCCCTCTGGACTTGTTACAGTAACGTCGATGCTGACACATCCCAAAGACGATGTCTGCTGTTGATGCACATTCCATGCATCAGAAAGTGGCGAAGATTCTGGCTCGGTCTGCTCACGCGCAACTCGCCACAGCTGCCTTAGCTGCCATTGGTGAGTGAAACCCTGCTGCAACACGCGGTGGTAACCCAGCAGCGCCGTCATCACAATCGCAAACAGCGCCAGAGCACACAGCACCTCCGGGAGGCTGAAGCCACCCTGCCGGGGGACTACCGGGGCAGCGTGCATAATTCCTCATTCAGCAAAGGGCAAAAATCAAGCCAGCCCTGCGCGGAGGCCACTAATCTGCCCTTCTGAAGTACTCCCCATCTCCACAATGTGATCGGTAACGTGCCCCCTGAAATCACGCCGGAAGCGGCAAGCAAAGCTTCACCTTTATCGGTTAAACGCAGGCATGCCTGCCAATGATTACGTGGCTCAGTCTGGCACTGCCAGGCTTTCTGTAGCCGCCAGCTTTGTTTTTCTCCCCATGCCAGCGCAGATCTTGCACCAGTCTGATTTTTAATAAACTGAATTTCGGCGGCCACCTCAAAGCGCTGGGCGCCAAGCTGCCTGGACAGCCCACTCAGCATCAGAGAGCCAACGGCGAGCAGCATCAACACCATCAGCAGAGAGCTGCTCCCTTTCTCTTGCTTGCCGCTCATAAATTTTCCCCGCTCACCGTGTAGCGCACTTCTGCATAACGGCCGCCTTGCTTCACATTTGCGGCAAGCCGGATAAGAAATAAAGGCCGGCGGGATTTGCGATTCTGACGAATCACGGAAAAATGCTGCACCGTTAATTGTGTCGGATCGGACATTCTTTCCCAGCCGCTGCCTTTACACTGCGTTACGCCTTTTTGGGTCTCCAGGCTGCCGTTACGCAAGCGGTAGCCTGTCTGTTCATTTTGGCTACCTGGGGCAGAGTCCCACCGGCCATTGCCGTTGGCATCCCACTGCAATACCACACAGCTTCCGTTGTTCATCAGCTTTACAGCCTCGCCCTTACACTGCCCGCGGCAATAACCCGCCCGCTGTAAATGCTTTCCAACGGTAAAAGCTATTTGCCAAAGCGCTTCCTGCTGGGCAACGTAACTGTACTGACGTAAGACCTCTCCCTGCAAAGCGGGGAAAAGCCTTGAAGTGCCAAGCAATAGCGCGCTGCCCAGCGCCATCGCAATAAGCGTTTCGAGTAACGTAAACCCCCTCTGAGCGCTCAGCATGGCTTATCCCCGGATATTTCACACAGCCTGATTCGCCCCCAAACCGATAGCGTCACCTTCCAGCGCCCGGCCTGACTTTTCAAAATAAGATGTCCAGGCCAGGCGGTGTTGCGAACACCGTAGAAACCCAGCCCGGCGGTCATATCCTCCACGGCGATATCGCCAAACTCAGGAGTAAACGCCAGCCGCGGGTTTGCCGAACAGTTTTCTTCAGTAGCCTGAGTTGTCAGGCACCAGCTTTTCTCGCGTTGCTGCAGTGCCAAAAGATGGGTTTGGTTATGCCAGTTTGCGTGATTTCTCAGCCGCGAGAGAAAGTGCCCCACTTGCTGAGCGGTTTGCCACAGCTGCTCTTTCTGCTGCCATTGGCGCCAGCCGTGAAGTCCCCCGGCGCTGAGTGCGGCAATAATGGCCAGCACCACCATCAGCTCAATAACGCTAAAGCCACGTTGGTTGATTTTCATGGGTGAAAGTGTGGGGAGCAGAAGTTTAATCTGCCAGCCAGAAAACCGAATGATGCGACATATGCCGGAAGATAATTAAGGCGTTGCGGTGGCTGGCATACCCTCTGGAATCGATGCCGAAGAAGCAAAACCAGGACAAAAAAAACCGGCGCACTAAGGCACCGGTTCTGTCACGCTTGTCGGCAAGTTAAATGGCGACTGGCGCTTTGATCGCCGGATGCGGATCGTAGCCTTCAATCTCGAAGTCTTCGAAGCGGTAGTCAAACAGCGACTCCGGCTTGCGTTTGATAACCAGCTTAGGCAGCGCGCGCGGCTCACGGGTTAGCTGCAGGCGGGTCTGTTCAAGGTGGTTGCTATACAGGTGCGTATCCCCCCCGGTCCAGACAAAGTCACCCACTTCCAGGTCGCACTGCTGCGCCATCATATGCACCAGCAGCGCATAGCTGGCGATGTTGAACGGCAGCCCAAGGAAGATATCGCAAGAACGCTGGTAGAGCTGGCAGGAGAGCTTGCCGTCTGCCACATAGAACTGGAAGAACGCGTGGCAAGGGGCCAGGGCCATTTTATCCAGCTCACCCACGTTCCACGCAGAGACAATAATGCGCCGGGAATCTGGGTCATTTTTCAGCTGGTTCAGCACGGTGGTTAGCTGATCGATATAACGCCCGTCCGGGGTTGCCCAGGAGCGCCACTGCTTACCATAAACCGGGCCAAGATCGCCGTTTTCATCCGCCCATTCGTCCCAAATCGTGACCTTGTTTTCTTTCAGGTACGCAATATTGGTATCGCCATTAAGGAACCACAGCAGCTCATGAATGATCGAACGCAGATGACATTTTTTGGTGGTAACCAGCGGGAAACCTTCCTGCAGGTTAAAGCGCATTTGATGCCCAAAAATCGACAACGTGCCGGTACCGGTACGGTCCGCTTTTGGCGTGCCCTCTTCGAGCACTTTTTTCATCAAATCAAGATACTGTTTCATGTCACCTCACGAAAGTTGCTGCTGCGGACGGCGGTAAGCCCAGACCATCATAATGATACCGGCAACAATCATCGGAATCGACAGGATCTGCCCCATGCTGATGTACTGTACCCAGGTACCGGTGAACTGCGCATCCGGCTGGCGGAAGAATTCCACGATGATGCGGAACGCGCCGTAGCCAATCAGGAACAGGCCAGAGACCGACCCCATCGGGCGCGGTTTACGAATAAACAGGTTCAGGATGATGAACAGGACAACCCCTTCCAGCGCCAGCTCATAAAGCTGTGACGGGTGGCGAGGCAGCACGCCGTAAGTATTGAACAACGATTGCCATTCCGGATGCGTAGCCAACAGGCCAACGTCTTCGCTGCGCGAACCAGGGAACAGCATTGCAAAGCGGAAGTTAGGATCAACGCGGCCCCACAGCTCACCGTTGATGAAGTTGCCGAGGCGGCCAGCCCCTAAACCAAACGGGATCAGCGGAGCAATAAAGTCAGAGACCTGGAAGAAAGTACGTTTGGTGCGACGCGCGAACCAAATCATCACACAGATAACACCGATCAGGCCGCCGTGGAAGGACATGCCGCCATCCCAGACTTTGAACAGGTAAAGAGGATCGGCAAGGAAGACCGGCAGATTGTAGAAGAAGACATAGCCCAGGCGACCGCCCAGGAACACGCCGAGGAACCCTGCATACAGCAGATTCTCTACTTCATTTTTCGTCCAGCCGCTGCCCGGACGGCTGGCGCGGCGCCCGGCAAGCCACATGGCAAACACGAACCCAACCAGGTACATGAGCCCGTACCAGTGCAGGGAAATTGGCCCAATGGAAAAAAGCACCGGATCAAATTGAGGGAAATGCAGATAGCCACTATTCATCTGTCACCACAAGCTATTGTTACCTCACCCAAAATAAAAGGTGAGTGGCAAATACGCACCGCTATCGATGCGCTCCGAAAGCAGCGGATCATAGCACAAACGGCCGGAGTGATTGATTACGGAAGTTGTAAAAGATGTGTAATGTCCCGCGGATACCGGGGTATCTCGGGCATTGCAGGATACGTGCAGCTAGCTACATCGTCAGAAGGCGGCAAAGAAAACAAACAGAGAAAGCCCTTTCGGGATTTTCGGCGAATAAACCACTACAAGGGAAAAACCGCTCTTTTCCCTTGTTATCAGGCGGCGAACGCGTCTCGCTGATGCCGGGGCGCGGTGAAAGAATCAGCGCCCGCCACGAATCAGGCCACCCATGCCGCGACGCTCCATAAAGGCCGCAACCTGATGGCGCACTTCCGTCGCCATTTGAGCCTCAAGGCTACGCTGGGCGAGCACCTCGGCCTCTTCAAGCTGAATATGGCGCAGCAGGTACTTAATACGTGCGACGGAGCGGCCGTTCATTGAGAGATGACGGTATCCCATTCCCACCAGAATCGCGACACACATAGGGTCACCGGCCATTTCACCGCAGAGGCACAGATCAATGTCATAACGCTCCGCCTCGCGCGCAATCAGGTTCAGCGTGCGCAGCATTGCCGGATGCAGGCTATCGTAGAGGCTGGCCACGCGAGTGTTGTTGCGATCGACCGCCAGCAGGTACTGGGTCAGGTCGTTTGTGCCAACGGAAATAAAATCAATACGTCCGGCCAGATGCCCCAGCATGAACACCATGGAAGGCACCTCAACCATTACCCCAAGCCTTAGCTTAGGCAGCTGATAGCCTAATTCCTCTTCGACTTCCCGGCCCGCACGATCGATAAGCCTGCGCGCATCATCGATTTCATCGATGCTGGTGATCATCGGCAGCAGAATGCTCAAATTCCCGGTGGCCGCATTCGCACGCAGCATTGCGCGGACCTGGATCAGGAAGATCTCTGGCTGATCCAGCGTAATACGGATGCCTCGCCAGCCAAGACACGGGTTCTCTTCGCTTATCGGCATATACGGGAGCTGTTTATCCGCCCCAACGTCCAGCGTGCGTAGCGTCACGGGCTTGTCGTTAAACATCTGCAGCATGCCCTGATACTGCGCAACCTGCTCTTCTTCCGACGGGAAGCCGCTTTGCAACATAAACGGGATTTCGGTCCGATATAGCCCGATACCGTCGATACGGCTGCCAAGCTGTTCTTCATGTTCAGGACTGAGCCCGGCATTAAGCATGACCTGCACCCGTTCGCCGCTTTTAAGCGCCGCGGGCTGCTCCACATCATCTTCTGCCAGGCGGCTAAGTTCATTTTCTTCGGTCACCAGCCGCTGGTATTCCTGCAGCAGAACCGGCTCGGGATCCACCAGCAATTCACCGCGATAGCCGTCCACTATCAGCATGCGGCGATGCAGCACCGAAGGCTGAATATCTGCCCCCATAACGGTCGGGATACCCAGCGCGCGAACCATAATGGCAGCATGCGAGTTTGCCGCCCCGTCGCGAACGACAACGCCCGCCAGACGGTTCTGGGGAAGCTCGGCAAGCGTGGTGGCCGAAAGCTCGTCGGCAACCAACACAAAGCGTTCAGGCCAGGTGTTCGGGCTTTGAATGGTATCATCGAGGTGGAACAGCAGGCGCTGCCCCAGCGTTCTGAGATCGCCCGCGCGCTCTTTCAGATAGCTGTCTGAAAGGCTGGCAAACTGTTCAGCGAACTTCTCCACCACCGTTTTCACAGCCCATTCCGCCACCAGGCCTTTATCCACTTCGGCAAAAAGCTCACGGCGAAGGCGCGCGTCGGTTAATAAGTGGGAATAAAGATCGAAGATTGCCGCGGTCTCTTTCTGAGCGCCGGCGGCAAAACGCTTGCTGTAGCGGCGAAACTCCCCGGAAGCTTCTTCCAGCGCGGCGGTCAGACGCTCACGCTCAAGGGCGGTATCCAGGGTTGATGCTTCAAAAACTTGTTCCATCAGCGGAACGGTGGTGTCCATCCAGCCTTCGGCAATGGCCACCCCTGGCGAGGCCGGCAGCGCGCGGATACGGGTCTGGCGATATTGCCCAAACAGCGCCGCTAATTGGGACTGCGATAAAATCCCGGCCATTTGAGTAGCCAGCGTAACAAGGAAAGACTCTTCGCTTTCATCATACTGCCGGTGTTCACGCTGCTGGACAACCAGTACCCCCAGAAGCTGGCGGCGCTGGATAATAGGCACGCCAAGGAACGCGCGAAAACGCTCCTCTTTTACGGCGGGCACATATTTAAAGCTGGGGTGTTTTTGCGCATCGGCAAGGTTAATCGGCTCGGCGAGCCGTCCAACCAGGCCCACAATACCTTCATCAAAGGCAAGGGTGACGGTGCGGCCGCGCGGTTTCTTTAACCCGCGCGTCGCCATAAGATAAAAACAGCGGCGCTCGTGGTCGGCGAGATAAACCGAGCAAACCTCGGTATCCATCGCAAGGCAGATGTCAGTCACCAAAATGTCCAGCGCCTCATTGAGGCGCGGGGCACTAGCGACCTTTTCGACTATTTCTCGCAGACGGGTGAGCATTTTTCGCGTGACTTAACCTCTTTTACGTCGCCATGCCGGCGAGTTATTGCGTGGTGGCGTAACTTCCTGCAGTGGCATCACCACGCTGGCAAACTCTTTCATTACGCGGCGATAGACATCGCGCTTGAATGAAACAACCTGACGGACCGGATACCAATAACTGACCCAGCGCCAGCCATCAAATTCCGGCGTGCTGCTGGTTTGCATGTTGATCTCACCGTCGCTGCTCAGCAACTGCAAAAGAAACCATTTTTGTTTTTGGCCGATACAAACCGGCTTTGTGTCCCAACGCACCAAACGTTTAGGTAATTTGTAACGCAACCAGTTTCGGGTCGAGGCAAGAATACGAACATCTTTTCTTTGTAGACCGACTTCTTCGAAAAGCTCCCGGTACATTGCCTGTTCAGCTGACTCGCCAGGATTGATGCCCCCCTGAGGAAATTGCCAGGAATGTTGGCCAAAGCGTCGCGCCCACATCACCTGTCCCTGCCGATTACATATTACGATCCCAACGTTGGGGCGGTAGCCATCATCATCGATCACCGGACTACCTCAAAACAAACTTAGATTGCATCGATTGTTTCATACAAGTGTCAGGCGGTAAACCACTCTCTCGGCGGCGTTTGCATGGAATAACATTTGAATAACTCACAAAAGATAGCCGGGTTATAAACAGGGGACGGTCAAAACCGGCCGTTTTATTCACTTTTTCTGTGGATATAACTGTGAAGAACTACCTAATTACATCGGGACAACTCGAGACAAGTAAAATCAGGTGCAATTCTAGCACACATTAAAGCCTTTATATTTCATAATCATAATACTATAAAAATGACACATGAGTTTCATAATGTGATGATCGTCACACATGAAGATCGCCTACTGATGAAAGATCGAACAATGTCGTTTTTATCCACAGATTGTGCCAACAAGTTAGTCACAAATCGGTGATAAATTGTATTTTAGCGCCCCGTCAAGGCTGTAAATGGAACCAGTAGTCGCGCTTTTTCCCAGTTATCCCACTTTTCTGTGGATAACATGGTGTAAGATCCTGTTCATTGTCAGTGACCAGATTTGGAAAAGCCTTTTTAATGTTGCTGCAACGAATCGGCTGCCTTTAAAAACTCATTATAAATCAGAATATTGTTAATCTTATCCTCAGCAGACTAAACTAAGACTTCGCTGTGAACAAAGTGCGTTCATTTTTTAACCAAAAAACATCAACGAGTTATGCAACCAATACGTCCGCTCATCACGCCCCCACGCAGTGAAGCCGAACTGCTCCATCAGGCGCAATGCGTCGCAGGTTATACCCTGGGAGAACTGGCGGCCCTCGCCGGCTTACAGACGCCGAAAGACCTGAAGCGAGATAAAGGCTGGATTGGCGTGCTGCTGGAGCTGTGGCTGGGTGCCAGCGCCGGCAGCAAGCCCGAGCAAGATTTCGCCGCGCTCGGGATCGAGCTGAAAACGATCCCGGTGGATAGCCTTGGCCGCCCGCTGGAAACCACTTTCGTCTGTGTCGCGCCGCTCACCGGCAATAGCGGGGTCATTTGGGAAACCAGCCATGTGCGGCATAAGCTCAAACGCGTGCTGTGGATCCCGGTGGAGGGTGAAAGGCAGATCCCACTTGCCGAGCGCCATGTGGGTTCTCCGCTGTTATGGAGCCCTTCGGAAGCAGAAGAGCAGCAGCTGCGTCTGGACTGGGAAGAGCTGATGGATTTGATCGTGCTGGGGCAGGTCGAGCGCATTACCGCTCGTCACGGCGAAGTACTGCAGCTGCGGCCGAAAGCCGCCAACAGCCGGGCGTTAACGGACGCTATTGGCGCCGATGGTTCACCGATTCTGACGTTACCTCGCGGGTTCTATTTAAAGAAGAATTTCACCGCCGCCCTGCTCGCACGGCACTTCACGCTCTAATAGCCGCCGCCGGGAATGGAATCCAGGGTTATGTCAGCGCACGCCGGAGAATGTTACATTTCCCTCGACCTATTAAGAATTTGCTGCTTTTCTTCCTCTGTTCATCAAGTTATTACTAGACTTATTAACGGGATCCTTTCCTGACGAGGAACATAACGATGACTAAATGGGCAGTAGCAATCTCCGCCATTGGTCTTGCCTTTGCCGTTTCAGGCTGCAGCAGTGACTACGTGATGGCGACCAAAGATGGGCGAATGATTTTGACCGAAGGCAAGCCGAAGGTCGATGAAGATACCGGCCTGGTCAGCTATCGTGACCAGCAAGGTAATGAAATGCAGATCAACCGCAACGACGTTTCCCAGATTATTGAGCGCTAATCTCGCAGGGTCAGCCCATCGGCTGGCCTGATGATTTTTCTTCCTTCCCCCTCTTTCGCTTTGCCCCGGCCTCTGCCATGTTTATAGACCTTTTGTCGGGTAACGATGCCTGACGAGTCAAAAGAACAACAGGAAGCCGGCTATGCACTATCACCGTATCCCCCACAGTTCACTTGAAGTCAGCACGCTGGGGCTGGGAACCATGACCTTTGGTGAACAAAACAGCGAGGCCGATGCCCACCAGCAGCTCGATTATGCCGTTAGTCAGGGCGTTAATCTGATTGATGTTGCGGAAATGTACCCGGTGCCGCCACGCCCGGAAACCCAGGGTCTGACGGAGAGCTATGTCGGCAGCTGGCTTAAAGCGCGCGGTAACCGCGAAAAGCTGGTCATTGCTTCCAAAGTCACCGGCCCAACCCGCAACAACGACGCGGGCATCCGCCCAAACCAGATCCTCGACCGGAAAAACATCCGCGAAGCGCTGGATGCCAGCCTCAAACGCCTGCAAACCGATTATCTCGATCTCTATCAGGTGCACTGGCCGCAGCGTCAGACCAACATGTTTGGCAAACTTGGCTACACCTGGAGCGACACAACTTCACTGCCGGTAACCCTTCTGGAAACGCTCGAAGCGTTGACCGAATGCCAACGCGCCGGGAAAATTCGCTACATCGGCGTCTCGAACGAAACGCCGTGGGGCGTGATGCGCTATCTGCAGCTTGCTGAAAAACACGACCTGCCGCGCATCGTGACGATTCAAAACCCCTACAGCCTGTTGAACCGCAGCTTTGAAGTTGGCCTGTCTGAGATTAGCCAGCATGAAGGCGTCGAACTGCTCGCTTATTCCTGCCTCGCCTTCGGCGTGCTGTCGGGCAAATACCTTAACGGGGCCAAACCTGCAGGCGCCCGAAACACGCTCTTTAGCCGCTTTACCCGCTACAGCGGTGAGCAGTCGCAAAAAGCTGTTGCGGCGTATGTTGAGATAGCTAAGCGCCATAATCTCGACCCGGCGCAAATGGCACTGGCTTTTGTTCGTCGCCAGCCGTTCGTCGCCAGCACGCTGCTCGGCGCGACGACCCTGGAACAGCTGAAAACCAACCTTGAAAGCCTGCACCTGAAGCTAAGCGAAGAGGTGATTGAGGAGATTGAAGCGGTGCATCGGATCTATACCTACCCGGCACCGTAATAAATAAGGCCCTCCGGGGGAGGGCCTTTTGGTTATTTCTGCTTGATTTGCCACAGCCACAGCGCGCTAATCGCCAGCGCAAACACCGCGCCGAATCCGATCCCGATCCCGACAATCGACGCCCCGGTTTTCACCGCCAGTGAGAACAGACCCAGCATCAAAAGCATGGCCGTGTTTTCACCCAGATTTTGCACGGCAATGGCGTTGCCTGCCCCGACCGTGTGCTTGCCGCGCTCCTGAAGCAGCGCGTTAAGCGGCACCACGAAGAAACCGCCCAACAGGCCAATCAGCACCAGCAAAGCGTATGAAGGCAGCAAAGAATGCTGGAGAGCAAAAATCAGCACACCAATGCCAATCAAAATTCCGGCGGGCATGCAGCGGGCGACAGTTTCCAGCGTCACCAGCTTCGCAGCAGCCCCGGCCCCCACCACAATCCCAACCGCAACCATCGCATTCAGATAGGTAGGCGTCGCGTTATCCGCGATCCCCAACGCCACCGGCACCCACAGCACCAGCAGGAAGCGCAGCGTCACGCCGGCCCCCCAGAACAGGCTGGTGCCCACCAGCGAGAAGCGCGTTTCTCCGCTGCGCCAGAGGCTGCGGCAGGCTGAAAAGAAGCTGTGCGTCATCGGCTTAAAGTGCCATGACTGGCCGGGGCGCGCGGCAGCCAGTTTAGGGATAAACAGGTTGGCCACCACCGCCCCACCGTAAACCAGCGCACAGACGACCAGCGCCGCGGTCAGGTTCCAGTCAGCCAGCACGCCTCCGGCTACTGATCCAAGCAGGATCGCCGCAATGGTAGAGGATTCCATCAGGCCGTTGGCCTTCACCAATCGATCCCCGGTGGTCAGCTCGCCGAGAATGCCGTATTTAGCCGGTGAATAGGCCGCAGCGCCAATTCCCACCAGCGTGTAGCCGACAAAGGGATTCAGCCCTAACGCAATCACAGCCGCACCAACAAGTTTCATGCTGTTCGCCAGCATCATCACTCGTCCTTTGGCGAAACTGTCGGCCACCTGCCCCACAAACGGCGCAAACAGGATATAAGCGCCGACAAACACCATTTGCAGCACGGGCTGGCTCCAGTCCGGGTAGAACTGCTGCTTGAGCACCGCGAGCGTGGCGAACAGCAGCGCATTGTCGCCAAAAGCCGATAAAAATTGCGCCGCGGTTACCGCCATCATGCCCCGGGACCACAAAGAACCGCTATTGCCAGCCTGTTCAGCCATTGGCTTTCTCCGCTTCATCAACCTGCGCTTTCAGGGTAACAAAATCTGGTTTTCCGCTGCCTAGCACCGGCAGTTGTTTGAGGAAGCGAATATCGCGCGGTACTGCCAGCTCAGGCACGCCATGCTCACGGGCATAGTGCAAGAGTTTTTCGCGGTTAAGCTCGCTGTCGGTAGTAAACATCACCAAAGCTTCGCCTTTGGCCGCGTCGTGTTTAACCACTGTGGCATGCAGCTTGTCTGGAGAAATGCCGATTGCCATCTGCTCAACCATCTCAAGCGACACCATTTCCCCGGCAATTTTGGCAAAGCGCTTCGCACGCCCCTGAATCACGCAATAGCCCTGCTCGTCAAAGGTTACGATATCACCGGTGTCATACCAGCCGGGCTCCATCTCACCGAGGCCGTTTTCAGCCTCGGGCTGCTCCAGCACGCCCGGATTTTCCACGCGCAGATAGCCATTCATGATATTTGGCCCTTTGAGCTGCAGCCTTCCGCCCTGCTCAATACCGGGCACCGCCAGCAGGCGAGCATCCATTGCCGGAAGGATACGTCCCACGGTTCCTGGCTTCGCCGCCATTGGCACGTTGATAGACACCACCGGCGCGCACTCGGTCACGCCGTAGCCTTCCAGAATCCGCAGGCCGAACTTGTCCTGCCACAGCTGCTTAGTGCTTTCCTGCAACTTTTCCGCCCCGGCGACCACATAGCGCAGACGGAAGAAATCATACGGGTTAGCAAAGCGGGCATAGTTGCCGAGGAAGGTCGAGGTGCCAAATACGACCGTACAATTACGATCGTAGATAAGCTCCGGTACCACACGGTAATGCAGCGGGCTTGGGTAGAGGAACACTTCCGCCCCGGTCAGCAGCGGTGTGAACAGCCCCACCGTCAGGCCAAAAGAGTGGAAGAGCGGCAGCGCGGACATAAACCGGTCATCGGCGGTGAAATCGGCGATGGTGCGAATTTGCTCCACGTTCGCCAGCAGGCTTTTATGGCTGTGCACCACACCTTTTGGGTTGCCCTCCGAGCCGGAGGTAAACAGTACCATCGCCGCGTCTTCAGGCCGCTGCTTTACCTGAGCCAGACGAGGCGCAAGCAGATGCGCAAAGATCCACACTTTATCCTGCAGGGTGATGGTGGACTTTAAATCTTCCAGATAAACCCAACGCACCTGCGTCAGCTGCTCCGGCAAGTGCCACAGCTTGCCCTTATCCAGGAACTGTCGGGAGGTAAAGACAGTCTTGATTTGCGCCGCGGTAATCGCGCTGGTCAGTCCTTTTACGCCTGCCGTGTAGTTCATCATCGCCGGAATGCGCCCCCGAGACGAAGCGCCAAAAATCACCGCCGCGCTGATCGCTGCATTCGGCAGCATCAAACCAATGGTTTCACCCTGTTCGCTGTATTTATCCAGAATTCGGCCTACAAACAGCGTTTTTTTCAGCAGAGAGCTGTATGTATCAGGCTTGAAGTTAATGTCTTCAATACAGTTTTTACGCGAGCCGTAGCGATATTTCGCCGCCAGTAGCGCCTCAAAAAGCGTCTCACGCGGGCGGACGGCCATGCGCGCTTCCATCATGATTTGGTGCAACATCTCACCGGCTATTTTGCGGCGATCGCGAGCCCGGGGTGCTTCCGGCATTGCAATCGACGTTGGCGGGAGAAGATGCAGGCTAATACGCGGAAATGCGCGCTGTTTTACCAGCCCTTTCAGCCGGCCAAAGAAAGTCAGCTCCGCGCCGTCGATGCGCAAAGGCACAACCGTGGCCTGTGCTTTGGCCGCCACAAACCCGGCACCATCGTAGATTTTCATCAATGAGCCCGTCACGCTGATCCGCCCTTCCGGGAAAATCACCACCGGACGCCCCTGCTCCACAAGGCGCACCAGGTGTTTGATAGACATCGGCTTGGTTGGATCCAGCGGGACAAAATCAATGAGCGGTTTTAGCCAGCGCATATACCACTGCTGGCTGATCGAGGAGTAGACCGCAAATACCGGGCGCACCGGCAGAAAGAGTGCAACCAGGATTCCGTCCAGAAACGAGACGTGGTTCGGAACAATCAGCACCCGCTGTAGTTGAAGAACCTGCGGATCGCCGGAAAGAGTTACCCGGAATAGAATGCGGAATAGCGCGCGGAAAAAAGCAAAAAGCATAGCGACTCTCTTTGTCGTCTGTCGTTAAGCATTAAGTGTAGAGTCGCAGAGTACACCAGTTGCGTTAAGTGCGGGAGGGGGCTCAAAAAATGGCAAAAAAAAACCTGCGCATCTGCGCAGGTTGGTGCAAAAGAATTGTACTCAGCAGAGTACCAGGAATTCTCACCAATCAATACCTCTGGGATCTGAATTGTCTCGCGCCACCGGCGGTGAAACCAGCGGCAAAAAGCAAGGGAATGAGCCCAAGTGCAACCAGGTGTTTAAATTCTCGATTCTTGTTACAGGCGGTGGGATTCAGGCAAAAAAAAACCTGCGCATCCGCGCAGGTTGGTGTAATTCATAGGATCAGCAATTAATCGCTGACTTCACCTATCAATACCTCTGGGACCACAAATGTAGCAGCGGAGTCCTCAGTTAAGCTACGCTGAAATCGCAACAGCCGACTGCAAAATGTAAGCAAAGATTTGGGCAGAAACGTTTAAAAATCCGTAACATGCACTAAAAAGAGGCAGCCCGGTGAGAGAGGTGTAACCGTTACACGCTTTCACCTTGATTTTGTTCCAGTTTGCGATATACCCATCAGTTGTTGCCTTGCAGTCATCAGGGATTTCCGTAAAACTAAACGCAGTGTAAACGATTACCCCTAACAGGAAGGCCTTTCATGGCGACAATTAAGGATGTGGCTCGGCTGGCTGGTGTGTCTGTCGCCACGGTTTCACGCGTCATCAACCACTCCCCAAAAGCCAGCGACGCCTCAAAGCAGGCGGTGAATAGCGCTATGGAAGCGTTGAATTATCATCCCAACGCTAATGCGCGGGCGCTTGCCCAGCAAGCCACTGAAACCATTGGTCTGGTGGTGGGCGACGTTTCCGATCCTTTCTTTGGCGCTATGGTAAAAGCCGTTGAACAGGTTGCCTACCGCACCGGCAACTTCCTGCTAATCGGCAACGGCTACCACAGCGAACAAAAAGAGCGCCAGGCCATCGAACAGCTTATTCGCCACCGCAGCGCTGCGCTGGTCGTTCATGCCAAAAAACTTCCCGATGAAGAGCTGATTTCTCTCATGAAACAGATCCCGGGTATGGTGCTCATCAACCGCATCGTGCCCGGGTTTGAGCAGCGCTGCGTTGCGCTGGACGACCGCTACGGAGCCTGGCTCGCCACACGGCATTTGATTCAGCAAGGCCACACCCGCATCGGCTATATCTGTTCCAACCATCAGATATCGGACGCAGAAGACCGCCTTAAGGGCTATTACGACGCGCTCCGCGAGCACAATATTCCCGTGAATGAGCGGCTGATAACCTTTGGTGAGCCCGACGAAAGCGGCGGCGAACAGGCCCTGACCGAGCTGTTGGGGCGCGGTAAAAACTTCACCGCCGTGGCCTGCTACAACGACTCAATGGCCGCCGGGGCGATGGGCGTGCTGAACGACAACGGAATTGATGTTCCCGGTGAGATTTCACTGATTGGTTTTGATGACGTGTTAATTTCACGCTACGTGCGACCGAAGTTGACCACGGTTCGCTACCCGATTGTCACCATGGCGACTCAGGCGGCAGAACTCGCGCTGGCGCTGGCAGAGAACCAGCCGCTGCCGGAGATCACCCACATGTTTAGCCCAACGCTGGTTCGTCGCCACTCGGTGGTCTCGCCGGGCGACAACAGTTAAAGCGTAAGTTGATAAAGATGTACGGGCTGGTCGGGGTAATCCAGCCCGTCGCCGATATAGCGCCAGCCAAACCGTTCATAATAGGCCTTACAGGCCGAATACAGATATAAAGACCCAAAACCCAGCCCACGGGCATATTCCGCGACGTGCCGCTGTAAAAGCTCGCCCAGCCCCTTCCCTCGCTGGCTTTCATCAATATACAGCGCCGCCAGCCAGGGCCAGAGATCCTGCCGACTGATCAAATCACAGCGCCACAGTCCCACGGTCCCGACAATCTTTTCACCCTCCAGCGCAATAAACGTCAGGGGCATTTCGCCTTCCCGCTGGCTGGCGGCAACAATAGACGCAAAAAAGTCTCGGCTTTCCGTACTGCCAAAGGCCTGCCAAAGCCACTCCGTCACTTGTTCTGCGTGCTGAGGGGCCTGGTACAACGGGACAATTTTCACAACGATATACTCCTAAAAACCCTCACCAAATTCCTAAAGCGTGATCTGGTACGACAATTTGCACGGCGAAACGGCAAGGCCGCTTGTGAGCGAAACTCCTGTGATAAACTGCTGGAAAATCGCGACAGCGTCCAGATCGGGAAGGAAACAATGGTAACAATGTTAGATGTCTCGTTACGCGCAGGGGTTTCCAAAGCGACGGTATCTCGCGTGTTAAACGGCACCGGACAGGTTAAAGCAAGCACCCGCGAACAGGTGTTTAAGGCCATGGAAGAGCTGGGCTATAAGCCTAATTTTCTGGCACGATCGCTGGCAAACCGCAGCAGCAACAGCATCGGGCTGGTTGTCTCCACCTTTGATGGCTTTTACTTTGGTCGCCTGCTGCAGCAGGCTTCACGCCGCACGGAATTCTACGGTAAACAGCTGATCGTCACCGACGGGCATGACACACCGGAAAAAGAGCTGGACGCCGTGCAAATGCTGGCGGACCGGCACTGTGACGCCATTGTTCTCTACACGCGTTTTATGAGCGAGCGGGCGCTGATGTCGCTGATGGAAGCCATTCAGGTGCCGCTGGTGGTTATTAACCGGGACGTCACCCAGGCCCGTGAACGCTGCGTCTTCTTCGAACAACAGGATGCCGCATTTCAGGCCACCGAATATCTGATCCAGCAAGGCCACCGAGAAATAGCCTGTATTACCGTGCCTATCTCCACGCCAACCGGCAAGGCTCGCCTGATGGGCTACCGGAAAGCGCTGCAAAAACATGGTATTGCGTGGGACGAAAACCGTGTGAAATACGGGGATTCCAGCATGACCGAAGGGCACCATCTGTGTCAGGAGCTGCTGACCAGCGGCGTCAGCTTCAGCGCACTGTTTTCCTGTAACGACGATATGGCGCTGGGGGCCTCCAAAGCGCTGCACCAGGCCGGAATTCGTATTCCACAGGATATTTCGCTGTTCGGCTTTGACGACGCGCCGAGCGCACAGTGGCTGGAGCCAGCGCTGTCCTCCGTCTACCTGCCTATCGACAATATGATCATTACCGCAATCGATCAGGCCATTAAGCTGGCGAGCGGTGAACCGTTAGCGCCGATCCCACCGTTCGTGGGGACGCTGGTACTGAGAGATTCCGTTGCGCCCGGCCCCTTTTTCGAGGCCGGACGAAAAGTATCAAAGTAATTCGAGGGCCAGCAGTTCCTGAATCGTCTGGCGGCGGCGAATCAGGCGGGCACTGCCGTTATCAAACAGCACTTCCGGCAGCAGCGGGCGGCTATTGTAGTTAGACGACATTGAAGCTCCGTATGCGCCGGTATCGTGCAGGACCAGGTAATCCCCCGGTTTTACCGGCGGCAGCAGGCGAGTTTCTACCTTACCGCCTTCCTGCTGGGTAAACACATCCCCGGACTCGCACAGCGGCCCCGCCACAACGGTTTCCCTCGCCGGCAGTGCAGCCAGATCCCGCCCGTCACCCGCCAGCGCGGAAATATGGTGATAGCTGCCGTACATCGACGGACGCATCAGATCGTTGAAACCGGCATCGATCAGTACAAAGTGACGGGAACCCATATCTTTCACCGCGCGCACCTGTGAGACCAGCACGCCAGCCTCCGCCACCAGGAAACGGCCCGGCTCGATCTCCAGCTTCACCGGGTGTCCCAGATGAGCCGCAATTTTTTCACGAGCGGCATTCCACAGGCCGTAATAATGGTCAGTATCGATGGTTTCCTCACCTTCACGGTAAGGAATAGACAGCCCGCCGCCGGCCGAAATCGCCTCAAGATCCTGACCAAAGTCGATCACCTGCTGCACCATCGCACCGCAAACCTGCTCGAGATGACCATAATCCACGCCTGAGCCAATGTGCATATGAATACCGATCAGGTGGATCCCGTAGCGCTGCATAGCCTCCAGCGCTTTCGGCATATCGCTCAGCCAGATGCCGTGCTTGCTGTTCTCACCACCGGTATTGGTTTTCTGGCTATGCCCGTGACCGAAGCCCGGATTAATGCGCAGCCAGACGCGGTGCCCCGGAGAGATTTCGCCCAGTTGATGCAGCATATCCACAGATCCGATGTTGACCGGAATTTTCTGCTCGGCCACCAGCGCCAGCGTGGCGGTATCAATCACGTCGGCGGTAAAGACGATATCGTCCGGGTTTTCCAGCGGCGTGTAGCCTGCCGCCAGCGCACGCTCGATTTCACCCTGCGATACCGAATCCACCTTTACGCCCTGCTCACGCATCAGCTTCAGGATGTGAATATTCGAGCACGCCTTTTGGGCAAAGCGAATCACATCGAACTGGCGCAGCTGGGCAATCTGCTGCCGGATGATTTCAGCGTCATAAACCCAAACCGGACAGCCAAATTCGGCGGGCAGGGTCAGCAGGTTTTGCGCATTCAGCGCGGTGGTGGTGTCGTGCAGCGAGCGTGGCATGGTGAACTCCGGGTAACGGTCATTTTCTTTATTACGCCACAGAGAGTGAGGGATAAAAAATATCGTTTTCTAGCGAGTCTATTCAAATATGATATGGTTTAGATAATACCCCTCACCCTAACCCTCTCCCCTGAGGGGAGAGGGGACAGTAAATTGCCCCTATGCAATTTATTTTTCACCCTCGCCATTTCTGGGAAACGGCCGGGTTAAGGGCAATCACTCAACGCCTCAGCAAACCAGTTTTTCCCCCTCGCCCTTCCAGGGTGAGGGTCGGGGTGAGGGTAAACAACATCAGCGGAACAAACCATGCCAGCCATCAACCTGCGCCATATCGAAATCTTTCACGCTGTGATGACAGCCGGCAACCTCACCGAAGCCGCAGGCCTGCTGCACACCTCCCAGCCTACGGTCAGCCGGGAACTGGCTCGCTTTGAAAAACTCATCGGCCTGCAGCTGTTCGAGCGCAGTCGGGGCCGTCTTTACCCCACCGTTCAGGGGCTGCGGCTATTTGAAGAGGTTCAGCGCTCCTGGTACGGGCTGGATCGTATCCTTAATGCCGCCGAAAGCCTGCGCGAGTTCCGCCAGGGCGAGCTGTCCATCGCCTGCCTGCCGGTGTTTTCTCAATCCTTTTTGCCGCGCCTGATGCAGCCGTTCCTGGCCCGTTACCCGGACCTCAGCCTGAACATCGTGCCGCAGGAGTCGCCGCTGCTGGAAGAGTGGCTTTCCGCCCAGCGCCATGACCTGGGGCTGACGGAAAACGTCACCACGCCTGCCGGAACGGAACGCCAGACCCTGCTCACGCTGAACGAAGTCTGCGTCCTGCCTGCCGGGCACAAACTCGCCGCGAAAGCAGAACTCACGCCGCAGGATTTTGCCGGGGAGAATTACATTAGCCTGTCGCGTACCGACAGCTATCGCCAGCTGCTGGACTCGCTGTTTCAGGAGCACGACGTGAAGCGAAGAATGGTGGTTGAAACCCACAGCGCCGCGTCCGTCTGCGCGATGGTCCAGGCGGGGGTGGGCGTGTCGATTGTCAACCCGTTAACCGCGCTGGATTACCACGCGCGAGGGGTGGTGGTGCGCCGGTTCAGCGTGGCGGTGCCTTTTACCGTCAGCCTGATCCGGCCTTTGCACCGCCCGGCCTCAGCGCTGGTCAGCGCGTTCAGCGACCGCCTACAGCACAGCATGCATCTGTACAGTGACCCGCTGAACGCGCTGCTCAACCGCTAGCTTACTGCTCTGTTACGGGCTGCTGGTGGCCGGAGCCATTACTGAAGTTAATCAGGCAAATAATCAGCCCCACAACCGCTAATCCGGCCGCGGCCACCGGCACCGCCGTCAGGCCGTACCCACGTTCAATCACCGTCCCGCCAACCCACGCGCCCAGGGCATTACCCACGTTAAAGGCGGCAATATTAAGCGTGGAGACCAGGTTCGGCGCCTCTTTGCCGTGCAGCACCACATTGATTTGCAGCGCAGGCACGGTGGCAAACGCCGCCATCGCCCACAGGAACAGTGTGATTTCCGCAAGCCATGCTCCGTGGCTGGTCCAGCGGAACAACAGCGAGAAGACGGCAATCAGGCTGAAGCTAAGGATCAGGCTGAACGACACGCGCCAGTCCGCCAGGCGTCCCCCCAGAATGTTACCCACCGTCAGCCCCGCGCCTATCAGGAACAGCGTCCAGCTCACGCCCCTCGGCGTAATCCCGGTGACCTGTAGCAGCATCGGCGCCACATAGCTGAACAGCGCAAACATCGCGGCAGAGAAGAACACCGTCATGCTGAGGGACAACCAAAGCTTGCCGTGCGCCAGCGCTTTGATTTCGCTTTTTAAGTCGGTGGCCTCTTCATCCTTCTGCGACGGCAGGCTGACCACCAGGGCCAGGAAAGCAATGACCCCGATAACGGCCACGCCCCAGAAAGTGGCTCGCCAGCCGTAAAGCTGCCCAAACCAGGTTCCAATGGGCACGCCCAGCACATTGGCCAGCGTTAAGCCGGTAAACATCAGCGCCACCGCCGAAGCCTTGCGTCCGGCGGGCACGAGGCTTGCCGCAACGACGGCACCAATCCCGAAGAACGCGCCGTGGCACAGCGCCGTGATAACGCGCGCCAGCATCAGGAAGTTGTAGCTCAGCGCCAGGGCGCACAGCAGGTTGCCGACGATGAAAATCACCATCAGCAAAATTAACGACAGCTTGCGCGGCAAACGAGCGGTGAGCAAAGCCATGATTGGCGCGCCAATGGCAACCCCCAGCGCATAGCCGCTGATAAGCCAGCCGGCGACGGGAATGGAGACATGGAGATCCCCCGCCACTTCGGGCAGCAGCCCCATAATCACGAACTCCGTCGTGCCGATGGCAAACGCACTCATCGCCAGCGCCAGTAAGGAAACAGGCATTGTATAACTCCGGTTGCAGACATGATGAATAGCCATTGCTGTGCGCAATCGCCTGTAGTGTGAGGATTTCAGAGGAGCAGCTTTTTGGAATAATGTGCGCTACATAACAAATTTATAACACATAAGAGGCCGGGCATGACCCGGCACGGGGTGGGGATAAAGTAGGCACGACATTTAATTTATTGATGGTAAAAGAAAAACACCTATTCTTCACCGCACATAAAGAGAACTGCATCGGCGGCGTGAATTGCTGCGGTGTCAAACACCGGCAGCGGACAGTCCCGCTGACCAAGCAGCAGACCAATTTCGGTGCAGCCGAAGATAACCCCCTCAGCACCCTGCGCCTGCAGCGCCTGAATGACCTGCTGATAATAGCGCTTCGACTCTGGGTTAATGATCCCGAGGCACAGCTCATCGAAGATTATCTGGTTAATTCGCTGACGTTGGGACGCGTCCGGAATAATAGAGCGGATGCCAAACTGCTCCTGCAGGCGGCCACGATAAAAGTCCTGCTCCATGGTATAGCGAGTTCCCAGCAGAGCAACCTGACTTACTCCGTGCGCCGCAATCACTCGCCCGGTAGCGTCGGCAATATGCAGAAATGGCAAAGCGCAGCGGGACTCAATATGCTCCGCGACTTTGTGCATGGTGTTCGTACACAGCACAATGCCTTCGGCACCGGCCTTTTGCAGCCCCAGCGCCGCCTCGGCCAGCATCTCACCGGCTTTGTCCCACTCGCCGGCAGACTGGCAAGCCTCTATCTCGTGAAAATCAACGCTGTGCAGCACAATTTTGGCCGAGTGCAGCCCACCCAGACGCTGTTTGATCCCTTCGTTAATTAACCGGTAGTAGGGAATGGTGGATTCCCAGCTCATGCCGCCCAGCAGCCCAATCGTTTTCATTCTTATCCCCTGTTTGCTGTTTCCCTCCGGTTATAACCTTTATCCCGGTAAGAAAAAAGCCTCAGACGGGAGGCTGACATCAGCCGACAGCTAATGCATCAGGTGAGGGTAACGCTCGCTGAGCGAGTGGCTCTTCTTCCCCCCAGAACCGGACTATCTCCGCCTGCACCCAGTCACAAAAATAGCCGACGCGCGGCAGTTCCCGCTTGCCCTGTGGGATCTCCAGCCAGTAACCATTCCCGCTTTCAAGCTCCAGCTCCGCCAGCGGCACTAATAATCCCCCACGTAGCTCGTTGCGGATCATCATCCTGTCGAGCACCGCGTACCCCGCCCCGGTCACACAGGCGTTGATCACCTGATCCTCAGTGCTGAACTCCAGCCCGCCGGAAAGCAGACTTTCATTTTCACCGGTCGCCGCAAGCCAGCGAGACCAGTTATCCAGCCGGATCTCACCGTTAAGAATATGCAGCTGCGGCTGGGATGCCAGCGGCGGAAAAACGCCATCAATCATCAGCAGCGGGCTGGCCACCAGCAGCAGTTTTTCATGGCACAGCCACTGCCCCCGGCCTTCGCTTTCCTGGCGGGTGCCAAAGCGGATGGCGCAGTCAAAATCGCTGTATTTCTGCCGGGTTTCGCTGATAAGGGCAATTTGTAGCTGGCCGTTACGCTGACGAAGCGCCACCAGTCTCGGCGCCAGCCAGCGGGTGGCAAATGTCGGGGCAACCTGCAGGCGCAGATGCTGTAAGGGGTTGCGAAGCTGAACGTGGCAAACGCCCTCTTCAAGAATATCCAGCGACTGGCGCACTACCGGTAACAGCAGCACCGCATCCTGAGTCAGCTCCAGCCCGCTGTGGGTACGAACAAACAGCAGTTTGCCGAGAAACGCTTCAAGCTGCTTGATTTGCCGGCTGGCGGCGCTCTGTGTAATGCACAACGCCTGCGCCGCCTTGCTAAAGCTAAGCGTCCGGCAGGTCTCTTCAAAGACTCTTAACATGCTGAGTGACGGGAGTTTTCTCATTGTTGTCATCATCCGCGGGCAAGCACCAGTCATGTTAATAATATGTTTCTAACCGGCCCTGAAACGCCATCCCCCCGCGCAGCTATTTCTGCAAAACAGGAGAGGGATCACATGCGTTTTTTGCCTGGGGGTATGACTAAAACGCACTCGCCTGCTGATGCGCTTTGCTGCCACATTGTTAACGCAACTGAAACATAAAAAATACAAATACCCTACAAAACCACCTCACAGGAGGAGGCGTCATGTCCCACCTGACACAACAGTACACCCGTATGGATGACGTGCCGTTAAACCGTTTCCATATCAAAATCGCCGGTCTCACCTTCGGCGCACACTTTACCGACGGCTACGTGCTCGGCGTCATCGGCTTCGCGCTGGCTCAGATCAAACCCCAAATGGGATTAACGCCCTTCTGGGAAGGGATGCTCGGCAGCTCGGCGCTGATCGGCTTGTTTCTCGGCAGCCTGGTGTTGGGCTGGATCTCCGATTACGTTGGCCGCCAGAAGATCTTCTGCTTCAGCTTTGTGGTGATCACGCTCGCTTCAGCGCTGCAGTTTTTCGCGACAACGCCAGAACAGTTGTTCTTCTTGCGGGTAATGGTCGGTATCGGCCTCGGCGGCGACTTCTCTGTCGGCCACACCATGCTGGCGGAGTTTTCCCCACGGAAACATCGCGGCGTCCTGCTCGGTTCATTCAGCGTGATCTGGACCTTTGGCTACGTGGCCGCGGGTTTTGCCGGGCACTTCTTAACGGCGCTTGGCCCGGACGCCTGGCGCTGGCTGCTCTCCTCTTCGGCCCTGCCCGCGCTGATTATTCTGCTGATGCGCATCGGCACGCCAGAATCACCGCGCTGGCTGATGGGCAAAGGGCGACGAGAAGAAGCTATGGCGATTGTCCGCAAGTACTTCGGCCCTAACGTACTGCTGGTGGATGAAGCCCCGGTCGCCTCGAAACAGCGCTTTATGTCGCTGTTCGGGCCGAAATACCGCCGTCGTACCGCCTTTAATAGCCTGTTTTTTGTCTGCCTGGTGATCCCGTATTTCGCCATCTACACCTTCCTGCCGTCGATTCTGCAGGTCATGGGGCTGAACAATAACTTCACCACCGATCTGCTGCTAAACGCCCTGCTGATCGTCGGCGCGCTCCTGGGGATCTTGCTGACCGTTGTCTGCTCGCGCCGCGGCTTCCTGATCGGTTCGTTTGTCTTCCTCGCCGCCTGCCTGGTGATGCTCAGCATCATTCCGGTCAGCCAGTCCGGCTGGTTAATTCTGTTCTTTGCCGCTTTCACGCTGGTGATGTCGGCGGTCAGCAATCTGGTGGGCGTTTTCCCGGCCGAGAGCTTCCCGACGGAAGTGCGTTCCATGGGCGTCGGCTTTGCCACCTCCATGAGCCGCCTCGGCTCCGCCATTGGCACCGGTTTATTGCCGCTGGCCATTCTGAATTACGGCATGCAGGCCACCACCGGCATGCTGGCGCTGATCCTCGTCATCGGTGCCATTGTCTCTCTCGCCTGGGCGCCAGAAACCAAAGGGCTAACCCTGGTAGATGCCGCTCACGATCCGGCCCAGCGCCACGGCAATGCCGCCGCTGAACCGGCTAAATAACGCTCACGCTTAACAGGAGAAATTTCGTGGAAATGTATATCGGAGAAGGGTTTGAAGGTAACGGCGTTAACGCCTCGCACATCAACATCATGATTGGCCCACGCAGCGGCGTGGTTGGCCAGGCTTTTTCCAGCAGCCTCGCTTCACCAAGCCAGGGTCACTGCCCGTTTATGGTGGTGATCAAGCCTAACGTTCCGGCCAAACCGATGACGCTGTATGTCAATAAAGCGGAAATCAGCGGCGAACTGCACGGCAATGCCACCTGGGGTGCGTCTCAGGCCGCCATCGCCAAAGCGGTCACCGAAGCGCTGCTGGACGGCACGCTGCCGCCGGAAGCGGAAGACAACTGGTGCATCGTCACCGCCAACTGGGTGAACCCCGGCTGCAACGATATCGATGAGGTGTACCACAACAATTATCGCGCCTGCCGTCAGGCCATCCGCGCGGCGATGGGCAAACTGCCGCAGCGCAGCCAGATTGCTGACGCACTGCCGCAGCTCGGCAACCCTTTCTACACCCCAAAAGCCTGAGGAGGCGAAATGGAATACGTCAATCTGGGCCACAGCGGCCTGAAAGTTTCTCGCCTGTGCCTTGGCACCATGAACATGGGCAGCAAGCAGTGGAAACCGTGGATTTTTGACGAGTCGCAAAGCGAGCCGCTGATCCGCCACGCGCTGGAGTCCGGCATCAACTTTATCGACCTGGCAGATTTCTACTCCAGCGGCGCCGGGGAAGAAGTGGTCGGCAACGTATTAAAACGCATTGCCCGCCGGGATGATCTGGTACTCACCACCAAAGTGGGCTACCCCATTGGCACCGGATTTAACAACCAGGGCCATTCACGCAAGCACATCATGGAAAGCATCGACGGCAGCCTGAAGCGCCTCGGCACCGACTACGTCGATATCTACATGCTGCACTACTTCGATGTGAATACGCCCGTAGAGGAAACCTGGGCGGCGATGAATGACATCGTCCGCAGTGGTAAAGCGCGCTACGTCGGTGTTTCAACCATGTACACCTGGCAACTGGCAAAAATTCTTTGGTGCTGCGAGCGCTATGGTTACGCAAAACCAATCAACATGCAGCTGCAGCTGAACTGCGCCTACCGCGAAGAAGAGCGGGAAATGATCCCCTTCTGCCGCGACCAGGGGCTTGGGGTTTCAGTCTTCAGCCCGCTCGCTCGTGGCCTGCTGAGCTGCGACTTTAACTCCGTGCGCAACCAGACCGACTTCTTCACTCAGGAGATGTATGCGGACCTTACTTCCCGCAACGTCGCCCAGTCCGTCAGCCATGTAGCTCAGCTGCGCGGCCTGCCTCCGGCGCAAATTGCTCAGGCGTGGGTACTGAACCACCCCGGCGTGGACTGCATGCTGGTTGGCGCGGATTCCGTGCAGCAAATTGACAGCGCAGTTGCCGCACTCAGCACGGCGCTTGATGAAGATGAACGCTACGAACTGGAGCGCAACTACACGCCGTGCGACGTCATCAACGACTACACGGCAGGCAAACGCATCGCACGAGAAGGCCGTGCCGCACGCGGCCTGTTTATCGACAACGTAACCACAAGGAATATCGCATGAGCAGTTTTGACGCACTGGTCCGCACCGGCTGGTACTGCAACGGTGAATGGCGGGATGCCAACGAGCGCTACGCCGTATTAAATCCGGCAACCGATGAAGTCGTTGCTCAGGTAGCAAACGCCGGAACAAAAGAGACAGAAGCGGCCATAGCCGCCGCGCACGCCGCCCTGCCCGCCTGGCGAGCATTAACCGCCAAAGCCCGTTCGCAGATCCTCCAGCGCTGGTTCGCGCTGATCGTCGAGCACCAGGCCGAACTGGCGGAATTGATGGTCACCGAACAGGGCAAAGTACTGGCGGAAGCCAAAGGCGAAGTGGCCTACGCCGCAAGCTTTATCGAATGGTTTGCTGAAGAAGCTAAACGTGCCAACGGCAAAACGATCCCTTCCCCGAAAGTCGGCAACCAAATTCTCACCTTCAAGGAGCCGGTTGGCGTGGTAGCGGCCATCACCCCGTGGAACTTCCCGCTGGCGATGCTGACCCGCAAACTCGGCCCTGCGCTGGCGGCCGGCTGCACTGCCGTGATTAAACCGGCGAATGAAACGCCGCTTTCGGCCTTCGCGCTTATCGTGCTCGCCGAGCAGGCAGGCGTTCCGGCTGGGGTGATTAACGCCGTCACCGGCGACACAGTGGCAATCGGCAGCACGCTGATGGCAAGCCCAACGGTACGCAAAATTTCCTTCACCGGCTCCACGCCAACCGGCAAGTTACTGATGCGTCAGGCGGCGGATACCGTGAAAAAACTGTCGCTGGAGCTGGGCGGTAACGCGCCGTTTATCGTCTTTGACGATGCGGATATTGACGCCGCCGTGGAAGGGGCGATGGCCGCCAAATTCCGCAACAGCGGGCAAACCTGCGTCTGCGTTAACCGCTTCTACGTCCAAGACGGCGTGTATGAGCAGTTTGTCGAGAAACTCGCCGCCGCCGCAAGGGCGCTGAAGGTTGCCCCAGGCATGACGCCGGGTGCCCAGCAGGGGCCGCTGATTCACCAGAAAGCGGTTGAGAAAGTGGAAGCCCATGTAAAAGACGCCCTTGAGCACGGCGCGCGCCTGCTGTGCGGCGGCGAGCGTCACGCCCTCGGCGCATCGTTCTACCAGCCTACCGTGCTGGCCGACGCCACCGAATCCATGCTGCTGGCCCGCGAGGAAACCTTCGGCCCGCTGGCGGCCTGTTTCCGCTTCAGCGGCGAGCTGGAGGCGATTGAACGCGCCAACTCTACGCCGTTTGGCCTGGCGGCCTACCTCTACACTCGAGACCTGGCCCGGGCTTTCCGCGTCACCCAGCAGTTGGAAAGCGGTATGGTTGGCGTTAACGAAGGCATCATCTCCACGGAAGTGGCACCTTTCGGCGGCGTGAAGGAGTCCGGCCTCGGCCGCGAAGGCTCCGACTGCGGGCTGGAAGAGTACCTGGAAACCAAGTATGTGAATCTGGGTGGGTTGCTGTAACAGCGAAGCCGGTTTGAGTTGGATCGGCTATCGTTCCGTTCCGCAGGAACGCCCCTCACCCCGGCCCTCTCCCCAAGGTGGAGAGGGGGAAAATAGTGCAGTGGAATTTATTTATTCCCTCTCCCTTTCAGGGAAAGGGTTAGGGTGAAGGTCATCCCCCCAAATGGGAGAGAGGGGGAAATCGTGCACTGGAATTTATTTATCCCCTCTCCCTTCCAGGGAGAGGGCTTGGGTGAAGGTCATCCCTACAGCAAGAGCATTACCCTCGCCGATACCCCCGCCCCACGAGCACCACCCCCACGGCACAAACCACCAACGTGATCCCCAACTGCTGACCCCAGCCGGATACCATCAGCCCAATGCCTATCAGTAAATAGTAAGCAAAGCCGAACAGCGCCCCGGCCGTACCCCGGCAATCAGCATAGGCACTAAGCGCGGTGCCGAGCACCACCGGAATCGCCATTGAAAACGCAATCATGACCAAAAACATCGGGGCTAAAAACCAGAGGCTGTGCATCAGTAACCCGGCGCTAACGCTGCCCGCCAGCCCTATGACACTCGCCACATTCAGCAATATTTTAGCGCTCAGCCCCCGTTTCATCAGGACATGATTAAGCTGCGCCCCCGCCAAAGAACCGAGCGCCAGCCCGCCGCCAGTCAGGCCAAAAGCGGCGGGGCTAAAGCCTAAGGATTGAAACAGAAATGGCCCCTGGCTGTAGTAGCTAAACAGGCTGATATTGAACAGCGCCACCAGTCCGATTGCTCGCCAGATCTGCATGTCCCGCAGCAGACGCCTCATCACCGCGACAAACCCTTGCCGGGCGTTCAGCGGCGGCCTTGTTTCCTCAAGCTGCCACGCACTCCAGGCCAGCAGAGCAATAGCCAAACCTGCCAGCAGGTAAAATACGCCTTCGAAACCTGCGGCGGAGACAATCACCCCGCCCAGCCAAAGGCCCAGCGCCGGGCTCACCGCCAGCGCTATACCCATAAAGGAAAATATTCGCGCCAGCTCACTGCCGTTAAAACGATCGCGCAGCACCGTTTGGGTGACTACCGATCCCGTGGCCGCACCAAAAGCCGCCAGCATACGTGCCGCCAATAGCAGCATAAAATGCGATGCCGTGAGCGCCGCAAACGCACCTCCCGCATAGCAAAGCAGCCCCAGCAGCAGCGCCGGTTTACGACCTAAAAGATCGCAAATCCTTCCCCAAAAAAGCACCCCGGCGGCAAAGCCCAAAAAGTACAGCGAGAGCGTCCAGCCCGCGTCCTGGGGGGTTACAGAAAAATGCCGGGCGATATCGGTCAGCGCCGGACTATAAAGAGTTTCCACCATCTGCGGAAACATCAGCAGCGCCGTTAATAGCGCCATGTCACGAGGTATGTTCACCTGACGACCTCCTTAGAAAGAGGCGCCATTGTAGGCAAATGGCAAATGCTCCATTATAAACATCATGACATTTAATATCGGAAATCAGACATCATGAGCTGGCTAAGTGCGGATGCAGAATTTAACCCTGACACGCTGAATAACAGCGTGATTGGCGTGCAGGCTGAACTTGGAGATCATGATTCCGGGCTGCATCGGCACCGTATGGGGCAACTGCTGTTTACCCGGGAAGGCTGCGTGAAGCTCACCCTGGATGAAGGCCGGATGCTCTCTTTACTGCCCCCGGGCAAAGTCGCCTGGCTCCCCGGCGGCGTAAGCCATCGGGCAGAAATGAAAAGTAGCGTAGCCTACCGCTCAATCTGGTTCGACACAAAACGCTACCCCACGCTGCCCACCGACGCACAAGTGCTCAACGTCACGCCATTGCTCAATGAGCTACTGGAAAGGATTTCGGCCAGCCCCTGGGAAACTGACTGGGAACATGGCCCGGCCACGCACATGGCCGCCCTTTGCGTGGCGGAACTGCACGCCGCGAGGGAAGAGCCGATGACGCTGCGCTTCCCGCTGGATAAACGGCTGCGCCACCTGAGGGGTGACACGCTGCCGCTGCCGCTCAACGAACTGGCCGCTGTGAGCGGCGCAAGTGAGCGTACCATTGGGCGTATTTTCCGCCGGGAAACCGGCCTGTCCTACCAGCAATGGCGGCAGCAGTGGCGTTTAATGAAGGCGGTGGAAATGCTGGCAAGCCACAGGCGACTCACCGATGTTGCGGGGGAACTCGGTTTTTCTAGCGACAGCGCCTTTATCTACTTTTACCGCAGCATGACCGGCCAGACACCGGGCATGCTGACGGCGAAACAGGCTTAACGTCGGCTACTTGCCAGCTTCGCGGCAAACAGCAGGAACACGCAGCCGGTGATGCGATCCATCCATTTTACGACCCCTGGCTTTCGGAGCACGCCGGAAGCGTAGCGCGTGGCAAGAATCAGCGTCAGGGACCACAGCGTACCGAGCGCCACATGAATGGAAACTAGCAGGAAAGTCCAGAGGATCGGGGAGTGCCCGGCGGGAATAAACTGCGGCAGGAAAGAGACGTAAAACACGCCCATTTTCGGGTTAAGCACGTTGCCTAACATTCCGCGTAAAAACCAGTTGTTGGCGCGGGTTGATTCAGCAGCAGCGAGGCTAAAACTCTCCCGAGGACGCACAAGCAACTGAATACCCAGCCAGCATAAATACGCCGCACCGCACCACTTCAGCAGGGTGTAGGCAAATTCAGAAACCGCCAACAGAGCACCCAGCCCAAAGGCAACCAGCGCGCCCCATACAAAACAGCCGACGTCGATGCCAAGCGCGGCATGAAAAGCTTTTTTGCCCCCTTCTGCGGCGGCGGTTCTCAGGATAAGCGCGGTATCAAGGCCGGGGGTAAGCGTGAGCAAGGTGGCGGCTAGCGTGAAAGCAAAAAGCGCATCAGTGACGGACATTTTTCTGACTCCGAAAACGATAAATCTACTGAAATTCGGCCAAGCCGACAATGCCCTGACAGCGTTATTTTTCGCCGTAAACCGTCCCCTCCATCGCCACGATAACGCCGGCAGTTCCCCTGTCGATCAGGTCAAGAAACACGGCGGCAGCGGCGGCGTTACTCCGCGTCTGACTAAAAGTCCGGTGAGCCAGAATCAGCGCCGTACTCCACGTTGCCAGCACCAGTCCCGCCGCCAGCTGGGTTTGCGGATCGTGCTTTTCAAGGCCAGCCCCGGCGGCCAGTTCATACGCCAGCACCTGGGTAAATTCATCTCGTATCTCCCGGGCTCTCGCCTTAAGCGCCGGGCTGTTCTCAATCGTCGAGACAAACCCCTGCCCGGCAACGGAGAAGGCCACCACCGGACTGTTTTGCACGACCAGGTGGTGAGCAAAGCGGCGCAGCGCTTCCAGCGGCCCGGTGTTTTTATCCCGCTGGTGCAGCGCATGGCGCAGCATCTCCAGCCCCTCTTCTTCGCGATCGAAGAACATGTCCTCTTTGCGCGGGAAGTGGTTGAACACCGTCATTCTTCCCACCTCTGCCGCCGCGGCGATTTCATCAATTGTCACCTGCTCAAACCCCTTCTCCAGAAACAGCCGGGTGGCGACGTTAGATATTTTCTGGCGGGTGGCGAGTCGGTTAAGCGTTCGGCGATCGACGGACATTGACAGGATCCTGCTGAATGGATAATTATGTACTGAGTATATATTGGTACTTAGTACAGGTAAACATGAACAAAGCGCTGGTTGTGATTTTCTCCACCATTTGCCTGGATGCCGTCGGCATTGGCCTGGTCTTTCCCATTCTGCCGCGCCTGCTGGAAGAGGTGACGCACACCCCGGATATCGCCCACTGGATCGGCATCATGACCGCGCTGTATGCCCTGATGCAGTTTGTTTTCGCCCCGCTGCTCGGTGCGCTGAGCGACAACTATGGCCGCCGCCCCGTGTTACTCGTTTCTCTTGTCGGGGCCGCCGTGAACTATCTGATCATGGCCTTCGCACCGCACCTGTGGATGTTGTTGCTGGGCCGCGCCATCGCCGGGCTGACCAGCGCTAACGTCTCGGTGGCAATGGCTTACATCACCGACGTCACCCCGGCAGATAAACGCGCCCGCCGCTTCGGGCTGTTTAACGCCATGTTTGGCGCCGGGTTTATCATTGGTCCGGTGCTTGGCGGCCTGCTGGGCGATTATTGGGTGCGGCTGCCGTTTATTGCGGCGGCGGTGCTAAACACCGTTAACCTGCTGATGGCGCTATTTATGCTGCCAGAATCCCGCGAACCCACGCGCCAGCGGTTCAGTTTTGCCGTGCTTAATCCCCTGCAGCCTTTGCGCCGGATTTTCACCCTGAAAGGGCTTATCCCGATTGCGATGGTCTTTTTCATCCTGAGCGCAACCGGCGAAGTGTACGGCACCTGCTGGGCGCTCTGGGGGGCCGATACTTTCGGCTGGAACGGGCTGTGGATTGGACTTTCTCTCGGCGCTTACGGCATCTGCCAGACGCTAACGCAGGCGCTGCTTCCCGGCCCGATAACCCGCTGGCTGGGCGAGCGCGGGGCGGTGCTTTTCGGCATCTTTAGCTCGTGTATCGCGCTGGCGATGCTGGCCTTTGTGCAAGCAGGTTGGCAGGTGTTTGTGATTATGCCGCTCTTCGGGCTCGGCGGCGTCGGCGCCCCGGCCCTGCAGGCGTTAGCCACCCGCAGAGTGGATGAAGCGAGTCAGGGGCAGCTACAGGGGATTCTGGCTTCAGCGGTCAGCCTGGCGTCTATCATTGCCCCGCTGGGCTTCTCAAGCTTCTATTTTGTGGTGCGGGAATCCTGGCCCGGCGCAATCTGGCTGTCGGTGATTGTGGTGTACGTCATTGCCGTGCCGCTGGTGTTATTCAGCACTCGCGGCAGACAAGCCGAGCATAATCCAGCCTAGCGACGGCGGTCGGCGCAGGCCACAATGTCCGGCTTCGCCATAATGGTTTTTTCCACGCCGAAACGCGTGATATTCAGCATGGCGTTGCCGATGTCGATAATCGATAAAAATCGCTTGCCGGTAGTGGCGCTGATAAGACGCATTACCGGGGCAATAACGGTATACAGGAGCCGGTAAGCCGGCGTTCGGGACTGCACTTCCGGCGTCGGCAAAATAACCGCCGGACGGAAGATAGCGGCCTTGCCAGGGAATAACGCCAGCAATGCGTTTTCCACTTCACCCCGCACCCGGGCCCACATCTGCGAGCTTTTCCCGCTATTGTCTGCCCCCGCTCCGGAGACATAAATAAACTTCATCTGCGGACTGCGGGCTTTGAGCTGTTCCGCCACCCGCAGCGTCATGTCGTAAGTGACCCGCCGATATGCAGCCTCGCTGACGCCGGAGGAGCTGATCCCGGCGCAGAAGAAACACGCATCCACATCGCTGAATAGCGGGTCTGTCGCGTCGAACGTCAGCAGGTCGCCGCTCACCACGTAACGAAGACGGGGATCGTGCTCGCCCTCAGGCTGTTTCCTGACGAGCAGTATAATGTCGCTCACGTCTTTTGCCGCCAGGCTCGCCAGCAGAACACCCTGCCCGACCATGCCGCCGGAACCTACAATCACAATTTTCATGCGCCCTCTCTGGCCGATGCTTTATGTGTCGGCCACCTTTTCGGTGGCCGCTCTGGTATCAATTTAGTAGATCTGCCGTCAGATCCCACAGGCGCGCGGCGTTAGCTTTATCCAGCGCCCAGCCGGCCACCACGGAAAACTCGGCCATGCGGTCCCCGCTGGTACGGGTAATCAACTCCGCCTCGTTACAGTCGGCAAAATAACGCCCACCAATGCCTTCCAGATCCGGTAGCGTGGCAACCATTATTGATGTGGCGGCCCCTTGCTGGGCGCTTTTCCACAAATGTTCCGGGACCGGCAACTCACCGGAGTGGCGCTGCAGATTAGATTTAATTGCGCCGGGCATGACTGCATTAACGAAAATGCCATCCTCAAGCCAGCGTCGGGAAGCTTCGACGGCGAACAGCACCAGCGCCGTTTTTGACTGTGCATAAGCCGTCCACGGATCGTAAGGACGAATGTGGTAATGAATATCATCGAACACAACGGGGCTAAAATGATGCGCGCTGGAGCTAACCATCACGACCCTTGCCCCCCCGCTGTTTTCAGCGCCTCATGCAGCCCTGTTGTTAAGGCAAAATGGCCAAGATAGTTGGTCGCAAACTGCGCCTCCCAACCTTCGGAAGTGCGGGTTTCTGGCATTGCCATTACGCCAGCATTATTAATTAAAATATGCAGCGCACCGGACCAGGAAGAAATAAAATCGGCAATAGAACTTCTGTTGGTTAAATCTAAATAGGCAACATGAATTTTTTTATTACCGGTGCTTTTAATAATATCTTCGGCCGCCTGTTTACCTGCATCCATATTTCTTACCGCCAGCGTAACCTCAGCGCCAGCGCTCGCCAGTGCTCTGGCGGTTTCCAGACCAATGCCCGAAGCCGCCCCGGTAACTACCGCGCGCTTAACGCTAAGATCCTGGCCTTTAATAATATCATTGGCGGTACTATTAAAATTAAACTGCGTTTTAATGTTCATATTTAATCACTCTGAAATTTTAAAAAGGGCGCAACAAAGAGCAGGTGATAAATAAAACACCAGCTCTTTAAGCTATATTTAATGGGCCAGTAATGGCTTTAACTTCAGACGGTAATAGCCCGCCACATCATAGTAAAACCGAGCTGCAGCAATTTCTCTTTGTCTGCCGGATGCCTGACGATTTGCTCGCTGGTGGCATCAGAAATATTTTGAATAATGGCATAGATAAACGTTTTGCTGTCGGTAACAAACAGCGACTGTTTAATGGCCTCATCAAACATCTTATCCGCCTGATTTAGCGCCTCCGGCGTGCTGGCGAGCGTTTCCGGGGTAAGCAGATCCGACACCGTCAGCAGCCTGAGAACCTGCTTTCCTTCAGGATTCTTCAGCGCCCATTCCGTGTAGCCTCGCCAGATGTGTACTATCTGCGTACGGAAGTCGGCATCCTTTGGATAGCCGGCCACCAGCAGGTCGGACATATCCTGCTTCAGCTTTAAATAGACTTCGTTTAGCAGCTGATCTTTTGTGGGGAAGTAGGTAAACAGCGTGCCTACCGCCACCTCCGCTCGTTTCGCAATGCTGGCCGTGGTGGCCGACAAACCGCTTTCCGCAATAATCGCCACCGCGGCGTCCAGAAGTGCCGCCTGTTTTTGCGGACTTAGGGGTCTTGCCATTCCAGCGTCTCCGGGGTCAATAAAATATCCGGATAGTGTAATAGATTTAGCCACCGGGGTTTCAGCTTTGCTCCCACTTGCGGCGGGAACGGCACATTACTCAGGAATAAATCCGGTTTTGCCTTCAATCACCACCGAGGCCGACAGCGCTTTTTGCTCCTCCAGCGACTGCAGGCTCTTCTCATAGCTGCCCTTGAGGATTTGGAACGCATCCGCACCGAGCGCAGTTCTCAGCGGCGGCTCCGCCTGCTGGCTGAGGGTATAAATAGCATCGGCCATTTTCTGCGGATCACCGGCGTTGCTCTCTTCGCCGTGCTCGGCAATCCAGCGGCGCAGCTGCCCCACGGTACCGTTTTTGTAGGCTTCGGACTCTTCCGTCCAGCGTACATTCGCCTGGAAGTTAGTTTTAATCGAACCTGGCTCGATAATTTGCACCTTGATGTTGAACTCCGCCACTTCCTGCGCGGTACTTTCAGCAAACCCTTCCAGGCCATACTTCGCCGTATGGTAGAACGCCCCGCCAGGGAAAGCGACGCGGCCGCCCATGCTGGTGATGTAAATCAGGCGGCCTTGTTTTTTAGCGCGTAAGGCCGGCAGGAATGCGCGAGTGATGTGCACCGGCGAAAGCAGGTTCAGGGCAAACTGATGCTCAATTTCCTGCTCGGTGAACTCTTCCATCGCCCCGATGATAGCCCCCCCGGCGTTATTGACGATGACGTCGCTATCGCCGTGCTTTTTGGCGATCTCTGGCAGGCTGGCAAAGTCAGTCACATCCAGTTTTTCAACGATAAGCTGCGCGGCAAACTGCTGCTGCAGCCCGGCCAGAGCGGCAGGATTACGCACCGCGGCCACAACGGTATTGCCCGCTTCCAGCACGCGGCGGGTCAGCGCCAGGCCCAGGCCACCGGAAGCTCCGGTGATAAACCACTTTTCAGTTTTAGACGTCATCTTTGTATCCTCGGTTGATAAGCGCGGCGCGTGGCCTGGCGGCTGTGTGTTGTGAGTGTTGTGGTCAACCCATTAAATGACTGACCACTCACTCAATTATAAAACTGGCGATTTAATTTGCAATACGTGGGAATGAAATTTATCCATCGGTTAGGTGGGAACGAAAACAAAAAGCCTATTTATCAATTTGCTGGAGGGAAATTTTTTTTGATAAGAAGGGGCACTCTTCTGCCCCAAATCTAAAAAGTACTATGCGCCGTGCAGCGTAAAGACACGAATGCTGCTCAGCAGCATGCCGGACTGTTCCTTCAGCGAACCGCTGGCCGCGGAGGACTGCTCAACCAGGGAGGCGTTTTGCTGAGTGGTGGTATCAATCTGCCCCATCGCAGCATTTATTTGCGCGATACCGTCGCTTTGCTCATTACTTGCTCTGGCGATTTCATCCACCAGCTGCTGCACGCGGGCAACATTTTCAACGATCTCCTGCATACCTGCGTCCGCTTCTGTCACTAGCTTACGACCATCGGTTATTTTGTTCACCGACGCGCTAATAATTTCACGAATCTCTTTCGCGGAAGCCGAACTTCTCTGCGCCAGGGTTCTGACTTCCCCTGCCACCACCGCAAAACCACGCCCTTGTTCTCCCGCTCTGGCAGCCTCAACGGCGGCATTTAATGCCAGGATATTCGTCTGGAAAGCAATACCTTCAATGGCCGTGATGATATCGGTCATCCTGCCTGCATCATCATGAATTTCGCCCATTGCATCGGCAACAACATGCATACGTTCGCTGTTAGCCTTTACCATTTCCCCGGACTCATTAAACAGCGTATTAACCCGATGGGCATTGCTGGCGGTGCTCTTGATGGTCGACGTTAACTGCTCCAGCGTCGCGGCAGTTTGCTCAACGCTGGCAGCCTGTTCCTCTGTTCGCGAGGCCAGATCCTGGTTACCGGCATCTATTTCATCGGCAGCAAGGGCAATACTTTCCGCCCCGGTGCTGACGTTCCGCACCGTGCTTCCCAGCGAAGTAATCATCTCTTTTAATGACCGCATGAGTTGTCCTAGTTCGTCCCGGGAATGCACATGCACCTCTGCCGTGAGATCTCCCTGCGCCACCTTGCCGGCCACGTTAACTGCCTGCCGTAACGGATGCGTAATACTGCGGGTTATATACCAGGCCGTTGCCGCCCCAAGGGCCACACCAAACGCTACCAGCAGCAGCATGAGAAACTCATTATTCCGGGAGTTAGTCTGGATACTGGTATGCGTGTTGTCGATAAGCTGCTTTTGGAAATCCAGCAGGGCCTGTAGCGCCTGTCTGTATTCTTCGCTTACCGGGATAAAACGTTCCGAGATATAGGTATCCATGCCCTCATGTTCACTCCGCTCAGCCCGGGCTAACCCCTCAGAACGAACCTGCAAATACTTTTCTCGCACTGGCACAAGATTAGCCAGCAGGTGTTTACCGGTTTCTAACGCAATCAGAGACGTGAGCTGAGACTGGACTCGGGTTGTTACCGCCGAATTCTGCGCAATGCTGGCGAGCAGTTTTTTACGCAGTATTGCATTTTCCGTTCCCATTGCCGCGATAGCGTTCCCGCTGCTTTTATCGACTTGCGCCAGCCATTCCTCGACCAGCCTTTCTTTGAGCAAATGCTGGTTAATCATCTCATCAACAGCATGGACATTGTTGCGACTGAACAAGCTGGCGCCGATCCCCATCAGAATCATCAACAACAGTAGCAGGAAAAAACCGCCGCTCAGTCTTACGCCTACACGCAAATTACTTAGTTTCATTCTCGTTCCTTAGAAAACCACATCCCAGAGTCCTCCCCGGCGAATGCGCGAGGGAATGGCGTGTTTTGTAACCACGTTGTTAACCGATATCGGAGGTAACGTTTTTTTCTGCAGGCAAAAACCAGGGGGGAACGGTCGATAAAGCAGCATTTGGGTCCGAAACAATCCCTTAATGTGATCCCGATCACAATGAAAAATAATTGAAAAATAAAAGCCCCGGCATATTTATGCGAAGGGGCATTTTATTTTTTAAGCCAAAGTTAAATGTTAAAAAGCCTGCCAGTGTTCCTCTTCTCTTTTTAACGCCCTGCGCGGAGTCAGCTGGGGCGATAAAATTACGCTCGCCTCATCACTGGCCCCCAGATGCAGGCTGCTGGTTCTTTTTTCCAGCTCGAAAACTTGTTTATTCAGCACTTCTGAAGACCCGGCCAGTTCTTCAACCACCGCCACATTACCCTGGGTGACTTTTTCCAGTTCGGAGAGCGCCGTTGTAATTTGCTGAATACCTTTTTCCTGTTCATTGGTCGAGATAAAAATATGCCCCATCAGCGCGTCGATATTTTCTGAGCCGGAAACTATATCTTTCATATTTTTTTCCGCCTCGGAGACCAGGCTTGCGCCCTGCAGCACATTTTGGTTGGTGATATCAATTAACGACTTAATGTTCTTGGCCGATTCTGAACTTTTATGCGCCAGGTTCCTGACTTCACCGGCCACTACCGCAAAGCCCTTACCGTGCTCACCGGCGCGGGCTGCTTCCACCGCGGCGTTCAGCGCCAGAATATTGGTCTGGAAGGCAATGCTGTCGATGATGGTAATGATCTCCGTCATCTTGTTGGCACAGTCGGTTATCGAGGTCATGTTGCTGGTCAGTTTCTGCATCAGGTCGCTGCCGTGGTTAGCCGAACGGTGTGCGCCGCTGGTAATGTTGCTCAGCTCGCGGGTGCTGTCGGCATTGTTTTTTGTCCCGGCAGAGATCTGTTCCATGCTGGACGCCGTCTGAATCAGCATTGCTGACTGCTGCTCGGTTTTCACCGACAGCGTGGCGCTTTGGTGTGCGAGGCTTTCAGAGAGTGATTTAGCCGACTGGGAGGATTTGCGAATATCCATTACCAGAGTAGTAATTTCGGCAGAAAGCGTATTTATGCCCGGAATTAGTCGACCAGCGCAATTATTACCAAACTCAGGGATATGCACCGATAAATTCCCTGAGTTTATTTCGTCAATGCTCCGCTTAACGTTATTAATGGGCCGTACAAGATATATCGTCATATACGTCCACAATGAAACAATTAAGGCAACCCAGGCAATATTAAGCATGGCTAAAACAAGCACGCTGGCTGATAAAGCAAATGCTAATAAATCTATAACTAAAAAGGATATTGCCAAAAAATAGACAATAACGCTTCGAACGCTTGCATTCTTAAGCATAGATAATCCTGTGCGAGACTTGGGCGGGTATATTATTTATTACCTGGATTTATGGAAAATCCATCTCATAAAATAAATTAGCGTTTAATATCGACATAAGCCAACTGAAAAGATTTTAAATCCGCACCTTTCGTTTAAGAGCAGCGCTTTTCTGAATATATCCGTGACGTTACGAGAAAGTCACGTTCACCAGCGCTACATTTAGTAACTTGCATTTTGATAGTCACCATGCCAATTTGTCGCCAGATGATAACCAGCCCCCGGACCGATCCATGAAAAATGAACCTCTGTGCAGTGCTCCCTGCCCCATTGCCCGTAGCCTTGGCCGTATTGGCGATAGCTGGAGCATCATGATCCTGCGGGATGCCCTGGCCGGTTTTACCCGCTTCGATGAGTTTCAGAAGAGCAGCAACGTGGCGCCCAATATTCTTTCACGCCGCCTGAAAGAGCTGGTTGATGACGGTTTGCTGGAGAAGGTTTGCTACAGCAGCGCGCCGCCGCGCTACGAATATCACCTCACCCAGCGCGGGCGCGATTTCCGCATGGTGCTGCTCGCACTGGCGGAATGGGGCAATCGCCATTTCGCGCCCGAGGGACGGCAGATGCAGTTGGTTGAGCGTGAAACCCAGCGTCCGGTAGAGCCGATCCTCACCGATAAAGAAACCGGCGAGCCGATTGTGCCCGGAAAATACGCCATGGTGCCGGGCCCCGCGGCCTCACCGATGATGAAGTATCGCCACGACTACCTGCAGCGCAAGCACGCCGGTGATGCCGGGCTTAAATTCCAGCCAGAACCGTACAGAGAACCCCAGTAATGAACACCGCCAATAAGAAAAAATTGATAACGCTTACCGTGCTCGGTGCTGCGGTACTCGCGGCCGCAGGATATGGCGCATGGTGGTGGCAAAGCGGACGTTTTATTCAGTCTACTGACGACGCCTACATCGGCGGGGATATCAGCGCTATTTCAACCAAAGTGTCCGGTTACATTCAGCAGATTGCGGTGCAGGACAACATGGCGGTGAAAAAAGGCGACCTGCTGATCCGCATTGATGACCGAGACTATCAGGCCGCACTGGCGAAAGCCCTCGGCGAGGTTGCCGCCCAGCAGGCTGCCCTGGCGGATATCGCCGCCACGCGCCAGCTACAACAGGCGACTATCGAAGGTTCTGCAGCCTCCCTGGCGGCAGCGGCGGCGGCAACGGACAAAACGGCCAACGACAACCGTCGCTATAACGCCCTGGAAGCCTCAAGCGCGATTTCAGCCCAGATACGTGACAACGCTTCGGCGGATTATCGCCGGGCGCGAGCGGAACAAAGCAAAGCCCTGGCCGATAAGGCCGTAGCCCAGCGACAGCTCGCGGTGCTTGATGCCCGTGAAAAGCAAACCCAGGCCGCGCTGGAACAGGCGCAGGCTAACCTGGCGATGGCGAAGCTGAATCTTAGCTATACCGAAATTCGCGCCCCGTTCGACGGCGTGATAGGCAACCGCCGCGCGTGGACAGGCTCCTTCGTGACCAGCGGCACGCAGCTGCTCTCGCTGGTGCCTTCCCAGGGGCTTTGGGTCGATGCCAATTTCAAGGAAAACCAGCTGGCGCATATGCGGGCCGGTTTACCGGTGACCGTGGTTGCAGACGTGCTGCCAAACCACACCTTTAAAGGACACGTCACCAGCGTCTCCCCGGCGACCGGCTCGCGATTCAGCATACTCCCAGCGGAAAATGCCACGGGTAACTTCACCAAAATAGTCCAGCGAGTCCCGGTACGGATCGCGCTGGAAGGTGACGGCGCAAAACTGGATGTGCTTCGTCCGGGGCTGTCGGTCATCGTAACTGTCGATCAAAAGAGCACGCGATGAGCACCGCCCAGGCCGCACCGATGCCGCAGGGCATCTCTATGCCAATGGCAAAAAAGATCTTCGCCTTTGCCAGCATGTGCGTAGGGATGTTCATTGCGCTGATTGATATTCAAATCGTCTCCGCGTCGCTGCGGGATATCGGCGGAGGCCTTTCAGCGGGGGATGATGAAACCGTCTGGGTGCAGACCAGCTACCTGATCGCTGAGATTATTATTATTCCGCTGTCCGGCTGGCTGGCTCGGGTGATGTCCACGCGCTGGCTGTTTGCCGCCTCGGCGGCAGGTTTCACCCTGATGAGCCTGCTCTGCGGCTGGGCGTGGAATATCCAGAGTATGATTGCCTTCCGCGCCCTGCAGGGGCTGGCTGGCGGCTCGATGATCCCGCTGGTGTTTACCACCGCTTTCGCCTTCTTCCAGGGAAAACAGCGCGTTATTGCCGCGGCAACCATCGGCGGCCTGGCTTCGCTGGCCCCGACGCTTGGCCCTACCGTCGGCGGCTGGATCACCGAGAACTTTAACTGGCACTGGCTGTTCTTTATTAACGTGATCCCGGGGATTTATATCGCCGTCGCGGTCCCGCTGCTGGTGAAGGTGGATAGCCCCGATTTCTCGCTGCTACGCGGCGCCGACTATTTCAGTATTTTGCTGCTGGCGGCCTCGCTCGGCTGCCTGGAATACACGCTGGAAGAAGGCCCGCGCTGGGGCTGGTTTGACGACAGCACCATCGCCACCACCGGCTGGATAGCGCTGCTGTGCGGCATCGCCTTTATCATTCGAACGCTGCGCCACGCCCAACCGGTGATGGATCTCCGGGCACTCAAGGACAGAACCTTTAGCCTCGGCTGTTATTTCTCGTTTATGGCCGGGGTGGGCATTTTTGCCACGATCTATTTAACACCGCTGTATCTCGGCACCGTGCGCGGCTTTAGCGCTCTGGAAATCGGCCTGGCGGTGTTTTCTACCGGCCTGTTCCAGGTGATGTCGATTCCGTTTTATTCCTGGCTGGCTAACCGCGTGGACCTGCGCTGGCTGCTGATGGCCGGGCTGGTCGGCTTTGCCATTTCCATGTACAGCTTCGTGCCAATTACGCACGACTGGGGGGCAGATCAACTGCTGTTCCCACAGGCGTTTCGTGGCCTTGCGCAGCAGTTTGCCGTCGCGCCAACGGTGACGTTAACGCTGGGCAGTCTGCCGCCAGCGCGGCTGAAGCTTGCCTCAGGCCTGTTCAATTTAATGCGCAACCTCGGCGGCGCTATCGGCATTGCGCTGTGCGGCACGGTGTTGAATGACAGAACTAACCTGCACTACAGCCGCCTGGCCGACCATCTCAATACCGCTAACCTCGCGATGACAGACTTTGTCCAGCGCAGCGCCGCCAGCTTAACCGCGCAGGGCTTGTCCCCGGATGCCGCCACCAGCGGGGCGCTTAAAAATTTGTCTTCTCTGGCGCTGCGTGAGGCAAGAACCCAGGCGTTTTCAGATGCTTTTTACCTGATCATGATAGGTTTTTTGATTGCTGCGATGCTGGTTCCGTTAATGAAAAAGCCGCAGCCACATTGATATTTCAGGAGAATAATGATGAGCGTTTCAGCTAAACGCATCGTGGTCACGGGCATGGGCATCATCAGCCCGCTGGGCTGCGGCGTGCAGCATGTCTGGCAGTCGCTGTTAGCGGGGAAATCTGGCATCTCGGCGCTGGATGAGAAAGTCGTAGAAGACATTCCCTGCAAAGTGGCCGGCCAGGTGCCGTCTATTGAGCAAGATCCCCAGCACGGCTTTGATCCACTGGCGACAATCCCCGCCAAAGAACGTAAAAAGATGGATCGTTTCATCGAGTTTGCGCTCGTTGCCGCCCATGAAGCGCTCGCGCAGGCGGGCTGGTCTCCAGCTTCTCAGGAAGAGAAGGATCGTACCGCGACGGTGATTGCCACCGGGATCGGCGGCTTCAGCGAAATCGCCAATGCTGTGCACACCACGGACGAGCGCGGGCCGCGTCGCCTGTCGCCGTTTACTATCCCCTCTTTCCTCGCCAACCTCGCCGCCGGGCATGTGTCCATCGCACACGGTTTTCGCGGGCCGATTGGCGCGCCGGTCACCGCCTGCGCCGCCGGAGCCCAGGCGATTGGCGATGCCGCCCGTCTGATCCGCAGCGGCGAGGCCGATATTGCCCTTTGCGGCGGCGCAGAAGCGGCTATTCACCGCGTTAGCCTGGCTGGATTTGCCGCCGCTCGCGCGCTGTCTACCGCATCCAACGACAATCCAGAAGCCGCCTCACGGCCGTTCGACCGTGACCGGGACGGCTTTGTGATGGGCGAAGGCGCCGGGCTTATCGTGATTGAATCCCTGGAGCACGCGCAGGCCCGGGGCGCCACGCCGCTGGCTGAGCTGGTTGGCTACGGCACCAGCGCGGATGCCTGGCATTTGACCGCCGGGCCGGAGGACGGCAACGGCGCAAGGCGAGCGATGGAAGCCGCTCTCCATCAGGCTGGCGTAACGGCCACGGATATTGACCATATTAACGCGCACGCAACCTCGACTCAGGTCGGGGATAAAGGCGAGCTCGCGGCGATTAAAGGGCTTTTCGGCACGCATCCCGTGGCGGTGACTTCGACGAAATCCGCCACCGGCCACCTGCTGGGCGCGGCGGGAGGCATTGAAGCTATTTTTACCATTCAGGCATTGCGTGACCAGATTGTGCCGCCGACGCTGAATCTGCATCACCCCGATGAAGAGGCGGCCGGGCTGGATCTGGTGGCGCTGACCGCCCGGCCACAGGCGCTGCGTTATGCGCTGTCGAACGGATTTGGTTTTGGCGGCGTGAATGCGAGCCTGCTGTTGAAGCGGTGGGGCTCCGGGGAATAACCCTCACCCCGGCCCTCTCCCTGGAAGGGAGAGGGAGAAACCCAAAAGTGGATTTCTGCTCGCTCCAGTCCCCTCGCCCCTTCGGGGAGAGAGTTAGGGAGAGGGGCAAGCATCACTCTCCTGCCTCAAACTCCCGCTGCAGCCACGCCCTAACCCGCAGCACATCCTCTCTTCGGGCCTTTTCAGGGCTGGTCACAAAATAATAGTTCGCCCCAGGCAACGCGCCCGGCAGCGCGATATGCAATAAGCCCTGCTGCAGCGCACGGCGAATCAGCAGTTCGCTCGCCAGCAAGATCCCCTGCCCGGCTATCGCCGCCTGAATCGCATGGGTTTCGTCGTCAAAATGAATACCGCTCTGAACGTCCAAATCCTCCGGTCCAAAAACCGATTTCCAGTGCTGCCAACTGGGTTCAGGGCTGGGTACATGCCGGTTATCTATATGAAAAAGCGTCATCCCCGGCAGATCATTCACGCTCCTGAGCTTTAGCTGCGGGCTTGCTACCAGCACAAACTTGTCGCTATGCAGAAGTGTGCTGTCGAGAGATCCGTCGGCCTGCATGCTATAACGCACCGCACAGTCCGCCATTTTGCCGTGGAGATCCGCCAGGGCGACGCCGCTGTGAAAGCGCAGTTCCAGCGCAGGGTGGCGCTGATGTAAAGACGGCAAACGCGGCACCAGCCAGTTAGTCAGGAAGTTAGACGTGGTGCTGAGCGTGAGCGTGCCAGGATGGGAGAGCGTTTCTATAGACTCAACGGCCTCGCGAAGCGTGGTGAAAATATTCCCGGAGGCGCGGAACAGAGTCTCCCCCGCCGGAGTCAGCGCCACGCTACGAGCGGAGCGGGTGAATAACCGCTGCTCCAGTGAATCCTCAAGCAGGCGAATTTGGTGGCTGATGGCGGTAGGCGTCACGCCAATTTCTTCCGCGGCCGCTTTAAAGCTGGCGTGGCGTGCCACGGCATCAAAGGCCCGAATGGCCGTGAGCGGCGGGAGTCGACGACTTTTCATGAATGAATTTAACTCATCCTTTGCTGAATAATATGATTTTGATTGCGCCATAAATAAAGGCGTAGCCTGTTATCCACGCCTATCAAATGATGAAAATGATTCATCAAAAAGAAAATAGCAGGAAACGCCGATGACACAAACTTATGCGATACCCGCCGCCGGGCGATATCGCGCTTTATTCGCGCCCGGTATTGCGCAGGCGCTGATCGCGCTGGACTACGCGATTGTCTACGTCGCGCTACCCACACTGGCCCAAGACCTGAATCTTTCACTCAGCGAGATGCAGTGGGTCGTTTCCCTTTATGGCCTGACGTTTGCCGCCCTCTTGCTGGCGGGCGGCACCCTCTGCGATCGCCTGGGCGCGCGCCGGATGTTCAGCCTTGGCATGGCGCTGTTTTTGCTCTCGTCAGTGGCTGGCGGGCTGGCGCATAGTGGCACACTGCTGCTCATCGCCCGCTGCGGGCAAGGGATGGCGGCGGCGCTACTTCAGCCCGCGGTTCTGGCGCTGATGGCGCAGCGATTTCACGGTGAGGCGCACAGGCAGGCATTGGCGATATGGAGCGCCATCGGCGCGCTGGGTCTGGTTGCGGGCGTGATGCTCGGCGGCGTCCTTGCCGCGCTGGACTGGCGGACCATTTTCTTTATTAATATTCCCCCGGGGCTGATTGCGCTATGGCTGATTCGCCGGGATTATCTCTCCCTCAGTCCGCAGGGCGAAACACAGCGGACGGGCATCGGGTCACTGGTCGGGTGCTTCGCCGCCGGGACGCTGGTCTGGGCGCTGATGCGCTATGGCGAAACCGGGCAGCCTGACTATGTTGCCAACCGCTTCGCCGTTGCCATGGGGATCTTGTTCCTTTTGCACGAACGCTTCGCCCCTCAACCTTTACTGGCCCGCTCGCTTCGCGCTCTACCGGGCCTGCAAACGGGCTGGCTCAGCAGCGCCTGCTATATGGCAAGCGTAGGTAGCCAGTTCTATGCCATGACCCTGCTCTGGCAGCAGACGCTGCAGCAGGATGCCGTTACAACCGGGCTGATGTTCACGCCGCTCGCGCTGTTAATCGTAGCGGGCAATACGTTATTTACCCGTCTGACAGCCCGCTACGCCAGCGCCCCGGTGTTGGCCACCGGGTTTGCCTGTTCGGCGCTGGGGCTAGGGCTGTTATCCGTCGGGTTAGCCTCGCCGCTGTCTGTGGCTTTTTTCGGCGGTATCGCCCTGAGCGGGATTGGCCACGGGCTCATCTTCCCGGCGATGTTCGCCGTGGGGCTGTCCTCCACCCCGCTTGATCAGCAGGGACGCGCCAGCGCCCTGATGGCCACCAGCCAGTATATGGCCGGGGCAATGATGCTGGCGGTGCTGTCCGTGGTGCTCGGGCAGGCTCCCGATATAGCACAGTGGGCAACGGCCTTCCGGCTTCTGGGCGCTGCGGCTGCAACAGGCATGCTGATTGCCGCCTGCCATAAAGCTGGCTGAATAAGGGGAACCTGCGCGGGGAAAGGTGAGAGGGGTTCGGGCCGGATGAATGCTACATTTATACTAACTGTTTAATTCTTCTCCCTTATCATCGAATTTTCCCGCGTTAAGGATCCCGAGATGACCCAGCAAACTGAACAGGCTGACGCTAAAAACTACCCTGTGCGCCTGATTGCGGTCGTACTTACCGGCATTCTTGCCGGCATCGCGGGGATGCTTCTCGCGCTGATTTTACACGCCATTCAACATCTGGCCTTTGGCTACAGCATTGACCAGTTGGTGGGGAGCGAGACGTTCCTTGAGGGCGTGACGGACGCTTCGCATTTACGCCGTGTAGCGGCAATTCTTGGCGGTGGGGCCGTCGCCGGGTTTGGCTGGTGGCTGCTCGCGCGCTACGGCAAGAAAAGAGTGTCTATCGCTGCAGCCGTGGCAAATCCTGCCGTGCCAATGCCGACTGGCACCACGACTGTTCATGCCTTACTGCAAATCATCACCGTCGCGCTGGGTTCACCGCTCGGGCGAGAAGTCGCCCCCCGGGAAATGGGCGCGCTGGCGGCGGGTATTCTCGCCCGAAAATTCAACCTGCAGCCGGATGAAACCCGCACGTTGATTGCCTGCGGGGCGGGTGCCGGACTGGCGGCGGTGTATAACGTTCCCCTCGCCGGGGCGCTGTTCACGCTGGAAGTCTTGCTGCTCTCGTTTAGCTGGGAAAAAGCCCTGGCGGCGGTCATCACTTCCGCAGTGGCGGCCTGGGTGGCGACCCTGGGCCTGGGCGATGAGTCACAGTATCACTTCGCTTCTTTTGCACTTCCCCACGCGTTTATCGGCTGGGCGCTTGTCGCCAGCCCGCTGCTCGGCTATGCCGCCTGGCTGTTCCGCAAGGCGACAACCCGCGTCAGAACCCAGGTAAAAACCAACTGGCAGATGCCGGTATTTTGCCTGCTGGCCTTTGCGCTGCTGGCCGCGCTTAGCCTGTGGTTCCCGCAGCTACCGGGCAACGGCAAAGGCCCGATGCAGCTTGCCATCAGCAACGGCCTGGGCTTTAACTTCGCTGCGATTTTGCTCGCGCTGAAAATGCTGGTGATCCTCGCCGTCCTGCGCGGCGGCGCTGAGGGTGGGCTGCTGACCCCGGGCTTAACGGTAGGCGCTCTGCTGAGCCTGCTGCTGGCGGTGGTCTGGCAGTTTGTCTTCCCGGGCGGAGACGTGGGCAGCTTTGCCCTGGTCGGTGGCGCGGCGTTTTTAGCCGCTTCGATGCAGATGCCGGTCACCGCCGTGGCGCTGGTGATGGAGTTCACCCATATGGATCACAGCTATTTTGCCCCCGCGCTGCTTTGCGCCGCCGGAGCTTACACAACCTGCCGGGTTCTGGATCAGAAGTACCGGTACTAAACTCTTCAGTGGGAAGAGATAAATGCCGACTCAGCGAGCGGGGCCGGCATTGAGAAATGCTGCCGCATACGCGCCACCTCGTTAAGCGGCGTGAGCCCAAAAAGGCGCTTAAATTCGCGGCTGAACTGCGAAACACTTTCGTAACCCACCCGGGCACTGGCCGCCGAAGCGGTCAGTTCATTTCGCAGCATCAACAATCTCGCCTGATGCAACCTTGTGGATTTGAGGTATTGCATGGGCGAAGTGTTGGTCACCGCTTTGAAGTGGCTGTGGAACGTGGGCACGCTCATGCCCGCTTCTTTTGCCAGAGCGTTAACGTCCAGATGGGCATCAAATTCGGCATGAAGCTTGCGCAGCGCTTTCGCCACTTTGCCAAACTGCCCCTGCATCGTCAGCGCGCTGCGTAACGTGTGCCCCTGCGCCCCCGTCAGTACCCGGTAATAAATCTCTCGCATCATAGCCGGCCCCAACAAATCGGCATCCAGCGGGGTCGACATCACCTGCAGAAAACGCAGAACGGAAGCGCTCATCGCGTCGTCCATCGGGCTGGACATCATGCTGCGTGGCTCGGCGGCCAGCCCGGTTCCTCGCCCATCAAGCGCCAGCATTACCTCTGCGGCCAGCGTGAAGTCTAACCTCATGTAGATAGCCAGCATGGGTTCTTCGGCGCTGGCCTCCGTTTCCATGGTGAACGGTACGGGCACGGAAACCATCAGGTAGTGCTGCGCATCATATAAATAGACATCCTCCCCTAAAAAACCCCGTTTACGCCCCTGTACCACAATCACAATGCCGGGCTCATAAAGAACGGGGGTTCGTATTAGCGGGCGGTTAGAGCGTAAGAAACGCACTTCGCTAAGCGCCGTGAGATTGTAGCCTTCATGCGGGGTTAAGCTGTCCAGAAGTTCAACCATTTGTTTACTGGCCGGCGGGCTGGCGTTTGTCATAGGGGGCCATCTGGCAAAGGAAGATGTTGCCAGAGTCTGGCAGTGAAACCGCCCCTCGTCCAGATGCCTCATAGGAATAGGCAAACATCCGAGAGGATCCAGGCTACGCATTCGGCCCTGCCGGCCCTACGCTTTACCTCTCACTTACGGAGGAAATAATAATGAGCCTGTCGAAGTTATTTTTAATTACCGGCGTCAGCAGCGGCTTTGGCCGTTCGCTGGCAGAAGAAGCCCTGAAAGACGGACACCGCGTGGTTGGAACCGTGCGCAATCAGCAAGCGAAGGAAGCCTTTGAGGCGCTGGCGCCCGGCAAGTGTTTTGCCCGCATTCTGGACGTCACCGACTTTGATGCCGCAGCCCCGCTGGCGGCGTCGGTGGCACAGGAGATAGGCGACATTGATGTGCTAATCAACAACGCAGGCTACGGGCACGAGGGGGTGATGGAGGAATCCCCGATAAGCGAGCTTATTCACCAGTTCAACGTCAACGTGTTTGGCGCCGTCGCGATGATAAAAGCCTTTTTGCCCGGGTTCCGCACTCGGCGCGCCGGCCATATTATTAATATCACTTCGATGGGCGGCTTTATCACCATGCCCGGCATCAGCTACTACTGCGGCAGTAAATTCGCCCTGCAGGGCATCTCCGAAACGCTGAGCAAAGAGCTCCAACCTTTTAATATCGCCGTCACCGCCGTGCAGCCCGGCTCCTTCAGAACCGACTGGGCCGGACGATCCATGGTGCGAACCCCGCGCAGCATCAGCGATTATGACCAGAGCTTCGGCCCGATTCGCGACACGCGTCAGAAGCGTAGCGGACAGCAGCCGGGTGATCCGGTCAAAGCCGCCAAAGCAATTTTGAAGCTTATCGGCAGCCCTAATCCACCGGCAGCCCTGCTCCTGGGCAGCGACGCGGTCACTTTCGTCAAAGAGAAGCTTGAGCGGATGGCGGCGGATATTAAGACGTGGGAAACGGTAAGTCGTTCGACTGATGTGCAGTAGCTGTCCACGAAACAAAAAAGCCCGGTAACCCATAAATGGCTACCGGGCCTGGCGCTTAAAAGCCGTTATTTCGCTTCGTTGGCGTCCGCGTTTCTCAGCATGTTTCTTACCGGAATAATCAGCGCGGCCAGCACAATGGCGCAGATAACCAGGGCGATAGAAACGTGGGAGAACAGCTCCGGCATCGAGCTAAGCTGATCTTTTTTGATGTGCCCGCCCATAATACCCGCCGCCAGGTTGCCCAGGGCGCTGGCGCAGAACCACAGCCCCATGACCTGGCCGCGCATTTTCTGCGGCGCCAGCAGCGTCATGGTGGCAAGGCCAATCGGGCTGAGGCACAGCTCGCCGAGGGTCAGCAGCAGAATACTCCCCACCAGCCAGAACGGGGAAACGCCGCTCTGCGTCGCCAGCACCTGATTTGCCGCCGCCATCATCACGGCAAAACCTGCCGCCGCAAACAGAATACCGATGACGAATTTCGTCATGCTGCTCGGGTTCAGGTTGCGCTTAGCCAGCGAAGGCCAGAACCAGCTAAACACCGGCGCCAGCAGGATAATAAACAGCGCGTTGATCGACTGGAACCAAATCGTCGGGATTTCAAAACTGCCCATCTGGCGGTCGGTGTAGTCACGGGCGAAGATGTTGAAGGAGGTCGGCTTCTGCTCAAAGGCAGACCAGAAGAATGCCGCCGCAATCAGCAGGATCAGGCAGGCCAGCAGGCGCGAACGTTCGCTACTGGTTAAACCCGCAAAGAAGAACATAAACAGGAAGTAGAGGCCCACGCAGGTAGAAATAATGTATGCGGAGCTTTTAGCAATCACCGTCGGGTTGAACGGAATCGTACCGTTGGAGATCAGCACCACCAGCCCGGCAAGCAGCACCATAGCAAGCGTCACCCATTTACCGACGTTTTTACGTTCGGTCGTCGGGCGATTCCAGGTAGAGTCCAGGCCGACTTCTTTGTCGTAGCGGCGCATTTGCGGAATGGCGTAGAAGCGGAAGATGAACAGCGCAATCAGCATCCCTAAGCCACCGAGGCCAAAGCCCATATGCCAGCCGTACTTCTCATGCAGCGGGCCAATGATCAGCGGGGCAATAAACGAGCCCATGTTGATGCCCATGTAAAACAGCGAGAAGCCCCCATCGCGGCGGGTATCTTCTTTTTTATACAGCGTGCCCACCATGACGGTAATACAGGTTTTGAACAACCCTGTACCCAGAACGATCAGCAGCAGGCCGACAAAGAAGAAGGTGTTGCCCACGAATGCCGACAGGGCAATCGAGAGGTGGCCGAGCGCAATAATCAGCGAGCCATACCAAACGGCGCGGCGCTGCCCGAGCCAGTTATCGGCCAGCCAGCCGCCGGGTAATGAGGTGATGTATACGCCGCCGGCGAAGATCCCGACAATGGCGGAGGCCTGTTCAATCGGCAGCCCCATCCCGCCCTGAAGCAGCGCGGCGCTCATAAACAGAATGAGCAGCGGGCGAACCCCGTAGAAAGAAAAACGTTCCCACATTTCGGTGAGGAAGAGCGAACTTAACGGGTACGGATGCCCGAAAAAGGTTTTTGTTTTCGTCGCAGAGTGACTCATCTGTGAACTCCCATAGGTTATCTCTTTTGATGCGGTGTTGATAAAACGCCGGTTCCGACGCTCAGTTGCTGATTTTTAATCATAGGCTGGTCGTTAGCCAGCGGCGGCTACTTTAGCGTAGTTCGTCGAAAAATCATCATGGCACAGATAAAGTTTATTGCTTAAGAATGGGTTTTTAGATTAAAAATCGATTTAACTCTCATTTTTCATGATAAAAGTCTCGTTAAATACGCTTATCACTTGACAACAAAATATCAAAAAACAAAAAATAAAAATCATTAAAAACAGTACATTAAATAAAAACCCAACTTTTTCACGAAACACCCACCATCAACCTACAATTCATCAGGGTTTACCCTGTTACCTAAGCCAAAAACCGCGTTATTTGCCCGTAGCGCTGTCTCACCCGGATAAAAAAACATCGCGGCGGACACGCACTTGCTTCCCCCATCCCTGAAACGTCACCTCACTGACACGCAGCGTTCATATTGATCTTCTACCGTCAGGCGCAGAACGGTAAGAGGAGCGAATATGTTTAGTCTCGATAACGTACTTGACGACCTGTGGCCCCAGGCAAACCCTGCGCCCTGGCAAAAAAACCTGTTAAGACGCCTGCTGCATGAGGAAGAATTTCAGGCCTTTGCCGAACATCACCCGCACCTTCGCGGGCTGGATATGATCGAACAAGTCCTTGACCACCTACACATCCGCTGCAACATCTCTCCCCGCGAATTAGAAAACATCCCCGAACACGGCCCCCTGGTGATTATGTCAAATCACCCTACCGGCACCCTTGACGGGCTGGCGCTGCTGTATGCCGTTTCCCGCGTTCGCCGCGATGTTAAAGTGGTGACCAACCGCCTGCTTAATCATCTCGAGCCGCTGAGTTCGCTGTTTATCCCGGTCGACAATATCAATGGGCGCACGCCTAAATCGTCCCTTGTGCAGATGGAACAGCAACTGCAAAACGGCGGGGTGCTGATCTTCTTCCCGGCGGGGGAAGTGTCCCGTTTATCTCGCCAGGGCATAGCCGACGGGCACTGGCACACCGGCTTTGTGAAGCTTGCCGCGAAGTATCGCGTGCCGCTGCTGCCCGCCTTTATCCACGCCCGGAACAGCGCGCTGTTTTATGCCAGCGCGCTGATTTCCCCTGCGCTACCGATGGTGTTGCTGATGCAGCAAATGTTCCGCCGGCGTAATTCCACTTTGCCAGTCACTCTGGGTCAGCGCATTCCCTGGGAGAGCTGGCATAGTCCGCAGCAGGTCCCGCGTGAGCTGGCCAAGAAGTGCCGGCAGCACGTTCAACTGTTGGGTAAAGGGCTTTCCGGCAAATTCACAACGGAAAGCGCCATCGCCCGGGCGGAAGACCGCGCCACGCTGCGCCGGGAGCTGGCAAAAGCCGAGTGTCTGGGCCGCACCGCGGACGACAAAATGATTTATCTTTGGCAGCGCAGCGACAGCAGAGAAGAGGCTCCCCTGCTGCGCGAACTGGGCCGGCTGAGGGAAATAGCATTTCGTGCCGTCGGTGAAGGGAGCGGTAAACGTCGGGATCTCGATCGTTATGATGATGATTACCTGCATTTGATCCTTTGGGATGAGCAGGATCTGGAGATCGTGGGCGCATACCGCTTTATGCCCACAGCCCGGCAGCTCGAAAGGTGCGGCGTGAACGGACTGTACAGCTACAGCCTGTTCCACTACGACGAAAAAATGGACGATGTGCTGCAACACGGCATCGAACTGGGGCGCAGCTTTATTCAGCCTCGCTACTGGGGCCGCCGTGGCCTGGACTATTTATGGTCGGGCATTGGGGCATACCTTGCCCGCTACCCGCAGTACCGCTATTTGTTCGGCCCGGTGTCTATTTCCGGAGGTCTGCCGCCGGATGCCCGCGACCTTCTCGTCGCGTTTTATCGGCTGTGGTTCCCGGCGAGTCATCCGCTTGCCTCGTCCCGCAGCCCCTACCCGGCAAGCCTCCCCGACGTGCTGGCGCAGTTCAAAGGGGAGGACTACGGCGAAGACCTCATACGCCTAAAATCCCTGCTCAGCAATATGGGTTGCGGCATCCCGACGCTGTATAAGCAATATTCGGAACTCTGCGAACCAGGCGGCGTGCAGTTTATTGATTTTGGTAGCGACCCTGCGTTCAACAACTGCGTCGACGGCCTGGTGCTGGTCGATTTAACGTTCCTGAAAAAGAGCCGCTATGAGCGCTATGTTGGGATGCATTTGTCTGACCAGGGGTAGCAATCAGTTAAGGCGGGAAAAACGGCCTCCCGCCTCACCCTGGTCTGGCAAAGCCCATTACCCACAGGTTTAGTGGTACAATCCTCGCTGTTTCCCTTCTTTCCACTGACAGACCATGACAACCACCGAACTTAAGCGCCCAACGCTTACGCTGCCAAACGATGCAAGCCAGTTGCTGCTGCATACCTGCTGCGCGCCCTGCTCTTCCGAGGTGATAGAAGCTTTGCTGGCCTCTGACATCGACTTTACGATTTTTTTCTACAACCCAAATATCCATCCGCAAAAGGAGTATCTCATCCGCAAGGAAGAGAATAAGCGCTTTGCTGAGCGACACGGCGTGCCTTTTGTTGATGCAGATTACGACGTCGATAACTGGTTTGCGCGAGTGAAAGGCATGGAGTGGGAACCCGAACGCGGCGCGCGCTGTACGGTCTGTTTTGATATGCGCCTGGAGCGCACCGCGCTGTATGCGGCTGAACACGGTTTCGGTGCGATTTGCAGTTCACTGGGGATTTCACGCTGGAAAAATTTTCAGCAGGTTTGCGAATGCGGCCAGAGAGCGGCGGCACGCCATCCGGGAATGTTTTACTGGACCCACAACTGGCGTAAACAGGGCGGGTCAGCGCGTACGGTGGAGATCGGCAAACGCGAGCAATTTTATCAGCAGGAGTATTGCGGCTGTGCCTACTCTTTGCGGGATGCTAACGCTTATCGAAAATCGCAGGGCAAAGCGTTAATCAAACCGGGTAAAACATGATTGTGCGGCGCTTAATTCAATGTTAGTGATAAACCATACTCCCTGATGTTGAGGTTAAAAATGGACTCGAAGTATGCACTCATTAACACTGTTCCATCTGCAGAAGATTTCTGTCGCTTACGTATAATTTCCGGTCTGACGCCCCGGCCTTTAGAAGCCGCCAGGCATGGACTCCCGAGAAGCTGTTACGGAGTTCATATTGAACATTCCGGGCGTGTGGTCGGTATGGGCAGAATTGTCGGCGATGGTGCTTTGAATTTTGAAATCGTTGATATTGCAGTCGATCCCGAATATCAGGGGCAAGGTCTTGGACGTGCAGTCATGGAGAATTTGATGGCATGGTTCGAGCAGCAGTCTCCCGACGGCGCATATATCACCCTCGTCGCAGATGTACCTGAGCTGTATGAAAAATTCGGTTTCAAAAGCGTGCGTCCGGAAAGCGAGGGCATGGCTCTGGTGTGGGGCAAACAGGCTCTGTGATTTATAAATCGAAAAGCTAATGGCGGGCTGGCTCAGCCGTCATATACGTCATCAGAGACAATGGGTATAACAGGGAAGAATTGGAGCGGGCGAAGGGAAATCACCCCCGCTCCAAAGTTCTCGTAATCCCATGGATTTATTAACAAAAACGTGATGCATTGTAGGAGGTTTTTGTAGGAGGAACTACAACGTTTTGCAAACCGCTTCACTCCAGAACGCTGATAAGTTTTAGCGCGTCATTTCTGACAGAATCTTGTATTCGCTCAGAGTCAGCGATCAACGCCAAAGCCTCAATACTTAAACCATCCCTGATCACTTTTCGCGCTTTACTGAGACGGCTCCGGCAACTTTTCTCTGTATAACCCTCACGTGAGTGCATTTGCTCAATGATATAAGCGCTTGGTAAATTTGAATCGGCAAAATGATGGTAGTAGTTTACGAAGCACTCCATCCCAATAGCCTTAAGGAGGCTGACCAGGGTAACACTACTCGTTATCTTCTCTGGTTGATTCAAAACCTCTTCCATAGGTTCGGGTGGAAGGGTTTGCATAGCCGCTTCATTGACTGAAGCCGAACTCCTGACAATCAAGTCTTCTTTGATGGAACTAACTCGGGGATCAGTAAGAATCGCGCCCTTGAGGTTAACGATATGTGCGTTAACGTGGTCACTATGCCGTGCATAATCTCGTATTACTTCATGTGGGATTTTGTAAGCATCAAGAATGTTGTAAGTCTCATCGAAAATAACCGCGATTAAATAATCAAAATCGGCTGCCTCATAGTTACGCAAGGCACTAAGCTGCCGGGAAGGATTATCCGGCGTAACTCTCCTAGCTTTGATCTGCACTTTCAGGCCATCAGCATCAATGGCATCAGCGCCCGCCGACGAATTACTGAGAAGAGTCATACCCAGTGCTTTAGAAACCAGCCATTCAGCATAGTCACCAACAGGATTATTCTTGGTGCGAATGACACCTCTAAAACGCAACTGCGTTAAAATTTCGGAATGAAGTGACAGTAACTCAAGATTATTCAGCGCATTTAGCCAATCATATGATATTAAATGATTATTGTTCAAAACACTCTCCACTACCGAAGTGAAATGCCACTGTAACGCCTACGTAACGCACCTGGATTTTGATGTTTTGTCGACTCTTATAGAAGAGTAAGACTGATTCATAGGTGTCTCACCTTTTGCCAAAGAAGACTGTTCATTAATACAGCATCCAGAATTCATAAACTTACACTTACTTCACTTTCTCAGTTTGCCCCACCGCACTGCCGAAACAATGCCCCAGTTGCCACTGGCATTGGGCCTACGCCACTTTGCGGTCTCCATGCTACGTAGATACTCAAGTGCTTCGGAAAACGTGCCAAAACGCTTCTGAGCCGCTTTATCACCTACGCCAAACGAACCATCGCGACTACTCGCAAGTCCAGGATTAAAGCACGAGCCATCGGCCGCGTATGGAACCAACAGTTCCGGGTCGTCATCTTTAGATGAGTCAGACGCTAATAACTGCCATGGCTCAACACTCAGAGCGTTAGCCAGCACCTCAATCGCATCAAGAGACGCGTTGGAGCCACCACGTTCAATACGACTCATATAACTACGAGCAAACCCACACCGATCAGCAAAGGCTTCCTGGCTCATTCCGGTGGCAATGCGCAGTTCTTTTACCCGCTCGCCAAACTGTATTCTCAAGGTCTTTTTCATGCACTGAATGTGCAATTTTGACCACTGTAAGGCCACGCTCCATATGAGACATTTTGAATCTAAAAGCTCTATTTGTGAGCACAATCTCCCTCGCAAGAAGCCTGTATTACTACACCAAATAGATTCAAAATGAATACCAATAGTGACAAATAAAATCAAAACCGTATGATGGTCATCACTGGTTAAGTGTCTCCAGCACTCACTACAAGCTGTGATGTTGTTTGGCAAATGAGGGAATCATGACGGAATCAGGCTTTATATTACCGATGGCAGCGGGAGCCGTGCTTAGCTGGGCCAGTTACAGCATAGTTGCTCACGTTTCAATAAAACGGCAGATCAGCAGCATACGAGCAATATCATGGGGCATTTTGGGAACTCTCGCTTTGGTGCTGGGAGTGTGTGCGTTTTCTGCTGTGAGTGCAGAACACACAACAGAAAAGCAAGGTGCTTCTTGCTCAGATAATACACCGGAATGCTATGCAAAAGCGCACCACAACCCCGTCAGACAGTGCAAGCAGGTAATGGACAATAAAGCGACGTTTCGCCATGTGTGGCAGGAAAGTGAAGCTCAACCGGTTTTCGGAACTTACTTATGGCACGACGAGAAAAAGAAAACGATTCAAGCATTTGGACAACAGGCTAAGGCTATTAACAGTCTTGGGATGCAAACACCGCTTCAGTATTTTTGTGTTTTCAACGCCAATACCGGGGAAGTAATCGCAGCTTCATTTGAATAAATTAAGCAACCTGCTCATAATATTTCGAACCACTTTTCCGGAAAAACAATATCATTTAAGGGGTTGATAGTCTCTATTGATGCCGAAGGCCAAAGACATTTGGCCTCATCAACTTTCGGATAGGGATCTATCAAAATTACCTTTTTCAAATTTGAGCCACTTTCCCTCAATAGATTCAGCAAAGCATTATCATACGCATTAAAAGAAAAACCAAAAACAATTAAGACTTTGCTATTGGCTAAGGCATTCCTAGCAAATGTCCAAACATCTAGTAATTCAAGCGGAGGTTCTTTTTCAGGAGCAGGGGGAACAATTAAAGCTTTCCCTGTCCTGCCAGGTTTGCCGCTGGTGTATTTATTATATTTGTCCCACGATAAAGAGCCATGTAATTTAGCCAGCAGGATCTCACCAGTAACTCTCACATCTGCATTTTGCCAAGGAAATTGTGGATTTCTTCCTCTTCCCACTAAAATTTCATTTTTTATACCATAATTAAATCCAGAGCAACCTAGGATATACTCGACAATATTATCATAATTACAAGTAATGATATTTTTTAAACCAGCCCGCTCTAGCTCATTAAATAAATTACGTAAAAAAACTATCCTTTCATTTTGTTTCACAATTTTTTCATCGAACATAGCAGCAGAATATCCACCACGAATCCTAGTAATGAATGGTTCAGTTAACCTTCTATTAACATACCAAACAACTCTGCTCCTACGGTGAGAAGATTTATTAATACACCAATAAACAAAATTTTCGTATGTTGCTTCCGGATTTTTTTGTATCCAGACAGACCAATCCTCCTTAATTAGATAGAGCTTTTTCTCTTCTGAGGCAGTAAGGTAAGAGATATTAAAATCAAAAAGCTGACTTACCAGTGGCAAATCGAAAGCCCATTTAGAAAAACCGGCCCCCAAAAATATAGAAATCATGTTACAACAACCTCTTATTACTAATCATGTCCCATAAATCTTGACGTTCATATTCTGATAAAGATTCAATCAATTGAATAGCAACAGCATTCACATCATTACTCAAATTATTGTTGAAGATAATACTTTCCAACCTTAAACATATATTTGGAATGTATCTCATTATATTACATATATGCTCCGCCACATGCTCATAACAATCATCCAATGCAACCTTCACTGAAAATATCATTTTGATTAACTGGACATCATTAAGCAAAGACAATCTTTTTATTATATATTGGTAGCGAAAATCACTTTTTTCCTTCGGGAAATATAAACTTAATCTATAACCAGCATCAGCAACAATTCTGTCATCATAAAGAAGGGAAAGAAAAGTATCTAATAGTTCATCCCATGCAGTATGAGATGAGATGGTGCTTAAATTTTGAAATGAATCTTTCTCTTTCTTTTGATTCGATTGAGGCATGGTTAAGTAAGAAAATTTAATAAAATCTTTCTTAATCCTTGTTAATTCAGCGCTATCAATAAGGGTTTGCAAGCTGTCAGAGTCTAATAAGTGTTCTTGAACCGAAAGATTAATTACCCATGGCCCTTTATTGGTAAGCCTGTCCTTAGCTATATCGCTCAAATTAACCCAAACACCTTTTTCATCCTCAGGATCATAGACGACACCTATTATAGGTAAAGTGCATCTAGACCAATATTCAAAATGAGCTTTATCACTTTTGAAAGAGTAACGACCTGAACTCGTTTTAAAACTTTTCCCTGTTTTTATTTGAACTCCTATCATTGCTCCTGTAGCAATATTGCCCACTTGAGGCTCAATAAACGCATCTATACCAACATCAAAAATCCTAACTGGACGGTAAATTACTTCTTGTTTGCTACATAGATATTGTAAAAACGCTGAACCTAGCTCGCCAATGTGGGATTCAGAAGTTACTCTTGTCATAAAAACCACCTAGCAACATTTAGTTTTTAATAATTACCTCTACAAACCTCACATTCACTTTGGTCTCTTTTCTCATTAGTCGTTCTATATGAAGCTCCATAATGATAAAAGTTCTTGGCCTGACCACATTTTGGACATAGCTTAAGAAATTCTCCATTTAGAATCCCACATAGATTGGTTACCCTCAGTCCTCTACCTTCATTTTCATTTGAAGAGTCATAACCATTCACCTTTGTTGGCATCCCAGACAAATCAAAAAACCTATAATTACCAGTTATATAAAAATCTGTTAATTGAGTTATCGAAAAAGAATCATTTCCGTTCGAAATTAATATTTCGCTATCTAATCTCACAGGAAGAACAAGCGACATTTACACCCCCTATAATGATTACTACGCTCTTATCTCATTATGACGATCATGAGCTACTCAGAAAATCTACAACACCTTATAAATGACATCAATCTCATCCTTCTCATTCTGTGACACTCTGCTCTCGTTTAAAGACATGATAGACGCTATAGTCGCTCTAGAAACGCCATATTCTCGTGCTAACGCACTGACACTGGTTCCGCTATACTTTTTCTCTACAATCGCGTCACGGGCTTCAGGCGCTATTTTCGACGGTCTTCCCAGCTTCTTGCCTTCGGCTTTTGCTCGTGACAGCCCCGCCTGAGTGCGTTCAATTAGCAAGTCACGCTCCATCTCCGCAACTGCTGCCAGCATCGACAACAGAAGCTTACCGGCAGCAGAGGTGAGATCAGTTGTGCCAAGCTGGTGGACAATGACTTTGATATTACGCTCAGCCAGCGCCTTTATCGTTTGCAGGACGTCAATCGCATCACGCCCCAGACGATCGAGTTTCGCTACCACCAACGTTTCACCATCACGGATTTTATTGAGCATTTCAGAAAACGCTTTACGTTGCATTGCCGGAACCTTCCCGCTAACAACATCAGCGAACCAGTAATCAATTTGCCACCCAGCCTGCCCAAGTTCCAGCCGTTGGTTCTCAGTATCCTGTTGCGATGTCGAAACACGCCCGTAGCCAAAAATCGCCATAGTCATCTCCTCATCCGGCCCCTGCCAGAAAACGAGGCCAACATTAGGATGGCCTGCCAGAAAAGCCAAGGCTAATTTTCCAACAGTATGAAAGCACGCGATTGGAAGGTGTCGGAAAACGGTCGTTTGTTGGCATACTAATTAGTTAACAAATAGACCTAGGACAATCTAGTCATCAGATAGAGGTATAATGCACCAACACATTACGGATAAGAGAAAATCATGAACGATCTGCCAGATAACCATCGCCGCTGGGTTGCCAACTATTGCAGTGGGAAAATTGAAGAATTGCAATACCACTTAGCCGCTATCATAACGGCTTGCGATACATCGATTAACTTATTTACTAGTAACCAACAGGTTCCCGAGTCAAATAGTCAGGCTGTTATTTATGGATTTTCATCGTTCACGAATGTCATTCAGACCCTTAAAGATTCTATAAAAACAGTTACAGGCAAGCAGTTACCTTGGTCGAAGATACAGCAACTAAGCCATGGGTCTTTTTTTCAGGATGCGCGAAATGCAGCAACGCATGATGGTAATCCTGTCATAAACGCTTGGGTTGACGGAAGATACTACGTTGCCAACAAAATTGTTCGACTAGGTGATAGAGGACAAGTTATAGAAATCCCTGCACCAAATAATGATGTTCGCACCCTTTGCCTAGAGTTTGCTGATGATTTTTGCCACCTTCTACGCCAAAAACTGCTTGAAACAAAAGAGAGCAGTTCTCTGGAAGGCACCCCCTTCAAAATGGCTGACCTAGAAGAAGCTTTCACAAACTCCAATTTAATCCCAGATTTTGCTATTCAATTGTTTAAAAAAGAAAAAGAAAGAATAGCCGAAAACCTTAAGGATTCTAAACATGACCCTGTGGCACAAGCTATTGCTCGCCTTGATACCCTGCTCAAATATATCAATGAGCAACGAAAAACTGCACAGAGAATTTAGACCGACCATTTTCAAAAAGTTAAAAAACAGCAGCTTTTACCAACTTTACGGTGAGATTTAATGCGTTCAGAATATGAACACACTTATATGATATATAACACTTTTATTGAAAAACAACGTATGCTATGTTGGCTCTGACACCTACCTCATGCGGTAAACCGATCCGGGCAGGTGGAGCATCACCGCTTTTTTGCGGAAAACGTCAGGATGGGAACTCTGCGTAACGTTGATTGTGGTAGGTAGGGCGCGTAAGCGTTTGATGCAGCCAAGCAGAGGGTGAAAGTAGATATCGGCGGATTCTTGAGTAGCTACTTTTGCGCATAATGCATCTTTCGAGAAAGGTCGTCACACCACGAGGAAGACTTGTTCTTCATCTGGCAGGGGAACCGAGCAAACCTACAGGCTATCTTCTCAGATGGCCTTAGGGTTGATATGTCCGGCTTCCCCCCCGAGGAAGGGTTAACATCTTAAAAAACAATTTATGTTTTAACATTTTTAACAATTACACTTCTCTGCTGTTTGGTGTCTTAATGCGTTCCCGTCAAATGTAAACCTGCCGTTTTTGCCTCACCTGCGTAACAACCAAACACGAACCAGAAGCTGCTAACCTTCAACGTGTTCGCGGTCTAAATGCAGCCGGATAAGTTGGGTGCGGGAAAATGGAAGCCCTAGGTTTGCAAGCCCTTCTCTCTGGTATTGCATTCAAAAACTTCGGCGGTGGCAGGCTTATCCTTATAGAGGCAAACAGTCTCCAAAGTTAAGCAACGCGGTCAAGCTAAAGCTCACCCAGATTTCTCATTGATTGCTCGATCTCCGCTACCCATTTTTCAGGACAAGGGTAAACTCGGCTTTCAGTGCTGATCCGGTTCGGTGATACGCGACGGGTCAGCCCATGCAATGATTTAACATGAGCGATCCAGCATGTTTTGACTGCTTTCCCCGTTCGGGATTTAACATCATCAGCAATTTGTCGGTAGGTCGCCATTAACATCCATACTCCTCTAGTTGAAATTTTTCAGCACGATGCCGCATATTCAGCAGGTGGCAGTATGCAAAAGTTTAAACCAGCTCAAGCAGTCAAGCTGAGAGAGCGCCACAACTTTTGAACCGTGAAATTCACACCCCATTATAAAAACTTGCCAGAGAGCCTTGCATCGAGTTTGAACCGCATATCGCGGCTTCTGCTTACGGATGATTGTCTGATTAGTGGTAGCTTCATAACCCAGTCTGGTTTACTTTATTGCTATCAACTAGGAGCCGTCCAAGGGCGACACGGAGATAACGCTTGAGAACCGTCGAGATACTGCAATACACCTTACGCAAAGGCAGCGGCGCCACTTTTCATGCCATTATGCAGGAAATCAGCGTTCCCCTACACCAGCGCCACGGGATCGATGTTGTTTCGTTTGGCAACTCGTTGCATGACCCGGATTGCTACTACCTGATCCGCGCCTTTGACAGCACAGAAAAAATGGCTGCGGTTCTTGATGCCTTTTATGCGTGTGATGACTGGCGCAGCGGCCCACGTGAAGACATCATTGGCAGCATAGAGACCAGCATGAAAACAGTGATGAATCTACCATCAGAAAGCGTGGAAGGGCTGCGAGTGCAATCATAGGTCATCATGCTTCACCAGACACGTTTTGAGCGCCTCCAAATTCAGCACTAGCCAATCTACAGCCTTTGATAAAGAATGCGCCAGGAAGCGTCCCAGCGGATGGAAGTGACACATATCACGGCTTCTGCTTACGTAAAGCATCCTTCAAAGCTTTAAGCCCCGCGTTGACATCAAATGGCTTAATATCAGGAAGGTCATAGGCTAACTTAGAGATAGCGTCGAATTGTTCTTCGACTGCCCGGTCTTTGCGGTAAGTTGTCATTGCAGTTGTGCTACCGCGAGCATGGCCGACCAACTGCGCGATCATACGCTCGCTTAATTCCAACCTGTCGAGGTTGTTAACATAATTATGACGAAGTGAGTGGAAAACCCTCTTGCCGTCGCGCGGCATTTCAAGTTTTTTTCCGAGGTAGTTTTCGTTAAACCACTTCGATGCATAACCACGATAACCTTTAATTTCGTGGTGTTTCAATTCAGGGAAAAGTCGCTCTCGCCCATCAACTTTCAAAGCTTCAACATATTTCAGAAAACCAAGTTTGATAAGTTCGGGATGAATCGGCATTTGCCTCTGAGCATTCGGTGTTTTCAACGATTTATCAGTTTCTGTTTCATCGTCCCTTACTTTATCCGGGGTATCAAGATTGAAATCTAAATATGCAACCCCGCTTTCACTCACACGAATATCAGAGAGGTAAAGCTGACATAGCTCATTAATTCGCCCACCAGTATATAATGCCAATAATGGCAACCAATAATGATAGGGACGAAAGTTGATGTAACGCCCAAATTGATTGGGTTCACCTGCACCAATTTTGAACCAGCTTGCAGAAAAAATAAGCTTTAACTCTTCCTCTGTGAATTGATAACGCTTATCTTGATCTTTGTTTTTTCTTTTACGTTTCGCTAATACGTTCTCAGTTGGATTGGCGATCAACCATGTCTCCCTACGCGCCCATTCCAGCATAGCTCCCAGTGCAGTAATATGGCGCTCTATAGCATCTTTAGTCATAGTTACTTCGCCAGCAGCAAGTGCTTTTTCTATGAGCTGGTTTAAATCTTCGGCTGCATATCGACGCCGCATCAAATACAAATTACCGGGCATCTTCTGCATTTTAGCAACGTAGACTTTTACGACATCACGATCTAACTCGCCAAGCGTTAAGTTGCCCATAACGTCAATAAAATGAGCGATTCGTGAGCGAATTTTATCCTCACTGGCAAGTTTAAGGTCTCCAGTGTTTTTGTGTTCAATAAACTTTTCAAGAACTTCTGAAACCGTTTTCGAAGCGAATAGCGGATTGCAATACGGATTGGTGATGACAACAGGTGGTGGTGGCACAACAGCCGGAACAGGAGGTAATTCAGGCTCAGATTTCGCAAACGCTTTATCCCACATGCTACGCAGCTTTTCAGCCTGCACATTGTTGATAAATAAAGAACTTGAATCTACCGTAACCCCGGGCAAGTCCAGTAGCCAAAGAGCAAGGGGATTACCGTTGGTAGCCCTGAATGCAGTTATTTCCGTTGATAGCCCTTTCTCCAATTTATTGAGGGCATGTAGCGGCATGTAAATCTGCATATAGCCGTTAACCATAGCCTCACTGCCGTAATGAGCAACGTCGTTTAAAACAAAGCCATGCGTATCAGGGTCACGATCAATGGCAGTAAAATCATCAATCAGAAAGCCCCGCTGGCTATCTACAAAAGCATACAGCGGAATATTGTCTGCCAAAAGATGCGGAACAACCGTTTGAAGCCCTACATCAAATGATTCGCAAAACAGAGCCAAGCTGATTTTGCCAGCCCCCGCCAACAACGGGGCGTTTCCCCGAATTTTCTCTTTATCCACTTGCTTGAACTCTTCCAGAGACGCATACCACTTCTCCAACAAACGCGTGGCGATTGCCTTAGCATTTGCGAGGTGGGTTGTGCGGGTAGATGCATGTATTTCACGCTGCCCTATCAGGGCACGATACCGAACCGGAACGGTTATCCGCAGAACATAGACCCCGCTAGGACGTCGATAGAGATTACCACGTTGCGCCATCGGCTGTATGAACTCCTTGTAGGAGGATCACGAGTGCCGTTACGTATAATTTAGAAAAATACTGAGGAATGAATACGTTAGGGAGTTTTTGGAGCGGGCGAAGGGGTTAGAACAACCCCGCCAATAACTTGAAAAATATAGAATTTTCAAGTTATATCTTAACTTATACCCCCAAAGATACCCCCAAAGCACAGAGGCTTTGAATTCAAGTAATTACCTTTGTCGATAAATCAGCAGGAAGCGAGATGATAGCAAATGGCAGGCATACTCGAAAGCAGCGACACCAGTAGCATCAGACTAATTACGATTTAATAAACCCAGATCGCGGCGGGCCCTCATGATATCAATATTCGTGAGATATGGCGTTTGTTCTTGCCAGCTAAACCCTCTGCGATCGATACGAACCAGTTCGTACTTTTCCACTAGAAAGTTAATGGCATTAGCGAGAGTGATACCGGCATCGAAATGTTCCTTTATAACGGTTTCATCACTGAACGGCGTATCGTTCAGGGTCAGACCATAGTGTTTTTCCAGTAGCCGTGTAAGAAGCAATTGCCAGACTGCAACGGGTGGCAGGCAGGGCTTCGCCGCCCGCGAAATTGTAGCCGGTAGAATTTTCATATTTGTTCTCGTGAAATTTGTTAGCGCTGAGTGGAATAAACAGCGACGTATACATAGCCACAACTGCCAAGGGTATCGGCTTCGCAGGTAAAACCGTTGTGGTACAGGGTGACGCAGTGGGCGTGGCGAGGATTCATTTCACCCGTGCTCAGCATGGATTCCATCCGGCTGATAAAATGCGGAAATGCCACATCCAGCTTAAGACATTCGGCATCACTGAACTTACCTGTGATACAGGCCCGGTCAGCCAGGTAGTGCAGCTGGTTGCCCTCCTGCACCAGACGTGTTCCCAGGCGCGGCGTGATATCGCGCTGCAGGCCCCAAATGATGTTGCTCATTACAGTTCTCCACAATTGTCAGTTCAGGGTGATGCTCATCAGGCAGGCATAAGGCCCGTTGCGGTCCTGGCGGCGTTCGGCGTACACAGCCAGGACTCCTGTGATATCCGGAACATCCCTGCCGGTGTAATGACAGACGCTACCGTGCCACTGATATTTTCCGGTGCAGTAGCGAAAGATTCGGGACTCAGGATGCTGGCGGTATATCGTCATTGCCCGGCGTTTACTGATAATTTTCATGTAATACCTCACAACAGACCGTGTTCTGCGAACGAATAGATTTGCCTGCCACCAACAATCAGATGGTCAGGAATACGGATATCCACCAGTTGAAGTACCTGAGTCAGTCGCTGCGTGAGGGCTTTGTCAGCCTGGCTGGGTGTCGTCTCGCCGGAAGGATGGTTATGCACCAGTATCACCGCCGCCGCATTGAAGTGCAGTGCACGTTTGACCACTTCCCGGGGATGGACCTCGGTGCGGTTAATCGTGCCACTAAAGAGCGTCTCATGGGCGATAAGCTGGTTCTGATTATCCAGATACAGCACCCGGAACTCTTCCCGCTCAAGTGCGGCCATATGCAGTCGCAACCACTCCCGAACGGCGTGAGTAGAGGTGAAGGCTACCCCTGGCTCATGCAGGTGCCGCTCCAGAGCCCTGAGCGCCCGCTGAATGAGACGCCGGTCCTGTGGCGTCATCTCGCCGGGTAAAAAGGAGAGCTGTTTCATCCTTTGTTCCTCCGTTCAGTCGATGATACGCAGAATGGCGTGAGCTTCAGGATGCTGCAGGGCATAGTCCCGCAAGCGATAATAGTGTGCGGTCATTGCGTCACACTCTGTGCGACAGGCGTGATGGCTGTATTCAATCATGCAGACCGCGATACCTGCGGCTTCCACGCTCATTTCCGCGCCATTGCCGTTCATGCTATTAAACAGATGCCATTTATCGCCACCGTCAGCATCAGGGGCCATAAACGCGCCGCCATTACTGAGCGTGTAAAAGGACCAGATACCACCGCTGTACTCATCACAAAAGCGCTCCATCCAGGCGAAAATACGCGGTTCCAGCGTTATCCACTGCGGGATAGTGCCAAAGTACAGCGGCCAGAAATCGAGACGCTGTTCGTCAGGTACTGGTGTTGCTGTAAGGGCAAATTGAGGTTCATTAGCGGGTACCAATTCGCATTGAGTTTGTGTCGTCATGGATTTTCTCCGTCAATAAAAACGCCAGCGACGATGGCTGGCGTATGGGAAATAAAGGACAGACAGGGATGATGAATGGGTGTGGTCAGGAGGAGGATGCTCTGAGCATGCCTGAGTTGCGGATATAACGGTTAAGCCCTTCACCGGCATCCGGTTCAAAGCACCACGCCCGCCAGATCATTCGACCTTCAGAGTCACGAACCACCAGGCGGAAGTGTGTGCCCTGGTCGTCTTCAATGCTGATGTTGCGATACCTGCGGGTAACCGCTTCGGCCTGCTGTCGGGTAAAAGGTCCCGGTGGCAGCATGTGAGATTCAGACATTCGATGTACCTTAAAAGCAAAAGCCCCTGACGCAGACGCGTCAGGGGCTTTGGGAATATGCGGGTGTGGGGAGATTGTCAGTAACCGGTTTGTACCTTATACAGCCGCAGGGTTTTGCTGCCCCGAACAATCTTCACATACAGGGCATTATCTTCCGCGCTGCGTACAAAACCGGCCTTCACATCGCCCTTACAGTCACCACCATCGTAAGGAACATTGATGCCGGTCTGGCGCACCAGGTCGATAATCCCGAAGCTTAAATCTTCACAGGCTGGGCCCGGCAGGTCCTGAATCAGGGCAAATTTATGGTCGTCGCTGACACCGGTCAGTGAGCACATGGACGTATTGATGTCGTTTCCCTGGCACCAGTACTCCTGGCCGGGATTGTCTTTATCCATCAGACTTGCCGGAAGCTGAGCGGCACCGGCACTGAAGGCGGCAAGTGACAGAATGAGGGCAGGTACAGCAGAGGTCATTATTTTCAGCATGGTCTTCTTCCTGAATTAATCCAGCCCGCTGTCGGGCAAAATGAGAGAGGTTGATATCGGGTGTTATCAGAAGCGCCGGTAGCGAAACAGCTCTTTGCCCTGGTAAAGTGCCACCAGGTCGTCATATTCCGGCTTCTTCTGGTTGGGTTTAAAGGTCACTACCGTGCCCGGACGGCACAGGTCTTTTACGGTGAGTCCGTATTTCTTGTCCGGAGTAATGGTGAATCCTTTCGACACATCGTTGCGCATGATAGTTATCCAGCCCCACAGGCCGCCTTCGCAGTCTTTAAAGGGTGCGGAACGCACCGTGACCATCCCGCCCAGGCGGTCAACAGACATGGCTTCGCATTTTCCGGTAACCTGACGATGCGCATCGCACCAGAAAATGTTCCCGTTGTTGTCATTAACTACAGCAGGGAGGGTCCGGTTATAAGGCTGAGCCTGAGCGCCCACACAGAGCAGAAGGCTGCCGGTAATACCCAGTACTTTAATCAGTGTTTTCATTACGTTGGTCCTAAACAGAGAAAGAATCAGGTAGCGGTCATTCAGGCCCAGACAGTCAGGGCCAGCATCAAAAGCCATACCCAGAAGTAAGCCGGTTTCTGACCGAGAGTTTTCGCCCGCCGCCACAGATAGAACGGCACCAGCCAGGCCAGTTTGCCGAACGTGGTGGTGTCCACTCCGGCCTTACGCAGGCGTCGTTCATCGAGATACCCCAGAGCAATATTGAGCAGCAGCGTGATAAACCAGTACTGCCCACCCGAGACGGCATCATATGCCTCGTCAAATGACATCCCGCTCAATCCTGCAGTCCACAACTCCAGCGCGTAGCCAATGAAGGGAGCAAATGCCAGCGTCCACACAACGCCACCCGGAATGCGGTTCCCCGGCAGCGCTGGTGGTGTGGTGCTCCGGAGCAGCGTCGAAGCCAGCGGAGTAGCGGAGACCGGCTGCCACTCTGCCATTCCCTGTCGCCACACCAGAGTGGATGCAGTCAGTTCACCGCGCATAATCAGGCTGGTGATGTCGTCTTCGGTCACATTGTCGTGGCGTATGCCATTTTTCTCGTAATGCCAGGTCATTGTTTTTCCTTCTTAACAGAGGTAATTAAATCAGTGTGTTGCCCGGCTCCTCCTCTGAGGGCCCAGGAGACAGGACTTCACGGATACAGCTGAAGTGCGGAAGGGCCCGGATAAAGCCCGCCTGTGTGGTTAACTGGCTGAGACGTTTTAGCGGGGTGAAAGTTGTATTGAGGACTGTCACCGCATGGATGGTCGCCAGTGGATGCACGGTGATATGCCCGTTAAGTTCACCGGTGAGGTACCAGCAGCCGTCGAGTGATATCAGGCGGTACGGGGCCAGTCCGTCACAGCGCTCTCCCTCAGCCAGCAGCAGTACCCGTTGGCAGGCGGTAATAGCACTGACGAGACGGTAGAACACCAGTGAGGTGGCCGGTGATATAGTCTGTGGCGGTTGCCACACCAGACAGGGCATCCCTCCTGCTGTGAGCAGCATGCCCGCCAGACGCCGGTCCAGCCCCGGAAAGATATCGGCCAGTCCGGACCGGTGAGCAAAGGTCAGCGCATCCAGCTCACCCTGTACGCCCCCACTGGTGCTGCGCAGGCGGCATTGCCCTCGTCGATACTCCAGGTCCAGATACATCAGCCGTTCGCGAAAATCCCGTCGCAGGGTACGGACTGACACACTAAACTCTGCAGCCAGCCGGGCCATGTTCAGCGTCTCACCGGCAACCAGGCGGCTGATTATCAGTGACAGCCTGACAGCCAGTCGGTCGTGACGGCGCTCTGCCTGTGTTATCTCAAATCTCCGTAATAATTAACTGACTGAATATGAAATGATTCTAAAGAGGGGGGCGGACAGGGTATGGACATGGAATGAACTATTTTTTATCTGCCACCGGAGGCAAGCCCAACGCGGCGCACCGTGAAATACGGTGATAAAACACTCAATCCAATGGAGGTAAAACGGACAGGGAGTGTCCTTTCCCAACATGCTGATAACAAGCTCAGGACTGAAACCCACTCAGCATCGCTTCCGCCATCACCCAGAGAGCCCGGTTGAGCTTCACATCGCCGTCGATACCACGCACGGCGCGGGTATGTGTTCGCCCACCTTTTGCACTCCGGCCACTGAGCCCGCCCTTAATCAGGTTCTCCTGAATACGCTGGTATGTGGTCCACAGGTCATTGCTCTCATCCTGCCAGCGGCGTGGGGAGAGTATCTGAGGTGCTGTCACCGGCTGGTGGTCCTCACCAAAACGGTACGTCAGTGCAGCCTGTGCCAGAGCCTGTTGTGCAGGTGGCGGCAGCATCAGCGACTGCATGGCATCCCGCTTCTCTTCCACACGGTCAAAAATACCCAGCACTTCATACGCCCCCTCAATCACCTGACTCACGACATCTCCTTTGTGCGGTACCCGCACCTCGCCGAACGATTCACCGCAGACAAGCCCGTTCTGGCATACCGCACGGAATAATCCCGGTAACATCTGATACGAGCTGGTGCCGTCATGAGAATTGAGCAGAATGATTTCTGGGACTTGCTTGCCAGTAATTTGTCCCTCCCGGCGCAGACGTAACATATGCTTTGTATGCTCGCGACGCCCTGGGTCACGCACCCGGGTCTGGCAGGCAAAGAAAGGCTGAAAGCCTTCACACTGCAGATTTTCAAGAACGGTAATGGTTGGTATCCAGGTATACCGTGCGCTACGAGACGCATGCTTCTCCTCGCTGAAGACACTGGGCACTACACGAAACAGCTCTTCCTGGGTTAACGGACGGTCACGACGAATAAGGTTTGCTGCGCCAAAGCGCGAAGCCAGACGGGTCATAAGCAGACTCCTCATGATGGAAAATTAAATACAAAAAGCCCCGCCGCAAAATCGCGGCAGGGCTCAGGAAACTACGGGTTAGAAGGGTTAATGTTCAGAAGAAGAAATTCCAGACTGCACGGGCGACTGATACCACGATGTCGCGCACAGACTGGATGACTGACCGAACCTGGGCCGGTATCAGGGGCATGGAACTTACTGTATCCAGTACCGAGCCGACCGTTTCACCAAAATCGTCACGGGCTTTTTTATTAACGGCATCGGTACGAAGTGGCGCACTGAGTTGTACTGCCACCTGACTACTGGCCTCCCGTGGCAAGCAACGAATCATCCGCTCAGCCATCATCCGCAGCCCCCACTGCAAACGTATCGACACCGCACAGACAGGGTTTACAGGTTGGAACAACTCATGCAGCAGACAGATTTTGAGGCTGATATTTCGTTTCTGCTCTGTAGACAGCTTTTCACCACCGCAGGTGGGTTCAACCTTGTCAGACTGGCTGATAACAAACAACACCTTATGCCGGTATGCTTCACCAATCACCTGCCGGTAAAAATGTTCATCTACGGCCAGCGCCCGATCATCACCCTTAATCAACCACAGAACCAGATCCAGCTGGGGGAGCTGTTTACGGTACAGCGTGGCATACTCTGTATCCCGGCGCTCAGACTCCCCGACGCCGGGTAAATCCACCAGCGTCATAAAGCGCTTCCCCACTTGCAGGCGAAAGCGTAAGGGTTCGCGTGTGCAGGCGGTCACATCGCTGACCGGTGAAATCTCACCGGTAAACAGGGCATTACATAAGCTGCTCTTGCCCGAGCCAGTTTTACCCATGATGCCAATCACCGGCTCATAGTCAGTAAGCTGATTTATCTGCTGCAGAATACGCTCTGATGCCCAGTGCGGCAGGTTAGAAAGCGAATGCTGCAGTGACTGTAAACCTTCAAATTGATTCATTACTGCTCCTCTGAAATGAAAACAAAAAAGGCAAGACCGTGAGGTTCTGCCTTTAATGAGGTATGTTCAGGGGAATGATATATATCTGAATATTTTTAGAATGCTGATAGGCCGTTCTGTGCCAGAAGCGGATGTTACTTCTTGCATATTTCAATTTTCTTCTCCCCACAGCGGTGTATCTCCTAACGCTTTAGCAATAAAATCAACAAAGCTGCGAACCTTGAAAGGAATACGGATCGCGCTGGGATAAACAGCCTGAATAGTAAGTTCAGTCGTCCGGTATGCTGGCAGCAGCTTTATCAGCTTGCCCTGCTTAATATGCTCGCCAAAAACAAAGTTGGGCCCGTAAGCAATGCCTGTTCCGGCCAGTACGGATTCAAGAAGCAACTGAATGTTATTGGCAGTCATACGGCATGGGCCTTCAATACTGTGCGGCCTGCCTTGTGCATCATAAATCGTCCAGTCTCCCGCTGAAACCGCCTGGCTGAACGCCAGTCGAGGCGCACGGGAAAGATCATCCGGCGTCTCTGGTGTGCCATGTTTTTTCAAATACTCCGGTGAAGCGCACAAAACCATCCTGCAAGGTGCCAGCCGCCGCGTAACCAGTGTCGGATCCTCAAAACGCCCAACTCGGATGGCAACATCGATTCGATTTTCGAGCAGATCGGCGTATTTATCCTCCAGTACAACGTCCAGACTGACCTCCGGAAATTGCTCCAGGTAGCGTGATACGATCCTACCAAGATGCATTGCACCGAAGGCGACCGGTGCTGCAACGCGAAGCAACCCCTTCGGTGTTTTCTGAACATCACTGGCTTCCCGGTTCGCATCCTCAAGAACCTCAAGAATAACTTTGCAACGTTCATAATACCGCTCACCGGCATCCGTCAGGCTAAGACGGCGTGTTGAACGCTGAAGAAGTCGTACATTTAGATCAGATTCTATAGCGCTGACATGCTTTCCTGCCATTGCAGCCGAAAGCTTAAAACGTCTCGCGGCGGCGGCGAAACTGCCTTCATCCACTGCCGCGATAAAAATCTGCATGCTGGTGAACCTGTCCATAACTTACCACCATTCGATAATCAGAGTATCGGCTGTCGACACAATTACGCTGATTATCATCACTCATGACAGCAATTACCATTACCTTAATGACATGAAGAGGCATGAGACGATGAAAATTAAGGTGAATGGAACGGGTATCCACATTGAGCAACAGGGCAGCGGTGAAATTGCACTGGTATTTTTGCATTATTATGGCGGTTCATCCCGTACATGGGAGAGCGTGATAAGTCAGTTACCTGACCACTACCGCACAGTTGCAATCGACCACCGGGGCTGGGGGGGCTCAGACGCACCTAAATCAGGATACCGAATTGGTGACCTTGCTCGGGATGCCGAAGGGGTTATTTCAGCGCTTGAGCTTAAACGCTACATTCTTATTGGCCATTCGATGGGGGGAAAAGTTGCCCAACTGATGGCGTCGCGTCGGCCTGCAGGTCTTGAAGGCCTGATGCTTATCGCTCCCTCTCCACCTTCACCTATGCGTCTCACGCCTGAGCAGCGCGATACGTTATCCAGCGCATATAACAGCCGCGAATCTGTCGGCTTTGTGATTGATAATGTCCTGACAGCGGGGGCACTAAGTTCTGCTCTGCGTGAACAGGTAATCGAGGACAGTTTGAGGGCCTCATCCGAGGCCAAAGAAGGCTGGCCTAATACGGCTATCGGCGAAGACATTACCCAGGAAGTGGCCTCAATTAATGTCCCTGTGACGGTCATTTCAGGGGAGTTGGATCGTGTAGACCTTCCGGCTACTCTGCAAAGAGAATTGCTGCCCCTTATTTCACATGCATCAATGTATATTATTCCAGACGTCGGACATCTCTTGCCTCTGGAGGCCCCTACAGAGGTCGCCAGCCACCTGTTAAAATTTACAGCCGCCATTGAAGGGGGGACAGCAGTCTACCATTCGCCTGTCGAAACGATAGCCGCGTTTGATGATGCTTTCAATGCAGGCAGGGTTGATGACCTGCTGGCTCTGTTCAGTAACCGTGCCACTATGAAAATGACTGATGGTGTGGTCATCGAAAGCGATCCTGAAAAGCTTCGGGACACTTTTTTGTCACTGACATCATCCCAGCCAGTTATCAGAAACCATATCCGCTCGATCCTCTCCGCCGGTGAAATTGCTCTGCTTATTATTGACTGGACTTTGACCATAACCACCAAGGATAGAACACTGCACGAAGAGTCCGGTACAGCAACGCAGGTGTTGTTGCGAAGCGTTGACGGAGGTTGGCGGCTGCTGATTTCAAATCCATCAGGAACGTAGTGAGTTCAGTAAGAATAGCTTGCGCTAGCAATATCGCGTGGCTGCAGAGAGGTAAGTGACATCCGCCACCACCCGCATGCCGTTTTAAGGCATGCGGTAATAACGATGAGCGCAAGATTGCTGTTATGTCTTGCTGCTTTCGGAGCGCCTGCTTTTCGCTCACAGCGGACCTTCAAACCAGCCATCTCGTCCTCTCTGTGCCGAAAGCTGAAGTAGCTAATAGCACTTATTGTTGATCAATGAAGAGCTGGTCAATTGAATAGGCTAATTTAATTGATAGCTAGCGTAACTATGAGGAGACACACTCATAGTGATGAGCGTGTTCCCATATAAATGATCAGATTATGATAACGCAGCTCGTTCATAAAGAGGCATAATCTCTTGATAAACCTGATTGTAAAGCTCTGATTTTAGCAGACTGTATTTTTCAGTCATAATAAGTGTTTTAAACTGATTCGTTTCTCTTTCAAATGAAACTGAGCCGATAATTAGCTGGCTATTAGTTGATAAACCATTAATACATAAATCGAATAACTTTTTTGTTGTGCGCGGATCTGGATCTTGTTGTTTAGGCGAGTCAATTACTACTGGAAGCATAGGACTTGTCGATTTATCTTCTATTGTTTTTAGAAGAGCATAGTGATAAGCCAATATTGACCTTGGAGCACGGCTGCCTGTTTCGCTCTTAGAAATCGGACCATATTGAAGAATAGTTCCAACTTTAGGATCTTTGATACCTAACTCAGTTTGCGCAAACTTCAGTGACTCTTTAAACTTATCATTGATTTCTTTTGCTCGCTTTTTATCTTCGAACTTTGCTATTTCTTTTGAAAGCTGAGTTCTAGCAACATCCAATTCGCCTATTTTTAGCAGTAATTCGTTAATTTGCTCATCGAAAGTTACCTCAACCTGCTTACTTGCTTGAGACTTAATAACGTCTTGAAGAGTCAGTTGCTCTTTGACTTCCAGAAGCATGTTTTTGAGTTCTGAGCTTAAGCTTATAGCCTGTTTCAAATCTTCTTTAATTTTAGAGAGTTGATCATCATATACAGATTTTTCCTCATACAACTTTGGTATGATTTGCAATAGCTTTTCTTTATTCTCAAGTACTACATATCTCGCTTCTAAGCCTGCCGATGGTAGCAAAGAATCTATATCATTTTCATCGAGCTGTCTTTTTGATTCCTCTATTTCTGTTACTAATTCATCTCGTAGAGATAATATTTTTATGAGCTTAATTCTGTATTCTGTTTCTTCTTGATGTAAGTCTTGGCACTTACGAAGGAAACGTTCCAGCAGCTCTTCATAATATTTTACATCCACATCGAAAAGTACTCTTCCAAATGACTCTTCGAATCGCTTTTTAGCTCTCTTTAGAGCTTTTAACGTCGTTCGGATTTCAACAAGATCGATATCAATTAAATTAATCTTTCCTTGTAAAGTATAGTACTCCTTTGGTTTTACACCAGTATGAAAATTCAAGATATTTTTTTGCCAGTCCTCATACATAGCCAAACTGCTAAATGAATCTAAAACCTTCCCCCAACCGTTATCTTGATCAATATAGTAAGGGAGATAAAGACTTGCTGGTTGTGCTTGTCCCTGAACCAAATTAGTTTTAGTCACAAGCTCCAAATTGAAATCAAAGACATCACGCACAGCTAATGCAATCTCTGCACGAGAGCTAGAGGTCACTAAGTGATGCTCTTGTCCTGCTGTTATATCGAAAATGGAAATACGTTTTTCGTGGCGAAGAAACGCATAGTCACGATTATTAACACAAATAACAACTTTTGAAACAAAGTTATCTTCTTTCCACTTTTTATCCAGTCGAACATCAGCACCTAATGTATGATATAAGCTCTTAATAAAGCTAGACTTACCTGTGTCGTTCTCACCTGTAATGATATTAATATCAGGTGAGAACTTGAAGGAGAATCCTTTCTTATCGCGAAGGGATAATATATGAGCACTTTTAAAGTATATGCTTTTCATTATTCACCTCCCTCTAAGAGCTTCTGGATTATTGAGTAAATAACTATGCATTCTTTCTTCCCTGACTTTAAAGTCAATGCATAATCTGGACAAAGTGCATCAATTTTGTACATGGTTTCAGTTAGATATAATTTCAAATCCGAGTGAGCACTCGCCTCATCGTAAAGGCTAATTGCATATTCTAGATATACAGTCGAAGGATTTTTTTTGTTTTGGTTAAGGTCGATGCAAACTTGTGAGAACATGGCTTGCAGGATAATGAGCTGAAGCGATGTTTTGCCAAGATCATTGAATAGGGGACTAGCTTTGTCCCAATCAGGCTTTAAACTATTACTTGCATTCAAGGAATCAAGCACACCATTCAATGCTTCTGATGAGAAACCCTTTCGTGAGATAAGTTCAGGAAAATTAATAATATCTGCGGATTTTACCTTGGATTTTTCTCGACACGCCTGTTCAAGCAAAGAAGCTAATGCATTAACACTCAGGCTAATGCTATCGCCAAACTTCTTGCTAAGGAAATCGCATAGTTTACCTTTTAGATGTGTAATGTGGTCATCTAGGCTTAATGAGGATTGAACGAAACGCATAACAGAAAGATCGATACTGGAGTCATCAAGCTTTACTTGATCTTTGATTGCTTTCTTAAAGCTCGTCTGATACTCCACTTTGACTTCATTTGCACCAAAACAAGACTTACCACCGTTTTCCTCACATAGATTGAAAGAAGCATTAGTAACAAAAAGGAGCTTGGGTGAATATTCGGCGAAATTCTTTTGATGAATAAATAACTTACCGATGATAGATATGGGGTTCTTCTTGGTGCTATTACTAAGAGTGGATGCAGTCCAGTGTTTCTCTCTTGTTTTTACTTGAGCAAATGTGAGTTGTGTTGGAGAAACTTCGTCATCAAGAATAAGAACATCATCATGATATTCGAAGATAAACACATAGTTCTTTTCATCTAGTTCATATTCCAGCATTTGAGATAAAGCCCAGCAAGTTTGATAGTCAAACCCACGTTGAGCAATCTCACCGCCTCTTTCAGACTGCGGAATACTAACTAATGTTTCAGCTAACCCCATATACTCCCTTATGTTTAGTTCAATGGACTCGCGTAACAACATCATTAATCCGATTGAATACAAATAGTAGCATTAGCACGAACTATTGGGTAACACATTCTGAAAGTTAAAAATATGTGAGTTGCAACATCGAAACAGGGAAGCTAAGTAAGCGACTTTGTCTCTAGCGAAGTCATAGCTCTATTCGTTCAGAGGAGGACCAAGAGTCTTTGAAGTACGTGCTGGCGGCGCTCGCCAAGCGTTTTGGAGGCGATGAACATGGTGAAGACTATGAGAAGGTGCGATCGGTTGCCTTCACACGTTTCTACGGCGAGGACGACGAAGATGGTCTTGTTAGTCTGCAGCGTTTCGCAGTTGGGTTAGTCCAGAGCTTGATGGCTGAGATTGTGACCTGCTCCTAGATGATTAATACGCCACTATGCTGGTAATGTCAGCAGATCGCTCATAAGGGACAACCATACTCAAATCTCCCACATTGCAGGAGATTTGAGTATGAACACGTCACCGTGGAACAAAGACCGTATCATAGGCCAAAAAAGGCCACTTCAGATATCTCATATCTGGGGTATCCGAATCCGACTTGAACTGGAAGGTAAAACGCGCGATTTAGCTCTGTTCAATATGGCACTGGACAGTAAGCTTCGAGGCTGTGATCTGGTCAAACTCAAAGTATCTGATGTTGCATATGGTAGCTCTGTTTCGAGCAGAGCAACGGTATTGCAACAGAAAACCGGTAGCCCTGTGCAATTTGAGATAACCAAAGGGACAAGAGAAGCTGTTGCTGCATTGATAAAGCTTGGCAATTTGCACAGTAAAGACTTCTTGTTTCGGTCTCGGATCGGAACTAACCAGCATATTTCAACCCGGCAATACAACCGAATCTTTCATGGGTGGGTAGCAAAGCTTGGTCTCGAAGAGACGCTTTACAGCACACATTCCATGAGAAGAACAAAACCTTACCTGATCTACAAGAAAACCAAGAATCTCCGGGTGATCCAACTTCTGTTGGGTCATAAGAAACTGGAAAGCACAGTCCGTTATCTGGGCATTGAAGTCGATGATGCGTTAGAGATTTCTGAATCGATTGAAGTCTAAGGTTATCAGGGCTGCAACAGCAGCCCTGTGCCAGAAGCGGACTTTTTAAAAATATTGCGTGCCCAACAATTGGGCGCAGGTCACATCAAGTACCCTCAGAATTATAGAGAATACCTGAAATTTTTGTAGAGCGAGGTTTGTTACCCTGCCCGACCAGCGACATGTGGTTAGTTTAGTGATCAGAAATGTCGAGCGTTTGGTCGTTCATTGACGCGGGATCTTCCAACGGTTCCACATGAGTGGTGATATGGATAAAAGGCAGTGCGGTGCGGATATCATTCTCTATACGCTCGGCCCAGTCGTGCCCATATTGAACAGTCCATCGCCCAGGAACTAGGATGTGCATTGTCATAAACGCCCGCCCGCCAGCCTGGCGTGTACGTAGTGCATGGAAATCAAGCCCCTGTTCACGATATCCTGCCAGCAGTGACTCGATTTTTTTGAGTTCTTCCGTGGGTAGCGATACGTCCATCAGACCTGCAGCTGAACGACTCATAAGCTGATAACCAGTCCAAACGATGTTGGCTGCGACCAGCAATGCAACGATCGGATCGACCCAAAACCAGCCGGTCAGATAAACCAGTCCGACACCAAAAATGACACCGACCGACGTCCAGACATCGGTCAGCAGGTGATGAGCATCTGCCTCAAGAGTGATAGAGTTGTGCTGCCTGCCAGCCCTTAACAAAATGCGAGCCGTCACAAAATTAAGGATTGATGCGACTGTTGAAACCAGTAATCCGAGACCAATCTCCTCAAGCGGCTGTGGAGTTAACATCCGCTCAACTGCGGTATAGGCGATACTGGCTGCCGCCAATAGGATCAGAAATCCTTCGAAAGCACTCGAGAAATATTCGGCTTTGCCGTGCCCATATGCATGGTTCTCATCGGCCGGAAGCGCAGCCAAGGTCAGCATCCAGAGCGCCATTAGGGCTCCTGCGAGGTTAACTACGGATTCGATGGCATCAGATAGCAGACCGACCGAACCGGTCATTTTCCACGCCACACCTTTGAGTCCGATAGTGGCAATAGCCGTGGCAATGGAAAGCCAAGCGTAGTGCGTCAGCGGACGAGGTAACCCTTTTGTTTTAGTCATTATTAACTTCCTAAAATAGGACGACTAACTCACATTTCTATCCATGATAGATAATTAAACAATCATTTCGCCATGAATATTTTTTCGTTTTTATTAAATTTAATTAAAAAGTCTCTGCAAGTGCTGTTTCATCTTCTAGTAAACTAAATTTTATTTTTAGGGTTTTCTTCAACTTGAAGTAATATTATCTCACAACAGATTAGTCACTTAGGTTAACTGAGCGGCTTTTATATTTTTCAATTAAAATATGCAAAACTCCCATTGCACCATGTGCATAAAAATAGACCTCAATGAAAGTAGTAAAGAACTTATGCCAGTGGATTACTGTTTCAGCCAGATTTGACTGCATGGTATTCAACAAGAACCATAGGCCACCTGAAAGTGCTACAATTAGCAATGCTAGAACTCCAAATCCTTGGATTGTACTGGCAATACCTCCCGAATGTGCATCGGGCAGTCGGAAACTAGTCAACGTTTTTATATCTTGCTTAATACCACTAAAGTCAAGCCCTACCCATGAAAAATAATAAGTAAAACCTCTTTGAGTAAGCATCCAACTTAACATAATAAAACCACAAATAATCAGTCCTAACCCTGAAATAATGTGCATCCAGGTTATAACTCCTTCAAGACTATGTTCACCAATTGCTTCGGTCTCTGTCAGATTAGAGTTAATAATTTGTGATAATATTAGAAATGCCACAATGATGTGAAGAATACGAAAAAAAGGAGCGTAATCATGGGGTAATAGATTCCAGAGTCGCAATTTCATTAATGAGTCCTTAGTAAATTTATCGATGATCTTAATCATACAAAAGAATTATTAGGATAACCTTAATTCTTAAAATTGCAGCAGGCATTAGTTCACCTCTGATATGGCCACTTGCGAAATGGGAATGGTAACTGTTATTACTATGTGTTTACTTGCTGTTCTTGTTACGCAGCCCCTTAAACACATTACTTTCAAATATGATTTCCTGCTGGGTTTAAATATGTGTCTTTCTATAGTGCGGCAACCTATTTTTACACCAACTCATGAATTAAATAAGAATCATAAATTAAATGAGAGGTTTAATTCTCTTGCTTAACGCGATGATATTAAATGGAAATTTTAATTTTTGTAATTTATTAAACAGTTAGAATGAGACATGGTAAATACGATCTTCCTTTAGATAATTCTGATAGCACTTTTTCTACTGGGCAGTCTGCAATGTCCGCTTCTCGCTCACAACGGACCTTCAGCTCAGTTAGTTCTAACCGCTTCGTGCTGTGAGTTCAACGGGTCTATGCAACCTGAATACGGGGCACTTGATGGTTATATCGCCCGGCAGGATGACGATATCGACTGGCCGCTGAAGCGCGATAATCCGACAGAAGATCATGGCTATGCAGCATTCATTTCGGAGAAAATTACTGGAGGTCGCTCTGATGGCTATTAACGGTAAGAGCTGGATTTTTCTGGGGCTCACTATTTCTCCTTTTGCTACGCCCGACCCTTTGGTGAAGTCAGTACTGAAAAATATTCACGAAACACTGGGTAATGCCGGATATTTCTTCATTGCTTTCCATGCGGCAGCGGCGTTGCTTCATCACTATGTCCAGAAGGACAACACACTATGTAGAATGCTTCCTGATCACAACAAGCCGATTTAATTTGTGTTTCTGCCGGGGGAGCGTCTTCCCGGCAGCAATATTGCTGCCCTCAACGCTTCGTTATATCCCCTGTAGCCCTGGTTCATGTCAGACAGAATGCCTGCAGCTCAGTACTGTATATTCTTTATCACATTGCTGACTTTCACCTGCACAAGGTAATTCAACCTAGATGAGTCTGAGGTTGCCACGGGATAGATGAAAACGCATGGCATGGCAGGAACAAGAATCAACGTTACTTTTTGTCCTGGTAAACCACTGTGATGTTGTCTGGTTTTCTTAACGTCGGGGCCGTAGCAGGGTCAATCAGGTACACAGGTACTATCACGGCATTTTTCCCACTAAACAGAATTGGCACCCAGCAATGAACACGTGGGTCTCCTGTCGTCTCCGGGATACCACTTGTACCGTATGACATAAGATCAACCACATTAATAAAAAGCGCCTTACCTATATCAAAGAAAAACTCGTTAAAAACCACATCTTTTGCCAGCAAAATTACAGCATCACCTGCTGCCAGTTTTATTGGGGATGAAGAGTGTCCAGAGGTTTCAACATCAGCAAAAATAATCCTTTCGGTATAGATAAAACAGGCATAGCGGGCATCCTGTTCTGATCTTTCCAGGAGCGACTGACAGAACTCTTTGATATGTCGATTTTCGACCCTGCCAACTGCATTATCCCGACGGAGGTGTCGCTTATGTTCGCGAACATGCACCTTGCCATTGACGCTGTCAAAGTCGTACCCTTTTCCAACCTGAAGCTTACTCTCCCAGATCTCCATACAATACTTTTCAGCAGCTACAACATTTCTTCGGCGAGGCAAATCCTGCTGGTAGACACCAGACAGTAGCCGGGCCTTAAGTTCGTCCGCAAGCTGATAATAGCGATTAATATCTTTCAGTACCGGAACGGTGGCATCCAGCAATGTGGAAATAACCTGCGATCGTGAGATCTTCTGTTTTTTGCTGTATTCATCCACAACACGCAGAGTCTCAGAATTGGTTACATTGAAAGTGATTCGTTCTGACATGCCAATCACCTATTAAGCATTTTAGAAAAAGTGCATAACAATTAACCTTAAACACCTTTATTATCAACAAGTTTATTCTATTGCTCTTTCTCTTTAGTTATCAATTCATAGTAACATGCTCTCACGTAAAAATACTGAATATGATGCTGTCAGGACAGCCTGGATACCAGGAGCGAACATTTGGGTTTTTAGTATAATTAAGGTCTTCATGTTTTAAGAACTTCCTCTTCATATCCCCTTCCCCAGTGATCCGCTTACCCCGTCTGTATATCTTCTGTCCCCACAGTACTGCTCAGTAAACAGAAATACTGTGACTTTCCTGCATAAAAATTACATATCACCACCTTCCTTTGTACACACACTACAGAGGATTAAATCATGGACTTTCCCTGGCCCTGGAATCGCAAATACACAATGAACTGGTTCCTGTTGTCGTTACTGAACCACCATCTTGATCAGCTACTGGAACGTTACTCCCGCCTTCAGCCCCTCAGACTCGATGTGTTCTATCAGAATGACACATGGCGTTATAACCATCACGGATGGTACGAGACAGAAAGGGAGGTACGCCAGTTAACAGAACATCTGATGTTAGAGAGCAACATCGTGGGCCACTTCTGGGTACTGGAGTGTACTTCCCGACACAAATGCCATGCCCATATCGTGATGTATCTTGATGGTCACCATAACCAGGCCACCTTTCCGGTGGCTGAACAGGCGGGGGCTGCCTGGCAGAAGATTACACAGGGTGAGGGGTACCACAATCGCTGTGATCCCAAGAAGTGCTACGAAGCCGATATCACCCGCCCCGTCAATTACGATGATGCTGCAGCCATCGACAACCTGCGCTACATCATCAGCTATCTCGCCAAGGAGAAATCAAAATACGGGCAGACTTACTACGGGGCCAACGAGGTACCACCCGCGAGTGGACTGGGCAGACCGCGAGGGCTTCGATAAAACGACGCACTTTTTTACGTCAGTTCCGGTTGTTATGCCGGAGAAGGGTACAGTGATTCATCACACGACTCCGGTACTTACTTAGCTACCGGAGAATCTCACCATGGCAATTAAACCTTCCCTGCTTGAAGATCAGTTCGTTGATATGACTTTCATCACCCGCCTGCTGGGGGTCAGTGATAAGTGGATTTACCGACTCATCAAAGATGGCATATTTCCAAAACCCATCAAACTGGGGCGAAGTTCACGATGGCTACAGAGTGAAGTGGAAGCCTGGCTACAGGCGAGAATCCACGAATCACGCAGCTAAATACCTCTCCTTACATATCACTTTCCTGACAGGCAAACTCTTTATCCTCTCATAGCGGAGGTTTGCGGCTGCCTGTCATTCAGTATCCAGGGATAATCCACCATGAAAGAGACAAAGACGCGATATAACAGTTTGCTGGTCAGCTATCAACGTTGGCTAAACGGGTTCACAAAACTGGCCATCATAAATGGCATGTGTCATCCCAATATTCAGGCCAGCCACCATCTGATGGTGGGCAGTCTGTACTTTCCCGGCGCAGGGCAGATGACTGCAGTGGTACCACAGTGCCTTTACCGACTGATTTACGGAAGTCAGCATCCAGAGCCAGTGTCGGTATTGACTGATATGCAAATCAGCCTTGAGACAAGGCAAAAAACTTTACTGCACCACCCAATGTTGGAAGGGATATTACTGAGTGAATGTATCCGCCTCAAACAACGCCCACTGGCAAATAGGCTGATTAGCCTGTTACACCAATTCAGTTCACCGGAGCATCGCCACAAACTGGTCTGGCTATGTTGGTACGATTTGATGATGGGTGCGACGCTGGAAGACTGGTTGGATAACCTGAAACGTAAGGCACCTGAAGATCTAGGCTTGTGGCTGGTTGGACGGCAGGAGGAAAACATATCCCTCACGCAAATGATGGATGAATATCTGCTATTTACCGGCCACTAATATCAGTTCCGATCTGTGCCTAACCGTTTTACTCCTGGGAAAAAGAGCAGAGCTACTCCCCACTTTTTCTCAATGATGCTCCCCCTTTATCCAAAATGTTCAGGGGCAAGGCCCATTCACTATTGGTATTTATTGGAAGATACGATATTATTCTATAATTCCGGAAATATAGAAATGAGATATAAATGGAGCTTTCGAAAGCAGCAGAAACCCTGAAAGAGCTGGGTCATCCTACGCGCCTAAGCGTATACAGAGAGCTGGTTAAAGCCGGGCATGAAGGGCTACCGGTTGGCGAACTGCAGAAGCGGCTCGAAATCCCAGCGTCTACGTTGAGCCATCATCTTTCCTCGTTGATATCAGTTTCTTTGGTACGCCAGGAACGTCAGGGCAGAACGCTTTTTTGCCACGCTCGATATGAAAACCTTGAGGCTCTGATTGCCTTCCTGACAGAAGAATGCTGCTCAGGGACTAACGACTGCCTCCCCCTGCCCCAGAAGACGGAGAAGTAAAATGACAGGTGATCTTAAGAATGTTGATTCGGGTTTGTTCGACACCTCAATCACAGAGGCAAGATTCGGTGTTCCTGCCGTTCCCCATCCTCCACGTATCCTCATGTTGTACGGCTCTGTGCGCGAACGTTCCTACAGCCGACTGGCAACGGAAGAAGCGGCAAGGTTACTGACCGCCATGGGCGCAGAAGTGCGGATCTTCAATCCTTCTGGCTTGCCTCTTCCTGATGATGCGCCTGACTCGCATCCTAAAGTCATGGAACTGCGCGAGCTGGTTCGTTGGTCCGAAGGGATGGTGTGGTGTTCCCCTGAACGCCATGGTGCGATGACCGGCATCATGAAAGCCCAGATTGATTGGATACCGTTATCAGAAGGCGCTGTTCGCCCTTCGCAGGGTAAGACTCTGGCCGTTATGCAGGTCTGCGGTGGCTCTCAGTCTTTCAATGCCGTAAACCAGATGCGCATTCTTGGCCGCTGGATGCGGATGATCACCATCCCGAATCAGTCCTCTGTGGCAAAAGCCTGGCAGGAATTTGATGAAGATGGACGAATGAAACCGTCGTCTTATTACGACCGGATCGTGGATGTGATGGAAGAACTGGTGAAATTTACTCTGCTGACCCGAGGTAACTCAGCCTATCTCGTTGATCGCTACAGCGAACGAAAAGAGTCTGCAGAAGAACTTTCACGGCGGGTTAATCAGAGCAAAATTTGAGGGCTGGTATGAGTGATGTAACGGCATTCAACAACTGCATGAGCGTGTTCTGGCGGCAACATGAAGCCGAACTCTCTCGCTTTCTGACATCTAAGACAGGTGATAGCGAAAAAGCAGCAGACCTTCTGCAAGAGCTATTCCTGCGTGCCCGCGCTCATTCAGACAGTTTCTGCGAAATGGAGAATCCGCGAGCCTGGCTGTATCGGGCGGCGAGGAATCTGCTGATTGATGAGTACCGCACCACCAGGGAATTCGTTGAGCTGGAAGATGATGCCCCATTCACTGATGCATCCCCTGATGCAATCTCAACGCTGGATATTTGCCTGCCTGAAACATTGCAGGCATTACCTGAAGATGAGCGGTGGTTGATTGAAGAATCCGACCTTAACCGGCGTCCCCAGCAGTCCCTGGCCGATGAACTGGGAATCACGCTTACGGCGTTTAAATCCCGACTACTTCGGGCCAGAAAACACCTGAAAGAGACGATGACAGAACTTTGTCAGATTGAGGCGGATGACACGTCTTCCGTCTGCTGCCACAAAAAAATGAATTAATCGCGCATCTTTTCCCCACCACCTTCGTTTACCTCAGTGTAAAGCCAAATGACTAAACACTGAGGTAAACAGTCCATGTCAAAAATTGAGATCTTTGAAGCAGCAGGCTGCTGTGCAACCAGCAGCGTTGTAGTCAGTGACGAAGCCGTCAAATGGAACGCCAGCGCCGAATGGGCGAAAAAGAATGACGTTGATATACAGCGCTACAGCCTTGCGAAGAACCCGCAGCAGTTCCTGAATTCGCCGGTCATTAAAGAGTTTCTGAACACATCAGGGATGGAGTCTCTCCCTGTCACCTTGCTCGACGGCAAACTCGTGATGGCAGGCAAACTCCCGACTCGTGAAGATATCGCCCGTTGGGCAGGTATTCCGCTTAGTCAGGACTGGAGTGAAGACAGCACGCAACCACGCTGCTGCAGCATTCCACGTATGCCTTAATTCCAGAGGAGCAATCACTGATGAATATGCCATTTTTAAAAGACATTCCCCCGTTCATCTTCTTCACTGGCAAAGGTGGCGTGGGTAAAACATCCCTGGCCTGTGCTACTGCGGTATGGCTGGCCGATCAGGGTAAGAGAACGCTTCTGGTGAGTACCGATCCGGCTTCCAATGTCGGCCAAGTCTTTAGCCAGACTATCGGCCACCGAATCACAGATATCAGTACCGTAGAAAATCTTGCCGCGATGGAAGTTGATCCGATGGCTGCAGCACAGGCATATCGTGACCGAGTACTCGACCCGGTTCGCGGGCTGATGCCAGCCGATGTGGTCAGCAGCATTGAAGAACAGCTCTCCGGTTCATGCACTACGGAAATCGCGGCATTTGATGAGTTTACTGGTCTTCTTACCAACCATGAGTTGCGGGAAAAGTATGACCATATCGTATTTGATACTGCGCCAACCGGTCATACCATCCGTATGCTTGAGTTGCCGGGGGCCTGGAGCGGTTATCTCGAAGCGAACCCTGATGCCGCCGCTAACCTCGGGCCGCTGGTGGGGCTGGAGAAACAACAGCACCAGTACTCAGACGCGGTTAAGGCGCTGTCTGATGCAGCTCTCACGCGCTTGGTTCTGGTTGCCCGAGCCCAAGCTTCAACACTGAAAGAAGTCTCTCATACGCACGATGAGCTTTCTGCTATCGGTTTGCAGCATCAACACCTTGCCATTAATGGCGTGCTGCCGCCGTTTGCGGGTGAAAATGATCCACTGGCGCAAAGTATTCTGGCTCGAGAAGAAAAAGCATTACAGGCAATGCCAGAGAACCTGGCGAACCTTCCCCGCTCGCAGCTGTATCTGAAGCCATTTAATCTGGTCGGTCTGGAAGCGCTGCGTCAGTTATTTACGGAGAACAAAGCCTCGCTGCCGCTCCCTGCTACCACGCTGAATACTTTGGATTTACCGAAACTTGCCTCACTGGTAGATGAACTCAGCCTGACAGGTAAAGGTCTGGTAATGGCAATGGGTAAAGGTGGCGTGGGCAAAACGACTGTTGCAGCTTCGATCGCGGTATCGCTGGCAAAACGCGGTCATAAAGTCCATCTGACGACGTCCGATCCGGCAGCACATCTGTCTTATACGCTGGATGGCTCGCTGCCAAACCTTCAGGTCAGCCGTATCGATCCGAAGGTGGAGACAGAGCGCTATCGCCGCTTTGTGCTGGAAAATCAGGGCAAAGGATTAGACGCTGAGGGACTAGCAGTGCTGGAGGAAGATCTCCGCTCGCCATGTACTGAAGAGATCGCCGTGTTTCAGGCATTCTCGCGGATCATCAAAGAGGCAGACGATCATTTTGTTATTATGGACACCGCGCCAACAGGTCACACACTTCTGCTACTGGATGCAACAGGAGCCTATCACCGGGAAATGGTGCGTCAGATGGGGCAAACACATGACCATGTGATGACGCCAATGATGCAATTGCAGGACCCGGAGAAGACAAAGGTTATTATCGTGACGCTTGCCGAAACGACACCGGTACTTGAAGCGGCGAACCTACAGCAGGATTTACGTCGCGCTGGCATCGAGCCATGGGCATGGGTTGTGAATAACAGCCTGGCGGCAGCTGAACCGTCTTCACCTTTCCTGAAGACCAGGGCGAACCGCGAGTTGCCTCTCATCTCTGATGTGGAAGAGCAGTATGCAAAGCGTATTGCATTAACTGCGTTACAGAGCGAAGAGCCGGTAGGTATTGACCTACTGAAAGAAATGGCTAAGTAACCATGAAGGGGGCAAATGCCCCCTTCATTTTTATTTCAGTCTTTTACCTGCATCATTAACGACTTTTTCACCATCTTCTTTGGTGAAAGCCCCTTTCTGAGATTCTGGCAGGATATCCAGAACGACTTCAGAAGGACGGCAAAGTTTAGTTCCCAGTGGCGTCACTACAATCGGACGGTTAATCAGGATCGGATGTTGCAACATAAAATCGATTAGCTGGTCGTCAGTAAATTTATCATCTGCAAGACCCAGTTCCTCATACGGTTCGACGTTCTTACGCAGCAAAGCCCGGACGGAAATGCCCATATCTGCAATGAGTTTGACCAGCTCATCGCGTGAAGGTGGGGTCTCAAGGTAAAGAATAACAGTCGGCTCATTACCGCTGTTGCGGATCATCTCCAGCGTGTTACGCGACGTGCCGCAGGCCGGGTTGTGATAAATAGTGATGTTGCTCATATCAGTATCTCATTACAAAGTGAAAGAGAGACGTAGCGCCAGCGCTGCCAGCGTTACAAACAGCACAGGCAGAGTCATGACGATCCCGGTGCGGAAATAGTATCCCCAGGTGATGGTCATATTCTTCTGTGAAAGGACATGCAGCCAGAGCAGCGTTGCCAGGCTACCAATAGGTGTAATTTTCGGGCCCAGATCGCAGCCAATCACGTTGGCGTAGATCATCGCTTCTTTGATAACGCCTGTTGCAGTGCTGCCATCAATAGAGAGAGCGCCAACCAGCACGGTAGGCATGTTGTTCATGATGGAAGACAGGAAAGCCGTCAGGAAGCCAGTACCAAGCGTCGCAACCCAGAGTCCTTTATCCGCCAGTACGTTCAGCACACCTGAAAGGTATTCGGTTAGCCCAGCGTTGCGCAGACCGTAGACCACCAGGTACATCCCCAATGAGAAGATGACAATCTGCCATGGCGCACCGCGAAGCACTTTGCCAGTGTTAATGGCATGGCCTCGTTTCGCCACCGCAAACAGAATGACAGCTCCTACAGCAGCAATCGCGCTGACCGGGATACCCACCGGCTCAAGGACAAAAAAGCCAACCAGAAGAAGGATCAACACTATCCATCCGGTTCTGAAGGTTGCCAGATCTTTAATAGCTTTTGCAGGTGCTTTCAGGAGAGCCAGGTCGTAAGTCGGCGGAATATCTTTGCGGAAGAACAGATGCAGCATCACCAGCGTGGCGATAATAGCGGCAATATCCACCGGCACCATTACCGACGCATACTCAGTGAAGCCCAGCCCAAAGAAGTCTGCAGAAACGATGTTAACCAGGTTGGACACGATAAGCGGCAGACTGGCCGTATCGGCAATAAACCCGGCGGCCATGACAAATGCCAGCGTAGTACCTTTACTGAAACCTAATGCAAGCAGCATGGCGATGACAATTGGAGTAAGAATCAATGCCGCACCATCGTTGGCAAACAATGCCGCCACCGCTGCACCTAGCAGGACGATATACGTAAAGAGCAAACGGCCACGACCGTTACCCCAGCGTGAAACATGCAATGCCGCCCATTCGAAAAAGCCGGATTCATCGAGCAGCAGGCTGATGATAATCACCGCAATAAAGGTCGCTGTCGCGTTCCAGACGATATTCCACACCACCGGAATATCGCTTACATGCACAACGCCAGATATCAAAGCCAGTCCTGCGCCTAGCATTGCACTCCAGCCGATCCCTAATCCCTTCGGTTGCCAGATAACCAAAACAATGGTCAGGACAAAAATAGCGCCTGCCAGTAACATACATCCTCCTGACAGGGCGGTTCTACCGCCCTGTAAAAACAAAAAATTAACTCGCCAACTCTCTGAGTTTTTCAATACCGGCTGGCTCAGAAGCCAGTACCGGAACGAGCGCTATACGGTTAGCGTGCTGATTCTTAACAGCCTCAATCTGAGGCTGTTCCTGCTGGGCGCGCTGGCAAAGCAACGGAGAACTCGTATCCGCAATGGAAAGGCTGTTATTGATAATCCAGCCCCACGGATGAATCCCCGCACGCTCAAGATCGGACTGCAGGTTTGCCGCTTCCAGTACCGGTGTGGTTTCAGGCAGAGTGACCAGCAGGACTTTGGTGCGTTCCGGGTCCTGAAGCTGCATCATTGGGGTAGTAAAATGACCTTTACTCCCCATTTTTTTGGCAATCTCTCGGTGGTAAGCCCCGGTCGCATCAAGCAGTAATAGCGTATGCCCGGTAGGTGCCGTATCCATGACCACAAACCGTTTGCCTGCTTCACGGATTACGCGTGAGAACGCCTGGAACACCGCAATCTCTTCCGTGCAAGGAGAACGTAAATCCTCTTCGAGCAGCCGTTTCCCTGCCTCATCCAGATCCCTGCCTTTCGTCTCAAGAACATGCTGACGATAGCGTTCAGTTTCATCGTGAGGGTTGATTCGGCTGACCTGCAGATTTTTGTGGCTGCCATTCAACGTTGTACTCAGGTGTGCAGCAGGATCTGAGGTAGTGAGATGCACATCAAAACCCTTATCTGCCAAACTGACGGCGATAGCCGCAGCCATTGTGGTTTTACCCACACCGCCTTTACCCATCAGCATAATCAGACCGTGTTCACTGCGAGCGATATCATCAACCAGGCCAGAGAGCGATAAGTTTTCAGGCGTGTACTGGATGTTCGTTACCGGGAGCGGTAATGCCTCAGAACCGGTATCCAGAAGTCCCTTCAATGCTGAAACACCAACCATATTGACTGGCTGTAGTAATAGGGTATCTGTCGGTAGCCCAGATAAACCGGCAGGAAGATTTGCCAGTGCCTCCTGCTCACGTTGCCATATCGCAGCGGCCAGGGCGTCATGTTCAGCTTCGGCTTTAGGCAGCACACCATTAATCACCAGGTATTGGTTTTTCAGGCCAATTGCGGCGAGTTCTTCATGGGTGCGGGCGACTTCCTGCAGCGTAGATTTTTGCAGTCGCGCAACCAGAACCAGGCGGGTACGTTCAGGATCGGATAACGCCTCTACCGCATGAGCATACTGCTCACGCTGCTTTTCCAGCCCGGCCATTGGGCCAAGACAGGAAGCACCATCCGGGTTACTTTCAATGAAGCTACTCCAGGCACCGGGAAGCTGGAGAAGGCGAATCGTGTGGCCCGTCGGCGCTGTATCAAAAATGATGTGATCGAAGCGGGTCAGCAGGGAAGCGTCTGTCAATAAGCCGGTGAACTCATCAAACGCCGCAATCTCAGTGGTACAGGCTCCTGAAAGCTGCTCGCTGATACTGTTAACAACGTCATCAGGCAAAAGACCTTTGATAGGATCAACGATTCTGGAGCGGTATTGTTTGGCGGCTTCCTGCGGGTCGATTTCCAGAGCGGAAAGTCCAGGAACTGCTGCCACAGGGCGAATGGTATTACCGATAGCCTGATCGAACACCTGACCGACATTGGAGGCTGGGTCAGTACTGACCAGCAAAACCCGCTTACCCTGTTCAGCAAGGCGGATAGCCGTCGCGCAGGAAATAGAAGTTTTTCCTACACCACCCTTGCCGGTAAAAAACAGGTAAGGCGGGATATTCTGTAAGAATTTCATATGTCCTCCTGACATATTCAGCAACAGGAAGTATTACCACCACAGCAGCTGGTGGGAGCTAACCCTACCTTCTCCAGCGGAATACCGAACCAGCGAGCCAGCTCAGCGCGTTTTGGGTATCGCCCTGCCATCACCGTTTCACCGTCCAATAGCAGTAACGGAAGACCTTCTGCTCCAGATGCTTCGAGGAATGCTTTCGCTTTCTCATTCTGAACAAAGCTCATGGGCTGCTGCGCCAGGTTGTAACGTTCAACCTGTACACCACGTCCTTTCAGCCACTGCACATCAGCAGAAAAATCAACCAGAACCTGATCGACATCTGAGCCACATACGCCGGTACTGCAGCACATTGCCGGGTCAAACACCGTTAACGTCTTCATTCTGAATACCTCACATTTGGAAAAACATATATGTTCAGGCAAATTTTTTAGATGCAAACAGCCTTACCGCTACCAGAGCAGTTTGCCGATGCCAGCTTACGGGCGATGGCCTGTACATCGTCCTGTTGGCTTAACCAGGCCTGCTCAATCACCTGAGCAGCCCAGAATGGAATATGCGGGGATAAGCGATAATGAACCCATTTCCCCTGCTTGCGATCCAGCAATAGACCGCTTTCCCGGAGCATTGCCAGATGGCGGGAGATCTTGGGCTGCGACTGATCCAGCGCTGTACAGAGATCGCACACGCACAGCTCTCCCATCTCTCTGAGCAGCAACACGATGCCCAAACGGGTTTCATCGGAGAGGTTTTTGAAGAGTTGTAATGCTGATAATTGTGGCATAAGCCCTCCTGCTATTATCTCGCAGTTTCTCTCTATAACAGTGCAATGTCAAAAAATATATTTGAATTTCCATATATGAAAGAAGCAAAGCTTCTCTCTACGTCTAGTATGGACAGCGAGATAATCTAGAGTAACCTCTTATACTAGGAAGCCCTGAAGACATCCACAGGGCACATTCTGTTAGAGTTAATATTAAGCTGGAGGTAGCGCCCAAAGTTCTTCAAGGTTCACATCGTCGCTGCTGGGTCGATGCTGTTTCAGCAGCGGGTCAATTTTCAATATCATTGGAAGATCAAAAGCGGTTCCAGTGACTACGCAGCAGCCCTTGGCTAGAGTCGGTATGAGAGCCTTAGAACTGGAATCTAACGTGCTAATTGTATTGTCTAATAGCATAAGGTCGCGATCGTTAACCAATCGGTGTATGAAGAAATTGTGAATCTGGGAAACAATAGTAGGTGAAATATCTGCAGGCCGCTGACTAGATAGTGTGAGGTATACGCCATACTTGCGTCCCTCCTTAATTATTTCTTCAAAGAGTTCAAGCCGGTAGTCTTTCCAGATTTCATGCTCACGGGTGGACTGCTCTGACAAAATATTGTGTGCCTCATCAATGATAAGGTGCAGAGTCCGGCTTGGAGGGCTTTTAAGATTCTCTGCATCTTTATGATTTGTGTAGAAATTTTTGGCTACAAGCAGTGGCAAGATCTTTTTTATCTCATTCTTGCATTTCTTTAAAGAGATGACATGTAAGAGATGCGGAGGTTGTGGCACATCAACGATTTCAAGAACATTACGCAGAGCCGATATAGATGATTTGGCCCTAGCTAGCACCGGTTGAATGTGTTCGTATTGGGCATAGCCAAATACAACATCTGAACAGAGTTGGAGGTAGCACCGCAATATTAGTTCGTCGAATTGATCAATTCCATCTAAATTAACACTCTCATCAATAATGGGTTTGATATTCGCGTCAAATCCATTGCCATTTGAATTATAGTACGTGCCGCTGGCATGCTTAAAATACTTATCTTTATTGTAATAAATAATTCCTTTTAAATGTTCTTGAAGCAATTCGCAGTCAATCATGCGTGCAATTTCACGGCTCAAATCCAAAGCATCTGATTTCGCTTCACCTGTACTAAAAACTTTTTCAAAAACCTTTTCTACATACCTTTTGAGTGGCGTAGTTTTAAATTTTTCCTTACCAGATAGAACGCGACGCAGAAATGGCTGTTGTGTGTTCGTAGTTGCCTGAAACAAGAGGCTTAGGGTTTCGACATCCCAAAAATGAGCGCCTTCAATCTTGAATTTGTGCTTTGCTTTTTTAGAGTCCAGCACTGTGATTTGCTTATTCTTAGCTGGTAGTAGCTGATCTTCCGTGTATTCACCATTAAAATCTATGATAACGAACTGGCTCTTGTGCTGTAATGCTTGGAGCCGCTCATTAAAAAGTGTAGTATAAAGTTTAGCTAGCGTATTAGATTTACCACTCCCGGTGTTACCAAATATGCCCAAATGGCTGTTGAATAATCGCATCCATGGGAGGTTGATGGGTACATTCTCCTTGAGCATAGAGCCAATAGAAAAACCTGTTTTACCGTCCGCCCCATAAATTTTCCCTACCATAAGTTCGCTGAGTAGAGATGCCTTGTCTCGGATCATCGGCATGTACTTCACACCTTCAAAAAACTTATCATCTACTATATAACCAATGGGGCGAACATCCACTTTTCGTACATATTGGACCTTCTCGGCATCAGTCTCTAGCCTTTTCTCATCCAAAAATTCACCTTCAACAAGACAGACAATATCTATAAAGCCTCGCTGAATAGATACGTGCTCCCGAAGTGAAATACCTCTGTACTTAACTCCTCCGTAGAAAATAGTCTCATGATTGGAGTCTTCAAAAATTCGAAGGGAGATACGCACTCCACTCACTGCAATAACCTCACCTACGATGATACTCATATCAGATCCTCCTCTTCAGCTTTTAATGGAGGTTCATAAGTGTCTGGCGTGAGTGAGAAAACATATTTATTGAAATTGGTGAAGTCCATATTCATATCTTCAGCGGGCCCAATTACTTGGACGTTTTTCCAAGATTTGAATTCTTCCCGCATGCTATTTGCACTATTGTTGCTATAACAACAAATAAAAGTATGAAGTTGTGGGTTGGAGAGGGAGCGTTGGATAAGTCTGAGAATGTGTTCATCAGCAAACGAAAAGCCAAATGTTATGAGTATAGAATTTGGTTTTTCAAGCTCATAGCTTAATAGCCTGAGCATCTGGTAGTAGTGTTCTTCGAAGACAGTTTCGTAAAACTTCCACTTAGTGGGGTTGACAATAGGTAGCTTATTGTACTCCCCCCAGAAAATATCTATCTGGTCTTGACTGAATGCCAAGGATGGAATGCCTTCAGTTCTGTTGCCATCGACACCAAGAAATTCGGAATATCCATTTAAATTTCCGAGTGTCTCTTCTGTCAAAAGGTTACTAAAATCATTGCGGTAATTGACTTCAATCTTATCACCGCTTTTTGACCAGTAAACCGAACCGTGAAGATGGATAATGTTTAGCTGCGGGATGCCATAGTTGCTTCGTTCAAATACTCCAGTTTGACATTGAAACGTACTGAAGTTTTTGGAATGAAGATGCTTTGTGTGAAATCCGGAGGTACCATCATTCACCACAAAATCATGTGATCCCTTCATGAGAAGGCTGTCAGCTGTATGGGACAGGCATCCATCATAGTTTGTGGTAAAAATATTGATTTTGCGGTTGAGGTCTTTCCTTCTATCCAACAACCCCAAAAGGGTTGTTAAAAAAATCTCATAATTCTTGAGATTTTCTTTTCCTTTATTCGTTGTAACGAAACTTGGATTGAATGTCTGCACTGGAAAAATACATGTGTTGTAGTAGTGCATGAATAACGCGGTTCGCTTCTCTGGCGAGTTTTCAAACTGTGTGGCGAGCGTTTCGATCGTTTCTCGCCGTCCCTCTGCATTCTTGATGGCTAGGGACAGCGTCGGGAACAAGTCTGCTGAAGCGCCTGAGCCAATCAGTATGTTGATGTTCTTATTGTATATATCCAATGGCTGGATCGCCTCAAACATACTTACCTCCCTTATTTAGTTTTGTCTAAAATAGCATCAGTGTATAGGCAGACCAAGTTTTGACTTAGGCAAAAAATTTGTAGCAATAGCCACTATTTCTCTGGTTTTCAACTATTGCAGTTAGCAGCATATATTGAATTACATCCATCCAGACGTCTAGGTACCCAGACGAATGCAATTGCTTTTCGAGACTGCCTTTCAACATTTCAGCTTGTAATAATCCCTTCCTTGCCTAAATTACTAGTAAAATCACCATACCACTGCATCATCGCCCTCCTCCCCTCCAGATATTGAGCATGGTTATACGTTCCACGAATTGAGTTCTTATCGACGTGAGCCAGCTGTAGCTCGATCCAGGCCGAGTTAAATCCCTGCTCATGCAAAATGGTACTCATCGTGTGGCGGAATCCATGCCCTGTAACGCGTCCTGCATAGCCGATGCGCCTTACCAACACAGTCAATGCCATATCACTCATCGGTTTCTTAGGATTATTACGTCCTGGGAACAGCAACTCTCCTGCTCCCGTCATGGGTTTAAGCTGATTAAGCAGGTCAATTGCCTGGCTTGATAACGGAACCAGATGAGGTCGGCGCATTTTCATTCGCTCTGCTGGTACGTTCCAAACCTTCCGCTCAAAATCAAACTCCTGCCACTCCGCTTGCCTCAATTCCCCAGGCCTTACTCCAGTCAAAATAAGTAATTGCATCGCAATCTTAACAATCACACTACCGGCATAGGTGTTCAGAGTCCGAAGAAACTCAGGCAGTTCATCCTGGGTCAAAAAAGCATAGTGCTCTTTCTCATGGGGAGCTACGGCGCTGGCTAGATCGGGAGCTGGATTGTACTCAGCCCTGCCAGTCACAACCGCATACTTCCAGACCTCTCCACAACGCTGGCGAACCTTACGGACCTTCTCAGTTGCTCCTCGAGTTTCTATCTTTGAAAGAACAGCAAGCAACTCCATCGGTTTGATATCTTTGATTGGTCGGTGGCCGATATAAGGAAATACATCCTTCTCAAAGGTTCTCATCATCTCTTCACGATAGGAGACAGACCAGCGATCATAGCGACGCTGATACCACTCCCGAGTGATAGCCTCAAACGAGTTTTCAGCGTCCTGCTTGCGACTGAGCTTCTCCATTTTTCTTTCGAGAGAAGGATCGTTACCAGCTGCTAATGTTCTTTTAGCATCCTCACGCTTGCTTCGTGCTTCAGCTAAAGAAACAGCAGGATAAACACCAAGCGCAAGTACATTTTCCCCTCCAGGCGTACGATACTTCAGACGCCAGTATTTCTTACCGTTGGGGTTAACCAATAAGTAAAGACTCCCACCATCAGCCAATTTGTAGGGCTTCTCTTTCGGCTTTGCAGTTTCAACCTGACGAGCAGTTAACTTCATTGGGGGTACCTCTCAGCATGGGGTACAATTATACCCCCATCCATACCCCCACATTGAGCTTGACCCTGGGGGAGTATTATTGAGTTCAATAGACTAATAGAATGCTATAACTGCTGATTTATCAAGGAAAAATTGAGTTGGGTAGACTTCAGAAGACTTGAGTTTGGAGCGGGCGAAGGGAATCGAACCCTCGTATAGAGCTTGGGAAGCTCTCGTTCTACCATTGAACTACGCCCGCTTTGAGGTGCGTTAGGCATTATAGACTTTCAGCACTTGCTGGCAAGTGCCTTTGCGTCCAGGTGATGGTTTTTCAAGCATTTTTTAATTAACACGACGGTTTTAAGTAACGCTGTGGGTCAATGGCGGTGGCCCGATAGCGAATCTGGAAGTGCAAACGCACCGAATCCGCCCCCGTGCTGCCCATCGTGGCAATTTTCTGCCCGGCTTTCACCTTCTCTCCGGTATTCACCAGCATCGTGTCGGTATGGGCATAAGCGGTGATGTACTCTTCGCTGTGTTTAATCATCACCAAATTACCGTAGCCACGCAGCTGGTTGCCGACGTAAACCACCGTTCCCGTGCCGGAGGCATAAATGGGCTGCCCGCGAGAGCCTGAGATATCAATACCTTTGTTACCGCCATCACTGCTGGAGAACGGCTCAACAATGTTGCCCTTGGTCGGCCACAGCCAGCAGCGAGCCCCCACCGGCGGCGGGGCTACTTTGGCGATGGTCGTATTTTGCGACCGGGCAGGCGCGGTGTTTTTTGCCGTCGCGGTATTTTTCGGCCTGCTTGCAGAGCCTGAGCCTTTAATCCGAATACGCTGGCCCACCTGGATAGTATAAGGCGCAGGGATCCCGTTCAGCCGGGCGAGGTCGCCCACGCTGCTGCCGGTCATTCTGGAAATTTTAGAGAGTGTATCGCCGCGTTTCACGGTATAAACCGCGCCGCTGAAAGTGCCTTCTTTTGATGAAGGAGATTTGCTGCTGCACCCCGCCAATAACAGGCAAGCAGCTAGTAGGGCGATACATCCAGGCATCGCAGTCCGGCATCCTGGCTTCAAAACAACCTCGCATCAGGCAAAATTTATTCCGGGCAGAATAGTACCATCTCTCAGCCTGCGGCCAAAATCGCGTCACGATTTGCACGTTTCACGGGTGATTGACCATTCCTTTTGCCAATTAACTGATAGTAAAAGCAAAGCTATTTTAGCCCCTCTGCCAGATCACAATTCAGCAACAACTCTTTGACATCGACGGAGGGTTCTCATAGCTTTTACTTGTATACAAGATGAATACAAGAATGAATGGCGCTACCAACCTCAGGATAATGCTATGAATAATCATCAAACTTCCCTTACGGCCAGCCAGCCGGTCTCCACAGAAAAGATTCAGACACGCGGTCGGTTACGCTGGGGGCTGGGCCTGTTTTTCTTTGTAATAGGCCTTATCGCTTATATGGATCGCGCCAATATTTCCATCGTCGCGGAACATATGATGCGCGACCTCGGTATGACGAAGGTCGAATTTGGCCTGTTGGGAGCCCTGTTTTCATTAGGTTATGCCCTGGCGCAAATTCCCAGCGGCATGCTGGCTGAACGGTTTGGTTGCCGGCTGATTGTGACACTAAGTCTCTTGTTATGGTCATTATTTACGATACTAACGGCCACAACCCCACGCTTTATTTGGCTGTGTATCGTTCGCTTCCTGTTTGGGGTCGGCGAAGCGCCAACCTATCCCGGTAATGCCGTATTTAACAGTTGGTGGTTCCGCAAAAATGAAAAAGCCAGAGCGGCAAGTCTGCTGCTGGCGGGCTCTTATTTTGGCCCCGTCATTGCGCCAACAATTACGGTACTGATTATGCTTGCCTGGGGCTGGCATGCGGTGTTCTTCATTTTCGGCGCGGCAGGCATCGCGGTGGCTTTACTTTGGTTCTTTCTTGCTCGTGACAGGCCGGATGTACACCCATGGATCTCAAGCGCTGAGCTGAAACACATCCGCGAGGGCCGCGCGATTTCTCAGAAAGAGGCGAAAGCGAAAGCCCCGTGGCGCCAGTTCATGCGTAATCGTGAGTTTTGGGCCGTTGGGATCCAGTATTTCTTCGTGGTGTATATGACCACGCTATTCATGATTTGGCTGCCAACCTATCTTCAGGAAGCGCGAGGCTTTTCCCTTACGCATATGGGGATCGCGGCCAGTTTCCCGTGGCTGGCTATCTGCCTGTGCGTACTTTTCGGCGGTAAATTATCGGACAGTTTGCTGCAGCGTGGCCGTTCGCTAATGGCCGCTCGTGGCTACCTTGCCATCGGCGGCTTCATCCTGTTTATCGTCGGCACGCTGGGTGTAGCGATGACGATTAATCCCTTTATCAGCGTGTTTTGGCTGACCCTAACGCTGGGCGCTCTCGGGTTACCCGTGGTCGTTTCCTGGGCCGTTGCAGCCGATAAAGGCCAGCAATATTCAGGTTCTGTCAGCGGCTGGATGAATCTTTGGGGCAATCTCGGGGGCGTGATATCCCCCGTGTTGTGCGGCTTTCTTGCCCAGCACTTCGGCTGGAATATCGCCCTGCTGTTTAACATCCTGCCGATTGCTCTCGCCATTGTCTGCTGGTTCTTCATCAATCCCGATCGCCCGTTAAATCCTTCCCAACCCGCTTAAGGAGTCTCTATGTTTACGATAAACCCTCGCGTCTCTGGCATCAGCCCTGCTCAGGTAAAAGAAGTGGCTGAGGTTTGCCCTTCTACCCTGGGACATATGACGGATTTTGGTTTTATTAAATCACTGACATCCATTCTTCCCGGAAAGCGCTTCGCGGGAAATGCCGTCACTGTACGTATCCCTCATATGGATTCCTGCGCAGTGCATAAAGTGTTTGATACGGTGCAAGCGGGCGATGTGGTCTGTATCGATATGTCGGGGGATACCGACCGCGCCTGCTGGGGAGAATTAGTTTCGTACATGGCTCGCGCCAGCAACATTGCCGGCGCAATTATTGATGGCTGCGTGACCGACCTGCGCGCACTGCGTGAAATTGGCGTACCGCTTTACGCCCGCGATGTCAGTCCGCTAACAACCCGCATTTTAGGTATTGAAGGCGCGATTAACGTCCCGGTGTCAGTTTGTGGCGTAACGGTGAATCCGGGAGACCTGATCCTTGCCGATGACGACGGGGTTATGGTTATCCCTCCCGATCAGGTCAGCGGCTGGGCAGAGCGCGCGCTGAAAGCGCAGCATGCGGAGATATCTATTAAGCAGCGCATTGATAAGGGGGAGTCTCTGGCGGCAATTTCCGGAGCAGCACGTTTCTTTGAGTCGGAGGCCCGTTAATGAAAATTGCTTTGGGGCAGTTTATTACCGATACAGATAAAGCCGTTAACCTCGCGAAAGCGGAGTCGGTAATTCATGAGGCCAGCCAGAATGGCGCCAGGCTTCTGGTTCTACCGGAAACCTTCATGGCCTTTATCTCACCTTCTTCTGACACTCGATATGCAGATATAGCCGAACCTCTTGATGGACCTTTCGTCAGCCGGCTTTGCGCGGCGGCTAAGGCAGCCAGTATTTATCTGATAGTAGGAATGTTTGAACGTAATCCAGAGGATGATATCCGTGCCTGGAACACCACGCTACTGATTGATAATCATGGCAAAATCCTGCATACCTACCGTAAAACACACTTGTACGATGCATTCTCTTACCAGGAGTCCCGTAACATCATTCCGGGAGACAACCCGATTAAGGTGGTTGAAACTGAACTCGGCCGCATTGGGCTAATGGTTTGCTACGAACTTCGTTTCCCCGAAATAGCTCGCGAACTGGCACTTCAGGGAGCTGATGTGCTTATCGTCCCTACGGCCTGGGTTCATGGCCCGCTTAAAGAACAGCATTTCCAGGCATTGGTCTCTGCCCGCGCGCTGGAAAACACCCTGCCCGTAATCGCCTGCGATCAGACGGGAAATATTTACAGTGGCCGTAGCCTGGTGTGTGATGCAATGGGTGTCACCCGCAGTAGCATGGGCGTCGAGCAAGGCCTGATCTACAGCGATATAGATTACGAGCACACGCGTACAACCCGGGAGGCATTGCCCTGCCTTGGGCATCGTCGCGCAGATCTCTACATCCATCTGAAAAAATAACCTAAGCCGCGCCCGCAGCTCCCTGATTGCGGGCGCTTGTCCCTCCTCGGGCAACTTCTTATACTCAGGGTCTCCACGCGGGTTAAGGAAACCATGCAGTATGTCAGAGCACTCCCTGAGCCATCAGGCGTATATCGCCATCAAGAACCGGATCATTAAGCGTGAGTATCGGCGTGATAGCTATACCTCTGAGAATCAGCTGGTTGAAGAACTGGGCATGAGCCGCACGCCGATTCGAGAGGCGCTGCATCAGCTGCAAAGCGAAGGTTTGCTCAAAATCATTCCGCGCAAAGGAATTCTTATCCAGCAACTCTCCCTTAAAGAGATCCGCGATTACTATGATTTACGTTTAGCCATTGAGCTACAGGCGCTGCGGCAGTTGCAGGGTTATCTGACTGAGGAGCATTTTCATCCGCTGGAGCAGTTAATTAGCAGACAGCAGGATGCGCTAGAGCATCAGGCCTATGACCGCTGGCTCGAGGAAGACAAAAGCTTCCATCGTTATCTGATGTCACTGACCAACAATGACGTTTTTCTCGAGCTGTCCGACAATATTCGTCAGCGCGTGTATTATCAGCCCGATCCTTTACGCCGCCACGCTTATTACACGGCATCCACCGAGGAGCATCGAGCTATTGTGGCCGCCCTGAGAAATCAGGACATTGCTCTGGCGGAGCGACTGATGACCACACACATTCTGCGTGGCCGGGAAAAAGCAGTGTCCGGGTAACCCTTCGAGTTAAAAAAAGCCCCGTCAGATACCTGACGGGGCTTTTTTATCACTGTGCAGGCGGCTTCCCGCCTGGACAAAGGCTTACTTAGTTGGACGCAGAGCCGGGAACAGAATAACGTCGCGAATGGTATGGCTGTTGGTGAACAGCATAACCATACGGTCGATACCGATGCCCAGACCCGCCGTTGGCGGCAGGCCGTGCTCCAGGGCGGTGACGTAGTCTTCGTCGAAGAACATTGCTTCGTCGTCGCCGGCGTCTTTCGCGGCAACCTGGTCAGCAAAGCGCTGGGCCTGGTCTTCCGCGTCGTTCAGCTCGGAGAAGCCGTTCCCGATTTCACGGCCACCGATGAAGAACTCAAAGCGGTCGGTGATTTCCGGGTTTTCGTCGTTACGACGCGCCAGCGGAGAGACTTCAGCCGGGTATTCGGTGATGAAGGTCGGCTGAATCAGGTGGCTTTCCGCAACTTCTTCGAAGATCTCGGTCACGACGCGGCCCAGACCCCAGCTCTTCTCGATTTTAATGCCGATGGACTGAGCGATAGCCACCGCTTTGTCCATGTCGTCGAGATCGGCCAGGTTAGTTTCTGGACGGTGCTTTTTGATAGCCTCACGCATGGTGAGCTTTTCAAACGGCTTGCCGAAGTCGAAGGTTTCTTCGCCGTACTGCACTTCGGTGGTGCCCAGAACGTCCTGCGCCAGGGTGCGGAACAGAGATTCAGTCAGCTCAATCAGATCTTTGTAGTCCGCGTAAGCCATATAGAGTTCCATCATGGTGAACTCAGGGTTATGGCGCGGCGAGATGCCTTCGTTACGGAAGTTACGGTTGATCTCGAAGACGCGGTCGAAACCACCCACCACCAGGCGCTTCAGATACAGCTCTGGCGCGATACGCAGGTACATGTCGATGTCCAGCGCGTTATGGTGCGTGATGAACGGACGAGCGGATGCGCCGCCTGGGATCACCTGCATCATTGGCGTTTCCACTTCCATAAAGTCACGGCCAACCATGAACTGACGGATGCCGGCCATAATTTTCGAGCGAACTTTAAAGGTGTTGCGGGACTCATCGTTAGCGATCAGGTCCAGGTAACGCTGGCGGTAACGGGTTTCCTGATCGGCCAGGCCGTGGAATTTGTCCGGCAGCGGACGCAGCGCCTTGGTCAGCAGACGCAGTTCAGTACAGTGAATGGACAGCTCGCCAGTTTTGGTTTTGAACAGCTTGCCGCGCGCGCCCAGGATATCGCCCAGGTCCCACTTTTTGAACTGATCGTTGTAGATGCCTTCCGCCAGGTCGTCGCGGGACACATACAGCTGAATACGGCCACCGACGTCCTGCAGAGTCACGAAGGAGGCTTTACCCATGATACGGCGGGTCATCATACGGCCAGCAACGCTTACCTCAACGCCGAGGTCTTCCAGCTCTTCGTTCTCTTTCGCATCGAAGTCAGCGTGCAGTTGGTCTGAGGTATGATCGCGGCGGAAATCGTTCGGGAATGGGATACCCTGCTCACGCAGAGCCACCAGCTTCTCACGGCGCGCTTTCAGTTCATTGTTAAGATCGGCTGCTGCGTCAACGCCCTGTGCTTGTTGTTCAGACATGTTGGTTCCTCATAACCCTGCTTTCAAACTTGCTTCGATAAATTTGTCCAGATCGCCGTCCAGCACCGCCTGCGTGTTGCGGGTTTCAACCCCGGTGCGCAGATCTTTAATGCGGGAGTCGTCGAGGACGTAAGAACGAATCTGGCTGCCCCAGCCGATATCCGATTTGTTGTCTTCCATGGCCTGCTTCTCAGCATTCTTTTTCTGCATTTCCAGCTCGTACAGCTTCGCCTTCATCTGCTTCATCGCCTGGTCTTTGTTCTTGTGCTGAGAACGGTCATTCTGGCACTGGGTCACGGTGCCGGTTGGAATGTGGGTAATACGTACCGCAGATTCCGTACGGTTAACGTGCTGGCCGCCCGCGCCGGATGCGCGATAAACGTCAATGCGCAGGTCCGCCGGGTTGATGTCGATATCAATGTCGTCGTCCACTTCCGGATAAACAAACGCGGAGCTGAACGAGGTATGGCGGCGGCCACCGGAGTCAAACGGACTCTTACGCACCAGGCGGTGAACGCCGGTTTCGGTACGCAGCCAGCCAAAGGCATAGTCACCCTGAATGCGAATGGTCACGGACTTGATGCCCGCCACTTCGCCTTCGGACTCTTCAATGATTTCAGTTTTGAAACCGCGAGCTTCTGCCCAGCGCAGGTACATACGCTCCAGCATGCTTGCCCAGTCCTGCGCTTCAGTACCGCCGGAACCGGCCTGGATGTCGATGTAGCAGTCGGCGCTGTCATAAGTACCGGAGAACATACGGCGGAATTCAAGCTGCGCCAGTTTGGCGTCCAGCAATTCCAGCTCGGCAACGGCCTCGTTAAAGGTCTCTTCGTCGTCGGCCTCTACCGCCAGCTCCAGCAAGCCGGAAACGTCTTCCAGGCCTTGAGACATCTGGTCTAAAGTGTCGACAATCGCTTCCAGCGAGGAACGCTCTTTACCCAGCGCCTGTGCGCGTTCAGGTTCGTTCCAGACATCGGGCTGTTCCAGCTCGGCGTTTACTTCTTCGAGGCGCTCTTTCTTGGCATCGTAGTCAAAGATACCCCCTAAGAACGTCGCTGCGCTCTGTGAGGTCCTGGATGCGGCTTTTTACCGGGTTAATTTCAAACATGCTTAATTTCTTATGTTGATTTCAGAAGATGAAATGCGATCGTAAACCGGAAAGTTTACCGGATTTACGCCGCATTTTGTAGCATTCTCCCTGACATATAGCCAAGTAATTAACGCTGCAGCCGCGTTGAGAATGCAGGCTAGATTGGCCAGAGATGATCAATCAAAAGCTGCACGCTTCGGTTGCCGCGAAACTCGTTCACATCCAGCTTGTAGGCCAGCTCAACCTCGCGCACGCCGTTGTCCGGCCAGCGGGTGGTATCCACGTTAAAGGCAATGCCGTCCAGCAGCGGGCCACCGCCGACAGGCTCCACCATGACCTTCAGATGGCGCTCGCCCACCAGGCGCTGCTGGAGAATGCGGAACTTGCCGTCAAACAGCGGCTCCGGGAACATTTGCCCCCACGGGCCGGCATCTCTGAGCATCTCCGCCACTTCGAGCGTCATCTCCTGAGCAGACAGCGGGCCATCAGACCAGATCTCCCCCTGCAGCAACGCCGGATCCAGCCACTCACCGACCAGGTCGCCAAAGCGCTGACGGAACTCCTCAAAACGCGACTCTTCCAGCGACAGACCAGCGGCCATCGCGTGCCCGCCGAATTTCAGCATCATGCCCGGATAGAGCGTGTCCAGACGCTCTAAGGCATCGCGCATGTGCAGCCCCTGCACCGAGCGGCCGGAACCTTTTAGCGTGCCGTCTCCCGCAGGCGCAAACGCGATTACCGGCCGGTGGAAACGTTCTTTTATTCGCGAGGCAAGTATGCCAACCACGCCCTGATGCCACTCCGGGTGATACATCGCCAGCCCGTAAGGCAGCACTTCGCTGCTGCGCTCCAGTTGTTCGCAAAGGGTTAGCGCCTCAACCTGCATACCTTGTTCAATCTCTTTCCGCGTCTGATTCAGCGCGTCCAGCTCATTAGCCAGCATACGTGCTTCGCCGATATTTTCGCTGAGCAACAATGCGACGCCAACTGACATATCATCCAGCCGGCCTGCGGCGTTCAGACGCGGCCCCAGCGCAAAGCCGAGATCGCTGGCGGCGATCTTTTGCGGCTCTCGGTTGGCCACTTCCAGCAGGGCGCGAATACCGGGGCGGCATTTAGCCGCGCGGATACGGCTTAGGCCTTGCCAGGTCAGAATGCGATTGTTGGCATCCAGAGGCACGACGTCCGCCACGGTGCCCAGCGCGACTAAATCGAGCAGTTCGGCAAGGTTCGGAATGGCCAGTCCACGCTGTTCGAACCAGCCTTTGTCACGCAGATGCGTGCGTAACGCCAGCATCAAATAAAACGCGACGCCAACGCCGGCCAGGGATTTCGATGGAAACGCGCAGTCGGCGAGATTCGGGTTAATGATGGCTTCAGCGGCGGGGAGCGTTTCCCCCGGCAGGTGGTGATCGGTCACCAGCACCGGGATCCCCAGCGCATGGGCGCGCTCAACGCCCGCATGGGATGAAATACCGTTGTCAACGGTCATTATCATCTGCGCGCCGCGAGCATGGGCCTGATCGACCACTTCCGGGCTAAGCCCATAGCCATCTTCAAAGCGGTTCGGCACCAGGTAGCCAATATTTTCAGCCCCCATGCTGCGTAGCGCCAAAACGCTTAGCGCCGTGCTGGTTGCCCCATCGGCATCAAAATCACCGACAACGATAATGCGCAGACCTTCGCGAAAAGCGTTGTAAAGCATGACGACTGCCCGGTCGATGCCGCTGAGCTGCTGCCACGGCAGCATCCCTTTTACGCCGCGCTCCAGATCTTGCTCGCCACGCACGCCCCGGCTGGCGTACAGCCGCTGTAGCAGAGGAGGCAGCGTAGCCGGAAGCGCCACCGAGCTGTCAACGACCCGGCGGCGGAGTTGCGTTTGCTGTTTCACCCGAAATTAACCACCCGCTTTCGTTAGCTGCTTGTGGGCATCCAGCATTTGTTTCATCTCTTTTGGCCCCTGATAACCCGGGATCATGCTGCCGTTGCTCAAGATAATCGCCGGCGTGCCCTGAACGCCAAACTGCACGCCCAGGTTGTAATGGTTAGCCAGGTTTATGTCACAGCTTGCCGGTGCCACATCTCCGCCCTTCATTGCGGCATCGAACGCCTTGTTGCGGTCTTTCGCACACCAGATGGACTTCATGTCGCTCTCAGCCTGGCTTTGCAGCCCCTGGCGCGGGAATGCCAGATAACGCACGGTGATCCCCAGCGCGTTGTAGTCGCTCATCTCTTCGTGCAGTTTGTGGCAGTAGCCGCAGGTGATGTCGGTGAACACCGTAATCACATGCTGCTCCTTCGGCGCTTTGTAGATGATCATCTCTTTTTCCAGAGCGTTCAGCTTGCCGACCAGCAGTTGGTTAGTCACGTTCACCGGCTGGGCCCCGCTCACATCATAAAGCGGCCCCTGAATCACATGCTTGCCGTCTTCGGTTACGTAGAGCACGCCGCTGTCGGTCAGCACGGTTTTCATTCCGGCAACCGGTGCAGCTTGAATCTCCGCCCCCTGCACGCCCAGCTTCGCCAGGGATTGTTTAATGGCGGCGTCATCCGCGTGAGCAAAACCGGAAACAGAAGCGGCCAGCAGCGAAAGCAGCCAAAAACCTTTTTTCATGAGGATTCCTTTATCTCTTGTGGCACTCACGCTCGAGGGTGGTGCTGTTGATGCAGCTGGCGTAAACGCGCCGTCGCTACATGTGTATAAATTTGTGTCGTGGACAAATCACTATGGCCCAGCAGCATCTGTACGACACGGAGATCCGCGCCATGGTTCAGCAAGTGCGTGGCAAAAGCGTGGCGCAACACATGCGGAGACAACTTTTCGCTGTCGATGCCAGCCAGCACGGCATAGTGCTTAATGCGGTGCCAGAAGGTTTGCCGCGTCATTTGCTGTGCGCGGTTACTGGGGAATAGCACGTCCAGAGACTGTCCGTTTAACAAGTCCGGGCGGCTATACTTCAGGTACTCTTCAATCCAGTACACCGCCTCTTCCCCCAGCGGTACCAGACGCTCTTTATTGCCTTTACCAATCACCCGCACAACGCCCTGCCGCAGGCTGATGTCGCTCATTGTCAGCCCGACCAGCTCCGAGACGCGCAGCCCGGTTGCGTACAAAACTTCAAGCATTGCTTTATCACGCAGCTCAATAGGCTGATCGATACACGGAGATTGTAACAGCCGCTCAACCTGAGCTTCGCTTAAATCCTTTGGCAAACGCTGAGGAAGTTTGGGGGATGAAAGCAGCGCGCTAGGGTCGTCTTCCCGCATTTTTTCACGGTACAAATACTGAAATAACCTACGCATGGCGCTAAGCAAGCGTGCGGAACTGGTGGCTTTATAACCGCCCTCAACGCGCTCCGCAAGCAGCGACTGGAGATCCGAAGCCTGGACCGTTAAAAAACTGAGCTGGTGGCGCTGCAGCCATTCGGCCACCATAGTGAGATCGCGGCGATAAGAACTGAGCGTATTTTCAGCCAGGTTTCTCTCCAGCCACAGCGCATCCAGAAACTGTTCTATACGAATCTTATCCTGCTCCACGCTCCACTCCTGATTTGGCGAATTGTGTCCATTATGCATGATGGCGAACGGGATCTGGTACACTTGGCCATCTGCACGCGATTAAAATGAGTTGTTATTGCTATGAACATTGGTCTTTTTTACGGCTCCAGCACCTGCTACACCGAAATGGCAGCCGAAAAAATTCGCGACATCATTGGCCCGGAACTGGTGACGCTTCACAACCTGAAAGACGACACTCCGGCCCTGATGGAGCAGTATGACGTTCTGATCCTTGGCATTCCAACCTGGGATTTTGGTGAACTGCAGGAGGACTGGGAAACCGTCTGGCCGCAGTTAGACGAACTGAATCTGGAAGGCAAAATCGTGGCGCTTTACGGCATGGGCGACCAGCTTGGCTACGGTGAATGGTTCCTGGATGCGTTAGGCATGCTGCACGACAAGCTGGCACCGCGCGGGGCGCAATTCATCGGTTACTGGCCAACTGAAGGCTATGAATTTACCAGCCCAAAACCGGTCATTGCCGACGGGCAGCTGTTTGTTGGCCTGGCGTTGGATGAAACCAATCAGTACGATCTGAGCGACGAACGTATTGAAACCTGGTGTGAGCAAATCCTTGGCGAAATGGCCGAGCGCTTCGCTTAAACCTGCCCGCTTCCGCTCGCCTGTTGCTGCATCAGCAGGCGGCGTAAGTCACGCCATTCACCGATGTCCATGCTGTCAGCGGCCAGCCAAAGGTGCTGGCAACGTTGTTTTCCAGCCCGTCGCAGTCTTAGCATCACCCCGCTATCAATAATCCACGGGTTTCCGACGATATCCCAGTCACGCCCTTGCCAGCGCAGACGAAAGTCCGTCAGCAGTTTAATTTCGCCCTGGCGAGCGTGAATACGGCGCTGGCTGCGCACGCTGTCAAAAACCACAAGGGAAAGCAATAGCATCCAGACCAGCGTGTAGCTCATCGGCCACGGCATTAGCAGCACGAACAGCGCCACCAGGCCGTGGAGGAGTAATGACATCCATTGCGCGCGCCATGAAACCCGCAGGTCAGATTGCCACAGGACCACGTTCTTTATTCCGTGTCTGAATCAGGGCAACCATACGCTGAAGTTCGGCATCTGCTGGTTTACCGTGGTTCATCAACCAGTTAAACAAGTCTGGATCGTCAGACTCCAGCAGGCGGACAAACAGCTGCTTGTCGCTGTCGCTAAGCGTTTCGTATTCATGTTCGAAGAACGGCATAATCGAAATATCGAGCTCGCGCATTCCACGGCGGCATGCCCAGTGAATTCGGGCTTTATTATTGATATCCATGTGCACTTTCCTGCTTAACCATCAAATTGGGTACGGAGTTAGTGTAACGTGTTTTTGTCACCGGGATTACCTGAATGTTCCATTGTGCGCGCTTTCCCCATACAAACCCGTGTCACAGCACCGATTGCACAAGATTCTCCGAGGCAGCACGCAAACGCACAAATGGCGTTATCAAACTGCTTGCATTGCCCTCTGGCTCTTTTACCATTGAGAAATTAAACCGTTGGATAACCCGGGATCTTTGTTATGGCTTTTAATCCGTTTCCTCCTCGCCAGCCCTGTGCCTCCGCCCGTCTGCCGCTGACGTTAATGACGCTTGATGACTGGGCTCTCGTCACTGCCGTAGGCGCGGATGCCGAGAAGTACCTTCAGGGGCAGGTCACTGCCGACGTCGCTAAGCTTGAAGCGGGCCAGCATTTACTTTGCGCCCATTGCGATGCCAAAGGGAAGATGTGGAGTAACCTGCGCCTGTTCCATCGCGGTGAAGGCTTTGCATTTATTGAGCGTCGCAACCTGCGTGACGCCCAACTGACGGAGCTAAAGAAATACGCCGTCTTCTCCAAAGTCACCTTCAGTGCGGATGACGCCAGCGTTTTGTTAGGGTTAGCCGGTTTCCAGGCGCGCTCTGCGCTAGCCGCCGTTTTCGATACGCTGCCGGATGAAGAAACCCAGGTCGTCCAGCACGGAGCAACAACTTTACTGTGGCTGAACCAGCCAGCTGAACGCTTCCTGATTGTCACTGACGAAGAAACGGCTCAGACGCTAACCGAGAAACTCAGCGAAGAAGCACAGCGCAATGATAGCCAGCAGTGGCTGGCGCTGGATGTCGAAGGCGGATTGCCAGTCATTGATAGCGTAAACAGCGCACAGTTCATTCCACAGGCGACCAACCTTCAGGCACTGGGCGGCATCAGCTTTAAAAAAGGCTGTTATACCGGCCAGGAAATGGTTGCCCGAGCCAAGTTCCGCGGAGCAAATAAGCGAGCACTCTGGCTGCTGGCCGGTAGCGCCAGCCGCGTACCTGAGGCAGGCGAAGACCTTGAATTGCAGCTGGGTGAAAACTGGCGTCGTACCGGTACCGTGCTGGCCGCCGTGCGATTAGAAGATGGCCGTCTTATTGTGCAGGCGGTGATGAACAACGATCTGGAGCCGGACAGCGTCCTGCGCGTACGTGACGATGCAAACAGCAAGCTCGCACTTGAACCACTGCCTTATTCTCTGGAAGAAAAATAATCGCATGTTGAGCCCCGAGACCGGGGCTCAACATTTTGGCAGGTTAGGCGCACGCTAACGAATATAGAGATAAATCGCGAGGAAATGGCAAACGCTGCCCCCCAGCACAAATCCGTGCCAGATGGCATGGTTGTATGGAATGCGTTTGCAGACGTAGAAAATTACCCCGAGCGAATAAACGATACCGCCAATCGCCAGTAGCGTAACGCTGCCCGGCGCCAGTTTGACCACCATCTGGTAGATAACCACCAGCGACAGCCAGCCCATCAGCAGATAGGTCACCAGCGACAGCACCTTAAACCGGTGCGCGATAGTGAGCTTAAACAGTATCCCGGCCAGCGCCAGGCTCCAGATGACAATCATCAATCCTTTTGACAGCGGTGAGTTGAGTCCCACCAGCAGAAAAGGTGTGTATGTTCCGGCAATCAGCAGGTATATGGCGCAGTGGTCAAACTTTTTCAGCCACCGCTTGGCCCGCTCGTGCGGAATGGCGTGGTAAAGGGTTGAGGCGAGAAACAGCAGGATCATGCTGCCGCCGTACAGGCTATAGCTGGTGATTGCCGTTGCGCTGGCGTTGGCGTCCACCGCCTGTACCAGCAGCAACACCAAGCCAACAATGCCGAACACCAGCCCAATGCCGTGGCTGATGCTATTGGCTACTTCCTCAGCCAGAGAATATCCATGCGCGATAATTGGTTTACGAGCCATCTGGCTCCTCCCGAGATAAAGAAGAATAACGCAGCCCCACTAGCCTAACTGAGAATGATTCCAGTGAACACATGTAAGCTAAAATAAATGTGTGAGCGCCTGTGACGACCGCAGTTCGTCAGCCTGGAGGATTTCTTTTACAATCAAACGACAGCGAAAAAACAGGGATAAAACGATGCAACAGGCATTTGGCGAAATGAGCGAGGCCATCCATTTCCTGATGGAGATTGATAAGCTGAAGCTGGTTCAACGCCGTACCAAAATCATTGGTCATGAACAACATGAAGACTCTGCCGAACACAGCTGGCACTTCGCCGTGGCGGCGATGAGCCTGGCTCCCTGGGCCAGGGAAGACGTGGATATCCAGCGAGTGATTCAGATGGCGCTGTTACATGATATCGTGGAAATCGACGTTGGCGATGTGCTGGTTTATGACATTGCGGCCCGCGAAGCTATCGCCGAAAAAGAAGCTGTGGCCGCACGCCGCCTGTTTGGTTTATTACCCGAGCCTCAGGGGCCACAATTCCTCGCGCTGTGGGAAGAATATGAGGCGGGCACCACGCCCGATGCCCGCTTTGCCGGGGCGCTGGATCGCATTTTGCCTATTCTGCTAAACCTGCATAACCAAGGGCAGAGCTGGCGAGAAAATAATATTTCCCTGCAGCAGGTATTAACCCGCAATGCGCAGGTGGGAGAAAGCTGGCCGGAATTATGGCAACATGTCGAGCGCCAATTATATGTGGCACACGAGAAAGGCTGGCTGCGTTAGCCCTGGCCGTTAGCAAAAGTCGACTCAGCAGGAAGAGAGAGTATGTTTACCCACGCGGCAATCGCCAACCTGAACGGCCTCGAGATGATGGTGTACAACTTTGTCATCAAAAACAAAGACAAAGTGATGTACATGACCATCCGGGAGCTGGCGGATGCCGCAGGTGTCTCCACCACTACCGTGCTGCGTTTTTGCCGCAAGCTCAACTGTGAGGGGTATTCTGAATTTCGCGTTCGCTTTAAATTATATCTGGAGCAAACGGAAACCCAGCCCGCTAATTTCGGCAGCAGCGAAATCATCAGTTTTTTTAAAAGCACCAATAACGAAGAATTTGATAATCTCATCGATCGTGCGGTAGATATTATTTGCTCCTCCGAGCGTATTATTTTTGTTGGCGCGGGAACATCTGGCGCTTTAGCCAAATACGGCGCACGCTTTTTCTCAAACGTTGGGAAATTTAGCAATCATATAGATGACCCTTATTTTCCGGTCACCAATGATATGGCACGTAACGCGCTGGCTATTGTGCTTTCCGTTTCCGGCGAGACCGAAGAAATCCTGCGCTTTGCCAGCCAGTTCAGCCTCCACCACTGCAAAGTGATGTCTATCACCAGCCATGAGAACTCGTCGCTGGCTAAATTAGCCGACTTTAATATCTCCTGGCATATTCCGCCGGTGCGTATCGCTGGGGTTTATGACATCACCACACAAATCCCTGTCATTTATATTCTGGAAACAATTGGCCGCCGACTGGCGAAAAGAATGATGTAAAAAAACACCCTGTTTTTTATTTGTGACAAATCACAATTCACGCTATTTGTTATATCGTGACAATCCCATTTCATTTGTTAGACTCCAAAACAGAAATAATAGATTCAGCGCCACAGTGTGATTCAACGCACATTATTTCCTGCGCTAACGATGAGATGAAATAATATGAAACAACTGAAGTTACCGAAAGACTTTTTATGGGGCGGCGCGGTTGCCGCTCACCAGGTGGAAGGCGGCTGGAACAAAGACGGTAAAGGCCCAAGCATTTGTGACGTACTGACGGGCGGCGCCCACGGCGTCCCGCGCGAGATAACCCTGCAGGTAGAACCCGGTAAATATTATCCAAACCATGAAGCGATTGATTTTCATGGCCGCTACAAAGAAGACATCAAGCTCTTCGCTGAGATGGGCTTCAAGTGCTTCCGTACCTCCATTGCCTGGCCCCGTATTTTCCCTAACGGCGACGAGCAGCAGCCTAATGAAGCCGGCCTCAAGTTCTACGACGACATGTTCGATGAGCTGCTGAAGTACAACATCGAGCCGGTCATCACCCTTTCCCACTTCGAAATGCCGCACCATCTGGTCACCGAATACGGCGGCTGGACCAGCCGTAAAGTGGTCGATTTCTTTGTTCGTTTCGCCGAGGTCGTGTTCGAGCGCTACAAGAGCAAAGTGAAGTACTGGATGACCTTTAACGAAATCAATAATCAGCGTAACTGGCGCGCGCCGCTGTTCGGCTACTGCTGCTCCGGTGTGGTTTACACCGAGCATGACAACCCGGAAGAGGTCATGTACCAGGTGTTGCACCACCAGTTTGTGGCGAGCGCGATGGCGGTCAAGATAGGCCACCGCATTAATCCTGAGATGAAAATCGGCTGCATGCTCGCCATGGTGCCGCTGTACGCCTTCTCCTGTAAGCCTGAAGATCAAATGTATGCTCAGGAATCGATGCGCGAACGCTATGTGTTTACTGACGTACAGCTGCGTGGCTATTACCCGTCTTACGTACTGAACGAGTGGGAACGCCGCGAGTTCAATATCAAAATGGAAGCCGGTGACGAGCAAATTCTGCGCGAAGGCGTCTGTGATTACCTCGGGTTCAGCTACTACATGACGAACGCCGTTCAGGCCGAAGGCGGCAGCGGCGATGCACTTTCCGGCTTCCAGGGCAGCGTGCCGAACCCGCACGTCAAAGCCTCCGACTGGGGCTGGCAGATTGATCCGGTTGGCCTGCGTTATGCGCTGTGCGAACTGTATGAGCGTTATCAAAAGCCGCTGTTCATTGTAGAAAACGGTTTTGGCGCGTACGACAAGGTCGAGGCAGACGGCTCCATCAACGATGACTACCGCATTGATTATCTGCGCGCTCACGTTGAAGAACTGAAAAAGGCCGTGACCTACGATGGCGTGGATCTGATGGGCTATACGCCGTGGGGCTGCATCGACTGCGTGTCGTTTACCACCGGCCAGTACAGCAAGCGCTACGGCTTTATCTACGTGAACAAGCACGACGACGGTACCGGCGATATGTCCCGCTCCCGCAAGAAGAGCTTCAACTGGTACAAAGAAGTGATAGCCAGCAACGGCGAGAATCTCTGAGCAAAAGGCACCTTCATGGTGCCTTTCAAACAAATGACAAACCTCTGGCAATAGAAGAAGTACCAGACTGCTCGTTAAAAAAACTGGAAAATCAATTCATTGATTTTCGGCTGATAACCACAAAGAGGGAAAAACCACGCTTTTTTTCTCTTTGTCAGCAACCTCAAAGGCGCCTGTATGGCGCCTTTCTTATTTAAACGGGCAGGCCAAACCGGAAGCAGGCGCCGCGCTGCGGCAGGTCTACCAGCGAAATATCGCTGCCGTGCAACTGCAGCATCTGGCGAACGATCATCAGGCCAAGCCCGCCAACCCTAAGCCGGGATTGATTCACTATCGAAGGCCGTACAAACAGCCCCTCTTTAAGCTCCTGCGGAATGCCAGGCCCACTGTCGCTGACCTGCACCATGACTTTATCCACCTCTTTCCACAGCCGGACAGAAATCACGCCTTTGTCCGGGGTATGGCGAATCGCGTTGTCCAGCAGATTGGTCAGCACCCGCTCAATCATGCTGACATCGGCCTCAATTAGCGGCAATCCAGGCTGAATATCAGCCAAAAGCTCAAGCTGGCGAGTCTGCGCCGGCAGCTCAAATTTCTGGAACACATCCTGCAGCAGTTCGCTGATGGAGAAGCTCTCTTTGTGCGGCTTCACTACCCCATATTCCAGCCGCGCCAGTTCAAACAGCGACTGAGCCAGCGCCCCTACCTTCTGGCTCTGCGCGAGGGCTATATCCAGATAACGTTTTTTATCGGCCTCGCTCAGGGTGGCCGACATCACCGACAGGCTTTCAAGGTAGCCATGCAGCGACGTCAGCGGGGTTCGCAGGTCATGAGAAATATTGGCGATAAACTCACGGCGGAGCTGATCTTGTTGGGTCAGGCTATGCCATTGCTCGGAGATTCGCCCGGCCATGGCTATCACCCCATGACGTAGCTGGGCAAGTTCATCCCCGTCTCCGCCAGGTTTTTGCGGCAGAGCCGCCATCGCTTGCATTTCGGCCATGCCCCCTGATTCCAGGGCCTTAACGTGCTGCGAAAGTTCGCGTAGCGGGCGGGTGATCCAGCGAAACGCCAGGCCACCAACCACCAGCCCCAGGACGCAGATCAGGCTGAGCAGAAACAGGCTCAGTTTCAACACCGCATCGAATTGAGCGCTGTTGGCCAGCTGATTGTAGGTTTCACCCAGCAGCACCACGTATAAATAGCCCTCCAGCTTACCGTCCCGCATCATCGGCGCCACGCTAAACACCTTCTGCCCGTCCAGGCTACGCGGGTCGTCGCCATAAAGCGGGAATTTGCCGCCGTTCAGCGCGGCACGCAGCGGGCCAAGATCGACCTGATGGCGCTTAATATGCCCATCCGGCGCCGCATCACCGATAATGTTGCCCTGTTTATCCAGCAAATAAACTTCCACGCTGGGATTCACCGCCATCAGGTGATCGAACAGCGTGCGCACCGAGTCTTTGTTCAGTCCGTCCTGCCCGAGCAGCGGGTAGCTTTGGTTGATGTGCTGCGCCAGGTCACCGGAAAGCTGCTGAATAACGGCCTGGCTGTACTGGGTGCTGGTACGCACCTGAAGCCAGCCCAAAAAGGCGCAGGCGGTCAGCAACAACACGGCAAAAACCAGCGTCAGGCGCCGGGAGAGCGTAAGGATTCGCATAGGGTTACTCACGTATCTGGGCGGTAAACTTGTAGCCTTTACCCCACACGGTGCGGATGAAATTCGGCTCAGCCGGGTTATCTTCAATCTTGATGCGTAGCCGGTTGATGTGGGTGTTAACGGTGTGCTCATAGCCTTCGTGCTGATAGCCCCAAACCTGGTTGAGCAAGTGCAGCCGCGAAAACACTTTGTCCGGGTGGCGGGCAAAGAAGTAGAGCAGGTCAAACTCACGCGGGGTGAGCTCCACCGGGAGTTGGTTCAGGCGAACGTCTCTTGCCAGGGGATCAATCGTGAGTGGGCCAAACGTCAGCGTACCGGCGTCTATCTTGAGGTTTTGGCTCATCGCCTCCTGGCGGCGGAACAGTGCCTTCACGCGAGCGACCAGTTCCAGCATTGAAAAGGGTTTCGCCAGGTAGTCGTCCGCGCCCAGCTCCAGCCCCAGCACGCGGTGCGTTTCGCTGGAGCGAGCGCTGATCATAATAATCGGCGTGTAGCGCGTCATACTTCTGGCAAAGCGGCAAATCTCCAGGCCATCGACGCCGGGCAGCATGAGATCGAGAATTAACGCATCCCAGCCGCCCTGTCTCAGCTTTTCCAGCCCAACATTGCCGTCGGCGGCATGCACAATCTCAAAGCCTTCTTCCCGCAAATGCAGCTGTAAAAGCTCGGCGATATTTTCGTCGTCTTCCACGATCAGTATTTTTTTTGCCTGATTCACTTTGTCTGTCCCCCACGCCTGGCATAGCCAAAGTTTACACAACTCGCGTCGGTTAAGTTGTCACATTTAATTTAACTTTGCGTGAGGCAATGGGGAACAAATCAGGCCAATACTCGCTGCATCGAATCACGAGGAAGCCGGACGATGGAAAGCTCAACGCTGCATACCGCCCCAACGCTCATTCACCCGCTATGGCTAAGGCTCTGCCACTGGCTGAATGCGCTGGCGATACTGATTATGGTCACCAGCGGCTGGCGCATTTATAACGCCTCTCCCCTGTTTCATTTCCAGTTTGCCAACGAGCTGACGCTCGGCGGCTGGCTGGGCGGGGCGCTGCAGTGGCACTTCGCCGGGATGTGGCTGTTTGCGGTCAACGGCGTGATTTACCTGCTGTGCAATCTTTTCAGCGGCCGCTTCAGGCAGAAATACTGGCCGTTATCGCCTCGTGAATTCTTCCAGGATGCCTTTGCGGCGCTGCGGGGGAAATTAGCCCACGCTGACCTGAGCCATTACAACATGGTGCAAAAGGCAGCCTACCTGTTCGTTATCGCCGATAGCCTGCTGCTGGTCGTTTCCGGCCTGGTGGTGTGGAAATCCGTGCAGTTTTCCCTGCTGCGAGAATTGCTTGGGGGCTACGACACGGCGAGATTTATCCACTTTTATGCCATGTCCGCGCTGGTCGGTTTCGTGGCAATTCATCTGCTGATGGTGGCGCTGGTGCCCCGCACGTTGCTCGCCATGCTCCGTGGCCGCTAAGGAAGAAACATGAGCGATAAAAACGAAATCATTAAAGAAGCGACGCAGCTGATTAATAAGCAGCTCACGCAGGAAGGCCGCCGTCGTTTTTTAAAGCAGGGTTTAACGCTCGGCGGCATCGCGATGCTCACTGGCTGCGATATTAGCGATAACGCAACGGTTGAAAGTTCGCTCAGCAAGATTTCACGTTTTAACGACCGCATTCAGGCGTGGCTGTTTAACGGCAGTCAGCTGGCACCGGTTTACCCGGAAAGCATGATCGACGTTAACTTCCCGTTTAACGCCTTTTACGGCGAGGATGAAGCGCCTGACATCAGCGGCGACAGCTATCGCCTTGAGCTTGCCGGGCTGATTACCGACAAGCGCCCGTGGACGCTGGCGCAGCTTCACCAGATGGCGCAGGTCAGCCAGGTCACTCGCCATATCTGCGTCGAAGGCTGGAGCGCCATCGGCAAGTGGGGTGGCGTACCTTTTGCCCTGTTCCTGAAAGGGATTGGCGCCGATCTGCGAGCCAAATACGTCAGCTTTAAATGTGCGGATGATTACTACACCAGTATTGATATGGCCACCGCGCTGCACCCGCAAACGCTGATTGCGTTGACCTGGGATGGCAAAGTGCTGCCGCGCAAATATGGCTACCCGATGAAACTGCGCATCCCAACCAAACTCGGCTACAAGAACCCGAAGCATATTCAGGTTATTGAAGTCACTAATCGCTACCCCGGCGGCTACTGGGAAGACCAGGGCTATAACTGGTTCGGCGGTAGTTAATTCTAATCACTCACTGAAAAATGAAGGAAATACATCATGAAAAAGATCTACGCTGCCCTGCTGTGCTCCACCATGCTGTTCGGTATTGCTGGGGCTAAGGCTGCGGACTCGATGAGCAAAGATTCCATGGCCAAAGACGGCATGGGCAAAATGACCCACACCTGTAAAGACGGTATGAACAAGGACGGCATGAAGAAAGATTGCATGTCCAAAGACGGCATGAAGAAAGACGGGATGAGTAAAGACCATATGGGCAAAGACAGCATGGCCAAAGACGGTATGGCGAAAGACAGCATGAGCAAGCAATAAGCCTTACGCTACGCCAGTCTCACCCTCTTCTGGCGTAGCGAACTTATTTCCCTCCGGCCGCATCAATAAAGGTGCCGGTCACGTAGGATGACTTCTCGCTCAGTAGCCAAAGAATAGCCTCCGCTATCTCTTCTGGCTGGCCGCCCCGCTGCATTGGCAATGCCGTTTTCACCCGATCTACTCGCCCCGCTTCTCCGCCGGAGGCATGCATTTCGGTATAAATAAAACCGGGCCGCACGCCGTTCACGCGAATGCCCTGCGCGGCAACTTCTACCGCCAGCCCGGTGGTCAGCGTATCGACCGCCCCTTTAGACGCTGCGTAGTCCACGTATTCACCCGCCGCCCCTAAACGGGATGCGGCAGAAGAGACGTTCACAATTGCTCCGCCTTCCCCGCCGTGGCGCCAGGCCATGCGCTTCACCGCTTCCCGGCAGCAGAGAAAATACCCGGTAACATTCGTCGCCAGCACGCGATTAATACGTTCCGCCGTCAGGTTCTCAATGGTCGATTGCTGGAACAAGATCCCGGCGTTGTTCACCAGCGCGGTAAGCGGCCCGAATGCATTATCGATTTCGACGAACATCGCCATCACCTGAAGCTCGTCGGCAATGTCAGCCCGTAGCGCGAGCGCCTCGCCGCCGTTGGCAATAATCGTATTCACCACGTCATCCGCAGCCTGCTTATTGCGAAGGTAGTTCACCACCACTTTATAACCGTGCTGAGCCAGCAAAAGCGAGGTGGCTTTGCCGATTCCCCGGCTGCCGCCGGTAACCAAAGCTATCTTCATGTCACTCTCCAGAAACAAGAAAGGGCACCGAAGTGCCCTAATTGTTGATGACAAAGAGGGAAAAATCGTGGTTTTTTCCTCTTTGTGGTTATCAGCCGAAAATCAATAAATTGATTTCCTTATTTTTTGACGAATCGTCAGGTATTTCTACTCTCACCAGCGGTTTGTCAGCAGTCTGAAGGGCCCCGAAGTGCCCTTCATCACATTGTTAAAACTATTCGTACTCGCTCATCGGTACGCAGGAGCAGAACAGATTACGGTCGCCGTAAACGTCATCAAGGCGTTTCACGGTTGGCCAGTATTTATTGCCGTGACCAGCCGGGAAGACGGCCAGTTCGCGGGTGTACGGGTGTGCCCACTCGGCAACAATTTCGTCCTGAGTGTGCGGCGCGTTCACCAGCGGGTTATCTTCCAGCGGCCAGTCACCTGCCACCACGCGGTCGATTTCACTGCGGATCGATAGCATCGCGTTAATGAAGCGGTCCAGCTCTACTTTGCCTTCGGATTCGGTCGGCTCGACCATAAGCGTACCCGCCACCGGGAACGACATGGTTGGCGCGTGGAAGCCGAAGTCGATCAGGCGCTTGGCAATATCCAGCTCGCTAATGCCGGTTTCTTCTTTCAGCGGACGAATATCCAGAATACATTCGTGAGCCACGCGACCGTTCGCGCCGGTATAGAGTACCGGATACGCGGACTTCAGGCGGGTCGCGATGTAGTTGGCGTTCAGAATCGCCACGGAGCTGGCTTTCTTCAGGCCATCCGCACCCATCATGCGGATGTACATCCAGCTGATAGGCAGAATAGACGCGCTGCCAAACGGAGCGGCGGAGACCGCGCCTTGCTGGGTCAGCATCTCTTCAATCTGCACCACGCTGTGACCTGGCACAAACGGAGCCAGATGCGCTTTCACGCCGATTGGTCCCATGCCCGGGCCGCCGCCGCCGTGCGGAATGCAGAAGGTTTTGTGCAGGTTGAGGTGTGAAACATCCGCGCCGATATAACCCGGCGTGGTGATCCCTACCTGGGCGTTCATGTTCGCGCCGTCCAGGTAAACCTGGCCGCCAAACTGATGCACGATCTGGCACACTTCACGGATCGTTTCTTCGTACACGCCGTGGGTGGACGGGTAGGTCACCATGATGCAGGAGAGCGCTTCGCCAGCCTGTTCTGCTTTCACACGCAGATCCTGCAGATCGATGTTGCCCTGTTTATCACAGGCGACGACGATCACTTCCATACCCGCCATTTGTGCCGAAGCCGGGTTGGTACCGTGCGCAGAGCTTGGGATCAGGCAGATGTTGCGGCTGCCTTCGTTGCGGCTTTCATGGTAGCGACGGATAGCCAGCAGGCCAGCGTATTCGCCCTGTGCGCCGGAGTTAGGCTGCATGCACAGCGCATCGTAACCGGTCAGTTTTACCAGCCAGTCGGACAGTTGGGCGATCATCTGGTGGTAGCCTTCTGCCTGATTTGCCGGGCAGAACGGGTGCAGTTCGGCAAATTCCGGCCAGGTGATCGGGATCATTTCGGCAGCGGCGTTCAGCTTCATGGTGCAGGAACCGAGTGGGATCATCGCCTGGTTCAGCGCCAGATCTTTACGCTCCAGAGAGTGCATATAGCGCATCATCTCAGTTTCGCTGTGGTAGCGGTTGAAGACCGGATGAGTCAGGATCTCGTCGTCGCGCAGCATCGGAGCCGGAATGGATTTACTGTCGTTGGCAACGTCGCGATCCAGCTTGTCGATATCCAGGCCGTGAGCGTCGCCCAGCAGCACGTCGAACAGGGCAACAACATCTTCACGAGTAGTGGCTTCATCGAGAGTGATGCCAACCGCGTTCAGAATATCGCTGCGCAGGTTAATTTCACGCGCTTCGGCGCGCGCCAGCACGGCGGCTTTATCAGCCACTTCAACACAAAGGGTGTCGAACCAGTGTTTGTGGCGCAGAACCAGGCCTTTCTGCCGCAGGCCAGCAGCCAGAATGTCGGTCAGGCGATGGATGCGGCCTGCAATGCGTTTCAGGCCAGCCGGGCCGTGGAAAACCGCATACAGGCTGGCAATGTTCGCCAGAAGAACCTGTGAAGTACAGATGTTAGAGTTCGCTTTCTCGCGGCGGATGTGCTGCTCGCGAGTTTGCATCGCCATGCGCAGCGCGGTGCGGCCAGCGGCATCACGGGAAACGCCGATAATACGGCCTGGCATGGAGCGTTTAAATTCATCGCGAGCGCCAAAGAACGCCGCATGCGGGCCGCCGTAGCCCATAGGTACACCGAAGCGCTGGGCTGAGCCGAAGACAATATCCGCGCCCTGTTTGCCCGGTGCGGTCAGCATCACCAGCGTCATGAAATCTGCGGCCACGCTTACCACAACTTTGCGCTGCTTCAGTTCAGCAATCAGTGCGGTGTAATCATGCACTTCGCCGGTGGTGCCCACCTGCTGAAGCAGGACGCCGAACACATCCTGATGATCCAGCACTTTCGCGGCATCATCGACAATCACATCAAACCCAAAGGTTTCCGCGCGGGTACGCACCACGTCCAGCGTTTGTGGGTGAACGTCAGATGCCACAAAGAAGCGGTTAGCGTTTTTCAGCTTGCTAACGCGCTTAGCCATCGCCATGGCTTCGGCAGCCGCGGTGGCTTCATCAAGCAGAGAAGCGGAAGCGATATCCATGCCAGTAAGGTCGAGTGTGACCTGCTGGAAGTTCAGCAGCGCTTCGAGACGGCCCTGGGAAACTTCAGGCTGGTAAGGGGTGTAGGCGGTGTACCAGCCCGGGTTTTCCAGCATGTTACGCAGAATCACCGGCGGCGTTTGTACCGCGGTGTAACCCATGCCAATGTAAGTTTTGAAGCGTTTATTGCGGCTGGCGATGGCTTTTAACTCGGCCAGTGCGGCAAACTCGGTCGCCGCGGCGCCAATCTGAGGCGGCTCAGCAAGCTGAATGTCCTGTGGAACAATGCTGGCGATCAGGTCGGGGAGCGTCTTCGCGCCGACGGTCTCCAGCATCTCTTGCTGCTGCTGCGCATCCGGGCCAATGTGACGGTCGATAAACGCTTCGTGATTCTCTAACTGACGTAAAGACTGGGTCATGAGCGGTGATTCCTGAAATAGTTTCCCCTCTCCACCAGGGAGAGGGGTTTAAAAATTACTCGTCTTCTAACAGCGCTTCATAGGCGGAAGCATCCAGCAGCGCGGCAACCTGAGCTTCGTCGCTGGCTTTAATTTTGAAGATCCAGCCCTCGCCGTAAGGCTCACTGTTGACCAGCTCCGGGCTGTCGCTCAGCGCGTCGTTAACCGCAACGATTTCACCGCTGATTGGGGCGTAGATGTCAGAAGCCGCTTTCACGGATTCAGCAACGGCACAATCATCACCGGCAGAAACGGTGGCACCCACTTCAGGCAGGTCAACAAATACCATGTCGCCCAGCAGTTCCTGCGCGTGTTCGGTGATGCCCACGGTGTAGCTGCCGTCAGCTTCTTTACGCAGCCATTCGTGCTCTTTGCTGTATTTCAGTTCGTTCGGCACATTGCTCATTGTTTTCTCCTGATACCTGATTTCAAAATTTAAAGCGCGACCGGCTTACCGGCGCGAACAAAAATAGGTTTGGTGACTTTGACCGGCATTTCGCGGTTGCGGATCTGCACAATCGCCGTTTCACCTATACCCGCCGGAACGCGAGCCAGCGCAATGCTGTAGCCAAGCGTTGGCGAGAAAGTGCCGCTGGTGATCGCCCCTTCGTGCGTATTGCCCTGCGCGTCGGTAAACCGTACCGGCAGCTCATTACGTAATACGCCTTTTTCGGTCATGATCAAGCCAACCAGCTCTTCGGTGCCGCTGGCGCGCTGTGCTTCCAGCGCCTCACGGCCGATAAACGCACGATCTTCCGGCTGCCAGGCGATGGTCCAGCCCATGTTCGCGGCCAGTGGAGAAATGCCTTCATCCATGTCCTGACCATAGAGGTTCATCCCCGCCTCCAGGCGCAGCGTGTCGCGAGCGCCCAGGCCGCAAGGCTTAACGCCAGCCTCAACCAGCTGTGCCCAGAATCCTGCAGCCTTGTCGTTCGGCATCGCAATTTCATAGCCCGCTTCGCCGGTGTAGCCGGTAGTAGCAATAAACAGATCGCCGGCCTGCACGCCAAAGAACGGTTTCATACCTTCAACGGCTTTACGTTGCTCTTCGCTAAACAGCGTACCGGCTTTGGCCTTCGCATTCGGCCCCTGAACGGCAATCAGCGACAGGTCGTCACGCACGGTGACGGACACGCCAAACGGTTCTGCGTGCTGGTTAATCCAGGCAAGATCTTTTTCACGGGTAGCGGAGTTAACAACGAGGCGGAAGTCATCTTCGGAGAGGAAATAGATAATCAGGTCGTCAATCACGCCGCCGGAAGCATTGAGCATGGCGGTGTAAAGCGCTTTGCCCGGCTGGGTGAGTTTGGCGACGTCGTTGGCGACTAAGTAACGCAGAAACTCGCGGGTACGGCTGCCGTGCAGGTCAACGATGGTCATGTGCGAAACGTCGAACATACCGGCATCGGTGCGTACAGCGTGGTGCTCATCAATTTGCGAGCCATAGTGCAGCGGCATCATCCAGCCGTGGAAATCAACCATGCGGGCGCCGCTTAGCGTGTGCTGTTCAAATAAGGGGGTCTGTTGAGTCATCTTTTCCTCTTTAACCATCTGGTTGCAAAGCGGATTTGGCTTTGCCAACCGTCAGACGAAACCCGGCATCGCCACCGTTCCCCGATAGCGACGCAAACGTTACCTTTGACCTGAACTTACCACCGAACGGGGGCGTAAACCATAAGCGGAAAACGGTCATTGCATTAGCTTATGACCAAAACGGGAGAGGAAGTGTGCAGAGTTATTCACTGTAAAAATGCGATGCGCTCCACATTAACAGCAGGTATTTAGTGTCGAATTTAGCACTAGCTAACATTTACGACCATTTCAGAAACAAATTGACTACATCACAGAAATTGTAAGATTAGAAAATGTAATCCGAGATTTGTCCTGAGATTAGAATATTTCAAACGAGGGCGAAAGTGCCCTGCCCGGTCATCGGGAAGGGAAATGTGACGGGGTTATCAATATAGTTCAGGCAGAATAAGGCAGCTCCCCGAACACTCTAAATAATTCGAGTGACCGCCAGGCAACAAGGGAGCTTATCCCCAGTCACTTATATAAAGTATGTGACTGGGGTAAATGAGCGCCGTTCTCCCATCGCCCGAAGTATGACGAGGGTTTAGCGTAGCCAGGAAGGCAGATCTTGCAGCCCCATCGCCTGACGAAGCAGTTGCGGCTTCACACCCGGCAGCGTATCGGCAAGCTTAAGGCCAATGTCTCTCAGGAGCTTTTTCGCCGGGTTACTGCCGGCGAACAGATCGCGGAAGCCCTGCATACTGGCCAGCATCACCGCCGCGCTGTGCTTGCGGCTGCGTTCATAGCGACGCAGGTAGAGGTGCTGCCCAAAATCTTTACCTTCACGATGCAGACGACGAATTTCCGTAATTAATTCAGCGGCATCCATAAATCCAAGGTTCACCCCCTGCCCGGCGAGCGGGTGAATGGTATGGGCGGCATCCCCCACCAGCGCCAAACGATGGCCGGCAAAGCTGCGGGCGTAGCGGCCCGTCAGCGGGAAGGTGCGGCGTTCGCTTTCAACCGAGCACAATCCCAGACGCAGGTTAAACGCGACGGAAAGCGCCTGGTTGAATGCTTCATCGTCGGCCCGATGCATACGCGCCGCTTCTTCCGGCGGCAGCGACCAGACAATAGAACACAGATGCGGGTCAGAAAGCGGCAGAAAAGCCAGAATACCTTCCCCGTGGAACACCTGCCGGGCAACAGCCTGATGCGGCTCGGCGGTGCGAATCGTCGCCACCAGCGCATGGTGGTTATAGTCCCAGAAGGTCAGCGGAATATCGGCTTTATCACGCAGCCAGGAGTTGGCTCCATCTGCCCCCACCACCAGCCTTGCGGTTAGCATCGTTCCATCTTTAAGGGTCAGGAACGCTTCGTTTTCTCCCCAGGCAACCTGATTAATGTCCACGGGCGCCATCAGGCTGATATCGCTGCATTGCTCCGCACGTTGCCAAAGCGCCTGGTGGATCACCGAGTTTTCGATGATGTGCCCCAGATGACTAAAGCCGAAACTCTTATCATCAAACGCGATTTGCCCAAAGCTGTCTCGTTCCCAGACTTCCATCCCGTGATAGCTGCTGGCTCGCTCGCTGATTTTTGACCACGCGCCAAGGTGTGTCAGCAGCTTTTCGCTGGCCGCATTGATCGCCGAAACACGCAGTTCCGGCGCGGCGTCAGGCACCAGCGGCTGAGGAAGGTGGCTTTCAATGACCGCAACGCGCAGGCCGCTGCCCTGAAGCCCGCAGGCCACCGCCAGCCCCACCATGCCGCCGCCGACAATCGCCACATCTACGCTTTGCAAATTGACTCTCCTTTAACGCGCCACCCAACCCAGGGTGCGCTGAGCCAGCACGTCTCGTGCCGGAGTAAAATGTTCCATCGCCATCAGGCCAAGGTTACGGCCCGCCACCAGCGGTGCCCATCGGTTGGCAAACAGCTGCACCAGCCCGTCGGTAACGCCGATAGTTGCGATTTTATCTGCGGCACGGCGCTGCTGATACGCAGCCAGTACCGGGAAACTGCCGACATCCGTTCCCGCAGCGTGTGCCTCTGCCAGCCCTTCAGCCAGCGACATTACGTCGCGCAGACCAAGATTGAACCCCTGCCCGGCTATCGGGTGCAGCGTTTGCGCGGCATTACCCACTAGCGCAAGACGATGGGATACGGTCTGAGAGGCCTGCTGCAGCGCCAGCGGGTAGTGATGGCGGATACCTGCATGAGTAATTCGCCCCAGTCGCCAGCCAAAAGCTCGCTGAAGCTGCTGACAAAACTCGGCTTCGCTCCAGCTTTCAACTTCCTCGCGGGCATCCAGCGCATGGCACCAGACCAGCGAGCAGCGCCCGTCGGACATCGGCAGCATGGCAATCGGCCCGTGCTCGGTAAAACGCTCAAATGCCCGGCCATGGTGGGGTTCAGAGGTGGTGACGTTGGCAATCACGGCGATTTGCTGGTAGCTCTGCGGCTGCCAGGTGACGCCGCACTGCGCCGCCAGCTTAGAACGCGTGCCGTCCGCGGCAACCAGAACGCTACCCTGCAGCTCAACGCCGTTATCCAGCTCAACCTGCACGCTATGCTCGTGCCGGGTAAAGGCCGAAACGCGCTGCGGGCAGTGCAGCGTTACGCCTGGCGCTTTACGCAACAGGGTAAAAAGCCGCAGCCCGACGTCGTGAAGCTCCACAACCTGCCCAAGCGCATCAATCTGGTAATCTTCAGCCTCAAGGGTGACGAAGCCGGCGTGGCCTCTGTCGCTGACGTGCACGGTCTTAATTGCCGTGGCACAGTCGGCAAGCGCAGACCAAACGCCAATGCGGGCCAGCTGCTGCCGGGTGCCCTGGGCGAGCGCGATGGCCCTGGCATCAAACCCCGGATGAGCGGCTGAGTCCGGGGCAATGGCTTCGATAAGGTGTACCGGCAATTTGCCCTGGGTAAACGTTGAGATGGCTAACGCCAGCGTCGCTCCCGCCATCCCGCCGCCAACAATAATGACGCTCATGGCTGACGCGCCGCCGCCATCAATGCTTCAATATCGTCTGCGGACTTCACCACGCTGGCGGTGAGGTTCTCGTTGCCGTCTTTGGTGATCGCGATGTCGTCTTCAATGCGGATACCAATGCCACGGTACTGCGCGGGCACGTCCGCATCCGGGGCGATATAAAGCCCTGGTTCCACGGTGATAACCATGCCCGGTTCCAGCACCCGCGACCTGTCCTGACCATAAGCCCCCACGTCATGTACGTCCAGTCCCAGCCAGTGGCTCAGGCCATGCATAAAGAACGCGCGGTGGGCGTTATTGGCTATCAGATGATCGACATCGCCTTTCAGAATGCCGAGCTTCACCAGCCCCTTAACCATGATGCGCACCACTTCCGTCGTCACTTCCTGCATGGACGTGCCCGGCCGGTAGAGTTTTAGCGCGGTTTCGAGCGACTCCAGCACGATGTCGTAAATTTCACGCTGGGCCGGGCTGAATTTACCGTTAACAGGGAAGGTGCGCGTGATGTCTCCGGCGTAGCTTTGGTATTCACATCCGGCGTCTATCAGGACCAAATCGCCGTCGCGCAGTTCACTTTCATTTTCGGTGTAATGCAGAATGCAGCCGTTCTCGCCGCCGCCGACGATAGTGGTGTACGAAGGATAGCGCGCACCGTGCCGGGTAAACTCGTGGTGAATTTCACCCTCGAGCTGATATTCGAACATTCCCGGGCGGCAGGCCTGCATTGCGCGAGTATGCGCCAGCGCGGAGATCTCCCCGGCGCGACGCATGATGGCAATCTCTTCTTCGGATTTGAAAAGGCGCAGCTCGTGTACCACCGGTCGCCAGTCGGTCAGCGTGGCTGGTGCAGCCAGGTTTTGACGCGAACCACGACGTAGCTTATCCAGCGCGGCAAAAACGATGTTATCCGCGTATTCGTACTCGCCCTGAGCGTGGTAAACCACATCCAGGCCGTTTAGCAGGAGATGTAATTGCTCACCGATTTCGCTGAAAGCCAGCGCGCGATCTACCCCTAATTTCTGCGGGGCTGCGTCCTGGCCTAGCCGGCGCCCAAACCAAATTTCTGCACTTTTATCCCGCACGCGGTTGAACAGCACGCTGTGATTGTGCGACTCATCGCTTTTGATTAGCACCAGCACGGCTTCCGGCTCGTTAAAGCCGGTGAAGTACCAAAAATCGCTGCTCTGCCGATAGGGGTATTCGCTATCCGCATTGCGGGTTGCTTCCGGGGCCGCGAAAATTAACGCGACGCTGCCGGGTACCATTTTCGCCAGTAGCGCCTGGCGGCGGCGAAGAAATTCCTGCTGGTTCATCACACCTCCTGACATTTTTATCGTTAGTGGAGCGTAGGCTTGCGTACCTCGGGGGCGGTCGGCGCCGCATGAGTAAAGGTGTCGTGGCACAGCAGCGCGGCAACACGCACGTACTCAATAATCTCTTCGAGCGACATTTCCAGCTCTTCCTGGTCTTCGTCCTCGTCGTAACCCAACTGGGCGATGTTACGCAGGTCGTCAATGGCTTCGCCGGTTTCACCGGTGACTTTATCCAGCTTACTCTGCATGACGCCGAGGCCCAGCAGGAAGTGGTTTACCCAGCCGGAAAGCGCATCGGCGCGATCGAAGACGGAGACATCATCACCGTCCGGCAGGTAGAGCTGAAACAGGAAACCTTCATCTTCCAGCGCGTCGCCAATGGCACCGTGCATCTGGCGCAGCGGATCCGCCAGGTTCTGGCTAAAGGCCAGGCCTTCATTCGTCAGGTCATGCAGCAGCGTTTGCCAGCTGGTGTCTTTATTGCCGCCGCACAGCATGCCGCTGATCAAGCCGTGCATTTCTGCGGGCGTCAGACCCACACCCTGTTGGTTCAAAAGTTGGCCGACTAAGTCGTAGTCAGGCATTGCGTTCTGTATTGACATGCGCATTCGTCATCGTTGGCAGGAATAGTGTGTGTTATGCTACCACCAGGACCCCCGCAGATACCAGAAAAGGGCTTGTATCTTGATTTCGGGATGGCTATAGTGGCGCCCCTTCCGCTACCGAGGCCGGTAGCGTAAAGGCAGGCGAGTAAACAGCAGGAAGGTGGCATGTCTGCACAACCAGTCGATATTCAAATTTTCGGTCGTTCATTGCGCGTGAATTGTCCGCCTGAACAACAGGATGCGCTGAATCAGGCTGCGGAAGAGCTGAATCAGCGGTTGCAAGATTTAAAAGTTCGCACTAGAGTCACAAATACCGAGCAGTTGGTCTTCATCGCAGCACTGAACATTTGCTACGAACTGGCTCAGGAAAAGTCGAAAACCCGTGACTACGCCGCCAACATGGAAGAGCGTATTCGGATGCTACAGCAGACCATCGAACAAGCATTGCTTGAGCAAGGTCGCATTGCAGACCGACAGGGTCCAAAGTTTGAATAACACTTCGCAGTTGACTATGGTAGAGTAACTTCGAAGACAAAATTTCTCTGAGATGTTTGCAAGCGGGCCAGTCCCCTGAGCCGATATTTCATACCACAAGAGTGTGGCGCTCCGCGGTTGGTGAGCATGCTCGGTCCGTCCGAGAAGCCTTAAAACCATGACGACACACTCACCTTGAACCAAGGGTTCAAGGGTTACAGCCTGCGGCGGCATCTCGGAGATTCCCTCTTTACTACCCGACCATCATGACGCATACCCCGTTAACCTCAACGCTTCGTCAGGACATTCGCCAGACAATCCGGCAACTGCGACGGTCGCTTACTCCCGCTGAACAACAAACCTTTGCCCTACAGGCCGCTGAACGCATGCTGGCGTTTGAGCCGGTTATTCGTGCTCAGACCGTGGCGCTGTTTCTCTCATTCGACGGCGAGCTTAATACCACGCCGCTGATCGAGGCTTTATGGCAGGCGGGTAAAAACGTTTATCTCCCGGTACTTCATCCTTTTAGCGCCGGTAATCTGCTGTTTTTGCGCTACACGCCGCAAAGTAATCTGGTCACCAATCGCCTGAAAATTCTCGAGCCTAAGCTGGATGTTCGCGACGTGTTGCCGCTGAATAAGCTGGATGTCCTGGTTACACCGCTGGTTGCCTTTGATGAGACAGGGCAGCGTCTGGGGATGGGCGGGGGGTTCTACGACAGGACGCTACAGCACTGGCAGCAGCACGGTCTTTACCCGGTTGGCCTGGCGCATGATTGCCAGCAGGTAGAAACATTGCCGGTAGAACAGTGGGATATTCCTTTACCTGCCGTGGTGACGCCATCGCGCCTATGGCAGTGGTGATGCCCCTTCCCCGCTGGAGGAAGAGGCCATGATTCAGATCAGTACAGCAGACGGGCGCGGATGGTGCCCGGAATCGCTTTCATTGATTTCAGCGCTTTCTCAGCCACATCTTCAGGCGCATCAATATCAATCACCACGTAACCCATGTGCGGCGTGGTCTGCAGGAACTGAGCTGCAATGTTGATGCCCTGATCGGCAAAGATCTGGTTGAGCGCGGTCAGGATCCCCGGGCGGTTTTCATGAATATGCAGCAGGCGGCTGCTGGTGCCGCCGTGCAGAGGGAGCGAAACCTCCGGGAAGTTAACCGCAGACAGCGTAGAGCCGTTATCCGAGTATTTCGCCAGCTTGCCCGCCACTTCCAGACCGATGTTTTCCTGCGCTTCCTGAGTTGATCCCCCGATGTGCGGGGTCAGGATCACGTTATCGAACTCGCACAGAGGTGAGTTAAACGGATCGCTGTTGGTGGCCGGCTCGGTCGGGAAGACGTCAATGGCTGCACCGGACAGATGCTTGCTGGAAAGGGCACCGCACAGAGCAGGAATATCTACTACCGTACCGCGGGAAGCGTTGATCAGCAGTGAGCCAGGCTTCATCAGGGCCAGTTCGCCCGCTCCAATCATGTTTTTGGTGGAGGCGTTTTCCGGCACATGCAGGCTAACTACATCGCTCATGTTCAGCAGATCGGAGAGATGCTGAACCTGGGTGGCATTGCCCAGCGGCAGCTTGTTTTCGATGTCGTAGAAGAAGACGTGCATCCCCAAGGATTCTGCCAGAATGCCCAGCTGCGTACCGATGTGGCCGTAACCAATGATGCCCAGTTTTTTACCACGGGCTTCAAAAGAGCCTACCGCCAGCTTGTTCCACACGCCACGGTGCGCTTTGGCGTTAGCTTCAGGAATGCCACGCAGCAACAGCAGTAATTCACCGATCACCAGTTCGGCAACGGAACGGGTGTTAGAGAATGGGGCGTTGAAAACAGGGATACCGCGCTTCGCCGCCGCATCCAGGTCAACCTGGTTGGTGCCGATGCAGAAGCAGCCCACTGCCACCAGTTTTTCAGCCGCAGCAAAGATCTCTTCGGTCAAATGGGTGCGGGAACGCAGGCCAATGAAGTGAGCATCACGGATCGACTCTTTGAGCGCCTCGGAATCCAGCGCGCCTTTATGGAATTCAATGTTGGTGTATCCCGCTGCACGGAGGCTGTCTACCGCCTTCTGGTGCACGCCTTCCACAAGCAGGAATTTAATTCTGTCTTTATCCAGTGATACTTTTGCCATTTCCCGACCCTATTTACAGTGCTGTTGTGTTCGTTTTTAGGCGGTGATGCGCCACCGCCTATAAGTTACCCTTCTGTCAAAATATCAAAATCTACGTTTGGGGCAATATGAACGATTGCGTCGCCGTATCGTCAGGCGGGAATAAGGCGGCGGGAGTCAGAATAAAATGCTAAGCGGGAGAGTGAACCAGGCATGAATCACAGAACTGTTACCGAAATGTGATATATGTCACCAAATATGCGGTTAAAATAATTTGTCATTTTTTATACGGTTTTTTGGGGCGCAGAACGCGCCCCGGTCAGATCATTTCACGATGGTTTTCACGCCATCTGCGGTGCCGATCAGCGCCACATCCGCGCCGCGGTTCGCAAACAAGCCCACGGTCACCACGCCAGGAATACCGTTGATGGTGTTTTCCAGCTTCATCGGCTCCATGATGCTCAAACCATGCACATCCAGAATGATGTTCCCGTTGTCCGTAACCACGCCCTGGCGGTACTCCGGGCGACCACCCAGCTTCACCAGCTCACGCGCTACGGCGCTACGCGCCATCGGGATCACTTCCACCGGCAGCGGGAAATTACCGAGAATATCAACCTGCTTGGAGGCGTCCGCAATACAGACAAACTTATCGGCAACGGAGGCGATGATTTTCTCACGAGTCAACGCGGCACCACCGCCTTTGATCATCTGCATCTGGGCGTTGATCTCATCGGCACCGTCGACGTAAACGCCTAATGAATCCACCTCATTGAGATCGAAAACGTGGATCCCAAGGCTTTTCAGTTTCGCGGTGGAAGCGTCGGAGCTGGAAACAGCACCTTCAATCTGGTGTTTGATGGTGCCCAAAGCATCAATAAAATGCGCGGCGGTTGAGCCCGTGCCCACCCCAACAATGGTGCCCGGCTGCACGTACTGGAGTGCTGCCCATCCGACTGCTTTTTTCAGTTCATCCTGCGTCATAATTTTATGCCTGTGATGTGGAAACTGACGCGCATTATAGAGCATGCGTCGGGAAAATGTCCCCGGCTTTGCCGCAATGCCAACACCATCACGTTCGAACGCGGTGCCCGTTTGCTGATTTGGTCTGAATCAGCGGCAAATTTATGTCATAGTGGCTGCACGACGAAATCAGGAGCAGATGAACAACAATGAAACGCCCGGACTACAGAACGCTGCAGGCGCTGGATGCGGTAATTCGTGAACGAGGATTTGAGCGTGCGGCGCAGAAGCTGTGCATTACTCAGTCGGCGGTGTCACAACGTATTAAGCAACTGGAAACGATGTTCGGCCAGCCATTGTTGGTACGCACCGTGCCGCCTCGTCCTACCGAGCAGGGCCAAAAACTGCTGGCGCTTTTACGCCAGGTGGAACTGCTGGAAGAAGAGTGGCTGGGGGACGAGCAAACCGGCTCCACGCCTCTGCTGCTCTCGCTGGCGGTCAACGCCGATAGCCTGGCCACCTGGCTGCTGCCGGCCCTTGCGCCGGTATTAGCCGACTCCCCGATTCGCCTGAACCTTCAGGTTGAAGATGAAACCCGTACTCAGGAACGCCTGCGCCGGGGCGAAGTGGTGGGGGCGGTTTCCATTCAGCCTCAGCCGCTGCCAAGCTGCCTGGTGGATCGACTGGGTGCGCTGGACTACCTGTTTGTTGGCTCAAAAGATTTTGCCGAGCGCTATTTCCCAAACGGCGTCACGCGGTCGGCGCTGCTTAAAGCCCCTGCCGTTGCCTTTGACCATCTCGATGATATGCATCAGGCATTTTTACAGCAGAACTTCGATCTGTCCCCCGGCAGCGTGCCATGCCACATCGTTAACTCTTCGGAGGCCTTTGTGCAACTAGCTCGCCAGGGCACAACGTGCTGTATGATCCCGCACCTGCAAATTGAGCGCGAGTTGAATAGCGGGGAATTAATCGACCTGACGCCGGGCCTGCTGCAGCGCCGCATGCTTTACTGGCACCGCTTTGCGCCGGAAAGCCGCATGATGCGCAACGTGACGGATGCTTTGCTGGAGTACGGGCACAAGGTATTGAGGCAGGACACGGAATAACGCGTTGAGTAACCCCCGCCGGCAGCGGCGAGGGTTAAGGTGAAGATCACATCTTACTGAGCAGGTGCCGCCGGCGTTTGTGCGCCCTGCAGTTCAAACACTACATCGACCTGATCGTCAAACTGAATAGTCTGCTGATCGTAGGTATCCTGAGCGGAAGCCGGTGCAGCCGCATCCGCTTTCATCATGCGAACCATCGGCGCAGGCTGGTAGTTAGAAACGTGGTAACGCACGCTGTAAACCGGGCCCAGCTTGCTGTTAAAGCCTTCGGCCAGCAGCTTAGCCTGACGGGTTGCGTCGGTAATCGCCTCTTTACGTGCTTTATCTTTGTACTCTTCTGGATGCGCTACGCCCAGCGACACGGAACGGATTTCGTTCAGGCCAGACTTCAGCGCCCCATCCAACAATTCGTTCATTTTATCCAGCTGACGCAGGGTGACTTCCACCTGGCGTACCGCCCGGTAGCCCTTGAGCTGAGTTTTGCCGTCTTTCAGGTAGTCATATTCTGGCTGCGTGCGCAGGTTAGCGGCGTTGATATCCTTCTTCTCTACGCCATTTTTCTGCAGGAAAGTCAGGTATTGCGCCACACGGTCGTCGGCCTGTTTTTTGGCAGAAGCCGCGTCCTTAGCGGACACGTTGACTTCGATAGCGAGCGTGGCGATATCAGGTACGGCATCAACGCTGGCTGTCCCGGAGGTGACCACGTGCGGCCCGTTTGGCAACTCACCTGCCTGCACAGAAACAGAACCTAATCCCATTAACGCGGCTAATGCTAAAATTTTAAACTTCACTGTAACTCCTCCGTGCTACGTTCCACTGTGATTACGCCATGCAATAAACTTCCGGCGCTGCCAGCAAGCTTAGCCTGTAATGGTAACTTGTCTATCAGATTATGGCGAATTAGCCCATGAGCGCGGCGATATGCTGCACCCCATCCCGGGCCAGTTGCGCGGCAATAAACCACATCACAATCCCAACCACGCCGTTGATAATGCGCTGGGCTTTCGCGGTACGCAGACGAGGTGCCAGCCAGGCGGCAAGAATAGCCAGGCCGTAAAACCAGAGAATGGAGGTGCTAATGGTCCCCAGCGCGAACCAGCGTTTTGCTTCGTCCGCAAGCTGGCCCCCCAGGCTACCGAGCACCACAAAGGTGTCCAGATAGACATGCGGGTTGAGCCAGGTGACGGCCAGCATGGTAACCACAATTTTCCAGCGCCCCTGCTTTAACACTTCGGCCGAGGCCAGCTCCAGGTTGCTGCTCATCGCCGTGCGCAGTGCTCCCCAGCCGTACCACAGCAGAAATGCCACGCCGCCCCAGGTGACCAGCGCCAGCAGCCAGGGTGACTGCATCAGAATGGCGCTACCGCCAAAAATCCCGCCGCAAATCAAAATGATGTCGCTCAGCGCACACAGAGAAGCAATCATCAGATGATACTGACGACGAATGCCCTGATTCATCACGAAGGCATTTTGCGGCCCCAGCGGCAGAATTAGCGCGGCCCCCAATGCAATACCCTGAAAATAATAAGATAACACGCTGCACACCCTTCAAATATTCATCACTGGGCGTGAGTGTAATGCGCAAAAATTATTAGAGGAAATTGATAGTTTTAATCGCTGATAAGAATGGCTAATTATTGCAGGTAAAAATAAGGCCAGCGGAAGCTGGCCCCGGGCATTATGCGTTATCAGATTCTTTAATCTGGCGAACGTGAACGTCCATTTGCGGGTAAGGAATGCCGATGCCGTTTGCATCAAGGGCTTTCTTGATGCGTTCCAGCACGTCCCAGTAAACGTTTTGCAAATCGCCGCTTTTGCTCCATGCCCGCACCACAAAGTTAACGGATGAAGGGCCAAGCTCGTTCAGGCGCACGGTGATATCGCGATCCTTCAGCACACGCTCGTCACTGGTGATGATTTCAGTCAGGATCTGCTTCACCCGATCGATATCCGCATCGTAGGCCACGCCGATGATGAATTCGTTGCGGCGGGCAGGTTCGCGGGAGAAGTTAATGATATTGCCGGCGATAATTTTCCCGTTCGGCACAACGACGATTTTGCCATCAACGGTACGCAGCGTGGTGGAGAAGATTTGCACATTCAGCACGGTGCCCGCAATGCCGCCGAGATCGACATACTCCCCGGTACGGAATGGGCGGAAGGTCACCAGCAACACGCCTGCGGCCAGGTTAGACAGAGAGCCCTGCAGCGCCAGACCAACGGCCAGACCGGCGGCACCCAGCACGGCAATCACCGAAGCGGTCTGTACCCCAACACGGCTCAGGGCGGCAATCAGCGTGAACGCGATGATCCCGTAGCGCACCAGCGCGGAAAGGAAGTCAGCAACGGTGCTGTCGATACTGCGAGCCAGCATCAGTCGATTAACGGCCCCGGAGACCAGACGGGCAACGATCATCCCGGCGATCAAAATAGCCACGGCGGCGACGATGTTTACCGCATAGCTCAGGAGAAGTTCCTGATTGCGCACCAGCCAGCCTCCCGCATTATGAATACTGTCTACTACGTTGAGATCTTCCATCTACTGTTCCTTGTCTGAAAAGTTTCTCCGCCCGGTAAGGCAGCTCAAACCCTAAAGGGTAAACAAAAACGCATGAATGTGCCAAGTACGTCACAAAATTGTTCTCAAATTGAGTATTAATGCGGCAAAAGGGAGGAAAAGCCCGGACGGATGTCCGGGCTGAAAGCGGGCTTACAACGTTTGAGTAAAGGTTCGGGAAATAACATCCTGCTGCTGTTCGCGGGTAAGCGCATTGAAACGCACCGCATAGCCTGAAACACGAATGGTCAGCGTCGGGTAATTTTCAGGATGCTCTATGGCGTCCATCAGCATTTCGCGGTTCAACACGTTAACGTTCAGGTGCTGACCGCCTTCCGTTTTGACATCGTGATGGAAGTAGCCGTCAAGCAGTCCGACCAGGTTCAGGCGGCGGACGGAATCATCTTTGCCCAGCGCCGCCGGCACAATGGAAAACGTATAAGAGATACCATCTTTTGCATAGCTGAACGGCAGCTTAGCCACGGAGGTTAACGAGGCTACCGCCCCTTTAGTGTCTCGCCCGTGCATCGGGTTAGCGCCGGGCGCAAACGGCGTTCCTCCCCTGCGGCCATCCGGCGTATTTCCCGTTTTTTGTCCATACACTACATTCGAAGTAATGGTCAAAATAGACTGGGTCGGCACGGCGTGACGGTAGGTTGGCAGCGCCTGAATTTTCTTCATGAAACGCTCAACCAGGTCGCAGGCAATGGCGTCCACGCGATCGTCGTTATTGCCGTACTGCGGATAGTCGCCCTCAATCACGAAATCCACCGCCAGCCCGGTATGGTCGCGCACTGGCTTCACTACCGCATGTTTGATGGCCGAAAGCGAATCTACCGCCACCGAAAGCCCGGCGATGCCGCAGGCCATTGTCCGGTAAACATCCCTGTCATGCAGGGCCATCAGCGAAGCTTCGTAGCTGTATTTATCGTGCATGTAGTGGATCAGGTTCAGGGCCGTCACATACTGCACCGCCAGCCAGTCCATAAAATTGTCCAGGCTGGCCATCACCTTGTCGTAGTCCAGCACGTCGTCAAGCAACATTGGGGTTTTGGGCCCGACCTGGATCTTCAGCTTTTCATCCATTCCCCCGTTGATGCAGTACAGCAGCGTTTTTGCCAGGTTGGCGCGGGCGCCAAAGAACTGCATCTGCTTGCCAATCACCATCGGGCTAACGCAACAGGCAATCGCGTAGTCGTCGCTGGCGAAATCGCTGCGCATCAGGTCATCGTTTTCATACTGCAATGACGAGGTTTCGATAGACACCCTGGCGGCATAAACCTTGAACGCTTTCGGCAGCGCCTCAGACCAAAGGATGGTCATATTCGGCTCCGGCGATGGCCCCATGGTGTATAGCGTGTTCAGATAGCGGAAGGTACTTTTGGTCACTAGCGTACGACCATCCAGCCCCGTTCCGCCCAGCACTTCCGTCGCCCAGATAGGATCCCCTGAAAACAGTGAATCAAACTCCGGCGTGCGCAGGAAGCGCACCATGCGGATTTTCATAATAAAGTGGTCAATAAGCTCTTGCGCCTGTTGCTCATTGAGCAGGCCAGAACGGATATCGCGCTCCATATAAATATCGATAAAGGTTGCGGTGCGGCCAAGGGACATCGCCCCACCGTTTTGTGACTTCACTGCCGCCAGATACGCGAAGTAAAGCCATTGAATCGCCTCCTGCGCGTTGCTCGCCGGCCTCGAGATATCAAACCCGTATCCGGCGGCCATGTCCTGAATTTGCAGCAGCGCATGGCGATGCTCCGCCAGCTCTTCACGCAGGCGAATCGTCGCTTCAAGATCCTCTCCGCGCTCAAGTTTCTGCTGCAGATCGGCAAACTGAAGCTCGCGCTCTCGCACCAAGTAGGCAATACCATACAGCGCCACGCGGCGGTAATCGCCGATGATTCGCCCCCGCCCGTAACCATCCGGCAGCCCCGTCAGTACGCCGGACTTGCGGCAGCGGAGAATATCCGGCGAATAAACGTCGAACACGCCCTGATTGTGCGTTTTCCGCAGCTCGGTAAATTGATACTCAAAGTCAGGGTCCATTTTACGACCATAGGCTTCAAACGAGCTTTTGATCATATTGATACCGCCAAAAGGATGCAGCGCGCGTTTTAGCGGTTTGTCCGTCTGCAGACCGACAATTTTCTCATGCTGCTGGATAATGTAACCGGGGGCATGGGCGGTAATTGAAGTGGCAACGTTAGTGTCAAAATCGAGCGGCGCATGAGTGGCATTTTCGACGCGAATGCCCTCCATCACCTTTTCCCATAGCGCCGTCGTCCCTGACGTTGCTCCCGCCAGAAACGTGTCATCCCCTTCATACGGCGTGTAGTTTTGCTGGATAAAATCCCGAACATTAATCTCATGCTGCCAGCATTCCCCACGAAACTGCTGCCATGCCTGAGCATAATTATCATGGGAAATATCAATATCCATTTTCATTTATTCAATCCTCTGTACCGCAAATAATATTAAGCGAATGCCGCAAACTGCGATGCCTTGCCTAATTCCCGGGCATCAAGAGCAATCATTTTTTCTTCGTTGGTCGGAATAACCGCGCACAGCACTGCCGAGTTCTTGCTTGAAATAACACGTTCGCCGTCAGAATTAGGTCGCGCATTCTCTTTTTCATCCAATTCGAAACCGAATACCCGTAAATGCTGAATAACCAGACGGCGAATAAGCGCGGAGTTTTCACCAATGCCGCCGGTAAAAATTAGCCCATCAAAATTTGGCAGCGAAGCTGCGTGCCCGCCGATGGCTTTGGCAATGCGGTGAACAAAGGTGTTGATTGCCAGCTCCGCACGGGCATCCCCCTGCTGCAGGGCTTTTTCCAGCGTCCGTAAGTCAGAAGATATACCTGAAAGCCCCAGCAGCCCTGACTCGGTGTTTGCAACCTGCTCAAGATCGTCCAGCGACTGCCCGGTTTGCCTTGCCAGCCACACCATTGCTCCAAAGTCGACGTCACCGCAGCGTGTCCCCATGATTAGCCCTTCCAGCGGCGTCATCCCCATCGACGTATCAACGCTTTGCCCGTCGACAACCGCACACACCGATGCTCCGTTGCCTAAGTGAGCAATCACTAACCCTGATGGGCGCCCTTTCAGTTCAGGTAACGCATTTGCCTGAATTGAAACATAGCGGTGAGAGGTCCCGTGAAACCCATACCGCCTGACGCCGTGCTCTGTGAAATAGCGGTATGGCAGGCCGTAGAGATAGGCTTCGGGGCTCATGGTCTGATGAAAGCTGGTATCAAAAACCGCAACCTGCGGCACGCCCGGAAAACGTTGCCTGGCCGAAGCCACGCCGCTGAGGTTGGCATAGTTGTGCAGCGGCGCGAGAGGCGAGACGGCGCGAATTTGCTCCACGATATCGTCCGTGAGCAATACTGACTCGCTAAAAACCGCGCCGCCGTGCGCAATGCGGTGGCCTATATAGGCCACGCTTTCAGTCAGATTACGTTTTTCAAGCTCAAGGGCTACTGCCGCCAGCGCATCCTCATAATCAGAATGCACCAGTTTCACCGGTTCACCGCCATTAACAATAAGCGTTGCGGATTCGGTATTTATGCCCTCAAAAATTCCCGTTAAAAGTGGCTCCATGGTTAACTCATCCAGCACGGAAAATTTAACCGAAGATGAACCGCAATTTATGGTTAATATTACCGGAGATTCATTCATATTAACGTTCACTCATCCTGAGCCAATGGAAATTAATTACATGAGTTTGTATACAATATTAAGGATCGTCAGCACGCCGATCACGGTAACAAAGATATTTTCGGTTCTGCCTTTATATTTGCTCAGCGCCGGAACTTTACGAATCGCGTACATCGGCAGCAGACAAAGCAGCGAGGCAATAATTGGGGCACCCATCGCTTCAATCAGATCAAGTATGTTTGGATTGGCGTAGGCCACAACCCAGGTTGATCCCATGATAAACGCCATGCTGATCAGATTAAGTTTGCCCTCAGAAATCTTCGTCTTGTCACTCTTATAGCCAAACTTCAGGACAAGGCCGTTCAGCCCTTCCAGCGTTCCCAGATAGTGGCCGAAGAAGGATTTGAAAATGGCCACCAGGGCGATAATCGACGCACCGTATTCCAGCCCGGTGGCAAAGGTTGACTTCGAACCAGACAGTGAAGAGAAATGGTTGGCGAGATAGGAAAGTACCGGGATATTTTGCGCTTTTGCTTCGGCCATATTCTGTGGCGAGAGCGTGAACAGGCAGCTGAAGGCGAAGAACATCACCACGCCAACCATCAACATGCTGGCACGAGAGATGATTTTTGAGCATTTATCCTCGGTATACCCTCGCCCGAAATCAGCTTCGTACTCTTCGCGCTTCGACACCACAAATGAAGAGACAATCGGTGAGAAGTTGAAGGAGAACACCATGATAGAAATCCCGAGCCACACCGTCACCAGGATGCCGTCATGGCCAGTCAGCGCGATTTCACTCAGGTTCACCTGATCGATAACCGCTGAATTCCAGTAGGGGATGAGCGACAGGGAAATAATGACCAGACTTGCGATAAACGGGAACACAAGATAGCTCATTACCTTCACCATCAGATCCTTGCCGAAGAAGATGACAAACGCCATCAGCATCAGCAGGAACAACGCCACCAGCCCACGATTTAACGGCATCAGCTGGAGCTGATTTTCCCAAAAAGTCATGAAGGTGTTGGTAATGGTGACGCCATAAATCCACAACAGCGGGCAAATGGCAAAGAAGTAAAGGAAGGTGATGACTACCCCACCAGTTTTACCAAAATGCTCCTCTACAACTTCGGTGATATTACCCGACGGATTGCTGCCGGAAAGACAAAGTCTCGCCAGCGCACGATGGCAGAAGAAAGCGATTGGATAAGCCAAAACCAGCATAATCAATATTGGGATCAGGCCGCCATAGCCCGCACGAATCGGGAAAAACAGCACCCCCGCGCCGATGGCGGTGCCAAACAGACCCAAAGTCCAGGTGGTATCGGACTTACGCCACAGGGAGGATTCTTTTTGACCAACAAGAGTTGTTTCTACATTACTCATAATGAAGATCCTTATTTAGCTCAGGCAGGCTTCCGCGGTGCCCGTAATTTCAGAGACACGAGACAAATCAATATTTCCGCCAGAAATAATACTCACGGTTTTACGGCCTTTAATATACTGGTCTAGCTTGCCACTTAATAATGCGGCAGAAGCAAGTGCCCCGGCACCTTCAGTGACAATTTTATTCCTCTGAATAAGTGCCACCATACTATTTCTGATATCGTCCTCACTGACCAAAATAATATCAGTAACTAATTTCTTAACGATTTCGAAGGTTAACGTTCCTGGACGAGCGACATCACAGCCGTCAGCCAACGTGCTGCTTGCTCGATACGCGGTGATTTCGCCAGTACGGAAAGAAGAAGCCATGCCGTGGACGTTTTCTGCCTGCACGCCAATAATATTAATAGTCGGGTTAATGGATTTAATTGCCACCGCAATCCCGGCAATTAGCCCACCACCGCCAATAGGCACAATCACGTTATCAACGTCGTAAAGATCTTCAAGAATCTCCAGGCCAATTGTTCCCTGCCCGGCAATGACTTTTTCATCATCATAAGGCGGGATAAAAATGCGCCCTTCCATCTCAACAATTTCGCTGACCTTAGCGATTGTTTCGTTAAAGTTATCGCCGTGGATTATCACTTGGGCCGAATAGTCAGTCGTGGCGGCGACCTTTGACTTCGGCGCACCTTTTGGCATCACGACCTTACCGTCGATTCCCAGCAGCGCGCATGACAACGAAACGCCCTGAGCATGGTTCCCCGCAGAACAAGCCACAACGCCGCGGGCTCTTTCTTCCTCACTCAGTGAGCTAAGTTTATTAAACGCACCACGCATTTTAAATGAGCCGGTACGCTGCATATTTTCAAACTTCAAATAAATATCACCTTTACAGCATTCACTAAGGTAATTAGATCTCGGCATTCCGGTTTTATACACGAATCCAGATATTCTTTTCTTGGCTTCCAGAACATCGTTAATAGTGACAGGGAGTTCGTTGTCGATATGCATGTTGACCTCTGCATGAAAAAACAATAAGCGATATTAGAGATGGCAAATAGATTTAATTCGCCACTCTGGATTAATTAATGATAAAAATCGAGTCGGTTAGTTTTGCTAAGCTACCACCGTTAATTTATTAAATTCATATTTGTTACGCACTGAATGTACTTTGGCCAACTCAACCAAAGTGGCAGCAGATTTTTTTATTCGACAGTTTTTCGACCATACTGCGGCATAGCGCGCGACAGGCAATTCATCCGTTAGTGGAACCTGAATAAATTCCTGAGAACCAAAGGGGGCAATCATTTCACGAGGAATAATCGTCAGAAAACCAGCGGTCAGCACCATATTATAAATGGTGACTACAGAGTCAGTTTTAATGATTTTATCGCTGGTGATGTGGTTCTGTTGCAGGATGGTCAGGAGTTCACGGTAGTAGCCCATTTCGGTTTGAGGCAACACCCACTGCTCATGGCTTAATGAGCGAAGCGTCATCGCGCCTCCGCGCGTTCGTGTTCGGCTGGCAACCAGAATAAACTCCGATTCGAACAGCGGCTCAATGTGTAAATCCTGAAGCAGCATCTCGTCGCTGAGGGTGCCGATGGCAAAGTCCAGCCTTCCGTCTCGTATTGCCGGTAAGAACGAACAAAGCTGCGCTTCAAACATCGAAACTTCGGCATGAGGATACTGCTCTTTGAAGGCTTTCATCATCCCCGGCAGGAAGGTGAAGCCGATAAGTGAAGGGTAGCCAAACGAAACATCTACCGCTTCGCTTCCGACCAGACTGCTCATTTCGTTGCACATATTGCGCATTTCGCGGGTAATCGACTCGGCGTAACCGAGCAGCACTTTTCCTGCTGCGGTGAGTTGCACGCCGGTATTTTTGCGGATGATAAGCTCCAGCCCGAACAGGCTCTCCATGTCGCTGATGATTTTACTGACCGCTGGCTGGGTCAAACTCAGCTGCTTCGCCGCAGAGCCAAATGAACCACTTCTTACCACCTCCTGAAATACAACCAGGTGCTGTGTTTTAGGTAATGTCGTATTATCCATAAAGCGCCATGCCTAATTAGTTGCCGATGGCGGCGATCTTACGGATTCCCCGTCAAAGGTTATGTGCTGCGACTCACAAGTGCTTAAGCCGGATTTGCTTAATAAGCACACAACACAAATAAAACCCATAAATAACAATAAGTTATTATTTTTCGATCTGCTATTTATATGATTAAGGTCAACCTAAATATCCCAGATAAAATAAATTTATGGTGATAATAAATTCATATAAATGTAAGTAAGCTGTTATTTGAAATGAAGATTCATGCGTATTTTCGTCAATTCAGCCTGACCGGTTAAAATATAACTCAATATTAAAAACAGCTGCAAATATTACACTTTTATTTGAATATAAAAAAACCCGCCGAAGCGGGTTTTAACGAGGCAAGATTAGCTCAAATTACAGAACGTCTACCGCGTTCAGCTCTTTGAATGCCTGCTCCAGGCGAACGATCATAGAAGTCTGTGCTGCACGCAGCCAAACACGCGGATCGTAGTATTTTTTGTTCGGCTGGTCAGCGCCTTTCGGGTTACCCAGCTGACCCTGCAGGTAAGCTTCGTTTTCTTTGTAGTATTTCAGGATGCCGTCCCAGGTCGCCCACTGGGTATCGGTATCGATGTTCATTTTGATCACGCCGTAGCTTACGGAGTCTTTGATTTCCTGAGCAGAAGAACCGGAACCGCCGTGGAAGACGAAGTTCAGGCTGTTGTGCGGCAGGTTGTGTTTCTTAGAAACATATTCCTGAGAATCGCGCAGGATGGTTGGGGTCAGAACCACGTTACCTGGTTTGTACACGCCGTGTACGTTACCGAAGGAAGCCGCAATGGTGAAACGTGGGCTGATTTTGCTCAGTTCGGTGTAAGCGTAATCGACGTCTTCTGGCTGGGTGTACAGAGCAGAAGCGTCCATGTGGCTGTTGTCCACGCCATCTTCTTCACCACCGGTGCAGCCCAGTTCGATTTCCAGGGTCATGCCCAGTTTGGACATGCGCGCCAGGTATTTGGAGCTGATTTCAATGTTTTCTTCCAGAGACTCTTCGGACAGGTCAATCATGTGGGAAGAGAACAGTGGTTTACCGGTAGCGGCGAAGTGTTTTTCACCCGCGTCCAGCAGGCCGTCGATCCACGGCAGCAGTTTTTTAGCGCAGTGGTCAGTGTGCAGGATAACCGGCACGCCGTAGTGTTCAGCCATCTGGTGTACGTGGTGTGCACCAGAGATTGCGCCCAGGATAGCAGCACCCTGTGGAACATCAGTTTTCACGCCTTTACCAGCGATGAAAGCAGCACCGCCGTTAGAGAACTGAACGATAACCGGGGATTTTACTTTCGCAGCGGTTTCCAGAACGGCGTTAATAGAGTCAGTACCGACGCAGTTAACGGCTGGCAGCGCAAAGTTATTCTCTTTTGCTACCTGGAAGATTTTCTGTACGTCGTCGCCAGTTACAACACCTGGTTTTACGAAATCAAAAATTTTAGACATGTTGATGTGTCCTGTAGGCCTTGGAAAAAATCGAATCACCGTCCTGAGTCTTGCCGGGCGGCAATAAATCAACGGGCAGGATACCCTGCCCGTAGGAATTACTTCTTAGCGCGCTCTTCGAGCATGGCTACTGCTGACAGTACTTTGCCTTCCACGAACTCGAGGAATGCGCCACCGCCGGTAGAGATGTAGGAAATTTTGTCTGCGATACCGAACAGGTCGATAGCCGCCAGAGTGTCGCCGCCGCCAGCGATAGAGAAGGCTTCGCTGTCTGCGATAGCGCGGGCAACGATTTCGGTCCCTTTACGGAAGTTAGGGAATTCGAATACGCCAACCGGGCCGTTCCACAGAATGGTTTTCGCGTTTTTCAGGATCACGGCCAGTTTCTCAGCGGAAACGTCGCCCATGTCCAGAATCTGCTCTTCATCTTTGATGTCGTTCACGGACTTCAGGGTTGCGGTCGCAGTTTCGGAAAACTCAGTCGCAACACGCACGTCGGTTGGCACTGGAATATCGCAACGGGTCAGCAGATCTTTTGCGGTATCAACCAGGTCTGCTTCGTACAGGGATTTACCCACGTTGTGGCCCTGGGCTGCAACGAAGGTGTTCGCGATACCGCCACCAACGATCAGTTGGTCAGCGATTTTGGACAGGGAGTCCAGCACGGTCAGTTTGGTAGAAACTTTAGAACCACCAACGATAGCAACCATTGGGCGAGCTGGCTCTTTCAGGGCTTTGCCCAGCGCTTCCAGTTCGTCTGCCAGCAGCGGGCCTGCACAGGCAACGTCAGCGAATTTAGCGATGCCGTGAGTAGAAGCCTGTGCGCGGTGAGCGGTACCGAACGCATCCATAACGAACACGTCACACAGTGCGGCGTATTTTTTGGACAGCGCTTCGTCGTCTTTTTTCTCGCCTTTGTTGAAGCGAACGTTTTCCAGCACAACCAGCTCACCCGCAGCAACGTCTACGCCGTCCAGGTAATCTTTTACCAGACGAACCGGGTTAGACAGTTTATCTTTCAGGTAGTTAACCACTGGCAGCAGAGAGAATTCTTCGTTGTACTCGCCTTCGGTCGGACGACCCAGGTGAGAAGTCACCATGACTTTAGCACCCTGTTTCAGGGCCAGTTCAATGGTCGGCAGAGAAGCACGGATACGCGCATCGCTGGTGACTTTCCCGTCTTTAACCGGCACGTTCAGATCGGCACGGATGAATACGCGTTTGCCCGCCAGATCCAGATCGGTCATCTTAATTACAGACATGGTGAATCCTCTCGTTGATTCTTAAAGTTTTGCAGACGCAACGTGCGCCTTACCTGAAATCCATTGAGCCATAACCAACGTGGTATCGAGCATCCTGTTGGCAAAGCCCCATTCGTTATCACACCAGACTAGAGTTTTAATCAGATGTTGCCCACTGACCCGCGTTTGCGTGCCGTCGACGATTGCACTGTGCGGATCGTGGTTAAAATCAGTAGAGACCAACGGTAATTCCGTATAGTCAACTATACCATGAAATGCTTCCTGTGCCGCTTTTTGCAGCAAGTGGTTGACTTCACATGCATTTACTGAATTTCTGACCGTCACGCTCAAATCAATTGCCGTCACGTTTATGGTTGGAACGCGTACCGCGATCGCCTCAAAACGGTCATTAAATTGTGGGAAAATACGCGTGATACCGGCTGCAAGACGCGTATCTACCGGAATGATCGACTGACTCGCCGCGCGGGTGCGTCGCAAATCAGGGTGATAGGCGTCAATAACCTGCTGATCGTGCATTGCCGAGTGGATAGTTGTGACCGTCCCGGACTCAATGCCAAACGCTTCATCCAGCAGTTTAATGATCGGGATAATACAGTTTGTGGTGCAGGAGGCATTGGAGACGATACGGTGGCTGTCTTCGACCTGCTCATGGTTCACGCCGTATACGACGGTCGCATCGAGATCGTTCCCGCCGGGGTGCGAAAACAAGACTTTCTTCGCCCCTGCCGCCAGATGGGCTTCCCCGTCAGCGCGGGAACCAAATACGCCGGTACAGTCCAGCACGATATCAACGCCCAGCTCGGCCCATGGCAGCGCTTCAATGCCAGGTTCGTGCAGCAGGCGGATGGTGTCATCCCCCACAAACAGGACGTCACGTTCCTGACGCACATCCCAGGCAAAGCGGCCGTGGCTGGTATCGTACTTCAACAGATGCGCGATACCCGCAGCGTCTGCCAGTTCGTTGATTGCTACCACGGTAATTTCCGCACGGCGACCAGATTCGTACAAAGCACGTACCACGTTGCGCCCAATGCGACCGAAGCCATTAATAGCGATGCGTACGGTCATATCTCTCCTGCCAGAATCCCTGGGATTTAGTGGCTGACAGAGTAATCCAGCAACCGCCTGAGGGGAATCCTCGCACTCATGAAACTGCACTTGTTTGCTTAATTGTCGAACATTTATTCGACTGAAACGCTTCAGCTATGTTAAGCGAAAGCGGGAATAAAAGGAACGATACCCCATTATGCTCCGCTCAACTTCTGACGCACATCACAGTTTTGGTGGAATAACCGCAACTGACCGCCACGATGGTGGAATAAAGAACAGCACTCAGATGGAATAATCGGCATAAAAAAGGGCCGCCGAAGCGACCCTAATATTTAGCGAGACGGATTACAGAATCGCTTTAGCCTGTTTCACCACGTTTTCAACGGTGAAGCCAAACTCTTCGAACAGCAGTTCCGCTGGCGCAGACTCACCGAAGGTGGTCATACCAACGATAGCGCCGTTCAGGCCAACATATTTGTACCAGTAGTCTGCGATACCAGCTTCAATAGCCACACGAGCAGAAACGGCTTTCGGCAGTACGGATTCACGGTAGGCCGCATCCTGTTTGTCGAACGCGTCGGTAGACGGCATGGAAACCACGCGCGCTTTCACGCCTTCGGCAGTCAGTTTGTCCCATGCGGCAACCGCCAGCTCAACTTCAGAACCGGTAGCGATGAAGATAAGCTCTGGCTGACCAGCGCAATCTTTCAGCACGTAGCCACCGCGAGCGATGTCTTTCAGCTGCTGCTCGGTACGATCCTGCTGAGCCAGGTTCTGACGGGAAAGGATCAGGGCAGTCGGGCCATCCTGACGCTCAACGCCATACTTCCACGCTACCGCAGACTCAACCTGGTCACATGGGCGCCAGGTGCTCATGTTTGGGGTCACACGCAGGGAAGCGACCTGCTCAACCGGCTGGTGAGTCGGGCCATCTTCGCCCAGACCGATGGAGTCGTGGGTGTATACCATCACCTGACGCTGTTTCATCAGTGCAGCCATACGCACCGCGTTACGGGCGTATTCTACGAACATCAGGAAGGTAGAGGTGTACGGCAGGAAGCCACCGTGCAGGGAGATCCCGTTGGCGATAGCGGTCATACCGAATTCGCGCACGCCGTAGTGGATGTAGTTCCCGGCGGTATCTTCGTTGATCGCTTTAGAACCGGACCACAGGGTCAGGTTAGAAGGCGCCAGGTCAGCGGAGCCGCCCAGGAATTCCGGAAGCCACGGGCCAAACGCTTCGATAGCGTTCTGAGATGCTTTACGGCTGGCAATCTTGGATGGGTTAGCCTGCAGCCTGGCGATGAATTCGTTCGCTTTCGCGTCGAAGTCAGCAGGCATTTCGCCTTTCACACGGCGAGTAAACTCTGCGGCTTCCTGCGGGAAGGCTTTCGCATAAGCGGCAAACTTCTCGTTCCATGCGGCTTCTTTAGCCTGACCTGCTTCTTTCGCATCCCACTGCGCGTAGATGTCAGAAGGGATTTCGAACGGCGCGTGGTTCCAGCCCAGCGCTTCGCGGGTCAGTGCGATTTCTGCATCACCCAGCGGTGCGCCGTGAGAGTCGTGAGTACCGGCTTTGTTAGGGGAACCGAAACCGATGATGGTTTTGCACATCAGCAGGGATGGCTTGTCGGTAACCGCACGCGCTTCTTCTACCGCACGTTTGATAGCCGCGGCGTCGTGGCCGTCTACGCCGCGCACTACGTGCCAGCCGTAGGCTTCAAAGCGTTTTGCGGTATCGTCGGTGAACCAGCCTTCAACGTGGCCGTCGATGGAGATGCCGTTGTCGTCATAGAACGCAACCAGTTTACCCAGCTTCAGAGTACCTGCCAGGGAGCAAACCTCGTGAGAGATGCCTTCCATCATGCAGCCATCACCCATGAATGCATAGGTGAAGTGGTCAACGATGTCGTGACCAGGGCGGTTGAACTGCGCCGCCAGCGTTTTCTCTGCGATAGCCATACCGACCGCGTTCGCAATACCCTGGCCCAGTGGGCCGGTCGTGGTTTCAACACCTGCGGTGTAGCCCACTTCCGGGTGGCCCGGAGTCTGAGAGTGCAACTGACGGAAGTTTTTCAGTTGTTCAATCGGCAGGTCATAACCGCTGAGGTGCAGCAGGCTGTAAATCAGCATAGAACCGTGGCCGTTGGACAGCACGAAGCGGTCGCGGTCAGCCCAGGATGGGTTCTGCGGGTTATGGTTCAGGAAATCACGCCACAGGACTTCGGCAATGTCGGCCATACCCATAGGGGCACCCGGGTGACCGGATTTGGCTTTTTGTACTGCGTCCATGCTGAGCGCACGAATAGCATTGGCAAGCTCTTTACGAGAGGACATTTTGACTCCAGATCGGATGGTTGAAGGTCGCGCCTTGACTACGATGCGTTATGGGCTACGCCCGAAAATGTGACAACAATGTACACCAGGGGAATGGTCATGTACATGCGGCGTGCCGTTGACAGGGTAAGAAATCTCTGGATAACGCTCGCAAGTTGCGCAACCTGATGCGCAGGCCATTTATTCTTCTTTATACTGAGTCTGGAGCCGCCTCGCCTGCGGTAAATCCGATTCTGTTTTTACCTATTATAAAGAAAGGAAAATGGCCATGAAGATGCGCCCAATATTGTTGAGCCTAAGCGTCGCTGCCCTGCTGAGCGGCTGCCAGGGAATGGATTCCAACGGGCTACTTACCTCTGGAGCCGAAGCTTTTCAGGCCTACACCCTGAGCGACGCTCAGGTGAAAACTCTCAGCGATGATGCCTGTAAGCAGCAGGACAGCAAAGCCACTATTGCTCCGACAAGCAGTCCTTACACCCAGCGGCTGAACAAGATTGCCTCCGCGCTGGGAGATAACATTAATGGCCTGCCGGTCAACTACAAGGTTTACGTGACTAAAGACGTCAACGCCTTCGCGATGGCGAACGGCTGCATCCGCGTTTACAGCGGCCTGATGGACATGATGGACGACAACGAAGTTGAAGCGGTGATTGGCCACGAAATGGGGCACGTCGCGCTGGGCCATGTAAAAAAAGGGATGCAGGTCGCGCTCGGTGCTAACGCTGCACGCGTTGCAGCGGCATCCGCAGGCGGCGTGATTGGCAATCTGTCGCAGTCTCAGCTTGGGGATTTAGGCGAAAAACTGGTGAACGCTCAGTTCTCCCAGCGCCAGGAGTCAGAAGCGGACGACTACTCTTACGATCTGTTGCGCAAACGCGGCATTAACCCAACCGGCCTTGCCACCAGTTTCGAAAAACTGGCGAAGCTCGACGAAGGACGTCAAAGCTCAATGCTGGACGATCACCCGGCGTCGGCCGCCCGAGCCCAGCATATCCGCGACCGCATGGCGGCGGATGGAATTAAGTAAAGCAATACCGCCCCAAACGGGGCGGTATTTAAAGGCTTATTCGCCCTTTTTCGCCGCCTGGATATACAGCATTTCCAGCGCCAGCGTTGCCGCAGCCAGGGCGGTGATTTCAGACTGGTCGTAGGCCGGAGCCACTTCCACAACGTCCATCCCCACGATGTTGAGATCTTTCAGGCCACGAACCAGCTTGATAGCACGGTCAGACGTCAGGCCACCAATCACCGGCGTACCGGTACCCGGCGCAAACGCAGGATCCAGGCAGTCAATGTCGAAGGTCAGATAAACCGGCATGTCGCCTACTATCTGCTTAACCTGGGCAATGATATCGTCCACGCCGCGATCGTTAACCTGGCAGGCATCGAGCACGGTGAAGCCGTTATCTTTGTCGAACTCGGTACGAATACCGATCTGCACGGAGTGGTTCGGATCGATCAGACCTTCGTTTGGCGCAGTGTAGAACATGGTGCCGTGGTCGAACTCGCAGCCGTTCGCGTAGGTATCGGTATGGGCATCAAAGTGAACCAGCGCCATTTTGCCGAAGTGCTTAGCATGGGCGCGCAGCAGCGGCAGGGTTACGAAGTGGTCACCACCGAAGGAAAGCATACGCTTGCCGGAAGCCAGCAGACGTTCGGCGTGCGCCTGGAGATTTTCGCTCATCTCACGGGCATCACCGAAGGCGTATACCAGATCGCCGCAGTCCACAACGTTCAGACGCTCGCGCATGTCGAAGTTCCACGGGAAACGGTTTCCTTCCCATGCCAGGTTAGTGGACACCTGACGAATCGCTGCCGGGCCGTGGCGGCCACCGGCGCGACCTGAAGTTGCAGCATCAAAAGGAACGCCGGTGATAACCCAGTCTGCATCGCTATCGTACGGCTGGAAGTTCAGCGGGAAACGTAAAAAACCAAAGGCATTAGATACCAGGGAGTTATCGTATTTGTGGCCTAAGGTGCTCATTGTCTGACCTCTCGGTTGGGGTTAAAAAACGCCTAAAAAAAATCCCCTCCGCGTCGTTAAACCCGACGAGGAAGGGATTGGATTGGGGACTGCTATTTATTGCGCGGATTATCGCCGCTAATTCATACGGGTTCAAGAGAGTATAGGCGATGATGCCGCCTGGCGCTCTCACCCTGCCCTCTCTCTCAGAAAGAGGGCGATTGAATTACTCGTCTTCCAGATACGTATAACCGTAAAGACCGGCTTCGAACTCTTCGAGGAACTGCTGCTGCAGCGCATCATCAAGGCCGGTGTTCTTCACCTGGTCACGGAACTGGGTCAACAGCTTGTTCGGGTCGAGCTGCACATACTGCAGCATATCCGCCACGGTATCGCCTTCGTCAGACAGCTCAACTTCCACGGAACCGTCAGGGAAGACGAAAACGTCCACAGCTTCGGTGTCCCCGAACAGGTTGTGCATGTTGCCGAGGATTTCCTGGTATGCGCCCACCATGAAGAAGCCCAACATTGGCGGGTTCTCCGGATCGTATTCAGGCATCGGCATCGTCGTGGCAATACCATCGCCGTCAATGTAGTGGTCGATAGCCCCGTCGGAGTCGCAGGTGATGTCCAGCAGCACCGCACGACGCTCTGGTGCGTGATTCAACCCTTCCAGCGGCAGCACCGGGAACAGTTGGTCAATGCCCCACGCGTCCGGCATAGACTGGAACAGCGAGAAGTTGACGTACATTTTGTCCGCCATGCGCTCCTGCAGTTCGTCGATGATTGGGCGGTGTGCGCGGTTGCTTGGATCAAGCTGCTTCTGTACCTCGTGGCACATGTTCAGATAAAGCTGCTCTGCCCAGGCGCGCTCCTGCAGGCTATATGCCCCGGAGGAGTAGCCAACGTGGATATCGTGCAAGTCCATCTGGCTGTCGTGCAGCCATTCACGCAGTGAACGACGAGTTCCCGGCTGATGCATCTCCTGCCAGGTTTCCCACATGCTTTGCAGCGCGCGAGGGGCGTCATCTGCCGGCGGGGTCGCTTCGGTGTATTCGTTACGTTCCACGCCGATGATGTTGGAAACCAGCACGGTGTGGTGCGCGGTCACGGCGCGGCCAGACTCGGTGATCACGGTCGGGTGCGGCAGGCCATTTTCTTCGCAGGCGTCGCCAATCGCCCAAATGATGTTGTTCGCGTACTCGTTCAGGCCGTAGTTAACCGAGCAGTCGGACTGGGAGCGAGTCCCTTCGTAGTCCACGCCCAGGCCACCGCCAACGTCGAAGCACTGGATGTTTACGCCCAGCTTGTGCAGCTCCACGTAGAAGCGCGCAGATTCACGGACGCCAGTAGCGATATCGCGAATGTTCGCCATCTGCGAACCCAGGTGGAAGTGAAGAAGCTGAATGCTGTCCAGGCGGCCACGTTCACGCAGGATTTCCACCAGTTGCAGAACCTGGTTTGCCGCGAGGCCAAATTTGGATTTCTCACCGCCGGAGGACTGCCATTTGCCGGATCCCTGGGAGGCCAGACGTGCGCGCACGCCCAGGCGAGGAATTACATTCAGTCGCTCGGCTTCTTCCAGCACGATGCCAATCTCGGACATCTTCTCGATAACCAGGTAGACCTTATGGCCCATCTTCTCGCCGATCAGCGCCAGACGGATGTATTCGCGGTCTTTATAGCCGTTACAGACGATAACCGACCGGGTCATGCCCGCGTGCGCCAGCACGGCCATTAGCTCAGCTTTAGAGCCAGCCTCCAGGCCCAGCGGCTCGCCGGAGTGAATCAGCGACTCAATCACGCGACGATGCTGGTTAACCTTGATGGGATAAACCAGGAAGTAGTCGCCGTTATAACCGTAGGATTCACGCGCACGCTTAAAGGCGGCGTTAATCGAACGCAGGCGGTGCTGCAGGATCTGCGGGAAGCAGAACAGCGCAGGCAGGCGCTGGCCCTGAGCTTCACGCGCTTTCACCAGTTCAGCGAGATCCACGCGAGCTTCCGGAACGTCCGGGTCAGGGCAAACGCTGATGTGGCCCAGTTCATTGACGTCATAATAGTTATTGCCCCACCAGGCAATATTGTATGTACGCAGCATCTTGCTGGCTTCCTCGGAGCTCATGGCAACCTCCTGAATGGAACGATGTACATCCTGCTCGCCCACTGACGAACCCGAAACAGAAGTGATTTTGTCAGTCATGGCGAACCTCAAATTTTGTCGATTGTGCAAAACAGTTGACTACTATCGCAGGGGCATCCTGCAATAACAACCCATTAACAGCGCGTATTGACAGCACAAGACGCTGACAGCCAGGCTGTGCGACCGGTTTCATTTTCATATCATTGTAAAACACGTATCCGAACCCTGTATGACAGGACGGCGAAACCACGAGAAAACTCTTGTAATACAAGAGCGCCCTTGTTCAGTTACCACGGCGGATTACAGACCGGCCCGGGGATCCTGAGAAGCGCCGAGATGGGTAAAACATCGGCAAGTTTGAAAAAATGAGATGTAGGCTGCGAGGAGCATATGCGCGCCAGGACGGCGGGCCGTATTAATTGAATGACGACGGTTCATTACTCGTATCACCTCCACGCATACGTTGAACATGTATGCGACAAGCCAAAGCTGCGAACACTGTACCTGACAGGCTCTAAATAATTGCTCAACCCGGCTGGAAGTGGGCAACACGAATCGTGTGCTTTTGATTAAGCCGCGCGCGCCGCTTTATACCCATATAAGGGGTAAAAAGCAAAACAAAATGTGTAAATTGCCAGCAGTGTCAGCTTCACTTTCCAGTTAAGATTTATCACATGTTGCCGTTACCCTAAAAAATTCTGGCTATCTGTCGATTGTATAATCTAAAATGGCCGTCCAGATGTTAATCCATCTATACTGATTAACTGTTAGACTGCCTGTTTTTCAATCTGTGGCAATAAGTTCCCGGGTTGGTCTATCTCGCCACTGCTGTGGCGTAGAGCAGCAGCCTGAACTAAATAAATCCTTTTAGGGTGAAGAAAATATGGCTAAACACCTCTTTACGTCCGAGTCTGTATCTGAAGGGCATCCTGATAAAATCGCTGACCAAATCTCCGACGCCGTCCTTGACGCTATCCTCGAGCAGGATCCGAAAGCGCGCGTAGCCTGTGAGACTTACGTCAAAACCGGCATGGTTCTGGTTGGCGGCGAAATCACTACCAGCGCGTGGGTGGATATCGAAGAAATCACCCGTAAGACCGTGCGTGAAATCGGCTATGTGCATTCAGATATGGGCTTTGACGCCAACTCCTGCGCAGTTTTGAGCGCGATTGGTAAACAATCCCCGGACATCAATCAGGGCGTTGACCGTACCGATCCTCTGGAGCAGGGTGCGGGCGATCAGGGCCTGATGTTTGGTTACGCCACTAACGAAACCGACGTGCTGATGCCGGCGCCAATCACCTACGCTCACCGTCTGGTGCAGCGCCAGGCAGAAGTGCGCAAAAACGGTACCCTGCCGTGGCTGCGCCCGGACGCGAAAAGCCAGATCACCTTCCAGTACGACGACGGTAAAATCGTTGGGATCGATGCGGTCGTGCTGTCCACTCAGCACTCCGAAGATATCGCGCTGAAAGACCTGCAGGAAGCGGTGATGGAAGAGATCATCAAACCTGTTCTGCCGGGCGAGTGGCTGAACGCATCCACCAAATACCACATCAACCCAACCGGTCGTTTTGTTATCGGTGGCCCAATGGGTGACTGTGGCTTGACCGGCCGTAAAATCATTGTTGATACCTACGGCGGCATGGCTCGCCACGGTGGCGGCGCATTCTCCGGTAAAGATCCGTCTAAAGTAGACCGCTCTGCTGCCTACGCTGCACGTTATGTAGCGAAAAACATCGTGGCCGCAGGCCTGGCTGACCGCTGCGAAATTCAGGTTTCTTACGCCATCGGCGTGGCGGAGCCAACCTCTATCATGGTGGAAACCTTCGGTACCGAGAAAATCTCTACCGAGCAGTTGACCCTGCTGGTGCGCGAGTTCTTCGACCTGCGTCCATACGGTCTGATTCAGATGCTGGATCTGCTGCACCCGATTTACAAAGAGACCGCCGCTTACGGTCACTTTGGTCGCGAACATTTCCCATGGGAAAAAACCGACAAAGCAGCACTGCTGCGTGAAGCCGCTGGCCTGAAATAATCATCCGTCGCTTTGCGTTTTAAAGGCCAGCTTATGCTGGCCTTTTGCTTTTTGGTTCTGCGCCCGCAAGCCTCCCCGCCCAACTGCCCTTGGCAACGCATTGAAACCGATTACATCCACCCAAATGGGGCTTTATCGCTATTTTCATTCAAATGAACGCTCAAGCACATCACTTGTTACATTACGCTTCATATTGCACCAATTTTTAACCACAATATTGGATTTAATCGCCATTAACTTCCTGTTTCATCGGTATTCAGTCTCTTTTTAATCCATATTCTTAGTGTAAGCGATTACATTGCTGTGATTATCATCACACACTTCTGCGCGCCGCTGCCCTACCCTTAATACCGTCAAATCCGAATAACCTACGTGGAGGGCGTTATGCCTGACAATAAAAAATCCGGGCGCTCAAACAAAAGCATGACCTTTTTCGTCTGCTTCCTCGCCGCACTCGCCGGCCTGCTGTTTGGCCTGGATATCGGCGTGATTGCCGGTGCGTTGCCGTTTATCGCCAAAGACTTCGCCATCACCTCCCACACCCAGGAATGGGTAGTTAGCTCGATGATGTTCGGCGCTGCCGTCGGAGCCATCGGTAGCGGCTGGCTCTCTTTCAAGCTGGGGCGAAAATACAGCCTGATGATTGGTGCCGTGCTGTTTGTGCTCGGTTCCCTGTTCTCGGCCTTTGCACCTAACGTTGAAGTGTTGATTGTTTCCCGCGTCCTGCTGGGTCTGGCCGTCGGCGTCGCTTCCTACACTGCGCCGCTGTACCTGTCAGAAATTGCGCCGGAGAAGATTCGCGGCAGCATGATCTCCATGTACCAACTCATGATAACCATCGGTATTCTGGGGGCTTATCTCTCCGATACCGCTTTCAGCTACACCGAGTCCTGGCGCTGGATGCTTGGGGTGATCACCCTTCCCGCCTTGCTGCTGCTGGTTGGCGTGTTCTTCCTGCCTGATAGCCCGCGCTGGTTTGCCGCCAAGCGCCGTTTCCACGACGCAGAACGCGTGCTGCTGCGTCTGCGCGATACCAGCGCAGAAGCGAAACGTGAGCTGGAAGAGATCCGCGAAAGCCTGAAGGTCAAACAGAGCGGCTGGGCGTTATTTAAGGACAACTCTAACTTCCGTCGCGCGGTCTTTCTCGGCGTACTGCTACAGGTCATGCAGCAGTTCACCGGCATGAACGTCATCATGTACTACGCGCCAAAAATCTTTGAAATTGCCGGATTCGCGAACACCACCCAGCAAATGTGGGGCACCGTGATCGTCGGCCTGATTAATGTGCTGGCAACCTTCATCGCTATCGGTCTGGTCGATCGCTGGGGGCGCAAGCCAACGCTGGTTCTCGGCTTCCTGGTCATGGCGGTTGGGATGGGCGTACTGGGTACCATGCTGCACATCGGTATTCACTCTCAGGGTGCGCAGTACTTCGCGATTGCCATGTTGCTGATGTTTATCGTTGGCTTCGCCATGAGCGCGGGCCCGCTGATTTGGGTATTGTGTTCCGAAATCCAGCCGCTAAAAGGGCGCGATTTCGGCATCACCTGCTCCACCGCCACCAACTGGATTGCCAACATGATAGTCGGTGCCACCTTCCTGACCATGCTGAACACGCTGGGCAATGCCAACACCTTCTGGGTTTATGCGGCGCTTAACCTGTTCTTCATCGTTCTGACGCTGTGGCTTATTCCTGAGACTAAACATGTTTCTCTGGAACATATAGAACGTAACCTGATGAAAGGCCGTAAATTACGCGAAATCGGCGCACATAATTAAGCCTGAATGTCCCCTCCCGGTCGCGGGAGGGGCTTGCACCGAATTCTCTCCCCCATTATTCTCTGCGGTTATGAAAGCCCCCCGACTCCCCATCGCCCTCCAGCAAGCCGTGATGCGCTGCCTGCGCGAAAAACTCCAGCAGGCCAACTCGCATTTAGGCCGAAGCTATCCCGAGCCCAAAGTGGTCTATCAGCAGCGTGGCACCGCCGCCGGAACCGCCTGGCTGGAAAGCTACGAAATACGCCTTAATCCCGTCCTGTTGATGGAAAATCAGCAAGCCTTTGTCGATGAGGTCGTTCCTCATGAGCTGGCTCATCTGCTGGTCTGGAAGCACTTTGGCCGCGTCGCCCCTCACGGCAGAGAATGGAAATGGATGATGGAAACCGTGCTGGGCGTCCCGGCCAGCCGCACGCATAAATTTGAAGTCGATTCGGTACGCAAAAATACCTTCCCCTACCGCTGCCCTTGCCAGCAGCACCAGCTCACCGTCCGCCGTCATAATCGGGTATTGCGCGGCGAAGCCGAATATCGCTGCACGCATTGCGGCCAGTTATTAAAGCCTGACGTTACAACCCCATGTAATTAATCATTTATTTCTGGAATTTTTACACCGCCTCTGATTGAAACTGGATATTCGATCAGGTAGGGTGCGGGCACGTTTTAGTAAGGATTCTCGAAATGTCTCGCAAAATTTCTTGGGCTGTTGCATTCGTTGCAGCCCTCAGTTCGCTTCCCGCATTCAGTAACGGCATCAACAGCTTCGCGCAGGCCAAAACCGCTGGCGTAAAGGTCAACGCCGATGCTCCGGGCGACTTCTACTGCGGCTGTAAAATCAGCTGGCAAGGCAAAAAGGGCATCCCGGATCTTGAATCCTGTGGCTATAAAGTGCGGAAGAACGAAAACCGTGCCACTCGTATTGAATGGGAACACGTCATGCCGGCCTGGCAGTTTGGCCACCTGCTGCAATGCTGGCAGGATGGTGGGCGTAAAAACTGCGCCAAAGATCCCGTCTATCGCAAAATCGAAAGCGATATGCACAACCTGCAGCCTGCCGTAGGCGAGGTTAACGCCGACAGAAATAACTTTATGTACGGCCAGTGGAACGGCGGTGAAGGGCAATATGGCCAGTGCGCCATGAAGGTTGATTTCAAAGATAAAGTAGCCGAGCCACCGGAGCGTGCACGAGGTGCGATTGCGCGCACTTATTTCTACATGCGCGACCAGTACCAGCTTTCGCTTTCACGCCAGCAGACTCAATTATTCCAGGCGTGGGATAAACGCTATCCGGTCAACGACTGGGAGTGTGAGCGGGATGAGCGCATTGCGAAAGTCCAGGGCAATCATAATCCATATGTGCTGCGGGCTTGCCAGGCGCGAAACAGCTAACCTACACTAGCGGCAATTCTTTATTTGCTGTGACGAACATCGCCCCTTGGTTCAAAAAAAACGGGGGTGGAAATCCCTTCTCCCTTTTGGGAGAAGGTCAGGATGAGGGTCAATTCCTGCAGCGCAACTAACCGGAACTAACTTCATGCGTATACCCCGCATTCACCATCCTGAAAACCTCTCCGTTGGCCAGGACGTTGCTCTGAGCGAAGATGCAGCCAACCACGTTGGGCGCGTCCTGCGTATGGGCGCGGGCCAGGCCATTCAGCTGTTCGACGGCAGTAATCACGTATTCGACGCGGAAATCGTACAGGCGGATAAAAAAAGCGTGCGCGTTAAAATCCTGGCGAGCAACGAGGATGACCGTGAGTCACCGCTCTGGCTGCACCTCGGCCAGGTCATGTCACGCGGTGAAAAGATGGAGTTCACCATTCAGAAGGCCGTGGAGCTGGGTGTAAACACGATCACACCATTGTTTTCCGAGCGCTGCGGGGTAAAACTGGACGCGGAAAGGCTGAATAAGAAACTCCAGCAGTGGCAAAAGATTGCGATTGCCGCCTGCGAACAATGCGGCCGCAACCGGGTGCCGGACATTCGCCCGGCGATGGATCTGGCAGCCTGGTGCGCCGAGCAGGACAACGCCCTGAGGCTCAATCTGCATCCGCGAGCCAGCGCCAGCATCAACACGCTGCCGCAGCCGGTCGAACGCGTCCGCCTGCTGATTGGCCCGGAAGGTGGCCTGTCTGCGGATGAGATTGCCATGACCGCAGAGCACCAATTTACTGATATTCTGTTGGGACCGCGCGTTCTGCGTACTGAGACCACCGCGCTCACCGCCATCACCGCACTGCAGGTGCGCTTTGGCGATCTGGGCTAAAGGAGAACAACAATGATCAAGCTCGGCATCGTGATGGACCCCATCGCACACATCAACATTAAAAAAGACTCCAGCTTTGCCATGCTGCTGGAAGCGCAGCGTCGTGGTTACGAACTGCACTACATGGAAATGGCCGACCTGTATCTGAACAACGGCGAAGCTCGCGCCCGTACGCGCCTGCTCAGCGTCGAGCAGAACTACGACAAGTGGTACGAGTTTGGTAGCGAGCAGGACATCGCCCTGGCCGATCTGAACGTTGTACTGATGCGCAAAGACCCACCGTTCGACACGGAATTTATCTACGCGACCTATATTCTTGAGCGCGCAGAAGAGAAAGGTACGCTGATCGTTAACAAACCGCAGAGCCTGCGCGACTGTAACGAAAAGCTGTTCACCGCCTGGTTTGCCGACCTCACGCCGGAAACGCTGGTCACCCGCAACAAAGCGCAGCTGAAAGCCTTCTGGCAGCAGCACGGCGACATCATTATGAAGCCGCTGGACGGCATGGGCGGCGCGTCGATTTTCCGCGTAAAGCAGGATGACCCAAACATCGGCGTAATTGCCGAGACGCTTACCGAACTGGGCACCCGCTACTGCATGGCACAAAACTACCTGCCGGCTATCAAAGATGGCGATAAGCGCGTGCTGGTGGTAGACGGCGAGCCGGTACCTTACTGCCTGGCGCGTATTCCACAGGGCGGTGAGACTCGCGGCAACCTGGCCGCCGGTGGCCGCGGTGAGCCGCGTCCGTTGACCGAAAGCGACTGGGAAATTGCCCGCCGAGTAGGGCCTACGCTTAAGGCCAAAGGGCTGATTTTTGTTGGTCTGGATATCATTGGCGATCGTCTCACCGAGATTAACGTCACCAGCCCAACCTGCATCCGCGAAATCGAAGCCGAATTCCCTGTTTCGATCACCGGTATGCTGTTCGACGCCATCGAAAAACGCCTCGCACACTAAACACATCTGGCGGGTAGCAGCTACCCGCCTTTCCCCTTCGAAGGCGCGATTCAGGCCGGGTAGCCCGCCTTCCTTCATTAGTGGTAAGCTGGCTAGACTTTGCGCAGCCACTGCCGCTTTTATCAACCGGGATCAGAAGCTCTGACAATGAATTTACAGCATCACTTTCTTATTGCCATGCCGGCTCTCCAGGACCCCTTATTTAAACGTTCCGTAGTCTATATCTGTGAATACAACGATGAAGGCGCGATGGGGATTATCATCAATAAACCGCTGGAAAACCTGCAGGTGGATGGCGTTCTCGAAAAGCTAAAAATCGAACCAGACCCGCGCGACGAAACCATTCGCCTGGATAAACCCGTTTTTATTGGCGGCCCTTTGGCGGAAGATCGCGGCTTCATCCTGCACTCGCCGCCGGACAATTTCGGCTCGAGCATTCGTATCTCCGACGACACGGTGATTACAACCTCTCGTGATGTGCTGGAAACGTTAGGCACGGCCAAACAGCCGAAAGAGGTGATTGTTGCCCTCGGCTATGCTTCATGGGAAAAGGGGCAGCTTGAGCAGGAGATCATGGAAAACTCATGGCTAACGGCGCCCGCCTCACCTGAGATCTTGTTCCATACGCCTATTTCAGAGCGCTGGCGCGAAGCCGCCCGCCTGATTGGTATCGATATCCACACCATGCCAAGCGAAGCGGGGCACGCCTGATGAGCAGCGGAACTTTAATGGCTTTTGACTTCGGCACCAAGAGTATCGGGGTCGCAATCGGCCAGCGCATTACCGGCACTGCGCGCCCGTTAACCGCGCTTAAAGCGCAGGACGGTACTCCGGACTGGAATGCGGTAGAAAAAATCCTGAAAGAGTGGCAGCCGGAAGAAGTGGTTGTCGGCCTGCCGCTGAATATGGATGGCACTGAACAACCCCTGACGGCGAGAGCCCGCAAGTTTGCTAACCGGCTGCACGGCCGCTTTGGCGTGAAAGTCTCTCTTCAGGATGAGCGACTGAGCACCGTCGAAGCCCGCGCCGGGTTGTTCGAACACGGCGGTTTTCGCGCTCTGAACAAAGGCAGCATCGACTCCGCCTCCGCCGTGATTATTCTCGAAAGCTGGTTCGAGTACCATCCGTGAAGGGCTTAACTGCCGGGCGTATCGTGCCGGGCGTTCAGCAGTTCATGCCTTGCGGCAATGGCCAGAAAATGGCTGCGGTCCCGGTAGCCTGACGAGGGCTGCTTTACCCGGGAATCAATACGCCGCAGCAGCGCGTCCGGCAGCATGATGTTTAACCGTTGCTGCTTTCCTTCCAGTGCGGATAAATCCACATCAACCAGCAACCATTGCTGGCAATAGCTGTACTCCGGGTCTGCGGCATAAGCAAAAGGCCCGGCATCACAAAGTTGGGTGATGTCTTTTCCGCTCTCCACCATTAAATCCACAATCGACAGCACCGCGTCCTGCACCATCGGGGCGATATCCGCCTGACTATCTGCTGCCGATACGCAGCCAAATTCATCGTTGCATAACGCGGGTACGACCAGGCCAAACGCTTCGTTTTCAGTTGCGGGTAACTCCACACCAACGGAAAAAAACATCATCAACCTCCGGCAGCGACAGGCTAAACGCCCGCCATTTTACGAATGGATTTGACGGTACCGACGGGCAAATCCTTTTTGGGATGTGGAACGGGGAAAGTTTTTCCGGTTGTGGGCGACCACCAGATCCAGTGGCTACCCCCAGAACGCCTGGCGGGTTCGCACCCTGCGGCCCTCAATTCCTTTATCAGCTCAGCGGAGGTCATCATGCTCTCCCTGACTGACGCCCAATATACACACCAATACACACCATAGCAATAAAAGCGTTCAAAATGTCGCCTCCCATGGCCCGCAGGCGGCCCGACTATGCACAGCAATTTTACCTTCGTGCAGCAGCTGCGCCTCGCTCTGGGCAAAGCTTTGCATACCATGCTGTTGGCCGGTTTGCAGCACGCCAGGAAGCTGGTGCGTCTTTCCTTCACGAATCAAATTTGCCACGGCCGGGGTATTGACCAAAAGTTCGTACAGCGCCACCCGGCCCCCCTCACTCGCCGGCACAAGCTTTTGTGCCAGCACGGCTTTCAGGCTTCCGGCCAGTTGGGTTTGAATAAGGCTTTTCTCCTGGGCAGGGAACACATCTACGAGCCGCTCTATCGCTTGAGCAGCGCCGCGCGTGTGCAGCGTCGCCAGGACTAAATGCCCTGTTTCTGCCGCGGTCAGTGCCAGGCCAATCGTCTCGCTATCCCTGAGCTCCCCCAGCAGAATGACGTCCGGGTCTTCCCTTAAAGCGGCTTTTAGCGCTGCAGCATAGCTTTCACAGTGCAGGCCGGGCTCCCGCTGTTGAATCAGGCAGCGGCCAGAGGCGTGAATAAATTCGATGGGGTCTTCCAGCGTTAGCACATGGCCGTCAAGATGCTGGTTGAGGTGCTGGATCATCGCGGCAAGGGTTGTAGACTTCCCGCTCCCGGTGGCACCTGTCACCAGTATCAGCCCTTCGCTTTCCCGTAAAAGCTCCCTCAGTTGGGACGGTGCGCCAAGCGCATTCAGATCCGGGCAAGAGGAGGCCAGCAATCGAAGCGCCAGCGAATAGCCTTTCTGGTGACGAAAAGCATTGCCGCGTAGCCTGATGCCGTTCATGAGCGAAAGGGAAAAATCTAACTGCCCGGCCCGGTTAAGCTGCAACTTTTGCTCTTCATTTAACCATGTGCTGAGAACCTCTTCGACTTCCGGCACCTTCTCCGGGCACACTTCCAGCCGGCCACACTTTCGCCAGCGTGCCGCCTGGCGTGCGCACAGGTGTAGATCGGAGACATTATGCTTTACACTAAGGGCCACAATTTCTTCGATATCCATATCACTTCCAACGATCATGAATGAGATAGCGCACAATCTGGCACAGGTACATGGGAAAATCTCAGCCGCTGCGGCACGTTGCGGCAGACGCCCCGAAGAAGTGACTCTACTTGCGGTCAGCAAAACCAAGCCTGCGAGCGCCCTCGCAGAAGCGATTGCGGCCGGGCAGCGCGCCTTTGGCGAAAACTATGTGCAGGAAGGCGTGGATAAAATTCACTACTTTATTGAACAAGGTGTAGAAGGACTGGAATGGCACTTTATCGGGCCGCTGCAGTCGAACAAAAGCCGCCTCGTGGCGGAGAATTTTGACTGGTGCCATACCGTCGATCGGCTGAAGATTGCCAGCAGACTCAGTGAACAACGCCCGTCAACGCTGCCGCCGTTAAACGTGCTGATTCAAATTAATATCAGCGACGAAAACAGTAAGTCCGGCATCGCGTTAAGTGAGCTGGAGCAATTGGCTGCTGAAGTGGCGGCTTTGCCGGGGCTGAGGCTGCGGGGCTTGATGGCCATCCCTGCGCCAGAACCGGATTACGAGCGCCAGCTTGCGGTTTGCCGCAAAATGGCAGAGGCCTGCAATAAGCTCAAAGACCGCTTTGCCACGGTCGATACATTATCTCTCGGCATGACCGATGACATGGAAGCCGCGATTGCCGCAGGCAGCACCATGGTGCGCATTGGAACCGCTATTTTCGGCGCGCGGGATTACCCCGCTCGTTAATCACCATCATTCTTGAGGAAAACCATGCTAACGTTGACTTTCCTGGTCAAAACCCTGATTGAGCTTTACGTAATGGTGCTGCTTATCCGCATTTGGATGCAGTGGGCACGCTGTGATTTCTACAACCCATTTGCCCAGTTTATCGTTAAAGTTACTCAGCCCGTTGTCGGGCCGCTTCGCCGCGTGCTGCCTTCCCTGGGCCCCATTGATACCTCATCCCTGCTGGTGGCGTTTATTCTCACCACGCTGAAATTCCCTATTCTGCTGCTCATCCAGTCCGGCGGGCTGTCGCTCGATCCGTTAAACTTACTCATCGGCGTTCTGTCGCTGCTGAAATCAGCCGGTACCCTGGTGTTTTGGGTGATCATCGTTCGTTCCCTGATGAGCTGGATAAGCCAGGGACGCAGCCCGATTGAATACGTGCTGATACAAATGACCGAGCCTCTGATGGCGCCGATTCGCCGCATCTTGCCTGCCATGGGGGGCATTGATTTCTCCGCCATGGTAGTCATTCTGATCCTTTATGCGCTGAACTACCTCGGTATGGACCTGTTCCCTGGACTCTGGTACGCCATTTGAGTGCTGTGACTCAGCGGCCTGACGGGCTGGTACTGCGGCTGTATATCCAGCCAAAGGCCAGCCGCGATAGCCTGGTCGGTGCGCATGGCGACGAGTTAAAGGTCGCCATCACCGCGCCACCGGTAGACGGGCAGGCCAACGCTCACCTGGTAAAATATCTGGCGAAGCAATTCCGGGTAGCGAAAGGTCAGGTAGTGATTGAGAAAGGCGAACTTGGTCGCCATAAACAAGTTAAAATTATCGACCCGCAGCAGATCCCGACGGAAGTCGCGGCATTGATTGCCCCCCTCGAATAACACAGGACTGACTATGCAAAAAGTCGTATTAGCTACCGGTAACGCCGGTAAAGTGCGTGAACTCGCCAATCTGCTGGCGGATTTTGGCTTTGATGTGGTCGCGCAAACCGAGCTGAACGTAGAGTCTGTTGAAGAGACCGGCCTGACCTTTATTGAGAATGCCATTCTCAAAGCCCGCCATGCGGCAAAAGTAACCGGGCTTCCGGCGCTGGCCGACGACTCAGGCCTGGCGGTGGATGCACTGGGCGGCGCACCGGGGATCTACTCCGCACGCTATGCGGGCGAAGATGCCAGTGACCAGCAGAATCTCGACAAGCTTCTGCAAGCGCTGAAAGAGGTGCCGGACGAAAAACGCCAGGCTCAGTTCCACTGCGTGCTGGTCTATATGCGTCATGCCGAAGACCCGACGCCGCTGGTGTTTCACGGCAGATGGCCGGGCGTGATTACCCACGAGCCAGCAGGCCAGGGTTGCTTTGGCTACGATCCTATTTTCTATGTTCCGTCCGAGGGGAAAACCGCGGCGGAGCTGACCCGCGATGAAAAGAGCGCCATCTCCCACCGTGGACAAGCGCTGAAACTGTTACTGGAAGCAATGCGTAATGGCTAATTTGCCACCTCTGAGTCTTTACATTCACATCCCCTGGTGCGTACAGAAGTGCCCGTACTGTGACTTCAACTCCCACGCCCTAAAAGGGGATGTGCCGCACGACGAATACGTCAGCCATTTGCTGCGCGATCTCGACCGCGACGTGCCTCTGGCTCAGGGACGCGAGGTAAAGACTATTTTCATCGGGGGCGGTACCCCAAGCCTGCTCTCCAGCGAAGCGATGCAAACGCTGCTGGACGGCGTGCGCTCACGCCTGAAGCTGGCGGATGACGCTGAAATCACCATGGAAGCCAACCCCGGCACCGTCGAAGCCGACCGCTTTGTTGGCTACCAGAAGGCGGGCGTGAACCGAATTTCTATCGGCGTACAGAGCTTTAGCGAACCCAAATTAAAACGCCTGGGCCGCATTCATGATGCGGGCGAAGCCAAACGTGCCGCGAACCTGGCCAGCGGCCTGGGGCTGCGCAGCTTTAACCTTGACCTGATGCACGGCCTGCCTGACCAGTCGCTCGAAGAGGCGCTGGACGACCTGCGCCAGGCCATAGCCCTAAATCCGCCGCACCTTTCCTGGTATCAGCTAACCATCGAGCCAAATACGCTGTTTGGGTCGCGCCCACCGAAGCTGCCCGATGACGACGCACTGTGGGATATCTTCGAGCAGGGCGATAAGCTGCTGACCGCCGCTGGCTACCAGCAATACGAAACCTCCGCCTATGCCAGGCCGGGCTACCAGTGTCAGCACAACCTGAACTACTGGCGTTTTGGCGATTATCTGGGGATTGGCTGTGGTGCACACGGCAAAATCACCTTCCCGGACGGGCGCATTATGCGCACGGCGAAAACGCGCCATCCGCGCGGCTATATGGAAGGAAAATATCTCGATCGCCAGCATGACGTTGAGCGGGAAGATAAACCGTTCGAATTCTTTATGAACCGCTTCCGCCTGCTGGAAGCCGCCCCGCGCAGTGAATTCACGCTTTATACCGGTTTAGATGAGGCGACGATTCGCCCACAGTTGGATGAAGCGCTGGCGAAAAACTATATGACTGAAACGGATGAGCACTGGCAGATAACCGAGCACGGGAAGCTGTTTTTAAACTCCCTGCTGGAGCTGTTTTTAGCCGACGAGTCGTAAGTTTCTGCCCTCACCCCGGCCCTCTCCCAGAGGGAGAGGGGGAAAACAAGTGATGGGAAACATGACTGATTCCCCCTCTCTTTGAGGGGGAAAACAAGTGATGGGGAACACGGTTTATTCCCTCTCCCCTATGGGGAGAGGGTGAGGGGAAAATTACTTCAGTGAACCCACAAGCCCTTTGCGCTGGTTTTCCAGCGACACCACCCGGTTACACACCTCGTGGCCGAACTGTTCAAAATCAGCCTGTTGATTATTCCACTCGTTCTGAACCGCCGTTTGCAGGCCACCCAGGTTGCCCAGCACATTCTGCAGCGGATTGCCGCCGCCTTTCAGCACGGCCTGCGCGCCCATTTCATTGATACTGTCCTGCAGAATGCCGCCCATCGCCTGGTTCACAAGTTGCTGACCGTCGGCTCTGACCTGATCGACCGCTTTATAGTGGAACGTTAGCCCGTCCTGGCGGCGTTCAATAATCCGGTTCATCTGCTCTTTTAGCTGGGCATCCAGCTTGGTCAGGCGGTTACGCATGCTGCTGCTTTCCCCGACCTGTTTAGCAATAATGCCGTCCAGCGCGATGCGGCTTTTCTCTACGCGAGAGCGGGCACCATTATCGATCCACGGCAAATCCGTGCGCAGTGCTTTCTGGTAGTTCAATGCCTGCTGGCGCTGCGCGGTGGTCAGCGTCTTCTGAACACCGTTGTATTTCACGCTGCCGTCAGGCGCGATGATCAAGTTGCCGTTCTCACCCACAACCTGCACGGACTGCGGGTTAATGACCACGTCATCGCGTGGATTGGCGCTGCACTGGTAGTCCGCGTGAGCAGAAGCGGCGGTAACCAGAAGCGCACCTAAAAGAACCTTACGGATCATATTCTCTCCTGAAAAATCAGCTCCTGAAAAAAAGGCCGGTTAATTAACCAGCCTGTTTTGCTAAAGCTTAGTCCCACCAGACGTCGAACAGATCGCTGATGCGAACATCTTCGAGCTTGCGGTCTTCCAACCATTTACGCACCAGCGCCTGATGCTCTTCGGTGCATTTCCCAATCTCTTCCATGCACACCAGACCTTCCCAGACCAGGTAACCGCTGCCGTCAAACGCCAGCTTATTCGGCGCAATCACTTCGGCGATCAGCTCGTCCACGGTTTTATCGATTTGCTCTTCGGAAGTGCCCTCCGGGAAGCGCCAGGCAATCGAGAACCCCAGTTCCTGGAACTCTTCGATATGCATTTTCTTACGCAGACGACGGCTACGATTCTTTGCCATTATTTCACCCTCTCGAACATTAAGTCCCATACGCCGTGGCCAAGACGATGGCCACGTTGTTCAAATTTGGTTACCGGACGCGAATCCGGACGCGGTACGTAGTCGTGACTCTCCGACTGATTTTTATACCCTTCGATAGAGGACATCACTTCGAGCATATGTTCCGCATAAGGTTCCCAGTCGGTGGCCATATGGAACACGCCGCCCAGCTTCAGCTTGCGTTTCACCAGGTCCGCAAAAGGTACCTGAACGATACGGCGTTTATTATGACGTGCTTTGTGCCATGGATCAGGGAAAAACAGCTGAACCATGTTCAAAGAATTGTCAGGAATCATGTTTTCCAGCACTTCAACCGCGTCGTGACACATCACGCGGAGGTTCTCCACGCCCGCCTCATGAGCGGTGCTCAGGCATGCGCCAACGCCCGGGGAATGCACTTCTATACCCAGATAGTTATGCTGTGGATTGGTCTGCGCCATAGTCACCAGCGAAGTCCCCATGCCAAAACCGATTTCCAGCGTGACCGGCGCTTCGCGGCCAAAAATCTCGCTAAAACCAGCTGGTTCGGCCTGGAACTCAACGCCCATCACCGGCCAGTAGTTATCCAGCGCGTGCTGCTGGCCTTTTGTCAGCCGCCCCTGGCGACGGACAAAGCTGCGGATGCGGCGCAGTACACGGCCTTCTTCATTAAATTCCGGTGAAATGACGTCATTCTTCATGGTTTTCTTAACGCTTCGCTTAGTGTTCGGGAAACGGGCATTATCCAAAGTTAAGGGTGAGAAGCAAGTGGCAGAAAGTTCCGGTTTACAGCTTTACGCCTCTGTGCTGGAATCGGCTCCTTTATTACACCTTTGCCGGATATCCCGCGTTGACGATGCAAGCCCCTCAATTCGCCCAACAAGTCCTCGACTGGTACCACAAGTATGGGCGCAAAACCCTGCCGTGGCAGCAGGAGAAAACGCCTTATAAAGTATGGCTCTCTGAGGTGATGTTGCAACAAACCCAGGTCGCGACGGTCATTCCTTATTTTGAGCGCTTTATGGCGCGCTTCCCAACCGTTACCGATCTGGCAAAAGCCCCGCTGGATGAAGTGCTGCATCTGTGGACCGGGCTGGGCTATTACGCCCGCGCGCGTAATCTGCATAAAGCGGCGCAGCAGGTGGCCGATAAACACGGCGGCGTTTTCCCCCAGACATATGACGAAGTTGCCGACCTGCCGGGCGTCGGACGCTCTACCGCAGGCGCAATTCTGTCCCTTTCGTTGGGTAAACACTTCCCGATTCTCGACGGTAACGTTAAGCGTGTGCTCGCCCGTTGCTATGCCGTTTCCGGCTGGCCAGGCAAAAAAGAGGTTGAAAACCGCCTCTGGGAAATCAGCGAGCGCGTAACCCCGGCGCAGGGCGTTAGCCAGTTTAACCAGGCGATGATGGATCTCGGCGCCATGGTCTGCACCCGTTCAAAGCCTAAATGCGAACTTTGCCCGCTAAACAACGGCTGCGTGGCTTATGCCAACCATAGCTGGGCGAATTATCCGGGCAAGAAACCTAAAGTGACGCTGCCGGAGCGCACCGGCTATATGCTGATGATGCAGCATGGTGATGACGTGTTCCTGGCACAGCGCCCGGCCGTGGGGCTATGGGGAGGCTTATTCTGCTTCCCACAGTTCGCTGAAGAACAAGAATTACATAGCTGGCTGGAGCAGCGCGGCATTCCGGCTGATAATCTCACGCAGTTAACGGCTTTCCGCCACACCTTTAGCCATTTCCATTTGGACATTGTGCCGATGTGGCTTCCGGTGTCCTCGATGGGCGGCTGCATGGATGAAGGCCCCGCTCTCTGGTATAACTTAGGCCAGCCACCATCTGTCGGGCTGGCGGCTCCCGTAGAGCGCCTGCTACAACAATTACGTGCCGAACCGGTTGCCTTAGCGCCCGTTCGCGCCGAAGAAGAGGAATAGTCATGAGCAGAACGATTTTTTGTACTTACCTGCAGCGCGAAGCTGAAGGCCAGGATTTTCAACTGTATCCAGGTGAACTGGGCAAGCGGATCTACAACGAAATCTCTAAAGAAGCCTGGGCACAATGGCAGTCCAAGCAAACCATGCTTATCAATGAAAGAAAGATGAGCATGATGAACCCGGAACACCGTAAAGAGCTGGAAAACGAGATGGTTAATTTCCTGTTTGAAGGGAAAGAAGTCCATATCGAAGGCTTCACCCCGCCAGAAAAACAGTAATCGTCGGCACCTTTTTGCAAACACAACACGCATACACGGAATGATGAAAAAACTTCTCGCGCTGGCTCTCGTGGCCCCGTTGCTGATCTCCTGTTCCAGTAAAAAAGGCGATGACGCTTTTAACGAAGCCTACGTCAAGGACACCAACGGGTTTGATATTTTAATGGGGCAATTTGCCAATAACATTGAAAATATCTGGGGTATCAAAGAGGTACTGATTGCAGGCCCGAAAGATTACGTCAAATACACCGACCAATATCTGACGCGCAGCCACATTAACTTCGACGAAGGTACCATCACCGTTGAGACCATCGCGGGCACCGATCCTGCCGCGCACCTGCGCCAGGCAATCATTACTACCCTGCTGATGGGGGACGACCCTGGCTCGATAGATCTCTATTCCGACGCCAACGATGTCCAGATATCCAAAGAGCCGTTCCTTTACGGGCAGGTAGTGGATAACACCGGTCAACCCATTCGTTGGGAGGGCCGTGCGACGAAGTTTGCCGACTATCTGCTGCAAACACGCCTGCAAAAGCGCAGTACCGGGCTGAAAATCGTCTATAGCGTTACCATCAACCTTGTGCCTAACCACCTCGATAAGCGTGCCCATAAATACATCGGTATGGTGCGTAAAGCTTCGAAGAAATACGGCGTGGATGAATCGTTGATTCTGGCTATCATGCAGACTGAATCCAGCTTCAACCCATACGCGGTTAGCCACGCGGATGCGCTGGGCCTGATGCAGGTTGTTCAGCACAGCGCAGGGGTAGACGTGTTTAAGGCTCAGGGAAAATGGGGTAAACCAAGCCGCAGCTTCCTGTTCGATCCGGAAAGCAATATCGATACCGGCACGGCTTATCTGGCGATTTTGCAGAACAGCTATCTGGGGCAGATTGATAACCCAACGTCGCGTCGCTATGCGGTCATTACTGCGTATAACGGCGGCGCAGGCAGCGTGCTGCGGGTGTTCTCTAACGATAAGACGCAGGCGTTTAGCCTGATTAACAGCATGGCGCCGGGCGATGTCTATCAAACACTGACCACCCGCCACCCGTCCGCTGAGTCTCGTCGCTATCTGTATAAAGTGAATAACGCCCAGAAGAGCTATCGTCGGCGGTAATGTCCCCTCACCCTCTCCTTAAAAAGGAGAGGGTGTTTTCTGAGACTACATTTCGTAACCCCTGTTTGCTCCTTCCTCCCCTGGGGAGAGGGCTGGGTGAGGGACAATTTCCTCTTACTTCAACATATAGCCATACAGCCGCTTAATGCCGTCCGAATCCGTCTCGCTGTACACGCCCTGCAGCTCAGGAGAGAAACCCGGTAGCATATTCACGCCCTCTTCCAGCGCCAGGAAGTAGCGCAGCGCCGCCCCGCCCCAAACTTCACCCGGTACCACGCAAAGCACGCCCGGAGGATAAGGCAATGCGCCTTCCGCCGCGATGCGTCCCTCGGATTCACTCAGGCGCACCAGCTCCACGTTGCCGCGAATAAACTCGATGTTGGCGTCCTGCGGGTTCATCACCACGGCAGGCAGGCTCTCCTTGCGGAACATCGCTTTCTGCAACTCTTTCACCTCGAAGCTCACGTACAGGTCGTGCATCTCCTGGCAAAGCTGGCGCAGCGTGTAGCCTTTATAGCGCACCGGGTATTTCTGATAAATCGTTGGCAGCACGTCCGCCAGCGGCGTGTCGTCCTCAATATGCTGCTCAAACTGTGCCAGCATGGCGACCAGCTGAGCCAGCTTCTCGTGGCTTTCCGCCGGGGTGAGCAGGAACAGGATCGAGTTAAGATCCGATTTCTCAGGCACAATCCCGTTTTCACGCAGATAATTAGCGAGGATCGCCGCAGGCACGCCGAACTCGGTATAGCTGCCGGTTTGCGGATCGATGCCCGGCGTGGTGAGCAGCAGCTTGCAGGGATCGACAAAATATTCGTCCTTCGCATAGCCCTCAAAGCCGTGCCAGCGCTCACCCGGCTCAAAGCTGAAGAAACGGCGCTCCTGAGCGATCTTCTCCGTGGGGTGATCCTGCCACGGGCGCCCAGCCACTTCGGGTGGAATAAACGGTTTAATCATCTTACAGTTAGCGATAATCGCCTTACGCGCCTCAATGCCCAGCGCCACGCATTCCGCCCACAGGCGGCGACCACTTTCGCCTTCATGGATCTTGGCGTTCACATCCAGCGCGGCAAACAGCGGGTAGAAGGGGCTGGTTGAGGCATGCAGCATAAAAGCATTGTTCAGCCGCTTGTGCGGGCAGAAGCGAGCCTGCCCGCGAAGGTGATTGTCTTTTTTATGGATCTGCGAAGTCTGGGAGAATCCGGCCTGCTGCTTGTGAACCGACTGGGTAACAAAGATCCCCGGATCGTTTTCGTTCAGTTCCAGAAGCAGTGGTGAACAATCAGCCATCATCGGAATAAACTGCTCGTAGCCGACCCACGCCGAATCAAAAAGGATGTAATCACAAAGATGCCCGATGTTATCCACCACCTGACGGGCGTTATAAATGGTGCCGTCATAGGTTCCGAGCTGGATAACCGCCAGGCGGAACGGCCTGGCCTCCTGAGCACGTTCAGGCGCCACTTCCGCAATCAGCTCCCGAAGATATTTCTCATCAAAACAGTGCGCGTCAATGCCGCCAATAAAACCAAATGGATTACGTGAAGCTTCCAGATAAACCGGCGTCGCACCGGCCTGGATGAGCGCCCCGTGATGGTTTGATTTATGGTTGTTGCGGTCAAACAGGACCAGGTCACCACGCGTCAGCAGCGCATTGGTCACTACTTTGTTCGCCGCAGAGGTACCGTTCAGCACGAAGTAGGTTTTGTCGGCGTGGAAAACTTTGGCGGCAAACTTCTGGGCATGCTTGGCCGAGCCCTCGTGGATAAGCAAATCCCCCAGTTTGACGTCCGCGTTGCACATATCGGCACGAAACACATTCTCGCCAAAGAAATCATAAAACTGCCGGCCCGCCGGGTGTTTTTTGAAGAATTTGCCGTGCTGGTGACCCGGACAGGCAAAAGTGCTGTTGTCCATCGCCACGTACTTCGTCAGCGTGTTGAAAAACGGCGGCAACAGCGCTTCTTCGTAGTCGCTGGCCGCGGTTTCCAGTTCCAGATAATCCTGGGCTTTTCCGGTTATCACGCCGGTTACCGCAGGCAAACCGTCAACGGCGGCCTCACTGAAAATAAATACCGGTAAATTAAAACCCGTGCGTTTTAGCAAGGCCAGAATGCCGCTGCGGCTGTCCGCAACGGAGATGGCAACTGCCGCCACATCGGTGAAGTCGGTCTCGTCGAGCGTGACCACTTCGCGATGCGTGGAGAGTAATGCAGCCACGTCGTGGCTGGCGGCAATTTTCAGTGATTTCATAAGCACAAATCCCCGTCTGCAAGGATGAGTGAGTGCCAACCGGCACGGCAAAGGGAAAATTCCCCAACGAAGGCGTTCTGAGGGTCTTAGGTGTGAATCCACTTCGACCGCCAGACATCAGTAAAACCAGGCGACTCCTGATTTTACTGATGTCCTGCAGCGAGCAGGCGTTGCCCTCACCGCATGGTGAGCAAGGGACTTCGGAAGGTAATAGCAGCACGGACGAGCGCCATCCCGAAAGATGCATGGGAATTGAGAGTAAACATCAAGGCGCCCCGTAGTGGATAACAAAACTGGCGCAATCATGGCACCTTCTGCCAGGGGGTTCAACATGAAGTCTGTAACAGCCCGCACATAAATCAGGCAAACGCACCGTACGGTGCAACAAAGCCATTGACGCGGAATAGGGTTTACGGTTTAATGCGCCCCGTTGCCCGGATAGCTCAGTCGGTAGAGCAGGGGATTGAAAATCCCCGTGTCCTTGGTTCGATTCCGAGTCCGGGCACCACTATTTAGAAGAACCAGCCTACGGGCTGGTTTTTTGCTTTTGGCGATACGGCCTCTGCATCGAACTAACGTTCGATGATTCGCCTCATCCATGAGGCTCACCCCTTCGGGGCCAGCGCAAGCGCTGTTCAAAAACGTTCCTGCCGTTTTAGTATTCGCCTCATCCATGAGGCTCCCCCCTTCGGGGCCAGCGCAAGCGCTGTTCAAAAACGTTCCCGACGTTTTAGTATTCGCCTCATCCATGAGGCTCACCCCTTTGGGGCCAGCGCAAGCGCTGTTCAAAAACGTTCCCGACGTTTTAGTATTCGCCTCATCCGTGAGGCTCACCCCTTAGAGGCCAGCGCAGGCGCTGTTCAAAAACGTTCCCGACGTTTTATTATTCGCCGCATCTTGACCCACTAATTATTCGTTCTTTGTCACCGTTCTTTATCGTCAGCTGAATAGCCGACATCTTGTTACTTTCCTTGATGGTTATTACCTCAGCACTAAATTCCCCAGTATCAATTAATCCAGTGCGCATCTGCATTTTGGCATTTTTCTTCCACTTATCGTTGTAAACAGGCGTGGTTTGAAAATCTAAATCAGTGCCATTAATGCTGATAGATAATAAATTGCCTCTTTCTGCATAGTTAAGTGGATATCTGGATACACCACCCGCTACGGCTTCTCCAGTGCTGATCTGTGTATCCCGAATCAGAACGCCAGTACATTGTTCGGCCAATGCCGCACCAGAGGTGAAAAGACCTATAACAATAGTTAGTATTTTTTTCATCGCATAATCACATCACAAAAATAAAGAGCCCCATCAATAACAGGGGGCTCTATTTTCCATTTAAATAATCTACCTGTCTTTGACCACAATCAGTGGTTCGATATCGCTCTCTTTTTTAATCACCAGCGAATCATCCCCACGCAAACAAGTGCCGCCGTAGCTGCCGCCCACGGTAAAAGTGCAGACCTGGATGTATTTGCCATCCACCTTCGGCAGGCACCACAGCTGCTGATAGATGTTCTTGCGGTCAACGAACTTGCCGCTGGTTTTATCCAGCAGTTCATCGTGGTGGCTTACCAGATCGATATTGCTGCCGCAGCGCCCGGCTATCGGCTTCACCGCGTAACCCGTTTTTGCCAGCAGGTCGTTCACCTCGAAATCCGTATCCAGCAGGTAACGGTGGTTCGGGAACAGCTGCCAGAGCACCGGCAGAATGGCTTTGTTGCCGGGGATAACCGTCCACAGCGGCTCAAACACCAGCACTTCCGGGCGAAGTAATACGTCAATCAGGCGCACTTCTCCCTGCGGATGACCTGTACGGATTGGCACGGCGGCATACTCGGTTTCGCTAACCTCACGAATTTGCTCAATTGCCGTTTCCCAAGCCCAGGTCTTCCAGACGCAGTTCACCGCCCGGCCATCATTATCAATAAGCTGCCCGGCGCTATCCCAGTTTAGCTCGCCAAGGCCGTGCAATATTTTGATCTCAAACCCGGCCTGCATCAGCGAACGCTGCATGAACAACGCGTGGTAATCCTCTTCAGCGTCATTGTCCTGCATGATGTGGACAAACGGGCGAGCGCTGCTGTGCTTCCAGGCCCCGGTTAGCTCCTCCAGTAATCCTTCCGCCGGATTATGGCCGGTACCGCGATAGCCCGTCTTAACCCACTCCTCAAGAATCAGTCCGCTCTCGGTGTGGCAGGAGGCAGAATCGGCGTTATATTCGTACACCTTTAACCCGCGCTCATCCATGCAAAAATCCATGCGGCCGGAGACCATCTGGTGGCGGCGCCACTGCCAGGAAAGGCGCAGGCGAGGCCAGAGGATTTTTGGAATATCAAACAGCGCCAGAAGATTGTCATCTTTCAGCACCTTGTCCGTAGCGTGCAGATACATCAGATGCAGCTCGTTGGTGGCCTTAATCAGCTCCTGCTCGGCGCTTTCGGTGATAATGAAGTACTGGCAGGGATCTTGATTAATAATGTGGCCATTGGCCTGTATATAGGCCCGCTGGAGTTCATCTTTTTCATTCAACCACTTGCCGTCGAACTGGCGCTTATTGGCCAGGCGAGCACCACCAATTTTTAACGCTTCACCGCCGATGTCTGGCTGTGGCTCGCTGTGGGCAGTATCTTCAGTCTGGATCATCCAGCCAAGAATCGACGTGTCGGCAAAAGTATCCTCCAGCGTGTAACAACCGTCGTACTCAACCAGGGTTAGCTCACGCGTCCATTGTTGTCCGGCGGGCAACGGCGCATGAACCACGTTCTGCTCGGCGATGCGCACTTTATTGCCGAGAAGCTGAGTAATCACGGCGACATGGCCGGTTTCATGGAACTCGCCGCCCTTCTGCCAGATAAGCAGCGCGCCCGCCTCCGGCGCCCGTTTTGAGCCATTAGCAAAGGCCTGCAGCGGCAGAATATTGTCATTCACCACCTGACGTAAAAAGCGCAGCGAGAAGATTTCCCACGCCATGTGAACGTCGGTAAACACAAAGCCGTAGTTTAAGAAGAGGAAGCGGCGCGCGAACTCTACGCACTGCCACTTGTGGCCCATATATTCGTTGCCGATGTAGCTGCGAAATTCAGCTTCTTCGGGGTAATTACGCGGGTCAAGGCTACCGTAGTTAGAAGAGTAAATGGCCACGCCGCCCGGCGCATAACCTAAAAGTGTACCGAAGGGCGCGTCGTTGTCTGGTGTTCCTGTATGCATGTGTCCAACCTAAATCAGGCAGGCGGCAAAGGTCACGCTGATTGTCGTCTGCACGTTAAAATTAACCTGACAGAGAAGTCATCATCATACACCTCTGCGACTCACTTTGTGCAGAGACGAAGCGGCTAACCGCCCCAATTTTAAAACACCACATCGGCAAAACGTTTTGCCATTTAACAGAAATAGTTATCCGTTATTCGCATTTGTTAAGCCCGCCGTTATTCCCTGAGAATGGCCCCTGCCGACGATGTAGGGCGCTCCTGCATTTAAAAATGAAAACACGTTTTTCAACATTGAGTCCGGGTTTCCACCGGGCATATTGCCCCCGAGGCGGGGAGCTGTAATTCGTTAATATCAGGAGAAAATCCCAGTGAAAATAGCAAAAGGCCTGACCCTTATGGCCCTCGCCATGTCGACTCACTCAGCATTCGCGGCAGAAGCGGCGGTGCCGACAGACAGCACGCTGCACGTCAAAGCCGATCCCTCATTAAAAAGCTTGCTGCCTGCCGATATCGCCCAGCGTGGGTATATCGTGGCGGGCACCAACCCCAATACGCCGCCAACCACGTTCTACAAAGAAGACAATAAAACCCTGGCAGGCAGAGAAATTGACGTGATGAACGCGGTAGGCGAAAGGCTTGGTCTGGCCGTGCAGTGGCGGGACACGGGTGGGTTCGACAATATTATTCCAGGCCTGAAAACGGGCCGCTACGATGTCGCGCTGTCCAATATTAACGCGACCCAGGCGCGCCTGAAGCAGGTTGATTTTGTGGGCTACTACAACGCCAGCAGGCTGGGCATTATTTCGCTGAAAAGCGCCAACATCACGCCGTTTAAAACCTTCGACGCCGTATGTGGGAAAGAAGTCGGCGCGGGCGCAGGCACCACGCAAATTACCCGTCTGGAAGAAGCCGGCAAAGCGTGTGAAGCCGCCGGCAAGCCGCCCATAAAAATTGCCGTATTCCCGGACCGCCCGGCAGGCGTTCAGGCGGTAGTGAGCGGCCGCGTCCCGATGTTCTTTGGTCCTTATGAAGGGCTGACCTGGCAAGTGAAGCTCATCAAACCTCTGGCGATGAGCGGCGAAATTGCCGTCAATGATGCGCCAGTTTCCGTTGCCTTCCCGAAGGGATCTGCGCTTGAACCCGCGGTACAGGCCGCACTGAACTCGCTTATCAAAGACGGCAGCTATCAGAAAATCCTCGACAACTGGGGCATTGGCTATGGTGCCGTCACCGAAGCCAAACGTAATGAAGAGATCTTTAAATGAATCCGTCACCAGACAGTACGGACGATTTGCGCATTGTCGGTAAACGCTATTATGGCCGCTGGCTAAGCGCGTTGGTGGTGTTGATTTGCGTCGTCGCCATGGCGCATTCGATGATCAACAACCCACGTTTTGAATGGGGCGTTATCGCACAAAGCTTTACCGAAACATCTATTTTGCAGGGCGTGTTAATGACCCTGCAACTAACGGCTATTTCCGTGGTTCTGGGCTTTGCTTTCGGCACCGTTCTGGCGTTAATGCGCCTCTCATCCAATCCGGTACTTGTCGCCGTGAGCTGGGGCTATACGTGGTTTTTCCGCGGCGTGCCGATGCTGGTTCAGCTATTTCTTTGGTATAACATCGCCGCGCTTTATCCCACGATTTCACTCTCACTTCCGGGAATAGGCGAACTCTGGAGCGCACAATCTAACGCGCTAATCAGCCCGTTTAGCGCGGCGGTCATTGCCCTGGTGATGCACCAATCCGCCTACGCGGCAGAGATAGTGCGGGCGGGCATTCAGAGCGTCAGCAACGGGCAACTGGAGGCCGCCAGAGCGCTTGGCTACCGTCCGGCGCAAATCTTCCGCCATACCATCCTGCCGCAGGCCATGCGCGCTATCCTGCCTCCCGCCGGGAATGAAGTTATCGGCCAGCTCAAAACCACCGCCGTGGTGTCCGTTATTTCGCTGCAGGATGTGCTGTTCTCCGCGCAGATTATCTACCAAAGAACGTATGAGGTTATCCCGCTGCTGCTGGTCGCCACGCTCTGGTATTTGCTGCTCACCTCGGTGCTGTCCGTCGGCCAATATTATGTTGAACGCTATTTCTCCCGCGGTATTACCCGTGGGGCGAAACGTAGCCTGCTAAAAACACTGCTCGATGGCTTTGCCCCGCAGCGCAGAGAAAGGAGTACCAGCCATGGCTGAGGCAATTACCCTGCGTAAGGTCACCAAACACTTTTCGGGCGTGACCGTTCTTGACGAGGTCAACCTGGACATTCCCGCCGGTTCGGTCACCGTTATTCTTGGGCCATCGGGCTCAGGGAAATCGACGCTGCTGCGCTGCATCAATCACCTGGAAAAACTGGACGGCGGCACGATTCGTATCGGGGGCGAACTGGTAGGATACAAACAAAAAGGCAATGCCCTGCACGAGCTCAGCAGCCGGGAAATCGCCCGTCAGCGCAGTGAAATTGGCATGGTGTTTCAGCAATTCAACCTGTTCCCTCACCGCACGGTGCTGCAAAATATCACCGACGCGCCCGTGCGGGTGAAAAACCAAAGCCGCCAGCAGGCCACGGAAAAAGCGCGGGCGCTCTTACGCCAGGTCGGGCTTTCCGGGCGCGAAGAGGAGTGGCCGCAGAACCTTTCAGGCGGCCAACAGCAACGCGTAGCGATTGCGCGGGCGCTGGCTATGGACCCCGGCGTGATGCTGTTCGACGAACCCACCTCCGCGCTGGATCCCGAACTGGTGGGTGAAGTATTACAGGCCATCAAACAGCTGGCCCACTCCGGGATCACCATGGTGATTGTGACCCACGAAATCGGCTTTGCACGGGAAGTTGCCGACAATATCGTGTTTATGGAAAACGGCAAAATTGTCGCCGCCGGTCCCACTCAGCAAGTGCTGGATGACCCAAACAACGCGCGCGTCCGCAACTTCATCGCCACCGTGCTGTAAGGGCTTTTTGATAGCAACTAAAGCGCATCGTTCAGCGCCAGTATCAGCTGGCGCAAATCCTCTTCATTTTCCAGACGGGAAACGCGGGCAAACAGGCTGGTTTTATCGGGTGTACTCGCAGCCTCAAGCTTAGCCAGCACGTTTACCGGAGTGGCCAGCGACTGCTGACGGGTGCGGCGCTGGCGTAGCGTTTCGCCATTATTAAGATAAAGCGTCACTTCATGAAAGCGCCGGGCGGGGTCAATGGCATCCGGCGGCGCGCTGTCATCCGGGGTGCGTACCACTTTTTCCGCCAGGAGCATAATCTCTGCGTTAACGTCACCTTCGGCAAAATCAGCCATCCTTAAATCGTTGTAAATCAGCATCCCCGCGATGACATATTCGAGGCTAAATCGCGCTTCTATACCGTTTTTCGGCACGCGCACTGAGGCCGCAATATCCCCGCCGGGCGGGAATGCCACCGTGATACGCTCAATGCTGCGCAGCAGATCGGCAACCGGCCGCCCTGCCGCCTGCCAGCGCCGGCGGATCTCACGGCTGGCCTCCGCCGCACTGTGCGTCCCGGCACAGGTTGCGAACGGCTTAAACTCAAGCCCCGGGCTGATAATGCGCCACGGCTGCCCCCACCCCTGCAGCAGTTTCTCGGGTAAGGCTTCGCTCCCGCTGCCAATGTGTAAGAAGGCTTCCAGTACCCCTTCCGCTTTGCCATCGAAACCCGCCAGCGCCAGCTGCGTGGCGCGTACCGCGTTTTCTGCCGCCAGTCCGGCATGGAGCGGCTTTACCGCTGAACCAAACTGCGCGCGCAGCCCGCTGGCCTGGGTTGCGGCTATCCCTAGCGCAATTGCCGTCTGCTCTGCCGTGGCGCCGGTGAAACGTGCCAGGGCCGCCGTGGCCGCAAGCGCCCCCAGGGAAGCCGTGTTGTGGTAGCCAAGCGTGTAGTGCTTTTGCGTGACGGCCAGCCCCAGCCGCCCGGCCACTTCAACGCCAATCGCGTAGGCGTCAAAAAAGTGCCCCAGGCTTAACGCCGGCATCTCACCCGCCCAGGCCAGCAGCGCCGGCAGAATCACCACGCCGGGATGGCCACGAAAATCAGCGTGAAAATCATCATAGTCCAGCGCGTGTCCGGCATACCCCAGCCGCAAGGCAAGAGCAGACGGGGATCTCTCCTGATAAACGGCCTTTAAAACAGGCAAACCGCTGTCCGGGACCTGCTGCGTTAACACCGGCCAGCTCACGGCAAAGAAATCCTGCAGCCCCTGCCGCGCTTTTTCCTGCACGGTGGGATCGGGCTGAGAGCTGGCAATCAACTGGCTAAGCGACGCGGTCAGGCTCATCTTATTCTGCATTTTTACCCTCGAAGAGATTGCGTGGCACAGCGCAGCAGAATAGCAACAAAGCCCTCGCCTTCTATATCTGAAATCAGGCAAAGGTTATGCAAATTTGTGAATAGCAATCGCCTAATTATGCATTGCTTAAATTTCGCGTTGCCGTACCATTCAGGAAGGCTTTAGCGCTAAAACAAAAAACAATTACCCCTTTATTATTAAGAAGTTAATAAGAATTCAGGCTATTTCATCAAGGTAGAAACGTGTTAGCGATCAAATCCCCCAAAGCCTATCTGCAACGGCCCGGCCTGCGGGCCAAAGTCGGCGAGTACGTCAAGCCCCTTGCCAGCCACATTCGCATTATTACCTCCCCCAAAGCCTGGCAGGCCGTAAACCCAGAACTGACTCAGAGCCTCGACGCCCACGGGATCCGCTGGGAAGTCACCTGGCTTGCCGGGGAATGCACCGACGAGGCCATCAGCGGCCTTAGCGAACAGACGTTTGAGCAAGGTGCCAGCGCCATACTGGCTATCGGCGGCGGGCGGGTGCTCGACTGCGCCAAAGCCGCTGGCGATAAGCTGGAGCACGTTTCCGTCATCAACTTTTCTACGCTGGCAGCCACCTGTGCGGCCTGGTCACCGGTGGCGATTATCTACAACGCCGAAGGTGGGCACCTGCGCAGCCAGCCGCTGAAGAAAATGCCGGCGCTGGTTCTGGTCGACAGCGAAGTGATTGCCAGCAGCCCCGCGCGTTACCTGAAAGCCGGCATTGTTGACGCCCTGGCAAAATGGTACGAATTCCGCCCTTATCAGCGCCAGAATCCCGACAGCCTCGCACTCGATCTTAAGGTGATGGCCGCTCAGCGTGCCGTCGAGGCTTATCGTCAGTGGGGCGATGAGGCGGTTGAAGACAACCAGGCGCAGCGAGTGAGCTTTGCGCTGGAACGCGTTATTGACGCGAATATCGTGTTAGCCGGGCTGGCTAACAGCATGCGTGATGATTTGCCCACGCCCGGCGTCGCCCACGCCATTCATAACCGACTCACCCACCAGCCGGAATTACATACCTGGCTGCACGGCGAAAAAGTCGGTTACTGCCTGCTGGTGCAGTCCCTGCTTGAGCAAAAAAACGGCGAGCCGGACCACGAACTTGTGGCGCTGCTGCGCCGTTTCGGCAGCCCGCTGCGCCTCCCGGAACTGACCGGCAGCCGGGCAGAAAGATTCCGGGCGTTAGCCACACAGTTTAGTTTCCCTGCGGCCAGTGCTGCCCGGCTGCCGTTTGCACTCTCGCCAGACTCGCTGGAACAAGCGCTGCTTGCCACCGACCATTTTTCACCGCCGCTTCAGGACAATTTTTGAATTTACTATGAACAACATCGACACTCTCACCGCAAATAAACGCCTGCGTCTTGGCCTGTTCGTTCAACCTGTTGGCCAGCACGTTAGCGGCTGGCGTCTCACGGAGCAGCTTGGTTCACCGACGGATATCGACTGGCTGATTACCCTTGCCAAAAAAGCCGAAGCAGGCCGCTTCGACCTGTTCTTTGTCGGCGATGCGCTAGCCACCAGTATGTACCGCCTGCCTTCGACCATGGCGCGCCTGGAGCCGCTGACCCTGCTGTCTGCCCTGGCCGTCCACACTCGGCGCATTGGTCTGGCGGCAACCGCGTCCACAACCTTTAGCGACCCGTTTACCATGGCACGCAGCTTCTCATCGCTGGACCACATTAGCCGTGGTCGCGCCGCATGGAACGTGGTGACTTCTTTCTCGGCCGATGTGGCAAAAAACTTCAGCCGCGATGACATGCCAAACCATGCCGAGCGCTACGCCCGCGCCCGTGAATTTCTGGACGTCGCTTTTAAGCTGTGGGAAGGCTGGCAGGAAGGCGCGGTCCAGCCGGACAAACAGAGCGGGCAGTATTTTGTGAACGAGAAAATTCAGCCTATTAACCATGTGGGCGAACATTTTCAGGTGCAGGGGCCGCTCAATATCACCCGCTCTCCGCAAGGACGCCCGGTGATCATCGAAGCCGGCTCGTCCTCTGACGGGCAGAAACTAGCCGCAGAAACCGCCGAGGTCATCTTCACGGCCGCAGCAAGCCTGGAAGAAGCGCAGGCGTTTTATCAGTCGCAAAAAAACCAGGTTAAAGCCGCAGGCCGTAACCCCGACCAGGTGGTGATTATGCCCGGCGTGATGCCGATTATTGGCCGCACCCGTGAAGAAGCGACCGCACTCTGGAAATCGCTAAATGCGCTGGTGGATATAGACAATGGCCTGAAACAACTTTCGCTGCGCTTTGGCATGGACATGTCAGCCTTCCCGCTGGATGGCCCCGTGCCTGAAGTACCGCTGGGCGAAGGTAACCAAAGCCGCGTGAAGCTGATGACCGACCTGGCAAAACGCGAAAACCTGACGCTGCGCGAGCTGGCTGCCGTTGCCGCCGGATCTCGCGGGCACCGCGTCATCGTCGGTACCGCCGACGATATTGCCGACGACTTCCAGCTTTGGCTTGAGCAAGGCGGCGCGGACGGCTTCAACATCATGCCCGCCGTCATGCCGGAGCAGTTGGATCTGTTCGTTGAGCTGGTCATGCCTGAACTGCGTCGTCGGGGCCTGTATCCGGCCGAGTATGAACACGCGACGCTGCGTGAGAACCTTGGCCTGCCGGTGGTGTAACCAGGATGAAACTTTCACAGCGAGTCCAGCGGGTGACGCTATCGGCCAACGCGGCGGCAAGAGATTTAACCCGCCAGTTGAAGGCCGATGGCGTGGACATCCTCGACCTGACGACCGGCGAACCTGATTTCGACACGCCGCGCCACATTCGTGAAGCCGCGTGGCAGGCAATGGAAGAGGGGCAAACCCGCTATACGCCAACGCAGGGGACTTTACTACTGCGGAAAGCCGTTCAGGCCAAGCTTCTGCGCGAGAATAATCTCGACTTCACCAGCGACGAAATCGTCATCGCCAACGGGGCCAAGCAGATAATCTTCAATGCTTTCGCCGCCACGCTTGATGACGGGGATGAAGTTCTGGTGCCCGCCCCCTACTGGCCGACGTTCCCGGATAGCGTCCGCTTTAACGGCGGAGAAGCCGTCATTCTTGCCTGCCCGCTGGAACAGCACTACAAGCTGCTCCCGGCCCAGCTTGAGCAAGCCATCACGCCCCGCACCCGCTGGCTGGTGCTGAATAATCCCGGCAATCCTTCTGGCATGGTTTATAGCCCGCAAGAGCTTGAGGCGCTGGCCGACGTTCTGCGCCAGCACCCGCAAGTCTGGATCCTGCTGGACGAATTGTATGAGCACATCCTGTTCGACGCTCGCCAGCACGTAAACCTGCTCAACGTTGCGCCAGATCTGCGGCAGCGCACGCTGCTGGTCGGCGGCGTCTCCAAAACCTATGCCATGACGGGCTGGCGTATCGGCTATGGCGCTGCCCCCGTGCCGCTGGCGCATCAGCTCGCGGTGGTGCAATCGCAAATTAGCTCCGGCGCAAGCGCCGTCAGCCAGGCCGCTGCGGCCGCCGCGTTTAACGGTGGGCTGGATTTCCTGCCGCAGCAGGTGGCCGCTTATCAGGCGCGGCGTGATGCCCTGGTCGATATTTTGCGACCGGTTGAAGGGCTGGAACTTCTCCAGCCTGAAGGGGCATTCTTTGTTTTTATCCGCGTCGCAGGTTTGCTCGGCAGGGTGAAAGCGAACGGTAAACGCCTTGAACATGAAGAGGATGTGATGCACTTATTGCTGGAAAACGGTGTTTCAGGCGTGGCGGGAAGCGCCTACGGGCTTTCTCCCTATTTCCGGCTTTCCATTGCCACCGACTTCGACACGGTTGTAGAAGCCGGCAGGCGAATAGCGCGCGCCTGCGCCACGCTAAGGTAGCTCAGGCGCATAAAGCTAAGACAGTTTTTCCAGCGCCTTCTCCGCCAGCTGCGCCAGATACTGGGCGGTCGGGAACAGCGCGTTGTCATCCACCCTGAATTTAGGGTGGTGCAGCGCCCAGGGCCCGCCGGAGCCGACCATCATGAAAGTACCGGGCACCTTCTGCTGATAGAACGAAAAATCTTCCCCGATGGGGCTCGCTTCAACCCGGCGAGCCTCAAAACCCACCTCACTCGCCTGCGCCAGGGCAAACGCCACCCATTCGGGCGTGTTGACCACCGAAGGCGGCCCCGCGTGCCACAGAAACTCAATTTGGGCGTCAAACGCCACCGCAAGGCCATTCAGCAAAGCACGGAAACGCTTTTCAATCAGTTCACGCGCCTGCGCGTTGAAGGTGCGCACCGTTCCCTCCATATAAGCGGTGTCAGGAATAACGTTCCATGTGCTGCCGCTGTGGATCTGCGTGATAGAAACAACCGCATTCTGTTCGGACGGCAGATTACGGCTGATCAGCGTCTGCGCCGCAGTCACTATCTGGCTGACTATCACGATCGGATCGTTGCCTTCGTGAGGTTTGGCGGCGTGGGCACCTTTGGCCGCGATCTTAATTTCGAAACGATCGACGCCCGCCGTTAACGCCCCGTCTTTGCCGCCCAGCACGCCCACCGGCAGGGTAGGATCGTTATGAATGCCAAAAATAACCGCCGCGTCATCCAGGGCGCCTGTGGCGATCAGCTCCGGGGCTCCAAGGCCCGTTTCTTCCGCCGCCTGGAAAAGAATTCGCACTCTCCCGGGCAGGCGCTCCTCCTGCTGGCGAAGCAAAATGGCTGCCCCTAATGCGGCTGACGTATGAAAATCGTGCCCACAGGCATGCATTACGCCTTTGTGCTGAGAACTGAACGCCACGCCGGACTCTTCTTCAATGGGCAGTGCGTCAATGTCAGAACGCAGGACCACTAACGGCCCCGGCTGAAAACCACCGACCTCCGCAACCAGGCCCGTCTTTAACGGCAAATCAAGCACGCGGATTCCGGCCTCGCCCAGGGCAGCCCGAATTTTTTTAGTGGTTTCGAATTCCTGATTGGATAACTCGGGGAAGCGATGCATATCGTGGCGGAAAGCCTGAATCTGTTCGGCCAGTGGCCGGTGTTCGGCGAGAAGCTCTTTCATCTTATGTCCTCCTGAAACATCGCTCGAAAGCGGGCTGTCTGGGGCTAATGGTTTTCTGCATATAAACGGTGATGTGGCCTTTACCGAGATCTTTGGTACTGACTGTTTCAAATCCCAGCGAGCGGTAGAGCTGAATCAACCAGGGATGGCTCTCGGCGGTGCCCAGTGAATAAGCGGGCGCGCGTAGCTCCCGGTGTAGTACGGCCTGCTCAAGCCAGTCGAGTAACCGGGCGCCAAGGCGCTGGCCCCGAAGCCGCGGGGCGGTGGCAAACCAGCCGATATGCGGCAGGCCAAACGGCCCCGGCAGCGGCCCCCACGGGTAACGGAGCGTGACCGACGCGATAAGCTCGCCGTCGCGGAACATGCCATAAACGGCGTGGCTATTGATGTGGGCCTGCATTTTTTCCGCATCGGCGCTGGCGGCATCGAACTTAATGCCCAGCTCGCGCGCGGAGGCATATGCCTCATGCACCAGTGGATAATAAATCGCGGTATCTTCAGCGGTTAACTGACGAAAGCTGTCGCTCATAACCTTGACTCCGGAACATCTTTTAGGGGGAAAAGCCTGCGGCAGGTGACGCTATCGGCGGTCACTTTTTCTGTGCCAGATACGTCTAAAATAACATTCCGGGTAACAGCCGGTGATAATGTAACGCTATATGCCAGCGCCAAAAGCTATATATCTCTGGCCGTGCCTCCAAAGAAAAAGGCTGCCTCATCGGGCAGCCTTTTTGGTCTATCGGCCTGTTACTTCGGCTGAGTGCCGTACTCGCTGCCGTTCACCCAGGCGTGATCTTTCTCCCAGGTAAACATCCACTTGCGTACCGGCCCCGCCATCACGTTCAGGTAATAGCTGTCGTACCCGGCCATCGTGGCCACCGGATGGTAGCCCTTCGGCACTTTCACCACGTCTTTGTCGTACACCGCCATGCACTCATCCAGCGCGCGGTCATCGGTGTAAACGCGCTGCAAACAGAACCCCTGCGACGGGTTGAGCCGGTGATAATAGGTCTCTTCAAGATAAGTCTCGTTGGGCGGGTTATCGGTATCGTGCTTGTGGCTCGGGTATGAGCTGGTGCAGCCCTCGTTGGTGTACACCTCCACCACCAGCAGACTGTCGGCGGGCTTATCCTCCGGGAGGATATTGTGGACATAGCGCTGGTTGTGGCCTTTGCCGCGCGCTTCGGCATCAATATCCTGTGGGGCAATAAGTCGCGTGGCATAAGTCCCTTTGCCTGGCGCGGAGCAAACGGCCAGTTCGAGCGCGGTGAGCGCCTGAACCTTTACCGCCTCACCGGACGTCACGTACACGGCCCAGGGCTTGCGGCGCTCAAACGGGCTCATGCGATCCCCTATTTCAGGAAAGCGAGCGAGAGGCGTGTCCACCGTCGCGCGGCCTGCGACCAGAACCAGGCAGCGCTCCTCGTCCACGGCCGGCAGCTCCAGCACTTGCCCTTCCTGAAGCTGATAAGCGGCAAATCCCACGTAGCCCCAGCCCGCGTTTTCCGGCGTGATATGCTGCGTCTGCCCCTGCGAGTCTGGCTGTTGCCAGCGGGAAAGTAATTCGGCCATGCTCCCTCCTTAAATCAGCCCGGCTTCGCGAGCAAAACGGCTCAGGTTAGCGTAGCCCAGCCGCGCGTAGGTCATCGGGTGTGCCACCGCCGGATCTTGCTCGGCCTCGACAACCAGCCACCCCTGATAACCATGTTTTTTCAGCAGCGCCATGATCGGCGGGTAGTTCACGCAGCCGTCGCCCGGCACGGTAAACACGCCGCTCAGTACCGCATCCAGGAAGCTGGTTTTACGGTTTTTCACATCCGCCAGCACCCCAGCGCGCACGTCTTTGCAGTGCACATGGTTAATACGAGAGATCCAACGCTCGGCCACCGCCAGCGGATCGGCTCCCGCAAAAGTCAGGTGCCCGGTGTCCAGCAGCAGCCCGACTTCCGGCCCGGTATGAATCATCAAGTTATTGACGTCATCCGCGCTCTCAATCACCGTCCCCATGTGGTGGTGATAGGCAATTTGCACGCCCTGCTGCTGGGTATAACGGGCGAAGGCGGTAAGCTTTTCGCCGTATTCCTGCCAGCGCTCGACGGGGAAACGAGGTCGTAAATGCACCGGGGTTTGCTGCTCCCCGTGAATACAGTGGGTGACTTCGGCAAAGACCAACACCTTCGCGCCCAGCTCGCGCAACAGCGTCAGGTGAGGCTGCACGGCCTCGATTTCCTCCTCAACGGTGCGCTCCAGCAAGCGGCCGGAATACCAGCCGGAGACCAGCTTCAAATCATGCTTATCGAGAATCGGCCCCAGCACGCCAGCCTCTCGCGGGAACTTATTCCCCAGTTCAAAACCTTCAAACCCGGCCTCTCTGCCTTCGCTCAGACAGGTTTCCAGCGGCGTGTCGGCGCCCAAAGAAGGCAGATCGTCATTGGTCCAGGTCAGCGGGTTAATGCCTAAATGCACGGTCATAATGCTCTCCTTATTGTTTATGCTGGCCGCGCTCGCGCCACAGGGCGATCAGCCGCAGATAATTGTCACGGATGCGCGCCACCAGTTGCGCATCATCGATATCGCGTTTTAACCAGGCCTGCGACGCTTCACCAAACAGCGTGCGTCCTACCGCAAAGCCTTTCACAATCGGGTAGTTAGCGGCAGCGTTGAACCCCTCGCGCAGCACATCAACTGGAGCATCCAGGCCGAGGATCACCACGCCACGGCAGTGGGGATCGCGTTTCTCAACCAGCTCGCTCATGGCCGCCCAGCCAGCGCTGCTCAGCGGCGGAAGCTTCCACCAGTCCGGGTAAATACCGAGGTTGTAGAAGCGGGAAACCGCTCTGAGATAAAGCTCGTCGCTGCGCGGCATATCCGCCGGCAGGATGACTTCCAGCAGCAGTTCGTGGCCCGACTGGCAGCAGGCGCGGTACACCTCCGCAATCTTCTGCTCCTGCTCCAGGCGCAGCGCGTGAGCATCTTCCGGGTGGAAAAAGACCAGGCACTTAACGATGTGCTCCTGCGGCCAGCTAATCAGCTGCGAGCCGATATTGCCGTGCTCCATCTCCAGCGGGCGCGAACCGGGCAACTCAATCGGACGGCCAATCCACCAGCCTTCACCGGTGATTGAATTCAGCGCATCCTGGCCGAAAGTACCGTCGCACAGCAGCCCGGCCTTGCCCTCCAGTTCAGCGCGCTGTGCGGCTTCGCGGCTGGCCTGCAGAATCAGCTGTTTCAGCACCGGAATACGGCGTAAATCCGCGCCGCTTTTCAGCGCCATCTCTTCCAGTTGGCTGCGATGGTCGAACGCCATCACGCAGAGTTCCGGCCACTGACGGCGGCGCGTGGTGACGCGGTGCAGATGGTTCAGACGTGGGTCGAGATCCGGGCGAGGCACCTGATGTTCACGCGACAGGTAATCATCCAGCTCGATTTTGCTCGGCATCGCCGGGGCGCAGCCGTGGCGTGAAACCACCAGCGCGCCGCAGGCATTGGCATAGCGGCAGGCCAGCTCCCAGCCTTCGTCATTAAGGTAGCCGCGCAGCAGTCCGGACATGAACGCGTCCCCCGCGCCCAGCACGTTGAGCACTTCCACCCGCACGCCGCTAACGTTGATCCCGCCGTCCAGGGAATCAGGAATCAGCCCGAGGAAGACGGAGCAACCTTGCGCGCCACGCTTACAGACCAGCGTCGCCTCGGTGTTCTGCCGCACTTTTTTCAGCGCCGCCAGGGTGTCGGTTGACCCGCCCGCAATGTGAAATTCTTCTTCAGTACCGACGATAACGTCAAAAAGATGCAGAACCGATTGCAGCTGTTTTGTGACCTGCTCGGCTTCAACAAAACGCGTCTCGCCGTCGCCAAGAGACGTCAGCCCCCACAGCACCGGGCGGTAATCAATATCCAGCACGGTGCGCACATCGTTCCGGCGGGCATAGCTCAGCGCGGTCAGCACCGCCTCCCGGGTACGCGGGTTTGAGAGATGCGTGCCGGTGATAGCCAGGCAGCGGGCGGAGGCAATGTACTCTTCGCTGACATCGTCCGCCGTAATGGCCATGTCGGCGCAGTTGTCGCGGTAAAAGATCAGCGGAAAGGTGTCGCGATCTTTGATGCCTAACAGCACCAGCGCCGTCAGCCGCTCCTGGTCGGTGATTAAATGGCTGGTATCGCAGCCAACCTGGCTAAGTTCTTCACGCAGAAAGCGCCCCATGTGTTCGTCGCCAACGCGCGCCAGCATAGAAGATTTCAGCCCCTGCCGTGCGGTGCCGTAGGCAACATTGCCGGACGAGCCGCCAAGATAGCGGGCGAAGCTGCTGGCATCTTCCAGCCGTGCGCCAATCTGCTGACTGTAGAGATCTACCGCGACCCGCCCCATGCAAATCAGATCCAACTGCTTTTCTTTCATGCTTCGTCCTTAGACAATGTCAGATACGTTGACCCAGCGCCCCTGCTGGTGAGACAGGGCGATAGCATCGAGAATGCGCGACACTTTCCAGCCCTCTTCAAAATCCGGCCACAGCGGAGCGTCGGCGGCAATGCCATCAATCAGATCGCGCACTTCCACCGTTTTTTGATCGTTAAAGCCGATCCCGTGCCCCGCCCCCATGCAGAATGCGCCATAGTCCGGGTGGGCCGGGCCAACCAGCAGCGTGCGGAAACCCTGGCGGCCTTCGGGGTCGCTTTGCAGATAAAGCTTCAGTTCCGCCATGCGTTCCTGGGTAAAGCTCAACGCACCTTTCGTGCCGGTGATAGTCCAGGTCAGCCCCATTTTTCTACCGCTGGCGACGCGTGACGTTTCGATCACGCCCTGAGCCCCGCCTTCAAAGCGCACCATCGCGTGGGCCTGATCTTCGTTTTCCACGGCGATCATTTCGCTGCTGCCGGCCGACGCCGGCCTCTGCGGCACCACGATTTTCAGGTCGCCGCAGACTTCGCGGATATCGCCCACCAGGTACTGCGCCATATTGACGATGTGCGCCGCCAGATCCCCCAGCGCACCAAGCCCGGCGGTTTCTTTAAAACAGTGCCAGTGGATAGGGGCCAGAGGATCGGCCATATAGTCTTCGTTGTGGGTACCGTAAAAGTGGATCACTTCCCCGATTTCCCCCCGCGCAATGATCTGCTTTGCCAGCTGCGCCGTCGGGTTCTTCATGTAGTTAAAGCCCACTAGCGTTTTGACGCCGGCCAGATCGGCGGCATCCACCATCAGGCGTGCATCCCGGGCGTTAAGCGCCAGCGGCTTTTCTGAATAAACGTGCTTGCCGTGGCGAATCGCCTCCAGCGCCATCTCTTTATGCAGGTGGTTCGGGGAGCAGATGTCCACCACGTCGATATTCGGGTCCGCCACCAGCTCGCGCCAGTCGCCGGTGGAACGATTAAAACCAAACGCCGCGGCGCGTTTCGCCGCCAGCTCCGGGGTGACTTCCGCCACCATTTCACGAACCAGTTCGCCCTGCAGGTCAAAGACCGTCGGTGCCTGCGCGTAGGCAATGGCGTGGGCTTTGCCGATGTAGCCGGTACCGATTAAACCAATTCTGACCTTTTTCATGTGTTGTTCCTGAAGTCGTGACCTGCCCTTTACCCTCACCCCGCCCCTCTCCCTGAAAGGGAAAGGGGGAAAACGGAGGCAGCGTTGAAAATATCCCCGCACTTATCCCCTCTCCCTGAAAGAGAAGAGAGAAAACAGAGGCAGCTGTAATGGTGTTCCCTCTTTTTTCCTCTCCCCTCTGGGGAGAGGGTTAGGGTGAGGGGCAATCCTTACAGCGCCCCTCGGCGGTTCTTCGCGTAGGTATCAAACGCCACCGCCAGCACGATAATCAGCCCGGTAATGATCTGCTGGTAGTAGGCCGAGACGTTCATCAGCACCAGGCCATTAATCAGGATCCCCATAATGATGGCGCCGATGATCGTGCCGCTGATCCGCCCATAGCCCCCCATCAGAGATGTACCACCGATGACTACCGAGGCGATTACGCGCAGTTCGAAGGAGATCCCGGCTACCGCTTCGGCACTGCCCAGCCTGGCGCTGAGCACAAAGCCCGCCAGCCCGGCGAGACAGCCAATCACCACATACACGCTTACCAGCACGCGCTTCACGTTAACCCCGGCCAGACGAGCCGCTTCCGGGTTACCGCCGATGGCATAAACAAAGCGCCCCCAGCGGGTTTTATGCAGTGCCAGATAGCCCAGAATCGAGACAATGGCGAAAATCCAGATAGGAATGGAGATGCCGAGCATTTCTCCGCGTCCCCACCAGCGGTAGCCCGCATCAAAACCGGCGATTGGCGCGCCGTCGTTGATAACCAGCGTCAGGCCGCGCCAGATAGTCATCCCGCCCAGCGTGACGATGAACGGCGGCAAACGCAGACGGGTGACGCCCAGGCCGTGCAGGAAGCCTATCAGTGTGCCGAGCGCCAGGCAGATCCCTAAGCCCAGCAGCCAGCTAAAGCCGCCCCAGGCGTTGGGATCGACGGTGGTAAAATTGTCGCCCTTGATCACATAGGCCGCGGTCATGGCGCACACGGCCAGGATCGAACCAACCGAGAGATCGATGCCCGCGGTGAGAATGACAAAGGTCATGCCCACCGCGATGATCCCGTAAATGGAAACTTCGGTCAGGATGTTGAAAATATTGCGTTCGGACAGGAAGTTGCTGTTCTGCGACTGGAAGAAGATCAGCAGCAGGAACATGAAGATCAGCACCCCGAAACGCTCAAAGAAAGCGATCGGATCGAAGCGCGAAGCGCTTTTTGCCGGAGTCTGGCTTTTGGTAATCATCTGCGTCATGGGCTCCCCCGTTATGCGGCGCTTAAGGCGCTATGGTTGATGGCCATCAGGGTCATCAGCCGTTCTTCGTTAGCTTCATCGCCGTGTAGCTCACCGGTCACTCGCCCTTCGCTGAGGGTGATGATCCGATCCGACACCGCGAGGATTTCCGGCAGATCTGAAGAGATAACGATCACCGCCACGCCTCGTTTAGCCATATCAAACAGCACCTGATGCACTTCCGATTTGGTGCCTACGTCAATGCCACGAGTGGGCTCATCGACGATCAACACTCGCGGATTCAGCGCCATACAGCGCGCCAGGATCACTTTTTGCTGGTTCCCGCCGGAGAGCTTGCGCACCTCCTGCTCGGCGTTAACCATTTTGATTTGCAGCGCCTGCCGGTAGGCCTCAATCAGCGCATCTTCTTTGCGCGGGCTAACGAAATAGCGCCAGGTGAGCAGGGACGAAAGGCTGGAGAGCGACAGGTTGTCGCGGATAGACAGCCCCAGCACCGCGCCTTCTTTTTTACGATCTTCCGGCACCAGGGCGATCCCCTGGTCCAGCGCATGCATTGGGTTTTTCGGCCGGTAGGGTTTGCCGTCCAGCTCGAAGCTACCGGTGGTGAATTTGTCGGCGCCGAACAGGCAGCGTGCTACCTCGGTGCGCCCGGCGCCTACCAGCCCGGCGATGCCCAGCACTTCCCCCGCATGGATGTGGAAACTGATGTCTTTCAACGCGATGCCGTGTGGATCAAGCGGCGGTTTTTCGCGGCTTAATCCCTTCACCGCCAGGCGGATGGGTTTATCTTCATGGTGCGTGAGGCTGCCGTCGCGGCGGTTAAACACCACGTCGCGCCCAACCATCAGGCGAATAATTTGCTCCACGTTGGTGCCCGCCACATCGCCGGAGCCGGTATAGCGGCCATCCTGGAAAACGGTAAAGCGGTCGCAAAGCTGGAAGACTTCATGCAGGCGATGGGTGACATAAATAATGCTGACGCCGCGGCCTTTTAGCTCCCGCACTACGCGGTGCAGGCTCTCAACTTCGCTGTCGCTCAGGGCTGCAGAAGGCTCATCCATAATGATCAGCCGGGCGTTCAGCGTCAGCGCCCTGGCAATCTCCACCATCTGCTGCTGGGCCACGCTGAGGCGGGCCACGGCGGTCGTCGGCGCGACGTTAAGCTGCAAATAATCCAGAATGACCTGCGCTTCCTGATTCACCGCTTTGCTGTCGACTATCAGGTTGCGGCGTCGCGGCTCGCGGCCAAGAAACATGTTTTCCGCCACCGTCATATTGGGCAGCAGGTTAAACTCTTGATAAATTGTGATAATCCCTTTGTTCTGGCGCTCCACCGGCGAGTCATCCACGGAAAGTACTTCGCCGTTAAACCAGATCTCACCGCGCGTTTGCGGCTGCGCCCCGGCCAGCGCCTTCAGCAGCGTGGATTTTCCCGCGCCGTTTTCCCCCAGCAGGGCATGGATTTCCCCCTGCCCGACGCTGAGCTGCGCGCTGCTCAACGCCCATACGCCGGAGAAACTTTTCGCCAGGTCGGTCACTTTCAGTAAAGGTTGCGACATCAGACTGCTCCTCATTTCAGCGAATATCCTCTAGATTTCAAGCTGCAGCACGGCGGCAACTGAGGGCATCCCCGGGATGCATAGCTAACTACGTACCCGGGGTGCGGGCAGCCAGCCAACACGGCTGCAGCTTGAAAGATGACGGATATTATTTGCCTGCTTCGCCGATACGCTCTGCTTGATCGAGGTTATCTTTGGTGATCATCGTGGGCGCGTAATCGGCCCCGGTAATCGCCTTCTTCTCACGAATATTGGCCACCAGCTGGCTCATCGCCGTTTTCACCGCAAAACCTGGGCGTTGATCGGCGGTTGCCGCCATCCAGCCATCGCGCACGCGGGCCAGCGCTTCCGGCACCGCATCAAAGCCGGTCACCAGTACTTCACCCGGCTTCATGCCCTGGCCCTGCAGCGCTTCAATCGCGCCGAGCGCCATATCATCGTTAGCGGAGAGGATCACCTGGGGCTTTTTCGGCAGAGACGGCAGAACGCTTTCAACGATGCGCATGCCTTCAGAACGCATCCAGTTTCCGGTCTGATCGGCGACGATCTTGTATTTATCCCCTCCGGCTTTCAGTCCGTCGCGGATCCCTTTGGTACGTTCGATATTTGAGGAGGAGCCAGGCTGGCCAGTCAGCAGCACGATATCCGCCCCATCGGGGAATTTGGCTTTCACAAAGTCCGCCACGGCCTGGCCGCCTTTATAGTTGTTGGCCCCAAAGTGCGGCACCGGCTTGTCGCTGGCTACCGAGCGGTCAAGCGTCACCACCGGCAGTTTTGCGTCCTGAATTTCCCCCACCGCGCTGGACACGGCGTTAACGTCATTTGGCGAAACGATAAACCCCTGTGCTCCGCGGGTAATGGCGTTTTCGAGGTCGGCGACCTGCTTAGGAGAACTGCCCTGGCTGTCGAGTACCTGCAGCTTGACGCCCATCTCTTTGGCGGCCTGCACGGCGGTGCGCTGCATATGCACTTCAAACGGCATCGCAAGGTTTGGGGTGCTAAAAACTATCTGTTCGTTTTCGGCCAGCGCCGGAGCCGTGGTCAGGGCGATGAGGGCGGCGAGGATGAGCTTTTTCATTGTTATCTCTCTTCTATGTGTAGGGTCTTCGGAGGTTACAAAGCAACTTCGCGCTGGCTACGCAGTGACTCCAGCGCCTTGTCGGCCAGGTACAGGGCGCGTTCACCGTCATCGCCGCTGCACTCGGGTTTGGCCTCGCCGCGCAGGACGGCAACAAAGTGCTGCCATTCGGCGGCATAGGCATCTTTGTAGCGCTGGAGGAAGAAGTGTTCTGGCAACGCGCGGGTGTTACCGCCGTCGCCGAAGAATTGGATCTGGTTTTCCAGAATATTGCCGGCGGTCAGCAGGCCCTTAGAGCCATGGAGCTCCAGGCGTTGGTCGTATCCGTAGGCCGAACGGCGGCTGTTAACGATGGTCGCCAGCGCCCCGGAGGCGTATTTCAGGACAATAAAAGCGGTGTCGATGTCGCCCGCGGCGCCAATCGCCGGATCCACCAGGTTGCTGCCCTGCGCGTACACCGAAACAGGCTCTTCGCCCATGATGAAGCGGGCCATATCAAAGTCGTGAATGGTCATGTCGCGGAACATGCCGCCGGAGACACGGACATATTCAGCAGGCGGCGGGGACGGGTCGCGGGAGATGATCACCAGCGATTCCGTCGTGCCGATACGCCCCTGCAGCGCTTCGTTTTTCAGCCTGCGGAACTGCGGGTCAAAGCGGCGGTTAAAGCCGATAAACAGCGGCACGTTATGGGCTTTTACAACTTTCAGGCAGTCGCGCACGCGGGCCAGATCCAGGTGTACCGGCTTTTCGCAGAAAATCGCTTTGCCGTGTTTGGCGGCAAGCTCAATCAGGTCGGCGTGGGTATCGGTTGCCGAGGCGATCAGCACCGCATGAACCTCCGGATCGCTCATCGCCTGGGCAACGCTCTGCTGGCGCGCCTGGTATTTTTCGGCGATGCGCGCGGCGTTTTCTGCATTAGGGTCAACAACGGACCAAAGGGTGGAATGGGGATGGGCGGCAATATTGGCGGCGTGGATTTGGCCGATACGGCCCGCGCCCAGTAAAGCAATGTTAAACATGGCGGCTCCCGAAAGTGGTGTTGCAGTAGGGTCATGAGCCGGGTGTTCCGGCCTTCACATGCAGCTGAATAACGACGCCTTAAATAAAACATTTATTTCATTTTAATGCAGAGTGAAAGTTTCATTTTTGCGCAGAGGTTAACATTTTGATAATTTATCGGCTGTGTTTTGTTAGCAAAATCACAACACGGAGTGAATTAAAACCTGCACAGAGAAGGGATTTGAGAGGGAGAGCGCGCCCATGCTGAAGAGCGGGAGGAAAATAAGACACAAATGAAATAAACATTCCGCCAGATGACCTGACGGAATGCTAAAAAGTTAGTACTGACGGGCGCGTTTGAGCTTAGCCGCGGTTTGGTCAGCGGCATCAGCCACGGCGCTCGAGCGCGACACCTGGGCATCTCCGGTGCGCCACCAGGCTTCGTAATCGTGGGTCATGGTTTTAGGCAGCACTTTAATGTCCAGCAGCGTTGGGCCAGGCTCCTGACGGGACGCTTCCAGCGCGGCAAGCAGCTCAGACTCGCTGTTGACCCGCCAGGCTTTGCAGCCGTAGCTTTCGGCATTTTGGGCAAAGTCCACCTTCACCAGCGGGCCATCCAGCCTGCCGCTGTGCGGATCCCGCTGGCGATTTTCGGTGCCATAACTGCCCATTCCATGGCCCATTTGCAGGTTATTGATGCAGCCGAACCCCGCGTTATCAAACAGCAAAATGGTGATTTTTATCCCTTCCTGGACGGCGGTTTGCAGCTCGGAATGCAGCATCAGGTAAGAACCATCCCCCACCATCGCATACACCGGCTGTCCTGGCTGCGCGAGCTTTGCCCCTACCGCCGCGGCTATCTCGTAGCCCATGCACGAGTAACCGTATTCCAGATGATAGCTGTCCGGCGTTTTTACCTGCCACAGGCGCTGTAAATCCCCCGGTAGCGATCCCGCCGCGCCCACCACAATGGCGTCATCTTCAATATGCTGGTTCACCAGGCCCAGCACGCGGGTTTGGGTCAATGATGTCCCCAATTCGCGGCTGTATTCCCGCAACGTTTCATCCAGATGGCCCGCCACTTCCGGGGGTTCTCCAGGCTGCCATTGCCGCGCCCACAGCCGCTGGCATTCATCCCGCCAGACCGCTTTAGCGTGAGCGGCTTCGTCCTGCCAGGCCGCGTGATAGCCAGCCTGATGCAGGCCGGAAGTCAGCTGCTCGAGCCCAAGCCGGGCATCGGCCACCAGCGGCGTGGCGTCCAGCTTCAGGGCGTCGAATTCAGCCACGTTCAGCAGCAGGAAGTCGGCCTCAGGTGAAAACAGCGATTTGGAACCGGTGGTAAAGTCGGTCAGCCGGGTGCCCACGCCAATGATTAAATCCGCCTGCGGAGCCAGCAGGTTTGCCGCCAGGCCCCCCGTCACGCCGATTCCCCCCAGATTAAGTGAGTGCTCGCTTACAATCGCACCTTTCCCGGCCTGCGTTTCGGCGAACGGTAGCCCGAAGCCCTCCACAAAATCCTGCAAAGCCCGATGCGCACCGGAATAACGAACCCCGCCGCCGCAGATAACCAGCGGGCGACGCTTGCCGCTAATCAGCTTTAGCGCGGCCTGCAGGCGATTTTCATCCGGTGGCCGGCGCTCGATATGATGCACCCGTTTTTCAAAGAAGCTTTGCGGGTAATCCCAGGCTTCCCCCTGCACGTCCTGCGGCAGGAAAATCGTTACCGCACCGGTATCCGCTGGGTTAGTAAGCACTCGCATGGCGCTAATCATGGCGCTCATCAGCTGTTCAGGGCGGTTGATTCTGTCCCAGTAGCGGGACACCGGTCGGAAGCAGTCGTTGGTGCTGATGCTGAGGTCGTGATACTGCTCGATTTGCTGGAGCACCGGGTCCGGCTGGCGGCTGGCGTATATGTCGCCGGGCAATAACAGCAGCGGAATGCGGTTGGCGGTGGCCGTTGCGGCGGCAGTCACCATGTTGGCTGCCCCTGGCCCTACGGATGAGCTCACGGCATAGATACGCTGCCGCCGGTGCTGTTTCGCGAAACCGGTGGCGATATGCGCCATACCCTGCTCGTTACAGCCCTGATGCACCTTCAGGTGGCCGGGGTCTTCCTCCAGCGCCTGCCCAAGACCGAGCACGTTGCCGTGCCCGAAAATGGTCATTACGCCTTCTATAAACGGCTGCTCCTGCCCGTCGATTTCAACGTACTGCTGGTTTAAAAACCTGACCAGCGCCTGCGCCATGGTCATGCGTTGTGTTGTCATCTTTCCTCCCCTTAGCCCAGCGTCGGCATCGAGAACGCAGAGCCTTGCTGGTGGCTGGTTTCCGGCCAGCGGGCGGTGACGGTTTTCATGCGCGTATAGAAACGCACGCCATCGCTGCCGTGCACGTTCAGCGGCCCGAAGATGGAACGTTTCCAGCCGCCAAAGCTGTGGAAAGCCATCGGCACCGGGATAGGCACGTTCACGCCAACCATGCCCACCAGGACTTCTTCGGTAAAGCGTCTTGCTGTGCCGCCGTCACGGGTAAAAATCGCCGTGCCGTTGCCGTATTCGTGTTTGTTAATAAGATCCAGGGCGCTGGCGTAATCCGGCACGCGCACCACGCTCAGCACCGGACCGAAGATCTCTTCTTTATAAATGGTCATCTCCGAAGTGACATGGTCAAACAGCGTAGGGCCAACAAAATAGCCGCCTTCGTGGCCTGCCAGCCTGAGGCCTCGCCCATCCACCCGTAGCGTAGCGCCCTGCTGTTCTCCGCTATCAATATAGCCCAGCACTTTAGCCCGGTGCGGGGCGGAAATCAGCGGCCCCATTTCGTTTTCCGGCTCATGCCCAAGGCCTGGCCCAACGCGCAGCGTAGCAAGCTGCTTTTCCAGCCCCGCGCACAGTGCCTCTGCGGTTTCATCCCCCACGGCGACCACCACCGAGAGCGCCATACAGCGTTCTCCGGCGGCACCAAAAGCCGCCCCCATAATGGCGTTGGTCGCCATTTCCAGGTCAGCATCCGGCATTAAAATGCAGTGGTTTTTCGCCCCACCCAGCGCCTGGCAGCGCTTGCCGTGGGCGGAGGCGGTCTGGTAGATGTACTCGGCGATAGGCGTCGAGCCAACAAAGCTGACGGCCTGAACTCTTGGGTCGGTCAGCAATACGTCCACGGCTTCTTTATCGCCCTGCACCACGTTAAACACACCATCCGGCAGCCCGGCTTCCTTCAACAACTGAGCAAGCCGCAGCGACAGCGACGGATCTTTTTCCGACGGCTTCAGAACAAAGGTATTCCCGGTCGCCAGCGCGATTGGGAACATCCACATCGGCACCATGGCCGGGAAGTTAAACGGCGTGATCCCCGCGCAAACGCCAAGCGGCTGCATCAGCGAATGGCTATCAACGCCCGTGCCCACGTTAGCTGAGTGCTCCCCCTTTTGCAGATGCGGAATGCCGCAGGCAAACTCCACCACTTCGAGGCCGCGGGTCAGCTCTCCCACCGCGTCAGAATAGACTTTGCCGTGCTCTTCGCTAATGAGCTTCGCCAGGCTGTCCATATGTTCCTCAAGCAGGCTTTTAAAGCGGAACATCACGCGGGCGCGCTTCAGCGGAGACTGGCGGGCCCAGCCCGGAAACGCCTGCTGGGCGGCGGCAATGGCCTGCTCGGTCTGCCTGGCCGTGCTCATGGCGACCTGGCGGATCTGCGCGCCGGTTGCCGGGTTGAAGATCGCCTGTACCCGCTGGCCTTCGCCCGCGACGCATTCACCGTGGATAAAATTCGCTACCGTCTCCATCTCTGGCCTCTTGCTGTTAGGGTTGTCTCCTGCACACTCTATATGAAACAAACATTCCATTTTAAGTTGAAATAAAATAAATGTTGATTATTGTGATCAATACTTCGTTTTTATGTTAACCCGCAGAATGATGTGCAAAGACTGAGAACTCAGAGACGTTTCAGCCTCAGTCAGATTTGGTGCATCTGTTTCATTTTTGGCGGTACTACGCTTAAATACGTTTCAGCAATTACTTTTGAGGATGGCAAATTGACCACGGCAACAACCCTGAGCGAACTCCAGCAGCAGATCCGCGACCGCTACGACAGCCTGAGCAAAAGGCTGCAGCAGGTCTCCCGCTACGTGCTGGATAACACCAACAGCGTGGCATTTGATACCGTGGCCGCCATTGCCGAACGGGCGGAAGTGCCGCCCTCAACGCTTATCCGCTTTGCCAACGCTTTTGATTTCAGCGGGTTCAACGAAATGAAACAGCTATTTCGCATGAATTTGGTGGAAGAGACGGCAAGCTACACGGATCGGGCGAGGCTGTTCCGTGAGCTGGGCAGCGAAGCCGTGCCGGAAACGCCGCTGGATATTTTGCAGGAGTTTGCTCGCTCAAATGCTCAGGCGCTGCAGCAGTTGGCCGCCCGCACCGAACCAGCAATGCTGCAGCGTGCGGTTGAACTGCTGGCCGAAGCCGACACCATCTACGTTGTCGGCCTGCGCCGTTCTTTTAGCGTGGCGGCCTATCTGACCTATGCCCTGAGCCACCTGGATTGCCGCGCCGTGCTGCTGGACGGGCTTGGCGGTATGCTGCGGGAACAGGTCAACCGGGTTAAAGCGAAAGATATTGTGGTGTCGATAAGCTTCTCCCCGTATGCCGAAGAAACGCTGATGGTAAGCGAAATTGCCGCGCAGGCCGGGGCCCGCCAGATAGTGATTACGGATAGCCAAATTAGCCCGTTCGCGACGTTTAGCGACCTGTGTTTCGTGGTGAAAGAGGCGCAGGTCGATGCCTTCCGCTCGCAGTCCGCCACGCTTTGTCTGGTGCAGTCGCTGATGGTGGCGCTCGCGTATTTTCAGGGCACGCCCCACAGCGCACTTTCACCGGAGGCCTGATTTTCGGATTGCCGAATGTCTCCGTAGGGTTAAGATGAAAACAGCGTTTCAAAAAAATAACTCTTACCCCAAGGAGACACCATGTCCTACGAGGCCAGCCCGTCACGCTATCAATCTATGCAGTATCGCGCCTGCGGCCAGAGCGGCCTGCAGCTGCCCGCCCTTTCTCTCGGCCTGTGGCACAGCTTCGGCGGCGTAAGCCCGCTGGAGTCCCAGCGCGATCTGCTGCGCACCGCGTTCGATCTTGGCATTACGCATTTTGATCTGGCGAATAACTACGGGCCGCCTCCGGGTTCAGCGGAAGAAAACTTTGGCCGCCTGTTAAAGCAGGATTTCAGCGGCTACCGCGACGAACTGATTATCGCCACCAAAGCGGGGTATGACATGTGGCCAGGTCCGTATGGCTCCGGCGGCTCACGCAAATATTTGCTGGCGAGTTTGGATCAGAGTCTGAGACGCATGGGGCTGGAGTACGTCGATATCTTTTATTCCCATCGAGTGGACGAAAAAACGCCGATGGAAGAAACGGCCAGCGCGCTGGCTCACGCGGTGCAAAGCGGGAAAGCGCTTTATGTCGGTATTTCCTCTTACTCCTCCGAAAGAACACAAAAAATGGCCGATCTGCTGCGAGAATGGAAAATCCCGCTGCTTATTCACCAGCCCTCCTACAACCTGTTAAACCGCTGGGTAGATAAAAGCGGTCTGCTGGACACCCTGCAGCAAAACGGCAGCGGCTGCATCGCTTTTACCCCGCTCGCCCAGGGTCTGCTGACCGGCAAATACCTGAACGGTATTCCTGAAGGTTCGAGGATGCAGGTTGAAGGCAATAAAATTCGCGGGCTGAATGAAAAGATGCTGACCGAAGCTAACCTCAGCAGCCTGCGCTTGCTCAACGAGATGGCACAGCAGCGCGGCCAGACGATGGCGCAAATGGCGCTAAGCTGGCTGCTGAAAGACCAGCGGGTCACCTCAGTGCTCATCGGCGCGAGCCGGCCGGAGCAGCTTCAAGAGAACGTAAAAGCGCTGGATAATATGAACTTTACGGCAGAAGAGCTGGAGAGAATTGACCGCCACGTTGCGGATGGCGAACTGAATTTGTGGCAGGCGTCGTCGGATAAATAAAAGCAAAAGCCCCAGTTAAACAGGGGCTTAGTATTTAATACTTTGCGCTACGGGAGAGCTTATCGAGATAGCCCATCACAAATGCCGACAGCACAAACGTCAGGTGGATGATCACATACCACATCAGTTTGTTGTCCGGCACGTTTTTAGCGTCCATAAAAATACGCAGCAGATGGATGGAGGAGATGGCCACGATCGATGCCGCGACTTTATTCTTCAGTGAACCGGAGTCCATTTTCCCCAGCCAGCTCAGCTTCTCTTTACCTTCGTAAATATCCAGCGTCGAGACAAAGTTCTCATAGCCGGAAAACATCACCATCACCAACAGGCCACCTACCAGCGCCATATCCACCAGCGAGAGCAGCGTCAGAATTAAGTCGGCTTCCGCAATAGAGAAGATATTCGGGAGAACGTGAATGATCTCCTGGAAAAACTTCACCGTCAGCGCCAGCAGAGCCAGAGATAACCCGAAGTAAACCGGGGCCAGAAGCCAGCGCGAGGCGTACATCGCATTCTCAATAAAACGTTCCATAATGTCCTGTCTGGAAATATCAAAAGGCCGTCATTATAGCGAATTTCGGCGTTTAAGCATGGGCTCCAGGCACAGAATTGCAAGGCTCACACGTTGTTCAGGTCGATCTCCGGCCGCTGGTACTGCGGCCACACCAGCGCCACCAGTTCGGGATAAGCGTCGCGGCTAAACTCATTAAAACACTGGCGCAGGTTCAGTACTTCAATATCCGATAACGGCACCTGCTCTCCCTCGGCACAGCGTTTTTTGATATTGTCATAATATTTATATACTGCCGAATTTAAATCACTGCAGCGGCGCTGGGCGCTAAATAAAACCGGCTGAGAAGTCAGTTCGTCGATACGCATTTTTTTAATTGTGGCGTGAGTGAAATCAATATACTCACTGTTAATACGCCAATAATAGCTGGGCGTAATTTTTGACATCAACATGCCGAAATAATCTTCACGCTCTTCGCTAGAGGTGATGGGTTGTATTTCACCCGGAGCACGATTCTTTTTATTATTTGAGGCGCTAAATTCTTTGCGCATAACCAACACCGCGCATAACAAAATCAAAATTGTGACAATAGAATAAAATATGCTGTGCATAAGAAACTCCTGTTTTTTTTATTTTAGAATTGAGGCATCATATCGCGAATCTCTGAACCTGAATATTGAACCGATATCAAAGGATCACATTCGATGCTGCCTGAACACTTCTTACCACGGCGCTATCCTGTTGTTGCACCTTCAACGCTCCCTGCAGAAGCTGAAAATAGTACCACGCCGGAAGTCGTTCAGGATAAGATTTTAACGCTGGAAAAAAACATCCTGAGCGGTAGTCATTACGCCGGGCAGGCCAAAAATCGCCTGCTTGAAGAAACCGATCGCCATATTAAAGAACGCCTGCTGTGCGCGGTCCGGATAGAGGCGTTACACGCCCTGATTGGCGAACTGGTTGAAAAAGAACTTATTAGCGCCGCCGACTTACAGATGCTTATCGAAGACAAAACCGCCTGGGTGAGTAGCAAGGAACAGGAAATTTGGGTTAATCAAATGACCCAGGAAAAACCCTGGCCATTATGTTATTCAATTGAGGAGTAGTGCTGTGGCAGAACCTATAAAAAAACAACCAGTGCTAATTAGCCCTGATGAAAATAAAGACCATGAATTTACGTTAAGTAAAAATATAGCTATTCTGATTCGCCTTAAAAATGAAAATATCACCCGTAATACGCAGGAAATCACGGATATTACTTCGGCACTCATCGACCTGAAATGGATGAACCGTCGTGAAATTTTCCCGTGGCGCGCCAAAGAAGAAGTGTATGGTGCCGTGCTGGAGGAGATCCTCAGCCATCACCCGAAGCTTAAAGAGCAAATTATTAAGCGGCTGGAAGGGCATTATCAGCGCCTGAAAGAGCAAGAGGCCCAGACGTTGTCGATGACCCGTGGCCTGGCGGAAAAGACGTGGAAGAGTTCTACGCTGTGAGTGAGGTTGGCCTCTCCCCCTGGCCCTCTCCCAAGTGGGGCGAGGGAATTTAAAGAGTAATAAAATTTAACGGTTTCTCTCTTTGCCTGTCTGTTAGTCACAAATACGCTCTATGAAGGTTCAGCTAAGGTTCCGTTCACTTTCAGTTCTGTTTTACATGCCATCACCGAACCGGTGAACGACTCGGGGAAGTCACCGTCACTCCCCCGAGACCCCGGACTCCCGGCCAAATAAATCGACCGCTAAAGCGGCAGACCTCCGTTTTATCTCCCAGTCCTGGGTCGGCTGAGACGCGTTCCCGACGCTCTCAGCCTCCGGCCGTTCCCGACGCCCGGCCCCTGACCAGTCGGAGAGAAAACGGAGGCGATTTAAGCCGGAACCGTGCCTCGCTTTAAACACGCAGCAATTCTGAAAGTCACAGTCGCTTCCTACCCTCACCCTCTCCCTGGAAGGGAGAGGGAATAAACAATGTTTCCCATAGCTGTTGTTTTCTCCCTCGCCCCTTTGGGGAGAGGGCTGGGGTGAGGGGAAGATTTGTTCCCGGCTCTCATCGCCCCCGGTTATGACCCAACTCAGGCGGGGTTGAGCTGCCGGGAGCAGCGAAAGAGAGCGATCGTCGGGAACGAATCGCGAACGACCCCGACTGTTTGGGTGATGGCCGGTGGGTTTACCGCTTCAGCGGCGATGAGCTTGCCGGGCGCCGGGGCTGTTCGGGGGATGGCGTTATCCCCCGGACACGTTCACCGTGCTCTGAACGTATAGGGAAAACCGATCTACGGGTGAACGGAATAACTACGGAGAGAATAAAGTTGAGTCGTTTTAACCCTCTCCCAAGAGGAAGAGGGCCGGGATGAGAGTCAGCCCCTCTTACTTCGCTGTAGTGACTTCCTGGCCAACAAGGCCAATCTTCAGATACCCTGCCTGGTGCAGTGTATCCATTACGTCCATCAGCGTTTCGTAGTCCACCGTTTTGTCCGCGCGGAAGAAAATAGTGGTGTCTTTTTTCCCTTCGGTTGCAGCAATCAGCGCGTTGACCATCGACTCTTTGCTTACCGGGTCATTACCGATAAACATCGAATGGTCAGCTTTTACCGACAGGTAAACCGGCTTCTCAGGGCGTGGCTGGGGTTCACTGCTGGAGGCCGGAAGGTTAACCTTCACGTCCACCGTTGCCAGCGGCGCCGCCACCATGAAGATGATCAGCAGAACCAACATAACGTCGATAAACGGCGTAACGTTGATTTCGTGCATTTCACCATTGTCATCGAGGTTTTCGTTCAGACGCATCGCCATGGGGCATTAACCTACTCGCAGTTGCTGGGTATTACGCACCGGACGCGGTTGAGCGGTGCCATCCAGGTCCAGGTCGCGGCTTTGTAGCAGCAGGATCTGAGCGGCAACATCGCTGAGGGTCGCTTTGTAGCTGCCTATCATACGCGCGAAGATGTTATAGATTACTACCGCCGGGATTGCGGCAACCAGGCCAATTGCCGTCGCCAGCAGGGCTTCTGCAATGCCCGGCGCAACCACAGCCAGGTTAGTGGTCTGGGACTGAGCAATACCGATGAAGCTGTTCATGATGCCCCAAACGGTACCAAACAGGCCGACAAACGGCGAAATCGCACCGATGGTGGCCAGGAAGCCGTTACCACGGCCCATGTGACGCCCAACGGCGGCCACGCGGCGCTCAAGGCGGAAACCGGTACGATCTTTAATGCCTTCGTTATCTTCAACGCCGGCAGAAAGCTCCAGTTCGTTCTGGGCTTCATTGATTAACAGCGCGCTGAGGCTTTTGCTGTCAAACGCTTCGGCGGTGCTGCTCGCTTCATTCAGGGAGCGCACGTTAGCCAGCTGCTGCTGCTCTCGCTTGAGGCGACGTTTCTGGGTAATGAGCTCCACGCTCTTACTGAAAAAGATAGCCCAGGTGACAACAGAGGCCAGAATCAGGCCAATCATCACAATCTTCACTACGATGTCAGCATGTTGGTACATACCCCAAACGGACAGATCCGTCTGCATCAGGTTACTCGTCACGTCTTACGCTCCAGCGAGAAATAAATGTCAAAACTGAGACTAATATATCAAAAAACTATCGAATTGATAGTCGTTCTCATTAGTATTTACAGACTGCCGGAAATTGTTGAAGCATTCCTTGCGCTTACGCAGGAAAAGCCACGCCCTGGCGAAATGATGACTTTTTTAGCCAACCTGAAAAAACGCCATGATGCCCTTTGCGCATTTTGTGTTAATTTACGTCCAGACATCCAGATGGTTAAACGGGGCAGGAAATGGCGGAAAAACACATCGAAACGGCGCTGGTCAACGCCGGGCGCAGCAAGAAGTTTACTCAGGGTTCGGTTAACAGCGTTATCCAGCGCGCCTCTTCCCTCGTCTTTGAAAGCGTTGAGGCCAAAAAGCAGGCCACCGCTAATCGCGCTAAGGGCGAGCTGTTCTATGGCCGCCGCGGCACCCTGACCCATTTCTCGTTGCAGGAAGCGATGTGTGAACTGGAAGGCGGCGCGGGCTGTGCCCTCTTCCCCTGTGGAGCCGCTGCGGTGGCCAATACGATTCTGGCCTTTGTCGAACAGGGCGATCACGTTCTGGTGACCGAAACGGCCTATGAGCCAACGCAGGACTTCTGTACCAAAATTCTTTCAAAGCTCGGGGTCAGCACAGGTTGGTTCGCACCAGGAATTGGCGCCGGCATTGCCGACCTGATTCAACCGAACACGAAAGTCGTTTTTCTGGAATCCCCCGGTTCCATTACGATGGAAGTCCACGATATCCCGGCCATTGTCACGGCGGTAAGGCGCGTTGCACCTGACGCTATCATCATGATCGACAATACCTGGGCGGCTGGCGTGCTGTTTAAGGCACTAGAGTTTGGCATCGACATCTCAATTCAGGCGGGAACCAAATATTTAATTGGCCATTCGGATGCGATGGTCGGCACCGCGGTATCTAATGCCCGATGTTGGGATCAGCTGCGCGAGAACGCCTATCTGATGGGGCAAATGCTGGATGCAGACACCGCCTATATGACCAGCCGCGGTATTCGCACATTGGGTGTACGCCTGCGCCAGCACCATGAGAGCAGCTTGAAAGTGGCCGAATGGCTGGCAAAGCATCCTCAGGTAGAAAGAGTGAATCACCCGGCGCTTCCGGGCAGTAAAGGGCATGAATTCTGGAAACGTGATTTTACAGGCAGCAGCGGGCTGTTCTCGTTTGTGCTGAAAAAACGGCTCAGCGATGAAGAGTATGAACAGTACCTCAATCATTTCGAGTATTTCAGCATGGCCTATTCCTGGGGCGGCTATGAATCGCTTATTCTCGCTAATCAGCCTGAGGAGTTGGCGGAGATCCGCCCGGCAGGCGGCGTCGACTTTAGCGGCACCCTGGTTCGCCTTCACATTGGCCTGGAAAACGTGGACGATCTGATTGCCGATCTGGAAGCAGGTTTCCAGCGTATTGCCTAAAAATTCCGTTTACAGGTAACCGTGGAACGCTTTTTTGCCATTATCGGTATTTTGTTGAGCCTGGGATCAAGGTGTCGCGAACATTTTAGCAGTACAATGTGTAGAAATTAAGGTGAGCCTAAGTTGCGGGTGCAATACTCAGGGCGAACTCAATAAGCGGTTCCACAGGAATACCTATGGCTGTTATACAAAATATTGTCGAGGCGCTTTGGCATCACGATTTTGCCGCGCTGGCCGACCCCCATGTGATTGGCATTGTCTATTGCGTCATGTTTGCAACGCTGTTTCTGGAAAATGGACTGCTTCCCGCTTCCTTTCTGCCGGGCGATAGCCTGCTGCTGCTGGCGGGGGCGCTTATCGCCAAAGGTGTGATGGGGTTTGTGCCGACGCTGGTGATCTTAACCATCGCCGCCAGTCTGGGCTGCTGGCTTAGCTATTTACAAGGGCGCTGGCTCGGCAATACCCGCACGGTGAAGGGCTGGCTTAAGCAGTTGCCAACCCAGTACCACCAGCGCGCCACGCAAATGTTTGACCGCCACGGACTGCTGGCGCTGCTCGCGGGTCGCTTCCTGGCGTTTGTGCGTACTCTTCTGCCTACCATGGCGGGTATTTCTGGCCTCAGTAACCGTCGTTTTCAGTTCTTTAACTGGCTGAGCGGCCTGCTATGGGTCGGCGTTGTGATTAGCCTTGGCTACGCACTCAGCATGATCCCCTTTGTGAAGCGCCATGAAGATCAGGTGATGACCTTCCTGATGATTTTGCCGGTTGCCCTGCTGGTTGTTGGGCTCGTCGGCACGTTGTTTGTGGTACTGAAAAAAAAGGTTAGCGCCGCCTAATCACGCCTGCTGCAGAAAGAGCGGATAAGCCCGGCTTATTCGCTCTTCGCTTTCACGCCATTAGATAACCCGCATCCGCGCCATATCTTCCCCCGGCGTCACGCCAAAATACCGCTTAAACTCCCGGCTAAACTGAGAAGCGCTCTCGTAGCCCACGCGAATAGCCGCCGCGCTTGCCTTCATCCCGTCGTGCAGCATGAGCATTCTTGCCTTATGCAGACGGTAAGTTTTCAGATATTGCAGCGGCGAAGTGCTGGTCACCGACTTAAAGTTATGATGGAAAGCTGAAACGCTCATGTTGGCCTCGGCCGCCAGCTGATCCACCGACAGGTTTTCGGTGTACTGATTTTCAATTCGGCGCAGCACCCGGCTTATCAGACTAAAATGAGTCTGACGACTTACCAGCGCCAGTAGCGCCCCGCCGCTAGGCCCCGTCAGGACGTGATAGAGGATCTCGCGGATAATCTGCTTGCCCAGCACCCGGGCATCAAGAGGACGGTCTAACACGTCCAGTAACCGCTCTGCAGCGCAAAGAATTTCTTCCGACAGTTCGGCAGAGTTTATCCCGTCAGTACAGGACTGCGGGCGGAAGAGATCGTCTTCACCGATGTCCATCAACAGATCCTGAAGCTGTTGGATATCCACCTTCACGCGCATCCCGGCGAGCGGGACATCGGCCGTCGCAAAGGTCTCGCACTCAAAGGGCAAGGGCACCGTCAGGAGCAGGTATTCGTTGGCGTCATAGCGGAACACGCGGTCATTGAGATAACCCGTTTTATGACCCGAAAAGAGAAAAACAATGCCCGGCTCATACATGACCGGGGTACGCGCCATCGGTTTGGTGCCGTACATCAGCCGTACGCCATCAAAAAATACATCACTCTTTTCTTTTAAAATCAGCTGATTGATTTTATCCGTCAGCTGCTGGCAGATAGCCTGGCGGTTCATTACTTACGTCTCCACGGCGCTTTTTATCCGGCTTACAGTGTGCGATGGATTCTGCGATTTCTCCAGTCGTTTGGAGAAACAGGCAAGATAAAGGCAGGAATATGCATTGAGAGAGGCAGGGTGGCGGACCACAATAAGCGCCATCAGATTTAGCAATGTGACTCATCTAACGAACGGGAAACCCATCATGAATAACTTCAATCTTCATACCCCAACCCGCATCCTGTTTGGTAAAGGCTCCCTGGCAGACTTGCGTGACCAGATCCCAGCGGATGCTCGCGTACTGATTACCTACGGCGGCGGCAGCGTGATTAAAACTGGCGTACTGGGCCAGGTTAAAGATGCGCTGAAAGGCCTCGACGTGCTGGAGTTTGGCGGCATCGAACCTAACCCGTCCTATGAAACGCTGATGAAAGCCGTAGACATTGCGCGTAAAGAAAACGTGACTTTCCTGCTGGCAGTCGGCGGTGGCTCCGTACTCGACGGGACTAAATTCATCGCTGCAGCGGCGCATTATCCGCAGGATATCGATCCGTGGAACATTCTGCTGACCCGCGGTAACGACGTAAAAAGCGCAATCCCAATGGGTTCCGTGCTGACGCTGCCTGCAACCGGCTCAGAGTCTAACAAAGGTGCGGTAGTTTCCCGCCGCTCAACCGGCGACAAACAGGCGTTTATGTCTGACTTCGTTCAGCCTGTATTTGCGGTTCTGGATCCGGTTTACACCTACACCCTGCCGCCTAAGCAGGTTGCTAACGGCGTGGTGGATGCCTTTGTTCACACCATCGAGCAGTACCTGACTTACCCGGTTAACGCCAAAGTTCAGGACCGTTTTGCTGAAGGCATTCTGCTGACGCTGATCGAAGATGGCCCGAAAGCGCTGAAAGATCCGGAAAACTATGACGTGCGTGCGAACGTGATGTGGGCTGCAACGATGGCGCTGAATGGTCTGATCGGGGCTGGCGTGCCGCAGGACTGGGCGACCCATATGCTGGGCCACGAACTGACTGCGATGCATGGCCTGGATCATGCCCAAACGCTGGCGGTGGTTCTGCCTTCTCTGATGAATGAAAAACGCAACGAGAAGCGGGCCAAACTGCTGCAATACGCCGAGCGCGTCTGGAACATCACCTCCGGCAGCGAAGAAGAGCGTATTGATGCGGCTATCGAAGCGACCCGCAATTTCTTCGAAAAAATGGGTACCGCGACTCGCCTGTCCGCCTACGGCCTGGACGGCAGCTCCATCCCTGCTCTGCTGGTGAAACTGGAAGAAAAAGGCATGACTAAGCTGGGTGAACATCAGGACATCACGCTGGACGTTAGCCGTCGCATTTACGAAGCGGCTCGCTAAGAGAATCCAGGTTGGCGCTTTAGTTGCCTGAGTTTCGACTAGACTTAATACAAATCTTACACCGGGCTTGCCCGGTGTTTCGTTCTCTAACACAACTCAGGCAAACAGAAAAACGCCCTTTCGTACCCGGAAATGAACCCGGAAAATCAATCCGTTGATTTTCGGCTGCTAACCACAAAGCGGGGAAAACCACGCTTTTCTCCGCTTTGTCCGTCATTTGACACCGGGCTTGCCCGGTGTTTTTCGCACTATTAAGGAGATACGCATGACTCATCCAACCTTAATTAAACTCCAGGATGGCAAAGTGATGCCGCAGCTTGGGCTCGGCGTCTGGCAGGCCAGTAACGCCGAGGTCAGGACAGCCATTGAGAAAGCGCTGGAGGTGGGGTACCGCTCCATTGACACCGCCGCCGCCTACAAAAACGAGGACGGCGTGGGCGACGCGCTGAAAAGCTCAGGCGTTGCCCGTGACGACCTGTTTATTACCACCAAGCTCTGGAACAGCGACCAGCAACGCCCGCGTCAGGCGCTGGAAGACAGCCTTGAGAAGCTGCAGCTCGACTTTGTCGATCTCTACCTGCTGCACTGGCCGGTGCCGAGCAAAGACCATTATCTTGAAGCCTGGAAAGGACTGATTGAGCTGCAAAAAGAGGGTCTGGCGAAAAGTATCGGGGTGTGTAACTTCAATATTAATCACCTCCAGCGGCTGATCGACGAAACCGGCGTTAGCCCGGTAATCAACCAGATTGAGCTGCATCCTCTGCTGCAGCAGCGCCAGCTTCACGCCTGGAACGCAACCCATAAGATCCAGACGGAGTCCTGGAGCCCGCTGGCGCAGGGCGGTGAAGGCGTGTTTGATCAGAAAATCATTCGTGATTTAGCGGACAAATACGGTAAAACCCCGGCTCAGGTCGTGATTCGCTGGCACCTCGATAGCGGACTGGTCGTTATCCCTAAATCGGTCACGCCCGCCCGTATTGCTGAAAACTTTGACGTGTTCGACTTCCGTCTGGACAAAGAAGAGCTGGCTGAGATTGCGAAGCTCGACAGCGGCAAACGCCTTGGGCCAGACCCGGACGTGTTTGTCGGCTAAGCCCGGCTTCTCTTTTCTGCCCCAAACCACCCGTCGCCTTAACCGGCCGGGTGGTTTTTTTATTTCCTGCACATCCCCCGCCCCAGCGGTTTCTACGTGTAACACATCAGTATGATCGCCGAGTGAATTTTCTCGGCGTTCATTATTTGTTCTTTTATCCGTAATCAAAAAGTCACACAACACCACTATAAATAGGGCCAGCTTCGCTAACTCATTTGGAATGGTTATGAACAGATCCCATGCCGTAGTTACCAACTCTGACCTGGAGTCGTTGCCGCAGTTTGCGTCAGCTCCGGGACGAAAAGTCTTGAGCGTTAAGAGCCTGAGTAAGGCCTATAACTCGCACCAGACCGTGCTGCACGACATCAACTTCGACCTGCATGCCGGTGAGTTGGTGGGCGTGATTGGCCGTTCAGGCGCGGGCAAATCCACGCTGCTGCATATCCTTAACGGTACGCATTCTGCCACGTCGGGCGAGATCCTCAGCTTTCCGGAAGTCGGGATGCCGCACGATGTGTCTAAACTCAGCGGTCGCGCTCTGAACCAGTGGCGCACCGAATGCGGCATGATCTTCCAGGACTTCTGCCTGGTCCCCAGACTGGACGTGCTGACTAACGTGCTGCTGGGGCGTCTGAGCCAGACCTCCACGCTGAAATCCCTGTTTAAAGTCTTCTCTGAGTCAGACCGCGCCCGCGCGATTTCACTTCTGGAGTGGATGAACATGTTGCCCCATGCCCTGCAGCGCGCCGAGAACCTATCCGGCGGCCAGATGCAGCGCGTAGCCATTTGCCGCGCGCTGATGCAAAACCCAAGCATTCTGCTGGCCGATGAGCCGGTAGCCTCCCTCGACCCGAAAAATACCCAACGCATCATGAAAGTGCTGCGTGAAGTGTGTGAGCAAGGCATCAGCGTGATGGTGAACCTGCATTCCATCGAACTGGTGAAGGAGTACTGCACCCGCGTTATCGGGGTTGCAAAAGGAAATATCGTGTTTGACGGTCATCCGTCGATGTTAACGGACGACGTGCTGCATCTTTTGTACGGCGATGAAATCAATCAAGTGCATTAATTCTCTCTCCAATTGATACAACACAGGCAATGATAATGAAAAAGCAACTGACTGGCGCATTACGTTTATCTGCAGTGATTACTGGCCTTGTGATTGCAGGCCACGCTATGGCTGCTGACCAGCCGCGCGAACTGAACCTCGGGATCCTCGGCGGGCAGAATGCGACCCAGCAAATTGGTGATAACCAGTGTGTGAAGCAGTTCATGGATAAAGAACTGAATGTCGACACTAAACTGCGTAACTCTTCTGACTACTCTGGCGTTATTCAGGGCCTGATCGGCGGTAAAGTCGACCTGGTGCTGAGCATGTCCCCTTCTTCCTACGCTTCGGTGTACATGAACGACCCGAAAGCGGTGGATATCGTTGGCATCGCGGTTGACGATAAAGATCAGTCCCGCGGCTACCGCTCTGTGGTGATCGTGAAAGCCGACAGCCCGTACAAAACCATCGAAGATCTGAAAGGGAAATCCTTCGGCTTCGCAGATCCAGACTCCACCTCTGGCTACCTGATCCCTAACCACGAGTTCAAACAGAAACTCGGCGGCAACGCGGATAACAAGTACAACAACTTCTTCTCCAGCATTACCTTCTCCGGTGGCCACGAACAGGACATCCTGGGCGTGCTGAACGGCCAGTTTGCTGGCGCGGTGACCTGGGCTTCAATGGTTGGCGACTATAACGACGGTTACACCGCCGGGGCGTTCAACCGCCTGATCCGCATGGATCATCCTGACCTGATGAAGCAGATCCGCATCATCTGGACTTCGCCACTGATCCCGAACGGCCCGATCCTGGTCAGCAACAAGCTGCCAGCTGACTTTAAGGCCAAAGTGGTTGATGCGGTGAAAAAACTGGATAAAGAAGATCACGGCTGCTTCGTGAAGGCGATGGGCGGCACCCAGCACATCGGCCCGGCTTCGGTGGCTGACTTCCAGCAGATCATCGACATGAAGCGTGAGCTGGTTAGCGCTCGCTAATTGCTGCACGCCGCATAAAAAATCGCACCCTGGCAGGCTGCCTGGGTGCTTTTTTATCAGGACGGGGCAACCCGTCACCGGAAACAAACCGGATAATAAGTGATGATGTTGAATACGGAATTTGAACGTTACTATCACCAGGTCAGAATGCGCCAAAAGCGCGACACGCTGATTTGGTCCTTGCTGCTGGTAGGCCTGTATCTTACCGCCGGTCATATCGCTGAGTTCAGCCTGACCACCATCTGGCAATCGCTGCCCAACTTCCTCGACTACATGTTTGAAACCCTGCCGACGCTGCACCTCCCGGTTCTGCTGGCCGACGTTCATACCAAAGGTTCGCTGGCCTATTGGGGATATCGCCTGCCTATCCAGCTCCCGCTGATTTGGGAAACTCTGCAGCTGGCGCTGGCTTCGACGTTGGTTTCGACCTGTATTGCAGCCGTACTGGCGTTTCTCGCCGCCGGCAATACCTGGACGCCGCCCGTTGTGCGCTTCGGCGTTCGCGCCTCGGTCGCTTTCCTGAGAACCATGCCAGAACTGGCGTGGGCGGTTATGTTCGTGATGGCCTTCGGGATCGGGGCTATTCCGGGGTTTCTGGCGCTTGCGCTACATACTATCGGCAGCCTGACCAAGCTGTTTTATGAAGCTATCGAAAGCGCGTCCGACAAACCTGTGCGCGGCCTGGTGGCCTGCGGTGCCACACCACTTCAGCGCGTGCGCTTCGCCCTGTGGCCACAGGTGAAACCTATCTTCCTGTCCTACAGCTTTATGCGCTTTGAGATTAACTTCCGCTCCTCCACCATTCTCGGCCTCGTTGGCGCAGGCGGGATCGGCCAGGAGCTGATGACCAACATTAAACTCGATCGCTACGATCAGGTCAGCATCACCCTGCTGCTGATTATTGTGGTGGTTTCTATCCTCGATGTCCTGTCCGGCAGGCTGCGCCGCTGGGTTCTGGAGGGGAAAAAATGAGTATTTCACAGGCAACACCGGATATCGCTAAAAGCCGTGAGCAGCACCGTGAACTTTATCGGATGCAGGGGCGCTATTTGCGCCACATCGGGCTTCTGGCCGTAGCCATTCTCGGCTACTACGTTTGGTTCTTCTTCACTTTCGGCATCGACTCCGGGCAAATCCTTGCCGGCATGACTCAGCTTGGGCGCTATTTCCTGCGCATGTTTGTCTGGCATGACTTTGTTAACTGGCCGTTCGCCTATTACTTCTCGCAAATCGCCATTACGCTCGCCATTGTTTTTGCCGGGACGCTCACCGCCACGGTGCTGGCGCTGCTGCTGTCGTTCTTTGCCGCCCGCAATATTATGCAGGGCCCGGTGGCAAGAATCATTGCGCTGCTGGTGCGCCGCCTGTTTGACCTGCTGCGCGGCATTGATATGGCGATTTGGGGGCTGATATTTGTGCGTGCCGTGGGGCTTGGCCCGCTGGCAGGCGTGCTGGCAATTATCATGCAGGATACCGGCTTACTGGGCAGGCTGTATGCCGAGGGGCACGAAGCGGTAGAGCGCTCTCCGAGTCGGGGATTAACCGCCGTGGGTGCGGCGGGAATTCAGAAGCACCGCTTCGGGATTTTCACCCAATCTTTCCCGACATTTCTCTCCCTCAGCCTGTATCAGATTGAATCTAACACCCGCTCGGCGGCGGTGCTGGGCTTTGTCGGGGCCGGCGGCGTGGGCCTGGTGTATGCAGAAAACATGCGGCTGTGGAACTGGGATGTAGTGATGTTTATTACTTTGATCCTGGTCTGCGTGGTGATGGCGATGGATACTATTTCTGCCTGGCTTCGCCGCCGCTATATCACCGGGAAACCGGTGCCGCTGTATTCTCCGCAATAACCTCTGATCCGGGGCACGGTTTTCTCCATGCCCCGGTTCCGCTATAAAGACCAGCTCAGCGTTTGCCAGCCGTAGCGCGCGCCCTGAGCGGCAAGCTTCTGGCAAGGGTTCACCATCAGCACTCTGTCGGCCTCAAGGCAAAGCGGTAAGTCATTGATAGAGTCGGTATAAAACGTCAGTTCCCCGCTGTACTCCGGGTTCACCTGTAACCAGTCCTTCAGACGGGTGATTTTACCTGCCTGATAGCTCGGTACGCCGCTTATCACGCTGGTGTAGGCATTATTACCCGTCACCAGGTCGATACCGATGGCGTGTTCAATGCCCAGCCGTGGCGCAATGGCCTTCACCAGCAGACTAACGGACGCAGAGATAATCATCATCTGCTGACCCTGGGCGCGTAATTGCGCAATCAGGCGCTTCGCCTCAGGGTAAACCAGCGGCAGAACATCAGTTTCTACACAGCGGGCCACCAGCGTATCAACATCGGGAATTGTCATACCTGCCAGCGGGGCCAGCGTCACGCCAACGTATTCGTGAATGTTCATTTCACCACGCTGATAGTCGAGCATCAGCTTGTGCTCTTTGGCAAGATAATCAGGATCTTTTATCAGCCCTTCGCGGGAAAGAAAGCGGCTCCAGAGGGTGCTGCAATCGGCGTCTATCAGGGTGTGGTCGAGGTCAAAAACGTACAGCGGGTTAGACATGTTCATTTCTCATTTCAGCAAAGAGGCCGCCGGGCAGCTTAACACCGGACCCGGCGGACAGGGATTCCCACTTCTCTTTGTCGCAGAAAAAAATGACAGCGGCATGAAGGCACGCCGTTACTTCACATGCGGCTTCCTCTTTCCTGCTGCTGCCGGACGGCGCTGGTGCGCAAGCGGGGTATGCTTCGTCAGCGCCGGGCGGGCGTGACGCGCATTCCTGCGGGCTTCACGCATCTCCTCAAGGGTCGGGGAAGGCACCAGGCATTCACGTCTGCCGCCGATTAAGTGTTTTTTACCCATAGCCTCCAGCGCCTCGCGAATCAGCGGCCAGTTAGCCGGATCGTGATAGCGCAGCAGAGCCTTATGGAGACGGCGCTGGCGGTCACCGCGAGGCACGACGATGTCCTCGCTTTTATAGCTCACCTTGCTCAACGGATTTTTGCCGGTGTAATACATGGTGGTGGAGTTAGCCAGCGGCGACGGATAGAAGTTCTGTACCTGATCGAGGCGGAATCGGTGCTGCTTCAGCCACAGGGCAAGATTCACCATATCCTCATCACGCGTCCCCGGATGCGCGGAGATAAAGTATGGGATCAGATACTGCTCTTTGCCAGCTTGCTTCGAATAGGTATCAAACAGCTCTTTAAAGCGGTGATAGCTGCCCATCCCCGGTTTCATCATCTTCGACAGCGGCCCTTCTTCGGTATGTTCCGGGGCAATTTTCAGGTAACCGCCTACGTGATGAGTAGCCAGCTCTTTGATATAGCGCGGATCGGCCACCGCCAGATCGTAACGTACGCCAGAGGCGATTAAGATCTTTTTCACCCCCTGAAGATCGCGCGCACGACGATAGAGATCGATGGTCGGCTGATGGTTAGTGTCCATATGCTGGCAAATTTCCGGGTAAACGCACGACAGGCGGCGGCAGGTTTGCTCGGCGCGCGGCGATTTACAGCGCAGCATATACATATTGGCCGTTGGCCCACCGAGATCGGATACCACGCCGGTAAAACCCGGCACGCTGTCGCGCATGGCTTCAATCTCGCTGATGATTGAGTCCTCTGAACGGCTCTGAATAATGCGGCCTTCGTGTTCGGTGATAGAGCAGAAAGAGCAGCCGCCAAAACAGCCTCGCATAATATTCACCGAGAAGCGGATCATCTCATAGGCCGGAATGCGGGCCTTGCCGTAGGAAGGATGAGGCACACGCTGGTAAGGGAGCGCAAACACGCTGTCCATCTCTTCGGTAGAAAGCGGAATAGCCGGCGGGTTGATCCAGATATAGCGATCGCCGTGCTTTTGCATCAGCGCCCGCGCGCAGCCGGGGTTGGTTTCATGGTGCAGGATCCGCGAAGCGTGGGCATACATCACCTTATCGGCCTTCACCTTCTCAAAAGACGGCAGCAGAACATAAGTCTTCTCCCATGGCTTAGGCCGCGGCGGCTGCACGGTAACGCTTTTAGCTTCACTCACCTTTTGATCTTTCGGTTGATTGCCGTCGGCGCAGGGGAGATCGTCCCCGTAAGGATGCGGAATAGGATCGATTTTTCCTGGCGTATCCAGCCGGGTGGAGTCTACGCCTGCCCAGCCGGGCATCGCCTCTTTGCGCATGATGGCGGTATTACGCACGTCGCAAATGTCAGCGATCCCTTCTCCATTCGCCAGACGATGTGCCACTTCCACCAGCGGGCGCTCGCCATTGCCGAAAATCAGCATATCCGCTTTAGCGTCCACCAGAATCGAGCGGCGCACGGTATCCGACCAGTAGTCATAATGCGCGGTACGGCGCAAGCTGGCCTCAATGCCGCCGAGGATCACCGGCACATCACGCCACGCCTCTTTACAGCGCTGGGTATAGACCAGAGAAGCACGATCGGGGCGCTTGCCGGCGACATTATCCGGCGTGTAGGCGTCATCGTGGCGCAGTTTACGGTCTGCCGTATAGCGATTAATCATCGAGTCCATGTTCCCGGCGGTCACACCGAAGAACAAGTTCGGCTTGCCGAGGCGCATAAAGTCCTGCTTAGAAGACCAGTCCGGCTGGGAAATAATACCCACCCGGAAGCCCTGTGCCTCCAGCATGCGGCCACAAATGGCCATCCCAAAGCTGGGGTGGTCAACGTAAGCATCGCCGGTGACCAGAATGATGTCGCAGCTGTCCCAGCCGAGTTCATCCATCTCCGAACGGGACATGGGTAAAAACGGGGCCGGACCAAAACAGGCGGCCCAGTATTGTGGCCACGAAAAGAGTTCACGATCCGGCTGGATCAGGCTTTTGACGCTCATAGGAATTCCGAAAAGATGAGGTAGAAATGAACAAAAGGACGGCGATTATACGCCGATTAGGACTGCTTTTTGAAGGGATATTCTGGAGTTTTATGCCCCTCACCCCGGCCCTCTCCCCAAAGGGGCGAGGGGGAGAGAATCGGTCAGGCTATCCCCTCGCCTTGCAGCAATAAGGAAATGAGCAGCAGGACAAAACGTAATTAATCGTCGGGCTATCCCCTCTCCCTTGTAGGGAGAGGGTTAGGGTGAGGGTAAAAACTACGGCGCTGGCTGAACCAATAGCTGGCCTATCGAACCGCGATCGGCAAGCTCCAGCGTCTGGCTGGAATAGAGGAATGGGAAATGCTCCCAGGACGGCTGCCCAAAGTAGACCAGCAGCTCAACCTGCCCGTCGATCCACACGGTATCCTTCCAGCCGCGGTCTTCCCCGAAGGGGGAAGCGCCGTTGACGTTGCGCACCAGGAAACTGACACCCTCAATATGGAAAGACTGCGGGGTGTCCGCGCGCACCGTCCAGCGCTCCCAAGTACCCTGCTGAGTCTGAATATCAATCCGCTTCATATCCCACAGCTGGCCGTTAATCCCCGGATCGTCACCGAGGGTGATTTCACGGCTGCGCGTTGGGTTACCGCCAATAATCTCTTCCGGCAGCAGGCGCATTGGCAGCGTGTCGGTCACCAGCGGCAACAGCCCGGTAGGCCGCAGCGTTAACACCAGCGTGGAGATCAAAATACTCGACGGTTCAAAGAAACCACGAATGCGATCCATGATCCCGGCCGCTTCACCGGCGGTAATCGAGACCTCTTTGCCTTCGGTCATGTCGATAAGAATTTCCCGCCGCTCCCCTGGCGCCAGCGACAGCTGCTTGACCGAAACCGGTGCCGGCAGGAACCCCTGATCGCTGGAAATCACCGCGATAGAGCGACCATCGCTCATTTGCAGCTGGTAGCGCCGCGAGTTTGAAGCGTTCAACAAACGCAGACGCACCCAGCCTCGGGAAACCTCAACGTACGGGCTTTGCACCCCATTCACCAGCAGCGTATCGCCAACAAAACCGCCGCTGCCCGGCTCCTGGTACTCTGGTGCACCGAAGTTATCGAGCCGCTTGTCCTGGATGATGATCGGGAAGTCGTCCACGCCGTAATGGTTAGGGATCGGCAGAGACTTACTCACCTCATCTTCAATCAACCACATTCCTGCCAGGCCGTTGTAAACCTGCCTGGCAGTGCGGTTTGGCGTATTGGCGTGATACCACAGCGTGGCGGCTCGCTGGCGAATAGGTAAGACAGGCGCCCAGTCTACGTTGGGTGACATCATACGCGCGGCCCCGCCAATCAGCGGACCCGGCACCTGAAGGCCAGCAATCGTCATCGCAACATTTTCCTGCAGACGGTTGCTGTAAATCATCTTCACGTCATCCCCGCTCCAGACGCGAATGGTTGGCCCCATATAGCGCCCGTTAAAGCCCCAAACGGGCGCCTTCGTGCCGCCGGTGAATGACCAGTGAGCCCGCTGCAGCGTCAGGAATAACGGCTGGCCACGGCGAGATTCAAGCAGAGGGGGGACCGGTAAAGGTTGCTGCTGCCCTGCCGCGTTTGCCCTCAGCGGCACCGAGCCGGCACAAAGCGCAACTCCGGATGCCTGAATAAACTGACGCCGACTGAGTGACATAATTGCTCCATGTAAAACTGAATAACGAAAGGCGGTACAAACCATACCGCCACAGGCGGGGTTTAACTCGCCTGATTCTTTTCAATTTTGCCGGCAGCTTCACGCGCGGCAACTTCTTGATTGAGTTCGTCGATTTTGGCCATCATCAGTTCACGACAGTCAGTGGCCAGCTTACGCACCTGATCTTTTCCATAAGCGCTGGTATCAAGAGGCGGCAGCATTTCGACAATCACTAAACCGTTGTTCCAGCGGTTTAGCTTAATTTTATTACTGGTATTGGAAACGCACACCGGAATAATTGGCACCCCGGCGGCAATCGCCGCATGAAACGCGCCGGTTTTAAACGGCAGCAGGCCACGACCACGGCTGCGGGTCCCTTCCGGGAACATCCAGATAGAAACATTACGCTTACGAATCTGCTCTACAACCTGAGAGATAGTACCGTGAGCCTTTGCACGGTTATCCCTGTCAATCAACAGGTTGCCCGTCAGCCAGTAAAGCTGACCAAAGAACGGGATCCATACCAGGCTTTTTTTCCCGACCGTGACCGTCGGCGGCTGCACGATATTTGCGGCGGTGACCATATCGTAGTTGTTCTGATGGTTGCCGATGTATATCGCGGTGGGGTGGTTTTCTGCCCCGGCAGGTAAGCGGGTTTCAACCTTAAGACCAAATACCGGCGCCAGACGCCCGAAAAGGTGCCCAAAGGTTGCCACATGACGCGGATTACGCGGGCTAAACAGACAATAAATTGAACCAAAGATGCATACCAGGATGCAGTAAATAACGACAATAATAAAACGTACAATCGCTAGCATAACTACCTCATGAGCCGAAGCCGTTGATTAGTATATCGGCTTTAGCGTAAAACACACCGGACGGCGGCAACGTTGCCGCCGTGCCCCGGATTATTCTTCGCTGTCTCCAGCCCCAGCCCGCATAGGGGAATCGACATCTACGCGGTCGATGCGCTGCAGACCTCGCATCAGCGTCCCACGACGACCTCGCTCACCGGTAATTTTCTGCAGTTCTTCAGGACGCAGCTTAATTTTACGCTTCCCGACATGCACCGTCAGCGTGCTTTGCGGCGGCAGGATAAACAGATGTGCCAGCTTATCTTCACCTTTCGCCGCTTCGGCTGCCGGGATAGAGATTATTTTATTGCCCTTGCCTTTCGACAGCTCCGGCAAGTCACTCACCGGGAACATCAGCATGCGCCCGGCAGCGGTGATAGCCAATAGCATGTCGTCTGCGCTATGGATTTCCAGCGGAGGGAGAACGCGTGCGTTATCCGGAAGGGAAATCAACGTCTTACCAGCACGGTTACGTGAAACGACATCGTTAAAGGTACAGACGAAGCCATAGCCCGCATCAGACGCCATCAGCAACTTCTGATCGTCTGCGGCCATAAGAACATAGTCTACCGTCGCGCCCGGCGGCGGGGTCAACTTGCCGGTCAAAGGTTCACCCTGGCCACGCGCTGACGGCAGAGTGATGGGATCCAGCGCATAGCTTCGACCGGTGGAATCGATGAACGCCACGGGTTGATTACTCTTACCTTTGGCTGAGCCAAGGTAGCTGTCACCGGCTTTGTAACTCAGGCCCGGCGCATCAATATCGTGGCCTTTTGCGCTACGCACCCAGCCCATTTGCGACAGCACAATGGTAACCGGTTCAGACGGCACCATGTCATGCTCGCTCATCGCCTTCGCTTCGCCGCGCTCGTGCAGTGGAGAGCGACGGTCGTCACCGTAGGTATCGGCGTCGGACTGCAGCTCTTTTTTCAACAGCGAGTTCATTTTACGCTCGGAAGCGAGAATGCCCTGCAGCTGATCGCGCTCTTTTTCCAGCTCATTCTGCTCGCCGCGGATCTTCATTTCTTCCAGTTTGGCGAGGTGACGCAGCTTCAGCTCAAGGATCGCTTCGGCCTGAGTTTCGCTGATATCAAAGCGAGACATCAGCACCGGCTTCGGCTCATCCTCACTACGAATGATGTGGATCACTTCGTCAATGTTGAGGAACGCCACCAGCAAACCTTCAAGGATATGCAGGCGTTTAAGCACTTTTTCCAGACGGTAGTTCAGGCGGCGGCGCACCGTGTCACGACGGTAAACCAGCCACTCGCTGAGGATCTCCAGCAGGTTTTTCACCGCCGGGCGACCGTCCAGGCCAATCATATTCAGGTTAACGCGGTAGCTTTTTTCCAGATCGGTTGTGGCGAACAGATGGTTCATTACCTGCTCAACGTCCACGCGATTAGAGCGAGGCACAATCACCAGCCGGGTCGGGTTTTCATGATCCGACTCGTCGCGCAGGTCTTCCACCATCGGCAGCTTTTTAGCACGCATCTGGCTGGCAATCTGCTCCAGCACACGAGCGCCAGATACCTGGTGCGGCAGAGCGGTAATCACAACGTCACCGTCTTCTTTCCGCCACACAGCACGCATGCGGATGGAGCCGCGCCCGTTCTGGTAAATTTTGCGGATATCTTCACGCGGCGTAATGATCTCCGCCTCGGTGGGATAGTCCGGGCCGTGAACGATATCCAGCAGGCTGTCCAGCGTCGTTTTTGGCTGGTCAATCAGCGTGATGGCGGCCTGGGCAACTTCACGCAAATTATGCGGAGGAATGTCGGTCGCCATCCCGACCGCAATGCCGGTGGTGCCGTTAAGCAGAATGTTTGGCAAACGCGCAGGCAGCATTTTGGGCTCCTGCAGCGTTCCGTCAAAGTTCGGGATGTAATCTACCGTGCCCTGCCCAAGTTCGCTCAGCAGCAGCTCCGCGTACTTCGACAGACGAGACTCGGTGTAACGCATTGCCGCAAAGGACTTAGGATCGTCCGGCGCACCCCAGTTCCCCTGCCCGTCTACCAGCGGATAACGGTAAGAGAACGGCTGCGCCATCAGTACCATCGCTTCATAGCAGGCGCTGTCGCCGTGCGGATGGTATTTACCCAGCACATCACCCACGGTACGGGCAGATTTTTTGAATTTCGCGCTGGCATTTAGCCCCAGCTCAGACATCGCATATACAATTCGACGCTGAACCGGCTTAAGCCCGTCGCCGATAAACGGCAGGGCGCGGTCCATGATGACGTACATGGAATAGTTGAGATACGCATTTTCCGTGAATTCGTGCAGCGCAAGACGCTCAGCACCATCATGAGTCAAATCACTCATTGCTCATTCATCCTCAAACTGACGAACCGATTGTGGCCACAATCGGCGTAATTGCCGCCGATAGTACCTTATCTGGCCTGTTGAGGCATAGCGATGAATAGCTTTATACGAAGCGGCAGCCCAGATGGGCAAGCCGCATTTTAGGCGTTACTTCAGTTTGTTAATTTGCTTTACGTCGATTTCAATCGAGTTCCAGTCTTTGTCCACTTTGCCCTGAATTTCCACGGTGTCCTGCGGGGTGACCGTTTGGCCGTTCCAGCGCTTATGGTCGATGTCTACGTTGATGCTGTCGGTTGCATCGCGGAAAATGTAATCATCGCCACCGATACGCTGCTCTATTTTACCGGTCAGCGTCACCCAGGTGTCATCAGATAAGGTTTTGGCCTGTTTTACCGTGGTTTTACTTCCCGTCGGCCCGACGAAGCCGCCTTGCTGTACCGGCTGGGTTTGTACAGAGGCATTAGGGTCAACAAACCCGCCTGTCTGCGCAGCAAAAAGAGGGGCTGAGGTTAAAGCAATAATGGCGAATAAAACGGCTGTCTTTTTCATAATGTTATTCTCCTTTCGTTTCTTAACCCCTATTAAAGCGCCCAAATCTTAGCGGGATCTTAATCCCCGGCGCTGAAACTATTTTTTATTGTGTATTTGCGGCCCTTGCCGAAGGCACAGGCTTTTCTTCTGTACACGAAAAGAGTTCGGGTATTTACTGCACGTCTTAACGGCAGCCACAAGGAGTGCGCCATGCGCCTGTTACTTATTGAGGATGACCCGCTGATTGGCGACGGCATTAAGGCCGGACTGATCAAGATGGGGTTTGCGGTTGACTGGTTTAGCGATGGGGCTCAGGGGCAAGCCGCACTTGGCCAGGCACCTTACGACGCCGTAGTGCTTGATCTCAGCCTCCCGGGCATGGATGGCCTGGACATTCTGCGAACGTGGCGGAAAGAAGGTTACAGCGAGCCGGTATTGATACTGACGGCCAGAGACACGATCGACGAACGCATTGAGGGGCTGCAACTAGGTGCGGACGACTATCTTTGTAAGCCGTTTGCGCTTACCGAAGTGGCGGTTCGGTTGCAGGTACTTATCCGTCGGGCACACGGTCACGCGCAGCCTGAACTGACCCACGGTAACGTCGTGCTTTCTCCGGCAAATCTCACCGCCACCCTCAATGGCGAGCCCCTGCAGCTAAAGCCTAAGGAATTCGCTCTTCTGGAGCTACTGATGCGGAACACAGGGCGCGTTCTGCCACGCACCCTGATCGAGGAAAAAATCTATAACTGGGATGATGAAGTCTCGCGCAACGCCCTTGAAGTTCACATCCACCATCTTCGTAAAAAACTGGGCAGCGGCTTCATTCGCACCGTTCACGGCATCGGCTATACGTTGGGTGACACATGCTAAGAACATTGGCCAAAAGCCTACGCACGCGCCTGACCGTCGGCTTTATCGTGCTTACCCTTGCAGCCGCGGCCTTTGCCAGTACCGCCGCGTGGTACGAAGCCCGAAAATCACTCAACAAGCTCTTCGACACGCAACAACTGCTTTTCGCTAAGCGGCTAAGCGTGCTGGATTTCGATGCCGCAAACAACGCCGAGGCACAGCTTCCGCGCAGTAAAAACATACTGAAAAAACATCGGGGTAAGCTCGATGATGACACATTAGCCTTCGCCATTTTTACCGCAGAGGGCAAGCTCGTGCTCAATGACGGCGACAGCGGTAAAGGCCTGACCTATTCATGGCACAGGGACGGATTTGCTGACGCGCAACTTGAGGATGACGACGATCAATGGCGGCTGGTGTGGCTGACAACGCCTGACGGGCGTTTTCGCATCGTGGTCGGTCAGGAGTGGGACTACAGGGACGATATGGCCCTGGATGTCGTTTCTGCTCAGCTCACGCCCTGGCTAATCGTGCTGCCACTGATGTTGGCGCTGCTGATTTGGTTAGTTGGCTCGGAACTGGCACCGCTGCGTAAACTCGCGCAAAAACTACAGCACCGCCCTCCGGGCGACAACAGCAGGCTGGCAACACAGCCGCTTCCACTGGAAGTCAGGCCGCTGGTGGAAGCGCTAAATCAGCTTTTTGAGCGCACGGAAGCGTTTATGCAGCGTGAAAGGCGCTTTACGTCCGATGCCGCACACGAACTCCGTACCCCGCTTGCAGCCCTGAAGGTACAGGCAGAGGTGGCTCAACTGGCCGAAGATGATGCTCAGGTCAGACAGCAAGCCCTGAACCATCTGCATCACGGAATCGACCGCGCTTCCCGTCTTGTTGAACAGCTGCTTACGCTTTCCCGCCTGGACTCTCTGGCCGAACTTAATGATGTGCAAGCCGTCTCCCTACAGACGCTACTTCAAGAAAGCGTAATGGAAGCCTGGCACGGCGCCCAGCGAGAACACATTGATATTCGTCTGCAAATGCTGGAGAAACCTGTGATTCAGCGTGCTCAGCCACTTCTGCTGGGGTTGATGCTACGCAACATCCTCGATAACGCGGTCCGCTACAGCCCCGCAGGCAGCGTTGTGAACGTCATGCTAAACGAACATGATCTCGAGGTTATCGACAATGGGCCAGGCGTAAACACTGAATATCTTGCCTCTTTAGGTGAACGCTTCTTTCGCCCGCCGGGGCAGCTAAAAACCGGCAGCGGACTGGGGTTATCTATCGTCAGTCGGATTGCAACCTTGCACGGTATGCAGGCTACTTTTGACAACGCAGAAAGCGGCGGTTTTAGGGTTCGCATTCGTTGGAACGGATAGATCTCAGCCTGATTATTGCTGGTATAGCAAAAGTCTTTGCACATTTTGGCCGTTTTTTCATGGTACTGCCCTCTTTATAATGATTGGCAAACGTAATTATTTAAGGGCTAACGATGAGCAATATCCTGATTATCAACGGCGGTAAAAAATTCGGCCACTCCAACGGCCAGCTTAATGACACCATGACTGAAGTCGCGGAAAGCTATTTGCGCGACCTCGGGCATGATGTTCAGGTAACCCGCGCAGACAGCGAATACGACGTTAAAGCGGAAGTTGAGAAATTCCTTTGGGCAGACAGCATCATCTGGCAGATGCCAGGCTGGTGGATGGGCGCCCCGTGGACGGTCAAAAAGTACATTGACGATGTGTTCACCGAAGGTCATGGTTCACTGTATGCCAGCGACGGCCGTACCCGCTCAGACGCCTCTAAAAAATATGGCTCTGGCGGCCTGATTCAGGGCAAAACCTACATGATGTCCCTGACGTGGAACGCACCTTTAGAAGCCTTCACCGAAAAAGATCAGTTTTTCCATGGCGTTGGCGTAGATGGCGTTTATCTTCCGTTCCACAAGGCGAACCAATTCCTGGGTATGGAAGGGCTGCCAACCTTTATCGCTAATGACGTCATCAAAGCACCTGACGTGCCACATTATGTAGCAGAATATCGCAAGCATCTGGCTGGTATTTTTGCTTAACTGTTTGCCGGATAACATAAGGAGTTAGTCATGCTGACAGTGATTGCAGAAATTCGTACGCGTCCTGGTGCACACCATCGCCAGGCGGTAATTGCAGCCTTTGAGAAAATTATTCCAACCGTGCTGCAGGAAGAAGGCTGCCACGGCTACGCGCCGCTGGTCGATCATAACGCCCAGGTCGCGTTCCAGACCACCGCCCCGGACTCTATCTTCATGCTGGAAAAATGGGAAAGCGTTGCGCATCTGGAGGCCCATCTTCAGACCAAGCACATGAAAGAACATAGCGCCCGCGTGAAAGACGACGTGCTGGAAGTGCATATCCGCATTCTCGAAGAAGCGGTTAAATAACCCGGCGACTAAGAATGCAAAAAAGGGATGGCTCAGGCCATCCCTTTTACGTTTCGGAGAAAAGCGTTTAGCCCTCGATATCGGCCATATCACCTTTTTCTTGCAGCCAGTTACGACGGTCTTCTGAGCGTTTCTTGGCCAGCAGCATATCCATCGTTGCCAGCGTGCGCTGGTCGTCTTCATCACTGATGGTCAACTGAACAAGACGGCGGGTATTCGGATCAAGCGTGGTTTCGCGCAGCTGAAGCGGGTTCATTTCGCCCAGGCCTTTAAAGCGCTGCACGTTTGGCTTGCCTTTCTTGCGCTTAAGCTGTTCCAGCACGCCCGCTTTTTCTTCTTCATCCAGCGCGTAATAAACTTCTTTCCCCAGATCGATGCGGTAGAGCGGCGGCATCGCCACATAAACGTGGCCGCCTTTCACCAGCGCCCGGAAGTGGCGTACAAAAAGCGCACACAGCAGCGTGGCAATGTGCAAACCATCGGAGTCCGCATCCGCAAGAATACAAACCTTGCCGTAGCGCAGCTGGCTCAGATCTTCACTGTCGGGGTCAATGCCGATCGCCACAGAAATATCGTGCACTTCCTGCGAGGCCAGCACTTCGTCAGAAGACACTTCCCATGTGTTCAGGATTTTCCCTTTCAGCGGCATGATAGCCTGATACTCGCGATCGCGAGCCTGCTTGGCAGAGCCGCCCGCCGAGTCCCCTTCCACCAGGAAAAGTTCGGTCCGGCTTAAATCCTGCGCGGTACAGTCCGCCAGCTTACCCGGCAGAGCAGGCCCGCTGGTCAACTTCTTACGCACGACCTTCTTCGCGGCACGCATCCGACGCTGAGCGCTGGAAATTGCCAGCTCGGCCAGCTGTTCTGCCGCCTGCACGTTCTGGTTCAGCCAAAGACTAAAAGCATCCTTCACTACGCCGGAAACAAAGGCCGCGCACTGCCGTGAAGAGAGGCGCTCTTTCGTCTGGCCAGCAAACTGAGGATCCTGCATTTTGACCGACAGCACGTAGGCGCAGCGCTCCCAGATATCTTCCGCAGAGAGCTTCACGCCGCGCGGCAGAATATTGCGATATTCACAGAATTCACGCATCGCATCGAGCAGCCCCTGACGCAGGCCGTTTACGTGTGTGCCGCCCTGCATGGTTGGGATCAGGTTTACGTAGCTTTCCGTCAGCAATTCCCCACCTTCCGGCAACCAGAGCAGCGCCCAGTCAACGGCTTCGGTATCACCCGCAAAATTGCCGATAAACGGCGCTTCCGGCAGGGTAATCAGGCCATTCACCGCTTCGCACAGGTAGTCGTTCAGGCCGTCCTGATAGCACCAGCGCTGCTCGGTATTATTCACCTTATCGGTAAAGGTAATTTCTACGCCTGGGCACAATACCGCCTTCGCCTTCAGCAGGTGGCTGAGGCGCGACACGGAAAAACGCGGGCTGTCGAAGAAGCTTTCATCCGGCCAGAAGTGCACGCTGGTCCCGGTATTTCGCTTACCGCAGGTGCCAATCACTTCCAGATCCTGCACCTTCTCGCCGTTTTCAAAAGCGATGCTGTATACCTGAGCGTCGCGGCGGACGGTCACTTCAACGCGTTTGGAAAGGGCGTTAACCACAGAGATCCCTACGCCGTGGAGGCCGCCGGAGAATTGGTAGTTTTTATTCGAGAATTTACCGCCCGCATGCAAACGGCAAAGGATCAGCTCAATGGCCGGCACCTTCTCTTCGGAATGGATATCAACAGGCATCCCTCGCCCGTCATCAATGACTTCCAGCGACTGGTCGGCGTGAAGGATAACATCCACGCGCTTAGCGTGACCTGCCAGCGCCTCATCCACGCTGTTATCAATGACTTCCTGCCCTAAATGGTTAGGACGAGTGGTGTCGGTGTACATCCCCGGGCGGCGGCGAACTGGCTCAAGCCCGGTGAGTACCTCTATATCATCGGCATTATAGGATTGCGTCATGGTTTATTCATTCAGATAGCGAAACAGGAAATCGGCCGTCAGGCCTCAGCGTAAGCCGAGGAAGTCGACAATCTGTGTGAAATAATCTTCGAAGCCAGTAAAGGCGTGATTGCCACCGGGTTTCACCGTCTGGCGACAGAGCGCGTAGTAGGCTACGGCCTGGCGGTAATCAAGCACCTCATCGCCCGTCTGTTGCAGCAGCCAAATCAGGTCTGGCGCTTCCAACGGGTCAATCTGCATGACTTTCAGATCGTAAATATGGCGTGACTCTAGCACATATTGCTGCCCGGTGTAGGGGTTCTCGTTTTTACCGAGGTAACCCACCAGCAGCTCAAAGGGGCGAACGGCGGGGTTAACGACCACCGCGGGCAGCGTGAAACATTGCGAAAGCCAGGTCGCGTAATAGCCACCCAGCGAGGAGCCGACAATGCCTAGCGGCTCACCACCGCGCTCAAGCACCAGAGACTCCAACAGCTCGGAGGCCTCTGCCGGGTAGGGCGGCAACTGCGGCACAATCATTTCTATTTCGGGATGATGCTGCGCCAGCCACGTCTTAAAGCGGGTGGCCTTCGCAGAAGCCGGGGAGCTATTAAACCCGTGCAGATAAAGTAATGCCGGCATTAATAACCCTCAGAAGCCGTGTCAGGGCTAAATTTACCGCTTTGCAGCCGGCAAACTTCCGTCGTCAGGCTGCCGTCAGGGTAAAGTTCTAGCCAGCGCCACCCCGGCTCAATGGTGTCGAGCGTAAAGTTAGCGCAGTGGGGTTTGAACTGGACGCATGTCGAAGGCGTGGCCAGCATTCTACGCCCGTTCCAGTCGAGATCCAGTTCCTGATGGATATGTCCACACAACAGGGTTTTCACCTGTGGCCAGGGCTTGAGCACCGCATCCAGTGCGGCCGCATTGCGCAGGCTATGCTGATCCAGCCAGCTACAGCCGGCGGGAAGAGGATGATGATGGAGCAGAAGTAACGTGTGGCGCGCCGGAGCAGCAGCCAACTGTCGCTCAAGCCATTCAAGCTGATAGTCGCTCAGTTCACCGTGGGGGACACCAAAAACCTGGCTGTCCAGCAGCAAGATTTGCCAATGCTCGCCGATATAAACGCGCTTGGCCGGGGAAATACCGGCCTCCTGCAGCGCATTAAACATCGCAGGCTGAAAATCGTGGTTACCCGGCAGCCAAACGCAGGGCGCAGAAATGCTGGAGATCCCTTCAGCAAAGTGCTGATAAGCCTCCACGCTGTGATCCTGGGCCAAATCACCGGTTGCCACCAGTAAATCGCAGGCACGCTGTTCGGCGAGAATGGCGTTCAGTACCGCCTGATAGCTCTTCCAGGTGTTAATACCGAGCAGCGTTTCGTTCTTTCCAGCGAACAAATGGGTATCGGTTATTTGCAATATCCTGATTCGGCCTCCATCGGCCACAGGAAGGGTTAACAGGCTTTCCAAATGGTGTCCTTAGGTTTCACGCACACTTACTACCCACCACACTTGAGCTGCTGATATCCAGGCGGCAGCTCGGAACATTCCGGGATCAATACCATCCATTATTCAGGTCGTTGTGCCGTTAGCCGTCCTCGTCCCTAAAAAACTAGGTATACACGGGAACCGCCATTGCTCCATGCGCTAAACAGTAGCGCAGCCAATCAGCAAGAAACTGGTTAATTTGATGCTTTTCGTCGCGTTGATGCAACTTTTTATTCGGATAATCATAACGTGCTTTGAAGCGAAAGATCTGCTGGCTTGAACACACTTCCGCGACCATTGCATCGTGATACAGCCTGACCGACATAGACGGCAGACTCCAGTAACTCACCGTGGGATGCGTTTGCTCAATTTCCACCAGGGTTGTATAACGCGTTGATTCTGAGATAGTTAAACGATATCTGGCGCTATTAACCTGATAGGTTACCGTTTCGCCCGCCGCATCATTTTTCGGCAGCAGGCGGCGCAGCTGCGCGAAGTTGGTTTCGCACAAACGCATCATTTCGGGGAAGTCAGGGGTATAGCGCTTCATAATCAGTGATTCCACTCTTTTCTTAGTTGCTCATAATGCAGCTGCAGCCATTGCAAAGCGATGACCGATGCCGCGTTGTCGATGCTCCCCTCTTCGACACACTGGTAAGCCTGCTCCCGGCTGACCACATGAACACGAATATCTTCGTTTTCTTCCACCAGGCCATGAATACCTTTGGCCTTGGTGGCATCCACTTCGCCGACTAAAATAGACAGTCTTTCACTGGTGCCACCAGGACTGGCTAAGTAGCTCAGAACCGGTTTAGTACGGCCCACTACAAGGTCTGCCTCTTCTACGGCTTCACGGCGCGCAACATCTTCTACGCTTTCGCCCTCTTCAATCATGCCGGCGATCATTTCCAACAACCATGGGGTCTCACTGGTGTCCCAGGCAGCGATACGGATCTGCTCTATCAGGACGACTTCATCGCGCACAGGGTCATAGGGTAGCAGTACCGCAGCGTGACCGCGCTCAAAAATTTCGCGCCTGACTTCGCCACTCATTTCGCCGTTAAACAAACGATGGCGAAAACGATAAAGATCGAGTGAAAAAAAGCCACGATAAAGCGTTTCCCGTGCAATAATTTCTACATCCTTTTTGGCGAAAGTAGCCGCTAGCTTTTCTGACTTGTTCATAGATGATGTCCTGATGGCAAATGGGCGCTGGCCGGGCGATTTCAACCCTGCGTAACTGCCCTTTCAATTTTGATGTGGTAGATTGGTGAAAATTAAGGTAGATGGCACTTTACGCCAACCTGCCCGGCTGACGGAATCTGTAGAATCGGCGATCATATTTGACTCCTGTCGGCGTTAAACAAAATAATTCTGCTTCACAACAAGGAATGCAAATGAAGAAACTGCTCCCCATTCTTATCGGTCTGAGCCTAACGGGTTTCAGCGCCATGAGCCAGGCAGAAAACCTGCTGCAGGTTTATCAACAGGCCCGCACCAGCAACCCGGACCTGCGTAAATCCGCTGCTGACCGTGACGCCGCATTCGAAAAAATTAATGAAGCGCGCAGCCCATTACTGCCACAGCTGGGTCTGGGTGCAGATTACACCTACGGCAACGGTTTCCGCGATCAGAATGGTGTTAATTCCAACGCCACAAGCGCGACCTTACAGCTGACGCAAACCATTTTTGATATGTCTAAATGGCGCGCTTTGAGCCTGCAGGAGAAAACGGCAGGTATCCAGGATGTCAGCTTCCAGACCGATCAACAGTCGCTGATCCTGAACACGGCAACAGCCTATTTTAACGTGCTGAGCGCGATTGATGCGCTTTCCTATACTGAAGCACAGAAACAGGCCATCTATCGCCAGTTGGATCAAACCACTCAGCGTTTTAACGTTGGTCTGGTTGCCATTACCGACGTGCAGAACGCCCGCGCACAGTACGACACCGTGCTGGCAAACGAAGTTACCGCCCGTAATAACCTGGACAACGCCGTGGAATCCCTGCGTCAGGTCACCGGTAACGACTATCTGAACCTGGCTTCTCTGAACGTTGACGGTTTCAAAACCAACAAGCCAGATGCGGTCAACAACCTGCTGAAAGAAGCTGAAAAGCGCAACCTTAGCCTGCTTCAGGCTCGCCTGAGCCAGGACCTTGCGCGCGAACAAATTCGCCTGGCTGAAGACGGCCACCTGCCGACGCTGAGCCTGAACGCATCCAGTGGCGTGTCTAACACCAGCTATAACGGTTCAAAAACCGCGAATAATTCGGCGTATGACAACAGCTACAAAGGGCAAAATCAGATTGGCCTGAGCTTCTCACTGCCGCTGTACCAGGGTGGCCAGGTGAACTCTCAGGTTAAACAGGCCCAGTACAACTTTGTTGGCGCCAGCGAGCAGCTGGAAAGCGCACACCGCAGCGTCGTACAGACCGTGCGCTCTTCCTTTAACAACGTGAATGCGTCTATTAGTACCATCAACGCATACAAACAGGCCGTTGTGTCCGCACAAAGCTCTCTGGATGCGATGGAAGCCGGTTACTCAGTGGGTACCCGTACCATCGTTGACGTGCTGGATGCCACTACCACGCTGTATAACGCCAAGCAGCAGCTCTCCAGTGCACGTTACAACTACCTGATTAACCAGCTGAATATCAAGTCAGCGTTGGGAACTCTGAACGAGCAGGATCTGATCGCGCTGAACAACACGCTGGGCAAACCAGTTTCAACTTCAGCGGACAGCGTTGCCCCAGAAACACCAGAGCAGGATGCCCGGGCTGACGGCTACAACACCACGCCAGCGGCCGCATCAACTCAAGCAGCCCATGCCACTCCGGCAGCGGCCACCAGCGGTAAGAAAGCGAACCCATTCGCTAATTAATCGCCGGAATGCCAACGAAAGGGGCGTGTTTTCACGTCCCTTTTTTTCTGTCTCACGTTTGAACGTAAGGCAACGTAAAGATCCCCTGCCAACAGGCCAACATCGCTTCAATTTCAACCGTTCATCCCCTATCCTTAGCACCAAACCTACTGGGCTCAGGACTGATTAAATGAAACGGACAAAAAATATAAATCATTCATCGTTCCGCAAAAGCTGGAACGCACGCCATTTAACGCCGGTGGCGTTGGCTGTCACCGCCGTCTTTATGCTGGCCGGCTGTGAACAAAGCGACGAAACCGTCTCAATGTATCAAAACGCGGACGACTGCTCGCAGGCAAACCCGAGCAAAAGCGCGGAATGTACCACCGCCTATAACAACGCCCTGAAAGAAGCCGAGCGCACGGCACCGAAGTACGCTTCCCGTGAAGCCTGCGTCGCCGAGTTTGGCGAAGGCCAGTGCCAGCAGGCACCTGCTCAGGCAAGCCTTGCGGGCGAAAGCCAGGCTCAGGCGCAGCCTCAGCAAAGCGGCAGCTTCTGGATGCCGCTGATGGCGGGCTATATGATGGGTCGCCTGATGAGCGGCGGCGCGGGCTTTGCGCAGCAGCCGCTGTTCACCTCGAAAAACCCGGCTAGCCCTGCTTACGGCAAGTACGCCGATGCCAGCGGTAAGAGCTACGGCGCGGCTACCCCAGGCCGGACCACGACCGTTCCGAAAAGCGCAATGGCGCCAAAACCCGCCACAACCTCAACGGTTACCCGTGGTGGCTTTGGTGAGTCAGTTGCTAAGCAGTCCACCATGCAGCGCAGCAGCGCCGCCTCCGGCACCAGCCGTTCGATGGGTGGCTAATCAATCATGGAAAGAGTTTCTATCGTTGAGCGCCCTGACTGGCGTGAAAAAGCCACGGAATACGGCTTCAATTTCCACACCATGTACGGGGAGCCGTACTGGTGTGAAGACGCCTATTACAAGCTCACGCTGGCTCAGGTTGAACGCCTGGAAGAGGTGACCGCCGAGCTGCATCAAATGTGTCTCAAGGTCGTGGAAAAGGTGGTGGCCAGCGACGAGCTGATGACCCGTTTCCGCATTCCGAAACACACCTGGGAATTTGTTCGCCAGTCATGGCGTAGCCAGCAGCCCTCCCTTTATTCCCGCCTGGATCTGGCGTGGGATGGCGTGGGTGAACCCAAGCTGCTTGAAAACAACGCTGATACGCCAACATCGCTCTACGAAGCGGCTTTTTTCCAGTGGATCTGGCTTGAAGATCAGGTCGCGGCGGGCAACCTGCCCGAAGGCGCAGACCAGTTCAACAGCCTGCAGGAAAAGCTGATTGAGCGCTTTGCCGAACTCAAGCAGCAGCATGGCTTCAATCTGCTGCACTTTGCCTGCTGCCAGGACACGGTAGAAGATCGCGGCACAGTGCAATATCTGCAGGACTGCGCCGCCGAATCAGAGGTCGCCAGCGAATTCCTCTTTATTGAGGAGATTGGCCTCGGCGAGAAAGGTCAGTTTACCGACCTGCAGGATCAGGTTATCAGTAACCTGTTCAAGCTCTACCCGTGGGAATTCATGCTGCGTGAAATGTTCTCTACCAAGCTGGAAGATGCAGGTGTACGCTGGTTAGAGCCGGCCTGGAAAAGCATTATCTCCAATAAAGCCCTGCTACCTATGCTATGGGAGATGTTCCCGGACCACCCTAATCTGCTGCCGGCTTATTTCGCCGAAGATAACTTCCCGCCGATGGAAAAATACGTCGTGAAGCCGATCTTCTCCCGGGAAGGCGCCAATGTGAAGATCATCGAGAATGGGCAGGAGATCGCGCGCGTTGACGGGCCGTACGGCGAAGAAGGTATGATAGTCCAACAGTTCTACCCGCTTCCTAAATTCGGCGACAGTTATACGCTGATTGGTAGCTGGCTCATCAACGATCTGCCTGCCGGGATCGGCATCCGCGAGGATCGCGAGCTTATTACGCAGGATCTTTCCCGCTTCTATCCGCATATCTTTGTGGAATAAAGCATTAAAAAAGCGCCCATCGGGCGCTTTTTTTTATCCCACCACAACCGACAGCATACTCAGCGATCCCATTTCAATCCCGTCGACCGGGATCGTCACCGGCTCTTTGCCGTCCCACGCGCCCAGCACATACAGCAGCGGCAGGAAATGTTCCGCCGTCGGGTTAGACAGTGAACCGCCTTCATGACTGAGATAGTTCACCAGCGGATGCTGCTCCGCTGGCCCTTGCCAGGTCAGGTTCGCTTTTACGTAATCGTTAAACGACTCGGCCCATGGATAAGGCGTATTTTCACCGTGCCAGCGCGCAGTTCGCAGGTTATGCACGACGTTACCGCTCGCCACCAACATGATGCCCTGGTCGCGCAGCGTAGCCAGTTTACGGCCGGTCTCCAGATGCCAGGCTGCCGGTTTGGTGCTGTCGATACTCAACTGCACCATCGGGATATCCGCATTCGGGTACATCTTGATCAGCACGCCCCAGGAACCGTGGTCAAAGCCCCATGCTTCTTTATCTAACGCCACAGGCGTCGGTGCCAGCAGATCAACCAGCTGCTGCGCCAGTTCAGGCGAGCCGGGAGCCGGGTAATGTGTGTCATACAGCGCCTGCGGGAAACCGCCAAAGTCGTGAATCGTCTTCGGCGCCTCCATCGCGGTTACGCCCGTCCCGCGGGTGAACCAGTGGGCTGACACCACCACAATCGCTTTTGGCCGCGGCAGCGTTTCGCCGAGCTGAGCCCAGGCACGGGTATAGCGGTTATCTTCCAGCACGTTCATCGGGCTACCGTGGCCTAGAAACAGCGCGGGCATACGTGGGGTTGTCATGATGGTGTCCTTAAATGGCTAAGATTTAATGAACACAGATTACGCCCAATTTTTGTGGGAAGAACTCAGATAAGCATGATGATGATCATCAGAAATTTTGAACAGGTCAGAAAAGACGAAAAACAGCGAGGTGGGAGTGAACAACAAAAGCCCGATCGTGCCGACCGGGCTCTACTTTTTTAGCTAGCTTTACGCGCTTGCGCCTGACGATATTCCACCAGATCTTCGATGGTAACAACCGCCATATTGTGTTTACGGGCAAACTCGATGCACTCCGGCGCGCGCGCCATGGTGCCGTCGTCGTTGGTCAACTCACACAAGACTCCTGCAGGTTTGAAACCCGCCAGAGAAACCAGATCGATTGTCGCTTCGGTATGGCCGCCACGAGTTAACACGCCCCCCGGCTGCGCACGCAGCGGGAAAACGTGGCCAGGACGGTGCAGGTCGCTCGGCTTAGCGTCATCGGCAATTGCCGCGCGCACAGTGGTCAAACGGTCGGCTGCAGAAACGCCGGTTGTCACGCCGTGCGCGGCTTCGATAGTCACAGTAAACCCGGTGCCGAAAGCACTGGTGTTGTTTTCGACCATCATCGGCAGTTCGAGCTGTTTACGGCGTTCGTCGGTCAGGCACAGACAGACAATACCGCTGCCGTGGCGAATGGTCAGCGCCATTTGCTCAACGGTCATGGTTTCAGCCGGGAAGATCATATCGCCTTCGTTCTCACGATTTTCGTCGTCGAGAACCATGGCGCCACGGCCTTCGCGAAGCGCATCAAGAGCACGCTCAACGCGCTCAGTCGGGGTGCCAAATACAGAAAGTAGCGTCTGATTCATGGTAATAACAACCTCATTAATATTATGGTTACCAGAATCAGGGCAGTCTTAGGAGCTAAAAAAATAACGCGGGCAGGCCAGGGCCTGACGTGATCGTTACTCTCTCCCATCCGGACTTTAACCGTCGGCCCCGGAATTACACCGGATCTGCTGACCTTCAGGCATAGCCTGAAGCGCTCGCGGGCTTTCAGCGTTCGCTGATTTACCGCCGGTGGGGAGTTTCGCCCCGCCCTGAGAATAAGCAGGTTCACTATAGCGCTAATCATTTTTGTGGGCAACGATTACACAGGCAACATTTCCAGTTTATCCCCTGGCAATCAGGCATTACAATTAGCCCTATAACCCGCCAGATAATGGAAGCCACTATGATTGACCCGAAAAAAATTGAACAAATCGCCCGCCAGGTCCATGAGTCAATGCCGAAAGGGATTCGTGAATTCGGGGATGATGTGGAGAAGAAAGTACGCCAGGTCCTCCAGTCTCAGTTGACCCGCCTTGACCTGGTGAGCCGCGAGGAGTTTGACGTGCAAACTCAGGTATTGCTGCGTACCCGCGAGAAACTGGCTCTGCTGGAGCAGCGTCTGACCGAACTGGAAAACCGCGAAGCCCCGAAAGACGCCGAGTAATATCTCCCCCCCTCGTCTGCCCGGCGAGGGGACTCATCTTGATTGACTCAAGACTCAAAAAATACAGCCGACAATAATCAAACCTCGTTAAAACAGACAGGCTGGGTGCATCTTGTACATGGACGTCAAAAGCAAAATAAATACGTTGCTTAGCTATATTTTTTCTAAAAATTTCGTGGTCACAGCCGTCTTCATGTCTTTTTTTATCGCCATCATGTGGTACATGCTTTGGGCTACGTCTATTTCCCACTACACCGTTTTAGTAAAGGACTTTCCTGAGCTTCGAATTTACCTCGGCTTTGGGTTCTCCATGGGCCTGATATTGACACTCGGCTCGCTGCGACACCTGCCCTCAACAAAAAAGCTTAAATATTTAGGTGAAAAGTTTTTCGGCTACTCAGCGGTGTTCACCGTCCTGGTATTAAACAGCGCGGATGTTTATGTTTATCTCTTCCCCGATAAAACAATCGGCTACCTCTCTGAATATGACGTCGAGTTTCCAGGTCCGGCCAGAGGCAAAAGCGGCCACTGCGAAGCAGGACTGTGGATTAAAGACACCAATACCGACAGATGGAAGGAACTTTGCACCAGCAAAGCGGCATTGCTTGTGGAGCGAAGACAAGGCATGGATGCCGTGTGGGTCACGGCGAGGGTGAACAAACTTGGCTCTTATATTGTGAACTACGAGTTTGTTTATAAATAACCACGGCAGCACAGGCCGCCGTGGTGGATTTAACGACGTTAAATCAGAAGGTTTCCCAGTTATCGTCAGACGCTGCGGCCACGGCTTTACGCGGTGCAGCGGTCGTCGCGGCAACCTTCGGCGCAGCGGTCTGAGCTTTGGCCTGGCGTTCCTGAGCGATACGGAATACGGAAACGGACTGCGTGAGTCGGCTGGCCTGTTCTTCCAGCGCAGCGGCGGCGGCGGCAGACTCCTCCACCAGCGCGGCGTTCTGCTGAGTGACACGGTCCATTTCTGCAACCGCCAGCCCAACCTGATCGATACCGCGGCTTTGCTCGTCCGAGGCAGAGGCAATCTCTCCCATGATATCGGTCACCCGGGTAACCGCATTAACGATTTCCCCCATGGTTTCCCCGGCGCTTTCAACCAGCGTCGAACCGGTATCAACCTTGCTGACCGAGTCCTCAATCAGGGTTTTGATCTCTTTCGCGGCCTGAGCACTGCGCTGTGCCAGGTTACGCACTTCCCCGGCTACCACGGCAAAACCACGCCCCTGCTCACCCGCACGGGCAGCTTCAACGGCAGCGTTAAGGGCCAGAATGTTGGTCTGGAAGGCTATCCCGTCAATCACGCTAATAATGTCGGCAATTTTCTGCGAGCTACCGGCAATTTCGCTCATGGTATGCACCACATTGTCCACGACTTTGCCGCCGCGCTGTGCGGTTTCAGAAGCGCTCAGCGCCAGCTGGCTGGCCTGGCGAGCGTTTTCAGCATTCTGTTTAACCGTGGCAGTCAGTTGCTCCATGCTCGCGGCCGTTTCCTCAAGCGAAGCTGCCTGTTGTTCGGTACGAGAAGAGAGGTCGTTATTGCCGATGGAAATCTCGCTGGCACCGCTATAAATCGCATTCGCGCCGTTGCGGACCTCGCCCACGGTAATAACCAACTCGCTTTGCATATGGCGCAGATTTTCGGCCAGTTGCCCCATTTCGTTGGTGCCTTCCACGTCGATCTTGCGCACCAGATCGCCGCTGGCAATATGGCGAATACTTTCGATCAGGCGATTCAGCGGAGAGATAAGCGTGGTGCGGATCCCCTGCCAGACCACAAGGATCACCACCAGCACCACAATCAGGACGCCAATCAGGATCCAAATCGCCATGCTGTAGGAGCTGTTGCTGCTGTCGACCGCTTCCTGATACAGGTGGTCGTTTTGCTGCAGATAGTTAACGTATTGCTTCTCAAAGCCGTCCTGATACCCCTGGGTTGGCTGATCGAAGAATTCATTAATTTTTCCCGCTCCGAGCAGTTGAATCAGCTCCGCCAGCGCGCCGTGATAAATATCATAGTTGCGCTTAATTTCCTGTGCGGCCGCGTCGCTTTGACGTGGGTCGCGCGGTAAAGCTTCATATGCTGCCCACTCCACCTCGGCCTGTTTCAGCGAAGTGCTGGCAATCGCCATGAGCTCTTCAACGGTTGCGCCACTGCCAATTTTATTGGCATCCATCATGTAGCGAATGCCGGCGCGGTTGAGGGTATTACGGGTTTGCAGCAGCGCCACCCAGCTGCCGTTCAGCGTTGACTGCTGCTGACGAATGGTTTGTAAAACGGTGAAATTTTCTTTGTCCTGCTTCAGCGCATTGAAGAACAACCCACCGGAAGCTATCTGCAAAATGCCAAACAGCCCCAGGACGACCAGTAAGCTAGTAACGATTTTGATACGGTTTAACATTGCTTCTCATTCCCTGTAAGACAAGTCTTAATCATCGGCGTAACAGCAGAAAACTTTACCCAAAGCGTTTTTTTGCCGTTTTTTCTGCTACTCCCAGGAAATGGCCTGGCAATAATTCATCCTCCACGCCTGCGGGGTTAAGTCGTAACACATTCATAACCCGAGTTTTTTTCACTATCATTTTTTTAATAGTCAACCAGCCCGGAGGAAGGCATGCTTACCGTTGCTATCTGTGAAAAAAATAGCCATTTTGCAAATGGCATTAAAATTATTATCCAGCAGCTCTGCCATCAGTTTAGCGAGACTTATCATTTCCTACCGTTGGCGCACCAGGATGTCGCGGATCTGGTTTTTTTCGCACTCGATGACAACTGGTCAACCGCCAACTGCTACAAAATACCGCAGACGACACGCCATCAGCGGGTGATCCTTATCTGCAAAAAGCAGGACCAGGAAAACCTGATGTTTCGCCCCTGCCTGTATATGCTGCCGTCTATTTACCGTGAGGATGAGGTCGAGGATGTCAGGCTCAAGCTGGCGCCGTGGGTAGACCCCGAACGGCGCAAAAAAAACACCCTACCGGTGCCTACATCTATTTGCCACTACTGCACAACGCGGCATTTCAACATGCAGGAGCGAGAGTTGCTGAAGCTGATGGCCTGCGGTTACTCACTGATTGACGCCGCCTTTATTATGCACATTGATGAAAATGCGGCGCGGGATAAACGACTGTCGATTATGAAAAAACTTAATATCAAGAGCCAATATAAACTCATGAATTATATCAAACTCAATTTACCTTTCTTGCTGGATTGAATCTATTTATTAAGTATTTTCTTATTATGCCAGGGAATTACTCTTAATTATAAAAAAAATACTCCCTTCACACTTCAGGGTTGCGAATTTTCGCAACCTGGAATAAGCCATCCCTGCTATTCACCCATTCGTGGCGCTGAGAGAATACGCTCAGAATAATCTTCAAATCTGCTGACAGTACACCGCCTCTTTCTCGCAGGTCATTGATCGATCAGCAATTCAGCAATAATTGTCACAATTAGCGACAAAATAATGATAAATATTTCTAGTGATAACATTTTATTATCTGTTAACCAGCATATATCCGGTTTCCGCCTGGAACCGATTGTTAATTTATTTAGTGGACACGTTATTAGTCATGAAGTACTCAGTCAGCTATCGCCATCGAGCGACGCTGACGATTTCTTTGCACACCTGCCGGTTTCCGAAAGCATGGCACTTTTCTGCCATCAAGCTGGCCTGCTGAAGTCCCTGCAAGAACCAGGCGAATACTGCCTTAACCTTCCCCTAATGGCGCTGATTGACGATCGGCTATTCACTCTGCTGCTTGATGTTTGTGAATCATGGATAACAATTGAGATACAGGATGCCCCACTTTTTGGTACGTGCTCCAGGCAGCATCAGCTTTGCCTGTGTGAGCGAATTAAGCTGTTACAACAACGCAAGATTTCGGTATGGCTTGATGACCTTACCGATGCCTGTATTGCAAGCTTTAACCACACCGCCATTGATGTCGGCGGAGTAAAAATTGATAAACACGCATTTTGGACGCTCAGCAAAAACCGCCGGGCACTTCGGCAATTGGTTGCACAATGCGCAGATATATCGCCTCAGGTTGTCAGTGAAGGTATCGAAGACACACAACATCTCGAGCTCGCTCACCAGTCTGGCGCCAGCCTTGGACAGGGCTACCTATGGCCGCATAAACGCCGGCTGCTCTCTGATACATTGTCATTGTGAGGAGGCTTATGTGCGCAGCTATGAGGCGAAATAAACACCGTCGTAGTCGGACTGATTATTTTCTAAACCCCTCCAACTACACCGCGCCGCTTTTTTTTGATCGACTCGAATATCTTCAACAGCAATTGATTGGGGGACAAAAACCAAAGAAGCCCGACGCCATCCTGATTTCTGCCGATAGCTTTCTCAGCAGCGCAATCACCGGCAGCCTTTTCCAGCACCTTAACATTCCGGTTTCCGCTTCTCTGGATGACGTTATCGCGCATCAGACACTTTCTCCTGTACCTCGTCTGATAATCGACCTCGACAGCCTGGAAACACCGACGCTTGAAGTGCTACAGGCAATTCGCCAACAAACAATCACCACGCCACAGCCCCAAATTACGCTGCTCAGCGCGCTGCGAAAGCCTGAAGTGATGCGATTTATTCTGCTGGCAGTTGACTGCAAGCTTGTAGAACGTCGCCTGCCGCCGGATAAACTGAAACAGGCGCTCAGCTGCAGCGACTCTCATTTGACCACGCGGTACGAGACACCCGGTTTTTCCATTAGAGAATGGGCAATTTTGTTGGCGCTAAGTCGCGGAGAGTCATTGAAATCTATCGCCCTTTTTCTGGAGAAACCCTATCATTACGTCGTTTACCGCTTCAACGTTTTGCTGGCCCGACTGGCGCTTGATAAGCGCAGCAAACTGCTGCATCTGATTCATGAAATTTCTGTTGCAAATAACGTACATCGGCCTTCGAACTAACCTACTGAGTGGTAAGATATTTTAAGAATTTACTTAATTTTTATGTTTGATTTGGGTTAAAAACATACAAAATAATAACAATTACAACTATTCCTGGAAGCAATTCTTCCGCTATGACGCCATTCAGCACTTTTTGATCCAAAACAAATTAACAACAATCAGAACTAAATGTCATTTTTTCTGCAATAAAAAGTCTTTCAAACCATCCTAACTTAAAATTTAGGTTAGTTAATTCAATTTAGAAAAAGGGTCATTAACTACACAGCATTTCGTATTGACTCAGATTATCCTCAGACACATCAGACTTTTCCCACAAAAACTGCGCTGTATAATCACCTCATCACATATTTATATTTGCCAGGGCATTTATAACGTTTAAATGTGAAGTTATTTAGGCAGCAGCTCTCCGCCATGAATAACAAATTTAAAAAAAGGATAAGTTTTAAAACAAACAAGGAGGTTCCCGCATAAAGACCGGCAACCGCCAACTCACTGTTTATCACTTTCGCTGCCATTGACGCTGTGTCAACGCGATGTTTTTATCAAACAATCGAGGCAAAAAAAATGAAACCGGCATCCGTAATCATTATGGACGAACACCCTATTGTCAGAATGTCGATAGAAGTGCTGCTCCAGAAAAATAAAGATATTAACGTTGTTTTAAAAACAGATGATGGTCGGGAAGTTATCGACTATATGCGAGCGAATCCGGTCGATCTGGTGATTCTTGATATTGAACTCCCCAACACCGACGGCTTCACATTACTCAAAAGAATCAAAGGAATACAGGAAAACACTAAGATTCTTTTCCTGTCGTCAAAATCTGAATCTTTTTACGCTGGACGCGCCATTCAGGCTGGTGCCAACGGATTTGTTAGCAAACGTAAGGAACAGGAAGATATATTTAACGCGGTTGAAATGTTGCTTTCGGGCTACTCTTTTTTCCCTTCGGAGACGCTGCATTTTATCAGCAGCCATAAATCTCGTCGGGGTACAATGGACGATATGCCGTTATCCAATCGCGAAGTCACCGTCTTACGCTATTTGGCAAATGGCCTATCGAATAAAGAGATTGCTGAGCAACTATTGCTAAGTAATAAAACCATTAGCGCACATAAAGCTAATATATTCTCTAAACTCGGACTCACTTCCATCGTCGAGCTGATTGACTATGCCAAGGTGCATGAACTGCTATAAAGGACCCTCACGCACTGGAAGCGGAAATACCGGGAAAACTTCTCCCGGTTATTTTCTGGAATCATTAAGATATTTTTAGTTATAGCTAATCAGAAACGTCGCATCCGCATTGGCCAGCCCGGCATCCGCGTTGTCCGCCGTAGCAATGTAGTTGGCCCAGAACTTCAGCGTGACATCCCCGTTAGCATCAACCTGCATCGTTTTACTGGCATTATTCAGCAACAATCGGGATTTATCCTCATTGAGGAGCTCAATGGCTACGTTCTTAGCCGTACTGGCAGCGTTTAGCGCCAGCAATCCCGTCCCGGTGCTCTTTCCATTGAAAGTAATGGATGCGGTGCCGCTCGGCGGGCAGCCGGTAAGTTTTAGGTTGAACGGCATTGCCTGAGTGGTACTCCCGGCGGTACGCAGCTGTTTGGTTGGCCACGAGCCCAGCTTCACGGTCTTGTTGTCGCCCCCCGTTTCCACAACGCAGGTGTAATCCACGATATTTCCCCGCAACTCAACGTTGATCTCACCTAGCGGAGACGCCGCTCTCGCCGAGGACAGTAACACTAACGGGACCAGCGCCAGCGCGCTCAGGAAACATTTATTCATCTGGCCCCCTTAATCGAAATCAACACGCAGATAGCCACGGGCCGTGAACGGCCCTTCCTTCGGTTTGGCACCCGTGACGCTGACCGGCCAGGCGCGAATCCCCACTCTGGCCGCCGCGGTGTCATCAAGCTGGAAATTAATCTTGCTGCCGAGGTTGTTTGGCGTCAGCGGCGTACCGCTGGCGTTCGCCACGATAAAACCCAGATCGCTGTTATCGGACACCATCATGTTGCCGCTGCTCTTCTCGGCCTCAAGGCGCAGCGTGAGGTAAGCCTGGGCATCGATATTGGTGCATTTGATGCCCACCGTTTTGCTTTGCGGCGTCACGCTTTGCGGGCGGTTGCCGGCCCCGGCCTGGCTGAATAACGATGCTCCGATGCTGCCAAAATCAAACTCCACCACCTGCCCGGCATTGATCTCACAGGTCTGCGGCACTTCAACTTTTCCGCTATAGCTGATGGTGTAAACCACCGTACTTAACGGATCGGCGGTGGTCGTCGTCACGTAGACACGGAACATCGTCTGCCGTGGAATCGGCACCATATTGATAAAACGGCGGGTGACTTTAAGACGAAAAACCAGTTTTGAGTCTGTGACGCCAAAAGGCTTATTCTTCGACACGTTAGGGTGCGAGCCCATCTGCATGTAATTTACAGGCGGATAAAAATCACCGGCATAGCTGTCGTTGATTTTCATTGCCCCATTAAGGTAATCGTTTATTTTCAGGTATTTATAGCTACCCACCACTTCCTGAATGGGTAAATCTGTCACGTAGCTACGCTTGGTGGTAGTCCCCGACGTCCCCTTCGGGCAAATCGCATTCACGCCAATCAGGCCTGATTTTTCGGACAGGGTAACTATCTGTCCGACATTGTTATTGCTGCTATTAAATTTGTCAGATAAATCATAAGCAATATCCGTCGGAATGCCGTTTTCATTCGAGCAAACCGTCGCTGCAGCGGGGCCGGCGCAGGCCAGCAGCAGGCCGCCGGCGATCGCATTGTTCAGTTTCATTGTCATCTTCCTGAATCTCTCCGCACGCTATGAACACGTAGCGGTCGCCATGACGACAGCCTGCTTCAGGCTCTCTTCCGGCAGGGAATAGTTGGCGCGGCACTGGGAACCCTTCCCGTCGCCCCATTGGATCAGCAGCTTGCCCTTCAGCGGCAGGCCGCTGAGGTAAATCTGCCCGTCATCACCGGCCATGCTGGTCACACCGCTTTGCTCTTCACGTACCACAGAACCAAACGGCACCGGACGATCGCCGCGTTTAACGGTGATGATGGCGCGCACGCCGATACGCGCATCGAAGGTGGCACGAACCAGCGCCCCCTCCGTCGGCACTACGCTGCTGACGTTATTTTCAATGTCGGTATGGTTGTCCATGGTGTTGGTATCCAGCGCGACGCGGTTGTAGCGGTAGACCGTGGCATACGGCATGACGGCATAGCCGCGCCAGTCGGTTTTCACCCCGGTCTGGTTTTCAATGCTGACGCCGGAAGCGCCCGGCGCTTTAATCAGCACATTGGTGTCACCCAGCGGCTGGCTAAAGGTCACCCCGTCCGCATGGCCTACCACACCGCCGGAAGCCTGCCAGTTGAAGTCATGCTGGTTTCGGTCGTAGTTGTAGCCCAGGCCAAGGGTGCCGTAAGTGGCCTGCCAGTTGGCGGTGGCGCTGCCGGAATAGCCGTTATTGCTGGTATGCCCCTGACTGACGCTGTAGTTCAGGTTGCGGCCTTCCAGAAGCGTGCCTCCGACCCCGGTTTGCCAACTGTTTTTGCCGTCAGAGTTGCGGCTTGTGGCCACCGTGGCATAGGCACGATCCAGCGCCGTATCGCGCGAATAACCGTGGCCAAGCAGCGTGCTAAACGGAATTGAAAGGTTGAATGCAACGATACGGTTGGTGTCTGCCAGGCCGAGGGATTTACTCCACGACCAGGAAAGCGAATAGCTGATCCCGCGCCAGCCGCTGGAGTACCCCAGCTGGTACCAGGTGTTGTCCTGATCGGTTCCCCAGTAAGTTTGCTGACTGCCGGAAACATACACCGAGCCATAATCTCCCAGTGACTGAGAGATGTTGACCTGAAATCGGCCCTTTTTGTTGTATCGCAGGTTGTGATAGCTGGTCGCCACCAGCTCCTGGCGGTTACTGTCGTTGTTTTGCCACTCATACTGGTAGCCTTCCATGTTGCGGTAGGCCACGTCATCCAGAGTGTAAAAACCGCGCGTCGAGTAGCGATAGCCAAGCAGTTGGAAGTTAGTCCCGTAGCCGCTCAGGGATTTGGCATACAGGAAGCGCAGCGACTGCCCCTGATGCTCGCTGTCATCTGAAAGTTTGCTGCGCGCATGGGTAAGATCGAGTGAAATCGCCCCCCATTCGCCAAGGTTTTTACCGGCACCCAAGGCGACGGCGGTATAGCGTTCCGCAAGCTGTGTCCCGCCATAGGCGGTATAGCCGTTCGGCAGACCGGCAATCAGCGTGCCTTGAGTAAAGAACGGTTTATCCTGCTGGTTATTCCCGCTGCGGAAATCCCCCATGACCACGTCATATTTAAACCGGCCTTCACGTTGCAGCATCGGTACTGTGGAATAAGGCACGGTGTATTTCTGCAGAGAACCGTCTTTCTCTTCTACCGTAACCTCAAGGTCACCGCTTGAAGACGTCGGGTTAAGGTCGCTAATGGCAAACGCGCCCGGGGAGACGTAGCTCTGATAAATCACGTAGCCATTCTGGCGGACGATAATTTTGGCATTGGTACGGGCAATCCCGCGCACGGTCGGCGCGTAGCCCTGCAGGCTGTCCGGGTACATGCTGTCCGAAGAATAGAGGCGTGCCCCGCGAAATCCGAGGCTGTCGAACACATCGCTGCCGGTGTTGCTGTCGCCCATGACCAGCTCGCCCTTGAGCGGAATAATCGAGCGCTGCAGCGTGGTGCTGATGTTCTGCCACTGATTCTGGTGGCGGCCATCGCCGCTGGTGTAGTTCCAGGCGCCGTTATTGCGCAGGCGCCACGGGCCCAGGTTCAGGCCGCTTTGCAGGTTCAGATAGTAGCTGTCGTTGTAAGTCCCGCGGTTGCCGGTAAAGGTGTAGTTCAGCAGCCCCGCAGGGATCCCTTCATCCCACTGGTCCGGTGGAATGTAGCCGCGGGCACTGTTGATTAAAGAGGCCTGAGGCAGGCTAATATCAAGCCGCAGGCGCGAAAAGTCATAGCTCACTTCAGCGCCCGGCACCGCCGTGGTCACGGGTACGCACTCGCCGGACTTATATTTTGCCAGCTCAGGATACGCCAGCATATTCAGCCCAAGCCGTTTGAGCCAGTCAACGTCAAGACAGGCCGTCAGCCCGCCGGACTTCACGGCTTCAGCAGCAGGAACCTTCGATTCCGTCGCAGTAAAATGCACGTCTTCGGTGGCAACAAATTCATCGTTGCGCCAGATGTCTACGCGATAAACGCCCGGCGGCTGGCTGCTGCCTTTTTCGAAACGAGACAGATCCGCCACCGCCGCGGTATCGTCCGATAAAAATGCCGGGTTGAAATAACTCTCAGCGGCAGCGAACGCAGGCCAGAGCGAGGCCACAATGGTCGCCGTCAGCGGCGCTAGCGTAAAAACCTTACGCGAGACTGAACTCTTCATGATTTACCTGCTTCCCTTTGCCAGCCCGGCTTTACTGCATGACACCCGCTTGTGCTTTGGTCACCGCGCCGTAGTCGTTAACGGTCTGGAAGCTCACCGCCCCCTGAGCGCCAGATGGCACAGCGACCTGCACGCTATTTTTTGGTGCCACCATGGTGTTAGGCAGTTTTTCATTCCCAATTTTCAGGTTGACCAGTGAGACGTAGTAAGGCGAAGGATTGCTTACCTTCAGGTACTGACCGCTGCGCGCGAAGCGAATCTCCTTGAGGGCATCTTCCGGCTGCATCTGCAGATTTTTAGGGCGCACGAACAACTTGATGCGGGAAAGCACGGCGAGCTGGAGGACGTTTTTTCCCTCCACGCTGCTTTTATCCACGGAAGGAATGGCCTTAACGTTCATCCAGAAAATGGACTCGCGATCCGTTGGCAACGCTGGTCCGGCGTAGATAATACGCAGCGTATTTTCGCTTTTAGGCTCACTGACAAACAGCGGCGGCGTGACCACAAAGCTTTTCTCTTTTTGCCCCAGATCGTTTTCAATCCAGGAGTTCACCAGGAAGCGTTCTTTCGGATCGCTGTTGGTGATGGCCAGCGAAGTCTGTTTCGCGTCGGCCGGATAAATAACACGCGTGGCGCCCAGGGCAATACCGCCCGCGGCCTGCGCATTAAAAGCAATCATCATTAAAGAGAGCATCAGTGCCGAAGCGGCTTTATATAATTTGTTCATCACGACAGGTACCATCAAAATAGCCAGAATGGAGAAGCAGAGGTTCAGGGATAAACCAGCGTGAACCAAATGTCGGAGCGAATATTTCCGGGCGACATATGCTTAGAAACCGAACGATAACGGGCAGTAAAATGAAAATTCATCTCCTGCGTGGTTATCTGCGAATAGGAAGCCGGTTCGCTATTGGGAATAATCAGTTGCTGCTGTTGGTCGAATAACGCCAGGCCAATGCCGCTGCTGGCGTCATTGCCACTTACGCTGGACGTGGCCAGAAAGACCTGGGGATCTTCTGCCGGGGTGGAACCCTGGAATGCGATACCAACATGGTCGTAAACCTCCGGGCGACAGTCCGTCAGCCGAAGGGTAAAAGGAATGCTGGGTGGGGCGTAGCTACCCACATCTTTAAAAACATTGCTCGGGTACTGGCCCATTTGTACCGTCATTTCCTGACTTTCAGGCGCGACGGCGCAGGCGCCGTTAACCAGCTCACCCTGCATATGCACTTCCCCACCGTGGATAACCACAATGCGCTTTGCCTGAACGGGATTCACCGCTACCAGGATAGCCAGGAGCAGGATTTTCCTTATCATCATCGTCCTCTCTGGACTCGCGTCGGACAAGCCTCGTCCCTGAGGCTGAATCATCCCTGAGCAATCAGCCGTGGCTGATTATTCGTATTTCATTACGAAAGTCGCGTCCGCGTTCGCAGCACCGGCAGTTGCCGTCGCAGCGGTTGCTTTATAGCGAGCGGTGAACGGAATGGTGTTCTCGCCGTCGTTCAGATTCTGAGCGGTAGAGAAGGTAGAACCGTTCGGAGACAGGGTCTTAGAGGTACGATCCAGGATCTCGATACCCACGCCTTTTGCGGTGGTTGCGTTACCGCCGGAGTTCACCGCCAGCAGCGTTGGGTCGGTCGCATCAGTCTGACCGGTGAAAGCAACAGAAGCGGTGGCCGCAACGGTGCTATCGCAATCGGTCAGTACGATGTTGAATGGGATCTGGGAAGAGGTATCGCCCACTTTGGTGAAAGCTGCGGTACGGTACTGGCCCAGTTTAACGATCTGGCCGTCGGACTGAGTGCTCACTGCGCAAGCGGCGTTAACCAGCTCGCCCTGGAAGTGTACGGTCCCGCCATTAACGGTTACAGGATCTGCTGCGTTAGCGGCGCTGCTGACCAGAGCAACGGTTGCGATCAGAGAAGAGGCGATTTTGCTTAATTTCATGGGTATTCCTTCATATATAAAACGCACATCGGCGTCATGCATCCCTCATGACTCCGTTTGAATCATCATCGGTCTTAAATGACCGCATAACGCATTCCCCACATCCTGTGGGAATTCCTTAGAATGCTCAGTGGTTTCATTAGAATTAAAGACAAGCGCTTCCCCGACACATTATTTAATGGCCGAATAAAGTTATCTTTAATAATTCAAGATGAAATCTTCATATATTCGTGATGGCTTACGAAGTGTGGCTAAATTAAGCCAAATTTTAATTAAGTAATAGATGCCAATTCTTTATGTTATATAAGCGCCGTCTTAATGAGGCCTAAGAAATAGCCAGGGCAACCTTTCGGGAAAACGGGCGTAAAGGGATAAAAGGCTCGTTTATTTAGGGGGTTATATGGTTATCTGAGCACCAGAATATTGTTCATTTTTTGTTAAATTTGTTTGTTTTTTGTTTAAACAAGGAAGGCGAATTTTGAACACCTAATGCGCAATACTGAGTGAAGTTGCCAAAACGTTAAAGTCGTTGCGCAAGCGGTGATACACTGGAGGGCTTGCCCCCGAACATTGACCCAGGACTTCAGGATGAATGAAACCGTTCCCCACGCCATTCCGGCGACCTCGATAACCCGCCCCAACTGGTCGGCAGTCTTTGCCATCGCGTTTTGCGTGGCCTGCCTGATAACCGTTGAGTTTTTGCCGGTTAGCCTGTTGACCCCGATGGCGCAGGAACTGAATATCTCTGAAGGCCTTGCCGGGCAGTCGGTCACGGTCACGGCTTTTGTGGCGATGTTTGCCAGCCTGTTTATCACCAACCTGATTGGCTCGACCGATCGCCGCCGCGTGGTGCTGCTTTTTGCCGTCCTGCTCACCGCCTCCTGCCTGCTGGTTTCGTTCGCGGGTAATTTCTCTCTGTTGCTACTTGGTCGAGCCTGCCTTGGGCTCGCGCTGGGCGGTTTCTGGGCCATGTCAGCCTCGCTGACCATGCGCCTTGTTCCTGCGCGCACGGTGCCTAAGGCGCTGTCCGTTATCTTCGGGGCCGTATCAATTGCGTTAGTAATTGCGGCCCCACTGGGCAGCTTCCTCGGGGGGATCATCGGCTGGCGCAACGTCTTTAATGCCGCCGCCCTGATGGGTGTCGCCTGTATTATTTGGGTCTGGAAAGCGCTGCCTTCCCTGCCGGGTGAAGCGGCGCACCAGAAGCAAAACATGTTTGGCCTGCTCAAACGTCCGGGCGTGCTGGCGGGTATGCTGGCTATCTTCATGGCCTTTGCCGGGCAGTTCTCGTTCTTTACCTATATTCGCCCGGTTTATATGACCCTGTCGGGTTTTGACGTTGATGGCCTGACGCTGGTGCTGCTGAGCTTTGGTATCGCCAGCTTCGTCGGCACCTCCCTTTCCGCCCCGATCCTCAAACGGTCGTTAAAGCTAGCGCTGGCCTTTGCGCCGCTGATTCTCGCCATCAGCGCAGCCGTTCTGGTGCTGTGGGGGACGAACAAAGCCGTGGCATCGGTGATTGCCATTATCTGGGGGCTGGCCTTTGCGCTGGTGCCGGTCGGCTGGTCAACGTGGATCACCCGTTCCCTCGCGGATCAGGCGGAAAAAGCCGGGTCGATTCAGGTGGCCGTGATTCAGTTGGCCAACACCTGCGGCGCCGCCGTCGGCGGCCTGGCGCTGGATAACCTCGGCCTGCTGGCACCGCTCATTCTCTCCGGCAGCCTGATGCTGCTCACGGCCCTTCTGGTCGCGGTGAAGGTTCGGGCTTAACGTGACAGAATCATAAGGCCCGCGCCATGTGGACGGGCCTTATGATGAGAAGTTTACAGGCGCTTCGTTAATTCACGACGAGCCAGTTCAGCTAAAAAACCGCTTCGGCTGGCGTACTCCGCATTACCGCTGACATAGCTATCTATTCTCGCCAGCAAGGATTGTGGCAGCGTGATATTCAGTTTTACCGATTTACCTTCGTACCTGGTAATATCAATATCAACAAATCCCCAAACGCCTCCCTGGCAACTCTCATCATTTTTATGATCATTTATGGTCAGGGCTACGGGCACCGTTTTCCCTTTCTCGCTCTGATATTCCAGATAAGTATTAATGGCACCATGAGCATCATCGATAGCCTCATCGATTGTGTCTCCGGCGAAATAACAGCCTTCAATATCCGGCACAAATCCAGACCAGCTTCCACTTTCGGCCTGATGCAAATACACAGGATATCTCATACGTTCCTCTCTCCTGAAAACGGGACTTGTTGGCACAGCATTTAGTCATTACTTCATCCATGAAGTGAAATTTGGTGGTTATAACAACCACCAAAAGAACAAATATCAATCACACCTTCGCACGCCTAACCGCGCCAGAAAGGCTTATCCCCGAGGATTGTCGCGCGGTGCATGATGCGGCGGGCCGGAAGATAATCGGCATTGGCGTAGTGCTGCGTCACGCGGTTGTCCCAGATAGCAATATCGTTTTGCTGCCAGCGCCAGCGCACCTGGAACTCCGGTTTGGTGATGTGGGCAAACAGGAAGCCCAGCAGCGTCTCGCTCTCTTTTTCCGTCAGGTTAACAATGCGGGTGGTAAAGCCTTCGTTGACGAACAGCGCCTGCCTGCCGCTGACCGGATGCGTCCGAATCACCGGATGGCGCAGAGGCGGGTTCTTCGCCACGGCTTCGCGCCAGCGCTGATGCTCCACTTCGTTGTGGGCGTACTTGTACTCCTGGAACGATTTACGGAAATCGTGCTCGGCCTCCAGCCCGGATAACAGTTTTTTAAACGGTTCGGACAGCGCCTCATAAGCGGCGATCCCGCTGGTCCACAGCGTATCTCCGCCGGTTTCCGGGAGCTGCTTCGCCGCCAGAATCGCCCCGGCAGGCGGTGTTTCAATAAAGGTCACGTCGGTGTGCCAGTTGTCGTTATCCGGTGGATTATCGTTGTGGGTATCCAGCACGATGATCTCTGCCACACCTTCGGCATGGGGGTAAACCGGGTGAATATGCAGGTCACCGAACCGCAGAGCCAGCGCGCGCTGCTGTGCCGGCGTGATTTCCTGTTCACGGAAGAACAGCACCTGGTGGCGGATCAGCGCGTGGTAAATCTGCTCGAACTGGTTGTCGCTCAGGCCGCGCGTTAAATCCACGCCGTCAACCTGCGCCCCGATGTACGGCCCCAACGGCTTAATGTTCACTTTTTCACTCATTGCCCTTCTCCATGCCACGGGGTCAGGCGGCGCTGTAGCGCCCGCAGCCCCAGTTCTAAACAAAATGCGATGACGGCAATGACGCCGATCCCTGCCAGCACCACGTCGGTAGCCAGAAACTCACCGGCGGACTGCACCATAAAGCCCAGGCCGCGCGTGGCGGCGATAAGCTCTGCGGCCACCAGCGTGGACCAACCCACGCCCAGCCCAATGCGGAACCCGGTCAGAATCTCCGGCAGCGCCCCCGGCAAAATCACATGCCAGATAACCTGCCAGCGAGAGGCACCGAGTGCCTGAGCGGCACGAATGCGTACCTGCTTCGCGCTGCGCACGCCCGCCATGGTGGACATGGCCACCGGGGCAAAAATCGCGAGATAAATCAGCAGGATTTTGGATGTTTCCCCGATGCCGAACCAAATCACCATCAGCGGCAAATAGGCCAGCGGCGGCACCGGGCGGTACAGCTCGATCAGCGGATCAAGAATGCCGCGCACGGTGGGACTCAGCCCCATCGCAATGCCCACCGGAATACCAATCAGTACCGCAGCGGCGAGCGCGGTAAGAATGCGCCCCAGGCTCGCAGCCAGATGTTGCCACAGGGTGGCGTCCATAAAACCCTGCGGCCCGGCAATGGTGATTAGCTTCGCCAGCACCTGCCCCGGCGGCGGCAGAAACAGCGGGCTTATCCAGTGCTGCGCCGCCACCCACCACCAAAGCAGTACCAGCCCGACCAGCGTGGTTGCGCTCAGGGTGAGCTGACGTGAAAACGGCCAGCGCCACGCTAATTTGCGACGCGAGGGTTTATCCTGAATGACTACGCTCATAAGAAGCCCTCCCGGCGATCAAACACGCGGCTCAGCACGTATTCACGTTTGGCGATAAATTCCGGATCGGATTTGATGCTGCGGCACGGCTCCCCGGCGGCAAAACGGCGGCCAAAATCAAGCGGTAGCCGTTCCAGCACGCGGCCAGGGCCCGGCGACAGCAAGACCAGCTCCGTCGCCAGAAAGACCGCTTCTTCAATGTCGTGGGTGATCAGCAGCACCTGACGGCGGCTCTCGTGCCAGAGCTTCAATAGCAAGGTTTGCATCTGCTCGCGGGTAAAAGCATCCAGCGCGCCAAAGGGTTCATCCAGCAGCAAAAGCTGGGGCTTCGTCGCCAGCGCCCGGGCAATGCCTACCCGCTGTCGCTGCCCGCCGGAAAGCTGCCAGATGGCGTTTTTCGCCTTATCTTCCAGCCCAACCTTACGCAGCATGTCGAGCGCAATCTCTTCGCGCTCGGGCTTAGCCTGCCCGGCAAGCTGTAGCCCGAAGGCTACGTTATGCAGCACCGAGCGCCAGGGCAGCAGCCCTTCGTTCTGAAAAACAACCCCACGCTCGGCGCCGGGCCCTTTAACCGTTTTGCCCTGCAGCGTAATACTGCCGGAACGATAAGGGACGAAACCGGCGATCAGGTTAAGCAGCGTGGTCTTACCGCAGCCGGAAGGGCCGAGCACCACCAGCAATTCGCCCTCGTCCACCGTCAGATTAATGTCGTCGAGTACGGGTTTTCCACCGTACTCCGCGCTGAGATGCGAAACCTGTAGCATCGCCGTGTCTCCTGTTTACTGCGCCAGCGGCTTCACGAAGCGGTCGGTCACAAACTGGCTATAGTCGGTTGCTACCGCCGGTACTTTGCCCTGCTCTTTCAGGAAGTGGGCGGTGTCCACGATGGCTTTATTCACCGGGCCGCTAAGCTGCTCAACCTGCTGCTTCGCCGTCAGATAGGTATTGCCCTTCACCAGCCCCGGCACGTCGCTTGCCGGCACGCCGCTCAGGCGTGAAAGCTTGCCCAGGTTGTCCGGCTGCTTGAGCCAGCCATCCGGGTTGTCGAGGTAGCCTTTCTGAGCCGCAACGGCGCTGCGGGCAAAAGCGGTGACCACTTCAGGGTGTTTTTCGGCAAAGTCTTTACGCACCACCCAAACATCGAGCGTTGGGGAGCCCCATTGGCCGACCTGCGCCGAGTCCGTGAGTACGTTGCCGTCTTTTTCCAGCTCATTCACAGCCGGAGCCCAGACATAGGCGGCGTCGATATCCCCGCGCTGCCAGGCGGCAATGATCGCCGGCGGCTGAAGGTTAAGGATTTGAACCTGATCCGGCTTGATACCCCAATGCTTGAGGGAAGCCAGCAGGCTGTAGTGGGTGGTCGAAATAAACGGCACGGCGATACGTTTGCCGATTAAATCCTGCGGCGTTTTAATCCCTTTTTTGACCACCAGCGCTTCGGAGTTACCGAGCTGCGAGGCCAGCAGGAAGACTTCAATGGGAACGTTCTGGCTAGCGGCAACGGCCAGCGGGCTGGAGCCGATATTGCCGATTTGCACATCGCCCGATGCCAGGGCCCGCACCACGCTCGCACCGCTGTCGAACTTACGCCATTCCACTTTCGCTCCGCTGTCTTTGGCAAAAGCGTCATCGGCTTGCGCAACTTTGGCGGGTTCGGCGGAGGTTTGGTACGCCACGGTGACATCCACCGCGTGGGCCTGAGCCGCAATAAGGGCCAGTGCAACCAGCCAGAGTGAGTGTCGTTTTGCTGCCATGATTCTGCTCCTGTCTCGGGGGAGAAAGCAGTATTTCCAACGGCAACGATTCCATAAAAGAATAAAAAATTATCGCTAATGCCTTTCCGTCCTTAGAAAAAAAGTGGGAATCGATAGCCAGCGAACGGCAATAAATAAAACGCCGGCCTTACTGTGCGGGAAACAAATGATTAAAAACGTTTCTTTCCCGGCGGCAATTAAACCCTTTCTGACCTTTTTGGCACGATTGGCGCGCCGTTCTGCACGAAATTCCTTTCGCGGCTTCCATAAAATAAGCATTATTCCCACAAGCAAGAGGTCGTTATGAAAAAGCATATCGCGGTCGCCGCCCTGGCATTTTTGTCGTTATCCGCCGAGGCCGCCGGGTTTCAGGTAAAAAGTAGCGAGATCAAAACCGGGGCATCGTTTGCAAAAGCGCAGGTATTCGAAGGCTTTGGCTGCTCAGGGGGGAATCAGTCACCCGAACTGAGCTGGTCAGGCGCGCCTAAAGGCACCAAAAGTTTTGCCGTAACCGCCTACGACCCGGATGCCCCCACCGGCAGCGGCTGGTGGCACTGGACGGTAGTGAATATTCCAGTCTCCGTGACCGCCCTTGCCGCCGACGCGGGAAATAAAGACGGCACGAAACTCCCGGCGGGCGCCGTACAGGGCAGAAACGATTATGGCTATGCCGGCTTTGGTGGCGCATGCCCCCCGAAGGGCGATCTCCCGCATCATTACCACTTTAAAGTCTGGGCATTGAAAACCGATCAGCTGCCGATTGACGGCAACGCCAGCGGCGCGCTGGTCGGCTACATGCTGACCGCCAACAAGATAGCCACGGCAGAAGTGGTTCCGGTCTACGGTATCAAGTAAGGAGTTATCATGCAGGCAGAAGCAGAGTCGCGCGTGGCGATACAGGAAATTCGCATGTATCAGGCCCACGCTCTTCATCGGGTTAAACTGCTGATGCCTGCCTTGTGCCGTATTCGTCAGGGTAAAAAAGCGGTGAGTTGGGGTGAGCAAAGCGATATGGCCAATAACAGCCAGATAATCCTGTTTCCCTCCGGCCATGAATTTGGCATTGCCAATTACCCTGAGGGCGGTTTTTATCTGGCAGAAATGCTCTATCTGCCGCCGGGATTAATTCAGCGCTTCCGGCAGTTTTATCCTCTGGAGCCGCAAGAAGAGAGCAAGCGTGGTTTTTGTATACGGCAGAATGAGGAACTGGTTTTCTGCTGGGAACAGTTAAAAAGTGCCCTGCTGAAGAAACTGCCGGGCCAGGTGTTAGAGCATCTGGCGATGGCGATTTTGCTGACGCTGGGGAAGAACAATATCAGCGATCTTTTTCTCTCTCATCCACAGGATTCGCTGGTTAGCCGCTGCCAGAACCTTTTGCTGGCGAACCCCGGCGCACGCTGGACGGCCCCGGAAATGGCGCGTCAGCTGTTTATGTCCACCTCAACGCTGCGCCGCCACCTTGCCGCCGAAGGCGAAAGCTTCCAGAACCTGCTGGATGACGTGAGGCTGAACAACGCCCTCGCCGCCATCCAGACAACGCACACGCCAATAAGCGAAGTGGCAAGAGAGAACGGCTATCTTTGCCCTTCTCGCTTTACCGCTCGCTTTCAGAAGCGCTTCCAGATAACGCCGCGCGCGCTGCGCCAGGCCGCAAAAGCGCAGTGAACTCAGCTCAAATCAACGTTCTTACTGCCAAAGCACCAGGTCATGATAAACCCGGCGATATAGGCGATAACAATCCCGGCAACGTACACCGCCATCCCGGCGAAGATCCCCTGGTGGGAAGTCATCAACGGAATCGAGACTAAACCTGACGGCCCAAACACCGTATTCAGTCCGACGGGCAGCCCCATCCAGGCCACCAGCCCGATGAAGAACCCGCCGACGCCGCCGCCGATACAGGCGGTGATAAACGGCTTAAGGCGCGGCAGCGTCACGCCGTAAATCAGCGGCTCGCCAATGCCGAGCAGGCCGGGAATAATCGCGCCTTTGATTTGCGTGCGCAGGGCAGAATTTTTTGGCGAGCGGGCAAACAGGGCCAGCGCCGCGCCCACCTGCCCCGCGCCGGCCATTGCCAGAATCGGAAACAGTGAGTTAAAGCCCTGGGCATCCATCAGCGCGAAGTAGACCGGTACAAAACCCTGGTGGATACCAAACACCACGGCAATCAGGAACAGCCCGGCCAGAATTGCCGTGCCGAACGGGTTACCGTTCAGATGCATAAACAGCCACGACATGCCTTTGAACAGCTCGCCGCCAATGGGCATGATCGCCACGAAAGTGATTGCCCCGGTTATCAATAAGGTGATCGTCGAGGTGAGGATCATATCCAGATTGTCCGGGATCATCCGCCGAACCTGACGTTCGATCCACGCCCCCAGCATACAGGCCAGCAGCACGCCAATAATGTTGCCGCGCGGGTCGATAGCCAGCCCAAAGAAGGTATCCATCCCGGCGTAATAGCCCACTTTGCCTTCCGGCACGTAGCGCAGAATAAACAGCGAGGCGATGATCGCCCCGTTTACGCCAGTGCCCCCGAAGGCCTTTTGGGTGTTGAAGCCAATCAGAATGCTCAGGAAGGTAAACAGCCCGACGCTGAACACCTTCAGATAGGCGATAAGCTGGGTCAGCCAGGCCGCAGGCGTTGTGCCTTCGACGACCAGGGTTTGCTGTAGCAGTGTGGCAATCCCCAGCAGCAGCCCGGCGGCAATAAAGCCCGGGATAAGCGGCGTGAAGATAGTGGCAAACTTGGTGAGGAAGTTATGCACCGCGCTGTTCTGCTTCGCCTTCATCTGCTGTTTGTTCTGGCTGGCGAGCGCGGCCAAATCCGCGCTGTCGCCCTTCTCCGGCTCGCTTTGGCCCCCCTGCTTTAACAAGCTATTCATCAGCTCGCTGGCGGTTTGCGCTTTGCCAGGGCCGAGAATAATTTGCAGCTGGTCGTCGCCGTTGACTACCCCCATCACGCCGGGAATTTTCTTCAGGTCGTCGTGCTGAACGAGATCTCTGTTTTTGAGCGTCAGCCTGAGGCGCGTCATGCAGTTGCCACAGACAAGGATATTGCCGCTGCCGCCCGTCAGGCGCAGGATGTCTTCCATCATCGAACCGGTGATTTTCGCCATAGCTATCCGTTTAACCCCCGCAATGCTTCACGTATAAAGCCGTGTTTTTTCGCCAGCAGACAGCTTGCCTCTTCGGCAGACAGGCCGCTCAGCAGCATGAAGATCGCCGTCTTGCAGTGACGCCGGCAGGCGCTAAGCGCGGCTTCGGCCTGCTCAGGGCTGCACTCGGTGGCCGCCACCACGATATTGACCTGGCGCTGGATCAGCTTCGCGTTGGTGGCTTCCACATCCACCATCAGGTTGCCGTAAACTTTGCCGCTGCGAATCATCGATCCGGTAGTGATCATATTCAGGATCAACTTCTGCGCCGTCCCGGCTTTCATGCGCGAAGAACCGGTGACGATTTCCGGGCCGACGACGGGCTCGATGGCGATATCCGCCGCCAGGCTCATTTCGCTACCCGGATTACAGGAGATTGCGGCGACGGTGGCACCCACGCTTTTTGCATAGGCCATGGCCCCCAGCACGTAAGGCGTGCGCCCGCTGGCGGCTATCCCCACCAGCACGTCACGCGCGCTGAAATTCAGGTTACGCAGATCCTGCTCGCCCATTTCACGGTTGTCTTCGGCGTTTTCTACCGCCTGCAGAATGGCCGGATGCCCGCCGGCAATCAGTCCGACAACCTGCTCACGCGGTGTGCCGAATGTTGGCGGGCACTCACTTGCATCCAGAATCCCCAGCCGACCGGACGTCCCCGCGCCGCTATAGATCAGCCTGCCGCCCTGGGCGAAAGCAGCCACCACTTTATCGACGACCTGAGCGACCTGCGGCAGCGTTGCCTCCACCGCCAGCGGCACCTGCTTGTCTTCGTTATTGATAACTTTAAGCATCTCTAAGGTTGGCAGCGTGTCGATTTCCGCGCTGGCCGGATTGCGGCCTTCGGTGACCAGTTGGGTTAAGTTAATTTTCATCGGGACATCCGTTATGTGTGTTCTGTTGTGCATAGTATGGAATATTTTATTCCATATCCGTGCGCGTAATCACGAATATTTTATTCCATTAGCGGTGGAATAACGGTCAAATTATTCCATCAGTCATTTTCTGTGTTATTGTCTGCCCGTTATTTCTACCAAACTTACTCAGAGGCTTGATGCTGGAGAATGTCATCATCTGATAATCAGCGCCCCGTCCTTCACAGGCCGGACTGATTATCACTGCGCTTAACCCGGATGCGAACACACGCGTTGTGTTGGCACGTTTTGCACATGATGATGAAAAGGTTTTTCAGCATGAATTTATCCCGTCAGGAACAGCGTACCCTTCACGTTTTAGCGAAAGGGGGACGAATCGTTCATACCCGCGACCGGTCAGGCCGCGTCAACGCCGTTGAATGTTATTCCCGCGAAGGGTTGCTGCTCAGCGACTGCACGCTGGACGTGTTTAAAAAACTCAGGACCAAGAAACTGATTAAATCCAGCAACGGGCAGCCATACCGGATCAACACCACCGGGCTGAACAACGTGCGCGCCCAGCCGGATAACAGATAATTGACGATGAGCCTGGATGACACAGACGTTTTGAAGGGCTAAAACAAATAACGGGCCGCCTGGCCCGTTAAGACTGATGACAAACCGCATGCGGATAAAATTCTGCAATCTGTCTTCAGAAAAATAAACTGGAAAATCAATTCATTGATTTTCGGCTGCTCACCACAAAGAAGGAAAAACCACGCTTTTTCCTTCTTTGTCAGCAATCTGAACGGGCCGCCTGGCCCGTTATTTCAGTGTTCGAGCTCGGCGGCCCGGGATTCTTCTTCGCAATAGTGGGTGAAGCGTTCGCAGAACCACATTTTTTGCTCGCGACTCATGTTGCCGGTCACGGCCTGGAGATTCACCTGCTGCCCCGAAGCCTGCATATGCGCGAAGCTGCGCGCCAGAAAATCAAAATTCTTTACTGCCTGTAGGTCTCTGTTCATCAGCATATCCCTCTGTGAGTTAACTTTTGGGTAAGTCATATGCTTCTGTTTTCAGTATCGGCCCGCCGGCGATTATTTATTGAACAATGAATGCGCTTTTTAGCAAAAAGATCGGGCCGTCTGGCGTCAACGATCGGCGACAGACTGCCGACGCCTTCCCTGCCATACCAATACAATCGCCGACAGGGCCAGCCACGGCAGGAGCAGTTCATTAAGTTTTTCCCAGCCAAGCCACTCGAGTAATGCCCCTGCGCTTAAAGAACAGCTCAGGCCAACAACGAAGATGGTCATATCATTGACCGCCTGCGCCACGCCCTTTTCCGCCGCAGAAAACGTGGTGGTTAACAGCGCAGTGCCCCCGATATAAAGGAAGTTCCACCCCAGCCCGACGAAGATCAGTGCGCTGGCAAACGAGGTGAAGCCGGTCCCCGTCAGCGCCAGCAGAATATCACAGCCAAATAGCACCACACCGGTCAGCATCACGCGAATACTGCCGAAGCGGGCAATCAGCTTGCCGGTAATGAAAGAGGGGAGAAACATTGCTAAAACATGCAGTTGAATAACACTGGAGGTTTGCGCCAGCGTATGGTGATGGTGCGACATCGCCAGAGGCGTGGCCGTCATCGCCAGAATCATGATGCCGTAACCTGTTGCCGCGCTAAAAAGCGCCGTCAAATAAGCAGGCTGACTGATAACCGCCCTCCAGGGCCGCGCCGGGGCATGATTAGCGACGGCTTCCCGGCTCGCGGGAACGGAAAGACGGGCAAGCAAAAGCACCGCAACAAAGGAGATTCCCGCCAGAATCATGAAGGATCCCAAATAGCGTGGCGTCATGAGATCGCTGCCGAATCGGGCAAGCAATGGTCCCGCCAGCGCCGCGACAATCCCGCCCGTCATAACCAGTGAAATAGCCTTGGGGCGGAAAGTATCGTTGGCCACTTCGCTGGCGGCAAAACGATAAAACTGAGCAAAAGACTGATACACCCCCACCAGCAACGTCCCGGCACACAGCAGCAGAAACGATCCAGACATAATCCCTAACCCGGCTATCACACCGCCAGCTATCCCCGCAGCGGCTCCGGTCATAAATCCGGTTTTTCGCCCCACTCTGGCCATCCACAGTGAAGCAGGAAAAGTCGTCAACGCAGTCCCGAGAAACATCGCGGCAATCGGCGCCGTAGCAAGCCCTGGCGAAGGAGTCAGCTGCCCACCCGCCAGGCCGCCAATCGTCATTACCAGCACTGAGACGGTCTGAAAAATCGCCTGGGCACCCACCAAAAGGAGCACCTGGCGGTACATGTTTTTATATGACATCGGATTTATCCCGTATAACATTGAACAATTCGCTGACGAAAAACCTTGCTCTGAAGGTGGGATTTTTCGTCATATTGCGCTATCATTTAAACATTCAATTGAATGATTGAATGCTGCTGTTAACGAGGTGAAGAGTCAATGAGTCAGCCGGATAAATTTTTGTATTCGCACCTCGGCGAACTGGCGAGGCTGCTGGGCAATGGCGCGAGGATTGAAATTCTGGAGCATCTCGCCGGAGGAGAACTGTCCGTTGAAATGCTGTCCGGGCTGACGGGTATGTCTACGGCCAGCACCTCGCAGCACCTGCAAAACCTTCGAAAAGGCAACTATGTGACCTCCCGGCGCGACGGTAAGCACATCATCTATCGCCTGGCTGATGGCCCGGTCAGAAGCGTGATTGCCAGCCTTCGCTGTTTTGCCGAATACCACAATGAGGCTATTCGCAGCATTGCTGCCGATTACCAGAATGCCAGCGAGAGGCTGGAACCGGTTAACCGTGATGAACTGTTAAGCCGTCTGGAAGCTGGTGCGGTAACACTGCTGGACGTCAGGCCAGAGGACGAATTTGGCGATGGCCATCTTCCCGGGGCCCTGAATATTCCACTCAAAGAGCTGGAGGCGCGCCTCGCCGAACTGCCCAAAGACAGAGAAATTGTCGCCTACTGCCGGGGAGCACACTGCATTCTTTCCGTCGAAGCCGTCGAATATCTGCGTCGAAAAGGCTACAGGATCCGTCGCTTTGATGCCGGCTACCCGGAATGGGTGGCCGCAGGTCTGGAGACAGAAGCTTAGCGCTGCCGCACCGGCCTTGTGAGCTGTGCCGCCTCCAGCGTTAACTTCGCGGCAGTAAACCTGTCGCTGCGCACGCCAAGAACCTCCTTTTCCCAGAGCGGATTCAGCGGGACGTGGTAGCCCGCGTTCTTGGCCTGCCGCACCAGCTCCGCAAGATCGTCTTTGTTGGCAATGATACACACCGGCTCGAAGCGCCCTATTTTACCCGGCAGCACGAACGTGGCCGGGTAGTTGCTCTCCGGATCGGTGACCGGGTTGGCGCTATCCGTCGCGTGATGCACCACTTTTTCCCCTTCCCCCACCAGCGCCTGGTTCAGCACGCCGATCATCCGGCGGGCACGCTCGCTCGCATTGCCTATTTCCTCATCGCTCTTACGGTAGAAGCTCGCCGGGTTGTCATAATCCCCGCGCAACGCCTGATGCTCCGGCAGCGTGCGGTAATTTTCCAGCCGCTGGCGAAATACCTGGTGGGACACATCCGGCACCTGCAAATTATCTTCCGGCCCTAACTCACTGACGTGCGGGGCGATGACCATCAGGTCATAATCTGCGGTGAAGGGCCGGGCTTCGGCGTGTGGGGCAAGCACCTGCAGAGGCGCGCCGTGATGAGAAATTCGATACCTCGCCTCTCCGCTGCCCGGCAGGCGTTGGGCCTCAAACGCATAGCGCTCGCCGCCCGGGCCACTGGCCCTGAGATGACTCAAACCCCGGCATTCTCTGGGGACAGTTTGTCGATAAGTCCCTGCGCAAACAGGTCGTGCAGGCGACTTTGCGACACGTCCAGCGGCACGGCAGCCGCATGCCCCTCGGCAATGCAGGCCTGCGTCTGCAGGTTAAACTTTGCGATCCGCTCCGGCGAGGCGTTCTCCAGCTTGCTAAACCGCTGCTCCACGCAGATAAAACCCGCCTGCGGCCCCCATGAGGCGCTTTTGCCCTTAATGTGAAAGCCTTTGGTCGGATGCCCGGCTTCAATCAGCGCCGTCGCCAGTTTGTCCACCGGGCGAACGCCAATGATGCAATTGTGCTCCGAGGCCACGCGCTGCAGCGGGATGAGGTGCGCAGGCACGATGCCGGTTTTGTCTTTGAGGTGTGAGACAAGCTGCTGGAGGTCAGTCCCGGGCGGTTGACTCGCCGCGGACAGGTGAGGTTCTGCAGGGCGATACGCCGCAGGGGTGGATCCAACTTTCATTTTACGGCCAGGCTCCCGGCGATAAACAACAAGCCATTGAGGCTGCGGCCGGGAAAAGGCGGCCTGGGCAGCATCACGCGAAAACATCCCCCAGGTGAATGCTCGCGGATTGCCCCGCCGCCCCTGGTTCCGGTTAAGTCTTGTCTTTCACCGTTTCGGTTCCACCGTTATTTTTCACCGAGGCAATACCTTTATCCCGGGACTGCTCCGTGGCGTACATCTGGCTGGTGCCAATCACCTGATGATTCCCGGCCTTGAGGTTGAAGTAAAACTTCCCGTTGCTGGCAACCTTCTTGTCATAGCGTTCATCCAGCGGGCTGTTGGTGCGCACGGAGGCAATACCGTTGTCCGCCGAGGCGCGGGTTTTATACAGCTCGCTGGTGAGCACCACTTCCCCGTTACCGGCCTTGAGCACGAACTTGAACTGCCCGTCACTACTTTTGCTTAATTCGAACCAACCAGACATGTTAACTCCTTGATTAAAATCATAAACAGTTAATAGATTGGGTGAACTACAAAAACAGTATGTACGAAAAACAATCAGTTCGCCCACTCCACCAGCCCCCCGGCGGGACAAATGTCCCGGCGACAATACGGATTTCAGATCCCGCTGGCAGTTTTCACGCTAATCTGTGGGCAACGCGGGACGGGCGTCCTGTCCTTATTTGACGGGAAATTTTATAGTGAACAGCATGAAAAACGAGAGCAGACCCGGCGACTGGCTGAGCGTCATTGAAAGAGTGACCGGCGACCCGGTGCTGTATGAACTGCTGAAGTATTGCCCGCTGGATATTCTGCGCAGCTGGCAGCTAAAACATTACCCTCGTGGTTCGCTGATTTTTCGCCAGGGGGAAATTTGCGATGAATTCCACCTGATCGTTAAAGGGGAAATCGACGTTTTTACCACCGCCGACGACGGGCGGAAGTACTCCCAGGCGCGCTATAAAAAAGGCGACATTCTGGGTGAGCTGGAAATCTTCGAGCGGCGGCAATACATCTGCTCGGTAGAAGCGGTTAGCGACGCGGCGCTATTAGTGCTGACGCGGGAAGAATTTATTCGCTGGCTGGGATTAGACAATTACTTTAATCAAAAAATATTACAGGCCGTGAGCGATCAATATTATCAACTCTCCAAAAAGGCCGGAGAAGATATTCTTTATTCGTTACATCAGCGTATTTGCCTGGTGCTGTGGCAGAAATACCAGCCAATGCAGGGCAGCATTCCGCTGAATAAGCAGCAATTAAGCGAGCAGTTTGCGGTGGCCCCGCGCAGCATTAACCGCATTTTATCGGAACTGCGGGAAGACAATATTATTGCGATTCACGGCGAGCAGATTCAGGTTCTCGACCCTCAGCGCCTGCGCCAGCACGCCGAACATTAAATAACAGCAGCCAATCCTGAGCCATGCCAAATGGCTCGTTTAACGCCAGGTAAATATCATGACCCAACTCCAGCCCCATATCCGGCTCAGCCGGGAGATGACGCACGCCCGCTATGCGCTCCTGCCGGGCGATCCGAAACGCGTTGAACACGTCGCACAGTTTCTGGACAACGTGGAAGATTTTGGCAGCAACCGGGAATATCGCGCCCTGCACGGCTGGTTTCACGGTGTGGAAGTCCTGGTGATGTCTACCGGCATGGGCGGGCCTTCTACCGCCATCGCCGTGGAAGAGCTGCGCCAGATTGGCGTCACCAACCTCATCCGCATCGGCAGCTGCGGGGCGATGCAAAACCATATTCGCCTCGGTGACCTGGTGATCGCCACCGCCGCCGTGCGGGACGACGGCACCAGCCAGATGTACATCGACAAAGGCTACCCGGCCTGTGCGGACATCGGCCTAGTGCACCATTTGACTCAGCAGGCGAAACGCCTGGGCTATGCCAGCCACTGCGGCTACGTGCGCAGCCACGACAGCTTCTACACCGAACGCGAAGGCGAGATTAACCAGTTCTGGTCCGGCAAGGGCATTCTCGCCGCGGATATGGAAACGGCGCCGCTGATGGTGGTCGGCGCATTACGCGGCCTGCGCATCGCCTCCGTGCTTAACGTCGTGGTTGAGCACAGCGGCAATCTGGAAGAAGGCATTAACAACTACCAGCAGCAGGAACAGTCCTGCCTGCAGGGTGAATCCCGCGAGATCTTACTCGCCCTCGAAGCGCTCTACCTTGACAGCCAGGAGCAGTAATCATGGATTTCTTCAGCATTAAGAATGTGATGGTCACCATTCCGCTCGGCGAAGGCGGCTACGCGCTCTCGTGGATCGAGGCCATCGGCACCGTCTTCGGCCTGCTCTGTATCTGGTTCGCCAGCAAAGAGAAAATCATCAACTACCTGTTCGGCCTGATTAACGTCACGCTGTTTGCGGCGATCTTCTTCCAGATCCAGCTTTACGCCAGCCTGCTGCTACAGGTGTTCTTCTTCGCCGCCAACCTGTACGGCTGGTACGCGTGGAGCCGCCAGAACGAGGCCAACGAGGCCGCGCTGAAAATCCGCTGGCTGTCGCGCAGCAAGGCCTTCACGCTGGCGGCGGTTTGCCTGATCGCCATCGCGCTGATGACCTTTTTCATCGACCCGGTCTTCGCCGTGCTGACCCGCATCGCGGTGGGCATTATGCAGAGCCTCGGCGTGGCGGTTGAGATGCCGCACCTCCAGCCGGATGCCTTCCCGCTCTGGGATTCCGCGATGCTTGTCCTGTCGATTGCCGCAATGGTGCTGATGACGCGTAAATACGTCGAGAACTGGTTGCTATGGGTGGTTATCGACGTGATTAGCGTGGTGATTTACGCCATCCAGGGCGTGTACGCCATGTCGCTGGAATACATCCTGCTGACGGCGATTGCAGTAATGGGCTCGGTGGCGTGGATCAAGAGCGCCCGAATGATTGGCTCCCGGCCACTCGCTTAAATCGTTTGATTCATTTTAAGGGCCGCTAAGCGGCCCTTTTTTATTCGGATATATCTTATTTATCAAGCCTGATGAAAATTAAAGGCTTTTAAAAAATCTCCCGATTTTAAGCGACCGCCAGCCACCGACTCAGCGCAATCATCTATGCTTTATTTAAGGCACAGCAGCGAGATAATTTTTAACGATCGTTAGTAGGTCTTTTTCACTCTCTCTTTTTACTGCCCTATCCGTTTCTATTTTCATTCAGGCCTTTCCCTTCAATCGTTCACGACCACAGGATAACCTCATGAAAATACTGTTTTTAAAAATCTTCACGCTGAATTTCAACCCACAATTTTACCTATCAGAGCAATCACACACGCCGCAAAACAGTTTGTTATAACCAGCTTACTGCCGCGCATAAGCCCGCAGCACAAAATTTTGCGACATCTGTTTCTTTGCACCTTCTAATAAAAGTACGGGGTTAAACGATGAATAAGTTAAAAACACTAAAACTGGCGCTGGGTATTACCGCCCTCACCTGCACCGGACTGGCACAGGCCGCCACGGTCGCCATGAACACCGTGGACGCCAACGGCACTTCCACCCCGGCGGGCACCATTGAGTACCACGCCACCCAGTACGGCGTGGTCTTTACGCCGAACCTGAAAGGCCTGCCGCCGGGTATCCACGGCTTCCACGTTCACACTAATCCGAACTGCGGCCCCGGCATGCAGGACGGCAAAATGGTGGCTGGCCTGGCGGCGGGCGGCCACTTAGATCCGGCCCACACCGGCAAGCATGAAGGCCCGTGGGGTAACGGCCACCTCGGCGACCTGCCTGCGCTGTACGTCGACAGCGACGGCACCGCAACCTATCCGGTGCTGGCTCCTCGCCTGCGCATGTCTGACCTCAAAGGCCACTCGCTGATGATCCACGCCGGCGGCGACAACCACTCTGACCACCCGGCAATGCTCGGCGGCGGCGGGGCGCGTATGGTGTGCGGAGTCACGTCATGAGCCAGCGCTTCTTCACGACTGCGTGCCTTGCGCTGATGATGGGCGGGCTTCCGGCCCTGGCGAACGCGGCAGAGACTTCTATTGACGTGCCCAAAGGCGAGCACCTGCAAACCGAGCTTTATGCCCGCGGGGTGCAAATCTACCGCTGCGCGGCGGCGGACGCCGAAGCGAAAACCGGGAGCTGGGTGTTCCAGGCCCCGGAAGCTGACCTATTCAGCGACAAGGGCCTGAAGCACCTCGTCGGCAAACACTTCGACGGCCCGCACTGGCAGGCCACGGACGGCAGCGTGGTGGCCGGCACGCTCAGCGGCACTCGCCCGTCGAAAGATACAGGCTCGATTCCGTGGCTACTGCTAACCGGCACTTCCGACGCGCAGCCGGGCCTGTTCGCCAACGTGAGCAGCATCCAGCGCGTGGACACGCGCGGCGGCGTAACCGGCCCCACGGTTTGCGACCCGGCGACCTTTGGCGCGACGCTGAAAGTGCCTTACACGGCGACCTACAAGTTCTACACGAAGTAGCAGCCTGCAAAGTCCTGGCCGGAAGGCCGGGACTTCTGTTTAATGGACGAGACTAATGAACCAGGGCAGGCATGTATGAAAATCCTCAAAAGCGGCATCCGCGACGTGATTGCCGGCGACGATGTCACCGTTGTGGAGCCGGTTAACCTCTACGAATGCACGCTGCAGGCCGGCGTATTCGTCGGGCCTTTCGTCGAGATCCAACGCCACTGCGTGATCGGCTCCGGCACCCGCATCCAGTCCCACTCGTTCCTGTGCGAAAACGTCACCACCGGCAAAAACTGCTTTATCGGCCACGGCGTCACCTTCGCCAACGACCTGTTCCGCAGCGGCAGGCCAGACCCCAACCCTGAGAGCTGGATAGCCATCACCCTCGGCAATAACGTCACCATAGGCAGCGGCAGCACCATTCTGACGGAGCATATTTGCAGCGGCGCGGTGATTGGCGCAGGCAGCGTGGTGACAAAGGATATTCTGGTGCCCGGGGTGTATGTCGGGAGCCCGGCGAGGCTGGTGCGGGGGTTTTAACGACCGCCATTAGCGGTAAAGCTGATAACCGGCATAATCGCGACGCCATCGGAATAGAACAAATCAGAGTTGGTAAACGAATAAACGCGACCGGTAAGTTTGACGTTAACATGGCTACCATAGCCCGTTACCTGAGCATTGCTCACTTCTGAGACCAGAAACGGGGCACGACTCTTCAGATGCTCCATTGGATCGCCCGATAGATTGCCGTCCAGATAATAGCGATAGACCTCTGAAACCGTAGCGCCACCACCTTTGTAACGCGTGATATATAGGAACGTAGTATCGGTGACTTTTTGACGGGAGAAAAACACATCATCCCGAGGGCCATTGAAGTAATACTGATATGCTGCATAGCCACCCACAAGCAATAACAGCCCAGCGGTTAACATACAATGCAGACTCTTAATAACCGTGTTGTTTGGCATAATCTATTCCCTGTTTAATCCAGAACTGATCGTGTGGGTCGTCTCCATACGGGAATGAACCATACCACGCTCCCCACTGCGGTTGCGATGTTCCGGCGCGGGTCTGAGCAAATCCCGCGGCAATAAATAGCGTTTCTTCGGGTATACCAGCAGCAAACCCCGCAGCACCATAGTTAAAATTGCCAAAGTTAGCCAGACTTCTGTCTTGCTGTTTGTAATCCCATGGACCACTATTTCTAACTTTTTGATAAAACCAGTAGTACGTTTGCGGCAACGCCATATTTCGGCTCATGCCATTTGACCTTGCCTCGCGCATATTTTTCATAATTAAACCAGCACCTTCGCGCGGCATTATTGGAATCACAGCCATAAATATTCATCCTTAATTATTCATGGGATTATTCTTTACATCAAAACATAATCATACCAAATACTATGATTGTTTAATTTAAACGTCATTGGCCACAAGATAAAGAAAGCAAAACAAAAAGTGTGCTATCGCGCAACTAGCGAAGAGGCGGGAGTAATATTTTAGCCTGGTGAGTAAACTCTTCAATTAGGCTTATTGGTACTTTTTAAGAAGAAGTAATGCTACGTTCTTCGTCGTATTCAGCCTTATGAATCACTTATAGATTAACTTATTTAGTAAGCAGGAATTCTATAAGAATTTACAGGAGGGAATCATGGCTAAAGGTTGGCATCCGGCAGATATCATCGCCAGTTTACGCCAGAAGGGAACATCCCTGGCGGCACTTTCCCGAGAATTGTAAGTATCCCGGTAAACCGAACCATTCACTTTTAGAGATCTTCCGACATACTGATTATGTCCTGTGAGGAGATCACCATGCGTAAAGCCCGATTCACCGAGCACCAGATCATTGCCGTTCTGAAGTCTGTCGAAGCCGGACGTACCGTTAAGGATGTCTGCCGTGAAGCCGGTATCTCTGAAGCCAGCTATTACAACTGGAAAGCGAAGTATGGCGGGATGGAAGCGGCCGATATTAAAAAAATCAAAGATCTGGAAGACGAGAATCGGAGGCTTAAACAGATGTTTGCTGATCTCAGCCTTGAGTGCCGGGCACTGAAAGACGTCATCGAAAAAAAGCTTTAAAACCAGCGATAAAGCGTGAGCTCGTCGGTTACCTGACTGCGCAATTTACCATGAGCATTCGCCAGGCCTGCAGGACGTTATCGCTGAGCAGGACGGTCTATTTTTACCAGCCCGATACCCGGCGCGATGAACCGGTGATCCAGGTGCTGACTGAGCTGGCAGAGCGCTACCCGCGATACGTTTTTAAGAAGCTGTTCCAGCTGCTGCGCAGGCAGGGTAACACCTGGAACCATAAACGCGTTCACCGGATTTACTGCCTGCTGAAACTGAATTTTCGTCGCAAGGGAAAACAGCGTTTACCCGCGCGTAACCCGACGCCACTGGCTACGCCGGAAGCGCTAAACCAGAGCTGGTCCATCGATTTTATGCATGATGCGCTGGTCTGCGGCAGACGTTTCCGGACCTTCAATGTGGTGGATGACTTTAACCGCGAGGCCCTCGCAATAGAAATCGATCTGAATATCCCCGCACAGCGGGTGGTCAGAGTGCTGGACAGAATAGTGGCAAACCGGGGTTATCCACTGAAACTGCGGATGGACAACGGACCAGAACTGGTCTCACTGACGCTGGCACAGTGGTCTGAAGAGCATGGAGTGATGCTGGAATTTATCAAACCGGGAAAACCAACGCAGAATGCCTTTATCGAACGGTTTAACCGGACGTACCGGACAGAAATCCTGGATTTTTATCTGTTCAGAACCCTGAATGAAGCGCGGGAAATCACAGAGCACTGGCTGATGGAATACAACAGCGAGCGACCTCATGAATCCCTGAATAACCTGACACCGGAGGAGTACCGGCTGATGGCCGAAAAACCGGAAATCTCAAAAAGTGCGTGGAACTAAAACGGGTGTGCTTACATCATGTCTGCTGGCAGGGAGACAAGGTATGCCCAAAATGTTGCGACTGGGTTTATGTGTTAGACGCTTAAGAGACCGATGGTAGGCATACTCCCAACTAGTGAAGATATCACCCGATGGCCGGTATAGCGGCGATACCAGGTACAAAAGCAATGTTTGATGATGATCAGAAAACCGTCATTTTTTGTACAAATGGATCTTTTTTCATAATACATTTTAACGACATATCTCTAACTATAATCTCGAGGTCATTATGTCCGGTTCAGGTGGTGGAAGCTTTGGTGGTCAGTTTGGTCAAGACACTTTTGAACTTACATGTGAAAAATTAACGATAACTACCCAGCTTAGCTCGCCAAACCCAGCTGTTGTGCCATTACTAAAAGCTGGAGACATACTGGTCATCCAGCAACGCAACCAAAACGGATTATCTTTAACTGAAGCCATATATGGCGCTAACCAAGTTGCAGGTGGTATTGCCTCCCCTCAAATTCAGCGCATGCGTGAATGCATTGAGCTTGGTACTACATATGTTGCCCGGGTAATCTCAATCAACGGTGGGCAGGTTATGGTTAAGGTTTATGCACAATGAATACAAATACACCAGATAGTGGAGTTTTGACATTAGTTGGAGGCTCTTACCATGAAGTCTGTTTGCACCCTGGCTACCACGATATATTCGGATCTGCCGGTCGAGCCGCATCAGCGCTTGCCCATCTCAAAGTACCAGTAAATTTTCACACTTACGCGGATAACAGCGTTGCTCAAGTACTTCGTGAGAGAGCTTATTTTGAGAGCTTTAATGTCGACATCCAACCTCTAGCTCGTTCTATTTTGTTTCACTACGAGCATGGCCTGTCAGAACCTAAAATTTATAATGTTCCTCCCGTATCGATGCCAGACATTAGATTGCAAGCGACTAACGTTCTACGTTATGGGATGCTGGAAGGGACTGCTGTAGTTGATGCTGAATACGCCGTTTATGACCCTCAAAATGTGTCGAAACCTGAATTGTTCAAGCAAAACGGCTCAACAGCGAAGAATCTGGCACTTATTCTCAATCGCTATGAAGCCACAACGTTGAGTGGTCAACCTAAATTATCTGTTGAAGAGCAAGCTATCCATTTGTTTGAACAAGGCCATGCGCAAGTAATTATAATTAAGCAAGGGCCTGCTGGAGCATTGGTATGTGATAATGGAAAAATATCCACGGTTCCAGCTTATGAGACCAGTAATGTATTCAAAATAGGTTCAGGAGATGCGTTCGTTGCTTATTTTGCATACCAGTGGATGATTAATAAAAAATCTGCTCATGATGCAGCTAATGCAGCTTCTCATGCAACGGCGTATTATTGTGAGAACAGTTTATTTCCATCAACTCAAGGGCTCGCTGATTTTAATCCCAAGGCAATTTCACCCACCCCTGAATTTCTACGTGGTGAAACATATTCGGTCTATCTCGCAGGCCCTTTCTTTACTTTGGCACAGATGTGGTTGATTGAACAAGCTCGCCGCAATTTGAGCGATCTAGGGTTTAAAGTCTTTTCTCCTTATCATGACGTCGGGCATGGTAAAGCAGAAGATGTTGTAGAAAGAGATCTTGAGGGAATAAAAAATGCTGATATCATTTTTGCTATTGGTGACGGTTTAGATGCTGGAACAATCTATGAGGTCGGGTACGCTCGAGCATGTAATATACCCGTTGTCTTCTATGCGGAAAATGAAGCTGATGAAGACAAAAAAATGATGTCTGGCTCAGGATGCATCTTGTGCAAGGATTATGTTACTGCAATCTATAAAACACTTTGGGCAGTGGTGCAGAAATGAAGACAGCTCTATTGCTCTCTGGCGGCATGGACTCTATCGCAATTGCATGGTGGAAACGACCAGATATAGCCATTACTTTAGATTATGGTCAACGTGCTGCGGAGGCTGAAATAAAGGCAGCTAGTGCGACCTGTAGCGCCCTGAAAATTGATCATCATGTCATTAAAGTAGATTGTAGCTCTTTAGGGTCTGGGGATATGGCGGGTGCAGAGGCTGATTCTAACGCACCGTCCAGTGATTGGTGGCCTTATCGTAATCAAATGCTGATTTCACTTGCTGCAATGAAAGCTATTACGCTTGGTGTCACGCACCTCTGGATAGGGACAGTGAAGTCTGATAGCTCTCATTTAGATGGCACTCTAGATTTTGTTTATAAAATCAGTGAGTTAATGTCTTTCCAGGAAGGCAACATGATCGTTGAAGCCCCAGCAATAGAACTTTCCACAACTGAGTTGGTTAGAATTTCTGGTGTCACTCCGGGTGGTCTTGCGTGGGCGCATAGTTGTCACAAAGCTAATATCCCATGCGGTAATTGCCGTGGGTGCAATAAGTATTTTCAGGTTCTGGATGAAGTGGGATATGAACTGGACAGACTTAGGTAACCCTTTTCCGCGCATACAACCTCTCACGTACCGACCTATTGAATGGCCGATAGAGGAGGTTTTTTTTCTACCACCTCCATTGGAAGGTAATTTACTGCCGCCAATGCGTTCAGTGATAGATTCACGTAGAACACGACGTGAGTTTGGATCATTGGATCATTATTTACTTTCTGAATGGCTCTGGTTAGTTGCGAGAGAAATGGTTGCAGGGCATTCTCGCTTAGGCTTCGCACTAACCCAACGGCCGGCACCTTCCGCTGGTGCAATTCACCCTATACATATTGTTCTTTCCTTGCCAGAAATGGATGGGTGGCAACTCTACTTACCGGACAAGCACGCGTTGGCGTTACTTTCACAGCCAAATCAGACAAGGGACGTTGTACGCAATGAATTATTGCCAGTACTTGATATTCAATCTGGCATCGTTATTAGGCTTATTGCGGAACCAGGGATGACCGCAGCTAAATACGAAAATGCGGACAGCCTTGTATGGCGTGACGCAGGTGTTTTAACAGGACAGATGGCACTTGTAGCAGAAGCGTTTGCATGTAATTTTTGTCCACTAGGAATTACAGGCAATGAATGGTGCGCCAGTTTAAAACTGGAGGACTGTTTGGCTGGTGTCGGTTTGGCGGTTCTTGGCTCGCGTTAAACGTGGTTTAAGTTTTGTAAGTGGTTGACCTCTCGAGGATTCAAGCAAAGTGAAAACTGTAGCTGATGATGCCTGCATTTCGTACCAAATGAGAGCATCCAGCTCTGAGGCTTTCACTCCCATTGATTCACTAAACTGGATGAACAGTTGTTCAAGCTTCAGATAATCGCGTTCTACAGTTAGGTCTTGAGGGAAAAAACCAGCCAATAGACCAGCTCGCAGAATGTGAATATCTAATATTGCAATATCATCTGCACCAAGCCAATTTCGTGCTACCCATGATGCTGTCTTATAGCCAATACCCGGAATAGTAGTTAGCCAGTCGCGGAGCAGTCGGCCTGATTCAAGTGGTGGTGTTTCGACATCTAATTTGTTCAAAGCTGCGGCTAGATAACGGGATTTCTGCTTTGCGAAACGGTAACGCACGAATTTACTACCTGTATCAATCGGCTGAGAAAGCCACTCGTAAAGAAGCTCTTCTGAAGGAGATGGTACTTCAAATGCTCCATATGCTTTTAACAGATTAAATGCGGCAATGCCTATTGCTGCAGGTATTCCATGTCCACCAAGTAAGCAGGCTCCTACTTCCTCTTTTAAGGTCCGCCCCAGTTTGTAATTAACTGTATTAACTTCCAACCGGCGAGCAAAGACTTGGTAAGCCCAGTATGCAGGGGAGGGAAATGCTTCAATCTTTCCCCACATTACTCCTGGTAGTATGGCTTGATCAGCTGCAGGAAAATCGAGGTTGATTATAGTTGGCCCTATAATTACAGCTCCGCGCTGAGTCATACTGTCTCCAGACCATATTTGGTATTCAGCCATTGAATTAATTCACTACGCTCTGTTTGCTCCATCTGCTCGATCCGGTCATACAAGCGGGCACGACGACGAGCAACGGTTTGTCTTTCTCTGTAGTTGTTACCTAGATAACGTGAATCATGAAGCTTTGCTGGTGGAGCATAGTTCATCCACACGCTTTCTTCTCGAATACCTGAGTGGGTTTTTGCGTTAAATTTGACGCAGCGCCAACTTGTTAACATTTCGTTGTAAAGAGAGTTTTCATATCCAGAAATCATAACGTTACATGTTAGTGATAATATCTTTTCAAGCAGTTGTCGGTGGTTATCATCACTGTATTCATGCCGATAAATTCGGCTGCGTTTCCGGGTGCTGTGAACGTATGGTGGATCAACGTAAACTAACTCATTTCCCTTAAATGGAAATGAGCTAAGAAACGATAGGGCATCATCGTTAATGAGTTCACACATACATGGCTCTGTTTTACGCCACTGTTCAATGACTTTGCTATCTAGATCTACACCAATACTTTTTTTAGCGGGAAGTTTGTTGCGCATAACTGCGCCTCCGCCTAAGTGCGTCTCAATGTACGTTTGGTGCTCGGGCATCAAGTTGATGAGCCGTTGGTAGCACTTGCCTTTTCCGCCTGGATATCTCATGAGGTAATCATCGTCATTTTTGACGATGATGTCAATTTTAATTGTTCTTCAAACGCTGGATTTTGGTAGTCAAAAAGAATGGTAAAAAATGTTTCACAATTCGGAATGATTGTGATTTTTATTTCACGGCATTCAGACTAAAAAATAATTACAGAACTAATAATATCATGTGGTTATGTTCTTTTTTTTGTGCGGTTAATCATGATTTTTACAATATTCCATTGTTAATATGTATGAAACTTTAGTGGACCACATCTTCATTAGGAACTCTCATGCATTGGAATGACCTCTTAAACAGCAATCGTCGTAAACCCAAAAAAGAAAATAAGGATTCATCCCAAGATACTTCCAAAGGTAGGCAGCAGATAGAACGTGATTTTGACCGTATCCTCTTCGCTGCACCTACTCGTCGGTTAGCAGATAAAACACAAGTTTTTCCTTTGGATAAAAATGATAGTGTTAGAACACGCCTTACTCATTCACATGAAGTGGCTAATTTGTCGAGAGGAATCGGCATGCGACTGGCTTTTGAGCTTCAAAATGAGGTATTCAAGGATGTTTGCAAAGACATCTGCCTAGAGCGCGATGTACCCGCACTGCTAGCGACAATTGGTTTGGTGCATGATATGGGCAATCCACCTTTTGGGCATCAAGGTGAGAAAGCTATGAGTGAATGGTTTACAAAAAACCTGCCTGAAAAGACTAAAGAGTATAAAGAAAAAATTTATGACGATTTTCGTCGTTTTGATGGGAATTCTCAGACCTTTCGTTTGGTGACTAAGCTTCAAATTTTAAATGATAATTATGGGCTAAATCTTACCTATGCCACCCTAGCATCAATGATCAAGTACCCCATATCGTCGGATGCAAATTCCGAGCTATGGAGTAAACACGGTTTCTTCCTTTCAGAGAAAGATGTTGTGCATGATGTCTGGGAAAAAACTGGCTTGTGCGAAGGTGTTCGTCATCCATTTACCTACCTAATGGAAGCTTGTGATGACATCGCCTACTCAGTACTTGATGCTGAAGATATTGTGAAAAAAGGGCTTGCCTCATTTCACGACCTTATGGATTTCATTCAGTGTCATCAGCTTTGTAAAGAGGATGTTGTTGCGAAACGCGTTGTGGATAATTGCAAAGAAGATCATACGACCTACGCGCAACAAGACCTTTCCCCTGCTGAGCTTAATGATATGAGCATGCAAAAGTTTCGTGTCTACGCCATCGCAGAGCTTGTTGATGCGGTTGTTATCGCATTTAAAGATAATATCGACAAATTTTTGAATGACAACTGCCAAATCAAGGACTTGGTGTCTGAAAGCAATGGTAGAAACTTGTGTAAGGTATTGAAGAAATTTGACAGTTCCAGGGGCTACAAACACAGTAGTGTTCTTAAGCTTGAGCTAAAAGGCTCTAACTATATCAAGGGCCTAATGGATATGCTTTGGCTCGGAATTAAAGGTCGTGCAACAGATGGCACCCAATGGGATACACCATTTGGTCGTTACGTTTACGGTCGCATTTCGGAAAACTATCGGCGTATTTTTGAACAAAAAAACGACTTGCCAGCCCATTACAAAGAAGCTCAGTTGCTCGCTGATGCGATTTCGGGCATGACTGACAGTTATCTGATAGCATTACATGATGAACTCGCAAAACTCCACCAGTACGAATGTCGTCAGAGATGAGAATCTCCTTAAGCGCCGGGTAAAGTATTACATCAAATCTGGTCGGGGAGGTAGACAAAGCGAGACGGCGCTAATCAAGGCGCTGTCGCAGCAGGCACGTCTGTATGTTTTTGGTGGGCTTATCCGTGATATTGGTCTTTTTACGGCTCACCAGTTTCGTTCTGATATTGACTTGGTTTTTGCTGGTTCCAAGAGACATCTTCATAGAGCTCTTTCTGATTATGGTTTGCAGCAGATAACTGAAAATAAATTTGGTGGCTTCAGAGTTAGAGATTTCAGTGTTGACATTGATATCTGGAGTCTTGAGGAGACTTGGGCTTTTAAAAATCATTTTATCATTCAAAAAGATGTGGAGAGCTTGCTGAATACTACCCTAATGTCATGGGATTCAGTTCTTTACGATATTCAAAATGATAGGATCATTACAAATGACTCATGGCTTACTGATCTACATACTGGTCGCCTCGATTTGGTACTAGAACATACCCCAGATGTAAACAGTGCTTTAATCAGAATATTGCGCACTATCTATGGTAAAGAAGTACTCATTTTAGGTGAGCGTCTATGCCAGTTTTTGGCATCATCGCTGAATGTTTATTCAAATCAGACATTAGTTAGTGATGAGCTTGAACGTTTTAGGACAAGTTACATTACTAGCACAAGGCTATCCAAGCTCCGCCAAGATCTTGCCAGTTGGTCAGGCAAAGGTGGTTTAAAAGTTAATGCCCATCTGTACTGTAAGCAGCTGAATTTAGAGTTAATTTCATCAACTGAAAAAAAATAGCACATTAACAAAAACTATTTTTATTAGCCGCCTGCACACGCGCGTGTGCAGGCGGCAGTCCATATAGTCAGTGCTCCTGCGCAATGGAGACATATTGCTGTCGACTGAGTTTTTAGCTTCTGATATCAGTTTTTCAGTCGATCTACTCCAGCCATAACTTCCGGCGTGAAAGCAGGATCACATCGTTCGTAATGGGGTCGCCAAGCCTCGGACGAGGCAGCAGGCGAATGGGGATGGTCAGATGCAGGCTGGCATCATAATCACACCCTAGGTACGTTTTTAGCAACGCAAACACATCCTTGCGCTGCTGACCCGTGGCATCCACCCTTTCGCCTCATCAGCATCTTCGGTGCTCATTTCAATCCGCATGCAATAGTTTGCATCTTCGACTTCATCCCTCAGAATCGGGCGTTCACCCAGCGTCATTCCCCCGTGAATCTTCAGTCGCGCACATTCAGCCACAGGCATCCAGGCCGGGTGATGCGGGATGACCTTTACCTGTGTATTCGGAGCCTGGATGCGGATCACTGCGGCCACACCTCCAGTCGTGCGGGTTGAATGCAGCAACGGTTGAATAATTGATAGCAGGCGTGATGCAGGCAATTCCCGGCTGTGGGTAATGTCGGTCAGCGCCATCAGGCTGCGGGAGAACTTATCCGTGCCGCTGTCTTCAAACGTTACGGGGTACCTGTATACGGTAAAACTGCGTCATCAGCCGGTGATTGAAGATATAGAGGAACGTGGCCATTATTGCATCAGCCCCTTCTCGCCCCTAGTAGCTGATATCGTCAAAGTAAGCATTCGGCAGTGGAGAATCCACGCAGTACAATCCCAGAAATTTTATCCTGACGGTCAGCGGGGTATCCTAGTTATCCGGATCTGTTTCTGCACACTTCAGCTCGCCGGATGGAAAACCTAAATGGGGATCGGGCCTGAAGCGCACCAGATCACTGTCCGGGTATAAACCTGTACCCAGCGACTTCCCGCCAGCCTTCTCCAGCAGCTGACAGAAGCGGTAGAAATTGAACCGGGCAGTCTGATCGTTACCGTCGCTGTCGAGCCAGAAAGACGGCAACGTTTTCTTGTCTTCAGCATCGTTCACATTAGCACCCTGTCAATCCGGCGTTCCGGCCACGCCCATTCCGTGCCGGGCTCGGTGAGTACCACCGTCAGTTGCGTAAAGCGAATAACGCTGGCGTACTGTGTGAAAAACTGCTCCAGCAACTCACAAATTAGCCGGGCACAACCTACTTAGCTTCATATTGACCAGCCATAAGGACTGCTTTGGTCATCTATCAAACGTTTCCCCCTACTCCCTTGAATTTCTCGACAAACACAGCAATTTTCTGAAAAACACTCTGCTTTTTGGTCAGATACTGTGGGTTAAGCGGACTCATTTTAGGTAGGATAGAATTTAGTTCGGTGCCATTTTCGCTTGCAAATTCGCGCTTAAGCGAGGTGGTGATATAGCGCCTAGCCGCCTCATCATCCAAATTTTCAGAGCTGATCAACTCGTCAGCTTCGCGCTGTTGCTCTATCTGGGCAAACGCAAAGAAGGCATCTATAACACTGGCTTTATCGCTAATCTTATCTAAATCGGTTTGATTGATAAAATCAACCAGCAGGCTTTCCTTGGCACGGTTACCTAGGCTTGCGCGGATCAACCGGCGCACTTCGTCAACTAAATCAGCTTTGTTTCTGGTTTTTTTGTTGTGGTCAAAGATCAGCTCCAGTATGTAATCGAGGTTAATCTCTTGGGATTTCAGCAGGTCCACTTCGAATACCACATCATCCCAGTCGATGGTAGATTTGTCCTTGTCCTCTGCTGATTTCTGACGACGCTGCCAATCTAGGATGTCGTTATAGGCCGAGCGATAATCCTGAATCTTGCGCTCGGCTGGAAGGCGTATTGTTTGCAACTCGGCCAGCTTTGCATCATCCAAGTAGTGTTCGGCTTTAAACTCCTCGATGGCTTCAGGATCATGCATATCTACACTTTGCAGGGCTTTCAAGCTGGCAAATTCATCGTAGTTTTGGAGCACATTCTCTACACGTAAGTATTCGCCAAAAAGTTTGGCAAAGGCTTTTTTGTCAGCTTCTTTTTCAATTACAGCGGGATCAGGAAAGAGCTGCTCTAACTCGCTGACGACATCCATAAAGCCACGCCGTGCCTGACCAGTGACTACATCGGTAAAGCCTTCCATGTATTCCTTGTAGCTCTTCTCCAGCACCACGTTTTTAGTGTTTTTGTCACCAAAAAGAGTGATGGCATCCACGGTCGCTTGTTCCAAGTCACGGAAAGTAACGATATTGCCAAAGGTCTTGGTAGCGTCATAAATACGGTTGGTCCGCGAATAGGCTTGCATCAGACCGTGATAACGCAAGTTTTTATCTACAAATAGAGTGTTCAGTGTTGGAGCATCAAAGCCAGTTAGGAACATGCCCACCACAATCAGCAGATCGATTTCCTTGGCTTTAACCTGTTTAGCCAAGTCGCGGTAATAATTCTGGAAACCATTGCTGTCTATGCTGAAGTTAGTTTTGAACAGCACGTTGTAGTCCGCGATGGCCGCGCTTAAGAATTCTTTAGCGCTGCTATTCATGGCCGAAACATCAAAACTTTCATCCTGAATATCCCCCACAGAATCCTGCTCTTCATTAGCAGTAAACGAAAAGATAGTGGCCACTCTCAATGGTTTATTACTGTGCTTTTGCAACTCTTTGAACGACTCATAATAGAGCTTTGCCGCATCCACGCTGCTCACCGCAAACATGGCATTAAAACCCTTAGCATTCGCTTGTAGACGATGCGTCTTTTGCCGGAAATTGTTCAGGATGTACAGGGTAATTTCGCGAATACGGTCAGGATGCAACAGCACTTGCCTGTTTTCAGCGGCACTGATTTTTTTCTCATCTTGTTCGGTTTCGATAGTTTTGAAATGTGGGCGAACATCGTTATAGTCCACCTTGTATTTGAGCACCTTTTCATCACGAATAGCATCTGTGATGACATACGAGTGTAATTCCCTGCCAAACACGCTTGCTGTGGTATCTGCGCCAAGTGCGTTTTGTGGGAAGATGGGGGTGCCAGTAAAACCAAATTGATAGAAGCGTTTAAACTTCTTCTTCAAGTTTTTCTGTGCCTCACCAAACTGACTGCGATGGCACTCATCAAAAATGAACACGACCTGTTTGGTGTAAATAGGCAGCTCACCTTCGCTTTTCATCAGATTATTGAGCTTCTGGATGGTAGTGACGATGATTTTGTTGTCGTCTTTATCCAGATTACGTTTAAGACCGGCGGTACTATCAGAGCCATTTACACTATCTGGCGAAAAGCGCTGGTACTCCTTCATGGTCTGGTAATCCAGATCTTTACGGTCCACAACGAAGAATACTTTGTCGATAAACTCCAGCTCAGTGGCCAAACGCGCGACCTTAAAGCTAGTGAGGGTTTTGCCAGACCCCGTGGTATGCCAGATGAAACCACCGCTTTCTGGTTTGCTCCAGTTTTTGGCTTCAAAGGCGCTTTTCACTTTCCACATGATGCGTTCAGTGGCGGCAATTTGGTAAGGGCGCATTACCAACAGAGTATTACTCACATCAAGTACTGAATAATGCAGCAACACATTCAGCAACGTGTGTTTCTGAAAGAAGGTAGCGGTAAAGTCCTTAAGATCTTTGATCAGGCTGTTATCGGCTTTTGCCCAATTCATAGTGAAGTCGAAGCTGTTTTTATTTCGCGCTATGGTGTTGGCAAAATAGCGGCTATCAGTACCGTTAGAGATTACAAACAGCTGCAAATACTTATAGAGAGAATTATTGCTATTAAAGCTCTCTTTGCTATAGCGATGTATCTGGTTAAAGGCTTCTCGAATAGCAACACCACGTTTTTTCAGCTCAATTTGCACCAATGGCAAACCATTAACCAGAATCGTCACATCGTAACGATTGGCATAACTACCAGCTTGTTCAAATTGCTTGATCACCTGTACCTTGTTACGGGAAATGTTCTTTTTATCCAGCAGATAGATGTTCTTAATACGACCATCATCGAAAACGAAGTCGTGGATGTAGTCATCGTGGATTTTGCGGGTTCTATCCACAATCGTATCGCTACTCTTATTAAGATATGTTTTAACATAGCGTTGCCATTCGCTTTCGGAAAATTGCACTTTATTAAGTGTTTGCAATTGTAAACGCACATTCGCAAGGAGAGCCTCAGGATTATTTAGATCATTAAGGAATTCATAACCTTGATCGACTAAATCTTGGATCAGCTCTCGCTCTAAATCTCCTTCGCTTTGATAACTATCTATAACATTCCATTCTCGGGTATATTTGTCGAGTATAACAAAGCTGTTTGATTCAGTAATGGTCTTGGTGCAATCAGTCATTCTGTTGCTCCTGTAACCAATATCCATATGTATTAAGATTTCTAAGAAGTAGGCCTACCATCTCTTTTTCAGGTGGTGTTGGTTCTGTAATCTCTTCGTTAGATAAAGTATTATGAGGATAAAAATTCATAACCCGTGTTGCGTAAGTCTTTTTATCTTCTGGTAAAAGCTCAGACCATCTTTGATAACCTAAAAAGTTAGCAGTTTTTTCATATAAATTACGCAACAACGCAAAATGATAGCGCTGCACACTATTGGTAATAACTGCTTTTTCAATAATGGATTTAATATGCAGGTGGTAGGAAAAGCTTTTATTTGAATCCCCTTGCTTCTCTTCATACTCAAATGTACCATCATCTAAACGGCTAAGGATATAACCACTCTTGGCTCCAACCTCGTTGTAAAGGACATTGTAGAATAGAGCATTGTGCGTAGACACGATAAATTTTAGATTCGAATCACTCGATTTGATCAATTGACCTAAGTTCACTGCAAGCTGAATCAAATGATTTTCATCAAGCGAACTTACCGGATCATCAATAAACACATATTCTAGTTGATTGAATTGATCTGTTTCCCGATCTTCCGGTTCAGCAACATTGAGCACGCCAATGACCTGCTCAAGTAAAGTATAAAAAATACTCCAGATAAAATTACTCTCTTCACCCTTAGATATTTTTAGATTTCCCGAGTTCGTCGCATCGCCCCTCTCCATCGAGAAGGTAACTTCAGAAAAGGCTCTGATGGTGACCTCACTTCCGTCGTCATTTTGTTCTTTTCGTTCTGAATTGAACCGTGGAGTAAGTTTATCATTTGTATAACGTTGAAATGTCGTAATAATGTTCTGATCTTGTCCCTGATCCTTTAATACCCAATCCGTAAAAGTATTGGATTGAATTTTCAGCTTAGGTTCACCATCATCAATCAGATCGTTATCCCAATAGAACAAGTCTTCCGTAAAAGCATTGTAATAGAGAATCTTATTGCGCGATAATACTAATTGTTCTATCTCTTCACCATCTTCACTGCTTACCATTTTGGGGGCTATGAGTTGTTTGAACTCCCTCGAAAGACGAGTCTTACCCGTACCATTAAAAGCATAAATTAACTGTGCTTTTTTATTCGTACTTTTTAGCTCCTCAGCTATTTCCATTAACACTTTACTCATATCAGGCTGCTGCCTCCGAGTCTGGTTTTGAAAAACTAAACAATAAATCACGGTAATATTCATATTGCTTTTGGCGCAGCTCGATTTCGCGCGGCAAACCTTCACTTAATGAATTTGTGATAGCATCAAATTTATCCAAAATACCAACAATACGCTCTTGTTCAGCAAGAGATTTTTCAGGATCGTCAGGATATGGAATTGGAATTCTAACTTTTCCAATCCCACCAAGTAATAAGCGATTAACTTTCCCTCGAGAAACATACTTCGCCTTGTCATCTATAAACTTAGATGTTTGCATCACATAGGAAATGAATTTTGGATTCATCGAATGACGGAATGCATAGCTGTCATCATGAATAGCTACCTTCTCATTACCAATCCATGCTACGGCCTTACCCACATCGTCAACTGTTTCGCCAACTCCAGCGATTACAACATCACCAGGCTCTGCGTAGCGCAAATAATCAGCCATATCAAGGCGAATTTTTGAAACCGCATGCTTTGTCCAAATACCATAAAGGGTATATATTTCGCCATAGTGAATAGCGCTGATCCCATCATCGACATAATCGGCCTTGGTAAAACGTTTTCCACGAATAAATTCGCCAACCTCTCCTAATGCTTTCCACTCCACCTCACACTCTTTAAAGCTTAATAACTTATCGCGGTAATAATTATATTGCTTTCGCCTGATGTTAAGCTCGGTGATAAGCTCGTTGGTAAGCCCACTTGTAGGCTCAGTGAAAGTATCTAAAATACGAACAATTTCCGCCTGAATTTCGGAGGACATTTTAGGATTATTCGGACAGGGGATTGGGATTACAATTTTAGCCAAATCACTACTTGAAACTCTACGAACTTTTGCACCGGTTATATATTTCCTTTTCTGCTCTTGAAAAACATTAGTTTGAAAATAATAAGCAAGATACTTAACGTTCTGGCTATGCCTAAAAACCATCATGTCACCAGAAACAGCCGTCTGCTCGCCAAGCCATGCTAACGGTTTAACTACATCCTCATCGTTCTCCGATGTCGTAGCTAATAAGAGATCATTTTTATAAGCTTTCTTCAATTTTATGGCTAACTCTTCATCTACAAATGTAAATGTTTTTGTTGCTGACAATCCATATTTCGTATAAATCTGACCATAATGTATAGCAGGAAAACCTTCAGTTACAAAATCTTTCTTTTGCATTCCATTTCCCCGGATAAACACGCCTATTTCTCCAAGTGGTTTCCATTCCACATCAGCCCCATTCAGCAGTTTCTCCAGATAATTTACTTGACTCATATTTCAAACCCCTCGCATTCAATTTCTGCAACAATTGCATCAATTTCAGTACGAAGTTGATCTATCCTTTTAACAGTGTTTTTCAATTCAGCATTGAGTTTGGAAATATCTATCACTTCCCGATTATCTTTTTGAACAATATAACTACTCACGGACAAATTATAATCATTGGCAGCTATAGTCTCAAAAGATACAGAATGGGAAAAATGATCCACATTTGACTTGCTTTCGAATACCTGCATGATTTGTTCGATATGTATATCCAGCAGCACGTTGTTGTTGGTTTCTTTTTTAAACATGTTACTGGCGTCGATAAACTGGGTAGTGTTCTCTTTTTTATTTTTCGCCAGCACTAGAATATTCACAGCAATAGTAGTGCCGTAGAATAGATTTGGTGCAAGTGAAATCACGGTTTCGACAAAATTATTATCGACTAGGTACTTTCTAATTTTTTGCTCGGCACCCCCTCTATAGAAAATGCCAGGAAAGCAGACGATGGCAGCACGACCTTTGCCGGATAGGTAGCTAAGAGCATGCAACACGAATGCAAAGTCAGCCTTGGACTTGGGAGCTAATACGCCTGCGGGGGCGAAACGTTCGTCGTTGATCAGGGTCGGGTCTTCAGAACCTATCCACCTCACTGAATAGGGTGGGTTGGAAACTATAGCATCGAAGGGTTTATCATCACAAAAATGCGGTTCCGTCAGGGTATTACCCAACTGGATATTGAACTTATCATAATTAATGTTGTGCAAGAACATATTCATCCGCGCCAGGTTGTAGGTGGTGTGGTTGATCTCTTGCCCAAAAAAACCTTCTTCGATGATATGAGCATCAAAGTGCTTTTTAGCTTGTAACAGCAGTGAACCGGAGCCACAGGCCGGGTCATAAATCTTGTTAACGCTGGTTTGCCCGTGCATGGCAAGTTGCGCAATCAGCTTGGACACATGTTGTGGGGTGAAGAACTCGCCCCCAGATTTACCGGCATTGGCTGCATAGTTGGAGATAAGAAACTCGTATGCATCGCCAAACAAATCGATATTGCTCGCTGAAAAATCACCGAAATCCAACTCGGCTACACCTTTAAGTACCGCAGCCAGACGGGAGTTTTTGTCTTTTACCGTGTTACCCAAGCGGTTGCTTGTAGTGTCGAAGTCGGCAAACAACCCCTTAATATCACGTTCTGAAGGAAACCCATTGGCCGAAGCCTCAATGTCAGCAAAGATGTGGGCGAGATCGGTATTTAGACTCTCGTTGCTATGGGCATTTTTAACTACATTTACGAAGAGATCGCTGGGGCGAATAAAGTAGCCCTTGGTCTTGAGGGCATCCTCTTTAATCTCTCGGCTAATGACGCTATCCGGCAGATCTGCGTAGTTGATGCTGTCATCACCTGCTTCTATGTAGCTGGTAAAGTTCTCGCTGATAAAGCGATAAAATAGGGCTCCCAATACATACTGCTTAAAATCCCAACCATCAACAGCGCCGCGAACCTCATTGGCAATAGCCCAGATCTGGCGCTGAAGTGCGGCACGTTGTTGAATACTTGTCATACTGTTGTTCCTGTTGAAAATCGTTCGATTTATGCTTAATTGCTTGCTTAATTTTGATTCAGATTGAATGAACATCTAGCCTTGCAGAATTTTGAGCAACCACCCTCACTGAGCCTAATGAAGTTGCTGACATTCGGGCGATATGGCAAAAAGTATATAGCTATGCCAGCTAGGCATCACCTTTAGAAGGCTATGGCATACCGACAATTCTCACTCCAAAGCTTCCACTTAACTAAACAAGAAAAAAATAATCTACCACAAGAATTGGCAGTATCAGCACCACTGCTGACCCTGCCGCTCCCCTTCAAAATCCACATTAATCTAAACGTGACATTCAAAATCCCCTTGGATCATATCCCCATCTCTATACGCTCGGTATGCCGCTAAGACAGCTTGGACCGGCCATGTTAAGATAGAACATGTTTTTAATTATCGTTCTTATCCAAATGAGGGAAACGGTGTCTCAATTCAGCCGAGTGACTCCTTGCATTTATAGAACGATGTATACAATGCAGAAGAAGGCATGGTCGATCACTGACTAAGCTTTGCAAAATCAAACGGACTAACCCCCTTCTCCCGGTTCATATCCAGATAATCCGCCCACCATTGCAGCATCAACCTGCGCTCTCCCAAATGCTCGGCCTTATGAATATAAGCCGCACGCACAGAGTTACGTTCCTGGTGACTCATCTGTCTCTCTACTGCATCCTTCGACCACAAACCCGACTCAATCAGCGAACTACACGCCATCGTCCTAAAACCATGCCCGCAGACTTCAACTTTCGTATCGAACCCCATAACCCGCAGCGCCTTGTTCACCGTGTTTTCACTCATCGGTTTACGTGGATCATGATCGCCAACGAAGATCAGCTCACGATTGCCATTCATGCTTTTGATCTTTTCCAGTATGTCGAGAGCTTGCCGGGATAAAGGCACAAGATGTGGAGTCCGCATCTTTGAACCTCTATGTGAATGCTTTACACCTTCCAGCGGTTCACGCTCACCCGGAATCGTCCACATGGCAGTATCAAAATCAACTTCTGACCAGCGAGCAAAACGTAATTCACTAGAGCGAATGAAGACCAACAACGTCAGCTCCACAGCTAAGCGTGTTAGTGGTCTGCCAGTATATGTGTCGATACGATGGAGTAGTTCAGGAATGCGGTTAAGTTCTAGTGCAGCACGATGCTGTCGTTTAGCTGTGGCAACTGCTCCAGCGATCTCTTGTGCAGGATTGTAGTCAATTAAACCGCTCTGCACGGCAAAACGCATAATTGCTGTTGTTCGTTGCTGTAAACGCGCAGCCACCTCAAGACGTCCAGACATCTCTACGGCTTTGATAGGAATAAGTAAATCTCTGGTTTTTAACTCAGCGATATTCCGCTTACCAATCGCATCGAACAGATTATCTTCCAGGCTTTTAAGGACACGCCCACTGTGGGACTCTGACCACTTTTGATTGCTGGCATGCCAATCTCTGGCAACAAATTCAAAAGTGATAACTTCTTTTGCCTGCTCTTCTTTCACTGCGCGTTTATGTTCACGGGGATCAATACCGGCAGCAACTAACCTTCTCGCCTCTTCTCTCTTCTGACGAGCATCGGCTAAAGAAGTTTCAGGATAAACACCAAATGCCATCAGGTGCTGCTTTCCACCAAAGCGAAAACGAAAGCGCCAGTACTTGGACCCATTAGGATGTACCAACAACGACATACCGTCGCCATCAGCAAGCGAGTACTCCTTTGTATCGGGTTTTGCTGTACGTACTTTGATATCTGTAAGAGCCATAACGGTTTCCTTCCATGTACCGCTGTGAGTATATAATCATTATCGAACCAGCATATATACTCGGTTCTATACTCACAAGCGACTTGATGTGGATAGACGCAGTTGACATCTGTTGAATGAAATTTGGCGGAAAGCCTTGCGGATACTGGATTTCAGGCACAAAAAAAGACGTCCGTTGACGTCTATTGATGTTCCGATGGTGCCGAAGGCCGGACTCGAACCGGCACGTATCTCTACGGTTGATTTTGAATCAACTGCGTCTACCGATTTCGCCACTTCGGCACTGAAGGGGTATGCGGAAACGTTGTGGATTATACCTGTCGCTGGCGGCCTTGCAAGCGGCGCTGTGCGTAAGTGGCGTTAAGTGCTGAATTTTTCAGCGGTCTGTCCTTTTCCTCCGAGCCCCTACTATGAACAACTCAACGGTTTACATTCCCGCTCGTTTGCGATGAGATTCGTTCTCAGCCTGGCCACTCAACGGAGCCCCCATGCCCAACCCAAACCTCACTCCCCCCATGCGGGTCGCCATCATCGGGCCGGGGCAAATCGCGGAGAACGTACACGCGGCTTACTATGCGACTATTCCTTCTCTGGCTTTAGTGGCGGCCTGCGGGCGCGACCTGGCGCGTACCCGGGCGTTTGCGGCTAAGCTCGGCATCCCGGCGGCGTATGACGATGTCGGGCAAATGCTACGTGAGGCGAAGCCGGAGATCGTCAGCGTTTGTTCGCCTAATAGTCTGCACTACGAGCACGTCATGCAGGCGCTGGAGGCGGGTTGCCATGTTCTGTGCGAAAATCCTCCGGCGATGACGGTGGTGCAGGCGGACGAGATGCGGCGGGCGGCGAAGAAGGCCAATCGGGTGCTGGCCTACAATTTCCACCATCGCTTTGCGCTGGACAGCGCCCTGCTGCGCGAGCAGGTTCAGGCTGGTACTCTGGGGGATGTCTATGTCACCACGGCCAAAGCGCTGCGCCGCAGCGGCGTGCCGTCGTGGGGGAATTTCATCAGCAAGGATTCCCAGGGCGGCGGCCCGCTGATCGATCTCGGCATTCATATGCTGGACGCCGCGCTTTATGTGCTCGGCTTCCCCACAGTGACGCGGGTGATGGCCCACAGCTTCCGCAGGCTGGGCAACAGCAAAAACAGCGGTCAGTTCGGCGAGTGGGATCCGGCGCTTTACACGGTGGAAGACGCGCTGTTCGGCGTGGTCGAGTTCGAAGGCGGCGGTATTCTGCGCCTGGACACCTCCTTTATCCTCAACGTGGAAGACACCTCGCAAATGAACGTCGAGTTCTGCGGCGAACGCGCCGGTGCCACGCTGTTCCCGGCCCATATTTACCACGACCGTGACGGCAAGCTGGAAACGCTCCGCCGCCGGGAGGCCGCCGACGACCGTCGCCATTTCCGCGCCATGGAAAGTTTTGTTCGCCACGTTCAGGGCGAGGCGGCCATGGTGGCCGATGCCGAACAGGGTTATGTGGTGCAGCAGATCGTCGCCGCGCTCTATGCTTCGGCGGAACAGGGCGGTGGCTGGGTAACGCTTTAGCCAACGGGGCACGGGTAACCAGTGCCTCCCCGACTCAAAAACAATGAGAGGTGGCTGAAGATCATTTCTGTTCGGCACCGAGAACCACGTTTAAATACGAGGCGGATAATTTACCTTCATCTTTAATTCGAGATTAATCCTGGATTAAATTTTATAAATCTAACGAAAAATACATTTTAACGCACACACCTTGAATATATTATATTTCTTAAATAAAAAACCAAACCTTTGATTATCCAATATTTACCATAGGTCAAAAGCCCTATGGTAAATAGCCTCTATCATTATGATCCACGCATTGAATACTCTTCATAAAAATAAACTCAATAGCTGCACCTCTGTGGAGAAAAACAACAATGCATATTCTGATGATCGACAGGCAATCAATATTTATTGAAGGCATGACATCCGCACTCAAACCATTCATTCCAGAAATAAAAATTCATGGTATTTTCAACCAGCAAGACATTTATCTAAGTTTAGGCCAATTCCCCGCATCATTAATACTCCTGGATGGTGATGGAAATAAAAATGATGGGTTAAAACTCCTCGATGAACTCGCCGAGAAATTACCTTCTGTACCGGTCGTTATGCTGGTCAATAAATACCAGCCGGCACAATTGCGGCAGTTTCTTCGGCATCACGCCGTGGCGGCAATCCGGCGGGATTCTCCTCCAGCCACCATAGCACAAACCTTGCAAACAGCCGCGATGGGCATGCTTTGCTTCCCCCATGAAAGCCTCCACAGCCTGAATGAGAGTGGAGACGCCAGCACGCTGCTTAGCGACAGGCAAAAAGAAATACTGAAACTGCTTGCGGCGGGAGAATCGAATAAACAGATCAGCCGCCAGCTTAATATCAGTGCGGGTACGGTGAAGGCGCATCTGGAGTCTATTTTTAGGCGCCTGAACGTCTCTAATCGTACTCAGGCAGCCATGCTTTACACCGAAGAATAATAAACATTTTAATTCAATGTGTTAAAGCACCCCATACTGCGGTACAGGGTGCTTTTTTTTATTTAAGAACCGGATAGCCCGTCAGGATATACCACTGATTATTGCTGCCGTAGCGTTCAAGCACCGTCACGGCACCCTGCGTGTCATCAATATCAGCGCTTCCTTTTGTCTTGCTGTAAACCTCCCCAACCTTCGCCCCGGAACCTTTCATGTCAGTTTTGATAACATAGCGGGTCTCACCGGAGGGAACATCAGTCTTCTCACAGAATGTCTTAATATCAGCCCCAACAGATTGCCACATTGCGCTCGCGTCAGACCAGCTTGAGGCCGTCGCTTGTTTCGTGCAGTTGCCTTGTTTTTGCACCGTGCGCTGCTGTAACCAGGTGGTATCTTTACCAATATGGCATTCAACAAGGTGGCTGTTATTGGTTGCCGCTGTTTTCTGAGCACTTACCCAGTTAGCCGCGGTAAAATTCCCCGCCGGGAGCGTACAGGCAAGTCCGGTATTCGCCGCCCATGCTCCGGCTGAGCTAATAAATAACGAAATAGCCAGGCCAGAAGTAAAGGATAATGATTTAACAACGCGGCAATAACGAGTTTTATTAAACATACTATTCTCCTGCGATTAAGTTGAATGAAGCGAATTCGCAGGTTCAAAGTAAGTTTTATCGGCAGGTTAAAATATTTGGCAATTGGCGTATAAAGAGAGACAAATGGCCTGGGTAAACATTCCGGGCAGCAGACTTGCCACCCGGAATAGCTACTTTTTATCCCTCGACACTTGCAGATAGTAATAAAGTGCCACGATGGCCATACCGATATCCTGTAAAATCCAGAATGGGAATTTCTGTCTAATTATTGCAACATTAAAAATCACCCAGCTAAAATTAATACCGCACTGGATCAACAACCCCAGCGCCATAATAAGCAGCCCAATTCGACACCATAGTGGAAGCGCCAAAGCTCGCCCATTTAATGCGCTGACATAAATAATTAGAGCAATAATGATATTCAATAAAATCTCAGCACTTAGCAGCAATTTCATGCCCATCACTCACTCCTCCGTATCCGGTTTAGTGGATGCCTGAGGAGGCGAAACGTTATCGGACATATTGCGTGCCGCCCGCTTCAGTTCTCCGGCAACTTCAAGAATGTCACGCCCCTCCCGGCGGTTAAAAAAGTTAGCCAGCCATGCAATCAGGCCGACGCTTATCGCGCCGATGACATATCCCATGCCCATAGCAATATCACTGTCGCTGAAGTTCATCCCGAGCCAGCGGGTGATTAACCTGCCAAGGGTAATGGTCATGCTCACGCTGATCGCCCCAATAATGATTCCAGCCATCAAGCGCCCATGCTGATGTAGCTTTTTCGGCTGCCAGAAAAAAGAGACGCTAAGGCCGCCAAATAAACCCGCAAGTGCGGCAAGACACTGGCTGATAATTGCCTGAAGATTAATCATCTCCATACACACCTCATCAGCAGATGGCCTCAGCGAACACTGAGGCCGGGAAGAAATTAGTCGCAGGGTGGAAGCGCCACAACGCTGGCGTTATTGTTGGTAGAAAGGTAACGCCCCTTGCTGTCCGGGTTAAAGAAGAGGTGGCGCCGGGATGGCAACCCCCTTTCGCTGTCGAGATCGGCACTGTACCAGGGCCCTTTGGCAGGCAGCGTTCCCGTATACAGGTCACCACCCAACACGGTTTTGTTGCGCGTCCAGTCTGCCCAGATACTGTCCTGCTCTTTGCCGCTCCATCCCTCCTTAATGGCTTTGTCCCGCGTCACAAAACGAGGCGGCAAATTAGGCCGCTCATTGAGATGGCGAAGCAGTTCGACCAGCGTTTTGACATCCCTGACTTTCGGCTGCCCCTGTTCTTCCAGGGCTTTATTGGCGCTATCGACCACCACCTCGCATTTTTGCAAAGCGGCCTGGGCAGTAGATGCCATAAAACTTATCGCCAGGCTGACACTCAGCAAGCCACGAATAAGATTTTTCATTGTTTGTTCCTTTGAGGTATTAAAGGGAAAGAAACAGCTTACGTTCAGCTTCGCGACGGCGTGTCAGGCCGGCCAGCACATTCCCACCGGCCTTGTTCCAGCGAAGAAACTCGTCCGCCGCTGCGCTGTAATTGCCCTGATTAAGAAGGCGTAACAGGGTCGAATTTTGCAGGTTTCCCAGGCCGACGTTGAATGCAAAGGCAACCAGGGCATCAAATTGATTCTGATTCAGCGCCATGCTGACCTGGCGATAGACACCACGTTCCGTCAGCGCAAGGTCAGACCGCAGCAAGTTTTCCGCCTCTTGTTCCGTCAGCGGACGATCGTAATTTTCAGTCGCCAGGATCAGGTGACCGTATCCAATCGTCCATTTGCCGACGGCGTCTTTGTACTTCGCCAGGCGTAAGCCTTCGAAAGATTTAATTAAATCCACGCCGGCCTGGCCGGTTACTGTTGGTTGATTAGCCATTGTTTTCAGTCCTCTCGGTGAGTTTCGGCAGCACCTGATTGGTGTATTCGTCTATCAGGCGCATCACGCTTTCCGGTGGTTCCAGAACGGTGAACTGCATTTCAACGTCCACATGACCGCTATCCCGGCGGCTCCCGTCACGACTGGACGGAGACATGCTGACGTGGAATTTGCTAACGGCATCGGATGGCGTGCCTGATTCAGCATGCTGTTCAACGGCATCGGTGCGCACCGTCAGAAATACCTTCATTTTTTCCAGCATCAGCCCACGGGGGGTCGCCAGAGCCACCAGCGGCAAATGAAAGTGATGCTGCTCGTCGAGCTTCATCTCGATGACTTTCGGGATGAGTTGCCCCTCTTCACCGTGCTCAAAGAACGGTTCCAGGGCCTGCATATACTGACGGGCAATAAGCTGGTTTGCGGATGAAGCCGCGTATTGCATTCCTCGAGTAATATCTGCCAGGGTAATCGGCATCCCTCCCGAATTTCCCCCGCCACCGGCTGGTGGCGTTGCTGGCGGTTCGCCATCAGGCGGTGTGGTTTGCCCCGACTCATCAGATGAATCCGCGGCTGGCGAATCACTCTCCTCCGGCTGGGGTATATTTCCGGCTGAATCCTCGGCGTCCTCTCTTTTATCCTTATTCCCCCGCAGCCAATCTTTCATCGACATAGTGCGCTCCGTGTTAAATGAGGCTGCAAAGCAGCCTCAAGGTAGGTTTAAGGGTTAGCCGGGGCATTACCCCCGCCGGCCGGTGCCGGATCGGCAGCTTTCGTTGGCGTTTCCGGGTACTGGTCGAGGTTTTTGGATTCCAGCTTTTTCGCTTCAGCCGGGAGAACGGCAGGCTTCGTCGCCGCGTCGGTCAGGAAGTCGATAACACGCATCAATGCTTCCGGTGGTGGCTGGCGCTTAACCTGGGTATGGATACTGTATTTGGCGCGGGTATCCGTGGAGCGGGTTTGTTCAGACTTATGGGAAACACGCCCGGTAACTTTGACGCTGAACGGCCCCCAGCCAACGGAGGCTTCAAGGGAGGCATCCGCTTCAGTTTTACTGTTGCTGGATTCGCTCTGAGAGACTTCCAGCTCGAAGTCGATAGTCCCTTCTTCGATGCTGATGTTAGGGTGAGAAATAGCGGCCATCAGCGGGATGCTCATGGTCTTTTTCACCACGCCCTGGATGACCCCCTTATCATCGACGATGGTTTCGTCGTAATCGAACTGCACGGACTGCGCTTTACCGTCTTTAATACAGACCGACAGCAAGAAGTCGGCGTAGGCCTTGCTGGCCTGAACCTGCGCTTTGATCATCGCCTGCAGCGGGCCGCCGATCATATGCTCCAGCGGCAAGGCATTGATTACAGAACCAATAAATTGTGAATCCATAGTGGATACTCCTGTAGTTGGGTAAACGTTGCGTTGCGAATTCGCAAAACCCACACTACGCCCAGTAACCCTCTGGAAATATTTGCTAAACAGCAGTCATCACGGGGGAAAACGGCCCAGGGCATTTTGGCGATAAACCGGCTATTTTCCCGCCACCGAGTATCAAGCCCCCAGGCCTCCTCCGCGCAATGTTCTAAACTGGTTGCAGAGCCAATACGGAGGAAGAGCGATGTCTGTCATCAAAAGTTATGCCGCGCCAAAAGCCGGTGCGGAGCTGGAGCTTCAGGATTTCGACGCGGGTGATTTGCTGCCGGAGGATGTCGAGGTGCAGGTCGAGTACTGCGGTATCTGCCATTCGGATCTGTCAATGATCGACAACGAATGGGGGTTTTCCCAGTATCCGCTGGTCGCCGGGCATGAGGTGATTGGCCGTGTCCATGCGCTGGGATCGTCGGCAAAGAATAAGGGGCTGAAAGTTGGCCAACGCGTGGGCATCGGCTGGACGGCGAGAAGCTGCGGCCACTGCGACGCCTGTATCAGCGGCAGCCAGATCAACTGCCAGCAAGGCAGCACCGCAACCATTATGAATCGCGGCGGCTTCGCCGATAAAATCCGTGCAGACTGGCAATGGGTTATCCCGCTGCCGGACTCCATTGATATCGCGTCCGCCGGGCCGCTGCTGTGCGGCGGCATCACGGTGTTTAAACCGCTGCTGATGCACCACATCACCGCCACCAGCCGCGTGGGCGTGATAGGCATCGGCGGCCTCGGGCACATCGCCATCAAGCTGCTGCACGCTATGGGCTGCGAGGTGACAGCGTTCAGCTCTAACCCGGCCAAAAAAGAAGAAGTGCTGGCGATGGGTGCGGATAAAGTGGTGAACAGCCGCGATCCGGCCGAGTTAACCGCCCTGGCGGGTCAGTTTGATCTGATTATCAACACCGTCAATGTCGACCTGGACTGGATGCCGTACTTCAAGGCGCTGGCGTACGGCGGCAACTTCCACACGGTTGGCGCGGTGATGAAGCCGTTCGAGGTGCCGGCCTTCACCCTGATTGCCGGGGACCGCAGTATCTCCGGGTCGGCAACCGGTTCCCCGCACGAGCTGCGTTCGCTGATGAAGCTGGCGGGCCGGGCGAAGGTTCAGCCGCAGATCGAGCTGTACCCAATGTCGAAAATCAACGAAGCCATCCAGCACGTTCGCGACGGTAAAGCCCGTTACCGCGTAGTGCTGAAGTCGGATTTCTGATGTGAAAAAGGCTCCCAACCGGGAGCCTTTTTAGTTACTTCACCAGCCCGGCAAACACCGCCGCCACGGCGACCGCGCCCGGATCTTTCACGCCGTCGAGGTTGTCGCTGTTGACATAGGACGAACGCCCGGCGTTGGCCTTTTGCATCTTCGCCGTGTCATCTGCGCCCTGCTCTGCTGCTTTTGCGGCGGCCTTCAGGTCTTTATCTCTCAGCGCCTCCAGCGCCGGCTGCAGGGCATCGATTAACGTTCTGTCCCCCAGGTCCGCCCCGCCATAGCGCTTCATCTGCGCCAGGCCAAATAGCAGGGACTCGGCCAGCGGCTGCTTCTCGCCCACTTTTTGCCCGGCGGCGGTGAAGAAGATCGACATCAGCACGCCGCTGGAGCCACCCATCACCGTTGCCAGCCGTTCGCCCACCAGCCCCAGCAGCGCGGCGGCGTCGTTCAGCGGCAGCTTGCCTGTGTCGTTCAGGTTCGCAATGTCGCGCGCACCTTCGGCAAAGGTCGAACCGGTGTCACCGTCGCCCACTTTGGCGTCCAGCGCGTTGAGGTGGTTTTCCTGGGCGATCAGCGTTTGGGTCACGCTTGCCACCAGGGCTTTCACCTCGTCATTGGCAGAAGGTTTTACCGTGTGGTCTTCACGGATGACCGCCTGTTTCTGCTCCGGCATCGGGTGGTATTTCACCATCGGCTGCCAGCCCGCGGTTTCCACGTCTGCTTCCAGCGCCTGAATAAAGTCCGGGCTCAGCTTAATAGTGGAGAGCGAGAAACCTTTCATATCGAGAGCGCTGACCAGCGGCGCGGGGCCTAACAGATATTTGATCTGCGGGCCGAGATCCGAATGCATCAGCTCTTTGGTCAGCAGCGCCATTTCCAGCGAGGAAACGCCGCCGAGGTTGTTGATCAGCACCGCCAGGTCGCTCTCTTTGCCCGTCGCTTTGCGCAGGTGCTTAACCAGCGTGGCAATCACTTCTTTACTGTTTTGCGTACTCACCGTACTGGCGCCCGGCTCGCCGTGAATGCCCAGCCCAAGCTCGACGTGGCCGCCTTTAATACGCCCTTCTTCTTCATCGCTGCCCGGCAGGTTGCAGGTTTGCATCGCCACGCCCATGCTGGCAATGCTGTCGCAGGCTTTTTGCGCGATGTCCCGCACGTCGCCCAGAGATTTGCCCTGCTCTGCGGCATAGCCCGCAATTTTGTGCACCAGCGCCGTGCCGGCGATGCCGCGCGGCTGTTTGTTATCCGGCAGCGAGATGTCGTCCCCGACGATCACCATCTCGACCTTCAGGCCGTGTTTTTTGGCTTTTTCTGCGGCCAGGCCGAAGTTCAGCCTGTCGCCGGTGTAATTTTTGACGATCAGCAGGCAGCCTCGATCGCCGGTGACGCCGACAATGGCGTTCAGCACCGCGTCCACGCTGGGCGAGGCAAACAGGTCGCCGCACACCGCCGCGGTCAGCATCCCTTTGCCGACAAAGCCAACGTGTGCCGGTTCGTGGCCGGAGCCGCCGCCGGAAATGATCGCCACTTTGCTTTTGTCCCAGTCGCTGCGGGCCACCACCCGGATGGCCGGATCGATATCCAGCCGCACAAGATTGCGGTAGCGGGAACTGACCATGACGCCTTCGATGGCATCGTTAACCAACTGCTGGCGATCGTTATAAAAGAATCTGGACATAGCTTTCCCTGGTTGTGTAAGAGATCTGCCAAGCATAGTCCTTTGGGGTAAACATGGGAAGATCCTGATGCTCAATTCGTGCGGAAGGCTATGCTTTAGACAAATGTTGCCACAGGGAAACGCTCATGACTGAACCACTGCTAATTGCCAGAACCAAAGAGACTGAACTGCATATTCTGCCCAATATGGCGAACCGCCACGGGTTAATTACCGGCGCAACCGGGACGGGCAAAACCGTTACGCTGCAGAAGCTGGCGGAGTCATTCTCAGAGATAGGCGTGCCGGTGTTTATGGCCGACGTGAAGGGAGATTTAACCGGCGTTGCCGAGGAAGGTGCCGAGTCTGAGAAGCTCCTCGCAAGGCTTGCCAATATCGGCGTGACGGACTGGTCGCCGCACGGCAACCCGGTAGTGCTGTGGGATATCTTCGGGGAGAAAGGTCACCCGGTGCGCGCCACCGTGTGCGACCTCGGGCCTTTGCTGCTGGCGCGCCTGCTGAACCTGAACGACGTGCAAAGCGGCGTGCTGCAAATCATTTTCCGCATTTCTGACGACCAGGGCCTGCCGCTGCTGGACTTTAAAGACCTGCGCGCCCTGACCCAGTACATTGGCGACAACGCCAAATCCTTCCAGACGCAGTACGGCAATATCAGCGGCGCTTCCATCGGGGCCATTCAGCGCGGGCTGCTTTCCCTTGAGCAGCAGGGCGCGGAGTATTTCTTCGGCGAGCCGATGTTGGATATCAAAGACTGGATGCGCACCGACTCAAACGGGAAAGGGATCATCAACATCCTGTCGGCGGAAAAGCTCTACCAGATGCCGAAGCTGTATGCCGCCAGCTTGCTGTGGATGCTGTCCGAGCTTTACGAGCAGCTCCCTGAAGCGGGCGATCTCGACCAGCCAAAGCTGGTGTTCTTCTTTGACGAAGCGCACCTGCTGTTTAACGACGCCCCACAGGTTCTGCTGGATAAAATCGAGCAGGTGATCCGCCTGATCCGTTCCAAGGGCGTGGGCGTGTACTTCGTGACGCAAAACCCTGCCGATGTGCCCGACATTGTACTCGGCCAGCTCGGTAACCGCGTTCAGCACGCGCTTCGCGCCTTTACGCCCAAAGACCAGAAGGCGGTGAAAGCGGCGGCGCAAACCATGCGGGCGAATCCAGCTTTCGATACCGAAAAGGCTATTCAGGAGCTGGGCACCGGCGAGGCGCTGATCTCCTTCCTCGATGCCAAAGGCAGCCCGACGGTGGTCGAGCGTGCGATGGTCATCGCCCCTTGTTCGCGCATGGGGCCGGTGACGGACGACGAGCGTAACGGCCTGCTGAATCACTCGCCGCTGTACGGCAAGTATGACGCAGTGGTTGACCGGGAGTCGGCCTACGAAATGCTACAAAAAGGCGTGCAGGCCGCGGGAGAGCAGCAAGATGCACCGCCGGCCAAAGGCCAGAGCGTGGCGGTGGACGACGGGATCCTCGGCGGGCTGAAGGATATTCTGTTCGGCAGCACCGGGCCGCGAGGCGGCAAGCGCGATGGCGTGGTGCAGACGATGGCGAAGAGCGCGGCCCGGCAGGTGACGAACCAGATCATTCGCGGCGTGCTGGGCAGCATTATGGGGGGACGTAAGCGGTAGTTTCTGCGATTTCACCCTCACCCTGACCCTCTCCCTCAAGGGAGAGGGGATTTTTCTTTTTCTGCCCAATCAATTGTGCATCCTTCACTTTCCTGCCCCCTATCCCTGCCAGGGAGAGAGAGGACTTTTCTTTTTTGCCCAGCCACTTGTGCATCCTTAACTTTCCTGCCCGCTATCCCTGCCAGGGAGAGAGGACTTTTCTTTTTTGCCCAGCCACTTGTGCATCCTTCACTTTCCTGCCCACCTCTCCCTGCCAGGGAGAGAGTAATAACCCCTGCAATAACAGCCACATGACTGATAACGGCGATTTTGTGCTAGATTACGCCAGTTTTTTGAACTCAGTCAGAAGAAAAGATTAAATAATGCGCAAATTCTGGACAAAAGAAGAAACTTTGTGGAGTTTCGCCTTATATGGCACTGCCGTTGGCGCAGGAACCCTTTTTCTCCCTATTCAGCTCGGCTCAGCCGGGGCCATCGTTCTCCTTCTCACGGCATTGATTGCCTACCCGCTGACCTATTGGCCACACCGGGCGCTGTGTCAGTTCATCCTGTCGGCGAAAACCTCGGGCAGCGGCGGCATCACCAGCGCCGTGACCCATTACTACGGCAAAACTATCGGCAACCTGATCACCGGGCTCTACTTCCTGGCGTTCTTCGTGGTGATCCTGATTTATGCCGTCGCGATTACCAATTCGCTCATCGAGCAACTGGCCAAACACGGGCCGATCACCACCACAATCAGGGTGTTGGTTAGCCTCGGCGTCGTTGCGGCGCTGAACCTGATCTTCCTGATGGGGCGGCAGGTGACCATCAAAGTAATGGGGTTCCTGGTTTTCCCGCTGATTGCTTACTTCCTGTTTTTGTCCCTCTATTTGACCAGTAGCTGGCAGACTTCCTTGCTTACCGAGGGCTTAGTCCTCGACCGGCACGCGCTGGGTGAGATCTGGATGTCAATTCCGGTGATGGTCTTTGCCTTCAGCCACACGCCCATTATCTCTACTTTTGCGGTAGCACAGCGCGAAAGCCACGGCGAAGGCGCGATGAATAACTGCAAGAAAATCATGCGAGTGGCTTACTTTGTGATTTGCTGCAGCGTGCTGTTCTTCGTGTTTAGCTGCTTCCTGTCGATTCCAGCCCAGGATATTACGGCGGCGAAGGCGCAAGGTCTGACTATTCTGTCCGCGCTGTCGATGGTACCGGGCACGCCGGCCTGGCTGGGGATTTCAGGTTTTATCGTTGCGATAGTGGCGATGTCTAAGTCATTCCTGGGCACCTATTTCGGGGTGATCGAAGGGGCGACGGCGATAGTTAAGTCCACGCTGGGCGCCGCCGGGATGAGCAAGAGTCGGGCTTTCTGCCGGGCGCTGTCCCTTACCCTGATTTCCCTGCTGACCTTCGTGGTGTGTTATATCAACCCGAATGCACTGGCGATGATTTACGCCATCAGCGGGCCGCTTATTGCCCTGATTTTATTCATTATGCCAACGCTGTCGACTTACCTTGTGCCCGCACTGAAGCCGTGGCGCTCGCTGGCCAACCTGCTGACGCTGATTATTGGGATTTTGTGTGTGTCGGTGATGTTTATCCACTGATGACCCTCACCCCGACCCTCTCCCAAAGGGAGAGAGGAAAAAGCAACACCGTGTCGTCGCGAGCCTGCAGCTCGAGGCAAAGGAAAAGCAGAATATTATCAGGAAGATCCCTTCTCCCTTTTAGGGAGAGAGGGAAAAGCAACACCGTGTCATCGGCAAGCTTGCAGCTCGAGGCAAAGGAAAAGCAGAATATTATCAGGAAGATCCCCCCTTTCTTTTAGGGAGAGAGGGAAAAGCAACACCGTGTCGTCGGCAAGCCTGCAGCTCGAGGCAAAGGAAAAGCAGAATATTATCAGGAAGATCCCTTCTCCCTTTTAGGGAGAGAGGGAAAACCAACACTGTGTCGTCGGCAAGCCTGCAGCTAGAGGCAAAGGAAAAGCAGAATATTATCAGGAAGATCCCTTCTCCCTTTTAGGGAGAGAGGGAAAAGCAACACCATGTCGTCGGCAAGCCTGCAGCTCGAGGCAAAGGAAAAGCAGAATATTATCAGGAAGATCCCTTATCCCTTTTAGGGAGAGAGGGAAAAGCAACACCGTGTCGTCGCGAGCCTGCAGCTCGAGGCAAAGGAAAAGCAGAGTATTATCAGGAAGATCCCCTCTCCCTTTTAGGGAGAGGGTTAGGGTGAGGGTAAACTTATCCCGCTCTTTTCGTCAGCATCCAGAGGCTGATAAGCAGGAAGGTCACGCTAGGCAGCAGCGCCCCCACAATCGGTGGAATGTTATACACCAGCGTTAGCGGGCCAAACACCTGATCCAGCACGTAGAAGATAAAACCGAAGCTTATCCCCGTCACCACTCTCACGCCCATCGGCACGCTACGCAGCGGGCCAAAGATGAACGACAGCGCCATTAGCATCATCACCGCCACCGAAACCGGGGCGAAAATCTTGCTCCACATATTGAGCTGGTAGCGTCGGGAATCCTGGCCGCTGGTTTTCAGGTATCTGGTGTAATCATACAGCCCGCTGATCGACAGCGAGTCGGGGTCAAGCGCAACCACGCCAAGCTTGTCGGGCGTCAGATTTGTTTTCCATTCCCCGCTCACGGTTTGTGACCCGGTGATCTGCTTCGGATCGGAGAGGTTTGACTCGTCAACCTGCGACAGACGCCAGACTTTATGCTCGGCGTCATACTTCGCTGACGCGGCGTTGCGTACCGAAAGCAAACGGCGCTCACCGTTGAAATGGTAAATCATGATGCCGGCAATTTCTGACTCGTTGTTAACGTGGTCGATGTACACGAAGTCATGGCCATCTTTCGCCCAAATGGCATTGGTAGTGGACAGCAATGAGCCACCAAGCAGCATTTGCGCACGGTAATTACGGGCCATTTGCTCGCCCTGAGGGGCTACCCATTCACCGATTGCCATGGTCAGCAACACCAGCGGGATAGCGGTTTTCATCACCGAGGAGGCGATTTGCATCCGGGTGTACCCGGACGCCTGCATCACCACCAGCTCACTGCGCTGAGCAAGCATCCCCAGCCCCAGTAACGCACCTAGTAAGGCCGCCATCGGGAAGAAGATCTGGACATCTTTTGGAACGCTAAGCAGGGTGTACATCCCCGCTCCTGCCGCGGAATAAGAGCCCTGGCCCGTTTTCTTTAACTGGTCAACGAACTTAATAATCCCCGACAGCGACACCAGCATAAACAGCGTCATCATGATGGTGTTTAAAATGGTTTTACCGATGTAACGGTCAAGTACACCAAACATTTAAACCGCTCCTTTATAGCTAAAGCGGGCACGCACTTTACGCATAGGTACCGTGTCCCACAGGTTCAGGGCAACGGCCAGCGCCAGATACGCCAGGTTGACGACCCACATCCAAATCATCGGGTCCAGTTTTTCCTTTGAGCCGCTGGAGCGCAAAGAACTTTGCAGCAGGAAGAAGACCAGGTAGAGCAGCATGGCTGGAAGCATCGACAGCACGCGCCCCTGGCGCGGGTTCACCACGCTCAATGGGACAACCATCAGGGCCATTATCACCACCGACATGATGAGCGTCAGGCGCCAGTGCAGCTCGGCGCGCGCAGAGGGATCCGGATTCTTCCACAGTTCGGTCATGCTCATTTGGCTGATATCGGAGGGATCAAGCATCACCGCCTGATGCCCCACCACCGCCTGGTAATCTTTAAAATCTGTAATGCGGAAATCGCGCAGCGTCGAAGTCCCCTCAAAGCGGGTGCCGGTATTCAACTTCACGATCTGCGTGCCGTCCGGGCGCTGGAAGATTTGGCCCGAGTCCGCGACCACAACCGAAGGGCGCGTACTGCCCTTAGGACGTACCTGGGCAAGGAAAACATCGTTAAACGCTTTCCCCTTCACGCTTTCGATAAACAGCACCGCGCTGCCGTTAGTCGCGACCTGGAACTGCCCTTGGGCCAGAGCAGCCATGCCGGGGTTGGCTCTGGCTTCAGCCAGCACTTCGTCCTGGTGACGAGCGGACCACGGGTTCAGCCACATCACGTTTACGGTGGCCACAATACCGGTGAAGAGTGCGAGAACCATCGCGGCTTTAACCAGTACTGCTTTACTCAGACCACAAGCATGCATTACCGTGATTTCACTCTCGGTGTACAAGCGGCCGAGCGTCATCAGCAAGCCGAGGAAAAGGCTCAGGGGGAGGATCAGTTGCGCCATTTCAGGCACACCTAAACCCAGCAAAGAAAACACCAGATTTGTCGGGATTTCGCCGTCGGCGGCAGCACCGAGGATCCTGACCAGCTTCTGAGCAAAGAAAATCAGCAGCAGGATGAAAAGGATCGCCAGTTGGCTCTTAAGCGTCTCCCGAACCAGATACTTTATGATAATCACATTAAATACGCCTGTAGAAACGAGTCTTTTTGCAGGAAAATCGCTTGTTTCATCGCTTATACGTCATTTATTCTCTTTAATCGTCGAAAACATCGCTAAGATTAGATAGCCCGGCGAACTCGCATTACGGGACGATGTTCAGACACAATAGAAAACGTAAATCCATTCGTTAAGATTAACACGAAGTCATCGCAACAGCGGAGATGAGTTACGAAAGCTTGCAATTCTAGCCTGTAGCCCCCGCCGTTGTCTTTAAGATTCAGGAGCGTAGTGCATGGAGTTCAGTGTAAAAAGCGGTAGCCCCGAGAAACAGCGTAGTGCCTGCATCGTTGTGGGAGTCTTTGAACCGCGTCGCCTGTCCCCGATCGCAGAACAACTCGATAAAATCAGCGATGGCTACATCAGCGCGCTTCTGCGCCGTGGTGAGCTGGAAGGAAAACCAGGGCAAACCCTATTGCTTCACCACGTACCGAACGTGCTGTCTGAACGCATTCTGCTGATTGGCTGCGGCAAAGAGCGCGAGCTCGACGAGCGCCAGTACAAGCAGGTGATTCAGAAAACAATCAACACGCTCAACGACACAGGCTCAATGGAAGCCGTTTGCTTCCTGACCGAACTGCACGTCAAAGGCCGCAACACCTACTGGAAAGTACGCCAGGCGGTTGAGACTGCTAAAGAGACGCTGTACAGCTTCGATCAGCTGAAAACCAACAAAACCGAACCACGCCGCCCGCTGCGTAAAATGGTGTTCAACGTGCCAACTCGTCGTGAGTTGACCAGCGGTGAGCGCGCCATTCAGCATGGACTGGCTATCGCTTCCGGCATCAAAGCCGCGAAAGATCTCGGCAACATGCCGCCAAACATCTGTAACGCCGCGTACCTGGCCTCTCAGGCCCGCCAGCTGGCGGACTCGTTCAGCAAAAACGTGGTCACCCGCGTGATTGGCGAACAACAGATGAAAGAGCTGGGCATGCATTCTTATCTCGCGGTAGGCGAAGGTTCTCAGAACGAATCGCTGATGTCGGTGATTGAATATAAAGGCAATGCCTCCCCGGATGCTCGTCCGATTGTGCTGGTCGGCAAAGGCTTAACCTTCGACTCCGGCGGTATCTCCATCAAGCCTGCCGAAGGCATGGATGAGATGAAGTACGACATGTGCGGCGCGGCTTCCGTTTACGGCGTGATGCGCATGGTTGCTGAACTGAACCTGCCGGTGAACGTCATTGGCGTACTTGCCGGCTGTGAAAACATGCCAGGCGGGCGCGCTTATCGCCCGGGTGATGTGCTGACGACGATGTCCGGCCAGACCGTTGAAGTCCTGAACACCGATGCCGAAGGCCGTCTGGTCCTGTGCGACGTGCTGACCTACGTCGAGCGCTTCGAGCCGGAAGTGGTTATCGACGTCGCGACGCTGACCGGCGCCTGCGTGATTGCCCTTGGCCATCACATCACCGGCCTGATGTCTAACCATAACCCGCTGGCGCATGAGCTTATCAGCGCGTCTGAGCAGGCGGGTGACCGCGCATGGCGTCTGCCGCTTGGTGACGAGTATCAGGAACAGCTGGAGTCCAACTTTGCCGATATGGCAAACATTGGCGGCCGTCCTGGCGGCGCGATTACCGCGGCATGCTTCCTGTCCCGCTTTACCCGTAAATACAACTGGGCTCACCTGGACATCGCCGGTACCGCATGGCGCTCCGGCAAGGCAAAAGGCGCAACCGGTCGTCCCGTCGCCCTGCTGTCTCAGTTCCTGTTGAACCGTTCCGGGTTTAACGGCGAAGAGTAAGCAAAAAACCTTACCCTCACCCCGGCCCTCTCCCGGGGAGGGAGAGGGGGAAGTGATTTATGCCCCTCCCACTTCCCGGGAGAGGGCGTAAAACAAGTCCGTTTCGCTCTCTCGCCCATTTGGACTAAGGGAGCGATGTAACCCCGTTTGGTCCCTCGCCCCTTTTGGGAGAGGGTTAGGGTGAGGGGCACCAACATTCAACTTAACAAGCTGGTCTCATGAAAAACGCAACGTTTTACCTGCTGGATAACGACACTCATGCCGAAGGGCTAAGTGCCGTGGAACAGCTGGTGTGCGAGCTGGCTGCGGATAGATTCCGTGCAGGTAAGCGGGTGCTGGTCGCCTGCGAGAACGAACAGCAGGCGATTCGCCTCGACGAAGCGCTCTGGCAGCGAGACGCCCAGGCATTCGTCCCGCACAATCTGGCCGGTGAAGGCCCGCGCTATGGTGCACCGGTTGAACTGGCATGGCCTCAGCGCCGGGGCAGCGCACCGCGCGATCTTCTGATTAGTCTGCTGCCGCAGTTCGCAGATTTTGCCACCGCTTTCCTGGAAGTGATAGACTTCGTACCTTACGAAGAATCCCAGAAACAACTGGCCCGTGAACGCTACAAAGCGTATCGCGTTGCCGGTTTCCACTTGACTACGGCGACCTATACCCCGCCGGGAACGACATAGCAGACAATGGAAAAGACATATAACCCGCAAGATATCGAACAGCCGCTTTACGAGCACTGGGAACAGCAGGGCTACTTCAAACCGAATGGCGACACCAGCCAGGAAAGCTTCTGCATCATGATCCCACCGCCGAACGTCACCGGCAGTTTGCATATGGGTCACGCCTTCCAGCAAACCATCATGGATACCATGATCCGCTACCAGCGCATGCAGGGCAAAAACACCCTGTGGCAGGCGGGCACCGACCACGCCGGTATCGCAACCCAGATGGTTGTAGAACGTAAAATTGCCGCCGAAGAAGGTAAAACTCGCCACGATTACGGCCGCGATGCGTTCATCGACAAAATCTGGCAGTGGAAGGCAGAATCCGGCGGCACCATTACCCGTCAGATGCGTCGTCTCGGCAACTCCGTAGACTGGGAGCGCGAGCGCTTCACCATGGACGAAGGCCTGTCCAACGCGGTGAAAGAAGTGTTCGTCCGTCTGTATAAAGAAGACCTGATTTACCGCGGCAAGCGCCTGGTCAACTGGGATCCGAAACTGCGTACCGCGATTTCCGACCTCGAAGTTGAAAACCGCGAGTCCAAAGGCTCCATGTGGCACCTGCGTTACCCGCTGGCCGATGGCGCAAAAACCGCAGACGGTAAAGACTACCTGATCGTCGCCACCACCCGTCCGGAAACCGTTCTAGGTGATACCGGCGTGGCCGTTAACCCGGAAGACCCGCGTTATAAAGATCTGATTGGTAAATTCGTGGTGCTGCCGCTGGTTAACCGCCGCATTCCTATCGTGGGCGACGAGCACGCGGACATGGAAAAGGGCACCGGCTGCGTGAAAATCACCCCGGCGCACGACTTTAACGACTACGAAGTTGGCCGCCGCCACGCGCTGCCAATGATCAACATTCTGACCTTCGACGGTGATATCCGCGAAGCAGCAGAAGTGTTTGATACCAATGGCGAAGAGTCCAGCGTTTACGCGTCTGACATCCCGGCTGAATTCCAGAAACTGGAGCGCTTTGCAGCACGTAAGGCCGTGGTAGCGAAGTTCGACGAAATGGGCCTGCTGGATGAAATCAAACCACACGACCTGACCGTGCCTTACGGCGACCGCGGCGGCGTGGTTATCGAACCAATGCTGACCGACCAGTGGTATGTGCGTACCGCGCCGCTGGCAAAAGTGGCGGTAGAAGCCGTCGAGCAGGGCGACATCCAGTTCGTGCCTAAGCAGTATGAAAACATGTACTTCTCCTGGATGCGCGATATTCAGGACTGGTGTATCTCCCGCCAGCTGTGGTGGGGCCACCGTATCCCGGCCTGGTACGACGCTGAAGGCAACGTATACGTTGGCCGGAACGTTGAGGAAGTTCGCGCCGAAAACAACCTGGGTGCCGACGTTGAGCTTCGCCAGGACGAAGACGTGCTGGACACCTGGTTCTCCTCTGGCCTGTGGACCTTCTCCACCCTGGGCTGGCCGGAAAACACCGAGGCGCTGCGTACCTTCCACCCGACCAGCGTAATGGTCAGCGGCTTCGACATCATCTTCTTCTGGATTGCCCGCATGATCATGCTGACCATGCACTTCATCAAAGATGAAGACGGTAAGCCGCAGGTGCCGTTTAAGACCGTCTACATGACCGGCCTTATTCGCGATGACGAAGGCCAGAAGATGTCCAAATCCAAAGGCAACGTTATCGATCCGCTGGACATGGTGGACGGCATCTCTCTGGAAGATCTTCTGGAGAAACGCACCGGCAACATGATGCAGCCGCAGCTCGCGGAGAAAATCCGCAAACGCACCGAGAAACAGTTCCCGAACGGCATCGAGCCGCATGGCACCGACGCCCTGCGCTTCACCCTGGCCGCGCTGGCCTCTACCGGCCGCGACATCAACTGGGACATGAAGCGCCTCGAAGGCTACCGTAACTTCTGTAACAAACTTTGGAACGCCAGCCGCTTCGTGCTGATGAACACCGAAGAGCAGGATTGCGGTTTCAACGGCGGCGAAATGGTACTGTCTCTGGCCGATCGCTGGATCCTGGCCGAGTTTAACCGCACCGTGAAAGCGTACCGCGAAGCGCTGGACAGCTACCGCTTCGACATCGCGGCCAACATCCTGTACGAGTTCACCTGGAACCAGTTCTGTGACTGGTACCTGGAGCTGACCAAGCCGGTCATGAACGGTGGTTCTGAAGCCGAACTGCGCGGCACCCGCAATACGCTGGTGAACGTGCTGGAAGGGCTGCTGCGCCTGGCGCACCCGATCATTCCATTCATCACCGAAACCATCTGGCAGCGCGTGAAAGTGCTGAAGGGCATCACCGCAGACACCATCATGCTGCAGGAATTCCCGGCCTACGATGCGTCTCAGGTTGATGAAGCGGCGTTCGCCGACACCGAGTGGCTGAAGGACGTGATCACCGCGGTGCGTAATATTCGCGCCGAGATGAACATTGCCCCAAGCAAGCGTCTGGACGTACTGCTGCGTGGCTGTAGCGAAGAGGCTATTCGTCGCGTGAGCGAAAACCGCACCTTCCTGCAGAACCTGGCTCGTCTGGAAAGCATCACTATTCTGCCTGTCGATGATAAAGGCCCGGTTTCCGTGACCAAGATTATCGATGGCGCAGAGCTGCTGATCCCGATGGCCGGCCTGGTGGATAAAGCCGCTGAGATCGAGCGACTGGCGAAAGAAGTCGCCAAGATCGAAATCGAAATCGGCAAGATCGAAGGCAAACTGTCCAACGAAGGCTTTGTCGCCCGCGCACCGGCTGACGTTGTCGCCAAAGAGCGTGAGCGTCTCGAAGGCTTTGCCGACGCAAAAGCTAAGCTGATTGAACAGCAGGCTGTTATCGCCGCCCTGTAATCTGGCTCGCGGCATAATTCGCCCCGCACTTCGGTGTGGGGCGTTTTTTATCCAGCTTGCACCCTCAGTAATGAAGTGCTATTAACTGCTTTTATCCTTCCCTAAGCCTATGAGTCACATGATGAACACCACAGCCCCGGTTGATGTGAAGCTCCAGCTGCGCCGGATTGCTGCCGAAGACAATTCGGCTATCGCCCGGGTTATTCGCCAGGTATCGGCTGAATACGGCCTGACCGCCGATAAAGGCTATACCGTCGCCGACCCTAATCTTGATGAGCTTTATCAGCTCTACAGCCAGCCAGGCCATGCGTACTGGGTGGTAGAAATCAACGGCGAAGTGGTGGGAGGCGGCGGCGTGGCGCCGTTATCGTGTAGCGAACCGGACATTTGTGAACTGCAGAAAATGTATTTCCTGCCGGTGGTTCGCGGCAAAGGGTTAGCGAAGAAGCTAGCGCTACAGGCGTTGGATCATGCCCGGGCTCAGGGCTTCAGGCGCTGCTACCTGGAAACCACCGCGTTTCTGAAAGAAGCCGTTGGGCTGTACGAACATTTAGGCTTTGAGCATATCCCCGCCCCACTCGGCTGCACCGGCCATGTGGATTGCGAAGTCACCATGCTCAAAACGCTGTAACCCCCCGGGAAAAGGCGGGCATCAGTGTAGCCAGTGCACGCCATCTTCGGGCTGAAAGTAGCCGTTATAGCGCATCTGAAAAGCCGTGATCTCAGGCTTCTCCGGCTCCATTTCTCGCAGAAACCCCAGGGCCAGGCGAACCTGAGCGTCGGTAATCGGCGTGGCAAGCCGCGCCTTTTGTAGCCTCCGGTACCACTGCTGAAGATTTTGATCGCTGCCGTCCACAATCACCATCTGCCAGATAAGCAAAACCTGCGCCGCATTTTGCAAATGGGACTCATCCGGGCGATGCAGATACTGCAAAAATGCGTCGCCCTGCGCTTTCCCCATTTGATCGATCATTGATTCTACCGGCACCACGTCGATCCCCAGCCGCTCACTCAGTCGGCGAATGGCCCGCCGGGAGTCAGAGGTCAACACCCGAAAGCCGACAATAAACACCACGCAGAGCGTGGCTAACATAATCCAAATCATGAACTCAGATACCCGGCAGCTTAACGACAATTTGCTATCTATGAATGCCGTGCAGTATAGCGCAATCACTTTTCCCGGTAATGCCTCGCGCCGGCGTTAATCGCAGGCATAAAAAAGCCCGGCGTTATGCCGGGCTCGGACTGTTCAAAATGTGCTTAAGCGATCTTCAACTGTTGGATCTTTTTCTCGCGGCGAATTTTACGCTCTTCAAATACCGCTACGATGGCCATCAGCACAATACAGCCGATTGCGGCGGCATCCAGGGCAGCAAACGTCCCGGCCCAACCGGTGAGGCCGAAGATTGGCGTCCCGTCGGCAATCATCCCCAGGCCCAGTTTGGCAAAGCTGTCGCCGATCAGGTAGGCGAAGGTGCCTTTGATACCGTCTGCCGCGCCGATGGCTTTCTTCGGCACGAAGCCGACGGCCGCCACGCCGATCAGCAACTGCGGGCCGAAGACCAGGAAGCCAAGGGCGAACAGCGAAGCCAGGTAAACATATTGATTGCTGGCATGTTGATACACGCCCAGCGTAGCGATGATCAATGCCAGCGCCACACAGGCCACCAGCGCGCGACGGCCATTGGCGAGGTCAGACAGCCAGCCCCACAGCAGGGTGCCAACCAGCGCCCCCACTTCAAACAGCGTGAAGCCCTGAATCGCGACCTCTTTGGAGAGTTTCAGCTCCTGGAAGGCATAGACGGTAGACCACTGGTCGATGCCGATGCGCACCACGTACAGGAAGATGTTGGAGAAGCACAGCAGCCAGATCACTTTGTTTTTCAGCACATACTCAACAAAGATCTGCCATTTGGTCATCGAGTTGTCTTCAGCTTCTTTGTCTTCTTCGCTGACCTCTTCGCCAAACAGCTCTTCGGCAGTCCCCAGGCCGTAGGACTCAGGGGAGTCGCTGCCGTAGCGCAGGGCAATAAAGCCCACAATCAGGGCGATAACGGACGGGAAGATAAACATCCCGATGACGTGGCCGTTAAACAGGTAATTAGCGCCAAACAGAGCCACGCCGGCCGCACCTGCCCCGCCGAGGTTATGGGAGATATTCCACATCCCCAGATAGCTACCGCGCTTGCGGCGTGGTGTCCACTTGGTAATGGTCGAGTAGCTGCACGAGCCGCCGGTACTCTGGAAGAAGCCGCTCAGGGCGTAGAAGGCAATCATCAGGAACAGGCTAACCGAGCCCGCCCCCATGCTGGCGCTGAAGCCAAGCATACAGATGGCGGAAAGGATCAGCATAAACGGCAGGAACTGCTTGGTGTTTTTGCCGTCCGCGTAATATGAAACCAGGGTCTTGCCCACGCCGTAGGTGATGGAGAAGCCAAGGCCGATCATCCCCAGCTGCGTCATGCTCAGCCCGTAGGTGGAGATCATGTCGTTCTGGGCGATGTTAAAGTTTTTGCGGATCAGGTACATCGTCAGGTAGCCGATAAACACCACCAGATACGACTGCATAAACGGTTTAAACCACATTTTGCGCCGCACTTCGAGCGGCAGATCCAGGGTGGGCTTGCGCACCTGGTTTAGAAAGGCCAGCATGGATGACTCCTGATTTGAATACCTGCTTAATGGCAGGCATTGTAAAAATCAGCGAGTAAACTGGCCTGAGACAGCGTCCAGGCCGAACCGGGAATATTTCTTAGTTTTGCCCTTTATCGGGTAAAAGGGTGAGGCGTATCACGCTTCGTCAGCTTCGCGCGGAGCCTGGGCGTTTAAGAACGGCAGCAGCAGCAAAGCTGATATGCCGGCGGCAATGGCGATAACGGCAAAAAAGCCGCTCCAGTGCCAGATGTCGATCACCCGCGCCAGTGGCCAGCCGGAAAGCGATGCGCCAAGGTAAGCAAACAATCCGACAAACCCCGTCGCCGCCCCCGCAGCTTCTTTGTGCGAGCATTCTGCCGCCGCCATGCCAATCAGCATCTGCGGCCCAAACACGAAAAACCCGGTGGTAAAGAAGCAGGCCGCCTGCATCACGTAGCTGGCAAAAGGCATCAGCCACAGCGAGCCAACGGAAAGCAGGATACCGGCGGCGAAGATCAGGTTCATCGGGCCCCGGTTGCCGTTGAACAGCTTGTCCGAGCCCCACCCCGCCACCAGCGCACCAATAAACCCGCCCAGCTCAAACATCGTCACCGCTGAGTTGGCGGTAACCAGCCCGACGCCGAGCGTTTCGGACATATAAAGATTGCCCCAGTCGTTGATCGCCGCCCGCACCACATACACCAGCACGTAGCACAGAGAGAGCAGCCAGATGTAAGGGTTAACCAGCACGTACTTGTAGAGGATTTCTTTGCGCGTCAGCCCCGCGCCTTCCTGCTGCTGAGCGATTTCCAGGGCATCATGCTGCCAGTCGCCCACCGCCGGCAAGCCCACGGTTTGTGGCCTGTCGCGCAGCCGCCAGCAGAGGAATAATCCGGCGATAATCGCCAGGCCGCCGGCGATCATCATCCCGACACGCCAGCCGTACTGCAGCGCCGCAGCGCCCATGATGATCGGGATTAACGCCCCACCCACGTTGTGCGCCGTGTTCCAGACAGCCCACCAGCCTCCGCGCTCGCTGCGGGAATACCACGCCGTCAGCAGCCGGGCGCACACCGGCGATCCCCAGCCCTGGAAAAAAGCGTTCAGCGCCCACAGCAGCGCAAACGCCCAGAGCGAGGTCGAGAAGCCAAACAGAATATTTACCATGCCGGTGGCAATCAGCCCGATGCCCATAAAGTAGCGGGCATTGGAAAAGTCGCTCACGATCCCGGAGAAGAATTTCGACAAGCCGTAGGTGATATAAAACAGCGTCGCCAGCAGGCCGATATCGGTGCGAGCCATTACGCCGGTGGCGAGGATTTCCGGCGCGGCGGCGTTAAAGCTTTTGCGGGTAAAGTAAAACAGCGCGTAGCCGAGCCAGATAGTGATCAGGATATGACGACGCCAGTAGCGGTAGCGGGCATCAATCTCACTTTTGTCGCTGAGCGGCGCGGCGCTTGCCGGGACTTTTAAAAAATTAAACATGCTCGCCCCTTAGGCATAACGCAGTGGCAGACTAACGCTGACGCGCGTGCCGTGAGTACAGGAGATTGCGAACGTCCCGCCCAGCGCCGTCACGCGTTCGCGCATCCCGGTGAGCCCAAAGCCCTGCTGCCCGGATCCCGGCGGTAGGCCGCTGCCGTCGTCTTCAATCACCAGCATGAGCCGCTCGCCCTGCTGCCAGCCCTGGAGCGTGACTGCGCTGGCGCTGGCGTGCTTCACGATGTTATTGAGCCCTTCCTGACAAACGCGGAACAGCGTCACGCGCTGCCCTTCACTGAGCAGAGGCTCATCGATTTGCCAGTTGATGTGGCTGACGATGCCGCGACTCTCCAGCTCCATTTCACGCATCAGAGAACGAACAGCCTGCTCGAGAGATAAATCATCCAGCTGGCGCGGACGTAAGCGCCCCAACAGACGGCGAACGGCGTCATACACGCCCAGCGAGAGCTGTTCGATATGCGCCCCGCTGCGCTTAACCCCCTCACTGTCTGGCGCCAGCCGCTGTACGATCCCGGCCTGAGTGCGGATAGCCGTGATGGTCTGCCCTATGTCGTCATGCAGTTCGCGCGCCACTTCCCGCCGCACGCTTTCTTCGGTTTCCAGCAGGCGTTCGGCCAGGCGGCGATTACGTGCCAGCTCGGTTTGCAAAGACTGGTTAAGTTCGCGCAGGCGCTGGATTCCCGCGCCCAGCAACAGCCCGGTCAGGCTCTGAGCCAGCAGCGAGAGCAGAAGATCCACCGGATGGTCGTGCCAGGTCTGGCTGGCTATCAGCGCGATGGCGTTCATCAGGGTGGCAATCAGCGCCCCCTGCCAGCCATAGTGCCAGGCCAGGGCGATAATCGGCAGCGCCAGGCAGAACGGCGTAAAGCGAGAGAGTTCGGCGGGTAAGCCCAGCTGCAGCCAGAGGCTGACGGCAAACAGTAGCAAATACCAAATTAAATGCCGCCCGCGCCAGTTGACCGGCTGGGAAACCAGCCCCGGGCCAAGAGGCTGCCAGACGGTGCTGGTCAGATAGTGCCAGAGTACCAGGCAGGTCGGCGCCAGCGTCAAGCCGCCGGTTAGGGTCAGCAGCAGCGCATTCAGGGCATCGTTGCCCTGGCTCAGCCACGGCAGCGACTGAAGCAGCGCCGCCGCAATCAGCGCCGCCCCCTGCCGCAGCAAAGTCCGCCAGTCACGCTGATGGCGATAGCGGGAGATTAGCGCCACCGGCAGGACGGTGAGCACCCCGCCCAGCATTAACAGCGGCAGGTGTGCCAGCGCCACTTCCCGGGAGAGCCAGAAAAGCATCAGCCACTCCGCGCCCAGCAGAACCGGCCAGTAGCCGCGCGGGCATTGCAGCATCAGCCCTAATCGTAACCCAAAGGGGAACAGCAGGACCGCCAGCTCCGGGCGCGCCACCAGATGCAGGCTAATGCTCCACAGGCAAAACCAGCCGGCAGAGAAGATAAAAAAACTGGCGATAACGGCGATCAGCCGCGAGAAGAAAGGCCGCATTACCAACCGTCAAACAGGCGGCGAGCCAGCGCCACATCGTTGCTGACGTCGAGCTTTTCCATCAGGTTGGCGCGATGCACATGCACGGTCTTCGGCGACAGCCCCAGCTCGGTGGCAATCTCTTTCACCGCCATACCCTGCGCCAGTTTTTCCGCCACCTGCCGCTCGCGCTTCGTCAGCGGATCCTGCCGCCCGGCGGCCAGCTTCATGGCGATGTCCGGCGTCAGGTAGCAGCCGCCCGTCGCCACCGTACGCACGGCGGCAATGAGTTCGTCGGGACTGCAGCGTTTGGATAAAAAGCCGCGAGCGCCTGCATTCAGCGCCTGCTCAACCAGCGCCGGGCTGTCGTGCACCGACAGCATGATGATCGCCATCCCCTTCGGCAACTGGCTTAGCAGCTCCAGCCCGGAAATGTCCGGCATCGAGATATCGCAGATGCATACCTGCACGCCTTGCCCCGGCAGCCCCGCCAGCGCCTCGCGCCCGGAACCAAACTCGGCCACAACCTGAAAATCCGCCTCCAGCCCAAGAAGTTGGGCAAAGCCGGAGCGGACGATAAGGTGGTCGTCGATAAGGGCAATGGCGGTCATGATGTTTTCCAGGAAGGTAAAAAAAACGCGCTTACCTTAGCGATAAGCGCGTAACTGTTCAAGCCTTAGGCGATTTTGAGCCGGTGCTTTGGGTTATTCCTGCGCGACCGACAGGCGAATGATCCCGGCCGCGCGGGCCGGAGGCAGTTGCAGAACGTTGCGCCACAGCTCCTGAACCTGGTTACATACCAGACCCTCTTTGCCCACCGCTTTATGCGGGTCCGACATGAGCTGGAGATCGCTCCCGTAGCGCTTGGTCAATTGCTGCACGATAGGCTGAATGTCTTTTCGAGCCTGCTCGCGTTCTGCGTCGGTAACGCTGTGTTTGTCCGCACCGTAGGCAGAACGCATCATCGTCGCATCTACCTGCATACGGCGCATCGTCACGTCGCGAGGCAGAATTTTCGTGGAGTTGATACCGCCTTTCACGTCCGGGAACAGGAAGCGGAAACAGGCGTCATCGCTGGATTTTTGCACCATTGCCGTTTGCTGCATATTCACCTGCATAAACGCCACGACGTTGTCATCCGTCGCGCTTTGCAGGCGTTTCGTCTCCACGGCGAGGATCTGCGGCTGAATGGTGTCGATCACTTCCTGTTCGGTTTTCCCCTGCTGGTGCATCTCTACCGCCTGCTGACGGATGGACATCCACAGCGCGGGCTCTTGCTCTTTCAGCACCTGGTAAACCGGCATCTGGGCCATAGCCTCATCAAGTCCCGCAGGCTCCTGCCCGGCCCGATCGCGAGGAATAAGGTATTTTACGTCAAAGATGTTCCACGCCATGATGGCAACCAGCGTAATGACCACCGCACTCACTTTACCGACCCAGCCCTTTTTGCGAAATACCGCCACCACAGCGGCTATTACAGCCCCGACGTAGCCTGCAATAATGACGTGGGTCCAGTTCATGATACATCCTTCTACTCTGCGGGTACGCCGCTGTGGAAACGAAACTCGTCGTCATGGCTTTGGATAAGCACGGCCTCAACCTTGCCTAAGATACGCACGCGTTCGCTGATATCGCCCCCGGCAATCTGCTCTGCCAGGGTTAAATAATCCTGATAATGACGCGCCTCGGAGCGCAACAGCGACAGGTAAAAACGCTGTAATTCATCATCCAGATGCGGAGCCAGCGCCGCAAATCGTTCACAGGATCGCGCTTCAATGTAGGCACCGCAGATAAGCTTATCGACCAGCATCAGCGGTTCATGAGTGCGAGTTTCACTCAGTAAACCTTTAGCGTAGCGGCTGGCGGTGATTTTGGCGTACGGGATGTTACGGGCAATCATAATTTCCCGCACCTGCCAAAAATGGTGCAGTTCTTCTTTGATCAGCAGCACCATGCTGTCGATAAGCTGCTGCCCCCAGCCGTTCGCCGTCTTCGGCATGATGCTTTTGCTAAGCCCTTTGTGGAGCGAGAGAAAATCCGGTTCCTCACCATCGCGGAAGGTAAAGGCTTCATAAGGCTGAAGCCAGGCCAGCAGCGCCTGTGAGCTTTCTTTATCAGCAACATATTTGCGGATCAGCAGCATCGCAGTTTGCGCGGCTTTAAGTTCACACACCATGTGATCGGTTAACAACAGCGGCAGGTTTTCCGGGCGACGGGCTTTTTCGATCCACGCCTCGGGCGTTGGGCATTGCAAGAATTGGGTAATCGGGGAGAGAAGTTGCTGGTAGTCCATGAGGATATCCTGATGCGTAGCGGCTGAACGCCGCTACGCCGCTTACTTTTAGTGGCGTACGCCGTCGTCGTCTTCGTCCTGATATTCGTCGTCGCCTTCTTCTTCACCCTCTTCGCCGTTCGGGTCTTCGAAGTAGGTGCCCCAGCCGTCGTATTCCACACCGAATTTTTCCGCCAGGTTCAGCAGTTGTTCGACCTGGGCATCAATCAGCTCAGGGTTCAGCGCACACTCGCTCAGGATATCGCAGCAGATGACGGTATCGCCCTCTTCTACTTCCAGCTCTTCCGGGTCAGTCACTTCATAACCCAGTTTGAACGCTTCAACGGCAGCTTTCTCCAGGGTTTCGAAATCATCGGCAGAAAGGTGGTGTTCGATGGTGTACAGCGCGTCCGGGTCGCTCCCGTCTTCCAGCAGCTCTTCAATGATTAAACGTGTTTCTTCGCGCTGTTCTTCCAGCAGTTCTGGATTTGCCATGGCCCTTTCCTCAAATGTGTCGGCAGATACTCTCATTTTCACACACGCCGGGGTTTGCCTCCACCTTTCACCGCAAAGTTTTAGAACATGGGGTTGCAATTGAATATTCATACATATAAATTGAATTTTAATTCAATCAAGGCTTGCGCCACGCGAGGAAAAAATGAGTCACTTCTATCAGAAAAACTTTCTTAAGCTGCTCGATTTTACCCCTGCCCAACTGAACGAATTGCTGACCCTGTCCGCTAAACTGAAAAGCGATAAGAAAAAAGGAACAGAAATTCAGCATCTTACTGGTAAAAATATTGCGCTCATCTTCGAAAAAGATTCGACTCGTACTCGTTGCTCTTTCGAAGTTGCCGCTTACGACCAGGGCGCACGCGTCACTTATCTCGGCCCAAGCGGCAGCCAAATTGGGCATAAAGAATCAATTAAGGACACTGCTCGCGTACTGGGGCGTATCTATGACGGCATCCAGTACCGCGGCTATGGCCAGGATATCGTCGAAACCCTTGCCAGCTATGCGGGCGTGCCGGTGTGGAACGGGCTGACCAACGAATATCACCCGACGCAGTTGCTGGCGGATTTGCTCACCATGCAGGAACACCTGCCGGGCAAAAGCCTGAGCCAGATGACGCTGGTATACGCCGGGGACGCGCGCAATAACATGGGGAACTCCATGCTGGAAGCCGCCGCGCTGACCGGGCTGGATTTACGCCTGGTGGCGCCTAAAGCCTGCTGGCCGGATGAAAAGCTGGTCGCCGAATGCAAAGCCATGGCCGAAAAAACAGGCGGGAAAATCACGCTAACCGAAGACGTTGCCGCGGGCGTTAAAGGGGCGGATTTCATCTATACCGACGTCTGGGTTTCGATGGGCGAAGCTAAAGAGAAGTGGGCCGAACGTATCGCCTTACTGCGCCCTTATCAGGTCAACAGCGCCATGCTGGCGTTAACCGGCAATCCGCAGGTCAAATTCCTGCACTGTCTGCCGGCATTTCACGATGATCAAACCACGCTGGGTAAACAAATGGCGCAGGAGTTCGATCTGCACGGCGGCATGGAAGTCACCGACGAAGTCTTTGAATCTTCTCACAGCGTGGTGTTCGACCAGGCTGAAAACCGGATGCACACCATCAAAGCCGTGATGGTCGCCACGCTGGCAAACTAGTTTCTTCGCTCCCAGGGCTTCTCCTGGCCCCTCGGCGGCTTTCCGCCTGAGGGGTTTTCTTTTCTGCCGCATGGTTATTGCTAAAAATGTTGCACATCTGATGCGCGGCTAGCATTTTTTATGCAATAAAAGGACATAACCTCATCTCCCTCCCCTTCAAAGACACACCCAAACGTCTGTTTTCATTAAAATAAAAAGAATAAATACGCTGCGCTCACAGTTTGCATTCACTGCATTAATGCCAAAATAAAAATAACTATTGTTCCCTGCACTTCTCTTCGCGGCATTAAACAGACCCCATAATGAATAACCATGCACATAGAAAATAAAAAACAAATAAAATCAATGCATTGCGATATTCAACGTTAAGAATAAACTCACATACATTTAACACTCAAAAATAATTAAAAGCAGTTTCCTGTATAATTATGCATTCATCAATGCCGGTGAAATTACTGTTATCTGACATCCATCAATTAATAACAAAACAAATAAAAACCACCTTGAGCGCGTGACAAACCTCACATTAAATGGCTTTAAAGAAATTAATATACGCCACGAAGACAACTTAACGGGTTATTAAAATCGCGACGCAATATTCATTGCGCCACAGGCACATTCATCTCCGAATTAATACAAAGGAATAGTCATGGACAAACATTATGTCGGTTCCGAAATAGGTCAGTTACGCAGCGTGATGCTGCATCGACCAAACCTCAGCCTGAAAAGACTTACCCCTTCAAACTGTCAGGAATTATTATTTGACGATGTGCTTTCGGTTGAGCGAGCCGGTGAAGAACACGACGTTTTTGCCAATACACTGCGTGGCCAGGGCGTGGAAGTCCTGCTGCTAACCGACCTGCTGACGCAGACGCTGGATGTTAGCGATGCCAAGGCCTGGCTGCTGAACACTCAGATTTCAGACTATCGGCTCGGGCCCGCATTCGCTTCGGACGTTCGCGGTTGGCTGGCCGATATGCCGCATCGCGAACTCGCACGTCGCCTTTCCGGCGGGCTGACCTACGGGGAAATTCCGACGTATATTAAAAATATGGTAGTGGATATTCATGCCACCACCGACTTTATTATGAAGCCGCTGCCTAATCATTTATTTACCCGTGATACTTCCTGCTGGATTTATAACGGCGTCTCTATTAACCCGATGGCCAAAGCAGCTCGCCAGCGTGAAACAAATAATTTAAGAGCGATTTATCGCTGGCATCCGGCATTCACCGACGGGAAATTCATTAAATATTACGGCGACGAAAATATTAATTACGACCATGCCACCCTGGAAGGCGGTGACGTATTGGTGATTGGCCGAGGGGCGGTATTAATTGGCATGTCCGAACGAACCACGCCTCAGGGCATAGAGTTCCTCGCTGAATCATTATTCAGGCATCAACAGGCAACGCGCGTGATTGCCGTTGAGCTTCCGAAGCACCGCTCCTGTATGCATCTCGATACCGTCATGACCCATCTCGATCTCGACACCTTCTCCGTTTACCCGGAAGTCGTCCGCAAAGACGTGCAGTGCTGGACTTTAACGCCTGACGGCCACGGCAGCATCAAACGCCACCAGGAAACCAGCCTGGTTAACGCCATCGAAAAAGCGCTGGGTATCGATCAGGTCAATCTCATCACCACCGGCGGCGATGCCTTTGAAGCCGAGCGCGAACAGTGGAACGACGCCAACAACGTGCTGACCGTTCGCCCCGGCGTGGTCATCGGTTACGAACGCAATATCTGGACCAACGAGAAATACGACAAAGCCGGGATCACCGTACTGCCTATTCCGGGCGATGAACTGGGGCGCGGACGCGGCGGCGCGCGCTGCATGAGCTGCCCGCTGGAACGCGACGGGATTTAAGGGAGGAAAACATATGGAACAGAAACCCACCCTGGTGGTGGCGCTCGGCGGAAATGCACTGCTGAAGCGCGGAGAGCCGCTGGAAGCCGACCTACAGCGTAAGAACATTGAGCTGGCGGCGAAAACTATCGCCCAGCTCACCAATGCCTGGCGCGTTGTGCTGGTGCACGGCAATGGCCCACAGGTCGGCCTGCTGGCCCTGCAAAACAGCGCCTACCAAAACGTCAGTCCTTACCCGCTGGACGTTCTCGGCGCTGAGAGCCAGGGAATGATCGGCTACATGCTGCAGCAGGCGCTGAAAAATAATCTGCCTGACCGCGAAGTCAGCGTGCTGCTGACCCAGGTTGAAGTGGATCCCCTGGATCCGGCCTTTAGTAATCCAACCAAGTATATCGGCCCGGTGTACAGCCAGGAGCAGGCGGATGCTCTGGTGCGAGATAAAGGCTGGTCGGTAAAAGCGGATGGCCAGTATTTCCGCCGCGTGGTGCCCTCCCCGCAGCCTAAACGCATCGTCGAAAGCGATGCCATCACGGCGCTTATCCAGCGTGACCATCTGGTCATTTGTAACGGCGGCGGGGGTGTGCCGGTGGTGGAGAAAGCCGACGGCTACCACGGTATTGAAGCCGTCATCGACAAGGATCTTTCTGCCGCATTGCTGGCCCGCCAGATAGAGGCCGACGCGCTGCTGATCCTCACCGACGCCGATGCGGTTTATCTCAACTGGGGCACACCCGCGCAGCGCCCGCTCACCAGCGTGACGCCAGCCGAACTTGAAAGGATGAGCTTTGATGCTGGTTCGATGGGGCCAAAAGTGTCCGCCTGCAGTCGTTTCGTCGCCTGCTGCCACGGTATCGCCGGGATCGGCGCGCTGGAGGATGGTCCGGCAATTCTGGCCGGGGAGAAAGGCACGTTAATTCGGGCGGGGTGAAGACCCCCTCACCCTAACCCTCTCCCCCTGGGGGAGAAGGGATAAAGGCAGAGCACTAAACAGAGTCACCCGCGCTCCCTCCCCCTCAAAGGAAAAAGGGATAAAGCCCGGGCACTAAACAGAGTCACCCGCGCCGCGCCCCGCCCCTCATAGGGAAAAGGGATAAAGCCCGGGCACTAAACAGAGCCACCCGCGCCGCCCCCTCTCCCTTCCAGGGAGAGGGTCGGGGTGAGGGTAAAAATTGCGCTTCAAAAGGATAACGAAATGACTATCAACCTAAAAAACCGTAATTTCCTGAAACTCCTCGACTTCAAACCGGCAGAAATTCAGTACCTTATCGACCTTGCCCGTGAACTGAAGGCCGCCAAACAAGCCGGGACTGAGAAAAAAACGCTATGCGGTAAAAACATCGCGCTGATCTTCGAGAAAACCTCCACCCGCACGCGCTGCGCTTTCGAGGTTGGCGCTTTTGACCAGGGCGCACTGGTGACTTATCTGGGGCCAAGCGGTTCGCAAATCGGCCATAAAGAATCCATGAAAGATACCGCGCGCGTGCTGGGGCGGATGTACGACGGGATTGAATACCGTGGCTATGGCCAGGACATTGTCGAAGAGCTGGGGCAATACGCGGGCGTACCGGTGTGGAACGGGCTGACCAATGAATTTCACCCGACCCAGATCCTCGCCGACCTGATGACCATGCTGGAGCACGCCCCGGGTAAAAAACTTCAGGATCTCTCCTTCGCCTATCTCGGTGATGCCCGCAATAACATGGGTAATTCCCTGATGGTTGGCGCGGCCAAAATGGGCATGGATATTCGCCTTGTCGCGCCAAAAGCCTTCTGGCCTGAGGCTTCGCTGGTCGAGCAATGCCGCACCATCGCCAAAGAAACCGGCGGTCGCATCATGCTGACGGACAGTGTTGAAGAAGGCGTCGCGGGCGTTGATTTCCTCTACACCGACGTTTGGGTCTCGATGGGCGAACCTAAAGAAGCCTGGGCCGAACGCGTAAGCATCATGACGCCGTACCAGATTAACCAGAACGTCCTCAACGCGACCGGTAACCCGAACGTCAAGTTCATGCATTGCCTGCCTGCCTTCCACAACGAACACACCAAAGTCGGCAAAGAGATCGAAGAAACCTACGGCCTGAAGGGGCTGGAGGTGACAGAAGAAGTCTTTGAGTCAAAACACTCCATCGTCTTCGACGAGGCCGAGAACCGTATGCACACCATTAAAGCCGTGATGGTCGCCACGCTCGGCGCGTAACGCTGTCGGGCAGTGGGAACTCCCGCTGCCCGTATTGCCCTTATGCTGCCTCACGCAGCGGGAGAAAAGGAAATGGCCGATGTTACCCATGAAGGTGCCGCAGACACCTCCACAAACAGTGAAAGAAAACTCGGACTCAGCGCGCTGGTAGCTCTGGTTATAGGCTCAATGATTGGCGGGGGCGTTTTCAGCCTGCCGCAAAACTTTGCTTCGGTAGCGTCACCCGGCGCGCTGCTGATCGGCTGGGCCATTACCGGCGTCGGCATGCTTTGCCTGGCGTTTATTTATCAAAATCTCAGCGCCCGTTGCCCGGATCTTGACGGTGGCGTTTACAGCTATGCCCGGGCCGGATTTGGCGACTTTATCGGCTTCCAGTCTGCCTGGGGCTACTGGTTCTCCGCCTGGCTCGGTAACGTCTCTTACGCCGTATTGTTATTCAGCGCCATGAGCTTTTTCATTCCAGTTTTTGGCGACGGGAATAACCTGCCCTCGATTATTGGCGCCTCCGTTGTGCTGTGGCTGGTTCATGCCCTGGTGCTTCGCGGGGTACGAGAAGCCGCTTATATCAACACCATTCTTACCGTGGTAAAGGTCATCATCCTGCTGGTATTTATTGTCGCGGTATTGATTGCCTTTCGAATTGGCGTGTTCACCGCAGATTTCTGGGGCCGCATGATGCTGGTAGAGGGCTCCCGTCCGGAAATATTCGATCAGGTCAAGAACACCATGCTGGTAACCACCTGGGTATTTATCGGCATTGAGGGGGCGACCGTCGTTTCCGCCCGGGCCGCAAAACGTGAGGATATCGGTAAGGCGACGGTCATTGGTCTGCTGGGCGCGCTGGCGATTTACGTGCTGGTCAGCGTGCTGTCGATGGGTATTCTCGATCAGGCCTCTCTGGCCGGGCTGAAGAATCCGTCCATGGCCGGCGTACTGGAAAATGTGGTCGGGCCGTGGGGAGCGAAATTCGTTGCCGGAGGGGTGATTCTGTCCGTAGCCGGAGCGCTGCTCGCCTGGACGCTGTTTGCCGCAGAATTGCCACGCGTCGCGGCGATTGACGGCATTTTCCCCAAAGTATTTGCGAAAGAAAATGCTCGCCATTCACCGTCGTTCTCTCTGTGGATCACCAATGGCTTAATTCAACTCTTCCTGATCCTTACCCTATTCTACGCCGCCGGCTACCAGGCTCTGTTCTCCATTGCTACGGCGGCCATCTTACCTCCGTACCTGTTCAGCGCGGCCTACGGGCTGAAGCTTGCCTGGACTGGGGAACGCTATGGGCCTGGAGAATCACGCACTGGCGCCATAGTCCTGGGGGTCATTGCCACCGCCTACGGTTTCTGGCTTTGCTACGCCGCGGGGGATTCGATGTTACTTAGCTCGCTGTTATTCATGCCGGGCATTCTGGTATTCCTGTGGCAGAAAAAAACCCAGGGCCAGCCGCTGCTGAAAAGCTACGAACTGGCGATAGCCGTTGCCATTCTTGCTTTGGCCGCATGGACATTAAAACTGGTCATAACCGGAAATATACAGATAGCCTGACGCCATTAACGCCATTAACGCCATTAACGCCACAATCGTGGCGTTAAACTCTTAATATCAATAAATTGACGACATTTTAAAAAGGTAAAATAAATAAAGACCATTTCTATCAACTGATTACGATCATCAACCGCGTAATGAAAACGCACCGGTCATCACAGGAGTGTATAGAGACCATGAGGATATCCCGTCTTTCGTTCGAGAAAGAGCAGCGCCAGCTCGAGCTGTGTCAACAGCTTATCAGCCACAAGAGTTATCACTCTCAGGAGCAACTGCGCCATGACCTGAAACAGCACGGCTTCGAGGCCATCAGCCAGTCCACCGTCTCCCGCCTGCTCAAGCTGCTGGGTGTCATAAAATTGCGCAATGCCAAAGGGCAAAAAATCTATGCCCTTAGCCCGCAGACCTTGCCTCAGCCCAACGCGGCTCGTTCGGTGGCCGAGATGGTGTTAAGCGTTGAGTACAACAGTGAATTTGTCATGGTGCATACGGTTTCAGGCTACGGTAAAGCGATAGCAAAAATTCTCGATCATCACGCCATCGTCGAGATATTGGGCGTGGTTGCCGGTAGCAGCGTGGTCTGGATTGCGCCGCGTGAAGTTCAAAAAACGCCGCTGGTGCATCGCCGTATCATGCGTATGTTGGGTCTGGCATAAATGTACCGCAACCGATTGCTGCCACCCCAAAAAGTGTGATTTTAGCGCTTGCAGAGAACACTCACGCGCGTATAATGCGCCACAATTTGCCGGGAGGAAGCATGGTTTACTGTGTTCAAAAAAATGTCGCAGCTCGACGTCTGAAAGCAGACGCGGCGGGGCGTTTTTCTTCCCGTTGCACCGTCGAATTTCTAAATTCCCAAATTGCTAAGGCCCCTCGTTGAGGGGCCTTTTTTTTGCCCGTCGGCCCGAGAACAGGAGAGAAGCATGACTAACCCGCTCTATAAAAAACACATCATTTCCATCAATGATCTCAGTCGTGAAGAACTTGAACTGGTGCTGGCAACCGCGGCAAAGCTAAAAGCTAACCCACAGCCAGAGTTGCTGAAGCACAAGGTTATCGCCAGCTGTTTCTTTGAAGCATCAACCCGCACCCGCCTCTCGTTTGAAACGTCCATTCACCGCCTGGGCGCTTCGGTGGTGGGCTTCTCTGACAGCAGCAACACCTCGCTGGGCAAGAAGGGTGAAACGCTGGCGGATACCATCTCCGTCATCAGCACCTACGTTGACGCCATTGTGATGCGCCACCCGCAGGAAGGCGCGGCTCGCCTGGCCACCGAATTTTCCGGTGAGATCCCGGTTCTGAACGCCGGTGACGGTGCGAACCAGCACCCGACCCAAACCCTGCTGGATTTGTTCACCATCCAGGAAACCCAGGGCCGGCTGGAGAATCTGAATATCGCCATGGTAGGCGACCTGAAATATGGCCGCACCGTGCATTCGCTAGCCCAGGCGCTGGCGAAGTTCAACGGCAACCGTTTCTACTTCATCGCGCCAACTGCGCTGGCGATGCCGCAGTACATTCTCGACATGCTGGATGAAAAAGGCATTGTCTGGAGCCGCCACGAGTCCATCGACGAAGTGGTGGGCGAGCTGGACATTCTGTATATGACCCGCGTGCAGAAAGAGCGTCTGGACGCGTCTGAGTACGCCAACGTCAAAGCGCAGTTTATCCTGCGAGCCGCCGACCTGACCGGCGCACGCGGCAACATGAAAGTACTGCATCCGCTGCCGCGCGTGGATGAGATAACCACTGACGTAGACAGCACGCCGCACGCCTGGTACTTCCAGCAGGCCGGGAACGGTATTTTTGCTCGCCAGGCGCTGCTGGCGCTGGTGTTGAATCGCGAACTGGTTTAAGTGAGAGGACAAGAAGATGACGCACGATAATAAATTACAGGTTGAAGCCATCAAGCGCGGTACCGTTATCGACCACATTCCGGCTCAGGTTGGCTTTAAGCTGCTGACGCTGTTCCAGCTGACCGAAACCGACCAGCGTATTACCATCGGTCTGAATTTGCCGTCCCGTGAGCTTGGCCGTAAAGATCTGATTAAAATTGAAAATACCTTCCTGACCAACGAGCAGGTGAACCAGCTGGCGCTGTACGCCCCGCACGCAACGGTTAACCGCATCGACGAATACGAAGTGGTGGGCAAAAGCACCCCAAGCCTGCCGGACCGCATCGAGAAAGTGCTGCTGTGCCCGAACACCAACTGCATCAGCCACAACGAGCCGGTGGCTTCTTCGTTCGCCGTGAAACAGCGCGCCGACGATATCAGCCTGAAGTGTAAGTATTGCGAGAAAGAGTTCGCCCGCCATGTGGTTCTGGTAGATTAACGGCGACTCATGACAAGCAACCTCTCGCCCCCCTACCCTGGATAATTCGAGTTTCAGGAAGGCGCCAAGGCCGTGAATCCCCAGGAGCATAGATAACTATGTGACTGGGGTGAGCGGATGCAGGCAACGCACATGCAACTTGAATTATGACGGGTATATAATGGGCGGGAGTTTATATCCAATACTGGAATTTATATCCAATAGTAAGGAGAAAGTATGTCACGTACGCTTAGCACGGAAAATGCACCAGCCGCTATCGGTCCTTATGTTCAGGGTGTCGATCTCGGGAGCATGATCATCACTTCCGGGCAGATCCCGGTGAACCCAAAAACCGGTGAAGTGCCGGCCGACGTAGCCGCTCAGGCTCGCCAGTCCCTGGAAAACGTGAAGGCTATCGTTGAGTCCGCCGGACTGAAAGTGGGCGACATCGTGAAAACTACCGTGTTCGTGAAAGATCTGAACGACTTCGCAAACGTGAACGCCACCTACGAAGCTTTCTTCAACGAACACAACGCAACTTTCCCGGCTCGCTCCTGCGTTGAAGTGGCTCGTCTGCCAAAAGACGTGAAAATCGAAATCGAAGCTATCGCCGTTCGCCGCTAATCCGCCGCAGCGCTTTGCTTCTGGCCCCGCTTTCACGGGGCCATTTCTTTTCTTACTTCACAACGGCCCGCAGCAGTTTTTCCAGCGGATACACCGCCGCAATCACAACCTCATCCCGAGTCTGCGCCGCAGCATCCAACTGAGTCTGAATGGCTTTAAGCTCGTCATCACCGATCGATCCTTGCTTCGCCACCAAATCCGTCAGCCTTAAGCCTAGCCCGGCAAGCTTGTCCACATCCTCGGCAACCGGCTTAAGCGGTTTGAGCACGTAGTTGCAGTCAATCAGCGCCAGCACGTCCGGGGTATTGTTCTGCCAGCGAGAGAAGATATGGCGCAGCGCTTCCGCACTGTTCCCGTCCTCCCTATCAGCAATCAATTTGTCTACCCAACCGTTAATCGCCCTGACCTGCCCGCTTTCTGCCCCACGCGCATCGGCAAAGCGGTTCAGCGGCTCAAAGTGATTGTAATTCCCGGCCTGGAATTTCAGATGCTGGCGCGTGTAGTACTGCGCGGGCTCGACGGCCTGCGCGAGGATTTGCAGCGGCAGGATCTCCGGCGTACCGGCGAGGCGCGTAAGCTGGGTAACGGACTCGGTATGCTGACGCAGGCCAACGGACACCGTGGACCAGGCATCAATGGCCTGCATACGCTGGTACATGTTGTCCACATCGGTGACGTCTTTAGCCGACCACAGCCGCTCAGCGACGGCGAAAGTGCGCGGCCACAGTTTGATGTCCAGCAGCGGGGAGATAACATTTTCCGCCCACAGCGCCGCTTCACCGCCGAGAATATTGCTCATCTGTGCTTCGCCCGGCACCACTGGCTGTTTGCCGTCCGGGATGCCCTCAAGTTTCTGTCCGGTGGCCGGATAGCGCACGTTGCCCACCAGGAAGTAGCCGTTAAGCTTGTCGTTTTCCAGCGTGACCACCGGGCGCGTTTCCCCCATCCAGGTATCCACCGTGAAGGTCACCTGAGTGGGATTGAGCCATTTCACGTCGTGAACTGCGCGGCGGGATTTGCCCTTGAAGTCGATGAACCCGCGCCAGCCGCCGTCATTTTTCACCAGCGTAAAGCTGCCTTCTACCGCACTGCCTTTCAGGCGAGGCATACTGAAGAACCAGCTTTGCGCCCTGTCGGCTTCGCCGATGTGATCCACCCCGTTTAGCCCAACCGGCAGAATTTCATTGCGGTAGTGATAGGCGGTGGACTGCGGCTGGTCGAGGTAAAAGCCCGTGGACAGAATGCCTTTGTAGCCGTTGGCCGCAATAGCCCCCAGCGAATCCTGCCCCTGCCAGGACTGAATCAAAATGTTCTTCGGTAAATCAGGGTGATAAATCTCGTCCCAGCCCATCATCTGGCGTTTATGCTTCTCGAGGATCTTCTCCAGCCGCTGGTTGAAATAGGTCTGCAGCGCGTGGGAGTCGGCCAGATTATGCTGCTTCATAAATTGCTGAATGGCGGCGTTTTCTTTCCACTGGGTGTCATCCACCTCATCACCGCCGATATGCAGATAGCTGTCCGGGAAAATAGCGGTCACTTCGCCAATCAGCGTATCGACAAATTTGTAGGCCGCTTCGTTAGCCGGGTTAAGCAACGGCTTCAGCACGCCCCAGTTGCGCTCCATCTGGTATGGTCCCGGCGCGCTCATCAGCTCCGGGTATGCGACAGCCAGCGCCAAACCGTGGCCAGGAAGGTCGATTTCAGGCACTACGCGAATGCCCAGCGAAGTGGCATAGCGTACAACCTGCTTCATTTGCTCCTGAGTGTAAAACTGCCCGTCGCTTGCCAGTTGCTGCAGCTTCGGATAATGGGTCGATGCAAAGCGCCAGCCCTGATCGTCCGTCAGGTGCCAGTGGAAAACGTTTAGCTTGGCGGCGGCCATCCCGTCCAGCTGGCGCAGAATGTCATTTATCGGCATAAAGTGGCGGGCCGAATCAAGCAGCAGTCCGCGCCACGGGAAACGCGGAACATCTTTAATGTCTACGTAAGGAATCGACGTGTTTTGCGGGCCATTTTGAATCAGCTGCAGCACCGTTTCCATGCCGCGCATCGCCCCAAAGCGCGTGTTAGCGGTGAGCTTCACGCCGTCCGCCGTAACGCTTAAGGCGTAGCTTTCGTCGCTGTCTGCTTTAGGCAGCGGGTCGACAGCGTGCTTAATTTGAATAGCAATCGTAGGTTTTGCAGGCTGCGAAGCTGCGGGCTGAAGCTGCCAGCCGGTTTGCAGGCTGATACGCTGCCGCCAGCGCTCAATGGCACCGTCGAGCTTATCGCCGCTAATGGCTATCGACACAGCGTTAGTCAGCGGCAGGCTGCCCTGCGCTGCCGGGAGCTCGACCTGCTGTGGCCAGGGCATAAGCGGCAGATCTCCTGCCGGGGCGGCCTGTGCCTGGCAGGCAACGGCGATACCTGCGGCCAGCAGGCTAAAACGAAGCGATTTAAACATGGATAATCCTTTCACGTGACGAGCCAGAAAACAGCAAAAACAATCTGTTATCACGCGAAGGATTTTTCAGCAAGGCGGCGGCGAGACGTGGATCACATCTCGCCATTTTTTGGGATTATTGCCAGCCGTAACGGCGGCTGTAGAAGCCTTTTACCGCCTGAGTCAACATCATGTATCCCGCCAGGATAATCACCAGCAGTGGGAAGTAGCTCAGCGGCAGCGCCTGCAGGTGGAGGTACTCCGCCAGCGGGGAGAACGGCAGCGCGATCCCGAGCGCCATCACCAGCAGCGTCATGACCATCAGCGGCCAGGCCGGGCGACTTTGCAGGAACGGAATGCGGCGGGTACGGATCATATGCACGATCAGCGTCTGCGACAGCAGGCCTTCCACGAACCAGCCGGACTGGAACAGCGTTTGCGCTTCCGGGGAGTTGGCTTTGAAAATCCACCACATCACGCCGAAAGTCACGATGTCGAAGATGGAGCTCAGTGGCCCGAAGAACACCATAAAGCGGCCCAGATCGGCCGGGTTCCAGCGCTGCGGCTGCTTGATTTGTTCATCGTCGACGTTATCAAACGGGATAGCGACCTGAGAGACATCGTACATCAGGTTCTGGATCAGCAAGTGAATTGGCAGCATCGGCAGGAACGGCAGGAAGGCGCTGGCCACCAGCACGCTGAAGACGTTCCCGAAGTTAGAGCTGGCGGTCATTTTGATGTACTTGAGCATGTTGGCAAAGGTACGACGGCCTTCAATCACGCCCTCTTCCAGCACCATCAGGCTTTTTTCCAGCAGGATAATGTCGGCAGCTTCCCGGGCGATGTCCACCGCGCCATCGACGGAAATACCGATATCCGCGGCACGAAGGGCCGGTGCATCGTTAATCCCGTCCCCCATGAAGCCCACCACATGGCCTTCACCGCGCAGCAGGCGGACAATACGCTCTTTGTGCATCGGCGTCAGGCGAGCAAACAGCGTAGTTTGCAGCGCCACGCGCGCCAGCTCTTCATCGCTCATTGCTTCGATGTCGCTGCCGATGATCAGATCGCCGACTTCCAGGCCGACTTCACGGCATACTTTCGCCGCGACCAGCTCGCTGTCGCCGGTCAGGATTTTTACTGCGATGCCGCTGGCTTTCAGCGCTTTCAGCGCAGGAGCCGTGGTTTCTTTCGGTGGGTCGAGGAAGGCAATGTAGCCTTCGAGGATCAGGTCAGACTCATCCACGCGGCTGTAGTCTGCGCTGCGGGCAGGCAAGAATTTAGTCGCGACGGCAACCACGCGCAGGCCCTGGCTGTTTAGCGAATCGGTTACGCTGCGAATACGCGTCAGCATCCCTTCGCTGAGCGGCACGATTTCATCGCCGTGGCGCACATGAGTACACACATTGAGGATCTCCTGCAGCGCGCCCTTGCAGATAAGCTGATGAACGTCAGCCTGCTCGGAGACCACAACCGACATGCGACGACGGTCAAAGTCGAAAGGAATTTCATCCACTTTATGCCAGCGGGCAACCGCCGTGCGGGCGTGATCGGCATCGACGCCTTCCAGCACCGCCACGTCCAGCAGATTTTTCAGCCCGGTCTGGTAATGGCTGTTCAGCCAGGCGGTATGCAGCACGCGATCGCTTTGTTCACCAAAAATATCGGTGTGGGTTTCCAGCACGATGCGGTCCTGCGTCAGGGTGCCCGTTTTATCGGTACACAGAATATCCATCGCGCCAAAGTTCTGGATGGCATCCAGGTGTTTCACAATGACTTTTTGCTTCGACAGTTTCACCGCCCCGCGCGCCAGCGTGGAGGTCACGATCATTGGCAGCATTTCCGGCGTTAGGCCGACGGCAACGGAGAGCGAGAACAGCGCCGCTTCCCACCAGTCACCTTTGGTGAAGCCGTTAATCAGCAGTACCACTGGCACCATCACCAGCATAAAGCGGATCAGCAGCCAGCTTACGCGGCTGATACCGCGCTGGAAGGCGTTAGGTTCGCTCTCCTGCTGGGTGACACGCCCGGCAAGCTGCCCGAACCAGGTGTTCCCGCCGGTGGCGATAATCATCGCCAGCGCGGTGCCGCTCACCACGTTGGTGCCCATAAAGCAGAGGTTGTCGCACTCCAGCGGGTTGTGCTGGTCATGCTGGCGGCTGACGGCGACTTTCTCGACCGGCAGAGATTCCCCGGTCAACGACGCCTGGCCGACAAACAGGTCACGCGCCTGCATAACGCGCAGATCGGCTGGGATCATATCCCCCGCAGCAAGCTTAACGATATCCCCCGGTACCAGTTGGTCCAGCGGGACTTCGACATAGGCATATTCGCCCTGTTCGTTGATAACACGCAGCACGGTCGCGGTATTACTAACCATCGCCTTCAGCGCGTCCGCTGCACGGGTGGAGCGGGTTTCCTGGATGAAGTTCAGCAGGGTGGAAATCACCACCATCAGGGCAATGACGCTTGCGCCGAACAGACCATCTTCCGTGGCGTAGGAGAAGATCCCCAGCGCCGTCAGTAGCAGGTTGAACGGGTTGCGGTAACAGACCCAGAGATGCACAAACCACGGGGCGGGTTTCTGCGCCGGGATCTGGTTCAGGCCATAGGTTTCGCGAGCCTTTTCGACTTCACGCGCGTCCAGCCCTTCCGGGTGGCTACCAAACTCAACGTAGAGCTGCTCTTCGCTGGCAGCGGCATATTTCAGACAGGCTTGAGTGAGCGTCGCTGGAATATCGGCGGCCTTCGCCACAACTTTTCCGTCAGGCATAGGATCGCGCTGCACCAGGCGGCGCGGCAGGTGGCGGCTTAGCTGGGACATCAGCTGGCGTGTGAGGTTTTTAAATTGCATAAACGTCCTTAGCACCGTCTTGAGCGGTACCTAAGTTTCCTGCAGGCGCAACAAAGCTGCACCAGGCAGGAGAGCATCAACAAGCAGGGACGTAAATGAGAGCGGTCGTCACTGCCTTACAAAACCGGTAAGGCAGCGGGCGTTAACCTGTGGCTTACCGGAAAATTCCTGTTACTTCAGGGTGAGGACTGGGATCGGGTTCCATGTCATCTCCGGTAGCGTTGAAAGAAAAATAGCATTACGCCTTCTGGCATAATGAGAATGCCAGGTATACTACGCCGGTAAAACTAAACCTTCTGTAAACCAGATTTTGCCCATGGTGGGAACGGGATACAGCGTTAAAATTTTACTCTTGGTAAGTATATTCTAAATAATCCGGATTACAGGTTGGTGGCAAACGAGTGACAATCACTGCATTCGTGTCCCAAAAGGAACAGGGCTAGCCGCCATTGTCTAACGAGCCAATTTGCACCGTGACCGCCAGGGAAAAGAACAGCTATGCAAAGTCGCCTTACCATCAAAGATATTGCCCGCCTGAGCGGCGTGGGGAAATCTACCGTTTCTCGCGTATTGAACAATGAAAGCGGCGTCAGCGCCCGCACGCGGGAACGGGTTGAAGCGGTAATGCAACAACATGAGTTCTCCCCTTCCCGCTCGGCGCGCGCTATGCGTGGGCAAAGCGACAAAGTGGTCGCCATTATCGTGACCCGTCTGGACTCCCTGTCGGAAAATCTGGCGGTACAAACCATGCTGCCTCGCCTGTACGAAGAAGGCTACGACCCGATAATGATGGAGAGTCAGTTCTCACCGGACATGGTGGAGGAACATCTCGGCATGCTGCGCCGCCGCAATATTGACGGCGTAATTTTGTTCGGCTTTACCGGTATTAACGAGAAAGTGCTGCAGCCCTGGCGCTCCACGCTGGTGCTGATGGCGCGGGATGCCAGCGGTTTCGCTTCGGTATGCTACGACGATGAAGGCTCCATTCACATCCTGATGTCCACACTTTATCAGCAGGGCCACCGCGACATCAGCTTCCTTGGTGTGCCGCACGGCGACGTCACGACAGGCTATCGCCGTCACCAGGCTTATCTCGCATTTTGCCATGACCACGATATTACTCCGCATGCTGCCCTGCCCGGTCTCGCCATGAAGCAGGGTTACGAACATGTGGTTGAAGTATTGACCCCGAAAACCAGCGCCCTGCTGTGCGCCACCGACACCCTCGCGCTGGGCGCAAGCAAATACCTCCAGCAGCAAAACCGCAGCGATATTCAGTTAGCGAGCGTCGGGAACACGCCGTTGATGAAATTTTTGCATCCCGAAATTATCACCGTTGACCCCGGCTATGCCGAAGCCGGTCGCGCCGCGGCTTTACAGCTGATCGGGCAGATCTCTCAGGGTCAGCAGCTGCGGCAGATAGTTATCCCAAGCCACCTGCAATAAAACCGCCCGTAAACGGGATTTTGTGATCTTCGCCCGATTTCGGGAACGTTCCCATTTTCGCAAAATAGAATCCTGGCTACCCTTACAACAGGTCATTACCTCCTACCCAGGGTGTTACTTATGAGCAAAGTAAAACAACAAGACATCGATAAACTGATCGAACTGGTTGGCGGACGCGAGAATATCGCCACCGTCAGTCACTGTATTACCCGACTGCGTTTTGTACTGAACCATCCCGAGAATGCCCATCCTAAAGAGATCGAAAACCTGCCCATGGTGAAAGGCTGCTTTACCAACGCCGGCCAGTTCCAGGTAGTTATCGGTACCGATGTGGATGATTACTACAAGGCGTTGATTGCCACGACCGGACTCGACTCCGCTGACAAAGAGCAGGCTAAAACGGCGGCCCGCCAAAACATGAAATGGCACGAGCAGCTGATCTCTCACTTTGCAGAGATCTTCTTCCCGCTGCTGCCGGCGCTGATCAGCGGAGGCTTGATCCTTGGCTTCCGCAACGTCATTGGCGACCTGCCGATGAGCAACGGGGAAACCCTTGCCCAGATGTATCCGGCGTTGAAAACCGTCTATGACTTCCTGTGGCTGATTGGCGAGGCGATCTTCTTCTATCTGCCGGTGGGCATTTGCTGGTCTGCGGTTAAGAAAATGGGCGGCACGCCTATTCTCGGTATCGTGCTGGGCGTTACGCTGGTGTCACCACAGCTGATGAACGCCTACGAACTGGGCACCAAGATCCCGGAAGTCTGGAACTTCGGCTGGTTCACCATTGAGAAAGTAGGTTACCAGGCACAGGTTATTCCTGCACTGCTGGCAGGCCTGGCGCTCGGCTTCATTGAAACTCGCCTTAAACGCATCGTGCCGGATTACCTTTATCTGGTTATCGTGCCGGTATGTTCTCTGATCCTTGCCGTATTCCTGGCGCACACCGTGATCGGGCCGTTTGGCCGTATGATCGGCGACGGCGTGGCCTTCGCGGTTCGCCACCTGATGACCGGCAGCTTCGCCCCTATCGGCGCCGCCCTGTTTGGCTTCCTGTATGCGCCGCTGGTGATTACCGGCGTTCACCAGACCACGCTTGCCATCGACATGCAGATGATTCAGAGCCTGGGCGGAACGCCTGTCTGGCCGCTGATTGCGCTGTCTAATATCGCTCAGGCTTCTGCCGTTGTCGGCATTATTATCTGCAGCCGCAAGCAGAATGAACGTGAGATCTCCGTCCCGGCGGCTATTTCTGCCTACCTCGGCGTAACCGAACCGGCCATGTACGGGATCAACCTGAAGTACCACTTCCCGATGCTCTGCGCGATGGTAGGTTCCGGCCTGGCTGGGCTGCTGTGCGGCCTGAACGGCGTGATGGCGAACGGGATTGGCGTCGGCGGCCTGCCGGGCATCCTGTCCATTCAGCCTAAGTTCTGGGGCGTCTACGCCATTGCGATTGTTATCGCGGTGATCGTCCCGATTATCCTGACCTCTATCGTCTACAAGCGTAAATTCCGCCAGGGCACGCTGCTGGTGGTGTAGGTCGATTTCACGGGGGCAGGAATGCCCCCATTTTCGTTAGAGCAAAGTGTATGTTCTCGCTTTGTGGGTTATCAGCTGAAAATCATCCATTTGATTTTCCTTATTTTTTGATGGCACTTGAGGTTCTTTCCACCGCCAGAGGTTTGCCATCAGTTTGCGGGGCAGTTACGCCCCTTCAGCTAGCAGGAACTCGCTATGAATATCACTCCTCCGTGGTGGCAGAACGGTGTCATCTACCAGATTTACCCGAAGAGTTTTCAGGACACGACCGGCAGCGGTACCGGCGATCTGAAGGGCGTGATTAAGCGTCTGGATTACCTCAAGACGCTGGGCGTAGACGCCCTCTGGATTACACCGTTTTATGTCTCGCCTCAGATAGATAACGGCTATGACGTCGCTAACTACTGCGCTATAGATCCGACCTACGGCACGCTGGAAGATTTTGATTTGCTGGTAGCAGAAGCCCACCAGCGTGGTATTCGCCTGGTGCTGGATATGGTGTTTAACCACACCTCTACGGAGCACGACTGGTTTAAGCAGGCGCAGGATAAACACAGCCCGTACCGCGAGTTCTATATCTGGCGCGACGGCACGCCGGATATTCTGCCGAACAACTGGCGTTCAAAGTTTGGCGGCAATGCCTGGCAGTGGCAGGCGGAAACCGGTCAATACTACCTGCATCTGTTCGCGCCTGAGCAGGCAGACCTTAACTGGGAAAACCCGGCGGTTCGCGCTGAACTGAAAAAGGTTTGCGAGTTCTGGGCCAACCGCGGCGTGGACGGCCTGCGCCTCGACGTGATTAACCTGGTGTCAAAAGACCTCGCATTCCCGAACGACGTAAATGGTGGCGATGGCCGCCGTTTCTACACCGATGGCCCACGTATTCACGAATTTTTGCAGGAATTTAGCCGCGATGCTTTTAAGCCGCTCGGCCTGATGACCGTCGGCGAGATGTCCTCCACTTCGCTGGATAACTGCCAGAAGTATGGCGCCCTGGACGGCAGCGAGCTGTCGATGACCTTTAACTTCCATCACCTGAAGGTGGACTATCCCGGCGGTGAGAAATGGACGCTGGCAAAACCTGACTACGTGGAGCTGAAGTCCATCTTCAACCACTGGCAGCAGGGGATGCATAACGTGGCCTGGAACGCGCTGTTCTGGTGTAACCACGACCAGCCGCGCATCGTGTCCCGTTTTGGCCACGAAGGCGAACTGCGAACGACATCCGCGAAGATGCTGGCGATGGTGCTGCACGGCATGCAAGGCACGCCGTACATCTATCAGGGGGAAGAGATTGGGATGACCAACCCGCATTTCTCCAGCATCGACCAGTACCGCGATGTGGAAAGCCTCAATATGTTTGCCGAACTGCGAACTCTTGGGCGCGACAGCGACACGCTAATGGCTATTCTTGCCAGTAAGTCGCGCGACAACAGCCGCACGCCGATGCAGTGGGATGCCGGCAGTAACGCAGGCTTTAGCGAAGGCACGCCGTGGATTGGCCTGTGCGATAACTACCAGACGGTCAACGCCGCAGCGGCGCTGGAAGACAAAGATTCGGTCTTCTATACCTACCAGCAATTGATCAAGCTGCGTAAGGCTGAGCCGGTGCTGACCTGGGGGAATTATCAGGATCTGCTGCCAGAGCACCCGCTGGTGTGGAGCTATAGCCGCCAACACGAAGGCCAGACGCTGATCGTTGCCGCTAACCTTAGCGGGGAAGCGCAATGGCTGCAGCTGGAAGGGCATGAAGGCGAATGGGATGTGCTGATGAGTAACTACGCTGATGCCGCCCCTAAGCCTGCGGAGATGAGTCTGAGGCCGTTTGAGGCGGTGTATTGGATCAAGCGTTAGCCTGATTGCCTGCGTTGGAAAAGATTACCCTCACCCTAACCCTAACCCTCTCCCTGAAAGGGAGAGGGGATACACATTGTTTCCTGCCGCTTGTTTCCCTCATAGCCTTCTCTCTGAAAGGGAGAAGGGATAAACAATGTTTCCTGGCGCTTGTTTCCCATAGCCTTCTCTCTGAAAGGGAGAAGGGATAAACAATGTTTCTTGCCGCTTGTTTCCCCCTCGCCCCTCCGGGGAGAGGGCCGGGGTGAGGGGAGAAATTACCCTTTCAGCGCCTGAACCCGACTCAGCCAGCCGTTAACGCCCTCATCGATCAGCGCTTCCGTAATCGTATTCGCCCCCTGGATCAGCGCGGGCGCCTGCCAGATCATACCTGTCTTATTCGCCATCGCGTGGAACGGCAGCAGCAACTCTTCCACCGTGTAACGGTTCGCGCCTTCTGCCCGATAGGCGTCTGCCTGGCCGCCCGTTGAAGTCATGACCATCAGCTTTTTCCCGTGCAGCGCGGTGCCGTTAGTGCCGTAGGCAAAACCGAAAGTCAGCACCTGATCCTGCCAGTCTTTGAGGATTGCCGGGGAGCTGTACCACCAGAACGGAAACATCAGCACGATAGCGTCATGCTCCAGCAGCAGCGCCTGTTCACGCGCTACGTCAATCTGGTGATCCGGGTATTCACGCTTAAGCTCATGCACGGTGACGCCCGCAATGCTTTTCAGTGCCGTCACGCCAGCATGGTTAATACGGGATTCATCAGGGGCGCGATGTGCCGCCAGAACTAATACTTTTGTCATCTTTCAGGCCTCATTTTTGGGATGGGGCTATCTTTTCAGATGACAGGCCTTACCTGTAGTCCATAACATGGCACATCTGTTTCAACTAAAGGTTACAAGCATGATGCTTTCAGCAGACGTTCATCGGCTCATTCCGGCGTTTCTGGCGGCGGCGGACTGCCAGAGTTTTTCCGAGGCAGCCCGCCAGCTTGGGGTTACGCCTGCGGCGGTGAGCAAAAGCATACGCCAGCTTGAGCAGCGGCTTGGCATCGTGCTTTTTGTGCGCAATACACACTTTGTCGTGCTTACCGAAGAAGGTACTGCGCTGCGTGATGAGGTCGCCCCCCTGTGGCAGGCGCTGAACCAGGCGCTAGTTAATCCAGGCTCGGAACCTTCAGGACTGCTGCGCGTCAGCGTCATACCCGGCTTTGGCCGCCACTGCCTGATGCCTCTCCTCGCCGAGTTTCAGCGCCGCTATCCGCTGATTCGCTTTGAGCTATCAATGGAGGCCCGCAGCGTAAACCTGATTGCCGAACGCATTGATGTGGCTATCGGCTATCGCACGGTAAGAGATAACCGCGTGGTGGCGCGCGAGCTGTATACCTCGAATATGGTTACGGCGGCATCGCCAGCCTATTTGGCGCAACACGGTACGCCACAAACGCCGGAAGATCTCAGCGAGCATCGCTGTCTCATCCACCGTAACTCTGGTACCGGGCGCCTTCAGCAGTGGATGAATAATGAAACGCTGTTTGACGAGCCTTCCGCATGGTTTATCTCCACCTCGCCGGATTCATTGGTGGATGCCGCGCTGTCCGGCATGGGGATTATTTATCTCGCCGACTGGTATCTCACCAGGCCCATAGCCGAAGGAAAGTTACAGGCGATTTTGCAGAACACGGCCACCGAGCCGCAGCAGCTCTGGGTGAAGTACGCCGGAGGAAAAGTCCCGCCAAAGACTCGGGTATTTGTAGAATATTTATACGAAAAATTAATCGGATAATTTCCCTCCCTGGACAACGCCCGTCGTTTCTACCGCCCCCGATTTACTTTGTTCTGCATCAATAAAAGCGTAAACATGTTTGATGCAAATCACTATATATAGAATTTAGAATGCACCTCGGCCCTACATGTTGTATCTATCGACTATTATAACGACGACTTCCACAGGATAAGTTTGGGGATTATCTGTGGATAAAAAGGGCCAGCTTTCGGGAAATTTTGACAGGACAAATGGCTACACGCCGCCGAATACGCCCCAACCTTTGTGGATAACCTAAAAATAAACGGAGAAATCATGACACCGCATGTGATGAAAAGAGACGGGTGCAAAGTACCTTTCACTTCAGAGCGCATCAGAGAAGCCATTCTACGTGCAGCTAAAGCAGCGGGAGTCGATGACGCGGACTATTGCGCCACCGTCGCAGACATTGTCAGTCAGCAGATGGCGGGCCGCAGCCAGGTCGACATCGGCGAGATCCAGGTCGCCGTGGAAAACCAGCTCATGGCCGGCAACTACAAGCAGCTGGCGCGTGCCTATATTGAGTATCGCCATGACCGCGATATTGAGCGCGAAAAACGTGGCCGCCTGAACCAGGAAATTCGCGGCCTGGTTGAGCAGACCAACTCTGCCCTGCTCAACGAGAACGCCAACAAGGACAGCAAGGTGATCCCTACCCAGCGCGACCTGCTGGCCGGGATCGTCGCCAAACACTACGCCAAGCAGCACCTGCTGCCGCGTGACGTGGTACTCGCGCACGAGCGTGGGGATATTCACTATCACGATCTCGACTACTCTCCGTTTTTCCCAATGTTCAACTGCATGCTGATAGATCTCAAAGGCATGCTGACCCACGGCTTTAAAATGGGTAACGCCGAGATCGAACCGCCAAAATCCATCTCTACGGCAACGGCCGTTACCGCGCAGATCATCGCTCAGGTTGCCAGCCACATTTATGGCGGAACCACCATTAACCGCATCGACGAAGTGCTGGCCCCGTTTGTGACCGAAAGTTTTAATAAGCACCGGGCAATCGCCGAAGAGTGGCAGATCCCTGATGCTGATAAGTACGCACTTTCTCGCACCGAGAAAGAGTGCTACGACGCCTTCCAGTCCCTTGAATATGAAGTGAATACTCTGCATACCGCCAACGGGCAGACGCCGTTTGTCACCTTTGGTTTTGGCCTCGGCACACGCTGGGAGTCCCGTCTGATTCAGACCTCGATTCTGCGCAACCGCATTGCCGGGCTGGGTAAAAACCGCAAAACTGCGGTGTTCCCAAAACTGGTCTTTGCTATTCGCGACGGCCTGAACCATAAGTTCGGCGACCCCAACTACGACATTAAGCAGCTGGCACTGGAATGCGCCTCCAAACGCATGTACCCGGACATTCTGAACTACGACCAGGTAGTGAAAGTCACCGGCTCGTTTAAAACGCCAATGGGTTGCCGCAGCTTCCTTGGGGTATACGAAGAAAATGGGGAGCAGATCCACGACGGGCGTAATAACCTCGGCGTGATCAGCCTGAACCTGCCGCGCATTGCGCTGGAAGCCAAAGGGGATGAAACCACCTTCTGGAAGCTGCTGGACGACCGCTTGCAGCTGGCGCGTAAGGCGCTGATGACCCGTATTGCCCGTCTGGAAGGCGTCAAAGCCCGCGTTGCCCCCATTCTCTACATGGAAGGCGCCTGCGGCGTACGCCTGAAGGCCGACGACGACGTGTCTGAGATCTTTAAAAACGGCCGGGCTTCCATTTCACTGGGCTATATCGGCATCCACGAAACGGTGAATGCCCTGTTCGGTAACCAGCATGTTTACGATAGCGAAGCCCTGCGCGAAAAAGCCGTTGCCATCGTTGCCCGCCTGCGCGAAGCCACCGATAGCTGGAAAGAAGAAACCGGCTACGGCTTTAGCCTTTACAGCACGCCAAGTGAAAACCTGTGCGACCGCTTCTGCCGCCTTGATACCGCCGAGTTTGGCGTCGTGCCTGGCGTTACGGATAAAGGTTATTACACCAACAGCTTCCACCTCGACGTCGAGAAAAAGGTGAATCCTTACGACAAAATCGACTTCGAAGCACCTTACCCACCTCTGGCTAACGGCGGCTTCATTTGCTACGGCGAGTACCCGAACATTCAGCACAACCTGCGGGCGCTGGAGGACGTGTGGGACTATAGCTACCAGCATGTGCCTTACTACGGTACCAACACGCCAATCGATGAATGCTACGAGTGCGGGTACACCGGTGAGTTCGAATGTACCAGCAAGGGCTTTACCTGCCCGAAATGCGGTAACCATGATGCGGCCCGCGTGTCGGTTACCCGCCGGGTATGCGGCTATCTCGGTAGCCCGGACGCGCGTCCGTTTAACGCCGGCAAGCAGGAAGAGGTGAAGCGCCGCGTGAAGCATCTGGGCAACGGGCAGATCGGTTAAGCCATAAAGCGAACTCCCCTCACCCTAACCCTCTCCCCTAAGGGGAGAGGGAACTGTCTGTGTAAATACTTACGCCGCGCGCTGGTTTTCTCCCTCTCCTGTGGGAGAGGGCCGGGGTGAGGGCAATCAGGTCAGGCTTATGAATTACCACCAATACTATCCCGTCGATATCGTCAATGGCCCCGGCACACGCTGTACGCTGTTTGTCTCAGGTTGCGTGCATGAATGCCCCGGCTGCTACAACAAAAGCACCTGGCGCGTGAACTCGGGCATGCCGTTTACTTCAGAAATGGCCGACCGCATTATTGCCGACCTGAACGACACCCGCGTTAAGCGCCAGGGGATCTCGCTCTCGGGCGGTGACCCGCTGCATCCGCAGAACCTGCCGGACATTCTTAAGCTGGTGCAGCGCGTGCGTGCCGAATGCCCGGGCAAGGACATCTGGGTGTGGACGGGGTATAAGATTGATGAGCTGGACGCCGCCCAGCAAGAAGTGGTGGCATTGATCAACGTGCTGGTAGACGGCAAGTTTGTTCAGGATTTAAAAGACCCGGCGCTTATCTGGCGCGGCAGCAGCAACCAGGTCATTCACCACCTGCGTTAAGACAGGCTTCCCGATAGCCAGCGGGAAGCTTCACTTCAGCACATCATGGCGATGCACATTTCCCCATTCACACATCATGTCCAGCACCGGGATCAGCGACTTCCCGCGCTCTGAAAGGCTGTACTCCACCTTGGGCGGAATTTGCGGGTATTCATCCCGGATAATCAGTCCGTCGTTTTCCAGCTCTTTCAGCGTCAGGCTCAGGGTTCTGAACGAGATAGTCTCAATGCAGCGTTTTAGCTCGTTGAAGCGAATCACCGGCTTATGTTCTGCCAGCGCATAGAGAATGATCATTTTGTATTTCCCGTTCACCAGCGACAGCGTGTAGGCAAAGCCCGTGTCGCCCATAAATGCGCAGGAATCCGGCACAGCCTTTTCGCTCATGGACACTATCCTTTGGTATAGTACATATCAACAATGACAGTATTGTACTTTAATTTAAAGCTCCCTATGATGCAAACATCAAATAAACGCTGATGGTCAGCCATCTCAAGAGGAATTAACCATGAAGACGTTAATTGTTGTTATTCATCCCAATATTAATGAATCTAAAATTAATAAACGCTGGGTAAGCGAAGTAGAAAAGAATCCGGCGTCATATACCGTCCACAATCTTTACCAGACTTATCAGGATGGGGTTATTGATGTTGCAAGTGAGCAAAAACTGATTGAGCAGCACGATAAAATTATTCTGCAATTCCCGCTGTACTGGTTTAATAGCCCGCCGTTGTTAAAGCAGTGGCTGGATGAAGTCTTTACCTATGGCTGGGCCTACGGCTCCACCAGCGGGCATAAGCTCAGAGGCCGTAAGTTCGCGCTGGCGGTAAGCGCTGGGATCAAAGAGGAGGACTTTTCCCAAGACGGACGTTATCACCATTCGTTAAAAGAAATACTCCTGCCGTTTGAAATGACGGCAAAATATGTCGAAGCGGATTACCAGCCATTCTACGCATTTTACGGTGCCGAATATGAAGTGTCAGATCAACAGCTGGAAAGTAGCGCCAAAGGATATATTGATTACCTGCAGTCCTTGTAATATTTATAACCAGCCCGCAACCCTCTCAATAAAGTAACGAGAACTCTTCCCTGGCTATTAAAAAGCCACGTAACAACGTGGCTTTTATTTATCAACGGTAAGCAAATAATGTCAAATAAGCGCCAGGCTTCCAACAATAATGCCGCTGAGCGCCACCAGCCCGCCGGTTAACCACAAGGCCTTAGCCGGGAAAGCTTTATGCAGCATGATAAGCGACGGCAGGCTGACCGCAGGAAGCGTAATCAATAGCGCCAATGCCGGAGCCGTGCCCATCCCCGCCAGCATCATGGTTTGCACGATAGGAATTTCAGCCGCCGTCGGGATGACGAACAGGCAGCCGACCACCGCCATGGCAATAACCCAGAAAAGCGAGTCGCTAACTGCGCCATCAGCGTGCGGGAATAGCCAGACGCGCGCTGCGCCAAGCGCCAGCACGGCCAGGACATAAACAGGAATTGTGCTCCAGAACAGCTGCCACAGCGCTTGTCCCCAGCGAATCAGGAAAGCGCCCTCTTCTGTCGGACGGTTAACGGCGGGAACCGCCTCAATGTTTTGCGGCTTATCTTTTACCCAGCGCTGCACCAGCAAAGCCACACCCAGAACCGTTGCCAGGCCCGCCACTAACCGAACCAAAGCGAACTGCCACCCCAGAACAAACCCCATAAAGACCAGTGTCGCCGGGTTAAGCAGCGGGTTCCCCATCCAAAAAGCCAGTGCTCCGCCCATAGAAACGGACTGCCGGCGCATTCCCGCCGTCACCGGGGCCGCACAGCAAGTACACATCATGCCAGGGAGAGAGAAAAGCGTCCCGAAGAACGTCCCACGGAGACGTTGCTGCCCCAGGGTGCGCAGCAGCCAGTCGCGGGGAATAAGCACCTGTATTAGAGAGCCCAGGATAACGCCCAGCACCGCCGCTTTCCAGACGGCCAGAAAATAAACCATCGCATAATCCAGCGCGGCTTTAAGCGGGTTCACGTCCGCCTGAGCGAGGATAGATTTGCCGATACTGTGAGTGTCCGCGGCGGTAAATGCTTTGCCGTAATACGGCTGCCATTTCACGTACCAAAGCCCGGCGATCAATACCAGGAAAAACAGCGTGGGCTTCCACCACGGAAATGAACGGGTTCCCGGTGCGGGTGAGGAAGAAAATGGCATGGCCGTTCCCCTGAAATTGATTAGCGAGGTAATTATTTATGGCGACATACTATGCCACAACTAGCCGATCTGAAAAGTTTACTCCACAGAATAGTGCGCCGCTCGAGCACGTAACTCGGCAGAATCAACAATCGCCACCCCGTCCCGAGCGGGGCTGAACGCTTCCAAAAGCAGGGCTTTTGCCACGTCTGATGACTCAATAGCTTTGAGGTTTCCGGGCAGCATTTTAAAAATCGGTAACATGACGACTTCGTTTAAGCGTCGGGTTTGGCGATGTCCCAACAGCATTGATGGGCGAGCTATAATCAGGCGAGGCCAGTTCTGCGCTATCAGCGCGTCCTCCATTTCCCCTTTTACCCGGTTGTAGAAAAACGGCGAACGGCTGTTTGCCCCCAGCGCGCTGACCACCAGCATCTGTTTTGCTCCCAGCCGTAAACCCGCGAGGGCGGTGTCCACCACCAGCGTGTAATCGACGAGGATAAAAGCCTCTTTGCTGCCCGCCTCGCGAAGAGTTGTGCCCAGGCAGCAAAAAACCGTATCAACCGGCTCCGTGACCTGCGCAAGCGCGTCTGAAAGCTGCGGATCGTGAGGATTAACAACCTTGTTCAGTGCTACGGGCAGCGGGCGGCGAGTAGGCGCCACAATCGTACTGATGCGCGAGTCCTGGCTAAGCAGGCGGAGTAAATGGCCGCCCACAAGCCCGGTGGCACCGACTATCAGAACACGACTCATATTGCCTCCTGAGAATTACCCTGGTCGTCACGTAGCCAGTGTAGCTTTTTCCCGAAGCCAAGCGTGTTGTCCGTCATTTTTAGCTCATCAAGCCGAATTTCCCACATCGGGGCCGACATCACTTTCGCAATCGGAAAACGCTTCAGGTAGCGAATACGGTAGTCAGCCGTTTCCTCTGCCGCCAGCAGGCGAATTTCGCCCCGGAACTGCACGCCGCGAATAAGCGCCACCGTTTTGGGCTGACCGTTTATCGTCCCGGCGACCGGGGCTTGCTCCCCAATCAGCTGCCCGTGGCGGGACGAGGTTTCGCTCAGCAGATAAAAGGCCACCCGCTCAGCGTCGAAGATGTAAAAAGCGTTGGCACACCAAAGCGAGTGCCCACTGCCCACGCAGTAGCTCAGAACATGTTGTTTTGTCAGCCAGCGGCTGATGGCATTGAGTGATTCCATCGTCATCCTGAACAGTGATACTCTGCGACAAATGTTAATTATGCGCCCGCACTATGACTTCCTGGTATCTCTATTTAATTCGCTGCCCCGATAATCGTCTCTATACCGGTATTACCACCGACGTAGCGCGCCGCTTTGCCCAGCATCAGTCCGGGAAAGGCGCCAAGGCGCTGCGTGGCAAGGGGGAGCTGGATTTGGTGTTTAGCCAGGTGGTGGGAAACCGATCGCTGGCGCTGCGGGCCGAGTACCGAATTAAACAGTTGAGCAAGGCAGAGAAAGAACGGCTGGTTGGGGGAAAGGTTGCCCTCGAAGACCTGCTGGCAAGCCTTCAAGGGGAAACCGGCTAAACGCTGTTGAAGTGGTCAGAATACTCCACCAGGCCACTTACGCCGTTTAGGGCATCATCCGCCAGGGGATGAACCTGGAATGCTGCTTCGGTGCCCGGCCAGCGACAGTGCAGACCGTAACGGGCCGCAGGCTGGAAGCCAAGATGGCCGTACATCTCCGGCGAGCCAAGCGTGACCACGGCGGCATAGCCAAATTCATTCAGAGAATCCAGCCCTTCGTATACCAACTGTTTGGCAATGCCCTGCCCGCGAACCGACGCATCTACCGCCAGTGGCGCAAGCCCAACCCACTGAAGCTCGTCACCTTCGACGGCGACCGGGCTGAAGGCCACGTAGCCAATCACCTGCCCTTCATCGTCGGTGGCGACGAGGCCAAGCGTTAACAGCCCGTCTTCCCGCAGTGCTTTCACCAGCTCAGCTTCGCCATCGCCTTCAAAGGAACGGCGCAGCAGCGCGTCGATGCCGGGAGCATCAATGGGAATTTCTACACGAATTAACATGGCTCACCTATCGAATTACCTTCAGGGGCGGCGTTATGTTTCAAACCCGCCTCAACAAAATCAGCCAGCTGTAATAGCAGGATGCGTAACGGTTTAGGCATTGCATCCAGCTCAATGGCATCCATTAGATTCTTCACATATAACCCGAGTTCCGTGTCGCCTTCAATGACCAGACGACGCTGGAAAAACAGGGTATCCGGATCTTGCTTGCGAGCGGCTATCAGCAACAGGTCATTAGCCTCAGCGCTAAAGCTCACATCTGCAGGTGCATCGTCGCACACCAGCAGCTTATTGTCCTCAACGGAAGTAAACCACTTCAGGCCAAGATCGCGCACCTCAATACTCAGCCAGCGGCCAGTCAGAAAATCCAGTTCGCCATCCTGCAGCGCCTGGCGGAACTGCCAGCCCAGTACCTGCTCCAGTACCTGACGCTTAACGGCAAAAGGGGTTAGCTTGACTGGAACCCGCAGCAAAGAAGGACCAGCCTGAACCAGGCGAGAACGCAGTTTATCGAACACGGGTTTAACTCCTTTAAAAGATTTGTCGCTATTTTGCCATAACGACAATTCCCGATGGCGCGCCAAATCAACAATTCCGCAGGTTGCTGCGGGGCCGAATTGGCGGCCGCAGCTCTAAGCAATACGCCTTTCTCTGCCCCAAATCAAAAATTGTCGCCGACAGGTTAACTAAAATCCCGGTTCGTTAACAATTTTGCTGCCCGTCCCTGTGCAGCGCGGGCCGCATTATGGCCCCTTTGATTCAGGATAAATTATGGAGTTGCTTTGCCCGGCCGGAAACCTTCCGGCGTTGAAAGCGGCCATCGATAACGGTGCAGATGCGGTGTACATCGGCCTGAAAGATGATACCAATGCGCGTCATTTTGCCGGCCTCAATTTCACCGAGAAAAAGCTGCAAGAAGCCGTCAGCTATGTACATCTTCGCGGCCGCAAGCTGCATATTGCCATCAATACTTTCGCACATCCGGACGGTTACTCACGCTGGCAGCGGGCGGTTGATATGGCCGCCCAGCTCGGTGCCGATGCGCTGATTCTGGCAGATTTAGCCATGCTGGAATATGCCGCTGAGCGCTATCCGCACATAGAGCGCCATGTGTCGGTGCAGGCTTCAGCCACCAACGAAGAAGCGATCCGGTTTTATCATCGCCACTTCGATGTTGCCCGTGTGGTGCTGCCGCGCGTGCTTTCTATTCATCAGGTCAAACAGCTCGCTCGCGTCACACCGGTGCCGCTGGAAGTCTTCGCTTTTGGCAGCCTGTGCATTATGGCGGAAGGACGCTGCTATCTTTCGTCTTACCTTACCGGCGAGTCGCCGAACACCGTGGGCGCCTGCTCCCCCGCCCGCTTTGTGCGCTGGCAACAGACGCCCCAGGGGCTGGAATCGCGCCTTAATGATGTGCTGATTGACCGCTATCAAGACGGCGAAAATGCGGGCTACCCCACCCTCTGCAAAGGGCGTTACCTGGTTGACGACAGGCCTTACCACGCGCTGGAGGAGCCCACCAGCCTTAACACGCTCGAACTGCTGCCGGAGCTGCTCGCCGCCAATATTGCATCGGTGAAAATCGAGGGCCGTCAGCGCAGCCCGGCCTATGTTACTCAGGTGGCAAAAGTCTGGCGTCAGGCTATCGATCGCTGCATGGCAGATCCTAAAAACTACCGGGCGCAATCCGCCTGGATGGAGACGCTGGGCGCTATGGCCGAAGGCACGCAAACAACGCTCGGTGCCTATCACCGCAAATGGCAGTAGGGAAAAGCATGAAATATTCATTAGGGCCGGTGCTTTACTATTGGCCAAAAGAGACGCTGGAAAAGTTTTATCAGGCCGCAGCTAAAAGCCGCGCCGATGTTATTTACCTGGGCGAAGCGGTATGCAGCAAGCGCCGGGCAACCAAAGTCGGCGACTGGCTGGATATGGCGAAAATGCTCGCAGGCCAGGGCAAGCAGGTGGTGCTTTCCACGCTTGCACTGGTGCAGGCCCCGTCCGAATTAGGCGAACTGAAGCGTTACGTAGAAAACGGCGACTTCCTGATTGAAGCCAATGATATCGGCAGCGTGAATATGGCCGCCGAACGCAAATTGCCGTTTGTCGCCGGACATGCGCTCAACTGCTATAACGCCGTTACGCTGCGCCTGCTGCTGGAGCAGGGCATGACGCGCTGGTGTATGCCGGTCGAGCTTTCCCGCGACTGGCTAGCCAATATGCTCAACCAGTGTGATGAACTCGGCATTCGCAACAAGTTCGAAGTGGAAGTGCTGAGCTACGGCCACCTGCCGCTGGCTTATTCCGCCCGCTGCTTCACCGCACGCTCTGAAGACCGTGCCAAAGACGAATGTGAAACCTGCTGCATTAAATACCCAAATGGCCGGGATATGCGCTCTCAGGAGCAGCAGCAGGTCTTCGTGCTGAACGGGATCCAGACCATGAGCGGCTATGTGTATAATCTTGGCAATGATCTGACGTCGATGAAAGGACTGGTGGATATTGTTCGTTTGTCGCCAATGGGCTTAGGGACGCTGGATATTTTGAACGCCTTCCGGGCCAACGAAAACGGCGGGGCACCGCTGCCGCTGGCCAACCGCAGCGACTGTAACGGCTACTGGCGACGCGTCGCCGGGCTGGAGCTTCGTGCCTGATAATAGCTCACTTTGTTAACAAATTTGGTCATCGTTTAATGCACTATTAAGAGTGCAGCTTTTCTGGCCGGCGCGGTATTCCTGCGCCAGGCTGGAAGAAGACCTTCAATCTGATGACTACGCTGTAACAAAAGTGAGCGGTTATGACTGACAAAAATGTTGCTTTCTCGGTGCTCGATCTGGCGCCGATCCCTCAAGGCTCCTCGGCGCAGGAGGCTTTTTCCCACTCTCTGGATCTCGCCCGGCTGGCTGAAAAGCGCGGCTACCATCGTTACTGGCTGGCGGAACACCACAATATGGTCGGCATTGCCAGCGCGGCGACTTCAGTACTGATTGGTTACCTCGCCGCCAATACCACCACGTTACATTTAGGCTCCGGTGGCGTGATGCTGCCGAACCATTCGCCGCTGGTGATTGCCGAGCAGTTCGGCACCCTGAATGCGCTCTATCCGGGGCGAATCGATCTTGGACTTGGCCGCGCGCCGGGTAGCGATCAGCGTACTATGATGGCGCTGCGCCGCCATATGAGCGGCGACGTTGATAATTTCCCCCGGGATGTCGCTGAACTGGTGGACTGGTTTGATGCCCGCGATCCGAATCCGCATGTACGCCCTGTGCCGGGTTATGGAGAAAAGGTGCCGGTCTGGCTACTTGGCTCCAGCCTGTATAGCGCTCAGTTGGCGGCACAGCTGGGCTTGCCGTTTGCTTTCGCCTCGCACTTTGCGCCAGACATGCTGTTCCGGGCGCTACAGCTTTACCGCGAGAACTTCAAGCCGTCCGAGCGGCTGGCAAAACCTTACGCGATGGTGTGCATCAATATCGTCGCGGCAGACAGTACCCGGGATGCCGAATTTCTGTTTACTTCCATGCAGCAGGCGTTTGTTCGCCTGCGTCGCGGCGAAACCGGGCAGCTTCCGCCGCCGGTGGAGAATATGCATCAGCTTTGGTCTGCCTCTGAGCAATATGGCGTCCAGCAGGCGCTGAGCATGTCTCTGGTAGGAGATAAAGCGAAGGTGCGCCACGGCCTGGAGTCCGTTCTGCGCGAAACAGAAGCAGATGAAATTATGGTTAACGGCCAGATTTTCGATCATCAGGCACGCTTACATTCGTTTGATTTGGCGATGCAGGTAAAAGAAGAGCTTCTAGGCTAGCGTTGTGTGGGGCCCTCTCAGGTCGGAGGGCCCGTTAATAGTTACTTGTATACCGGCAGCACGTCGAAGGTAGAAAGAATGTGTACCAGCGCATTGCCTGCGCCAAAGACCAGAATCAGGGCAATCATCGGCTTACCGCCCCAGACCCGGAACTTCGGGCTACCAAAGCGTTTACGCGAAGCCCTGGCCAGCAGCGCGGGCACAATGGCTGCCCAAATGGTTGCCGCCAGCCCGGCGTAGCCAATCGCATACAGGAAGCCATTTGGCCACAGCAGGCCACCGACAATCGGCGGCACAAAAGTCAGCAGCGCCGTTTTCAAACGCCCCATCGCGGAATCATCAAAACCAAACAGATCCGCCAGGTAATCGAACAGCCCAAGCGTGACGCCGAGGAATGAGCTCGCCACCGCAAAGTTAGAGAACACCACCAGTAACAGATCCAGGCTTCGGCTGTTGAGGACGCCGCTCAGCGCCTGTACCAGCACATCAATGTTGCCGCCTTTCTCCGCGATGCCAATAAACTCAGGGCGTGGAATATTCCCCATCGTCCCCAGCAGCCAGATGGTATACAGCCCCAGCGCCATCAGCGTGCCGTAAACCAGGCAGCGAATAATGGTGCGAGGATCTTTGCCGTAATACTTCATCAGGCTAGGCACGTTGCCGTGATAGCCAAAAGAGGCCAGACAGAATGGCAGCGTCATTAATAAATAGGGCGTGTAGGAGGCATTGCTCTCGGCGACGTTAAACAGCGTTGTCGGCGTGACGTGCCCAAGCAGGCTGCCGAAGGTCAGAAAGAAAGTGATCACCTTCGCGCCGAGAACAATTGCCGTCATGCGGCTAACCGCTTTGGTACTCAGCCAGACTATAAACGCCACAGCCAGCGCAAAGACCAGCCCCGCCAGGCGAGCGGGCACGTCCAGCGACATCTCAGAAAACGTATGATGCAGGATGGAGCCGCTGGCAGAGATATAGGCGTAGGTCAGGATATACAGCACAAACGCAATCGACAGGCCGTTTATCGCGTTCCAGCCGCGTCCCAGCAGATCTTTGGTGATAGTGTCGAAACTGGAGCCGATGCGGTAGTTCAGGTTTGCTTCCAGAATCATCAGCCCGGAATGCAGCATGCAGAACCAGGTGAAAACCAACGCGGCCAGCGACCAAAAGAACCAGGCACCCGACATCACTACGGGTAAAGAAAACATCCCTGCGCCAATGATAGTCCCACCGATGATCATCACCCCGCCGATTAACGAAGGCTTTGTGCCGGGGGCGGTTAACGTTGTCATATCGAATCCCTGAAAAACTGAGCACGACGAAATTGTCTTATGCGGCTCATTGTACCAGTACATGAGTACAAAAGGGATAAAAAAAACCCCGATTGCAATAACCGGGGCTTTTATCACTACCGTTTAAAAATAATACGGCAGATTATAGGTCAATTATGCATCACCGAAGCGACGACGTGCGGTAGCAGCACCGTCTTCACGACGCGGGCCACGGCCACCTTCACGGCGTTCACCGCTGAAGCTACGGCCAGCCCCGGCACCAGCACCTTCACGACGTGGACCACGGCCGCCTTCACGACGCTCGCCGCCGAAGCCACGACCACCGTCACGGCCGCCACGGCGTTCGCCGCTGCGCTCTGGACGAGGCTGCGCGTCACCCAGCAGCTGCATATTCATCGGCTTGTTCAGAATACGAGTGCGGGTAAAGTGCTGCAGAACTTCACCCGGCATGCCTTTCGGCAGTTCGATGGTGGAGTGAGTCCCGAACAGCTTGATGTTACCGATGTAGCGGCTGCTGATATCGCCTTCGTTAGCGATAGCGCCAACGATGTGACGAACTTCAACGCCATCATCACGGCCCACTTCAATACGGTACAGTTCCATATCGCCAGCATCGCGACGTTCACGACGAGGACGATCTTCACCGCCACGGTCATTACGATCGCCACGCGGACCGCGGTCGTTGCGATCGCCACGGCGTTCGAAGCGATCGTCACGCTCTTTGAATTCGCGACGTGGACGCATCGGTGCATCTGGTGGCAGGATCAGAGGACGTTCGCCCTGAGCCATTTTCAGCAGAGCTGCAGCCAGAGTTTCGATATCCAGCTCTTCTTCAGCAGAAGGCTGAATTTTTGCCAGCAGGCCGCGGTACAGATCCAGATCGCTGCTTTCCAGCTGCTGCTGAACTTTAGCGGCGAATTTAGCCAGACGACGCTCGCCCAGCAGATCTGCGTTTGGCAGCTCTACTTCTGGAATAGTCAGCTTCATGGTGCGTTCGATGTTACGCAGCAGGCGACGTTCACGGTTCTCAACGAACAGCAACGCGCGGCCAGCACGACCGGCACGACCGGTACGGCCGATACGGTGAACGTAAGACTCAGAGTCCATCGGGATGTCGTAGTTAACAACCAGGCTGATACGCTCCACGTCCAGGCCACGGGCCGCAACGTCGGTGGCGATCAGGATGTCCAGACGACCATCTTTCAGGCGCTCCAGAGTCTGCTCACGCAGCGCCTGGTTCATGTCACCGTTCAGTGCCGCACTGTTGTAACCGCTGCGCTCCAGCGCTTCAGCTACTTCCAGAGTCGCGTTTTTGGTACGAACGAAGATAATCGCCGCATCAAAATCTTCTGCTTCCAGGAAACGCACCAGCGCTTCGTTTTTACGCATGCCGTAAACAGACCAGAAACTCTGGCTGATGTCCGGGCGAGTGGTAACGCTGGACTGAATGCGCACTTCCTGAGGATCTTTCATGAAGCGACGGGTAATACGACGAATCGCTTCCGGCATGGTTGCAGAGAACAGCGCGGTCTGATGTTCAGCCGGGATCTGCGCCATGATGGTTTCAACGTCTTCGATGAAGCCCATACGCAGCATTTCATCCGCTTCATCCAGTACCAGACCTTTCAGGCCGGACAGGTTCAGGGTACCGCGTTTCAGGTGGTCAAGCAGACGCCCTGGGGTACCAACAACAATCTGTGGCCCCTGACGCAGAGCGCGCAGCTGCACGTCATAACGCTGACCGCCGTAAAGGGCCACAACGTTCACGCCGTGCATGTGTTTAGAGAAATCCGTCATGGCTTCAGCAACCTGAACCGCCAGTTCGCGGGTCGGGGCCAGCACCAGGATTTGTGGTGCTTTCAGCTCAGGATCGAGGTTATTCAGCAGCGGCAGAGAGAAAGCTGCAGTTTTACCGCTCCCGGTCTGGGCCATACCCAGAACGTCACGGCCGTTCAGCAGATGTGGAATACACTCTGCCTGAATTGGTGATGGCTTTTCGTAGCCCAGATCGTTCAGGGCCTGAATGATGGAGGCGTGCAGCCCCAGATCAGAAAAAGTGGTTTCGATGATATCAGTCATGTAGTACATGTGCCTCGTTGATGGCGGCCAGTCTACGTAACTCATCGTGAAATTGATCTGCAATTTTCATTGAAAAGTGTGAACCGGCTCAAATTTGATTGATTAACGAACAAAAACGCCCTCACCCGTGAAGGTGATGACTTTAGTTAAAAAGTGTATGGGACGATCGTTGTTCGTCAGCTATTGCTGGTCCGATTCTGCCAGGTCGTCTTGCTCCTGGCCCAAGAGCGCTAATTCCAACAATGCATAACGATGCTCAACGTAGTTGTGTACGTTGTTAGCAACCGCTAACTTGAACAGTGCCTTGGCGCTGTCCTTATCCCCCAGACTTAGGTAGTACTTACCTAAATAGAAGTTGGTTTCACTGAGATGCTCAGCGAGCGAGGTGTTATCCGTTGCGTCCGCCTTGAGGCGTTCCATTAGCTCTTTTTCGCTAATGTTGCCCAGGTAGAACTCGACAATATTCCATCCCCATTGCTCTCTATCCGATTTCTCGAGACGCTGTTGTAGCGCCACTTTGGCCTGTTTTTCGTCCAAATTGCGTTCAGCAATATAGAGCCACAGGCTACGGAAAGGATCGTTGGGATCGTCTTGATAAAACGCCAGCAGATCATCTTGCGCTAAACGATAACGACCACCGTAATAGAGGGCGATACCGCGATTTAAGTGCGCGTAGTTGTAAGTTGGATCAAGCTCAAGTACAGAATCAAACGCTTCATAGGCAGCATCAAAATTGCCTGCCTGCGTTAAATAAATGCCTAAGTAATTGAATACTTCAGGCATATCGGGACGGATGGCCAGCGCTTGTGAAAAATCATTACGCGCCAGAGCCCTCAGACCGAGGCTATCATACAACACTCCGCGCTCATATAAAAGCTGTGCGCGTTCGTCATCGGTTAAAGCCCGACTGGCAAGTATTTGTTCCATGCGTGCCAGAATCACTTCCTGCTGCAGCGTAGGCTGCAATGGCACCGCTAATACTTCGTTCTTACGCCAGGCAGAGTTGCTGCATCCGGCCAGCGTGATAGCTGTCGCAACGAAACACCAGCGCAAAAAAGGCTTCATTTCCTACTCCCGAAGACAACAAATGGATGAACGTCCTGTCCCCCGGCTGCAAACGAGACATCCTGTCCCGTAACAAACAGCTCTCCATGTCACCATGGAGAGCTTAATTGGCAAACCTTACTCAGCTTCTGGCGCAGCTGGTGCTGCACCTTCTGCCGGAGACTGCTCGGTTGCTTCTTTAATGCTTAAACGGACGCGGCCCTGACGGTCAACTTCCAGAACTTTCACCGGAACTTCCTGACCCATCTGCAGGTAGTCAGTCACTTTCTCTACGCGCTTGTCAGCGATTTGAGAGATGTGAACCAGACCTTCTTTACCGCCACCGATAGCCACAAACGCACCAAAATCAACGATACGAGTGACTTTACCGTTATAGATACGGCCCACTTCGATTTCAGCGGTGATCTCTTCGATACGGCGGATAGCGTGTTTCGCTTTATCACCGTCGGTCGCTGCGATTTTCACAGTACCGTCATCTTCGATTTCGATGGTGGTGCCGGTTTCTTCGGTCAGCGCACGAATCACAGCCCCGCCCTTACCGATCACGTCTTTGATCTTGTCTGGGTTGATTTTGATGGTGTGAATACGTGGTGCGAACTCAGAGATGTCGCCACGCGGTGCATCAATAGCCTGTTCCATCACGCCCAGAATGTGCAGACGCGCACCCTTAGCCTGGTTCAGAGCCACCTGCATGATTTCGCGGGTGATACCTTCAATTTTGATATCCATCTGCAGCGCAGAGATACCTTCACGGCTACCGGCTACTTTGAAGTCCATGTCGCCCAGGTGATCTTCGTCACCCAGAATGTCGGACAGAACCACAAAGTTGTCGCCTTCCTTCACCAGGCCCATCGCGATACCCGCCACGGCGGCTTTGATAGGCACACCAGCGTCCATCAGTGCCAGAGAAGCACCACACACGGAAGCCATGGAAGAAGAACCGTTAGATTCGGTGATTTCAGAAACCACACGAACGGTGTACGGGAATTTATCAGCTTCTGGCATAACGGCCAGCACGCCACGCTTCGCCAGACGACCGTGACCAATTTCACGACGCTTAGGAGAACCTACCATCCCGGTCTCGCCAACGGAGTACGGAGGGAAGTTGTAGTGGAACAGGAAGCTGTCAGTGCGTTCGCCCATCAGCTCGTCCAGCGTCTGTGCGTCACGAGCGGTACCCAGAGTTGCGGTTACCAGCGCCTGAGTTTCACCACGGGTGAACAGCGCAGAACCGTGAGTACGCGGCAGAACGCCAGTGCGCACATCCAGGCCACGAATCATGTCTTTTTCACGGCCATCAATACGCAGTTCGCCTGCCAGGATACGGCTACGAACAACGTTTTTCTCAATAGCGTGCAGAATGTCAGACAGTTCGCCTGCATCCAGAGATTCATCTTCCGCAGTCAGCGTTGCGATAACGTCAGCTTTGATAACGTCAACCTGAGCATAACGTTCTTGCTTCTCAGTGATGCGGTAAGCATCGCTCAGGCGGGATTCAGCCAGTGCGGCAACGCGTGAATTCAGCGCTTCGTTCACGGCTTCTGGCTGCCAGTCCCAACGTGGTTTGCCGGCTTCGGCAACCAGCGCGTTGATTTCCTTGATGACAATCTGCTGCTGGTCGTGACCGAAGACAACGGCGCCCAGCATCTGATCTTCGCTCAGCAGCTCAGCTTCGGACTCAACCATCAGGACTGCGCTTTCGGTACCGGCAACAACCAGATCCAGCTTGCTGGTTTTCAGCTCTTCAGCAGTCGGGTTCAGCACGTACTGGTCATTGATGTAACCAACACGAGCGGCACCGATTGGGCCGTTGAATGGAATACCGGACAGGCTCAGTGCAGCGGAAGCACCGATCATGGCAACGATATCAGGGTGAACCTGTGGGTTTACGGAAACAACGGTAGCAATAACCTGCACTTCGTTGACGAAACCTTCAGGGAACAGTGGACGAACCGGGCGGTCAATCAGACGCGCAATCAGGGTTTCGCCTTCGCTTGGGCGGCCTTCACGACGGAAGAAGCTGCCAGGGATACGACCAGCAGCGTAGGTACGCTCCTGATAGTTAACGGTCAGCGGGAAGAAGTCCTGGCCTGGCTTGGCTTTTTTCTGGCCCACAACGGTAACGAATACCGCGGTGTCATCCATGCTTACCATTACAGCAGCGGTAGCCTGGCGAGCCATCATGCCGGTTTCAAGCGTGACCGTATGCTGGCCATACTGGAATTTACGAACGATCGGATTTAGCAAAATAAGATCCTTTAAAATGACGGGCAGCACGTGGCTTCACGCGCCGCCGTTGGTACCCGACCTTCATCGCATCCTCGCGACTAATGACAATCCTAACCCGCTCTGACGGGTAAAGCCTCTCATTAGCCGCGCGAACCTCTGCAATAAAGATCACACTCAGCAACAATACATTAGTTTCCATAGAATTGCTGCCGTCTGGTTGAAAAAAGGGGCCCTTACAGGCCCCTTTTTCTGAAACTCGCAAGAATTAGCGACGCAGACCCAGACGCTCGATCAGGCTGGTGTAACGTGCTACATCTTTACGTTTCAGGTAGTCGAGCAGTTTACGACGCTGAGAAACCATACGCAGCAGACCACGACGGCTGTGGTGATCTTTTTTGTGCTCTGCAAAGTGACCCTGCAGGTGGTTAATCTGTGCAGTCAGCAGTGCAACCTGAACTTCGGTAGAACCGCTGTCGTTAGTACCACGACCAAACTCGGAAACGATTTTAGCTTTAGCTTCAACGCTTAGAGACATTTTCAACTCCAACATTATAGATAAATAAACAGGGTGCCGATCTCTAATTCAGCAACCCCAGTGCACGCCTGAACCGGTTGTTAAACAATCGGCCAGCCGTTAAGCCGCGCTATTTTACCTGTAGCGCCCTTTTACCGCAAGGTAGCGGCAAAAGTCAGACGGGATATTCGACGACCAGACGACGCGGAGCAACCCGGCCCTCGCCATCGATTTCACCCATTCCGATGAATTTCTTTTCATCGCCTTCAGTGACGCGCACCAGCCCTTCGGCCTGAATGCCAGCCACCCGAACTGGATTACCGTTTTTAAAGTAAACGGCAACTTCAGGCAGCAAATTCACCCGCGGGAAATCTGATGCAGGGCTATCCATCGGCATCAACAGCGGATCCAACAGCTCCGCAGGCTCACGCTCCTGCCGGTGGGCCTGTTCGACCATCTCATTGAGCTGCTCTAGGGTGACCATGCGTTCAATCGGATATTTACTTACTGCCAGACGACGCAGGAAGATAACATGCGCCCCACAGCCAAGCTTTTCACCGAGATCGTCAACGATCGTACGGATGTACGTTCCCTTAGAGCAGTGGACTTCCAGCTCCAGTTCATCCCCTTCATGGCGAATAAACAGCAGCTCATACACCGTGATTGGACGCGCTTCACGTTCAACCTCAATACCCGCGCGCGCATATTCGTACAGGGGCTTGCCCTGATGCTTAAGCGCAGAATACATCGATGGAACCTGCTCAGTGTCCCCGCGGAAACTCTCCAGCGCGGCGGCAAGCTGCTCGGCGCTAAAGTTAACCGGACGCTCCTGGACCACAATGCCGTCGGCATCAGATGTGTCCGTCCGCTGCCCAAGTTTAGCAATCACGCGGTAACGCTTGTCGGAGTCCAGCAGGTACTGGGAGAACTTTGTCGCTTCACCAAGACAAATCGGTAGCATACCGGTCGCCAGAGGGTCCAGCGCACCGGTATGACCCGCGCGGTTTGCGTTATAAAGGCGTTTTACTTTTTGCAGTGCGTCATTGGACGAAAGCCCCTGAGGCTTATCGAGCAGCAGTACACCGTGAATATCACGACCGCGACGACGAGGACGACTCATCAATCCTCCTTGCTGTCGTCCGTATTCACGCGACGCTCGTCATCATGACGGATGACATTGGAAACCAGGTTAGACATGCGCATCCCTTCGACCAGCGAGTTATCGTAGAAGAAGGTCAGTTCCGGCACGATGCGCAGACGCATAGCCTTGCCCACCAGAGTTCGGATATAGCCCGACGCATCCTGCAGAACTTTGATGCCTTCTTTTACGGCTTCTTCGTCTTTGTCGTTCAGGAACGTCACAAATACTTTGGCATACGCCAGGTCACGGGAGACTTCTACACCAGAAACGGTGGTCATCATACCCAGACGCGGGTCTTTAATTTCGCGCTGCAGGATAATGGCAATTTCTTTCTGCAATTCCTGAGAAACGCGCTGCGGGCGACCAAATTCTTTCGCCATAATAATTTCTCCAGACAAAACGGGGGGCACGCGGCCCCCCTAAGATAGTTGATGCGGTACGGCTATCAGGAGATGGTACGCTTGATCTCGATAATTTCGAAGACTTCGATCATATCGCCCACGCGCACGTCGTTGTAGTTCTTAACGCCGATACCACATTCCATACCGTTACGGACTTCGCTTGCGTCATCTTTGAAGCGGCGCAGGGATTCCAGCTCGCCTTCATAGATAACAACGTTGTCGCGCAGTACGCGGATTGGGTTGTGACGTTTCACCACACCTTCGGTAACCATACAGCCAGCAATCGCGCCAAACTTCGGTGATTTAAACACATCACGAACTTCAGCCAGGCCGATGATCTGCTGTTTCAGTTCTGGAGACAGCATACCGCTCATCGCCGCTTTCACTTCGTCGATCAGGTTATAGATGACGGAGTAGTAGCGCAGATCCAGGCTTTCAGCTTCAATTACGCGGCGCGCAGAAGCGTCGGCACGGACGTTGAAGCCCACCAGGATGGCGTTGGATGCTGCAGCCAGCGTAGCGTCAGTTTCGGTGATCCCGCCCACGCCAGAACCGATGATTTTAACTTTAACTTCATCGGTAGACAGTTTCAGCAGGGAGTCGCTGATCGCTTCCACAGAACCCTGAACGTCGGCTTTCAGCACGATGTTCACTTCGGACACTTCGCCTTCGGTCATGTTGGCGAACATGTTTTCCAGTTTGGATTTCTGCTGACGAGCCAGTTTCACTTCACGGAATTTACCCTGACGATACAGAGCAACTTCACGGGCTTTCTTCTCGTCACGAACAACGGTCACTTCGTCACCCGCGGCAGGTACGCCGGACAGGCCGAGGATCTCAACCGGAATAGAAGGACCTGCTTCGGTCACTTCACGGCCCATTTCGTCACGCATCGCACGCACGCGGCCATATTCGAAGCCACACAGGACGATATCGCCTTTGTTCAGAGTACCTTCACGCACCAGAACGGTAGCAACCGGACCACGACCTTTATCCAGGAAGGATTCGATAACAACGCCGCTTGCCATACCTTTACGGACGGCTTTCAGCTCCAGCACTTCGGCCTGCAGCAGGATAGCATCCAACAGGTCGTCGATACCGGTACCTGCTTTTGCAGAAACGTGGATGAACTGGCTTTCACCGCCCCACTCTTCCGGCATGATGCCGTACTGGGACAGTTCGTTTTTAACGCGATCTGGATCCGCTTCTGGCTTATCGATTTTGTTAACCGCGACGACTACCGGTACCTGCGCGGCTTTAGCGTGCTGGATAGCTTCGATAGTCTGTGGCATTACGCCATCGTCAGCGGCAACAACCAGAACAACGATATCCGTTGCCTGAGCACCACGAGCACGCATGGAGGTAAACGCTGCGTGTCCCGGAGTATCCAGGAAGGTGACCATGCCATTGTCGGTCTCTACGTGGTATGCACCGATGTGCTGGGTAATACCACCCGCTTCACCGGAAGCAACTTTAGTAGAACGAATGTAGTCCAGCAGAGAGGTTTTACCGTGGTCAACGTGACCCATGATGGTCACAACCGGTGCGCGGGTTTCTGCCGCAGCGCCGGTATCACGGTCGCTCATTACCGCTTCTTCCAGCTCGTTTTCACGACGCAGGATAACTTTGTGGCCCATCTCCTCAGCAACCAGCTGAGCGGTTTCCTGATCGATAACCTGGTTGATGGTCGCCATAGCGCCCAGCTTCATCATTGCTTTGATGACCTGAGAGCCTTTAACCGCCATTTTGTTAGCCAGTTCAGCGACGCTGATGGTTTCACCAATCACAACGTCACGGTTTACGGCCTGTGCTGGCTTGGTAAAGCCCTGCTGCAGGCTGCTAGGCTTACGCTTGCCTTTGCCACCGCGAACGGCTGCACGGGCTTCTTCACGGTCTGCTTTAGACTCACCGTGTTTGCCGCCAGCTTTTTTCTGACGCGGAGCTTTCGCTGCAGTACGGCCACGACCACGACCACCTTCAACTTCACGGTCGTTTTCGTCTTCAGCCTGGCGAGCGTGCTGGGAGGTAGTGACGTGATAGTCAGACTTGTCGTCTTCTACCTTCTCCTGCTCTTCCCAAACGCCAGCGTTAGCTTCTGCCATTTTACGGGCTTCTTCCGCCACACGGCGGGCGTCTTCTTCGAGTTTGCGACGGGCTTCTTCTTCAGCTTTACGCTTCAGTTCAGCAGCTTCCGCTTCACGGCGAGCCTTCTCGGCGTGGGCGGCTTTCGTCATTTCATCAGTTTGTTGATTGCTCACTTTGTCTTTTTCCGCAGCTTCACGTTTCGCTTTATCAGCGGCTTCGCGCTTAGCTTGTTCTTCAGCTTCACGCTTAGCTTTTTCTTGTGCCGCACGTTTGGCAGCTTCCTCTGCCTCACGCTGGGCTTGCTCTTCCGCTTCACGCTGCGCCTGTTCTTCCGCAGCAAGGCGCTCTGCCTCTTGCGGATCACGTTTCACAAAGGTGCGCTTCTTGCGGACTTCGATTTGTACCGATTTACTTTTCCCACCGGTACCTGGAATGTTTAAAGTACTGCGCGTTTTGCGCTGTAAAGTCAACTTGTTTGGGCCTGAACCATGTTCATGATTCAGGTGGGCCAGCAGCGTTTGTTTCTCTTGCGCCGAAACGGAGTCGTCAGCAGACTTCGGGATCCCTGCATCAGCAAATTGCTGTACCAGGCGGTCCACGGAGGTCTGAATCTCTGCGGCCAGCGCTTTTACGGTTACATCTGTCATGCTGTTCCTTCCTGCTACAGTTTATTACGCTTCGCCGCCAAACCAGCAAATGTTACGCGCTGCCATAATCAGTTCGCCGGCTTTCTCATCCGTTAAGCCTTCGATATCAGACAGGTCGTCAACACCTTGCTCGGCAAGGTCTTCCAGCGAGCTAACACCACGAGCAGCCAGTTTAAAGGCCAGCGGGCGATCCATACCTTCGAGGTTCAGCAGATCCTCGGTAGGTTTCTTATCGCCAAGACTCTCTTCTTGCGCCAGAGCCAGTGTGGTGAGCGCGTTTTTAGCGCGATCGCGTAATGCTTCCACGGTGTCTTCATCAAGGCCGTCGATTTCCAGCAGCTCTTTCATTGGCACATAGGCCAGTTCTTCAAGCGTGGAGAAACCTTCTTCGACCAACACGGTGGCGAAATCCTCGTCAATGTCGAGGTATTTGGTAAAGGTATCAATAGCCGCATGCGCTTCAGCCTGATGTTTAGCCTGCAGGTCATCAACGGTCATGACGTTGAGTTCCCAGCCGCTCAGCTGTGATGCCAGGCGAACGTTCTGACCGTTACGGCCAATGGCCTGGGCCAGGTTGCCTGCCTCTACCGCGATATCCATCGTGTGTTTGTCTTCGTCGACAACGATGGATGCTACGTCGGCCGGTGCCATTGCGTTGATAACAAACTGCGCCGGGTTGTCGTCCCACAGCACGATATCAATACGCTCACCGCCTAACTCAGTAGAAACCGCCTGAACGCGCGCACCGCGCATACCAACGCACGCGCCGACAGGGTCGATACGTTTGTCGTTTGTTTTCACAGCGATTTTGGCTCGAGAGCCAGGATCGCGTGCGGCGGCTTTAATTTCGATCACTTCTTCGCCGATCTCCGGCACTTCAATGCGGAACAGTTCGATCAGCATTTCAGGTTTGGAGCGGCTAACGAACAGCTGCGCACCGCGAGCTTCAGGACGTACTGCGTACAGCACGCCGCGAATGCGGTCGCCTGGACGGAAGTTTTCGCGTGGCAGCATATCTTCACGCAAAATCACGGCTTCAGCGTTGCTGCCGAGATCCAGGGAGATATTGTCACGGTTAACCTTTTTCACCACGCCGGTGATGATCTCACCTTCATGCTCGCGGAACTGATCGACTACCATCGCACGTTCGGCTTCGCGAACTTTCTGCACGATAACCTGTTTAGCGGTCTGGGTAGTGATACGGTCAAAGGTTACGGATTCAATCTGATCTTCAACGTATTCACCCACGGTGAAAGCTGGATCTTCAAACTGAGCCGCTTCAAGAGTGATTTCGCGCGTAGGTTGAGTGACCTCTTCAACGATGACCCAACGACGGAAGGTATCGAAATCACCGCTTTTACGGTCGATTTCAACGCGAACGTCAATCTCTTGCTCGTATTTTTTCTTGGTCGCCGTTGCCAGGGCACTTTCCAGCGCTTCGAAAATTTTCTCACGCGGCAGCGCTTTTTCGTTGGAAACTGCTTCAACAACAGCCAAAATTTCTTTGTTCATCCTGGGTTTTCACCTCAATCCAAACTATTAAAAGTGGGGTACCAGGTTCGCTTTCTGGATGTTGCTCAGCGCGAACACTTCGTCTTTTCCTTCGACCGTTACCGTGATCATCTCACCGTCTACGGCTTTAATAATACCCTGCCATTTGCGGCGGTTTTGCACAGCCATACGCAGTACAATGCTCACTTCTTCGCCGTTAAAACGAACGTAGTGTTCTGCGGTGAACATTGGGCGATCGAGGCCAGGTGAGGACACTTCCAGGTTATAGGCCACGGTGATGGGATCTTCGACATCCAGTACGGCACTGACCTGGTGACTGACATCAGCACAATCATCAACATTGATGCCATCTTCACTATCAATATAGATGCGCAGCGTAGACGTGCGGCCCCGAACGAATTCGATGCCTACAAGTTCATAGCCCAGTGCTTCGACCGGTGCTGAAATCATCTCTGTTAATTTTTGCTCTAATGTGGACAAGCCCACCCCCAAGACATAAAAAAAGGGCATATAGCCCAGTTATTCTAAAGTCAGATAACAAAAAACCCCGATAAATCGGGGCTTTATATAACTGAACCCTGTATGCCGCAACTGCGGCCCGGACACCGTCCAGGAGAATTTTTTTCTAAATTCTTCGCGAAGGCACCGAAACTGGTGTTCACAGTATATTTGAAAAAGAACTCTCAGGGAAAGTGGTTGCGGGGGCCGGATTTGAACCGACGACCTTCGGGTTATGAGCCCGACGAGCTACCAGGCTGCTCCACCCCGCGTCCGAAAACGTGGCAAATACTACGCCAGAATTGCATTAAATGCAAGAATTGCTAGGATTTGGTACCGAGGACGGGACTTGAACCCGTAAGCCCAATCGGGCACTACCACCTCAAGGTAGCGTGTCTACCAATTCCACCACCTCGGCACTCTTTGAACACGATAACCTTCATGTTACCGCATTGAAGCTGACAAACTTACTGCGGGATATCGCTGCTCGGCTTGGTAGGTGCCGCTGGCGCAGTCTGCTCAGTTTGTGCTGGCTGACTTAAATTTTCCCACTCGCTTCCTTTACTGGTTTTGTTGGTGCTGAGGTTACCCAGAACCAGGCTCAGGATAAAGAACAACGTTGCGAGCACACCGGTCATGCGGGTCATGAAGTTACCAGAACCACTTGAACCGAATAACGTAGCGGAAGCGCCTGCTCCGAAGGAGGCTCCCATATCAGCGCCTTTACCTTGCTGCAGCATAATAAGACCTACAAGGCCTAACGCTACAATAAGGAAAACAACCAAAAGAGCTTCGTACATAATCAACCTGTTCCTTGCGGGGTTACCGCACGCAAATTGCTTCAAACCAGTTAAGCGGATACGTTTGTCATTACCCACTGAAGCGGGTGAGAATACTAACCAAAGCCTGACGGGTGCGCAAGGGCAATTTATTAACAATGCACTGACTGCGGAAAAAAACAGCAAACCATCAGCACTCAGTCGTAAAAAAGGCGGCAATTGCCGCCTTTTCAATCAGTTTGGGGCGAAAAAATATTAAACGGCCTTCACCGCATCTGCTATTTGGTGAGCAAAAGCTGTAACCTGGGCTTCATCCTCACCCTCGACCATCACACGAATCAGCGGTTCCGTTCCGGATTTACGCAGCAACACTCGGCCACGGTTGCCCAACGCTTCTTCCACTTCGGCCGTAACGCGTTTGACCTCTGCATTTTCAAGTGGATCGCCGCTGCCTGCAGTAAAGCGAACGTTAACCAGAATCTGCGGGAACAGTTTCATCCCGCTACACAGATCGTGCAGGCTCATGTGATTGCGAACCATCGCGGTGAGTACTTGCAAACCGGCGATGATACCGTCGCCAGTCGTCGTTTGGTCCAGCAGAATAACGTGTCCTGAGTTTTCTGCCCCAATGCGCCAGCCTTTCTCCTGCAGCTTTTCCAGCACATAACGGTCGCCAACTTTGGCGCGGGCAAAAGGAATACCCAACTGCTTCAGTGCCACTTCAAGCCCCATATTGCTCATTAGCGTCCCCACGGCGCCGCCGCGAAGTTGCCCCTGACGCAATCCTTCCCGGGCAATGATATAGAGGATCTGATCGCCATCAACCTTATGCCCCAGGTTATCCACCATGATCACCCGGTCACCGTCGCCGTCAAACGCAATACCAAGATCGGCTTTTTCCGCCAGCACGCGCTCTTGCAGCATGCGAACGTCAGTTGCGCCGCATTTTTCATTAATGTTCACCCCATCCGGCTCACAGCCGATGGCAATGACTTTTGCTCCCAGCTCACGCAGAACATTTGGAGCAATGTGGTAGGTCGCGCCGTTGGCGCAGTCTACGACGATTTTAAGGCCATTCAGGCTCAGCTCGTTCGGGAATGTTCCTTTACAGAATTCAATATAGCGCCCAGCGGCATCCACAATGCGGCTGGCTTTACCCAGCTCAGCCGAGTCTACGCAGGTGATATCCTTTTCCATCTCCGCTTCAATAGCTTCCTCGACTTCATCCGGCAGTTTAGTCCCGTCGATGGAGAAGAATTTTATCCCGTTGTCATAGAACGGGTTGTGTGAGGCGGAGATAACAATCCCGGCTTCCGCGCGGAATGTACGAGTCAAATAAGCAACCGCAGGCGTGGGCATTGGCCCCGTAAAAGAAGCGGACAAACCGGCTGCAGCCAGGCCCGCTTCCAGGGCAGACTCCAGCATGTAGCCGGAAATACGCGTGTCCTTACCGATAATAATTTTACGCGAACCATGGCGCGCAAGGACTTTGCCCGCAGCCCAGCCCAGTTTCAGAACAAAATCAGGGGTAATAGGCGCATCACCCACGCGGCCACGGATGCCATCGGTGCCAAAGTATTTACGGTTACTCATAGTATTTGTTTTCCTTCACTGAAAGCGTAGCTTCGACCACGCGCATAGCTTCAACAGTCTCTTTTACGTCATGAACACGAAGAATTTGAGCCCCCTGCATCGCGGCAATTACCGCACAGGCAAGGCTACCGCTCAGACGCTGATCCGGGCCTACATTCAGCAGTTGCCCAACCATTGATTTACGGGACATTCCTACCAGCAACGGCATACCATAGCGATGAAATTCCGAAAGGCGGGCCAATAATTGGTAATTGTGGGTGAGATTCTTACCGAAACCAAAGCCCGGGTCGAGCAGCAATTTATCTTTTGAGATCCCTGCGGCCTCACAGCGGGCAATGTGCTCCACAAAAAAGCGATTCACATCGGCAAACACATCGTCATACTGCGGTGCCTGCTGCATTGTTTTCGGTTCGCCCTGCATATGCATCAGGCAAACCGGCAGCCCCGCTTCCGCAGCGGCGGCTAACGCACCGGGCTCCTGTAAGGAACGAATGTCGTTGATAAGATGCGCCCCCACTCGTGCAGATTCGCGAATAACATCGGCTTTTGAAGTATCCACCGAAACCCAGACTTCAAAACGTTGAGCGATCGCTTCGACCACCGGAATAACGCGCTCAAGTTCTTCTTCTGTACTCACTTCGGCCGCGCCAGGTCGGGTTGACTCCCCGCCAACGTCAATGATTGTCGCCCCGGCATTGATCATCGCGTTTGCATGCTTGAGGGCCTCAACCAGGGAATTGTGCTGCCCACCGTCGGAAAAAGAGTCCGGCGTGACGTTTAAAATCCCCATGACGTGAGGATGAGAGAGATCCAGCGTGGAGCCTTGCGCGGTGAGTTTCATTCTTCTTCCCTTGCGTTTGTCTTAGGCGATACAAAAACAAAAACCCCGGGGCTGGCCCCGGGGTTTATAGATTACTGCAAAAACATCCGTCGTGAGCGTCTTATTTGTCGCCCAGCTGTTCTGACATCGTGTTACCCGGATTTGGCGTACGCGGTTCATCAACCGGGCGTGGCGCATTCGGGGTACCGTTGTTATCAGAATTATTGCTGTTTTTGCTCGCATCTTCCCAACCCGCCGGCGGACGCACTTCGCGGCGCGCCATCAGATCGTCAATCTGCGGTGCATCGATGGTTTCATACTTCATCAATGCATCTTTCATGGTGTGAAGAATATCCATGTTCTCATTCAGCAACTGGCGAGCACGAGCATAGTTGCGTTCAATCAGGGATTTGACTTCCTGATCGATGATACGCGCGGTCTCATCAGACATATGCTTCGCTTTAGCCACTGAACGGCCCAGGAATACTTCACCATCTTCTTCCGCATACAGCAGCGGGCCAAGTTTGTCGGAGAAGCCCCACTGGGTCACCATGTTACGAGCCAGGTTAGTCGCAACTTTAATGTCGTTCGACGCACCGGTAGAAACATGTTCTGGCCCATAGATGATCTCTTCGGCCAGACGACCGCCGTACAGCGTGGAGATCTGACTTTCCAGCTTCTGGCGGCTGGCGCTGATTGCGTCGCCTTCAGGCAGGAAGAAGGTCACACCCAACGCACGGCCGCGAGGGATAATCGTCACTTTATGAACCGGATCGTGCTCCGGTACCAGGCGACCGATAATCGCATGGCCTGCTTCGTGATAAGCGGTCGATTCTTTCTGCGCTTCCGTCATCACCATGGAGCGGCGTTCTGCCCCCATCATGATTTTGTCTTTCGCTTTCTCGAATTCAACCATCGACACCACGCGCTTGTTACCGCGAGCAGCAAACAGCGCGGCTTCGTTCACCAGGTTAGCCAAATCAGCACCGGAGAAGCCAGGTGTACCACGAGCGATAATTGCAGCATCGATGTCCGGAGCAAGCGGTACGCGACGCATATGCACTTTCAGGATCTGCTCACGACCACGAACATCCGGCAGACCGACAACAACCTGACGGTCAAAACGACCAGGACGCAGCAATGCAGGGTCAAGCACGTCAGGACGGTTAGTTGCCGCAATAACGATGATCCCTTCATTACCTTCAAAGCCATCCATCTCAACCAGCATCTGGTTCAGGGTTTGCTCACGTTCGTCATGACCGCCACCCAGGCCAGCCCCACGCTGACGACCTACGGCATCGATTTCATCGATAAAGATAATGCAAGGTGCTGCTTTTTTGGCCTGTTCAAACATGTCGCGCACGCGAGATGCACCGACACCAACGAACATTTCAACAAAGTCAGAACCAGAAATTGTGAAGAACGGTACTTTCGCTTCACCAGCAATCGCTTTTGCCAGCAGCGTTTTACCCGTACCCGGAGGGCCGACCATCAGGACGCCTTTCGGGATTTTACCGCCCAGCTTCTGGAAACGGCTCGGCTCACGCAGGTATTCAACCAGCTCGCCCACCTCTTCTTTCGCTTCATCACAGCCAGCGACGTCAGCAAAGGTGGTTTTGATTTGGTCTTCCGTTAGCATGCGCGCCTTGCTCTTACCGAACGACATGGCACCTTTGCCACCGCCGCCCTGCATTTGGCGCATAAAGAAGATCCAGACCCCAATCAGCAGCAGCATTGGGAACCAGGAAATGAAGATAGTTGCCAGCAGACTCTGCTCTTCAGGCGGCTCGCCCACAACTTTCACGTTCTTGGTAATCAGATTATCAAGCAGCTTGGGATCATTAACGGGGATGTAAGTCGTGTATCGGTTACTATCTTTCTTGGTAACGTTGATTTCACGTCCGTTGATGCGCGCTTCGCGAACCTGGTCCTGATTAACTTCGGACAGGAAAGTGGAGTAATCCACCCTACGGCCATTTGACTCGCTGGGCCCAAAGCTCTGGAATACCGACATTAGCACAACGGCAATGACCAGCCAGAGTATTAGGTTTTTCGCCATGTCACTCAAGGGATTAACCTCATATTACAACTGTGTTAACAAACAGCGTCAGGGTACTATAGTTTGCGCCCGGTCGCTACAATGTACACTTCACGTGAGCGGGCACGAGAAGAGTCCGGCTTACGAACTTTAACCGTCGTAAACAGGGAGCGAATTTCTCGCAGGTATTCATCGAAACCTTCGCCCTGAAACACTTTCACTACAAAACTACCGCCCGGCGCCAGCACGTCCCGACACATTTCCAGTGCCAGTTCAACCAAGTACATAGCGCGGGGAATATCGACTGCCGGTGTCCCGCTCATGTTTGGCGCCATATCTGACATGACAACCTGCACTTTACTGTCACCAACACGTTCCAGCAGGGCCTTGACGACTAATTCATCACGAAAATCGCCCTGAAGGAAGTCCACACCAACGATAGGATCCATTGGTAAAAGATCGCAAGCGATGATTCGCCCCTGATTCCCGATTTGCGTCACAACATACTGTGACCACCCGCCGGGTGCAGCACCAAGATCAACAATAGTCATTCCTGGCTTAAAAAGTTTGTCACTTTGCTGTATTTCATCAAGTTTAAACCAGGCACGGGACCGCAACCCCTTTTTCTGTGCCTGTTGAACATATTTATCGCTAAAGTGTTCCTGCAGCCAGCGACTGGAGCTGGCAGAACGCTTCTTACCTGTCATCTCAATATCCAACTTTGTTCATCGTGAATAGCAGGCTAACTAATAATCAGCACAGCCGATTTGGCGATACACTGGAGATGGCGGTAGAATGAACCGTTTTCAATCCCAACGTAAGCAAAAAAATACGATGAATCTGAGTACTAAACAAAAACAGCACCTGAAAGGTCTGGCCCATCCGCTCAAGCCGGTGGTTCTGCTTGGCAATAATGGTTTGACCGAAGGGGTACTGGCCGAGATTGAACAAGCGCTTGAGCACCATGAATTAATCAAGGTGAAGATCGCAACGGAAGATCGCGAAACGAAAACCTTAATTGTGGATGCCATCGTGCGGGAAACCGGCGCCTGTAACGTACAGGTCATCGGTAAAACGCTGGTGCTCTATCGCCCTTCTAAAGAGCGTAAGATCTCTCTGCCGAAGTAAGCAGAGGTGTGCAAAATGCCACGCTATGTTCGTTGATAAAAGGCCGCTATGCGGCCTTTTTCTTTTCTTTACAATACGCCAACCCTTTAGCCAGCGTAGTAAAAATTACAAATATTCTACTTTTAAGATTTCGAATTCGACATCGCCGCCCGGCGTGCGAATCACAACAACATCATCGCATTCTTTACCCACAAGACCGCGGGCAATAGGCGAATTTACGGAAATAAGATTCTTTTTAAAATCAGCCTCATCATCGCCAACGATGCGATAAGTAAGCTCTTCGTCATTGTCCAGGTTCAATACCGTTACGGTAGTCCCAAAAATCACACGGCCGTTATTTGGCATTCTTGTGACGTCGATCACCTGAGCATTGGAAAGCTTAGCTTCGATATCCTGGATGCGGCCTTCGCAAAAACCCTGCTGCTCACGCGCGGCATGATATTCAGCATTTTCTTTCAGATCGCCATGTTCACGGGCTTCGGCAATCGCAGCAATGATTTCAGGACGACGAACGGACTTCAGGAAATCCAGTTCTTCGCGGAGTTGTTCAGCGCCACGTAAGGTCATCGGAATAGGTTGCATTTGTTATACCTCTTAAAATCAGTCCTCTGCAGCAGGGCAAAACACCGCGCTGGCTTAAGAGCATGGCCGGTAACCTGCGTCTGTCCGGCAACAAATAAAAGAAAACCGACCCGGGGTGATAACTCCAGGTCAGTAACAGTTTTCAAATTGACCGGTATTTTACCCTGGAGTTCCCTAAGGGTCATCGTTTACTTTGCACCATAATGCACCGTAGTATGACGGTCACGTTTCCAGGCCGTTACCGCGAGATTATGCGATTTTTGAGATTTGTCATTGGGTTGACCGCTGCCGTAGCCATCAATGTTCAGGCTGCGAACGTTGAAGAGTACACCTCCCAGTTACCTGACGGGGCGAACCTGGCGCTGATGGTGCAAAAAGTCGGTGCTACCAGCCCGTTCATCGATTACCACAGCCAGCAAATGGCACTGCCTGCCAGTACTCAGAAAGTGATTACGGCGCTGGCGGCGCTCCTTCAGCTGGGCCCGGATTTTCGCTTTACAACGACGCTGGAAAGCCGTGCTCAAATCGATAATGGCGTACTTAACGGCGATCTTATCGCACGTTTCGGCGGTGATCCTACGCTAAAGCGTCAGGATATCCGCAACATGGTTGCCGAATTAAAAAAAGCGGGCGTCCAACAGATTAAGGGCAATGTGCTGGTCGACACGTCTATTTTTGCCAGCCATGATAAAGCCCCCGGCTGGCCATGGAACGACATGACACAGTGCTTCAGTGCTCCTCCAGCCGCCGCCATTGTGGATCGCAACTGCTTCTCAATTTCCTTATACAGCGCCCCTAAAGCTGACGACTTAGCCTATATCCGCATTGCTTCTTATTATCCGGTGGTGATGTTTAGTCAGGTCAGAACGCTGGCTAAAGGCTCTCCGGACGCCCAATACTGTGAACTGGATGTCGTGCCAGGTGATTTGAACCGCTATACGCTGACGGGATGCCTCACGCAGCGCGCAGACCCTCTGCCATTAGCGTTTGCCATTCAGGACGGTGCGAGCTATGCAGGCGCCATCATCAAAGATGAGCTCAAGCAGGCAGGGATCGGCTACAGCGGCACGCTGCTGCGTCAGACGCAACCTAATGAGCCAGGCACCGTCATCGCCAGCAAGCAGTCAGCCCCGCTGCATGACCTGCTGAAAATCATGCTCAAGAAATCCGATAACATGATTGCCGATACCGTATTCAGGACCATTGGACATAACCGACTGGGTGTTCCCGGCACCTGGCGGGCGGGGGCTGATGCCGTACGTCAGATATTGCGTCAAAAAGCGGGCGTAGATTTGGGGAACAGCATCGTCGTCGATGGTTCAGGTCTGTCCCGTCATAACCTGATTTCACCGGCCACAATGATGCAGGTGCTACAATACATCGCGCAGAACGATAATCAGCTAAACTTTATCTCCATGCTGCCACTCGCCGGCTACGATGGCTCCCTGCAGTATCGCGCAGGCCTGCATCAGGCGGGCGTTGACGGCAAAGTGTCGGCGAAAACGGGCTCGTTGCAAGGGGTTTATAATCTGGCTGGCTTCATTACCACGGCAAGTGGGCAGCGCATGGCCTTTGTGCAATACCTCTCCGGCTATGCCGTTGAACCGGCGGACCAGCGTAATCGCCGCATCCCACTAGTGCGCTTCGAAAGCCGGCTTTACAAGGATATTTACCAAAATAACTAGCTATGAAACTGCTTATTGTTGAAGACGATTTACTGTTACAGGAAGGTCTTGCGCTGGCATTAGGCGGGGAAGGCTATGCGCTGGACTGCGCCGCGACGGCCGCGGAGGCTGATGCCCTGCTGCAGAGCGGTGAATACAGCCTGATTATTCTGGACCTCGGGCTCCCTGACAAAGACGGAGCCACGCTGCTAAGTCAGTGGCGTCGTCGCGGGGTAAAAAACCCTGTGCTTATCCTGACCGCTCGTGACGCACTTGCAGACAGGGTCAATGGTCTGGACTCCGGCGCTGATGATTATCTGGTTAAGCCTTTTGCGCTTGCAGAGCTGCAGGCGCGTGCGAGGGCGCTGATCCGTCGCTACCAGGGGCATAGCGACAACCTGCTCCAGGAAGACGATTTAACCCTCAATTTGCAGACTCAGCAGGTCCTGCTCGCCAATCAGGCCGTAGAAATTACGCCCAAAGAGTTCGCGCTTTTGACCCGCCTGATGATGCGAATCGGTCAGACGGTCCACCGCGAAACGCTGCAGCAGGATATCTACAGCTGGCAGGATGATCCAGGCTCCAACACCCTTGAAGTCCATATTCACAACTTACGCCGGAAATTAGGCAAAGACCGAATCAAAACCGTGCGTGGCGTTGGCTACCGGCTGGAAACCCGTTCATGAGCAGCATGCGCCGGCGCCTGATGATCCTGCTGGCGCTTATTCTCCTTTTCTTCCAGCTGATTAGCGTCGTCTGGCTCTGGCATGAAAGCCGTGAGCAGATTGGCTTTTTAGTGAGTGAGACGCTGTCCGCGAAGGCCCGAAACCAGCAGGTCGAGAAAGAGATCCGCGAAGCGATTGCCTCTCTGCTAGTCCCCTCTTTGGTCATGGTCGCCTTTACGCTGTTTTTCTCTTTCTGGGCAATTACCTGGATAACTCGCCCGCTGAATCAGCTGCGCTCGAGCCTGGCTAACCGTTCCGCCGACAACCTCACTCCCCTGCCCATGTTTTCAGATATGGACGAAATGGTGGCGGTGACCAACTCTCTCAACCAGCTACTTGGGCGCCTGGATCATACCATTCAACAGGAACGCTTATTCACGGCCGATGCGGCGCATGAACTAAGAACACCCCTAGCGGGTCTCCGGCTGCATCTGGAATTAATGGCAAAAAATGGGGTAACGCAGGCCCCAATGTTGCTGACCCGAATAGATCAGCTCATGCATACCATTGAGCAACTCCTGATGCTTTCTCGCGCCGGGCAAGCGTTGGCCAGCGGGCATTACAATACGCTGGTCTGGAGTAGCGACATCATCGCGCCGCTGAAAATGGAAATGGAAGAACTGGCTGCACCACGCGGGCAAAGGCTCATCTGGCCCGCAGCATCCTCTCTGACCGTTCAGGGCGATGCCGTACTGCTGCGTTTGATGCTGCGTAACCTGCTGGAAAATGCCTCCCGATATAGCCCGGAAAAAGGCGAAATTCATGTGGCGTTGGCGGAAAAAGAGGGTGGAACACTGTTGAGCGTCACCGACAGCGGTCCGGGCATTAAAGCCGAATATCTTCAACAGATCACTGAACCCTTCAGGCGTATGGATCAGCGCTATGGCGGCAGCGGGCTAGGTTTGAACATTGTGCAGCGTATTGTTCAGCTTCACCATGGCCATCTTGAACTGGGTAACCGCGAAGAAGGTGGTCTGCATGCCGGCTGCTGGCTTCCCGGTAACATTCAATAAAAAAGGCCGGGAAACCGGCCTTTTCATTGGACTTACTTCTGATAGATGATTTCGACGCCTTCGTCGTCTTCGTCATCCCAGTCGTCGTCCCAGTCTTCTTCAGCTTCAGCTTCCATTTCATCGAGCTGCTGGCGATGGTAATCATCCCACATAAACTCAACTTTCTCCGGCTGCTTAGCCACATCGGCTGCGACAATCGGGTTCTCGATGATGAAGGTCATGACATCCCAGCAGAGATCTTTCACGCCCATCTGGCTGGCCGCGGAGATAAGATAGTATTTATCTTCCCAGCCAAGCGCTTCAGCAATGGCTTTTGCTTTCTCTTCGGCCTGCGCTTTATCCATCAGGTCGATTTTGTTAAACACGAGCCAGCGAGGTTTTGACGCCAGGCTTTCGCTGTATTTCTCCAGCTCGCCAACGATGATACGGGCGTTTTCAACCGGGTCGGAGCCATCGATAGGCTCAATGTCAATGAGATGCAGCAGCACGCGGCAGCGCTCAAGGTGCTTCAGGAAGCGAATCCCAAGCCCAGCGCCGTCAGCAGCGCCCTCGATCAGCCCCGGAATATCCGCGACAACAAAGCTCTTTTCATTATCCATACGGACAACGCCCAGGCTTGGCACCAGCGTGGTAAACGGATAGTCGGCCACTTTTGGTTTCGCGGCTGACACGGCACGGATAAAGGTAGACTTGCCTGCGTTAGGCATTCCCAGCATTCCCACATCGGCCAGCAGCATCAGTTCAAGTTGCAGGTCGCGTTTTTCACCCGGCGTGCCCATCGTTTTTTGGCGTGGAGTACGATTGACGGAGGATTTAAAACGGGTGTTACCCAGACCGTGCCAGCCGCCTTTAGCGACCATCAGCTTCTGACCGTGCTGCGTCATATCGCCCATGGTTTCACCGGTGCCCTGATCGATAACTCGGGTACCGACGGGGACCTTTACAGTCACGTCATGCCCACGTTTACCGGTACAATCGCGGCTTTGGCCGTTCTGGCCACGCTCGGCGCGGAAAGCCTTTTCAAAACGATAATCGATGAGCGTATTCAGGTTTTCGTCTGCTTCGAGCCAGACGTCACCGCCGTCACCGCCGTCACCTCCGTCCGGGCCGCCTCTCGGGATATATTTTTCACGACGGAAGCTAACGCAGCCGTTACCGCCATCACCTGCTACGACCAGGATCGTTGCTTCATCAACAAACTTCATCTTACTTCTCCGTAAATCATTCGCCCGAACGCTGCACCGGTGTGACCGTTTCGGTTTTATGCCAGCGCCCCCAAAGGCGGTGGCCAATCGCGGAATACATCGCACCAGCCACAACCACGAGAGCCCCGATATAACCCACAAGGTTAAGCATCGGTATGGCGAAATACTCGGGCCAGGCCTGAGACAGCAGGTCTGAGAACAGCAACGTAAACAACGGGGTTAGCGTAATGATGGCGCTAACCTGGGAGGCCTGCCAGCGCGCCATCGCCTCAGCGAGCGCGCCATATCCTACCAGCGTATTCAGACCGCAAAAAACCAGACATGCCAGTTGCCAGCTACTGAGCTGGAAAATCACACCTGGTTTTGCCAGCGGCAAAAGTGCAATAGTACATAAAGCGTACAACAAAAAGAGGATCTGCTGCGAGGCTAACCGGCGTAATAGCACCTTCTGCGCCACACCATAGCTGACCCAAACCGTTGCCGCCAGCACGCCGAAGATAACACCCAGAGTGTAATCCGTCAGGCGGGTAAAAATCTCTACAAGACTGGTGTTGAAGAACATCACCAGTCCACACAAGAGCATAATGGCACCAATAATCTGCGTGCCACGCATTCTCTCTTTCAGCACCACTACGCTCGCCACCATCATTCCTACAGGGGAAAGCTGGCCAATAACCTGAGACGCAGTAGGACTCAAATACTGCAGGGAAGAACTAAAGAGCAGAAAGTTGCCAAACAATCCCCCGGTGGCGATCGCCAGCAGCACTAACCATCGGGGCTTGCGGAACATTCTGAGCGGCGGCAATTTCCCCCGAATCGCAAGGAAAATGCCCAACCCGATACTGGCCATCAGAAATCGATAAAAGACCACGGTCGGCGGCGCCATTACCGGAAGCACCTGCTTCATCGCTATGGGTAACGCCCCCCAGCACATCGCCGTGGTTAGCGCTAAAAGAATACCGATTCCCGCCTGCTGCCCCATGCCCATTCCCTGTTTTAATTTACCAGGCGTACAATGTAAAAAGCCCCGCAACACGTTGCGGGGCTTTCATCCGTTACCGGACCGAAAAACTTACTCAGCAACGATGCTGATGTATTTACGATTGTTCGGGCCTTTAACTTCGAATTTTACTTTACCGTCTGCTTTAGCAAACAGGGTGTGGTCACGACCACAACCTACATTGTTGCCAGCGTGGAATTTGGTACCACGTTGACGAACGATGATGCTACCAGCCAGTACAGTTTCACCGCCAAAGCGTTTTACACCCAGGCGTTTTGCTTCTGAATCGCGACCGTTACGAGTTGAGCCGCCAGCCTTTTTATGTGCCATTTAATCTACTCCTCAGGTCTTAGGCGCTGATGCCAGTGATTTTCACATCAGTGAACCACTGACGATGGCCCGCTTGCTTACGATAGTGCTTACGGCGACGGAACTTAACGATCTTAACTTTCTCGCCACGACCGTGAGCAACAACCTCAGCCTTAATAACGCCACCATCAACGAAAGGAACGCCGATTTTGACTTCTTCACCGTTTGCGATCATCAGAACTTCAGCGAACTCAACAGTTTCGCCAGTTGCGATGTCCAGCTTTTCCAGGCGAACGGTCTGACCTTCGCTTACTCGGTGTTGTTTACCACCACTTTGGAAAACCGCGTACATATAAAACTCCGCTTTCCGCGCTTGCCTTTCATTGGATTCAGGTAGCGCTATAAATATTCACAATAGGGCGCGAATATTACGCAAATCGTGAGGGTTTGACAAGCCCGATCGTGAATTACCGTAGAAAAAAAACGCAACAGCACACACACCGTTTATCTGCCTCGTTTTTTCAGTACAATCTGTACTACAGTATCGAACCTCAACCCTCTCGTTATGCCATATGGATGTGGAATAAACAGGACGAAAGCCAGACTTTTGCGATGAATTTAGAAAAAATTAATGAGTTAACCGCGCAAGATATGGCGGGTGTCAATGCGACAATCCTTGAGCAATTGAATTCAGATGTCCAACTGATCAACCAGTTGGGCTACTACATTGTCAGCGGCGGCGGTAAACGCATCCGCCCAATGATTGCCGTACTCGCTGCGCGAGCGCTTTCTTATGAAGGGCAGGCGCATGTCAGAATTGCGGCTCTGATCGAATTCATACATACAGCGACCCTTCTCCACGATGATGTTGTGGACGAATCAGATATGCGCCGTGGTAAAGCTACCGCCAATGCCGCTTTCGGCAACGCAGCAAGCGTCCTGGTCGGTGATTTCATCTATACGCGAGCATTTCAGATGATGACCAGCCTCGGTTCGTTGAAGGTGCTGGAGGTGATGTCAGAGGCCGTGAACGTTATTGCCGAAGGCGAAGTGTTGCAGTTGATGAACTGTAATGATCCCGACATCACTGAAGAAAGCTACATGCGGGTCATTTACAGCAAGACTGCCCGTCTGTTTGAAGCCGCTGCCCAATGCTCTGGCATTCTTGCAGGGGCAACAGAGATTCAGGAAAAAGCGCTGCAGGATTATGGACGTTACCTGGGTACAGCCTTCCAGCTGATAGATGACCTGCTGGATTACAGCTCAGACGGACAAACGCTTGGTAAAAACGTAGGCGACGACCTGAACGAAGGTAAACCAACGCTGCCGCTGTTGCACGCCATGCGCAACGGTTCAGCAGAGCAAGCGCAGATGATCCGTGAGGCAATCGAGCAGGGAAATGGCCGACACCTGCTAGAGCCCGTCCTAAAAGCGATGTCAGATTGCGGATCTCTGGAATGGACTCGTCAACGCGCCGAAGAGGAAGCAGATAAAGCTATCGATGCGCTTTCTGTTATTCCCGACAGCCCCTATCGTGAAGCACTGATCTCTTTAGCCCACATGTCAGTACAGCGCGATCGTTAGCCTATACTTTGGCGCGCTTAATGGCGCGCTAAAGTTTCCAATAAATCACATAATCGATTTTCACCTCTTAACTCCCTCTCTCATTTTCATCAGATTTCATAAGATTTGCGGATGAAAACACAGAATTTATTATTCCTTTCACTTACTGGAATTATTTGGAAATTTTTATGCTATAAATTTCCAGTGTTATCGCTCAGTTCAGAGCAGGGCTTGTAAGATTACAGGGAGAGATTATGGAAAATCAGTATGTGGACTGGCATCCGGCTGACATCATTGCTGGCCTGAGAAAAAAGAGAACGTCGCTTGCCGCTTTATCACGTGAGTCAGGTTTAAGCTCATCAACGCTCGCCAATGCGTTATCACGCCCCTGGCCTAAAGGAGAGTTTATTATCGCTCAGGCTTTAGGTGTTGCTCCTCAGGTCATTTGGCCTTCACGTTACCACGATCCGGTGACCAATGAGTTTATCGACCGAACCAGAAAGATTCGGCAGCAATAAAAAAGCCGGGGCATGCCCCGGCTTTTTATCACCATGAAAAGTCGCTTACTCGCTACCCTTCACGCGTTCAATCTTAGCACCCAGCGCCTGAAGTTTATCTTCAATGCGCTCGTAACCGCGGTCAATGTGATAAATACGGTCTACCACCGTTGTTCCTTCTGCGATACAGCCCGCAAGAACAAGGCTTGCAGATGCACGCAGATCGGTGGCCATCACCTGGGCGCCGGAAAGTTTTTCGACACCGTGGCAGATAACCGTATTACTTTCGATTTCAGCGTGTGCGCCCATACGAATTAATTCAGGCACATGCATAAAGCGGTTTTCAAAGATAGTTTCGGTGATAACACCCGTCCCTTCCGCCACCAGGTTCAACAGGGTGAATTGTGCCTGCATATCGGTAGGGAAGCCCGGGTGCGGAGCAGTACGCACCGTCACGCCTTTTGGACGCTGACCATGCATATCAAGGCTGATCCAGTCTTCACCAGTTTCAACCTCAGCCCCAGCTTCACGCAGTTTCGCCAGGACAGCATCCAGGGTATCTGGCTGTGCGTTACGGCAAAGAATTTTACCGCCAGAGATTGCCGCAGCCACCAGGAAAGTCCCGGTTTCAATACGGTCAGGCAGTACGCGATAAACGCCCCCGCCTAAACGAGCAACGCCTTCGATCGTAATACGATCGGTGCCTGCGCCGCTGATCTTCGCGCCCAGGGTGTTGAGGAAATTCGCCGTATCGACGATCTCCGGTTCACGAGCGGCGTTTTCAATTACCGTTTTGCCTTCCGCAAGCGTTGCAGCACTCATGATGGTGACGGTAGCGCCAACGCTCACCTTATCCATCACAATATGGGCCCCTTTAAGACGGCCATTCACCGATGCCTTAACGTAGCCTTCTTCCAGCTTAATTTCCGCGCCGAGCTGCTCCAGACCGGTAATGTGCAGATCCACAGGGCGAGCGCCGATGGCACAACCACCAGGCAGAGAAACCTGCCCCTGGCCGAAGCGAGCAACCAGTGGCCCCAGCGCCCAAATAGACGCACGCATGGTTTTAACCAGCTCATAGGGTGCACAGAAAATATTCACGCCGCTGGCATCAATGTAGACGGAGCCGTTACGCTCGACTTTGGTACCCAGCTGGCTCAGCAGCTTCATTGTGGTATCAATGTCTTTCAGCTTTGGCACGTTCTGAATCTCTACCGGCTCTTCTGCCAGAAGGGCTGCGAAGAGGATCGGCAGCGCGGCGTTTTTAGCCCCTGAGATTGTTACTTCCCCACTCAGGCGGGTAGGCCCCTGCACACGAAATTTATCCATTGAAACTGCTCTCTTTTAAATTCAAAACGTTATCACCAGCCTGAGCCGATGATTCAAAAGCCATTTAGTTTGCGGTCGCGCGCCCACTCTTCCGGCGTATAGGTCTTAATAGAAACGGCATGCATGCGATTATCAGCGATGAATTCCATCAGCGGGGCATACACCGTTTGCTGTTTTTTGACGCGACTTAACTCGGCGAATAACTCACCCACCGCTATCACCTGAAAGTGGCTGCCATCGCCTGAGACGTGGACTTCCTGGAGGGGCAGCGCGTTCATCAGCACTGTCTGAATTTCATGATTTTCCATGGGGTATCTATTCGTCGATTAATAAATGATGAGATAAGCCACACATCTTAGAGGAAAGTGGCGCCAGCTTAAATAAGCAAAAAGCCCCGGAACTTAACAGTTCGAGGGCTTTGAAAGTAACGTGCTGAAATCATTAGCCTGCCAGATGCGGCAACAGTGCTTCTGGCAAGTTGTAGAGTTGAGCCAGGGTACGCAAATTATCACTGGCGCCCTGCAACTCAATCTCGCGCCCTTGCCGGGTGACAATGGCGGCCAGGTGAATGAGTAATGATAAACCAGCGGTATCAACGCGCGTTAAGCCGCTCAGTTCAAAACAGGTGATACCCGCGACCACTTTCTCGCGCTGCTGCCAGAGCAGTTGAACGGTATCGCCATCCAGCTCGCCGGAAAAGTGCAAGGTAGCGCCGGCCTGTTTCCAGCTCAGTTCTTCCGCCATTACTTTTTACTGTCCAGAGTAATTGGCTGCTTTGAAATTGACTGCAGCTGCGCGGTCAAACCATCAATCCCTTTGGTGCGCAGCAGATCGCTCCACTCGTTTTGTTTGGTAGTGATCATGCTGATCCCTTCGGCGATCATATCGTAAGCCTGCCAGTTCCCGGTTTGGCTATTCTTACGCCACTGGAAGTCAAGACGTACCGGTGGGCGCCCATTTGGATCGATAATCGTCACGCGGATCGCCACGATATCCGCGTTACCCAGCGGCTGCTCGGGGGCAATTTGGTAAGTCTGGCCGTGATACAGCGCCAGCGCCTGACCGTAGGCCTGCTTAAGGTACTCTTCGAAAGCCTTGAAGTAGGCATCACGCTGGGCAGGCGTTGCCTCTTTGTAGTAACGCCCCAATACCAGCGCACCAGCGTATTTTACCTGTACATAAGGCAGCAATTCCTGGCCGACGATATCGCGCAGATAATTCGGGTTCTGTCGAATTTGAGGCTGCTCGTTTTTCAGGCGATCAAAGGTCTTCTGCGCCGCCTCGTTCATTAATTTGTAAGGGTTGGTCTGGTCTGCCGCCATCGCAAACGGGGCGATTACCAGCATGGCTACCATCATAAGACGCTTAAACATCGTTCGTTCCTCTTAAATTAATTCGTAGTACCTGACTGCGGTGCGGCATCAGTATGGCCTGCAGGATGCGCTTCGGCATCGCCAGAATTCTTATTATCGCCGTTGCCGCTCTTGTAAAGGAACTGGCCTATAAGATCCTCAAGTACCAAAGCAGACTTTGTATCCTGGATGGTGCTGCCATCTTTCAGCATAGATGATCCCAGTTCCGGATCGTCAAAACCAAGGTTCAGGGCAATATATTGCTCACCCAGCAGGCCAGATGTGCGAATCGCCAGAGAGCTGGTGTCCGGGATCTGGTTATAGCGCTGCTCGATATCCAGCGTTACGCGAGGCAGGTAGGTTTTCGGATCGAGGGCGATGCCATCAACCCGGCCGATTACCACGCCGCCAAGACGAACCGGTGAACTCATTTTCAGGCCACCGATGTTATCGAAGGTCGCGTATACCCGATAAGTCGGTTCGCTGCGCAGAGAAGTGACGTTAGCCACCTTCAGGCAGAGAAAAATAATGGCGACCAGCGCGACCAGCAGAAAAGCACCAACCCAAACTTCAAATTTCTTTGTTTGCATGAACTCAATTCCCAAACATCAGTGCTGTCAGCACAAAATCGAGGCCCAAAACGGCCAGAGAAGCGTGCACAACGGTGCGCGTGGTTGCCCGGCTAATCCCAGCAGAGGTCGGAATAGCATCGTACCCGTTGAATAACGCAATCCACGTTACGGTAATGGCGAAAACGACGCTCTTGATCACGCAGTTAACCAAATCAAGCCGCCATGAGACCGCATTTTGCATTGCTGACCAGAAGAAACCGGCATCAATACCTTTCCAGTTAACGCCCACCAGAGCACCGCCCCAAACGCCCACGGCAACAAAAATAAGCGTTAACAGTGGCAAGGAAATCACCCCAGCCCAAAAACGTGGCGAGACGACGCGGCGCAACGGATCGACCGCCATCATTTCCATGCTGGACAGCTGCTCTGTCGCACGCATCAGGCCAATTTCAGCGGTTAATGCGGAACCCGCACGCCCGGCAAACAGCAGCGCGGCAACAACCGGGCCAAGCTCGCGGAGCAGTGAAAGGGCCACCAGCATGCCAAGGCTCGACTCAGCGCTGTAAGTTGTCAGCACCAGATAGCCCTGTAAGCCAAGCACCATCCCGATGAATAGGCCGGAAACCATGATGATAAGCATCGACAGTACGCCGACGTTATAAAGCTGACGAACCAGCAACGGCGCATGCTTACGAAACTCCGGTTTCCCTACCAGCGCGTTGAATAACATCAGTCCGGCACGTCCGAACGAGGCGCAGGTTTTTATCCCACGTCGCCCGATAGATGCCAGTGCATTTAGCAGCATGAGCAGTTTAGCTCCTCGTTCCAGATAATAAATCTTGTTGATAATCCCCGGCTGGATAACGGAACGGCACCGGGCCGTCAGCAATCCCATCAAGGAACTGCCGCACGCGCGGGTCGTGGTTTTCACGCAGTTCCGCGGGGCTACCTTGCGCAACAATGTGCTGATCGGCAGCAATATAAGCGTAATCAGCGATGCTTAATACTTCTGGCACATCGTGTGAGACCACAATGCAGGTGACACCGAGGGCGCTGTTTAGCTCAGAAATAAGCTTAACCAGCACGCCCATGGTAATAGGATCCTGCCCGACAAAAGGCTCATCGAACATGATCAGGTCTGGTTCAAGTGCAATAGCGCGGGCAAGGGCGGCACGGCGCGCCATTCCGCCGGATAATTCAGAAGGCATAAGATCAGCAGCACCGCGAAGCCCAACGGCTTCCAGCTTCATCATCACCGTGCTGTGCAGCAAGGGTTCCGGCAATTTGAGGTGTTCGCGCAAGGGATAAGCCACGTTTTCAAACACGTTAAGATCGGTAAACAAGGCGCCGGATTGAAACAGCATGCTCATGCGTTTGCGGACGGTAAAAAGCCGTGAGCGCGACATCGCCGGCACATTTTCACCATCAAACAGGATCTCGCCGCTGTCCGGTTGGATCTGCCCACCGATAAGCTTCAACAGCGTAGTCTTACCGATCCCCGATGGTCCCATGATCGCCGTCACCTTGCCGCGTGGTACGGTCAGCGAAATATTCTCGAAGATCTGTCGTTCCCCACGGGAGAAACTCATCCCACGGATCTCAACCAGATTCGCTTCTGTCTGACTCATCGACCTTCCTTTTTTATGTTTGCCCGCAAGCATGGCCTCAAAGAGATGCTAAAACCCAACATTTTTACAGAATATTACCTGCGCAGGTTAGCGAAAGCTGGCATTTGTTTTACTTTTCCGCCGCATAAAGTCAGAATTACGACTTATCGCCAGGCTCAGGCTGCACTTCGTTTTGCCCGACCCTTCAGGCCCTCAGGATCGGCGATTATACCCTAAGAAAGGATTTTTCATGCTGTTAGCTACGGCGCTATTAATTATTGGTTTACTTCTGGTGGTCTATGGCGCCGACCGTTTAGTTTTCGCCGCGGCGATCCTTTGCCGTAGTATCGGCATCCCGCCGCTGATCATTGGCATGACGGTGGTCAGCATCGGCACCTCGCTTCCTGAAATCATCATCGCCAGCACGTCAGCGCTGCACGGCCAACTGGATTTGGCCGTCGGGACAGCGATTGGTTCAAATATCACCAACATTATGCTGATTCTGGGGCTAGCCGCCCTGCTGCACCCATTTACCGTTAATTCCGATATTCTACGCCGGGAATTACCTCTAATGTTGGCGGTGAGTGCCGCGGCAGGTCTGTTTCTCTATGATGGCGAGCTGACGCAGGTAGAAGGTGTCATGCTGCTGACAATCGCGGTGTTATATCTACTCTTTATTATTAGAATAGGCCGCCTTGCCGAGCGGCAGGGCGTCGATAGTCTGACGCGAGAGCAACTGGCCGAACTTCCTCAGGAAGGCAGCCTGTCCGTTGCGTTTTTATGGCTGGGTGTTGCTTTGGTTATCATGCCGATGGCAACGCGGATGGTTATCGATAATGCCTCGGTACTTGCGCATTATTTTGGCGTGAGTGAACTGGTTATCGGTTTGACGATCATTGCGATTGGTACCAGCCTGCCAGAATTAGCCACCGCCATCGCCGGGGCGCGCAAAGGCGAAGATGATATTGCGATTGGTAATATCATCGGTTCGAATATTTTTAACGTGGTGTTTGTGCTTGGGCTCCCTGCACTGCTCGCACCCGGCCACCTGAACCCGCTCGCTTTTGCCCGAGATTATTGGCTGATGTTAGCGGTAAGTGCTGTTTTTGCCCTGCTCTGCTGGCGTAAACCTCGCCAAATCGGCAAGCTCGCGGGCGCTCTGTTAACATGTGGATTCATCATATGGATCGTGGTGCTGTGGTTTGTTGCGCCACCTGTCGTCGGATAAAGCGGAAACGGGAATTATGTCTCATATAGATTTAGCACCGGGTTTTGACTTTCAACAAGCGGGCAAAGACGTGCTCAATATTGAACGTGAAGGCCTGGCTCAGCTCGACCAGTACATCAACGAAGATTTCTCACTGGCCTGCGAGAAGATATTCTATTGCCCAGGTAAAGTTGTTGTAATGGGGATGGGAAAATCGGGTCACATCGGGAAAAAAATAGCCGCAACCTTTGCCAGCACCGGCACGCCGGCCTTCTTTGTGCATCCTGGAGAAGCCAGCCACGGTGACTTAGGCATGGTCACGGCACAGGATATCGTCCTGGCGATTTCTAACTCCGGTGAGTCGAACGAAATTCTGGCGCTAATCCCGGTATTAAAACGCCTGCAGGTGCCGCTTATTTGCATGACCGCCCGGCCGGAAAGCTCTATGGGCCGCGCGGCAGATATCCATCTGTGCATCAAAGTGCCTCAGGAAGCTTGCCCTCTCGGTCTCGCACCGACCTCCAGCACAACGGCAACGCTGGTTATGGGCGATGCGCTGGCCGTGGCGTTGCTGAAGGCCCGTGGTTTTACCGCTGAAGATTTCGCACTGTCTCATCCTGGCGGCGCGCTGGGTCGTAAGCTGTTACTCCGCGTCAACGATATCATGCACACTGGCGATGATATCCCGCACGTAAGCAAAGAGGCCTCTTTGCGCGATGCGCTGCTGGAGATCACCCGTAAAAATATGGGGATGACGGTCATCTGTAATGACCTGATGAAAATTGAAGGCATCTTTACCGATGGCGATTTACGTCGCGTGTTCGATATGGGTGTCGATTTACATACCTTACGCATTGCGGATGTTATGACAACGGGTGGCATTCGCGTACGCCCTGGCACATTGGCCGTGGATGCATTAAACCTGATGCAGTCACGCCATATTACTTCGGTTATGGTCGCGGATGGCGACCAATTGCTGGGTGTGGTACATATGCATGACATGCTACGCGCAGGCGTAGTTTAAAAAAGGATTAGCCTTAATGAGTAACCATGATGCGCTGCTTAATACCTGCTACGGGCCGGTAAGCGCGCAGGTCATAGCGAGGGCGAAAGAGATTCGCCTGCTGATTCTGGACGTTGACGGCGTGATGTCTGACGGCCTTATTTACATGGGCAACAGCGGTGAAGAGCTGAAAGCCTTCAACGTACGCGATGGCTATGGCATTCGCTGTGCGCTAACCTCCGGAATTGAAGTCGCCATTATTACAGGCAGGAAAGCAAAACTGCTGGAAGATCGCTGCGAAACCTTGGGCATTACCCATCTTTATCAAGGGCAATCCGACAAGCTTGTAGCGTTCCACGATCTGCTGTCAAAGGTTGCCCTTTCTCCCGATCGGGTTGCCTACATTGGCGATGACCTGATCGACTGGCCAGTCATGGAACGGGTTGGTTTAAGCGTTGCCGTTGCTGATGCTCACCCGTTATTGACGCCAAAAGCGGATTACGTGACCAGAATCAGCGGTGGGCGAGGCGCTGTCCGGGAAATCTGCGATATTTTGTTAATGGCACAAGGCAAGCTTGATGAGGCTAAAGGGCAATCCATATGAGCAAGACCAGACGTTGGATTATTTTCCTGCTTGCCATTGCGGCATTAGTGCTTATCGGCCTGAATCTGACGGAGAAGGACGAACCCAGCGTCACCGTTAACAGCGATTCACCGACTTACCAAAGTGAATTCTCCACGACGGTCGTATACAACCCGCAAGGCGCGTTGAATTATAAGCTTATTGCACAACACGTTGAATACTTCTCCGATACAGGCATTTCATGGTTCACCAAACCGGTCATGACCCAGTACGATGAAAATAAAATCGCCACCTGGGAAATTCATGCGGATCGCGCCAAACTTACCGATGATAAAATGCTTTATTTGTACGGGAACGTCATCGTCACAGCGCTAACGCCTGATTCTCAGCTACGCAAAATCACGACGGATAATGCGCAGGTGAATTTAATCACCCAGGATGTCGCTTCTGACGATCTTGTTACTCTGTACGGCACCACATTTAATTCCAGTGGCCTGAAAATGCGTGGCAACTTACGCAGCCAAACTGCACAGCTGATTGAAAAGGTTAAAACCTCTTATGAAATCCAAAATAAACAAACTCAGCCTTAAACTTGTTCTGCTTGGTTCGCTATTTGCCGCACCTCTGTCAGCCTGGGCACTGACCGGTGACACCGATCAACCCATTCATATCGAATCCGATCAGCAGTCTCTCGATATGCAGGGCAACGTTGTGACCTTCACTGGCAATGTGGTTGTGACGCAGGGCAGTATCAAAATCAACGCCGATAAAGTCGTTGTTACTCGCCCGGGGGGTGAACAGGGCAAAGAGGTGATTGATGGCTACGGCAATCCTGCTACTTTCTATCAAATGCAAGACAGCGGTAAGCCGGTAAAAGGCCGTGCTTCAACAATGCATTACGAACTGGCCAAAGATTTCGTTGTACTGACTGGTAACGCTTATCTTGAGCAGTTGGATAGCAACATTACCGGCGACAAAATCACCTATCTGGTGAAAGAGCAAAAAATGCAGGCGTTTAGCGAGAAAGGCAAACGCGTGACCACCGTGCTGGTGCCGTCTCAGTTGCAAAACAAGAACGGCCAGCAACCGGCACCGAAAAAGAGTAACTGATTCGTTATGGCAACTTTAATTGCGAAAAACCTGGCCAAAGCCTACAAAGGCCGCCGCGTAGTCGAAGACGTCAGCCTGACCGTTAAATCGGGTGAAATCGTCGGCTTACTCGGGCCAAACGGCGCCGGGAAAACCACGACGTTCTACATGGTGGTGGGTATCGTGCCACGCGATGCAGGCAATATCATTATCGATGAAGAAGATATCAGCCTGCTGCCGCTGCATGCTCGCGCACGTCGCGGCATCGGTTATTTGCCGCAGGAAGCGTCCATTTTCCGCCGCCTGAGCGTGTTTGATAACCTGATGGCAGTGCTGCAGATTCGTGACGATCTCACCTCGGAGCAGCGCGAAGACCGTGCCAACGAGCTGATGGAAGAATTCCACATCTCGCACCTGCGTAATAACCTCGGGCAGTCACTGTCCGGCGGTGAACGTCGCCGTGTTGAAATCGCGCGCGCGCTAGCGGCAAACCCCAAATTCATTTTGCTGGATGAACCCTTTGCCGGGGTTGATCCTATTTCCGTCATTGATATCAAACGCATTATTGAGCACCTGCGCGACAGCGGCCTCGGCGTATTGATTACTGACCATAACGTCCGCGAAACGCTGGCCGTCTGCGAACGCGCCTATATCGTTAGTCAAGGGCACCTGATTGCCCACGGTACACCGGAAGAAATCCTTGAAGACGAGCAAGTTAAGCGAGTCTATCTGGGCGAAGAGTTCAGACTCTGATAGGGTGGGAAGTCTTACACGACTTATTTGAGGACGTTTGCTCTGAACATGAAGCAAGGTTTGCAATTACGGCTTAGCCAACAACTTGCTATGACGCCCCAGCTGCAGCAGGCCATCCGTCTGCTACAGCTCTCAACGTTAGAGCTTCAGCAAGAACTCCAGCAGGCACTGGACAGTAATCCATTGCTTGAGCAAACCGACCTGCATGATGAGATCGACACTCAGGAAATGCCTGAGAGCGAAGCAATGGATACCCGTGAAGCCCTCGAGCAGAAAGAGATGCCCGATGAGCTGCCGCTGGATGCCAGTTGGGATGAAATTTACACCGCCGGTACCCCTTCTGGAACGGGCACTGACTATCTGGACGACGAGCTGCCTGTCTACCAGGGCGAAACCACCCAATCACTGCAAGACTACCTGATGTGGCAGGTCGATTTGACGCCGTTTTCCGATACGGATGCCGCTATTGCGACCTCCATCGTTGATGCGGTCGATGAAACCGGATATCTCACCGTTCCACTGGAAGACATTCTGGAAAGCCTGGGCCACGACGATGTAACCCTTGACGAAGTGGAAGCCGTCCTCAAACGTATACAACGTTTTGATCCCGTTGGCGTTGCAGCGCGGGACTTGCGCGATTGCCTGCTGATTCAGCTTTCTCAATACGCTAAAGAGACGCCATGGCTGGCGGAAGCCCGGCTTATCGTGAGCGATCATTTAGATCTGCTGGCGAATCACGACTTCCGGACGCTCATGCGGGTCACCCGAATCAAAGAGGACGCCCTTAAAGAGGCCATGTGCCTTATCCAGTCCCTGGATCCCCGCCCAGGCCAGTCAATACAAACAGGTGAACCAGAGTACGTTATTCCTGACGTACTGGTGCGCAAACACCTGACGCGCTGGGTTGTGGAGCTTAACGCAGACAGCATTCCGCGCCTCAAAATCAACCAGCAGTATGCAGCCATGAGCGGTAGCACGCGCAATGACAGCGACTCGCAGTTCATCCGCAGTAACCTGCAGGAAGCGAAATGGTTGATTAAAAGTCTGGAAAGTCGCAATGATACGTTATTGCGCGTGAGCCGCTGCATTGTCGAACAGCAGCAGGCCTTCTTTGAGCACGGTGAAGAACACATGAAACCCATGGTGCTGGCCGATATTGCTCAGGCGGTGGACATGCATGAGTCGACTATCTCAAGGGTCACCACTCAGAAATATTTGCATAGCCCGCGCGGCATCTTTGAATTGAAATATTTCTTCTCCAGCCACGTCAATACCGAAGGCGGCGGTGAGGCCTCCTCCACGGCGATTCGGGCGCTGGTGAAGAAGTTAATTGCTGCGGAAAACCCAGCTAAACCGTTGAGCGACAGTAAGTTAACTTCCATGCTGTCAGATCAAGGTATTATGGTGGCACGCCGCACAGTTGCGAAGTACCGAGAGTCTTTATCCATTCCACCGTCAAACCAGCGTAAACAGCTGGTGTGACTTCACCGATAAGGAAGACACTATGCAGCTCAACATTACAGGACAAAACGTCGAGATCACTGAGGCACTGCGTGAATTTTTGAACTCGAAGTTTGCCAAACTGGAGCAGTACTTCGAAAGAATCAACCAGGTCTATATTGTATTAAAGGTGGAAAAAGTCACCCATACAGCGGATGCTACGCTGCATGTGAACGGTGGAGAACTGCATGCCAGCGCCGAAGGCCAGGACATGTATGCGGCGATTGACGGCCTGATTGATAAACTGGCCCGACAGTTAACGAAACACAAAGATAAACTAAAACAACACTGATAATCCGGGCATCCGATGTGCATATGGCCGGCCCGCTGCTTAAGTAGCGGGCCGTTTGCACAAAAAGTGCTTAGGTGAACTTATGATGAACAACGATTCCGCTCTACAACTGAGCAATGTCCTTAACCAGGAATGTACTCGCAGTGGCGTCCACTGCCAGAGTAAAAAACGCGCGCTGGAAATTATCAGCGAACTGGCAGCAAAACAGCTTGGCCTTCCGCCGCAGGTCGTTTTCGAGGCCGTTCTGACCCGTGAACGTATGGGCAGTACCGGTATAGGAAACGGCATCGCCATTCCCCACGGCAAGCTGGAGGAGGATACGCTCCGGGCCGTAGGTGTGTTTATCCAGTTGGATACGCCTATCGCTTTTGATGCCATCGACAATCAACCGGTCGACCTGTTATTTGCGCTCCTGGTGCCGGCTGACCAGACAAAAACCCACCTCCATACGCTTTCCCTGGTGGCCAAGCGTCTGGCGGATAAAACCATTTGCCGCAGACTGCGCTCAGCCAGCAGCGACGAAGAGCTTTACCAGATAATTACTGAAACAGAAGTCGATAACGACAGCGAAAACGAATAATCGGCGCGTTTGATGTATCAGACAGATAAATCGGGGGAATGATTACATGGTGCTGATGATTGTCAGCGGCCGCTCAGGTTCAGGGAAGTCTGTAGCCTTGCGCGCACTGGAAGATATGGGATTCTACTGCGTGGATAACCTGCCGGTTGTCCTGTTGCCAGAGCTGGCAAAAACGCTTGCTGACCGGCAGATCTCTGCTGCCGTCAGCATCGACGTGCGCAACATGCCGGAGTCGCCGGAAATCTTCGAGCACGCAATGGACAGTTTGCCGGACGCTTTTTCTCCGCAGTTGCTGTTCCTTGATGCCGATCGTAATACGCTTATCCGCCGCTACAGCGATACGCGCCGTCTTCATCCGCTCTCCAGTAAAAATCTCTCTCTGGAAAGCGCCATTGACGAAGAGAGCGATCTCCTCGAACCGCTGAAATCCCGTGCAGACCTGATCATCGACACCTCAGAAATGTCGGTGCACGAACTGGCGGAGATGCTGCGTACTCGCCTGCTGGGCAAACGCGAACGCGAGCTAACGATGGTGTTCGAGTCTTTCGGTTTTAAGCATGGCATACCGATCGACGCCGATTATGTGTTCGACGTGCGTTTTCTTCCGAACCCGCACTGGGATCCTAAACTGCGTCCAATGACCGGTCTGGACCGCCCGGTTGCCGCCTTCCTGGACAGGCACACAGAAGTACACAATTTTATCTACCAGACCCGCAGCTATCTTGAGCTATGGTTACCGATGCTGGAAACCAACAACCGTAGCTACCTGACCGTGGCGATTGGCTGTACCGGCGGTAAACACCGTTCGGTTTATATTGCAGAACAACTGGCCGACTACTTCCGCTCACGCGGTAAGAACGTTCAGTCCCGTCACCGCACGCTGGAAAAACGTAAAACATGAGCGTAAAGCAGACCGTTGAAATCACCAACAAGCTGGGCATGCACGCCCGCCCGGCGATGAAACTGTTTGAGCTGGTACAAAGTTTTGACGCGGAAGTGATGCTGAGAAACGAATCAGGTACCGAAGCTGAAGCCAGCAGCGTTATTGCACTCCTGATGCTGGACTCCGCCAAAGGAGGCCACATAGAAATAGAAGTCACTGGCCCGGAAGAAGAGCAAGCACTGGCTGCCGTGATTGCTCTGTTCAATGCCGGGTTCGACGAAGACTAATCGCAGTGTGCGCGGCACTAACCGCGCCCTATTTTCCATACAGCGGCAACGTTACGCGCCGTCACGCAAATATTCTCTCCGGCCTTTTCCAACGCCTCCGGCAGTGTCTGAACCCGATTAAGTACGGAGAAAACAGCGTCAAGCCCGTGCTGATGCACGACGCCGTAATCGACCGTCATTCCCCCTGCCAGCGCGATAACCGGCACATGAAAACGCTTAGCCACCCTCGCCACGCCTACCGGCGTTTTGCCGTAAATGGTCTGGCTGTCTATACGCCCTTCCCCGGTGACAACCAGATCCGCCCCCTGAACAGCCTCGGCAAGACGCAAAGCTTCGGTGACAATTTCCACACCGGGCTGCAGGCGGGCATTAAGCAAACCAAACAAAGATGCCCCCATGCCTCCTGCCGCCCCGGTGCCGGCAACAGTAATCACATCCTTACCGCTGATGCGCTCCAGCTGTTCACCGTAATGCCTCAGGGCGGCATCAAGCTGTTTAACCTGTTCGGGCGTCGCGCCTTTCTGTGGCCCAAAGACCGCTGAAGCGCCACGTTCACCGCACAGCGGGTTGTCCACATCACAGGCAACCAGAATGTCGCACTGCGACAGACGAGGATCCAGTTGGCTAACATCAATCACTGAAAGCTCAGCCAGGGCGGCACCACCAGCACAAAGCTCATTGCCTTGCTCATCACTCAATCTGGCCCCCAGAGCCTGTATCATTCCGGCGCCACCGTCGTTGGTCGCGCTGCCGCCGATGCCAATAATGATTTTGCGCGCGCCCCGATCCAGTGCAGCCAGGATAAGCTCCCCGGTGCCAAAAGTGCCGGTCAGCAGCGGATTACGTTTTTCGGGCTGCACCAGATGCAGCCCTGAAGCAGCCGCCATCTCAATGATGGCCGTCTCACCGTCGCCCGTTAGCCCAAAAAAAGCCTCAACGGGCAGCCCCAGCGGGCCAGTAACCGTTACCGGGATGATTTGTCCGTGCGTCGCGGCCACCATTGATTCAACGGTCCCTTCTCCCCCGTCGGCCATCGGTAGCTTGATATACTCTGCGTTCGGGTAAATCGCGCGAAATCCTTGTTCAATGGCCTCGGCGACCTGCATCGCGCTCAGGCTCTCTTTAAAAGAATCGGGGGCAATAACAATTTTCATGGCTACCTCATTAACCCGCTAAATTAAACACGCCAAACATCAGGGTTGAAACAAAAGCGATGGCCAAACCAACGGCGGTTTCATAGGGAAGCAGCTTTAAGCGCTCATGCACCTGCATATTAACGCTGCCACCTGTGGCATGGAAAAAGCTGCCGTGCGGCATATGATCGAGCACCGTCGCCCCGGCATGGATCATCGCCGCCCCGGCAAGTGCAGAAATACCCATATCGACCAGCGTTGAGCTAAACACCGCAGAAGCTACCGCCGTCCCGGCAGTTGTTGATGCCGTAGCCATTGACATCAGCGCCCCGGAAAAAGGTGCCAGAAGGTAGGACGACATGCCGGATGCCGTTAAACCGCTAATCAGTACATCCTTCAACCCGGAGTTGGCGATAATGCCGGCCAGCGTCCCGGTCCCCAGCAGCATAATTGCCACCGGAGACATGCGCGCCAGTCCAGACACCATAAAATGGTTTGCTTGCCGCCCCTGCCCCATCACTATAGCCCCAATCAGGCCGCCTATCGGCAAGGCAACCAGCGGATCGATATTGATGCCGGCGATAGGACGAAGAGCAAGCAGGCAGATAGCCACCAGCGGAGCCGCTATTGCCGCGCCAAATGCGGGCAAAGCCTTCTCTTTTTCCCCGGCAATCAGTTCATTGATAGCAACTTTGGAGCCCCGATGCTGCAATCGTTTCGCCAGGAAGTAGGCCAGCACCAGGCCAAACAGGCCCGGCACCACGCCGGCCATCATTAAATCTGTGAGCGGAACGTGAAAAGCGTCGGCCGCCGCAATCGTATTAGGATTGGGCGACATAACATTACCGGCCTTACCGCCGCCAATCATCGCCAGCAGAATAGCCATTTTCGAAATATCGGCCCGGTGAGCAATCGCGAGGGCAATAGGTGACACGGTGATCACGGCCACATCGATAAATACGCCGACGGCAGTCAGCAGCATGGTCGCCACCGCCAGAGCGAACAGCGCTCGTTTTTCACCCACCTTACGGACAATGGTTTCGGCAATTGTATTGGCGGCCCCGGATTCAATCAGCACCCCCGCCAGTATGCCTGCCCCGAGGATACGCAGTACCGCATTGGTGATCCCCTGCGCCCCGGTAATCATCAACGAAAGCGTCTGGACTAAGTCGGCACCCCCGACCAGCCCGCCAGCCAGAGCGCCGGCAATCATGCCGTAGGCAGGAGGAACCTTGCGCAAAATAAGAACAATAGAAACAACCAGCGCCACCAGGGCGCCCAGAGCCGAAACCGTGGTCATATATCACTCCTGTTTTGATTTTTTTAGGGAGATAGAAGGGTACGGCGGGACATTACCCTGAGCGGGCGGTGAATAGCTTGAGAGAAAACGCCAGAAAATGGGCGGCGAAAGAAACGCTTTTTTGTAGATTGCTACAAATCAGTCACTAAGCTGCATGCCAATAAACAGCTGAAGAACTGAATCTAACTTATTAATATCTAAAGACGTTATCGACTCTATTCTACTTAGCCGGTAGCGCAATGTATTGACGTGGATATGCAGCAATTTTGTCGTTTGAGACAGATCACAATTCTGTTCAAAATAGCAGCGCAGCGTACGGCGCAATACGCCTTTTGTGTCAGCTTCACAAAGTGTTTTCCACGCCGCACCGATTTCATCAGCCTGCCATGTGCCGGAAAGCCCATTGAGAAGTACCGGCAATAAAAGATCCTGATAGTACACAATCGACCGACCAATTCTTTGCCGTAAGGCCATCTCATGCAGCGCGACGGCACTAAGCCAGGAGCGCCGTAGCGCATCGTCGCCCTCGAAGATACCACCGACTGAAAGGGTGACCTCAAAATGCTCCAGCAGCTGAGAATGAAGTTTACGCAGCGCCTTTTTCAGCAATGCCTGCCGCTCCTCGACTCGCCCTCCGGCCAGGGGCAGTAGCATGGCGATTTGTTCAAAGCCGAAGGGCGTCACGAGCGCCTGGCCGTCGTAACTGCAGAGGCGCTCCAGCAACTCCCGCTGGCGCAAAACGTCCTGAGACGGAAAATTAATCATCAGCGCAATGCGGGGCAGTTCAAGATCGATGCCAAGCCCGCTGGCCATCGGGCGCAGTTCCACCAAACGTTGCTGCCCGGAGATAATCTGGGCGGCGAGTTGCTCCCGGTAGCGCTTTTCCCACTGATTTTGCTCAAGCATTTCCGCCTGCTCAAGAATCAGCTCGGCCGCCATTTTGACCAGTTCGGCGTAAGCCTGCACTTTCTCTGGCTCACCGGAAATACCCACGACACCAACAATCTTCTGGCGAAAGACAATGGGCAGATTAATGCCGGGTTTAACCCCTTTAAGGCGCCGGGCAGAGGCTTCATCAATAATCACGGTACGGTTTTCCGTCAGGGCCAGCACAGCACCTTCATGACGCTGATGCAGACGACGAGGATCGCCGGAGGCAATAATCACGCCCTGTTCGCTCATCACATTCACCGAGTGATCGATAATGTTCATGGTGCGCTGGACAATTTGCCGGGCGGTATCTTCTTTCAGGCAAGAGGTCATCATAGCGTTTTACCCTGTCGTGGAGACGGCGGAAGTGCGCTGAGCGCGGCGGCGATAAAGCCGCAACGACTTAATTCAAATTATGCTGTTCAAGGAAAGATTCGCCGCCCAACTGACGCATTTGCCGTAAAATCCACTGTTGGCGCTGGCGAATATAGCCTGAGGGCGCATTGGCTTTAAAACGAATCGGGTTAGGCAGGACGGCAGCCAACAGCGCGGCTTCGGCCGGCGTCAGGCGGCTGGCTGGCTTGTTGAAGTAGCGACGGGAGGCTTCTTCAACGCCGAAAACGCCTTCACCAAATTCGGCAATATTGAGATAAACAGTCAGAATACGTCGCTTGCTCCACGCCGTTTCAAGTCCCACCGTGAGGCCGGCTTCCAGCCCCTTACGTAGCCAGCTTCGCCCATCCCACAGAAATAAATTCTTTGCGGTTTGTTGGGAAAGCGTCGAGGCACCTCGCACCCTTTTTTCATTTCGTTCATTGTGGGCCAGCGCCTTTTCTATGGCATCGGTATCAAAGCCCCAGTGCTCCGGAAACTTTTGATCCTCAGAGGCGATCACCGCCAGTCCCATCCACGGCGAAATATCATCCATGGAAACCCAGTCAGAATGGGCAACGTAACCGAAGTTGCCGCTAAACCACGCGCTGAACTGCCGTTCTACCATCACCGCGGAAAAAGGCACCGGGAGGAAGCGGAAAGCCAGGATGCCCATGAACCACACGGCCAAAACCGCCAGAAAAGCTTTCAGCAGCCAGCGCTTAACCCACTGCCACGGCGCGAAACGCCCTTTACTCATGCGCTCAGTTCCAGCACGCGGGCAACCAGCTTGTCGATCCCCACGGCGGCTTCAGCGATGTTTTGCGCCAGCATGTAAGCAGGCGTTGTGACAACTTTCTGTTCTTCATCCACCACGATATCGTCTACCGGGCAAGGGATGTGCTCTGCCCCCATGGCTTCCAGCAGCTCAGCGGTATCGATGTCGGTGCCGATGGTCAGGCGCAGAGGCATATCCAGAATCTTTGGCAACATCGCCGGGGCAATACACATAAAGCCGAGGGGCTTGCCCTGGTCGTGACATTCCCGGGCCAGGCGACGGAGATCGGCGTCAACCTCGCAATCAGCGCCCTGTGAAGCAAAGGTGCTTAGGTTTTTCGCCGCGCCAAACCCCCCAGGCACGATCAATGCGTCGAGGTTTTCTGACAAAGCTTCACGTAAAGGTTGAATATTGCCGCGAGTAATACGCGCAGCTTCCACCAGAACGCCGCGCGTCTCTGTCGCAGGCTCACCGGTTAAATGATCGATCACATCCGACTGGGGTTTATCCGGCGCGAAGCAAACCGCTTCCGCCCCTGCGCGAGAAATGGCCAACAGCGTCAATACGGCTTCATGAATCTCACTGCCGTCATAAACCCCACAGCCGCTCAGCACTACACCTATTTTTTTCATCCGTCAGTTCCTTATCGTTCCGGGTGAATCAGTCTCAACCAGGTTAATTTGATCGCTATGCTTCACATATTTTACTGATTCACGTAACAAATATTATAAGGTTTGCTATCTTATATGGCTGACAGCCCGCGAATTGCTGGTTGTGCCATTCGATAATTCAACGCTAAAAAAGGCGCAACCCTGTTTTCCCTGGTGTTGGCGCAGTATTCGCGCACCCCGGCCTGGCCGGGGTCATTTTTTTCCAGCGTCAGCAACCCACGCCTTTAATACGCTAACGTCATGTTGCCACTCTTGTTTCAGCTCTTCGATCCATTCACCGACATTATCAGACCACGCAGGTAAGTCCGGAGATTGAATTTGCTGGGCAACTTGCTGTAAATGCCGCAAACCAACGGAACCCGCCGCGCCTTTTATTTTGTGCCCCTCTTCCACCACGCCTTTGTTATCCCGCGCGGTCATATTGGAATCGAGAACCTCTAAATAACCCGGCATCATTTTTTCAAACATCGCCAGGCCATCGGTAATGAGTTTTGGCCCCACCAGCTCGATATATTGTTCGAGCATCGGAATATCGAGTAACGCTTGCTGTTTTTCACTATCGACTTTTGTCACCGTAGGCTCCTTGTCCGTTATCTGGTTATCCCAGAATTTTTGGATCATCGACATCAAGGCCGGCACGGCGAGCGGCTTACTCAGCACATCGTCCATCCCGGCCTCAAGATACTCAGTCTTGTTTTTCAGCACATTGGCCGTTAACGCCACCAGCGGCGGCAGCTCATCTTTGCTAAAACGCTTATTCAGTTCGCGGGAGATATCCAGGCCGGTCATATCCGGCAGTTGGATATCCAGCAGCACAAGGTCATATTCACCCGGCATAAACATTTCCAGCGCGTCTTTACCGGTCATTGCTACATCCACGCTGTTGCCCAGCTTCTCAAGTACCGAACGCGCGACGATAACGTTAAGCTCAATATCCTCTACCAGCAGTACGTGCAGCGCCGGCAGCGGCATATCGTCATCTTCAAGCGTGTCTTCTACTTCCTCCGCCACGCTCGGTGCATGAACGGTCAGCGTGAACAGCGATCCTTCACCCGGCTTGCTGGTGACGGTGATGTCTCCGCCCATGCTTTTCGCCAGACGGCGAGAAACCGCAAGCCCAATCCCGGTTCCGGTCGCCGGCTTGCCGCCGTGACTGTCTTTGACCTGATAGTACATAGCAAAAATTTTGTCCTGCTCGTCCACCGGAATACCAATCCCGGAGTCCTGAACCTCAAAGCGCAGACAGCTCTCTTCTTCATAACGAACGCGCACCGTGACCAATCCCCCTTTCGGCGTGAACTTCACGGCATTGCTGATCAGGTTCCAGAGGATCTGGCGTAAGCGCGTTCCGTCCGTTACTACCTTATGCGGCAGCGGTAGTGTTGGGTCCATCACAAACGACAGCCCTTTCTGCTGAGCCTGAAGCCCGGAGAGGTTCTCCAGATCGGCCAGGAAGCTGGTGAAATCAACCGGCTGGTTATCGAGCTGCACTTTGCGGCGCTCGAGCTTATCCATATCGATAATATCGTTGAAAATATTGCCAAGCGTGATGGCAGAGACATGAATCGTTTTCAGATAGTTGGTCTGCTCGGCGGTGAGATCGGTGTCCAGCAGAATGCGGCTCAGGCCGACAATGCCGTTAAGCGGCGTACGCAGCTCGTGGCTGATGGTAGAGATAAAGGTGGTCTTATCCCGGCTCGCACGTTCCAGTGCGTCCTGGTAGCGTTTACGCTCGGTAATATCGCGGCCAAAGCCCATCAGCCCGTGGCGTTTACCGACGCGGTCGTAGTAAGGCACTTTACGAATTTCAAAACAGGCTTTGCGCCCATCCGGATAATCCAGCCACTGCTCATAGGTCAGAGACACATTGTGGCGGAACACTTTTTCATCGGTTTCCAGCACTTTATCAGCGGCTTCTGCAGAATAAACGTCCTGCGGCTTAAGGTGAATCAGCTGTTTCTCGCTCTTACCGGTCAGCAGTTCCATCGCCCGGTTACAGCCTGAAAACTCCCGATCTTCATTGCGGTAGAAGACCAGATCGGGAGAAGCATCGAGGAAAGAACGCAGGAAAGAGGATTGCTGTTCGAGCCGGATCTGCGTCTCTTCACGCTCCTGCATCTCAACTTTAAGCTGCTCCAGCATGGTCTGGCGCTCAGCCTCGGCTTTTACACGGTCGGCGATTTCCTGATTTAGCTGGGAGATATTGTCCTTCAGCTGCACGTTGAGAATGAGGTCGCGCTCGCGCATTTCCTCCAGCTTCTCCACCAGCTTCGACAGCCGCTGCCTGGACTCCTCGAGCTGTTCTACAACAACCGACAGGAAGTAAACCGCCCAGGGGGTAATCAACAAACCAAAGAAGATAGAGCGAACAACGTCGATACTTTCAACCTGGCCGCGCAGCAGCATGGTGACGGCCATTTGCACCACCATCGCCAGCAGGACAAGCGCCGAGGCCAGCAGCAGGGAGAAGCGGACCAGCCCCAGCTTCACCATAAGATCAACGTAATACTGCGCCAATAACCGAATTTGCTTCATGGAACGATTCCTTCGTCTTGGATGCGCTAAATATACCGCAAAAAGGAACCGGGCTCAGGATTTACGATAGAACTGAGAGATCCCACGGTGTTCCCAGCGCCGAGCCCTGCGCGCCGTGCGCCAGCAAATACCGGTTTATATCGACCATAGCGGCCCAGCGGTTCTCACACCATAAAGGCGCAAGTAAGGTTGGACGCCGGGCGTGAGCCGAAATGCGATGGAACACCACATCAAGCGGCGTATGGCGAATCATTTCTCCCGCAGTGACGACGTACTCATCCAGCGCAATCCCCTCCAGGCGACCTGCTCGCCAACTTTTGGCCATCGTACTGCCGTCCACGATATGCAAAGGGTGCAGCTTCAGGCCGTCCACGCCGGTTTCAACCACCTTCGCCAGCGTATCCATACATTGCTGCTGGCCTTCACCGGGCAAACCGACAATCAGATGGCCGCAAACCTTTAAACCTCGCGCCCGGGCCCGGCATGTAGTCTCCTGATAACAAGCGAAGTCGTGCCCACGGTTAATCCGATGCAGCGTTTTGTCATTCGCCGTCTGCAACCCCAGTTCCAGCCACACTTCATAGCCCTGTGCATGATAATCGCTGAGTAAATCCAGCACGCTGTCGGGCACGCAGTCAGGCCGGGTTCCGACGCACAGCCCCACAATGCTGGTCTGGCTCACCGCCTGTTGGTACATCGACCGCAGCACCTGCACCTCAGCCCAGGTGCTGGTATAGGCCTGGAAATAGGCCAGATAACGCTGAGCGCGATTCACCCGGCTAGCCTGGTGTGCGAGCTGTTCGGCAATGGAATTATGCTGCTGGTCTTCGTCTGCAAAAGAGGCCACGTTGCAAAAAGTGCAGCCGCCTCGCCCGATAGTGCCGTCGCGATTAGGGCAACTGAAACCGCCATGCAGCGTGAGTTTATGGACTTTTTGCCCATAGCGACGAGAGAGATCGCCGCCAAACATATTGACTAATTTCTGTAACTGCATAATCTGATGGGCCGTCCCGAAAAAGGGGCCTAGCCTGCCATTTTCTTCTCGCACCGGCGATGACCTGGATCAATCGCTTCGGCGCAGCCTTACCTATTGCATAAAAACCCAGAATAAGTGCAACTCTATTCACGTCGGACTTGATTACTTTTCCTTATGACGTTGCCCTTTATTTAAAGAATATGACGAGGGGTTAAAAACAGTGGCATGCTGCACTCCACGGGGGTTAAGCAGCATATCATGCTGGCAATACCACTCATGCCAGCATGGTCTGGAGTTTCAAGCGCTTTAGGATAGTGAGGACGATCACAGAACGCCCGGCGTTCGCCGAGCCATCGCCGCAGGAAAAAAAGCTAAAAATTCCATTATATTCATATCGTTACCCTACTCTTAGTACAATTCTGTATAAATAAGAATGCCATTTGACCTGTGTGCTCTTTCCCGATAAGTTGGAAATCCGCTGGAAGCTTTCTGGATGGGTTCTGTGCCCATCATATTTATGCAGTAATTGAGATTCCCTCTAAAGCAAGTCCTCAACACTTGTGACACCGGATGCGTTGGACATTAAGAGGGCGACACGCGAGGCAAGCGTAAGATGCGCAAACCCCGTCGCCATGCCCTTGCTGCGTCCATGCGCAAACGGTTGGGAGTAACGTAGAGCCTGGGGAGGTTCACTGATATGTTGTACGATAAATCCCTTGAGAAGGATAACTGTGGTTTCGGCCTGATCGCCCACATAGAAGGCGAACCTAGCCACAAGGTAGTGCGTACCGCTATTCACGCGCTAGCCCGTATGCAGCACCGTGGTGCCATCCTTGCCGACGGTAAAACCGGCGATGGCTGTGGTCTGCTGCTGCAAAAACCCGATCGTTTCTTCCGCATTGTTGCAGAAGAACGCCATTGGCGTTTGGCCAAGAACTATGCCGTTGGCATGATTTTCTTGAACCAGGATGACGCGCTTGCCCGCGCCAGCCGCCGCATTGTTGAAGAAGAGCTGCAAAACGAAACCCTGTCTATTGTTGGCTGGCGTGAAGTGCCGGTGAATAAAGACGTGCTCGGTGAAATCGCCCTCTCCTCTCTGCCACGTATTGAACAAATTTTCGTTAACGCACCCGCGGGCTGGCGTCCGCGTGATATGGAACGCCGCCTGTTTATCGCCCGTCGCCGTATCGAAAAACGTATCCAGGAAGATAAAGACTTCTATATCTGCAGTCTGTCTAACCTGGTGAACATTTATAAAGGCCTGTGTATGCCGGCAGATCTGCCGCGCTTCTACCTGGACCTGGCGGACCTGCGCCTGGAATCGGCCATTTGCCTGTTCCACCAGCGTTTCTCCACCAACACCGTGCCGCGCTGGCCGCTGGCTCAGCCGTTCCGTTATCTGGCCCACAACGGTGAAATCAATACCATCACCGGTAACCGCCAATGGGCACGCGCCCGTACCTATAAATTCCAGACGCCGCTGATCCCCGATCTGCACGATGCCGCACCGTTCGTAAACGAAACCGGTTCCGACTCCAGTTCCATGGATAACATGCTTGAGCTGCTGCTGGCGGGCGGGATGGATATCGTGCGCGCCATGCGTCTGCTGGTTCCGCCAGCATGGCAGAACAACCCAAACATGGATCCTGAGCTGCGTGCCTTCTTCGACTTTAACTCCATGCACATGGAGCCGTGGGATGGCCCGGCCGGTATCGTGATGTCCGACGGGCGCTTCGCCGCCTGTAACCTGGACCGTAACGGCCTGCGTCCGGCACGCTACGTGATAACCAAAGACAAGCTCATTACCTGCGCCTCTGAAGTCGGGATCTGGGACTACCAGCCGGATGAAGTGGTTGAGAAAGGCCGCGTTGGTCCGGGCGAACTGATGGTTATTGATACCCGCGTGGGGCGCATTCTGCATTCCGCCGAAACCGATGCTGAGCTGAAAAGCCGCCATCCTTATAAAGAGTGGATGGAGAACAACGTTCGCCGCCTGGTGCCGTTTGAAGATCTGCCGGATGAAAAAGTGGGCTCGCGGGAACTGGATGACGACACGCTTGCCAGCTACCAGAAACAGTTTAACTACAGCAGCGAAGAGCTGGATTCAGTGATCCGCGTGCTGGGCGAAAATGGCCAGGAAGCCGTGGGCTCAATGGGCGATGATACCCCATTCGCCGTGCTTTCCAGCCAGCCACGCATTATTTACGACTACTTCCGTCAGCAGTTTGCGCAGGTGACAAACCCGCCAATCGACCCGCTGCGTGAAGCGCACGTCATGTCCCTGGCCACCAGCATCGGCCGCGAAATGAACGTCTTCTGCGAGGCAGAAGGCCAGGCGCACCGCCTGAGCTTCAAATCGCCAATTCTGCTGTGGTCTGATTTCCAGCAGCTCACCACGCTGGAAGAAGAGCATTATCGCGCCGATACGCTCGACATCACCTATGACGTGACAGAGAAGTCGCTGCACGAAACCGTGATGGCACTTTGCGACGAAGCTGAACGCATGGTACGTAACGGCACCGTCTTGCTGGTGCTGTCCGACCGTAATATTGCCAAAAATCGCCTGCCGGTTCCGGCCCCGATGGCCGTGGGCGCTATCCAGACGCGTCTCGTCGAGAAGAGCCTGCGCTGTGACGCCAACATCATTGTTGAGACCGCCAGCGCCCGTGACCCGCACCACTTTGCCGTGCTGCTCGGTTTCGGGGCAACGGCTATCTACCCGTACCTCGCCTATGAAACCCTGGCGAAGCTGGTCGATAACGGCGCTATCGACAAAAACTACCGCACCGTGATGCAGAACTACCGCAACGGCATCAATAAAGGGCTGTACAAGATCATGTCCAAAATGGGCATCTCGACTATCGCCTCCTACCGTTGCTCTAAGCTGTTTGAAGCCGTCGGTCTGCACAAAGAAGTGTCCGAGCTTTGCTTCCAGGGTGCGGTCAGCCGTATCGGCGGCGCGGGCTTTAGTGACTTCCAGCAGGATCTGCTGAACCTGTCCAAACGTGCCTGGCTGGTACGTAAACCGCTTGATCAAGGCGGCCAGCTGAAGTTCGTCCACGGTGGGGAATACCATGCCTACAACCCGGACGTGGTGCAGACGCTGCAAAAAGCGGTACAAAGCGGCGAGTACAGCGACTATCAGCAGTATGCGAAATTGGTTAACGAGCGCCCGGTTGCGACGCTGCGCGATATGCTTGCGCTGAATCCGCAGGACGAATCAATCAAGATTGAAGACGTTGAGCCAGCGACCGAACTGTTCAAACGCTTCGATACCGCGGCAATGTCCATCGGCGCCCTGAGCCCGGAAGCACACGAATCCCTGGCTGAAGCGATGAACAGCATCGGCGGGAACTCTAACTCCGGCGAAGGCGGTGAAGATCCGGCGCGCTACGGCACCAATAAAGTGTCCCGTATCAAGCAGGTTGCTTCCGGTCGTTTCGGCGTGACGCCTGCTTATCTGGTCAATGCCGACGTTATCCAGATCAAAGTCGCGCAGGGCGCGAAGCCGGGCGAAGGCGGCCAGCTGCCGGGCGATAAAGTAACGCCTTATATCGCCAAGCTGCGTTATTCCGTGCCGGGCGTAACGCTGATTTCACCTCCGCCTCACCACGATATCTACTCTATCGAGGATCTGGCGCAGCTGATTTTCGACCTGAAACAGGTTAATCCCAAGGCGATGATTTCCGTGAAGCTGGTTTCCGAACCGGGCGTCGGCACCATCGCAACAGGCGTAGCCAAAGCCTATGCCGACCTGATTACCATTGCCGGCTACGACGGCGGCACCGGCGCAAGCCCACTGTCGTCCGTGAAATACGCGGGCTGCCCGTGGGAGCTTGGTCTGGTGGAAACCCAGCAGGCGCTGGTTGCTAACGGCTTGCGTCATAAGATTCGCTTGCAGGTGGACGGCGGCCTGAAAACCGGCCTCGACATCATTAAGGCGGCCATTCTTGGGGCAGAAAGCTTCGGCTTCGGTACCGGGCCAATGGTTGCTCTGGGCTGTAAATACCTGCGAATTTGTCACCTGAACAACTGCGCTACCGGCGTTGCAACTCAGGATGACAAGCTGCGTAAAAACCATTACCACGGCCTGCCGTTCAAAGTGACCAACTACTTTGAATTCATTGCTCGCGAAACCCGCGAACTGATGGCGCTGCTGGGCGTGAAGCGTCTGGTTGATTTGATTGGCCGCACCGATCTGCTGAAAGAGCTGGACGGGTTCACGGCTAAACAACAGAAGCTGGATCTATCCGCTCTTCTGAAAACGGCTGAACCGATGCCGGGCAAAGCGGTGTACTGCACCGAGCATAACCCGCCGTTTGATAAGGGCGACCTTAACGCACAGCTGCTGAACCAGGCGCAGGCGTATGTGGACGACAAACAGAGCAAAACCTTCTGGTTTGATATCCGCAACACCGACCGTTCGATCGGGGCTTCGCTCTCCGGCTACATCGCTCAGCAGCACGGCGATCAGGGCCTGGCGTCTGACCCAATCAAGGCGCACTTTAACGGTACCGCAGGCCAGAGCTTCGGCGTCTGGAACGCGGGCGGCGTTGAGCTGCATCTGACCGGCGATGCCAACGACTATGTCGGCAAAGGCATGGCGGGCGGGCTGATTTCTCTGCGTCCGCCGGTAGGCTCAGCCTTCCGCAGCCACGAGGCGACCATTATCGGCAACACCTGCCTGTACGGCGCCACCGGCGGGAAGATGTATGCCGCAGGCCGTGCCGGTGAGCGTTTCGCAGTGCGTAACTCCGGCGCGATTACCGTGGTTGAAGGCATCGGCGATAACGGCTGTGAATATATGACCGGCGGTATCGTCTGTATTCTGGGCAAAACGGGGGTTAACTTCGGGGCTGGTATGACGGGCGGTTTCGCCTACGTACTGGACGAAGACGGTGAATTCCGCAAACGCGTAAACCCGGAACTGGTTGAATTACTGAATGTGGAAGAGCTGGCGATTCATGAAGAGCATTTGCGCGGCATGATCACCGAGCACGTTCAGCTGACCGGCTCCCAGCGCGGTGAAGAGATCCTGGCCAACTGGCCGGCATTCGCCTCGAAATTCACCCTGGTTAAACCGAAGTCCAGTGATGTCAAAGCATTGTTGGGTCACCGCAGTCGTTCCGCAGCTGAGCTGCGGGTGCAGGCGCAGTAAGAGGTCACGATGAGTCAAAACGTTTATCAATTTATCGACTTGCAGCGCGTTGATCCGCCGAAGAAGCCGCTGAAGATCCGCAAAATTGAATTTGTGGAAATCTACGAGCCGTTCTCTGAGGGGCAGGCCAAGGCGCAGGCCGACCGCTGTCTCTCCTGCGGCAACCCGTACTGCGAGTGGAAGTGCCCGGTTCATAACTACATTCCAAACTGGCTAAAACTGGCCAATGAGGGTCGCATCATTGAGGCCGCCGAGCTGTCTCACCAGACCAACAGCCTGCCGGAAGTGTGTGGTCGAGTTTGCCCGCAGGACCGTCTTTGTGAAGGTTCCTGTACGCTGAATGACGAGTTCGGGGCAGTGACCATCGGCAACATCGAGCGCTATATCAACGATAAAGCGATTGAGATGGGCTGGAAGCCAGACCTGACCGGCGTGAAGCAAACCGGTAAGCGCGTGGCGATCATCGGGGCTGGTCCCGCGGGACTCGCCTGTGCAGACGTTCTGGCGCGTAACGGCGTGAAAGCGGTGGTTTACGACCGACATCCTGAAATCGGCGGTCTGCTGACCTTCGGTATTCCGGCCTTTAAGCTGGAAAAAGAGGTAATGACCAAGCGTCGCGAGATCTTCAGCGGGATGGGGATTGAATTCAAACTCAATACCGAAGTGGGCCGCGATGTTCAGATGGACGAGCTGCTTGGGGAATACGATTCCGTGTTCCTCGGCGTCGGTACCTATCAGTCCATGCGCGGTGGCCTTGAAAATGAAGACGCGCCGGGCGTTTATGACGCCCTGCCGTTCCTCATCGCAAATACCAAGCAGATCATGGGCTTCAGCGAAACCACTGAAGAACCGTATGTCAGCATGGAAGGCAAACGCGTTGTCGTGCTGGGTGGCGGTGACACCGCTATGGACTGTGTGCGTACTTCAGTGCGCCAGGGTGCAACCCATGTGACCTGTGCCTACCGTCGTGACGAAGAAAACATGCCTGGCTCCAAACGCGAAGTGAAAAACGCGCGTGAAGAAGGCGTGGAGTTCCAGTTCAACCTGCAGCCGCTGGGCGTGGAAATTAACGCTAATGGCCGGGTTTGCGGTGTGAAAGTAGCCCGAACTGAACTGGGTGCGCCGGATGCTAATGGCCGTCGTCGCCCGGAGATCGTCGCCGGTTCCGAACACGTACTGCCTGCCGATGCCGTAGTGATGGCCTTTGGTTTCCGTCCTCACAGCATGACATGGCTGGAGCAGCACAGCGTTGAGCTGGACAGCCAGGGCCGTATTATCGCGCCAGAAGGCAGCGAGAACGCTTTCCAGACCAGCAATCCAAAAATCTTCGCCGGTGGCGATGCGGTTCGCGGTTCCGATCTGGTGGTGACAGCCATTGCCGAAGGACGTAAAGCCGCAGACGGGATCCTGAACTTCCTCGAGGTGTAAGCGTTATAAATTTGGCGGCTTCGGCCGCCAGATTCCCCGTCATTACTCCATAAAAAAGCCAGTCTTTCGACTGGCTTTTTTTGTTATTTCACCACGCGCAGTGCGGGGCGGCCACCGCGAGGCGGCGGCGGATCGTCATCCGGGCTATTGTCATCATCGCCGTGATCCGGGCGATCGCCGTCAATAACCTGCATAACTGTTTCAGACTCGCCGACTGCGGGCTGGTCATCGTTGTGGCTTTCCACGTCTTCATCGTAGCCCGCTTCCGGCTCAAACATGGTGCCCGCGCCATTCTCACGCGCATAGATAGCCAGAACGGCGGCCATAGGCACGTTTACCTGACGGGGCACACCGCCGAAACGCGCGTTAAAGCGCACTTCGTCATTTGCCAGCTCCAGATTCCCTACGGCACGCGGCGCGATGTTCAACACAATTTGCCCGTCTCGCGCGTACTCCATCGGAACCTGTACACCCGGCAGCGTAATATCTACCACCAGGTGTGGAGTGAGCTGATTATCCAGCAGCCACTCATAAAAGGCCCGCAGCAGATAAGGACGGCGCGGCGACAGCTGCGACATATCCATCAATTAGCCTCGGGTCTGCAGACGCATTTCGCGCTCAGGTTCGGTCAAAGAGGCCAGGAAGGAATCGCGCTCAAAGACGCGGGTCATATACCCTTTCATCTCTTTGGAACCCGCCCCTGTCAGCTCAATGCCCATTTGCGGCAAGCGCCACAGCAGCGGAGCCAGGTAGCAGTCTACCAGGCTGAACTCATCGCTCAGGAAGAAAGGCTTCTGGGTAAATACCGGGGCGATGCTCAATAGCTCTTCGCGCAGCTGCTTACGCGCTGCTTCCGCTTCCTGTGCGGAGCCGTTCATCACCACGTTCATCAGGGAATACCAGTCTTTCTCAATGCGGTGCATGTACAGACGGCTTTCACCACGCGCAACCGGGTAAACCGGCATCAAAGGTGGGTGCGGGAAACGCTCATCAAGGTATTCCATGATGATGCGGGATTCCCACAGCGTCAGCTCGCGGTCAACCAGGGTCGGTACGCTGTGATTGGGGTTGAGGTCAATCAGATCCTGAGGCAGGTTATCCGTTTCAACATGCTCAATTTCAACGCTAACACCTTTCTCAGCCAGAACGATACGTACCTGGTGGCTGTAGATGTCAGTAGGACCGGAAAACAGCGTCATCACCGAACGTTTGTTGGCAGCGACAGCCATGAAAACCTCCAAGTTTATCCAGAAAATTACTGCTAATAGCCGCAAGCGGCGACTAACCTGACCGTTTATTACCCAATGCTTAGCCGAAACATCGCTGACGCCACAAAACGGGGCGAAAACAACTTGATGCCGACATTTGGGCAGAAAATTGGATGATAGTTTACCAGATTTTACTGGTTTTGTGGTGGTCGTATATTGAATTTGCCTAAAAGGCAAATTATTTCAAAATGTTAGAGGCAATAATATAAATTACGGGCATAAAAAAACCCGGTACCAGGACCGGGTTTTTTGCCAATTGTTTGCTGCCTGAACAGGCAGGAACAATTAACGTTTGGAGAACTGAGGACGACGACGTGCTTTACGCAGACCGACTTTCTTACGTTCAACCTGACGAGCATCACGGGTAACGAAGCCAGCTTTACGCAGCTCGGAACGCAGGGACTCATCGTACTCCATCAGAGCGCGGGTGATACCGTGACGGATCGCACCAGCCTGACCAGAGATACCACCACCTTTAACGGTGATGTACAGATCCAGTTTCTCAACCATGTCGACCAGTTCCAGCGGCTGACGAACTACCATGCGGGCAGTTTCACGACCGAAGTACTGTTCCAGAGAACGTTGGTTGATAACGATTTTGCCGTTGCCCGGTTTGATAAACACGCGAGCTGCGGAACTTTTGCGGCGACCAGTGCCGTAGTATTGATTTTCAGCCATTGCCTATAATCCCGATTAAATGTCCAGAACTTGCGGTTGCTGTGCCGCGTGGTTGTGCTCGGTGCCCGCGTAAACTTTCAGTTTACGGAACATTGCACGACCCAGCGGGCCCTTTGGCAGCATGCCTTTAACCGCGATTTCAATCACACGCTCAGGACGGCGGGCAATCATCTCTTCAAAGGTCGCTTGTTTGATACCACCGATGTGGCCGGTGTGGTGGTAGTACACTTTGTCAGTACGCTTGTTGCCAGTTACAGCAACTTTGTCAGCGTTCAGAACGATGATGTAATCACCAGTATCAACGTGCGGAGTGTATTCCGCTTTATGCTTACCGCGCAGACGGCGAGCCAGTTCAGTAGCCAGACGACCTAAGGTCTTACCTTCAGCATCAACGACATACCAGTCGCGCTGTACAGTTTCTGGTTTAGCTGTAAAAGTTTTCATTAAAAGCTTACCCAATATATAGTTACACGTTGGTGAACACCCAAACGTTTAAAATCAGTCGAGGTTCACGCGACATTGTCCAGCAAACCTACCCCTTCGAATAGCCTATGCCGGCACGACAAAAGTTTTGGGAAAAAAACTTTGGTTGTAACGTGGGGTCGCAAGATTATAGAGAAGTCGACCTCAAAGATCGACCACAATTTGTCGTTGATATCACATATTCATCGTCAGGGCAGATGAGGGCGGCGTAAATATTCCTCGCTTTGCATTTCCTGCAGCCTCGAAAGACAGCGCTGGAACTCAAATTTAAGTCTTTCCCCTTGATAAATAGCGAATAGCTCGGTCTCAGCGGACACAACCAGCTTTACGTGGCGCTCATAGAATTCGTCCACCAGGGCGATAAAACGACGCGCCTCACTCTCCATCAGCATCGTCATCACCGGCACATTAAACAGCAGGACAGTGTGGAACTGCCGGGAAAGCGCGATGTAATCATGCTGGCTACGCGCGTCCACGCATAGCGTGCTGAAATCGATAGCCAACGTCTGGTTCGCTATCCCAAGCGTCGCCATTGGTCGATGGTTGATTTCCAGCACCGGCGCACCTTCCCGCTTTGTACCGGCCAGGGCGACATAAAGCTTTTCCATTTGCTGGGCTGACGCTGTATCCAGCGGTGACAGCCAGAGATGAGCCTGAGTTAGCGTTCTCAGGCGGTAATCAATCCCGGCATCGACGTTCATCACGTCGCAATAGCGTTTAATTGCTTCAATGGCGGGTAAGAATCGCGCCCGCTGTAGCCCATTACGATACAAATCATCCGGCGGGATGTTCGACGTCGCCACCAGCGTGATACCTCGCGCAAAAAGCGCTTTCATCAGCGTGCCCAGCAGCATGGCATCGGTGATGTCAGAGACAAAAAACTCGTCGAAACACAGCACATCTGTCTCAGCCTTAAAGCCATCAGCGATGATTTCCAGCGGATCGGAGTGGCCTTGCTGCTGCGCCAGCTCCTCATGAACCCGGAGCATGAAGCGGTGAAAGTGCAGCCTGAGCTTACGCTCTCCCGGCAAACTCTGAAAAAACATATCCATCAGCCAGGTTTTACCTCGCCCCACGCCTCCCCACATATACAAGCCTCGAGCGGGTTCCTTCCCGGCCTGCTCTGCTTTTTTACTAAACAGCTTGCCAAACTTAGTCAGCAACCCACCGGCAGGCGCAGGTGTTTGAGCCACGGACAATGCCTGCCAGATAGCGTCCAGGCGCATAATCGCGTCGTGCTGTACGTCATCAGGTTGAAAACTGCCTTCTGCCAGGGCCTGCTGGTAGCGCGATGCAGGAGAGAGATTTTGCATGGTATTATTATGTTCCCTTTATAATCGGATAGCCGTTCACTGCCATTTTCGAACCGGTTGTCGAAAAAAAGGCCGTTCTACCCTAAGCGATGCAGCGTCAGGATTCCACTTCTCTTAGGTTAACGGTTATAGTGGCTACATTACCCTACGGAATCACAAGATAACGGGAGAAGTTCATGACTTGGGAATATGCGCTTATTGGGTTAGTGGTGGGCCTTATTATCGGCGCCGTAGCCATGCGTTTCGGCAACCGTAAGCTGCGCCAACAGCAAGCTCTGCAGTATGAGCTGGAAAAAAACAAAGCGGAGCTTGAAGAGTACCGCGAAGAGTTAGTCAGCCATTTTGCCCGCAGCGCCGAGCTGCTGGATAACATGGCGCACGATTATCGTCAGCTTTATCAGCACATGGCGAAAAGCTCCAGCAGCCTGCTGCCGGAAATGACGGCGGAAGCCAATCCGTTCCGTAACCGCCTTGCCGAGTCTGAAGCCGGTAACGATCAGGCGCCGGTTCAGATGCCGCGTGATTATTCAGACGGTGCTTCCGGCCTGCTTCGCGCCGGTGCAAAACGCGATTAATCCCTGCTTTGGCTTTCCGGGGCACAGTTCAAGTGCCCCATCCTTTCCTGACCCAGCTATCATTTAATTGTCTTGTGCTTTCTTATTACGCCATTGTGAGTCGATTGATATTTCAATAACATCAATTGCGTTAGTGGGCATTCCTTTTTCCAGGTGACGAGAGCCAGCATCCAATGAAGAAACAAACACGGCTGTTGAGTGCATTAGCGTTAAGCGTCGGCCTGACGCTCGGCGTATCCCCTCTGGCAAGTGCGTCACTGCCTTCCCAGGTTCCAGGCCAGCCGGCTTTGCCAAGCCTTGCGCCGATGCTGGAAAAAGTCTTGCCGGCGGTTGTCAGCGTTCAGGTTGAAGGCACCGCCTCAGCTTCCAGCCAGAAAGTGCCGGAAGAGTTCAAGAAATTCTACGGCGATGAAGCCCCCTCCGACACGCCGCAGCAGTTTGAAGGCTTAGGCTCCGGCGTCATCATCAACGCCGCCAAAGGCTATGTCCTGACCAATAACCATGTAATCAACCAGGCGCAAAAAATCAGCGTGCAGCTGAATGACGGGCGTGAGTTTGATGCCAAACTGATTGGCGGGGATGACCAAAGCGACATCGCGCTACTTCAGCTGCAAAACGCAACCGGGCTTACTGAAATCAAAGTGGCCGACTCTGACAAGCTCAAAGTGGGTGATTTTGCCGTTGCGGTAGGTAACCCATTTGGTCTCGGTCAAACCGCCACCTCAGGGATTGTTTCCGCCCTGGGCCGCAGCGGTCTTAACCTTGAAGGCCTGGAGAACTTTATTCAGACCGATGCTTCAATCAACCGCGGTAACTCCGGCGGCGCCCTGCTAAACCTGAACGGCGAGCTGATCGGCATCAACACCGCGATCCTTGCCCCCGCCGGCGGCAGCGTAGGGATTGGTTTTGCTATCCCGAGCAATATGGCCCAAACCCTCGCCAAACAGCTGATGGAATTTGGTGAAATCAAACGGGGCCTGCTGGGCATCAAAGGCATGGAGATGAACGCTGACATCGCCAAAGCGTTTAACCTTTCCACCCAACGCGGCGCGTTTGTCAGTGAAGTCCTGCCTCAGTCAGGGTCGGCAAAAGCGGGTGTTAAAGCCGGGGATATCATCACCAGCCTGAACGGTAACCCGCTGGGCAGTTTCGCCGAGCTTAGAGCAAAAATCGCCACAACCGAGCCGGGTACCGTAGTGAAACTGGGCCTGCTGCGCGACGGCAAACCGCTGGAGGTTAGCGTCACGCTGGATAAAAGCACCGCCTCTTCCGCCAGCGCTGAAATGATCCTGCCTGCGCTGCAAGGGGCTACGCTAAGCGATGGGCAACTCAAGGACGGCGGGAAGGGCATTCGGCTGGATAATGTGGATAAAGGCACACCTGCGGCTCAGGTTGGTCTGCACAAGGACGATATCATCGTCGGCATTAACCGCGAGCGCATTCATACCATCGCCGAAATGCGCAAAGTGCTGGAAACCAAGCCGGCGGTCATTGCGCTGCATGTGGTCCGCGGGGAACAGAGCCTCTATCTGCTGTTGCGTTAACCGGAGCAGAGAAACGGACATCGTCTGTACGATGTCCGTTCAACTCGTGCTATTCTGCGGTCGATCTCTCACTCATTAACTCAAACTCATGTTTCTAAAGATCTTACGTTCGGTGGTCATTGGGCTGATTGTTGCGGGGCTGCTGCTGCTCGCGATGCCATCGTTACGCAAAGCCGTTGGTCCACTCGTACCTGCGCAATACGACAGTACAGACGAAACGCCGATGAGCTTTAATCCGGCGGTGCGCCGTGCTGCTCCGGCGGTGGTGAACGTGTACAACCGCAGCGTCGGCAATAACGGCCAAAACCAGCTGCAAATTAAGACGCTCGGTTCCGGCGTTATTATGGATGGACGTGGCTACATCATCACCAACAAGCACGTTATCAACGATGCAGAGCAGATCATCGTCGCGCTCCAGGATGGGCGAGTATTTGAAGCACTGCTTATTGGCTCCGACAGCCTGACCGACCTCGCGGTGCTGAAAATCAACGCCACCAATCTGCCAATCATTCCTATTAACGGCAAACGCCAGCCGCATATTGGCGATGTTGTTATGGCCATCGGGAACCCTTACAACCTTGGGCAAACGGTGACCCAGGGCATTATCAGTGCCACAGGACGCATCGGCCTGAGCCCGTCCGGGCGGCAGTCGTTCCTGCAAACTGATGCCTCGATTAACCGCGGCAACTCTGGCGGGGCGCTGGTGAACTCGCTCGGGGAACTGATGGGCATCAACACCCTGTCATTTGACAAGAGCAATGACGGGGAAACGCCAGAAGGGATTGGTTTTGCGATACCTACCCAGTTGGCGACCAAGATAATGGACAAGCTTATCCGCGACGGTCGGGTTATTCGCGGCTACATCGGCATTGGTGGCAGAGAAATCACCCCACTTCATGGGCCGTCCACCGGCATCGATCAGCTACAAGGCATTATCGTTAATGCCGTCTCACCGGACGGTCCGGCGGCGCAGGCCGGTATTCAGGTTAACGACGTGATCATCTCGGTGAACCACAAACCGGCCATTTCGGCGCTGGAAACCATGGACCAGGTGGCGGAAATTCGTCCGGGCTCAGTGATTCCGGTTGAAGTCATGCGTGAAGACAAGAAGCTCACGCTGCAGGTCACCGTTCAGGAATATCCCGCCGGAAGCTAAACGGCGGACATAAAAAAACCGGAACCTTAGTTCCGGTTTTTTTTATCCAGCCGTCGATTACTTAACGAATTCTTCGCCCAGCTGAATATCTTTCTTCAGGGTATCCAGCATGCCTTCCATCGCGTTTTTCTCAAACGCGCTGAGGGTGCCGATAGCCTTGCGCTCAACGATACCGTTTTTACCCAGCAGCAGTGGCTGAGAGAAGAAACGTGCGTGCTCGCCGTCGCCTTCAACGTAAGCGCATTCAACAACATTGCTTTCGCCCTGCAGAGCGCGAACCAGAGACAGACCGAAACGAGCCGCAGCCTGGCCCATAGACAGCGTTGCGGACCCGCCGCCGGCTTTCGCTTCAACCACTTCAGTACCCGCGTTCTGGATACGTTTGGTCAGGTCAGCCACTTCCTGTTCGGTGAAGCTCACGCCAGGGATCTGAGACAGCAGCGGCAGAATGGTCACGCCAGAGTGGCCGCCAATAACCGGTACTTCGATATCCGTTGGCTGCTTGCCTTTCAGCTCGGCAACAAAGGTGTTGGAGCGGATGATATCCAGCGTTGTAACGCCGAACAGTTTGTTCTTATCGTAAACACCCGCTTTTTTCAGCACTTCTGCTGCAATCGCCACGGTGGTGTTAACCGGGTTGGTAATAATACCGATGCAGGCTTTAGGGGCAGTTTTCGCCACTTGCTCGATCAGGTTCTTCACGATGCCCGCGTTCACGTTGAACAGGTCGGAGCGATCCATACCTGGTTTACGCGCTACGCCCGCGGAGATCAGCACCACATCAGCACCCACCAGCGCAGGGGTAGCATCTTCGCCGGAGAAACCTTTAATTTTCACGTCAGTCGGGATATGACTCAGATCCACCGCAACCCCTGGGGTTACTGGCGCAATGTCATACAGAGAGAGTTCTGAGCCTGAAGGCAGTTGGGTCTTAAGTAGAAGGGCAAGCGCCTGGCCGATACCGCCAGCTGCGCCGAGGACTGCAACTTTCATCCTAAACTCCTTATTATGGTTAGCAAAATCGTGCCGTAACTCCATGCGGTGGCGACCATAATCCAGAGAGGAGGTAATTACAATCTTCCCGCCGCCAGATTGCGATATAAAACAATCATCGACTGCGTTGCTGCTGCATTTACTCGCCGGGAGGAACGACGCCATAGCGCCCGGTCACGACCTGATGTGGTTACATCAACGGCGGTTACATTACCCCTCCGCGCACACCAAAACAACATCATTTTGATAACATTTAATTTACTTTGAAGCTTATTTGCGAGTCGTGACACAGGCATGTTCGCCGATAACGAAATTTGATAAAATCGCCCGCTTTCATAACATTATTTCAGGCTGTTCTCCGCCGGATGATTCTTCCACCGTATTCAGGCCGCCGTATTATCAGGCATCTGAAGGAAGATGAACGATTTGCATAAAAATTCATTTAAATGCATAATAATGTTATCTCTTTTACCCAGGATAGGTTATTTATGCGTAACTCCTCAAAACAAGAAGAATTAGTAAAGGCTTTCAAAGCATTACTTAAAGAAGAGAAATTCAGCTCACAGGGCGAGATAGTTCAGGCGTTACAAAACGACGGCTTCGAAAACATCAACCAATCCAAAGTTTCCCGCATGCTGACTAAGTTTGGCGCCGTAAGAACGCGCAATGCAAAAATGGAAATGGTTTATTGCCTTCCTGCCGAACTGGGCGTCCCGACAACCTCCAGCCCGCTAAAAAACCTGGTTCTGGATATCGACTATAACGATGCGGTCGTGGTTATCCACACCAGCCCTGGCGCCGCGCAGCTCATTGCTCGCCTGCTGGATTCACTGGGGAAAGCGGAAGGTATTCTTGGCACCATTGCCGGGGACGACACCATTTTCACCACTCCGGCAAACAACTTCACGGTGAAAGAGCTGTACGAAGCCATTCTGGTGCTGTTCGAACAAGAACTGTAATTTCCTCCTCCTGGCAGCCCGCCGTCATTACACGGCGGGCCTCGCATTCGGTAATCTTCCGTAAACAAACCTCTATCCAGCGTATGGAATTGCTTCAATACCATTCCACAGGGCATTGTGCTGCACACTACCGCACAAATAGTTAAATTCACCCATATATATGATTTTACTTATATTTAACAAAAAAGCCGTGATAAAAACGTCTTTTTAATAACCTATGGGAATAAAAAATCATTTCGTTAACTTAAAGTTGCATAGGCAACAATTAGCAGGGTATTAATTTTTCCCGTAACTAGTGTATACTTAATTTCGTGATGAGGGTCACAGAACGATGACCCAACCAAAAGAATACGACGAGGAAAAAACCATGAACATGAAAGCCACTTTAGTTACCGCCAGCCTGCTCTCCGCTCTGTCATTCGGCGTTTTCGCCGCTGACTCTATCGACGCTCAGCAAGCGCAGAATCGCCAGTCACTGGGTACCGTATCCGTCGATGACATCGGCAGTTCTCCGATGGATATGCACGAAATGCTGAACCAGAAAGCTGAGCAAAATGGTGCTTCCGCTTACCGCGTGATCGAAGCCCGCACTGGTGGACACTGGCATGCAACGGCAGAACTGTACAAATAATCGTTCTTAGCCATAAGCCAGTTGAATTGATGTCGTTAGAAACGTTATGCCTCGGCGGCCCTAAGTAGAATAAATGCTAGTAAGCCCTTCCGGCCGCCACGTTAAACCTTCAGGAGTAAAGACTATGAAAACCAAATTAACTATCGCCGCACTGAGCCTGCTGTCCGTTATCTCTTTAGGCGCTAACGCAGCCGCACACCAGATCAACAGCGAACAAGCTCAAGGCCTGCAATCCATGGGTTCCATTTCTGTAAGCCAGGTCGGCAGCGCCCCAATGGATATGCGTCAGGAATTGTCCCAGAAAGCCACTGAACAAGGTGCCTCTGCTTACCGTATTACCGAAGCTCGTTCCGGTGATACCTGGCATGCAACAGCAGAGCTGTACAAATAAACCCTCGTCGTACTTGTCCTACGACTTTGCCCCCGTTCGCCGGGGGCTTTTTTATGCCTACGAATTACGCGCTAGCCGTGAATGTTAAAACGGAGCTGGCCTTCCAGTTCTTCTTCTGCCTCGTCAAAGAGCAGAATGAGCGCCCCGAATCTACGCCGCTTACTCTCAGGTAAGTGAGCAAACTCGATCTCCACGGGCAGCGGCAGCATTGACGCCGTGACCACGTCCCACAGGCTATCCAGATCGTGAACCTGCTCTTTACGTAGCGAGAGTTGCTCCGCAAACTGGCGATAGAAAGCCAGGTTGTCGTCGATGTGGTTAAAATCAAAAGTAAATTTTTTCATCGCTGCCGTCCTGACTCTTTTAAGCAAGCGCTGAGCTAAAGCCCGCCGATATGTAGCGTTTTCACTTCCAGGAACTCATCCAGCCCCAGCACGGAGCCTTCACGTCCTAAGCCCGACTCTTTCACACCGCCGAAGGGCCCCAACTCCGTAGAGACAGCGCATTCATTGATCCCGACCATGCCGCTTTCCAGAGCCTGCGAGACGCGGAAAACGCGCTGCAAATTCTGGGTATAGAAATAGGCCGCCAGCCCAAATGGCGTATTGTTGGCTCTTTCGATGACCTCTTCTTCCGTTTCAAAGCGGAAGCAGGCCGCAAGAGGGCCAAACGTCTCTTCCCTGGCAAGCTTCATATCGTCGCTCGCATCAATGATGACGGTTGGCTGCCAGAAATTCCCCCCCAGCTCATGGGGCTTGCCGCCGACAAGGGCTTTCCCGCCTTTTGCCAGCGCGTCATCAACATGCTCTCGCACTTTATCGACCGCAGATTGCTCAATCAGAGGTCCGACGATAACGCCCTCTTCCAGGCCATTGCCCACCTTCAGTTTCCTGACCTCTTCAGCGAGTTTATTCACAAAACTGTCGTACACATTTTGCTGAATAAAGAATCGATTAACGCTGACGCACACCTGGCCCGCATTACGGAATTTGTTAGCAATGGCGCCTTTTACCGCCGCGTCGATATCCGCGTCATCAAACACGATATAGGGCGCATTGCCGCCCAGTTCCATCGACACTTTTTTCATCGTTTCGGCGGCGTTACGCATTAGCGTTTTACCGACCGCCGTTGAACCAGTGAATGAGATTTTGCGCACCTGATGACTTGCCATGATGGCATCGCTGATTTCCTGCGTTGTCCCGGCAACGGCGTTAAGTACGCCGTCCGGCACGCCAGCCTGTGTCGCCAGTTCCAGCAGAGCAAAAGCGGAAAGCGGTGTGTTATTCGCAGGTTTGATCACCCCGGTACACCCCGCCGCCAGAGCAGGCCCAAGCTTGCGGGTCAGCATCGCCATGGGGAAATTCCACGGCGTGATCGCCGCAACCACCCCCACAGGTTCGCGCGTGGCCAGAATACGAGAACCGGGCTTAGCCGGAGGAATTATCTCCCCGTTGGCGCGTTTGGCCTGTTCAGCGAACCACTGAATGAAGCTCGCGGCATAATCCACCTCGCCCTCAGCCTCTTTGAGCGGCTTCCCCTGCTCAAGGGTCATTAACCGGGCGAGCCAGCTTTTGTTCGCCAGCATCAGTTCAAACCAGCGGTAGAGAATTTCAGACCGCTGTTTAGCGGTTTTCGCCCGCCAGGCGGGGAAAGCTTTGCTGGCGGCATCAATCGCGGCTTCGGTTTCTCGTTTGCCTGCCCGGGCCACTTTAGCCACTATTTCCCCCGTCGCAGGATTCAGTACATCAAAAGTGTCTTCAAGCGAATGCCACTTGCCTGCAACCAGATAACCGGTTTTAAAGAGTTCACTTTGCTGGAGTGTCTGATTCGTCATAATTGCTCCCGTTCCTAAGTGTTCATCCCATTGACCGCAGTTAAGTATAGATAGAAAAAAGCCGACGCAGGCGTCGGCTCAATGTTGCTGGCAATAAAGGGAAAAAGCGTGGTTTTTCCCTCTCTGTGGTTATCAGCCGAAAATCAACGCATTGATTTTCCTTTTTGTTTAAACGTGCCATCCGATATTTCTTCTATCACCAGAGGCTTGTTAGTCGGCTCTTCAGGCTAGGGCTGGGCTCAGGCACTGATCAGCGTGTGCCGGTAGCGGTGTAAAATATCCGCCAGCCGTTTCACCGGCTCGGTTACCTGCAGCGGCGCTTCCCACAGGCGAAGCTTCTCCTGATAAATTTCGAGCTCACCTAAAAGTCTTTCGTAATAGCGTTCTCTCTTATCATCGCTGCTGGCAGAAATGACCTTATCCGCCGTTTTGCGCAACTGCCGGTGGAAGGCAGAGAGATCGTCATTCACCGGGATAGGCGCATCGCGCAGGCGTTGATGCGCGATGATTAACGTCAGTGCCAGCCGATAGCGGTCGATATCGCCAGGGAACATGTTCAGCAGTAAAAACAGCTGCTGATAAAGCGCCGGAAGGTGGTTCTCTTTACGCCGGGCATTATTGGTTGTCAGCGCCGATACCGCAGCGGACACAAATTGATTCAGCAGCGTGCGGCCCGTGCGCTCTTTCGAGTTATCGCGGATCAGCAAGATCACCATCATGGCAAGGAAACAACCGACGATCTGCCCCAGCGCGCTGTCCAGGAAGCTGCTGAAATGGAACGTCATCGGGTTATCCAGCACGATAATATTTATCGTCCCGGCCAGCGCCCCCATAGAGCCCAGCCGCCGCTTCTGTACCTCGATGCCCATAAAGAAGCCCAGCAAGGCAAGGCTGATACACAGCAGCAGCATACTCTGCTGCGTTGACGGCAGCACCACAAGGAAGTAGAACGCGCCGAGCGGAAGCGCCACCAGCATGCCATAAAGGAAGTCGAGCGAAACCATGCGCGGATTAGGCAGGCGCATCGCCAGCGCTGTGACCACCGCAATCATCACCATCGCTCCACTGCCGGATGTCCAGCCGGTCCACAGCCAGAACAGGCTTCCAAGCACGCAGGAAATCGTCGTGCGCCAGAAGTTAATCATCGCGTGGTGGCCTTCGGCGGATTCCACCTTCACCACCGCCTCGCCGTTCAGCACTTCTTCTTCAATCGCACTCACACGGCAGTTACTGATAAACCCGCGCTTCAACAGCAGAAAACGGGTTGAGGCGGAAATCCAGGAACCAATGGTGATCGGCGTGGCCTTTTCGCCCATCACAGAAATCGCCCGGCGTAACACTTTCATGCGCTTATAAACGTCGTCGGCGGTTTCCACTTCGGCGGCAAAAAGCTGACGGAATTCTGGCGTGACATATTCAGGCCGGGTGTTTTGAATAAGGAAGGTTTCACAGGCCTGCGTGATCAGCGTCAGCGAAAGCGTATTAATCGCTTTCAGGCGGCGGTTGGCCTTCGCCCAGCGGGCAGACTCCATATTCAGGTTGGCGCGCATGCCGTTCAGCGCGGTGACTTTACGCACCAGCCCGCTCCAGGCTTTATCCACCTCTTCTTTATCGCCGTGGGCAATGCAAAGCTGCATCAGCCGGTATTGATCCACCAGCAGATTATCCAGTTCCCGATCAATTTCCTGCTTGATGGATCGCGGCGAAAACAGCAGGTCAGCAACGATGGCACAGACAATCCCGATAACGATTTCGCTACAGCGCTCAACGGCAAACTGCGGCGTGGTCAGCGGAGCCACCTGAATAGTCACCACAATGATAAGCGCAGTGTAGCCAGCCAGCCCCCAGGCGTAGGAGTTTTCGACGCGAACCAGCGAAGAGATCCAGGTACAGAACCCAGCCCAGATACAGCACACCAACAGCATGACCACCGGGGCACGAATCAGGGTAATAATGATAACCAGCGCGGCCGCGCAGCCGATAAACGTCCCGATAATACGCAACATCCCGCGGTAGCGGATAGCCCCGGAATAGGGTTCTCCACCGGCGGCAAAAGCGGGCCCGGCGGCAACAATCGCGGCGGTTAGCACCGCCCAGCGTGGCGTTTCCAGCTCAAAGTGAAAACCGACAAACACCGCCAGCACAATGGCAAAAGCGAGCTTTATCGCAAAGCGGACGTGTAGCCTGGAAATGTTATACATAGCGGCCTGCTTAACCGAACTCGCGCAGGCGATGCATCAGCTTGATAAACGCCGAGTCGTTCTCTGCCTTACGGTCTTTTTCTCCCGTCACAACGACGGTGGCCGTTGTCCCGGCGGGATACAGATTGCCCATCTGTTCATCGAGGCGGATTCTGACCGGTACGCGCTGAGCAAGGCGCACCCACTCAAGGTTGGAGTCGACGGTTGCCATGCCTTTTGAATCGCTGGTACTACTGGCGTTCGTCACCCCGGCAGAGATGCTGTCGACGCTGCCTCGCAGTACACGGTTGCTGCCGAGCGGCGTAATCTGCACGCGATAGCCCGGACGAATGCCTTCAAGTTTGGTCTCTTCCATGTAGGCCAGAATGTAGAATGAATTCTGTTTTACCAGCGCCACGGAGGTCGCGCCGCGGTTAATAAACTCCCCGGTATGCACGTTAAGGTTTGTTACCCAGCCGTCCGCCGGGGCGCGAATCACCGTCCGCTGCAGGTCGAGTTTAGCCAGGTCGCGGGTCGCCTGTGCTTTATCCAGTTGATGAAGTACGGTTTGCAGCGAGTTGTTGGACTGATCAATCTCTTCACGCGACATGGCCTGAATGCCAAGGGAGTTACGCCGCCCGGCTTCACGACGCTTCTCGGAGGACAGCGCCTGGTAATAGGCCACGTCAGCTTCGGCCTGCTCAAGCGCTTTCTGATAGCGCGGCTGATCGATGGTGAACAGGACCTGGTCTTTTTTCACCAGTTGATTGTCCTGGACATTAACGCTGGTAATAAGCCCGGATACGTCCGGCGCAATGGCAACGACGTCGGCGGTAAAACGCGCGTCGCGGGTCCACGGAGACTCGGTATAAAACACCCACGCGCGGAAGATAGCGATGAAGGCCAGCAGCACCAGCAAAAGCGTGATAGCGGTACGGGTTATGTTTCTTGTTAGTATTTTCACATCAACCTCAAACGAACAAACGCGAAATCAGATAAAAAAGGCAGCAATAGAGCGCTGTATTGAATAATGCAGGGTGCCAGACAAAATCATAGATGCCGGTTGGGGTCAGCAGCCGACGCGCCAGCCAGAACGCTGCGAGCGACAGAATTAATTCGAAGAATATCGGCGGAAACGAAAGACCGAATATTACGATAACCGGAAATAGACTCATTTTGACCTTGATAAGATAATGCAGGCGATACATAACTCGACGGCAAACCGCGACGGAGAGGCCAGAAAAGGCGGGCGAGCGTGCGGTATGAGTTATGTTAATAATAATATATTAACGTAACTGTTACCCTGTTATCTATAATGTGTGATCTAAATCACTTTTCACTCAGAGTGAACAATGGAACGACTGAAACGTATGTCGGTGTTTGCCAAAGTCGTTGAACTTGGCTCCTACACCGCTGCCGCAAGGCAGCTACAAATGAGCGTCTCTTCCATCAGCCAGATAGTGTCCAAACTGGAAGATGAGCTGCAGGTTAAGCTGCTCAACCGCAGCACCCGCAGCATTGGCCTCACTGAAGCAGGTAAAATTTATTATCAGGGCTGCCGCAAAATGCTTCACGAAGCACAGGAAGTCCACGAGCAGCTTTACGCCTTTAACAACACGCCCATCGGCACGCTACGCATCGGCAGCTCTTCAACTATGGCACAGAATGTTCTCGCCGACATGACCGCCGAAATGCTGCGTGAACATCCCGGCCTGACGGTCAACCTGGTAACGGGCATACCGGCACCTGACCTGATTGCCGATGGGCTTGATCTGGTCATTCGCGTGGGCGCTTTGCAGGATTCGAGCCTGTTTTCCCGCAGGCTGGGGTCGATGCCAATGGTAGTCTGTGCAGCCAAAAGTTATCTGCAAATTCACGGCACGCCGGAAAAACCTGCCGATTTGGCTAACCATTCATGGCTGGAATACAGCATCCGGCCGGATAACGAATTTGAGCTGATTGCGCCCGAAGGGATCTCAACCCGCCTGCTGCCTCAGGGCCGCTTTGTGACTAACGATCCAATGACGCTTAGCCGCTGGCTGAAAGCCGGGGCAGGTATTGGCTATGCGCCGCTGATGTGGGTGATCGATGAGATCAATAGCGGGCAACTGGAGATCCTATTCCCGCGCTACCAGTCCGATCCCCGCCCGGTGTACGCGCTGTATACCGAAAAAGACAAACTGCCGCTAAAGGTGCAGGTATGTATTAACTATCTGACGAACTATTTTGTGAAGGTATCGGAGCTTTATCAGGGCGTGCAGGGCAGGAACGGGAAGGCAAAACAAACGGGCCGGAGCTAGTCCGGCCTCATATTAACTCAGGCAGTACCGCCCACGGTCAGGTTATCAACCTTCAGGGTTGGCTGGCCGACGCCAACCGGCAGACTTTGGCCCTCTTTACCGCAGACGCCCACGCCATTATCCAGCGCCAGATCGTTACCGACCATTGAAATCTGCTGCATGGTTTCGATACCAGAGCCAATCAGCGTGGCACCTTTCACCGCCTTAGTCACCTTCCCTTTTTCAATCAGGTAAGCTTCTGAGGTAGAGAACACAAACTTGCCGGAGGTGATGTCTACCTGGCCGCCGCCGAAGTTTGGCGCGAAGATACCGTACTCCACGGACTCGATAATCTCCTGCGGCGTGGATTTTCCGGCCAGCATGTAGGTGTTAGTCATGCGCGGCATTGGCAGGTGGGCATAAGACTCGCGGCGACCGTTACCGGTTGGCGCGACGCCCATCAGGCGGGCATTCAGCTTGTCCTGCATATAGCCTTTAAGAATACCGTTTTCGATCAGCACATTGTACTGACCCGGCACACCTTCATCATCAATAGAGACGGAACCACGGCGGTCAGCCATCGTGCCGTCATCCACCACGGTACAGAGTTCAGACGCCACCAGCTGGCCCATCTGCCCGCTGAAGACCGAAGTGCCGCGGCGGTTAAAGTCGCCTTCCAGACCGTGACCGACCGCTTCGTGCAGCAGCACGCCAGGCCAGCCTGCACCCAGTACCACCGGCAGCATGCCCGCAGGGGCCGCAACGGCTGACAGGTTCACCATCGCCATGCGCACGGCTTCTCTCGCCCAGGCATCAGCACGAACTTCACCGTTCACGCTTTCCAGGAAATACTCATAGCCAAAACGACCGCCGCCGCCGCTTGCGCCGCGCTCGCGCTTGCCGTCTTCCTCAACCTGAACGCTAACCGACAGGCGCACCAGAGGGCGAACATCCGCCGCCAGCGTCCCGTCCGTGGCCGCAACCAGGATCAATTCATACACGCCGGTCAGGCTGGCGCTAACTTCCTGAACGCGGGCATCCGCAGCGCGTGCGACGCTGTCCACGCGTCTCAGGATGTCGAGCTTCTCTTCACGCGTCATACTGGTCAGCGGATCGACGCTGGTATAAAGCGCGCTGTGTGGAACGTTACCCAGCGTACGGGCACGCCCGTCGCCCTGCTCACGAACGATGCTGCGAGCCGCATGAGCGCTTTGCTCCAGCGCCTGTAAAGTAATTTGATCGGCATAGGCAAACCCGGTTTTCTCACCGCTAACCGCACGAACGCCAACGCCCTGATCGATATTCCATGAACCGTCTTTAATAATGCGGTCTTCCAGCACCCAGGATTCATGATAGCTGGACTGGAAATAGAGATCGCCGTAGTCGAGACGGCGCTCGGACAGCTGCCCGAGGATGGAAAACAGATCTTGATGGGTTAAGCCATTCGCAGACAGCAACTGCTCACTTACCAGGTTAAGACTCATCGTTTCGCTACTCTTATTGCTTATCGCCCGTTTGGCGAGGAATGGTTTATTTATGGAGCTTGCGGCAATTAACCGCTAACGTCAAATCAGTGAGCTTCGCTGGTGCGCGGCTGACGTAGCACTTCATCAATTTTCGGTTTATCTACTGGGCCGGTAATGCTGTAGCGCAGCACCGAGATTTTACTCCACAACGGGCCAAGCACTTTACTGGCGGCAAACACCGCAGCACCGACTATCGGGTTAACCGCAAAAGCAGTAGCCACGCCGACCGTCGCGGAGATTTCAGGGGCGACAACCGCTTCCATATTCAGCTCGCGACGGACTAAGTCCACCGAACCTTTCATCGCAATGTCCGCCTCCAGCCCATCAACCAGCGTATCGTCAGTATGCAATACGCCCTCTTTTATCCAGGCTGTGCTGCGAATCGAGTCATAGTAAAAGCCGCTGCCAAAGGTATCGCTAAAATCGAAACGCAGCTTACGCAACAGCGCGTCAAAACTGACCAGGCGCAGAAGCTGGCCCGCATGGCCCGTGCTGACGTCGGTAATTTGCCCTTTTCCGAGTTTGGTATGCAGAATGCCGTTCAGCGAAGCTTCATCCGGCTTCCAGGGCACCGCTCGCCAGTGCAAGTCATAGTCAAGGTCGAAAGAAGAGCCCTGCAGCGGCGTTTTCACACCAAAGAAGTTAGCGGCCGCGTCAAGCTTATCGCCCTTCAGCTTGCCTTTAAGGGAAGTACGCTCGCTCCCGGGCTTGTTCACCCACTCGCCGTCGGCGGTGAGGCGCGCAAAGCCGGTATCTACCAGCCCATTAGCCAGCTGCAGCGTGTCGCCATTAATCGTCACATCCCCTTCAATGCGGCCATATTTCTGCCCCCACAGCCAGCACTCCGCACAGCGCATCTGCACATTTGGCCAGCCGCGGAAGCTAAGCGCATCGCTGTTTTCCGGCACCTGCAGCGTATCCCCTCCGTTCGCAGCGCCAGGGAGAACGCTCCAGTTCGGGTTGAAATAGAGGTATTTCACGCTGGCCTGCCAGGGCGCGTTGTTCTTCATGCTCAGCGAGGCATTTATTTCACGCCCCTGAGCCTCAACCTGTGTGCCGTCCAGCACCGGGCGAGAAATCAGGCTCAGGTTATGCCATTGCTGCCCCGCCAGCGTTAATGCGGGTGTGCGCAATGTCACTGCGGATGGGAACACCGTCGCCCCCCCTACGCTGTCCGCCGCGCCTTCGCTAAAGAGCGCCAGCCACTGGGCACCGTCCATTGCCGGCAGATCGAGCTCCACGCCCGGTTGCTCCGGCAAAGGCGGCACGGTTTTACTGTCCGTCGCCCAGATAGCCCGATCAAGAGTGAGTTTTTTATTAAGCAGCCAGCGGCTGGCGAAATGATTGAGTGCACCCGCGTTACCGGTAAGATCGAAACTCTTCAAATCGCCCTTAACGGCGATATTCAGCGGCAGTGCAGCACCGGATTTTTTATCCACCGGCGCAGGTAAGTGACTACTCACATTTTTCAGGTCACCGGCCAAATTTATCTTGTAGTTGGCGCTGCCGTGATAAGGCAGAGTAATAGCCACATCGCCTTTCCACGCCATGTTTCCGCTGACCGCATCGTTGACCTGCTTGGGCAGGACGCCGGTCTTATTGGGCTGCCAGTCACCGTTCAGATTAACGCCAATCTTGTAGTCCTTATCGCCGGTTTTGGTGTTGAAGTTCAGGCTTACCGGCTGATTAAACCAGCTCGCGCTCATCGCTTCGCTCTGCAGGTCACCGTTGGTAAAGCTGAATTTGCCGCTCAGATTATGCAGCGTGCTGCTCAGCGGTTTGATCAGCAGCGTGTTGTTATTTAGCAGCACGTCGCCTTTCGCCGTCGTCATCTCGCCGGTCAACGGGATATCCAGATGTAAGCGAGCGTTCACATCGCCACCAATCTGCAGTTCATCCAGCGCGGCGGCCAGGGAATCATCCAGCGGCGTATCTTTGAAATAAGGCCCTACCGCGCTGCCCGGGCCATTGATGTCGGCGTCAATCAGCAGCTTCTCTTTGGCATAATCGGGAATATTCGCCGTCAGGTTGGTGGCCGTTACGCCGCCCAGCTTGACCGAATTGCTGTTCATCCACAGCCCGTTATTGATGAAATCGAGCGTAATATCGAGGTTTTCCAGCGCAGGCCAGTCCGGCTGGAAAGCAAATTTAGCGTTCCGAAGCGGGACGTAAACTTCAAACTGGCCTTCGTTGTGCTCGTAGGGGAAAAGATGCGGATTGCCGCCGTACACCAGCGTGGCGTTATCGGCCTGGCCGCCCTGAATCGCTGAGCTAAGATAATCCGTCAGCTCCTTGCCCATCAGGTTTTCCGGGAAATAACGCCAGGCGTCAGCCCCATTATCAGTGCTGATACCCGCCAGAATACCCAGCCACGGATCTCCGCTAGCGGGCTGGAAGTAGCGAAAATCACCGCGCGCCCAAACGGAGCGCGCCTTAACGTCTATGTTCTTGCCGTCTAACTGGAAGCCGTCTGCATTTTTCTGCCAGGCAAGCGTCGCAATGCCTGTCTTAATTTCAAGCGGGGCGCGGAAGACACTTTCATAAGGCATTTTGGCATCGGCCAGCTCGGCATTAAGCTGCCCGTTTGCGACGCTGCCGGTGACCGAGCCTGAGAAATGCTCTACGCCCGGCAGCAGCTTCCACTGCTTCCAGCTCACATCATTCCAACGGGCCTGCATGCGCGTCAGCTCGGTTTGCTGGAGCGGAATGTCCAGCGCCAGCACATCAATGTGACCCTGAGGCTGCAGCGAAGTCCAGATGTCGCCCAGCTGAGGCGAAATTTTGGCGGCAATGGGCAACAGGCCATTGAACCGGGCCAGCTCCATGTTGCTGGCACGCACGCGCAGTTCATCGCTGCGCTGGCTTTGCTTTCCACTAACGTCCTGCGGCGCTATCCAGGCCACGGAGAGCGAGCCTTTTGGCCAGGTCTGGTCATCCAACGTGATATTGGTGGAGGGGATAGAAAGCTGCCAGCTGGATTTCTCCCGGCTGACCTGCGCCATCAGGTTATCGACTGACAGCGAGTGCGTCACGCTATCGGTACCCGGCCAGCTTGCCCCGCCTTTTTTCAGCCAGATGCTGCCGCCGCTGATATCGCCTTCCTTCACGTCCATCCAGGCCTCAAGGCTAAAACGGGCGCTTTTCAGATCAACATTGTCTTCCATCCAGCGGCCCAGCCAGGGCTTAACGTCCACGTCATCCGCCTGCAGCCAGACCTTGCCGTTGTTCAGAATGCCGTTTTCATCTCGCAGATCCATACGGACGTTAGCCACGCCGTGCTGCCCGTTAAAGCTGGACAGGCTGACCTGGCCTTCCGCGCGGTGGCGGTTCTTACCGTTAAGCCAGGTAAGCTGAGGAATAGAAAGTTCGGCCCGCTGGCCTGAGAGCGTCAGAAAGCTGAGGGAACTGTCGCGAAGATCGAAGTGATCGAACTGGCGCAGGAAAAGATCGCTGATTTTGTCCGCTTCCAGCGTAGCATCGCCGCCGTTCTGGCTGAGCGGCGTGTTAGTACGCATTTGCAGCTGGTAAAAGGTCAGATCGCGAAACTGCCAGCGGGCGTGAAGCAGGCTTTGCCAGACATCCAGCGCCAGCGTAACGCGTTTAATGCTCAGCGTGCCGCCATCTTTCAGACCGGCTTTAACGTCGCGGACATCGAGCGTGGGGCCAAAATTCTCCCAGCTTGCCTGCAAATTACTGACTTCCACCGGCACGCCGGTGGCGGCTTCAATTTTATCAAGCAGGGCAGGTCGCCAGGCATCCAGATGCGGCAAAACGAGCCGCAGGCCACTCACCAGTAGCGCGACGATAACAACCAACGTTACGCCTGTGAGCAGCAGAATGCCGGGCAGTCGCCTCACCTTTCTCTCCTTGTCAGCCTTACGTGCAACATGCGCATCCGCGCATTTGAGGTTGCTGACAAAGAGGGAAAAAACATGGTTTTTCCCTCTTTGTGGTTATCAGCCGAAAACCAATGAATTGATTTTCCTGTTTTTTTTGACTAATCGTCTGGTATTTCTTTTATCATTAGAGGTTTGCCAGCCGTCTGAAATGCGCATCCGCGCATTTACATCATCACGACGTCAAACTGCTCCTGATTGTAGAGCGGTTCGATCTGAACTTTGACCTGTTTACCCACAAAGATTTCTACTTCAGCCAGCGCGTGAGACTCTTCACTTTTCAACGCTTCTCCCACCGCAGGAGAAGCATAGACCAGGAAACGGTCGGAATCGTAGGCATGGTGCACACGAACGATTTCACGCATGATTTCGTAGCAGACCGTTTCCACCGTCTTTACCGTACCGCGGCCGTGGCAGGTCGGGCATTCGTTGCACAGCACATGCTCTACGCTTTCGCGCGTGCGCTTGCGGGTCATCTCAACCAGACCGAGCTGGGAGAAGCCGTTAATACTGGTCTTCACGCGATCTTTACTCAGCGCCTGCTCGAGGGAATGCAGCACCCGGCGGCGGTGATCTTCATTACTCATATCGATAAAGTCGATGATGATAATACCGCCCAGGTTACGTAACCGAAGCTGCCGCGCGATGGCCTGAGTCGCTTCGATATTTGTATTAAAAATTGTGTCATCAAGGTTGCGGTGGCCTACGAACGCGCCGGTATTAATATCCACCGTGGTCATCGCTTCAGTCTGGTCGATAACCAGGTAGCCGCCGGACTTCAGCTCCACTTTACGCTCCAGCGCACGCTGGATTTCATTCTCAACGTCGTAGAGATCGAAAATCGGCTGCCGACCGCTGTAATGCTCGATTTTGCTGGTCATTTCCGGCATGTACTCGGCGGTAAATTCGAGCAGCATTTCATAGGTCAGGCGGGAATCGACGCGAATTCTGTCCAGCGCCGCATCGGCAAAGTCACGCAATACGCGCTGGGCCAGCGCCAGTTCGCCGTACATCTGGTAGCGGGTTTGATTCCGCTTTTTGCGCTCGCTGACTTTAGTCCACACGCGCTTCAGGTAAGCCGCATCAGAGGCTAAGTCTTCTTCGCAGACGCCTTCGGCAGCGGTACGAATAATGAAGCCGCCATGCTCATCGCAATATTCATTCACGATACGCTTCAGGCGGTCACGCTCGGCTTCGCTTTCAATACGTTGGGAAACGCCAACGTGCGAGGCGCCAGGCATGAAAACGAGGTAACGGGAAGGAAGCGTAATGTCGGTGGTCAGGCGCGCGCCTTTAGTGCCCAGCGGATCTTTTACCACCTGCACCATTAAATCCTGCCCCTGGCGAACCAGTTCGGCAATATCGCGCACGCTAAAATTCTTTTGCTCCTCACCGGCAACACACTCGGTGTGCGGCATGATGTCAGAAGCATGAAGGAACGCCGCCTTGTCCAGGCCAATATCTACAAACGCCGCCTGCATTCCAGGCAACACCCGGCTAACGCGACCTTTGTAGATATTCCCTACTATTCCGCGGCGCGCTTCGCGCTCAATATGAATCTCTTGCAGTATGCCACCGTCAATATAGGCCACCCGTGTCTCTGATGGGGTAACGTTGACTAATAATTCAGCCGTCATCTTTTCCTCGTCCGTCACGCAGCGCGTGAAAATTGCTCAGCAACTCACCAGTTTCCACCAGCGGTAATCCCACCACTGCATGATAACTGCCATTAATCCTTTTAACGAAACAGCCACCAAGCCCCTGAATACCGTAAGCCCCGGCTTTGTCCATAGGTTCACCGCTGGCAATATAGTCGGCAATATCCTGTTCGGATAAGCGGCGGAACGTCACGTCGGTTACCACCAACGCTTCCAGCACCTGAGTGGCGTCGGCGATAGCAACTGCAGTCATTACCTGATGCTGATTGCCGGAGAGCAGACGCAGCATCTGTGCGGCATGCCCAGTATCCTTTGGCTTTTCCAGCACTTCGCCGTTAAAGATAACTATCGTATCAGCCCCCAGCACAGGCAAATCCTCGGCGGCCATCGCTACCCCGGCCTGCGCTTTTTCACGCGCCAGACGACGGACATACTGCTCCGCGCTTTCGTGCGGCTGCCGCTGTTCTTCAATGCCAGGCACGAGGCGTTCGAAAGTAACGCCCAGCAGGGTCAGAAGCTCCTGACGGCGAGGCGAACCGGATGCCAGATACAACGTAGTCATGTTTACCTTTATTGCACAGCGAATTGCTGGCGAACTTTGCGCATTAACAGGAAAATCCAGGGCCACAGGATACCGTTAACTACACTACTCCAGAACACTTCCGGTCTGAAAGAGACGTTGATCACTAAAAATTCTGACCAGAAAACAATGATGTCTGTGACCAGCGAGAGCAGCATGACAACCAGCGCCTGCTGCCAAAGGGCGAGGTTACGGAAAAGCTGGTATTTCAGCGCCACCAGGTAAGCCACAATACTTAATGATAGAGCGCGTACGCCAAGCGTGGAGCCGCTAATTAAATCAAGTATGGCGCCCACGATTAAACCCGTCCCGACGTTCACGCGGTGCGGCAGGGCTAAAATCCAGTAAAGCAGGATCAACAATACCCAATCTGGCCGGTAGAACTTGAGGTTATCCGGCCAGGGCATTACCTGCAGCAGCAGGGCAATCAAAAATGAAAGCCAGATAACCCAACGGCCCTGGCTACGATAGCTTCCCACTACTGTGCTCCCGTAGCAGGCTGTGTAATCCCGGTTGCTGGCGCAGGGACCGGCGCAGGAGGGCCCATTGAACCCGGCGGCGGCAGAACCTGAGGCATCATCTGCATCAGGCGCTCATTGGCCACGCTGTGGACTTCCTCAGGCGGCATTGGCGATGAACCGTTTTTATCCGCTCCCCAGAGCAGCAGCAGATAACGCAGACGCTGCAGACCGGCGGTAGGACGAGCCTGAATGACGGTGTAGGCGCGCTGAGTATCCAGCTTCACGGATGACACAACGCCAACCGGATAGCCTTCCGGGAAACGGCCGCCAAGACCAGAGGTCACCAGCACGTCCCCGACACGAATATCGGTATTAGCCGGCAGATGCTCCAGCTGCAGATCGTCCGTGCAGCCGTTGCCGGCGGCGATCACGCGGATATCGTTACGCAATACCTGAATCGGCAGCGCGTGGGTGGCATCGCAAATCAGCAGCACCCGGCTGGTCAACTTCGCTACGGCGACAACCTGACCCACAACACCTTTATCGCTGATGACCGGCTGACCTTCGTACACGCCGTTCACGCTGCCCTTGTCGATCACCACCTGATCGCTGTACGGATCGTTAACGGTGGAGATAACCTGGGTCACCATTTTTTGCTCATCCTGACGCAGAGGGGAACCGAGCAGCTCGCGCAGGCGCGCGTTTTCCTGCCGGTATTGACCCAGCATCAGCAATTCACTGTTTTTCAGGATTAACTCCTGACGCAGAACCCGATTTTCAAGTTCAAGCTGGTCGCGCGATGCCAGCGTTTGAGACACGCTGTCGAGTAATTCACGGGGACCATTAGAGACAAAATAGAAAGGACTGACGGCTGTATCCATGTATGTTCGAATTTGGCTGAACATACCGAGGCGGCTGTCGGCAATAATGACACCAAGCGCAACCAGCACCGCCAGGATAAGGCGAATCTGTAGCGACGGGCCACGGCTAAAAATTGGCTTCATAGGCTATGCGTATTCCCAAACCAGCAAGCAGGGGCAGCGAAAAGCTCCCCCTGACCAGTGGCTGTTACTCTTCGCTAAACAAGTCGCCGCCGTGCATGTCGATCATTTCCAGTGCCTTGCCGCCGCCGCGGGCAACACAGGTCAGTGGATCTTCTGCAACTACTACCGGGATACCCGTCTCTTCCATCAGCAGGCGATCGAGGTTACGCAGCAATGCGCCACCGCCGGTCAGAACCATACCGCGCTCGGAGATATCGGATGCCAGCTCTGGCGGACACTGTTCCAGCGCAACCATCACCGCGCTAACAATACCGGTCAGCGGCTCCTGCAGTGCTTCGAGGATTTCGTTAGAGTTCAGGGTGAAACCGCGTGGCACACCTTCTGCCAGGTTACGGCCGCGAACTTCGATTTCACGCACTTCGTCGCCCGGGTAGGCAGAACCGATTTCGTGTTTGATACGTTCAGCGGTCGCTTCACCAATCAGTGAACCGTAGTTACGGCGCACATAATTGATGATGGCTTCATCGAAGCGGTCACCACCGATACGCACGGAAGAGGAGTAAACCACGCCGTTCAGGGAGATAACGGCCACTTCGGTGGTACCACCACCGATATCCACAACCATAGAGCCGGTTGCTTCAGAAACCGGCAGGCCTGCACCAATTGCCGCAGCCATTGGTTCTTCAATCAGAAACACTTCGCGCGCGCCTGCGCCCTGAGCGGACTCACGAATGGCGCGACGTTCAACCTGGGTAGCACCGACCGGCACACAAACCAGCACGCGCGGGCTTGGGCGCATGAAGCTGTTGCTGTGAACTTGTTTGATAAAGTGCTGCAGCATTTTCTCGGTCACGAAGAAGTCAGCGATAACGCCGTCTTTCATCGGACGAATAGCCGCGATGTTGCCCGGGGTACGGCCCAGCATCTGTTTAGCATCATGGCCTACGGCCGCAACGCTTTTTGGCGAGCCGGCGCGGTCCTGGCGAATGGCCACAACGGAGGGCTCATTCAGTACGATGCCTTGTCCTTTCACATAAATCAGGGTATTCGCAGTACCCAGGTCAATGGACAGGTCATTGGAAAACATGCCACGAAATTTTTTCAACATACTAAGGGATAATCCTGAAAGCTGGGGCGGATACAAAATCCGCTTACTTTACCAACCACACGCTACAGCGACAAGGCGCAAAAATGTTCTGCAACGGTGAAAAATAGTGCAGTTCACTACGACTGTAACACTTTTGAAACGTCTTCCTACATGGCGTTCAGAAATGCGGCAAACGCGGTAGAATAAACGAACAGCTAACAGCAGCAAACCGGTTCATAACGGCTGCGACAATCTGGCCGGCAGGCTGACTAGCCCCCTTGAGATGCAGCGCGAGTTATTCTACGTGAAATAATGGCAAACGGCAGGTTAAACCGAGTATCTTTGTGAATATTTTTTCACATTACTGTCAAGCGGCTGAGATGCGGCGATAAAATCGCCCTGCGCCCCCGCAACCCCGTTATCAATCAGCGTCTGCCATTCACTGCGGGTCCTCACTCCCGTAGCAAAAACACGGATTCGCGTGCCGTTACAGGCTTCAACCAGACTCTTCACAAAAAGCTGGTTTTCGGTACGCTTGCCGATGTTTCTGACCAGACCCGGATGCAGCTTAATTAACTCCACATCCAGCTCTTTAATATAGGTTGTGCTGACGACCGTTAATCCCGCCTGGATAATCACGACTCTTGCCCCTAACGCAGTGATTAGCCTTACAACATGTTGTAATCGGCTGATGTGTTGACATACATCTGCCTCAGCAAGTTCAAAAAGAATCCGCGCGCGCTTCGATTTTTCGCACTGCATCAGCGAATCACGCAGCCAGCGCTGGAAAGGCGCCCGGATGAGCGAGTCGACGGTGATTTGAATGGCAAGCGTTTCTTCCGGCCAAAAGTTCAGCAGCGGTAACAATCGCGTCACGATTTGCCGATCATACTGTTCTGATAAACCAAACTGCCTGACCATAGGCATATACTCTGCCGACAGCACCTCTTGCTCGCCGTCGAAGATACGGCACATGATTTCACGGTGGAGGACAACCCCATGCTTATCAACCGCCGGTTTCTGATAAAAACGTGGCCCGCCCTGCTTTAACACCTGCTCCAGTAAAGTGCGCCACTTCACGTTGCCCCGGCCCTGTTCCGGGAGCTTATCGTCGTAGACGGACCAGCTGTTGGCTCCCTGAAAAGCAGCATTGCGCGTCGCGATTTCCGCATGTTCCATGACCTGCTCTTTTGTCTGCCCGCTGCGCCACGCGCAAATACCAATGTGCAGCATATCGCTACGATCAACCATGCGGGTTGACGGGAGTGCGTCCACGGAATTCAGCAGTTGGCTGGCGATACCATCCGCCTCTTTCAGCGTGCGGTGCGGTAGCAGTACCGCAAAATCACTGCGGAAATAACGGGCTAATAAAGCACCTGGATAGCGCATCACAAAGGTCGAGAGCAGGTTAACCAAAGTGAATAAGTATTCTTCAACCGGGCCGTTACCCCAGGTTTCTTTTAATAGCTCGAAATCAGGCAGGCGAATCATCATCACCACGCCGTGAGCGCCGACCTGCTCCTGCCCTTCCAGCAGCGTTGCCAGTTGGTTATCAAAGAACAAGCGATTATTGAGCCCGGTTTTAATGTCCTGGGCGGCGAAAGCCCGAATCAGAGTATCCACGCGGCTTCGCTGCTCGCTGGCACTTTGCAGATCGGAAAGTAAGGTGTCCATTGCACTACTCACCAACGGCGGCCATTCATGCACTGAACCACGCACTTCCGCCCCGCGTTCGCCGCTAATGATTTTTCCCGCCCTAATTTCCAGAAGCTCTTGCCCGGAAAGCTGACGCCTCAGCCAGCGCCCCGCCAGGAAGAGCACGACCAGCATAAAAGCGACTGCCGCAGTCAATGGTGCAGTGGTAAACATGGCGTGGTAGTAAACGGCAATCGGGTCGAGATAAGTCAGCCGCAGGGTCATGCCGGGGTGCTTCATCAGCGCGACATTAATGGTGCGATAGGTATATTGCGTTCCCAACGGGCGATAGCCTTCGGGTAAAACATGCTGAAAAAGAGGGGTTTTATCCGCCATCAGGCGAATTTCTGTGATGTCCACCGGTACCATCAGCTCGCTAAAGTGCTCCACAAGCTCCTGGGGCGAACGAGAGACCAACTGGTTATCAATGATCGTAACAACGGCCATAATCCGTTGCTGAGTTTTGTCGTGAACTGAGTTATAGAAGCTTAACAGACACCCAAAGAGCGTGACGAAAATCGCGAGCCCGGTTAAGAGGGTCATAAAGGCTGAAAGTTTCGTCGTTAATCGCATCCCTGTGTTAACTCCGGTTAGTGAAAATTAACCACACTCATCATGTGCCCCAAACGAGGAAGCATTAAATAGCAAAGGTCGACCTCAGGCAAACGAAACCCCTCGGGAATTTCTGAGCATTTATTGCGTCAGGTCGGCTCTTCACATCAGTATCGGAGTATAGTCTGCTAAGATTTTTTTCCCATTGCTACCGACCGAGGAACCCCCATGCAGGCATTAATCCTGGAACAGTCCGAAGGCCAAACCGTGGCCGCGGTAAAAACGCTCGACCACGATGCGCTGCCCGAAGGCAACGTAACCGTGGAGATTGATTACTCCAGCCTGAATTACAAAGACGCGCTGGCCATCACCGGCAAAGGCAAAATTATCCGTAATTTTCCGATGGTGCCAGGCATCGACTTTGCAGGCAAAGTGCTCACCAGCGAAGACGCTCGCTTTCATCCAGGCCAGGCGGTGTTACTCACCGGCTGGGGCGTAGGAGAAAATCATTGGGGTGGGCTGGCGGAAGCCGCGCGGGTGAAAAGCGACTGGCTGGTCGCAATGCCTGAAGGTCTGGACGCTCGCAAAGCGATGATTATCGGCACTGCCGGCTTTACCGCGATGCTTTGCGTAATGGCGCTTGAAGAAGCTGGTGTTAAGCCGGAAAGCGGCGAAATCGTTGTCACTGGCGCAAGCGGCGGCGTGGGCAGTACGGCCATCGCGCTACTGCATAAGCTGGGCTATAAAGTGGCCGCAGTATCCGGGCGCGAAAGTACACATGATTACCTGCGTAGCCTCGGTGCCGACCGCATTCTTAGCCGCGATGAGTTCACAGAAACCCGTCCGCTGGAAAAACAGCTCTGGGCCGGGGCCATTGATACCGTGGGCGATAAAGTGCTGGCGAAAGTCCTTGCGCAGATGAACTACGGCGGCTGCGTGGCGGCTTGCGGTTTAGCCGGTGGCTTCGCGCTGCCAACTACCGTCATGCCGTTTATTCTGCGTAATGTCCGCCTGCAGGGCGTAGATTCAGTGATGACGCCACCGGATCGTCGCGCGGCCGCCTGGGCACGCCTGGTACAAGACTTGCCGGATGACTTCTACCAGCAAGCAACCACCGAAATCGGCCTCGCAGAAGCGCCAAAGTACGCCAGCGACATTATTAATAATGCCGCTCAGGGCAGAACTCTGGTAAAAGTGCGCTAAACCTTGCCCGAGGAGCGCCCCAGCCGCTCCTCGGATTGATGACAAACACCCGAAAAACGTGGTGTTTGGGGTAAACCAGAGAACATAATTGATTGTTTTGATTAGGCCGAAGTTTGGACCTTTTTAGAGCAATGAACTTTGTCAGTAGCCTCAGGAGTGACATTCTGTCACTCCTCAAATTTCAATTTTTCGTGACATATTCGCCGGAACGCTTTCTCTCGGTCATGCTTAGGCTACCGCTACAAGGAGAACGTTATGAAAAAGGTTACCCGGTTCACCGAAGCCGACGTTACGCCAGAATCCGTGTTTATGATGAAGCGTCGCCAGGTGCTGAAGGCCCTGGGCATCAGCGCGGCCGCATTGTCGCTCCCCCAAACCGCCAACGCGGATATTCTTTCCTGGTTCAAAGGTAACGATCGCCCCCCGGCCCCTGCCGGCAAACCGCTGACGTTCAGTAAGCCTGAACAGTATCAGGCAAAGCTGGCCCTGACTCCGGAAGACAAAGTTACCGGCTACAACAACTTCTACGAATTTGGTCTGGATAAGGCCGATCCTGCCGCTAATGCCGGCGGGCTAAAAACCGACCCCTGGCAGATTAAAATCAGCGGCGAAGTGGCTAAGCCCATGACGCTCGATCACGACGATCTTTATAAATGTTTCCCGCTAGAAGAACGCATTTACCGCATGCGCTGCGTTGAGGCCTGGTCGATGGCCGTACCGTGGATTGGCTTCCCGCTGCACAAGCTACTCGCCATGGTTGAGCCCACCAGCAATGCAAAATACGTTGCCTTTGAAACGCTTTATGACCCGGAGCAAATGCCGGGCCAAAAAGACCGCTTTATCGGCGGCGGCCTGCAATACCCTTATGTAGAAGGATTGCGGCTGGATGAAGCGATGCATCCGCTCACGCTGTTAACCGTGGGCGTATATGGTAAGGCTTTGCCGCCGCAAAACGGCGCGCCGATTCGCCTCACGGTACCGTGGAAGTACGGTTTTAAGGGCATCAAATCCATCGTGAGTATCAAGCTGGTACGCGAGCTGCCGCCTACGACATGGAACCTTGCCGCGCCGAATGAATATGGTTTTTACGCCAACGTGAACCCGCACGTCGATCATCCTCGCTGGTCGCAGGCCTCAGAGCGCTTCATTGGCTCAGGCGGCATACTGGACGTTAAGCGCCAGCCCACGCTGCTGTTTAACGGCTATGCCGACCAGGTAGCCTCGCTGTATCGCGGCCTTAACCTGAAGGAGAACTTCTGAGTGCGCCTGACGGTAAAACAGATTACCTGGCTGAAAGTGGGCCTTCACCTGGCCGCGTTTCTGCCCTTCGTCTGGCTGTTTTACGCGGCAAGCCAGGGACTTTTCAGCGCCGACCCGGCAAAAGATATTCAGCATTTTACCGGCAGAATGGCGCTCAAACTGCTGCTGGCAACGCTGCTGATTACGCCGCTGGCCCGCTATGCCAAACAGCCATTGTTGATTCGCACCCGCCGTCTGTTGGGCGTGTGGTGTTTCGTCTGGGCAACGCTGCACCTCACCAGCTATTCTCTACTGGAGCTGGGGATCAGCAATCTTGGCCTGCTTGGGCAAGAGCTGGTGAGCCGTCCTTATCTGACGCTGGGCATCATTTGCTGGATTATCCTGCTGGCACTGGCCGTCACATCCACCCAGCGAGCGCAGCGTTTTTTGGGTGCCCGCTGGCAGAAACTGCATAACTTCGTCTATCTGGTCGCGATCCTCGCGCCGATTCATTTCCTCTGGTCAGTAAAGATTTTATCCCCGCAGCCCTTGCTTTATGCGCTGGGCGCGATCATTCTTCTTGCACTTCGCTACAAGAAGTTTCGCCAGTGGTGGCGCTAGCCGCAAAGCGTGTGCTTCTCCGCAGAATAAACATCAATCGGTATCCTGAACTGGATATCGGTTGATCATCTTCCCTGATAAGACCAGTATTTAGCTGCCAAATGCTACGAAATCGTTATAATGTGCGACTTCGGTTTTTTCTGATGCCTCTTTTCGGCTCGAAAAGGTGACAACCGGAAAACTTAGGTATATTTTGTAAATTGCCTACTAATCGCAGGAGATGGCAGCACGATGTCGGGTGAATTTCACATTTTGCTTTTGAATGGCCCTAATCTGAACATGCTGGGCACCCGGGAGCCGGACAAGTACGGCCACCAGACGTTAGCAGAAATTGTTAACACGCTTGAGGCAGAAGCAACAAGCCTTGGCGTAACGCTCAGCCACCTGCAATCTAACGCGGAATATGCGTTGATTGACCGAATTCATCAGGCCAAAGACACTGTCGACTTTATCCTGATTAATCCGGCCGCGTTCACGCATACCAGCGTCGCGCTGCGCGATGCGTTACTGGCGGTGGATATCCCGTTTATCGAGATTCACCTCAGCAATGTTCACGCGCGTGAACCGTTTCGCCATCATTCCTATCTTTCAGATAAGGCCATCGGCGTGATCTGCGGATTAGGCGCTGACGGCTATTCATATGCACTACAGACGGCGGTAAAACGCCTGTCAAAATCCATCTAAACAAAGAGTACGGAACCCACTCATGGATATTCGTAAGATTAAAAAACTGATCGAGCTGGTTGAAGAATCAGGCATCGCTGAACTGGAAATTTCTGAAGGCGAAGAGTCTGTACGCATCAGCCGCTCCCCGGCAAACGCAGGTTTCCCGGTGATGCAACAGGCTTATGCTGCACCTATGTACCAGCCTCAGCCACAACCGGGTCTGTCCCAGGCTGTTGCGCCAGCCGCAACGCCGGCAATGGAAGCCCCTGCAGCTGCTGAAGTCAGTGGTCACATCGTACGTTCCCCAATGGTCGGTACCTTCTACCGTACCCCAAGCCCGGATGCAAAAGCGTTTGTGGAAGTGGGCCAGAAAGTTAACGTTGGCGACACCCTTTGCATCGTTGAAGCAATGAAAATGATGAACCAGATCGAATCTGATAAAGCCGGTGTGGTGAAAGCAATTCTGATCGAGAATGGTCAGCCGGTAGAATTTGACGAGCCGCTGGTCGTCATCGAGTAACGAGGCGAACATGCTGGATAAAATTGTCATCGCCAACCGCGGCGAGATTGCCCTGCGAATTCTTCGTGCCTGTAAAGAACTGGGCATCAAGACTGTCGCCGTGCACTCAAGCGCGGACCGCGATCTAAAACACGTATTACTGGCGGATGAGACGGTGTGTATTGGCCCGGCTCCGTCCGTAAAAAGCTACCTGAACATCCCGGCAATCATCTCTGCGGCGGAAATCACCGGCGCGGTAGCGATTCACCCGGGCTACGGCTTCCTGTCTGAAAACGCCAACTTTGCCGAGCAGGTTGAACGTTCTGGCTTTATCTTCATCGGCCCGAAAGCTGAAACTATCCGCCTGATGGGCGACAAAGTTTCCGCAATCACCGCGATGAAAAAAGCTGGCGTACCGACGGTACCAGGCTCTGATGGCCCACTGGACGGCGACATGGATAAAAACCGTGCCCATGCAAAACGCATCGGCTACCCGGTGATTATCAAAGCCTCCGGCGGCGGCGGCGGTCGCGGTATGCGCGTAGTGCGCAGCGACGCGGAACTCGAGCAATCCATTAACATGACCCGTGCGGAAGCCAAAGCGGCTTTCAACAACGACATGGTTTACATGGAGAAATACCTCGAGAATCCACGCCATATCGAGATTCAGGTTCTGGCCGACGGCCAGGGGCACGCTATCTATCTGGCTGAACGTGACTGCTCCATGCAGCGCCGCCACCAGAAAGTCGTTGAAGAAGCACCAGCGCCTGGCATCACGCCGGAACTGCGTAAATTCATCGGCGACCGCTGCGCCAAAGCCTGTATCGACATTAACTATCGCGGCGCAGGTACTTTCGAGTTCCTGTTCGAAAACGGCGAGTTCTATTTCATCGAAATGAACACCCGTATTCAGGTAGAACACCCGGTTACCGAAATGATCACCGGCGTTGACCTGATCAAAGAGCAGCTGCGTATTGCGGCCGGCCAGCCGCTGTCCATCAAACAGGAAGACGTTCACGTTACCGGCCACGCGGTGGAATGCCGTATCAACGCCGAAGACCCGAACACCTTCCTGCCAAGCCCGGGCAAAATCACGCGCTTCCACGCGCCTGGTGGTTTTGGCGTGCGTTGGGAATCGCATATCTACGCCGGTTACACAGTGCCGCCGTACTACGATTCAATGATTGGTAAGCTCATCTGCTACGGCGAAACGCGTGAAGTGGCTATTGCCCGCATGAAAAACGCTCTGGCAGAACTGATTATCGATGGCATCAAAACCAACATCGAGCTGCAGACCAAAATCATGAACGACGAAAACTTCCAGCACGGTGGAACTAACATCCACTATCTGGAGAAGAAACTCGGTCTTCAGCACTAAGTTTTCGTTGAACATGTCGATAAAAGGCCGGATTTCCGGCCTTTTCTTTTTTTATCCTCCGACAGGATGGATGCGTTACAATCCCCGCTTTCCGCGAACTCAAGGGACAAAAATGGACAACCGTTTTGTTCAGGCCCATAAAGAAGCGCGCTGGGCGCTCTGGCTGACCTTGCTCTATCTTGCCGCATGGTTAGTGGCTGCTTACTTACCTGATAACACGCAGGGCATAACCGGACTACCTCACTGGTTCGAGATGGCCTGCCTGCTGGTACCGCTGCTTTTTATCCTGCTTTGCTGGCTGATGGTGAAACTCCTCTTCCGCGATATTCCTCTGGGGGATGACCATGCAAAATGAAGTTATTGCCGTGCTGGTTATCTACCTGATCGCGGTCTTTGGCCTTTCCGTGTACGCCATGCGTCAGCGCACCTCCGGCACCTTTCTGAGTGAATATTTCCTCGGCAGCCGTTCCATGGGCGGCTTCGTGCTGGCCATGACGCTCACCACCACCTACATTAGCGCCAGCTCGTTTATCGGCGGACCGGGCGCCGCCTATAAGTTCGGCCTGGGCTGGGTGCTGCTGGCTATGATTCAGATCCCGACCATCTGGCTTTCTCTGGGTATTCTCGGGAAGAAATTCGCTATCCTGGCGCGTCGCTATAACGCCATTACGCTGAATGACATGCTTCAGGCCCGCTACCAGAATCGGGCCGTCGTCTGGATTGCCAGCATCAGCCTGCTGGTCGCGTTTGTCGGCGCGATTGCCGTACAGTTTATCGGCGGTGCGAGGCTGCTGGAAACGGCGGCGGGGATAAAGTATGAAACCGGCCTGCTGATTTTCGGGATCACCATCGCGCTCTATACTTCCTTTGGTGGCTTCCGCGCCAGCGTACTCAACGACACCATGCAGGGCATGGTAATGCTGATAGGCACCATTGTGCTGCTGGTCGGCGTGGTTCATGCCGCAGGCGGGTTGGGCAACGCGGTACAAACGTTAGAGCATATCGATCCGAAACTCGTCAGCCCCCAGGGCGCAGGCGACATTCTGACGCCCACGTTTATGGCCTCCTTCTGGGTGCTGGTCTGTTTTGGCGTTATCGGCCTGCCCCACACGGCGGTACGCTGCATCTCTTATAAAGACAGTCAGGCCGTCCACCGCGGTATTATCATCGGCACTATTGTGGTCGCGATTCTGATGCTGGGTATGCACCTTGCGGGTGCGCTGGGTAGAGCGGTTCTGCCGGGATTGACGGTGCCGGACCTGGTGATCCCTACGCTGATGATGAAGGTCCTGCCGCCGTGGGCCGCTGGGCTATTCCTGGCCGCGCCAATGGCCGCCATTATGTCCAACGTTAACGCACACTTGCTGCAGGCGTCAGCGACGATCGTGAAAGACCTGTGGCTTAGCGCAAGTCCGACTAAAATTCGTCAGGAGCGCCGCCTGAAGCGTATTTCTACCACCACTACGCTGGTGCTGGGCATCCTGATGATGCTGGCTGCCTGGCGGCCGCCGGAAATGATTATCTGGCTTAATCTGCTGGCCTTCGGGGGCCTGGAGGCCGTTTTCCTGTGGCCGCTGGTGCTGGGCCTCTATTGGGAGAAAGCTAATGCTGCGGGCGCGCTTAGCGGCATGATTGTCGGCGGCGTGCTGTACGCGGTGCTCGCCAGTTTCGGCCTGCAGCTCCTGGGCTTCCACCCGATTGTGCCCTCGCTGCTATTCAGCTTGCTGGCGTTCCTGATAGGTAACCGTTTTGGTCGTACCGTTCCGGAGCCCCTTCTTGTTTCCACTACTGATAAATAAAGAGTTTCGCCATGCCATGGATCCAACTGAAAATTAACACCACCGGCGGCAACGCTGAAAGCTTAGGCGATGCGCTGATTGAAAGCGGGGCGGTTTCCGTCACTTTCCAGGACACCCACGACACGCCGGTCTTTGAACCGCTCCCGGGTGAAACTCGCCTTTGGGGCGATACCGACGTTATCGGCCTGTATGACGCGGAAACCGACATGGAAGACGTTGTCGCTATCCTTGAGAACTGTCCTTTACTGGGCCAGGGCTTCCACCACAAAGTAGAACAGCTGGAAGATAAAGACTGGGAGCGCGAATGGATGGACAACTTCCACCCAATGCGCTTCGGCAATCGACTGTGGATCTGCCCAAGCTGGCGCGATGTGCCGGACGAAAACGCGGTGAACGTGATGCTCGACCCGGGGCTTGCGTTTGGCACCGGCACCCACCCAACCACCTCGCTGTGCCTGGAATGGCTCGACGGCCTGGATCTGGCGGGAAAAACCGTGATCGACTTCGGCTGCGGCTCCGGGATCCTGGCGATTGCAGCCCTTAAACTGGGGGCCGCAAAAGCTATCGGTATCGATATCGATCCACAGGCAATTCAGGCGAGCCGTGATAACGCCGAGCGCAACGGTGTTTCAGAGCGGCTTGAGCTTTACCTGCCGAAAGATCAACCAGAAGCCATGAGCGCCGATGTGGTGGTCGCAAACATCCTTGCAGGCCCTTTGCGCGAGTTAGCGCCATTAATCAGCGTCCTGCCCGTGGAGGGTGGCTTCCTTGGCCTTTCCGGCGTTCTGGCAAGCCAGGCCGAAGGAGTGTGTGAAGCTTATGCCGATAAGTTCACGCTTGATCCGGTCGCGGAAAAAGAAGAGTGGTGCCGCATCACCGGGCGCAAGTACGGCTGATGAAAATACCGGCATACGGACGCCGCGCCGTGTGCCGTTTTTAGCCAGTTTTAGTGAGCAAGCCACATCCAAAAATGAGAGCTTGTTCGCATAAATAAACCAAATCTGACCACAAAAACAGCGGTTTATCTGGTGAAAACCCCCTGTTCGACAGCATATTTCTGCTAACTTTCAGGAAAATTTAAAACAGCACGAAATAAACGAAAAATCCTAACCCACTGATTAATTTGATTAATTGTTTATTCTGGCCACACTTGTTGCCGCTTCATTGATCTGTGACAGAGGATTGTTCAAAGTTTGGCCTTTCATCTCGTGCGAAAAATGCGTAATATACGCCGCCTTGCAGGCACAGTATGGTCATTTCTTAACTCATGCGCATCGGACACCACCAGCTCAGAAATCGCCTGATCGCAGCACCTATGGCTGGCATTACTGACAGACCATTCAGGACGCTGTGCTACGAGATGGGAGCCGGGTTAACCGTTTCCGAGATGATGTCCTCTAACCCGGAAGTTTGGGCGAGCGACAAGTCCCGTTTACGCATGGTTCATGTGGATGAACCGGGTATTCGCACCGTGCAAATTGCCGGCAGCGTACCGGAAGAGATGGCAGAAGCCGCGCGAATTAACGTGGCTAATGGCGCCCAGATTATTGATGTCAATATGGGTTGTCCGGCAAAAAAGGTGAATCGTAAGCTGGCAGGTTCAGCCCTTCTGCAGTACCCGAGTCTGGTAAAGGACATCGTGACGACGGTAGTGAAGGCAGTGGATGTTCCTGTGACGTTGAAGATTCGTACCGGCTGGGAGCCCGCGCACCGTAACTGTGTAGAGATTGCCCAACTGGCTGAAGACTGTGGGATTCAGGCTCTGACAATTCATGGACGCACACGCGCCTGTTTATTCCAGGGCGATGCTGAATACGACAGCATTCGGGCAGTTAAGCAGAAAGTTTCCATTCCGATTATCGCGAATGGTGACATTACTGACCCGCTTAAAGCCAGAGCCGTACTTGACTATACGGGGGCTGATGCCCTGATGATAGGCCGTGCGGCTCAGGGAAGACCCTGGATCTTTCGGGAAATCCAGCATTATCTGGACACTGGAGAGCTGCTGCCCCCCTTGCCTCTGGCAGAGGTGAAGCGCTTACTTTGCTCGCACGTTCGGGAACTGCATAGCTTTTATGGCGATGTAAAAGGTTACCGAATTGCTCGTAAACACGTATCCTGGTATCTCCAGGAGCACGCTCCAAATGACCAGTTTCGGCGCACATTCAACGCCATTGAGGATGCCAGCGAACAGCTGGAGGCGTTGGAGGCATACTTCGAAAATTTTGCGTAAACAGAAATAAAGAGCTGACAGAACTATGTTCGAACAACGCGTAAATTCTGACGTACTGACCGTTTCTACCGTTAACTCTCAGGATCAGGTAACCCAAAAACCCCTGCGTGATTCCGTGAAACAGGCACTGAAGAACTATTTTGCTCAACTGAACGGTCAAGATGTGAATGACCTGTATGAGCTGGTACTGGCTGAAGTAGAGCAGCCATTGTTGGACATGGTGATGCAATACACCCGTGGCAACCAGACCCGCGCTGCCCTGATGATGGGCATCAACCGTGGTACGCTGCGTAAGAAACTGAAAAAATACGGCATGAACTGATACTAATCAGTTAGTGTTGTGAAAAGGCGCGACTCGGCATGGGAAAGCGCCTTTTCTCTTTTCTGCGCTTCAAATCTGACGTTTTTCCCCATCATTTATCGCTGTGCGGCCTTTTCCTTCACTTTGTTTACACTTCACACGCTTTGCAATTATTCCCCGATCCTGTGGTCTGAGACGCAGTGGTAAAATAGCCACATTCACACCGGTGCAGCATCCGTGAAAGCTTCGTACCTTTATGGGGTCCCGCGAGAGCAATCCCTGTTCCGGCGTTTGGTTAAACCGAGGTTCAAAATGACTAAATTCATCGCCGTCGCATTGCTCACTACGTTTCTGGCAGGCTGTGCGACCGACTCCCCTTGCGTACCGGTCTATGACGACCAGGGGCGCCTGGTGCACACCAATACCTGTATGAAAGGCACTACCCAGGATAACTGGGAAACCGCAGGCGCTATTGCCGCCGGCACAGCCGCAGTGGCTGGCGTTGCCCTGGGTATCGTGGCGCTTACCAAATAACGCCTCCTCTCTGACAAAGCGCGAGACACTCGCGCTTTTTTTGTGCCCTCTCCCTGCAACATCTGAATCATTTTGCTCTGAAATGCGCCGTTAGTTGCAGCCCTGCACTATTTCGGCGCATTTTTTTTGCGCATTTTTTTGCCCTTTTCTCTATTGCTGTCTGCCTTCTGCTGCGTAAGACGTTCCCCTTATAAACCTGGCATCCACTTTGCTTTAAAGACTATGACTCGGGCACTTGCCACGAATACGGATCTGGCTCCTCCCGGAAGCCATTTCGCCAATAACGATAATTTCGCCACTCAGGATGCATTTATGAAGAAGATGATGATCGCCACTCTGGTCGCTACCGGCACGCTGTTTGCGATGGCTAATCAGGCTCATGCCGGCACCACGCTGGATGCCGTCAAAAAGAAGGGCTTCGTGCAATGCGGGATCAGTGACGGTTTGCCAGGCTTTTCTTACGCTGACGGCAGCGGCAAATTTACCGGTATCGATGTGGATGTGTGCCGTGGCGTTGCGGCGGCCGTCTTCGGCGATGCTTCTAAAGTGAAATACACCCCGCTGACCGCGAAAGAGCGCTTTACTGCTCTGCAGTCCGGCGAGGTAGATATCCTCTCTCGTAACACCACCTGGACTTCCTCCCGCGATGCGGGAATGGGGATGGTGTTCACCGGGGTGACTTACTACGACGGCATTGGCTTCCTGACCCACAATAAAGCCGGCCTCAAAAGTGCGAAAGAGCTCGACGGCGCAACAGTTTGTATTCAGGCGGGGACGGACACCGAGCTGAACGTCGCAGACTACTTCAAAGCCAATAACATGAAGTACACGCCGGTAACCTTTGACCGCTCAGACGAGTCCGCCAAAGCGCTGGAGTCCGGGCGCTGCGATACCCTGGCCTCAGATCAATCACAGCTGTATGCCCTGCGCATCAAGCTCAGTAACCCGGCTGAATGGCTCGTGCTGCCGGAAGTCATCTCTAAAGAACCGCTGGGGCCTGTAGTACGCCGGGGTGACGATGACTGGTTCTCTATCGTGCGCTGGACGCTGTTCGCCATGCTGAATGCCGAAGAGATGGGCATCAACTCTAAAAACGTCGACCAGATGGCCGCCAATCCAACCACTCCGGATATGGCGCACCTGTTAGGAAAAGAAGGTGATTTCGGCAAAGACCTGAAGCTGGACAATAAATGGGCCTACAACATCGTTAAGCAGGTCGGCAACTACGCTGAGATTTTCGAGAGCAACGTCGGCGCCCAAAGCCCGCTGAAAATCAAACGCGGCCAGAACAACCTCTGGAACAACGGCGGGATTCAGTACGCCCCACCAGTTCGCTAAGCGAAATACCAGACCAGGGCACTGCCCGGTGCAGTGCCCCAGATCTATGTTCCTGTTACTGAGGTTTGCTTATGCGTCATCACCGCCCAGCCGTGAAGGCCGACTTATCTTTTTCTAACCCCTCGGTTCGCGCCTGGCTGTATCAGATAGTCGCCATCGCCTTTGTTATTGGCGTGGCGGTTTATTTGATTCACAACACTATTACCAACCTGGACAGCCGCGGTATTACTTCCGGTTTTGCCTTTCTCGATCGCGCCGCAGGGTTCGGCATTGTCCAGCATCTGATTGATTACGATCAGGGAGATACCTACGGCAAAGTCTTTGTCGTTGGCCTGTTGAATACCCTCCTGGTGTCTGTCCTGTGCATTGTATTCGCTACGTTTATCGGCTTTTTTGTTGGCCTGGCACGACTCTCTGATAACTGGCTGGTGCGTAAGCTCTCCACCTTCTATATAGAGACATTTCGCAACATCCCCCCGCTGCTGCAAATTTTCTTCTGGTACTTTGCCGTTCTGCGTAATCTGCCGGGCCCACGTCAGGCGCTGGATGCCTTCGGCCTGATGTATCTGAGCAATCGCGGGTTGTCTCTTCCGGCGCCAGGGATGGGGGAAGGTTTGCTGGCATTTGCGGCTGCCATTCTGTGTGCGCTGATCGTCTCTGCGGGTCTGTATCGCTATAACAAAATGCACCAGATGAGAACCGGGCAGATACGTCGTACCTGGCCGGTGACGATCGCCTTGATCGTTGCGCTACCGATGCTGGCGCATTTGATCTTCGGAGCCGCGCTGCATTGGGATATTCCAGTCCTGCACGGCTTCAACTTCAGCGGTGGGATTGTACTAATTCCTGAGCTGGCGGCCTTAACGCTGGCGCTGTCGGTTTACACCTCGGTGTTTATCGCGGAAATCATTCGCTCGGGTATTCAGTCCGTGCCCTTTGGTCAGCATGAGGCGGCTTTGTCCCTGGGCCTGCCTAAGCAGGTCACACTTCGCCAGGTGATTGTGCCCCAGGCGCTGAGAGTCATTATCCCGCCATTGACCAGCCAGTACCTGAACATCGTCAAAAACTCCTCGCTGGCAGCGGCCATTGGTTATCCGGATATGGTTTCGCTGTTTGCCGGCAGCGTGCTGAACCAGACGGGCCAGGCGATAGAAACCATCGCTATCACGATGTCCGTTTATTTGCTTATCAGCCTGGTTATCTCGCTGCTGATGAATGTCTATAACCGCCGTATCGCCCTGGTCGAGCGCTAAGGAATGTCGATGACTAAAGTTTTAGCGGCGCACGGCGCCCGTCCGGCAGGTAACCACCCGGAACGAATCTGGCGCTGGATGCGTAAAAATCTCTTCTCCAGTTGGCTGAACACTCTGCTCACGCTGCTTTGCCTCGGGCTGATGTGGACACTTATCCCTCCGCTTCTGGACTGGATGATATTTCAGGCTAACTGGGTGGGTGAAACGCGGACCGACTGCACCAAAGGTGGAGCATGTTGGGTATTTATCCACGCGCGTTTCGGGCAATTCATGTATGGGCTTTACCCGCACGATCAGCGCTGGCGCATCAACCTTGCCCTCATCATTGGGCTACTTTCCGTGGCAGCAATGTTCTGGAAGTCACTTCCCCACCGTGGCCGCTATATCGCCGGCTGGGCAGTAGCCTATCCGATCCTCGTCTGGGTATTGATGTATGGCGGGTTCCTGGGGCTGGAGCGCGTGGAGACTCGTCTCTGGGGCGGATTAACGCTCACGCTGATCATTGCTTCCGTCGGCATCGCAGGCGCCCTGCCGCTGGGTATTGTACTGGCATTGGGCAGACGCTCGCGCATGCCGGTCGTGCGAGTCCTCTCGATAATGTTTATCGAATTCTGGCGGGGCGTACCGCTGATTACGGTACTTTTCATGTCCTCGGTGATGCTGCCGCTGTTTCTGCCGGAAGGCACCACCATCGATAAACTTATTCGGGCGTTAGTTGGGGTGATTTTGTTTCAGTCGGCCTATGTGGCCGAGGTAGTTCGGGGCGGGTTACAGGCTCTGCCGAAAGGGCAATATGAGGCCGCAGAGTCATTGGCGCTGGGTTACTGGAAAACGCAGGGCCTGGTGATTTTACCTCAGGCCCTGAAGCTGGTGATCCCGGGCCTGGTGAACACGATTATTGCCCTGTTTAAAGATACCAGCCTGGTGATAATCATCGGCCTGTTCGATCTGTTTAGCAGCGTACAGCAGGCTACTGTAGATCCGGCCTGGTTAGGCATGTCGACGGAAGGCTATGTCTTTGCCGCTATCGTTTATTGGATTTTCTGTTTCAGTATGTCGCGCTATAGCCAACACCTTGAAAAGCGCTTCCACACCGGCCGTACGCCGCACTAAGGATTATCATGAGTAAAATGACACTGCAGGCTGCCGACACGATGATCACGCTGGAAAACGTGAACAAATGGTATGGGCAATTCCATGTTTTAAAAGATATTAATCTCAATGTGAAGCAAGGCGAGCGTATCGTGCTGTGTGGGCCATCAGGCTCCGGGAAATCAACGACTATTCGCTGCATTAACCACCTTGAAGAGCATCAGCAGGGGCGTATTGTCGTCGACGGCACAGAGCTGAATGACGATCTCCGTAATATAGAAAAAGTCCGTACCGAAGTCGGGATGGTCTTCCAGCACTTTAACCTGTTCCCGCATTTAACCGTTCTGCAGAACTGTACCCTGGCCCCGATTTGGGTGCGTAAGATGCCGAAGAAAGAAGCCGAGGCACTGGCGATGCATTACCTTGAGCGAGTGCGAATCGCTGAACATGCGCATAAATTCCCGGGGCAAATATCCGGTGGCCAGCAGCAGCGCGTGGCCATTGCCCGCTCGTTATGCATGAAACCTAAAATCATGCTGTTCGACGAACCCACGTCTGCCCTTGACCCGGAAATGGTGAAAGAAGTGCTGGATACCATGATTGGCCTGGCAGAATCCGGCATGACGATGCTGTGCGTTACACACGAAATGGGCTTTGCCCGCACTGTTGCCGACAGGGTTATCTTTATGGATCGCGGAGAGATCGTAGAACAGGCCCCGCCTGAGGAGTTTTTTGCCCATCCCAAATCAGAGCGCACTCGTGCTTTTCTTTCTCAGGTAATCCACTGACACAACACAGGCCGCTAATGCGGCCTTTTTAATGCTGTTTTGCATATCTCAGAAAGCAAAAAACCCCGGCCTTTCGGGCGGGGTTATTGCTTAATTTGATGCCTGGCAGTTGTATGCCGGGCTTTCTTGCCCGTTACTCTTCAGGCCGCCGCCAGCGGCATTCAAAAGTGCTCCCCGACAAACAGCAGGCAAAACAAAAGGCCCAGTCTTTCGACTGGGCCTTTTGTTTTATTTGATGCCTGACAGTTCCCTACTCTCGCATGGGGAGACCCCACACTACCATCGGCGCTACGGCGTTTCACTTCTGAGTTCGGCATGGGGTCAGGTGGGACCACCGCGCTACGGCCGTCAGGCAAATTCTTTTCTACGCGCCGAACTTTAACCTAATAAAGTGGTGCTGATACCCAGAGTCGAACTGGGGACCTCACCCTTACCAAGGGTGCGCTCTACCAACTGAGCCATATCAGCACGCTTAATTTGATGCCTGGCAGTTCCCTACTCTCGCATGGGGAGACCCCACACTACCATCGGCGCTACGGCGTTTCACTTCTGAGTTCGGCATGGGGTCAGGTGGGACCACCGCGCTACGGCCGCCAGGCAAATTCTGTCATTGACCGTCACTCCCGTGACCATCAATCTAATCCTGAACTAAGCTGAAAATCTCTCTAAAAACACCTTCGGTGTTGTAAGGTTAAGCCTCACGGATCATTAGTACTGGTTAGCTCAACGTATCGCTACGCTTACACACCCAGCCTATCAACGTCGTAGTCTTCAACGTTCCTTCAGGACTCTCAAGGAGTCAGGGAGAACTCATCTCGGGGCAAGTTTCGCGCTTAGATGCTTTCAGCGCTTATCTTTTCCGCATTTAGCTACCGGGCAATGCCATTGGCATGACAACCCGAACACCAGTGATGCGTCCACTCCGGTCCTCTCGTACTAGGAGCAGCCCCCCTCAATTCTCCAGCGCCCACGGCAGATAGGGACCGAACTGTCTCACGACGTTCTAAACCCAGCTCGCGTACCACTTTAAATGGCGAACAGCCATACCCTTGGGACCTACTTCAGCCCCAGGATGTGATGAGCCGACATCGAGGTGCCAAACACCGCCGTCGATATGAACTCTTGGGCGGTATCAGCCTGTTATCCCCGGAGTACCTTTTATCCGTTGAGCGATGGCCCTTCCATTCAGAACCACCGGATCACTAAGACCTGCTTTCGCACCTGCTCGAGCCGTCACTCTCGCAGTCAAGCTAGCTTATGCCTTTGCACTAACCTCACGATGTCCGACCGTGATTAGCTAACCTTCGTGCTCCTCCGTTACGCTTTAGGAGGAGACCGCCCCAGTCAAACTACCCACCAGACACTGTCCGCAACCCGGATCACGGGTCTACGTTAGAACATCAAACATTAAAGGGTGGTATTTCAAGGTTGGCTCCACGCAGACTGGCGTCCACGCTTCAAAGCCTCCCACCTATCCTACACATCAAGGCTCAATGTTCAGTGTCAAGCTATAGTAAAGGTTCACGGGGTCTTTCCGTCTTGCCGCGGGTACACTGCATCTTCACAGCGATTTCAATTTCACTGAGTCTCGGGTGGAGACAGCCTGGCCATCATTACGCCATTCGTGCAGGTCGGAACTTACCCGACAAGGAATTTCGCTACCTTAGGACCGTTATAGTTACGGCCGCCGTTTACCGGGGCTTCGATCAAGAGCTTCTCCTTACGGATAACCCCATCAATTAACCTTCCGGCACCGGGCAGGCGTCACACCGTATACGTCCACTTTCGTGTTTGCACAGTGCTGTGTTTTTAATAAACAGTTGCAGCCAGCTGGTATCTTCGACTGCCTTCAGCTCCACCCGCGAGGGGTTTCACTTACCGACAGCGTGCCTTCTCCCGAAGTTACGGCACCATTTTGCCTAGTTCCTTCACCCGAGTTCTCTCAAGCGCCTTGGTATTCTCTACCTGACCACCTGTGTCGGTTTGGGGTACGATTTAATGTTACCTGATGCTTAGAGGCTTTTCCTGGAAGCAGGGCATTTGTTACTTCAGCACCGTAGTGCCTCGTCATCACACCTCAGCGTTAACAGAAGTCCGGATTTACCTAAACTTCCCGCCTACATGCTTAAACCGGGACAACCGTCGCCCGGCTAACATAGCCTTCTCCGTCCCCCCTTCGCAGTAACACCAAGTACAGGAATATTAACCTGTTTCCCATCGACTACGCCTTTCGGCCTCGCCTTAGGGGTCGACTCACCCTGCCCCGATTAACGTTGGACAGGAACCCTTGGTCTTCCGGCGAGCGGGCTTTTCACCCGCTTTATCGTTACTTATGTCAGCATTCGCACTTCTGATACCTCCAGCAAACCTCACAGTTCACCTTCAACGGCTTACAGAACGCTCCCCTACCCAACAACACATAGTGTCGCTGCCGCAGCTTCGGTGCATGGTTTAGCCCCGTTACATCTTCCGCGCAGGCCGACTCGACCAGTGAGCTATTACGCTTTCTTTAAATGATGGCTGCTTCTAAGCCAACATCCTGGCTGTCTGTGCCTTCCCACATCGTTTCCCACTTAACCATGACTTTGGGACCTTAGCTGGCGGTCTGGGTTGTTTCCCTCTTCACGACGGACGTTAGCACCCGCCGTGTGTCTCCCGTGATAACATTCTTCGGTATTCGTAGTTTGCATCGGGTTGGTAAGCCGGGATGGCCCCCTAGCCGAAACAGTGCTCTACCCCCGAAGATGAGTTCACGAGGCGCTACCTAAATAGCTTTCGGGAGAACCAGCTATCTCCCGGTTTGATTGGCCTTTCACCCCCAGCCACAAGTCATCCGCTAATTTTTCAACATTAGTCGGTTCGGTCCTCCAGTTAGTGTTACCCAACCTTCAACCTGCCCATGGCTAGATCACCGGGTTTCGGGTCTATACCCTGCAACTTAACGCCCAGTTAAGACTCGGTTTCCCTGCGGCTCCCCTATACGGTTAACCTTGCTACAGAATATAAGTCGCTGACCCATTATACAAAAGGTACGCAGTCACCCCATAAAGAGGCTCCCACTGCTTGTACGTACACGGTTTCAGGTTCTTTTTCACTCCCCTCGCCGGGGTTCTTTTCGCCTTTCCCTCACGGTACTGGTTCACTATCGGTCAGTCAGGAGTATTTAGCCTTGGAGGATGGTCCCCCCCATATTCAGACAGGATACCACGTGTCCCGCCCTACTCTTCGAACTCACAGTATGTGCATTTTAGTGTACGGGAGTATCACCCTGTACCCTGCGACTTTCCAGACGCTTCCACTAACACACAAACTGATTCAGGTTCTGGGCTGCTCCCCGTTCGCTCGCCGCTACTGGGGGAATCTCGGTTGATTTCTTTTCCTCGGGTACTTAGATGTTTCAGTTCCCCCGGTTCGCTTCATTACGCTATGTATTCACGCAATGATAGTGTGACGAATCACACTGGGTTTCCCCATTCGGAAATCGCCGGCTATAACGGTTCATATCACCTTACCGACGCTTATCGCAGATTAGCACGTCCTTCATCGCCTCTGACTGCCAGGGCATCCACCGTGTACGCTTAGTCGCTTAACCTCACAACCCGAAGATGTTTCACTTCAGATTATGAAAATTTGAGAGACTCGAACATGTCTTAACCTCATTCTTTATTACGGAAGAACGAGACGACATGTCGTTTCAATTTTCAGCTTGTTCCGGATTGTTAAAGAGCAAATACTTCGCAGTACACCGTCACCGGTACACTCTGAAGTAAGTTTTGTGCGCGAAATGATGGTGGAGCTAAGCGGGATCGAACCGCTGACCTCCTGCGTGCAAGGCAGGCGCTCTCCCAGCTGAGCTATAGCCCCATCGATTTCGTAAAACCTTTGATTACCGTTAATTTTCATCTGGTCAAGGCGCAACTTAGCGACACATACTTAAGTATGCGAATCTGAGGTGCAACGCAGAACAGGGGAAAATTTGGTAGGCCTGAGTGGACTTGAACCACCGACCTCACCCTTATCAGGGGTGCGCTCTAACCACCTGAGCTACAAGCCTATAAGGTTTTACTGCTCGTTTTCTATCAGACAATCTGTGTGAGCACTACGCGGGTTGTATCTATTAGGTAAGGAGGTGATCCAACCGCAGGTTCCCCTACGGTTACCTTGTTACGACTTCACCCCAGTCATGAATCACAAAGTGGTAAGCGCCCTCCCGAAGGTTAAGCTACCTACTTCTTTTGCAACCCACTCCCATGGTGTGACGGGCGGTGTGTACAAGGCCCGGGAACGTATTCACCGTAGCATTCTGATCTACGATTACTAGCGATTCCGACTTCATGGAGTCGAGTTGCAGACTCCAATCCGGACTACGACGCACTTTATGAGGTCCGCTTGCTCTCGCGAGGTCGCTTCTCTTTGTATGCGCCATTGTAGCACGTGTGTAGCCCTACTCGTAAGGGCCATGATGACTTGACGTCATCCCCACCTTCCTCCAGTTTATCACTGGCAGTCTCCTTTGAGTTCCCGGCCGAACCGCTGGCAACAAAGGATAAGGGTTGCGCTCGTTGCGGGACTTAACCCAACATTTCACAACACGAGCTGACGACAGCCATGCAGCACCTGTCTCAGAGTTCCCGAAGGCACCAATCCATCTCTGGAAAGTTCTCTGGATGTCAAGAGTAGGTAAGGTTCTTCGCGTTGCATCGAATTAAACCACATGCTCCACCGCTTGTGCGGGCCCCCGTCAATTCATTTGAGTTTTAACCTTGCGGCCGTACTCCCCAGGCGGTCGACTTAACGCGTTAGCTCCGGAAGCCACGCCTCAAGGGCACAACCTCCAAGTCGACATCGTTTACGGCGTGGACTACCAGGGTATCTAATCCTGTTTGCTCCCCACGCTTTCGCACCTGAGCGTCAGTCTTTGTCCAGGGGGCCGCCTTCGCCACCGGTATTCCTCCAGATCTCTACGCATTTCACCGCTACACCTGGAATTCTACCCCCCTCTACAAGACTCAAGCTTGCCAGTTTCGAATGCAGTTCCCAGGTTGAGCCCGGGGATTTCACATCCGACTTAACAAACCGCCTGCGTGCGCTTTACGCCCAGTAATTCCGATTAACGCTTGCACCCTCCGTATTACCGCGGCTGCTGGCACGGAGTTAGCCGGTGCTTCTTCTGCGAGTAACGTCAATCACTAAGGTTATTAACCTTAATGCCTTCCTCCTCGCTGAAAGTACTTTACAACCCGAAGGCCTTCTTCATACACGCGGCATGGCTGCATCAGGCTTGCGCCCATTGTGCAATATTCCCCACTGCTGCCTCCCGTAGGAGTCTGGACCGTGTCTCAGTTCCAGTGTGGCTGGTCATCCTCTCAGACCAGCTAGGGATCGTCGCCTAGGTGAGCCATTACCCCACCTACTAGCTAATCCCATCTGGGTTCATCTGATGGCAAGAGGCCCGAAGGTCCCCCTCTTTGGTCTTGCGACGTTATGCGGTATTAGCTACCGTTTCCAGTAGTTATCCCCCTCCATCAGGCAGATCCCCAGACATTACTCACCCGTCCGCCGCTCGTCACCCAGGAGCAAGCTCCCCGTGCTACCGCTCGACTTGCATGTGTTAGGCCTGCCGCCAGCGTTCAATCTGAGCCATGATCAAACTCTTCAATTTAAAAGTGTTTGATGCTCAAAGAATTAAAACTGTTTATAAAATCAGTAGTCACTCTTCAAGACTTGATATTTGTTTGCATCCGAAGATGCTGAGATATCAATCCTGCGAGTGCCCACACAGATTGTCTGATAAATTGTTAAAGAGCAGTGAGTTAGGCGCTTTCGCTTGCTAACTCGAGGTGGCGTATATTACGCTTTCCTCTTTCAGAGTCAACCCCGATTTTCAGGATTTTTTCTCTTTATCGAACCGGCCATTTTGTGAAGTGATTCACTGTGCCGTCTCGATGGAGGCGCATTATAGGGATCCCACTTTTTAGCACAAGTACTTTTTCGATCTTTTTTTCTGAATGTTTAGTTTTCACACTTTTCGATGAGATCCTGTTCGATCTGCCCTCTTTTCGGCCCTTTACTCCCTTGCCATTGCTCAAGAAAGCGGCCACAGTCTATTCATGTAATGAATTTCCCTGAGGTGTGTATGTCTGCGGTACTGCGTGCTTTTCAAAAAACGTTCCCTCAACTCGGTGAACGAGTCATGGTTGATCCCACCAGCGTGGCAATTGGTGATGTAAAACTGGGGGATGATGTCAGCATCTGGCCGTTGGTTGCCATTCGCGGTGACGTAAACACCGTGACAATTGGAGCACGCACCAATATTCAGGATGGAAGCGTGCTTCATGTTACCCATAAGTCTTCTTATAAACCTGAAGGGAATCCGCTGGCTGTCGGTGAAGATGTGACGGTGGGCCATAAGGTTATGCTGCATGGCTGCACGATCGGCAATCGCGTCCTGGTCGGAATGGGGTCGATCCTATTGGACGGTGTAGTAGTAGAAGATGATGTGATGATTGGTGCCGGTAGCCTGGTCCCCCAGAACAAGCGCCTGGAAAGCGGCTTTCTCTATTTAGGCAGTCCGGTGAAGCAGATTCGCCGTCTGACTGAAACGGAGCTGGCCGGATTAACCTACTCCGCTAACAATTATGTTCGCTGGAAAGATGAGTATCTGGCTCAGGATAGCCAGTACCATCCTTGATCGCCTTCCTGCTCACTTTCGATCAGACTTTCGGCTTCTTCCTCAAGATCCCAACGATGTTGCCGAAACAACAACAGCCACTCTTCGGCGCCCTTGCCGCCGAAGCGGCCGGCAAGGGCCGATGAGCCTATCGCGCACTCAACCTGGAACCCCTGCACTAGCGCCGGAAAACGGATAGCCTGCCGCTCTTCATCCCAGACTTCACGATCCGGGAACTGAATGGCCTGGTTCACGCCGTCATTTCTCTTTTCAACGCCTCAATAACCGGCGCAACATCCGGCATAGCCCCGTGCCAAAGCATGAAGGCGTGTGCGGCCTGCCCCACCAGCATGCCAAGACCGTCTGCGTGATGCACTACGCCGTGGCCGACGGCCCAGCTCAAGAACGGCGTCAGTCCCTTCTGGTAAAACATGTCATAGCAGCTCACACGGTGGGAAAGAAGAGAAACCGGCAACGCAGGGATCTCACCACCAATCCCGCTGGAGGTGGCGTTGATCAGCAAATCGAATTCATGCCCTTCGAGCTGATCCATCTCGACCGCGTTAACGCTACCCGTATGGCTAAACAAATCAGCGAGCTGTTCCGCTTTGGCAAACGTTCGGTTGGTTATCGTGACCGCACAATCTAATGATAACAATGGCAACAGCACGCCGCGGGCGGCACCGCCAGCGCCCACCAGCAGAATACGATCGCCGGGTCGGATCAATTTCAAACGTTCAAGATCGCTCAACAAGCCAATTCCGTCCGTATTGTCCCCAAGCAAACGCCCATCTTCCAGCCGCTTAAGCGTATTTACCGCCCCGGCAAGCGCCGCCCGCTCTGTTAGCTCGTCTGCACGAGCAAAAGCCTGTTCTTTAAAAGGTACGGTGACATTGGCGCCCTTTCCCCCTGTGTTAAAAAAGGCGTCAAGTGTTTCAACAAAGGTGTCTAACGGAGCAAGCACGCGTCCATAAGGATGTTCAATGCCCAATTGTTCAGCGAAATGGCGATGAATAAGAGGGGATTTGCTGTGCTGGATGGGGTTACCAAAAACGGCGAAAGTTTCCATAATCACCCCTGACGGAAGAGCTCGCCGGTTAAGGCATCGCGTATTTCTGAAGGGTTAAGTCGCCCACCCGTCTCCCCCATAAGCACCGGGAAGCTCTCGCCAAACTGCTGCTGGACTTCTTGCGAGGTGCGGCACGGAGGCAGACCTGTGAGGTTCGCACTGGTAGACACCAGTGGTTTACCGTAGGCAAGACACAGCTCTTTTACTAGCGGATGGTTGGTCACACGAACCGCCAGCGAATCAAAACGTCCGGTCAGCCATTTTGGTGTTGAAGGCAGAGCCGGGAAAACAAACGTCACCGGGCCAGGCCAGTTTGAAAACACCACCGAAAGCTGCGCTTCGCTCAGCGCAGCGGCGTCTATATAAGGTGTCAGTTGCTCAAAATCGGCGGCGATCAGGATAAGCCCCTTTTCTACCGGACGTTGTTTAAGCTCGAGCAGGCGGGTAACCGCGAGTTCACTGTCGGGATCGCAACCAACGCCAAAAACGGCTTCGGTTGGGTAAGCGATGACTTGTTGTTCTTTCAGGGCCGCTACGATCTGCGCGAGCTGGCCTTCAGGCAGGTTATTGTTCACTGGCTTGTTCCGCCGTTGCCGGCTTTCCACATTGTTTATTGGCACAGAAGCGTTTCACACCCTGGGCCGTTTTCTTTTCAATAAGCAGCGGATACTGGCATTCAGAACAGATGCCCGCTACCGGTTTAAAATTAATGACAAACTGACAGTCCGGATAGCTGTTACAGGACCAGAAGGTTTTACCGTAGCGTGAACGACGCTGAACCAGCTGCCCTTTCTGGCATTGAGGGCACGCTATTGCTGTCTCATCGGGTTTATCAATGATTTCCGTGTGTTCGCATTCAGGGTAATTGCTGCAGCCGATAAACATGCCAAACCGCCCCTGACGTAGCACTAACGTTGCCTGGCAAACTGGGCATTGCTGGCCATCAAGCACTTTAACAATATGGCCATCGGCTTGGCTCTTTAGCGGGCGAACATAATCGCATTCCGGGTAGTGGGAACAGCCCAAAAATGGGCCATGTTTACCGGAACGTATTGCTAACTCTGCCCCGCATTGGGGGCAGGGTTCATTTTTTGGCACCGAGAACAGTGCTGACTTGGCCATTGACATCTCATGCTGCAACTCAATTTAGTGCAGCATACCTTCATTTGCCTCGAAGAGTAATTCTTCCATTTGCTGGTAGGCGTTTTCACACCCTGGAATGTTGAATAGCACCATCAGCACAACCCACTTCAGATCTTCCAGTTCGAATTCTGCCGTGTCCAGCGCCAGCACGCGCTCAATCACCATTTCGCGGGTTTCGAGATTTAGCACCTGAATCTGTTCAAGGAACAGTAAAAAGCCCCGACAGTCTGCATCAAGCCGCTGGCTCTCTTCTGCGGTGAAAATCCGCATAGAGAGAGGATCGGCAGCAAGCTGCATCGGTTCGGTCAAACCATCCTGATAGTCGGCCAGCTTTTCAAGCCACACTAATGCGTTAAAAATGTCCTCACGATCAAAACCAGCGTCGGTGAGATCGCTCGTCAGCTTATCCTGATCAACGCGCATTTCTGCTTCGCTGTGGATGTAGGTTTCAAATAAGTACATTAGTACGTCGAACATGGCATGCCCTCCTCAATCGGACATAGCCGCCGGGTACAGCTGCGATCCATCCTGCTAACTCCAGTTCGAGTAACTGAGCTACCGTCTCTGGCACAGGTTGGCCGGCACGTTCAGCGACGACGTCAACAGGTGTAACCTCATCTCCTACGTTAGCCAACAGATGGGGAAATGGCAATGCGCCGTCCTGTTGATTTGGCGAATATATTGACACATTGTGCGAAGCGGGAAGCCAGTGGAGTTCAGAGGAGAGATAATCGAGGATATCCTGCGGACTTCGCACCAAATTTGCCCCCTGCTGAATAAGCCAGTGCGGGCCATCGCTCCCCGGACTTCCTATCGTACCGGGCAGAGCAAAAACCTCTCTACCTTGTTCAACGGCATAGCGGGCAGTCACCAGCGACCCACTTCTCTCACCGGCCTCTACGACAAAGACGGCTCTACTCAACCCACTGATAACACGGTTGCGCCACGGAAAGTTCGAGGGCCAGGGCGTGCAAGAAAGCGGAAACTCGGAAAGCACGGCCCCTTCCTGATCCAGAATTTGCCGGGCCAGCATCACATGCCGTTTAGGGTGCACGCTGCCTAATCCATTACCTAACACCGCTATTGTTTTGCCTTTTACTCGGAGAGCTGCACGGTGTGCCACGCCATCGATGCCCAATGCCAGGCCGCTGGTTATCACCAACCCAGACTGTGCAAGCACTTCGCAAAACTGTCGGCAAAAACGTTCACCGTAATCTGACAGGTTGCGGCTGCCGACAACCGCCATCTGGTTTTGGCTGAGTAGTGAAAGTTTACCGGCCACAAACAGAGCGCCGGGATAGTCATTTATGGCCCTGAGTTGCTCAGGATAGAGGTCATCTTCTGCCGTCAACAGACTGTGATTCGGTTCCTCAAGCCAGAGAAGGCTGGCTTCAAGTTGGCGCTCATCAAATGCCTTAAATAATGCATATTCATGGGGATTTAATCCCGCCGCGAGCAGACTCTCCCTTTCGACCACTGGGCAGCGCTCCAGGAAGTGGGCTATTTTTAGATACTTATTGCCGCTCAGCCCCTTAACTGCCATAAGGCGTAACCAAATCTCCGTTCTTTGCACCTTTTCCCCTTGCCACAGGCCATCAAAGCAATCCTTGCGATTGGTCACTGATGCTGTCAATCAGCCGGGGAAATGTCTAGAATAGAGGGAATAATCCTTTCTACTACTGAACACAGCTCTGGATATTTATGGCAGTTTTGCAAGTATTACATATTCCCGACGAGCGCCTTCGCAAAGTCGCTAAACCGGTTGAAGAAGTGAATGCGGACATTCAGCGTATCGTTGATGATATGTTCGATACGATGTATGCCGAAGAAGGCATTGGCCTGGCGGCTACACAGGTTGATATTCACCAGCGCATCATCGTGATTGATGTGTCTGAAAACCGTGACGAACAGCTGGTGCTGATTAATCCGGAACTGCTGGAAAAAAGCGGTGAGACCGGTATTGAAGAAGGTTGCCTGTCCATCCCTGAACAGCGTGCGCTAGTACCCCGTGCGGAAAAAGTGAAAATTCGCGCGCTCGGTCGTGACGGTAAAGCCTTTGAACTGGAGGCGGACGGCCTGCTGGCTATTTGTATCCAGCACGAAATGGATCATCTGGTCGGTAAGCTGTTTATCGATTATCTGTCGCCGCTAAAACAGCAGCGTATTCGCCAGAAAGTTGAAAAACTTGACCGTTTGAAAGCGAAAGCTTAAGGACAACAAACCACGTGTCAGATTCTCTGCGTATTATTTTCGCCGGAACTCCCGATTTTGCAGCGCGTCACCTTGACGCGCTGTTGTCTTCTCAGCACCAGGTCGTTGGGGTCTTTACCCAGCCAGATCGCCCGGCAGGCCGCGGTAAAAAACTCATGCCAAGCCCGGTTAAGGTGCTGGCGGAAGAGAAAGGCATCCCTGTCTTTCAACCCGCTACGCTGCGTAAAGCAGAAAACCAGCAGCTGGTTGCCGACCTCAATGCCGATGTTATGGTTGTGGTTGCGTATGGCCTGATTTTGCCTCAGCCGGTGCTTGATATGCCTCGTCTGGGCTGCGTAAATGTTCATGGCTCACTGCTGCCACGCTGGCGCGGTGCAGCACCAATTCAGCGTTCTCTCTGGGCCGGCGATGCAGAAACAGGCGTCACCATCATGCAAATGGACATCGGCCTCGATACCGGCGATATGCTGTATAAACTCTCTTGCCCGATTGAGGCAGAAGACACCAGCGGTACCCTCTACGATAAGCTCGCAGGACTCGGTCCTAAAGGCCTCCTGGACACTCTTGAACAACTAGCCAACAGCACGGCTATGCCAGAGGTTCAGGACGAAGCGCTGGTGACCTATGCTGAGAAACTTAGCAAAGAAGAGGCCCGTATCAACTGGAACCTCTCCGCAGCTCAACTGGAACGCTGTATTCGTGCCTTTAACCCATGGCCAATGAGCTGGCTGGAAATCGACGGGCAGCCGCTAAAAGTCTGGCGCGCGTCGGTCATCAACACTCAGGCAAATTCAGCACCGGGCACCATTGTTGCCGCCAGTAAACAAGGCATTCAGGTTGCGACCTCCGATGGCATTCTGAATCTTGAAGAACTGCAGCCTGCGGGTAAAAAAGCCATGAAAGCGCAGGATCTCCTGAATTCACGCCGTGAGTGGTTTGAACCAGGAACAGTCCTCGCCTGATAAAGCCGCATTTATACGCCCAGGGTAACCTGGGCATTTTTGTTTATAGCGCTGGAAAAACCAGAGCACGATAATGAAAAAAACACTAAACCTTCGCAGCCTGGCTGCCCAAACGATTGAACAAGTTGTCGAACAAGGACAATCATTAAGTAATGTACTGCCTGCGGTACAGCAGAAAGTGTCTGATAAAGACAGGGCCCTGCTGCAGGAGCTGTGCTTTGGCGTGCTGCGTACTCTTCCGCAGCTGGACTGGCTGGTTGGCAAACTGATGTCCCGCCCGATGACCGGAAAGCAGCGTACGATCCATTACTTAATTATGGTCGGCATTTATCAGCTTCTGTATACCCGCATTCCTGCGCATGCTGCGCTGGCTGAAACCGTTGAGGGCGCCATCGCCATCAAACGCCAGGCTTTTAAAGGCTTAATCAATGGTGTTCTACGCCAGTTCCAGCGTCAGCAAGAAAACCTGATGGCGGAAGCGGCTAAGCATGAAAGTCGTTTTCTGCACCCGACCTGGCTACTGCAGCGCTTGAAAAAAGCGTATCCGGACTGCTGGGAATCCATTGTCGATGCCAATAACCAGCGCCCTCCGATGTGGCTGCGTGTAAACCGCCAGCATCATACCCGTGAAGCATGGATGGCTTTGCTGGCTGAGGCAGGTCTGGAAGGCCATGTGCATCCCAAATACCGTGATGCTGTTCGCCTTGACTCACCGGCCCCCGTTCAGGCATTACCTGGTTTTGAACAAGGCTGGGTGACCGTGCAGGATGCTTCGGCTCAGGGTAGCGTTGATCTTTTAGATCCGCAAAATGGCGATACCATTCTGGATCTTTGTGCCGCACCGGGTGGTAAAACGACGCATATCCTGGAAGCCGCACCGAATGCGAAAGTTATGGCCGTCGACGTTGACGCTCAGCGCCTGAAACGCGTGCATGAAAATCTTGAGCGCCTTGGCATGAAAGCAGAAGTGAAACAGGGCGATGGCCGCTTCCCTGCGCAGTGGTGTGGCGAAACTAAGTTTGACCGTATTCTGCTTGACGCACCGTGCTCAGCAACCGGCGTTATTCGCCGCCATCCCGATATCAAGTGGCTGCGCCGCGACAGGGATATTGCGGAGCTGGTCGCCCTGCAAAAAGAGATTCTGGATGCTATCTGGCCTCACCTTAAATCCGGCGGTACGCTTGTCTATGCCACCTGTTCTATTCTGCCTGACGAGAATAAAGATCAGGTGAGCGCGTTTCTGGCGCGCCATGTCGATGCCAAACTGGTGGAAACCGGTGACGAGAAGGCACCGGGCATTCAAAATCTGCCTGCAGCAGACGACGGCGACGGCTTCTATTACGCTAAGCTAATTAAGAGCTGACTCCCCTGCTGGGTGAGTCATTAGTTTCATCCCTCGTGAAGCGATAAACGATGAAAATAATCATTCTGGGTGCAGGCCAGGTCGGTGGCACTCTGGCGGAAAACCTGGTCGGTGAAAACAACGATATTACCGTCGTCGACACGAACCAGGCTCGCCTGCGCAGCCTGCAGGATAAGTTCGACCTACGCGTAGTTCAGGGCCACGGCTCCCATCCCCGCGTACTTCGTGAAGCAGGGGCCGATGACGCCGACATGCTGGTTGCAGTAACCAGCTCTGACGAAACGAACATGATTGCTTGTCAGGTCGCCTATTCACTGTTTAATACACCGAACAGAATCGCCCGCATTCGAGCACCCGACTATGTTCGCGATGCAGAGAAGCTGTTCAATGCAGAAGCTGTCCCCATCGATCACCTGATTGCTCCTGAGCAACTGGTTATCGACAATATTTACCGCCTGATTGAGTACCCGGGTGCGCTTCAGGTCGTGAATTTTGCCGAAGGGAAAGTTAGCCTGGCCGTGGTAAAAGCTTACTATGGCGGCCCACTGGTGGGTAATGCACTGTCCACCATGCGCGAACATATGCCGCACATCGATACTCGTGTGGCGGCCATTTTCCGCCACGACCGTCCTATTCGTCCCCAGGGGTCAACAATTGTTGAAGCAGGCGACGAGGTCTTCTTTATCGCCGCTTCGCAAAATATCCGCGCGGTAATGAGCGAGCTTCAGCGCCTGGAAAAACCATACAAGCGCATCATGCTGGTAGGTGGCGGCAATATCGGTGCAGGTTTAGCGCACCGCCTCGAGAAAGATTACAGCGTAAAACTGATCGAGCGCGATCAGCAGCGAGCTTCTGAGCTCGCGGAAATGCTGCAAAACACCATCGTATTTTATGGTGATGCTTCAGATCAGGAGTTACTGGCAGAGGAACACATCGATCAGGTCGATCTCTTTATTGCGGTCACCAATGATGATGAAGCCAATATCATGTCGGCCATGCTGGCTAAGCGAATGGGGGCCAAAAAAGTCATGGTCCTTATACAGCGTAATGCCTATGTCGATTTAGTGCAGGGGAGCGTGATTGATATTGCGATTTCACCTCAGCAGGCAACCATTTCTGCTCTCCTCGGGCATGTGCGCAAAGCCGATATTGTGGGCGTTTCATCTCTTCGCCGCGGCGTTGCAGAAGCCATCGAGGCAGTCGCTCACGGAGATGAAAGCACCTCTCGCGTTGTGGGTCGAGTCATCGACGAGATAAAACTGCCGCCAGGCACTATCATTGGTGCAGTTGTACGCGGCAATGATGTCATGATTGCCAACGACAACCTCCGTATAGAACAGGGCGACCACGTTATTATGTTCTTAACGGATAAGAAGTTTGTCAGCGATGTCGAACGCCTGTTCCAGCCCAGCCCATTCTTCCTCTAAACTCAACGGGGCAGAAATATTGCTGCCCCGTTACTCCACACGAAAACCATTTTAAAATTATGGAATTAACAAAAATTCTTATTTCCTGTAGCAATGGAAATTAAGGCATCCTTTGTTAGAATTATTACTGTCAGCCGGCACAAGGAGAGATAAATGAGTATTTTAAAAGAGTTTCGCGAATTCGCGATGCGCGGGAATGTTGTTGATTTGGCAGTGGGTGTGATTATTGGTGCAGCATTCGGGAAGATTGTTTCCTCACTGGTAGCGGATATTATTATGCCGCCACTGGGTTTGCTGATTGGTGGCGTTGACTTTAAACAGTTTGCTTTAACATTGCGCGATGCCCAGGGCGATGTACCTGCGGTAGTCATGCACTACGGCGTATTTATTCAGAATATTTTTGACTTCGTGATTGTCGCGTTTGCTATCTTCATGGCTATCAAAGTTATCAATAAACTGAATCGTAAAAAGGCTGAAGAACCTGCGGCCCCTCCGGCACCATCTAAAGAGGAAGTGCTGCTGAGCGAAATTCGCGACCTGCTGAAAGAACAGAATCAACGAAATTAATACTGGCTACTAAAAGCAGAAGGCCAGTGGTAAAAAAGCTAATTGCTTGTTTGCCACTGGCCTCCCAGTTACTCCGCTTCCCATGTTTCTCATTACGCTGATAACTGCCTTTCCCTTTCTTATTCTTCTCTACTCTTTGCCTGAACAACGGGTCATGTAACAGAGCCTCAATGGCGTTATCTTTAATTTGCCCTTTTTGATGGCGGTATTTAGTGCTCATACTCACTCCAGATGGGTTAAATGATCGCCGCGAGTCTATGCCTCGGCCAATAAAAGATCAAGCGGCTATTTTTTACTGCTGGCGCCCTGTTCCAGCGCTTCAAGGATAGAACAGTAAACGCTACTGTGCGCGCTGCCACAGCAGGCATCGTTCAGACGCTGCAGGGAACGTCGCATATTCTGCAATTCCTTGATTTTTGACTCAACCTCGCTCAATCTGCTCTGCACAATCCCTTTAGATTCCTGGCAAGTATGATGCTCAGGATCGATACGGATCGATAACAGTTCCCGGATGGCCTCAAGCGTAAAACCAAGCTGCTTAGCGTAGCGGATGAATTTAAGGCGCTGAAGATCGCTGTCGCTGTATAGGCGAAAACCACCCTCCGTTCGCACTTCGTGATCCATCATGTTTTGCTTTTCGTAGTAACGAATAGTGTCCGGCGTCACATCCGCCAGTTTTGCTAGTTCACCTATACGAAACATCATTTTACCTCATCGATACGCTGCAACAGTTTTGCGGCATATTCACCGCGTAAGAACTCGGTGTTTATGCCCGCCTGGCGAAGTTTGAGTTCAAGAAGAGCAAGTTTTTTGCTCATGACCCGGTACTCCTCACTCTGAACATGCACCGTCTTCAGCAGATCAACCAGTTCAAGTGCATCCTTCCTCTGCTGCATTTCTGGCGGCAAACAGCCTGCATTTTTTAGCAGACGGTATCCAGCACGAAGCTCGGGAGGGACATGACTATCATCGTCGAGCAATATTGGCTCACCGCTGCCGGTCAGGCTGTCGAACTCTCCGTTTCGCTGTGCATCAAGAATATGCCGTTCTGCCCATTGATCGAGCAACCACATAGCGACCTCAGATTTGTCAGGCGTAATACAAGAATACGGGGAAAAGAGAGAGAAAGGGATATTCTGGATATAAAAAAACCGGGCAAGCCCGGTTTTTCTACGTTACTACAGATTACTCTGCAGCAGCTTCTGTTTGAGACTCGGCGCGATCAACCAGCTCGATGTAAGCCATCGGAGCATTGTCACCAGCACGGAAGCCACACTTCAGAATACGAGTGTAACCACCTGCACGGCTCGCGAAACGCGGACCCAGTTCATTAAACAGTTTTGCCACGATCTCGTTATCACGAGTGCGGGCGAATGCCAGACGACGATTAGCAACGTTGTCAGTCTTGGCAAGAGTAATCAGCGGCTCAACTACGCGACGCAGCTCTTTCGCTTTAGGCAGGGTCGTCTTGATGATCTCATGACGAACCAGTGAACCTGCCATGTTGCGGAACATAGCCTGGCGATGGCTGCTGTTGCGGTTCAGTTGACGACCACTCTTACGATGGCGCATGACCTTATCCTTCTCAGTAAAACCTTAACCTGTGATCCGGTTACTCGTCAGCAATGCTTGCTGGTGGCCAGTTTTCCAGGCGCATGCCCAGAGACAAACCACGAGAAGCCAGCACGTCTTTAATCTCAGTAAGAGATTTTTTACCCAGGTTAGGCGTTTTGAGCAGCTCAACCTCGGTACGCTGTACCAGATCACCGATATAGTGGATAGCTTCTGCCTTGAGGCAGTTAGCAGAGCGGACAGTCAATTCCAGATCGTCAACAGGGCGCAGCAAGATCGGATCGAATTCTGGTTTCTCTTCTTTAACTTCCGGCTGACGAACATCACGTAGGTCAACGAAAGCTTCAAGTTGTTCTGCCAGAATGGTCGCCGCACGACGAATCGCCTCTTCAGGATCGATTGTGCCGTTGGTTTCCATTTCGATGACCAGCTTGTCCAGGTCGGTACGCTGTTCTACACGCGCAGCTTCAACATTGTAGGCAATACGCTCTACAGGGCTGTAGCAGGCGTCGACCAGCAGACGGCCGATTGGGCGCTCATCTTCTTCCGAATGAATTCGGGTAGAAGCCGGCACATAACCGCGACCGCGCTGAACTTTGATACGCATGCTAATAGCGGCGTTCTCATCGGTCAGGTGGCAGATCACATGCTGCGGCTTGACGATTTCGACATCACCATCATGGGTGATATCGGCTGCGGTCACAGGGCCAATGCCAGATTTATTCAGGGTAAGAATAACTTCATCTTTACCTTGAACTCTTACCGCCAGCCCTTTCAGGTTGAGCAGGATTTCCAGGATATCTTCCTGAACGCCTTCTTTGGTGCTGTACTCGTGCAGTACACCATCAATCTCAACCTCAGTCACCGCGCAACCCGGCATCGATGAAAGCAGAATACGGCGCAGTGCGTTACCAAGAGTATGGCCAAAGCCACGCTCTAACGGCTCAAGGGTCACCTTGGCGTGCGTCGAACTCACTTGCTCGATATCTACCAGGCGTGGTTTTAGAAACTCTGTCACAGAACCCTGCATTGTGTCCTCTCTTTGGTACTAAGCTTTACTTGGAGTAAAGCTCGACGATCAGGTGTTCGTTAATGTCCGCAGACAGATCTGTACGCTCAGGCTTACGCTTGAACACACCTTCCATCTTGGCAGCATCAACTTCCAGCCAGGTTGGCTTTTCACGCTGCTCAGCCAGCTCCAGAGCGGCCTTAACGCGAGATTGCTTTTTGGCTTTCTCACGGATGCTGACTACGTCATTCGGAGTTACCTGATAAGAAGCGATGTTAACAACGCGACCATTTACCATAATAGCTTTGTGGCTAACCAGCTGACGTGCTTCTGCACGAGTAGCGCCGAAGCCCATACGGTAAACAACGTTGTCCAGACGGCCTTCCAGCAGAGCCAACAGGTTTTCACCGGTGTTGCCTTTCAGACGAGCTGCTTCTTTATAATAGTTACGGAACTGACGCTCCAGCACACCGTAGATACGGCGAACTTTCTGCTTTTCACGCAACTGCACACCATAGTCAGACAGACGCGGTTTACGCGCACCGTGCTGGCCAGGAGCTTGTTCAATTTTACACTTGGTATCGATCGCGCGAACGCCAGACTTAAGGAATAAGTCGGTGCCCTCACGACGGCTCAGCTTGAGCTTAGGACCCAAATATCTTGCCATTTTCTTTCTCCAACAATCCTAGAAAACGGACGCGTTATACGCGACGTTTTTTCGGCGGACGACAACCGTTATGAGGGATTGGAGTCACATCAGTAATATTAGTGATGCGGAAACCAGCGGCGTTCAGAGCACGAATAGTTGATTCGCGGCCTGGGCCAGGACCCTTAACCATAACTTCCAGGTTCTTGATACCGTATTCTTTCACGGCTTCTGCGCAACGCTCTGCTGCAACCTGAGCTGCAAACGGAGTGGATTTGCGAGAACCACGGAAACCGGAACCACCGGCAGTTGCCCAACCCAACGCATTACCCTGACGATCGGTAATAGTAACGATGGTGTTGTTGAAAGAAGCATGGACATGAGCCACGCCGTCAGAGACTGTTTTTCTTACACGTTTACGTGCACGAATTGGTGCCTTTGCCATTATTCAATCACCCCGATTATTTCTTGATCGGTTTGCGCGGACCCTTACGGGTACGTGCGTTGGTCTTAGTACGCTGACCGCGCACTGGCAGACCACGACGATGACGCAAACCGCGATAGCAACCAAGGTCCATCAGACGCTTGATGCTCATGCTCACTTCACGGCGCAGATCACCTTCAACGACAAATTTGGCAACTTCGTCACGCAGCGTGTCGATTTGTTCTTCAGACAGCTCACTGATCTTAACATCTTCAGCGATACCCGCCGCAGCGCAAATGGCCTTGGAGCGAGTCTTGCCGACACCGTAGATCGAGGTTAACGCGATCACGGCGTGTTTTTGATCAGGAATGTTAATGCCTGCTATACGGGCCACTATGCACTCCTACTATTTAGATTATGCGTCCCATGCCGAAAAGCCCGTTTTCAGGATACTCAAATGGAAACGCATAGACATACAAAAGATTGGCTGGCTAATCTAGCCAGCTCAACCCAACTTTGCAAGAAAAATATGCGAGATAATCAGCCTTGACGCTGTTTATGCTTCGGCTCTACGCTGCAAATCACGCGAATAACACCGTCACGCTTAACGATTTTGCAGTTACGACATAATTTCTTGACGGAAGCACGAACTTTCATTTTTACTCTCCGTAACTTCTCAAGCGACGATTAACGGCCGTAGCCTTTCAGGTTCGCTTTCTTCAATGCAGACTCGTACTGACTTGACATCATCAGAGTTTGCACTTGAGCCATAAAGTCCATGATAACGACAACAACGATCAGCAGTGAGGTCCCACCGAAGTAGAACGGCACTTTCATTGCATCGCGCATGAACTCCGGGATTAGGCAGATAAAGGTAATGTACAACGCACCAACCAGAGTCAGGCGGGTCATTACTTTATCGATATACTTCGCCGTTTGTTCTCCCGGACGAATTCCTGGTACAAATGCACCGGACTTCTTCAGGTTATCTGCTGTTTCACGCGGGTTGAAAACCAACGCCGTGTAGAAGAAACAGAAGAAGATGATTGCAGACGCATAGAGTAACACATAAAGCGGTTGCCCAGGCTGCAAATACAGCGAAATTGTTGTCAGCCAGTTCCAACCGGTACCGCCCCCGAACCATGACGCGATGGTCGCCGGGAACAGAATAATACTGGAGGCGAAGATCGCAGGGATAACCCCGGCCATGTTCACTTTCAGCGGTAAATGTGTGCTCTGCGCAGCATAGACACGACGACCCTGTTGACGTTTAGCGTAGTTGACCACAATGCGGCGCTGGCCACGCTCAACAAAAACAACGAAGAAGGTCACTGCAAATACTAATACTGCAACCAACAGCAACAGGAGGAAGTGCAGGTCGCCTTGCCTTGCTTGCTCGATGGTATGGCCAATGGCCGGCGGAAGACCCGCAACAATACCCGCGAAGATTATGATTGAGATACCGTTACCGATACCACGTTCAGTAATCTGTTCACCCAGCCACATCAGGAACATAGTCCCGGTGACAAGGCTTACAACAGCGGTGAAATAGAATGCAAAGCCTGGGTTTAACACCAGGCCCTGCATACCAGGCATATTCGGTAAACCGGTAGCAATACCGATTGACTGAAATATTGCCAGCACCAGAGTGCCGTAACGGGTGTACTGGCTGATCTTACGACGACCAGACTCCCCTTCTTTCTTCAGCTCTGCCAGCGCGGGATGAACCACGGTGAGCAGCTGAATGATGATCGATGCCGAAATGTACGGCATGATACCCAGCGCGAAGATAGAAGCACGGCTGAGAGCACCACCAGAGAACATGTTGAACATTTCAATGATGGTGCCTCGCTGTTGCTCAAGCAGTTTGGCAAGTACAGCGGCATCAATACCAGGGATCGGAATAAAAGAGCCAATACGAAACACAATCAGCGCACCGATAACAAACATCAGTCTGCGTTTCAGCTCGCCGAGGCCGCCTTTAGCACTTTGAAAATCTAATCCCGGTTGTTTTGCCATCTGCTACTTATTCCTCGATTTTACCGCCAGCAGCTTCGATAGCAGCACGAGCGCCTTTGGTCACACGCAGGCCGCTAACAGTTACCGGACGAGTTACCTCACCAGACAGGATCACTTTCGCGAACTCGATCTGAATACCGATAATGTTTGCTGCTTTCAGCGTGTTCAGGTCAACTACGTCGCCTTCAACTTTCGCCAGATCGGACAGACGAACTTCTGCCGTGATCATTGCTTTGCGAGAGGTGAAACCGAATTTCGGCAGACGACGGTACAACGGCATCTGACCACCTTCGAAACCACGACGTACGCCACCACCAGAACGAGAGTTCTGACCTTTGTGACCACGACCGCCGGTTTTACCGAGGCCAGAACCGATACCACGACCCAGACGCTTAGAAGCGTGCTTAGACCCTTCGGCCGGAGACAGAGTATTTAAACGCATCTCTTACTCCTCAACTTTAACCATGTAGGAAACCGCGTTGACCATACCACGTACAGCAGGAGTATCCTCGCGCTCTACGGTGTGGCCAATACGACGCAGACCCAGGCCAAGCAGCGTTGCCTTGTGTTTCGGCAGACGACCGATTGCACTGCGGGTTTGAGTGATTTTAATAGTCTTTGCCATGGTCAATTACCCCAGAATTTCTTCAACGGATTTACCACGCTTGGCAGCGACCATTTCTGGAGACTTCATATTCGCCAGGCCATCGATAGTTGCACGAACCACGTTAATCGGGTTAGTGGAACCATACGCTTTAGCCAGTACGTTATGAACACCAGCGACTTCCAGGACGGCGCGCATTGCACCACCGGCGATGATACCGGTACCTTCGGAAGCCGGCTGCATGAACACACGGGAACCTGTGTGCACACCTTTAACAGGGTGCTGCAGGGTGCCGCTGTTCAGCGCGACGTTAATCATGTTGCGACGGGCTTTTTCCATCGCTTTCTGGATCGCTGCTGGAACTTCACGCGCTTTACCGTAACCAAAACCAATACGACCGTTACCGTCGCCTACCACTGTCAGAGCAGTGAAGGAGAAAATACGACCGCCTTTAACGGTTTTAGATACGCGATTTACCGCGATCAGCTTTTCCTGCAGTTCGCCAGCTTGTTTTTCGATGTGAGACATCTTACACCTCTACCTTAGAACTGAAGGCCAGCTTCACGGGCAGCATCTGCCAGTGCCTGGACACGACCATGATATTGGAAACCAGCACGGTCAAAAGCAACAACGGTGATGCCTTTTTCCAGTGCGCGCTCAGCAACAGCTTTACCTACAGCTGCAGCGGCGTCTTTGTTCCCAGTGTACTTCAGTTGCTCAGTGATAGCTTTTTCTACAGTAGATGCAGCTACCAGAACTTCAGAACCATTTGGTGCAATTACCTGTGCGTAAATATGACGCGGGGTACGATGTACCACCAGGCGAGTTGCGCCCAGCTCTTTGAGCTTGTGACGTGCGCGGGTCGCACGACGGATACGAGCAGATTTCTTATCCATAGTGTTACCTTACTTCTTCTTAGCCTCTTTGGTACGCACGACTTCGTCGGCGTAACGAACACCCTTGCCTTTGTAAGGCTCAGGACGACGGTAGGCGCGCAGATCAGCTGCAACCTGACCGATCACCTGCTTATCAGCGCCTTTCAGCACGATTTCAGTTTGAGTCGGACATTCAGCAGTGATACCTGCCGGCAGCTTATGCTCAACAGGGTGAGAGAAGCCCAGGGCTAAATTCACCACGTCGCCTTTAACGGCTGCACGATAACCTACACCAACCAGCTGCAGCTTCTTAGTGAAGCCTTCGGTAACACCGACAACCATTGCGTTCAACAGCGCACGAGTGGTACCCGCTTGGGCCCACGCGTTTGCAAAGCCTTCGCGCGGAGCGAAAGTCAGAGCATTATCAGCGTGTTTAACTTCAACAGCATCGTTGATAGTACGAGTCAGCTCGCCGTTTTTACCTTTGATCGAAATAACCTGACCGTTGAGTTTTACCTCTACGCCTGCAGGAACAACGACCGGTGCTTTAGCAACACGAGACATTTTATTCCTCCAATTACGCTACGTAGCAGATAATTTCGCCACCAAGACCAGCCTGGCGCGCTGCACGATCAGTCATAACACCTTTAGAGGTAGAAACGACAGCAATACCCATGCCGGCCATAACTTTAGGCAGCTCATCTTTTTTCTTATAGATGCGCAGGCCTGGGCGGCTGACTCGCTGAATGCTCTCTACCACAGCCTTGCCCTGGAAATACTTAAGAGTCAGTTCCAGTTCAGGCTTGATGTCGCCTTCAATTTTAAATTCTTCAATATAACCTTCTTCCTTCAGCACGTTGGCGATTGCCACTTTCAGCTTGGAGGAAGGCATGGTGACCGCAACTTTGTTCGCGGCCTGACCGTTACGGATACGGGTCAGCATATCCGCGATCGGATCTTGCATGCTCATCTGTCTCTACTCCCGTGATTCAATTGGTGACAATTACCAGCTAGCCTTTTTCAAGCCAGGTACTTCACCGCGCATGGCGGCTTCACGCAGCTTGATACGGCTCAACCCGAACTTGCCCACATAACCATGTGGACGACCAGTCTGGCGGCAGCGTTTACGCTGACGGGACGGGCTGGAATCACGCGGCAGAGTTTGCAGCTTGAGAACAGCGTTCCAACGGTCTTCGTCGGTCGCGTTCACATCAGAAATGATAGCTTTCAGTTCTGCGCGTTTAGCGAAGAATTTTTCAGCCAAAGCAACGCGCTTTACTTCGCGTGCTTTCATTGATTGCTTAGCCATGAAGTAACCCTACCTTACTTGCGGAACGGGAAGTCAAAGGCAGCCAGCAGAGCACGGCCTTCATCATCAGATTTCGCAGTAGTGGTAATGGTAATATCCAAACCACGAACGCGATCGACTTTGTCGTAATCGATTTCTGGGAAGATGATCTGCTCACGGACACCCATGCTGTAGTTACCACGACCGTCGAAAGACTTAGCGGACAAGCCACGGAAGTCACGGATACGAGGTACAGCAATAGTGATCAGACGCTCAAGGAACTCCCACATGCGTTCGCCACGCAGAGTTACTTTACAGCCGATCGGATAGCCCTGACGGATTTTGAAGCCTGCAACTGATTTGCGTGCTTTGGTGATCAACGGCTTTTGACCGGAGATTGCTGTCAGGTCAGCTGCTGCGTTATCCAGCAGTTTCTTGTCAGCGATCGCTTCACCAACACCCATGTTCAGGGTGATCTTCTCGACCCGAGGGACTTGCATGACAGAATTGTAGTTAAACTCAGTCATGAGTTTCTTAACTACTTCGTCTTTGTAGTAATCATGCAGTTTCGCCATCGTACTACTCCAAATTACTTGATAGTTTCGCTGTTAGACTTGAAGAAACGGACTTTTTTGCCGTCTTCGAATCTAAAGCCTACACGGTCAGCCTTGCCGGTTGCCGCATTGAAGATAGCAACGTTAGAAACCTGAATTGCAGCTTCTTTTTCAACGATGCCGCCTGGTTGGTTCAGGGCCGGAACCGGCTTCTGATGTTTTTTAACCAGGTTGATACCTTCAACAATGACCTTGCCGGTAGACAGGACATTTTTTACTTTACCGCGCTTACCTTTATCTTTACCGGTTAACACGATAACTTCGTCATCACGACGGATTTTCGCTGCCATGATTCGCTCCTTAGAGTACTTCTGGTGCCAGAGAGATAATTTTCATGAACTTCTCATTACGCAGTTCACGAGTTACCGGCCCAAAAATACGCGTGCCGATTGGCTGCTCGCTGTTATTGTTTAAAATAACGCATGCATTGCCATCGAAGCGAATGACAGAACCGTCCGGGCGACGAACACCCTTCTTGGTGCGCACCACTACCGCTTTCAGCACATCGCCTTTCTTCACCTTACCGCGAGGAATTGCTTCCTTGATGGTAATTTTGATGATGTCGCCGACGCCTGCGTAGCGACGGTGCGAGCCACCCAGAACCTTGATACACATTACGCGACGCGCGCCGGAGTTGTCGGCCACGGTCAGCATAGTCTGTTCTTGGATCATTTCAGTGCTCCGCTAATGTCAACTACTACTTCGGGACCTGGAATTCAGGTCGTTAAAAAGCCCCATAAACGAGGGCGCGGCATTATAACACCGGTTCCAAGATATGGGTAGAAAAAATAAACGGCTCATCGCTGAGCCGTTTATTTGTTTGAGAACGGGTACTGTATTACAGAACCGCTTTCTCTACAACGCGAACCAGCGTCCAGGACTTAGTCTTGGACAGCGGACGGCATTCGCGGATTTCAACCACGTCACCGATACCGCATTCGTTGTTCTCGTCATGTACGTGCAGTTTGGTCGTACGCTTGATGAATTTCCCGTAGATCGGGTGCTTCACAACACGTTCGATGGCAACAACAATGGATTTCTCCATTTTGTCGCTGACAACGCGACCTTGCAGAGTACGGATTTTATCGGTCATTACGCACCCGCCTTCTGAGTCAGTAAAGTCTTAACACGTGCAACATCACGACGAACCTGCTTCAGCAGGTGAGTCTGTTGCAGCTGGCCACTTGCGGCCTGCATGCGCAGGTTGAACTGCTCACGCAGCAGGTTCAGCAGCTCGGTGTTCAGCTCTTCGACGCTCTTTTCACGCAGCTCTTTTGCTTTCATTACATCACCGTCTTAGTTACAAAGGTGGTTTTGATAGGCAGTTTTGCTGCTGCCAGCTTGAAGGCTTCACGGGCCAGCTCTTCAGGTACGCCGTCCATTTCATACAGGACTTTGCCTGGCTGGATCAAGGCAACCCAATACTCCACGTTACCTTTACCTTTACCCATACGCACTTCAAGCGGCTTTTCGGTGATCGGTTTGTCCGGGAATACACGGATCCAGATCTTACCCTGACGCTTAACTGCACGGGTCATTGCACGACGTGCTGCTTCGATCTGACGGGCAGTCAGACGACCACGGCCAACAGCTTTCAGACCGAAAGTGCCGAAGCTAACATCCGTACCCTGCGCGAGACCACGGTTGCGGCCTTTGTGCACTTTACGGAATTTTGTACGCTTTGGTTGTAACATCAGCGACTCTCCTTACTTACGGCCTTTACGCTGCTGCTTTTTAGGTTGAGCAGCCGGTTCCGGTTGTTCAACAGCAGCCATACCACCCAGGATCTCACCTTTGAAGATCCATACCTTAACGCCGATTACACCATAAGTGGTGTGCGCTTCAGAGGTGTTGTAGTCGATGTCAGCACGCAGAGTGTGCAACGGCACGCGACCTTCACGGTACCATTCGGTACGTGCGATCTCAGCACCGCCCAGACGGCCGCTAACTTCAACTTTGATACCTTTAGCGCCCAGACGCATTGCGTTCTGTACAGCACGCTTCATAGCACGACGGAACATAACACGACGTTCCAGCTGAGAAGTGATGCTGTCAGCAACCAGTTTTGCGTCCAGTTCAGGTTTACGAACTTCGGCGATATTGATCTGTGCAGGAACGCCAGCGATATCCGCTACGACCTTGCGCAGTTTTTCTACGTCTTCACCTTTCTTACCGATAACGATACCTGGGCGAGCGGTGTGAATGGTCACACGGATGCTCTTAGCAGGACGCTCGATAACGATACGAGATACAGACGCCTTAGCCAGTTCCTTAGTCAGGTACTGACGTACTTTAAAATCGCTGTCCAGGTTGTCAGCGAATTCTTTGGTGTTCGCAAACCAGGTTGAGTTCCATGGTTTTACAATACCCAGGCGAATACCATTAGGATGTACTTTCTGACCCATTGCTAGTCTCCAGAGTCTCAGCGATCGGACACAACCACAGTAATGTGGCTGGTGCGCTTCAGGATGCGATCTGCACGACCTTTTGCACGAGGCATAATGCGCTTCATGCTAGGGCCTTCGTCTACGAAGATTTTCGCGACTTTCAGATCGTCAATGTCAGCGCCATCGTTGTGTTCAGCGTTAGCAATGGCAGATTCCAGTACTTTCTTAACCAATACAGCCGCTTTCTTATTGGTGTAGGTCAGAATATCCAGAGCCTGCGACACTTTCTTACCGCGAATCAGGTCAGCAACAAGGCGAACCTTCTGAGCAGAAGAACGAGCATGGCGATGTTGAGCTAAAGTTTCCATCTCTTCCTCCTACCTTATTTCTTCTTCGCTTTTTTATCAGCAGCGTGGCCGCGATAAGTACGAGTCGGTGCGAATTCACCCAGTTTGTGACCGACCATTTCGTCGGAAACAAAGACTGGAACGTGCTGACGACCATTATGGACAGCGATGGTCAAACCGATCATGTTAGGAAAGATCGTTGAACGACGGGACCAAGTGCGCAGGGGCTTCTTGTCACCGCTTTCCACCGCTTTCTCTACCTTCTTCAGCAAGTGCAGGTCAATAAAAGGACCTTTCTTGAGAGAACGTGGCATGGCTTATCCTCTAAAATTATTTGCTACGGCGACGTACGATAAATTTATCAGTACGCTTGTTGCTGCGGGTCTTCTTACCTTTGGTCTGAACGCCCCACGGAGATACCGGGTGCTTACCAAAGTTACGACCTTCACCACCACCATGTGGGTGATCGACTGGGTTCATCGCGGTACCGCGAACGGTAGGACGAACACCACGCCAGCGAGCAGCACCTGCTTTACCCAGAACGCGCAGCATATGCTCAGCGTTGCCAACTTCACCCAGGGTAGCGCGGCAGTCAGCTTCGACTTTACGCATTTCACCGGAGCGCAGGCGCAGGGTAACGTAAGCACCATCACGAGCAACGATCTGCACGTAGGTACCAGCGGAACGAGCCAGCTGACCGCCTTTACCTGGTTTCATTTCTACGTTATGAACGGTAGAACCAACCGGGATATTGCGCATCGGCAGGGTGTTACCCGCTTTGATTGCAGCATCAACGCCAGACTGAATCTGGTCGCCAGCTTTCAGGCCTTTAGGGGCCAGGATGTAACGGCGCTCGCCATCTTTGTACAGAACCAGCGCGATATTCGCGGAACGGTTCGGATCGTACTCAAGACGTTCAACAACTGCCGGGATACCATCTTTGTTGCGTTTGAAGTCAACAATACGGTATGCCTGCTTGTGACCACCACCGATATGACGGGTAGTGATACGACCATTGTTGTTACGGCCACCGGATTTGCTGTTTTTTTCCAGCAACGGAGCAAAAGGCTTGCCCTTGTGCAGCTCAGGGTTAACCACTTTAACTACGTGGCGACGACCCGGAGATGTCGGTTTACATTTAACAACTGCCATTGTCTTTCTCCTCCGACTTACTCAGCGCCGCCGACGAAGTCCAGATTCTGGCCTTCCTTCAGGGTGACGTAAGCTTTTTTCCAGTCGCTACGACGACCAACACGCTGTCCGTGACGTTTAGTTTTCCCTTTAACTACCAGGGTGTTAACGTCTTTAACTTCAACTTCGAACAGCTTCTGTACAGCAGCAACGATCTCTGCTTTGGTCGCGTCAGTCGCAACTTTGAGTACGATGGTGTTGGTTTTTTCCATCGCGGTAGACGCTTTTTCAGATACGTGCGGCGCGCGCAGTACTTTCAGCAGACGTTCTTCACGGATCATGCCAGCATCTCCTCAACTTGCTTAACTGCTTCCGCAGTCATAACGACTTTGTCGAAGGCGATCAGGCTAACTGGATCGATTGCAGCTACATCGCGCACGTCAACCTTATGCAGGTTACGAGCAGCCAGGAACAGATTCTCATCCAGTTCACCGGTCACGATCAGCACATCTTCCAGAGCCATATCTTTCAGTTTCTGAGCAAGCAGCTTGGTTTTCGGTGCTTCAACAGAGAACTGCTCAACAACGATCAGACGATCCTGACGTACCAGTTCGGACAGGATGCTTTTCAGCGCGCCGCGGTACATCTTTTTGTTAACTTTTTGACTGTGGTCCTGCGGGCGAGCAGCGAAGGTTACGCCACCGGAACGCCAGATCGGGCTCTTGATAGAACCAGAACGCGCACGGCCGGTACCTTTCTGGCGCCACGGCTTTTTGCCGGAACCAGTGATTTCAGCACGGGTTTTCTGAGCACGAGTACCCTGACGGGCGCCTGCTGCATAAGCAACAACAACCTGGTGTACCAGCGCTTCGTTGAAATCACGACCGAAGGTAGTTTCGGAAACAGTCAGCGCGCTCTGCGCGTCTTTCAGTACTAATTCCATTGCTATCCCCTTACGCCTTCACAGCTGGTTTAACGATCAGGTCGCTACCGGTTGCACCCGGGACCGCACCTTTCACCAGCAGCAGGTTGCGCTCAGCGTCAACACGTACTACGTCCAGGCTCTGAACAGTGACACGTTCGTTACCCAGCTGGCCTGCCATTTTCTTGCCTTTGAACACTTTGCCCGGAGTCTGGTTCTGACCGATAGAACCCGGAACGCGGTGAGACAAGGAGTTACCGTGGGTAGCGTCCTGGGTACGGAAGTTCCAGCGCTTAACGGTACCTGCGAAACCTTTACCTTTAGAGGTACCGGTTACGTCAACTTTTTTAACATCAGCAAACAGTTCAACGCTAATGTCCTGACCTACGGTGAACTCTTCGCCTTCAGCAAGACGGAATTCCCACAGACCACGGCCAGCTTCAACGCCAGCTTTAGCGAAGTGACCAGCTTCCGGCTTGGTTACACGGTTAGCTTTTTTAGCACCAGTGGTCACCTGAACAGCACGGTAGCCGTCGTTAGCCAGGTCTTTAACCTGAGTAACACGGTTTGCTTCTACTTCGATTACGGTTACTGGGATAGAAACGCCGTCTTCAGTGAAGATACGGGTCATACCCACTTTTTTACCGACTAAACCAATCATTGTTTCAACCTCTCAATCGTCAATGACCTGATTAACCCAGGCTGATCTGCACGTCTACACCGGCAGCCAGATCCAGACGCATCAGAGCATCAACGGTTTTCTCAGTTGGCTCAACGATGTCAACCAGACGCTTGTGAGTGCGGATCTCGTACTGATCACGCGCGTCTTTGTTGACGTGCGGGGAGATCAGAACGGTAAAGCGCTCTTTGCGGGTCGGCAGCGGGATCGGACCACGGACTTGCGCACCAGTGCGCTTAGCAGTCTCGACGATTTCCGCAGTTGATTGATCGATCAGACGATGATCAAACGCTTTAAGGCGGATACGGATTCTTTGGTTCTGCATGAGACCAGAGCTCCAATTATTTTATAGACGAAAAAAATTACTACTCGCACCCATTACGATTGATGGGGGAGTGTAATCGTTCATACATAGTCCCCCAATTGGGGACATTGTTTGATAGCAACTGAATTTCTTCAACGGACTGCTATCAGGGTTCATATTGAACCAGCTGTCTATAAAGACAGCCCGCGCATTATACGGGTTTCAGCCCAGCTTGCAAGTCATATGGGTTGAAATTTCACCGGCATCCTTCATTTAGTGAGTTTCAAGCTCTTTTGGCCCCACATCTGCGAGGCATCGCGCAGTACCACACGCCAAATTCAGGGGTTGATAGGTTTGACCGGTGCAACGGCGTAGCATCCCATGGCTTCAATCTTACCGGGATAAGAAGATGGTACTGACCAATATAGAGATTGCCTGGATGCTCCCCGCCGCCGCGGGGCTTTATTTTAGCTTCGCATTAGTACTAAGCATTGTTGATTTCAAAACTATGCAGCTTCCTGACGGGCTTACCCTCCCCTTACTGTGGCTGGGATTGCTGTTCCATAGTCTGGTAAACCCCCACCATGTTCATCACGCCGTATTCGGGGCGATAGCCGGCTACCTTTTCCTGTGGGTTACCTTTCAATTATTCCGTTTGGCTACCGGTAAAGAAGGGTTGGGTTATGGTGATTTCAAACTGCTGGCGGCAATTGGTGCCTGGAGCCACTGGCAGCATTTACCCCTCATCATCGTCGGCGCCTCTTCTCTGGGCATGGTTTATGCCGGAATGCTTTATCTGCTCAGGCGCCGTGAAATCATTGCAATGCCTTTTGGCCCATGGCTTGCTCTCTCGGGCTGGGGGAATTTTTGCTGGCAGGTGTTTGGATGAGCTATCAAAGAAGACAGAGGGGAGCCCCTCTGTCCTGGCAACGCGAGTCTTACTCTTCCCGTATCTGGGCCTGCAGATAGTTCTGGATACCCAGCTTCTGGATTAAATCCAGTTCGGTTTCGAGCCAGTCGATATGGCCTTCTTCATCGGCCAGAATTTCGATCATCAGATCGCGACTTACATAATCATGAACTTTATCGGCATAGGCGATAGCTTCACGCAAATCTTTAGCACCATCGAGTTCCAGCTTGAGGTCTGACCGAAGCATCTCTTCGACATCTTCCCCAATACCCAACTTACCCAGGTCCTGCAGATTTGGAATGCCTTCGAGGAAAAGAATACGCTCGATGTACTTATCGGCGTGCTTCATCTCATCGATTGACTCGTGATACTCGACGTCGTTGAGACGTTTTAATCCCCAGTTTTTGAACATGCGGGCATGCAGAAAATACTGGTTAATCGCGACAAGCTCGTTTCCCAATAATTTATTGAGATAATTTATTATCTTAACATCACCTTTCATTTTGACATCCTCCGCTTCCACTTATTGAAGCGTAGATGTCGTGCAGTGTAAGTCAAAAAAATGAGCGTGTTTTAGGCGATCTCTTTAAATTCCGGGATCTGCATCAGTTCGTCTTGCATGATTTCACGCGCCTGGCGAACGCACTTACCGCACTGATTCCCAACCGGGATAAACTTTCTAAGCTGCTGAAAAGACTGCGGATGATGTTGTCGCACCGCCTGACGAATTGTCTTATCGCTTACACCGTTACACAAGCAAACGTACATGATCACTCCCGCTCAAAAACTGCGCAAATTGTAAATGAGAATGATTGGCTTTACAAGGGATGCAGCGAGGCAGAATGCAGAGAATGGTAATCAAATGCAAAAATCGACGCTAACGGCGGTAAGAGAGAACTTTTCCGCGCAAGTAGCAAATTTCAGGCATAAAAAAGGGCATCCTAAGATGCCCTTTTCACTATTGCATTAAAGTATCAGAGGATTAGCTCAGAACTTTAGCAACAACACCAGCGCCAACGGTACGGCCGCCTTCACGGATTGCGAAACGCAGACCGTCGTCCATCGCGATTGGGTGGATCAGGGTAACAACCATTTTGATGTTGTCGCCTGGCATTACCATCTCTACGCCTTCTGGCAGTTCGATGGTACCGGTCACGTCAGTTGTACGGAAGTAGAACTGTGGACGGTAGCCTTTGAAGAACGGAGTATGACGGCCGCCTTCGTCTTTGGACAGGATGTACACTTCAGATTCGAACTTGGTGTGTGGCTTGATAGAGCCTGGCTTAGCCAGTACCTGACCACGTTCGATTTCTTCACGTTTGATACCACGCAGCAGAACACCTACGTTCTCACCAGCACGGCCTTCGTCCAGCAGTTTGCGGAACATTTCAACGCCGGTACAGGTAGATTTCGCAGTATCTTTGATACCAACGATTTCAACTTCTTCACCAACTTTAACGATACCGCGCTCTACACGACCGGTAACTACAGTACCACGACCGGAGATGGAGAATACGTCTTCGATTGGCAGCAGGAACGGCAGGTCGATTGCACGTACTGGTTCTGGGATGTAAGAATCCAGGAAGCCAGCCAGTTCAACGATTTTAGCTTCCCACTCTGCTTCGCCTTCCAGCGCTTTCAGAGCAGAACCACGGATGATTGGAGTGTCATCGCCTGGGAAGTCGTACTGAGACAGAAGTTCACGAACTTCCATTTCAACCAGTTCCAGCAGCTCTTCGTCATCAACCATGTCACATTTGTTCAGGAACACGATGATGTATGGAACGCCAACCTGGCGACCCAGCAGGATGTGCTCACGGGTCTGAGGCATAGGGCCGTCAGTCGCAGCAACAACCAGGATAGCGCCGTCCATCTGAGCAGCACCGGTGATCATGTTTTTCACGTAGTCGGCGTGCCCTGGGCAGTCAACGTGCGCGTAGTGACGAGTCGGGGTGTCGTATTCAACGTGGGAGGTGTTGATGGTGATACCACGAGCTTTTTCTTCTGGTGCGTTATCGATCTGGTCGAATGCACGAGCAGAACCACCGTAGGTTTTAGCCAGAACGGTAGTGATTGCAGCAGTCAGAGTGGTTTTACCGTGGTCAACGTGGCCGATAGTACCAACGTTAACGTGCGGTTTTGTACGTTCAAATTTTTCTTTAGACACGGCTATATTCCTTACTATTGTGCTCTCACCGTTCGGAGAGAGCACGGGATCATTGTGTTAAAAGCGTTGGCTTATTTGCCACGAGCTTCGATTACGGCCTGAGCAACGTTGTTAGGTGCGTCATCATACTTCAGGAATTCCATGGAGTAAGATGCACGACCTTTGGTCAGAGAACGCAGCTGAGTTGCGTACCCGAACATTTCAGACAACGGAACTTCAGCATGAATCTGTACGCCAGTAGCGTTAGATTCCTGGCCTTTCAGCTGACCACGACGACGGCTAAGGTCACCGATAACGTCACCAGTGTTCTCTTCCGGAGTTTCAACTTCAACCTTCATGATAGGCTCAAGCAGAACTGGTTTTGCTTTCTTAAAGCCATCTTTGAAGGCAATAGAAGCGGCCAGTTTAAACGCCAGTTCGGAGGAGTCAACGTCATGGTAAGAACCGAAGTGCAGACGCACGCCGAGATCAACAACCGGGTAACCCGCCAGTGGACCAGATTTCAGCTGCTCCTGGATGCCTTTATCAACGGCAGGAACGTATTCGCCAGGAATTACGCCACCTTTGATGTCGTTGATGAACTCGTAACCTTTAGGGTTAGAGCCCGGCTCCAGTGGGTACATGTCGATAACAACATGACCGTACTGACCACGACCACCAGACTGCTTGGCGTGTTTACCTTCGATATCGGTAACTTTCGCGCGAATTGCTTCACGGTAAGCAACCTGAGGTTTACCGACGTTCGCTTCAACGTTGAATTCACGCTTCATACGGTCAACGATGATGTCGAGGTGCAGCTCACCCATACCGGCGATGATGGTCTGGTTAGATTCTTCATCAGTCCATACGCGGAATGATGGGTCTTCTTTAGCCAGACGGCCCAGAGCCAGACCCATTTTTTCCTGGTCAGCTTTGGTTTTTGGTTCAACGGCGATGGAGATTACCGGCTCAGGGAATTCCATACGCTCCAGAATGATAGGCGAATCTGGATCACACAGGGTGTCACCAGTAGTTACGTCTTTCAGACCGATAGCAGCCGCGATATCACCCGCGCGAACTTCTTTGATCTCTTCACGTTTGTTAGCGTGCATCTGAACGATACGGCCAAAGCGCTCACGAGCAGCTTTAACGGAGTTCAGCACGGTATCGCCGGAGTTAACAACGCCGGAGTAAACGCGGAAGAAGGTCAGGTTACCTACGAACGGGTCAGTTGCGATTTTGAATGCCAGAGCAGCAAACGGCTCGTCGTCAGTTGCGTGACGCTCAGCCGGAGTGTCTTTACCGTCATCCAGAATACCGTTGATTGCCGGTACGTCGGTTGGTGCTGGCAGGTAATCGATTACCGCATCCAGCATCGCCTGAACACCTTTGTTCTTAAATGCAGAACCACAGGTAACCAGGATGATTTCGTTGTTCAGAACGCGCTGACGCAGAGCTTTCTTGATTTCTTCCTCGGTCAGCTCTTCGCCGCCCAGGTATTTTTCCATCAGCTCTTCAGAGGCTTCTGCAGCGGACTCGATCAGGTTCTGGTGCCATTCGTCAGCCAGGTCCTGCATGTCAGCTGGGATATCTTCGTATTCGAAGGTAACGCCCTGATCTGCATCGTTCCAGTTGATGGCTTTCATTTTCACCAGGTCGATAACGCCGGTGAAACCTTCTTCAGCACCAATCGCCAGCTGAAGCGGAACAGGGTTCGCGCCCAGGCGGGATTTGATCTGGCCTACAACTTTCAGGAAGTTTGCACCCATACGGTCCATTTTGTTAACGAACGCGATGCGTGGAACTTTGTATTTGTTAGCCTGACGCCATACGGTTTCAGACTGTGGCTGAACACCACCAACTGCGCAGTAAACCATTACTGCACCGTCAAGAACACGCATGGAACGTTCTACTTCGATGGTGAAGTCAACGTGCCCTGGGGTGTCGATGATGTTTACGCGGTGCGGTTCATACTGCTTAGCCATACCAGACCAGAATGCAGTAGTTGCAGCGGAGGTAATGGTGATACCACGCTCCTGCTCCTGCTCCATCCAGTCCATGGTTGCAGCGCCGTCATGAACTTCACCGATTTTGTGGTTTACACCGGTGTAGAACAGAATACGTTCGGTAGTCGTGGTTTTACCGGCGTCGATGTGTGCACTGATACCGATGTTACGGTAGCGTGCAATGGGTGTTGTACGAGCCATTTGATTCCTCTATATCCTGGGACGTTCAAGTTAAGTAACCCAAAGCGGGCAGCTTCATGAAGCGCCCGCTTGGGTAACACTACGAAGGATTTATTACCAACGGTAGTGAGCGAACGCCTTGTTGGCTTCAGCCATACGGTGAACGTCTTCACGTTTCTTCACTGCAGTGCCTTTGTTTTCTGCAGCATCAGACAGTTCATTCGCCAGGCGAAGAGCCATGGATTTATCACCGCGTTTACGAGCAGCTTCTACGATCCAACGCATTGCCAGAGCATTACGACGAACCGGACGAACTTCAACTGGAACCTGGTAAGTAGAACCACCTACGCGGCGGGACTTAACTTCGACGGTCGGACGGACGTTGTCCAGAGCGACTTCGAAAGCTTCCAGCTCGTTTTTACCAGAACGCTGAGCCAGGGTTTCCAGCGCGGTATAAACGATAGATTCTGCAGTAGATTTTTTACCATCTACCATCAGGATATTTACAAATTTAGCCAGCAGCTCTGATCCGAACTTAGGATCCGGCAGAATTTTACGCTGACCAATCACGCGACGACGTGGCATAGGAATACTCCGTTGTTAATTCAGGATTGTCCAAAACTCAAAGAGTTTATTTTGACATTAATTTAAAACGTTTGGCCTTACTTAACGGAGAACCATTAAGCCTTAGGACGCTTCACGCCATACTTGGAGCGAGATTGCTTACGGTCTTTAACGCCGGAGCAGTCAAGCGCACCACGAACGGTGTGGTAGCGAACACCTGGCAGGTCTTTAACACGACCACCACGGATCAGGATCACGGAGTGTTCCTGCAGGTTGTGACCTTCACCGCCGATGTAGGAGGTGACTTCAAAACCGTTAGTCAAACGCACACGGCAAACTTTACGCAGTGCGGAGTTTGGTTTTTTAGGAGTGGTGGTATATACACGGGTACATACACCACGTTTTTGCGGGCAAGCTTCCAGCGCAGGCACGTTGCTTTTTGCAACTTTGCGTACGCGTGGTTTGCGAACCAGCTGGTTAACTGTTGCCATTAAATAGCTCCTGGTTTTAGCTTTTGCTTCGTAAACACGTAATAAAACGGCCTCATATAATATGAGGACGCAGAATTTTAGGGCTGAGCCGAAAAGGTGTCAAGAAATATACAGCGATCCGCCTTCACCAGGCGAACTGCTGGCTATGTTTTATCGTTAATCTGACGAAATCAGTATAGCCGACACGCTCAACTTTGGACGAAATTTGAGCAGAGAGGCCTCGAGCCTCAACATCTTCTTGCAGAGCGCTAACAGTAATGGGGGCAGAAAGCAGTAATTCAAGCGCCCGACTGTCATTCAACGCGGCAATCACGCCATCTTCAATCAGCAGTAAATCGTCACCCGGCTGAACAAGGCGCATAATCTCGGTGATATCACACTGGAAGGGTGACTGACGTAAGGTATGCAGCATAGGTGCCTCAGAAGGTAAGTACCACATCGTACTGGTTCAGTTTTTCCCGGAGCGCATCGGGCCCAAGCACTTCCGCATCGATAACCCAGGATGACCGTTCCGACAGCCCTCTCTCCCTTATTGAGGCCGCGCAAAGAAAACACTGTTCAATGTCGTACAGCGGCAAAATGCGGAAGGTAGCAATGTAGTCTCTGGCCAGCACCTGGGCTGGCTGCTGCCCCGGCAGCAGTTGCAGAACGCCATCGCCAATAAAGAACACGCCGATATCTTCTGACAATGCCGATGTGGCCAATAATGCGTCCAGCCCTTCCCGGCCAGAAGTGCTGCCGTGCGGCGCAGATCGAAAAACAAAAGCAACGCGCTTCATTAGAATTGCACCATTCTTTCGCAGGTCAGCGCGGCTTCTGCCAACGCTCCCAGGCCACTAAGCGTAAAGCCAGGCTGGAGATTACTCACGTTGAGCCCCAAAGCTTTCGCCTGCTCTTCATCGGTCACGCCGCGACGCAATGCCGCGGCCACGCAGATATGCAGCGCCACACCGTGCTGCGCGTTCAGAGACTGCCACTCGCGAACAAGGTCAACCTCATCGCTTGCCGGGGCGGTCAACTGATTGGCGTTATAGATCCCCTCGCGGTAGAAAAAAACGCTCTCCAGCGTATGTCCTTCCGCCAGCAACGCTCGAGCAAACAGTAATGCACTGCTCGCCTGCTGCGTCCCATAAGCCGGGCCAGTCACCATTAAGGCAAAGCGCATTACTTATCCTGACCGAGGAAGTCACCGTTTTTGAACTGACGAATGTAGAGATAAACGGTGTGTTTGGAAATGTTCAGCCGATCGGCAACTTGATTGATGGCATCTTTAATGTCGAAAATACCTTTTTCATACAGGTTCAGTACGATCTGGCGATTCTTGGCGTTGTTGGAGACGTTGCGGTCGGCATTCACTTCTTCAATCGTGAATTCCAGCGTTTGCATCACCAGATCCTCCACGGAGGAAGCAAAGTTCACCGAGGACGGCACTTCCTGATCCTGGGTCTCTGGTGGAATAAAGGTCGACATGATCTGGGAGAACGGCACATCGAGGTTCATGTTAATGCAAAGCAAACCAATCACGCGCTGGTCACGGTTGCGGATCGCAATGGTCACCGACTTCATCAGTACGCCGCTTTTTGCACGAGTGAAGTAGCACTTAGAGACACTGCTGTCGGCACCGGTCATATCGTGCAGCATACGCAGGGCCAGATCGGTAATTGGCGAGCCTATTTTTCGCCCGGTATGTTCACCATTAGCGATACGAATGGCTGAACATTTCAGGTCCTGCAGGGAGTGCAGAACGATTTCGCAATGGGAACCAATCAGCATCGCTAACCCGTCCACGACCGCTTCATAGGATTTTAATATTTCGAAGTCGGTTTGCTCAAAAGGACGCTGGTCCAGTAAATCTAGCTCACTGGTTTCGTTGGTTAAAAGCGAATTGGACATGTAAAAATACCACCCTCTCAGATTGATGACAAACGTCCGGAAAACGGGGTCTCGGGCGTTTGGGGTAAATCAGAAGACTTCGTCCATTATTTTTATTGCCGCAAAATGAGCGTGTTAGGGATAAAAGACGTTGTCAGCAATTTACTCTAAAGAGAGCCTGTCGCGCTTTGATGGTGTCAGGGCAGACTCATACTCAGTTGAAACGCTGCCCGCTAAGGTAATACAACGTAAGACGTGCTTTCCAGTCTTTATTCTCCTCATTGCTGGTGGGGGGAATAAACGCCGGGGCCAAAAACAAAACCGCCGCCCGGAGGGCGGCGGCTCAAACGACCTGCTAATTACTTGCTTTTAGCTGCGTCAGCGGCTTTAGCATCTGCAGCAGCGGCTGGCTTAGCGTCAGCTTTTGGCGCTTGTTTAATGTCCAGCAGCTCAACTTCAAACACCAGCGTAGAGTTGGCAGGGATCCCCGGTACGCCGGTTTTGCCGTAAGCCAGCTCTGGTGGAATAACCAGCTTGATCTTGCCGCCTTTCTTGATGTTTTTCAGGCCTTCAGTCCAGCCCGGGATAACACCATCCAGACGGAAGGACAGTGGCTCACCGCGGGTATAAGAGTTATCAAACTCTTTACCGTCGATCAGCGTACCTTTGTAGTTAACCACTACGGTATCGGTATCCTTCGGCGCATCACCAGTCCCGTCTTTTTCGACTTTGTACATCAGGCCGGTAGAAGAGGTTTTAACGCCTTTCTCTTTCGCGAAAGCATCACGGAAAGCTTTACCTTTGTCCGCGTTCTCTTTAGCGTCTTTCTCCATTTTCTCTTGAGCAGAGGCTTTTACGCGAGTCTCGAACGCCTGCAGAGTTTGTTCGATTTCCTGGTCGGACAGTTTGCTCTTATCCGCAAACGCATCCTGTACACCCGCGATCAGCTGAGCTTTATCCAGGGTGATCCCCAGTTTCTCTTGCTCTTTCAGGGAGTTTTCCATGTAACGCCCGAGCGATGCACCCAGCGCATAGGCTGCTTTCTGGTCGTCGTTCTTAAAGGCCGCTTTGCTATCAGCCTGAGCCGCAGCAGGTGCATCTTTCGCAGCAGCTGGTGCCGCAAAAGCAGGAGCATTAAGGGCAACGGCCATTGTGGTCGCCAGAAGCGTTACTTTAAATAATGATTTCATCCATTTCTCCAAGGGCCGGGGCCTCTCACCCCAGGGTTTCAAATAAACTAAGTGACGTACTATAACGTCGTGAAAGAAATCTACACAATCTCTCAGCGAGTTATCGAGTCAAATTGAGATTCTTTTTGTTTAAAGAAGTTTCCTTCAACGTGCTTCTGCGCTGTAAAGCTGGGTCATTTTCAGTAAAATCACCACCTATTGTCCATCGCGCAGGCAAAAGAGGAACCGCCATGCACACTAAATCCACCGAACAACGGCTGGAAGATCTCGAGAGTCGTCTCGCCTTTCAGGAGATTACGATTGAAGAGCTGAACCAGACCGTGACGGCGCACGAACTTGAGATGGTCAAACTTCGCGAGCATTTCCGCCTGCTGGTTGAAAAGCTGAAGGCAAGCCAGCCGTCGATGATCGCCTCGGAGTCCGAAGAGACGCCACCGCCCCATTACTGAATGACAGATGTAAAAAAGGCCGCTAATGCGGCCTTTTCTCTTTTACAGCGATCAGTGGCAACCACAGCCGCCGTTGCCGCAACCACCTTTACCATGCTCGTGGCCATGGTCGTGATCGTGGCCGTGACCACCGCAGCAACCATCGTGATCGTGGTCGTGATGATGATCGTGCTCACCGTGAACGTGGCCGTGGGCCAGCTCTTCAGCGGTCGCTTCGCGGATAGCAACAACTTCCACGTTGAATTTCAGGTTCTGGCCGGCCAGCATGTGGTTACCGTCAACCACAACGTGCTCGTCTTCCACTTCGGTAATTTCAACCGGGACTGGACCCTGATCGGTTTCCGCCATAAAGCGCATACCAACCTGCAGCTCATCAACGCCCATGAAGACGTCTTTCGGTACACGCTGCACCAGGTTTTCGTCGTACTGGCCGTAAGCGTCATTCGCGCCCACTTCAACGTCAAACTTGTCGCCAACTTCGTGACCTTCCAGCGCCGTTTCCAGGCCAGAAATCAGGGAGCCGTGACCGTGCAGGTAGTCCAGCGGCGCGCTCACCGGAGACTCATCGACCAACACACCGTCTTCTGTACGTACCTGATAGGCCAGGCTGACCACCAGGTCTTTTGCTACTTTCATGATATCTCCTGAACGAGCGTAGGGAAAAAACTGGCGCCGATTGTAGCGGAAATCTGCGCCGCTGTACCCTCTAGCTTAAAAAAAGCTGCCTCATCTCGCTAGTCGGGATGAAAAATCCCTATCACTTGCTCCTGCTCACGAACGTGCTCGCGAGCCTGCTTGTCGGCTTCGCGCATTTGGTGGCCACACTTAACGCACTCAACGATATCAACGTTGTTCTCGCGCCACAGAGCGAGGGAATCCTTCGCCTGACACTTAGGGCAAACCGCCCCGGCAATAAAACGTTTACGCACAGACATTGACTTCACCTTTATTCAAATTCATCCCAGCCGTCCAGCTGCCGACGCTCTTGCTGCATTTCACGCTCAAAAATATCTTCCAGCTCCCGCCGGGCCTCCCGCACTCTGGAAATCTGTGCACTGTCCGTATGAATTGGCATCAGCTCGCGTAACATCCGCATATCGAGGCGGCGGAAGTGTAATTGAGCGCGGTGCGCCTGGTGCGGGTGCATACCCAGCGTGAGCAACGCCTTACGCCCAAGTTCAAGAGCGCTTGAGAAGGTTTCGCGGGAGAACAGTTTAACGCCCGCCTGCAACAATTCATGCGCCTCAACGCGCCCGCGGGCACGCGCCAGTATAGCCAGATGTGGAAAGTGTTGTTGACAGAGGTGGACTATCCGCATTGTATCTTCCGGCTCATTGCAGGTGATAACAATGGATTTTGCCTCTTCCGCTCCGGCTGAACGCAGCAGCTCTACCTCTGTCGCATCACCGTAATACACCTTATAGCCGTATTTTCTCATCAGGCTCACGGCGCTGATATCCCGTTCAAGAACGGTGATACGCATTTTATTAGCCATCAACAGGCGGCCAATAACCTGACCAAAACGCCCAAACCCAACGATGATGACCTGCGGATGGTCATCCTCAACATAAGGCGTCTCCTCAGTTTCATCCCCCGGATTAAAGCGCCGGGCAAGAATCGCATCAACACCCTTCATCAGCAGCGGCGTGGTCATCATCGACAGCGTCACCGTCACCAACAGCAGCGGCATTTGCTCGCCCTGGAAAAGCTTCTGCGAGGCCGCGGCGGAAAACAGCACGAAGGCAAACTCGCCCCCCTGGCTTAGCACCCCAGCAAACTGCAGCCGCTCAGAGCTGCGCAAACCATACACCCGCGACAGGCCATACAAAATTGTGGCTTTCACCGCCACCAGCGCAACGACGCTTACCGCAATCCACAGCAGATGTGTGAACAAAACGCCCAGGTTAAGCGCCATGCCAACAGAGATAAAGAACAGCCCCAGCAGCAGCCCTTTAAACGGATCGATGGCGATCTCAAGCTCGTGGCGATATTCACTTTCCGCCAGCAGCACCCCGGCCAGGAACGTCCCCAGCGCCATAGAAAACCCAAGCGCGTCCATAAACAGCGCCGAGCCAAGTACCAACAAAAGAGAAGCTGCGGTGAAAACCTCACGCACCCCGGAACCGGCAATAAAGCGGAAAACCGGGCGAAGCAGATAGCGCCCGCCCAATAACATACCGATAAACGCCAGAGCCTTCAGGCCGACTTTAATCCAGTCGGTATGATCGTCGCCGTTCCCCGCCAGCAGCGGTACCAGCGCCAGAGCCGGGATCACCGCCAGGTCCTGGAACAACAGTACCGAGAAGCCCAGTTGGCCGGATTCGCTGCGGTTCATGCTTTTATCGCGCATGAGCTGCAGGGCCATCGCCGTGGAGGACATTGCGAGACCGATACCGCCCACCACTGCCGCCTGCCAGGAGAAATCCGTCAGCATCAGCAGGCCCGCCAGCACAACCGCACTGAGCAGCACCTGCGCCGCCCCAACCCCAAAGATAGAGCGCCTCAGTTGCCAAAGCTTCGACGGATTCAGTTCCAGGCCGATGATAAACATCAGGAACACCACGCCAAGCTCTGAGAAATGCAGAATTTCATCGACATCGCTGATAAAACCTAAGCCCCAGGGGCCAATGGCAATTCCAGCCAGCAAATAACCCAGTACGGCACCAATGCCTAAACGTGCGGCAACCGGCACGGCAACCACCGCGGCGAAGAGAAACAGCACCCCCGCCAGCAGTAAATCAGATCCTTCCATCAGCGCCCTCCCGTCGGCAGCGGATTCGCCAGCCATTCACCATAGGCTTTGGCATGGTTTTGCAGCTCCTGCCTGGACTGCCGGCGCGCCCAGTAAACGATAATCGGCATCAGCCAGTGCATCTTGCACATCGCCGCGGTGAGCTCAAAGGGGCGTAAAATTTCGGTTAAGGGGAAACGGTTATAGCCGTCATAGCGATAGGCTCCTTCCGGCTCGCCGGTGGTTATCACGCTACGCCAGTACTTTCCCGCCAGGGCATTGCCTCCGATACCGCTGGCAAAATCGCGGCTTAACACGCGGTCCATCCACTCTTTCAGCAGCGCCGGGCAGCTGTAGGTGTAGAGAGGGTGTTGAAAAACGATGACATCATGCTCCAGCAGCAATGACTGTTCGTGGTAAATATCGATAAAGAAATCGGGATAGTGCGCGTAGAGATCGTGCACGGTCACATTTGCAAGCTGCAGAGCCGGTTGGAGCAAAACCCGGTTAGCCACCGAGTCCTGGGATTCCGGATGGGCATACAGCAGCAAAACTTTCGGCGGCTGCGACATCATTACCCTCCAGGGCGTCGTCATAGTCATTATTTTGGGCTACCATGCAGCCCGACCTGTTGCCCAGGCGACATGTTAACGAATTACAATGACAATTTAACATACTCTGAACATACGGCGCTTTATGATTGTTTTCTCCTCGTTACAAATTCGTCGCGGCACCCGCGTTCTGCTGGATAACGCCACCGCCACCATCAACCCCGGGCAAAAAGTCGGCCTGGTGGGTAAAAACGGCTGTGGAAAATCCACGCTGCTGGCGTTGCTGAAAAACGAGATAAGCGCCGACGGCGGAAGCGCAAGCTTCCCCGGCAACTGGCAGCTTGCCTGGGTAAATCAGGAAACCCCCGCCCTTGCTATGCCGGCGATAGAGTATGTCATCGACGGTGACCGCGAATTTCGCAAGCTGGAAGCCGAACTCAACGCGGCAAATGAACGCAACGACGGCCATGCCATTGCGCTGGTGCACGGCAAGCTGGACGCGGTAGATGCCTGGACCATTCGCTCCCGCGCGTCCAGCCTGCTCCACGGCCTGGGTTTCAGCAATGAACAGCTGGAACACCCGGTCAGCGATTTTTCCGGCGGCTGGCGCATGCGCCTTAACCTTGCTCAGGCGCTGATTTGTCGCTCAGATCTGCTACTGCTTGATGAACCGACCAACCACCTCGATTTGGACGCGGTGATCTGGCTGGAACGCTGGCTGAAAAGCTACCAGGGCACTTTGATTCTTATCTCTCACGACCGGGACTTCCTCGATCCGGTGGTCGATAAAATTATTCATATCGAACAGGAAAATATGTTCGAGTACACCGGCAACTATTCCTCGTTTGAGATCCAGCGCGCGACTCGCCTGTCTCAGCAACAGTCGATGTACGAAAGCCAGCAGCAAAAAGTGGCCCACCTGCAAAGCTTTATCGATCGCTTTAAAGCGAAAGCCTCCAAAGCCAAGCAGGCACAAAGCCGCGTGAAAATGCTGGAGCGCATGGAGCTGATTGCTCCCGCCCACGTCGACAACCCGTTCCACTTCAGCTTCCGTGCGCCAGAAAACCTGCCCAACCCGCTGCTGCGGATGGAAAAAGTCAGCGCAGGCTACGGTGAGCGGGTGATCCTGAACTCCATCAAACTGAACCTGGTCCCTGGTTCACGTATTGGCCTGCTGGGCCGAAACGGGGCGGGTAAATCCACCTTAATCAAACTGCTGGCCGGTGAATTACAGCCGCTTCAGGGTGACATTGGCCTCGCCAAAGGGATCAAGCTTGGCTACTTCGCCCAGCATCAGCTGGAATACCTGCGTGCCGATGAATCACCGCTTCAGCACCTGGCTCGTATTGCCCCGCGGGAGCTGGAACAGCAGCTGCGCGACTATCTGGGCGGCTTTGGTTTCCAGGGGGATAAAGTCACTGAGCAAACGGCGCGTTTCTCCGGCGGCGAAAAAGCCAGGCTGGTGCTGGCGCTGGTCGTCTGGCAGCGTCCTAACCTGCTGCTACTCGATGAACCGACGAACCACCTCGACCTTGACATGCGTCAGGCGCTGACCGAAGCGCTAATCGACTTTGAAGGCGCGCTGGTTGTGGTTTCGCACGACCGTCATCTGTTGCGCTCCACTACGGACGATCTCTACCTGGTACATGACGGCAAAGTGGAAGCTTTCGATGGTGACCTCGAGGATTACCAGCAGTGGCTGAGCGACCTGCAAAAGCAGGAAAACCAGCCCGCTGAGGCAGCGAAGGATAACGCCAACAGCGCCCAGGCCCGTAAGGACCAGAAGCGCCGTGAGGCCGAACTTCGCACACAGACCCAGCCGCTGCGCAAGCAAATCACTCAACTCGAAAAGCAGATGGAAAAGCTGAACGCTCAGCTTGCAGAGGTAGAAGAGAAACTGGCAGACAGCGCGATCTACGACCAGAGCCGTAAAGCCGAGATGAACGAATGCCTGCAAACACAGGTAAAAGTGAAGTCGGCGCTGGAAGAGTGCGAGATGGAGTGGCTGGACGCTCAGGAACAGCTTGAGCAGATGTTACAGGGCGACTAAACGCTAAGTTTCCCTCTCCTCGCGAGGAGAGGGTTTACCATCAGCGCCAGATAAGCAGCACGCAGGCCGCGGTTAACACGCCCATGCTGACGTTGAAAATAGCCCAGGAACGGCGGCTACGCAGGAGCAAGCCAATCAGGCTGCCAAAGGCTATCCAGATAACCCCGGCCACAATGTTCACCAGCGCAATCCCGACGCTAATCATCGCCACGGAATGCAGGTAGGCAGCGCCCGCCAGGCTAAAACTCGCTACCGCGCCAAGCGCCATCAGCCAGGCTTTGGGGTTAATCACCTGCAGCAGGCCACCTTGCCAGAAAGGCACCGGCGACGGTGGGGCTGCATCCGTTTCCAGCCGCTCGTATTTCGCCGTGCCAATTTTCCAGGCCAGCCACAAAAGGTAAACGCTCCCGGCAATCTTCAGGATAAGGTGCAGAGCGGGATAAAGCAGGATTAAGCTCCCCACGCCAAAGGCAACAAGCACTAGAATGCACTGCATCCCAAGCATGATGCCAATCATCAGCGGCAGGCTGCGGAAGAAACCGTAATTCGCCCCGGATGCGGTAAGTAGCGTATTATTGGGGCCAGGTGTGATCGCGGCGACCCAGAGAAAGCCCAGCATCGAAAGAAAAAGCGTTAAGTCCATGAATTGGGTGCTCCACACCCGAAGAATAATTAGCGAACTAAACGAAACTAACAGTGTGATATGGCCAGTACAAGTCCTTTAGAATTGAATATTCATCATGATGAAGGTGACGATTTCCGCCCGATGCGCGGACTCAGTAACCCGCATCTGCAAACCATGATCCCACGTTTGATTCGTCGTCGAATCAATTTCAAACCCCACTGGCAACGACTCGATATGCCGGACGGGGATTTTGTCGATCTTGCGTGGAGTGAAGATCCGCAAACCGCCAGGCACAAACCGCGTCTGGTAGTGTTTCACGGGCTGGAAGGCAGCCTTTACAGCCCCTACGCCCACGGCATGATAGAAGCGGCGAAAAAACGCGGCTGGTTAGGCGTGGTGATGCATTTTCGCGGCTGCAGCGGCGTGCCAAACCGTAAAGAACGCATTTACCACTCTGGCGAAACGGAAGACGGCACCTACTTCCTTGAATGGTTGAATCAGCGCTACGGTGAAGTCCCGACCGCTGCCGTTGGCTTCTCGCTGGGCGGGAATATGCTCGCCTGCCTGATGGCCAAACAGGGCGCGGCCTGCACGCTGAAGGCAGGGGTGATTGTTTCCGCCCCGCTGATGCTTGAGCAGTGCTGCTATCACATGGAACAGGGCTTCTCACGCGTCTATCAGCATTACCTGCTAAACCTGCTGAAGAAAAATGCCGCTCGCAAGCTGAAGAGCTACCCGGGCTCGCTGCCTATCGACCTTCGCAAACTTAAAAGCCTGCGCCGTATTCGCGAGTTCGATGATTTAATTACCTCGAAGATCCACGGCTTTGCCGACGCGCTGGACTACTATCGCCAGTGCAGCGCCATGCCGCTGTTGCCGGATATCGCCTCCCCAACGCTGATTATCCACGCTAAAGACGACCCGTTTATGGACCACCATGTCATCCCGGATCGCGAAACGCTGCCGCCAAATATCCAGTACCAGCTCACGACTTACGGCGGCCACGTTGGCTTTGTGGGCGGTACTCCGCTGCGCCCGCAGATGTGGCTTGAGCAGCGTATTCCCGACTGGCTAACCCGCTTCCTGGACCACTGAAATGATCATTCCCTGGCAAGACCTCGCCCCTGAAACTCTCGACAGTTTGATTGAATCTTTTGTATTACGCGAAGGCACCGATTATGGTGAACAGGAGCGCTCGCTGACGCAAAAAGTCGCCGACGTGAAGCGCCAGTTACAAAGCGGCGAAGCCGTGCTGGTCTGGTCTGAGCTCCATGAAACGGTGAACATTATGCCGCGCGGGCAATTTCGCGGCTGACTGCTAACTGGCGGGGTGATCTATACTGGCTGAAAAGTATAACGAGCAGATACAGACCTCTTTTCCGATACCTCACGGAGTTTTCACCCTATGTCAGCCAAACACCCGGTTATTGCGGTAACAGGTTCCAGCGGCGCCGGAACCACCACCACCAGCCTCGCTTTTCGCAAGATTTTCCAGCAGCTCAACCTGCGTGCCGCCGAAGTTGAGGGCGACAGTTTCCACCGTTATACCCGTCCTGAAATGGACATGGCTATCCGTAAGGCACGCGATGCTGGCCGCCATATCAGCTACTTTGGGCCGGACGCCAACGACTTCGGGTTGCTGGAACAAACCTTTATTGAATACGGGCAGACCGGCAAAGGACAATCGCGTAAGTACCTGCATACCTACGATGAAGCCGTGCCGTGGAATCAGGTACCGGGGACTTTTACCCCGTGGCAGCCGCTCCCGGAGCCCACTGACGTCCTGTTTTATGAAGGTTTGCACGGTGGGGTGGTCACCCCTCAACATAACGTCGCCGACTGCGTAGATTTACTGGTGGGCGTGGTTCCCATCGTTAACCTGGAGTGGATTCAGAAACTGGTGCGAGACACCAGCGAACGCGGTCATTCGCGGGAAGCGGTGATGGATTCCGTTGTGCGCTCCATGGACGATTACATCAACTACATTACGCCCCAGTTCTCACGCACTCATATTAACTTCCAGCGCGTTCCAACGGTTGATACCTCTAACCCATTTGCCGCGCGGGCAATTCCCTCGCTGGACGAAAGCTTCGTAGTGATTCACTTCCGCGGGCTGGATGATATCGATTTCCCTTATCTGCTGGCCATGCTGCAGGGTTCGTTTATCTCCCACATCAATACATTGGTGGTTCCGGGAGGGAAAATGGGGCTGGCGATGGAGCTGATTATGGCCCCGCTGGTGCAGCGGCTGGCGGAAGGCAGAAAAATTGCCTGATGGCACAAGGGCGGTATCTACACCGCCCTTTTCACTTTACGCTTCAATAATTTCGTAGCTGTGGCTAATCTCCGCGGCTTTCTCAAGCATCAGCGTTACCGAGCAATATTTTTCTGCAGTCAGCTCAACGGCGCGGGCAACCGCACTCTCTTTCAGCTCTTTCCCGGTCACAACAAAATGCAGATGGATGCGGGTAAACAGACGCGGCGCTTCTTCACGACGCTCAGAAGTCAGCTTCACCTCACAATCCGTTACGTCATGGCGGCCTTTTTGCAGAATCGACACCACGTCAATTGAGCTACACCCGCCCGCGGCCATCAGCAGCATTTCCATCGGGCTGGGTGCTTTGTCCCCAGAGTTACCGTCCATCAGGATTTGGTGACCAGAAGCGGATTCTCCGAGGAAGGTCATGCCTTCCACCCATTTAACTCGTGCCTGCATTTTACCTACTCCAGTTGAGAAAATATTCTTTCAGATTACGCGTCTACGTGAAAACTGGCAACGTAAGGCGATCCAGGTCATGCTGAAACGAGACAATACAAGACACTTACCAAAAGCTATGCTAAAACAATCCGGATGCTGCTGCGATACAGAGACGTTTATGCCGTAAGCAGAGGAAATGACTAATTACAGGCCGCAGGAGTGACCTGCCCGCCAGTTCCCAGGGTATGGGAAAATTTCACGATTGCAACGCCAGACAAGAGGTTTCGCGTCTTGTCTTTGGTAGCCAGTTTATAACAGAGGATAACCGCGCATGGTGCTTGGCAAACCGCAAACAGACCCGACTCTCGAATGGTTCTTGTCTCATTGCCACATTCATAAGTATCCGTCGAAGAGCACGCTGATTCACCAGGGTGAAAAGGCGGAGACGCTGTACTACATCGTCAAAGGCTCCGTAGCTGTTCTGATTAAAGATGAAGAAGGCAAGGAGATGATCCTTTCTTATCTGAATCAGGGTGATTTCATTGGTGAATTAGGTTTGTTCGAAGAAGGTCAGGAGCGTAGCGCCTGGGTTCGTGCCAAAACAGCCTGCGAAGTAGCTGAAATTTCCTATAAAAAATTCCGTCAGCTGATTCAGGTCAACCCGGACATCCTGATGCGCCTGTCTTCCCAGATGGCGCGCCGCCTGCAGGTCACTTCTGAGAAAGTTGGCAACCTGGCTTTCCTCGACGTGACTGGCCGCATCGCCCAAACGCTACTTAACCTGGCTAAACAGCCGGGCGCCATGACCCACCCGGACGGGATGCAGATCAAAATCACCCGCCAGGAAATCGGTCAGATCGTGGGCTGCTCCCGCGAAACCGTTGGCCGTATTCTGAAAATGCTGGAAGACCAGAACCTCATCTCCGCACACGGTAAAACGATTGTCGTTTACGGCACTCGTTAATTAGCGCTCATCAGGCGTGTCGCTTCGGTAACACGCCTTTTTTGTCTCTACAATTTAGGCCATGTGGAAGAGATTAATTTACCACCCGGAAGTTAACTACGCGCTTCGGCAAACGCTGGTGCTTTGTCTTCCCGTGGCTATTGGCCTGATGCTTGGCAGCCTGCAAAATGGTCTGCTTTTCTCGTTAGTCCCTGCCTGCTGCAACATTGCCGGGCTGGACACACCGCACAAACGCTTCTTTAAACGTTTGATTATCGGCGGCAGCCTGTTCGCCGTCAGCAGCCTTATCCTGCAGCTTTTGCTGCTGTATACCCACATCCCGTTACCGGCGATATTGATAGTCATGGCGTTGTTACTCGGCGTGACGGCGGAAATCAGCTCACTTCACGCACGCCTGCTGCCAGCCTCACTGATTGCCGCCATTTTTACGCTCAGCATGGCCGGCAACATGCCTATCTGGAAACCGATGGTGCTCTATATCTTCGGCACCATCTGGTACGGCGCCTTCAACTGGTTCTGGTTCCGGCTATGGCGAGAGCAACCGCTCAGAGAGTCGCTCAGCCTGCTGTACCGCCAGCTGGCGGACTACTGCGAAGCAAAATACAGCCTGCTAACCCAGCATACCGATCCGGAAAAGGCGCTACCGCCGCTGCTTGCCCGCCAGCAAAAAGCCGTCGACCTAATAACCACCTGTTATCAGCAGCTGCATATGCTGTCGGCCAACCAACAAAACGGCTACAAGCGCCTGTTACGCGCTTTTCAGGTCGCACTGGATTTGCAGGAACACATTTCGGTTAGCCTGCATCAGCCTGAGGAGGTGCAAAAGCTGGTTGAGCAAAGCCATGCCGAGGCCGTGATCCGCTGGAACGCCCGGACTATCGCCGCGCGCCTGCGCGTGCTGGCGGACGATATTCTTTATCACCGCTATCCGACGCGCTTTACCATGGACAAGCAAATAGATGCGCTGGAAAAAATCGCCCGTCAAAACCCGGATAACCCGGTGGGGCAGTTTTGCCATTACCACTTCAGCCGAATTGCTCGGGTACTGAAAACGCAGCGGCCGCTGTACGTGAGGGATTTAATGGAGGACAGGGAACGCCGTCTGCCGTTTTTCCCGGCCCTGAAAAGCTACCTCTCGTTCAAATCCTCCGCGTTGCGCAGCTCCGCGCGTTTAGGCGTGATGCTGACAATTGCCAGCCTGCTGGGATCCTTCCTACACCTGCCTAAGCCTTACTGGATCCTGATGACGGTGATGTTTGTGACGCAAAACGGCTACGGTGCAACACGGGTGCGTATTGTTCACAGGGCGGCAGGCACCATGGCAGGGCTGTGCATCGCCGGCATCACCCTACACTTCCACGTCCCGGACAGCTACACCCTGTTGGCGATGTTAATCATTACGCTGGTGAGCTATCTGTTTATCCGCAAAAGCTACGGCTGGGCCACCATTGGCTTTACCGTCACGGCGGTATATACCCTGCAACTCATCACGCTTAGCGCAGAAAGTTATATTATCCCAAGGCTGATAGACACCCTGCTCGGCTGCCTGATTGCCTTTGGCGGTATGATCTGGCTTTGGCCACAATGGCAAACCGGCCTGCTGCGCCAAAACGCCCACGACGCGCTGGAGGCGGATCAGGATGCTATCCGGCTGATATTAAGCAACGACCCTGAACCTACGCCGCTGGCCTGGCAACGCATGCGGGTCAACCAGGCGCATAATGCGCTGTTCAACTCGCTCAATCAGGCGATGCAGGAGCCAGGATTTGACTCTCACTACCTGGCAGACATGAAATTGTGGGTGACCCACAGCCAGTTCATCGTCGAGCATATCAACGCCATGACCACCCTCGCGCGCGAACACAACATGCTGACGCCGGACCTGGCGCAAAGGTATCTCCAGTCGTGTGAAATTGGGTTACAGCGCTGCCAGCAAAGGCTGGAGTATGACGGGCCTGGCGGGTCGAACGACGCCAATATCCTGGAATCGGATACGCTGCCCACGGGGCCGTTAAGCACCATGGAGCAGCATTTACAGCGGATTATTGGCCACCTCAACACCATGCATACCATCTCCTCGGTAGCCTGGCGCCAGCGGCCTCATCATGGGATCTGGCTGAGCCGCCGTCTGCGGCGCTCGGGTTAACCTTAGCCCGCCAGCACGTTGGCAACAGCGTTGGCGAAACGCTGCATCCCCGCCAGAATATCCGCGTCCTCGACAATAAGCGAAGGCGCGAAGCGCATGACGTCCGGCCCGGCGTTCAACACCATCACACCTTCTGCCGCTCCGGCGTACAGAAATTCGCGGGCGCGTCCTTTGTACTTCTCGTTAAGCTCAGCCCCAATCAACAGCCCCATGCCGCGAATGTCGCTGAACAGATCAAACTGTGCGTTTATCTTTTGCAGTTGTTCAACGAAAATCTGACGTTTGGCCGCCACCCCTTTCAGGACCTCTGGCGTGTTGATGATATCGAAAGCCGCCCCGGCCACCGCACACGCCAGCGGATTACCGCCGTAGGTAGAGCCGTGACTGCCTACGTGGAACGCGGAGGCAATTTCATTGGTGGTCAGCATTGCGCTAACCGGGAAACCGCCGCCGAGCGCTTTAGCGCTGGTCAAAATATCCGGAGTGACGCCGTAGTTGATATAAGCGAAGAGCTCGCCCGTGCGCCCCATTCCGGACTGCACTTCGTCAAAGACCAGCAGCGCCTGGTGCTCATCACACAAATCGCGCAGCCCCTGCAGGAATTCCGGCGTCGCGGCAGTTACTCCGCCCTCGCCCTGAATCGGCTCCACCACCACCGCGCAGGTATGATCGTCCATCACCGCTTTCACCGCCGCGAGATCGTTATACGGCACATGAATAATATCGGCAGGTTTAGGGCCAAAGCCGTCGGAGTATTTAGCCTGCCCACCTACGGAAACGGTGAACAGCGAACGTCCGTGAAACGCATTGTAGAAGGCGATGATTTTGCTTTTGTACGGGCTATGGCGAGTCGAAGCATAGTAACGAGCCAGCTTAAAGGCCGTTTCGTTCGCTTCGGTGCCGGAGTTCATAAAGACGACGCGCTCGGCAAAGGTGGCATCAATCAGCTTACGGGCAAGCTTCAGGGCTGGCTCATTGGTAAAGACGTTGCTGGTATGCCACAGGGTTTCACCCTGGGTTTTCAGCGCCTCCACCAGCGTGGGATGACAATGTCCCAGCGCGGTTACGGCAATTCCCCCGGCGAAATCTACGTACTCCTTCCCGGCGGAGTCCCACACGCGGCTGCCTTTTCCTTTCACTGGAATAAATTCTGCTGGTGCATAAATCGGCAGAATCACTTCATCGAAGGTTGCCCGCGTAACCGCTGATTGTTCAGTTGCCATTTATTCCCCACCCGTTTTTATGCGTTAGACATGAATGAAAATATAATCACGAAATATGCATAAAAAACCAAACTCAGGCAAGTAACAATTCATCTCTGGAGGAAATTCGCCAGCAGCGCATGCCCCTGCTCGCTGAGAATGCTTTCCGGGTGGAACTGCACGCCTTCCAGATCCAGCGCGCGGTGACGGATGCCCATGATTTCCTGCTTGTCCGTCCAGGCCGTAACCTCAAAACAGTCAGGCAAGGTGTCAGGATCAACGATCAGCGAGTGATAGCGCGTCACGATCAGCGGATTATTCAGCCCGCGGAATACGCCGCTGCCGTTGTGGCTAATGGAGGAGGTTTTGCCGTGCATCACCTGCTCAGCCCGCACGATAGTGGCCCCAAATGCCTGCGCAATGGCCTGATGCCCAAGACAAACGCCAAGAATCGGTAACTGCCCGGCGAAGTGATTAATTGCGGCAAGTGAGATACCCGCCTCGGTCGGCGTACAGGGGCCAGGGGAGATCACCAGTTTTTGCGGTGCCAGACGCTCAATATCGTCCAGCCCAATGTCGTCGTTACGCTTAACCAACACCTCCTCACCCAGCTCACAAAAATACTGGTAGAGGTTCCAGGTGAAGGAATCATAGTTGTCGATAAGCAGTAACATGGCGGCTCCAGGGCAAAAAAGAACGCGCTATTCTAGTCGCTTTCCGACGCCAGGCTCACCACTTATTGAAATTCTCTGCTTCAGGGAAGGGGTAGCACGGGCGAAAAACGCCCGTGCGGGCATGCTTACGGCAGAACCTTCGCGGATAGGATCACGATAGGTTTAGTCGGCACATTCTGGTAAGGGCCGACGTCATGGCTTGGTGCCTGGGAAATTTTATCGGCAACGTCCAGACCTTTTACCACTTTGCCAAATACGGCGTAGCCAAAGTCGCGCTGGCCATGGTCCAGGAAGGCGTTATCGGCCACGTTGATAAAGAACTGGCTGGTGGCGCTGTCTTTGTCTGCGGTGCGCGCCATAGAAATGGTGCCACGAGTATTACGCAGACCGTTGTCCGCTTCGTTCTTAATTGGCGGGTTAGGCTGCTTCTGATTCATATCTTCGGTAAAGCCGCCGCCCTGAATCATAAAGCCCGGGATCACGCGGTGGAAGGTGGTGTTGTTATAAAAACCGCTGTTGACGTAATCCACGAAGTTTTTGACCGAAATCGGCGCTTTTTGGCTATTTAACTCAAGCTCAATATTGCCAGCCGAGGTGGTCAACAGGACGTGCGGGTCGCCTTTTGCAGCCAGCGCCGCAGGTGAAAGCGCAGAGAGGGCGAATACAGCTGCAACAGCCGCCAGTGTCGATTTGAGCATGAACAATTCCTTACGAAGGCAGTGAGTGAAGCAAGTGGCTTGATTGTAAAGAGGCACCGCAGCCGACGCCAGCCATTTACGGTTTTTTACTTACACGCAAATCAACGAGTTGCAGCGCCAACCTGCTGAAATAGATTGAAATATGTGACGCACTTCATGATTCACTCAGTTTATTTCAGCAATAAATTCATAATTCATTTAAATAGATCACGCAAATGACTAAAATCTGCCCGTCCGCCGCGCTGTCAATGCGCTTTACATTTCCTTGCACAGGCTCGTTATGACTAACAGCAACCGAACCAAGCTCTTATGGATTAGCTTCTTCTCCTATGCCCTTACCGGGGCGTTGGTGATCGTCACCGGGATGGTGATGGGAAACATCGCAGAGTACTTTAATCTGCCGGTGTCCAGCATGAGTAATACCTTTACGTTCCTTAATGCCGGTATCTTAATCTCTATTTTCCTGAATGCCTGGCTGATGGAAATCGTGCCGCTGAAAACCCAGCTGCGCTTTGGTTTCCTGCTGATGGTGCTGGCCGTCGCTGGCCTTATCTTCGGTCATAACCTGGCTATCTTCTCCGCTTCCATGTTCGTTCTGGGGCTGGTGAGCGGGATAACCATGTCGATTGGTACCTTCCTGATCACCCACATGTATGAAGGGCGTCAGCGCGGTTCCCGCCTGCTGTTTACCGACTCCTTCTTCAGCATGGCCGGGATGATTTTCCCGATGGTTGCCGCGATCCTGCTGGCGCGCAGCATCAACTGGTACTGGGTCTACGTATGTATTGGTCTGGTCTACGTGGCTATTTTCCTGTTGACCCTGGGCTGTGAGTTCCCGGCGCTGGGCAAACATGCGAAGAAAGACGACCAGCCTGTTACCAAAGAGAAATGGGGCATTGGCGTGCTGTTCCTGTCCATCGCGGCGCTGTGCTACATCCTCGGCCAGTTGGGCTTTATTTCCTGGGTTCCGGAATACGCCAAAGGCCTGGGCATGAGCATCAACGATGCCGGTAAGCTGGTGAGTGACTTCTGGATGTCTTACATGTTCGGCATGTGGGCGTTCAGCTTCATCCTGCGTTTCTTCGACCTGCAGCGCATTCTGACCGTGCTCGCTGGCGCAGCAACCGTGCTGATGTACCTGTTCAACCACGGTGATCCTGCACATCTGGCCTGGTTTATTCTGTCGCTTGGGTTCTTCTCCAGCGCCATCTACACCACCATCATCACCCTGGGTTCACAACAGACCAAAGTGTCTTCACCAAAACTGGTTAACTTTGTCCTGACCTGCGGCACCGTGGGCACCATGCTGACCTTTATCGTCACTGGCCCGATTGTGGCGCACAGCGGCCCTCTGGCAGCTCTGCACACCGCCAACGGGCTGTACGCTGTCGTGTTCGTCATGTGCCTGTTGCTTGGTTTCGTCACCAGGCACCGCCGCCATGGCGCAGAGGCCGCTGCGCACTAATTGCCCTGCGATTTCCCCTCTCCCACAAGGGAGAGGGTTCCTTCACTCTCCCGCTATTATTACGTTTTCCGCAATAATGAATTGCCGATAAGGCTTATTCCTGCCGATTATTGCCTGTGGCAACCTGTTTGCATCGTTCGGGGCCCTTCCCGTTCAGCCAATCAGTAACCGGATTATGAAACTCTACGACTTCCCTCTGTCAGGCCATGCCCACCGCGCTCGCTTATTTATTTCCCTGCTGGGCCTTCCCCATGAGCTTGTTCAGCTCGATCTGAAAGCGGGCGCCCACAAGCAGCCGGAATACCTGGCGCTTAACCCGTTTGGGCAAGTGCCGCTGCTGGACGATGAAGGCACGCTGATCCCTGATTCCAACGCCATTCTTGTCTACCTGGCGAAAAAAAGTGGCCAAAGTGCATGGCTGCCGGAAGATCCGCAGGGCGCGGCAGCCGTGCAACGCTGGCTATCCGTCGCGGCCGGCGACCTTGCCTTTGGTCCAGCCGCAGCCCGCCTGGTAACGGTTTTCGGTGCCAAATTTAATCCCGACGAAGTGATTGCGCGTGCCCACATTTTCCTGGGGCGACTTGAACAGCATCTTGCCAACCGTGAGTGGCTGGTCGGCGATCGCCCAACCATCGCCGACGTTGCCATTTACAGCTACACCGCCAGCGCACCTGAAGGGAATGTTGACCTCTCTGGTTACCCGGCCGTCAACGCCTTCCTGCGCCGTATCGAAGCGCTGCCGGGATTTATACCTTTCGCCAAAACGGCCGCCGGCCTTAACGCCGTCGCCTGATCTCATGCCTGCCGGGAGATAAAAAATGAGCGAGAAGCTGACGAAGCAATCCGTCTGGCATGAAGGTGAAATTTTCCTTCAGGACAAGGTCGGCGTAACCGAGCGCATGGCAGAGGTTGGCCAGCGAGTGATACGCGATTACATGCCCGAGCAGCATCGTGACTTCTACGCTCAGTTGCCATTTATCGTCCTCGGCAGCGTCTCTCAGAATGGCGAAGCGTGGGCAACATTTCTGGAAGGTGAACCCGGCTTTATCACATCTCCGACCTCGACCCGCCTGACGATTGCGGCGTCGTTGGCAAGGGAAGATCCGGCCAGCGAAGGAATGGGGCATAACGCATCCATTGGTCTGCTGGGTATCGAGCTTCATACCCGGCGGCGTAACCGGATGAACGGCACGCTGCGGCAGACGGACAGCGGCCTTCAGGTCGAAGTCGACCAAAGCTTCGGTAACTGCCCACGTTATATCCACCTGCGTGACTTCACTTTTACCCGCGAGCCCGGTAGCCATCCCGGGGGCGCGGTAGAGACGCTTCCGGGGCTGGATGCTGAAGCAAAAGAAATGATTCAGGCAGCGGACGCCTTTTTTGTCGCCTCCTGGGCCGAAAGAGACGGTCAGCGGCAGGCCGACGTTTCCCACCGCGGAGGCAAACCGGGCTTCATCCGGGTTAGCGACGACGGCACACTGACCATCCCTGACTTCAACGGCAATCTCTTTTTTGCCACGCTCGGCAACATCCTGCTTAACGGCGAGGCTGGCCTGCTGTTCGTGGATTTTAACACCGGCAACATGCTGCAAATGACCGGCGAAGCAAAAGTGATTCTGGACTCACCGGAAATTGCCGCCTTTCAGGGGGCAGAACGGCTATGGACGTTTAAAGCCCGCCGGGTTGTGCGTCGCCGCAACGCGCTGGCGCTGCGCTGGACGAGTGAGGCTGAAGGCCTCTCACCTCATTCGCTAATGACCGGCAGCTGGCAGGAGGCTGCCAGCAGGATAAAAGCGGCGGAGTTCGTGACACGCTGGCGGCCTTTTCGCGTGGTAAAGATTGTCGACGAGAGCCGCGCGATCCGCTCCTTCTATCTTCAGCCGAGCGATGGCGCAGGTCTGCTGCCTCATCTCGCCGGGCAGCACTTGCCCATTCGCGTAACGCTTCACCAGGCGGAAACGCCGGCGATCCGTACTTACACGCTTTCATCGGCCCCGTCCGACGGCTTGTATCGCATTAGCGTCAAGCGGGAGGGAGGCGTCTCTGGCCACCTGCACAACGGCGTTTCCGTTGGCGATATTATTGACGTCCGTGCTCCGGCGGGGAGGTTCACCCTTGACGCCCATGAGCAACGCCCTGCCGTGCTGCTGGCAGGCGGCATTGGCATTACCCCGATGCTCGCCATGCTGCGGCACATCGTCTATGAAGGACTGCGCAAACAACGCATTCGACAAACGTTTTTGTTCCAGTCAGCAAGACAGGCTGAAGATTTGCCTTTTACCCAAGAGATTAATGAGCTGGTTGCGGCAGCCAAAGGTGCCGTGCAGGTTATTCGCGTACTCAGCCAGGCTGAAGGCGCCCGGCAAGGTGTGGACTATGATGTTCAAGGTCATATCGATATGCCGTTACTCACGAGCCGACTGCCGTTTAACGACTACGATTTCTATCTTTGTGGCCCGGCCGCATTCACCCAGTCTCTCTATGACGGACTGCGGGAGTACAACATTAGCGATGACAGAATCCATTCGGAAGCCTTTGGCCCCTCATCGCTGGTACGCCCCACAGACAGCAAAACGCCAAAACCTGACGCCCTGCCGCCGGCCACCAGCCCTGTGCCCATCGCTTTTATGCGTTCACTAAAAGAGGCTCGCTGGCTGCCGGATTCAGGTTCGCTTTTAGCGCTGGCCGAAGCTCGGGGATTAAACCCGGAATTCAGCTGCCGGGAAGGCCACTGCGGGACCTGCCGGACGAAGCTCCTCACAGGCTCTGTCACCTACCCGAAACGCCCCTCCGCAAGCACGGCAGATGATGAGATACTGATTTGCTGCGCAGTCCCGGCGCAGCTGCCCGGGGGTGAAGAAAACCGCATTCAGCTTGAGTTGTAACCCCGCGATTGCGCCATACTCGGCGAATAGCCGATACTAACCCCTCTTTTAGCCAGGTATGAGGTTGAGCATGGATCGTTGGCAGGCGATGAAAATATTCGTCAAAGTCGCAGAAACCGAGAGTTTTGCCGCCGCTGCACGCCAACTCCATATCAGTGCGCCGGTTGTTACACGGGCCATAGCCGCGCTGGAAGAGATCATTGGCACACGTCTCTTCATCCGCACGACCCGCACAGTTAAGCTGACCGAGCCGGGCCTGCGATATCTCAACGACTGCCGCACGATTCTCACCAGCATCGAGGAAGCCGAAGCCGCAGCGGCTGGCTCCTATGCCACGCCGTCCGGACTCCTGTCGATCACCGCCTCCGTGCTGTTCGGCCAGAAATTCGTCCTGCCGGTAATCACTGATTATCTTGATGCGTGGCCAACCATGCGCGCCAGGTCACTGTTCGTTGATCGCCAGGTGAACATCATCGAAGAAGGCATTGATGTCGCCGTGCGCATTGGGCACCTGCCCGACTCAGGGCTGACGGCTACCAAAGTCGGCACCGTGCGCCGGGTCGTTTGTGCATCGCCTGACTACCTGGAAAAATACGGCACGCCGTTGACGCCTGCGGACCTTAAAAACCATCGTATCGCCTCTTCGGCCAGTGCCTGGGCCTCACCGGAGTGGCGCTTTGCGGGTGAGCAACGCGTTATGGTCAATGCCGCGCTCCAGTGCAACAACAACGAGTCCTCAATTGCCACCGCAAAAGCAGGCTGGGGGTTGACGCGAGTCCTGGATTATCAGATAGCGCCGGCCCTGCGCGAGGGCGAACTGCAAATCGTACTGAGCGATTACGAACTCGAGCCTCTCCCAATACATGTGGTGCATACCGAAGGTCGCCATGCCTCCGCAAAAGTACGCACCTTTGTTGATCTGATTGTTGCCCGGCTCCGCGCCAACCCTTTGCTGAACTGAATATCCCCTAACCTCTTCCACTGGTGAAAAACCAGCCAATTCCATAACTTACAAAAATACATCAAAATCAACGATATACCTCTTAATGGGTATATAAAGGCGCATTTGATTTGCATCAATAATCACCACAGCTGAATCGTTAAGGTAGGCGGTAATAGAAAAGAAATTGAGGCAATTATGAGCAAAGTCAAAATCGCAGTTATCGGTAATGGCATGGTCGGCCATCGCTTTATCGAAGACTTACTTGATAAGGCCCCGCCGGACCAGTTCGACATCACCGTATTTTGTGAAGAGCCGCGTAAAGCCTACGATCGCGTGCACCTTTCTTCTTATTTCTCCCACCATACCGCTGAAGAACTCTCCCTTGTCCGCGACGGCTACTACGAAAAACATGGCGTAAAAGTCCTGGTTGGCGAACGCGCTATCACCATCAATCGCCAGGAAAAAGTGATCCACTCCAATACCGGCCGCACCGTTTATTACGACAAGCTGGTGATGGCGACAGGTTCTTACCCGTGGATCCCGCCGATTAAAGGCTCTGAAACCCAGGACTGCTTCGTTTATCGCACTATCGAAGATCTTAATGCCATTGAATCCTGCGCCCGCCGCAGCAAACGCGGCGCCGTCGTCGGCGGTGGCCTGCTGGGGCTGGAAGCGGCTGGCGCGTTGAAAAACCTCGGCGTGGAAACCCACGTTATCGAATTCGCGCCAATGCTGATGGCCGAGCAGTTGGACCGCATGGGCGGCGAACAACTGCGCAGCAAAATCGAGCGCATGGGTGTACGCGTGCATACCGGCAAAAACACCCAGGAAATCGTCCAGCAGGGCACCGAAGCACGTAAAACTATGCGTTTTGCCGACGGCACCGGGCTGGAAGTGGACTTTATCGTCTTCTCCACCGGTATTCGTCCGCAGGACAAGCTGGCCACGCAATGCGGGCTCGAAACGGCCCAGCGCGGGGGCATTACCATCAACGATAAGTGCCAGACTTCAGATCCGGATATTTATGCCATCGGGGAATGCGCCAGCTGGAATAACCGCGTTTTCGGGCTCGTCGCGCCGGGCTATAAAATGGCTCAGGTCACGGCCGACCATCTGCTCGGCACGGAGAACGCCTTTGAGGGCGCAGATATGAGCGCCAAGCTAAAACTGCTCGGCGTTGACGTCGGCGGTATTGGCGACGCTCATGCCCGCACGCCAAACGCCCGAAGCTACGTTTATCTCGATGAAAGTAAAGAGGTTTACAAGCGTCTGGTGGTCAGCGAAGACAACAAAACCCTGCTTGGCGCAGTGTTGGTTGGCGATACCAGCGACTACGGCAACCTGCTGCAGCTGGTGCTGAATGCCATTGAGCTGCCGGAGAATCCGGACTCGCTGATCCTGCCGGCTCATGCAAGCAGCGGTAAGCCGTCTATCGGGGTCGATAAGCTGCCGGAAAGCGCGCAAATCTGTTCCTGCTTTGACGTCACCAAAGGCGACCTGATCAAAGCCATCAACAAAGGTTGCCATACCGTGGCGGCCCTGAAGGCCGAAACCAAAGCCGGGACCGGCTGCGGCGGCTGTATTCCGTTGGTGACTCAGGTGCTGAACGCCGAACTGGCCAAAGCCGGTATCGAAGTAAACAACAACCTGTGCGAACACTTCGCCTTCTCGCGCCAGGAGCTGTACCACCTCATCCGCGTGGAAGGAATCAAATCCTTCGACCAGCTGCTGCAAAAATACGGCAAGGGTTACGGCTGTGAAGTATGTAAGCCAACCGTGGGTTCGCTGCTGGCCTCCTGCTGGAACGACTACGTGCTGCAGCCAGAACTGACGCCGCTGCAGGACACTAACGATAACTTCCTCGGCAACATCCAGAAAGACGGCACTTACTCGGTGATCCCACGCTCAGCAGGCGGCGAAATCACGCCTGAAGGGCTGATGGAAGTGGGCCGTATCGCCCGTGAATACAACCTGTACACCAAAATCACCGGTTCCCAGCGTATCGGCCTGTTCGGCGCACAAAAGGGCGACCTGCCGGAAATCTGGCGTCAGCTGATTGAAGCCGGGTTCGAAACCGGTCACGCCTATGCCAAAGCCCTGCGTATGGCCAAAACCTGCGTCGGCAGCACCTGGTGTCGCTACGGCGTGGGTGACAGCGTGGGCTTCGGCGTCGAGCTGGAAAATCGCTACAAAGGCATCCGTACTCCGCACAAAATGAAGTTTGGCGTCTCCGGCTGCACCCGTGAATGCGCGGAAGCACAGGGTAAAGACGTGGGTATTATCGCCACGGAGAAAGGCTGGAATCTGTACGTGTGCGGTAACGGTGGTATGAAACCGCGCCATGCGGACCTGCTGGCTGCGGACCTCGACCACGATACCATCATCAAGTATCTCGACCGTTTCATGATGTTCTACATCCGTACCGCCGACAAACTCACCCGTACCTCCGTCTGGCTGGAGAACCTGGAAGGCGGTATTGATTACCTGCGGAGCGTGATTGTCGACGACAAGCTGGGCCTGAACGACCAGCTTGAAGCAGAGCTCAACCGCCTGCGCGAGAAAGTGATCTGCGAGTGGACAGAAACCGTGAATACGCCACAGGCGCAGATCCGCTTCAAACACTTTATCAACAGCCCGCAGCGCGACCCGAACGTGCAAACCGTTAGCGAGCGCAATCAACACCGTCCGGCCACGCCGCATGAGCGTATTCCGGTCACTCTGGTAGAAGTGGAGGAACACGCATGAGCCAGTGGACAACCGTTTGTCAGCTAGACGATATCCTGCCAGCAACCGGCGTTTGCGCCCTGGTCGGCTCGGCACAGGTCGCTATTTTCCGCCCTCGTAAAGACGAGCAGGTTTACGCCATCAGCAATATCGACCCGTTCTTTGAAGCCAGCGTGCTATCGCGCGGGCTAATTGCAGAGCATCAGGCCGAGCTGTGGGTTGCCAGCCCGCTGAAAAAACAGCATTTCCGCCTGAGGGACGGCCTGTGCATGGAAGATGAAAGCCGCTCCGTGCCGCACTATGATGCCCGCGTCCAGGACGGGCTGGTGCAGATAAAAGCGTAAGACCTAAAACAACTCTCACCCTGCCCCTCCCTGAGGGAGAGGGCACCGCCGGAACCGATCGAGCAACAATAGCGACGAGGGTTTTCCCCCTTTCCCTTTGGGAAAGGGCCGGGGTGAGGGACATTCATTTTTAATTTTTATTTTTAACTTCATTGGGATAGCAAAAATGTTCACCGATACCATCAATAAGTGTGCGGCGAATGCCGCGCGGATTAACCGTCTCTCGCAGAAAAATCCTCTGGGCTTCTGGGTAAGTTCCGCCATGGCGGGAGCCTACGTTGGCCTTGGCATCATCCTGATTTTCACCCTCGGTAATTTACTCGATCCGACTATTCGCCCGCTGGTTATGGGGGCGACCTTCGGAATAGCCCTGACGCTGGTGATTATCGCCGGTTCCGAGCTGTTCACCGGCCACACCATGTTTCTGACCTTCGGTGTGAAAGCCGGCACGATATCTCACGGCCAGATGTGGGCGATTTTGCCGCAAACCTGGCTTGGTAACCTGCTCGGTTCGGTATTTGTCGCGCTGCTGTATAGCTGGGGCGGCGGCAGCCTGCTGCCGGTAGATACCAGCATTGTGCACGCCGTAGCGCTGGCAAAAACCACCGCCCCTGCGATGGTGCTGTTCTTTAAAGGGGCGCTGTGTAACTGGCTGGTTTGTCTGGCAATCTGGATGGCAATTCGTACCGAAGGTGCAGCGAAGTTCATCGCAATCTGGTGGTGCCTGCTGGCGTTTATCGCCTCCGGCTACGAGCACTCCATCGCCAACATGACGCTGTTTGCCCTGTCCTGGTTTGGCCATCATAGCGAGGCTTATACGCTGTCCGGCATCGGCCATAACCTGCTGTGGGTTACGCTGGGGAACACCCTTTCTGGCGTGGTATTCATGGGTCTGGGTTATTGGTATGCTACGCCCAAAGCCGAACGTCCGCAGCCTGCCGCCGCAGGCGCACCGGAAACCGCCCGTAATTAATTGAGGATTGACCGTGGATCACCTGCCGATATTTTGTCAGTTACGTGGCCGCGCCTGCCTGCTGGTAGGCGGTGGCGATGTCGCTGAACGCAAAGCGCGTTTATTGCTGGAGGCAGGTGCGCGCATCACCGTTAACGCCCTCGAATTCAGCCCACAGTTTAAGGTGTGGGCTGAGCAAAATATGCTGACGCTGGCCGAAGGTGCGTTCTCAGAAACGCTGCTGGACGAAAGCTGGCTGGCGATTGCCGCCACCGACGACGATGAGGTGAATCAGCAGGTTAGCGACGCCGCCGAATCCCGCCGGATCTTCTGCAACGTGGTCGATGCGCCGAAACAGGCGAGCTTCATTATGCCGTCGATTATTGACCGCTCCCCGCTGATGGTTGCCGTCTCTTCCGGCGGTACGTCCCCTGTTCTGGCCCGACTGCTGCGCGAAAAGCTGGAAGCCAGCCTGCCGCTGCATCTGGGTAAAATTGCAGCCTTTGCCGGTACCCTGCGTGGCCGAGTGAAACAAACTTTTGCCACCATGGGCGAGCGTCGCCGCTTTTGGGAGAAATTCTTCACTAACGACCGCCTGGCACAGTATCTGGCCAACGAAGACCAGCTTGCCGTTGAAAAAGAGACGGAATCGCTGTTCTCCACCCCGCTCGACCACCGCGGCGAAGTGGTGCTGGTTGGCGCCGGCCCGGGTGACGCAGGCTTGCTGACGCTGAAAGGCCTGCAGCAAATTCAGCAGGCTGACGTCGTGGTGTATGACCGCCTGGTGTCGGACGACATCATGAATCTGGTTCGTCGCGATGCCGATCGCGTCTTCGTCGGCAAGCGCGCGGGCTACCACTGCGTTCCCCAGGAAGAGATTAACCAAATCCTGCTGCGGGAAGCGCAAAAGGGCAAACGTGTCGTGCGCCTGAAAGGGGGCGATCCGTTTATCTTCGGACGCGGCGGTGAAGAGCTGGAAACTTTGTGCAACGGTGGAATTCCGTTCTCTGTAGTACCGGGGATCACCGCGGCTTCTGGCTGTTCCGCCTACTCCGGCATTCCGCTTACGCACCGGGATTACGCCCAAAGCGTGCGTCTGGTCACCGGCCATTTGAAAACCGGCGGCGAACTTGACTGGGCGAACCTGGCGGCAGAGAAGCAAACGCTGGTGTTCTACATGGGGCTGAACCAGGCCTCGGCCATTCAGCAGCAGCTGATCGCCCATGGGATGGAAGAGAGCATGCCGGTGGCGCTGGTTGAAAACGGCACGGCGGTGAATCAGCGCGTCGTGGACGGCACCCTGAACCAATTAGGCGAGTTAGCCACCCAGGTCGGCAGCCCGGCGCTGATTATCGTGGGCCGCGTCGTTGGTCTTCGCGACAAGCTAAACTGGTTCTCAAATCATTAAATACTAAGGGAGGCAGCAGCCTCCCTTTTACTTTTCTGCTTCTGCACAACTTTCCCGCAAAATTCTCAGCACGGTTTCCGCCCCGCTGCGGTTGGGGTTGATGCGGATCATCCGCTGTTCAAGCTCCGGTGCAGCCAGCCTGAACGTTCCGGAAACCCGATAAAAGAGCGGCGGGATTTCATATTTAGATTCTGCCCCTACCGGGTAAGGCAATGCGCCCAATTTTTGTGCCACCGCCAGCACCTTTTCGGCAATCGGCCGATGAAACTCCACCAGCAGAACCTTCGACTGTGCATTGGCGATAAATGCACTTTTAACCTGAGGCACCGCGCCCTGAGACAATAGCTCAACCAACGCATCGTTCACCTGTGCCTGAACGGCGTGCATCACCGGGGCGAAGACTAAGCCGCGCAGCGCCTCCATAGCCTGAAAGCCCTGCACCTGACTACCACCGGAGTACATACTCTGGCGCACGGCCTTAACGGCCAGCTTGTCACCGACCACCACCCCGACGCCCGGCGGGCCGAACAGCTTGAAACAGGAGAAGGTCGACAGCGTAGCCCCACACTCGCAGCCGATTCTGTCCACCTTCATCACCGCATAGTTATCGTCGGCCAGGGACGGTAAGCCGTAGCGATTGAAACAGGCCACCACCTCAGCGAGTCGATAGGCGTCATCCAATGTCTGGCGGGTGTGCTGAATCAAAGCCGCGCCCGGACGATGGGCCACGATGGCAGCTTCCACTTCATTTAACTGATTAAAATCTGCCCTGATGAGCTCCAGCCCCATCTGTTCGGCAATGACTGCCGTGGTAGGGTACAGAGGAGCCTGATGAATCAGCAGCTTATCGCCAGCGTTTAATAACGCCGCCAGCCCGCTACGAATAGCCCCGGTTCCGGCTCCCTGCACCAGCGCGGCGGCTGGCGCAGAGAAGAAGTCGGCCAGGACGCGCTCAACCCGCTGCGTGGTGATTGGCTGATTGAATCCGGGCACCAGGCCAACATCGCCCTGGCTCAGAAAATCAGCCCCAGGAAAATGCCGGCAGATAATATCCACCAGTGCGAACTGCTTCTGCTGGGCCTGAGCCAGGCTCAGGCTTTGCAATGGCCAGCTTTCCACACAACCCCCTTAGGCCGGGATAAACAGGCCGCAGAAGAACAGAATATTCAGCACAATGCCGGTTACCATCACCGCCACAACCGGCGCGGCCATTTTCTGCACCGGGCGGCCCAGTGATTCGTTCAGGAAATACAGCGCCGTTGCGATGGTGAAGCCGGTATAGCCCGCCATTTTAATGGCGGCAAAGATAGAGCCAATCAGCAGCGCCATCTCCATCAGCATGTTCATCGCGTTACGAATGTTGTCCGAGGCGTTGCGTACCGAAGGGTAACGGCCAAGCCATTTCCCAATGGAGCGCAGCAGCAGAACTTCAGCAGAAATAACCAGAGCCCCAACAACAAAAGCAATTATCGGGTTAGCAATCAGGTAGCCGACGGCAAAAACAAAGGTGAAGCCCGCGACGGCATAAACCCCCGTCGCCAGCGCCGTTGTGGCAATCATCGGCACAAAGCCCAGGCCACGCATAAACTCGGCCAGCGCCGCCTGATCAATCAGGCTTTGAGACTGTGCCGGATCCAGCCCAATCTTGTAGGCTTTTTCCAGCGTGAAGATCGACACCTCGCTGCCCGCAAACAGCTTCATGCTGGCAACGGTGGCGATCAGTCCGCCGACGATGGCGATATACGGCAGATTTTTGATAATCCTGGATGTCCGCTCTTCAAACACCGACTGCCCGTGAGCATCGTGTTCATGTTTATCCCGGGAGCGCAGATCCTGAAAAATCGCAATCGCCAGCAGCATAACCATACCCACGAAGATCTCGATAGACTCCGGGTTGAGCTGCGGGAAGAAGCGCACCACCAGCACCCGGGTCAGCAGCACAACCACCGCCGCGAACAGGCTGTTCTTCCAGCCAAACTGGTAGAAAATCGCCACCAGCGGGAACAACGCAAAGGCAGACACCACCGGCGAACTCAGTTCACCGAGAGAGCCGAGAACGTCCACCGGCAGCGCGGTCAGCAGGTGATTCACCGGCACCAGGCAGGTGAGGATCAGAATGCCCCAGACGGCACCAAGCCCAAAGGCCAGCACGCGGTTGGCCGCCAGCACGCCAAGAATATCGGTCGGCAGGAACAGCAGCCAGCTGTTAAGCAGGCCGGTTTTCAGGGTGAATGAGATCCCGACTGAGGCCACAAAGCCAATACTCAGGCCGAAGGCGATACTCCCCGCTTCGCGGCGGTTCATATTGCCTTCAATAAGCTGGGGCAGAATCGGTCGAATCCCGTCATGAAACACCGCCGCGGAGCGGTGCGCCAGTAAAGCCGTCATCCCGGTCAGCAAGGCAACAACAACAAGGTGAAGGTAGAATTCCATGCGGATGCCTTTATTTTAAATGGTTAACCAGCAGCGGGATGGCATGCTCGATATGCTCAACGGAAAGGCCAAACGCCACTTTGCCTTCTGAGACCAGGCGGGCGATCTGCTCCTCTTTGGCTTTAATGCCGGGCTTAGCAATGGTGCAACTGCGGTTGTAGCCGATCACCGCGATAGCGATAGACAATGCCGCACCCGCTCCGGTATTACAGGCCCCAATGTAGTAATCAAGCTGCCCGGATTTCACCTTCAGCGCGGCGTCCATGTCGTTATAGATAAACACTTCGAAGCAGCCCGGTGCGGCGGTTTCGATAGTTTGTTTGATGAGTTCGCGCTGTAGGCCAGCGACACCGATCTTTTTCATGGGAAATCCTTACTTAAAGAAGACAGAGGGGTTGTCACGTAACATCAAATCGATGTCTGACTGGCTGAAACCGGCCTCCAGCAGCATCGGCACAAACGTGGTAAGCAAATAGTCAAAACCAGGCCCGCCGTTCCCGTGTAGATGGGAGCGCCGAGTAATGTCCATCGACAGCATGACGTGATCGAGCAGCCCGCGATCTTTGAGCGCACTCAACATCGCAACGCGTTTTTCATCCGGGTAATAGCTGTTTTTGCCGATGGTATCGAACTGGACGTACGCTCCCTGATCGATCATCCGCAGGATGTTGTCCAGATTGTCTTTCAGGTCACAGTGTCCGACGGTGACGCGGGAAAGATCCACGCACCATGACTTCAGCAACGCGAGCTGTTCAAGCCCCATGGTGCTGAATGAAGTGTGGGTTGAAATCGGCCTGCCGGTTTCATGATGCGCAATGGCCGCTGCCTGGAAAACGCGCTTCTCCACAGGGGTAATGACGTCCACGCTGGACCCTATTTCCGCGATGATTCCGGCTTTTAACGCCGTCCCGTCAATGCCAATTTCGATTTCATCGATCATTTCCTGAGCCAGCACTTTCACCGGCGTAGTGGCCACATGTGGCGGGAAGAAATCGTGCTGATAATAACCAGTACAGGCCATCACGTTCATTCCGGTATCACGCATGATATCCAGCAGAAACTGAGGGTTACGCCCCATGTAGCGATTGGTCATTTCAATGATATTGCGCACCCCCTGTCCGAAGAGTGACTTCATTTCATCGCAAATCAGCTCGTACTGATCCAGACGGCAATCGATATTGTCCTTGAAGCTGGAAAGATCGATATGAAGATGCTCATGGGCATAGGTATAGCCCGATGGATCAATATGCTTATGCCCCGTCATGATTCACTCCACGCATTGAAGAGATATTCAGCAGCGGCAAGAACGACGTTCCGTTCTGCGGCGCAGCTGCCTGAAAAAAGTCACAAACCGTTGCGCCCACATCAGAAAGCGTAGCGCGTGCCCCCAGATAACTGCCTGCTATACCGGGCTGCCAAACCAGCAAAGGCACGTTTTCACGGGTGTGTTTGCTGTGGCCAATCGTCGGATCGTTCCCGTGGTCCGCCATGACGACCAGGCAATCCCCGGCCTGCATATCCGCCATTAGCAAAGCCAGATTTTTGTCCACCAGCTCAAGCCGCTCGGCGTAGCGCCCAACGTCTTCGGCGTGCCCCGCCAGATCCGTTTCCTGAATGTTGGTACAAATAAACACGCGGCCGGGTTTATTCAGCTCATCCCGGGTGATATCGAGAATGCTCTGCGAATCGACCAGATTCTGGTAGCTGGTGCCGTGTGGGTTAAGGGCAATATCCGCCACTTTTCCCACCAGCACAGTTTTAACCCCGACCTGATGCAGCTGCTGCGGAACCTGCACGCTGGCATCCACGCCGTAGCCCATGTGCACCACCTGAAACCCACTTTTGTATACACCGGAACGTGGGGCGTTAATGCCGACATAAAGCCCCTGTTTCTCCTCGGCGGCATTAATCAGTTGCTCGCTGCTCTCAAGCAGGCCGCCAAAGGCAATAACCCGTCCAACCTTCACGCAGCGGCGCACCACTTCGCCGATAGCACGCACCTGCTCAAACGGTATTGCGCTGAGGTTGGCGCTGATGTTAAACACCTGCCCTAAATCAGCTTCAAGATTATCCCCCACGGCCACGGCCTGATTTACCCACAGAAACTTCAGCTCGCCACCTTTGCGCTCAACCTGCCAGCCCGCGCCGATGAGCTCACGTTCTACGACGTCAATCACTTCAGAAAACGGCATACGCAATGGAGTTTGTGGCCGCGTGCCCAGAATTTCCTGATGCCCCATAAACGTGTCGCCGCCTTCATGCTGCAGCGCCGCGGTGCCATACACGGCATCGGTGTTCGGCTGCATCACATTGGCCGCAAACCCCAGCGCGTTAATCAGGCCCAGCTTCTCAAGCGTCGGCAAACGCAGTTCGGGAAAATGCTGCAAAATGTGCCCGCAGGTGTTCGCCCCGATGTCCTGCGGCCTGACCTCCGGCACATCGTCCATCGCGCCCACGCCGAAGCTGTCTATGACCAGCACCAGAAACTTACTCATGTTGACCTCCCGGAATTGGATGACCAAGGCTGTCGTACAGCGCTTCGAGTACCGGACTACCGCTCTGAATACCGGACACCAGTGCCACATCGCTGCGGGTGACAAAAATCTGCGTACGGAAGCACATCACCACCGGGCTACCTACGGGATAGCAGCCTTCCAGCGCCAGATGATAATCAATGCTGGAGGTGTCTGGCTGCAGCAATCGCGCCTGCTCGGGCTGTGCATCACTGCTGAACACCAGCGCATTCTGCGCATGACCGCGACGATAATATCCCCCGCCGAAGCAATAGCTTTTGCCCTGAAACTGATGGGAAACTTCCGTCAGATAGAGCATGGCGATGGACTCCGGCTGATCGCCATTCTGGTTCGCCGGGATGGTACCGGTTAGCGCATGGCCCGGTTCGGCATGGGTCACCCCGTGCTCAGCCAGAATATGGAAAGTGCCGCAGCTTGAGGCCGATGGCGCATTGATTTGCTCAATCTCAACCCCCTGCTCGTGCAGCAGATCCCGGGCCTTAAGCAGCGTCATCAGGTTGCGGGTCGGCTGCGTCTGCTGCTGCTCTTCGTTCCAGAGCAGACAGGGGAAATGCGTCAACCCGGTAAGGCGAATACCCGGCATCTCACGAATCTCGCTTACCACGTCATCCAGTTCGTTAAGCGAAAAACCGGCTTCCTGACCCGGATAAAGCCGGTCATATTCGGCAAACACTTTCAGCATCACCGCCTGAACCCTTCCGTTTGCCAGCGCGGCATCGGAGACTTCGCGGGCTTTTTCCAGTGAGAACAAGGTGATAATTTCCGTCTCGCCGTTCACACTCTCCTCAACCAAAGCCACCGGCACCTGCACCAGATGCCCCACATGCAGCACGGGGACATGGGCTTCGCGAAGCGTTCGGGCCTCTTTAAAATCAACGGCGACGGCGCCTTTAAAACCCAGTTCAACCAGCTTGTTGGCCAGCCACGGGTTACGCCCCAGCTGCTTGGTCATAAAATAGAGCGTAATGCCGTGCTTCTGTGCGGCCGCGAGCAGTTTCCGGCCGTTGTCCAGGACCTGATCGACATCGATAATCCAGGTGTCGGGGAGCACCGCGCCCTGCCGCCAAAGGGTTCTGGCCGCATCAATCAACGCCGGATTCTGTGCCTTGAGTGCCTCAATAAACATGCCTTGCCTCGCGACCTGAGAAATAAACCTCTTAAATAATCATTTTTTTGAATATTTAAGGTGAAAAAAACCGCTGCAAACAAATTCGTTAGCTCTTATGAATCAGCCACAGGCTAAACAGGTTGGCGAGCAGGTACCCTTCTTCGTTCGGATGCATCTGCACGTTGAACGGCGCCAGCAATGCATGATGGGCCTGCTCAACTTCGCCAAATACGCTGTCGGCCTTAATCTCCGCCAGCAGTTCGTCATCCAGCGGACCGACTTCCTCCCCCCGACGGCTGCGCATCAGCGCGTTAGCCATGTGGGTGATCGCCATTGCCCCCTGATCGTTCTGTAGCGGGATAGCCCAATGAGTCTCCAGCTGTGTCACAACAACTTTCATGCCATCACAAATATCCCGGTCGATGACGCCTGCCTCACACAGCAGATTGAGCCGGTCTTCCATACTGATTACCTCTGTCAATAGCTTGGTTCCTGTTCACCGCTCAGCACGCATTGCTGATGAGTCAGCAATGCATTCTTATCCACCACCGTTCTCAGCAACTGCTGAATGGGGATATCTTCGCTGCGCGTCAGCACCACCGCTTCCGATGCCGCCAGGAAGCATTTGTCCCCGCTTAGCGGGAGTGCCGTCAGCCCCAGCGCCGTCAGATCGGCCTCGTTGCTGACGTTCCAAATCACCGCATCCACGCTGCCTTTCGCAATTCTGTGCAGACACTCGTGATACGACACGTCGAGCAATTCCACATCCTGCCCGGAGAAATAAACATCCGTCATGATGCGCTGATCGGCCGAACGTGGATCAATCCCAATCCGGCGGATACTCTCCTGCTGCCCGGCGCGGCATATCAGCTTATGCTCACCCACGTAGGTGTGCGGCCCCAGCGCCAGTGCGATAAAAAGATCCGGGTTGCTGAGATAGCTGTCTGCTGCCAGTCTGGACACTACGGCCAGGTCATAAACGCCATTCAGCAAACATTCGACACGAACATCAGACCCGCGCATGTGGGCGTAATAAAACGGGATCCCGTCAAACTGCGCCTTCAAACCGCTGGCAAGCCCTTCATAAAGCCGGGTGTACGGCAGCGGCATAGCACACACTACATTGCCGATATCCGCGAACGCCAATAGGGCTTTGTTATCCATGCTCAGCAGGTAACTACCGTTGCGGCCGCGGCGTTCAACGCTCACGGCTCCGGCCTTCTCCAGCGTCTTCAAAGCGGCCTGCGTCAGACCAACGGAAAAGCCGCACTCACCGGCTAATTCATCTATAGTTTTCAGCCTGTTACCACACTTCTCACCCAGTAAGTAACGGGCCAGGCTGGATTGGGCTACGCCCTCTTTTTTAATAAAGCTGCGGCTCATTGGTTATCTTCAATTTATTGAACAAATATATCTTCATAAAATTGAATATAGATGGCAAAGGGGAAAATGACAAAAGGAGAATGGAGTCACAAAAAAGAAATAACCCGCCAGGCGGCGGGTTATTCATAGGGAAAGATTATGGGTGAGCAACGAAACCTATCGCTTCGTACACCTTTTTCAGCGTTTCACCGGCGCGAGCACGGGCTTTTTCAGCCCCCTCTTTCATCACCTGCTGCAGGAAAGCTTCGTCGTTACGGTAACGGTGGTAGCGCTCCTGAAGTTCGGTCAACATACCGGACACGGCTTCCGCCACTTCGCCCTTCAGGTGGCCATACATCTTGCCTTCAAAGCTGGCTTCAAGTTCAGGAATCGGCTTGCCGGTTACGCCCGAGAGAATATCCAGCAGGTTTGATACACCCGCTTTCTCTTTCACATCGTAGCGCACAACAGGCGGCTCTTCGGAGTCGGTTACCGCGCGCTTGATCTTCTTCACCACGGATTTCGGATCTTCCAGCAGGCCGATGACGTTATTGCGGTTATCGTCAGACTTGGACATCTTCTTGGTCGGCTCCAGCAGGGACATCACGCGGGCACCGGACTTAGGAATAAACGGCTCAGGCACTTTGAAAATATCGCCATACAGCGCGTTAAAGCGGCTGGCTACATCGCGGCTCAGTTCCAGATGCTGCTTCTGGTCTTCACCGACCGGAACCTGGTTGGTCTGGTACAGCAGAATGTCTGCGGCCATCAACACCGGGTAGTCAAACAGACCTGCGTTGATGTTTTCTTCATAGCGGGCGGATTTGTCCTTGAACTGAGTCATACGGCTCAGCTCGCCGAAATAGGTGTAGCAGTTCAGCACCCAGCCCAGCTGCGCGTGTTCCGGTACGTGGGACTGAACAAAGATGGTGCTTTTTTTCGGGTCAATGCCGCAGGCCAGATACAGAGCCAGAGTGTCCAGCGTCGCTTTTCGCAGCGCGGTTGGGTCCTGACGAACGGTGATCGCATGCTGGTCAACAATGCAGTAAATGCAGTGGTAATCATCCTGCATGTTTACCCACTGACGCAGCGCACCCATGTAGTTACCGATAGTTAATTCGCCTGACGGCTGGGCGCCGCTAAATACGATGGGCTTACTCATGTTCTGCTTCCTGATTTGCTAAAGGTGGTAGCCCGAAAGCGGGCAATAAGTCTTCGAAACGATCGAACACAACGTCCGGGTTGCTCAGCCCAATCGCTTCGCCATAGTTATAGCCCCAGGTCAGGCCGACGATTGGGCAGCCGGCCGCCTGTGCGGCCTGAATGTCATTGCGGGAATCGCCGACAAAAAGCAATTCATCCGCCGCCAGCCCCAGAGTTTCCATGACTTTGTACAACGCTTCCGGGTGCGGCTTTTTCTCTTTTACATCGTCCCCGCCGATGATTGTCTGGAAATAATGAGCAATGCCCAAATCTTCCAGCAACGGCGTGACAAAAGGCGTGGGTTTGTTGGTAACCACCGCGAGCGGCAGGCCTTTCTCTTTCAGAGCAGCAAGCGTTGCGGCCACGCCTGGGAACAGGAAACTCCCCTCTTCAACCGTTTCCGCATAGTAGCGATCGAACAGTTTACGCGCCATATTCAGCTGGGCGAGGTCGGGCTCTTTATCTTTCAGCGACCACTTAAGCGCCCGCTGCATCATGATATCCGCGCCGTTGCCAATCCAGGTTACAACGCGATCTTCACCTGCCACAGGCAGCTCAAGCGCATAAAGCGCCAGATCAACGGCCTGACTCAGGCCAAGCGCCGTGTCGATGAGCGTGCCGTCGAGATCGAAGGCAATACCCCGAATTTTTTGAAACTTATCCATGACTTACCTTAGCCAGTTCAGAACGCATGCGGTCAACTACCGCTTTATAATCAGGCTGGCCGAAAATAGCGGAACCTGCGACGAACATATCCGCCCCCGCTGCGGCGATTTCCGCAATGTTGTCGGCTTTGACGCCGCCATCGACTTCAAGGCGAATATCATAGCCGGATGCATCAATGCGTTCGCGAACCTGACGCAGCTTTTCAAGCGTGTGCGGAATAAACGACTGGCCGCCAAACCCTGGGTTGACGGACATCAGCAAAATCACATCCAGTTTATCCATGACGTGATCCAGCCAGGAAAGCGAGGTCGCCGGGTTCAGCACCAGACCCGCTTTACAGCCGTGCTCTTTGATCAGTTGCAGAGAGCGATCGACATGTTCGGAGGCTTCAGGATGGAAAGTAATAATGCTGGCGCCCGCTGCGGCGAAGTCAGGGATGATGCGGTCAACCGGCTTCACCATCAGATGAACGTCGATAGGCGCAGTGATGCCGTAATCGCGCAGTGCCTTGAGCACCATCGGTCCCATTGTCAGATTAGGGACGTAGTGGTTGTCCATGACGTCAAAATGGACGACATCACCACCAGCGGCAAGCGCTTTAGCCGTATCCTCGCCCAGTCGGGCGAAGTCGGCAGAGAGGATTGAGGGGGCAATCAAATACTGTTTCATCCGCTTCTCCAGGAGTCATTCATCTTTCGGCGGCGGGCGAAACGGCTCAGGCAACCTTCGCTTTATAAAGGGCCAGAAGTTCGTCCACCTTGTTACGTTTACCACCGTTTCGGCTGATGCTGCGGCGAACCTGCAGCTTATGGAAATCGGTGGCGTTCTGATACCACTGGCGAGTCAGCTCGGTGTCATGATTCGAAATCAGCACCGGAATACTCTGCTCCCGCAATCTTTCAGCCAGTTCGGCCAGATGCTGCTGCTGCACCATGCTGAAGCTGTCCGTATGATAAGCGGTAAAATTGGCGGTGGCGGAAAGCGGCGCATAGGGCGGATCGCAATACACTACGGAACCCGCAGCAACGTTTACCATGCTGACATCATAGGACTGGCAGACAAAAGTGGCATTTTTAGCCCGTTCGGCAAAATGATACAGCTCCTCTTCCGGGAAGTAGGGTTTGCTGTAGCGGCCAAACGGAACGTTAAATTCACCGCGCAGATTATAACGGCACAGGCCATTGTAACAATGACGGTTGAGGTACAAAAACAACACCGCACGCCGAAATTTGTCAGTGCACTGGTTAAATTCGGCGCGGCAAGCGTAGTAAATCGCTTCCTCGTTTTGCGCTTTGGTAAAGAGCAAACGAGACTCCCGCACGTATTCATCTGCGCGGTTTTTGACGATGTCGTAGAGGTTAATCAGATCGCTGTTGATATCGGCGAGGACATAGCGTGAGTAGTCGGTATTAAGAAATACCGACCCGGCGCCAACAAAAGGCTCAATCAGACAGTCGCCTTCCGGCAGATGCTTTTTTATGTCGTCCAGCAGGGGGAATTTTCCCCCTGCCCATTTCAGAAAAGCGCGATTTTTTTTCATGCTGTCTTACTATTTACACCTTATCCAGCTGTGGAAAGGCTCCGACAGCGACTGCGCTTATTTTCACTTGAGGTCAGACTGCACCTGATGAATAGGTTTTGCCCACGGGTTCTTAGCCTGAACGTCTGCCGGCAGGCTTGTCACCGCACGTTTTGCATCGTCTTTCGTGGCATAAACACCGCTCACCAGCACGAACCAAGGCTGGCCGTTACGCTGGGTCTGATAAACCATATAGTGCTGCAGGTTCTCTTTTTTCGCCCATGCATTCAGGTTTGTCGAGTTTGAAGAAGAGCTTAGCTGCAGCGTGTAGTGACTGCCTGGCGCACTCTTAATGGCGCTTGCATCACCGGTTACTGTGCCGCCAGCGCTTGCCGTCGCTGCAGCCTGCGGTGCCGCTTTAGGCGCAGTAGATGCCGTCGCTTTCGGTGCCGGAGTTGAAGTCGCTGCGCTGGTTGATGGGGCCGTGACCGGGGCAGAAACAGCCGGGGCCGGTTCGCTACGTTTCACCGTGGCAACGGGCTTGCTTTCAGCTTTAACCTGCTGTTTAGGCTCGGCTTTACGTACAGGCTCAATCACCGTTTTCTTGCGCTCAGGGCGAGATTCAACGGTGCGAGTTGGCTCCTGGGTACCGGCCAGCTTACGCGGCTCGGTTTTGCTGCCGGCGATTGGCGCTACGGTAGCCGGTTCGGTTGGCAGCGTGGAATTACTGACCACGTTGTCAATCTGGCCCTGCTGCTGAGGCTGCGTCAGTGCGTTATTCAGGTTACCAGGAACCTCAACGCGCTGCTGCCCTTCAGGCTGCGGCTGGGTCTGTGCCTGAGTTGGCGTAGAGGAAATAGGCGGCAGGGAAACATCCTGCGGATTCTGCTGGCCAGCCGCCGGGGTATTCCCTGCCTGTGGCTGAGCGGCGTTTGCCTGGTCGGCAGATGCCGCACCGTTCGAACCGGAGAGATCGATATTCTTCTCTGCGCCTGGTTTTTGATCGGCAGTATCTGGGGTAGATGAAGGCGCTTTCAGGGCTGAACCGATGCCGATGATAAGCAGCAGCAGTACCAGAATCCCGACGCCCATCATGATGTGCTGACGAGAAGCAGGTGCTTTCTGTTTTGCTGCCTTTTTACGTCCACGCGCCGGACGAGGTTCTGCGGCCATGCCATCATCACCTTCGTACTCTTCCTCAACCTCTACTTCACGCTCACGACGTGAACGAGAAGGACGGCGTTCGTCCGCATCAAGATCGACGTCATCAACGTTGATCTGCGGTTCTTTATCGAACTCGTCAGGTTTGCGGGAACGCCCAGGACGACGATCGCTTGGATCGGGTTTCAGCTCGTCTTCTGGTTTAAACTCATCCATTTAACACCCCACTCAAAGGCGCATGCCCATGTCTGCATCACGCCCGAAGTTAAATACTATAAAAATTCTAGTTGTTAAGCCTGCTGGCAATCAGCAATGGCTGATAGAACGACTTCGTGCGGTACTCCACCGCGCACTTCACTCTTCCCTATCGCCAGCGGCAGAATCAAACGCAGCTCGCCGGCTAATACTTTTTTGTCACGCATCATGTGGGGCATATACGCGTCAGGGGACATTTCCTGCGGCCCGTTAACCGGTAACCCGGCTCGCACCAGCAGCGCGATCACGCGCTGAACTTCTGCCTCACTGAATTGACCCAGGCGCTGAGCGGTACGCGCCGCCATCACCATCCCGGCAGCCACGGCTTCGCCATGCAGCCAGTTGCCATAGCCCATTTCAGCTTCAATGGCATGGCCAAACGTATGACCCAGATTCAGTAAAGCACGTAAGCCGCTTTCTCGCTCGTCTGCGGCAACAACTTCGGCTTTCAGCTCACAACAACGACGAATGCAGTACGCCATTGCCTGACCGTCCAGCTTCAACAATGCGTCGATATTCTTTTCCAGCCAGTCAAAGAACTCGCCGTCCAGAATGATGCCGTATTTAATGACTTCTGCCAGGCCCGAAGCCAGCTCCCGCGCAGGCAAAGTCGACAGACAATCGAGATCTACGACCACCGAAGCGGGCTGATAGAACGCGCCAATCATGTTTTTGCCGAGGGGATGGTTAACGGCCGTTTTGCCGCCAACGGAGGAGTCCACCTGCGAAAGCAGTGTGGTAGGGACCTGGATAAAACGAACCCCACGCTGATAGCTCGCTGCGGCAAAACCGGTTAAATCGCCCACAACGCCACCGCCTAAAGCAATCAAGGTAGTGTCGCGGCCGTGAGGCTTTTCCAACAGCGCCGTAAAGACGGTATCGAGCACCGCGAGGCTTTTAAACTGCTCGCCATCCGGAAGAATGACGGTATCAACTTTAACGCCTGCCTGTTCCAGAAGACCACGAACCTTGTCCAGATAGAGCGGTGCAAGGGTTTCATTGGTGACCAGCATAGTCTGGTCGCCAGCTTTCAGCGGCCAAAAGGAAGCCGGGTCATTGAATAACCCGGCGGCAATGGTAATAGGGTAACTACGTTCCCCGAGAGTGACTGTCAGCCTCTCCATTACGCGGAGCCCACCTTATTGTTGCTTTGCCCGCAGGCGTTTCTTGATAAGCCAGAATCAGTTGCTTTCCAGCATATGAATGATCTGGTTTGCGACCACTTTGGCGCTTTGATCATCGGTGCGAATCGTTACATCAGCAATCTCTTCATACAGCGGATTGCGTTCATGTGCCAGCGCTTCCAGCACTTCACGAGGTGGAGTCTCAACCTGCAGCAGCGGACGTTTTTTATCGCGCTGAGTACGTGCAAGCTGTTTCTCAATGGTGGTTTCAAGGTAAACCACTACGCCACGGGCGGAAAGACGATTGCGGGTTTCACGAGACTTCACAGAGCCGCCACCGGTAGCCAGCACGATGCCCTGTTTTTCAGTGAGTTCGTTAATGATTTTTTCTTCGCGATCGCGGAAGCCTTCTTCGCCTTCAACGTCGAATACCCAGCCCACATCAGCTCCGGTACGTTTCTCAATCTCTTGATCAGAATCGAAAAATTCCATATTGAGTTGCTGAGCTAACTGACGCCCAATAGTGCTTTTGCCGGCACCCATAGGCCCAACCAGAAAGATATTGCGTTTCTCTGCCATTTTTTCGGTACTACTAAGACAATTCGTTGATGATAAACCCGCCCGGTAACAACTTGCTGCGGCGGGACATGAACTGAAACCTCATAAGCGTGAGTTCGAGAATCAGACTAAAAATTATCTCAACACTCAAGGGGGTTTGGCAACCGAATAAATCACCAGGCGCCTGGCTCGGGACGAAAAGCGTGCGCCAGCTTTACCGGCCACAGGCTCTCAATACCCTGCCTCCCGAAACGGTACACCTTGTAAGCTAATTCCTCTCTGCCGTCAAACACCTGGGCGCTGTTTGGCAGAAAAACCCGCAGGCTGGAGCAGAAACCCCCTAGGGCAACGCAATCAGCCTGGGTGTGATAAACACGACTAATTCCCGACGTTGGCGTTTTTTCTCGTCGTGCCGGAACAATTGGCCGATAAGTGGAATATTTCCCAGCACAGGGACGATATCCTGGGTGTCATTACTCTGCTGCTGGAAGATCCCGCCTAACGCCAGCGTCTCCCCGTCCTTCACCTCAACCTGGGTTTCAATCTCTTGCTTATCTATCGCCAGCGCTTCCCCATCTGCATGTTGGATGCTGCGCCCCGGCATATTCTGGCTGATGCGAAGCTTCAGGCGAATCGCTCCGAAGTGACTTATGGTTGGCGTCACCTCCATACCCAGCACCGCTTCCTTAAACTCCACCGAGGTCGCTTCATTTTTCCCATTGGATACCTGGTAGGGAATTTCCGTGCCCTGTTTGATGCTGGCAGACTGTTGGTGCGCCACCAGCAAACGTGGACTGGCGATGATTTCCAGCTGCTGCTGCTGTTCAAGCGCGCTGAGCTCCAGCTCAAGCATACGGCCGTTGATTCGGCCAATATTAAACCCTACCGCCGTAGTTGCCGCTTTCGCCGCTAACTCACTTGAGACTGCGGTGGTCTGGTACAGCCCGGAGCCCGTGTCACCTGACGGGGCGCTCCACTTCACGCCGAGCTCTCGGAGCTTGTCCTGGTTAATGGTGACAATATGCGCGGACAGCTCGACCTGCCCCATCGAAACATCCATATCTTTAATCCAGGCCGCAACACGCTTTTGCGCCTGCTGGCTGTCGCGCACTACCAGACGGTTTGTGCGCTTATCCACTGTAAGGCTGCCCCTGGGCCCAAGCAGTTTTTCTTCATTAGCTTTTATCCCCGCGGCAAGGTCGGCGACTTCAGCATAACGCGGCGTATAAACCGCCTGTACCAGCGGCTGCTCAAGCGCCTTTTGCTTACGGGCGGCCTCTTGCTGAGCGCGTCGCTGCGCCGGATCCTGTTTCTGCTGAATTTGAAGAATATTGCCCGTCCTGGATGAAGTCAGGTTTGCCAATCTGAGTACCTGCTGGAAAGCCTGCTCCCACGACACATCAGCCAAACGTAGCGAGAGATTCCCCGTCACCCCAGGCGCAACGATCACGTTAAAGTTTTGCTGCTCGGCCAGCGCCTGCAAAACCTGCGCAACCGGTGTGTCATCTAACGTCAAAGTGACACGATTATTCGCCCACCCCGTCAGAGGCATCAGTACCAGTACGCTTGCCACGATATGCCTTACCATTGATTCCTCCCTGTATTTTCCAGTGGTAATAGCGCCCTTCGCAGACGCCGTGGAGCGTAACCCTCATCTGCCGCTCAAGAAGCGTGGTCACCTGCACATCCGGCTCAAGGAAAAAACCCTCTCTTACCCTTTGCCAGCGTTTTCCAGAGAATTTCATTAAGGCAATGCTTTCCGCAGCTCCCTTCGGGTAAAACACGCCGCGCAGCTGCCAGCTATCAAGACGCTTAAGCAGCGCCTCACAGGGTGAGACGGGCAAAAGAAACGGATTCCGCGGCAACGCCTGCAGCGACGAACTGAGCGCGGCCAGTAACATCCAGCTAGCGGCTTTCATCGCTAAGCGCCAGAGTGACCACTGCCCGCACCTGCCCCCCGGCTTCGCTCAAGATAAAGGCCGACAAACTCAGGCTCTCATAGCTGGCCAGTTCCCTAAAAAGCGGCGGCACCCTGGGCCAGGGAAGCAGCATTTCCAACACAGAATGTCGCGGATCGGGCTGCCACTTTACTAACCTTCCTCCGGACCGTTTTACCGCAGCCATGGCGGAAAATAACGCCAGAGGAACGGTATCCGGCAGCGGCTCTGGTTTCGGCAAGCCGGCGATTTGCCGCTGCAGGGACAGCACTTGCTGCCAGCGTTGCTGGTTGTGCTGTTCATGCGCCCGCAACTGTTGCCGCAGAGGCCAAATCCACAGCCAGAAACAGAATAGTGCGAGGGCAAACAGGCAACCCAGCAGGCTCATCACCCTGTATGCGGCATGCCCTTCAATGAGGCGCCCCAGGTTATTCAGCATGTTCACTCCCCGGGGGATTCAAGGTGAATGTAAAGACCAGGCCTTTGTGCTTTTCATCACGCAGCTCACCGGGCTGGACCTGAAACGCGCCCGGTAAATCGGCCAGAGCAGCCTCAAACTGCTCCAGTTCTCGTGCATCTCCCGCAACGCCAGAGACGATTGCGCTTCCGTTCTGCCAGCTAACGCTCTGCAGCCAGCTATTTTCTGGCAACCGTAGAGCCAGCACATTCAGCACATTTTCCCAGCGTGAAATGTTGCCTCTTCGCATCGCCTCCGCCTGCAATATCGCCAGCCGATGCTGACTCTCTTTCAACTCCGATTGCTGGTGCGATAACAGCGCCTTCAGGGCGGATTCCTGCACCTCAACCCCGGCGGCCTGAGCCTGTTGACCATGTACTTGCATGGCGAGAAGCTGGGCCCAAAGCAGCATCAGCCCCGTCATCAAAAGCACACCAGACAGCAGAGTGCAGCCCCAGAGTTTTAGCCGATGGCGACGTCTCAGCGGCCGCCACGGCAGGAGGTTAATCAGCGGTATCATTCGCGCTCTGGCCCCAAGGCTAGCCCCAAAGCGAGCGTGTAAAGCCCACCGTGACGCGGCAGAGGCGGCTGCTGGCGGACAATGGGTTGCCAGGCATTCAGTCTTTCTGTCCCGGCAGGCCTGGAGCCTTCAACCTCGGCGTGACTAAAGGCCACTTCGCAGGCGTTAACCTCCAGTTGCTGACAAAGGGTTGGGAAATCCACTGTCTGCCGTTTATCCACCCAGCCGGAGCGTCCGGGGTTTTGCACTGAAGCCCACAGCCAGTAGCCCCGCTCTTCATGAACCAGACAGCGGCAATGTGTGGGGTAACAACCCTGTGGCAAGGCACTTAGAATTTTGTCTCCCGGCGTTATCGTTCGGGGAAAAAGCTTGATGCTGGCAAAAATGGCCTGCAGTGCAGCGATATCCGCCTGTTTCGCCGCCGTCACGCAAAATGACGAATCGCCCCCCAGATAGTCGTAGCAGAGTTGCTCCGTGGGCATTTGCAGCTGGCGAGCCGTTGCACCCGCGATATACTTTTCTTGGGCTGATTCCTGTAACCGCCGTGGAGGTCTGGGGACCTGGCGTTGCAAAGCCCGCTGTGCAGGAAAACCAACCCGCAGATGGTGACGCACGGGGATTTCTTTACGCCAGGCGGTAAGCGCCTCGCGCAGCGTGTCGGGTTCGGGTAACATGCCATCCGCAAGTGTCTGTTTCGGGAAAGGTAAATACCACCAATGGCGCAACTGCCACCCTTGCCGGTGCCACTGTACCGCTGCGGCACGCACGCCCTCCGCCTGGATATCCAGGCCAATCCGCCAACCAGGAAACATCATGGTTTCGATCTCCTTATCCGGATGATGAACAGCCCTGACCCCGAAACATTAACGGGTATATCAAAGCTCCTGGCTTGCCTTTATACTACCGCGCGGTTGTTTAGAAACTGCCCAATTGAAACCTGATGGGAAATTTAAGGTGAAGTTCGTAAAGTATTTATTAATCCTTGCAGTCTGTTGCGTTCTGCTGGGAGCTGGCTCGATTTACGGTTTATACAAATATATTGAGCCCCAGCTGCCCGACGTGGCGACATTAAGAGATGTGCGACTGCAGATTCCAATGCAGGTTTACAGCGCTGACGGCGAGCTAATTGCTCAGTACGGCGAAAAACGCCGTATTCCACTGACCCTGAACCAGATCCCCCCGGTGATGGTAAAAGCGTTTATCGCGACAGAAGACAGCCGCTTTTACGAGCACCACGGCGTTGACCCGGTGGGCATCTTCCGTGCTGCAAGCGTGGCGCTGTTCTCTGGCCATGCCTCTCAGGGCGCGAGCACCATCACGCAGCAGCTGGCACGTAACTTCTTCCTGAGCCCGGAACGCACCCTGATGCGTAAAATTAAGGAAGCGTTTCTTGCGGTTCGCATCGAACAGATGCTGAACAAAGATGAGATCCTCGAGCTCTACCTGAACAAAATCTACCTTGGCTACCGCGCCTATGGCGTCGGTGCCGCCGCTCAGGTTTACTTCGGCAAAACGGTCGATCAACTGACCCTGAGCGAGATTGCGGTGATTGCCGGGCTGCCTAAAGCGCCGTCAACCTTTAACCCGCTGTACTCCATGGATCGTTCAACGGCGCGCCGCAACGTTGTGCTGTCGCGAATGCTGAGCGAAGGTTACATCAGCCAAAGCCAGTACGACGAAGCGCGCAACCAGCCGATTGACGCCAGCTACCACACCCCTGAAATTGCCTTCTCCGCCCCATACCTCTCAGAGCTGGTGCGCCAGGACATGGTCGCCCGCTACGGCGACAAAGCCTACGAAGATGGCTACAAGGTTTACACCACGCTGAGCCGTAAAATTCAGCAAGGTGCCCAGGATGCCGTTCGCAACAACGTCATGGCCTACGATATGCGCCATGGCTACCGCGGCCCGTCTAACGTGCTTTGGAAAGTGGGTGAAAGCGCCTGGGATAAGAAAAAAATCACCGATTCGCTGAAAAACCTCCCGGTCTATGGCCCATTGTTCCCGGCAGTTGTGACTCGCGCCGTGCCTGATGAAGCAACGGTGATGCTGGCTGACGGCAGCTCCGTTTCCCTGGGTATGGAAGGCATGCGTTGGGCACGCCCGTACCGCTCCGACACCGCGCAAGGCGCGACGCCACGCAAAGTCACCGATGTGGTGCAGGCTGGCCAGCAGATTTGGGTTCGCAAGGTGGATGATGCCTGGTGGCTTAGCCAGGTGCCTGACGTTAACTCCGCGCTGGTTTCGCTCAATCCGCATGATGGCGCCGTGCTGGCGCTGGTCGGCGGCTTTGACTTTAACCAAAGCAAATTCAACCGCGCGACCCAGGCGCTGCGCCAGGTAGGTTCAAACATCAAACCTTTCCTGTATACCGCCGCAATGGATAAAGGCCTGACGCTGGCGAGCATTCTTAATGACGTGCCTATTTCACGCTGGGATGCCGGGGCAGGCTCCGACTGGCGGCCGAAGAACTCTCCGGCACAATATGCCGGACCGATCCGTCTGCGTCAGGGGCTGGGCGAGTCCAAGAACGTGGTGATGGTCCGCGCGATGCGGGCGATGGGCGTAGATTATGCCGCAGAATATTTACAGCGCTTTGGCTTCCCGGCGGCGAACATTGTTCACACCGAATCACTGGCACTGGGCTCCGCTTCATTTACGCCAATGCAGGTTGCCCGCGGCTACTCCGTCATGGCAAACGGCGGCTTCCTGGTTGACCCTTACTACATCACCAAAATTGTCGATGATGCTGGGAATACCGTGTTTGAGGCGAAGCCTAAAGTCGCCTGCGCCAGCTGCGATATTCCGGTTATCTACGGCGACACGCCGAAATCTACGGTACTGGAAAACCAGGACGTAGAGGACGTTGCCGTCTCGCAAACGCCGCAAAACAGCAGCGTGCCTATGCCACAGCTGGAGCAAGCCAACAGCGCTCTGGTGGCGAAAGCTCAGGGCGAGGAATATGCCCCGCATGTGATCAACACGCCGCTCTCCTTCCTGATCAAAAGCGCGCTTAACAGCAACATTTATGGCGAGCCAGGCTGGCAGGGAACCGGCTGGCGCGCGGGCCGCGATTTGAAACGCCGGGATATCGGCGGCAAAACCGGGACGACCAACAGTTCAAAAGATGCCTGGTTCTCCGGCTACGGTCCAGGGGTTGTGACTTCAGTCTGGATTGGGTTCGACGATCATCGCCGCGACCTGGGCCGCACTACCGCTTCGGGCGCGATTAAAGATCAAATCTCCGGCTATGAAGGGGGGGCGAAGAGCGCCCAGCCAGCCTGGGATGATTTCATGAAAATCGCGCTGGCAGGTGTGCCAGAAGATCCGATGACGCCGCCGCCAGGTATCGTCACCGTCAATATTGACCGGAGTACCGGCCAGTTAGCCAACGGCGGCAACAGTCGTGAAGAGTATTTCATCGAAGGCACGCAGCCTACGCAGCAGGCCGTGCATGAAGTAGGCACGACGCTTATCGATAACGGGGAAGAGCACGAGTTGTTCTAACCTGAGCCAAAATAACAAAGGGCCGCTAAGCGGCCCTTTTTATTCTTTTGCAGTCAGATTTACAGCCTGCCCTGCTGTCTTAACCATTCCCGAACCAGGAACAAAGCGCTGACGTTACGCGCCTCGCTGAAATCATCTTCATTGAGCAAATCCATCATTTTCGCCAGTGGCCAACGCACCTGCGGCAGCTCTTCCGGCTCATCGCCTTCCAGGGATTCGGGATACAGACCTTCCGCAATCACGATGTTCATTTTGCTGGAGAAATAGGACGGTGCCATCGTCAGCTGTTTCAGAAACGTTAGCTGATTCGCGCCAAAGCCCACTTCTTCTTTCAGCTCACGGTTCGCCGCCTCAAATACCGTTTCGCCCGGGTCGATCAACCCTTTAGAGAACCCCAGCTCATAGGATTCTGTGCCTACAGCGTATTCACGGATTAAGATCAGATGGTTGTCAACAATAGGCACGATCATCACCGCCTCACGGGAAGACGGTTTCATTCGTTCGTAGACGCGGCGAACGCCATTGCTAAATTCCAGATCCACCGTTTCGACATTAAACAACCGCGAACGCGCCACGGTTTCTACATGTAAAATCGTTGGTTTTGTTAGTGATTTGCTCATGTGGCCGGGATCAACAGTGAAAGAGGTAAGTTATTGTGCGGCATGCCGCACATATCGTGCAACGAGCATTGGCTATTATTTACATTTTTGTAACGTACATTCGCCCAAAACACGTAATGCGTCCCCCTGTCAAGGCAGGTACTATTGAATAGGAATTTACTTGTATTTCAGACGAAGTCGCTTTGCTAACATTGTGTTACTGTAGGTTGGTCGCCTTAAAAATAGCTCAAGTTTGCAGCTTTACCTGCCGATAATGACTTCTGACTTCTTAACCATTTGAAAGGCCGATCTTTTGCCGAGTTTGATGAAAAAGACGATTGTTTGATGGGGAAAGCATGAGCACCTTATTATTTCTGTTAGCTGCTATGCTGGCCTGCGCAATGATTGCCGGATGGCTGATTTGGCGAAGCCTAAGGCTGCGTGCCCGGGTTTCGCACGATCGTGCCTTCCCTGGCGCTACCACGCGCAAGCTGACCCCAGAAGAACGCGTTGCCGTCGAAAATTACCTCGAGCGCTACTCACGTTCCCAGGAACTGATTGGCCCCTCCGGCGCGAGCAACCCACCGCCGAGATTAACGCTCACCGCGCAAAGCGCCACGGTTTTCTCTCTGACCCGGTCAATCACTCGCTACGGCCTCTCTGCCGATGATGCCAACAAATGGCGTTATTATCTCGATTCAGTTGAAGTTCATCTGCCGCCGTTCTGGGAGCAATACATCACCAATGACAACGACGTGGAGCTGATTCGGACAAGCAGCATCCCGCTGATGATTTCGCTCAATGGCAATACGCTACAAAACGATACTTTGGACACGCAGCAGTATGCCCTGGAAGGGTATTCCGACACTCAGGCATCCATTCGCGGCGAAGAAAGCGAGCAAATCGAGCTGCTAAACATTCGCCAGGAAACGCAGGAAGAGTATTCCCTGAGTCGCCCCGACGGCGTGCGCGAAGCCGCACTTATTTGCATCGCTTTTATTATGTTGTTCCTGAGCCTCGTTACGCCGTCGGTATTCCTGCCCTGGTTACTGGGCGGTGCCGTGCTGCTGATTGCCGCCGGGTTGTGGGGGCTGTTTGCCCCGCCGGCAAAAACGGCATTGCGCGAAATCCATTGCCTGCGCGGCACACCTAAGCGCTGGGGACTCTTCGGCGAGTCCAATCAGGATCAGATGAATAACATCTCCCTGGGCATTATCGATCTGATTTACCCGCCGCACTGGCAGCCCTTTGTGGCGCAGGATCTTGGGCAGAAAACCGACATTGATATCTACCTTGACCGTCATGTGGTACGCCAGGGACGTTTCCTTTCACTCCATGATGAAGTGCGTAATTTCCCGCTACAGCACTGGGTGCGTAACCTGCTGATTGCCGCCGGCGCGCTGCTGGTCCTGCTGATGATGACTATTTGGGTACCGCTGGAAATGCCGATCAAGCTTAGCGCCTCATGGTTAAAGGGTGCTCAGTCCATTGAAACCACCAGCGTTGAGGATCTCGCCAGGTACAAACTGCAGGTGGGCGATACGCTGAAAGTTGACGGCACGGGGATGTGTAATATTCAAACCCCTGGCGGTTATCACTCGCGCCAAAACTTCCCGTTCACCCCATTCGACTGCTCGCAAATTATCTGGAACACCGCCCGCCCTCTGCCGTTGCCGGAGTCCGAAATCATGGACAAAGCGGTCGCCCTAACCAAAGCCGTCAGCGGGCAAATTCATCCCCAGGGTGGAGAGGCTGACAGCAAGGTGAACCCACAGCTGGCGGACGCTATTCAGAAATCAGGCATGGTCCTGCTGGGTGATTTTGCCGGGATTGTGAAAAAAACCCAGGCGCTGTGCACCTCAGAGGAAGAGTGCGTGCGCCTGAAGAATGCGCTGGTAAACCTGGGCAATACCAAAGACTGGGATTCCCTGATCAAGCGCGCGGACTCAGGAAAACTGACCGGGGTGAATGTCCTGCTGCGGCCGGTTAGCGCCGAGTCGCTGGATAACCTGGTGACCACCTCAACCGCGCCATTCTTTATCCGTGAAACCGCCCGCGCCGCGCAGGCACTTAACAGCCCGGCCCCTGGCGGCTATATCATCATCAACGACGAAGGCGGCGATCTCGTGGACCAGCCGCTGCCGCCAATGTCGCTGTATGACTTCCCGGCTCAGGAACAATGGACCGAATTCCAGCGGCTGGCGGAAATGCTGCTGCAAACCCCGTTCCACGCCGAAGGGATCATTACCGGCATCTATACGGACGCCAACGGCACACAGCACGTCACCCTGCATCGGATCTCCGACACACACAGCCTGTGGAGCTACATCGGAATCTCTCTGATGCTGATAGCGATGCTGGCCTGCGCGGCAATAAATGGCGTTCTGGCGGTGACCCGTTATCGCCGAGCCAGCACGCGACTGGCTGAAATTCAGCGCTATTATGATAGCTGCCTCAACCCCACACTTACCCCGCCCTCGCCGCTGAAGTAGCCGCTACGGGTAAACTTTGCGTACCGGGTTGTGCTACCCTGGTACCCTATTTTTACTCAATCGAGACTAAAGCTATGTCTGGTGCTATTGCCTGGCAGGATGTGGACACCTTGCTGCTGGATATGGACGGGACCCTGTTGGACCTGGCCTTTGATAACCATTTCTGGAAAAAGCTGGTACCGGAAACCCTTAGCCTTCAGCGCGGTATTCCTTTGCAGGATGCCTATGAATTGATTTCCCGCGAATACCACGCCGTGCAGCATACGCTAAACTGGTACTGTCTCGACTACTGGAGCGAACGCCTCGGGCTGGATATCTGTGCCATGACCACCGAACAGGGGCCAAAAGCCGCGCTGCGTGAAGATACCGTGCCGTTTCTTGAAGCGGCCAAAGCCAGCGGCAAGCGCCGGATTCTGCTCACCAACGCGCACCCACACAATCTGGCGGTGAAGCTTGAGCACACGGGTTTGAACCAGCACCTTGATTTATTACTTTCTACCCACACATTTGGTTATCCGAAAGAAGATCAGCGTTTATGGCAGGCGGTGGCCGGGCATACCGGATTCGATGCGGCCAGAACCGTATTTATTGACGACAGCGAAGCGATTCTTGATGCAGCCGCGAAGTTTGGTGTTCGCTACTGCTTTGGTGTCCTGAACCCGGATTCAGGTGAAGCGGAAAAAACGTTTGAGCGCCACCCGGGCCTGAGCGATTACCGTAGCCTGATCCCGTCGCTTTCCGCTTAAGGAGGCGCCATGAAAGAAAAAACCGCCGAAGGCGTACGCCTGGATAAATGGCTGTGGGCCGCACGCTTTTACAAAACCCGAGCCGTGGCGCGGGAAATGATCGAAGGCGGGAAAGTGCACTACAACGGCCAGCGCAGTAAACCCAGCAAGCTGGTAGAGCTAGATGCCGTTCTAACGCTGCGTCAGGGAAACGACGAGCGCACCGTGACCATACTCGGTATCACCGAACAACGCAGGCCTGCCACGGAAGCCACTCAGCTTTATGAAGAGACGGCAGAAAGCATCGCCAAACGGGAAAAAGTGGCGCTGGCACGCAAAATGAACGCGCTGACCATGCCGCATCCCGATCGCCGCCCGGACAAAAAAGAGCGGCGAGATTTGATGAAATTTAAACACGGTGGCGAAGCGTAAATTCGCCGACCAGCAAGAGAGATGACGATGACTCAACACGACCAACTACACCGCTATCTGTTTGAAAACTACGCCGTGCGCGGCGAGCTGGTGACGGTTTCTGAAAGCTGGCAGCAGATCATGGAGAACCATGATTACCCGCAGCCGGTTAAAAAAATTCTTGGTGAGCTGCTGGTTGCCACCAGCCTGCTGACCGCCACGCTGAAATTTGACGGAGATATCACCGTGCAGCTTCAGGGCGATGGTCCCATGACGCTGGCCGTGATTAACGGCAATAACAAGCAGCAAATGCGCGGCGTAGCGCGCGTACAGGGTGAAATCCCGTCGGATGCTGCATTAAAAGATCTGGTGGGTAACGGCTATCTGGTAATCACCATCACCCCAAGCGAAGGCGAACGCTATCAGGGCGTGGTAGGTCTGGAAGGGGATACTCTGGCCGCCTGCCTGGAAGATTACTTTATGCGTTCCGAGCAGCTGCCAACTCGCCTGTTTATTCGTACCGGCGAAGTAGAGGGTAAAGCGGCGGCGGGCGGTATGTTGCTGCAGGTTCTGCCGGCGCAGAACGCCGAAACCGACGACTTCAACCACCTGGCGACGCTGACCGAAACCATCAAAGCTGAAGAACTGCTGACGCTGCCGGCGAACGATGTGCTATGGCGCCTGTACCACGAAGAAGAAGTCACGCTGTACGATCCGCAGGACGTAGAGTTCAAGTGCACCTGCTCGCGTGAACGTTGTGCTGACGCGCTGCGCACGCTGCCGGACGAGGAAATCGACAGCATTCTGGCCGAAGACGGCGAAATCGACATGAACTGCGATTACTGTGGCAGCCACTATGTCTTTGACTCAATGGACATCGCGGCGATCCGCAACAATGCCTCCCCGGCCGATCCGCAGGTTCACTAAGTTTACGTAATTTGCAAAACGCCTCCTCACCGGAGGCGTTTTCGTTGCTGACAAAGAGAGAAAAAACGTGGTTTTTCCCTCTTTGTGGTTATCAGCCGAAAATCAATGAATTGATTTTCCATATTTATTTGTTGATGCCTTCAGGAATTACTTAAACGGTCTGAAGTTTATAAACGGTCTGAAACGCCTCCTCACCGGAGGCGTTTTTTTTAGCGGTAATAGTCGACTTTAACCCGCTGCCCTTGCACCATCACGTCCTGCCACACCTTGGGTGCTGCCGTAAGTTTTCCTTCAGAAGCGGCCTGCTTCAGCGCTGACATCATCTGGTTTTTATCCAGATCCCGGGCCTGGCCGATATCCTTCCAGCTCCCGCCTATTTTGCCGTAAACTTTGCAGTAGTTCATTTCCGGCTGGCACAGCAGCCACTCATCCTGGCCATCGCCGTTCAGATCCATCCCAATCAACAGGCACTTATCCTCGTCATCCAGACACTCGCGGGCCTGGTAGCTTTCATCTTTTACCATTGCCTGCCACCACGCATTTTCCGGCACGCGGTTTTTATCCGCCAGCACGATACGCTGACGCAGAGATTCAACCGTCAGCTTCGCCGCAGCCACACCGCCTGCTTTGCCATTGCTCAACAGCATAGCCAATTGCCTTCTGCGTTCGGGGCTGGCGATAAACGCCGGATCTCTTTGCAGTTCGGCGATAGCATCATAGCCCCGCCGCCCGGAGTATTGCAGCATGGTCATACTCAGCTTTTCGGGCTTCAGGACCCCGCTGTGGTAACGCGCCATTTGGTTATTAACGCTGATCCGGTAAGGGTCCAGAAGCGGGGAATTCACCGCGACCAACAAAGCCAGCGCCAGCAAAAGCACCGCGCGATTAATCCCTCCCGGCTGTAGAACGGGCTCCCGACGCTGGCGAACAAGCGTGACGACATAGCCAAAGGCCCATACCAGCACGGTAAAGGTTATCAGCGCCGCATACACCCTTGTCGGCGTCCAGCCGTATGAAGACACGCGCAACCACAGCGCATAACTTGCCAGCAAGGCATAGACCGGAGACAGCAACAGCGTCAGCTTAATCGCGCCATCCAGCAAAGCGGGATAAGGCCGGGTTTCTCTTTCCGGGTGATACGCCACTGCGGCTGCGATCATCACCATCAACGTCAGGGTGTTGAGCAGCGCATTACAGGAAAAGTGCAGTGAAATAGACCCCAGGCCAACCACCGGCAGCGTCGCCAAAAACATCAGGGAGATAAGCGACAGCAGCGGCAAAAGCCCTGTCGCAAAGACGCTGAAGAAATGTTTTACCGCATTAATCGCCCGAATCTGGTCACGGCAAAGCGTTACCGCAAGCGCCGCCGCCGTACAGGTAGCAATCCAGGCAAAAGCCGAAGAACTAAAAAACAGGCGGTCAAAGAAGGTGATATCGACCAGCTTGAATAACCCAGCCCAAAGCGCCAGCACGCCCCAGAAAAAGAGCACCAGCAGCCCGGTCAGCAGCAGAGTAATACCGTTACGCCAGAGCTGGCCGTAGAAGACCTGCCAGCCGCCCCAACCGCGGTTTGAAAGCAGCCGCCCCTGCAGCCAGGGCAAAGTCAGAAACAGCATCGCCGCCAGCGAGCACAGATACCCCTGTACAATATCGTGCCGGTTCCAGCTTTCCAGCCCCTGGGTCGTCCAGTTCACCCAGCCGCTCATCAACGCCACAACCGGCAAGGGGAGCAGCACCAATCCCCAAAATCGCAGATCGTTGAAACGCACGGTGATAAGCGCCAGGGTCGCTGCCAGAACCACGGACAGGGAGCGCAGATAGAGGGCCTGATTATCCCCTCGCAGCCAGATGCTACCCACCCGGTCTCCTTCGGTGAGGTACAGCATCACGCCTAAAAGAAACCCCACCAGCAAAATCCCCCAACGGGTCGCCTTAGGTAACGGTTCAGACATGAACATGGTTGTCATCCCTTATTAGCTCATTTTTGACTTAGTGTAACGGCCTGCTGCGACTTGCAAATGACGGTCTTGTTTCATCGTGTTGCGTATGAGAGCGCGTTCATTCACAAAGTTCTCCGTTATTATCCTAATTATTAACATATCCGCTATATTTTCCCCGAAAGCCAGAGAATTCCTGCCATACTCTGCCCCCGCTGCGGCATCCCCTGTGCATTTCCCCTGTTAAATTTAAGCAGGCGCGTAAATTTATGATAGTGGTCGCGGTTAACACCCCCTAAACAACCCTACAATATTCGGCAGTATAAATTGGCTAAGGAGCAGTGAAATGCGAGTTAAAGGCATAACCCCGCAAGATCTCAAGGCTTATGGCATTCATGACGTCAGCGAAGTCGTCTATAACCCCGATTACGACACCCTTTATCGCGAAGAGCTCGACCCTAACCTGCAGGGTTTTGAGCGCGGTGTGGTCACTAACTTAGGCGCCGTTTCCGTAGATACCGGGATCTTCACCGGCCGCTCTCCAAAAGATAAATACATCGTCCGCGATGACACCACCCGCGACACATTATGGTGGGCAGACAACGGTAAAGGCAAAAACGATAACAAACCGCTTTCCGAAGAGACCTGGCACCAGCTTAAAGGGCTCGTCACCCATCAGCTATCAGGCAAGCGCCTGTTTATCATCGACGCATTCTGCGGTGCTAACGCCGATACCCGCCTGTCGGTGCGTTTTATCACCGAGGTTGCCTGGCAGGCCCACTTCGTAAAAAACATGTTCATTCGCCCTACGGACGAAGAGCTGCAGACGTTTGAGCCCGATTTTGTGGTGATGAATGGGGCTAAATGTACCAATCCAGACTGGAAAGAACAGGGCCTGAACTCCGAAAACTTCGTGGCATTTAACCTGACTGAGCGCATGCAGCTTATCGGTGGCACCTGGTACGGCGGTGAAATGAAGAAGGGTATGTTCTCTATCATGAACTACCTGCTGCCGCTGAAAGGCATCGCTTCCATGCATTGCTCGGCAAACGTCGGTGAGAAAGGGGATGTGGCGGTGTTCTTCGGCCTGTCCGGCACCGGTAAAACGACGCTCTCCACCGACCCGAAACGACGCCTGATTGGCGACGATGAGCACGGCTGGGACGACGACGGGGTGTTTAACTTTGAAGGTGGCTGCTACGCCAAAACCATTCGCCTGTCGGAAGAAGCCGAGCCGGATATCTACCACGCTATTCGCCGGGATGCGCTGCTGGAGAACGTCACTGTCCGTGCCGACGGCACAATCGACTTCGACGATGCATCCAAAACGGAAAACACCCGCGTTTCCTACCCGATTTACCACATCGACAACATTGTTAAGCCAGTGTCGAAAGCGGGCCACGCCACCAAAGTTATCTTCCTGACCGCGGACGCCTTCGGCGTGCTGCCGCCGGTTTCCCGCCTGACTGCAAACCAGACTCAGTACCACTTCCTGTCTGGTTTTACCGCCAAACTGGCCGGCACCGAGCGCGGCGTGACTGAGCCGACGCCAACCTTCTCCGCCTGCTTCGGCGCGGCGTTCCTGTCGCTGCACCCAACGCAGTATGCTGAAGTGCTGGTGAAACGCATGCAGGCATCCGGCGCGCAGGCGTACCTGGTGAATACCGGCTGGAACGGCACCGGCAAACGCATCTCGATTAAAGACACCCGCGCGATCATCGATGCCATTCTCGACGGCTCGCTGGACGACGCAGAAACCTTTACGCTGCCGATGTTTAACCTCGCCATTCCAACCTCGCTCGCGGGCGTTGACACCCAAATTCTGGACCCACGCAATACCTACGGGTCTGCGGAGCAGTGGCAGGAAAAAGCAGAGCAACTGGCGAAGCTGTTTGTCGAAAACTTCGAGAAGTACACCGACACCCCTGCTGGTGCGGCCCTGGTCGAAGCCGGTCCGAAGCTGTAGTCCATAAAGCTCAGACAAAAAAACGCCCCTTCAAGGGGCGTTTTTTATGGGGCTAACGATAACTCAGCTTTCTCGATGAGCCACCACCCGGGTTATCGGCAGCGGGAGATAAGCCCTGATACGCAGCCCTCCCCGCTCGCTTTTCCCGAGATCCAACATCCCGTTATGGTTGTCGATGATGCGCTGCACGATGGCCAAGCCCAGCCCGGTACCGCTGGTACTTCGGGCGCTGTCGCCGCGGACAAACGGCTGGAACAGATGCTGAAGCTGGTCAGGCTCAATGCCCGGGCCGTCATCTTCCACCTGGAACCAGGCGCGGTTTAGCTCGCAGCCGCTGCTGACTTTGATCCAGCCATTACCGTAGCGCGCCGCGTTCACCACCATATTGGCCACCGCTCGCTTGATAGACAGCGGGTGGATATTCAGGCGGATTTCACCGGCCTGCAGATCGGTGTCAATCTCGCGCTCGTAGCCGCTTTCTGCCGCAATAACCTCACCGAGTACGCTATTGAGATCCGCCATCTCCAGCGGCATCTCCTGCCCGGTGCGCAGGTAGTCGATAAACTGTTCGATAATCGCATTACACTCTTCGATATCTTTGTTAATCGACTCGGCCAGATAGCCATCCTCCTGCCCCATCATTTCGGTCGCAAGGCGAATACGCGTCAGCGGCGTACGCAGGTCATGACTGACCCCCGCCATCAGCAGAGTGCGGTCGTCGGCCAGCTGTTTCACGCCCGCGGCCATATGGTTAAACGCCCGCGTCACCGATCGCACTTCCGAAGCGCCATATTCGCGCAATGGCGGAGGAATAATACCTTTACCGACCTGCAGCGCGGCGTGCTCCAGGTCGACCAGCGGTCGGTTTTGTATTCGAATAAACAGCCATGCGCCGCCTATCGCCAACAGCATTATCGCCAGCGTATAGCGGAACAGCGGGGAGAAATCACCCTGATGAATTTCAGTCAGCGGAACGCGGACCCAGATATTCGGCGACAGCCAGGTTTTCAGCCAGACAACCGGGGAGCTTTTGTTCACCTCAACGCGCACTTCGGTCGGGCCGCCAAGCTGCTGCGCCATTTGTTGGCTCAGAAACTCGTAGTGCTGCGCCCAGCGCAGACCAGCGTCTTCTGCCGCCTCGTTGGAGTAAAGCGAAATGCCCAGCTCGCGGTAAATCTCACGACGAAACGCAGGCGGCACCACAAGCTGGGTGCCGTCTTCAAGCTGCAGTTTGTCGGTCATTAGCATTCTGACTTCGTACGCCAGCACCTTATTGAACTGCTGCAGGCTCGGCAAAATCGCGAAGTTCAGAACGACAAGATAGGTCGTCACCAGGCTGACGAACAGCAAGGTGACGATCAGCAACAGCGTACGGGCAAACGAGCTTCTGGGTGAGAAGCGAACTCGCCTCATGCCTTAGCGCCGTCCGGGACAAAGACGTAGCCAAGACCCCAAACGGTCTGGATATAACGCGGATGCGCCGGGTCCTCTTCCACCATGCGGCGCAGGCGGGAGATTTGAACGTCAATGGAACGCTCCATCGCGGAGTATTCGCGGCCACGGGCCAGGTTCATCAGTTTATCGCGGGAAAGCGGCTCGCGCGGGTGGCTTACCAGAGCTTTCAGCACGGCAAACTCGCCGCTGGTTAACGGCATTGGCTCGTCTTCGCGGAACATTTCGCGAGTCCCGAGGTTCAGCTTGAACTTACCGAAAGCGATAACCGCTTCTTCCTGGGAAGGCGCACCCGGCAGTTCGTTAGCCTGGCGACGCAGGACCGCACGAATACGGGCCAGCAGTTCACGCGGGTTAAACGGCTTAGGAATATAGTCATCCGCGCCAATTTCCAGGCCGACGATACGGTCAACCTCTTCGCCCTTCGCGGTCACCATGATGATCGGCATAGGGTTACTCTGGCTACGCAGACGACGGCAAATAGAAAGACCATCCTCGCCCGGCAGCATGAGATCCAGCACCATCAGGTGGAAGGATTCACGGGTCAGCAGGCGATCCATTTGTTCGGCGTTAGCGACGCTGCGAACCTGGAAGCCCTGCTCGGTGAGATAACGCTCTAACAGCGCGCGCAGACGCATGTCGTCATCGACCACCAGAATTTTATAGTTCTCTTGCATCGTTTGTACTCCCAAAGGCTCGAACAGTTGAGTGTGTATTCTTAAAAAACTGCGCTAATACAACCAGTCAATTCTGGTATACATTCTAGTCGAAATTGTTACAAAGCATATTAAACAGTCGGTTATCAACGTTTTAAATCAAAATTTGGTGACTTGCTTCCCAAAATGCGCCGGTTGCATTCCTTATTGAGCATCGGTTTAAATCACACTCTGATTTTACAGGCTGTAGGGCAGAAAAATGAAAACGCCGTTAATCACCCGTGAAGGCTATGAAAAGCTCAAAAAAGAGCTGGATTATCTGTGGCGTGAAGAACGCCCTGAAGTGACCAGGAAAGTAACCTGGGCCGCCAGCCTCGGCGATCGCAGCGAAAACGCCGACTATCAGTACAACAAAAAGCGCCTGCGTGAAATTGACCGCCGGGTTCGCTACATCACCAAATCTCTTGAGCGGCTGAAAATCGTCGATTACTCGCCGCAGCAGGAAGGCAAAGTCTTCTTCGGCGCGTGGGTCGAAATCGAAAACGACGACGGCGATCTGCTGCGTTTTCGCATCGTCGGCTACGACGAGATCTTTGGCCGTAAGGATTACATTTCTATTGATTCGCCAATGGCACGAGCGCTGCTTAAAAAAGAAGTGGGCGATTTAGCCGTGGTGCAAACGCCGGCGGGAGAAGCGCAGTGGTACGTCAATGAAATTGAGTACCCTAAACCCGAGTAATGCGCACAGAACTGTCTGAAACCCAATATCGCGGGGTCGGCGGCTGGCATTTTCATGCCCCGATCCGTATAACTGTTTGCTGAATTTTCCGTACTACACAGATGAAAAGCCATGATGAATGATTCGCTTTGCCGCATTATTGCGGGTGAGCTTCAGGCCAGAAACGAACAGGTAGAAGCTGCCGTTCGCCTGCTGGATGAAGGGAATACCGTGCCGTTTATTGCACGTTATCGTAAGGAAGTCACCGGCGGTCTGGATGACACGCAACTGCGTCAACTGGAGACTCGTCTTAGCTACCTGCGCGAACTGGAAGAGCGCCGTCAGGCCATCCTCAAGTCTATTTCAGAGCAGGGTAAACTGAGCGACGAGCTTGCCGGTGCCATCAACGGCACGCTGAGCAAAACCGAACTCGAAGACCTTTACCTGCCGTATAAACCCAAGCGCCGTACCCGCGGGCAAATCGCCATCGAAGCCGGCCTTGAGCCGCTGGCGGATTTGCTCTGGAACGAGCCCTCCCACGATCCGGAGCAGGAAGCCGCCCGCTTTGTGGATGCCGACAAAGGCGTCGCCGACACCAAAGCCGCGCTGGATGGGGCGCGCTATATCCTGATGGAGCGCTTCGCCGAAGATGCCGTGCTGCTGGCGAAAGTTCGCGACTATTTGTGGAAAAATGCGCATCTGGTTTCTGCCGTTGTGAGTGGCAAAGAGGAAGAGGGCGCGAAATTCCGCGACTACTTCACTCACCACGAAGCCATTGCCACCGTCCCTTCCCACCGTGCGCTGGCGATGTTCCGCGGGCGCAACGAAGGTATTTTACAGCTGTCGCTGAATGCCGATCCGCAGTTTGATGAGCCGCCGCGTGAGAGCTACTGCGAACAGTTGATCATGAATCACCTGGATTTGCGGCTGAACAATGCCCCTGCCGATAGCTGGCGCAAGGCCGTGGTGAGCTGGACCTGGCGCATTAAGGTGTTAATGCACCTTGAAACCGAACTGATGGGCACCGTGCGTGAACGCGCCGAAGACGAAGCTATTAACGTTTTCGCCCGCAACCTTCACGATCTGCTGATGGCGGCCCCGGCTGGCCTGCGCGCCACTATGGGCCTCGATCCAGGCCTGCGTACCGGCGTAAAAGTCGCGGTGGTGGACGCCACCGGCAAGCTGGTTGCCACCGATACCATTTACCCGCATACCGGCCAGGCAGCAAAAGCCGCCGTGGCCGTCGCTGCCCTTTGTGAGAAACACAACGTCGAGCTGGTCGCCATCGGCAACGGTACAGCATCCCGTGAAACCGAGCGCTTCTTCCTGGATGTGCAAAAACAGTTCCCGAAAGTCACCGCCCAGAAAGTTATCGTCAGCGAGGCGGGCGCTTCCGTTTACTCTGCATCTGAGCTGGCAGCGCTGGAATTCCCGGATTTGGATGTTTCCATCCGTGGCGCGGTCTCCATTGCCCGCCGTCTACAGGACCCGCTGGCGGAGCTGGTGAAAATCGATCCGAAATCTATCGGCGTGGGCCAGTATCAGCACGATGTCAGCCAGACTCAGCTGGCGAAAAAACTGGATGCGGTAGTCGAAGACTGCGTGAACGCCGTTGGCGTGGATCTGAACACGGCTTCAGTGCCGCTGCTCACCCGAGTGGCAGGCCTGACCCGCATGATGGCACAAAACATCGTCACCTGGCGTGACGAAAATGGCCGCTTCCAGAACCGCCAGCAGTTGCTGAAAGTTAGCCGCCTGGGGCCAAAAGCTTTTGAGCAGTGCGCGGGCTTCCTGCGTATTAACCACGGCGATAACCCGCTGGATGCCTCTACCGTTCACCCGGAAGCTTATCCGGTGGTCGAGCGTATTCTGGCCGCCACTCAGCAAGCGCTGCAGGATCTGATGGGCAACAGCAGCGAACTGCGCGATCTGAAAGCCAGCCAGTTTACCGATGAGCGTTTCGGCGTCCCTACCGTGACGGACATTATCAAAGAGCTGGAAAAACCGGGCCGCGATCCACGTCCTGAGTTTAAAACTGCGCAGTTTGCCGAAGGTGTTGAAACCATGAACGACCTGACGCCGGGCATGGTACTGGAAGGCGCGGTAACCAACGTCACTAACTTTGGCGCATTTGTCGATATCGGCGTGCATCAGGATGGCCTGGTACACATCTCGTCCCTGTCGGACAAGTTCATCGACGACCCTCACAAAGTGGTGAAAGCCGGCGATATCGTGAAGGTCAAAGTCCTGGAAGTTGACCTGCAGCGGAAACGCATCGCCTTAACCATGCGTCTTGACGAGCAGCCTGGCGAAGGTGGCAGCCGCCGTGGAAATGGCAGCAATGCACCACGCGAGCAAAAAGGCAGGCCAGCCGCGCAGCAAAAACCGCGCGGGCGCGAGAACGCCGGCGGTGGGAACAGCGCGATGATGGATGCACTGGCAGCCGCAATGGGCAAAAAGCGTTAATTGTTTGACCTCTCCCTTCGGGGAGAGGCTTTATTTCTTAAACGGCCCATAAAAGAAGAAAAATAGCTTACTCTTGATCTAAATCAATTTTCAATATTTACCCCTTCGTGAAACCAGAAATTATCACCCCTGTAACATCAGCAATAGCGAAATAACATTCCCTGCTCACTCAGTGAAAACAATTTCTATATTTTTCATTAAATTAAGAATACACACTCTTTAAATCTCTAATATTACCTCCGCTAAAGCGGCCGGAAAAATAAGTATTTTGGTTAAATTCACTAAGAAAAATAAATATTGCCGACAGTAACCATTCTCATTATCATTGCATTGAACAATATTTCTTCTCTTCTTCCGAACGCTTAATTCGTTTTATTACGCGCAGAGTCCGTAAATAAAACGATCATTCAGTCAGCGTCAATGCAGAGCCCAGCTCTAAGTAGGTCTTATGCAATTCATACCGAATAGCGCGTGGAAAATTACCGGCTTCGCCAGTGAAATCAGTCCGGCTTACCGCCAAAAATTATTGTCTCTCGGCATGTTGCCAGGTTCCTCATTCAACGTCGTCCGCGTGGCGCCTCTGGGCGATCCTATTCATATCGAAACACGCCGCGTAAGCCTGGTGCTGCGCAAGAAAGATCTCGCGCTGGTAAATATCGAAGCCGTTGCGTAACGGTGGGGTGCGCCCGCGCTTTTTGCACATTCAACGAAGTTCACGAATAAAATGAAAAACTTAACCATAGGTTTAATCGGCAACCCTAACTCGGGTAAAACCACGTTATTTAATCAGCTGACGGGTGCTCGTCAACGCGTGGGGAACTGGGCAGGCGTCACCGTAGAACGCAAAGAAGGTCAGTTTTCCACTCTTGAGCACCAGGTGACGCTGGTTGATTTACCCGGCACCTACTCACTCACCACCATTTCGTCGCAAACTTCGCTTGATGAGCAAATCGCCTGTCACTACATCCTGAGCGGCGATGCCGATTTGTTAATCAACGTCGTGGATGCTTCTAACCTTGAGCGTAACCTCTATCTGACGCTACAGCTGCTTGAGCTGGGCATCCCGTGCGTAGTGGCTCTGAACATGCTGGACATCGCTGAGAAGCAGGCCATCCGCATTGACATCGACGCGCTGGCCGCCCGCCTTGGCTGCCCTGTCGTGCCGCTGGTGTCTACTCGTGGACGCGGTATTGAAAGCCTGAAGCTCGCCATTGACCGCAAGCAGCCCACCGAGAAAAACGAGCTGGTGCACTACCCGCAGGTTTTACTGCAAGAGGCAAAAAACCTGGCCGAGGATATGCCGCCGGAAATGCCGGTGACACAGCGTAATTGGCTGGCGCTGCAGATGCTGGAAGGAGATATCTACAGCCTCGCTTATGCCGGCAATGCCACAGATAAACTTGACGCGGCCCGCACTCGCCTGGCGGAGGCCGTTGACGACCCCGCCCTGCTGATTGCAGATGCCCGTTATCAAAGCATCGCTTCCATTTGCGACGCGGTCAGCAATAGCCTGACGGCCGAGCCAAACCGACTGACAGTAGCGATGGATAAAATCATCCTCAATCGTTATCTCGGCCTGCCGATCTTCATGCTGGTGATGTACCTGATGTTCCTGTTGGCGATTAACATTGGCGGCGCGCTGCAGCCTATTTTTGATGGCGGTTCGGTGGCGATATTCATTCACGGCATCCAGTGGCTCGGTTATACGCTGCACTTCCCGGAATGGCTGACGATTTTCCTGGCTCAGGGCATCGGCGGCGGGATCAACACCGTGCTGCCGCTGGTGCCGCAAATCGGCATGATGTACCTGTTCCTGTCGTTCCTGGAAGACTCAGGCTATATGGCTCGCGCGGCCTTTGTGATGGATCGCCTGATGCAGTCGCTGGGGCTGCCCGGTAAATCATTCGTACCGCTGATTGTCGGCTTCGGCTGCAACGTGCCTTCGGTCATGGGCGCCCGAACCCTTGATGCCCCGCGAGAAAGGCTGATGACCATCATGATGGCGCCATTTATGTCCTGCGGCGCACGCCTGGCGATTTTCGCGGTGTTTGCCGCCGCATTCTTCGGCCAGCAGGGCGCGCTGGTGGTGTTCTCGCTTTATATTCTCGGCATCGTGATGGCTATTCTTACCGGTTTGATGCTGAAGCACACTATCATGCGCGGCGAAGCCTCGCCGTTCGTAATGGAGCTGCCGGTTTATCACGTCCCTCACCTTAAGAGCCTGATCCTGCAAACCTGGCAGCGTCTGAAAGGCTTTGTGCTTCGCGCCGGTAAGGTCATCGTGATCGTCAGTATTTTCATCGGCGCCCTGAACAGCTTCTCCTTTAGCGGCAAGCCGGTAGATAGTATTAACGATTCCGCCCTTGCCTCCGTCAGCCGCGTGTTAACCCCTCTGCTTAAGCCGATTGGCGTCCACGACGACAACTGGCAGGCCACAGTCGGGCTATTTACCGGCGCGATGGCCAAAGAAGTGGTCGTCGGCACGCTGAATACCCTCTATACCGCCGAAGATATCCATAACGAAGAGTTTGATGCCGCCAGCTTCAACCTGCTTGGTGAGCTGGGCGATGCCGCCGATGAAACCTGGCAGGGGCTAAAAAACACCTTCAGCCTGAGTGTCCTGGCGAACCCCATTGAGGCCAGCAAAGGCGACGGAGAAATGTCCTCAGGGCCTATGGGCGTGATGAGCACAAAATTCGGCAGCGAAGCCGCCGCCTACAGCTATCTGATTTTCGTTCTTCTCTATATTCCGTGCATCTCGGTGATGGGGGCCATCGCCCGTGAATCGAGCCGGGGCTGGATGACATTTTCCGTGCTTTGGGGGCTGAACATCGCCTATTCGCTCTCTACGCTTTACTACCAAAGCGTCACCTTTAGCGAGCATCCTCAGTTCAGCCTGGTCTGCATTCTGGCGGTGGTGTTGTTCAACGTACTGCTGCTGGGCGGCCTGCGCCGGGCAAGAAGCCGCGTGGATGTATCGCTGCTGGCCACCAGAAAAACGCCGTCGTCCTGCTGCCAGAGCAGCGCCGGCGACTGCCACTAGGAGCGATGATGGCAAGCCTGATTGATATCCGTAACGCCCTGGCGCTCCAGGGCCGCCTCGAAGCGAAGCAGATCAGCCAGCAGCTTGCCACGCCTCTGCCGCTGGTCGACGCCATGCTTGACCGCATGGAAGCCATGGGCAAAGCCATACGCATCAGCGAAGACCCGAGCAGCTGCCTGACGGGAAGCTGCAAAAGTTGCCCGGAAGGAAAACGCTGTTCCCGAGAGCTGTGGGCACTGCGTTAAGTTAAGACGAAAGGCGGGCTATCCCGCCTTTTTACTGCCCGTCCGCTAACGAAGTTGTTGCTCCCACGCCAGCAGAGCCTTGCAGAATTCAGCCGGATGAGAGATAAACGGCGCGTGGGCGGCCTTGTCGAAGATAACCGAGCTGGACTGCGGCCACAGGGCGTCCAACAGGGGAACCACTTTGCGTGGCACCAGGCCATCCAGTCGGCCATACAGACGTAAATGTGGTACTGCAGATGCCGCAAGACTCGTGCGCAGATCGGCGGTTCTCAGGATCTCAAGCCCTCCATTAAGCACGGCAACGTCCGGCATCGGTTGCTCCAGCACAACGGATTTCAGCAGGCGAGCATCCTGCCGCGCCGTTTCCGTCCCCATGGTTTGCAGCGCCAGAAAGCGCTCTACGGTACGCTGAAAGTCTTCGCTTAGCTGCTGCTGGAACCCGGCCAGCACGTCCGGTTTAATGCCCGGCCAGTTTTCTGTGGCGGTAAAACAGGGTGAGGAAGCCACCGTCACCAGCGCCTTAACACGCTCAGGCCAGGCGAGCGCTATCTGACTTGCCACCAGCCCGCCGAGGCTCCAGCCAAGCCAGAGGGCGCGCTCGGGAGCTTTCGCCAGCACAATGTCGGCCATTTGCTCCAGCGTCAGTGCACCAAACCCCTTACTCCGGCCATACCCCGGCAGGTCGACCAGATGAAGCCGAAATTGCGAGCCGAGTTCTGATTCTATGTTGTGCCAGACTTCCGCATTCAGCCCCCATCCGTGCAGCAGCACAAGATCGTTCTTTCCTTCACCTTTTGTTTGCCACCACAGCTCACTCATCAGTTACCGTTCTCATTTTCATCAGCAAGGAGAACGCTATGCTAGCAATCCCTGGCCGCTGTTGGCTATGCCAGTTACCGCTTGCCTGCCCTGCATGGGGCATTTGCTCATGCTGCACCGCCTCATTGCTTCGGCCCCTGGCCTGCTGTTTGCAGTGTGGTTTACCGGCTTTGAGCGGTCATTTACCCTGCGGGCGCTGCCTGCAGCGAATGCCTGAGTGGGACGCCATCGCCTATGTGACAGACTACCTGCCGCCGCTAAGCACGCTGATTCATCACCTGAAATTTACCGGTACACCTTCACTCGCCCCGGCCCTGGCCCGCCTTTTGCTGCTGCGTATCCAGGCGACCAGGCGAGAGGGAAAGCTTCATTTGCCCGATGCTATTTTGAGTGTGCCGCTGCACCACACCCGTGCGTGGCGGCGCGGCTATAACCAAAGCGCACTAATTGCTACTCCGCTATCTCGCTGGCTGGGTCGGGAGTATTATCCCCTGCAATCAAACGCATACGTTCCTCTCCGGCCCAGCACACGCTGACGGCAAAGGAGCGAAAGAGGAATTTGAAAGGCATCTTTAGGGTTGAAATTCCTGTCGCGGGTCGCCATATGGCGATTGTGGATGATGTCGTGACGACGGGTAGTACTGTTGCGGAGATAGCGCGATTGCTGAAAAGGCAGGGCGCGGCGACTGTCCAGGTATGGTGCCTGTGTCGAACCTTGTAGACCCTCGACGATGGGCGTATTATAACCGACTAAAATAGTCAACTATTGAGCAATCGTTATGATCCGTATTTCCGATGCTGCACAATCCCACTTTGCCAAGCTGCTGGCAAATCAGGAAGAAGGGACGCAAATCCGCGTATTCGTAATCAATCCTGGCACCCCGAATGCGGAGTGTGGTGTGTCTTATTGTCCGCCGGATGCGGTTGAAGCGACCGACACGGCGCTGCCGTTCGAGCAGTTAACGGCTTATGTTGATGAGCTGAGCGCACCTTATCTGGAAGATGCCGAAATCGACTTCGTCACCGACCAGTTGGGCTCCCAGCTGACGCTGAAAGCCCCTAACGCAAAAATGCGCAAGGTTTCTGACGACGCACCGCTGATGGAGCGCGTTGAGTATATGCTGCAGGCAACCGTTAACCCACAGCTGGCGGGCCACGGTGGTCGCGTCACGCTGATGGAAATTACCGACGAAGGCTTCGCCGTCCTACAGTTTGGCGGCGGCTGTAACGGTTGTTCTATGGTGGATGTGACGCTGAAAGAAGGGATCGAGAAACAGCTTCTGGCTGAGTTCCCTGAGCTGAAAGGCGTGCGTGACCTGACCGAGCACCAGCGCGGTGAGCACTCTTACTACTAATTAGATAACCCCCTCACCCCGGCCCTCTCCCCAAGGGGAGAGGGAGGAAAGATATCTCGCGGATTTCACCGTTCTGTTCCCTCTCCCTTCCAGGGAGAGGGTTAGGGAGAGGGTCGTCACATCACATCTTCTTACGCCGCTTATCCAAATCCTTCAGCAGCTTGTTCACGCGTTCGTCAGCAAACATCGCTTCCAGCGAGTGCGTTAGCTTCCGGCGCCAGTTTTTATACTGATCGCTGGTGCCCGGAATATTCACCGGCTCGGCCATATCCAGCCAGTCCTCCGGCTGCAGCCCGAGCAGCGCGCTATGGCTGTCGGCGATATAACGCTGCATTCCACGGTTGAGCGTGTCGGTCATCGTCATTAACGCTGCCTTATGCCCCGCCCGCTTCGGCAAGCAGCCATACTTATGCAGCCCGTCCAGCAATCCCTGTTTAGCCCTCTCACGGTCTTCATACAGCCCCGCCAGCACCTCTTCGTCAGGATAAAGTCCCAGCGCTTTGCCCAGCGTTAAATCGCCGCTGTTCCAGTAACCGCGCAGCGTGGGCAGGTCGTGCGTTGTGGCGACCGCCATCGACTGCGTTGGCCATGTGGCCGGGGCCCTGAATTGCTTCTCACCGTCGTGCTCGAAGTACAGCACTTTGTAAGAGTAAACGCCGCTGTCGCGAAGCTTGCCGACAATTTCAACCGGCACTGTGCCCAGATCCTCACCAATCACCATGCAGCGGTGACGCTGGCTTTCCAGAGCCAGAATCGAAAGCAGATCGTCCACCGGGTACTGCACATAGGCACCCTTATCCGCCGTCTCGCCATAAGGGATCCACCACAGCCGCAGCATCGACATAACATGGTCGATACGCAGGGCGCCGCAGTGGGTCATATTCGCACGCAGTAGCTCAATAAACGGCTGATAGCCGCGAGCGACCATGACGTGGGGATCCATCGGCGGCAGCCCCCAGTTTTGGCCTAATGGGCCGAGAATATCCGGCGGCGCGCCAACGGAGGCTTTCAGGCAATAAAGCTCACGGTCACACCAGGTCTCGGATCCGCCCTCCGCCACCCCCACCGCCAGGTCGCGATAAAGGCCAATCGGCATACCGTCATGCTGGCTGGCATCCCAGCAGGCCTTAAACTGACGCCAGGCGAGATACTGCAGCCAAAGCCAGAAGTTAACCTCCTCGCGGTGTTGCTCGCAGAACTGCTTCACTTCCGGGCTATGGGCGTCGCGATAGCCTTCCGGCCATACCGGCCAGCCCCAGCGCATAGGATCTTCGTCAACCTGGCTGGCATGAAGCGCATCATAGGCGGCCTGGTAGAACAGCCCCTCCCCGCCCTCCGCAACGAACCGGTCAAAGGCGACAACCTGTTCATCGCTGACTTTACGCAGTGAGAACTGCTGCCAGGCTAAACGCAGCCCCGCAACTTTAAGAGCCGTAACGGCGGAATAATCCACCCACTCGGCATCTCTCGCGTTCTGAAGCTGTTTCTGCACGGTAGATTTTTTCCACCACGCCTGCGCCGCTTTGCTGTTTTGGAAATCTTCCACCGCGTTGACATCGATATAGATGACATTCAACCAGCGGCGTGACGAAGGGCTGTACGGGCTGGCGCTTTCCGGGTTAGCCGGATAGAGCGAATGAATCGGGTTGAGGCCGATAAACGCCCCGCCCCGCTTCGCCACATCCCCCAGCATCCGCTTCAGGTCGCCAAAGTCGCCAATGCCCCAGTTAGCCTCCGAGCGCAGCGTGTAAAGCTGTACACACGCGCCCCACAGTTTTTTACCCTGCAGTAAGGCGTCCGGCTCATAGCAACGCGGTGGGGCGATGATAATCCGGCTCGTCCAGCTCTGCTTTTGCCGGCTTACCACCAGCGAGTGATAGCCCTCCGGTAACTTCGTCGGCAGCGATAATTTCTTGCCGCCGGAGACTTGCCCGTGGTGGGTATCGCCTGCTTCAGTCGTCAGCACCCAGCTAAATTCACCCTCACCATCAAGCGTCAACTGCATCCGCTGCCCGGCGGTGAAAACCAGAACCGCAGGTACAGGATCAGCCGACTCCTTTGGCACGGCGGTGCGGTTCATGGCCTCGAGCAGACGCTGTTTTGTCTCCGCAGGAATAGCCTGCGGTTTGCCGTGGGCGTTGATGTAGTTCGGGCCGATCCCCGCCGCCAGAGCGGCGCTATCAAGACGTTTACTCTCCATGCCGTTCCCTTAGCGTTTTGCCTGCCAAATACGTTGCTGGTAATCGCGGATCGAGCGATCGGAGCTGAACATGCCACAGCGGGCGCTGTTCAAAATCGCCGCGCGCGTCCAGGCTTCCTGGTCGAGATAAAGCGTGTCGGCAAGCTTCTGCGCTTCGGCATAGGCGGTAAAGTCCGCCATCAGCAGATAAGGATCGCCGCCCTCTTTGCCGATGCTGTGCAGCATCTGGTCAAAGGCGTGTTTATCTCCTGCGCTGTATTTGCCCTGTTCCAGCTCTTTGAGAATGGCATCCAGCACTTTATCTTTTTTGCGCCATTTCACCGGATCGTAGCCTTTGGCTTTCAGGGCCTTAACCTGCTCAACGGTGTGGCCGAAAATAAAGATATTCTCTTCACCCACCTTCTCTGCGATTTCGACGTTGGCACCGTCCAGCGTTCCCACCGTCAGCGCGCCGTTCAGCGCCAGCTTCATGTTACCGGTGCCGGACGCTTCTTTACCCGCGGTCGAAATCTGTTCAGAAATATCTGCCGCCGGGATCATTATCTCCGCCGCAGATACGCAGTAATCCGGCAGGAACACGACCTTCAGTTTGTCGCCTACCAGCGGATCGTTGTTGATCGCCTCGGCCACCTTGTTGATCGCAAAGATAATATTTTTGGCCAGGTAATAACCCGGTGCTGCTTTCGCGCCAAACAGGTAAACGCGCGGCACGCGGTCTGCTTTCGGGTTCTCGCGGATCTCTTTGTACTGCGCCAGGATATGCAGCAGGTTCAGGTGCTGACGTTTGTATTCGTGCAGACGTTTGATTTGCACATCGAACAGCGCATCCGGGCTAATCACAATCCCGGTGCGAGCTTTCACAAAGGCCGCCAGCTTCACCTTGTTCTGGTATTTTATCTCGCGCCAGGTCTGGCGGAATTTGGCGTTCCCGGCGTGCTTTTCCAGCCCTTCCAGCACGTCGAGGTTGTTCGCCCACTCTTGCTTCAGCGTCTTGTCGAACAACGCGGCAAGCGCCGGGTTGCACTGTTTGATCCAGCGGCGCGGCGTAATACCGTTCGTGACGTTATGGAATTTGTTCGGCCACAGCTGGTGGTATTCCGGGAACAGATCTTTAACTACCAGCTCAGAGTGCAGCGCAGCAACGCCGTTCACCGCAAAGCCTCCCACCACGCACAGGTTTGCCATACGTACCTGTTTGCTATGTACCACGGCAAGCTTCGCCCAGACGGTGTCGTCACCGGGCCAGGTTTTATCGACCAGCAGCTTAAAACGCTTGTTGATCTCAGTGATGATTTGCATATGGCGCGGCAGCAGCGCTTTCACCAGTTTCTCGTCCCAGCACTCCAGAGCTTCAGGCATCAGGGTATGGTTAGTGTAGGCGAACGTCCGGCTGGTGATAGCCCATGCGTCGTCCCAGCTCAGCTGATGCTCGTCAATCAGCACGCGAAGCAGCTCAGGGATCGCAATGGTTGGGTGGGTATCGTTCAGTTGAATGACTTCGTAATCCGGCAGTTCTGCAAGTTTGCGGCCTGCCAAATGATGGCGGCGCAGAATGTCAGCCACCGAACAGGCGCACTGGAAATACTGCTGCATCAGGCGCAGCTTTTTGCCGTTCAGGTGATTATCATTCGGGTAGAGCACCTTGGTAAGCTTTTCAGCGTCAATGCCCTGCTGCTCGGCCTTAAGGAATTCGCCATCATTAAATTTCGTTAGATCAAACGGATGGGCGTGCTTTGCCTGCCACAGGCGCAGCGGCTGCGCCACGCCGTTTCGGTAGCCCAGCACCGGTAAGTCCCATGCTTCGCCATGGAAAACAAAGGCCGGTTCCCAGCGCGAATGCTTGCCACTCTTCACCACTTTTCCACCAATGCCCACCTGCACATCCAGAGCACTGTTGTGTTGGAACCAAGGGTAGCTCCCGCGCTGCCAGTCGTCCGGGGCTTCCATCTGCTTGCCGTCCTTAAAGGACTGGCGGAACAGGCCGTACTGATAGTTCAGGCCATAGCCGATAGCCGATTGTCCGACCGTGGCCATTGAGTCCAGGAAACAGGCCGCGAGTCTACCCAACCCGCCGTTGCCTAATGCCGGGTCTGTCTCTTCTTCCAGTAAATCGGTGAGGTTAATCTGATAGCCCCGCAGCACATCGCTCACCTCAGTGAACCAGCCCAGGTTAAGCAGGTTATTCCCCGTCAGGCGACCAATCAGAAACTCCATTGAGATGTAATTTACGTGGCGCTGTTTGGTCTCGGGTTTTACCGCCGGCCGAGCCGCTAATAGCTCAGCCAGGGCGCCGCTGACTGCCTGCCACCACTGGTGCTGGGTCATTTCGCTGGCATCATGAAGGCCGTAACGCTGCCACTGGCGCGTCAGAGCGGACTGGAACTGTTCTTTACTGAAGATCGGCTGTGACATAGGAAATCGGTCCTGTAATGTTCGAAAATCATTACCCGTTAGTGTGCCGGGCAGCCTTGAGGACTTCCTCATCCCGGCGCGGATTAGGCGGGGAGGAGTAGCGAGGATGAGCGAAAAATGTGATCTCTGCCACTCTGCGAGACGATGTAACAGGTTTCAGTCGCGCCGGAGCAAGGAGTGAACAATCGTATTCATGAAAAAATGGAACTGTGACAGGGTGCAACTTACCGAGCACAGAAAGTTCAACAACCTTGCAATAAAGGACATTCTGGCCGACTTTATCCGTAAGCATTAATTACGAAGCGTAAAAAAAATCGCATCCTTGAACATTTCCCTCCATGATTTCTTCTGCAGTGCGGTAAGACCGCCTTGCGGCGCGGAATACGTCGGGGAAATTTATACACAGTGAAGTGATCAACTATGTTAATCCCATCCAAATTAAGTCGTCCTGTTCGGCTGGAAAACACTGTGGTTCGCGACCGCCTGTTGGTGAAGCTTTCGACTGCCGCCAACTATCGCTTAGCGCTGATCGCCAGCCCTGCCGGTTATGGTAAAACTACCCTGGTCTCGCAGTGGGCGGCCGGGCGAAAAGAGCTGGGCTGGTACTCCCTTGACGAAGGGGATAACCAGCAGGAGCGCTTTGCCAGTTACCTGATAGCTGCCGTGCAGCACGCTACCGGCGGCCACTGTGTCAGTAGCGAAATCATGGCGCAAAAGCGGCAATATGCCAGCCTGTCTTCGCTCTTTTCCCAACTTTTCATTGAGCTGGCGGGATGGGATAAACCGCTATATCTGGTCATTGATGATTACCACCTGATCGCCAACCCGGTGATCCACGAAGCCATGCGCTTTTTCATTCGCCACCAGCCGGAAAACCTGACGCTGGTGATTCTGTCGCGTAACTTACCGCAGCTTGGTATTGCCAACCTTCGCGTACGCGATCAGCTGCTGGAAATCGGTAGTCAGCAGCTCGCCTTTACGCATCAGGAAGCCAAGCAATTCTTCGATAACCGCCTGGCAACGCCGATTGAGCATGCGGACAGCAGTCGCCTGTGCGATGACGTTGCGGGCTGGGTCACTGCGCTACAGTTGATTGCCTTATCCGCACGTCAGAGCAATACGCCCGCTCAGCATTCTGCGCGCCGCCTGTCCGGCATTAACGCCAGCCATCTTTCAGATTATTTGGTGGATGAAGTCCTGAATAACGTTGACGCCGACACCCGCAACTTCCTGCTGCGAAGTTCCATTCTGCGCTCAATGAATGACACGCTGATAAGCCAGGTGACAGGCGAAGAAAACGGCCAGATGCGCCTGGAAGAGGTCGAACGCCAGGGCTTGTTCCTGCAGCGCATGGATGATTCCGGCGAATGGTTCTGCTTCCACCCACTTTTTGGCAGCTTCCTTCGTCAGCGCTGCCAGTGGGAACTGGCCGCAGAGCTGCCGGATATTCATCGGGCGGCCGCTGAAAGCTGGATGGCGCAAGGCTTCCCAAGCGAGGCCATTCACCACGCGCTGGCTGCAGGGGACGCCAATATGCTGCGCGACATTCTGCTCGGCCACGCATGGGCACTGTTTAATCACAGCGAGCTAACGCTGCTGGAAGAGTCGCTGAAGGCGCTGCCGTGGGAAAGCCTGCTGGAAAACCCTAAACTTGTGCTGCTGCAGGCCTGGCTGATGCAAAGCCAGCACCGCTACGGCGAAGTGAACACTCTGCTCGCGCGCGCCGAGCAGGAAATGAATTTAGTTATCGACGACACGCTGCACGGTGAATTTAATGCCCTGAGAGCCCAGGTTGCCATCAACGCAGGCGATCCCGCGGAAGCCGAGCGCCTGGCAATGGTGGCGCTGGAAATGCTGCCGTTGGCCAATTTTTATAGCCGCATCGTAGCCACTTCGGTGCACGGCGAAGTGCTGCACTGCAAAGGCGACCTGACAAAGTCGCTTTCCGTTATGCAGCAGACAGAGCAAATGGCCCGCCGCCACGATGTCTGGCACTACGCGCTGTGGAGCCTGATTCAGCAAAGCGAAATTCTGCTCGCCCAGGGCTTCTTACAGGCCGCCTGGGAAACCCAGGAAAAAGCCTTTGTGCTTATCCGCGAACAGCACCTTGAACAGCTGCCGCTGCATGAGTTTTTACAGCGTATCCGCGCGCAGCTGCTTTGGGCATGGGCCCGGCTGGATGAAGCCGAAGCGGCAGCCCGCAGCGGGATGGAGGTGCTTTCCAGCTTCCAGCCGCAGCAACAGTTACAGTGTCTGGCGCTGCTGGTGCAATGCTCTCTGGCGCGCGGTGACCTGGATAATGCTCGTAATCACCTTAACCGCCTTGAAAATTTGCTTGGGAACGGTCCCTGGCACAGTGACTGGGTCTCCAACGCCGACAAGGTGCGGGTGATCTACTGGCAAATGATTGGCGATAAAAAGTCGGCGGCCAACTGGCTACGCCAGACGCCGAAGCCTGAATTTGCCAATAACCACTTCCTGCAAAGCCAGTGGCGTAACATCGCCCGCGTACAAATCCTGCTGGGCGAGTACGAGCCGGCGGAAATGGTGCTGGAAGAGCTAAACGAAAACGCCCGCAGCCTGCGTCTGATGAGCGACCTTAACCGCAACCTGCTGCTGCTCAACCAGCTTTACTGGCAGGCGGGGAGAAAAAGTGACGCGCAGCGCGTGTTGCTGGAAGCCCTGGCGCTGGCAAACCGCACCGGGTTTATCAGCCACTTTGTGATTGAAGGGGAAGCGATGGCGCAGCAGCTGCGCCAGCTTATCCAGCTCAATACGCTGCCGGAGCTGGATCAGCACCGAGCTCAGCGCATCCTGCGTGAGATAAACCAGCATCATCGCCATAAGTTTGCGCACTTTGACGAAAGCTTTGTGAACCGTCTGCTCAATCATCCGGAAGTGCCGGAGCTTATCCGCACCAGCCCGCTGACGCAGCGAGAATGGCAGGTGTTGGGGCTGATTTATTCCGGCTACAGCAATGAGCAGATCGCTGGTGAGCTGGACGTCGCCGCCACCACCATCAAAACGCATATCCGCAATCTTTACCAGAAACTGGGCGTGGCGCACCGTCAGGACGCGGTACAGCATGCGCAGAAATTACTGAAGATGATGGGGTATGGGGTTTAGCTGCCCAGGCACCCTCTCCCCACAGGGGGCGAGGGAGGAACGGCCGATGGGGAATATGGTTTCTTCCCTCTCCCAGGAAGGGAGAGGGTGAGGATAAATCAAGCCGGCAAACCTATATCAACAAATGCGTTCAAGGTAATTTAAGAAGCCAGCGACAATCCCGCTTTAGCCGCCTGCTTTACCAGCCACTGCGCCACCCGCGCCTGCTGCTCTTCATCCAGCCACATGCCCAGCTTGGTGCGGCGCCACAGCGCATCTTCCGCGCATCTGACCCACTCATGCTCAACCAGGTAGCGAAGCTCGGCTTCATAGAACTCATGGCCAAAATCTTCCCCTAGATCGCTCAGGCTTTTGGCCTCCCCCAGCACCAGCTCGCTGTTGCTGCCGTAGGTACGCGCCAGGTGGCGGGCAAGACTTTCGGTCAGGAAACCGTAACGACGGCGCAGTTTGGCCGCATAATCATCGCGATCGCCACCGATATCACCGCCGGGCAGACGACACTCTTTGGTCCATGCCGGGCCGATGTTCGGGTAGTAACGCTCCAGCTTATCCAGCGCATGTTCGGCCAGCTTACGGTAGGTCGTCAGCTTACCGCCGAAGACCGACAGCAGAGGTGCCTGGCCATTTTCGTCATGAATATCCAGGGTGTAATCGCGGGTCACTGCCTGCGGAGAGTCAGACTCGTCGTCACACAGCGGACGCACACCTGAATAGGTCCAGACGATATCGTCTTTGGTCAGCGTCTTTTTGAAATGTGCGTTGTAAACGTTCAGCAGATAGCTGACTTCTTTGTCGTCGATCTGCACCGCTTTCGGGTCGCCGTGGTATTCCACGTCTGTGGTACCGATGATGGAGAACTCATCCATCCACGGGATCACGAACACAATACGCTTATCTTCGTTTTGCAGAATGTAGGCCTGCTTCTGGGTATGTACGCGAGGCACCACAATGTGGCTACCTTTGATCAGGCGGATACCGTAAGGCGACGGCAGGTGCAGCCCTTCGTCAAAGAAGGTTTTCACCCACGGGCCGGTGGCGTTCACCAGGCCTTTCGCGCGCCAGGTAAAGGTTTCGCCGGTATCAATATCCTGTGCTTCGACGATCCACAGCCCGTTTTCACGCGTGGCTTTAGTGGCGCGAGTGCGGGTTTTCACTTCTCCGCCCTTGCGGGTCACCATTTGGGCGTTGGCCAGCACCAGGCGAGCATCATCCACCCAGCAGTCAGAATATTCGAAACCGCGCACGATCTCAGGCTTCAGCACTGAGTCTGCGCCAAAACGCAAACCGGTAGAGGCCGGCAAACTGGTGCGTTTCCCCAGATGATCGTACATAAACAAGCCAGTTCGAATCATCCATGCCGGGCGAAGGTGCGGCCGGTGCGGCAAACGAAAACGCATCGGGAAAGCAATGTGCGGTGCCATTTTCAACAGCACTTCACGTTCAGCCAGCGCCTCACTCACCAGGCGAAATTCATAATGTTCCAGGTAGCGCAGGCCGCCGTGAATCAGCTTAGAGCTGGCGGAAGAGGTAGCACAGGCCAGATCCTGCCCCTCCAGCATCAACACGGATAACCCGCGGCCAGCGGCATCCGCCGCAATACCGGCGCCGTTGATTCCACCGCCAATAACAATCAGATCTTTGGTTTCCATGTTGCCCTCACGCACTTTCGTTAAAGCTCAAAAATGTTCGATATCGCTCATGATAGCAAGTGTTCGTCCGCTTTGGTAACGAAATAAAAACATTTCTACGTGATATGGATAACATATTGGCGTTAATATCAGCGCCAGCGGGGCGCGATGCCTTAACATGCCCCTTGTTTCCTTTCTTTCTCGACGAGTAAAACCATGGATCAATTTGAATGTATTGGTGTGGAAGAAGCACACCAGAAACTCCAGCAACAGCAGGCGGTATTGGTGGATATTCGCGATCCGCAGAGCTTTGCCATGGGACACACGCCGGGGGCTTACCACCTCACCAACGACACGCTGGTGAACTTTATGCAACAAACCGACTTCGACACGCCGGTGATGGTGATGTGCTACCACGGCAATAGCAGCAAAGGCGCTGCCCAATATTTGCTACAGCAAGGCTATGACCAGGTTTACAGCATCGATGGCGGTTTTGACGCCTGGCACCGCCATTTCCCGGCTGAAGTCGCTCACGACGCGTAAAGTTCAGCCCTTATTGCTCCCTGCAGGTATACTGCTGCCTTAATAAAAGCTTTACCCTGAATAATTTGAGTCGCAGGAAGACGATGCTCCTCCGGCTCGAAGTATGACGGGTAAATAGACGAAGTTGGTTAAACTTTCATGATCATGATTACCTCTTTCGCCAACCCGCGCGTGGCGCAGGCTTTTGTCGACTACATGGCAACTCAGGGCGTTGTTCTTACCGTTCAGCAGCATACGCAAAGCGATGTCTGGCTGGCCGATGAAAGCCAGGTGCAATATGTTCGCGCCGAGCTGGAAAAGTTCGTCGCGAACCCTGACGACCCGCGCTACCAGGCCGCCAGCTGGAGTACCGGCCACAGCGGCGTGGGTTTCAGCTATAAACGCTATCCGTTTTTCGCCACCATCAAAGAGCGCGCCGGCCCGCTGACGCTTATCGTCATCGGCGTGTGCATCGCGCTGTTTGTCCTGCTCAATATCGCGGGTTTCGGCCCGGTGATCTCCGTGCTCGGCTGGCCACTTGTGCCCGAGCAGCGCTTTGAGTTTTGGCGTTATTTCACGCACGGATTACTGCATTTCTCCTTGCTGCATATCCTCTTTAACCTACTATGGTGGTGGTATTTAGGCGGCGCGCTGGAAAAACGCCTCGGCACCGGCAAACTGCTGACGCTGACGCTTATTTCCACCCTGTTGAGCGGTTTTATGCAGGCGAAATTTACCGGCCCGCTGTTTGGCGGCCTGTCAGGCACGGTCTTTGCGCTGATGGGTTATGTCTGGCTGCGCGGAGAGCGCGATCCCGAAAGCGGCATTCAGATGCAGCGCGGGCTCCTGGCGTTTGCGGTGATTTGGTTAGTTATTGAGGTATTTACTCAGTCATCTGTCATTCCAGCACACTTGACCGGCATGCTGGTCGGGCTGGCGATGGCGCTGGTAGATACCCTGAATGCGCGAAAACGAACATAACAATGCTGGAGTAGCTTGTGAAGCAGACACAACGTCATGACGCGATTATTGAGCTGGTTAAGCAGCAGGGATACGTCAGTACCGAAGAGTTGGTGGAACAGTTTGCCGTCAGCCCGCAAACCATCCGCCGGGATTTAAATGACCTGGCCGATCAGAACATGATTCTGCGCCACCACGGCGGGGCGGCCCTGCCTTCCAGCTCGGTTAACACCCCGTGGCACGACCGAAAAGCAACGCAAACCGCGGAAAAAGAGCGTATTGCGCAGAAGGTTGCCAGCCAAATACCGAACGGCGCTACGCTGTTTATCGACATCGGCACTACGCCAGAGGCAGTGGCACATGCGCTGCTTAATCACAGCAATCTGCGCATTGTGACCAACAATCTCAACGTGGCGAACACGCTGATGGCGAAAGAAGATTTCCGTATCATCCTGGCCGGCGGTAAGCTGCGCAGCCGCGATGGCGGCATTATCGGAGAGGCCACGCTGGACTTTATTTCCCAGTTCCGCCTCGATTTTGGCATTCTCGGTATCAGCGGCATCGACAGCGATGGCTCGCTGCTTGAGTTCGACTATCACGAGGTTCGCACCAAACGCGCGATTATCGAAAACTCTCGCAGCGTGCTGTTGGTAGTAGACCATTCGAAATTTGGCCGCAATGCGATGGTGAATCTGGGCAGTATTAGCCTGGTGGATACCGTGTACACCGACGTGGTACCGCCGGCGGGTGTAATGCAGGTGATCAAAGAGAATAACGTGCAGCTGGAGCTGTGCTGAGTTTTACCCTCACCCCGGCCCTCTCCCTAAAAGGGAGAGGGGGGAAAGGTATACTGCCGTTCTGATCCCCTCTCCCCCGTGGGGAGAGGGTTAGGGTGAGGGGCAAACTACAATCTCACTGGCTTAATATGCCAAATCTCGTCGGCGTACTCCTGAATCGTCCTGTCGGACGAGAAATAGCCCATGTTAGCGATATTATGCATGGTGCGGATGGTCCACTCCTCCGGCTGCCGGTAAACCTCATCCACCTTGTCCTGGCAGTCCACATAACTGCGGTAATCCGCCAGCACCTGATAGTGATCGCCAAAATTAATTAGCGAATCGACTAAGTCCCGATAACGCCCCGGCTCTCCGGGGCTGAATGCCCCCGTCGCGATTTGCGTCAGCACCTGGCGTAGCTCTTCATCCTTCTCGTAATACTCCCGAGGGTTGTAGCCCTTACTGCGGAGCGCCTCCACCTCTTCTGCGGTATTGCCAAAAATAAAGATGTTGTCCTTGCCGACGTGATCGAGCATTTCAACGTTGGCGCCATCCAGCGTGCCGATAGTCAGCGCCCCGTTCAGGGCAAACTTCATGTTACTGGTGCCGGAAGCCTCGGTTCCCGCCAGCGATATTTGCTCCGAGAGATCGGCTGCCGGGATAATCAGCTGGGCGAGACTGACGCTGTAGTTAGGGATAAACACTACTTTCAGCTTATCTTTGACCAGCGGATCGTTGTTGATCACCTCCGCGACGTCGTTGATGAGATGAATAATATGCTTCGCCATGTAGTAGGCCGACGCCGCTTTACCGGCAAAAATATTCACGCGGGGCACCCACTCCGCCTCCGGATCGGCCTTGATGCGGTTATAGCGGGCGATCACATGCAGTACGTTCATAAGCTGGCGCTTATATTCGTGAATGCGCTTAATCTGCACGTCGAACAAAGCATCCGGGTTCACCACCACGTTGAGCTGCTGCCCGATATACGTCGCCAGCCGTTTTTTATTGGCGAGCTTGGCCTTGCGCACCGCCTGATGCACCGTCGGGTAGTCGATATGCTGCTTCAGGTCGTTCAGCTGGCTTAAGTCGGTCCGCCAGGTCTGCCCGATATTCTCATCCAGTACTTCAGACAACGCAGGGTTCGCCAGCGCGAGCCAGCGACGCGGCGTTACGCCGTTCGTTTTGTTACTAAAACGCATCGGGAAGATACTGGCGTAGTCGGCAAACAGGGATTGCACCATCAGGTTGGAGTGCAGTTCCGACACGCCATTCACCTTGTGGCTGACCACCACCGCGAGCCAGGCCATACGCACGCGCCTGCCGTTGGATTCATCGATAATAGATGCCCTGCCCAGCAGCCCGGTATCGTTCGGGTACTGCTCCTGCAGGGTTTTCAGGAAGTAGTCGTTAATCTCAAAGATTATCTGCAGATGGCGCGGCAGGATCTTGCCGAGCATGTCTACCGGCCAGGTTTCCAGCGCCTCGCTCATCAGCGTGTGGTTGGTGTATGAGAAGACCTGACAGGTCACCTCGAACGCCTCTTCCCATTCAAACTTATGCTCGTCAATCAGCAGCCGCATCAGCTCCGGAATCGACAGTACCGGGTGAGTGTCATTCAGGTGAATCGCAATTTTATCCGCAAGGTTGGCGTAGGTTTTATGCAGCTGATAGTGGCGGCTCAGGATGTCCTGCATGGTGGACGAGACCAGGAAATACTCCTGACGCAGGCGAAGCTCGCGCCCCGAATAGGTGGAGTCATCGGGATAAAGCACGCGGGACACGTTTTCAGAGTGGTTTTTATCTTCCACCGCCGCGAAGTAATCGCCCTGGTTAAACTTACCGAGGTTGATCTCGCTGCTCGCCTGAGCGTTCCACAGCCTTAACGTGTTAGTCGCATCGGTGTCGTAGCCCGGAATAATCTGGTCATAGGCTACCGCGAGGATCTCTTCGGTTTCGACCCAGCGAGCCTTTTTTCCTTCCTGCTGTATACGCCCACCGAAACGCACCTTATAGCGCGTATTGTGGCGCTTAAACTCCCACGGGTTACCGTATTCGAGCCAGTAATCCGGCGACTCTTTTTGGCGGCCATCGACGATATTCTGCTTGAACATCCCGTAGTCGTAGCGAATGCCGTAGCCACGCCCCGGCAGCCCCAGAGTGGCCAGCGAATCGAGGAAACAGGCGGCGAGGCGCCCCAGACCACCGTTGCCAAGGCCGGGGTCGTTCTCCTCATCAATCAACTCTTCCAGGTCCAGCCCCATCTCTTCGAGGGCGTTCTTCACATCTTCATAAATGCCGAGGGAAAGCAGCGCGTTCGACAACGTGCGCCCGATAAGAAACTCCATCGACAGGTAGTAAACCTGACGGACTTCCTGCGAGAGCTGGGCGCGGTTGGAACGCAGCCAGCGCTCCACCAGCCTGTCGCGCACGGCAAAGAGCGTGGCGTTAAGCCACTCGTGTTTATTGGCGATGGCAGGGTCTTTCCCCACCGTAAACATCAGCTTATAGGCAATCGAGTGTTTAAGCGCCTCGACGCTCAGCGTGGGTGATGCATAGGAAAAGGGTGCGTTCATATCAGTGATTCCTGGTGTATGGGTAATTACATCAAGCGTTGATAAAGGTCGCGGTATGACTGCGCCGCTACCTGCCAGCTAAAATCCATATTCATTGCCTGCCGCTGCACAAAACGCCACAGCGACGGGCGGGACCACAGCACGAAAGCACGCCGGATCGCACGGAGCAGCGACCAGGCATTACTGTCTTCAAATACAAAACCGGTTGCCACACCGTCAGCCAGATTCTCAAGAGAAGTATCAGACACGGTATCGGCAAGGCCACCGGTTCGCCGCACCAGCGGCAACGTGCCATATTTCAGGCCGTAGAGCTGCGTTAAGCCGCAGGGCTCAAAGCGGCTCGGGACTAAAATCACGTCGGCACCGCCCATGATGCGGTGAGAGAATGCCTCGTGATAGCCAATCTGGACGCCGACCTGGCCGGGATGTTCAGCCGCCGCCGCCAGGAAGCCTTCCTGCAGCACGGAATCCCCGGCGCCCAGCAGCGCCAGCTGGCCGCCCTGCTCCAGCAATCCAGGCAGTGCCTCAAGCACCAGATCCAGCCCTTTTTGGTTGGTTAACCGACTGACCACCGCGAACAGCGGAACTTTATCGTTGACCTTCAGCCCCATAGCCACCTGCAGCTGGCGTTTGTTTTCAGCTTTCTCCTCCAGTGAATCGCGGTTATACCGTGAGGCCAGCAGCAGATCGCTTTCCGGGTTCCAAATCTTATCGTCCACGCCGTTTAAAATGCCCGACAGACGCCCTTCACGCTGGCGCTGGCGCAGCAGCCCTTCCATGCCATAGGCAAAGTGCGGATCGGTAATCTCCCGCGCATAGGTTGGGCTGACGGCGGTGATGTGGTCGGCATAGTAAAGGCCGGCCTTCAGGTACGAAATCTGCCCGTGGAATTCCAGCCCGTTCATGTCGTAGACCCACCACGGCAAATCGATTTCACTTAAGTGATGGGCATAGAACATTCCCTGATAGGCGAGGTTATGTACGGTAAATACTGACTTCGCTGGCCGTCCGCGTACTTCGAGGTAGGCCGGAGCCAGCCCGGCGTGCCAGTCGTGAGCATGCACCACATCCGGATGCCAGAAAGGATCCAGGCCACAGGCCATTTCCGCCCCAACCCAGCCAAGCAGCGCAAAGCGCAGCACGTTGTCCTGATAAGCAAACTGGTTGGTGTCGTGGTATGGGCTTCCCGGGCGTTCATAAAGATGGGGGGCGTCAATCAGGTAAACGCCAACGCCGTTGTAGTGGCCGTAGAGCAGGCGCATGGCACCCGCGAACGTCTGTCGGTGGGCAACCACCTGGATATCTTCGATTCCTCGGCGCACATCCGGAAAAGCGGGCAGCAGGACGCGCGTATCGACGCCCCCGGCAATCTGTGCCGCTGGCAAAGCGCCCAGGACATCCGCCAGACCGCCTGTCTTCAGTAAAGGAAACATCTCGGAACAGACATGTAAGACCTGCATTATCGCTCCCATGTGGAAAGTCGCGGCGCTGTGTCTTAATCATCAGGCAACGCCGAACGATAAAATAACCGCGCACGGCATCACCGTGCGCAGGCCAATCTTCTACGCGCTTCAGCCCTGCAGCTTCGCCAGCATCTCACGCGTGACCAGTACAATGCCCTCTTCAGAGCGATAAAAACGGCGGGCGTCCTCTTCGGCATTTTCGCCAACCACCATCCCCTCAGGGATCACGCAGGCGCGGTCGATAATGCAGCGTCGTAATCGACAGGAACGCCCAACAATGACGTCTGGCAGCAGGACGGAAGAATCGATGTTGCAGAACGAGTTGATACGCACCCGAGGAAACAGCACCGACTGCACGACCACCGAGCCGGAAATAATGCAGCCGCCGGACACCAGCGAATTCAGCGTCATACCGTGGCTGCCGGAGCGATCCTGGACGAATTTAGCGGGCGGTAGCGGCTCCATATGGGTGCGGATCGGCCAGGCCTGGTCATACATATCCAGTTCCGGCATCACCGAGGCCAGGTCAAGGTTCGCTTTCCAGTAGGCCTCCAGCGTACCCACATCGCGCCAGTAAGGTTCGGCGTTAGGATCGGACTGTACGCAGGAGAGCGGGAACGGGTGGGCGTAGGCTTCTCCCGCGCGGGTAATTTTCGGGATAATGTCTTTGCCAAAGTCGTGGCTGGAGTTTTCATCCTGGTCATCTTCTTCCAGAAGCCTGAACAGGTAATCCGCATCAAAAATGTAAATGCCCATGCTGGCAAGAGACTTACTGCTGTCGTTGGGCATCGTGGGTGGGTTTTCCGGCTTCTCCACGAAATCGATAATTTTTTCGTCAGCGTCCACCGCCATAACGCCAAACGCCGACGCTTCCTGCACCGGCACCGGCATGCAGGCAACGGTGCAGCGCGCGCCCTTCTCGACGTGATCGATAAGCATGCGCGAATAGTCCTGCTTGTAGATGTGGTCCCCGGCCAGGATCACTACATATTCGGCGTCGTAGCGGCGAATAATGTCGAGGTTCTGGGTTACGGCATCCGCCGTCCCGCGATACCAGTTCTCACCGTGCACACGCTGCTGGGCGGGGAGCAAATCCACAAACTCGTTCATCTCTTCGCTAAAAAAAGACCAGCCGCGCTGGATATGCTGCACCAGGGTGTGCGATTGATACTGAGTTATCACCCCAATGCGGCGAATACCGGAATTAATGCAGTTGGACAACGCAAAATCAATAATGCGGAACTTGCCGCCAAAATGGACCGCAGGCTTGGCGCGCGTCGACGTGAGATCCTTCAGCCGAGTCCCGCGGCCACCGGCCAGAATTAACGCAACGGATTTGATGGGCAACTGGCGGGCCAGCATCAGCGGATCGTTTTTCTCAAACCTGACCATAACGAACTCCTTTTTCATGACTTGTGGAACACGCAAACTCCGTGCGCGGGACCATGCCATACAACCATCACGACCGGGTTGTCCTCTCCGGCAAACGGAGGAACGGCGCGCCATTCCCCCTCAGGTAGAACGATGTCCGCAACTTCTTCGGTCGCGTTAATTGCGATAAGCCAGCGGTCGGACAGCTGGATTTGCAGGCGGTGTACGCCGTTTTGCCACTCATCGGCGCTCAGGGGCTGCGCCTCTTTGTTCAGCCAGCGAACGTTGTCATCTCCCTCTTCCCACCAGCGATTGGCGGTCAGCGCCGGGATAACCTGCCGTAGCTGAAGGAGCGCCGCGGTAAAGGTGGTCAAACCGTCGTTTCCCTGCTCCCAGTCAAGCCAGGTCAGAACATTGTCCTGGCAGTAGGCATTGTTGTTGCCGTGCTGGCTGTGGCCGTGTTCATCCCCAGCCAGCAGCATCGGCGTTCCCTGTGAGAGCAGCAGCGTGGTGAGCAACGCATGCACGCTGTCACGACGCCGTTCCTTGGTAATCAGGCTGGCTTCAAGCCCTTCAAACCCATAGTTATTACTAAAGTTGCTGTTGGTGCCGTCGCGGTTATCTTCGCCGTTGGCTTCGTTATGCTTCTGATTAAAACTTACGCAATCCCGCAGCGTAAAACCATCATGAGCGGTGATTAAATTAATGCTGGTGGAGGGCAGCCTTTCGCCGTGCCGATAAACGTCGCTCGAGCCGGCAAAGCGGCAGGCGAAGCCGCCTAAAGAGAGATCCTGCTGGAGCCAGAAGCGACGCATCCCGTCCCTGAAATGATCGTTCCATTCGGCAAACAGCGGTGGAAAATTACCGACCTGATAACCCCCCTGGCCGATGTCCCAGGGCTCGGCAATCAGCTTCACCCGCGACAGGTGAGGATCGTTTTTGATCGCCTCAAACAGCGGGGCATCCTGATGAAATTCCGGCGTGCGTCCCATCACCGAAGCCAGATCGAAACGGAAACCATCCACATGAAAACTGTCTACCCAGTAGCGCAGGCAGTCGATCATCTGGGCAACCACGCCCGGCGTGCTGAGATTCAGAGTGTTCCCGCAGCCGGTCCAGTTCTGGTAATCGCCGTTGTCCATTAACCAATAATAGCTACGGTTGTCGATTCCGCTCAGCGACAGGGTTGGGCCATCTTTGTCCAGCTCTGCGCTGTGGTTCAGCACAATGTCGAGGATCACTTCAATGCCGGCCTGATGCAGCGCCTTGATAGCGCCTCGCAGCTCATTGGCCGCGTTATGGGGGTTCTGGTCTATCGCGTAGTAGCTTTCAACGGCATAGAAAGCGCGGGGGTTGTAGCCCCAATAGTTACTCAGCCCAAGCTGCGAAATGCGGGGTTCGGTAACAAAATGCGCCACGGGCAGCAGCTCAAGTGCCGTAATGCCCAGGCGCCTGAAGTAGTCGATCATCACCGGGTGCCCCAGTGCCGCATAGGTGCCACGCAACTCTTCCGGGATACCGGGGTGGAGCAGCGTCAGCCCGCGAACGTGAGCCTCGTAGATAACCGTGTTGCCCCACGGCGTTCGGAGCGGCTGGTCGTCTTCCCAGTCAAATTTCTCTCTGACCACTACGCACTTCGCCATGTGCGGGGCACTGTCTTCAAGGTTGGGCTCATCGTAGCCGCAGTGAAAATGCGGATGATCTTCGGCCCCGCCCACGACCACGCGGGCGCAGGGATCGAGCAGCAGCTTCGCGGGGTTGAAGCGGTGGCCCTGTTCCGGCTCCCAGGGCCCATGAACCCGATAGCCATAAAGCAGCCCCGGCTTGCCATCCGGCAAATAGCCGTGCCAGATATCCCCGGAGCGCGAAGGCATGTCATAGCGGCGCTCGTGGCCGTGCTCGTCGAACAGGCACAGCTCGACCTTTTCCGCATGGACAGAATAGAGCGTGAAGTTAACGCCTTTACCGTCGAAATACGCCCCGAAAGGGGCCGGGCTGCCTTGGGTAAGCTGCGTCATGCGTCCCCCTCACGGATCAACCAGAGCGTGGACAGCGGCGGTAGCGTAATGCACAGAGAATGGTCGCGGCCGTGGCTCGGCACCGCTTCACTGCGCACCGTCCCGCTATTGCCGGCGTTGCTGCCATGGTAGTGCATGGAGTCGGTATTCAGCTCTTCGCGCCAGCGCCCTGGCTGATTAACCCCGAAGCGATAATGGTAACGCGGCACCGGCGTAAAATTGCTGGCGACAATCACTTCATTGCCTTCGGCATCTCGCCGCACGAAAACAAAGACTGAATTAGCCTTATCTTCCACCACCAGCCATTCAAAACCGTAGCCGTCGAAATCCAACTGATGCAATGCCGCGTGACGTCGATAAGTATGATTCAGGTCGCGCACCAGACGCTGCACGCCGTGGTGCCAGTTATCGCCCCCCTGCAGCAGGTGCCAGTCGAGGCTGCTGTCGTGGTTCCACTCTCGCCCCTGGGCAAATTCGTTGCCCATAAACAGCAGCTTTTTGCCCGGAAATGCCCACATCCAGCCGTAGTACGCGCGAAGATTGGCGAACTTCTGCCAGGCGTCCCCCGGCATACGGTCGAGAATCGATTTCTTGCCGTGCACGACTTCATCGTGCGACAGCGGCAGCACGAAATTTTCGGTGCCGTTATACAGCATGCCGAAGGTCATTTTGTCGTGGTGGTGCTGCCGGTATACCGGGTCGAGCTTCATGTAATCGAGCGTGTCGTGCATCCAGCCCAGATTCCACTTAAACCAGAACCCTAGCCCGCCCATGCTCGGTGGGCGAGAAACGCCGGCAAAATCGGTGGATTCTTCCGCCATGGTCACCGCGCCCGGCGTTTGCTCGCCGATGATTCGGTTAGTGCTACGCAGAAACTCAATGGCTTCAAGGTTCTCACGCCCGCCGTACTCATTCGGAACCCATTTTCCGCTTTCCCGGCTATAGTCGCGATAAATCATCGAGGCCACGGCATCCACGCGCAGGCCGTCAATGCCAAACCGCTCAATCCAGTAGAGCGCGTTGCCCACCAGATAGTTGCTGACTTCCCGGCGACCATAGTTGTAAATCAGCGTGTTCCAGTCCTGGTGATAGCCCTCGCGCGGATCGCCGTGCTCATACAGCGCAGTGCCGTCAAACTTCGCCAGCCCGGCATCGTCCGTCGGAAAATGGCCCGGCACCCAGTCCAGCAGAACGTTAAGCCCGGCTTCGTGGGCCGCGCCTATCAGATAAAGAAAGTCGTCGCGTGTGCCAAAACGGCGCGTCGGGGCGTAAAGCCCCTGCGGCTGGTAGCCCCAGCTGCCGTCAAACGGATGTTCGTTAACCGGCAGCAGTTCAAGATGGGTAAAGCCCATCTCTTTGACGTACGGAATGAGCTGATCCGCCAGTTCTCGGTAGCTGAGCCAGAAGTTATTGTCGGTGTGGCGGCGCCACGAGCCGAGGTGCACCTCATAAATTGAGATGGGTTGATCAAAGCCGTTAGCTTTTTGCCGCTCGGGGCTGAGCGTGGTTTTCTCCGGCAGGCCACAAATCAGCGAGGCCGTTTCGGGGCGCATTTGCGCTTCAAAAGCGTAAGGATCGGCTTTAATACGCAGCTGCCCTTCGGCATCCAGCAGCTCGAACTTATAGAGCTGGCCGCTGTGCGCCCCTGGAATAAACAGTTCCCAAATACCGCTTTCTCGCCGCAGCCGCATTGGGTGGCGGCGGCCATCCCAATAGTTAAACTGCCCCACGACGGAGACACGCCGGGCGTTAGGTGCCCAAAGCGAGAAACGCGTTCCGGTCACGCCGTCCATTGTCTCGGCATGCGCGCCCAGCGTTTCGTAAGGGCGCAAATGAGTCCCTTCTGAGAGCAGCCAGCTATCCAGCTCCTGAATCAGAGGGCCAAAACGGTAAGGATCGTCGATCAGGTTTTCCTGACCATGCCAGACAACGGCAAGCTGGTAGCGAAAAGTGTTTTTACGGCGAGGAATCAGCCCACAGAAAAAGCCGCGGAAATCGAGGCAGTCGAGCTGGGCAACTTTGCGTCCGGTCTTAGGCTCTATCACCCACACTTCGGTGGCGTCAGGCAGCAGCGCCCGGACTTCAAGTCCGGCGTCGGTTTGGTGCATCCCCAGCAGGGAAAACGGATCGGCAAAATGACCCGCAATTAGCGCATTAATCACGTCTTTTTCCGGCAGAACAGACATGGCATTTTCCTTTTTTATGTGTCACCGATGACCCGCCCTACGCCTGCGTGCGGATACGACACTTATCATTGACCCTGACGAACGGCGCGCAACTCCTGTAAGCCAGTTCGCCCAATACTCACCAAAACGCTTGCGCGTGATGACTTAAGCATAGCCAACGCTTTCTCGACTCCTCGTGAAATTAATTAATGACTTTCGTTGTACCTTAAATTGCGGGCAAAAAAAGAGGGGCCACAAGGCCCCTCTGGTAAAAAAGTGTAATTATGCAAGTGACCGCAGCATTCTGCGCAGCGGTTCAGCGGCGCCCCACAGCAACTGGTCACCAACGGTGAAGGCGGAAAGGTACTCCGGCCCCATGTTCAGCTTGCGCAGGCGGCCAACTGGCGTAGACAGCGTGCCGGTTACCGCGGCAGGCGTCAGCTCACGCATGGTAATTTCGCGGTCGTTTGGCACCACTTTCGCCCACGGGTTGTGCGCGGCCAGCAGTTCTTCCACGGTCGGAATAGAAACGTCTTTCTTCAGCTTGATGGTGAACGCCTGGCTATGGCAGCGCAGCGCGCCTACGCGCACGCACAAACCGTCAACCGGGATAACGGAAGAGGTCGCAAGAATTTTGTTGGTTTCGGCCTGACCTTTCCACTCTTCACGGCTCTGGCCGTTGTCGAGCTGCTTGTCGATCCACGGGATCAGACTGCCGGCCAGCGGCACGCCGAAGTTATCCACCGGCAGTTTGCCGCTACGGCCAAGCTCGGTGACTTTACGTTCGATATCAAGAATGGCGGAAGCCGGATTTGCCAGTTCGGAGGAAACTTCACCGTACAGCTGGCCCATTTGGTTCAGCAGTTCGCGCATGTGACGCGCGCCGCCGCCGGACGCCGCCTGGTAAGTTGCCACAGAAACCCAGTCAACGAGGTCATTGGCAAACAGGCCGCCCAGGGACATCAGCATCAGGCTGACGGTACAGTTGCCGCCGACGAAGGTTTTCACGCCGTTGTTCAGGCCTTCCTGAATAACGTGCTGGTTCACCGGGTCGAGGATAATAATCGCGTCATCTTTCATGCGTAGAGAAGAAGCTGCGTCGATCCAGTAACCCTGCCAGCCGCTTTCACGGAGCTTTGGATAGATTTCGTTGGTATAATCGCCGCCCTGGCAGGTCACGATGATATCCAGCGCCTTCAGCGCTTCCAGATCAAATGCGTCCTGCAGTGTACCGCCGGTGGTGCCGGCAAACGTAGGGGCTGCCTGCCCAAGCTGGGAAGTGGAGAAGAAAACCGGACGAATGGCGTCAAAATCGCGCTCTTCCACCATGCGTTGCATGAGTACAGAGCCGACCATACCGCGCCAGCCAATAAAACCAACATTTTTCATAGCGACTTAATCCTGCAGAGATGATTGCGTGTGTAAGCGCTGGCCGTGGGCCAGAACATCACTCCACCTTACAAAATGCAGCCAAAGTCGCAAGTGAAATTAATCAATGATATCCACCGTGTCAGAAACAAAGCTTATTAATAGAAACAACTTGCCAGTTTTTGGGGAAAACAGATGACTGAAATCATATCCGCCGCGGTACTCCTGATCCTGATTATGGACCCGCTGGGTAACTTGCCGATCTTTATGTCGGTCCTAAAACACACGGAGCCAAAGCGTCGCCGGGCCATTATGATCCGCGAACTGCTTATTGCTCTGCTGCTGATGCTTATCTTCCTGTTTGCCGGCGAAAAAATTCTCGGTTTCCTGAATTTGCGCGCTGAAACCGTGTCGATTTCAGGCGGCATCATTCTGTTCCTTATCGCCATCAAGATGATTTTCCCGGGCCAGGAAGGCAGTTCATCCGGCCTGCCTGCGGGCGAGGAACCGTTTATCGTCCCTCTGGCGATTCCGCTGGTTGCCGGCCCTTCTCTGCTGGCGACGCTGATGCTGCTATCGCACCAGTATCCAAACCAGATGGGGCATTTAGTCGCCGCGCTGATGCTGGCCTGGGGCGGTACCGTGGCGATTTTGCTGCAGTCTTCCCTGTTCCTGCGCCTGTTGGGTGAGAAAGGGGTGAACGCTCTGGAGCGTCTGATGGGGCTGGTGCTGATTATGATTTCCACCCAGATGTTCCTGGATGGGATCAGAACGTGGATGCGGGGGTAAGACCACCCCTCACCCTAACCCTCTCCCTAAAAGGGAGAGGGGACGAATCGAGTCCTGCTCCTAACCCCCTATTTCCCCCTCACGAACACATATACCGATACGGCCCCGGCTGGCATGCACGCAGCAAGAGATGAAGATTTTCCTGCTTCAGCGTATACATGCCGCCAAAGAATGGATCGACAATCAGCCATCCCGGCACGCCGAAGAAGATAATGTTGCCGAAGAGATACCAGTTGCTAAAACGGGTTTCCAGCGGTAGCGACAGGGAGTAATACCCTTCATGTTTTAGCATCAACGTGTAGTTTTTCTTCCCAAAGTAGCTGCCGTCCGTCTTTTTAAGCGTCACGGACTGTGGGGTGATGCCCTGCACGGCAATCTCTCCCTTGCCATCAAAAATCGTAAAGGCGGCGCTCTTTGGCGTACTGTCGATATACACCGTGGCGTCATTATTGCTAGCCAGCGTCGCGCAGCCGGTTAACAGCGGCAATAACAGTAAGAAGAGTAATTTTTTCATGCGGTGCTCCCTTATTTACCAGGGAGTAAAAGCGTCACGGGAAGAGCGAAGCTTAACCCGTAAAAGCAAAACACCCGGCAATTGCCGGGTGTTTTTAGCAGGTTCAGACGAGAGATTAGGACAGCAGGCTGAACGCAATCATCCCGACAATCGCCCCGGTGGTGCCGAGGATGGTTTCCATCATCGTCCAGGTCTTCAGCGTTTGTGCTTCAGACGCGCCGGTAAACTTGCCGAACAGCCAGAAGCCGGCGTCATTTACGTGACTCACCACGATAGAGCCACCGGCGATACAAATCGACAGGGCTGCCATTTGAGCGCCGTTATAATTCAGTTGCTCGATAACCGGCATCACCAGACCAACCGCCGTCAGACAGGCCACGGTTGCGGAGCCCTGAATAATACGTACCGCCGCCGCCAGCACGAAGCAGGTAATCGCGATAGGCAGGCCCATACCGGTCAGCGCTTCGCCCAATGCCGGGCCCACGCCGGAGTCCACCAGCACCTGTTTGAACACGCCACCGGCACCGATAACCAGCAGGATAATGCCCGCCGGCTGCAGCGCCTGGCCGCATACCGCCATCACTTTTTCTTTATCCATGCCCTGACGATAGGCCAGGCCATAAATAGCCACCAGGCAAGCCACCAGAATCGCGGTGAACGGGTGGCCAATGAACTCCAGCCATTCGTACAGCGAAGAGCCTGGCGCGGTAAAGCGAGCGGCAATCGTTTTCAGGCCAACCAGCACCAGCGGCAGCAGAATCAGCGACAGGCTGAAGCCAAAGGACGGCAGCTTGCCTTCCCCCAGGTGCGGCTCGGAGATGTCATCCGGAATTTTCAGCTCAACAAACTTGCTGATGAAGTTCCCGAACAGCGGCCCGGCGATAATCATGCCCGGGATCGCGGCGCACAGGCCAATCAGGATCATCCAGCCAAAGTCAGCGTGCATCTGGGAGGCCAGCAGCATCGGCGCGGGCCCAGGCAGCAGGAACGCCGCAGCGGCAGCGACGCCGGCAAACAAAGGGATCACCAGTTTCACCAGGTTTGTCCCGGTATGACGCGCCATCGAAAACGCGACGCTAATCAGCAGCACGATAGCCACTTCAAAGAACAGGGGCAGCGCGCAAATCAGGCCCGCCAGGCCAATCGCGTAGTGCGCGCGGCTGTGGCCGAAGGACTTCAGCATTTTGACGGCAATCTGATCCACCGCGCCGGTTTCATGCAAAATTTTACCGAACATCGCACCGAGGGCGACCACAATCGCCAGAAAGCCCAGCGTACCGCCCATGCCTTTCTGCATGGTGTCGGCGATTTTGTCGAGCGGCATGCCGGAGAAAAGCCCGGCACCAATAGAAACCACCATCAAAGCCACGAAGGCGTGCATACGCGCCTTCATTACTAAAAACAGCAGGAGCAGCACGGAGCCGACCGCGGTTAAAACAAGCGTTAATGTACTCACTCTGCGCTGCCTTTGTTGATTAATGCGAGGGTGCTGGCGACAACGCCGTCCAGCGGCTGATCGATATCCACGATCAACACGTCTTTTTCATCCGCCTGCGGTTCTTGCAGGGTTTCGAATTGGGTAACCAGCATCTGGGTTTTAAAGAAGTGGCCTTTACGCGCCTTCAGGCGGTTTTCGATCACTTCGAAATCGCCTTTCATGTAGATGAAGGAGAGGTTCGGGTTACCGTCACGCAGCAGGTCGCGATAGTGCTTTTTCAGCGCCGAGCAGACGATCAGCGAAACCTTGTTGGTGCGCTGCATCGCAAACGCGGCGTCGTTCAACGCTTTCAGCCACGGGGTACGGTCGTCGTCGTTCAGCGGCTCGCCGGAGGCCATTTTCAGGATGTTGCTGCGGGGATGCAGGAAGTCGCCGTCAAGAAACGCGGCGTTCAGCCGATGGGCAACTTCACTGGCAACGGCGGATTTACCGCTGCCGGAGACGCCCATCAGGACGTAAATGTGGTGGTCGTGGTTAGTAGTGCTCATGATGGCTCCGACTCTGACACAAAGCAATGCGCCTGGTTTTGTTACGGGTAACTGTTACCGATAACATTTTCCTGCCTGGCTGACCATTAAGCAATAACCATTAGCTTGCAAAGTGTATAAGTGTGAGCTGCATCAAATAAAAGTTTTGGCCTAGATCGAGCCCCCAGGCGACAGCGTAAAGCCTAAATCCAGCATTTTCGGGGTAATGATTTCACCACGAATACGAGCCAGCAGACGCTCCGCGCCGATACGCCCCATGCGCTCTCGCGGGGTCAGCACGCTCGCCAGCCGCGGCTCCATCACCTGCCCGATATCGTGGCCGTGGAAACCGGCAATCGCCATATCTTCCGGAATACGCAGCCCCTGACGCTGGCATTCAAACGCCGCACCAATCGCTAAGTCATCGTTAGTGCAGAAGATGCTGTCGAGCTGTGGATATTCACGTTTTGCCTGGCGCAACAGCTCAATACCGGTGGAATAAGACGAGGAGTTTTCAATCATCACGCTGTACGGCGTCAGTCCGGCGTCGAGCATCGCCTGCTCGTAGCCTTTTTGCTTGATGAGGGTACGTTCGTCGAGGCGGGCGCCCAGATAGGCAACGTGTTTATGGCCACGGGCGATAATACTGGCCGTCATTTGCCGAGCCGCCTCGAAGTTATCAAACCCCACGGCAATATCCAGACAAGGAGAGACACTGTCCATCAGCTCCACCACCGGGATCCCGGCGACTTCAATCATTTTCAGCGTTCTGGGCGTGTGGTTGCGCTCGGTCAGGATCAGGCCGTCAATATTCCAGGACAGCATGGATTCCAGACGCTCCTGCTCCAGCTCCGGCTTATAGCCGTAGTGGGCGAGCATGGTCTGGTAACCGTGGGCATCAATGACGTTTTCAATGCCGCGCAGCACTTCAGCGAACACCTGATTGGTCAGGGAAGGCAGCAGGACACCAATGGCCCGGCTGGTTGAATTAGAAAGGATATCCGGCGCACGATTCGGGATATAGCCCAGTTCATCTAACGCGGCGGCAATTTTAACCTGCAGCGCGGCAGACACCTGATCCGGGTTGCGTAAAAAACGGCTGACCGTCATTTTGGTCACCCCAACGCGATCTGCAACATCCTGTAGTACCGGTCTTTTCTTTTTCATTGTCCTGCGCGACTTGTGAAGTTTCGACAGCCGAGTTTAGCACGGACAAAAGAAAACCCGCCCCTTTTTCAGGGGCGGGTTGTGACGGGTAACGTTTATACCGGAGGCAGATCGAACAGCAGGATCTCGCTCGCTTCGTTGGCGTGAACGGAAATCGCTTGTTCATCCCAGACCGCGATCGCGTCGCTGGTTTTTGCCTGGGTACCGTTAATGGACACATCGCCTTTTACGACCTGGATCCAGACGCGGCGGTCGGCCGGGATCTGATACACCGACTGCTCATCTTTTGCCAGAGCCCAGCGGGACAGTTCCATATCCTGATAAACCTTCAGTGAACCGTCGCGTGCATCCGGAGAAAGCACCAGTTGGCGCCCCTGAGGAGCATCAAAACGGCGCTGATCGTAGCGCGGCGCGATCCCGGTTTTTTCTGGAATAATCCAAATCTGGTACAGGCGCAGCGGTTCGGTCTGGCTGGCGTTGTACTCAGAGTGACGGATCCCGGTCCCGGCGCTCATAATCTGGAACTCACCCGCAGGCACACGTTCTTTATTGCCCATGCTGTCCTGGTGCTCAACCGCGCCTTCCAGAACATAAGTCAGGATTTCCATGTCTTTGTGCGGATGGGTCCCAAAACCCTGGCCCGCATCGATAACGTCTTCGTTAATGACCCGCAGCGCCGAGAAGCCCATAAAGTTGGCGTCATAATAGTCGGCAAAAGAGAAGGTATGCCAGCTGTCCAGCCAACCGTGGTTCGCATGGCCGCGGTCCTGTGCTTTTCTTAAGTAGATCATGGTATGTCCTCCGCAATTCGTTTGATGGGATAAGTGTGGACCCATTTCGCGGAGGATCATAGAGGGTGAAAATTGACTCCTCTGTTCAAAAAAAGTGAACGAGTTAGAGGAGTCAAAATGCTATCAGGCGAGGCTTATTGTCGCAGGAGAAGGCTGCTCGAAACCACGCTCCAGGATTTCCAGGTTGGTGAGAACTTCAATTTCTCTGACGTAATTAGGCTTACCGCCGATCAGCGTGTCGTACAGCGCATCATAGACGCGTCCATAGTCGCCCACTTCCGGCTTCCACTCCTCGCGCACCGTTTCACCGGCTTCGTTAACGTACTCCAGCGTCGCCACGCTGCTGTCGGCCCCAAAGCCTGGCTCACCGGGCATGATGTACGCCTTGAGGCTGGTTTCCTGCTGGTCGATGCCGTACTTCACAAACGAACCTTTGGTACCGTGCACGATAAATTTCGGGTAGTCGATTTTCACCAGGTGGCTGGTTTTCACGATCGCCTTCAGGTCGCCGTAAAACAGCTGGGCTTCAAAGGTATCGTCCGGGTTGGCTTTGTTACGCAGGCTGCGAATATCATAGGCAACGTGGTCCGGGCGGCCAAACAGGGAGATGATTTGGTCCATGGTATGCACGCCCAGGCCATAGAAGGCGCCGTCCGCCGGCTGACCAGGGTTGGCAGGTGCATCGGGGCGGTACATATCGAAGTGGCTTTCAATTTCCACAATCTTGCCGAGCTTGCCGCTCTCGATGGCTTTTTTCATCGTCAGGAAGCAGGCGTCAAAGCGACGGTTTTGGTAAGGCGTAACGACCAGGCCCTTCTCTTTTGCCAGCGTCAGCAGTTCGCGGGCTTCAGCAAGCGTCGGGGTAAACGGTTTTTCTACCAGCACGTTCTTACCCGCTTCGAGCGCTTTTTTGGCGTACTCAAAATGGCTGTCAACGTGGGTACAAATCACCACCAGTTTGACCAGCGGGTCATTGAGAACATCATCGAGCTGGCTGGTGAAGTGGATCCCCGCGTACTGTGGCTGCTGTTCCAGCTCCGGTTTTTCGCTGCGGCGGAAAATGTGGGCAACGTTGAGTTTGTCTTTACGAACCAGAACGAACGGAAGGTGATAGCGGGTGGTGCTTTTACCAAAGCCGATGAAGGCACAGTGCAGAGTCATTTCATTGTCCTTTTTGATTTGAGCTGCCTGTACCTTACTGCAAAGCCGCGACACGTTATAGCCGTAGACTTCAAACCATCTTTAATTTTAAAGGTCGGGCGTAACCAACACGGCTACGGCTTCAAATAAGAAGGGCACCAGGTTTTGCCCAAATTAGCTGGAACTGTAGCAAGGCGGTAAGGGAAGGCATTCCGATGAGCTTACTCAGGTAAGTGATTCGGGTAACTGAGTGCAGCCAACGCAGCTGCAGCTTCAAATAAGAAAGACAGAGGTTTGCCCAAAGTAGTTGGAGTTGCAGCCAGGCGGCAAGGGAAGGCATCCCGATGAGCTTACTCAGGTAAGTGATTCGGGTAACTGAGTGCAGCCAACGCAGCTCCAGCTTCAAATAAGAAAGACAAAGGTTTGCCCAAAGTAGTTGGAGTTGCAGCCAGGCGGCAAGGGAAGGCATCCCGATGAGCTTACTCAGGTAAGTGATTCGGGTAACTGAGTGCAGCCAACGCAGCTGCAGCTTCAAATAAGAAGGGCAAAAAAAAAGCCAGCACCCGGCTGGCTAAAGTAATACTGGAAGCAATGTGAGCAATGTCGTGCTTTCAGGATGTCTCCGTAGGGGTCTCCCCTGAACGCATGGCAATAATAATCATTATCATTCGCACTTGTAAAGCGTTTTTTGAAAAAAATAGCATTGACTTGTTGCTCAAAGTCAATGATGTTCAAAAGGTTTTATATAACTCATTGAGGAGAAAAGGATGAAATCAGTTGTTGTGCGTCACGCCGAACCCGGCGATGCGGAAGCTTTACAAAACATGTACGCTCATCCGGCGCTTTACCGCGACACGCTCCAGCTACCTCATCCTCCTCTAAAAGCCTGGCATGACCGAATTACCGACCCCAGACCGGGGAGCCGACATTTGGTGGCATGTATCGACGATGAGATTGTGGGGCAGCTAACGCTCACGGTGGAGCAATCCCCGCGCCGCAGCCACGTCGCCACTTTCGGCATGGGCGTACATTACAATCATCAGGGGAAAGGCATCGCTTCGGCTTTGCTTAAAGAAATGATTGATCTGTGCGATAAATGGCTGCGTGTCGAGCGTATTGAGCTGACGGTGTATACCGATAACGCTGCTGCGCTGGCGGTGTACCGCAAGTTTGGCTTCGAGGTGGAAGGTACCGGGAAGCGTTTTGCGCTGCGCGACGGCGAGTATGTGGATGCGTATTTTATGGCACGCTTTAAACCGGAGTGATTTTTGCCCTCACCCCAGCCCACTCCCAGTGGGAGTGGGGGAAAATACGACGGGAAACATTGTTTATCACCTCTCCCCCCACGGGGAGAGGGTTAGGGTGAGGGGAAATCAATACCCCGCGGTTAAATCATCCACCGAACGCGGGTCGGACGCGCCATAAAGCTTCCCGTCCGGCGCAATCATAATGCTCTGCGTGCTGCCCATCGCGGCCTTCACGGCGACATTTTGCCCCTTCTCTTTCAGCAACCGAAGCGTATCCGGGCTAAAGCCCTTCTCCACCCGCAGTTCGTCCGGCAGCCACTGATGATGGAAGCGTGGCGCATTGGTCGCTTCTGCCACGTTCATTCCAAAATCGATGCTGTTTACCACCATTTGCAGCACAGTGGTGATAATTCGGCTCCCGCCAGGGCTCCCGGTGACCAGCCAGGTTTTTCCGTCCTTCACCACGATGGTTGGCGACATAGAAGATAACGGACGCTTGTGCGGCCCCACGGCGTTGGCCTCCCCGCCCACCAGCCCGTACACGTTCGGCACGCCTGGTTTGGCGGAGAAGTCATCCATCTGGTTATTCATCAGGATGCCCGTATTGCCCGCCACTATCCCGGTGCCGAAGGTGGTATTCAGCGTATAAGTCACCGCCACCGCGTTACCGTCTTTATCCACGACGGAGAAATGCGTGGTCTGGTTACTTTCGTACGGGGCCAGATTACCCGGCTTGATTTCGCTCGACGGGCGGGCCTTGTTAATATCAATTTTCTCCGCCAGTGATTTTGCATAAGCCTTGCTGGTCAGCGCTTGCCAGGGCACTTTCACAAAATCCGGATCGCCGAGGTATTCCGAGCGGTCAGCGTAGGCATATTTTTCCGCCTCAGCCATGATTTGCAGGGTGTCCGCGCTGCCGAAGCCGTATTTCGCCAGATCGAAGTTTTCAAGAATATTGAGGATTTGCACGATGTGGATCCCACCGGAAGACGGCGGCGGCATGGAATAGACTTCGTAGCCCCGGTATTCGCCGCTGACGGGCTGGCGCTCAATCGCTTTGTAATTGGCCAAATCGGCTTTGCTTATCAGCCCACCGTTCTTCGCCATCTCTTCGCTAATTTGGTCGGCAATCGCCCCTTTGTAGAAGGCGTCCGGCCCCTGCTCGGCAATCATCTCCAGGCTTTTCGCCAGATTGGCCTGAACCAGCTTGTCGCCTTTCTGCAGTGGTTCTCCGTCCGCCCTCCAGAAGATAGCCTTGCTGTTGGCGTGATGAGGGATAACTTCCGCCCCGTACTGCTTCAGGTCGTCCGCCAACGCGTCGTTCACAATAATGCCGTCCCGCGCCAGTTTGATAGCTGGCTGTACCACTTTATTCAGCGGCATGGTGCCGTACTTTTCCAGCGCCAGGCTAAACCCAGCCACCGTGCCCGGCGTGCCTGAGGCGAGATGCGAGGTCAGCGACTTTTTGCTGTCCGCATTGCCTTTATCATCGAGGAACATATCCCGGCTGGCTTTTTCCGGCGCCATTTCCCGGAAGTCTATCGCGGTTGTTTTGCCGTCTTTGGTACGCAGCATCATAAAACCGCCGCCGCCGATATTGCCCGCCTGCGGGTGCGTGACCGCAAGGGCATAACCCACGGCGACTGCGGCATCCACCGCGTTACCGCCCTGCTTCAGAATATCGACACCAACCTGAGTCGCGGCCGCATCCACCGAAGCCACCATACCGTGCTCCGCGCGCACCGGATGGTAAATGTCCATTTCCACTCCGTAAGAGACCGGCGGAGGAGCGGCAATCACCGTCAAACACAGCCCGATTGTCAGGGCCGGAATGGCGACCCAGCGCAACGTTTTCCACTGCTTTATCATCGTTATATCCTCATTTACCCGGGGAAAGTCCCCGCTTAATCCTGGTTCACAAATCCGAAATAATCACCGTGATAAAGGAAACGGAGTAAACTTAAGGCACCCCTGACGGGAGGAGACAACGATGAAAAAGATATGGCTTCTGGCAGCCTTGCTGCCGCTAACCGCGCTCGCACAGCCGCTCAACAACACCAATAACCCTAACCAGCCGGGCTATCAGAACCCGAGCCAGCAGCGGATGCTGACGCAGATGCAAACGCAACAATCCCAGCAGCAAGGGATGCTCAGGCAGCAGATTCAGTCGCAAAATCAGCTTCAGCAACAGCAGCTTCAAACGCAGTTGAACAACAATCAGCAGCGCGTCCTGCAGTCGCAGCCCGGTATAAACCCGCAGCCGTTGCCGAACACCAATGGTGGGATGCTAAAAGGAAATAACGGCGGCATGTTGAAGCCAAACAGTTCAACGCTGCCGCCAGTCACGCCGTAAGGCGTTATGCGGAGAAGTTAGGGCCTATCTCGTCGATGCGGTCGGTACAGATTGCATCGACGCCCCACTGCAGCAGCACGGCCGCGCGGTGAGGAACGTTCACGGTATAAACCAGAATATACAGTCCAGCGGCTTTTAGCGCTTTCACCCGGGCTTCATCCAGCAACTGATGGTTCAGGTGAATAGACACACACTGTAACCGGGTGGTCAGTTCCTGCCAGTCATCACGCCATTCATCCAGCAGCAGACCTCGAGGCAGTTCAGGTGCCGCAAGCTGTGCGGCTTCCAGGGCCTCAATCTCGAAGGAAGAAAGTAGCGGTGCCGTTTGCCCGGCCCACAGTTCACGGGCAGCCAGCGCAACCACTTTGCCGGTTTCGGTTTCCAGACCGGTGGTTGGCTTGATCTCGATGTTGGCCATCATGCCGTGCTGTTTACAGCGTTCAGCCACCTGAGAAAGCAGCGGCAGCGGCTCACCCGCATATTCACGACTGAACCAGCTTCCTGCGTCAACTTTCAGCAGATTGTCCCAGGTCAGCTCGCCGGCGATTCCCCAGCCATTGCTGGTTCGCTCAAGCGTGTCGTCATGGAGCAGAAAGATTTGCCCGTCGCGAGAGAGCTTGGCGTCAAACTCAATCATGGTATGGCCGTAACGCGCCCCGACGTCGATTGCCGCGAGGGTGTTTTCCGGGGCAAGTTTACCGCCGCCACGGTGGGCGACGATTTTTGGGTAAGGCCAGTTGCTCATAAACGTTGTCCGTTTTTGCCATCAAAGAAGTGCAAATGTTCTTCCGGCAGGTGAACCCAAAGCGTGGTTCCCGGCTGCGGGCGTTCCTGATGCCCAAGGCGGATCACGACTTTTTGTCCGCCCCAGCGGCCATGGACCAGATTATCAGCCCCCAGCATTTCAAGGGTTTCCACTACAATCGGGATGCCACCTGCAGCCTGTGAGCTTAGCGCAATATGTTCCGGGCGGATACCTAGCGTCATCGGGCGGCCAACCCACTGCAGGCGCTGGCTACCAATCGGCAGCACATCGCCGCCGTCCAGCTCAAAGCGTGAACCGTCGATGCTGATGTTGCCATCCAGCAGGTTCATCGCCGGAGAGCCAATAAAACTTGCCACAAAGCGGCTGGCCGGGCGCTCGTAAACCTCTACAGGCGTACCAATCTGCTCCGCCACGCCTTTGTTCATCACCATTACGCGCTGGGCGAGCGTCATGGCCTCAACCTGGTCGTGCGTCACGTACAGGCTGGTCGTTTTCAGGCGGCGATGAAGCTGTTGCAGTTCAAGGCGCATCTGTACACGCAGCTTGGCATCAAGGTTAGACAGCGGTTCGTCGAACAGGAATACCGCCGGATCGCGCACAATGGCGCGGCCCATGGCAACACGCTGGCGCTGGCCGCCGGAGAGCTCACGCGGGCGACGGGTCAGCAACGCATCCAGCTCCAGAATACGGGCGGCTTCCAGCACCTTCTGGCGGATCTGTTCTTTGCCCATGCCGCGAATTTTCAGGCCCCAGGCCATGTTCTCTTCCACCGTCATGTGCGGATAGAGCGCATAGTTCTGGAACACCATCGCGATCCCGCGCTCTTTGGGTTCCATGTCGGTGACGCGCTGGCTGTCAATCCAGATATCCCCGCTGGTCACCTGCTCCAGCCCGGCCACCATACGCAGCAGCGTAGATTTACCGCAGCCAGAAGGCCCGACCATCACGATGAATTCGCCGTCCGCTACGTCCACGGTCAGCGGCTGAATCACCTGGGTTTTACCGTCCCAGCTCTTAGTTACTGCCTGTAATTTTAAACCAGCCATGAAAGGTTCCTACTTCTCACTATCAACCAGACCACGCACAAAGGCGCGCTGCATAACTAAAACAATAACAACCGGTGGGACAAGCGTCAGCAGCATCGCTGCCATGACCTGGTTCCACTGCGTTACGCCATCACCGCTGGCAATCATGCTCTTGATGCCCGCCACGGCGGTGCCCAGGTCAGCATCGGTGATAATCAGCAGAGGCCAGAGATACTGGTTCCAGCCATAGATAAAGGTGATCACGAACAGCGCCGCCAGGTTGGTTTTGGACAGCGGCAGCACGATGTCAAAGAAAAAGCGCATCGGCGAGGCGCCGTCGATGCGTGCCGCTTCCATCAGCTCGTCTGGCAGCGTCATGAAAAACTGGCGAAACAGGAACGTGGCCGTGGCCGACGCCATCAGCGGCAGCGTCAGACCGGTGTAGCTGTCGAGCATTTTCAGGTTAGAGATAACCTCAACCGTCGGGAAAATACGCACTTCGACCGGCAGCATCAGGGTGATGAAAATCATCCAGAAGAACAGGTTACGCAGCGGGAAACGGAACCAGACGATGGCGAAGGCCGACAGCATCGACACGGCGATTTTGCCGATGGTGATCACCAGCGCCATCACCGTGCTGTTGAACAGCATACGCCCGAACGGGGCGCTGTTGACCGCCACGCCGTTGGTCCAGATGTAGTGGATGTTTTCCCACAGGTGAGTGCCGGGGATCAGCGTCATCGGCGTATCGAATACGGCTTTGTTGTCCAGCGTCGCGGCAACAAACGCCACGTACAGCGGGAACAGAATGACGATGATGCCCAGAATCAGCATGGTATGGCTGAAGATAGTCAGCCCGCGACGGTTCTCAATCATTGGTAGCGCACCTTACGTTCAACGAAGCGGAACTGAACCACCGTCAGGACGATCACCAGCAGCATCAGCACCACCGATTGCGCCGCCGAGGAAGAGAGATCCAGCCCGGTAAACCCTTCGCGATAAATCTTGTAGATAAGCGTGGTGGTCGCCTGCACCGGGCCACCGCCGGTTGCCGCATCAATTACCGGGAAGGTGTCGAAGAAGGCATATACCAGGTTCACCACCAGCAGGAAGAAGCTCACCGGGGCGATAAGCGGCAGCGAGATAAAGAAGAAGCGGCGTACGGGGCCGGCTCCGTCAATGGCTGCGGCTTCCACCAGCGAACGCGGAATCGACTGCAGAGCGGCAAAGAAGAACAGGAAGTTGTAGCTAATCTGTTTCCACACGGACGCGAATACCACCAGGAACATGGCCTGGCCGCTGTTCTGCGCGTGGTTCCAGTTGTAGCCGAACTCTTCCAGTACGTGGGTAATCAGCCCACGCCCTGGGTTAAACAGGAAAATCCACAGCACCGCGGCAATGGCGGGTGCGACGGCATAGGGCAGCAGCATTAGCGTTTGATAAAAACGGCTGCCGCGCACCACATAATCCACCAGCGCGGCGAAGAACAGCGAAGCCAGAAGCCCGCAGCCCGCCACCAGGCCACTGAAGATCATGGTGGTGTAGAAAGAGTCCAGATAGTAGCTATCGTGGAAGAGCTGCACGAAGTTATCCAGGCCAACGAAATGGCTGGACAGACCAAACGGGTCAAGATTTTGCAGCGAGTACCAGAGGGCTTCGCCCGCCGGCCAGATAAAGAAAATGACGGTGATGATCAGCTGTGGCAGAACCAGCGCATAGGGTAGCCAACTTGAACGGAACACCGGGCGAGATGATGACATAGGGTTACTCGGTTAATGTTAGAACAGGCGATGCTTTGCCCCTCAGCACAACGCTCTCCTTTCACAGAGAGCGCCGTACTCTGCCCCTCCCTTACGGGAGAGGGCGAGGGTAGAACTTAAGACTTGGTAGATTGCTCGAAGCGGCGCAGCAGCTGGTTACCACGCTCAACGGAAGCATCCAGCGCCTGCTGTGGCGTTTTCTTACCGGTCCAGACGGACTCCAGCTCTTCGTCAACCACGGTACGGATCTGAGGCATGTTGCCCAGACGCAGACCTTTGGTGAACGGCAATGGTGGCTTGTTCAGCATCTGGCGAGTGGCGGTATCCGCACCCGGGTTCTTGTCGTAGAAGCCTTCTTTACGAGTCAGTTCGTAAGCCGCGGTAGTGATCGGCAGGTAGCCGGTTTTCTGGTGCCATTCAGCGGCGATTTCTGGCTTAGCCAGGAACTGCATGAACTCAGCCACGCCGGTGTAGGTTGGCTTGTCTTTACCCTGCATAACCCACAGGCTTGCCCCGCCGATGATGGCGTTCTGTGGCGCGCCTTTCACGTCTGCGTCGTAAGGCATCATGCCTACGCCGTAGTTGAATTTCGCGTACTGGCGGATGTCAGCCAGGGAGCCGGAAGAGGCGGTAGTAATCGCGCAGTCACCGTTGTAGAACTTCTCGGTGGACTCGTCTTTACGACCGAAGTAGGTGAAGTCGCCCTTCTTGTTCATCTCTTCCAGCAGCGCGATATGTTTCACCTGCTCAGGTTTGTTGAACTCAAGCACTGCATCCGTACCGTCAAAACCGTTGTTTTTGGTCGCGAACGGCAGGCCGTGCCAGGCGCTGAAGTTCTCCAGCTGGATCCAGCCCTGCCAGCCGCTGGCGTAGCCGCACTTCATGCCCGCTGCGCGCAGTTTGGCGCTGTATGCCGCCACGTCCTGCCAGGTTTTTGGTGGCTCATCCGGGTTCAGACCGGCTTTCTTGAAAGCGTCTTTGTTGTAATACAGCACCGGGGTGGAGCTGTTGAAAGGCTGAGACAGCAGGTGGCCCGTTTTAGAGTCGGTGTAGTAACCGGCCACGGTCGGTACGAACTGAGATTCGTCGAAGTTGATACCGGCATCTTTAAATACTTCGTAGACCGGCTTGATCGCTTTGGAAGCCATCATGGTCGCGGTGCCGACTTCATATACCTGCAGGATGGCCGGGGCGTTACCGGAACGGTATGCCGCGATACCCGCCGCCAGGCTTTGATCGTAGTTGCCTTTATAAACCGGCACAATTTTGTAATCAGGGTGCGTTTCATTGAAACGGTTTGCCAGAGAATCCACTTCTTTACCCAGTTCCCCGTCCATTGAATGCCAGAAAGGGATGGTGGTAACGGCCATCGCCTGGGAGGCAAATGCCATACCCAGCGTCAGGGCTAAAGCTGTGTGTCGTAACGATGTCATTCGGTTATCTCTCTTGTTGTGCCGGATGCGCGAAATCACGCGTTTTATGCTCGCGAGGTAACATGACACGCTCGAATGACAGAAAAATAACGGACGGATGACAGAATGGTTACAGCGAAGTGAATGAAATATTTCTTTATTAACCAGGGATATATTTTCCTTGCCCCCTTTGGGGAGAGGGTGCCAACAAAACTGTGTGGCCTGCTGCCCTTACCCCGGCCCTCTCCCACAGGGAGAGGGTGCCAACAAAACTGTGTGACCTGCTGCCCTCACCCCGGCCCTCTCCCACAGGGAGAGGGTGCCAACAAAACTGTGTGACCTGCTGCCCTCACCCCGGCCCTCTCCCACAGGGAGAGGGTGCCAACAAAACTGAGTGGCCTGCTGCCCTCACCCCGGCCCTCTCCCACAGGGAGAGGGTGCCAACAAAAAAAAACGGCAACCGAAGTTGCCGTTTTGCTTTTATTACCCGCCTAAGTAGGCACTCCGCACCGCTTCATTCGCCAGCAGCGCATCGCCGGTGTCTTCCAGCACGACGTGGCCGTTTTCCAGCACGTAGCCCCGATCGGCCAGTTTCAGCGCCTGGTTGGCGTTCTGCTCCACGAGGAAGATGGTCATCCCTTCGCTGCGGAGCTGTTCAATGGTGTCGAAGATTTGCTGGATGATGATCGGCGCCAGGCCCAGCGAGGGTTCATCTAACAGTAACAGACGCGGCTGGCTCATCAGCGCCCGGCCAATCGCCAGCATCTGCTGCTCGCCGCCGGACATGGTGCCCGCCCGCTGGATACGGCGCTCATGCAGGCGCGGGAACAGATCGTAGACGCGCTTGATGCGCGACTGGAACTGATCGCGCTCGGCAAAAAAGCCGCCCATCGCCAGGTTCTCTTCCACCGTCATGCGGGAGAAAACGCGGCGCCCTTCCGGCACAATCGCCACCGCCTCACGCATGATGCGTGCGGTATGCCAGTCTGTAATATCTTTGCCATCAAACACGATGCGGCCGCTGGTCGCTCGCGGGTCGCCGCAAAGCGTGCCAAGCAGCGTTGTTTTCCCCGCGCCGTTAGCGCCGATGAGCGTAACAATTTCGCCTTGTTTAATATGCAGACTGACGTCGTGCAGCGCCTGGATTTTGCCGTAGTGGGCGCTCACCTTGTCAAACGACAGCATTACATTTTCCATCTTAAGCCTCACCCAGATAGGCGCGAATGACGTCGGGGTTGTTGCGGATTTGCTCCGGCGTGCCGTTGGCTAACGGCGTTCCCTGATTCACCACGTAGATACGATCGGAAATGCCCATGACCAGCTTCATGTCATGCTCAATCAACAACACCGTGGTGTTGTGGTGATTACGCAGTTCCATAATCAGTTCATCCAGCTCATGGGTTTCTTTCGGGTTAAGGCCAGCGGCTGGCTCGTCCAGCATCAGGATCTCCGGCTGGGTTACCATGCAGCGAGCAATTTCAAGGCGACGCTGATCGCCATAGGCCAGGTTGCTTGCCTGGCGGTTAGCGTGCTCCAGCAGCCCGATACGTTCGAGCCAGGTTGCCGCTCTGTCCAGCGCTTCGCTCTGGGCACGACGGAAGCCAGGGGTTTTCAGCAATCCAGAGAAAATACCGGTTTTCAACTGCTGATGTTGCGCCACCAGCAGGTTCTCAATCACCGTCATTTCACGGAACAGACGCACATGCTGGAAGGTGCGCACCACGCCCATACGCGCAATCTGCTGGCCCGGTAAGCCTTCCAGATGCTGGTCGCGCAGCAAAATGGTGCCGCCGGTTGGCTTATAGAAGCCGGTCAGGCAGTTAAACACCGTGGTTTTACCGGCACCGTTCGGCCCGATAAGCGAAACAATTTCCTGTGGATGCAGCTCAAGCGAGACATTGTTGACGGCCAGCAGGCCGCCGAAACGCATCATCAGACCGCTTACGGATAACAATGGCTGACTCATGCCTGCTCCCCTTTCACTTGCTCTTTTTTCAGCTTCAGATGCGGACGCGTCATCGGCAGCAACCCTTGTGGACGCCAAATCATCATCAGCACCATCAGGCCACCGAGCACCAGCATGCTGTACTCGTTCAGGTCACGCATCAGCTCGCGGGAAACAACCAGCAGAATAGCGGCCAAAATAACCGCGAACTGCGAGCCCATCCCACCCAGGACCACAATCGCCAGCACAAACGCCGACTCGGCGAAGGTGAAGGATTCCGGGCTGACAAAGCCCTGGCGTGCGGCAAACAGCGTCCCGGCAAAGCCCGCAAAGGCGGCGCTGATGGTGAACGCTGTCAGCTTAATGCGGGTTGGGTTCAGGCCCAGCGAACGGCAGGCAATCTCATCTTCGCGCAGCGCTTCCCAGGCGCGACCCAGCGGCATACGCAGCAGGCGGTTAATCACGAACAGCGACAGCACAACCAGCAGCAGCGCCACCAGGTAAAGGAAAACAACCCTGTCGCTCGGGTCGTAGGCCACGTTGAAGAAGTTACTGAAAGTATCCCAGCCGCCTTCGCGGGCGGTACGGCTAAACTCCAGGCCAAAGAAGGTCGGTTTTGGGATCTGGCTGATGCCGTTCGGACCGCCGGTAATATCGGTATTGTTCAGCAGCAGAATACGGACGATTTCGCCGAAGCCCAGCGTCACAATCGCCAGGTAGTCACCGCGCAGGCGCAGCACCGGGAAGCCGAGCAGGAAGCCCGCCGCGGCAGCCACCAGACCCGCCAGCGGCAGACAGGTCCAGAAGCCCAGCCCGTAATAATGGTTCAGCAACGCAAAGGTATAAGCCCCGATAGCGTAAAAGCCGCCGTACCCCAGCACCAGCAGGCCGGAGAGCCCTACGACTACGTTCAGCCCCAGTCCGAGGATGATGTAAATCATGGTTAACGTAGCAATGTCTACGGTGCCGCGTGAAACCAGGAATGGCCACGCAACGGCCGCAATCAGCAGCGCCACCAGGAACAGCTTCTGCTTAACCGTAGAGCCATCCAGCGCCGGCAGCACAAACTTCGGCCCGGACACTTTCTTCATGCCCTTCTGGAACAGCGGGCGCAGTAACTGGAACACCAGCACCGCAGCGGTGCCGATGAAAACCCATTCCCAGCGCACGGAAGGCGCGCTGTTTACCACCAGTTTGGTGCCGTCCAGACTCAGCTGAACACCCATAAACACCGATGCTAAGACAAAGAACATGGCCGCGGAGAGCAGCGAAAAGACAATATGCATCGGTTTCATACTTTCTCAACCTCCGGACGACCCAGGATCCCGGTAGGCATCACCAGCAGCACCACAATCAGCAGCGCGAAGGAGACGACGTCTTTATATTCCGTGCTCAAATAAGCGGAAGTCAGCGCTTCGGCCACGCCGAGGATCAGGCCGCCAATCATTGCGCCCGGAATACTGCCTATGCCGCCAAGTACCGCGGCGGTAAAGGCTTTCATCCCCGCCATAAAGCCGATGTACGGGTTGATGACGCCGTAGAACTGGCCCAGCAACACGCCGGCTACCGCCGCCATCGCGGCACCAATCACAAAGGTCAGAGAGATGACGCGATCGGTGTTAATGCCAAGCAGGCTGGCCATTTTCAGGTCTTCAGCACAGGCGCGGCAGGCACGGCCCATGCGGGAATAGCGGATGAACAGCGTCAGCGCCAGCATAGCCAGGAAAGTCACAACCCAGATAACCAGCTGCATGGTGGTAATGGTGGCGGTGAAGTTATCACTCGCCCCCACAATCCACTGGCCGTTAAACAGGCTTGGCAGCGCGATATCGCGTGAACCTTCCGTCAGGCTGACGTAGTTTTGCAGGAAGATGGACATCCCGATGGCGGAAATCAGCGCGATCAGGCGCTTAGAATTACGCACCGGTTTGTAGGCGACGCGCTCAATACTCCAGCCGTAGGCGCTGGCGATGATAATGGCCCCGATAAAACCTGCGCCCACCAGCATCCAGCCCACATCGATACCGAGCATCATCAGTGCGGCGATGATCATGAAAGAGACGTAGCTGCCTATCATATACACTTCGCCGTGGGCGAAGTTGATCATGCCAATAATGCCGTACACCATCGTGTAACCGATGGCGATCAGCGCGTAGGTACTGCCCAGCGTGACGCCGTTAAACATCTGCTGCAGGAAGTAGAGAAACTGCTCGGACATAACTTAACCTTTTAAAAACCCCCAGCATAGGCTGGGGGTGGGATGACTGTGCAGCCTTCGCCTTACTTCGCCACGGAGGACGACCCATCGGCGTGCCACTGGAAGACACCGAATTCAAATCCTTTCAAATCGCCTTTCTCATCCCAGTTCAGCGGCCCAATAACGGTGCTCGCACCGTGTGCTTTTAAATCTTTCACCAGCGCAGCAGGATCTTTGCTGCCGGTGCGGTCCATGGCGGTTGCCAGAGACTGAACTGCCGCGTAGGTGATCCACACGTACGGGCCGCTCGGGTCTTTCTTCGCCGCTTTCAGTTCGTCAACGATAGCTTTGTTGGCAGGATCCTGGTCATAGCGCTTAGGCATGGTGACCAGCATCCCTTCGCCCGCAGGGCCCGCGATGTTAGACAGAGAAGCGTTACCCACGCCTTCCGGCCCCATAAACTGGGTTTTCAGGCCAACGGCACGCGCCTGGCGCAGGATCTGCCCCATTTCCGGGTAGTAACCGCCGTAGTAAACGAAGTCGATATTTTCTTTCTGCAGACGCGCCACCAGGGTGGAGAAATCTTTGTCGCCAGCGGTGATCCCATCGAAGAACACGATATTAGCGCCGCCTTTTTTCAGCCCGTCCTGGACGGAACGTGCCAGGCCTTCGCCGTACTGCTGTTTGTCATGGATGATAGCGATGCGCTGCGGCTTAACGTGCTCCAGAATATATTTAGACGCCGTTGGCCCCTGGGAGGAATCGAGGCCAGCGGTACGCATGATCATGCCGTAGCCGCGCTGGGTCAGCTCAGGGTTGGTCGCGCCCGGGGTGATCATCAGGATGCCTTCATCTTCATAGATGTCGGAAGCCGGCTGGGTGGAAGAAGAGCACAGGTGGCCAATAACGTACTTCACGCCGTCGTTGACGATTTTGTTGGCAACCGCCACGGCCTGTTTTGGATCGCAGGCGTCGTCGTATTCAACGCCAACCAGCTTGTCGCCTTTGATCCCGCCTTTGGCGTTGATGTCTTTGATAGCCTGGCGAGCGCCGTTAAATTCCATATCGCCCCACTGCGCGACCGGGCCTGACATTGCCCCGACAACAGCTACTTTAATATCACCCGCGGTTGCCGCGTGAGACACAGCCAACGCCACCAGCCCGGCAAGTAATGTCTTCGCGTTCATCTTCATTCGTTCCATCCCCATAAATTGGTTAAAAAGCACTCAGTACCTTTTATAATCAATGACCATTTTTATCAGTGCCTTTAAGGAGTTAGCGGTAAAATTTACAATTTACCAGATTAAACTCTCTATTTTTCAGGCGATTAAGTAGAGATAATATTCTGTATTTCGCCATAGTTAAACAAAAAAAAGCACCAGAATCAGCATAAAATAGCGGTACAAAGAGCCGAACAATTCACTGGATTTTAGTGCTTTATCCTGGTCATGTTTCAATCTACCGCTTTAAAGGCTGGCTTACCTTTGCGCTAAAAAGTAATCAACTGCTGAACGGCATAAAAAAGATAAAGCGTCTGGGGCAAATAAATTGGTTACACTCGGGGTTTTCCCGCTTTTTGGTTAGGTCACTTATGAAACTCACAATCATTCGTCTGTTTGAGTTTAGCGCTCAGGATAAAATTGACCTCGGCAAGATCTGGCCGGAATACTCCAGCGGTTCACTGACGCTTAGCGACAATGAAAGGATCTACGCCGCGAAATTTAACGATCGCCTGCTCGGCGCGGTGCGCGTAACGCTCACCGGGGATGCCGGGGCGCTGGATTCACTGAGGGTCCGCGAAATTACCCGCCGCAGGGGCGTGGGGCAGTATTTGCTGGAAGAGGTTATGCGGGATAACCCGGCGATCGCCCACTGGTGGCTGGCGGATGTTGGCGTGGAGGATCATGCCGTGATGACGGCGTTTATGCAGGCTTCCGGATTTCACGAGCAGAGCGGCGGCTGGGGGAAATAAACTGCCCTCACCCCGGCCCTCTCCCAAAAGGAGAGGGAGTAAACACTAAAACGGCAACCCAGGGTTGCCGTTTGCTGTTTATTTGGCGTCAGTGGCTGTGCCGTTGGCATGCCAGGTGAACACGCCGAACTCAAAGCCTTTCAGGTCACCTTTCTCATCCCAGGACAGCGGCCCCATCACGGTATCCACGGTCGCCCCTTTCAGGTATTTAGAGATTGCAGCCGGATCGGCACTCTGGTTCAGGCCAGCAGCCAGTGACTGCAGGGCGGCATAGGTCGTCCAGACGAATGCCCCGCTTGGATCCTGTTTCTTCGCTTTAATCGCGTCCACAATCGGTTTGTTGGCCGGAACCTGATCGTAGTTCTTCGGCTTAGTTACCAGCAGGCCTTCCGCAGAATCCCCGGCAATGTTAGACAGTGAGACGTTTGCTACGCCTTCAGGGCCCATGAACTGGGTTTTCAGGCCGGCGGCGCGGGACTGACGCAGGATCTGCCCCATTTCCGGGTGGTAGCCACCGTAGTAAACGAAGTCGATGTTTTCTTTCTTCAGGCGAGCAACCAACGTAGAGAAGTCTTTTTCACCGGCGGTGATCCCGTCGAAGAACACCACATTAGCGCCGCCTTTTTTCAGGCCGTCCTGCACGGAACGCGCCAGGCCTTCACCGTACTGCTGCTTATCGTGGATAACCGCAATGCGCTTAGGCTTCACGTGTTCCAGAATGTATTTCGCGGCGGTTGGGCCCTGATCGGAGTCCAGCCCGGTGGTGCGCAGAGTCAGCTTATAACCACGCGCGGTCAGCTCCGGAGCAGTAGCCGCCGGGGTGATCATCAGAATGCCTTCATCTTCGTAGATATCAGACGCTGGCTGAGTGGAAGAAGAGCACAGGTGACCGATAACGTACTTGATGCCGTCGTTCACCACTTTGTTGGCCACCGCGACCGCTTGTTTCGGGTCACAGGCATCGTCATATTTGGTGATAACCAGTTTGTCGCCTTTGATCCCGCCTTTGGCGTTAATGTCGGCCACCGCCTGCTCGGCACCGGTAAATTCCTGATCGCCGTACTGCGCGACCGGTCCAGACATGGCCCCTACTACCGCGACCTTAATATCTTTTGCCATCGCCGCGTGGCTCATTGCCAGTGCAATGCATCCTGCCAGTAAGGCTTTACCCGTCATTTTCATCCTGAGAGTCCCCATTGTTATGGTTATTGAATTTGTTGTGTTGTTGTTTGTTAGCGCATTATTCTGTTTGTAGGTATAAGAAAAGCATATGATAGCTAACTTAAGGGCGACGGCCGGCGCTACGGCAGCACACTATGCTAAACATAGCGCCATTTGCGATAATTTGGAAAGACATATTTGAAGGTTAGATAACGAGAATGTGACAAAAAAATAACCGCGCCGGAACGCCTCCTGGCGCGGGGGAGCAAGCCTCGGAATCACCAACCCGCCGGCAAATATCCCAGAGCGGAAGCAACCGCATAAACGGCACTGCAGAGGTAGAGCAACACGATGAAAATCTGGATCAGCGGATGGGTCATAAATGCCGGGCAGGTCCAGCCAGGCGTGACATCGCCGCTGCGGCGGGCACCTTTAATCATCAGGATCGGCATAATCGATAAAATCACGCCGCTGAACACGCCGGCAAAATAGAGCGCATTCACAAACGACACCAGCCCGCTGTAGGCCAGCACAAACGGGGGAATCGCCACCACCAGCAGCACCAGAAAACGCTTCACGGAAGGCTCGTCGCTGCCCAGGCGGAAGCGGTCAAAGATATTGGTCAGAAAACTGCCACCCAGTCCCCAGTACGAGGTCAACATGGCGCAAAGAGCAAACAGGTTAGCCGAGAAGAATGCCCACTCTCCCAGCGCTTTCCCCCAGGAAATGGTGGCCACCTCAGAGATATCGTCCAGCCCGTTAAGCATGATGACCGACATTGGCACCAGGGCAAGCAACGCAAAGGTCACAACCATGCCAACGATGATCGCTTTTGGCAGCTTTTCGGGCTTATCGGCAAAACCGCGAGCCATTTCCGGCACGATGTACTGCGCCGAGAAGCAGAACACCACCACGTTGAACACCGGCACCATATAAAGCCAGTTGCCTTCCAGCAGATAGCCCACGCTACTCGTCTCTTTCAGCAACGTCGCAATAACCAGCACCGCTATCATCACCACCATGCCAACGCTAATAAACTTTTCCCCGCGCCCGATCGCTTTCAGGCCCATGTACAGCACGCCCGCAGCCGGAATGAAAAACAGTACGCTGCCCAATGCCGGGGAGATACCAAACAAAGAGTGCAGCAGCTTACCGCTGCCGGTCATATAGGCGGTCAGTGCTCCTACGCTATTTACGCAAACGGAAAGGAACATCATCAGTGCGCCAAAGCGCCCGACGTAGCGCAGCGATAGCCCGCTGAGCTGCAAATGCTGGCGGGTACGCAAGGTAGATTCGGCGACGTAAAGCATCGTCACGGTGGTCAGGCTGCCCACCAGCACCAGCCAGAACAGCAGCGGCCAGAAGCCCGCCTTACTTGATGCATAGGCGATAGAGAGCACGCCCGCGCCAATGTTAGTGCCGACGATCATCGACACGCCTTCAACGAAACTCAGGGATTTACCGGGGACAGCTGTCCGCTCCCCGCGCGCGACGGCGGGAGAGAAGGTGGAGTTTTCAGACATAATATTTTCCGTATTACTCCGGCGGCAACGCCCGCCGGAAAACAGGGGATATCAGGGTGATAAACCACTTCACGCTGGGCAAAAAAGCGCTGCGGCCGCCTTGTGTTATGGCGGGCTTCCCTGCCGCCGCAAACGACGGGGATTAGCCCTTAAGCACCTGGGACAGAATAGCCAGCGCTTTGGTGAACTGAGCATCAGGAATGGTCAGCGGATAAAGGAAGCGGATAACGTTGCCGTAGACGCCGCAGCTCAGCAGCAACAGCCCTTGTTCCTGAGCTTTGAGCTGAACTTCGCGGGTAAATTCTGGCGAAGGTTTCCCGGTCTGCGGATCGTTAAATTCCACCGCCACCATCGAGCCTTGCCCACGCACATCAACAATCGCCGGGCAGCTTTGGCGCGCCTGATTCAGGACTTCTTTCAGGTGCTCACCAAGCTGGGTGGCACGCTTGCACAGCTGCTCTTCTTTGATCACATCCAGCACTGCGTGAGCCGCCGCAACCGCCAACGGGTTGCCCGCATAAGTACCGCCCAGGCCGCCAGGCGCAGGTGCATCCATGACTTCGGCACGCCCCACCACGCCGGACAGCGGGAAGCCACCGGCCAGGCTTTTCGCCATCGTCATCAGGTCGGCTTTAACGTCGTAATAGTCCATCGCAAACAGTTTGCCGGTACGCGCGAAGCCGGTCTGCACCTCATCGGCAATCAGCAGAATGCCGTGGGTGTCGCACAGCTTACGCAGCGCCTGCATAAATTCAGGTGGTGCCACGTTGAAACCGCCTTCACCCTGAATCGGCTCCAGTATGATGGCCGCCACCTGGTCCGCGGCGATATCGGCTTTAAAGATGCGGTCCAGGCTTTTCAGCGCATCCTCAGTCGTCACACCGTGCGCGGCATTCGGGTAAACCGCGTGGTAGACAGAGCCGGGGAACGGGCCAAAACCAATTTTGTACGGCGCGACCTTGCCGGTCAGCGCCATGGTCATAAAGGTACGACCGTGGAAACCGCCCCCGAAGGTGATCAGACCGGGGCGTTTGGTATAGGCACGCGCAATTTTCACGGCATTCTCAACCGCTTCTGCACCGGTAGTGAAGAATGCGGTTTTCGCCGGGCCATCAATCGGCGCCAGCGCGTTAATGCGCTCTGCCAGCGAAACATAGCTTTCATAAGGGACAATTTGATAGGCCGTGTGGGTAAAGGCCTGCAGCTGTTTTTCCACGGCAGCAATCACCTTCGGGTGACGATGGCCGGTATTCAGCACCGCGATCCCGGCGGCGAAGTCGATCACTTCATTGCCTTCCACATCCCACAGGGTGGCGTTCTCCGCCTTCTCTGCAAAGTAACTACACATCACGCCCACGCCGCGCGGCGTGGCCTGTAAACGACGCTGATTCAGCTCTGCACTTTTCACCTTGGTCTCTCCTGTTAGGTCAGTCACTTTATCGCAACAAATCAGAAACAATGTCGTTTATTTACACAGGTATTGGCCCTATAATCGAGTACCAATTCAGATTATCTGAGGGATCCAATTGCGAGCTTTAGTGGGTGACCTGATGCTGGTCAGGCTGCAGGAAGAGACCGACATTCTGCTGCATAAGCGCCTTTATAACGCGCTACGGCGCTCAATTCTGGATGGCTCATTGCCGCCCCACAGCCGGCTGCCGGCTTCCCGCGATCTAGCCAGCGAGCTCAGCATTTCTCGTAACACTGTATTAACAGTTTATGAGCAGCTTATGACCGAGGGCTACGTTTCATCCCGCCAGGGCAGCGGAACTTTTGTTGAAAAAACGCTGCCGGATCGCTTCACCTTCACGGGCAGCATTGGCGAAGGCGGCGCGGCCCCTGCCCCTGAAGTGGCGATTTCCCGCCGCGGCCAGCATCTCCTTTCGCAGGTGAGCGCCAGCCCGCGCCAATGGGGGGCTTTTATTCCCGGCGTGCCGGACGTAAACGCCTTCCCTCATCCGCTATTCAGCAAGATCCAGGCGCGTATCAGCCGCCGCCCTAAACCAGAGCGCCTGAGCTATAGCTGCAACGGCGGCACGCCTGAGCTACAACATGCCCTTGTCGACTATCTGCGTGTCTCGCGGGGAGTAAACTGCCAGGTCGACCAAATCCTGATCACCGAAGGGATCCATCAGGCTATCGATCTGGTCACTCGGATGCTGTGCGACAGAGGCGACCTGGCGTGGATCGAAGAGCCTTCTTACTGGGGTATTCGCCACGTACTGACGATGAATGACGTGCGGGTCACGCCGCTCACCGTAGACGCCAACGGCCTCTGCCCGCCGGAGAAAGTCACCGAAGCCCCGCGATTGATCTTTGTGACGCCGTCTCACCAGTACCCGCTGGGGGCGGTGATGAGTCTGGAGCGCCGCCAGCGTCTGCTGTCGCTTGCCCGTCAGCATGGCAGTTGGATTATTGAAGATGACTATGACAGTGAATTTCGCTTTTCCGGCCAGCCGATACCCGCTCTGCAGGGGCTGGTCGCCGAAGCACCGGTGGTTTACATCGGGACATTCAGTAAAACGCTTTATCCGGGGCTAAGGCTCGGCTATGTCGTGCTGCCTCGCCCGCTGGTAAATGACCTGAAAACGGCGCATGCAGAGCTGTACCGGGGCGGCCACTCCCTAATCCAGCAGGCGCTGGCGGAGTTTATTACCGCGGGGCATTACTCGGCCCATATACGCCGAATGCGCCTGCTCTACGGCCGGCGCCGTGCTTTCCTGACTGAGCTTATCTCCCGCCACTGCGGGCCACAGGCGCTGTCAGATTTCAGCGATAACGCCGGGCTGCATCTGATTTTGAACCTGCCGGATGGGGCCGATGACGTGGCGATTGCCCGGCGTGCCAACGCCCGCAATATTCTGGTTCGGCCATTGTCGCGCTATTACCTGACCGAACAGCGCAAGAAAGGATTATTAATGGGCTTTGCCAGTCTGCCGGAAAGCGAAATGGAAGCGGCGTTTGCCATACTGCTGGAGTGTATGCCGGAGCCTAAAAAGCAAAACGCCCCAGCATAAAGTGGGGCGTTAACGTTTCTGACAAAGAAGGAAAAGCGTGGTTTTCCCTCTTTGTGTTAAGCAGCCGAAAATCAATAAATTGATTTTCCTGGTTTATTTTCAAGTGCCTACAGGTATGTCTGCTAATACCCTGGCTGATTATCCGTCTGAGCGCCCCAGCATAAAGTGGGGCGTTCTTCGTGCGGCGTACGTATCGGCGCGTTAAGCTTCGATAGCGGCGCGCAGTTTTTTCATCGCGTTCTTTTCAAGCTGACGAACGCGCTCGGCGGAAACGCCATAGCGGTCGGCAAGCTCCTGCAGCGTGCTCTTGTTGTCTTCATCTAACCAGCGCGCGCGAATAATCTGCTGGCTGCGCTCATCCAGGCCCTGCATCGCATCGCTCAGTTTGTCTGCGGCGTGAGATTCCCAGTTATCGTCCTCAATGCCGTCGGCAAAGTTGGAGGACTTATCCTGCAGGAAGAGCACCGGCGCCATTGGCTGGCCATCGGCGTCGTCATCACTCGACATGTCGAAGGTCATATCCTGCGCCGCCATGCGTGATTCCATCTCAAGCACGTCTTTGCTGGACACGCCAAGCTCGTTGGCCACCATTTCGACCTCGTCCTGGTTAAACCAGCCCAAACGCTGCTTGGTTTTACGCAGGTTAAAGAACAGCTTACGCTGTGCTTTCGTGGTGGCGACTTTCACAATACGCCAGTTACGCAGCACGTATTCATGAATTTCAGCCTTGATCCAGTGCACCGCAAAGGAGACCAGACGAACACCCACTTCCGGGTTAAAACGGCGTACTGCTTTCATCAGGCCGATGTTGCCTTCCTGGATAAGGTCTGCCTGCGGCAGGCCGTAGCCGGAATAGTTACGCGCAACATGAACAACAAAGCGCAGGTGAGACAGGATCAGCTTTTTCGCTGCTTCCAGATCGCCCTGGTAATGCAGCTTTTCAGCCAGCTCCTTCTCTTCCTCAGCCGTTAACATCGGCCAGGCGTTCGCAGCCCGGATATACGACTCCAGGTTACCAACAGGGGCTAAAGCTAAATTTTGCATTTCTTTGGTCATTCAAACCCTCTCTTAGAGACTACGTACGGTTTGCCATTCAGGTGGCTAGGGCGCACCGACAACACGTCAGGGGCCAGACCGTACCATTCACTGTACTCTCAGACAGTGATGTTATCCACAAGTTCAATGTAAAGCTGTGAATAGATTGCACACAAAGTGTGACGGTTATTGCAGCATGGCAGGGGGCACCGCGGTGTAAAACGCACTCCCTGCTGACGACGTTATCGTAGCAGGGAATGAGTATATCAAAAACTTTTTACTCCGGCGTAAAGCGGCGTAAATGTTGAACAGTGGCAAGCCAGGCTGCCAGCCAGCCGATCATCGAAGAAACCAGCAATAGCAGCAGGCACTCGTCAAAACCCAGGCCACTGATATCAAACTTAGTCCCGAACACCTGCGCCACTTCCGTCACCGCCGAAGACAGACGCATCACCAGAATCTCAGACAGGATCAGCGACAGGAACGCACCGCTGAACCCCAGCAGCGCCCCCCCATACAGGAACGGACGCAGAATAAAGCCGTCGGTCGCCCCAATAAGCTTCTGCACGTTGATGGTGTCGCGGCGGGCAAAGATGCTCAGACGCACCGAGTTGCCGATGACCAGGAACACCGCGGCAACCATTAAAATACCGATCATCGCCGCCACGCGCCCGACCAGCCCGGTCAACGCCGCGAGGCGGGCAAACCAGCTGTCATCCATGCGCACTTCATCAACGCCATGAATCTTCGCCACGCGGTCACGCAGCGTATTCAGGTGATCCGTGCTCTGGAAATCCAGTTTAGGATTCACAACGGCCACCGCGGGAAGCGGGTTTTCTTCCAGCATGTCCAGCGCGCCGCCAAAGCCCGACCAGTTACGAAACTCGCCCAGCGCTTCCTCACGGGAGAGGTAGTTAACTTTATCAACACCCTCCTCCGCCTGGATGGCACCCACCACCTGCTGCGCGGCGTTATCGTCCAGCGCCTTATCGAGGTAAACGGTGATTTGAGGCGACGGATAGTATTGGGTCGCCGCCTGGTTCACGTTCTTGTAAACCATGTAGCAGACGCTAGGCAACGTCAGGGAAATGGCAATCACCATCACCGTCAGGAAGGTCGCCAGCGGCTTGCTCTTCAGATCCTGAAGCGCACCTTCCCAGGCGTAGCGGAACTGCTCATTCACGCCGCCTTTCAGAGCCTTACTTTTGGACTGCGGCCCTTTACCACGTTTTTTCACCGAGCGGCCAAGGTCACCTAACTTGTTCAGTTGGTTGATTTTATCCAGCTTGTTGCTGAAGCGCTTGATATGGTTGAGCGCACTGTGTTTATTCACCTGCCAGGCCTCCATGCAAATGGCCGTCGCTGAGGGTCAACATACGGTAATTGCGACGCGAGATAAGCCCCATGTCATGGGTAGCCATCAGCACCGTCACGCCCACGCGGTTAAACTCTTCGAACAGGCGCAGAATACCTTCCGATAGTGCATCATCAAGGTTACCGGTCGGTTCATCCGCCAACAGCACAGCGGGCTTATTCACCACGGCGCGAGCAATGCCCACGCGCTGCTGTTCACCACCGGAGAGTTGGATAGGAAAGTTCTTCGCTTTGTCCAGCAGGCCGACCTTATCTAATGCCGCAGACACGCGGCGGCGAATATCTTCGCCGCTGGCACCCGCGATGATCAGCGGAATGGCCACGTTGTCGTACACGGTTCTGTCCATCAACAGGTGGTGATCCTGGAAGATCATCCCTATCTGACGACGCAGGAACGGTACTTCACGGCTCTTCAGGCGACTAATGTCATGCCCGCTGAAAAAGATCTTCCCATCGCTGGGCCGTTCGATACCGCAGATAAGCTTGAGCAGAGTACTCTTCCCTGCGCCAGAATGGCCGGTCAGAAAGGCCATCTCGCCCGGTTGCATATGGAAGGTGACTCCCTGCAACGCTTGTCTCCCACCGAGATAGGCTTTACTGACGTGTTCAAAGCGAATCATTGTTAATCCTCTCGGGCAAAAAGTGCCTCTATAAAGTCGCCCGCATTAAACGGTCGTAAATCAGAAATTTGTTCGCCGACGCCAATGTAGCGAATCGGAATGCCGAACTGGTCTGCCACAGAGAAGATTACGCCACCCTTGGCGGTACCATCCAGTTTGGTCAGGGTGATGCCCGTCAGCCCCACCGCTTCGTGGAACAGTTTAGCCTGGCTTATGGCATTCTGACCGGTGCTGGCGTCGATGGTGAGCATAACCTCATGCGGGGCATCTTCGTCCAGCTTTTTCATAACCCTGACAATTTTCTTCAACTCTTCCATCAGGTGCGACTTATTCTGCAAACGCCCTGCAGTATCGGCAATTAACACGTCGATATTACGTGCCTTCGCCGCCTGAATAGCATCGAAGATAACCGAGGCGGAGTCCGCGCCGGTATGCTGGGCCACAACAGGAATATTGTTGCGCTGGCCCCAAACCTGCAGTTGCTCAACCGCCGCCGCACGGAAGGTATCGCCCGCCGCCAGCATCACGGATTTGCCCTGCTGCTCAAACTGACGCGCAAGCTTGCCGATAGTGGTGGTTTTACCCACACCGTTCACGCCTACCATCAGGATAACAAACGGCGTTTTACCTTCCACGCTAAGCGGCTCGTCCACTTTGGCGAGGATTTCGCTCATCTCTTCTTTCAGCAGGCCATACAACGCTTCCGCATCACGAAGCTGTTTGCGGCTCGCACCTTCGGTCAGGTTGGTGATGATTTTCCGGGTTGTCTCAACCCCAACGTCGGCAATCAAAAGCTGCTCTTCCAGCTCTTCAAACAGATCATCATCGATTTTCTTGCCGCGGAACAGACTGATAAATCCGGAACCGAGGTTTTGTTTGGTTTTGACGAGGCTACGCTTCAGGCGAGCGAAGAAGCCTTCTTTAGTTGGCTTGTCCTGCTCTTGCTGCACGGCAACCGGGGCAGTCTCTTCGACAGCCTCTTCAGCCGGCTCCTCATCAAGCGCTTCTTCAGCAACGGCTTCATCTTCAACGAAGGCTTCGTGTGCGAACAGCGCTTCGGCCTCAGCAACTTCTTCGTTGACGATCTCGTCCTGCTCGGCCTGCCATTCGTCAGGCTGCTCTACGTTTTCGGCCACCTCTTCCGGCAACGGCAGCGTTTCGTGCTCTACGGCCGCGACAGGCTGCTCGGTGACTGCCGGCTCTTCAACGACAACAGCAGGTTCAATCACCTCTGTCCCGGCAACGGGTTCGACAACCGGTTCTGGTTCGATAACCGGTTCTGGTTCGATAACCGCAGCAGGCTCTGGCTCAACGACAGCTTCATGCCCGATAACCGCAACGGGTTCAGGTTCAGCCCCGACTTCGGGCTCAACGGTGACTTCCGGCTCAGGAATAATTTCCGGCTCGGCAACAGGCGCTTTTTCTTCCGCGTCTTTTACGAGCCGGGCGTTAACTTCCTCGACCTGCTCAGCAAACTTTTCGGACTCCTCCAGTGAGTGCTCACTAACTGAACTCTGCTGTTCCTGCTCAGCAGCCTGAGGCCGTTGAGGTTCATCCTGTGCGGGAGCCTGTTCAGTAACCGGTTGTTCTTCTATTACTTTTTGTTCTGCTTCGACGTCCGGCTGCTGCTCTTTCTGACCAAATCCCAGCCAGGAAAAAAAGCCACGTTTTTTCTCTTTCGCCATTTGCGACTACACTCCTCGCTGTTAATTCATGGCACAGACCCGATTCTGCTTGCCACGGGCATAAAAAATAGTGCGTTAGTCTATCACTTTCCCGGCGCGGCATCACGCCAGTGGATTAAGGTTTCCTGGCCGGGCGAGCGCCGCTAGAATAACCGTAAAATTTAGCATCGCAGTGAGAGCAATGAAGAAACCCCAATCCTCTGGTTCCGGCCAGATCCGCATTATCGGCGGCCAATGGCGCGGCCGAAAACTTCCGGTGCCCGACAGCCCCGGCCTGCGCCCGACAACCGACCGCGTGCGTGAAACGCTTTTTAACTGGCTGGCCCCGTCAATGGTGGATGCCCATTGCCTCGACTGTTTCGCCGGGAGCGGCGCGCTCGGGCTGGAGGCGCTCTCTCGCTACGCCGCCAGCGCCACGCTGATTGAGATGGATCGCGCGGTTTCCCAACAGCTACAAAAGAACCTCACGACGCTAAAGGCCAGCCATGGCAAAGTCCTCAACGCCAACACGCTCAACGTTCTCGCCCAGCCGGGTACGCCGCATAACGTGGTGTTTGTCGATCCGCCGTTCCGTAAAGGATTGCTGGATGAAACGCTCAGCCTGCTGGAGAAAAACGGCTGGCTCGCGGATGAGGCGCTAATCTACGTAGAAAGTGAAGTGGAAAATGGTCTGCCTGCGGTGCCCGCCAGTTGGGCGCTGCACCGTGAAAAAGTCGCCGGTCAGGTGGCTTACCGCCTGTTTATTCGTGAAGCTCAAGGAGCCGCATAATGCCGATTCTGATTAACTTTGGCCGCCTGTTGATGCTTTGCGTCTGGGGCTTTCTGATCTTTAACCTGATTCACCCTTATCCGCGCCCGTTGAACATTTTTGTTAACGTCGCGCTGATCTTCATGGTGATTATGCATGGCCTGCAGCTGAGCCTGCTGAAAGCCACCCAGCCCAAAGACGGCCCTGCGCTTGGTCGCGCTGAGCAGATTAAGATCTTTGTGTTTGGCGTGTTTGAGCTGCTGGTCTGGCAGAAAAAGCTGCGTCAGGGCAAGTGAGTGCCTTCGGGGACGAAGCTGACAAAGCGCGTCCCCTTATAGCTCAGGGTGCCTTTATCCCCCACCGTTACCGCATTGTATTCCGCCGCTTCTACTCGCATTTTCATGTCCATGCCGCCGCTCTGGGGCGCAAACCAAATCTCATAGCGGATGGAGTCCTCCGGCGGCGTCACTTCCCGCTGGCGCGTGCGTCTGTCATTGGACGGTTTTTCACGCTTGGTCGCCACCACCACTTTTTTCACGCTGAGCGGCGCCGCATCGTTTTCCATATTCTCGCGGCGCTGCTGAAAGTAGCGAAAAGAGGCGGCCACCACGATGACCACAACGATGGCGATAATAAAAACAGGGGGCTTACTCATGGCTTTTTCTCGAATTGTCAGACACTTTTCAGCATAACCCTGGCACCGCGCCGTTGTCATCTGCGCCGCTTAGCCACTAGACTGAACGGAGTTACGCCAACAATTAAAATAAGGATATGCCATGCTTTGGTCATTTATTGCTGTTGCGTTATCGGCCTGGATTTACATTGATGCGTCCTGGCGCGGCTCCACCTGGCAGCGCTGGCTTTTTAAGCCGCTCACCCTGCTGCTGCTGCTGCTGCTGGCCTGGCAAGCGCCAATGTTTGAAGCGACGGGCTACTTGATTGTGGCGGGTCTTTTGGCGACGCTGGTAGGTGATGCACTCACGTTGCTGCCCACTCAGCGCCTGCTGTACGCCGTGGGAGCCTTCTTCCTTTCACACCTGTTGTACACCATCTATTTTGCCAGCCAGATGAGTTTAGCCATATTCTGGCCTCTGCCGCTGGCTCTGCTGATTATTGGCGCGCTGCTGGTGGCGACTATCTGGACCCGACTGGAAGCACTGCGCGTGCCTATCCTGACGTTCATCGGTATGACGCTGGTGATGGTCTGGCTGGCCGCCGAGCTTTACTTCTTCCGCCCGACGGACCCCAGCTTCTCCGGATTTGTCGGCGCCAGCCTGCTGCTGCTGGGCAATATTGTCTGGCTGGTCAGCCACTATCGTCAACGTTTCAAAGGCGACAGCGCGATTGCCGCCGCCTGCTACTTTGCCGGGCACTTTATGATTGTTCGCGCCCTGTATATCTGAGGTTAACGCCTGTCTTCCGCCAGGGAGGCAGGTTCCAGCCTGCGGGTTTTGCCGTAGATAATGGTCAATACCGCAGGCACCGTAAATGCCACCGCGATAGCAATCACCTCATAAATCATCTTCGATTCCGGCCCGCTAAACAGCCCCAGTTCGAACACGTTCAGCACCGGCAGGAAACTGTAGGTTTTCACCCCCAGCAGACCGGTAATAGCCCCACCCAGCGCCGCGCCGATGCAGCCAAAGACGAACAGCATGCGGTATTTCAGGTTCACGCCATACAGCGCCGGTTCAGTAATGCCGAAGAAGGCGGAGAGCGAAGCGGAAATCGCAATCTGCTTGTCTTTCAGATTACGGGCGATAAAGATTGCGCCGAACACCGCCCCAAACTGCCCCATCACCGCCGACATAAACATGGCCATAATGGTGTCATACCCGTTGACCTGAATGTTAATCAGCGCCAGCGGAATAATGCCCCAGTGTACGCCAAACACCACAAACAGCTGCCCGATCCCCGCCAACAGCGCACCGGAAATCACCGGGCTAAGGTTGTACAGCCACGCATAACCATTAGCGATGCCAACCCCGACATAATCGGCAACCGGGCCAATCACGGTAAACACCACAAAGCCGCTGATAATCAGCGACAGGCAAGGCACAAACACCAGCGCCGCAATCTCAGGAATCACTTTTTTCAGCCAGCGTTCAACGTGGCTCAGGAAGAGAACGGCAAACACCGCAGGGATCACCGCCCCGCCGTAGATTTTCACATTAAGAGCCAGGCCCATAACGTGGAAGGCGCCGGGCACGCTGGCATCCGTCAGCGGGAAAATCATCGCCGCCGTCAGCGCCAGGGCGCTAAATTTATTGGCCTTAAAGCGCTCCGCTGCCGTCACCGCGATAAACAGCGGCAGCATGACAAAAACGCCGCTGGAGAGCGCATTGAACACGGTGAACACATACGAATGGGTATCCACCAGATTCATCGTCTGCAGAAGAACCACAATACCTTTCACCACCCCCACACCCGCCAGCACGCCTATGTAAGGCGTGAAGATAGCGGAAAGCGTGGCCAGCAGACGGTTAATCATCGAGCCCTGCGGCACCGATGCTTCCTCTGCACAAGGCTCACCCATCTGTGCCGTGATAGCCTGAAAGACTTTCTCGACCTTTGGCCCGATCACAATCTGGAATTGCCCCGGGTTTTCAACCAGTTTGACTACCTCCGGCAACTTATAAAGCTCGTCTTTATTAATCTTACTTTTATCTTTGATAGTAAAACGCAAACGGGTTGCGCAGTGGGTAAGATGCTCTATATTTTCTGCCTCGCCGACGTGCTGAATTATCTGTCGGGCAAGTTGACTGAAGGTAGCCATAATCATTCCTCAGTAGCAAGGTAGGGACGTTATTATTGTGTAGGGCAGACGGTGTTTCAGGCGTAATCGCCCGGTTTTGTTTTACTTTTTACGGCCACGCCAAAATCGGTAAAGATACGCTGCGGCAGATTATTCCCCTTTGCCTCGGCAATATGGTGAGCCAATATCTGGAACGGGATCACCAAAATCAGTGGGGCAATAAACTCATCAATATTGGCTTTCACCGCCAGCGTACGCGGATCGTTGTCCTCGCCTAATTTGATGGTGTACACGTAGTCGGTATATTTTTGCTCATAAGCTTTCAGCAGTAATAAGCGCTCGCGAGCCACGCCCGGCGTATCAATAAAGAACATCCGGTGGTTGCCGTTCACTTCGAAATAAGGCCCATGCATAAAAGCTTCCAGCTCAACGCCCTGCGACGGCACGCGAATCGTCTCGGCAAACTTGGTTTCCATCTCTTTGATAACGCCGACGCTCGGCCCGTAGCCAATCGAGGTAAACCGCGGGGAAGCGGCCAGTTCGGCCTGCCATTTGGTGAAGAAGACTTCGGTGTCGGCGATAATGCCCGGAATAGCTTTCACCGCCGCGTCCAGTTTCGTCAACTCGGCCGCTTCCTGTTCGGCGTCGATCTTCCCGCTGCGGCGAGCCACAAACACGCCGAGCAGCATGAATTTCAGGATGGTGGCAACGTACCCTTTGGTCACATAGCCCACGCGTTCCTCGCCGATTTCAATATCAATAACGTGGTCAACGGCTCGGGCAAGCTCGCTGCCGGTTTTGCTGGTCATGCCCAGCGTTTTTACCGGATGTGACTGGCGAATATTCTGGATAGCGTTGAGGGTGGACGTACTCTCCCCGCTCTGGGAAACACCAATCACCAAATCGGTGGCCTCACTGAATTTTTCGTAGTGCTGGAAGTGGAACGGCTCTTCGACGGCGATACGGACGTCCGCCAGTTTTTCCACGTAGTACTTCGCACTTTTAATCGCATTAATGCTGGAGCCCGTGGCCAGCACCAGCCACTCTTTCTGCCCACCGAGCACCGGAAGATCGGACGGATAGCGAGACAACATGGCGCTTAACGTCGCCTGCTCTTCGTGGATGTAAGTCATCATTGTCGGTTTCATCGGCTCTCCTGTAATCAAAACCTGAAAACGTTTTCAGGTTTTAGGCTAGAGGAGTCTGACAAGGCTTGTCAACGCCAGATCGCGCAACTGTTAGCGGGATCAAAAAATAACGTGAGGGGAAGTGGCGGGCGGATACCAGGGAAAAGGAATCCGCCGTTGAAAACTAACAGGATTCGCCGTTCAGCAGCATCAGAGGTATTTTTTCCCCCGCGATACCGGCAGCATTTTCATTCAATATAGCCATTAACCTGACCATGACTTCTTTGCCAATCAAAGCATTCTGGTGGTCAACGGTAGTAATACGGGGAATAAAATACTCGCTACCCGGGAAATATTCACAGCTCACTATGGCGATATTTTCAGGCACGGATAAGTGATGATCTTTTAGCGCACGGATCGCGCCTTTGGCAACATGATCGTTAATTGCCACAATGGCATCCGGCAGGCCTTCATTCGATGAAATAAGTGTATCAATCGCCTCATAGCCATGTTGCAAATAAAAGTTATTCAGCACGATAAAGCTATTGATTACCGGCAATTTCGCAGATTCCAGTTCTGCGCGAAATATTGCTTCGCGATCGCGAGTAATATACACATTCTTCGACCCGCCGATAAACCCAATGCGGCGGTAGCCTTTTTCAATCAGATGGCGAGTGGCTAAGCGCACGCACCCCGCCTGATCCCGCTCAACGCAGGCATACTCCACGCCTGCAAGCTGGCGCCCTACCACCACGACCGGCACGGTAGCAATCAGCTTTTTCAACTCCTGCAGATAGGTCGCGGAAATATCGTTGTAGTCGATGTTGCCGCCAAGAATGATCACGCCGTCTATCTGGCTGTCGGTAATGGAATTAAAAATATGTTCTTCGGGCACCACTGGTGCTTCGCGGGAGGCTTTGTTCGCCGATTGAGTGTCATACAGCGTGACCTTGTAGCCCAGCCGCAAACTTTCGTGCTCAATTTGCGCCACCAGCATCACAAAGTAAGGGTTACTGATATCTGAAACGACGATTGCCAGCGTCTGGGTTTTCTTAGAGATCATACCCCGCGCCAGTAAATTCGGGCTGAAGTTATGCTCCTGAATCACTTTTTCGACCCGGCTACGCGTTTTGTCCGCCACCCAACTGTTTTTGTTCAGCACCCGGGAGACGGTGGCGATAGACACCTGCGCCAGCTCCGCAATATCCTTGATTGTCAGTGGTTTTTTCATCGATTCATTCTCAGCCCGACCTGCGGATAATACTAGGGGAAGCGCCTCGGGGAAGCAAAGGCCAATCCTGAAAACTGCCGACAGTCAGCCAGAAACGCCAGACGATAAAAAAGACGCTTGACTCTGGAGTCAACTCCAGAGAGTAACATCGGTAATGAGAAAATTATCATTACCGGAGGGCGCCATGCTCAACACACCTCAAGACGGCAAAAAACCACCGCAGTTTGCATTTGCCAAACTTAGCCCGCTGCAGGCGGAAGGCCCCTCCTGCTGCGCCGATGACACCTGCTCCGCACAAAAACCAGAGCCAGAGATCGTCGACAACGGCAACCGCTACAGCTGGCACGTAGCCGGGATGGACTGCGCGGCCTGCGCACGCAAAGTGGAAAATGCGGTGAAACAGGTGAGCGATGTCCAGCAGGTGCAGGTCGTGTTTGCCACAGAAAAGCTGCTGGTCAGCTCGCCCCGCGACGTTCGCAGTGACGTTGAAAAAGCGGTTAAGGCCGCGGGCTACACGCTAAACGACGGCAGCGCACCGAAACAAGAAAAAAGCAGCGGCCTGCAGGAAAACCTGCCGCTGATCCTGCTCATCGCCCTGATGGTGATTAGCTGGGGACTCGAGCAATTCAACCATCCGCTCGGCAACCTGGCGTTTATCGCCACCACGCTGGTTGGCCTGTGGCCGATAGCCCGCCAGGCCGTGCGCCTGATCCGCAGCGGTAACTGGTTCGCCATTGAAACGCTGATGAGCGTCGCGGCAATCGGCGCGCTGTTCATCGGCGCCACCGCCGAGGCGGCGATGGTCCTACTGCTTTTCCTCATCGGCGAACGCCTCGAATCCTATGCCGCAAGCCGTGCACGCCGCGGGGTAAGTGCCTTGATGGCGCTAAAGCCGGACGTCGCTATTCGCCTCCGGGCCGGCGAGCGCGAAACCGTCGCTCAGGCCGATCTTCGCCCTGGCGATGTGATTGAAGTCGCCGCCGGGGGCCGCCTGCCCGCCGATGGTCGTCTGCTCAGTGGCTTTGCAAGCTTTGACGAAAGCGCCTTAACCGGGGAATCCGTGCCGGTAGAGCGCCAGCAGGGTGAAAAAGTTGCGGCGGGCAGCACCAGCGTGGATCGCCTTGTTCAGCTGGAGGTGATTTCCGAGCCCGGCGACAGCGCAATTGACCGCATTTTGCGGCTGATTGAAGAGGCCGAGGAGCGCCGCGCGCCTATCGAACGCTTTATCGATCGTTTTAGCCGGATTTACACGCCGATCATCATGCTGCTCGCGCTGCTGAGCGCCGTAATCCCACCGCTCTTCTTCGGCCAGGGCTGGGAACCGTGGATCTATAAAGGCCTGACGCTGCTGCTCATCGGCTGCCCATGCGCACTGGTGATCTCGACGCCAGCGGCCATTACCTCCGGCCTTGCCGCCGCCGCTCGCCGTGGCGCCCTGATTAAAGGCGGAGCCGCGCTGGAACGCCTGGGTCAAATCCAGCAGGTTGCGTTCGATAAAACCGGCACCCTGACGGCGGGTAAACCTCAGGTTACGGCGATTGCGGTAGAGGAAGGGACAGAGGAAGACCAGCTTCTGGCGCTCGCCGCCGCGGTTGAACAAGGCTCCACTCACCCGCTGGCGCAGGCGATCGTCAATGCCGCGCAGCAGCGTAACCTGCCTCCTGTCGTCGCAGAAAATCACCGCGCACTCGCCGGGGTTGGCGTAGAAGCGAGCATTCAGGGAGAAACACTGCTGCTCAGCTCACCGTCCAAACTTGACGGCCAGGTACTCTCCGAAACCTGGCAAAGACGTATCGCGAAGCAGGAAGAAGAGGGGCAGACGGTTATCGTGGTGCTGCGCTCAGGCCTGCTGCTGGGCACCATCGCCATGCGCGATACCCTGCGCAGCGATGCCCGCGAAGCGGTTACCGCGCTCCATCAGTTGGGCATTCAGGGCGTGATGCTGACGGGAGACAACCCGCGCGCGGCGGCGGCAATAGCCAATGAACTGGGCATTGATTACCGTGCCAGCCTGCTCCCGGCAGACAAAGTGGCGGCGGTGAACAAACTGAACGCCACCGCGCCGCTGGCGATGGTCGGCGACGGCATCAACGATGCCCCGGCGATGAAAGCGGCGACCATCGGTATTGCCATGGGCAGCGGCACCGACGTCGCGCTGGAAACGGCAGATGCCGCCCTGACCCACAATCGGCTGATCGAGCTGGCCGGCATGGTGCGGCTCGCCAGAGCCACCCATAACAACATTCGCCAGAACGTGACGATTGCGCTGGGGCTGAAGGGGATTTTCCTGGTAACCACCCTGCTCGGCCTGACCGGCCTTTGGCTGGCGGTGCTGGCAGACTCAGGCGCTACCGCCCTGGTCACGGCGAACGCCATTCGACTGCTGCGGAAGAAATAGTTTTCGAGGCAACTTCCGGTTTTTGACTCCACAAGCAGGGGCAAGGATGCTTCTGCGTAAAAATGAATCCCCGCCCATAAGCTGACTGATTGGCAACTTATGGGCATATTAATTGCCAATCAGTCAACTTCAGGATGAAGTGATGCATCTGATTACGCTTAAGGCGCTTGTGGAAGCCGGTCAAAAATTTCCCAGACATAAGCAGGAACTGCAAATCCTTGGCAAAGTGCTGGAAAAAGGCTTCTTCCCAACACCGGACTCACTTAAGCGGGTTTATCCCACGCTGGATAACTTTAAATATCTCGATAAACATTACGTCATCAACATAGCCGGAAATGAACTCAGGCTGATTGCACTTATCTTTTTTACCAGCCAGAAGTTCTACATCCGCCACGTCATGACGCACAGCGAATACATGCGATTTACTGAAAAACACCGGGGAAAGAAGCGATGATTGCGGATGCACTGAAGGCCGCCGAAGCATTAAAAACAGCGGTTCCGCTGCTGGCAGGCAGCACCTGCGAAAAAGATTATCTGGCTGCACTGGAGCTGGTCGAATATCTGCTCATCAATGATCCAGAAAGTCCGCTGGTTGAGATTCTCAGTAGTAAGATCCAGGCCTGGGAAAACGCGCAGCCGGACGTGCAGGCGTTCCGCGAGGAAATGCAGGCCATACCTGCCGGGATAGCCATACTGAAAACCCTGATGGAGCATCACCATCTAAAACAGAGCGATTTTCAACAAGAGATTGGCAGCAAGTCGATGGTCTCCCGCATTCTCAGCGGTGAACGCCAGCTAACCACCGACCACATCCGCAAACTGTCCCGGCGATTTGGCATATCACCCGCTCTCTTTTTCTGAGCAGCGGATTAGCCTGGGGAGGGGATTAATGACTCTTGCGCAGTAAATAGCGGTAAGGCAGCGCGTCGGTTTCGCTGGCGACCAGCTCGTGCTCCATAAAGCGGCAGAAACCGGGGATATCGCGCGTGGTGGCCGGGTCGTCGGCTATCACCAGCAGCGTTTCGCCGACGGACATATTGCGCACGGTTTTGCGCACCATCATCACCGGCTCCGGGCAGCGCAGGCCAAGGGCATCCAGCGTGTGGTCAGGGGTTGCGAACAAATCGGTCATAGCACTCTCAGGTCGTCAAAAACCGCGCTAGTTTACGCCGGGGAAAATCTGGCGCAAGCCGCGTGAACGATTGCGTTAAAATTAACCATTGCATTGAGAAACCAAAGCAGTATCATCCCCGCGCTTTACATTTTTGACTGGGTTCCCTCACCCCACTACTAAAAAGGCTACAACATGATGCAGTTCAGCACTCGCCAGCGCACTAATGCGCTGTTTTGGCTATCGCTTTTTCATTTGCTGGTGATCACCTCCAGCAACTATCTGGTTCAGCTTCCGGTCTCCGTCTTCGGGTTTCATACCACCTGGGGCGCCTTCAGCTTCCCGTTTATCTTCCTCGCCACTGACCTGACGGTGCGTATTTTTGGCGCTCCGCTGGCCCGACGGATTATTTTCGCGGTGATGATCCCGGCGCTGGTGATTTCCTACGGCATCTCGGCCCTGTTTTATATGGGAAGCTGGCAGGGCTTTGAAGCGTTAACCCACTTCAACCTGTTCGTTGCCCGTATCGCGGTCGCCAGTTTCATGGCTTACGCGCTCGGCCAGATTCTGGACGTGCACGTATTTAACCGTCTGCGCCAAAATCACTGCTGGTGGCTGGCCCCTACGGTATCCACGCTATTTGGTAACGTGAGCGATACGCTGTCGTTCTTCTTTATTGCCTTCTGGCGCAGCCCGGACGCCTTTATGGCTCAGCACTGGGTAGAAATCGCCGTGGTCGATTACTGCTTTAAAGTTCTTATCAGCCTGATTTTCTTCCTGCCGATGTACGGCGTTCTGCTGAATATGCTGTTGAAACGCCTCGCAGATAAATCTGAAATCTCCGCGCTGCAGCCTGGTTAAACGCGGGCTGAATATCTTGTGTTAAGATGCAAGGATTAGCCTTTTGGCTTGCTAACGGAAAGGAATAACGCGATGCGCAAACTGGTAAAATATGTCGGTATTAGCCTGCTGGTAGTGGGGCTTGCCGCCTGTGACAATAACGACAGCAAAACCGCGACCACCGGTGCGCCGGCAGCCAGCAGCGCCAGCGGCCAGCCTGTCGAACTGCTGGACGGCAAGCTAAGCTTCGCTCTGCCGACGGACATGAGCGATCAGAGCGGCAAAGTGGGCACCCAGTCCAACAACATGCACGTTTATTCTGACGCGACCGGCCAGAAAGCGGTGATCGTGATTGTCGGCGACAACACCACTGACGACCTTGCCGCGCTGGCAAAACGTCTGGAAGAACAGCAGCGCGCGCGCGATCCGCAGCTTCAGGTTGTGACCAACAAATCCATTGAGATTAAAGGCCACACGCTGCAGCAGCTGGACAGCGTGATCTCCGCCAAAGGGCAGACCGCGTACTCCTCCATCATCATTGGCAAAGTAGACGATAAATTGCTGACCATGCAGATCACGCTGCCTGCGGATAACCAGCAGTTAGCGCAAACCAGCGCGGAAAACATCATCAACACCATCGTCATCAAATAAGCCCTGAGCAATAAATTCCTGGCTCCGCTCTTCGCGGGGCCATTTTTTTCCTTCATTTTCAGACAGACTGCCGCCGTCGCTCTTCCAGGAAGCACTACACTAAAAGCACCTTTTCCCGATCGGACGTCTTCATGACAGCCCCACAACTTGATAAGACCGGCCTGCATATTTTGCTCAAGCTCGCAGCCCTGGTGATTATTCTCGCCGGTATTCACGCTGCTGCCGACATCATCGTTCAGCTGCTGCTGGCCGTATTTTTCGCCATTGTTCTCAATCCTCTGGTGACCTGGTTTATGCGCCGCGGCCTTAGCCGCCCGCTGGCCATTGCGATCGTAGTCCTGGTCATGCTGGTGATGCTCACTTTACTGGTCGGCGTGCTGGCAACGTCGATGAATGACTTCATGGAGCAGATGCCACAGTTCAACAAACTGCTGACGCAGAAAGTGCGTGAAATCGAGCACGCTATGCCGTTTTTGCATCTGCCGCTGTCGCCGGAACGCCTGCTGCAAAAGCTGGACTCCGACAAGCTGATGACCTTTGCCACAACGCTGATGACCGGGCTTTCCGGGGCGATGGCCAGCGTTCTGCTGCTGGCGATGACGGTGATTTTCATGTTGTTTGAAGTGCGCCATGTACCCTATAAGCTGCGTTTTGCACTGGCAAACCCGAAGCTTCACATCGCCGGGATGCACCGCGCACTGAAAGGCGTCACCCACTATCTGGCGCTGAAAACCTTTATCAGTTTACTGACCGGCATCGTTATCTGGCTGGGGCTAAAACTGCTGGGCGTGCAGTTTGCGCTGATGTGGGGCGTGCTGGGCTTTTTGCTCAACTATATTCCCAACATTGGGTCGGTGATCTCCGCCGTTCCGCCGATGATTCAGGCCTTATTGCTTAACGGCACCTATGAGATGCTGATGGTCGGGGCACTGTTCCTGGTGGTGCACATGGTGCTGGGGAATATTCTGGAGCCCCGTATGATGGGGCGCGGCCTGGGGATGTCGACCTTCGTGGTATTTCTCTCCCTGCTCTTCTGGGGCTGGCTGCTCGGCCCGGTGGGGATGCTGCTCTCGGTGCCGCTGACCAGCGTCTGTAAGATCCTCATGGAATCCACCCAGGGCGGCGCCAAACTGGCGATCCTGATGGGCCCCGGCAGACCGAAAAAACGCCTGCCGGGATAATACCGGTTACGTTTTATCACGCCCGGCGAGGCTGCGTAACATCGCCTCGCCAATAGCCACTTCACCTTTTGCCATCAGCCCCTGTGCGGCCCCGGCCTGGTCCTCACGCTTCTTGTTCTGCCCGAGCTTGGTCTTGCCGATAAGTGAAGTCAGAGGGATTTCTATCCCGACAATCGCTTTGAGCATGGAGTCGATAAACGCCGGGGGAGCATCGCTCACCTGCCACGGGAGATCCATTTGCGCTTCCTGCTGTCGCGTCAGGCGGGTTATTTGCCGCAGTACAAAATCGGCATCGTACCGGACGGCTACCCTCCCTCGCGCCTGCACGGTCTGGTAGTTCCAGGTGGGGACTTCCTTATGGTGCTCCTGCTTACCCGGATACCAGCCTGGGGAGATATAACCTTCTGCGCCACGGAATACTACCAGCACCTCCTGCTCTGGCTGAAGGCCACGCCACAAAGGGTTCGCGCGAGCAATATGCGCGCAAAGCGTGCCGAATTCACTTTGCTCAGGGCAAAGTTCAAAGGGGATATCAAAAGCTTCTATCACGCCTTCGATCTGTGCGATCAGCAGGCCCAGCGGATTGGCCTGAATAAGCCCCTGCAGCACATCAATATCGTGCTCCTGAAAATGGCGAGGAATATACATTGGCGGACCTTCATTCGCGGTAATTTTGCCCAGCATATGCCCAAAGTGGTTTATGATTAAGAGCCAGATTACAGCAATATGACCGAGCCACAATTCATGTCACGTAAAGCCCGAGCCGTAGATATTCCCGCCATTGGCGAGCTTGATCGCCGCAGCGGACAGCTTAGTTTGCAGTTAGCCAAAGCGCTGAAAAAGGCCATTCATAAAGGCGAGCTGAAAAGCGGCGACCTGCTGCCCTCCACCCGCGTGTTGTCGGGCGCACTCAGCGTGGCACGCGGCACCGTGCTGGAGGCGTTTGAGCAGCTGGTAGCGGAAGGATTTCTGGAGTCAAAACACGGTTCCGGTACCCGCGTGGCCTACGCCCCGGAAAGCCCGCAGCCCATGCCAGCGGCTCATTCAGCAGCCGCTATCCCGCTTTCCGCCCAGGCACAGGCCTTTGCCAGAGTCGGCGAACAGCTCAAAACGCTGGCGCCGAAGCCGTTTGCCGTTTCTGTTCCGGTCGGGGACACGGCCCCGGACGACGTGTGGCGCAGGCTCGGCAACCGCATTCGGGCGCGGGGGGCCGGTGCCCCGTCGGGCTATGCCGACCCGCAGGGCGTCCTGGTGCTGCGCGAAGCCATCTGTGAATATGTGAGAAAGTCGCGCTCGGTGCGCTGTACCCCGGCACAGGTCATCATCACCTCCGGCAACCAGCACGGTCTGTACCTGACGCTGCAAATCCTGCTGGAGGCGGGCGATACCGTCTGGATGGAAGAGCCGGGTTACCCAGGCGCGACCTCGCTGTTTGAGACGATGTTCCGCGACCGAAAAATGGTCAGAGTGGCCGTTGACGACGAAGGGCTGGACGTGGAGCTAGGCAAAAGGCTGGCCCCCAACGCCCGCGCTGCATTTGTCACCCCCTCGCACCAGTACCCGTTAGGCATGCCGCTCAGCATGTCCCGCCGTGCGGCCTTGCTTGAGTGGGCACAGGCCAACCAGGCCTGGATTATTGAAGACGATTACGACAGCGAGATGCGCTACGCGGGCCATCCGTTCCCGGCGCTGCAGGGCCTGGGGCCGGAAAACGTTATCTACCTCGGCACCTTCAGCAAAATCCTCTTCCCGTCGCTGCGCCTCGGCTACGCCGTGGTGCCAGAGCAGCTGGTTTCCGCCTTCTGCGGGGCGCGCATTTTGATGGACAGACAGCCACCCGGTGCCGACCAGCACGTCCTGGCGAGCTTTATTTCAGAGGGTCATCTCGATCGTCATCTGCGTAAAATGCGTAGTGTTTATGCCGAAAAACGCCGCGTGCTGATGGCGGCGGTAGACCAGTACATTTCCCCGGACGTGGCCTGGCTTCAGCCCTGCGACCAGGGCATGCACATGGTACTTTGGCTGCGCCAGGGCCTGGACGATCATCTGGTTGTGGAACAGGCGATGCGGGCCGGGATTGCCGTTCGCGCGGTGTCGCACATGTTTACGCCAGAGAGGCAGAAGTCCGGCATTCTGCTGGGGCTCGGCGGCTACAGCGACGAAGAGATCGTTCGTGCCGTGCAGCGCCTGAATGAAGTGCTATGCTCTAGTGCAACCCTGATTACGCCATAAAACTGGCAGGAGCCTGATTATGCTTACCTATTTAGAAAAAGATGAACCTGAAGAAAGCGCTACCCCCGCCAATGCATCAGGGCTGATGCAGCAAAAAATGCTGGATTCCCGCTCGATTATTATCTCCGGTGAAATCACTCAGGCGATCACCAAAGAGGTGGTCTCTCAGCTTTTGCTGCTGCAGAGCATTAACGACAAGCCTATCAAACTGTACCTCAACAGCCAGGGCGGCCACGTTGAGGCGGCGGATACCATTCATGACGTGATCAAATTCATCAAGCCGGAAGTGCATATCATCGGCACCGGCTGGGTTGCCAGCGCCGGGATCACCATCTTCCTCGCGGCGGACAAAAAGCACCGCTATTCGCTGCCAAATACGCGTTTTATGATCCACCAGCCGCTGGGCGGCGTGCGCGGCCAGGCAACGGACATTGAGATAGAAGCCAGAGAAATTATTCGCATGCACGAGCGCGTGAATAAGATGATTGCCGAGGCTACCGGCCAGCCGCTGGAGAAGGTGAAACAGGACACCGACCGTAACTACTGGATGTCGCCGAAAGAAGCTATCGACTATGGCATTGTCGGCAAAGTCATTAGCAGCTTCTCCGAACTGAATATCGACTAATCCCTGAACAACCGCCTTCACCGGCGGTTTTGCTTTTAGCGAGAAAAACGCTTCGCGCCGAAAACGCAAACCAGCACGCCCAGCATCACCGCGATCATCGACGCATGCACTTCTTCATGAAGCACCAGTCCGGCAAGCAACAGGCCAAAGAATGGCTGCAGCAATTGAAGCTGTCCGACGGCGGCAATTCCCCCCAGCGCAAGCCCGCGATACCAGAAAATAAACCCTATCCACATACTGAACAGCGACACATAACCCAGCGATATCCATGCCTGAACGCTGATAGCGGCTCCCGCCACCGGGACGGTAAAAGCTGCGGCCACGGCACTAAGAGGCAGGGAAATAACCAAAGCCCACGAAATTACCTGCCAGTCTCCTAACCGCCGGGTCAGCACCGCGCCTTCAGCGTAGCCCAGCCCGCACAGCGCAATGGCCCCCAGCATCAAGGCATCGCCCTGCCAGGTACTCGCCGTCCCATGGCTCAAAGCAAAGCCCGCCACCAGCGCAGCACCCGCCAGAGAAAACAGCCAGAAAATCGCTTTTGGCCTTTCTCCTCCACGCAACACGCCAAAACAGGCGGTCGCCAGCGGCAACAGGCCGATATAAACCAGCGAATGCGCGGAAGTGGTGTGCTGCAACGCCAACGCCGTCAGCAGCGGGAAACCCAGCACTACGCCGACTGCCACCAGGCAAAGTGCCAGCCAGTCCTGCCGCTGCGGACGGGGCTGCCGTAAAATCAGCAGCGTTCCGGCCGCCATCAGCGCAGCCAGCGTGGCTCGTATCGCCGTCAGAAAAATGGGATCAAGCTCCAGCACGGCAACACGCGTTGCCGGCAGCGAACCGCTGAAAATTAACATCCCCAGAAAGCCGCTGATCCAGCCTCGGGTTTGTGGGTGGGTTGTCGGCTGGCTTAGCGACAGCGTGCTTTTGGTATGCATAGCGGCTCCAGGCATTCAGATTGGCTTTCCATTCTGCGCGAATGCCGCCCGGCAGACAGATCCACAATGAACCAGAATCACCAGACCACCATAATTCCTGCCTGACAAAGAAGAAAATCTATCTCGCCAGTCAAGATTAAGTCATTTGTTAACCCTCGTTTCGATTCACATAATGCGCCAACACGGAGAGGCAATCGGCAGCCTTTTTCTTCTTCGCTTTGCCGCCCGCCTCTCCCTTATCTCCGCTCGTGCAACGGCATGAGCCACACAACAAGAGGCAGTCCATCATGGCTTATTTGCAAATCACCCTTGATATCAGCACACAAAATCGCGCCGCCGCGGCGGGTGTTTACCAGCAGTACAAAGCGACTTTCCTGGCCACCATCGACGGCGCGACCACTAAAGAATTGCTGGTCCGCGAGCAGGACGTCCAGGTACTGCACGGCTTTAACACCGCCGCCCAGGCCGAAGCCTATCTGAGTTCTGACCTGTTTACCCGGGACGTGGTTGAGGCGCTGACACCCTTCCTGAACGCCGCCCCGGAAATCCGCATTTATAGCGTGGCCTGAGATTAACTGAAGAGGTTTATATGTTGCTGAACTGGAATGAACATCGTGAAGAATTGTTGGGTGTGGTTGGCGATTACGCGAAGCTGCAACCGGAGTTTATGAAGGGGTTGATGAAGATGGATGCAGGCGCTTCCGCGATGGGCCACCTGGATGCCAAAACCCATGAGCTGATTGCGCTGGCGGTGGCGATCACCACCCGCTGTGACGGCTGCCTGTCAGTGCACGTTAAAGCCGCAGCGAAACACGGCGCAACCCGGGAAGAGATTGCCGAAGCGCTGGCGGTCGCCATTTCGCTGAACACCGGGGCGGCGCTAACCTACACCGCTCACGCCCTGGATGCATTCGACGCCTTGCCAAAAGCCTGAGCCTAAACGGCACCCTTCCTGAGGGTGCCGTTTTTTTCACCGGAGAAACTCAATGACCTACAAAGCGATGCAGGCCAGCGGCAACGGCAGTCTGACACTTGTCGAACGCCCTGTGCCTCAGCCGGGTACCGGCGAAGTGCTGATAAAAATCGAAGCCTGCGGCATCTGTGGCGCTGACGGCGGCGTTATCGACGGCGGGGAAAAGAATGTGGTTTACCCGCGCATACCCGGGCATGAAGTTGTCGGCACCTTGCTTAAACTCGGCGGCGGCGTGCCGTCCGGCCTGCGCATCGGCCAGCGGGTTGGGGTCGGCAGGCTGGGCGGGCACTGTAACGCATGCGACGCCTGCCGTCGCGGCGAGTTCACGCTTTGCAGCCATCAGCCGATCGTCGGCAGTTCACAAGACGGCGGCTATGCCGAAATGATGCTGGCGAAGGCGACCGGCCTTGTGGCTATCCCGGATGAGCTAAGCGCAGTTACCGCCGCACCGCTGCTCTGCGCCGGAATAGCCACCTTTAACGCCGTGCGTAAGTCAGGCGCTCAGCCCGGTGACAGCATCGCCATTCTCGGCATTGGCGGCTTAGGGCACCTTGCCGTGCAATACGCAGCCAGAATGGGGTTTCGGGTAATCGCCATCGGGCGCGGAAGCGATAAAGCGCAAGCTACGCTGGCGTTGGGCGCCAGTGATTATCTCGATAGCACCATAGCCAAGCCTGCTGAAGCGCTGAAAAAAATCGGCGGCGTAAAAACGATCCTCACCACGGCGACGGACAGTGCTATCGCGTCCTCTCTGCTGCCCGCCCTGCAACCAAAAGGCAAACTGATGGTGCTCGGGGTTGGTCAGCAACCGCTGATGCTTTCACCGGGGATGCTGGTTGGCCGTGAGTTGTCCGTCGAAGGCTCGCTGACCGGCACGCCTTACGAAACGGAAAGCGCCCTGCGTTTTAGCCTGCGGAACAACGTGCAACCGATGACGGAAATATTCCCGCTGGAGCAGGCCAACGAAGCATGGCAAAAAATGAAGTCGGGCAAGGCGCGATTTCGCCTGGTGCTGACGATGGATAACCCGCCGGCCGTTTTTAATTAAAAATTTTTCTGCCTGATTTTCAGTCTCGCGTGACCTCTCTGAAGCAGTACTTCTTGTGACTCACCTTCAGGGATACATCATGATGATAAAAAATAACGGAAAGGCTACGGCCATTTCCGACGCGAGCCAACCTGCACAGCTCCCTCGCGCCCCGCTTGCGTCCGGCATTGCTTTATCCGGCCTGCTGGCGCTGGCAACCGGTTTGCCAACGTTTTCCTCGGCGGCAGAAACCTCCTCAGCCACCAGTCAGGCGTTTTCCGTGCCTGCCGGGCCTCTGAGCGGCGCCCTGCAAACGCTGGCGAATGACGCCAACGTGATGCTGGTCTTCACCCCGGACCAAACGTCAAACAAAACGACCTCTGGCCTCAAGGGGACTTATTCCGTACAAAGCGCGTTTGATCGCCTGCTGGCGGGCAGCGGCCTGCAAGCCGTTCGCGACGGCAACAGCTATCGGCTTGTCTCCCTGCCGGCAGCCGCCGGTGAAGCCGCACCGATTATTGTGCCGGAGCTTTCCGTGCTCAGCGGCCTGGATGACAGCGTTGTTGCCGGGCGCTCAACGCTTAAAAAAGAAAATATCGAACGTATTCAGGCCGATAACGTCGCCGCCCTGCTGGATAAACTGCCGGGTGTCTCTTCCGCCGGCTCACCGCGTCCGGGCGGGCAGAGCCTGAATATCTGGGGTATGGGCGGTATGGAAGATATTAAAGTGACCCTGGACGGGGCGCCTAAAGGATTTGAGAAATACCGCCAGGGGTCGGTGTTTATCGAACCGGAGCTTATCAAGCAGATCGACGTCGATAAGGGCCCGTTTAACCTTGCCAACGGCAACGGTGGTTTCGGCGGCAGCATTAAAATCGTCACCAAAGATGCGGCCGACCTCTTGCAGCCCGGTGAAAACTTTGGCGGCATGCTGAAGTACGGCTTCCACACCAACGACAACCAAAATATCTACAGCGGCGCGCTGTACGGCAGAACGCCGGAGGGCTTTGCCGACGGCATGCTCTACGCCAGCAAACGCGACGGCGGCAATATTACCCGTCCGGACGGCACCCGTTTCGACTATTCCGCCAACCGCCAGGGCACCTGGCTGGCAAAAACCAACCTCTACCTGACCGACGCGCAGACGCTGACGCTTTCTGCCATGCGCTCGGACTCAACCGGCTGGCAGCCCTTCGCCGCCAAACGTGACGACATTGCCTCTCCCAGCCAGGCTGAAGTCGATAAATACGGGTTAGACGAAGCCTGGCGCAGGAAACTGGTGTACCGCAACCAGACCGATGAAAACTACGCCGTGAAGTGGAACCTGGCGCCCGCAGACCAGCCGTGGCTGGATCTGACGCTGAGCTACGCTTACTCCAAAACCAAACAGCATGATACCCGCCCCGACTCCGCCGGAGCCTCCAGCTTCCTGGGCTCGCTCGGTAATGAGAGCTGGGTGGATTACAAAGACAACCTGGTGGAGGTGAGTAACAAGAGCCGCTTCAGCACCGGGCCGGTAGATCACCTGCTGGAAATCGGCGCAAGCTGGCATAAGAATCAACGTAATGCGCTGATGTATTACCCGGGCTATAAGAAGAACGCCGCCTACAACTACGGCTACTTCCAGCCATACTACATGCCCGCCGGGGAGCAGCAAACGCGCGGCCTGTATCTGCAGGACAGCATGACGCTCGGCAGCGTCACCGTGACGCCGGGCGTGCGCTACGACAGCGTCACCAACACCGGGGAGCCGAACATCGCCCGGATGTACAACAGCAGCGATCCTAAAGTCGGCCACGACTACAGCAGCAAAAGTTACCACGGCTTTACGCCTGCGCTTGGTCTGGTCTGGAAGGCCACGCCGAATGTGTCGCTGTTTGCCGATGTCACCCGCACATGGCGGGCGCCGACCATTGATGAGCAGTACACCGTGCAGTACGCGCTGTCTAACGTGTCCGGCTCCAGCCGCGATCTGAAAGTGGAAACCATCAACAGCGTTCGCGGCGGCATGATCCTGAACTTCAATAATTTGCTGGCGGACGACGACAGCGTACAAATTCGCACCACGCTATTCCGCAACCGCGGCAAAGACGAAATATTCTACCGTCGGGGCGTGCTGTGCGAGGCGCAGTCAGTGAACAGCAATGCCAAATGCGGATCGCCGCTGTCGAACTACCGTAACCTGCCGGGCTACACCATCCAGGGGCTGGAAATTGAGTCGTTTTACGACAGCCGCCGTATCTTTGGCAGCTTCTCGTTCTCCACTATCCGTGGACAGCGTGACGCTTCACCACGCGACCCGTGGGGCAACCAAACCTGGCTCGCAGAAATTCCGCCAGTCACCGCCCACACGACGCTGGGCGTCAAAGCCCCGGAGTGGAACATGACGTTTGGCTGGACCATGGACATGGTGCGTAAGCAGGATCGCTCGCCGAAGGATGGTGACCCGTTAGCAGGCATCTGGGCGCTGCCAAAAACCAGTGGCTACGCGCTGCAGGGGCTGTTTGCTTCCTGGCAGCCGGAGCAGGTGAAAGGCATGGAGGCCCGTATTGCCGTCGATAACCTGTTTAACACCGACTACTACCCGTACCTGGGCGAATCCGTCTCCGGTATCGGCCGCAACATCAAGCTAAGTATTTCGCAGAAATTCTAATGCCTCACCCGCAGCGCCAGCCATGGCGCTGAAACTGATGACAAACTTAATGCGGATAAAAATTCCGCAATGTGTCGCCAGAAAAATAAACAGTAAAATCAATGTATTGATTTTCTACTGATAACCACAAAGAGGGAAAAACCACGCTTTTTCCCTCTTTGTCAGCAACCTAAGCGCCGCCCCTGGCGCTGCTTTTTCAGCGTCCGCTTCCCGGGCAAAAATAGATTAATACTTCGCAATCTCTTGACATAAAAATAGAGAAATGAAAATAATAATGATTATCATTTCAATAATTATCACGCCCTGATACCAATCAATGGTGAGTCACATCATGTCCCGTTCCCAACAGGTTGCACATCAGCTTTACTGCGATCATCAGCGCTGGCTTTACCACTGGCTTCGCAATAAAGTCGGCTGCCCGGAACAGGCACAAGACCTGACTCAGGACACCTTCATCAATATTCTGGTCAGTCCCGATCTGGCCTCCATTCGCCAGCCGCGTCCTTTTCTTGCCACGGTTGCCAGAAGGCTGATTGCCAACCATTATCGCCGCAAGAAAATCGAAGAAGCCTGGCTGGATGCGCTGGCCGCCCAGCCGGAGATGGAACACCCTTCCCCTGAAACCAGGCTGCTGATTCTGGAAGTGCTGGAACAGATAGATGCGGCGCTGGACGGCCTGCCGCCGCAGGTGAGGGAAGCTTTTTTGCTGGCTCATCTGCAGGGGATGCGCTATTGCGATATCGCAGAGCGCCTGCGCGTCTCCAGCAGCTCCGTCAAGCAGTACCTCCAGCGCGCCAACCTGCACTGTTTCTTCGCCCTAAGCTAATGACCTCCCATCCCTTCATCGACCAAAACGGGCAGACGATCAACCGGGAGAGTGCCTACGCCGCCGCCTCATGGCTGACGCTGATGATGTCGGACGACGTTAGTGAGCAGGATAAAATCGACTGGCAAAAATGGCTGGCAGCAAGTGCTGAAAACCAGCGTGCCTGGCAGCACGTCGAAGCGGTATGCGCCAGTTTCCGGCAGGTTGACGGCAAACTGGCGCGGCAAAGTCTCTCTGCGCTACAAAACAGCGGCAGGCGTCGCGCGTTAAAAGGATTAGGCGCTCTGCTGCTGGTCGGGGGCTCGCTGGAATGGGGGCGACGCCAGCACGGCTGGGAAGCGTTGACTGCCGATTACCGCTCCGGGACGGGCGAGCAGCGTCAGGTTGAGCTAAGCGAAGGTAGCCGGCTACTGCTCGACACCCAAACCGCGCTAAATGTACGTTTTACCGGACAACGGCGCCAGATTGAGCTGCTCAGCGGTGACCTGCTGATTACTACCGGACAGAAGGAAAAGCTGGCGGCATGGCCCCGGCCTTTTAGCGTGACTACGCCTCAGGGCAAAGTGCTCGCGCTGGGCACCCGGTTCCGGGTAAAGCTGGAGCCGGGACTCACCCGCGTGGCGGTTTACCAGGGAGTTGTAAGGCTTTATCCCCACGGCTCAGGCCTCGCCGGGCTTCAGCTTGCGGCGGGCCAGGGCGCATGGCTGAGCGGTGAAGGGTCCGGCGGCCTGCATACCGGTGAAAAAGAACCTGGCTGGGTGCACGGCAAACTCCTGGCCGACAATATGCCGCTGGGCGATTTCCTGCGGGAGGTTAACCGCTACCGCCCCGGCGTCCTGCGCTGCGACGAAGATATTGCGGCCCTGCGGCTGTCCGGCGTTTTCCCGCTGGCGGATACCGACAGTATTCTGACTGCGTTACCCCGCGTCCTGCCCGTCAGAATAAATACGCTGTCGCGTTATTGGGTCAGCCTTTCTCGCAGTGAATAATGCTTCGTGACAGAGTAATCCATGCCAGTTGTCTCGTTATTCACGGGAAGCTGCCCGTTCAGGCGCCTCGCGTGTCCTCTTTCTTATCCCCACTGCAACAACAGCCCTTAGCCCGGCTGCGGAGTATTTGTTATGCCCTCTTCCCTGCCGATAAGCCAGCCCTTTCCTGCGTGGTCCGACGGCCTGCCTCCCTCACGTCGCAGCGTCGGGCTACTGTTGGCGCTTTTGCTGCACGCGGGCGTTTTCCTGTGGCTAACTCACCGGCCAACCCAGCAACAACCGGCCACCGCGCCGCCGCCCATTGCGCTGATGATCCTCCCGGCAGACGATCCGGCGTCTGTCGCCACGCCGGAAAAGCAGCCCGATAAGATCAAACAGATCAAGTCGGCAGCGTCTCAGGAAAAGGCCGAGTCGAAAGAAGAGGTGAAAAGCGTGGAGGCACCGAACCCGGAGATCGTTGTGGCCAAAAAAGTGCACCATAAGGCCATCACCAGGCCTCAGCCGGTTAAGCCACACGACGCGGAAGTGCCCCCGGCCCCTGCACCACATGCGCCTGAAACCCACGCCCCCGCCAGCCATCCGCAGCAAAGCGCCGGCAGGGCAGGAAGCAGCGCGGTGAGTGCTCCCAGCCCTGGCGAGGTGAACTGGGTCGGCCTGCTGCGCCAGCGGCTCGACCGCTTCAAACGTTACCCGGCTCAGGCTTTGCGCCAGCAGGCCAGGGGCGTGGTTTACCTGAGCCTGACGCTGAACAGAGAGGGCCAGGTCCTCAGCGTGACGCTGGAAAAAAGTAGCGGCACGCCGACGCTGGATCGGGAAGCGCTTGCCCTGCCAGCTCGCGCGGCACCGCTGCCCGCCCCCACGGACGATATCGCTCCAGGCCAGCCGCAAATTACCCTCACCCTGCCGATCCGTTTCGATCTCCGACAGTAAATTCCCTGGCTCAATGCTCGGTAATGCAGCATTGAGCATAACATTCTTGCTTGATCGCTTCGGATCACAAAAAACCATCCGTCTTAACGCTAATATTGCACAATCGAGCATTAGATCTTATTTTAATCGAGCAACAACGAGCAATGACACTTTAGCGAGGATGCAGCAGTGAGAAACAATCATGTAGGACACATCGTGATGAATGAATCGACGATTGCCGATGGCGTCACCAAAGTCGCCAGGCAGCTTAATAGTCGATATCACGAAGCGGTGGTGATCACGGTCGTACCCGGTGGGATCCTGTTTACCGCCGACCTGGTGAGGCAGCTAACTTTCGATATCTCAATGGACTATATTTCCTGCCCGCACACGCCTGGCGACAGAAATAACAGCTCAACCATCGTTTACCACGACAATATTGGCATCAGGGGAAAAGACGTTATCCTGGTGGATGACGCCATCGAGTCCGGCGGCACCATGAAGCGCCTGGTTGAGTATTTAATCGAAAACTACGCCCCGAAATCTCTCTCCATCGCCACTTTATTTGTGAAGCCAGGCCGCGTAGAGATCCCCGTCGAGCAATGTTATGCCTACATCATGGACAACGACGATCTACTCATTGGCTACGGCATGCCGTGGCAAAACAAGTACCGCAACCTGCCCTTCGTTTCAAAACTAAAAATATAAACGCCTACAGAACACTTACCGATGGGATAACAGAATGATAAAGCTAATTATTACTGACCTCGACGGCACTTTTCTCAACGCCCATGGCGACTATGACCGTGAATTATTTGCCCAAACGCATCGCCTAATGGCGGCGCAAGGCGTCCACTTCGCCGCCTGTACCGGCAAGCAGTGCCAGCGGGTAGAAGAGCTGTTCGCCGATTACCGGGAGGATGTATGGATCATCGGCGACAGCGCGACGCGTATTAAAAGAAACGGCGAATATGTCTACGAATCGCTTATCAATAATGCGCTGGGATTAAGGATTATCAGTACCCTGGAAGCCGCCAGCGACAGCCACATCATTATTGCCTGCGGCAGCGAAAGCGCGTTCATTCGCCGGGACGTGCCGCAGCGGCTGAAAGACAAAATGCGACAGTCCTACGCCAGCCTGGCGCAGGTGGACTCTTTTGCCGAACTCGATGGTGATTTCGTGAAGATAAGCGTCTATGACGAAGCCGGAAACTGCCCGCAAACTCGCCCGGCGCTCAAGCCTTTTGAGCAGGAGGTGTATATCGTGGTGTCCGAAGCGGCGTGGATCGACATTGCCGATTATGGCGTTCACAAAGGGACAACGGTGCAAAGGCTCCAGCAGTTACTGAACGTCAGCCCGGCGGAAACGCTCGCGTTTGGTGACGGGTATAACGACCTGGAGCTGCTGGCTCAGGCGGAATACAGCTTCGCGATGCGTAATGCGTTCGAGGAGACGAAGGCCGCAGCCCGATTTATTACCGGCAGCAATGATGAAAGCGCGGTACAACACACGATAAAAAGCCTGCTGGCGCTGCAAAGCTAAGGCTGACGCAGGGCGGCATCTGCGCCGCCCGTTTCGCTAGCCCGCGATTTCAATCTGCAGGTTAACCCCACTGAAATCGGCAATTTTGGTTTCAGCACTCACCACAGCAATATCAATGTCTTCGCAGGGAGCCACTTTGTAGCGAGCCACCTGGGACATCTTATTGGCCGTCACGGCGGCGATCACCTCGTTGCTCTGACTCAGCACTTCTCGCTTGAAGCAGGCATCTTCGTAATAAACCGCGCTGAGGCCAGCCTGCGGATCCAGCCCGCACACGCCGATAAAGGTCTGGTCGAAAACCATGCCGCGTAGCTGATTTACCGTGTCGGAACCCAGGGTGCTGCCGGTCAGCGGGTTCACTTTGCCGCCCAACAGAATCAGCTCGCCGCGCGTACGCCCGCTCAGCGCGGCAGCAATCTGCGGGGAATTGGTAACAATGGTGAGATCCAGCTCTTCGGGAATAAATTCCACCATCGCTAGATAGGTCGAACCGGCGTCCAGAAACACGCAGGTATTGGCGGTGATCATCCCGGCGCACTTCCGCGCCACCTGCGATTTCTCAACCACATCCTGCGCCACGCGGGTTTCAAAGCTGGCGGACTGCTGGAACTGACTGATAGCGCCGCCATAAACTTTTTTACACAGGCCGCGACGCGCCAGTTCCTGCAGATCCCGGCGGATGGTGTGCTCGGACACGCCGAGTTTCCGCGCCACATCGGCCCCAATCACCCGGCCCGTTTCGGTCAGGATTTGGTGGATCATCGCCTGTCGCTGTTCAGGCAATGCATCATAATCAGTCACGTCCGGCCCTCAAATAGCTGCAATAGTGCATAACATATCACAATCTATCATCGCAGCCGCAAGGCGGTACGTCAGGCTTCAACCAGCGCCTGCGCGCACGCCCAGGCTGAACTCCAGGCCCACTGGAAGTTATAGCCGCCCAGCCAGCCGCTGACGTCCATCACTTCGCCGATAAAATAGAGGCCCGGGGCTTTTTTGGTTTCCATACTGCGGGAGGAAAGCTCGTTGGTGTCCACGCCGCCGAGGGTCACTTCCGCCGTACGATAACCTTCGGTGCCGTTAGGCTGAACCCGCCAGGATTGCAGGGTTTCAACCAGCTCACTTTGCTGACGGCTGTTAAGCTGCTTCAGCGTGACGTCCGGGATCTGCTGCAGCTGTTGCAGGCATTCGACCAGACGTTTGGGCAGCACCATGGCCAGCGTGTTTTTCAGGCTCTGATTCGGGTGCGCGTTACGCTGCTCGTGGATAAAGCCGTCCAGATCGGTGTCGGGCAGCAGGTTGACGCTGACGAATTCGCCCGGCTGCCAGTAGCTGGAGAGCTGCAGAACGGCAGGGCCGGAAAGGCCACGATGGGTAAACAGCAGGCTTTCCCGGAAACTAACGCCGTTTTCTGCGGTGATGACGGACGGCACCGACACGCCGGACAGCACCTGGAGCTGTTCGAGCAAAGGTTTATGCAGCGTAAACGGCACCAGGCCTGCGCGGGTCGGCAGCACCTTCAGGCCAAACTGTTCGGCGACTTTATAGCCAAACGGTGTTGCACCCAGCCCCGGCATCGACAGGCCGCCGCTGGCGATAACCAGTTTCGCCCCCTGCACGCTGCCGCCGTTTAGCTGCAGGGTATAACCTTGCTCGTCACGCGCAATGCTCAACACTTCGCTGCGCAGGCGCATCGTCACGCGGCCCTTTTCGCATTCCGCCACCAGCATATCGACAATTTGCTGGGCGGAGTCGTCGCAGAACAGCTGGCCCAGGGTTTTCTCGTGCCAGGCGATGCCGTGCTTGCCCACCATGTCGATAAAGTCCCACTGGGTGTAGCGTGCCAGCGCAGATTTGCAGAAATGTGGGTTCTGGCTCAGATACGCGGCGGGTTCGACATAAAGGTTGGTAAAGTTGCAGCGCCCACCGCCGGACATCAGGATTTTACGGCCCGGTTTTTTCCCATTATCAATCAGCAATACGCGGCTGCCCGCCTGCCCGGCTACCGCCGCACAAAACATTCCCGCTGCACCCGCACCTATAATAATGGCATCAAACTTTTCCACGACCGACTCCCGACTATGCTTAAGGCAACGGATTGTAAAGACCTGAGGCTGGTCGCACCAGCTTTAAGGTGAATAACAAATGCAGGTGATTGATAAACAAAATGTAAATCATTCCACCTGAGCGCCAGATGGCGACTAAAATCAAAAAAAGTCCAGATTTCACTTTGCCGCGGTGGAGGTTGTCTTACATAATGCGCCGCGTTCATGTCCTCAAAATGGCGTAACGTCTATGCTACATTTGTTTGCCGGCCTGGATCTTCACACCGGGCTTTTACTTTTGCTTGCTCTGGCATTTGTGCTGTTCTACGAAGCCATTAATGGTTTCCACGATACGGCTAACGCAGTAGCAACGGTAATTTATACCCGCGCTATGCGATCGCAACTTGCGGTGGCAATGGCTGCGTTATTTAACTTCTTCGGCGTTCTGCTCGGTGGGCTGAGCGTAGCCTATGCCATTGTGCATATGCTGCCTACAGATCTGCTGTTAAACGTAGGGTCTTCTCATGGTCTCGCCATGGTGTTCTCTATGTTACTGGCCGCTATTATCTGGAACCTCGGCACCTGGTATTTTGGTCTGCCGGCCTCCAGCTCCCATACGCTTATCGGTGCCATCATCGGTATCGGTTTGACCAACGCGCTGCTGACCGGCACCTCGGTTGTCGACGCGCTGAATATCCCGAAAGTGATGGGGATCTTCGCTTCCTTAATTCTGTCCCCGATTGTCGGGCTGGTGATTGCCGGTGGGTTGATTTTCCTGCTGCGCCGTTACTGGAGCAACACCAAGAAAAAGCAGCGTATTCACCTGACGCCTGCGGAACGTGAAAAGCAAGACGGCAAGAAAAAGCCGCCTTTCTGGACGCGTATCGCGCTGATTCTGTCCGCTATCGGCGTGAGCTTCTCTCACGGTGCTAACGACGGTCAGAAAGGCATCGGTCTGATTATGCTGGTACTGATTGGCGTCGCACCGGCAGGCTTCGTGGTGAACATGAATGCCTCCGGCTACGAAATCACCCGTACCCGTGACGCAGTGAACAACGTCGAAACTTACTTCCAGCAGCATCCCGACCTGCTGCAGAAAGCGACCGGATCCGAACAGTTAATCCCTTCTCCGGAAGCGGGCGCGACTGAACCGGCTCAGTTCCACTGCCACCCGGCTAACGCGATCACCGCTCTGGACCGCGCGAAGCTGATGCTGACCGACATCGAAAGCTACGACAAGCTCAGCATCGAGCAGCGTAGCCAGCTGCGTCGCATCATGCTGTGCATTTCCGACACTACCGATAAAGTGGCGAAGCTGCCGGAAGTGAACGCGGATGACCAGCGCCTGCTGAAGAAACTGAAAGGCGATATGCTTAGCACCATCGAGTACGCGCCTGTCTGGATTATTCTGGCCGTTGCACTGGCCCTGGGTATCGGGACAATGATCGGCTGGCGCCGCGTGGCGACCACCATCGGTGAGAAAATCGGTAAGAAAGGCATGACTTATGCGCAAGGGATGTCCGCGCAGATGACCGCCGCTGTTTCTATCGGTCTGGCAAGCTACACCGGGATGCCGGTTTCCACCACCCACGTACTCTCTTCCTCCGTGGCAGGGACAATGATCGTGGACGGCGGTGGCCTGCAGCGTAAGACGGTAACCAATATCCTGATGGCATGGATATTCACCCTACCGGCTTCGATTCTGCTCTCCGGCGGGCTGTACTGGATTGCGCTGCGCTTCGTGTAAGCGGCAGCCAAAGAAAAAGCGGGTCAGGAAACTGGCCCGCTTTTTTTATACTTGTCCATAATGCAGCCCTACAAACTAGTGCCAGATAATTAATCCAATCAGGCTAATCACCACCAGACCACACAGCGAACTCGTCAGAATAAACTGCCGACGCAGGCGCTCACAGCGGCGAATAAACTCCTCATCGTGATGATCGACATAGCGCTGGCCGTAGATGTAACGCACCAGCCTGACCTGCTTGCTGGGTTGACCATGTGAGGTGAAAAAACCGCCGCCATCAACGTATTGATACAGCAGTGGATCGCACCCGCGCAGCACCACCAGTAACGCGCGCAATGAAGAGTAATAGCGCGCCATATTCACGACACAAACTACACAAAGCGCCCAGAACAGCGCGACGGTGCTGATCATGTACCCCTCCCGGCGAAGCCCTCGAAGCCTTTGCTTCGGGACAACCGCTCTCCCCGAAAACCCTGTCAGACAATCCTGCAACGAATAACCGATACAGGTCACAGCATTCTTCCCGCCCGGCTCATTTAATAGTGTAGGAGATCCCTTAATTTTTTTACCACCACGTTAATCTTTATCAAAGTGGTCTGATTCATTTTTCGCTTGAATGAGTTTGAGGGATAGCGCATTGTCGGGCTGAATAGCTCGTTATAAGATAGAAATACCATCTACAATTTAAGTCTTTAGATCGGGTGACCGTAGCTCATGCCGCTGCGGTTTAAAAGATGACGGCGAGAGTCATCGATAACTTATGGAAGGAGTAACATTATGGCTTACAAACACATTCTGATCGCAGTTGACCTCTCCCCTGAGAGTAAAGTCCTGGTAGAAAAAGCCGTCTCCATGGCTCGACCTTACAACGCGAAAGTTTCCCTGATTCATGTCGATGTGAATTACTCCGATCTGTATACCGGGCTGATTGACGTCAATCTGGGCGATATGCAGAAACGCATTTCCGAAGAAACTCACCACGCGCTCACCGAGCTGTCCACCGGCGCGGGTTATCCTATCACCGAAACGCTGAGCGGCAGCGGCGACCTGGGCCAGGTGCTGGTAGACGCGATTAAAAAATACGATATGGATTTAGTGGTTTGTGGGCATCACCAGGATTTCTGGAGCAAGCTGATGTCCTCTGCACGCCAGCTGATCAATACCGTGCATGTGGATATGCTGATTGTTCCGCTGCGTGATGAAGAAGACGAGTAAGATTTTCCCCTCACCCTAACCCTCTCCCCATAGGGGAGAGGGGACTGGATAGCGATTGATATTGGCCCTTTCTCTCTGGTGTCTCTTAATCACATTTTAGTTTCAAAGCCTTCCGGGAGAACTCTTTAGCCCTTAACCGTTCTGCTCACCCGTAAATCTGTTTTCCATATAAGTTTCCAGTACGGTGAACGTGGCGGTGAGACTTGCAGCGCCTGTGGCGTTCAGCGTGGCTGTGGATTTAAAGCCAGGCACGGCTCCGGCTTAAATCGCCTCCGTTTTCTCTCCGACTGGCCAGGGTCCGGACGTTGGGAACGGCCGGAGGCTGAGAGCGTCGGGAACGCATCTCAGCCGACCCAGGACTGGGAGATAAAACGGAGGTCTGCCGCTTCAGCGGTCGATTTATTTCGCCGGGAGTCCGGGGTCTCGGGGGAGTGACGGTGACTCCCCCGAGCCGTTCACCTGTTCGGGGATAACATATGACTCTGGGCTGGAAGTGAACGGAATATTAGCCCGCCCAGCATAATCGTGGATATTTTTGACGAAGAGGCAACGTCTTCCCGGGGAGCGCAGTCGGAGTAGCGGCTATTCCGGCGTCCCGGCGTAAATATCAAACCGATGCCCCTTGGTCACCACCGCATTCTGCGTGGCGACTTCGGCCAGCGGGGGAGCATAATCCGGGCGCTTCACTACCACCCTTTTCTTAGCCAGCGCTCTGGCCGGAGCCAATAATCCGTCCGCATCTTCATCCGGCCCCACCAAAGACTGGAAGACACGCATCTCTTTCTTCACCAGCGCGCTCTTCTGCTTATGGGGGAACATCGGATCGAGATACACCACATCCGGCCTCGGCGTAATATCGCTGAGCGCCGTCAGGCTTGAGGCATGAATGAGCTGTAATCGCTCCTGCAGCCAGCCGCCGATTTCCGGATCTTCGTAGCCACGGCGCAGGCCGTCATCAAGTAACGCGGCAACCACCGGATTGCGCTCCAGCATCCGCACGCGGCAGCCTACGGAGGCCAGCACGAAGGCGTCCCGCCCCAGCCCGGCCGTCGCGTCGACAACGTCCGGGAGATAGCTGCCTTTAACGCCCACAGCTTTCGCCACCGCTTCACCACGTCCGCCGCCAAACTTACGGCGGTGCGCCATCGCGCCGGAGACAAAATCCACGAAGATGCCGCCCAATTTGGGCTCGTCGCGTTTGCGCAGCTCCAGCCTTTCAGGGGTTAATACCAGCGCCATCAGCGCCTCTGCATCATGTTCAAGCTGCCAGCGGCTGCTCAAAACAGATAAGGCGCCGGAGTCGGCGCCTGCTTCAGTCAGTAAACAGATTTTCACGTCGTGGCTTAGCCCTGAATACCGTAATGATCCAGCATCGCGTCCAGCTGCGGCTCGCGCCCGCGGAAGCGTTTGAACAGCTCCATCGGCTCTTCCGAACCACCACGGGTCAGGATATTGTCGAGGAAAGACTGGCCAGTTTCACGGTTGAAAATGCCCTCTTCTTCGAAGCGAGAGAACGCATCTGCCGCCAGCACGTCGGCCCACAGGTAACTGTAGTAGCCCGCCGCATAGCCGCCGGCAAAAATGTGGCTGAAAGCGTGTGGGAACCGGCCCCAGCTCGGCCCTGGCACCACGGCAACCTGCTTCTTAATGTCAGCCAGCGTTTGCAGCACTTTCGCCCCCTGCTCAGGGTTGAATTCCGCGTGCAGGCGGAAGTCGAACAGGCCGAACTCCAGCTGGCGAAGGATAAACAACGCCGCCTGGTAGTTTTTCGCCGCCAGCATTTTTTCCAGCAGCTCAACGGGCAGAGATTCACCGGTTTCATAGTGGCCGGAGATAAACGCCAGCGCTTCCGGCTCCCAGCACCAGTTTTCCATAAACTGGCTCGGTAGCTCGACCGCATCCCAGGGCACGCCGTTGATGCCGGACACGCCCGCGGTTTCGATTTTGGTCAGCATATGGTGCAGACCGTGGCCGAACTCATGGAACAGGGTGATCACTTCGTCATGGGTAAACAGCGCTGGTTTGCCGTTCACCGGACGGTTGAAGTTACAGGTCAGATAGGCCACCGGCTTTTGCAGCGAACCGTCGGCACGGCGCATTTTGCCCACGCAGTCATCCATCCACGCCCCGCCGCGTTTATGCTCGCGAGCGTATAGATCGAGGTAGAAGCTGCCGCGCAGCTCACCCTGATCGTCATACAGCTCGAAGAAGCGCACGTCCGGGTGCCAGACGTCGATATCTTTCCGCTCTTTGGCGGTAATGCCGTAGATGCGTTTCACGACTTCAAACAGGCCGTTCACCGCCCGCTCTTCCGGGAAGTACGGGCGCAGTTGCTCGTCGCTGATGCTGTAGAGATGCTGTTTCTGTTTTTCGCTGTACCAGGTGATGTCCCACGGCTCCAGCTCTTCCACGCCGTAATGCTCTTTTGCATAGGCGCGCAGCTGGGCCAGCTCGGCTTCACCCTGCGGGCGAGCACGTTTGGCCAGGTCGGACAGGAACTCCAGCACCTGCTGTGGGTTTTCCGCCATTTTGGTAGCGAGGGATTTTTCCGCATAGTTGCCAAAGCCCAGCAGCTGAGCCAGCTCGTGGCGCAGCGCCAGAATCTCTTCCATCACCGGGGTGTTATCCCACTTCCCGGCGTTCGGCCCCTGGTCAGAAGCACGCGTTGAATACGCGCGGTACATTTCTTCGCGCAGGGCGCGGTTGTCACAGTAGGTCAGCACCGGCAGATAGCTTGGAATATCCAGCGTCAGCAGCCAGCCGGCCTGCTCTTTGGCTTCCGCCTGAGCGCGCGCTGCGGCTAAGGCGCTTTCCGGCATCCCGGCAAGCTCGGCTTCATCGGTAATCAGCTTGCTCCAGCCCATGGTGGCATCGAGCACGTTGTTGCTGTAGGTAGACCCCAGCTCGGACAGGCGAGCGGAGATCTCACCGTAGCGCTGCTGTTTGTCTTTTGGCAGACCAATCCCGGACAGCTCGAAGTCACGCAGGGCGTTATCCACCGCTTTCTTCTCGGCGATGCTCAGGCTGGCGTAGTTCGCACCGTCACGCAGGTCGCGGTAAGCGTTATACAACCCTTCGTGCTGGCCAACCCAGGTGCTGTATTCGGACAGCAGCGGCAGCGTTTGCTCATAGGCTTCGCGCAGCTCAGGGCTGTTTTGTACCGAGTTCAGGTGGCTGACCGGGGAAAACAGGCGACCCAGGCGATCGTCCACTTCCGCCAGCGGCTGAACCAGGTTCTGCCAGCTGTAAGGCGCGCCCTGCGCAACCACGCTTTCCACCGCCGCACGGCAGTCGTCCAGCGCTTGAGTCACGGCCGGAACAACATGTTCAGGTTTGATGGCGGAAAACGGCGGCAGCTCAAAAGAGGTCAGTAAAGGATTGGTCATAAGCGCGTTCCTGATTAAAAGGGAGAGAGAAGCGCTCAAGCGGCGCTTTGTGCATGGAGTCTAGCATGGGGTTAAGTGTAGCGAATTTCAATCCCGGGCGTTGCGCTGGGCTTGCCAGGAAAAGGGGCAGCAGGCGCTGCCCCGAAAGGGAAATCAGTGGGATTTCTGCGCCATGGCGTAGGCTGCAGGCAGGTTCAGGCGCTGCCAGAACTGCTGGTCTGCCGTCGTACCGGACAGAGGATAACCCGCAGGCAGCGCGGTTTTCACCATCAAGTCGCGGCGCTGGGCGGTGGACAGCTTAGGCAGCGCCGCTTCCAGCAGGACTTCCGCCCCTTGCGGCACTTTCAGGGCTTGCTTCTCGCCCTTCTGCTGCGGCAGGTCGTAGGTCATGGTGAAGCGGTACAGTTCTTTCATCGCCGGGGCGCGGTACGGATCGTCTTTTGCGGAAGATTTCGCACATTCAGCCAAAGTGGTCCCGCACTCTTTTTCCAGCGCGGTACGCAGCTGATCGCGAGCTTCGTTAAACAATGTGCGGTATTTCGGGTCGTTCAGGTAGTTAGCGACATTACGCTGCGCCACCATGCGGGAGCCCATCACGTCCAGCGGGTAATGCACGCCCAGCACAATGCGCGAGTAACCGTAGCGCGCGCCGCGCTCAACCAGGGCTTCAAAGCGCTCAGGCACCATCTCAGCCATCAGCAGCGCGTCGGTGTAGCCGGTGTTGGTATGGCCGCTTGGGAAGGAGCCACCGTCCGCGGTATAGGGTTTGTTATCTTTAATCACCACATCGTCCGGCACGAGGTGAATGGTGTTGCCCTGGATCAGGAACGGACGCGGGTTATTGAAATGCTTCTTCGCGGCGCTGGTGCTGACTTCGGAGGCTTTAATCAGCGCCGCGGCTTTGCTCAGCTCGCCTTTATCGTAAGCGGCCAGGAAAGCTTTCCCCAGGCGTGGCCCCATGGCGTCACTCAGGAAGTAAAGGTGGTTGATGCCCTCGGCATCCGCCAGCGCCTGATGACGCGAAGTCTGCACGGCATTCAGGTTGATGTTGGTGACCGTTTCAAGGTTCTGCTTAATCACAGATTCCGGCAGTCGGCTGAACGCGGAAAGCAGCTCAATGCCCGCCTTCTGGTTGGCTTTAGTCTGGAAGTCATAGCCGCTCGCCTTCAGCCAGGCGGTATCCGCCAGCTTTTTGCCTTGCTTCGCTTTATCCAACTGGTCGCGGGTCAGTTTATCCGCATCGCCTTTCAGGGCAGTGCGCAGCGCCGCCAGGGACTGCGTTTCAAGATCATCAAACGCCTGGCTGCTGTTTGCCGGGGTCACGCTATTGGCTATCGCCGCGGCCTGAGGGAGAGACACATCCTTCGCCAGGGCGGGCAGAGTGACGGCTAACGCGGCGGCCAGCATAGAAATACGAAGTTTCATTATTTTTCCTTTTATTCAAACGATTACCTTGCCTGGCAGCGACGCTATCCTGGTAATTTGACGTTTTTATGACACCGTTATGTTTTGAAACGCTTTCTCCCCGACTGAAACAGCGCCGCGCCCGGGCGGTAATCCGCCGCAATCTGCGGTAAACTGTGGGAAATTTGTTTTCTTATTCGTGGAACACCATCCCTCATGCTCAGCTATCGCCACAGCTTTCACGCCGGTAACCATGCCGACGTACTAAAACACACCGTTCAAAGCCTGATTATTGAATCGCTAAAAGAGAAGGAGAAGCCGTTTCTCTATCTCGACACTCACGCAGGCGCCGGTCGTTACCAGCTGAGCAGCGAACATGCGGAGCGCACCGGCGAGTATCTGGAAGGTATCGCGCGCATCTGGCAGCAGGACGATTTGCCAGCTGAGCTGGAAGCCTATATTGGCGCGGTACAGCATCTGAACCGCAGCGGCAACCTGCGTTATTACCCGGGCTCCCCGCTGATTGCCCGCCACCTGTTGCGTGAGCAGGACAGCCTGCAGTTGACCGAGCTGCATCCGTCCGACTTCCCGCTGCTGCGCTCGGAGTTCCAGAAAGACAACCGCGCCCGCGTTGAGCGCGCCGACGGCTACCAGCAACTGAAAGCGAAGCTGCCGCCGGTTTCCCGCCGTGGGCTGATCCTCATCGACCCACCGTATGAGATCAAAACCGACTATCAGGACGTGGTGAAAGGCATCGCTGAGGGCTATAAGCGTTTTGCGACGGGCACCTACGCGCTGTGGTACCCGGTGGTGCTGCGTCAGCAAATCAAACGCATGATCCGCGACCTGGAAGAGACCGGCATTCGCCGCATCCTGCAAATCGAGCTGGCGGTTCGCCCGGACAGCGATCAGCGCGGCATGACGGCTTCCGGCATGATCGTGATTAACCCGCCGTGGAAGCTGGAACAGCAGATGGCAAACGTCCTGCCATGGCTGCACAAAAAGCTGGTGCCAACGGGTACCGGCTCCACCACGTTGAGCTGGATTGTGCCTGAATAAGAAAGCTCGCCGCAGGATAATTCGAGCTGCAGCCAACGCCGCTGTAGCTTGAAGTATGGCGTGGCTATCGCAACAATCGGTAGAACCTTTATCCCGGCGCGCTACAATCGCGCCTAAATTTCGACTCAAATGGGAAACATCATGACCAAACATTATGACTACCTCGCCATTGGCGGCGGCAGCGGCGGTATCGCCTCGATTAACCGTGCGGCAATGTATGGGCAGAAATGCGCACTGATTGAGGCGAAAGATCTGGGCGGTACCTGCGTTAACGTCGGCTGTGTGCCTAAAAAAGTGATGTGGCATGCGGCGCAGATAGCCGAAGCGATTCACAACTACGGCCCGGACTACGGCTTTGACACCACGCTGAATCACTTCGACTGGGACAAACTGATTGCCAGCCGTACCGCCTATATCGACCGCATTCATACCTCTTACGACAATGTATTGGGCAAGAATAAAGTTGACGTGATCCGCGGCTTTGCGAAGTTCGTTGACGCCCATACCGTGGAAGTAAACGGCGAAACCATCACCGCAGACCATATTCTGATCGCCACCGGCGGCCGCCCAAGTCACCCAAACATCCCTGGCGCCGAGTACGGCATCGACTCCGACGGCTTCTTTGAGCTGCCGGGCCTGCCAAAACGCGTGGCGGTTGTTGGCGCGGGCTACATCGCGGTGGAAATCGCGGGCGTCATTAACGCGCTGGGCTCAGAAACCCACCTGTTCGTGCGTAAACACGCGCCGCTGCGCACCTTCGACCCGCTGATTGTCGAAACGCTGCTGGAAGTGATTGCAGCAGAAGGCCCGACCCTGCACACCAACGCGATTCCAAAAGCAGTCGTGAAAAACGCAGACGGCAGCCTGACGCTTGAGCTGGAAGATGGCCGGGCAGAAACCGTCGATACCCTGATTTGGGCGATTGGTCGCGAACCGGCTAACGACAACTTCAACCTGCAGGTGACCGGCGTTGAGCTGGATGCAAAAGGCTACATCAAGGTTGATAAGTTCCAGAACACCAACGTGCCAGGAATTTATGCCGTGGGCGATAACACCGGTGCGGTTGAGCTGACCCCGGTTGCGGTTGCCGCCGGCCGTCGCCTGTCCGAACGCCTGTTTAACAACAAGCCGGACGAGCATCTGGACTACAGCAACGTGCCGACCGTGGTGTTCAGTCACCCGCCAATCGGCACCGTTGGCCTGACCGAACCACAGGCCCGCGAGCAGTACGGCGACGACAACGTGAAGGTCTACAAATCCTCCTTCACCGCCATGTACACCGCAGTGACCTCTCACCGTCAGCCGTGCCGCATGAAGCTGGTCTGCGCTGGCCCAGAAGAGAAAATCGTCGGGATTCACGGCATCGGCTTCGGCATGGATGAAATCCTGCAGGGCTTCGCCGTGGCGCTGAAAATGGGCGCGACCAAGAAAGACTTCGACAACACCGTGGCGATTCACCCAACCGCAGCGGAAGAGTTTGTCACCATGCGTTAATCCCTCTCGGGGTAGACACAAAAGGCCAGAGGTAACTCTGGCCTTTTTTATAGCTATGGTAAAACACTCAGCCGTGATATTGATCTCGGCATAAACCGATATCAAAAATAATCAACAAAGCGGGGGGAATATTATGGGCTGGGAAATGCATATCACCAGGGCGGAACAGGCATGGGATGGGGAGAGCGCCCCTATTCTCGCAGAAGAATGGATTCAGTATGTAAATAACGATCCTGAACTCAGCTTTTCTCCCGTGAATGGACAATATCATGTCATCTGGCTAGGGGATGAAATTAACTGGCTGGACTGGCATGCAGGAAATATTTCAACCAAATCGCCTGCTCAGGGGTTGTATTGCAAAATGCTTGATATCGCAGCCTCGTTTAACGCGAAAGTACTGGATGATGACGATCGCATATATCTGTCGCCCGATGATTTACTTAATCCATCATGGGCAAACAAAGAAGCTCCCCCGTCATTTCTGCAAAAAATTATGACTTACTTCAGAAAATAAATAGCGCAGTTTTGCCTCTACGGATCACCAATAAAAAAGCCGCATCAGCGGCTTTTTTCACTCACTCATTATGACTAAATCAGCGGCTTACGCAGCAGCCCTTCCAGCACTTTCAGCGGGGAATGCTGCGGGTTTTGCATCGAATTCACCGGCAACAGGAACGTCTGCTCCAGCATAAACTGCCCGCCCATTGCGGCATGCGGCGTCTGATCGGAGAAACAAATCCAGCTGCTGCCCGGTGGAAAGTCGATGGCCACCTGCGGCCCCTGCTTCTGGTAGCCCGCATCGGCTTTCATGGCGTCGTGCATTTGCAGCATCAGATGGTCGTAGTGGCTGCGGCGAGTTTTGGTGATGCCGACGGCGTTCTGCAGCCAGCTGCTCGCCGGGGAATAGCTTTTCAGGCGCGGCAGGAAGCGCTCGGCCAGCGTAGGGAAAGCTTCCCCTACGCGCCAGCTACGGCTTTCACCGGCCGGATTGATGTTGGTGAAAATACGTAGAATACGCTCACCATAGTTAGGCCGGGACGGGAACGCATCTACGTGCAGGCGGCTGTCGTCCTTACGCCACGATGTGTTTTGCGTCCACTGCTTAACGGGATGCAGGCGCAGACTGTTGGTCGGCGTATGCAGCACCTGCTGGTATTCCGGCAGAAGAGTGGCAATCAGCTGCAGGCAGGATTCGTAATGGCGTTTCAATAGCGCACGTACCTCTGGCTCCTGCTCAGCAACGGCCACACCGGTTAGTTTATCCTTCAGGGGCTGATAGCTGATGTTTTTACGTTTCGGATCCACTACCGCCGGGTTGAGCAGTGCGGTTTCCTGTTCGCTCAGCGTGAACGCCAGCTGTGGCAGAAAAACAACTTTGCCCTGCTCCAGCTCGCCAACAACGGATTCTGCGGCTGCGCTCCCCCACTGGGAAAGCGGGTGCGTCAGGGTCGCGGTATCAAGAGTGATGTTTAAATCTGACATATCGATGTCCTTGCCACGGCTCCGGACAATGCCTTTAACAGATGAAATTCCGGAACATTTTATTTTTAGAAAGACGAACAGAATGACGCCGCCGGAAGACAGCGAATACATACCTGAAAGGGATTGGAGCGAGTATAGTAAGAATGTAAATTAAAGGTTAAACAAAACCTCAACATCGCATTTAGCGATAAATTAAAACGCACAAAATCATAAAATAACGTTCAGTGAGTATTGCGCTCACAAACTAATATTTTCGCCCGCGGTATTTTTGTTTAATAACAGAAAAAATAACGGCCTGTTTAAGCAGGCCATTATTCTTATTTCCATTCACTGCGCAGGAGCGCGTAGACATATTCATCCCCCCATTCGCCTTTGAAAAAAATATTCTGGCGGAAATGTGCTTCGCGACGAAACCCCAGCTTCTCCAGCAGGCCAGCCGCAGCCTCGTTCCTCGCATCAACCGTCGCGACCAGGCGATGTTTGTTGAATGTGGTGAACAGCAGCTCAATCGCCCCACGCAGAGATTCAAAAGCAAACCCCTGCCGCTGATGGCGTTCGTCAAAGGTCATGCCCAGCTCTGCCTGCTGGCCTTCATCAAAAAAGTGAACGGCAACGTCACCCAATAAACGCCGATCTTCGCTGCGCACCACCGCAATCTGGAACCAGCTTTCATCGGTGTTAAAGTCCAGCGGCTCTTGCTGGGCATAAAACGCCTCGGCATCGGCCTCGCTATAGCCATCCCAGCTCTGGTAGCGAGCGACTTCCGGCTGGTTACGGTATTCAATAAAAACGGGCAAATCCGCACGAGTAAACCTGCGTAGCGTCAGGCGCGGAGTGGTCAGTAACGGCTCCATAACGGTTCCTGATTGATTGTTAGTACGTGAACATATCGGCAGCCAGCCTACCAGACTTCACTTTTGTAGATGTCGCCCCCGATGCTCAGCGCCCCGCCAAAAGATGCTCAAAAACGAACAAGCGAAACTCCTGCAATGCCGTCGCGTCTTTTTCAACCCGCATACGCAGCAAGGCGCCTTCCCATGCATTCAGGATAAAGCGGCTCAGGGCCTCTGCGGGCAAAGCAGAATCCAGCTGATTCAACTGTTGCGCTTCCTTCAGGCAGTCCTCAATAACCTCGCTCCAGCGGTTAAGTTTATCCTGTAATTTCAGTCTGATAATCTCGCTATGGTCAGCGACTTCGCCGCTCAGATTCCCCAGCAAGCAGCCCCGGGCAAACTGCTGCTGGCGAAAAACGGCCATCAGCTCGTCGAAATAGGCGGCGAGCCTGACAAGCGGCGCAAGCTCGTGGCGCGAAAATGCCTTGTCCAGACGCTGCTCAGCCCGCTGAAAATAGAGATCGATAAGCTCTGTGGCAAAGACTTCTTTGCTGGAAAAATGATTGTAAAACGAGCCTTTAGGAACATCGGCCGCCTCGACGATGAGCTGAATACTTGAAGCCGCGTACCCCTCAGCATGCAAAACATCCAGTCCCGCCTGCAGCAGATTAGTGCGGGTTCCGGCGTTCGGTTTAGGCCCCCGGCGAGCCCCTTCAGCAGTTTTCATTTTTACCTTTTTCGCTGTATTGACAATTCAAGACGACTGGTCATATTTTATTTTTAACCCGCATCACTCCCGCTGTCAATCCGGGCCGAGCCCCCTACTCAACAGGTGAAATCATGAAATTGTCTCAGTTAGTCCTGCTTGGCAGTTTGCTGTCTGCCGCAGGTTACGTGCAGGCTTCTCCAGCCGGCGACCCGCTAACTCCGTCGGAACTCACGCAAATCAAGCAGAACTTTAGCGAGCTGATTACGCTGGCAAACCGTCACGACGTTAACGCTATCCACGCCATGTTCTGGCAGTCGCCTTCCGCGCTCATTGTGGCGAAAAGCGCCGTGCCGGCTGACGGAAATTGGGCCGGGTATTGGGGAAATGAAGCGATAGATCGCAAAATTCATGACATAGCGGCTTCAGGCCCGGTGGTTTTAACGCCTGACTTCAATAAGTTAAAAGTAGTTGGGCTTACTCAGGACGTCGCGCAGTCTTACCTGCCGATGAATATTACCGTCTCTTATGCGGGGCAAAGCGGCACGCCAAAACCCTTCTTGATGATGATTAACTGGCTGAAGGTAAATAATGCCTGGAAGATTGCGGCTGAAATAATTCTCCCGGTCCCGGTTGCCGCCAGCCCGGTAAAAAAAGAGAGTTAAATTAGGGCACTAGCGTATTTGAAAGACTTCTTACAGCGTTGCCACAAAGTGAAACACGTTCGGTCAGCCGGGCGTGTTTATAACAGAAATTTTTGTAGTAAATACATATGAATAGTTATGATATATCCTTGTAACAAAAAGCTACAATTTTAATTTTCTTTAAAATCAAACGATTCACAGTTCAAATATTCACCAGTAGAAAATAATCTTTCCCCTGTCAAGGAACAATCCATAAAATACGTTCCGTTTTGCCTGGCAAGACAAACCAATAATAATTTTCAACAACATAATTTATCGCGCAACAATAATCCTTTACGGCCTTTAACCTGTCCGTACAGGTTTATTTTTTGCAACACCAAACCAATGTTATAGAAAACAGAACGATACATCATGCACAAGCAAAAATACCTGCCTGTAGCCGCCGCATTGCTGTTTAGCCCGGCGCTGCTAGCTTCAACCAGCTTTAATTTTTCACCCGATGCAGTCACCACAAATATTTCCACCAGCATTTTAAACGGAGAATCTAAAGAGCTCGTTTATAATCAAGGCGATGGCAGTAAATTAAGTGAACTGAAATGGAAAATCAAAAATACACCTATTATTAAAGGCGGTATTAGCTGGGACGCACAGCGCTACATCACCCTCAATGCTAATGGCTGGACAACCTTCGCCTCTCGCGGCTCGCATATGTCCGATTATGACTGGCAAACGCCAGGCCAGAGCCACTGGAGCGACAGATCCACTCACCCTGATACCAGCCTGAATTACGCCAACCAGTTCGACCTTAACCTCACCGGCTGGCTGCTGAAGGAGCCCGCTTATAACGTTGGCGTGGTGACCGGCTACCAGGAAACACGCTATAGCTGGACGGCCAGAGGCGGCTCATACAATTATTTCAACGGCGCACTTGTGGGCGAATTTCCTGCCGGGAAACCGGGAATTGGTTATAGCCAGAAATTCAGCGTGCCGTACATTGGGCTAACCGGAAGCTATCGCTATCAGGACTTTGATATTGCAGGGCAATTTAAATTCAGCCCGTGGGTAAATGCCCAGGATAATGACGAGCACTATATGCGTCAGCTGAGTTTTAGCGAAAAAAGTAATAATTCCAATTATTACGCCGCAACCGTCTCGGCCGGTTATTACGTGACGCCAAATACCCGGCTGTACACGGAATTAACGTGGACACGTTTTGCCGAAGCAAAAGCCTCAACCAAAACCCGCGATAATAACACCGGGGAAACCTGGTCTCAGGGCAGCGGTGCCGCAGGCCTGAGTAACGACAGCTACACCTACGGCGTCGGCATTCAGTATCGCTTCTGACAATCCGGTACTAAATCGTTCTTATTCACCAGGGGGTCTGCCAGCGCGCAGACCCTTTTTCTTATTTGTGCTATAACTCAACGGCTTATTTTCAGGGAGATGACCATGCGACAAAGAGTGATTGCCTGCCCGATTATCCAGAATCAGGGCCAATATTTACTGTGTAAAATGCCACAGGATCGAGGCGTTTTTCCCGGCCAGTGGGCGCTGTCCGGGGGCGGTATTGAGCCGGGCGAAACCATGGCAGAAGGGCTACGGCGCGAGATTCGCGAAGAGCTGGGCGAAGCGCTGATTATCTCGCATATCGAGCCCTGGACCTTCCGCGATGATGTGCGGGTGAAAACCTACGCCGACGGCAGCAAAGAGCAAGTGTATATGATTTACCTGATGTTCGACTGCATCAGCGAAAACCGCGAGATAACCATTAACGAAGAGTTTGAGCAGTATGCGTGGGTGAGCCCGCAGGATCTGGCGAGCTACGACCTTAACGAAGCCACCGCCGCGACGTTCCGTGATAAGGGGCTGCTTTAAGGCGCTGAGCGGCCCGCAGGCCGCCGACACGGTTAGCGCATCGCGTTGTATATCGCCTGCTGAATTTTGACGGTCTGCTCATCGACCGGCTCTGTCTCAAGCCCCTGCGCGGTGGCATCTTCATAGCGCTGTTTCTGCGCCGCCAGGCGCATCTGGGCGCGCTCAACTTCCTCTTTCTGCCGCTGCACGGCGGCATCGGAGCTGCAGAAGCTGGCGAGGAATTGCTTTCTCAGCGAAGTCAGCTTTTGCCCCTTTTTCATGCCTAACTCGGTGGAGCCAATCAGCCTGCGGCAAGGCCGGGCCTCATCCATTTGCGGGCGGTATTGCAGCAAAATAGTCAGCACATCGCGGTCATCCGCCGCCAGCGCCTGCTCAGCAAAATAGACTTTCCAGTGCATACCGCCCTGCATGAACAGGCGCACAATACGGGTGTCGTTACGGTTTATCGCCGCCCGCAGGTTATTTTCATCCCAGGTGATACCCATATTGGCGAGCATATCCCGCGGGCTGTTGGGTTCCGGCCGCTCTTTTTGCTGCACGGGCGCGCTGACAACCGGCTGCGGGGCCGCCAGTTCTGGTCTGGAAGAGAGGTCGCTCAGCAAATAGAGCCCCACCACAGCGACTGCAACCACCATAATGCCAACCGAAGCCCAAAGCGCGGTGGAGATAATCCCGGTGGTATCCTGCTGTTTTTTGGCTGAGCGCGGGTCATAGCGCTCAATAGACTCTCTGATTTCTTCCGGGTCGCCGCCCTGCGCCGCATGATTTTTCCGGGCCAGGTCGAGGTAGTGTTGCAGCGTCGCATCATCCGTTTCCAGCAGCGCCGATGGATTAACGGTGGTGCGCCCTTCGCTAAACGCTTTCTGCACCGAAGCGCTTACTTCGGCAAAATAGTTGCCGAGCAGAGCAACCTGCACGGTCGTCAGCGGCTGCTTGTGCATCAGGTCATTGCGGATCTGCCTGACGCCATCGAGGAAGATTTGCAGGGTTTTACGCTGGTCGATAAGAAACCCCAGCTGCGACGAGTTTTGGTAAATTTTTGCGTAGTGGTGCGCAAACTCTTTTTTATCCACCACCATCAGCGCCAGCTCGCTAAATTTCATCCCGCTTAGCACGTCGCCCCGTTCACCGCGCTTCAGCCAGCGGCGAACTTTGTCAGCCCCAAACTGGCTTTTTAGCTGATTGACCAGCTCCGCCTGACTTCCCCAGGCCTGATTGACCAACCCTTTCAGCATCAGTTCAATGGCACGCATCTGCTGCTGGGCGCCTTTTTGTAGCCCGTCAACGTCGGAGGAAAGTTCGGTGGAATAGCCAAGCAATGGCTGCTTGAAACGCACATGTTCAAGGTAGCTGGTAAACCGCAGGGCGGCGAGGAGCTGGTTCTGGCTAACCTCCTGCCCGCTTTCATACTGAGGCACCAGCTGCTGCAGATGGCGCAGCAGCAGCGTGAATTGGGAGATTTCGGCATCGTTAAGATTCAGCCGCTTTGCCACCGCCCCCCAGCTGCCAAGCGCCATGCGGGCCTGTTCCAGTTGCTGGAAAAACCATTGCGGATCTTTGCCTTCGGCGGCTCGAATATTCAGTAACGGCAGAATCTGTAGCGAAGCCTGCCGAATAATCCCCAGACACGTCTCAAAGTGCTCCCGCATCTGCAATGTTGCGCTGCTCATGATAGTCCTTTGTCGATGTCCGGCCTCACGCTGCCGAACGCAGAAAAAACTGCATTTTTCCGCCCCAGGCGGCTATTTTTTATGGTTATTAATGCCAAGGCCATACTTCGCCATTGCAACCGAGTGTAAAACAGCCAGACGGGAATCAATGGCGATAAAAAGAGCGATTTAGCCGGGCATTTTCAAATCGCGCACTCCACGATTTCGCCCAACCTTTTGAGTGCCGCCTCGGTAACGGCGTTGAACGGCAAAGAATAGTTCAACCGCAGGCAATGGCGGTATTTTCCAGAAGCCGAAAACAGCGAGCCGATCGCAATATGGATTTTTGCCTCTTTCAAGGCGCTGCCCAGCCTCACCGCATCGACTTCTTCCGGGAGTTCAATCCACATCAGAAAGCCCCCCTGAGGCCGGCTGACGCAGATCCCACAGGGGAAATATTGCCGCACGCGACAGGTAAACACGTCCAGATTACGCTGGTAGTGCTGCCGCATACGCCGGAGATGGCGGTGGTAATGCCCGTTACGGATAAAAGCCGCCACCGCCTGTTGGGTAAAGGTCGCGCTGCTGCCGGTGCCGATATACTTGGTGTGCAGCGTACGGTCGAGGTAGCGCCCCGGCACAATCCAGCCCACACGCAGCCCCGGCGCCAGCGTTTTTGAGAACGAACTGCACAGCAGGACGCGGCCATCCACATCCAGAGATTTAATGGTCATCGGGCGGGGATATTCATAAGCCAGCTCGCCGTAAACATCATCCTCGATGATGGCGATATCAAAACGCTGGGCAAGGTTCATCACCGCTTTTTTACGCGCGTCCGGCATGATAAATCCAAGTGGATTATTGCAGTTAGGCACTAGTATCACGGCTTTGATGGGCCACTGCTCCAGCGCCAGCTCCAGCGCCTCCAGGCTAATACCGGTGACGGAATCCGTTGGAATTTCAACCACTTTTACGCCGTATCCACGCAACATCTGCATGGTGCCGTGGAATGACGGCGACTCAACCGCCACAATGTCCCCCGGCTCACACACCGCGCGAATAGCAATCGACAGCGCTTCATGGCAGCCGTTGGTCACGACTATCTCATCAGCATTCACCACACAGTTGCTGTCCAGCATCAGCCGGGCAATTTGCTCGCGCAGCGCTTTCACACCAAACATACCGTCGTAACCCAGCAGCTCCGGTTCCTGATACTGCGTGAGCCGCCCCATTTCCCGCCACAGCGGTTTCATGGTCGATTGAGTGAGATCCGGCGATCCGCTGCCAAATGCGATCACTTCGCAGTCCTGCCGGGAGTTCACCAATTCCAGCACCGCATCCCACTGCGTCACTTCCACCGGGCGCTGTACGGGCCGCGTTAAACGAGGCACAGGCGGAACGGCTTTGCGCGGCGACACGAAGTAGCCGGAGCGCGGCTGGGGGGAGATCAGTTGCTGGTCTTCCAGGACGTGATACGCCTGCTGCACCGTGCTGATGCTGACGCCGTGCTCGCTGCTCAGGCTACGAACCGAGGGCAAACGCTCCCCGCTTTGGTATAGCCCTTGCTCAATACGCTCCGCCAGCAGCGTGGCGAGATGTTGGTAACGCGTCATGCTGTATCCTCACCGGAAACCATACAGAAGGAAAAACCGATACAGAATGGCGCAATAAATGCCATTCAGCTCATGTTTTAGCCCTTCTGTATGTTAAAGAAAAGTAATTTTTGAATCTGTCTGCTTTTACTTGCTGGCCCCATGATGAACTCAGGAAAACAGCGAGGAATCACATCATGGGCTTTGAAGAGAACCACCCCCGCAGACCGTTTTATGGCTTGGTCATGCTCTACCAGTATTTTCGCCGCAGCCGGCAACGCCGCCAGACTTTACGGGCGCTGCGAGAGCTTAGTCCGGAACAACTAAGGGATATGGGACTGACGAGGGATGATTTATCCCGCAGGGAATAGCCCCTGTACGGTGCCACACGCTGGCACCGTTTTTTATTTACTGCTATCAAAAGAGGGGCAAGACAACAACAACGATAATCAGGAGACGCATGAACATCACCGACCTACCTTTTAACACGACCGACTGGGCAACCCTGACCCCCACCGAACACCCAGGGATTACCGGCAAAGCATTTTGGCGCACCCAGCAGTTTGGGCCGATCCGCGTGCGCATGGTGGAATACACCGCAGGCTATCTGGCCGATCACTGGTGCCAAAAAGGGCACGTTTTGCTGTGCCTGAAGGGCGAGCTGCAAACGGAGCTGGAAGATGGCCGCCAGTTTACGTTGACCCCGGGTATGAGCTATCAGGTGGCCGATGGTGCGGAGCCTCACCGCTCCTCAACGGAATCAGGTGCCGTCCTGTTTATTGTGGATTAACGCCATGCAGACGCTTTTGACCCCACGCCTGGCACTCGAGCAAATCACCGAAGCCGACTGGCCGCTCTTTCGCTACCTGCAGCAGCAGCCGGAGGTGATGCGCTACGTCGACGAAAATCGTTCGGAAGAAGAGATTCGTCGCACCTTTGACGCCCGCCTCCCCGAATGGCAGCCGGGCAGCAGGCACTGGCTCTGTATGGTGATGCGGCATCTGAAAACCGGCGTGCCGATCGGCGTCACCGGTTTTATCCTGCGCGAGGACGACATAGCGGAAGTGGGCTTTTTACTCGATCCGTCGTTTCACGGCCAGGGCTACGGCTACGAATCGCTGCTGGAGGTTTGTGACTTTGCTTTTGCTGAGGCCGGTATCCGCAAGCTTGTGGCCACGGTCACCGCCGGAAATATTCCGTCAAAGAAAGTGCTGGAGAAAGTGGGGTTTCAGCAGGAAGGCACGCTGCGGGAAAACTACTGGCTGAATGAACGCTGGCAGGATGACTGGATTTTTGGCCTGTTGGCGCGAGAGTTCAGATAAAACACGGGCCGCTCGAGGCGGCCCATACTGCGTGATTCAGTGCTTAGTTGTAGATTTCAGCCACGCCGTACATTTTGTTATCGCCACCGGCAGAGATGATGCGGATGGATTTCGCCCCGGCCTGCTCGGCTTTTTGCTGCAACTGGTGCTGCAGGCTGTCCAGGTTAGACGCGCCGCTGACCGATACGGTGCCCATTGTCTGGCTGGCAACTGACTGAGTTTCCGCTGCAAAACCGGAGAAGGAAGCGGCGAGAGTCATAACTACGGCAAAATATTTGATGCTTTTCATGATGGTTACCTTTGCACTTTGTTTAATTGGAAGGCTGACTGCCTTCGATGAGATAAGAATAGCGCTGCACAGCTTTGTTTGTTAGCGGAACAATTCGCTTATCTCCTTCAAAAAAACTGAACACCAAGTAACCATAATAAAAGCGACTCCGGCAAAGCCCGGAGCCGCAGGGCGATTACCAGTTCCAGCGCACGCCGACATTGCCGGTTACTACCCGCTGGCGCTCGCCGCCGAGATTGGCCAGGTAGCCGGTCGTCGCGTACAGGCTGCCGTTCTGGCTCACCTGCGCCACCAGCCCCGCGCCGATTTGCCCGGCCGTTTGCCCGACATTGCTGGCGATTGTCGTGCTGCCATCGAAAGACGTGTCATCATCCTGCCCGAACGAACGCAGCACGTTGGCGCGCAGATAGGGCTTCCAGTTCACGCCGCTCGCCTCAAACGCCCACTGCAAACGAGCCCCCACCCGCCCTTGCCACGTATTGCCGTTGTTCCAGCGAACGTCGGAGACGCCGTCATGCAGCGAATCCAGCGAGGTTCTCTGCCAGACCAGCTGCGCCTGAGGCTCAAGCGTTACCCCCTCCCCGAGGGAAACAGGCAGCCCCGTTTCAACGGAACCTGTAACCGCATTGCCGCTGGAAGAGGCATTCACGCCGTTCACCGAATCCGTATTCAGCCGCAGCGCGCTGCCCATTAACACCGCGTCCGTATACCAGCCGGAAGCCGCTACCCTTGTCCAGTAAGCGCCGTAGTTATAGTTATTCAACTGTAATTTGCCGACGCGCATGCCCTGCTTCGCCAGTGCAAAGCCGTCGACATCCCCGGTCGCTCTGGAGAAGCCGAACAGCACCCCGAGGTGATGCGTTGCTCCGCTATCCTCAGTCGCGGTATACAAATCCTGTCCCAGCTGCAGCCCCCACAGCGTGCCGTTAAAGGCAGGGTTAACATCCCCGCTTTGGTGAATATCCGCATGGCTTCCCCAGCTTCGGGCCCAGAAAGCAGGAGCTTTGTTATCTCCGCGCAGCAGACTTTGCTCCCCCTGGCGGTCGTGAAAGGTGTCGATTTGCTGCAAATTGAGCTGGCGGGCAACCGAGGGCGCTTCGGCATACAGCGCGACTTCTGGCCGGTAGACGGGCAACATCTGATTGCCGTGAGAAGCATCCACGATGGACTGCGGCGTTTCTTCCGCCGGGGTAACTGACGTTGTCGCATCCGGCACGATGGCGTTACGCAGATACCAGTTCTCTTCGCTACCGCCTGACACGCCGCCTTTGGCGAGATAGTAGGCATATGCTCCGGCGCTAACGGTGCCCCCTGACAGCTTAAAAGCATTCGCCGCACTGGTCGCACCGTTGGTGGTCTGCACCACCTGAATACCGTCTGCCACAGTTTGCGCCCCGGTACCGCCGACGTTGGTGACTTTCAGGGTGCTGCTGCCGGCAGCGCTGCCTCCGCTCACAATCAGCTTGTCAGACGCGGCCTCATCACTCGCCAGGACCGTATTCAGCGCAATCACGCCGTTTTGACCGCTATAGTTCCCGGCTACGGTCAGGCTGTTCCCTACGCCGCTGCCCCCCAGTTGCACAAGTCCGGCATTGGTCAGGTTACCGTTAATCTGGAAATTGCCCTGCGGCCCAGCAGAAAGTGACGACAGAGTATTGGCCGCCCCCAGCGTTCCGCGGTTAGTCACGTCGCCGTTGACCGTGCCGTAGCCGCCCAGCGTCGCTCCGGCGGCGACGGTAGCGCCGCTGGCAAGGGAAGCCGAAGCGTGTGAGCTATCGCCGACGATGAGCGCCCCGCCATTGACGGCGGTTCCCCCGGTGTAGCGGCCCATGCTGTTAAAAAGCAACGTCCCTGCCCCTGCTTTTTCTACCGCCCCGCTGCCGCTTATTGTGCCCAGATACTCGCCCTGGTTGTTTTGCAGGAAACGCACCAGCCCGTCATTAGTGACCGAAAGTGGCAGGTTGCCTGAGTTTGCCTGCAGCGTCGCGCCATTGCTTACCGAGGCCGTCACTGAAGCGGTACTGGTGCCGAGCGTGCCGGTGAGATCCAGCGTGCCGCTTTGCACCAACGCCGTGGTGAACGCGCCGCTACCCGCCCATGTCCAGTCGCTGCCCGTCATGGTCAACGTCTGGAAGTTGGTAAAGGCGTTAGAAGCCGTGCCCGAGCCCTGTAACGTCACGCTGTTGTTTCCCTGCCCGCCATCGGCCAGGCCAACAATCTGAGAACCGGTCTGGAGGATCAGCGAAATGCTGCCGTTGCCGCTCAGAATTGCCGTGCCGCTGCCGCCCTGAATCAGACCGGCATTGGTAATGGTGATATTGCCGTTGGTGGAGCGAATACCGATGCCGTTGTTGCTGATGATTTGCCCGCCGGCCAGGTTATTGATCGTGGTGTTAAAGCTGCTGCCGAGCGTGTTCGCCACCACCCCGTCCACGCTGCCGCTGGAGGACGCCGTGCCTTTGGCCTGAATCAGCCCGCTGTTATTTAGCGTGGCGTTGTTGCCCTGCAAAAATACCGTCGGTGCATCCCGCCCGGAAGTGGTTAGCGTCCCGCTGTTGTTCACCGTGCCGCTGCCGCCCAGCAGCGAAATGGCCCTGGCGTTATTCCCCGACGTAGAAATCGTCCCGGTATTCGTGATGGTATTCCCCGCAGCGCCAGGGTTACTCTGCCCCCAGGCTGCGGTCATGCCATAAGAATTGTTGCCGCTGGTAGTAATGGTACCGTTATTGATCAGCGTGTTGTTATTGCCGTTGGCAGCCATACCGTCGTTGTAGGCGCCGGTAGTGGTCAGCGTGCCCGTCGCGCCGTTAGTCAGCGTATTGCCGTTGTTCACGCCCAGCAGCAGCGCCCCGCGGTTCGCCACGCCCGTGCCGTTGTCAGAGAGCGTCAGCGCTCCGCCGTTGTTAATCGCACTGTTGCTATCCACGGAGAATGGCGTCGCCTGGGTGGTCAGCGAGTAGTTTCCTGTCGTGGTTGAGTCGAGGTTAATCGTGACGTTGCTGCTGCCCGCGGTGGCCACCACGGGGGGAACGGCCGAGCCGCTACAGGTCACGGTGTCCCCGGTGTTCGGCGTTTGCGACGAACAGCCGGCAGAGGCAGAAAAAGGAATAACGCCGGCAAAACCGGCCAGACAGACGGGAACCAGAGTCAAAGCCTTGTTTTTCATGTTTACTCTCACTGCAAGAAAGATAAACAAAGGATTGGCGTTCCCTGCGGCCTCGTAGCGATACGGGCAAGTTATCCAGTGGAAGATTTGGGGCAGGAGAAATCCACACCCGGCACTTAACTATAGAGCCGGATGGAGATTTAACAGGCTGATGAGGCGGGTTTTATCGGTTTATTTCACCGAAAAGAGAGCGCGGTCAGAATTCAGTGCGGGAGAAGCCGGTCATCTCGGTCAGTTCCATTTCGCGCCCCAGGGCGGTCATCGGGTGAACAATCACCAGGCCACGGACGGTTTTCTTGAGCTTGCCCATATCAGCCTGCTCTTTTTTGGTAATCGCACGCTTGTACGGCAGTGCCATCAGCTTCTGCGCTTCTTTGCTCAGCTTCTGGTTACGTACCGCCTGCAGGCGAGCGATTTCAATTTCCAGCTTTTGCCGCTCTTTTTCCAGCTCGGCATATTTTTCCGCTTCGTTGATCAGGTGCAAGCCTGGCATTTCGTGGCGGATAGCGTCCAGACGGTCGCTGAGGCGTTTAATTTCTGCTTTTTCGATTTCTTTCATTTTGACTTACCGTGAATAAAGATGGCTTGCTGGCAAGGATACACGATCCTGAGGGACAGGGCGAAAAGCGGCTATTTCTGGAAGGCTTTTTTTAAGCTGATCCGGGAGATCAGCTCGGTCAGGGAAAGTACCATCGTAGAGCGAACGATTTGCATATAGCGCTGACGCTGCATCGCCAGCAGCTCGGGATCGCTGCCGTCAACGAAGGTCGGCGTCGGCGGTAGCGCCGCGACGCAGTGCAGCTCGCCGAATGGGCCAAGCATTTCGTCATCGGTGAAGCTGTATTCGTTGCCGTCGTGGTTCAGCTCTTCACGGAGCGCCATAAGAAGCTCGCAGTCCTCGTACTCGGCGCGGTTCAGCACGCCCAAACCGTAGATAAGCTTCAGGCGTACCGAGAGATCGCCCAGCGGGCCGTCGCCGTCCAGCAGCGGCTCAACCGCATATTTCACCGCGTAGTCGTCCTTGCGGAACACCTGCAGCACCAGGATATTTACCGCTTCGGTTAACAGCTCGACGGCAGCAATCAGCAGGCTTCTTACGGTTTTGCCGGCATTCAGTCGCTCAAGCACGCGGTTTTCAAAGGCCTGGGTTTCTTCCATTTTTGCCTGCATCACTAAACATGTTTCAGGCGCGGCATCCACCGCGCCTGTATAGGGTTACGCTATGGCGTTATACGCCTTTACTGCCTCAGTCACGGCTTCGCTGTTCGCATCCAGACCGGACACTTCCGCCAGCGCCACCTGCGGGCCTTTTGAGGCCAGAAGCTGCTTCAGCTCTTGCGCCTGCGGATCCTGCTCGCTGTGGTAGTGCATTGCCGCCGCAATCCCTTTAATCAGGTTGACGTGAGGTAAACCGTACTCAATCGTCCCCAGCAGCGGCTTAACCAGGCGGTCACCCGCGCTCAGTTTACGCAGCGGCTGGCGGCCAACGCGTTCCACGTCATCCTTCAGATACGGGTTTTCGAAACGGCCAAGGATTTTCTTGATGTATGCGGCATGCTTGTCTGCTTCAAAGCCGTAGCGCTTAATCAGCACCGCGCCGCTCTCTTCCATCGCCCCTTTCACTACGGCGCGCACTTTCTCATCAAGAATGGCATCGCGGATAGTCTGGTGCCCGGCCAGCTGACCGAGGTACGCGGTTATAGCATGCCCGGTATTCAGCGTGAAGAGCTTGCGCTCGACAAACGCCATAAGATTATCAGTAAGTTCCATGCCAGGAATGTTCGGTAGCTCACCTTTAAACTGAGTTTTATCGACAATCCACTCGCTAAAGGTCTCAACGGTCACTTCCAGCGGATCGTTGGTGGCGGACTCAGACGGCGGAACGATGCGGTCAACCGCAGAGTCCACAAAGCCAACGTGCTGCTCCACCCAAGCCCAGGCTTCAGCAGACAGGGCTTTCTTCACGTGCTCTTTAAGTTGGCTGGTGCCGCGCACCATGTTTTCACAAGCGATGATGTTCAGCGGAGTTTCGTTGCCGTTCGCACGGCGCAGTTCCAGGCCTTTGGCGAGCGTTGGCGCGATGCGCTCCAGCACAACAGGGCCGACGGCGGTGGTTACCAGGTCAACCTGAGCGATAAGGGCCACAACGTCGTCGCCGATGCTGCTGACGGCATTCACGTTGGAGACGGTATCAATCTGCTGCTGCTCGCCTACTACGTGAACCTGGTAGCTATGACGCGCGTTCAGGGCATCCAGAACCACCTGGTTTACGTCGGCAAAAGTCAGCTGCAGACCGGCGTCCGCCAACAGTTTACCGATAAAGCCACGACCGATATTACCTGCACCAAAATGTAATGCTTTCATTGCGTTAACCTTCCTGATTATTTCACCCGTTAGGGCTGGGGTAAGGATACTGTATGCGAATCCCCTCACCCTAGCCCTCTCCCCAATGGGGAGAGGGAACATCCAGAACTACCTCTCTTTCCCCCCTTGCCCCTCCAAAGAGAGGGTCGGGGTGAGGGCAAGCCCTTATTTCTTACCGGCCAGCAAATCCAGCACTTCCTGGACGCTGGTGGTGTGCGCCAGGCGCTCAATCACCGACTCATCATCCAGCGCGTTAGTCAGGCTGGTGATCACCTGGATGTGTTCGTTATTGCGGGCAGCAATACCAATCACCAGGCGAGCCACGTCTTCCGGCTCTTCACCGAAGTGAACGCCTTCCGGGTACTGGCAGAACACAACGCCGGTTTTCAGCACGCGGTCTTTTGCTTCCACGGTGCCGTGAGGTACAGCGATGCCTTCGCCCAGGTAGGTTGGAGTCAGTTTTTCGCGTTCAAACATCGCGTCCACGTATTCCGGCTGCACGTAGCCGCCGTTCACCAACTGCTCACCTGCAAAGCGAATGGCTTCTTCTTTGTTGCTGGCTTTCAGGCCCAAGAACACGTTACCCGCGCCTAGTTTGAACACTGCGTCCTCGCTGGAAACAAAACTGTCTTCCAGGCTGTGCATCACTTTTTCTTCTTTCTCGCTCAGGTTCTGAGAAGCGAGCAGGCGCTCAACCAGGTTGGCGTACAGGCTGCTGTCGAGGAAGTTGGTCAGGGAAATATGCTGCGCCTGCGGCACCTGGCGCATCGCACGCTCGGTCAGGTCGCGGTGGGTAATCACCAGGTCAACATCTTCCGGCAGACTGTTGATAGCACAGTTGGTCACGGAGATATTTTTCAGGCCAGCATCGTTCACTTTCTTACGCAGAACGCCGGCACCCATGGCGCTGGAACCCATCCCTGCGTCGCAGGCTACGATGATTTTACGCACGTGGCTCAGGTCGTTAGACAGGCCCGCCCCAACCGCCAGCGGCGCTGCGCCACCTTTGGATTCAGCTTTCATTTCCTGCATACGGCGAGCCGCAGCTTCGATGTCGTCTTCTTCTTTCACTTTGCTGGTTTTCAGCAGGATGGCGGAAACCACGAAGGAAACAATCATTGCCGCACAGATAGCCGCGATGTTAGCGAAGTAAGCGCCTTTCGGGGTCATCGCCAGTACCGCCAGGATGGAACCCGGGGAAGCAGGAGACACCAGGCCGCCGTTCAGCACGGTCAGGGTGAACACGCCGGTCATACCGCCGAGGATAACGGCGAGGATCAGACGTGGGTTCATCAGCACATACGGGAAGTAAATCTCGTGGATACCGCCCAGGAAGTGGATGATAGCCGCGCCGCCAGCGGACTGCTTAGCGTTACCGCGCCCAAAGAACATGTACGCCAGCAGAACACCCATACCCGGACCCGGGTTCGCTTCAATCAGGAAGAAGATGGATTTGCCCAGCTCGTGGGACTGCTGAATCCCCAGCGGAGAGAAGATACCGTGGTTGATGGCGTTGTTCAGGAACAGGATTTTGGCTGGTTCTACAAAGATAGACGCCAGCGGCAGCATCTCGTGCACAACCATGAAGTTAACGCCTGCCGCCAGAACTTTGGACAGGACTTCAACCGCAGGGCCGATGCCGAGGAACGCCAGAATCGCCAGGATCATCCCGATGATACCGGCAGAGAAGTTGTTCACCAGCATTTCAAAGCCGGATTTGATTTTGCCGTCGACCCATTTGTCGAAGTGCTTGATTGCCCAGCCGCCCAGAGGCCCCGCAATCATTGCGCCGAGGAACATCGGCATGTCAGCCCCGACGATAACGCCCATGGTAGTAATAGCACCCACCACGCCGCCGCGGTCACCGCCAATCAGGCGGCCACCGGTAAAGCCGATCAGCAGCGGCAGCAGGTAAGTGATCATCGGGCCTACCAGCTTCGCCAGCGTTTCGTTTGGCAACCATCCGGTAGGAATAAATAAGGCCGTGATAATACCCCAGGCGATAAACGCCCCGATATTTGGCATAACCATATTGCTGAGGAAACGACCAAAGCTTTGCACTTTGATCTTGATATCGGATGACATACACATACCCCTTGTTGGTGTTCCGCGCTGAAAAGCAGCCCGAGGTTTATTGTTAACGTAGCGGCAGGGTCGCCGGCCTTATGCAGTAAAGTGACGCGAATCTGGCACTGAATCGTGAAGCTGTCCAGCAACCGCCCAATTATGTGATTTATATCACTAATATTCAGGGATCACCCAGCCACATTGAGTGATGGTGATCACATAATTGCAGTGTAAAAAAAGTACACCGTGGAATTTTTAACCCTGATTGACCTTTTAATGTGACTAACATCACATTTAGTTATGACGCCTTTGTTATTTATTTGTGATCTAACTCACAAAGTATTTTGAGGGAGATTAATCCTAATGTGATCCAGTTAAAATCTGGGCGTTGACAACAAACGAGGGGCAAGAAAGGGATGAAAGTAAATTACAGCGAAGCGGCTGGCAGAAAGCGCGGCGAAAATGCCGCGCTGGAATGAAAGCTTATTTATTTAAATCCGCGACAATGCCACGCGCCTGAGCAAACAGCTGCTGGTAATGCGCGTCGCTGTCGCCAATCCCCTCTTCCACCCCGATGGTGTTATAGAGAAAATCGATTTTTGCGTCCTCAACGCCCAGGTAGCCCATCGACCCGCTGATAAAATCGGTCATGTTCTTTTCCCAGCCGTACTTCACGAAGCCTTCCTGCGAGCCGCCGACCAGCGCCACCCAGCGGATTTTCTTATTCCCCAGCGCGCCGCCCGGCCCGTAGCCCAGGCCGTAGTTCCACACGCGGTCCAGGTAGCCTTTTAGCATGGCCGGGAAGCTGTACCACCACACCGGGAACACCACGACCACGGTGTCTTTATCTTCCAGTTCGCCAAACAGGCGATGAACCTCCGGGGAATACTGCTTCTGCGGATTGCTCCAGTCCGGTTCGTCGTCCACCTCAAGCACCGGGTTAAAACCGCTGCGGTAAAGATCGAGGGACGAGACGTTAATGCCCCGCTCCGCCGCCTCGCCCTGAATTTCCTGCACCACCTGCGCGGTTAACGATGCACTGCGTGGGTGCGCCCAAACAATATACATATTCTCTGATTTCATGGAGTTATCTCAGCAAGTGGGAATGTGCGTTCACTTTACGACCGCTGGATAATTCTGTAAAACGTAGTATTTGAGATGAGTTAATGAAGGATTTTCACTAATGGCGCTGAATTTTTCCGACTTCGCGACCTTTATCGCCGTGGCACGGCACAAAAGTTTTCGCGCTGCCGGCGATGAGCTGGGGCTTTCTCCTTCGGCAATCAGCCACGGCATCAAACAGCTCGAGCAGCGCCTGAAAATCCGGCTGTTCAACCGCACCACCCGCAGCGTTTCTCTCACTGAGGCTGGCTATAACCTCTACGAGCGCCTGCGTCCTGCCTGTGACGAAATTCATACCATCCTCGACGAGGTAAACTCGTTTCGCGACACGCCGATGGGCACCCTCAAAATCAATAGCTCGCGGCTGGCCTCGCGCACGGTTTTAATGCCGCTGGTGGCCGGGTTTGTTCGCCGCTATCCCGACATCAAAGTGGAGGTCACTACCGATGACAGGCTGGTGGATATCGTGAAGCAGGAATACGATGCCGGGATCCGCCTGATAACCACCGTAGAAAAAGACATGATTGCCGTGCCAATTGGCCCGAAGGCAAAGATTTGCGTCGTCGCCACGCCGGAATATCTTGCGAACGCCCCGGCGCCGGCTCATCCCGGTGAGCTGGTCAATCACTGTAGCGTTATTTTCCGCTATCCAAGCGGCCGCCCTTACTACTGGGAGTTTTACGGGCAGGAAGGCAAGCTGGAGGTGACGCCGTGCGGCAACATCGTCGTGGACGATCTCGACTCCGAGCTGGAAGCGGTGCTGTGCGGCGCGGGCATCGGCTACCTCTACCAGCAGCAGGTAGAAGAACACCTGGCGAGCGGCAGGCTGATTTCGATGCTTGAAGACTGGCTGCCGGATCTTCCGCCGTTCCAGTTCTATTACCCAGGCCGGCAGTACATGCCCAGCGCGCTACGCGCCTTTGTCGATTATATAAAAACACCCAGGCCGTAGACTTTTTCACCAATGTTGGGTATCTGTTTCATACTTACCTCAAGTTGGCAAAAACGGATAATGTCATGAAACTGATTGGTAATTACACCAGCCCCTATGTGCGAAAGATCTCGGTCATCCTGCTGGAAAAAGGCCTTAGCTTTGAATTTGTTAACGTCAACCCGTGGGTTGGCGACAGCCCGGCCCCGCAGTACAACCCGCTCGGCAAAGTGCCGACGCTTATCACCGATGAGGGCGAACGCTGGTTTGATTCGCCGATTATCGCCCAATACCTGGAGCTGCTGAACATCGCGCCAGAGTTGATTCCGCTCGACCCGAAAGCGGCGCTGCAGGTACGCCAGCTTGAGGCGCTTTCCGACGGCATTCTGGACGCAGCGTTGACCTCGGTACGTGAGAAACTACGCCCGGCGGAACAGCAGTCTGAAGAAGTCCTGGTGCGCCAGCGCGAGAAAATTGGCCGCGCTCTCGACTCGCTGGAACAGTACGCCGCCGACGGCATGCTGACCGCAGAGCCACTCAACCTGGCCAGTATTTCTGCAGCCTGCGCCGTGGGCTACCTCAACTTCCGTCGCGTTTCGCCGGGCTGGTGCGTGAACCGCCCTCACCTGGTCAAGCTGGTGGAACAGTTGTTTCAGCGCGAGAGTTTTGCCCGTACCGAACCGCCCGCGGCATGATCTGCGGCCAGGACAGGGGACGTTGTCCCCTGTAATATCGCTCACAAATTTCTTAATTCAGCCCCTGCCATGACGACAGCTCAAACACTTTTTAGCCATCTTCCGGCGACCGACCGCCTGCTGCGCGATGCCGCCTTTACCGCCCTCCTTGCGGAGTTCGGCCATACACGCGTGGTCACCACGCTGAGAACGCTGCAAAACGAAGCGCGCGAGCACATCCGCGCGGCGAGCAAGCTGCCGGACTGGAGCGAGGACTGGGCGAAGAAAACGCGTAACGTGCTCGAGGCCAGCCAGCGCAGCGCGCTCCAGCCCGTTTTCAACCTGACCGGCACCGTATTGCACACCAATCTTGGCCGGGCACTGCAGGCTGAAGAAGCCATTGATGCAGTCAGCGAAGCCATGCGCTCCGCCGTCACGCTGGAATATTCCCTGGACGACGCCGGGCGCGGCCACCGGGATCGCGCCATTGCCGACCTGCTTTGCGAGCTGACCGGGGCGGAAGACGCCTGCATCGTCAATAACAATGCGGCGGCGGTTCTGTTGATGCTGGCAGCCTGCGCAAACGGTGGTGAAGTGGTAGTTTCGCGCGGCGAACTGGTGGAAATTGGCGGCGCGTTTCGCATTCCCGACGTTATGCGGCAGGCAGGCTGCACGCTGGTTGAAGTCGGCACCACCAACCGCACTCACCTGAAAGACTATCGTGCAGCCGCAGGTGACAGCACCTCGCTGTTGATGAAGGTGCACACCAGCAACTACCACATAGCAGGCTTCACCAAAGCGGTCAGCGAGGCCGAGCTGGTCGCGCTGGGCAACGAACTCGGCCTGCCGGTACTCACCGACCTCGGCAGCGGCTCGCTGGTGGATTTAAGCCAGTGGGGACTGCCGCCGGAGCCGATGCCACAGCAACTGATTGCCGACGGCGTGAGCCTGGTCAGCTTCTCCGGCGACAAGCTGCTGGGTGGCCCGCAGGCCGGGATCATCGTCGGCAAAAAGGCGCTGATAGAGCGCATTCAAAGCCACCCGCTGAAGCGCGCGCTGCGGGCCGACAAAATGACGCTGGCGGCGCTGGAAGCCACACTGCGGCTGTACCAGCACCCGGAAACGTTGGTTGAGCGCCTGCCAACCCTGCGCCTGCTGACCCGCAGCGCCGAAGATATCCATCTGCAGGCCAGCCGCCTGCGGCCCGCATTTGAGCAACGCTTTGGTGAGCAATTCGACGTGCGCGTTGAGGCGTGCCTGTCGCAAATTGGCAGCGGCTCTTTGCCCGTTGACCGCCTGCCAGGCGCCGCCCTGACCTTTACGCCGAAAGACGGACGAGGCGCAACGCTCGCCTCGCTGACGCAAACCCTGCGTGAGCTGGAAAGGCCGGTGATTGGCCGCGTGGCCGAGGGCCGCCTGTGGCTGGATTTACGCTGTCTGGAAAACGAAGCGCTGCTGCTGGAGGGGATTGCCCAGTGATTATCGCCACCGCCGGGCACGTCGACCACGGCAAAACCACCCTGCTACAGGCGCTGACCGGCGTGAATGCGGATCGGCTGCCGGAAGAAAAGAAACGCGGCATGACCATCGACCTCGGCTACGCCTACTGGCCGCAGCCGGATGGCCGGGTGATTGGCTTTATTGACGTGCCCGGGCACGAAAAGTTTCTGGCCAACATGCTGGCGGGCGTCGGCGGCATCGATCATGCCCTGCTGGTCATCGCCTGCGACGACGGCGTGATGGCGCAAACCCGTGAGCATCTGGCGATTTTACAGCTGACGGGCAACCCACAAATTACCGTCGCGCTGACCAAAGCCGACCGCGTAAGCGACAGCCGCCTTGCAGAAGTTCGGGCAGAAGTCGCCGCGCTGCTGGGTGATATCCAGGCCGCCATTTTTACTACCGCCGCCCCCAGCGGGGACGGCGTTGAGGCGCTACAACGGCATCTCAAAGGGTTGGGCGAACGCCCTCATGCCACTTCGCATCGCTTTCGCCTCGCTATCGACCGCGCCTTTACGGTTAAGGGCGCAGGGCTGGTGGTGACCGGCACGGCGCTGAGCGGCGAAGTTAACATCGGCGATTCACTCTGGCTGACAGGCGCAGAAAAACCGATGCGCGTACGCGGCCTTCACGCCCAAAACCAGCCGGTTTCCGGCGCGATGGCCGGGCAGCGTATTGCGCTGAACATCAGCGGGGACGCGGAAAAAACCGACATCAGCCGGGGCGACTGGCTGCTGAGTGAAAAACCGCTGCAGCCGGTTGAGCGCGTCATCGTCGAGCTGCAAGCGCTCCAGCCGCTGCAACAGTGGCAGCCGCTGCATATTCACCATTCTGCACGCCATGTGACCGGGCGAGTTTCCCTGCTTGAAGGCCATCTGGCCGAGCTGGTGCTGGATGCGCCGCTGTGGCTGGCAGATAACGACCGCCTGGTGCTACGCGATATCAGCGCCCGCACCACGCTCGCCGGGGCTCGCGCGGTGCTGCTTCACGCGCCGCGCCGCGGCAAACGCCAGCCCGCGTTCCTGAGCTGGCTGGGTGAACTGACTGAAGCCGCCGATGACCAACAGGTGCTGGAAGCGCACCTGGCGCGCGGGGCCGTCTTGCTCAACGAATTTAGCTGGGCGCGTCAATTAACGGCGCAAGGGCTTCAGAACCTGCTTGCAAAGCCGGGCTATTTGCAGGCGGGCAATGCGTTGCTAAGCCCGGAGGTGGCCACCCGCTGGCAGCAAAAACTGCTCGACGCGCTGGCACGCTATCACCAGCAGCATGACGATCAGCCGGGGCCGGGGCGAGAGCGCCTGCGCCGCATGGCATTACCCGCAGAGGACGAGGGCCTAGTGCTATCGCTCATCGAAAAAATGCGCGGTGAAGGCCTGCTAATGAGCCGCCATGGCTGGCTGCATCTGCCGGGACATGAGCCAGGATTTTCCGCTGCACAACGGGCCGTATGGGACAAAGTCGATGCCCTGTTTGGCGACGAGCCTTGGTGGGTTCGCGACCTGGCCAAAGCAACCGGCGAAGAAGAGCAGGCCATGCGCCAGCTGCTAAGATCCGCCGCTCAGCAGGGGCTGGTCACCGCGATTCTGAAAGATCGTTACTACCGCAACGATCGCCTGCAGGCCTTTGCCGATCTGATCCGCGACCTGGATCAAACTCAAGGCGCCGCCAACGCAGCCGACTTCCGCGACAGATTGGGCGTGGGCCGTAAGCTGGCAATTCAGATCCTGGAGTATTTCGACAAAATTGGCTTCACCCGCCGGCGCGGCAACGACCATTTGCTGCGCGATAAAGCGCTGTTCGCCAAGGCGTAATATTCCTTCCCGCGAGAAGAGGCTGTGCCTCTTCCCGGAAGGGAATCCGTGAGGCGTGTCGTAAAGCAGACGGGAAATGGCGAAGAAACAGGCAGCCCGGACTACCCTTGTGAGTGAACCATCACAAGGAGACGGCTATGACAAACAATCCTCCCGATACCCGTATTATCCCCGGCGAGTATGGTTTCCCGCTCAAACTTAAACCCCGTTACGACAACTACATCGGCGGCCAGTGGATTGCCCCGGTCGGCGGCCAGTACTATGAAAACCTCACCCCGGTAACCGGCCAGCCGCTGTGCGAAATCGCCAGCTCCGGCAAGGCCGACATAGACCTCGCGCTGGATGCCGCCCACGCAGCCAAAAAGGGCTGGGGGCAGATGTCCGTTCAGGAGCGCGCCACCATCCTGCTGAAAATTGCCGACCGCATGGAGCAAAATATTGAGCTGCTGGCCACGGCAGAAACCTGGGACAACGGCAAACCGATCCGTGAAACCAGCGCCGCCGACGTGCCGCTGGCTATCGACCACTTCCGCTACTTCGCCTCCTGCATTCGTGCCCAGGAAGGCGGCATCAGTGAGGTGGACAAAGACACCGTGGCCTATCACTTCCACGAACCACTTGGCGTGGTCGCGCAGATTATCCCGTGGAACTTCCCGCTGCTGATGGCGAGCTGGAAGATGGCGCCAGCGTTGGCGGCGGGCAACTGCATCGTACTTAAACCCGCACGGCTGACCCCGCTTTCCGTGCTGCTGCTGATGGAACTGGTTGGCGATCTGCTGCCGCCGGGCGTGGTGAACGTAGTGAACGGCGCGGGCGGCGAGATTGGCGAATACCTGGCGACGTCAAAACGCATCGCTAAAGTGGCGTTTACCGGCTCCACCGAAGTCGGTCAGCAGATCATGCAGTACGCCACCCAGAACATTATCCCGGTCACGCTGGAGCTGGGCGGTAAATCTCCGAACATCTTCTTTGCCGACGTGATGGAAGAGGAAGACGCCTTCTTCGACAAAGCGCTGGAAGGCTTTGCGCTGTTCGCTTTCAACCAGGGCGAGGTCTGTACCTGCCCAAGCCGCGCGCTGGTGCAGGAATCCATCTACGAGCGCTTTATCGAGCGGGCCATTCGCCGGGTAGAAGCCATCCGCAGCGGCAACCCGCTGGACAGCCGTACCCAGATGGGCGCCCAGGTGTCTCAGGGGCAGATGGAAACCATCCTCAACTACATCGACATCGGCAAGAAAGAAGGCGCGGACGTCCTTACCGGCGGGCGCAGAAAAGCGCTGGCGGGCGATCTGCAGGCAGGCTACTACCTCGAACCAACCATCCTGTTCGGTAAAAACAACATGCGTGTGTTCCAGGAGGAAATCTTCGGCCCGGTGCTCGCCGTCACCACCTTTAAAACCGTGGAAGAGGCGCTGGAGCTGGCGAACGATACCGAATATGGCCTCGGCGCGGGCGTATGGAGCCGCAACGGCAGCCTGGCGTACAAAATGGGGCGCGGCATTCAGGCCGGGCGCGTGTGGACTAACTGTTACCACGCCTACCCGGCACACGCGGCATTCGGCGGCTATAAGCAGTCCGGGATCGGGCGAGAGACCCATAAGATGATGCTGGAGCATTATCAGCAGACCAAGTGCCTGCTGGTGAGCTATTCCGATAAGCCGCTGGGCCTGTTCTGAGGATTGACCCTCACCCTAACCCTCTCCCTGGCAGGGAGAGGGGACACAAACTATCCAATACTTGTTTCCCCCTCTCCCCTTGGGGAGAGGGCCGGGGTGAGGGGAAAATCTAGCGCAGCCGCTCCGGGTGCGTATAAACCGTGGCACGTCCTGGCCGGTTAAAACCCACCAGCGTCAGATGAGTACGCTGTGCAACCTCCACCGCTAATGAGGTCGCCGCAGACACCGCGAACAGGATTTCAATGCCGCACATCGCGGCCTTCTGTACCATTTCATAGCTTGCACGGCTCGACACCAGCGCGGCCCCGTTGTGCCACGGATTACGGCTGCGAACACCGAGCATTTTATCCAGCGCCACATGGCGGCCGATATCTTCCCTTCCGTCGAGGATCTGGCCCTCTGGATCTAGCCATAACGCCGCATGAGTACAGCCAGTTAGCTCGCCGACGGGCTGGTAGTCACGCATTCTTCTCAACGCCCCGTCCAGGTTTTCCAGGACAAACGTCTGGGTAAACGGCAGCGGCGGCACCGGGCGGCCAATATCGTTTAACTGCTCGACGCCGCAAACGCCGCAGCCCGTTCGCCCGGCCAGCGCTCGCCGGCGCTCTTTCAGGCCCGCAAAGCGGCGGCTGGACAGCTCGACCTGCACTTCAATGCCGTTACAAGTTGGCAACACATCCATCCCGTAAATATCCGCCGGACTTTCAATGATGCCTTCGGACAGGGAAAACCCGAGCGCAAACGCTTCAAGGTCTTTGGGCGAAGCCATCATCACAACATGTGAAATGCCGTTGTAAACCAGCGCGACAGGGACTTCTTCCGCCAGCCAGTCGGTTTCAGCCGCGGTGAGATTGCCCCGGTGCCAAAGCTCGATCGTGCGTGCGCCGGTAACCTGTTCCATTATATTTTTTTCAGAGTGGTGAAGTTTGTTCACTTTGTTTTAACCATTCGAGAACACCCTCAGTACCATTGTGGTATTCTACTTAATACCCCTTCCGGATGAAGGGAAGTAAGCCATCAAAATCTATACTGGTTCTAATTGTGAACCTTTGCGGTTGACCCCGCAAAATAAATCCTAAGCAATGTGAAATGTCGAAATGTAAGGAGCGATCCATGCAGGTCAGCAGAAGGCAGTTCTTTAAGATCTGCGCTGGCGGTATGGCAGGCACCACGGCAGCAGCACTGGGTTTTGCCCCCGGCGCTGCGCTCGCGGAAACCCGGCAGTACAAGCTGCTACGCACCCGTGAAACCCGTAACACCTGCACATACTGCTCCGTCGGCTGTGGGCTATTGATGTATAGCCTCGGCGACGGCGCAAAAAACGCAAAAGCCTCAATTTTCCATATCGAAGGTGACCCGGACCACCCGGTAAACCGCGGCGCGCTGTGCCCGAAAGGGGCCGGTCTGGTGGACTTCATCCATTCCGAAAGCCGCCTGAAAACGCCTTCTTACCGCGCGCCAGGCTCCGATAAATGGCAGCAAATCAGCTGGGACGATGCCTTTGACCGCATCGCGAAGCTGATGAAAGAAGACCGTGACGCCAACTTCATCGAAAAGAACGAACAGGGCACCACGGTCAACCGCTGGCTCTCCACGGGGATGCTTTGCGCCTCCGCGTCCAGCAACGAAACCGGCTATTTAACCCAGAAATTTTCCCGCGCCCTCGGCATGCTTGCCGTGGATAACCAGGCGCGTGTCTGACACGGACCAACGGTAGCAAGTCTTGCTCCAACATTTGGTCGCGGTGCGATGACCAACCACTGGGTTGATATCAAAAACGCCAACCTCATCGTGGTGATGGGTGGGAATGCGGCAGAAGCGCATCCGGTGGGATTCCGCTGGGCGATGGAAGCCAAAATTCACAACGGCGCGAAGCTGATTGTGATCGATCCTCGATTTACGCGAACCGCTTCGGTGGCGGATTTCTACACGCCTATCCGTTCCGGGACCGACATTGCTTTCCTGTCGGGCGTCCTGCTGTACCTGATTAACAACAACAAATTCAACCGCGAGTACGTCGAGTCTTACACCAACGCCAACCTGATTGTGCGTGAGGACTTCGGCTTCGACGACGGCCTGTTCACCGGCTATGACGCGGCAAACCGCAAATACGATAAAACCACCTGGAACTACGAGCTGGATGAAGAAGGCTTCGCCAAACGCGACCTGACGCTTCAACACCCGCGCTGCGTGTGGAATCTGCTGAAAGAGCATATTTCCCGCTACACGCCGGACGTGGTCACCAGCATCTGCGGTACGCCGAAAGAAGACTTCCTGAAAGTGTGCGAGTACATCGCCGAAACCAGCGTGGCGGACAAAACCGCGTCGTTCCTGTACGCCCTGGGCTGGACTCAGCACTCCATCGGCGCGCAGAACATCCGCACCATGGCGATGATCCAGCTGCTGCTCGGCAACATGGGGATGGCAGGCGGCGGCGTCAACGCCCTGCGCGGCCACTCCAACATTCAGGGTCTGACCGACCTCGGCCTGCTCTCCACCAGCCTGCCGGGTTACATGAACCTGCCAAGCGAAAAACAGGTGGATATCGACAGCTATCTGGCGGCCAACACGCCTAAACCGCTGCTGAAAGGCCAGGTGAACTACTGGGGCAACTACCCGAAATTCTTCGTCTCGATGATGAAAGCCTTCTTTGGCGACAAAGCGACGAAGGAGAACAGCTGGGGCTACGACTGGCTGCCGAAGTGGGATAAGAGCTACGACGTGCTGCAGTACTTCGAGATGATGAGCCAGGGCAAGGTCAACGGCTATCTGTGCCAGGGCTTTAACCCGGTGGCCTCGTTCCCTAACAAGAACAAGGTTGTGGCCTCGCTTTCGAAGCTGAAGTTCCTGGTCACTATCGACCCGCTGAACACCGAAACGTCCAACTTCTGGCAAAACCACGGCGAAATGAACGACGTTGATCCGTCGCAAATCCAGACCGAGGTGTTCCGTCTGCCGTCCACCTGCTTTGCGGAAGAGAACGGCTCCATCGTGAACTCCGGGCGCTGGCTGCAGTGGCACTGGAAGGGGGCGGATGCGCCAGGGGAAGCGCTGAACGACGGCGAAATCCTCTCCGGCATCTTCACCCGCCTGCGCAATATGTACGAGCGCGACGGCGGCAAAGTGCCTGAGCAGGTGCTGAACATGACCTGGAAGTACCTGACGCCGGACAACCCGGCGCCGGAAGAAGTGGCCATGGAAAGCAACGGTAAAGCGCTGGCAGACCTGATTGACCCGGCCACCGGCGCGGTGCTGGTGAAAAAAGGGCAGCAGCTCAGCTCCTTTGCGCAGCTGCGCGACGACGGTACAACCTCCAGCGGCTGCTGGATCTTTGCCGGCAGTTGGACGCCGGACGGCAACCAGATGGCACGCCGCGACAACGCCGACCCGTCAGGCCTGGGCAACACGCTCGGCTGGGCATGGGCGTGGCCGCTTAACCGCCGAATTCTGTATAACCGTGCCTCCGCCGACCCATCGGGTAAACCGTGGGATGAAAAACGCCGCCTGATCTCCTGGGATGGCGCGAAATGGGGCGGCATCGACGTGCCGGACTACAGCACCGCCGCGCCGGACAGCGGCGTCGGGCCGTTTATCATGCAGCCGGAAGGGCTGGGTCGCCTGTTTGCCCTCGACAAGATGGCAGAAGGGCCGTTCCCGGAACACTACGAGCCGTTTGAAACGCCGCTGGGCACCAACCCGCTGCACCCGAACGTGGTCTCCAACCCGGCAGCCCGCGTGTTTAAAGACGATCTGGAAGCCATGGGCAAGCATGACAAGTTCCCGTATGTCGGCACCACCTATCGTCTGACGGAGCATTTCCACTACTGGACCAAGCACGCGCTGTTGAACGCTATCGCGCAGCCGGAGCAGTTTGTCGAGATTGGCGAGAAGCTGGCTAACAAGCTCGGCATCGCCCACGGCGACACGGTGAAGGTCTCCTCCAACCGCGGCTACATCAAGGCCAAAGCGGTGGTGACCAAGCGTATCCGCACGCTGGACGTTCACGGTCAGAAGGTGGACACCATCGGGATCCCGATTCACTGGGGTTACGAAGGCGTGGCGAAGAAAGGCTTTATCGCCAACACCCTGACGCCGTTTGTCGGGGATGCCAACACGCAAACGCCGGAGTTTAAGGCGTTCCTGGTCAACGTGGAAAAGGTGTAACGGAGACGAATTATGGCTTATCAATCTCAGGACATTATCCGTCGTTCCGCCACTAACGGCTTCACGCCCGCGCCACAGGCGCGGGATCACCAGCAAGAGGTCGCCAAGCTTATCGACGTCACCACCTGCATCGGCTGTAAGGCCTGCCAGGTGGCGTGCTCGGAGTGGAACGACATCCGTGATGAAGTGGGGCACAACGTCGGGATGTACGACAACCCGGCGGACCTGACCGCCAAATCCTGGACGGTGATGCGCTTCTCGGAAGTGGAGCAGAACGACAAACTGGAATGGCTGATCCGCAAAGACGGCTGCATGCACTGCGCGGATCCGGGCTGCCTGAAGGCGTGTCCGTCGGAAGGGGCTATTATTCAGTATGCCAACGGCATCGTCGACTTCCAGTCAGAGCAGTGCATCGGCTGCGGCTACTGCATCGCGGGCTGCCCGTTTGACGTGCCGCGCCTGAACCCCGAGGACAACCGCGTCTACAAATGCACCCTGTGCGTAGACCGCGTCACCGTGGGCCAGGAGCCAGCATGCGTGAAAACTTGCCCGACCGGGGCGATTCATTTCGGCTCGAAAGAGGATATGAAAACCCTCGCCGGTGAGCGCGTGGCGGAACTGAAAACCCGCGGCTACGACAACGCAGGTTTGTACGATCCGGCAGGCGTTGGCGGGACGCACGTCATGTACGTGCTGCACCATGCGGACAAGCCGACGCTGTATCACGGCCTGCCGGAGAACCCGTCCATCAGCCCAACCGTGAAGTTCTGGAAAGGCGTCTGGAAACCGCTGGCCGCGATCGGCTTTGCGGCCACCTTCGCCGCCAGCGTCTTCCACTACGTTGGGGTCGGCCCGAACCGTGCCGATGAAGAGGACGATAATCTGCACCATGACGACGACGAGGTGCGTAAATGAAAAAGCAACAGACCATTCAGCGCTACAGCGCGCCGGAACGCATCAACCACTGGATCACCGCCTTCTGCTTCGTGCTGGCGGCGGTGAGCGGACTGGGCTTTTTCTTCCCGTCCTTCAACTGGCTGATGGGCATTCTCGGCACGCCGCAGCTGGCGCGCATCCTCCACCCCTTCGTTGGGGTGGTGATGTTCGCCTCCTTCATAATCATGTTTTTCCGTTACTGGCACCACAACCTAATCAATCGGGATGATATCTTTTGGGCGAAGAATATTCGTAAGATCGTCGTCAACGAGGAAGTGGGAGACACCGGGCGCTATAACTTCGGCCAGAAATGCGTGTTCTGGGCGGCGATTATTTTCCTGGTGCTGCTGCTGGTGAGCGGCGTGATTATCTGGCGTCCTTACTTTGCGCCAGCCTTCTCTATTCCGGTTATTCGATTTGCGTTAATGCTGCATTCATTTGCCGCGGTAGCGTTAATTGTGGTTATCATGGTGCATATTTACGCCGCCCTTTGGGTAAAAGGCACCATCACCGCGATGGTGGAGGGCTGGGTTACCACGACGTGGGCGAAGAAACATCACCCGAAATGGTACCGCGAAGTCCGCCAGAAACAGGAAAAGTCATCTGAATGAGTATTCGCATAATCCCGCAAGATCAGCTGGAGAAGAGCGAGAAACGCACGGCGGAAGTAATTCCGCCGTTATTATTCCCCAGGCTCAAAAATCTCTACAACCGCCGCGCTGAACGCCTGCGCGAGCTGGCTGCCAGCAACCCGCTGGGCGACTACCTGCGCTTTGCCGCACTGATTGCCCACGCTCAGGAAGTGGTGCTGTACGACCACCCGCTGGAGATGGATTTAACCGCCCTGATTGCCGAGGCCGCCAAAACCGGCAAGCCGCCGCTGGACATTCACGTCCTGCCGCGCGACCCGCACTGGCAGCGCCTGCTGCAGTCGCTGATTGCCGAGCTGAAGCCTGAAATGGACGGCCCGGCGTTAGCCGTGATTGAAAATCTTGAAAAGGCTTCTTCGCAGGAGCTGGAAGAGATGGCCACCGCGCTGTTTAACGCCGACTTCGCCTTAGTCAGCAGCGACAAAGCGCCGTTTATCTGGGCCGCGCTGTCGCTCTACTGGGCGCAAATGGCGACGCTTATCCCAGGCAAGGCCAAAGCCGAATACGGCGAACAGCGCCAGTTCTGCCCGGTTTGCGGCTCGATTCCGGTTTCCAGCATGGTGCACATCGGCACCACCAACGGCCTGCGTTATCTGCACTGCAATCTGTGTGAAACCGAGTGGCATGTGGTGCGCGTGAAGTGCAGCAACTGCGAGCAGACCCGCGACTTAAACTACTGGTCGCTGGACAGCGAACAGGCGGCAATTAAAGCCGAAAGCTGCGGCGACTGCGGCACCTACCTGAAAATTCTTTACCAGGAGAAGGACCCGAAAGTAGAAGCCGTCGCCGACGACCTGGCCTCGCTGGTGCTTGACGCCCGCATGGAGCAGGAAGGCTTCGCCCGCAGCAGCATCAACCCGTTCTTATTCCCTGGCGAAGGGGAATAAAACGACAAACGGCATTCAAATTTGAATGCCGTTTTCTTTTAAAACACGCCTATTCCCTTCCGCATCAGGCAGCAGTCTGATCAAACTCCAGCCTTTCGCCATCTGGCCCGCGAATCAGTAAAAAACTCACCTTATTCATTGGCGACGATTCCGTTACCGGCCCTTCATCCAGCTTATAGCCCAGCGTTTCCAGACGCGCAGCAACGGCCTGAAGGTCACTCACCTCAAGCGCAATATGGTCGATACCGCAGCGTGGCACATCGAAGCCCTCGGCCTGAGGCAGTTGGTACAGCTCAAGCAACACGCCGCCCAGTTCGATAAAGGCCACTTCAATTTCGCCAATCGACGCGGTTTTGCTGTAGCGACTTTTCACCTCAAAACCCAGCGGGAGATAAAAGGCCAGCGAACGCTCAAGATTGCTTACCTGATAGCCGATATGGGCCAAATGTTTCACCAGTTCGCGCATGTTAAACCCCCTTCCTTACGCACCAGAAGCCGTAGAAACCCACATACACAAAGCACAGCAGCGGCACCAGGAAGGCAATCTGCATGTTGCCGTGGTTAATGTCAGAGATGACGCCCATCACCAGCGGGATCACCGCCCCACCGATAATCGACATCACCACAATTGAGCCCGCGGTCTGGGTGTCTTTCCCCATGCCTTTGATCACCAGGCCAAAGTTAGTTGGCCAGCACGGCGCCATGCAGAAGCTCACCAGAATCAGCGCATAAACGGCCAGCATGCTGTGGCTGGCCACGGCAATCAGCAGCAACAGCGTGGCGACAGAGGCAAACACGCCGAGCAGCAGCGCAGGATTCAAACGGTTCATTAGCCAGGTCGCAACGCCTTTACCCACCGCGTAAATCACCAGCGAGGCCAGTAACCAGTAGGTTGCCGAGTGTTCGCTGGTGCCGTGCTGAACCAGCTGCACGAAACGAATGGTGAAGCTCCACACCCCAACCTGCGCCCCCACATAAAGGAACTGTGACAGCACGCCGAGGCGGAAACGAGGGATCGCGAATAAACGACGCAGCGCGCTGCCCATTCCCTCGGAAGAAACCTGCTGCTTTGGCGCGTCACCTTTGCAGGAAGGGAACTTCACGAAGACAAAGATCAGCGCCAGCACCACCAGCACAGAACCGATAATCAGGTATGGCCCGACGACCTGACCCACCATCTGGTGACGAGCCGCATCTGCCGCAGCAGCAGGCATCTGCAGTAGTTCTTCATGGCTCGGATCATCTTTGCCAAACACCATGATCTGGCCGATTAACACCCCGGAAATGACCCCCAGCGAGTTAAAAATCTGCGAGAAGTTAATGCGCTGGGTGGACGTTTTAATCGGCCCGAGCAGGCTTGAGTAAGTGTTGGCCGACGTTTCCAGGAAAGAGAGCCCGCAGGCGATGACGCCCAGACAGGCAAGGAACGCACCGTAGGTCATCACCTCTGCGGCAGGGATAAACAGGAAGCAGCCCAGCGCGTAAAGGCAAAGCCCGGTAATAATCGCGGCTTTGTAGGAGTAGCGTTTTATCAGCGCGGCGGCCGGGAGCGCCACGAAGAAGTAGCCAAGGAAGAAGATAGATTGCACCAGCGCAGTTTGGGTATCCGACAGATCGAACCCCTTTTTAAACTGGGCAATCAGGATATCGTTCAGGTTTCCGGCCATCCCCCACAGCGCAAACAGGCAGCAAACCAGCAAAAACTGCAGCCAGGGCGTATGGGCGAGATAGGCGCTGGTGTCCAGCTTTTCAGTGTGAACGTTGTCGCTCACTTTATCGTTAATCAGAGTACTCATGTGAAGTCCCCGTAATCGGTTATTTTATCGGTAAGGTTTTTACGCTACCTCATGGTGCGGGGTAGCCAGGGCAAGACGTTCCAGCGCTTCCTGATACTCTGGTAAAGCAGAAGCGCCCTGTTTCTCAACGCTGACCGCGGCATAGGCTGCCGCGAATCTGGCGGCCTGAGGGAGAGACTCTCCGCAGGCCAGACGTGCGCAAAGCGCGCCGTTGAAGGCATCCCCGGCGCCGGTGGTATCGCGGGGGTGAGATGGGAAGCAAGGGATCACGCTTTGTTGTCCCCCCTCGCTTAGCAGGGCGCCGACGGCACCCAGAGTGATAATGACTCTTGCCACACCTTTGGCATGAAGCGCATCGGCGGCAAGCTTCGCGCTGTCGGCATCGGTCACCCGGCAGCCCGTTAACAGCCAGGCTTCGGTGGCGTTTGGCGTGAGCAGATCCACACTCGCCAGCAGCGCGTCGTCAACGGGCTGATAAGGCGCGGGGTTCAGCACCACAAATGCGCCATGCTCGCGGCCTGCGCTAATCACCTGCTGAATCGCTGAAAGGTTATTCTCCAACTGCACCAGTACCACATCGGCGCAGCTAATCGCCGGAATACACTGGGCAATTTCTTCGTCGGTTACGGTCATATTCGCACCGGGATCGACGGCAATCATGTTTTCCGCTTCGTTGCCGGCGACATAGATCAGGGCGTTGCCGGTGGGCACGTCATCGGTGGTCAGCAGCGTGATGGCGTTAAAGCCGACGGTTTTCAGGTGACGGCGGGCGAACTGGCCGAAAGTGTCCTCCCCAATTTTGCCGATGTAATGCACGTTAGCCCCCGCCTTCAGCGCCGCCGTGGCCTGGTTTGCTCCCTTCCCGCCGGCGCTGGTCATGCTGCCGGTAGCAACCAGCGATTCTCCAGGCACAGGAAAACGATCCACCCTTGCGACCATGTCGAAATTGAACGAGCCAAATACACAAACTTTTCCTGTCATGACGTTTCTCCTCAGGCGTGTGCCGGGCTGAGTGCAGCTTCAATATCGCGGGTCATGTTCTGCCAGGCCTGCTCCAGCGCCACACCCGGGCGGAACAGGCCGCTGCTGCCCAGGATCAGTACCTGAGCCCCGGCGGTCAGCAGTTGGCGGTAGGTATTGCGATTACAGGAGCCGTCCACCTCAATAAGAAAATCAAGCTGGCGCTGTTGTTTCAGGCGGTGCAGCTGAGCAATTTTCTCCACCATCTCGGGGATAAACGGCTGCCCTGCGTAGCCAGGATCGACGGTCATCACGGTGACTTTGTCGAGCAAGTGGAGGTAATGATTCAGCGCCTCAACGGGCGTGGCCGGGTTGAGCACGACCCCCACCTTTTTCCCGGCATCGCGGAGGGTATGAATGATTCGAAACGCTTCACGGCTGATGACTTCGGCATGCACGGAGAACGAGTCCGCCCCGGCTTCGATCAGCGGCCCAATAAAATCGGCCGGGTTTTCTACCATCAAATGGACGTCGACAGGCAACGTCGTGTAGGGGCGAATTTGGGCGACGAAGGCGGCGGAAAGCGCCAGGTTTTTAACATAGTGCCCGTCCATCACGTCCACATGCAGCATGTCAGCCTTTTGGTTCAGAACCTGCAGCTGCTCGGCCGTTTTCATAATGTCCATGCACATCAGTGACGGGGAAATGTAATACTTCATAGCGCTTCTCCTGGAAAATAGTCGGATTTCAGGCAAAGTCAGGCCCCACCGAACGGGCGGTGTGAATGACAGTGCGGTTTTTATCCGTCACGACATGACGGGCACTCAGGCGATCTGCACCCCGACGTTATGCCAGGTCATCTCCTTTTCCAGCAGCGGATCGTTGAAGGGCTCGGTAATCAGCCAGTCCAGATCCCCCAGCCCTCCGACGCGGGCCACGCCTAAACGTCCGAGCTTGCTGCCGTCCATCAACGCGACCACCTTGCGAGCCTGAATAATCATCTGCTTGAGCAGCGCTGCGTGCGCCTCGCTGCCGGCATACAGTCCGCTATCGCGCTCCAGCCCCTGGCACGAGAAAAACAGCGTCTCGATGGGATGCTCGAGCAACATTCTGGCCGTTGTTTCGCCAAAAAAAGCCTCTTCGCTCGCCGACAACTCCCCGCCCAACCCCACCACGCGCAGAGAGCGGCGGCTCATTAACGTCTGCACAATGCTCACTGACGGGGTAATGACGGTTAGCGCCATCTCCGGCAGCTGACGCGCAAGGAACCAGCTACTGCTGCTGCCGTCGAGCAAAATGGTGTCTCCCGGCTGCAGCAGACGCAGCGCCTTACGGGCAATGCGCATCTTGGCTTCGCTGTTCAGCAGCGTTCGCTGACGGAAGCTGCCCTGCGCATCCTGAACCGGCACGCCCTGCGGGGCCAGAATGCTTATCGGCAGGGCATTCTCGGCTACCAGCGCGCCGCCATGACTGCGGCTGAGCATCCCTCTGCGCTGCAGTTCGCTGAGGTCACGGCGCACCGTTTCACGGGAAACGCCGGATGCGGCAGCGATGTCATTCACCCGCATCACGCCTTGCTGCCCGAGCAGTTGCAGGATTAAACGGTGACGTTCCAGCGGTAACATAGGTGCCTCCTGAAGTGCAAAATCAGATTACTGGTTTCCGGCATCGCCGATTGCGAGCCAGGGTCTGTCGACTAATAGCGGCATATTGCCTCGATAAAAATGTGCCCGGGCTCGCATTTTTAAGCCAGCCGACCCGACTCTCCCTTCGCTCAATCGCCCATTCGGTCAAAAACAAAAACAAACGGAAATAAATGCCATTGACCTTTCTTGCCCGCTTGTGACCGTTTACGCCCGAGGCGGCCTTATCCCGCGTTTTTCGCCCGCTGATAATTAAAAACAAATGAAAATAAAATAATGTTCAATTGATCACATTATTTTCACTTAATAGCCTTTTTAATCTATTAAGCGCAATAAATCGTGAGATATGAAACCAATTGAAAGCAAAAACAGGATTGAGAGATGAATGAGACAACCCGCCGTTTTGCCCGCCTGATCGACCTGAGCGCCGTGCAGGCAACCAACACAGAAGCAGACGTTCGCGCCTGTGCGGAGCTGGCCAGCCGCTACAACATTATTTCGGTACATGTTTTGCCGTGCTGGACGCGTTTTCTTAGCACCCTGCTGCCCGAACAAGGACGCGGTGAAGTGATGATTGGCGGCCCCGTTGGCTTCCCCGGTGGCGGCCACGCAACCGACATCAAAGTGCAGGAAGTTCGCCAGCTAATTACCGACGGCGCGAGGGAAGTCGACATGGTGGTGAACATCGGCAAAGTGCTGTCCGGGGACTTCGATTATGTTCGCGAAGATCTGCGCCGCGTGGTGGAAGCCGCCGCCCCGATCCCGGCGAAAGTGATCCTTGAGACCCATTACCTGAACGAAGAGCAAATCCGCAAAGTGTGTGACATCGCGGTGGAAGTCGGCATGAAGTGGGTGAAAACCTCCACTGGCTGGGCCCCCACCGGCGCTACGCCTGAAAAAGTCAGCATCATTGCGGACCAGCTCAAAGGCCGCATTGAGATAAAAGGCGCAGGCGGCATACGCGACCTGGACACCGTCCGCGCGCTTTATCGCCTGGGCGTACGCCGCTTCGGCATGAGCCAGAGCGCGGTCAGCAAAGTCCTGGCCCAGCTTGAACAGGATCCAGGCCTGTTCCCGGAATTAAACGATAACTAAAAAATCGCGGGCGGGAAGCCCGCCTTCTCCCGTTCACGGAGCCCAATATGAAAGACAGAATACTGACGATTGACGTCGGCACAGGCAGCGCCAGGGCCGCCCTGCTAGCTCAGACCGGCGAGCTGATTGGCTTTGCTCAGCGTGAATATGACCAGACCACCCCGCAGGCTGGCTGGTCGGAACAGGCCCCGTCGCTGTGGTGGCGTTCAGCATGTGAATGCCTCCACGAGGTGTTGCATCGCTTCGCGGATCAGCGTTCACGTATCGCCGCTATCGGCGTCTGCGGCCAGATGCACGGCACGGTATTACTGGATGCCGACGGCGAACTGGTCGCGGATAAAGCCCTGCTCTGGAACGACAAGCGCAGCCAGCCGCAGGTGGACGCTTTTATCGCCCGTGAAGGGGAAGAGAAATGGCTCACCCGGCTAAACAACCCGCCCACCGCGGCCTGGCCCGCTTTCAAACTGGCCTGGTGGCGGGAAAACTGCCCGGAAAGCTGGGCGCGGGTGGCCATGGTGCTGATGCCGAAAGATTACATAAACTTCATGCTAACCGGCGTTTATGCCACCGACTACAGCGAAGCCTCCTGTTATTACCTGATGGACAGCGCCACCCTCAGTTGGTCCTCGCAAGCGCTGGAACGCTTCGGGCTGAAGGCTGACCAGCTGCCACCGCTTTACCTGTCCAGCGACGTGATTGGCGAGGTTAGCCCTCAGGCGGCGGCGCTTACCGGCTTACCTGCTGGCATACCTGTCGTTGCCGGTACCTCGGACATGGCCGCCACGCTGCTGGGCTCCGGTGTTTACCAGCCGGGAACAGCCTCGGATTCCACCGGCACCTCAACATTGTTAACGGTCGTTGCCAGACAGCCGCTGCTTCACACCCGCATCAATAATCTGCACCTGGCCAATCCGGCCTGGGGCGGTTTTACCATTCTGGATGCGGGCGGGGATGCCGTGCGGTGGGCCAGACAGGCGATCGCGCAGAACCAGCTTTCACACGCCGATCTGCTGGCCGAGGCGGCAACGGTTAAGCCCGGTGCCGAAGGCCTGTTGTTCCTGCCTTACCTGACGGGAGAACGCCTGGCCGACCACACCAACTCAAGGGCGCAATTCTTTGGCCTGCAGCGCAAGCACCACCGCGGCCACCTCTTCCGTGCGGTGCTGGAAGGGGTCGCCTTTGCCTCTACGCGTAATCTCAACCAGCTGCGCCAGTGCGGTCAGCACCCGGAACGGATGATTGCCTCCGGCGGCGGCGCGCGCAGCGAACTGTGGCTAAAAATTAAAGCCTCGGCCTATAACCTGCCTATTTTAAGTACACGTAACCAGGAGAATGGCATAACAGGATGCGGTATTATCGCGGGCACCGGCGTGGGTCTGTATACCGATTTTTCCGCCGGCGTGCGTCAGGCCGTTCATTTTTTAAAGGAAATTCTCCCTGACTCACGGCTTCGAGACTACTATGCGGCGTGCTTTGAGGTGTTTGATACACTTTACCAACAGGCTGCGCCGCTGTATGACCGGCTGGATGGGCTCAGCGAAGGGCCAGCGACCGATAGCGGGTCGCCGCGGCTTTAGGCCAGGGGAAAATAAGGCGTGATGCTCCGCAGAGAGCGGGAACAAGAGAGGTCGAATGTTTGCAGAAGAGCGTCAGGAAAAATTACTGAGTATCCTCAGGGAAAAACGGAAAGTTGCGGTGTCCGAGATGTGCGAGGTTTTCAACGTCTCCGGGGCAACGATCAGGGCCGACCTCCGCCAGCTGGAAGAAACGGGCATGTTGACCCGCACCCACGGCGGCGCCATGTTGCGCACCCGCGCCAGCTTTGAGCAGGCATCGGACGACCGTGAAGTGGTGAACCTAAGCGCAAAAGAGCGCATCGGCCAGCGCGCGGCGCAGCTGGTAGAAGATGGCGACATCATCGTGCTGGATACCGGTACCACCACGCTGCACATCGCCCGCCACATCCGCGACCGCAAGAACGTGACCGTGGTGACTAACGACTACCAGATTGCCCGCGAACTCGAAGCCAGCCCGTCTATCCAGACCATCCTGCTGGGCGGTATCGTGAAGAAAGGCTATCACTGCGTGGTGGCGATTAACGGCCGCTCGCTGCTGGATACCCTGAACGTGGATAAAGCGTTTATGGGGGTGAATTCGCTGTCGCTAAAACAGGGTGCCTGCGTGGCCGACGTGATGCTGGCCGAGACAAAGCGCGGCATGATAGAGCATGCCAGTCAGGTGATTGTCGTCTGTGACCACAGCAAGCTGGATAACACCTCGCTCGCGCAATTTACCCCTGCGGCACGCATTGATACGCTGGTGATTGACCGTCTGCCAGACAACGCCGAAGCCTGGCGCAACGCCGGGATCCACCTGATTGCGCTGGAAGAATAGCGGCCGCGGCTAAAAGTTAAAGCGCCAGTCGATCGGCGCTTTTCTATCTCGATCAGCCGCGCTTAATCATCTGCACCACCTGATCGTTTTGGATCTGATGCTCCACGCCCTGGGCGTCGTAATAGCGCGTCAGCCCCGTCTGCTTATCCAGCTCCGGCTTGCCTTTGGTCACGATCATTTCGCCCGTCTTAGTCGACATCACGTAGCTGCTGGAGCAGGCCACCGCCGACAGCGCAACAACGCCCACCAACATCATCCCGAACAGTTTTTTCACTTTTGCCAACCCTTTATTGTTTTAGACGCCGGATTGTAGCTGGATGAAATGCAACCGGGTGTTAATGTGTATTGCGAAGGGAGACTGGGGGCTGGCAGAAGTACGCTATGAGAGTGAGTAAGGCACAATCACGCCTGGAATATCTTTAAAGTCCTTAGTATTACGAGTAAGCAGTGTTTTTTGAGCAACATGAGTAGAGGCCAGAATGATCGCGTCAGGAAGTTTCATCTTATATTGCCTTCTGAGTTCAACCGCTCTTTCCGAAACAGATTGAGTGACAGGCAATACATCAAAATGAGAGAGAAACTGTCGAGTCTGGGCTTCCTGCCGACTATCCCTCACCCCAACCAACACCTCCATCCACGTAACAACGCTTATTGAACGTCCGACGTTGTACTTCTCCATCATTTCTTGAGCCTCAGGTCGGCCACTCAGAAAATCAATTAATACATTGGTATCAAAGACAGAAGATTGCTTTTCCATTACCACTCCTCACGCAGCTTTCTCTCATACTCCAGCCCATCGGGGGTACTCTCTCCCCAAAGCCCAAATGCATCATTGATATCGGACTGCTGCCGCGCCAGATATTGATCAACAGCCTCTCTGAGAAGCTCGGCTCTGGGCAAATTGCGCTTTTGCTTTAGGCCATCAAGCTGTCTGATCGCCTCATCCGAGAGATCCAGAAGAATGCGTCCCATACCTTCTCCAATAACGGTAGCCATATATCATCCTTGTATATCATGATTGAGCATAATAAGATCAATTGGTGCTCACAAAGAATACACTTTGATAATAAAAAAGGAATTAACGCATTGAGTAAGAAGGAATATTTACGAGATACAGCGAAGCAACTTTGCAACAGTGATTAGTGTTTCAGCCGCAGACCGGGCCACCGCACAATCTGCCCTATCCTTTCATTAGACATTTTCCATCCGGCAAGAGACTCTGTCCCGGCACACAACAACCACACTTTGGCAGCCCAACACTTTCTCTTATCAGGATATTCTTTATGTCAGTCACTGAACCCGTCATCCGCCAGTTCGAGGCGTACAACGCCCACGACCTCGAGGCTTTCGCCGCCTGCTTTAGCGAAGACTTCACCGCTTACCGCCCGCCAGCCACTACGCCTTCTTTGGAAGGACGCGATGCCCTTTATGCCTTCTATAAAGAGCACCGCTTCAATAACCCAGCCCTGCGCGCAGAAATCATCTCCCGCACCGCACTGGGTAACAAAGTGTTCGACCACGAGAAGATCCACGGCCTGAGCGATGAACCCATTGAAAGCATGGCTGTTTTCGAAGTAGAAAACGGATTGATAAAAACGGCGTGGTTCTTTTTTGGCTGAACCCAGGGGCCCGTTTAGATTTTTGCGGGCGGATTTAGGATGTAAGGTGAGCAGAATGAGCCCGGTAAACCCTGCCGGGAAAAGCAGCTTAAGAGCCGTTAGACTGATTTAGTAAAGAATTTCACTTTAGGCGCAGGATATATTCTTACTGACCCATTGGGTAGCAGCAGGAAACCCGGTATACTGCGCCCCGCCTCCATGTAGCAATGCAGGCGCGGAAGGTCGTCGTCTCCGGTGAGGCGGCTGGACTTCAACTCCAGTTGGTGCCGCCAGCGGCGCCGGGCAGGTTCGACTCCTGTGACTTTCCGCCAAATCACAACTGATCATTAAATATCTATTAGTAAAATTTTTCTAAAAAACCTAATTCTATCAGATTTGTTCAGAGGCTATGTTACTGCTAAGATGTAGCAAAAATATCTTTCAGGAATAACATATGGACTATTTAAAACTTTATGATTTGGCTGAAGATGAGTCTCTTTTAACATTCAATCCGGCTGATATTAATGTTAAGCAAGAAAATTATAGCTGTGACCAAATATTAGAAATGTTAAAATATGATGAAATCAATCTTAACACTGACTTTCAAAGATCATCAGACCTTTGGAGCGATGAAAAGATGAGCAAATTTATCGAATCGTTGATGCTAAAACTTCCTATTCCTCCATTTTATTTCAACATAGTTTACCTTAATGATAATTCAGATAAAATACATTGGGAAGTAATTGATGGGCTACAACGATTATCTGCTTTAAGAAAGTTCTGTTTTGGTGATTCACAGAGTAAAAAACTTAAGCTAATAGACTTAGATTTTTTCACTGAATTAAATGGGAAGTATTATGAGGATATACCACGTCATTTAATCAGAAATTTCAAAGCAAGCCAACTGCAGCTACATCTTGTTTATCCCAACACCCCAATAGAAATAAAATACAGAATATTCGAACGAATAAACACAACAAATTTAATGTTAAAAGATCAAGAGGTTCGTCATGCGCTTTATCAAGGTGAAATAATTGAACTTCTAAAAAAAGCCGTCAGTGAAATATTGATAGAAAACAATGTAAACATTAACGATGGTCGTATGGATGCACAAGAAACGGTGTTAAGAGCCATATCCTTCACTTGTTTCGGGCACAGTAGATATCCATCCAAAAGCAACCTTAAACTTTTTTTAGATAATGCAATCAAAGCATTAAGCAAGTTAACTAAAAATGAGCTATGTGGTATATATGACTCTTTTTATGAAAACTTCCATTTTTGTATAGATGTATTAGGAATTGATTGTTTTAAAAATAAAACAAATGGACGAAGTGTTTTCAACAAAGGATTATTTGATTGTTTAATATATGCATCATCAAAGTTAAACGATAGAGAAAAAAGAAAGATAAGAAAATCGCCTAAAAAAGCAATAAAGAAATATAACAACTGTTTTCAGGATGAACGATTTATAAAATCAATAAGTAATGCAACAAGCAGGCAAGACAATGTTATATATAGACTAGAGCAAGCTGAGAAAATTTTTATCGAGGAAGTATAACATGTTAAGAAATATTCATATTAAAAATTTTAAATCTATAAGAGAAATCACAGTACCACTTACCAATATTAACATTATCACAGGCGTAAATAGCTCTGGAAAATCATCTTTATTGCAAACTATATTGTTGCTAAAACAATTTACAAAAAAAGATAACAAACTCAACCTGAATGGCGATTATGCTGAATTAGGTACGATAGGAGATATCTTAAATCAATTCTATGAAGATAATGAAATAAGAATTACATATAACTCTATAAAAAATGAATCAGCTAGTATTATTATAAACAATCCAGATCAATTTTTAACAAAAGGCTCGATTACAACTTCGACTACAGATAATCACAAAATAATACCCTCATTGAAAAGAAGAATAAAATATCTATCGGCAGAAAGGATGGGGGCAGAGTTTGTTTATGATATTAGTAAAAGTAATTTTGGCATCGGAATTAAAAGTGAACAGACGGTATCTTTTATTGAGGAAAATAAGGATTTTAAGGTACGCAAAGAGTTAATTCATCCAAAGGCCAACGAGTCAGGAGGAAGAAAAAGTTCCTTAATAACTAACATCAATGAATGGATGAAAGAAATATCACCAGGAATAAACCTTGATTTTGAGGCAAACCAAAAACTAAGAACTGCAAGTATGTCTGCAAGTTACTACAGTGCATCTCTAATAGGAAATGTCACACCCAAAAACTTTGGCTTTGGAATTAGCTATTGCCTTCCCCTTTTAGCATTATTACTATCGTCTAAAAATGGAGATATATTACTAATTGAAAACCCCGAAGCACATATTCATCCCACAGGACAAACTCGCCTTGGATATTTGAGTGCTTTAGCTGCTACATCTGGAGTACAGTTAATAATAGAAACACATAGCGATCATTTTTTCAATGGTATTCGACTAGCTTTAAAAGATAGAATAATTAAAAATGATGAAATAAATGGTTATTATTTTGACAAGAAAATGCAGGGAGAGAAATCAACACAGTCATTGGTAACGGAATTTTACAAAGTAGATCTATATGATAACGGAAAAATAAAAAATGCTCCCGTTGGCTTCTTTGATGAATGGCAAAACTCATTATTTAAATTATTATGATATATTTCAACCCATTATCCATGTCTCCTATTCAAGACGAGAACAGCTGTTTTGACTCATTACGTAAATCTTTAATTTTTTTAAACAATTCAGAGGATAAATTCTTACTTTGTTTACCATCAAATGGCCCTGATCTAAATATGAGTGGTGGCTCATCCTTTAAAGATTTGATAGGAAGGGTAAATGATATAGAATTAAAATCATTGCTAACCACAATTCTAACAGAGAGTACTCTTTATTTAGGTGAAGTTCCTGCTGGATATGTTGAATCAATTAGCAATCAGCCATTTCCTGCATATGAAACTTATCGAGCATATCAACCCAAATTTGAAATAATTTTATCCCTCCATAGTGCTGATCATTGGGAGGATGATGAAATAACTCTACTAAATAATCAAAATATATCTAAACACTATAACATCCCCACCCATAGGCTTATTGACTTTACCAAAACCGTAGATAAGTGGGAAAAAATAATAACATACATAATCCGCAAACAGGAGGTAGAAAATGGATATTTAGCTTACGCTGTTTCATTGAAAAAAATAATTCCAGAGTGTATTTATGAACTTTATAAGAGTAGTATTACGAACCCACAGATAAAAATTGAAGTTATTCGGAGAATGGCCAAGTTTATTGCTGAGCTAAATAACTATAATTTTGATGCATCGACATCACAAAAAAATCGTAATGGTGGAGCAATAAGAGATATTTTCTATTGCGATCAAAAAGATATATATCTCTCAACAGATGTAACTCATGGTAGATTTGAAGTGCTTGATCGCTCAGGGATACATTTGTGTGAAATTAATTTTGATGGGGATATTACAAAGCCAAGGGATAAAACTGGAGCTCATAATATTACCATATAGTTTATACATTAACCCTTCGGCTCAATCCCTCTTGCCTTCAAGGCCTCTCTAGCCAGGTTCTTTAACCAGTTAGCGAGGCTTGTCCCTTCTTCAGCAGCAACTGCATCTAGCTGTTCCTTTAATGCCGGGTCAATACGCATCTTAAACTGAGGTGACTTACCTCCACCTTTTGGTTTTTTTTCACGCGATATGATTGACATGAGGCCACCTATTGTATAGTTTTTGTTCTTATAGGAGGCCACAATATCATGAGGCCTTTTATCAGAGCAACGCCCCGGCAGTGCAGCAACACATACCGGAGCGTCTAACCACAACGTTCACTGTTAAGGAACAACGCCATGGCTAACCACGATAGTACCACAACCGCTAATCCCCAAAGCCTGGGCTTTCAACCAGTTACCCAATCTGAGATCTCGGCGCTCTTAAAAACCCCGCTCGGTACCTCGAACGATCTCTTTCAGGTGCTGGATATTTGCGAGCGATACGCTGAAGTCCTGATTGAGAATAAAGATATCGTCGAGCGTATGGCGCTGTGTGGCCGCCTGTATGCCGGGCTGGAAGTGTTGAAAGTCGTGCTGGATAAACCGCTGCCGGAACATCTGATTGAATCTCTCACCGCTGAAAATAGCGATATTGAGGTTCATGCCTGCCCGCTTACACCAGAGTCAGACCTGATGCGGGAATATTGCAGCGCCCTGACGCTCGTGCTGCTGAATCAGCAAGAATCCGCAGAGCAACAGAAAACAATTACCGGCCTGTTATTCGAGATGATTAATGCGCTGGCAGAGGATTTAAAATCGCCCCGCTTTGTACGCACAGATTCAGGTCTGGCAATGATCGATAGCCAGGCCGGAAATAATCTTCACTAGACCCTCACCCTGCCCTCTCCCTAAAAGGGAGAGGGGAAAATACGGTTCAAATCATGCAGACATTTACAGCCGAAGAAGCCAGAACCAACTTTGAAGAAATATTAGAGCAGGTGCAAAAAGCCCCCGCTCAGATTAGTCAGGCGGGGTCTGCTGTGGCCGTTATTCTCTCTTTTGAAGACTATCAATGGTTCGATGCAATGAAACGTCAGCTTCCACCTGATTGATTGCTCTCGCATCTATCTTTTGCCTCACTCAGGAAGCAAAGTATCTTCAGAGAATCAGCATGTAGGATTTCGGCACCTGCGCCTAAACCTGTATTGCTCAAAACTCAAACGCATCTCACATCAACGAAAAAACCGGCCCACGCAAAATCTAACGGCTACATCGGCGGCGTCAGCCCGTTAACCCCGGCGGAAATCCCGCGCGCGACGGCCTGGCCTTTATCGTCCTTGGTGGCGAACAGCACCACTTTTGCGCCCGGCTTCAGCACGGATTTGTCGGCGGGGCTGATCAGCACCACCGGCACGTCGTCCGGCACCTGCACGGTTTTCTGCTGGCCGTGGAATTTCACCGTCATGGTGCGCCCGTGGCTGTTCACCAGGGTGCCGACGGTGCCGTTGGTCATGGTGTTCACCTGGCCGTTGGCGGACTCAAACGGATTGAACCCTTCCCCGGAGCCGCGCAGGCTCGGCGCAAAAACGTGAACTTCCAGCGCCTTGAGCGTGCCGTCCGCCTGTGGCACGGCGGCGGTGCCGATAAAACTGTCGGGCTTGATGTCGCTCATCTTCGCCTCGCTCACGCCGTTGATTCGGGTTTTATCCGTCAGGCCAACGGAGAGCTTTTCGCCCTGCCGGGTGGTGATTTGCAGCGAGGAATCATTGACCGCGTCAATGGTGCCGCGCACCGGGGTGATGACATTGTCCGCCGCCGCCGCGCCAACGCTCAGCAGCAGGAGGCTTAAGGCCGGGATAAACAAACGGGGCTTGATCATGCTTTCTCCAGAATCAGGTCAGGTTAAGGACTGCTCTGGATCAAGCGTAACCGCCAAATTAATCCCGGGGGTTAAAGAGTGTGTTCAAACGTTTCCTGAACTACCCGAAACGTGCTCTTTTGCGAAGCGGATAAGGCGTTTAATCAGCGGCGTGCGTTCCCGCTTGCGGTACAGCATCCAGATAGCCGAAGAAATTTCCGCCCCGGCAATCGGGCGGTAGACCACGTCCGGCACGCCGATGGTTTTCGCCATAATCTCCGGGATAACCGCGATACCGTTGCCCAGGGCGATATGCGCCAGCACTTCGGTCAGCGTGCTGGAGCGGATGGCATCGTTGAGTACAAATCCGCCGCGGCGGGCGACTTCGTGCGAGCCGGAAGTTTGCTCGGGTAAAATAAAAGTTTCCCCGCCTAGCGCGGCAGGGTCGATAGCTTCCGGGCTGGCAGCCAGGCGGTGGGAGGCAGGCAGCGCCAGGCAAAAACAGTCGTTCTGTACCAGCAGGTGTCCAACCTCAGACGGCAGCGCCACCGGCGCACGGACAAAACCAACGTCGATTTTGCCCTCCACCAGCGCCGCCGCCATGCCGTCCATCAGCACCTCACGCGCCCCAAGCGAGACATCCGGGTATTGCGCCCGAAACGCCCCCATCACCGCGCTAAGCGTGCCCGACCAAAGTGCAGACGCCACGTAGCCGACGCGAATATAGCCCTGCTCTCCGCGGGCGGCGCTCAGTACCCGCTCGCGCGTGAGTTCAGCCTGGCGCAGCGTGACCTCCGCTTCTTCGCGGAAAATCTCCCCGGCCTGGGTAAGCTGTACCCGCCTTTTGGTGCGTAAAAATAGCGGCGTGCCAAACTCTCGCTCCAGCTGACCGATTTGTACCGAAAGCGTCGGCGTGGAGATATTCAGCGTTTCCGCCGCCGCGCCAAAATGGAGCGTTCGGGCGACTTCAAGGAAATAACGCAGGTGGCGAAGCTCCATTCTTACTCCTGATTATTAGCTATTAACTAATAATAATGCCGAACATGGAAATTGAATACCGCGCCCCGGATCGCGAAGCTTAAGGCGTGTTCTTCCCGCGTTTTCGGAGCTTTTATGTCTACTGTGCTGGCCGCGCCCGTGGCCAAAAACGACACCACCGTGCTGCTGGTTGCCTCCATGGGCTGCGCGATGACGGTCATCGACACGAACATTGTTGGCGTGGTGTTGCCGACCATCGCCCGCGGGCTGGACGCCAACTTCGCCGATATGGAGTGGGTGATTGGCGCGTACGTGCTTTGCTTCTCTTCCCTGCTGCTGCCCGCTGGTTCTCTGGCGGACCGCTTCGGCAGGCGGCGGATCTTTTTATTCGGCATCGCCCTGTTTGCCCTCGCCTCTCTGGCCTGCGGGGCGGCAAGTACCATTCTGATGCTGAACGTTGCCCGGGCGCTGCAGGGCGTCGGCTCGGCGTTTTTGCTGGCTCCGGCGCTGGCTATCATCGGCCACACCTTCCGGGAACCGCAGGCCAGAGGCCGCGCCTGGGCCATCTGGGGCGGCATGATGGGCATCACCATGGTGCTCGCCCCGCTGGCGGGGGGCATCATCAGCGCGTATCTCGGCTGGCGCTGGGCGTTCTACATCAACATCCCCATTTGCCTGCTGCTGGCGATGGTGGTCCTGCGCACCATTGACGAGTCCCGCAATCCGGCCGCCGGTAAGCCGGACGTACACGGCATTTCGCTGTTTATCGCCGCCATGTTCTCCCTGACCTGGGCGCTGATCCTTGCCCCGGAGCGCGGCTGGGATAGCGTCGAAGTGATGGGCCGCTTTATCGCCGCCGCCTGGTTCTTTCTGTTTTTTGCGCTGGTCGAACGTTACAAAGCCCAGCCGATGCTGGATCTCCGCCTCTTCCGTTCGCTGCCGTTTATTGGCGCAGTGCTGGCCATGTTCACCTATGCGGCCACCGCGCAGGTGATGACCTCCCTGCTGCCGCTGATGCTGCAAAACGTGGAGGGAAAAACCGCGCTGGCGTCCGGGGTCGGCATGCTGCCGTTCGCGCTCGCCATGCTGCTATTCCCGATGGTGGCCCGCTGGATGGCACACCGCATGGCCGCCCGCTGGATCTTAGCCGCTGGATTGGCGTTGGTTGGCGTCGGTAACCTGATTATCGCCAGCGGCGTACTGGCGCAGTGGCCATGGCTGGTCATCGCCGGTATGGCCGTGCTGGGCAGCGGCGGCGGCATTCTTAACGGTGAAACGCAGAAAGCGATTATGGGCACCGTGCCTCACGAAAGAGCGGGCATGGCTTCGGGCATCAGCACCACGGCGCGCTTCTCCGGCATTCTGCAAGGTTTTGCGCTGCTGGGGGCGATTCTGGCCGGGCACACGCGCCATACGCTGATCTTAGCGATGCAGGCCAGTCATCTCCCGGTAAGGGACGATTTTATCAGCCAGGTCGTGGCCGGCGATGTGCCACGCGCCCTTGCGCTGTGGCCGGATCAACAGGCTCTGACGCTAAGCACGCTGATCCGCCACAGCTATGCCAGCGGCTTCTCGCTGATGCTGGCTTGCGCCGCGCTGTTCGCTTTCTTCGTTGCGCTGGTCGTCATTTTCACGCTACGTGAACCCACCGGGAGTCAGCCCAATGAACGCTAAAGATGTTGATTTCCGCTTTGCACTTTTCAGCGATGTTCACGCCAACTTACCGGCACTTGAGGCCGTTTTACAGGATATTGACCGCCACCACATCAACCAAATCTGGTGCCTGGGCGATGTGGTTGATTTCGCGCCGTGGCCGAATGAAGTGATAAACCTGATTCGCAGCCGCAGCATTCCGGTGGTGATGGGCAACCACGACCGCCGGGTGGCAATGGACGAGCCGGTTACGCCGCTGGCAAAACACTCCGCTGCAGAGCAACAAGCCCGTGAACAGGCCATCGCCTTGAGCAAACGCACGCTGACGGAGGAGAACCGCCGCTGGCTCAGCGCCCTGCCACGGTCGAGAGCGTTTCACGCCGGGCCGCTCAGAATTCTGTTGGTTCACGCCAGCCCGGACTCGCTGTCCGAATACGTGCATCGCCAGTTTTCATGCAGTCAGCTAATGAAGTGGCAAACCGCACATCAGTTCGACGTGATGGTCTCGGGGCATACCCATTATGCGGACATTCGAGAGCTGGTGCGCAGCGATGGCCGCAGGCTGACCATCGCCAACACCGGCGCGGTGGGGAGAATAAAACCCGGCGAGCCGCAGGCCACCTGGCTGATGGGGCATTACCATCACGGGAAGCTAAAACTGGCTGTGCAGACGGTAAATTATGACGTCGCCGCCGTAGCTCAGGCGATTAAAGACAGCCCGGTGCCTGATTTTTACGCGGAAGAGCTGTACCAACACGGCATGGCTTGTTCGCGGGCGCTGTCGGCATTCTGAGCGGCTGACTATTTCGTGATAAGCTGCGCAATATTGGCGACAGATAACGCCCATCACCAGGTTGATGCGCGATACTGCCTCACTTTCATTGCTTGCCGCTTCAGGAAGAAAAATGGCCTCTAAATATGCACTTGTTCTGCTGGCTTCGCTGCTGCTCGCGGCCTGTTCCTCATCGGACAATTCAGGGATGGACCGCCAGGACAGGCAGCGGCTGGACGACAGCTTTATGCGCTCCCCGTGGCCCGATCCCTACTACAACAGCCGCTACCTGACGCCGGAACAGCGCCAGGACATCCGCGACCGCATCCGCGCCGACCAGCTGGAAGCCAGAGGGCGCAGGGATAACAGCACCGACAGCGGTGACGGCTTCGGCCAGCCGGTGCACTTCTAAACGGTTGGCACCGTCCCGCCGTCAATAATGTATTCCGTGCCGGTAATCGCGGCGGCACGCTCTGAGGCCAGGAAGGCTATCAGATTAGCCACTTCAGCAGGCTTCGCCGGGCGGCCAAGCGGGATCCCGCCCAGTGAATCCATAATGATTTGCTTGCCACCTTCATAATCCGTGCCCGCCTGCAGCGCCAGCCGCTCAGCCAGGCGGACAGAGGCCTCGGTTTCAATCCAGCCCGGCGCCACGCGCAGCACCCGCACACCCTGCGGAGAAACCTCTTTCGACAAGCTTTTACTGTAGGCGGAAAGCGCCGCCTTGGCCGCAGCATAGGCCGTGGTTGCCTCCGGCAACGGTAAAATTCGCTGAATGGAAGAGACATGGACAATCACGCCTGAACCCTGCGCCGTCATGCCCGGTAACAGCGCCCTGTCCAGCCGCACCGCCGGGAAAAGGTTAAGCGCCAGTTCGCGCTGCCACTGCTCTTCGTCAAGTGCCGCATAGCCTCCGGCCGGGGACGATGAGCCGCCGAGCATATGCACAATGATATCCACGCCGCCAAACCGCGCCTGCACGGCTTTTACCAGCTGTTCGCAGCCCTCACGCGTGGCGAGATCTGCCGCCACGAACTCGTCGTCTCTAGCATTTTCAGGGGCATGGCGAGCCACGGTCATCACCTGCGCGCCCAGCTCGCGGAACAGCGCTACGGTCGCCGCACCGGCGCCCTTCGTGCCGGACGTGACCAGCGCTCTCTTGCCTTTCAGCGTCAAAAAGTCAGTCATGTTACGTTCTCCAGAAAGTCGATTTACCTGCCGTATCACTACTCTAAGAACGCGGTATAATTTAAACAATTGGGACAAATTGGGATGAAATGATGAAGGAATCGGGACAATGGCGCGTATAGCCCTCGGCGATATCGAAGCCGTGCAGACCATCGCCCGCCGGGGATCTTTCCGCGCGGCGGCTATCGATCTGGGCGTTTCAACCACGGCGCTCAGCCATACGCTGGCAAAATTTGAGGCCGAGCTTGGCGTGCGCCTGTTCAACCGCACCACCCGCAGCGTATCGCTGACGGAGGCCGGGAGACTCTTTATCGAGAGAGTTGGGCCGTCTCTTCAGGGGCTGAACGACGCCCTTGAGAGCGTGCGGGCGCACCGCGATACCCCGTCCGGTGTGCTGCGTATCAATGCCCCGCCGTTTGCCGCTCGTCAGGTGCTTTCTTCGCTGGTTTTTGAGTTTTTACGCCGCTATCCGGAGATGCAGATCGATATAGTTACTGAAGGAAAGCTGGTTGATATCGTTGCCGAAGGTTTCGATCTTGGCGTGCGCGTGGCCGGGCTGGTGCCTGCCGATATGATTGCTCTCTCGCTTGGGCAGCCACAGCGCTTCGCCGTTGTCGCGTCTCCAGCTTATCTGGCGGAGCACGGCACGCCGCTAACGCCGGGCGACCTGCTGAATCACCCCTGTATTCGCGTCCGACTGCCGGACGGCTCTCTCTACCGCTGGCATCTGGAAAAATGCGGCGAAGTCGCACCCATTGATGTGCGCGGCCCGCTGACGCTGGACGAAGCCTCCCTGGCGCGGGAGGCGGTGTTGGAAGGTATCGGGATTGGCTTTTTTATGGAGCAAAACGTCGCCGACGAAATCCACTCCGGCAAGCTGGTTCGCCTGCTGGAAGCGTGGACGCAGCCCTTCCCGGGGCTTTGCCTTTACTATTCCGGCAGGCGGCACCCCTCTGCCGGGCTGGCCGCTTTCCTGGCGCTGGCGCGGGAAAGAGCAGCGAATTCATAACGCTTATTCTGCAATTGTAGGTGGCTTTTTGTCTGATTGAACCAGCCTGCCCTCATGCATGATAAGCCTCAAAGCTCCCTGATAAGGAATAACAATGAGACTCGCTTTAATTGGTAACTGTCAGCTAGAGATTCTGGGCGATCTGATTAAAAGTATTGAAAGTCTGCACCGTGACAGAATCGACTACATTTTTAACACACCAATTTATAAACTTCAGGAAAAAGAAAACGTTATTAATTTTTATCATGAGCTGGAAAGCTGTGATTTAATTTTTATGCAATACCACACAGAAAAGTGGGGCGCATTTTCTACCGCCACGCTGAGCAAGTATTTTGACCTTAGCCTTGTCCCTACGCTCGAGTCCCGCGTTTCAACGCCGCAACTGGGCTATTTCGATCGGCCGTTGCCGGATCTCATGGTGTACGTCGACTACCGCTTTTTACATCTTTATTTGTCGGGTATTCCGCAGAAACATGCTGTTTATCATTACCATGACACCATATCCTCCAGGGACAAGCAGCTGGAGATGCTCAGGGAGGATGCACAGAAATACCGCACCCTCTACCAGACAGGAAAACTTTTCTTCGACTATTCGGAGGTTTATTTCGAGCAGTTGAGCAATAACGTTGATTGCTTCACGACCGTAAGTCACCCGAATAATTTCCATCTCGGTATCCTGCTTCAGGCTATTTATCAAAAAGCATTTCAGGTAACGGAGAATTTCGATTTACAGGGGCAAGGACTGCTGGATAACTACCGTGCGCCAAAACTGGGGTCTGGCAATATGGATTACTTCATGATGCGAAATACCGGCCTGCCGCTGGCGAGCAAAATTAATTACGGCTATTTCGATTCTCAAAACAAAAGGGACCTCGCGCAGGCGTTACTGAAGTCGGCCTACTACCAGTCGCTGCCAGACGCTCTTCAGACTATTTAACCTACACAAGAAAAGCCGCATCGTCAGAAAGAGGGGAAAACTACGTTTCCCCTCTTTGTCCGCCCTCAAGAATGTAAAGTCGTTTTATTCAGCATACTGGCTTAGAAGCTATAGTTTGCCGTCAGCGAGAAGCTGCGCGGGGCGCCATAAACCACATAGTCGGAGAGCCAGGATTCATATTCTTTGTCGAACAGGTTGTTGATGTTGCCCTGTACGGCGAAGTTTTTCGTCACCTGGTAGCGGGTGAAGAGGTCCACCCGCGCGAAGCTGCCCTGTTTGATGCGGGTGTTGCCGTTCGGGCCGTAGGCATCCTGCCAGGTTTTACCCTGCCAGTTCACGCCGCCGCCCACGGTCACTTCCGGCAACATCGGCAGCTGGTAGCGGGTAAACAGCTTCAGGGTGGTACGCGGCTGGTCAGAGTTCACCGCCTCACCGGTATTGTCATCCGCCACGTAGCGAGAAGCCCCGAAGGTGAGCTGCCAGTTATCGGTCAGCGCGCCGTTCAGCTCGAACTCCACGCCGCGGCTCACGGTGCCGTCCACGGATTTATACGCCGTTTCGCCCGGATTGCCGTTAACCGGCGTGCCAAGGGACTGGGCAACTTTATCCTGTTCGATGCGGAATACCGCCAGGGAGGTGGTCAGGCGCGTATTAAACCAGTCTGCTTTCACGCCCGCTTCATAGCTCTTCCCGGTGGTGGGGTCGAGATAATCGCCGTTAACGTCGCGCTTGTCGGTCGGCTGGAAGATGGAAGTGTAGCTGGTGTAGGCCGACCAGGTGTCATTGATGTCGTAAACCAGGCCCGCATACGGCGTCACGTCATGCTTTTTGCTGTTCAGGCTGGTTTGCGGGGCGGTTGACGGGCTGTAGTCTGCATCCCATTCGGTATAGCGGGCCCCCACAATCAGGTGCAGCGGGTCGGCCAGCGAGAAACGCGCTGCGGTGTAGGCGGCCTGCTGGCGTACCACGTCTTTGCTGTAAAGCGAGAAGGCAGACCAGCTCGGGTCCGCGACGTTGCTGTAGAAGCTGTCCATCGCGATACCGCCGTAAGGCAATCCGGTGTTCGGCATGGCATTGTCATAGTGATTGCGCTGGCGGCTGTAGCTGCCCCCGAACATCAACTCGTGCTGGCGACCAAACAGGTCAAAGCCACCGCGTACAAACGCATCAACCGAATCCTGTTTACGCTCGCCCCGGTTCCAGCCACCGTACGCGCTGGTACCCGCGCCGGTCACTTTATCCGGGAAGCCGGTGACGTACATCAGCTTCGAATCGAAATTGGTTTCAGCGTGCAGAGTATTAATGCGCGCTTCCCAGCCGTTATCAAAGCGCTGGACCAGGTTGGCAAACACTTTGGTGGCGTCTTTGTTGGAATAAGCCCAGTCCGGTGAGGTGGTGGCGCTGCGGCTGAAGTGCGTCCGGCTGCCGTCGGCATACCAGGTGGGCAGGCCGCCCCAGGTCGGGCTGTCGTCGTTACTTTCCTGATAGTCGTAGCCAACGGAGAGCGTAGTGGAGTCTGTCACATCAGCATCCACCACGCCGTAGATGAATTTCTTGCGGGAATGGCTTTTGTCCAGCCAGGTGTCGTTGTCCTGGTAGCCGGTAACCACGCGGCCCCGCACATTCCCGGACTCGCTGAGCGGCGCGGAGAGATCCGCCACATAGCGTTGCTTGTCCCAGCTGCCGTAGCTGGCGGACACGTTGCCTTTAAATTCGCGACTGTCGGCGTGCTTGCGCACCATATTGATGTACGCCGAAGGGTTTCCGCTGCCGCTCATCAGCCCCGCCGCGCCGCGCACCACTTCAATATTTTCAAACACGGCGGTATCCGAACCAGTATCGCCGAAGTCCCAGACGTCGCTAACCTGAGTGGGCATGTCGTCGTAGGCGTAGTTGCTGATAAAGAAGCCGCGCGCAAAATAAGTGGCACGGCTGCTGTCCACCAGTTTGGTGCTGATACCGGTGGTGTTATCCAGCACCTCACCAATGGTTTGCAGATTCTGATCCTGTATACGCTGCTGGCTGATGACGCTGACGGATTGCGGAATATCGCGTGGAACCAACAGCAGTTTGGTGCCGGTGGTGGTGGTTTTGACGCTGTAATCCTGTTCTTGCCCTGCCAGCGGATTATCCGCCTGGCTATTCACCGTGATGGTGTCTTCTGCCTGCGAAGAAGGAAGCAGCGCCAGCGCAATGGCCGCCGCCAGCAGTGATGGGCCGCCTGCCCGTAACGTGAACCGTTCCCTGGAGAAGTTAACAAATGCCATGTTAAACCCTCATTTTTTGCAGTGCAGCGGCGTTTTCCGTGGCCGGCACTTCTTTGATTTTTATAAAGACGCGCATCATTAAATGCGGATGAGAAATATACGTATTTGTATTTAACCTGTAAACAAATGTAATTCCCCAAGGGTTAACGAGAATTGCACCGTTGCGGGGCAAAAAAGGGCATTTGGTGGCAATAAAAATTGCCGCTTTCGCTTTACAAACGAACACGTAAATCTGTTGTTAAAACAGCCTCATCATCTGGATTATTGCCAAGGTTGTGATAGATTCCTCTCGTTTTCAAAACATACACAGCAAAATACGCTGCGAAGCCTCTCTCTTTTTTCAGGTAAACGATCGGACGCCATGAGAAAGTTAGCCAATATCCACCTGCTGATGATGTTGATTCTGCTGGTTGCTGTCGGGCAGATGACACAGACGATTTATATTCCTTCTATTCCCGATATGGCTCATGAAATGGGCGTGCGCAGCGGCGCAATTCAGCGCGTGATGGCGGCCTATTTGTTTACCTACGGCGTGTCGCAGCTGTTTTATGGCCCGCTTTCCGACCGCATTGGCCGCCGCCCGGTGATCCTCGCCGGCATGGTGATTTTCATGCTGGCCACGCTCGGCGCGCTGTTTACCACTAATTTGCATATTCTGGTGCTGGCGAGCGCCCTGCAGGGCATGGGCACCGGGGTGGCCGGAGTGATGGCAAGAACCATGCCGCGCGACCTTTACGAAGGCGGCGATTTACGCCAGGCCAACAGCCTGCTGAACATGGGGATTCTGGTTAGCCCGCTGCTGGCACCGGTTATTGGCGGGATGCTGGACAGCGTCTGGGGCTGGCGCGCCTGCTACGGCTTCCTGCTGCTGCTGTGCGCCATTGTGGCGTTTTCCATGTGGCGTTGGCTGCCGGAAACCCGCCCGGCAGATGCCGCGCCGCCGCGCCTGATGCGCAGCTACAAAATGCTGCTCGCCAATATCTCCTTTAACTGCTATCTACTGATGCTGGTCGGTGGCCTGGCGGGCGTGGCGGTGTTTGAAGCCTGCTCCGGCGTGCTGATGGGCGGCGTACTCGGCCTGAACGGCGTAGTGGTGAGCATCCTGTTTATTCTGCCAATTCCGGCGGCGTTTTTTGGCTCCTGGTATGCGGGCCGCCAGAACGTGCGTTTCTCCAGTCTGATGTGGCAGGCGGTATTAAGCTGCCTGTTCGCCGGTATTTTGATGTGGATCCCCGGCTGGTTCGGCATCATGAATATCTGGACTTTATTGGTACCTGCGGCACTGTTCTTCTTCGGCGCAGGCATGTTGTTCCCGCTGGCGACCAGCGGCGCGATGGAGCCGTTCCCGTTCCTCGCCGGTACCGCGGGCGCGCTGGTTGGCGGCCTGCAAAACATCGGCTCCGGCGTGATGGCCTGGTTCTCCGCCCTGATGCCGCAAACCGGGCAATACAGCATCGGGATGCTGATGACGGCGATGGGCGTGCTGATCCTGTGCTGCTGGCTGCCGCTGGCGCAGCGTTTCCAGCATCACGGCGAGGCGGTGTAAGTTATTTTGCCTCTTCGGCCAGGGCTTTAAGCCAGTTGATAAAAGCGTCAATCTTCGGCCATTGTCGGCCAGCAAGGGTCGAAATGTAGTAATGCTGATGGCATTTCAACGTTTTATCCCCAAAAGGGGCGATGAGTTCGCCCCGCTCCAGCCGCTTCTGCACCAGCCTTTTTCGCCCCATCGCCACGCCAACGTGGTTCATCGCGGCAATCACCGCCAGGTCAGAGCGATCGAAGCCTATGCCCGTCGAGGTGGGTAGCTCAATGCCAAACTGCTGCGCCCAGCTGTACCACTCGTCGGTGCCGGAATCATTGCTCCACGCCTGCCGGTCGTGCAGCAAAGTGCAGTGGCGGAGCTGAGAAGGCCGGGAATGAAGCTCAAAGCGGCGGGCATACTCCGGGCTGCAAACCGGCAAAATCGCCTCATCCATCAGGAAATGGTGGCTCAGCTGCGAGGACGGTGCATCGTCAAAATAGAGCGCCAGATCGATGCCTGCGCGCTGTAAATTCAGGTTGTCGTTCCCGGTCAGAATGGTTAACGAAATAGAGGGGTAGCGCTGGGTAAAATCCTCCAGCGCAGGCACCAGCCAGCACTGGGCAATCGACGGCCTTGAGTACAGGGTCAGCGTGCCGGAGAGTTCCTGGTTTTTGATATCCAGAATCTCCTGATTCAACGTATCCAGAGACGATTTCAGCGCCCAGAACACCCGCTTGCCTTCATGCGTCAGCTCCACTTTACGGTGCGAGCGAACAAAAAGCTGGATCCCCAGCTCCTCTTCCAGCTGGTTTATTCGGTGGCTAACGGCGCTAGGGCTCAGCGACAGTTCATCCGCCGCCAGCGCAAAAGATTGATGGCGCGCCGCCACCTCAAAGGTGTACAGCTTCGACAGCTGCCAGCCGTTTAATAACCGATTGCGCCCTTCGCGTGACGTTTCCATCGTGACCTCCTTCTCAATTCCAGCAGCCAAGTTTAAAAAATCCACGACTAACCAGCAGCATTTAGTTGAAGAAAACCGAACCTGAAACACAATTCATCGCCTTATTCCGACGCAAATCACCCTGTTGGTTCAATTTAGTTCATGTGAAAGGCCAGTTTTATCGTTTGTCAGCCCAGGCGCATTTTTATCCAATAGCCCGCAATGATGCACTGGAGGATAACTAATGGGATCGCAAATCTGGGTGGTGGGTACGCTGCTTGCCAGCATAATTTTAATCGTGCTGACCATCGTAAAACTGAAGCTTCATCCTTTCCTCGCGCTGCTGCTGGCGAGCTTTTTCGTCGGCGTAATGATGGGCATGGGCCCGCTAGAGATGGTCAACGCGGTGGAAAGCGGCATCGGCGGCACGCTGGGCTTTTTAGCCGCGGTCATCGGGCTGGGCACCATTTTGGGAAAAATGATGGAAGTCTCCGGTGCCGCTGAGCGTATTGGCCTGGCGCTGCAGCGCTGCCGCTGGCTCTCCGCCGACGTGATTATGGTGCTGGTCGGGCTGATTTGCGGCATTACGCTGTTCGTTGAGGTTGGCGTGGTGCTACTGATCCCGCTGGCCTTTTCCATCGCCAAAAAGACCCACATTTCTTTGCTGAAACTGGCGATCCCGCTGTGTACCGCGCTGATGGCGGTTCACTGCGTGGTGCCCCCCCACCCGGCGGCGCTGTTCGTGACCAACAAACTCGGCGCTGACGTAGGCACCGTGATTGTGTATGGCTTAGCAGTTGGCCTGCTGGCGTCTCTGGTAGGTGGCCCGCTCTTCCTGAAGTGCCTGGGCAATCGCCTGCCGTTTAAATCCGTTCCCGCTGAATTTTCGGATCTGCAAACGCGAGACGCGGCTTCTCTGCCGTCTTTGAGCGCCACGCTGTTTACCGTGCTGCTGCCTATTTTCCTGATGCTGGCGAAAACGCTCGCGGAACTAAACATGACGCCGGGCAGCACGACATATACCGCGCTGGAGTTCATCGGCAACCCGATTACCGCCATGTTTATCGCCGTTTTCGTGGCCTATTATCTGCTGGGCCTGCGCCAGCACATGAGTATCGCTACGCTGCTGAGCCACACCGAAAATGGCTTTGGCTCCATTGCGAATATCCTGATGATTATCGGGGCCGGCGGCGCGTTTAACGCCATCCTCAAGGCCAGCGGCATGGCCGACAGCCTCGCGCTGAGCCTTTCCAGCCTGCATCTGCACCCGATCCTGCTCGCCTGGCTGGTTGCGCTTATTCTTCACGCCGCCGTCGGCTCCGCCACCGTGGCGATGATGGGCGCCACGGCTATCGTTGCCCCGCTGCTGCCGCTCTATCCCAACGTCAGCCCCGAGATTGTTACGCTCGCCATTGGCTCCGGCGCTATCGGCTGCACCATTGTGACCGACTCGCTGTTCTGGCTGGTGAAGCAATACTGCGGCGCCACGCTCCATGAAACCTTTAAGTACTACACCACGGCGACATTCATCGCTTCTTTAGTTGCACTGGCTGGCACATTCCTGCTTTCCTTTATCATCTGAGCGCCAGGAGGCTCGTTATGAAATCGACAGAATTACACACGTTAACCGAAAAATTCCCGCTGCTCAGCGAGCTTACCGCCCTGAACGAAACGACCTGGTTTAACCCAGGAACGACCACTCTTGCCGAAGGCTTACCGCATGTTGGCCTGACCGGGCAGGACGTGAAAGAAGCGCACGCCCGGCTGGCTCGCTTTGCGCCTTATCTGGCGAAAGCCTTCCCGGAAACCGCAGCAACCGGCGGTATTATCGAGTCAGAGCTGGCCGCCATTCCGGCGATGCAAAAGCGGCTGGAAAAAGAAAATGGGAAGAAACTCTGCGGCAATCTGTGGCTGAAAAAAGACAGCCATCTGCCTATTTCCGGCTCGATTAAGGCTCGCGGGGGCATTTATGAAGTCCTGACTCACGCGGAAAAACTGGCCATCGAGGCCGGGTTACTTAGCCTTGAAGATGACTACAGCCGGCTGCTGTCCCCTGAATTACGCGAGTTTTTCAGCCGCTACAGCATCGCCGTGGGCTCTACCGGCAACCTGGGTCTGTCGATTGGCATCATCAGCGCCCGGATTGGCTTCCGCGTCACGGTGCATATGTCCGCCGACGCCCGCGAATGGAAAAAAGCCAAACTGCGCAGCCATGGCGTTGAGGTGGTTGAATACGCCGAAGATTACGGCGTCGCCGTTGAGCAGGGGCGAAAAGCCGCCGAGGCGGACGCCAACTGTTTCTTTATCGATGATGAAAACTCCCGCACGCTGTTCCTGGGTTACGCCGTCGCCGGGCAACGACTGAAAGACCAATTCTCACGGCAGGCGATTGCCGTTGATGAGCAGCATCCTTTGTTCGTCTATCTGCCCTGCGGCGTCGGCGGCGGCCCCGGTGGCGTAGCATTTGGGCTGAAGCTGGCCTTCGGCGATCACGTTCACTGTATTTTTGCCGAGCCCACTCACTCCCCCTGCATGCTGTTAGGCGTTTACACCGGCCTGCATGATGCGCTTTCCGTGCAGGATATCGGAATAGATAACCTGACCGCCGCCGACGGCCTGGCCGTAGGACGGGCTTCCGGCTTTGTCGGCAGAGCAATGCAAAGGCTGCTGGACGGCTTCTATACAGTGGACGATCAAACGTTGTACAACATGCTTGGCGGGCTGGCAGAAGAAGAAAATATTCGCCTGGAGCCTTCGGCCCTGGCAGGCATGGCCGGGCCGCAGCGGGTTTGTGCCACGGCCTCTTACCACGAGATGCAGGGCTTTAGCGCCCAGCAGCTTAATAACGCGACGCATTTGGTCTGGGCCACCGGGGGCGGTATGGTGCCTGAGGCCGAGATGGCGCAGTATTTAGCGAAGGCTCGCTGATATTTCCCCTCACCCCGGTCCTCTCCCCAAAGGGGCGAGGGAGAAAACTCACGCCTTGCCCTGGCCACCGTTTTGTCCCCTCTCCCTTCCGGGGAGAGGGTTAGGGTGAGGGGCATTCCTTCCGTCATATTTTTGTCATTTAGTTACCTTACTCTCACTTCCGGTTTAATTATTTGATCAATCTACGCGCGTAGATACACTGCGAGAAATGATTAAAAATGGCATCTTCGCCGACAGATAACGTTCGCTCTCTGTGAGAATTCTAATGACGACAAGCACTTTTTCCCCTCCTCCGGCTGATACGCCACACGCGGCAGAAGAACGCCTGGCCACGCCGGAAGGCAAACGTGATTTTATTCGCGCCACTTTCTCCTGCTGGCTTGGCACCACGATGGAATACGCGGACTTCGCGCTATATGGCCTGGCGGCCGGGATAATCTTTGGCGATGTGTTCTTCCCGGATGCCACGCCTGTCATGGCGCTGCTCTCCAGCTTTGCCGCTTACTCCGTTGGGTTCGTTGCCCGACCAATAGGTGCCCTGCTGTTTGGCTGGCTGGGCGACCGCTACGGTCGAAAAATGGTGATGGTCATTACCATTGCGTTAATGGGCTGCTCCACCACGCTCATTGGCCTGATCCCGAGCTACGCACAAATTGGCGTCTGGGCGCCGACCTGTCTGGTTATCCTGCGTTTTGCCCAGGGGCTGGGCGCGGGCGCGGAGCTGTCCGGCGGCACCGTGATGCTGGGTGAATATGCGCCGGTGAAACGCCGCGGTCTGGTGTCATCCATTATCGGGCTGGGCTCCAACAGCGGCACGCTGCTGGCTTCTCTGACCTGGCTGCTGGTGCTGCAGATGGATAAAGAGACGCTGCTTGCCTGGGGCTGGCGTATTCCGTTCCTGTGCAGCATGTTGATTGCCGCTGTCGCCTTGATTATTCGCCAGCATCTGCGCGAAACCCCGGTGTTTGAGCGTCAAAAAGCGCTACTGGAAGCCCAGCGTAAACAGGTACGGGAAAAAGGGCTGGCCGAGCAGCAGGCAGACCCGCGCGGCTTCTGGCGCCGCACTCGCGCTTTCTGGACCATGGTCGGGCTACGCATTGGTGAAAACGGCCCTTCTTATCTCGCCCAGGGTTTTATTATCGGCTACGTTGCCAAGGTGCTGGCGGTGGATAAATCCGTCCCGACGCTGGCGGTGCTTATCGCCTCGGTGCTGGGCTTCGCCATTATTCCTTTCGCCGGCTGGCTCTCCGACCGCTTTGGCCGCCGTATCGTTTACCGCTGGTTCTGCCTGTTACTGATTATCTACGCTTTCCCGGCCTTTATGCTGCTGGACTCGCGTGAACCCGCCATCGTCATTCCAACCATCGTTGTCGGGATGGGGCTGGCTTCGCTGGGGATTTTTGGCGTCCAGGCCGCCTGGGGCGTGGAGCTTTTCGGCGTGACGAACCGCTATACCAAGATGGCGTTTGCAAAAGAGCTCGGGTCAATGCTTTCCGGCGGAACTGCGCCGCTGATTGCCGCCGCGCTGCTCTCCTGGACCGGGCACTGGTGGCCAATCGCACTCTACTTCGCGGTGATGGCGGGCATTGGGCTGGTAACCACTTTCTTTGCCCCGGAGACCCGAGGGCGCGACCTCAATCTGCCGGAAGACGCTATTTGATTTGTCACAGAGTTGACGGCGATTTTTACGGAGCAAAGCTTTATGCTGTGGCTCCGTTTATCGCCCGCCAGCCAAATAAAGCAGGTATTCAGTGACTAAGCCTCAAGTACACCGCGTTACCCGCGCTGAAGTCGCCAAAGAAGCAGGGACTTCCGTGGCGGTCGTCAGCTATGTGATTAACAACGGCCCGCGCCCGGTGGCGCAGGCTACGCGTGAGCGCGTGCTCGCCGCCATCAAGAAAACCGGCTACCGCCCGAACGGCATTGCCAGGGCTTTAGCCAGCGGCACCACGCGCACCTACGGTTTAGTCGTTCCCAATATTGCCAACCCGTTTATCTCGTCCATGGCGCATGCACTTCAGCAGGAGGCGTTTGCCGATGGCCGGGTGCTGTTGCTGGGCGATTCCGGTGATGACCGCGCCCGTGAGCTGGAGCTTATCAATAACCTGCTGCATCGCCAGGTTGACGGGCTGATTTATACCAGCGTCGACAGGCATCCTTACATCGATCTTATCCAGGCCAGCGGCACGCCGTGCGTGATGCTGGACAGAGTTGAGCCTGAGCTGAACGTTTGCTCGATTCAGGTTAACGAGCAGCACGCCGCCCGGCGCGCAACCCGTCATCTGATTGAGCACGGCTATCGTGACATCGCCATTATTTGCGGGCCGCAGGAGATGCTGAACACTCAGGATCGTATCAGCGGCTGGCGGCTGGCGCTGGAAGAAGCGGGCCTCGCCGTGCGCCCTGAATGGATTTTTTCAACGGATTACACCCGCCAGGGCGGGTACGATGCAACACAGCGAATGCTGGCCAGCGAATTACCTCGGGCGCTGTTTGCTACCAATGAACAGCAGGCCTTTGGCTGCCTGAGAGCGCTGTCTGAACACGGGCTTTCCGCGCCAAAAGACCTGGCCCTGGTGTGCTTTAACGGCACCCTGGAATCGGCCTTCAACGTTCCCTCTTTAACGACGGTTCGCCAGCCCGTTACGCAGATGGCGAAGAAAGCCATCGAGATGCTGAAAAAGTGGGACGGGCAGCCGCATAAATATGAATTCGATTTTGAGCTGGAGATAGGCGAGTCCTGCGGCTGCCGCTCCCTCACCACAAGCAGGAAGTCACAGGTAACATGAAGCGTTTAATTATCGATTGCGATCCGGGTAACGGCGTTGCGGGGGCTAACGTAGATGATGGCCTGGCCCTTGCCCTGGCGCTGGCGGCCCCGGAGATTTCTCTGGAACTGATTACTACCGTGTCCGGCAATACGCCAAGCGAGGTGGGCTACGCCGTCGCGTCTGATTTAGTCGCGCGCCTGGGCATGTCCGTTGAGGTCGCCCGGGGAGCTTCACGAGCGCTGATTGAGCCTGCGGCACCGTGGCGTGAGCACCTGGATCATAAAGTCGATAAAGTGGGCCTCCGGCACCTGTGGAAGGACGTTACTGCCCCGCAAATGCTGGCCGAAGTGGCCCCGCTGGCGGTGCATAAGATGGGCGAACTTATCTGTGCGAATCCTGGCAAAATCACGCTGATCGCCATCGGCCCGTTGACCAACGTGGCGCTGGCTTTGCAGCTTTACCCGCAGATGGCGAGCGCAGTAGAAGAGATTGTGATTATGGGCGGCGTCTTTCACGTTGACGGTTACCTGAAAGACACCAATTTTGGCGTCGACCCGGAGGCCGCCCACGCCGTGCTAACCAGCGGTGCCAACATTGTTCTGGTGCCGATGGACGTCACCACCCAAACCATGATGACCCACCGCGATCTGGATGCACTGGCCACCAGCGATAATCGCCTGAGTCGTTTTCTCGTGGACACCATTCGCCCGTGGATGGATTTTTCCATGCAGACCCGCCAGTTACCAGGCTGCTGGATCCACGACGTACTGACCGTCGCCTGGCTGCTTGAGCCGGCACTGGTGAGCTGGACGGAGGATTATGTGGATGTGTCGCTGAGCGGGCTGAGCCGCGGCAGAACCCTCCGCTATGGCCCGGAACATTTGCGGCTGGCGGTGAACGTTGACGCTCCGCGGGGCAAACCGGTTAAGCTGCTGCAAACCGTGGATAACCAGAAGCTGCTGCAGCTTATTGACCGCAATATCCGCCAGTTCGCATGAATAAAAAAGGCGCTTTCGCGCCTTTTTTTACAGAACCTTGCTGAGAAAAGCCTGAGTTCGCGGGTTTTGCGGCGCGCTAAAGATCTGCGCGGGCACGCCTTGTTCCTGAATCACGCCCTGGTCAATAAAGATAACCCTGTCCGCCACTTCTCGGGCAAAGCCCATTTCGTGGGTCACGATAATCATCGTCATCCCTTCCTGCGCCAGCTGTTTCATCACCGCCAGCACTTCACCGACAAGCTCAGGATCCAGCGCCGAGGTTGGCTCGTCGAACAGGATTATCGACGGCTCCATCGCCAGCGCACGGGCAATCGCCACGCGCTGCTGTTGGCCGCCGGAAAGGCTCGAAGGCCAGGCGTCGATTTTGTCCAGCAGCCCCACCTTTTGCAGCAGCTTTTCAGCCCGGTTTACCGCTTCCGCTTTTGACAGCCCTTTCAGCGACATGGGTGCCATGATCAGGTTTTCCAACACCGTCATGTGCGGGAACAGGTTAAAGCGCTGGAACACCATGCCCACGCCTTCGCGCAGCGTGTTGAGGTTGGTTTTAGGGTCATGAACTGCGAAACCATTCACAATCACTTCGCCGCCGTCCGGTTTTTCCAGCGCGTTCAGGCAGCGCAGAAACGTACTTTTACCGGAGCCGGAAGGGCCGATCACGCAAACCACTTCCTGAGGCGCGATATCACAGGAGATGCCGCGCAGTACGTGGGTTTTGCCAAACTGTTTCTGTAAATCCTTAACGTGAATCACTTTTGCCAAACCTCTTTTCCATATGTTGCACCAGCAGCGAAAGCAGGAACGTCAGCACCCAGTACACCACGGAAATGGTCAGGTACGGTTCCCAGTAGGTCGCGTAAGCGCCGGAAACGGTACGTGCCGCGTAGGCCAGGTCGGCGAGGCCGATGGCGGACGCCAGCGACGAGTCTTTCACAATGGCAATAGCGTTGTTGCCCAGCGGCGGCAGAATGCGGCGGAACGCCTGCGGCAGGATAACCTTGCGCATCGTTTTGCCCCAGCCCATGCCCAGCGCGCGCGACGCTTCCATCTGCCCTTTGTCGATGGACTGAATGCCGGCGCGGAAAATCTCGGACACATAGGCCCCGGCGTTAAGGGTGATAGCCACCACGCAGGAGAGAAACGCCCCGTATTCGGAGCGAAGATCGCGGGCAAAGTCCACAGACATCATCCCGCTGGTGATCATGATCCCGTCGCGCGGGTTAATAAACAGCGGCACCAGCGCAAAGTGAACCACCATGATCTGCACAAACAGAGGCGTGCCGCGAAATGCGCTGACGTACACGCGCACCGGCCACTGTACTGCATAACGCAGCACATGCCTCCACGGGCCGTCATCGGCGTGAGCCATACGGCCAAGCCCCAGCAGCAGCCCCCAGGTTGTGCCTAAAATCACACAGATAATGGTGCACTTGATGGTCATCAGCGCGCCCTGCATAAACAACGGCGCGTATTCTGAGATTATCTCCCAGCGAAATCCGGTCATACCTGTCCTTTTTGGGGCCGGAGCGGCCCCGATTGATAATTACTCTGCCGGGAGGGTTGGAACGTTGTTGTCGAACCAGGTGGCGTAAATTTTAGCGTAGGTGCCGTCGGCGATGATTTTCTTCAGGCCGGCGTCGATTTTGCCTTTCAGCTCGGTGTTGCCTTTGGCGACCGCGATGCCGAAGTACTGGCGCTCAAACTTGCTGTCCGGCACCAGCTTCAGCGGTTTTTCCGGGTGGGATTTGATGTAGTACTTCACCACGCCCACGTCGCCCACGGCGGCGTCGATGCCATCTTCGGTCAGTTCCTGCAGCATCAGCGGGGTGTTGTCAAAGCGCTTGATGTCGGTGCTGTTTTTACCCAACACGTCGGACACCACGATGTCGCCGGTGCTGGAGTTAACCACGCCGACTTTCTTGCCTTTCAGGGAGGTAACGGAATCGACTTTAGAGTCGGTCGGCACCACGATGGACTGCTCGGCCGGGAAATACGGCGTAGAGAAATCGACCATCGCTTTACGCTTGTCGGTAATGGTGATGCCAGAAATGATGATGTCGCGATCGCCGGAATTCAGCGTGGCGAAGATACCCTCCCACGGCGTGTTAACCAGCTTGATATCAAACCCTTCAGCTTTGGCGATGGCTTTGATGATGTCGATATCGAAACCTTCCAGCTGTTTCTGGCTGTTTTCGTATTCAAACGGACGGTAGGTGCCACCGGAACCCACGACGTAGGTTTGTGCCAGCGCCTGGGCAGAACTGAACAATGCCGCGAGCAAACACCCGCCAGCCACTACTGATTTCATCGCTTTAGTTAACATAGAAGCCCCTGGATATATGATGTTTTTATGCAGTTAATGTGCATAAAAATACATAATTACCCGAAATGCAGCAACAGATAATTCACGCTGAGTGATAATTACTGGCACTGAGGCTTCAGAATAGCGTCCAGCAGCGGCGCCATATCGGGCCGCCAGGCGCCCTCTTCCCCATCGTAGAATTTTTCATCCCCGTTGACTGCATACGGAATCTGCGCTTTTTGCAACTCACAGGCGACAAATGTCGCCATCGCAACCTGCTGATCGACCGGCAGTTTACTGCCAGTAGACCAGTTACCTACCCATGAAAGGTGGCCGGTTTTTTGCTGCCAGTGCACGGCCGTTTCGATGCGGGCATGAATAGCCGCTTTTTCCGCATCCGTCCCCGTCGTCCACTGGTTTTTTCCGTTCCAGGTTTTACCGTTCCAGTTTTTGGGGCCGCCCGGCATCAGGTGCCAGTCTGCCATTACCAGTCCGTGGCGAGATTCAGGAATTTTAAGCGTCGCCAGCGCTTCCGGAGAGGCGTGATTGCGTGGCGCAACAAAGATATGGCGCTGAGGGCTGATTTTATGAATCGCCTTCACGGTTTTATCGTAAATCTGGTTAAGCAACTGAGGGTTGGCGCTGAGTTTCTCTTCCGGCTGCCCGATGATGTCGAACACCAGCGAATTATCATTTTTGGCAAAAAAACGCGCAACGGTCGTCCACCACTCTACGATATCCTCCGCATTTTCAGCGGTCGGCTTTGCTTTCAGCTCCGCTGCCCGGTAGCTGATCACCGGCACGATATGGTACTGCTCGCAGGCATCAACGATACGCCGTAAATGCACCAGTTTCTGATGAGTTATCGGCCCTGCAACGCGAATGCGGACATGGCCAAAGCCGCGCTGCTGAAAGTCACGCACCGTCAGAGGGTCAAACTCGCGGATCCCTCGCTCTGTTAACGCCCAGTCAACGTTCATCCCCACCCCAAGCTGGCTGGTCCAGGTGGGCGGCAAAACGTCCTGCGGCGCAGCAAACGAACTGGCACAGAAAGAGAGGGCAACCAGAATAAGAGTCGGCTTTAACATCGGCGGCACGTTACTTAGCGAAGGAAAACTAATATTTAGCATGCTTTTACCGTTTGCGGGGAGTGAGGATTGCAATAAAAAATGAATGGTGATGCCGAGTGTGAAGCGCGCCCCGCAGGAATCACTCGTCGCTGAGCACAACGCCGAGTCTGTCCGCCATCTGCATTATCTCGTTGACGACGTCTGGCGCAGAAAATATCCCGCGGGCTTCACGATGAAGCACCAAATCCGTGGGCAATACTCTGTCACCATAGAAAAGAAAAGCGCTGCTGTCATCGTGCTGCCGGGATTTCCACACCATACCGTCAATAGCAGGGTTCTGATGGTGGATCGCGCGGGCCCAGCGCTGGGTTTGCGGGTAGATCGGCCGATCGCTGAGAAGAAAAAGCTGCTTTGATAACCCCATCCGGTAAAGGTCTGCCGTTTTCAGCGTGACTAACGTCAGCTCTCGCCTGAGCACCAGCTGGCTCATGCCCCATTTAATCCAGGGCCTGATGGATAGAAACCCTCGCCGCTCACCGCCAATCAGATCGTGAAAAAGCGTTTCAGCCAGCGCGCCAGCCACACTGTCCGCCGCATACAGGCTCGGCACCAACCGCCCCCGCATATCTTTAAAAGGGCTGAACCTTGCACCGTAATCGTTGCTGCTCAATTCACGCCCGGGATTAAAGCTGTTTCCCGGCCAACTCATGGCATGGCAGCGGTAAAGCACCTTGCCCGCTGGCAAGGTCTCTTTAAAAATCGAAATAGCATCGCCAGGCTCAGGGAGAGCGGGGGTAAGCGCAGCAGGTTCACCAAAAACGGAGCTCGTATTGGCCTCATCACTCTGCGCCATCCTGCAGCCTCCTGACCTCGTATTCAGCAGCCTGAAGCACATTAGCCGGATAAGTAGACACCATTTCGGCTGGCGTTTTGCCCGCCAGCAGGCCGTTAGACGTTGCGAACCACTCGGCCAGGCCCCAGGCGGTTTTGTGCCGGGCGAAGGTGTCCAGAATGGCTTTCATTACCGGCAGAGGGCGATAGTTTTCATCGAGGCCATAGCGCGGGTAAACGTTCCCCACCCCACGTTTGATCACCGAGAAGATTTTCCCGGCCGCCTTCCAGCGCGTGGGCTGGGCAGAGACATTCTTTGCCGAGTAACCGCCCAGCAAAGCGATATCATGCGTGGTCAGCCAGCCTTCGTCCGTTAACCTGTCCCGCGCCTGCGCCAGACGAGCCTGGTTCACCACCTCACGCTGCTGAGCCGGCGGAAGCAAACCGCTTTGTGTCGCGTGTAGTCTTGCCGGATCCGCATTGTAACTTGCGGCTGGTTCATGGGCCGCCAGCGTGCCATCGCCGATCAGCTTCTCACCGTAAAGTTCCACCAGCTTTTCGTAGCCATTATTAAGCTCCAGCGCCTGCTGCTGGGTTTGTAGCTCTTCGGTCGCCTGCAGGAGATGGGAAAGCTGGGCGTGCAGTTCCTCAAGCCCGGAGACGCCCCCCCGGAGCGCTAATTGCAGAGTTAGCCCTGCTTCGCGCCTGTTGTTTTGCTCGCGAACGCCTTTTGCGAGCGTGAGCTTCACGCGCTCGCTGTCAAACAGCACCCGGTCTTTTTTCTTCTCAATACGCCCGGCTTGTCTGGGTAACATTCCGCCCCCTAAAATAACCTTTCTAACCCAAATAACCTTAATAACACTCCCCCACTGTATCGGGCAGTATAAAAAATGTCCAGTTCGGAGAAGACACTCTGGGAAGAGGCTCGATAAAAAAAGCGCGACGTCTCCGCCGCGCTTCCTAATACGTGAAGAATTCTTATTTCAATTCAGGCCAGTAGTCTTTGTTCGCCTCAACCAGGTCGTCCAGAATCGCTTTGGCGACGGAGGCGCTCGGCACGGTCTTCGACAGGGTGATCGCCTGCCACAGTTTCTGATAAGAACGATGCTCCCAGGCATCCACCACCAGTTTTTCAACGGCGACCTGCTGGCTCATCAGCCCTTTCTGGAACTGAGGGATGTTGCCCACCACCAGCGGCTCCGGTCCGTCTTTGCCCACCAGACAAGGGATTTCAACCATCGCTTCCGGGTCAAAGTTATTAATAGCCCCGTTGTTCGGCACAATCAGCAGCATCCGCTCCTGGGTGTTAAAGGCAATCGCCGTCGCCAGATCAACGATGTAAGAGGCGTGTTCGTCAATTTCCAGCTCGCCCGCGGAGGATTTTCCGGCGCTAATAATCGCGTTACAGGAGCCAAACACATGCTTCTCGCGGTGATCCATCACCTCATTCGCCCGGGTGCGCTGTGGGTTGGAGTGCTGCACCACATAGTCAGGATAGAGGTAGTATTTCAGGTAGGTGTTCGGCAGCGTATCGGGGTCGAGCGCCCAGACGTCTTTTGCTTTGGCAAAAGTATCATTCCAGCTTGCTTCAGTGCCATGCTCGTCCTTGGGTGGAACATAGCCATATTTGGCGACATGTTCGCGGATTTTTGGCATCAAATCATTACCATCTTTATCTTCAACATGGGTCCACCAGCCAAAGTGGTTCAGGCCGTAGTAACGCACCTTCATCTCTTTGCGATCCTTCAGGCCCACAATCTGCGCCATACGGCTTTCAATGCCGATAGGCATATCGCAGATATTGAGGATTTTTGAGTTCGGGCGCAGGCGACGGGTCGCCTCCGCTACAATAGCCGCCGGGTTGGAGTAGTTGAGCATCCAGGCGTTTGGCGAGTATTTTTCCATGTAATCCACCAGCTCCAGCACGCCGCCGATTGAGCGCATGCCGTAGGCTATCCCACCCGGGCCGCATGTTTCCTGCCCCAGCACGCCGTGGCGCAGCGGAATTTTCTCGTCTTTTTCGCGCATCGGATATTTGCCCACGCGGATGTGCGCCATCACAAAATCCACGTCGGTAAACGCTTCCTTCGGATCGGTGGTGTAGCTGAAGTCGATATCCGGCGCCTGCTCTTTCAGGATGATTTTGCAGGCTTCGGCGATAGTTTCCTGACGCGACCCGTCGTTATCGTAGAACTTCAGCGCCCGCAGCGGGAAACGGTTCTGATTCGCCAGCAGCATCAGCACAATGCCTGGAGTAAAAGTACTGCCGCCACCTGCTACAACTACCGAGAATTTTTTCATGATACTGCCTCCGTCATGGATGGGTGTTCGTTTGAAGTTTGCTCTTTGATAAGGGTTTCAATCTGGTCGCGAATTTGTGGCACATGCAGCCCGACAATCACCTGAATGCCGTTGCCGCTGCGCACCACGCCGTGAGCGCCAAGGGCTTTAAACACGTCATCGGCTTCGGTCAAAGCCATGTCGGCAAGCGTGATACGCAGACGAGTCGCACAGTTGTTCAGGCTGGCGATGTTCGCCGCACCGCCGAGCGCCTGGAGGAAGCCATGGGCCTGGCCGTGTTTTGCATCCTGGCTAACCGCCGCGCTGGTTTGCTGCCGTGCCGCCTGATAGTCGGCCTTGCTATAGAGTTTGATCTCGCTGTCTTCCCGGCCCGGCGTTTTCAGGTTGAAGCGCAGAATCAGAGCGCGGAAGACCACGAAGTAGACGCCGGTAAAGGCGATGCCGATACCTATCTGGGTAAAGACCATTGCGGCGTGGTTATGGAACATGGGGATCCAGTTTTGCGGCAGGAACTGGTCAAGCAGGCCGCCGCCCATGTTGCCCACCACGCCTGCCATGTACATCACCGTTGCCATTGAGGCGGCCAGGAAGGCGTGAACGGCAAACAGCAGCGGAGAGATAAACAGGAAGGTGAATTCCAGCGGTTCGGTGATGCCAACTAACATGGCGGTCAGCGTCGCGGGGATCAGCAGCCCGGCCACCTTCACTCGGTTTTGCGGCGAGGCGGTGTAGTAAAGCGCCAGCGCGATGCCCACCGAGCCGAACACTTTCGAGTTGCCGTGCAGGGCGAAACCGCCTTCAGGGAACAGGGATTTGAGCGACGCGGTGCTCTGGCTGAACTCTTGCAGATGCTGCGCCCAGTACACCTGAATGCCGCCTTCAACCGCCGCCGGGCCAAAAATGAACGGGCCATAGACAAAGTGGTGCAGCCCGGTTGGGATCAGGATGCGCTCGAGGAAGGTGTATACCCAGACGCCAAGCGCCCCGGCGCTGCGTAAAAATGCCTGCAGCGACTCGATGCCGAGCTGAACTTTTGGCCAGCCGAGCAGCGTCAGCCAGGCACAGGGGATCATCACCAGGAAGGCCACAATCACCACAAAAGAGCTGCCCTGGAAAATGCCGAGGAACACTGGCAGCGGCTTATCGAAATAGCGGTTGTGAATCGCGGTCACAATGCCGGAGATAACAATCGCGCCGATGATGCTGGTGTCGAGCGTTTTAATCCCGGCCATCATAGTCAGGCCGCTGCCTGCCGTAGGTTCGAGGCTAAAATCGACGCCGAAGTAGTGCCCCCACGTCATCCCCATCGCGTTGATGAAGTAGTTCCAGGTTAAAAAACTCACCAGCACCGCCAGGCATGCACGCCCCTGAGCCTGTTTCGCCAGGCCAATGGGCAAACCAACGGCAAAAATCAGCGGCATATTACGGAACACCGTCCAGCCACCTTCCTCGATGATATGAACAATTTGAGCAAACAGGGTGTCAGGTGCGGTGAGCGCTTCACCGACAAACAGCGGGTTGCGAAGCATAATGGCAAGCCCGACCACGATCCCGGCAAAGGGGAACAACAAAACCGGGGTAAACATTGCACCACCAAAACGTTGTATTTGACTGAGCATTTTTAAATCCTCATGTAACAACTTCGTAGGGGAAGAGGCAGCCTTATTTTTTTAGTCTGGCCTGAAGCTGAGGATATGAGGGCGGGTGGTGGCTCGCCGCTTCAGGCGCGGCGATTCGTGATCGCATTCATGGTTTTTATTTGGCCAAAGTTGTCTACTTTTAAAGTAAAAACTAGACAATTAATCGACATATAACGGCGGGATAAAGCCTGGAGATGTCCACATATGATCTACAAATCCATTGCCGACCGGCTTCGGCTACGGCTTAACTCTGCGGACTACACCATCGGCAGCCCATTGCCTGGGGAAAAGAAGCTTGCTGAAGAGTTTGGCGTCTCAAGAATGACCATCCGTAAAGCGGTGGATTTGCTTGTGGGCTGGGGGCTGGTTAATCGCCGTCAGGGCAGCGGCACCTGGGTCACCAAGAAAGATGTTCACCACGAAACCACTAACCTCACCGGTTTTGTGGAGGTGATGCGCAGCCAGGGGAAAGAGGTGCTGAGTGAGGTACTGGAGTTTAACGTAATGCCCGCGCCCCCGGCGATTGCCAGCCTGCTGCGCATTAAGATCGACGAAAAAATTTATTACTCGCGACGCGTGCGTGCCGTGGGCGGCAAGCCGCTGATGGTGGAAGACAGCTATATGCCGGTCAAACTCTTTCGTAATCTGTCCCTTGCCCACCTTGAGGGGTCAAAATTCAGCTATATCGAAGATGAATGCCAGATAGTCATCAGCGGCAACTATGAAACACTGACCCCGGTGCTCGCCGATAGCAAAACGGCGAAGTTGCTGAACATCGCAGAGGCGACGCCTATTCTGCGCATCACGTCGCTCTCTTACAGCGATAAAGGCGAGTTTCTTAACTATTCGGTAATGTTCAGAAATGCCAGCGAATATCAGGTGGATTATCACCTGCGTCGGGATCATTCGAGAGTGCCGCCCGGGCAGCCGGGCGGCAGTGAGCTATAGCCCCCAGAACAGCAGCGCCAGCAGCTGAGGAGTGATGATGCGCAGGAACATCACCAGCGGGTAAACCGTGGCGTAAGAAAGCGCTGCGGCTCCGCTGGTCGCATGCAGCCCGTTGGCGAAGGCCAGCGCGGGGGGGTCAGTCATCGAGCCCGCCAGCATGCCGCACAGCGTCAGGTAGTTCATCTTCGCCAGCAGGCGAGCAAGCAGGCCGACGGTAATCAGCGGCACGGCCGTGATCAGAATACCGTAGCCAATCCAGCTCACCCCGTCGCCCACCAGCAGCGTGTCGATGAAGTCACCACCTGACTTGAGCCCGACTACCGCCAGAAACAGGACGATGCCCAGCTCGCGCAGTGCCAGGTTCGCGCTCGGCGGCATAAACCAGTAAAGCTTCCCGATGCTGCCGATGCGCCCGAGGATCAGCGCCATAATCAGCGGCCCGCCAGCCAGCCCAAGACGCAGCGCCGCCGGGAAGCCGGGGATAAACAGCGGAATGGAGCCCAGCAATACGCCAAGCCCGATGCCGATAAACACCGGCAGCATTTGCACCTGCTGCAGCTTGTGCTGCGCGTTGCCCACTTCAGCCGCTACCGCATCTATCGACTGCGGGCGTCCGACCAGGTTGAGGATATCGCCGAACTGCAGGCTGGCGCTGCTGCTGGCCACCAGCTCGACCCCGGCGCGGTTAAGGCGCGAAATCACCACGTCGTATTTCTGCTTCAGATGCAGATCGCGGATCTTCTTGCCTAAAACCTTCTCGTTGGTCACCACCACGCGTTCAACCCGCAGATCCGTGCCTCGCGTTGAAAGCGAGGTATCCACTTCGTTACCGATCACCAACCGCGCTTTGTGCAGATCCTTTTCCGCCCCGACCAGGTGCAGCAGATCGCCGGTCTGGACGAGAGTGCCCGGGGAAGGCACCATCAGCAGCTCCCCGCGTTTGAGCCGGGAGCAGATAATCTCGTCCCCGTTAAGGATAGGGATGTCCTGAATCGCCAGGCCGTTCAGATTTGGGTTGGCAACGCAAATATTGATGGTGTGCAGCTGAGCGTGATTTTGCCCGCTGCTGGCTTCAAACTGCTGCGCTTCTTTGTCGAGGCTGACCCGAAACACTATGCGCAGCAGCCACATGGTCAGCAGAATGCCGCAAATCCCAAACGGGTAAGCCATCGCGTAGCTCATCCCCATTTGGTCAACCAATTGTCCGGGCGTGCCGAGATCGGTGAGGATCTGCTGCCCTGCCCCCAGTGCCGGCGTATTGGTAACGGCGCCGGAGAAGATCCCCAGCACCACCGGCAGCGGAACATCAAACAGCATGTAGACAGCGGTAGTGACCAGCGCGCCCAGCCCAACGATGAGAATGGCGAACAGATTAAGCCGCAGGCCGGAAACCCGGAGCGAAGAGAAGAAACCGGGGCCGACCTGGATGCCTATCGTGTAAACAAACAGGATCAACCCAAATTCCTGGATAAAGTGCAGCATGTCGCCGTTCAGGCCAATCCCGGCCTGATTCACAAAGTGGCCGACAATGATGCCGCCAAACAGCACGCCCCCGATACCGAATCCCACCCCGCGGATCTTGATATTGCCGATCCACAATCCCACGACGGCGACCAGCGCCAGCATGCTGACGGTTAACGCTATTCCACTCATATATCATCCCTGTGAATAACATTATTGTTACTAAGGATTCTGGCAGAGCTACGGGGAGGATAATGGGGCGTGGAGCACAAAAAAGGCCCCATTTTCCGGGGCCTTAATACTCAAAAGAGAAACTTAATTAGCTATTCAGCGCGGGGCGTTCGCTAATGGCGATCCGCTGCGGAGCAACCTCTTCCGGGATTTCACGCACCAGGTCAATGTGCAGCAAACCGTTAGTGAACGTTGCCCCGGAGACCTGCATATGCTCGGCCAGGGTAAAGCTCAGGCTGAACGGCTGAGTCACCAGCCCCTGATGCAGCCAGTTGATCTCTTTTTCCGGTTTAACCGGGGTGCCTTTCACGCTCAGGCGGGTGCCTTCCAGCTCGATATCGAGATCTTCCTGGCGGAAACCGGCCAGCGCCAGCGTGATGCGATAATGGTTATCGTCACTTTTTTCGATGTTGTACGGCGGGAAGCCCTGGCTTTCACCGCTGGACTGCAGCGCGCTAGCCAGTTTATCGAAGCCGATCCATTGACGCAGCAGTGGGGATAAATCGTAGTTACGCATAGTGTTTTCTCCTTCTTTGAAGCAAGAAATAACCTGCCCGCATGCGAACGGGCATTGGCTCCCTGACGGCAAGCCAGCTTGATGACAGGTCGCGCACGGCGCGACCCCATGAATTAGTTGATTTCGATGCGGCGAGGCTTCATCGACTCTGGAATTTCACGCTCCAGATTGATGTACAGCAGGCCGTTGACCAGGTTTGCTCCGCGGACGTGGATGTTTTCCGCCAGCTGGAATTTGCGCTCGAAGTTGCGCTCGGCAATGCCCTGGTAGAGGTATGTGCGCTCTTGCTGCTCGTCGGCGTGCGCGCCTTTGACAATAAGCAGGTTGTCCTGAGCGGTGATATCCAGTTCGCTTTCTGCGAAGCCCGCGACGGCAATGGCGATGCGATAGTGGTTTTCATCCACTAATTCAACGTTGTACGGAGGGTAGCCGCCGTTGCTTTGGCTCTGGTTGCTTTCTAACAGATTAAACAGACGGTCGAAACCGATGGCGGAACGGTACAACGGAGAAAGATCGAAGTTACGCATAATAAAAAGCTCCTGAAATCAGCGAGTAAGTTGTAAAAGCCTTCCAGTCGGACAGGCCATGAACCTGAGCACCCAATCGGCGTACTCGTTTTGGTTACCCTACTAAAATGTGGCTCGCTTAAAATTTTTCAAGGCACTTTGCTGCAAATTTTTTGCGTCCTGAGGTTTCCTTACATAGACTGGAAAACAGCATAAAAGGTTAAAAATATGCGATAGCCGCCACAGAGCGGAATGACGGGCATTTTTATACCATGGGCGGATGCTATAACTCCGCAGGTGCTGGTACTCCGCCAGCCATTGAAGATGACAGCAAAATGATAATGAGAAACTGGTTTCCAACTCTGGTGATTAGCAGCGGGCTGTTATTGCTGACCGGCTGCTCCAGTATGATGTCACACAGCGGCGGCAAAGAGGGCGTGTACCCGGGTACCCGAGCCAGTGCGGCAACGCTTGGCGACGACGACACCAGTTGGGCAATCAAGCCTCTGGTTGCGCTGGATCTGCCCTTCACTGCGGTGCTCGATACCGTGCTCCTGCCGTGGGATATATTCCGTAAAGATAACTCTGTGAGATCGCGCGTGGAAGCCAGCGAGAAACAGAATCTGGCGACTAACTCCGTTATCCCACCGGCAGAACTTCCTCACTAAGCACCTTAAAGCCCGGTTTCCGCACTCCACAGCTGGCGGAAGCCGTCGATGTCCTGCATCCAGGCAATCTGCTTGCCGTCCGGGGAGAAGACGATAGCCTCGCCGGAAGGATCTTCGCCCTCCGCGGCACTTAATGGCGTAATTACCCCACTTTGCGCGTCACACAGCACCACGCGCCCCTGCTGCACAAATCCCAGCACGTTTCCGGCAGGATGCCAGTTAAAGGCCGACTGAATGCCATGCTCACCCCAGGTTACCTGCCGGGGCTCGCCGCCGTTCGGGGAAAGCATCCAAAGCTGCACCACGCCGCTGTCGTCCCGCATCAGGAAGGCAAGCTGGCTCCCGTCCGGGCTACTGCGTATCCAGTGCCGGGGCTGATTTACCAGGCCCGGATAACGGCGCTGATGGGTAAAGGTTAACCGACGTTGTAGCACGCCTCGTGGCGGCGCTGGCAGCGTGGTGTCGGTGCCGCACAGCGGTTCGCTGCCGGCCAGCTGATAAGCCTGCGCTTCGTCAGGCAGGTCCACGATAAACAGCTCTGGCACTTTTTCGCCGCTTGCCGACCGGGTATCGCCGATAAACGCCAGCGCCCAGCGCTGAACGCTTCCGTCTGGCTTCCGGTAACCGTGCTCGCCTACCCAGCCTTCTTCGTAGGCGCGGTTAATCTCATCGCTGCCGGGCTGTGGCTCAGGCGTTGTGCGGCTCACCAGCACGCAATAATGGCTGCCGTCGTATTCTCGCGGATGCTGTTTTGGCGGCGTGACGGGGCCAAAAGGCAGCGCAACGCCGACGTTGCGCAGATCGAGATACGCATCAAGCTCGCGCATGACATGGTCGTTGTAGGTAAAGCTCAGGCGGCTGCCGTCCGGGCTCCAGACATGAACATGGCTGCCGCCGCGCAGCGCGCCTGGGGTATAGGGCGAGGTAATGTCCATCGCATCAAGGTTGCTGGCCTCCCCCTGCTCCACGACCACGCCGCGACGGTGGTGAAAGTCATAGTGCCAGTCGGCGTCCGGGTTCTCCGGGCCGTGAATAAAGACGTAGCGCTCCGGCTGCTGTGGGTTGACGGTCACCACGCCAACGTGAGCGCCTTCGGGAGCGCGATAGACCACCTCGACGTCGCCATTCCGGGTATTAACTCGCTCAATGGTGGCGCCAGTGAAGGAGGCACCCGATGGCCGCACGTCAAAGGCCAGCCACTGGCCGTCCGGCGTCCAGGTGTTGATGTTAGTAAGCTGATGATTACGCGGTGCGAAGGTGAGTTGTTTGATCACGGTTTTGCCCTGAAGCGCTGAGTACGCCTCAGGGTAAAAGAATTAGTCCGGCCTTTCCACTTTGCCCCGCAGCCACGCACAAAACTGGCGGGTTAACGGGTCATTTTCACTTTCCCGGTGGATGAGCCACGCCCAGTCCGCGCCGCGCACGGTTTGCTCCACCAGCGGGATAAGCTGCTCATTTGTCCTTTTTCTGTCTGCCAGCAGTTGGCTGACAAGCGCAATACCCAGCCCGTCGGCAGCGGCGTCAAGCAACAACCCAGGATCGGAGAAATTCATCCCCTGGCTTTGCTGGCCGACATCCACACCGCCAGCCACGCTCCAGTGCTCCCAGCTCATCTCGCGCTCGCCGTGAAGCGTTGTTCGCTGCTCTACCGGCATAGCCTGCAAACTGGGGTGGCAGGCCGGATAAAGTCTATCCTTGTACAACACCTCAAAAATGCACTCCGCCTGCTGGCTGACATCATCCCGAATAGCCACATCGATGGTTTCGCTGGCCATGTCCGGCGGGTCAAAACTGGTGAACAGCCAAAGATCGGTCTCCGGGTACTGGCGTGTAAAGTCCGCCAGATTGGGCAACAGCCAGTGCCTGGCGAAAGCCGGCGTGGTGTTCACGATAAGCTGGTTCGGCTTGCGGTACTGATCGAGCCGACGAATACCGACGGCCAGCTGTTGCAGCATGACCTGTGCGGTGCTGTAAAGATCCTGGCCGGCGTCAGTCAGGCTGACGCTTCTCCCGCTGCGAAAAAACAGCGGCTGTTCGAGGTAAGCCTCCAGGCTGCGGATCTGCTGACTGATAGCCGACTGGGTCAGGTGGAGTTCTGCGGCGGCCTGATGAAAGCTTCCCAGGCGCGCGGCGGCCTCAAACCCTCGCAGGGCATTTAACGGTGGCCAGTGTTTTAGCATTTCAATAAGCCAGGCTAATCAGATGTCCGCTAAATATATCGTTGGAAGCCGAATTCAGCCAGTGATGAAATATTCACCTGTAGCACTGAGCAGAATTTCTTAAGTCTAAATACCTACACGGGAGTCCGGTATGTCAACGCGTCGTGAATTTATTAAATGTGCCTCGGTACTGGCCGGGATGGGTATGGCAGGCTCTCTGGGGCTGCCGTTATCCGCTCTCGCGGCGGCGAACGCCGGCTGGCGTATGCCGGACGAAGGGGAACAGCAGCAGCGCGCATTTATCGCGTTTGGCGCACAGCGCGCGATATGGAAAGATTTTACCCCCGACGTACAGGCCGCTTTGGGGCGCATCGCCCGCGCTATCGCCGGTTACCAGCCGCTGACGGTCTTTTGCCGTGAACAGGAACGCACGCTGGCGGAGGAAAAATGTGGCAGCCACAACGTGACTTACGTGACGACCGAGCTGGACGACATCTGGATGCGGGACACCGGCGCGTGCTTTGTCACTTCGCCAGAAGGAAAGCTCGGCGCAGTGGGCTTTAACTTCAACGGCTGGGGCAATAAGCAGCGGCACAGCAAAGACACGAAGCTGGCGGCGTTTATGGCCGAAAAATACGATGCAGCGCCGTTCATCCGCAGCGCGCTGACGGGCGAAGGCGGCGGTATTGAGGTGGATGGAAACGGTACCGGCATCATGACCGAAAGCAGCTGGGTCAACGACAACCGCAATCCCGGCTGGAGCCGCGATCGGGTTGAACAAGAGCTGAAAACGCAGCTTGGCCTGAGAAAAATCATCTGGCTGCCGGGTATTAAAGGGAAAGACATCACCGACGCCCACGTCGATTTTTATGCCCGCTTTGTTAAGCCAGGCGTGGTCATCGCCAATCTCGATCCCGACCCGGACTCCTGGGATCACAAGGTGACGCAGAGACACCTGGATATTCTCAGACAGGCAACCGATGCCGATGGCCGACCGCTGCAGGTGCACAGCGTCACGCCGCCGCAGGAACCACGCGAGAGCCGTTTTAGCGAAGATAACCCGGATTTTGCCGCCGGGTACATCAACTACTTCGTGATAAACGGCGCGATTATCGCCCCGGAGTTTGGCGATGAAGAAACGGATGAAGCGGCGTTTCGCCTGCTGTCGACGCTATACCCTGAGCGGGAGGTCGTGCAGCTTAACATCGACGCGATTGCCGCCGGTGGCGGGGGAATTCACTGCGTGACGAATCAGTTACCCGCAGTGAAATAACAGCCGGGAGCGCACCTCGCGCTCCCTTTCTCATTCTCAGCCAACCCTTTCCACTTTCCCCACCAGCAGGATGTAGGAAAGCGCGCCAAGCAGAGCGACCGCCGCGATATACACCAGCGCCGGAGCAAAACCGTGGCTTTGGGCAAGATAGCCGATCACCAGCGGTACGGTAATACCGCCGAGGCCACCGACAAAGTTAAATACGCCCCCCGTCAGGCCAATCAGTCGCATTGGTGCAAGGGAGGACACCAGGGACCAGGTGATGGAGGCGAAGCCGTTGCCGAAGAAGGCAATCGCCATCAGGGTCATAATCCACACCGGATCTTCAGTGTAGTTGGCGCCCATAATGCAGGTGGAGAGCAGCAAACCGCAGATGATTGGCGTTTTACGTGCAATTCCCAGCGAATAGCCTTTGCGCACCAGGCGGTCGGCAACCCAGCCGGACAGCAACACCCCGAAGAAGGCCGCCAGGAACGGCACCGTCGTCATAAAACCGGCCTTCAGCGCGGTAATGCCTTTTTCCTGGGTCAGATAGTTCGGGAACCAGGTCAGGAAGAACCACAGCGTCGACGCTACCGCGAACTGCCCCAGATAAACGCCCACCAGCTTACGGTGGAACACCAGTTTCCAGTCGGCCAGGCTTAACGGCTTGCGCGCTTTCTTTTCGACCGGCGCATCGCCATCAACCAGGCCACCCCCCTCGCGAATATAGTCCAGCTCGGCGGAGTTAATGCCCTTGCTCTTACGCGGCGGCTGATAAACCTTAAACCAGATAATCGACCAGATGATGCCGATTCCGCCGGTCACGATAAACACCCAGTGCCAGCTTGAAATTTCTTGGATCCAGATAAGCAGCGGCGTCAGAAACGCCAGACCAACAAACTGCCCGGAGGTGTAAAAGCCCACCGCAGAAGCACGTTCGTGCTCAGGGAACCAGCTCGTCACCATGCGGTTGTTAGTCGGGAAAGCAGGCGCTTCAAAAATACCGGTGATAGCACGCAGGCCAATCAGCGACATCAGGCCGGTCGCAAACCCCTGGAACAGCGTGGCGACGGACCAGCCCATAATGGCAATAAAATAGGTCAGGCGAGATCCCACGCGATCCAGGAACCAGCCGCCCGGGATCTGGCACAGCGTATAAAGCCAGGCAAAAGCCGAGAAGATGTAGCCCATCTCCGTTTTGGTAATACCAAACTCTTCCTGAATATGAGCCGACGCAACCGCCAGGTTGGCGCGGTCAACGTAGCAAATCACCACCGTAATAAAGATCATCACCAGCGTTAAATAACGGCGGCGCGTAGGTTTCACCACAGTTGCAGAAATATCCATGATATTTCATCTCCAAAATTTGGCATGGCGAAGCTACTCACCATGCCCTGTTATACAGAGGGTGTTTATAATGTTTTATTTTTTACTGCTGACTTCTGGCGTTATTTTTTACCATTCAGCCACGGAACCGTCGGCGTGACGCCATAAAGGATTTCGCCAGTCGGTAACGTTTTTACTGCGGGCAATCACCTGCTCTTCGTCAATTTCAACCCCAAGGCCGGGCTTCATCAGCGGCAGGAAATAACCGCCATCCATTTTGAAGTCTTCTTTGTTTTTCACGAAGTCGAGCAGCTCTGCACCTTTGTTATAGTGAATGCCCATGCTTTGCTCCTGGAATACCGCATTACGGGAAACAAAGTCGATGTGCAAACAGGCTGACAGCGCAATCGGCCCCAGCGGGCAATGAGGTGCCAGAGACACATCGTAAGCCTCTGCCATACCGGCAATTTTGTAGCATTCAGTGATACCGCCGGCATGCGAGAGATCCGGCTGCAGAATGGCAATCCCGCCCCCTTCCAGTACGCGCTTAAATTCAAAACGAGAAAACATGCGCTCACCCGCCGCAATAGGAATATGCGTTTGTGCCGCCAGCCGCGGATAATATTCCGCCTGCTCTGCCAGAACCGGCTCTTCAATAAACAGGGGACGATATGGCTCCAGCTCTTTAATTAATACTTTCGCCATTGGGGCGCTAACCCGTCCGTGGAAATCAAGACCAAATTCAATTTCATTCCCGAAGGCTTCACGAATTTGCGCGACCGTATTGACGGCTGCATCAACGGCACGGGAATTATCAATAATGCCCATTTCTTCGCAGCCGTTTAATTTAAAAGTATCGAAACCAATATTGCGTAAGGATTTAATCCCGTCGATCACCTCCGCCGGACGATCGCCGCCAACCCAGCTGTAGGCTTTAATTTTATCCCGCACCAGGCCACCCATCAGCTGCCACACCGGCGCGTTGAGCACCTTACCTTTAATATCCCACAGTGCCTGATCGATCCCGGCAATCGCACTCATCAGAATCGGGCCGCCGCGGTAGAAGCCACCGCGATACATCACCTGCCACAGGTCGTTAATGCGGGCCGGATCCTGTCCAATCAGGTACTCGCCTAGTTCATGAACCGCCGCCTCAACGCTGCGGGCGCGGCCTTCGATGACCGGCTCGCCCCAGCCGACTACGCCTTCGTCTGTCTCAATTTTCAGGAACATCCAGCGGGGCGGTAAACGGTACGTCGTCAGTTTAGTAATTTTCATTGCACGGCCTCTTGATACGCTTTAACAAATGCTTTTGCCCTTTCGCTGGTGCGGCTCACCGGCTGCCCGGCACGGTACAAATCGCTGCCCAACCCGGCGCCGGCGCAGCCAGCCTGCAGCCAGATGTGCAGGTTTTCCGGCGTGACGCCGCCGACGGCAAACACCGGCACCTCCGGTGGAAGCACGGCTTTCAGCGCCTTGATGTAGTCCGGCCCGAAGGCAGAAGAAGGGAAAATTTTCAGCGTCTGGGCGCCCGCATCCAGAGCGGAAAAGGCTTCAGAGGCCGTCGCACAGCCCGCACAAACCGTCATGCCGCTTGCGACGGCGCGACGGATCACGTCCGGCTGTGTGTTTGGCGTGACCATCAGTTTGCTGCCCATCGCCGCCAGCTCATCCACCTGCTCCGTCTTGAGCACCGTACCCGCCCCGATCAGCGCTTTATCGCCAAAGGCCACCACCATTGAGGCAATGCTTTGCTGCCACTGCGGTGAGTTGAGGGGAATTTCCACCGCATCAAACCCGGCGTCCAGCAGCGCGCTCACATGCGCCTGAACCTCCTGCGGGGTGATGCCGCGTAAAATCGCGATCAGCGGAAGCTTAGTTTGCCACTGCATTTGCAATACTCCTTATTCCTGCCTGGAAAGCATTGTCGCCATCGACCGCCTGGCTGCTAAAGCCAAGCTGGGATAAAGCCGCTTGATAGCGAGCACTAAGCGCCGGGTTGGCAACAATGGTGACAGGCTGCCCGACCGGACAGGCAAAGCGGCGCGTCATCGTCGCCACTTCACTGCCAATCAACAGCCCGGAAAGGAAATCGCTGACCTGCTCTCGCGGTAGCTGGCCCAGTACGTGAGCGGCACGCACCTCAAATAATTGCGGCAGCAGGTCGCCGGCATTGATCCCGCGATCGAGCCCGGCGTTAAACGCCTCAGGGCAGGCCTGTTGTTCCGGCAGACCGGTACCAATCAGAGAGTGTTGAAGCAGCAGGTGATGCAGTTCACCGGTCAATACGGTGCGGAAATCAAGCACCGACTCTTCATCCGTCCGCACCCATTTGCAGTGGGTCCCGGGCATAATATAAAGCGGAGCAGGCTGCAGCGAGCGGGCACCCAGCAGCTGGGTCTCTTCGCCGCGCATCACGTTTTGGTTGTCTTCGCGCTGAACGCACAGGCCAGGGATGATCCACACCTGCTCAGCCACGGCGGTCATCTGCTCGCTGAAAGTGGAAAAACGAGCGGGGCAAGGCAGGTACGGGGCAATTTTCCAGCCGGCGTTACTGCCGACCATCCCGGCCATCAGCACCGGCGTTGGCGTTTCTCGCCAGCCGGCAACAATCTCACTAAACACCGCCGCCGGAGACCTGCCGCCCAGGCGCGTAACGCCTGAAGTACTTTTGCGGCTGTCGATGCACACTTCATCCTGGTAGAGCCAGGCGCGAAGGTTGGTCGATCCCCAGTCAATGGCGATGTAGCGAGATGTCATGTAATGTCCTTTAGTCGTTTAGTGGAGCTGGCGATCATGGTGAGCGCCGCCTGCTCCGCTGCCGCGCTGTCCTGATGACGGATCGCGTCATACAGCGCTTTATGTTCCTGAAGGGTTCTCGGCATATTGGCCTCATCGCCCATCCAGGTTCGCTCAAAAACGGCCCGCTGCAGGGAACTGATAGCAATGCTCAGCTGCTGCAGCACCGGGTTATGCACGGACTCCAGCACCGCTTCGTGATAACGGATATCCGCCTCGTTAAACGCATCGCGGTTCTGGTTATTCGCCACCATATCGTTCAGAGCGCCTTCTATTCGGGCCAGGTCATTCGACGTAGCGCGCTCCGCAGCCCAGCGGGCAATGGCGGGTTCAACCAGATTTCGCACTTCACTCATCGCGGCGATGAGCCGCGGGTCGTAATCGTTCGCCAGCACCCACTGCAGTACCTCTGTATCGAGATAGTTCCACTGGTTACGGGGCTGAACGAACGCGCCGCGATAGCGTTTCATTTCAATGAGCCGCTTCGCCATGAGCGAGCGAAACACTTCCCGGATGATGTTGCGCGAAGTTTCAAACTCTTCGCACAGATCGGCTTCTGCCGGTAATGCCGCCCCCGGCGCGTATTTACCACTCACGATTTGCTGGCCCAGCGTGACGATGATGCGGTCGGTTTTATTGAGGGTCATGACGGGTTCCTTGTTCACAAAGTCTTACCCGCTACTTTACCGCTCCCGCTGAATTTCACCGCATTTTTGAAGTACAAATGTGAGACCAGCTGCCGTTTCATTGCGCCCAATGTAGTACAATATATTCATGTTGTACTACAATATGGATCACATATTAGGCAACTGATGAGCAAAAGGATAAAAAAAAGCCCCGGCAGAGCCAGGGCAGCAGGAGAGAGTGCAAGAGGTTAGTTCAGCACAAACTTCTCGATAGCGTAGGCGACGCCGTCCTCCAGGTTGGATTTGGTGACAAAGTTGCTGACTTCTTTCACTTTGTCGATAGCGTTGTCCATTGCCACACCCATGCCCGCATATTCCAGCATCGCAATGTCGTTTTCCTGATCGCCAATGGTCATCACTTCTTCAGGCTTAATGCCCAGCTTTTCCGCCAGCGACTTCACGCCGGTGCCTTTGTTAACGCGCTTGTCGAGAATTTCCAGGAAATAAGGCGAGCTTTTCAGCAGCGTGTAGCGCTCAAAAACTTCAGCAGGAATTTTGGCGATGGCCTTGTCGAGAATAGCTGGCTCGTCAATCATCATGACCTTCAGGAACTCGCCGTTTTTATCCATGTTTTCCGCTTCGCAGAACATCAGCGGAATGCTGGCGATAAAGGATTCATGCACCGTGTAATAGCTGATATCGCGGTTGGCTGTGTACAGGGTGTGGCGATCGAGCGCGTGGAAGTGCGAGCCCACTTCCCGGGACAGGTTTTCCAGGTAGCGATAGTCGTCATAGCTCAGTGCCGTCTGGGCAACCGTGCTGCCGTCGCTCGCCTTCTGCACCAGCGCCCCGTTATAGGTGATGCAGTAGTCGCCGGGCTTATCCATATGCAACTCACGCAGGTAGCTTTCAACGCCAGCAAACGGACGGCCGGTACAGATAACGACGTTCACGCCGCGCTCGCGTGCCGCCGCAACGGCCTGCTTTACCGCCTGGGAAATGGTGTGGTCTGGCAGCAGCAGCGTGCCATCCATATCAATTGCAATCAGTTTTATGGCCATGGGATCTTCAGAGGTAATGGATTTATCCCATGCTAACGCGATTCCGCTCAAAAAACAGCAGCAAACGGCGGGGAAAAGGGGGATTAGAGTCGACGGGCAAACTCCTCTTTTCAGCGAGGAGGAACGCCCCGGCACCATTGCCGGGGCCAGTACAGAAAATTAGCTGAAAAGCTTACCTTTCAGCAAGTTAACACCCGCGCTTAGCAGGTCATTATGGGCTTCCGGCGTCACTTCGCCGTTTGGCGACAGCGCGTCTATCACCTTCGGCAGATATTCCGCCAGTAAAGCGGAAGCCGAGCCGGTGTCCACGCCCAGCTTTTCCCCCAGCGCCGCAACGGACGGCGAACCCAATGCCTGGGTTATCTGGTCGCCGCTCAGGGACTGGTTTGTACTATTGCTGCTGAGCCACGAGGAAACAATTTCGCTTAAGCCGCCCTGACGCAGCTTGTCCAACAGCGCCTGAATCCCGCCCTGCTGCTCAACCCAACTTAGAATGGCCTGATATTTACCGGCGTCGCCGTTCAGCAGCGAGCCCGCAACCTGATCAAAAAGTCCCATGGGGTTTCCCTCTGTGATGTAGAAATTCGACAACGCAAAGTATAGCGCCCATAAAAAAAGCCGTGCTAAAAGCACGGCTCCATCACGATGGTGATACAAACATATTGATGCGATACCAGAGAGCATCAAAAAATAAACCAGGAAAATCAATTTATTGATTTTCGAGTGCTAACCACAAAGAAGGAAAAAGCCGTGCTAAAAGCACGGCTCTTCAGTCTGGCTGGGCTTGCCTTAGATATCGATGTTCGCCGCTTTCAGGGCGTTCTCTTCGATAAATGCACGACGTGGTTCAACCGCGTCGCCCATCAGGGTGGTAAACAGCTGGTCGGCAGCAATCGCGTCTTTAACGGTAACGCGCAGCATGCGGCGGCTGTCCGGATCCATGGTGGTTTCCCACAGCTGCTCCGGGTTCATCTCGCCCAGACCTTTATAACGCTGGATAGCCAGGCCACGACGGGACTCTTTCTGCAGCCACTCCAGCGCCTGTTCGAAGCTGGTTACCGGCTGACGGCGCTCGCCGCGTTCGATAAACGCATCTTCCTCAATCAGGCCACGCAGCTTCTCACCCAGTGTGCAAAGACGGCCATATTCGCCCCCTTCAACAAACTCTTTTTCCAGCACGTAGTCGGTGTCCACGCCGTGAGTACGCACGCGTACAATCGGCTCAAACACGTTCAGCTCGCTGTTGTGGTGAATATCGTATTTCCAGGTGCTGCCGTGCTGCTCTTTTTCGTTCAGCGTCGCGGTCAGCGCAGAAATCCACTGCGTCACTTTCGCTTCATCGGCCAGGTCGGACGCCTGCAGCGTTGGGTGATACACCAGGTTGTTCAGCAGGTTGCGCGGGTAACGGCGCTCCATGCGGCCAATCATTTTCTGCGCGGCGTTGTATTCCGCCACCAGCTTCTCAAGCGGCTCACCGGCCAGAGCAGGCGCACTGGCATTGGCGTGCAGGGTCGCACCTTCAAGAGCGATAGAGATCTGGTACTGATCCATCGCTTCATCGTCTTTGATGTACTGTTCCTGTTTGCCTTTCTTCACTTTGTACAGCGGGGGCTGTGCAATGTAGACGTGGCCACGTTCAACGATTTCCGGCATCTGACGGTAGAAGAAGGTCAACAGCAGCGTACGAATGTGGGAGCCGTCGACGTCCGCATCGGTCATGATGATGATGCTGTGGTAGCGCAGCTTGTCCGGGTTGTATTCGTCACGGCCAATGCCGCAGCCCAGCGCGGTAATAAGCGTTGCCACTTCCTGAGAGGAAAGCATCTTGTCGAAGCGCGCCTTCTCAACGTTGAGGATTTTCCCCTTCAACGGCAGGATCGCCTGGTTCTTACGGTTACGCCCCTGTTTTGCAGAGCCGCCCGCAGAGTCCCCTTCCACAAGGTACAGTTCAGACAGCGCCGGGTCGCGTTCCTGGCAGTCCGCCAGCTTGCCCGGCAGGCCAGCCAGATCCAACGCACCTTTACGGCGGGTCATTTCACGCGCACGACGTGCAGCTTCACGCGCACGCGCCGCATCAATAATTTTGCCCACGACGATTTTCGCGTCAGACGGGTTTTCCAGCAGGTATTCGGCCAGCAGTTCGTTCATCTGCTGCTCAACCGCGGATTTCACTTCCGAAGAAACCAGTTTGTCTTTGGTCTGAGAAGAGAACTTCGGATCCGGCACTTTCACGGACACTACGGCAATCAGGCCTTCACGCGCATCGTCACCGGTGGCGCTGACTTTGGCTTTTTTGCTGTAGCCTTCTTTGTCCATGTAGGCGTTCAGGGTACGGGTCATCGCCGCACGGAAGCCCGCAAGGTGAGTACCGCCATCGCGCTGAGGAATGTTGTTGGTGAAGCAGTAGATGTTTTCCTGGAAACCGTCGTTCCACTGCAGCGCCACTTCCACGCCGATGCCGTCTTTTTCAGTGCTGAAATAGAACACGTTCGGGTGAATCGGGGTTTTGTTCTTGTTGAGGTATTCAACAAACGCCTTGATACCACCTTCGTAGTGGAAGTGGTCCTGTTTGCCGTCGCGCTTGTCGACCAGGCGGATAGACACGCCGGAGTTCAGGAACGACAGCTCGCGCAGGCGCTTAGCCAGGATTTCGTATTCGAATTCGGTGACGTTGGTAAAGGTTTCATGGCTCGGCCAGAAGCGAACCTGAGTCCCGGTGACATCGGCATCACCGGTCACAGCCAGCGGGGCCTGCGGCTCACCGTGGATGTAGGTTTGCTGGTGCACTTTACCTTCGCGGCGAATCACCAGCTCCAGCTTCTGAGACAGGGCGTTAACCACCGAGACGCCTACGCCGTGCAGGCCGCCGGACACCTTGTAGGAGTTATCATCGAACTTCCCGCCGGCGTGCAGTACGGTCATGATAACCTGCGCCGCAGAGACCCCCTCTTCCGGGTGAATACCGGTCGGGATGCCGCGGCCATCATCGGTTACCGAGACGGAGTTATCCGCGTGGATAGTGACCACGATGTCTTTACAGTGGCCCGCGAGCGCTTCGTCGATAGCGTTATCCACGACCTCAAATACCATGTGGTGCAGACCGGTGCCGTCATCCGTATCGCCGATATACATGCCCGGGCGCTTACGTACCGCATCCAGCCCCTTAAGGACTTTGATACTGGAGGAGTCATAAGAATTCGACATCAACGTTTCTCGCTCATTTAATCTTGGGTTAATCCGCTATTTTACCCTGATCCACGGCGAACATCTTTGAATTTTTGTCCGCCATATCCATCACATGTTCGGCGCTGATCGCGCTAACAAAAACTTGTGACTCCGTGGCCTTTAACCGGCTGGCCAACAGGCCGCGCCTGGCATCATCCAGTTCAGAGGCAAAATCATCAATCAGATACAGGCAACGCCGCCCGTTCTGCCGGGTGAGAAACTCACCCTGCGCCAGTCGTAAGGCGCACATCAGTAATTTAAGCTGCCCGCGCGAGAGCGTGTCTTCGACCGGCGCCCCGTCGGCACGGATACGAAAATCCGCTTTATGCGGGCCGTGCGCAGTATAGGTCAGCATCCGGTCGCGTTCGAAATTGCGCTCCAGCACTTCGCTATAGTCGCTCTCTTTCTCCCAGCCGCGCTGGAAGGAGAAGCTAAGGGCAAATTCCGGTAAAAACTGTGCGCAGGTATCCGCCATATCTTCCGCAATGGCGGCGCTGTAATCGGCGCGCCAGCGGCTGATTTGCTCTGCCAGCGGAATCAGCTCCTGATCCCACGGGCGCAGCTGCGCGTAGCGTGTCACCTGGCGCAACGCGGCGTTACGTTGCTTCAGCAGGCGTTTGAGGTTACTCCAGGCCACAAAAAAGCCGGGTTCATTGTGAAAGCAGCCCCAATCAAGGAAAGCTCTACGGTATTTGGGGCCGCCGCCCAGCAAAGTAAACCCCTCCGGGGTAATCAGCTGCATCGGCATCATCATCGCCAGTTCGGCGATTTTGTGGCCGTCGCTGCCGTCAATACGCACTTTGCTGTCGCCGGTACGGTCTTTGGTCAGGCCGATAGCGGTTTCCCTTTCACCGTCCTGAAGCCGCCCGTGCAAGACAAAAGCGTCCTGCTCATGACGGATCACGCGTTCAATTTTCAGGCTGCGAAAAGCGCGACCGTGCCCGAGGGTATAAATCGCCTCAAGCACGCTGGTTTTGCCGCTACCGTTAGCACCAACCAGAAAATTAAAGCCAGGAGAAAGAGCGAGATCCGCGTTTTCGATGTTGCGAAAGTCTTTAATCAGTAGGCGCGTCAGTGACATATATCAGAGCATCTTTTCAGGGGCGTAGGTGTCGCAGCCAGTTCGTTTATCGCCAGCGCACAGAAAGCGGAGCGTACACGAAGTACGTGAGCATTTCGAGCACTGCCGGGAGACGAAATGGCAAGTAAACCAGCCCCTTTTCAAGCGCTATAAACGCATCGGCATAACAACATAGGCCGCCGCCTGACTCGCCGCGTCTTCAATCTGCACGCTAGAAACGGAGTCGGTCAGCAGAATGCGGACGTTCTCGCACTTCAGGGCGTTCAGCACGTCCAGCACGTAGCTGACGTTGAAGCCGATTTCCATCTCGGTACCGTCGTAGGAAACGTCCAGAATCTCTTCTGCCTCTTCCTGCTCCGGGTTGTTTGCCGTGATTTTCAGCTGATTTTCGCTGACGAACAGGCGCACGCCGCGGAATTTCTCGTTCGACAAGATAGCCGCGCGGGCAAACGCCTGCTTCAGCAGGTCACAGCCCGCATCCAGGTGTTTATCCGGGTTTTTCGGCAGCACGCGACGGTAGTCCGGGAAGCGGCCATCCACCAGCTTGGAGGTAAAGATGAAGTCACCGACGTGAGCGCGAATGTTGTTGCTGCCGATTTGCACGCGCAGCGGAGTTTCACCGCCGTCGAGCATACGCATCAGCTCAATCACGCCCTTACGCGGCACGATAACCGAATGATTTGGCAAAGGCTGGCCAACCGGCATTGAACAGACCGCCAGGCGGTGGCCGTCCGTTGCAACGGTACGCAGATCTTCGCCTTCGGTTTCGAACAGCATGCCGTTCAGGTAATAACGAACGTCCTGATGCGCCATAGAGAACTGCGTGGCTTCGATCAGGCGCTTCATGGTCGCCTGCGGCAGGGTAAATTCTACCTCGCTCTGCCAGTCGTCCAGGTTAGGGAAGTCCGCCGCCGGCAGAGTGGAAAGCGAGAAGCGGCTACGCCCGGAGCGCACCAGCATGCGGTCGCCCTCCAGCTGTACCGCAATTTCAGCCCCTTCCGGCAGACCACGACAGATATCGAAGAATTTACGTGCCGGTACGGTCGTAGCCCCAGGTTCATGAGGCTGTACCAGCGCCACGCGCGCCACCATCTCCATTTCCAGATCGGTACCGGTTAAAGAGAGTGCACCTTCAGCCACCTGCAGCAGCAGGTTACCCAGGATAGGCAGAGTCGGGCGGCCTCCGAGGGGGCCACTTACCTGCTGCAGCGGTTTTAATAAATGTTCACGTTCAACGGTAAATTTCATAGCGTCACGAAGATAATGTTCTGATTAAATTGGAGAAATCTTCTTTGATATCGTGGCTTTCTTCACGCAACTGCTCAATCTTGCGGCAGGCATGTAAAACCGTGGTGTGGTCGCGTCCACCAAAAGCATCGCCAATTTCCGGCAAGCTATGGTTGGTCAGCTCTTTTGCCAGCGCCATCGCCATCTGGCGCGGGCGGGCAACGGACCGGGAGCGACGCTTTGACAGCAAGTCAGCGACCTTAATTTTATAATACTCGGCCACCGTTTTCTGAATATTATCGATGGTGACCAGCTTCTCCTGAAGCGCAAGCAGATCGCGCAGCGCTTCACGCACGAAGTCGATGGTAATCGCCCGGCCAGTAAAGTTGGCATTGGCAATCACACGGTTCAGCGCCCCTTCCAGCTCGCGGACGTTAGAGCGCAGTCGCTTGGCAATAAAGAAGGCCACCTCGCCCGGCAGACGGATATCATTCTCGTCGGCCTTTTTCATCAGGATCGCCACACGGGTTTCAAGCTCCGGTGGTTCGATCGCCACCGTCAGCCCCCAGCCAAACCGGGATTTCAAACGATCCTCCACGCCATTGATCTCTTTTGGATAGCGATCCGACGTCAGAATGATCTGTTGATTCCCTTCCAGCAGGGCATTAAAGGTGTGGAAAAACTCTTCCTGCGAGCGCTCTTTATTGGCAAAAAACTGGATGTCATCGATAAGCAGCGCATCCACCGAGCGGTAGTAGCGTTTGAACTCTTCGATGGCGTTGTTCTGCAGCGCTTTAACCATGTCCTGCACAAAGCGCTCAGAGTGCATGTACACCACTTTGGCATTTGGCTTGCGCGCCATGATGCCGTTACCCACCGCATGTAAAAGGTGCGTTTTACCTAAACCCGTGCCGCCATAAAGGAAGAGTGGGTTATACGCGCCGCCCGGGTTATCAGCCACCTGGCGTGCCGCCGCGCGGGCCAGCTGGTTCGATTTACCTTCAACGAAGTTATCAAAGGTGTGTTTCAGGTTTACGTTGGAACGGTAGGACGGCTCAGCAGGCGCAGGCATGTTGTCCCAGCTTGGGCGCATCGGCGCCGCAGCGCGCGCAACCTGAGCAGGTGCCGCAGTGGTTGCCAGTTCAGCAACGGGCTGCGTCACGGGCTTACTGCCGACTTCGAAGCGCAGCAAAGGCGCGTCGGTGCCGCAGAAGTCGTTGAGCAGGCCATTGATATTATTAAGGTACTTGTCTCTCACCCAATCGAGCACAAAACGGTTAGGCGCGTACAAAGCCAGCGTGTTATCGCTCAGTTCCGCCTGTAGGGGGCGTATCCACATACTGAATTCTGTGGCTGGTAACTCATCCTGCAATCGGGCAAGACACTGCTGCCAAAGCGAAAGTGACACGGCGGACTCCACTCGAACAAAGTCGATAAAAAGACGAAGACTGAAAGTTATACATTCATGATTGTTGACACGCGCTCTCAGGCTGTGGGAGGCGCGCGAACCGCTATTTGCGGTTTCCCCGGTGAAGGCTGGATCACGACCGGGACCGCGGATCATAGCCTAAAGTGCGGCAGAGATCTTCTGTTTCTCACAGATTCTTCACGAATTATCCACAGGGAAGTTTTGAGCGGGTTAAGTGTAATCGATCCTGGCACAGGTGCAGCGTACAACCGTCTCATATTGGAAAATTTAATGACTAGCGTACAAATATCGCTAAAGAGATCTGATGAAGATCCTCGCGGATCCTTGCGCTTTCACGGTAAGCCCGTATAATTCTCCACCCGTCGCGTAATGCCGCTGTCACTCAGCGGAGATCCGGGCCTCTTTGCGGGGTCAAAAAGGGCGCAGCAGTAAGGGAATTGAATTGACTCCGGAGTGTACAATTATTACAATCCGGCCTCTTTAATCAGCCACACTGAAGCGTAAGTCGTTCGCAGACCCTGTAGGGCGTTACGCAAATCCAGTGAAATTTAATAGTTTAGGTAGAAATCGCCATGAAACGCACTTTTCAACCGTCTGTACTGAAGCGCAACCGTTCTCACGGCTTCCGTGCTCGTATGGCTACTAAAAATGGTCGTCAGGTTCTGGCACGTCGTCGTGCTAAAGGCCGCGCTCGTCTGACCGTTTCTAAGTAATAAAAGCTAACCCCTGAGTGGTTAAGCTAGCTTTTCCCAGGGAGTTACGTTTGTTAACTCCCAATCATTTCACATTCGTCTTCCAGCAGCCACAACGGGCTGGCACGCCGCAAATCACTATTCTCGGCCGCCTTAATTCGCTGGGGCATCCCCGCATCGGTCTCACAGTCGCTAAGAAAAACGTAAAACGCGCCCATGAACGCAATCGGATTAAACGTCTGACGCGTGAAAGCTTCCGTCTGCGTCAGCACGAACTGCCACCAATGGATTTCGTGGTAGTAGCGAAAAAAGGGGTTGCCGATCTGGATAACCAGGCTTTATCGGAAGCATTGGAAAAGTTATGGCGCCGCCATTGTCGCCAGGCTCGCGGGTCCTGATAGCCCTAATCAGGGTCTATCAACGCCTGATTAGTCCGCTTCTCGGGCCACATTGCCGTTTCACCCCAACCTGTTCTCACTACGGAATTGAGGCATTGCGCAGGTTTGGAGTGTTAAAAGGCAGTTGGTTAACGATGAAACGCGTACTAAAATGCCACCCTTTGAACCCTGGTGGAGACGATCCCGTTCCGCCCGGACCTTTTGATACCAGAGAACACTAACGATGGATTCGCAACGCAATCTTTTTCTCATCGCTTTGTTGTTCGTGTCTTTCATGATCTGGCAAGCCTGGGAGCAGGACCACGCTCCTCAACCTCAGGTGCAGCAGACCACGCAGACCACGAACAGCCAGGGTAACGCCGCTAACCAGGGTGTGCCGGCCAGTGGCCAGGGAAAACTCATTACGGTTAAAACTGACGTTCTTGAACTGACCATCAACACCCGCGGTGGTGATGTGGAACAAGCGCTGTTGCCAACCTACCCGAAAGAGTTGAAATCCGCAGAGCCTTTCCAGCTGCTGGAAACCACGCCTGAATTTATCTACCAGGCGCAGAGCGGCCTGACCGGTCGTGATGGCCCGGATAACCCGGCGAACGGCGACCGTCCACTGTATAACGTCACTGCTGACACCTTTGCGCTGGCGGATGGCCAGAACGAACTGGTTGTGCCGATGACGTTTACCGACGCGGCAGGCAACACCTTCACCAAGACCTTCACCCTGAAACGCGGTGAATTCTCTGTGGGCGTGGACTACAACGTGAAGAACGTGGGCGAGAAACCGCTGGAGCTGGCGACCTTTGGTCAGCTGAAGCAGTCCATCAACCTACCTTCTCATCGCGATACCGGCAGCAGCAACTTTGCGCTGCACACCTTCCGTGGTGCGGCCTACTCCACCCCGGACGCGAAATACGAAAAAGTTAAGTTCGACAACATTGCCGACGGTGAAAACCTGAACGTCAATGCCAACAGCGGTTGGGTGGCGATGCTGCAGCAGTACTTTGCTACCGCATGGGTGCCGCATACTCAGGGCGCAAACAACTTCTACACCACCAAGCTGAACAACGACGTTGCGGCAATTGGCTATAAGTCTGCCTCGCAGATCGTTCAGCCTGGCCAGACGGCTCAGATGGGCAGCACCCTGTGGGTAGGTCCGGAAATTCAGGACAAAATGGCTGCCGTTGCGCCACACCTTGACCTGACCGTGGATTACGGCTGGCTGTGGTTCATCTCTCAGCCACTGTTTAAGCTGCTGAAATTTATCCACAGCTTCATCGGTAACTGGGGCTTCTCCATTATCGTTATCACCTTTATCGTTCGTGGCATCATGTACCCGCTGACCAAAGCGCAGTACACCTCGATGGCCAAAATGCGTATGCTGCAGCCAAAACTGGCGGCCATGCGTGAGCGTATCGGTGACGACAAGCAGCGTATGAGCCAGGAAATGATGGCGCTGTACAAAGCTGAGAAGGTTAACCCGCTGGGCGGCTGCTTCCCGCTGATCATCCAGATGCCAATCTTCCTGGCGCTGTACTACATGCTGATGGGCTCCGTTGAACTGCGCCACGCGCCGTTTGCACTGTGGATCCATGACCTGTCTGCACAGGACCCGTACTACATCCTGCCGATTCTGATGGGCGCCACGATGTTCTTCATCCAGAAGATGTCGCCGACCACCGTAACCGACCCGATGCAGCAGAAGATCATGACCTTTATGCCGGTCATCTTCACCGTGTTCTTCCTGTGGTTCCCGTCAGGTCTGGTGCTGTACTATATCGTCAGCAACCTGGTGACCATCCTTCAGCAACAGCTGATTTATCGCGGTCTGGAAAAGCGTGGCCTGCATAGCCGCGACAAGAAAAAGACCTGATAATATTTAGCGTTATGTACATGAAAGGCGGTCACTGACCGCCTTTTTCTTTTTGATTCAAGGTCAGAGATAAACGATGAGCAATCATGACACTATCATTGCCCAGGCGACGCCGCCGGGGCGCGGTGGCGTAGGTATCCTGCGTATTTCCGGCCGTCAGGCGCGCGAGGTCGCAGAAGCGGTCCTTGGCAAACTGCCCAAGCCGCGCTACGCGGACTACCTCCCGTTCCGCGATGCCGACGGCAGCGCGCTGGATCAGGGCATTGCGCTATGGTTCCCTGGCCCGAACTCCTTCACCGGTGAAGACGTACTTGAGCTGCAGGGACACGGCGGCCCGGTTATCCTCGACCTGCTGTTAAAACGCATTCTGACGCTGCCAGGCCTGCGCATCGCCAACCCCGGCGAGTTTTCCGAGCGTGCATTCCTGAACGATAAGCTCGACCTGGCGCAGGCAGAAGCAATTGCCGACCTGATCGACGCCAGTTCCGAGCAGGCCGCTCGCTCGGCGCTCAACTCGCTTCAGGGCGCTTTCTCCGCACGAATTAACCATCTGGTAGAAGCGCTGACTCACCTGCGCATTTACGTGGAAGCGGCTATCGACTTCCCGGACGAAGAGATCGACTTCCTCTCTGACGGTAAAATCGAAGCCCAGCTGCACCGGGTCATTGGCGACCTCGATGCGGTGCGCGCCGAAGCTCGTCAGGGCAGCCTGCTGCGTGAAGGGATGAAGGTGGTTATTGCCGGGCGCCCTAACGCCGGTAAATCCAGCCTGCTAAACGCGCTGGCCGGGCGTGAAGCCGCCATCGTCACTGATATTGCGGGCACCACGCGTGATGTGCTGCGCGAACATATTCATATCGACGGAATGCCGCTGCATATCATCGATACCGCGGGCCTGCGCGAAGCCAGCGATGAAGTGGAACGAATCGGGATTGAGCGTGCCTGGAAAGAGATTGAGCAGGCGGATCGCGTGTTGTTCATGGTGGACGGCACCACCACCGACGCCGTTGATCCGGCGGCTATCTGGCCAGATTTCATCGCTCGTCTGCCGGAACGTTTACCGATTACCGTGGTGCGTAATAAAGCGGACGTTACTGGCGAAACGCTGGGCCTTTCAGAAGTAAGTGGTCACTCACTTGTCAGGCTCTCCGCCCGTACCGGCGAAGGTGTCGAAGTGCTGCGCGCCCATCTGAAAGAGAGTATGGGCTTCGAAACAAACATGGAAGGTGGCTTCCTCGCCCGTCGCCGCCACCTGCAGGCGCTAGAGCAGGCCGCAACCCATTTGCAGCAGGGCAAAGCCCAGTTGCTGGGTGCCTGGGCCGGAGAATTGCTGGCGGAAGAGCTGCGTCTGGCCCAGCAGAACTTAAGTGAAATCACCGGTGAATTCAGCTCTGACGATCTGTTAGGGCGTATCTTCTCGAGCTTCTGTATCGGGAAATAAGCGCACACGCCCACGATACCAACATCTCACAGACGGCATCTTCCGATGCCGTTTTGTTCTTTTTATGCCCATCTTGTAATACAAACACTATTTATGTGACCAATCTTGTAATACAAGAATTGAGCAAATATTAAACTGTCCTTTCATTTTTTTGCCGTCCGGACATCCCTGCGGCAATTTTTGAAAGGATTGCTTATGAACGATCAATTACATAGCTCTACGCTCACTAAAATTAACGCAAAAATTATTCCGTTCGTTGTGCTTTGTTACTTCATTGCGAATCTGGATAAGACCAACATCTCTATCGCCGCCTTGCAAATGAACGCTGATTTAGGGTTAACGGCCAGCATGTACGGGCTGGGCGTCGGCATATTCTATGTCTCCTACATCATTTTTGAGCTCCCCAGTAATATTCTGATGACCAAAGTCGGAGCACGGCTGTGGATAGCCCGCATCATGGTGACATGGGGCATTGCCAGCACCGGGATGGCGTTTATCCAAAGCGCCAACCAGCTGTATGTGATGCGCTTCCTGCTGGGTATGGCGGAGGCGGGCTTTACCCCCGGTATCATCTACTACATCGCCTGCTGGTTCCCAAAGAGTAACCGCGCCCGCGCCATGTCCTTCTTCTATATGGGCTCGGTGGCGGCCTCGGTTATTGGCCTGCCTATCTCCGGGCTGCTGCTGAACATGGACGGGCTGGGCGGCATTGTCGGCTGGCGCTGGCTGTTTGCCATCGAGGGGATACCGGCGATTATTATGGGCTGTATGGTGCTCTGGAAGTTGCCCGACACCCCGAATCACGCCAAATGGCTGACACCCGAGCAAAAAACCTGGCTGGTCAACCAGGTTACGCGGGATAACGCCAGCGCCATCGTCGGCCACCAGCACAGCTGGGTATCCGCCCTGCGAAATAAAATCGTGCTGCTCCTTAGCCTGGTATGGTTCCTGCAGGCCTTCGGCTCCATCGGTATTACCCTTTTCCTGCCGTTAATCCTGAAAAGTATGGTGGTGGATCAGAGCAACTTCGTGATTAGTGTCCTCGCCGCCGTGCCTTTCATCTTCGCCTGCCTGTTTATGTACTTTAACGGCCGCCATTCAGATATCACCCGCGAGCGGCCTCTGCACCTGGGGCTGCCGCTGATTATCTCAGGGCTGCTACTGGCAGCGGCGATATTCTGTAGCAACATGCTCGTGGCCTACGTGCTACTGATACTCAGCGTGGGCTTCAATTTCGCCCTACTGCCGGTGTTTTGGGCGGTCACCACCGAGAAACTGGCTGGCGTCGCCGCCGCCGCCTCCATCGCCTTTATCAATTCCATCGCCAACTTCGCCGGCCTGGGCCTGCCACCGATTTTGGGGAAAATCAAAGACGCTACCAACAGCTATCACTCCGGGCTGCTACTGATCGCCGTCGCGCTGATCGTTGGCGGCATCATTGGCATCATCGTTTCACGTCCGCCGCGCACTACACCGCATAAACCCACATCCACCGAGATATAGCCGATGAAACAAAAAATATTGCAGCAATTTGACGTACCGGAGATGCTGCTTGAGCAGCTAAATCAGCGCTACGACATCTATCGTTATGACAGTCTTACGCCTGAGGAATTTACCGCCCTGGCACCGGAATTTCGTGTTGCGCTCAGTAGCGGCGAGGCAACAGTCACCCGGGAGTTCTTCCGGTCGCTGCCAAATCTGACACTGCTGGCGGTGTTTGGCGTAGGCTATGACGGCGTGGACGCATTGGCGGCCAGAGAGCTGGGCGTGAAGGTTACGCATACCCCCGACGTACTGACCGACGACGTAGCCGATTTGGCGATGGGGTTAATGATTTCCGCTTCGCGCCAGATCCCGGGTGCGCAGCGCTTTATTGAAAGGGGTGGCTGGCAAAATAATCTGTATCCCTGGACCCGCCGCGTTTCAGGTTCACGCCTGGGGATATTCGGCCTGGGGCGCATCGGTCACGCTATCGCCAAACGCGCTGCGGCATTCGATATGCACATAGCTTATACCGACCGTCAGCGTCAGGAGGGCGTGCCTTTCACCTGGCATGACAGCCTGGCAAAGCTGGCGGCGGATAGCGACTATCTGGTGGTTTGTACACCGGGCGGAGCAGGTAACCGTCATCTGGTCGATCGCGGGGTAATGGATGCGTTGGGTGCCGAAGGCATTCTAATCAATATCTCCCGCGGGTCTGTGGTAGACGAGCAGGCGCTGATTCAGGCGCTGGAGGCAGGAACGCTAGGCGGGGCGGCACTGGACGTTTACGAAAATGAGCCTCATGTGTCAGGTGGTCTACTGGAAAGAGACAATGTCGTACTGACCCCACACATGGGCAGCGCCACCTGGTCCACACGCCGGGCAATGACCCAATTGGTGGTCGATAACGTAGATGCCTGTTTCGCTGGGCGCCCGCTGCCGACACCGGTACCAGAATGCCGCTAGTCCCACTTGCACATCTGATTCACAAAACCGAAAACACCAAGGCAACCGCCTTGGTGTTTCTTTTCAGTCCCAACTTTATGCGCTAAAAAGACCGCCAGACTATCTCTTTTCCTTTCTGTAGCACTCGCCACTGCCCTAGGCTGGCAACGACAAGCAGGAAATCATCAATTCCTGAAATAAAATATTATTTTCAATGAGATATTAAAATTTCTGGAACTTTACCCTCTCTTTAAGAAAAACATTTCGGGATAGATATTTTTTTCGCATATATAATATATCGAACAAAAAATAGGTTATTTGTGGGAGTGGTATCAATGACAGACCATTCAAACAGAGATTACTATGTAACCTGTTGATCGCTTTTATTATCTTCAATACCACGCAGGCACGGCAAGCTGGAATAACAACCGTATCTATTGACCATTATCACGGAGCGACAAATGGCAACGCATTTTGCAAGATGGGCTCTGAACCCTCCCAACCTCACCTCACCCCGGCTGAGCGACGAAGTCCTTAACGCTGCCAGCCTGATGCCAGAACATCGCCGCACGCGCTATCTCGCGTCGCGTACGCTGGTCGCAGAGATGATGTTTATGCTTTACGGCACCCAACGCCTGCCGCAAATCATTACTTCTACCGCAGGACGCCCACGCTTTGCCGACGCGGCGCTGCCTGATTTTAGTATCGCCTATGCCGGTAACATGGTGGGCGTGCTGCTGGCGACTGAAGGCCGCTGCGGGCTGGACATGGAGCTCCGCCGCAGTTTCCAGGCACCCTCCCCGGTTGTGCCGCCGTCTCAGTCCAGCAGCAGCGAAATCACCTGGATCAACAACCAAAACGATCCTAATGAAGCCCGCACCCAGTTGCACACCCTGCGCCGTAGCATCCTGAAACTGACCGACAACCCCCAGACCAGCCTGAGCACGCTACAATTATTGCCGGGCTCAGGTCGCCTACGCGTCATAAACGAGCCGCATATTGAAGCTATCAGCGATGCGGAAGACATCCTTATCTGGGGCTGTACCGTTGCGCCAGGCGTAGAGCGCCTGAAGCTGTGGGAATTCGATGGCCAGCAGGGCTGGAACGCTCTGCCGGATGCCGAAGCCCGAAGCCGAAGCGCTCAGGCGCGCATCATCCGCCTGACGGGTATATCATCAGAGATAGCCACGCCGCATAACACATTTTCCCGAACGTCCTGACACTTAAAGGAGTACCAATGTCTGATTCGTTGAAGATAGTGACTTTACTGGGGAGCCTGCGTAAGGGTTCATTTAACGCGATGGTCGCCCGTACGCTGCCGAACATCGCTCCGGCAGGCATGCAGATAGACGCCCTGCCATCCATCGGCGATATCCCGCTGTACGATGCAGACATCCAGCAGGAAGAAGGTTTCCCCCAGAGCGTGGAAGCCATTGCCGAGCAAATCCGCCAGGCTGATGGCGTGGTGATTGTGACGCCTGAATATAACTATTCCGTGCCGGGTGGCCTGAAAAATGCCATCGACTGGCTTTCTCGTCTGCCTGAACAGCCGCTCGCCGGCAAGCCAGTGCTGATTCAAACCAGCTCCATGGGCGCTATCGGCGGTGCACGCTGCCAGTATCACCTGCGCCAGATCCTCGTATTCCTGGATGCGATGGTGATGAACAAGCCTGAGTTTATGGGCGGCGTGATTCAGAACAAAGTTGACCCGCAGAGCGGCGAAGTGGTCGATCAAAGCACGCTCGACCATCTGACCGGGCAGCTCACCGCCTTTGGCGATTACATCAAGCGCGTCAAAGCCTGAGTCCAGGCCAAAAAAAACGCCAGTCATTCGACTGGCGCGAGGCTTACTTGCAGAATTCATTGTCTTTAAAAGACTGAACCCGGGTCTAACAAACACAATGAATTGTGTTCTCTGGTTTGCCCCAAACAGCCGAAAATCACGTTTTCGGCTGTTTGTCATCGATATACCGCCAGTCATTCGACTGGCGTTGTTGTTTTTAGCGTCTGGCTTTAGTCAACAAACACAATTTTGAGCACAAACAGCAGCGCCACGATGAGGACGCACGGGCTCAGTTCGCGCCAGCGGCCAGTCCCAAGCTTCATGATGCAGTAGGAAATAAAGCCCAGCGCGATGCCTTCGGTAATGGAGAAGCTGAACGGCATCATCACGGCGGTGATAAACGCCGGTACCGCTTCGGTGAGGTCATCCCACTTCACGCGAGCCAGGCTTGAGGTCATCAGCACGCCAACGTAAATCAGCGCCCCTGCGGCCGCGTATGCCGGCACCATGCCCGCCAGCGGCGACAGGAATATAACCAGCAGGAACAGCAGACCAACCACGATAGCCGTCAGGCCGGTGCGGCCCCCGACGGAAACACCGGAAGAGCTTTCGATGTAGGCGGTAACCGAAGAAGTACCGAAGAACGAGCCGGTCACGGAAGAGATACTGTCCACGAACAGCGCCTGCTTCATGCGCGGGAATTTGCCCTTTTCGTCGGTTAACCCGGCTTTATCCGTCACGCCAATCAGGGTGCCGGAGGAGTCAAACAGGTTCACCAGCATGAAGGAGAAAATCACGCCTGCGAGACCCAGATTTAGCGAACCGGCTAAATCCACCTGCCCGACAACGCTGCTCACGCTCGGTGGCGCAGAGACGATACCGTGATACTGCACGTCGCCCAGCAGCCAGCCCAGCAGCGTGGTCACCACGATAGAAACCAGCACCGCCGCGTGAATATTACGAGAAGCGAGAATCGCAATGATAAAGAAGCCCAGCGCCCCCAGCAGTACGCTGTGGGAGGTCAGGTTCCCGATGCTAACCAGCGTCTCTTTATTGGCTACGATGATCCCGGCATTTTTCAGCCCCATCATGCCGATAAACAGGCCGATACCGCTGGTGATGCCGACGCGCAGACCAAGCGGGATATTCGCTATCATCCAGTAGCGAACGCGGAAAATGGTCAGCAGCAGCAGGCCCACTGCGCCCCAGAAAATAGCGCCCATGCCGACTTGCCAGGACAAGCCCATCGCGCCAACAACCACGAAGGCGAAGAAGGCGTTCAGACCCATCGCCGGCGCCAGCGCCACCGGCAGATTGGCGAAAATCCCCATAAGAATGCTGCCAAAGGCGGCAATCAGGCAGGTCGTGACGAATACCGCCTGGGTATCCATCCCGGCAGCGCCGAGGATTTGTGGGTTAACAAAAACGATGTACACCATCGTCAGGAAGGTGGTGAACCCGGCGATCACCTCGGTGCGGGCGTTAGTACCGTGTTCGCGTAATTTGAACGCGCGTTCGAGCAGCCCCGGGGTTGTTTCCGGAGTGGACTGTGGTTGGCTCATTATCGGTTTCCGAACTAAAAGAGGAAAAAATACGCCGCTATCCTATACCAAAATTGGCGGGGGATAACGCAAATCATCTACTTTTTTCGCTGAAATTACCGCAACGGGATCGATTGCGTTGCGCAAAAAGCATAGAGTAAACGTTAAACCTGAGAGAAAGGAAATGGCATGTCCCGGATAGAAGCGGTGTTTTTTGACTGCGATGGAACGCTGGTCGACAGCGAGGTCATCTGCTCCAAAGCCTACGTACATATGTTTGCGCAATACGGCATTCAACTTGCGCTGGATGATGTTTTCAAAACCTTCAAAGGCGTCAAACTCTACGAAATTATCGACACAATCAACGCTGAGTACGGCACCAGCCTGCCTAAGCTCGAACTGGAAGTTATTTACCGCGCCGAAGTTGCCCGCCTGTTTGACAGCGAACTTCAGGAAATCGCCGGGGCAAACACGCTACTGGCGCAAATCAACAAGCCGATGTGCGTGGTGTCTAACGGCCCGGTGAGCAAAATGCAGCACTCTCTCGGAAAAACCGGGATGCTCGACTACTTCCCGGGTGCCCTGTACAGCGGGTACGACATTCAACGCTGGAAGCCGGATCCGGCCCTGATGTTCCACGCGGCGGAACAGATGAACATGGACGTAGAGCGCTGCATTCTGGTGGACGATTCTATGGCGGGAGCGCAGTCGGGGATTGCGGCCGGGATGGAGGTATTTTATTTCTGTGCCGATCCGCATAACAAACCAATCGATCACCCAAAGGTGACGACGTTTACCGATTTGGCAGAGTTGCCGGGCTTGTGGAAAGCGCGGGGCTGGGAAATTACGGCGTAGGGGTCGCCCCTCTCCCTTTTAGGGAGAGGGTGAGAGTCAGCTGCCGGTGAGCGGCCAAAAAACTAAAGGAACATCCCGCCGGACACTTCAATCCGCTGTGCGTTCATCCAGCCGGTCTCATCGCTGAGAATAGCCGCAATCGCATCGCCAATATCATCCGGCTGGCCTACACGCCCCAGCGCGGTTTGTGCCGCAATGGCCTTAGAAACATGCTCGTTGTCGCGCACAATCCCACCGCTAAAATCGGTGGCGATAGCGCCTGGCGCAATGATATTCACCGCAATCCCACGCGAGCCAAGCTCTTTGGCCTGATATTTGGTCAACACTTCCATCGCCCCTTTCATCGTGGCGTAGGCGGCTTTACCCGGCAGTGAGAAGCGGGTCAGGCCGGTGGAGACATTCAGAATGCGGCCGCCGTCTTTAATCAGCGGCAGCAGGCGCTGAGTCAGGAAAAATGGCCCTTTCAGATGAATATTCATAATCTCATCGAACTGCGCTTCGGTGGTCTCGGCAAACGACGCTTCAAGACCGATCCCTGCGTTGTTCAGTAAATAATCAAACCTATCTCTCTGCCAGACATTGCGCAGCGTTTCTTTCACCTGTTCAACAAATCCGGCAAAGGTTGATGAATCGCCGACGTTAAGCTGAATTGCTGCAGCTTTCACGCCTTTTTGCTCAATTTCGCGTACCACATCTTCGGCTTCCTGACGCTGGCTATTATAGGTCAGCAGGATACCGATTCCGCGTGCGGCCAGCTTCAGCGCTGCGTTTTTCCCTAATCCGCGGCTGCCGCCGGTGACTAAAGCAATGCGTTGACTCATGATAAACCCCTTATTTGGCTGTCAGGTAATTGAGATACAGCTTATTAGCTGATACAAAATCAATAAATACGGCCAGATGCGCCTCACTGTTTCATTGAAAGCAACAATGTGGTGATAAGATGGATAAAATACACGCAATGCAGCTTTTCGTGCGCGTTGCGGAGCTGGAGAGTTTTACCCGCGCCGCAGACACGCTGGGGCTGCCAAAGGGCAGCGTTTCGCGCCAGGTTCAGGCGCTGGAAACCTCGCTCGGTACGCGCCTGCTGCACCGCACCACTCGCCGGGTGCAGCTCACCCAGGACGGCATGGTCTATTACGAGCGCTGCCGCGATCTGTTAACTAACCTCGATGAACTCGACGGTCTGTTCCAGACCGATCCCGCCAGCGTCAGTGGGCGAATCAGGGTCGATATGCCCGTTACGCTGGCTCGCGGCTTGATCATTCCGAAACTGCCTGGGTTCCTGCAACAGTACCCGGGCATAGAGCTAGAGCTTAGCAGCAGCGACAGAATGGTGGATGTTGTCCGGGAAGGATTTGACTGCGTGGTGCGCGTGGGCCACCTCAAAGACTCGGGCCTGGTGGCCAGGCCGCTGGGGAAATTCACCATGATCAACTGCGCCAGTCCGGACTACCTGAGCCGCTTTGGCTATCCTGAAAGCCTGGACGATCTGGCTTCGCACGCGCTGGTGCATTACGCCCAAAACCTCGGTACTCGCCCGCAGGGCTTTGAAGTCTGGCTGGATAAAACAACGCAGTGGGTGAAAACCGGCGGCCTGATCACCGTCAACAGCACGGAAACCTACCAGGCCGCCTGCGCCGCCGGACTGGGTATTATCCAGGTCCCCCGCGTGGGCGTGAAAGCCCAGCTAAAGGAAGGCAGCCTTGTCGAAATTCTTCCTCAGTACCGCGCCGAACCGATGCCGATTTCGCTGCTTTATCCGCATCGTCGCAACCTCTCCCGGCGGGTACATTTGTTTATGGAATGGCTAAGCGGCGTACTCAAAGCCTATGTCGATTAGCGTTATGGCTATAATTTCCTTAAGATCCTGCCACAGCAAAAGGAAAATTGACCCGATGACAACGCCGGATAACCGTGAAAAACGCCCTACCAACGAGCTCGAGTACGAGCCTGTTGTCGCTCTTGAGACTCAGCAGGAACAAGCTCAGAGCCAACCCGCGGAGAACGAACCGCTGGTGAAGCTTAAAACCAGCAATGCCGCAGTGAACAGCACCATTTCCGCTGTCAACAAAACGGTCAGGCAGCCGATAATTGCCCACCTGCTCCGCGCCGCCGAACGTTTTAATGACCGGCTGGGGAACCAGTTTGGCGCCGCCATTACCTACTTCTCGTTTTTGTCGCTGATCCCCATCATGATGGTGGCCTTCGCGGCAGGTGGCTATGTGCTTGCCTCCCATCCAACGCTGCTCGAAGACATTTTTGCCAAAATCCTTGAGAACGTCAGCGACCCGACGCTTGCCGCCACGCTTAAAAACACCATCAATACCGCGGTTCAGCAGCGCACCACCGTTGGCCTGGTGGGGCTGCTGATTGCCCTCTACTCCGGTATTAACTGGATGGGCAACCTGCGTGAAGCGGTGCGTGCCCAGTCACGGGATAAGTGGGAACGCAGCCCGCAGGATCAGGAAAAATTCTGGGTAAAATACCTGCGAGACTTTATTTCATTGATTGGCCTGCTGGTTGCGCTGATCGTGACGCTGTCGATCACCTCTATTTCCGGTTCAGCCCAGGCGCTACTGATAGGGTTGCTGCACCTTGGCGACATCGAGTGGCTCAAACCGGCCTGGCACATGGTGGGCCTGGCCATTTCGATTTTTGCCAACTACCTGTTGTTCTTCTGGATCTTCTGGCGTCTGCCGCGCCACCGCCCGCGCCGCAAGGCGCTCATTCGCGGCACGCTGATTGCGGCTATCGGCTTTGAGGTGATTAAAATCATCATGACCTACAGCCTACCGAAGCTGGTCAGCTCGCCTTCCGGGGCTGCTTTTGGTTCGGTGCTGGGGCTGATGGCCTTCTTCTATTTCTTTGCCCGCCTGACGCTGTTCTGCGCGGCCTGGATTGCCACCGCAGAATACAAAGACGACCCGAGGATGCCCGGGAAAACGCATAAATAATCCTGTCATGATTTCCGGTCAGGATAGGTGGCCTGCCGACCTTCAGGTTAGCAGGCCCACTTGTCTAAACCTCCGACCAGAGACCATGCTATGACAACAGCCTCCGCTCCCAAACTCCAGAAAACGGTTATTGACCCCAGCGTTCGCCTGCGCGAAACACACGTCGGTGAACAGTGTGAAATACTCGCCAACAGCGTGCTGGAATACAGCACCCTGGGCGACTTCTCCTACCTCGGGGAACACTGCTGCGTGGCCGACAGCGAGATCGGCAAGTTCACCGCCATTGCCAACCATGTCCGGCTGGGCGCCCCCAATCACCCGATGGATCGCCCCTCACAGCACCGCTTTACCTACTGCCCTGAGTACTACGCCACCGATGTTGGCCGGGATACCTCATTCTTTGCGCATCGCCGGGAGGACAGGGTGGTGATTGGTCACGACGTGTGGATTGGCCACGGCGTTATCGTCCTGCCCGGCGTCACCGTTGGGGACGGCGCTGTACTTGCCGCGGGCGCGGTGGTCAGCAAAGATGTGCCGCCGTATACCATCGTAGGCGGCGTGCCGGCGAAACCCATCCGCAACCGCTTCCCGCAGGAGGTCGTTGAAAGCCTGCGGCGCATTGCCTGGTGGGACTGGCCGCTGGAGAAGTTAATGACCCACCTGCCGGAATTTCAGTCCGGGGAGATAGCGAGTTTTTGCGCTCGCTGGGATCACCCCACTGACTCAGCAGATAAATCTAACTGGTAACTTTTATTTAACCTAAAACCAGTTTTATTCTCTATTTTGAAAATTTTGTGAAGCATTTCATAGAAGATTACGGTCAGGCTTAAAAATTATCCACTTAATGCGCGTTTTTTGAGCCATTTCGCCCGGCGCGGCGCGTTGAAATGCTTCTTTTGCTATGCGTAAATGGACTTTCGTTCGCCATAAATAAGAAAAATCTATGCAAGCATCCGTTGCCACAACTCTCGATACCGGGGCTGACGCTACGCCCGTAAACTCACGCGGAAAAGTCGTTGTTGCTTCGCTGGTCGGTACGGCCATCGAATTCTTCGACTTTTATATCTATGCCACCGCAGCGGTGATTGTCTTCCCGCACATCTTCTTCCCGCAGGGTGATCCGACGGCTGCCACGCTACAGTCTCTCGCCACTTTCGCCATCGCCTTTGTGGCTCGCCCGATTGGTTCGGCGCTATTCGGCCACTTCGGCGACCGCGTTGGCCGCAAAGTGACGCTGGTGGCTTCCCTGCTCACAATGGGGATTTCCACCGTCGTCATCGGCCTGCTGCCGGGCTATGCCAGTATCGGTATCTTCGCCCCGCTGCTGCTGGCGCTGGCCCGTTTTGGCCAGGGTCTTGGCCTGGGCGGCGAATGGGGAGGTGCGGCGTTGCTGGCCACTGAGAACGCGCCACCGCGCAAACGCGCGCTGTACGGCTCGTTCCCGCAGCTCGGCGCGCCGATCGGCTTCTTCTTTGCCAACGGTACTTTCCTGCTGCTTTCGTGGCTGCTGACCGACGAGCAATTCATGTCCTGGGGCTGGCGTGTACCGTTCATTCTCTCTGCGGTGCTGGTCATTATCGGGCTTTATGTCCGCGTTTCGCTGCATGAAACGCCTGTTTTCGCGAAGATTGCCAAAGCCGGGAAGCAGGTCAAAGTCCCGCTGGGCACGCTGCTGACCAAACACCTGAAGGCGACAATTCTCGGCACCTTCATCATGCTGGCGACCTATACGCTGTTCTATATCATGACGGTCTATTCCATGACCTTCAGCACCGCGCCAGTACCGGCGGGCCTCGGCTTCTCGCGCAATGAAGTGCTGTGGATGCTAATGATGGCGGTGATTGGCTTTGGCGTGATGGTGCCGATTGCAGGTTATCTGGCGGATGCTTTTGGCCGCCGTAAGAGCATGATTGTAATAACCAGCCTGATGATCCTGTTTGCGCTGTTCGTCTTCCCACCGCTGCTGGGCTCCGGCAACCAGGCGCTGGTGATGGCCTACCTGCTGATTGGCCTGAGCCTGATGGGGCTGACCTTTGGCCCAATGGGCGCGCTGCTGCCGGAGATGTTCCCGACGGAAGTACGCTATACCGGCGCATCATTCTCTTACAACGTCGCATCCATTCTTGGCGCGTCTGTCGCACCCTATATCGCCACCTGGCTGCAGGCTAATTACGGCCTGTTCTATGTCGGCGTTTATCTGGCGGCGATGTCTGCACTGACGCTGATTGCGCTGCTGCTGAGTAAAGAGACCCGCCACCAGTCGCTGTAATTTTTACCCTCACCCTAACCCTCTCCCTAAAAGGGAGAGGGGACGAGAGGAGAAACCCGGCTAAAAGTCAGTTTTAGCTTCTCAGCTGACCGCGGGTCTTTTCTTTCCCCCTCTCCCCTTCGGGGAGAGGGCCGGGGTGAAGGGAAGCCTCACTTCTTCATCTGCCCCAAAATCGTCCGGCACTGATTTTCGCTCCCTTCAGAAGGCGATATCAACGCAGCCAGAGCCGCCGCCGGGGTGACCAGCGTTGCAAGCGCTGCGGCCACTGCGCCACGGATAATCAATGGTCCCGGCTTCACGCCCGCATCCGGACTCTTGAACGTACCGCGCACATAGAGCGGGGAACGCAGCGTAATAATACGAATACCTTTGCTCTCCGGATCGATGGTCAAATCCAGGCGCTCGCTGGCGAAGTTGGTGCTGCCGGTAACGTTAATCAGCGCGTTTTCAGTATCAAAGGCAAAAATTCTCGGCGTCGCGATCCCGTTGCGCAAATCCAAGTTCGCGGCGGCACAGTTGATCCGCACCTCATCATCGCCAAAAATCTTGCCGACAATGTAGTTGCCCACGTTGAGGCCGACGATTTCCATCAGGTTACGGCTGATAAGCCCGTCATTCATCAATAGCTTCAAACTACCGTTACTGGTACCCAGCAGCGCAGCAACCGAGTTACCCCGCCCGCTCAGATTAGCGTCACCGTTCAGTTCGCCGAGCGTTTTCTGCATCGACTCAACCTTCGGCATAAGCTGCTTCAGCTGCAGACGGCGCGCCTGGATATCCGCTTTCCCCTGCATCGGCTTTTTATCGCCCTCAAGGTGGATGTTGGCATTGATGGAGCCGCCCGCCATGCCGAATTTCAGCGGCTGCAGGCGAAGATCAGCGTTCTTCAGAATTACGTGGGTGGTCAGGTCGCTCAGCGGCAGCGTGCCGCTGTGCTCAATGCGCTGTCCTTTAAAGCGCACATCGGCGTCCATCACGTTCCATTTATCCGTCTCAAAGCGATCGTAAGGCAGCACTTTGTCGGCGGGCTGTACCGTCGTGTCACCGCGTTGCTGTTTAGCTTTTTTCGTCTTCTCTGCGCCCTTCCCTGAGTCAACACCAATCAGCGGCCCTAAATCGGCCAGCCGCAGCTGTTTAGAGACTAAGTCTCCCTCGAGTTTAGGCCGTGGTTTACCCTGGCTGTAGGTCAGGGAACCGTGAATATCGCTGTCGCCAATGCGCCCATTAAAATCCTGATAGCGGAAGACGGAGCCTTTCTCCGTGTCGATTTTTGCCAGCAGGTGGCCGTCCGTTTCAAACGGGGGCGTATCCGGCAGCAGCACGCCGGTCAACGCGTAAAGATTGCCGAGAGAATCCCCGGAAAATTTGAGCCGGAGATCGACGCCACCCATTTTCATCGGATCGTTAACGGTGCCAGCGAAGGCCACACGCGACGTACCCGAACGCACATCGGCCTGTACCGGGAATGCGCTGTCGCTTTCGCTACGCAGCGCCAGCATACCGCCAATTTTACCGCTGCCCTCCACCGGCTGGCCGTTGTAGCGGCCATTCACTTTCAGGCCGAAAACATAGTCTGCCGCTTTCGCCGCATCTTTGCCCTGCGGCTTTTGGCCGGACACTTCGCTGAACGGCAGCGGTTTACCCAGCGGATCAACCAGGATCGTCAGATCGGCTTTCGTGACCTTGTCGTCCACCGCGATCCGCCCTTTATCGAACAAAATATTATCCAGCCGGAAGGACCAGCCGGAGGACTTTTGATTCGGATCGTTGTCGCCTGAGCTGGCAAGATTAAAGGTCCAGTTATTGTTTTTTGCCGACAGCCGGATAATACGCACATCGGGCTCAACCAGCTTTATCCAGGGGATATAAACCGTTTTGGTTAGCAGTGAAAGCGGGGCCAGCGTTGCCTCCACGCGGGGGAGATGAACCATGGTCACTTCGGGAATGTCAGGCGGGTTGCCAAGAAGAATATCTTCGGCATGAACATGCGGCCACGGCACCCAGCTGCGCCAGCCAGATTCGTCTTTATTACGTTCCCAAACAATCCCCAAATCGCCGCGAATGGCAAAGGGGCGGTTCAGTTCTGTCGAGACTTTTTGGTTGATGGTTGGTTTCAGCCGGTTCCAGTCAAACGTCGCAATCACCACGATCGCTACGACAACCAACAACAAGAAAATCCCGGCGACTGCGCTACTAATTTTACCCGTTCTTGTCATCCTTCTTACCTCTCCTGATGCCGGTCTGCCTGACTAAAAGATAGTTCAGCATGACCGAAACGGCATCAGGGGAGGCGAATCAGAACGTTTTCCAGATTTTCGAAAGGCACGGGGCGAGACAGGAAATAACCTTGCGCCGCATAAGCAGGTGAAGGCTGAACATCTCTCCATTCTTCAACCGTTTCAATACCTTCGACAATCACGCCCTTGCAATAGCGGTTCATTAATTGCAGCAGCATGGTAAACAAATTACGCCCTTCATCACTTTTTCTCAGCATGATGAAAAGCTCACGCGCCACTTTGATGTAGTCATAGCGGACTTCGCTCAGCGCGGAGAAATTGGCAAGACCTGTACCAAAGTCATCCAGCCAAAGCGGGCCAAACTCATGCATACCGGCCAGCGTTGCCGACTGTGGCAAGTTGATATGCTCCACCAGCTCAAAGCGCACCCACGGCAGCTTCGCGATCAAATCGAGGATCGGCTGATGCTGCTTCATGGCAATCAGAGTTGGGCCATCAACGTTGACCGAGGCCAGGATGTTGTGCCCGATAAAGGTCTGTTCCCAGGCTTCCAGCAGACGCAGTTGCTCTTCCACCACCGCAATACGCTGGCGGCTGGGGATAGAAGAGAAATAGCGATCGGGGGGAATACGCACCTCAGCCTCAGCAGGATGCGTGACCACCGTGAGCAGCTCAACTGCCATTAATTTCCCGTCTGTCTTATAAATCGGCTGAAAGGTATAGCGGCGCTGGCACTGCAGCCAAAATCGTCGCTCCTGTAAACTTTCAACGCTCGCTTCAAGCGTATGCAGCCGGTGAGTAATCTGCTTCAACTTCATCTGTACATCCTGTTTGCCCTGATGACTCTACATGGCTCGTCGAAAGGTTATCGGCGTCGGAATAGAGAACTTTATGCTCGCTTTCGCAGCAAAATGGGCTACAGCGATTTTTGTCACAATCACAATAACCTGGCGCACATCAAAAATTTTCGAAACGCCGTTTTAAAATGTTTGACTCACTTTTCACCCCGGCGGAGAATGCCAAAAAACAGTTTTTTTGTTCATTTCATCATCAGGTTTCTTATGCTCACTCAGAAAATTGCCGTGATCGGCGAATGCATGATCGAACTCTCTCAGAACGGCACTCAGGTGCAGCGCAGCTTTGGTGGCGATACCTTAAATACCTCCGTTTACCTCGCCCGCCAGGTCAGCGAAAGCGAGCTGGAAGTGCACTATGTCACTGCCCTCGGTGAAGACAGTTTTAGCCAGCAAATGCTGGACGCCTGGCACCAGGAACGTCTGAACACGGCATTGATTCAGCGTCTGGAGCACCGCCTTCCGGGCCTGTATTACATCGAGACCGATAGCCACGGCGAGCGGACGTTCTACTACTGGCGTAACGAAGCGGCGGCGCGGTTCTGGCTGGAGAGCGAGCGTTCAGATGAAATATGCGCGGAGCTGGCCCAGTTTGATTATCTCTACCTGAGCGGCATTAGCCTGGCTATCCTCAACGACACCAGCCGGAAGAAGCTTTTCGCGATGCTGAAACAGGCCAGGGCGAACGGCTGCAAGGTCGTTTTCGACAACAACTACCGGCCGCGCTTATGGGCCAGCCCCGAAGAGACACAGCGCGTATACCGGGCAATGCTGGCCTGCACGGATATTGCGTTCCTGACGCTGGACGATGAGGACGCGCTCTGGGGTGCCGCCCCGGTAGAGGAAGTGATTCACCGGACGCACGCCGCAGGCGTAGAAGAAGTGGTGATCAAACGAGGCGCAGCGTCCTGTCTGGTATCGGTAAAAGGTGAAAATGCGCTCGACGTTCCGGCGCTTCGCCTGGCAAAAGAAAAAATCGTGGACACCACCGCGGCAGGAGACTCCTTTAGCGCCGGCTATCTGGCGGTGCGTTTAACCGGGGGTACGGCTGAAGAGGCCGCGAAGCGCGGTCATTTGACGGCGGGCACGGTGATTCAATATCGCGGGGCGATTATTCCGCGGGAAGCGATGCCCAAATAAGTTGACCCTCACCCTAACCCTCTCCCTGAAAGGGAGAGGGGACGAAAAGAAAACGTCCTCACGAATTCCCCCTCTCCCCTATGGGGAGAGGGTCGGGGTGAGGGGCTTTTCAGGCACTATGACGCCGGAGGAATATCCGAAACATCCTGCTTAGGATCGTCGGTCACCGGCGGCGCTGCGGCTGGCACCATCACCTTATCCCACGTCTCTTTCAGCTCTTTCATGTTGTACTCAGGCTCGCCTTTAGGCTGCAACAGCACCATCGACATCTCCTGAGACAGCTGCTGCCGCAGATCCTGGTTGAGCATCGACACGGTCAGGCTGTCGAGGAAATCCTGACGCAGCTTCTGGTACTGCTCCGGCGCAATATCAACTACCTGGTTCTGCAGCGAACGCATACGCTGGCTGATCAACACGTCGGTGTTGGTGCGCGCATAGGTGGCAAACAGCTTCGTCAGCTCATTCTTTTTCTGCGCGATCAGCGCGTCGAATTCTTCCTGGGACAGGCCTTTATCGCGCACTCGCAGCAGTTCACGCCCGACGCTGGTAAGACTGGCGTTCAGCTTATCGTTCGGGGATTCAATGTTGATCCCGCACTGGGCACGCAAATAAAGCACGCGGCAATCAAAGCTCAGATTAAGGTCTTTAACGCCATTTTTGCTCAGGCTTTGCTGCACATTCCAGAACAGCGCCTCACGGGCCAGATCGGCACGCCAGTAGCGCAGCAGCGCCGCAGATTCACGAATCGGCTGCCAGGTGTTATCCCACATCAGAGACAACCTGTCCTGACGCACGCTGTCGGTCATCAGGCTAACCGGCTCAGGGTTAAGCGGAGAAAGGGTTGGCACCGGCGCAGGGGTGTCGCGCTTGCCTTTCAGTTCGCCGAAGGTTTTGTTGATTTGCTCCGCCACGCTGCGGCTGTCCACGTTGCCGACCACGATAAGGGTCATGGCATCCGGGGTGTACCACTTGTCGTAAAACGCTTTCAGCTGCGCGGCATCAACCGGGCGCTTGAGGTTTTCAGCCGGATCGTGGCCAAGCAGCGTGGAGCCTTTCAGACGGTAGCGCCACCAGCTGTCTTTGGTGTTCATCGGCCAGGTCGCGACCATATCCGGCACATGCAGTGCCGCAGTCACGGTTGCCGACGTCACGGCCAGCGACCCGATGTTGGTCGACATAAACGCCAGCGCTTCTTTCAGCAAATCATTGCGGTTATTAGGCAGGCTAAGGTTAAACAGCGTGAAGTCATAGGAGACGATAGCCGGAGGAAGTGGACGCTCCGGATCGCTGCTTTGGTGCCATAACGAACGCGCCTGACTCGTCGGCAGACCGCCGGTCTGCGTCAGCAGCATGCGCGGTAAAAAGTGGCTATAACCGCTTTGTTGGGCGGTTTCGGTGAGCGAGCCGTTATTCACCATCAGGCGAATTTCAACGCGGTCGCTTGGGCGCTGGGGGGTGGCCAAAACCTGCCACTGGAAGCCGTTAGAGAGCGTCCCCTGTTGCCAGGCCGGGTCCGGCTGGAGCGCTTCTGCCTGCACGTTGCCGGCCGTTGCGGCTAATAGCAACCCGCCAGCTAAAAGTCGAATCTTGGTGCCCTGCATGTGAACCCCTAAAAACAATCCTGGTTAAAAGTAGCACATCGGCGCGGCATTCGACGTCCGCAGACCGACATAGGTGACGTTTCACCAATCCGTTTGACCGCATTTCTGCGAAAACGTCACGTAAGAAAGTGAAAAATAGAGAATGTTGAATGTTTAGTGGGGTAATTATGCAGAGTCGCCCGCAGCGAGGGCAAGTCGCTGCGGGCAATTGGTCGGATTAGTGGGAGACTTCGGTCACTTTTTTGTCAGATTGTGGATTATCCAGCTGCTGATGAAGTTGCTTTTCATCCAGCTGTTTTACCCATTTTGCAACAACCACGGTAGCCACGCCGTTACCCACCAGGTTAGTCAAGGCACGCGCTTCGGACATGAAGCGGTCGATACCCAGAATCAGCGCCAGGCCCGCAACCGGCAGATGACCTACCGCAGAAATGGTTGCCGCCAGTACGATGAAGCCGCTGCCGGTAACCCCAGCCGCCCCTTTAGAAGAGAGCAGCAACACAACCAGCAGCGTGATCTGATGGAAAATATCCATGTGGCTGTTGGTCGCCTGAGCAATAAACACCGCCGCCATTGTCAGGTAAATCGAGGTGCCGTCCAGGTTGAAGGAGTAACCGGTTGGAATAACCAGACCCACAACGGATTTACGGCAGCCCAGCTTCTCCATCTTATCGAGCATACGTGGCAGAACGGACTCGGAAGAAGATGTCCCCAACACAATCAGCAGCTCTTCTTTGATGTAGCGGATGAACTTGAAGATGTTGAAGCCCGTGGCGCGGGCGATGGAACCCAGTACCAGAATCACAAACAGCAGGCAGGTAATGTAGAAGCAGACGATCAGTTGGCCCAGTTGCACCAGCGAGCCTACGCCATATTTACCGATGGTGAACGCCATTGCCCCAAACGCCCCGATAGGCGCCAGGCGCATGATCATGTTGATGATGCCGAAGATAACCTGCGAGAAGCTTTCGATGACGTTAAAGATCATCTGGCCTTTGTGGCCCAGACGATGCAGGGCAAAACCGAACAGTACGGCAAACAGCAGCACCTGCAGGATGTTACCGCTGGCAAACGCACCAATCACGCTGCCCGGGATCACGTCCAGCAAGAAGGCAATAACGCCCTGCTGCTGAGCTTGTTCAGCGTAAACTGCAACCGCTTTCGCATCCAGCGTCGCCGGGTCCACGTTCATTCCGGCACCAGGCTGCAGCACGTTAACCACGACAAGACCGATAATCAGCGCAATGGTGCTGACAATTTCAAAATACAGTAACGCTACCGCGCCGGTACGGCCCACGGCTTTCATGCTTTCCATGCCAGCGATCCCGGTCACCACGGTACAGAAGATGACGGGCGCAATAATCATTTTAATCAGTTTAACGAACGCGTCGCCAAACGGTTTCATTTGGGCACCCAATTCCGGGTAAAAGTGACCCAGCAAAATGCCGATGGCAATTGCGGTCAGCACCTGAAAATACAGACTTTTGAAGAGTGAGGTTTTCATTAGAGTATCCTTGAACGGAGAGTAACCGCAGCCCCGGCTCAGGAACCGGTATGACTGCGGCACTCAACATAGCACCCTAAAAAAAACGCAGAAGTGGCCTGGATCGATTTTGTTAACAGGATTGTTAAAAACTTGAACTGAACCGATCCAGCTCGTAACATTTGTAACTATTGTTTTTCATTTATGCAGTAAGAAATTCACGTTCAAACTGCTCAAGGGTGCGTGCTTTGGCATACAGGAAGCCCTGGGCGTAGATAACGCCCTGCTGCACTAGCCACTCGCGCTGGGCTTCTTGCTCCACGCCCTCCGCCACCACTTTCAGGTCGAGCGCTTTGGCCATCGCAATAATAACCCCAACCATCGCGTTGTCTTCCGGCAGCCCTTCGACAAAGCTTTTGTCTATCTTCAGCACATCTATCGGCAGCGCCTTCATGTGGTGCAGGTGGCGCAAACTGGCGTAACCCATACCAAAATCATCCAGTGCGATACGCACCCCGGCCTGGCGGAGCGGCCGCAGAATATTCACCGCCGCCTGGGGATCATCAATACGTCGGCTTTCGGTCACTTCAAGAATCAGCGTGCCGGGCTGGATTCGGTAACGCCTGAGTAACTCTAACAGCGAAGGCACCATGGCTTCATGCAGCAGCTGGAGCGCGGAGAGGTTTACGCACAGCGGCAACGTAACGCCCCGGCTTTGCCAGGCAGACAGGGTGCGGCAGGACTCTTCAAGAATCCAGTTGCCGACGGTGATCATCAACCCGCAGGCCTCGATGCGCTCAATCAGACCTTCCGGCAGACTCCAGCTCCCGTCGGGCTGACGCTGTCGCAGCAGGACTTCGGCGCTGACTACGCTACCATCACGCATATCCACCTGCGGCTGCAGCCAGACGGCAAAGTTATGCTTCTCAAGCGCGTTCAAAATATCGTGCTCTTCGGTGAGTCGGCGCTGGGCTTTTTCCATTTGATCGGGATCGAAGAACTGAATTTGGTTTTTCCCGCAGCGGCGAGCCGAAAGCGTTGCCGAAGCCGCCCGGCGATAAAGCTGCTCTGCGCTGAGGCCCACCTTGAACATCGCAATACCCATGCTGGCCGTCGGCTTCAGCTGCAGCGCCTGGACCGGCAAACGGGCGTTGAGCGTTTCCATAACTCTCTGCGCCAGCGTCATCGCATCCCAGGGGTCGCTCACTCCGTAGAGAAGCAGCCCAAAGTCATTCAGACTCAGCTGGGCCAACACCACATTAGCGGGTACTACCGCTTTAATTTTTTCTACCAGCGTCAGCAGCAGCATCTCTCGCTGCTCTTCATTCAACACGCCGGCCGCATCCTGCAGCGTTTCGCTGCCGATTAGCATTAACGCGCCGTGCTTCTCGTTCGCCACCATCTGTTCAATCAGCGCCATCAGCAGCGCCTTATTTGGCAGCTCGGTGATCGGGTTATGGGTACTCAACGAATTCATTTGCTGCTGAAGATGCTGGGCAACCTGCTGATTACGGTTATAGCTACGCACCAGCATGCCAATCTCATCGTCATGGTGCAGCGGCGGTAGAGTGAGCTGATGCTCACCCGTTTGCTGAGGGGTAAGGCTATCCAGCTCGCGGCTAATCTTACGGATCGGATGGACCACCAGCCGGTTAATACACCAGCTGATCGCCACGGTCAGAATCAGCGCCAGCAGCAAATAGGTGGTCAGCAGGGTGGAAATCGTGCTGACAATTATGCGATACATGCGCCAGGAATCAGCCTGCAGCACCAGATAAGCCAGCGGCTGCGGGTTAGCCGGACGCTCAAGAGAGTAAAGCGGCAGGGATATCTGCACCGGCAGCTCAAACACGCGGGTGATAAGCATCGGGATTTGGTGCTCCGGCATAAAGCTAATGCGAAGCGCCTGGAACTGGTTTGGCAGCACGACATCCGCGCGGCTGATGATGCCCGAAGGCTGGATCTGATGAAGAATGGCCTCAGCCTGCGGAATATCGGCACGCAAAATGGCCTCAGACAGAGGAAGACGCACGGAGTGGGCGATTTTCTCCATTTGCGTGGCGGTGTCGTAGCGATTTTGCTGCACAAAATGGAACAGCTGAATGACGATAAAAATAAAAATAAACACCAGGGCCACGGCTGACACCATAGCCATCTGTTTTATCGTTAGGGAACGACTGACTCGCAAGCTGACTCTCCGCTTTTGCTTAACCTGTGCCACGCCCGGCATCAGGATATTCTTACGCCCGCAGAGTATACTGCATTGCCACCCTTTTTAATCCTCGCCCGGGGAGAATCGGGTAATTCTGCTTTTATGGGCAATTTTGCGCCGAATTCTGAGCGAAAAGTCGCAAACGGCGGGCTAACCCGCCGTCCTGCATCACACCTAATCAGAAGTCTGCATAAGGCACCAGCGGCTGAGGCGGCATGTCCATATCGCCCTGCCAGCCCGCCATGGAGTAGCGAACATAAATCAGCGCGTGGCTTGGGGTGTAGTCCTTGGCCTGCTGAATATCAATCCCGGCGCCGATTGACCAGTGCGAGCTGATCCGGCGCTCTACCAGCGCTCGGGCCGTATAACCGAAGCCGTTGCTGCTGCTGGCCGAACTAGGATCGTTGCGATCCGGGTAAGCATAGGGATCTTCCGGGTAGTCGTTAGTATTATTAGGCACGAGGTTACGCAGCGGGTAGCGCTGGCCCGCATTGCTGTGGGAATAGGACCAGGAGCCAGAGGCGCCCAATTCCCAGGACCAGTTCTCGGTGCGTTTACGCCAGATGACCGGCACGGCAAACGACACGTATTTTTGCGGGCTGTAATAGCCCCCCTGGCCGAGGAAGTAGTCGCTGAGGTCTTTTTCGTAGTGCCAGACCATGTTGGTCAGGCCGACGGTTAGCCGCTGATTATTCTCGTTTATCAGCTTGTAGTAGTAGCCCGTCATCCAGCGCACGCGCCAGTTATCGGCCACGTTTTTACCGGTCAGCGTGTCCGCGCTCAGGCTGGACCAGACGCCGTTGGCCTCGCCCTTGTCGTAGCTCAGGCTAACGCCACCGCCGGTCGCGCGAACGCCCCCCCACACGGTTTTGGTATTCGGATCCCGCTGCCCGCCAAAGGAAAGCAGCGAGCTGGAGATAGGCCGACGATGCGCATTGACCGTGTAGCCAATCGGCCCCAAATCGTTGCTGTAGCTAACGCCACCGACAACATCCACGACGTCAAAGCCCATCGGCGTTGTGCCGATGTCCGTTTGCCAGGTATTATTTTTCCAGCCAACGGCCACGCTTGCGCCGTTGCCGCTCTGTCTTCTGTTGCCAAAGCAGTTGTGCTTCGCACAGGTGCCCCAGCGCTCGTTGTAGCCCGCCCCGTTATCTTTGAACGAGCCGGCATCCATATTCACCATATCGGTACGGAACCACATCCGCCCGTCACTGAGCGGAGCATCCACTTGCAGCATCGTGGTGTGCGCTTTCAGATCGGAGTAACCCGGTGTGCCGCTTGAGCCCCAGTATTCGTGGTCGAGCGTTACGTTCACATCCTGCTGGCGATAAAGGTCGGCGGCATCACTGCGCACGCCACGCTTCAGCCAGTCGTCTTTCTCATCGTTGCGGGTCAGGCGAGTGAAGGTGTCGTTATCTTGCGGACGCTGCCGGGTGATGCCCGAGGAGACCATAGCGTCTTTGTAAGTTTCCAGCGCCTGCTGCGGCTGCCCGCTGGCGGCCTGGAAGCGTGCGGCATCACGCATCACCAGCGCGCTTTCCATCGATGGCGGCTGGGTTTTGGCCGCAACCAGAATCGGGGCATAGGTTTGTGCCGCTTTTTCGTTATCCCCAAGAGCGGCCCAGGCGTTCGCGATGCGGCGCTGAGTGTTGATGGACGGTGTGTCACCGGTCGGGGCTTCTTGCAGTTTAGCAAGCAAACCACGAGCCTGAGGTTTGTCCCCCTCGGCAATCAGCACCTCGGTTAACCCTAACAATGCATCTTCGTTGCCGGGTGAACGCTGCAGGACTTTTTGGTATTGCGATTTCGCCGTGGCGCGATCGCCCCGCTCGGCGGCCCAGTCGGACAGCGTTAAGTCCACACGGTCTGACGGTGTCTGCTGCTGAAGTAGCGCAATGGCGTCTTTTTCTTTACCGCTGTCCCGCAGTCGGTTAGCCGTTTGCATCACTTCGTTAAACTGCAACCGGTCTGCAAGCTCATGAATATTATCGGTCCACTGCGCTTTTGGCAGCGTATTGAGGTGGCTTAACGCCGCCGCATCGTGGTCATTGCCTGAGAGATAAAGACCGTAAGCGAAGACCTGCTCCGGATCTCCCGGCTTACGCTGGGCCAGACCGCGCATCAGGCTGTCCGCCTCGCTGTGTTTTCCGGCGGCATAAAGATCGTTAGACAGACGGTAAGTTATCCACACGCTATCCGGGTCAAGCTGAAGGCGCCGGCGCTGGATCTCTGCCGCTTTCGCCCACTGCCCCTGACTTTCCAGCGCGGTAGCCTGCTGCTCCAGGCGCTCACCGGCCAGGCTACGTTCGATATCATCAATACTCTTGCGCTGGCTGGCCGAAAGACTCTGAATATACGCCGCTGCGCGCTCCGGTGACTGGCGTCGATACACGTTCGCCAGCCCACGAATAGCGTTACTGTTTCCGCGATCCATACGCAGCGCCTGCTGGTAATAACGCTCCGCGCTGGCATCATCTTTTTTAGCGACGGCCACATCGCCAAAGCCCAGCACCGCATAGCTGTCGGTGTTATCAATCCTTTGAGCCAGCTGGTATTTCTGCAGTGCGGCATCCGGGTTATTGGCTTTGAGCTGAGCATCTCCTTGTTCAATCAGCAGCCAGTAACGGTTGGTTTTTAACAAACTGTCCCACTTGCCCCGGTTATCGCTCTGCGGATCCATCTGAATTGCTTTCTCGAACTGCTGTACCGCCAGGGCGCGTTTTCCCTGCTGGGAATAAGCCTGCCCCAGCGCCCCCACCACTTCGCTGTCGTTTTGCTTCGTGCTTAACGCCTCTTTCAGCTGCGGGATCGCCTGATTTCCGCGCCCACCGCCCACATCTTCCAGACCTTTGGCCCGGGCGAGAAAAGCCGGGTCAGCCAACTGTTTTTGCTGCTGCGCAAGCTTGTCACGCGCAGAGGCAACCGTATCGCCCTCGGTGAAGACATTCAGAAAACGCTGCAGGGCCGCGACGCTTTGCGGCCCTGTCGGTAAATTGCTGATTTGGCTATACCATAAAGCCGCGGCATCTTCCCGGCTGCCGCTGGATTTCGCCATTTGCTCAAGCACCTGATAAGCCTCGGCGCTGCGTCCGTTGGCAAACATCAGTCGCGCCAGATTGCCACGCAGTTCGGCATTCCCCGGCGCAGCGGCATCCAGTGCTTTGAGTTTATCGATCGCCTGGTTCGTGGTTGCCGGGCGCTTCGCCATCAGCATCCAGTATTCAATCGCTAAATCCCCTTCTGGCGGGTTGCCGTCAAACAGCTTTTCATAGGCGGCAATGGCCTGATCGGTGTGCCCACTGGCCGCTAATAACCGGGCCTGCTGCAGCTGCTGGCGGCCGTCCGCGCCGGTCAACATCAACGTGACCTGCGACTGTTTATACTCGGCGGAGCCGGGGGCCAGTTTTGCCAGCCGCTCAAGCTGTGCTTTCGCTCCGGCGTTATCACCCTGGCGCAGAAGGTAGCGCATTCGGGCCGCAATCACGTCCGGATCGTCCGGTGCCATCAGCTCCAGCCTGGAAAGCGACTGCCGCACGATATCTTCGCGTTTGCTGGCCTCACCCATCCTCACTTGCTCTAGCAACTGCTGCTGAGGCGTCAATGCGGCCTGAGCCATTGGCATCAGCGCCATGCCCAAAGAGAGTGTGACTAAACTTAATGAGAACTTGCGCATACCTGACCCCAGCTCGGGATTAATTCACCAAGAGAATTGAAGCGAAAACGTTTTTGGTCCCATCCCTGACCAAAGAGCGTTAAAACATAGCTGTAATAGGCGTCAGCCTGGGGGAAATTGTCTTTCACCCGCTGGCGCTGCACGTCCCGTGCTTCGCTATCCTGTAAAAAAGGCAGCATTGCGGCAGAAAATCCCACCGGCCCAGTGCCCTGAACGTTGCCGGTTTGCACATCGACTTTTTCCGGCGGCAAACCTTGTTTGATAGTGATGTCCGCCATCGGCTGGAAAGCCTTCAGCAGCGCGGCTTTATGTGGCGCGTCGTCAGCCATCATGCCAACCCACATGTAGACGCGTATCGAGTCATAGCTGCCGTAGCGAGCATCGTCGGTCTGAAACTGCCAGCCCTTACCTTCATGCCAGTCGGCCCAGTTTGGCGAAAACCCTTTGGCTGCGGTTTCAAGCAGTAATCTTTGGTTTGCCACCTGCATGGCCGACCAGGGGCCGCGGTAACGCACCATCCGCTGCAATACCTGCGGCGGGAGATAGCTTGGATTCAGACGCCAGTCAGGAGAATGATTAAAGCCCACTCGCCCTGGCAACAGCGAAAATCCCAGCCCGGGGATTTTAATCACTTCCTCTTTCGCCACGCGCTTCAATAGCTGTTCGCCGAGGCGCTTATAGGCAGGCTCATGCCACAGGCGCCCCGCTTCGAGCAGGCTCCAGACTATCCACATATCGGCATCGGAAGCGGAGTTACTGTCTAAAACAGTCCACTCATCTTTGTCGTTTTTGCCCCACAGCCAGGCGGGGAGGTGATCTTTGAGCGCCCCCTGAGCAAGGTTGTTTTCAGTCCAGCGTAACAGCTGGTCGAACATCGCCCGATCGTTGGCCGCCAGGGCAAAGAAAAGCCCATAGCTCTGCCCTTCCGAGGTGGTTATTTTTCGCTCATCGCTGGGATCGATAACCCGGCCCTGGTCGCTGACATAGCTTGCTTTAAATTGCTCCCAGGCAGGCCAGCTACAGGCGGCCTGCCCGGAAACGGTTGTCAGCATCAGCCCGACCATCAGCAGTACGGCGCCGATCTTCATCACAATTACTCGTCTTCCGGATCGATACGACGACGGCTAAGGATGCGCAGGATACGCCACAGCACCCAGGCCAGCAGCACAACGCTTATCGCGGCGAAGATAGCCAGCAGAACCGGATGGTTCGACAGCGCGTACCAGATGCGTTCGAACCACGGCAGATGGCCAACATAGTAAATATCGCCGACACGAAGGCTATCGACACCGGATTCACGAATCACCGCTACCGAGCCAGAAATCGCCGCTCGCTTACCGCTGTCGTTGAGCGCGCTATTCAGCAGCTCATAGCCTCGAGGGCTGTCGGCCAGTAAAGCAAGCACGCTACGCTGGTCGTTATACGGTGACTGGAAGCCCACGATGGCGGCCATCGCGCCTTGGGAGGTGATCGCCGTTTGTGTATCCGCCGCGCGATCTTTTGGATCGGAAACACTGTTCAGCAGCGGGGTCTGACGAACCGGGGTTTTCACCCAGCTTTGAGTCGCGTCAACCAGGAGATCGATACGTTTGTCATCCTTCAGAGCCGGCGGGATGCTGCCGATGATCATGATGTCCGCATCTTTGCCCTGAATGGTGCTGCCATCATCCGTTAAATTAACGCTCAGCGCCGGGAAACCGGTTTGCGAGCCAATGGTGCCGAGGGCATCCAGCAGCGCGGTCACCTGAGCCGGGTCAGGCTCCTTACTCACCACCACAATGGTTTGTGAAAGATCGGCCATGCGGCTGAACGGGAAGCCCGCATTCGCAAAGGTGCGCAAGTCCGGCATGGCAATAAAGTGGTGATAGTTTGAGAAGTCGATGGTTGACTCATCTTCCACCACAACGTGGTTTTGAACCGGCTGGAACGTAACACAGTTCTCAAGAGAACCCCCCGGCATCGGGTTCATATACGAGAAGTCAAAGCGCAGCTGGTTGGCAGCCCCCAGGCGCAGCGCGGGGATCGACACATCAGTTTTGCCGTCCAGCAGGCCCTGCAGCACCGGCAGGCGCAGCAGCAGCTTATTATTCTCTTCGCTTGGCGTCAGGTTAAACGACTGCAGGAACTGGTTGTTCAGGCTGATGTCCATGCGCGAGCTGTCTTTCATCGCCGGTGCGGTATAGCGATACTTCAGGTTCAGATCGATGCCGTTACTGCGCAGCAGATAAAGATCCGGCGGCAGGTTCATCGTCACGCTAATGGCGCTCGGCTCCTGGCCGCTGGACTGCAGCTGCTCCTGGTAAGTTTTCATCTCACCAAGCGTTACCGGCCGGTCGGTTCTCACCCAATTTGGCGCATCGTAAGGTTCGCGGGGCAGCAAGGGCTTCACGTCATCCACGGTAACGCTGCTGCCGCGGAACAGGATGTTGCCCTGGGCAATCCCTTTTGCGGCCTGCACCAGGTCTTTATCATCACGTCCCATCACAACCAGCAATTTGACGTACGGATTATCCGGGTGGCTCATCATCTCAACGGTAGGTGCCTGCACGGCCGGGTGATTGCGCAGGAAGTCCGGGCGCTTATCGTTGGTGGCAAACACGATCCCGTTGCTGGTCGGCAGTTGGTTGAAAAGTACCGGGAAGTTCTGCCCACGCCATGCTGTACGGGAACCAAACCAGGAGGCCACAATCCCTGCGGCACGCTGCTGTTCAATGTCCGGGCTGGCGGCAAAAACGATAGGCAGCGTCAGCGGGCGATCGTCACGCGAGTCGAAGAAAGGCACCGGGAAATGCGACAGATCGTTTTGCACCGGCAGGCGTTGATAGGTCAGCGCCAGCGAGCTGCTCCGCCCGACATCCATCCACAGCGTGGTGCTGGCCGGGTTTTCACAGATATCACGGTAGTGGCCGACAAACTCCAGGCGCACGCGGTTAAAGTCGGTGATATACAGAGGATCAACCGGTACCTGCGCGAAGGTTTTTTTACCCAGCTGCTCTTTGGTCACCGGCAGAACGCCCATCAGCTCGTCGTTGAGATAGACTTTGAGCTGGGATTGTACCGGCAGCAGAGAAGGCGAAGGGGTATATTCAAGGTTCAGCAGCGCTTTCGAGACGATTTCATCCCGGCGCATCCCAAATTCCACCCCGCCATTCGGGTTCACGCCGGTCAACACCATGCTCCCCGGCGGGGGCGCAATTTGCGCAAAATTCAGCTTAACATCGCGAGAAGGTACATTTTCGGCGACGATGGGAGCATTTGCACCCTGCACGCCCGGTAAAACTTGCCCAACCGTAGGCGCATTATCCGCAGGCGTGGCAGGCACCAGCGCCTCCGCTGCACCCGGCGCAGGCGTAATCACCGCCTGATTTGCCGTAGCCACGGCAGGAACCGTCGGAGCCGGCGTTGTGTCAGCCGCATTTGCCACCGTAACAGGCAGGGCGCTGATGCCAACCGCCGCTGCATAAAACCAGGATATTTTTCTTTTCATCGCGTTTTCATCAAATTAATCAGGCTGTTGATAAACCTCAGGCGAAAGAAGAAACACCAGAGAACATCAATTCGTGATTTCAGTTGCCGACTACAAAGAGGGAAAAACCACGCTTCTTCCCTTTGCATAAGCAATCTCGTTAAGCCAATGCAGACAAGGTCCGCCGTTTTGCTGGTTCGGTCGTCGGGCTGTGCGGAATAAACGACACAATCCAGTCCACCAGCACGGTGATCGCGTGGAAAACAAACTTCAATGACGGTGGAGCGAACTCCGCAAGGTGCCGGTAGCCCCGGAACCCAAGCTTGAGAATATCCACCAGACTTTCCAGCGGCTTATCCTCAGGGAAACTGTCTTGCCACAGCGCCCAGGTGTCGGCGCGGGCAAAAGTACATTGAATAAAATCAATGTGTTGCTTCGTGGTCATTTGCGCCAACTGCAGGCCGACTTCATCGCCAAAGACCCTCACGACCTGCGCCGGGAAGTAGAACTCTTGCGCCCCGCGCTTCAGCAGCAGGTTCACTTTCTGGCCTTCCAGCACCTGAGTTGGACCATGGATCTTGATCCCTACCCCGCCATCTGAATAGTCGTGCACGGTACAAGGGAACAGGTGACCATCTTCACGGGCCAACGCAGCCGGCATTGCGATTTCAACGCGATGCGCTCGCCGGACCTGCTTACTCTCAACGGAAACGGCCACTGCGCCACCGAGGATAATAAGGTTGTAGAACACCCACAGCAGGCTCACCAGAACCGTTAGCGCCTCGTTTTCCGGACCGTAGAAGAAACGCCATGCCCCAAAAGCAACACCCAACAGGTTAATCAGGACCAGCACCAGGTACGGGCGCGTTATCACCCAATCTACATATTCGTTTTCAACCAGGCCGCCTTTCGCGGTCACGTTGAATTTCCCTTTGTGCGGATTAAACAATGCCACCAGCGTCGGCTGGGCGATGTACCAGGCCAACACCGTTTCGTAAATTTCGCTCCAGAACGAATGGCGATACTTGCCCTGAATTTTGGAGTTGGTCAGGCTGGCGTGGATCATATGCGGCAAAACAAACAGCGCAATCATGATGGCCGGGGCGTAAATGATATAGGCGTGGAACAGCAGGAACGCCAGCGGGGCCGTCAGGAAGATAAGCCGCGGTATCCCCGACAGGAAGTGGAACATAGCGTTGGCATAGCAGAGGCGCTGGGCAAACTTCAGCCCTTTACCGAAGAACGGGTTATCGAGACGGAAGATCTGCGTCATCCCTCGCGCCCAGCGAATACGCTGCCCGATGTGCGCCGAAAGGCTTTCCGTGGCAAGCCCAGCAGCCTGCGGAATACGCAGGTAGGCTGACGTATAACCCCGCCGATGAAGGCGCAGCGAGGTGTGGGCATCTTCGGTCACGGTTTCAACGGCAATACCGCCAATTTCATCCAGCGGGCCTCGGCGAATCACCGCACAAGAGCCGCAGAAGAATGTGGCATCCCACATATCATTCCCGTCCTGCACCAGCCCGTAAAACAGCGTACCTTCGTTAGGCGTTTTACGGAAACGTCCAAGGTTGCGCTCGAACGGGTCAGGCGAGAAGAAATGGTGCGGGGTCTGCATCATCGCCAGCGACTTCTCTTTGAAGAACCAGCCCATAGTCAGCTGCAGGAAGGAGCGTGTAGGCACATGGTCGCAGTCGAAGATTGCAACGAAATCACCCTTCGCATACTTCAGCGCATTGTTGATGTTCCCTGCTTTTGCATGTTCGTGCGTCGGGCGGGCGATATAATTCACCCCGACCATATCGGCAAACTGCTTAAACTCGTCGCGCCCGCCGTCATCCAGAATCCAGATATTCAGCTTGTCCTTCGGCCAGTCAATGCCCAATGAGGCATAAATTGTCCCCTTCACGACGTGCAGTTCTTCGTTGTAGGTTGGTACAAAAATATCTACCACCGGCCAGGTATTCATGTCTTTTGGCATCGGCACAGGCTGGCGGTTAAGCGGCCAAACCACCTGGAAATACCCCATCACCAGCACCAGCCAGGCGTACGTCTCGGCAAACAGCAGCCCCAGACCGAAGGCAAGACTGAGCGGATCGTTCCAGTTCAGGGTTGAGGTATAGCGCCACCAGATGTAGCGACAAGACACGGTCAGCGACAGCACAATCAGCATCAGCGCGGCAAAACGCCCAGGCAACCGACGAACCAACAGCGCCACGCCCCACAGCAGCATCAGGAAGATGAACTGCGATAATGGGTTAAACGGCTGAGTGATGCAAAGCAAAGCCAGAATGGCCGAAAAGGCAACGATCACGCCCAGAAGGATCCGCCGGGCGGTATGGCTGATATGACTCAGTTCTTTCTTCTGGTCGAGATGCTGGGTCCGATGACTGAAGTTTTCCGGCAGCTTTTCAAGCCAGCCATGCCAGCTCTCGCGCCAGGCCTGAATCCGGCCGAAGGAGCGTATACGCGGCCGTCCGGCTTGCCCGCTTGCGCGAAGCAGCAGCCACAGGCTTTGAATACCGTAACGGACGACATCCAGCGGGCGCGGTCTGTCCGGATTAATATGCGGATAAAACCGAGAGTGACCGTCACGTATACGCTGCCAGCGCGGACCTTCAAGCGGCAAAAAAATCCAGGCCAGAATCAAGACGATGCAGCCCAGCATCGCGCTAAACAGAGGGGCACCGTTGCGGCGGAAAGTATGAAAACGCTCTCCCAACCGCTGACTGGCAGCAGGGAGGCCAGACTACTCATGCCTTTTTCCCTGAAAGGTTCAACAGGCTCCAGTTGGCGAGGGTCATGATTTCCTCAGCAATCAGCGAATCCGGACGGTACTCGCCCAGTGGCTGTTTAACCGCAGCACTTTCGGCCATCGCCTCATCGCGGTGGAGGACAATCGGGATCATTGTGCGCTGGCTCTGAAGCCAGACCTGGTAGATATCATCCTGCAGCTGGCTGGCCACCAGCAGGTAGTTCACCAGGATATGAGCCCCTTTAGGTAGGGCCTGCTGGTGCAAACGGATATGGCAGTTGGTGTCTGGTTTAACCACCGTCACCACACTGTCGGTTTGCGCCAGAATCTGGCGGGTCAGGGCGCTAAAGCCGTGGGGCAGATCCAGCAAAATCCACTGGTACTGCTGGCTCGCTTTTAAGTCGGCAAGAAAATGACTGAATTGCCCAAGGGCTTTTTCCACCGTATCGAATGTTTCACGCTCGGCCGGACTAAGCTGGCCAAACGGCAATACGTCAAGATGGCTGGTATAGCGCCACGCACTTTTGCGCCAGTCTTCGTTATCCAGCATGGCTCGCGCCCAGCCCTTAGGCTCTGCGAAATCAATATTGTAAAACAGGCGCAGCAGATTATCTGGCGAGATATCTATCACCAGTACCGATTCCCCAAGTTGCTGCAACGACCAACCAAGCGCCGCGGTGATAGATGTCGTCCCTACGCCACCACGCAGCCCCTGCAACCCAATGACAGCCATCAGGCCTACTCCCTATTGTTGCGTTAATTCAGCCAGCAGCGGCCAACGTTTAATTGCCGCCGCCAGTTGTTCTCGCTGCGATATATCGGTGTAATCTATTTCCGGCAGTGAAAATGCTTTACTTAACGCCAGAAAATCATTTTGGAAGGCATAAACGAGCTTGTTTTCCTGAGCATTGCCAGTCTCTTCATCTTGCATTTTGGTTGTCATCCCTCGGTCAGGTTTCGTCACCAGTGATAACGGCAAATGTCCGGAAAACGAAAAATGTTTTACAATGCTAAAACTGATGCTGTTTATTTTCAATGGTAGGTTTCTTTCTGAGCTTACGCTAGTAAACTGACATACATACTAATTTATCTTCAGGGGACGCCATGGAACCCATATTTTCGCTTGGCATCCGTTCGTTGTGGAACGAATTGAGCCATATGCCCGCAGGTGGCGTCTGGTGGCTAAACGTAGAAAGTCAGGATGACGCAATAAATCTTGTTAATCAAACGGTTGCCTCCCAACAGTCGAAAGCGAAGGTTGCCGTCATTTCAATGTCGGCAAAGCCCAGGCAGGCGATAAAGCTTGATTCGGCTGAGGGACCGGAAAAAATACGTCTTTTTACGATGCCTTCGTCCATCAATGGGCTCAATGCGCTGCGCCGCGATCTGATGTGTAGCATTAATCCAGAGCACTACTTTTTTATACTCTTAAGCTCAGATAACGTCTGGGAAAATATCCCCCCGGCAGATTTACGTCACTGGCTCGCCGTAATGGGCAAATGGACCGAACGCAATAAGTGCAGCCTGCTTTTTGTCAATGTCGGAAATAATAATGACAAACAATTCTCATTATTAGTTAGCGAGCACCGCAGCCTTTCCGGGCTGGCCAGCCTGCGGGCACAAAGCGATATTCATCGTTTTGACATCGCCTTCTGGTGTAACGAGAAAGGCGTCACGGCCGATCAGCAGCTCAACGTCCACTGGCAAAACGGGAAATGGCAAATTGTAGAAGATGCCGAGAGCTCACCGCAGCCGCGCAGCGACGAAAAACGCGTCCTCAGCCACATTGCCGTTCTGGAAGGTGCCCCTGCCCTTTCGGAAAACTGGCAGCTCTTCGAAAATAATGAGCAACTGTTTGATGCCGCGCGAACCGCACAGGCCGCAACGATCATTTTCTCACTCACTCAAAATAGCCAAATCAACAGTATCGCCCGCCAGATTCATTCGCTTCGCCGCCAGCGCGGCAGCGCCCTGAAACTGATTGTGCGAGAAAACCAGGCCAGCCTGCGAGCCACCGATGAACGACTTTTGCTGGGCTGCGGCGCAACGCTAATTATTCCGTGGAATGCCCCGCTCTCACGCTGCCTGACAATGATAGAAAGCGTGCAGGGTGCGAAATTTACCCGCCACGTTCCGGAAGATATTAGCGTGCTGATAGACCAGATGCAGCCGCTGAAGCTGCGCGGCTACCAGAAATGGGACGTCTTCTGCAGCGGCATCAGCGCGCTGATGAACAACGCTCTGCTGCCCGCAGACGGCAAAGGCGTCATGGTCGCACTGCGCCCTGTGCCAGGGCTGCGCGTTGAGCAAGCGCTTACGCTGTGCCGACCGAACCGTATGGGCGATATCGTGACCATCGGAGAAAACCGGCTAATGCTGTTCCTCTCTTTCTGCCGCATTAACGATCTCGATACCGCGCTGAACCACATTTTCCCACTGCCGGTGAACGACATATTCACCAACCGCATGGTGTGGTTCGAAGACAGCCAGATTGCCGCCGAAATACTCCAGATGCAGGCCTTGCGCCCGGAAAAATGGGTGAAACCACTGGCCGCCACACTCGACCTGAATAGCGTTCGCCATGTGAGCCGTGAAGGGCATAGCTGGCGCCGGCAACCAACGCCTGTCACGCTGCTGGATGACACTCCGAGGGAGCAGACAAAATGATGAACATCACTGACATCATTCAGCTCATCGTGCTTTGCGCGATCGTTTTTATTCCGTTGGGCTACACCGCTCACCGCTGGCTTCCCCGCCTTACCGCCTCGGTACGGCTGATGTTTTTAAAACCACGCTATGTTAAATCGGCCGGAACGCTGCGCCGAACTTCCGCCAAGGCAGACCATCAACATGACTAATCACTCTCAAACGGCAAAGTCGCCAGCTTATTTTCTGCAATACTGGCGTGGCCTGGGTGGCTGGAACTACTACTTCCTGTTGAAGTTCGGGCTGCTGTGGACCGGGTATCTGAATTTTCACCCGCTGGCGAACCTGGTCTTTGTTGCCTTTTTGCTGTTCCCGCTGCCGCCGCTAAAACTGCACAAGCTGCGTAACTGGATTGCTCTCCCCGTGGGGATAGGCCTGTTCTGGCACGATACCTGGCTACCCGGCATCGACAGCATGATGAGTCAGGGCTCGCAGGTTGTCGGCTTCAGTGCAGACTACCTCCTCGACCTGGTAACCCGCTTTATTAACTGGCAAATGATTGGCGCGGCCTTTGTCCTGCTGGTCGCCTGGCTTTTTGTCTCCCAGTGGCTTCGCGTCACGGTGTTTGTCGTGGCTATCCTGGTCTGGCTCAACGTGTTAACGGTGGCGGGCCCGGCTATCTCTTTACTGCCATCCACATCGCAAACGACGGCGTCCGTCAGTACTGGCAGTACCGGTGGGGCAACGGCTTCCGGCACTACGCTGGCGCCGGTACCTGGCGATATTCCGGCGCAAACGGCCCCGCCGACAAGCGACAATATTACCGCCTGGCTGAACAGCTTCTACGCCAGCGAAGCCAAGCGTCAGACCAAATTCCCGGACGCGCTTCCCGCCGACGCGCAGCCTTTTGAACTGCTGATTATCAATATTTGCTCTCTCTCATGGTCCGACATCGAGGCGGTAGGCCTCAGTTCGCACCCGCTGTGGAAACACTTTGATATTCTGTTCAAAAACTTCAACTCGGCGACCTCCTACAGCGGCCCGGCCGCTATCCGCCTGCTCCGCGCGAGCTGCGGGCAGTCGTCTCACAAAGGGTTGTATGAGCCTGCGGGCAACCAGTGCTACCTGTTTGACGATCTTGCCCGTCTCGGCTTCAAGCAGCAGCTGATGATGGATCACAACGGCGTGTTCGGTGACTTCCTGAAAGAAGTGCGTGAATACGGCGGTATTCAGACACCATTGATGGATCAAAGCGGGCTGCCGAGCGATCTGCTGGCATTTGATAATTCGCCAATCTATGACGATACCGCTGTGCTGCAGCGCTGGCTGCAGGGCGAGCAAAATGACGGCGCGAATCCGCGGACGGCTACCTTCTACAACCTGGTGCCGCTACACGACGGCAACCATTACCCTGGCAACAGCAAAACAGCCGACTATAAAGCGCGGGCGCAGAAGCTGTTTGATGAGCTGGATTCCTTCCTGACAGAGCTGGAGAAGTCGAACCGCAAAGTCATGGTGGTGATTGTGCCGGAGCACGGCGCGGCGCTGAAGGGCGATAAAATGCAGGTTTCCGGGCTGCGTGACATCCCAAGTCCTGACATCACCCACGTTCCTGCCGGCGTGAAGTTCATCGGTATGAAAGCCCCGCACAGCGGCGACGCCATTGAAATCAACCAGCCAAGCAGCTACCTGGCGATTTCAGAGCTGGTTTCCCGCTCGGTGGACGGTAAAAACTTTGTCGCCGACCAGGTCGACTGGAGCGCGCTGACCAGCGGTCTGCCGCAAACCGCTCCGGTTTCCGAAAACTCAACGGCGGTGGTGCTGAAGTACCAGGATAAGCCTTATGTCCGCCTGAGCGGCGGTGACTGGGTACCGTATCCGCAATAACGTTTGTGTGTAGACTCCGAAAACCGGCGCCTTGTGCGCCGGTTTTTTTTTGCGGTTTTCGGAAAATCTGAACCGCTGTGAGCGGGGTTAACCCAAAGGACTCAGGGTGATTTCTACGCGGCGGTTTTGCGCTTTGCCTTCCGCGGTGCTGTTGCTGGCAATCGGATTCGCCGGGCCTGCACCGGAGGTGCGAATACGGCTGGCGTCAACGCCCTGGGTAATCAGCGCGCTTCCTACGCCGTCCGCACGCTGCTGCGACAGGCGCATATTCAGATCTTTGCTGCCGGTACTGTCGGTATAGCCGACCACGTTAACCGCTGTTTTGGGGTACTCTTTCAACACCATCGCCACGCCGGTCAGCGTGTTTGCCCCCGCAGGTTTCAGGGTGGCGCTGCTGCTGTCAAAGGTGACATTATTCGGCATATTCAACACGATGTTGTCGCCACTACGGGTCACGCTCACGCCGGTTCCGCGCATTTTGTCGCGCAGCTTAGCTTCCTGCACATCCATGTAGTAACCGACCCCACCCCCGAGCGCTGCACCGGCAGCGGCACCAATCAGTGCGCCCTTACCGCGATCTTTTTTTGATGACGAAAGTGCCCCCACGCCCGCCCCAACCAGCGAGCCAATCCCGGCGCCTATGCCTGATTTTCCTGCCTGGCTTTCGCCGGTATACGGATTAGTGGTGCAGCCAGAAACCGCTAAGCTGCCACACACGACGGCGGCCATAATCATGACGCGTTTTTTCATCTTATTTCCTTCTATCCTTATTCATCCTTTGCCGGAGATGAGTCCGGCGATTGATTATGACGGCAATTCGTGTAGAAAATTCCGGTAAGTATTCTGAATCGTTGTCATAAATGCGTGGGCACAGAGCCCACCGCCTGCCATCGCGGAGCCCAAATTGGCCAATACATCACCTTCACGAAAACAGATCCTCACTGCCGCGCACTGGGGCCCTATGCTGGTTGAAACCGACGGAGAGCGGGTTTATAGCTCTCGCGGCGCGCTTGAAACCGGTCATCAAAACTCGCTGCAAAGTGCGGTGCCCGACCAGGTTCACAGCAAAGCTCGCGTTGCGTTTCCTATGGCTCGGAAAGGGTTCCTGGCCTCCCCGGATAAGCCGCTGGGCGTTCGCGGTGAAGATGACTATGTTCGCATCAGTTGGGATGACGCCCTGACGCTTATCCATCAACAGCACAAGCGCATTCGCGAGGGCTACGGCCCGGCGGCCATTTTCGCGGGCTCCTACGGCTGGCGCTCCAACGGCGTGCTGCACAAAGCCTCTACCCTGCTTCAGCGCTACATGAGCCTTGCGGGCGGCTATACCGGGCATTCCGGCGACTACTCCACCGGTGCCGCGCAGGTGATCATGCCTTACGTGGTTGGTTCTAACGAGGTTTACCAGCAACAGACCAGCTGGCCGCTGCTGCTTGAGAACAGCGAAGTGGTCGTGCTGTGGAGCGCGAACCCACTCAACACGCTGAAAATTGCCTGGAATGCCAGCGACGAACAGGGCGTGAAGTACTTCGAACAGTTAAAAAACAGCGGCAAAACGATCGTCGCCATCGACCCGATGCGCTCTGAAACGGTGGATTTCTTCGGTGAACGTGCCGAATGGATCGCGCCGCATATGGGGACCGACGTCGCGCTGATGCTCGGCATTGCCCACACGCTGGTCATTCATGGCCGGCAGGATAGCGATTTCCTCGCTCGCTGCACCTATGGCTACGAGAAGTTTGAAGCCTATCTGCTCGGCAAAACCGACGGGACGCCCAAAAGCGCGGCCTGGGCAGCTGAAATTTGCGGTATTCCTGCGGGAACCATCGAAAAACTGGCGGATCTTTTCAGCCACAAGCGCACCATGCTAATGGCGGGCTGGGGCATGCAGCGCCAGCAATACGGCGAGCAAAAGCACTGGATGCTGGTCACGCTGGCCGCCATGCTGGGCCAGATTGGCACCCCGGGCGGCGGCTTTGGCCTCTCCTACCACTTCGCCAACGGCGGCAATCCGACCCGCAGCGCAGCGGTTCCTGGTTCCCTGCAGGGATCGCTGAAGGGCGGAACCGATGCGGTGGAAAAAATCCCCGTGGCGCGCATTGTCGAAGCGCTGGAAAACCCCGGCGGGGCTTATCAGCATAACGGCAAAGAGCACAGCTTCCCCGACCTCCGCATGCTGTGGTGGGCCGGCGGCAGCAACTTCACCCATCACCAGGACACCAACCGCCTTGCCGCGGCCTGGCAAAAACCTGAACTGATCGTTATCTCCGAATGTTTCTGGACGGCGGCGGCAAAACACGCCGATATCGTTCTGCCGGTGACCACTTCATTCGAGCGAAACGACATGACGATGACCGGTGATTACAGCAATCAACACCTGGTCCCTATGAAACAGGTCGTCGCCCCGCAGGGAGAATCGAGGAACGATTTTGATATTTTTGCAGCCCTGAGCGAAAAATGGGAATCCGGAGGCGAAGCGCGGTTCAGCGAAGGTAAAAGTGAACTTGAATGGCTGGAATCTTTCTATGATATCGCCCGCCAGCGCGGGGCTACCCAGCAAATCACACTGCCGGAATTCAGTGAATTCTGGGAATCTAACCAGCTGATAGAAATGCCAGAAAATGCGAAAAATGCCGAATTTATTCGCTTCTCGGACTTCCGTGACAATCCAGAGGGAAATCCCCTCAAAACGCCGAGCGGTAAAATTGAGATCTATTCTGAGCGCATCGCCAGCTTTGGGTATGATGACTGCCCACCTCACCCAAGCTGGCTGGCACCGGATGAATGGCAGGGCAATGCCGCCTCCGGCCAGCTGCAGCTGCTCTCATCGCATCCTGCCCACCGCCTGCACAGCCAGCTAAACTATGCCGGACTGCGCGACCAGTACGCCATTGCCGGGCGCGAGCCTATTACGCTGCATCCCGAGGATGCCAAAGCACGCGGGATCGCTCACGGCGATTTAGTACGGGTATGGAACGCTCGCGGGCAGGTATTGGTCGGGGCCCAGGTGACCGACGGCATTCGGCCAGGCGTGGTCTGTATCCACCAGGGCGCATGGCCCGATCTGGATGAAGACAAACTGTGTAAAAACGGCGCGGTTAACGTACTCACGATGGATATCCCGTCTTCACGGCTCGCCAACGGCTGCGCGGCAAATAACTCCCTCGTCTGGGCGGAGAAATTTACCGGCCCGGCTCCTGCCGTGACGGCGTTTGATCCGCCTGCCAGCTCATAATCCACGTCGGGTGCTGCGTTTCTTCCTGCCACGCGCTCTCTTCAATGTGAAAGCCGTGGCGGTGATAGAAATGCACCGCCCGACGGTTTTTCTGGTATACCTCAAGACTTAAGGCCTGGTATTCCGCTTTCGCCTTCTCCAGCAATTCACCGCCGAACCCCTGCCCGGCAAAAGAAGGCGCCACGAACAGCGCGCCAATAAACTGCTGGTCCATCACGCTGATAAAGCCCACCATCTGTTGCTGGTGCAGGTACACCCACGTATTTGACTGAGGAATATAGACGTTACGCACCAGGTTAAGGCTCTCGTGCCAGTAGCTTTCCGGGATAAACGGATGGCCGACGATGGTACTTTCAAGCCAGAGCGCTATGAGCGTATCCATTTCCCCACGGCTAAACGGCTGGATCATTGGCGAAAATCAGGGTGGCAGAAACAGCTGGTCACATGGTCATTGACCAGGCCGCAGGCCTGCATAAACGAATAGCAGATAGTCGACCCCACAAACTTAAACCCGCGCTTCTTTAGCGCCTTAGACAGCGCATCTGACGTCGGCGTAAAGGCTGGAACTTCGCTGAGTGAAGCGGCATGCGACACCTTTGGTTTATTCTCCACGAAGGCCCAAACAAACTCCGGGAATTTCTCACCGTTGGCTTCCATGGCGAGGAAAGCTTTGGCGTTGGTGATAATCGCCTCAATTTTCCCACGATGGCGAATAATTCCGGCATCCAGCATCAGCGCATCGACCTCTTCCGGCTGAATCAGCGCCACGGCATAAGGGTCAAAATTCCTGAAACGCTGGCGGTAATTTTCCCGTTTTTTCAACACGGTAATCCACGAAAGCCCGGCCTGCTGGCCTTCCAGGCAAATCATCTCAAAGAGCTTCTGCCCGTCGGTGACCGGCACGCCCCATTCTTTGTCGTGATACTCCAGATACAGCGGATCCTGAGTGACCCAGCCACAACGTTCCATTTTGCTCTCCCTGATAACCTGCCGAGCATGGGCAAATTTTACTTTCTGACAATAGTGAATCCGGGGTATTTCGCAACCCTGAATGAGATCAAAGAAAGGGGACTTAATACCGATAAATTTGCAAAGTGTTAACCATGTCTCATTTATGATTTAACATTTGATATACAGCAAATACGCACATCACAATGATAGCGAGCACTAACCAACAAAATATAAAGTGCAGCGTGAAGGCTGTTCATACCGTCTGAGAGGCATTTCATTCCGTTCCCCATGCATTTCATGCCGTTTTTTCCTGGAATAAACGGCGCTTCGCTATCGTAGACGGCAGATAACTTTCCTTATATTCGCAGGACATCTGCCATGAACACTGCCACCTACAACCGTACTCGCTGGTTAACCCTCATCGGAACCATCATTACTCAGTTCGCGCTGGGTTCTGTTTATACCTGGAGCCTGTTCAACAGCTCGCTGTCCCAGAAGCTGGACGCCCCCATCAGCCAGGTTGCATTCTCCTTCGGCCTGTTGAGCCTTGGCCTCGCTATCTCTTCTTCCGTAGCGGGCAAACTGCAGGACCGATTCGGCGTGCGCAAAGTCACCATGGCGGCGGGCGTGCTGCTCGGTGCCGGGCTATTCTTCACCGCACATGCCAACAACCTGATGATGCTGTGGCTCACGGCGGGCGTGCTGGTTGGCCTGGCGGACGGCGCAGGCTACCTGCTAACGCTGTCTAACTGCGTGAAGTGGTTCCCGGAGCGTAAGGGGCTGATTTCTGCCTTCTCTATCGGCGCCTATGGCCTCGGTAGCCTCGGTTTTAAATATATCGATACCCACCTGCTGGCGGCCTACGGTCTGGAAAACACCTTTATGATCTGGGGTGGCCTGGCGATGGTTATGGTGCTGTTTGGCGCCACCATGATGAAAGATGCCCCGCTGCAGGTAACCCAATCCGCAGGCGGCGCAGCGAAGACCGATTTCACCCTCGCAGAATCTATGCGCCAGCCACAATACTGGATGCTGGCATTGATGTTCCTCACGGCCTGCATGAGCGGCCTGTACGTTATCGGCGTTGCAAAAGATATCGCTCAGGGCATGGTTCACCTGGATGCCATGTCTGCCGCCAATGCGGTAACCGTTATCTCCATTGCTAACCTGAGCGGCCGCCTTGTTCTCGGCATCCTGTCCGATAAAATTGCCCGTATTCGGGTGATCACCATTGGTCAGGTGATTTCACTGGTCGGTATGGCGGCCCTGCTGTTTGCCCCGCTGAACGAAGCGACCTTCTTTGCGGCCATCGCCTGCGTTGCCTTTAACTTTGGCGGCACCATCACCGTTTATCCTTCGCTGGTCAGCGAATTCTTTGGCCTGAATAATCTGACCAAGAACTACGGCGTGATTTACCTGGGCTTTGGGATCGGCAGCATCTGCGGCTCCATCATCGCCTCACTGTTCGGCGGCTTCTACGTGACCTTCTGCGTTATCTTTGCCCTGCTGATTCTGTCGCTGGCGATCTCCACCACAATTCGTCAGCCGGTACGCACCGTCCTCAATCACAAGCACGCCCACGCCTGATAGACTTCGCCAGACATACGTTAAGGCCGCCTGATGGGCGGCTTTGACGTAGCCCATCACCGCCTTTTGTTTTCTCTCCAAACAAAAACACAACGGTAGCAATGAAATAACCGTCTTTAGGGAGACTTTTTCGCCACAAGCTGTATTATCCCGGCCAGGATAAATCCCCCTTCTAACTGCCTTATCCTTTTTTCACTCGTCAGGCCAACAGAGGGATCGCTCTCCTAAGACAGCATTTGCTATCCAGAACAGCCCTACAGAGAAAACGAGCACCATGGTAAAAAAAACCAGCCGAAAATCGCTCTGGACATATCTTTATGTCACATTGCTACTTATTGCAGCCGTGATCATCATTGCGGGTAACTCACCGCGTGATATCTATCCCCTGGTTATCGCTGCAAGTACCTTCATTTTTACCTGCGGATTACTTTATTTACTCTCCGCCAGAATCATTTTCGCCATTGGAACCAGTAGCCTGCTGGTGATTCTGCTGCAATTTTGCAACCAGCTTAAGGTTCACTATTACAAAGACCAGCTGCTGTTTAGCGATATTTTCCTGATGGCCGACCCGGCCAATGCGGGCACGCTGCTGCATTATCCCTCCGCCGGGATCGCGGTTGCGGCGATGGTAGCGCTGCTTATCCTGACGATTATCATCGGCTGGCGTGCGGTGCCGCGCCGCAAAGGGATGCTCGCCCCGCTGATTGCCCTCGGCGTGATGCTGGGCTCGGCGTCAGCGCTTAGCCACAGCGTACTGAAAAATCAGCACGACTGGGCCACAAAACTCCCCGGCGGCACCGGCGTGCTGTCAAACCTGGCGCTGTCAGGCATCCAGGCTAGCTATGACGCGCCAACGTTCCCTCAGTCTACATCTCAGGAATTTATCTCCCGGGCGGCGGCGATGAATAACAAGCGGGCAGCATCTGCGAGCGTGCGGCCTGATATCGTTCTGCTGCTGCAGGAATCGACGGTAGATCCTCGTCTGTATAAGGTGCCTGACCCTAAATTACTGCCGCATTTTTCTATGTTTGAGCAGGACAGCAAAGTGAAGGCCCACACGCTGATGCGCGTGCAAACCTTTGGTGGAGGCACCTGGCTGTCTGAATTCGCGGCCTTAACCGGAATGCGCAGCGATGATTTTGGGGCGCTGAAAAACTCAGTCTTTTATTCAGCTGTCGATCACGTCAACGACAGCCTGTTTAAGCAGATGCAAGATAACGGCTATTACACCGTGGTCCTGACGCCATTCAATAAATCGGCCTATAACGCCGGTCACGCCTACACCATGATGGGCGTAGATAAAATCATTCAGCCACAGGAGCTGGGTTACCCGGGTGACCTGGCAGACAACCTTTGGCATATTCCCACCGCGGATATCCTGGGCTATGTTAAAAAGCTCCTTGCCAGCCACACCGATAAACCCGTGTTTGTATATGCCTTAACGATGTATGAACACGGCCCCTATGACGCAGGGCATTCCGATGATTACCAGCTCACTTCCGCGATGCAGAACAAGGATGCCGCCGGGAAGTTTAGCCATTATGTTGAGAAGATTAAAAACTCAGAAACCGCTCTGGCCGACTTCTTCCAGTTTGTAGACCAACGCCAGCGGCCTACGATGTTTATGTACTTCGGCGATCACCAGCCGGCCATCGACTGGGCTAACGGCTACACGACGGACCAGGCAGACCCTGTCCATCTTTCGCAATTCAGCCTGCGGGACAATTATAATGCCCCACCGGTTGCGGACCTGGGCGCCATCACCGACATCGCCTTCCTTGGCGGCATGTTACTCGAACAGGCCCAGCTAAAAGTGTCGCCGTTCTACCAGGCCAATATCGATATGCGCCATTTGTGCCAGGGCAGACTGAATGATTGCCCCGACACGACGCTGTTTGATAGTTACCGACACTATATCTACGATGAACTCCATGCGGCATCAAAGCCCTGATATTCATTACTAAGCAGACCGCAAAAGACCCCGTCTAAAAACGGGGTCTTTTTTTGTTAAAAACCGCCATTTTCTTAGAATGTTGACGTTTCGCCAGGAATTCTCTTCGTTTCACAAGCCATTCAGAACTAGCTGGCTACTCCACGGTCTGAATAGCGCTAATATTTTTTATCGCCTGGAAGCCCTGCATGAATTACATAAAAACACTATCCCAGCAAAAATTGTGTCTTTTGCTTGGGGTGTACATTGGCTGGTTTTTGAATATCTCTGTTTTCTACCAACGTTTTGATAGCCGTGCCCAGGTCTTCATCGCCTGGAAAGGCATGGCCGCAGCTGCCGAGTTTTTTGCCTGCCTGCTGGTGACATTTTTCCTGCTACGCCTGCTGTCGCTTTTTGGCCGTAATCTCTGGCGAGTGCTGGCCTCCTTCGTGGTGCTGTGCTCCGTGGCCGCCAGCTACTACATGACCTTCTTCAACGTGGTGATCGGCTACGGCATCATTGCCTCGGTGATGACCACCGATATCGACCTTTCTAAAGAAGTTGTGGGCTTCCACTTTGCGCTCTGGATGGGGCTGGTCAGCGCTATCCCGCTGTTCCTCATCTGGGTCAACAGGTCACAAGACACGCTGCTTCAACAGTTGAAAACTCCCGGCCAGCGCATCAAAAACATCGCTATCCTGCTCTGTGCGGGACTGCTGGTTTGGGCGCCGCTGCGCATGTTGGGTGAAATGCAGTCCGACGATGAGCAAGGTTCAACGACGGATATGGCAAGCTATGGCGGCGTAGTGGCCAGCTCTTATGTGCCGGTCAACTGGGTCTCTTCCCTGGGGCTTTTTGCCTGGGCGAATGCCGACGAATCCACCGGCAACGGCTCGCTGATGAACCCCATGAAAAAGTTCACCTACGTTACGCCTCCGGGCCTGGACGATACTTATGTGGTGTTTATCATTGGCGAAACCACGCGCTGGGATCATATGGGGATCTTGGGCTATGGCCGTGACACCACGCCCAAACTCGCCAAAGAGAAAAATCTGGTCGCCTTCCGCGGGGAGTCCTGCGACACCGCCACCAAACTCTCTCTGCGCTGTATGTTCGTCCGCGAAGGCGGGGCAGAAGATAACCCCCAGCGTACGCTGAAAGAGCAAAATATCTTCGCGGTCTTAAAACAGCTGGGATTCAGTGCCGACCTTTACGCCATGCAGAGCGAAATTTGGTTCTACAAAAACGCCATGCCGGATACCCTTGCCTTCCGCGAACAAATCGCCGCTGAACCCCGCAACCGCGGTAAAACCGTGGACGACATGCTGCTGGTTGATGAGATGAAGCAATCCCTCGAGCAAAATCCAGACGGCAAGCATCTGATTATTTTGCACACCAAAGGCTCCCACTTCTCCTATGCCCAGCGCTACCCGCGCAGCTTTGCGAAATGGACGCCAGAATGCATTGATATTGGCAAAGGCTGTTCGAAGGAGATGCTAATTAATGCTTTTGATAATTCGGTACTTTATGTCGATACGATGATCGACAGCGTGCTCGACCAGCTGCGCGATAAGAAGGCGATAGTCTTCTACGCCGCCGACCACGGCGAATCTATCAGCGACTCCATGCACCTGCACGGCACGCCGCGTAAAATGGCACCGCCGGAACAATTCCGCGTCCCGCTGCTGGTTTGGGCCTCGGATAAGTACCTGGAAAATCCAACGTCTGCCGAAGCCTTTAAGCACCTGCAGGAGCAGGCCAAAATGAAAGTGCCGCATCGCCACGTTGAGCTGTATGACACCATTCTCGGCTGCCTGGGCTATACCTCACCCAACGGCGGCATAAACGAGAATAACAACTGGTGTCATGTTTCAAACAAAGCCGCAAACTGATTTTGCGCACGACCGCATAACATCCTTTCCCTTTTAACCACCTTTGCGGGGTTAAAGGGGATAAACGGCAGGGCATAATCAGTATGTCGGAAGATCTCTAAAAGTGAATGGTTCGGTTTACCGGGATACTTACATACTGGCTATACCAGCAGATACGACGATATTCCCCCTTGCCACTTCACCTAAGAATTTCGCTTTGTCTTCAGCTGGTGCACACGGTGTGTTACCCAGCCAAAACCCAAGATCTGAACCGGCCATAGCATCCATATTATTATTCTCAACAACAACTTATTTATTTAACATTCGCTTTCTATAGGGCAAGTAATAGGAAAGCCATAGACATATCCCCAAAAAGAAACCTAAAGCTGCCATTTTGAGGGCAACATGCACTTGTTCATGGCCAAAAAAATCAACATCAAGTCCGGGCGCTAGGATCCACTGAAATACTAAGCTCAATATGAACATAGTAGCCGGAATGGCTGCGCAGGAATAAAAAAATAACAATACCAATCGCCATGTTGGTACTTTCCTCATTTTTTTGCCTCCACATTTTTATTACTCGTAGCATAATTAGAAAGACCAGAAGCTACAGAGTCTGCAACATTGGCTGCTACTGATGGCACTGAGCTTTGAGGTACAGATTTGGAAATTGTCCATACACCTGTAGGTATCCATTCGTACTGCTTTGACATTGGATTAAGCACTTTCTCAAAAGGAACTTTGATTATTTTGCCAACAATATAACCTGTCCCGGCACTTACTGTGCTCAAAATACATCCATTAAATGGGTCATCACCTTCGATTTTAGCCTGATAATATCCACCGGCTGCATTCCAGGTTACTGTTGGATTGTAATCTTTACCAGCGGTAATGATGCTAATGACGCTTGCGCCTATAACATCAGATAATTTAACCTCACCAGTTTTGCTTGTTCCATATTGGATAGCAGCATTAGCAGCACCTGATACTCCCGCAGCGATTAATTGTTCCTTAATACCTGCACTGATAGTAATAATTGCCTTTCGCCCCATTACCGCTACCGGCCAGGAAGTTGGTGTCATAATCACATCCATAACCCTATCATTGGTTGTGATATTATCTTTCAGGAATTTCAGGTCCGAACCGTTAAGATATTTCACTATTGCCACTGCATCCGGATCTTTCAGCTTCTCGCTTAACCTCACCTGATGTTTATTCGCATCCAGGGCAACGTTCGTGTCTGCCTGAATCAGCTCTTCCCAACTCACACAAGTCACACCGCCACTGGTACAGGCCTCAATCAGTTCTTTACCGTTTTTATTGCTAATGTCGATATATTTCTCGACCACTTTTTTACAGTCACCACCCGATTTTTTGCAGTCCTGCATTTTTTTATCAAGCTGACGAGCCTCTTTCTCATTCAGCCAGTTATTCTCAACCGTCGTTTTCCCGGTCTGTGCCTCCGCGACCACGCCCGACCTGATGCCCACGCTCTGGTGCTCTACCTGGTACTCTGCGCTGTTCTCGATTCCCTTAAAACCCAGCGTCCCGTATCCAGTTTATTTTTACCGGCATCCGCCGCCGATATATAGCCAAACCCCGGCTCAATAGCCGGGATGTTTATGAGGCTCAGCTGGGATCTGAGGGAGGGACTTTTTTGGCTTTACATTCATCTATTTTGGCGAAAATCCATGAGCCCATCCCCCCTGCAGTACCTGCAATAGCGCTTACAACGATGATATCTATCATTACTTCTCTTGTTAAATTCACCTTACCATCAAAAATTAAGTCAATAATAACACTAGCTATAAAGAAAAAAATGAAACAATAAATAATAAGATAAACAATACTTAAAAGCAGATGTTTCAAATTTATGTTTGGATTTTTTTTATTTCCCAGCATCATTAGAGCCCTTATTGTTTGTTTTATCTTTAACTTTATTACCAATAAACTCACCACCAAAAAAACCAATAACATCACTAACAAAACCCGAGCCTGGACCTAAAACTGGCTTCAATACAGGCGGTGCAATCACATCAGTCATACTACCAAATGCCCAGCCAACCCCTGTACCAATTAAAGCACCTTTATCCGGCTCATCAGTAAATAGGGCTCCACCTACCGCGATCCCTGCGTTCTGCCATACACTCCGTCCCGGGGCTAGCATCCCCGTAACTCCCGCTGAAATATTTCCTTTATAATCCATGGTATTGGGCTGATTTTTGGCAAACTTTGATTTCTTTTCACTGTTAATATCAAACCACTGATAGGTGCCGTTAGCTATTTCAGCTATTGTGCCGCCCGTAACAATTTTATCCACCCGCCACGCGACCGCCCGAACTGATGCCCACGCTCTGGTGCTCTACCTGGCACTCCGCGCTGTTCTCGATGCCCTTCCCCGTATCCAGTTTATTTTTACCGGCATCCGCCGTCGATATATAGCCAAACCCCGGCTCAATAGCCGAGGTTTTTATGAAGGTCAGTTGGGATCTGAGGGGGGAGTTTTTCGGACTTTAAAATAATCAATCAGATTAAAGACGATTGTAGCTGCTGTTATAGCAGTTCCTGCAATGCAACCAAAAACTATTGCTCTTTTTACTTGATTTAGTGGGAAGTGAAAATCATTGCCTTTGAAGTAATAAAAAACCGCAATTACCCCACCTAATAACAGTAACATTAATACAGAAGACAAGCAGCTATAAAAAAACAGTACTATATAACCATATAATTTTTTCATTATTTTTTCTCCTCAGATGAACCTGTTGATTTATTAATATCCTTAACAAATCCAGATGAAAACTCTGAGGCGACGCCTCCCCAATAATCATAAACAAATCCTGGTAATTCTTTTCCTGTCACTGAACTTATAATCCCTGGAGCATATTACCCAAACATTCCACCAACCCATGCGCCAAAAGCGCCACTACCCATCGCTCCAATATCAGGTCCATCACTAAACAGGGTTCCACCTACTGCGATCCCTGCGTTCTGCCATACACTCCGTCCCGGGGCCAGCATCCCCGTAACTCCCGCTGAAACACTTCCTTTATAATCCCAGGTCTTGGGCTGATTCTTTGGCACACGTTGATTTTTTACGCTGTTGATATCAAACCATGGGTAGGTACTAATAGGGATTTCAGCTATCGCAACAGCTTACCCACCAGCAGCCCGCTCGCCACGTTGCCCAGGAACTGGCGGCCCACGCTACCGCCCGAGCTGATGCCCCCGCGACGGTATCTGCCGTGCCGTTACCGATTAACCCACCCACCAGTTCTGTATTTTTTGACACGCTCAGGAAGTTATTCGATCTCTGCAATTCATCATAGTTATCAATCACTGGCGTAAGCTGATTAATACTGTATTGCGTCAGCCTCTGACAGGCTGCATCACAACCCAGTGATTGCATCAGCTTGATAAGATCATCCTGCTGTTTTACCAGATAGTCTTTACTTATCTGGGTGTTCAGCGCTTTTTGTTGTTGAGTTGCATCAGCTTTACTCGCTACAGCCACCAGTTTTTTACGCTCTTCATCTGTTGATGCCGACTTGTATTTTTCAAGCCACGATGTGGTCTGCTCCGCGCTGAGATAATTATTCTCAACCTACTTCATATCTTAACGAAGTATTGATACCAACCAGTACGTCTTTTACTTTTTCAAGAAATTCAATACATTCCGGCGGTATTTCATACAGAAAGAATATTTCTATCAAAAAATTATTAATTCCTTTCGATTCAGGGAAAGCTTCATATACCTCTTTACTCTCAATAAAACGAATATAACTATTAATTTTCTCCTGTAATAAATATAAATGTTCAAGTATATCGTCATTCCAACATAGATGATCAGTTATACCTAATCGAACAAAATCTGTATTATCTTTTGGTATACCAATCATATCTACTTTATCAGTATCTAATATTGACATTTATTCCCTCTATTTTTCTTTCTCTGGCCTGACAATTTCGACTTTAGTTGGAGGTAATTTTGTTCCTCCCTCAAAACCAGGTTTGCCTTCACCGACTATTATCCCACCATTTTTTTCTAAATCTGGGTATCCTATTTTTTGATTATCAGTTAAAGGTGCCGTTTGTGAACCTTTACACTCAACGCAGTTTATTACTCCGTTCTTATCTTTACCGATCATATCAACCCTAACCTTAGTCCCACTCTCAGTTTTTATTGTAATTTCTCTCTGAGAAGTTATGTTTTCTTGTTGATATTTTTCATAGTGTTTTTTCTCAAACTCCTTACCTTTTTCACTATTTAGTTGAACATTTGTTGGCGGATTTGGTGATGAAACTTTAGTTTTAACACCATTCTCAAATGTATAATATCCACCATTATTACTATAAACCGTGTTTCCTGAGGCATCTGTCTTGCCAGTATTACTATATGTACTTCCTTTCGGACCTAATATTGCGTTATCTTTTGCGCTGTAACCAGTCGATAAGTTAGATCCTTTTCCTTGTTCATGAGCCGTATTACCTTTATTTCCCTTAACGGCTGTTGAAATAACAGTAATACCTGTGTTCTTACCTACACCGGCCATCCCTATTTTATCAAGGCCTTCTTTACCACCTAAAGCAATTTTAACTTCAGGTGTTGCTGCATTAAAAATTGCTGAAGCTGTTAACTCATTCTCATTTTTAACTAAGTTAACCAGCTCTTTTCTGTCATCAGCACTTAATGAATCTACCCATGCAGCCCATTTTAGCGAGTCTGCTTGATCTACACCGGCAAGGAGTTCCCCCCAAGACTCTATAGAATCTGTAATTTTACCCGCTTTAGCATCCGTTACGGCTTCGTCTCGTTTCTTTTTACTAAGTTCGCGGAACTGGTCAAATATCTTATCTTTATCCGCACCAGTCTCTGTTGCTTTAATTAATTCTTGTCTTAAATCAAGGACATCTTTATTTGATAATAAGTTATTCTCAACCGTCGTTTTCCCGATCTGTGCCCCCGCGACCGCATCGGCCGTGCTGTTACCGGTTAATCCACCCGCCAGCCCGGCCGCCAGCGTCGCCAGCGCGCTCACCGTCTGCTTCTCCGTCTCGCTCAGTTCGCTGACCGGTTTACCGTAGGCATTCGTCGCCACCATCCCGACAAGCTCTGCCGTGGCGGCTCCCGACGCGCCTACCAGCGCATTGTTCCCCTGCGCCGCCGCCAGCGCCGCATTCACCGCTGCGTGGGCAAGTACCTTCCCACTCGCGTCCAGCCCGCTGTTGCCGATGATATTCGCGATGTACGGGGCTGAGCCACCCGCCACGGCTTTCGCCAGGTCGCCGCCTGCCAGGCCCTGTACTGCTGCCGTTGCCGCCTGAATGGCCCGCTGCACCTTCCCGCCCGTGCCAAAGTCAGAATCGGCAAACGCCTTGTCATAGAACGACTGATAAACATGACTGGCAACCTCTGCGTCAGTCGGCGTTTTATCCGGGTTGGCTTTGAGCAATGCCTCTTTCGCGGCCTGAAGCTGCTCCGGGGTGACGCTCTTCATCTTCTCTTTCGCCGCCCGGGTGGCTTCAATTTTGCCCTGCGTCGCCGCAATATTCCCCGCCTGGACCCCGATCTCGCCGATAAGCTGCGCCTCGCGCAGGCGGTTCTGCTCTTTCTCTTTGTCGAATATCGGGCTCAGCGTCTGGTTGGCGTGCTCTGCGTCGCGGCTCAGGTTAGCCACATCCTGCTGCTGTTGGTCCTTGTCGCGGATAACGATTGTCCCTTCGCTCACCGCCGACTTCGTCGTGGAGCTGGCGCTGCCGGAGCCGTTCGCCCCCACCAGCAGCCCGCTCGCCACGTTGCCCAGGAACTGGCTACCCACGCTACCGCCCGAGCTGATGCCCACGCTCTGGTGCTCTACCTGGTACTCCGCGCTGTTCTCGATGTCCTTAAAGCCCAGCGTCCCCGTATCCAGTTTATTTTTACCGGCATCCGCCGTCGAGCCGACGATCGCCCCGTTCAGCTGCGTATGCTCGCCCACCGTAATATCAAACCCGCCTTTACCGGCAAAGATGCCCGTCTGCTCCTGCACCGACGCGTACGTGCTGTGCATTTTATCCCGCGAGGCGTTGAGCGACAACGACCCTCCGCCCATACTCGCGCTGCCTCCGGCGCTCATGTTGGTCTGCTTCGAGTCGTAATTGTCCGTGTCCTGCTCGCTGGTAAGCTGAAGGTTGCGGCCCACGTCCATCTTCACGCTGTTACCGCTTGCCTGCGCGCCGGTCAGCGTCGTGTCGCGCCCGCTGACGATATTGAGGTTATTCCCGGCGTTTAGCGTCGTTTCGGTATGCGAGGTGCCGGTGCCGTTCTCGCTACCTTTGCCTTTGTTGACGCTGGCATTGACCGAAATTCCGTTCGCCCCGCTGCCGAAGTTGATCCCCACGCCGTAGGCGCTGCCGTGGCTTTCGTTTTTGCCGTCCAGTTGCTGGCTGTTTAGCGCGGACTCCAGCCACACGTCACGCTTCGCGTTCAGCAGCATGTCTTTGCCTGCCTGTAGCTCGCTGCCCTGTACGCGAATGTCGCCCTCGCTGGCTTTGATGGTCAGGTTATTCCCGGCGGTAAGCTGGCTGCCCTGGCTTTGGTTTGAGGTCTGCGTCTGGGTCGATTTCGACGACTGGCTGCCCCAGGATAGATTCACGCCCACCACGCTGCCCGGCGAGCCGCCTTCGGCGTTATTCAGTTGATTCCCCTGGTAAGCCTCCACGCCGCTCAGCGCCGACTGCACGCCCTGCAGCGCGGCCAGGCGGCCGTTGCTCTCTTTTCTGGCGGAGTTCGCCTGGCTCACAGCCTGGTTCACCGCACTCCCCACCGTGCCGGAAAGCGCCAGCGTCAGGCCGCTGGTTTTTTGCTCGGTAATGTGGGTTTGCGTACTCTGATTTTCCGCCGCAAGAATGCTCACATCCTTCCCGGTCAGCAGCAGATCCTGCTTCGCCAGCGCGTCTGAGCCTTTCACCGTCAGCGCGTTACCGGCGCTCAGGTTCACGTTCCCGGCGGTGCTGCCCACCGTGCTGCCGGTGCTGCTCAGTGATTTGCCGTCGTCGGTGGTTTTCAGCTCACTCTTGCCATAGCTCACCCCAATCCCGCCGGTGCCGGACAGGCCGGAGGTTTTCTCCTGATACTGATGATTTTCCTGGCGGGTGTTTTCCGCCGTGATTAAGGTCAGGTCGTTGCCGGCAGACAGATTAACGTCATGGGTTGCCGCCACGCCGCTGCCCTTCACGGTCAGATTATTCCCGGCCTGCAGGGTGATACTGTCGCCATCAAGCGTGCTGCCCAGCACGTCCGTTGCCTTCACGTCGTCATGGGTGGTGATGGTCTTTTTCGACAGCCAGCCGCCGGAGCTTTGCCGGCTGTTTTCGGTCACCTGATACGACGACTCACCGCTGGTGATATTGATATTGTTGCCTGCCGCCACCGCGAGCTTATCTGCCGCCGTGACGCTTGCCGCGCGGGCGTTCACGTCGTGCCCGGCGCTCAACTCCACGCTGCCGTTGCCGTTTATCTGGCTACCGACATCCGTTGTCTGAACGACGTGCCGGTCATTGCCGCCGCCCCAGTCGCCGGATTCAGTCTGGGTGGTGGTCACGGTGTTCAGGTTCAGGTCATTGCCGGCCATCAGCTGTGTTTTGCTGTTTGCACCGCTGTTGCTGACCAGGCTGCCGGTCAGATTGATGTTGTTCAGCGCCTGCAGCCCCAGCTCGCCGCTTTCGTTCTGCACGAAGATACCGGCAGGGCGGTCGATCCAGCTGTTGGTGCCGTCTCCACGCGTGGTGGTGATGCTATTGATGTCGCGGCCAGCCACGGCAATCAGGCCATCGCCGGCCTGCAGCGTGCCGCCTATGTTATTGATATCGGTACGCGCCTGAAGACTGACGCGATTTCCACCAAGATAGCCGCTGTTGGTGATATTTTCGGCGGTGATTTGCGTAATTTCGCGTCCGCTAATGTGTCCGCTGTTAGTGAGATCGTTTTTCACGTTCAGCGCAATGTTGCCGCCGGACATCAACGCCCCGCTACCGTCGAGGTCGCCCGGCCGCACGCGGGCATAGACCTGCGGCACCAGTACGTTTTGTACCGAGCCGTCAGGCAGCGTCACGTCCTGTTTCACCAGCCAGACCATATCGCTGGTCAGCAGCGCCATTTGCTGAGACGTCAGTGCCACGCCCGGCGTGAGGTTGTACTGTTTACCAAACGCCACGCCCGCATCCATCAGCGCCCGATACTGATTCTCATCGTTATCAAACCCTTTCAGGAAGCGGTTCCCGGTCAGTTCAGCTATCTGCTGGCGGATCAGGTTTTGCTCATAGAAGCCATCGCCCAGCCGCTTGAGGATATTCCCGCCATCCAGCGCGAACTGGCTTTGCATATAGTCGCTGCTGAGCCACTGCTTCCGATTGGTAAAACGCGGATCGGTCTCAATCAGGAACGGGACGTCGTTCGTCGGGCGCAGCCGGTAAAGGCTGTTATCGGGCAGGCGGAGATCTGGCGGCGTGAGGCGAATTACGCTGTCCGGGCCGCTGGCAATCTCGACAATTTGCCCTGGTGGAGCGGTAACAGGCCGCTGCGCCAGCGCCGCATCCAGCTTGCCAGGGTCGATAATATGGGTTGTGACGCCGCCGGTATCACGGCTTGAGATAGCCGGGCCGCTACCATTGACCAGGGCATTGCTCTGCCAGGCCATTTGCTTCAGGTCGATTTTCTGGGTAACCACGGCCGGTTTGTAGCTGCTGGTGTCTTTCCCCTGGCTGGTCTTGGTCCCGCCCAGTTTCTTTTTCTTCTTCTTGGCATACCAGCGCGTCTGGCTACCCACGTCGGCAATCACCCGCTCGCCCAGGGTCGCCAGGTTATTCAGTTGAACTATCGTGCCACCCAGCAGCCCACCGGCAATAACCGTGCTGTCCCGGTTGTTCATCTGGTTGCTGTTGATGGTCAGATTGCCGCCGGCGATGATTTTGCCGGGATCGGTTTCCACGACCTGCGTCTCTTTCACTGTACGCTGATAGTTGTACTCGTAAAATTCCTCGTTTTGCGAACCATCAGGCATCTTAGCCGTATGCACGCCGTACTTATTTTTTTGGCTGGTATCGACATTATCCCAGTCGTAATGCGTCGGAGAGCCTTTCAGCGCCGCTTCATGGTGCGCAGAGTTTTCCGTTTCTACTACCTGCGTTTTCAGGTTGTCATTGAGGTTATTAATCTCGCCAATATTGAGAGCCATATTGCCGGCGGATTCCAGCGTCGAGCTGTGGTTATTGAACGTCAGCGCCTGCCCCTGGGCCTGCCACTGGTCATTGAGGCTGCCGCCGATGGCTACATCGCCCGCGCTGTAAATCATCGCGTGGCCGACGTTATTTAGCGTGCCAACACCTAAATCCAGACGCTGACGGGCGGCGATAACCGGGGCCGTACCGTCTTTCGCTTCGTTATTTAGCGTCCCCGCCTGCAGGGCAATATGGTCGCCATAAATACGCCCGGTGCCGTAGTTGTTAAGCGTGTCGGCGCTGATATGGGTTAAGCCGCCGTCCAGCAGCCCCCAGTTTGTCAGCGCCCCGCCCACCAGCAGGTGAGTTTCCCCGGCGCTTATCTCCCCGCTTACGCGGTTGAGCAATGCCGGAACGTGCATAGTCAATACGCCCCCGGCTTTCACCAGACCTTCGTTAATCAGTCCTTCGGCAAAAGAGAAGCTGACGTTGCCGTTGGCAATAATCTGGCCGACGTTAAGCAGCGCTTTTTGCAGGTTCAGCGCCATTGCGTCCTGCGAGAGAAGTTGGCCGTCACCGGTAGCCGATCCGGCATCCAGGCTAAGCATTTTCCCGGCAATGAGCGTGCCTGCGCTGTTGGTCAGCGTCAGGCTCTGGCCGCCGTTCACCGTTAACTGGCTGCCGGACGAAAGCAGGCCGCGGGTATTGTCCAGGAGGCCACCCGTGTTAAGCGTTAAGGCATCGCGGCTGCGAACGGCACCGTCGGTATTGTTAAACGAGCCGGTATTCAGCGTCACCGACTGGCCTTCGATGCCTTGCTGGTCTGAATGCGTGTCACGGTTGACTATGCTGGCGGCGTTAAGCGTCGCCGTTTTCCCGCTACGGATAAGCCCGCTGCCGTTTTCCAGCGCATTTTGCATCGTGACCTGCAGGTTACCCGCCGCCTGGATCTGCCCGGCGGTGTTGTTGAGCGCGTGAGCGGTAATGCTCGCTTCACCTCCGGCAGCAATCGTACCGGCCTGGTTGTTTAGCGGGTTACCGCGAGTGTCCAGCCGCGCATCTTCCGTGGCAACGATCCGCCCGGCGTCGTTCAGCAACGCGCCGCTCAACAGGGTCAGATTCTTGCCTGAGGTCAGCTCGCCGTGGCTGTTCACCAGCGCTCCGCCGCGAGTATCCAGCGAAAGCGATTTGCCCGCCTGAATCAGACCCTGCTGGTTGTTGATGCCCTCATTGATAAGCGAAAGCGTGCCGTCGCTTGCCAGCGTGCCTGAGGTGTTATTCAGCGCCAGAGTGGTAAGGCTGGCGTCTTTGCCGGAGGCAATAAACCCGCCGCTGTTGTCCAGCGCGCCGCTCTTCACAGTAAGCTGGCCCTGGCTCAGAACGCCGCCGTTTTTCCCGCTGTTGCGGTTGGTGAATGTACCGCCCGCTAAATCCAGAGAGAGATCCCCTCCCGCCTGGAGCAGACCGGCGTCATTGTTTAGCTGGCTGCCGTTCAGGCTGAGACTCTGCGTGCTGGCTATCACCCCGCCGCTATTATCCAGCGCTCCGCCTTTGAGGCTCAGCGCCCCCTTGCCCGACAGGTTGCCGCCGCTGCGGTTTGTCAGGCTGCCGCCCTGCACGTTAACGTCCAGCGTTGAGCCGGACTGGAGCGAGCCCGCGTCGTTATTCAGCTGGCTGCCGTTGAGCTGGAGCGCCCCGGCGCTGGCGATAACGCCCTGCTGGTTGTCTAACGCACCACCGTTTACCGTCAGCGCGCCATTGCTGAAAATGCCTTTATTGCCGCTGTTGCGGTTGCTGAGCGCGCCACCCTGCAGGTCCAGCGCTAAATCAGTCCCAGCCTGAACCAGCCCCTCGTCATTGTTCAGCCCGCCGCTTTGCAACTTCACGCTCTGGCTGGCGGCGATAACGCCCTGCTGGTTATTCAGGCTCTGCTTCCCGGTGTTTACCTCGACCGCATCGGCCTGAACTCGTCCCCGCTGGTTATCGAGCTTCGCCCCGCTCAGCGTCAGCTTTTTACTGTTCGCGACAATGTTTCCGCCACGGTTATCAATGCCCCCGGCATGAGCCAGCGTCAGCTCGCTATCTCCGGTTTGCTGCAGGGCACCCTGACGGTTAGAAAGTTGGCTGGCGGTAAGGTTAAGTTTATCGGCGCTCAGGTTGCCGCCGTCATTGTTCAACATCCCGGTGGTGCTGACCGTTATCTGCTGCGCCGCAACATTGGCTTTTTGGGTATGAACATCGCCCTGGGCTGCGGCCAGCTCCACCGACCCTGCCCGATTCTGGCTGGCGCTAAAATCAACGCTTGCGCCCTTCGCGGTAAGCTTGTTTACCGCACTGTTCTGCCCACTGACGGTGAGCTTGCCCTGGCTTTGCATCGCCAGGTCTCCCGCCGCGCTGGCGGTGCCGTCCGTTTTCATCCCTGCGGCAAGCACGCCCTGGCTTGAAATGTCATTGCGTGAGGCAAGCTGCACGTTATTGCTGGCCTGGATCAGGCCGCTATTGCTGATTGAGCCGTCGGCATTAACCACGACATCGCCCGCCGAGGCACCGATTGTTCCGGCATTGTGAACGCCGACGCCGGACTCCGTCCCCCTTAACTGAATTTTATTGGCGTACATGCCGCCAAGCTGCGCCACATCCACCGCAAACTGAGGGCGCGCGCTGCCGTCATCGGATTTAGCCGTCGCGGAGCTATCGCTGGCGCGGACGTTATTCCGCCCGGCGGTGATCTCAAGCTGGCCCGCCTGAATAGTGGCGTTCACTTTTACCGCCCGGGCAATCAGCTCGGTCGTGTCCTGCCGCGAGCTGTCCATCCCTCGCCCCTGAACGGTGATGGTGCCCCGGTTCACGTCGTAACCGGTTATCTGGCCGTTCGACAGTTGCACCTGCCCGGTGGTCAAGGTGGTGCGGTTGGCATTGATAAAGCCGCAGCCGTTACAGGTGATCCCGGCCGGGTTAGCGATGACTATCTGCGCCTGTCGCCCCGCCACTTCCAGCATCCCGTTGAGCTGGCTTGGGTCGCGGGAGTTCACCTCGTTCAGAATGACCTTCGCCTCGCCTTTTGCCAGCCACGGGTTAGCCGCCACCATGCCGCCCAGCTGGGTTTGGGTCATCTGATGGGAGTTGTTTAAAATCGCCCCTTTCTGGTCGATGTCGAACTGGGTGTATTTATTCTGTGAAACCCCGGCCGCGCTCGGCGTCTGGATGTTGATTTGTGGCGTACCGTTCGCGCTGTTTATGATGGTTGGCTGCTGCTGGCCGGGTGCGCTGCCGTCCGCCACGATGCCCGCCCAAACCGGCGTGCTAACGCAGCCCATCGCCAGTAAAAGACTGAAACTAATACGCCCCAGACGGCTCAGGCAGCGGCTCTGAGTATGGCCCACACCTTCGGATGGAGAAGACGCCGCCCGACCCGAAGCGGCAATATCCGGCACGACCATCAGCATGCCACGCGCTGTGTTAAACACGATGCGATAGAGATTCTTATTCATCCTTGAGTCCTCAGTATTGCCAGTTCAGATTGAAACCGAACGTCACCGGGTCGGTGGTAAAACCCTGCGGCTTTGACAGTGGAATACCGGCGAAAACATCGTAGCTTGCGCCAAGCAACAGCCCACGCAACCCGACCGCGCCGCCGGCCAGGTGGTTGCCTACAAGGTAAGGGCTGCTGTGGCCGCTCACTGCCCCGTAATCCACGCCGAGGTAGAGCTGCTGGCCTGGCAGCGGCGTAAACCAGCCAAATTCATTGCGAACCGTCCAGCCGTTATCCGCACTCAGGGTGCGTTCGCCGTCGAAGCCTCTTACCGTCCAGCGGCTGCCGATAGAAAATTGCTCCTGCGGTGTTAAAGGCGTGTTGGTCATCTGCCGCATGTACTGCACGTTGTAGCGAAAGTTTTGCCCTGCCAGCGCAAAAGGCAGCTCAAGCTGGGCGTTCATCTGCAGAATTTTGCTCAGCGCCGTCGCCTCGCCAAAATACTCTTCGGTAGCAGGGATGGAACCAAACCAGCGGGTGCCGCGCTGGTAGCTGATCCCGGCATCCAGCGTGGCGGCATAGATATAGTGGCGATGCTGTAGCCCCACCTTCCAGGCCGCGGTTTTGCGACGCTGGGCGTCTATCTGGGTATCATCGAGAAAGTTTTTCGACTCACGGGTAATAATGTCGTAGGTAAAACTGGTCTTCTGGCTGCCGCTGCGATGCAGGACGCGGCTTAGCTGAAAGGCGAGGTTATTGCTTTTGCCCCGGTAGCGGTAATCCCCGTTCAGCCCGGCGATAGTCTGGTAGTAGTCGTTGCTGCTGGCCGTCAGGCTCGTCATCCAGTAACCGAAAGGCACGGCGTATTGCCCGGTGTAGTTATGCGTCCCCTTATCACCGTGCGGCTGCAGCGCTCTGCCGGCGTTAAGATAAAGCGTATCGCTGAGGCTTAGCGGGTTATCAACATATAGCGTCACACCGCCCTGATAGCGGCCGGTGCTGCGGCTGCCGGAGTCATCCAGCGACAGGCCAAGACGCCACATCCGCGACTGTTTCCAGTCCAGCAATATATCGCTTTCACCCGGCTGATCCCCGGGGATAATTTCCATATTGGCCTGAACGCCAGGCACACGCTGGAAATTTTCCAGACCTTGCTCAATATCACGTAAATCCAGCAACGCACCTGGTTTCGCCGGGAAACTATTTAATAACGAAACATATCGCCCGCTTTGCGGGGTAAATTTCACCTGCCGGATAGTACCCGGCAAAATAGTAAGAATTAACTTACCCGAATTAAGATTTTGCTGTGGGGCAAGGACACGGGTTGTGACGTAACCGCTATCAATAAGCCGGCTTTGTAATATGCCCATCAGCGTATTAATACCCTTTCCTCCGAGGCAATGCCCTACGGCTCTATTGGCTAATTTCTGCAGTGGCAGCCAATGGGGTAATTTTTCACGCTGCTGTAATTCAACCTGTTGAATAGGAAAACACGGTTTTTCATCAGGAAAATCAACGCTTGTTGATGGTGTGACCTGCGGGGAAAGCCGGACATCCGGCACAGGGGGGGCGAGCTGCGCCTCACGGGCACGCTGGCTTTCCTGCTGTCGAATAAGCTGTTCGTCAGCCAGCGGTGCGGAATATGCAGAATGAAGCATTGAGAATAAAACAACGCTGCCATAGACAGAAAACTTCAGAACACGCACATAAATTCCCTTTAATTTTCACACCATTATTGGCGCATAATCCATAAAACAGCAGATAATAAGTGAAGCCTCTCCATTTACAGCGATGTGTTAGAAACATTAACAAGGACAGCAAGCCACTATATGTTGCAGGTTATTAAGATATTAAATTAATGTCAATTTGATCTTTTTAAGAATTGTCTAATTACATAAGATTATTTGGATATTGAATTAATTAGCTGCCTGAGTATTCTTTTATTTATATTTCCAGCATGCCTATTAAAATTAAGGAGAAATTCACCTCTGGCACGGTCTTCCGGCCCCCGCATTACCCCCCCCACTTACTGCCGTGGTTATGCTTTTATGCGGGATATAATTCATCGTGTTTGGTTATGGAAAAGCGTGGTTTTTTGCGCCGTCGCTTATGATGACAGACAGCATTTTCCGCTGTGGGCGATGCAGATCACAAAATAAATCGTGCAACAATTCATCATTTAACACAAAATTTTACCTATTCCGGGCAATCGATTCCCTCTGTAGGTTGCAAATTAAGCAGTGTAATATTCTGGTAACAAGCCTGTAGCATAAATTTCCCTGCTGGAAATGTCCCCGGAAGGTTTTTTTAATCTTTGCCCGCCGAATCCCACCTTGCTTGTAAATCCCCGTGACCTGTATTGACGTTTCCTTAATCTGTTGACAGATTGTAGGACGAGAGGGGCTATTTACGGACCGTCTGTGCTACCTCCATGCATGACTCGCGAAAGGAACTGCTAGCCTCACCGCCGCCTCCGGGCACACCGTACCGACCTCCCACAAATAACAATGGTCAGACGGTTACAAAACACAACACGACACATAATTGGAGCAGAATAATGAGTATTTCCTTGAAGAAGTCAGGGATGCTGAAATTTGGTCTGAGCCTGGTTGCCATGACCGTTGCAGCAAGCGTACAAGCCAAAACCCTGGTTTATTGTTCAGAAGGTTCCCCAGAGGGCTTTAACCCACAGCTGTTCACTTCCGGCACGACTTACGATGCCAGCTCCGTACCGATTTATAACCGTCTGGTGGAATTTAAAACCGGCACCACCGAAATCATCCCAGGCCTCGCTGAGAAATGGGACGTTAGCCCGGACGGTAAAACCTACACCTTCCACCTGCGTAAAGGCGTGAAGTGGCAGGATAATAAAGACTTCAAACCGACTCGTGATTTCAACGCCGACGACGTCGTATTCTCCTTTGACCGCCAGAAAAATAAAGATAACCCGTATCACAAAGTCTCTGGCGGCAGCTACGAATACTTCGAAGGCATGGGCTTGCCTGACCTGATCACCGACATCAAGAAAGTCGACGACAATACCGTGCAGTTCGTACTGGCTCGTCCGGAAGCGCCATTCCTCGCGGACATGGCCATGGACTTCGCCTCTATTCTTTCTAAAGAATATGCGGACAACATGATGAAAGCCGGCACCCCGGAAAAAACCGACCTGAACCCAATCGGCACCGGTCCATTCCAGCTGCTGCAGTACCAGAAAGACTCCCGTATTCTGTATAAAGCCTTCCCGGGCTACTGGGGCACTAAACCGCAGATCGATCGCCTGGTCTTCTCCATCACCCCAGACGCTTCCGTGCGTTACGCCAAACTGCAGAAAAACGAATGTCAGGTTATGCCGTTCCCTAACCCGGCCGACATCGCCCGCATGAAAGAAGACAAGAACATCAATCTGATGGAACAGGCCGGCCTGAACGTGGGCTACCTCTCCTTCAACACCGAGAAGAAGCCGTTTGACGACGTGAAAGTGCGTCAGGCGCTGACCTACGCGGTGAACAAAGAAGCGATCATCAAAGCCGTTTATCAGGGCGCGGGCACCGCGGCTAAAAACCTGATCCCACCAACCATGTGGGGCTACAACGATGACGTGAAGGACTACACCTACGATCCTGAAAAAGCGAAAGCGCTGCTGAAAGAAGCGGGCCAGGATAAAGGCTTTACCGTTGACCTGTGGGCTATGCCAGTACAGCGTCCATACAACCCGAACGCTCGCCGTATGGCTGAGATGATTCAGGCTGACTGGGCGAAAGTCGGCGTGACCGCCAAAATCGTCACCTACGAGTGGGGCGAGTACCTGAAGCGTGCTAAAGCAGGCGAACACCAGGCGGTGATGATGGGCTGGACCGGGGACAATGGGGATCCGGATAACTTCTTCGCAACCCTGTTCAGCTGCGCCGCAGCGAAAGACGGTTCCAACTACTCTCGCTGGTGCTACAAGCCGTTTGAAGATCTGATTCAGCCGGCTCGCGCCACCGACGACCACAACAAGCGTGTTGAACTGTACAAACAGGCTCAGGTTGTGATGCACGATCAGGCGCCAGCGCTGATCATCGCTCACTCCACCGTGTTCGAGCCAGTGCGTAAAGAAGTTAAAGGCTACGTGGTTGATCCACTGGGCAAACACCACTTCGAAAACGTGTCCGTCGAATAATAAAAGTAACGTGCTTTATTCCCTCTCCCCCATGGGGAGAGGGTTAGGGTGAGGGGTATTGGCTTTGTCCACCCTCACCCCGACCCTCTCCCTCAAAGGGAGAGGGGGAAACATTTGTGAGCAATACAGACGGGACAGTTACCAGGCTTTCCGTCACTACAGAGAATCCGGGATATGCTGCAGTTCATCCTCCGACGACTGGGGTTAGTCATCCCCACGTTTATAGGTATTACCCTACTCACCTTCGCTTTCGTGCATATGATCCCCGGCGACCCGGTGATGATCATGGCCGGAGAGCGCGGTATTTCTCCTGAGCGCCACGCCCAACTGTTGGCCGAGATGGGTCTCGACAAGCCAATGTGGCAGCAATACCTCCACTACATCTGGGGCGTAATGCATGGCGATCTGGGCATTTCATTGAAGAGCCGCCTGCCGGTCTGGGACGAGTTCGTGCCGCGCTTTAAAGCGACGCTGGAACTCGGCATCTGCGCGATGATTTTCGCCGTTGCCGTCGGTATTCCGGTGGGCGTACTGGCCGCCGTGAAGCGTGGTTCAATCTTCGACCACACCGCCGTTGGCCTCGCGCTGACCGGTTATTCCATGCCAATTTTCTGGTGGGGCATGATGCTCATCATGCTGGTGTCGGTGCACTGGAACCTGACGCCGGTATCCGGCCGCATCAGCGACACCGTGTTCCTTGATGACTCCCTGCCGCTCACCGGGTTTGCGCTGATAGATACCGCTATCTGGGGCCAGCCGGGTGATTTTATTGACGCCGTTGCCCATATGATTCTGCCTGCCATCGTGCTGGGCACAATTCCACTGGCGGTTATCGTGCGTATGACCCGTTCTTCCATGCTGGAAGTGCTGGGCGAAGACTACATTCGTACCGCTCGCGCCAAGGGCCTGACCCGCATGCGCGTTATCGTGGTTCATGCCCTGCGTAACGCGATGCTGCCGGTCGTCACGGTTATCGGCCTGCAGGTCGGTACTCTGCTGGCAGGTGCCATCCTGACGGAAACTATCTTCTCCTGGCCGGGTCTTGGCCGCTGGCTCATCGACGCCCTGCAGCGTCGTGACTACCCGGTAGTCCAGGGCGGCGTGCTGCTGGTGGCGACGATGATTATCCTCGTCAACCTGCTGGTAGACCTGCTGTACGGCGTGGTGAACCCGCGTATACGCCATAAGAAATAAGGGGCCATCATGACGCAACTGACAGAAAATAAAGTGGTGGCAGCACCCAAGCCGATGACGCCTTTCCAGGAGTTCTGGCACTACTTCAAACGCAATAAAGGGGCGGTGATCGGCCTGGTGTACGTCGCCATAATGATCATCATCGCCGTCTTCGCTAACTTCCTCGCGCCCCACGCGCCGGCGGAGCAGTTCCGCGACGCGCTGCTGCACCCACCGGTGTGGCAAGAGGGCGGGAGCTGGAGCTACATCCTCGGCACCGACGACGTAGGTCGCGATGTGCTTTCCCGCCTGATGTACGGCGCTCGTCTGTCCCTGCTGGTCGGCTGCCTGGTGGTCGTCCTGTCGCTGGTGATGGGGATAGTACTGGGCCTGGTCGCAGGTTACTTCGGCGGCGTGGTCGACAACATCATCATGCGCGTGGTCGATATCATGCTGGCGCTGCCAAGCCTGCTGCTGGCGCTGGTGCTGGTGGCTATCTTCGGCCCGTCTATCGGTAATGCCGCGCTGGCGCTGACCTTCGTTGCGCTGCCGCACTATGTGCGTCTGACCCGCGCGGCGGTGCTGGTAGAAGTTAACCGCGACTATGTCACCGCCTCCCGTGTGGCAGGCGCTGGCCCGGTTCGCCAGATGTTTGTGAATATTTTCCCGAATACCCTTGCGCCGCTGATTGTTCAGGCGTCGCTCGGCTTCTCGAACGCCATTCTCGATATGGCCGCCCTTGGCTTCCTCGGCATGGGTGCGCAGCCGCCAACACCGGAGTGGGGCACCATGCTCGCCGACGTGTTGCAGTTCGCGCAGAGTGCCTGGTGGGTTGTGACCTTCCCGGGTCTGGCAATCCTGCTAACGGTGCTGGCATTTAACCTGATGGGTGACGGTCTGCGTGACGCGCTCGATCCCAAACTGAAGCAGTAAGAGGTTCGAGATGGCGTTATTAAATGTAGATAAATTATCGGTGCATTTCGGCGACGAAGACGCACCATTCCGTGCCGTTGACCGCATTAGCTATAGCGTGGATCAGGGGCAGGTTGTCGGCATCGTCGGAGAGTCCGGCTCCGGTAAATCCGTCAGCTCGCTGGCCATCATGGGGCTTATCGACTTCCCTGGCCGCGTGATGCCGGAAAAACTGGAGTTCAACGGACGGGATCTGAAGCGCATTTCTGAGAAAGAGCGCCGCAATCTGGTGGGCGCCGAAGTGGCGATGATCTTCCAGGACCCGATGACCAGCCTGAACCCGTGCTACACCGTCGGTTTCCAGATTATGGAAGCCATCAAGGTGCATCAGGGCGGCAACAAGAAAACCCGTCGCCAGCGCGCAATCGACCTGCTGACCCAGGTGGGTATTCCTGACCCGGCTTCTCGTCTCGACGTTTACCCGCACCAGCTTTCCGGCGGGATGAGCCAGCGCGTGATGATCGCCATGGCCATAGCCTGTCGTCCTAAGCTGCTGATCGCCGATGAGCCAACCACCGCGCTCGACGTGACCATTCAGGCGCAGATCATCGAACTGCTGCTGGAGCTGCAGCAAAAAGAGAACATGGCGCTGATCCTGATCACCCATGACCTCGCCCTGGTAGCCGAAGCCGCCCATAAAATCATCGTCATGTACGCAGGCCAGGTAGTGGAAGCGGGTTCGTCCCACGATATCTTCCGCGCGCCGCGCCACCCGTACACCCAGGCTCTGCTCCGTGCGCTGCCGGAATTTGCTCAGGATAAAGCGCGTCTGGCCTCGCTGCCGGGCGTAGTGCCGGGCAAATACGACCGCCCGAATGGCTGCCTGCTGAACCCGCGCTGCCCGTATGCGACCGACAAATGCCGCAGCGAAGAGCCAGCGTTAACTCTGCTGGCAGACGGGCGTCAGTCCAAATGCCACTACCCACTCGATGATGCCGGGAGGCCAACCCTATGAGTACCCAACAGGCCACCGCGCAACCGCTGTTGCAGGCCATCGACCTGAAAAAACACTACCCGGTGAAGAAGGGCTTTTTCGCCCCTGAGCGCCTGGTGAAAGCGCTGGACGGCGTGAGCTTTACCCTCGAACGCGGCAAAACGCTGGCGGTAGTGGGCGAGTCCGGCTGCGGGAAATCCACCCTCGGCCGCCTGCTGACCATGATCGAAGTCCCGACCGGCGGGGAGCTTTACTACCAGGGCCAGGATCTGCTGATCCCGGACGCCTCGGCGGAAAAGCTGCGCCGGCAGAAAATCCAGATAGTCTTCCAGAACCCCTATGGCTCGCTAAACCCGCGTAAAAAAGTGGGGCAGATTCTGGAAGAGCCGCTGCAAATCAACACCAGCCTGAGCAAAACCGAGCGCCGTGAAAAAGCGCTGGAGATGATGGCCAAAGTAGGGTTGAAAACCGAGCACTACGATCGCTATCCGCACATGTTCTCCGGCGGCCAGCGCCAGCGTATCGCTATCGCCCGCGGCCTGATGCTTGACCCGGACGTGGTGATTGCCGATGAGCCAGTCTCTGCCCTGGACGTATCGGTTCGTGCGCAGGTGCTGAACCTGATGATGGACCTGCAGCAGGATCTGGGGCTGTCCTACGTCTTCATCTCCCACGACCTGTCGGTGGTGGAGCACATCGCCGATGAAGTGATGGTCATGTACCTGGGCCGCTGCGTGGAGAAGGGCAGCAAAGAGCAGATCTTCTCTAATCCGCTGCACCCGTACACTCAGGCGCTGCTGTCCGCCACGCCGCGCCTGAACCCGGACGAACGTCGCGAACGCATCAAGCTGACCGGCGAGCTGCCAAGCCCGCTGAACCCGCCGCCGGGCTGCGCCTTTAACGCCCGCTGCAGCCGTCGCTTCGGGCCATGCACCCAGCTCCAGCCGCAGTTGAAAGACTACGGCAACGGCCAGCTGGTCGCGTGTTTCGCGGTCGATCAGGATGTGAACGGGGAACTGCGTTAATCGTTTTTACCCTCTCCCTTTTGGGGGAGGGTATTAAGCCATCCCACTGATTAAATTAATATTTTAATAAAAATCAAAATCTTCCTCACATTATTCCTCCACAGAAACAGTGAAATCATAAATTCTGCATTTATCCGCCGTCGCTGACTGCGTAAATTGTGATCCCTGTCACTCATGTACGCCTCTGCGGAAGCGCATTACTATGCTGAATAATAAAGATAAACCTGCAACATCCCCGTGGATTGCGGTCTTTTCCCTGACCGTGGCCTGCTTCGTCATGGTCACCACCGAGTTTTTACCCATCGGTTTGCTGACCAACATCGCACCTTCCCTCAGCGTCTCCACCGGTACCGCCGGGCTGATGGTTACCATGCCAGGCATTGTTGCCGCCGTCGCAGCCCCGCTCTTGAGCCTGGCCTCCGGCAGCCTTGACCGCCGCCTGCTGATGCTTGGCCTGTCGCTGCTGTTGGTCGTCTCAAACCTGGTGTCCGCGCTGGCCGTTAACTTCCCCATGATGCTCACAGGCCGCGTGCTGCTGGGGATCTGCGTCGGTGGGTTCTGGTCTTTCTCAATGAACTATGGCCGCCACCTTGTGCCGGAAGCGAGTCAGGGACGCGCCGTCGCGCTGATCGTCAGCGGCGTGTCCATCGGCGCCGTTTGCGGTGTCCCAGCCGGGGCATTAATCGGCGACCTGTTCGGCTGGCGTTCGGCTTTCTTTGCCAGCGCCGGACTAGCCGCCATCACGCTGCTCGCCCAGCTCCGTCTGCTGACTTCCGTGCCGCCAGGCCGGCCGGTTACCGTTCAGGATTTGCTGTCTCCGCTGCGCCTGCCCATGGCCCGCATCGGCCTGATCGCCATTGTGCTGCTGTTTGTAGGCCATTTCTCGGCTTACACCTACCTGCGCCCGCTGCTGCAACAGGTCTTTGTACTCAGCCCATCGGCGATCACTTTCCAACTGCTGGCCTATGGTGCAGTTGGCCTGCTGGGCACCTTTATCGGCGAGCGCCTGGCGGAACACAGCCTTCGTGCAACCTTTATTCTGGTGACGGCGATGCTGGCCATTATTCTGATCGTTTCACCGCTGCTCAGCGGCCTGGCGGGCGCGACGGTAATGGTGCTGGTGTGGGGTCTGGCCTTCGGGGCCGTGCCGGTCTGCGCCACAAACTGGATGTTTGAAGCGGTGCCGGACGCGCCGGAAGCCGGTCAGTCGCTGCTGGTGACGGTGATTCAAATTGCGCTGGCGTCGGGCGCCCTCCTCGGCGGTGAAGTCGTGGACTGGCACGGTGTAAGCAGCGCGATGCTGTTTGGCGGGGCGCTGATGCTCTCTGCCACGCTGGTTTTTGGCCTCTCCTTGCGCGGCCGGATGATTAGCGCTAAACAATGTGGCTGATTGTTTACGTGGATAAACAAAACCCTGCCCGAGGCAGGGTTTTTCGCTGGAGACTGCTATGGATCACCATTTGCTGGCTATTAGGGTGTTCAATCGCGTGGTTGAAACAGGCGGGTTTACCCGCGCCGCCGACTCCCTGCGCATGCCGAAGGCTACCGTCACCAAACTGATTCAAAATCTTGAAAATCATCTGCAAACCAAGCTTTTTCAGCGCACCACCCGCCGCGTATCGGTCACCAAAGAAGGTGAATGCTATTACCGCCGCACCGTAAAATGGCTGGCCGACCTGGAGCAGATGGAAGGCAGCATGACGGAATCACAAAGCGAACCTCAGGGCGTGCTGCGTGTGGATGCCGGGGGATCATTAGCGCGCCAGGTGCTGATCCCCGCCCTGCCGGAATTTCTTGAACGCTACCCGGATATCTCCATTGATCTTGGCGTCAGCGATCGGCTGGTCGATGTAATCAACGACAACGCAGACTGCGTTATACGCAGCGGCCCGCTGGTTGACTCCACTTTGATTGCCCGCCGCCTGTTTACCATGGACTGGGTTACCTGCGCGACGCCGGACTACTTTAAGCGCTACGGGACCCCCGCTCGCCCTGAAGAACTTGAGCAGGGATACCCGCTGGCGCATTACCGCCACGCACGCAACGACCGCATCTACCCGCTGCGCTTTATTGACCGGGGAAAAAACGTCGAGGTGCAGCACCGCTACCAGATCAGCGTCAACGAAAGTAACGCCCATCTTGGCATCGCGCTTTCCGGGGTCGCCTTAACTCAGGTCGTTCGCTTCGCGGCGCAGCCTTATCTCGACAGCGGGAAACTGGTCAGCGTGCTGGAAGCCTACCAGCCGTCGCCGGAACAGATGTACCTGGTTTACCCGTCCAACCGCCACCTTAGCGCCAGGCTGCGGGTGTTTATCGAATGGGCCGTGGCGCGGTTTGCCTGAGCTATACGCCTTCCCGGGCCAGGACCAAACGATGGAGGCGTGACGTGTCCACAGACTTCCTGGCCTGAGCAAGACTAAAAGCGTTCTGGAGCTTCATCCAAACTTCAGGTGAACTCCCGACAACGATAGAAAGCTTAACCGCCATTTCAGGCGTCAATGCCGCTTTGCCCGTAGCCGGGTAACATGCTCCCCCCGGAGACCCACGGTCTGATTTTTGGTAAATAATCCCTCTAATCCTTTGTGTCTGAAGCTTTTAATCATCCTGATGGGCTCCATTGATGAAAACTCTATGGCAGCGTTCCTCCTCACGCAACAAAAAGGTCGCAACCTGTTATGCCCCTGGAAAATAGGGCTCGGCCAGTAAGAGTGAAAGTCACGGAGAGTGAATCAGGAATAGCCTTCGCAAAAATTCTTTCTTTCCCCGGTTAGACCACTTTCTGCCCACCCATAATCCTCTTTCCTCGCCTTTCCCCCGCATAAAAATATGTTACTCTCCGCAGGGTTACCCCTCTGGAGACGGCTATGAACGGCAAGGCAGCGCGCCCTACGATAAGCGATGTCGCAAAAGCGGCGAAGACCGGGAAGACCAGCGTTTCCCGCTACCTTAACGGCGAGCAGAATGCGCTGTCTGACGATCTCCGTGGGCGTATTGAGCGCGCCATTGCCGAACTCGACTACCGCCCAAACCAGATGGCGCGAGGCCTGAAAAGAGGCCGCACCCGCCTCATCGGCCTGATCATTGCCGATATCACCAACCCCTATTCCGTTGACGTGCTGAGCGGTATTGAAGCTGCCTGCCGCGAGAAAGGCTTTACGCCGCTGGTGTGTAACACCAATAACGAGGTCGATCAGGAGCTGCACTATCTCGACCTGCTGCGCAGCTACCAGGTGGAAGGGATCGTGGTCAACGCGGTCGGGATGCGTGAAGAGGGGCTCAACCGCCTGCAGCAATCCGCACTACCGATGGTGCTTATCGATCGCAAAATCCCGGGCTTTGCCTGCGACATGGTCGGGCTGGACAATATTCAGGCCGCCACAAACGCGACTGAACACCTGATTGAGCATGGCTTCGAAGCCCTCCTGTTCCTGAGCGAACCGCTTGGCACGGTGAATACCCGCCATGAAAGGTTATCTGCATTTCGCAGCACATTAGTGCGCTATCCCGGCATAATTGCCGAAAATGCCGAAACACCGCTGCACGAAGCCGAGCTAATAGATAACACTCTGCGCCAGTTCCACACCCGCCATCGCGGGATGCGCAAAGCGGTGATCTCCGCCAACGGCGCGCTGACGCTGCAGGTCGCCCGCGCAATGCGCCGCCTTGGCCTGAGCTGGGGTAGCGATATTGGGCTGCTGGGCTTTGATGAGCTGGAGTGGGCAGAGCTTGCCGGCGTTGGCATCACCACCCTGAAGCAACCCACCTGGCAGATAGGCTACGCCGCGCTGGAGCAGGTCGTGAGGCGTATCGAAGGCACCGATGAAACCCTGCGTGAACAGCTCTTTTCCGGCGAGCTTATCGTTCGCGGCTCCACCTCCCGCTAAATCTTTTGTTCGTGATGGCGCTCAAAAATTGGCAAGCATGACCTTTTCTTTGGAACCGGTTCCATCTAGCGTAAATAACATCCGTCGTTCGCTGTTATCGCCTGGAGACCGCCATGCCGCGAAAAATTATCGTCGTCACCGCCGCCTACGGCCACGATCGCCTTGCTGCCCTCGGTGGCCAGCAGGCCGTGCTGCCCATCATTGCTGAAGCGGGGGCCGACGGCGTCGAAATCCGCCGCGAACTCTTTACCGCCACACAGCTGGATTTTCTGTCGACCGTGGCCGGAGAAATTACCCAGCACGGACTGGAAGCCTGCTATTCCGCGCCGGAGCCGCTGTTCACGGGCGAAGGCAAGCTAAACCCGCTTATCCCGTCGCTTCTGCAGGAAGCCCACCAGCTAAACGCCCGCTGGCTGAAGCTCTCTCTGGGGCATTTTAACAATATCCAGGCATTCGACACGTTAAGGCAGTGGCTCAGCGAAAGCCCCGTCGCGCTGGTAGTGGAAAACGACCAAACCGACAGCGGCAAACTCGCGCCGATGCAGCGCTTTCAGGCCGCCTGCGGCGTTCACAACCTGCCGGTAACGCTCACTTTCGATATGGCCAACTGGCTGTGGGTGGACGATTCTCCGCAGCAGGCCGCCCGCGCGCTGGCCCCTTCCGTGAGCTATATCCACGTCAAAACAGCGGTCGCCCGGCATAACCACTACCGTGCAGTGGCGCTGGATGAGGCCAGTTCAGACTGGAAAGGGCTGCTAAATATGTTGCCGGTAGATGCCCCACGCGGCATTGAGTTTCCGCTGGAAGGGCGAGACCTGGTCGCGGTTACCCGGCATTACGTCAATCTTTTACGCGAGGAATAACCATGCATCAGCTGGATGTCATCACGATTGGCGAAGCGATGGCGATGTTTGTCGCCACCGAAACTGGCGATCTTGCCGCCGCCGAACATTTTGTGAAACGCGCGGCTGGCGCTGAGTTAAATGTGGCAACGGGGCTGGCCCGTCTGGGCCTTAACGTAGGCTGGGTAAGCCGCGTAGGCAACGACTCCTTTGGCCGCTACGTGCTGCAACAGTTGGCGAAGGAAAACATCGACAGCCGCGGTGTGACCGTCGACGAGCAGTCCCGCACCGGCTTTCAGTTAAAATCCAAAGTCGAAGATGGAACCGATCCCATTGTGGAGTATTTCCGTAAAGGCTCAGCCGCCAGCCACTTGTCGGTAGCCGACTTCAACGCGGAGTACTTTCTCTCGGCTCGCCACCTGCACCTGAGCGGCGTGGCGGCAGCGCTCTCAGACACTTCTCTGGCGCTGCTGAACCACGCGGCCAAAACCATGAAGCAGCAGGGCAAAACCCTCTCCTTCGATCCTAACCTGCGTCCTGTGCTGTGGCGCAGCGAGGCCGAAATGGTGAAACAGCTGAATCAGCTGGCATTCCAGGCCGACTGGGTACTGCCCGGCGTGAAGGAAGGCATTGTGCTGACCGGTCAAAACACGCCGGAAGGGATCGCCGATTTTTATCTGCATCAGGGCGTGAAGGTCGTGGTGCTAAAAACCGGCGCAGACGGCGCCTGGTATAAAACCGCAGACGGCGAGAAAGGCGCTGTCGCAGCGGTAAAAGTGGAAAATGTTGTGGATACCGTGGGTGCCGGAGACGGCTTTGCGGTCGGGGTGATAAGCGCCCTGCTGGAAGGGAAATCTTTGCATCAGGCCGTCAGCCGGGGCAATAAAATCGGCTCACTGGCGATACAAGTCATCGGTGACAGCGAAGGGCTACCGACCCGAAGCGCACTGGGCGAATAATCCCGACTCCCTCGCTCTGTACCCTACATACACAGCGAGACGGTTAACCTCAAGATAGAGGCACTCTCATGAAAAACCAGACAATCGCGCCAAAGCGCTGGTGGTACATCATGCCTATCGTGTTTATCACGTATAGCCTGGCTTACCTCGACCGCGCCAATTTCAGCTTCGCCTCCGCCGCAGGCATCAACGACGACCTCGGCATCACCAAAGGCATTTCATCGCTGCTGGGTGCGCTGTTCTTCCTCGGCTACTTCTTCTTCCAGATCCCCGGGGCGATGTACGCCGAGCGCCGCAGCGTGCGCAAACTTATCTTTGTCTGCCTGATTTTATGGGGCGGCTGCGCCTCGCTGACGGGCGTGGTGAGCAACATTCCAATGCTGGCCGCCATCCGCTTTGTCCTCGGCGTGGTTGAGGCGGCGGTGATGCCAGCGATGCTGATTTATATCAGCAACTGGTTTACCAAATCCGAACGCTCCCGCGCCAATACCTTCCTGATCCTCGGCAACCCGGTCACCGTGCTCTGGATGTCGGTCGTTTCCGGCTACCTGATTCAGGCTTTCGGCTGGCGTGAGATGTTTATCATCGAAGGGATCCCGGCGGTGATTTGGGCGTTTGCCTGGTGGATGCTGGTAAAAGATAAACCTGCCCAGGTGGGCTGGCTGTCCGACAGTGAAAAATCCGCACTGCAGGCGCAGTTGCAGAAAGAGCAGGAAGGCATCAAAGCCGTGCGTAACTACAGTGAAGCCTTCCGGTCACGTAACGTGGTTATTCTGTGCATGCAGTATTTTGCCTGGAGCATCGGCGTGTACGGTTTCGTGCTGTGGCTGCCATCCATTATCCGCAGTGCGGGTACGGCAGGCATGGGAATGGTGGAAGTCGGCTGGCTCTCTTCCGTGCCTTATCTGGCGGCAACTATTGCGATGATAGCCGTCTCCTGGGCATCGGACAAAATGCAAAACCGGAAGCTGTTTGTCTGGCCGCTGCTATTAATTGGGGCGCTGGCGTTCCTCGGCTCCTGGCTGGTCGGCGCCAATCATTTCTGGGTGTCTTACACGCTGCTGGTGATTGCTGGCGCCGCCATGTACGCCCCTTATGGCCCGTTCTTCGCCATTATCCCGGAGATGCTGCCGAAGAACGTTGCCGGTGGCGCGATGGCCTTAATCAACAGCATGGGCGCGCTGGGTTCCTTCGTCGGCTCCTGGTTTGTGGGCTACCTGAACGGGGCCACCGGCAGCCCGGCGGCGTCCTATGTCTTTATGGGGCTGGCGCTGCTCGCCTCGGTATGGCTTACTCTGATTGTTAAGCCTGCTAACCATCAACAAATTCCGTCCGGCGCACATCACGCCTGACCCCGCGCCGGGCGCCCCGCCGCCCGGTTCGCGTTTAACCGAAAACGGAGAATCTCATGAAGCCGTCCGTCATCCTCTACAAGGCGCTGCCTGACAACCTGCTGTCCCGGCTTGAAAGCCACTTTACCGTCACCCAACTGGACGATATCAGCCCGGAAACCGTGCAAGCGAACGCAGAACTTTTCGCCAACGCGGAAGGTATCCTGGGCTCCGGCGGCAAAGTCGACGGCGCGTTTCTGGCCAGGACACCAAAGCTGCGCGCGGCTTCTACCGTCTCTGTCGGCTACGATAACTTCAATGTGGACGCCCTGAACGAGCACGGCGTAGTGCTGATGCACACCCCGACGGTGCTGACCGAAACCGTCGCCGACACCGCCATGGCTCTGATCCTCTCCAGCGCGCGCCGCGTGGTAGAAGTCGCCGAACGCGTGAAAGTCGGCGAATGGCAAAGCAGCATCGGTGCTGACTGGTTTGGCATCGACGTGCATCATAAAACGCTCGGTATTCTGGGGATGGGGCGTATTGGCCTGGCGCTGGCGCAGCGCGCGCATTTCGGCTTCAGCATGCCAATTCTGTACAACGCCCGCCGCCATCATAAAGAGGCGGAAGAGCGTTTTAACGCCCGCTACTGCGACCTGGATACCCTGCTGGCAGAGTCTGATTTCGTTTGTATTCTGCTGCCGTTGAGCGAAGAAACTCGCCACCTGATTGGCGCAGAGCAAATTGCGAAGATGAAGTCCTCCGCCATTCTGATCAACGTCGGGCGCGGCCCGGTGGTTGACGAAAAAGCGCTGATTCAGGCGCTCGAAGAGGGCAAAATTCACGCCGCCGGGCTGGATGTCTTCGAACAGGAGCCGCTGCCGCTGGACTCCCCGCTGCTCGGCATGCCAAACGTGGTAGCTCTGCCGCATATAGGCTCTGCCACCCATGAAACCCGCTACGGCATGGCGGAATGTGCGGTGGAAAACCTGATTACCGCGCTGACCGGAAAGGTGGAAGTGAACTGCGTGAACCCGCAGGTGCTGAAATAGTTTTTTCGGCGGGCCAGAGAAACGCTAGCCCGTCGAATAAATCACGTTATGCCGGTATAAGGCGGACTCAAAATCCTCCTTCATACTGGCATAAAGCAGCATGACTACCCGGCGCGGATCGCCGTCGTCATAAAAGCAGCGGTATTCATTATCTGTACCCGGCCATTCTCGGATACGTATTCCTTTATCGGCCAAAATACCGTTAAACCAATCGCGGGCAGGATCGAGAGAAATGGCCGAAACTGAACGTAGCAACAGGTCATCAATCAGCTTTGCTGCTTCGTTATTACCCATAACCTGCGCTTTAAAAAACGCGATATCCTGGAGGCTGGTTGCCGCCGTTTCAGCAAGAGTTATGGATCGACTCATCCTTGATGCCCCCTCTTATTTCCTGGATTGACGCAGTTTTGCCAGCGCCTCATCAGGAGATGAAAGTAGCATCGCTGGCGGCTTCCAGCTTTGCCTTCATGATGAGTTTCAGTAACGCATTATTCTGACGCTCCCTCATCTTCTCTGCTTCTTCAAGCTGGCGCTCTGCGGCCGTCTGAACATATAAACTCTGCCACACCGTTTTTGGTGATCCAGGCTCCCCCTGCAAAGACCCCGGGGGGCTAAAACTTTCACGCGCCGTTTTTGCGGCATTGTTTTAGGCATCGTTTCGCTCCAGTAACGCAGATGCCGTCTGTTTTATGAACAATGAAAGACGGGGTCAAATTTAGACTAAATTTGTCACCATTCGCTGCCCATAAAAAAAGCGGAGTCGCCGTTAAGCGCTCCGCTTTTTTTTGCTCACACAGCTTACTGCGTTGCGGTCTGCGCTGCGCTCCAGGCCTGAGCAAACGCCTGATGCTGAGCGGACAACGGGCCAATCAGCGAGTTGTACTGACTTGCCTGCTGGGAAGTAGGGAACTGAATCCCGCCGTTAGCAAAGCCAACTTGCGTCCCCTGCTGGGCGATAAAATCACCCACCTGAACCAGCTGCTGGGTCAGGGTCTGCGCGGCTGGGATCAGCGGCGCCATGGCGTTAGCCGGCCCGGTTACCACTTTCTGGTAAACCTGATAGTAAACGGTTTTCAGATCGTCAGGCTGCTTCAGTGCCGCAAGCGCACCGTCGGCCTGCATTTTGGCATTCTGAACCTGCTGACCCAAAACATTCAGCGAACCGTTAGCCTGACGCAACGCGTCGCGCTGGGTCATGTAATCCTGCGGAGAGCGGATGCTGTTCACGCTATCCACGACCGGCTTCATACCTTCGTCCATTGCCTGGCTAACCTGCTGGGAGAAGCCGTAAAGAATGGCGTAGTCAGAGACCAGCGGGCCAAACTGTTTTTTCTGATCTGACGTCAGCGTCGGCAGGCGGTCGCCGCTACGCATGGCCGTGTTTTGCAGAAAATCGATGAACGCCTTACGCTGGTCGCCTTCTTTATCGAAGCAACCACTCAGGCTCACCACCATTAATAACGCCGCCAGCGGCGCAAACCAGCGAGACCAGGACTTACCTGTCGCCATCATTTCTACTCCTGTCACCAATGCACTACCTGGCAAATTGCCACCCAATAACGATGCTAAGAATAGTCCAACAGCCCTTCGCAAGATACCCTTTCGCAACAATCTCTTTCCGCGGCGAACGGGGTTTTACCTTGACTGCCCTCAGCGACGGCCAGGCGCTGGTTGAACAAGATCAAAGGCCATACATTTAGTAATGGGACAATAATAAAAGCCAAAAAAGAAAGCGACCGGTAATCTGGCCGCTCGATACATCTGGGTATGCAGAATGAAACGCAACCTCGTCTAAAACAAATATCAGAAACTGTAGCTGGCACTAACGAAACTCAGTCCGGCCACTTTCTTTTCAACAATCGGGCTTTTGGCTGCATCGCCCACTAATGCTGTGACACCCACTCCCGCCTGCAGCGCTATATTTTGGGTCCATTCATAATTAAGCGCCGCAGCAAACGTGACATCTTTAAAACCGCTGCCCGGCCGCCAGGTAGAAAAAGCCGTGCGCTGCGCCTGTGCAGGGGTCACACCAAAATAGCCGCGTTGATAGCCGCTGTTTGCCCATGTTGTATAGAGATTGGTTTGCAGAGAAAGCCGATCGTTAAGGGGCGTAAGGGTATCAACCCCCAGTTCGGCCAGCAGCGTACGGCCCAAATCCTCTCCGCCATAGTGCCTTTTCTTCGTTGCCTGTAGGGCTCTAACATAGGTACGGAAAGGGTCAAGCTGGTAACTCAGCTCCACGCCCACCTGTAACGCGCCACCTAAATCCCCCATGCCCATCAGCGTTTTGTCCCGCCCATTGAGCGTGTCAATCACCTCATCACGGCCTGGATCGTAGTCCAGCAAGAGCTCCACACCAAACGGCCCATCCAGAGGCAAGGCCCAGCTCAGGCCGTCATCCCACAAAGCTACGCGGCCCCAATTTGCGTGGCTATAGCCCAAACCAATATCGACAATCGCGGCTGGCCGATATTTTTTAGCCCCCTCATAAGCCGGCGCATACGCGACGCCGCCGCCCAAAGTAAAAAACACTTCACCGTCTTGTGCATGGGAAACAACAGGCAGTAAAAGGAGTAATACCGATGTCGAGATGGCCAGAGGTTTTTTCAAAATAATCATCCTTTATTTAATATTGGTTAATTAAATCCATTGATTTCCAGATACAAAAACAAAAGCTCTTTATTTATTTTTTTAAATAATAATTCCGAACAACAATGACAGTGAAACCCATCATTAATAAACGGAGACAAAACAAAAACCACAATTAATTCGTTAGATATCTAATAAATAACATCCAATCTAATTTATTCAGGATATTTATCGGATAATCGGCGAGTTATTTCTTAATATAAGTTAATAATACAGCCCAGAAAAATTTCATCTCCACCCAGTGCCGCCGCGGGCTGCAGCCCTGTCGCAATGCCAGAGAGCGCATAACTATTTACACTTTTATACTAACCCCGCCTGGTTGCAGGCTTTTCAGTCGCTTAATGACGATAAACATTCAGCTGAAACGCATAAGCCTGCTTTTACGGCACGTTTAGCCACTAACGTGATCCCACGCACGCTTTAAATCCAGCTACAGTTAATAGGCTTCTTTGCGTTCACGTTCTCGCTGTGTGATTTATGAGGAGTTCTCAATGGAATATAAAGATCCAATGATTGAGCTGCTTAGCAGTCTTGAGCAGATTGTTTTTAAAGATAATCAGGTCGTTAGCCTGAGTCAGAAACCCAGCGCCTTCTCGGAGTTTGAGCAGCTACGTAAAAGTACCGGACTAAAAATCGATGATTTTGCTCAGGCGATGGGGGTTAGCGTAACGATGGTGCAGGAATGGGAGTCCAGAAGACTTAAGCCCTCCATCACCGAACTGAAATTAATGCGTCTGATTCAGGCCAACCCAGGCCTTAGTAAACAGTTAATCAGTTAGAAAATCGCTGTGCCGAAAGAAAACAACCCCGCCGTGATGCGGGGTTTGTCATTAATAAGCCACCTTCGTAGCCTCCGCCCCTGGCAACATCCGCCATGGGCGATGAGAAAAATTAGCACCTGCTGCCAAAATCACTGTCCTCGCTCCCCCCACGAATCATCCGGGTTAGCTCTTCACAGCGATGAATTTTTCCAGCCAGTAAGGTAAATCGGGCGAACACTTCAAATTCACTCCATTCACCCTGATTTTTCTCGACTTTTACATAGTGCTGCGTAAATACCGTGTCTCCTTCAGCAACGGCTGCTTTGACCAACAGGTGCATTTTTTGGGTCTGCGCTTTTAGCGCGCTCATATGATTAATGAAGTCATCATAGCTCAGTAATTTGCCATCAACGATTTGCCGGTAATCCGGAGCAAAGTACCGTGCAATTTTGTTTTCATCATGCTCGGGGCAACAAATAATTTCCTGTAATGCGTCAATGACGCTTTGGCTTTGCGATTTCATAGAAAACTCCTTTTGCTGGAGCCTCCAGTCTACGAAGCATTAATAAATCGCTATTATCCGTATCAGGACAACTTATGCGGTTAACCAGCCATATGGTAAAAACACAAAAAATTGATTATTTGCGCCACCACTCAACGCCCTGGCACAAACATACCTCGGGGCAACTGTATTGGCTTGAGCAGGGCGTGATGGTGATTGAAACGCTGCAGGCGCAGTGGCACGTTACCGCGGGAACGTTGGGATGGTTTCCCTCTGGAATAGAGCACCGGGCCTGGTTCCCTGGCAGCGTAAAAGGAAGCAGTCTTTATCTCTCTCCAGCCTCCTGCGCCTTATTCCCATCTGTGCCAGGGATTTATGGGGCGGACCATTTTGTGTTTGCGCTTCTGGCACGCCTGGAACTGAATGCTAACCAATCTCTGCCATCAGATTATTTATGTAGCCTTCTCACACTCCTGGGCCATGAAATAAAGCAGCTCCCACAATGGCCTCTGGAGCTCACTCTGCCCTCCGACCGCCGGGCGCGTAACGTTGCAGAGGAATTATTGAGACACCCCGCCACCCGGCTCGGTCAGGCACAGCTGGCTCAACAATGGGGGCTGAGCGTCAGAAATCTTAGCCGTTTGTTCACTCAGCAAACCGGCCTGAGCTTCAGTCAGTGGCGACAACAGGCGAAAATAGTGTCTTCACTTCAGTGGATCACTGCGGGTTTGCCCATCAGTGAAGTCGCCGAGCGAAGCGGCTACAGCAATATCAGCGCTTACATCGAGGCGTTTCGGTTGAGATTTGGCAAGACGCCCGGCCAATTTAAGGTGTCATCCTGCCAGCCATCAGCAGGATGAATAATGCATATTCGCGGTGGCGGAATCCGTAGGCATATGCTTTCGGACACCGCCCCCAGACTGGCTTAGTTCAGGGCTGGCAATCAAAAAATCAGAACGTTTCCCAGTTAGCATCAGAGGCTGAGGCCGCCTGCGGTTTTAATATGGCTGGCTGTGGGCGGAGTTTTTCCTGCGCCGGCTCCACACGGCGACCGCCGGATTGCTGGAGCTGGAACACCGCCACCGCCAGGCGCAGCTCGCTCGCCTGGTCTTCAAGCGCCGCAGCGGCAGAAGCGGACTCTTCCACCAGCGAGGCGTTCTGCTGGGTCACGCTGTCCATCTCGGATACCGCCTGCGCCACCTGCTCAATGCCTTTGCTTTGCTCTTCAGAGGCCGACGCAATTTCGCCCATGATGTCAGTCACACGGGTGACCGCCGAAACGATCTCCTTCATGGTGGCCCCCGCTTCACGAACCTGGCTGGAGCCGGTATCAATGCGCGACACAGAGTTTTCAATCAGCACTTTGATCTCTTTCGCAGCCTGTGCGCTGCGGCTGGCCAGGGTTCTGACTTCTCCCGCAACCACGGCAAATCCGCGCCCTTGCTCACCCGCCCGGGCGGCTTCTACCGCGGCGTTAAGCGCCAGAATGTTGGTCTGGAAGGCAATGCTGTCGATAACGCTGGTGATATCCACGATTTTGCCCGAGCTTTCGGCGATTTCGTTCATGGTGCTGACCACGCTATCCACCACGCGACCGCCTTTCTGCGCGGTTTCGGAGGCGTTTTTCGCCAGACCGGTTGCCTGTCGCGCATTATCGGTGTTCTGCTTCACGGTCGCGGTCAACTGCTCCATACTGGCCGCCGTCTCTTCCAGCGCCGCCGCCTGCTGCTCGGTGCGGGAAGAAAGATCGCTGCTGCCGGCGGAAATTTCGCTGGCCCCGGTGTAAATGGAATCCGCATTGTCGCGCACCACGCTCACGGTCTTCGCCAGCGACTGCTGCATAGTTTTAAGCCCGGCAGACAGGCGGCTCATTTCGCTGCGCCCTTCGGCGTCGATCGCGCGGGTTAAATCCCCCTCGGAGATAGCCTGGATATGCCCCATCACATTTTTCAGCGGTCCCAGCAGCACGCGCTGCAGGCCCAGCCAGATAACCACCAGCGCCGCGATGACAATCAGTAAAATGGTGCCCAGCGTCCAGAGCATACCGGTGTAGCTGCTTTGGTTCTCCGCGCTGGCGGCCTTCAACAGCCGGGTGTTCTGCGCCAGCCACTGACCGTAAACGGCTTTGAAATCGTCCTGAGCCTGCTGGGCATCCAGGTTGCCGTAAGCCTGGTAGTTATCGGCCTTCAGGAACTGAATGGACTGGGCCATGACGTCATGCATTTGCTTGAAGCTGGCCGCCGCTTTGTCGTCGAGGGCTTTATCCTGGCCCGGCACATCGTCGGAGTCCATGTAGCTGGAAAACTGCTTTTGCGCGTCGGCCAGCAGCACACCGGCATTCGCCAACAGCTTGTTCATCGCCTCCAGCGAGGCTGGGTCACGCTGATTTTTCAGAACGCGAATCGCCACGCGGTTGATGGTGACGCGAGTTTCAACCAGCGTCTGGAAGCTGCCGCCAAGCTGCTGCTGCTGGTAGTTCAGCAGGCCGGTATTCTGGAAGTTCAGGCGATCGCTGCTGACGGAGGAGTAGTACAGCGCCCCGGTCACTAGCAAGAGCACGCTGAAGATCCCCAGCGTGGTGATAATTCCGGTGATAACTTTGATATTTTTCATAGCGCCCAACGTTCCTGAGGTAATGGCCGATATGAGATATATCGGTCCGGCGCAGATTTCCCTTACCGCCCCTGGCGCGACTTTTTGTTAATCCATTGATATTTGAAAGTAAAAAAATTAATAAAAATTCGAAGGGGATTTTATGAGAAGGGCGATCAAAATGACGAGAAGAACTGCACGGAATGGGTTTTAGAATAAGCCTGGAAAATCAATTCATTGATTTTCAACTGATAATCACAAAGAGGGAAAAACCACGTTTTCCCTCTTTGTCGGCAAATTAACCCGCCGAAGCGGGCTGAAGGATTACTGCAGCAGAGAGATGTCCGCCACCTGCAGGAACAGCTCGCGCAGCTTGGTCAGCAACGTCAGGCGGTTAATACGCAGCTCTTTATCTTCTGCGTTTACCATCACCTTCTCGAAGAACTCATCCACCGGCTCGCGCAGATTGGCCAGCTCTTCCAGGGCTTCCTGGTAACGGCCTTCGGCGAAGTACGGCTGCAGTTTATCGCGCAGCACGACGACGTTGGTCGCCAGACGAATTTCTTCAGCTTCTTTCAGCACTGTCGCATGCACGGTGTCGTTCAGCACTTCGTCAGACTTGGCAAGAATGTTGGAAACACGCTTGTTAGCCGCCGCCAGAGACGCCGCCGCTTCCAGAGTACGGAAGTGGGAAACCGCCTTCATGCGAGCATCGAAGTCAGCCGGTTTGGTAGGACGACGCGCCAGTACTGCCTGGATGGTGTCAACCGCGTGGCCTTCTTCCTGATACCAGGTGCGGAAGCGACCCAGCATAAAGTCGATAACCTCATCCACCACATTGGTGTTGGTCAGCTTGCTGCCGTAGAGGCGAACCGCTTCTTCGGTCAGGGTCTGCAGATCCAGCGGCAGGTTTTTCTCGACGATAATACGCAGCACGCCCAGCGCAGCGCGGCGCAGTGCGAACGGGTCTTTATCGCCTTTCGGATGCTGGCCGATGCCGAAGATACCCGCGAGGGTGTCCATCTTGTCGGCAATCGCCACCGCACAGGCCACCAGGTTAGACGGCAGGGCATCGCCCGCAAAGCGTGGCTGGTACTGCTCGTTCAGCGCAACCGCCACGTCTTCCGCTTCGCCGTCGTGGCGCGCGTAGTGCATGCCCATCACGCCCTGGGTGTCGGTAAACTCGAACACCATGTTGGTCATCAGGTCGCACTTGGACAGCAGGCCTGCACGGGTCGCGTGGTTCACGTCGGCACCAATCTGGCCGGCAATCCAGCCGGAAAGGGCTTCGATACGGTTGGTTTTGTCGCGCAGGGTGCCCAGCTCTTTCTGGAACAGCACGGTTTCCAGACGCGGCAGGTTGTCTTCCAGACGCTTTTTACGGTCGGTGTTGAAGAAGAACTCGGCATCTGCCAGGCGCGGGCGAACCACTTTCTCGTTACCGGAGATGATCTGCCCCGGATCTTTGGACTCGATGTTCGCCACGAAGATGAAGTTCGGCAGCAGTTTGCCGCTGTTGTCGTAAACCGGGAAGTACTTCTGGTCACCCTTCATGGTGTAAACCAGCGCTTCGGCAGGCACGGCCAGGAATTTCTCTTCGAATTTCGCGGTCAGCACCACCGGCCATTCCACCAGCGAGGTGACTTCTTCCAGCAGGCTTTCGCTCAGGTCAGCCTGACCGCCGATTTTACGGGCAGCTTCTTCGGCATCACGTTTGATGACGGCTTTACGCGCCTCGTAATCAGCAATGACCTTCCCGCGTTCCAGCAGGATCTGCGGGTACTGGTCGGCATTGTCGATGGTGAACTCCGGCTCGCCCATAAAGCGATGGCCGCGAATTACGCGGGCGGACTGAATGCCAAGAATGGTGGCAGGAATCAGTTCGTCACCCAGCAGCAGCGTCACGGTATGAATCGGACGTACGAACTGAATGTCGGACGCGCCCCAGCGCATCAGCTTAGGAATAGGCAGTTTCGCCAGAGAAGTGGCTACCATGTTCGGCAGCAGAGCCTGCACGCTTTCGCCCTTCACATGGGCGCGGTACATCAGCCACTCGCCTTTATCGGTAGCCAGACGCTCGGCCTGGTCTACGGTGATCCCGCAGCCACGAGCCCAGCCCTCGGCGGCTTTGCTTGGTTTACCTTCGGCATCGAATGCCGCAGACACCGCAGGGCCGCGTTTTTCGACTTCGCGATCCGGCTGAGAAGCCGCCAGATTAGCGATTTTCAGCGCCAGGCGACGCGGGGCAGCAAACCATTTTACCTCGCCGTGGGCGATGTTGGCCGCATCCAGCTCGGCGGTAACGTTGGCAGCGAAGGATTCAGCCAGGCTGCGCAGGGCTTTTGGTGGCAGCTCTTCAGTGCCGATCTCCACCAGAAAAGTTTTTTCAGACATGGCGGCCTCTTAGTTGTTCTTATTGCACATCGGGAAGCCAAGCGCTTCACGAGAAGCGTAGTAGGCTTCGGCCACGGCTTTGGTCAGGGTGCGAATGCGCAGAATGTAGCGCTGGCGCTCGGTCACGGAAATGGCCTTGCGCGCATCCAGCAGGTTAAAGCTGTGAGCGGCTTTCAGAATACGTTCGTAGGCCGGCAGCGGCAGCGGAGTTTCCAGCGCCAGCAGCTGCTGCGCTTCTTTCTCATACTGCTCGAAGCAGGTGAACAGGAAGTCCACGTCGGCGTATTCGAAGTTATAGGTGGACTGCTCCACTTCGTTCTGGTGGAACACATCGCCGTAGGTAGTTTTACCCAGCGGGCCGTCGCTCCACACGAGGTCGTAAACGCTGTCTACGCCCTGAATGTACATTGCCAGACGCTCTAAACCGTAGGTGATTTCGCCGGTCACCGGCTTACACTCCAGGCCGCCGACCTGCTGGAAGTAAGTGAACTGCGTCACTTCCATGCCGTTGAGCCAGACTTCCCAGCCCAGGCCCCATGCGCCAAGCGTTGGGTTTTCCCAGTTATCTTCCACGAAACGAATGTCATGGATCTCCGGATCCATACCCAGCTCTTTCAGCGACCCGAGGTACAGCTCCTGAATGTTGTCCGGAGAAGGTTTAATCACCACCTGGAACTGGTAGTAGTGCTGTAAACGGTTCGGGTTTTCGCCGTAGCGGCCATCGGTAGGACGGCGGGACGGCTGCACATAAGCGGTGGCCATTGGCTCCGGCCCCAGGGCACGCAGACAGGTCATCGGGTGAGAGGTGCCTGCGCCCACTTCCATGTCCAAAGGTTGAACAATGGTGCAGCCCTGGCGAGCCCAGTAGTCCTGTAAAGTCAGGATCAGGCCTTGAAAGGTCTTGGTATCAAACTTTTGCATGTTGAATTCGCACGCGTTCGGTGGATTTAAGAGAAGCGGCCAGTATATACGCAAACGCGGTCGAGTTGTATCAACACGGCAACGGAACGGCCGTGAGGGAGAAAGGCGTCAGGTTGTTGCGCGTTGGTTGAAGTTTTCGCGGCTGGAAAGGTGTGAAAATTGACCACTTTCATCAAACGAGCAGGTAAAGCCTTCTTTACGGGCGGTACTGCCCATCATTTCGTAGCTGGCCTGGTACTGCTTAAAGTCTGACAGGTTAATGCGCTGCGGCTGGGTATTGTACCGATAAGCGGCCTGATTTTTACAGGCAAGCTCCATCGCCGCGGTGTGAACAACCGGACGTAGCTTCTGCGCGGCCTGGCCTTCCTGCGGCGTAGAACTGCAGGCGCTGAGCATTAACGCCAAAAAAGCGGTTAAGAGGAGCCTATTTTTTCTTTCTGCCATCATCATTCGCTACCAGTACGTTAAACTCGGTTTCTTATATCAACTCCTCGTGCTGCAGGCATTTTGCGAAGCCGCCGCGGGGATAGCAAGGTGCGCCGGGCAAACTCAGACATTTCCGGACACAGGTAAGCAAGCGGCTTCAGGGGAACGAATGCAGCAAAAAATAAACTGGATAGACAACCTTCGGGGCATCGCCTGCCTGATGGTAGTCATGATCCACACCACGACCTGGTACATCACGAATCCACACGCCGTCACCGCATTTAGCTGGGATTTATCAAACGTTCTGAACTCGGCTTCACGCGTTAGCGTCCCGCTTTTTTTCATGATTTCCGGGTATCTGTTTTTTGGCGAGCGCAGCGCACAACAGCGCCACTTTTTGCGGATAGCCAGCTGCCTGCTGTTTTATAGCGCAATTGCGCTGCTGTATATCTGGCTGTTTACCCCTATCAGCACCGGCCTTGCGCTGCGCTACATTCTGGTCAAGCCGGTGTTCTATCACCTGTGGTTTTTCTTCGCGATTATGGTGATTTACCTGCTTTCTCCGCTAATACAGGTGAAGAAGGTCAGCGCTGTGACAATCCTTGGGCTGATGGTGCTGCTCGGCGTGGTGGCAAACCCCAACACGGTGCCGCAGACGTTGGGCAACATGCGCTGGCTGCCCGTTAACCTCTACATTAACGGCGATACCTTCTACTACGTGCTTTACGGGCTGTTAGGGCGGGCGATTGGTATGTTCGATACTCAAAGAAAAGGCGTCAGCGGCCTGGCGGGTGGCCTGTTCGTGATTTGCGTTATCTCCATTGCCCTGGGCACTCACCGGCAGCTAGGCATCAACCAGAATTTCGCCGAAACCTTCTACGTCTACTGCGGCCCGCTGGTGTTTATCGCGGCTATCAGCCTGCTGGTCGTCGCGAAGAACTGCCTGAACCAGCGTCCGCTGCCCGGCCTGACGTTTATCTCACGCTACTCGCTGGGGATTTATGGTTTTCATGCGCTGATTATCCATTACCTGCGCACCCATAATATCGAGCTGACCCGCTGGCCGGTGCTGGATATTCTGTGGATTTTCGGCGCGACGCTGGCGGGCAGCCTGCTACTGGCCGTTGGCGTTGGAAAGCTCGACCGCAAAAAACTGGTTAGCTAAGCGTCACGGCTCCGGCCTCTGGCTCGATGAAACTGGCGCGGAGAAGAAAATCCTGCGGCGCTGGCCGCCTGCTCCATGCGCTGACCCTGCTGCAGCCGCTGTTCCGCCACCGCCAGTCGGAGCTGCTCGAGGTAGTCGCGCACGGAAATGCCCAGGTGATGCTGAAACAGGCGGGATAAATGCCGGGGGCTGACGTGAACCCGGTTAGCAATTTCCGGGATAGGCCAGGCCACCTCAGGCGCAGACGAGAGCAGATCCTGCGCGCGGTGCACCGCCGGGTGAATATGGTTCCGGTAGCGAAGCCAGGGCGAAAGCTGCGGGTCATCGCCCGAGCGGCGGAACCAGACCACCATCTCTCGGGCAACTTCCAGCGCCATCCGTGGGCCGCAGTAGCGGTTAATCAAATGCAAAGCGAGATCGATACCCGACGTAATCCCTGCGCTGGTCCAGATACCCCGATCTTCCACAAAAATGCGGTTATCCTTGACCTGTGCGCCCGGTGCCGCGGCTTTCAGTCGCTCAAGCACGTCATGATGGGTGGTGCACTGAATGCCGTGCATCAGCCCCGCCCTGGCTGCCAGCAACGCCCCGGAACAAACGCACATCAGATTAAGCTGCTGGCTGTGGATTTGCGGCTGCAGGCGGGTTAACCAGCGTCGGACCTCTTCCGCCTGCGGCGTGGCAAAAAATCGGTTTGAATCGCATACGCCGGGCAGCACCAGCAGGCTCCCGGGGGGAAGGTTTTCGGGTAACGGTTGAATGCCGCTGAAAGTCAGGCCGATGGAGGTTTCAACCTCAGGGTCCGGCCCTATGTAGTGCAGATCAAATGCGTTCCTCGCCAGCACCAGCGTTTCCGCCGGGCCGCTCAGATCGAGGGACAAAACCCCCGGCAGCACCACAAACCAGACCCCTATACTCATTCCAGCGACTCCAGGCATTCGGCTACGGTTTGAATTTCGGCGAACCTCCCCGCCAGCACGGTTTCTGTACGGTGGCGCAGGGTGGCGGAGTCCAGCGTAACGCCTTTCCAGCTCATCGGGAAGGTCAGCATTGCCTCACTAACAAAAGAAACCCGGTAACCCAGGTCGGAGGCCACTCGGGCAGTGGTTTCGCAACATTGCTCGGTGCGGATCCCACAGATAATCAGATGATTAATGTCCCGCGAGCGGAGCCAGCGATCCAGCCCGGTATCGGTAAACGCGTTGTGGACGTGCTTCTGGAAACTGGCCTCTGGCTGATGGCGTAAAAATGGCATCGGCGTAACAAACCCGGAGGCCAGCGAAAAGACATCGTCTTCATCCACATGGAAGATATCGACTACCGGCACCCCTTTCCGCTGGCAGCCCGCAATAAGCTCCAGCATCGCCTCCTGGAACGCCGGGACATCATCCTGCTGCCAGTAGCTTCGATGAAAGAAAGACTGTTGGGTATCGATGTTGATCAGGGCTGAACATGACATATTCGGACTCCTTGTTAATGGGGTTAAAACCATTCTGACAGGGGATTCCGCACGCGCTAATACCAAAAACGGACAGATTGCTGCTGGTTTAAGACAGTGTTTCTCTCGCGGCGGGTCGGGATTACACAGACACCGACCACGGTTTCATGCCGGCATGAAAAGTGGCTCTTTTTCTTTTTGTGGGGTGGATGCAGAAATCACTCGCCTAATTATGAAACGGATCGTATCGTAATTAATATCTCCGGTTGAATAAAGGAATGAAGCCCCATGCACAACGAGGTAACCGCCAGCCCCGGGCGCAAACGCAGCGAAGCTTCACGTCAGGCCATCCTTGAGGCGACCTGGGAACAACTCAATGCCCTGGGCTTTCAGGGCATGTCTATTGAAGGTGTTGCCGCTCGAGCTGGCGTAGGAAAGGCGACCATTTACCGCTGGTGGGCCAGCAAAGGTGTTTTAGCCGTGGAAGCCTTTTTGACCGCCATCAGCCCCACGCTCGCATTTCCTGAAACTGCCTCTGCCCGCCGTGATATCGAGCGGCAAATTGATAGCCTGGTGCACGTTTACCGCGGTCGCGCTGGTGCGCTTTTTGGTGAAATGATTGGCGCCAGCCAGGCCGACGCAGAGATGCGTACCGCATTTTACATTGGCTACCTGAAGCCCAGGCGTGAAGCCGCCAAGGCCGCTTTCCAGCGAGGTATTGAACTGGGCCAGTTTCGTTCAGGGCTGGATCTTGAAGCGCTGGTTGACGCGCTTTATGGCCCCATTATTTACCGAATGTTGACCGGGATCTTTCCGCTGGATGCCGCTTTTGTTGAACACACCCGCCGCGTCGTTTTTGACGGCATAACGCCTTAATTCAGCAATTCAGGACATTCCCCATGACTGACGCTTTCGAAGGCCTGGTAATCCGCTCAAGCCTGATGCCGGACGGTACGCTAACGCTGCAAGCAAAATCAGAGATAGTGCCACCACCGGCCAATGACGAAATTGTGATTCGGGTTGAAGCCGCCCCTATAAATCCCGCCGACTGCCTGATGATGTTCCCCGGCCTGAAACCAGGCGCGCTGGAGGCGATAACGGGTGATGGACACCCTGAGGTTCAGGGTGTCATTCCACCGGATGTACTAAAGAGGATGTCTGGACGTATCGGCCAGGCGCTTGCTGTCGGGAACGAAGGCGCAGGAACCGTCGTCGCGGCGGGTCGTGACGCACAGCAGTACCTGGGGCGGGTGGTGGCTTTGCGTGACGGCATGTATGCCCAATATCGGCTGGCAAAGGCCGCAGATTGCTTTTTGCTGCCGGCAGGCGTCACCGCCGTGGAAGGTGCGGCAGCGTCGATCAACCCGATGACGGCGCTGGGTATGGTTGAAACCATGAGACGGGAAGGGCACACCGCGCTGGTACATACCGCCGCGGCTTCAAATCTCGGACAAATGCTTCTCCGGCTATGCCAGCAGGAAGGTATTGAGCTGGTTAATATTGTTCGCCGCCAGGCGCAGGTCGATATTCTGTCCGGCATGGGCGCTCGCCATATCATCGACAGTTCGCGCCCGGACTTTGAGCTACGCCTGACCCAGGCGCTGGAGGAAACAGGGGCGACACTCGCTTTTGACGCCATCGGCGGAGGCACCATGGCCAGCACGCTACTGGCATGTATGGAACAGGCCCAGCGGCGCTCACTTCCGTTCAGCCGATACGGTTCACCCGTGCATAAACAGGTTTATATCTATGGCGCACTGGATCCTTCGCCTCGTCTTCTGCAGGGTGATTATGGCGCGGCATGGGGCGTTGGCGGTTGGCTGATGACCCACTTTCTCACTAAAGCCGGGGCAAGCGTCACGCAGCGGCTCCGTGAAAAGGTTGCCGCAGAGCTGACAACCACCTTTGCCAGTACTTATGCGGCGAAGATATCTCTGAGCGAAGCGCTGGATCCGGTCATCATCACGGCCTATTCCTCCGGCGCGACCGGCACTAAATATTTGCTGGAGCCCCACGCACTCAGGTAAATGGCGACGCTCAGGACATCAGCGGCAGCAGTTGCTGATAAATCTGGTTAAATACCTGGCGGCGACCGGCATAGCGCTGGTGGCGAGCAAAATCAGGCTGATGTCTTTGTTCCAGCGGCAGCTGAGGCAGCAGAGCCTGTAAAGGCTGCCCTGGGGAAAGCGCGATTTGCGCCAGGCGCGCCGCCCCCAGCGCGGGCCCTACCTCGCCGCCGGTGCGGTAATCCAGCACCTGCCCGCTGATATCCGCCAGCATTTGGCGCCAGTACGGGCTACGTGCGCCGCCGCCAATCAGCGTGATGCTGCCCGGCGTAATGCCACACTCGTGCACAACATCCATGCCATCCGCCAGCGCATAGCCCACACCTTCCAGCACCGCGCGGGCAAGCTCGGCGGGGCCGTGTTGATGGGTCAGACCAAAAAAGGTGCCTTTAGCCTGCGGGTTATTGTGCGGAGTACGCTCCCCAGAAAGATAAGGCAGGAACCAAACCACGCCGGCGTCCAGATTTGCCTGTTCCGCCGCCGCCAGCAGAGCCGGCACGCTGCCCAGGCCGGTGAGTTTAGCCGCCCAGTCAAGACAGGAGGCCGCACTGAGCATGACCGACATCAAGTGCCAGCGGTTAGGTAACGCATGGCAAAAACTGTGCACTGCGCTTTCCGGCTTGCTGCGGAAGCCGTCGCTGACGGCGAAATAAACCCCGGATGTGCCGAGCGAAAGCATTGCCTGCCCGGCATCGACCATGCCGACACCGATAGCCCCGGCGGCATTGTCGCCCCCGCCGGCCACAACGGGCACCGCAGGCATTTTCCAGGCCTCAGCGACGGCTCGGGTTAGTGCCCCTGTGATTTCGCTGCCCTCGAACAATTCAGGCATATGCCGTCGGGAAAGGCGGCAGGCGTCGAGCATCGTCTCGCTCCAGTCGCGCTTAGCCACATCCAGCCACATCGTGCCTGCCGCATCGGACATATCGCTGGCGAATTCGCCGGTCATTCTCAGGCGCAGATAGTCCTTCGGCAGCAAAACTTTATTGATCTGCGCAAAAATCTCCGGCTCATGACGCTCGACCCACAGCAGCTTAGGCGCGGTAAAACCGGGCATCATCAGGTTGCCGGTTATCTCCCTCGCCTCTTCCACGTTGCTCTCCAGCAGCGCACATTCTTCGCCGCTACGGCCATCGTTCCAAAGGATAGCCGGGCGGAGTACGCGCTGTTTGCTGTCCAGCAGCGTTGCACCATGCATCTGACCAGCAAGCCCAATCGCCTTTACACCGCTAAGTGAGTGCTCCGTGCCCAGCGCGCGCATCGCACGATCGGTAGCCTGCCACCAGTGTTCGGGATCTTGCTCAGACCAAAGGGAATGAGGTCGGGAGACGGCCAGGGGCTCACTGCGTGTTGCCATCACCTCACCTGCTTCGCTAAGCAGGATCACTTTCACGCCCGAAGTGCCAAGATCGATGCCGATATACATGGTAGCTCCTTAATATCGCGCCGCTTTTCAGCGGCGCAGGCAAGTTTAGTTATCGAACAAATAATGGTTAATCAGGTTTTCCAGCAGCTCCTGATGCCCGCTTTGATGCTGGGGGGACAGCTTGTGCTGCTCAGCGTACTGCGCAAGCTGTGTGAGCGATATCTGCCCTTTAAGAATTTGCTGGCCCAGCTCACTATTCCACCCGGCGTAGCGTTTGGCGACACGTTTATCGAGCTCACCGTCTTCTACCATGCGGGCAGCCACTTTCAGCGCCAGCGCCATCGTATCCATTGCGCCGATATGACCATAGAACAGGTCGTATTTGTCGGTGCTCTGGCGGCGCACTTTGGCGTCGAAGTTCAGGCCACCGGTCGTGAACCCACCGGCTTTCAGGATCTCATACATCACCAGCGCGTTTTCCTCGACGCTGTTTGGGAACTGATCGGTATCCCAGCCCAGCTGCGGATCGCCCCGGTTAGCATCCACCGAGCCAAAAATACCCAATGCAATCGCGCTGGCGATTTCGTGGTGGAATGAGTGCCCGGCAAGCGTCGCGTGGTTAGCCTCGATATTGACCTTTATCTCTTTTTCGAGACCGAACTGCTTCAGGAAACCGTAGACCGTTGCCACATCATAATCGTACTGATGTTTGGTCGGTTCCTGCGGCTTCGGTTCGATAAGTAAAGTGCCACGGAAGCCGATTTTATGCTTGTGCTCCACGACCATTTGCATGAAGCGGCCAATTTGCTCACGCTCCTGCCGCAGGTCGGTATTCAGCAGGGTTTCATACCCTTCGCGCCCGCCCCACAGTACATAGTTTTCCCCGCCTAATTGATGCGTGGCGTTCATGGCTGTCACGACTTGCGTCGCCGCCCAGGTAAACACTTCAGGATCGGGATTCGTTGCTGCCCCGGCCCCATAGCGCGGGTGGGTAAAGCAGTTAGCCGTACCCCATAACAGCTTCACGCCGCTGTCCTGCTGTTTTTGCGCCAGCACTTCTGTCATCTGCGCAAAGTTGTTCAGGTATTTCTTAAGCGACGCCCCTTCCGGCGACACGTCAACATCATGAAAGCAGTAATAAGGCACGCCCAGTTTCTGGAAAAATTCAAACGCGACATCAGCCTTACGCTTCGCAAGCGCCATCTCATCTCCGGCCTGCTGCCACGGGCGTTCAAATGCCCCCACGCCGAACATATCCGCGCCCGTCCAGCAGAATGTGTGCCAGTAGCAGGCAGCGAAACGCAGATGCTCTTCCATGCGTTTCCCAAGGATTAATGCATCTGGATTGTAGTGGCGAAACGCCAGTGGGTTGGTGGTTTTAGGGCCTTCAAAACGCACGCGATCGAGTTGGTCGAAATAATCTTGCATAGTTAACTCCGTCATCAGAAAACTGCGGCAGGATAGCTGGTCAGCTCATCCTGAATTTTCCCTGACGGTTGCTCAATTATGTTATTTCACACTGGGGTTGAGAGAATACTCAAATGTGCGTCACCTCGCAAAAAACGAATAAAATAATAAATAAATATCGCACAACCTCTTCCATAAATTAGTGCAACGGATTAGCCATTCAATATAAAACCAGATCACCATCATAATTTTACGATTAAACAAAAAAACATAACGCGAAGATAAAAATCAGTAATTGATGCTTTTCCCCGAAGCGATAACAATTCAAACCGTCTGCTGATATGAATCATTCTTTACTCCGATAAGCCCTTTCCCTACAGGTAAAATAATATGAAGATAAAGAACCTCTTAGTCACGCTATGTGCCTCACTTATCCTTACCAGCGTAAGTGGCATCGCAAAAGAAGTGAAAATCGGTATGGCGATTGACGACCTGCGCCTCGAGCGCTGGCAAAAAGATCGCGATATTTTTGTGAAAAAAGCGGAATCGTTAGGCGCGAAAGTTTTTGTCCAGTCCGCCAATGGCAATGAAGAAACTCAGATGTCGCAAATTGAAAACATGATTAACCGCGGCGTTGATGTATTAGTGATTATCCCCTACAACGGCCAGGTATTAAGCAATGTAGTCGCAGAAGCTAAGCGCGAAGGCATTAAAGTGCTTGCCTATGATCGCATGATTAATAATGCCGACATTGATTTTTATATTTCTTTCGACAATGAAAAAGTCGGTGAATTACAAGCAAAAAGCATCGTAAGCAAAGTGCCTCAAGGGAACTATTTCTTAATGGGTGGCTCGCCGGTGGATAATAATGCGAAATTATTCCGTGCCGGGCAGATGAAAGTATTGAAGCCTTATATCGACGAAGGAAAAATTAAAGTCGTCGGCGATCAGTGGGTTGACGGCTGGCTGCCGGAAAACGCGCTGAAAATTATGGAAAACGCCCTGACGGCGAACAATAACAAGATTGATGCGGTCGTCGCGTCTAACGACGCCACGGCGGGCGGCGCAATCCAGGCGCTCAGCGCGCAAGGGCTGGCGGGGAAAGTCGCAATTTCGGGCCAGGATGCTGACCTTGCGGGCATTAAGCGCATTATTGCCGGCACCCAAACGATGACCGTCTATAAACCTATTACCAAACTGGCGGACACCGCCGCTGAAATTGCCGTCGAGCTGGGTGAAGGTAAACAGCCAGCCGCTGACGCCACATTAAATAATGGCCTCAAAGATGTCCCATCCCGTCTCTTAACGCCTATTGAGGTGGAAAAAACCAATATCGACAGCACCGTCATTGCCGACGGTTTCCACAAAAAGAGCGATCTATAGCCGCCGGGCCTGCGCATACGCGGGCCTTCTCTTTCACCAGGAGGAGCCTTATGCCTCATTTGTTGGAAATGAAAAACATCACCAAATCCTTTGGCCCGGTGAAGGCCGTGGATAACGTGAGCCTGGCTCTGGAAGCAGGAGAAGTGATGTCGCTGTGTGGTGAAAACGGCTCAGGTAAATCCACGCTGATGAAAGTGCTGTGCGGCATTTATCCCCACGGCAGCTATGAAGGCGAAATCTGGTTTGCCGGTGAACCACTTCAGGCAAACCATATTCGCGACACCGAACGTAAGGGTATCGCCATCATTCACCAGGAACTGGCGCTGGTGAAACATCTTACGGTACTGGAAAACATCTTCCTGGGCGTAGAGCTTACGCATCGCGGCCTGCTGGACTTCGATGCCATGACGTTGCGCTGCCAGAAGCTGCTGGCCCAGGTGAACCTGACGCTTTCCCCGGAAACACGCGTGGGGGAGCTGGGGCTGGGGCAGCAGCAGCTAGTGGAGATCGCGAAGGCGCTGAATAAGCAGGTTCGGTTGCTGATTCTGGATGAACCCACCGCTTCGCTTACCGAGCAGGAAACCGCCGTTCTGCTTGGGATAATTCGCGATCTGCAGGCGCACGGCATCGCCTGCATTTATATCTCCCACAAGCTCAATGAAGTGAAAGCCATTTCCGACACCATCTGTGTGATTCGCGACGGGCAGCCCATCGGCACTCGTGAGGCGAAGCAGATGAGTGAGGACGATATCATCACCATGATGGTTGGCCGGGAACTGACCGCGCTGTACCCCAGCGAACCGCACCAAACCGGTGATGAGATCCTACGCGTCGAACACCTGACCGCATGGCACCCGGTCAACCGGCACATCAAGCGGGTCAACGATGCCTCTTTTTCTCTGCGAAAAGGGGAAATTCTCGGCATTGCCGGGCTGGTCGGCGCCGGAAGAACCGAAGCGGTGCAGTGCCTGTTTGGCGTTTGGCCGGGGCGCTGGGAAGGCAAAATTTATATCGATGGTCAGCAGGTTAGTATCAATAACTGCCAGCAGGCCATCGCGCACGGCATCGCCATGGTGCCGGAAGACCGTAAGAAGGACGGCATCGTACCGGTCATGGCCGTGGGGCAAAACATCACGCTTGCCGCATTAAGTCAGTTTTCTGGCGTACTGAGCAGCCTGGATGAGGCGCAAGAGCAGCGCTGCATGCTGCAGTCGCTGACGCGCCTGAAAGTCAAAACGTCATCGCCCAACCTGGCGATTGGCCGCCTGAGCGGCGGGAACCAGCAAAAAGCGATTCTTGCCCGCTGCCTGTTGCTCAATCCGCGCATCCTGATACTCGATGAACCCACGCGAGGCATCGACATTGGTGCTAAATACGAGATCTACAAACTTATCAATCAACTAGTGCAACAGGGGATAGCCGTCATTGTCATCTCCTCTGAGCTACCGGAAGTGCTCGGCCTGAGCGATCGCGTGCTGGTGATGCATGAGGGCCGCATAAAAGCCGATTTGATTAACCATAATTTGACCCAGGAAAAGGTCATGGAAGCCGCCCTGAGGAGTGACCCCCATGTCGAAAAGCAATTTGTCTGAAATGAAAATGACGGCACCAGGCCGCGCCTCCGTTGGGGCATTAAAATCGCTGAATCTGCAGGTTTTTGTCATGATTGCCGCCATCCTGGTCATCATGTTGTTCTTCACCTGGCAGACGGACGGTGCCTACTTGAGCGCCCGCAACGTCTCCAACCTGCTCCGGCAAACGGCCATTACCGGCATCCTGGCCGTGGGCATGGTGTTCGTCATTATTTCGGCTGAAATCGACCTCTCGGTTGGCTCAATGATGGGCCTCCTGGGCGGCGTAGCGGCCATTTTTGACGTCTGGCTCGGCTGGCCTTTACCACTCACGATTGTCGTCACGCTGGCCCTGGGCCTTATTCTCGGGGCATGGAACGGATGGTGGGTTGCCTATCGCAAGGTGCCCTCGTTTATCGTCACGCTCGCGGGCATGCTGGCATTTCGCGGCATCCTGATCGGTATCACCAATGGCACCACCGTGTCGCCGACCAGCGCAGCCATGTCGCAAATCGGGCAAAGCTACCTGTCAGACGGCATTGGCTTTACCGTTGGCGTTATCGGGTTGATGGGCTTTATTGCCTGGCAATGGCGGCTTCGTATGCGTCGCCAGGCTCTCGGCCTTGCGACACCCGCGTCGGGTGGCGCTGTTGGCCGCCAGGCAATCACCGCGGCTACCGTGCTCGGTGCCATCTGGCTCCTGAACGATTATCGCGGCGTCCCCACGCCGGTGCTGATCCTTGCCCTGCTGCTGCTCGCCGGGATGTTTATGGCCACCCGAACTGCGTTTGGCCGCCGTATTTACGCCATCGGCGGCAATATCGATGCGGCACGCCTTTCGGGAATAAACGTCGAACGAACCAAGCTGGCCGTGTTTGCTATAAACGGCCTGATGGTGGCGATTGCCGGGCTGATTCTTAGCTCACGTCTCGGGGCGGGTTCTCCTTCCGCCGGGAATATCGCCGAACTGGATGCCATTGCCGCCTGCGTCATTGGTGGCACCAGCCTGGCAGGCGGCATAGGCAGCGTCGCCGGGGCGGTGATGGGGGCATTTATTATGGCTTCGCTCGACAACGGCATGAGCATGATGGACGTCCCTACTTTTTGGCAGTACATCGTGAAAGGCGCCATTTTACTGCTCGCGGTGTGGATGGATTCAGCGACCAAACGCCGGGCGTAGTGGGCCCGGCAGGCAAAACGTGCAAACGATCACAATGCCGGGGTGGCGTTCCCCGGCTCGCTCACGGCTGTGGTATTCAGACATCAGGTTAGCTACGGGAAACTATCGGCATGTTTGAGAAACGTCATCGTATCACGCTGTTATTCAACGCCAATAAAGTCTATGACCGCCAGGTGGTCGAAGGCGTGGGGGAATATTTGCAGGCATCTCAATCAGAGTGGGATATTTTTATCGAAGAGGACTTTCGCGCCCGCATCGATAACATCAAAGAATGGCTGGGCGACGGCGTGATTGCCGATTTTGACGATCGGGAGATTGAACGCCTGCTGGAGGGCGCCGAGGTTCCGATTGTGGGCGTCGGTGGCTCCTACCACACGCCGGAGCACTATCCCGCCGTTCATTACATCGCTACCGACAACCACGCGCTGGTAGAAAGTGCCTTCCTGCAATTGAAAGAAAAAGGCGTTCAGCGTTTTGCTTTTTATGGGCTTCCCGGCTCGAGCGGCAAACGCTGGGCCGCCGAGCGCGAGCACGCTTTTCGTCAGCTGGTTGCGAAGGAGAAGTACCGGGGCGTGGTTTATCAGGGCATCGAAACGGCACCTGAAAACTGGCAGCACGCCCAAAACCGCCTGGCTGACTGGGTACAAACGCTGCCGCCCCAGACCGGCATTATTGCGGTCACCGACGCCCGCGCCCGCCACCTGCTACAGGTCTGCGAGCATCTGCATATCCCCGTCCCGGAAAAGCTTTGTGTGATCGGCATCGATAACGAGGAGCTGACCCGCTATTTATCCCGGGTGGCGCTCTCGTCGGTGGCACAGGGCACACGCCAGATGGGGTATCAGGCGGCCAAACTGCTACACCGCCTGCTGGATAGCGAAATACTGCCGCTGCAGCGCGTACTTGTGCCGCCGGTCAGGGTTGTGGAACGCCGCTCCACGGATTACCGTTCGCTGCATGACCCGGCGGTGATCCAGGCGATGCATTACATCCGCAATCACGCCTGCAAGGGAATTAAAGTCGAGCAAGTACTGGATGCCGTGGGGATCTCGCGCTCAAATCTGGAGAAACGATTTAAAGAGGAGGTCGGCGAGACGATTCACGCGGTGATTCATGCGGAGAAGCTGGAGAAAGCGCGCAGCCTTCTTATTTCAACGTCTTTATCTATCAATGAAATATCGCAGATGTGTGGCTACCCGTCCTTGCAATATTTCTATTCGGTATTCAAAAAAGAATATGACGCCACGCCCAAAGAACACCGCGATAGATTTAGCGAAATTTTAGTTTAAAACCATACACCAGATAATTCGGGTGGCAGGACAAAAAGACTTTCAGGTCTTTTTGAGTCGCGTTTACGCTGACCCCGGAGAGTCGAGGCTTGCCGAGTAGCGCGGCAAGGCAGAGATAAATGCATCGGGACAGATTTGAACGCTGCTCGCGGCGGCCCTTTAGGGCGAGGCTCATGGCTGAGCCGAATAACGGACGCAGCTAACGCGCTGGCGGCCTGAAGTATGACGAGTATAAATAACAATGCCCTCCGAAGAGGGCATTAATATACCTGAACGATCAAACCAGAATTAATTCGGCAGCATGAAACGCTGGTTACTCTGATACATCGCGAAAAGGTAATTATTATAGCTGGAGCCTTTGGTCGAATACCCTTTCAGCTTATGGATCATATTGTTGGCCGTCACTTCCTGATCCGCTTTGCGCAGCTTGGCACGCTCTTTACGGAACGAAGAATAGGCCGGATGGGTATTCAGGTTAGCCACGTAAGCATTCACGCCTTCATTCAAAGAACCGTAATGCAGGTAGCCTTTCACTTTACCCGGCTCGCTGTTGCAATGGCGTTTGGTGCACTTCATGCCAAACAGGTTGTTATTGCTGCGGGCAAGCTTAGAAGTCCCCCAGCCGCTTTCCGCCGCCGCCATCGTCGCTACCATATTGGTAGGAATAATGTCGACTTTCTCCAACAGCGTGTTCCACGGTACGCGATTAGTGTTGCCGCGCCATGCCACCTTATACCGCTGGGTGATCTCTTTCAGGCGTGTACGCTCACTCGGCGACCAACGCTTCTCGTACTGTTTGGAAATCAACCAGTTACGATCGGCAGTTATCGCTGCATTTTGGCGGGTAATATATGGCATGACCGTCCGGAGAAACGCTTTTTTCCTTGGTGTCCCGGAAGGGTATTTTCGCAAATCAGGAAGCGAACCATTTTCACTATTGCGAGAATACTCTTTTTTACTACTTGCCAGTTTACTACTTACCGCTTTTTTACTGCTTACTTTCGTTATATGGGCCTTGCTGTGCGATTTAGGCTCATGTTTACTGGCGAATGCGTGACTTGAAAAGCCCACGGTCAGCAACATGAGTATCGCGGCCCCGAATCGTCGGAATGGGGGTGATATCATTAGCTCTCCTGGTCGGATCGATCGTTTCCAGTGCCTTATTTTTTAAAAGGTTTTAGAAAAATAGAGGCGAATTATATCAAAATTAACCGCTCAGAGCACGTTTAGAAATAGTACTATTCCGAAACGATGTCACCCGGGAACTTCTTATGGTGGTAAAAAGTATTGTAAAATTCGGGGGTTAATCACAGTTCTCGGCACAGGAAAAAAATGCTTTGCTGAGGATGATTCCCGCGTTTAGAGAGTGAGATTATTGGTTATATTTTTACGGTGGCGGCGGCAATAGCCTGGCGGCGGTACGACCGGGGTTAAGGCGCTCAAATAACATTTGATACAGGAAAACTGGCAACATGAGCCTGGTGCAGAACCTGATAAAAAAAGCCTTTGCGACGGCGAATGCCAACGAAGCCGCAAGCTTCCTTGCCAGCGCATGCAACCGCATGAAATCGCATAACAAAGAGCAGATTCAGGCCGAGGTTAGCGCGGCATTGGTCAACGTTAATCTTGTTCGCATCAGTGAAAAACCGCCGCACACCAAAACGGTTTATCAGGACTCGCCGGAAACCCTCCGTCGCCTGAAAGAGGCAGAGTCTCTCTCCACCAGCCTGCTTGCCCAGCTGCGGGAAGCCCAGCAGCGCTCCGCTCAGGGCGACACCGTAGAAACGACCGCCCGTCTGCAAAGATATGAAAAACAGGTCGCAGAGCTCCAGAAAGCGCTGAATATCAGCCAGGAAATGCACCTTAAAGAATCCGCCCTGGTGCGCAGCGTGATGCAGCGGGAAATCGATGAGCTCAAAAGCCTGCTGAACCGCCAGAAAGAGTCCGGATCCGGGTTGCTTGAAACCCATCAGCGGGAAAAGGCCGAACTCCATCAACGCCTGGAAGCCGCAGACGAACTGATAAGAACCCAGCAGGAAGCGCGCTACAAAGCGGAGGCGGAAGTGGCGCTCCTGCATGAAAAACTCGAGAATCTGCGCGCCGATAACCACTACAGCTTTGAGCAGTGTGAAACCCTGAACGCCAGGCTAACCAAAACGATCGATGAGCTGCTCGCCACCCGGAATACATTGAGCGCGCACTTCGGCCACTGGCTGACGAATAAATAAAAACGTTAACGCCGTCACTCACCCCGACGGCTCCACCCTGCAAAACCCACGGGCAGGATGAGCGAATTTCCCCGGGGAAATGACAAACTGCGCAATAAATCCTCACGGGATGATGCGTATGAAACGACTTCCTCTCTGCCTGTTGTTCACGCCCTGCCTCGCATACGCGGGCTGGAACGCGCCGGGGCTTTCTCCTTTTCAGGCTACGAGTCCGGGCCTGTTTATCAGCGCTACGCACCTCGAAAAAGGCTCTCTTCCCCTCAGGCTGACGCTGGATACTCAATGCTGGCAGCCCTCAGAGGCCATCAAACTGAATCAGGTTCTGTCCCTTTCGCCTTGCGCCGGGGACGCCCCGGCGTGGCGGCTTTTCCGCACCGGAGAGTACCAGGCGCAAATCGATACCCGAAGCGGGACGCCAACGCTGATGCTGAGCCTGAAGCCGGAGATAAGCGGCCAGCCTCAGCAAGAGGTGGCGCAGTGCCCGAAATGGGATGGAAAGCCGCTCACCGTTGAGGTCAGCAGTACCTTCCCGGAAGGCTCACTGGTGCGGGATTTCTACAGTGGAAACACGGCCAAGGTTGAGCAAGGCCACATCACCCTGATGCCCGCGGCCGACAGCGGCGGTTTATTGCTGCTGGAGTTCGCCGCCGTGGAGAAGCCAGCCCCGTTTAGCTGGCACAATGCGACGGTCTATTTCGTTCTCACCGACCGATTTGAAAACGGCAACCCGGACAACGATCGCAGCTATGGCCGCCATAAAGACGGCATGCAGGAGATTGGCACTTTCCACGGTGGCGATCTTGCCGGGCTGACCAACAGGCTGGATTACCTGCAGCAGCTTGGCGTTAACGCGCTCTGGATAAGCTCCCCGCTGGCGCAAATTCACGGCTGGGTAGGCGGCGGCACCAAAGGCGACTTCCCCCACTACGCCTACCACGGCTATTACACCCAGGACTGGACCCGCCTGGATGCCAACATGGGCAACGAAGCCGATCTCCGCCGGCTGGTGGATGAAGCCCACAGGCGCGGGATCCGCATTCTGTTTGACGTCGTCATGAATCACACCGGATATGCGACGCTCGCTGACATGCAGGAGTATCAGTTTGGCGCCCTCTATCTCAAAGGTGATGAGCTTAAGAAAACGCTCGGCGAACGGTGGACTGACTGGAAACCAGCGCCCGGCCAAAGCTGGCATAGCTTTAACGATTACATTAACTTCAGCGACAAAGCCGCGTGGGATAAGTGGTGGGGCAAAGCCTGGATCAGAACGGATATCGGCGATTACGACACCCCCGGCTTTGACGACTTAACCATGTCGCTCGCCTTCCTGCCCGATTTGAAAACCGAAGCGACCGCTCCGGCAGAACTCCCGGTGTTTTACCGCCACAAGCCGGACACCGCCGCGAAGACGATACCTGGCTATACGGTTCGCGATTACCTGACCCACTGGCTAAGTCAGTGGGTGCGGGACTATGGCATTGATGGTTTCAGGGTGGATACCGCAAAACACGTTGAAAAAGCGGCCTGGCTGCAGCTAAAAACCCAGTCCAGCGCGGCACTGGCCGAATGGAAGCGGGCCAACCCGGACAAAAAAATCGATGACGCACCGTTCTGGATGACGGGCGAAGCCTGGGGGCACGGCGTGATGAAAAGCGATTATTACACCAGCGGCTTCGACGCGATGATCAACTTCGACTATCAGGAGCAAGCGGCCAAAGCGGTGGATTGCCTGGCCACCATTGCCCCCACCTGGCAGCAAATGTCAGACAAACTTCAGCCATTTAACGTGCTGAGCTATCTCTCCTCCCACGATACCCGCCTGTTCCGGGAAGGCGGGCAAAAAGCGGCGGAGCTGTTGCTGCTCACGCCAGGTGCGGTGCAGATTTTCTACGGGGATGAAACCCAAAGGCCGTTTGGCCCGACGGGCTCTGACCCGCTGCAGGGCACCCGCTCGGATATGAACTGGCAGGATGTCACCGGCAAGCAGGCCGCGACGCTTGCCCACTGGCAGAAGCTGAGCCAGTTCCGCGCCCGCCACCAGGCCATCGGCGCAGGAAAACAAACGACGCTGAGCGTAAAACAGGGCTATGCGTTTAGCCGGGTCAGTGGTGATGACAGGGTGATGGTGGTGTGGGCGGGGAATCCGTAGGCGTTAACCCCCTCACCCCGGCCCTCTCCCCAGAGGGGCGAGGGGGAAAATAAGTAACGGAGAACATTGTTTATTCCCCAACACATCCTGCTACACAGCACAAATCACACAGCATATTCGCCAACAGTGGCTATGCTTACCGGGTTTGCACGGCGTTATTTGTAGCGCTATGGTTAGCCTCTTTTCAAAAGTATTCAGCAGACCCACGTTATGACGTTTTCACTTTTCGGCGACAAATTCACCCGCCATGCAGGCATTACCCGCCTGATGGAGGATCTCAACGACGGCCTGCGCACACCAGGCGCCATCATGCTTGGCGGCGGCAACCCTGCGCAAATTCCGGCGATGAACGACTACTTCCAGCAGCTGCTTTCCGAGATGCTGGCCAGCGGTAAACTGACCGACACGCTATGCAACTACGACGGTCCGCAGGGGAAAAGTGAACTGCTAAAATTGCTTGCCGGCATGCTGCGCGATGAACTGGGTTGGGACATCGAACCACAGAATATTGCACTAACAAACGGCAGTCAGAGCGCGTTTTTCTACTTGTTTAACCTTTTTGCCGGACGTCATGCGGATGGCCGCACCAAAAAGGTGCTTTTCCCGCTGGCGCCGGAGTACATCGGCTACGCGGATGCCGGGCTTGAAGAGGAGCTGTTTGTCTCCACTCGCCCGAACATCGAACTGCTGCCGGAAGGCCAGTTTAAGTACCACGTTGACTTCGAACACCTGCATATCGGCGAAGATACCGGCATGATCTGCGTATCACGCCCGACTAACCCGACCGGCAACGTGATCACCGACGAAGAGTTGATGAAGCTGGATGCGCTGGCAAACCAGCACGGTATTCCGTTGGTTATCGATAACGCCTACGGCGTGCCGTTCCCAGGCATTATCTTTAGCGAAGCCCGCCCGCTGTGGAACCCGAACATCATCCTGTGCATGAGCCTGTCCAAGCTCGGCCTGCCGGGCAGCCGCTGCGGGATCATTATCGCGAACGAGAAAATCATCTCTGCCATCAGCAATATGAACGGCATCATCAGCCTGGCTCCGGGCGGTATTGGCCCGGCCATGGCCTGCGAAATGATTAAGCGTAACGATCTGCTGCGCCTGTCGGAAACGGTTATCAAGCCGTTCTACTACCAGCGCGTGCATGAGACTATCGCCGTGATTCGCCGCTACCTGTCGCCGGAACGCTGCCTGATCCACAAGCCGGAGGGCGCTATCTTCCTGTGGCTGTGGTTTAAAGACCTGCCGATCACCACCGAACTGCTGTATCAGCGCCTGAAAAAGCGCGGCGTGCTGATGGTGCCGGGAGATTACTTCTTCCCGGGACTGGATAAACCCTGGCCGCACACGCACCAGTGCATGCGCATGAACTATGTCCCGGAACCGGAAAAGATTGAGGCGGGGGTGAAAATCCTGGCCGAAGAGATTGAGCGAGCCTGGGCGGAAGCCGAGTAACAATATAAAACGGGGCTCAAGGCCCCGTTTTCTTATCTCACCGCTAAAGCGTCATAGCCTTTCCAGCGGTAGTTCACCATCGAAATTCCCCAGCAGGCGATAAACAGCCCGACGACGACAAATCCGGCGTTGCCGAGATTATCGTTGAGCGCCCCAACCCACTGCCAGATACCGCCCTCAAGCTGGAATTTATCAGCCAGCAGCCCCAGCGCTTCAAGCCCGCCAATAAACAGCGCCACCACCACAGAGGTGCCGGTAATCGTCATGTTGTAGTAGAGCTTGCGCTGCGGTTTGTTAAACGCCCAGCCGTAAGCACCCACCATAATCACATTGTCGAGGGTGTCTACCAGCGCCATACCGCTGGCAAACAGCGCCGGGAACACCAGAATCGACCAGATGGACATGCCGCTGGAGGCGCTGGCGGCAGAAATACCCAGCACGCCAATCTCGGTGGCGGTATCAAAGCCCAGGCCGAACAGGAAACCAACCAGGTACATATGCCAGCTTTTGCCGATCAGGCGAAAAACAGCGTTAAACAGCCAGCTCATCATGCCGCCGCCGGTCATTTCCGTGGCGTCCGCTGCCAGCGGTTCACCACGTTTTAGCTGGCGGAAATTGCGCCATACGCCACGCAGAATCACCAGGTTGATCAGCGCCATCGCCAACAGGAAACAGGCAGACACGGCGGTGCCTATCACGCCGCCAACGTCGTGAAACCAGTTCATTTTTTGCTGGAAGGCCGCCGCCGTCGCCGCAATGGCGACAGAAGCCAGAATCACAATGCTTGAGTGACCCAGCGAGAACCAGGCCCCGACGCCAAACGGGCGTTTCCCCTGCTGCATCATTTTGCGCGTCACGTTATCAATCGCGGCAATATGGTCGGCATCCACCGCGTGACGCAGACCGTAGCACCAGGCCAGCAGGCTTGCCGCCATCAGCGCAGAGCTGTGATTAAACGCCGCCAGCGCCCAGGCCCATGCGGCAAAGTTAGCCGCCACTAAAACCGCCAGCAGCAGGCCGGCGCGTGGGTTGTCACGAAGTACACGCATTAACATCTTTTTTATCCTTGTGGTGATTCAAATAGCGGGCAGCGGCAACCACTGCCTGCCCCAGGGAAAGCGCCCCGTCACCGGCCGGAAGCCGCGTCGGGAAGAGAGTTTTAAAATCGGAGAGGTAGAACGCCAGGCGCTCTCGCAGCAGGCGGTTGTGCAGCACGCCGCCGCAGCAGACCACGGTGGTCACGCCGGTGAGCAAGGCGTGATGGCGAACCAGTGCCGCCAGGCCTTTCGCCAGCGCATCATGAAACGCCCAGGCCCGCGATCCGACCTCGCCCTGCCAGCCAAGCCATTGCCGCCAGAAGGCCGCCAGGCAGAGATGACCGTTCACCAACGGCAGCGTGACAGGATGCGAGCAGGGGCCTGCGTCCAGGGCTAATGCTTCAAGGCGGCAGGCGGCTTCACCTTCATAGCTTTGCTGGTACGGCGCGCACTTGAGCGCGGCGGCAACCGCATCAAACAGTCGCCCGCAGGAGGAGGCCAAAGGAGCATTAACCCCACGCGCCACCGCTTTTGCCAGCGGACGCCACGTCTGGGCCCGCACAACTTCCGTTTCGGGATAACGCTGCCAGCCGGGTACAAACGCCTCGCACTGCGCCAGCAGGTTACGCCAGGGCTGCACGGCCGCCAGATCGCCACCCGGCAACGCCACGGCGGGCAGCCCGCCAAGATGGACACATCGCCGATAGTTCACCAGCAGGCATTCCCCGCCCCAAAGTTTGCCGGTCTCGCCGTAGCCAATGCCATCCAGCGCAAGGGCAATCACGTTCCCGCCGTTTAACGGCCAGCCGTGTTCGGCCAGGCAGGCCGCCGCGTGGGCGTGGTGATGCAGCACTTCGATGACCGGCCGCGCCATTTCATGCCCTGCCTGCGCGCTGCGGTAGCAAGGATGAGCGTCGAGCGCGACATACTCCGCGGCAAAGCCGTAGATGTGGCTCATCAGCGCCAGCGAGCTTTGCCATTGGGCCTCTACCCCTTCCTGAGCCAGATCGCCAAAATGCTGACTGAGCACCGCCTGCCCGCCGCGAACCAGGCAGAAGGTATTTTTCAGATCGCCCCCCAGGGCCAGAATCGGCGGCAGGTCTTTAAAGCCCGCAGGCAAAGGCAGCGCATCCGGCACAAAACCCCGCGCACGGCGCAGCATCTCGCCGCTGGCCCGCATAACCGAGTCGTCCATCCGCTGGAGAATGTCGCGGTTATGCAGCAGGAAACCGTCGGCAATACCTTCCAAATCCTGAAGCGCCTGAGCGTTGTCAATGGCCGGTGGTCTGCCGTTGAGATTCCCGGAGGTCATCACCAACGGGCCGCCGAAGTCCTGAACCAGCAGGTGCTGGAGCGGGTTAGCGGGCAGCATCACGCCGGTTTCGTTTCTCCCCGGCGCTACGGCAGCGCTCACCCCCGGTAGGCAATCACTTGCCACCAGCACCACCGGTGCGGCAGGCGTTGCAAGCAGCGCTCTGGCCTCATCAGGCAGCCCTTCGGGCGTGGCAATCATCACCGCCAGCGGTTTGGCCGGCCGCTGCTTACGCGCCCGGAGGCGTTCCACGGCGGCATCGTGACGGGCATCCACGGCAAGGTGAAAACCACCGAGGCCTTTCACCGCGACGATTTTACCTTCGCGCAGCGCGGCAACGGCCTGTGCCAGCGCCAGCTCGCCGTCCAGCCGTCGCTCTCCCTGCTGCCAGATAATTTGCGGCCCGCAGTCCGGGCAGGCTACCGGCTGGGCGTGAAAACGCCTGTCCATCGGGTGGCGATATTCTTCATCGCAAGCCTTACAGAGCGGAAACGCCGCCATCACCGTGGACGGGCGGTCATACGGCATCGCCCGGATGATGGTGAAGCGCGGCCCACAGTGGGTGCAGTTGATAAACGGGTAGCGGTAGCGACGGTCCGCGGGACAGTTAAGCTCGCGCAGGCATTCCGGGCAGGTGGCGGCATCCGGCACGATTTGGGTGTCCATCGCGCCGCTGCCGCTGTGACGAATGCTAAAGTCCTGGGGTAAAACGTCCCAGGTCATGGGCTGCTGCGCCACGCTGTCGATCCGCGCCAGGGGCGGGCAATGCTGGTCCAGCTCGCTCAGAAACGCTTCCGGGCTGGCCGCCAGGCGAACCACAACGCCTTCACCATCGTTGCAGACATCGCCCACCAGTTTCAGCCGCTGAGCGAGTTGCCAGACAAAGGGGCGGAAGCCGACGCCCTGCACTTTGCCGCGAATGCGGAGTTCGGTGCCCCTCACCCTAGCCCTCTCCTCTGAGGGGATAGGGGACAGATCGCGTTTCGGCCCGGCATCCTTCTCTTCAGAGCGAAGATGGACCCCAGACTTAGAGCTTCCCCCTCTCCCTTCCAGGGAGAGGGCCGGGGTGAGGGTAAAAATCACGCTTCCACCGCCTCGCGCAGCCGCGCTTTCATGCTGTTATAGGTGGTTTGCGCGTAGTTCTCCGCCCACGTCTGATCTTCAATCGCGTTAACCTTCACCGCGCAATATTTGGTTTCCGGCGTTTTGGAGACAGGGTCTAGATTGTCCTGCGTCAGCTCGTTACAGGCGCCAATCCACCATTGATAGGTCATGTAGACGGAGCCTTTATTGATACGCTCGTTCACGTCGGCGCGGCTGATAACCTTGCCGCGACGCGAACTTACCCAGACCAGTTGCCGGTCCTTAATACCTAACGCATCCGCATCCAGCGGGTTGATTTGCACAAAGCCGGGTTCATCGGCGAGGGTTTGCAGCGCCGCGCAGTTGCCGGTCATCGAGCGGCAGGAGTAGTGCCCGACTTCGCGGACGGTGCAAAGCACCAGCGGGTAGGCGTCGTCAGGCACTTCGGCTGGCGCACGCCAGGCGGCGGCAAACAGCTGGCCTTTGCCACTCGGCGTATCGAACTTGCTCTCTTTGTAGAGGTACGGCGTACCGGGATGATCCAGCGTCGGGCAAGGCCACTGTACGTGCCCCATATCGCCCATTTTTTCGTAGGTTACGCCGTAAAACAGCGGGCACAACTCGCGCAGCTCATCCCAGATTTGCTGGTTGTTTTCATAGTGCATCGGGTAGCCCATCGCCGTGGCAATCAGGCTGATGATTTCCCAGTCACGCTTCACGTTGTACTTCGGCTCGATGGCTTTCTCAAAACGCTGGAAGCCCCGGTCGGCACAGGTGAAGACGCCGCCGTGCTCGCCCCAGGATGTTGCGGGGAGTAGTACATCCGCCACCTCAGCGGTTTTGGTCATGAAGATGTCCTGCACTACCACAAAGTCGAGTGCCTCAAACCCTTTGCGCACCAGGCCCAGATCCGCTTCCGTCTGGAGCGGGTCTTCGCCCATGATGTAGTAGGCTTTGACCTTGCCCTCTATCGCCAGGTGCGGTACCTCGGTAATACGTACGCCAACCTTGTCATCCATCACCGCCGGATCGATGCCCCAGGCTCGGGCAAACTTCGCGCGCACCTCAGGATCAACCACATCCTGGTAGCCGGGGAACTGGTTAGGCAGTACGCCCATATCGCAGGCACCCTGCACATTGTTCTGTCCGCGAACCGGGCCAACGCCGACGTTTTCACGGCCCAGGTTACCGGTGAGCAGCGCCAGGCTGGACAGCCCTTTGACCACGTCTACGGCCTGACCAAACTGAGTTACGCCCATGCCCCACATGATGGTGGCGGATGGGGCGGCGGCAAATGTACGCATCGCCTGGCGAACCTGCTGCGCGGGCACCCCCGTCAGGTGCTCAACGTCCTCTGGCGCATAGCCCTTCACGGTTTCACGGTAGGCATCCAGCCCTTCGGCATATTTGGCGACGTACTCTTTGTCGTACAGGTGCTCTTCCAGCAGCACGTAGCCAAAGGCGTTCACCAGCGCCATGTTGCAGCCGTTTTTGATTTGCAGATGCTGGTCGGCAATGCGGGCGGTTTCAATACGGCGCGGGTCGCAGACGATGATTTTCGCGCCGTTACTTTTGGCCTTAATCACCCGGCGAGCCACGATAGGGTGCGAATCGGCGCAGTTGTAGCCCACCACCAGCAGGCATTTGGAGTTTTCGATATCGCCGATGGAGTTGCTCATCGCCCCGTTACCCAGCGTCGCCTGCAGCCCGGCAACGCTTGGGCCGTGGCAAACGCGGGCGCAGCAGTCGACGTTGTTGGTGTTCAGCACCGCGCGGGCAAATTTCTGCATCACAAAGTTGGTTTCATTCCCGGTTCCGCGCGAAGAGCCGGTGGTCATAATGGCGCGGGGGCCGAACTGCTCTTTAATCGCCTTCAGGCGTGCCGCAGTGTAGCTAATGGCCTCCGCCCAACTGACCGGCTGCAGCTTGCCGCCCTTCTCATAGCGGATCATCGGCTGTGTCAGGCGAGGGGTCAGCAGTTTGGTGTCGTTAAGAAAGTCCCAGCCGTAGTAGCCTTTCAGGCACAGTTCGTTCTGGTTGGTCACGCCCCCGGCCGCTTCGGCACGAATAATTTTATTGTTCTCAACGACCAGTTTCAGTTTGCAGCCGGCCCCGCAATAAGGGCAGACGCTGGTAATTTTTTTCATCAGTAACAGACCTGTTAAAAGTTGAAATGCAAAGGGATTAGAAAGTCAGCGCCGCAGGGGCATCCAACGCCGCACGGCGACGTTTTTCCGCGCTCATTTGTTCCAGCCGGTTACGGTCCACGCACAGGATGGCGTTGGTCGGGCAGGCTTCCAGGCAGGCCGGGCCAGCCTCGCGGTGATAGCAAAGGTCGCATTTGTTGGCCTCGGCTTTTTCCGCCATCACGTTCAGCCCGGCACCGCTATTGCGGATCACCGGCCGGACGACGACTTCCATCGCGCCGTAAGGACAGGCGACGACGCAGGTTTTGCAGCCAATGCAGCGCTCCTGCATGACGTGAACAAAGCCCTGGTCCCGACTGATTGCGCCGTTAGGGCAGACGTTCGCGCAGGGCGCGTCCTCGCACTGGCGGCACATGGTAGCGGTGGAGACATTCACGCCTTTGATGACGTGTATGCGCGGCAAGAAGGTCTGTGGGGTCAGCGCCGAGCAGTCCTGATTCTCCTGGTGGGAGACCACGCAGGCCACCTCACAAGTGCGGCAGCCGATGCATTTTCCCGAATCGGCAATGATGAAGCGGTTCATCATAAACTCCTGCAATAAGTGTGTTATTGCGAGGGGTTATTCATAAAGCGTGCCAGGTTTGCAGGCCGCGTGGTTAGCGGGTTTGGCGAGAGGTCAGAGGGATATTCGACACTTTTGACGATGTCATTTTGGTAACCGTAGTCATTAATGACCCTCCCCCCCGGCCCTCTCCCTGGAAGGGAGAGGGGGAAAAGAATCAGGCCCTTTCTGCCATGTAAGTAGGGACAAGATAAGGAAAGGCCATCGACCTCTGGAAGAGAGGGGGAAAAGACTAGACGGGCATTTCGCTCTCTGGAGTAGTGAGTGGCTCATATCCACCAAAGCCAGACCACGTCGCCAGGCGCTGATAAACCTGCTCCACCGCCGCTTTCACTGCCTCCGTCATCGGATAGTAAAAGCCGACGATATCCGGCTGAATGCCAAGGAACACCACTTCCCCGACGTCCTCTTGAAGCTGATCGACCAGATAATTAAGCGGCATATTGTGGGTGGTCATCATAAACATCTCGGCAATGTCATCCGGGTCGATAACACGAATCTCGCCGGGGTTGAGCAGCATGTCGGTGGCATCCACAATCAGCAGCAGCTCCGGGCGCAGTTCGCGGATGGCAACCACGTCGTTTTCCGGCGCGCTGCCGCCGTCGATAACCACCCAGTCCCCCTGCGGGGAAACCTGGCACTTCTCGGCCAGCAGCGGGCCTGCCCCGTCGTCACCCATCATGCTGTTGCCTACGCAAAGTAGCACCTTAGTCATAGCGTCTCCTTACCATCAGGTAGATGGCGGGTTCTTGTTGAATGGCCTGCAGCATGTCGAGCAGCGCCTGGCTCCAGGCCTGCTGTGCCGGGGTCTGCGTCGGCTTAGCCGCATCCAGCGCTCGCGCCAGCATCACCACATGATTCTGGTCGATAACGATTTCGCCGTAGCGCGGCACGCCGTTCATTTTGCGCCACGCCTCGCCGTCAGCCTCCAGCGTGGCAATCCACGCCTGATAGGCTTCCAGCGGGCAAACAAGGCTCTCTTTCAGGCAGTCGATCACCCCCAAATGGTGGCCGATTGCCAGACTGTAGTAAACCACCTGCCGGGCATCAGCCGGGGTGTTGTCGTTCTCGTCGACAAACTTGCGGCTGAGCTGACAGAACACCACCGACTCGCTCATTACACACGCTCCTGATGAACCAGATGCTCAAGGTTGGTAACGATTTCCGTCAGGCGCGGGTCGTTTTCCGCGCTCAGCCACTGCTGAACGGCATCGCCCCCGGCCGTCAGGTTAGTCATGTACCTGTCGGCGATCTGGCGCCCATAGCGGTAACCCGCCAGACGGCGAGCGGCGCGATCGATGCGCACGCGCAGCGGCTGAACCATATCCGGATGGAGGATTTTTGCCGGCTCGACGTCCAGCTCGCTTGCCGGACGAGCGTGGATCTTTTGCTCCAGCAGGCCAAGCGCCATGGCAAAACCGTACAGCGTGGCGGCAGGGGTTGGCGGGCAGCCGGGGATGTACACATCGACCGGCACGATTTTGTCGGTGCCACCCCAGACGCAGTAAAGGTCGTGGAAGATCCCGCCGCTGTTGCCGCAGGCGCCGTAGGAGATACAAATTTTAGGATCGGGCGCCGACTCCCAGGCACGCAGCGCCGGAGAGCGCATCGCACGAGTCACCGCCCCGGTAAACAGCAAAATATCGGCATGTCGCGGGGAAGGCACCACTTTGATACCAAACCGTTCTGCGTCGAAAAGCGGCGAAAGCGTGGCAAAAATCTCGATTTCGCAGCCATTGCAGCCGCCGCAGTCCACGCGATAAACGTAGGCGGAACGTTTGATATTTTTCAGCAGCGACGCCTTCATGCTGGCGATAGATTCGTCCACCGTCATCGGCACCGGAATGCCGTTGTGGTCGCGTGGCCCCAGTAGGTTACTCATTAGCTGGCCTCTCTCATCTGACGGCTAAAGTCGATCCGGTCGGACGACACCAGACTTTGCTGGCGCTTGCAGTCCGGGCAGGTTTCAAATGCTCCACGGCGGCTTTCCGCGCGGGAATCGCCGTTGTGCTCAAGCAGCGCAATGGCATAGTCGATCTCTTTTTGCACGGCGAAAGGGCGGCCACATTCGCGGCAGTTGCAGAGCGGGAAGCTGGCCTGCTGCAGGAAGTCTGCTTTATTCCACACCGCCAGCTCGTACTGCTGTGAAAGTTTGATGGCGGCCGTGGGGCAAACTTCTTCGCAGCGCCCGCAGAAGATGCAGCGCCCGAGGTTAAAGCTCCACTGCAATTGGCCGGCGGCAAGGTCGGTCTCAACGCTCAGGGCATTGGACGGGCAGGCGTTCACGCAGGCAGCACAGCCGATGCATTGCTGTGGGTTGTGCTCGGGTTTGCCGCGAAAGTTCGGATCTACGGCAATGGGCTGGAGCGGGTAAGACTCGGTTGCCACGCCGCCCTTGATGGCTTTTTTGATGAAGTTAAACATGCGTTTTCCTTGTTTGCCTGGCGTGAATGATTGACCCTCACCCCGGCCCTCTCCCTGAAAGGGAGAGGGAGAAAATCTAGCTCGATCCAGTTCCCTCTCCCCTTTGGGGAGAGGGTTAGGGTGAGGGGCTGCTCATCACATACCAGGCATCAAAATCATTTCAGCGGCGAATTCGTGCGCTCAATGCTGTAGCGCTCCAGCTCTTTGTACGGCACCACCTGGCTTTTTTTCTTGCGCACGTCCACCACCGTCATGCGGTCGGTGCAGGAGTAGCAAGGATCAAGGCTGCCGATAATCAGCGGGGCGTCCGACACCGTGTTGCCGCGCAGCATGTAGCGCAGGGTTGGCCAGTTGGCATACGTCGCCGCGCGACAGCGCCAGCGGTATAGCTTCTGGTTGTCGCCGGTCATGCTCCAGTGAATATCGTCCCCGCGCGGCGCTTCCGAGAAGCCAAGGGCAAAGCGGTTTGGAATGTAGGTAAAACCTTCCACGGCGAGCGGGCCGCCCGGCAGGTTATCCAGACCGAAATCAATCATGTTCAGCGCGGTGAAGACTTCGTTGATGCGTACTTTCAGGCGAGAAAGCACGTCACAGCCGTCCAGGCTATGCACTTCCATCGGCAGCAGCCCGTAGCCCACAAACGGGTGATCGGCGCGGGTATCGCGGGCATGGCCGCTGGCGCGCACCATTGGGCCGACGTTGCTGAAGTCGCGGGCGATTTGCGGGTCGAGGCGACCAATGCCGACGGTGCGCTGCTCGATGTTTGGCGTGCTTAGCAGAATATCCACCAGGTCTTTCACTTCCCGGCGCATCTGTTGGGCAAGCTGGCGGGTCTGGATCATGTCGTCTTTCAGCAGATCGCGGCGGATGCCGCCGATCAGGTTCAGGCCGTAGGTTTTACGCGCCCCGGTCAGGATCTCCGCCATCTTCATCGACATTTCACGCACCCGGAAGAACTGCATAAAGCCGGAATCAAAGCCCACAAAGTGGCAGGCCAGGCCGAGGTTCAGCAGGTGGCTGTGCAGGCGCTCAACCTCCAGCAGGATGGCGCGGATCATCTGCGCGCGCTCCGGCACCACAATTCCCATCGCATTTTCCACCGAGGTGGTATAGGCGGTGCTGTGGGCAAAGCCGCAGATGCCACACACGCGGTCGGAGAGGAAAGTCACTTCGTTGTAACCCATGCGGGTTTCCGCCAGTTTCTCCATCCCGCGGTGGACGTAGAACAGGCGATAATCGGCGTCGATAATGTTTTCGCCATCCACGAACAGGCGGAAGTGGCCCGGTTCGTCAGAGGTGACATGCAGCGGGCCAATCGGCACCACGTTGTTCTTTTTCGTCCCCAGTTCGTTAATGAACTCGTAGGTCTCTTTGTCAGTGGTCGGCGCGGGTCGCTGGCGGTAATCCATGCTGTCTTTACGCAGCGGATAAAGATCGTCCGGCCAGTCATCCGGCAGCACCAGACGGCGCTCATCGGGCAGGCCAACCGGCTGCAGACCATACATATCGCGAACTTCACGCTCACCCCAGACGGCGGCAGGCACTCGAGGCGTGACCGACGGGAACTCCGGTTTGTCGGCATCCACTTCCACACGCACGGTGATCCAGCACTTCACGCCGCTCTCCATCGACAGGACGTAATACACCGCGTAGCTGCCGCACAGCTGGCGTTCATCGTTCCCAAACAGCACCGACAGCCAGCCGCCCTGCTGGTAGTAAAGCCACTCCACCACTTCCGGCAGCATGTTGAGCTTCACGGTGACGGTGATTTGGTCTTTGGTCTGCCAGGCTTCGTCGATCACCGCATTCGGGAATTGCTGATGCAGCGCGGCGAGATAGTGTTGACCAATTTTTTCTTCAGACATCGATAGGTTCTCTTAAATCACGCCGCCAACAAGGAGACGAAGGCTAAAAAGGCAAAGCCAAAACCGGCCCAGGTAACCGCTGAGGTTTCAAGCATCCGCAGGCGCGCCATGCTGTTTTCGAACAGCGCGATGATCAGCACGCCCACCACCAGCTTCACAACGGCCAGCACCAGGGCGAGAACCATCCCGCCCCAGCTAAAGGTGCTCATTTGCCCCCACGGCAGGAACACGCCGACAAACATTTGCAGAACAACCAACTGCTTAAGGGAGATGCCCCACTTCAGCACCGCGAAGCCCGCGCCGCTGTATTCGGATAACGGCCCTTCCTGCAGCTCCTGCTCTGCTTCGGCGAGATCAAACGGCAGCTTGCCCATTTCAATGAAGGTCGCGAAGGCGCAGGCAGCGAAGGCGAGGACCAACGTCAGGCTTTGCGCCGTCGGCCAGGCGTGAATAGCCCCGGCGATATTGCTGATGTGCGTGCTGCCGGCCACCTGTGCGGCAACCCACAGACCAAGCAGCAGGATTGGCTCAACCAGCACGCCGAGCATCGCTTCACGGCTTGCACCAATCCCGGTGAACGGGCTGCCGGTGTCTAACCCGGCGATGGCGAAGAAGAAGCGGGCGATGGCAAACAGGTAAATTAAGGTGATCAGGTCGCCTAAGGACGGCAGCGGCGAGGCAATCGTCACCACCGGCAGCGCGGTGGCGATGGTCAGCATTACGCCTACCATCACGAACGGCATCAGACGGAAGACCCAGCCAGATGCCGCGGGCGCCACGCTCTGGCGCCCCAGCAGCTTGAAGAGATCCCGGTATTCCTGCAGGACGCCGGGGCCGCGGCGGTTATGCAGGCGGGCGCGCGTCACGCGGGTAATCCCGGCCAGCAGCGGCGCGGCAAAAAACAGCGCCAGCGCCTGAATAAGAGCAAATAAAAACGTAGTCATATCAGTTCCTCAGGCCACCATCGCCACCAGTAAGACCGCCAGCTCAACCATCGCCAGGCGGCGGAACGTGCCGGACAGGCACTCGCCCTGCCAGCCGGGCACCCATTTCCCTGGGTTCAGGGTGTGGCGCAGCTTAAGCAGAGGCGCAAACGCCGCTTTTACCGGCTGAGCAAAGCCCGTCGCGGTGATCACCATCGCCTGTTCATGGTCGTAGCCGCAGACCCAAGCCGACCCGCGAGAGCGGTTTGGCAGGCGGTCGCCACGGAAAACGATCATCAAAATAAACGGCAGCAGCGGAGAGGCTAGCAGCAGCAGCGTCACCATCGGCTGAGACACGGCGGTATGCGCCGTTTGCAGCGGCAGCGGAACGGCATGCTGCAGCAAAGGCAGCAGCCACGGGGCGGCAACCCCGGCAACCACGCAGCACGCGGCAAGCAGGGCGACTGAGAGATTCATTAGCCAGGGCGCAGAAGTGGCATTTTCCGCCTCCTGAGTGCGGGGCGCGCCAAGGAAGGTCACGCCATACACCTTCGCCATACACATCACAGCCAGCGCGCCGGTAATCGCCAGCCCCACGGCCAGCAGTGGCCCAATAAAGCGGCCCACAAACAGCGGCAGGCTGCCAAGACGGAAGAACGACTGGTAGATAACCCACTCCCCGGCAAAACCGTTCAGCGGCGGCAGCGCGGCCATCGCCATCAGCCCGACCAGCATTGCCAGCGAGATAACCGGCATGCGTTTACCAATCCCGCCCAGCTTCTCGATGTCCCGATGACCGGTACGGAACCAAACCGCGCCAGCGCCGAGGAATAGCGTGGTTTTAAACAGGCTATGGTTGAACAGGTGGTAAAGACCGCCGGTCATGCCCAGGGCCACCAGAACCGGCTCATGCAGGGCGATACCTATCAGGCCGCAGCCCAGGCCCAGCAGAATAATGCCGATGTTCTCAAGGGTGTGATAAGCCAGCAGGCGGTTGATGTTGTGCTCCATCAGCGCATAAAGCCCGCCGATAAACGCCGTGACCATGCCAGCGGCAACCACCAGTACGCCCCACCACAGCGGCAAAACGTGGCTGAGAAGCGAGAAGCACATGATGCCGTACAGGCCAATCTTCAATACCACGGCGGAGAACAGCGCGGCGGCCGGCGCGGAGGCATTCGCATGCGCCTGCGGCACCCAGCCGTGCAGCGGAATGATCCCGGCAAGCAGCCCAAAGCCGAGCAGCGCGAGGATCAGTACCGGGGCAGGTAGCGGCGCGCCGGCGATCAGATGACGCAGATCGCCATAACCCAGGGTGCCGTAGCGCTGCCACATCAGCCAGCAGGCGATAACCAACAGCACGGTGCCGAGGCGGCCCAGCGCAAACCACAGCTGCCCGGACTTCTGGCAGCCGGTCAGGAAGTAGCCTGCCAGAGAGATGATTTCCGCCATCGCCACCAGCGTGACGAAATTATCGGCCACCAGCGCCGCCACGCTTGCCGCCAGGATTAGGTTAATCAGCAGGCCGTTGGCTTTTATTTCAGCGTGGCGGTGCCAGGCGCAGTTAAACAGGGAGATGAACAGGCCGCTTAGCGCCACGGTGACCAGCCAGACGCCGTTAAAGGCGTTGAGCTGAAGGTGCCAGTGCCAGATTTGCGCGTCTCCGCTGAAGCCCAGCAGCGCCTGAACGCCCGCGACAAGCAAAAGCACGGAGCTGATTGCGCCGCCAACGCCGCCGAAAAAGCCGCTCAGCGGCTTAGAAAATGCCAGAACTCCGGCTAACACGGCGCTAACGACAAACCCCAAAAGCGCCCAGTGAATCAGTAGAAAAGCATTCATTTTCTCGCCTCTGGCTGGGTAAACAGGGTCAGGTCGCCGAGCGACGCACCAAGCGTCAGCTCACGCTTACGTTTGCTGGCCTGGGCGATGTCTTTGTTGTCGATAAGGCGCAGCGCCTTGGTCGGGCAAGTACGGACGCAGGCCGGGCCGCTTTCGTCGAAGCTGCACAGGTCGCATTTCACGGCGATGGCGCGAACGCCGGGAACCCAGTCCAGTAGCGGGCTAACGCGAGCCGGGGCCGGAGGCGCAGGTGGCGCTTTCGGGCTGTTCACGTTGGCGGGAATATGCAGCGGGCGGCTGCCGGAAAATTCAATGGCACCGAACGGGCAGGCGATGCCGCAAAGTTTGCAGCTTACGCACAGGCTTTCATTCAGTTGCACAGCGCCGTCCACGCGGGTTATCGCGTTGACCGGGCAAACCCCGGCGCAGGGTGCGTCTTCGCAGTGGTGGCACATCTGCGGCGCAGATTCATTCAGGTTGCGCATGACTTTCAGGCGCGGCGTGGACTGCAGGCCGTGCAGTCGGTGCGTCTCGGCGCAGGCCGCTTCACAGGTATGGCAGCCCATACACAATTTTGAGTCAGCGATTACAAAACGGTTCACCAGTTCTTCCTCAGGTGACAGTCGTCATTTTTGACGAAAACATGCCGAAAAGCTGCCGGTTCGACAGTTCTCGACACCCCAGATCTCTTCATGCCACGGCGGACTGCTGAAGTAGCGCCATAGATAGCGGGGTGTTTTGCTGCACGGCGAGATAAAGACTGTCGTACACCGGGCGGATCAGTTCGAGGTAGTGTTCCAGCACTTTCTCGCGATCGCGGTTGCTGACGGCGTTATCAATAAGTCCGTCATCATCAATAGTCGCCTTGGCAATCAGCACGTTATCGCTGCCATCGCGCAGTTCGATGCTGTACTCGATGGTGTGGCTGTTAAAGCCTTCGGCGAGGTTGATTTGAATGACGAAGTGATCAAATAAAAAGAAGCGCAGGCTTTCGTCCGGGTTGCAGCCCACGGCGTGATGCAGCTTCGCTTTTGATAAGGTGATCCCCTGAATCAGGGTGTTGCCGTACAGATGCCACTGTGAAAGCAGGCGTTGGTGCTTGTCGGCGATGTACTCGGCTTTTTCGCTCAGTTCCCAAATGTTCATGTTTTGTTCACTCTGTTAGTGCTTGTCCCTCCGTAAGGCACGTTTCGTGCCATGTTTTTAATTTATTGTTTTTAAAAACATTTAATGAAAAAACGAGTCTTTGGCTCGCCGGGTGACGTGTCATTTCGTCATCTTTGACTTTTAGTGACGGACTTTTTTTACCCTCACCCTAACCCTCTCCCTGGAAGGGAGAGGGGATAAAAAGCAGGGCTGGCTAAACCTTCCCTGCAAGGGAGAGAGGATAAAAAAACAGGGCTGGCCAACCCTTCCCTGCAAGGGAGAGGGGATAAAAAGCAGGGCTGACTCACCCTTCCCTGCAAGGGAGAGGAGATAAAAAAACAGGGCTGGCTCACCCTTCCCTGCAAGGGAGAGGAGATAAAAAAAACAGGGCTGGCTAACCCTTCCCTGCAAGGGAAAGGAGATAAAAAACAGGGCTGGCTAAACTCTTCCCTGCAAGGGAGAGGAGATAAAAAACAGGGCTGGCTCACCCAGCCCTTTTCTTAAAAGAATTCCCCCTCGCCCCTTCGGGGAGAGGGCCGGGGTGAGGGGCAAAGAAAAGGCCTGGCACCGTCCTTGCATTACCAGCCCCAGTTAACCCCGGAGGCCCCATGCACGAAATCACTCTTTGCCAGCGCGCAGTCGAACTTATCGAAAACCACGCCCGCCAGAATAATGCCCGTCGAGTGACCGGCGTCTGGCTGGAGGTCGGTGCCTTCTCGTGCGTGGAAACCAGCGCCCTGGAGTTTTGTTTTGATCTGGTTTGCCGCGGCACGCTGGCGGAAGGCTGCGAGCTGCATATCCACCAGCAGGAAGCCGAATGCTGGTGCCATGACTGCCAGCAGTTCGTCACCTTGCTGACCCAGCGCGTGAAGTGCTGCCCCAACTGCAACGGCAGCAGCCTGCGCATCGTGGCGGATGACGGCATGCAGATTAAGCGTCTGGAAATCGATCAGGAGATAGCTCATGTGTAGCACTTGCGGTTGCGGTGAAGGCAACCTGTACATTGAAGGGGACGAACGCAATCCCCACTCAGGCTTTCGCAGCGCCCCGTTTGCCCCGGCGGCACGCCCGCTGCAGCAGATAACCGGCGTCAAATTTTCTCCCACAGCCGACGAACAGGGCGATCTCCATTACGGACACGGCGCGGCGGGCACCCACGCACCGGGGATGACTCAGCGTAAGATGCTGGAGATCGAGCTGAACGTGCTGGATAAAAACAACCAACTCGCCGCCCATAATCGCGACCGCTTCGCCAGCCAGAATCAGCTGGTGCTGAATCTGGTATCCAGCCCCGGCTCAGGCAAAACCACCCTGCTCACCGAAACGCTGAAGCGCCTGAATGCCAAAATGCCGTGCGCGGTTATTGAAGGCGACCAGCAAACGGTGAATGACGCCGCGCGCATCCGCGAAACTGGAACCCCGGCCATTCAGGTAAACACCGGGAAAGGCTGCCACCTCGACGCGCAAATGATCCGCGATGCCATGCTGCGCCTGCCGCTTGAGCGTGACGGCGTGCTGTTTATCGAAAACGTCGGCAACCTGGTTTGCCCGGCGAGTTTTGATTTAGGGGAGCGCCATAAGGTCGCGGTGCTGTCCGTGACGGAAGGTGAAGATAAACCGCTGAAATACCCACATATGTTCGCCGCGGCGTCATTGATGCTGCTGAACAAGATAGACCTGCTGCCCTACCTGCAGTTCGACGTCAGTCAATGCATAGCCTTTGCACGCGAGGTCAATCCGGACATCAAAATTATGCTGGTTTCCGCGACCAGCGGGGAAGGAATGGACGAGTGGCTTAGCTGGCTGGAGACGGAACGATGTGCATAGGCATTCCCGGTCAGATAGTCGAGCGGCTGGCCGACGGCAGCGCGAAAGTGGACGTCTGCGGCGTGCAGCGCGACGTGAATTTAACCCTGGTGGGTGACGCCGCCGTGGGGCAATGGGTGCTTGTCCACGTCGGGTTTGCCATGAGCATTATTGACGAAGCCGAAGCGCGCGACACGCTCGATGCCCTGCAAAACATGTTTGAGGTTGAGCCGGACGTCGGCGCCCTACTCTACGGCGAGGAACATCGCTGATGCGCTATGTCGACGAATATCGCGATCCAGACCGCGTGATGCAGCTGATTGAGACGCTGAAAGCGCGCGCCTCGCTGCTGGACTACACGGCAGCCCGCCCGCTGCGCATCATGGAGGTTTGCGGCGGCCATACCCACGCTATTTTTAAATTCGGCCTCGACCAGCTGCTGCCGGAAAACATTGAGTTTATCCACGGCCCAGGCTGCCCGGTTTGCGTGTTGCCGATGGGCAGAATAGACAGCTGCATTGAGATAGCCAGCCACCCGGATGTGATTTTCTGCACCTTTGGGGATGCGATGCGCGTGCCGGGTAAAAATGGCTCGCTGATGCAGGCCAAAGCGCGAGGCGCGGACGTCAGGGTGATTTACTCGCCAATGGACGCGCTGACCCTGGCGCGCCAGAACCCGGATCGCAAAGTGGTGTTCTTTGGCCTCGGCTTTGAAACCACTATGCCCGCCACGGCGATTACCCTTCAGCAGGCAAAATCGCAGGGCATCGATAACTTCTATTTCTTCTGCCAGCACATCACGCTGATCCCAACGCTGCGCAGCCTGCTTTCCCAGCCCGATAACGGCATCGGCGCTTTCCTGGCACCAGGGCACGTCAGCATGGTGATTGGCACCGAAGCCTATAACTTCATCGCCTCTGAGCACCAGCGGCCGCTGGTGGTCGCCGGTTTTGAGCCCCTCGACCTGCTGCAGGGCGTGCTGATGCTGGTGGAGCAAAAAATACGTCAGCACAGCGTGGTGGAAAATCAGTACCGCCGCGTAGTGCCGGAAGAAGGCAATCTGCTGGCACAAAAAGCGATAGGCGAAGTGTTTACGGTGCGCGGCGAAGCGGAATGGCGGGGCCTGGGCGTGATCGGCGATTCCGGCGTGCAGCTCACCGAAGCGTACCGCCGGTTTGACGCCGAAGACCATTTCCAGCCCAAACCCCAGCAGGTTTACGACGACCCCAAAGCCCGCTGCGGCGACGTGCTCACCGGCCGCTGCAAGCCGCAGCAATGCCCGCTGTTCGGCCGCGGCTGCAACCCGCAAAACGCCTTCGGCGCGCTGATGGTCTCCTCTGAAGGAGCCTGCGCGGCGTGGTATCAATACCGTTCTCAGGAGTGTGAAGTATGAAAACCGTTGAGCTGGCCCACGGCAGCGGCGGCCTGGCGATGCAGCAGCTGATCGCCAGCCTGTTTATGCAGGCCTTCGATAACCCGTGGCTGGCGGAGCAGGAAGATCAGGCGCGGCTTTCGCTGGCAGAGCTTACCGCCGGCGGCGACCGGCTGGCATTTTCTACCGACAGCTACGTTATTGACCCACTGTTTTTTCCCGGCGGGGATATCGGCAAGCTGGCCGTGTGCGGTACGGCGAACGACGTCGCGGTGAGCGGCGCTACGCCTCGCTGGCTGTCGTGCGGCTTTATTCTCGAAGAAGGCTTGCCGTTGGAAACCCTTGAACGGGTGGTCACCAGCATGGCGAACGCCGCCCGCGCGGCAAATATCGCCATCGTGACCGGTGACACCAAAGTGGTGCCTCGCGGCGCGGCGGACAAGCTTTTTATCAATACTGCCGGGATCGGCGCTATTCCTGCTGGTGTTAACTGGGGCGCGGCTCAGATTACAGCCGGAGATTTGCTTATCGTCAGCGGCACGCTAGGCGATCACGGCGCAACTATTCTCAACCTGCGCGAGAAGCTTGGCCTGGACGGCGATCTACAGAGCGACTGCGCAGTGCTGACGCCAATGATAGCCCCGCTGCTACACATCCCCGGCGTAAAAGCCCTGCGGGACGCCACGCGCGGAGGCGTGAACGCCGTTCTGCATGAGTTTGCCGAGACCAGCGGGTGCGGGATGGAAATCAGCGAAAACAAGCTGCCGCTGACCCCGGCGGTGCGCGGCGTTTGCGAGCTGCTTGGGCTGGATGCGTTAAATTTTGCTAATGAAGGCAAGCTGGTTATCGCCGCTTCTCCCGAGTCAGCCCCTGCGGTTTTACACGCTTTGCAGCAGCATCCTTGTGGCGAAAAGGCCGCAGTCATAGGCGAGGTTGTGGAGCGAAAAGGCGTGCGCGTAACGGGGCTTTATGGCGTAAAACGCTCGCTCGATCTGCCGCATTTTGAACCCTTACCGCGCATTTGTTGACCTGCACCAGTATGTATTCACGCAACGCTGACTAAACTTAAACAATATTTATATTAATTATATTTTTTAGCCCTGCGCCCGCCGTGGGGCATTTCAATGGAAAGCAAAAATGTCATACACGCCGATGAGCGATCTCGGGCAGCAGGGGTTATTTGATATCACCCGCACGCTGCTCCAGCAGCCCGATCTCAACGAACTCGCCAGCAGCCTGACGCAGCTGGTGAAACAGGGCGCGCTGGCCGATCGCGTTAACATCCTGCTTTACCATCCCCAGCATCAGCGGGTGAGCTTCTATGGCAAGGATAAACACGGCAAGGAACTGCACTACGAAGATGAAATGGCGCTGGCCAACGGCCCGGTGCGCCGCATGCTGTCGCGCCCGGAGGCGCTGATTTGCAGCCAGCAGGAGTTTGATGAAACCTGGCCGCAGATGGCGAGCCTTGATTTGTACGCCCCGTTTGGCCGCTACTGCCTGCTGCCGCTGGCCTCCGAAGGCAAAATTTTTGGCGGCTGCGAATTTATCCGCAACCGGGCAGACGCCTGGACTGAAAAAGAGCTAAACCGGCTTTATACCCTGGCGCAAATTGTGGGCCTGGTGACCGAGCAGATCCAGACCCGGCTCAATTCGAGCCACGATCACCAGTTATTGTGCCGGGAGCGCGATGATTTTCGCATTCTGGTGGCCGTCACCAACGCGGTGCTGTCGAAGCTGGACCTGGACGAACTGATAAGCGAGATTGCCCGCGAGATTCACTACCACTTCGCCATTGATTCCATCAGCATAGTGCTGAAAAGCAGCCGCAAGTCGCGACTCACGCTCTATTCCACCCACTTTGTTGATGAAACCTCGCCGATTCACGATCAAAGCGACGTGCTTGAGGAAGGCACACTTTCAGAACGCGTCTTTAAAAGCGGCGAAATGCTGCTGCTCAACCTTTGCCCCGGCGACAAGCTGGCGCCGTATGAGCGGATGCTGCTGGAGATGTGGGACAACAAACCGCAGACGCTTTGCCTGCTGCCGCTGAAGTTTGGCAACAATATGCTGGGCGTGCTGAAGCTGGCCAGGTGCAGCGAACAGGGCTTTACGCCGGCCAACCTCAAGCTGCTGCGCCAGATTGCCGAACGTATCGCCATCGCGGTGGATAACGCCCTCGCCTACCAGGAAATCAACCGTCTGAAAGAGAATCTGGTGGATGAGAACCTCTACCTCACAGAGCAAATTAATAACGTCGACAGCGATTTTGGCGAAATTATCGGGCGCGGCGAGGCGATGTCTATCGTGCTTAAGCAGGTTGAGATGGTGGCAGGCAGCGACAGCACCGTGCTGATCCTCGGCGAGACCGGCACCGGTAAAGAGTTGATTGCCCGGGCCATTCATAACCTGAGCGAGCGCAACGGCCGCCGGATGGTGAAGATCAACTGCGCCGCCATGCCTGCCGGGCTGCTGGAGAGCGATTTATTCGGCCATGAGCGCGGGGCGTTTACCGGGGCAAATAATCAGCGCATTGGCCGCTTTGAGCTGGCAGACAAAAGCTCGCTGTTCCTGGATGAGGTGGGCGATATGCCGCTCGAGCTGCAGCCTAAGCTGTTGCGCGTGCTGCAGGAGCAGGAGTTCGAGCGGCTCGGCAGCAATAAGGTTCAGGAAGTGGATGTGCGCCTGATAGCCGCCACCAACCGCAACCTGAAAGAGATGGTCGCCGACCGGGAGTTCCGCAGCGACCTGTATTACCGGCTGAACGTTTTTCCTATTACTCTGCCGCCGCTGCGCGAACGCCCGGAAGATATCCCGCTGTTGGTAAAATCCTTCACCTTTAAAATCGCCCGCCGCCTGAACCGTAACATCGACAGTATTCCGGCGGAAACGCTGCGCGCCCTGAGCCGCATGGAGTGGCCGGGTAACGTGCGCGAGTTGGAAAACGTGATTGAGCGGGCGGTGCTACTCACCCGGGGCAGCGTGCTGCATCTTTCCCTGCCGGAAATGGATCACCGCCCGCCGGTAGAACGCCATTTCTCGCCGTCGGTGGAAGCGGAGAGACGTGAGGACGAGGATGAGTACGAGCGCATCCTGCGCGTGTTGAAAGAGGCCAACGGCGTGGTGGCCGGGCCTCGGGGTGCTGCCCAGCGATTAGGGCTGAAGCGCACCACGTTACTTTCGCGGATGAAGCGCCTGGGGATTGATAAAGACGCGCTTTAGCCGGAAACTGGACATAACCCTACATTTTTTGTCTGGAACCTGAATCATGGCGATTATTCCCAAGAACTATACGCGGCTGGAGAGCGGTTACCGCGAAAAGGCGCTGAAGCTTTTCCCGTGGGTCTGCGGGCGTTGCTCGCGCGAGTTTGTGTATTCCAATCTGCGTGAGCTGACCGTTCATCATATGGACCACGATCATACCAATAACCCGGAAGATGGCAGCAATTGGGAGCTTTTATGCCTGTATTGCCACGATCATGAGCATTCGAAATACACCGAGGCCGATCTGTACGGCTCCACGGTGATTGCCGGCGAGGATGCGCAAAAGGATGTAGGCGAAGCAACTTATAATCCGTTTGCCGACCTAAAGACGATGCTGAACAAGAAGAAGTAAGCGCTATCCGTTTAGAGGGGGAGTCTCCCTCTAAACGAAATCATTTCACCTTCTCCCTTCATTTTTTCCTGCTGCTGCCGATAACTTAAACAAGCATTCACTCCGTACGGTTGGGTTCTGAGGCCGGGTTATCACTTGAGGTTAAAATGGATAGTTTTCAGAAAGATATCGATGAAAGGGCCAACCTGGCGTTATCCAACAAGTTTGAGCTTCTGCTGTTCCGCTTAGGCACCAGCCAGCATGACAGCAAATCTGAGCTGTACGGCATCAATGTTTTTAAGCTGCGTGAAATTGTGCCGATGCCGAAGATTAATCGCGCCGCGGGTATGGAATCGCCGCTGCTGGGCATGGCTAACATTCGCGACCAGATTATCCCGGTTATCGATCTGCCCGCGGTAACAGGTTGCACGCCAACCACCGGTCTGAATTTATTACTGATCACCGAATATGCCCGCAGCACCCAGGCTTTTGCCGTCGAGTCGGTGGAAAATATTATTCGCCTCGACTGGAGTCAGGTACACGCCGCCGAAGCCGGGGTCAGCAGCCGCAATATCACCAGTATCGCCAATATTGACGACCCGATGACCGGCAAAGATCTGGCGCTGGTGCTGGACGTGGAGCAGATCCTTTATGACATTATCCCGTCCGGGAGAGATGTGAATATCGCGGCCATAGAAGAGAAAACCTATACCCTGAAACCGGGCGCCGTGGCTATCGTCGCTGAGGACTCCAAAGTTGCACGTTCGATGCTGGAGCAGGGCCTGAAGGGGATGGGCATTCCGGCCATCATGCACGCAACGGGCCTGGAGGCCTGGGAAAAAATCAAACTTATTGCCGCCGATGCCAAAGCATCCGGCACGCCGATCACCGATAAAATAGGCTTGGTGCTGACCGATATCGAGATGCCGGAGATGGATGGTTTTACCCTGACCCGCAACATTAAGACCGAACCTTCGCTGAAGCACATTCCGGTGGTGATCCACTCCTCGCTTTCCGGCAGCGCCAACGAAGATCACGTCCGCAAAGTCGGTGCCAACGGCTATGTCGCTAAGTTTGACGTCGCCGAGCTGTCTTCCGTGATCCATAAAGCGCTGGAAGACGCCGCCACCCGCTAAGAAAAAGGCCCGGAAGCCGGGCCTTGTTTTCTATTTGAGCCAGAACACGTCTTTCGGCGAATACCGCCAGCTGCTCCCCCTGCATGCCGTTACGTCACGACCGGGTAACAATTCGTCGTTACCCTGCAAAAATAACTTTTTACCCGCTGCGTTATAGCCGTAAGCCGTGGTTTCATGAAGAAAAGTTATAACCACAAACTAAGTACGGCATTGATAAACATTTTCAATATCATTTAATTAACTATAATGAACCGACTGATTACGCGGCGTTAACAGCATTACAGCCGCTCTACGTTAATGGAGACGATGAATATGAGCTATACACTGCCATCCCTGCCTTACGCTTACGACGCGCTGGAACCGCATTTCGACAAAGAAACCATGGAAATCCACCACAGCAAACACCACCAGGCTTATGTCAACAACGCGAACGCCGCGCTGGAATCCCTGCCTGAGTTTGCCAGCCTGTCTGCTGAAGAGCTGATTACCAAACTGGATCAGCTGCCTGCTGATAAGAAAACCGTACTGCGTAACAACGCTGGTGGCCACGCTAACCACAGCTTCTTCTGGAAAGGCCTGAAAAAAGGCACCGAGCTGAAAGGTGACCTGAAAGCCGCTATCGAGCGCGATTTCGGCAGCGTTGATGCATTCAAAGCTGAATTCGAAAAAGCTGCTGCTACCCGTTTCGGCTCCGGCTGGGCGTGGCTGGTACTGAAAGGCGACAAACTGGCTGTGGTTTCTACTGCAAACCAGGACAGCCCGCTGATGGGCGAAGCTATCTCCGGCGCTTCCGGCTTCCCAATTGTGGTCCTGGACGTTTGGGAACACGCTTACTACCTGAAATTCCAGAACCGTCGCCCGGACTACGCGAAAGAGTTCTGGAACGTGGTTAACTGGGACGAAGCAGCTGCACGTTTCGCCGCTAAAAAATAAGGTTGCAATACAACCGTAGAGAAGCGAGCCTGATGGCTCGCTTTTTTATGTCTATTTAGCAGGGAGTCGCTTATGCATCGCTATCCGCTTCAGGTTTACGCTGGCCAGATTCGTGATTACGAAGGGAGCCGGCCCAGCGCCATCGCCAAGGTTCAGGTGGACGGCGAACTTCGCTTAACCGAGTCAGGGCTGGAGGGCGATGAGCAGGCGGAGAAGGTGATTCACGGCGGGCCCGACAGGGCACTGTGCCACTATCCACGCGAGCATTATCAGCACTGGATGCAAATTTTCCCGGATAAAGCGGAGCTGTTTAATGCCCCGGCCTTCGGCGAAAACCTGTCAACGGAAGGGATGACGGAAAAGAACGTCTACATGGGCGATATTTACCGTTGGGGTGAAGCACTGATTCAGGTGACCCAGCCTCGCTCCCCGTGCTTTAAGCTTAACTACCATTTTGGCGTAGAGGATATGTCCGCGCGGATGCAGGAATCAGGCTACTGCGGCTGGCTTTATCGCGTGATTCTGGCGGGGAATGTCTCTGCCGATGCGCCGCTGGAGCTTGCTTCCCGCGTTAGCGACGTGACCGTGGCAGAAGCCATCGCCATCGCCTGGCATATGCCGTTTGATGACTCGCAGTATCATCGGCTTTTGTCAGCGGCGGGGCTGTCGGTGAGCTGGAGCAGAACGATGCAGAAACGCAGAATTTCAGGGAAAATTGAGGATAATTCGCGGCGCTTGTTCGGGAAGTAACGGCCCTTCACCCCGGCTCTCTCCCAGGGGGGAGGGAGAAAACAAGATGTGCCAGCCTCCGCTCCTAAAAGAAGAGGAGGCTGAATGTCTTACTCTTTCGGATCTTTACCCGCCAGCAGCTTGTCCAGCTCATCCCCGCCTACGTGACGGAAATCCTGCCCCTTCACGAAGTAGAAGATGTATTCGCAGATGTTCTGGCAGCGGTCACCGATACGCTCGATAGAACGGGCGCAGAACAGCGCGGTCAGCACGCTTGGGATAGTACGGGAGTCTTCCATCATGTAGGTCATCAGCTGACGCACGATGCCTTCATATTCCTGGTCAACTTTCTTGTCTTCGCGGTAGATACGCACCGCTTCATCCAGATCCATACGCGCGAAGGCGTCCAGCACGTCATGCAGCATCTGCACGGTGTGTCGACCCAGCGATTCCAGACTGACCAGCAGCGGCTGGTGCTGTTGGGAGAATTTTTCCAGCGCAGTGCGGCAGATTTTGTCCGCCACATCGCCAATACGTTCCAGCTCAGCGATGGTTTTGATGATGGCCATCACCAGGCGCAGGTCGCTGGCGGTCGGCTGGCGTTTAGCGATGATGCGCACGCAGGCTTCATCGATCGCCACTTCCATCATGTTGACCTTCTGGTCACCGGCGATAACGCGCTTCGCCAGCTCGCTGTCCTGGTTGTGCATCGCGGTGATCGCGTCGGAGAGCTGTTGTTCCACCAGCCCGCCCATCGTCATAACCTGAGTACGGATGTACTCCAGCTCGGCGTTGAACTGGCCAGAAATGTGTTTGTTTAAGTTGAGGTTATCCATCGCGCTCTCCAAATCAACCGTAGCGGCCAGTAATGTAATCTTCGGTTTGTTTCTTCGCTGGCGTAGTAAACAGCGTATCGGTTTCGCTGAATTCGATCAGCTCACCGAGGTACATAAACGCCGTGTGGTCAGAACAACGCGCCGCCTGCTGCATGTTGTGGGTCACGATCACTACGGTATAGTCTTCTTTCAGCTCGGTGATCAGCTCTTCAATACGCCCGGTGGAGATCGGGTCAAGGGCGGAACACGGCTCATCCAGCAGCAACACTTCCGGGCGAATCGCAATCCCGCGCGCGATGCACAGACGCTGCTGCTGGCCACCGGAGAGGCTATAGCCGCTCTGGTGCAGTTTATCTTTAGTTTCGTTCCACAGTGCGGCTTTGGTCAATGCCCACTGCACGCGTTCATCCATGTCGCTGCGGGACAGCTTTTCAAACAGGCGCACGCCAAATGCGATGTTGTCATAGATGGACATCGGGAACGGCGTCGGCTTCTGGAAGACCATGCCGACTTTAGCACGCAGCAGGGCGATGTCCTGGCTCTGGGTGAGGATATTTTCCCCATCCAGCAGGATTTCACCTTCTGCACGCTGCTCCGGGTAGAGCGAGTACATTTTGTTAAAGGTACGCAGCAGGGTGGATTTACCACAGCCTGACGGCCCAATGAAGGCGGTAACCTGGTTCTTCGCGATATCCAGATTGATGTTCTTCAGCGCGTGGAACTTACCGTAGTAGAAGTTCAGATCGCGAACCTGGATTTTGCCTGGGGCTAAATCAACCTTACTCATCTGTGTCTTAATCTCCGTCCGGCGTCGCGAGGGCCACGCCGTAAAATTTAACCGTGTTTACTCTTCGAGAAAATCACGCGCGCCAGAATGTTCAGCAGCAGCACGCAGAGGGTAATGATCAGCACCCCTGCCCAGGCCAGCTGTTGCCACTCGGCAAACGGGCTCATAGCAAATTTAAAAATGGTCACCGGCAGGTTGGCGATAGGCTGCATCATGTCCGTGCTCCAGAACTGGTTGGAGAGGGAGGTGAAGAGCAGCGGCGCGGTTTCGCCAGCGATACGGGCAATCGCCAGCAGCACGCCGGTAATAATCCCGGAGACGGACGCTTTCAGCGTAATCGCGGAGATCATCTTCCATTTTGGCGTCCCCAGCGCGTAAGCCGCTTCTCGCAGGCTGTCCGGCACCAGTTTCAGCATGTTTTCAGTGGTACGAATGACGATAGGCACCTGCAGCAGCGCCAGCGCAATCACGCCCGCCCAGCCGGAGAAGTGCTCCATTTTCGCCACCACGATGGTGTAAACAAACAGACCGACCACAATCGACGGCGCGGACAGCAGAATATCGTTAATAAAGCGGATGACTTCGGCCAGGGCAGATTTACGACCATATTCGGCGAGGTAAATCCCGGCCATGATGCCCAGCGGCGTACCGATAACGGTCGCCCACAGAATCAGCAGGCCGCTGCCCGCCAGGGCGTTCGCCAGGCCACCGCCCGCAGTATTTGGCGGAGGCGTCATTTCGGTAAACAGCGCCAGCGACATACCGTCAATACCGCGAGTTACCGTGGAGAACAGGATCCAGACCAGCCAGAACAGACCGAACACCATAGTCGCCATGGAGAGCGTCAGGGCGATGCGGTTTTTCATGCGGCGGCGCGCCTGCATTTTGCGGCGTGATTCGGCCAGCGCCGCGCTGCTTTGCATTTCCATCGTGGTCATGAGCGAGCCCCTTCGTTTTTCGCCAGGCGCATAATCATGAACTTAGAGATAGCCAGTACGATAAAGGTAATCACAAACAGGATTAAGCCAAGCTCCATCAGCGCGGCGGTATGCAGGCCGGATTCCGCTTCGGCAAATTCGTTAGCCAGGGCAGAGGTAATACTGTTGCCCGGCATATACAGCGAAGCGCTGTCGAGCTGGTAGGTGTTACCGATGATAAAGGTCACCGCCATGGTTTCGCCGAGTGCACGCCCAAGGCCGAGCATCACACCGCCGATCACGCCGTTTTTGGTGAACGGCAGAACGATGCGCCAGATAACTTCCCAGGTGGTGCAGCCGATACCGTAGGCCGATTCTTTCATCATTACCGGCGTTTGTTCGAAGACATCGCGCATCACGGAGGCGATGTACGGGATGATCATAATCGCGAGGATCACACCGGCGGCAAGAATGCCGATACCAAACGCAGGGCCAGAGAACAGGGCGCCAACGATAGGCACGGCAGAAAGCACGTTGCCTACAGGCTCCTGGAAGTAAGTCGCGAACAGGGGAGCAAAGATAAACAGGCCCCACATGCCGTACACGATACTTGGAATGGCCGCCAGCAGTTCAATGGCGATACCCAGCGGGCGCTTCAGCCAGCCGGGTGCAAGTTCTGTCAGGAACAGGGCGATACCAAAGCTCACCGGCACCGCAATCAGCAGCGCGATAAACGAGGTCACGAGGGTTCCGTAAATCGGCACCAGCGCGCCGAAGACTTCATTAGGGGCATCCCACTCTTTGGACCAGAGGAAGGAGAAGCCAAACTTCTCAATACTCGGCAGCGAGGAGATAAACAGCGAGATGATAATCCCACCCAGCAGAAATAGCACAATCAGCGCAGCCAGTCTTACCAGCGCACTGAAAATTACATCGCCTTGTTTGCCAGGGGCTTTAAACGTCGGCTTAGTCACAGCCATAGCGTACTCTTCGTAGTTGCTGAATAAACCGGGGTAACATACCTGTTACCCCAGATTTTTGCACTTAGTACAGCGCCTTACCGGAACTGTCTTTTACATTGGTCTTCCATGCAGCGCGAACTTGCTCAACCACGGAGGCTGGCAGCGTTGCGTAATCCAGAGCGTTAGCTTCTTTCGCGCCAGATTTGTATGCCCAGTCAAAGAACTTCAGCACTTCTGCGCCCTGCTCAGGGTTTTTCTGCTCTTTGTGGACCAGGATGAAGGTGGTGGAGGTGATTGGCCACGCTTCGTCACCTTTCTGGTTAGTCAGATCCTGTGCGAAGGATTTGCTCCAGTCAGCGCCTTTAGCCGCGTTAGCAAAGTTTGCTTCAGTCGGGCTTACTGGCTTACCGTCAGCGGACATCAGCTTGGTGTAAGTCAGGTTGTTCTGCTTAGCGTAAGCGTATTCAACGTAACCAATGGAGCCTGGCAGACGCTGTACGAAGGCCGCGATGCCGTCGTTGCCTTTACCGCCCAGACCGGTTGGCCAGTTAACGGTAGAGCCTGCGCCAATTTTAGATTTCCACTCTTCGTTCACTTTAGACAGGTAGCTGGTGAACACGAAGGAAGTACCGGAGCCGTCAGCACGACGAACAACCGCGATGTTCTGATCCGGCAGTTTGTGGCCTGGGTTCAGCTTAGCAATCGCCGGGTCGTTCCATTTTTTGATGGTGCCCAGGTAGATGTCACCCAGGGTTTTGCCGTCCAGAACCAGCTCGCCAGACTTGAAGCCCGGCAGGTTAACCGCCAGCACTACGCCACCGATTACGGTAGGGAACTGGAACAGGCCTTCTTGCTGTAATTTGTCATCCGCCAGAGGGGCGTCAGAAGCGCCGAAGTCAACGGTGTTAGCAATGATTTGCTTCACGCCGCCGGAGGAACCGATACCCTGGTAGTTCACCTTGTTACCAGTTTCTTTCTGGTAGGTATCTGCCCACTTGGCATACACCGGCGCAGGGAAAGTTGCACCAGCGCCAGTCAGGCTTGCAGCTGCAAACGCAGTAGAAGCGCTCAGAGATAAGGTCGCGGCGACAACAGTTGCGACAGTGGTACGCATAACGTTCATAATGTCTCCTGCCAGATGTTCGTAAATTGTTGTTTAATTAAATACAGGGTAGAAAATAGGACAGTTTGGTGACAGTTAAATGTACGAATTATGACAGTTTTATGACAATGCACTTTTGCTGAGCAAAATAACAATAACCCATTGTTTATTATTTTCTTTTTAATAAACACCTACCTAAAAATAAGAACAAACATTGAAAATATATTTGTTCAATTTGTGTTCACCCTCACTAATTATGACATCCCTACTCACGCTTTTGGCTCACGGCCTTTATCGCACTTCCTAAGCGCCATACATTTCTTCGCCATGGCGTCCGCGGTTAAGTATCACAGATTGTTTAATTTTTATTCTTTCCTTTGCCACTAAGATAAAAAAACCACAACAAAGAGGGTTTAAGGATGACATTAAAACAAGCTTTTTTCTTATCTCTGATTACCAGTTCGGTTTCCGCGTTTGCAGCCGATGTACCGGCAAAGAATCCATTGAGCGTTCATGTCCTGAACCAGCAGACAGGCACCCCCTCTGAAGGTGTAAAAGTCACTCTGGATAAACAGGACGGTGAAAAATGGGTAAGGCTGGGCGAGGGGCTGACTAACACAGACGGCCGCATTAGCGCACTTTATCCTGCCGGAAAAGACATTGAGCCGGGTAATTACAAAGTGACATTTGAAACCGGCGAATACTACAAGGCACATAAGCAGGACTCGTTCTTTGTGGATGTGCCGGTGGTGATCCACGTCAGCAAATCAGGCGAGCATTATCATGTGCCGTTGCTGCTTAGCCCCTTCGGTTATTCGACCTACCGCGGCAGCTAACCAATCAATATAAAAAAGCCCCGGACCGTTATGGCCGGGGCTTTTCTGGCTGGTAATTAACGTTTTTTCGCCAATTAATCACAACGGATTAACGTCAAGAAAATTACTCCACCGTTACCGATTTCGCCAGGTTACGCGGCTGGTCCACGTCGGTGCCTTTGATCAGCGCCACGTGGTAAGACAGCAGCTGCAGCGGGACGGTGTAGAAGATAGGGGCAATCACCTCTTCCACATGCGGCATCTCGATGATGTGCATGTTGTCGCTGCTGGTAAAGCCGGCGTCACGGTCGGCGAAGACATACAGCTGGCCGCCGCGGGCGCGAACTTCTTCGATGTTGGATTTCAGTTTTTCCAACAGCTCGTTGTTCGGTGCCACAACAATGACCGGCATATCGGCGTCGATCAATGCCAGCGGGCCGTGCTTCAGCTCACCGGCCGCATAGGCTTCAGCGTGAATGTAGGAGATCTCTTTCAGCTTCAGCGCACCTTCCATGGCAATCGGGTACTGATCGCCCCGGCCGAGGAACAGCGCATGATGTTTGTCGGAGAAATCTTCCGCCAGCTGCTCAATGCGCTTGTCCTGGGACAGCATCTGCTCGATGCGGCTCGGCAGCGCCTGCAGGCCGTGCACGATATCTTGCTCAACCTGCGCGTCAGCGCCTTTCAGGCGGCTCAGCTTAGCCACCAGCATCAACAGAACGGTCAGTTGGGTGGTGAACGCTTTGGTTGACGCCACGCCGATTTCTGTTCCGGCGTTGGTCATCAGCGCCAGGTCAGATTCACGCACCAGAGAAGAGCCGGCCACGTTACAAATCGCCAGTGAGCCAAGATAGCCCAGCTCTTTAGACAAGCGCAGCGCCGCCAGGGTGTCCGCCGTTTCACCAGACTGGGAAAGGGTGATCATCAGGCTGTTGCGGCGCACGGCAGATTTGCGGTAACGGAATTCCGAGGCAATTTCGACATCACAAGGCACGCCGGCCAGCGCTTCGAACCAGTAGCGGGAAACCATACCTGAGTTATAGGAGGTGCCGCAGGCTACGATTTGAATATGCTCAACCTGAGAGAGCATTTCATTGGCTTTTGGCCCCAGCTCCGTCAAATCCACTTCACCGTGGCTGATACGCCCGGCAAGGGTGTTTTTGATAGCATTCGGCTGCTCATAAATCTCTTTCTGCATGTAATGGCGGTAAATGCCTTTGTCGCCAGCGTCATACTGCAGATTAGATTCGATGTCCGGGCGCTTAACCTGCTCGCCTTTGGTGTCAAAAACAGTGACCGCGCGGCGGGTCACTTCGGCGATATCGCCTTCCTCAAGGAAGATAAAGCGGCGGGTTACCGGCAGCAGCGCCAGTTGATCGGACGCGATAAAGTTTTCACCCATGCCCAGGCCGATAACCATTGGGCTACCGGAGCGTGCGGCCAGCAGGACATCCGGGTTACGGGTGTCCATGATCACGGTGCCGTAAGCGCCACGCAGCTGAGGAATAGCGCGAAGAACCGCCTCTCGCAGCGTACCACCCTGCTCAAGCTCCCAATGCACCAGGTGAGCAATAACTTCGGTATCCGTCTGGGAGACGAACGTGTAGCCACGAGATTGCAGCGCTTCACGCAGCGGTTCGTGATTTTCAATAATACCGTTGTGTACGACCACGATATGGTCGGAGACATGTGGGTGAGCATTTATTTCTGAAGGTTCGCCGTGCGTTGCCCAACGGGTATGGGCAATCCCGGTGCCACCATGCAGAGCGGTTTCTTCCGCCGCTTCCGCCAGCTTCTGTACTTTCCCCAGACGACGCAGACGGGTCATCTGACCTTTGTCGTCCACAACCGCCAGGCCCGCAGAGTCGTACCCGCGGTATTCCAGACGACGTAGTCCTTCAAGAAGGATTTCAGCGATATCACGTTGCGCCACTGCGCCAACAATTCCACACATAATTTTTAAGTCCTGAGAATGGCGTTAGCCATGTGTTGTCGCTGACCTGTTTGTATTAATCCGGTATTTCCGGAGCCCCGAGCCTTGTAGAGAGTGGGGTTATTTTTATGGGTACTGCTTTTGGGGGGAGGATTATGTTATCCCCTCACCCCGGCCCTCTCCCCAAAGGGGCGAGGGAGAAAAACACCGCACCGAACGATCACCTCTCCCCTGTGGGAGGAGGGTTAGGGTGAGGGGTATAAATCCGTTACTTCTTCTTCACCGGCCGCTGCCAGCCCTGGATGTGTTTCTGTTTTACGCGGCTGATCACCAGCTCATTTTCAGCAACATCGCGCGTTACTGTCGTCCCGGCACCAATCGTGACACCACTGGCCACGGTGACCGGGGCCACCAGCTGAGTATCAGAGCCTACAAATACGTCATCACCAATGATGGTTTTATGTTTGTTCGCCCCATCGTAGTTGCAGGTAATGGTGCCGGCACCGATGTTAACGTTATCACCAATTTCAGCATCACCGAGGTAGCTCAGGTGGCCCGCTTTAGAGCCTTTACCCAGACGCGCCTTCTTCATCTCAACGAAGTTGCCAACATGCGCGCCCTCCGCCAGCTCAGCGCCTGGACGCAGTCGGGCAAATGGCCCGATGGTGCAGGCAGCTTCAAGCGTCGCATCCTCAATGACGGTGTACGGACTGATTTCGCAGTCATCGCCGATAACCGCGTTTTTAATCACGCAACCAGTGCCTATCTTCACGCGGTTGCCCAGCGTAACGCGGCCTTCCACAATGACATTAGTATCTATTTCAACATCGCGCCCGTGCGTTAATTCACCGCGCAGATCGAAACGAGCCGGATCGCGCAGCATGACCCCCGCCAGCAGCAGCTTGTCGGCCTGCTCTGTTTGGTAGACGCGTTCCAGGCGAGAAAGCTGCAGGCGGTTATTCACGCCCTCAACTTCACTCAGGCGATCCGGGTGAACAGCGGCAATTTCACGCCCTTCACCGTGAGCCAGGGCAATAATATCGGTGATGTAGAACTCGCCCTGCGCGTTGTTGTTATCCAGCTTACCGAGCCAGCGCTTCAGATCTGCACCGTTAGCCACCAGTATCCCGGTGTTGATTTCATTGATTCTACGCTGCTCTTCGCTCGCATCTTTATGTTCCACGATGCCGACGACCTTGCCGTTTTCACGCGCAATGCGTCCATAGCCGGTAGGATCTTCAAGCTTAACGGTCAGCAGGCCGATGCCGCCCTGCGGTTTAGCTTCGCGCAGGCGCTGTAACGTCTCGATAGAGATCAGCGGCACATCGCCGTACAGCATCAGAATGTCTTCGTCATCGCCAAAGAACGGGGCCGCCATCTGCATCGCATGGCCGGTTCCCAGCTGCTCTGCCTGCAGCACCCAGTTAAGCGCGCCGTCATTCAGGGTCTGCTTGAGCAGGTCGCCGCCGTGGCCATAAACCAGGTTAACCCGCTGGGCACCTAATTTATTTGCGGCATCAATGACATGCTGGACCATTGGCTTCCCAGCCAGCGTGTGCAGCACCTTTGGAAGGTCTGAGTACATGCGGGTTCCTTTGCCGGCAGCAAGGATAACCACGCTCATTGCGCTGTTTGACATACGTGTCCTGAATCTGTTTAGTGTGTGAAGTAAAGCGATTTAGCCTTGAAAATTCTACATATTTTGCATCAAAAAATACGCTGCAGCTAATTTCACCGTCTTGAGATTATCTGCGTCTTTTATAGCAGCAATCTCGCTAGAATCCATGGGAATTAAGGCCAAAATATGGGCTATATCCCCCGTAGATTGCGCTATCTCGCTGGTTTTATGGTTATTTTGAGTATGGAATAAAGCTGAAGAATAAAAAAAATGCCAGTCAGGTTTCCCGGACTGGCATTTGTCTTTTCAAGCAGGTAGTTACATCGCTTTTTTGGTTAACTCGATAACGCGCAGTTTGGCGATCGCTTTAGCCAGTTCAGCAGAAGCCTGAGCGTAATCCACGTCACCGTGGGAGCTGTGCATGTGCTCTTCAGCTTTGCGTTTCGCTTCCAGGGCACGCGCTTCGTCGAGATCCTGGCCGCGAATCGCGGTGTCAGCCAGGACGGTTACGTTACCCGGCTGTACTTCCAGAACACCACCGGACAGGTAGATAAACTCTTCATGTCCGTGCTGCTTAACGATGCGGATCATACCAGGCTTAATGGCGGTGAGCAGCGGTGCGTGGCCCGGGTAAATACCCAGTTCACCTTCGCTACCCGTTACCTGGATCTTCTCGACCAGACCGGAGAACATTTGCTGCTCCGCGCTGACGACGTCCAGGTGGTAAGTCATAGCCATGTCACCCTCCGATTAGGCGTTAAAGTTTTTTCGCTTTCTCAACAGCTTCGTCGATGGAGCCAACCATGTAGAACGCCTGCTCTGGCAGATGGTCGTATTCGCCGTCCATGATGCCTTTGAAGCCACGGATGGTATCTTTCAGCGAAACGTATTTGCCTGGAGAACCGGTAAAGACTTCTGCTACGAAGAACGGCTGAGACAGGAAGCGCTGGATCTTACGCGCACGAGCAACAACCAGTTTGTCTTCTTCGGACAGTTCGTCCATACCCAGAATCGCGATGATGTCTTTCAGCTCCTGGTAACGCTGCAGGATAGACTGAACGCCACGCGCGGTATCGTAGTGCTCCTGACCAACAACCAGCGGATCCAGCTGACGGCTGGTGGAGTCCAGCGGGTCAACGGCCGGGTAAATACCCAGAGATGCGATCTGACGGCTCAGCGTAACGGTTGAGTCCAGGTGCGCAAAGGTGGTCGCCGGAGACGGGTCAGTCAAGTCATCCGCAGGAACGTAAACGGCCTGTACGGAGGTGATAGAACCGGTCTTGGTGGAGGTAATACGCTCCTGAAGAACACCCATCTCTTCTGCCAGAGTTGGCTGATAACCTACCGCAGAAGGCATACGACCCAGCAGTGCGGATACTTCAGTACCGGCCAGGGTATAACGGTAGATGTTATCAACGAACAGCAGAACGTCACGGCCTTCGTCACGGAATTTTTCCGCGATGGTCAGACCGGTCAGCGCTACGCGCAGACGGTTACCTGGTGGCTCGTTCATCTGGCCGTAAACCAGTGCTACTTTATCCAGAACGTTGGAGTCGGTCATTTCGTGGTAGAAGTCGTTACCCTCACGAGTACGCTCACCCACGCCCGCAAACACGGAATAACCGGAGTGCTCGATCGCGATGTTACGGATCAGCTCCATCATGTTTACGGTTTTACCTACGCCCGCACCACCGAACAGACCAACTTTACCGCCTTTAGCAAACGGACAAATCAGGTCGATAACTTTGATGCCGGTTTCCAGCAGTTCCTGAGAGCTGGACAGCTCTTCGTAGGAAGGTGCTGCGCGGTGAATCGCCCAACGGTCTTCTTCGCCGATGTCGCCTTTCATGTCGATCGGCTGACCCAGCACGTTCATGATACGGCCAAGGGTCGCTTTACCTACCGGGACTTCGATCGGGTGCTCGAGGTCATTTACTTGCAGACCGCGACGCAGACCGTCGGAGGAACCCATTGCGATGGTACGCACGATACCGCCGCCGAGCTGCTGCTGAACTTCCAGCACCAGCTTCTCATTGTTGTTCTGTACCTCAAGCGCGTCATAAACGCGCGGTACGCCGTCCTGAGGGAACTCGACGTCCACCACGGCGCCGATTACCTGGACAATCTTTCCAGTAGCCATCTTGAATCCTCTACGTAATTCGTTTACCCGTCATATTTCAACTTGCAGATGCGTTGACTGCCTTCCCTCACCTCAGTCACTTACTTAAGTAAGCTCTTGAGGATTCGCTCAGTTGCCGCCTTTCTGCAAACCGAACTATTTAGGGTAATAACCTGGTTTAAACCGCGGACGCGCCACCGACGATTTCGGTAAGTTCCTGAGTAATGCTGGCCTGACGAGCTTTGTTGTATACCAACCGCAGCTCTTTAATCAGGCTGCCGCCGTTATCGGTTGCGGCTTTCATCGCCACCATACGTGCGGCCTGCTCGCTGGCCAGGTTTTCTACGACGCCCTGATAAACCTGAGACTCGACATAACGACGCAGCAGGGTGTCCAGCAGCGCTTTCGGGTCTGGTTCGTACAGGTAGTCCCAGGATTTACGCTTCAGCTCCTCATCTTCTGATGCCGGTAACGGCAGCAGCTGAGTGATGGTCGGAACCTGAGACATGGTGTTAACAAATTTGTTGCTGACAACGTACAGCTTGTCCAGACGACCTTCGTCGTAGGCTTGCAGCATCACTTTCACCGGGCCGATCAGTTCAGACAGGGAAGGGGTATCTCCCATGCCGGTAACCTGAGCAACCACGTTGCCGCCAACGGAGTTGAAGAAAGAAACGCCCTTGGAGCCGATCATCGCGAGTTCGCTCTGAACGCCCTTATCGGACCACTCTTTCATATCCGCCAGCACTTTTTTGAACAGGTTAATGTTCAAACCGCCGCACAAACCACGATCGGTCGACACCACCAGGTAGCCCACGCGCTTAACGTCGCGTTCTTCCAGGTATGGGTGCTTATATTCCAGATTACCGTTAGCAAGGTGACCAATCACTTTGCGCATGGTATCTGCATAAGGACGGCTGGCCGCCATGCGATCCTGCGATTTACGCATTTTGGAAGCGGCGACCATTTCCATCGCTTTGGTGATCTTCTGCGTGTTCTGGACGCTTGCGATCTTACTACGTATCTCTTTTGCGCCGGCCATGAGCTTCTCCTCAATGCCTCGCGGCTTGCCCTAGAGCAAGCCGCCAGACGTTACCAGGACTGGGTTGCTTTAAAGGAGTCGAGGATGCCTTTCAGCTTGCCTTCGATCTCGTCGTTATAGCCACCGGTCTGGTTAATTTCTTGCATCAGCGGAGCGTGATCACGGTCAGCGTAAGCCAGCAGAGCGGCTTCGAAGCTACCGATTTTCGCCAGTTCCACGTCTTCGAGGTAACCGCGTTCAGCCGCGAACAGCACCAGGCCCTGTTGTGCAACAGACATTGGGGCATACTGTTTCTGTTTCAGCAGCTCGGTCACTTTCTGACCGTGGCTCAGCTGTTTACGGGTGGCTTCGTCCAGATCGGATGCGAACTGAGAGAACGCAGCCAGTTCACGATACTGTGCCAGCGCGGTACGAATACCACCGGACAGTTTCTTGATGATCTTGGTCTGAGCAGCACCACCAACACGAGATACCGAAATACCTGGGTTAACTGCCGGACGGATACCGGAGTTGAACAGGTTGGTTTCCAGGAAGATCTGACCATCGGTAATCGAAATTACGTTGGTTGGAACGAACGCAGAAACGTCACCCGCCTGGGTTTCGATAATCGGCAGAGCGGTCAGGGAGCCGGTTTTACCTTTAACTTCACCTTTGGTGAAAGCTTCCACGTATTCCGCGTTAACGCGGGATGCGCGCTCCAGCAGACGGGAGTGGAGGTAGAACACGTCGCCCGGGAAGGCTTCACGACCTGGTGGACGACGAAGCAGCAGGGAAACCTGACGATAAGCAACGGCCTGTTTAGACAGGTCATCGTATACGATCAGCGCATCTTCACCGCGGTCACGGAAGTATTCGCCCATTGCGCAACCGGCGTATGGCGCCAGATATTGCAGTGCAGCGGATTCAGAAGCAGTTGCCACAACAACGATGGTGTTGGACAGTGCACCGTGCTCTTCCAGTTTACGAACCACGTTAGAAATGGTGGACGCTTTCTGGCCGATAGCCACGTACACACATTTAATGCCGGAGTCACGCTGGTTGATGATGGCATCGATTGCCATCGCGGTTTTACCGGTCTGACGGTCACCGATGATCAGCTCACGCTGGCCACGGCCGATTGGAATCATCGCATCGACGGATTTATAACCGGTCTGCACCGGCTGGTCGACGGACTGACGTTCGATTACGCCTGGTGCGATAACTTCGATTGGCGAGAAGCCATCGTTATCAACCGGACCTTTACCGTCGATTGGTGCACCCAGGGTGTTCACCACGCGGCCCAGCAGGCCACGGCCAACCGGTACTTCCAGAATACGGCCAGTACACTTAACTTTCATGCCTTCGGCAAGGTCAGCGTATGGACCCATAACTACGGCACCTACGGAGTCGCGCTCCAGGTTCAGTGCGATAGCGTAACGGTTACCCGGCAGGGAAATCATCTCACCCTGCATACAATCGGCCAGGCCGTGAACGCGGATAATACCGTCACTTACAGAAACAATTGTACCTTCGTTGTGAGCTTCGCTCACAACATTGAACTGAGCAATGCGCTGCTTGATCAGTTCGCTGATTTCGGTGGAATTCAGTTGCATGCTCCAGTCCCCTTAAGACTGCAAGACGTCTGCAAGGCGTTCAAGACGGCCGCGTACGCTACCATCAATGACCATATCACCCGACTGGATGATAACGCCCGCCATAACAGACTTATCGATTTTGCAATTCAGCTTAACTTTGCGTGACAGACGTTTTTCCATTGCGGTCGTAATGTTCGCGAGTTGCTCATTACTCAGCTCAGCCGCGGAGGTTACCTGAACCTCTACAATCGCTTCACTCAGCGCGCGTAAATGCGCAAACTGCTCGAGAACATCCGGGAGCGCTTTTAAACGACCGTTATCAGCCATCACCTTAATCAGGTTCTGGCCGTTGGCGTCCAGCTGCTCGCCGCAAATGGCGATGAACGAATCTGCGAGCGTCTCGGGTGCCAGTGCACCGGAAAGTAGCTCTTCCATTTGTTCGTTTTTCGTTACCTCGGCAGCAAACGCCAGCATGTTCTGCCAGCGGTCTACGCTCTGGTGTTCGACGGCAAAGTCAAAAGCTGCTTTGGCGTAGGGGCGAGCTACAGTAACAAATTCAGACATCAGCCCCTCCCTCCTTACAGTTCAGCGACCAGTTTATCGACGATGTCGCTGTTAGCAGCTTCATCTACGGAACGTTCGATTATCTTCTCGGCACCGGCAATTGCCAGCAGAGCGACCTGCTTACGCAGCTCTTCACGAGCGCGTTTACGCTCAGCGTCGATTTCTGCCTGAGCCTGTCCAACGATTTTATTACGTTCCTGCTCTGCCTCAGTTTTGGCTTCATCAAGGATCTGGGCACGGCGTTTGTTCGCCTGCTCAATGATCACCTGAGCTTCCGCTTTGGCTTTTTTCAGCTGGTCGGTCGCGTTGGCCTGTGCAAGGTCAAGGTCCTTTTGAGCACGTTCTGCAGAAGCAAGACCGTCAGCAATTTCTTTCTGACGTTTCTCGATGGCTGCCATTAATGGCGGCCATACGTACTTCATGCAGAACAGAACAAACAGGACAAACGCGATGGCCTGGCCGAGGATTGTTGCGTTAATGTTCACAGCACAATGCCTCTTTGTTAGTTAACGTTCTGATATTACTAGATGACTCAAACATCGCTCACTAGGCGACGGCGAACATCACGTACAGACCCAGACCAACAGCGATCATTGGGATTGCATCCACCAGACCCATTACGATAAAGAACTGAGTACGCAGCAGTGGAATCAGATCTGGTTGGCGTGCAGCGCCTTCCAGGAATTTGCCCCCGAGGATGCCGATACCGATCGCAGCACCGATTGCCGCCAGACCCATCATCACAGCGGCAGCCATGTACAGCAGATCCATATTCAGGTTTTCCATGACAGTCTCCAAGTTTGTTTCAGTTAAACGCAGTAGTGGTAAGTAAATTAATGTTCTTCAGACGCCATCGACAGATAGACGATCGTCAGAACCATGAAGATGAAGGCTTGCAGCGTAATAATCAGGATGTGGAAAATGGCCCACGGCACATTCAGAATCCACTGTGACCACCACGGCAACAGACCTGCAATCAGAATGAAAATCAGCTCACCGGCATACATGTTGCCGAACAGTCGCAGACCCAGTGACACAGGTTTGGACAGCAGGCTTACCCCTTCAAGGATTAAGTTGACAGGAATAAATGCCCAGTGATTGAACGGCTGCAGCGTCAGCTCTTTCGTGAAGCCGCCAATGCCTTTCATTTTGATGCTGTAGAACAGAATGAGGATAAACACGCCCAGCGCCATAGACAGGGTGATATTCACGTCCGCGGACGGCACCACGCGCAGGGCTGGCAGGCCAAAGATGTGCTCGCCAATGTATGGCAGCAAATCGATAGGCAGCAGATCCATCAAGTTCATCAGGAAGACCCAGACGAAAATCGTCAGGGCGAGTGGAGCGATAACCTTGCTTTTGCCATGGTACATGTCTTTCACGCTGCCATGCACAAAGCCAATAATCAGCTCTACAAAAGTCTGGAATTTACCCGGGACGCCGCTGGTGGCGGTTTTCGCCACTTTACGGAACAACACCAGGAACACCAGACCCAGAAATACTGAGAAGAACATGGAGTCGATGTTGAGCGTCCAGAAGGTAGCCGGGGGGTTATGCGGATCCACCAGCGAGAAAGTACGCAGGTCCAACTGAAGGTTATTCAGGTGGTGACCTATATACTCCTGCGGTGTAGAGATTTCTCCTGCAGACATGATGCCTCTTACCCTTTGTTGTTAATTACAGCTGGTGCGAGTATCTGCACAACCAGCACCGAAACCCACGTCACTATTAGCGGCAATACCACCGCCTTAAAGTACGCCAGCGCCACCACTAAAATGATGAAGGTCGCAATCACCTTTAGCACTTCGCCGAGAGCGAATGTCCAGGCCACACGGCCTTTTGCGGGTGTATGCGCCTGATGGCGCCAGGCAAAAATCATAAACAGCACGTTTGGCAGCCAAACCGCCAGGCCTCCACCGAGAGCGGAAGCGCCCCAAGAAGGAGCTTTAAGGCAAAACAGCAGTCCAATTGCTACTACAGCCAGAAGTTGGATGAACAAAAGCTTGCGGGCTACGTTCTTACTCAAGAGCGACACAGACATGACGTTTCCTAACTCCTGCTACCTATGAGGTATGTCGCGTGTCGTATAAAACTGTCTTTGCGACGCTGAGTCAAGCCTCAAAAAGCGAGCAAATTATACGGTGCGGCCCAGTGATTTCAAACAATAAGTAGCGAAAAGGTGAACAAATGTTTAATTAATTTTCCGCACAGCCATTTTCTGACTTTTGATGAATCGCATCGGCTTCCTCAAAAAGTGCAAATAAGCCGAAATCCCCGACAGCAAAGCGTGCACACGATCACAAATTAAACATCTTATCGTCAGGCACTATTTTGCCGCCTAAGAAAGCACTAATTACATATGATTGATAATTAAGCTGATTAATGCGCACTCTGTTTAAAACAACTTGAAACGTCATAAAAACCTTTCATTGACATTCCAGTTAAACTTTTAACATTCGAAAGAGACCATTTTTCGGCGTAATTTTAGTCGGATGATATTTTCAAATAAAATTATTACCCTGGTAACTAATCGGTTTGAGGTTAAAAGCAGGATAAATCCGAGTTAAAGATTGGTTAAATGTAACCAGGCATTTCATCGGTAACCCTCCCCCTTTTTAACCTCAGTGAAACATTTCAATCGCGCCGTTTTTTGATAAATATTAAGTTTTGTTTGCCTTAATCAGCACCAAATGCCTCTCCCCTTCCAGGCCTGGCACGCTGAGTTTGACGATATCTTCCACAGCGAATCCGGTCGGCAGTTCAGTAATCTCTTCATCCGGGCGTACGCCCTTCAGCGCATAAAATCGCCCGTGTTCCCCCGGCAGATGGTGGCACCAGTTCACCATGTCGCTCAGCGAGGCAAAAGCTCGACTGATGACGCCGTCAAACGGTGGCTCCGCTGGGAAATCTTCCACGCGGCTTTGTACCGGGGTGATGTTTTCCAGCTTCAGCTCGTGCTGCACTTGCCGCAGGAATCGTACACGCTTGCCGAGGCTGTCCAGCAGGGTGAAATGCGAATCAGGGCGCACGATTGCCAGCGGAATGCCCGGCAGGCCTGGACCTGTACCGACATCGATAAACCGATTTCCCTGCAAATGCGGCTCGACCACTATGCTGTCCAGGATATGCCGAACCAGCATTTCATCAGGATTACGCACCGAAGTCAGGTTGTATGCTTTGTTCCATTTGTCGAGCAGCGAGACATAGCCTACCAGCTGCTGCTGCTGATGTTCTGGCAGGGTGATGCCGGCGTCTTTCAGCAGGCGAGATAATTTAGTCAGCACGTCGTAAACCCATCAAAAAAAGAGGCCAGGATTGCCTGGCCTGTTGTCGTCCATTATTTTCAGGCGCTGCGTCGCAGCAGCCCTTGTTTTTTAAGCCAGACAAGCAAAATCGAGATTGCCGCAGGGGTAATTCCCGAAATACGGGATGCCTGACCAATTGAAACCGGTTTGTGATCGTTAAGCTTCGCGATCACTTCGTTCGACAGCCCGCTCACCTGGCTATAGTCGAGCGTGGCAGGCAGCACAGTATTCTCATTGCGCTGCTGTTTTTCAATCTCGTCCTGCTGGCGCGCAATATAACCTTCGTACTTAACCTGGATCTCAACCTGCTCGGCCGCCTGAGGATCTTCCAGGCCTGGCGTGAAGGTCGACAGCTGCATCATCGAAGCATAGGTCATTTCCGGGCGACGCAGCAGATCTTCGCCGTTAGCTTCTTTGGAAAGCGGTGCGCTGAGCTGTGCATTCACCTCTGCCACCTGCTCAGAATGCGGGTGCAGCCAGATATCTTTCAGGCGCTGACGCTCACGCTCGATCATTTCAAGCTTATCGTTGAAGCGAGCCCAGCGAGCATCATCCACCAGCCCAAGTTCACGACCTGCCGCAGTCAAACGCAGATCGGCGTTGTCTTCACGGAGCATCAGGCGGTATTCGGCCCGAGAGGTAAACATGCGGTACGGTTCTTTGGTCCCCAGAGTACACAGGTCATCCACCAGCACGCCAAGGTAAGCCTGGTCGCGACGTGGTGCCCAACCCTCTTTCTCAGCAGAGAAGCGGGCGGCGTTAAGACCGGCAAGCAGGCCCTGAGCTGCAGCTTCTTCGTAACCGGTGGTGCCGTTGATCTGGCCAGCAAAGAACAGACCCTGAATAAATTTGCTTTCCAGCGTCGGCTTCAGATCGCGCGGATCGAAGAAGTCGTACTCAATGGCGTAACCAGGACGAACGATCTTCGCGTTTTCCATCCCCTTCATAGAACGGACGATCTGCATCTGGACGTCAAACGGCAGGCTGGTGGAGATCCCGTTAGGGTATATCTCGTTGCTGGTCAGCCCTTCAGGCTCCAGGAAGATTTGGTGTGCGTTGCGATCGGCAAAACGCATCACTTTGTCTTCGATAGACGGGCAGTACCGAGGCCCAATGCCTTCGATAATCCCCGCATACATTGGGCTGCGGTCGAGGTTATTACGAATGACCTCGTGCGTCTGCTCGTTGGTATGCGTGATGTAGCAAGGTACCTGCTCCGGGTGCTGGCTCACATTTCCCATGAACGAGAAGACCGGCATCGGATTATCTCCGTGTTGCGGAGCAAGTACGCTGAAGTCAATGGTACGGGCATCAATACGCGGAGGCGTGCCCGTTTTCAGGCGGCTAACGCGCAGAGGCAATTCACGTAAACGACGTGATAATGGGATCGAAGGTGGATCGCCCGCACGGCCGCCGCTGTAGTTATCCAGCCCGATGTGGATCTTCCCGTCGAGGAAGGTGCCTACGGTAAGCACAACCGCTTTGGCACGGAATTTTAGCCCCATCTGGGTCACTGCGCCGACGACACGATCGTTCTCAACGATAAGATCTTCAACCGCCTGCTGGAAAATCATCAGGTTGGGTTGGTTCTCCAGCGCGGTGCGGACGGCCTGACGGTAAAGCACACGGTCTGCCTGAGCGCGGGTAGCGCGGACTGCCGGGCCTTTGCTGGCGTTTAGTATTCTAAACTGAATACCTGCATGATCGATCGCGGTAGCCATCAGGCCACCGAGGGCATCCACTTCCTTAACCAAATGTCCCTTGCCAATACCGCCAATAGCCGGGTTGCAAGACATCTGTCCCAGCGTGTCGATATTGTGTGTCAGAAGCAGGGTCTGCTGACCCATACGAGCTGCGGCCATTGCCGCCTCTGTGCCTGCATGACCCCCGCCGATGATGATGACGTCAAAAGGATCTGGATAAAACATGGTAACTGCCTCGGTTTCGCGAATGAGGGTTTGTGACTTCCCGGGCTGGGGATTCTACTCAACTTTAGTCTTTCGAGAAAGCATCGGGATCTTCGGTAATTAAAAGAAGATCTTTTTTATTTAAAGATCTCTTTATTATGATCTCTTATTAGGATCGACCACCTCTGTGGATAAGCCATTTATCCATTTTAGGATCAACAACCTGGAAAGGATCGTTTGCTGTGTACTACCGGTGATCCCAGACCGTATAAGCTGGGATCAGAATTGAGGTTTATGCACAACTCAAAAAGTGAACAACGGTTGTTATTGGGATAACTACCGCTTAATCCAAGCTTTTAACCAGAGTTATCCACATCCGATCGCGCAATCTTTACACTTCAGGGAGTAAATTAATCCAGGAACCAACCCAAATCTCGGCCGGATCCTCAGGAATATCGTGATCGAGGATGTTAATTTTGAGCAAGGATCCTAAGCGGGTTGCCCCACAGTCAGTCAAAAGCTGGTCGATCTTCTCTATAGCACCGCAAAACGTATCGTATTCACGGCTGCCGATCCCGATCGCGCCATAGCTTACGCCGCTCAGATCCGGGCGCTGTTCATTTATAGCGTCATAGAAAGGCTGCAGGTTGTCCGGCAGATCGCCAGCACCGTGCGTGGAAGAGACCACCAGCCAGATACCGCGGGTTTTCAGATCCTCTAAAAGAGGGCCGTGCAGCATTTCAGTGCCATGCCCTGCTTCTTCAAGCTTCTCTGCCAGATGTTCTGCTACATATTCGGCACTACCCAGCGTACTGCCGCTAATCAGAGTGATATCAGCCATTGTGTCCCGCCTTTTCAAATCGTCGCGTATTGTACGCTGTGAAAGAGCGGGGATCTACCTGTGGATAATATGGGTATTAAAATTAACGATCAGGGCCGGATAGTACGCATTATCGGGTTTTGCAGCGAGATCAACGTCTCAGTGGACTGAATTTCGTCGATTGTTTGGATCTTGTTGATAAGTACTTGCTGCAGGGCATCAATGGAGCGGCACATCACCTTAATAAAGATGCTGTAGTGGCCTGTGGTGTAGTAAGCCTCGGTCACCTCATCGAGGCTTTCCAGCTTGGTCAGGGCGGAGGGGTAATCTTTGGCGCTTTTCAGGATAATGCCAATAAAGCAGCAGACGTCATAGCCGAGCTGTTTAGGGCTGATGTCAATGCGCGCGCCGGTGATAATCCCTGCCTGCTTCATCTTTTCGACGCGAACATGAATAGTGCCCGGGCTGACGCCAAACTGCTTGGCCAGTTCTGCATATGCGGTGCGGGCATTTGCCATTAATGCTTCGAGTATGCCGCGATCGAGATTGTCGATCTGATAATTATCCATCACTTTTTCCTATGATAAATGCCGATTTTCCATTTTTTATAGCCTTAAATTCGTCGATTAAAAAGAGGTTGGCCTTTTTTATTGTTGATTATTGAATACGGTGACGTTTCTGTTGCTTAATCGATGACAGAAACATCACAACAAAGAGAAAAGCCATGAAAACCGCCTGGATTGCTAAACAACGTCAGATCAGTTTTGTGAAAACGCATTTTTCCCGTCAACTGGAAGAGAAGCTTGGCCTGATTGAAGTGCAGGCGCCGATCCTCAGCCGCGTGGGAGATGGTACACAGGACAACCTCTCTGGCAGCGAAAAAGCAGTGCAGGTTAAGGTGAAAACCTTGCCGCAGGCGCAGTTTGAAGTGGTGCATTCGCTGGCCAAATGGAAAAGAAAAACGCTAGGCCAGCATGACTTCAGCGCGGGTGAAGGGCTTTACACGCACATGAAAGCCCTTCGCCCCGATGAAGACCGTTTATCCCCTATTCACTCGGTCTATGTCGATCAGTGGGACTGGGAACGCGTGATGGGCGACGGCGAACGTCATACCGGCACGTTAAAACAAACCGTCGAGAGCATCTGGGCGGCGATTAAGGCTACCGAGGCTGAAGTGAGTGAGCGGTTTGGCCTGGCCGCCTCGCTGCCGGAGAAAATTCATTTTGTTCATAGCGAAACGCTGCTGCAGCGCTTCCCTGGTCTGGATGCGAAAGGTCGCGAGCGGGCTATCGCTAAAGAGCTTGGCGCAGTCTTCTTGATCGGTATCGGGGGCAAACTGTCGGATGGAAAGCGTCACGATGTTCGCGCCCCGGATTATGATGACTGGTCAACGGGGGGAGACGCAGGTTTACCGGGGCTAAACGGCGATATCCTGGTCTGGAACCCGGTGCTGGAAGATGCCCTGGAGCTTTCTTCTATGGGGATCCGCGTGGACGCTGAAACCCTGAAGCGCCAGCTGGCTATCACCGGAGATGAAGACAGGCTTCAGTTGGAGTGGCATCAGTCGCTGGTCAAAGGCGAGATGCCACAAACCATCGGCGGCGGTATCGGCCAGTCCCGCCTGACGATGCTGCTGCTTCAGCTGCCCCATATCGGCCAGGTTCAGTGCGGCGTTTGGTCGCCAGAGGTGCAGGCTAAGGTTAGCGACCTGCTGTAAGCCTCAGCGCCGCCAGCGACGCAGCAGGCGGCTTCTCATCCCGGTGTCAAAGCGCCAGATATGGTCAAAAATGCGCATGATGCCGGGCTTTCCATGTCCCGACATGGCGACCGCGTGAAAGCGGTTCTGATACTGTCGCTGTAGCGCCTTCACGCTACTGACGACATCGTCCGGCAGCCGTTGGGCGATAAAATCCGAAATCACCACCGCATCGGCATCGTGCCAGTCCCCGGTCTGCATTTTTTCCAGGATCGAGCGGAAGCAACTGGCAAGATCTGTTCCGCCGCTGAAATGCTGGCTTAAAAAACGGATCGCCTGATCGATCCCGTCCCGCCCGCTGACCTCATAGCGCACTACTTCGCTGGAAAACAGCATAATGAAACAGCGCCGGTTATCGGCGAGAGCAATCCGCATCAGCGCCAGGCAAAAGGCTTTCGCGCATTGCTCGTTGAACCCGCCCATGGAGCCGGAAGTGTCCACGCAAACAATAAATGGCCCACGGGGCTGTTCATCAAAATCCTGATGAGCAACCGGGCGTTCGATGACTTTTTCACGCCATGCGTCACCGTGCAGACGGTAAGTGAGCAGTTGCTTCTCCACCAGCCTGCGGTAGAACTCAAACTCCAGTTCGGTAATACCCAGCGTTGCCAGCTCTGGCGGCAGCAGGCGCAGGATATCGTCGCTGCGCTGCAGACCGTCCACCTGTTCTGGCACGGTAGCCGGTTCCCGAACCAGCATACGCCAGGGCTCCGTGGGGGAATCTTTTCGCGGGACGGATTTTGCTTCACGAGAGCGCCCCAGCTGTTCGGCAAGCTGCATTAATTCTGGCTGACCGGTGAGAAACTCGCCGTATTGCACAATCAGCTGATAGTCCCCGCGCTTCAGGGCGCCGCCGCTCATATCCCACAGCTTGCCGGCCGCTTTGTCGTTCTCGGCAAGCGCGGGGTCCAGTTGTCCGCTAAGCGCCAGCCGCGCCTGAATCTCCGCCAGCAGCTTGTCGCGCTCGTCTTCTAATAACTGTTGGTTAAGTGATGTGGCTTGTACAACCAGGCTCAACCGCCAGCGCTGTAGAAACAGCGTATGCTGCGCCTGGGTGAAATGTGGGTTATCGGCCACCAGCGTTTTGGCCTGCTCATAGAACGGCGAGCCGAGTTTGTGCAGCAGTTGAAGAATATCCGGCAGTCGCGCCATGAGCTGCCCTGTAGTAAGCAGCTGGCTCTGCTGGTAGCAAAGGACTTCCTGCGCCAGTTCATCCGGAACATGCCCGTCCTTCAGGCGGCCTTTTAGCTGGTCCCGCCAGCGAGGTAAGTCTTCACTAACGGCTTTTTTTAAACGCGGGAATTTTTCGAAAAACACCGCCAGCTGCGGGGCAGCCAGCAGGGTAATAATGATCTCTTCTATCAGTTCACCTTCACCGATAGCCAGGATCATATCCAGCGTTTCAACGCTTATCATTGCCGGGCCTGTTTCAGCTGCGCCGCAACGTCCTGCAGGCTGGCTTCAATTTTCCCCAGCCAGTTGCTCTCAATAAACAGACATTTTTGCTGATCGTTAAAACGTTCGTGCTGCTGGTGCAGCGCGGCATCGAGATCGTCAAACTGTTTTTTGATCTCATCTGGCACGCCCTGCTGCTGGTGGCCCGGTAGCGCAAGCCGCGTGGCCTGTAGGCTGACATCGCGGATAGTCAGGTGCAGGCTGTTGTCCACTTCCAGGTTAAGCAACTGCGCAAAGCCAATGCCGTTCAGCTTACCGCGGATCTCACCGCCTTTATTAAGCCACTGTGCCAGCGCTTCTCGCGCCAGAGTGATATGGATCACTTCGATATCGTGCAGCTTCAGCGGTTTTTGCAGTAAAAGCGTCAGCGTTTCGCCGGTTAACTCATCCGGGAGCTGGTACTGCGGTTTGCGGCTGAACATGCCGGTCTGCTTGAGTACGGTAAAAGCATCCCGATCGCTGCTTTGCTGCTGAAGCTGAAGGCGGCGCTGAACGATGGCGCTGAGTTTGCTAAGAATGGTCTGCTGTTGCCACGCGTGCCCGGTCATCAAAACTTCAATCTGCTGCTGCATCAAATTCATGGTCGCCGTGTCGTGCCACAGGCAGTCTTTGAGCAGGATAAGATCGATAGGCGCCACGGTATCGCGACCGTTAAAGAAGGCGCTGGCCTGCAGCAAACGAATGGCTTTTTTCCAGCGACGATCGGATACATAAGGCGCGCCCGGCGTCGCCTCAAGCAACTGCCTCAGGGTGAAGATAAGGTCAAAAACGTCGTCCGGCAGCGTGACGCCGCCGATTTGCTGCTGCCAGCTGAAATATTCTTCATCGGTGACCTGCAGATTTTCGCTGACAGGATTGAAGTTTTCGTCGTGCTGGCTGATAAGCATCGAGCGGAAATTCGCTTTGTCCTGCACTTTGTCCAGCCAGAGGCGAATCAGCATGCGGTCATACAGCGCTTCCAGGCTGCTGTCCGCTTCGGGTAATTCGTTGGAGGCGGCCACCAGCAGGCGCATAGGGATTTTTTCTTCACTGGCGCCGTTGCGGAAGCGGCGTTCGTTAATGGCGGTCAGCAGGGTGTTTAAAATTGCCGGGCCGGCTTTCCAGATCTCATCCAGGAACACGATTTCGGCTTCCGGCAGGTAGCCGGCGGTCAGTCGCTCATAGCGGCCTTCATCTTTCAGCGCCTGAATAGAAAGCGGACCAAAAACTTCTTCTGGCGTTGAGAAGCGAGTCATTAGATATTCAAAGGCTCGCGCTTCGCGAAAAGCAAATTTCAGGCGGCGGGCGATCAGGCTTTTTGCAATGCCTGGCGGGCCAAGTAAAAAGACGCTCTCGCCGCTCAGCGCCGCCAGCAAACAGAGACGAACGGCATGCTGACGCTCAAAAAGTCCCTTTTCCAGCGCCTGGCTGAGACGAGAAATTCTTTCAGCCAGCAAATGTGATTGAGCCATAATTAGCTTTGCATCCTTACGCGGTTAACCCTGTGGAGAAACGCGAGTATAGCGTTTATTTTTAGCCAGTTAATGTGCTGATTATGCCGCATGCAGCGTTTGAGCTGAGATAAGTCAAATGCATTTAGGAGTACGATTTACACAATTATCGTGCATACTGTGCGCCGTTTTGTGGGCCAAGGGACTAAGCACACGTTTTCGGGATTCCAACAAAAGATTAGTCTATGAGCGCTGATAATAAACAATCGTTGCCGGCCGTTACGCTGGCTGCTATCGGGGTTGTGTACGGTGATATTGGTACCAGCCCGCTTTATACCCTTCGTGAATGTCTGTCCGGGCAGTTTGGGTTTGGCGTTGAACGCGACGCTGTGTTTGGCTTTTTGTCGTTAATTTTTTGGCTGTTGGTACTGGTCGTTTCCATCAAATATCTCACCTTCGTGATGCGTGCGGATAACGCCGGGGAAGGCGGGATCTTAACGCTAATGTCGCTTGCCGGTCGTAATACGACGGCGCGAATGACCTCTGTACTGGTGATCATGGGGTTGATTGGCGGCAGTTTCTTCTACGGCGAGGTGGTTATCACGCCGGCGATATCGGTGATGTCGGCCATAGAGGGTCTTGAGATAGCCGCGCCGCAGCTTGACCAGTATATTGTTCCCCTTTCTATTATTGTGCTGACGCTGCTGTTTATGATTCAGAAACACGGCACCGGCATCGTGGGCAAGCTGTTTGCGCCAGTGATGCTGCTGTGGTTCCTGACGCTCGCCGTCCTGGGCGCCCGCAGTATTATCGGCAACCCTGAAGTCCTGCAGGCGCTTAACCCCGCCTGGGCGGTGAATTTCTTCGTGCAGTATAAAGCCGTTTCGTTCGTTGCTCTGGGGGCGGTTGTGCTGGCAATAACCGGCGTTGAAGCGCTGTATGCCGATATGGGGCACTTCGGTAAGCTCCCGATTCGCATCGCATGGTTTGTTGCGGTTCTGCCGTCATTAGTCCTTAACTATTTTGGCCAGGGTGCCCTGCTGTTAAAGAACCCGGAAGCGATCAAAAACCCGTTCTTCCTGCTGGCACCTGACTGGGCGTTAATCCCGCTGTTGGTATTGGCGACGCTGGCAACGGTGATTGCCTCTCAGGCCGTTATCTCAGGCGTTTTCTCGCTGACGCGTCAGGCGGTTCGCCTGGGGTATCTCTCGCCAATGCGCATCATCCATACCTCGGAAATGGAGTCCGGGCAGATTTACATTCCAGCGATTAACTGGATCCTGTATATCGCCGTGGTGATCGTCATCGTTAGCTTCGAACACTCAAGCAACCTTGCGGCGGCATACGGTATCGCGGTAACTGGCACGATGGTGCTGACCTCGATTCTCTGCTGCACCGTAGCGCGCAAAAACTGGCACTGGAATAAAATTGCCGTGCTGCTGATGTGCGTGGGCTTCCTGTTTATCGACGTGCCGCTGTTCTCTGCCAACCTCGAGAAAATCGTTTCCGGCGGCTGGCTGCCGCTCACGCTGGGGCTTGTCATGTTTACCATCATGACAACATGGAAGAGCGAGCGTTTCCGCCTGCTGCGTCGCATGCATGAGCACGGGAACTCGCTGGAAGCCATGATTGCGTCCCTTGAGAAGTCGCCCCCGGTTCGCGTGCCGGGCACTGCGGTATATATGTCCCGCGCATTGAATGTTATCCCGTTTGCCATGCTGCATAACCTGAAGCACAACAAAGTGCTGCATGAGCGAGTCGTGCTGCTGACGCTGCGCACTGAAGACGCGCCATACGTGCATAACGTTCGCCGGGTTTCTATTGAGCAGCTGTCGCCAACCTTCTGGCGCGTGGTGGCCAGTTACGGCTGGCGTGAAACGCCAAACGTGGAAGAAATTTTCCACCGCTGTGGCCTGGAGGGCCTGAGCTGCCGGATGATGGAAACCTCGTTCTTCATGTCGCATGAGTCGCTGATTATCGGCAAACGTCCGTGGTATCTCCGCCTGCGCGGGAAGCTATTCCTGGCCCTGCAGCGAAATGCCCTGCGCGCGCCTGACCAGTTTGAGATCCCGCCGAACAGGGTTATCGAACTGGGAACCCAGGTCGAGATTTAAGTCCTCTAATATTGCCCGGTGGCACAATGCTTACCGGGCAATTTTTTTATAGGTGCGCGGTGATGCCCTCACCCCGACCCTCTCCCACAGGAGAGGGTGCAAACACTAAAAACGGCAACCAAAGTTGCCGTTTTACTTTTACTGTCGAAACGTTTCGATGTTGATCACACTTCTTTAACCTGGTGGTTGTTTAACCGCCATCTCTTTTCCTACACTCATTATCAGCGAAACGTTTCGCTAGTGGAGCAGGAAAATGAAGAAAGGTACCGTTCTTAACGCTGATATTTCGGCCGTTATCTCCCGTCTGGGGCACACCGATACGCTGGTGGTTGCCGATGCCGGGTTGCCAATTCCGCGCAATACCCAGCGCATCGATTTGGCATTAACTCACGGCGTTCCGGGCTTTATGCAGGTCGTGGACGTGGTAACTCAGGAAATGCAGGTTGAGGCGGCAATCATTGCTTCTGAAATCAAACAACATAATCCCGCGCTTCACGAAACGTTGCTCAACCATATTGAGCAGCTGCAAAAACACCAGGGAAACACCATAACTATTCGTTACATCAGTCATGAGCAGTTCAAGCAGCACACCGCGGATGCACACGCGGTTATTCGCAGCGGGGAGTGTTCCCCGTATGCGAATATCATTCTCTGTGCCGGCGTAACCTTCTGAGGAGGTCAGCATGGAACCCTTACTGCAACTTAAAGGGATCGATAAATCGTTCCCAGGGGTGAAAGCCCTGTCTGGCGCGGCGCTGAACGTCTATCCCGGCCGTGCAATGGCGCTGGTGGGTGAAAACGGCGCCGGCAAATCCACGATGATGAAAGTCCTGACCGGGATCTATACCAAAGATGCGGGTTCGCTGCTGTGGCTGGGAAAAGAAACCGCCTTTAGCGGGCCAAAGGCATCCCAGGAAGCGGGCATTGGGATTATTCACCAGGAGCTTAACCTTATCCCGCAGCTAAGCATTGCGGAGAACATCTTTCTTGGCCGTGAGTTTGTCGGGCACTTTGGCAATATTGACTGGAAGAGGATGTACCGCGAAGCCGACAAGCTGCTGGCGAAGCTGAATTTACGCTACACCAGCGAACGTCTGGTGGGCGAGCTGTCGATTGGCGATCAGCAGATGGTTGAGATCGCCAAGGTGCTGAGCTTTGAGTCCAAAGTCATCATTATGGATGAACCAACCGATGCGCTAACCGACACGGAAACCGAGTCGCTGTTCCGCGTTATCCGTGAGCTGAAGGCTCAGGGCTGCGGCATCGTGTATATCTCCCACCGTATGAAAGAAATTTTTGAGGTGTGCGACGACGTAACTGTGCTGCGTGACGGGCAGTTTATCGCCGAGCGCGAAGTCTCTACGCTCACCGAAGATACCCTGATCGAAATGATGGTTGGCCGCAAGCTTGAAGACCAGTATCCGCATCTGGACAAGCAGCCCGGCGATATTCGACTGCGGGTTGATAACGTTTCCGGTCCCGGCGTGAAGGATGTCTCTTTCACACTGCGGCAGGGGGAAATTCTCGGCGTGGCTGGCTTGATGGGCGCCGGGCGTACCGAACTGATGAAAGTACTGTATGGCGCGCTGCCGAGAACCGCCGGTTATGTGGCGCTGGATGGCCGCGAGGTGGTGACTCGTTCTCCGCAGGATGGCTTGGCTAACGGCATCGTTTATATCTCCGAAGACCGCAAGCGTGATGGCCTGGTGCTGGGGATGTCGGTGAAGGAGAACATGTCGTTGACCGCGCTGCGTTATTTCAGCCGCGGGGCCGGCAGCCTGAAGCATAAAGATGAGCAACAGGCAGTGCAGGACTTCATTCGCCTGTTTAACGTCAAAACACCTTCTATGGAGCAGCCAATAGGTCTGCTGTCCGGCGGAAACCAGCAGAAAGTCGCCATCGCGCGCGGCCTGATGACTCGCCCGAAAGTATTGATCCTCGACGAGCCAACCCGCGGTGTAGACGTGGGGGCGAAAAAAGAAATTTATCAGTTAATTAACCAGTTTAAAGCCGAAGGGTTGAGCATCATTCTTGTGTCGTCCGAGATGCCGGAAGTGCTGGGCATGAGCGACCGCATCATGGTTATCCACGAAGGGCGACTGAGCGGTGAGTTTTCCCGTGAAGAAGCCACTCAGGAGGCGCTGATGGCTGCGGCCGTTGGTAAGCTTAATCGAGTGAATCAGGAGTTAGATAAATGAGTACCCAGACCGTGTCCACCCGTCGCTGGTTCACCAAAGCGTGGCTGATGGAGCAAAAATCGCTGATCGCTCTGCTGGTGCTGATTGCGATTGTCTCGGCCCTGAGCCCGAATTTCTTTACCGTGAATAACCTGTTCAACATCCTGCAGCAAACGTCGGTGAACGCCATTATGGCGGTGGGGATGACGCTGGTCATTCTGACCTCCGGGATCGACCTGTCCGTTGGTTCCCTTCTGGCGCTAACCGGGGCGGTGGCCGCCTCGATTGTAGGCTTTGAGGTGAATGCGCTGGTGGCCGTTGCCGCTGCGTTGGCTCTCGGGGCCGCAATTGGTGCCGTAACGGGCGTCATTGTGGCAAAAGGACGGGTTCAGGCCTTTATCGCCACGCTGGTGATGATGTTGCTGCTGCGCGGTGTAACGCTGGTTTATACCAATGGCAGCCCGATGAACACCGGCTTCTCGGACAATGCAGACCTGTTTGGCTGGTTCGGTATTGGCCGCCCGCTGGGGATCCCAACGCCGGTCTGGATCATGGCGATTGTCTTCCTGGCCGCGTGGTACATGCTGCACCATACTCGCCTGGGGCGTTATATCTATGCGCTCGGCGGTAACGAGGCGGCGACGCGCCTGTCAGGCATTAGCGTCAACAAAGTGAAAATCATCGTCTACTCTCTGTGTGGTCTGCTGGCGTCTCTGGCCGGGATCATCGAAGTAGCGCGTCTTTCCTCTGCTCAGCCAACGGCGGGTGCGGGATACGAACTGGATGCTATCGCGGCGGTTGTGCTGGGCGGTACCAGCCTGGCGGGCGGCAAAGGCCGGATTGTCGGCACGCTGATCGGGGCATTGATTCTCGGCTTCCTGAACAACGGTCTGAATTTATTAGGTGTTTCTTCTTATTACCAGATGATCGTCAAAGCGGTGGTAATTTTGCTGGCGGTACTGGTGGACAATAAAAAGCAGTAAAACCATAACCCTACAGGACATCTGACTATGAACATGAAAAAACTGGCTACCCTGGTTTCCGCTGTCGCTCTGAGCGCCACCGTAAGCGCAAACGCTATGGCAAAAGACACCATCGCGCTGGTGGTGTCTACCCTGAACAACCCGTTCTTCGTGTCGCTGAAAGATGGCGCGCAGAAAGAGGCCGACAAGCTGGGCTACAACCTGGTGGTGCTGGATTCACAAAACAACCCGGCAAAAGAGCTGGCAAACGTGCAGGACTTAACCGTGCGCGGCACCAAATTAATGCTGATTAACCCAACGGATTCAGACGCTGTGGGTAATGCCGTTAAAATGGCAAATCAGGCTAAAATCCCGGTGATCACCCTCGACCGTATGGCAAACCAGGGCACCGTGGTAAGCCACATCGCTTCTGATAACGTTGCTGGCGGCAAAATGGCCGGTGATTTCATCGCTAAGAAACTGGGCGACGGCGCTAAAGTCATTGAACTGCAGGGGATTGCCGGTGCTTCCGCCGCCCGTGAACGTGGTGAAGGTTTCAAACAGGCTGTGGCGGCTCATAAATTTGACGTTCTGGCCAGCCAGCCGGCTGACTTTGACCGCACTAAAGGTCTGAACGTTATGCAAAACCTGCTGACTGCACACCCTAACGTCCAGGCCGTATTTGCTCAGAACGACGAAATGGCACTGGGTGCCCTGCGTGCGCTGCAAACTGCGGGTAAGTCTGATGTGCTGGTCGTCGGTTTCGACGGCACTGCCGACGGCGTGAAAGCCGTTGAAGGCGGCAAACTGGGGGCGACAGTTGCTCAGATGGCTGACCAGATCGGCGTTATCGGTGTGGAAACCGCCGATAAAGTGCTGAAAGGCGAAAAAGTGGATGCGAAAATCCCGGTTGATTTGAAACTGATCGCCAAATAAGAATCAAAGAAAAGCAGGGCAACGCGCCACTCAGGCATGAGTGGCGCACTCAAACTGGATATCAAGATATGAAAAGCACAGGCAAACTCGTCGTTCTTGGCAGCATCAATGCTGACCACATCCTCAACCTCGAACATTTCCCAACGCCAGGCGAAACCGTCACCGGGCAGGGATATCAGGTGGCGTTCGGCGGTAAAGGTGCGAACCAGGCCGTTGCGGCAGGGCGCAGTGGGGCAGACATTGCGTTTATTGCCTGTGTGGGCGATGACGATACCGGCGGCCGTGTTTGTAAGCAGCTTGCCAGCGATAATATCGATACTTCGCCAATCAGTACCATTAAAGATGAAGCGACCGGCGTGGCACTTATCTTTGTCAACGGCGCAGGTGAAAACGTGATTGGCATTCACGCTGGCGCGAATGCAGCCCTGACACCTGAGCTGGTGGAAGCGCAACAGCCGAAAATCGCCGATGCCTCAGCGTTATTAATGCAGCTGGAATCCCCGCTTGAGAGCGTTCTGGCTGCGGCGAAAATTGCCCATCAGCACCAGACCAAAGTGATTCTGAATCCGGCCCCGGCCTGTGAACTCTCTGATGAGCTTCTGTCTCTGTTAGATATGATAACCCCGAACGAAACTGAAGCCGAAAAGCTGACCGGCGTGCGCGTTGAGAACGATGCAGATGCTGCAAAAGCCGCTGAAGTGCTTCACGGTAAAGGGATCGATACAGTAATTATTACTCTTGGCAGCCGTGGCGTGTGGCTAAGCGAAAAAGGTCACGGCAAACGTGTGCCGGGCTTTAAGGTTAACGCTGTCGATACTATCGCCGCAGGCGATACTTTCAATGGTGCGCTGGTTACCGCATTGCTGGAAGAAAAGTCGATGGAAGATGCCGTGCGATTTGCTCACGCTGCCGCTGCAATCGCCGTGACGCGAAAAGGTGCTCAGCCTTCCGTGCCGTGGCGCCAGGAAATAGATGAGTTTCTGCAGCAGCAGAGGTAAGCCATGGCTACCATGAAAGACGTCGCCCGCCTGGCGGGCGTTTCTACTTCTACCGTTTCTCACGTCATTAATAACGATCGCTTTGTTAGCGATGCCATTCGCCAGAAGGTTGAGGAAGCGGTAAAAACGCTGAACTACGCCCCTTCTGCGCTGGCTCGCAGCCTCAAGCTCAATCAAACGCACACTATTGGCATGCTGATCACCGCGAGTAGCAACCCCTTCTATTCCGAACTGGTGCGTGGCGTGGAGCGCAGCTGCTTTGAACGCGGCTATAGCCTGGTGCTGTGCAATACCGAAGGCGATGAGCAGCGCATGAACCGAAATCTGGAAACGCTGCTGCAAAAGCGCGTCGATGGATTACTGCTGCTGTGTACCGAAACGCATCAGCCTTCGCCTGAAATCATCAACCGCTACCCGACTATCCCGACCGTGATGATGGACTGGGCGCCATTTGAAGGGCAAAGCGATGTGATTCAGGATAACTCGCTGCTCGGCGGGGAAATGGCCACGCAGCACCTTATCGACAATGGCTATACCCGCATTGCCTGTATCGCCGGGCCGCAGGACAAAACGCCGGCCAGGCTACGCCTGGAAGGGTACCGGAAAGCAATGGCGCAGGCCGGGCTGACTATTTATCCCGGGTATGAAATTATCGGCGACTTCGAGTTTCAGGGTGGATTTAGCGCCATGAGCGAACTGCTCACTCTGGCGGACAGGCCTGACGCAGTATTTATGGGGAATGATGCCATGGCCGTTGGGGCCTACCATGCTTTATATCAGGCTGGCCTCAGCATACCCCAGGACATGGCGGTGATTGGCTACGATGATATTGAACTTGCGCGTTACATGACGCCGCCGCTGACGACCATTCATCAGCCTAAAGATGAGCTTGGCGAACTGGCCGTGGATGTGCTTATCCACCGGATGGGGCAGCCCGATCTGGCGCAGCAGCGTTTACTGCTGACGCCGGAGCTGGTGGAGCGAAGCTCCGTTTAAGGTTTGTGGCGTTCTTTAATTAAGTTGCGCCCGTCTTTGGGGCGCAGCAGCAGAAATACCGCCGAAGAGACCAGCGTTATCGCACCCATCGTCAGCAGGGTGTAATGGAACTGTTCGATGGTATTGACGCTCTCAACACCCTCCCATGCCCGCAACACTGCCGCGCTTACCGCAACCCCAAGGCTGATTGAAAGCTGCTGAGTCACCGCTAACACGCTGTTGCCGCTGCTGGCGTTCTCATCCGTCAGGTCAGCAAGCGTGATGGTATTCATGGCCGTGAACTGCGTCGACATCGCCATCCCTAATATAAAGAGGGGAAGGATCAGCAACCAGACTTCCATTCCCGGTGACTGTAGCGAGAACTGGGCAATAAGCAGGCCGATGACGAGGGTGATGCCGACCAGTGTTTTACGATAGCCTAGCCAGCGCAGCACCTGAGTCACCGTCGATTTGGCCAGTAACGAACCAACTGCCGTAGGCGCCATCATGCAGCCAGCCAACAGTGCCGAATAACCAAATCCCACCTGTAGCATAAGTGGCATTAAAAAAGGCACGCAGCCGGTGCCGAGACGTGAGGCTATATTGCCGACGATACCAACGGAGAAGGTGCGCGTCTTAAACAGAGGCAGGGGAATAAGCGGGGTTGGAACGCGGCGAGCATGCCAGACATACGCCAGTAGCAACAAAACACCGCCCAGAATAACCAACATGCCTATATAGCTGGCAACAATCCGCTCGCCAAATAGCTCAACGCCGCTGGAGATCAGCACCAGCCCCGCACCAAAGAGCAGGAAGCCGCTCATATCAAATCCGCGTTTAGGCGTGGTGAAATTGGGCATGTATTTGCGGGCATACAGCAGGCCCAGAATGCCAATCGGAATATTGATTAAAAAGATCCAATGCCAGCTTGCCCAGGTCACCAGTACGCCACCGAGCAGTGGGCCGATAATCGGGCCGACCAGGCCTGGCATGGTGACAAAGTTAAGCACCGGGAGTAATTCGCTGCGCGGATAAGCCCGAAGTAGCGCCAGACGGGCTACCGGCATCATCATTGCCCCACCAATCCCCTGAATCACGCGGAAGATGACCAGTTGAGTTAACGATCCGGACATGGCGCAGGCGAAGGAGCCAAGGGTAAACAAGCTAACAGCCAGCATAAATACGCGGCGTGTGCCGAAGCGATCGGCTAGCCAACCGCTTACCGGGATAAGCATTGCGACGGTTAAGGTGTAGCTAATAATGGCGGCCTGCATGGCCAACGGTGAGCGATTCAGGCTATGGGCTATTGCCGGGAGCGCGGTGTTAAGAATGGTGGCATCCAGCGCCTGCATAAAGAAAGCCATCGCGGCTATCCATGGCAGGCCGGCCATGCTGCGTGCTGTTTTCGTCATTATTATCCTGAAGGTTATGTACGCCTTAGACTACCGATGAGCGACGGGTTCCTTTAACAGCGCCAGGCAGGCGTCAAAGGCGGCCTGCTCCTCTCCGTGAGTAATGGCATCAACAATCGCCTGATGTAAATCGAGCTTAATGACTTCGTTATCGGTAATCGCGGTGAAGTAATTGTAATAAATAGACCTGAATAAGTTCGCGAAAGATGTCATGAAAGGGTTACCACTCATTTCATAGATGAGCTCGTGGTAGGCCATATCCACTTCAATCCAGCGCTGCCGGTCAAAGGCCGTCTGCAGTTCCGTCATTTGCGTCATCAATTGAGCCAGCCTGGTACGTTGCTGCTCATTACTATTAATAGCGGCTAATGCGCAGGCCTGCGGCTCCAGGCTATTACGCATAATCAAAAACTCTTCTACTACATGGCTGAAGTTATCTTTGGTCATCCACCAGGCTATCAGTTCCTTATCAAGGAAGTTCCAGTGGCTGCGGGGCATGACGCGAGTGCCAATTCTTGGGCGAGGTAACAGCATGCCTTTTGCCGCCAGAGTCTTTACGGCTTCACGAACGGCGGTCCGGCTGACGCCAAAGAGATCACCCAGCTCCATCTCGCCCGGAAGAATGCTGCCTGCCGCATATTCGCCCTTAAGAATTCGCTGGGCTAATTTCTCAGCCAGCACATAAGAAAGGTTTTTTTGGGCAGCGAGTTGTTGAGTGGATAAAGACATGACGCAATTCCTTTAGCTGTATTACTTGCCCTAGTATGCCACCGGCAGTGATTTTGCGGTGATTTATGCAGCAAATATCCCGTATTTGCTGGCTTTCTGCGCGCTGCTGGTGAAAAAGAATGCGGTCAGAAAGTTTTTTCAAATTAGGGGTTGTCAGACTCTGAGAACTCCCTATAATGCGCCTCCACTGACACGGCGAAGCGGCTTCAAAAGCGGCTTAACAACCCGGGAGTCAGTCAGATGAAAGCGAAAATAAACGCTTGACTCTGAAAGAGGAAAGCGTATTATACGCCACCTCGAGTTAGCAAGCGAAAGCGACTGACTCACTGCTCTTTAACAATTTATCAGACAATCTGTGTGGGCACTCGCAGGATTGATATCTCAGCATCTTAGGATGCAAACAAATATCAAGTCTTGAAGAGTGACTACTGATTTTATAAACAGTTTTAATTCTTTGAGCATCAAACACTTTTAAATTGAAGAGTTTGATCATGGCTCAGATTGAACGCTGGCGGCAGGCCTAACACATGCAAGTCGAGCGGTAGCACGGGGAGCTTGCTCCTGGGTGACGAGCGGCGGACGGGTGAGTAATGTCTGGGGATCTGCCTGATGGAGGGGGATAACTACTGGAAACGGTAGCTAATACCGCATAACGTCGCAAGACCAAAGAGGGGGACCTTCGGGCCTCTTGCCATCAGATGAACCCAGATGGGATTAGCTAGTAGGTGGGGTAATGGCTCACCTAGGCGACGATCCCTAGCTGGTCTGAGAGGATGACCAGCCACACTGGAACTGAGACACGGTCCAGACTCCTACGGGAGGCAGCAGTGGGGAATATTGCACAATGGGCGCAAGCCTGATGCAGCCATGCCGCGTGTATGAAGAAGGCCTTCGGGTTGTAAAGTACTTTCAGCGAGGAGGAAGGCATTAAGGTTAATAACCTTAGTGATTGACGTTACTCGCAGAAGAAGCACCGGCTAACTCCGTGCCAGCAGCCGCGGTAATACGGAGGGTGCAAGCGTTAATCGGAATTACTGGGCGTAAAGCGCACGCAGGCGGTTTGTTAAGTCGGATGTGAAATCCCCGGGCTCAACCTGGGAACTGCATTCGAAACTGGCAAGCTTGAGTCTTGTAGAGGGGGGTAGAATTCCAGGTGTAGCGGTGAAATGCGTAGAGATCTGGAGGAATACCGGTGGCGAAGGCGGCCCCCTGGACAAAGACTGACGCTCAGGTGCGAAAGCGTGGGGAGCAAACAGGATTAGATACCCTGGTAGTCCACGCCGTAAACGATGTCGACTTGGAGGTTGTGCCCTTGAGGCGTGGCTTCCGGAGCTAACGCGTTAAGTCGACCGCCTGGGGAGTACGGCCGCAAGGTTAAAACTCAAATGAATTGACGGGGGCCCGCACAAGCGGTGGAGCATGTGGTTTAATTCGATGCAACGCGAAGAACCTTACCTACTCTTGACATCCAGAGAACTTTCCAGAGATGGATTGGTGCCTTCGGGAACTCTGAGACAGGTGCTGCATGGCTGTCGTCAGCTCGTGTTGTGAAATGTTGGGTTAAGTCCCGCAACGAGCGCAACCCTTATCCTTTGTTGCCAGCGGTTCGGCCGGGAACTCAAAGGAGACTGCCAGTGATAAACTGGAGGAAGGTGGGGATGACGTCAAGTCATCATGGCCCTTACGAGTAGGGCTACACACGTGCTACAATGGCGCATACAAAGAGAAGCGACCTCGCGAGAGCAAGCGGACCTCATAAAGTGCGTCGTAGTCCGGATTGGAGTCTGCAACTCGACTCCATGAAGTCGGAATCGCTAGTAATCGTAGATCAGAATGCTACGGTGAATACGTTCCCGGGCCTTGTACACACCGCCCGTCACACCATGGGAGTGGGTTGCAAAAGAAGTAGGTAGCTTAACCTTCGGGAGGGCGCTTACCACTTTGTGATTCATGACTGGGGTGAAGTCGTAACAAGGTAACCGTAGGGGAACCTGCGGTTGGATCACCTCCTTACCTAATAGATACAACCCGCGTAGTGCTCACACAGATTGTCTGATAGATGTAGAGAAGCAAGGCGTCTTGCGATTGAGACTTCAGTGTCCCCTTCGTCTAGAGGCCCAGGACACCGCCCTTTCACGGCGGTAACAGGGGTTCGAATCCCCTAGGGGACGCCACTTGCTGGTATGTAAGTGAAAGTTGCGTGCCGTTATATCTCAAAACTGACTTGAAAGAGTCACGTTTGAGATATTTGCTCTTTAACAATCCGGAACAAGCTGAAAATTGAAACGACATGTCGTCTCGTTCTTCCGTAATAAAGAATGAGGTTAAGACATGTTCGAGTCTCTCAAATTTTCATAATCTGAAGCGAAACATCTTCGGGTTGTGAGGTTAAGCGACTAAGCGTACACGGTGGATGCCCTGGCAGTCAGAGGCGATGAAGGACGTGCTAATCTGCGATAAGCGTCGGTAAGGTGATATGAACCGTTATAGCCGGCGATTTCCGAATGGGGAAACCCAGTGTGATTCGTCACACTATCATTGCGTGAATACATAGCGTAATGAAGCGAACCGGGGGAACTGAAACATCTAAGTACCCCGAGGAAAAGAAATCAACCGAGATTCCCCCAGTAGCGGCGAGCGAACGGGGAGCAGCCCAGAACCTGAATCAGTTTGTGTGTTAGTGGAAGCGTCTGGAAAGTCGCAGGGTACAGGGTGATACTCCCGTACACTAAAATGCACATACTGTGAGTTCGAAGAGTAGGGCGGGACACGTGGTATCCTGTCTGAATATGGGGGGACCATCCTCCAAGGCTAAATACTCCTGACTGACCGATAGTGAACCAGTACCGTGAGGGAAAGGCGAAAAGAACCCCGGCGAGGGGAGTGAAAAAGAACCTGAAACCGTGTACGTACAAGCAGTGGGAGCCTCTTTATGGGGTGACTGCGTACCTTTTGTATAATGGGTCAGCGACTTATATTCTGTAGCAAGGTTAACCGTATAGGGGAGCCGCAGGGAAACCGAGTCTTAACTGGGCGTTAAGTTGCAGGGTATAGACCCGAAACCCGGTGATCTAGCCATGGGCAGGTTGAAGGTTGGGTAACACTAACTGGAGGACCGAACCGACTAATGTTGAAAAATTAGCGGATGACTTGTGGCTGGGGGTGAAAGGCCAATCAAACCGGGAGATAGCTGGTTCCCCCCGAAAGCTATTTAGGTAGCGCCTCGTGAACTCATCTTCGGGGGTAGAGCACTGTTTCGGCTAGGGGGCCATCCCGGCTTACCAACCCGATGCAAACTACGAATACCGAAGAATGTTATCACGGGAGACACACGGCGGGTGCTAACGTCCGTCGTGAAGAGGGAAACAACCCAGACCGCCAGCTAAGGTCCCAAAGTCATGGTTAAGTGGGAAACGATGTGGGAAGGCACAGACAGCCAGGATGTTGGCTTAGAAGCAGCCATCATTTAAAGAAAGCGTAATAGCTCACTGGTCGAGTCGGCCTGCGCGGAAGATGTAACGGGGCTAAACCATGCACCGAAGCTGCGGCAGCGACACTATGTGTTGTTGGGTAGGGGAGCGTTCTGTAAGCCGTCGAAGGTGAACTGTGAGGTTTGCTGGAGGTATCAGAAGTGCGAATGCTGACATAAGTAACGATAAAGCGGGTGAAAAGCCCGCTCGCCGGAAGACCAAGGGTTCCTGTCCAACGTTAATCGGGGCAGGGTGAGTCGACCCCTAAGGCGAGGCCGAAAGGCGTAGTCGATGGGAAACAGGTTAATATTCCTGTACTTGGTGTTACTGCGAAGGGGGGACGGAGAAGGCTATGTTAGCCGGGCGACGGTTGTCCCGGTTTAAGCATGTAGGCGGGAAGTTTAGGTAAATCCGGACTTCTGTTAACGCTGAGGTGTGACGACGAGGCACTACCGGTGCTGAAGCTAACAAATGCCCTGCTTCCAGGAAAAGCCTCTAAGCATCAGGTAACATTAAATCGTACCCCAAACCGACACAGGTGGTCAGGTAGAGAATACCAAGGCGCTTGAGAGAACTCGGGTGAAGGAACTAGGCAAAATGGTGCCGTAACTTCGGGAGAAGGCACGCTGTCGGGTAAGTGAAACCCCTCGCGGGTGGAGCTGAAGGCAGTCGAAGATACCAGCTGGCTGCAACTGTTTATTAAAAACACAGCACTGTGCAAACACGAAAGTGGACGTATACGCGTGTGACGCCTGCCCGGTGCCGGAAGGTTAATTGATGGGGTTATCCGTAAGGAGAAGCTCTTGATCGAAGCCCCGGTAGAACGGCGCGCCGTAACTATAGACGGTCCTACAGGTACGCGAAATTCCTTGTCGGGTAAGTTCCGACCTGCACGAATGGCGTAATGATGGCCAGGCTGTCTCCACGCCGAGACTCAGTGAAATTGAAATGCGCTGTGAAGATGCAGTGTACCCGCGGCAAGACGGAAAGACCCCCCCCCCCCCACTCTAGCTCCACCCTCCACACTGACCCTTGACCCCTCGGATCCGTCGGAGCCCCCCCCGCGCCCCCGCCAGCCTGCCCGCCAGCCCCCCTCGACCCACCCCCCCCATAATGTTTGATGTTCTAACGTAGACCCGTGATCCGGGTTGCGGACAGTGTCTGGTGGGTAGTTTGACTGGGGCGGTCTCCTCCTAAAGCGTAACGGAGGAGCACGAAGGTTAGCTAATCACGGTCGGACATCGTGAGGTTAGTGCAAAGGCATAAGCTAGCTTGACTGCGAGAGTGACGGCTCGAGCAGGTGCGAAAGCAGGTCTTAGTGATCCGGTGGTTCTGAATGGAAGGGCCATCGCTCAACGGATAAAAGGTACTCCGGGGATAACAGGCTGATACCGCCCAAGAGTTCATATCGACGGCGGTGTTTGGCACCTCGATGTCGGCTCATCACATCCTGGGGCTGAAGTAGGTCCCAAGGGTATGGCTGTTCGCCATTTAAAGTGGTACGCGAGCTGGGTTTAGAACGTCGTGAGACAGTTCGGTCCCTATCTGCCGTGGGCGCTGGAGAATTGAGGGGGGCTGCTCCTAGTACGAGAGGACGGAGTGGACGCATCACTGGTGTTCGGGTTGTCATGCCAATGGCATTGCCCGGTAGCTAAATGCGGAAAAGATAAGCGCTGAAAGCATCTAAGCGCGAAACTTGCCCCGAGATGAGTTCTCCCTGACTCCTTGAGAGTCCTGAAGGAACGTTGAAGACTACGACGTTGATAGGCTGGGTGTGTAAGCGTAGCGATACGTTGAGCTAACCAGTACTAATGATCCGTGAGGCTTAACCTTACAACACCGAAGGTGTTTTTAGAGAGAGATTTTCAGCTTAGTTCAGGATTATATTGATGGTCACGAAGTGACGGTCAATAACAGAATTTGCCTGGCGGCCGTAGCGCGGTGGTCCCACCTGACCCCATGCCGAACTCAGAAGTGAAACGCCGTAGCGCCGATGGTAGTGTGGGGTCTCCCCATGCGAGAGTAGGGAACTGCCAGGCATCAAATTAGCAGTAATGGTCAGTAATACGAGGCAGTTCACTACTCTCAGAGAGTAGGACTGACGAACCGAAAGGTGAGTCTGAACGCTGCGAAGCAGCGGCCCGTAGGGTGAACGGAAGTTCATCAACTGCCAGGCATCAAATTAAGCAGTAAACCGGGGCAACAAACCGGTAGTTGTAGAAAAATTCGGTGGAGCGGTAGTTCAGTCGGTTAGAATACCTGCCTGTCACGCAGGGGGTCGCGGGTTCGAGTCCCGTCCGTTCCGCCACTTATTTAAGCCCTGAGTCTTAGACTCAGGGCTTTTTTTGTCTTTTAAATTCCATCATCAACCGCGACATTGTTGCTGATTTAGCAAAAATCTTCTGCATTTATCCGTCTTTTTAACCAAAGTGCTCCCCGGCATACTCAGCCTCATACAAACGCACATCCTATAATGAGGTTAATAATGGCAATTCCTGCATTCGGTCTGGGCACTTTCCGCCTGAAAGACGACGTCGTCATCGCATCGGTTAAAACTGCACTGGAGCTGGGCTATCGCGCGGTAGATACTGCACAAATCTATGATAACGAGGCGGCCGTTGGCCAGGCTCTGGAGGAGAGCGGTATTCCACGCGGTGAGTTGTTTATCACCACCAAAATCTGGATTGAAAATCTTAGCAAAGACAAACTGATCCCAAGTCTGAAAGAGAGTCTGGCGAAACTGCGTACTGACTATGTCGATCTGACCCTGATCCACTGGCCATCGCCAAACGATGCCGTACCGGTCGCTGAATTTATGCAGGTGCTGTTGGCAGCGAAAGAAGCTGGTTTGACTCGTCAGATTGGTATTTCAAACTTTACCGTTGAGCTGATGCAGCAGGCCATTGACGCTGTTGGCGCTGAAAATATTGCGACGAACCAGATCGAACTGTCGCCATACCTGCAAAACCGCACCGTTGTTGAATGGGCTAAACAGCATAACATCCACATCACGTCCTATATGACGCTGGCGTATGGTAAAGCACTTGCGGATGAAACCATTGGCCGCATTGCACTGAAACATCAGGCCACGCCTGCACAGGTGATTCTGGCATGGGCGATGGCTCTGGGTTACGCGGTTATTCCTTCTTCCACCAAACGTGCGAATCTGGAAAGCAACCTGCAGGCGCTGAACCTAAAGCTGGATGCAGAAGACATGGCGGCCATTGCTGCCCTGGAATGCAATGACCGCCTGGTAAGCCCTGAAGGCCTGGCTCCTGAGTGGGATAACTAAACCAGATTACGGCCCTTCAGGGGGCCGTTTTACCGCTTCGCTTAGAAAATCGATAAAGGCCCGGATACGGGTACTGACCGCACGGTCGCTGTAGTACACCGCGCTGAAAGGCATATTGACCGGTAAAAGCTTATCGGCAAGCACCTCGACAAATTCTCCGCTCTCAATCTCTCTATCAATCATAAAATCCGACAGGCAGGCGATGCCGTTCCCCGACAGGCACAGCTGTTTAAGCGTTTCGCCGCTATTCGAAGATAACCCTGGCTTTATCTCAAAAAGCTGCCCATCCGCCTGTGAAACCGGCCAGCGGTTAAGGGAGGACGGTTCTGTAAAGCCGAGGCAGACGTGATTCACCAGATCGGCGGCACTCTCCGGCGTGCCGTGAGCCGCCAGATACTCAGGTGAAGCAATAATCTTGCGATAGCTGCTAAAGAGCGGACGAGCACGTAGGCTCGAGTCGGTTAAATTGCCGACGCGAATCGCCACATCGACTTTACGTTCAATGAGGTTAATGAACGTTTCTGAAGAGACAAGCGAGAGCGTCATTTCCGGGTAGCGTTCGCGGAACGGTTTTATCAGCGGCATCAGTAAATGCAACATTACCGGCGTTGCGGCATCGATACGCAATAATCCCCGCGGCGTCTGTTTGCTTTCCATCACTTCATTTTCGGCGGCGGCCATCGCCTGCAGAATCTGCTGCACATTACGGAAGTAGCGTTCGCCTTCCTCCGTCAGGCTTAGCTGCCGGGTTGTGCGGTTGAGTAGGCTCACCCCCAGCTTCATCT